>NZ_JAZAQH010000001.1:247500-5060316 GCF_036227845.1 Priestia sp. LL-8 | reverse complement strand
CGAGCAATCCCTCCTTTTTCTAGCTTTCATGCGCTTTGTACAACTCTTGTACAACCTGTACAAAACCTTATGCATAAAAAATTTATATTTATACAATTGCTATTATGTGGGTAAATATATATTATAGAAGAAAGTCGACTATTCGACAGATTCCACATGGTGTGGATAACTTTATACAGTGATAGTGGAAATGATGTCCACAAGTTGTCCACAGTTTGTGGATAAAAACCAACTGTGGAAAAGTAATTAAGAGTGAAAACAAAAATATAATATCAAAGAATTCGGCATGATGCAATGAATTTTCGAAACTTATCCACAATCACTACACCTTGTGGAGAAAAGTTTTCCACAACACAAGATAGTGTGCATGAGTTGTCGATAAGGAATGGAGAAGTAGAAAAATGTCGAAAAAACTTATCCACAAAGGTTTAAGAGAAGAATTTGAATAAAAAAGAGGCTTTTTATAACATTTATTGTTGTAGTTTTGTTCAGTAACGATGTGATCGCAGCTGGTAGAGAAAGAAAAAGTGATGAAAAGGAAAAATTTTTTCTTTAATAAATCAATGAATTTTATTGATTAGGTATAGACAATTGGGTTATAAAGATATTAGAATGAAGAAGATTGAGTAAAACAGATAATGAAACCAAGAGATTGAAAATTTTATTTTTTAAATAACATTGACATCTTCTTAGTCTTTTCATTATAATTGCAAGGACTGTCTTTTTCAGTTATTCCTCGAGGAGGTGTTTATAGATGAAAAGAACTTACCAACCAAACAAACGTAAGCACAGTAAAGTACACGGTTTCCGCGCTCGTATGAGCTCAGCGAATGGACGTAAAGTTTTAGCTCGTCGTCGTCGTAAAGGAAGAAAAGTATTATCAGCATAATAGACCACTGACGCCAGTGGTCTTTTTTCGCTTTATAAGGCTAAAATCACCTCTGTTCCTGTAGGGACTACATAAGAGCATGACCTGAAAAAGGGCAGGAGTTGTTAAAAATGAAAAAAAGATATCGTATAAAAAAGAATGATGAATTTCAAACAGTTTTTAAAAAGGGCAAGTCCGTAGCGAATCGCCAATTTGTCTTGTATGTTCTAGACAAACCGGATCAAGAACATTTCCGCGTAGGATTCTCCGTGGGCAAAAAGATTGGAAATGCCGTGACTCGTAATCGAGTTAAGCGCCTTGCTAAACAAATTATGTTTGAATTCACACCGTATTTAAAGCAAGACAAAGATTATATTGTAATTGCAAGGCAGCCTGCTGCAACGATGAGCTATGAAGAAATTAAAAGCAGCTTGCAGCATGTCTTTAAGCGTGGCAAATTACTTACACATAGACAAAACGATTAATAAACAATAGAAGAAAAGCCTTTAATAGCTGTTGTTTTTCTACCGCATCCTTATATAATGGATTTTGACGCACTTTCAGAATTGAAAGGTGAACATGTAGAAGGAGGAAAAACAGGTGAAGAAGAAGTTGTTTTTAGGGATAACACTTATCTTTCTATTAACTGTTTTGGCGGGTTGTACGGAAATTAACCAACCTATTACAGATGATAGTAAAGGTTTTTGGAATGAGTATGTTGTGTATCCGCTATCATTGGTCATTACGTATCTGGCGGAGGTATTTAAAAGCTATGGAGTTGCGATCATCGTTGTCACAATCCTGATTCGCTTACTTATCTTGCCGCTTATGATTAAACAGATGAGAAACACGAAAGCAATGCAGATGCTTCAGCCCGAAATGCAGAAGTTAAAGGAGAAGTACAGTTCAAAAGATGCCCAGACGCAGCAGCAATTGCAGAAAGAAACGATGGCATTATTCCAAACTTACGGAGTAAATCCTTTAGCTGGGTGCTTCCCAATTCTAATTCAAATGCCCATTCTTATTGGGATTTTCCACGCGATTACACGAACGTCGGAAATCGCAAACAACAGCTTTTTATGGTTTGATTTAGGTGCGCGTGATCCGCTATTTATCTTACCAATTGTCGCAGGAATCACAACGTTTATTCAGCAAAAGATGATGATGGCCGGAAATGCAAATCAAAATCCTCAAATGGCTATGATGCTTTGGGTTATGCCGATCATGATTGTGGTTTTTGCAATCAATTTTCCAGCCGCCTTATCTCTTTATTGGGTAGTGGGAAATCTATTTATGATTATTCAAACCTACTTCATTAAAGGGCCAGACTTAAAACAAGCGAATATTGAAGGGGTTAAAAAATGAACGAAATCACAATTACGGCCCAGACGATTGAAGCTGCTGTTCAAGAAGCATTAGATGCTTTAGAAGTAGAGCGAAATCAAACAAATGTAGAAATAATTGAACCAGGGAAAAAAGGATTCCTAGGAATCTTTAAGGGAAAACCCGCAGTTGTAAAAGTTACAAAAATAGTTGACCCTGTAGAGGAAGCGGTTCATTTTATTACAAATGTTAGCCGTGAAATGGGGATTTCGATTCATACGAACGTCAAAAAAACCTCGAGAAACTGCATAATTGAGATTAGTAGCGATTCAGCAGGGGTGTTGATTGGAAAACATGGACAAACCCTAAATGCGCTCCAGCTTCTCACACAATTGGTAGCTAATCGATACAGTCAGCAATTTTTAAATGTTGTATTGAATCCAGAAGGCTACCGAGAAAAGCGAAAAGAAATGGTCGAAAAATTGGCATTAAAAATAGCTAATCAGGCGATTAAAACGAATCGGTCTGTTCAACTAGAACCAATGCCTTCTCATGAAAGAAAAATGATTCATCAAGCGTTAGCTAAAAATTCTTTAGTTGAGACGAGATCTGTTGGCAAAGAGCCCAAAAGAAGTATTTTGGTTCAGCCAGTTGCCAAAAAGCACTAGCAAAATAGCTAGTGCTTTTTTATGTGCTTACTTTTATTAACCAAGCGTTCAAAAAAATCAAGATGCATACGTTGTTATTCACATGTGGATAAGTTAAAATAGTACATACTGCCTGTTTTTCTTACTGTGTATAACGTAAGAAACGTTAGAGATGTTCCAAATCAGTGAATTGTGGTATTCTATTTATTTGGTTCATACAAATCATGGGCTTTAAAATAGATGTTTTTGTTCGTGTAAAATTGTTAACGATGATAGTATATAACGTCGTTTAAAATAAAAGGTTTATAAAATGAAATGAGGTGAAGTTGGTGTTAGATTTTGATACAATTGCGGCCATTTCTACACCAATGGGAGAAGGAGCTATTGCCATTGTCCGCCTGAGTGGTGAAGAAGCAATTACAATTGCAGATCGTATCTTTAAAAGCGTTTCGAATAAACGATTAACAGAAGTAGCTTCTCATACTATTCACTACGGTCATATCGTAGATCCCAAGACGGAGCAAGTCGTTGAAGAAGTAATGCTTTCCATTATGAAAGGTCCCAAAACATTTACCAGAGAAGACATTATTGAAATTAACTGTCACGGCGGAATCGTATCCGTTAATCGTGTGCTGCAGTTAGTTATTGCCAATGGTGCCCGTTTAGCTGAGCCGGGTGAGTTTACAAAACGAGCATTTTTAAATGGTCGAGTAGACTTATCACAAGCAGAAGCTGTAATGGATTTAATTCGTGCCAAAACAGATAAAGCGATGAATATGGCGATCGGCCAAATGGAAGGGCGTTTGTCCAAGCTAGTACGTCATTTACGTCAAGAAATTCTCGAAACACTTGCCCATGTAGAAGTAAACATTGACTACCCAGAATATGACGATGTAGAGGAAATGACTCACCAAGTGTTAATTGAAAAAGCTTCAAATGTACGCCAAGAAATTGATAAGCTTCTTCAAACCTCTCATCAAGGGAAAATTTTAAGAGAAGGATTGGCCACGGTTATTATTGGACGTCCTAATGTAGGGAAATCTTCTCTTCTAAATAGTTTAGTGCAAGATGCAAAGGCCATTGTCACAGACATTCCTGGAACGACGCGAGATGTAATCGAAGAGTATGTCAATGTGCGAGGAGTTCCTCTACGATTAGTTGACACAGCTGGAATTCGTGAAACAGAAGATATTGTAGAACGAATTGGTGTAGAACGCTCCCGTCAGTATTTGAAAGAAGCAGATTTAATTTTGCTTGTACTGAATTTCCATGAAGAACTAACGGATGAAGATAAAAAACTATTTGAAGCTGTAAAAGGCATGGATGTTATCGTAATTGTGAATAAAACAGATCTTGAGCAAAAAATTAATCTAGAGGAAGTGCAGCAATTTGCTGGTAATCATCCAGTAGTGACAACTTCTCTCCTTCAAGAACAAGGAGTAGATCAGCTTGAGGAAGCAATCGCAGCTCTTTTCTTTGAAGGAACAATTGAATCTCAAGATTTAACGTATTTGTCTAATACGAGACATATTGCGCTTTTAACGCAAGCAAGAGGGGCTATCGATGAGGCCATCACAGGCATTGAGAGTGGCGTTCCAATCGATATCGTTCAAATTGATTTAACAAGAACGTGGGAACTATTAGGTGAAATTATTGGTGATGCTGTTCACGAAAGCTTAATTGATCAGTTGTTCTCTCAATTCTGTTTAGGAAAATAGATTATTAAAGGAGGCTACTATTATGCAATATGAAGGTGGACAATATGATGTTATTGTCATTGGAGCAGGTCATGCAGGCTGTGAAGCGGCGCTTGCTTCTGCGCGTATGGGTGCTAAAACGTTAACGCTGACCATTAACTTAGACATGGTGGCGTTTATGCCGTGCAACCCTTCTGTAGGCGGCCCTGCAAAAGGTATTGTAGTACGTGAAATTGATGCTCTTGGCGGAGAAATGGGTAGAAATATCGATAAAACTCATATTCAAATGAGAATGTTAAACACAGGAAAAGGTCCAGCCGTTCGAGCACTTAGAGCTCAAGCAGATAAATTTGCTTATCAGCATGAAATGAAAAAAACGTTAGAAAATGAAGAAAACCTAACGCTTATGCAAGGCATGGTAGAACAGTTAATTGTAGAAGATGGCGTATGTACGGGCGTTGTCACTCAAACAGGAGCTGTGTATAAAGCGAAAACAGTTGTTATTACGACAGGAACATTCTTACGCGGGGAAATTATTTTAGGTGAACTAAAATATTCAAGCGGTCCTAACAATCAACAACCTGCTATTAAGCTTTCTGAACACTTAGAGGAGTTAGGACTGGACATGGTCCGTTTTAAAACCGGAACTCCACCGCGTGTTAACAGCTCCACTATTGATTACAGCAAAACAGAGATTCAGCCTGGGGATGATGTACCTCGTGCTTTCTCATACGAAACAACACAGTACATTACAGATCAACTGCCTTGCTGGTTAACATATACAAGTGAACAAACTCATCAAATTATTGACGAGAACCTCCACTTATCTCCTATGTATTCTGGGATGATCAAAGGTACTGGACCGCGCTACTGTCCATCTATTGAAGATAAGGTTGTGCGCTTTAATGATAAACCGCGCCACCAAATTTTCTTAGAGCCAGAAGGACGAAACACGCAAGAAGTATATGTTCAAGGATTGTCAACAAGTCTTCCTGAGCACGTACAGCGTCAAATGCTTGCGACAATTCCGGGCCTTGAAAAAGTCCAAATGATGCGTGCGGGCTATGCTATTGAATATGATGCAATTGTTCCGACTCAGTTATGGCCAACGCTTGAAACGAAGAAAATTAAAAATCTTTATACGGCTGGACAAATTAACGGAACATCTGGTTATGAAGAAGCTGCAGGCCAAGGTCTTCTTGCTGGAATTAACGCGGGAAGAAGAGCGCTGGAACAAGAAGAAGTCATCTTAGGACGTTCTGATGCTTACATCGGTGTATTGGTGGATGATTTAGTAACAAAAGGAACAAATGAACCGTATCGTCTACTAACGTCTCGTGCAGAATATCGTTTATTGCTTCGTCACGATAACGCTGATTTACGCCTTACTGAAATTGGTCGTGAACTAGGATTAATCAGCGATGAGCGCTATGCTAAATTTAAACAAAAGAAAGCGGAAATCGAGCAAGAGAAGAAACGTCTTTTCTCCTTTATAATTAAGCCGAATGAAGCTGTTCAACAACTGATTAAAGAAGCTGGCGGCAGTGAATTAAAAGATGGCATTCGTGCGACAGATTTACTTCGCCGTCCTGAAATGACATATACTCATATTCATCAATTAGCACCAGCTGATGAGACGGTAGATCCTGAAGTAGCTGAACAAGTAGAAATCCAGGTGAAATACGAAGGATATATTCAGAAATCACTTCAGCAAGTTGAACGTTTGAAGAAGTTAGAAAACAAAAAGATTCCTGATTATATCGATTATGATGCAATTAACGGTTTAGCTACAGAAGCACGTCAAAAATTAAACCAAGTGCGTCCACTAACGGTAGCGCAAGCTTCACGTATTTCGGGAGTCAACCCAGCTGATATTTCAATCTTGCTTGTTTATATTGAACAAGGGCGCATCGCTAAAGTATCAAATGATTAAAACTCTTAGGCGCGAAGAAAGGGAAACTCAATGAATATTCAACAGTTTCAACAGCTATTAGAAGAAAAGGGAATTTCTCTTTCTTCTAAACAGCTGAATCAATTTGAAAAGTATTATCAAGTTTTAGTGGAATGGAACGAAAAAATGAATTTAACTGCTATCACTGATCACGGTGAAGTGTATGAAAAGCATTTTTACGATTCTATTTCAGCTGCTTTTTTTCAAGACTTTACAGAAATTGAATCCATGTGTGATGTAGGTGCAGGAGCAGGATTTCCAAGTATTCCGATCAAAATTTGCTTCCCGCATTTGCATGTAACAATCGTTGATTCGTTACAAAAGCGTATTACGTTTTTAACGCATCTTGTAAATGAGCTTGAACTAGACAATGTCACACTATGTCATGATCGAGCTGAAACATTTGGTAAAAAAGAAACGATTCGCGAGTCATTCGATCTTGTAACGGCAAGAGCCGTGGCACGTATCTCGGTTCTCAATGAATTTTGCTTACCGCTTGTTAAAGAACAAGGACGCTTTTTAGCAATGAAAGGTGCTTCTGCCCCTGAGGAATTAAAAAATGGAGAAAAATCATTCCAAGTATTAGGTGGAAAAGTGAATTCGATTGAACATTTCCAATTGCCTTTGGAGCAAAGTGAACGTTACATTATTTTAATAGACAAAATAAAGAAAACGCCTAAAAAATATCCTAGAAAACCTGGTACCCCAGTTAAGCTTCCACTAGAGTAGGCATTAAATAGATAGAGAAGAAAATGTTTCATATGAAACATTTTCTTCTCTATATTTTCTGTTTAGAAAGCAGGATATGATTAAAAAACATCGAATTAGTTTAAGGCGGGATTTTCCTGAAGGTGGTGTGGGACTATGAAATCTGCTTTTTCACGTTTTTTTAATTTAAAAGAAAAAGATGAGGATATTCATGTAGAGATTGAAACTGTCCAAGATGAAAATGTCGAAAAAGTTTTAAGAGATGAAGTAAAACAAATTAGGGTTTCAAGTATTATTCCGAATCGTTATCAGCCGCGTACTGTGTTTAATGAAGCAAAAATTGAAGAGCTAGCTCTTACTATTCATACACACGGTATTATTCAACCTATTGTGGTTCGACCGACTGAGGGCGAAGAATACGAATTAATTGCTGGAGAACGCCGGTGGAGAGCTGTACAAAGCTTAGGGTGGGATACGGTTCCTGCAATTGTGAAACATTTTAACGATACAGAAACGGCCTCTGTGGCTTTAATAGAAAACTTACAACGTGAAGAGCTAACGGCTGTCGAAGAAGCACTAGCCTACGCAAAGTTAATTGAGTTACATAATCTTACCCAAGAGGCATTAGCTCAACGTTTAGGAAAAGGCCAATCCACAATTGCAAACAAGCTTCGTTTGTTAAAGCTTCCTGTTGAAATACAAGAAGCAATCAAACAAAAATTGATTACAGAGCGACATGCAAGAGCGCTCATTCCCCTCAAAAATCAAGAAAAACAACTTCAAGTATTAGCTGAGATTATTGAAAAACAATTAAATGTAAAACAAACGGAAGATCGAGTAGTTAAATTGTTAGAAACGCAGGTTAAAAAGCCAAAAGCAAAAAGAAAAGCGTTTAGTAAAGATACGCGTATCGCAATGAATACAATTCGTCAATCCTTGACAATGGTTAGTGACAGCGGTATTTCATTAAACACGGAAGAAGAAGAGTTTGATGAATATTTTCAGTTTACTATTAAGATTCCGAAAAAATAAAGAAATAGCCCTCATCTTTTTTTGATGAGGCTTTTTTATCAAAGTTTTTCGTCAGAAAATTCAATGAACAATTAAACTGTCTGGACAAATGGGATGGAAATGAAAGTAGGTGACAACATGGGGAAAATTGTGGCAGTTGCGAATCAAAAAGGCGGAGTTGGAAAAACAACAACCGCTGTTAATTTAGGAGCTTGTTTAGCTGAACAAGGAAAAAAGGTTCTACTTGTAGACGGAGATCCCCAGGGTAACGCTACGAGTGGAGTTGGCATAGATAAAGCAGATGTAGATGAATGTATTTATAATGTAATCGTGGAAGATATGGAAGCTAAGAACGTTGTTCGTTCAACAGCCGTCGAAAATTTATCAATCATTCCCGCGACCATTCAATTAGCTGGTGCAGAAATTGAATTAGTGTCGACTATTTCACGTGAAGTTCGACTTAAGAGAGCTTTAGAAACGGTGAAAGATCACTTTGATTATGTTATTATTGATTGTCCCCCTTCTCTTGGTTTACTGACACTAAATGCGTTAACGGCAGCTGATTCTGTTTTAATACCTGTACAGTGTGAATATTATGCGCTTGAAGGGTTAAGTCAATTGCTAAATACCGTTAGATTAGTCCAAAAACATTTGAATAATCAACTGCGTATCGAAGGTGTATTGCTGACTATGCTTGACGCACGGACGAATTTAGGACTGCAGGTAACAGCAGAAGTGAAGAAGTACTTTCAAGATCGCGTTTATCAAACGATTATTCCTCGAAATGTTCGTTTGAGTGAAGCACCTAGTCATGGTGAACCAATTATCTTATATGATGCAAGATCTAGAGGGGCCGCAGTTTATACGGAACTTGCAAAGGAAGTGATTTATAATGGCGAAAGGATTAGGGAAAGGAATTAATGCCTTATTTTCAGGCTTAGATGCACAGGCTGATGATTCGATTCAGGAAGTTGCTATTCACGAACTCAGACCCAACCCCTATCAACCACGTAAAACGTTTAATAAAGAAGCAATTAATGAGTTAAAGCAATCCATTTTACATCATGGCATCTTACAGCCTATTGTAGCTCGCAAAAGCATTAAAGGCTATGAAATCTTAGCGGGTGAAAGACGATTTAGAGCTGCTAAAGAAGCCGACCTTGCTACTGTTCCTGTCATTATAAAAGACTTTTCAGAAAAGCAAATGATGGAACTAGCTTTGTTAGAGAATTTACAGCGTGAAGATTTGACGCCAATTGAAGAAGCAACCGCTTATCAATTGCTTATGGATAAGCTCGATATGACACAGGAGCAACTTGCTACACGACTGGGAAAAAGTCGACCTCATATTGCTAACTATGTTCGCCTCTTGCAACTGCCTGAGGAAATTCAAACCCTCATTTCTACTAATGAATTGTCTATGGGCCATGGGCGTACGCTAGTCGGTTTAAAAAATAAAGCGCTTCTACCTAAAGTCGTTGAAAAAATACGTAAGGAACAATTAAATGTCAGACAGCTAGAGGCTTATATTGCCCACTTAAATAAATCCGTTCCACGTGAAACATCAAAAACTAAAAAAGATAAAGACTTATTTATAAAACAAAGTGAAACACAGCTTCGTGAGCGTTTTGGTACCTCCGTTCACATTACACAAAGCAAGAAAAAAGGAAAAATTGAAATCGAATTTTTCTCTAAAGAAGATTTGAACCGTCTTCTTGAATTATTTAACGATCTTTCTCAGACTAACAAATCTTCTGTATAAAAAAGGTTGTCCTAGTTTTAGGACAACCTTTTTTATTGTTTATAATGTCTTACCGTTTGGTAACCTGAAGAATTATTAAACTCTTTCTCTCGTTCGTTGTGCGCAGTCTCAATACTTTTCGCAATTAAATCGGCAATGCACATAACGAGGTGAAGCCTCGTATTTTGCAAGACGAAAAACTCCATAAATCCGCTCACGTTGACAACCCCTGTTATATGAATATCCCCGACTGGCGGCAATTCTTTATTAACTCCTGCTCCTGGTTTCACCGGTCCTATTCCAAGTGATGCAGAGCCTACGCTTTTCATACGACCTAAACAAGCATCAATTCCAATAATAAAAGGATTAGGGAAGAGCTTTTGAATATGTTTTAACGTTTCTTTCAAATTAACAGCATGAACAGGCTCTTCTAACGTTCCAAAAATGTGAAAAGATGAAACTTTTTTTTCGTTCAGTTTCGTTCCGACTAATGGACCCAATGAGTCCCCAGTTGAACGGTCCGTTCCAATACATACAAAAACAATTGGTCTGTCTTTCTGTGCTGGAAGTAAAGATAGTAACTGTGTACTCAGCTTCTTTGTAGCAGATTCTTCATCATGAAATACGCGGGTTGAATGTTGTGTCTTCTCAAAGAAGGGAGATTTTAAATTCATAGGGTCCACTCCTTATACATAATAGTAACAGTATACGAAGATTTTGAAGATTCTATACATATATTTCATGGATTGGGGGAAAATCGATGTGGAGAGCAGGATGTAAATGGATATTCTTAATTATGGGAACCATGATAGGCGCTGGATATGCTTCAGGGAGAGAGCTATGGCAGTTTTTTGGCGAAGAAAGCGGACTTGCTATTTTTCTATTTTCTATTATTTTTGCGATTTCTTGCAATGTAATTATGCAAATCAGCTATCGCTACCGAACCAATCAATTTTACCCAGTACTAATTGAATTAATAGGAAAGAGATGGGCTGCAGCCTACGATGTTTTAATCGTTTTTTATTTGTTCACGACGACGGTGATTATGATCGCGGGCGGCGGGGCGACATTGGAAATGTGGCATGTTCCTTACTGGTGGGGAATTGGCGCTCTTAGTGCGTTGATCGTTTTTGTTTTTTCAAGAGGATTAAACGGGCTTCTTTCTATTAATTCTTTCGTTATGCCAATCTTAATGATTGGACTAGCTGGGGTACTTCTTACATTTATTTTACGTCATCCTGGAGCAAATGATTGGCATCTTCAGCATAATTGGCCTGCTGCTTTTACCTTTACGGCTTTAAATATTCTTCCTCTTGTCGCAGTATTATCTACAATTGGAAAGGAAATTAAAAGCAAAAAAGAGATTTATATTGCAAGCGTTGGCAGTGGTTTTTTATTAGGAGGGCTCTCCTTTATTTATAATGAATCGCTTATTCAAGTTTCAGGCCTTCTTTCTTCTTATGAAATTCCATTATTCGCTATTCTTAAAGATTTTCCTTATATAATGCTGTTTTTAATGAGCATTGTTTTGCTCATTGCAATTTATACAACAGCCGTATCGGGAATCTTAGGACTGACCGCGCGTTTTCATACTGAAAAGGTACAATCTCTTTGGAAACTGGCAGCCTGCTGGCTACTTTTAATGATTCCCTTTACAAAGTTAGGTTTTTCTACTTTGATTGCCGTTTTGTATCCAATGTATGGAATCGTCAATTTATTTTTAGTAACAGCCGTTCTATTGTATCCATTTCGAAATCGCTACAAAAGTTCGTAGAAACTTGCTACAATAGATTAAAACTTTCTCGTATGTAGATTATGTTACGATAGGAGCTACATGTAGTATGAATTCGCTGAAGTCAGTTTTTAAGAACGTGTTTGAGCCATTTTTTCAAGAAGAAACGTGGGCACATATTGGAGAGGGATTTATAAAAATTCTGTTGATTCTACTTATTTCCATGTTTTTAATTCGGATTGGAAAGAAAGCGTTAAATAAATTTGTAGAGGTTCGCACAAATAGCCCTCTGCGTATTTCTGAGCGACGAGAAGCTACGATGGTCCGTTTGCTCCAAAATATTTTTTCTTATGCTATTTATTTCGTTGCGGGAGTTATGATTTTAGAAACATTATCGGTAGATGTCCGTGGATTGCTAGCGGGGGCTGGAATTGTAGGGCTCGCGGTAGGGTTTGGTGCTCAAAACTTAGTGAAAGACATCATCACGGGATTTTTTATTATCTTTGAAGATCAGTTCTCCGTTGGCGATTATGTTCGAGTAGGAACATTTGAGGGAACTGTGGAAGAAATTGGTTTGCGAACCACAAAAATTAAGAGTTGGACAGGCGAAATTAATATTTTGCCCAATGGCAGTATTGTGGAGGTCACTAATTTTTCGTTACATAACAGCGTAGCTTTCGTTGATGTAAGCATTTCTTATGAAGAAAACATACAAAAAGCAGAACAAGTAATTTTAGATTTGTTAGAAGAATTGCCAAGTCGCTATGAAGATATGGTTAAAACGCCTGAATTGCTGGGTGTTCAAAATATCCATGCAACTGAAGTCACGATGAGGATTACCAGCGAAGTAAAACCAATGAGGCATTTCCACATTTCCCGTATGATTCGTAAAGAAGTGCGTACAAGGTTAAATGAACATGGCATTGAAGTTCCATTTCCTCGTATGGTTATGTATAATCGTACAGAAGAAGCACAGCATTCGTCGACGTTGAAAGGGAAATAAGGAGGAGAGAGCTGATGACGGAAAAAGAATTTGGTTTAAATGACGTTGTGGAAATGAAAAAACCTCATCCTTGCGGTACAAATGAATGGAAAATCATTCGAATGGGAATGGATATCCGCATTAAATGTGAAGGCTGCGGCCACAGCGTAATGATTCCAAGACGTGATTTTGCACGTAAAATGAAAAAAATTCTTGTAAAGCATGAGGAATAACCTCATGCATTTTCTATGTTTATGCCTTATACTGTAAGGTGGGACAAAATGAAGTATCTTAACATGATGCGACTAAAGGTTCTTTATTAAACTTGTATTTCAAAAGTTGACTCACTATAATTGTGACAGGTTAACTTGTTTCGGATATATAAAGAGGAGTGAATAAATATATGGCTTTAACAGCTGGAATTGTTGGTCTTCCGAACGTTGGAAAATCAACATTATTTAATGCAATTACACAAGCGGGCGCAGAATCTGCGAACTATCCTTTCTGTACGATTGATCCTAACGTGGGTATTGTAGAAGTACCTGATCATCGTCTTCAAAAACTTACAGAGCTTGTAAAACCTAAAAAAACAATTCCAACAGCATTTGAATTCACAGATATCGCTGGAATCGTAAAAGGTGCTAGTAAAGGTGAAGGTCTTGGAAACAAATTCTTATCTCATATTCGAGAAGTAGATGCAATTTGTCACGTTGTACGTTGTTTTGAAGATGAAAACATCACGCACGTTTCAGGAAAAGTAGACCCTATTTCAGATATTGAAACAATTAATTTAGAATTAATTTTAGCGGATTTAGAAACGGTAGAGAAGCGTATCGGCCGTGTTCAAAAAATGGCTAAACAAAAAGATAAAGAAGCAATGTATGAATACGAAGTTCTAGAGAAACTAAAGAATGCATTTGAAAGTGATCAGCCAGCTCGTGCTGTATCATTTACAGAAGAACAAATGAAGTTAGTAAAACAATTTCACTTGCTAACGATCAAACCTATTCTTTATGTAGCAAACGTTTCTGAAGACGAGGTAGCCGATGCATCTGCTAACGAATATGTAGCAAAGGTGCGTGAGTATGCGGCAAGTGAAGGCGCAGAAGTAATTGTTGTTTGCGCACGCATTGAATCTGAAATTGCTGAACTTGAAGGAGAAGAAAAAGCAATGTTCCTTGAAGAACTAGGCATTGAACAGTCAGGTTTAGATCAGCTTGTACGTGCAGCTTACGATTTACTTGGATTAGCTACGTACTTTACAGCTGGTGAGCAAGAAGTACGCGCATGGACGTTCACACAAGGCATGAAAGCTCCTGAGTGTGCAGGTATTATTCATACAGATTTTGAACGTGGATTTATTCGTGCGGAAACAGTATCATACGAGGACTTATTAGCTGCCAAAACAATGGGAGCAGCTCGTGAAGCTGGAAAAGTACGTTTAGAAGGAAAAGAATACATCGTAAAAGACGGAGACGTTATGCATTTCCGCTTTAACGTATAAGATTAAAAGCCGAAAGAAGATATCTTCTTTCGGCTTTTGTCGTTGGCGAAAATATTAGCATATATTTACGAAACAGCCCGCAATGCGTATTGCTTTGCCTATGGTAGTGTGCTATAATTTTAATTCGTGAGTAATATTTTATTGCTCCTTGCCCGTTTCGGGCCGTTAGACCAAAAGGAGGTGACAGTGATGAGAAAGTATGAAGTAATGTACATCAT
The DNA here is from genome assembly GCF_036227845.1 of Priestia sp. LL-8. Lineage (NCBI taxonomy): Bacteria > Bacillati > Bacillota > Bacilli > Caryophanales > Bacillaceae > Priestia > Priestia sp. LL-8. Next base: position 5,045,934 of record NZ_JAZAQH010000001.1, on the reverse strand, counting down.
CCGTCCAAGCATTGATGACGAAGCAAAGAAAGCATTAGTTGAGCGCTTCAACGGCGTATTAACTGATAATGGTGCTGAAATCGCAAATGTTAAAGAATGGGGTAAACGTCGTTTAGCATACGAAATCAATGATTTCCGTGACGGTTACTACATGATTCTTGACGTGGCGGCTACTTCAGAAGCAGTTTCTGAATTTGATCGTCTTGCGAAAATCAACGAAGACATTATCCGTCATATCGTTGTTAAACAAGAAGCATAATTAAACGTTTAAATAAATTGGGTTTTATTTCCTTAAGGAGTGGTTCTGATGATGAATCGCGTAATTCTCGTAGGACGCTTAACCAAAGATCCTGAATTACGTTATACCCCGAGTGGAGCAGCGGTTGCAACATTCACTTTAGCGGTAAACCGCACATTTACAAATCAGCAAGGTGAACGTGAAGCTGACTTCATCAACTGTGTTGTATGGCGTCGTCAGGCTGAAAATGCAGCCAATTTCCTTAAAAAAGGAAGTTTAGCTGGTGTTGATGGTCGACTACAATCTCGCAGTTACGAAGGACAAGACGGTCGTCGTGTATACGTAACGGAAGTTGTAGCGGAAAGTGTGCAATTTTTAGAGCCGAAAAGTGGCGGTGGGGATACGCAACGCAGTAACTTTGCTAACACTGGAGGATCTGGACAAGGCTCTCCATTTGGAGATAATCAGAACCGTAACTCAGGTAATCAAGGTTATACTCGCGTTGATGATGATCCATTTGCAAATAATGGCGAGACAATTGACATTTCTGATGACGATTTACCGTTTTAATTCGCAGTAGATTATCCGGAGTATAAAATTTTATAGAAACTTTTAAGCGGAAGGAGGCGTATCAAAATGGCAGGTGGACGTAAAGGTGGACGCAACAGACGTCGTAAAGTTTGTTTCTTCACAGCAAACGGCATCACTCACATCGATTACAAAGATGTAGATATGCTTAAAAAATTCGTTTCAGAGCGTGGTAAAATTTTACCTCGTCGTGTAACTGGAACAAGCGCTAAATACCAACGTAAATTAACGATCGCTATCAAACGCGCTCGTCAAATGGCATTATTACCATATGTTTCTGGTGAATAATGAACGGTATAAAAAGAGGCAGTAAGGGAATCCTTACTGCCTCTTTTTACATTACATAGGTGCTCTTTTGCCAAATAGTTGCTTCTTATGAATTGAATCGATAAAATAAATAATAGTCTATATCAACGAGGTGAAGTTGTGAAAGGAATTCGATATATTACAGAAGGAGCAGCTCTGTTAGCGCTGTTTGTGGCGCTTTTGCTTTTTTCACTATACATACCTGTTGTAGGAGCCATTTTTCAACTAGCGCTAGCTGTTCCGTTTATTGTGTATACCGTTCGTCATGGGTGGAAAAAGGCAATATTATTTTTGGTAGTAGGGTTGTTATTGACTTTGTTATTTGGAAATGTATTGACTCTTCCTTTTACATTTGTATTTGGTATTGGTGGATTAGCAATAGGAATGCTTTACCGACAAAAACAAAAAAGGTATACCATTTTACTAGGCGGCACGGTTGCATTTAGTTTAGGTTTACTTTTATTGTTCGTAGGAGCAAATGTCATTTTTAATGTTAATTTAATGGAGCAAATAAATAATGCTTTAGATCAATCGATTAATCAAAGTATTGAAATGATGAAAAGTTTAGGACAAGACGTTAAGGAATCTCAAATTGACCAAATGAGAGATGCATTTGATATGTTTAAAAATCTGTTGCCTCTATTAATTGTTATGGGTGGAGTTATTCTGGCCTTTTTCTCTCAGCTTATTGCTACGCCTATTCTTAAAAGAACAGGTTATGAGGTGCAAGCATTCCCGCCTTTTCGTGAATTTAAACTTCCTAAAAGTATTCTATGGTATTATTTGATTGCATTAATCTTATCCTTCCCATCTTTTAATATTGAACAAGGTACATTTATGTACGTAGCTATTATCAACATCGTGATGGGACTGCAAATGCTAGTAGTGTTACAAGGGATCTCTTTTATTTTCTATTTCTCACATCAAAAAGGGTATGCGAAAGCAATTCCAATTGTTGTAACAATTTTAGCATTAATTATTCCAATTATCCTTCAAATTGTGCGCATCTTAGGTATAATTGATTTAGGATTTAATTTAAGAAAACAATTAGACACAAAAAAGTAGATATTGTGGAACTTAAAAAAGTAGGAGCTGAAATGGATGCCTGTCTTTACAAAAAAGAATGTCATTCGCTATCCATTTTACTCATTGTATAGTATAGCCCTGATTTTAGTAGGTATCGTGACCTATCATAATTGGATCATAGGAATGATAGGCTTTATATTACTATTAGCCTGTCTTTTTCTATACATGAGAATGGAGCGAATGCTGTCCGATGAGTTTGAAACCTATATTTCAATGCTGTCTCATCGGCTGAAAAAAGTAGGCGAAGAGGCATTAATGGAAATGCCGATTGGGATTATGTTGTTTAATGATGAATATCAAATTGAATGGACCAATCCTTTTCTAGCATCTTGTCTCGGTGAAGATACACTAGTGGGAAGATCATTATACGATGTAGCAGAGAGTATTATTCCACTGATCAAACAAGAAGTGGAAACAGAAGTTGTCACGTTGCATGATCGGAAATTCAAAGTGGTTATTAAACGAGACGAGCGCTTACTGTACTTCTTTGATATTACAGAGCAAATAGAAATCGAAAAGTTGTATGAAGAAGAACGAACAAGTTTAGGCATTATCTTTTTAGATAATTATGATGAACTAACACAAGGAATGGATGATCAAGTTAAAAGTAACTTGAATAGCCAAGTAACTTCTATGTTAAATAGTTGGGCTCAAGAATACGGTATTTTTATTAAACGTACGTCTTCTGAGAAATTTATTGCGATTATGAATGAACAGATCTTAATTCATTTAGAGCGAAGTAAATTTTCTATCTTAGACCAAGTTCGAGAAGAGACGTCTAAACAAAATATACCGCTTACATTGAGTATCGGTATTGGGGCTGGTGCGGCTGATTTACCCGAACTGGGTGCTTTGGCTCAATCTAGCTTGGATTTGGCCTTGGGTCGTGGTGGAGATCAAGTAGCGATTAAACAGCCGAATGGAAAAGTGAAATTCTTTGGGGGTAAGACAAACCCAATGGAAAAACGGACGCGCGTGCGTGCAAGAGTTATTTCTCACGCGTTAAAAGAGCTCATTACAGAGAGTGGAAAAGTGATTATCATGGGTCATAAGTATCCGGATATGGATGCTGTAGGAGCTGCTATTGGGATCTTAAAAGTAGCGCAAGTAAATCAGAAAGATGGTTTTATCGTATTAGATCCTGATCATATTGATACAGGTGTTCAGCGAATGCTAGAAGAGATTAAAAAGAAAGAAGGCCTGTGGGAAAGATTTATTACGCCTGAAGAAGCCTTAAATCTTGTGAGTGATGATACTCTTTTAGTAGTAGTAGATACGCATAAGCCGTCGCTCGTTATTGAAGAAAGATTATTAAATCGTATTGAAAATGTCGTGGTCATTGATCACCATAGACGAGGAGAAGACTTTATCGAAGATCCTCTTCTTGTCTATATGGAGCCATATGCTTCCTCGACAGCAGAACTCGTTACTGAGCTTCTTGAATACCAGCCAAAACGATTTAAAATTGATATGCTAGAAGCAACAGCACTTTTAGCCGGTATTATTGTCGATACAAAAAGCTTTACATTACGCACGGGATCTCGTACGTTTGATGCAGCGTCCTTTTTACGTTCTCAAGGCGCAGATACGGTTCTTGTTCAAAAGTTTTTAAAAGAAGATATCACACAATATGTACAGCGAGCACGCTTTATTGAACATGCAGAGATTTATACAGCAGGTATTGCCATTTCACGCGCTGAACCGAACAAAATGTATGATCAAGTGTTAATCGCGCAAGCTGCAGATACGCTGCTTTCAATCAGCGGAGTGGTTGCTTCGTTTGTTATTTCTAAGCGACGGGATAATCTAATTGGCATTAGTGCTAGATCGCTTGGAGATATCAATGTACAAGTTATTATGGAAAGTCTCCAAGGCGGAGGCCACTTAACGAATGCTGCTACTCAGCTTCAAGACATTAGTTTGGATGAAGCTGAAGAAAGGCTTAAACAAGCAATTGACGAGTACTTAGATGGAGGTAAAAAATCATGAAAGTAATTTTCTTAAAAGATGTAAAAGGAAAAGGCAAAAAAGGTGAAGTGAAAAATGTTTCAGACGGTTATGCACATAACTTCTTATTAAAAAATGGTTATGCTGTTGAAGCTACAGGCGGTAATGTGAAGGTATTAGAAGCACAAAAAAATAGAGAGCAAAAAGATGCAGCTGCAGAACTTCAAGCAAACAAAGAGTTAAAAGCAACTCTTGAAGAACTAACAGTTGAATTAAAAGCAAAATCTGGTGAAGGCGGCCGTTTATTCGGTTCTATCACAAGCAAACAAATTGCTGAGGAATTAAAGAAAAAGCATAACATCAAAGTAGATAAGCGTAAAATTGAATTAAATGATGCCATTCGCGCATTAGGCTATACAAATGTACCGGTTAAATTACATCCGGAAGTAACGGCTACTGTAAAGGTACATGTGACTGAACAAAAATAAACGTACGATTGAAAAATAGGTAAATAATATAAAGGGTTGGCGCGGACTTGTATTTGTTCGCGCCAACATTTATGATGAAAGAAAATACGAAAGAATATAAGAGGGGCATAGAAATATGAGTGATCTTTTTGCTGATCGTCTTCCGCCTCAGAATATTGAAGCAGAGCAAGCGCTATTAGGGGCCATTTTCTTAGAGCCTTCTTCTTTAACCTTAGCATCTGAACTGCTAATACCTGAAGATTTTTACCGGGCATCGCACCAGAAAATCTTTACATGTATGCTGAAACTTTCTGACCAAGGTGAACCGGTTGATTTGGTAACGGTAACGTCTGAATTAGCTGACCAAAAAATCCTAGAAGAAGTTGGCGGCGTATCGTATTTAAGTGATTTAGCTAACTCTGTTCCAACGGCTGCAAACGTAGAATATTACGGTAAAATCGTAGAAGAAAAGTCGATTTTGCGCCGTCTAATTCGTACTGCAACGCATATTGCTTCAGAAGGATATGCAAGGGAAGACGAAGTGGAAGTTTTATTAAATGAAGCGGAAAAAAACATTTTAGAAGTAGCACAGCGTAAAAACAGCGGTGTGTTTCAAAATATCAAAGATGTACTTGTACAAACGTACGATGATATCGAAGTTCTTCACAATCGAAAAGGTGACATTACAGGCATCCCAACTGGGTTTAGTGATTTAGATAGAATGACAGCAGGGTTCCAGCGAAATGATTTAATCATTGTAGCAGCCCGTCCATCGGTAGGTAAAACGGCTTTTGCCTTAAATATTGCGCAAAACGTTGCAACAAAAACGGATGAGAACGTAGCCATCTTCAGTTTAGAGATGGGTGCTCAGCAGCTTGTTATGAGGATGCTGTGTGCCGAAGGAAATATTGATGCACAAAGGCTGCGTACAGGCTCGCTTACAGCTGATGACTGGGGAAAGCTTACTATGGCAATGGGGTCTTTGTCCAATGCAGGGATTTATATTGATGATACACCCGGTATTCGAGTAGGTGAAATTCGTTCTAAGTGTCGTCGCTTGAAACAAGAAGGCGGACTTGGGATGATTTTAATTGACTACTTACAGCTTATTCAAGGTAATGGACGAAGCGGAGAAAACCGACAGCAGGAAGTATCTGAAATTTCTCGTGCTTTAAAAGCTTTAGCCCGTGAATTAGAAGTCCCTGTTATCGCCTTATCACAGCTTTCCCGTGGTGTAGAGCAGAGACAAGATAAGCGACCGATGATGTCTGATATCCGTGAATCCGGAAGTATTGAGCAGGATGCCGATATCGTAGCTTTCTTATATCGTGAAGACTATTATGAAAAAGACACAGAAAATCAAAATATTATCGAGATTATTATAGCCAAGCAGCGTAACGGTCCAGTTGGAACCGTACAGCTTGCCTTTGTAAAAGAATACAATAAATTCGTTAATCTCGAGCGGCGCTTTGATGATGCAGGAGTGCCGCCTGGTGCATAAAACCTCTCATATTGAGAGGTTTTATTTTATTGTTATCGCATTCGTTCCGCAAAATACGATATATTTATAATAACTTTTGTTAAATCGTTCGGATTTAATTGACTTTAGCGTGATAAATTGATACACTTATCCATGGTTAAATTATGTCGTAGTGAGCTGTTGCTTACTAAGCGGAGGTGCTTAAGATATGTCTTCAGTCGTTGTAGTAGGAACACAATGGGGAGATGAAGGAAAAGGGAAGATTACAGACTTCCTATCAGAAAATGCAGAAGTGATTGCACGTTACCAAGGTGGGAACAATGCAGGTCACACAATTAAGTTTAATGGTGAAACTTATAAGTTACATTTAATTCCTTCAGGTATTTTTTATAATGACAAAACGTGTGTAATTGGAAACGGTATGGTTGTTGATCCAAAAGCACTTGTTCAAGAATTAAAATACTTACATGATCGCGGTGTAACAACAGAAAACTTACGTATTAGTAACCGAGCTCATGTGATTCTTCCATATCATTTAAAATTAGATGAAGTTGAAGAAGAACGTAAAGGTGAAAATAAGATTGGTACAACGAAAAAAGGTATTGGACCAGCTTATATGGATAAAGCAGCACGTGTTGGTATTCGAATTGCCGATTTACTAGACCGTGAAGTATTTGAAGCAAAATTAACACAAAACTTAGCTGAAAAGAATCGCCTTCTTGAAAAAATGTATGAAGTAGAAGGCTTTACATTAGAAGAAATTTTAGATGAGTACTATGAGTATGGTCAACAAGTTGCAAAATATGTTGTTGATACATCAGTAGTATTAAATGATGCGTTAGACGAAGGACGTCGTGTACTATTTGAAGGCGCACAAGGTGTTATGTTAGATATCGACCAAGGAACATATCCATTTGTTACATCTTCAAACCCAGTAGCGGGTGGAGTAACTATTGGTTCTGGTGTAGGTCCATCTAAAATCAAGCACGTTGTAGGTGTATCAAAAGCGTATACAACTCGTGTTGGTGACGGTCCTTTCCCAACTGAATTAACAAACGAAATCGGTGATCAAATCCGTGAAGTAGGACGTGAATATGGTACAACAACTGGTCGTCCTCGCCGTGTAGGTTGGTTCGACAGTGTAGTTGTACGTCATGCTCGCCGCGTTAGCGGAATCACAGATTTATCTTTAAACTCAATTGATGTATTAACGGGAATTGAGACATTAAAGATTTGTGTAGCTTACCGTTATAAAGGGGAAGTTATGGAAGAATTCCCTGCTAGCTTAAAAACACTTGCAGAATGCGAACCTGTATATGAAGAGCTTCCAGGTTGGACAGAAGATATTACGGGTGTGAAAACATTAGATGAGTTACCTGATAACGCTCGCCACTACTTAGAGCGCGTGTCTCAATTAACAGGGATTCCTTTATCTATTTTCTCTGTAGGTCCAGATCGTACACAAACAAATGTATTACGTGGTGTATATAGCTAAATAAAAAAGGTTAGCTCTTCTTGAGCTAACCTTTTTTATTTATAATTGGTGCTTTGTTAACAAGATTTTTAAAAAAAGCTCAATAATAAAAAGAAAGTTTTAAAAAAACTATTGCATTCATATGAAATATCATGTTATTATAATAAGCGTCGCTAAGAGATATAACATGAGCCATTAGCTCAGTTGGTAGAGCATCTGACTTTTAATCAGAGGGTCGAAGGTTCGAGTCCTTCATGGCTCACTTTTGTTACAACGTGGCCCGTTGGTCAAGCGGTTAAGACACCGCCCTTTCACGGCGGTAACACGGGTTCGAATCCCGTACGGGTCATTTTTAATATTTTTAATACATAGCATATAGACTGAGGTCCCGTGGTGTAGCGGTTAACATGCCTGCCTGTCACGCAGGAGATCGCGGGTTCGATTCCCGTCGGGACCGCCATTTTGGCTCGGTAGCTCAGTTGGTAGAGCAAAGGACTGAAAATCCTTGTGTCGGCGGTTCGATTCCGTCCCGAGCCATCAAAAAGCATGACTTTATTTAAAGTCATGCTTTTTTCTTTTATTTACATTTAAAAGAAAACGTTATTTGCTTTGTATCTCTTTTGTGGTAATATATTACTTTTGCATTTAGAGATGGTTGAAAATCATATATCTTCATGTATAGTAGAGGATGAACTTGTGACGTTTCAAGGGTTATCAAGTATAATAAAACTACGGTATTCAAACAGTATGAATACTATCTTTTATATTTTGCTTCAACTAATAAAGGAGAACGATGATCATGGATAAACGTATTTTAGTCGTAGATGACGAAAAGCCGATTGCAGATATTTTAAAGTTTAATTTGCAAAAAGAAGGTTACGAAGTATTTTGTGCTTATGATGGCGTAGAAGCACTTGAAAAAGTGGAAGAAGTACAGCCTGAAATGATTTTATTAGATATTATGCTTCCTCAGAAAGATGGAATGGAAGTTTGCCGAGAAGTGCGCAAAAAATATGATATGCCAATTATCATGTTAACAGCAAAAGACTCTGAAATTGACAAAGTGTTAGGTCTAGAATTAGGTGCAGATGATTATGTAACTAAGCCGTTCAGTACGCGTGAATTATTAGCACGTGTAAAAGCTAATTTACGTAGGCATCAGCAAGTAGCTGTTCCAACAGAAGAAAGCGAAACGAATGAAATTACAATTGGAGCACTTGTTATTCACCCAGATGCTTATATCGTGTCTAAGCGCGGAGAAACGATTGAACTGACTCATCGTGAATTTGAGCTGCTGCATTATTTAGCGAAGCACATTGGACAAGTCATGACGCGTGAACACTTGCTTCAAACTGTATGGGGTTATGACTATTTTGGTGATGTGCGTACGGTAGATGTAACAGTTCGAAGATTACGTGAAAAAATTGAAGATAATCCAAGCCATCCAATGTGGATTGTAACAAGACGTGGAGTAGGCTATTATTTACGCAGCCCAGAGCAGGAGTAATTTTAGATGAAGAAAGTAAGGCTCCTGCAATCTATTCATTTAAAGTTTGTATTGATTTATGTGCTGCTCATTTTAATTGCGATGCAAATTATTGGGGTCTATTTTGCACGACAATTAGAAAAAGAATTAGTTAACAACTTTCGAACGTCTCTTCAAGAGCGGACAGACTTGCTGACGTATAACATTGGACAAGAAATGGTGAAAAATCGTGATGATGATTCACCCACTCTTGAGGAAGACTTAAAGACTATTTTACGAGATTTTGCTTCAAGACCCAATTTAGCTTCAAATGATATGAATGACATCTCTGAAGTAAGAGTCATTGACCAAAATAGAAGAATCATTGCTACATCGAACTCAAATCCTCAACAGATCATAGGTAAAAAGACTAATGATTTAGCGATTACGAATGCGTTGTTAGCAGGAACGAACTCTGATAATGTATTTGTTGATCAAAGCGGACAGCGAATCAGAGTTATGATACAGCCTATTCGTTTACAGGATAAAGTAGGTGCCAGTCAATCAAATTCAACTAATAAAAATGGAAAAGTTCAGTCTAGCGAAGAAATCTTAGGTGCTATTTACTTAACAGCTTCCATGGAGCCTGTTTACGATCAAATGAGTAATATCAATCAGATCTTTAAAGCAGGTACGGTGATCGCTCTTTTTATTACAGCTATTTTAGGCGTGTTTTTAGCTCAGACGATTACTCGTCCAATGTCTGAAATGAGAAAACAAGCACTTGAGATGGCCAAAGGGAATTTTACGAGAAAAGCTAAGGTATACGGATATGATGAAATTGGTCAGCTAGCTCTCACATTCAACAACTTAACAAGAAAGCTTCAGGAAGCACAGGCAACGACAGAAGGGGAGCGCCGTAAGCTTAGTTCGGTATTAGCTCATATGACGGACGGCGTTATTGCGACGGATCGAAAAGGAAGAGTAATTTTAATTAATGATCCAGCCGCAGCTATGCTAAATGTTTCACGTGAAACGGTTTTGTCTGACCCAGTTGTTTCCCTATTAGATCTTGAAGAAACGCATACGTTTGAAAGCTTGCTCGCTAATCAAGAGTCATTAATTTTGGACTTTAGTACAAAATCGGATCCTTTTATTTTAAGAGCTACCATTTCCGCTATTCAAAAAGAGACCGGTTTTATTAACGGGATTATCATTGTCCTGCATGATATTACAGAGCAGGAGAAAATTGATCAAGATCGTCGAGAATTTGTAGCGAATGTTTCACATGAATTGCGTACGCCGTTAACAACGATGCGCAGTTATTTAGATGCGCTTGCAGACGGAGCATGGCAGGATAAGGACTTAGCTCCAACATTTTTAAATGTAACGCAAACGGAAACAGAACGAATGATTCGTCTCGTTAACGACTTGCTTCAATTATCTAAGCTAGATAGCCAAGACTACCGATTTAGTCGTGATCCAATCAATTTTGTGAAGTTCTATCACTACATCATTGATCGCTTTGAAATGACAATTGAACAAGGTATTTCGTTCGTGCGCGACTTGCCAAATGAAGCAATCTATGTCGCTATCGATCAAGATAAAATTACACAAGTATTAGATAACATTATTTCCAATGCAATAAAATATTCACCTGAAGGCGGAACCATTACATTTTCAATTGCTCAGCATACGCATGAAATTGTTGTGAGCATTAAAGACCAAGGTATGGGGATTCCAAAATCAAATTTAGCTAAAATTTTCGAACGCTTCTATCGTGTAGATAAAGCACGAACGCGTAAATTAGGTGGAACAGGATTAGGGCTTGCTATTGCCAAGGAAATTATTGAAGCACATGATGGACGTATTTGGGCAGATAGTCAGGAAGGAAAAGGAACAACGATTTACTTTACTCTTCCGATTGAAAGTGAGAATGATGACGAATGGGAATGAGATATGAACATATCAAAACGGCCATCTTAGTTGTTCTCGTCGCTTCCAGTTTAATTATGACGTATCACATATGGACGTATCAGCCTTCTTATAAGGTCATTTCAAAAAATCAACACCTGCAGGAAGTTGAAGTGAGTTCAAAAAGTAAAATAGAAGATCATATTCTTCCAACAGAAGTTCTCTATCATCGAAACGATAATCACTACATGTCTCACGACGAAGATGATGTAAACAAATGGGTAAATGAAATGAAAAAGTGGAAATTTTCGAATGTGACGGACGTTTCGGATGCTATTTCTCCCGATGGATTTCTAAATTATGTTCATGGAAGTAATTCTATTGAAGTGCTGTATCCAGACGCGCTACCGTTAAAAACATTTCAACAGCTTTTTTCATTTTCTCAAACGTCTTTGCCTAATCAAACATTTGACCGTGTACTCATTAAAATTAAGCGTACACCTTCCTTTTTCGTGAGCGTGTATCTTGTGAATTATGAGCAAAAAAAGATTTATTCGGTTACAGTCAAGAATTTGGCCAAAGATGATATCAAAGAATTAGAAGATAAAATGAAACGTACCTATGCCCCGAGCTTTGTATATAAAGAAAACAAAAATCGGTATATCTTCCTTCCAGAAAACAATATCACGATGAATAGTGAAGTTTACTATACGAGCATGAGGCATTTAGATATTGAAAAATATAAAGAAGCGCTTTTTAACAACCCAGACTATGCAAGGAAAGAAACGTCTACAAACCGAGATGTCTACACCGAAGGTACAAAAGTGATTAATGTTAATACGAAGACAGATGTGATGGAATATGTGAATCTTGTAAATTCTACGACCGAGGTAATGGAAGATTATAATTTAATAAATCGCAGCTTTAGCTTCGTTAATGACCACGGCGGCTGGACGGAATCTAATTACAGGTTCAACAGCTGGAATCGTATTACAAAAGAAATTAGCTATCGTTATTATAAAGATAATTATCCCGTGTACAGCAATCAGGGAATGACTGAAATATATCAGAGATGGGGAAATGCGGAGATTTTAAATTACCGTCGTCCTCTTTATCGTTTTGTAAGAGTACAGGATTCCAGTGTAGAAAAGCTGCAGTCATCTCAAAAGGTGATTCAATTAATTGAAAAACACCAAAACTTTGACCCGAATCTGTTAAAAGATATTTCAATAGGCTATCAGCTAGAAGAAGTCTCACAGCAGCCAAAAACCGGTGAAAAGACGGTTGAGTTTAATTCTAACTCTGTCAAACTCGTTCCTTCTTGGTTCTATTATTATAATAGCAAGTGGTATCGAATTGCACCGCCGACCGAAGGAGGCGATAACGATGGATTGGAATAGAACAAAAACCATCTTTATTTTCACTTTCTTGATTCTGAATATTTACTTAGGCTATCAGATTTTTAAAACTCATCAAGAAGATCAGTACTCTCTATTTGTGGAGTCGAGCGTTGAAGAACAATTAACGAGTGAAGGCATTGAATATAAACATCTACCTGTAGATGTGAAGGAAGCTTCGTCGTTAAATGCTAAAAGCAAACTGTTTAAAGATGAAGATTTAAAAAAGCTTAAAGAACAAAAAGCAGCGCTGCTTGAGGAAAAAACAATTCGAAGCGTACTAGACAAACCTTTTTCAGTATCTGAAAAAAGTCCCGAAGCAAAGCTAAGTCAATTTCTAAAACGGTATGTTATCTCAGGTAAGGATTATGAGCTATGGAATGTTAACAAAGAGAAAAAAACAGTTACATTCTTTCAAAAATATAAGAAGCATAAAATCTTTGATAATGAAAATGGAATGATCGTTGCTCACTTAAATGACAAAGGTGAAATTATTTCGTATGAACAAACGATGCTAGGTTCTGTAAAAACATTAGATGATGAGCAGGATGTTTTAACGCCTTTAAAAGCATTGGAAAATTTGTTTTTGAAGGGTGAATTGAAAAAGAAAGATTCTGTAACAAAAGTAGAGTTTGGGTACTATACGTTTGATCTGCCGCTACTAAATTCTCAAGTTTTAGCACCAACTTGGCACGTCATTGTAAATGGAGATACGAGTTATTTTGTAAACGCCTTTGAAGGGCAAATCATTAAAAAAGGAAATAAATAAGTATTTGGAGTGAGATAAATGAGCCTGCATTTCAGCGTGCTAGCGAGTGGGAGCACAGGAAATGCGATTTTAGTAAGTGATGGAGAACATTCCTTACTAGTTGATGCAGGGCTGAGCGGAAAGCAAATGGAAGCTCTCTTTCAACAAGTAAATCGCAATATCCCGGATTTATCAGGAATTTTAGTGACTCACGAACATAGCGACCATATTAAAGGACTAGGTGTTCTGGCACGTAAATATAAGCTCCCCATTTTCGCAAATGAAAAAACGTGGAACGCAATGGATGGTTTGATCGGCAACATTGATACGGAACAGAAGTTTCACTTTGAAATTGGCCAAACGAAATCGTTTGGTCAATTGGAAGTGGAGTCTTTTGGTGTTTCGCATGATGCTGCAGAGCCTATGTTTTATGTCTTTCATCAAGGGTCTAAAAAATTAACCCTTATTACAGATACTGGCTATGTAAGTGACCGCATGAAAGGTACGATTAAAAATAGCGATATGTATGTATTTGAAAGCAACCATGATGTTGAAATGCTCAGAATGGGACGCTACCCTTGGAGTATTAAAAGACGAATTCTAAGCGACGTAGGACATGTGTCTAATGAAGATGCGGCTCTTGCAATGGCAGATGTGATTGGAGATCAAACCAAACGCATTTACTTAGCGCATTTGAGTCAAGACAATAACATGAAGGAAATTGCCCGCATGTCTGTTGCGCAAGTGTTACAACAAAAAGACATCAATGTAGAGGACAATATTCTTCTATGTGATACTGATCCAAAAAGACCAACTGATATTGTTTATGTATAGTCTCTAGAAAGGAAGCGAAAAATAACTTCATTTAGTACGTGAATGCAGACATTCACGATGATAAATGAAGGGTTCGGTGATAGTGTGGAACATTATGATGAAGGCCAAGAGCCGAATAGTCGGCCGCCTAAACGCCGCAGAGGATATTTCGCTTCTGCTCTGATTGGAGCTATTATAGGTGCACTTATTGTACTGCTTCTTATGCCAGCCTTGGTGAGGAACGGCATTTTGCCAGATGGATGGATGACGGATGAAAATAGAGATGAACAAACAGGGTCTACCATTCAAAAGTCAGTATCTCTTGACGTCACTACGGCCGTCACAAAAGCTGTTTCTGAAGCCAATGCAGCAGTTGTAGGAGTTGTAAACATTCAGAACTCTGAAAGCTTTTGGAATGATGAACGAACTGATGCCGGGACGGGCTCAGGTGTTATTTACAAAAAGCAAGGTAACAAAGCTTATATTGTGACAAACTATCATGTCATTAAAGGCGCTAACGAAATTGAAGTGAGCTTCAGTAACGGTACAAGGGTATCGGCTAAAATTCTTGGCAGCGATGATTTAATGGACTTAGCAGTTCTTGAAATTGACGCAGGCCACGTGACAAAAGTGGCTACCTTCGGAAATTCTGATAAGCTTAAAGCTGGTGAACCAGTAATTGCTATCGGAAACCCGCTAGGCCTTCAATTTTCTGGCTCCGTTACACAAGGAGTTGTCTCAGGGGTTAACCGTGTCATTCCTCAAGATTTGAATGGCGATGGAAATCCTGATTGGCAATCAGAAGTTATTCAAACAGATGCCGCCATTAACCCTGGTAATAGCGGGGGTGCTCTTGTTAATATTGATGGTGAATTAATCGGTATTAATTCTATGAAAATTGCCCAAGAAGCAGTAGAAGGCATTGGTCTTGCGATTCCAATCAATATGGCTAGACCCATCATTAATGACTTAGAACGATATGGTGAAGTCAGACGTCCGTATCTTGGAGTTAGTACACTATCATTAAGTGAGGTATCAGGGTATCATTTAAAAGAAACCCTTAAGTTACCGCATGATGTAGTAAACGGAGTCGCTGTTCTAAAAGTCGAGCCAGGTTCGCCAGCCGCTAAAGCCGGATTAAAGGAATATGATGTGATTGTTGAGTTAGATCACAGCAAAGTAAGGGACATTGCGACACTTCGCAAACACCTCTACATTGAAAAAGAAATTGGCGATAAAATGAACGTAACGTTCTATCGTGATGGCAAAAAGAAATCCACAGAAGTAAAATTAACGCGTCAAATGAAGTGAAAGAAAAGTTATCCACAGGGGATAAACTCCTGTGGTTTTTTAATGAAAAGAATAGAGAAAGGAAGATAAATACATGAAGATATATTGCTGTGTAGAACATACAGAACTAGCGCTGGATGTAATGGTAGATGAGATTGAGCTAGCGCCGGTTTTTGAAAAAATAGAAAATTCTACTGACAAAAAAAGCTGTGAATATTGTGACAATGAAGCTGTATATGTAGTAGGGAACTAATATTCTTATACAAAATGTGGATATAACATGTGGATATGTGGATAATATCTGTGGATAAGGGATAAAGGAGAGGAGAATAGCCTGTGAATATCTCTATTATAACCATTGGGAAGTTAAAAGAAAAATACTTAAAACAAGGCATTGAAGAATATTTAAAGCGTTTATCAAGCTATGCAAAAGTAGAAATTATTGAGCTTGCAGATGAAAAAGCACCCGAAAACTTAAGTGAATCTGAAATGGAACAGGTGAAACAAAAAGAAGGAGAGCGCATCTTAGCGAAAATCTCAGACGATACTCACGTAATCGCATTAGCTATTAACGGAAAACAAAAATCTTCCGAGGAACTCGCAAAAGAAATTGATTCATTAGCTACCTATGGAAAAAGCAAAATAGCGTTTGTCATTGGCGGGTCGCTTGGTTTAAGCAGCGAAGTAATGAAACGCTCAAACGCAGCCCTTTCTTTTTCAAAGATGACGTTTCCTCATCAGCTTATGCGCCTAGTATTAGTAGAACAGATTTACCGAGCTTTTCGTATCATTCGAAATGAACCTTATCATAAATAGAACGTGTGGATATTTTTTTATTAAAAGCTGAGGCAGAAGGAAATGTAAAACCTTCTGCCTCAGTTTTTATCATATGTGGATAAATAGCACACGTCTATAAAAAAGAACAAGAGGTTCTTCTCTCCGATAAAATGTTAGAAAAAATGAGTTTAAGCAAACGAGATCTTATTTAAGAAACAGAAAAACCTTCGTCTTCTTTCACTCCAGCTCTGTCTTTAAACTCATCAAGCAACGCACGCACTTCGTCAGTTGTTTCCGTGCTCATGAGTAGATTTCTTAATTCACTTGCACCGCGGAATCCGCGAACGTAAATTTTGAAAAAGCGTCGAAGCGGTTTGAAAGGGCGCGGCTCTAATTCTTCAGAATACTTATCATGAAGATCTAGCTGCAGGCGAAGAAGTTCTAATAGCTCTTCGCTTGTGTGCTCTTTCTTTTCTTTTTCAAACGCAAACGGATTATGGAAAATTCCGCGTCCAATCATGATTCCATCAACGCCGTACTTCTCCGCAAGTTCAAGACCCTTCTGACGGTCAGGAATATCACCGTTAATTGTTAGTAGCGTATGAGGCGCGATTTCGTCACGAAGCTTCTTAATCTCCGGAATTAACTCCCAGTGCGCGTCAACATCGCTCATTTCTTTTTTCGTACGAAGGTGAATAGAAAGGTTCACGATATCCTGTTCTAGAATGTGCTTCAGCCAGTCGTACCACTCATCAACTTGCGTATAGCCAAGACGAGTCTTTACGCTTACTGGAAGCCCTCCAGCTTTGGCTGCCTGGATAATCTCAGCCGCAGTATCTGGACGGCGAATCAGACCAGAACCTTTTCCGTTTCCTGCAACGTTCTGCACAGGACAACCCATATTAATATCAATGCCGCGAAAGCCCATTTCGGCCATGCCGATACTCATTTGACGGAAGTATTCAGGCTTGTCTCCCCAAATGTGCGCAACGATTGGCTGTTCATCATCTGTAAACGTCAAACGTCCTTTTACGCTATCTTTTCCTTTCGGATGGCAGTAGCTTTCCGTATTCGTAAACTCTGTAAAAAATACGTCAGGTCGTGCTGCTTCAGTCACAACATGGCGAAAAACGACATCCGTCACAGCTTCCATCGGTGCCAAAATAAAAAACGGACGCGGCAACTCATGCCAAAAATTATCTTTCATCTTATATCTAAACCCTTTCTTTTAGGGAAAACATCTTCCCAAAATTAAAAAGTGTAATTTCTTTTATAAGGTTGAATGCTAGTATAAACTTCAACCAATATATACTTTAATGGTATGGAACGAAAAGTGCAAGGGAACGAGACATTTTGTTTTGACGGAAAACCATACCATAAATAAAAAGTATTAAAAAAGACCTCTAATTCTAACTTTAACATTTTTTTAATTAAACAACCCTATTGATCCCTTCTAACCAAACATCTAAACTAAAACTACAGTTTAATGGAAAAAGGTGGAGTCAATGAATAACCGATTACTAGTGAATTCAAAAAATACCAGTCTCTTGCAGGAACTTGTAACGTCTTTAAAAGACTGTAAAAGCTTTTATTTTAGCGTGGCTTTTATTAATTTTAGCGGACTTCAGCTTCTTTTAGATCCTTTGAAGGAAGCGGCTAGTCGTGGCGTGGAAGGGCGTATTATTACATCCACTTATCTGAATTTTACAGAAGTGAAGGCATTAGAGAAAATTAAGACCTTTAATCATATTGACCTTAAAGTGTTTAGTGAAGTCGAAGAGAAGGGGTTTCATACGAAGGTTTATATTTTTGAGTATGAAAATGATTATAAAGTGATTATAGGTTCCGCGAATATAACGCAAAGCGCTTTAAAAAGCAATATTGAGTGGAATGTGGAAGTTGTGTCAAAGGGTGAGTCTCCTTTTGTTCAAGATGTACTAAAGGAATATGAGTATTTGTGGGAGATCAGTGATGATGCGACGAGTGAGTTTTTGAAGGAGTACGAGAAATTTTTAGCTACGTTAAAAGAAGCGTCGTACAAGCCTCAGCAAGTATTCGAACGAAGTAACTATATTGTCCCGAATAAAATGCAGCAGCGAGCGATGGAAAACTTGAGACGCTTGCGTAGCTTTGGTGAAACAAAAGCACTTGTAATTGCAGCTACGGGTACAGGGAAAACGTATATGTCAGCTTTTGACGTTCAGAAAGTTAAACCCAAAAGGCTGCTTTTTGTTGTACATAGAGAAGAGATTTTAAAAAAAGCAAAAGAAACATTTGAAACACTGCTTATTAATGAATCGATGACCTTTGGTCTTTTGACAGGGAATTCAAAGGATAAAGAGGCAGATTACATATTTGCGACGATTCAAACACTAACGAAATATTACAGTGAGTTCGATCGAGCCCAATTTGATTATATTATTTATGATGAAGCCCATCATGCAACAAGTCCATCTTATCAAAGGATAATAGAGTATTTCACCCCAGTCTTTATGTTAGGAATGACAGCTACACCGGAGCGAAGTGACAGCATGAACGTATTTGATCTGTTTGATAATAATGTTGGAATTGAAGTGAGACTTCATGAAGCGTTGGAAGATCAATTGGTGGTGCCGTTTCATTACTTTGGTATCACAGATATTGAAGGCGTAGATTTAAGCGATGTAGATATTGATGATATCACAGAGGTTACCAAGCGTTTAAAAGTAAATGAGCGCGTTGATTTTATTATTGAAAAAATGGAGTTTTATGGTCATGATGGTCTAAAGCGTAAAACGCTCGGATTCTGCGCAAGCGTTGAGCATGCAGAGTACATGGCAGAAGAGTTCAATAAGCGAGGCTATAACAGTGAGGTTTTACATGGGGGTCACTCGATTTCTTATCGCCAAGCATATATTGAGCGTTTAGAAAACGAGGACGATGAACTAGAAGTTATTTTTTCTGTTGATATTTTTAATGAAGGTGTCGACATTCCATCAGTGAATTCGGTGTTAATGCTTCGCCCAACGAACTCTCCTATTGTATTTATACAGCAGCTAGGGCGCGGCTTGCGTAAGCATGAGAGTAAGTCATTTTTAACAGTGCTCGACTTTATAGGAAACCACAGCAAACTCTTTTTAATTGCGCTCGCGTTAAACGGCAGCCGCTATTACGATAAAGAAAGCTTAAAAGTTGCCATCGCAACAGGGTTTCCAAGTATTCCAGGGGCAACGCATATTCAAATGGATGAGATTTCTCGCGATCGCATTTTAGCTCAAATTGATCATGAAAACTTTAATTCCATGAAATATTTGAAAGAAGAATACAATGAATTTAAAAAGCTAAACCAAGGAAGAATTCCTTATTATTTGTTGGATTATTTAACATTTGACGGAGCACCAGATCCAATCAAGTTTATTAATAAAGAAAAATCGTATCTTCAGTTTGTAGCGAAGGCTGAAAAAGACGACCAGCTCAGATCACTTTTATTGCATAAAGACTTTGAAAGTGCGCTAAAAGAGCTATCTAGCAAGCTGCCAATCAAGAGAGTTTACGAGTTTTTTATTTTAAAATACTTATTAAATCACAATCACATTTCATTGTCTCAGGCGAAGCGAGAAGTTTTAAAATATGTAGATAACGTTGAAGAAGATTCAGTACAACATGCATTTGAAGTGTTAAATCAAGACTACTACGACAGCGGTCAACTTCGTTCAAAGCTCAAGCTAATTGAGTTTACTGGAGAAGAAGCGGTAAAAACAGAGCGCTTTACAAATTTGCTGGGTAATACACAGTTTAAGCAGTTCATTAAGGACGCGATTGATTATGGAATTTTCCGCTATGAAAAAGAGTTTGGAAAAGCAGATTATGGAGTTCCACATTTAAAACTGTATGAACAATATACCATGATGGACCCCGCATTGTTATCAAACTATCGTAAAACGCATAGCTCATTCCGTGGTTCTGGCTTGTTAGTAAATGAAAAAGAGTTCTTTTTATTTATTGATCTTCATAAGGAAGAAGATATTAAAGAAAGTATTAACTATCAGGACAAGTTCATTGATAAGCGTACGTTCCACTGGCAAACACCAAACAGTACAGCACAGACGTCTGAGCGAGGAAAGAATATTATTTTTAATAAAGACAGAGGCATTCATCTACACTTATTTATACGAAAATACCGTGAAATTGACGGTAAAACGGAGCCTTTCATCTATATTGGAAAAGGAAACACGGTCGAGTATCATGGTGAAAAGCCAATTACGGTTATTTTAGAGCTTGAACATGAAGTGCCAAAGCTTTTGTATACGGAGTTTACTGAAAAAGTATAGTCTTCTCAATGCGAGAAGACTATTTTTCTTTTACTAATAATTCAACTGCTGAAACATCTGCAGGAGCCCAAACAAGTGAACAGAGATTTTCTTTGTTTAGCCAAATCAGCTTTGCATGCTCGGTTGGTTGAGGATTACCTTCTATAATTTCTGCTTTAATTGCAATAAGTTCAATAATAAATGTTTCGTATTCGTGTACGTGTTCATTATGTAAATCAATCGTTTTTACTTTACAATGTAGCTCTTCTTCAATTTCTCTAACTAAAGCAGAGTAAATATCTTCGCCTTCTTCTACTTTACCACCAGGAAACTCCCATAAGTTCGGCAGTGACATATCATTTGAGCGCAAGGCACAAAGTACTTCTTTTTTTTCGTTTTCGATTACTGCGGCAACGACTTTTACTTTTTTCTTCATTAGTCATCCTCCTTAAGTAGCTTTTTACTTTATCATAACATAGGAGAGTAGCAGGTTATATTCTAAGTGTTGTGTTCATCGATCATAGTGGGGTATCGTGTCCTACATAAAATAAACATGATAAAACCACGTCTGTCACTCTAAAACAGACGTGGTTTCATCACTGCTTATTTCTTTTTATAAGGAGCGCCGTCCCTAGGAGGCAGTCCAGAAATGTATCCTACACCACCTGTTTCTTGAATGCCGATGCTTTCTTTCATCGCTTTAGTCAGCTCTTCTTTATCAACAGCGGTAATATTTTTGTCGCTGATGTCCTCGCCTGGGTGCTGATAGTTGCTTAGTACATAGCGAGAGTTTTCAATGTTTTCTACTGCACGAAGTCCCGTTGCTTCTGCTCCTACTGGAACTGAAAGGATACGTGATAGTTTTTTGGTTTTTACATTATAAGCCCATACGAAATTGTTTGTGTGTAATGAGCTGTCTTCTCCAATAAACAGTGTATTTAAGTCATTTGAATACGTAAGGTTATCAGGGTTGGCAATTTTATCTGGATCTGCTGTATTACCATATGCATCTGCTTTTTCTAGGTCTTGTCCAATCAGAAGCCCTTCCATGCTTGCAGGAACGTAGCGACTGTTAATGTGGCCGTTTGCTTGGTCTTTTTGATGCGATCCTAAGTTCAGCTGGTAGGTCACACCAGACTCTAGTTTTGGAAGCTGGATATCATCTTGTACAGGGCCAGGTTCTTTTACCATGGCACTATTTTGATAAGAAATGGCCATGTACGCCTTTTTGTCTTTTTTATTAACTGTTAGACCTTCCATCTTATTAAATTCAGATGTTGCACCCAGAATTGCACCATATCGACGTGATTCTAGGAAGGCAGCTGCTTTTTCCATGCCAGGCTTTACTTTTAAATATTCAACTTTTTTACTTGCGGCGGTTTTCACAGCTTTAAATCCTTTTGTAGGCTGGTCAGCTGTTTCAAAAATATCACTAAATTTTGTGCCTTTGTCGATTATTTTTTTCACTTCATTGTCTGTTGCATGGCCAAGCTTAATCCACTGAAGGTCGCCTTTACCTCCATTTTCTGTGCTCGTTTGTTTGAATTTTGCTGCATAAAGCGTGCCTGCTGAGAAGTCTTTTTCCTTATCTGCTACATACATAAACATCATAGTATTAGACCCATCGTCTCCAAAAAGAGCGGTTTTGTTATCTGGAAGTACCTGCATCATTTCGTGTGAAAAACGACCTGTGCTGTAATGTTTTACGACGGACGCATTGCCGCTTTCATCCACTGAAATTTCTGGAATCCAGCCGTAGTAGTATGGATTTGCTTTTGACGTGTCGCCGAAATAAAGCTTAGCGAAGTTCGTAACGTCTTTATACGAGCTGGATGAAGGGTCTTCAAAAGCACGTGCATCAGGCTCGTATTCTTCTGAACCAAGGTGAGTACCCCAATCGGTTGTAGAACCATTACATGGTGTCCATAAACCATTTACATTAGAAAAATCAATTTTCTTGGCATGATTGACAGCCAGTTTTCCAGTTTTATCATCTCGATCAACCTGCGTTAGCGTCATTGAAGCTGGGAGACCTGATACTTTATTTCCGGCATTATCAACTGAGTCATATTCATAGTGTGACACAATGTAAGATTTCCCGTTAATCGTGATAAAGCTGTTTGAATCCGGCGCATCTGATACATATGGTGATGGCTGATCAGGAACGCTTCGGTCAATAATTGGATCTCCGTTTACGTCAATTGGTGTACCTGCAGCAATTAACTCGCCTTTATTGTCGACAATTTTATCTTTTGAAAGAAAGAGTTGATTATAGTTAAGAGGAGTTTCTTCAACACTTCCATCTTTATACGTTACTTTTACAGATGCATCTGTATACGTTTTAACCATGTTTTCAATCGTCGTAGGTGCTTTCATTGGTTGAAACTCAACGCTTTTGATTTGTTTTGGATGTTGAACTGGATGATGCTCTGCTGCAAAAGCAGAAGCAGCGCTAGAAGCCAAGAGAGTAAGAGATAGTCCAAGAGATACTCGTTTTTTCATGGTTGATAACCTCCAAATCATATTCATACACCTATTAAATCATTGGATTGTTGAGGAAATATAAAGAGAAGTGTTGTATTTGTTGAGTCATTGTTAAAAATATTGAACATTTATGTAAAAAGATCGTCCACATATGAAATCGAGGATGCTTTATGGCACATGCTGCTTTTCTATTTTCTAACTGGAAACATCAACGATTATCTATGTTAAGATAAATGTAGATTATTCTTATAAAATGGATAAAACTAGAATGAACTAAATTAAATAGATAGGGTGTACACATGAGAAAAGAAGTACAAGTTATAGCCAAAGAAGCTTTTATTAAAAAAGTGAACAAGGGTTATCCACTCATTGAAAAAGATGCGCTTGTTGATGGTCATAAACTGCAAGAAGAAGGCGTTATTATTAACTTAGTCACTCCAAAGAATCAATTTTTAGCCAAAGGCTATTATGGAAAACAAAACAAAGGCTACGGATGGATTCTTACGAAGAAGAAAAGTGAGCAAATTGACGCGGCGTTTTTTGCTAGAAAAATTCAGCAAGCTATTTCATCACGTCATGACTTTTATGCGTCTGAAGACACAACTGCTTTTCGCGTATTTAATAGTGAAGGTGACGGAATCGGCGGCTTAATTATTGATTATTATGACGGATATTACGTCATGAGTTGGTATAGTGAAGGAATTTATCGATTTAAAGAATACGTCATTGAAGCCTTAAAGTCTGCGCCTAATTTTAAAGGGCTATACCAGAAAAAACGTTTTAACGTAAAAGGGCAGTATATTGAAGAAGATGATTTTGTAGCAGGGGATAAAGGTGAGTTCCCTCTTATTGTAAAAGAAAATGGTATTCGTTTTGCCGTTTACTTAAATGACGGAGCGATGGTGGGAGTCTTTTTAGATCAGCGAGACGTTCGTAAAACGATTCGAGATAAATATGCAAAAGGAAAGACCGTGCTAAATATGTTTTCGTATACAGGCGCATTTTCAGTGGCGGCCGCTCTTGGAGGAGCTGCGAAAACAACAAGTGTCGACTTAGCCAATCGCAGCTTAGCAAAAACAATTGAGCAATTTAGTGTAAATGGAATTGATCACGAAGCACAGGACATTATTGTAGAAGATGTTTTTAAGTATTTTAAATATGCGGTTAAGAAGAATATGACATTCGATCTTGTGGTGCTAGATCCGCCGAGCTTTGCTAAATCGAAAAAGCATACGTTCAGCGCGGCAAAAGACTACAAAGATTTATTAAAAGAAGCCATTGCTCTTACAAAGCCAAATGGTGTCATTGTAGCTTCGACGAATGCAAGTAATTTTGATATGAAAAAATTTCATTCGTTTATTGAAAAAGCTTTTAACGAAAAAGGGGAACGTTACAAAATGATGGAGCAGTTCTCTCTTCCAGCTGATTTTAAAACAATAAAAGAATTTAAGTCAGGTGATTATCTTAAAGTCGTGTTTATTCAAAAAGTAAATCGTTAAATGCAAGGCTGCATGATGAACTCATGCAGCTTATTTATTGTGATGAAATAACGCTTACAAGATATTTTGAAGGGAATAAAATGAAGGTGAAAGATAAATATTGTCAATATGTATGATAAAATAATAAAGGAATTATGCTCACCACTTCACAAATTTACAATATCATCCTTACGAAACGTATTTTTACAATTATTTTATTTTAAATGGGACAAGTATTGGGTACGAAGGGGAAGGAGCATACTACTACTATTATTTAAAAACATGAAAGGAGAAAGATTATGGCTGAAACAACTAAAAAGCCTGCCGGCGAAGTGAAGTTTATTCCTTTATTAATTTGTCTGGCAATCGGACTTGTTTTATGGTTTATTACACCTCCGTCCGGACTTGATGTGAAGGCTTGGCACTTATTCGCTATTTTTGTGGCTACTATCGTAGGTCTTATCATTAAACCATTGCCATTAGGCAGTGTAGCTATTTTATCTTTAACCATTATTGTATTAACTAATACATTAACACTTGAACAATCGCTCAGCGGTTTTCAAAATACGACGATTTGGTTGATCGTTATTGCATTCTTTATTTCCAGAGGTTTTATTAAGACTGGTCTAGGAACAAGGGTTGCTTATATCTTCGTTCGTTTGTTTGGTAAAAAGACGTTGGGATTATCTTATTCTCTGATTGTAAGTGACTTGCTTTTATCACCTGCAATGCCGTCTAATACAGCACGAGCTGGAGGAATTATTCTTCCAATCATTCGTTCTTTATCTGAAACATACGGATCGAGAACTGGAGACGGTACGGAGCGCAGAGTGGGTGCTTTCTTAACAAAAGTATCGTTTCAAGGAGATATGATAACATCGGCTATGTTCGTAACAGCAATGGCGGCCAATCCTCTTGCTGTTAAAATGACGGAACAAATTACAGGAAAGACTATTTCATGGGTTGGATGGGCAGCGGCTGCAATTGTACCTGGAATTATCAGTTTAATTGTGATTCCGCTTGTTATTTATAAGCTGTATCCGCCAGAATTAAAAGAAACGCCGGAAGCATCTGAAATTGCAGTAAAAAAATTAAATGAGATGGGTCCGCTAAAGAAAGAAGAATGGTACATGATTGGCGTATTTTTACTTCTTCTTGTGCTGTGGATTTTTGGAGCTAACTTAAATATTAATGCAACAACAACTGCTTTTATTGGTCTATGTACGCTGCTTTTAACGCAAGTATTAAGCTGGTCGGACATCAAAAAAGAACAGGGAGCATGGGATACATTAGTCTGGTTTGCTGTTTTGGTTATGATGGCAACCTTCTTAAATGATCTAGGCATGATTCCTTGGTTCAGTGATCTGATGAAAGGCACTGTTAGTCATATGTCTTGGATGACGGCGTTGATTGTACTAGCTATTGCGTATTTTTATTCTCACTACTTTTTTGCAAGTAACACGGCTCACGTCAGCGCTATGTACGCAGCATTTTTATCTGTCATCGTGGCCGCTGGTGCGCCTCCGTTACTGTCAGCATTAATTTTAGCGTTCTTTAGCAATTTATTTGGCTGTTTAACTCACTACGGCAGTGGACCGGCACCGGTGTTCTTCGGTAGTGGATATGTAACGCAGCAAAAATGGTGGTCGCTCGGCTTTTTAATTTCAATTATTCATATTATCATTTGGATTGGAATTGGCGGCTTGTGGTGGAAACTGCTAGGTCTATGGTAAAAAAACAGTGGCGCAGGCCACTGTTTTTTTATGCTTCAGCCCAAACGGATACAGAGCCGCCATTTACAGGGAAGTGTCCGTAGCCGTCTTCTTCAATCACAATTTGGTCTTCTCGGTTATTTGTGAAGTCGATCCACGTTTGTCCGCTTCGGTGTTCGCCGACGAACATTCTCTTTTCGCCATCTTCGCCGTTTGACATCACCACAGCGCATCCAGACTTCTCAAATTCCTCTACACCATGCCTTACCCATCCAATGGTATTCGGGTGATCAAAATAATCGTCTTGCTGTCCGTATGCTTTGTCATAGCGTACGTGCAAGAGAGCAGAAATATCTTTTTCTTTTCCCTCAATTGGATGCTCTCCGCCTATCCCAAAATAGTCTCCGTAAAATACACAAGGATAGCCGTCTTCACGAAGTAAAATTAGAGCGTAAGCACTTTGTTTGAACCAATCTTCTACCCAAGATTCTAAAGATTCATTTGGCTGAGAGTCATGGTTATCTACAAATGTGACAACATTCAACGGATGAGTCTTAACCAATGTATCATCAAAAATTTTGGTTAAATCAAAATCTCTTCCTTGCTGAGAGGCTTCATGCAGTTTATAGTGCAGCGATACGTCAAACAAATCGATTTGATAATCAATCACGTCTAAAAATTCCTGACAGGCTGTTAACTCTGGATTCCAAAACTCTCCCACAAAATAAAAGGGCTTTTCTTGAGAAGAGGACAATTCGTGGGCAAACTCTTTAATAAAATCGTGGTTAATATGTTTAATGGCGTCTAATCGATAACCGTCGCACTGCAGGGTGTCTGCTAACCATTTTCCCCATTTGATCATTTCTTCTCGAACTTCAGGATGATCGTAATCAATATTCGCAAACATTAAATAATCGTAGTTGCCAAACTCTTGATCCACATTTTCGTTCCAGCTTTTGTTTTCTCCCGCAATACGAAAAACGCCTTCTTTTCCATTTTTATCATCGTAATCAGTGCCGTTAAAGTGATTAAAGTTCCATTTGAAAGAAGAATATTGATCGCCGCGCCCTTCAAATGTAAACTTTGTCCACCCTTCAATTTCAAAAGGTTCAGAAATTTCTTCTGTTCGGTTCATGGGGTCCACTTCAATGACGTGGAACGTTTCTTTTTCATCTGCTGCAGCTTTATGGTTCATTACAATATCCACATAGACATTAATTCCATGATTATGACAGGCATC
Organism: Priestia sp. LL-8; assembly: GCF_036227845.1. Lineage (NCBI taxonomy): Bacteria > Bacillati > Bacillota > Bacilli > Caryophanales > Bacillaceae > Priestia > Priestia sp. LL-8. The sequence continues at coordinate 5,018,741 of NZ_JAZAQH010000001.1, read as the reverse complement.
AATCGCTTCATGCAGCTCTTGCTTGGTTCCATACTTTGTACGAACGGTTCCTTTTTGATCAAATTCGCCAAGATCGTATAAGTCGTAAACGCCGTAGCCATTATCTTCTGATGAAACACCTTTTGTAACCGGGGGAATCCACACGGAATCAATTCCTTGTTCTTTTAGTTGAGGAGCGAGCTCTTTAAGGCGTTGCCAATGCTCGCCATCAGCTGGCACATGCCATTCGAAAAATTGCATAATTGTATGATTCCGTTCCAAGTTAAATCATCCTCCTTTTAAATAAAAAGATATAATCGCTCACGGATAGTTCTTTAGAATCAAATGAGGAATTGATTATATTTTTTCTTTTAACGTTCCTGTTATCCCTATTCTTTAAACCTTTTTCAACATATGCAGCTTAAGAAAATCTTAAGATTTCCCCTTCCTTTTTCTTAAGAAATGCAGTTTACAATAAAACCCATAGACGAAATGACCCATGATATACTTTTGAAAGGAGTGTGAGAAATCAATGAACGAATATGTGGTTTTAGTCGTAGACGATGAGCAAGAAATCCGTAATGGCATTGCTATTTATTTAAAAAATGAAGGTATTAAAGTCTTTACGGCCAAAGATGGAATCGAAGCCATAGAGATACTAAATAAAGAAAAAGTTCACTTAATTATTCTTGATATTATGATGCCAAGGCAAGACGGCATTTCAACGACGTTTAAAATCCGAGAACAAAAAAATATCCCGATTATTATGCTGAGCGCTAAAAGCGAAGATGCAGATAAAGTGCTCGGTCTGCAGGTAGGAGCAGATGATTATGTGACAAAGCCTTTTAATCCATTAGAACTGATAGCGAGAGTTAAATCACAGTTAAGAAGATATGTGACATTAGGTACATATGAGGAAACAAAGACGATTGATATCCGAGGTCTCGTACTTGATATTGAGGCTAAGTCCGTCACTCTTGATGGGGTATTCATTAAGCTGACTCCCATTGAGTATAAAATTGTAGAGTTATTAATGAAAAATGCAGGGAGAGTTTTTTCCATACATGATATTTATGAACGCGTATGGAATGAACCAGGCTATAACGCAGAAAATACAGTAGCGGTACACATTAGAAAAATAAGAGAAAAAATTGAGATTGAACCAAAAAATCCGAGGTATGTAAAGGTTGTGTGGGGACTTGGATACAAAATGGAAAAGTAGCGTCATTTCAGCTATAGGGATTATCTTGTTTTTATTTGGTTTAGGAGCAACTATTTCTTCAATTAGTAACGTGCATAATCTATTAAAAACAAACTATTTACAAAAAAGCAGCTATGTAAAATCAGAAGACTTCAAAAAACAAATAAGTCGTTTTACAAATGATCTCTACCTTTTAGAATTGACACAAAAAGATAAGAATACCGTTAATGCAAATAAGATAACAGAAGAAGAGATTGAGTCGTATCGATATACGGAAGGAACATTAACAGAACAAATAAAAAACGTGCACGATAAATATGAAGAAAAAATAGAAGACGCTAAGCAGGCAAAGAGCAAAAACGTTGAAGATGCCTATGTAAAGCAGCAGGATCTAGAAATTAAAAACATTCAAAAAAAGTTTCAAGATGATCAATTTGTTCGAGAAGAAATAACAAAAAATAAAGAATTCGAAATAACAAGAATTTATGAGGAAGCTTTTGATCGGCAAAAACCATTATCTCAATATAAAAAAGACATCATGTATTATTTGAAAGATAGAAACACACAAAAAATATATACGAACATCCAAAATGCAAGCAAGGAAGACGTTAATCAATTAGTAAAACAAAAAAATATGTTGTATAAACATACCTATTCAGCTCAATCACCCCTTGTGTTTCAACCGGATGAATATAAAAATTCACTGTTAAGCAGTGATACAGACTCAGAGATTCCAACCCAGTATTTAAAGCAGAAGTTTACGGGTATGATTGCTGTTCCTGAAAAAGAAGCTTTCAGTAGTTCTTTATTTGATGAATATAACTATTACCATCACCAAAATGTAGTATTTCTGGTGTATGCATTGTCAGGAATAATAGCTCTGTTAATAGTTTACTTTATTTATAAAAGAACAATAACCGGACGTTTAAAAGAAATAACAAGACGAACCGCAGTACAGAGGGTTTATAAAAAAATACCTTTAGATATTTGTATAATTGTTTTTCTTTTATACTCATTTTTTACATTAAGTCTATTTCTGAACGGCTATCCAACTTCTTTATTAGAATCATATAAGCACGTTGCTACGTTCTTCTTTTATATGATAGCAATATCTATAGCTATTTCGCTATGGGCACTTCAAGTATTTTTACTGTTTCAGCGTATACGTACAATAGATGATATAAAAGAAGAATATAAAAGAACGTGTGTTTATCAAGTAATTTATTTTCTTCAATCTATTTTTATTATCAGACATATTGGCATGCATATAATGGTTGTAGTGCTGCTTTTAGTTTTTGCCGTGTTTGCTGTTATGACCCTAGCGACAAGCACCTCAGGCTTTACAACAGAATTCGCATCATTGTACTTAGCTATAGGCAGTATCGTAGGAGTGGTTACTTTAATACTGCTTATGCTACGAATTAACTATTTAAATAAAATTATTATTTCCATTGATCAAATTGCCACAGCCGAGTGGAAAGAGCCGTTACCTATCAAAGGAAAATCAGCTTTGACTCAAGCAGCGCTAAACATAAATCATATCCAGCAGCAGATTCAAACATCTCAGCATGTTCAAGTTAAAAGTGAACGCTTGAAAACAGAGTTAATTACCAACGTCAGTCACGATTTAAGAACACCATTGACTTCTATTATGACATATACAGCGTTGCTAAAGTCGCAAGATCTTACTTCGGACGAACAACATGCTTACGTTGAAATTATTGACCGTAAATCAAAACGTTTACAGACACTTATTGATGATTTATTTGAAGTGTCAAAAATGGCAAGTGGAAATGTAGAATTGCATAAAGACAAAATTGATATTCACCAGCTGCTTCATCAGTCTTTAGCTGAATATAATGAAGAAATTGAAGATTCAACTCTGCAATTTCGTATTCAATCTCTCGAAAAGCCTGTATTTGCTATTGTAGATGGTCAAAAATTATGGAGAGTATTTGACAATTTGATAGAGAACATATTGAAATATTCACTTGAACAAACGCGCGTCTATATTTCTGTTCAAGAGATAGACGAACAAGTGAAACTAACGTTTAAAAATGTAAGTAAATATGAACTAAATGAGCAGGCAGATGAGCTGTTTGAACGTTTTAAAAGAGGAGACACTTCAAGACAAACCGATGGCTCTGGACTTGGTTTAGCTATTGCTAAGTCAATTATTGATTTGCACGGAGGAGAACTGAATATTGAAATTGACGGAGATTTATTTAAAGTAACGATTGCTCTTTAATGTGAGTGAATATAAGCAGCATATCTAGTAAAAAAAGAGAAGCAACCTCATTATGCTGGTTGCTTCTCTTTTTTTAGCGTTCGTAATTTTATTCCGCAACCGCAAAGTGTACTGTGCTTTAGTACTTTTATTTCTCTATCACACTGATTACATCTTATTTCTTGTTCAATCATTTCTTCATCCCTTCCTCTTTTTACAAGAATTTAAATAAGTATCCATAAAATATGGATACTTATTTAGTGATAAAATGTTAAACTAATTGAGAATAAACGATAATCTACAATGAGAAAAATACCTTTATTTTTTCATTTAGAAAACTGATAAATTTATTTTACTTGCTGCGGAACAGACAATCCTAAACCATCTGCAACGCGTGTTCCATACTCTGGATCTGCTTTGTAGAAGTGGTGAATTTGACGCAGTTTAATCTCTTCTTTTTCTACAGGCTTCATAGCTTCAACGATGTTTGCAACTAGTCTTGTACGCTCGTCTTCGCTTAGAAGGCGGTATAAGTCACCTGCTTGCGTGTAATGGTCGTTATGATCATATGCAACACTATCGGCAATGCCTGAAACAGGGTATGCTGCTTGTTTGTTTTCCTGTGATTCTGTTGGGCCGCCAAAGCTGTTTGGCTCATAGTAAACAGAACGGCCGCCGTTATCGTCAAAGCGCATTTGGCCGTCACGCTGATAGTTATTTACTTCGCTGCGCGGACGGTTAATCGGTAGCGCTTGATGGTTAGCACCCACGCGGTAGCGATGTGCATCACTGTATGCGAATAGTCGACCTTGCAGCATTTTATCAGGTGATACGTCAATTCCCGGCACAAGCGTTCCAGGTGAGAACGTAGCTTGCTCCACTTCGGCAAAATAATTTTCTGGATTGCGGTCCAAGACCATGCGACCTACTTCAATTAACGGATAGTCTTTTTGTGACCAAACCTTTGTTACGTCAAACGGATCAAAGCGATACGTATCAGCGTCTTCTAATGGCATAATCTGAACGTACAGCTTCCATGAAGGGAAATCGCCTTTTTCAATGGCATTAAATAAATCTTCAGTATGATAATCTGGATTTTCACCAGCTAGCTTTGCGGCTACGTCTGGAGACAGATTTTTTACGCCTTGCTCTGTTTTAAAGTGATATTTTACCCAAACGCCATCTCCTTCGGCATTAACCCATTTAAATGTGTGGCTGCCAAATCCATGCATATGGCGTAACGTTGCCGGGATACCGCGATCAGACATTAAAATAGAAACTTGATGCAAAGATTCAGGAGATAAAGACCAGAAATCCCAAACGGCCGTCGGGTTTTTCAAATGTGTGCGTGGATCGCGTTTTTGTGTATGAATAAAGTCAGGAAATTTAATCGCATCTCGGATGAAAAATACAGGTGTATTATTTCCGACTAAGTCGTAGTTTCCTTCTTCTGTATAAAATTTAACAGCAAATCCGCGAGGGTCGCGAACAGTATCTGCTGAGCCGTTTTCACCAGCTACTGTTGAAAAGCGAACAAATAGAGGTGTTCGTTTTCCTACTTCAGAAAGGAAAGCTGCTTTTGTATAGGTTGAAACATCGTTTGTCACTTCAAAATAACCGTGGGCACCGGCGCCTTTTGCGTGCACTACGCGTTCAGGAACACGCTCTCGGTTAAAATGGGCTAATTTCTCTAAAAGATGAACATCTTGAATTAAAGTAGGTCCGCGTGAACCAGCGGTCATCGAATTTTGATTATCTCCAACCGGAGCTCCCCAACTAGTCGTTAGGTTATTCTTGTTTGTTGTCATCTTAGAACCACCTCTTATTTGAATTTTATTATGTTAGAAATAATAATAACATCTTTAAATAAAAAATCAATACTAATTTATAATTATTATAATTTAACTTGGGTATTTTGAGATGTAATCAGTGGGAGGATACGCATGTGAAATGTACGAACTATTTTAAAAATTTTCTGTATAGTATATTTAGTTTAATAATAAAAATGCCTGGTGTGCAATTATTTTGACCGGCTATTACTACGTTAAAAACACGCTTGCTTCTATAAGCAAGCGTGTTCGTTTTATATATTTTGTGATAAGTTTGCTTTCGCCGCTAGTTCAGCCTGAGGCGTGCGCCAAAGCTGCGTCCATTTTTGAATCGCGGCAATCATAATAATGAGACCGAGTATAAGCATGATGATCGAAAGAGTCGCATTTAATATGCTGTAACCTGCCGCAGCTTCATTTAAATACACATTCTTAACCATCCAATAACCCGCGTAGTTAACCGTTACGTAAAGGTAGGCTAGTGGAATAAGACAAGTAAGCATATAGGAGCGCTTATCTGCAATTCTAAGAATAACGGTTGCACCAATAATTAAACCAATAGATGCCATTAACTGATTTGATACGCCGAACAGCGCCCAAACTGAGCCGATATCTCCTGAGAACAATAAGTATCCCCACATAAAACAGGCTAGGGCACTTGCAAAAATGGACCCAGGAAGCCAGTCTACTCGCTTCAATGGCTTATAAAATTCACCGAAAAAGTCTTGAATTAAATAGCGGGAAACGCGTGTACCAGCGTCGATAGCAGTCAAAATAAACACTGCTTCAAACATAATAACGAATTGAAAAAAGTAAGAAGACAGGTGGCTGAACCAAGGAATTTCCGTGAAAATATACGTCATTCCTACAGCCAGTGTAACAGCGCCGCCTGTACGGCCTTCTAAGTTTAGGCCAATTTCTTGGCTAAGCTGAGGAAGAGCTGTTACGTTCATGCCAAGCGTTTTGAACACTTCAGGTGTAGAGTTGATTGCAAAATAGTCTCCAGGATGTAAAGCAGTTGCGGCAATTAATGCCATAATTCCTACTAAGCATTCGACTAACATCGCGCCGAAGCCTACAACTTTAATGTCACTCCAACGATCGAGCATCTTAGGGGTTGTTCCTGAACCAACAAATGCATGGAAGCCAGAAATAGCACCGCAGGCGATCGTAATAGAAATGAACGGCCACACAGGTCCTGCTAAAATAGGGCCGCCTCCGTGAATAAATTCAGTAACTGCAGGAAATGGAATTGCTGGATTTACGAAAAACACGCCTACAATCAGCGCGATAAAGACACCAATTTTCATAAAGCTGCTTAAGTAATCTCGAGGTGCTAAAAGCAGCCAAACGGGCAAGGCCGCTGCGAAAAATGCATAAACGGGAAGAATAATTGAAAGTGTTTTAATATCTAGCGTTAAAAAATCTCCTAAAGCTGTTCCTTGAATATAAGGACCGCTAAATACGGCGATTAAAATTAAAATGAAGCCGACGGTAGAAGCCGCTTTTAAATTACCTGTTTTTTTGTGGTAAATACCTACCCCCATTGCGATCGGAATGGTAATTCCAACAGCGAATGTACCCCAAGGATTTTTCTCAAGTGCGTGTAACACGACCATAGATAAACCGGCCATTGTAATGGTAATGATAAAAAGCATAGCTAAACCTGTACAAAAACCAGCGACGGGTCCTAGTTCTTTTTTAGCCACTTCTGAAAGCGACTGGCCTTTTTGGCGCATAGATGCAAATAACACAACTGCATCGTGAACGGCTCCTCCGATTACAGCTCCGATTAAAAGCCAGAGCAGTCCGGGCAAATAGCCAAACTGAGCTGCTAAAATAGGTCCAACAAGCGGACCCGCAGCTGCAATAGCTGCAAAGTGATGACCAAATGTTACCCATCGGTTGGTTGGCACGTAATCTTTTCCATCTTCAAGCTCATGTGCCGGCGTTTTTTGCGCATCGTTTAGTTTCAAGACCTTAACAGCCATGAATGTTCCATAAAGCCGATACGCAATCATTAAAATACAGATAGATCCAATAACAATCGTAACCGCATTCATTACAAATCCCCCTATCCCTTAGTTGTCTGATGTTTGTACTACTACACAACGTTATGTAATTGTGTGTTCCCCTTACAACTTTCATTATAAAAGAAGAAAGCGCTTTTATCACCAGTTTTTCCCTTAATTATTTAAAAAATTAGAAAGTTCAAATTCCCTTTGAAAAACTATAAGACTTTTCACATAATCTCTGCTATAATTTTTAAAAAAATTAGTACGCATTTAGGTGTTTTTAGTTAGGGAGATGAAAAGAGTGAACCATCGTCAAGAGTTACAAAATAGCAAGCGTATCGTAGTCAAAGTAGGGACATCTACGTTGACCTATGATAACGGAGATATTAACTTAGCACGCATTGAAAAACTAGCGCGTGTGTTATCTGATTTAATGAATGCAGGAAAAGAAGTTGTGCTTGTTACATCAGGTGCCGTTCAAGTGGGAGTAAAAAAACTAAAGTTAAAAGAAAAGCCAACTTCTATTCGAGAAAAACAAGCAGCAGCCTCTGTCGGGCAGTGTGAGCTTATGCATATCTACAGTAAATTCTTTGGTGAGTACAGTCACATTGTTGGTCAAGTACTGTTAACAAAAGATGTAATCGAAGATGAACATGTGCGCAATAACGTTGTGAACACGTTTGAAAAATTAATTGAAGACAAAGTGATTCCTATTGTGAATGAAAACGATACAGTTGCAATCGACGAAATTGAAAACATCGTGCGTTTCGGAGATAACGATAATTTATCCGCCATTGTTTCAGTTTTAATTCACGCAGATTTACTCGTTATTTTATCTGATATTGACGGTTTCTTTGATTCAGATCCCACAAAAAACCCTAACTCTAAATTAATGAAAGTAATAGATGGCATCACGCCGGAGCTTGAGAATTTTGCTGGAGATAGTGGAACTGACGTTGGAACAGGCGGAATGGTCACAAAGCTTACTGCTGCTAAAACAGCTACAAGTGCAGGGGTGAGCTTAATCTTAGCAAATGGTAAAGAGCCAAGTATTTTGCGAGATATTATTGAAGGCCAAGAAATTGGAACGTTATTCTTAAAACAAGCTGAAGGAGTAATGAAATGAGTGAATTGCAGCTTAAAGGAAAGCAGGCAAAAGAAGCCTCTTATTTCTTAGGAAATGTAACGAGCGAACAAAAACAGCAGGCGCTTTATAAAATGGCCACTGCTTTATTGGATCAACAAGAAGCTATTTTAAAAGCAAATGAATTAGACGTAGAAAAAGCCGTTCAAAAAGGCACGTCAAAAGCGATGTTAGATCGCCTATCTTTAAATGAAGAGCGGATTCATGGAATGGCAGACGGCCTGCGCCAAGTAGCTGCGCTTGCAGATCCAGTAGGAGAAGTGCTGTCTATGGCTAAACGACCAAATGGCTTACAAATTGGGCAGCAGCGTGTACCTATTGGTGTCATAGGAATTATTTATGAAGCGCGTCCAAACGTTACATGTGATGCAGCAGGCTTATGCTTAAAAGCAGGAAATGCGGTTATTTTGCGCGGAGGCAGTGAGGCATTTTATTCGAATCAAGCTATTGTTTCTGTATTATCCCAAGCTGCGGCAAGTGCAGGATTTCCTGAGCATAGCGTACAGCTTATTGAAGATACGTCGAGAGAAACAGCACTGGAGTTAATGAAACTAAATGAATATATCGATGTATTAATTCCTCGAGGTGGTGCTGGTTTAATTGAAGCAGTGGTAAAAAATGCAACGGTTCCTGTTATTGAGACAGGAACCGGGAACTGCCACATTTATGTTGATGAAGAATATGACCGTGACATGGCGGCCAATATTGTCATTAATGCAAAAACATCTCGTCCAGCGGTGTGTAACTCAGCCGAAAAGCTGATTATTCATGAACGAGCGGCTCATGAATTTTTGCCGATTATTGTTCAAGCGCTACGAGAGAAAGATGTAGAAGTACGCGGTGATGACCGTGCGCTAACGATCGTTCCAGACCTTGTTCCAGCAGGGGATGAGGATTGGAAGAAAGAATATCTGGATTTCATCATGGCAGTTAAAATCGTAGATGATATCGATGAAGCGATTTCCCATATTAATGTTCATAGTTCACATCACTCTGAAGCGATTGTAACAACAAATTATGCTCATGCTCAGCGTTTTTTACAGCGCGTTAATTCAGCTGCTGTTTATGTGAATGCTTCAACGAGGTTTACGGACGGAGAAGAGTTTGGTTTCGGGGCAGAAATCGGAATTAGTACACAAAAGCTTCATGCGCGTGGACCAATGGGATTAAAGGAATTAACAACATTAAAATATATTATTTACGGAGATGGACAAATTCGATAAAAAAGAAGCCTGAGATATATGCTCAGGCTTCTTTTATTTCCATATATGTTCAATTTCTTCAAGTGACTTTCCTTTTGTTTCTGGCACCCACTTCCATATAAACAAAAACGAAGCGATACACATAATCATAAAAGATAAAAAGGTAAAAGATCCTCCAGCTTTGTTCCAAAGAATAGGAAAAAACTGAGACACAAACCAATTAGCTATCCACAAGAAAAAGGTGGAAATAGACATTGCATAGCCTCTCGCATGATTAGGAAAAATTTCAGAAATCACAACCCATACAACAGGTCCCATAGAAATATTAAAAAGAAATAAATAAAAAACAATAAGTAAACTAGTAGTCAAGCCTTCAGTACCCTGTGAATGAAATCCAAAAGAAACGAGAAGCTGCGTAACAGCCATACCAGCTGTGCCAATAAGTAATAAAGCTTTGCGGCCAATCCGGTCTATAAGCCACATGGAACAAAGAACGCCTAAAAAGGCAGCTACACCAATCATAGACGTAACAAGGAGCGATAAATCTCCTCTAGCTCCAGCTGCTTCAAAAACTTGCGGGGCGTAATAAATAATGGCATTGATTCCGACAAGCTGTTGAAAGGCTGCAAGTAGAATACCAATAAGCAACGCTTTTCGAAGGCCTGCTTCTTTAAAAAGCGAAAGAGAAGCCGGTTGATTTTCTTTTAACGATTGCTCAATATGATACAGCTCTTGGCGTGCAATGTGTGTACCATTGATTTTAATTAAAATGTCCATAGCTTCTACAGTGCGGTTTGCTTTTACCAGCCACCTCGGACTTTCAGGAACAGGAGAAAGGATAAGAAGAAATAAAAGAGCTGGAATTCCAGAAGCACCGATAATGTAGCGCCATCCTGTGGAATTCTGCCATGCGTCTTCCCCAATAGATAAAATGTAGTCATTTACAAAATAGACAGAAACAATCCCAACGGCAACAGCAAATTGATAAAGAGAGCCTAAGCGGCCGCGCATGTGCGGAGGGGCTATTTCAGAAATATAGGTAATAGAAAGAACAGAAGCCATGCCAATGCCTAGTCCTCCAATAATTCGAGAAATAATCACAAAAGAGATGGATGAAGATAGCGCTTGCATAATTGCGGATACGATAAATAAAGAAGCTGCTAAAAGCAAGATGCTTTTTCTACCGAATCGATCACTCAGTTTTCCTGAAGCAAGTACCCCAACAGCACCACCGAGCAGCAAACTAGATACAACAAAACCTACCATCGTTGGACTAAGATTAAAATGCACTTCCATCAACCCAATAGCCCCTGAAATGACGGCTGTGTCATAGCCGTAAAGTAACCCTCCAAAAGCAGCTGCACATGAAATGAAAATAACAAAAAGTAGATTTCCTTTTTGCTCCTTATACTCGTCAGAAGTTACTTTTACTATCCCCATATAAATTCCTCCTTTGAATCGCGGTCACTATTTTAATAAAAAAACGTTATACGTAAAACGTTTTCATAAAAGATGTTTTTATGTTAAACTAAAAATTATAAATAATCAAACTATTTTTTAACTTTTATATGAATTATGTACGTTTTGTTATCAATCAATAGGGAAGAAAAAGTAGGGGGGAAGAGAAATATGGCGTTTATTCAATGTGATTTTTTTTCAGAAGTATTGCAAATAAGTACTTCAATGAACGTTTTGATACCGCAGCAAACAAAATCTCAGATTGGTTTACAAACCAATATAAGAAGTGAGAAACACCCTACGCTCTATTTATTACACGGTCTTTCTGATGATCATACGATATGGATGAGAAGAACTTCGATTGAACGCTACGCATCAGAATTAGGACTTGCAGTTGTAATGCCAAATGTAGATCGTAGCTTTTATAGAGATATGGCTTATGGAAAGAAGTATTGGACGTTTGTAACAGAAGAACTTCCTCAATTGGCTAGGTCATTCTTTCCGTTATCGGAAAAAAGAGAAGATAATTTTGTGGCTGGTCTTTCTATGGGAGGGTACGGCGCTTTAAAATGGGCGTTTTGCAAACCACATCAATTTTCTGCAGCTGCCAGTTTATCAGGAGTGATGGACGTTGAAGGGCTTGGAGGACGAGGAGAAGTTCAGCTCTTAGATTATCCTTTGATTTTTGGCATGCCGCCTGTTATTAGACCTGAGGATGATCTTTTTTGGCTGCTTGAAAATCGCCAGCGCTATGGAGAAGTGACTCCGCGTATTTATCAATGCTGTGGAACGGAAGATTTTTTATATCAGGAAAATAAACGTTTTTCCGAGCGATGTAAGCAAGAGCCTATTTGTTTTACATATGAAGAAGGAAAAGGAAGTCACGACTGGGCATATTGGGATCACAAAATTCAAGATGTGTTAAAGTGGCTGTTTAGTGAAAAGTAGGGAAGGTAGTTTTGGGTGGTTCCGACTTCTAGTAGTATAATAAAGAAAAATGTTTACTTGGTCGATAGACTAAAAGGAAATAGGAGTCGGTACGAATGGGGAGAAAAAAAGTCACGATTACAGAAGTAGCAAAAGAAGCGGGTGTTTCATTAGCTACGGTATCAAGAATCTTTAATAATAAAGACGGTAAAATTAAAATCAGTGAAAAAACAAAACAAAAAGTACTAAAAGCAGCAGCTCATTTAGGGTATCAGACGAATCCATTTGCGGCAGCTCTGCGTGCCCAAAAAACAGGGATTATCGGGATATTAATTAGAGATTTAAAAGACCCGTTTTTAATTGAACTGTTAAAAAAGGTACAGCAACAAGTCCAAAGTCGAGGGATGGACGTTCTTATTGGACATACGGATTACCAAGAAGCAACGGCTGAGCGTCAATTAAATGTGATGATGAATCATTGGTTTGATGGGGTCATTCTATTAGATTACGTAGCGGCTCATCATCCGTTTGTAGACGTATTAAAACAATATCAAACGCCTTACGTTTCTCTTACAGGAGACGGCTCTTCTGCACTTTGGCCAATTGTACATGTAGATGATGCGGTGGGAATGCAATTAGCTGTTGCTCACTTAACGGACCTTGGCCATAATAATATCGGGTTCGTTGGAAAAGCTGTAAGCGGAGTGGAGCACCGTCTGTCTCTTTTTTATCAATATGTACCGTCAGCAAACGCAAAGTTTGTGAAAGAAAATATGAATAACTCAGATGAACTATATCAGTTTATAAATGAGCTAGCTCATCATCCAGAGCCCCCAACTGCGCTTATTTGTGCTACGGATGACATTGCTCTGAAAGTGATACACTGTGCGTGGCAAAACGGGCTTCACGTTCCAGCAGATTTGTCTGTGATAGGGTTTGATGATATTACAGAAGCTAGTGAAGCGCAGCCTCCGCTAACAACTATCCGTCAACCGATGGAAAAAATGGCTGAAAAAGCAGTAAACCTCTTACTTCAGCAAATTCAGGATCAGCAAGAAATAGATCAGGTACAGTATAAAATGGCACCTGTATTAATAGAGCGTGAGACCACAAAACGTATGAATTGATAAGGAATGTATATACTATTCCTGAAAGTGTGAGACAAAAAGTCCACACTTTTTTGCATTAACCATTGCGTCCACTTCCCTCTTTCTTATACACTGTATGCTGTAGGGGAAAAAACCAAGCTTTAATATGTTTGGAGCGATTTGATGACACAGCAAAAATTAGATAAATATGAAATTATGGACGTTAGCTTACTAGCAGGTAAAATTATGTTAGAAAGCGGAGCAGAAACGTATCGAGTAGAAGACACAATGATGCGGATTGCAGCGTCTTACGGTATAAAAAAATCCCACAGCTATGTGACGCCAACAGGGATCATGTTTTCACTTGAAACGAAAGAACCGACGAAAACGAAGTTAATTCGTATTTCCGAACGAACGACAGATTTAAAAAAAGTAACTATGGTAAATAGCGTCTCAAGAACCATCAGTCAAGGAAACATCTCCTTGGAGGAAGCGTATGAAATGCTACAAGAAATTGAAGCAACGAACGTAGCTTTTCCACTATGGGTTCAACTTGCAGCTGCATCCATTTCTAGCGGATGCTTTTTAATCATGTTTCAAGGTTTATGGACGGACTTTATTCCAGCGATGTTTTCAGGAGGTCTCGGATTTTTAACCGTGGTGTATTTCCACCGTCTTATTCCGATTCGCTTTTTTGCTGAGTTTACCGCTTCGTTAGTTATTGGACTTTTATCAGCTCTTTTAGTCGCTTCAGGACTGGGCACGCAAATTGATAAAATTATTATTGGATCCGTTATGCCTCTCGTTCCTGGCTTATCCATTACCAATGCAGTGCGAGATTTAATGGCGGGACATTTACTGTCTGGATTATCAAAAGGAGCAGAAGCGTTTCTGACGGCATTCGCTATTGGTGCAGGTATTGCCATTGTATTTACGCTTCTATAGAAGGGAGGCATCATATGCATATCGTAGAGCAGATAATTACAAGTTTTATTGCTTCAGCAGCGTTTGGGATCATTTTTAATGTTCCACGTGAATCATTATTAAAAAGTGGCTTTGTCGGAATGATTGGCTGGCTCATTTACTATTTGCTAACGTTCTATGGTGTAGATGAAATTCCAAGCACTGTAGCATCGGCCTTCTTTATTGCTATTATTAGTCAAATTTACGCAAAAATTTATCGTACGCCGATCATTATTTTCACCGTAGCAGGTATTATTCCGCTCGTTCCAGGGGGAACAGCATACGATGCCATGCGTAACTTTGTAGAAAATAATTATAATGAAGCGATTAGTCTTGCAGCAAAAGCCTTTATGATTTCGGGTTCAATTGCCATTGGTATTGTATTTTCTGAAGTCATTAACCAAATCATTCGTCAATCTAAATTAAATGCGAAAGCAAAATATCGACCGTAGAGAAGCAAGCTCAAATCAGAGCGTGCTTTTTTTATGAAAAAATAAAGAGTTCCTTCCCTTTTTCGTCACAAGAAAGTCACGTTTTAGTCTAAAAACGTTCAAAAAATGTACGTGCACAGCTAAAAAAATAGACTATACTATGTAAATAGAAAGAGACACATTACATATGTTTGTGAAATGTTGAGCATATTTCTCGAATTGTTATGCTCAATATTTCACAATATAAGTAAAAGATGCTCAGAAATGAGCAAAGTATCTATGGAAATGATGAATGTTCTTATATATGAAAGGAGAAAGAAGATGGATACAGTCATACTATCACGTATTCAATTTGCATCAACGACGCTGTTTCATTTTATCTTTGTACCGCTGTCTATCGGCCTTGTCTTTTTAGTAGCGATCATGGAAACGATGTACGTAGTAAAAAAAGATGAACAGTATAAAAAGATGGCAAAGTTTTGGGGGCACTTATTCCTGATTAACTTTGCTGTCGGAGTCGTAACAGGTATTTTACAAGAATTTCAGTTTGGCATGAACTGGTCAGAGTACTCAAGGTTTGTAGGAGATGTATTCGGTGCGCCGCTTGCTATTGAAGCACTGCTAGCGTTTTTTATGGAGTCCACGTTTCTCGGGCTGTGGATTTTCGGGTGGGATCGTTTGCCTAAATGGCTGCACTGTCTATGTATTTGGCTTGTTAGTCTAGGTACTATCTTCTCAGCGTTCTTTATTTTAACGGCTAATTCTTTTATGCAGCATCCGGTCGGAATGGAGCTAAATAATGGCCGTTTAGAAATGAATGACTTCTTTAAATTGTTAACAAACGGTCAGCTGTGGGTTGAATTCCCTCATACAATTTTAGGTTCGTTTGCAACAGGCGCCTTTTTTATCACGGGTGTCAGTGCTGTTATGCTCTTGAAGAAAAAACATGTGACTTTTGCCAAAAAATCATTTCAAGTTGCTATCCTTGTAGGGTTAGTTTCAGGTGTCGGAATTGCGCTATCTGGGCATGAACAGGCTGGATACTTAGTTAAAACACAGCCGATGAAAATGGCCGCAAGTGAAGGATTGTGGGAAAACAGCGGAAGTCCAGGTGCTTGGACAGTAACAGCAAATATTCACCCTGATGAAAAGAAAAATACGAGTGAAATCAAAATACCTTATTTATTAAGCTTCTTATCATACGGGAAGTTTTCAGGCTCCGTTCCTGGAATGAACGAGCTTCAGCAGCAGTATACGGCGAAATATGGAGAAGGAAATTATATTCCACCCGTTCGAACAACGTTTTGGAGTTTCCGCATTATGGCTGGTCTAGGTGGCGTATTATGTGCACTAGGCATTTGGGGTACGTACTTGCTTTCTCGTAAAAAACTTCAAGAAAGCAAACTATTTTTACGTATTATGACGATTGCCATTGCCTTTCCGTTCCTTGGAAGCTCAGCAGGTTGGATTATGACAGAGATTGGCCGTCAGCCTTGGGTTGTATTTGGCTATATGAAAACCGAAGACGCCGTGTCTCCTGGTGTAACAGCAGGTGAATTACTGTTTTCTATTATCTCGTTTTCGTTCTTTTATTTAATTTTAGCTGTGATTATGGTGTTCTTGTTCGTTAAAGAAATTAAAAAAGGTCCAGATCACGATCACGAAGCACATACAAAAGTAACATCAACTGATCCGTTTACAAAGGAGGGATACAATGTTTTCTCTTAATGAATTCTGGTATTTACTAGTATCCATTCTGTTTGTTGGTTTTATCTTTTTAGAAGGTTTTGATTTTGGGATTGGAATGGTGTCTCGTTTTTTAGGAAGAAACGACTTAGAGCGACGAGCCTTTATTAATACAATCGGTCCTTTTTGGGATGCAAATGAAGTTTGGTTAATTTCAGCAATCGGTGCTATGTTTGCCGCTTTTCCAAACTGGTATGCAACGCTATTAAGCGGGTCATATGTTCTTTTTGTTCTTCTGTTGCTTTCGCTTATTGGCCGCGGCGTAGCATTTGAATTTCGAGGAAAAGTTGAAAAACAAGCGTGGAAAAATGCGTGGGATTGGGTTATCTTCTTTGGAAGTCTTTTTCCACCGCTCATTTTCGGCATCTTATTTTCAGCGCTAATGAAAGGACTGCCTGTTGAGCGCAACATGCAAATGAATGCCGGCTTTTCGGATATTGTGAATCTATATACTATAACGGGCGGTGTTACATTAACAATGCTTTGCTTATGGCACGGACTTATTTTTGCGACGATCCGTACGATGGATGACATTAGAGATCGTTCACGAAAAGTGGCCATGAAGCTTTTGCCTGTTAATGCCTTGCTGCTTCTTATTTTTTCAGGCATGACGTTTTTTGAAACAGATTTATTCAGTAATCATAGCCGCTTGATGCTATATACATTTTTCATCGGCATTTTCGTGTATTTACTAGCAGGTTTTTTCCTTACACGTAAAAAAGACGGATGGGCATTTGCTATGTCTGGCTTAATTTTAATTTTATCAATTTCCTCTATATTTGCAGGATTGTTTCCAACCGTTTTGGTTAGTTCAATCAATGAAGGCTATAGTTTAACGATTTATAATGCAGCATCAGGGAATTATTCCTTGAAAATTATGTCTTACGCTGCTATTGCGTTACTGCCTTTTGTGTTAGGTTATCAAATTTGGAGCTACTACGTTTTCAGAAAACGTGTAGATCATAAGGAGCATATGGAGTACTAATGGGTAGAAATTTAATGGTTTACAACGGAATAAAAATGGTTCTTGCCATGTTAATAGGGCTTATTACTATTCAAAGTGTAGCCATTATTTTTCAAGCTAAGTGGCTTGCCGAAGTAATTACCGCTCTTTTTCATGGTGAAAGTTTAACTTCGCAGACAAAAGCAATCGGACTGTTTTTGTCTGCCTTTATGGTTCGTCAGATCGTAGGTTTTATAGTGAAAAAAACAGCATATCAATTTGGAGTCAAAACGACTCAGGAACTTCGTTTGATAGTCATGAAAAGCATTTTTTCATTAGGACCGCGTTTTACCAAAGATGAAGGAACAGGAAACTTGGTGACGCTCATCACCACAGGTCTACAGAAGCTTCGCGCTTATCTCGAGCTGTTTTTGCCTAAACTGGCCGCCATTAGCGTTACACCTTGGCTAGTGCTTGCTTTCGTTTGGTACCATGATCGGCTTTCAGGCATTATTTTACTTGTGACCATGCCAATTTTAATTTTATTTATGATTTTGCTCGGACTGGCTGCACAAAAAAAAATAGATAGCCAATGGGAGACATATCAAGTGTTGTCCAACCACTTTGTAGATTCGCTTCGAGGGTTAGAAACGTTAACATTTCTCGGGAAAAGTAAGGAACATGCTGAAACGATTGAGAGAGTCAGTGACCGTTATCGAAAAGCGACAATGGGAACCCTCCGAATTGCTTTTTTATCTACGTTTGCTCTCGATTTCTTTACGATGTTATCTGTAGCCATCGTGGCTGTTACGCTTGGTTTGCGGCTGGTGAATGGTTCGATGACATTAGAGCCTGCACTTATGATTTTATTGCTGGCGCCTGAATATTTTCTGCCCATACGAGAAGTCGGAAACGATTATCATGCAACATTGGACGGAAAAGAATCTGGAGATGCATTACTTAAGGTTGTGAAGCAGGCTGAAAAACCGTCGGCTAAAGAAGAAGATGTTCCTACTTGGACTGAAAGCAGTGAACTTCAAATAAGGCATATCACCGTCAAGTATGACGAAGAGCAGCCACCTTCTCTTGAAGATGTGTCGCTTCATGTTAAAGGAAGTAAAAAAATTGGAATTATAGGAAAAAGCGGAGCTGGAAAATCGACGCTTATTGATATACTGAGCGGCTTTGTACAATCTACAGAAGGCTCTGCTGAAGTAAACGGCGTGCAGGTTGATTTACGCTCAGAGGCTTGGCAAAAGCAGATTACGTATATCCCTCAGCACCCATTTATTTTTAATGGAACTGTAAAAGAAAATGTTGAATTTTATCAGGATAGAGTCCGCTCATATAATTATGAAGATGCTTTAACGAAAGCAGGACTTTTATCAGCGGTTCAACAGATGCCTAAGAAGGAAAATGAAATGATAGGGGATGGGGGACGGCAGCTTAGCGGCGGCCAAGCTCAAAGGATTGCCCTAGCTCGAGCATTTCTAAGCGATCGCCCCATTATTATGCTAGATGAACCAACGGCACAAGTCGATATTGAAACAGAATATGAATTAAAGCAAGATATTTTAACGATGTTTCAAGACAAGTTATTTATTTTAGCTACGCACCGTTTGCATTGGATGAAAGACATGGATCTTATTGTTGTGATAGAGGACGGAAAGGTTTCAGAAATCGGTAATCATCAAGAACTGATTCAAAAAAAAGGAGCTTACTATCAATTTTTACATGAAGAGGAGGAGATATGATGAAATATAAAAGTTGGATATGGCCTTACTTTAAAACATATAAATATCGTATCTTTTCTATCTTATTACTAAGCTTATTGACGATTGGTTCTGCTTGCGCGCTAATGTTCACGTCAGGTTACTTGATTTCAGCTTCGTCCTTACAGCCAGAAACAATCTTATTAGTATACGTTCCCATAGTCCTTGTGCGTACATTTGGTTTAAGCCGAGCAGCCTTTCGTTATGGGGAGCGTCTTGTTAGTCACGATTTTATTCTTCGGATTTTAGCTAAAATGCGCACACGTCTTTATCATTTGATTGAACCGTTAATTGCTACATCCCGCTATCGTACAGGTGATGTTTTAGGGGTTCTTGCTGAAGATATTGAAAGCTTACAAGACTTGTTCTTGCGTACCATTCTACCAACAATCTCAGCTGTGATTTTATATGTCGTTGCGATTGTAGCTTTAGGATTCTTTAGCCTAAAGTTTGCATGTTTGATTGCTATCTATTTATTTTTATTAGTAGTAGTGATGCCGCTTTTTTCCCTTTGGCATATGAAAGCGGCTAATCAGAGATATAAATCAAGCAAAGCACAGTTATATGCCAAGGTCACAGACGGGTTTTTAGGAGTTGCTGATTGGGTGTTAAGCGGTCAGCAGCAGTCATTTTTTCATTCGTATAACAAAACAGAAGATGAGCTAGACCGCATGGATCGCAAGCTTAAACTATGGACGTATTACCGAGAATTGATTGGCCAAGTTATTGTAGCAGGTTTAATTGTCACAATGATTTGGTTTGGGGCGTCTCTTTTTGCAGACAAAGAGCTTGCAGGTGTTTTTATTGCTGCTTTTATTTTAGTAGTATTTCCTTTATCTGAAGCACTGCTGCCGGTATCTAATGCAGTAGAGAAGATTCCTCAGTTTGAAGAGTCATTAAATAGAGTGCAGGAAATGGAAAAGAACTGGGAAGCTGTGAATGAAAAGAAAAAACATACTCTTTCCCTACCTTATAAAGGTTCATGGGACTCGGTTAGCTTAAAAGTCGAGCATGTAAGGTTTCGCTATAGCAATGAGGAAGAGTCAGTAATTCATGATCTTTCATTTCAAGTCGAGCAAGGGAAGAAAATTGCGATTCTTGGCAAGAGCGGAGCTGGAAAATCGACTCTGTTAAAGCTGCTGCAAGGTTCCTTATTGCCTACAGAAGGTACAGTTCAACTAAACGGTCAGTCTGTTGCTGAAGTTCGTGAAGATGTACCAAAACTCATCTCTGTATTAAATCAAAATCCTTATTTATTTAATACAAGCGTAGCAAACAATTTATTACTAGCTAATGAAGAGGCCACAAAAGAAGAGGTAATTGAGGCAATGAAGCAAGTCAATATGCACTCCCTTGTGGAAGGTTTGCACCAAGGATATCAAACGTCCATGCTCGAAACAGGTCAGCGCTTCTCAGGAGGAGAACGTCAGCGGATTGCGTTAGCACGTGTTTTGCTTCAGCATACGCCAATTGTTATGCTAGATGAGCCAACTGCAGGGTTAGATACCGTGACTGAAAAGCGTTTGTTATCCACTATCTTTGAAACTCTTCACGACAAAACTTTAATTTGGGTTACGCATAATTTAGTTGGGATGGAAAAAATGGATGAAATCTTGTTTTTACAAGATGGTAAGGTAGCCATTCGAGGAACGCATGAAGAATTACTTGCTACGAATAGTCACTATCAAAAGTTATACGAATTGGATCATCCGGTAAAAAGCCTTTAGCAGAAGCTAAAGGCTTTTTATTATTTTATACTAACGTGAAATTCGACAAACACGAGTAAAATATGTGTCGAACGAAAGAAAACAGCTTGTATTTAAAGAAAAGGGTATGCGTTTAGCATTTTTGAAAAAGTGGTAAAACAAGGTAGTGTTTGTTTCTTCCTGTATAACATCGGTTTATTTTAGGGAAAATATATACACATTATGCGAACGAGAGAAGGAAGATACAATGGAACCTATGCTTATACATATCACGCTCGTAGTAGGACTAGGCGTTCTATCTCAGTGGCTGGCTTGGAGATTTAAGCTACCAGCAATTGTCGTGATGTCAATTATCGGACTGCTAACAGGCCCTATTTTAGGTTTAATTGATCCTAAAGCACAGTTTGCTCAGCTTTTTGATCCTTTTGTATCGATTGCTGTAGCTGTTATTTTATTTGAAGGCAGCTTGAACTTAGACATGAGAGAGGTAAGGGGAATCGAAAAGCCCGTGTTTCGGATTGTGACGCTCGGAGCCATGCTAGCTTGGATTTTAGGCTCTTTAGCTGCTCATTATATAGCGGATTTATCATGGGCGGTGGCAATTGTTATCGGAGGACTTTTTATTGTGACGGGTCCAACCGTAATTTTGCCTCTTTTACGACAAGCTAAATTAAAACCAAAACCAGCAGCCATTTTAAAATGGGAGGGTATTATTGTTGATCCCTTTGGTGCATTGCTGGCCGTTTTTTCGTTTGAAATTGTTCAATTTTTAGTGCTGAGAGAAGTGAGTGGAAAAACAATTCTCTTTTTCTTCGTGGCCTCTATTATTGCCGTTTTAATAGGGTGGCTTCTCGGCCGCGGAATAGGATGGATGTTTCAAAAGGGTCATATTCCAGAGTATTTAAAATCTCCGGTCGTATTTATTGTCGTTATTGCCTGCTTTACGATAGCTGATGAAATTAAGCATGAAACAGGTCTTCTAGCAGTAACAGCGATGGGGATTACGCTTGCTAATATGCATATTTCATCTATTAGTGATATGCGACATTTTAAAGAGAACATCTCGGTTCTATTAACTTCTACTATTTTTATCATGTTAACGGCTGGACTGACGATGAAGACCATTACTGAAATTTTTCATTGGAATATTATTTTGTTTGTTTTACTTATGCTGTTTATTGTCAGACCTGTCTCCATCTTTTTATCAACGGTAGGGACAGATTTATCTATAAAAGAAAAAATACTGATTGGCTGGATTGCTCCGCGCGGAATTGTGGCGTTAACGGTCTCGAGCTACTTTGCGAAAGTACTAATTGATGAAGGATTTAAAGATGCTTCCATCCTAACAACGCTGACATTTGCTTTAGTGTTTGCTACGGTTTGTGCACACGGTTTTTCTCTTTCATGGCTAGCTAAGAAGCTTGATTTATCAATTGGAGAAGAACCTGGTATTTTGCTTGTAGGAAGCAATGATTTTACGGTTGCCTTTGCAACGAAGTTAAAACAGCTAGGCTATCCAGTATTAGTTGCTGATTCTTCGTGGGAGCGGTTAAGAGTTGCGCGCAGAGCGGAAGTAGATGTTTATCACGGAGAAGTACTAGCTGAGCAAACGGAATATCATCTAGACTTAACTCCTTATGAATATGTGATTGCTGCAACTGAGTTAGATGCATATAATGCGCTTGTTTGTACTGCTTTTCTTCAAGATATGGGGCGGAACAATGTTTTTCAATTGAGCATTCGTGACCAAGAAGATTCAAGAGAAGATGTCGATGAAATTATGCACACAGTAAGAGGACGTATGCTCTTTAAGAAAGGAATTACGTGGGAGTTTCTGCATCATAAAATGGAGCACGGATATACGATTTACAATACAAAAATTACGGATGAATATACGTATGAAACATATCTTGAGGAGAAAAGCGATGATTCTCTTTTACTAGCAGTGAGCAAGCAAGGAAAGGCATTGAGTTTTTTTGCTCATGATCAAGAAATAAACGTTAATGCGGGTGACACGGTGTTAAGCCTTCAGCCATTAAAAAGATAAAAAAACAGGCCTTTAATGACCTGTTTTTTTTATGCTTTTCTTTGTTTAAAATGAATGACGAACAGATAAGCAGCAGCTGCTGCAAAATAGATAGTAACAGCTGGTGCGGTGAAGACATGCCCAGCTACAAAAGCAATTCCAAGAGCTAATACAATTGCTGTACTATACATCATAAAGCTTTCATCAAGAAGCTGTGATGGGTCTTTAAATAATCGAACCAACACGGTTAAACCAACTACTAGAAGTGGAAGAACCCATAGTAAAAATCCGATGATACCTAAAGAGAAAAACAAATCATAAAAATCCATTTCAATCATCTTTGGCGGAAGCTGCTTTGTATAGTCACCAGAAAAGCCCATACCTATCATTTTTCGTGCAATAGGTGCTTTTGCATACTCTTCCTTATGATGAGCTAAGAATTGCTCACGGCTGCTTAGAATCAGATTTTGAATATCTTTGTCATCTAAATTTGATTCCTTTTGTTTTTTCTTTTTAGCCGGCTTTTCTTTTTCTTTCTTTTCCGGCTTTTCTTTCTCTGTTTTCTCTTTTTTAGCCTCTAACATATCGATGTGCGTATAAGTGTTTTTGTAAGCTGGAGAAATCGGAGTAGTTGCTCCGGTTACAATTAAAAGTAGAATTGAGATTACTAAGTTGGCTTTAATTAAGCTGCGTTTATTCGTAAATAATTTTGCAAATAAGACAACTGTTGCTACAACTAAAGAAAGAATAACGGCACCTAAGCCTACTTTCGTTCCAAGCATGATGGACGAAACGGCTAACAAGATAAAAGGAATCCAGTAATAAGCTTTTGAAAACGAACGTACTTTATCTAAAGCTAAAAGCAGTGTGAGAGGAAGCAAAATAGCAATGGTTGCGCCTAGCTCATTCGCTGCATAAAACCAGCCTTTAAATCCGATTTTATTATACTGATAACTCTCTAGTGCTGTACCTGTTAGCATTGTACCGATAAAAACAATACTGATGATGAGTGAAGCAGTCAATAAATTTTTGCTCAGTATTCTTTTTACATCCACAGATGATCGATAATGTGAAAACATCACAATCATTCCAAGTAATGTAACGTTCATATAAACAACCTTATTGAAAAATTTAATTTCTTGCCCAATATAATAAGGATCTTTCCATTGATGATTTAAGTAGATATTGAGTCCAAGAAAGAGTGCAAAAACAATAAGATAGATAATCGAATATCTAGCCCATTTTGATTGTTTAGCAAACACTAAAAGTAGGACACCTGCAAAAATCATATATAGAAAGCGAATAACAACCCCAATTGAGAGACCACTATCCATGTTCAAAACCATGTACGTCGTTAGCATATCAATAATCGGCTGAATTGAAATAAAACCAACGAACAGAAAAAATAACCAGTATGTGTTCTTCATATAGTACTCTCCTGTTTTACGTGAATTAACGTTTTCTTTTAACTAAAAGCATAACACCTTCTACTCTGCATAATAGCGTCGACATTAAGTATACTAAACCACCTGCAATACAGACAATACCAAATCGTAAGATAACATGTAATGAATTCAAAAATGCGATGTCCCTTAAGAAGAACATGACGATCGCAACAGGTACGGAAGCTAAAAGAATTTTTCCTGTTTCTTTCGCTAAATATCCGTAATGGAAGTGATTGATTTGTTTTGCCAGCATAACGAATACGATAGCCGTATAGAAAAAGGCAACCACTGACATGGAAAGTGCTAATCCTTGGTATCCCATAAATTTAGTGAAAATTATGTTAAAGATGATATTTAACACAATGGATAATAAGCCTGCTCTCATAATAAGATAACCTTTTTGAAGAGAATAAAATCCTTTTGCAAGAACAGCTTGTAGCGAATAGAAAAATACCGAACCTAGGTAATAATAAGATACATCCGTTGTTTTTAGCGTTGATTGTGCGTCAAATGCACCGCGCTGATAAGCAATCATTACAATGTCTTTCATATAAAAGATCATAATAACAATCGTCGGAATCAGCAGCATCAGCATAAACGTAATCCCTTTTTCAATTCCTGATTTAAATCGTTCGTCATCTTTTTCAGAAATGGCTCTTGCAATCAGCGGGTAAATAATGGTTGCGACCGTAACCCCAAATATTGCCTGGGGAATACTTACAAGTCTGAAGGCGTAATTTAAGTATGAAATAACACCTTCACCAAAGGAGCCAGCAAAGAAGAAGTTTACAGTTAAATTAATTTGACCGACCATAATGGTCACACCAACAGGGATGAATACTTTATAAAAAGCCACCACTTCATCACGGTCAATTTTTTGCTTCCATAACAGCAGATGCTGCGGTTTAAAATAGACAACTTTAATTAAGAAAGAAGCAATCGTTCCTACAAAATAGCCAAGAGCAATTGCATAGCCGCCCATAATTGAATGTAATAGGATTGTACTTAAAATCGTAAATAGTACAACAACCGTTTGAGAAAACACGGAGAAAGAATATTGACTTCGTGCATCAAATACACCTTCGTATACGGCATTCACTCCAACTAGTGAAAGAGATAAGAAGTACATAACGCCCGTATAAATGCCTAGTTCAATTGCTGCTTTGGAAAAATTAGAATACGAAGCGGGAAAGTAAAAGAAAGCGGCAATTGATCCGAGAACCGAAATAATGAAACAAATAAGAAAGGTTGATTTAACAATATTAGTCAAATGAACCTTTCCTTTATTTTCTTTTTCATAACGTAAATAACTAGGAATAAACGCATCCTTCATCCCCGTTAACATAAATAAAATAAAAGCGTTTGGAATAATCATTGCTGCGTTGTATGAATCGACGATATAACTTGTACCGAAATAGTTAGCAATAACTAAATCACGAATCATACTAGAAAATTTCAAAAATAATGTTGATATGAGCAGTAAAATGCTCGCGAATTTTAAGTTTTTCATGCGAAACTCCTACCTTTTCAAGTTATCTCATCAACTATTAGCAATAAAAAAGCATCCGACAATTAGAAGAATACAGCCGATAACTTGTTTTGTTGTAACTTTTTCTTTAATTAAAAAGTAACCGAATGTTAATGTCCAAATATACGTAATAGACGTAAGCGGAAATACAATAGAATAAGGTAACAGCGTTAAAACATACACATTAAGCAGAGCTGCCGCCCCGTAAAAAAGGCCGCCGCCTACAAAGCAAATAAGCGCTAGTTTTATCTTTTTTTCGTTTAAATACGTAGAAATATACTTGAAAAAGACAGCTCCAACTGAACCTAAAAGGGTCATAATAATTAAAAGTGGGATACTATTCATCTTGGCCACCTACTAAAATTACACCTACGATAATAATAAGAGTACCGACCAGCTTCATAGGGCTAATGGTTTCATTTAATAGAAAGAAACCAAGAGCAATGCTGATGACGTATCCTAGGCTTAAAAATGGATGAAGCAAGGAAACTCTTTCAAATTTAAAAGCGGCAATCATAAACACCGCTCCTAATCCATAAAGAAAAAACCCAATAATTAAATTTAAGTTAAATGAAGCTTCGGACAACTTCCAAAAAAGTTGTCCAACAGCTGTAAACAGGGAAGCCACAATAATGAGTGTGATTCCTAGCTTTTTGTTGTAATTGCTCTCCATCAGGAGGTCACATCCTTTTCTTTCTGATCAAATCGGATAAAAGGAAGACCAATAAAGAAGAAAGACACAAATACGCTTGCTAATAAATATCGGAAATCTTGAGCCGGCAATGCTGCAAGAACAGAAAGCGTGTTAAGAGCCCACGGAATGACGATAATAAGTGACGTAATTCCTCTTCGAATCACTAGCATTAATGAAAATAATAAAATGACACAGTGATAAAAAGCTGGTTTCCATAAGAATGTAAAAACAGGGTGCTTAAAAATAGCTAAGTAAGCATTAGCAGTATGTGTAATAAACGGCTCGATTACTTTATTTTTAAGACCTAAATCATTGCCGTAATAAATGTTGGTTACATACGTATCCGTGTAGCCATCTTTAAAAGGGTTGATTTGCCATACTAAAGCCGTTTGTTTGAGAAAGCCTTCCGTTGCTAGATAAGGATTTTTGATGACAATGCTAGCATAGTTCTTAAAGTAAAGACCTAAATCATTAAAAATAAATTCGCGGTCATAGTATTTCCATGTGAATTTAATTGGATCACTTTTGTATGGATTATACTTTTCTTTCCACAATTCAATAGGAAGCACTTTATTAAAATATTCGCGCTCTTCTTTTGACATCTCCCCATCATTTGAAATGATGTTTGCAATTTGTTGAGTTGGAATAGACAAAGCTTCATTTGGATCTGAAGGTTTTACATCAAGCCACGTGAACACAGGGCCTGTAACAATCTTTTGTAAAATAAAGACGACTAAGAAAATCGTGACAAGAGGTTTCCAATTTTTTCTGAACAAGACGATCATTAAAAGGAAAGTCAAAACAAATACAGGAAAACCATTATGTCTAAAGAAAGCTACTCCAAATGCCGAAAGTAAAAGTAAGAAAAAGCTCGTTTTACTTTTAACCCAAGTACCTTTGGACAGATAAATTTTTGCAATGTTCACCGTAAAAAACAGCAGAAAAGCACTGTATAAAATGTCTTTCCAAATAATAATTGAAAAGATTAAAAAGCTTGGAATAATGACAATAATAGCTGTTAAAAGTCCAATCATAACAGGATGTGCTTTGCGTTTAATGAAAAAGTCAAACGTATAGGCGTATATGCTCACTACAACAACAATTTGTGTGAACGCTACAATGCCTGGATTATCCCATATTTTTGTCAGCAGCATAATGAGCCACGTAATCATAATAGGGTGCCAATCGTTAAATTCTCCGTTATGTGCCTGTCTCCACTGTGCTAATGAATCGGGAGTCATGGCCGCTGGGAAAAAGGCGAACCAGTAATATAGACTAACAGCTAAAATAAGAATCGTAACAATTCCTAGGTAACGCTTTGGGTGTGCAAATGTATAGTGAAAATCGTTTATCTGTTTGATAGCGCTGAGTACAGCGGCCGTCAGCAGCATTGCTAATAAAGTACGGCTGATGGCATACAAAACGAGTGAAAAAATAGTTGAGCTCGTCATATGTAAGTTATCTAAAAGTGAAAACTGTACGATAAACGAAAAAACAATCAGCAATAGCCATTCTAGCGGTTTAAATGAAGCATAAGCTCTATTTTTATAAATAAAAATAGAGCTTATGATGGTAAATACAAGTGCAGCAAAAAGGGAAAGATAGTGAACACCGTCTGGATTACCAATACTTAAACCGATAAGAATAATTAAAGCTGTTACTGTAAGCAGTAAAATACTTTTTTTATTCTTCATCATTGTTATTCTCCTACTTGTTCAATCTGTTCAATTTTTTTATTTAGTTCTAATTCATATTGCTTGCGATTTAATGAAGCGATTGTATCTAGAATTAATCCACAGACGAAAGATAAAACACCTAGCACCATCAATCCAGTTGCTAAGATAGATGAAGGTACTTTGGTAATAAAGCCTGTATCAAAAAATTCATAAAGTACAGGAGCACCAACAGCTAATCCTGCGACAATAAACAACACTGTCCAAATAGAGAAGAACTGAAGCGGCTTGTACTCTTTAAATAACGTAAAAATCATTCGTAACACTTTAAATCCATCAGAGAACGTATTAAGTTTCGATTCGCTGCCTTCAGGTCGATCGCGATAATCGATCGCGATTTCTCTTAGGCGGAATCGTTTATCTAACGCGTGAAGACTCATTTCTGTTTCAATCTCAAATCCCGGGCTCATCACAGGAATTGATTTTACAAATAATTTATCGTACGCACGATAACCTGTCATGATATCTTTAATGTTACTTTTGTACAGGCCGTTAATTAAAGAACGTACTAAGTTGTTACCAAAATTATGGAAAGCACGTTTGTTTTCTTCGAGATACGTTCCGTTTGATAAACGATCTCCAATGACCATGTTAGCTTCTCGATTTCTGATAGGCTCAATTAACTGATGAACAAATTCTGCAGGATACGTATCATCCCCATCTACCATGACATAGCAATCTGCATCAATTTCTTGGAACATTGAGCGTACAACGTTTCCTTTTCCTTGCTTGAATTCTTTTTTGACGATTGCGCCGTGTTCAAGTGCAATTTCACTTGTACGATCTTTTGAATTGTTGTCGTATACATAAATATCTGCACTAGGCAGTTCGCGTTTGAAATCGTCAATTACTTTTCCAATTGTTACTTCCTCGTTATAACAAGGAATTAAAACTGCGACTTTCATTTTTCCACCTCATCAAAAAAAATTGTTGGGAGCTGTTCAGCAATTACATCTACTGTGTAGCGGTTTGCTGTTTGTAACGCCTGTTGAGACATTTGCTGTTTCACATCTTCAGGAAGATTAATAAAAGCCTGTAGCTGTGAAGCTAGTTCGTCTACATTTTTAGGCTCAAAGAATAGACCATTCTTTCCGTCTATAATGTAATCTTTTAGACCACCAATCTGACTCCCAATTACGGGTGCTCCGCAAGCCATAGCTTCGAGGCCGACTAAGCCCAAACTTTCTCCTTTTCTTACGGTCGGAAACACGAATGCTTCAATCGCATTGTATACGTAAGCAAGAGAGGACTGAGGAAGCAGAGGGAAATGGATGACTTTTTCCTCTAGACCTAGAGTCTGGATCATTTCCTTAAATGCAGCTTCGTCTTTTCCGCTTCCAACGTATAGGTATTTGTAAGAAGTGGGCGTTTGTTGTTCAGCTTTTGCAATTGCTTGAAGGTAGTATTCCCATCCTTTACCCACATCAATGCGGCTTACACATCCAATATAACGGATATTAGGGTCCAAATTTAGTTCTTGATAAGCTTTGCTTTTATCTGCATAAGGATGGAACAGATCTTTATTCACTCCTCCGCTTGGAAAAATATAGATTGGGTTATGCACCTTATATTTCTCTTCAACGAGCCCTTTATAGTAGGGAGAAGGAGTAATAATTTTAGTGGAATGGTGCAATAAGTCATTTACTCTAGGCTGATATTTTTCCTGTGAAGCTACTTCAGGTACAACATCTGAACCATGCACGTTTGTCACAATCTTCACATTCTTCTTTAGCTTTTTGAGAATCAGCAGCGGAAGAGCATTATGAGATGCATAATGTACGTAAAGATAGTCGTAGTTTTTTGTTAAGCCCGTCACAATGACATTAGCATAATGAGAAGCATAGCTAAAAAGCTTGCTCAATTTGCTTGTCTTTTTTTGCATGACAATTTTATCAACTTGAATATCATGTTGAACTAAAATTTTTTCAGTGTTTTGAACAAATACACCATAGCTTGGGAATTGTTCAGAAGGATACATATTTGAAATCAACAAAATTTTCATGATTGTTTCACACCTATTTTTCTTTATTAGTTTATGATAATGACAACGGGTGTTCATTTAAATAGAGCTTACATGTATCATCTTACTATTAAGTTGAGCGATTTCATTGATAAACATGCAAAAATGGGTTGCATATCGTCAACATCACAATATTATAGCACACCTACTTTTTAAAATGCGAAAGTTTATCGGACACTTCTAAAACGATAGATAAAGCAGTAAAGAAGATGATTTTCACATCATCATAATCACACGAAAAAAGCGAACGCTATTCGTTCGCTTTATGTCACTTATTTCACTTCAACGCTTACCCCAAAATGGTCGGAAACAACGGGATAATGTATGCCGTTAAAAACCACAGTTGACGACTGAATATCCTGCGCATGACTCGACAGAATTAGATCAAGGCGCAGCGCACGTTCATTATCATCCCATCCAGCAATATTACCTTGAACTGTAATACCGCTGTCTTTTTTATTTGATAGAGTATACGTATCATAGAGGCCTTGGCTCATCAGGTAGTCGTAACCTTCATTTTGTCTATGAGCGTCATTATTAAAGTCTCCAAGTAAGAAAAATGGGTTATCTTTGTGTACATGAGCTAGCAGCGTATCAACTTGCTGCTTGAATGGCTCTTCCTCGTCATCCCACCAGCCAAGATGACAAGAATAAAAAGTAAGGAGTTCTTTTTCATATTCGATTGTTGCTCCAACAATTCTTCTCGTTTTCCAATAGTCAATATTTGACGTTTGCGAAACAAAAAATGAATGCTCTTCAATAATCGGGTGTTTCGTTAAAATGGCAATTCCTTCTTCATACACTTCATAGCCTATATGAGATAAATCCCATACCAATTGATAGTCTTCACCTTGCTTACCCAGTTCTTTTGCTAAAAGCCAAGCGTAATTATCGCTGCGAATGTAGTCATATACATAAGGTGCGTCTATTTTTTGGCTTACTTCCTGTAAAGCAATGACATCATATTTTTCTTTTTTAATTACTTCAGCTAGACAAGATAACTTGTCTAGCTGATTTTCCTCTTGCCAAGAGTGGCAATTTAACGTTAATAGCTTCATTATGTTAAGCTCCTAACAAATCTTGAATGTCGGATTTCAAAACATCCGCTTTAGGTCCATAAATAGCTTGTACCCCTTTATCTTTCAAGATTAAACCAAGGGCTCCGTTTTGTTTCCATTCACTTTCTCCTGCAACGGCATGTATATCTTTTACCGTTACACGTAAGCGAGTCATACAAGCATCAACGTCTTCAATATTGTTTTCTCCACCAAGCAGTCCAATAATGACTGGGGCAAGCGAATCATTTTTCACCTGCTTGCTGCTTGCTGCAGTTGTTTCTTCATCGATATAGTTTCCGTTACGTCCCGGCGTTGGGAAGTTAAAACGTTTGATTAAGAAGTTTGCCACTCCAAAATTTAAGCCAAAGAATACAAGGCAGGCGATGACAAAGTTCATTAAGTCAGCCCATAGTCCGGCTTTGATAATCATTGGTGTACGTGTTAATAGTTCAATTACGCCAAATGAGTGTACGCGAACATGAACAATATCAACAATGGCAAAAGCCAGTCCCGTCATAATGGCGTATACGACGTATAGAAGAGGTGCCGCGAACATGAACATAAATTCAATCGGTTCTGTTACGCCTGTTAAGAAAACAGCTAGTCCAGCTGAAAAGAACATTGAACGATATTTCGAACGTTTGTCAGGATCTACGTTGCGATACATTGCTAAAGCGATTCCAATTAATGACGCACAAGATAAAATCATCTGTCCTACTTTAAATCGTGCAGGTGTAACGTCATGTAAGAGCTGCTTGTAGCTGTCCATATCTCCTGCAGCGCGGAAGTTATTTAAGTCTGCAATCCAAGCAAGCCACAAAGGATCTTGACCGGCAACAGTGGAACCTGCTCCAGAACCCGTTAAAATTTTGTACGTACCGCCTAGCTCCGTATAGTTCATAGGAACTGTCAGCATATGATGAAGACCAAACGGAAGAAGGAGACGCTCTAATGCTCCGAAAATAAATGGTGCCAGAATAGGAGCTGTATCTCTAGATGTTGCAATCCACTGTCCGAAGCTGTTTAGCGAACCTTGGATGAACGGCCACACAATGGATAAAAGCAGTGCCGTTACAACTGAACCACCGATGACCACAAATGGTACGAAGCGCTTGCCGTTAAAAAACGAAAGGGCTTCAGGCAATTTATCATAATTGTAATATTTGTTGAATAAATTTGCGCCTAAGAAACCGGCGATAATTCCTACGAATACTCCCATGTTAAGAGCGGGAGATCCTAAAATAGATGTGAAGTAATCTTTTACAACTAATTCTTGTCCAAACAGTGATTGAACCGTTGCTTTTGAATCTGAGAGCATTTCTGCTTTAACTCCAAAAATGGCTCCTGTAATTCGATTAATAAGAACAAATGCAATGAGTGCAGCAAATGCACCGCCAGCACGTTCTTTTGCCCAAGATCCCCCGATGGCAACAGCGAACAAGATGTGAAGATTTGTAATAATACCCCATCCTATATCTTCCATCACTCGTGCGATTGTTTGTACAGCAGTGATGTCTCCCCCAGTCATTGCAACTAGTTTTCCAAGTGAAATCATAATACCAGCTGCGGGCATAACCGCTACTACTACTAATAAAGCCTTACCAAACTTCTGCCAAAAATCAAATGAAAAGAACTTCTTCATAGTTTTTCCCCTTCCCCTATGTATGGGTTTTCATTTTATTTTTTGATAAACTATATTTTCAAGACAGTGCAACCGTTTGCATAAACCTATTGTAATAAAAGGGCTTTCATAATGCAATACTGTAATTTCTCTTTTTTGAAAAATTTATTCATGAATTTTAAATGGTGAAAAAATTTTTATGATAAAGTGAACAATATCAATGTTATTTCAACATGATGGAATGTAACAAAAGCGTGTAGATAATGGCATAAAGACAAGTGCAGAGGAGGATAATATGACAAAAGCAAGATTACGAGCAATTATCTTTGATTTAGACGGTGTTATTGCAGATACGGTGCATCTATATTATAAAGCAAATAAAAAAGTAGCAGATCAACTTAACGTTTCGTTTTCTGAAGAACTAAATCAACAGCTGCAGGGAATCAGCCGATTGAAAACTGTAGAGCTCATTGCTGCACAAGGAAATGTACACCTGACAGTGGAGAAAAAAGAAGAGCTTGCTTATGAAAAGAATAAGCATTATCAGGCTTTAATAAGAGAAATGACAGAAGATCATTTACTTCCAGGCATTAAAATGTTGTTAGAAGATTGTAAAAAACAAGGCATTAAGATGGGGATTGCTTCTTCTAGTTCAAATGCAAATACTGTAGTGGATACGCTAGGAGTACGCTCTTTTTTTGACTGTATTGTGGATGTGAAAAAAATAAAAAAAGGTAAACCAAATCCAGAAATATTTTTGACAGCTGCCGATCAATTAAAAGTAAAACCCGATGCATGTGTGGCGATAGAAGATGGAGAGGCTGGTATCAAAGCTATTAACCAAACTGATATGGTTTCTATTGGTGTTGGTAAGCACCTAAGAGCAGAGGACGTAAATTTACATGTACATTCAACAGCTGATTTGCATTTAAAGACAATCAAAGAGGTTTTCGAAAAAGCAAGAAAAGGAACAGATTATAACAGCGCGTATACAAAAAATTAGTAAATCTTTTACATGCAAGTAGCAAAGCGCAAAAAAACATGTGCTAGAATAAAATAAGAGAGCAAAGATACATAGGAAGGGGTACATCATGATTAAATGTATTGCGATCGATATGGATGGAACGTTAGTAAATAGTGAACAAGTTGTAAGTAAAGAAAATGCCCAAGCGATTAAGACAGCTCAAAAGGCAGGGGTAGAAGTTGTTGTTGCTACGGGACGTTCTTATGAAGAGGCACGTTATGTTTTAGAAGAAGCAGGACTTCATACATATTTAATTTGTGCAAACGGAGCAGAGCTTCGGAATCCACAAGGGCAAAAACAATATTCAGTAGGCATGACGATGGAATCTATTCGCGAAGTAGAGGATATTTTTAAGAAGTTTCAGCTGTACTTTGAAGTCTATACAAGTGAAGGTACGTATTCAAATGACTATGAAAAAGCGTTGTCGGTATTAATGGATATTTATTTAAGCGCCAGCTTAAAAGATAATTATGAAAAATCGTTAGAAGCGGCAAAAGAGCGTTTCAATAGCGGTAGAGTAAAACTTATTGAAGAGTATGAAGGGTTGTTTCAAGATCCAAATAAGGACATTTATAAGCTGCTTGCTTTCTCTTTTGACGAAGAAAAGTTAGAACAGGCAAAAATAGAACTTGTGAAGTTAGATTCTATTGCAGTCAGTGCATCTGGTAAAGAAAATATTGAAATAAATGATGAAAATGCTCAAAAAGGAATTGCAGTTACATCATTTGTTCAAGAACGCCATATTTCTTTAGAAGAAACGATGGCCATTGGAGACAATTATAACGACGTGTCGATGTTTCAGCGAGTTGGACGTGCCGTAGCGATGGGGAATGCCCCTCAAGAAATTAAAGAGTTTGCCCATATCGTAACAGGGACAAATGACGAGCACGGCGTAGCTCAGGCTATTTTAAATGCGCTTGAAACAGTCAAACAATAAGCAAAATAGAAAAGCATGCCTAAAGGCATGCTTTTAGTTTGTTACTTTTTCTTTTGTACGACGGTATGCACCGTGATTTGTTGGTCCGACATATTGATTTAAAGCAAATGAATGGCGAATTGCTTCTGTAATAAATTCTTTTGCTGTATAAATAGCTTGTTTGACGCCACTGCCTTTTGCCAATTCAGCAGCAATCGCAGCTGAGTATGTGCATCCAGCACCGTGTGTAAATGTCGTTTCAATACGTTCAGACTCTAAGATCTCAAATGTCTTTCCATCATAAAGCAAATCGATTGCTTTTTCATGCGCTAATTTACTTCCACCTTTAATCAATACATATTCAGCACCAAGTTCAGAAATTTTCACGGCTGCTTCTTTCATTTGATCAACCGTTTTGATAGGGCCAAGTCCGCTTAATTGACTAGCTTCAAATAAGTTAGGCGTTACGACTGTTGCTTTTGGAACTAGTACATCGCGCAAGCTGACAGTTGTTTCCGGGTGAAGCGCTTCGTCTTCTCCTTTACATACCATCACAGGATCTACTACAACATTTTTTAAATCGTATTCTTCAATTGTTTTTGCGGCTAGTTCAATAATTTCCACTGAGCCAAGCATACCCGTTTTTAGAGCTTGTACGCCTACGCCTTTTACGATTGTTTTCAGCTGCTGTTCAACAGTTGAAACTTCTTGTGGAAATACGTTATGAGACCAGCCGTTATCGGGATCCATTGTTACAATTGTTGTTAAAGCTGTCATTCCGTAAACACCAAGTTCTTGGAATGTTTTTAAATCCGCTTGAATGCCAGCTCCGCCGCTGCTGTCAGAACCCGCAATGGTTAATGCTTTATTCATTGTCATAAAAAATCCTCCCGTATTTTAAGCTCATAGAGAAAATAGAGTAAAACTTCCACCGGTCGGTCTTTAGCTGCCCAATGTGTTTTAGATAACTTTCTTCCATTCACTTTTCCTTCTATTTTATCGCTTTTAATGTAGATATTCAATTTCTAAAAACTGTATGAATCCTTCGTGGAATTTAGAATTATGACGACTGCCTGTAAAGCATGCGTCAAATGAAAAGTAAAGATACACAAAACTTTAAATAGTCGTGGTTTTTACAGTTAATCGCTGTTCATTCAAAATAAAAACGCCCTTAACAGAAGGTTAAGGACGTTTTTTATTATTTATTAGATAGAAGCTAATTCTTTTTCAAGAGCTACGTCTACTGATACATAATCGTAACCTAAATCATGTGCAACTGCTTCATACGTAATAGCTCCGTTTGCAACGTTCACTCCTAATTTTAACGCTTCGTTTTGAGCGATTGCTTTGTGAACACCTTTAGAAGCAATTTGAAGTGCGTAAGGTACCGTTACGTTTGTTAAAGCAATCGTTGATGTGCGTGGAACTGCTCCCGGCATGTTCGCAACTGCATAGTGTACAACACCGTGCTTTTCATAAGTAGGCTGATCGTGTGTTGTAATGTGGTCGATTGTTTCAACGATACCACCTTGGTCGATTGCTACGTCAACAATCACAGAACCTGGCTTCATTGTTTTCACCATTTCTTCTGTTACTAGTTTTGGAGCTTTTGCACCTGGAATTAATACTGCGCCAATCACTAAATCTGACTCTGCTACTGCATCTGCAATGTTATATGGATTTGATACTAACGTATTGATTTGGTTACCAAAGATATCGTCTAATTGACGTAGGCGTTCAGGACTTAAATCAATAATTGTTACATCAGCACCAAGGCCAATTGCGATTTTTGCAGCATTTGTACCAACACCGCCGCCTCCAATAATCGTTACTTTTCCGCGGCTAACTCCAGGAACACCCGCTAATAAAATTCCTTTTCCACCGTTTGATTTTTGAAGGAATTGTGCACCGATTTGAGCAGCCATACGTCCTGCTACTTCACTCATAGGTGTTAATAGAGGCAATGTACGATTTACTGCTACTGTTTCATAAGCAATGGCTGTTACGCCGCTATCTTTTAATGCCTTTGCAAGTGCTGGTTCAGCTGCTAAGTGAAGGTATGTGAATAAAATAAGACCTGGTCTAAAATAGCCGTATTCACTTGCTAATGGTTCTTTTACTTTCATAACCATTTCAGCTTGTGCCCAAACGTCAGCTGCTGTCTCAACAATTTCAGCTCCGGCTTTTACATAATCTTCGTTTGTGAAGTTACTTCCAATACCCGCTTCATTTTCAATTAATACACGATGACCTGTACCAACAAATGATGCTACGCCTGCTGGTGTAATCGCTACTCGGTTTTCGTTGTTTTTGATTTCTTTTGGTACGCCAATAATCATGATTAATTTCCCCCTTGGTCGTTTGTGTACCTTTAGTATAAAGAAAGTTTTATGAAATTTCTTTGTCTAGAAAGAAGAATTGAAGAAGCGGTTTTTGTTTAAACACACAAATGTAACCGCTTACTTATCAGAATTTTTAATTTTTGTGTAAGGATATCTAACATTGATAAGGGAATAAAATATAAACAAAGAGCTATTTATTTATTGGAAAATAAATAAATAGCTCTTTGTTAAAAGATGTAACGTTAGTTGTTATCTTTTGTATTTCGTTAACTTAATATCAATATAAAGAGTCATTTTTTGATTAACGTCCTTTAAGTTAATATCACCAATCTCTGAAATTCGCTTTAATCGATAGCTAAGTGTATTCATATGCACATTTAATTCTTTTGCTGCTTCGTTAATATTATTATCATTATTTAAAAATACTTCGAGAGTCTCCACCAAGTTACTATTATGACGAAGATCGTAATCAGTTAGCTTCTTTAAAGAATGGTTTTCAAATTGATCTTGCACGCGCTTTTCTAAAATAACATCAAGAAATTGATAAATACCTAATTCCTGATAGTTAATAATCTCTTTCGTTTCTTCTGGAAACTTACTTTTCATATCTAATACGTTCAAGGCTTCTTTATAACTTTTTTCGATATGATCGTGCGATGAATAAATACTGCTGCAGCTGGCTTTAATTTGAGTAACATCAAAGCGTTCATACATGTTGCCTCTAAAATAGTCTACAAAATCTCGCTGTTCATCAAGAGGGTTTTCAACCGCATCTAAAGAAAGCAGTAAGATCAAGTCATTGCAATCAATCGTATAAAGAACGATTTTCAAGCGGTGCATTGTTTTTAACATATACGAGATTTGGCGTTCAGCTTCAGGTGTAATATCTTCTTGGAAGCGAAAGATAGCAATGGAAAACGTTGATGGAGCTGTAATTTGAGCTTCATAAAACGCTTCTGAAATTTCTTGGCGAGACTTAATGTGGCCAGTTAATAATTTCCAGAAAAATTCCTGTGAACGTTCCTCTCGTTTATACTTTCGAATTTGAAGCTGTAGCAATTTATTTTTTAATACATTTGCAGCTTTTTTTAATAGCTCTACTTCTTCGTCGCCTAAGGCTTTCTCAATTTCAACAGCCCAAATGAATCCTAGAACTTCTTCATTTTTCCAGATGGAAATAGCTATACGATCTCCAAGCCCAATTTCATTTATATTTTTCACACGCACAGGTTCATTTGTCTCAAGCAGTTTAGGAATAATGCCTTCTTTCCATAAGTTGTTGATGACTTTTTCCGGAACTCTTCTTCCAATAATCGTGGCAATACGCGCCTGGTCCGTTCTTTCGTCATGGGTGCTATAAGCTAATAAGCGATGATTAGCATCTTCAATGGTAATAGGACAGTTCAATACTTCGCTAATGCGATCAGCGAATTCTTCAAGCGTATCAAAATTTTCCTTGAACGGATCTTTGATTGGTTTCGTCATATATAAAATCCCTCTTCATAAAACAAAATAAGTGCTAGTACAGCTTTTTTAGCTGCAATAAATATAGTAAAACGGTAACAACCGTGTTGATCATCAATTCATTGAAATGATTAACTGCTTAATATTTTAACAAAAGTAATTGTTTAAGAAAATGTTAAAATGCGTCTAAAAGTAGTTAAGAATGTACGGATGATTAGTAACTGCGTTCATTTCACTTATTTTATCGAAATTTTCTTCAAAATAATCAATGTTCGGTGAGCATGATTCTTTTCAAATGTGTATAATAAAACGTATGATTATGGTTATATCAAACTTGAATCTGTAACTTTCTTTATGATATGTTCAGTTACGATTAGGTTGACCAATTCATATTACACATGAAGGGAAGAATTTAACATGGCAAAACAACAAATCGGTGTTATCGGTTTAGCGGTTATGGGGAAAAACTTGGCGCTAAACATTGAGAGCAGAGGCTATTCTGTTTCAGTTTATAACCGCTCTCCTGAAAAGACAGAAGAGTTCCTAAAAACAGAAGCAGAAGGTAAAAATTTTGCAGGTACATACAGTGTGGAAGAGTTTATTAATTCTCTTGAAAAACCGCGTAAAATTTTATTAATGGTT
This sequence comes from Priestia sp. LL-8, assembly GCF_036227845.1. NCBI lineage: Bacteria > Bacillati > Bacillota > Bacilli > Caryophanales > Bacillaceae > Priestia > Priestia sp. LL-8. The sequence continues at coordinate 4,979,597 of NZ_JAZAQH010000001.1, read as the reverse complement.
AAAGCTGGTGCTGCTACAGATGCAACAATTGATTCGTTAAAACCATACTTAGAAAAAGGCGACATTTTAATCGATGGCGGAAATACATTCTTCCAGGATACAATTCGTCGTAACAAAGAGCTAGAAGAATTAGGTATCCATTTCATCGGTACAGGCGTATCCGGCGGAGAAGAAGGCGCATTAAAAGGACCTTCAATCATGCCTGGCGGACAAAAAGAAGCATATGAACTTGTAAAACCAATCTTAACAGCTATTTCAGCGAAAGTTGAAGGCGATGATTGCTGCACATACATTGGACCAAATGGTGCAGGTCACTACGTAAAAATGGTTCATAACGGCATCGAGTATGGGGATATGCAGTTAATTTGTGAAGCATACTTCATTATGAAAAACGTATTAGGTTTAGAAACAGATGAACTACATGAAGTATTTGCTGAATGGAATAAAGGCGAGCTAGATAGCTACTTAATTGAAATTACAGCGGATATCTTTACGAAAAAAGATGAAGAAACAGGTAAAGCACTTGTAGACGTTATTTTAGACACTGCAGGTCAAAAGGGTACAGGTAAATGGACAAGCCAAAGCGCGCTTGACTTAGGTGTACCACTACCAATCATTACTGAATCTGTATTTGCGCGCTTTATTTCAGCTATGAAAGAAGAACGTGTAAAAGCAAGCAAAGTATTAAGCGGTCCAAATGCAGCTGCATTTGAAGGCGATAAAACCGAATTAGTAGAAGCAATCCGTAAAGCATTGTACATGAGTAAAATTTGTTCATATGCGCAAGGGTTTGCTCAAATGAAAGCAGCTTCTGAAGAATATGACTGGAATTTACAGTACGGTGATATTGCAATGATCTTCCGTGGTGGTTGTATCATCCGTGCACAATTCTTACAAAAAATTAAAGAAGCTTACGATCGCGATGCAGATCTAACAAACTTATTATTAGACCCATACTTCAAGGATATCGTAGAAGGCTATCAGTCAGCTCTTCGTGAAGTTATTTCGATTGCGGTTAAACAAGGTATTCCTGTACCAAGTTTCTCAAGTGCATTAGCTTACTATGACAGCTACCGTACAGAAACGTTACCAGCGAACCTTTTACAAGCGCAGCGTGACTACTTCGGAGCTCACACATATCAACGTGTTGATAAAGAGGGCGTATTCCATACTGAGTGGTTGAAATAAAAAACAAGAAAAGCAGCTGTATACTACAGCTGCTTTTTTTATTTACTCTTTAGGTGAGAAGTTGTCTTCTCCGACTGGCCACCAGTGGAAACCGTCTTCAGCAAGCAATGCGTCTGATTCTTTTGGTCCCATTGAACCTGATTCGTAGTTCGGGAAGTTTTGTGCTTTTGTGCTTTCCCATGCTTCTGAAATGGTATCAACAAACTTCCAAGAAAGGGCTACTTCATCCCAGTGAGTGAAGTTCGTTGCATCTCCAAGCATGCAATCATAAATAAGGCGCTCATAAGCTTCCGGTGTATTCATTTTATCTCCACAGTTATTGCAATAGTTCAAGTTAATTGGTGTGGACGATGTTGCACCCGGCGTTTTACGCGCGTTTAAGTGAAGCGTAATGCCTTCTTCCGGTTGGATATGAATGACAAGCAAGTTTGGATGAATTTCTTTATCTTTATTGAAGTACAGGTTCATTGGTAAGTCTTTGAACTGTACAACAATTGTCGTTGCTTTTTCTTTCATGCGTTTGCCTGTACGGATATAAATTGGTACGCCAGCCCATCTGAAGTTATCAATCATAAGCTTACCAGATACAAATGTAGCGGTATTAGACTCAGGATCAACCGAGTTTCCTTCGCGATAGCCGATCACTTCTTCTCCTTCAAGTACACCTTTGCCGTATTGGCCTCGTACAAAATAATCATCTACTTCATCTACTGATAAGGAGCGAAGAGCACGCAGTACTTTTACTTTTTCACTACGAATTTCTTCCGGTGTTAATTTAATTGGCGGTTCCATTGCAAGCAGGGCCACCATTTGAAGCATATGGTTTTGTACCATATCTCGAAGGGCACCTGAAGATTCATAGTAACGGCCACGGTCTTCTACACCAAGCGTCTCGCTAGACGTAATTTGGATGTTTGAAATGTATTGGTTGTTCCACATCGGTTCAAATAGAGCATTTGCAAAACGGATAACTTCGATATTTTGCACCATTTCTTTACCGAGATAGTGGTCGATACGATAAATTTGATCTTCCTTAAATGCATGGCGAATTTGTTCATTTAGTTCTTTAGCAGAAGGATAATCATGGCCAAATGGCTTTTCGATGACTAGGCGACTCCAACCTTCTGTTTGTGTTAAACCTTCATTTTTTAAATTCGAAGCAATTGTTCCGAAAAATTCAGGTGCCATTGCTAGATAGAAAATACGATTTCCAGGCACGTTGTATTGCTCATCAAGGCTTTCTGTTAGGCTTTTTAATTCTTGATAAGAAGCGACATCTGTTACGTCAAACGGTTGGTAATAAAAATGTGAAGCAAACTTTTCAATGTCAGCGTCACTGTTTTTGAAACTGCTCACTGATTTTTTTACATTTTCGCGTAATTCGTCATTAGTCCAAGGTCTTCTTGCGACACCAACAACAGCGAAATCTTCCGATAGTTTGTTCGCTTTATATAAGCGGAAAATAGAGGGGAATAACTTACGTTTTGCTAAATCACCTGTAGCGCCAAAAATTACGATAATGGATTTTGGTTGTACATTTGTCATTACTTCTAGGACCTCACTTTGTCGTAGTTACGTTCAATTTTTTTCCGCTTTAACAGACAACACTTAAATGAAATCTGGGGATTCATTGCCCGTTAAACTCGGCCTTTATAAACAAACGAATGATTGCTTGTTTACCTTTTCCTTTATGTATAGAACTACTAATAAATTGTAACGATTTTAAAGGGTTAACGCAAATAGATTAAAACAATTTGTAGTTATTATTCCATGTTTTTAACAAGTTTAAAAGTATTTTGTTTCGAATACGGAGAAAAAGCTACCGTTATTTTAACAGTAGCTTTTCTCATTTATTTATATTGATACAGGGAACCGATAGATTTTTTTGTTAAAAATGGCAAGTCAGGGCTATCGGCGATGATAAAAATAGGACAGTGCATTAAAAGTGGATGTTTTTCGAAAAAGGAAGCATCAGCGTGATAGATAGACGATAGAATAACAGGGAGCTGTTCTAAAAAGTGAAGGTAGCGTGTAATGGTTTCATCTGTTGATGTATGCGCACCGATGTAATAATACACAGTAAGGGAATAAAAACCTTTATCAAAGACGAAGGATGCTAAATATTCGTTCCGCTCTTTTTGCATATGATCGTAGGCAAATTCAATGCCGATTTGGATGGAAGGAACAGAAGTGTGTTGACCTGGGAAAACGGTGTATTTTCTTGGTATCATCGGTTCAACGGGTGTAACACCCAGGCTGTAGGTTACGTCTATTTGGTGGGGATTGCTGATGATCATATGGAATCCCTCCTTTAATATAAAAATACACTCTTTATAAGTGTATACAAAGTTTCATCGAACATGACAATATTAAAATATGCCCAGGCTGTCAGCATATTTAAAACAGGCAACGTTTGAGCAGGGGGCAGCGTTTGCGATAAAATAACAAAAAAGATTATTATGAGGTGATAAGCAATGAGTATTTTAAAAAATGACTGGGCTCCTTTATTAGAAGAAGAATTTCAAAAAGACTATTACATACAGCTTCGAGAATTTTTAGTGGATGAATATAATCACCGCACCATTTACCCTGATAAATATGATATTTTTAACGCTTTACACTATACGGATTATAAAAATGTAAAAGTGGTCATATTGGGACAAGATCCTTATCATGGACCAAATCAAGCGCATGGACTGAGCTTCTCTGTTCAACCAGGAGTAAAAACACCGCCTTCTTTAGTGAATATTTACAAAGAGCTGAAAAATGAAATGGATTATCATATTCCGAATAACGGTTATTTAGTCAAATGGGCAGAACAAGGTGTTCTTTTGCTTAACACTGTTTTAACAGTTAGAAGAGGAGAAGCGAACTCTCACAAAGGAAAAGGGTGGGAACAGCTGACGGACCGCATTATTGAATTAGTGGCACAAAAAGAGGAGCCAGTCGTGTTTTTGCTGTGGGGCAAACATGCACAAGCTAAAAAAGAGCTCATCCATCATTCGCACCATTTAATTTTGGAAAGTCCACACCCTAGCCCATTTTCAGCTAATCGAGGCTTTTTTGGCAACAACCACTTTCAACGAGCAAATGACTTTTTAGTTAAACACGGACGTCAATCCATTGATTGGCAAATTGACGATGTGTAAAAGTGAGCATTTCATGAAGATTAGCTTCAGACATAGCCTCCTATTTCATCTTTTGATAAAATAGCTGTATAAAGTCATATTGAATGTAAGATGAGGTGTCTACATGGATATAAAAATGGCGCAGCTCCTTGATAAAATTAGTGCAGAAGTACAAAAAGCGAAGCACCATTCGAATAGTGGGAACGTTCGAGATCAATTGGTTGCCATAAAAGCACTGTGTGAGCTTGCATTAGATCAAAATGAAGAGGTTTCAGTATCGAAACCTGTCTCGGTTTCAAAACCTGTTGTAATGTCTTCACCGGAAATTATGCAATCGCCTGAGATTATGCAGCAACAGATTATTCAGTCATCCAAACCTAATTTTGAAGGAACGAAATTGAAATCAGATGATGCAAACGGCGATAGTTTGTTTGATTTCTAAAGTGAGGAGAAAAACATGAAACTATTTTTAATAATCGGTGCAATCAATGCGATGTTAGCGGTTGCTCTTGGTGCCTTTGGAGCACACGGGTTAGAAGGGAAAATCTCAGAGAAGTATTTAGAGGTATGGAAAACGGGAGTGCAGTACCAAATGTTCCATGCAATGGGGCTGTTTGTGATTGCGTTTTTATTAAGCAAATTTCCTCAGTCTTCTTTGTTAACAGCTTCGGGTTGGATTATGTTTGCAGGGATTGTGCTGTTTTCAGGCAGTCTCTACGTATTAAGTACGTCCGGTATTAAAGTTCTTGGCGCGATTACTCCCCTAGGTGGAGTTGCTTTTATTGTAGCCTGGATTTTAATTGTTGTTGCAGCTGTAAAATGGCTATAAAAAAACCCCTGAAAAGGGGTTTTTTTTAACGCGGAGAATAATTGCTCAACTGCTGGCCTCCACCGCCAAATGGATAATTGTATTTAATTTCTTCATCGAAGGTAATGTAATCAAGATAAACCATAAGCAGTACATAACGAGTTCCAGTCTGTGGATCGCTTAAAATGATATGATCGCGTCCGGCCGCTTCAATAATACCTCTAAAGACCTTCGCGTTCCACTGCGTATTATTTTCAAATGTCATGTATACAGTCGCTATTTTTCCTCGATTTAAACGTAAAATATTTTCAATATATGATTCTTCAATAGGCAGTTGATTTGGATCTTGTGGGGCACCGCTGCCTCCAGAAGAGGTAGGGGGTGGCCCTCCTTGGCTTTGCCCTTGAACTTGCTGCTGGCCGCCTGGCTGGGGCTGCTGCGGCTGAGGCATATAATAAGGGTAGTTTGGACTCATATAAGGGTTTTGCATATATTGCTGTTGCGGTTGATTAGACTTTGGTTTTTTCATAGGAACCTCCTTCAAACAAAAAGAAATTAGTAAACTCCTGGACAATCAGCTTGAGTTGGTGCAAAGAAACAGTGAGATTTAAATCGTCCTGTGTTATTTTGGTTATACCATTGAGCAGGACAGTCGCCGCTTGGCTTGAAAAACCACAGTGAGTTTTCTGCGGGGTTAAAACGTTCCCCTCTTAATACACGTCGTGCAAGTGTAATTTCAGACTGGCGGGCACGCTGATAAAAGTAGCCTTTTTGAGTTGCTTCAAATCCGCCTGGGTTTTGAAACACCATCTGACGAATGGTTCTTATATTTCTAAAATCCAAACAGGGAGCTTTAGCGCGGTTCACGCCTACATTTCCTACCAGTAACATCCCTTGTTTTCCTTCACTTTCAGCTTCAGCTCGAATGAGTCTGGCTAGGAGCTTAACATCTTCTTCGTTGTGTGCAACGACTGCCATTATCCCACCTCGCTTACTTGTGACACTGTTGTATATATATGGTCCTGTAAATACGAATATGCCATGGCTAGAAAATAAAAAACCTGTTTCCACTTGGAAACAGGTTTTTTAGATAAAGCTCATTGATATTCATTGCTCAAGGCGTTATAAAAGCGATGAGCGCTTTTGCGGCTTAGTTTAAACGTGTAAAAAACGTGCAATAGCTTCTTCTTTTAATAAATTTCCGACAAAGAAGCTGCCAAATTCCCCGTAGCGAGCACTTACTTCGTCAAAACGCATTTCGTATACTAATTTTTTAAATTGAAGTACGTCATCTGCAAAAAGAGTAACGCCCCATTCGTAATCATCAAAACCAACAGAACCCGTAATGATTTGCTTTACTTTTCCAGCGTATTGACGTCCAATCATTCCATGACTGCGCATTAAGCTGCGTCGCTCTTCCATGGGAAGCATGTACCAATTGTCATTTCCTTGACGACGTTTATCCATTGGATAAAAGCAAACATGACTAGCTTTTGGTAAAGTTGGATATAGTCTAGCTTGGATTTGAGGATTTTCATAAGGATCCTCTCCAGCAGGTAAGTAGTTGCTTAACTCAACTACTGATACGTATGAATAAGTAGGAATGGTAAACTCAGCAAGCTTTGTTTTATTAAATTCTGTTTCAATTTCATTTAGTTCTTCCATAGTAGGACGAACAAGCATTAGCATAAAGTCTGCTTTTTGGCCGACAATGGTATATAAAGCATGACTGCCTTGCTTCTCAGCTTCAGTTCCTTTCCATTTCTCAATCAACCCTAAAAATTCATGGATGGCCGCTTGGCGATCGTCGCTTGATAACTGCTTCCAAGCGCCCCAATCGATTGAACGGAAATCATGAAGTGCATACCAACCGTCTAATGTTTGTGCTGCTTCTGCCATTTCGTTTCACTCCTATTGTCCGATTATGATAAATTCCAATTCTACTATATCATAGTTTGTCCGAAGAACTGGAATGAAAAACCTGTGATTTTGTGACTAAACTTTAAACAATTGTCGCAAAGTAAAAACAGGTTTCATTTTAGATGTTAGTGGAAAATTAAGAATTAAAAGACTTTTTCGTAATCATGGATTCTTGAAGGACATGCCTTTGATTTTTAAAAAAAGTGGAGTATCCTATTATGAGAAAAGTTTTTTACATATCGAGGAGGATTTACTTTGAGTGATTTATTTACAGGTTTAAAACAAAAAGTATCAGCTAGCGATGTATCAATCGTATTCCCAGAGGGATTAGATGAGCGCGTATTAGGCGCTGTTTCTCGCTTAGCTGCCGACAATATCTTAAAGCCTATCGTTGTTGGAAACAAAGACGCTGTAGCATCAAAAGCAGCAGAACTAAACGTAAAATTAGACGGTGTTGAGGTTCTAGATCCTCAAAGCTACTCTGAATTTGATGAAATGGTAGCAGCGTTTGTTGAGCGTCGTAAAGGTAAGGCAACAGAAGAAGATGCTCGCAAAATTTTATTAGATGAAAACTATTTTGGCACAATGCTTGTTCATATGAATAAAGCTGACGGTCTTGTAAGCGGAGCTGCTCATTCTACAGCAGACACAGTGCGACCTGCTCTACAAATTATCAAAACAAGACAAGGTGTTAAGAAAACATCTGGCGTATTTATTATGGTTCGTGGCGATCAAAAATACGTATTTGCTGACTGTGCAATCAATATCTCACCTGACAGCCAAGATTTAGCTGAAATTGCTATCGAAAGTGCTCGTACAGCTGAAATGTTCGACATCGATCCTCGTGTTGCTATGCTAAGCTTCTCAACAAAAGGATCAGCAAAATCTCCCGAAACAGAAAAGGTAGCAAACGCAGTAGAAATTGCAAAAGAATTAGCACCAAGCGTAACGTTAGACGGCGAATTCCAATTCGACGCAGCATTTGTTCCTTCTGTAGCTGAAAAGAAAGCACCGGGTTCAGTGATTAAAGGAGATGCAAATGTATTTGTATTCCCAAGCCTTGAAGCAGGTAACATTGGTTACAAAATTGCACAGCGCCTAGGAAACTTCGAAGCAGTAGGTCCAATCTTACAAGGTCTAAACAAACCAGTAAACGATCTATCTCGCGGTTGTAACGAAGAAGATGTGTACAAGCTTGCTTTAATCACAGCAGCTCAAGCACTATAATAAAAAACTCCGTCCTAGGGCGGAGTTTTTTTTATTCGGCTAATGAACCTAATGCTTTTTCGTTGCGGTCATACATGCGCTGCAGCTGCGTCTCAAACAGCTCTTGTTCGGTAGCATTTAAAGGCATATTTACAAGAGAAGAGCTCATACTATTCAGTGTTTGCAATAAAAGCAGCATGACATCAGATACGGTTAACTCAATCTGTAATAGTTCAGATAGAGAAGCCATTGTGTGAGGCTCGATATCTGGGTATGAAAATTTAGTTTCCGTGTTTTGGAGACCTTTTTTGTAAAACTCTTGAATGAGAGAGGCACGTTTAGAACCGCTTCCTTTAACGCATAAGTAAATTTGTACAGCCACTCCGCCGCGAACGCGTCGCTGTGAAATGCCTGCAAACTTTTGATTGCGAATGCTTAAATCGAAGCTGCCGGGACAATAAGAGCCTACGATTTCCTTCGCTTCAATTGCTGTCCCGTAAGATGCAAACATGACCTTAATCAAATCAAACATGGCTTCATACCCACGATCAATATCAATTCCTTTTTCTGCATCAGGAAAAATTAAAGAAATGTTTAGAACATCCTGATCAAGTACGACAGCGAGGCCGCCTGAATTGCGGACGATTGTTTTATATCCTTGTTCATGTAAATAAGCTGCACCTTCAGCTAAATGAGGGAGCTTTGTATCTTGGATGCCTAACACAATCGTATCGTGATGCACCCATGAGCGCATGACAGCTGGAGATTCACCTCTTCCAACGGTTGTACAAAGCGTGTCATCGATGGCAAAAGAATGACGGGCATCAAAATGAGGACCTAGACTGGATTGATCAATAATACGCCAAGCGGGCTGTGCTAAAAGCTTCAAACTATTCTGCTGCATATCTCAAACCCCTTTATAAACAGTAAACGAACATATTATAGCATAAAGGCGTCGCGTCATTGGCTGTAAAATAGAAAAAGAAGAAAGAAGAGCCAAGTTTGACATCCCTCTTTCTTCGTTCACGTAGCTTATTCAGCCATTTTCTCAAGATTCCCGTTACGATCCATTTTAAATGTAGTAGAAGAACGTTCTTCTTCATCGAATAGAGCTAACTTTCGCGCACGGTTCATGATTTGCATTAATGTTTCATAGTCTTCTTGAATAGTAGTGGCATTTGCCTCGAGATGTTTGATTTGTTTTTCCAACTCTGTGTTTTTCTTACCTAACTCTGCATTTTCTTGCATCAAGCGTTTGTTTTCGCTTTGCAATGCTTGTAAATTGCTCGCTTGATTTGGCATTGTTTGCAAGAAGCGAATAACATCAGCCATTGAAAGCTCCTCACTGCTGCTTCTTTCTACGTGTGTTTCAGGTAAGCTATATGTTGCTGTAGGTGCAGACATCATTTGTTCCACATGCTCTACAGATGCTGGTGGCGTATATAATAATTTCTTTTTGCCTTGCTCTTGTCCAAGTGCACGCATACGCTGTTTTCGCTGTTTTTTAGCTAGCTGCAGTGCTTTTTCATACTGGTGGCGTACCACAGCATTCCATCTGAATCCACATGCTGCTGAAGTTCGATTTAATTCATCTCCAACTTCTTCAAACGCATTCAGCTGCGTACTTCCTTCGCGGACATGGCGCAATACTGTTTCAGCTAATAATAAGTCGTTTTCTTCTGTCCAAGCATCTTGTCTATCTTTCACTTTGTTCACTCCTCTATTTTCCATGACTCATAGTAATCATGTTTTGTAGTATCATCATGTACAAAAAATCCATACTTTATACCATTTCTTCTAGGAGTATGATAGATTTTGCTTCCTTCTTTAACTTGCATCGGACTTCAAATAGGGGTAAAATACCCCTTAGACAAAATGATGAACCAATTTTGAAAGGATTGTGTCAACATGGCAAATGAATTTAGAATTTGTGATGATTGTCAGGCAACAAACGTCAAAACGTTGTTACCTCGACTTAAAAAAATAGATGAACAAGCTGAAGTACAAATCGGTTGCCAGTCTTACTGTGGACCCGGACGTAAAAAGTCATTTGCATTTGTAAATAACCGTCCTGTAGCAGCGCCAACAGAGGATGAATTAATCGAGAAGATTGAGAAAAAAGTAAAAAAATAGATAGTGAAACAATAAATAGCTACTTTTCTGCTACTTATTTGTCGAACGAGCTTCTTACAAACAGCATCGTCTTGTTTGTTAGGTAAATCACCTTGGTTGCTTGCAAGGTGATTTTTTATTCTGAATAGGAAAATAGGAAGTGAGTGTCGAAAAATTATAGCAACAACAAAGTGAAGATAGAGAGGTATGTAAATGACATATCCTAATGAAAAACTCAGTGAAGAAAAAGTATTTAAAGATCCTGTTCACCGCTACATCCATGTAAGAGATCGTGTTATTTGGGAGCTAATTGGGACGGCCGAATTTCAAAGGCTGCGTCGTATTAGACAGCTAGGAACGACATACTTAACGTTTCATGGGGCTGAGCACAGCCGTTTTAGTCATTCTTTAGGTGTTTATGAAATTGTTCGCCGTATTATTGATGACGGTTTTCAAGGACGCCCTGAATGGAATGAAGACGAGCGTCTCCTTTGTCTTTGTGCTGCTTTACTACATGATTTAGGCCACGGTCCATTTTCTCATTCGTTTGAGAAGGTCTTTCACTTAGACCACGAAGAATTTACGCAAGCCATTATTGTAGGTGACACAGAGGTAAATCAAGTGTTGACGAAAGTAGGAAAGGATTTTCCTAAAAAAGTGGCTGAAGTAATTGCAAAAACATATGAAAATAAGCTTGTCGTTAGTTTAATTTCCAGCCAAATTGATGCGGATCGCATGGATTATTTGCAGCGTGATGCCTATTACACAGGAGTGAGCTACGGTCACTTTGATATGGAAAGAATCCTTCGTGTCATGCGTCCACGAGAAGACCAAGCCGTAATTAAACACAGCGGTATGCATGCGGTTGAAGATTATATTATGAGCCGCTATCAAATGTATTGGCAAGTGTATTTCCACCCCGTTACAAGAAGTGCTGAAGTTATCTTGACAAAAATTTTACATCGTGCGAAAGAACTCCATCATCAATACTATGAGTTCAAACAGGAGCCAACTCATTTTTATTCGATTTTTGAAGAAGAAATATCGCTAAAAGAGTATTTGAAATTAGATGAATCCGTTATTTTATTTTATTTTCAAGCATGGGAAGAGGAAAAGGATGAGATTTTATCTGATCTATGCCGAAGATTTATGAATCGTCAGCTTTTTAAATACATTGAGTTTAATCCAAATTCACAAATGAAAATGTGGATGGAGCTTACAACATTATTTAAAAAAGCGGGCATTAATCCAGATTATTATTTAGTCGTCGATTCTTCAAGCGACTTACCATACGATTTTTATCGACCGGGTGAAGAGGAAGAACGTTTGCCGATTCATCTGTTGATGCCAAATAATGAAGTGCGTGAATTATCACGTCAGTCGGAGATTGTTGAAGCAATTTCAGGGAAAAAGAGAACCGATCATAAATTATATTTTCCACACGATCTCATTGATCAATTGTCGTCTAAGCGAAAAGTTAAAGATCAAATTATAAACTTACTAAAAGGAGATCAGAGTTAAATAGTATAGGAGTTGAAGGGGCTGTGTTAAACGATCACGCAAAGATTGTGAAAGTATTTTCCGCGGCGGGAGAAGTTGTTGGCAGAAAAAAGTTACAAAAGATGATATTTATCGGAAAAAAACTGAAGTTTCCTTTTTATGAAAAGTATAATTTTCACTTTTTTGGACCTTATTCTGAGGAATTAACGCTTCGAATTGAAGAACTGTGTAACTTGGGCTTTTTAAGTGAAATTAAAGAGAAAAAAGGCGGATACATGCAGTATCGCTACGGATTAACAGAAGCAGGGGAAGAATTTTTAAGTCACTATGACTTAGAGCTTCCTCACTTGCAGGAATGTATGAAGGATATGAATGAACAAAGCTCTAAATTTTTGGAGCTCGTCTCTACGATTTTATATTTCGATAATTTACCGAAAGAAGAAGTAAAAGAAAAAGTGTTTACGCTAAAGCGTAAGCAAAACTATACAGAAGAAGATATTGTAGAAGCATACAAATACATTGAAAAACTTCAGGCAACGCTGTCTGTTCATTAAAAAAATGCCATAGGTCAACCTATGGCATTTTTATATGTAGGTGTTATTGATCGCTCATGCGCTTGCCCGCTACAGCGTAATGATTTTTAGACATTTCTTCAATGATAATAGATACTTTCTCAGGTGCAGCACCTGTCGTTTCTACAACAGCATCCGTTACTTTTTCAACAAGGGCTCTTTTTTGATCATCTGTGCGACCCTCAAGCATCTTAACAGTTACAACTGGCATGATGTATACACTCCTTTTTAGTCATTATATGATTAGTGTACCCGTTTTCTGAATAAAATGACAGTATGAGATAGTGATGAAGGACACAATCTGTAGTATACTTTTTATAATAATATTAATGTAAAAACTAGAAGTGGCTAAACGAAGCCCATATCTGGTGTTTGAGAACTTTCAGGGCATATTTGAAGAAACCTTGTATCCTTCTTACCGCAAAAAAAGATTCATCTAGTAAATGTGATAGGTAGAAATTATTTTAAAATAAAGGAGATAAAGAGTGGAACATTTTTTAGCTTTTTCATTGCAAGACCTTCCTTATGTGGTAATGACACTTATTGTTGCATTTACGCTGCATGAGTTTGCACATGCGTATGTAGCTTATTTATTTGGAGACCACACGGCTAAAAAGCAAGGAAGGCTAACGCTTTCTCCGCTGGCTCATTTAGATCCATTTGGAACGCTTTTGTTAATTATCGCAGGTTTTGGGTGGGCGAAGCCGGTTCCTGTCAATCGCTATTTCTTTAAAAAGCCTCGTGTAGCTGGTATTCTAGTATCGATAGCGGGACCGTTTAGCAACTTGGTGTTGGCATTTATCGGCTTGCTTATTTACTATTTGATGAATAACGCCGCAGTGGACAACGATGCGCTTTATCGTTTTTTTACATTATTTATTCAAATAAACCTAACGCTAGGTGTATTTAACTTGTTGCCTTTTCCGCCTTTAGACGGCTACCGCGTGATTGAAGACCTCGTGCCGCCGTCTACGCGAGCCAAAATGACGCAGTATGAGTCTTGGGGTATTTTTGTATTTTTGATTCTTGTGATTACACCTCTGGATCGCATTGTGATCTGGCCGCTTCTAAACGGAGCAGCAACGTTTGTTATGAATATCTTTCAGCAGATATTAGCACCACTGATTTAATGAATAGAGGAGGCTTACTATGACTCAGCCAAAAAAGAAAAGTATAGGATTTAATATCATAAAAGACGATTCAACCGATGGCCACGGCGGTTACGGAGTTGGAGCGTTAAGTTTAGAAAACATTTCACCCGTTTTTGTTTGTCCGAGCGACGAAGAAGTATTTGTAGATATCGGTGCGATGCATGCAAGAAGTGTAGTGGAAAAAGGAATTAAGTTTTTACCGAATAAAGACGAGGTGCCAAACGGCAAGTTATATTGGCTTGTGTGGGTAACGATTGATCGCAAGCAAGAAGGACCTTACTACGCAGGTATGACAGCATGTGAAATGACCGTTGATCGTGAAATTCGCCGCGGCTATAAGTCACTTCCTGAACATGTAAACAAAATGGATAAATCCTTAAAACGACGCATTATGGTAGAAGAAATGGATAACAAGTCTAAGGCTTTGCTTCGTGAGTTTTTGAAGTCTCATAATGAAGAAATCTGGATGTTATCTAATGATGACTTAAAAGAAGCGCTTCAAACATCGTAATGCTAAAAAAAAGCTTAAGGCCTTGGCCTTAAGCTTTTTTAATCAAACCATTTTGGGAACCAGTGAAACTTTTTATCTTCTGTTTCACGCTCTTTTTTCTTCATTTTTGCTGCATGATCGATGTGATCAGTACAATATGTTTTTGGCTGTGTTCCAGTTAAATAATAAGCTTTATATTGAACAGGGCATGATTTGGATGCTAACTTTCCATTTTGAGGATTAATGTTTACGCTCATTAATCCGTTTGGTGCTTTAAACTTTTCTTTTTTCTTCCCTTTTAAAGCATCTTCCATGAATAATGCCCACATCTTTTTGGCGTATCCTTTTTCAGCTACATCGTCCATCGTTCTCCCTTGATCATAGCCAACCCAAACGCCTGAAACGAGCTGAGGAGAGTAGCCAATCATCCAGCTGTCCGTAGAGGTTGTGCCAGATTTTCCTGCATAAGGGCGAGACACATATTTAGAAATAGGCTTCCCAGTGACGGTTGTATAGCCATTTAGCTTTTGATTAAACATGCCTGTCATTAGATGCGTAGTAAGGAAAGCATAGCGTTTATCAATGACTTGTTTCCGTTCGGAAGGAGCTTGATAGACAACTTCTCCGTCATGGGTTTCAATTCGTTTAATAAATGTTGGACGAATTTCTTTTCCACCATTCGCAAAGATGCCGTATGCATTAACCATATCAATGACTTTGACAGGCGAAGTTCCAAGAGCTAAAGATGGAACTTTCTTTAAAGGCGATGATATTCCAAGTGTTTTGGCTGTTTCAATCAAGCGATTTTCCCCAATGAACAAATGCGTTTTTACTGCATAAATATTGTCTGAAAGCGCAATGGCTTGAGCCATTGTAATAGGAGCGTCTGCATAATAATTGTGATAATTACTAGGTGTGTATGTTGAAACTCCATCTTCTAATTTGAACGTCGTTTCTTCACTTTTCATTGGGGTAGATTCAGTAAAACCGTCTTTTAACGCCGCATAGTATAAAAATGGCTTCATCGTTGAGCCAGGCTGTCTTATTGCTTGCGTCGCGCGATTAAATGGGCTCTTTTCATAATCTCTTCCACCAATAAGAGCTTTCACTTGTCCATTTTTAGGATTCATGGCAACAAATGCACTTTGTACGTCTGAAGAGCTGCTGATTACATCCTTCATTTTTTCTTCTGCCGTTCGCTGCATCTTTTCATCCAGCGTTGTATAAACGCGAAGTCCATTTGTATAAATCATGGTTTCATCAATGCCTAAATCTTGCTTTAATTCTGCTAGCGCTGCATCCATAAAGTAAGAAGCATCTTCTTTATTAGGGTCTTTTTCGGCAGGCTTTGCGAATGCTAGAGGTGTTACAAGCGCTTTTGTTGCTTGCTTAGCTGTAATAATTCCATCCTCTTTCATGAGAGATAAAATGATATTTTGTCGTTTTTTTGCATTTTCTTGATGAATAAGAGGAGAGTAGTAGCTAGGGCCTTTTGGAATACCTGCTAACATACTCGCTTCACTTAACGTCAAATTTTTGGCGTGCTTATCAAAGTACAGCCTAGCTGCCGCTTCAATTCCATAAGCTCCATGGCCGTAGTAAATCGTATTCATGTAGCCTTCTAGAATTTGGTCTTTGCTATAATTCATTTCTAACCGAATCGTATACAGAGCTTCTTGAAGCTTTCGAGTCCACGTTTTGTCGTGCTCTAAAAACAAGTTTCGTGCATACTGCTGAGTAATAGTACTCGCACCTTGTACTTTTCCCATAGCTTTTATATCAGCTACAATTGCTCCGGCGATTCGATGCATATCAAAGCCGTGATGCTCATAGAAGCGCTTATCTTCAACGGCTAAAGTCGCATCTTTTACGTAAGGTGAAATTTGATTAAGTGAAACCCAGTAGCGCTTTTGTCCATTGTGAACTTCATCAAGAACTTTACCGTTTGCTGAGTAGAAAACAGCTGTTTGAGAAACGTTTAGCGGAGGGGGGCCAGCGATTTTGGCGTAGAGAAAGATGCTTATGTAGGCAAACAACAATAAAGCCCCCGCTAATATACCAAGGACGAGAAGAATTCGGAAGATGCGTCTTGCCTTTTTTAAATGTTCGGTTAATACCGTTTCCATTTCTATTCACCACCAATATGTGTCACTATGCACCATACATGTTGTTTTCAACACAACAAAATTCTATTAAAAGAGCGGTGCAAGTAGATTCTAAAGCTTGTATCTATCATCAGTATGAAATAGAAAAGGAGGTTTTAAACCTCCATTGCTAAAAATTTTACTTGCTTTTTTGCTGAATTCATCTATACTTTTTTCATGTTTGTATAAATTATGTTAGGGTAATCTATGCATAGGTTAATTCTCAAAATAGAAGGGAAGATTTTGAAATGGAATTATGGTTCACAGAAAAGCAAACAAAGAACTTTGGTATTACAGCTAAAATTAATCGCACTTTACATACAGAGCAAACGGAGTTTCAAAAATTAGACATGGTTGAAACAGAAGAGTTTGGTAACATGCTCCTACTTGACGGTATGGTTATGACAACAGAAAAAGATGAGTTCGTTTATCATGAAATGGTTGCACATGTACCGTTATTTACGCATCCAAATCCAGAAAACGTACTAGTTGTAGGTGGAGGAGACGGAGGCGTAATCCGTGAAATCTTAAAACACCCAAGCGTAAAAAAAGCGACGTTAGTTGATATCGATGGAAAAGTTATTGAGTACTCAAAAAAATTCTTACCTTCAATTGCGGGTAAACTAGAAGATCCTCGTGTTGATGTACAAGTAGATGACGGATTTATGCACATCGCTAAAAGCGAGAACGAATACGATGTCATTTTAGTGGATTCAACAGAGCCAGTAGGTCCAGCTGTGAATTTATTTACAAAAGGATTCTATGCAGGTATCTCAAAAGCACTTAAAGAAGATGGTATCTTTGTTGCTCAATCGGACAACCCTTGGTTCACGCCAGAACTTATCTCAAATGTTCAGCGTGATGTAAGAGAAATTTTCCCGATTACACGTCTATACGTAGCAAATATTCCAACGTACCCAAGCGGTTTATGGACATTTACAATGGGTTCAAAGAAACATGATCCATTAGAAGTAAGTGAAGATCGTTTCTTCGATATTGATACAAAATATTACACAAAAGAATTGCACAAAGCCGCATTTGCTTTACCTAAATTTGTGCAAGATCTTATTAAATAAGTTATCACATACAAGTGAGATGCCAGAGGCTTAAGGCTGGCATCTTTTCTATGAATAATGAAGGAGGAACAAAATATGCGTTTTGATGAAGCTTATTCAGGTAATGTATTTATCGGCAGTCACCCTGTTTTTGAAGAAAGTGAAGCGGTTCTTTACGGAATGCCAATGGACTGGACAGTTAGCTATCGTCCAGGTTCACGATTTGGCCCAACTCGTATTCGTGAAGTATCAATTGGATTAGAAGAATACAGCCCGTATTTAGATCGCGAGCTAGAGGAAGTAAAATATTTTGATGCAGGAGATATTCCACTTCCATTTGGAAATCCGCAGCGCAGCTTAAATATGATTGAAGAGTATATCGACCAGCTTTTAGCAGCAGACAAGTTCCCGTTAGGTATGGGCGGAGAGCATTTGGTTTCTTGGCCTGTTATGAAAGCTATGTATAAAAAATATCCTGATTTAGCCATTATCCATATGGATGCTCACACAGACCTTCGTGAAGAGTATGAAGGAGAACCACTTTCTCATTCCACTCCAATTCGTAAAGTTGCTGAACTAATCGGACCGGAGAATGTTTATTCATTTGGTATTCGTTCAGGAATGAAAGAAGAATTTCAATGGGCAAAAGAAAACGGCATGCATATTTCAAAGTTTGAAGTTTTAGAGCCGTTAAAAGAGATTCTACCAACACTTGCAGGTCGCCCTGTTTATGTAACAATTGATATCGATGTATTAGATCCAGCACACGCTCCTGGTACAGGAACAGTAGATGCAGGCGGTATCACATCAAAGGAGCTTTTAGCTTCTATTCACGCAATTGCTAAATCAGATCTTCGCATTGTCGGAGGAGATTTAGTAGAAGTAGCTCCAATTTATGATCCGTCTGAACAAACAGCTAATACAGCAAGCAAGCTTATTCGCGAAATGATCTTAGGCTGGGTACAAAAGAAATAAATAAAGTAAAAGGCGGCCGCTGTGGCTGCCTTTTTTATTTGGAATATGTGAATGCGTCACGTACTGTAAAAAGGTGAATTCTCGGCGTATCTATCATATTTCCTTTGAAGTATTATTGAATTCTTGCTTTAGAATGTTTATACTATTTAAGTTATAACGTATTCATTTTAATAAGGAAGTGTCTTTTGTGAGTAACGCTTCAGAAGTCAAGAAACCCATTGAAGTTAAAATTGTGACGGATATCCGCGATGGTCACCGAAAAGAGACAACATCGGTAAATGCAAAAGGTATGTATTATGAAAAAGGATCAAAAATTTATCTTACATACACAGAGCGCCAAGAGGAAATCGGAGATATTAGGACAATGGTGAAAATTAGCGAAGATGAAGTATCAATTAATCGAACCGGTGCTGTTCAAATGAAGCAATCGTTTCGTAAAAAGGTACAGATCGAAGGAACTTATATAAGCCCTTATGGACGTATGGATTTACTAACATTCGCTCATAACATTGAATATAAACAAATGACTCAAAAGGGTCGATTATTTTTAACGTATGATCTAGAAGTACAGGGTCAGCCTACCGGGAAATATGCGTTAACCATTACATTCAAGGAGGAGAAAAAATGAACATCGTCGAACAAGTGCAGCAAAAATTAAAAGCTGAAATTCAAGATGCTGTGGTCAAAGCAGGACTTGCTGAAAAAGCAGAACTGCCAGAAGTTCTATTAGAAACCCCAAAAGATAAAACACATGGTGATTATTCTACCAATATGGCTATGCAGCTAGCTCGTATTGCCAAAAAAGCACCGCGTGTTATCGCTGAAGAGCTTGTAGCAAACTTCGATAAATCAAAAGCATCTATCGAGAAAATTGACATTGCAGGCCCTGGATTCATCAACTTTTATATGAATAACTCTTATTTAACAGAGCTTATCCCAACGATTGTAAAAGCTGGTGAAGCGTACGGTCAAACAAACGTAGGGAACGGACAAAAAGTACAGGTTGAATTTGTTTCAGCTAATCCGACAGGGGATTTACATTTAGGACATGCCCGCGGTGCTGCAGTTGGAGACTCATTATGTAATGTTCTTGAAAAAGCAGGTTACGATGTGTCACGTGAATATTATATCAATGATGCTGGTAACCAAATTAATAACCTGGCTTATTCAGTAGAAGCACGCTACATGCAGGCTCTTGGTTTAGAGAAAGAAATGCCTGCAGACGGCTATCATGGTGCTGACATTATAAACATCGGAAAAGAGCTAGCAAAAGAGCACGGAGACAAGTATGTAAATGCTTCTGAAGAAGAGCGTTTTGAATTCTTCCGTCAATACGGGTTAGATTATGAGTTAGCTAAATTAAAGCGTGATCTTGAACAGTTCCGTGTGAAATTTGACGTATGGTATTCTGAAACGTCTCTTTATAAAAATGATAAAATCTCAGTTGCACTTGAAACGCTGAAAAAACAAGGCCATGTATATGAAGAAGAAGGTGCTACGTGGTTCCGTTCTACGACATTTGGTGATGATAAAGACCGTGTGTTAATTAAAAATGACGGTTCGTTTACGTACTTAACACCAGATATTGCGTATCACCAAGACAAAATTCAACGCGGATTTGATAAGCTAATTAACATTTGGGGAGCCGACCACCATGGATATATTCCTCGTATGAAAGCGGCGATTCAAGCGCTTGGTTATGAAAAAGATACGCTGGAAGTAGAAATTATTCAAATGGTTCAACTGTATCAAAATGGCGAAAAAATGAAGATGAGCAAACGTACAGGTAAAGCAGTAACAATGCGTGACCTAGTAGAAGAGGTAGGTCTTGATGCAACTCGCTACTTCTTTGCGATGAGAAGTGCGGATACACATTTAGACTTTGATTTAGATTTAGCTGTTTCTCAATCTAATGAAAATCCTGTATACTACGCGCAATATGCTCATGCCCGTATTTGCAGTATTCTTCGTCAAGGTGAAGAGATGGGGATTCAATCAACATCTGGCGCTGACCTTTCATTAATTAGTGCAGAAAAAGAAATGGAACTGCTGAAGAAAATCGGAGAGTTCCCTCAGGCCGTAGCGGAAGCAGCAACAAAACGTATTCCGCACCGCATTACGAACTACGTATTTGATCTTGCTTCTACGTTCCATAGCTTCTATAATGCAGAAAAAGTATTAGACAGCGATAATGTAGAAACAAGTAAAGCACGTATTGAACTAGTGAAAGCTGTTCAAGTAACGCTTCAAAACTCTTTAAAACTAATTGGTGTTTCAGCACCTGAAAAAATGTAACAAAAAAAAGAGCCTCTTGGCTCTTTTTTATTTAAAAAACAAGCGTGGCGCCTCCCGTACGCTTTACTCCTCTCATTGATGCTAAATCTTCCACTAATTTTAGCAGCGCTTTATCTTTTAACTTTGCTTCAATCATTACGTCAAAATCTTGTCCCATATCTTTAGCTATTTGCAAAAAAGGTGCGATAAAATCAGTTGAGACATAATCAGAGTGACTTCTAAATTCTTTTTCAGATTTAGGAGAAGAGATATGTACTTTTGGTTTTAACCCGATATGTTTCCACGTGTCAAAGATACGAGGGAGCAATAATTCAAGAGGTTCTTCTCCTTCATTTGCTTTGTGGTGGTGATAATCAAAAAGGAGAGGGACTTTCTCTTTTTCGCATACAGCTAATGTTTCTTCAGTTGTGTATGTTTTATCATCATTTTCAAGAGTCATGCGCTTTTTAATGACAGGCGGCAGCGTTTGAATGTTTTCATGAAATCGACCGATCGCTTTTTCTTTATTGCCATAGGCTCCTCCTACATGAATATTAATAAGGGCTTGATTGGCTACTCCCATCGCTTCAAGCATTCTATAGTGATAATCCATATCTTTTACCGCATTGTCTGTAATATGTTTTTTATCGCTTGTAAATAATGTGAACTGATTGGGATGAAAACTCACGCGCAGTTGATGATTCCGAATCAATTCTCCTATCTCTGACCAATCGTCTTGGAACGCATCAATGTAATTCCAATCTACTTCAGGATGAGTAGCTAAAGGGACAAGAGAAGATGATAATCGATACAGCATAATTTCATGAGCAATATTAAAATGCAAAGCGCGCTTAGTATGATTCAAATTTTGTTTTGTGACGTGATGAAGCTTATCCAGTCTCTCGTCTTTTTTCATTTTTTCCCATCTAGTAAACGTGAGGGTTTTAGCAGGTGAGCAGTCCCAAAGCGACAGGGCATGTGATACATAGCCAAATCTAATTTTCATGATAAATCTTCCTCTTTTCGTTCATTAAAGTAACGGAGAAATAAAGGTTGCAAATCCTTGCTTTAATTTTTCACTCCATTTTCGGTTTTTGACATCTTCTAAAGACAAAATTGGGCATTCCCCCATACAAGCTTTAAAGCTGTTCTTTACTTCTTCAATGTATGTTGCATCATAGATTAAACAGTTGATTTCAGCGTTTAAGAACAAGCTTCTTTTATCAAAATTAGCTGTTCCTACATCGCAGATAACATTGTCTGCAATTAATACTTTGGCATGGTAAAAGCCGTAATAATATTGATAAATCATACAACCTGCTTGAAGTAGTGTGGGAAGATAGGCAAACGCAGCATGATGAACAAGCGGTTGATCTGCACGCATTGGAATTAAAATATGAACTTGTACTCCCCGTGCACGAGCTTGCAGTAAAGCATTCATCAAAGGTTCACTTGGAATAAAATAAGGAGTACCTATGTACAATTCCCTATTGGCTTGGTTGATAATCGATAAAAATCTTTCTTCAAGTGAAAAACCTTCAGTCGACTGTAGCTGAATAACATAGTCTCCTTCAGAGGTTGGTGGAAAGTATCTTTCCATTTTACGTAGGTCTAAGCCGGTAGCAGCATACCAGTCGCTCAACAGCTGCATTTGAAGGTCTTGTATACCTTCACCTTCCATACGCAGGTGGTAATCTTTCCACACCCCAAGCTTGGCGTCGAGTCCTAAATATTCTCTTCCAATATTAAAACCTCCAATGTAGCCAACTTTCCCATCAATAACGGCCATTTTACGGTGATTGCGTGCGTTGAGTGTATAAAACAAATAAGGCCACCGTAGCGTTCGACTGTAAGCAAAATGAACACCTTGTTTCTTTAAAAATGCAATTTTGTTTTTCTTAATTTTATAGCTTCCCACACGGTCTACCAATAATCTGACTTCAATATTTTGTTGTGCTTTTTGGACTAGTAAATCTAAAAATTCTTGGCTAATTTCATCATTTTGTACAATGTAAAACGATAAATGGATAAATGAAGAGGCATTTTCTATTTCGTGAAATAAATCTTTATATAAGACATTCCCGTCTGCGAACAAAAAGAGAGAAGCACGGCGTTTTGGAAAAGTATTTTCAGCCTGAGAAAATACTTTCTTTCCAACGCCAAGGTCAATTGCAAGCCAAGCAATAAAAATAATAAAAAGTAAAATCACCACCATGCCGCTCATCATGTCACCTCTTTTCCCGATGTAAATACATTTTATGTTGTTCTTAGTGTCACCTTGTTTAAATAGAATATGAACAAAAGAACGAAAAGATATTGACTGAATGCTCATTCATTATATACAATGAAAACAGATATATTATCAGAAAATTTAGTCGTCAGGAGGAAAGAAAGGTAACAAATTATTCAAGGAGGGGACGAGATGACAGGGTTGCTGTGGGTGAATTTTCTCTTTTTTATTATTGTAACCGCTTACGCTGTTTCTTTGTTTGTATATTTAATTCGCACACGCATTGAGTATATTCAATTGGGGAAAAAAGTGGAATTTGATCAGCGGTTAAAAGAAAGGCTGCAAAAAATTTGGGTAAACGTATTTGGACAAAAGAAACTGTTAAAAGATAAAAAAAGTGGAATTATGCACGTCATGTTTTTTTATGGGTTTATTTTAGTTCAGTTCGGCGCGTTAGACTTCATTATAAAAGGTTTGCTTCCAGGTAAACATTTGCCGCTTGGACCTTTATATCCCGGCTTTACATTTTTTCAAGAAATTGTGACGTTTTTGATTTTAGTAGCAGTTGTCTGGGCTTTTCATCGTCGCTATGTAGAAAAGCTTGTGCGTTTAAAAAGAGGGTTTAAATCTGGTTTAGTACTGATTTTTATTGGAGCGCTTATGCTTTCAGTGCTTGTTGGAAACGGTATGTCAATCATCTGGCATAATCATGAACCGGCTTGGACAGAACCGATTGCGTCATCTATTGCCATCTTGTTTAAGGGAATCAATGATGTTGCCGCTATTTCCATTTTTTATGTTTCATGGTGGATTCACTTAGCCGTGTTATTGACATTTTTAGTATATGTTCCTCAATCAAAGCATGCTCATTTACTGGCTGGACCGGCTAACGTATTTTTTAACCGTGTTTCTAAGCCAGGTAAGCTTGAAAAGATTGATTTTGAAGATGAGACGCAGGAGACGTTTGGGGTTGGAAAGATTGAAGAATTTACACAGCATCAGCTTATTGATTTATATGCTTGTGTGGAATGCGGTCGATGTACGAATATGTGTCCGGCGACGGGTACAGGGAAAATTTTGTCTCCAATGGATTTAATTTTGAAGATGCGCGATCACTTAACAGAAAAAGGCGCAGTTGTGACATCTAAGGCTCCTTGGGTTCCTACGTATGCATTCTCTAAAACAAAAGGAAATCAGCTGGCGATGATGGCGGCGGGCCAAGGCGGAGCAGAAGCCGCAGCAACAGCGGAATATAATCCTGCCCTAATTGGAGATGTCATTACGGAAGAAGAAATTTGGGCATGTACAACGTGCCGAAACTGTGAAGATCAATGTCCCGTAATGAACGAGCATGTAGATAAGATCATAGATTTACGACGTTTTTTAGTATTAACCGAAGGAAAGATGGACGCGGATGCTCAGCGTGCCATGACGAATATTGAGCGTCAAGGAAACCCTTGGGGATTAAATCGAAAAGAGCGTGAAGAATGGCGACATGTAAGAGAAGATGTTCACATTCCGACTGTTAAAGAAGTAAGTAAAGCGGGTGAAACGTTTGAGTATTTGTTCTGGGTAGGTTCGATGGGATCTTATGATAACCGCAGCCAAAAAATCGCTCTATCGTTTGCAAAGCTTCTCAATGAAGCTGGTGTTTCATTTGCGATTTTAGGAAATAAAGAAAAAAATTCTGGTGATACGCCCCGCAGATTGGGCAATGAATTTTTATTCCAAGAGTTAGCTTCTAAAAATATCGCTGAATTTGAAAAAAATGAAATCAAAAAAATTGTTACGATTGATCCACATGCTTACAATATCTTCAAAAATGAATATCCAGATTTCGGTTTTGAAGGAGAAGTGTATCATCACACAGAATTATTAGCTATGTTGGTGAAAGAAGGTAAGCTGACACCAAAACATGCGGTTAATGAAAAAATTACCTTCCATGATTCCTGTTATTTAGGAAGATATAACGAAGTATACAGTCCACCAAGAGAAATTTTGAAAGCGATTCCAGGTGTTAGTTTGATTGAAATGGATCGCAACCGTGAAAATGGTATGTGCTGTGGAGCAGGAGGAGGGTTAATGTGGACGGAAGAAACGACCGGCCAGCGCATTAACGTAGCGCGCACGGAACAAGCCTTAGCCGTTAACCCAAGCATTATCAGTTCAGGTTGTCCGTACTGCTTGACGATGCTAAGTGACGGAACAAAAGCAAAAGAAGTAGAAGAAAAGGTTCATACGTATGACGTAGCAGAACTGCTTGAAAAGTCAATTTATGGTCACGTACAAGAACAGGTTTCATAAAGGAGAAGTAGAGATGGTATTCATCTCTACTTTTTACAGAAAGGAAATTGAGCAAGCGTTCAATCAGCAAGGACAAAGATTAGGAAAAAGGGGAGGAAACAATAGTGGGGAAAACAGTTATTGTGAGTGCAGTTCGAACACCTTTTGGAAAATTAGGTGGCAGCGTAAGCGGACTAAAAGCGGCAGAACTAGGCGGGAAAGCGATTCAAGCAGCATCAAAGGGACGTACAGAAATTGATTCCGTTATTATGGGGTGCGTGCTGCAAGGGGGCCAAGGACAGCTACCTTCTAGGCAAGCCATGCATTATGCAGGTTTACCGTGGCAAGTAGAGACGGAAACCATTAATAAAGTTTGTGCATCGGGCATGCGCAGTATTACAACTGCTGATCAGCTGATTCGATTAGGAGAAGCAAGAACAATTATTGCAGGTGGAATGGAATCGATGAGTAACGCGCCGTATCTTCTTCCAAAAGCAAGATGGGGATTCCGTATGGGAGATAGTGTTGTGACGGATTTGATGGTTCATGACGGTTTGACATGTAGCTTTACAGGGGTTCAAATGGGTACGTATGGAAATGAAATAGCTTCTGAAATGAATATTTCCCGAGAAAAGCAGGATGAATGGGCGCTTCGCAGTCATCAGTTAGCGGTAGAGTCAGAAGAGAAAGGGAGATGGGATGCAGAAAGAATTTCAGTTGATATTCCGTCTAAAAAAGGAATGATAACGGTTCAAAAAGATGAAGGACCAAGAAAAGATACGTCGATAGAAAAACTCTCGTCTCTTCGGCCTGTATTTGGCCACAGTGGAACCATTACAGCAGGAAATGCACCTAGCGTAAATGACGGAGCAGCTGCACTCATGTTAATGGATGAAGATGTGGCAAAAGCAAATGGCTATGAGCCGTTGGCTACGATTATAAACCATACTTCTCTTGCGATGGAGCCAAGGGAATTTCCGAAAACGCCTGGGTTTGCTATTAACAAGCTACTGCAAAAAACAAATAAGACAGTAGACGATATTGCGCTGTTTGAAATCAATGAAGCTTTTTCAGCAGTAGCGTTGATGAGTATGGAGATTGCAGGGCTTCCGGCTGAAAAAGTAAATGTGAACGGCGGGGCTGTGGCACTTGGACATCCGATTGGCGCAAGCGGCGCTCGTATTGTTGTCACGCTCATTCATGAATTAAGACGACGAGGCGGCGGTCTAGGCATTGCTTCTATTTGCAGCGGCGGCGGCCAAGGTGATGCCATCATGGTAGAGGTGTAAAAGGGGGATATCAACTTGAATATCGAAACAGTTATGGTTATTGGAGCAGGTCAGATGGGAGCAGGCATTGCACAAGTATTTGCTGCGAGCGGATATCAAGTTTCTTTGTATGACGTTGATCAAAAAAATACACAAAAAGGAATAGAAGGTATTGATAAACGTCTAAAAAAACAGGTGGGAAAAGGTTCTCTCTCAGCTAAGGAATATGAAGAAATTATGGAGCGCCTTCACCTGGCAAATGAAATAACAGCAGCACAAAAAGCAGATTTAATCGTCGAAGCGGTTGTGGAAAAGATGGAGGTCAAACAAGCCATTTTTGCGGAGTTGGATTCGTTAGCCCCGAGTCATACTATTTTAGCAACCAACACATCTTCGCTTCCTATTACTGAAATTGCAGCTGTGACCACTCGACCTGAAAAAGTAATTGGCATGCACTTTATGAATCCTGTTCCGGTGATGAAACTCGTTGAAATTATTAGAGGGCTGGCTACTACCGATGAAGTGTATCAAGCAGTCTATGAAACAACGAAAAAATTAAATAAAACCCCAGTGGAAGTTCATGATTTTCCCGGGTTTGTTTCAAATCGAATTTTAATGCCAATGATTAACGAAGCTGTGTTTACGCTCTATGAAGGTGTAGCAAACGAAGAGGATATTGATCAAGTCATGAAACTAGGAATGAACCATCCAATGGGACCATTGACACTAGCAGATTTCATCGGGCTCGATACATGCTTGTTTATTATGGAAACGCTCCATAAAGGGTTTGGCGACGACAAATATCGTCCTTGTCCATTGCTTAGGAAATATGTAAAGGCAGGATGGCTTGGTCGAAAAACAGGAAAAGGATTTTTTACGTACGAAACATAAAGGAGTGGCGAAATGATCTTTTTTACGTCTGAACAACACATGATTAAAAAGATGGTAGCTGATTTTAGTGAAAAAGAAGTCGCTGCAGCTGTACCAAACATGGAAAAGGGCGAATTTCCTCGAGATTTATTAAAGCAGATGGCTGATCTTGGCCTAATGGGCATTCCCGTTCCTCAAACGTACGGCGGAGGAGGACTGGACTTTATATCGTACATGATTGCTATTCACGAAATATCAAAAGTAAGCCCAGCCCTCGGTGTCATTTTGTCTGTTCATACTTCTGTAGGTACGAATCCTATTGTCGTGTTTGGGACCGAAGATCAAAAACAAAAGTATGTAAAAAAACTGGCGACAGGTGAATATTTAGGGGCTTTTTGCTTAACAGAACCTAGTGCAGGGTCTGATGCCGCAAGCTTAAAAACGAAAGCGGAACGAAAAGGAGACTACTACCTCTTAAATGGATCAAAGCTTTTCATTACAAACGGCGGAGAAGCAGATACATATATTGTATTTGCAAAAACGAACCCAGAACGCGGGTCGAGGGGAATGAGCGCTTTTATCGTTGAAAAGACGATGGAGGGATTTTCGGTAGGAAAGGATGAACATAAGATGGGCCTTCATGGTTCCCGCACGGTTCAACTGCACTTCGAAAATATGCAGGTACCTGTAGAAAATCGTCTCGGAGAAGAAGGTGAAGGTTTTCGAATTGCTATGGCTAATTTAAATGCCGGAAGAATTGGTATTGCTGCTCAGGCGGTAGGAATTGCTGAAGGTGCGTTAACGGCAGCTAAAAACTATGCAAATGAACGATATCAATTCGGAAAACCGATTTTATCTCAGCAGGGAATTGCTTTTAAGCTTGCCGATATGGAAACATCTGTTGAATCAGCAAAGCTTTTAATGTACCGAGCCGCTTTTTTATATGATCAAAAACTTCCTTGTAAAAAAGAAGCCTCAATGGCGAAATTATTTGCTTCCCAAACGGCTATGAATGTAGCGACGGACGCAATTCAAGTTTTAGGGGGATACGGTTATATGAAAGATTATCCAGTAGAGAGGTATTTTCGTGACGCCAAAGTGTGCGAAATCTACGAAGGTACAAGCGAAATACAACGTATCGTGATTAGCAGTCAATTATAGGGGGAATAGTCATGTTTTTTAAACTTTCAGAAGAACACGAAATGATTCGAAAAATGGTGCGGGACTTTGCCAAAAACGAAGTGGCTCCGACAGCGGCCGAACGAGATGAAGAAGAGCGTTTTGACAGAGGAATCTTTACGCAAATGGCTGATCTAGGATTAACAGGTATTCCATGGCCGGAGCAATACGGAGGAATTGGCAGTGACTATCTAGCTTATTGCATTGCTGTTGAAGAACTGTCTAGAGTATGTGCATCAACAGGCGTTACGTTGTCGGCTCATACTTCTCTTGCCGGCTGGCCAATCTATACATTCGGAACAGAAGAACAAAAACACAAATACCTGAAACCTATGGCAACGGGTGAGAAAATAGGTGCTTATGGGTTAACCGAACCGAGTGCTGGATCAGATGCAGGAGGAATGAGAACGCTCGCTGTAAAAGACGGAGAAGATTATATTTTAAATGGTTCTAAAATCTTTATTACAAACGGCGGCGAAGCGGATATTTACGTCGTATTTGCTCGCATCGACCCCAATGAAAAACGCACGAGCGCTTTTATTATTGAAAAAGATATGCCGGGATTTTCAGTTGGTAAAAAAGAAAAGAAACTGGGCATTCGCTCTTCACCTACCACAGAAATTATTTTCGAGGACTGCCGTGTTCCAAAAGAAAATTTGCTAGGAAATGAAGGAGAAGGATTTAAAGTTGCGATGATGACACTAGATGGCGGCAGAAATGGCATTGCAGCGCAGGCGGTAGGAATTGCTCAAGGGGCGTTAGATGCGGCCGTAGCTTATGCCAAGGAACGTCAGCAATTTGGTAAGCCAATTATTTCTCAGCAAGGAATTGCTTTTAAGTTAGCTGACATGGCAACGAGTATAGAAGCTGCAAGACTGTTAACCTATCAAGCTGCTTGGCTGGAGTCCCAAGGGCTGCCGTATGGCAAAGAATCAGCCATGTCAAAATTATATGCCGGGGATACAGCAATGAAAGTAACGACAGAAGCTGTTCAAGTATTTGGAGGATACGGTTATACAAAAGATTATCCAGTAGAACGTTTTATGAGAGATGCAAAAATCACGCAAATTTATGAAGGCACACAAGAGATTCAGCGTCTCGTCATTTCTAGGTATCTTGCTAAATAAAACACTTGTTGTAGGAGAGGTGAAAAAATGAAAAAGAGAGAAGTTCTCACATCCATTAAAGATGAAAAGCTGATTGTAGAGCGTCGTAATCAAATGATTAAAGGTGCCGTCACGCTATTTAAGGAAAAAGGTTTTCACCGAACAACAACAAGGGAAATTGCCAAAGCCGCTGGGTTCAGTATCGGTACACTTTACGAATATATTCAATCTAAAGAAGATGTTTTATATCTTGTATGTGACAATATTTACGATGAAGTGAGAGAACGATTAGAAGAGATGGTAGTGGATCGTTATACAATCGCTGAGCTTCAACAAGCGATTCAGCACTATTTTAAAGTTGTGGATGAGCTTCAAGATGAAGTATTAGTCATGTACCAAGAAGCGAAATCGCTGTCTAAAGATGCGCTTCCATATGTATTAAAAAAAGAGCTGGATATGGTTGAAATGTTTAAGGTTATTATCGAAGGCTGCGTAGAAAACAATCAATTTGCACTTACGGATAAAGAAATTTCGCTGTTTGCTCATCATTTATTTGTTCAAGGTCAGATGTGGGCATTTCGTAGATGGTGGCTGCAAAAGCATTATTCACTAGAAGAATATACAAATATGCAGTTAGATTTTTTACTTAAAAATTTTTCATTTCAACAACTGTGTGAGGGGGAGACAGTTTGAATACAAGCAAAAGACCGCTTCGTTTTTTAACCGCTTCTAGCCTGTTTGACGGCCACGACGCGTCCATTAATATTATGAGACGAATTCTTCAAGCCAAGGGGGTAGAAGTCATTCACCTAGGGCATAACCGATCTGTTGAAGAAATTGTTAACGCTTCCATACAAGAGGATGTGCAGGGGATTGCCATTTCTTCTTATCAAGGCGGCCATGTAGAATATTTTAAGTATATGTACGATTTACTCCAAGAACAACAGGCTTCTCATATTAAAATTTATGGCGGCGGAGGAGGGGTAATTATTCCGAGTGAGATTCAAGAGCTTCATGATTACGGCATTTCTAAAATCTTTTCTCCGGAAGATGGACGAAAAATGGGTTTAGAAGGCATGATTCAATTCATGATCGATGATTGTTATTACACAAATCCCCCTGTACTGCCGAAGGATCGTACCTTAACGCCGGCTAATGACCGTTTAATTGCCCAGCTTATTACATGTGCTGAAAATGAAGCCTATGAATACACAAAAGAGCATGCAGCCGCTCTTGAAGAAATCCGAGAAAGTGTAATCGAAAGCGAGACAGACCAAAAAATACCGGTTATTGGAATCACAGGAACAGGAGGAGCGGGGAAAAGTTCACTTACGGATGAATTAGTAAGAAGGTTTATTGAACATATTCCAGATATTCATGTAGCTGTCTTATCCGTTGATCCAACTAAACAAAAAACCGGAGGAGCGCTTCTTGGGGATCGAATTCGCATGAACATTGCAGCTTCTCCTCGTGTGTATATGAGAAGTTTGGCCACGCGTTCATCTGGACATGAGCTATCGGCGGCCATTCGAGATGGAATTGCTGTCGTGAAAAAAGCGGGTTTCGACATTATCATTGTCGAAACAAGCGGCATTGGGCAAGCTGATGCTCAAGTTAAAGATATTGCAAACGTCTCTCTTTATGTAATGACAAGCGAATTTGGCGCGCCGTCGCAGTTAGAAAAGATTGAAATGATTGATTACGCAGACTTTATTGTAATCAATAAATTTGAAAAAAAAGGTTCCGAAGATGCAAAAAAACAAGTGCAGCGTCAATATCAGCGTAATCATCAGCTGTTTGAAAATAATCTCTCTACGATGCCAATTTACGGAACAATTGCGAGTCAGTTCAACGACGGGGGAACAAATATTTTATTTGAAGATCTTGTAAATCATCTGCATCAAACATGCCATACGTCTTGGCACGTAGAAAAATCATCAGAGCGCGTAAGTGAAAAGAAATATACCATCATTCCTAATGATCAACAGCAATATTTACAGGAGATTGTAAACAGCGTTCGCTCTTATCACCGTAATACTGATGTTCAAGTGCAAACAGCGCGTAAATTTTATCAGCTAGAGGGTGCTCTGGAAGAAGTGGAAACAGAAACAGCCAAGCAAGAGCTCACTCAGCTAAAGGAGAAATATCAAAAACAGCTAACGGCTGAATCGATTGAAAAGCTGGAAAACTGGCCTAAATTAAAAAGTCAGTATCGGCAAGAAGAACTTATTACAAAGATAAGAAATAAAGAAATTAAAACCTCTCTGCAAGTTGATACGCTATCAGGACTGCGTATTCCGCGCGTGGCCCTTCCAAAAGTTGAAGAATACGGGGAAGTTCTTCGTTTTCTTTATAAAGAAAATGTGCCAGGTGCGTTTCCTTATACAGCAGGTGTTTTTCCTTTCAAACGAAAAGGTGAAGATCCTAAGCGTCAATTTGCAGGCGAAGGAACACCAGAACGAACCAATCGCCGCTTTCACTATTTATCAAAAGATGATGAGGCCAAGCGTTTAAGTACAGCGTTTGATTCTGTAACGCTTTATGGAGAAAATCCTGATCCAAGGCCGGATATCTTCGGAAAAATTGGCGAAAGCGGCGTAAATGTTTGTACGCTTGATGATATGAAACTCTTGTATAAGGGATTTGATCTTTGCCATCCTTCGACTTCCGTTTCGATGACGATCAATGGGCCGGCTCCAATATTACTAGCTATGTTTATGAATACAGCTATCAGTCAGCAGGTGGAAAAAAAGGAAGCGGAATTAAAGCGTCCTTTAAAAGAAGAGGAATACGAGGACGTAAAATCGGGTACGTTGAAACAAGTGAGAGGAACCGTTCAAGCGGATATTTTAAAAGAAGATCAAGGCCAAAATACGTGTATTTTTTCCACAGAATTTGCATTAAAAATGATGGGAGATATTCAGCAGTACTTTATTGACGAGAAAGTGCGCAACTATTATTCTGTGTCTATTTCAGGCTATCATATTGCTGAAGCAGGGGCGAACCCAATTTCTCAGCTAGCGTTTACATTAGCCAACGGTTTTACGTACGTGGAATATTACTTGAGCCGAGGTATGCACATTGATGATTTTGCTCCTAATTTATCTTTTTTCTTTAGTAATGGACTTGATCCTGAATACACGGTTATTGGACGTGTAGCGAGAAGGATCTGGGCAATTGTGATGCGTGATAAATACGGCGCGAATGAACGCAGTCAAAAGCTTAAGTATCATATTCAAACATCCGGCCGATCGCTTCATGCACAGGAAATTAATTTTAATGATATACGTACGACGCTGCAAGCCTTAATGGCTCTTCATGACAATTGCAACTCCCTTCATACCAATGCGTATGATGAAGCAATTACAACACCGACAGAGGAATCTGTACGAAGAGCGATGGCCATTCAATTAATCATTACAAAAGAGCATGGATTAACTAAAAACGAAAATCCACTACAGGGCTCTTTTATTATTGATGAACTAACAGACTTGGTAGAAGAAGCGGTATTGGCTGAGTTCCAACGCTTAAATGATAGAGGCGGAGTTTTAGGTGCGATGGAAATGCAGTATCAGCGAGGTAAGATTCAAGATGAATCGATGGAATATGAGATGCAAAAACATACGGGAGCTTTACCTATTATAGGAGTAAATACGTATATTAATCCAAATGAAGAGGAGAGCTCCTCAGTTGATGACATGCAGTTAGCCCGCGCATCAAAAGAAGAAAAAAATCACCAAATTAATCAGCTTCAGAAGTTTCAACAGCAGCATGAAGAAAAAAGAGAAGATGCGCTGAAAAGGTTAAAGAAAGCTGCAACAGAAGGAGAGAACATTTTCAAAGAGTTAATGGAGACCGTTAAAGTAGCCAGCTTAGGAGAAATTACGCGAGCTTTATATGAATGCGGTGGGCAATATCGCCGAAATATGTAATAATGTATCGTTAGTATATAGTGATATATTAAAAGCCGAGATGACCGTGTGTTGGTCCTCTCGGCTTTTATAGACCTAACCTCAACGGAGTCAGAATAACTGATGGTGAATCCCTTTTGATTAAAGGGTGCTGTTGGCGTATTAAGTAGAATGTATTATAGTAATAAAATGTCTATTTTTTCGTTGTTTTATGCGAAATTCTCGAGAATTTTAGAAACGAGGCTAGCATAAATGTATTGAATTTGTTTATAATGAATGGTATGTATTTATTCGTTTCCATCATTTACACATATGATGAATTGATTTAATAGATTTTCGATATACATAGCCATAGAAAGGATGTGCCAGATTTGAGTTTAGCACAGTACTCAAAAACGGATTTAAAAGAAATGTCGATGATTGAGATTGCTTATGCGCTTCTAGAAGAAAAAACAGATCGTCAAGCAATGTCATTCCAAGAAATTATTGCTGAAATTAAAGCAGCAGCTGAAATGTCAGATCAAGAATTAAAAACGAGATTAGCTCAGTTTTATACAGATATTAATATTGATGGTCGCTTTTTAACAGTAGGGGACAACCACTGGGGTCTTCGTGGATGGTATCCTTTTGACCAAGCTGAAGAAGAAGTTATTCCGGTTGCAAAACCTAAAAAGAAAAAAGCGAAAAAAGCTGTTGTTGAAGAAGTTGAAGATTTTGATGATCTAGAAGAAGATTTAGATTATGAAGATGTTGATGATCTAGACGAAGAAGAAGATTTTGAAGATATTGACGAGCTAGAAGAAGATGAAGATGACCTTGCAGAAGACGACTTTGACGATTTAGAAGATGATCTAGACGATGATGAAGAAGATGAAGAAGAAGATTATGAGGACGAAAAAGAAAAATAATCCTTCTTGACTTTTTCAAGCGAAGTAGGTAGAATCTTTTTTGGGCTCTTTAAACAAGCATTTAAAAAGTTTTTATTTAAAATAGACTATTGCTCCCAATCCAGTTTTGGTATTGGGAGCAATTTTTTTATTTTATCTATCCATGTTTTACACCCCGATAGGTTCTTATAAATCCTTGATAGAAACTTTCTTTTGGTTCTTGAACGTTTCACATTCATAAGGTTTCTTATAATTTCGCATGCACAATGAATGAATTGTGATTGTTTATGTGAAAACTTTTAATATTGTACAGTTCAAATTATTTAGAGGGGGAAGTATAGATGACAAAGTATATTTTCGTAACAGGCGGTGTTGTATCATCTCTAGGAAAAGGGATTACAGCAGCTTCTTTAGGCCGTTTATTAAAAAACCGTGGATTGAACGTAACGATTCAAAAGTTTGATCCGTACATTAACGTAGACCCAGGAACAATGAGTCCATACCAGCACGGTGAGGTATTCGTAACGGATGACGGCGCGGAAACAGACTTAGACTTAGGTCACTATGAGCGTTTTATCGATATCAACTTAAATCGCTACAGCAACGTAACAACAGGTAAAGTATATTCAACCGTATTGAAAAAAGAGCGTCGCGGTGATTATTTAGGCGGAACAGTTCAGGTTATTCCGCACATCACAAATGAAATTAAAGAACGCGTTTTCCGTGCAGGTAAAGAAACAAATGCGGACGTTGTTATTACTGAAATCGGCGGAACGGTAGGAGATATTGAGTCACTTCCTTTCCTAGAAGCTATTCGTCAAATCAAAAGTGATATTGGCCGTGACAATGTTATGTATATCCACTGTACACTTGTGCCATATTTAAAAGCTGCTGGTGAAATGAAAACAAAACCAACACAGCATAGTGTAAAAGAGTTACGTAGCTTAGGTATTCAGCCAAATGTTATCGTTGTTCGTACAGAAATGCCAATTTCTGAAGATATGAAAGACAAGCTAGCTTTATTCTGCGACATTGATCCAAAAGCGGTTATTGAGTGTGCAGACGCTGAAACATTATATGAAATTCCACTATCTCTACAAGAGCAGCACCTAGATCAAATCACATGCGATCACTTGAAATTAGATTGCAAAGAAGCAGAAATGACTGAGTGGAAAGCATTGGTTGAGAAAGTAAAAGGACTTTCAAATACAACAAAAATTGCATTGGTTGGTAAGTATGTAGAGCTTCAAGATGCTTATATTTCTGTCGTAGAAGCAATGAAACATGCTGGATATGCATTCGATGCAGATGTAAACATCAAGTGGGTAAATTCTGAATTTGTAACAAAAGAAAATGTTCAAGATTTACTTGGTGATGTAGACGGTATCTTAGTTCCAGGTGGATTTGGTGATCGTGGAATTGAAGGTAAAATTGTAGCAACACAATATGCACGTGAGCAAAAAGTTCCATTCTTAGGTATTTGCTTAGGTATGCAGCTAGCATCAGTTGAGTTTGCGCGTAATGTATTAGGCTTAGAAGGCGCACATTCAGCAGAAATTGCACCTGAAACAAACTATCCAATTATTGACTTATTACCAGAACAAAAAGACGTAGAAGACCTAGGCGGTACACTACGTTTAGGACTATATCCTTGTAAATTGTCTGAAGATACGCTTGCATATGAAGCATATCAAGATGAAGTGGTATATGAGCGTCATCGTCATCGTTATGAATTTAATAACGAATACCGTCAACAAATGGAAGAGAAAGGCTTTATCTTTTCTGGTACAAGCCCAGACGGCCGTTTAATTGAAATTGTAGAGCTAAAAGACCACCCATGGTTCTTGGCTTCACAATTCCACCCAGAATTTACTTCTCGTCCAACTAGACCACAACCATTGTTCAAAGAATTTATTCGCGCATCAATGGAATCAAGTCAAAACAAATAAGTGAAATAAAAAACACGCTGTCTAAAGACAGCGTGTTTTTTATTTATATTCTTCTACGATTTCTTTTAATGTGAAAGTTAAACCGTAGTATGCGTATAAAGCGACCATCATTGCTGGAAAACCAAATCGTGAGCCGTCTTCTCCAGGAATAAGCGGCTTTAACAATTTTGTATCAATATGTGCATCTGCGAGTGCTGTTAAAGAAGGTTCGGCTATCTCTTTAGGAACAGCAGCAATGCTAACAAATGGAATATCCCGTTTCTTTAAACGTTCAGCTATTTCCACTGCTTTATTATCTGTTGAGAATCGAGAGACAAGCAGTACGCGATCAACGCTAGTCAGCTGATCCAGTTCATGTAAAGGTAAAGCTTTTGCCTGACTTAAAGGTTCTGCACTGCTTAGTGCTTCCAGCGTAATGGCGTGCATTTCTTCTACACCATAAATATAAATAAATCCTTCTCCGACAGAGGCCTGGGCTAAAATACGCGCAGCATCTTCAAATTGGAATTCTTCTTGTTCTTCAATTCGTTTAAAAAAGCCTGAAAGTTGAGTTGTGAAAATTTTAAGCATAGAATCTCCCTTCGATTTAAGCGGCTAAAGCCGTCTATCTACACATTATAACGAAAAAAGCTATCTGTATTCTATCTTGAAATGAGCTACAATGAAAGTAAAGTGCAATGAAGTTGGATGGACGACAAAAAAAGCTATGTTTTGTAACAATTTCTCTAATTAGCAGGGATTTTTGTTTTAAAGGCGAAATACATATGTTAGTTTTGTCTGTATAAGAGGAATATAAAAGGTGGGATTATATTGGCAGAGAAAATTTTAATTGTTGATGATCAGTATGGTATACGTATTTTATTAACGGAAGTGCTGCAAAAAGAAGGCTATACGACATTTCAAGCGGCGAACGGCTTCCAGGCGATTGACATTACAAAAGAGCAAGCACCGGATCTTGTCTTATTAGATATGAAAATTCCAGGAATGGATGGAATTGAAATTTTAAAAAGGTTAAAGCAGCACGATGAAACGATTAAAGTCATCATTATGACCGCTTATGGTGAATTGGATATGATTCAAGAAGCAAAAGATTTAGGAGCATTAACACACTTTGCAAAACCGTTTGATATTGATGAAATCCGAAAAGTTGTTAGGGAATATATACCAGTAAAGTCGAATTAAGGTTTTGATAGGGCTTTCATACTAACAAATTTTGAATATCAGCCTAAAAATGTTGCTGTTTTCATTGTTAGTTGGTATCCTAATTACTGTATTCATAATTCGACAATCTATTATGTAAAGATGCGCGTTGTTTCTACATGAAACACTCAATTCAAGAGCATACTATTTGAGTGTGCCTTTTGGTTAGCATCTAATCTAAGGTTGATTTTAAGGAGGATTTCAATATGCCTTTAGTATCAATGAAAGAAATGCTTATTACAGCAAAAGAACAAGGCTATGCAGTAGGTCAATTTAACTTAAATAACTTAGAGTTTACTCAAGCTATTCTTCAAGCAGCAAAAGAAGAAAACTCTCCAGTTATTCTTGGTGTATCTGAAGGTGCAGCACGCTACATGGGCGGTTTCAAAACTGTTGTAGCAATGGTTGAAGCTCTAATCGAAGATTACGACGTTCAAGTACCAGTTGCAATTCACTTAGACCACGGTTCAAGCTTTGAATCATGTGCAAAAGCAATCCATGCTGGATTCACTTCTGTAATGATCGATGCTTCTCACCACCCATTTGAAGAAAACATTGCAATTACTTCTAAAGTAGTTGAACTAGCTCACTTCCACGGAGTATCTGTAGAAGCAGAACTAGGAACTGTTGGTGGACAAGAAGACGACGTTATTGCTGAGGGCGTTATCTATGCAGATGCTAACGAGTGTGAAGAACTTGTTAACCGTACAGGTATCGATTGCTTAGCTCCAGCATTAGGATCAGTTCACGGACCATACAAAGGTGAACCAAACCTAGGTTTTGCTGAAATGAAAGAAATCGGAGATCGTACAGGCTTACCATTAGTTTTACATGGTGGAACTGGTATTCCAACAAAAGATATCCAAAAATCAGTTTCTTTAGGTACTGCTAAAATCAACGTAAACACTGAAAACCAAATTGCTTCAGCTAAAGCTGTTCGTGAAGTATTAGCTGCGCAACCTGAACAATATGATCCACGTAAATACTTAGGACCTGCTCGCGAAGCAATCAAAGAAACGGTTCAAGGTAAAATGCGTGAATTCGGTTCTTCTAACAAAGCATAATTTGAAATCTTCGGATTACCTGTTTGCGGTTAGTTGAGTCTGAAAAATAAAACCGTCTTATTTTTATTGTAAGGCGGTTTTATTTTTACTATAATTTTCTTATCATTCTGAATACATAACACAGGGGGATGGCATTCATGAAGTTTTTTATTGATACGGCTAATTTAGACGAGATTAAGGAAGCGCATTCATTAGGTTTGTTAGCGGGGGTTACAACAAATCCTAGTTTAGTAGCTAAAGAGAACATCACATTTGAAGATCGTCTTCGTGAAATTACAGAGTTCGTTGAAGGGTCTGTAAGTGCAGAAGTAATTGCGCTTGATGCAGAAGGCATGATTCGAGAAGGACAAGAGCTTGCTGCGATTGCGCCGAATATTACAATCAAGGTACCGATGACTCCAGATGGCTTAAAAGCAGTAAAAGAATTTACTAGTTTAGGTATTAAGACAAACGTTACGCTTATTTTCTCAGCTAACCAAGCGTTAATGGCAGCAAGAGCAGGTGCTACTTACGTATCGCCTTTCTTAGGAAGATTAGACGATATTGGTTTTAATGGCCTCGATTTAATCTCAGATATTGCAGATATTTTTGCAATTCATGACATTCCATCAGAAATTATTGCAGCATCTATTCGTCATCCGATGCACGTAACAGAAGCTGCAAAAAATGGAGCACATATTGCGACAATTCCTTACAAAGTTTTAATGCAATTGTTCAAACATCCGTTAACAAATGCAGGAATTGACCAATTTTTAGCGGATTGGGAAAAACGAAATGTCTAAACATGTATAAATTTGTGTGGCATTTACCATCCTGACAGGTGAATGCCATATTTTTCTTTTATCTTGTCGAAACTATACATGATTTTTTCATTTTCGTGTACACTAGTAGGTAATAGGAAAAATAACCATTCTTTTAGGTATTCTTTGTACCAAAATTTTCCTCAATTACTAGGTGAGAAACTTTCTTTCACTAGAAGGGAGCTATAAATGGAAAAGTTAAAAATACAAGGTGGCTTTACCTTAAGTGGATCCGTCCGCGTCAGTGGTGCTAAAAATAGTGCCGTTGCGCTTATTCCAGCAACAATTTTAGCCGAGTCACCTGTTACAATTGAAGGTCTGCCCGATATTTCAGACGTGCAGTTATTAGGGGATTTAGTTGAAGAAATTGGTGGGAAAGTAACCATTGATAACGACGAATTAACAGTAGATCCATCCGGAATGGTTGCAATGCCTTTACCGAACGGAAAAGTAAAAAAATTACGCGCTTCTTATTATTTAATGGGGGCGATGTTAGGACGCTTTAAAAAAGCGGTAGTTGGGCTTCCAGGAGGCTGTTATCTTGGTCCTAGACCAATCGATCAGCACATTAAAGGCTTTGAAGCTCTTGGCGCTAAAGTAACAAATGAGCAAGGAGCTATTTACATTCGAGCTGAGGAACTGATTGGTGCTCGAATTTATTTAGACGTTGTTAGCGTAGGAGCAACAATCAATATTATGCTCGCTGCTGTAAGAGCAAAAGGGCGTACCGTTATTGAGAATGCTGCTAAAGAGCCTGAAATTATTGATGTAGCTACGTTACTGACAAGTATGGGTGCCCGTATTAAAGGTGCAGGTACGGATGTTATTCGAATTGATGGAGTAGATCAATTAAAAGGATGCCGTCATTCCATCATTCCAGACCGAATTGAAGCAGGCACATATATGATCATGGGAGCGAGTATGGGAAAAGAAGTTGTTGTCGACAACGTTATCCCTCAGCATTTGGAGTCATTAACGGCTAAAATGCGTGAGATGGGTATTCATATCGAAACAAGCTCAGATCAGATTCTTGTAGCGACTCGTCAGCTATTGAAGCCCGTAGATATTAAGACGCTAGTATATCCAGGTTTTCCAACTGATTTACAGCAACCATTTACGACGCTTCTAACAAGAGCGTCTGGTACAAGCGTTGTGACGGATACAATTTACGGTGCAAGGTTTAAGCATATTGATGAGCTGAGACGAATGAATGCATCTGTTAAGGTAGAAGGACGTTCTGCTATTATTAATGGTCCCATTCACTTACAAGGTGCGCGTGTGAAAGCGTCGGACTTACGAGCAGGAGCAGCTCTCGTAACCGCTGGCTTAATGGCCAAAGGGATTACAGAGGTAACGGGTTTAGAGCACATTGACCGAGGTTACAGTCATTTAGTAGACAAGCTATCGGAGTTAGGGGCAATGATTTGGCGTGAAGAGATGACTCAAGAGGAAATTGAGCAATTTCAAAATTCATAGAGGCAAATCGGTGCCACAGTCATGAAATCAAAGTCTAGAAAAGAGCTTTTTAATAAGCTACACAGGCGTAGGAGGGTTCTTCTATGTCTGTGTAGCTTATATATTTATGAATAGGGTAAATAGATAGAAAGGGAAGCTAAAAGATAAATTTCACTTCTTATTTTAACGTCCAGTTTATTTCCTTTAATGTGAAATTATGAAAAGGTTTTCCTCGCTCCTCGTAAGCTATTAAATTTCCTTTTTTTTATTCATCTTCTAAAGTAAAAAAAGATTGATTAAAAAGATAGAAAAAGGTTAGAATATAAATTGCTACGTTAAATTTATCAAGATAATATAAATGGTTTTATGTCGGAATTATTCTTCTAAAAGTGTATAGTTAATCAATTGATTCTACTTATTATACTTCAAAGGTTATATTCTCCATTTTCACAGATTTATTCCATCCATATCATCTCTCAATTTTATATTTGAATTTAATATGGGAGGAACGGTTAAAAATTATTCATTATAAAGCGTGGTGTCCTAATGAACTTAACATTATCCAGTTTAGAAAATATGAAATTAAAAGAGCTATATGAACATGCTCGTGAGTATAAAGTTTCGTACTATAGTAAATTAACGAAAAAAGAACTTGTCTTTGCTATTTTAAAGGCTCAAGCTGAACAAGATGGGCTTTTATTTATGGAAGGCGTTCTTGAAATTATTCAGTCAGAAGGATTCGGTTTCTTACGACCAATTAACTATTCACCGAGTTCAGAAGATATTTATATCTCAGCTTCACAAATTCGTCGCTTCGATCTGCGTAATGGAGACAAGGTATCGGGGAAAGTTCGTCCTCCAAAAGAAAATGAGCGCTACTACGGATTATTACATGTAGAAGCAGTAAACGGAGAAGACCCAGAAACGTCAAAAGAACGCGTACATTTTCCAGCACTAACCCCGATTTATCCAAATGAGCAAATGCTGCTGGAAACTCAGCCAAGAAGTTTCTCTACGCGTATTATTGACTTGATTTCACCAATTGGATTTGGGCAAAGGGGACTAATTGTTGCGCCGCCAAAGGCAGGTAAAACGATGCTGTTAAAAGAAATTGCCAATAGCATTACAACGAATCATCCTGATGCAGAATTGATTGTCCTTCTTATTGATGAGCGTCCTGAGGAAGTGACGGACATTGAGCGTTCGGTTGACGGTGATGTTGTCAGTTCTACATTTGACGAAGTGCCAGAAAACCACATTAAAGTAGCGGAACTTGTCCTTGAACGTGCGATGAGATTAGTCGAACACAAAAAAGATGTTGTCATTTTGATGGATAGCATTACAAGGCTTGCTCGTGCTTATAACTTAGTTATTCCACCGAGCGGTCGTACACTATCAGGGGGTATTGACCCGGCTGCTTTTCACCGTCCAAAACGATTCTTTGGAGCTGCTCGTAACATTGAAGATGGAGGCAGCTTAACCATTCTAGCAACAGCCTTAATTGATACAGGCTCTCGTATGGATGATGTTATTTATGAAGAATTTAAAGGTACAGGTAACATGGAGCTGCATCTAGATCGTTCACTAGCTGAAAAACGTATCTTCCCTGCGATTGACATTCGTCGCTCAGGCACACGTAAAGAAGAGCTGTTAATTCCAAAAGAGCATTTAGACCACTTATGGGCAATTCGTAAATCAATGGCAGATGCTCCTGATTTTGCAGAAAAATTCTTAAAACGTTTACGTCAAACAAAGACAAATGAAGAGTTCTTCTCGATGTTAACGGAAGAGAAAAAAACGCTTCTAGCAAATAAACGATAAGTTATAAAACATGTGGTTGCAAAAGCATACAACCCTTGTTATAATTTCATCATGTGTGTTGATAAAGTACACAGTGAAATAGTTATTATTTCATCACTATCTTTATCAATAAACTCTGTTTCAGAATGATTCAGGGCGGAAGGAGATGAAACGAATGAAAACAGGAATTCATCCAAACTATAAAACAGTTATGGTTAAATGTACTTGCGGAAACGAATTTGAAAGTGGTTCTGTAAAAGAAGAGATCCGCGTTGAGACTTGTTCTGAATGTCACCCATTCTACACTGGTCGTCAAAAATTCGCTGAAGCTGGTGGCCGTGTTGATCGCTTCAACAAAAAATACGGTCTTAAATAATCACATTGTCGAAACAAACAGGCAAGTAGCTTAACTTCTTGCCTGTTTTTTTGCTTATAAAAGTAGAAAAACAGTGTCTGCTTGATAAAAAAGTGGGTACTTTATCATAAGAATAAGATCTACATAGAAGACGTAGATTA
The DNA here is from genome assembly GCF_036227845.1 of Priestia sp. LL-8. Lineage (NCBI taxonomy): Bacteria > Bacillati > Bacillota > Bacilli > Caryophanales > Bacillaceae > Priestia > Priestia sp. LL-8. Next base: position 4,936,556 of record NZ_JAZAQH010000001.1, on the reverse strand, counting down.
AGTTAGTAGCGGTTCGCTCAGAAACGGAACGAGAAGAAGGGAGAGTCCCGCAGTGGTGTACGTAATGAAACAAAGCGGTTGGATAGAAGTAATTTGTGGCAGTATGTTTTCAGGGAAATCAGAAGAGTTGATTCGACGTGTGCGCCGTACGCAGTTTGCTAAACAAAAAGCACAAGTGTTCAAGCCTGCAATTGATAATCGATATAGCGAAGAAGCTGTCGTTTCACATAATGGTACATCTGTTATGGCTTATTCAATCTCGGCATCGCGCGATATTTTAAAGCGAGTAAATGAAGAGACAGACGTAGTAGCGATAGACGAAGTACAGTTTTTTGACACAGATATTTTAGAAATTGTTCAATCTTTAGCAGATCAAGGCTTTCGTGTGATCGTAGCAGGGTTAGACCAAGACTTCAAAGGTGAACCTTTTGGACAAATGCCGCAGTTAATGGCCATTGCAGAATCGGTAACAAAGCTACAGGCCGTGTGCGCTTCATGTGGCTCTCCTGCGAGTCGTACGCAGCGTTTGATTAACGGTGAGCCTGCTTCTTATGACGACCCTATCATTTTAGTCGGTGCGTCTGAATCTTACGAACCAAGATGTCGTCATTGCCACGTTGTGCAAAAGTCCAAAGGACAAGCTGTGTCTGTGGACTCAAGCGAAATGGTCGAAAAATAAAGCAAGAATTTTATGATGATAAAAACAGAACGCGCAGTTCTGTTTTTTTGTTCATATACGTGTATTAACAAGGTTTTGACTCTATTTTAAAGCTATACTATAATTACAATGTTATGGATAAAGAATGAGGTGAATGACGTGTTTGATCGTTTAGAAGCGGTAGAGGCGCGCTATGAGAAGTTAAACGAACTTCTGAGTGACCCTGAGATCGTAAACAACCCCTCTAAGTTGAGAGAATATTCGAAGGAACAATCAGATATACAACAAACGGTAGCCGCTTATCAGGAATACAAAGATGTAAAAGAGCAGTTATCAGAAGCGAAAACGATGCTTGAAGATAAGCTTGATGCAGATATGCGTGACATGGTAAAAGAAGAAATTGCCGAGTTAGAAACGCAGCAAGAAGAGCTAGTTGAAAAGCTACGTATTTTATTAATTCCAAAAGATCCAAACGATGATAAAAACGTAATCATGGAGGTTCGTGGAGCGGCTGGTGGAGATGAAGCAGCATTATTTGCAGCTAACTTGTACCGCATGTATTCGCGCTTTGCTGAATCACAAGGCTGGAAAACAGAAGTAATGGAAGCAACGACTACTGGAGTAGGCGGTTATAAAGAAATCATCTTTATGATTAACGGTAAAGGTGCGTACTCAAAGATGAAATTTGAAAACGGTGCACACCGTGTTCAACGCGTTCCTGAAACGGAATCAGGCGGTCGTATTCATACATCTACAGCAACGGTAGCATGTCTTCCTGAAGCAGAAGAAGTCGAAGTGGACATTCATGAAAAAGATATCCGTGTAGATACATTTGCTTCAAGTGGACCTGGAGGTCAAAGTGTTAATACGACGATGTCAGCCGTTCGTTTAACGCATTTACCAACAAATACAGTGGTATCATGTCAAGATGAAAAGTCTCAGATTAAAAATAAAGAAAAAGCAATGAAAGTATTGCGTGCTCGCGTGTACGATAAGTTCCAGCGAGAAGCACAAGCAGAGTACGATGCAACGCGCAAACAAGCAGTTGGATCAGGAGATCGCTCTGAGCGTATCCGTACGTATAACTTCCCGCAAAATCGCGTAACGGACCATCGTATTGGTCTGACGATTCAAAAGTTAGATCAAATCTTAGAAGGCAAGCTTGATGAAATTATCGATGCATTAGTAATGGAAGACCAAGCGCGCCGAATGGAAGATTCGAACTAATGAAAGTATTTGAAGCCCTTAAGTGGGCTTCTTCTTTTTTGAAAGAGGCAAAGCGAGATGAAAACGCGGGAGAACTCTTGCTTCGCCATCACTTACAAATGACGAGAACTCATTTGCTAGGTTCTTTGCAGGAAGAACTAGAAGAAGAAATTCTAAAAAGATTTGAACAAGATGTCCATGCTCATAAAGCAGGGATGCCTGTACAATATCTCATCGGGACAGAAGAATTTTACGGGCGTTCATTTATTGTAAACGAACATGTATTAATTCCAAGACCCGAAACGGAAGAGCTGGTATACGGAATGATTTCTCGAATAAAAAAAGAATTTCAACACCAGCCTATTGAGCTTGTAGATATTGGAACGGGAAGTGGGGCAATTGCTATCACTTTGGCCCTCGAACTTAACAGAGTAGATGTTATAGCAACAGATATAGCTACGGAATCTCTAAATGTAGCCAAGGAAAATGCTCAAAATCTAGATGCTGATGTCAAGTTTATACAGGGAGATCTATTACAACCATTTCTATCATCGAAGCAGAAATTTGATGTGATTGTGTCTAATCCACCTTATATTCCAGCAGATGATGAGTTGTCCACAGTGGTAAAAGATCATGAGCCAAATCGAGCTCTTTTTGGGGGAAAAGATGGCCTGGATTTTTATCGACGTTTTATGGAAGAGCTGCCATACGTGACGAAGCCAAATACTATTATTGGATTTGAAGTCGGGGCCGGACAGACAAAAGATGTAGCTGAGATGCTGCAAAAAACGTTTCCGACAGCTTTTGTAGAATGTGTATATGATATTAATGGAAAAGATCGAATGGTATTTGCACAACTTCGTGAGCACTAAAAAAATCAGAGGGAATGATTTTCCCTTTGATTTTTGAAAATCATGCATTTTTTTACTAAATTACTAGTTTAAGATATCTTGCTTTCGGCCATACTGTTCCTATGAAAGGGCGGTGGCCGAAATGAAGAAATATGCTATCATTTATTTTATTTTATTAATTATTGGAGCAAATGCTCAACTTATATATACACATAACCAAGTGCAGGCAGATCAGCCTGCAGTCATTCCAGACGAGGCAATTCGACTGCGCATTTTAGCAAACAGCGACGGTGAAAAAGATCAGTACGTAAAACGTCTGATTCGTGACCGCGTGAACGAACAAATCACAGAATGGGTAAAAGATTTAACATCTGTAACTGTAGCTCGAAAAACAATTAAAGAAAATTTGCCGGCGCTTGAAACAATTGCGAAAGAAGTGCTAAAAGAAGAAGGCGTAAATGAATCTGTTCATGTTAAATTCGGAAAAGTAGAGTTTCCTACTAAGTTGTACGGTCAGTTTTTATATCCAGCAGGTGAGTATGAAGCCGTGCTTATTACTCTTGGCAAAGGAGAGGGAGCAAACTGGTGGTGTGTACTATTCCCTCCTTTATGCTTCTTAGATTTCTCAAACGGTGAAGCGGTAAAGGCGCCAGAACCATCTGAAGAAGAGCAAAAGGAAGAAAAAGAGAAACCAGCCGCTTCTGAATCAAAATCTGCAGACAAAACAGATGCCAAATCGGCTGAAAGTAAAGAACCCGCAGTGAAAACAGAAATTCAATCGGCAACTATTACATCGGATTCTATTGAGGAGAAAGCTGAGGAACCTTCTCAACCAACAATATCTTCTAAAGAAGCAATTGCAAAAGATACAATCGGCACAGTAAAGGAAGAAACAAGTGCTAAAGTTGAAAAAAAGGAAAGTAAAGAAGCTGAAAAGTCTGTTTCATCTAAGAAAAAAGCTGATTCTCAATCAAAAGAAGATTCTGTAGAAGTTAAGTTTTTTGTAGTAGAATGGGTATCGTCAGTATTTAATTAATAGAATCATTAAAAATAAAATTCAGTTCTACTTTTTTTAATCATCTCATAGATTTGTTACTAGAAAACAAGTTGAGGTGATTAAAATGAGAGAACAATTAAAAATTGCCAGTAAACATGATTATATCCGAATTCAACAGTTCTTACAAAAAGCGGGCATTAGCACAGCTGGCGTGGAAGAGCATATTCATCAATTTGTCATAATGGAAAATGAAGAAGGCGAGCTGCTAGCAACAGTTGGGTTTGAAAAAGAAGGTGTGGATGGAATTCTCCGCTCCCTTGTCGTATCACCTTCTTTAATGCAATCTGATATTCTGCTGCTATTTAAAAGCATCGTCCAGCTGGCTCAAAAGCATGGCGTGAAGCAACTATATTTACTAACAAATAAGGCATCTTCTCTGCATTTTTTTCAAATGATGAATTTTCAGCAAACATCTTACAGTGCACTGCCGGAGTTGTTAAAAGAACATTCTTATTTAAAAAAGTTACCAAACCCTCAGGATGTCTACGTGATGTTTTATGCAGCTAGTTAAAAGAAAATGTGGATAAATCATTTTAATGGAGTATCCACAATGTTATTCACAAAAATATAAGCTTTATCCACATTTTGTGGATAAAGCTTGTTTATTGATATAATGAACTCATGTATTTTACTACTTTTAATACATATTGTACTTTTAAAGTAAAAAAAACCTAGATATAGAAAGAAAAAGGAGTTGAAGAAGATGGAAACTAAGTTATGGGTTGTGGATAATTTTATGAACGAAAAAGATATTTATCCACAGATAGAAGAAGCGGCAGATTTGCTGCGCAATCACGAAGTAGTTGCTTTTCCTACAGAGACGGTGTATGGATTAGGAGGAGATGCCACATCAGATAAAGCTGTGGATAAAATTTTTGCAGCGAAAGGACGTCCTAGTGATAACCCTCTTATTGTTCATATTGGAGATAAAGAGCAGCTCCATACATTTGTAGAGTCGATTCCTTCAAAAGCAGAGAAAGTGATTGATGCTTTTTGGCCGGGCCCTCTTACAGTAATATTACCTAAAAAAGATCGAGTTTCAGATAAGGTTACGGCTGGTTTAAACAGCATTGCAGTGAGAATGCCATCACATCCGGTAGCCCTCGCATTATTAAAGAAAGTGGATTTGCCTATCGCAGCTCCTAGTGCAAATCTTTCCGGCAAGCCAAGTCCCACTCTAGCTCATCATGTGATGAATGATTTAGAAGGGCGTATTAGCGGAGTTGTGGATGGAGGAGCAACGGGGGTAGGAGTAGAGTCGACTGTCCTTGACTGTACCGAAGAGATTCCTATTATTTTACGTCCGGGCGGCATTACTCAGAAAGAGTTGGAAAATGTAATTGGTCCCGTAAAAGTAGATCGAGCGTTATTAAGTGATAAAGAAGCGCCAAAATCTCCAGGTATGAAATATACGCATTACGCACCTGATGCACCGCTTGTCATTGTTGACGGCAGTTCAGATTTTTTCCAATCTATTATTGATCGCTATAAAGATCAGGGTAAGCGAGTGGGGGTATTAACGACATCTGAACATGAAGATGCGTATAAAGCGGATGCGGTTATCACATGTGGATCTCGTTCAAATTTAGAGACGGTTGCTAGCCACTTATACGAGTCGCTTCGTTCATTTAATGAGTGTGATGTAGATATTATCGTTAGTGAAAGTTTTTCTGAAGAAGGAGTCGGTCATGCCGTTATGAATCGATTAATGAAAGCGGCAGGACATCATGTGATTAAGCAATAAAATTCATCTTCTAAACCTTTTCGAATGTGCATATTTTGAAATAGGAGCACGTCCGAGGAGGGTAAAGATGAATGTATCTCAGTTAATTAGTGAAATGATCACGTTAGTCATTATGGCGTTTGCCTTAGGAATGGATGCTTTCTCAGTTGGTTTGGGAATGGGGTTAATTCGTTTACGCTTTCGCCAAATTTTCTACATTGGTGTTGTTATCGGTGTATTTCATATTTGGATGCCACTGTTAGGCATGTTTATTGGACGACTATTGTCTGATAAACTTGGAATGTTTGCTACCTATGGCGGTGGGATTTTATTGCTGATTCTTGGAGCCCAGATGATTTATTCCTCCTTTAAGCATGACGATACGCCGTTTATCAAACCAGTTGGCTTTGGACTGTTATTTTTTGCGCTCAGCGTGAGTCTAGATAGTTTTTCTGTTGGACTTAGCTTAGGTATTTTTGGGGCAAGAACGTTTTTGACCATTATTGTTTTTGGCGTAGTGAGTATGCTATTAACTTGGTTAGGACTGCTGCTAGGCAGAAGAGTACAAGGCTGGCTTGGTTCATATAGTGAGGCGCTGGGCGGGAGCATTTTATTAGCTTTTGGCATCAAATTGTTACTACCTTTTTAACTATATATAAATTGGTAAGGGGTCATGACCATGCAGGTTATGGTCTTTTTTTGCTTCTTTTGGATTGTAGCGATAAAAGAAGGAAAGCGAAGTCGTTTTTTCGAGATGGATGAAGCGGTAATGGATAAAAAATACCCAGAAAAGCGAACTGGATTTATGCAAGCAATAGAGATACAATAGGGTGGAATGTCAACATAGTCGAACATAGTGAAAGCAAGGGAGGATGTATCTTGAAAAACATCTTATTTGTATGTACAGGAAACACGTGCCGCAGCCCTATGGCAGAAGCGTTGCTCAAAGCTAAAGAGATAGATGGAATAAACGTGAAGTCTGCAGGTGTATTCGCTTCAAATGGAAGCGAAGCTTCTGTTCATGCACAAGTTGCCCTTCAACAGAAAGGTATAGCTTGTTCTCATGCTTCGGCAGCATTAACGGAAGAACAATTGATGTGGGCTACTTATATTTTTACGATGACGGAGCAGCATAAAATGCTGATTTTGAACCAAGCTCCATACGTAAGTGATAAATTGTTTACACTAAAAGAATTTGCCGACGAGCAAGGTGAAGTATCTGATCCGTTTGGAGGATCATTACGGACGTACGAACAGACTTTAGAAGAGTTAGAGCGTATGATTAACAAAATAGTCGACAAATTATAAAAGGTCCCATAAATTTTTGCTGACTTAAAATGAACAGAAACTTAATATAAGACGAAGGTTATGTATGAGGAGGAAACAAAGATGAAAGTAGCTATTGCATCTGACCACGGCGGTATAAATTTGCGACAGGAAATTATCTCTTTAATGGAAGAATTAAATATTGAATATGTGGATTTAGGGTGTGAATGCTCAACATCTGTCGACTATCCGGATTATGCACTTCCCGTTGCCCAAAAAGTGGCGAGCCAAGAAGTAAGCCGAGGCATTCTTATTTGTGGAACAGGTATCGGTATGAGTATAGCAGCTAATAAAGTAAAAGGAATTCGCTGCGCTCTAGTGCATGATACATTCAGTGCAAAAGCAACAAGAGAACATAATGATAGCAACATTTTGGCAATGGGTGAACGTGTCATTGGGCCGGGACTTGCACGTGAAATTGCGAAAATTTGGTTAATGACGGAATTTGAAGGCGGTCGCCATGAAAATCGCGTGAATAAAATTAAACAGTATGAGCAGCAAAGCGATGCAACAGTAACTGTATAATGTGAACGTATTCAATGAAAGAAAGGAAGAAAAACGTGTCTGAACTTACGAAATGGAAAGAGCAGTTGGAAACAGTTTTATCTGATTTTTTAGCGCAAGTGCAGTTGTCTTCAGAACATACACTTGTCATTGGATGCAGTACAAGCGAGGTAATTGGTGAAAAAATAGGAACCGCAGGCGCAATGGAAGTCGCAGAAATGATTTTTGATACACTAGCAGATTTTCGAAAAAAAACGGGTGTCCACTTAGCATTTCAATGCTGTGAACATCTCAATCGAGCACTGGTAGTAGAAAGAGAATTAGCTCGTAAAGAGCGGTTAGAAATCGTTAGTGTTGTTCCTATTCATAAGGCAGGCGGAGCGATGGCTACACAGGCCTATGGCCAGCTTAAAGATCCTGTTTTGGTAGAGTTTATTAAAGCTGATGCCGGTATTGATATTGGAGATACATTCATTGGTATGCATTTAAAGCATGTTGCAGTACCCGTTCGTTGTACGTTAAACGCAGTTGGACACGCTCATGTTACTGTAGCAAAGACGCGTCCAAAACTAATTGGTGGAATGAGAGCGTTTTACGAACTTTCGTAATTAAATATATTAAAATAATACACATTTTTTCTTTTTTATTCTAAATAAATCATGTTACAATGTAGTTGAATCAACAAATAACGAACATTGCGAATACGAAACGAGGAGAGGATTTTGATGGAGAAACAACTAATGCAACAAGATCCAGCAGTTTATAATGCGATCAAGGATGAATTACAAAGACAACGTACTAAGATTGAGCTAATTGCTTCAGAAAACTTTGTAACAACAGCGGTAATGGAAGCACAAGGTTCAGTTTTAACAAATAAATATGCTGAAGGCTATCCAGCTAAACGTTACTACGGCGGTTGTGAACACGTGGACGTAGTAGAAGACTTAGCTCGTGATCGTGCAAAAGAAATTTTCGGAGCAGAGCACGTGAACGTTCAACCTCACTCAGGTGCACAAGCAAACATGGCTGTATACTTCACTGTTTTAGAAGCTGGAGACACAGTACTAGGTATGAATTTATCGCACGGCGGTCACTTAACGCACGGAAGTCCTGTTAACTTTAGTGGTGTTCAGTACAATTTCATCGAATATGGCGTAGATCGTGAAACACATCGTATTAACTACGATGATGTATTAGAAAAAGCTCGTACACATAAACCAAAATTAATTGTGGCTGGTGCAAGCGCATATCCACGCGCAATCGACTTCAAGCGTTTCCGTGAAATCGCTGATGAAGTAGGGGCTTATTTAATGGTAGACATGGCTCACATTGCTGGTCTAGTAGCTGCAGGACTTCATCAAAATCCTGTGCCACATGCTCATTTCGTTACAACTACAACACATAAAACACTGCGCGGACCACGCGGCGGTATGATTTTATGTAAAGAAGAATTCGCGAAAAAGATTGATAAGTCAATCTTCCCTGGTATTCAAGGTGGTCCATTAATGCACGTTATCGCTGCCAAAGCAGTAGCGTTTGGTGAAGCATTACAAGATGAATTTAAGCACTATGCTCAAAATATCATCGACAATGCTAATCGTTTAGCAGAAGGATTAAAGAAAGAAGGATTTGCTCTTGTATCTGAAGGAACAGACAATCATCTTGTGTTAATCGACGTAAGCTCAATGAATTTGACAGGTAAAGTAGCTGAAAAAGCACTTGATGATGTAGGTATTACAACAAACAAAAATACAATTCCTTATGATGAGCAAAGCCCATTTGTAACAAGCGGTATTCGTATTGGTACAGCTGCGGTTACAACTCGCGGATTTGGCTTAGAAGAGATGGATGAAATTGCTTCTATCATCGGATTAACGCTTAAAAATATTGAAGATGAAGAAAAGTTAGCTGAAGCTAAAACACGCGTTGAAGCTTTAACAAGCAAGTTTGAAATGTATAAATCGCTCTAAGAGAGACAGGCCTTTGTGCCTGTTTTTTTATGGAGAAAGTGGTAGCAATTCAATCATTTTTTGAATAATGCTTGAACTCAAAAACTTTTTTCTGTAAAATGAATGCAATGTATAAATTTAATTAGCAAGAGATATGTTTTTACTAGTACGTACCATTCAATTCGTTGAATGGTATTTTAATGTGTACATCTTTATATATAAGGAGAGATATCAATGGGCAAAGTATACGTATTTGATCACCCGCTTATTCAACACAAATTAACTTACATACGCGATGTAAAAACGGGAACGAAAGAGTTTCGTGAATTAGTTGATGAAGTGGCAAGCTTAATGGCTTTTGAAGCGACACGTGATTTACCGCTAGAAGACGTTGAAATTGAAACACCGGTTTGCAAAACAAAGTCAAAAGTTATTGCAGGGAAAAAGCTTGGTATCGTTCCAATTCTTCGTGCTGGTATCGGCATGGTAGATGGATTTTTAAAACTAATGCCAGCTGCTAAAGTTGGACACGTTGGCTTATATCGTGATCCAGAAACATTACAGCCTGTTGAATATTATGTAAAGCTACCTAATGATGTAGAAGAGCGTGACTTTATTGTAGTAGATCCTATGCTTGCAACAGGAGGGTCAGCTGTAGAAGCAATCAACTCTCTTAAAAAAAGAGGCGCTAAAAACATTAAATTTATGTGTTTAATTGCTGCTCCTGAAGGCGTGGAAATCGTAAAAGAAGCACACCCTGACGTAGATATTTACATTGCGGCATTAGATGAAAAATTAAATGACCATGGATATATTGTTCCAGGTTTAGGTGATGCAGGAGATCGTTTATTCGGTACAAAATAATTTGTAGATTCGGGTGATGAACATGAAGCAGCCAATTAAAGTAATGACGATATTCGGGACAAGACCAGAAGCAATTAAAATGGCCCCTCTAGTGCTGGAGCTTAAAAAGCGACCGGAGGAGTTCGAAGCGATTGTTACAGTAACGGCTCAGCACCGTGAAATGTTAGACCAAGTATTGAGCATTTTTGACATTCAGCCTGACTATGATCTTAACATTATGAAAGATCGCCAAACCCTTATGGACGTAACGACCAGAGGATTAGAAGGTTTGGACGACGTAATGAAAAAAGTAAAGCCGGACATCGTACTTGTACACGGCGATACAACTACGACGTTTATTGCCGGACTGGCAGCTTTTTATAATCAAATTCAGGTGGGACATGTTGAAGCAGGTTTGCGCACATGGAATAAATATTCTCCATATCCGGAAGAAATGAACCGTCAGCTTACAGGCGTTCTCGCTGATTTGCATTTTGCTCCAACCGATAAGTCTGCAGCTAATTTGCAAGCAGAGAATAAAAAAGAAGAGCGAATCTTCGTGACTGGAAACACAGCTATCGATGCGTTAAAAACGACAGTAAAAGAGACATATGAGCATGAAGTGTTAACGAAATTGGGAGATGATCGTCTTATTTTATTAACGGCGCATCGCCGCGAAAATTTAGGCGAACCAATGAAAAACATGTTCCGTGCTGTTAAACGTATTGTGGATGAACATGAAGATGTGCAAGTTGTGTATCCTGTTCATTTAAATCCGGTAGTTAGAGAAACAGCAAACGATATCTTAGGAAATGACTCACGCATTCATTTAATTGAACCGTTAGACGTAATTGACTTCCATAACTTCGCTGAGCGCGCTCATATTATTTTGACAGATTCGGGTGGTGTTCAAGAAGAAGCTCCTTCATTAGGCGTACCTGTATTGGTACTTCGTGATACAACAGAGCGACCGGAAGGAATTGAAGCAGGGACGCTCAAACTAGCAGGAACGGAAGAAGAAACGATTTATGCGCTAGCAAAAGAGCTGTTAATAGATGAAGACGTATATAAGCAAATGTCACAAGCATCGAATCCTTACGGAGACGGCTTAGCTTCTAAACGCATTTGTGATGCTATTAGCTACTATTTCAACCGTCGTGAAAACAGACCGGAAGCTTTTAATCCGCTTTCGTAAGATTTCTAAACACCTTTCACATGAAAAGTGTCTCTTTGAGACACGATAGTGTGAGAGGTGTTTTTTTATGTGGATTAAATGGTTAATGATTAGCTTTATATTAGGAAGCGGGGGAGGGCAAATGTCGCTCGATCCCACATTTCCTTCTATAAAACAAGAAATGAATCATCAGGAAAAATCAATAATTGTCATGATTGAAAAAGAAAAATTCGCGAAATTTAAAAGTCAGCTACAAAAAAATTATCCTAATATAAAGATTAAAAGCGAATTTCACACGGTGTTTACAGGACTTTCGTTAAACGGCTCCATCTCGGATTTGGAAAAACTATCTCATAATCCTTCTATTATTAGTTCACATTCTATTAAAAACTACCAGGTTGCAGAAGAAAATAGCGTAACGTTCATTGGCTCAGAACAGGTAAGAGGCTTGTTTGATACTCACAATCAGCGCTTAACAGGAAAAGGAATCAAAGTAGGCGTTATCGATACGGGGGTTGATTATTCTCACCCTGATTTAAAACAAACCTACAGAGGGGGGTACGATGTAATAGATGAAGATTATGAGCCGATGGAAACCACTCGGGAGCAAGGAGAGCCTACTCTGCATGGCACTCATGTAGCTGGTATTATTGCAGCAAACGGAAATGTTAAAGGTGTAGCACCTCAAGCGGAGATTTACGCATACCGAGCTCTTGGACCAGGAGGGGCTGGAACGTCTGAAAGTGTGATTCTAGCTATCGAAAAAGCAATTCAAGATGATGTAGACATTATTAATTTATCATTAGGAAATGATGTGAATGGCCCTGATTTACCAACAAGCTTAGCGTTAGATCGAGCTGTTGAAAAAGGAATTGTAACGGTCACATCTAGCGGCAATTCAGGTCCAGGTTTATGGACCGTGGGCTCTCCGGGTACAGCGGGAAAAGCTATTTCGGTTGGCGCTTCTGTTTCCCCGACAACAGTTCAATTTCTAACAATCGGATTTAACAAAGAAAAAATTATGATGGCGCCAGTAGAAGGGTCTCGTCCATGGACGTTTAATCAAACGCTGCGTGTAATAAATGAAGAATACTCCAAAGAGCAAAAGCATGCGTTGGGCAACGTCATTTTGCTAAAAGCAGAAGGCAATGCGGTTGAAAAAAAGATTAAACAAGCTGAACAGGCAGGAGCAAAAGCCGTTATTTTATATAGTCCGACTGAAAAAAGCATAATCGGTAAACTAAAAGATTCAGTAAATATTCCAGTGATATGGGTAAGTAAAAAAAGCGGTGATACCATTAACCAACACATTCAGTCTCAACAACCATACTTACGCACTGGCAAGCAAGTGGTGCAAGACTTACTCACATCTTTCAGTTCAAGAGGGCCTGTAACGACTACTTGGGGAATCAAGCCGGACGTTGTCGCACCTGGTTACTTCATTAATAGTACAGTTCCTGGAGGATATGAACGCATGCATGGCACGAGTATGGCTGCGCCCCATGTAGCTGGAGCGTGCGCCCTTATTTTACAAGCTCACCCGAACTGGTCTCCTGAACAAGTCAAAGCTTCATTGATGAACACAAGTAAAGTAATGGAGCAGCTAAACGGTCAAACGTATCGCGTATATGAACAAGGAGCCGGGAGAATTCAAATAGCAAAAGCTGTCACAGCAGACTCTTTGTTTTATCCATCTTCTTTATCTTTCGGTATTTTTACGCGCCCATCAAAGAAAGTCTTATCATTTAAAATTGATAACCAGTCTGGTAAAGCAAAAACGTATCGCTTAAACGTTCCAAAAAGGGATGAAGGAGTGAACTGGGATGTTCCATTACCCGTCACGGTGCAGCCCCATCAGACAAAAGAAATAGCTGTCACTTTATCGGTGCAGCCCCGTTTTAAAAATAAAGGTATATATGACGGATATTTGGAAATAAATGATTCACGTGAAACATTTTCGCTTCCTTATATGTACATGGTTAGCATTCCAGATTATCCTCGTGTCATGGGATTGCAAGTAGCAGCGGAAAAAGAGAAAAATACGTATAGCTATGAACTGTTTTTGCCTGAAGGAGCAGATCAGTTAGGCGTTGCTCTTTTTGATAAGCAGTCTTTACAGTTTGTGTCGTATTTAGATGTTGACGTTGATGTAGAAAGAGGCATGAGAAAACGAAAAATAACGATTGATGAATCGCTTGTACCAGGGGTGTACCAAATATTTGCATTTGTGAAAAAGCATAGACAAGAGCAGGTTGTACACAGTACAATAACGATTGAATGAACCTCTTTAAATGTTTTCATTTGAAGAGGTTTTATGTGTGGCAGAAATGTGAACAATAAGAAGAGATTGTGAAGTTTTTAGCTTAAACACATTGACATTAAATATACGCTATTGTATGCTTACAGGGAATATAAATGATAAGGTTTTCAACCTGTGAAAACCGTTGATATTTCTGCGTATTTTATTAGCTGTTTTTACCTTTTTTAGCAATTTTTTTTGCCTTTCTATCATATATTGAGCTATAAAAACGATAGAGAATTCGGAAAAAAGAAAATTTTGCAAAAGGGGTATGAGCTTATGAAAGATCGCAACCGTCATCCTTTGCAAGCGATGGCATTAGTGTCAATCATTCTATCACAGTTAGCAGGTTCAGTCTTAATTGGCTTATTCTCTGGAAGATGGGCTGATCAATGGCTTGACACCGAACCACTATTTTTGATTTTAGGCCTTCTTTCAGGGCTAGCAGCAGGTGTTTTTATGATGCTGCGGACAGTCCACCATTTTTTTTCAGGAGATTAATAATTCATGCAGGATTTGCAGCACGTTTTTCCAAGACTTCGTTCATACATATTGTATTTGTTAGCATTATACGTTCTCGGCTGGGGATTTACAAGTTATAAGGCTGTTTTTGCAGGTTTAATTTTAGGAACCGCCCTGAGTTTGTATAATTTGTGGAACTTAGTAAGAAAGTTTGAGCAGTTTGGACAGGCGTTGGATGAGGGGAAAAAGCCCCGTTCAATTGGTACTGTTGTAAGATTTGCAACAGCTGCTCTCGCAGTTGTGATTACCATCTCTTATCCAAAAACCTTTCATATTATTAGTGTAGTTGTGGGATTAATGACGTATTATGTTGTCATTATCATAGATTTAGTTGTTCAAAATATGCGTAGAAGATAGAAAGAGAGGTGAACACAGTTGGGTCATGAATCACCAACTATAGAGTTTCTAGGCCTTACTTTTAGTCAAAGTAACTTGCTTATGGTTACCGTAGCTTCTGTTATTGTATTCTTAATTGCAGTTTTATGTACTCGTACTCTTGCTATGAAGCCAAGCGGTGCACAAAACTTTATTGAATGGGTCTTAGATTTTGTTAAAGGACTCGTTAATAGCAATATGGATTGGAAAACAGGTGGCCGCTTTTTGACGCTAGGTGTAACTTTACTTATGTACATTTTTGTGTCAAATATGTTGGGTCTTCCATTTGCCATCGTGATTGACCATAACTTATGGTGGAAATCGCCAACCGCTGATCCAGCAATTACGCTGACGTTAGCCGTTATGGTAGTTGTACTATCACATTATTATGGTATTAAAATGCGAGGTTTCTCTGCATACACGAAAGATTACTTCAAGCCAATGGCATTTTTATTCCCGCTTAAGATTATCGAGGAGTTTGCCAATACGTTAACGCTTGGCCTTCGTCTTTACGGTAATATTTATGCTGGGGAAATTTTGTTAAGCTTGCTAGCTGGTTTAGCAACAACAGGCTTCCTAGGTACAATTGGAGCTGCTATTCCAATGCTTTTATGGCAAGGATTCAGTATTTTTGTAGGCGCAATTCAGGCCTTCATTTTCACAATGTTAACGATGGTTTATTTATCTCACAAAGTGAGTAGCGACCATTAATTTATAAAGCTTTGTTCAAGTAATACCCAATTTGGACAAAACAAAACTTAGTTAAACAAAATCATATATATTAAGGGAGGACTTTATAAAATGGGTTTAATAGCATCTGCAATTGCGATTGGTTTAGCGGCACTAGGTGCTGGTATTGGTAACGGTCTTATCGTTTCTAAGACGATTGAAGGCACAGCTCGCCAACCAGAAGCACGTGGTACATTAACTTCAATGATGTTCGTTGGGGTTGCCTTAGTTGAGGCGCTTCCAATTATCGCCGTAGTTATTGCATTCATGGTACAAGGTAAATAATAATGTGTTACATGTGGCGAAGATCATTCAAAAGAACCTTCGCCATTACTTTATGTCTTTAATAAGTAAATTATATATGTGGAGTCTCTGAAGGGAGTGAACATGGCCGTGTCGAACATGTTTGTGTTAGGAGCAGCAGGCATTAATGGTGGAGATATTCTTTTCCAATTAGTGATGTTCCTTATCCTACTTGCGTTACTTCAAAAATTCGCGTTTGGTCCTGTAATGGGAATCATGAAAAAACGTGAAGAGCATATTGCCGGTGAGATTGATGAAGCAGAAAAGCAAAATGAGGAAGCGAAGAAGCTTGTTGAAGAGCAGCGTGAAATCTTAAAGCAATCTCGTCAAGAAGTGCAAGTAATGATGGAAAACGCTAGAAAGTCTGCAGAAGATAAAAAAGAAGAAATCATTGCGGCAGCACGTGAAGAGTCTGAGCGTCTAAAAGCTGCAGCAAAACAAGAAATCGAACAGCAAAAAGAACAAGCAGTTGCTGCGTTACGTGAGCAAGTTGCTTCATTATCTGTTTTAATTGCGTCGAAAGTTATTGAAAAAGAACTTTCTGAACAAGATCAAGAGAAGTTAATTCATGAATATATCCAAGAAGTAGGGGATGTACGATGAGTCAACCAGCTGTAGCCAAGCGCTATGCACTAGCTCTTTTTCAATTAGCAACAGAAAAACAGATGATCGATGAAATGCAAGACCAGCTACAAATCGTTGAAGAGGTGTTTGCTAAAACACCTGAATTAATGGATGTATTAACTCATCCAAAAATTACAATTGAGCGAAAAAAACAGTTTGTAAGTGAGGCATTCGCTGAACTTTCACCAACTGTTCAACATACGGTTCTTCTATTATTAGAGCGTCACCGCATTCAAATCGTTGGCCAAATGGTGCAAGAGTATCGTTTCCTAGCGAACGAAGTACGTGGCGTGGCAGATGCAACGGTTTATTCTGTCAAACCTTTAAGTGCAGATGAGAAACGAGCAATCTCACAATCATTTGCTTCAAAAGTTGGAAAACATACGTTAAATATTTCAAATATAGTAGATAAAAGCCTAATCGGCGGCGTGAAGCTTCGCATTGGCAATCGTATCTATGATGGCAGCATTAGCAGCAAATTAGAAACGATCCACCGAGGACTTCTTGCACACAGATCGTAGATAGGGGTGAAATTCATGAGCATCAAAGCTGAAGAAATTAGTGCGCTGATCAAGCAGCAAATTGAAAACTATCAGTCTGAGATTAAAGTGAGTGATGTAGGTACTGTTATCCAAGTTGGGGACGGTATCGCACGTGCTCATGGCCTCGACAATGTCATGGCTGGAGAACTGGTTGAATTTTCAAATGGTGTCATGGGAATGGCACAAAACTTAGAAGAAAACAATGTAGGTATCATTATTTTAGGACCATACACGGAAATTCGTGAAGGTGACGAAGTTCGCCGTACAGGACGCATCATGGAAGTTCCAGTAGGGGAGCAGTTAATCGGTCGTGTTGTTAACTCACTAGGTCAGCCAGTAGACGGCTTAGGCCCAGTCGAAACAACAAAAACACGTCCAATTGAAGGTGCTGCACCGGGCGTTATGGATCGTAAATCAGTACATGAGCCGCTTCAAACAGGTATCAAGGCGATTGATGCACTTGTGCCGATCGGTCGTGGACAGCGTGAGTTAATTATCGGTGACCGTCAAACGGGTAAAACATCGGTAGCAATCGATACAATCTTAAACCAAAAAGATCAGGATATGGTATGTATCTATGTAGCGATTGGCCAAAAAGAATCAACAGTTCGTAACGTAGTAGAGACATTACGTAAACACGGTGCTCTAGATTACACAATCGTTGTAACAGCATCAGCTTCACAACCAGCTCCGCTATTATTCTTAGCACCATACGCTGGGGTAACAATGGGTGAAGAGTTTATGTATAACGGTAAGCACGTACTTGTTATTTATGATGACTTAACGAAACAAGCATCAGCTTACCGTGAACTTTCATTACTATTACGTCGTCCTCCAGGTCGTGAAGCGTATCCAGGGGATGTATTCTACTTGCACTCTCGTTTATTAGAGCGTGCGGCAAAATTATCGGACGCAAAAGGTGGAGGTTCATTAACAGCTCTTCCATTTATTGAAACACAAGCAGGGGACGTATCTGCTTATATCCCAACCAACGTAATTTCGATTACAGACGGACAAATTTTCTTACAGTCAGATCTATTCTTCTCAGGCGTACGCCCTGCGATCAATGCTGGTCTTTCTGTATCACGTGTAGGGGGATCTGCACAAATTAAAGCGATGAAAAAGGTAGCAGGTACACTGCGTCTAGATCTTGCATCTTATCGTGAGCTTGAATCGTTTGCTCAGTTCGGTTCTGATCTTGACCAAGCAACTCAAGCAAAATTAAATCGAGGAGCGCGTACAGTTGAAATCTTAAAACAAGGTTTACACAAACCGCTTCGCGTAGAAAAACAAGTAGCTGTGCTTTACGCATTAACAAAAGGCTTCTTAGATGATGTTCCAGTATCAGATATTACACGCTTTGAAGACGAGTACTTAACATGGTTAGAATCAAACCGTAAAGAAGTACTTGAATCAATCCGTACAACTGGTGGCCTTCCTGAAGCTGGCGTATTCGAATCAGCACTTGAAGAATTCAAGAAAACATTTATTGCATCTGAATAATATATTGTCAGCATGGTATGTTAAGACAATCTTTCAATAAGGTGAAGGTGAACATTTGTTCACCTTTCATACCACGTGATCTTCTAAAACAAGGTGGTGAAACCTTTGGCATCATTACGTGATATACAAACTCGAATCACATCGACGAAAAAAACGAGCCAGATTACGAAAGCAATGGAAATGGTTTCAGCTGCAAAGCTGAATAGAGCGGAACAAAATGCAAAATCGTTTGTTCCATATATGGAAAAAATTCAAGAGGTAGTCTCAAGCGTAGCCCTTGGCAGCAGAGGCGCTTCACATCCAATGTTAACTGCGCGCAGCGTGAAGAAGACTGGTTATATCGTAATCACTTCAGATCGCGGTCTAGCAGGAGCATATAACAGTAATATTTTACGAAAAGTATCTCAAGCTATTGAAGAACGCCATCAATCACCTGATGAATACGGTGTGATTGCAATTGGACGAGTAGGGAGAGATTTCTTCGTAAAACGCGGTATTCCGGTTTTGCTTGAAATCACAGGCTTAGCAGATCAGCCAGCTTTTGCTGACATTCAAGGAATCGCTTCACAAACAGTTCAAATGTTTGCGGACGGTACGTTTGATGAACTTTACTTATACTACAATCACTTTATCAATACGATTTCACAAGAAGTGACGGAGAAGAAGCTATTGCCTCTAACAGATCTTCAACCTTCTGGTAAACTTGTTGGTTATGAATTTGAACCATCACAAGAAGAGATTTTAGAAGTATTACTTCCTCAGTATGCAGAGAGTTTAATTTACGGCGGCCTGCTTGATGGAAAAGCAAGTGAGCATGCTGCTCGTATGACAGCAATGAAAAGTGCAACAGACAACGCAAAAGATCTTATCAATAATCTTACATTGTCATATAACCGTGCACGTCAAGCGGCAATTACCCAGGAAATTACGGAAATTGTTGGCGGAGCGGCAGCGTTAGAATAGAAAGTGTAATGGAAAAGCAAGTTAGGAGGGAACACGATGACAAAAGGACGCGTTACTCAAATCATGGGTCCAGTTGTAGACGTAAAGTTTGACAACGGACACCTTCCGGCAATTTATAACGCCCTTAAAATTTCACATAAACCGAGCAGTGCAAGTGAAGTTGCAATCGAATTAACATTAGAAGTTGCGATTCACTTAGGTGATAACACAGTTCGTACAGTAGCAATGTCATCCACTGACGGCTTAGTTCGTGGATTAGAAGTAGAAGATACAGGTGCAGCAATCTCAGTACCAGTTGGTGACGTTACGTTAGGTCGTGTATTTAACGTATTAGGTGAAAAAATCGACTTAGACGCCCCAATCGATGCAGGTGCACGTCGTGATCCAATCCACCGTCAAGCACCAAAGTTCGAAAATCTATCTACGCAAGCTGAAATTCTTGAAACAGGTATTAAAGTAGTAGACTTATTAGCTCCTTACATTAAAGGTGGAAAAATCGGTCTATTCGGTGGTGCCGGTGTAGGTAAAACAGTATTAATTCAAGAGTTAATCAATAACATTGCTCAAGAGCACGGCGGTATTTCGGTATTCGCTGGTGTAGGTGAGCGTACGCGTGAAGGTAATGACTTATACCATGAAATGACAGATTCTGGTGTTATTAAGAAGACGGCTATGGTATTTGGACAAATGAATGAGCCACCTGGTGCACGTCAGCGTGTTGCATTAACAGGATTAACAATGGCAGAATACTTCCGTGACGAACAAGGTCAAGACGTATTATTCTTTATCGATAATATCTTCCGTTTCACACAAGCGGGTTCAGAAGTATCAGCATTACTTGGCCGTATGCCATCAGCAGTAGGTTATCAGCCAACATTAGCAACAGAAATGGGTCAGCTTCAAGAGCGTATCACGTCAACAAGCGTAGGTTCTGTAACATCGATTCAAGCGATTTACGTACCAGCCGATGACTATACGGATCCAGCTCCAGCGACAACATTTGCTCACTTAGATGCAACAACAAACTTAGAGCGTAAATTATCAGAGATGGGTATTTACCCTGCGGTAGATCCATTAGCATCTACATCTCGCGCTTTATCTCCTGAAATTGTTGGAGAAGAGCACTATGCAATTGCGCGTCAAGTTCAACAAACATTACAGCGTTATAAAGAGTTACAAGATATCATTGCAATCCTAGGTATGGATGAGTTATCTGATGAAGATAAACTTGTTGTACAACGTGCTCGTCGCGTTCAATTCTTCTTGTCTCAAAACTTCCACGTAGCAGAACAATTTACAGGCCAAAAAGGTTCTTATGTTCCTGTAAAAGAAACTGTTAAAGGATTTAAAGAGATCTTAGAAGGTAAATACGATCATTTACCTGAAGATGCGTTCCGTTTAGTTGGTCGCATTGAAGAAGTTATTGAAAATGCGAAACGTATGGGAGTAGAAGTTTAATTTAAGGGACATAGGAGGTTTTTTAAATGAAGACAATCCATGTCAGTGTAGTGACTCCTGATGGCCCAGTTTACGAATCAGAAGTGGAAATGGTAAGTACCCGAGCACAGAGCGGTGAGCTTGGTATTTTACATGGCCATATTCCGATGGTTGCTCCTTTACAAATTGGAGCCGTCCGCTTGAAGAAAGCAAGCAGTACAGAACTTGTGGCTGTTAGCGGAGGATTTCTTGAAGTAAGACCTGACAAAGTAACAATTCTTGCACAGGCTGCTGAAACAGCTGAAGAGATTGACGTAGCTCGTGCAGAAGAAGCGAAAAAGCGCGCTGAAATGCGCCTTGATAGCAAACAAGACGACGTTGATGTTAAGCGTGCTGAAATTGCCTTAAAACGGGCAGTCAATCGTTTAGATATTAGTCAACGTAAGTTCTAAAAAAAGCCCTCTCAAACGAATGAGAGGGCTTTTTTGCTCTATTATACAAAAAGGGGAGAGCAAATAGCATTCATCTATGATTATATATTCCATTTAACTAAGCGCATCCATCTTCTTTATTTTGCTCAATAATGGAAAAAGATCTTAAAATAGGGAATAAAATAAATGTTTTTCATGTTACCGTTTACGAATTTGCATAAGTGTGCTTTAATATGAAAAGAAGAGACGATGATCGTCTCTTCTTTTCATATGGTGTCTAAAAGGAGTGCTTTTATTGTTTGGAGGAATTGAACAGCAAACGTTACTAACCATGATTTCACATTTGATTTTTATTGTGATTACCTGGTATGCTTTGCAAGGCTTTCAAATTGAAAAGCTGATGAAACCTAATCATGTGTTTCAAGCAAAATTAATGCTTATTTTATTGACCATTACGATTTCATCAACAGTAAGTAATTTCTTTTTGGATTATTTATTTTGGTCACAGCGCATTCCCACATTTTTTCAATGATTGGCAAGCTATGAGTCTACTATAAAACAGACCTTCATTCATTGAAGAATATACGAATTTATACGCTAATGTATGTCACTATGTCTAAATATGACGACCCTTTTCATGTATGTATCATCGCCTTCTGGAAAGACTGATGAGTACGGAGAGGGAGTGGCGAAATGTTTAAAAAAATTAGTGTCTTTTTGGCTATTTTCATTACTGGCTTATTCGTATATCATGGAAGTTATGTGAGCAATGCCCAAAACAATGAAACTACTATTGAGAAGATTGTTCACACCTTAAATAAGCAGCATGTTTCGTTAACTGAAGTATCGTTGTATGCAAGAGAAGAAGTAAAAGCTGTTACTGACCAAAAAACCTTTTATTCGCAAGCAAAAAGTATTAAAAGTAATTTTAGAGGTTTTAAATGGGAAGTGAAGAGGGAAAGAGACCTATGGAAAGCAATAGGTACACGCAAAAGTGAAGATGTGAACGAAGTCATTCTGTTAACTTATGCGATCGATGAACACAGCAATGCGTACATATCGTATCATGTAACGGGACAAGGTTTAAAAGAAAAAAATATGACCCATTTTCAAAATGTATTTCAGACAAATTATGAAAAAATTTTCCTGTCAGAACCCATAATTTTCTCTTGTGCAACAGGGGAAATCAATGATAAGATGGAAAGTGTTTTGTCTGTTGAAATTCAAGACCTATTACGAGCTTTCAATGCTAAACCAGTGGAATCTCTAGTGGAAGAGTCATTTACCTCTGTTTCAGCATATACTGGACTGTGGAAAGAAGCTCTTCAAACGAAAAAGCAGGAAATGAACTTACAAATTGCATTACGCAAGACAAGAATGGGCGGTCAAACAACCATAGTTGTTGGCACACCTATCATTACGTCTGAATATTAATATAGAGAAAATGGACGCGGAGGGGAATACCTTGGAAAAAATCATCGTCCGCGGTGGAAATAGATTAAGCGGTACAGTTAAAGTTGAAGGAGCAAAAAACGCCGTTTTACCTATTATCACTGCAACCTTATTAGCTAGTGAAGGAAAAACAATTCTAAATGATGTACCAGCTCTCTCCGATGTATTTACGATTGGCGAAGTTTTAAGACATCTGAATGCAGAAGTAGATTTTGAAACAAATCGTGTAGTTGTAGATGCATCAAGAGAGTTAAAAACAGATGCACCTTTTGAATATGTAAGAAAAATGCGCGCTTCAGTACTTGTAATGGGTCCTTTATTAGCGCGTATGGGTGAGGCTCGTGTAGCTTTACCTGGTGGATGTGCGATTGGATCAAGACCGATTGATCAGCATCTTAAAGGCTTTGAAGCAATGGGTGCTAAAGTTCAAGTAGGAAATGGTTTTATTGATGCAAAAGTTGAAGGAAGACTAAAAGGTGCTAAAATTTATTTAGACTTCCCAAGTGTAGGTGCCACAGAAAATATTATGATGGCAGCAGCATTAGCGGAAGGCACTACAATTATGGAAAACGTAGCAAAAGAACCTGAAATTGTCGATTTAGCAAACTTCTTAAACGCAATGGGCGCTAAAGTTCGCGGTGCAGGAACTGGTACGATCCGTATTGAAGGTGTTAATAAATTATATGGTGCAGAACATGCAATTATTCCAGATCGTATCGAAGCTGGAACGTTCATGGTAGCAGCAGCTATTACAGGTGGAAATGTACTTGTACGCGGTGCAGTGGCAGAGCACATCAGTTCACTTGTTGCTAAAATGGAAGAAATGGGTGTTGAAATTACTGAAGAAGGCGACGGCTTACGTGTTGTAGGACCTGAAAAGCTAAAATCAGTAGATATTAAAACAATGCCTCATCCAGGGTTCCCTACGGATATGCAGTCTCAAATGATGGCATTATTATTAGCAGCAGAAGGCACAAGTATGATTACAGAAACAGTTTTTGAAAACCGCTTTATGCACGTAGAAGAGTTTCGCCGTATGAACGCTGATATTAAAATTGAAGGACGCTCTGTTATTATTAACGGACCTTCTCAACTACAAGGCGCTGAAGTAGCAGCAACAGATCTTCGTGCAGCAGCAGCGTTAACATTAGCAGGACTTGTAGCAGACGGCTATACGCGTGTAACGGAATTAAAACACCTTGATCGTGGTTATGTGAATTTCCACAATAAATTGGCCGCTTTAGGCGCTGATATTGAGCGTGTAAATGACGAAACAAAGCAAGTAGAACAAACTCAACAGGCTTCAGACGTTAAGTAAATATATCATAAAAAAAGCATCTCATGGCGAGGTGCTTTTTTTGTCGTTGGACGACCCTTATAGCCGGTTTGCTGTCATAAAAGGTTGTCCACCTCCATACACATGAAATATAAGGATATAGGTGTTCCTTGTCAAAATAATAGATATGGAGGCTAGGCGTTCATGAAACAAGCAAAGCCAATCGTCGTACTAGGAGTCATCTTTTTTTTCGTTGTGTTACTCATCCCAACACTGCTCGTTGTTCCTTTTACTGAAAAGATAGATGGAAAGCTACATGAAAATGTCAAGCGGACCCCAAAAACCGAAAAACTACAAAAAGTGACAGCATCTCCTCTTGACGTCAGTGTTTATCGTACAGAAACGAAAAAAGTAGAAAAACTGCCGCTCGAAGACTATCTTGTAGGGGTAGTAGCAGCTGAAATGCCTGCTACTTTTGAACTGGAAGCACTTAAAGCTCAAAGTTTGGCAGCCAGAACCTATATTGTGCAAACAATGATGAATGGAAATAATCATCTTCCCCAAGGAGCGGACGTGACAGATACCGTAGAGTACCAAGTGTATTTAAATAAAGATGAGCTAAGAAGCAGATGGAACAAAGACTATGATTGGAAAATCAAAAAAATTCAAGAAGCGGTGAAGGACACCCAAGGTCAAATTCTTACGTACAAAAACAAACCAATTAATGCTACGTTCTTTTCTACCAGCAATGGTTACACTGAAAATTCAGAAGCGTATTGGAAGAATTCTATTCCTTATCTAAAAAGTGTGGCTAGTCCATGGGATAAAAAATCTCCTGAATTTACAAATCAGAAAGTAATGTCGGTTGCTAGTTTTGAACAGAGGCTTGGAGTGAAATTAACAAACAGTGGATCAGTAGGTGAAATCGTCTCTAGAACGCCGGGGCAACGCGTAGACTACGTAAAGATAAACGGTAAAGAACTGTCTGGAAAAGATGTTCGGGAAAAACTGGGCTTATCGTCAGCCGACTTTCATTGGACAAAAAAAGGGAATGAAATTATCATCAACACAAAAGGATATGGACATGGTATTGGGATGAGTCAGTACGGAGCAAATGGCATGGCACTAGAAGGGAAAACGTATAAAGATATTGTTACTCATTATTATACAGGCGTTGCGATTACCCCTAACGATCAGTTCGTTGCACAATTGACAGCTAAGCGCTAATTCAAAGACCCTTATAGCAGGGTCTTTTTTATGTTTTTCACTTTTTTTAAATAAAATGTATATTTTAGATTCATTTGTTAAAAAATAATCGAAAAAATTTTTTTATCGCTGTGTATATATTCATTCAATTGTGTTCAGACTGATTGCTGAGGTGATGATATATGAGAGAGGAAGAAAAGAAACGTACTTCTCCAAAATCGAAAGTTCAAAAATTAGTTAGAAAGCGTTGGGTGTTCCCGGCTATCTATTTAGCGAGTGCAGCAATTATTCTTACAGCAGTCCTTTGGTTTCAAGCTAATGGCAACGATATTAGCAAAGAAGACAAAAGCGGCTATAGCCAAGACGGTACGGCTTATCGAGATGACGCTGTAGAGGTAAATGCTTCGCTTGAAAATTTAAAAATGCCAGTTGCTAGTGAAGCGTCAGCTATCGTGAAAAAGCCTTTCTACGACGATCAAGCATCTGAAAAACAACAAGAAGAAGCACTAGTTTTCTACAACAATACGTATCACCCAAACACAGGTGTTGACTTAGCTGTTAAGGGAGATAAATCATTTGATGTTGTAGCAGCAGCTAGCGGTACAGTAACAAAAGCAACAAAAGATCCTTTACTTGGTTATGTAGTAGAAATTGATCACAAAGACGGTTTAGTAACACAGTATCAATCTCTTGAGAAAGCTGATGTAGAAGTGGGAGATATTGTTAAACAAGGTCAAACGATCGCAAAAGCTGGAAAAAGCTTATATAATCAAGAAGCCAAAACACATGTGCACTTTGAAGTTCGTAAAGATGGTGTAGCGATTAATCCGAGCAGTTACTTTGGTAAATCTGTTAGTTCTATTAAAGAAGTAAAAGCAGCTGAAGTAACAGAGCCAAAAGACGACTCTTCTTCTGAAGGATCAAAGGATAGCGAAAAATCTTCTGATGAAAAGACTAAAGAAGATAAAGATTCAAAACAACCTTCAACAGATACGTCTAAACCAAATGCATAAAGCAAGGCTATAAATACGAAAAGAAGCTTGGCAAAACCGAGCTTCTTTTTTTATGAAATTTTTTAAAATGGGATGCATTATGTTAAAAAAATAAATAAAAAACACTAAATTTTCAAAAAAATATAAGAAATCACTTGTCCTTACTGACTTTTCTAGCATATATCTGCACACAAGCTAATAAACTGTTACAAACCTATAAAGAGAATGTTAGAAAAGGGATAATATATACATTCCCTTGGATACTTCTCATATCCAATTTGGGGAGGGCGAGTAGTGTGCACGATTACATCAAAGAGAGAACTATCAAGATTGGAAAGTATATTGTAGAAACAAAGAAAACAGTTCGTGTAATTGCGAAAGAATTTGGCGTTTCGAAAAGTACTGTCCATAAAGATTTAACAGAGCGTCTACCAGAAATAAATCCTGAATTAGCAAATGAAGTAAAAGAAATTCTTGATTATCATAAATCTATTCGGCATTTGCGTGGAGGAGAAGCAACAAAATTAAAGTACAAAAAAGAAGAAGAAACTGTAAAGTAAAAAAATGCCCGATATTGCCTTTTTTATAGAGGTAGTATAGGGCATTTTAATTTTTGGATAAAATAGGTATATAATAAATATTTTTGCTAATAACAACATACATATACAAATTGTGATAAAATAGTAAATTAGGAAAAAAGAATGGTTATCATGCAAAGATATGTAAATAGAAGGAGGATTTAAGGTATGTTAGCAAAAGACATTGGTATCGATTTAGGTACAGCTAACGTCTTAATTCACGTTAAAGGCAAAGGAATTGTGCTAAATGAACCGTCTGTTGTGGCGATTGATAAAAATACAAATAGAGTGCTAGCAGTAGGGGAAGAAGCGAGACGTATGGTAGGAAGAACGCCCAGTAATATTATTGCCATTCGTCCACTAAAAGATGGCGTTATCGCTGACTTCGAAATTACCGAGTCTATGCTCAAACACTTTATTAATAAATTAAATGTAAAAGGTTTTTTATCCAAGCCTCGTATTTTAATTTGTTGTCCAACAAATATTACCTCTGTTGAACAAAAAGCAATTCGCGAAGCTGCTGAAAAAAGCGGTGGAAAAACCATTTATTTGGAAGAAGAACCAAAAGTCGCGGCTATTGGCGCTGGAATGGATATCTTTCAGCCGAGCGGAAATATGGTCGTAGATATTGGTGGAGGTACAACCGATGTGGCTGTCCTTTCAATGGGTGATATCGTAACAGCAGCTTCTATTAAGATGGCTGGTGATCGTTTTGATGCCGAAATTTTGCAGTACATCAAGCAGAAATATAAGCTCTTAATTGGAGAGCGTACAGCAGAAGAAATTAAAGTGAAAATTGGTACGGTGTTTCCTAAAGCTCGTAATGAAGAGCTGGACATTCGTGGGCGAGACATGGTTTCAGGCCTCCCTCGTACGGTTACTGTTTATTCTGAAGAAGTAGAGGAGGCACTTAGAGAGTCTGTCAGCGTCATTGTACAAGCTTCGAAAAGTGTATTAGAGCGTACACCTCCCGAACTTTCTGCCGATATTATAGACAGAGGCGTTATTTTAACTGGCGGTGGAGCATTGCTTCACGGTATGGATCAGCTGTTAGCGGAAGAATTAAAGGTGCCTGTGCTAATTGCAGAAAATCCAATGGGTTGTGTAGCTGTTGGAACAGGTATTATGCTTGATAATATTGATAAACTATCTCGTCGCAATATTGTTTAAATAAATGAAGACTCCTCTATTGGCTCGTTTCATACAGAGGAGTCTCTTCTTTTATTTATTATACTCTGTCAGCCGGCTATAACGAACAACGTTTACTTGTAAGGAGGATGAAGTATGTTTAAAGGGTTTTACACGGCAGCAGCGGGTATGCTGTCTCAGCAGCGTCAAACTGACTTATTAACGAATAACATAGCAAATGCTAATACGCCAGGATTTAAAGCAGATCAAGGTACGTTAAAGGCATTTCCTGATATGTTACTGCAGCGAATGGAATCTGAAGATTTACCCACTGACCGTAACATCTCTGTTCAGAACAAAAAAGACATAGGTACGATTAATACGGGTGTGTATATGCAAGAAACAGTTCCAAATTTTACACAAGGTGATCTTCAGCAAACGTCTCAATCAACTGATATTGCATTGATGGAGCAAAATATGCCTACAAAAGAGGGCGGCCTATTTTTTGTGGTACAAAGCCCTGATAATACGCCTCAATATACAAGAAACAGTAATTTTACATTAGATCAAGAAGGGTTTTTAACTACGTCTACCGGAGCTTATATATTAAATACAAATAATCAGCCAATTCAACTAAAAAGTGAAAACTTTACAGTTGATTCACAGGGTAACGTAACGGAGAATAATCAGCAGGTTGCGCAAATTGATGTTGCTTATGCTAGTGATTTACAAACGATTAAAAAGGCCGGGAATGGATTATATGAAACCCTCAACAATCAGCCCCTGCCTTCAGCACGGAATAATCCAGGAGTTTCTTATCAGTTAAACCAAGGGTTTGTTGAGCGTTCTAATGTAGATGCTGC
Source organism: Priestia sp. LL-8 (assembly GCF_036227845.1). Taxonomy (NCBI): domain Bacteria; kingdom Bacillati; phylum Bacillota; class Bacilli; order Caryophanales; family Bacillaceae; genus Priestia; species Priestia sp. LL-8. The sequence goes on along the minus strand of NZ_JAZAQH010000001.1, from coordinate 4,908,042 downwards.
TCAAAGTATGACTGATTTACTGACGGCTTACAGAGCTTTTGAAGCAAATCAAAAAATAATGCAAGCTTACGATAGAAGCATGGATAAAGCGGCAAATGAAATTGGGCGTGTGCGCTAAAAGCAACAGGGGAGATGAGAAGGATGAACCGTACAATGATAACAGCAGCTAATACGATGGGGCAGCTGCAGCAGCAGCTTGATGTCATTGGTCATAATCTATCTAATACAAATACGACAGGATATAAATCAAGAGATGCTTCATTTAATGATATGCTGTATCAACAAGTAAACAATCAAGAAGATAAGGGAACAGAAAAGCGGCTTACGCCAGCCGGAATTCGGCAAGGCACAGGCGCTTATTTAGATCAAATGAGCTTGAATATGACGCAGGGTGCTTTTCAGAACACAGATAAACTATTAGACGTAGCTGCATCAAATCCAAACGTTTATTTTCAAGTTGCCGTAAACGATTCCCAACAGCCTGTACAATATACGCGAGATGGTTCTTTCCATCTTAGCCCTGAAGGCCCGAACAATGTTAAATTAGTAAACGGTTCTGGTCAGGATGTGCTGGGGGAAAATGGTCAAGCTATTATTTTCAGTAACGCCTTCAAAGATATACAAATTGATGGAAGTGGAACGATAACAGTTACTACGAATACGGGCGTTGACCAGTTTACCCTTGGGTTAACAAATGTCCAAAAGCCGCAGGTGCTAGAAGCTAAAGGAGAAAATCTATTTGCCTTTCCAGCTAGGATGAACCAACCGAATATGTTTACAGATTTGACTGGAAAAGCTCGAGAAACAGCAGGCGTAGAGCAAGGGAAATTGGAACAGTCAAATGTAGATTTGAGCAAAGAACTTACTGATATGTCCATCGCTCAACGTGCGTATCAATTTAATTCCCGCTCTATTTCAATTGCAGACCAAATGATGGGCTTGGTGAATGGGATCAGAGCTTAAGCAAGTAGTTGCTTCTCAATTGAGCATTCTGTATATTGATAATAGTATCGTATGTTACATGCGGTTTGAAAGGAGACTTATTTATGCTTGATATTGAACAAATTAAAGAAATTATTCCACACCGATATCCATTTTTATTGGTCGATCGTATTTTAGAAGTGGAAGAGGGAAAAAAAGCAGTTGGTTTAAAAAACGTATCTGCCAATGAAGAATTTTTTAATGGGCATTTCCCTGACTATCCTGTGATGCCAGGGGTTTTAATTGTAGAAGCTTTGGCTCAGGTAGGAGCCGTAGCTATGCTAAAAAAAGAAGAAAATCAAGGACGTTTAGCATTTTTTGCAGGCATTGACAACTGCCGTTTTAAAAAGCAAGTAAGACCTGGTGATCAATTGCGTTTAGAGGTTGAAATTGTACGTGCGCGTGGATCTATTGGCAAAGGAAAAGGTATCGCAACTGTAGATGGAGAGTTAGTCTGCGAAACAGATATTATGTTTGCTTTAGGCGATAAAAAAGAATAGTACATAAGAGCTGCTGATGCAGCTTTTTTTATTGGCGCTGCAAAGCAGAAAACAGTTTCTTTAATAAAGGTATAATATCCGTTAGCAACTCTTTTTGAAGAGTTGGTGACAGAGATGAAAATTGCAAGAGCACATGTTTTAATAAGGGCTGTTTATCTATGAGGGTTAAAATGGTATCGTCTTGTGAATCCGATTCACGTTTTCTTGTTAAGTAAAGAAGTTGGAAGTCATGTAAATAATCTTGTTTATAAGAGGAAGGATCAATAAGTTGGTCCAGCGTAATTTGAAAACAATTACATAGAGATAGAAAATCAAAAATGGAAGGCGTTTGTTTCGAACATTCCCATTTTGAAATAGTTGTACGAGAAACATTCAACTGATTTGCTAATTCTTCTTGTGAAAACCCTCCTTTTAGTCTGAAATGTTTAATTCTTTCTCCCAAATCTTTCATATGCATCACCTGATTTCGTAAAGATAAGTACATGTCTTATTGTTCGAATGTAGTTCATGTTCTTTGTAACATGCTGAATTCGCACAATATGAAACATATATACTTTACCTTCTGCAATAAAGGGAATAAAACCTGTTTTTATTTCTTTTTTTTCTCTAAAAATATTCATTTTTCTGCATAGATATAAAAAAAAGAACAAAAATAGAGGTTTTCATAGTAAAAAAATCCTATTTTTTGTTCGGTATATTGAAAAAAATGGTTGAATAACGGGGAAAAATGCATTAATATACGAATTACAAAGAAAAAGGAGTGAAAAAATGACAAATTTTTATTTGAAAAGGCAAGGCGCTCGCACAAGAGATAATCGCTTCAAACGTTCTAGTTGTGCTCATTTATTTTTAGGGAAAAAAGAAAGGCACCTCTCCAGTGAATTCTCTTTTCTTTATCCTTCTCATGGACCAACGAAAAAGACCGCAAACAATAATCCTCTCTTTTAAATCCAGACACCTTGAGATGACTTGACTTATTTTTTAGATGTACTTTTTATCGGTCTGTTTCGAAGCTGCAGTTTGAACTGTTGAAGTAAATCTTGACCTGATAACCCTTGGTTAATTAAATCCTCTAAGAGCATTTCAGCATAATGAAGTCTCCGTTCTTTTAAAACACCTTTCATCAACAAACTAATACGATTTTCACCAATTGAAGTAATGGAAGCCACGGTAGCTATAAAGGTAGCCGGATCATTTGTTTCTTTCGTAATTTTAGCTTCTACCGTCATTTTTTGTTTATCTTTCAACAAAACATGAAATTCATCGTACCATTTCTTATCGATAACTGCTTCTAAAATCCAGTTATTTTCGCCGTCTTCTTTATTAATAATAAGGCCATTAGTGAGTGAGACAGACTGACGTTTTTCTTGATCATCAACTAATTGAAATGACACAAGTTTAAATGTTTTCATTGATGTTTCCTCCTTTACGTAAATAGTAGGTTATCCATATTATAACATGAATGAGCTTAAAGATTCTCATTATTCAATCAGTTGGAGTGGTAGACTATGATTAACCATATTGTTCTTGTAGGAAGACTGACAAAAAAACCTGAGCTTCGATATACCCATGAAGGGATTGCAGTATCTACTATTACTTTAGCAATTAATCGAACGTTTCGAAATGTTGAAGGTGAATATGATGCTGATTTTGTCAACATTACTCTGTGGAGAAAAAATGCAGAAAATACGGCTGCTTACTGTGATAAAGGAGCGGTTGTAGGTGTGGTAGGGCGTGTACAAACGCGCACATTTGAAAATAATCTTCAGCAACGAGTATATATGACCGACGTTGTGGCTGATGCTGTTAAGTTTTTAAGTGGAAAGCCATCCGGTTCTTCTTCATTTGATTCAAATCAGCAAGAAGAATGAAGTTATCTAGCATGAAAGGGGGTGATTAGTTCGGCTAAGGTTCTAAGTCCTCTTATCTATCATAATAGAAGATAGATCCTCTTTAAGAGCAATGCTCTTTCTATATTCTCAAGAGAGAAAATTAAAGTATTTACTATCCCCGAACTATTCCTCTATTTCAGCCGTTAAATCATTTAACGGTTTTTTTCTGTATATAAGAGATTGAGACGTAACTGAATCAATGCAATCTAAAGACAAACAAATGGGATGAGCTAGTATAGGTCACTTGTTACACCACTGTTGATTTCCGTGCAAGACTTCGCTTTCCGCAGGCGGTCGATGAGCCTCCTCGTCACTTGCGCACGGTCTCATCTATTCTGCTTTTCTCGCAGGAGTCTTCGCTTTGCCCTCCACTCAACAGCTAGAAGCACCTACACATATGAAACCTGCGTCCGCCCTACCAATGAAAAAATCCGAACGAGTTTGATTCTCCATCAAGAATCAAACTCGTTCGGATTTTCCTTCAACTAAAATACTTTTGTCTCAGCTTTTATCATTTATTTAGCAAATCTTTTTGCACCTAAGTAGCGCTTGCTCCAGTAGCTGTTATCTAAGCTTGCAATGGTTACACCGGTAGAAGATCCAGCATGAATAAATTGACGATTACCAAGGTAAATGCCCATATGTGTAGGACCGCTAGAATATGTATTAAAAAACACTAAGTCTCCAGGCTGTGGATTACTGACGGGTGTTGATACACTCCAATAACCAGCCGTCGTATAGCGCGTTGTAGAAATTTGTTGTTTCGTTACGTAATAAATGAATCCGCTGCAGTCAAAACCAGAAGGAGTTGTGCCACCCCATTTGTAAGGAACACCTATATAACGTTTTGCATCTGAAATCATTTGCGATACATTTAATGTTCCGTTAGAAGTTGGAGGTGTGGATGTACTTGGTTTTGTTGTTGGCGTAGTTGTTTGGCTGCTTTTTGATACCTTTAATTGCTGATTTACATAAATCGTATTAGATGTTAATCCGTTTATTTGTTTTAGCTCACTGACACTCATGTGAAATGTCGAAGCTATTTTAGATAGGCTATCTCCACGCTGAACTTTGTAAGTTCCATTTGCATCCTTAGAAGGAGTTTCTGCTGGTTTACTCGTAGTTGGAGTCGATGCGCTATTGCTTCCATTTACTTTTAACGTTTGGTTAATATAAATAATGTTAGAAGAAAGAGCGTTCAAACGTTTTAATTCTTCTACGCTCATATTAAAACGAGTAGCAACTTTCCAAAGGGTATCGCCGCTTTGAACTTTATAGGTTGAACCAGTAGCAGGAGCTGAAGGCTTTTCTTCCTTATTAGATGGTTGAGAGGTTGAAGCAGAAGGAATCGATAACGTTTGTCCTACACGAATTGTATTTGAAGATAACTTATTTACGCTTTTTAAAGCTTCTACCGTTGTATGGTATTTGGTAGATAATGACCAAAGTGTATCTCCAGCTTTCACTTGAACAGTTGAAGCAGATGCTTCAGCTGAAGCTTGATATAAGAATGTCCCGCCAACAATGGCGCCTAGAGATAAAGCGAGCTGCCTTTTTTTCATTAATAAATCCCCCTAATTATGTAAATATTTCGTGTTTATTTTTCCAATATGTCTATTAAATTACAAAAATATTATATGTATAAATATGCTGGAATTTAAAGAGAAAGTAAAGGGTCTTTTTCGCTATAAAAATACCTTTTTATTCAAAAAACGATATTTATTGCGTTTTTTGTATCTTTATCAGTAGGTGGAGAATGATTTATACTGATTTTTTTTATGTCGAATGATCTAATAAAAAAAGAGGACAAGTAAAAAAGTCCTCTTTTTAGTAACGTTTTAACACATTTTATAATTTTTCTTATTCATTTCTGTACGCAAGAAGCTCTTGTAGTTCTTTATTAGAAAGTTCTGTTACCCATTGATCTCCTTGGATGAGTTCATTGTTTAGATGTTGTTTTTGATTGATCACTTCATCAATTTTTTCTTCAATCGTTCCTCTTGTAATAAACTTATGAACATGAACAAATTTATTCTGCCCAATTCGATGAGCGCGATCGGTTGCTTGGTTTTCAACGGCTGGGTTCCACCATCGGTCAAAATGAATAACGTGATTTGCAGCTGTTAAATTCAATCCAGTTCCACCTGCGCGAAGAGAAAGGATAAAGATGGCTTTTTTTCTTGCTTGAAATTGAGCAACCATTTCATCTCTTTGTTCTTTTGACAAACTTCCGTGAAGAAATAAAACCGGCTCGTTGATTTCTTTTTCTAAGGTTCTTTGCAGCATGAGTCCTGTTTCAATATATTGAGTAAAGATTAAACAGCTTTCTTGCTGTGTGCGAATGCTCTCTACGAGTTCAATAATCTTTTCACTTTTATGAGATCGCCTTACCGTTTGTTTAGATGGACTTTCCTTTAAGTACAAAGCTGGATGATTGCATAATAATTTTAGCTTATTTAGTGTTTGCAAAATCATGCCTTTTCGTTCAAATCCTGTTTTTTCCTCTGTTTCTTGAAGCATTCCTTGAACTAGCTCCTGGTAAAGTGAAGCTTGTTCCGCTGTTAGCGGGATATATTCTTTTTGTTCTTGTTTATCAGGCAGTGAGCGGGCGATGCTTTTATCTTGTTTTGTTCTTCTCAATAAGAAAGGTTGAATGAGTGCTTTAAGCTCAACAGCTCGTTCAGGTTTCTCGCCTTTTTCAATGCCGGCTACAAATCGGTTTTTAAACGAATTGATTGTTCCTAAGTAACCAGGATTGATGAATTCAAATAATGACCATAGTTCCAGCAGACGGTTTTCAATTGGAGTTCCAGTAAGCGCAATTTTGTGTCTTCCTTGCAGCTGACGGATGGCTCTCGCCTGTTTAGTCTGCGGGTTTTTAACATGTTGTGCTTCGTCTAAGGAAATGCTATTCCACATAAACCCTTTCAACAATTCGACATCCAAAAGAGCAACTTGATAAGTCGTGATCACAACGTCAGTACTTTCACATATCTTCTCAAATGCGTATCCGTTGGTTCTTTTCGGTCCGTAATGAACATGAACACGAAGAGAAGGGGAAAATTTTTGTAATTCTTTTTCCCAGTTTCCAATTAAAGAAGTTGGGCAAACGATAAGAGAAGGAGAGCTATGTAACTGATGAATATTTGTTAAATAACTAATCAATTGAATGGTTTTACCTAGCCCCATGTCATCTGCTAGACATCCTCCTAAGTTAAACTTTCTTAGAAACATGAGCCAATTCAAACCTTGCTGCTGATAAGGTCTTAATGCACCTTTAAATTCAGAGGAAGGCAGCACTTCCGGCAGCCGTTCTAAATCCGTTAAGGATGTAATAAATGATTGAAAGGAAGCGGGGAGTTGGAACTCAACTTTTACCTCTTCTTCATCAGTTTTACTGTCTGCCATGTAGGTTAGCTTCGTTTTTAAAATTTCATGAATTGAGACGCCTTTTTTACTAGCTTCTTTAACAATTTTCTGCGCTTGTTTAATTAATCTAGAATCCAGTTGAATCCACTGTCCGTTAATAGATAATAATCGGCGTTTTTGTTCGACTAATTTCCGAAACTCTTCTTCTGAAAAAGTTTGATCGCCAATAGAAAATGACCAGCGGAAGCTGCTGATAGCTTGTTTACCAAACAATGCAGATGAAGTATTTTCTATAGCGCCAGATACTTTTATGGTGGCTTTTTTTAATGATTCCCACCAGCTTGGCAAATGGATAGAGACACCTTGTTTAATCAATGCTGCACTATCTTGAGTTAGAAATTTCCATACTTCCTCGTCTGTTAGGACAGACTGAATAAACGCTCCTTTTTGGTATAAAGTAGGAGCCAATGCTTTCCATCGTTCGTGTTCGTAAGCGATATATGATTCGTAGTGATTCCATTCTTTAGGAAGCGTTCTTCCCAGTATAAAAGGTTCTTTGGCTTCATCGTGGGGAATCACGAATGTTTCAGCCGTCCATACATCTCCATCGGTTGCTGGCTCTACAATACGTAATGAAAGGTCAAAGGGAGGATTATAGCTCTCGCCTTCTATGCTTATTAAAAAGTCCTTTCCTTCTTTTTTTAATAGGCTCTCTTTAATTTGTGCTCGCCACTCTTGCTCATCAGCTTGTGAAAGCAATCCAGTCATTTGTTTTTTAAAAGGAAGAGAATGAAATTTCCCTTGGATAATCCTCTTTGTCATATCAACTGCAATTTGCTGATAAGCTTCCGCTGAAGCGGACAAAGCTGGTTTCAACACATGCTGTTGAATAGGTGATTGTATGAAAGTGAACATTTGCCATGCAGAAAGAAGAATTCCTTTTTTTCCATTAATCTCAACCTGTGTAGCTTTGCTTCCGTAATAGGTCTGTTCATGCCATAGAAACAGCGCATCTTTCCATGTATCAGGGAGTAAAATTTGGCCGCTAGGTGATACACAGTAGAGAAAAAAGTCACCGTGTACAGGTTCGACTTCAAGTGTTAAATGAAACAAATCAAACATTCAGTAAATCTCCTTTTTCTAATAGTTGTTGAAACGCGCGCTGTTTCTTCGTTTTTATCGCTAATTCTTCTATATAATGTTCCCATAGTAGAGAGCGATTCATTTGTAGATAAAGTCTCTTTAATTCTTGTAAGTAGATATAGGCTTCTTGATAACTGCTTTTCTTTTTTTCATAAATCAGCTTTGAAATCATTTGATGATAAAGAGGAATAACCAGCTTTTCATCTTTTTGTTTTAAGGCTTCTATCGTTTGCTCGTCATATTTGATGCTGTCATATTGAAGAAGCACCTGTAATTCAACCCATTTTTTTAATTGGTCAGAAGCATATAGAAAATCACTGTATTCAATAAAACTATAGGGAAGTAATGTTTGCAATGCTTCAGTATACAAAGTTTGATCGTTCGTTAAGTCTTTATAGTGCTGAAATAAATTTACAATCATGGAGACCATGTTTCGGCTTCCTTGATAAGTAGTCGGAACGGTGCGTACGTAATCTCCTATATAGGCCATTATATAAGAGCCCCACTGAGCAAAGCGGTCAGTTTCTTTTTCGTGCAATAAATCATTTAACCAAGGAATAAGATACGGAATCATTTTTAATGTTTCATCGCTCAAACGTTCTTTTGCTTCTCCATCTTTTTCTTGAAGGAATAAAAGATAGGAAAGAGCTGTATTGTTTATAAAAGAACCGTGCTTAGCTTTTAATTCGCTTTCCTCAGTTTTTCGCCACTTTTCTAACGTGAAGATTTTTTGCCAAATAACGCGATAAATCTCAATACGTTCATATTGTAAAGGCATATCTTTATGCAATAATTCTCGGATGTATGGGATGCTGTCCTCTATAATAGATAATGCATCCCTATCGTATTTCGTTTGCTTTAATGAATCAGCGGTAGCATAAATTTCATTTGTTATTTTGTAGACGTGACTATATACGAACGATTCCTCGATGTTAGTAGAAAGCTGATGTGCCTGTAATTGAGCTGATAGTTTATAAAATGTATGAACCGCTCCATACATACAAAATAAAGCATAAAGCAATGGATGCTCAGGAGCCTTTTTCACTAAAGAACGGTAATAGTACTGATGATATTCATGATAAATGGAACGGTCATTTTCGTTCCGCCCCTGCATAAAAAGCGTATACTGCTCCTCAAAAGTTTGTCTCCACTCTTGAAAAGTTGCCTTCGGCTTTTTTAACACTTGTTTGGCAGATAGCATAGTCAAAGCTTCTTTTTCATGGTTTCGCCATTCTTTGAATAGGGGCGCAAGCGGTTCTATTAATGAATACATATAAAAAAACGCTGCAAAGCAGTGTTCACAAAATCCGTTATGCTGACAAGAACAGGTACTTTCAGGGAGCAGCTGCTTGTTTAGTTCAACATAAAACGAATCGATTTTAACGTTTAATATCTGTTCATCATTGTGCAAAATGAAGAATGAATGGGTACGGTAAAGGTCTAGTCCTGCTTGGGCATTCGTACGATAGCGTGTATCACTATACGGGAAATAATGTATAAATTGGTGCTGTAAGTGATCTGAAAACGAACTCATAATCCCATTCCTTTCTATACATAAGTGGAACATAAAATTATATTTATAAGTGATTAATTTTCTTTTCATTATAAATGATAAAAATAGAATTATACAAAATCTTTTGTTATGATAAAGCAGAATCCAACATGACTCTTTATAAAAAGAAATGGATTCAACATGACTTTGTGTACATACTCAATCGAAGACTTACTATACTATAACCAATAAGCACGATTGACATTGACAGGAGGAAAAGTAAGTGAAAATTCGTAAAGCTATTATTCCAGCAGCTGGATTAGGGACACGCTTTTTGCCGGCTACAAAAGCACAGCCTAAAGAAATGCTGCCAATTGTAGATAAACCAACGATTCAATACATTGTGGAAGAAGCAGTAGCATCAGGTATTGAAGACATTTTAATTGTAAGCGGTCGCGGAAAACGAGCAATCGAGGATCATTTTGATAAATCATATGAGTTAGAAGAAACATTAGCCGCAAAGGAAAAGTGGGACATGCTTGAAGAAGTGCAGGGGATTTCGAATTTGGCTAATGTTCACTACATTCGTCAAAAGGAACCTAAAGGATTAGGTCATGCCATTCACTGTGCAAGAAGTTTTATCGGAGATGAACCGTTTGCTGTTATGCTAGGGGATGATGTAGTCCAATCAGAAACACCTTGTTTGAAACAGTTAATGGACGTATACGAAAAATATGAATGCGCTGTAGTTGGTGTACAGGAGGTGCCTAGGAAAGAAACCTCAAAGTACGGAATTGTAGGTCCTAAAGGAGAGCCTCTTGAAAAAGGATTATTAGACGTAGAAACGCTCGTTGAAAAACCGAATCCAGAAGATGCCCCTTCAGGCTATGCAATTATGGGGCGCTATATTTTAACACCGGAAATTTTCGATATCTTAAGCAGAGAAGAGATTGGTGCAGGAGGAGAAATTCAATTAACAGATGCTATTTTACGTCTGAATGAATTTCAACGTGTTCTTGCTTATTATTTCGAAGGAAAACGTTATGATGTTGGAGATAAATTTGGATTCATTAAAGCAACAATTGATTTAGCTCTGCAAAGAGAACCGCTGCGAGCAGAGCTAGTGAGCTATTTTAGAGAAATTGTCGAAAAAGAAGGGCATATGTAAAATATATTTACTGGGGGAACTATTGGGAATCAAGGAGATTTTCAATAGTTCTTTTGGGTTAGAGCTCTTTGTACAAAAGATGGTTATATCGTTTATTGATGAATTCTCATAAAATGTTACATAATAATAAGTAAAAGAAATTATTTCATGTTTTTATATAAATGCTATCATGAAATGACATTTTTCGATATAATATCAGATAGGTTTTATTTATTAAGCATGTCATATAAAGGAGATTTTCTGCAATGACAAAGAAATTGTGTGTAGTTGGTTTAGGATATATAGGTTTACCGACAGCTGTTATGTTTGCCAATCACGGCTTATATGTACATGGTGTCGACGTAAATGAAAAAGCAGTAGAATTAATTAAAAATAAGCAACTTCATATAGAAGAAAACGGCTTACAAGAACGTTTAGAATCAGCAGTTGACAACGGCCACTTCACGGTAGGCACAACAGCTGAAGAGGCGGATATTTTTATTATTGCTGTACCATCACCAATTAATGAAGATAAAACGGCAAACTTGAACTATGTTCGAGAAGCGACAAAATCAATTGTTCCTTACGTTCGTAAAGGAAATTTAGTCATTTTAGAATCCACAGTTCCTCCGCGTACAGTAGAAGACGTTATGCTACCTGTGCTAAAAGAAACTGGTTTAGAATTAGGCAGTGAGCTATTTGTTTCTCACTCACCTGAACGTGTTATTCCAGGAAAAGTATTTGAGGAACTAGTAAATAATGACCGTATTGTCGGTGGTATTAACGAAGAGTCCAGTCGCTTGACTGTTGAGCTTTATAAAACATTTGTAAAAGGAAATATTCACGTAACGGATGCTACAACAGCTGAAATGGTGAAAGTAATTGAAAACACATATCGTGATGTGAACATTGCCTTTGCAAATGAGCTGGCAAAAATCAGTGAAAAAATTGGTGTAAATGCGTGGGAAGCGATTAAGTTAGCGAACTATCATCCACGTGTAAACATCCACTTACCAGGTCCTGGTGTAGGCGGCCACTGTATTGCTGTTGACCCTTGGTTCTTAACGGAGCTTCAGCCGGAACTGGCGAAAATTATTTCTCTTTCTCGTCAGACAAATGATTCAATGCCTGAATATACAGCATTAAAAACGAAAAGCCTACTAGATGAAAAGGGCATTCAACATGGACGTGTAGCGGTTTTAGGCTTAGCTTTTAAAGGAAATATTGATGATATGCGTGAAAGTCCATCAACGGATGTGCTTCATCACTTAGAAAAGCTAGGTGTTGATTACACAGCATTTGATCCTCATATCAAAGAGAATAAAATCGAACGTCAAACGCAAAGTTTGGATGAAGCTGTTGCACATGCAGATGTGATTCTTATTTTAACAGATCATAATGAGTTCAAAGAGCTTCTTCCATCAGCTGTTGAAAATCATATGCGTACAAAAGTTATTTTTGATACGAAAAACTGCATTCAGCGTGATCAATGGAAAGCAGCAGGCTTTGACGTAGTGTTACTTGGTGATTCAAAAGTTTCTACTTTATAAAAAGACGGGCTGAACAGCCTGTCTTTCGTTTGTAAAAAACTAAAAAATCAACATACGGGTGATTTAATGAAGGAAAACATCTTAGGAATAGACGTTTGTAGCGACACGTACGATGAGCTAGCGGCAAAGTTACTTCAGGATATAGATAAAGGCCGAAAATCATTTATTGTAGCAATCAACCCTGAAAAAATTATGAAAGCACAAGAAGACAGGGAATTAAAGTCACTATTAAACCAGGCGACTTATCAAATTCCAGATGGAATCGGTGTGATTTTAGCTTCAAAGCTCAAAAAAGGACGTATTCGTGAGCGTGTAACGGGTATTGATATGATGCTGAAGCTGTGTCAAGAAGCAACGAATAACGGTAAAAAGATTTTTTTATACGGAGCCAAGCCTGGCATTGCAGATGAAGCCAAAGCTAAGTTGGAAGAGATGTTTCCAGGGATTTTAATTGTTGGAACATTAAATGGCTACGAAAAAAATGAAGAAGTCATTGAATGTACGATTAATGATTCAGGAGCAGAAATTGTGTTTGTGGCTTTAGGCAGTCCAGCCCAAGAAAATTGGATTATTGCTCATAAAGAGAAACTTAATCCTTCTGTTTATCAAGGCGTAGGGGGCTCGTTCGATGTTATTTCAGGACGATTGAACCGAGCACCTGCTGTTTTTCAAAAGTTTGGTTTAGAGTGGCTTTATCGACTGTTAAAAGAACCATGGAGATGGAAGCGTCAGTTAGAATTACCTAGGTTTCTTCTTCGAGTGTTAAGAGGTTAAAAAAGCATGCGGATTATATCCGCATGCTTTTTATTTTTAGATATCTTCTTTCTTGTTTTGTTGCTTGATTTCATCCGTTAGTTCGTGCAAGCTTTGTCGCACATTTCCTTTTCCAGAAAAGTTTTCAATCAATTCCTTCACATCTATACCTGAGGATGCTTTCAGCGATTCTTGAAGAGAAGACATTAAGTTTGTTGCATAGCCAGTCACTTTATTAGCTCCGCTGTTTTCACCGTTGCTTCCTGTGTCCACAACCGTAATTTTGTCGATATTTGCTAAAGGACTTGCAACTTGTTTTGCATATTCAGGAAGCATTTTGATAATCATATCTAAAATAGCCGCTTGACCGAACTGCTCGAATGCTTCAGCTACTTTTTGTTTAGCTTCAGCTTCAGCTAAACCTTTTAAGCGGATAATCTCAGCTTCAGATTCACCTTGGGCACGCTGAGCTTCAGCTTTTGCTAAACCATCAATTCGAACGCGTTCAGCTTCAGCTTTAGCCATTGCTTCAATTCGATATTTGTTGGCGTCTGCTTCAGCAAGCTGTTTTGCTTTTTCAGCTTCAGCGGATTGCTCAACAGAGTAACGATCTGCATCTGCTTTCTTTTTTACTTCAGAATCGTATTGACGCTCACGACGAAGAATTTCTTTTTCTTCTAATTCAATTTGTTTCTGACGTTCAATAATGCGGATTTGCATTTCTTGTTCTGTTACATCTTGTTTCGCGCGAGCTGTTTCTAGATCATATGCTTGGTCAGCGCGAGCTTTGGCAATATCTTGTTCGCGACGATATTCAGCGGTTTTTAACTGATTCATTTTTTCAGCTTCCGCGATTTCTGTATTTCGCTCAAGTTCCGCTTTTTGGGCATCTTTATGAGCCTCAGCACGCTTGATTCTTGTTTCTTTTTCAGCTTCCGCTGTTGCAATGTCAGCATCTCGTTTAACTTGAGCAATACGAGGCTTCCCTAGCGATTCTAGATAGCCGTTCTTATCCCGAACGTCTTTAATTGTAAACGATACAATAATTAATCCCATTTTAGCTAGATCTTGTGAAGCTACGCGCTGTACTTCTTGAGAGAATTTTTCACGGTTTTTATAAATTTCTTCTACCGTCATAGAACCAAGAATCGAGCGAAGGTGACCTTCTAAGACTTCTCTAGCTTCAGTTTCACGATCTTCTTTTGCTTTGCCCAAAAACTGCTCAGCGGCCGTTGCGATTTCTGAAATAGAACCTCCAATTTTGATGATTGATACCCCATCAGCCATAACAGGAACACCTTGTTCTGTATATACTTCAGGTGTAGACACTTCCAGTTTGCTTGATAGCAAGCTCAGAGGCTCAGCCTGCTGAAAAACTGGCAGCACAAACGTACCGCCGCCGCGAACAATTTTAATGCGGTTTCCGGATTCATCGACGTGCACGTTTTTATTTCCGAGATAGCTCCCTGTTACAATTAACGCTTCATCTGGACCTGCTGTACGGTATTTTGTAATAAATACGGCAATCAGCGCAATTAATAAAAAAACAACAATTCCAACGACAACTAATATAGGTGTTGAAAACATAAAACTCCCCCTAATACTATTTATAATGAGTGATTGGTCATAACTTCTTCATAAATCACAACGAGTGCGTTGCCCCTTTGTATATCTACCACAAGCACTTTGCTGCCTAAAGGTATAGCAGTGTTTTTAAAGCTGGCAGCGGGTTTGGAGATCGTGCCGCTGACCCCTTCGATAAATACTTCTCCATAACCATCTGCAGGAACGGAAGTAATAATGGTACCAAGTCTTCCTTTTAACGAATCTTCAGTAAAAGCAAGAGACTCTTCAGCCGATGATAAAGGAATCAATACGAAAACGTTGAGCAAAATAACGAGTAGAAGGGCAATAAGAGCGGAAATCGAAATAATCCAATAATTTTGCAATGACGTATAGGTGAACAAATATCCACTGGCACTAAAGAATGTTAAAAAAGAAAAAAGAAGAGTGGGGTTAAAAAAAGGTATCGCTTCGGATAATCCATCTAACAAATCGCTAAATAAAATGTATAAGAAGGTGAGACTTCCGCAGATAATTAATCCATACAAATACACTGTTTGAACAGATAGACCGAACATAGTTCATTCAACACCCCCTTTATGTAAGATGATTGATGCTGTTTCTACTATGTATTACGAACCGTATCAAAAAAAGTTTCATTTTTTTTGATAAAATTCCTTTTTTTGTTTAATTTTATCTCTGTCCATTTCACTATATTTTAACTTTTAAATGTTATAAGATAAGGACAACGATTCAGTGAATGTGGTTTGGAGTAGTGGACATGCATAGGTCAAAAGTTTGTTCATATAATGAGTGGGGCCATGTGAAATAAAAATAAAGGTTTAAATATGTTTAATAAAAAGGAAAAAGAGTTAAAGATGACGAATAAATTAGACGAAAAGGGGGGAGTTCGCTTATATTTTAATAAAATATAGTAAAGAAAATGTTCTACATAAAATAACCACATAAGAATAAAGTAAATCAGCTGTTTATACACCAAAAAATACGGTTCTTTTCTATTAATAGTTTGTAAATGTGCTAATTTTTGAGAATAAATTTCTATTTAAGTAGTAGAATCATTGTGATATAATCCATTTTGGGAATAAGTAAGTAATTATTGTTATACGCAATTTGAAATACTATCCAATTATATAAAGTTGGATACATTTTTTATGGTTTTGGTTAACATAAACCTGAGGAGGGTCTCCATGCTATATTTGACCTTGTTTATTTGTTTTATTACATCTATTCTGATCACTCCGCTGGTTAAGAAGCTGGCGTTTAAAATAGGTGCAACGGATAAACCAAATCAACGAAAAGTTCATCAAAAAATTATGCCTCGCCTTGGAGGTTTGGCGATATTTTTTAGTTTTCTTATTGGATACCTCGTTTTACAGCCTGACAGTAAATATGCGCTGCCGATTTTAATCGGAAGCATCATTATCATTATTACCGGTGTCTTAGATGATATGATTGAGCTATCCGCTAAAATCAAATTAGGCGGTCAGCTAGTAGCGACATTAATTGTTGTTGTATACGGTGGAGTCCAAATTGACTTCATTAACTTGCCGTTTGGCGGAAAATTAGAATTCGGAATGTTAAGTATTCCAATTACGGTATTATGGATTGTGGGAATTACCAATGCTATTAATTTAATTGATGGATTGGATGGATTAGCTGCGGGCGTTTCCTCTATTGTATTGATTACCATCTCGGGTATGGCTATTATGATGGGCAATGTGTTTGTGACAAGCATGGGTTTCATCGTATTGGGAAGTACGCTCGGATTTTTGTTTTACAACTTTCACCCCGCTAAGATTTTCATGGGCGATACAGGAGCACTATTTTTAGGCTATATGATTTCTGTATTGTCTCTGTTAGGATTTAAAAATGTAGCGGTTATTTCCTTCATTGTTCCAGTTATTATTTTAGGGGTACCAATTTCAGATACGTTCTTTGCTATTATTCGCCGAATCGTAAAAAATCAACCGCTATCGGCTCCTGATAAATCTCATTTGCATCATTGCTTGTTGCGCTTAGGGTACAGCCATAGACAAACGGTTTTAATTATTTATGGAATGAGTGCGATATTTGGTTTAGCGGCAGTTATCTTCTCAAAGGTACAAACAATGTGGGGGTCTTTTCTTGTACTAGCTATCCTCCTTGTAGCGATTGAAATTATCGTTGAAAAGATAGGACTAGTTGATAAGACATATAGGCCAATTCTCAACATGGTTCGTGGGCTTCGTTTAAAAAATTAATTAAAAAACCTCTTGGATATCCAAGAGGTCTTTTTAATTATTCTGTTGTATCTGAAGTTGATTCAATGCCTAAATGCTTGCGGAGCTTTTCACTTACTTTTTCCACTGAATCATTATCTAGTTTGAAGTAGTAAACGCCGTTAATTTTTTCATCGCTACCGTCTAAGTTAACGGTTTCGATGTCTACTTTTTTCGAAGCATAATCATAAAACGAAAGCATTTCACCGAACATTAAATTCGTTTTCATATTATCGCCAACAGCTTCGATAAGATTGCCATATTTATTTAGTGATCCAATGGAGGCAGCTTTTTTAATCATGGCTTCAATCAACTGCTGCTGTCTTTTTCCTCGCTCAATATCGTTGTCTTGTTTTCGTGTTCGAGCAACAGCTAACGCTTCTTCACCATTTAAATGTTGTTCTCCTGGTTTTAAGACAATAGCATTATGACGATCTTTCGAGTCTTTTTCACTCATCGCATAAGGTACATCAAAATCGATTCCGCCAAGTGAATCTACAATGTCTGTGAAAGCCTTGAAATTTACTTTAACATAGTAATCAACAGGGACATTAAAC
Source organism: Priestia sp. LL-8 (assembly GCF_036227845.1). NCBI lineage: Bacteria > Bacillati > Bacillota > Bacilli > Caryophanales > Bacillaceae > Priestia > Priestia sp. LL-8. The sequence goes on along the minus strand of NZ_JAZAQH010000001.1, from coordinate 4,890,816 downwards.
AGCTGTTCTACCGTTTCTACCGTTGCTTTTGGACCGCCGTACGCATGCGCATGAGTAATTTTATCTTTTTTATTCACTTCAGGTATATAAACTCTTGAATCTCGAGGTATGCTTACAAGCTTCACGGTTTTATTCGTTTCGTTAAAAGTTGCTAAAATTAAAGCATCTGTACGGGCTGATTTTCCGAATTTCCTCGTTTCACTATCATCTACGCCCATAAATAAAATGGATATATCATCTTTTTTGGGGTCAATTTTACGATCACGCATAGGAGAATTATCGCGATCTCCGAGACCTTCATAAGAATCAGAAGCTACTGTTTTAGCTTTAACAAATAAATAAGAGCCATAAGCGGTTGCAGAAAGCCCTAAAATAAGGATAGGTAACAGAAAAAATGTAAAAAGCCTTCGTTTTCTTTTCCGTTTGTTTACTCTTTTTTGAAAACGTCTATATTGAGCCATACGGTTTCTCCTTTTATTCGTATATTCGAACACTTATTGTGACACTTAGTATGTGTTATAAATTGGAATGTATGAATCAAACTCGTCAAAGCTATGCATCTGTACGAGGTTTTTACTCATTGACAAGTAGCGCAACCATCAGAATAGTTGCGCTATTTATCAATTGTACAATGTTTTTTAATAAGAGTAAATAATTCATTCTACATCTTCTTCTAAATAGGTCGTCTCACCTGCTCGAATATCTGCTTGGCCGTTTGTTAGCTCGGTCATCCATTCAGTAAATGCTTCTGTTTGAGTTTCCTCTACAAATGTTTCAATCTCTACCATATCTGCGTAGTGGATTTCTTTTAATAGATAAACGGAACTGCGAAGCTCATTTTCTAATTTTCCAAGCCATGTATAATCGACGTTTGTATGCATAACCGCCATGAGAGTTCGTTTGACTGTACCTAATTCATTCAACGCTTCGGAAACGGATTTTCCATACGCGCGCACCAAGCCACCTGCGCCCAATTTAATGCCTCCGAAATAGCGCGTAACGACGACCACGGTATCCTTTAAGCCTCTCTTTTTAAGCACTTCTAACATTGGTACGCCTGCTGTGCCACTTGGTTCTCCATCATCGTTTGCTTTTTGAAATTGATCTCGTTCTCCAATTAGGTAAGCTGAACAGTTATGAGTAGCATTCCAGTGCTGTTTTTTGATGTCTTGGATAAATTGCTGAGCTTCTTCCTCAGTTGTTACACGTTTCATATGACAAATGAATCTAGATTTTTGAATAGTGATTTCATGTGAACCTTCTTGTTTTACGGTATAATATTGTGATAACAATCAAAAAATCCTCCTTAGCGTTATAAATAGAAGAAAAACGGGTATTTACGTACTGTTTACTTGCTATTAGTATAAAATGTTTATGAAAAGACATCAATTAATCAAATTCAACATCACTTAAACAAGCCATACAGAATATACGTTATAATAAAAGAGTGTGCAGGCTTGTATAGCTAAATAATGAAATGATTTAAACAGGCAGTTAGTCACTGTTGAAGAGTGAGCGTAAATGGTAATCTATTCAAATAACGCGAGTCAAGCGTCGATTGATGTCGAGTTTGAGGGTACTAAAAACAACCGTTACTTTTTGGATATAAAAAGTCAGATAGGGAGAAAATATGGATCTTATCCTCACAATTCAGATAGGTCATACGAATACTATATATAGCATGAACGTATAGACATTTCTCCGAATGTGAGTATAGTTTGGGGTGAGTAAATGTCGAAACATAAATTAACAAGCAAGGCACTTGATGAAATTTTTGAGAAGATTATTGGCACAGTAGGAGATAGTAAAAATGAAGTCTATCGTCTTTCTGAAGATGCCAGACAAGAATATCAGCAAATTAAAGAAGAGTTAGAAGTGTTAAAAGGAAAAGTTCTTGAGACGATAGAGCAAGGCGATAAATTGGAAACTCAGGCAAGGTTGGCTCGAAAGCGTTTGTCTGATGTGAGCCGACATTTTCAAATTTATTCAGAGCCTGAAGTAAAAGACGCTTATGAAAAAGCACATGAATTACAAACCAAGCTACTGATGAATCAGCAAAGCGAATATCAGCTGCGTAATCGTCGAGATGAACTAGAAAGACGCTTGCTTACATTGGAAGAAACGATTAAACGTGCAGATCACCTAGTAGGTCAAATTTCCGTTGTGTTAAATTATTTAACAAGTGATTTAAAACAAGTAGGGGAAATAGTAGAAGATGCTATTCAAAAAGAGTATTTTGGCTTTCGGATTATTGAAGCTCAGGAAGAGGAACGGAAACGTTTGTCAAGAGAGATTCATGACGGCCCAGCTCAAATGCTTGCAAATGTTATGATGAGATCGGAATTAATTGACCGAATTTACCGGGAACGTAGTGCAAAAGAAGCAATGGAAGAAATTCGAGATTTGCGAAAAATGGTTCGTTCTGCCCTATACGAAGTGCGTCGAATTATATATGATTTAAGACCGATGGCACTTGACGACTTAGGTCTAATTCCGACGCTACGTAAATATCTTGATACAATCGAAGATTATAACGAAGGCAAGCCTCGGATTACGTTTATTTCCATTGGACAAGAGAAGCGAACTGCTTCAAAATTAGAAGTAGCACTGTTTCGTCTAGTGCAAGAAGCTGTAACGAACGCATTAAAACATGCAGACGCGACGGAAATCCAAGTGAAGATAGAGTTCAACAATGAACACGCTATTTTGCTTGTCAAAGATGACGGCTGCGGTTTTAATCAAGAAGAGAAAAAAGAGAATTCGTTCGGCTTAATAGGAATGAAAGAGCGTGTTGATTTATTAGATGGGACTATTTCTGTTCATTCGAAAATTAACCAAGGCACGCTTGTTATGATTAAAGTACCGATTATAGCCGCTTAAAAAGGCAGAGATATGTATATAAATAGGGGTCAATATAGAGTAAAACATTTGTTGTTCGATTTGGGGAGGAATCAAACATGCAGACAAGAATTATCATAATCGACGATCACCAATTATTCCGTGAAGGAGTAAAAAGAATTTTAGATTTCGAAAAAGATTTTGAAGTAGTTGCAGAAGGTGACGACGGTAGCGAAGTTATTGACCTTGTAGAAGAACATCAACCTGATGTTGTAATCATGGATATTAACATGCCGGCTGTAAATGGTGTAGAAGCTACGAAAAAGCTTGTAGAAGTAAATCCGGATGCTAAAGTTATTATCTTATCTATCCATGATGATGAGACATATGTAACTCATGCCTTACAAACAGGGGCACGAGGCTATCTGCTAAAAGAAATGGATGCGGATGCGTTAATTGAAGCGGTGAAAGTAGTTGCAGAAGGTGGTTCATATTTACACCCTAAAGTAACACATAGTTTAGTAAAAGAGTACCGTCGACTAGCAGCTCAAGGACAATCGTCTTCTTATCCGCACGAACCAATTGAGATTCGCCGTCCACTACATTTGTTAACACGTCGTGAGTGCGAAGTGCTACAACTGTTAGCTGATGGTAAAAGTAACCGAGGAATCGGAGAAGCATTATATATTAGTGAAAAAACCGTTAAAAACCATGTGAGTAATATTTTGCAAAAAATGAATGTAAATGATCGTACTCAAGCTGTTGTTGTGGCAATTAAAAACGGTTGGGTAGAAGTAAGATAAGTCCAAAAGTCTGATATACCACTAGGTATATCGGACTTTTTTTTTCTTTTTATAACTTTTTTTGAAATTGTGGGTAAAAAGTCATGTTTAATGAGAGAGGAAAACACCCGATAAGTTAAAGGGAGAAAATATCTTTTAGGAAGGCGAAGGGTGATATCTTTGCGCATTTACTCGTCCTTCAAATTTCGACAAAAGCATCCATACCTCAAAACAATGTCCATCAATTTGACGCAAGCTCTTGTAAAGGAAGGTCTTTAATACTTTGAGATACATATGAGGTTGTAGAAGAATTTATTCAAACCTCAACTGGTATCCTTTAGAAATTTAAGAGTTAGCTTTTAGTCAAATAAATAGAAAACTGATTTAAAGAAGACAAGAAGGTGATGAAGCTGAATTTTATAACGGAAGAATTAATCTATCATAAATCTCCGCAAGAGCTAACGGCTATGATGTATGAAAAATTCATTCAAAATATTGATGACGCTGTTATAGCAATTCAACACAGCGATTATTTTATAGCGAATGAAAAAATTAAACAGTGCAACGATATTTTATATCGGCTAGGAATTGGCTTAACATATCAAGCAGGTATCATTGCAGAGCAGTTAGATATCCTATACAACTATATGTCTGAGCGATTAATTATGGCTAATTTTAAAAAAGATACGTTTGTTTTATATGAAGTTCAACAAATGATGCAGAAACTTTCTAACGCTTGGAATGAAGTGTTAAAAGCAACGCCTAAAGTTACCTCTTCGCTCCGAAAAAACAAGCTGTCTTCTTATGAACAGCACATAAGTATCACTCTTAGCTAAAGGATAATCATCATGCCCACACATCAGATGCCTCTCGAAACCTTTCAGCTAATCAAGCTGGCACATCTAAAAGTCTAAATTGAATGGAGTGTATACTAACAGAGAAAGGAGAGATACATAGTGGAGGTGCAGCGAATTAACGGTCTTTCTTCTTCCGTGAATCTCATTAGAGAAAAAGAAGTAAGTGGTTCGGTTTCATTTACAGGAGTAATGGCCAAGAAACAAAAAGAACTAACCTATGAACATTTAACTCAAGTGATAAATAAAATTGAAGAACAGGGAAAGCAGTTAGTGAAAAGTCAAACCATTGATTCTTTACGGAAATACAAGACGCTTGTGAAGCAGTTTATGAACGAAGTCGTTAAAAATGGTTTTGAACTGCATGAAGAAAGAGGATTTAACCATAGGGGAACGACTAAAGTATATAAGTTAGTGAAAGAAGTGGATACGAAACTAGTTGACTTGACAAATGATATCCTTCAAAAAGAAAAAGACAGTTTAAATTTACTCAAGCGGGTTGGAGAAATTCAAGGTTTGTTAATTAATATGTATACGTGAGGGAGCTTTACTAATAGGTAAACCTCTCGTTACATGCATTTTAATCCTAAATGTTGTAGAATAGAGTGAAATTATTTTATATAACAAAGGATGGATCCCTATCTTATGAAAACAGCAATTATTACAGATAGTACCGCCTATATATCAGAGGAAATTCGATCAAACTATCATATACATATGGTACCGCTAAGCGTTATTTTTGGTGAAGAAACATATCGTGAAGAAGTAGATATGACTGCAGATCAATATTTTGAAAAAATTAAAGAAGCAAAAAATCTTCCAACCACTTCTCAGCCTGCTATCGGAGAATTTGTAGAGTTGTTTGAACAGTTAAAACGAGATCAATTCGATGCTGCTATCGTTATTACGTTATCTAGTGGAATTAGCGGAACGTATCAGGGTGCTTTGACGGCAGGTAGCATGGTAGAAGACTTTGATGTGCACGTATTTGATTCAGAAATCAGCTGTATGGTTCAAGGCTTTTATGCGATTGAAGGAGCCGAGATGGTCCGATTAAATAAACATCCTGACGAAATCATTGCGCGTTTTGAAGAGATGAAACTATCAATGCGTGCGTATTTTATGGTAGATGATTTATCTCACTTGCAGCGTGGAGGTCGCCTAAATGCTGCTCAGGCTATTATCGGAAGTCTGCTTCAAGTAAAGCCCGTGCTCCATTTTGAATCTAAAAAAATCGTTCCGTTTGAAAAAATTCGTACGCGTAAGCGAGCATTAAAACGAATCACCGAGCTTCTTGATGAAGATGCAAAAGAAAACGTACCTATGAAAGCTGTAGTTATTCATTCTAATCGTGAAAATGAAGCAAAAGAAATTCAACGAGACTTAGAACAAGAATATCCTCATATTGAATGGAGTCTTTCTTATTTTGGCGCTGTCATTGGCACGCATTTAGGTGAAGGTGCTATTGGTATAGGTTGGTATAAAAAGTAATCGAAAACCAAATCATTTGATTTGGTTTTTTTGCAGGAAAAAACACCTTTTTTTGCGTATATAGATGTGTACGATAAACATGGAAAGGAATGAAGATATGCTTTTTACTGTTAAACAAGAATTGCTAGATCCCGTTCAAGTACCTAGCCCAGCTGCTTTTCCTCTCTCAAAAATCAATACGTGGAGAACTCCACCTTTAAATCCTTCATACCCCTACTCTTTAGATCTTCAGCGCTCTCTAAGCGGAAAGCAGCTTCTACTAACTCAGACTCCCTATCCTTTATCTCTCATTCATGAACATTATCTAAACGGATATATTTCCTATCAAAAAGCAATTACCCAGAAAGAAAACGGATATAAATGCAACCGGTGTGGAAGTGATAGCCCCTTTTATTTTGCTTCATTTCCATGCAGTAGATGTCACCAGGACTGCTACTATTGCCGAGCATGTATCGTAATGGGCAAAGTAAGTGAGTGTACACCCTTTATAAACTGGGAAGGACCAGCAAGTAATGTCCTGCCAAAAAGCAGCGTGATGAATTGGAAAGGAACGCTGTCTAAAGCTCAAGAACGTGCTTCAAATGAACTCATTCAAGCTATAAAAAAGGATGAAGAGCTGTTAATTTGGGCTGTTTGCGGAGCAGGAAAAACGGAAATTTTATTTAAAGGTATTGAATCAGCGTTGAACAGCGGAAAGAAAGTCTGTATTGCTACTCCAAGAACAGATGTAGTGATTGAGTTAAAGCCAAGAATTCAATCGGCATTTCCAGATATGTCTGTGCTGGCTATGTATGGAGGGAGCGAAGACCGTTTTCATGAATCCTCTCTTATTATTTCCACCACTCATCAACTTCTGCATTATTATCAAGCATTCGATGTGTTGATTATTGACGAAGTAGATGCATTCCCGTATTCAACAGAGCCTATGCTGCACTACGCTGTTGCAAAAGCAGCTAAACACGCTGCATCAAAGATTTATTTAACAGCGACTCCAAGTGAATCATTAAAAAAAGACGTTGAGCAAGGGAAAAAACAAGTAGTTAAAATTCCAGCCCGCTATCACCGAATGCTTGTTCCTGTTCCTCGTTTTGAATGGTGTGGTAATTGGAAGAAAAAAATGAAAACAGATACCTTGCCTGCTAATGTTGAGAAATGGCTGAAAAAAAGAATAAATGAAGGGAAACAATGCTTTATCTTCGTCCCGCAAATTAAGTGGATTGCTCCGATCACAGACATGATTCGAAAGCTGACGGGAAAGGTCGAAGGTGTTCACGCTGAAGATTCTCAGCGAAAAGAAAAAGTGATGAAATTTAGAGAAGGACAGCTAGTTATTTTAGTAACGACAACAATATTAGAGCGAGGCGTAACGGTTCCCAACATAGATGTTGCAGTATTGGGAGCAGAAGAAACGATTTTTACTGAAAGTGCTCTTGTTCAGATTTCAGGAAGAGTAGGGAGGAGTGCTCAATTCCCAACGGGCGACGTGGTTTTTTTTCATTATGGGCAATCTCTGTCTATGCGAAAAGCAAAAGAACATATTAAATATATGAATGCTCTAGCTTATAAGGAAGGGCTGATTGATTGATGACAATATGTCTGATTTGTTTTGAACCTCTTGTCTCTTCATTCGATTGGAGGTCATTGTTAAAACCTTCTTCAACGGACAGGATTTGCACTGTTTGCTTGCAAAGATGCTCTATCATTAGCAGTAGCATTTGCAGGGGGTGCGGCCGCTCTCTTGCAGACCTGGCTCCTTCTCATTATGAGCTAGACACATGTATGGACTGTCAGAAGTGGAATGATGCTTCTTTTTTTAACCGTTCTCTTTATACGTACAATGATTTTATGCAAAGCATAATAGAACGTTTTAAATTTCAAGGAGATTATGAAATTATCCAAGCATTCAAGGAGCAGTGGTATAAGTTCTATAAAAAAGAATGTAATCCAAAAGCTATACTAGTTCCTATACCTTTAACGGACGAAAGATTATATGAGAGAGGGTTTAACCAATCCTTAGCGCTAGCTGAGCTTCTCAGTGATAATATAGAAATACCTCTTATTCGCTGTTCAGGAACAAAGCAATCAAAGAAGAATAGGCGAAGTCGGCTGACAGAAAGGCTGGAATTTAAAGTAGTCGATTCCTCAATGGTTACGAATCAAGAATTTCTCTTAATTGATGACATTTATACAACGGGAGCAACCGTGCGCCAAGCGGCAAATTGTTTGCAGGAAGCTGGGGCACGTTCGGTTCGTTCGCTCACTTTAATTCGTGCATGAAGATGTATAATTTCAAACTTTGACCGATAGTAAAATAAAAAACAAATGAGGAGTTTCGAATATGGGAACGTTAGATAATTGCAGGGAATGCGGTCATTTATTTGTAAAAAATGGATCAATAAACATGTGTAAATCATGTTTTGACAAAGAAGAAGCTCTGTTTCAACGTGTTTCTTCATTCTTGAAGAAAAGAGCAAATCGTACAGCAACGACTTACGAAGTGATGAAAGGAACGGGCGTTTCAGATTCGTTAATTCATCAATTTATTCGACAAGGTCGCTTAGTACTAACTAATTTTCCAAATATAAGCTATCCATGCATGCAATGCAACGCTCAGATTCGAGAAGGGAAACTTTGTCATTCATGCTCTCAAGAAATTAAACATGGGTTAGAAAAGCATAATCGTGAGATGATTCGTTCAAATGAAGAGCCGACGCGTCCCACCTATCGTTCTAACGAAAGGAAAAAAGAGTAAAAGTGTGCTGAGTGTTTGCAGGTTCTCTATCTATAGACCTATGTTTAAGGTGGACTGTGAAAATGGTCTCAACTTCCTTGCCGATGCTAAAGGTTTGGGTGGAAATTCCGATATAATGAATAGAGATAACGGATACAAATATAAAAAGAGGTGAGAGAGATGAAGATTAACCCATCGAACTTATTTGGAATAAATCCGTACAAAAAACAATCAGAAAAAACAGAACAGGTCTCTAAAAAGAATCCACAAGACCAGATTCATATTTCATCTGAGGCGAAGAAACTTCAGGGAAATGAACCATCTCCAGAAAGACTTGAAAAATTGGAGAAACTAAAACAGCAAATTAACAGCGGAACATACGAAATTAACGGAAAAGAAATTGCTAAAAGTATTGTAGATTTCTATAAAAAATAAAAGGACTGACATTGATTGAACGTGCAAGAAATTCAAACGATACTAGAAAAACAAGTAACGCTTCACAAAAGTTTGTCTGTCATTGTTAAAGAGAAAACGAATTTTATTATTAAACAAGATGTAAAGGCATTGACGGCTTCTTTGCAAAAAGAGCAATCTCATATAGCTGCTATTTCTGCACTGGAAACAAAACGTGTAGAAGCGATGGAAAAAAGCGGGCATGCTGCTCGCTCTATTGAAGAAATAGCAGGCTCATTCTCTGAATACTCCATCTTGATACCCTTTCAAAAACAGCTAATAGATATCATTCAAGATATAAAGTATGCAAATGACTTGAACAATCAGCTGCTCACACAGTCTTTGCAGCTGATTCATACCGAACTAGACCTTCTTGTTCCATCGAAACGAGAGGATTCGTTCAATTACACAAAAACAAATAATAGATCCTTTCAGTCCAACTCTATTTTTAATTCGAAGGTATAAAGAACGGAGGAAAGCAGAATGAGTTCAACATTTCATGGTTTGCAGGTGGCTAAACGAGGAATGGATGCCCAACAAGCGGCTCTTTACACGATTGGCCATAACGTATCTAATGCAAATACGCCGGGCTATACGCGTCAGCGAGTAAGTTTAGAAACGTTCCCAGCTTATCCAGCCCCAGGGATGAATCAGACTGGAACTGCGGGTCAAATAGGAATGGGAGTAGAAGCCAGCACGGTAGAGCGAATACGTGATACATTTTTAGATACCCAGTATCGAGATGAAACCATTAAAGTGGGGTATTGGGATGCACGCGCTGGTGCTCTTGAAAAAATGGAGGAAATTATGAATGAACCTACTGAAGATGGACTTTCAGCTGTTTTTAATCAATTCTTTGAGTCCATTCAAGATGTAGCTTCACACCCTTCAGAAGCAGGAGCCAGGTCTGTTATGATTGAACGAGCTGAAGCAGTAGGCGATACCTTCTCTTATTTATCTACTTCTCTAAAAACGATTCAAGGTGATTTACAAAACGAGCGTGACGTAGCTGTAACACAAGTGAATTCTTTGCTAGAGCAAATAAATAACGTGAACCAACAAATACAAAATGTAGAACCGAATGGCTATTTGCCTAATGATCTGTATGATGAAAGAGATCGGTTGCTAGATGAGATTTCTAAATTTATGCCGGTTTCTTTAGAGTATACAAAAAGCAGCGGGAACGCTTCTGCAACGTCAGAAGGAGTGGTAACGGTTCAGCTTCAAACTTCTCAAGGGTCTATTACCCTTTTAGATGGGAAAACTCATCAAGTAAATGCCATCAGTTTGACAACAAATCAAGATTCCTATGTGACGGAAATTCATATAGGGGATGAGATACGGAACCCTGAGTCATTTCCTCAAGGAAAACTTAAAGGGTTAATTGAGGCTTCTGGATATATAGATAATAGTGGTAATAAAACAGGTGTTTACGCTTCAATGATTGATGATCTAGATGAAATGGCATATGAATTTGTGAAATGGTTTAATGATAAGCACCAACAAGGTGTCACGCTAGATGGTGATACTGGTATGTCCTTTTTTAATGAGATTTCTCAGAAAGAAGGGGCTGCAACTGGAATTGTTATTGCTGATAAAATTAAACAAAACACAAACAATATTGCTGCTGCTTCTGGTGCTGCTGGAACTGATCGCCAAGGAGATGGACAAAATGCTCAGCTGTTGTCTCAATTTCGTCAAAAGGTGCTTATTAATTCCGGAAACGGAGCTGTTTCATTAGATGGATTTTATCAATCTGTCATTGGCCAAATGTCAGTAGATGCCCAACAAGCGAACCGCTTAAAAAGTAATTCAGAAACTCTCCAGGGAGCTGTGGAGCAAAGGCGCCAGTCTACCAGTGCAGTTTCATTAGATGAAGAGATGACCAATATGATTCAGTTTCAGCATGCATATAACGCTAGTGCCCGTATGGTGACTATGATTGATGAAATGCTTGATAAAATTGTAAACGGTCTTGGAACTGGAGGAAGGTAAATATGCGTGTCACACAAGGGATGTTAGCGGCTAATTCGTTAAAACAGATTAGCAATAGCTATAATAAGCTGGAAACACTTCAAAACCAATTATCAACGGGAAAGAAAATTACTCGTCCGTCGGATGACCCGGTAGTGGCTACTAAAGGAATGGCTTATCGTTCTAATCTTTCTGAAGTAAATCAATATAAACGTAATTTAACAGAAGCCCAGTCTTGGTTTGATAGTTCAGAATCAGGACTTGAACAAGTCAATTCCATTCTTCAGCGCACGAAAGAGCTGGTCGTGCAAGGGTTAAACGGTACGAATGAAAGTGATGACCGCCAAGCGATTGCACGTGAAATTGAACAGTTAAAGCTGGATTATATGCAAGTAGGCAATACGCAGGTGGCAGGAAACTACATTTTTAATGGTGTAAATGTAGGAGCGCCGCCTGTTAGTGAGGACGCAAGCAGTATGATAAAATCAACTATTAACCTGGATCCTTTTTCAGTTGAAGTCTCAAAAGGTATCCAGCTGAGAGTCAATATTCATCCTGAAAACATTTTTGGACAAGGTGCATTCGACTTAATGAACAGCGTTCAAACAGCTTTTGAACAAAACGATGTAAACTCACTAAAAGATCTCTCTACACAGGTAGACACGCAGCTGTCTACGCTATTAGCGGAGCGATCTGAATTGGGAGCAAGAAGCAATCGGCTTGAGTTGATCGAAAACCGCCTTGATTCACAGGAAATTACGGCTACTAAGATGCTTTCAAATAATGAAGATGCAGATATTGAACAAGTCATTACGAATTTAACCGTACAAGAAAGTGTGCATCGTGCTGCTTTGGGAGTAGGGGCTCAAATTATTCAGCCTACGCTGCTAGATTTCTTGCGTTAAAAAGTTCCTTCTAAACAGAAGGAGCTTTTTTACAATGAAAAAAGTAATAAGAAAAAATCAATTAGCAAAGGTGTGATGAGATGAAAATTTCAACAAGCTATCATGGAGATATAGAAATAGATAATCAGCAAACACTGACATTCAATCAAGGGATTCCAGGTTTTTTGGATGAAACTGAATTTGTTATTTTACCACTTCCGGAAGCCGAAGCTTTCCAAGTTCTGCAGTCTATTCAAACCAAAGAACTCGCTTTTATTATCACGGATCCATTTCAGTTTTTTTTAGATTATGATTTTCAACTAGAACCTCAGGAAATTGAAAAGCTTCAATTACAACAAGCGGAAGATGCAGCTGTTTACGTAATGCTTACGATGTCAGATTCTGTGGAAAAGATAACGGCTAATTTGCAGGCTCCTGTTATTATTAATACAAAGCAGCAGCTTGCTAAACAAGTGATTTTAATGAATACAGCTTATGAAACGAAGCACAGGTTATTTGAGTAAGAGGAATAGATAAGGAGTGATTCCATGCTTGTTTTAACACGAAAGTTAAATGAAACAATCAAAATAGGTGATGAAATTGAAGTGACCGTCCTTGCAGTTAATGGTGATCAAGTAAAGTTAGGAATTCAAGCTCCAAAGTCTGTAGATATTCATAGACAAGAGATTTATGAAGAAATACGTAACGAAAATAAAAGTGCTTCTCAAATTACACTGCATGCTATTGATATGCTGAAACAATTACCGAAAAAGAAATAAAACGATCAGTTTGAAAATAATCAAAAATATACGGTATAAATAATATCTAAATCGGGAAAGATAAACACATAGTATTCCCCACTATGTCTTAAGCCTTTCTCTTTAAGAGAAAGGCTTTTTTTATCAAAAAAATTGAACTGAATTTCTGTTTTTTTCCTTTTTATCGTGTATCATTAAATTTATTAAGTATAATTCAAATAAATTTAACAAAAGAGGAGAAGAACGAATGAGTGATGTTCAAGAGTATCATGATTTATTAAAAGAAGCGGAAGATGTTGTCGTCAGCGCCCTGGCTGATACGATGGATTTATATGGTGTCACACCTTCAGTAGGAAGGCTGTATGGCATGCTTTATTTTATGGATGAACCTGTTACGCTAGATCAGATGAGTGAAGAATTGGGTATGAGTAAACCAACGATGAGTACGTCCATTCGTTCACTGCAAAATATTGATATGGTCCACAAAGTGTGGAAAAAAGGTGTTCGAAAAGACCTATATGAAGCAGAAAAAGATTTTTCTAAGTCCTTTTTTTCTTTTTTCTGTAAGAAGTGGCAAAGAGAAATTTCGGTTAATTTAGAGGCAATCGAAGAAGCGGAAAACAAGCTGCAGATTCTTTTAAACGATGAGAATGTACCTGAGGAGATCACAGTAAAAGCAAAGCGTAATTTAGCGCAGATTACAGAGTCAAAACAGTATTATTATTTCTTGAAAAAAGTAGTGAAAGTTTTTGACGACCGAAGAATCATCGATATTTTAAATGAAGAATTAGCGAAAGAATAACATAAAAAAGGCTGTTGAAAAATCAACAGCCTTTTTATTATTTTTACACGGTTAACGGTGTAGCTTCAAAACAGCGGTTATAAATCCATTCGTAACTTTTTACCGTTAAATCACGAGGGTTACCCACTGTTTGTGGATCATTAAATGCTTCTTGAGCTAAGCGAGAAACGGCTTCTTTTGGAACACCTTGTTCTTCTAAAGAAGGGATTTGTACATCTTTAACTAGTTGGTATACTTCACGAACAGCTGCTTGAGCTGCTTCTTCAAGCGTTAATTCATGTGTATTAACGCCTAGAGCTTGAGCGATGCGCGCAAATTTTTCAGGTTCACCCATCCAGTTATATTCCATTACAGGACCTAGCATCGCTGCTACGCAAGGGCCATGAGCAATTGGATAAATGCCTCCTAATGTTTGAGCCATCGCATGAGCTGCTCCGGCAGACTCACTTCCATATGAAAGTCCCGCAAGCATAGCTGCATGCGCCATTCCATAGCGTGCTTCGATATCCTGACCGTTTGCAACTGCACGTCGTAAGTATTTTCCAACGTACTCAATAGCCAATAAAGCAACAGAGTCTGTCATTGGTTGTGCAAAATGACATGTATAACATTCAATTGCGTGCGCTAATGCGTCGATTCCTGTACCGGCCGTAATGTGTGCAGGCATAGACACGTGCAGTTCTGGATCAATAATGGTTAAGTGGGCAGCAATTAAAGGTCCGCCTGTATTAAACTTAAACTCGCGAACAGGATCCGTAATAACAGCCCACTGTGTGACTTCACTTCCCGTACCGGCAGTTGTAGGAATAGTCGTTAAAGGAGGGATACGTTTTGTTAAAGGTTTTTTTCCTTCAGCAGCTTCATAATCTAATACGGGAGCATTATGAGCTACTTCCACACCAATAGCTTTTGCCGTATCCATTGAACTTCCGCCTCCAACGGCTACTAGTCCGTTACATTCATTTTCCTTGTACATTTTTGTGCCGTCTGCTACTACGTGAATAGAAGGGTTGGCTTCTACTTGATCAAATAAAATAACATCTACGTCCGCTTCTTTTAAACTAGCGATTACAGGGTCTGCTAAGCCTACTTTCTTTACACCAGGATCTGTTACTAATAAAACTTTAGATACACCTAGGTTTTTTACTTCTTCTCCAGTATGTCTTACAGCACCAATTCCATGTTTTACAACCGTTGGCATCTCAAAACTTTTTAAACGTTCCATTCTTTCAAATCGCATAAACATCTTTACATTCCCCCTTGAATTTTATTGAAACCAGCGCATTGGCTGTGGATTTGTATTCGTATAAATATGTTTAATTTCCGTATATTCTTCTAGCCCAATGTGGCTAAGCTCTCTTCCGATCCCAGATTGCTTATAGCCTCCCCAAGGAGCCTGCGGGAAGTAGGGGTGATAATCGTTAATCCACGTTGTTCCCATACGGAGTGCTTTCACTACACGTTCAGCTCGGTTCATATCACTTGTCCAAACGGCTCCAGCTAATCCATAGATTGTATCGTTAGCAAGTGCCACCGCTTCTTCTTCGGTGCTGAAGCGCTCAATGGTCATAATTGGACCAAATGACTCTTCTTGGACAACTTTCATATCTCCATGACAGTCTGTAAAAATGGTTGGTTCAATGAATAAACCTTTTTGTAAAGAATCTTGAGTTGGACGCTTACCTCCTAAAACAAGAGAAGCACCTTCTTGTTTGCCAAGCTCAATGTAATGTTCCACTTTAGCTAGGTGCTCTTTTGAGATAACAGGTCCCATTTGAGTGGCTTCATCCATGCCATCTCCTAGCTTGATTTTTTTGGCTTGTTCAATAACTGCTGAAACAAATTTATCATGAATGTCATCTTGAACTAGTAATCTCGCACCAGCTGAACACACTTGACCGGCATGAAAGAATACCGCATTTAATGCATAGTCAACTGCAGTATCAAAGTCAGCGTCAGCAAAGACGATGTTTGGATTTTTCCCTCCAAGTTCAAGAGCGATTTTTTTAAAGTTGCCTGCGGCAGCCTGCATGACTTTACGTCCGGATACACCGCCACCTGTAAATGAAACTAAATCTACTAAGTGACTTTCTGCCATTTCTTGTCCAACGGTCGCACCCGGGCCAAGCACGATATTAATGACACCTGATGGGAAGCCAACTCTTTCAAAAATTTTCATCATATGAATAGTTGTTAAAGGGGTAATTTCGCTTGGTTTAATAACAATTGTATTCCCAGCAGCAAGTGCGGGAGCCAATTTCCAAGAGGCTTGCAATAAAGGGTAATTCCAAGGAGTGATTTGACTGCACACGCCTACAGGTTCGCGGACAACGCGGCTAACAGAGTCGGGATTAGGTGACTCAATCATCTGTCCACCATCTTTATCTGCTAATCCAGCATAGTATTGAAAGACATCAGCAATTCCATCCATGTCTGCTAGGCTTTCAACGAGGGTTTTTCCAGTATTTAAGGTTTCAAGTTTTGCTAGTTCCTCGCGATCATTGCGAATTTCTTCGGCTACTTTAAATAGCAAAGAACCTCTTTCGGCCGCTGTAAATTTAGACCATTCACCTGCATCAAAAGCTTTTCTAGCTGCTTCAATGGCTTCTACAGCATCAGCACGATTTCCTTCTGTAACAACAGCGATAATCTCTTGATTAAAAGGATTTATAATTTCTCTTTTTTCACCGCTGCGTGCTTCAACCCATTCGCCGTTTATGTGCATTTTTTCAAGCGTAAGTGTTTGTTCCAATAGCACCGACCTCCAAATAATAGAATTTGTTAAATTTATATTTAACGTTCTTAACAATTCGAATTATAGCACCGATTATTTAATTTAGTCAAATTAAAAAACTTGAAATGTTCTGAATTTAATAGAAAACCTTCTCTATAGGAGGGTGATCATTCGGATATTAGGAAAAAATTTAATAAAAAGATGCTGATTGCTATGCCGCTTGATGCAAAGGGTTTTTTGATACATAAACTAAGAGAATATTATTCTTTTTACAGATAAAAAAACTCGAAATTTTTTGACAATATCCTAAACATTCAGATATATTAACCATAGTACCGTATCTGCTTGCATACAAACCTTGAAAAATAAAGAATTTCAGATGTGGAAATTAAGAAAGGAGTTTAAGTAGATAATGAAAACATTCATGAATTTTTAGCGAAATAATAAAACACGTGAAATTAAATTATTTTAGTATAGCTATATAACCGTAATTCCTCCCCTTAATATTGGTATTTATAATCCAACTATTTATATTTTATTCTAAAAAAATCTATTTTTAGGTTTAATTGTATGCTAGTAGGAAAAAGGAATAGAGGACATCTATGTCTTTAGATTTCTTCATCAATTTAAAGGATGTGAGACGATGCAAAATGCTAAAAAGCCCTTTCGTTCAGACACACAACAAGCCAGGCCTGAAGAGTCGAATGAGACTTCTGACTTTTCAGGAAAATCAAACAGGAACAACCGTCTACTAACCCCCTTATGGACAACAATTATAGGATTTTCAATCTTTATGGTTGTTGCATTTATCTATTCTCTCTATAATCCAGATCTCTATTGGCCAGGCCTCATTTTAATGTTCATTATGTATGGTGTTATTTATTTTATTGGTGCTCGAGCCGCTGCAAGTAAAAAAGGAAAATCAGACGATATGCTCGTTGCAGGAAGATCGATGCCGCTATGGATTTCAATGTTTACAATGACCGCCACTTGGGTCGGTGGAGGATATATCGCTGGAACGGCTGAAACCGTTTATTCCTCAGGGTTGACATGGACTCAAGCACCGTGGTGTTATTCAATCAGCTTAATTTTAGGCGGTATCTTTTTTGCTAGAAAGATGAGAAGATTTGAGTTTATGACAATGCTCGATCCTTTGGAATCTCGTTTCGGTAAGAAAATGGCTACGGTTCTTTATTTTCCAGCTATATTAGGAGAGCTGTTTTGGAGCGCAGCTATCTTAACCGCTTTAGGAACAACATTCGGTGTGATTTTAGGCCTCAGTTTTTCAATTTCCATCATTCTTTCCGCACTTATTGCCATTGCATACACCGTGATTGGCGGCTTGTGGGCAGTAGCACATACCGATATCTTACAGCTTTCTATTATGTTTTTAGGACTATTTCTGGTACTTCCCTTTGCATTTTCGAATACGGGAGGGGTGGGAGCCGTTTTTTCTACTTATTCAGAAGGTATGGCTGGTTCTCTTCATTTATTTCCTCCATTAAAAGGCTGGGAAGATCCGAAATGGGGAAATACATATTGGCAATGGTGGGATAGCACCTTTTTACTTATTTTTGGTGGTATTCCATGGCAAATTTATTTTCAGCGCGTGTTATCTGCTAAAAATGAAAAAGCAGCAATGTGGCTATCTATTACAGCCGGCATTTTTTGCGCTCTAGCGGCCTTGCCTCCAACTTTAATAGGAATGATTGGTTATAGTGCAGACTGGTCTTCATTCGGAGCGTCAAGCCCGGAGAGCGCGTCTATGATTTTAACATACGTATTTAAATACCTAACGCCTGATTTAGTAGGAGCGATTGCGCTTGGCGGACTAGCTGCTGCCGTCATGGCTGCAGTAGCGGCTTCATTGCTTTCAGCTTCGGGTATGGCAGCTTGGAACGTGTATCGTCCGATTGTAAAACCAAATGCGACACAGGCGCAGTTAGATAAAGTTATTAAGCGTTCAATCATTATTATTGGAACCGGAGCAACTCTAATTGCTTTAAACTCTGAGAGTGTCTACTCTTTATGGTATTTATCAGGGGACCTAGTGTATTGCATACTTTTTCCGCAGTTGGTTTGTGCTTTATTCTTTAAAGGAGCTAACTGGTACGGATCTTTGGCTGGGTTCATTGTGTCTCTTGTTCTTCGAATCGGTGGAGGAGAACCATTGCTTCATTTAAAGGCACTGCTTCCGTACCCGATGATTGAAGACGGAGTGGTCATGTTTCCGTTTCGTACATTTGCGATGGTAGGCGGGTTGTTAACTATTTTTATCGTTTCTTACACGACGCGACGTATTTGCCCTCCTCAGCCGCTTCGAAATCTTCATCGTGACATATCGGTTGAGAAATAATCAAAAGCAAAATAAAAAAGCCGCATCTGCGGCTTTTTTATTTTGCAATATTTTCCGACTCGGAAAATTGATCGTCAGGTCGCTTGTTGTTTGTTTTTTTGATGAACGAGTATGAAAGAAGAACCACAACGGTTAATCCAAGAGTTAAGAAAAACTGTGAGCGCATCGAATCAATAAATGCCATTGATAAGAAGATTACGGTAATAACAGCAATTGTTACGTATGTTAAATACGGGAACAACCACATTTTCATCCCTTTAATTGGCTGGTTGGCTTGAATCATTTTCTTGCGCAGGCGTAAATGAGAAATAGCGATAGCTAAGTACACAATAAGAGCAATGGCTCCTGATGCATTAACTAAGAATAAAAAGAGTTTATCCGGCGAAACGAAGCTAAAGATAGCACATACATATGCGGCAGCTGTGCTAATCCATACGGCTCTTGCCGGCACGCCTGATTTGCTTACCTTTGCTAAAGCGCGAGGAGCTTGTCCTTTTTGAGCTAATGATAAAATCATTCGTGAGTTCGTATACAAAGCAGAGTTCAAACAAGACAAAACGGATACTAATACGACTAAATTCATAATTTGTGCAGCTGCTGGAATATTGACCATTTCTAACATTGTTACATATGGACTTTTTAGTAAATCAGCTGAGTTCCAAGGTAAAAGAGTTACTAAAATAGCAACTGAACCAATATAGAAAATTAAAATTCGCCATACGACACTGCGAATAGCAGTCGTGATAGCTTTTGCTGGATTTTCTGATTCACTAGCTGCAATAGCCGCAATTTCAGCTCCAAAATAAGAGAAAATAACGGTAATAACTCCTAAGAAGATAGAGTTCATACCTTTTGGCATAAAGCCTCCATGGCCCGTTAAATTAGCTAGACCAGGTGAAGATGTACCTGGGATTAATCCGAAAATAATAGCTAAACCGATTCCCATAAAAGCAACGATTGCCACAATTTTAATCATAGCAAACCAATATTCAAATTCTCCAAATGATTTGACAGAGAACAAGTTTGTTAAAGTTAATGCAAAGGTTAAAATTAAGCTTAAAAGCCAAATTGGTACGGAAGGGAGCCATTCATGAACAATTGCTCCTCCTGCAGTGGCTTCAATCGCAATTACAATTAGCCAGAAAAACCAGTAAAGCCATCCAACAGCATAACCTGCCCACGCGCCAATTCCTTGCTGAGCATATGTTGCGAATGAGCCTTTATCTGGGTTTACCATAGCCATTTCACCGAGCATACGCATCAATAGAACGACTAGCAGTCCGGCTGCTGCATATGAAACTACTGCTGCTGGGCCTGTTGCGTTAATAACGGATCCGCTTCCTACAAACAAGCCGGCTCCGATAATACCTGCAATGGAAATCATGGAAACGTGACGTTGCTTTAACTTTCCGTGTGATTCTGTTTTGTTTCCCATCGTATTCACTCCTTTAAAATTATCGAAAGACTATTAGAAAATAAAGTAAATTCTGAAAATATAAATAGAAATTCCTCCCCTTACCTTTATAATAAGCAAGAAGTGTGCCAATTATCAAATTCCTATAAAAATCGACTTTAAGTTACTAAAATTGACGCATTTTAAGTCGAAAAAGACTTGTTTTATTCATTGTAGACTTGTTCGCCCCTTGGGATGTCGGGTATATACGTACATTTTATACAAGTTTTCGACAAC
Source organism: Priestia sp. LL-8 (assembly GCF_036227845.1). Classification (NCBI taxonomy): domain Bacteria; kingdom Bacillati; phylum Bacillota; class Bacilli; order Caryophanales; family Bacillaceae; genus Priestia; species Priestia sp. LL-8. The sequence goes on along the minus strand of NZ_JAZAQH010000001.1, from coordinate 4,870,469 downwards.
TATCTCATATATCTTGTATGATAAAAGAGAAATCGGTATTATATTCCAAGAAGAATGTTTGAGAGGGTGCGTGTGTTTGAGAAAATTTATAGCTGTTATTTTTCTATTTATTATCCTTTTAGTTGGGTTGTATTTTTTTGTTAGTCCAGTCAGAAATATTGAAAAACTTGATCAGACTGCTTCATTATCTTCACTGGCACAAGAAAAGTCCGCTCATGCGACGTCGCTAGAACTGAACGGAGGCTCTCCTATTTTAGGATACCGATTAAGCGAGAGCGATGTTAATGATTATTTGCGCAGCTACCTTTACGAAAATGATGAAACGGTTGACGGAGCAGAAGCCGAGTTGCTTCCAGAACATATAAAATTTTATATTAATAAACATGTAGTATCTTTTATGGAATCACAGTTTGTAGTTGACGTAACACCAAATGCCGAAAATGGAAAGCTTGTTTTAAAGGTGAATAGCGTGCATCTAGGAAGAATGCCGATTCCGATGTCTCTTGTATGGGATCGCTTAAATATTGATAAGACTTCTGATGTCACGGTCGATAAAGAAATGAATGAAATTACTCTGCTCAATAATTTGCCAGATTCCATTTCGTTTGAGCAAGCAGATACAACGGATGAATACATAAATTTATCCGCCTCTGTAACCATTGATTCGTTACGAGATATTATAAATCTAGCACCATACCTTATTCCTAAAGATATTCAAAGAAATTTATCCCAGAAACTGAACTTGTTTGGCCAATAATAAAAAGCTCACTTATTGTAGAAAAATAAGTGAGCTTTTTCTATCTTGCACCATTTGACCTATGAAAAAAATGTTTGTTTTACCGATACAAAATAGAGAAGTGTTGAACCTATGAACGAATAAGTAGATGCAAAAAAATATACTCATATTTTATGACTAACAGTTGATGAATAGATGAATAACAAAACGGTGGTGATGGTAAATGGTAAGAGTAAGCGGGTTAGCAAGCGGAATGGATATTGATCAAATCGTCAGTGATTTAATGAAGGCTGAACGTATGCCTATTGATAAAATGAAAAAACAAAAGCAAACGTTAGAGTGGCAGCGAGATGATTATCGCTCTATGAATTTGCTGTTATCAGAATTTAATAATCTTGCTTTTAATATGACCTTGCAGTCTTCTTATTCGTCCAAAACGGTATCTTCAGCAGATGAAACGAAAGTAAAAGCAGCAGCTACTTCCTCAGCAGGTAACGCGTCTTATACACTTTCAAACGTGACAATGGCGACTGCTGCGCAAAATATCAGTAGTGGGAAAATTTCAGAAGGCACTATTGATCCTACTAAAAGTTTATGGGAACAAAAAACCTTGCTTGGCAGTGCGTGGAGTGGAAAAGAGGTCAAGCAACCTGATATTACAATAAGTGCTGATACAAAGACTGCCAAGTTATCCAAAGGAGCCATTTTTGAGGGAAGCCTGCCTTCCTCTATTCAAGTGAAAAATGGAGAATCTTCTCAAGAATTTAATATAAAAACTACAGGTGATCCTACTTTAATAGGAGAGAATGATGTATTCGTTAATATGAATACGGGCGAAATGACATTCGGTTTCACGTTAGCAAACGGTAGTACTGTTCAAGGATTTACGTATAAGCAAAATGTCCTCCAGTTTTCTATTACAACGTATGACAGCAATGGAAAAGCAACAGGAGATAACGAAGACGGCAGTATGTCATTTGAATTTGATGGTTCAGCGTCATTAAATACTGTTTTGACCCAACTTAGTAATTCAAAAGTAGGTATTTCAGCCTTTTACGATGAAGGAACAGATAAAGTTGTCTTTACTCGCAAAGACACAGGAGATTTGTCAAAAACCGGTAGTGCAGGCGGTCAAAAAATGGTGTTCTCAGGAGAGTTTTTAACCAATTTCTTAAAATTAAATACTCAAAAAGAAACCGGCGGAACAGATGCAAAATTTACGCTAAACGGTCTAGAAACAACTCGTAAATCCAATACGTTTACAACGGGAGGTGTTACCTATACCCTCCAAAATAATTTTACAGGAGACGTGCGCGTTAATGTAAGCAATGATACGCAGAAAGTATTTGATACAATTAAAGATTTTGTGACCAAATACAATGAACTGATTGAGAAGATTAACGGAAAGATTACGGAAGAAAGAGACCGGAACTATCAGCCTTTGACTGATGAAGAAAGAGAAAAACTAACGGATAAACAAGCTGAGCAGTGGGATGATAAGGCGAAAAGCGGTTTGTTAAAAGGAGACTCAATTTTATCAAGCGGGCTAAACCAAATGCGTTCTAACTGGTACGCCTCTGTATCAGGAGTGAGCGGAGCATTTTCGCAGCTAACTGACATCGGTATTTCAACTAGTGCAAACTATAGCGATCGAGGCAAGCTAGTCATAGAAGGTGACGGAACTAAATTAAAAGAAGCAATTGAAAAAGACCCGCAGTCTGTTATGGATTTATTTATAAAAAGTGGAAGTGCAACAAGTGAAAAAGGGATTGTACGACGTTTACGAGATACGATTACTCAAACCGTATCCAAAGTTGAGCAGCGCGCTGGCCGTTCAACATGGACAAGTGAACAATTTTTGCTTGGGCGGAATTTAAAAAGCGTAAATAGCCAAATCACTAGTTTTGAGAGCAGGCTCACACAAGTAGAGGACCGGTATTATCGTCAGTTTACAGCAATGGAAAAAGCCATTCAAAATGCAAATGCTCAAAGCGCGCAGTTATCGCAATATTTTAGTTAAGAAGGAGTGAACGTTTATGGCAGCAAATAATCCGTATCAAGCGTATCAGCAAGGAGCTGTTCAGACTGCTTCTCCAGGAGAGTTAACGCTTATGCTGTATAACGGGTGTTTAAAATTTATCAAGCTTGCACGAACAGGGATAGAGGAAAAAAACATTGAGCTGAAAAATACGAATCTGTTAAAAGCACAAAATATTATTCAAGAATTAATGATTACCCTGGATACAAACGTGCAAGTTGCTAAGTCTATGATGGCTATGTATGACTATATTAACCAGTGTTTAATTGAAGCAAATACAAAAAATGACACAGCAAGCTTGGATGAAGCCGAACAATATGTAACAGAATTCCGCGATACATGGAAGCAAGTTGTGCAGCTTCACCGCCAGCAAGTCCATGGAAGCGGCGGTCAAGCATAAATATGATAAATGAACTGTATCAGCTAACTGATAAGATTTACCAGCTTACTCAAACATTTTCTGACAAAAATCGAGAAAAAGACATTCAAAAATTAGAGTATCTTCTATTAAAAAGACGGGACCTCATAGAGAAGCTGCCGCCAAAAAGTAGGAATACTGAATCGATGGGTAAGAAAATTGTCGAAATGAATAAGGCAATCGATCAAAAGCTGATCTTAATTCGGCATCAAATTATGGCGGATCTCCGTTTGCTAAAAGCGAAAAAAAAGCATAGTAATAGCTATGTAAACCCTTACGAAACAAAAACGTTTGATGGGATGTTTTACGATAAAAAAAATTAATTTTGCCTAAAAAAATACAACCCTTCTTCTTATGAAGAAGGTCTATTTTTTTGGTTTTTTCATAAACTTTTCTCAGGTTCCATAATTTTTCACTAAATTTTCAAAAAATTTTAATAGTTTAGGAAGGGATTGTGTCGGGTATTGTAGAATTGTAGAGGTATAGCAATGGATTAAAGGAGGAGTTCGAACATGATGTATAACATTCGCGGTGAAAACATTGAGGTGACTCCAGCAATTAGGGAATACGTAGAGAAAAAGCTTGGTAAGTTAGAGCGTTATTTCGACGAAACACCAACTGCTGACGTAAATGTAAACTTAAAAGTCTACAATAACGATCAAAAAATAGAAGTCACAATCCCAATGAATGATCTCGTATTGAGAGCTGAAGAGACACACAGTGATTTATACGCAGCTGTCGATCTTGTCCTAGATAAATTAGAGCGTCAAATTCGTAAACATAAAACAAAAGTGAATCGAAAAATGCGTGAAAAAGGCGCTGAGAAGTATCTGTTCGCAGCATTAGAAAGCGAAGCGAACGTAGCTGTTGCAACTGAAGAAGATGAATTAGAGCTAGTTCGTACAAAACGATTTAATTTAAAACCAATGGATAGCGAAGAGGCTATTTTACAAATGAATATGTTAGGACATAGTTTCTTTGTATTTACAAATGCTGAAACAAATATTACGAACGTTGTGTACCGAAGAAAAGATGGACGATATGGATTAATTGAACCAAATTAAAGGTTGTAGGTTTTCATAAGTAAGAGCAGTAAAATAAAAGCAGCGTGCGGAAGCACGCTGCTTTTTTAGCTGTTTAAAAAAATAGTTCCATTACTACATAGCGCGTAGAAGATTTAGTAAACATACGCGTGGTTTCTTTCATTTTGAATACCTTATAAAAAGAGACTTTATTTTCTCGTGCGTTACACCAGATCTTTCGTACCCCAAGGTTCTTGGCTTTGAGAAAAACTTCCTCTAATAGACGACTGCCATATCCTTTTCCGTGTTCTTCTTTAAGAGTAGCAAATTTTCGAAATTGAGCTTCATCACCTGTTATAAATAAGGAAACAACTGATTTTAACTCTCCTTCTTCAAACAGTCCATAGTGCATGCCTGACGGATCATCTTTCAGCTGAATATAACTGAAATCTTTATCAGGCCACATGACGGTGTGTCGGACTTCCCAAGCTTGTTCTTTTGTAATCGATTGAACGTTCATTCTACATTCCCCCTTTTTTATTGTAAGAGTGAGACAGGAGAAATCACAATAGAAAATAACTTGTTAATAGAGTAGTGCTAGTAACGAGACAGACGAAAAAGGGTACAAGTTGCTACTTGTTTAGCTGCAATGTTACAATTTTACTCAGAATGTTTTATAATGAAAGATACAGATATGAATGAAAATAGTATAAAATGTACTGATTATAAATAGAGGAGCGTTTTAATATGCTTGGATTATTTAAAAAAGTGTTTGACGGCAATCAGCGCCAAATCGGCCGTTTAGAAAAAATGGCGGACCAAATTGATGCGTTAGGTCCTGAAATAGCGTCTTTAACGGACGATCAGCTTCGTGAAAAAACAGCTGAATTTCAACAACGCTACCAAAATGGCGAATCGCTCGATAACCTATTAGATGAAGCTTTTGCGGTTGTACGTGAAGCAGCGAAACGTGTGTTAGGCATGTATCCGTACAAAGTTCAGCTAATGGGGGGTATTTCTCTGCATGAAGGGAATATCTCGGAAATGAAAACGGGTGAAGGTAAAACGTTGACAGCTACTATGCCTGTATACTTAAACGCTATTACAGGAAAAGGTGTACATGTAGTAACAGTCAATGAATACTTAGCAAGCCGTGACGCTAGTGAAATGGGTCGTTTATATGAATTCCTAGGCTTGAAAGTAGGATTGAACTTAAATCATTTAACGCGTGAAGAAAAACAAGAAGCATATGCGGCGGATATTACGTATAGTACAAATAATGAACTAGGATTTGACTATTTACGTGATAACATGGTGCTTTACAAAGAACAAATGGTTCAACGTCCGCTTCATTTTGCTGTAATTGATGAAGTTGACTCTATCTTAATTGATGAAGCACGTACGCCGCTTATTATATCCGGCAGCGCGCAGAAATCGACTGCTCTTTATATTCAAGCTAATGCATTCGTTCGCACGCTTGATAAAGAAACCGATTTTACGTTTGATATCAAAACCAAAAGCGTTCAGCTAACCGAAGAAGGTATGTCAAAAGCAGAGCGCGCATTTGGCATTGAAAACTTATTTGATATTTCGCACGTAGCGCTAAACCATCACATCAATCAAGCGCTCAAAGCACATGTAACGATGCAAAATGATGTGGATTATGTAATTGATGAAGATCAAGTCGTAATCGTTGACCAATTTACTGGTCGCTTAATGAAAGGAAGACGTTTTAGCGACGGCTTGCATCAAGCTATCGAAGCTAAAGAGAACGTTGAGATTCAAAATGAAAGCATGACATTAGCTACAATTACATTCCAAAACTACTTCCGTATGTATGAAAAATTATCAGGTATGACGGGTACAGCTAAAACGGAAGAAGAAGAATTCCGTAATATTTACAATATGCACGTTGTTGTTATTCCGACGAACAAGCCAATTTCACGTGATGATAAAGCAGATTTAATTTATAAGTCAATGGAAGGCAAGTTTAATGCGGTAGTAGAAGATATTGCCGAGCGCCACGCAAAAGGGCAGCCTGTTCTTGTTGGTACAGTTGCGATTGAAACATCTGAAATTTTATCAGCTTTATTAAAGAAAAAAGGCATTCGCCATCACGTTTTAAATGCAAAACAGCATGAGCGTGAAGCGGATATTATCGAAAATGCGGGTCACAAAGGTGCGGTAACAATCGCAACAAATATGGCCGGTCGTGGTACGGATATTAAACTAGGTGAAGGTGTCGTTGAAGCTGGAGGTCTTGCTGTAATTGGTACAGAGCGTCATGAATCACGCCGTATTGATAATCAGCTCCGCGGACGTGCTGGACGTCAAGGGGACCCAGGGGTATCTCAATTCTATCTATCCATGGAAGATGAATTAATGCGCCGATTTGGTTCTGATAATATGATGGCGATGATGGATCGTCTTGGTATGGATGATTCACAGCCAATTCAAAGTAAAATTGTAACAAGAGCTGTTGAATCCGCTCAAAAACGTGTTGAAGGTAATAACTTTGATGCGCGTAAACAATTGCTTCAATATGATGATGTTCTTCGTCAGCAGCGTGAAGTTATTTACAAACAGCGCTTTGAAGTGCTTGATTCAGACAACCTACGTGCGATTGTAGAACGTATGATTGAATCAACGCTACAGCGTGTGGTTGAGGTAAATACACCGCGTGAAGAATTAGAAGAAGAATGGAATTTACAAGCGATTATTGATTACGTAAATGCTAATGTTCTTGAGGAAGGTGAAGTCACAGAAGAAGATCTTCGCCGTAAAGAGCCTGAAGAAATGGTAGAACTGCTGGTAGATCATGCAAAAGCTCGTTATAATGAAAAAGAAGAGCAGCTCCCTGAAGAACAAATGCGTGAATTTGAAAAAGTTGTTGTTCTTAGAGCAGTTGATTCTAAATGGATGGATCATATCGATACGATGGATCAGCTTCGCCAAGGTATCCACCTTCGTGCGTACGGCCAAACAGATCCTCTTCGCGAATATCAAATGGAAGGTTTTGCGATGTTTGAAAATATGATCGCAACCATTGAAGAAGAAGTGACGAAATATATCATGAAAGCAGAAATTAACAACAACCTTGAGCGTCAAGAAGTAGCGCAAGGTCAGGCGGCTGTTCATCCAAAAGAAGGAGACGCGCCGGCTAAGAAGAAGCCAAAAGTAAATGCGATAGAAGTTGGTCGAAATGATCCTTGTATCTGCGGAAGTGGCAAAAAGTATAAAAACTGCTGCGGTAAAGAATCATAAAATAAGAGTCAATTAGTATAGAATGAACTAGTACAGGAAGGAAATGAGTCTTCTCATTTCCTTCCTGTGCGTCAAAAATAAAATAGAGGTGTTTAACTCATGGATTTAGTAGAAATTAAGCAAGAACTTGACAAAACAGCTAAGCGATTAGCGGACTTTAGGGGGTCTCTTTGACCTCGATACAAAACAAGCTCGTATCGATGAATTAGATGAGACTATGGCTGATCCAAATTTTTGGAATGACCAGCAGGCAGCTCAGACTGTTATTAATGAAGCCAATGGTTTAAAAGATGCAGTAAATCAATTTAACCACTTGGATGAAACATACGAAAACTTACAGGTATCTTATGAACTTGTAAAAGAAGAATACGATGAAGATTTAGCAGAAGAACTAGTTAGTGAACTAAAAGAGCTTATTTCAGGCATGAACGACTTTGAATTACAGCTGCTTTTAAGCGAGCCATATGATAAAAATAACGCCATTTTAGAACTGCACCCAGGTGCTGGTGGAACAGAATCACAGGATTGGGGTTCAATGTTACTACGTATGTATACGCGCTGGGCGGAGAAAAAAGGTTTCAAAGTAGAAACGCTTGATTACTTACCTGGAGATGAAGCGGGTATTAAAAGTGTAACGCTTTTAATTAAAGGTCATAATGCGTACGGGTATTTAAAAGCTGAAAAAGGCGTTCATCGTCTCGTTCGTATTTCTCCGTTTGATTCATCAGGCCGTCGTCATACATCATTCGTATCGTGCGACATAATGCCGGAATTTAACGATGAAATTTCAATTGATATTCGTACGGAAGATTTGAAGGTTGATACGTATCGTGCAAGCGGTGCCGGAGGTCAGCATATCAATACAACGGATTCAGCTGTTCGTATTACTCACCTCCCAACTAATGTAGTCGTATCTTGTCAGACGGAACGTTCACAAATTAAAAACCGTGAGCAAGCAATGAAGATGTTAAAATCTAAGTTGTATCAGTTAGAAATTGAGAAGCAGCAAGAACAGCTAGCTGAAATTCGCGGAGAACAAAAAGATATTGGATGGGGAAGTCAAATTCGTTCTTACGTATTCCATCCGTATTCATTAGTAAAAGATCACCGCACAAATACGGAAGTTGGAAACACGCAAAGCGTAATGGATGGAGATCTAGATCCGTTTATCGATGCGTATTTACGTTCTCATATTTAATCAAAAGGCAGCATACTTAGGTATGCTGCTTTTTTTAGTTGTTAGGACTTTGTAAAATTTGAATGAAGAAAAACGAGCGTAAAGAACTATTGTTAAAAAGAAAATTAAGAAAATACAGAAATTTAAAGGTTGCTGTCGTCCGTTCGCTTATTTTGTCAATGAAATAAAATGGTTAAAAATACCTGTTTTATGGTAAATGCTTCTTTACAATCCTTTATACCTCTTTTACAAACAGCTTTTATAATTTGAGCTAAATCAAGAGGAAGGGGCATGTGCAGTGGCAAATAAATCGTTAAACGAATTAATAGAGCAAGTAAAACAGAACAGTTTTTCTTCGAGTAAAGGGTTTGATAGAAGGCGTTTTTTACAAGGAGCTGGAAAAGTAGCAGGAGTATCACTTGGCTTAACAATTGCTCAGTCTATCGGTTTAAATGCAGGAGAAGTTTCAGCTGCAGCGCCTAAATTTTCAAGTTATCCGTTCACTTTAGGCGTCGCATCAGGAGATCCTTTAGCAGATAGCATTGTGCTTTGGACAAGATTAGCACCAGACCCATTGAGTGGCGGGGGAATGCCTAATAAACCCGTTCCAGTAAAATGGGAGCTTGCCGAAGATGAAGATTTTCATCGAATTGTCAAACGAGGAACAGAAATAGCTAGACCTGAACTTGCTCACTCTGTTCACGTTGATGTAAAAGGATTAAAGCCAGGCCGTATTTACTATTATCGATTTAAAAGCGGTCATGAGTTAAGCCCGGTTGGAAAAACAAAAACACTTCCTTCAGCAAATGTAGAAGTAGCCAGCATGACGTTTGCATTCGCTTCGTGTCAGCAATATGAACATGGGTACTTTACAGCCTATGAACATATGGTTGAAGAACAATTGGATTTTGTGGTTCATTTGGGCGATTACATCTATGAATATGGACCAAACGAGTATGTGGCTGCAAGCGGAAATGTTCGTACTCACAGTAGCGCAGAAATTCAAACGCTTCAAGACTATCGAAACAGGCATGCTCAGTACAGGTCAGATGCCAATTTGAAGTCTGCTCATGCTGCTTTTCCGTGGATTGTGACGTGGGATGATCATGAAGTAGAAAACAATTATGCAAATGTAATTCCTGAAAAAGGACAATCAGTAGAAGCATTTATTCAACGCCGCGCGGCAGCTTATCAAGCTTATTACGAACATATGCCTTTGCGTCAAACATCCTTGCCTCACGGAACAGATATGAGATTGTATCGTGACTTTTCATATGGGAAACTAGCTTCCTTTCAAGTGTTGGATACGCGTCAATACAGAGACGATCAAGCAAACGGAGACGGAACAAAGCCGCAAACGCCAGAATCTCTTGATCCTAAACGTACGCTATTGGGGATTGAACAAGAAAAATGGCTTTTTACTAATCTTGAAAAATCAGCGTGTCATTGGAACGTACTGGCTCAACAAATTTTCTTTGCCCCAAGAAAATTTGGAACGGCGGCTAAGCCTACATACAGCATGGATGCATGGGATGGGTATACGGCGAATCGTCAGCGTGTTATTGATTTTATTGAAAAGAAAAAGTTGGACAACGTCATTGTACTAACTGGAGATGTGCACGCTAACTGGGCTTCTAATTTACACACTGATTTTGCCAATCTTAATTCAAAAATTATTGGTGCAGAGTTCGTCGGCACCTCCATCACTTCCGGAGGGAACGGAGCAGATAAACGAGCTGATACGGATAAAATTTTAAGTCAAAATCCACATCTCACATTCTTTAATGATTACAGAGGATATGTAAGGTGTACGGTCACTCCTGATATATGGCAAGCTGATTATCGTGTTGTGCCTTTTGTAACAGAACCTGGTGCGGAAATTTCAACTCGAGCTTCCTTTCAATATAAAAAAGATGGAAGAGGTATGACGGAAGTTGAAGTAAACAACGTGCCGCGTGGGCTAAAGATTTCTAAGGAAGTAGAGGAAGATCGTATGCGTGCACACGGGAAAGCACATGAAAAACAAGAGTTGAAAAAGAAAGAAAAAGTACAGCAGTAAATTGAGTAAGGGAAAGGAGGTCAAGTATGCTTTCTAATATTGGAATTCCTGGTTTAGTTATTATTTTGGTCATTGCGTTAATTATTTTTGGACCGTCTAAGCTGCCGGAAGTTGGACGGGCGTTTGGGCGAACATTAACTGAATTTAAAGGAGCAGCAAAAGGGCTCGTATCAGATGATGAAAATGTTAAAGAAAAGCAGGCAGCAACCGTTTCTGAACAAAAAGGGAATGAATCCACATTGTAAGTAAGGAAATAGACGAGGAAACTCGTCTATTTCTACTTGTCAGAAAGGAGAAAAATACAATGGGAGAAATGAGCTTGATGGAGCACCTTGAAGAATTGCGTGTTCGTATTATTAAAACACTTTGTGCATTTGTAGTTTTACTTATTATCAGTTTTGTATTTGTACAAGATATTTATCAGTGGCTAGTGAAAGATTTGGACGGCAAGCTTGCGGTACTTGGACCAAGTGAAATCGTATGGATTTATATGGTAATCGCATTTGTTTTTGCGCTTGCTTTTACACTTCCAGTAGCTGCTTATCAAGTATTTCGGTTTGTTTCACCAGGATTAAAAAAGGAAGAGTATAAGATTATAATTACCTTCATTCCATTCTTTTTTCTCTTATTTGTAAGCGGACTGGGTTTCGGTTATTTTGTTTTATTTCCAATGGTTTTAGCGTTTTTAACAGGTTTGTCGAATGATCAGTTTTCACTGATGTTTACGGCGGAGCATTATTTCCGTTTTATGCTTAATCTGTGTTTGCCATTTGGTTTTTTATTTGAAATGCCTTTAGTTGTCTTATTTTTAACGCGTTTAGGGGTTCTAAATCCAGTGAGGTTAGCTAAAGCAAGGAAGCTATCTTATTTTGCTTTAATTGTGATATCCGTACTTATTACTCCTCCTGATTTTATTTCGGATATTTTAGTCATTGTCCCGCTTCTGCTTTTATATGAGCTCAGTGTGACTATTTCACGCGTAGTATACAAAAAACGTTTAGGAAACGAATCAATTGCTTGACCTCATACATAAATGCGATGAGAGAATTCATGAAATTGAAACAAAGTCCTTGTAAACAGAGTGTTTTAAACATTCTGGAGTAGGTTATAATAGAGTGAAAACTCTACAGCAAGGGGGAGAAGGCTTGAAAAAAGTATTATTAACGTTAACAATTGGTCTAGCGCTTGTTTTGTCCGCATGCGGAGGAGGCAGCTCTAAAAATGAATCTACTGGTGAATCGTCAGCGAGTGCGGAGGATATTGTGAAGAAAAACTGTACAGGCTGTCACGGAGTAGATTTAGGAGGAGCGAATGGACCAAGCCTGCAAAAGGTAGGCAGCAAGCACTCGGAAGCTGAAATTGAAAACATTATTAACAATGGTCAAGGCGGTATGCCAAAAGGACTGATTAATGAAGAAGATGCCAAAAAAGTTGCCGCTTGGCTGGCAAAGAAAAAATAAGACGGGTATCCGTCTTATTTTTGTGTTAAAGCTGCTTTAATTGTTCGTTTAAGACAATAGCTTGCTGTTGAGCTTTGACATCTTTTGCTATGTCTCCAGGTGCATTGGCTTCTCCAATGATGTATCCGCTAAAGGAAGAGCCAATAAAATCGACAATGTATTGAAATTGCATAATAAGGGGAAGGGCTTTTACAGATGCGCCTGTGCCTCCTACTACTAATACATACACGCGCTTATTTTTCATTTGTTCTTTAAAGTTGATTGTCGAATCTCTAAGGCTTTCAGACCAACGATCTACAAAGTTCTTCATCAATCCGCTCATACCGTACCAGTAAAGAGGCGTAACAAATAAAATAGTATCGTGCGCTGCCATCTTTTTCGCTATATCATAATAATCATCTTGTTGATTGGTAAATCCATGTTCATCGTGACGCATATCAGTAATAGGGTAAATGGTATGCTGACGTAAGTAAACTTCTTCAGTATTGATATCTTTTAAGACTGCTTTAGCCAATTCTTCCGTATTTCCGTTTTCCCGTGAACTTCCATAAATAGTGATCATGTTATCTCTCCTCATCGTTTTTCTTGTTTATCATACCTCGTTTGTAAAAAAGTAGACATGAATGTGCTTTGTCTAACGAGATTCGTAAAAAAATGAACAGCAAAAACAACAGAATTAAAAATAAGGATAAATTCTCATACCCTGCTAAAAATATCCTACTTATGTCATATTTGAAATAAAAATGTAATATTTTTGGGGCTTATTTTCACGAAGAGTGATGTTATAATGAGAAAGCGCGTGAGAAGAGTCGAATTTTTGGTTTGAATTGTAGAGTTTTGTCGTATTTTGACAAGTTTTACATAGTATTAAAATAACACACTTGATTAGGTGATTACTTATGATTGAAATGCAAAATGTATATAAAACGTATCCGAACGGTGTAAAAGCAATCAATGGCATTAGCATCAAGATTAATCAAGGTGAGTTTGCTTATATCGTAGGACCAAGTGGAGCAGGAAAATCCACTTTTATTAAAATGATGTATCGTGAAGAAAAGCCTTCTTCAGGAAATATCATTGTAAACGGTGCAAATGTAGCAAAAATAAAAGATAGCAAAGTTCCTATCTTTAGACGTCATATTGGTGTAGTCTTTCAAGATTTCAAGCTGCTTCCAAAATTAACGGTCTATGAAAACATTGCTTTTGCACTAGAAGTAATTGAGCAAAGTCCCGAAGAAATTAAAAAGCGAGTGCTAGAGGTGCTAGAGCTTGTTAAGTTAAAGGGTAAAATGGATTCTTTCCCTGATGAACTATCTGGAGGAGAGCAGCAGCGTGTGTCTATTGCGCGTTCAATTGTGAACAGTCCTAAGGTTGTCATCGCCGACGAACCGACAGGGAATCTTGATCCGGAGACTTCATGGGAAATTATGGATATCTTTGAGGAGATTAATAAACGCGGTACGACTATTTTAATGGCAACGCATAACCGTGAAATTGTAAATACAATTCGAAAGCGCGTAATTGCGATTGAAAATGGAAATGTTGTGCGCGATGAAGTAAGAGGTGAATACGGATATGAAGGCTAGAACATTCGGTCGCCACTTACGTGAAGGATCTAAAAGTTTAGGAAGAAACGGCTGGATGACATTCGCATCTGCCAGTGCGGTTACCGTAACGCTCTTGCTTGTAGGCGTGTTTTTTATGTTGATGATGAATTTAAATCACATTGCTAAATTGATTGAAAATGATGTGGAAATTCGCGTTCACGTTGATGCTGCAGCGACAGCAGATGATCGAAAAGCAATGAAAGAAAAGCTAGATGCAATTAAGCAAGTTGATACGGTGACGTTTTCTTCTAAAGATAAAGAGTTAAAAGATTTAATTAATAGTATGGGTGATGAAGGACAAGCTTTTGAACCATTTGAACAGCAAAACCCATTAAATGATGTGTTTGTTGTTAAAACAAAAGAGCCGACTGATGTCGCAAAAGTAGCTAAACAAATTGAGAAATATCCGTATGCAGCAAAAGTTCAATACGGCCAAGATCAAGTTGAAAAGTTATTTAAAGTGCTGAAAGTAGCTCGTAATATCGGAGTAGTACTGATTTTAGGGCTTCTATTTACAGCGATGTTCCTAATTTCCAATACAATTAAAATTACGATTGTAGCTCGCCGTGAAGAGATTGAAATTATGCGCTTAGTTGGAGCCACAAACTCCTTTATTCGCTGGCCGTTCTTTATTGAAGGTCTGTTTTTAGGAGTGCTTGGTTCTATTGTGCCAATTGCTGTTATTATCGGCGTGTACAGCGTTTTGTATAATGAAGTTCAACCTAAATTTGATGGATTCTTTGAACTTTTACCTGCCTTTCCATTCGTGCTTCAAGTATCGCTATTATTACTAGTAATCGGCGGTCTAATTGGGATGTGGGGAAGTACATTATCCATTCGTAAATTTTTACGAAAATAAGAATAGATTTTTAACATAATAGATTATAACAACCTCACATTTGATGTTTATCAGATGTGAGGTTGTTGTGTAATTACAGATAAAAATAGAAAAAAGTGCTAATGGGGGTCTTGCTAATGCCCGTTTATACGGGGAAATATGTGCAAATGGGGAGAAACAAATGACACGTAAGACATTAGTAATGACAGCAGCAGTTTTAGTTGGACTAAGTGCAGCTTGGATAGGTAATGAAAAAGTTGCTTATGCAGAAAGTGCCAGCACTACTAAACTCAGTGATTTAGAGAAAAAAAGTAACGATGTGAACCAAAATATTAATCAAAATAAAGAGAAATTAAAAGAAGTTCAAGAACAGCAAAAAAACGAAGAAGCTGAGATTGCGCGTTTGGATTCAGAAGTCGGACAGACAAATGCAGACATCCGCAGCCGTGAAGCTGAAGTAGAAAAAGCAAAGCAAGACATCGAAAAGCTGAAAAATGAAATTGACGTTGTAAAAAAACGAATTGAAAAACGAAATGAGCTATTAAAAAAGCGTGCTCGTGCTTTACAAGAAAACGGCGGGTCTGTGGATTACATAGATGTACTGCTAGGCTCTGAAAGCTTCGGAGACTTTATTAGCAGAGTGAGTGCGGTTTCGACAATTGTAGGGGCTGACCGCGATTTGTTAATGCAGCATGAAGCCGATAAAAAGGCAAAAGAAGAGAAAGAAACAAAAGTGCAAAACAAGCTAACGGAAGTAAATCAAGCGCTTGAAGAGCTTAAAAACCTTCGCTCGCAGCTGCAAAAGCAAGTAGACGAAAAGAATGAGCTCATGCAAACACTCAAAGATCAGGAAAAAGAATTTAATGAAGAAGCCGTTGGATTAGAAGAGCAAGCTTCTATTCTAGCTGATCAAAAAAATGCAGCGCAAGCTCAACAGCAAGAAATTGAAAAAGCGGGGGGAACAGAGGAGGCACCCCCTGTTACAAGCGGGTCGTTTATGAGGCCGGCAAAGGGACCGGTAACGTCTCATTTTGGATATCGAGAAACGTTTGGAAGAGGACATTACGGTATTGATATTGGAAAGCGAGGAGAAAGTGTGCCAGTTGTAGCCGCAGCAAGCGGAAAAGTAATTAGAGCATATCATTCTTCTTCTTTTGGTAATGCCGTATTTATTCGTCACAATGTCGAAGGCCAGACGTGGGTTACAGTTTATGCTCACTTAGAGAGCTACAGCGTCTCAAGTGGTCAATCTATCAATAAAGGTCAACAATTAGGTTATATAGGTAACACAGGGCGTTCGTTTGGTGCTCACCTGCATTTTGAATTGCATAAGGGCGATTGGAAAGGCAAAAGCTCCGCTGTAAACCCTGAACGTTATATTAAATTTTAAGTTCCTAGCATACGTGGTACAAGCTCAACATATAGTTTAACAAAAAGGCATCGCACTTGATTTGTGTGGTGCCTTTTGCTACAAATAACACATGCATCCTTTTTATTACATAGTTTTGGTTGTATCTATTATAATAAGAAGAGATGGCTTAAGGTTGAGGAGGATGAAAGAACTTGAATCGGAAAATCGTTGCACTATTAATGGCACTCTCCTTAGTTGTTGGAGCAGCAGGTACATATTTTGGCATTCAGTATGCAAATGCTGGAACGGTCAGTACCCCCCTTACAACTTCTTCAAATGATAGTAAAGTGGAAAAGGAAGAGCTAGACAAAATCAAGCAGGCTTACGAACTGATATCTTCAAAATATTACAAAGATGTAGATGACAAAAAATTATTAGATGGCGCAATCCAAGGAATGGTACAAACCTTAGGAGACCCTCACTCATCTTACATGGATAAGAAAACGGCACAGCAATTCACGCAGTCTCTTGATTCATCGTTTGAGGGGATTGGTGCTGAAGTAAGCATGGTAGATGGAAAAGTAACAATCGTAGCTCCGTTTAAACAATCTCCTGCGGAAAAAGCAGGATTAAAACCAAATGATCAGATTTTAAAGATCGATGGTAAAAGTATCGCGGGTCTTGAATTGAATGAAGCGGTATTAAAAATTCGCGGTAAAAAAGGCTCTACCGTGACATTAGATGTTCAAAGACCAGGCGTGAAAGAAACGATGAAAGTAAAAGTTGTAAGAGATGAGATTCCAATTGAAACCGTCTATTCTTCTGTTAAAAATGTAAACAATAAAAAAATTGGTTACATGGAAATTACGTCATTCTCTGAGTCAACGGGAGACGAATTTACGAAACAGTTGAAAAAACTTGAAAATAAAAATATTGATGGCTTAGTTCTAGACGTTCGTGGAAATCCTGGTGGCTATTTAACGAGCGTTGAAAAAATGCTCGATAAATTAGTAACGAATAAAAAGCCATATATCCAAATTGAAGATCGTAACGGTGAACGTCAAAAAGTGGTTTCTTCAATGAAAAAGCAAAAGGATTATCCAATTGTGGCCTTGATTGATGGAGGAAGTGCATCCGCTTCTGAAATTCTTGCCGGGGCATTAAAAGAAGCAGGAGGATACAAGCTAGTCGGTGAAAAATCCTATGGAAAAGGAACGGTTCAACAAGCTGTTCCAATGGAAGACGGCAGTAATTTAAAATTAACGTTCTATAAATGGCTAACGCCTGATGGAAACTGGATTAACGAAAAAGGTATAAAACCGACAGTAGAAGTCAAGCAGCCGGATTATTATTATGCAAATCCAATTCAAGTTGATAAAAAGCCATTAACACGTGATATGACAGGTGACCAGGTGAAGAATGCTCAAGTGATGCTAAAAGGCCTTGGTTTTGAACCTGGACGTACAGACGGATATTTTAGTAAAGAGACAGAAACAGCTGTAACAGCATTCCAAAAAGCCAATAAGCAAAAAGCTACAGGTGAAATTGATGAAGATACAGCAGCGCTTTTACAAACAAAACTTCTAGAAAAAATTAAATCAAAAGATGAAGATCGTCAGCTTCAAACGGCTTTAAAGCTAGCTAGTCAATAAGAAGTAGAAAAAGTTCCGTGCTTTTCCAAAGCGCGGAACTTTTTTAGTAAAAACAACATTGTCGGTTAGTGATGCATTTTGATAAAATAAAGAAGCCTATGATACATAACAATCAATCGTAAATGTTGTAATAAAAATGTGAAAAATACAGGTGGTGAAAAAATGGATTTTGCATTAGAGCTATTAAAAGGTATCGGGCGTTTGTTTTTACACCCGTTAACTTATTTATTTCTGCTCGTCTCGTTTTTTGTAGGTCTTTCTCGCGTCAAGAGAGAGCGTCAAAATTTTCATGTTCGCGTGTTTGATTTTATTTTAGAAGCAAAATATTTATTTTTTCCAGGTATCATTATTGGGTTGATTTTATCCGTTGTTACCGTGTTGCTAGGTGTCTATGTATCTATAGGAACGATTGTACTTGTAGCTGTTTTAACTTTTATCATAAGCGGTCCTTGGACGTTTAAATGGCTTTCTCCTTCTTATACGGTAGGACTGGCTGTGCTTGTGACCTTGCTTATTCCTGCAGCTGGTTTCGGTGAAGGAGTTATTCAAACGTGGTCTGTGCAAGCTCATAACGCAGATTTACCTTCTCTTACTATTTTAATGTCGCTGCTTGTATTAGCAGAAGGATATTTAATTTGGAAATTTGGGGCAAAAGGTACGTCTCCAGCCATTGTGAAAAGTAAAAGAGGGCAGGAAATTGGGGCTCATTACTCTCAAAAATTATGGGTTGTTCCGCTTTTTGTCTTAATTCCAGGCAGCGCCATTACGTCTGTGTTTCCATGGTGGCCTGTGTTATCTATTGAAGGAACATCATTTAGCCTGTTTTTTGTTCCTTTTGCTATCGGTTTTTATCAGCGAATTCAAAGTATGGTTCCGTTTAAATCTATTGAATTTACCGGTAAGCGTGTATTAGCATTAGGCGTGGGATTAACGATCATTACGATTGCTGCTATTTTTTATCCTCCTGCCGCTGTAGCTGTTGTTATTCTAGCGATCATAGGAAGAGAGTGGATTCGTTTGCAGCAGCGTCGAAGCGACGAAAAAGCGCCCGCACTATTTACTAAGCGTACACAAGGTTTGATTGTATTAGGAATCATCCCTCATTCTCCGGCAGAGAAAATGGGTTTGAAAGTAGGAGAAGTGATTATTAAGGTAAATGGAATCGCTATATCTGAAGTCCATAAATTTTATGAAGCATTACAAGTTAATAACCGTGCTTTTTGTAAGCTAGAAGTTATTGACGAAAATGGAGAAGTTCGCTTTACTCAGCGAGCATTGTATGACAATGAACACCATGAACTAGGCATTTTGTTTGTACACAATTATACAAAACGTGACTCGCAAGCTGGTTAAAAGACGGATAAAAAGGAGAAATGTTTGTGGAAGTCAAAACGATTGCCGCAGTTTTTCTACCCGCCATATTGCTTGTTCTATTTGCTAGAGTAACATATAACTTATATGTTGCAACAGCACTGACGCTTTTATTGATAGCTGTTTCTGTATATAAAGGGTACGCAGATTATCCGCTTATTATTTTAATAGATTTACTTTCCGCAGCCATCGGTTTTCTATATGCAAAAGGCATGCTAGCAGCTGGGAAATAAAGATTGTTATTTTGATGATAAGTGAATCGTCTTATTATCAAAACGTACGCAAAAGCTCTCTACGAAATGTGGAGAGCTTTTTTATGTCCAAAAACGAGTTAGAACTCATAACATTGTTGTTACAGTTCCATCGATAAATGAGTATAATTAAATTAATCATACAAATATGTATTCAACTAAATTAACTTAAACAATTTTGTGTAAATTATTTTAACTACGTGTACAAATATGTAGTTGGGGCATAGAAAAATAAAGATATTAATCTGAAAATTATATTTATTTTGATTTTTTAAACAAAGGGAGGTTTAGTATCGATGGAAGTGTTAATGAGAACGATGTTTCAGTCGCTTGGCAAAAATCATTCAATGAATAAATTAGCTAAAAAGTATGGATTGCGGATGGGGGCAGCTCGTTTTGTTGCTGGAGATTCAATTGAATCAGCAATTCAAACATCCAAGGAGCTTAACAATAGTGGGAAAGTTGTTACACTCGATCATTTAGGAGAGTTTGTTTTTACAGAAGAGGAAGCTAGGTTATCTACGGCCATGTGTATTCAGACATTAGAAGCCATTGCAGAATCAGGCGTTCAATCAAATTTATCGTTAAAGATGACTTCTTTAGGGTTGGATATTAGCAAAGAGCTTTGTATGGAAAACATGCGCAGAATCCTACACACGGCCAG
Organism: Priestia sp. LL-8; assembly: GCF_036227845.1. Taxonomy (NCBI): domain Bacteria; kingdom Bacillati; phylum Bacillota; class Bacilli; order Caryophanales; family Bacillaceae; genus Priestia; species Priestia sp. LL-8. The sequence continues at coordinate 4,850,561 of NZ_JAZAQH010000001.1, read as the reverse complement.
GGTGAATGATATTTTTGTTCGAATTGATATGGAAGACTACTTGCACTGCCAAATCTCCCTTGATATGTATAAAGAATTACGCAAAGAATTCGATAATGTTGGAATTGTGATTCAAGCGTATCTTTATCGTACAGAACAAGATATGAATGACTTACAGCAATATCAAGCCAATTTACGTCTGGTAAAAGGAGCTTATAAAGAATCACCAGAAGTATCATTTCCCGAAAAGAAAGACGTAGATGAAAACTATAAAAAAATAATTAAAATGCATTTGCTAAATGGACACTATACAGCTGTAGCAAGTCATGATGAAGAAATGATTCAGTACACAAAACGATTAGTAAGAGAAAATGGTATTTTAAATGACCAATTTGAGTTCCAAATGCTTTATGGAATCTGTGTAGAACTGCAGGATCGTCTAGTAAGAGAAGGATATAAAGTAAGAGTATATGTCCCTTACGGCATTGACTGGTTTGGGTATTTTATGAGACGCCTAGCCGAACGTCCCGCCAATGTATGGTTCGTGTTAAAAAATTTCTCCAAATAAGTTCAGTCCAAGAAACATAAAAAATTCGACACAAGCACCTTAGCTTCGTGTCGAATTTTTTCATTAGTTTAGTCCATATTCTTTGATTTTATTGTAAAGGGTGCCGCGTGAAATGCCAAGCAGATCTGCTGCAGCACTTTTGTTTCCATAGGTTTTTTGAAGAGTTTCTTCTATTAGCCTAGCTTCTTGAAGAGAATCTTCTTCTTTTTGAACTTCTGTGAAAGAACTTGCATCCTTCAGATTGTCAGGAAGGTGCGTAAGGGTAATCAACGACTGATCACTTAGAAAAATCATTCGTTCAATCGTATTTCTTAGCTCGCGAATATTGCCTGGCCAATCGTATTGCATAAAGGCTTCTAGAACTTCAGAGCTGATGAAAGGAGCCTTCTTTTTATACTTTTTACTAAATTCCTGTACAAATTGCTGAGTTAATGCTTCAATGTCTTCTTTATGGTCTCGAAGCGGCGGAATGATAATATTAATGACGGTCAGCAAATAGTAAAGATTTTCATGGAATTCACCGGCTTTTAGCAACTCTTCCAAAGGCGTCGTGGTAGAGGCTACAATTCGGGTTTGGACTTGAATTTCTTCGGTGCCTCCAACGTGATAAAAGGATTGTTCTTCCAAGTAACGGAGAAACTTAACTTGAATTTCAAGAGGCATTTTATCAATCTCTTCAATAAATAACGTCCCGTTATGAGCCTGCTCTAGTTTTCCCGCAATGGTCGTTGGATCTTCTGAAAAGACATCTTTTTGATGACCAAAGAGCTCAATTTCCAGAAGCCCAGATGGAATAGTGGCGCAATTTAAAGATAAAAAAGGTTCTTTATGTTTGGATCCCCCGTAGTGGATGGCCTGAGCCAGCATTTCTTTCCCAGAACCAGGTTCTCCTGTTAATAAAATAGGCATATCTGTAGATGCCACTTTTTTGGCAATGTCAACGGCTTGCTTAATTTCAGGACTGATACCCGCGAAAGAAGAAAATGGATTATCTTTTGGAATGAGAAGAGACACATCAATTTCTTCATTTAATCTTACAATATTGGTAATGTCATGTTCAGTTGCGACTCCACCTATGACCCGATTGTTTCTTATAATAGGAGATGCATTGATGAGCACGTGAGTTTGTTCATTAGGACGATGATACGTTCCGCGTACAGGGCGCCCTTCATTTAGAATCGTATGTAGAATGATGGATTCATCTTTGAAATGCTCTCCGATTTTTCTACCCAAAATATCATCTCTCTGAATCTTATACGTATGTTCCGCAGCAGTATTCCACAAGATTACATTTCCTTCATTATCGACCGCTGTCACTGCATCATTAATGGTTTCTGCCAATGTATCAAAATAGGAAGCTAATATCTCATTTTGGCTATGCAAATGTGTAATCCACTGTGAAGGTGTTACAAGTCCTATTGTGGTTTCTTGGTTTTCTGCTTGAATGAGGACTGGTCTGTTCCAGTTTGTGTTGGCTTGTAAATTGGCTAACGTAGAAGTAGAAGATGAAGGCCAATTTGTATCCGCTATTACTTTTTTTATGGACGATGCCTCGTCATGACCTGTTAACAGGTATCGTTCATCTTTTTGTATTACATAAAAGGTACTTGCTGTGACTACGACGAAGTCATAGTTTGAAAGTTCAGATTTCACTTTAGCTAAAGAAGTTGATTCTTCAACTGTTGTAAAGGAGTTATTTATAAGAACTTGATCAACGCTTGCCATACTAAACCCCTCTCAGTACATATTTTTTATACTGTATCATAATTTAGAAATTGGCGCAAAAGCCTATCTTTTTCAAACAATAACGCAGCTTGCTTTCTTTTATTGCTTTCATCCAAAGAGTTGTATTCCCTTCGAAAAGGGTAGTATAAGAATTTAGTGGGTAATAAAGTAACAGGGTAAAAAATAAAAACAAACAAACACTATATAAGATTAATACTCATTAGTTTCATTTATGATTATAAAGTGATAAAATACGAATATCAGTTCGTATTTTCGGTTTTTACATATCGTAATAAAAAATAGATAAAACAAGAAAATGGAAACGGAGGCCTTCATTTGAAAGATCAGTTTGAATTAGTATCCTCATATCAACCGCAAGGTGATCAGCCAAAGGCAATTGAAAAGATTGTGAAAGGAATTAAAGAAGGTAAGCAGCATCAAGTTTTATTAGGTGCTACAGGAACGGGAAAAACCTTCACCATGTCTAATGTTATTAAGGAAATAAATAAGCCGACATTAATTATGGCTCATAATAAAACGCTTGCTGGTCAATTGTACAGTGAGTTTAAAGAGTTTTTCCCTAATAACGCAGTTGAATACTTTGTCAGTTACTACGATTACTATCAGCCTGAAGCTTATGTACCTCAAACAGATACATTTATTGAAAAAGATGCAAGCATTAATGATGAAATTGATAAACTTCGTCACTCGGCAACTTCTGCTCTTTTTGAACGAAAAGATGTCATTATTATTGCCAGCGTGTCCTGTATTTATGGATTAGGATCTCCGGAAGAATACAAAGAAATGGTCGTATCTCTTCGAGTAGGGATGGAAAAAGAGCGCAATCAGCTGCTTCGTACGCTAGTGGATGTACAGTACGAAAGGAATGATATTGACTTTAAGCGCGGAACGTTTCGCGTTCGCGGCGATGTTGTGGAGATTTTTCCTGTATCTCGAGATGAACACTGTATTCGCGTCGAGTTTTTCGGGGATGAAATTGACCGCATTCGAGAAGTTGACGCTCTAACAGGAGAAATTATTGGAGATCGTGAACATGTAGCTATCTTCCCGGCATCTCACTTTGTCACGAGAGAAGAAAAAATGCGTGTTGCTATTCAAAACATTGAAAAAGAATTAGAAGAACAGCTAGAGAAGCTAAAAGAAGCAGGAAAGCTTTTAGAAGCGCAGCGCTTGGAGCAGCGCACGCGCTACGACCTAGAAATGATGAGAGAAATGGGCTTTTGTTCGGGAATCGAGAACTACTCTCGCCATTTAACGCTTCGTCCAGCTGGTTCTACACCTTATACACTGCTGGACTTCTTCCCGGAAGATTTCCTTCTTGTTGTGGATGAATCACACGTTACAATTCCTCAAGTTAGAGGAATGTATAATGGAGACCAAGCGCGTAAACAAGTGTTAGTAGACCATGGTTTCCGCCTGCCGTCCGCATTAGATAACCGCCCGCTTAAATTTGATGAATTTGAACAGCATATTAACCAAATTGTTCATGTTTCTGCAACACCAGGTCCTTACGAACTTGAGAAGGCACCTGATGTGATTGAACAAATTATCCGTCCAACGGGATTATTGGATCCAAATATTGAAGTTCGACCAATTGAAGGGCAGATTGATGATTTAATTGGAGAAATTCACGACCGGATTAAGCGAAATGAACGAGTACTCGTTACGACGTTAACAAAGAAAATGTCTGAGGATTTAACGAACTACTTAAAAGAAATTGGCATTAAAGTTCAATATCTTCACTCTGAGGTGAAGACGCTCGAGCGTATTGAAATTATCCGAGAGCTGCGGCTTGGAAAATATGATGTGCTTGTAGGAATTAACTTACTTCGTGAAGGTTTAGATATTCCGGAAGTTTCGTTAGTAACTATATTAGATGCTGATAAAGAAGGGTTCTTGCGTTCAGAACGATCGCTTATTCAAACCATCGGACGTGCTGCGCGAAATGCTAATGGACATGTCATTATGTATGCAGATCGCATCACAAACTCCATGGACATTGCAATCAATGAGACCAAGCGTCGTAGAAGTATTCAAGAAGCTTACAATGAAGAGCACGGCATTACGCCGACAACGATTCAAAAAGAAGTTCGAGGCTCAATTCGTGCAACAGTAGTGGCAGAAGATACAGAAACGTATGAAGAAGCACCGGCATTTGATAAGCTCAACAAAAAAGAAAAAGCAAAGCTCATAGAAGAAATGGAACAAGAAATGAAAGAAGCAGCCAAAGCGCTTAACTTTGAGCGCGCAGCTGAGCTTCGTGACTTGATTCTAGAATTAAAAGCGGAAGGGTGATAAAACATGGCGATGGAAAAAATCGTGGTAAAAGGTGCACGAGCCCACAATTTGAAAAATATCGATATTGAAATCCCGCGGGAAAAATTAGTGGTGTTAACAGGGTTATCAGGTTCTGGTAAATCTTCTTTAGCTTTCGATACAATCTATGCAGAAGGACAAAGACGTTATGTTGAATCGCTTTCGGCATATGCAAGACAGTTTTTAGGTCAAATGGATAAGCCGGATGTAGATTCGATTGAAGGATTGTCGCCTGCTATTTCAATCGATCAAAAAACAACGAGCCGAAACCCTCGTTCAACCGTCGGAACTGTGACGGAAATCTATGACTATTTGCGCCTTTTGTTTGCTCGGGTAGGAAAGCCGATTTGTCCTAATCATGGAATTGAAATTACGTCTCAAACGATTGAGCAAATGGTAGATAGAATTTTAGAGTACCCTGAACGCACAAAACTTCAAGTACTGGCCCCTGTGGTATCTGGCCGAAAAGGCACCCACGTAAAAGTATTAGAAGATATTAAAAAGGAAGGGTACGTTCGCATTCGAGTAGACGGAGAAATGCGTGAAATAACAGAAGAAATTGAACTGGAAAAAAACAAAAAGCACTCTATTGAAGTAGTGATTGATCGCGTTGTTGTAAAAGAAGGTGTAGCCGCTCGTTTGTCGGACTCTTTGGAATCAGCTCTTCGCCTTGGAGAAGGGAAAGTAATTATTGACGTGATAGGTGAAGAAGAACTGCTTTTTAGCGAGCATCATGCTTGTCCAAAATGTGGTTTCTCCATTGGAGAACTTGAGCCCCGCATGTTTTCGTTTAATAGTCCGTACGGGGCGTGTCCAACGTGTGATGGGTTAGGAACGAAATTGGAAGTGGATAAAGATTTAGTTATTCCTAACTATGACTTAACGCTTCATCAGCACGCAATTGCACCTTGGGAGCCAACAAGTTCTCAATACTATCCGCAGCTGCTTGAAGCCGTATGTACACATTACGGCATCGACATGGATGTGCCGGTTCGAGATATCCCGGAACATTTATTTGATAAAGTATTATATGGCAGCGGTAAAGAAAAGATTTACTTTCGCTATGAAAATGATTTTGGCCAAGTAAGAGAAAATCACATCGAATTTGAAGGCGTGCTTCGAAACGTAGAGCGCCGTTATCATGAAACAAGTTCAGATTACATTCGTGAGCAAATGGAAAAATACATGGCTCAGCAAGCTTGTCCAAAATGTAAAGGGAATCGCTTAAAACGCGAAAGCTTAGCGGTGCTTATTGACGAAAAGCATATAGGAGATACAACCCGCTTTTCAGTAAAAGAAGCATATGACTTTTTTGAAAGTCTCAGCCTATCTGAAAAAGACATGAAGATTGCTGATATGATACTGCGTGAAATTCGTGAGCGTCTAAGCTTTCTCATTAACGTGGGACTTGATTACTTAACATTAAACCGCTCTGCTGGAACTCTTTCAGGAGGAGAAGCACAGCGCATTCGTTTGGCTACTCAAATTGGTTCTCGTTTGACGGGGGTTCTTTATATTTTAGATGAACCTTCTATCGGTCTTCATCAACGTGACAATGATCGCTTAATTCGCACGATGCAAGATATGCGCGATATTGGGAATACGTTGATTGTTGTAGAACATGACGAAGATACGATGATGGCAGCTGATTATTTAATTGATATCGGACCAGGAGCCGGCGTACACGGGGGTGCCGTTGTTTCTCAAGGTACGCCTCAGGAAGTGATGGAGGATGAAAACTCTTTAACGGGTCAATATCTATCAGGAGAGAAGTTTATTCCTCTTCCAGCGGAAAGACGGTCAATAGATAAAGATCGGATGATTGAAATTATAGGAGCAAAAGAAAACAATTTAAAAAATGTAAAAGCAAAGCTTCCGTTAGGTGTATTCACGGCTGTTACAGGTGTATCTGGATCAGGTAAGAGTACGCTGGTAAATGATATCCTTCACAAATCATTGGCACAAAAGCTGCATAAAGCAAAAAGCAAAGCAGGAGAACATAAAGAAATCAAAGGCATTGAACACTTAGATAAAGTCATTGATATTGATCAGTCTCCAATAGGTCGCACGCCTCGTTCGAATCCTGCAACTTACACAGGTGTATTTGATGACATTCGAGATGTATTTGCACAAACAAACGAAGCAAAAGTGCGCGGATATAAAAAAGGTCGTTTTAGCTTCAACGTAAAAGGCGGCCGCTGTGAAGCTTGTCGAGGAGACGGTATTATTAAAATTGAAATGCATTTCTTGCCAGATGTATACGTCCCTTGTGAAGTCTGCCACGGCAAACGATATAACCGTGAAACTTTAGAAGTGAAATACAAAGATCAAAACATTTCAGATGTGTTGGATATGACAGTTGAAGACGCTCTTCACTTCTTTGAAAACATTCCAAAGATTAAGCGGAAGCTGCAGACCATTTACGATGTAGGACTTGGTTATATCACGCTTGGACAGCCCGCCACTACTTTATCCGGTGGAGAGGCACAGCGTGTAAAGTTAGCGTCAGAGCTTCACCGCCGCTCAACAGGAAGAACGCTTTACATTTTAGACGAACCGACCACTGGTCTTCATGTGGATGATATTGCACGATTATTAAAAGTGCTCCAGCGTTTAGTTGAAAATGGAGATACGGTTCTAGTGATCGAACATAATTTAGACGTCATCAAAGCTGCTGATTACCTGCTTGATTTAGGGCCTGAAGGTGGAGATAAAGGCGGACAAATTGTGGCTACGGGTACGCCAGAAGAAGTGGCAAAAGTAAAAGAATCCTATACGGGTCATTATTTGAAGCCAATTTTAGAACGTGATCGTAAGCGTATGGAGAAAAAAGTTGAAAAAGCAGAGGCATTAACTCGTTAAAAGACACCAGCATTGGTGTCTTTTTTATAAAGAATGAAACTTTTTAACTCATTAAACCGTAATACATGATATAAGGAGTTGATTATTATGGAAGGAAATCGCGTACTATCTTCCTTAAATTATTTTAGCGTTTTCTTTGCACCATTTTTATTACCTATTATTATTTATTTTGTTGTTCATAACATAGAAGTAAAGAAACATGCAAAAACTGCATTCTTGTCACATTTACTACCTATCGCTACAGCGATCTTGTTCTTATTTTTCTTACTTCCTGCTCTTACTGGCTCTAGTGGAACGGTATTTATTCTTTTAATTGTAGCTTTAGTTGTTGTTTCTTTAGTTAATGTTGTTGTGTTTGTATGGAATATTGTAAAAGGGATACAAATATTAAGCAGATAAAAGTTAAATGACTAAAACGTAAAGAGGAGATGGAACGTATGAGTGAAAAGCGCAAACAAATTTTACAGATGGTAGAAGAAGGGAAACTTAGCGTAGATGAGGCTTTAACTTTGCTAAACTCACTGGAAAAAGACTCGGCTAATGATTCTTCCTATGCTACGTCTGATAAAGCTGAGCTATCCCCTTATGTAGGAGGAAAACAGAAAAAAACGTACGCTTCTAAGTCATCTCAAAGCTCTTTAAAAGAAAAATTATTTACATTTGTGGATCAAACGGTAAAAAAAGTAAAAGAGGGAGATTTAGATTTTAACTTTGGGCCTTCAATTGACGTTCAGCACATCTTTCAACAATCAGAAGCATATATTCAAGAGATTGATGTAGATTTAGCAAATGGAAGCGTCCAGCTCCGTCCTTGGGGGAGTACAGAAGTACGAATAGAGTGTGAAGCTGCTATCTACAAAGTAGAGAATTCGGATGAAGCGCGCCGCACTTTCTTACAGCATACGGCATTTTCCATTGAAAATGGCAAATTGCGCTTTGCAATTCAGCAAAAGCAAATGAAGGTGAAAGCGATTATTTATATTCCAGAAATGGAATATGAACGCGTCAAGCTCCGTATGTTTAATGGTTCAATCGATGGGGAAAGACTAAGCGTACGAGACCTGAAAGCCAAAACAGCTAATGGTACCATCCGCTTTTACGATGTGAATAGCCATTCTCTTGAAATGGAGACATCAAATGGGCACATGGAACTTTCTCGAATACTCGCTTCAAAATGTGAGCTTGAAACAATCAATGGAACGGTTAAATTTGATGGGGACACAAAGAAAATTGACGTTCAAACATTTAACGGAGATATTGATACGTATTTAAAAGGAGAGCGCATTGAAAAAGCATTTTTCAAAACGACTACGGGGAGCATTACGCTCTATACTCCGCCCCACCTCTCCGTTGACGGAGATTTGAAATCTAACTTTGGGAATTTTACATGTACACTTCCTGAGATGGAAATAGTAGATGAGAAAAAAGAAACGGTTATGAAACAACTTCGTTTCAAAGCCAATGTCGCTTCGCCTAAAGGCTATAAATTGTTAGCTGAATCCAAAACGGGTTCAATTGTTATAAAATAGAAAACGCTTGTTTTAGTAAAAAGCAAAGGAGATGATTAACGTGCGAAAGTTGTATCGTTCGCGAACAAATCGCAAGCTTGCGGGTGTTATCGGCGGTATTTCTCAGTATATCGGAATAGATGCTTCACTACTGCGCGTATTGTTTATCATCAGTTTATTTTTTACAGTAGGTACCCCGGTCATTTTATATATGATTTTTGTATTTTTAGTTCCAAATGAAGAAGGAGATTTCTAAAAATGTTATTGCGTGGAATCATTAGTATTTTAATCAATGCCCTCGTATTAATCGTAATTGCAGGTTATATCGACACCTTTCACTTGGAATCAGTCAGTGCAGCTATTATCGCGAGCTTGATTCTATCGATTTTGAATGTGTTTGTTAAGCCGATTTTAATTTTACTTACCCTGCCGGTGACATTTCTTACGCTTGGCCTATTCTTATTCGTCATTAATGCCATTACGCTGATGATTACACAAAGTGTTATGGGAGATTCTTTTAATATTGACGGGTTTGGTACAGCGCTTTTAGCCTCAGTAATCATGTCGCTTTTAAATGCGCTTATTCAACGAGTGATTGTTGAACCGCTTCAAAATAGAAGATAACTTTCTTGCAATATTTAATTTTCTAAAAAAGATGGTAAGGCGATGCAGCCTATGCCATCTTTTTTTCTTTTCTTTCCGTATTAATGATAAAATAAAATGGCTAGTAGAACCAAACGCGACATAAAAGCGAGAGTTGGATATACTGTAGACATGAACAGGTATATGACTGTTTATAAAAGGAGGATGCACGGTGGTTAAAGTACGTACAAAAGACATCATTGAGAAATTTAAATTAGAGCTTATTAGCGGAGAAGAAGGAATCGACCGTCCTATTTCAACAAGTGATATTTCACGCCCGGGTATTGAAATGGCAGGTTATTTTACATATTACCCAGCAGAACGTATCCAGCTGTTAGGTAAAACAGAACTATCATTTTTTAAACAGTTAGATGATGAACAAAAAAAAGTTCGAATGGAAAAGATGTGTACAGATATCACGCCGGCTATCATTGTTTCGCGCGAAATGGATGTACCGAAAGAACTTATTGAAGCTTCAGAGCGTGAATCAGTTCCTGTGCTGCGTTCGAACTTTAAAACGACGCGACTTTCCAGCCATTTAACGAATTTTCTTGAAAGCCGGCTAGCACCTACTACTGCCCTGCACGGCGTATTAGTTGATATATACGGAATTGGTGTATTAATCATGGGGAAAAGCGGCGTTGGTAAAAGTGAAACAGCTCTAGAGCTTGTTAAGAGGGGACATCGTCTAGTAGCCGATGACTGTGTGGAAATCCGCCAAGAAGATCAAGACACGCTTGTAGGAAATGCGCCTGGTTTAATTGAGCATTTGCTTGAAATTCGAGGACTAGGGATCATCAATGTGATGACGCTATTCGGCGCAGGAGCTGTACGAAGCTATAAGCGAATTTCACTTGTTATTCAGTTGGAGACATGGGATCAGCAGAAACATTATGATCGCCTTGGTTTAGAAGAAGATAAAATGAAAATTATTGATACAGACGTTACAAAAATTACATTGCCAGTACGTCCGGGACGAAACTTAGCTGTTATCATTGAAGTGGCAGCAATGAACTTCCGCTTAAAGCGTATGGGTATTAACGCAGCAGAACAATTTTCCGCACGTCTAACAGATGTAATTGAAGAAGGAGATCGTGAAGATTTATAAGAAAGGGTGTTAACTTGTGGAAGCAACTATTCAGCCGTTAGATCGCGTTTTCCTTGAAATTGGCCCTCTAACGGTCTACTGGTACGGCGTAATTATCGGTGCAGGTGTTCTATTAGGTCTTTATATTGCGACAAGAGAAAGCGTAAGAAGAGGCTTATCAAAAGATACATTTGTTGATCTTATCTTATTTGCTGTGCCAATAGCTATTATTTGTGCACGAATTTATTATGTATCCTTTGAATGGGGATACTATTCAAAGCATTTAAATGAAATACCTCAGATTTGGCAAGGTGGGATTGCCATTCATGGTGGCTTAATCGGAGGCGTATTAACTGCCATTGTATATTCGAAAGTAAAGAAGATTTCATTTTGGAAGTTGGCTGATATTGCTGCGCCTAGTTTAATCCTTGGCCAAGCCATTGGGCGCTGGGGCAACTTTATGAATCAAGAGGCACACGGGGGGCCGGTTACCCGTGCTTTTTTAGAAGGGTTGCACCTTCCCAATTTTATTATTAACCAAATGTATATTAACGGTACATATTATCATCCTACGTTTTTATACGAATCATTATGGGATTTTGCCGGATTTATCCTGTTGATGGTACTTCGCCGCACCAGTCTGCGAAAAGGAGAAATTTTCTTATCTTATTTAATCTGGTACTCAGTTGGACGCTTCTTTGTAGAAGGGCTTCGCACGGATAGTTTAATGCTGACGCATACACTCAGAATCGCTCAAGTTGTTTCACTTGTACTGATTGTAATAGCCATTATTTTAATTATTGTCCGCCGCGTGACGGGAATGAGTAAACAGAAATACTTAGAGAATGAAGAAGCACAATCTAAGGCGTAAATGAAGAAAAGCTACAAGATTTACACAAACTTGATTTGACGCAAGGGAAGGAAATGAATAATGACGATTAATACGGTTTTGTTTGATTTAGACGGTACGTTAATTGATACAAATGAATTAATTATTGCTTCGTTTACTCATACGCTTAATCACTATTATCCTGAACAATATACTCGTGAAGATATTTTACAGTTTATGGGGCCTCCTTTATACGACACGTTTGTAGAAATGGATAAAACGAAAGTAAACGAAATGATTGAGATGTATCGCACGCATAATTTAGCTAATCATGATTTGCTTGTTAAAGAATTTGAAGGCGTACTTGAAACAGTTAAATGGCTGCACGAGCAGAATTATAAATTAGGTATTGTCACAACAAAGCAAAGAAATACGGTCATGATGGGGCTTAAGTTAACAAAGTTAGACCAGTTCTTTGATACGATTGTCGCAATTGAAGACGTAACAAATGCAAAGCCGCATCCTGAGCCAGTAGAAAAAGCACTGAAGCTGCTTGATGCTAAACCTGAAGAAGCACTGATGGTGGGAGATAACCATCACGACATCGTTTCTGGCCAAAGAGCTTATACGAAAACAGCTGGAGTTGCATGGAGTGCAAAAGGAAGAGAACATATCGCTTCTTATAATCCTGATATTATTTTAGAAAATATGACGGATTTAATTGATATATTAAAAGGAGAACGTCAGTGAGAAAAACGACGCGCTATCCGGTTAAAGGAGCTAATTCCCTTTGGCATGTCTATAAGACCGTGCCTTTTTGGAAAGTAGTGCGCAACTTCCTAATCATTCAATGCGCTCGCTATACGCCTTTTCTTTCGATGAAAAACTGGCTGTATAAAACGTGCTTAGGGATGAAAGTAGGGCCTCAAACATCCTTTGCCCTTATGGTAATGCTCGATATTATGTTTCCTGAAAAAATACAAGTAGGACGCAATACGGTCATTGGATATAATACGACTATTCTCGCTCATGAATATCTGATAACGGAATATCGTCTTGGAGATGTCATCATTGGGGATGAAGTAATGATTGGAGCAAATAGCACCATCCTTCCAGGTGTAACAATCGGCAATGAAGCGGTTGTAGCGGCTGGAACGGTGGTTCATAAAGATGTAGCACCCGGTTTCTTTGTTGGAGGTAACCCTATGCGTGTCATCTATACAAAAGAAGAAATGGAAAAGCGCAGGGAAGCAGAACCTAAAGCCACAACTTAGCAAGAACTAAGCTGTGGTTTTTTTTGTAAATTTGAACAGCTGGCGGTTGACGGCTGACTTTATCGGGTGTAAACTATCAATAACTTTAATTTATTATTTCGCTAATACATTAGTGTGATAAAGTAAAAACAACCTATCAATGGTTCCTTAATAGATAAAATCAAGCTTAAAGGACGTGTCGGAATGTCAAAGTTATTTATGTTTGAAAAACCCCTTGGAATGAGAGATACCCTGCCAGCTCTTTTTGAAAGAAAAAAACAAGTTCGCAATCAGCTGGCAGATGAAATCAGCAGCTGGGGCTATCAATATATGGCAACGCCTACTGTGGAATATTACGAGACGGTAGGAAGCGCATCAGCTATTTTAGATCAACAATTGTTTAAACTTTTAGATAAAGAAGGGCATACGCTTGTGCTGCGACCGGATGTAACAACGCCATTTGCACGTGTGGCCGCTTCAAAACTTTTAAATAATTCTCCTTTGCGCTTAGCTTATGAAGCAAATGTATTCCGAGCTCAGCAGCGTGAGGGCGGCCGCCCGGCGGAGTTTGAACAAATAGGCGTTGAGCTAATTGGAGACGCTACGATGAGCAGCGATGCTGAAGTCATTGCTCTCATGATCGGCGCATTAAAAAGAGCGGGACTTAAATCATTTAAAGTCGCAATTGGCCACATCGGGTTTGTTAATTCGCTTTTTTTAGAAATTGTCGGAAATGAAGAACGTGCTAACGTGCTTCGCCGCTTTTTATATGAAAAAAATTACGTGGGCTATCGTAATCATGTAAAAGATTTGAATCTATCTTCTATTGATAAACAGCGTCTCCTTCAGCTGCTTAACCTGCGCGGAGATGAAAAGAAGATTGAAGAAGCAGTCGAACTAGTTGAAAACGAAGCTGGTAAAAAAGCAGCCAGTGATTTGAAAAAGTTATGGAATATGCTTGATGCGTACGGTGTAACGGATGAAATTAAAATTGATTTTAACTTAGTCAGTCATATGAGCTATTACACAGGTATTTTATTTGAAGTTTTTGCTGAAAACGTTGGTTTCCATATCGGTAATGGAGGACGTTATGACCAGCTTCTTGAAAAATTTGCGTCTAAAACACCAGCTACAGGATTTGGAATTCAGCTCGACCGCTTAATTGAAGCGCTGGGCGAAGAAGTATATGAGCCTTCAGCAGTATACGGCATATTATATAGCCAGGAGCGTTTAGATGAGGCATTAGCTTTAGCTGCTGAACAGCGCAAGCAAGGATATCGAGTAGTGACTCAGGAAATTGCAGGCGTTGATGATGTTGATGTATTTACTGCACAGTTTGAAGAAGTCACGTTTCTAATTGGAAAACGAGGCAAGGGGGGACAATAATGAGTGAACTATTAACAATTGCAATGCCAAAAGGACGTATTTTTGAAGAAGCAGCTGAACTTTTGCGTCAAGCAGACTTTCAATTGCCGCCAGAATTTGACGATTCGCGCAAGCTGATTGTAGACATTCCTGAAGAGAACATGCGCTTTATTTTAGCAAAACCAATGGACGTCACTACTTATGTAGAATACGGAGTAGCGGATCTTGGTATTGCAGGTAAAGACGTAATGTTAGAAGAAGAACGAGATGTCTATGAGCTGTTGGATTTAAATATTAGTAAATGTCATTTGGCCGTTGCCGGTTTGCCTAATGCTAAAAAATCAGAAATTGCTCAAAAAGTGGCAACCAAATATCCAAATGTAGCATCGACTTATTTCAGGGAGCAAGGAGAACAAGTAGAAATTATTAAATTGAATGGTTCGATTGAATTAGCGCCTTTAATCGGCCTGGCTGATCGGATCGTTGATATTGTATCAACGGGACAAACACTGAAAGAGAACGGACTTGTTGAATTGGAGCACATTGAAGATATTACATCGCGTTTGATTGTGAACCCTGTGAGCTATCGTTTAAAAGACGAACGAATTGATGATTTAGTGAATCGTTTAGCCCAAGTGGTTCAACCTGTATAAAAGAGGTGACATACATTGAAAATTACACGTGTAACAGAACAAGTGAGCTTAAAGCGTACGATTGATCAAGGGACGAGTGCTCAAAAAGAAATTGTCGTAAATATTTTAAAGCAGGTGCAAGAGCAAAAAGACGAAGCTTTAAAAAGATATACAGCCCAATTTGACGGCGTTGAGCTTTCTTCTTTGCTTGTGACAGAACAAGAAAAGAAGCGTGCTTATGAGCTGGTTGATGCAGATATGCTGTCAATCATTCGCGAAGCTGCTGACAACATTCGTGATTACCACGAAAGAATGGTCGAGCAGTCTTGGATGACAACAAAAGAAGACGGCACCATTTTAGGTCAGAAAGTAACGCCTTTAGATGCAGTAGGTGTTTATGTACCGGGAGGCCTTGCGGCTTATCCTTCTTCCGTTTTAATGAATGTTATTCCTGCTCAAGTGGCAGGGGTAAAACGTATTGTGATGGTTTCACCTCCAGGAAAAGACGGCGCGCTGCCTGCTGGAGTAGTTGTAGCAGCGAATGAGCTTGGGGTCGAAGAGATTTATAAAGTAGGGGGAGCTCAAGCGGTAGGAGCACTTGCCTATGGAACAGAAACAATTAAACCTGTTGATAAAATTGTAGGGCCTGGTAATATCTTTGTTGCATTAGCGAAAAGAGAAGTATATGGATTAGTAGACATTGACTCAATTGCTGGACCTAGTGAAATTGTCGTACTAGCAGACGAAACGGCTAAGCCCAACGAAGTGGCAGCTGATTTATTGTCTCAAGCAGAACATGACAACTTAGCTTCAAGCATTTTAGTAACATCTTCTATGAAATTAGCCGAAGCTGTTAAAGAAGAAGTGGAAAGACAAGTGGAATCTTTACCTCGTAAAGAAATCGCCAAACCTTCTATTGATAACCATGGTGCTATTTATGTGACCGGGTCATTAGAAGAAGCGGTTGAAGCTGTTAATCAATTAGCCCCTGAGCATTTAGAAATTATGACTGAAAGTCCGCTTGAACTTTTAGGTTCCATTCGTCATGCCGGTGCTATTTTTCTAGGAAGATACAGCTCAGAACCTGTTGGGGATTATTTCGCGGGACCAAACCACGTTCTTCCAACAAATGGGACAGCAAAATTCTCAAGTCCTTTATCAGTTGATTCATTTGTGAAGAAGTCTAGTATCATTTCATACAGCCAACAAGCCCTGCAGAAAAATGTCTCGAAAATCGCAGCGTTTGCTCGTTTAGAAGGGCTAGAAGCTCATGCAAGGGCGGTTGAAGAACGCTTTAAAAAATAATGTGGAGATTAAAAGAAAAGAGTAGAAATGTTCTTTTCTTTACTTATTACATGCACAGTTGAAAGGAGTTTCACAATGAGAGAGTCAAGTATTAAACGTACAACAAACGAAACGGATATTGCATTAGCGATTGGAATCGATGGAGAAGGAAAAGCGAACATTGATACAGGCGTTCCTTTTTTAAATCATATGCTGGATTTATTTACAAAACACGGACAGTTTAACCTTGATGTAAAAGCAGATGGAGACACGGAGATTGATGATCACCATACAACGGAAGATATCGGTATTTGCCTTGGTCAAACATTCAAAGAAGCGCTCGGTGATAAAAAAGGAATTAAACGCTATGGAAATGCTTTTGTACCAATGGATGACGCGTTGGCTCAAGTTGTAGTAGATTTAAGCAATCGTCCTCATTTTGAATTTAAAGGTGACATTCCCGCGTCCCGCGTCGGTACATTTGATACAGAGCTTGTATATGAATTTTTATGGAAATTTGCATTAGAATCTCGCATGAATGTACATGTAATCGTACACTACGGTAAAAATACACACCACATTATTGAAGCGGTATTTAAGGCATTAGCGCGTGCTTTGGACGAAGCGACAACGATTGATCCGCGTGTCAAAGGTGTGCCTTCGACGAAAGGGATGTTGTAAATGATTGGCATTATTGACTATGGGATGGGGAACTTATATAGCGTAAGTAAAGCTCTTGAACGATTAAACTATGACTATATTATCTCCGCGGATCCTGCAGAACTAAGAAAGGCAAAAGGGCTGATTCTTCCTGGAGTTGGAGCATTCAAAGATGCGATGGAACAGCTGAATCAAACAAAGCTGACGGAATTTATTAAAGAAGAAGTAGAAAAAGGAATGCCTTTGCTTGGAATTTGTTTAGGTATGCAGCTTTTATTTGAAGAAAGCGATGAGAACGGTGTAACAAAAGGGCTGGAACTGTTAAAAGGGAGAGTCGAGCGTATTCCCGGCATTACTGCCGAAGGACAGACATATAAAGTTCCGCATATGGGCTGGAACTCTTTAGATTTTCATCAGCAGTCTGCTCTGCTTGATGGAATCAGTGAAGGTCACGTGTACTTTGTTCACTCTTATTACGTAAAAACAAATGACCAAGACGTGCTTTTAGCAACAAGTCCTTATGATGTTGAAGTTCCAGCAGTTGTTGGAAAAGAACACGTATTTGGCACTCAATTCCACCCTGAAAAAAGCAGTGCAATCGGAATGCAAATGCTGCAAAATTATGCAAACTTCGTAGAGAAAAGGAGCCCATCGTATGAGCAAATTTGAAATATATCCAGCCATTGATATGCGCGGAGGAAAGTGCGTCCGTTTGCTTCAAGGAGATTACACAAAAGAAACGGTGTACGGAGATTCTCCGGTAGATATGGCCACACAATTCGCAAGTGAAGGCGCTCAGTGGATTCACATGGTTGATTTAGACGGCGCAAAAGCGGCCAAGCGCGTAAATGATGAATTTGTGCTAGGCGTGAAAAAGAAATTAAATGTACGTGTGCAAATTGGAGGAGGCATTCGCTCAGAAGCTGACGTTGCTTACTATTTAGAAAGCGGAATTGACCGTGTTATTTTAGGAAGTGCAGCTATTTCTAATCCTGAATTTGTGAAAAAAATGTTGAAGAAATATGGTGCGCGTATTGCTATTGGTATCGATGCACGCGATGGCTATGTTGCGACGGAAGGCTGGGTGGAAACATCTACAATCAAAGCGACAGAACTAGGAAAAGAATTGGCTAATGCTGGTGCGGAAACATTTATTTTCACAGATATTTCTACAGATGGTATGCTGTCTGGTCCTAATGTGGAAGGAATTGTTGAAATGGCTAAGGCTACTGGAAAAGGTGTGATTGCATCAGGGGGAGTTAGTAAGCTTGCTGATCTAGATGCACTAAAGAAATATGAAGCTGACGGCGTTATTGGTGCGATTGTAGGGAAAGCACTTTATACAAATAAGTTTACAGTAGCTGAAGCACTTCAAGAGGTGAAAGCGTAATGATTACAAAACGAATCATTCCTTGTTTAGATGTAAAGGACGGCCGTGTGGTAAAAGGAGTTCAGTTTGTGGAACTTCGAGATGCAGGAGATCCTGTAGAGTTGGCGAAATTTTACGATGAAGAAGGCGCAGACGAATTAGTCTTTTTAGATATTTCTGCTTCTCATGAAGGACGCAAAACAATGGTACATGTTGTAGAAGAAGTAGCATCTCAGCTAGCGATTCCTTTTACGGTGGGCGGAGGAATTAATGCATTAGAAGATATGAAGAGAATGCTTCGTGCTGGTGCAGACAAAGTGTCATTAAATACAGCGGCCGTACTCAATCCAGCACTGATTACAGAAGGGTCCGACTTTTTTGGAGCTCAGTGTATTGTGGTAGCCATCGATGCTAAGTACGATGAAAGTTTACATTCATGGAGAGTCTATACACACGGAGGCCGCAATGCAACGGACTGGGAAGTAATCGACTGGGCAAGAGAAGCAGTGAAGCGCGGTGCGGGTGAGATCTTGTTAACGAGTATGGATAAAGACGGCGAAAAGTCAGGGTTTGATTTAGCATTAACCAAAGCAGTCAGCCAAGCGGTGAGCGTTCCTGTTATTGCTTCTGGCGGCGCAGGAAATGGTCAAGATTTTGTCGATGCGTTTGAAAAAGGAGAAGCTGACGCAGCTTTGGCGGCTTCGATCTTTCACTATAAAGAAACATCTGTAAAAGAAATTAAAAGCTATGCAAAACAACAAGGAGTGAGCATTCGATGACGATTGAAAACATTAAATTCAACAGTGATGGACTTGTACCAGCTATTGTACAAGATGCTGTGAGCAAAGAAGTTTTAACATTGGCTTATATGAACGAAGAATCACTTCAAAAATCAATTGATACACGTGAAACATGGTTTTACAGCCGTTCTCGACAAGAGTTGTGGCACAAGGGCGAAACTTCTGGGAACACGCAAAAAATTGTAAGCATGGCATATGACTGTGATGCTGATTCTCTTGTTGTAAAAGTGGAGCCTCAAGGTCCTGCTTGTCATACGGGGGCTTACAGCTGTTTTAATGAAACAATTCTTGGCGAAAATAAACAAAATGATAATCGGTTCGCTATTATTAATGAGCTAGAAGAAGTAATCGCTAAGCGTGAAGCTGAAATGCCAGAAGGAGCTTATACGACGTACTTATTCGATAAAGGCGTAGATAAAATCCTCAAAAAAGTAGGAGAAGAAGCTGGTGAAGTGATTATTGCAGCAAAAAATCGTGACCATGATGAGCTGAAGTGGGAAGTTGCAGATTTATTGTACCACGTACTTGTTTTACTTCGTGAGCAAAAGCTCCCTTTAGACGATGTCCTAGCAGTATTAAAAGAGCGTCACTCTAGCTAATAGCTACATAGTGAAAGGAGAGAAGGAGTTGTCTCATTTTAGATAAAAGAGGCAAAACCTTCTCTTATTTGTGTCAAGAAACGACTGCTTGCAGGCTCCTTTTTTGAATAGAGGTATTAAACTTCTTGGCAAATGTGATATACTACGAACGTCGAAATTATCAACTTATTTGGAGGGCTTAATGGAAAAATACTCAAAAGTAATTCAAAAAATGGCACAAGTAATTCCATTTTCGCAAACGGGTGACTTCTATTTCGAAAAAGCGCTGCAGGCGTTTGAAGAAGAGGAGTCAGATAAAGCGCTCAAGTATTTAACGCGTGCAAACAAAGAAAATGCCCGTAATCCACAGCTTCTTACAAACGTTGGAGTAGCTTTAACGGAGCGGGGAGATTATCAAGATGCCAACGAGCTTTTTCTCCATGTGATTCATCATATGGACGATACATTAGGAAGCTGTTACTACTATATAGCCAACAGCTATGCGCATCTTGGACTGTTTGAAGAATCAAAAAAATACGCGATGTATTACATTGAGCATTTTCCAAATGGTGACCTCTTTCGATCGGCTACAGATCTGTTAGATTTACTATCAATTGATGTGGATGAAGAAGATGAAGAGCCTAAAAATCAGCTAGGCGACATGCTGATTATAAAACAAGAACAAGCAAAAAGACTGCTTGAAGCAACGAATTTTGAAGAAGCAGTGGATTTGTTAACTGAAATAATTGATGAGTATCCAGAATTCTGGTCTGCATATAATAATTTAGCGTTAGCTTATTTTTATTTAAATAAAATTGATGAGGCAATGGATTTGCTGAATGAAGTGTTGGAGAAAAACCCTGGAAATCTTCATGCGTTATGCAATCAGCTGATTTTCTATTATTATTGCCATAAGCATAAAGAAGTTGAGGAGCTTACAGACGGGCTTAGCCGCGTTTATCCGATGTCATTTGAGCACCGCTATAAGCTTGGAGCAACATTTGCGTTGATTGGTCAATACAAACTATCATACAGATGGTTAAAAAAGCTTTATACACAAGGATTTCAAGGAGACAACTCATTTCATTATTGGCTCTCATATGCCTCTTACTATACTGGACGTGAAGCGTTCGCTAAAGAAATGTGGAAGCTGGCATTGGAAGATGTTCCTGATAAAGAAGGAGAGGAGCCTTGGCGCATCAGTCAAAAAGCTGCGAAGATTTTTCAATCGAAAGTGGATGTTACAGCGAAAAAGAAATGTGCAACAAAAAATGTTCATGATCAGCTTTACAGCCTGTATATGGCGAAGAAGCTTCCTGAACAACAGCGTCTGCTTCTTTTAGAAGAAATCAAGTCGTCCATACATATGAGTACACTTTTAGATGAAGTATATACGTATGTATGGCAGGATAAACACCATGTAATTTTTGAGGTGGCAGATGTTATTGAACTGGAGATGGAATCACAGACTGAAAGTGATATCCAGGATCTTTTAAGCTTTTGGTTCTATGTATATGTACAGGTATATAAACAATCCTATGATTTTCAGCATGTGAACGTAAATGCATGGGCCGCAGCCGTCACATATATATGGGCGAAAGAACAAAACCAGTCTATTACTCAAGCCGATGCGGCAAAACAATATTCCATTTCCGCTGCAACAGTTAGAAAGTACAGTAAAATTGTGAATACGTTATTAAATTGAGCAAAAAAATAGACGGTAATAGGAAGAACATATTAGGATAGTGATAACGAAATAATTATCCATAAATTTGGAATCAACTACGAAGGAATTTCCTAAAAGGAGTGTAAAGCAATGACAGAAGAAAAAATTTATGATGTCATTATTATTGGGGCAGGTCCAGCAGGTATGACTGCTGCTGTATATACATCTCGTGCAGATCTATCAACACTAATGATTGAACGAGGAATTCCAGGCGGTCAAATGGCTAATACGGAAGATGTAGAAAACTATCCAGGTTATGATCATATCCTTGGTCCTGACCTTTCAAACAAAATGTTTGAGCATGCAAAAAAATTCGGTGCGGAATATGCGTACGGTGATATTAAAGAAATCATCGACGGAGAAGAATATAAGACAGTTCGTGCAGGCAGCAAAGAATATAAAACACGTTCAGTAATCGTTGCTACGGGTGCAGAATATAAAAAATTAGGCGCCCCAGGAGAAAAAGAACTAGGCGGCCGTGGGGTATCTTATTGTGCTGTATGTGACGGTGCATTCTTTAAAGGCAAAGAGCTAGTCGTTGTAGGCGGTGGAGACTCTGCGGTTGAAGAAGGCGTATATTTAACTCGCTTCGCAACAAAAGTAACAATTATTCACCGACGCGATGAGCTTCGCGCGCAGAAAATCCTACAGCAGCGTGCATTTGACAACGAAAAAGTCGATTTTATTTGGAATACAACGGTCAAAGAAGTAAATGAAAAAGACGGTAAAGTAGGCAGCGTAACGTTAGTAGACACAAAAACAGGTGAAGAGCGCGAGTTCGGTGCGGACGGCGTATTCATTTATGTTGGAATGGTTCCACTAACAAAACCATTCGAAAGCCTAAACATCACGAATAAAGAAGGATATATTGAAACGAACGAGCAAATGGAAACAAAAGTACCAGGTGTGTTCGCAGCGGGAGATGTTCGTGAAAAGGCTCTTCGTCAAATTGTAACAGCTACAGGCGATGGCAGCATTGCTGCTCAAGCGGCTCAGCACTATGTAGAAGAGTTAAAAGAAAAGTTAAAAGCTATTCAGCAATAAGGCTGAAATCAATCTTTTACAAAACGTAATTCGGTTTTAACTGTTCTGTAACACCTGTGAAACATTGATGGGGTACTATATAGATAGTAATTGACCCCCTTTTATAAAATATATGTATGTCGGGCATAGGACGTGTTCCTATGCCTCTTTTTTGTGACTATAACAGATTGAATTTACGTATATAACAGCAAGTGTTTATTTTCAGAAAATTTAGTAATAGTTAGTTCATCTCCGTTGTGAGAGAAGTTTGTTTCGTAGTATAATAAAAGAAAATGTCAGTATACATATGATGAGGTGGAAAACATGCAAAGGGTCACAAATTGCGTATTAATGAAAGACGATAAAGTATTGTTGCTTCAAAAGCCACGAAGAAACTGGTGGGTGGCCCCGGGTGGGAAAATGGAGCAAGGAGAATCTGTAAAAGACTCGGTTGTAAGAGAATTTCGTGAAGAAACGGGAATTTATTTGAAAAATCCCACTGTAAAAGGTATCTTTACTTTTACGATGAAAGAAAACGATCAAATTTCATCTGAATGGATGATGTTTACTTTTTTTGCTACAGATTTTGATGGGACAAATGTGCTAGAATCAGAAGAAGGCAAACTCGGTTGGCATAATTTGAGTGAAGTAAGTGAATTGCCGATGGCACCGGGAGATCATCACATTATCGATTATGTAGCAAAAGGGTCGGGTGTTATTTATGGCAACTTTACGTATACAACGGATTTCGAGTTATTATCTTATCGAATTGATCCTTGTTAATGATAAATAGACATGTATGCATAGATTGAGGGGGATGGAAAATGAGTACTGGGTCTGTAAGCGATATTCAATTAGTAATTATTACTGGAATGTCAGGTGCAGGAAAAACAGTAGCAATTCAGAGTTTTGAAGATTTAGGGTTCTTTTGTGTAGATAATTTACCCCCTACATTGCTACCGAAATTTTTAGAACTCATGAAAGAGTCAGGGAATAAAATGAATAAAGTTGCTCTTGTTATGGATTTGCGAGGCAGAGAGTTTTTTGAAAGCCTATTTGAAGCATTGGATAACATGAGTGAAACAACGTGGGTCACGCCACAAATTTTATTTTTAGATGCAAAAGATTCTGTACTGGTGACGCGCTACAAAGAAACGAGACGTTCACATCCGCTAGCTCCTTCGGGTTTACCGTTAGAAGGAATTGGTATGGAACGGGAGCTGCTTGAGGAGTTAAAGGGAAGAGCTCAGCTTATTTATGAGACATCAGAGTTAAAGCCAAGAGAGCTTAGAGAAAAGATTTTAACTCAGTTTTCTTCGCACGCTTCACAGGTTTTTACTGTTAATGTGATGTCATTTGGTTTTAAATACGGGGTGCCTATTGATGCTGATTTAGTCTTTGACGTGCGCTTTTTGCCAAACCCTCACTACATTGACCATATGCGTCCTAAAACAGGGCTTGAAGAAGAGGTTTCTTCTTACGTATTAAAATGGACGGAAACTCAAAAGTTCATTGAAAAGGTAGTAGACTTGCTTTCATTTATGCTTCCACAGTACAAGCGAGAAGGTAAAAGCCAGCTGGTCATTGCTATAGGATGTACAGGCGGACAGCATCGCTCCGTCACATTAGCTGAATATTTAGGTCACCATTTCCAGAATGAATACAAAACTCATATTTCTCATCGTGACATTGAGAGGAGAAAGGAAAATCATAGATGAGCAGTGAACAGCTTCCAAAAGTTGTCGTCATTGGGGGAGGAACGGGTTTACCAGTGCTGTTAAGAGGGTTGAAAGAATACCCTCTTGATCTTACAGCTATCGTAACCGTAGCAGACGACGGGGGAAGTTCTGGCCGATTGCGCGATGAACTTGAAATCCCTGCTCCTGGTGATATTCGAAATGTGCTAGTTGCTTTATCTGATGTAGAGCCACTAGTTGAAGAGCTTTTTCAGCATCGATTTGATACAGGAAATGAGCTTACAGGCCATTCTCTTGGCAATTTGTTGCTTGCAGCTATGACGTCTATTACTGGCGATTTTGTGCATGCTATACGAGAAATGAGCAAAGTACTAAACGTCAGAGGGAAAGTACTTCCAGCAGCTAATCAAAGTGTCGTGCTGCATGCGGAGATGCAAGATGGATCCATCGTAACAGGTGAATCAAAAATTCCAGAAGTTAATAAAAAAATTAATAAAGTGTTTTTATCGCCTGCCGATGTGAAACCGCTTGTCGAGACAATAAAAGCTATTCGACGCGCTGATTTAATTGTATTGGGGCCCGGAAGTCTTTATACAAGTATTTTGCCGAATTTACTGGTGCAAGATATTTGTAACGAGCTTTGTTCGACAAAAGCAAAGAAAGTGTACGTATGCAATGTGATGACGCAGCCAGGTGAGACATTAGGTTTTAAGGCAAGTGATCATATTAAAGCGCTTTACAATCATATGCCGTGTGCATTTTTAGATGCGATTATCGTCAATAATGCACCTATTCCAGCACCTTTGAAAAAGAAATATCAAGTAGAGCAGGCTCAGCCTGTAGAATATGATCGTGAAGTATTGCTAAAGTTAGGGTTAGAAGTGATTGAAGATCAAATTATTCAATATGACGGCAGCGTAATTAGGCATGATACAAAAAAAGTAGCAAAGCTTGTGTATTCTATGCTGACATCGCTGCAAGGTAAAGCCAATACGGGTGTTTAACACTATTTCCGTATGTAGATTGGAGGTGAAGTTATGTCATTTGCATCAGAAACAAAAAAAGAGTTAACGAATTTAGAAGTCAAAGATTGCTGTGCAAAAGCAGAGCTTTCTGCATTAATTCGAATGAATGGTTCACTTTCTTTTTCGAATAAAAAATTCACGGTTGATGTTCAAACAGAAAATGCAGCGATTGCTCGGCGCATTTATGTCCTGCTTAAGAAAAATTATGATGTGTCAGTAGAACTGCTTGTGCGTAAGAAAATGCGCTTGAAGAAAAACAATGTATATATTGTTCGATTAGTAGAGAAAACGAGAATGCTTTTGGAAGACTTGAAAATTGTAGAAGAAGGATTCACCTTTACACATCGTATTTCACCAGAGCTAGTACAAAAGAAATGCTGTAAGCGATCCTACTTAAGAGGCGCATTTTTAGCCGGCGGTTCTATTAATAACCCAGAGACATCATCATACCATCTTGAAATCTTTTCATTGTATGAAGAGCACAACGAAGCTTTATGCAATTTAATGAACGAATTTCAATTAAATAGTAAAACATTAGAACGGAAAAAAGGCTATATTAACTATTTGAAAGAAGCTGAGAAAATTACGGAGTTTCTCAATATCATTGGAGCCCATAACGCTCTTTTACGGTTTGAGGATGTAAGAATCGTCCGAGATATGCGGAATTCCGTTAATCGCTTAGTTAATTGTGAAACAGCTAACTTAAATAAAACGATCGGAGCGGCTATTCGTCAAGTGGAAAACATTCGTTATATTGATGAAACAGCTGGATTAGATATCTTACCAGAAAAGCTAAGAGAAATTGCTCGTTTGCGTGTGGAATACCAAGACGTCACGTTAAAGGAGCTTGGTGAGATGGTATCTGGAGGTCAAATTAGCAAATCGGGCATTAACCATCGGTTGCGTAAAATTGACCAAATAGCAGACAAGCTTCGCGCCGGTCAGCCAGTCACATAAGGGGAATTGCAAGGGGGAGGATTTTATCATGGAAAAACAAGTAGAAGTAAAATTAAAAACGGGATTACAGGCTCGTGTTGCGGCACTATTTGTGCAAGAAGCAACTCGTTTTACATCTGATGTGTACTTGAAGAAAGATGAGAAAGTAGTCAACGCTAAAAGTATCATGGGGTTAATGAGCTTAGCGATTAATAATGGGTCTCTTATTACGCTCATTGTTGAAGGGGTAGATGAAAAAGAAGCAATGGATGCGTTAGTAGCTTACGTAGAGAAAGATGCATAAAAAAGCCTTTCCCAAAGTGGGAAAGGCTTTTTTCTTATTTAGGGTCGTTTTCTAATACTTTGTCAATTAGACCGTATTCTAAAGCGCGTTCAGCAGTCATGAAATTATCACGATCTGTATCACGTTGTAGCACTTCTAACGGTTGACCTGTACGCTCAGCTAAAATTGAATTTAGTTTTTCACGTAAGAATAGAATACGTTTTGCCGCAATTTCGATTTCAGTAGCTTGTCCTTGAGCACCACCAAGAGGTTGATGAATCATTACTTCGCTGTTTGGAAGAGCAAAACGTTTGCCCTTTTCGCCAGCAGCCAGTAAGAAAGCACCCATTGATGCAGCCATACCGATACAAATTGTAGAAACTTTTGGCTTAATGAATTGCATCGTATCGTAGATAGCCATTCCAGCTGTAATAGAGCCACCTGGACTGTTGATATAAAGTGAGATGTCTTTTTCTGGGTCTTCAGCAGCTAAGAATAGAAGCTGAGAAACGATTGAGTTAGCTACATTATCGTCAATAGCACTACCTAAAATAATAATGCGGTCTTTTAATAAACGTGAATAAATGTCATAAGCACGTTCACCACGGTTTGTTTGTTCAATAACTGTAGGAATTAAGTTCATATTAAATTCCTCCTTAACAAGAATAATTTGTTATGTACCTATAATACACGTATGGTCAATAAAGGTCAAACAAAAGAACCTCTACTACACATATTCGCTTAAAAGACTATGTATTCCTCTTTGACATTATTAAAATTTTTCCCCCTTCTAAAAAAAATAAACGTAGTATTCTATTGAAAAGAGAAGTTTTCTCTCCTATAATGGAAGTTGTGACAAATATGCCCTCGTAGTGTAGTGGATAGCACAAGAGATTCCGGTTCTCTTAGGGTGGGTTCGAATCCTGTCGAGGGCGTCTTAAAACGTTGCGGATTACGCAGCGTTTTTTATTTTGAGTAAAAAGGCTCATATTCTCAAAAAACAATATTTATTTTTCTTCTGTAATCCTTTATACGCGTAAGGAAGCAAGAAATTAATTCCATTGTACCGGTTGCGGAATTTGTCAGAATACTATAAAACAGTATATAAGGAAAAGAAACACGGAGGAGGAATAAATATGAAATATATAAACAAACTTTTCATTGTCAGTGCATCGGTAGCACTATTGCTGTCTGCATGCGGGACGAACGAAGATTCTGCTCAGCCGAAGTCTAATGATCAAGCAGAAAATGTTCAGCAGGATACAGCTTCTAAATCTGATCAAACATCAGGCGCTGCAAAAGAAAATTCGAAAAAAGATGCGGATTCTTCTGAGGTCTCAGCCAAACCTTCAGGAAGTCAATCATCAACTAGCGAAACAGCGGAAGATGGACAGTCAACGTCTTCTTCAGAAACAAAACTAACAAAAAGCCCAGAACAAGATTATTCTATTCAAGTAATGGACGGTTATAAACTAACGGGTGAAGAACCAGGAAAAGATGCGTTAGTATTAACTTCAGATGATTCTCAATTTATGCGTATTGAAATGCTTTCATCAGAAGCATCGCTGGACGACGCTGCTCAATCTGTTAAACAAACGGCAACAGCAGTTAATAAAAATGCAGCAGAGAAAAAGAATCTTGAAGAGAATGGAATCTTCAAAGATTCTGTTTGGTATGAAGCCACATCTGGCGATCATACAGTAAATGCCGTGTTAGTTAAAGGAAAGAAACCAATGAAGCTAACCATTTTTACGAAAAATGATGAAGAAAACTTGGACAAGTTTATGCAAATGGCACAAACTATTCAATAAGCAATTCTTCTATATATTATACAAATGCAGAAAATTCGACATGACGAAGAAAACGTCATGTCGGATTATTACTCGGATCATGTGGTCGGTGCGAATTATAATGAAAAGTTATAAAGGTGTATAGCTCTATTACTTATTTGATGGTTAGTAATTAAAAGTAGGATGAACCGCTTCGTTAACAAAGGTTGACGGAGATTTTTTGATGAAAAAATTACATATAAAAAATAGTTACATGCTCTTTGAAAGCGTTTTTATAGTAAAATAGATGAAGGGGAGGGGAGAAATAATGGAGATTGGATTATTTCAGCAGCAGTCGTTAAAGCTGACGATGTCAAAAGAATTATCACAAGCTATTTCTCTTTTACAATATTCATCGATGGATATTGTAGCGTTTTTACATGAGCAGGCGCTTCAAAATCCGCTTATAGATTTTTCAGAGCTGCCCGTCTATACATCTCACAATCAAAAAAATCATGCAACTTCTGATTCAACAGATTATATGAGCAGTATACCAGCTCCTAAAGAAACGCTGTACGAACATTTAATGAATCAATCCGCATTATTAAAATTAGATGAATGTGAGCAGGCAGCCGTTGAGTTTGTTATTCATAGTCTGGATGATGCTGGTTATTTGCACGATGAGTTAATCATACTTGCTAACCAGCTTGGCCAAGATCAAGAGCAGGTTGAAAAGGCTCTCCAGCTTGTGCAGCAGATGGACCCGGCAGGAGTAGGGGCGAGAAGTTTACAAGAGTGCTTAATGCTTCAATTAAAAAGAAGTAATCAATGGACAGAAAAAATAGAGCAAATTTTGACACACCACTTTGAGGAATTTGCGTATAAAAAATGGATGAAAATCTCAAAGTTATGTCAAATCTCACTTGAAGCTCTTCAACAATTACATGAACAGATTAAGAAATTAAATCCTCGTCCTGGATCATTTTATATGAAGTCCAATGAACGATTCATTGTACCGGATTTTATTGTAAAAATTGAAGATGGAAATGTCGTTGCTTATGCAAATGAGGATTTGGAACCTCGCCTTTCAGTGAATGAACAGTACAAACTTCAGCTGAAAAATAGGCAAAACCAAGAAATGTTTTCTTATTTACAAGAGAAATATCGTGAATTTCAATGGATTATGAAAAGCTTACACACACGCAAAGATACATTAAACGCATTAATGAATACCTTACTCGTTGAACAAGAAGCATTTTTTAAAAAGGGTCCTTCGTATTTGAAGCCCTTAACAATGAAGGAAGTAGCGGAGCAAACATCTGTGCATGAATCAACGATTAGCCGTGCTACTCGGCACAAATATATTCAAACGCCTTTTGGCACCTTTTCAATGAAATCTTTTTTCTCAACTAGCATTCAACTGGGCAACAACGAAGCGACTTCTACAACTCACGTAAAAGAACTGCTTAAAAAGCTAGTATCGGAAGAAAACAAACAGCGTCCGCTTTCAGATCAGCAGTTGGCTAACGTCTTGCAAAGCAATTATAACGTTACTATTTCAAGAAGAACGGTAGCCAAATATCGAGACCAATTAAACGTTCTACCATCTAGTCAACGAAAACTTTTTGTCACACAGTAAAGGAGTGAGAATGTGGAAGTCGTACTGTATATCAAAAAAGGCTGTCATTTATGCGATGATGCAAAGAAGCTGCTTGCAGAGCTGCAGTCTGAGTTTCCCTTTCAGCTTATTGAACGAGATATTTACAAAAACGATGAGTGGCTGGAAAAGTATCACCTTGCGATTCCTGTAGTAGAAATGGATGGAGAAGAAGTGGAATATGGAAAAATAACAGGTATTCCATTAAGAAAACGCTTACTTTTAAAAATAGGCAACACATGAGTTGAATAAAGGATTCACTCCTGTTAGAATAGAATTTGTAGCAGGGTGAATTTTTTTTGCGCAAGGTGGGACATAATATGTCTATACGGGACAAAATATGTCCAGCAAGTTTATGCCTTAAGGGGATTTTAACATGCGTTCTTTAATAGAAGTACAACGAAAATTATTACCTGAACTTCTCTCAGTTATGCAAAAGCGCTATCAAATCTTGCAATACATACGTTTAATGCAGCCGATTGGCCGCAGAAACTTAGCTGTAAGCCTTGGGCTAACAGAGCGTGTGTTACGAAGCGAAGTAACATTCTTAAAAGAACAAGATTTGATTGACATTTACCCTAGTGGGATGACGCTTACAAACGAGGGAGAACTACTTCTAGCTGAATTAGAAGAAGTAATGAAGGAAGTTTCAGGACTTCGATTATTGGAAACAACATTAAAAGAGGCGTTTTCTTTATCAGAAGTTGTTGTTGTATCTGGAGATAGTGATCAGTCTCCTTGGGTCAAAAATGAAATGGGTCGAGCATCTGTTTCGTGTATCAAGGAGCGCCTTGTTGGTGAAAAAAATACCGTTGCTGTTACAGGTGGTACAACGCTTGCCGCCGTTGCGGAAATGATGACACCTGATTCAAAACACCCTGATGTACTTTTTGTACCTGCTCGCGGAGGGCTAGGTGAAAATGTACAAAACCAAGCAAACACGATTTGTGCTAAGATGGCTGAAAAGTCCATGAGTCACTATCGCTTGCTTCATGTTCCAGATCAGCTTAGTGATGAAGCATACCGATCCATTATCGGTGAGCCATCTATTAAAGACATGCTTCATTTAATCAAGTCCGCTGGTATGGTTGTTCACGGAATAGGAGACGCTATGACAATGGCAGAACGCCGTAAAACACCACAAGCTGACTTAGAAAAAGTGAAAAATGGACATGCTGTAGGTGAGGCATTTGGATACTATTTTAATCATCAAGGCGAAGTTGTTCATAAAGTTAAAACAGTTGGCATACAACTCGATGATTTAAAGAACAATAAATGTGTTATTGCTGTTGCAGGAGGTTCATCAAAAGCAAAGGCAATTAAAGCGTTTATGCAACAAGCGCATGATTCGATTCTCATTACAGATGAAGGCGCCGCAAAAGAGTTAGTAAGGGATTTTAATTAATCCCTCATATAAAAAAATACTTTTTACATTCAAGGAGGAAATACCCATGGCAGTAAAAATTGGTATTAACGGATTTGGTCGTATCGGCCGTAATGTATTCCGCGCAGCTTTAAAAAATGATAACGTTGAAGTAGTAGCAATCAACGACTTAACAGATGCTAACATGCTTGCTCACCTTCTAAAATATGATTCTGTACACGGAAAATTAGATGCAGAAGTAGTAGTAGATGGTAGCAACTTAGTAGTAAACGGTAAAACAATCGAAATCTCTGCTGAGCGTGACCCAGCTCAATTATCTTGGGGCAAACAAGGCGTAGAAGTTGTTGTTGAATCTACTGGATTCTTCACAAAACGCGCTGACGCTGCAAAACACTTAGAAGCAGGAGCTAAAAAAGTAATTATCTCTGCTCCAGCATCTGATGAAGACATCACAATCGTAATGGGTGTTAACGAAGACAAATACGATGCAGCTAACCACAACGTAATTTCAAATGCTTCTTGTACGACTAACTGCTTAGCGCCATTTGCTAAAGTGTTAAACGACAAGTTCGGTCTTAAACGCGGAATGATGACAACAGTTCACTCTTACACAAACGACCAACAAATCTTAGACTTACCACACAAAGATTACCGTCGTGCTCGTGCAGCTGCTGAAAACATCATCCCAACTTCAACTGGTGCTGCTAAAGCTGTATCTCTAGTATTACCTGAATTAAAAGGTAAATTAAACGGTGGAGCTATGCGTGTTCCAACTCCAAACGTTTCTTTAGTAGACTTAGTTGCTGAACTTGACAAAGAAGTAACTGTTGAAGATGTAAACAATGCTCTTAAAGAAGCTGCTGAAGGCGATCTTAAAGGCATCCTTGGTTACAGTGAAGAGCCACTAGTATCTGGTGACTACAACGGTAACATCAACTCTTCTACAATCGATGCATTATCTACAATGGTAATGGAAGGTAACATGGTTAAAGTTATCTCTTGGTACGATAACGAGAGCGGATATTCTAACCGTGTAGTAGACCTTGCTCAATACATCGCTGCTAAAGGACTATAAGAATAACTTAAAATTCGCTTCTATTTTATTCAATAAGACAGAAATCGACTAGACTTTCCTTTTTTATTGGATATCTGAAAATAGAACGACTATAATAAGACTTGCTAAGGAAGAGAGGGGCATACCCCCTCTTCCTTGATTTATGTATTGGCTTCTACATGAAAAAGCGTCATAAACAGCTAATTGGAGTTTCACTTTATATAGAAAGGCGCCAATATATAAAATGAAATGTCCGTTGGTTTGTGGATTGATGATTACATAGAAGCCTACTTGCTTAGTACCATAAATACTTAAGGAGGCCTTTTAACGATGAACAAAAAAACGTTGAAAGACATCGATGTAAAAGGAAAGCGAGTATTTTGTCGCGTAGACTTTAACGTACCAATGAAAGACGGAAAAGTAACAGACGAAACTCGTATTCGTGCAGCTGTTCCTACTATTCAATATTTAGTAGAACAAGGTGCAAAAGTAATTTTAGCTAGCCATCTTGGACGTCCAAAAGGCGAAGTTGTTGAAGAATTACGTCTAAATGCTGTTGCAGAACGTTTACAAGCTCTTCTTGGTAAAGACGTTGCAAAAGCTGACGAAGCTTTTGGTGAAGAAGTAAAGAAAACAATCGACGGCATGAGCGAAGGCGATGTTTTAGTACTTGAAAACGTACGTTTTTACCCAGGCGAAGAGAAAAACGATCCTGAATTAGCAAAAGCGTTTGCTGAATTAGCAGATGTATACGTAAACGATGCATTCGGTGCAGCTCACCGTGCGCATGCTTCAACAGAAGGAATTGCTCAACACATTCCAGCAGTAGCAGGTTTCTTAATGGAAAAAGAGCTTGATGTGCTTTCAAAAGCATTATCAAACCCAGAACGTCCATTTACTGCAATCGTTGGTGGAGCAAAAGTTAAAGACAAAATCGGTGTAATTGACCACTTACTTGATAAAGTAGATAACTTAATCATCGGTGGAGGACTTTCTTACACATTTATTAAGGCACTAGGCCATGAAGTAGGTAAATCACTTCTTGAAGAAGACAAGATTGAACTTGCAAAATCTTTCATGGAAAAAGCTAAGAAAAATGGAGTAAACTTCTACATGCCAGTGGACGTGGTAGTAGCAGATGACTTCTCAAATGATGCTAATATTCAAGTTGTATCAATTGAAGATATTCCAAGCGATTGGGAAGGCTTAGACGCAGGACCGAAAACGCGTGAAATCTATGCTGACGTAATCAAAAACTCTAAGTTAGTTATTTGGAATGGACCAATGGGTGTGTTTGAATTAGACGCATTTGCTAACGGAACAAAAGCAGTAGCTGAAGCTTTAGCAGAAGCAACTGACACATATTCAGTAATCGGCGGAGGAGACTCTGCAGCAGCTGTTGAAAAATTCAACCTAGCTGATAAAATGAGCCATATTTCTACAGGTGGCGGTGCGTCACTAGAGTTTATGGAAGGTAAAGAACTTCCAGGCGTAGTTGCACTAAACGATAAGTAAGTTTATGTTTCAGTAAGACGGAGGACCGACCTGACGACTGATAATATAAATAATTATCAAGCAGCGAAGAAGGATGACCAAGAGATAAAAGGGACCGAATCACTTTTAACAGCACCCTCTTGGACATCTAACGCGTGAAGGGAAAACCCACAATAAACAAAGGACGGTGTTATACATGCGTAAACCAATTATTGCAGGAAACTGGAAAATGAACAAAGTACTTTCTGAAGCAACTAGCTTTGTTGAAGAAGTAAAGGGAGCAGTACCATCTCCTGAAAGCGTAGATTCAGTAGTATGTGCACCTGCACTATTTTTAGATCGTTTAGTAGAAGCGACTAAAGGCACAGACTTAAAAATTGGTGCACAAAACATGCACTTTGAAGAAAACGGTGCGTTCACTGGAGAAGTGAGCCCTGTTGCTTTAGCAGATTTAGGCGTGAACTATGTTATTTTAGGACACTCTGAGCGTCGTGAAATGTTTGCTGAAACGGACGAAACAGTAAACCAAAAAACAATTGCTGCATTCAAACACGGTTTAACACCAATTGTTTGCTGCGGTGAAACAAACGAAGAATACGAACAAGACCAAACAAAAACAGTTGTAGCTAATCAAGTACAAAAAGCATTAGCGGGTCTAACTGATGAGCAAGTAAAACAAACGGTTATCGCATATGAGCCAATTTGGGCAATCGGTACAGGTAAATCTTCAACTGCTGAAGGTGCAAACGAAGTTTGTGCATACATCCGTAGCGTTGTTGCAGAACAATTCTCTCAAGATGTTGCAGATGCTGTACGTATTCAATACGGCGGTAGCGTAAAACCTGCTAATATTAAAGAATATATGTCTCAATCAGACATTGACGGAGCTTTAGTAGGTGGAGCAAGCTTAGAAGCAGATTCTTTCTTACAGCTTTTGGAGGCTGGTAAGTAATGAGTAAAAAGCCAGTAGCATTAATCATCTTAGATGGTTTTGCATTACGCGATGAAGATAAAGGTAATGCGGTAACACATGCAAAAAAACCAAACTTCGACCGTTTCTGGAACGAGTATCCTCATGCTACACTTCAGGCATCTGGAGAAGCTGTAGGCTTACCAGAAGGCCAAATGGGTAACTCTGAAGTAGGTCACTTAAACATCGGCGCAGGCCGAGTTGTGTACCAAAGCTTAACTCGTGTAAACGTAGCAATTCGTGAAGGCGAGTTTGAACAAAACGAAACGCTTCTAGCAGCTGTAAAGCACGCAAAAGAAAAGGGTACAAACCTTCATCTTTTCGGACTTTTATCTGATGGCGGTGTACACAGTCACATCGAACATCTATATGCATTATTGCGTCTAGCTAAGAGTGAAGGCTTAGAAAAAGTCTACATTCATGGCTTCTTAGATGGTCGTGACGTAGCACCTCAATCTGCTGAAACGTATTTAAAAGAACTTAATGAAAAAATTGAAGAGTACGGCGTTGGTGAAATTGCAACACTTTCAGGACGTTACTACTCAATGGACCGCGACAAACGCTGGGAGCGCGTAGAGAAATCATACCGCGCAATGGTTTACGGCGAAGGTCCATCATATACAAGCGCTGAAGAGTGCGTAAAAGATTCATATGAAAATGGAATCTATGACGAATTCGTTTTACCTTCTGTTATTACAAAAGAAGACGGATCGCCAGTTGCGACAATTCAAGACGAAGATGCAGTTATTTTCTACAACTTCCGTCCGGATCGCGCAATTCAAATTTCAAACACGTTCGCAAACGAAGATTTCCGCTCATTTGATCGCGGTGAAAAACATCCGAAAAACTTACATTTTGTATGTTTAACTCACTTTAGCGAAACAGTTGACGGATATGTAGCCTTTAAGCCAATTAACTTAGATAACACGCTTGGTGAAGTATTATCTCAAAATAACTTAAAGCAGCTTCGTATTGCTGAGACAGAAAAATATCCTCACGTAACGTTCTTTATGAGCGGTGGACGTGAAGCAGAGTTTCCTGGTGAAACACGTATCTTAATCGATTCACCAAAAGTAGCAACATATGACTTGAAACCTGAGATGAGTGCTTATGAAGTGACGGACGCGTTGCTTGCAGAAATCGAAGGCGACAAGCAGGACGCTATTTTATTAAACTTTGCAAATCCTGATATGGTAGGCCATTCAGGTATGTTAGAACCAACGGTAAAAGCGATTGAAACAGTAGATGAGTGCTTAGGCAAAATTGTAGATGCAATTTTAGCTAAAGGCGGTACAGCAATCATCACAGCAGACCATGGTAATGCTGATGAAGTGATTACGCTTGAAGGTAATCCAATGACGGCTCATACAACGAATCCTGTTCCAGTAATCGTAACCAAACAAGGCTTAGAGCTTCGTGAAGACGGTATTCTAGGAGATCTAGCTCCTACGATGCTTACTCTTCTAGATGTAGCACAGCCAAAAGAAATGACAGGTAAAACATTAATTAAATAATTAATTATAAAGGAGAGTTTTAAAATGCCAGCAATTCTTGACATTTATGCACGCGAAGTATTAGATTCTCGCGGTAACCCAACAGTTGAAGTGGAAGTATATACTGAATCAGGCGCTTTCGGACGCGCTTTAGTACCAAGTGGTGCTTCTACTGGTGAATATGAAGCAGTAGAATTACGCGATGGTGACAAATCTCGCTACCTAGGTAAAGGTGTATTAAAAGCAGTAGAAAACGTAAACGAAATTATCGCTCCTGAATTAGTAGGTATGGATGTAACTGATCAAATCGGTATCGACCGCCTTATGATCGAGTTAGACGGTACTGAAAACAAAGGTAAATTAGGTGCCAACGCTATTCTTGGTGTATCTATGGCAGTAGCTCACGCAGCAGCTGACTTCGTAGGTCTTCCATTATACCGTTACCTTGGCGGATTCAACGCTAAGCAATTACCAACTCCAATGATGAACATCATCAACGGTGGTTCTCATGCTGATAACAACGTTGACTTCCAAGAATTCATGATCTTACCTGTAGGAGCTCCTACATTCAAAGAAGCAATCCGTATGGGTGCTGAAGTATTCCACGCGTTAAAATCTGTTTTAGCTTCTAAAGGCTTAAACACAGCTGTAGGTGACGAAGGTGGTTTCGCTCCTAACTTAGGTTCTAACCGTGAAGCATTAGAAGTAATCGTAGAAGCAATCACAAAAGCTGGTTATGAAGCTGGTAAAGACATCCAATTAGGTATGGACGTAGCTTCTTCTGAGTTCTTCAACAAAGAAACTGGTAAATATGACTTAGCAGGCGAAGGCCGTACAGGCGTAACTTCTGCTGAAATGGTAGATTTCTACGAGCAGTTAGTTAACGAATTCCCAATCGTTTCAATCGAAGACGGTTTAGACGAAAATGACTGGGATGGTCACAAGCTATTAACTGAGCGCATTGGGGGCAAAGTACAGCTTGTTGGTGACGATCTATTCGTAACAAACACGAAAAAACTTGCTCAAGGTATCGAACAAGGCGTAGGTAACTCTATCCTTATCAAAGTTAACCAAATCGGTACATTAACTGAAACGTTCGAAGCTATCGAAATGGCTAAACGTGCTGGTTACACAGCAGTAGTTTCTCACCGTTCTGGTGAAACTGAAGATGCAACAATCGCTGATATCGCTGTTGCAACAAACGCTGGTCAAATCAAAACTGGTTCTATGAGCCGTACAGATCGTATTGCGAAATACAACCAATTACTACGCATCGAAGACGAGCTAGGTGTTCTAGCTGTATACGATGGTGCTAAATCTTTCTACAACTTAAAAAAATAAGTTGAAATCATAAAAAACGGATGACGATTGTCATCCGTTTTTTTATGTTAAAATCCGGTGTATTTCGCTGTCGTTACTTGTATGAGAGGGCTTTTTATGATAAATTAACCTTAGCGTAGTGCGCGTACTTTATCCCCGGTAATGCCAGTCAGAAGGGATGAAGAAACCCCGCTGATTGACTATTACTTGGTGTAGGAGGTGTGTCTTAGTGCATACATTGCTGATTACTTTGCTAGTGATTGTTTCAATTGCATTGATTGTTGTGGTCGTTTTACAATCAAGCAAAACTACTGGATTATCTGGAGCTATTTCCGGTGGGGCTGAAACGTTATTTGGAAAACAAAAAGCACGTGGAATTGACTTAGTTTTACACCGTTTGACAGTAGTGTTATCTATCTTATTTTTTGCTTTAACACTTGCTGTATCTTATTTCAAACTTTAATATGTTACTGGATAGACTGCCACCCAATGCATATGTACTTGGTGTATACCAACTTATGTATTAGGTGGTTTTTTAATGGGCGTGTTGAATACTTTAATTTCATTTTTAAGTAATGATATAATATAGCTTTAGAAAAAAGTACTAAATATAGCATAAAAGCGCAAAAGTTGACGGCCATATATCCGTGTATGTGATGACCGTCACATAAATACATGTTTTTTTCTATTAGGACTGCAGATATTATAACTAAAAGGAGTTAAATGATATATGAAAATTGCACAACCAAAGCCATTTACATTTGAAGGCGGCGAAAAAGCTGTTTTATTACTTCACGGTTTTACCGGAAACTCTGCTGATGTTCGCATGTTGGGTCGGTTTTTAGAGAAAAAAGGATACACATGCCACGCACCTCATTACAAAGGACACGGTGTAGCGCCTGAAGAGCTTGTTCATACTGGTCCGGAGGATTGGTGGAAAGATGTCATGGAAGGCTATGAGTTTTTAAAAAGCAAGGGTCATGAAAGTATTGCTGCTGTAGGTCTTTCACTAGGTGGCGTATTTTCACTGAAATTAGGTTACACTGTACCTATAAAGGGTATTGTGCCTATGTGCGCGCCTATGTATATAAAGAGTGAAGAAGTCATGTATGAAGGTGTTTTAGCGTATGCACGCGAATATAAAAAGCGTGAAGGTAAATCGTCTGAACAGATTGAACAGGAAATGGAAGAGTTCAAACAAACACCAATGAACACATTAAAGTCTTTACAGGAATTAATCGCTGAGGTGCGAAATTCAGTTGATATGATTTATGCACCGACATTTGTTGTACAAGGTCGTCATGATCATATGATTAATACAGACAGCGCCAATATTATTTATAATAGCGTCGAGTCTCCTACAAAAGATATTAAATGGTACGAAGAGTCTGGTCATACCATTACCTTTGATAAAGAGCGTGATCAGCTTCATGAGGATGTATATGCATTTTTGGAATCACTTGATTGGTAATAGAGATAATGTGAATAAGGAAAAAGGAGGGACAAAAAGTGAAAGAAGAAAATCAGCCCTATATGAATGAAATATTGGATTTTATGAAAAGGGATAATTATAAACCTTTGACTGTCCAAGAGCTTGCAAAAGAATTTAATACTGAGGATGCAGAGTCATTCAAAGAGTTTGTGAAGGCACTTGTTATTATGGAAGAGAAGGGTTCAATTATCCGAGCAAGAAACGACCGCTACGGGCTGCCGGAACAAATGAATTTTGTTAAAGGGAAAGTAAGCGGACATGCAAAAGGCTTTGCATTCGTAGTTCCTGAAGAAAAAGACGCGGGAGATGTATTTATTCCGCCTACTGAAACAAACAATGCTATGCACGGGGATATTGTGCTTGCAAGAGTGTTATCAGAATCATCAGGTGCTCGTCGTGAAGGAACAATTGTAAAAATCTTAGAACGAGGTACTCAGCAAATTGTAGGCACGTATACGCAAAGCAAGAATTTTGGCTTTGTGATTGCGGATGACAAAAAAATTGCAGGTGATATCTTTATTCCTAAAGCAGCAAGAAACGGTGCAGTTGAAGGTCATAAAGTAGTAGTAGAGCTGACAACCTATCCGGAAGGCCGCATGAATGCAGAAGGAAAAGTTGTTCAAATTCTAGGACATAAAAATGACCCGGGGATCGACATCATTTCTGTTATCCATAAGCACGGTCTTCCTCAAGAATTTCCTGCTGATGCTTTAACACAAGCAATTGATACACCTGAAACGATTGACGAAAAAGATATCGGTAACCGCCGCGATCTTCGTGATCAAGTTATTGTAACCATTGACGGAGCAGATGCAAAAGATTTGGATGATGCCGTAACGGTTACAGAGCTTGAAAACGGAAACTACAAATTAGGCGTTCACATTGCAGATGTAAGCCACTACGTTAAAGAAGGTTCTCCCATTGATGTAGAAGCAGCAGAGCGCGGAACAAGCGTCTATTTAGTAGACCGTGTTATTCCGATGATTCCTCATCGTTTATCTAACGGAATCTGTTCATTGAATCCAAAAGTTAACCGTTTTACGCTTTCATGCGAGATGGAAATCGATGCACAGGGTGAAGTAGTTAAACACGAGATTTTTGAAAGTGTCATTAAAACGACAGAACGAATGACGTATTCAGACGTGAACAAAATCTTAGTGGATAAAGATGAAGAAGTCTTAGAACGCTACGAGCCAATCGTTCCAATGTTTGAGCGTATGGAAAAGCTGGCTGCTATTCTTCGTAAAAAGAGAATGGATCGCGGTGCCATTGATTTTGATTTCAAAGAAGCAAAAGTGTTGGTAGATGATGATGGCCATCCGCACGATGTTATTTTGCGTGAACGTTCAGTTGCTGAAAAGCTAATCGAAGAATTTATGCTGGCGGCAAACGAAACAGTAGCGGAACATTTTCACTGGATGAACGTGCCGTTCATTTATCGTATTCATGAAGATCCAGATGCAGAGAAGCTTACTCGTTTCTTAGAGTTTATTACAAACTTCGGTTATACGGTGAAGGGAACCGGAAACGATATTCATCCGCGTGCGCTGCAGGATATTTTAGAAGAAGTAAAAGGTACGCCTGAAGAAATGGTTATTTCAACTGTTATGCTTCGTTCGATGAAACAAGCGAAATATGAAGCAGAAAGCTTAGGCCATTTCGGTTTATCAGCGGAGTTCTATACGCATTTTACATCTCCAATCCGTCGTTATCCAGATTTAATCGTTCATCGTCTCATTCGCACGTATTTAATTGAAGGAAAATCAGATCAGCAAACGCAAGAAAAATGGCGCGAGCTTCTGCCTGATATTGCTGAGCATTCTTCTAATATGGAACGTCGTTCAGTTGATGCTGAGCGGGAAACAGACGATATGAAGAAAGCTGAGTTTATGGCTGATAAAGTTGGGGAAGTATTTAATGGTATTATTAGCTCTGTTACCAACTTTGGAATGTTCGTGGAGCTAGAAAATACGATTGAAGGGTTAGTTCACGTTAGTGATTTAACGGATGACTATTATCGTTATGACGAACGTCACTATGCGATGATTGGAGAAAGAACTGGAAATGTCTTCCGAATCGGAGACGAAATTGAAGTAAAAGTTGCTGCTGTGAATAAAGACGAGCGTTCAGTAGACTTTGTTATTGTAGGAATGAAAGAAAGTCGTAAGCGTTTATCCAAAGATCGTCCTAAAGTGATTAAAGCAAAGCAAAAATCACGCAAAGATGACAAAGGAAAAGGTCGAGAGGGCAGCCGAAGCAAAAATGAAGAATGGTCCACTCAAAATCCAAAGAAGAAAAAGAAAAAGAGATTCTTCGAGGGTGCCCCAAACGTTAAGCGTAAAAAGAAAAAGCGCAAATAATCGACAGCAGTGAAGCAGAAGGATAGTCCTTCTGCTTCAAAACAGCTCCATTAAACGTTTTAGTTGTTGTTTAGATTTCCATACAGTAAAATGATACATAATATCATACATATACGTAAGTACGGCTGAAGGGAAGGAACGTTTTATGCCAAAAGGTGAAGGGAAATTAATTGCACAAAATAAAAAAGCCCGCCATGACTTTTTTATTGAAGAAACATATGAGACGGGTATTGTTCTACAAGGAACGGAAATTAAATCAATTCGTAATGGCCGCGTAAATTTAAAGGACTCTTTTGCTCGTGTGCAAAACGGAGAAGTATTTTTACACAATATGCACGTTAGTCCTTACGAACAAGGAAATCGATACAATCATGAGCCACTTCGTACACGAAAACTATTGCTGCATAAACGTGAAATCAGCAAGCTAATTGGTTATTCAAAAGAAACGGGTTATTCACTAGTTCCTTTAAAAGTGTATTTGAAGAATGGATACGCAAAGGTTTTATTAGGGCTTGGTAAGGGTAAAAAGAAATATGACAAGCGTGAAGACTTAAAGCGAAAAGAAGCTAAGCGCGATATCGAACGAGCATTTCGTGATCGTCAAAAAATGTGATATTACAAAATCTTACAATTGCAAAATGCTCATTTTATGATATAATAAATATTGTTATCAGTTAGATTTCATTTTGCACACTGAAGTCGCTATCTGATGTAAGATTTTTTCTTACACATTCCGACTCCCTTTTATTTTATATGGGGACGTTACGGATTCGACAGGGGTAGTTCGAGCTTAGGTTGCGAGTCGAGGAGATGGCCTCGTTAAAACATCAACGCCAATAATAACTGGCAAATCTAACAATAACTTCGCTTTAGCTGCATAATAGTAGCTTAGCGGTTCCTCCCTCCATCGCCCATGTGGTAGGGTAAGGGACTCACTTTAAGTGGGCTACGCCGGAGTTCGCCGTCTGAGGACGAAGGAAGAGAACAATCAGACTAGCGACTGGGACGCCTGTTGGTAGGCAGAACAGCTCGCGAATGATCAATATGCCAACTACACTCGTAGACGCTTAAGTGGCGATATTTCTGGACGTGGGTTCGACTCCCACCGTCTCCACCAAATACATATTTTTGGTGGCTTACCTTACATACAATAGGAGTTAATCAAATGTATGATGCATTTGATTAACTCCTTTTTTAATTTACGATTTATGTAAAAAGGATGCCTCTTACACAAAGAGGCATCTTTTTACTTTTGTTTAAGCTGAACAAAAAGCAGCATAAGAAAGGAAAGAAAGACGATTGAAATAACCCATAGCCAAGCGAGATTCATGTTTCCAGAGTCAATCGCTACGTAGATAGCGGTAGGAACCGTTTGTGTTTCACCTGGAATATTGCCAGCAAACATCAAAGTGGCTCCAAATTCTCCAAGCGCTCTTGCCAGACTCAGCACACCTCCTGTTACGATAGCTTTAGCAGCTAAAGGGATGGAAATAAAGCAAAAAACTTTCCATTCGCTGGCACCATCTACTCGAGCTGCGTC
This sequence comes from Priestia sp. LL-8, assembly GCF_036227845.1. Classification (NCBI taxonomy): domain Bacteria; kingdom Bacillati; phylum Bacillota; class Bacilli; order Caryophanales; family Bacillaceae; genus Priestia; species Priestia sp. LL-8. Next base: position 4,807,860 of record NZ_JAZAQH010000001.1, on the reverse strand, counting down.
TTCGATTTCATGATCAACGCTTTGAAAGCCTGTTTTGGCAGATTGATACATAAGAGGGAACGCCACAACAACAGATGCAATAACGGCTGCCCACCATGTAAAAATAACGGGTTGTTGAAAGACCCATTCAATTGCTCGGCCTAGTAGACTGTGTTTTCCGAAGATAACAATCAATAAAAATCCAACTACGGACGGAGGGAGCACCAACGGGAGCATTAACGCCGTTTCAATCATCACTTTTCCCTTAAAGTGTTTCCTGGATAACAGTTTTCCTATAACAGTGCCTAAAATAATAACGACAAATCCTGCTACTAATGCAATTTTAAGCGATAGCTGAAGAGGAGATAAAAATTCTTGAATCATAGCGGCCTCAATTTGCAGTGAAACCGTATTTCTTTAAAGTGTCAAGAGCCGTCTTACTTTGTAAAAATTGATAAAAAGCTTTTGCTTCTTGTGGGTGTTTCGAATCCTTAATAACGCCTACAGGATATACAATTGATTTGTGAGTGCTATTATCTGCAGTAGCGACAATTTTCACCTTTTTTGAAATCAAGGCATCGGTTTTATAAACCACCCCAGCTTCAACGTTTCCTGTCTCTACATAGGAAAGCACCTGGCGTACGTCTTTTGCATAGACGGTTTTAGGCTCAATGTTTTTCCACAGATTCATGTGTTCAAAAGTCTCTTTTCCATACTGTCCGGCAGGAACGGATTCCGGTATGCCAAGTGCAATTTTTTGAACAGCACGCTTTGATAGATCTTCAAAATTTTTGATAGCAGCCGAATTATTCTTTGGGACGATAAGCACAAGGTCGTTGCCAACCAAGTCAGTTCCATTTTCTTTAGAAATAGCTCCTGACTTTACCAGTGTATCAAACTTATCTTCCGCTGCTGAAAAAAACAAATCAGCCGGTGCGCCGTTTTCGATTTGCTGCTGCAGCGAGCCTGAAGCTCCAAAATTAAATTTCAAGTCTATATTTGGATGCTTTTTTTCATAGTGCTTTTGAATATCAGTGAGCGCATCTTTTAAGCTGGCCGCAGCGGATATCGTTAAGCTAATGTTTTTGTGCTGAGCTGCGGATTGATCTGTATTTGTTTCGTTCGAACAAGCAGCAGTAAACATAATTAAAAATAATAGTGCGAATAAGGGTTTAAAGTATTGTTGCATCGTGTCACCTCAATTAGTTGTAGTAAAGCAATTTAGTATAACTATATCACGTTCATTTAAAATTTGACTTCCTAAAAAGAAAACAGCGACTTGAAAGGGAAAAAACTTTCAAGTCGCTGCCTTATTTATTCTTCCAACGCTTTGCCCATTCCTTTTAAAAAGTGAAGCCCAAATCCAATTGCACGATTGACATCTGGATCGTTTAGCGCTTTTATAAGAGCTAATGCACTTACTTTTTTTCCTGTTTTTATATATTCATTCCCTTCGTTCATACCAGCTGTTGCGCTATTTACAAGTTTAGCGGTTACCTCTGGATCTGCCTTCATCAAACCACTGCTTGCACCCATAAGAGTATTAATTAAATTGGTTACCGGTTCTCTGGAAATTTGATGAAGCGCAATTTTTGAGATTTTTTCTTTCGCTTGAATCATTGAATCAGCAGCTTCAAGAACACCCATGTCGTTAAGTTCGCCAACAATACTGAGAATACGGTTCAACGCTTCTTCATTATCTGCCAGCAGAGAAGTTAAATCTTCTAATTTTTGTTGTTTTTCTTCTTCCTCGCTTAGAAGAGGTTTCTTAATTTCTGTAATAGGTTGTGCCATCTTTTCTCCTCCTATTTACTTGTTAAATGGACGTAGCCAGGACGGTTCCATTTACGCTGAACCTCGACCCCATTTTGAGGATGGCGTTTTTTGTTACGCGGATTTGTAGACGGTAAAGGCGTTTCTCCACCTTTACTTAATACTTCCATCCGTACTTTTGTTTGTTTGTAAGCCGGTGTATTTGTTCGTTGGTCGACTGCAGGTCCCGTCAAGAAGTTAATAGCCGAATCTTTATGAACAGAGTGCATTGGAAGATACAGCTCATTTGCTTTTACTCGCTCTGTAATTAATGCCCGTACTTTTACTGCTCCAAACGGTGAGATTAATCTGACAAGCGAACCTTCTTCAATTTCACGCTCCTTGGCAAGCTGAGGTGAAATTTCTACAAATACTTCCGGTACTTTTGATTGAATACCGCTCGATTTATTGGTCATATTCCCTTCATGAAAATGTTCTAACATTCGTCCGTTATTAATGTGCAAATCATATTCCTCTGGAAATTCAGCAGGAAGCACCCAATCTGATAAAGCAAAGCGCGCTTTTCTATCTGGGAAATTAAACCCATCGACGTAAAGTAAAGGCGTGCTTTTCCCCTCTAAGCTCCCCCATAAGAAGCTATCCCAGCCTTCAAGGTTTTCGTAGCTGGCTTGGCTGAATAGCGGTGATAGACTAGCCATTTCTGCAAAGATTTCACCAGGGTGTGTATACGTCCAATTTGCACCTAAGCGGTTTGCAATCTCTTGAACAATCCACCAATCCGGCTTTGAATCACCAAGCGTTGGCAATGCTTGATACAATCTTTGTACACGTCGCTCCGTATTGGTAAACGTTCCTTCTTTTTCAAGAGAAGGAACAGCAGGCAGTACAACATCAGCATATTGAGCCGTTCTTGAAAGGAAAATGTCTTGAACGACAAAAAAGTCCAGGTTTGATAATATTTCATGCACATGATTAGCATTTGAATCGACAAGGGCCATATCTTCTCCAACGAGGTACATGGCTTTCATTTTTCCTTCATCAATCGAGTGAAGCATTTGAATGTTATCAAGACCCGGCTTGTCTTTAATTTTTACGCCGTATGCTTTTTCAAATTTTTCTCGAGCGACTGAGTCTGTGACATGTTGATAGCCTGGAAGCCAAGCAGGAAGAGTTCCCATATCACAGGCTCCCTGCACGTTATTATGGCCTCGGAGCGGATAGGCGCCTGCACCAGGGCGTCGATAGTTTCCAGTAGCAAGCAACAGGTTTGAGATAGCCGCTGATGTATCAGAGCCTCCTGTATTTTGCGTCACGCCCATACCCCACAGAACACAGGTTCCATCGGCGTCTCGAATCATTTCAGCTATTTGAATGAGTGTTGCTGCTGAAATACCCGTAATTTGTTCAGCATATTCAAGCGTATACTTTTCAAGCAAAGAGTTAAAGTCTTCAAAATAGTTGACGTTTTCTTGGATGAATTTTTCGTTGTGCCATCCTTGATCAATCATGTATTTTGTTACAGCCATTAGCCATACTTGGTCCGTACCTTGTTTTGGACTGATAAAAATGTCAGAGCGTTCAGCCATTTCGTTTTTGCGCAAATCTGCGACGATTAGTTTTTGGTCATGAAGCTTATGCGCGCGTTTGATACGAGTTGCTAATACAGGGTGACCTTCAGCAGGGTTAGCTCCAACGATGATAACCAGTCCAGCTTTTGCGATGTCTTTTATCGTGCCGGCATCGCCTCCCATTCCCACTGTTCGAAATAATCCATCGGTTGCAGGAGACTGACAGTAGCGAGAGCAGTTGTCTACGTCATTTGTTTCAAACATTTGGCGAGCCAGCTTTTGAATAACATAGTTTTCTTCGTTTGTAATCTTAGAAGAAGAGATAAAACCAACGGATCCATGTCCGTACTGCTGATTGATAGAGTTTAACCTGCTTGCTACTAAATCGAGCGCTTCTTCCCATGACGACTCTACAAATGCGCCATTTTTTCGGATTAAAGGCTTAGTAATACGTTTTTCAGAGTTTACAAAATCCCAGCCGAATTTTCCTTTCACACAGGTTGAAATAGCATTTGCGGGAGCATCTGAGCTAGGTTGAACTTTAAGGATTTCACGGCCTTTTGTCCACACTTCAAATGAACATCCAACTCCGCAAAATGTACATACGGTTTTTGTTTTTTTCGTCCGAGTTTCACGCATAGCTGCTTCCACTTCTGAAACAGCAAAAATTCCGCTGTACCCTGGTTCCACTTCTTTAACTAAATCAATCATTGGATTCAAAACGCCTTTTGGAAGTCCAGTCATGAATCCAGCTTCTCCGAGCATAGATTTTTCCATTAAGGCATTACAAGGGCATACTGTTACACATTGGCCGCAGCTCACACAAGAAGATTCATTGATTGCTACACCATCATCCCAGAGAACGCGGGGACGTTTCGCTTCCCAGTCGATAGAGAGCGTTTCATTAACTTGAAGATTTTGACAAACCTCTACACATTGTCCACAAGCAATGCATTGATTAGGGTCATAACGGTAGAACGGATGAGACATATCGACTTCATCCTCTGAGGCCTTTGGCGTATAGGGGTATTTTTGATGTTCGATCTCCATCATTTCGGCTGTATTATGTAATTTACAGTTTCCGTTGTTATTATCGCAAACGGTGCAGTATAGCAAATGATTCTCTAATAAACGATCCATTGCTTCCGTCTGTGCCGCTTTTGCGGGTGCTGATTGTAATTCAATCTTCATGCCGTTTTCAGCTTTTGTAGAACAAGAACGAACTAATTCGCCATTCATTTCAACAATACATGTGTCACAAGTTTGAATAGGGTCCACTTCAGGCACATAACAAATCTGAGGGTGCTCAATGCTTTGCTGATTAATAATTTCGAGTATGGTAGAGCCTGAAGCTGCCTTGTATTCGTTGCCATTTATATGAACAGTGATGGTTTCACGACTCATGTGTTTTCCTCCTTTATATAAAAACAAAAAACCACCATGAATACACACGCCTAATCAAATAAGGGAAGTGCAATCATGGTGGAATAGTTTACTAGCAGGTCTTACTAATATGCCAATCCGGCCCATTTATATCGTTAAGAAAAAGTGATAGAGTAATAACAATTCATTATTATTATTCCATCTCGGTTATTTATAATTATATCGCTACGTTTTTAAATGCACAACTTTTTTAAATACCCAACTCTCTTCAAAAGTTTTGCTGCAAAGATTTTAGGCTTTTATTTTTTGAAGTGTTGATTTATGATAAAAAAACTGTAGGAATAAAATGCACAATTTAATTTTAATCGGTGGGAGAGCGTTGATTATGTCAAAAACTATTCATGAATTTAATGATATTATTCGGAAGCTTCGAAAAGATTTATTTGGAAAAGGACCGGAAAGAATACATACGGTTTTTGTTGAAAATATGGCTGTCTCAACACTGTATGGAAATTTAACTCCGACAGAAACATTTATTGCAAGCACTTCTGAAGGATGTGACATGGTTCATCTAGCTCGAACAAAAATGATCCAAGATGTATATGCATCGAATCCGCCGGAAGGGCTAGAAGAATTGGTAGGAGCAAAGTTGGTTAATTTATTTTCAGATATGAAAATAAAAGAAAATATAGCGGTTTCCGTATTCGTTTTTGATAAAAACATTATTTGAAAAAGGAGACATCACATGAACTCGACCGTTAAGAAGCGTACAGTTCTTAGATTTAGAAATGGTCAAATGGAAAGCTTCGAAGATAAAATTGTAACGGAGTTTCCTGTGACTGTAAAAATTAACGAAGAAGAGTTTGTCACAATGGTATGTAGCCCTCAATACATTGAAGATATGGTAATTGGCTATTTAGCATCTGAAGGGGTTATTCGAGAATACAAAGATATTAAAAACATATGGGTTCAAGAAAAAGAAGGGTATGTTCATGTTACAATAGATAAATTAAACCCATATTTTCAAAACCTTCAAAATAAACGATATATCACGTCTTGCTGCGGGGCGAGCAGACAAGGGTTTGTCTTTATAAATGATGCGCTGACTGCTAAAAAAATGAATGATATATCGGTAGAACTTTCAATTAAGGATTGTTTTCAATTGATGAATAAGCTTCAGCAATCTGCTGCTACGTTTCAAGAAACGGGTGGCGTTCATAACGCTGCCATTTGTGATAAAAATGGTTTTATGCTTAGCAGAATGGACATTGGCAGACACAATGCCCTAGATAAACTATACGGGTATTGCTTAAAACACCATATTTCAATTAGAGATAAAGTAGTCGTCTTCAGCGGCCGTATTTCTTCAGAAATTTTGCTGAAAGTGGCGAAGATCGGGTGTGAAGTGGTTCTTTCAAAATCTGCTCCGACTGAACTTGCTTTAAATCTTGCAGAAGAATTGGGAATTACAACGGTAGGGTTTATTCGAAATGATTCGTTGAATATTTATACATGCCCGGAAAGAATTTTAAGAGAGAGTTAATCTGCTGTGAAGAAGCTGACAGCTAGAGAGAGGAGAGATGAGGCAGATGTCATACGCTATAGTTGATACTTTAAAGCGTCCTTTACGAGACTTGCGTTTGTCAGTAACAGATCGCTGTAACTTTCGCTGTCGATATTGTATGCCTGAAGAAATTTTTGGAGCAGACTATCCATTTTTACCTGCCGAAAACATTCTTTCGTTTGATGAATTAGAGAGGCTCACTAGATTATTCGCATCGCTAGGAGTAAAAAAAGTGCGTATAACGGGAGGAGAGCCGCTACTAAGAAAAGGCTTGCCGGATCTAATCAATCGTCTGAAGCAAATTGAGGGGATAGATGATATTGCCATCACAACAAACGGCTCACTGTTAAAGAAGCATGCAGAAGCCTTATCAAAAGCGGGATTATCAAGAGTAACCGTCAGCTTAGACTCGCTTGATGAGGTGAGATTTCAAGAGCTGAATGGAAACCGAGGAAGCGTCAAACGAGTATTAGAAGGAATAGAGGCAGCAGCTCTTGCGGGAATTTCAGTCAAAATAAATATGGTTGTCCAAAAGGGTAAGAACGAGCAGGATATCCTTCCGATGGCCCAATATTTTAAAGACAAAAAACATACGCTGCGTTTTATTGAATATATGGATGTTGGAAATTCAAACGGATGGAAAATGGATGAGGTTATAACAAAGAAACAAATTCTTGATATAGTTGGACAAGAAATGCCTCTTGAAGAAATACCGCCTCATTACACAGGAGAAGTAGCCACCAGGTATCGGTATGTCGGGACAGAAGAGGAAATTGGTATCATTTCATCTGTCACAGATTCATTCTGTTCCACTTGTTCACGCGCAAGAGTATCGGCTGAAGGAAAGCTCTATACCTGTTTGTTTGCGTCAAAAGGATATGACCTCCGGACACTGATACGGTCAGAAGCATCTGATCATACTGTTTGTGAGACCATTTCTGATATCTGGAATCATCGGAAAGATCGTTACTCAGATGAGCGGGCTAACGGAAGACAGGTCGAAGGCGCTGAAAAAGTAGAAATGTCTCATATTGGTGGATAATTTAAAAAAGCTTTATACATGCCAATCACTGCGATGATTTACATTTATAAAAGTGGGATCTTCTGCTGAAAAAGGCACGCGAAGGACGTTTGTCCGATTCAACAATCCTGTAAGCCTTCTTTCACCTTGCGTAACGAGTTGTTCAATAAGAGGAAGCGTTCTACGGTGATAGAGTGCTAGAAGCGGGTGCATGTGATTTGGCTGAACAGGAAGAACAATATCAGCTGAGTTCGTCTGAGTTAGGCTAATCATATTATGAACAAACTCAGCGTTAACAAAAGGAATGTCACACGAAAGAATAAAGAACCATTCAGCACGGCAATTAATTGCAGTTAAAGCATGATGAATTGCATACAAAGGTCCTTGATACGGGCATTTTTCAACTGCAAATGTAACATCCTTTCTTTGAAAATAAGGAAGTAAATCTTGGTTGGTAGACACAAGTATAGGTGTAACGTGATTTTCTTTTAATGCATCTATACTGTATTCGTAAAATGATTTCTTGTTATAGGTTTCAAACATTTTTGGTTGACCGTAGCGAGAAGATTTCCCTCCTGCTAATACAATGCCGGCAATGGACATCTATTAAATACCTCCATCAAAATATATTTGTATATTTATGCAAAAAAGCCTCCGTGAAGCAGTTTAGCTTTATGTGTATAATAGCATGTTTTTAAAGAAATATCTTTGACGAAGGAATAGATAGTGAAGTCAGAGATTGAATGAGAAAGGGAGAGAAAAGAGTGACAGAACGTTATTCACGTCAGCAGCTTTTCCAGCCCGTTGGAAACAAAGGGCAGCAGCAAATTAGAAGTAAGCATGTTTTAGTTGTAGGTGCAGGGGCTCTAGGCAGCGCTAGCGCAGAAGCCCTTGTGCGTGCTGGAATTGGAAAATTGACTCTTATAGATCGTGATTATGTAGAATGGAGTAATCTACAGCGTCAGCAGCTTTATACAGAACAAGATGCGCAAAACAAACTACCTAAAGCTGTAGCAGCAAAAAATCGTTTGCGTCAAATAAACACGGAAGTGAAGATTGAAGCGCTGGTGATGGATGCTCAGCCTGCTAATTTAGAAAATATCGTCCAAACAGCTGATGTGATCATCGATGCAACAGATAATTTCGACATCCGTTTTATTTTAAATGATTTGTCACATAAGCATGAAGTCCCTTGGATATACGGCTCATGTGTGGGAAGCTATGGCACCACTTATACCGTTATCCCAAATGTAACCCCTTGTCTGCACTGCATATTGAAAAAAGTGCCTGTCGGAGGAGCAACCTGTGAGACAGCAGGAATTATCAGTCCAGCTGTTCAAATCGTGGCAGCCTATCAAATAACCGAAGCATTAAAAATTTTAGTCGAAGATGTTGAAGCTTTGCGCCACACATTTTTAACCTTTGACGTCTGGAATAATCAGCACGCTGAATTTAAGACGGGAAAAATGAAAAGTGATAAATGTTCTTCTTGCGGATCGACCCGAACGTATCCGTACTTAGCGTATGAAAATCAGCTTAAAACAGAAGTTCTTTGCGGCAGAGAGACGGTTCAAATCAGACCCTCACAGCAGCATTTACACAACTTTGATGAATTGGAAAAGCGGTTAAAAAAACAGGGGGAAGTGGACCGCAATCCATACCTTCTGTCATGTCAGCTTCCAGAGCAGCGCTTTGTGATTTTTCAAGATGGCCGTGTATTTATTCATGGAACGAATGATATTCAATTTGCGAAAAGCTTATATTATCGTTTACTAGGATGAGTAGAGGAGTGAAAAGAATGAGAGAAAAGCGAACTCCTATCCCTGTTGGAGAATGCGTTGGACGAGTGATGCAGTATGCAAAAAAAGGAAAGCAAGAAATCATTGCGCTTGAAGAAGCTCACGGCAGATTTTTAGCTGAAGATTTAATAGCAGATCATGATATTCCTGCTTTTGATCGTTCTCCATATGATGGTTTTGCCGTTCGATCGCAAGATACGAAAGAAGCATCATCACTTCATCCAGTAGAACTGGCTGTTCGAGGAGAAATAGGAGCGGGTTCTGTTTTTGAACATACAGTCAACGCGATGCAGGCTGTGCGTATTATGACAGGAGCGCCTATTCCAAAAGGCTGCGATGCGGTTGCGATGCTTGAAGTAACAAAAGAATATACGAAAGACGATCAGCCGATCGTTCAAATCAAGCGTTCGTTTAACAGCGGAGATAACGTTTCTTTCAAAGGAGAAGAAACAACAAAAGGCACTGTGTTAGCTTCAAAAGGAACATATATCACTCCGGGAGTATCTGCTCTTTTAGCCACATTTGGCTATGATAACGTAGCTGTCTTCAAAAAGCCTGTAGTTGGATTACTTGCAACTGGAAGTGAACTAGTGGAAGTGAGTGATCCTGTTCAGCTAGGGAAAATTCGTAATAGCAATGCTCATATGCTTCGTGCCCAAATTGAAAAAGCTGGAGGCGAAGTGAACTATTTTGGTATCATGCCCGATGATTTAAGTCAGTGCTACAACGCGGTAAAATCTGCACTGTCAGAAGTGGACATGCTGATTACAACGGGTGGCGTTTCAGTAGGAGACTATGATTATCTACCCGATGTTTATAAGCAATTACAAGCCGAAGTTCTTTTTAATAAAATAGCGATGAGGCCAGGCAGTGTAACAACGGTTGCTCGTATGGAAGAGAAGCTTTTATTTGGCCTATCGGGAAATCCTACAGCGTGCTATGTCGGTTTTGAACTTCTGGCACGTCCGGTAATCAGTACATATGCGGGTAAAAGCACCCCTCATCTTCGGAAAGAAAAAGCTTTGTTAGGAAAAGACTTCTTAAAGCCAAATCCTTTTATGCGATTTGTATCTGGCAGGCTTTCATACAGGGAAGGGCAGCTAATTGCTTCTCCATTAAGCTTTACAAAATCTAGTGCGGTTTCGTCTTTAGCTCATGCGGATACGTTAATTATATTTCCTGGAGGGACGAGAGGGTACAAAAAAGGAATGCTGGTTGACGTCTTATTGCTAGATGACGTACAGGGAAGTGAATGGCCTTGGTAGCACGTTGCACCGTTTTACAAGTAGTTGGATTTCAAAATAGCGGAAAAACTACTTTAGTGGAAAAGTTAATTAAAAAAGCGAAACAATTCAATCTATGTGTAGGCTCTATTAAGCACCATGGACACGGTGGACCTCCAGATAGCAGCAGCGGGTTAAAAGACAGTCATCGCCACCAGCGAGCAGGTGCCGATGTGGCAGGTGTAGAAGGAGGTGGAATCCTTCAGCTTACGGCAGATAGTAAAGACTGGAGCCTAAAAAAGCTGATTGATTTTTATCAATTTTTCTCGCCAGAGATCATTTTTGTTGAAGGATATAAAAAAGAATCCTATCCAAAAGCAGTCTTGATTCGAAGTGAAGAAGATCTTGTTCTGCTTTCCTCTCTAACCAATATTATATGCGTGATTAGTCACGTTCCGCTTAAAAAAGAAATGCAGCGAGCATATCCAATGTTTCACTTACAAGAAGACGAGCTTTATCTTAATTTTTTATTGAAAGAAGTGGGGGAAAGAAGATGAACCAGCACTTATTTGAAGTAGTAAATCAGCCAATTGCCGTAGATGAAATAATTAAAAAAGTTTCTAGAAGAGACGCGGGAGCTATTACGACATTTATTGGAACGGTAAGAGAATTTACAAAAGGCAAGAAGACCCTATCTCTTGAATATCAAGCCTATGTGCCAATGGCAGTGAAAATGCTGAGCCAAATTGGTGACGAAATTCAGGAAAAGTGGCCCGATGCTTTGGCAGCTATTACTCATCGAATCGGGAAGCTTGATATAACAGAAGTTGCAGTAGTTATTGCCGTTTCTTCTCCGCATCGCAAAACAGCTTATGAAGCAAACGAGTATGCTATTGAACGTATTAAGCAAATTGTGCCAATTTGGAAAAAAGAATTTTGGGAAGACGGAACAAAATGGATTGGAGATCAGTTAGAAACGAAAGAATATCCTGAAGGAAAGCCATTGAAGGAGATGTAAAAATGATTAACGTTTTATTTTTCGCTGCTATACGTGAAGAGGCTGGAGTGGAACAAGTAACAGTTGATAAGCAAGGTATAACAGTGAAGGAATTAAAGGAATATGTACAAAAAACGTATAAGCTGTCCTCTCTAAAGCAAACGATGACAGCAGTCAACGAAGAGTTTGTAACAGATGAAGAAACCATTGGAACGGGAGATACCGTTGCATTTATTCCGCCTGTTAGTGGAGGATAAAAAAAGGTGCTGAATACACAGCACCTTTTTTATTATCTAAATTGAGCTACTTTTTCGATTGGTAAACGTACAGACGGGTAGCCACTATTTGCTGCTTTGCCGATTGAAAGTAACATAACCGGTGCATAGCGCTCTTTGTCTAAACCGAATGCTTCGGCAATTTGATCTTTTTCATAACCGCCAATAGCGTTTGTATCATAACCGTGAGCACGTGCAGCAAGCATTAACTGCATAGATACTAAACCGCCGTCAATTAATACCGTTTCTTTATTTAATTCTTCAGAAGCAGCTGCGTAGTGCGCTTTAATTTTAGGAATTTGCATGTCTCTAATTTCTTGTGGCATATAGCCTAGTTCAACAGCTTTATCGTAAATTTCATCTAAATTTTCTTCACTTTTTAAATCGCCGAATATCGCAATAACAGCTGCCGATGTTTCTACTTGTGACTGATTAAATTTAGCAAGCGGAGCTAGTGTTGCTTTTCCTTCAGGGCTATCAATTACTAGAAAGCGCCAAGGCTGTGCATTAACAGAAGATGGAGCTAGCGTCGCTTCTGTTAAAATTTCTTTCATTTCTTCACGGCTGATTTTGACAGATGGATCGTAATAACGAATAGATCTGCGCCCTGTAATAATATCTTGGAAATCATTGTTTAGTGTTTTTGTTTGTGTCATGATGAACTCTCCTTTATGTTAAAAATGTTATGACCGTTCAATGGCCGAAATGTTTACTTTTAAACGCTCAAGCATTTTGGAAAGCAGCAGCTGTTCTTCTTCGCTGAAATCTTTAAATGCTTCATCAATAAAGCGAGCTTTTTCGTTTCGAAATGCACCGATTTTTTCATGTCCGCTTTTCGTAAGCTTTACAAATGTTACGCGGTTGTCATCAGGGTTTTTACGGCGTGATACAACATCTCTTTCTTCGAGCTGCTTTAAATGCCTTGTAATTGCAGCATTGTCAATGTTCACTTGCTGTTGAAGCGCCTTTTGACTCATTTCACCTGTTTCATAAAGCTGATGTAAAATATCAAGACGTGATTGGCTAACACCGGTACAATGCTCAAACTTTTGATTAATTTGTTTATTAACTTCTTGCAGAGCATACAGAACATTTGCTTTTTCAGAACATGAATGTGACAAGAAAGTCGCTCCCTTTTTCTATGATATTTATTGATGAATTAATATTTGATACATCAATGTTTGATACATCAACTAATATAAAATAAATAAAAGTGAAAGTCAAGAAAGTGAATAATCTTTTTTTATAAATAATAAAAAGAGAGTGAGATATAACGAAATCAATTTAATCTAAAGACGAACAAATCGGATAAATGAGCCCTTATGGACCGCTTGTGACACGGCAGTTGATTTCCGTGCAAGACTTCGCTTTCCGCGGGCGGCCGGTGAGCCTCCTCGTCGCTTGCGCTTCTGCGGATTCTAACCTGTTCCGCTGTTCCCACAGGAGTCTTCTCTTTGCCCTCCAATCAACTGCCAGAAGGAACGAAACAGATAAAATCTACGTTCATCGTAACAAAAAAAACGAACCACTCATCAAACAGTTTGATGAGTGGTTCGTTTTTCACTTCAGCTAAATTATTTTTGTCTCAGCCTCTTTAAGCTGAATGATTTTTTTTGCTAATTTGTTCATGCGTATATGGAGATAGAAACGGAATACGCTTGATAATCACATCGTGAATCCAGAATAATCGCTGGATAAGAGGAGCTGTTTTATCTGAAAGATAGATAACAAAGCAGCTGATAGCTCCCGCAATTACCATGCCTCCAAGTACATCTGCTGGATAGTGGACACCTACGTAAATGCGTGAAAGGCCCGAGATGACAGCCCATATAAAAATGATGGTTCTCCATTTGCTTTTTCGTAACCACATGATCCAAGCAGCAGAAAAGACTAAAATCGAATGATCACTGACAAAAGATGAATTAGCCGGGTGCGGAATCAGCTTATGAACGTGATGAGTCACAAACGGACGCGGGTGGTAATACACCAGGTGAATGACTTCATTGATACATAGAGAAAGTACAATCGTAAACAAGATGTATAAAGCCGTATAACGGTGATAAATTGTTCTTTCTGTTTTTCCGCTAAACCAAAGCAAAAGCAAACAAGCCATTATAAAATAAGGAACGCTATTCGTAATCATAACCATGACAGAATCCATTGCGCTGGATTTACCAGCAAACGAGTTAATCCATTGAAATACTTCGTAATTGAGGTTCATTTGTTTTCTCCTTATACAGTACTTTTCACTCTTAGTTTAGATTGACACTCTAAAAAAACGATGAATTTCACATTAAAAATCAATTAAAATCCGAAATTTAAGGGCATTTAATGATATAAAAAGGAGAGGAAGAAACTGCTTTTAGAATAGGAGATGAAACAGTTGAAAAAGGTTTTATTTTTACCTCTTCTAAAAATGCCTTCTGGCCATCATCAAGTGGCAGAGGCGTTAATGGATATAATGGAAAGAAGAACAACAAATATTTGTTATAAAAAAATAGATTTATTAAGTTACACGAACGAACTATTAGAAAAAGTGGTTACAGGCACGTATTTGAAATGGATTCGTTATGCTCCAGAAACGTACAATATGGCATACAAACATCTCTTTTATGAACCGCCTGTTCATTCATTCAAATGGTATCATCACGTATTCGCAAAAAAAATGGAGCACTTAGTTAAAGAAGAAAATCCGGATTTAATTATATGCACACATGGATTTCCTTCTTATTTGCTCAGTCAATTAAAAGCAAAAGGCAAGTGCAATGTTCCTATTATAAATGTCTACACGGATTTCTTTATTAATAATTTATGGGGGAAAGAAGAAATTGACTTTCACTTTCTTCCGAGTGAAGAAGTAAAAAGAGGGCTTCGTGCTCAAAGTGAAATCCCACTTCAAAATATGTTGGTCACAGGAATACCGGTACATGAAGAAATAACAAAAACAAGAACAAGAACTGTTAATCATCATGGTAACCAAAATATTTTAATTGCCGGAGGCAGCAGCGGCCTAGGTAATATTATGGATTTCTACAATGATTTAAAAGAAGCGCGCCATTTTCATTATTTTGTTTTATGCGGCAAAAATCAAAAGTTATACGAAGAAATCAAGGGATGGGAATTACAGCACGTTACACCAATTCCGTACATTTCATCACGCACAAAAATGAATGAACTGTATGAACAAGTGGATGCTATTGTAACAAAGCCAGGTGGTATCACGGTCAGTGAAGCTCTTCGCAAAAATTTACCGATTTTTGTTCATTCTGCTTTACCGGGTCAAGAAGAAGTAAATTTACGCTATTTAACAGAGCGAAACTTAGTTCAAGAACTAAAGACAGATCAATCGTTAGAAAATCAGCTACAGGAAGTGCTGCAGGATGCTGATAAAATGAACACATTATATAACGCCATTGCTGCTTATCATAAAGAAATCGAAGCACAAACGCCTGAAGAACTTTTAGCAGTAGTCAATTGGATTTTAGGTGAAAAGCAAACAATTGGTCTTCATGCGTAAAACATTCATGTTTATAAACAATAAGGATAAGCTAAAGAACAAGTATGTTGAAAAAGTAGGGTTTAGATAAAAAAACAAACATCTTTTGAAAAAGGTGTTGTTTTTTTATCTAAAGAAGCTATTCTTTCACTTAAGACACGTGGTGAGAGGTGTATAACATGAAAGAGAAAATTTTAATTGTGGAAGATGAAGCGCAAATTGCGAAAGTGCTAAAGATTGAATTAGAATTTGAAGATTATGAAGTAGATATTGAGTACGATGGGAAAGCGGGGTTAGAGACGGCAATATCCGCTCAATATGACCTCATTTTGCTAGACGTGATGCTTCCAAGTCTGAGCGGTATAGAGGTGTTAAGAAGACTTCGGAAAGCGGAAGTATTTACGCCAGTTATTTTATTAACTGCCAGAAACACGACGCTGGATAAGGTAATGGGCTTAGATCAAGGGGCTAATGATTATGTGACAAAACCGTTTGAAATTGAAGAACTGTTAGCACGGGTTCGCTCTTGTATTCGCTATCGTTCGCTTGTAGAAGCATCAGGAACGAAAGAAGCTGAAGCGGAGCTCTTAACGATAAGTGATTTGACTATTAATCTTGAAACAAGGGAAGTCCTTAGAAACAACGAATCCATTACGCTGACACCGAAAGAGTATGATTTAGTCGTGTATTTGCTTACGAATAAAAATAAAATTGTCACGAGAGAAGGAATTCTCACAAACGTTTGGGGCTATGAATATGAAGGAGAAACGAACGTAATTGATGTGTATATTCGTCACTTAAGAAAAAAAGTAGATGAAGGTTTTTCTACTTCTCTCATTCATACGGTGCGAGGTGTAGGATATATGATGAAAGAGGAGAAACATGAAGATCACGACTAAGATTAATTTGCTGACAACAGCATGGCTAGTGGTTATTTTATTAATCATGAACATCGTTGTTTTTTTCTCCTTCACTAAATCTACGGTGAATATGGAACAGGACATTTTATTCGAAAAAGCACACGAGATTATTCAAAAAGGTCAACAAGATCATTCCGTGGAGCTCTCGCCGGAGTTACTAAAATTTTATTTGACCAATCATTCATTTATCCGAACAGTCTCAGAAAATTCTACGGTCATTAACCAAGTATCAAATGATCCGCATCTGGTGAAAATTAAGCCCGAATTTTCAAAGAAAAAAAAGGTGAAACTTCGCAAGATCAGAGAAAAGCAAGTATTGGTTATTCGCATGCCTGTCAAAGTCAATAATCAAGTCGTTGAAACGCTTGAGATTGGTGAGCTCCTGACTGGTTTTGAAACCCGTAAAGATATTTTGCTGTCGATTTTGATTTTTTGTTCGCTTGTGTCCATTTTACTGTCGCTTTTAGGAGGAAGATGGTTATCACGCGTCATTATGCATCCTATTAAAAATATGGTCACAACGATGAAAGAGATTGAAGAGAGCGGTGTTCCTAAAAAAGTTCTCATTCAAACGGAGACGAGAGATGAACTGCAGGGCATGACCGTTACGTTTAATCATATGATTGACCGCTTGCGAGAAAATATTGAAAAGCAAAACCAGTTTGTTTCCGATGCTTCTCATGAATTAAAAACCCCTCTAACCGTTATTCGCAGTTATTCTAATTTATTAAGAAGAAGAGGGATTAAAAATGAAGAAATTACGCTAGATGCGATCGACACCATCTATGCGGAAGCAACCAAAATGCAAAAAATGATTGAAACGCTGCTTGATCTGGCAAGTGTGGAAAAAGAACAAACGCTTGATATGAAGCAAACAGATCTTGTTCTTATTTTTGAACAAATCGTTAAGCAGCTGCAGCAGGTATACAAAAGAGAATTAGTTCTTCATTATGATCAAACGCCAATTATGATTGAAGTGGATGAACTAAAAATGAAGCAAGTGCTGATTATTTTGCTTGATAATGCAATTAAATACAGTACGGATAAAATTGAAGTGACCGTTGAAAAAAAGCAGGAAGATGTCATTATCAAAGTAAAAGACTATGGAATTGGTATTCCAAAGGAAGATCTTGCACATATTTTTGAACGTTTCTATCGAGTCGATAAAGCTAGAAGCAGAGCTACGGGAGGAACGGGGCTTGGACTATCGATTGCACAAACTATTGTCCGTCAGCATAAAGGCGAGATTTTTATTAATAGTGAAGAAGAACAAGGAACGGAAGTTGTGATTCACCTTCCCGTTTCATCTACAAATTAAGAAAGCCGCCGTTAACAGGCGGCTTTTGTGTAATTATGATGCCGATTTTTGTTTTCTTACTCGTAATTTTTTCAAGTCCGTTTGGAAAAACAGATAAAGTGATGCAACTGTAAAGATACTAAATCCAATTATTTCAAGTGATTCTCCACCAGCTTCAAATAGCTTAGCCAAACCTTCACCGCATAACTCTCCGCCAATAAAAATAAGAAAAACACCAAGCGCTTTAAAGATAATCCACAGGTTCAGCTTAATAGCCGTTTTAAACAGAATGTATGTAATAACGACGGCCAGCAAAATACCACTTATACTTCCAAATGCGATAGAAGAGGCGTGTTGATTTACTTGTGTCAGATTAAAAATAATTAGTTCTGTTCCTTCACGAAAGACAGATAAAAAGGCTAAGGTAATTAATCCCCATTTAGAAGAGTTGCTGGAAATTTTTGATGTGACCGAAGAAGTCATTTCTTTGCTTCGATGCAACCATAGAATAAAATAAGCGATAAGACCTGCAGCTAAAAGCATCATCACTCCTTCAAAAATTTCTTCTGACTCTTCTTCTAACTCTTTCGCCTCATTGAAGCCAATGAAGCCAAATACTAAGCTGAAGATAAGACCAGCAGCAGCCCCGATGAAGACAGAATACTTTAAATCTTTTCGGCCTATTTTTGTAACATGAGCTAAAATAATTCCAATGATAAGTGATGCTTCTAAACCTTCACGAAGCGACAAAGCCAAACTTGACCACATAAAAAGCTCCCCTTACTTTAAATGATAACAATCAATTTCCCTCTAATTTTAATGATAATGATTATCGTTGTCAATGTTATTTTTGGCTCTTTAATAAATTCTTATATAGGATTTTTCAGACTAAAGTATGAGAGTATTTCATTATAAAGTCGTTCGAAACGTAAGGACAAAGCGAATAAAATAAGAGTATCAACAATCAGTGGAGGTTTTAGTATGAGTTATACTCTTTTTATAAAAGCAAATGATAGATCGGCAAGTGAAGCGGTTAGCGTGAAATTATATAATGCGTTTTTAGAAAGCTATCAACAATCCCACCAAGGTGAAGAAATAATAGAACTAAATTTGTTTCAAGAAGAACTTCCTTATCTAAGTGCCGATATGATAAACGGTCAGTTTAAACTAGCAAGAGGGCTAGAAGTGACGGCAGCGGAAAACAAAGCAGCAGAAATTGCTAATCATTACTTAGAACAATTTGTGAAAGCTGATAAAATTGTCATTGCCTTTCCGCTTTGGAATTTTACTGTGCCAGCAGTGCTTCATACGTACTTTGATTATTTAAATCAAGCAGGCAAAACGTTTAAGTATACGCCAGAAGGTCCTGTGGGATTACTGGGCGATAAAAAAGTGATGTTATTAAACGCGCGAGGCGGAGTATATTCAGAAGGTCCATCAGCTGAGGTCGAAATGGCCGTTAAATATGTCAGCAGCGTATTTCAATTTTTTGGAGTTACGGATGTGAACTCTGTTATTATTGAGGGACATAATCAGTTTCCGGATCGTGCTCAAGAAATTATTGAAAGTGGCCTAGAACAAGCAGCACAAGCAGCCAAAACATTTTAAATAACCGTAGTAAAAAAGGACAGGACAAAAGTATTTTAGGTGAAGGTATATCCGAACGATAAATCGTTCGGATTTTTTGCTGTATATCTTAAAAGTTAATAGGTAAAATGAATAAATAAGATAAAAGATATTCGCTTTATCTATAGGAGGAGCAGAGATGGATATTCGTCAGCTTAATTATTTTTTAGAAGTCGCCAAATTAAGGAGCTTTACTAAAGCATCTCAAAGTCTTCATATTTCACAGCCGACCTTGAGCAAAATGGTGAGAAACTTAGAAGAAGAATTGGAAGTAGAATTAATTGATCGTTCCGCAAGACAGATTGATTTAACGGATGCCGGGGAAGTTGTGTATGCGCAAGGACAAAAAGTTATGGCATCCATTGATGAGCTATCGACTTATTTATATGATGTGATGAATCTGAAAAAAGGAATGATTAAAATTGGAATTCCTCCATTGATTGGAGTGCTGTTCTTTCCAAAGATTATTAAAGGGTTTCAGCAGCTCTATCCAGATATCACAATTAAACTTATTGAATACGGAGCCAATCGTGTTCAAAAAGCAGTAGAAAAAGGAGAGTTAGACCTAGGTGTAGCGGTGCTTCCAGTAAATGAACATCTTTTTGACATTAATCCTTTTATCTCTGAAAAAATGCTTTTATATGTTCACCACTCTCACCCTTTGGCCTCTAAAACTCATGTGGAAATTAATGAACTAGCCCAAGAGAAATTTATTTTATTTAATGAAGATTTTACGCTTCACGACCGGCTTATTCAGGCGTGTCAACAAGCAGGATTTGAACCTAATGTAGCTTACGAGAGCTCTCAATGGGATTTTATCGGTGAAATGATCGCGGAAAACTTAGGTGTATCTATCTTTCCACAATCCATTGCAGCAAAAGTGGATTCTGCTATCGTAAAAGCAGTTCCTATTACTAATCCTTCAATTTCATGGGATTTAGGATTGATTTTAAAAAAAGATAAATATATTTCATATGCCTCTAAACAATTCCTCCACTATATGAATGAACAGCATTCTGTTTTATATAGATAAAATGCATATGTTGTATTGAATATATGTATTTTACGAAAGAAAGAATGTGCGCTAAAGTAGATAGTGTAGAAAACATACACGAAAACAAACATTGATTCCGCGCGGTGTCAGTAAAAAATACGGAGGCTGATTTTACATGGCACAAAATAGTTATCAAAAAGGTTTAGATAAATTAATGGAATATACGTTAACGAGTAACGATGATATTTCGACTCATTTAAAAATTACGGAAGACTTAAAAGACCTAGCTCCTGACGTTGGGAAATATATTATTGAATTTGCCTATGGAGACATTTATTCACGACCAGGTTTAACGAATAAGCAGCGAGCATTAGTAACCATTTCATCACTGGTTACTCAGGGTACAGAGCCTCAGCTTGAGCTGCATTTAAACACAGGTTTAACAGCTGGGCTAGAGCCGAATGAAATTGTGGAAAGCATCATTCAATTAATTCCATACACAGGTTTCCCTCGCGTGTTAAATGCTTTAAGCGTAGCTAAGAAAGTATTCGCTCAGCGTGACGTGGAAGTAGAGACAGGCGAAAAAGAGCTAGTAGAAAATAAATAATAAGCACAAAAAAGACGCTCTAAAAGAGCGTCTTTTTTTTATGCGAGCTGCTTTTGTTTGGTTTCTTTTCCTAGAAAAACAACCGAACCAACACCGATTAAAATAGCTGCACAAAAGATTGAGAACGTAACGGTTAAAGAAACACCTTGAGTTGACATATACCCAACTAACAGCGGTCCTAGAATTCCTCCAATTCGTCCAAAAGAAGCGGCCATTCCAGCTCCTGTGCCTCGAATAGATGTCGGATATTGCTCAGGTGTATACGCGTATAAAGCTCCCCAAGCGCCTAAGTTGAAGAAAGACAACAACATTCCTGCTGTTAGCAGCAGCCAAAGTGACTCCGCATTTCCGAAGATATATGCGCTGGCAGCCGTACCTAACAGATATGTGACCAATACGAATTTTCGGCCCATGCGTTCAATAAACCAAGCAGCAGTATAATAGCCAGGCAGCTGAGCTAATGTCATAATCAATACGTATTCAAAGCTTTTGATTAAGCTAAATCCTTTAATGACCATGACGCTAGGTAGCCATAAAAACATGCCGTAATATGAAAATACAACGCAAAACCACAGAACCCACAGCATAATCGTAGATTGACGATAAGGCTTAGACCACACGCTTCTTACATTGTCCGCAATCGACGGTTTCTTTTCTTTTGTCGCTTCCACAAACTGAGGAGAATCTGGCAGTTTGATGCGCAAATAAATGGCATAAAACGCTGGAATAGCCGTTAGGATAAGAGCTAGCTGCCACCCGTAAGCTGGGATTACAAAGTAAGAAATAAGCGCTGCCAGTAGCCAGCCGAACGCCCAAAAACTTTCTAACAAGACGACCACTTTACCCCGTTTTTCCGGCGCCACGGTCTCAGAAACAAGTGTAGAAGCAACAGGCAGCTCTCCTCCTAAACCCATTCCAATTAAAAATCGAAATACTAAAAAAGCAGCAAGGGTAGTAGTAAGAGCCGAAAGGCCGCTTGCCACTGAAAAAAGAACAAGAGTCACAATAAAAACGGTTTTTCGCCCAATTCGATCAGCAAGCAACCCGAACACCAGAGCTCCAACGGCCATCCCGATCGAGTTAACGCTGCCTATCCAACTCATTTCAGTAGGGGAAAGTCCCCATTCAGCGTGAAGAGCTGCAATGATAAAAGACAAAATGCCAACATCCATTGCATCGAAGAGCCATCCGAGCCCTGCGATGCCAAGAAGCTGACGTTCTGATAATTGTTTTGTTTTCATGTCTTCCTCCTAGAAGCAAAGAATTTTGCTTTAAGTTTACACCTGTCTTGACATAATGTCACGTCTATTTTAAAGAAAAAATTCAAACGGAAAAGCTCTATACCTTGGGTATAGAGCTAATTGTATTCTCACATTTTATCGTAAAGCATTTTTCCAGGCCATGTATACGCCATATGACCGCCATCTACCGTAATGCAATCACCCGTTACATATGAGCTGTCATCGGATGCTAAAAATAATACAGCCCCGGCTACTTCTTCCGGTTTACCTAAACGGCCCATCGGATCCACCCATTCATATGCTTTTCTGAATTTTTTTCCTTCTTCAGCGCCTGATAAATCATCAAGAAGAGGTGTTTCAATTGTTCCAGGAGCGATTGAGTTAACGCGAATACCTTCACGAGCGTAGTCAATTGCCATGGTTCTTGTTAAGTTGGTAATAGCACCTTTCGCTGCGTTATAGCCAGAACGGTCTAAGTCTGCTGCCAGTCCGGATACGGATGAATTATTAATAATCGATCCGCCACTTTCTAACATCAGCGGAATAACGTATTTGCTTACAAGAAATGTTCCGCGTAAATCTACCGACATTAAGCGATCCCAAAGTTCTACTGGATATTCGTGAAGTTTGCCGCCTTCTGTGTCTGTCCCTGCATTATTAAAAAGAATGTCTACTTTTCCAAATTTCTTTTCAATTTCTGCTGTGAATTCTTTTACTTTTTCTTCTTCAGCTACATCGATATAGTAGGCGTAGGCTTCACCGCCAGCGTCTTTAATTTCTTGAGCTACTTTTTTCACACCGTCTAAATTAATATCGGCACAAATAACAACCGCGCCTTCTTTCGCAAAGCGCTCAGCAGTTGCTTTTCCTATACCAGAGCTTGACCCTGTAATAACAGCAATTTTTGATTCTAAACGTCCCAATTGTATCCCTCCGAAAAAATAAATATATAAGTATGTATGTTCATGTACCCATCTATTATTTTGATAAAACGTCCCTAGTTTATACGTATGTGAATAAAAATAAAGAGACGCAGATGAAGCCAATCCATTGTATAATGAACAGCAGTATGTCAGAAAAAATGAGGTGTTTGCATGAAAGCAATCATAAAAAGTTTTATTAATGGACTCTTAACTATTGTCCCTATTATCCTTGTTATTTATATTTTGGTAAAAGTGTTTAATTTTTTAGACAGCATTTTAGGAAACGTATTGAAGCCCTATATGAAGCAGGATTATATACCTGGGATCGGAATCTTGGTGACTCTTGTTTTAATTACGTTTTTAGGATGGTTATCCACTCGTTTTTTTGCGGGGAAAATTATTAACTTAATTGATCGATTGTTAGAAAAAATACCACTTGTTAAAACGCTATATAGTGTTATTAAAGACACGTTTCAATCTTTTCTTGGAGAGAAAAAGTCATTTTCAAAAGTCGCTTTAGTGACGATGCCTGGCACGTCAATGAAAGTCATTGGATTTGTAACGTCTGAAGAAGTAGACGAGGTGATTCATTCATTAAAAGAACACGTAGCCGTCTATGTTCCACAAACTTTTCAAGTAGCGGGCTTTACTTTTTTGATTCCAAAAGAAGAAATTGAATGGTTAGATATTAAGCCGGAAGAAGCAATGAAGTTCGTGTTATCTGGGGGAGTATCTAGTTCAAAAGCAGAAAAATAACAGAAGGCTTGTTGAAGCCTTCTGTTATTTTTGTTGGAGTAAGGTTGTTAAAAGATTAAGCGGTTCTTCCAACGGTTTAAGTTCCGTTAAATTCCCCACCATGCCTTTTACAATAGCAGCAGTAGGCTTATCTTTTTTAAGTTCCGTTTTTAAAATGTGAAAGCTGTCTGCGTGCTCATCAGAAATATGATCGCTGGTGTCTAGCAGATGTTTAATTTCCTCAAGAGCTTGTTTTACCTGCTCATTTTTACTTAGAAAAGTCGTTCGTTCCTTTCCGTATATGTCTTCACCAAAAGAAGCTGGAATAAGGGGACGAGGTTTTCTAGTTAATAAATCTTCTACTAATACATCAACTCGGTCCATTATGTACTGCGCTACTTCTTTAAAGGTAAGCTCGTATTGATTGAAGATAATAATTTCTAAAAAGGAATGATGAATACCTTCAATCATTTTTGTTAAATCCGAGATATAAGGAGTTACGTCTTCTCCGTATACGCTAACGAGGCTTTTACGATGAAAGTAAAACGTTTCTCGCTGCATTTTATGAACAAAGGTCTCCACTTCTTTGTTAAATGGAATAGACTTTTCACGGATTTGCATGATAATAAAATCTCTGTGCTCTGTAATAAATTCATAGAAATAGATGAGCTGATTCATATAGCGGCTGCGGGCATCGTTTACTTCCTCGTCGAGAGCATAAACAGAACTAAAAAGCTTTTCATAGTAAAAGTTTAGAATCGATAATAAAAGTGCATCCTTAGACTTAAAGTGCAGGTAAAACGCGCCCTTGGAAATATTGCATTCATCTACAATTTCTTGCACAGAGGTAGCATTAAATCCTTTTTTGGCAAAAAGCTTAATCGCTGCTTCAATTATTTTTTTCTCTTTTTCTTTCACGTATTCTACCTCCTTTATTGAACAATTTGGCCATTCATTTCGTTAGATAATAGTATCATACACTAAAAAAGATAAAGGTATATATCAAAGTTGAGAACGAGAGTCAGTTCCTTTAAAAAACGATGATCATAAATATGTCTTTATTATGAACAAGTCAGGAGAGAGCCTGCTTAGGGTTGACACTGACCAGTTAGTCATTTATATTTTAAGTTGTTGTGACCGATCAGTCAATTTTATTAGTATACATACATTTAAAGGAGGATATGCATTGGGGAAGTTTATTAAATTTTCATTAAAAAATAAATTTGCAGTATGGCTGTTAACACTCTTTGTCATTATTGCAGGGCTGTATTCAGGATTTAATATGAAGCTAGAGACCATTCCTGATATTTCAACGCCTGTTGTAACAGTAAGTGCAACTTATCCGGGAGCCACTCCGGAACAAGTGGCAGATAAGGTGAGTAAGCCGATTGAACAAAAGCTTCAGGGACTGAGCGGCGTTGACACAGTTAGCTCGTCTTCTTATGAAAATATGGCTACCATTCAAGTTGAATATAGCTTTAGTAAAAATATGGAGAAGGCAGAAGACGAAGTTAGACGCGCTCTCTCAAACATCGATCTGCCAGATGATGTAGAGGAACCAAATGTTTCAAGACAAAGCATCAGTGATTTTCCGATTATTTCATTAAGTGTTTCAGATGATAAAAAGTCATTAGAAGACTTAACGAAGTATGTGAAAAATACCGTTGTTCCACAAGTTGAAAAAGTGCAGGGGATTTCTTCGGTCAGCGTATCGGGAGAACAAGTTGAAGAAGCAGAACTTGTATTCAAACAAGACAAGCTCAAGCAACTGGGACTCGATGAAGATACAGTGAAAAAGCTGATCCAAGCATCTGATGCAAAAGTGCCGGCTGGTACGTATACGATGGATGGATCTCAGAAATCCGTTGTGGTAGACGGAAAGATGACAACAGAAAAAGACTTAGAAAACTTAGAGATTCCAGCTGTGCCTAGTCAAGGAGCTGCTCAAAATCAGCAACAAGGAATGAGCCAGCAGCAGACACAAGGAGCCGTGCAGCAGGCGCCGTCCGCAGCTTCGATTCCAACTGTGAAATTAAAAGAAATTGCGGACGTTAAAGTGACGGGGAAAGCAGAATCTATTTCTCGCACGAACGGAAAACCTTCAATTGCTGTACAAGTTGTTAAAGCGAAGGATGCGAACACAGTAAATGTTGTAAATGATATTAAAGAAAAAATGAATAGCCTAGAAAAGAAAAATAAAGACCTCCACGTTGACAATATTTTTGATCAAGGTAAACCGATTGAAGATTCTGTTCATACGATGCTAAATAAAGCTATTATCGGTGCGGTCTTTGCGGTTATTATTATTCTTTTGTTTTTACGTGATATTCGTTCAACGATTATTGCCGTTATTTCAATTCCGCTTTCGCTATTAATCGCCATTTTGGCGCTCAAATCAATGGATATCTCTTTAAATATTATGACGCTTGGAGCGATGACTGTAGCCATCGGAAGGGTGGTAGATGATTCCATTGTCGTTATTGAAAATATTTACCGCCGCATGGCTTATCAGGAAGAAAAGCTTACAGGAAAAGATTTAATTGTCGCGGCGACGAAAGAAATGTTTGTTCCAATTTTCTCTTCTACAGTCGTAACCGTGGCCGTATTCTTACCGTTAGGTCTCGTAGAAGGACCGGTAGGAGAGCTATTCTTACCGTTTGCTTTAACGGTTGTTTTTGCACTGTTAGCATCACTGCTAGTAGCGGTAACACTCGTGCCAATGCTTGCTCATTCGTTATTTAAAACAAATGTAAAAGTAAAAGAAGAAAAGCCAAGCAAACTAGCACACGGATATAAGCGAATTTTGAACTGGACGCTAAACCATAAGCTTATTTCCTTTGGGTTAGCCGTACTACTGTTAGTAGGAAGTTTATTCTTAGTTCCTTCTATTGGCGTAAGCTTCTTATCATCCGATCAAGAAAAAACGCTGACGCTTACGTATACACCGAAAGCCGGACAGTCTCAAAGCGACGTAGAAAAAGCAGCGAATCGTGCAGAAGCGTACTTGATGAAGCGAGATGGTGTCAAAACGGTTCAGTATTCGTTCGGTGAAGGTAACTCTTTTAATCCGGGAAGCAAAAATAACGTTTTAACATTTGTGCAATATGACGAGGATACACAAAACTTTGATAAAGAGCAGGATAAAGTATTAAAAGCTCTTAATAAACAAGCGAATCAAGGTGAATGGGGCTCAATGAATACGGCGTCTAGCGGCAGCAATAATTCATTAAACGTCCTTATTTACGGAGATAGCTTAGATGAAATCAAACCTTATGCTGATAAAGTTCAGCATGTTTTAGAAAAGCATAAAGAGCTGAAAAATGTCGATTCTACGCTTTCAGATACGTTTGATGAATATACGCTAGTACCGAACCAAAAGAAAGCTGCTGAACTCGGCTTGTCTGCTAGTCAAATCGGCATGCAAATTTCCAACCTTGGACAGCGTGAAGTATTAACAACTATTCAAAAAGACGGAAACGAAATTAACGTGTACCTTCCAAAAGAAAAAGAGGATTTCTCTACTTTTGCCGAACTTTCAAGCACAAAAGTGACCTCTCAAACTGGACAGGAAGTTACATTAAATGAAGTTGTCGACATTAAAAAAGGTAAAACATCGAATACGGTAACGCGCCGTGATAATAAAATTTATGCAGAGGTAAGTGCCGATATTAAGAGTGACGATGTAGGCGGCGTTTCTTCTAACGTCCAAAAAGAAGTGAAGAAAATTGATTTGCCAAGTGATATGGATATCAGCTTTGGCGGAGCATCAGAGCAAATTAATGACTCATTTAGTCAATTAGGAATTGCTATGCTCGCAGCCATTGGTATCGTGTACTTCGTACTGGTACTGACATTTGGTGGAGGTTTAGCACCATTTGCTATCTTATTCTCACTTCCATTTACACTCATTGGTGCGCTAGTGGCGCTTTTAATCTCTGGGGAAACGATTAGTATTTCTTCGATGATTGGAGCTCTTATGCTAATTGGAATAGTGGTAACAAATGCGATTGTTCTGATTGACCGCGTGATTCATAAAGAGCAAGAGGGTCTTTCAACGCGTGAAGCGTTACTAGAAGCTGGAATGACACGTCTTCGCCCGATCTTAATGACAGCTATTGCAACGATTGGTGCACTGCTTCCATTAGCTTTTGGATTTGAAGGTGGAGGCCTTATTTCAAAAGGGCTAGGGGTTACGGTAATTGGAGGACTAACAAGTTCTACGCTGCTTACGCTCATTATCGTTCCAATTGTCTATGAGTTTTTTATGAAATTCAAGCGCAAAAAAGTAAAAGAGTAGAAGCAAAACAAATTTCCGCTTTTGAGGTGAATAGCGATGAAGTCAATTGATAAACTAATGAAACAGCTGATTCAACAAGGAATTAAAGCAAAGAAAGTAACGATTGATAAATCAAAGCTCCAGCAGTGGATGTCCATGTCATTGCCTAAAACGGCATGGCAGCATTCAAAATAAAAAAGAGCTGACTTAGAGTCAGCTCTTTTTTTATTAACGATCTGTATCTTCAAATGATCCTTCTTGATAGGCATCGCTTACTTGCTCATGTGTTTCTGCTAGACCTTGTGAGAGTGCATCTTGTCGGTTATAATCTTCTGTTTCGAACTGGCGGTCAGCCATTTCATTTGTATCTGGCTGCTTTTTAGGCTGTTTTTTTGAATTCATTTTCACCACTCCTATTTAATAAAGTGAGACCACGGTTAGTGTGCGATGAAAGGAAATACATTATACATGAAAGAAAGAGCTTCGATTCGTCGAAGCTCTTTCTTTCATATTATTATTGTTTTTTATCCAAGAAGATTTTTTCAATATCATCAAGTACGATATTAGCTGCTAAAACACCGCCTGCTGTATTCCAAGTAGCATCATCTACTTTATGAACATGGTCTTCTTGAGCCACTTTTAGCTTTTTAAAGAGAGGATCGTTTATCCATTCTTTTTCAAGCTTTGTTGCTTCACCGTCTCCCGTTTCATAAGAGAAGTAGAATAGCTGATCGCCGTCCATTGCCGGAATGCGTTCTTTTGTTGCATTCATTTCAGCAAAATCATCCTTGTCTTGAGACTCAGGTCGAGCAAATCCAAGCTGGTCTAAAATAACGCCTGAGAATGAATCTTTATGATAAATACGAACGTCTCCAGCTGTAAAGCGTACAACTGAGATTTTTTGTTTTAACTGATCTCCAAGGCGTTTCTTTAAATCTGCTACGCGATTGTCATAGTCAGCTAATACTTCTTTACCTTTTTCTTCTTTATTTACCGCTTTTGCATATAGCTCAAAGTTTGATTTCCAATCTCCGCGCAGCTCTTCAGAAAATACAGTCGGAGCAATTTGACTTAGCTGATCGTAAACTTTTTCTTGACGCATCTTATTTCCGATAATCAAGTCAGGCTTTAAAGCAGCGATTGCTTCTAAGCTTGGTTCGCTTTCTGTACCCACACTTTTAACGCCTTTCATTTGACCTTTAATATGGTCATACCACGGATTTCCTAACCATGATTGAACAGCACCAACAGGCTTTACACCCATTGCAAGAAGAGCTTCAGTACCTTCGTTTGTTAAAACGACCACTCGTTTAGGCGTTCCTTTAATATCTGTTTTATCCATTGCGTGTTTTACTGTATAAGTATCGCTAGAACCCTCAGTTTTTTCTTTTTTATCCCCGTCAGCGCTGTTTGAATTACCGCAGGCTGCCAGCACAAGCAGTGTCATAATGGTAAGAATGGATAACAAATATGACAACTTGCCTTTAGAATATGTATTCACATCTTTTCCCCCTCGTAAGTGATAATGATTTTCATTAACAATTAAGATAATATTCTAACTTTTAAGCGGTGTCAATTAAAAGTTGAAAATGATTCTCAAAATCATTGACACTTTTTTCAATGTTTCCTAAACTAAAGGTTAGATATATATAGGAATCATCTTAGAGGAGAGCAATGAAAATGATGCTACGCAGTGTTCAAATGAAAGTAATGGGGCTCATCATTGGAATCATGCTGCTTTTAATCTGTATTGGATTAAGTATCGTACTCGGATACACAGATACAAGTATCAAAACAGCATTTGAAGCTTTTCAAGCGTTTAACGGTTCGAATGAGCACATAGTTATTCAAAATATTCGATTGCCGCGCGCTATAATCGGTGCTGTGGTAGGTATTTGTTTAGGAATTGCAGGAGCAATGATGCAGGCGTTAACGAAAAACCCACTTGCTTCACCGGATATTATTGGTGTGAACGCTGGGGCCAGCTTTTTTATCGTTGTTGCAGTGATGATTTTTTCGGTCAATTCACTTCAAGCTTTTACATGGATTGCATTTGTAGGAGCGGCATTAACCGTAGTGGTTGTCTATTTTCTTGGGTCCATTGGAAAAGAAGGGTTAACGCCTATTAAACTAACGCTTGCAGGAGCGGCTATTGCAGCCTTTTTCTCTTCTTTAACACAAGGACTGCTGGCTGTGGATGAATCTTCGCTTGATCAAGTCCTCTTTTGGCTGGCTGGGTCTGTGCAAGGACGCAAGGTTGAAATGCTGTATGGCATACTGCCTTATGTAGTGCCAGCAATTGTTGTTACTTTTTTTATCGCTTCAAAAATTAATATTTTAACGATTGGTGAAGACGTAGCCAAAGGATTAGGTCAAAGAACAGCTCTTGTCAAAATTATAAGCGGCATCATTATTGCGATCTTAGCCGGGGGAGCCGTTGCAGTAGCCGGTCCCATTAGCTTTGTCGGAATTATTGTTCCTCACGTTGTAAGAGCAATCGTAGGACAAGATTATCGCTGGGTATTTCCCTATAGTGCGGTTGTGGGCGGGATTTTAATTTTATTAGCTGATGTTGCGGCCAGGTATGTCATTATGCCTCAAGAAATCCCTGTTGGAGTCATGACTGCTGTTATTGGTACACCTTTCTTTATCTATATGGCAAGGAAAGGGGCAAAGGCGTCATGAAAACATACTTATCTCTTCGCTTAAAGAGAATTTCATTTTTAGTTAATATAAAAGCTACTCTAATCATTACCGGATTTTCAGCTTTCCTTGTTGCACTCTTTTTGTTAAGTGCAGGTACGGGTGACTTATTTATTAATCCACTTCGTGTAATTAAAATTTTAGCGGGTCATGGGTTGGAGTTTGAACGATTAGTTGTTACATCTTTTAGACTACCGCGTATTATTGTTGCCATTTGTGCTGGTATTTGTCTAGCTATTGCGGGCGCTATCTTGCAGGGGCTTGTGAGAAATCCGCTTGCTTCACCAGACTTAATTGGATTAACAGGAGGAGCGTCAGTTGGTGTAGTGTTATTTTTGACACTATTTAGTGATAAAAGCAACTCGTTAACCGTAAGTATTAATTGGATGCCTGTTAGCGCATTTTTAGGTGCCGTGGCAGTGGCGCTTTTGCTTTATGTGTTTGCCTGGAAAAATGGCGTCTCTCCTATTACACTAGTATTAATAGGAATTGGATTAACAGCGTTAACGAAAGCTATGACCACGCTGTTTATGATTATGGGTCCTATCTACCGTGCCAGTCAGGCAAATATTTGGATTACCGGAACGGTGTATGGTTCAAATTGGGCCAGTGTTTCCGTACTAGTTCCTGTTACAATAGGGCTGGTTATAATCACGATTTTAATGATTCGAAATTTAAATGTTCAAGAATTAGGTGAAGAAATTGCGACTAACGTTGGAAGTCGCGTTCAAAAAAATCGATTGGCACTATTGCTGATGAGCACAGCTTTAACTGGAAGTGCCGTTGCATTTGCCGGTGGAATTAGCTTTGTAGGATTACTTGCTCCTCATATTGCCCGAAAGCTTGTTGGTTCGTCATTTGGAGCTTTAATACCGCTATCGGCATTAATTGGAGCGATTTTAATCACGGCAGCAGATTTAATTGGCCGAACATTTTTCTTGCCAATCGAAGTGCCAGCAGGTGTATTTACAGCTGCAATTGGCGCACCGTACTTCATTTATTTACTATATAAACAAAGAAACGTATAGCATTCTTTGTAGAAGGAGCGATTCGCATGCATTCGTTAGAAACAAAATCGCTAACATTATCATATGGAGAAGCGATGATTATAGATGAGCTTGACGTTACCATCCCAAAGGGTGAGATTACAGTTTTTATCGGCAGTAATGGATGCGGAAAATCTACGCTGCTGCGTTCACTAGCAAGGTTGTTGAAGCCACATGCCGGCTCTATTTTACTAGAAGGCTCTAAAATTTCCTCTCTTCCTACCAAGGAAATTGCAAAGCAGCTAGCAATTCTTCCGCAAGGTCCTGTTGCACCTGAAGGGTTGACAGTGCTGCAGCTTGTTAAACAAGGGCGCTATCCGTATCAAAATTGGTTCCGTCAGTGGTCTCAAGAAGATGAAGAAAAAGTACAAAATGCACTCGAGGCAACAGGTTTAGCAGACTTGGCAGATCGTCAAGTTGATTCGCTTTCTGGGGGGCAGCGTCAGCGCGCATGGATTGCCATGACATTAGCACAAGATACGGATATTATTTTACTTGATGAACCGACAACGTATTTAGATATGACGCATCAAATTGAGATCTTGGACTTGTTATTTGAACTGAATGAAAAAGAAAATCGTACCATCGTAATGGTGCTGCATGATTTAAACTTAGCCTGCCGCTATGCTCATCATATTGTGGCGCTTCAAGATAAAAAAATCTATGCGCAGGGAAGACCAGAAGAAGTCATTAACTGTGATTTAGTACAGCGAGTCTTTAATATGAACTGCGAAGTGACGGTGGATCCGTTATTTGGAACGCCTCTTTGTATTCCTCATGGGCGCGGACGATGTATTGTGAATAAGCTGCGAGTTGAAACGCAGCATGCTCAATAAGAAAGAGCAAAGCGAGTTAGCAGAAAAATTCCGCTGTACGTTTAAAGATAACTCGCTGTACAGGTTGTCTCCTGCCAGCTGCATGGATGAAAGTAAGGTGAAGGTGCAGCTGTTATGGATTCAAGAGACGATGGAGGCCGCTAGTTTGAGAGCAGCTGCTTCAATGTTAGCGAAGCGGTATAGTTTTGTTGTGGTTGCGGCTTTGTATTCATTTATTGTGTTTCAAAAAAAGATAAATGCATCGACTAAAAATGTATCTTTGCATACCGAAGAAGTTGAAACGGTGTGGCTTCCAAAAGTGTTTATCTCAGAAATTGAGACGACAGAAGTAACAGAGGATAATCGCGAAATTCTTCTTGATGAACTTCTTGATGAATTGTTTGCTCATCAAATTGAGCCGATATGGTCAGTACTGCGTAAAGTGACAAAAATCTCGAAGCTGACGCTGTGGGAAAACGTAGCTGTTTATATTCACTGGCTTTATGATTTGCTTTTAGCAAACGAAGAAATAGACAATGTGCAAGTGCAAAAGAATTTACGATACGTGTTAGAAGAAGCTGAGGGCCGTCACTTTGGTTCATATCATCATAATCCGCTTGCTCGGTACAGTTCATCTCCTCAATATATAGAGAAACAAAAGCAGGAGATAAGAGTACGGCAAACGTGCTGTTTGTCCTACCAAACAGGAGCCAAAGAGACTTATTGTCGAACGTGTCCGGTTATTTGTAAACCAAAGAAAGGAGTGATTGCGCATGAGTAAAACCTTTCAAGAGCAATTCGACGGTTTGATTGAAAAGTATACGGAACTAATGGTTGGAGAAAGTGACGAACAGCTGCAGGAAAAAGTGAAAATGTGGGCACTTTACAACCATATCTCAAAATCTATGCCGCCTTTAACAAAGCATTGGAATCAATTATATCCAGAAGCAAAAGGGGAAATGGTCGAGATTGTGAAGGAAATAAAAGAGCTGAATGAAGCGCATCGAGCGTCAGAGCGAAAACCAGAATAAAAACATTCATCACAAAGCTGATGGATGTTTTTTTATCTAAAAGCTCTCGGTCGCTTTTTGATTTTGTATGCATATGTTAATAAAGGGTGCCTATCTATCTAGTTTGAAAAATGGTAAAATTAATGATAATTAAATAAATTTTGTGAGGCGTATGACAAGTGAAGGCGGGGGGTTGCTTTGGAACAAACGATAAGAAACTTTTTTTTATTGTTATCAAAAAGCAAAAAGTTAACAAAGCTGGCTAAGCGCTATGGCTTACGTTTTGGAGCAGCAAGATTTGTTGCAGGGGAAACCATCGATGAAGCTGTTAGTGTGATAAGAAAGCTAAATGAACAGGGATTGAAAGTAACGATTGATTATCTTGGCGAATTTGTAGAAAGTGAGGCTGAAGTTGATCATGCTGCAGCTCAATGCATAAAGGCCATTCACCTTATACACAAAGAAAGATTAGATTCAGAAATTTCTTTAAAATTAACGTCTATGGGACTGGATATTTCAGAAGGTTTGGCGCTTCATCATATGCGGCGTATTCTTGAAGAAGCGGAAAAACATAGCGTATTTGTGACGATTGATATGGAGGACTATAAGAGATGCAGCAAGACGATTAAGCTATTTAAACAATTAAAAAATGAGTATGAACACGTAGGGACGGTGCTTCAAGCATACTTATATCGAACAGAAAGTGACGTCCGTGAATTAGATGCTTATGCTCCTAAATTAAGGTTAGTGAAAGGTGCGTACAAAGAAGCAGCAGACGTGGCGTTTCCTGATAAAGAAGACGTAGACGAAAACTTCAAAAACATAATTGGACTACACCTATTAAACGGTCACTACACAGCAGTTGCTACTCACGATGAACGAATCATTCAGTATACAAAAGAGTTTGTTAAAAAGCATGGAATTCCAATCGATCAGTTTGAATTTCAGATGCTATACGGCATTCGATCAGAAAGGCAGGTTCAGCTTGTAGCAGAACAATATAAAATGAGAGTGTACGTTCCTTATGGAACGGACTGGTATGGATATTTTATGAGACGGCTTGCAGAAAGACCTGCAAATGTCGCATTTGTCTTAAAAGGAATCGTAAAAAAATAATAATGAAATGGTCGTGATGACAAAGTAAGAAATAATCAAAAATCGAACATGATTCGATTACTCATGTTCGATTTTGAGGTTAATGTCCTTGTGTATTATGCTTTGTGTACTGTTGGTTTTGAGATGTCTTTTTGCCACGGCCGTGCGGTTCATTGACAGGTCCAGCATTTCCCTTAACGCTTGCTGCGCTTACGCCTGCTGACGATGGATCCTTCTTTAATTTGCTCACAAAATCACCTCCTGTGTATTAAGATAACCAAACACATTAAAAATAGTTAGAGATAATATTGTGAATATATTGCGAAAATTTAAAAAATGTTTTATAGTAAAAACAGAGATTAACAGTGACTCTCTTTTTTTACGCATAAAATGAATGACCATTCATTCAATATATTAAAGGGGATGTGGGGATAATTATGAACATAAAAAAAGCCGCCGTTTTAGGTTCAGGAGTTATGGGCTCTGGAATTGCAGCTCATTTAGCGAATGTAGGAATTCCAACGCTTTTGCTAGACGTGGTTCCAACTTCATTAACAGCAGACGAGGAAAAAAAACAGCTAACGCTTGAAGATAGGCAAGTGAGAAATCGGTTGAGTACAACTGCTCTAGCTAAATTAACGAAGCAAAAACCAGCGCCTTTAACGTCTAAGTCGTCACTATCGTTAATTACGCCAGGAAATCTTGAAGATCATTTACAGCAGTTAAGCGACTGTGATTGGATTATTGAAGTAG
The DNA here is from genome assembly GCF_036227845.1 of Priestia sp. LL-8. Taxonomy (NCBI): domain Bacteria; kingdom Bacillati; phylum Bacillota; class Bacilli; order Caryophanales; family Bacillaceae; genus Priestia; species Priestia sp. LL-8. The sequence continues at coordinate 4,772,741 of NZ_JAZAQH010000001.1, read as the reverse complement.
TAGTCGAACGTCTTGAGATTAAACAGCAGTTGTTTGAAAAAATTGACAGTGTAAGAAAAAAAGGAAGTATCGTAAGTTCAAATACTTCGGGAATATCGATCCACGAAATGGCTAAAGGACGCTCAGAAGATTTTAAAGCGCATTTTTTAGGAACGCACTTTTTTAATCCACCGCGTTATTTAAAGTTATTAGAAATCATTCCAACTCATGACACAAAACCAGAAATTGTTGAATATATGAAAACGTTTGGTGAAGATGTATTAGGTAAAGGAGTAGTTATTGCAAAAGATACGCCTAACTTCATCGCCAACCGTATCGGTACGTACGGTTTACTTGTGACCGTTCAAGAAATGTTAAAAGGTAATTACAGTGTGGGAGAAGTTGACTCTGTGACGGGCCCTTTAATTGGAAGACCAAAAAGCGCAACGTTTCGAACGTTAGACGTAGTGGGACTAGACACATTTATTCATGTGGCCAACAATGTATTTGACAAAGTGGAAGGCAAAGAAAAAGAAGTGTTTGATGTGCCTTTATTTATGAAACAAATGCAGGAAAATGGCTGGCTGGGAAGCAAGTCGGGGCAAGGCTTCTTTTTAAAGAAAGGCAAGGAAATTTTAGAACTTGATCCTAATACACTTCAATACGTCGAGAGAAAGAAGTTAAAAACAGCTTCTACCGAATTAAGCAAGCAGGCAAAAGGGCTGAAAAATAAAATGAAAGCGCTTATATATTCTGATGATCGTGCTGGACAGCTTCTTTGGAATGTGATCAGTCCCGTTCTTGTATATGCAGCACAGTTAAAAAATGAAATAGCCGACGATATCGTGGCCATTGATCAAGCTATGAAGTGGGGATTTGGCTGGAAAATGGGTCCTTTTGAAACGTGGGATGCAATTGGTTTAGAAAAGTCAATGGAGAAGATGGAGCAGTCTGGTTTAGCAGTTCCGCAGTGGATAAAACAAATGCAAGAAAATGGATTTACAAGCTTTTATAAAGAAATGGAAGGTCAAACGCTTTACTACGAAGATGATGAGTATAAAGCGGTAAAAGAAAATAAAAAGGTAATTCATCTGTCATCTTTACGTTCTCAAAATAATGTCATTTTAGAAAACAGCGGAGCGAGTTTAATTGATTTAGGAGATGATGTGGCGTGCCTGCAGTTTACTTCTCCTAACAATGCGATTGGGCTAGATATTATCAGCTTATTAAATCAGTCTCTTGAAGAAGTGAACAAGAATTATAAGGGGCTGGTCATAGGAAACCAAGGCAAAAATTTCTGCGTTGGCGCTAACTTAGCTATGATTTTGATGGAAGCACAAGATGACAATTATTTTGAAGTTGAGCTTGTCATTAAACAATTTCAACAGGCAATGATGAAGGTGAAATACAATGAAAAGCCGGTTGTTGCAGCTCCATTTGCGATGACTCTTGGAGGCGGAGCAGAAATTTGCTTACCGTCAGCTAAAATCCAAGCTTCTGCTGAAACTTACATGGGCCTTGTAGAAGTAGGAGTCGGGTTAATTCCTGGCGGAGGAGGTAACAAGGAGCTTTATATCAAACAGCTAAATGGTTTACCGAACGGTGTAACGCTTGATCTTCAGCAAATTGCTAATAAAACATTTGAAACCATTGCTACTGCAAAAGTATCCACTTCTGCTGCTGAAGCTAGACAGCTAAACTTTTTAAATCGCTATGATGGCATCAGCGTAAACGGAGATCACTTGCTGAATGATGCGAAGAACTCAGTCCTTGCTTTACATGACACGGGCTATAAACCACCTGTAAGAACTAAGATTCCTGTGGTTGGAGAAACAGGATATGCAACGTTGCTGCTAGGAGCTCAATCCATGAAATATTCAGGATATATATCAGAACATGATTATAAAATTGCTAGTAAGTTAGCATTTGTGTTAGCCGGAGGACGTGTAGCGTTTGGTTCGGAAGTTGATGAAGAGTATTTGCTGGACTTAGAGAGAGAAGCATTTTTAAGCCTTGTTGGAGAAGTAAAGTCTCAAGAACGTATGCAGCACATGTTAGTTAAAGGAAAACCACTGCGTAATTAAGGGGGAGAAAAAATGAGAGAAGCAGTTATTGTAGCAGGTGCTAGGACACCGGTCGGAAAAGCAAAAAAAGGTTCACTGGCAAGTGTTAGACCTGATGATTTGGGAGCTATCGCGGTTAAAGAAACTCTTCGACGAGCAGGCGGATACGAAGGGCCAATTGATGATTTAATTATTGGTTGTGCGATGCCTGAAGCAGAACAAGGTTTGAATATGGCTCGAAATATTGGCGCTCTTGCGGGTTTGCCTTATACGGTGCCAGCAATAACGATTAATCGTTATTGTTCATCAGGTTTGCAAAGTATTGCCTACGGTGCAGAACGAATTATGCTAGGGCAAGCCAAAGCAGTGTTAGCTGGAGGAGCAGAATCAATGAGTTTTGTTCCGATGTTTGGAAACGTAGCACGTCCGAATGTTCAGCTGGTTGAAAATGCGCCGGAATATTATATGGGCATGGGACATACAGCAGAACAAGTGGCGATGAAATACGGCATTTCACGTGAAGACCAGGATGCATTTGCTGTACGCAGCCATCAAAAAGCAGCAAAAGCACTTCAAGAAGGGAAGTTTAACGACGAAATTGTTCCCGTGGAAGTGACGCTTCGAAAAATCGATGAAAACAATAAGCTCCGTGAACAAAAGCTGATGTTCTCTCAAGATGAAGGAGTTCGTCCCGGCACAACTGCGGATGTATTAGGAAAACTTCGTCCAGCCTTTTCGATTAAAGGATCCGTAACAGCTGGAAACTCTTCGCAGACAAGTGACGGAGCTGCATCCGTTTTTCTAATGGATAAAGAACAAGCTGAAGCAGAAGGCTTGAAGCCTTTGCTTAAGTTTCGCTCATTTGCAGTTGGAGGAGTTCCGCCTGAAGTAATGGGAATTGGCCCGGTAGCTGCCATCCCTAAAGCTCTTAAGCTAGCAGGGCTGGAGCTTTCTGATATTGGATTGTTTGAATTAAATGAAGCATTTGCTTCTCAAGCACTTGGCGTTATTCGTGAATTAAATATTAATGAAGATAAAGTAAATGTAAACGGAGGCGCTATTGCCTTAGGTCATCCATTAGGCTGTACTGGAGCTAAGCTGACTCTTAGCTTAATGCACGAAATGCAGCGTCGAAATGAGCAGTTTGGAATTGTCACCATGTGTATTGGCGGAGGAATGGGAGCTGCTGGTGTATTTGAATTGTTAGCATAATCATTTTAAAGGGGGATATGAACATGTCAAATAAAACAAAACAAATGATTAAAGGTGGAAGTTTTTTAATTGAAGAAGGCGATGCAAGCCGCGTCTACACGCCAGAGGATTATACATCTGAACAAAAGATGATTGCCAAGACGACAGATGAATTTGTAGAAAATGAAGTCCTTCCACAAGTGGAATATTTAGAAAAGCATGAGTTTGACCGTTCTGTAAAGCTATTAAAACAAGCTGGTGAATTAGGGTTGCTTGGTGCAGATGTACCGGAAGAATACGGTGGGCTTGGTTTAGATAAGATTACCTCGGCTTTAATTGCTGAAAAAATGTCTCGAGCAGGCGGATTTTCCATCACTCATGGTGCTCATGTAGGAATTGGGTCATTGCCAATCGTCTTATTTGGAACAGAAGAGCAAAAACAAGCATATTTACCTGCTCTAGCGGTAGGGGAAAAAATAGCAGCATATGCGTTAACAGAACCTGGTTCTGGTTCCGATGCCCTCGGTGCTCGCACAACAGCTCGCCTTAACGCAGAAGGCACACACTATGTGTTAAATGGAGAAAAGCAGTGGATTACGAATGCCGGATTTGCTGATGTGTTCGTCGTGTACGCGAAAATTGACGGCGATAAATTTTCTGCTTTTATCGTTGAACGCGAATTTCCAGGTGTTTCGGTTGGACCGGAAGAGAAGAAAATGGGAATCAAAAGCTCATCAACCAGAACGTTGATTCTTGAAGATGCGCTTGTCCCAAAAGAGAACGTGTTAGGTGAAATTGGAAAAGGCCATGTTATTGCCTTTAACATTTTAAATATTGGACGCTATAAGCTTGGAGTTGGAGCAGTTGGAGCAGGGAAACGTGCGTTAGAAATTACGTCTCAATATGTTAACCAGCGTCAGCAGTTTAAAACGCCAATCGCTAGATTCTCATTAACGCAAGAAAAGTTAGCCACAATGGCTTCTAAATTGTATGCAACTGAAAGCTCTGTTTACCGTACGGTAGGACTTTTTGAAGACCATATGGGCCAGCTTTCCGAAGAACAGCAAAAAGACGGAAAGCAAATTGCCGCTTCGATTGCTGAATATGCCATTGAATGCTCATTAAATAAAGTGTTTGCAACGGAATCTCTTGACTATATCGTAGATGAAGGGGTGCAGCTTCACGGAGGCTATGGTTTTATGAGTGAGTATGAAATCGAGCGCCTGTATCGTGATTCCCGCATTAACCGTATTTTTGAAGGAACAAATGAAATTAATCGTCTCTTAGTACCAGGCACATATTTACGCAAAGCGCTAAAAGGAGAGCTTCCGCTGCTTCAAAAAGCACAAACGCTTCAAGAAGAATTGATGATGCTTATGCCGCAGGAAGTAGGGAATGAGCCGTTAGATCAAGAAAAAATGCTTGTGCAAAATGGGAAGAAAATTGCGCTCTTGCTTTTAGGTCTAGCTGCACAGAAATACGGTAAAGAATTAGAGAAAGAACAAGAAATTCTCGTTAATATTTCCGATATGATTAGTAACGTATATGCAATGGAATCCACTGTTTTACGTACTGAAAAAGCCATTTCCAAAACAGGAGTAGATCAAAACAGCTTAAAAGTAAAATATACGCAAGTATTCTGCCAAGAAGCATTTAATCGAATCGAAGCAGATGCAAAAGAAACGTTAATTGGCGTTGAACAAGGTGATACGCTTAGAGTTATGCTTTCGTCTCTTCGTAAGTTAACTCGCTATACACCAATTAATGTAATTAGCGTAAAGCGCGAGATTGCAAAAACACTTCTAGAAGTAGAGAAGTTCACAGTTTAAGAAAAAAGGAGCTCGTTTTACGAGCTCCTTTTTGTTTAAGAAGCCTCTATCTAGGTAAATGATAAAGGATGTGTTAAAATACGAAAAAAGCTTAAAATAAAGGGTGGTTGACGAAATGTCATTGTTTTTTTATTCATATCCAAAGTGTGGCACGTGCCGAAAAGCAAAGAAGTGGCTGGATGATAACGGAGTAGCGTATGAAGAAATTCATATTGTAGAAAAACCGCCAACAAAAGAGCAGCTGCAGTCTTATTATCAGAACAGCGGTTTAGAATTAAAAAAATTCTTTAATACAAGCGGTAAAAAATATCGCGAATTAGGACTGAAAGATAAAGTAAGCAGTGCGAGTGAAGATGAACTTCTATCGATTCTTGCATCAGATGGCATGTTAATTAAGCGTCCGCTGCTAACAGATGGACAAAAAGTAACGCTTGGTTTCAAAGAAGAGCAGTTTGAGAACGTGTGGAAGTAAGTTTTCAAATAGAAAATTTTTACCTTTTACGTTACACTGTTAATAGGAAGTTATTTTAGGTTGTAGAAAGTGTTCTCCACGTTGAAGGCGCTTTTTATATAAACAAATTACGATACATATTTTGGAGGGATTAAGATGAGTACACCAAAAGATTTGCGTTATTCTGAAGAGCATGAATGGGTAAAAACAGAAGGAGACGTTGTCCGCGTAGGTATTACACATTTCGCTCAGGCTGAGCTTGGAGACATCGTATTCGTTGAACTGCCAGAAGTAGGAGCAACAGTAGAAGCTGACGAGCCGTTTGGTAGCGTTGAATCAGTAAAAACAGTTTCTGAGCTTTATGCACCAATTAGCGGTGAAGTTGTAGCAGTAAACGACAACTTAGGCGATAGCCCTGAACTTGTTAATGAATCTCCATACGAAGAAGCATGGATGATTACAATCAAACCATCTGATGCTTCTCAAGTAGACAAGCTGATGACAGCAGAGCAATACGAAGAAATGACAAACGAAGGATAATACTCCTCCATAAATTGTCTTTATGAAAAGTTTTTGACTGGACACTCTATTAGTAAACAAGCTAAAGGAGTGTCTTTTTATGTTTGAAAAACAAAAAATGGACGTTACAGATCGCGTTACAGCTAAATTTCATGACGGCGGTATGAAATTATATGTTGATAAGCAGCCAATTGGTGAAGTTAGTTATGGGACAAGCGGCAATGAATACCGCTTTGAAGAAGGATATTCGCAAGAAAATAATAAGTTCTATCAATATGCGGACGTACAAAAACAAGGTGAAACGCAAAAATATACAGACTGCGACGAAGAAGCAGGATGGTGCTAAACAGTGGCAACTGCCGCTGTTTTTCTTGTTTTATGGAAATAATATGGCCTAAACTGCCTTTTAAAAGAGTTCTTTCTTGCAAATTTCTTTTAAAAAACAGGTGAACTGTGATACATTAACGAATATTGTATAGCATAAAGAAATGATGTTACTATACAACTGACGATTACGGGTGATGAAAATGGGGCTAATTGAAATTGAAAAAGTAATTATTGTCGAAGGAAAATCAGATAAAAAGCGTATTCAAGATATCATTCGAGAACCAATTGAAATTATTTGTACAAACGGTACGATTAGTTTATCAAAGCTGGATGAAATTATTGACTGTACGTTTAACAAAGAGGTATACATACTCGTTGACTCTGATGATTCAGGGAATAAGCTGAGAAAACAATTTAAACGAGAGCTTCCGGAAGCAGAGCATTTATATATTGATAAAATGTACCGAGAAGTTGCTGCCGCCCCTAGACATCACATAGCAACAGTATTACTGAGTGCCAATATCGATGTTAATGCAGAATTTTTAACATAAAAGGAATGAGCAACATGCAAGAATGGAGCGAAAAACAGCTTGATGATCAGTTAAAAGAAGGAGAAAGAGCCTTTATCTTTTTCCATACGCCTTTTTGCGGAACGTGTCAGCTGGCAAAAAAAATGTTAACCGTGGCAGAAGCGATGCTGCCGGATGTAACCATCGGAATGAGCAATTTAAATTATATGCCTTCAAAAGCAGAGTTATTTTCCATTGAAAGTGTACCTTGTTTGATTGAAGTGAAAAATGGCGAAATGATAAAAAAACTTTATGCGTTTCATTCCATCGAGCACGTGCTTGAAGAACTTCGATAATCAAACGTTTGTTTAAAATGAAGAAATGGAAAGAGAGCGAACCGTTGGGGCTGTTGAAATCTTGGGATATTATCCCAAGGGTAAAATCTGTTGACAGCCTATCTGACACATGCTAAAATCACACTCATGAATGTTCATAAATGAATGAATATTTCCCAAAAACAAAATAATTGTTGCGAACTCTTATCAAGAGAGGTGGAGGGACTGAGCCCTGTGAAACCCGGCAACCGTCAGACTAACTGAAATGGTGCCAATTCCTGCAAAGCTATGCGCTTTGAAAGATGAGAGAAAGGATTAAATATCGAGCCTTTCTGTCATGCGCAGAGAGGCTTTTTTGATGGGGAAAAATGTTTTACGGCTTTTTCATTCTATAGGGCAACCTAACATAATCAAGTTTTTACTAAAGAAGGTGAAGAAATATGATTACATTAACAGACGTTACAAAAATTTATCAGGCTAAAAGCGGTCGAGTAACAGCTGTTGACAATGTGAATCTAACCGTTAACCAAGGTGAAATTTACGGAATTATTGGTTACAGCGGAGCGGGGAAAAGCTCTTTAATTCGCTTGCTAAATGGATTAGAAACACCAACGACAGGAACGGTCGAAGTAGCAGGTAATGATATTGGAAAAATTAAAGGCGGAAAACTCAGAAAAGCTAGACAAGAAATTAGTATGGTATTTCAGCACTTTAATATCTTGTGGTCACGTACGGTGAGAGAAAATATTGCCTTTCCGTTAGAAATAGCAGGGATTTCAAAAGAAAAAAGAATGAAACGAGTAGACGAGCTCATTAAGCTGGTCGGACTTGAAGGGCGTGAAGATGCTTATCCATCACAGCTTAGCGGTGGACAAAAACAGCGTGTTGGGATTGCTCGAGCGCTAGCGAATAATCCAAAAGTATTGCTGTGTGATGAAGCAACATCAGCGCTTGATCCACAAACGACAGATTCCATTTTAGATCTGTTAGTAGATATTAATGAAAAGCTTGGGTTGACCATCGTATTGATTACTCATGAAATGCACGTCATTCGTAAAATTTGTCATCGAGTAGCCGTTATGGAAAATGGAGCAGTGGTAGAAGAAGGACAAGTGCTAGAAGTATTCAGAAAACCTAAGCAGCCGATTACAAAACGATTCGTTCAACAGATTTCTGAACCAGAAGAAACGTTTGAAACAATTGAACAAGTAAAAGAGCTATATCCAAGCGGGCAAATTATTCAGCTGACGTTTGTTGGCGGAAAAGCAGAGCAACCGCTCATTACAACGATTTTAAAACAGTTTGATGTAACGATTAATATTTTGCAAGGAAAGATTTCTCATACACAAACAGGTTCATACGGAACGTTGTTCGTTCATTTAGACGGAGAATTAACAGAAGTTGAAAAAGTCATTGCATACATTCATGAGCAGCAGGTAGAAGTGGAGGTAATGACAAATGCTTGAGAAACTATTTCCAAACGTTATTTTAGATGATTTTATTCAAGCGACAAATGAAACACTATATATGACGGCTATTTCAGTTATAGCCACGTTTGTTCTAGGTATTTTATTGGGGTTGCTTTTATTTTTAACGTCCAAAGGACAGCTTTGGCAAAACAAACCTTTATATGCCATTGTGTCAGCAGTTGTAAATATTTTTCGTTCCATTCCATTCATTATTTTAATTGTTTTACTGATTCCATTTACCAAAGCGTTGGTAGGAAGTATTTTAGGCGCTAACGCAGCGTTACCTGCTTTAATTGTTGGAGCAGCACCATTCTACGCGCGTCTTGTAGAAATTGGTCTGCGTGAAATTGATAAAGGTGTTATTGAAGCTGCTAAATCAATGGGGGCAACAACAAGCACTATTATCTTTAAAGTGCTGTTACCTGAATCGCTGCCAGCTTTGATTTCCGGTTTGACAGTAACAACCATTGCGTTAGTCGGTTATACGGCAATGGCGGGTGTGATTGGAGCTGGAGGTCTTGGAAACCTTGCATATTTAGAAGGATTCCAGCGCAGTCATAATGACGTAACGCTAGCCGCTACGATCTTAATTTTGATTATTGTATTTATTATCCAACTTATTGGAGATGCGATTACTGCAAAAATTGATAAAAGATAAAGGGAGGACTATTTATTATGAAGAAATGGCTTTCAGCTTTAGCATTAACATCTGCGCTAGTAGTAGGATTAGCTGCATGTGGATCTAACAATGGATCGAAAGATGAAAAGAAAATTGTCGTGGGTGCATCTAATACGCCTCATGCTGAAATTTTAGAACAAGCAAAACCGATTTTAGAAAAACAAGGAATTGACTTAGAAATTAAAAAATTCCAAGATTACATCTTACCGAACACAGCTCTTGCAAACAATGAAATTGATGCAAACTATTTCCAGCACGTTCCTTATATGAATTCAGTGCTAAAAGATCATAAAGGTGAAAAAGGGTATGATTTTGTAAGTGCCGGTGCCATTCACATTGAACCAATTGGTATCTACTCTAAAAAATACAAAAGCTTAAAAGATCTTCCGAAAAACGGCACAGTTATTATGCGTGATGCAGTAGCAGAGCAAGGACGTATTTTATCGATTTTTGAAAAAGCTGGCGTGATCAAATTAAAACCAGGCGTAAAGAAAACAGACGCACAAATTAAAGATATTGTGGAAAACCCTAAGAATTTAAAATTTAAAGCCGATGTTGAAGGCGGATTGTTACCTCAAATGTACAAAAACAATGAAGGTGACGCTGTTGTTATCAATGCTAACTATGCTATCGATGCTGGTTTAGATCCAGTAAAAGATCCAATCGCAGTGGAAAGCAAAGAAAATAACCCATATGCAAACATCATTACGGTTCACAAAGGTGACGAAAATAAAGATACAGTGAAAGCTTTAGTGAAAGTTCTTCACTCTAAAGAAATTCAAGACTACATTAAAGAAAAATACAAAGGCGGAGTATTGCCGGTAAATAAATAATAGAAGAAAAGCGCTTGCCCACTCTGGGCAAGTGCTTTTTTTTGTATGCGTCAAAACGAATAACTCTTATTTTTCTCACGCATACTAACCGTGAAAACTTTACTGATGATGGGAGCTGACGTTATGCAGCAAGAAGCACGTCATTCAACTGAGCAAGCACTTCATGATTATAAAATGGGTGTTGGGAAATTTAGCGAAAAATTGCCGGAAGTAACAAAAACGTTTAATGCGTTTACTGAAGCATGTTTTGGAGAAGGTTCTCTTTCTAAAAAAGAAAAGCAGTTAATCGCGCTAGGAATCAGCGTAGTAGCTCAAGACGAGTACTGTATGATTTATCATACAAAAGGCTGCATTGATCAAGGTGCAACTGAGCAAGAAATTTTAGAAGCATGCGGAGTATCAGCGGCATTTGGCGGAGGCGCAGCGATGAGTCAGTCCGTTACGCTTGTCCAAGAGTGTGTTTCAGAACTGACTAGCCACACGCACTAAGTAAATAAAGCGGGTAAAAAGCTTGTCTTAGAAGGCTCTATCGAGTCTTTTAAGGCAACTTTTTTATGAGTGGATTTAGTCTTAAAAAACGTACATAATGGTTTAAAACCTTTTGGGTCAAAAGGTTGCTATAAGTTTTCATTTGTTATAAGATTGTAATGAGAATAAAATGAGAATAATTAAAAAGATATAGGTATATCGTTTTTTACTATATACGTCTATAACTGGAGGTTTTAATATGGCAGGGTCAACTTTAACAATTAAAGATCTTCATGTTGCAATTGAAGGTAAAGAAATTTTAAAAGGTGTTAATTTAGAAGTTAAGGGCGGCGAAATCCATGCAATCATGGGACCAAACGGTACTGGTAAATCAACATTATCTTCAGCAATCATGGGACATCCTAAATACGAGGTTACACAAGGAAGCATCACGCTAGACGGCGAAGATGTACTTGAGATGGAAGTAGATGAACGCGCTCGTGCAGGTCTATTCCTAGCGATGCAATATCCAAGTGAAATCAGCGGGGTAACAAATGCTGACTTCTTACGTTCAGCAATTAATGCTCGTCGTGAAGAAGGCGAAGAAATTTCACTAATGAAATTCATCCGTCAATTAGACAAAAACATGGACTTCTTAGAAATGGATCAAGACATGGCTCAGCGTTACCTAAACGAAGGTTTCTCTGGCGGTGAGAAGAAGCGTAATGAAATTCTTCAATTAATGATGCTTCAACCAGGAATTGCAATTTTAGATGAAATCGACTCTGGTTTAGATATCGATGCGTTAAAAGTTGTATCAAAAGGTATTAATGAACTGCGCGGCAGCGAGTTTGGTTGCTTAATGATTACTCACTACCAACGTTTACTAAACTACATTACACCAGATAAAGTTCACGTTATGATGCAAGGTCGCGTTGTAAAATCAGGCGGACCAGAATTAGCACAGCGTCTAGAGGCAGAAGGTTATGACTGGATCAAACAAGAATTAGGTATTGAAGACGAAACTGTAGAGCAAGAAGCTTAAGAGTTAGGAGGATCTCTATGACTATTGATACGAAATTACCATTTGATCAAGAGTACATCAGCAGCTTTTCAAAAGAAGCTAATGAACCAAGTTGGCTGCTAGATCTTCGCTTACAAGCTCTTGCGAAAGCAGAAGATCTTGCACTTCCAAAGCCAGATAAAACAAACATTTCGAAATGGAACTTTACTGCATTTGACAAGCACACTTCACAGGCAAGCACAATCTCATCTGTAGACGAGCTTCCAGAAGTGGTTAAAGCACTGATTGATACAGAAGCTGTTAAAAATCTATATGTTCAGCGTGACCAAACAGCTGCATATTCAACATTAACAGAAGAGCTAAAGTCTCAAGGCGTTATCTTCACAGATATTCAAACAGCTGCTAAAGAGCATAGCGACCTTGTTGAGAAGTACTTTATGAAAGACGGAGTTAAAGTAGATGAGCACCGTTTAACTGCATTAAACGCAGCGTTATTAAACGGCGGTGTATTTGTATACGTTCCTAAAAATGTAGAAGTACAAGAGCCTCTTCAAGCTGTATTTGTCCGTGAAGATGAAGAAGCAGCTTTATTCAACCATGTTATCGTTGTAGCTGAAGACAACAGCTCAGTAACATATGTAGAAAACTACATTGCTACTGCTGAAGAGTCAAACGGTGTTGTCAATATCGTGACGGAAGTATTCGCTAACAGCAATGCAAAAGTAACGTTTGGAGCTGTTGACTACTTAGCTAAAGGTACAACTACTTATGTGAACCGCCGCGGCGTAGCGGGCAAAGATGGTCGCATTGAGTGGGCTTTAGGCTTAATGAGTGAAGGAAATACAGTTTCAGAAAATACAACGTATCTAATGGGCGACGGTTCATATGGAGATACAAAAACGGTAACAGTTGGACGTGGAGAGCAGTCTCAAAACTTAACAACAAGTATCGTACACTTCGGAAAACATTCTGAAGGCTACATTTTAAAACACGGCGTTATGAAAGAAAGCGCGTCTTCAATCTTTAACGGTATCGGTAAAATTGAACACGGTGCATCTAAATCAAACGCTGAGCAAGAATCTCGTGTGTTAATGTTAAGTGAAAAAGCACGTGGAGACGCAAACCCAATTCTTCTAATTGATGAAGATGATGTAACAGCAGGACACGCGGCATCTGTTGGACGCGTAGATCCAATTCAGCTTTACTACTTAATGAGCCGCGGTATTCCGCAAACAGAAGCAGAACGTCTAGTTATTCACGGGTTCTTAGCACCAGTGGTAAACGAGTTGCCAATCGAAACGGTTAAAAAGCAATTAACAGATTTAATTGAAAGGAAAGTTCGATAATGAATATCTCTGATATTCGTAAACAATTTCCTATTTTAGACCAAGAGGTAAATGGCAGCCCACTCGTTTATTTAGACAGTGCAGCAACTTCACAAAAGCCGCTTGCTGTAATTGAAGCAATTGAGAAGTATTACAAAGAATATAACTCAAACGTACACCGAGGTGTTCACACGCTTGGTACAAAAGCAACAGACGGATACGAAGGCGCTCGTGAAAAGGTTCGTAAGTTTATTAATGCAAAATCAACGGAAGAGATTATCTTTACGCGCGGTACAACGACAGCTCTTAATACAGTAGCTGCAAGCTATGGCCGTGCGAATCTTAAACCTGGTGATGAAATTGTGATTACTTATATGGAACATCACAGTAACATCATTCCTTGGCAGCAAGTTGCCAAGGAAACAGGTGCAACGTTAAAATATATTTCATTAACAGAAGATCATGCACTTTCACTAGAAGAGGTAAAAAGCACGATTACATCTAACACAAAAATTGTATCGATTATGCAAGTATCTAACGTATTGGGCACGATTAACCCAGTAAAAGAAATTGCAGAAATTGCACACGCTAACGGTGCAGTAATGGTTGTGGATGGTGCGCAAAGTACACCTCACATGAAGGTGGATGTACAAGATTTAGACTGTGATTTCTTTGCTTTCTCTGGACATAAAATGGGCGGACCAACTGGAATCGGCGCTCTTTATGGAAAGAAAGAGCTTCTTGAAAAAATGGAACCAATCGAGTTTGGTGGCGAAATGATTGACTTCGTAAACCTATACGAATCAACGTGGAAAGAGCTTCCTTGGAAATTTGAAGGGGGTACGCCAATCATTGCAGGTGCAATTGGTTTAGGTGCAGCGATTGATTTCTTAGAAGAAGTTGGTTTAGATAACATTCAAGCACATGAGCACAAGTTAGCACAATATGCACTGGATCGCTTATCGCAAGTAGATGGAATTACGATTTACGGACCGAAAGAGCGAGCGGGTGTTGTGACGTTTAATATTGAAGATGTGCATCCGCACGACGTTGCAACAGTAGTAGACGCTGATGGAATTGCGATTCGTGCAGGTCATCACTGTGCGCAGCCGCTGATGAAATATTTAAACGTATCTTCTACTGCACGTGCGAGCTTCTATCTGTATAATACAGAAGAAGAAGTAGATAAATTGGTGTCATCATTAATAAAAACGAAGGAGTATTTTACAAATGGCTTTTAATAATTTAGATACTCTCTATCGTCAAGTAATTATGGACCATTATAAAAACCCGCGTAATCGTGGAACGTTGAATGAAGATACTGTGAACATTCATATGAATAACCCGACGTGCGGAGACCGCATTGAGCTTTCTTTAAAAGTAGAGGACGGCAAAGTGGTGGATGCAAAGTTCGAAGGTGAAGGATGTTCAATTTCAATGTCATCAGCTTCAATGATGACACAAGCAATTAAAGGTCAAGAAGTAGACAAAGCGTTTAAAATGGCCCATATCTTCTCTGACATGATGCAAGGTAAAGAGTATGATGATAGTATAGATTTAGGAGATATTGAAGCACTTCAAGGTGTAGCAAAATTTCCTGCGCGTATTAAATGTGCAACACTAGCGTGGAAAGCGATGGAAAAAGGTCTTAACGAACAAAAATAAGACCTTCATTCATTCCCAATCCTATCAAGTAGGGGGTAATAAAAGATGGCTAAAAAAATGCCAGAAATCGGCGATTATAAATATGGATTTTCCGATAAAGACGTATCAATTTTCCGCTCTAAACGCGGTTTAACAAAAGAAATCGTAGAAGAAATTTCTCGTATGAAAGAGGAACCACAATGGATGCTTGACTTCCGTTTGAAATCTCTAGAGCACTTCTACAACATGCCAATGCCACAGTGGGGCGGAGACATGGCAAGCTTAGACTTCGATGAAATTACGTACTACGTAAAACCATCTGAGAAGTCTGAACGCTCTTGGGATGAAGTTCCTGAAGAAATTAAACAAACGTTTGATAAACTAGGTATTCCTGAAGCAGAGCAAAAGTATCTTGCGGGTGTATCAGCTCAGTACGAATCTGAAGTTGTTTATCACAATATGAAAGAAGATCTTGAAGCGCAAGGTATCGTATTTAAAGATACAGATACGGCGCTAAAAGAAAACGAAGATATTTTCCGCGAGCATTTTGGAAAAGTTATCCCGCCAACGGATAACAAATTCTCTGCTCTTAACTCAGCGGTTTGGTCTGGTGGATCATTCATTTACGTACCAAAAGGCGTAAAAGTAGATACACCATTACAAGCTTATTTCCGTATTAACTCTGAAAATATGGGACAGTTTGAGCGTACGTTAATTATTGCTGATGAAGGCTCACACGTCCACTATGTAGAGGGCTGTACAGCACCTGTTTATACAACAAACTCTCTTCACAGTGCCGTTGTAGAAATTATCATCAAAAAAGATGCGTATTGCCGCTATACAACAATTCAAAACTGGGCGAACAACGTATACAACCTTGTAACAAAACGTGCAGTTTGTGAAGCAAACGCAACAATGGAATGGATTGATGGAAACATCGGTTCTAAGTTAACAATGAAATATCCAGCTGTTATCTTAAAAGGTGAAGGTGCACGTGGTATGACATTATCTATTGCCCTTGCTGGTAAAGGACAGCACCAAGATGCTGGTGCAAAAATGATTCACTTAGCACCGAACACATCTTCAACGATCGTATCAAAATCAATTTCAAAACAAGGCGGTAAAGTAACATACCGCGGTATCGTACACTTCGGCCGTAAAGCAGAAGGTGCACGTGCGAACATTGAGTGTGATACGCTAATTATGGATAATCAATCAACTTCTGATACAATTCCGTACAATGAGATTTTAAACGATAACATCTCACTTGAGCATGAAGCGAAGGTATCGAAAGTATCTGAAGAACAATTATTCTATCTAATGAGCCGCGGTATTTCTGAAGAAGAAGCAACAGAAATGATTGTAATGGGCTTTATTGAACCATTTACAAAAGAGCTTCCAATGGAATATGCAGTAGAAATGAACCGTCTAATCAAATTCGAAATGGAAGGTTCAATCGGTTAATAATAGATAAAAACTCGTTTGCTGTTTATGCAAACGAGTTTTTTTGTATCGTTTGTATTAAAATAAAGAAAAGCAATCTAAGGAAATAGAGGAGGAATGGCATGATTTATATTGGAGTCACAGGCTGGGGAGATCATGATTCATTATATGAAGCGGGCGTTTCATCAAGAGACAAGCTTGCCGTATACGCAGGCCATTTTCCAATTGTTGAAGTCGATTCATCTTTTTATGCAATTCAACCTAAATCAAATGTAGAAAAGTGGGTGAATGATACACCCGAATCTTTTCGTTTTGTGGTAAAAGCCTATCAAGGCATGACAGGGCATATGAGAGAAGGAAATCCGTTTGATAGCAAAGAAGAAATGTTTCATGCATTTTTAGAATCAGTGAAGCCGTACGTAAGTTCAAATAAGCTGGCCATGATTTTATTTCAAATGCCACCGTGGTTTGACTGTACAAAAGAAAACGTAGCATATTTGAGATATAGCCGTGAAAAGTTTGGAGATTTGCCAGTAGCCCTTGAGTTTCGAAATCAGTCTTGGTTTAAGCCGTTTTTCTACGATAAAACGCTAACGTTTATGGAACAAGAGAAGTGGATTCATGGTATTTGTGATGAACCGCAAGCAGGAGAAGGATCTATTCCCATTGTGATTCATGCTACAGATAAACAGAAAACACTCATACGTTTTCATGGACGAAACGTACATGGTTGGAACAAGCCAGCAGAAGGAAATTGGCGAGCGGTAAGGTTTTTGTATCGTTACAATGAAAAAGAGCTCCTAGAGTGGAAAGAACGTCTTGAAAAGCTGCAAAAACAAACGAAGGACATTTACCTGTTATTTAATAATAACTCCGGCGGAGATGCTGTACATAATGCCAAACAGCTCATGAGTTTATTAAATATTGAATACGAGAATTTAGCTCCTAAGCAACTAGATTTTTTTAACGAATTTTAGCACCGAGTTCTATAAAATGTGTGAGGATTACTCTAAACGTTAAATAGGTAGAAAAGTATATGTAAAACCTCACTTTTTTCTTTCAATATCATAAATTGATTAAGAAAGGAGTGAGCTACTATGATTACCTTATCGCCTATCGTAATTGAAGGTCATACGTTTAATGCAGTTACCGTATTACTGCCAAAAACAACTTTGTTAACAATTTCATCAGATAAAGGCTACATTATGTGCGGAGCACTAGACGTAGGTCTATTAAATGATAAATTAGCTGATCGTCAAATAATAGCTGGAAGAGCTGTAGGTGTACGTACAATTGAGCAGCTTCTTGAAGCGCCGCTTGAATCTGTAACGCTTGAAGCTGAAAAAAGAGGGATTTTTAAAGGCACAATTGGCAAAGATGCTTTATTGAAAATGCTTTAATATAGTCGAGAATTTAAGATAAAACTTCTTAAAAGAAGCGTGAACCTCCTTATACATGCATACATATAGCTTGTAAGGAGGGATTTTTTTTGGTTAAACTTCGTCGGAAATTAACAAGAAAAGGCCCGCTTCCTTTTCGTTACGTTCTGTTGCTCACCTTTCTTTTTTTTATGCTTTCCACAGGGGTAGGATTATGGCTAATTAATAGAGGGATTGAACCAACGTTGATGAAATATGCTGAAGCACAAACAAAAGAGATTGCAACTTTAGTTATTAATAAAGCGGTGAATAAACAGGTACTCGATCAGCTCGACGTAGATGTCATTAAAGTGGAATCTACACCTAACGGTCAAGTAGCCAAAATTGACACAGCGCTTGTGAACCGAGTTAGAGCTCAAACTACGTCATTTGTCCAGGCTAACTTAAAAGAAGCAGAGAAAGGGAATTTAGATGCCCTTGAACTTCCAACAGATATTCGTATTGAAAAAAGTGAAAAGTTGCGGAATCAAGGAATTGTCTACCAAGTCCCGCTTGGGCAGGCTACGAATAATGCTCTGCTTGGAAATCTAGGTCCGCTGATTCCGGTTAAATTTCATGCTATTGGTGACGTTCAAACAGACGTAGTGCGAAAAATCGAGGAGTATGGAATAAATAATGCGTTTCTTGAAGTATCTATCAAAGTAAAAGTAAACATGCAAATCATTATCCCATTTGCAACTAAAAAAACAACCGTTACGGCTACAATCCCAGTCGGAGGTACCGTTATTCCTGGAAATGTTCCTGACTATTTTAACGGTGGAAACTCGTCTTCTCCAGCGATTGAACTTCCGAAGAAAAATTAACAATATTATATTAACGTGATAAAGTGTTATTGAAAAAGCAGGTGTGGAAGTTCAAAAAGACTTTCATACCTGCTTTTATTCATTGGGATATTTGTCTGAATTTTCTATAAAAAATATTTTGACATACTATCTTCTCCCTTCTATAATTTGAGATAGGAACTTATAGAAAGAATAATCTAAAAATTATAAAAATTATCATTGATCTACGATAAAAAGAGAGTAGAGAGAGAACAAGAGGGGGAATTACAGTGGAAAATAGGCCGCAGTGGGGATCAAGAGCAGGGTTTATTTTAGCAGCAGCAGGGTCAGCAATTGGACTAGGGAATATATGGAGGTTTCCGGCTACTGCATATGAAAACGGAGGAGGAGCATTTTTTCTTCCCTATTTATTTGCTTTGTTGACGGCAGGAATTCCTATTTTAATCATGGAGTTTGCTATAGGTCATAAATATAAAGGTTCCTCTCCTTTATCGTTAGCGAGACTAAGTCCAAAGGCTGAGTGGCTGGGCTGGTGGCAAGTAGCTATTTCATTTTTTATTTCCGTTTACTACTCTGTCATTATCGCATGGGCGATGTCGTATTTTATCTTTTCATTTAAGTTAAGCTGGGGAAAGGACACGGAAGCGTTCTTATATGGAGATTACTTAAAATTAGCTGAAGCACCAGGACAAACAGGAAGCATCGTATTACATGTTTTAATTCCGCTTGTACTTGTATGGATTGTAACATTAGGTGTGTTATTAAAGGGAATCAAAAAAGGAATTGAAGCAGCAAACAAAATCTTTTTACCAACACTAATTGTTCTATTTTTAATCATTGTCATTCGAGCAGTAACATTGGACGGAGCAATGGAAGGTCTGCACGCTTTCTTTAAACCAAACTGGAGCGCAATTGGAGATGGAAAGGTTTGGATTGCGGCATATGGTCAAATTTTCTTTAGTTTATCTGTTGGTTTTGCTATTATGATCACTTATTCCAGTTACCTTCCAAAAAAATCTGATTTAACTAATAATGCGTTTATTACTGGATTCGGTAATTCTGCTTTTGAATTACTAGCAGGAATCGGTGTGTTTAGCGCACTTGGTTTTATGGCTACTCAGCAAGGTATCCCAATCGATAAGGTGGTTCAGGGAGGGGTAGGACTAGCCTTTGTTGTTTTCCCGCAAATTATTAATGAATTTCCGGCCTTTAAACAGCTGTTTGGAATGTTATTCTTTGCTTCCTTAACATTAGCAGGATTAACGTCGCTTATTTCAATTATTGAAACATTTGTAGCAGGCATTCAAGATAAATTTACTATCTCACGTACAAAATCTGTATTAATAGGCGGAGGAATCGCTTCAATTTGCTCGCTATTATTTGCAACACAAGGCGGACTTTATTTCTTAGATGTGGTCGATTATTTCATTAATAACTTCGGAGTTGCTTTAGCAGGCTTAGTAGAAGTTGTATTAGTTGCTTGGGTATTTAAAAAGCTGAGCAGCCTTCAGCAGCATGCAAACGAAGTTTCTGATATCCGAATCGGTTCATGGTGGAAGATATGTTTAGGAGTAGTTACACCACTTGTACTTGGGTATATGATGTTTGATAACTTCCGAAAAAATATTTCGGAAAATTACGAGCAGTATGCAACGGCTTTTGTAGGTCCTTTTGGTTGGGGCGTGGCAGCTCTGGCTGTTATTTTAGGCATTGCTTTTTCTTTTGCACGATGGAAAGATGGGACGATTCGTTTGTCAGTTAAAGAGAAGGGGGTTTCTAAATAATGGATGGAAGTTCAATGACAATGATGGTTGTAGGGATGGTCATCATATGGGGCGGCTTGGCCGCAAGTATTGCTCATGCTGTGAAAAAAGCAAAAGAAAGTAAAGCATCAGGATAAAAAAACAGGAAGCATCAGCTTCCTGTTTTTTTATTTTTTCTTTAGTTCTAAACGATCATTTCGTTCCCACGTTCTTAACTGAGGATATGGGTCAAACGACCACTCATTTTTGCCGTTATCTTTATACATTCCATAATGCAAGTGAGGAGGGAATTTCCCAGAAGTTCCAGGAGGTCCATAACCGGAACTTCCTACTCCGCCAATGAGTGTTCCTGGTTCTACAATTTGTCCTACTTTTAAATTTTTTGCAAATCCGCTTAAATGAGCTAAATAGTGATAGTTATTATGAAGGTCACGAATACCGATTCGCCAGCCTCCGTATTTATTCCATCCTTTAAGCTCAATAATGCCATAGCAAGGGGATTTTACTGGAACTCCGTAATCTGCAAAAATGTCTGTTCCTTCATGGATTCGTTTTCCACCCCAGCCGCGGGCATCTCCCCATGTACTGCGGTAACTGTAGTTCGCACGGAGAGGCACAGGAAATGAAGAACCTTTTAAATCAATGCGACCGTAATGGCGAAAAATTTTAGCATTCCCTAAAATAATATCAACCGCTTTAGCCCGGTGATAATAGTTCCAAAGCGCAATTTTAATATAGTCTTCGGACACCCCGAACGTCCGAATATAATCTGCCATGGTAAAAAGCATATCTTCATCATTAAATTGGTCTGCTTTTTTGTCTCCGTTCCCATCTTTACCCATTCCCCCGAGGAGAGAAATAGTAAGTGGGTTTGTATCTTCCAAATTTGGATTTAAAGAACCTGACCATTTTTCTGGAGGATAATAAATGGCGATTGCACCTTTTTCTCTTGGAATATCTTTATGAGAGCGTCGAATATTTCGTTCATACTGGTCAATCCCAGCAAAGTAGTACCAGGGAATCGTAGTAGCGGCTTCCATTTGTTTATACAGCTCTAATCTTTTTTGAATAAGTATTTTTTCTTGATCTGCTGAAGATTCAGCTGTTACGTGGTGCCATCCTGTGAATATAGACATGAACATAAAAAGTAAGATAATCGTTTTGCGCATCGTGTTTCCCCCTTTCTAAAAATAGTGTGTAACACTAGTTTGCAGCGAGAAAAAAGATTTCATAAATATTAATTAATGGAAATCGCGTCAAAACTTTTTTAAAGAATTTTATTCAGAAGATAAATGGAAATTATACGGAGGATGAAAACGCACACATTTGAATGGAAAATAGAAGAAAACCGAGGAAAATAAAGAGCAGACAACTTGTCGAATCTCACTTTTTTATGATAAAGTGACATATAGTTATGTTTTTAATATGTAGTTAAAATTAAGCATATAGGTTATAGACATTTTCTAGATTGGTGGAGTTGATAATATGGCAACAAAAGAAGAGCATGTCCGCAAACCCGAGTGGCTGAAGATTAAGCTAAACACAAACGAAAATTACACAGGCTTAAAGAAAATGATGCGTGAGAAAAACCTTCATACAGTTTGTGAAGAAGCAAGATGTCCGAATATTCATGAGTGTTGGGCTGTTCGTCGTACGGCAACTTTTATGATTTTAGGAGAAGTATGTACACGTGCCTGTCGTTTTTGCGCGGTTAAGACAGGTTTACCAACAGAATTAGATTTAGAAGAGCCAGAACGCGTAGCAGATTCTGTTCAGCTAATGAACTTAAAACATGCGGTTATTACAGTAGTAGCTCGCGATGATTTAAAAGACGGAGGAGCAAGCGTATTAGCTGAAACAATTCGTGCGATTCGTCGTAAAAATCCATTCACAACAATTGAAGTATTGCCTTCTGATATGGGCGGTGTGGAAGAGAACTTACGTATTGTAATGGACGCACGTCCTGATATTTTAAATCATAATATTGAAACAGTACGCAGCCTTACGCCTCGTGTTCGTGCTCGTGCTAAATATGAGCGTTCTCTTGAGTTCCTTCGCCGTGCAAAAGAAATGCAGCCGGATATTCCTACGAAATCAAGTATTATGCTTGGTCTAGGAGAAACAAAAGAAGAAATTATTGAAACGATGGATGATTTGCGTGCAAATAATGTAGATATTATGACGCTAGGCCAATATCTACAGCCAACTAAAAAGCACATAAAAGTTCAAAAATATTACCATCCAAATGAGTTTGAAGAGCTAAAAGAAATTGCATTATCAAAAGGATTCAGCCATGTTGAAGCAGGTCCTCTTGTACGTTCTTCTTACCATGCAGATGAGCAAGTTAACGCTGCTGCAAAAAACAAAGCACAAGAAAGTAAATAAGGTAAAAAGAGGCTGGAACAAAAGTCGTTTAGCCGAAGTGAAAAACGAACCACTAATCAAACTGTTTGATTAGTGGTTCGTTTTTTTTTGTTACGGTTAACGTAAAATTTATCTGTTTTGTTCCTTCTAGCAGTTGATTGGAGGGCAAGGCGAAGACTCCTGCGGGAACAGCGGAACAGGTGAGACCCCACAGGAGCGTACGCGACGAGGAGGCTCAGCGCCCGCCCGCGGAAAGCGAAGCCTTGCACGGAAATCAACTGCGGTGTCACAAGCGGTTCAGCTCATGTGTCTCATTTCTTCGTCTTTCGATCACATTCTTTTAGTTACGTCTCAACTTTTTTGTTTATTCCACCATATCTTTGTCCGTCATTGGTTCATTCAATTCGTTTTTCTCTCTTCCATTTGCATCTTCTCCGCCGTTCATTTTACGCCCTTGGGGAGATTTTAGCATTTGTTGAATAACGGCATCGATTCGTTTTCTAGCATCATTCGTTTGCGTATTCATTTCACTGATATTTTCAATTTGATCCATCTGTTTCGGATTATCTGAGACGTATACATGATAATAACGAGGAACTACAGACATAGCTGTACGTTTTACCTGATCGGCTGCGTTATTCCTGTTTTTAGCATCTGTTTTATAAGCAACAAGCACATCTTTATCAGTTACTAGCGTAGCGGCTTGCTTAATATCTGGTATAGCGGTGCTCAGTTTACTAATATTGTCGGCTGCTTCTTCTCGATTAAATGTTCCTACTTGGTTCATATTGGAATTTTGTTCATTTGTGTTTTTAGTGTATCGAACATATCCATAATTTGTACCGCTATTATTATTTGGATTATAATAGTGATTAGGCTCGTTTACATTAATGGCATCTGGGTTGTTTGGTGATAAATTTTCATTTTCAGCTGTGTTTTTATTTTGACAGCCAATGGTTAAAATGCTTGTTATCAAAGCGATTCCAAGAATAGATTTCTTCACCATTTCCACCTCCTGTAGTTAAATATCGTACGCCAGGTAAACCGGCGAACCTTCATGTGGAGCATAAAAGATCAGTAGGTGTACCGATAAAACTCCTACAGGATTAGAGTGCTGCTTATACGTGAAAAATTTCATGTTAATTGATGGTTTCATCATCATAATTATGGTATGGTAAATTTTAAGAGAAGAGGTGTGAGCAATGGTCTGTATCAATAATATTTGTTATGAAGTATTAAAAGATGAGCGCGAGGCATTTAATGAAGAGGCGTTTAGAGGTCGCTTTATCGACGTGCTGAGCCGCTATGACTATATTGTGGGAGATTGGGGATACAATCAGCTTCGACTGCGAGGCTTTTTTGATGACCGAAATCAAAAGGCAACGTATGATACGAAGATTAGTACGCTTCAAGACTATTTACATGAATATTGTAACTTTGGCTGTGCGTATTTTGTCTTAAAAAAAGTCCATAAGTAAAAAAAGGCAAGCCGAAGACACTAATTGTCCTTCACGCTGCCTTTTTTTTTAGATGATTTCATATAAAAATTCGCGAAGTTCCTGACCGTCTTCACTGTTTAATTTAAATACTTCTTCAAGATAGTTTGGTTCTTCAAGGTCATCTTGTCCAATGATGGCAAAGCGTCCTCCTTGAATATCAAGAACAACTTGTTTGCCATAATAACGGTCGGTTTGGATGATAGCTAAATCAAATCGTTGATTCTCGCCCATAAAGCTGACAAACCGGGTCTTTGTAGATACAACATCGTCATATAGATAAAAGCGTTCGCTCATAGGTATACTCCTTTCATAGGTTGTATTTGTATCATATCAAATAAGGTCAAAAACAAAAATGAATTTATCAAATGGATAATGGGTCATGATAAAATAGAACAGGAGCCCCGTTTGTTTATGAAAAAAGATTTATAGAGAGCTGACAACTAGGGAGGAAATAATATGTACTTTGTAGATCGTGAAAAAATAGAAGCTACGCTTGTTTTTTTTGATGAGCACGTTCGTTTGTTTGCTGAGCATGGGAGCTGGAACACAGAAATAGAGAAAAAGGCATTAGAGAGAATTGTACACCTTTTAATTGAAAACGTTTTAGATGTAGGAAATGCCATGATTGATGGGTTTATTATGAGAGATCCAGGCAGTTACGACGATATCATTGACATTTTAGTTGATGAGAAAGTGGTTAAAAAAGAAGAAGAAACGCCATTAAAAGAGATCGTTCAATTGCGTAAAAGCCTTGTTCAAGAATATGTGGATGTTAATCATCAGGACATTTATCAAAAAGTGATGCAGCATAAAGACGTACTGGCAGCATTTTCAGAGCGCGTAAGGACATATCTAGAGACAGAGTTAGGGCCTGTGTCTGCTTTTCGTAACTAAAGGCAAGCAATTTGTAGTTGTATAAAAAATAAGCTATGATTTCAAGTATGAGACTTGAAAGGAGATCACACAACATGAAGGAATATAAAGGATATTTGATTGATTTAGACGGAACAATGTACAAAGGAACAGAGCTAATTGCTGAGGCGCGTGATTTTGTTATTAAATTAAAGGAAAAAGGAATTCCTTATTTATTTGTAACAAACAACTCAACAAAAACGCCCGATAAAGTAGCTGAAAAGCTAGAGGCATTTGGCATTCCTGCAACAGAAGAGCAAGTGTTTACAACGAGCCAGGCAACAGCTAATTATTTACATGAACGCAAAGCAAACGCTTCAGCTTATGTAATTGGTGGAGAAGGAATCCGACATGCGTTGCTTGAAAAAGGATTTACCATTGAAGAGGAAGATACGGATTTCGTAGTTGTTGGTTTGGATCAGGAAATTACATATGAAAAATTAGCAAAAGCATGTTTAAACGTTCGAAACGGCGCCTTTTTTGTTTCAACGAACGGAGATATTGCAATTCCTACTGAAAGAGGCTTACTGCCTGGTAATGGATCTATCACGTCCGTTATTACGGTTTCTACTCAAACAAATCCAGTATTTATTGGCAAACCAGAAAGTATTATTATGGAGCAAGCCCTTGAAGTCATCGGTACGCCAAAAGAAGAAACAATCATGATTGGTGATTACTATGATACAGATATTTTAGCAGGGATGAATGCAGGCTTAGATACATTATTAGTCCATACAGGGGTAACAACAAGAGAGTTACTAGAAGGATATGAGAAAAAACCAACTTATACGGTAGATTCACTAAAAGAGTGGATGGAGCGAATTTAAAAAGCTGTCAATTGACAGCTTTTTTTGTTTTTAAAACCTATTCTTGACTGGCAGCCCGATGCGCTAACCGGCTAGAAGCAGCGGCGGCAATTGCGCCTACTAAATCATCTAAGAAAGTGTGGCACTCTCCAGTCGATTTATCGTTTAATCGTTCTAGAATACCTGGCTTTTGTTTATCAATATACCCGTAATTGGTAAAGCCGATTGATCCGTACACATTTACAATCGATAATGCTAAAATCTCGTCGATACCGTATAAACCTTCGTCTTTCTCAAGAATATCTAACAGAGGTGGCTCAATCACTTTTTTTTCCGTGAGGACATCTAGTTGAATACCCGTTAAAATAGCATTTTGAACTTCTCGTTTAGAAATGACGCGTTCAACGTTATATAAACATTCTTCGATTGTTAAGTTTGGGTGATATTTTTTTTGCAAGTAATAGACCAGTTCAGCAATGTCTGTAAGAGCCACGCCGCGTTCTATTAACCATTCTCTTGCTTTTTTTTCTAACTCACTTTGTGTATGTTTTTTCTCCAAGTATCATCACCTGTTTTCTATATATTTTTAAGTCTAAAGTTGTTTCATACTACTAACCCGGAGTAAATAACTATAAATGGTGTATTTCTAATCTATTCATTCCTCCGTAAATATTATGACAAGTAATGTTGTTTTCCATCATATAATTTCTTGAATGAATGAAGAGAGGGATTAAAATGATACAAACCATTTATGAGCATTACGGATTACGTCCAAATGAATTTATGCCCGTTGGTAAATTTGAAGGTTTTCAGTATCGAGATATTTTATATACAATCATTAATGTAAAGCAAATGGAGCAAGACGAGTTAAATGAACTATATCAAATGAGCCAATTTCTGATGGGGCAAGGTGATCGCCATGTGGCAACCTTTATGCCTAATTTGAATGGTGAAATGATTACAGAAAATGAAACTGAAAAATTTATCATTTGCCGCTGTCTTGCGGAAGAGAAAAACCCCAATTTTTCACCTGGGCACGAGCTAGCTGTTTTTCATCAAAAAGGGAGGCTGTTTCCTTATGAAGTGGAAAAAGCAAACCGGCTAGGGCAATGGAAGTCCATGTGGGAGAAGCGTCTCGACCAGATGGAGCAATTTTGGTATGGAAGATTACGTGCTTTACCTAATCAAGAGATGGAAAAACGTTTTTTAGAAACTTTTCCTTATTACCTAGGATTAACGGAAAATGCTATTCAATACCTAGTAGACACGGAAATTGACGATTTGCCTCGTTCAGTTGACGCTGCAACGATTTGTCACCATCGGTTCGGGCAAAAAACATGGGGGGAAGACTACGTTTACAAGCTCCCAGCAGACTGGGTCTTCGATCATCCTAGCAGAGATATAGCTGAATATATAAGGGAACAATATTTATTAACATACGCTGTCGATGAAAGGCACATGCATCAGTTTTTAAGTGAATACGAAAAGGTAAATCCACTTTCTTCTTTTTCATGGAGACTGTTATATGCTAGACTTCTTTTTCCTGTTCATTATTTTGAGGTTATTGAAGGGTACTACAGTGTACAAGATGAGCGGCAAAAACAAAAGTATTATGAGAAGCTGGAAGGAGTATTAGCTCATTCTTCTCACTACGAAGCTTTTCTGAAGCGCTTTTACCAGTCGGTAGGTATTTCAACGTCTCGTTATCACATTCCTGAATTAACATGGATTCATTAAAAAGCGATTACTATAGAATATGATAAAATAGAAAAATAGGTGTTGGATAATCCAACCCCGTTTTTCTATTTTGTTTTTGTGCATGCAGTTTAAAAAGGATAAAGAGGTGGCGTACATATGGACAAGCCGTTTGTATTTATTACGAGAAAAATACCGAATGAATTAATCGAACCTTTAAAGGCAGTAGCGAATGTGGAAATGTGGGATAAAGAAGATGAGGCAGTCCCTCATGAGCTGCTTCGTGAAAAAGCTAAACACGCACATGCGCTATTAACAATGCTTTCAGATCGTATTGATCGTGAATTACTTACGCAAGCTCCTCATTTAAAGCTTGTAGCTAACTTGGCGGTCGGATTCGATAATATTGACGTAGAAGCGGCAACTGAACGAGGAGTTATCGTTTCTAATACGCCTGATGTTTTATCTGATACAACAGCAGATTTAACGTTTGGTTTATTAATGAGTGTAGCTAGACGTTTAGTAGAAGCTGCTGAATATGTGAAAGAAAATCAGTGGAAAAGCTGGAGTCCATTTTTGTTAGCGGGTAGAGATGTTCATCATAAAACATTAGGTATTGTTGGAATGGGTAAAATTGGAGAGACGCTTGCGAAACGTGCTACAGGTTTTGATATGGAAATCTTGTACCACAATCGAAGCCGCAACCTTCAAGCAGAGAAAAAGCTCGATGCAGTTTATTGTGAGTTAAATGAGCTGCTCGAACGATCTGATTTTGTTGTGTGTTTGACACCTTTAACGGAGAAAACCAAACATTTATTTAATGCTTCAGCATTTGAACAGATGAAAAAAACTGCGATTTTTATTAATGCTTCAAGAGGAGCGGTGGTTGATGAGCAAGCATTGTTACAAGCGATTCAATCCGGTGAAATTGCTGGAGCTGGCTTGGATGTATTCGATCAAGAGCCTATTTCTGCTTCTCACCCTCTTCTTCAGTTGCCTAATGTTATAGGGCTTCCTCATATCGGCAGTGCGAGTATCGAAACACGTACGGAAATGATTTCTTTATGTGTTAAAAATATTAAAGCAGTACTTACAAACGAGTCTCCTATTACAATTGTAAACAAAGAAGCGTTTGCGAAAAAATCATAACAGAAAAAGGCAATTTCATTTCGGTGAAATTGTCTTTTTTTTATTAAAAAACAGTGGGAGCCATGTTATGATAATAAAATGAAATATTTTAAAAATTTACATTTATCTTTATATACCGATTTTTTTACGAGTTTACGAGAAAAGATGGCCAGTAAACCTTGTAAAAAAGAAAAATAAGGTCTATAATGTCCTCTATAAGAGAACAAATGTATACGTAGAAAGAACACAGAGGTGAGGAATATGACAAAAAGTATTTCAGTAGGATTATTAGGATTAGGAACGGTAGGAAGCGGAGTAGTCAAAATTATTGAAAATCATCAGGACAAATTAAGTCATCAAGTCGGGTGCCCAGTAGAAGTTAAAAAAGTAGTAGTTAAAGATATTGATAAGAAACGTGACGTAGAAATTAGTGAAGATAGATTAACAACGAATGTTGAAGACGTTTTACATAACGCGGAGATTGACGTTGTCATTGAAGTAATGGGTGGAGTTGAAGAAACAAGGGATTATATCTTAACAGCCCTTCGTAATAAAAAGCATGTTGTAACGGCAAACAAAGATTTAATGGCAGTTTACGGCTCAGAATTGTTAACGGTAGCTTCTGAAAACAACTGTGATTTATTTTATGAAGCAAGTGTAGCAGGCGGTATTCCAATTCTTCGTGGATTAGCAGATGGGTTAGCATCTGATCGTATTACCAAAATGATGGGAATTGTAAATGGTACAACAAACTTCATTTTAACGAAAATGACAAAAGAAGGAAGCGCTTATGATGAAGTGTTAAAAGAAGCGCAGGATTTAGGATATGCTGAAGCTGATCCAACTTCTGACGTAGGTGGTTTAGATGCTGCTCGCAAAATGGCAATCTTGGCTACACTAGGGTTTTCAATGAAAATTGACTTGGACGATGTTCGTGTTCAAGGTATTACAGAAGTAACGGAAGAAGACTTGCAATATAGTAAACAATTAGGCTATACGATGAAACTGATTGGATATGCACATCGTGACGGCGACAATGTAGAAGTTAGTGTTCAGCCAACTCTTTTAGCAGATACACATCCCCTTGCTTCAGTAAGCGATGAGTACAATGCTGTGTATGTATACGGAGAAGCTGTTGGAGAAACGATGTTCTACGGACCAGGGGCAGGAAGCCTGCCAACTGCCACTGCTGTCGTATCAGATTTAGTAGGCGTTATGAAAAACATGCGTTTAGGTGTAAATGGTAAAAGTGCGGTAACACCTCAATATCCAAAACAGTTAAAAGCAGAAGATGAAATGTTCTCAAAGCATTTCTTACGTATTCATGTTAAAGATCAAGTTGGCGCATTTGCAAAATTAACAACACTATTTTCAGAGCGTGGCGTGAGCTTCGAAAAAATTATCCAACTTCCTGTGAAAGGAAGCGAATTAGCTGAGATTGTTGTTGTTACACACAAAACATCTCAAAAAGATTATGAGGAAATCCTTCAGCAGCTTAGGGATTTACCAATTGTAGAAAATGTAAAAAGCAGTTACCGCGTAGAGGGAGTTGGCACAGTATGATGTGGAAAGGTCTATTAGCTGAATATAAAGAATTTTTACCTGTAACAGAGAAAACACCTATGCTTACACTACATGAAGGAAATACGCCTTTAATTCATCTTGCTCATTTATCAAAAGAGCTAGGCATTGACTTACATGTAAAAGTAGAAGGGCTAAATCCAACGGGGTCATTTAAAGACCGCGGAATGGTAATGGCTGTAGCCAAAGCAAAAGAAGAAGGAAGCAATACGGTTATTTGTGCATCCACAGGTAACACATCTGCAGCTGCAGCAGCTTATGCATCACGCGCTGGCATGCGCTGTATCGTTGTTATTCCAAATGGAAAAATTGCGATGGGGAAATTAGCTCAAGCTGTTATGTATGGTGCAGAAATTGTAGCAATTGAAGGAAACTTTGACCAAGCGCTTTCTATGGTTCGTAAGCTAAGTGAAACATCACCTGTTGCACTTGTAAACTCTGTAAACCCATACCGTATTGAAGGGCAAAAAACAGCTTCTTTCGAAATTTGTGAACAGCTTGGAAAAGCGCCTGATGTTTTAGCTATTCCGGTAGGGAACGCAGGGAACATTACAGCTTACTGGAAAGGATTCAAAGAGTACAGTGAGCGTCATCAAACGTCTCTTCCTCACATGCATGGTTTTGAAGCAGAAGGTGCAGCGGCGATCGTACGTAACCAAGTTATCGAAAACCCAGAAACAATTGCAACGGCTATTCGAATCGGAAATCCAGCAAGCTGGGATTATGCTGTAAACGCAGCAAAAGAATCAAACGGAAAAATTGATGAAGTAACAGATGAACAAATCTTAGAAGCATATCGTACAATTGCACGCAAAGAAGGCGTATTTGCAGAGCCAGGTTCTTGCGCTTCAATTGCTGGTGTATTCAAAGATGTAGCTTCTGGTAAAATTGCAAAAGGTTCAACGGTAGTAGCTGTACTAACAGGTAACGGATTAAAAGATCCAAACGTAGCAATCGATGCTCATAATGTAAAGCCAGTAGTTTTACCAAATGATGAAGAAAAAGTATTTGAGTATATCCAAGGTGTCGTTGCTTCATGCTAGAAAATGAGCGCTTTGTCATTACGGTCCCAGCTAGCTCTGCTAATTTAGGACCAGGATTTGATTCCATTGGAGTGGCTTTATCTCGCTACTTAAGATTAACAGTAGAGCGTCATGACGAATGGATTTTTATCCCTGAAACGAAAGAAGTGAAAAGTATTCCTACAGGTACAGATAACTTAATGTATGAAGTGGCACAAGACGTGGCTCGTCAATTTAACATTGATCTTCCAAGTGCGAAGGTCTCTGTTTGGAGCAACATTCCATTAGCGAGGGGACTTGGAAGCAGTGCATCGGCTATCGTAGCTGGAATCGAACTGGCAAATGTACTGTGTGACTTGCGTTTATCTAAAAGAGAAAAGCTTCGCATCAGCAGCTTAATGGAAGGACATCCCGATAACGTCAGCCCGTCTATTTACGGTGGCATCGTTGTTGGTTACCATCATGAAGATGAAACGTACATTGCTCAAATACCTGAATTTGATGTCGATATCGTGATGGCTATTCCAGAATATGAGTTAAAAACAACGGATGCTCGTGATGTGCTGCCTTCCGATATTAATTATCGTCATGCAGTAGAAGCAGGAGCGATCGGCAATATGCTAGTAGCAGCTCTGTTAAATAAAGATTTACCTCTGGTAGGCGAATTTATGGAGAAAGATTTATATCACGAACCTTATCGTATGAGACTCGTGCCAGAGCTTTCTCTTGTGCGAAAAGAAGCAAAAGCTCTCGGCGCATACGGTGTGTCACTAAGCGGAGCCGGTCCGAGTGTATTATGTTTAGCGCCAAAAGGAAAAGGAAAAGCGATTGCTGAACATATGTATGCTTTACTGCCGAACTGCGAAATAGATGTTTTACAAATTGATCGCAAAGGTGTATTTGTAGAAGCTGAAGTCACAACGAGTTAATAAAAAAATCCTCATTCATTTGAATGAGGATTTTTCATTCGCAAGCCCCAATACAATGGGAGGTTGCTTTTATAATAAAATCAAAGAGATTAGAATACTTGTTCTACTTCAACTACACCAGGTACTTCTTCTAAAAGGGCACGTTCGATACCAGCTTTTAGCGTAATTGTTGAACTTGGGCAGCTTCCGCAAGCGCCTAAAAGACGTAATTTTACAATACCATCCTCTACGTCTACTAGCTCACAGTCTCCACCGTCACGAAGTAAAAACGGACGAAGTTTTTCTAATACTTCTTGAACTTGCTCGTGCATTTCTGACATAACTATCGACTCCTTTCTTCTACTCTTATTATAAACGGTCTTTCATGAAAAATCTATCGGAGTATACATCGTAATGTTACCTTAAAAGAAAAAGATGTGCAATGAATCAGTTTTGTGTAAAATAGTATTCATAATGAAGTAAAAGTGTGAATAATCGTACAGTTTATATGTAAAGGTTCAAGGGGGATGTGCTATGCAATCAACTGAGGTAGAAGTGTGTATTTATGGAGCTGAAATTGTTTGTGCAAGCTGCGTTAACCTGCCGTCTTCAAAAGACACCTATGATTGGCTAGAGGCAGCTATTTCTCGTAAATATCCGAATCAGCCGTTTGCTATCACATATGTAGATATAAACGAGCCGCCTGCTGATCCGAAGAAAGCAGCTTTTGCCAAGCGTGTGATTGAGGAAGATTTATTCTATCCTGTAGTGGTCATTAACGGAGAAATTGTTGGGGAAGGCAACCCGAAATTAAAGCGCGTATTTGAGGAAATGGAGAAGCATGGTTTCTGCGCTTCATAACGATAAAAGCCGTTAGATTGTCAGTCATCTAACGGCTTTTATTTTATCCACTGTGGTGTTTATACATCCAAAGAATACCTGATTTTAATAATCGAGCTACGCGTCCTGTAATTGGACGTTCGGCAACTAAGCCAAATCCATGCTTTTTGCCTAATGAACCAAGTATGCCTTTTAATTTAATAGTTGGTAATTCATCCGGAAGCGCTTCGCCTTTCCAGCGGTGAAGAAGTACTTGCACGATTTGTTCAGCCTGACCTTCTGCCAGCTGAGCGCTTGGTGCATGCGGTAGACTTGCGCAGTCACCTAAAATGTAGACATTTTCGTCGTCAGGCAAGTTATGGTATTTCGTTAATACGACGCGTCCTTGAGGGTCTTTTTCTACGTCTAAATCGCGTACTACTTTATTTGGCTGGATACCTGCTGTCCACACGATTGCATCGCTTTGAATGGGCTCATCATGATTATAAAGAATGTTTGGTTCTACTTTTGTAATATTAGCACTATTTACGATTTCGACACCGTTTGAAGTAAACCAAGTTTGAACGTAATTACTTAAACGTTCTGGGAAAGCAGACAAAATTAATTTACCGCGGTCAAATAAGATGATTTTTAAATCCGGGCGGCTTTCTCTTAGCTCGCTCGCTAGTTCTACTCCGCTTAATCCCGCTCCTACAATTGAAACAGTAGCGTGGGCTGGCAAGTTGTTTAATGTCTGATAAGTTGCTCGTGAAGCATCAATGGATTGAATGCTGTATGTATGCTCAAGAGCTCCAGGAACTCCATGATATTTGTCTTCGCATCCAAGTCCTACAATCAGGTCATCGTAAGCGATCATTTGATCATCTACATAGACGCATTTTTCTTTCAGGTCTATGCGTTTTACACAGCCATAGCGAATTTTTAAGCGAGGGTGTTCAGGAAAAGCAACACGAACATGCTGATCAGAGATTGTTCCAGCTGCAAGTGCATAGAATTCAGTTTTTAGTGAGTGATAAGGTGCTTTGTCAATAAGCGTTACTTCTACATCGTTAGGCAATTGATTCGGAAAAAGGCGCTGCAAAACGCGCATACCACCGTATCCGCCGCCCAGTATGACAAGGTTCTTCATGTGAATTTCCCCTTTAGCTTCATGCATTTTTGTTTTCTCTCTATTATTCTTGCTTTTAAGAATAGAAGAGTACAAATTACCGTTAATAAGGATGGTTGCCAAAAAGATATGAAAGGCTATATAAGATAACATATTTTACTTAAATAATAATTTAATATAACCTCGTTTGGTTTTCTATACATAAAAGTATAACTAAATTAATAAAAAACCACAATATGTTTCAACATAATTTCAAGCTACCCTTGTAATAAAGCTTTCTTTATACGTTTTTGTGAAAAAAGTCTGTGAAGTCAAAAAGCGTGCGCAAAATGAACGTAAATTTCCAAAGTTGACGTTGAAAATGAAAGGAGATAGGATAAACTAATAGTAGAGAGGTGAAAAACGTGATACAGCCAATTATTGAATTTTGCGTTAGCAATTTAGCCAGCGGTTCTCAAACAGCTTTAGAAAAGCTTGAAAAAGATCCAAATCTAGATATTATTGAATACGGATGTTTAGGTTATTGCGGAAAATGTTCACAATCTTTATTTGCCTTGGTAAATGGAGAGATTGTTACAGGGGAAACACCTGAACAGTTAGTAGATAATATTTACATTCATTTAGAAGAAAACCCAATGTTTTAAACTATCCCCGCTGTCGTATCCTTTTTTATCAGGAGAGGGACATGAGGCTAATAGAATAGATGATGTAAGCACGGCTAGTTTTGCCGTGCTTTTTTATGCGTTTTGGAGCAAATATCTGCGCTTTAACCATCTTTTTTTCAATCCTC
This sequence comes from Priestia sp. LL-8, assembly GCF_036227845.1. Classification (NCBI taxonomy): domain Bacteria; kingdom Bacillati; phylum Bacillota; class Bacilli; order Caryophanales; family Bacillaceae; genus Priestia; species Priestia sp. LL-8. The sequence goes on along the minus strand of NZ_JAZAQH010000001.1, from coordinate 4,738,016 downwards.
ATGTTGATTTTTTCTTTAGTATTCCAAAGGAGAAAAAAATAAAAAACCCCTTAATCGTTATGATTAAGGAGCTAAAAAAACGGGGGATGATATTATTGTGTACAAAAGAGAATCACTTTATACTAGAGCTACATAAAAAAATAATGGGTGATAATATGAAGAAATTTCAGTTTACAAAAATGCATGCGCTTGGTAACAACTATATCTACGTAAATATGTTTGAAGAACATATAGAAGAGCAAGAGTTAGCGCCGCTTGCGGTAAAAGTTTCAAATGTTTATACGGGCATAGGATCAGATGGAATGATTCTTATTTGTCCATCTGAACGTGCAGATGTGAAAATGCGCGTATTTAATAATGACGGCTCCGAAGCAAAAAACTGTGGAAATGGTTTAAGATGTGTAGCTAAATATGCATATGAACATAATTTAGTAGCAAGCGAAAGATTTTTTATCGAAACGCTCTCTGGAATTGTAGAAGCAACGGTTCATCCGCAAGGCAATGAAGTTCCAGAAGTAACAATCGATATGGGAGAGCCGATTTTAGCTAGAGAACAAATTCCGATGACAGGAGCAAGCCAACACCAAGTCGTTGATGAAGAGATGGAATTTGGAAAAGAACGGTTAAAAGGGACGGCTGTATCAATGGGAAATCCTCACGTCGTCTTTTACGTAAATGATATTGAACAAGCGCCTCTTACTACACTAGGCCCCGTGGTGGAAAAAGATTCGCGTTTTCCAGAAGGAGTGAATGTTGAATTTGTGGAGGTAGTGAATGAAAGCGAGCTTAACTTTCGCGTATGGGAAAGAGGTTCGGGTATCACTCAAGCATGTGGGACAGGAGCATGCGCTGCTGTTGTTTCGTCCGTGTTAAATAAGAAGACGAAAAAAGATGTTCCTACTGTCGTACACCTTGCTGGAGGAGATTTAACGATTGTTTGGAAAAATAAAGGCAATGTATTAATGACGGGTCCAGCCAATGTGATTTGTGACGGCACGTATTATTATTAAAAAATGAAGAAGCAGACGATTTGTCGTCACAGACATTTCGTCGTATACTAAACAAAAAAGGAGGTCTGTTTAAAAATGAGTCAAGATATCCTAACAATTACAGAAGCTGCAAGCTTTCAAATAAAAGATATGATGAAAGAACATGAAGAAGAAAATGCTTATTTACGTGTGAATGTAAATGGAGGGGGCTGTTCAGGTCTTTCTTACGGCATGGGTTTTGCTCACGAAGTAAATGAAAACGATACGCTGTTTGAACAACATGGCATTAAGATTCTTGTAGATAGCGAAAGTGCTCCAATTTTAAAAGATGTAAAAATTGATTACAAGCAATCTATGCTAGGCGGAGGATTTACAATCGATAATCCGAACGCCATTGCAGCATGCGGCTGCGGTTCTTCTTTCCGTACAGCAAGCAACGCAGGTGCTCCGGAAGAGTGCTAAGTATATTTTTATAAAAAAGCTTTCTTCACCAGATGAGGTGAAGAAAGCTTTTTTAGTGAGAAGTTTTTGTATGTTACATCATCTATCAAAAGTGTTGACTGAATAATCAGTCTTTTTTTATACTCAATAAAAAAGAGGAGATGAACGGATTTGATAGATGCGACTCGTTACGACGCGGAACAAGTAGGAGGTTACGGAAGTTTTCGTAAAAAAAACACCCTGCCTATTCTATGGAAGGGGTTTATAAACTGGTTAAAACTTGAAAATGGGAAAGTGGAGTCTAAGGATGCAAAAAAGATTCACTTCAGTGAATCGCATTTATTTGTTCAGCATTTGCCTTTTTCCTCAGGTGAACCCTGTCATCAAAACTCGTCCTCTGCGCCTCTTAATCATTCTGAACCTTACATCCGCTATTATGAAAATGCTAACGCATCTCTGGCTGAAAGCTACGGAGCAGTTGAAGGAGAGCATATTCTGCTGATTGAATGTATTGTCGGTCAACCAGAGGTAGTGAAATATTTAAGCAAGCTCGAAGGTTTGAAGGCCTACAGAATGAGCGTAACTAGTCAAGAAGGAAACCATTCCTTTTATGAAATCTGTTTAATAAGCAGTGATGCAGAAATGATGAGTGAAATCATTCATCGAATGGTTACACCAATCCAGCAATGAAAAAAAGCAGGCGAGAGCCTGCTTTTTTATGAGAACATTGACGTACTGTGCATAGGCTGTAAGCGAGCCTTTGGATCAATGTATGCTTTAGCGTTATTAACGGCAGTCGGACCTTCGCCAAATCCTGCCACGATGAGTTTTACTTTTCCATCATATGTGCAGACATCACCTGCTGCATAGATGCCAGGAATATTTGTTTCTTGCTTTGAGTTAACAACAATTGCATTTTTCTCTAAATCTAAGTCCCATTCTTTAATCGGACCTAGAGAAGAAACAAATCCAAAGTTTACAATAACATCATCTACGTCTACTACTGTCTTTTCTTCACCTTTTGTATTTTCTAACACAACTTGTGTAATACGGTCATCTCCAATAAATTCAACCGGTACATATGGTGTTTTAATATCAACTGATGAATTATGCAAGTTTTCTACGCTATGTTCATGAGCGCGGAACTTGTCTCGGCGATGCGTTAACGTTACTTTTTCTGCGATCGGCTCTAACATAAGAGACCAGTCGACAGCAGAATCCCCGCCCCCGCATACTAATACTTTGCGGCCTTTGAATTTATTCATATCATCCACAAAATAATGAAGGTTCGTTTGCTCGAACTGTTCTGCGTTTTCTAGCTCGATTTTACGGGGCTTAAATGCACCGTTTCCAGCCGTAATAATAATTGTTTTTGAATAGTGGACTTCAGAATTAGTAGTTAATCGAAACACGCCGTCCGCTTGTTTTTCTACCTTTTCTACTGCTTGCTCTAGCGCAACTGCAGGTTTAAATTGATCCATTTGCTCTTTTAGGTTATTGACTAATTCTTGAGCGCGTACTTTTGGAAAACCAGCTACGTCATAAATATATTTTTCAGGATATAAAGCAGAAAGCTGTCCACCAAGCTGTGGTAAGCTTTCAATAATTTTCACGCTCGCCTGACGCATACCGCCATAAAATGCTGTAAATAAGCCTGTAGGGCCGCCTCCGATGATGGTAATATCATATACTTGTTTATCTTCTTTCATTTATAATCACCTCTAGATTGTTCTGTGCCAATGCATATTCTACTTTATGATAGCATAGTAAATTATAAAATATCATTAAAACACGCTGGAATGTTTGAGAAACTTTCTCAACTTAAAGATCAGTATTTGCAATCATTAACATAACCACACGTTTTGGTCAAATATAAAACTGGGTATACAGGAAAGTAATTGAAAATTTAAAAGCTTGTAAATACAAAGTGAAGGGTTGAAAAACCGATGAAAAAAGCATAAGATGTTTGTGTAAATCAAGCTAGGACTTATGCTTACATTTTTTTGAAAAAGAAAAAATGTATTTTTTTAAAAAAGAACGTGAAGTGATTCACATTATTTTTCTTATATGAATAATAAATGGATAGCGATGATCGTTCTTGCTCAAACTAACACAAAAAAGCAAACCAAATAAAATTGCTCTTATCATTATATTTGTAAGACATACTTGTGACTATAACTAAAAAAGGTGGATGACATTCCTATGAAAAAGCCTAAAATCGTCATTTTGGGTGCCGGGTATGGCGGCATTATGACAATTGTTAATTTACAAAAGAAACTGGGTGCTAGCGATGCGGAAATTGTTTTAGTAAATAAAAACGATTACCATTACGAAACGACATGGCTTCATGAAGTATCAGCAGGTACAATTCATCAAGATCGCTCTCGTGTTCCTGTTAAAAATTTAATTAACACAAATAAGGTTACATTTATCAAAGACACGGTCGTAGATATTAAGTTAGATGAAAAGCGTGTTCTTCTTGAAAACAGTGAGCTAACGTACGATTATTTAGTTGTTGCTTTAGGGTATGAAGCAGAAACTTTCGGAATTAAGGGTTTAAAAGAACATGCATTTACCATTACGAGCATTAATGCAGCACGTCAAATTCGTGAGCATATTGATTATGTGTTTGCGACGTACAACAATGAAGTGGAAAAAAGAGACGAACTTCTGACAATTATTGTTGGGGGTGCTGGCTTTACCGGCATTGAATTTGTGGGAGAATTAGCAAATCGAGTCCCTCAGCTTTGCAAAGAGTTTGATATTCCGCGTGAAAAAGTGCGCGTTATTTGTGTAGAAGCAGCGCCTACGGCTTTACCAGGTTTTGATCCAGAACTTGTAGAATATGCGGTAACACAACTAGAACGAAAAGGAATCGAGTTCAAGATCGGAACAGCGATTAAAGAGTGTACAGAAGAAGGAATTATTGTATCAAAAGATGACCAAGTAGAAGAAATCAAATCAGCAACAGTTGTATGGGCTGCAGGGGTTCGAGGCAGTCATGTGATTGAAAAAGCTGGATTTGAGAACATGCGCGGACGTGTAAAAGTAAGTAATAGCTTGCTGGCACCAGGACATGAAGATGTGTTTGTTATTGGAGATTGTTCACTAATGATTAACCCTGAAACAGAACGTCCTTATCCGCCAACAGCTCAAATCGCTATGCAACAAGGCGGTACCTGCGCTGAAAATATTAGCCGTTTGATGAAAGGGCAAAAAGAATTAAGCGAGTTCAAACCAGATATTAAAGGAACGGTATGTTCGTTAGGGCATGATGACGCAATTGGCGTTGTATATGGTCGAAAACTATTTGGTTCAAGCGCATCTTTTATGAAAAAAGTTGTTGATAATCGTTCGCTTTTCCTTCAAGGCGGAGCAGGTCTTGTATTGAAAAAAGGAAAATTTAATTTCTTTTAAAACAAAAAGCAAAAGGTCTTTAAACCTTTTGCTTTTTTGGTATTAACTTACTTTTCTGTGATTGACGCCTTCATTACTCTTAAGTAAACTGAGAGTATAAAGAGTAACGGAGGCGAAAAGCAATGGAAATGAGTGTGCCTGTACTAATTATCTCCATCTTGTTGTTTTTTGTTTTGTTTTTTGGAATCGGTTTCTTATTGAATATGCTGCTTCGCATGTCTTGGATTATGGCCATTATTTATCCCGTGATTTTTATTTTTATTATCGATGATGTAAGAGCGGTTGATTACATTCAACATCCCGCTCACTCCTTTCAACAGCTAGGGACAAAAGTGCTATCTTTAGCCACAGCTGACATTGCGATTTTAATGGCTGGTTTTATAGGTGCATTAGCTTCAGGCATTACCATTAAATCTTTACGAACAAGAGGGTACCAAATGTTTTAAATGTAAATTCTTCTCGCAAACGAATAATTTGTTTTTATGTTGGAAACAAATAGATTCGTGAGAGGAGTTGTGGAAATCACAATGATTGGAAAAATAGCAAAGCGATTCATTATGTGCCTACTACTGGTCGGAGCGCTGTTTACAACATATGAAGCAATTACTGGCGTCTCAATAACCACAGTCATCAAATATATGCCTTTTATAAACAGTACAGGGCATCCTCTAATGAATGAAAGGTTCTTGCCATCATTTCTAAAACCACTAAGAGCTGAAGCAGCTAGCAATGACAAAGAGCGTCTGACGATTGAAGAAGCATTTGATTGGTCGCGTTATCCAACTAAGAATGTATTGGCGACGGGTTACACAGCTGGTTATGAATCAACTGGGAAAAATCCCAATCATCCAGGGTATGGTATTACATATTCGGGCGTTAAAGTAAAACGTGACTTGTATTCAACCATCGCTGCTGATTTGACCATATTTCCAATCGGCACGATCTTGTTTATTCCGGGCTATGGCTATGGAGTGGTAGCAGATAAAGGTGGGGCTATTAAAGGCAATCATCTTGATTTATATTTTGAGACTGTTTCCGATGTGTACAACATATGGGGTAAAAAAGAATTAAACGTCTATGTAGTGAAATCAGGGGACGGCCGCTTAACTGAAGAAGAGTTAACAATGCTGAATGAAAAGAAATCGATGCAGGTTTTTCGTCAGCAGGTAAAATAAACGAGAAACACATGAAGAATTCTTCATGTGTTTTCTTATGTTTTATGGCCATACATAATACGTTACAAAAGCAACTGCTATCCCTGTTAAGGCTCCAAAGAAAACTTCAATAGGCTTATGTCCAAGCAGCTCTTTTAGCTTCACTTGTTTTTCGTCTTCTTCATTGGTCGTCCATAGCTTTGCCTCTTTTACCGCGCGCTGAAAATCTTCAACCAAACGATTTAAAACCGTTGCTTGCTCTCCTGCGTGTCTTCTTACTCCTTTAGCATCGAACATGACAATAATGGCAAAAATAGCGGAGAGAGCAAAAATAGGGGATTTAAGGCCTTCTGCTAGCCCAATGGCAGTTGCTAAGGAAGTTACTGCTGCGGAGTGAGAGCTTGGCATGCCTCCCGTACTAAAAAATAAGCTGCCGTCTATTTTCTTAGTAGCTACAAAAGAAAGGGGAATCTTAATAAATTGAGCAAAGAAAATAGCGATTAATGAACTCCAAAGTGGAAAATTTGAGAATAACTCCATTGAGACGTCCTCCCTCAACTTAAAATGTCTGAAAAGCTAAACCTGTATGATGAAAAAAGCGGTAGATGAAAGTATATGTGTGAAACTAAGGTTTTTGAACTGTGATTAAAAATTGTATTTCTGCTATCATATGTATATAGATGAAAACAGTAGTGAATATGATATATATTCCACTTGCTGAATAGATTAAACAAAGCAGATGATAAATAAAAATAAAATCTCTATACGTAAAAGGGAGGAATTTTATGTTTTCGCATGTAGAAACATTTGGTGTTGATCACCAAACAGAAGCGCTCGTAATCGGTTTATTTAATCAAAATCAACAGTTTGAAGGCCTTCTAAAAGAAATTGATGAAGCTTTAGGTGGACAGCTCATTCATTTGATTAAAGAAGGGGATATACGTGTACAAGAAAAACGTATATCAACGATTCATACACTAGGTAAATTAGGAGCAAAACGTCTTTATTTTGTGGGACTCGGACGAAAGCAAGCGCTAACGAAAAATGGGCTCAAAGAGAGCTTTGGGCTGTTATTTAAAAAGTTAAAAGAAGCGAAGATTTCAAACGCATCGGTCGCCTTTTCTACATTTGATACAGGAGCGTGGTCAGAGCAAGAAACTGCAGCTTTATTAGGAGAAGCTCAACAGCTTGCTATGTACGAGTTTGAAAACTACAAAAAGAAATCAAACGAACCTGACAAGCAGCTTGAAAAAATTGAACTGTTTTCTTTTTATAAAGACGTTGTACAATCTGCTTTGGTTGGATATACGTATGGAAAAGCAACAAACTCAGCGCGCACCCTTGTTAACTTACCAAGCAATATGCTAACGGCTACAGATTTAGCTAATTATGCAGTAGAAATGGCACATACATATGGTTTTGAATATGAAATTTTAGAAAAAGAAGAGATGGAAACATTGGGAATGGGCGCGTTGCTCGCAGTCAATCAAGGTTCCGCAGAGCCTCCTAAAATGATTGTCCTCAAATATCAAGGAAAAGAAAAATGGGAAGACGTTATTGGGTTGGTAGGAAAAGGGATTACCTTTGACACAGGTGGTTACTCTATTAAATCTAAAGACGGGATTGTAGGTATGAAAACAGATATGGGCGGAGCTGCATCTGTTCTTGGTGCAATGGAAGCGATTGGAGAATTAAAACCTCATCAAAACGTAGTAGCTGTCATTCCATCAACTGACAACGTTATTAGCGCGCGTGCTTTTAAGCCAGATGACGTAATTACAGCCATGAATGGAAAGACAATAGAAGTACTGAATACAGATGCTGAAGGGCGTTTAGCGTTAGCTGACGGTATCTCCTATGCCAAACACCACGGAGCAAACTATTTAGTAGACGTGGCGACGTTAACTGGTGGCGTAATCGTAGCTCTTGGTACACATACAACTGGGGCAATGACAAATGATTCTGCTTTATTGCAGCAAGTAGCGAAAGCGAGCATTGAGACAGGCGAACCGATTTGGGAGCTGCCTATTACAGAACGAGACAAAAAGCGTGTTCGGGGAAGTAAGGTAGCAGATTTAAATAATTCTCCTGGACGGGAGGGGCACGCCATTATGGCAGGAACCTTTATTGGTGAGTTTGCAGAACAAACACCATGGGTGCACTTGGATATTGCTGGAACTGCCACATCTGCTGCTTCTCATGAGTTAGGACCTTCAGGTGCAACAGGCGTGATGGTCCGAACACTAGCTGCAATGGTTTGTTCATTTGAACCCAATTAATGAAAAAATATAATAGGGATAGAAAGAAACGTAAAAAGAAGCATCGATGATGCTTCTTTTTTAATATGTTTACATAATGTTTTTTTCTTTTTAGGAAGAAAAAATTATTTAGAAAAATCCTTATATTGTTAAGGTTGGATAGAAGTTAAACAAACGTTTATTTAGTAAGATGATTGACTTTTTTTCTATACCTAATATAATGAACATGTTGTTTATCTCTCTAATGTTTTAATGAGATAAAGTAAAAAAGAAAATGGAGGTTTCAAAATGAATGCAGTATTAATAGCTGTGCTCGTGATGCTGATTTTGAGCTTATTGCGTATCAACGTTGTCTTTTCTTTAGCAGTCGGAGCGCTAGTTGGAGGACTTGTTGGCGGTATCAGCCTCACAGATACAGTAAGTATATACACAGATGGTCTTGGAAACAGTGCTTCTGTTGCATTAAGCTATGCTTTGCTTGGAGGATTTGCAATGGCTGTTTCGCGGACAGGGCTGCCTGATGCCGTTGTTCAGCTAGCGTTAAAAATAGTAGGGAAAGAAGGAGAAACGAAAAAGAAGTCACTGTCAAAAGTACTAATTTTGTTGATCATCCTTATTATTTCATGTTTTTCTCAAAACGTTATTCCGGTTCACATTGCATTTATTCCGCTTTTAATTCCACCTCTATTAAAAGTATTTAATCAGTTGAAAATCGATCGTCGATTAGTCGCAACAGTGATTACATTTGGACTGGTTACACCTTATATGTATTTGCCGGCAGGATTCGGTAAGATTTATCACGACATTTTATTTACTAACATCAAAGAAAGTGGATTAACAATTAATAAAGGAGATATTACCGCGGCGATGGCTCTTCCAGCTTTAGGAATGGTAGCGGGCTTATTGTTTGCTGTGTTTATTTCGTACCGCAAGCCGCGCAGTTATGAAGACATTGACATTGATCAAGGCGCAGAGGAGCGTACAGGTTACACAACAAGAGGAATTATAGTAGCTTTACTTGCGATTGTAGCGGCTTTAACTGTGCAGCTCTTAGTAGATTCTATGATTTTCGGAGCGCTTGCAGGGATTGTTGTCGTTTACTTCAGCGGGGCTTTGAAGTGGAACGAAGCAGATCCAGTATTAACGAACGGAATGAGAATGATGGCTTTCATCGGATTTGTTATGCTGTCAGCCTCTGGTTTTGCAAAAGTTCTTCAAGAAACTGGAGATGTAGAAGCGCTTGTAAAAGGTTCTGTTGCTCTTATTGGTGGAAACCAAATGCTCGGTGCATTTCTTATGCTTGTCATCGGGCTTTTAGTCACAATGGGCATTGGTTCTTCTTTCTCTACCATTCCAATTATCGCGACGATTTTTGTTCCTCTTTGCTTAGAACTTGGTATGAGCCCAATGGCAACGATTTGTATTGTTGGTACAGCGGGAGCCCTTGGAGACGCTGGTTCACCAGCTTCAGACAGTACGCTTGGACCAACATCTGGATTAGCAGTCGATCGTCAACATGATCATATTTGGGATACGTGTGTACCAACTTTTCTTCACTATAACATCCCACTCATTATTTTTGGGTGGATTGCCTCAGTTATCTTGTAAATAGAGGGCCTATAATGAAAGAAAGCAGCCGATCAAAACCGGCTGCTTTTTTTCATGCTTGAGAAAGAGTAGAAGCAGTGCTGTCACAAGCTCCTAATGCTTGCTCTACAGCCTGAAGAGATTGTTCAATACGTTCACGATTTGAATCTTTCTCTACTGTTTGAAGAGCTTGTTCAAGGCTTGCTTTTGCCTGATTTAATGATGTGCAAGAATCTTGCACGTAACCTCTAGCGTTTTTAGACATTCTTCTTCCTCCTAACTAACCAAAAATGAGAATCAATAAGTAGTATAAGTAATTTGCAGGGAATTATGAGGAGAAATAATAAAAAGGATTAACTCTTATGAAAGGAGTTAATCCTGTCAGCCTAACTGTTTAAATTGGTTGGAATGTAGAAGTTCAAGCACTTTCTTATCAAGCTCCTTAATTTTCTTTACAGCCAGATTATATTCCATTTCACGGTAATGATGTTTGCCGCCTGGCTCTTCATCAGCTTCATCAGCAAGTTTGACTACTTTTTGAAGAGGGCGTTGTTGAATGGTTCCTTCAGGCAAATATGAGTCTGTGTGTAGTAAAATAGCTAAGGCAATTTCTTTTGCCGCCTGAGGTTCCTCACCTAAACGAATGAGTAATTTATGTGCACGTTCAGCACCTTTAATAGCGTGAATATCATTTTGGCGATACTTCTCATAATCCCACTGACCATTTGTGTACCATTCGTAGTGGCCAATATCATGAAGCAACGCTGCTTTTGTAGCTAAATCAGGATTTACATTATGCTGTACAGATAGACGAAACGCATGATAGGCGACGGATACAGCATGCGCAACGCCAGAGCGAGTTAAATATTTTTGAGCGATAGGATGCGTGAAAATTTCTACTAGCGTAACATGTCTCATCATGTCATCCCTCCTAAAGAAAAAATATATTTCCAAATACAATATCATATTTATATTCTAAATACAATTATCGTGTAATTTGTTTTTACATCCAAAAATGGCATGTATTATAATATTCGAAACAAAACAACATGTACATCTTTTTTTGAAGAAAATAAGACTTTTTTCCTTGTATTTTACCATTTAATATTTAACGATACGTGACAGCAGTCAAATTGGTTATCGGGATGAATAAACGTAATTTTAATATAGTCTGGTGTATAAAAAACATCGATTTTGGTCTTAACACCAGTGGAAAGAATGAGTTTTTTTACTTCATTCATTTTGGATTCTTGAGCAGCAGCTTTTATTTTTTTTATTAAATTTGGCGAAGCATTAGCTCTTTGAATAAAGATAGTAGCGCTTTGCATGGTAGAGGGAATAACTTTAAGAGATTGCTGAAATGTCGCGATGTCCGCCTCAGGTAAGTTAGGTACCCTGTATGTATAAGGGTGAGGCATGTAGTACGATGGCCAATAGTAAGACAAGGGAGCAAATGGTTTCATATAAGAATCCTCCTAAAAAACGGATTTTTATTATGTATATGTAGAGGGTTCGTATATGTTGTAGCAAAACCGTTATTGTATACTAGATACAAAGGGAGGTATGGATATGAAAACAAAAGATACGCTGTTAGAAGCAATAGGAATTGAGATTATTAGCGCAAGTGAACAAAGAGTGGAAGCGACGATGCCTGTTGATGAGCGAACGCGTCAGCCATTCGGGCTTTTACACGGAGGAGCATCGGTGGCTTTAGCCGAAACTGTGGCTAGTCTAGGTGCTATTAAAAGTGTAGATATTGAAAAAGAAATCTGTGTAGGTTTAGAAATCAATGCCAATCATATCAAAGGGAAAAAAGACGGAATCGTTACAGCTATAGGCGTTCCTTTACATAAAGGAAAAAAAACAGCGGTTTGGGAAGTGAAAATTCAAGATGAAGAAGAGAATTTAATCTGTATATCCCGTTGCACGCTTGCTATTCTGCCTAAAGCTTAAATATAAGAAAGGCTTAGTCTAAAAGGTGTGAGGTATGCTTTTGGAGTCAGAAAGAGCCACCTCACACACTGATGTGAGAGCTTAAAGAGAATTTGGAAGAGCGGATACATAAAAAAGTGAAAAAATAGGTAAAAAAAAGAAGCGAAATTATGTCTATTCGTGACAGTTACCCTGCGCATAGAGACATGCTCTAGAATATAGTAGTAGTAAAGTATTCTTTTTATTCAGCAACTAGAATATTCATAATATTAAAAATAAGAACAGAAAATAGACCTTCCGATTGTTCAATCGTGCTATAATAGCATTAATATAGTAGGGCGGTTTATTTTACAAAGGGGTGATAATATTGGATAAGAACTCTCAGTATTTATTCATTGATTTTGAATTTACAATGCCAGAGTATAAAGGTTTTCCAAAAGGCTTTTTTCCGGAAATCATTGAAGTTGGTTTGGTGTTTGTTAAAAATCAAGAAATCATTGATCGTTTCTCCTCTTACGTACAGCCTACACACTTTACAAAATTGACTGAGCGCTGTAAATCATTTCTCCATATCGAACAAAATCAAGTAAATGAAGGAATCACGCTAGAGCAGCTTGTACAGCGACTGGGCATGTATAAAAACAGCACGATTATTACGTGGGGGAACATGGATATGAAAGTATTAAGGCAGTGCTGTCAAAAAAATAAGGTGCCGTTTCCTTTTACAGGTAAAGAAATTGATCTTTCGATGGAGTATAAACGCTTTTTTGGAGATCAAAATCAAACCGGCCTTTGGAAAGCTGTGCAAGAGTATGGTAAAGAAGGAACCGGAAAGCACCACTGCGCGCTTGATGATGCGATGACGACACTCAACATCTTTAAGCTTGTAGAAAAAGATAAGAGGTACCTTCAAAAGCCGGAGCCAACGACCATAGGAGATCGAATCGATTTCTCAAAAGTATTAAATAAATTTGCATTATAAAAGCCAAATCACTTCTATGTGAATTTGGCTTTTTGCTTAATGAATACCGTACTCTTTTTTTAACTCTTCTAAACAGGCAATACTTGCTTGAGCAAAAGCGCCATCTTTGCCTTGTTGTTCAGCTATCTTTAATTCAAGGGCTTTTTCTAGTGAATCTTTATAATCAGGAACGCTGTCTTCATAGAGATGAACCATTTTTTGAGGAATGTTGGCCTGCTCTCGAAACGCAAGTGCTTTTCGCTCGTGAAAAAAAGGTACGTCCACTTGTCCAGGATTATGTAAGTCACCTTGTTCTGGATGCTTCAACACAGCTTGAATTCGTACAACATAATGCAGATCTCGAACTTGTGTAATTTCACCGATATATTTCCCGGTTTTATAAAGTGCCGTAACGGTTTGACCAATTGTAAATGTCATATTGCCAGATCTCCTTTAAGTAAAGTGTTTGTTATAAACAGTATAAATCAAAACCCACTACCGTTTCTATGAAAGGATGTTGTACATGATGTATTTAATGTTTTTGCTCTATTTTCCGGAAGATAAAACAGAATATATTCCTGCTTTTGCTACTATGGCGATTTTTGTACTAGCAGCAGTTGCAGTATGGCGTTTAATCATTAAGATTTCGAAAAAAGAAGAAGAAAAAACGAAGGAGTTAGAAGCAAAGCTAAAAGAACAGGATAATAAGAAATCACTGTAATGAAATGCAAATAAAATGTAAGCGTTTAAAATAATATGTTGCTGGACAATCTATGGAAAGACATCTAAAACTTTCGCTAGTGCATATGCGATTGGAGGGCAACATGAAAAAACTACTACTCATTGGAACCGTGCCTTTTTTCTTGTTAACGGGGTGTATGGAAAAAGAAATATCCAATAAAGAAGTCAAAGTCTATAACGCAGATGGAGATAGCATCGGTACAGTCAAGTTGAAAGAACAGGCCGATGGAATTGAGTTTACGTACAATTTAAGCGGACTTCCACCTGGCGAACACGGCGTACATATTCATGAAATGGGAATTTGCAAAGCTCCTAACTTTAAAAGTGCGGGCAATCACCTTGATCCTGATAAAAAGAAACACGGACTGTTAAATCCAAAAGGACCGCATTTAGGCGATATGAAAAATATTGTGGTAGAAGACGATCAAACGTATACAGGAACAGATATGGTTCCTCAAGTCACGTTAAAAGAAGGAAAGACATCGCTCGTTAAGCGTATGGATGGTTCATCCCTTGTTATTACCGAACAAGGTGATGACGGAATGACAGAGCCATCAGGTAATTCTGGCAAGCGAATCGCCTGCGGAGTTATTTCAAAAAAACATTAAAAACAGCGTTCTTTCGTGAGAAAGAACGCTGTTTTTTACGTTAAAGCTACTTTTAAGCGATTTAATCCTTCTTGAAGCTGTTCATGTGAACAGCCAATGTTCAAGCGGATAAAACCTTTTCCATATGTGGAACTGTATTTTTCGCCTTTTTCTACGGCAATTTTACCTTTTTCTAATAAGCGTTCATGTAATTCTTCTTCTGATAAGTGCAGCTTGTTGCAGTCAATCCATAGTAAATAAGTTCCTTCAGGCTGAACCACTCGCAGTTCAGGCAAGTTTTCACTTATAAAACGCGTCACTAGATCTACATTTTTCTTTAGATACACAAGCAGTGCTTCTAGCCACTCCTCACCTTCACTGTAAGCCGCCTCTAACCCAATTATTCCGAATGTGTTTAAATTAGAAAACCCTTGTTTTTGCTGTTGTTGAACATACTGTGTGCGCAGTTTCTCGTTTGGAATAATAATAGCTGAAGCTTGAAGTCCCGGTATATTAAATGTTTTGCTAGGGGCCATACACGTAATGGTTCGATTGGCTGCATCTTCACTCACCATGCTAATGGGAATGTGTTTATAAGGCTGGTAAATTAGATCAGAATGGATTTCATCTGAAACAATTAATACATTGTATTTTTCACAAAGATCGGCAAGCTTCTTCAGTTCTTCTTTTGTCCACACGCGTCCTACTGGATTATGAGGGCTGCAAAGAATCATTAATTTTACGCCTTCTGCAAATTTTTGCTCTAAATCTGCAAAATCAATTTCGTATTTATCGCCTGCAAGTTTTAATGGATTTTCAACAACTTCTCGATCATTTACCTTTATCATGTTAAAAAATGGAGTATAGACTGGAGGCTGAATTAAAATTGAATCTCCGGGTTCCGTAAATGCTTGAATAGCCATACTCAGGGCAAATACAACTCCTGGACTGTATGTAATCCATTCATGATCAATGGTCCACTGATGCTTTTTTTCTACCCAAGATGACAAAGCATTTGCCGTAGATTCAGTAGGGGAAGTGTAGCCGAAAATACCGTGTTTGACACGCTCATTAATGGTTTGAAGAACATTAGGCGGCGCTTGGAAATCCATATCAGCTACCCAAAAAGGCAGAACATCTTTTGCTCCAAAAACAAGATCAGTTTTGTCCCACTTTACGGACTGCGTACCTGTACGGTTAATTAATTGATCAAAAGAATAAGTAGACAATAAAAGTACCCCCTTTTTTAATATAATAGTTTGCTTATTTTTAATACGTTTGTCAACGAAGTTAACTTGTAAAGTCAATAAAGAAAGTGAAAAAATTGCTGATGCACCACTAATAAATTTTTTATTAAAGTTAGCGCCTCGTGTGCAATATACGAACTCGCCCCGTCATTATTGAGACAGGGCTTTTTCACCGTACAAGAAATCGACCATATGAGACTGCACAATGTCGGGACATTCTTCTGGTAAAAGGTGTCCAATTTCCTTTAAAGAGATAAAGGTAGAGTCTGTTAAATCATCTTTTAACTTACGTCCGAGATGCAAAGGAACAACCCGGTCTTCTTCTCCCCAAATGAGTAAACTGGGTTTTTTTATGTGCTGCAAATCCTTTGAGGATAGGTCTCCTTCTCGATCACGAATCATTCTTGTTAAAGCCATAAACGTACGGTCATCCAAAAATGGTTCAGTATAGCCATCAATCATTTCTTCGTCGATTAACTTATGATCAAATACGACATTTTGCAAGTTACCTAATACACCTTTGCGAGACAGCCACGTTTTTACCCACAGATAAAAGAAAGGAACATAAGAAGACATGACCAACCCATAGTGTGAGGGTCCTAAATAAGCTGAGCTGCACAGAAGAACTAGTTTTGATACGCAAGAAGGCTTTAACTTGGCTACGTTTAAACAAACTTGTCCCCCCATTGAGTGTCCCGATAGTACAACATCCTTTAATTTTAAATATTCAATTAACTCGATCACAATTCTGGCTAAGTTTTTATACGAGTAATGAAAGGTTAACGATTTTTCACTTCGCCCAAATGGCGGAAGGTCCAGCGTAATGATAGAAAACGTGTCTTCAAATAAAGGAATTAAACGCCGAAAGCTAAAACTGGATGATAAAAAGCCGTGAATAAATACAATAGCTGGTTTATCAGGGTGATAGTTATGGCATTCGTAGTACACATTGACTCCATTAAAAGTACGCTGGTGGCAAGTAATTTTAGATTCAGTCAATTTGGTTCACTCCATCTTTTTTTTCTAGTCTGTCCTAATTTCCAGCAATCTATAAAATGAAACTCAATTAACGGTATAGATTTCACATTAAAGATGTGTTTAAATTTGATATAATGGAAAAAGTGAAAAAATTTAATCGGTGTAGGAGGGGAACGCGGTGTTCTTAGAAGAGAAAGAGTTAGAAATTTTAGAAATTCTAGAAAAAAATAGCCGTATTTCGATAGATAGTATTTCAAAAATGGTGGATTTAACGTTTGAAGAAACCTCTAATATTGTTAAAAAGCTAGAGAGAGAAAAAGTAATTGTGCAATATTCAGCTGATATTAACTGGAGACGAGTAGATGGACATGAGGGCGTCACGGCTATGATAGATGTAAAAGTTGCACCAAAGCGAGGAGTAGGCTTTGATGAGATTGCGGAGCGCATCTATCGTTTTCAAGAAGTGAAATCCGTGTACCTAATGTCAGGAGCATATGATTTGTCTGTTATTATTGAAGAAAAATCAATGTCTGAAGTAGCATTTTTTGTTTCTGAAAAGCTTTCTACGCTAGACTCTGTTTTATCTACAACGACTCACTTTATCATGAAAAAATACAAGCACGATGGTACCATCTACGACCAAGGCGATGAAGATCGCAGAATCGTGGTGTCTCCGTAATGAAAGAGCGCTTGTCAACAACTGTACAACAGCTGAAACCTTCAGGTATTCGCCGCTTTTTTGATTTAGCAGCAAGTATGGATAACGTTATTTCTCTTGGAGTAGGTGAACCTGATTTTGTCACATCTTGGGCTGTTCGAGAAGCGAGTATTTTATCGTTGGAAAGAGGATATACCTCTTATACAGCAAATGCGGGGCTTTTAGAGCTCCGCTTTGAAATTATGAAGTATATGAAAAGAAACTTTAACGTCTCGTATGATTATAAAGATGATATTATTGTGACCGTTGGAGGAAGTCAGGCTTTAGACATTACAATGAGGGCTTTGATTAACCCTGAAGATGAGATTATTGTCGTGGAGCCAAACTTTGTGTCTTACAGCCCGTTAATTTCGCTAGCAGGAGGAGTTCCTGTGGCAATTGAAACAACGGCAGAAACAGAGTTTAAGCTGCAGCCTAGACAGATTGAAGAAGTCATTACAAGCAACACGAAAGCTCTTCTTTTATGCTCTCCTAATAATCCAACAGGAAGCTCACTATCTAAAGAAGAGCTGCAGGCTATTGCAGATATTGTGATCAAGCATGACTTGCTTGTTATCACGGATGAAATATATGCAGAATTAACATATGATGAAGAATTTACATCTATTGCTTCTTTAGAAGGAATGAAAGAACGAACCATTATTATTTCTGGCTTTTCTAAAGGATTTGCCATGACTGGATGGCGTCTTGGGTACATATGTGCACCAACTGAGATTGCTAAAGCAATGCTGAAAATTCATCAGTATACAATGATGTGTGCGCCTACCATGGCACAATATGGAGCAATTGAAGCACTACAAAATGGGCAGCATGACGTAGAAGAGATGAGAAAAAGCTATCGCAGAAGACGGAACTATATGGTGAAGTCATTAAATCAAATTGGTCTGGAATGCCATTCTCCCGGAGGAGCGTTTTATGTGTTCCCGTCTATCAAGAAAACTGGATTGTCATCGGAAGAATTCGCTGAGCAGCTTTTGCTTGAAGAGCGAGTAGCCGTGGTGCCGGGCAATGTATTTGGAAAAGGCGGAGAGGGACATATTCGCTGTTCATACGCTTCTTCAATGGAATCATTAGAAGAATCCATAAAACGGATTAGCCGTTTTGTTGAAAATAAGTTATAATAAAAATAAGATATTATGTCATATCGTATAGGCGGTTTGATATAATATCTTTTTTGCTATGATGAAATGTAGTGTTAGTTTATATTTGTGACGAAATTGGTAAATAATAAATATAGTATAACTACTTTTTGATTCAATCTATGAACTGTGCTATAATTTTAAATTGGCTATAATGGTGAAAATAATAAGGTATCTAGGAGTGTTTATATGTCAAAATTTGAAATCGGTACTGTTACAAAAGGTAAAGTAACAGGAATTCAACCATACGGTGCATTCGTTGCATTAAATGAAGAAACTCAAGGATTAGTTCATATCTCAGAAGTGAAACATGGCTTCGTTAAAGATATTAACGAACATTTATCAGTAGGAGACGAAGTAAACGTTAAAGTTTTATCTGTTGATGAGTCAACTGGTAAAATTGGTTTATCTATTCGTGCGACTGAGCCAGCTCCAGAAAAAACTGAAGCTTCTGCACCTAAAAAACCTGCTAAAAAGCGTCAAGGTCAAGCAACAGTTCACACTGAATCTACTCAAGGATTCAACACATTAAAAGAAAAATTAGAAGAGTGGATTGAGCAATCAAACCGCGAAGATCTAATTAAGAAATAAGAAAAAAAGAAGGATAGCTTAGCTATCCTTCTTTTTTTAATGTTCCGTTCTAGGTTCTGTACGCTCTACTTCAGCAGAAGGTTTAAATAATAGACCTAGGTTAATCAGTCCTGCGATTCCAACCAATCCATAAATAATGCGGGAGAAAGCAGATGTTTGACCGCCGAAGATTGCTGCTACTAAATCAAATTGAAAAAAGCCAATAAGTCCCCAGTTAATTGCTCCAATAATCGTTAATACGAGCGCAATACGTTGAATACCACTCATGATGAACCCTCCTTGTTTTGTAGTTCACTTATTAGCCTGCTTTTTTTCGAGGGAAATATGCATATTTACTTTTGGAAGATACAGACAAATAAACGTTGATTTGGATGGGGTGAGCGTCTAGTCAACAGGGAATAATCTTTAGGAAGTCAATTTTCTTTACAATCAAAAAGTTGTTCTTCATAATGATGCATGTAATCAAGCTCGTAAGGAGGAGTTTATAGTGAACAATTTTACATTTTATAATCCTACAAAATTAATTTTTGGTAAAGGTCAATTAGAGCAATTAAAAACAGAAGCAAGTCGCTTTGGTAAAAAGATATTATTAGTATACGGCGGAGGAAGCGTAAAACGCAGCGGTTTATACGATCAAGTAATGGATGTACTGAATGATATGAATGCAGAAGTACATGAGTTAGCGGGAGTAGAGCCGAATCCTCGTCTGACAACTGTTCGCAAAGGAATCGATATTTGTAAAGAAAACGGTATTGAATTTTTACTTGCAGTTGGTGGAGGAAGCGTAATCGATTGTACAAAAGCAATCGCAGCAGGCGCAAAATATGATGGAGACGTATGGGACATCATTAACCGCGACGCATTCGCAGCTGAAGCTCTTCCATTTGGAACAGTGCTGACATTAGCAGCAACAGGTTCAGAAATGAATGCTGGTTCTGTTATTACAAATTGGGAAACACAAGAAAAATACGGCTGGGGCAGTCCGGCAACATTCCCTCAATTCTCTATTTTAGATCCAGTTAATACATTTACTGTACCAAAAAATCAAACAGTTTATGGCATGGTTGACATGATGAGCCACGTATTTGAACAATATTTCCATGCTGCAACAAATACGCCGCTTCAAGATCGCATGTGTGAAGGAGTACTGCAAACGGTTATTGAAACGGGACCAAAATTATTAAACGACTTAGAGAACTACGAGTTACGTGAAACGATTTTATACAATGGTACCATCGCATTAAACGGTATGTTACAAATGGGACACCAAGGCGATTGGGCTACTCACAATATTGAGCATGCGGTATCAGCTGTATATGACATTCCACATGCGGGTGGACTCGCAATTTTATTCCCGAACTGGATGAAACACGTAATGGATGAGAATGTAGATCGCTTCAAGCAAGTAGCTGTACGCGTATTTAACGTAGATACGGAAGGCAAGACGGATAAAGAAGTAGCACTTGAAGGTGTTGATAAGCTTCGCGAATTCTGGTCAAGCCTAGGTGCACCAACTCGCTTAGCTGATTATGATATTGGTGAAGACAAATTAGATCTTATGGCTGATCGTGCGATGGCTAAAGGTGAATTTGGTAAATTTAAAAAATTAAACAAAGAAGATGTACTAGCAATCCTACGCGCTTCTTTATAAGATTCTCGATAAAAAACGCCGTGCAAACCGCACGGCGTTTTTTTCTATTCATGATGGGTAAGCTTTTTCTGCTGTTTGGTTTTCAAATCATCCCGAACGGTTTTATCAGAAAGAGGAACTCCGCTGTAATAAGCCGCTCTTCCTAGTAAATGCCCAGCAATAGGAGAGGTGATAAACACAAAGACAATCGCTAAAATTAACCGTGCACTAATATGGCCAGTGTCAATCCAAAAGTAGAGTAAGCAGCCCACTAATATAAACAGGACGCCTAAGGTAGCACTTTTGGAGGCAGCGTGGCTTCTTGTATACGTATCAGGCAAGCGAATAAGCCCAATCATAGTCACAACTGTCAGAAGAGACCCTATTAGTACCAAAGCTCCTACAATGATTTCACTGATCACGTTCATATTCAATCACTTCTCCTTTCTCTAAAAACTTAGAAAAAGCAACGGTACCTACAAAGGCTATGATACCTAGCAGTAAAATGACTTCGAAAAAAGCCTGGGTTCGAAAAATAATCGAGATGATGGCCGTGATAGCAATGATGTTAATTCCGATAGCATCAAGGGCCATTGCTCGATCAGCAGTTGACGGACCTTTTACCACTCGATAAACAAACCCAATAGTTGAAGCAGAAATGAGAATGAGCGAAACGTTTAAAAAAATATCGAGCATTTAACGACTCACCTCCATAATAGCTTTTTCGAATGTTTGCTGAATATCTGTAATAATGTCATCAATATCGTCTGTATTGATTGCATGAATATAGATAGTAGAATTATCATCTGACACATCCATCACTAGTGTGCCTGGCGTTAGCGTAATTAAAAGAGAAAGAATGGTAATTTCCCATTCACTCTCCAGACGGGTTGGCATTGCAAAGATGGCTGGCTGAATATTTAATTTAGGGCGCAATACGTCTTTAGTAACTGCAATATTGGCTTTGAATAATTCTCGTATGAAAATAAACAGCAGCTTAATAATCGCACACACTTTATGCAAGTAAAAACGCCTGTGAAAAAAACGGCGGAAAACAAACAGCAGTACCGCTCCCCAGAAAAAACCTATAATAAAGGAAGGGAGTGTCCAAATCCCTCTCAAAAACATCCATGTGAATGCAATGATTACGTTTAATAATAGTTGAAATGACATGCAGATCTACTCCTTTAACACCGATTGGATATAAATTGAAGGATCCATAAGCGTTTGAGCGGCTGTTGACACATAAGGAATAACAGCTTCTGCACCTAGTCCTAAAAAGACAGAAACAGCAAGTAAGATAGCGGATGGGTATAGAATACCTTTAAGGGATACTTTTTCATGCTCAGAAGAAAGCTTAGGTTCACCCCAGAAGCAGCTCATGAAAATCTTAATGGCAGAATATAAAACAAGCAGGCTTGAAACTAGTAAAACTCCTACAAACGTGTAGCTCTCTGATTCTAAGCCGCCCTGAACTAAAAGGAATTTTCCAATAAAGCCGCTTAGGGGAGGAATTCCTGCCAACGAAATAGTAGCGATAAAAAACATCCAGCCAAGCAGCGGATAGTCTTTAATTAACCCACCCATTTTCTTTAATTTTGTTGTTCCAGTTATTCGAATGATGCTTCCAGCAAGAAGGAAGAGAGCTGCTTTAATAATCATGTCGTGAATTAAATAATAAATGGCTCCTTCAAAACCTGCTTTTGTTGTTAAAGTTACACCGTAGACAATGACTCCGACAGCAATAATAATGTTATAAATTAAAATTTTATTCACATCCGAATAAGCAATGGCGCCTACTGCACCAACAACGATAGTCAAAAGCGCAACGTAGCCGATAATTTGATGAGTGAATTCAGGATGATGGTAAAACAGTAAAGTGAAAGTCCTGAAAATCGAATAAACGCCTACTTTTGTGAGCAAAGCACCAAACAACCCGATGATCACGGGTGGAGGCGCACTATATGAACCTGGAAGCCAGAAATACATTGGAAATAAAGCTGCTTTTAAGGCAAAGACGATAAATAAAAGCATGCCAATGGTTGTTAAAATCCCCGGCTGGTTCGCCTCAGCAATTCGCTGTGAAAGGTCCGCCATGTTGAGAGTTCCTGTTACGGCATATAAATAAGCAACGGCAATGACAAACAAAGCGGATGAAATGACATTGACTAAAATATACTTAAGAGACTCTCGAAGCTGTGCTTTTGTACCGCCAATTACAATAAGAGCGTACGAAGACATAAGCATGACTTCAAAAAAGACAAATAAGTTAAAGATATCACCTGTTAAGAAGGCACCGAATACGCCTACTAATAAAAATTGTACAAATGAATAAAAGTAAAAGCGTTCACGCTTTTCCCCAATTGTTTGAAAGGCAAAAAGAACGCAGCATAGTGTTACCACACTAGCAGTAAGTACGAGAAGGGTCGCGAACATGTCCGCTACTAGAATAATTCCAAAAGGAGGTTTCCAGTTCCCAAGCTCGTGAGTTAAAACACCTTTTGATTGAACCAACTGTACTAAATATGCAGCAAAAGCAGTGGTGGTGATTAATGATAAAACACTGATTATCCTTTGAAGTTTAATATTGTCTTTGAAAAAAATGAGCACAACACCTACAACAAACGGGATAAGCAGTGGGATAATTACAAAATTACTCGTCATGTTCATTTCCCCTTAACTTGTCCATATCGTCTGTTCCGAGTTCTTGATAAGCCCTGTAAGCTAGTACAAGGAAAAAAGAAGTGACGCCAAAGCTTATGACAATGGCAGTTAAAATTAGTGCTTGAGGTAAAGGATCTGTATAAGAAGAAGCCTTTTCTCCCAGAAGGGGAACACTCCCCCCTTTTAATCCGCCCATCGTTAAAATCAACAGGTGAACACCGTGGCTTAATAAGCCTGTTCCAATAATAATTCGCAGTAAACTGCGGGATAACATGAGATATACAGCGGCAGTGAATAGAATCCCTGCCACTATGGACATTAATATTTCCACTATTCACTCTCTCCAATCGTTTGAATAATGGTCATCGTAACACCAACAACTACTAGATATACGCCTAAATCAAACAGTACAACGGTAGCTAAAGATGTTTTCCCGAGAAGGGGAAGGTTAAAGTAGCTGTACGTGTGAGTGAGAAAGGGAACTTTGAAAATAAATGATCCCAGCCCGGTTAAAATAGCTAGCAGTAGGCCGGAAGCCGCAACCTTCTTATAATCAAATGGGATGACTTTCGATACGGTTTTTATATCGAAAGCCAGCAGTAGTAATACAAGGGCAGCTGAGGTAGTAAGTCCCCCAACAAACCCTCCTCCAGGTGTATAATGACCTGCAAAGAAAAGATGAATGGCAAAAATGATAATAATGAATGTGACTACTTTCGTTGTGGTTTGTAGTATCAAATCATTTTTTTTCACTCTTCTTCCTCCTTTGTTAACCGAAGACGAATCATGCCATAGATAGCAAGAGCTGCTATACAAAGTACGGTAATTTCAAATAATGTATCAAATCCGCGGAAGTCAACAAGAATCACATTCACCATGTTTTCGCCGCCTGCTTTTTCATAACTGTTTTCAATAAAGTAATGTGAAATCGATTCAAATAGTTTTGTACTGTTTGCTGATATGCCAAGCAATGTAACGGTCGTTCCTACAAGAAGGGCAACCAGTAAGTTTGGCAGTTGAAACTTCACCCTTACTTTTCGCTTCCGAAACTCCGGCAAGTAGTAGAAACATAGTAAAAACAGTGATACTGATACAGTTTCAATAACTAATTGAGTCAAAGCTAAGTCAGGAGCACGGAATAATACGAAAAATAAAGAAAGCGTATACCCGACAACTCCCAGCGAAATAATGGCTGTGAGGCGTGATTTTGCCAATAAAGTTGTAATAGTAGCCGCAACCATTACAACTGCTAGTATGGCTTCATAAACGCCGATAGAAGCAGTATCTTTTAGATCAATCGCAAAGGCATTCTGAGAAAAGAGCGTTACGAGAATTAAAATGCCTATGAAAGTAAAAATAATTAAAAGATAGTCTCTAATAAATCCTGTCATTAATGTTTTCATGATACGTGTTGAGCCTTTTTCCATCCCTTTAATGCCATAATTATATCCGTTGTTAAGCGTTAAAGAAGAAGGAAATCGTGTATAAATTTTTGACCACTTTTGAAGCGTCATAAATAACAAAACACCAAATGTGATGACCCCTAGCGTCATAAATAATTCTGGCGTAAAGCCGTGCCAAAATTTAATATGCACTTGATATTCTTTACCTTCAGCTAGCAGGCTAGGTGCGATAGAGGCCATTGTTGGCTCAATAAGGGTTGATTCTAATAAATTAGGAGCAAAGCCAAAAATAACAACCAGCGATGCTAAAATAACAGGTGAAATAAGCATGCCTACTGGTGCTTCATGCGGCTTCTTCTCCAACTTTTCGGGCTGGTATTTGCCTGTAAAGGTTTTAAAGACAAGAATCATACTATAGACGAAAGTGAAAATACTTCCCACCCAAGCGATGATAGGCAGCAAAATTCCCCACGTCTGCATGCTATACATATCCATTTTTGTCACGTTTACCATGCCTGTAAAAAACATCTCTTTACTTAAAAATCCGTTAAAGGGAGGGAGACCTGCCATTGAAAATCCCCCGATGATAGCAATGGTAAATGTCACAGGCATGAAGCTCATTAACCCGCCTAACTTTCTAATGTCACGCGTGCCTGTTTCATGATCGACAATGCCTACTACCATAAACAAGCTGCCTTTGAAGGTAGCGTGGTTAATCAAATGGAAAACCGCTGCAGTAAGAGCCACTAAGTAGATATTATCGTCTAAAAAATCATAGTGAATAGCTGCGCTACCTACTCCTATAAGTGACATAATCATCCCAAGCTGACTAATTGTTGAAAAAGCTAAAATCCCTTTCAAGTCTTGTTGCTTTACTGCTGAAAACGAGCCCCAAAACAGTGTAATTAGTCCTGTGATTGAAATAACAAAAAACCAAGTGGCGCTTATAGCAAAAACAGGGCTGAGTCTTGCTAAAAGATAAATTCCCGCTTTTACCATTGTAGCTGAATGAAGGTATGCACTCACTGGGGTTGGAGCTTCCATTGCATCTGGCAGCCAAATATGAAAAGGAAACTGAGCAGATTTTGTAAAGGCCCCTAATAAAATGAGGACTAGAGCTGGAATAAATAGATGACTTGATGTGACCACATCTACGTTTGAGATAATTTCGCGTATGCTGAAAGTACCTGTCATGACGTATAAAAGCACAATTCCTGCTAATAGGGAAAGTCCTCCGAATACGGTAATGAGCATAGATTTTAAGGCTCCGTATTGAGATTTCTCTCGTTTGTACCAATAACCAATCAATAAAAAAGATGAAAGGCTTGTTAATTCCCAAAAGCTGTAAAGACTCATTAAATTGTCTGATAATACAACTCCTAGCATAGATCCCATAAAAAGAAGCAAATAGACATAAAACGAATGCAGCGCTTCTTTTGTCTTAGAAAGATAATAAATGGAGTAAAGAATAACAAGTGTCCCAATTCCGGTGATTAACAGAGAAAATAGAAGACCGAGTCCATCCACATAAGCATCAAAGTTAATGCCCAGACTAGGTATCCATTTCATTGAATGTAGATATGTTTCCCCCTTAGAAACACCACTGATATATTGTGTGAAATAAATGAACAACACAAGTGGAAGAGGTAAAACGAACCACCCTGTATGAATACGCTGGAATTTCTTATACAGAAGCGGGACAAAAAAGGCTAATAAAAAAGGCGATAAAATCACCAAGTGCAACCACGACAAAAGACAAACCTCCTTGTGATATTCAATTCTGTAACCGATTATATAATAATTTAATTATGCATGCATCCATGCTAATTCTTAGTATCAGCAGAATTTTCAAGGCTTATTAAATAAATAGAAACTCGTCACAAAATCCATAAAAAAAACATAAAAAAATTTTTTTCGACGTATAAAAATCATGCGAAATTGTCACTCTAAGAGTGAGGTGATGGAAATGTATAGGAAACAAATAGCCATCAGTTTTCTCATTTTTACCGCACTATGTATGAGTGGATTTGTACTGAATAATCACTTGGAAATGAAAGAAGAAAACGGGATGCTAATCACTTCTAAAAGTGAAGCTGAAAATTCCAGATCAATAGACTCTTCCCTGTTAAAAGCCTCTTATAAACCGAGACAATATGTAAAGATAGGTGAAATGAACTATATTGCACCATCCGGTAAGCAAATAAAAAACGATTGAAGGCCACTCTTTAGTCGTTTTTTATTTGCTTATTATTTGCGTCATCGTGCATGAATTACGTTCTGTAATCAAAGAACATTAGTTGACTTCATAACTGAATTTATCGTTAAATAAAAGGGTACATACAATGATTGCAGTTTCAACAAACTATAATGATTGTGTCAAATTGTAAGTGGATTCACTTGAATTCAGCTAACAGTTTCGATAAAGTGGAAAATAAAGATATTTTAATGGAGGAACAGACTATGACACATGTTCGTTTTGATTATTCAAACGCGTTATCATTTTTTGGTGAACATGAACTTACATACTTACGTGATGCCGTGAAAGTAGCTCACCATTCAATTCATGAAAAAACAGGTGCTGGGAACGACTTTTTAGGATGGGTAGACCTTCCTACGGAGTATGACAAAGAAGAATTTGCACGCATTCAAAAAAGTGCAGAAAAAATTAAATCTGATTCAGATGTATTAATTGTTATTGGTATTGGAGGATCTTACTTAGGTGCTCGTGCTGCTATTGAGATGCTTCAGCATTCATTCTATAACACATTATCAAAAGAACAGCGTAAAACTCCGCAAGTTATTTTTGCTGGTAACAACATCAGCTCAACATACATGAAAGACTTAATGGATGTTTTACAAGATAAAGATTTCTCTATTAATGTTATTTCAAAATCTGGTACAACAACAGAACCGGCGATTGCTTTCCGTATCTTCCGTAAATTATTAGAAGAGAAATACGGCAAAGAAGAAGCACGCAAGCGTATTTATGCAACAACAGATAAAGCGCGCGGCGCATTAAAAACATTAGCGGACGAAGAAGGCTATGAAACATTTGTTATTCCAGATGATGTAGGCGGCCGTTATTCAGTATTAACAGCAGTTGGCTTATTGCCAATTGCCGCTGCAGGTCTTGATATCGAACAAATGATGAAAGGGGCAGCTGATGCTCAAGAAGCATTTTCATCATCAGAGCTAGAAGAAAACGCAGCTTATCAATATGCTGTAGCTCGTAATGTTCTTTATAATAAAGGAAAAACAATTGAAATGCTGATTAACTATGAGCCAGCTCTTCAATACTTTGCTGAGTGGTGGAAACAGTTATTTGGTGAAAGTGAAGGAAAAGACCAAAAAGGTATTTACCCTTCATCTGCTAACTTCTCAACGGATCTTCATTCTTTAGGTCAATATGTACAAGAAGGTCGTCGTGATATTTTTGAAACAATTGTACAAGTTCAAGATTCTCGTCATGAGCTAACAATTGAAGAAGATGCAGCGGACTTAGATGGACTAAATTACTTAGCTGGGGAAACAGTTGACTTTGTAAATAAAAAAGCGTTCCAAGGTACAATGCTTGCTCACACAGACGGAGGCGTTCCAAACTTAGTTGTAAACATTCCGGCGTTAGATGAGTATACGTTTGGATATGTTGTATACTTCTTCGAAAAAGCATGCGCAATCAGCGGCTATTTACTAGGAGTAAATCCGTTCGATCAGCCTGGAGTAGAAGCATATAAAGTAAATATGTTTGCTCTTCTTGGAAAACCTGGTTTTGAAGAGAAAAAAGCAGAATTAGAAAAGCGTTTGAAATAAATAAAAAGTTCACCTTCTTGTTAGAAGGTGAACTTTTTTGCTTTTGAGATAAAGGATAAAAAGCTGGAAAAAGGACATGTTAAAACAGAGGAGGGATAAGATGATTGAATTATCTTCAAGATTAGACGGCACATTATTCAAGCTTTATGAATTAGAAAAAACGCTTAAGCCGCTTGGGTATAACATTGGAGGAAATTGGGATTATGATCATGGTTCATTCGACTATAAGATGAATGATGAAGTCGGCTATCAGTTTTTACGTATCCCGTTTACAGCTACGAATGGAGAACTGGATTCTAAAGGAACAACCGTACAGATTGGTACGCCATTTTTACTTTCACATAAGTATCAAATTGGCCTAGATGACAATGTTCACAATGGAAACGTGGGTGCTTCATTTAATCAGTTTGCAGAACCCCAAGACGCAGACGCTTCATTTCCAGAAAAGTATATCAGCTTAGGAGAAGAGCTAATTAGAGAGGCAGAAGAGGCGCTGCTTCGGTAATTGAAGGGACTATTCTTTTCTTAAACTCTCTAATTTTTTTACAAAAATATGTTCGTACATGACCTGACTAATCAACTCGTTTGTTTTAATCATTTCATTTACCCCCAAATTTTGCGCATTTTGAATATGCTTTTTTGTTAACAGTTCAACGATGCTGTAAATAGAAGGGTTCAGTCCTTGCAGAGCGACTAGCGTAACAATAGTATTCATGTCTGCATATTCTTCTGTCTTATGCTGATCCGCAGTAATCAGCACTTTTTTTGCGTACCGAGCATTAGCAAGTTCTAATACCTCATAGTGAGAGGGACTTCCTTTAATAAAATGAACGCGATCACAGATCATGGGGTTTTTAGTCAAAGAGTCGTCGATAAGAACAATGTCTTCTTTATGAAATGCGTCGCGATAAGACTCTAACACGAGTTTGGCGCGCTCATTCCACCCCACAACGATGAAGTGATCTTTTCCATAAAACTTTAAATTCCCTTCCAGATAAGCGCTCTCAGCGGAAACAGCAATTTTAGAAAGCGTGACAAAATAAGTAGTAATAAATCCCGTTCCAATGAGGACTAAAATAATTGCAGCTAACCTTCCAATCGTAGTGGTGGGAGCAAAATCACCGTACCCTATAGTAGAGATTGTAATAATAACCCACCAAATTCCTTCAAACACATTCCCAAACGTTTGCGGCTCTAGGAAATGTATAAGCATGCCGAAAAGTAAAACAAGGCAGCCGATAATAAAAAGAAGCCGCACTAAAATAGAACGACGAAAAAGTCGAAATAATAGCCATTCCATCATAAAAATACCTCCAGTGATTAGTCATAGCCACAGTATGACCATTTTTCACTGAAGGTATAAGATATCTTTATCTTTTTACTTCGTAATATTCAATCCATTCTTTGTCTGGACCATAGAAAAATAAGTATCTTGCTCCATTTGGCAAAGTTACAATGTTTTCTTCCACAAATGAAACGCCTGCTGATTTTAAACGCTCAAACTCCTCTTCAATTCCATCTACTGCCAGCGCAAAATGATGAACTTTACCTTCATTAGGTAAGCTTGAGTTATACCCTTGAATTAACTCTACGATTACATTGCCTTCTAAACCTAGAAAAGCTAGCTTCAAAGACGGATCGGTATGTGGTAGTGTTTCGATGAGCTCTAATCCCACCTTTTGTGTATAGAACTCAATAGATTTTTCTATATCCTTTACTTGAACGCCTACATGTTCAAATTTTAAAATTGCCATATGCATCACCCGTATCTATAGTATGTAAAAACTATGAAATATATTAAAGAGAAAGGATATAGAAGTCAAGATAGGGCTGCTTATCAGGAAAGGGCTCTTAAATCATATTTTTGCTGGAGTGAATAGGGTAGAGGCTTCCATCAAGCGCAAACGAAATTTTGCCTGTTTCTTCAGATACAACTAAAATTAATGCATCCGATTTTTCTGACATTCCAATGGCTGCACGGTGACGTGTTCCCAATTTTTTGTTCGTTGAAATAATAGACGAGAGAGGTAAAACATTAGCAGCCGAAATAAGCTGATTATTTCTAATTAGGACAGCTCCGTCATGTAAGGGTGTTCCTGGATAGAACAGCGTCTCAACTAGCGTAGCGCTGACAGGAGCTTGAATAGGCATTCCTTTTTGAATAAGAGGATCTACATTTTGTTCCCGTTCAATGACAATTAAAGCGCCGTGACGTTTCTCAGAGAGGTTATGAATAGCTAAGGACAGAGCAGCATATTCAAATGTATAAGGCGATAAGTAATGACGCAAGTAATAAGAGGCGGCCGTAGCTTGAACATCTTGAAATAACCTTCTCATCTCCTCAAAATCACATAGGATACAATGATCACTCGTGTCTAAATGTTTAATTAAATTAGAGGCTTCAGTTGAAATCTGCTGTAAATATGTTCGTACATTATTTTTAATTGTATCGTCTAATTGAAAGGGTTGTCTCTCCATCTTATATAGCTCCTATCTGTCAGTCAGTGTTATCTGTAATGTGTGCTAATGTGGGTGAATTATCCGTAAAGCTTATAAATCCGCTATTAATTTTATAGAGAGATTTTGCGTTTTATTTAGCAAGAGAACATCAAAAGTTGGAGAAAAAAGAAAGCGTTTTATAAACTGATATGTTCACATTTGGGTTAAATTTACATATGTTGTTTTAAATAAAAGTATAGATATTTCTGTGAATTTAAAGTATAGTTTTCTTATCGGATATATGATTTTTAATGTTGACAAATATTCTAAATATGCTAAAATTTTTAAAAAATGCTTATCAAGAGTGGTGGAGGGATCTGGCCCGCTGAACCCCGGCAACCTGCTTAGCAAGGTGCTAATTCCAGCAAAGTGTGTATCATTTTGAAAGATAAGGTGAAAATTTATTGCCTACCCAGTCTTTCAATACGGAAGACTTTTTATTTTGATATAGCGCAAGCGATAATTTGAGAAGGGAAACCAATGACTGTAAACCCCGACTTAAAACAAATTTTTGAACACGCCGAAGCAAAGTAAGAATTAAATAGTTTCGCTGACTAGACACACTAGAGGCGGTTTTATCCAATTCTAGTGGGTAAAACCGTCTTTTTTTATTGGATAACGCGGATAACTAAGAATTGGAGTGGAGAAAATGGCAGACTTATATACGTACGAAAACTGGAGCGATACATTTCCAGAGTTCGACAGTAAAGATGAAACAAAAGGAGCCCTTTCAGCATTGCAGTGGGCGTATGATACCTACGGAGATTCAATTATTTATGCGTCAAGCTTTGGGATCGAAGGAATCGTGTTAATTGATTTAATTTCAAAAGTGAAAAAAGACGCTGAAATTGTCTTTTTAGATACAGGCGTTCATTTTAAAGAAACATATGAAGTGATTGATGCAATTAAAGAACGCTTCCCTGATTTACGTATTCATATGAAAAAGCCGGATTTAACTCTTGCAGAACAAGCTGAAAAACATGGAGATGAGCTTTGGAAGAGTCAGCCTAACTTATGCTGTCAAATTCGAAAAATCATTCCGCTAAGAGAATCCCTTGCTCCTTATGATGCGTGGATTTCCGGTTTGAGACGCGAGCAGTCTGAGTCTCGTGCCAACACGAATTATTTTAATAAAGATGAGAAATTCAAGAAGGTGAAAGTTTGTCCGTTAATTCATTGGTCATGGAAAGAAATTTGGCGCTATGTGTATAAGCATGATTTGCCGTACAACAAACTTCATGATCAAGGCTACCCAAGTATCGGCTGTGAGCCCTGTACCGCACCTGCCTATAATGTAGACGATTTACGTTCAGGAAGATGGGCGGGTACACAAAAAGTTGAGTGCGGATTACACGAATCTTAAATACGAAAGAGCTGAATAAATGATGCTTTTATATGTTGCCTTTATCATTGCGCTTTTTTTTGCAATGAATATTGGGGCAAGCGGTGCAGCAGCTGCTATGGGCGTTTCATACGGCTCCGGTGCAATTAAAAAGCGAAGAGTGGCCCTGTTCATCTGTGCTGTAGGAATTGTGCTCGGAGCTGTTACCGGAGGCGGTGAGGTGGTAAAAACCATCAGTTCAGGTATCATACCTGAAAAACTGCTGTCAGTAGAATTAGTTATTATCATTCTGGCTGCTGCAACGCTGTCACTCTTTTTCGCGAATTTGATTGGTATCCCTCTATCAACAAGTGAAGTAACAGTTGGCTCAGTTGTTGGAGTAGGAGTAGCTTATCAATCTCTGTATGTAGAAAAACTTTTAATTGTCATGTCTTTTTGGATTATTGTTCCGCTAGTTTCATTTGTCATTGCTTTTTTGATTGGGAAAGTGATAAAACGCAGAGCGCATAAAAAAGAAGCAGAGGGAAAGTGGAAAAGAGTTTTAACGATTTTAGTTATAGCGACGGGATTCTTTGAAGCCTTCTCAGCTGGAATGAATAATGTGGCAAATGCTGTCGGTCCTCTAGTAGGAGCTGGGTTAATGGATGCTACAACGGGTGTCATAGCAGGAGGATTGGCGGTGGCACTCGGAGCTCTTTTACTAGGAGGCCGAGTTATTGAAACAAACGGAAAAAAAATTACTCGCTATTCTGTAGGGGAAGGCTGCATTATTTCAGGTACTGGTGCTTCTCTTGTTACAGCAGCTTCACTGTTTGGTTTGCCAGTACCGCTTACACAGGTCACTACGTCTTCTATTATTGGGATAGGCGCAGCGAAAACGGGATTTACGAAAGAACAGCGCGAAGTGGTCATTCAAATGTTAAAGGTTTGGGTGGTATCCCCTGTATTTTCACTCGTAATCTCATATGTTCTTGTGAAATTAGTACTTGAAAGCGACTTATATTCATTTGTGGTGCTAGCTAGTGGCTGCATTGCCACAGCAGGTGTTCTAAGCTTAGCTAGAACGACTAGAAGAAAAAGAGCAAGCTTGCAGTCGGAAAAAGAAAAAATGACTGCGTGATTCAATTGCTTTTTATTATATTGTGTTAATTACTTAAGGAGGATTTTACAAAATGACAACAATTCAAGCACACGGTGGAGAATTAATTAATTTATATCAACCAACATATGACTACACTTCACTAACAAAAGAAATTGAAGTAGACAACATGGCTCTAAGTGATTTAGAACTAATTGGAATTGGTGCTTACAGCCCAATTACAGGGTTTTTAGGAGAAAAAGATTATCAATCAGTTGTTGAAAATATGCGTCTAGCAGATGGAACTGTATGGAGTATTCCTATTACTCTTCCCGTAACAGAAGAGCAAGCTAAAGAATTAAACATTGGCGACAAAGTAAAACTAGTTCAAAGCGGTGTGACATATGGTGTTCTAGAAGTTTCTGAGGTATATACGCCAAATAAAGAAAAAGAAGCGGAAAATGTGTACCGCACAGCAGAACTTGCCCACCCTGGTGTGAAGAAAATGATGGAACGCCCAAATGTATATGTAGCAGGTCCAATCGTACTTGTAGAACGTACACCTAAAACGCGTTTTGGAAAATATTACCTAGATCCAACTGAAACAAGAGCAGCATTTGAAGAACGCGGTTGGAAAACGGTTGTTGGATTCCAAACTCGTAACCCTGTTCACCGTGCGCACGAATATATTCAAAAAACGGCATTAGAAATTGTAGACGGCCTGTTCTTAAATCCTCTTGTAGGAGAAACAAAGTCAGATGATATCCCAGCAGATATCCGTATGGAAAGTTATGAAGTACTTTTAGAGAACTATTATCCTAGCGATCGTGTAGCTTTAGCAGTTTTCCCTGCCGCGATGCGTTATGCTGGACCTAGAGAAGCGATTTTTCATGCAATGGTTCGAAAAAACTTTGGATGCACGCATTTCATTGTAGGTCGTGATCACGCTGGTGTTGGTGACTACTACGGAACATATGATGCACAAAAAATCTTCAGTAACTTTACAGCAGATGAATTAGGAATTACACCTTTATTCTTTGAACACAGCTTCTACTGCAAGAAGTGTGAAGCGATGGCATCAACGAAAACGTGCCCTCATAGCAAGGAAGATCATATGATTCTATCTGGAACAAAGGTACGTGAAATGCTTCGTAACGGAGAAGTGCCACCAAGCACATTCAGCCGTAAAGAAGTAATTGAAGTGTTAATTAAAGGATTAGCAAAACAAAAAGTATCTTCAAAATAAGGAGCGGTTGAAGTGAGCAAATCAACAAACATTACGTGGCATGATGCTGGAATTACAAAAGAGGAAAGACGCGAGCAAAATAATCATCACAGTTTTGTATTATGGTTTACAGGTCTTTCGGGTTCAGGTAAATCTACCGTAGCAAACGCAGTGGCAAAAGCGCTTTTTGATAAAAATATTCGCAACTATGTATTAGATGGTGACAATGTTCGGTTCGGCTTAAATAAGAATCTAGGGTTTTCTGCTGAAGATCGTACAGAAAATATTCGCCGTATCGGTGAGGTTTCTAAGCTATTTGTAGACAGCGGTCAAGTGGTACTAACAGCATTTATCTCTCCATTCCAAGAGGACCGCGCTCAAGTGCGTGAGATCTTAGAGGGGAATGAATTTTTGGAAGTATACGTGGAGTGTCCGTTAGAAGAATGTGAAAAAAGAGATCCAAAAGGCCTTTACAAAAAAGCAAGAAGCGGAGAAATTCGTGATTTTACAGGAATTGATTCTCCGTATGAGTCACCGGCTAACCCTGAATTAACAATTAATACAAGCACACAGTCTGTAGAAGAATGTGTACAAACTGTTATTGAATATTTAGCTAACCGAAAATTTATCTAAATGACAGCGGACTTTGTCCGCTGTTCTAATTCAACTTGAAATTTGGGAGCATTGCGGAGACGTGGAAATGATGGAAGGGTGAAAGGCATTCATGGGGAAAGTATATCTAGTCGGTGCAGGGCCGGGAGATCCAGATTTAATTACATTAAAAGGGTTGAAAGCAATTCAGCAAGCAGATGTTATCTTATATGATCGTTTAGTGAATAAGGACCTGCTGGAGTATGCTAAAAGTGATGCAGATATCATTTACTGCGGAAAGCTTCCAAACTATCATACCCTCAAGCAAGAAACAATTAACAACTTTTTAGTGAAATTCGCTAAAAAAGGAAAAATTGTAACGCGCTTAAAAGGCGGAGATCCATTTGTTTTCGGACGCGGAGGGGAAGAAGCAGAAGCTCTCGTGCAGCAGGGCATTTCATTTGAAATTGTTCCAGGAATTACATCAGGCATCGCAGCTGCTGCTTATGCAGGAATCCCTGTCACTCACCGGGAATACAGCGCAAGCTTTGCTTTTGTAGCAGGCCATCGTAAAGATAGCGAGCATGATGCAATCAAATGGGATAGCCTAGCCAAAGGTGTAGATACTCTTGCAATTTATATGGGGGTGCGGAACTTACCGTACATTTGCCAACAATTAATGAAACACGGAAAAACTTCAGCTACGCCAATTGCATTGATTCACTGGGGAACATGTACGGACCAGCGCACTGTAACTGGAACTCTTGGTACAATTGTTGATATTGTTAAAGAAGAACAAATTGAAAATCCAAGTATGATTATCGTTGGTGAAGTTGTGAATTTTCATGACCGATTAAATTGGTTTGAGAAGACTGGACAGCATTACTATTCGTTTGCACAAGAAGCTTACTAAAGAGGTTGATTATATGGATGCAGTTTTATATGTTTGCCATGGCAGCCGCGTAAAAGAAGGCGCTGATCAGGCAGTTGCTTTTATTGAAAGATGTAAAAAAAATCTAGATGTACCGATTCAAGAAGTTTGTTTCCTAGAACTAGCTTCCCCCACTATTGAACAAGGATTTGAAGCGTGTATTGAACAAGGTGCTACTCGTATTGCAATTGTGCCTCTTCTGTTATTAACAGCTGCGCATGCAAAACATGATATACCTGAAGAAATACACAAAGTATATGAACGTTATCCCCAGGTAGAAGTGTTGTACGGAGAACCGTTCGGCGTGGACGAACGAATTGTTGATATCTTGGTAGAGAGAATCAATGAAACCAATGTGGATAAGCATGAAGATTCAATGGTATTGTTGGTCGGCAGAGGAAGCAGTGATCCTGCTGTAAAAAAAGATTTTAATGAAATAGCTCAACTGCTAAAAGGTAAAGGAGCTTTTAAAGAAGTGAGCACATGCTATTTAGCTGCGGCTTCCCCTAATTTAAAAGAAGGCCTGCACCTTGCGAAACAAACTTCGTATAAGCAAGTATTCGTTCTTCCTTACCTTTTGTTTACCGGTATTTTAATGAACGAAATTAAGGAAGAATTGGAGCAGTTATCAACAGATGACCAGCAGTTTATCTTAGCCAACTACCTAGGTTATCATGATGGACTTGCACGCATTTTAAGTCATCAAGTAAAAACGTTATTATCGAGCAAAGGAAATCAATACGATGTATACCGTTATGCTTGATTTAAAGGATCGTTCGGTCTTAGTAGTTGGAGGCGGAACAATCGCAACTCGTAGAATTAAAGGTTTTTTACAAGAAGGAGCAGCCATTACAGTGGTTGCTCCAACTGTTTCATCTCAAATAAATGAGTGGGAAGCTAAAGGTCAGCTGTGTGTAAAAATAAAAAAAGTAGAAGTAGAAGACTTACTTAATGTTTTTTTTATTGTTGTAGCTACAAATGATAAAGCTGTGAACGAGTTTGTTAAGCAGCATATTAAAAATGATCAGTTGGTTAATATGGCCAGCAGTTTTTCCGATGGAAATATTCAAATTCCTGCACAGTTTTCTAGAGGGAGATTATCGCTAGCAATATCCACAGATGGCGCTAGTCCTTTGTTGACAAAACGAATTAAAGAAGAATTATCTTCAAATTATGATGAGAGTTACACACAGTATACACAGTTTTTATATGAATGCAGAGTTCTTATCCACAGATTGAATGTGTCAAAGAGCCGTAAACATGAGTTATTAACAGAAATTATCGATGATCAATACCGGCTGTCTCTAGTAAAACAGAGGGAATTTTTACAACAGATTGAAAAATATAAATAAAAAAACGGCCAATTGGCCGTTTTTCATTTATACATTTTCAACTTCAATGCTACGAATACCGCTAATTTTTTGAATCTCGTAATACACTTCTGTAGTAGGACGCTGATTATTAACTGACACTTTCATACGTATATATAATTCATTGGTGTCTAAATCTTTGATTCGAATATTTTTTATCGTAATATTCTTTTCTCTAATGCTGTTAGTTGTATCAAAAATATTGTGCTTATCAGCCAGCTTGAGTTGAAGAATAAGCTCTTTCTCGCGCAGTTGCCTAGGCCCTAGAATCGTAATAAGGAAAGGGAGAAGTTCAACGCTGATGATGAGCAGTACAACTCCGGTAATAGCTTCAGGATAAAACCCTGCACCTACAGCAATGCCTATACCTGCTGCCCCCCAGATAATAGCCGCTGTTGTAAGCCCGGAGATGCTGTCATTTTCTTTTCGTAAAATGACACCGGCTCCTAAAAAACCAATTCCAGAAACAATTTGAGCAGCCAGACGAAGCGGGTCCATTGTGATATGATCACCTTTATTAAAAATTTGAGAAGACTCAATCGAAACAATCGTGAGTAAACAGCTAATAATGGAAATTACGAGAGATGTTTTTAAACCAACAGGCTTTCGTTTTAGTTCCCTTTCAATTCCAATAATAAGACCAAGTACAGCAGAAACACCTAATTTGAGCAACATTTCATTTTCCATTATTTTCACCTATTTCAATAGACATTGTTGTTTATATCTGTATGAAAGAAGAAAAACAGATATGTATCAGTATAGTAAACTTTTCTTCATAATGACAGGTGAAATTCGAAAAAATCTGATTATTTATAAAGCGCTATGATCTTTTCTTTTAATTTATATTTTTGAATCTTGCCGGATGCCGTCATGGGAAAGTCGTCTATAAAATAAATATGTTCCGGAATTTTGAAATGAGCAAGCTTACCTTTGCAAAAGTCTTTGATTTCTTGAGCGGTAAGAAAAGAATGTTGCTTGAGTTTAATGCATGCAGCAACTCTTTCTCCATACTTTGGATCAGGAATGCCGACAATTTGCACATCTTCTACCTCGGGTATTCTATATAAAAACTCTTCAATTTCTCTTGGGTAAATATTTTCGCCTCCTCTAATAATCATATCTTTTAAACGTCCCGTAATTCTTACATAGCCATCTTTATCGATGGTAGCTAAATCTCCTGTATGTAGCCAACCTTCTACAATTGTGTTTTCTGTTTCCTCCGGCATTTTATAATACCCTTTCATTGTTAAATATCCTTTTGCACAAAGTTCTCCTTGTTCTCCGAAAGAAGCTTGTTTACCTGTAACTGGATTAATAATTTGAATCTGTACATGATCATGCACTTTGCCAACCGTTTGTACTCGCCGCTCGATAGAATCAGTTGGGGTTGTTTGGGTAATTACAGGAGATGTTTCGGTTTGACCATAGGCGATAGTAATTTCGTTGATACCCATGTCATTTATGACTCGCTTCATTACTTCTGCTGGACAATTAGAACCAGCCATGATTCCTGTGCGAAGAGTAGATAAATCATATTGATTAAATTCAAGTGCATTTAATTCCGCAATAAACATAGTTGGTACACCGTGAAGCGCTGTACATTTTTCTTTCTCTACGGTGCGTAAAACAGAGGAAGGCTGAAATTCAATAATCGGTAGCATAGTAGCACCTACGGATACGCATGCTAGAACGCCCAGCACACATCCAAAACAATGAAAGAAAGGAACTGGGATACATAAGCGGTCTTCGTTAGTCAGTTTCATAGACTGAGCAACTAAAAAGCCGTTGTTTACTATATTATGGTGACTTAGCATAACTCCTTTTGGAAAACCTGTTGTTCCGGAAGTGTATTGCATATTGATAACTTCATGGATATGTAGGGATTGCTCATGCTTATCGAGAACCTCATCCGATACCATTGAGCTACTCATTAAGAACTCGTCCCAAGAAGTATGTTCGCTTGATCCACTTAAGTTTATAAGATGTTTTAGTTTGGGAAGATTATGTTCAATACCGGTGATAATAGACGTATAAGAAGTGCTTTTAAATTCATCAATGAAAAATAGCGCTGCTGTATCAGAATGACTCAATACATACTCTAATTCAGAGGATTGGTAGCTTGTATTAAGGGTAACCAAAACAGCGCCTATTCTAGCTGCTGCGAATTGCAGAAGCAACCATTCCGGCACATTGGTAGCCCAGATAGCGATATGATCGCCTTTTTTGAGACCGGTGGCTAGAAGTGCCTTTGCAACTCGAGAGGTTTCTTGATAAAACTCTGCGTACGTATAGCGAATATTTTGTTCAGAGTAGATAACCGCTTCTTGATGCCCAAACTTTTTTGTACTTTCTTTTAAAAGTTCTCCAACCGTTAATTCAAGCAATGGTTTCATTTGGTTTCCTCCTTGAATAATGTTAAAGTATATATGAAAGCGTTTTCTAAAAGTAGTTTATCAAATTTAAAGAAAGTGTTCCAAAAAATCATTCGACAAATTCCTTCACTGTCCATCGCACGTATGAAGAAGGGGGGAACTAAATTTATCGTATTGATTTCAATAAGTAAGTATACCGAATGCGAATATTGTAATAAAATAAAGAAATGTCTCCTTTTTATAAGAAGACAACGTAACATCATGTTAATAAAGAATGGTATAAAAATATGAAGTAAACAAACAAAAAATCATGCTGAATGTTGAAAGTGAAATAAATGAAAGGCCGTTGACTTTGCCTTCTTTATTAGACATTTGAATTGATTCCCAATAAGCAAGTGAAATTAAGAGAATAGACATACAAAAGGACAAATAGAGTGCAGCTGCAATTAAGGTATCCAAGTGAACGCCTCCTTGGCGGATAATGATTTAATAGACATTATGCTAGTTTGGGTCTAGATATGCTAGTATCTATTAATTGGCTAACGTTTCGTGTACGAGAAAATAGTTTTTAAAAATATATCGAAAAACTATTGCACAATAAAAGAAGGCATGGTATATTATTAAATGTCGCTAAGATGAACTGCTGAAGCAAACATCGAAGTGATAAATAAAAAAACTTGTTGACAACTAGGTTGCAACTTGTTATGATAGTAAAGTCGCTTAAGAGCGGCGGTTGAACTTTGAAAACTGAACAAAGCGACAAACGTCAACGTTAATTTTTATTTTTTAAATTGAGCAAGTCAAACATTTCTTCGGAGAGTTTGATCCTGGCTCAGGATGAACGCTGGCGGCGTGCCTAATACATGCAAGTCGAGCGAACTGATTAGAAGCTTGCTTCTATGACGTTAGCGGCGGACGGGTGAGTAACACGTGGGCAACCTGCCTGTAAGACTGGGATAACTTCGGGAAACCGAAGCTAATACCGGATAGGATCTTCTCCTTCATGGGAGATGATTGAAAGATGGTTTCGGCTATCACTTACAGATGGGCCCGCGGTGCATTAGCTAGTTGGTGAGGTAACGGCTCACCAAGGCAACGATGCATAGCCGACCTGAGAGGGTGATCGGCCACACTGGGACTGAGACACGGCCCAGACTCCTACGGGAGGCAGCAGTAGGGAATCTTCCGCAATGGACGAAAGTCTGACGGAGCAACGCCGCGTGAGTGATGAAGGCTTTCGGGTCGTAAAACTCTGTTGTTAGGGAAGAACAAGTACGAGAGTAACTGCTTGTACCTTGACGGTACCTAACCAGAAAGCCACGGCTAACTACGTGCCAGCAGCCGCGGTAATACGTAGGTGGCAAGCGTTATCCGGAATTATTGGGCGTAAAGCGCGCGCAGGCGGTTTCTTAAGTCTGATGTGAAAGCCCACGGCTCAACCGTGGAGGGTCATTGGAAACTGGGGAACTTGAGTGCAGAAGAGAAAAGCGGAATTCCACGTGTAGCGGTGAAATGCGTAGAGATGTGGAGGAACACCAGTGGCGAAGGCGGCTTTTTGGTCTGTAACTGACGCTGAGGCGCGAAAGCGTG
This sequence comes from Priestia sp. LL-8, assembly GCF_036227845.1. Lineage (NCBI taxonomy): Bacteria > Bacillati > Bacillota > Bacilli > Caryophanales > Bacillaceae > Priestia > Priestia sp. LL-8. The sequence continues at coordinate 4,696,771 of NZ_JAZAQH010000001.1, read as the reverse complement.
GGGAGCAAACAGGATTAGATACCCTGGTAGTCCACGCCGTAAACGATGAGTGCTAAGTGTTAGAGGGTTTCCGCCCTTTAGTGCTGCAGCTAACGCATTAAGCACTCCGCCTGGGGAGTACGGTCGCAAGACTGAAACTCAAAGGAATTGACGGGGGCCCGCACAAGCGGTGGAGCATGTGGTTTAATTCGAAGCAACGCGAAGAACCTTACCAGGTCTTGACATCCTCTGACAACTCTAGAGATAGAGCGTTCCCCTTCGGGGGACAGAGTGACAGGTGGTGCATGGTTGTCGTCAGCTCGTGTCGTGAGATGTTGGGTTAAGTCCCGCAACGAGCGCAACCCTTGATCTTAGTTGCCAGCATTTAGTTGGGCACTCTAAGGTGACTGCCGGTGACAAACCGGAGGAAGGTGGGGATGACGTCAAATCATCATGCCCCTTATGACCTGGGCTACACACGTGCTACAATGGATGGTACAAAGGGCTGCAAGACCGCGAGGTCAAGCCAATCCCATAAAACCATTCTCAGTTCGGATTGTAGGCTGCAACTCGCCTACATGAAGCTGGAATCGCTAGTAATCGCGGATCAGCATGCCGCGGTGAATACGTTCCCGGGCCTTGTACACACCGCCCGTCACACCACGAGAGTTTGTAACACCCGAAGTCGGTGGAGTAACCGTAAGGAGCTAGCCGCCTAAGGTGGGACAGATGATTGGGGTGAAGTCGTAACAAGGTAGCCGTATCGGAAGGTGCGGCTGGATCACCTCCTTTCTAAGGATTTTTACATGACGTACGTTTTGACACTTTGTTCAGTTTTGAGAGTTCAATCTCTCAATTATAGAAAGCACACTACTTTCTTCTTATTAGATAAGAAGAATTTTGGTTGCGATTGTTCTTTGAAAACTAGATAACAGTAATTGCTGAGGAAAAGTGAAACTTTTCTTTAATCAAACCAATAAATAACACAACAATATGTTGTACCATTTATTCGCTAATGGTTAAGTTAGAAAGGGCGCACGGTGAATGCCTTGGCACTAGGAGCCGATGAAGGACGGGACTAACACCGATATGCTTCGGGGAGCTGTAAGTGAGCTTTGATCCGGAGATTTCCGAATGGGGAAACCCACTGTTCGTAATGGAACAGTATCTTTATCTGAATACATAGGATATTGAAGGCAGACCCGGGGAACTGAAACATCTAAGTACCCGGAGGAAGAGAAAGCAAATGCGATTTCCTGAGTAGCGGCGAGCGAAACGGAATTAGCCCAAACCAAGAGGCTTGCCTCTTGGGGTTGTAGGACACTCTATACGGAGTTACAAAGGAACGAAGTAAATGAAGCGACCTGGAAAGGTCCGTCGAAGAAGGTAACAACCCTGTAGTTGAAACTTCGTTCCCTCTTGAGTGGATCCTGAGTACGGCGGAACACGTGAAATTCCGTCGGAAGCTGGGAGGACCATCTCCCAAGGCTAAATACTACCTAGTGACCGATAGTGAACCAGTACCGTGAGGGAAAGGTGAAAAGCACCCCGGAAGGGGAGTGAAAGAGATCCTGAAACCGTGTGCCTACAAGTAGTCAGAGCCCGTTAACGGGTGATGGCGTGCCTTTTGTAGAATGAACCGGCGAGTTACGATCCCATGCAAGGTTAAGCTGATAAGGCGGAGCCGTAGCGAAAGCGAGTCTGAATAGGGCGTTTAGTATGTGGTTGTAGACCCGAAACCAGGTGATCTACCCATGTCCAGGGTGAAGTTCAGGTAACACTGAATGGAGGCCCGAACCCACGCACGTTGAAAAGTGCGGGGATGAGGTGTGGGTAGCGGAGAAATTCCAATCGAACCTGGAGATAGCTGGTTCTCTCCGAAATAGCTTTAGGGCTAGCCTCATGTTGTGAGAGTCTTGGAGGTAGAGCACTGATTGGACTAGGGGCCCCCAACGGGTTACCGAATTCAGTCAAACTCCGAATGCCAAAGACTTATCCATGGGAGTCAGACTGCGAGTGATAAGATCCGTAGTCAAAAGGGAAACAGCCCAGACCACCAGCTAAGGTCCCCAAGTATACGTTAAGTGGAAAAGGATGTGGAGTTGCTTAGACAACCAGGATGTTGGCTTAGAAGCAGCCACCATTTAAAGAGTGCGTAATAGCTCACTGGTCGAGTGACTCTGCGCCGAAAATGTACCGGGGCTAAACGTATCACCGAAGCTGTGGATTGACATCTTTGATGTCAGTGGTAGGAGAGCGTTCTAAGTGCTGTGAAGTCAGACCGTAAGGACTGGTGGAGCGCTTAGAAGTGAGAATGCCGGTATGAGTAGCGAAAGACAAGTGAGAATCTTGTCCACCGAATGCCTAAGGTTTCCTGAGGAAGGCTCGTCCGCTCAGGGTTAGTCGGGACCTAAGCCGAGGCTGAAAAGCGTAGGCGATGGCCAACAGGTTGATATTCCTGTACCACCTCCCCGCCGTTTGAGTAATGGGGGGACGCAGTAGGATAGGGTAAGCGCGCTGCTGGATATGCGCGTTCAAGCAGTTAGGCTGATGAGTAGGCAAATCCGCTCATCATAAAGGCTGAGCTGTGATGACGAGGGAATTATAGTACCGAAGTTCCTGATTCCACACTGCCAAGAAAAGCCTCTAGCGAGGCGGGAGGTGCCCGTACCGCAAACCGACACAGGTAGGCGAGGAGAGAATCCTAAGGTGATCGAGAGAACTCTCGTTAAGGAACTCGGCAAAATGACCCCGTAACTTCGGGAGAAGGGGTGCTCTGGTAGGGTGTATAGCCCGAGAGAGCCGCAGTGAATAGGCCCAGGCGACTGTTTAGCAAAAACACAGGTCTCTGCGAAGCCGCAAGGCGAAGTATAGGGGCTGACGCCTGCCCGGTGCTGGAAGGTTAAGAGGAGGGGTTATCCTTTGGGAGAAGCTCTGAATCGAAGCCCCAGTAAACGGCGGCCGTAACTATAACGGTCCTAAGGTAGCGAAATTCCTTGTCGGGTAAGTTCCGACCCGCACGAAAGGCGTAACGATCTGGGCACTGTCTCAACGAGAGACTCGGTGAAATTATAGTACCTGTGAAGATGCAGGTTACCCGCGACAGGACGGAAAGACCCCGTGGAGCTTTACTGTAGCCTGATATTGAATTTTGGTACAGCTTGTACAGGATAGGTAGGAGCCTGAGAAGCCGGAGCGCTAGCTTCGGTGGAGGCGTCGGTGGGATACTACCCTGGCTGTATTGAAATTCTAACCCGCGGCCCTGATCGGGCCGGGAGACAGTGTCAGGTGGGCAGTTTGACTGGGGCGGTCGCCTCCTAAAATGTAACGGAGGCGCCCAAAGGTTCCCTCAGAATGGTTGGAAATCATTCGTAGAGTGTAAAGGCACAAGGGAGCTTGACTGCGAGACCTACAAGTCGAGCAGGGACGAAAGTCGGGCTTAGTGATCCGGTGGTTCCGCATGGAAGGGCCATCGCTCAACGGATAAAAGCTACCCCGGGGATAACAGGCTTATCTCCCCCAAGAGTCCACATCGACGGGGAGGTTTGGCACCTCGATGTCGGCTCATCGCATCCTGGGGCTGTAGTCGGTCCCAAGGGTTGGGCTGTTCGCCCATTAAAGCGGTACGCGAGCTGGGTTCAGAACGTCGTGAGACAGTTCGGTCCCTATCCGTCGTGGGCGTAGGAAATTTGAGAGGAGCTGTCCTTAGTACGAGAGGACCGGGATGGACACACCGCTGGTGTACCAGTTGTCTTGCCAAAGGCATCGCTGGGTAGCTATGTGTGGACGGGATAAGTGCTGAAAGCATCTAAGCATGAAGCCCCCCTCAAGATGAGATTTCCCATAGCGCAAGCTAGTAAGATCCCTGAAAGATGATCAGGTTGATAGGTCAGAGGTGGAAGCGTGGCGACATGTGTAGCTGACTGATACTAATCGATCGAGGACTTAACCAAAACTTTAAAAGCGTAAGCTTTGCTCAGCAAACTGTTATCTAGTTTTGAAAGAATAAATCTTTCGAAAAAAAGTATTGCTTTCTTTATGAAATAGTGTATAATGTAATATGTCTGGTGGCGATAGCGAAGAGGTCACACCCGTTCCCATACCGAACACGGAAGTTAAGCTCTTTAGCGCCAATGGTAGTTGGGACTTTGTCCCTGTGAGAGTAGGACGTTGCCAGGCTTATATATCGGAGGATTAGCTCAGCTGGGAGAGCACCTGCCTTACAAGCAGGGGGTCGGCGGTTCGATCCCGTCATCCTCCACCATCGACTATTTAAGTCAGAGATTGCACGCCGGTGTAGCTCAATTGGTAGAGCAACTGACTTGTAATCAGTAGGTTGGGGGTTCAAGTCCTCTTGCCGGCACCATTTTTTCGAGCCATTAGCTCAGTTGGTAGAGCATCTGACTTTTAATCAGAGGGTCGAAGGTTCGAGTCCTTCATGGCTCACCATTTATATTCACACGCGGGTGTGGCGGAATTGGCAGACGCGCTAGACTTAGGATCTAGTGTCTTACGACGTGGGGGTTCAAGTCCCTTCACCCGCATCTTTCATTAATTTCATATATGCGCGGAAGTAGTTCAGTGGTAGAACACCACCTTGCCAAGGTGGGGGTCGCGAGTTCGAACCTCGTCTTCCGCTCCACATATATAAGTCCTGCCGGGGTGGTGGAATTGGCAGACACACAGGACTTAAAATCCTGCGGTAGGTGACTACCGTGCCGGTTCAAGTCCGGCCCTCGGCACCATTTTAATAAGCGCCCGTAGCTCAATTGGATAGAGCGTTTGACTACGGATCAAAAGGTTAGGGGTTCGACTCCTCTCGGGCGCGCCATAAACGGGAAGTAGCTCAGCTTGGTAGAGCACTTGGTTTGGGACCAAGGGGTCGCAGGTTCGAATCCTGTCTTCCCGACCATTTATGGGGCCTTAGCTCAGCTGGGAGAGCGCCTGCCTTGCACGCAGGAGGTCAGCGGTTCGATCCCGCTAGGCTCCACCAATTAAATTAAATAATTGTAACGAATAATATGGCGGTGTAGCTCAGCTGGCTAGAGCGTACGGTTCATACCCGTGAGGTCGTGGGTTCGACTCCCTCCGCCGCTACCATATAAGTTACATTTGTTATAAATATACGGAGGAATACCCAAGTCCGGCTGAAGGGATCGGTCTTGAAAACCGACAGGGGTGTTAAAGCCCGCGGGGGTTCGAATCCCTCTTCCTCCGCCATTTATTTATATCATATTCATATCATCGCGGGGTGGAGCAGTTCGGTAGCTCGTCGGGCTCATAACCCGAAGGTCGCAGGTTCAAATCCTGTCCCCGCAACCAAAGTGGTCCCGTGGTGTAGCGGTTAACATGCCTGCCTGTCACGCAGGAGATCGCGGGTTCGATTCCCGTCGGGACCGCCATTTTGTTTGGCTCGGTAGCTCAGTTGGTAGAGCAAAGGACTGAAAATCCTTGTGTCGGCGGTTCGATTCCGTCCCGAGCCACCATTTTAAGACGGCGATTGTGGCGAAGTGGTTAACGCACCGGATTGTGGTTCCGGCATTCGTGGGTTCGATTCCCATCAGTCGCCCCATCTTAAGTAACGCGGGTGTAGTTTAGTGGTAAAACCTCAGCCTTCCAAGCTGATGTCGTGAGTTCGATTCTCATCACCCGCTCCAAATAATGGGCCTATAGCTCAGCTGGTTAGAGCGCACGCCTGATAAGCGTGAGGTCGGTGGTTCGAGTCCACTTAGGCCCACCATATTCCACAGTAGCTCAGTGGTAGAGCTATCGGCTGTTAACCGATCGGTCGTAGGTTCGAGTCCTACCTGTGGAGCCATACGGAGAAGTACTCAAGTGGCTGAAGAGGCGCCCCTGCTAAGGGTGTAGGTCGTGTAAGCGGCGCGAGGGTTCAAATCCCTCCTTCTCCGCCAGTCGTTTTAAATTTAAATATGGCCCGTTGGTCAAGCGGTTAAGACACCGCCCTTTCACGGCGGTAACACGGGTTCGAATCCCGTACGGGTCATCTTAAAAAGGTTTGCATATATTGCAAACCTTTTTTTATTTGCGCTTTTTTAAAGATTAAGTAAACAGAAATAATAGTTAGGAATAATTACCATGAATTTTCAGAATAAAAAGTAAGTTTCAAGCAGGATTTTCCCTATATCATATGGAATTATTCATAAAGTAATAAAGTATGAAGAGCATGGAATAAAGAGTAATTTTAAAGAACATTTATTCTATTATATTTGCAGAAAAGGTTTATGTTTTTACTATAAAAGGGAATGAGTGGTAAGAAGCGTATATTATGTGCGTATATCATGTTTGAAGTTAAAGGGGTGGCAAAAGTGAATCTAGCGGTTCAGCCTACTGAATTTGATGTTCATTTGTATCACGAAGGAAACTTATTTCGCAGTTACTCTATTTTCGGTGCGCATCAGGTAACGGTAGAAGGAATTGAAGGCGTACGATTTTGCGTGTGGGCACCTCATGCAAAGGGTGTAAGCGTTGTAGGTGATTTTAATAAATGGAACGGTTTTCAACATTCAATGGTTAAAGTTAATGAAGAAGGTATTTGGATGACATTTATCCCTGAATTAGAACAAGGGACTATTTATAAATATGAAATCATCACACAAAGCAATCAAAAAAAATTAAAAGCAGATCCATACGCTTTCTTCAGTGAAGTGCGTCCAAACACTGCTTCTATTGTTTACTCATTGGATGGGTACAAATGGAACGACCAATATTGGCGTAGAAAGAAAAAACAGCAAAATATATATGAAAGACCACTGTGTATTTACGAGCTGCATGCAGGGTCTTGGAGGACTCATGAAGATGGCAGCCTTTATACATACAGTGAATTAGCACAGGAGCTTATTCCTTATATTGCTGAACAAGGTTTTACACATATTGAGTTATTACCAGTCATTGAGCATCCGCTCGACCGATCCTGGGGATATCAAGGAACTGGATACTATTCTGCTACCAGTCGATATGGTACACCTAAAGAGTTGATGAACTTTATAGATGAGTGTCATCAAAATAATATAGGCGTTCTTTTAGACTGGGTACCCGGGCATTTTTGTAAGGATGAACATGGTCTGTATATGTTTGATGGAGAACCTACTTATGAATACAAAAAAGAACCCGACCGTGAAAACTATGTTTGGGGAACAGTTAATTTCGATTTAGGCAAGCCTGAAGTACAAAGTTTTCTCATTTCGAACGCTTTGTTTTGGTTGGAGTACTTCCACATAGATGGATTTCGAGTAGATGCTGTAGCTAATATGCTTTATTGGCAAAATTCTTCTGGAAAAGCAGTAAATGATGGAGCTGTCAGCTTCTTAAAAAAATTGAATGAAGCTGTTTTTAAATCTGATGAAACGATATTAATGATGGCAGAAGATTCAACGGATTGGCCCCTTGTTACAGCACCTACGTATGAGGGCGGTTTAGGCTTTAATTATAAGTGGAACATGGGATGGATGAATGACGTTTTAACGTACATGGAAGCTGGCGTGGAAAGACGTCCCTATCTTCACGATAAAATGACCTTTTCACTAATGTATGCGTTTAACGAAAACTTTATTTTGCCGCTTTCTCATGATGAAGTCGTACATGGGAAAAAATCATTGCTTAATAAGATGCCAGGTGATTACTGGCGCAAGTTTGCACAGCTTCGACTGCTATATGGATATTTCTTTGCACACCCTGGAAAAAAGCTTTTATTTATGGGCGGAGAGTTTGGCCAATTTGATGAGTGGAAAGATTTAGAAGAGTTAGACTGGATGCTTTATGACTTTGACATGCATCGCAATCTTAACGGATATATGAAGGATCTCATCAAGATTTATAAAAGAAGCAAGCCTTTATACGAATTAGACCATAATCCAGATGGATTTGAATGGATTGATGTTAACAATCATCATCAACAAATTTTCTCCTTTATTCGCAAGTCGAAAGAAAATCAGGAGATTTTTATAGTTGTTAGCAATTTTTCTGAGCATCCATATCATTCTTACAAAGTTGGAGTTCCAGTTGAGACAGAGTACATTGAAGTTATTAACAGTGATGACGAAGTGTACGGCGGTTCAGGCATTGTAAATAAAAAGGCATTAAAATCAGTGGATGAATCGTTTCACGGCCAACCTTTTTGCATTGAAATGAATATTCCGCCGTTTGGCATTAGTATACTACGAGCAAAGAGAAAACGAGGGGAGAGAAAACAACATGTTAAAAAAGAAATGCGTAGCGATGTTATTGGCAGGAGGAAAAGGTAGTCGGCTAAGTTCGCTTACAAAAAATCTAGCAAAGCCAGCTGTACCATTTGGTGGTAAGTATCGAATTATTGATTTTGCTTTAAGTAATTGTACAAATTCAGGTATTGAAACAGTAGGTGTATTAACACAATATCAACCGCTAGTTCTCAATTCATACATTGGAATTGGAAGCGCTTGGGATTTGGATCGACGGAATGGTGGTGTCACAGTATTGCCTCCATACGCGGAGTCAGATGGAGTAAAGTGGTATAAAGGTACAGCTAGTGCTATTTATGAAAATTTAAATTATTTGACACAATATGATCCTGAGTACGTACTGATTCTATCAGGTGATCACATTTATAAAATGAACTATGAAAATATGCTTGATTATCATATAAACAAAGAAGCAGACGTAACGATTTCTGTTATTGAAGTACCTTGGGAAGAAGCGAGCCGTTTTGGTATTTTAAATACAAATAGTGACCTAGACGTAATGGAGTTCGATGAAAAGCCACAGCGTCCTAAAAATAATCTAGCTTCTATGGGAATTTATATTTTTAAATGGAGTATTTTAAAAGAATATTTAGAAATGGATGCACGAAATCCATACTCAAGCCATGATTTTGGTAAAGATGTTATTCCACTTTTACTAGATGAAAAGAAAAAGCTAATTGCATACCCATTCCAAGGTTATTGGAAAGATGTAGGAACTGTAAAAAGCTTGTGGGAAGCGAATATGGATTTGTTATGTGATAAAGACGAGCTTAATTTATTTGACTCTTCATGGAAAGTATACTCTGTTAACCCTAATCAGCCTCCTCAATATATCGCGCCAAACGCCTGCGTGGTGGAGTCATTAGTAAATGAAGGGTGCGTTGTCGAAGGAAACGTAGAGCAGTCCGTGTTATTTCCAGGTGTACAAATCGGCTCAGGTTCTGAGGTTAAGAAAACGGTTGTCATGCCTACTGCAAAGATAGGCTCTAACGTATATATTGAAAACGCAATTGTTCCATCGGATATTGAAGTTCCAGACGGTACTATTATTCGACCGACCAAAGGAAGCGAAGAAGTAATTCTTGTTACTCAAGAATTGATTGAATCAGTTGCTAAATGCATTTAACGAACAGAGAGGATGAACGACATTGAATAATCAAATGCTTGGTATTATTGATGCTTGTACAAACACAACAGCGCTGCAGCCTTTAACTTTTTATAGATCGATTGCTGCCATTCCTTTTGCAGGGCGCTATCGATTAATCGATTTTACGCTTTCTAATATGGTGAACTCTGGAATTTCGAGCGTTGCCATTTTTCCTCGTGATCGCTATCGCGCATTGATGGATCATATAGGTTCAGGAAAAGAATGGGATTTGGACCGGAAGCGAGATGGATTGTTTATCTTCCCTCCTATGACAAGTGATTTACACTTAGAAAGTCCATCACTATTCACGCAGTTCCGTTATCATATTGATTATTTTTTAAGAAGTAAGCAGGAATACGTATTAATTGCTAATAGTTATACGGTATGTACAGTTGACTTTGAGCACGCACTGCAGCGTCATATTGCTTCAAATGCAGATATTACTGAAATGACGCAGGGCGATAAATCGCTTAATATGTATATTATTAATAAATCTATTCTAGTTAATATTTTGCAAAATGAATCGCATGATTTTTATACGATTAAAGAAATGGTTCGATATATGGCACAATCTCATCGTGTAGAAAAGTATGAGCACCATGGATATACGGCTGAGATTTCTAGCTTAGATGCCTACTATAAAACAAGTATGGAAATTTTATCTCCAGATGTTTGGAAGCAGCTATTCATCAACGAACGTCCTGTTTTCACTAAAGTAAAAGATGAACCGCCTACTCGTTACGCAAAGAAAGCGGTTGTGAAAAACTCAATGATCGCAAACGGGTGTGTGATTGAAGGACATGTGGAAAATAGTATTATCTTCCGAGGCGTTAAAATTGGAAAAGGTACGGTCGTTAAGAATAGCATTGTGATGCAAAAAGGCGTTATTTTAGAAAATAGTGTATTAGAAAATGTTGTTTTAGACAAAGATGTGAAAATAGGAAGTAATGAAACGTTGCTAGGTGAGTCTGAACTACCTAGAGTCATTGCTAAAGGAACAACTCAAGGAGCGTTGATGAAGTCGTGAATGTATTATTTGCTGTATCAGAATGTGTCCCTTTTATTAAAACAGGAGGGTTGGCAGACGTAGCTGGTGCTCTGCCTAAAGAATTAAAAAAGTTAGGAACGAACGTATGTGTAGTCATGCCAAAGTATGGAACAATTCCTCAACATTATCAAGACGAAATGGTGCTTGAAAAAGTGATTCATGTGCAGGTTGGATGGAGAAGACAATACTGCGGAATTGAATCGTTAACAATGGATGGCGTTAAATATATTTTCATTGATAATGAATATTATTTTAAAAGAGATAGCTTATATGGGCACTACGATGATGCTGAACGATTCGCTTTTTTCAGCAGAGCCGTGCTTGAAGCTATCCCATTTTTAGAGAATGAGCCTGATATTATTCATTGTCATGACTGGCATACGGCTATGATTCCATTTTTACTTCGTGCTAATTATGATATGTACGATCATATTCAAACGGTCTTTACGATTCATAACTTGCAATTCCAAGGAATTTTCCCTAAGAGCAATTTATATGAGTTATTAAATTTAAATGATTATTATTTTACTACAAGCCAGCTCGAGTTTTATGGGAATATTAATTTTATGAAAGCGGCTCTTGTATCAGCTGATAAAATTACCACGGTAAGTCCTACATATCGAGATGAAATTCAAATGCCATATTACGGAGAAAGTTTAGATGGATTATTGCGTCAGCGAAATCAAGATTTAATTGGGATTGTAAATGGAATCGATGAAGAAGCTTATAGCCCAGACGCAGATCAGCTTATATCTTATCCTTATTCGGTAGAAGAGATTGAAGGAAAATATAAAAATAAAAAAGAGCTCCAGCGCTATCTTGAATTAGAAGAAAATAAGGATGTTCCAATTATTTCGATGGTTACAAGGTTAACTCAGCAAAAGGGATTAGATTTAGTTAAGCACGTTTTCCATGAGACGGTTAACTTAGGAGCCCAAATTGTTATTTTAGGAACTGGCGAACACGAGTTTGAGCAGTTTTTCCGTGAGATGGAAGATACGTACCCGCAACAAGTGAAAGCCATTATTGGTTTTAATGAGGAACTTGCTCATAAAGTTTACGCCGGTACGGATTTATTTTTAATGCCTTCCCGTTTTGAGCCTTGCGGACTCGGACAATTAATAGCTTTAAAATATGGAACCATTCCAGTCGTGCGTGAAACGGGCGGCCTGAATGATACGGTCAAAGCTTATAATGAATATAGCGGAGAGGGAAATGGCTTCTCTTTTAAGAATTATAATGCTCATGACATGCTTCATACGTTAGAAAGAGCTGTTTCATTTTATCACCAGAAAGATGTATGGAAAAAATTAATGATGGATGCTATGAGTCAGGATTATAGCTGGGGGCAATCGGCATTTAAATATAATCAATTGTATTCAAATTTGACATCTACTCCATCGTGAAAGGGTGAGCAGATTGTTCTCTGATAAAAAAAGCTTTCAAGAGGCTTTTTTAAAAAAGCTGGAAATGACATATGGAAAGAGCTTTAAAGAATCTACTGTTCAAGATCACTATCATACATTAGGAAATATGGTGCGAGAGTATATTAGCAGCGATTGGATTTCAACCAATGAAATTCATAGGTCTTCACATACAAAGCAAGTGTATTATCTTTCTATCGAATTTTTATTAGGCAGACTATTGGGTCAAAATCTGTTGAACTTAGGAATTCGGGAAGTTGTAAAAGAAGGATTAAGTGATCTGAATATTTCACTTGAAAATATTGAGGAAATAGAAGTAGACGCAGGATTAGGAAACGGCGGATTAGGCAGGCTGGCTGCTTGTTTTTTAGATTCTCTTGCTTCACTTAATCTTCCTGGCCATGGTTATGGGATTCGCTATAAACACGGTTTGTTTGATCAAAAGATTGTAAACGGCTTTCAAATTGAGCTCCCAGAACAGTGGTTAAGGCATGGGAATTCATGGGAGGTACGCAAATTAGATCAAGCTATCGAAGTGAATTTTTGGGGCGAAGTTGAAATGGTACAGGAAGACGGGAAATTTTCTTTTCGTCATGTAAAAGGAGAACCGGTCTCTGCTGTTCCTTATGACATCCCGGTTATCGGGTATAAAACAGATACAGTGAATACACTTCGCCTTTGGAATGCGGAGCCTTCATCATTTCCAGTACATAAAGATGTGATGGAGTATAAGCGTCAAACAGAGGCTGTATCAGAATTTTTATATCCGGATGATACACATGAAGATGGTAAAATATTAAGATTGAAACAGCAATATTTTCTTGTGTCAGCTAGCTTACAAAGTATTATCAGAGCACATCGAAATACCTATCAAACACTTACAAACTTTCACGAAAAAGTAGCCATTCATATTAACGATACGCATCCTGTACTTGCGATTCCTGAGCTAATGAGAATTTTACTGGATGAAGAAAAAATGGAATGGGAAGATGCATGGCATATTACGTCCAATACTATATCATACACAAATCATACGACTCTTTCTGAAGCCCTTGAGAAATGGCCGATTGACTTATTTCAGCCCTTGCTTCCACGCGTTTATATGATTATTGAAGAAATTAATGAACGCTTTTGTAAAGAATTATGGGAAGTATATCCAGGAGACTGGCAGCGGATTGAAAATATGGCTATTTTAGCGCACGGGTTAGTAAAGATGGCTCATTTAGCAATTGTGGGAAGTTATAAAGTAAACGGCGTTGCAAAGATTCATACTGATATTTTAAAAGAACGAGAAATGAAAGATTTTTATCAGTTTTATCCTGCTAAATTTAACAATAAAACGAATGGGATTACCCACCGGCGCTGGTTGTTAAAAGCTAACCCGCAGCTTTCCTCTCTTATTACCGAGGTGATAGGAGATAAATGGATTAAACAGCCGCATTCTCTTATAAAGCTCCAAGAGTATGTGGAAGATCCAAGCTTTTTACAAGGACTAAAAACAGTAAAACAACAGCGTAAAAAGCTGCTTGCGGATATTGTTCAAGAGCAAACGGGAATTAAAATAGATTCACATTCTATTTTTGATGTACAGGTTAAAAGGCTTCATGCTTATAAAAGACAGCTTTTAAATGTGCTGCACATTATGTATTTGTACAATCGATTAAAAGAAGACCCTAATTTTCAAATCGTTCCTCGTACATTTATTTTTGGTGCGAAAGCTTCTCCCGGTTATTATTATGCAAAAAAAGTCATCAAGCTAATTAATTCTGTAGCTGATGTTGTCAATCATGATCCACAAACATCACCGTTTTTAAAAGTCGTTTTTTTAGAAAACTACCGGGTGTCACTTGCTGAGTATATCTTTCCTGCAGCGGATGTCAGTGAGCAGATTTCAACCGCCAGCAAGGAAGCTTCGGGAACGGGAAATATGAAATTCATGATGAACGGAGCGTTAACTCTTGGCACGCTGGACGGAGCGAACGTCGAAATTAGCGAGGCAGTAGGAAAAGATAATGTCTTTATTTTTGGATTAAAAGCCGAAGAAGTGTTGAGCTATCAGCAAAATGGGGGATACCGTGCCTATGATTATTACCATCATGATAAGCGGATTCGACAAGTGCTCGAGCAGCTTACAAACGGCTTCCTACCAGACACATATGACTTATTCGAGCCTATATATGATTCATTATTAATGCAAAATGATGAATACTATGTACTCCGTGACTTTGACTCATACGTTACGGCACAGCAAAAAGTAAACGAAGCTTATAGAAATGAAAATAAATGGCTTCAAATGAGTGCGACGAACATTGCACATTCCGGCTTTTTTTCTAGTGATCGAACGATTGAGGAATATGCATCTGATATTTGGGGAATTCACTCCACTAAAAATTTATTAAATCAATAAATAGAAAAGGTGTAGTCAAAGACTACACCTTTTTTATTTTATCTGTTGTCACCGTTTAAGAAATCACCTAAAGAACCAAGGATACTGCCTTCACCTTTACCTCCCGTTGGCGAAACTGCACTTGATAAAACGCGATCGGCTAGTCGGCTAAAAGGAAGAGATTGAATCCAAACTGTTCCTGGTCCTGACAGAGTAGCAAAAAACATGCCTTCTCCTCCAAACAGAGCTGTTTTAATTTTCCCTACATATTCGATGTTGTAGTTTACATCACGGGTCATGGCCACTAAACATCCAGTATCCACGCGAAGGCGTTCACCCGGCTGCAGCTGTCTTTTATGAATGGTCCCGCCTGCATGCAAAAATGCGAGGCCATTACCTTCTAATTTTTGCATAATAAAACCTTCACCGCCAAAGAAGCCCGTTCCTAGTTTTTTTTGAAAATCAATGCCAACGGATACGCCTTTGGCAGCGCATAAAAAGGAGCTCTTTTGACAAATGATTTTATGATCGAGCTGTTCTAAATCGACAGGAATAATCTTGCCTGGAAAAGGTGAAGCGAAAGATACTTTTCGTTTGTGATAGCCGTTATTTGTATATACCGTCATAAATAAACTTTCACCAGTTAATACGCGTTTCCCAGCTCCTTTTAGTTTATTAAAAAGCCCGCTGCTGTTGGAGGAAGAACCGTCACCAAAAATGGTTTCCATCTCAATATCATCTTCCATCATCATCATTCCTCCAGCTTCTGCTATAACACTTTCTGAAGGATCTAATTCAATTTCAACAAACTGCATGTCATCTCCATACAATTTGTAATCAATTTCATGTGCATTCATCATTTTCACCTCATTATAATTCTAATCTCCTATTCATTCGATGTCATCTCCTATAGCTCCTACTAAAAATAGAAAAAAGAGTAGTATGAAGAACTACTCCTTTTCAGTGTATGGATCTTTCTCATAGGCCGGTAAATCTCCAAATATGGTCATCGTACCTTCTTCATCCAGTGCATTTTCATATCGCTCATGCTCTTTTGAAGGGTAAATAGGAAGAGGCTGTCCATATAAATCGGTAGCAGCAAAGTTTTCATAATCTTCAACGTACCCGATAGCTTCATCTGCCTCAATATAGGTTTCACTATAGTTAGCCGTATCTTCTATAAAATCAGAAGGAGATTCAGACGTCCCGTAACGCGCAACGTCTTGCCAAGAATCTTCTGCGTCATATCCTGTCGTTTCGGTATCGTCATAGTCGTATTGGCCAAATGGGTGATGGAGAACATTTTCTTCTACAGGTCTGTGCTTTGGAATATCCTGTGATGGGCTATGTTCTCTACAGTATAAAGTAGTTGGTACAGCCTGAAGTCGTTCAAACGAGATATCTGCTCCACATGCTTTGCATGTTCCATACGTGCTGTGAGCGATTGCCTGAAGTGCTTCTTCTATTTCATGTAGCTCTTGTTTTGCATGTTCATTTAGTGCAATGTCTTTTTCACGCTCATATGTTTCCGTGGCTGTGTCACCAGGGTGGTTATCGTAGCTTGAAAGTTCTCCTACAGCATCGTGAGCGTCGCTTCGAGTTAGACCAAAATGATCATTTTGGTCAAAGTGCGATTGAATATCAGCCTGCTGCTGCTGTAAATTTTGTTTTAACTGACTGATTTCTTCTTTTGAAAGTGTCATGAAGCTCCCCCTTAAAAATTTATTGTGCTTTTGTAGTATGTGTTAAAAATTCAAAAAAACACGATTCATATTAGGAGTATTTGGGGTATTCATGAAGCTAAGAGAGAAAAGGAGTGGAAAATTAAAGAAAGTTAAAGGTTATAGAAAAGGGTATGATAAAAATAACGTTCTCGAGGTCTAAGGAGTACTAAATAGATCATAAAGATTTTTGATTCATTTAATGAAAAGGCATAATTTAGATAAGCGAAATTAATTTTTTTCTCGTGAATCGCGATGCTAGATTTTTTTGAACTGAAAGTTTATAATAAGTTAGTTACAGACTTAAGAAAAAAGATGAACGGGGGGACGTAGTGTGATTGCAACGACCGAACAGTTAGTACAAGAATACATTAAAGATGCGATTGAGTGTGCAAAAAATGAAAATCAGCCAAAATTGGTCAGTTTAGTGAAAAAAGTAAGACCTATTGACCCCCTTATTTTTTATGCGAACGGACATGACCAGTTTTATAAAGAACGCTTTTTTTGGAAAGATCCCAACAGTTATTATACATTTGTTGGATTAGGATATGCGCATACTATTTGCACCAATGCGGCAAAAGAACGTTATTTCCACATTGAAAATGAATGGAAGCGCTTTATAAAAGAAGACTTTTATAAAAATAACCAAATTTTCCCGGATGGGACAGGTCCTCTTTTATTTGGAGGATTTTCATTTGACCCAAATCAGTATCGAGAAAACTATTGGAGTGATTTCCCAAGTTCAAAATTTATGATTCCAACTGTGTTATATACTCAGGTAGACAAAGAAGGATACCTTACCGTTAATATGATGGTTAAAGGACAAGATTCTGTTAAAAAGCACATCAATTATTTCGAAGAGGTCCAAAAACTTGTTCTTTGTGAAGAGTACGACGGGGAATCTCATATTTCACCTTTGCTGTTGGAAAAAGAGGAAATTGGGGTAGAGAAATTTAAAGGAAATATTGAAAGAGCTACTACTTTAATTAAGCAACAGGCCATAGAGAAAGTGGTTCTTGCTCGTCAATTAAAAGTAAAATTTAATGAAGATATTTCTACTGAATACGTGCTTCAGCGTCTGTTAAAGGAACAGCCAACTAGCTACACATATATTTTAGAGGGAGAGCATCAGCATTTTATCGGCGCTTCCCCAGAAAGGCTAGTACAAAAACAAGGAGATTATGTGTTTTCCACATGTTTAGCGGGTTCGATTCCAAGAGGAAAGACAAGGCAGGAAGATCACGAACTAGGTGAGGAATTGCTTCAAGATCCTAAGAACTTAATTGAGCACGATGTTGTTGTTCATATGATTAAAGAAGCGATGAATTCTTATTGTTATGAAGTAGAAATTCCGAGTAAGCCAAGTTTATATAAAACAAAGCATATTCAACATTTGTATACACCTGTGAAAGGGCGTATAAAGGAAGATGTGACGCTATTTTCATTTATTCAAAAGCTCCATCCAACACCAGCGCTAGGAGGATATCCTCAACAGGAGGCCTTGCCTATTATTCGAAAGCTAGAATCCTTTGACCGAGGGTGGTATGCAGCTCCTTTAGGGTGGATGGATATCAATGGAAACGGTGAATTTATAGTAGGAATCCGCTCGGCTGTTATTCAGCAAAAAGAAGCTGTTTTATTTGCGGGCTGTGGAATTGTAGCAGATTCTACGCCTGAAAGTGAATATGAAGAAACAAGAATTAAATTCAACCCGATGCTTTCAGCTTTAGGAGGGATTATGCGTGGAACACATTAAATCGTTAACAACGTATATTGCGTCATTCGTGGATGAATTAGTAGAAGCAAATGTTGAAGAAGTAGTGGTCAGTCCAGGGTCACGTTCAACGCCTATTGCGATGCTTATGGCTGAGCATCCTGATATTCATGTGCACTTAAATATTGATGAACGTTCCGCCGGCTTTTTTGCGCTAGGAATAGCAAAAGCAAAGAAAAAACCAGTGGCGCTTGTATGTACATCTGGAACAGCTGCAGCAAATTATTATCCTGCAGTAATTGAAGCTCACTACTCACGCATTCCTTTAGTAGTTATCACAGCGGATCGGCCGCATGAGTTAAGGGATATAGGTGCCCCGCAGGCAATTAATCAGAATCATCTTTTCGGTCAATATGCGAAGTGGTTTGTAGATACAGCTTTACCAGAAGAAAGTGCAGATATGAATCGTTATATTCGAACAGTAGCTTCAAGGGCTGTTCATACAGCTCAAGCTATACCGAGCGGTCCTGTACACATTAACGTACCTTTACGTGAACCGATTGTACCAGATTTGTCTATTGAAGATTTATGGAGTCAGGGAAAACGCGGTAAATCATATGTGGCTGCTATCCATGGAGAAGCATCTCTATCTGAAAAAGGATTCGAAGAAATTGCGAAGCGCTTAGAGGGAACAACAAAAGGACTTATTATATGCGGAGATCAAATGTCTTTAAAAGCAGTAAACAGCGTATGCCGTTTAGCTGAATCTTTAAGCTTTCCGGTGCTCGCAGATCCGTTATCGCAATTAAGAAGCGGCAAGCATCCAAAAGAAAATGTAATAGAGACATATGATACATTTTTAAAAAGTGATAAGGTTGATGAGCGTTTTCACCCGGAAGTTGTCATTCGTTTTGGCGCGATGCCGGTATCGAAACCGCTATTGCAATTTTTAAAAGCACACGAGCCGAAAGAAATGTTTGTAGTTGACCAAGGTAAAGGCTGGAGAGATCCTACTTTACGTTCAACAGTGATGATTGAAGCCGATGAAACATTATTTTGTGAAGAACTGATCAAGCGCCTTTCAGCGAATCAAGAGGAGTCTACTTCATGGCTTAGTCTGTGGAAAAAGATTAATCATCAAACTGCACAGGCTCTGAGAACATTAACTTCTGGCCAGGAATGGTTCGAAGGACAAGTAGTTCAAGAAATTGTGGATGTAGTACCTGAAGGCACGGCTTTGTTTGCTGGAAATTCAATGCCTGTTCGAGATATTGATTCTTTCTTCTTAAATACGGAAAAAGATATTCCACTCTTTGTAAACCGAGGAGCAAATGGAATTGATGGTGTGGTTTCGTCTGCTCTAG
Organism: Priestia sp. LL-8; assembly: GCF_036227845.1. Classification (NCBI taxonomy): domain Bacteria; kingdom Bacillati; phylum Bacillota; class Bacilli; order Caryophanales; family Bacillaceae; genus Priestia; species Priestia sp. LL-8. The sequence goes on along the minus strand of NZ_JAZAQH010000001.1, from coordinate 4,677,751 downwards.
GCGTAAGCACGGCTTACGATCACACCGTTTTATTTATTGGTGACCTATCGTTTTATCACGATTTAAATGGTCTGCTGGCAGCTAAGATGCATAATTTAAATTTAACCGTTGTGCTAGTTAACAATGACGGCGGAGGAATTTTTTCATTTTTACCGCAGTCAAAACAAGAAAAGCACTTTGAATTTTTATTCGGTACGCCAACTGGATTAAATTTTGAGCATGCCACTCGTCTGTATGATGGCACATTTTCTTCAGCAAGCAGCTGGGAAGAATTTCGACATGCAATGAACCATGCTTTCACAAAAGGCGGGTTACATGTTGTAGAGATTCGTACAACTCGTACAGAAAATGTAGAGACTCATCGCAGTTTGTGGAAACTTGTTTCCGAGGAAATAAATTTGTCAAACGGTGAGGAATAGGCAATGATGTATCAATTAAATGGTGTATCTTACTATGTGCACATCGAGGGAAAAGGAGAGCCGCTGCTGCTTCTTCACGGCTTTACCGGTTCTTCTCAAACCTGGCGTACCTTTATGAAGAAATTTGTTAAAGACTATCAGGTGATTGCAGTTGATATTATTGGTCATGGCCAATCAGCAGCTCGGAAAGAAATCAAACCATATTCGATGGAAGCAGTTGTTGAAGCACTGCATGAGCTGCTTCAACAGCTATCTCTATCACAGGTGAATGTAATTGGATATTCGATGGGAGGAAGGCTTGCTCTTTCATTTGCTCAGCGATATCCACACCTTGTGAAAAAGTTGGTATTAGAAAGCGCATCGCCTGGTTTAAAAACGCGAGAAGAACAAAAGCTAAGAAAAGAAAAAGATGAGCAGCTGGCGAGCCGCATTATGAAAAATGGAATTGAAGAATTTGTGAACTTTTGGGAGGACATCCCTCTTTTTAGTTCTCAAAAGCAATTGCCTAGCCATGTTCAAGAAGCGGTGCGTAAAGAAAGACTTTCGCATACAGAAATCGGCCTTTCCAACAGTTTGAAAGGAATGGGAACAGGAGTCCAGCCGTCCCTTTGGGAGAAGCTGGACGATCTGTTGATGCCGGTTTTGCTTATTACAGGAGAAGTAGATCAAAAGTTTTGTTTAATTTCCAAAGAAATGCAAACATTAATACCAAATGCTACTTCTAAAATTATTTTAGGGACAGGCCATGCAATTCACGTGGAACAACCCGAGATTTTTGGTAGAATAGTAAGTGAGTTCTTAGCTACTACATAATTAGGAGGAAATAAAGATGACAGTTGAATGGACATCAGCACGTCAGTATGAAGACATTTTATACGAAACATATAACGGAATCGCTAAAATTACGATTAACCGTCCGGAAGTGCACAATGCATTCCGTCCAAAAACAGTAATGGAATTGATCGATGCATTTGCTTATGCTCGTGACGATGCAAGCATTGGAGTAATTGTATTAGCAGGTGCTGGAGATAAAGCATTTTGCTCAGGCGGAGACCAAAAAGTTCGCGGCCACGGCGGCTATGTAGGAGAAGATGAAATTCCACGTCTAAACGTTCTGGATTTACAGCGTTTAATTCGCGTAATTCCAAAGCCGGTTGTTGCGATGGTATCAGGCTATGCAATTGGTGGAGGCCACGTTCTTCACGTTGTATGTGACTTAACAATTGCAGCGGATAACGCAGTCTTTGGACAAACAGGACCTAAAGTTGGAAGCTTCGATGCAGGATATGGCTCTGGTTACTTAGCTCGCATCGTAGGTCATAAGAAAGCGCGTGAGATCTGGTTCTTATGCCGTCAGTACAATGCTCAAGAAGCACTAGACATGGGATTAGTAAACACGGTCGTTCCACTAGAGCAGCTTGAAGCTGAAACAATTCAATGGTGTGAAGAGATGTTAGAAAAAAGTCCAACGGCTCTTCGTTTCTTAAAAGCAGCATTTAACGCTGATACGGACGGCTTAGCTGGTATCCAGCAATTTGCGGGTGACGCAACGCTTCTTTATTACACAACGGACGAGGCAAAAGAAGGTCGCGATGCATTTAAGGAAAAACGCAATCCAGACTTCCAACAGTTCCCACGTTTCCCTTAAACAGCTGAAACAGCTTGGTGATTATCATCAGGCTGTTTTTTCAATTTGATTTAGTTAATTAGTATAAAAAGGAGAGAAATTTATGAGTGGCCAAACGATTCCTAATGGGCTTATGCAAAGAGCATATTTGACGCCAAATCGAGTGGCGGTAGAAACACCGCAAACGTCGCTTACTTTTCAAGAGCTTCATAAACGTGTTCAAAAAGTAGCGCAGCAGCTTTCGTTTAACGGTGTAAAGCAAGGTGATACCATTGCTTTATGCATGAAAAATAGCGTGGAGTTTATTGAGATTTTACATGCGGTTTCTTATATTGGCGCTCGGGTACTGCTCGTCAATACGCGTTTGACAAATGACGAAATCAATTATCAGCTAACAGATGCAAACGTGTCGTTGCTTGTTACGGATGAAGCATTTTTGACGAGAGAGTTCCAAAGTTCCATTACTCAGCTTCTTTCATCTTCTTTAAAAAGTTCTCCAGAAACAGAAACGTATTTTCAGAAAACGTGGAATCTCGAGGAGACGTTCACCATTATGTATACGTCTGGAACAACAGGTAATCCAAAAGGAGTGCTGCAGACATATGGAAATCATTGGTGGAGTTCCGTTGGTTCAGCGCTTAATTTAGGATTAAATGAAAAAGACTGCTGGCTTATAGCGGTTCCTTTATTTCATATTAGCGGCTTATCCATTTTAATGCGAAGCGTCTTTTACGGAATGAAAATCATTTTAGAAGAACGATTTGAAGCAAGAGCGGTGAATGAAGCAATTGAAAACAAAGGAGTAACAATTATTTCGGTTGTCACTTCCATGCTGTCGAATATGCTGGATGAATTAGCTGAACGTAAATATCCAAATACATTTCGCTGTATGCTTTTAGGAGGGGGACCCGCACCGCTTACTATTTTAGAGGCTTGTGTGAATAAAGAAATTCCTGTTTATCAAACGTATGGAATGACAGAAACATCTTCACAGTTCGTTACGCTTTCACCTGAAGACAGTTTGCGAAAACTTGGCTCAGCAGGTAAACCATTATTTCCGTGTGAGATGAAAATTGTAGATGAGAATGGAAATGAAACACGGGAAGCAGGAGAGATCATCGTTAAAGGTCCAAATGTTACAAAAGGATATTTAAATAAACCTGAGGCTACTAAAAAAGCAATTCAACAAGGTTGGTTCTATACAGGAGATGTTGGGAAAGTGGATGAAGAAGGATTTCTATATGTATTAGACAGACGTTCGGACCTTATTATTTCAGGTGGGGAAAATGTATATCCAGCTGAAATTGAAAATGTTTTGTTGAAGCATCCCGCTGTTAAAGAGGCCGGTGTAACGGGAGTAGCTGATGAAAAATGGGGACAAGTGCCAGCTGCATGTATTGTTGTAAACGAGAACGTTTCAGATGAAGAATTATCTTTACACATTCAACAATTTTTAGCAAAGTACAAACTTCCAAAGTATTTCGTTCGAGTAGAGGAGCTGCCGCGAACGGCTTCTAATAAAATCATACGCCGGAAGCTATCATCGTTCATACAGAAAGGAAGCTAATCGATGATTATAAAAAAAGTACATCTTTATAAAATTGACATGAAGCTTCTTTCTCCTTTTTCAACAAGCTATGGTACAGTGCAGGATCGAGAATTGATTTTGCTTGAAGTAGAAGATGAAAAAGGATTTACAGGGTGGGGAGAAGTCGTTGCTTTTTCATCTCCTTGGTATACGGAAGAAACGATTCAGACATGTTTTCATATGTTAGAGGATTTTTTAATTCCTTCGCTTCTTCATCAGCAGCTTCAAAAACCAGAGGATGTTCAAAAGTTATTCAAACCTCTAAAGCGGAACAACATGGCTAAAGCAGCTTTGGACTGTGCTGTATGGGATTTGTATGCAAAGCGGCAAAATAAGCCGTTAGCTGAAGTAATTGGCGGAGTAAGGCCTGCTGTAGAAGCTGGCGTGGTAGTTGGCTTAAATGATATTTCCATCATGAAAGAACAAATAAAGACGTACATGAAAGATGGTTATAAGCGCTTTAAAGTGAAAATTAAGCCGGGTGCCGACTATGAGCTACTGAAACAAATTCGAGATGAATTTCCAAGCATTCCTCTTATGGCTGATGCCAATTCAGCCTATACGTTAAGCGATAGTGATTCATTGAAGAAACTAGATGAATTGAATTTAATGATGATTGAACAGCCGTTAAGTTCTGATGATATCCTTGATCATCGATTGTTACAAAAGCAAATGAAGACGCCGATTTGCTTAGATGAAAGTATTGTGAGCTATGAAGATGCACGTCATGCAATCGAACAAAAAAGCTGCAAGATTATCAATGTGAAAATCGGTCGAGTTGGCGGACTGTCCGTAGCAAAGCAAATTCATGATTTATGCGCCCAGCACGGTGTAAGGCTTTGGGTTGGAGGAATGTTAGAAGCCGGGATTTCACGAGCTCATAACATTGCCCTTGCCACACTGCCTTCTTTCACGATACCAGGTGACATTTCTGCGTCGTCTCGCTATTGGGAAAAAGATATTATTAAGCCCGAAGTAGAGGTAGAAGCCGGAGTAATAAAGGTGAAGGAAAAACCGGGGATAGGATACGATATTGATAAAAAGTTTATCAAAACAATCACAGCATTTGAAAAAGAATACAAATAAGTAAAAACCGTTTTTTATGAAAAACGGTTTTTTTATTGAGGTTGTCAATGTTTAGTAGAAAAATAAGACAAATTTTTTAAAAAGAGCACATTGTTCCATCAAGCGTGTCAAAACATGTTATGATGGAATAGTTTGATGAAAAAAGTCGAAGGATTTTATCGTAAAAAACAAAATTATTTTTGAAAATAGGTTGATAGTTTTCTGAGTTGTCCTATATAATGTGTTTATAACATAACACAATATGTTGTTTTGAAATTGATAATAAAATACTATATTTTGTGTTTTCCAGTGAAAAAGGTGTCTGATAAAAAGACTTAAAAGGGAATTTGGTGAAAATCCAAAGCTGTCCCCGCAACTGTGAATGCTGATGAAATAAGGAGATCCACTGTGATTAAACATCATGGGAAGGCCTTAAAGTAAAAAGAAGCATAAGTCAGGAGACCTGCCTTTTTTATGTCGTTTTATCTTCTTCGGGAGGTGAGAGGGTAGAGCGAGGATTGAGAAAAGACTTAGTGTCTTCTTCTATCTTCGTTCTATTCGCTCACCGAGGTACGGTGAGCGATTTTTTTATTTTGAAGTGAAGAGAGGAGCCATCTTTATGGTGAATACATTAAAGCCTACAATTCTACATGAATTAACTGCATATATTGAACGTTTAAAAAAAGAATTTACGCAGCTTGATTTTTCTTTGTATGAGGAAAAGGTTATTCAAACTGTTACAGTAAAGGAAAATATGACGGACGAAAAGGTTGCAAACGTCCTAATTTTAGCAGCCTTAGAGCGTATTTCAATGGAAGAACCAGATTGGACGTACGTAGCGGCAGACGTCTACTTAAACGAACTATATCGAAAAGCAGCGGACAACCGAGGTTACGATAAAAAAGAGAAGTACGGTTCGTTTTATCAGCTTATTCAAGAACTAACAAAAATTGGCATTTATAATAAACAGCTATTAAAAACATATACAGAAGAAGAAATTAATGAAATTGCCTCAGTCATTATTCCTGAACGCGATCGTTTATTTACATACATTGGATTGCTGACATTAGCAGATCGCTATTTAGCGACATCACATGATAAGCGCGTATACGAATTACCGCAAGAACGTTTTCTTATCATTGCTATGACGCTGATGTCTCAAGAAAAGAAAGAAAATCGAACAGCATTAGTAAAAGAAGCGTACTGGGCGCTTTCTAGTCTATATATGACGGTTGCCACACCAACACTTTCAAACGCAGGAAAGAGCTATGGACAGCTATCTAGCTGCTTTATTGATACGATTGATGACAGCTTACGCGGTATTTATGATAGCAATACAGATTTGGCCACGCTTAGTAAAAATGGAGGCGGAATTGGTGTCTACCTCGGTCATATTAGAAGCCGAGGAAGTGATATAAAAGGTTTTAAAGGCGTATCATCAGGAACAATTCCATGGATGAAACAGCTAAATAATACGGCTGTAAGTGTCGATCAGCTAGGTCAACGACAAGGAGCTATTGCCGTATATTTAGACGTATGGCATAAAGACATCTTTTCATTCTTAGACGCGCGTTTGAACAATGGTGACGAACGTCAGCGCACGCATGATTTATTCACTGGCGTATGTTTGCCAGATTTGTTTATGGAAAAAGTAGAAGCACGTGAAGACTGGCACTTATTCGATCCTCACGAAGTTCGTACGCTGATGGGCTACTCGTTAGAAGATTTTTATGATGAAGAAGAAGGCAGCGGTTCGTTCCGCACTCGTTACGCTGAGTGTGTAAATAATGAACAGCTTTCAAGAGAAACAGTACCTGCTATTGAAATTTTCAAGCGCATTATGCTTTCGCAGCTTGAAACTGGAACGCCTTATATGTTCTATCGTGATACGGTTAACAGAGCTAATCAAAACCGCCACGAGGGCATGATCTACTGCAGCAACTTATGTACAGAAATTACGCAAAATCAAAGCACAACGGTCGTAACGGAGGAAATTACGGAAGACGGAAAAATTATTATTACAAAGAATCCGGGCGATTTTGTTGTATGTAATCTTTCTTCTATTAACTTAGCGAGAGCCGTAACTGAAGATGTGCTTGAACGTTTAATTCCAATTCAAGTACGCATGCTTGATAACGTTATTGAGTTAAATGATTTGCCGGTACTTCAAGCAAAACTAACAAACCAAAAATACCGCGCAGTAGGGCTTGGGACATTTGGTTGGAACCACTTGCTTGCCTTAAAGAAAATAGCATGGGAAACAGATGAAGCGGTAGCATATTGCGATGAATTGTATGAGCAAATTGCTTACTTAACCGTACAGGCAAGCATGAACTTAGCTAAAGAAAAAGGCGCATATCCATTATTTAAAGGCTCAGATTTTGAGTCAGGCGCTTATTTTGAAACACGTAAATACACAAGCGAAGCGTGGAGTGAACTGCGTAACGAAGTTCAAAACAATGGGATAAGAAATGGATACTTAATGGCTGTAGCACCTAATTCATCAACATCTATTATCGCGGGTTCTACTGCGAGTATTGATCCGATTTTCCGTAAGTTTTATTCAGAGGAAAAGAAAAACTATAAAATCCCGGTGACGGCACCAGATTTATCACCAGCAACAAACTGGTATTATAAGTCCGTTTATTTAATTGATCAGCACTGGAGCATTAAGCAAAACGCCAAGCGCCAGCGCCATATTGATCAATCCATTTCATTCAACTTATATGTGCAAAATGATATCCGAGCAAAAGAGCTGCTGGATCTTCATATGACGGCATGGAAAGAAAAGTTAAAAACGACCTACTACGTACGTTCAACATCAAGTGAAGTCATTGAAGAATGTGAAAGCTGTCATAGTTAAAAGGAGTGAATAATTGATGACAAGCATGTTAAAACGAGAATTAATGAACGAAACAGCTCCGAACCGTTCGACAGGAATCATCAACGGCAAGAGCTCAAATATTTTAAACTGGGATGACGTCCGATTTTCATGGGCGTTCCCTAAATACAAGCGTATGCTAGCTAACTTCTGGACGCCGTTTGAAATTAATATGGGTCAAGATATTAAGCAGTTCCCTCAGTTAACGGCTGACGAACAAGAGAGCTTTTTAAAAATTATTGGCTTGCTGGCGCTACTGGACAGTATTCAATCAGATTATGCTAGCAAAGTAGCTGACTATGTAACCGATTCTTCGATTAATGCTCTAATGATTATTTTAGCGCAGCAAGAAGTGGTTCATAATCATTCGTATTCATATGTTTTATCAAGTCTTGTACCAAAAGGAAAACAAGATGAAGTATTTGAATACTGGCGCACAGACGAAAAGCTTCGCGCTAGAAATGACTTTATTACAAACGGATATAAAGCATTTAGCGAAGAAGCAACGGTTGAAAACTTTTTAAAGTCTATGGTATATGATGTTATTTTAGAAGGTCTCTTCTTCTATAGCGGATTTGCGTTCTTCTATAATCTTGCGAGAAATCAAAAGATGGTGGCGACATCTACTATGATTAACTATATCAATCGTGATGAACAGCTTCATGTTGGGTTATTTGAAAAGATTTTCAAGGAAGTACTAAATGAAAATCCAGCTTATCGTACGGAGGAGCTAGAAACGTTTGTAGTTGAAACGTTCCAAGAGGCAGCTCGTCTTGAAATTGAATGGGCGGAATCTGTTATCGGAGAAAAATTCGACGGCATCACGATGAAAGAGCTGCAGCAGTATATTGAATACATGGCTAATAAACGCTGTAATCAGTTAGGCTTCGGTCGAGCTGCTTTCCCAGAAGCACCGATTGAAAATCCTCTTCGTTGGATTATTGCTTATCAAGAGGTAGATTTAGGGAAAACGGATTTCTTTGAACAGAAATCACGACAATATACAAAAGCATCAGATGCGAATGGATTTGATGATCTATAAACACAAAAGCTGACTAATTTTCTTATTGATTAGTCAGCTTTTTTTAAGTGAATAAGTCCAAGTTCTAACGCACGTGTAGTAATTAAGTCATCAATTTCTTCTGGAATGTTTTCAAGTGTTCCCCATTTGTATGTCCATAAATGAGTAAACGATTGTACATAGATTGGAAAGGTTTGTTCATTTGCTTTTATGGCTTCTTCTTTAAAAAAATGAATCAGTTGTTCAGTTTTCATACTAGTCTCCTTTTTTATGATCTTGAAGAGAGAAAAAAGACAACCCAGAGGCTGTCCTTTTGCGGGTTATGCTTCAGTTGGCTTGAACGTTTTACAGTCTGTTTCATAACTGCTTGCTGCATGTTTTCCGCTATGACTTACCACGTAAATTTCTTCTGCGCTGCAGTGATTTCCATTTTTCCAAAAGTGACAGTTATTTACTTCACAAAGAATGTTTTGTTCCAACGTTAACCCTCCTTTGTATGTGATAGCTATAGTATGGTCAAAATTCAACTAACTTATAAGAAAGGTGGTAGACTTTCATTTTAATTGAGAATTTTTATCAATTAAACATTGACAAAGAGAATCATTCTCAATTAAACTGTGTATATAGTAAAGAATACAGGTTGTTGTCAAATCATTAAATGAATAATTAATTGGGAGGGAACAAACATGTCATCAGTTATGGTTGTAGGAGGAGACAGGTTAAAGCATATTACAGATCGTTTAGCGGGAGAAGGATTTAATGAAGTAATTCATTTAGATGGCCGTAAAAGCAATATGGTGAAGCGAGAAATACCCGAACATATTGGGTTTGTATTAGTTATTACGGATTTTATTAATCACAATATGGCAAAAGTCATTAAAGAGAAAGCAAAAAAACAAAAAAAACCGATTTATTTCGTCAAACATTCATGGAGTGCTATTCGTAAAGTGATTGAGCAAATTTCATGATTTAATTTTTAATCATTATTGAGAATGAATTTCAATTAGGGTGGTGAGACATAGGTGGAACCGATAAAAGTGCACATAAAGACACTCTCTAACGACCACATCGAACAATTTATTCGATGTCCGTACAAATTTTATCAGCAGCAGCTGCTTTTGAAAAAGACATCTATAGATTGGAAACAGCATGTTCAAGTAACTGTCCATCAAATCATTAAAACATACTATAGCAAGCCAGTTGAGTATCGCTCAAACCTCTATGTTTTACAGCTTATTGAAAAATATTGGCGCCTAAAGCCAAATATGTTTTCATCACCCATTCACTATTACGATGTGTTAGCTAAAGTAAGCGATTATTTACTGAGGTTTTTAGGCGAGAAAACACATGTGGAGCTACCGCTTTTTGTGTTTGAGAAATACAGCGTTTATGTAGAAGAAATTCAAAGCAACCTTTCTCTAACCATTGATTTTGCTGCATGGACAGAGAAGTCTTATACGGTAACAAAATTCATTCTAGATGACCATGAAGAAGTGAAGAACGCAATGAAAGACTTTATTATCGTTTTTTCGAGACAAGCTTTTAAAAAGGTTCCTGAACAAATTCGTTTTTATTCATTATTAACCGGAGAAACAACAACTTATCATATTACACCAGGCGATTATAAAAAAGCCATACTTCAACTACATATTGTCAAAAGTGTCTTAATGGAACCAAAACATTTTCAAAAGAATTATGCATCCAGTGAGTGTAAAAACTGTCCTCTTAAGCAAGAATGTTGGGAAGAAGGGGATGTGCGGCCAACACTGCTGGTGTAAAGGAGCGTCATTTACATGAAGGAAATCTTACTAGCTTATGCGAGTATGTCAGGCAACACAGAAGCGATAGCCGATTTGATTGAAGAAGAATTACTCAAGCATGGATTGCATGTGAAACGAGCAGAAGTATATGATATTGATGCTTCTGACCTTGTGTCCGCAGAATCTATTATCTTTGGAGCTTATACGTGGGGAGATGGAGAGCTGCCAGATGATTTTTTAGATCTTTATGATGAAATGGATGATATAGATCTCAGTCAAAAGCAGATGGCTGTATTTGGTTCAGGTGATTCATCATATGATGTTTTTTGCGGAGCAGTTGATTTAATTGAAGAAAAAATAAAGAGACGCAACGGAAATATAGCTGTTCCTGGTTTGAAAATCGAGCTCTCTCCCTTTGGAGAAGATGTAGAAAAATGTAAGGTATTCGCTAAAGACTTTGCTGAAGTAGTGGAAAAATCTGCTACTTCATAAGGAAACCCGGTCAAGTGCTGACCGGGTTTTTTAATATGGCTTCTTTTTGCTGTATTCTTTATTATCTTTCATAAATAGACGCCAGAAATAAAAGAATCCAGGAAATAAAATCGCAAAGCCAACAATATACACAATAAATAACGAATGAAACGCATCGGGATGTGTAAATCCATTCTCAATCGTTACGTTTGGATACACGACATACGGTAAATGACTTCGTCCGTATACGTAACTTGCTAAGAAATATTGAAGGACGATTGATACCACGGCTAAACGAGGCATTCCTTTTCCTTTTTGAGAAGGCAGCAGCAGAGCAATACCAGCTACTACAAATAGACCTACAGATCCGTAAAGAAGGGGCTTAAACTGCATCATTTTATCATATAACCAGCTTGCTTCTGATTGCATTGTAATCATAATAAAGATAGCCATTAGCAGTGAAAGAGGTCCTGTAATGAGCGCATCGCGCCGATAGACCGCATAAGCTTCCATTTCGTCAGATGACTTCGAGTAATCTGCTAATAAAAGAGACGAAAGAAACAGGGAAGAGGTAATGGCAAAACCAATAAATGAATAGACGTGCGGACTTGAAAACACTCTTGCTAAATTTAATCGCTGCGTCCCGTCAATTACATCAATAAATCCACCTTGACTTACTGGCAGTACGGCGATTAAAAAAGCAGGAATTAATACGCCAGATATACCGGATACATAAACCAACGCTCTCCGATATTTGAAGCTGCTAGCATAATGTGAAAACACTAAAAATCCGCTTCGAATAGATAAGAGAAGTAAAATGATACTTCCCGGTACTAGTAGCACTGTTCCAAGCGTAAATGTAGCTCGAGGAAAAAAACTAAACAGCGCAACAACAATCGCAACGATAAATACATTGGTTACTTCCCACGTCGGCGATAGATATCTGTTTGCTACATCTGTAGCATTTGTTTTCGTACGGTTAATATATACCATCGACCAAAAACCAGCTCCAAAGTCCATCGTTCCCATTACGGCATAGATAAAAATGAAGCCCCATATTACAGTAATTGCTAGTAATGAATCACCCATATTCTCACATCCTTTTTAATCTGCTTGCGCAGCAAGCTCTTTAGAAAGCGGATTTCTTCTGAAATAAAACACCAGTACAAGGGCGACTGCGGCCACGAGTACGATATAAACAAGCAAAAATAAAAAAAATAGAATATGCAAATTAGCAGAAGTGGTAACCGCCTCTGATGTACGCATAATGCGGTAAATGACCCAAGGCTGTCTTCCTGTACATGCAAAAATCCAGCCGAATTCAATGCCCATGATAGCGAGAGGACCCGTTGCGACAAATGCCCACATAAAAATCTTAGGGAAGCTTTTCTTCTTTAAAAATTTGTACCAAACAACGCCCACTAGCGCTACTAAAATTAAAATCGATCCGATAATGACCATACCGTTAAACAAGGTATGCACAAAAAGCGGCGGCCAATAATCCCTCGGAAAGTCATTGAGCCCAGTAATCACTGTGTCAAAGCTATTACCTGACAAGAAGCTAAGCATCCATGGAAACTCAATTCCGTATTTAACTCGCTGTTCTTCTTCATCTGTAAATCCGCCTAAAGCTAATGGCGCATGATCTTGCGTTTCAAATAGACCTTCAGCTGCTGCAAGTTTTTCGGGTTGATATTCGTATACTTTTTGCATCGATTCATGTCCATTCAAAGCTGTTACAAAAGAAAAAATCCCGCCAATTACTAATCCCATCATCAACGCTTTATGATGAAATTTATATTCTCTTGGATTATGTTTTCGCGCACGAAGCATTTTAAAGGCAGCGACTGAAGCAATGACAAAGCCTCCAGTTGTATAAGCAGAAACGGCTACGTGGCCGGACGTTACAAAGAAACTCGGATTAAAGAAAGCTGCCCAAGGATCTACGCTTACAATTTCGCCATTTAAAATTCGAAAGCCAGCAGGTGTTCCTTCAAATGCGTGCACGTTTGTAATTAAAACGGCAGAGGCAAGAGCTCCTATTGCTACTAAAATTAGACTGATAATCCTCATTTTTCGAGAAATACGGTCCGCTGCGTATACGTAAATAGAGAGAAAAAGAGCCTCAATAAAGAAAGCATAAATTTCAATTTGAAAAGGAAGAGCCATCACTTTTCCTACGATTTCCATAAAACCCGGCCAAAGCAACGCTAATTGTACACCAGCAATCGTTCCCGTAGGAATAGCGACTCCAAGCAGGACAGCAGCTCCTTTTGTCCAACGCTGTGCCATAAGTTCATAATCTTTATCTTTTGTTTTGTAGTAAAGAATTTCAGCCAATAAAATCATGAGAGGAATGCCGACGCCAAGAGTAGCAAAGATGATATGTACTCCCATGTTCAGACCAAACATTGAACGTGCAGTAACTAAATGATCCATTCATTTTCAACCTTTCCAGTAAAGTATTGATAAACCTTATTGTCCACTTTTTACCACACTTTATGCATCAGAATTGGTAAAACATATCACTTGAAAATAGTAATCATTACGATTATAATAAATATATATTGTTTTAAAGGAGAGATATTTAATGAAAACAAATATTCATCCAGACTATCGTAAAGTTGTATTTATGGATACAAATAGCGGAACATCATTTTTATCAGGATCTACAAAACAATCAAATGAGACCGTTCAATGGGAAGATGGCAACACATATCCGCTTTTAAAAGTTGAAATCAGTTCGGATACACATCCATTTTATACAGGAAAACAAAAATTTGCTGATAAAGGCGGCCGTGTAGAACGCTTTAAGCAAAAATATAAATTACAATAAAAAAACTAGCCGGGAGGCTAGTTTTTTTATTAATATAATGCTTTTTTCAGCGTATCAATGTTGTGTTGCATAATGGAGAAATAATCTTCTTTATTTTTAACATCGTTTTTCGTTAATGACTCTAAGTTATGAAGGGTTAAAGCTTGAGCTCCCACTTCATTTTTTACAAGCGTAGACACTTTAGGCTTTAAATTTTGGTCAAAGATAAAGTATTTGATATGGTCTTTTTTTGCCTGTTTTACGATGTTTTCTAATTGTTTTTGAGACGGCTCATTTGTAGGAGATAATCCCGCTACGCTAATTTGCTTTAAGCCGTATCGTTTTTCCCAGTAGCCATAGGCTGCATGTGATACTAAAATTTCTTTATGAGGTGCGTCGCCAATCGTTGTTTTTAGCTCTTGGTCTACATCTTCAAGCTGAGTCTTTAACGCTTGGAAGTTCTTTTCAAACTCTGCTTTTTTATCTGGTTTTAATTCAATAAGTTCATTCTTAATATTTTCTGCTAATTGAATAGCTAAAACAGGATCAAGCCAAACGTGAGGGTCTGTATCTCCGTGGTTATGCTCTTCTTCATGTGCATGTTCGTCTTCGTCTTCGTGTGCATGCTCATCTTCAGAACTCTTTGCTAGTTCAATTCCTTTTGCAGCTTCTACTAAAGCGACATCTTCATTTTTAAGTGTAGACTGTGCTTTATCTGCAAAACCTTCAAGCCCAATTCCTGAGTAAACGAATGCGTCCGCATTTGCGATTTTGACCATTGTTTTTGTGGTAGGTTCAAATGAGTGCGCATCTACACCAGTTGGTAAAATACTTTTAGCTTCTACATATTTTCCACCGATTTTTTCAGTGAAGTCCTGTAAAGGATAAATTGTTGTGTAAACTTCTAATTTTTTGTTTTTATTATCAGATGCGTTATTTGCACTGCTTGAACTGCACCCTGCAAGGGCTGTTCCAATTCCTAATGCCAGCACCATTAAAAGTGGTTTGAATTTCATTATGTTGCTCCTTCCGTTCGTATCGTAACCGTTTATGACCTATGTTATTATATCGTAATTATTACGATTTGAAAACTAAAAAATTACGCACTTACTGTAAACTTCGGAAGAGGATCTTTGAAAGTAGCCCAATCCTGATTCATTTCCTCATTTGTCAGCAAACAGCGGTCTAAAGTTTCAATTATTTCAGCTTTATTCATATCAATACCAATAAACACAAGCTCGTTAATACGATCTCCAAATTGTTCATCCCATTTTGCTCGTAATTCAGGCTCTTCTTTTAAGGTTTGTTCTCTTTCCTCTGCTGTGTACGTCGCCACCCATTCACCCGCTCCTTGAATCATAATAGACGTACCTGCTTGAGAAAGAAGTCCTGCCATATGGTTGCGTGAAGGAAGCCAGAAAAATCCTTTTGCACGTACAATATCAACCGGCCAATTCTCTAACCATTTCATAAAACGTTCAGGATGAAGGGGACGATTCCTTCTATATACAAAAGAAGAAATACCAAACTCTTCTGTTTCAGGCGTATGGTGTTCTTCATTTAATTCTTTAATCCACCCGGCTCCTTGACTAGCTTTTTCAAAGTCGAATAAGTCGGTATGAAGTACAGACTCAAGTTTTACCTCACTATTAACGGTTTGGATAACAATGGCCTCTGGGTTTAATTTGTGAAGAACAGCCTGCAGCTCATCTGCATCGTCTTTTGTTAACAAATCAACTTTGTTTAACAAAATGACGTTTGCAAATTCAATTTGATCGATTAATAAATCAACTACTTCTCTTGTATCGTTTTCATCCGTTCCTTCTTTGCGATCTAATAAGCTTTCGCCGGATGAAAAGTCTTCCCAAAAGCGATTGGCATCTACTACAGTGACCATTGTATCTAATGAACATTTCTGAGTTAAATCAATGCCAAGCTCTTCATCAATATAAGTAAATGTTTGAGCCACAGGGATAGGTTCGCTAATTCCGGAAGATTCAATGACAATATAATCAATATCACCATTATCAGCTAGGCGTTCTACCTCTTTCATTAGATCATCTCGAAGCGTACAGCAAATACAGCCATTTTGCATTTCAACTAGCTTTTCTTCTGTTCGAGAAAACCCGCCTTGTTTAACTAAGTCTGCATCAATATTTACTTCGCTCATGTCATTGACAATAACCGCGACCTTTGAACCTTCTTTATTTTTTAAAATATGGTTCAAAAGCGTTGTTTTACCTGAACCAAGGTATCCGCTTAAAACGGTAACGGGAATTTTTTTCACTGTTATAACCTACTTTCTTGTTTATAAATAATAATGATTACGATTTAACACTTTTCATCTTATAGGAAAAAGTATTATAATACAAGAAAGAATTTTTTTATGAAGGAGAAGACAGCAAATGAGCTTATTACAAGATGTTTTAGAATTCAACAAAAAATTTGTAGAAGAAAAGAAGTACGAACTTTACGAAACAAGCAAATTCCCTGATAAAAAGATGGTTATTTTATCGTGTATGGACACAAGATTGGTAGAATTGCTTCCGCACGCTTTAAATCTGCGTAACGGAGATGTGAAAATTGTTAAAAACGCAGGAGCACTTGTTTCACATCCATTTGGAAGTATTATGCGAAGCATTTTAGTAGCTGTGTACGAGCTTCAAGCCGATGAGGTATGTGTAATTGGTCACCATGACTGCGGAGCAGGTAAACTTCAGGCGGAACCTTTTTTAGAGAAAGTAAGAGCAAAAGGCATCTCAGATGAAGTGATTAATACCATTGAATATTCTATGGACTTGAAACAATGGTTAACAGGTTTTGATTCAGTAGAAGAGACTGTTCAGCATAGTGTAGAGACAATCCGTAACCACCCTCTATTTTCAAAAGATACTCCTGTACATGGACTAGTTATTGATCCAAATACAGGAAAGCTAGATGTTGTTGTAAATGGGTACGAAGCAATCGAAAACAACTAAAGCTTAGTGTGATTTTTTCTCAGGTACTTCATCAATGCCACCCGGATGGAAAGGGTGGCATTTTAAAATGCGCTTTACAGTCAAATAAGATCCCTTTACGGCACCAAAACGTTTAATGGATTCAACTCCGTACTGTGAGCAAGTAGGGTAAAAGCGGCATCTTGCCGGAAGAAAAGGTGAAATTCCTTTTTGATACCCTTTTATAAGTAAAAGCAAAAGCTTTGCAATCATTTATTATCACGTTCTTTCTTTCGTGTTTGCTCATACTATAAGGGATAGAAGGAATAAAAAGCAACTAAAAGAAATAAAGGTTATTAAATGGATGAAATATATCGGAATTGCATGTTATGATAGGTGAAAGAAGAAAAAAGGAGTGGTATTATGCCATCAGTAGAAAGTTTTGAGCTAGATCATAATGCGGTTAAAGCACCTTACGTAAGACACTGCGGTGTTCACAAAGTGGGAAGCGACGGTGTTGTAAATAAATTCGATATTCGTTTTTGCCAGCCAAACAAACAAGCAATGAAGCCCGACGTTATTCATACGTTAGAGCATTTATTAGCTTTTAACATTCGTACTCATGTAGAAAAATATGATCACTTTGATATTATTGATATTTCGCCTATGGGATGTCAAACTGGGTACTACTTAGTAGTGAGCGGCGAGCCAACTGTACGTGAAATTATTGACTTGTTAGACGATACGTTAAAAGATGCAATTAATATTACTGAAATTCCAGCAGCAAACGAAAAGCAGTGCGGTCAAGCGAAACTTCACGATTTAGAAGGAGCAAAACGCTTGATGAAGTTCTGGTTAGAACAGGACAAAGAAGATTTAGAAAAAGTATTTGGCTAAAAATAAGCAGTCCGCGGGGCTGCTTATTTTATTTGGAAAAGATAAATGATTAAAGAAAGGGAAATGTCTCTTTTTATGAAAAAAATGTTTTAATCAACTAAAAAAGGGTACAACTATACTATACAAAGAGTTCACAAAGGAGCGAAAAACATGGCAGCAAATGTAAATGAAATCGTTAATAAACAAGTGGCAAACTTTAGTGTAATGTACATAAAACTTCATAACTTTCACTGGTACGTAAAAGGTGAACAATTCTTCACTCTTCATGAAAAGTTTGAAGAGCTGTATACGGAAACAGCTACAATTATTGATGACCTTGCAGAACGCCTTTTAGCATTAGAAGGAAAACCTGTGGCAACAATGAAAGAATCGTTAGAACTTTCTTCTATTAAAGAAGCGGATGGAAGCGAAACGGCTAAAGATATGGTTGCTTCTTTAGTAAGCGATTTTGATACGCTAACTGCTGAATTAAAAGAAGGAATGGATGCAGCCGGTGAAGCGGGCGACGAAACAACAGGAGACATGCTGTTAGCCATTCAT
Source organism: Priestia sp. LL-8 (assembly GCF_036227845.1). NCBI lineage: Bacteria > Bacillati > Bacillota > Bacilli > Caryophanales > Bacillaceae > Priestia > Priestia sp. LL-8. Next base: position 4,659,731 of record NZ_JAZAQH010000001.1, on the reverse strand, counting down.
CAAAGCTTAGAAAAGCATACGTGGATGTTAAAATCATTCCTAGGCAAGTAAGTAAAACCTGCGAGTACTCGCAGGTTTTTTTATGATAAGATGGACGAACACTTTTTTTTCACCGGCATATACTGTAGGGATATGACTGCTTATGACTGCTGAAAGGGTGAAAAAAGTGGATATGCAGAAGCTTTCTGTCTTGATAATCTCAAGTTTAGGTTCACTGGCTTTTTTTTTATTTGGAGAGTGGGACTATTTACTAATGGCTTTAGTAGCATTAGTGACAATGGATTACTTGACGGGTACAATTGCAGCTTTTATAAATAAACGTTTATCTAGCAAAGTAGGTTTTAAAGGAATTGCCAAAAAGATTTTTATTTTTGCCATGATTGCTGTAGCAAACTTTATCGATTCTGTATTTTGGGAAAACGGTCATATTATTCGAGATGGAGCTATTTTGTTCTATATTTTAAACGAAATGATTTCAATTACAGAAAACGCAAGAATTGTAGGGGTTCCCATTCCAGAGCCGTTAAAAAAAGCAATAGCGATTTTAAAAGACCGCTTTAAATCGTAGAGTGTATAAAAAAAGAATAAGATACACATAAGAAAGATAAGTTGGCACTAGAAAGAAGGAGCTGAATATCTTTCATGACAAAAAAATATTATGTATCTCTGAGTTCAGGGGAAATCAATCAGTCAAATACTGCTTCAGACTGGAATTATGCGATTGAAGCAACAGATGAAGAAGTGGAGCAGCTGAGAACCTATTTAGATCAGCGCTCTTCAAGCGATTGGTCAAGCTTTTGGCGATCACATATTCCGTATCTAGAATATCATCATGATTCTCAAAATGATATGTACGATAAAACAACAGTTGACATATATGCCATGCTTTATCAGCTGGGAGACGATGAAACAAAATCACATATCAAACAGATGAATATTTTATCTTCAGATAGGACGGAATAAGGGGTAAAAAGCAAAGAAAAAAAGTACGAGCATACTTTTCTTATCAGGTATGGCCGTAATGTATGATAAAATAAGGGAAAAATCAAATGGAGTTTGAGTCGACCATGTACACATTTAAGGATGCATATCATAATCAAGTATTTTTATCATTTGAAAAAAATCCATTCTCGAAAACTCCACGTCATGTTTGGGTCGTATGCAGGTATGAAAACCAATGGTTGCTAACGAATCACTCAAAACGAGGTTTAGAATTTCCCGGAGGAAAACTAGAAGGCAATGAAGTACCAGAAGAAGCAGCGGTTCGAGAAGTATTTGAAGAAACAGGCGGAGAAGTCTCTTCTTTAACTTATATTGGTCAGTACAAAGTAGTAAGTAAAGGAAAGACCATTATTAAAAACATTTATTTTGCTACTATTGGAAATGTAATTGAAAAAGAAGACTACATGGAAACAGATGGTCCAGTAATGATTGATGAACTACCTTCGGGTATTCAACAAGATGATGCATACAGCTTCATCATGAAAGATAATGTTTTACAATATGTAATGAAATATGTAAAGCGAACATTTTTGTAAAAGCATCGTATTAATAAAAATCCCCCCGTTTGTACGGGGGGATTTTTTTATGAGCGTCGGATCAATTTCTTTTCTAAATAAGCAACGCCTTGGTACATAATCGTAGCGAAAATGGCAATTAATAATAAGCTGAGAAGAACAAGAGTAAAGTTGAAAACTTGGAAACCATAAATAATCATATATCCAAGCCCTTTTGAAGAAACTAAAAATTCTCCTACGATGACGCCTACCCAAGATAAGCCGACATTTACTTTAAATGTGGAAATAATGGCAGGCATGGAAGCTGGCAGAATTGCTTCTTTAAAACAGCGGGTTTTCGTTGCACCGAAGCTTTTTAGTAATTTAATATAGTTTGGATCAACTTCTTTAAAGGCTGTGTAAACGACGATGGATGTAATAATAACGGATATAATCGCTCCCATCGTTAAAATTGAGAAAAATCCTGGACCGATCGCTACTATTAAAATAGGGCCCAGCGCTACTTTGGGCATGGCGTTTAAAATAACGAGGTAAGGGTCTAATATGTTTGCAAGCCTAGTTGAATACCAAAGGGCCGTTGCAAGTAAAATACCTAGCAATGTGCCTAAAATGAAGCCAAGAACCGTTTCAAATAATGTAAAACCAATATGTTCTGCTAGCGAGCCGTCGGCAAGTTTAATTAAAAATAAATGCCATACTTTAGTAGGGGAACTGAAAATTAAAGGATCAATCCACTTTAAACGAGAAGCTAGTTCCCAGAAGCTAAAAAAGGCTAAGAAAATGATCATCTGCACGCTCAGTACTAATCGTTTTTCGCCGCGAACCTTGCGAAGGTAGTTTTCGTGAAGAGTATTTAGGGAGCTAGTGGGTTTCAAGTTGATCAAGCTCCTTCCATATGTCCATAAATAAATCGTTATAGACAGGGTGCTGGCGTGCTTCAAACGGAGAAAGGGTTCGCAAAATAGAAGGAACCGTAAATGTTTTTGCGATCTTCCCCGGCTTGGCTGAGAATAAAAAGATTCGGCTGCTCATAGCAATGGCTTCGCCGATATCGTGCGTGACCAAAACGGCCGTTTTTTGATAAGTCATCAGTGTTTTGGAGACAAGTTCTTCAAGCTTGAGTTTTGTTTGAAAATCAAGTGCTGAAAAAGGTTCATCCAAGAGTAAAATAGCAGGGTCAATCGCAAGTGTTCGGACTAAAGCGACGCGTTGTCTCATGCCTCCGGATAACTGGTGCGGATATAGGTCATCTACGCCCTGTAAACCAATTTCTTTTAGAAGTGAAAGTGCTTTACTCTCTGTTTTATCTGTTAGCTGTCCGCGAATTTCAAGCCCAAGTAAAATATTTTCTTTAATGGTTTTCCACGGAAACAAGTAATCTTGTTGAAGCATATAACCGATGTTCGGGACTGATGTTCCGATATTTTCACCGTCTATTGTGACAGAGCCGGACGATGGTTCAATCAAGCCGGCAATAATCGATAGAAGCGTCGTTTTTCCACATCCGCTTGGGCCGAGAAAGGAAACAAATTCTCCTTCTTCAATAGACAAGTTAATATGTTCAAGTGCAGTGGTAGCAGACTTTGTCGTAAGATACATATGCTGAACATCTTGAATGTGAAGTTTTGTCATATTACTCACTCATTGCATCCTTTGCGAATTTTGTGTTGACTAGCTTGCTGTGATCGATGTGTCTTGGAAGTTCTCCAGATTCGTCCATGATTTTTTGTAAATGATCCCACTCTTTTTGATCTAATAAAGGGTTAGTTGCAAAGGATTTTTGGGATTTATAGCGGTCAATAACCGTTTTCAGCGTTTCTTTAGGTGTATCTTCAAAATACGGTGCAACCACTTCAGCAATTTCATCTGTGCTATGTGTATTCACCCATTTTTGTGCTTTGTAAATAGCTCGAGTAAATTTAGCTGCTGCTTCAGGGTTATCTTTTAAATAGCTTTCTTTGGCCATAAATGTTGTATAAGGAACTGTTCCTGATTCTTTTCCGAAGGAAGCAACGATATGTCCTTTTCCTTGTTTCTCTAAAATACTAGCCGTTGGCTCAAATAATTGAACGTAATCTCCAGTACCAGAAGCAAAAGCATTTGCAACGTTAGCAAAATCAATGTTTTGAACGAGTTTTACATCTTTTTTAGGATCAATATTATGCTGTTTCAACACATATTCCCCTACCATTTGCGGCATGCCGCCTTTACGTTGACCAAGAAACGTTTTGCCTTTAAGCTGATCCCATGAGAATTGATCGACCTTTTTACGTGCTACTAGAAATGTTCCATCGGTTTGGGTTAGCTGTGCAAAGTTGATGACGGGATCACTAGAACCCTGTGCATATACGTAGATTGAAGTTTCCGAGCCGACTAAGGCAACGTCGATGCCATCAGATAAAAGTGACGTCATTGTCTTATCTCCGCCCCACGTTGTTTTTAAATCTACCTTTAGTCCTTCTTCTTCAAAAAAACCTTTTGAAATAGCGACGTACTGGGGAGCATAAAAGATAGAGCGAGTTACTTCGCCGACACGAACCGTTTGTACAGATGTTGTTTTGCTGCAGCTAATTAGTGGAATGAGTAAAATCATAATAGCAAGCAAAGAAAAAAGCCATTTGATTGGTTTCATAAAGCAAACCTCCTTAAAATAATAAAATATTTTATGATAATGTATGTAAGGAAGTGGAAGAAGGTGAGTGCCTATATAATCGTGTGGAAAATCAAAGAAGTATAGTTCAACGATTGCCGATATAGGTTGCCGGGTGAAAAACAGGCCAGTTATATAAAGAATGGAGGAAAAAAATGAAGGATGGAACAATTCTACATAAACAGCGTTTTCCGTCACCTAACCCTCGCGTGGCGCTTTGGATAATTACATATGCATGTCAAGGACTTAAAATTAAAGGGATGCTCGCGGAACCAAAAGAACAAGGAATGTATGACGGCTTTTTATACTTGAGAGGAGGTATTAAGAACGTAGGAACGGTTCGTCCTGCTCGACTCATTCAATTTGCTTCTCAAGGTTTTATTGTGATGGCTCCATTCTATAGGGGAAATCAAGGAGGCGAAGGAAACGAAGATTTTGCAGGAGATGATCGTTACGATGCTTTTGCTGCTTACGATTTACTGAAACAGCTCCCTAACGTCCACCATGACCGCATTCATATTTTTGGGTTTTCAAGAGGGGGAGTGATGGCTTTACTCACAGCCATTGAAAAAAATGACAGCCGTTCTCTTGTGTTATGGGGAGGCGTCACGGATATGGTGCTGACATATGAAGAAAGAGAAGATTTAAGAAGAATGATGAAGCGGGTGATTGGAGGAACTCCTTCTAAATATCCTGAAAGATACGAATGGAGGACACCTTTGAACCGTGCTCATCTCGTCGAGCCGCCGGTCTTGCTTATTCATGGTTTAGAAGATAAAAACGTGTCGGTTGATCATTCCTATCAGCTCGAATCTAAACTAAAGAAGTCCAATAAAAAAGTTACCAGCTGGTACTTCGAAAACTTTCCACATGCTTTTCCACCAAAAGAAAACCGAGAAACGGTGAAGAAGTTAACGAAGTGGATGAAAGCGCAATAAAAGATATGCTACGATAGAGAAAACAAGTAGAATAACAGTGAGGAGTGAGAAAAAAATGGGTATGCCGCTAGAATTAAATACAATGATTGTGACAAAAGGCAACGAAAAGCGTGTAACGGATAACATTTTTCAAATTGAGAAAAAAGGATATCGCTTGTATCCGTTAGATATTCCATTAAACATTCACAAAACGAAAAATGGAGAATGTATTGGAACTGCTGTTGTGCGTAAGGTAGAAATGGCGCAGGAAAAAACTATTGTCACATATGAACTGACAAAATTACATTCGACTAATTAAAAAACCGATCGTCTATAAGACGATCGGTTTTTTATTAGACTCTAGGTCCGCCTAATGTTGAAATGTCAGATGCTACATCATTAAAACGCTTGAAATTAGCTTTGAATTTAGCAGCAAGCTCAGTTGCTTTTTGGTTATAAGCTGTTGCATCGTTCCATGCTTTAGAAGGCTGAAGCACTTCATCAGGAACTCCCGGAACATGAGTTGGAATCGATAAACCAAAAATAGCATCTGTTACTGTTTCGGTATTAGCTAGTTCTCCTTCAAGGGCTGCTTGAACCATAGCTCGAGTGTAGCTTAACTTCATTCGTTCGCCTACGCCGTATTCACCGCCGGTCCATCCAGTATTTACAAGGTAGACATTTACATTATGTTCATCGATTTTCTTTCCTAGCATTTCTGCATAAGTTGTTGGAGCAAGAGGTAAGAAAGGCTCACCAAAGCATGTAGAGAAAGTAGCCTGTGGCGATGTTACGCCGCGCTCTGTTCCAGCTAACTTACTAGTATATCCGCTCAGAAAATGGTACATCGCTTGTTCTTTTGTAAGCTTGCTGATTGGAGGCAAGACGCCGAAAGCATCAGCAGTTAAAAAGACAATAGCTGTAGGATGCCCAGCAACGCTTGGCAATACCGTATTATCAATAGAGTCAATTGAATAAGCGGCACGAGTATTCTCTGTTAAACTATTATCATTGTAATCTGCTACTTTCGTATTTTGATTTAACACTACATTTTCTAGTACGGCGCCGAAGCGAATTGCATTGAAAATTTGCGGTTCTTTTTCTTCGGAAAGTTGAATGCACTTCGCGTAGCATCCTCCTTCAATATTAAATACACCAGAGCTTGACCAACCGTGCTCGTCATCTCCGATTAAACGACGGTTTGCATCAGCAGAAAGCGTTGTTTTACCCGTTCCAGATAAACCAAAGAATAATGCAACGTCACCTTCTTCTCCTACGTTAGCAGAACAGTGCATAGATAGAATATTGTTTTGAGGAAGCAAGAAGTTCATCACTGAGAAAATAGATTTTTTCATTTCACCAGCGTATTCAGTTCCTCCAATTAGCACAATACGTCGCTCTAACGAAAGAATAATGAAGGTTTCAGAATTCGTCCCGTCTGTTTCAGGGTCAGCTTTGAACGTTGGAGCTGCTACAATTGTAAACGGCTTCACATCATCATTTGTTTTTGGTTCGGCTGAAGGGCGAATGAATAACTGCTGAGCGAATAGGTTATGCCATGCAAATTCATTAACTACTTGAATTGGTAACTGATACTTTTTATCAGCTCCAGCATATCCATTAAAAACAAAAAGTTCATCCTGCTTCTTTAAGTGGGTTAAGACTTTTTTGTATAGCGCATCGAATCGCTGAGCAGAAATTGGCTGATTGACAGGTCCCCATTCAACCGTTTTTGAAGATACAGCATCGCTTACAATAAATTTATCTAAAGGAGAGCGACCTGTATATTTTCCGGTTTCGACTGACACAGCACCTGTAGAAGTCAGCGTCCCTTCGCGTCGAGCTAGAATTTTTTCAACAAGTTGTGGAACAGATAATTGATGTTTTGTTGTTTTTAATTGAAGCAAACCATTTAATTCGATAGACATATCAACAGTACTCATGTGCACTACCTTCCTTTTTTAGCTATTATTTATTCATTAATGTTTGAAATTTATAATTAGTATAACACATTTATTTAATTATTCTATACTATTTAACTAAAAATGTTTGTGCATTATAAAAAAATGTACGTTATACCTATTTTAGACACATGTATATGTGCTAGAAGCGAAAAAAGTGAGGCTATTTTAAGTGAAAGCTTCATTTTGATCTGTCTTATTAACCAAACTTAGTGATGATTCTTAATAAGGTATACTATTTCAGAATTTGAGTATGTTACATTAAAACAGATTCAAACATAAAGAGATGATTTCCATTTGAATGTTGTTGACAGTGAAGCGCTTTTTCATGTATTATATGTCCTTGAACGGATACTCTCTTATCCCGAGCTGGTGGAGGGACAGGCCCTATGAAACCCAGCAACCATCGTCATTTTTTTGTGTAGACGATAAGGTGCTAACCTGATGCAAGGGCACAACCTTGATCGATAAGAGTGAAAGGCTTATGTAGAATTTGATACCTTTCCTCGATACAAGGAAAGGTTTTTTTATATTTTTTAACGTGTAATGAAAATAAGGGAATGAGTACCGTATCACAATGTATCGTATTTATAAGGAGGAAAACTGATGTCAACACAACGTCGTCTGTTCACGTCAGAATCTGTTACAGAGGGACATCCCGATAAAATTTGTGACCAAATTTCTGACTCAATTCTTGATGCTATCCTAGCAAAGGATCCAAATGCTCGTGTTGCTTGTGAAACAAGCGTAACAACTGGTTTAGTTTTAGTAAGTGGTGAAATTACAACTTCTACTTACGTGGATATTCCTAAAACAGTTCGTGAAACAATTAAAGGAATTGGCTATACTCGTGCAAAATACGGATTTGATGCTGAAACTTGTGCAGTATTAACATCTATCGACGAGCAGTCAGCTGATATCGCTGCTGGTGTAGACCAAGCGTTAGAAGCACGTGAAGGTCAAATGTCAGATGAAGAAATCGAAGCAATCGGAGCTGGAGACCAAGGGTTAATGTTTGGTTACGCATGTAACGAAACAAAAGAATTAATGCCTCTTCCAATTTCATTAGCTCATAAACTTGCTCGCCGTCTAACAGAAGTACGTAAAGAAGAAATTCTTCCTTACCTTCGCCCGGATGGTAAAACACAAGTAACAGTTGAATATGATGAAAACAACAAACCTGTTCGCATCGATACAATTGTTATTTCAACTCAGCATCACCCAGAAGTAACGTTAGAGCAAATTCAGCGTAACTTAAAAGAATATGTTATTAATCCAGTTGTTCCAAACGAGTTAATTGATGAAAATACAAAGTATTTCATTAACCCAACAGGACGTTTCGTAATCGGCGGTCCTCAAGGAGATGCTGGTTTAACTGGTCGTAAAATTATCGTTGATACTTACGGCGGATATGCTCGTCACGGCGGCGGTGCATTCTCTGGTAAGGACGCAACAAAAGTAGACCGTTCAGCAGCTTATGCAGCTCGTTATGTTGCGAAAAACATTGTAGCAGCTGATCTTGCTGATAAATGTGAAGTACAACTAGCATATGCAATTGGTGTTGCACAGCCAGTATCTATTTCAATTGATACATTCGGTACAGGAAAAGTTTCTGAAGAAGTACTAGTAGACGTAGTACGCAAAAACTTTGACCTACGTCCAGCAGGCATCATTAAAATGCTTGATTTACGTCGCCCAATTTATAAGCAAACAGCAGCTTACGGCCACTTTGGTCGTACGGATGTAGAGCTTCCTTGGGAGTTCACAGACAAAGCGGAAGCATTAAAAACTCAAGCTTTAGCTAAATAATAAAAAAAATCTCCGTGAAAACGGAGATTTTTTTTTATGCCCACTGAATACCTGCAGCAGATTTTTCTACGACACCTTCATATTCTGAAAGCAAATGCTGAAAAATGGCGTCCCATGATTGAGTAAGAGCATATTGTCTCGCTGCATGGCCAAAGTGAAGCCGCTGATGCAAATCATCGAGTAAATCTGTAATAGCCGAACTGAATTCTTCTAAGGAGTGAGGTTTGCAAAGGTAGCCGTTTCGCCCGTGCTGAACCATCTGTTTAACGCCTCCTGCATTTGCTGCCACTACAGGAGTTCCAGAAGCAAGAGACTCCAGTACAACATTTCCGAAGGTTTCTGTTTCTGAAGGAAAAACAAACAAATCAGATGATGAATAGATATGAGCAAGTTGCTTACCTTCAAGGAAGCCTGTAAATGTCATATGCTCAGATGCTTGCTGCTGCATTTGCTCTTTTAAAGGGCCGTCTCCCACAATAACCCAGTGAATTTGATGGCGGATATGATCGGGTAGAGATCGTGCGATTTTCATTAAAAAATCAGCGTTCTTTTCTTTAGCTAATCTTCCTACATAAGTTAAAATGTAGGGTTTTTTAATATTATATTTAATACGAATATCAAAGCGGTCATAGTGGGGGTGAAACAATTTGTGATTCACCCCTCGCGACCAAATAGCTACGTTGTGAAACCCTTGTTCTTCTAGCTGCTGTTTGGTCACTTCGGAGGGAGCGAATATTTTTTGTACAGGTTTATAAAACCATTTCATATATTTTTGCAATGGTACACGCATTTTTTCAAGTTCATAGTGAGATAAATAATCATCAAAATTGGTATGATAAGAGCCGACAAGAGGAACACCTAATCTTTTCCCGTAATAGGAGCCGCAAAGCCCCATTGTAAAAGGAGTGGCCAAATGAATAATAGAAGGATTGAATTCCCGCAGCTGCTTTTTAATTTTTAGAACGTTTGGCAATGAAAAGCGGCTGTTTGGATAAAGGAAAAACGGCATGCTGGGCGAACGGTGAACATACGTTGAAAATGACTGATCATGAGCAAATTCAGGAGCAAATACCTGGATGGGAATTTGCTTTGATTTGACATACTGAGTAAATTGATAAAGTGTTTTAGCAGCTCCGTTAACTTCTGGAGCAAATGTATCCGTAAATAAAGCAATTCTCATTAGTACTCCTCCTATCAATTAGGTTAAAAATATGTTCAGTGAAACAGCACCTGAAAAGATGCCCAGTATCAGACCTACCATGACATCCGTCGGATAGTGCAGACCGAGATAAATTCTTGAAATTCCTACCGTTACTGCAAGAGGCAAAAGAACAGCAGCGAAGGCTGGATAAACAATCATAAGAGGGGTAACCAACGAAAAAATAGCTGTTGTATGTCCAGATGGAAATGAATGATCTTTTAATGGATTTTCTAACACTTTTGTATGTTTTAATTGAATATAAGGTCGTTTTCTCGGATATAGTTTTTTAGCAATGGCGACTGGAATATGACTAACGGCTAGAGAAAACGCACAAGCGTAAGCGACGGATGAAGGATGCAGAAATAGCAGCAAGCACGCTATCACAATGGTAAACGTGGCTCCGCCGGCGTGAGTTAGTAAACGCAAAAATCTATTTAAGTGCTTTCGATCAAAATGTTGGTTGACGCTTTTGAATAATCGGCATTCGGCATCGTATACATACTGAATTAACTTGGCTTTCATAGAGTCGCTCCCTTTTCAATAAATACGTCTTTATTATTCAGTTTAATCTTTAATTGTGGAGGCAGTACTAAAACGATGTAAATTAATATGGAAATTTCTTTACAATTGTGGAGAGAATAGAACATGATTGGAGAGTTTGTGGAGATACTAAAAAAATTCCCTCAGTATGACTTTCTGAGGGAACGTTCCCTTTATAATGAAGAATCAGATTTCTTAATAGACTTATAATACTGACCTTTTTCTACATATTCTGTACGAATGCGCTGCATATCTTTTAAATCCTCTTCTGTCAGAGTGCGGATCACTTTAGCAGGTCGGCCGAGTGCAAGAGTATTAGGCGGTATTTTTTTACCGGGAGGCACTAAGCTTCCAGCACCGATAAAAGCACCTTCACCAATTTCCGCACCGTCTAAAATAATAGAACCCATGCCAATGAGTGCGCGTTTGCGGATGATGGAGCTATGTAAAATAACTTGATGTCCTACTGTCACATCATCCTCAATAAGCAAAGGAGCATTTGGGCTTTGATGGAGTGTTGATTGATCTTGTATATTTACTCGTTTACCAATAATCGTAGGTGAAACATCTCCTCTAATAACAGTGTTAAACCAAATGCTGCTTTCTTCACCGATGGTGACATCTCCAGTAATCGTGACATAGTCTGCGATGAAGCAGCTGGGTGCAATGGTAGGCATTTTTTCTTTATACGGATAAATCATCAAATCATCTCCCTTTATTAGTTGAAAAAAAGTAGTAAATCTTCTAATGTAAGTGTACAAAGGTTTTTTAAGCAGGTAAACAAAAAAAGGAAGAAGGAGTAACTCAAATGCATAAATGGGAAGCAGTAAATCCAAAAGGCGTTATTGTCATGGTCCATGGAGCAGCGGAGCATCACGGACGCTATCGCTGGCTGATTGAGATGTGGCGTTCGGTTGGAATGCACGTAATTATGGGAGACCTTCCTGGCCAAGGCTTAACAACAAGAAGAAGAGGACATATCCTATCCTTTGATGAATATGTATATGAAGTGGAAGAATGGGTACGTGAAGCGCAAAAATATGATTTGCCTATTTTCCTGTTAGGTCACAGTATGGGAGGACTGGCGGTTATTCGTACGCTGCAGACAAAAAATCTCCCTATATGGGGTGCGATTCTTTCCTCACCTTGTTTAGGATTAAAAGAGCAAGTACCAGCTTATTTAGATATGTTATCTAAAGGATTAAATAAAGTTATGCCGAACAAACTTTTTGATTTAGGCCTCACTGTTGAAAAAGCAACAAGAAACCAAGAAGTTCGAGATGAAGATGAAAACGACTCACTGTATGTTACAAAAGTTTCTGTAAGGTGGTACCGGGAATTGATCCAAGCTGTTAACTTAGCTTTTAAAGATATCGATCGGTTGCCTGATGTCCCGCTTCTTGTGATGCAGGCAGGAGAAGACAAAATTATTGAAAAGCTGATTGTTAGGCAGTGGTTTGATGAAATAGAACTAAGTGAAAAAATCTACAAAGAATGGTCTCAGTTGTACCACGAAATCTTTAATGAGCCTGAAAGAGAATACGTTTTTACATATGCAAAAAGCTTTGTTGATCTTCACATTTAATGAGTGCTGTAAGAAGTTGAGGTGAAAATAAATGAAGATTCCGTCTCGTCCTATTTCATTAATGAGAAAAATTTATCGAGAAGTGTTTCCTGTCGTTCATCATGAGCTCAATTATTGGCGCGAACGGGCAAAAGAGATTCCTAATAAAGAATTGCGTACTCAAGCATTGGCAAGTATCGATACAAAAACTTTTCATTGTGAAGGAGGCGGTATCCTATCGATTTTAGCGAAAGAAAACATGGTGGAATGCATAAAATTTATTGTTGCCTACCAAACAATCAGCGATTACTTAGACAACTTATGTGACCGCAGCAATTCGCTTGACCCTAAAGATTTTGCCGCCTTACATGAATCGATGCCAGATGCGTTGACTCCTCATGCACCCCTTGGCGATTACTATCGTTTTCGAACGGATAAAGATGACGGAGGATACTTAGCCGGACTTGTCCAGACTTGTCAGCAGTCCTTACGAAAAGCTTGTAATTACCATATAGTCTCTTCACATTTATTAGAACTAGCTAATTATTATTGTGATTTGCAAATACATAAGCATGTTGAAATCAAGGAAAGAGTTCCACGATTAGAGAATTGGTTCGATGCTCACCGGCACAGTGTTCCTGAAATGGAGTGGTATGAATTTTCAGCGTGCTCTGGTTCAACGTTAGGCATTTTTTGTTTGGTCGCTTATAGCTTTCAAGAAGAGATGACCGAAGAAATGACGCAGAAAATAAAAGCAGGATATTTTCCTTATATTCAAGGCTTACATATTTTACTCGATTATTTAATTGACCAAGAAGAAGATAAAGCAGGAGGAGATTTGAACTTTTGTTTTTATTATCCTCATTATCAGCAAATGATGGATCGTTTTTTGCATTTTGTCGTAAAAGCGGATGAGTATGCTAAAAAACTGCCAGATTATCACTTTCACTGCTTTATTTATAAGGGCCTCTTGGGCGTTTATTTGTCCGATCAAAAAGTCCGGGCACAAAAACACGTCCATGTGAATGCACGTAGATTAATCAAAGCGGGGGGAGCACTCAGCTACTTTTTCTATATCAACGGACGCTTGTACCGAATGTTAAAAAGATAAGCCATATGCGGCTTATCTTTTTTCAATAGCAATGATGAAGGGAGGGTTGTTTTGCTGATTCATGAAGCGATATTGTAAAACATGAACGTTTTTTTGATCAAGGTTTTGGACATACGTTAGTAAATCGTCTCTTTCTTGTTTCCCTTGTTCGTGTCCATGATAAATAACGAGCACAATCACTCCTTCAGGTGCTAGCAAATCAAGTAACTGCTCAATTGCAGAGATTGTTGTTTCAGAAGTGGTGACGATGTCTTTATCTCCACCTGGTAAATAACCTAAATTAAAGACAGCTCCTGTGACTCGTCCATTAATAGAGTGGGGAAGCATGTTTATATTGCTATGGCTTTCTTGGATAAGCGTGACTCGTTTTTCTACATGATGTTCTGTCAGTCGCTGCTGAGTTGCTTGAATGGCTTGGGGCTGAATGTCAAATCCATATACATGACCTGTATCTCCGACTAAGTTGGCTAAGAACAATGTATCATGTCCATTTCCTGCTGTAGCATCGATCGCGACATCTCCTTCCGCCACAGCATTAGTGAGCAACGTGCGGGCAAAAGGCAGGATACGTTCTATTTTCATCTTTCCATCAACTCTTTTTCATAATATTTTCCTTGATAGCTTTGGCGACGTTCGAGCTCTTGATCAATGGCATTTAATACGCTCCACTTATTTACGCTCCACATCGGTCCAACCATGAGGTCTATCGGTCCATCGCCTGTAATACGATGAACAATCATCTCAGGAGGGATTACTTCGAGCTGATCGCATACAAGCTTTACATATTCTTCAAATGAAAGAAATTCAACAAGGCCCTTTTCATACTGTTTGACCATAGGAGTTCCTTTTAGTAAATGAAGCAGATGAATCTTAATTCCTTGAACGTCTAATTTTGCTACTTCCCGTACCGTTTCCATCATCATCTCAGGTGTTTCTAAAGGCAAACCATTAATGATGTGAGAACAAACGCGAATACCGTGTTTTCGAAGCTTTGCTACGCCATCTACATAGCATTGATGATCGTGTGCCCGGTTGATAAGCAGTGAAGTTCGTTCATGAACAGTTTGCAGTCCAAGCTCTACCCATAGATAAGTTCGTTCATTTAATTCAGCCAAGTACTCCACCACATCGTCGGGGAGACAGTCAGGGCGCGTGGCGATAGAAAGCCCAACAACTCCGGGAAGCTTTAAGACAGCTTCATATTTTTCACGAAGCTCCTCGACAGGAGCATGAGTATTAGTAAATGCTTGAAAGTAAGCAACGTATTTTCCGTCTTTCCATTTATGATGCATTTTTTCACGGATTTCATTAAATTGTGTCACAAGGTCATCTGCTCTGTTTCCGGCAAAATCCCCCGAACCGGCAGCACTGCAAAACGTACAGCCGCCGTGAGCTACCGTGCCGTCTCTGTTTGGACAATCAAATCCTCCATCTAAGGCTACTTTAAATACCTTATGGCCAAAGTGGTTACGTAAGTGGTAATTCCAGGTATGATAACGTTTGTTTTCAGATTTATACGGAAATGGGTTTGTCTGATTCAAATCAGCAACCTCCTTTTTACATGCAATATACATCAACAAATTGTATCAAAAACGTGAAAAAGTGCCAAACAAATTTAAGGATGCTTATATTTAACAGGTTCTTCTTGTCGTAAAGGGAAGTAAAGTTGCGCAAAATAAGACAGAAATGAACGAATAGGAGGAATAGAGAATGACAACTCGTCAAGCAGTGGATCAACTTATGCAACAGTGTGAAGATGCTATTCGCTTTGGACAAGGTCAGTTGCAGGAAGGCATGAAGCAAGAACATTATAACGACACTGAATATACAAAAGCACAGGAAAAATTAGAAAATGCTTATAAAGAAATTGAAGAGTTTTCTCACAGTGCAAATGCACAGCAAAGAGAGCAGCTATATCGCATGCGCCTGCAAGTTCAGCAGCTGCAAAATAAATTGATCACAACTCAGCATTAAGGAGAGGATTTTATGGCAACGCGTTCAAATCAAAATAATCCGGAACAAAAAACAAAAAACGGGATCAACAGTAATGACATTGAGCTAGGAAAAGATTTTGATCCGGTAAAAGAATTAAAAGCACGAAACAGCAAGCGTGCACAGCCGGTTCGTTCGAAGCAAAAGTAAGCGGTAAAAAGGTGATTTTGCATGATATTGTCATGTGAAATCACCTTTTTAAATAGTCAGCGAATTTCAAATAAATTGTCTATATGTAAAAGCATTGCGAACCCTTTAAGAAAAGACTAGAATGTACGTTGGCATTCGAATAGATAGGGGGGGAGATCAATGCCCAAATCACTTTGGTTTTTGATTATTGGTATGCTTGTAAACGTAACGGGAGCTTCATTTTTATGGCCTCTCAATACAATTTATATAAATGAACATTTAGGAAAGTCATTATCCGTAGCAGGAGTGGTTCTTATGCTGAATTCTGCTGCAAGCGTAGTAGGAAATTTGCTTGGAGGAACGCTTTTTGACAAAATAGGAGGATATAAATCCATTTTATCAGGAATTATTATTACTCTTATTGCATTAGTGGGACTCGTGTTTTTCCATGGTTGGCCTACATACGTTGTTCTCTTGGTTGTTGTAGGGTTTGGATCTGGTATTGTGTTTCCATCTATGTATGCAATGGCAGGGTCCGTTTGGCCACAAGGCGGAAGAAAAGCATTTAATGCGATGTACGTTGCTCAAAATGCAGGAGTAGCTATTGGCGCCGCGGTAGGGGGCATTGTAGCGTCTTATTCATTTACGTATATTTTCTTAGCTAATACAATTTTATACGTTATTTTTCTGCTTATTGCTATTTTTTCATATCGTCATATTTCGGTTACCGTTGGACAAACGAATGTCCTTAATGAAGCAGGAAGCATTGGGCATAAAACGAAGCTGACTGCTCTTCTTATTTTATGTACGGGGTATGTCTTATGCTGGGTTGCGTATGTTCAGTGGCAAACAACGATTGCTACGCATACGCGTGAGCTGAATATACCTCTTTCTAGCTACAGTTTGCTTTGGACGATTAACGGGATTTTAATTGTAGTCGGTCAGCCTTTGATCGTACCCATCATTCAAAAAGTAGCAAAAACGTTAAAAGTACAGGTCCTAATTGGAACGGTTATTTTTGTGGCTTCTTTTGTTATCGTGGTGAATGCTACAACATTTCCGCAGTTCTTAACAGCAATGGTTGTGTTAACAATTGGAGAAATGTTCGTTTGGCCAGCCATTCCAGCTGTTGCAAGTCAGTTGGCTCCATCTGGAAAAGAGGGATTTTATCAAGGCGTAGTTAACAGCATGGCTACTGCAGGTAAAATGATTGGTCCTCTCTTTGGAGGCGTTATTTTCGATGCGTTTAATATGTCTACGCTGTGCTATTTATTAATTGGGCTATTGCTATTCAGCATGTGTACAACATGGATATACGATTATAAATTAAAAGAAAAACGTCAGCGTTCACTAACCATCTCTAAATAAATAGAGGTGGTTTTATTTTTGACTGCTGAATAAACGTAGGAATGTCTTCGGTATTCCTTTAATAATATAGTAAGGGTTGTGACAAGCAAAGAAAGGAGTATATACCTGTAAATATGTAAGCGTTTTCTAATTATATGACTTCATGGGGGGCTAAACATGCTTAGTATGATTGGATTAATTGGAGGGTTATTGCTGCTCATTGTACTAACGATGAGAGGCATGAATTTATTTATAGCAGGTCCGCTCAGTGCTTTAGTTGTTGCGTTAACAAGCGGAATGCCTTTATTTCCACAGCTGGTGAAAGAAGGAGAAGCAAATTTTGTTGGAAATTACATGTCTGGTTTCACAGGATTTATTGCTTCTTGGTATTTAATGTTTCTATTGGGCGCCGTCTTTGGAAAAGTAATGGAAGACAGCGGGGCCGCTGATAGTGTTTCTCGCTGGATTGTCAGTAAACTAGGAATGAAAAGAGCAGTGTTGGCGATTGTACTTGCCTGTGCGGTCTTAACATACGGAGGAGTCAGTCTGTTTGTAGTAGCATTCTCTGTCTATCCAATGGCTTTAAGCTTATTCAAACAGGCTGATTTGCCGAGGCGATTTATCCCTGCTGCTTTAGCATTCGGTTCCGTTACGTTTACGATGACCTCGGCTGGATCGCCTGAAATCCAAAACTGGATTCCAATTGAATATTTGAAGACTAGTCCGTATGCAGGATGGGAAGTTAGTTTAGTTGTAGCGGTAGTGATGGCTGTATTCGGCTACTGGTGGTTAAAGCGCTTGATTTCAAAAGCAGTTAAAAATGGAGAGCGTTTTGTATCACGCGAGAAAGATCCAGCAGTAACGGAAAATCAGTCTCTTCCTAATCCGTTATTAAGTTTGCTTCCCCTTGTGGTCGTGCTCATTATTTCTTTTGCACTTCATAAGCCACTTCAGCAATCTGCGTTGATTGTCGCACTTTTAAGTGGTATCATTGTCACTTATATTGTGAACCGAAAGCATTTTAAAGGATTTTGGAATGCAGCTTCAGAAGGAACCTTGGGTGCGTTAATTGCGATTGGGAATACAGCCGCTGTAGTAGGTTTTGGAGGGGTTGCTAAGGCTGTTCCCGCGTTTGGAGTAGCTGTAGATGCCATGACGCATATTCCAGGAAGTCCGTTAATTGGGGGAGCTATTGCGGTGAGTGTTATCGCGGGGATGACAGGTTCGGCTTCAGGAGGTCAGGCGATTGCACTGCCAATTTTAGCCCCTCACTATCTAGATGCTGGTGTAAATCCAGAAGCTCTCCATCGCGTAGTAGCTATTTCCTCTGGAGTATTAGATTCATTGCCTCATAATGGTTATGTCGTCACCACAATTAATTCTATTTGCGGAGAAACTCATAAAGATGCGTATGGATCAGTTGCCGCTATGACGGTAATTGTTCCGCTTGTTGGTCTTGTACTTGCGATTATCCTGTTTTCTTTTGGATTTGGCATTTAATAATAGCCGCTAAAGAAAGTAGAGACTGGAATAAAAGTATTTTAGGTGAAGGAAGATCCGAACGACGAATCGTTCGGATTTTTTTATGTTTATGGTGAACGTAGGTTTCATTTGTTTAGGTGCTTCGAGCTGTGGAGTGGAGGGTAAGACAAAGACTCCTGAAATAGGTGAGATCCCGCATGAGTGTATGCAACGAGGAGGCTCATTGGCTGCCCGCGGAAAGAGAAGTCTTGCACGGAAATCAACAGCGGTGTAACCAAGAGATTCATACTAGCGCATTTATCCTATTTGTTCGTCTTTAAATTGGATTGATTTAGTTATGTCTCACTGTCTTTTTTGTTTGGCCGTGGATGTATGTTTTTGGGAGAAGTTGTTCATATATAAGAATGAAAGAGAAGATTTAGCAACAAAGCAGTGCTGCAGTGTAGAAACTTTTACAAAATCCGTTGAACAACTTGCAGTTTACGAACATATTATTTACAATACAAGGTAGTATGATGTAAAAACTATGATAAGGAATAGTAATGAACGAAGCGAGCTAAGAGAGCTGACGGGTGGTGCGAGTCAGCAAACGAGCGTTCATGAACTCACCTTGGAGTTGTAAATGTGAAGGAAAGTAACATTTACCGTCTATCCGCGTTAAGGAAAATGAGTGAGTACATAATTGTGCTAATTTGGGTGGTACCGCGGGAAGTTTATTCAACCTCTCGTCCCTTTGTTTGAGGGATGAGGGGTTTTTTAGTTTAATTAAATACAGCTGGAGCGTACAAGGAGGATTATGTATGGCTTTTAATCATGAAAAGATCGAACAAAAATGGCAAAAAGTTTGGGAAGAAAATAAAACATTTAGAACAACAGAAGATGAAGGAAAGCGTAAGTTTTACGCATTAGATATGTTCCCTTATCCATCTGGGGCGGGTTTACACGTTGGGCATCCAGAAGGTTATACAGCAACGGACATTTTATCTCGTATGAAGCGTATGCAAGGATACAATGTGCTTCATCCGATGGGATGGGATGCATTCGGACTACCTGCTGAACAGTATGCATTAGATACAGGAAACGACCCGGCTGAATTCACTGAACTTAACATTAATAATTTCCGTCGTCAAATCAAATCGTTAGGTTTCTCTTACGATTGGGAGCGAGAAATTAATACAACTGATCCAAACTACTACAAATGGACGCAGTGGATTTTCTTACAGCTATATAAAAAGGGCTTAGCTTACGTGGATGAAGTAGCTGTTAACTGGTGTCCTGCTCTAGGAACAGTACTTGCGAACGAAGAAGTTATTGACGGCAAAAGTGAGCGTGGGGGACATCCGGTTGAGCGTCGTCCAATGAAGCAGTGGATGCTTAAAATCACAGCTTACGCAGATCGTTTACTAGAAGATTTAGATGAGCTTGATTGGCCAGAAAGTATTAAAGAAATGCAGCGCAACTGGATTGGTCGCTCTGAAGGAGCTCACGTTCACTTCACAATCGACGGATATGATGACACATTTACTGTGTTTACAACGCGTCCTGATACGCTGTTTGGGGCAACGTATGCCGTTTTAGCGCCTGAACATCCGTTTGTAGAAAAAATTACAACAGCCGAACAAAAAGAAGCGGTAGAAGCGTACTTAGATCAAATTAAAAGCAAAAGCGATTTAGAACGTACAGACTTAGCTAAAGACAAAACAGGCGTATTTACCGGTGCTTATGCAATTAACCCTGTAAACGGCGAGAGAATGCCAATTTGGATTGCTGACTATGTTCTAATGAGCTATGGTACAGGTGCAATTATGGCTGTTCCCGCTCATGATGAGCGTGATTATGAGTTTGCTGTTAAATTTGAACTGCCGATTAAAGAAGTAGTAGCGGGTGGAGACGTTTCGAAAGAAGCTTATACAGGCGACGGCGAGCACGTTAATTCAGAATTCTTAAATGGTCTAGATAAAGAAGAAGCAATTTCAAATATGATTCAGTGGCTTCAAGCAAATGAAAAAGGTGAAAAACAAGTAACATACCGTCTGCGTGACTGGTTATTCAGCCGTCAGCGCTACTGGGGTGAACCGATTCCTGTTATTCATTGGGAAGATGGCACAACAACTGCAGTTCCTGAAGATCAGCTTCCGCTTGTTTTACCAAAAACAACTGAAATCAAGCCGTCAGGTACAGGTGAATCTCCATTAGCAAACATTGATGACTGGGTGAACGTTGTAGATCCGGAAACGGGCAAAAAAGGGCGCCGCGAAACAAATACAATGCCTCAATGGGCAGGCAGCTGCTGGTATTACTTACGCTACATTGATCCGACAAACAGTGAAGCGTTAGCAGATGCAGACAAATTAAAAGAATGGTTGCCGGTTGATATTTATATAGGTGGAGCTGAACACGCTGTTCTTCATCTATTGTATGCTCGTTTCTGGCATAAGTTTTTATATGATATCGGCGTAGTTCCAACAAAAGAGCCGTTCCAGAAACTGTTTAACCAAGGTATGATTCTTGGAGAAAACAATGAAAAAATGAGTAAGTCAAAAGGTAACGTTGTAAATCCAGACGAAATCGTAGAAAGCCACGGTGCAGATACGCTTCGCCTTTACGAAATGTTCATGGGACCTTTAGATGCATCAATTGCTTGGTCAACAAAAGGGCTTGATGGTGCACGCCGTTTCTTAGATCGTGTATGGCGCTTACTTGTTGACGATAACGGTGAATTAAGCAGCAAGGTTCAAGAAAGCAATGACACTACACTCGAACGCGTATATCACCAAACGGTGAAAAAAGTAACGGAAGATTACGAAGGCCTTCGTTTTAATACAGGTATCTCTCAACTTATGGTATTCATCAACGACGCATACAAAGTTGACGTGCTGCCAAAGCAATACGTAGAAGGATTTGTGAAGCTATTAGCACCAATTTGTCCTCATACGACTGAGGAATTATGGAGCAAACTAGGTCACGAAGATACAATTTCATATGAGGCTTGGCCTGCGTTTGATGAAGCGAAACTTGTAGATGATGAAGTGGAAATTGTCGTTCAAATTAACGGTAAAGTACGTGCAAAATTAAACGTACCTGCTGAAGCATCTCGTGAAGAGCTTCAAGATATTGCAATGGCTAATGAAGATGTTCAAGAGTTCATTGAAGGTAAGACAGTGCGCAAAGTGATTGCTGTGCCTGGTAAATTAGTAAACATCGTAGCTAATTAAGTATTGATGTAGAACAGACCAACTGACTAAAGAGAAGTCAGGGGGTCTGTTCTAGACCTAAGCGTCTGATGTCCCCCTTTCAGGGTTGACATCAGGCCCTTAGTTAAACCTTTAACTACGATTGGAAAAGCTTAGGTAGGCTGCTGCTTAAGCTTTTCTTATTTAGTGGCATAAAGGTATTTGAATTTGCTACAATAGCGATAGCAAGCTGAATGAAAGAATAGAGAGGAATGACGAAGATGGAAGAAGTAAAAGTGATTACGCCTGAAGAGCTTCAAAAACGCGTTGAAAATGGAGAAGAGCTTCATTTAGTTGATGTGCGCGAAGATGAGGAAGTAGCAGAAGGAATGATTCCAACTGCTAAACACATTCGCATGAATGATATTCCAACTAATGTGGATTATTTCGATAAAGACAAAGAATATATTTTCATTTGCCGTTCTGGACGCCGCAGTGAAAACGTATGTTACTACCTTCAAGAACAAGGTTATAAAGTAACAAATATGGTTGGCGGTATGTTAGAGTGGGAAGGAAAAACGGTTAATAAATAAGAAAAAGCGCCTTTGACAGGCGCTTTTTTTTTTTTGAATTAAACTTCTGCCATCCGACTAAAATGATAGTAGCAAAACAAATGATGACTAAATCTATAAAAGTCTTCATAAAAATAGAGGTAGGAAGAAGTTGAAAATCAGTACGAAAGCCATCATTGAGAGAAGCAGTCCATTCTGATTGAAACAAATTTGATAGGACAAGGTGGTAGAAGCTGTGATACAAGTGAAAATGTTTGATAAAGAGCATGAAAAAGATTTAGAATTTGCGGTGAATCGATTTTTACGGAAATTAGAGGATGAAGACGTCGTTGATATTAAGTATCAAGTGACAGTGGATGTTGATCGTGATGAGCAGGTGTACTGTTTTTCAGCCATGGTTATGTATAAAGCCTAGCATATTATGCTAGGCTTGTTGCAAATTCTCCTGCATTACTGCCAGCCAAACGGCCTGTTACAAGGGCAGAAGTGATATTGTATCCTCCAGTATATCCGTGGATATCAAGAATTTCCCCGCAGAAGTAAAGACCTTGCATAAATTTCGAAGACATTTCCTTTGGGTGAATTTCTTTAACGGATACGCCGCCTCCCGTGACGAATGCTTTTTCTAGAGAAAGCGTGCCGTTTACAGCAAATTCAAATCGTTTGCACATTCTCGAGAACTCTCTCAGTTTCTCATGCTGAAGCTGTCCCGCTAGAGCTTGGCTATCAATGTCTGCTTGCTCAAGTAAAAATAATAGATAGCGTTCAGATACAAAACCTTTTAAGACATTTTTAATCGCTTTTTTCGGCTCTTCTTTTGTCATTTTGGCTAATTTTTGGAAAATATCTTCTTCGTTTTGGCTAGGAAATAAATCAAGAGACATTTGAACAGTGTTGCTTTTTTGTTTCTTTAACTCTTTAACAACATATTGGCTGCAGCGAAGAGCGGCAGGGCCAGAGATCCCAAAGTGAGTGAAAATCATATCCATTTGATGAGTAATGACAGGCTTGCCTTTTTTATTAAGCACGCTTAGTCCTACACTGCGAAGCGATAGACCTTGAAGCGTCTTGGTTTTAATAAAGTGTTCGCTAGATGTAATAGGAACTTCTGTGGGATAAAGCTCCGTAATTTTATGACCTGCATCTTTTGCCCATTGATAGCCGTCTCCTGTTGAACCCGTATGAGGCACTGATTTTCCGCCTACTGCAATCACAACGCTTTTCGTTTGGATTGCTTCTCCGTTTTGAAGCACTACTTCTTTCACCGTGTTATTCTCATAGTTTACGCGTTTAACGGCTGTGTTTGTGCGAATTGTCACACGAAGACGGTGAAGTTCACTAATTAATGCGTCAACAACAGATTGCGCTTTATTGCTGACCGGAAACAT
The DNA here is from genome assembly GCF_036227845.1 of Priestia sp. LL-8. NCBI lineage: Bacteria > Bacillati > Bacillota > Bacilli > Caryophanales > Bacillaceae > Priestia > Priestia sp. LL-8. Next base: position 4,636,378 of record NZ_JAZAQH010000001.1, on the reverse strand, counting down.
ACGCCCGTGATCTTCTTCTTTTAATTTAATTCCAAGGCCTTCAAAATAAGAGATGATATCTTCGTTATTAAAAACAGAAAACGCACTGTATAAAAAGCGTCCGTTTCCTGGAATGTGTTTAATAAGTTCATCAATCGGAAGGCGGTTTGTTACGTTACAGCGTCCGCCTCCAGAAATGGCCAGCTTTCGTCCAAGTTTATTGCCTTTATCAATTAATAATACGTTTGCACCTGACTCACCAGCTGCAATCGATGCCATCAAACCAGAAGGTCCTCCTCCGATTACGACTACATCATATATCATACTTTCACCAACCTGTCTATTCTTAAAAAATTTTAGTTTGTTCACTGACAAATCTCTCAACATTGGATAAAATGGGCTATAGTCTTTGTTTTTTTAGTTTGTTGACGAGTGCGAGTGAGTATAAGACCTTTCTTAGTGTATACTGTCACTTGCTTCTTTTCAATTCTATCATTATTATCAGTATGTAACATTAAGTATCGGAGGCAAACGTATGTCTGATTCAAAATTGTTAAGAGGGACCTTTGTGCTGACGCTTGGCACCTATGTATCCCGAATCTTGGGAATGATTTATTTATTTCCATTTGCGATCCTTGTTGGAACCGTAGGGGGAGCACTGTTTGGTTACGGATATAACCAATATGCTATTTATTTAAGTATTGCTACAGCCGGTATGCCAATGGCCGTATCGAAATTTGTATCAAAATATAATGCACTCGGTGATTACTATACGAGTAGAAGAATGTACCGGGCCGGCATGAAATTAATGCTTGTCACAGGAATACTTGCATTTTTACTTTTATATTCGTTAGCTCCTGTTATGTCTAGAATTACACTGGGAGGTTCTGATTTAAATAACTCCTTAGAAGATGTAGTAATGGTTATGCGAATGGTTAGTGTTGCGTTAATTGTAGTACCGATGATGAGTTTAATGCGGGGATTTTTCCAAGGTCACCAGTCTATGGGGCCAACAGCCGTTTCACAGGTAGTTGAACAGCTTGTGCGGGTTGTCTTTTTATTGGCATCTACCTATATCGTCATCAAAGTTGTCCATGGAAGTCTTGCACTAGCCGTTGGATTTGCTACGATGGGGGCTTTTGTAGGAGCTCTTGCTGGACTGGCCGTATTAATTTGGTACTGGAAAAAACGAAAGCCACATCTCGATAAAATGGTGAATGAGCAGACGGTAACGCCGACGCGTATTTCTACCGTATCCATCTTTAAAGAGCTGCTTACGTATTCATTGCCATATGTCTTTGTCAGCTTAGCTATTCCGCTTTATCAGTATGTGGATCAATTCACGTTTAACCGTGCGATGGTAGCGGCTGGACAAAAAGAAATAGCAGAGTCAATGAACGGAATTGTTCAGTCTTATGTTCCAAAGCTTGTGATGATTCCTGTTTCATTAGCTACTGCGTTCGGTTTGACTCTTGTACCAACGATTACACGTTCCTTTGTGAATAAAGATTATAACGTACTGCAAAAGCAAATTGATCAAACATATCAAACGATTATGTTTCTTGTGCTGCCAGCATCTGTAGGATTAATGGCTTTGGCTGGCCCAGCGTATACGTTTTTCTTTGGAACAGATGCATCGGATGCGGGTGGAAATGTCTTGCTTTACTATGCACCAGTAGCTTTATTGTTCTCATTTTTCACGGTTAATGGAGCTATTTTACAAGGAATCAACAAACAAAAATATGCTGTTTTAAGTCTATTATTTGGATTGATTGTGAAAATTGTCGTGAACGTTCCATTTATTCTTATGTTCCACGAGATTGGTTCAGTTTTAGCGACAGCACTAGGCTATATCGTATCTCTTGTTTATATGTTTGCGCTTATTCAAAAACACGCAAAATACAACTACAGTGAGTTTATAAAACGCTCTGTGCTTATTCTCATTTTTGTTGCGATTATGGGAATCAGCGTAAAAATTGTCGCAGCAGTGATTGGTCTGTTTACAGAGCCAGGACGATTCTCTGCCACTGTTATTACGATTATAGGAGCAGCAGTAGGCGGCCTTATTTACTTTATTATTACCTATCGTTCAAGCCTGCTTGAAAAAGTAATGGGAGCGAGGGTAACAGGTGCAATTGAACGAAAGATACTGCGCCGAAATAAACAGCGCAGTGCCTAAGAAGATGACTCGTTAGAGTCATCTTCTTTTCAAAAAAAGGAGGATATTACATGCGTTTGGATAAATTGCTTTCTACCATTGGGTACGGAAGCCGAAAAGAAGTTAAAGGTCTTTTGAAGACTGGAGCTGTTAAGGTAGACGGTACAGCGGTTAAAGATGCTAAGGTCCACGTTAATCCAGATGAACAAGAAATAACTGTGCATGGCGAGGCCGTTTCTTACCGAGAATTTGTTTACTTTATGCTTCATAAGCCGCAAGGCGTCATATCAGCGACAGAAGATTCTCTTCATGAAACAGTTTTGGACTTACTTGAACTTGACGATGCTGTGTATGAGCCATTTCCGGTAGGGCGTTTAGACAAAGATACAGAAGGGCTCTTGCTGCTGACGAATGACGGTCAGCTTGCGCATCAGCTGCTATCTCCTAGAAAGCACGTTCCTAAAACGTATTTTGCAAAAATTAATGCACCGGTGACTGAAGAAGATGCTGAAGCATTTAGACAAGGCGTCACTCTTGATGATGGATATGTAACAAAACCAGCAGAGTTAAAGATACTAACAAGCGGTATGGAATCAGAAATTGAATTAACGATCGTTGAAGGGAAATTTCATCAAGTGAAGCGTATGTTTGAAGCAAGAGGAAAAAAAGTAACGTATTTAAAACGTTTATCTATGGGAGCCTTGCTATTAGACGAGTCGTTAGATTTAGGAGAGTATAGGGAGTTAACGGAAGAAGAACTAGCTTTATTGCAAAAATCAAATGCCTAAGAAGAGGCGAAAGAAAAAGGAACCTAAGTCTAAAATGGTTCCTTTTTTTGTCCACTTTATTAGACAAGTGAAACATTTCACGTTAAAGCACTTAAACGAGTACCAACTCTGCTTGACGTGCAAATGGAGCGGGGGACTATGCACTCGTCCAAGTCTTGACTTTCTACTGCGTAGAATTTTATCTCTATATATAAATCACTTACTACCCTTGAAATAAACTTACTAGGATGACATCTTGACCTTCTTTTGCGTAGTCGTCCATGTACCGCGACTTGGGCTGCGTACTAAATCATTATATGCTAACACATTCAAGTCACGCTGAATGGTTCTTGGTGTAATACCAAATTCGTCTACGAGCTCTTGCGTTGTAACTGTTCCATTTTTACAAATGAACATATAGACCGATTTGATACGAGTTAGCATTCGATTAGTTGAAGGTTTCAAAAAACCACTTCCTTATTCGTTTTTCGTAAGGCACAACTTCTTTATAACTCTGAGATGTCAAGCACTATTTCAGTCCTTATCCTTATTGTACACAAAATCGACAGAAAAATAAAAGAGAAAACGCAAATTAACACAATATTTACAAAAAATGATATAAATATGTAATCCTTTCGTAACATCTCCTTCCTCTATTTGCACGTTTTTTATAGTATATGTAAACAATAAACAAATAGAATTCGTTTTGATCGATTGTGCCTACAGATTATTTCCCAGAATTTTGACTCTGTAAACCTTTGATATGAAAGGAAAGAGACAATTATTTCTTTCTATATAAAGGTATGATAAAGTTAAAATTACCAATAGTAATGATAGATACAATCTGTAAAAGCAGGAAAAGGAGACAAACAGATGACGGCAATTAATTGGAAAGAGGAAGTTCAAAAAAGAGAAGCTGAGATTCTAGCTGAGACGCAGCGTTTTCTACAAATTAAAAGTGTTTTGACAAGCACAGAAAAACAAGAAGAGCCATTCGGACCTGGAATTGCTCAGGCGCTTCACTTTCTCTTAAATAAAGGAAAAAATGACGGGTTTTCCGTCAAGAACGTAGACGGATATGCAGGCCATATTGAAGCAGGAGAAGGGAAAGACCTTCTTGGCATTCTTTGTCACGTAGACGTTGTTCCTGAAGGAGACGGGTGGTCGGTTGATCCATACGGCGGTGAAATAAAAGACGGGAAAATTTTTGCTAGAGGAGCAATCGACGACAAAGGACCGACGATGGCTGCTTATTATGCGATGAAAATTGTGAAAGATTTAGGGCTTCCTCTATCTAAGCGGGTTCGAATGATTATTGGAACGGATGAAGAAAGTGACTGGAGATGTGTGGATCACTACTTCAACCATGAAGAGATGCCAACTATGGGATTTGCGCCGGATGCAGATTTTCCTATAATTTACGCTGAAAAAGGCATTACAGATGTAGAAATTCGCCAGCAGCCAATTGAAGGAACAAAGGGAAGTGTCCAGCTTACATCATTTGTCTCTGGGCGACGCTACAATATGGTTCCTGATCTTGCAACAGCTGTTCTTGAATTCCATAGTGAAACGGATATTAAAAATAAATATGATCAATTTTTAAAAGATCAGTCTTTAAAAGGTTCAATAACCGAAAAGAGCGGTGCGTATACACTTACTCTAGAAGGAGTTTCAGCACATGGCAGCGTGCCTGATAAAGGGAAAAATGCTGGACTTACACTTCTTCGCTTTTTACACACATTAGAACTTGATGAACAAGCTAATCAGTTTGTAGGTTATGCAAATGCGTATTTAGTCCAAGATTCACTAGGAGAAAAAATGGGCTTAAATCGCAAAGATGAGGTCACGGGTGATTTAACGATAAATGTTGGAATCATGTCTTACAATCAAGAAGAAGCGGGGCACTTTGGTTTAAACATTCGCTATCCTGTATCAGCTCATATTGACGATATTATTGATACGATTAAAGAAAAAAGTGAATCTTATCAAATGACCATCAAACATTTTACAGATTCTAAACCACATCACGTCGATCAAAAACATGAGCTTATTCAAACGCTTCAAAAAGTTTACCAAGAACAAACAAATGAAGAACCTACACTTATTTCAATTGGAGGAGGAACATATGCCAGAGCATTAGAAGCTGGTGTGGCATTTGGACCTCTTTTCCCAGGCCGTGAAGAAGTAGCGCACGAAAAAGACGAGTACATGGTAATTGAAGATTTACTTCGTGCAACAGCTATCTATGCACAAGCTATTTACGAATTAGCTAAATAAAAAGCGAACGCCTTTGCGTTCGCTTTTTTATTATTCAAATGAGAATAGGTCGCTTGATAAATAACGTTCACCTGTATCGCAAGCAATACATACGACCACTTGATCAGGAGATAATTTTTTGGCTACCTCGATAGCAGCATAGCACGCAGCGCCAGATGAAGGACCGACTAAAATTCCTTCTTCAGAAGCCAGGCGTCGCGTAATATCGTAGGCTTGTTCATCTTTAATTTTTAAAATTTCGTCGTAAACATCTACGTTAAGCGTATCAGGAATAAATCCAGGGCTTGTTCCTACAAGCTTGTGCTTTCCAGGTCTTCCTCCAGATAGTACAGGAGACCCAGCTGGTTCCACAACATGAACGGTCATATTTGGGTAGTTTTCTCTTAGGACTTCACCGGTTCCTGTAATCGTTCCGCCTGTTCCAGCAGTAGCGACAAAAGCAGATAGGTCTTTGCCTAACTCGTTCATTGCCTCGATAATTTCCTTAGCAGTCGTTTTTCGATGAGCGTCAGGGTTTGCATTATTTTCAAACTGCATGGGCATAAATGCATTTGGAATTTCTTTTGTAAGCTCTTCTGCCTTGCGGATTGCTCCAGGCATTTTCTCATCACCCGGTGTTAGAATAACTTCAGCACCATACGCTTTTAACAAGTTAATTCGTTCTTGAGTCATGGTATCTGGCATTACTAAAATAGAACGATAACCTCTTGCCGCTGCATTCATAGCTAAGCCAATACCTGTATTTCCGCTCGTTGGTTCAATAATAGTAGAATTTTCATTGAGCAAGCCTGCTTTTTCAGCTTCCACGATCATATTAAAAGCAGCACGGTCTTTTACACTACGGCTCGGATTAAAAAATTCTAGTTTTAAGTAAACGGATGCTCCATCTGCAGGTTGAAGACGATTCAACTTAACAAGAGGTGTCTCGCCAATCAAATCAGCCATATTGTTAACAACTTTCATTTTTCTCATCCTTTTCTTATAAAAATTCTCTGTATTGTTTCTATGATAACACAAATTCTTATTTTTTAAGCACACGACAAATTTTCAGAAAAACCTCTCTATTTTATCCAGAAAACCTTTAAAATAAATCTAGCTCTTTTTGAACATGACAAATTGGGGAAAGATAATGAAAAGAAAAGGAGGGACTTGATGAAAGGCGATAAACACTATTTTATTGGAATCAACGTGCCTGTATCCATTGCACATCAGGCAGAAAATTGGGCGAAGGAATTAATACCTTTTCCTTTCAAACAATGGACATACCCTGACGATTATCATATAACGCTACAATTTTTAGGGTTTTTAGGTGACAAAAAGGAAAAGCTGATTACCCGCTTAAAAGAAGTAGCTTCCCGTCATTCAAGTTTTTCACTGCAGACAGGTCAGTACGATGTGTTCGGTGCGTATAACAAGCCTAGAGTGCTTTATGTAAGCCTTAGGCCAAATGATAAGCTTATGAATCTGCAAAGGGATATACAGGCCTTATGGGGAGATCTAAGCGGCTTATACGAAAAACGTCCTTATCGTCCTCATATTACGATTGCAAAGAAGTGGGGAGGGGAAGCCGGACTTTTGGAAGAACAGTTAAAGCAAACGTCGATTGAAGAAGAGTTTCAAGTAAGTTCGTTTGCCCTTTTTGAAGTTCATCCTGCTAGCAAGCCTAAATATAAAAAAATACTATCTTTTTCCTTGCAGTCACAGTAGCATATGAACGTACAAGCATGGAGAGAGGTTATTTAAAAATCACTCTTATCAAAGGAAAGAAAACGCCGATGATAATAGAGAAATCATCGGTGAACAAAGTTTTAGAGGAATTTTAAAATTAGGGGATTGATGTAAACGTGGCGCAGCTACTTAAGGTGCAAGATTATATTTCCCGTTATGAAAAAGACGTTTATCACTACACGTCTCAGTTTAATCACTTAAAAAAGCATAATTGGAAGAAAGCAAAGCAATTATTTGAAGAAGGGCTATTACATGAGCCGCCTGTACAAGAAGAAACAAAAGCTCAACGTTCATTTTTGCAAAAAGCAAAAGAGCGGTTTACAAGAAAAAAAGAAACGTGTGAAGTGGAAGAAGCGTTCTCTAGCGATAGCGTGGAAAATCAAGAGCTATTGAGGTTTACAACTCTTCCACAAACAGCGGAAGACTTGAAAATATTGTTTTTAGAAAATGTATTTGATTTTCAAATGAAATGGGCCACATCCACTTTATTTGAGTTTTCACAAGCAGATCGTAAATATTACCATGATGAAGCTCTCCGTTATTTTATTCAGCGCTTTCCTGATACGTATCTCGTGATGTACAAGCCTGTTTTCCTGATTAATAAAGCTCCGGTAGAAGGAGATATCATTATTGTTACTCCAACGGAAACCCTCTGTATTTGTTTAATAGAAACATATAAAAGCGCTGTTTTTCAGTATTCAAAAGAGAATTTTTGGAAAGAGTTAAGAGGAAGAGATCAAAAAAAGATATTAAATCCTTTAATTGGGTTAAATCGAACGGAGCAAATTGTCCGGAGCATCTATCGTACTCACGATATTGAACGTAACGTAAAGAAAATATTACTGAGTAGAAATGGATACATTGATTACGCTGCGGAGCCTTATCAGGTTGAATTTGTAGATGCTAGAAAGTATGAAGAGTGGTTTTATGAACTTCGGAAGTCTAAAGCGCCTTTAAAGTTTAATCAGATGAAAGCAGCTCAAGTCTTGCTTGAACACAGCCAGAGTATTTATTTTGACCGGGAATTCGAAGCAGGTGAATAATACGAACACTGATGCTATGAAAGTGCTTTCGTTTTTGCGTTTGCTACATATAATGCTACTAAAGAGATAATTGGCATAAGGAGGAGAAAAGGATGACTGATGATAATAGGTTTCAGGCTTATTTAGATCAAATAGATCGTATTACTCTTTTAGTTCCAACTTCTTATCATGAAGGTCAAATTGATTCTTTTGTGATTACAAGTACACAAATGCATGAGACCATCTCTATTGAAAACGTACATGAATTAGAAGGTTTTATTAAATATGAAGGCAAGGTTGAAGGTATCGTAGAAATTGGACATTCGTACGTTATCTGTGATAACTACGGGGAGAAAGTTCCGCTGCAGGTAGGGGCTGTTATACGAACTAAAGAGTTTGATGAAAAATTTTATTATAATCAAAAAGATTTGGGTGCGGTCTTTTATTCAGATCATATTACGGTGAAAATCTGGGCTCCTACTGCATCAGCAGTAGTTTTAAAATTAATACACGCGAACAGCAGGGAAGAAGAGCTGTACGTCATGGATCGTCAAAGAAAAGGCGTATGGCAAAAGGAACTTCCCTTAGATAAAGAAGGGTATTATTATCGATTTTTAATTGATGTAAACGGCCGGACAAATGAAGCGGTGGATCCTTATGCCGTTGCAGCTACAGCAAATAGTGAATACGGAGTTCTGATAAACCTTCATAAAGCCTATGTTCATCTCCATGAAAAGCCGCCTTTCCTTCAGCCAACGGATGCCATTATTTACGAAATGCACGTTCGAGACTTTTCTATTCATCCTTCAAGCGGAATAGAAAAACAAGGTACGTACCTAGCTGTTATTGAATCAAGCGGGCAGCCAGGCAAAACAACAGGTCTTCATTATTTAAAAGAGCTAGGAGTGACCCACCTTGAATTTCTTCCTATTAACGACTTTGGCGGAGTGGATGAATTAAATCCTCATGCTTCTTACAATTGGGGGTACAATCCATTGTTGTTTAATGTGCCGGAAGGAAGCTACTCTGCTGACCCTTCGAACCCTACCACTCGTATCGCTGAAGTAAAGCAATTAATATCAACACTTCATCAACAGGGATTCCGTGTTATTATAGATGTAGTTTATAATCACGTATTTGTACGAGAGGAATCACCTTTTGAAAAAATTGTTCCGGGCTATTATTTTCGACACGATGAGTTTGGGATGCCTTCGAACGGGACGGGAGTAGGAAATGATTTTGCGTCTGAACAGAAAATGGCGCAAAAGTTTATTATCGATTCGGTATTGTTTTGGATAAAAGAGTACGGAGTTGATGGGTTTCGCTTTGACCTCATGGGGATTTTAGATATAGAAACGATGAACATCATTCGGGAAAAAATAAATGAAATTGATTCTACTATTTTGGTGTTTGGCGAAGGTTGGGATTTAAATACTCCTCTTCCTTACAATCAAAAAGCAATTATGGCGAATGCCCGCCAAACGCCTCAAATCGGCTATTTTAATGACCGTTTTCGAGATTCTGTAAAAGGAAGCACGTTTGATGTGTATGAAAAAGGTTTTATCAGCGGAAATATTCATCAAAAAGAGGCAGTGCAATCTGTGATAGCGGGGAGCATTCTGGATAAAGAAGACAGTCGGGCTTTATTTATAAATCCAGCACAATCAGTTAATTACGTTGAATCACATGATAATCATACGCTGTGGGATAAGTTAGCGAATTCAAATGGAGAAGAAGACGAAGACACTCGTAGAAGTCGTCACCGCCTTGCTACTGCTATTGTACTTCTTTCGCAAGGCATACCGTTTCTTCATAGTGGTCAAGAGTTTTACCGCACTAAACAAGGCGTAGAAAACAGCTATAATTCACCCGATGATATTAACGCACTTGATTGGAATCGACGGATCAAATTTTCTCCTGATGTGAATTGGGTTCAAGAGCTGATTCGTATTCGCAAACAGCACGGTGCATTTCGCTTGGGGAATGCTTCAGCGATTAGGCAGCATGTCTCTTTTCTAAACACGCCGCAATCGGTTATTGGCTATTGCTTATCAAACGTATTAGCTTACGGTCCATGGAAGAATATTATCGTGTTTTTTAATCAAGGCCTAATGGAAGAAAAAGTAGTTTTGCCAGAAGGACCATGGAAAATAGCGCTTGATCATTGTAAAGTATATAAAAATGGGTATCCTACTATAGAGGATAATGCTATAAACGTTTCAAAGCTTAGCGTTCTTATTTTATTTCAAACGTAATTATTGTCTTCAACCACTTGACGAAAAAAGTATGATGGAGATAATATTTATAAAGGATGGCTATTGATACATATCCTCAATAGCCGTCTTTTTTATTTACTAAGAAAATAACGTCATGATGTCTTAATAGATTGCTTTATTGAGTGAAATTTTTAAACGAAATGTGTGTGTTGAAATTGAAGGTGAATTGGTTGGAAGATATATTAGGAAGCGAATGGGAAATCACTCCTGCTGGCGGAGCGACAGGAGAAGCTTATTTTGCAAAATTTCAAGACCGAAAGCTTTTTTTAAAGCGTAATTCATCACCTTTTTTAGCAGTATTGTCAGCTGAAGGAATTGTACCGAAGCTCGTGTGGACAAGACGAATGGAAAATGGAGATGTGATCACAGCTCAGCACTGGCTAGATGGTCGAGAATTAAAACCAAAAGATATGAATTCGAGTCGAGTGACAGAATTGCTTAGTAAAATTCATCATTCAAACGAGTTATTAGATATGTTGAAAAGGTTGGGGAAAACACCGCTTCTTCCCGAAGACGTGCTAGCCGATATTGTAGAGAATGTGGACGAGCGACTTCAAAAAGAGAGTATTGTAGAGCAGGGAATCAGTTATTTACAAGCAGAGCTTCCGTCCGTTCAGACAGATAAATATGTTGTGTGTCACTGTGATGTGAACCACAATAACTGGATGCTTGGAGAGAATACGCAGCTATATTTAATCGACTGGGACGGAGCGATGATTGCAGATCCTGCTATTGATTTAGGTTTATTGCTTTATTGGTACATCAATCCATCTCAGTGGGAAGAATGGCTTGAGCACTATGGGGTTGAACTAACCGAGAACTTGAAAAAGAGAATGAAGTGGTATGTGATAAGTCAAACCATTTTATTCATTGAATGGCATCGTTCGAAAAATGAACATTCTGAAATGAATTACTGGCTTGAATATCTTCGGATGTTGCTCTTCAACGACATTCAAGCACAGTAGCAAAGATTATGACAAGGTAGATAGTTCTTGGACCCATTGTGATAAATTTTGTTGATTGGTTTGAATATGTTCGTCTAAATGAGCAGCACTTTTTGCATCTTGCGTGTATTTATACACGTTTTGTAGTGTTGCTTGTACGTCCGTGCTAGCATATCCTTTAGCTAACATTGATTGAATTAAACGTTCAACCTGTTCACATTCCGCAACCGTTCCGCAGCAATCACTTTGATGATTAGATAAAATATCTTTTAATATATTCATTTGGTGTTCGGCATTTAAAGGCATTAAGCATCATCCTTTCTCGTATGATGCTCTTATTTTTTTCTATCTAAACACAATTATGCATGTGAATGTCGGTTGTTTCGAATAACCGACATTTTCAATGCGTCAAAATACTTTAAAGAGGTGCAACATGAGATTACGAAACAAACCTTGGGCAAAAGATAAAATAGCTGAAAATCCCCAATACGTGGTTCCAAACCCAGCAGAGTATAAAGGGAACTGGAAAGAGGTTTTTGGAAACGAAAATCCTCTTCATATTGAAGTAGGAACAGGAAAAGGCCAATTTTTAGTAGGGATGGCTAAACAAAATCCGCATATCAACTATATTGGAATTGAAATGTATGAAAGTGTCATCTTAAGTGCTCTAGAACGATTGATTGAAGAAGAGCTTCCAAATTTAAAGCTGTTGAATGTAGATGCTAACCATCTTAGCGAGTTTTTTGCAAAAAATGACGTGGATCGCGTTTATCTCAATTTTTCTGATCCATGGCCGAAAAAGAGACATGCCAAGCGCCGTTTAACATACAAAACGTTCTTGAGCATGTATGAAAACCTGCTGGTTGATGGTGGAGAAATTCACTTTAAAACGGATAATCAAGGGCTATTTGAATATTCATTGACAAGCTTTTCAGAATATGGGCTTCTTCTTAAATACGTGAGCTTAGATTTGCATAAAAGCGATTTTGAAGGCAATGTTATGACGGAATATGAAGAGAAATTTTCACAAAAAGGCAGCCGCATTTACCGCTGTGAAGTAAAATACCTGAACGAAAAAGACTGAGTTCCTCAGTCTTTTTTTGTTCAAAAAGAGAAGGAGATAGTGATAAAATAAAAAGGAATATAATGGAGGTGTAAAATGGAAACGTTAACAATAGGCGAATTAAAAGTGACATGGCTTCGTGGAGGGGATAACCATTTAGACGGAGGAGCAATGTTTGGTGTTGTTCCAAAAGAGCTTTGGACAAAAAAGTATCCTACCTCAGAGGGAAATCGAATTCCAATGAGGACTGATCCTTTGCTGGTTCAAACTGAAAAACACCTCATGTTAATTGATGCAGGCATAGGGAATGGTATGTTGGATGAGAAAAAAAAGCGTCATTTTGGTGTAACAGAAGAATCATTTATTCCTGAAGATTTACAAAAGTTAGGGTTCACATGCGAAGATATTACTCACGTCATCATGACGCATCTTCACTTTGATCATGTGTCAGGCTTAACAAAATGTAGCAACGGACATTTTTCCTCTGCTTTTCCAAATGCAAGAATTTTTGTTAGTGAAATCGAGTGGAATGAAATGAGAAATCCTAATATACGTTCAAAAAATACGTATTGGAAACAAAATTGGGAATTTATTCAGCATCAAGTAATAACATTTAGCGACAAAGATGAAATTGTGCCTGGAGTAACGGTTCATCATACCGGCGGTCACAGCGATGGTCATGCTGTAGTTGTATTAAAAGGAAACAATGACATCTTAGTGCACATGGGCGATCTTTTGCCGACACATGCACATCAAAATGTCTTATGGGTAATGGCATATGATGATTATCCAATGACTTCGATTGAACAAAAGCAGCAGTGGCTAGCTTATGCCTATGAGCATCAAGCTTGGCTAAGTTTTTATCATGATGCTTTTTATCGAGCTGTAAAATGGGATAATAAAGGAGAAATAGTTGACGAAATTAAACGGATGCATTCAGCGTCAATTCAATAATAGCACCGCTTTTTTTATCAATGAAAAACTCGTAATGTTCCTGTTTCGCATCACGTGTTCTGATAATTCCACCTGTATAACCATAAAAAGAGAGACCATGTTTTTGAATGACTTTAGTCGTTGTTTCAATCCATGAGCCGTCGATTGCCCCATTTTGTTTAAAAGCGCTTTTAACAATCGTAAGGGCTTCCGATGAGGAAATTGACGACTTTCTTTTTTGAATAATATAAGCGCTTGCAAATCCGACTGCAGCTCCTGCTATTAGTTGAGTCCATTTCACGTTATTCACCTGCTTTTTAAGGATATGTTTTCATCATTATATCAAATTGTCGAATGCTTTGTTAAGTTGAGTCATAGAAGAGAAGGACGGAACTAGCAACTATTTCCGGTTTTCGATACAATAAAGAAAATGATACATAAAGGAGAGTATATATGAACAATGAAACGCTATCTTTATTTAAAACATTAACGGAGTTACCAGGTGCCGCTGGAAACGAACATCAAGTACGTTCATTTATGCGCTCGCAAATTGAACCCCTTGTAGATGAAGTCATTCAGGATGGGTTAGGAAGTTTATTCGGCGTTCGCTATAATGAAGAAAAAGGTCCTAAAGTAATGGTGGCAGGACATATGGACGAAGTAGGATTTATGGTTACGTCTGTAACAGATAAAGGAATGCTTCGTTTTCAAACTCTAGGAGGATGGTGGAGTCAAGTACTGCTAGCTCAACGCGTCCATGTTGTTACAAAAAAAGGTCCTATCACCGGCGTAATTGCTTCCATCCCTCCCCATTTATTAGACGAATCACAGCGCAACAAGCCAATGGCCATTAAAAATATGATGATTGATGTGGGCGCAGATAGCAAGCTGGAAGTAGCAGAAATGGGCATTCGTCCTGGCGATCAAATTGTACCGATTTGTCCGTTTACCCCAATGGCAAATGAAAAAAAAATACTGGCGAAAGCATGGGATAATCGCTATGGGTGCGGACTTGCGATTGAATTATTAAAAGAAGTAAAAAATGAAAAATTGCCAAATATTTTATATTCCGGAGCTACTGTTCAAGAAGAAGTAGGGCTTCGCGGTGCTCAATCAGCTGCAAATATGATTAAACCGGATGTGTTTTATGCACTAGATGCTAGTCCTGCTAACGATACATCAGGCGATAAAAATGCATTTGGACAATTAGGAAAAGGCGTATTACTTCGTATCTTTGACCGTACGATGGTCACACATAGGGGAATGAGAGAATTTATTTTAGATACAGCTGAGACAAACAGCATCCCTTATCAATACTTCGTTTCTCCAGGAGGTACGGATGCAGGGCGCGTTCATACTTCTAATAATGGAGTTCCTTCTGCGGTAATCGGCGTATGTTCACGTTATATTCATACTCATGCGTCTATGATTCATGTAGATGACTATGCAGCCGCAAAAGAATTACTAGTCAAACTTGTACGTTCTACAGACCAAACAACGCTCGATACGATTAAGCAAAACGGATAAAAAATAACAAAGCAGCTGCTTTTGCGGTTGCTTTGTTTAGTAATGACAGGAGAAAAAAATGAAAATTGCAATCGGAACGAAAAATCCAACAAAAGTAAATGCAGTAAAAAAAGTATTTGGAGATACTTTTACATATGTAGAGGTAGCCGTGGAGTCCGGGGTGTCGCCACAGCCTTTTTCTGATGAAGAAACCATCCAAGGAGCGATTAACCGCGCGCGTGCTGCTATCAAAAAGACAGGTGCTGATATTGGCATTGGGCTTGAAGGAGGGGTGCAGGAAACACCTCATGGCTTGTTCCTTTGCAACTGGGGAAGTCTTGTTACCTCTAAGGACCTTGAACCGATTTTAGGTGGAGGGGCTCGTATTCTGCTTCCTGAAGCGGTAGCTGGTATGCTTCGTTATGATAAAAAAGAATTAGCCGAAGCTATGGAAGTGTATACAAACCAAAAGAATATTCGAAAAAAAGAAGGAGCAATCGGTATTTTCACCAATGGAAATTTAGATCGGACCGCTATGTTTTATCAGGTTGTTTTAATGCTAAAAGGACAGCTTGATTTTAGGAAAAATCAAGCTGTTCAATAGGAAATTTCTTTGTAACCCTTTATAATAGAAAAGCATCAGTGTATGATAGTTGCAACAACTCATATACTATGTTTTGATGTAGAAGGATTAAATAATGTATAGGGCTTTAGCCGTTTAAATACGAAAGTAAAAGAAAAAGTGGAGGAAAGAAAAATGGAAAAAATGCAAACAATTGAACAATATAAAGAAATCATTAAAGAAGGAAAACATATCATGATGTTTTCAGCAGACTGGTGCCCAGATTGCCGAGTAATCGAGCCTGTGCTTCCAGAAATTGAGGCGAATCATAGCGAGTATACATTTCACTATGTCGACCGCGACGACTTTATCGATCTTTGTGCAGAATTAAGCATCTTTGGAATTCCAAGCTTTGTTGGTTACAGCAACGGAGAAGAAACAGGGCGTTTTGTCAGCAAAGACCGTAAAACAAAAGAAGAAATTGAAGAGTTTATTAACGGCTTAAATGCATAAATCAAGTGAAGACTGATAGCGATCTACAGCTATCAGTCTTCATACATAAAAATGAGAAAAGGAGGCGTAAATATGGCGAAAATGAATAGTCAAAAGATGAGAAAACTACTAGAAGAGCGATTAACGGGTGCGGATTGGTCATTTTTATTTGATCGTGAAAAAGATACGCTGCGCGTTGAACATCAGGAAACGAAAAAAGGTGTAACTATTTCTTTACCTGGGCTAATTGCAAAATGGGAAGAAAAAAAGGAAGCGGCTCTAGATGAAATGGTATATTATATAAAAGAAGCTCTTCGTGTTATGAACGATGAACAGCAGGTAACGGGAAAAGAAAAGCGCATTTATCCAGTTATTCGCTCAACGTCTTTTCCGGATAAATCGAATGAAGACGTGCCGTTGATTTATGATGAACATACAGCTGAAACGCGCATTTATTATGCGCTTGATTTAGGCAATACATATCGTCTATTAGATGAGAAACTAATTCGTAAGGAAAATTTAGATCTATCCGCAGTGCGGGAAATGGCTAAATTTAATCTTCGCTCTTTGCCGATTTCACATAAAAAAGATACGGTAGCAGGCAATGACTTTTATTTTGTAAATCAAAACGATGGATACGATGCAAGCCGAATTCTTAACGAGGCATTTTTGCAAGATTTTGCTTCTAGTGTTTCGGGCACAATGGCTGTAGCAGTACCGCATCAAGATGTGCTGATTCTAGCTGATATCCAAAACGAAACGGGTTATGATATTCTTGCGCAAATGACCATGAGCTTTTTTGCAAGTGGACGTGTACCCATCACAGCTCTTTCATTTTTATACGAAAACGGTGAGCTAGAACCTATTTTTATTCTAGGAAAAAATCGCAGTAAAGGACGGGATTAATTATGAATCTTTTTTATAATAAAGAAGGTATCGGTGATACGTTAATCGTCAAGCTAGAAGATATCGCAATTGAAAATCGCACGTTTGAAACAAAAGGCGACGTTGTGCGTATCTTTGATCAAAAATCAAATACAACAGCTGGCTATAACATCTTTCATGCTTCTTCTAAGTTAAAAGTAGAGGGAAATGGTTCTCTTGAATTAACAGAAGAAATGGTGGAAGAAGTAAATCGTGTACTTAGCGAAAGCGGTTTTGAAGGTAAACTTGAAGTGGATTTATCTCCTAAATTTGTAGTGGGATATGTTCAAGAAAAAGAAAAGCATCCAAATGCAGATAAGCTGAACATCTGTAAAGTAGACGTTGGCACAGAAACACTTCAAATTGTATGCGGAGCACCAAATGTAGACGCAGGTCAAAAAGTCGTGGTAGCAAAAGTAGGAGCGGTTATGCCAAGCGGTATGATCATTAAAGATGCAGAGCTGCGCGGTGTACCTTCTTCAGGTATGATTTGCTCTGCTAAAGAGCTGGCGCTTCCGAACGCTCCTCAAGAAAAAGGGATTTTAGTACTTGAAGACAAATATGAAGTAGGTCAACCTTTTCAAGCATAAAAGCAGAGTGCCATACTAATTTATAGGGCAAAAGCATGATGTTTTTTTACACGTATATTTCAAAGCGTTACAGTTGCTGAAAAGCAATTGTCAATTCTTAAAAAGGTTTGATAAAATTAAAAGCCACTAGTATATACTAGTGGCTTTTTTCGCGTTTAATTATGAGTGCTAACTAGACGCGAAAAAATATTTTTGCAAAGAGGAATTTTACTGTATAAATAAGGGAAGCAAAATAGTAGATTTTATAGTAAGAGTTCAAGCATACGTGATAGAATGATAAATGAAAAGATAGTATATATATCCATCTCAGAGAATACTTTGAGGCCAAAGGTAAATAAAGGATGCATGGATAGCTTTTTGTAGATGTCGCAGCACTGCGATATAAGAGGCTAAACGAAGTAAGATAGTCTGATAGAAAGAGTGATAAAAATGGGTTTTGTACGAAAAGTAATGGATTATTTACTAGGATACGAAGTGAAAGAAATCGTTGTAGACGAACATGGAAATACAACGGAAGAATACCCTTTAAATAGAGAAAAAACAATTCCTAAAAAGAAGGCTCCTAAGCCTAAACAAATGCAGTCAGTTCATCAAAAGCCAGTGATGAAAGCAGCGCCAAAACCTTCTGTTCCACACTCGGCCAGAACGCAAAAGCGGAATTACAGTGAAGAGCAGCAAGATGTTCATACAAAAGTAGCTTATCAATACCCAAAAGGAACGTTTCGTTTCCCTTTAATTGATGATACGAGAGAAGTAAAAAAGGCAGCAGCTCCTAAAAATGAACCAAGGCCTGTAGCAAAAAAGGCACCGGCTCCGTTTTATCAAGAGCCTGTTCGCAAGTCGGCGCTAACGCAGCCTAAGTCAGTATCTCAGCCGTTAAAAACGGTATCTGAAAAGAAAGAAGCGGTTCCGCAAGTAAGAAAACGTCCGTTTCGTCCGACTGAAATTCCTTCACCTGTCTATGGGTTTAATAAGCGGCCTTCTAATGTTGTACAAAACGGAAGTGAAGAAGTAGTAGAATATGAGCTTCCGAGTACACAGTTATCAAAAGCAGCGTTTGAAGATGAAATTTACCGACGAGCGATGAATACAGCTGTTGTAGAGCCGTTAAGAAAACCAGTTTCTAAGCCTATAGCCGAAGAAGCACCGATTCAAGAAACAGAAGAAATGATGCAACTGTCTTCTCAGCGTTTTGCTCAGTGGAAGCAATATGAGGAAAATCAAAAAGAGAAGCTATCATTTTCTGAAGAAAAGACAAGTTTTTCAGTAGCTGTAAAAGAACAGGAAGAGGTTCCAGCTTTTGAAGAATCACACGCGGTCGAACCGTTAGTGGGACAAGGAAAAAATATTGACTGGGACTTAGCGGAAGAATCGAAAGCAGCTAATGAAGCTCCAATTTCAGAGGAAATTCGCTCGTTTGAATCATCAGTTTCTCTCCAACCAGAGCTGAGCAGTGAAGCTGAAGAGATGGAAGTAGAAACGTTGAGAGGCGAAGGCGAAGCGCTTTTACAAGCAACAGAAGAAGTAGAAGCATTAAAGCCTAGAAAGAAAGAAGAAGCTCCAGCTGCTGAGAAAGAAAGTGACGTCATTCTAGAAGAGCCGACACACAGGGTTCATATGGAAGCAGAACATGAGGTGAATTCTGAAAGTTTAAATTCATCACAACCCGCAGCTGATGAATGGCAACCAGAAGCAGCCTCGGCTGTTGTTCACCAAGAGCTTGAAAATTCAGTCATAAAAGAGGAAGAGAGCAGTAAGCAGGAAAGTCAAGAGTTACAAGAACAAGTACAGCAAGAGTCAGCTGTAGAACCTCTTGTACCTGCAGAACAGCCAGGAAATGCTGAACGAGCTCGCGGTAAGCGATTAGTGCCTTTTAACGTGATGATGCTGAAAAAAGACCGCACGAAGATGGAGAACGGCTCTCGTGAAAAAAGTCAGCCGTCACAGACTTCCCACCAAAAGCAGGAGCCACAATCTCTGCAAAAAAAAACGGAAGTAAGTAGGCAAGAAGAAGTTCACGGTGAAAAAACCAAAGAAGCGGTTCCACAGGCTTCGTTAAAAGCTGAAGAACCTGTAAATGTAAAGGCTTCTTCTCCTTATACATTTCCTGGAATGAACTTGCTTAACATTCCTCCAGCTGCTATTGAAGAAGATAATCAATGGGCGGATGAGCAACGTGAGCTTTTGGATATGACATTAAAAAACTTTAACGTTCGAGCTAAGGTCGTAAACGTCACGCAAGGTCCTACCGTGACCAGATTTGAAGTACATCCTGAACCCGGTGTGAAAGTGAACAAAATTACGAATTTAACAGATGATATCAAACTGAGCCTAGCCGCGCGGGATATCCGAATTGAAGCGCCAATTCCAGGGAAAAATACGATTGGAATTGAAGTGCCAAATCGTCAAAGTAAGCCGGTGTTAATTCGTGAAATTTTGAGGCATCCTTCTTTTAGAAAAGATAACTCTCCTTTAACGGTAGCGTTAGGGTTAGATATTTCAGGAACGCCGGTTGTGACTGACTTGAATAAAATGCCTCACGGTTTGATTGCCGGAGCGACCGGGTCTGGTAAAAGCGTGTGTATTAATACTATTATCGTCAGCTTGCTTTATAAAGCTGCGCCACACGAAGTCAAGCTTATGTTAATTGACCCTAAAATGGTTGAGCTAGCTCCTTACAACGGTATTCCGCATTTAGTCAGCCCGGTTATCACGGATGCTAAAGCAGCTACTACAGCTTTAAAATGGGCAGTAGAGGAAATGGAGCGCCGTTATGAATTGTTTGCACATGCGGGCGTACGTGACATTACAAAATACAACGAACGTGTAAAAGAACATAATGAAAAAAGCGGGGAGCTGCCATATCTAGTTATTATTATTGATGAGCTTGCCGACTTAATGATGGTATCTCCTGGGGAAGTAGAGGAAGCTATTTGCCGTATTGCACAAAAGGCAAGAGCGTGTGGCATTCACTTATTGCTTGCAACGCAGCGTCCTTCCGTAGATGTGATTACAGGCTTAATTAAAGCGAATGTGCCAACGCGTATTGCATTTTCGGTTTCTTCGCAAGTTGATTCACGTACAATTATCGACACAGGGGGAGCAGAGAAGCTACTAGGTAAAGGTGATATGCTGCTTCTTGAAAACGGCTCTTCTAAAAGCGTTCGAATTCAAGGGAACTTTGTTTCAGATGAAGAAATTGACCGCGTTGTAGATCATGTCAAAAAACAAATGAAGCCAACATACTTATTTGATCAAGAAGATTTGTTGAAAAAGCAGCAAAGCTTTGCTTCAAATGAAGAAGATGAGCTTTTCTATGAAGCATGCGAGTTTGTGCTAGATCAAGGAGGTGCATCTACTTCCAGTCTGCAAAGACGCTTCCGAATGGGCTACAATCGCGCAGCGCGCCTAATTGATATGATGGAGCAGCAAGGAATTATTTCAGAAGCAAGAGGAAGCAAGCCGAGAGATGTGCTTATTACCGAAAACGAGCTTCAGGAAATGGAAAGTCAAACAGCCACTTCTACATTTTAAGCTGTTTTTCTACATGTGGGTTAAAAAAGAGGCTATGCAAAATCAGCAGGATACAGCATTGTGTGAGCTAACGCTCTGTCACTGTATCCATCGCCTCTTTTTTTCCTGCTTTAAGTTCGTTTATACAGAATTTGAGTAGAGATTTTGGAAGAAATCCATGAAGAAAAAAAGGAAAAGGTTTGTCAGAACTAGTAAAATGATTTACTATATGTAAGGATAATGTGTGTGTTGCTTTTTTAGCATGTGATAGTTTGCTATCATTTCTCACCAGCAGGAACATATGAGCTGAAGGCGTATAAAGAGGACAAACTAAAATAATTAGAGTACGAGTGAAGAGTAATGACAGAAGAAAATCATGAACTGATTAACTTTAATGAAATTCGTGAACAAAAGCAGCTTCAGTCTGATAATGCTATTTGCGACTTTTACAATCACTATTTCTTTTTTGTGAACCGCTATACGAATATACGAGAAAAAGTGCGGGCTTCACATTTATTTAAAGAGTTAGTAAACTTGCCTCATGAGGCGCCTCTGTCTGATTCCCATGAACAATTATTTTTTCAGTGGTTTGCATTTGAATATGTAACCATTCAGGGGAAAACCTTGCTGCAGCTTTTTTTAGCTGATCAGGCGAAGCAGAAAACAGAGTCGTTTTTGATTCAAGGAGCCTTTTTTTTGACGAGTGTACTAGAGCCAATTATTGTGTCTAAAGTACCTAATTCGTTTTTCTTAAAAGGATATACCCCATTGACAAATGAGCAGGTTATCATCAAAGATGTAAGAGGAAGATTTGCAAATTTAGAGGAACAACAAGTAATTTGGATTCGAAAAATAAAATCAATCGGATATGACGTGTTAATTGACTCTTTCTTTTTAGGACATAAACAACGCATTGAACAGTTAGTAACGCAATATAATGACAAAAAAAATGCAATGACATGGCGCTCGTTTTTAAAACAGCAGGCTATATACTATGTGATGAAGCCAAAATAAAAGGCCGTTTCGCAAGGGAAGAGAGTAGAAATGGAGTCATGGAGTTATGTTATAAGAAGTGATATAATGTACGAATGTTATCGTGAAATCAGCAATCAAACGACATTTATATACGTTTGTAAGAGCAATTCTAGATAACCGTCATATACTGTCTTACAGATAGACGAATGTTGGAGGTTCTTTATATGACAGTTTACCATTTTGTAGGTATTAAAGGAACAGGAATGAGTGCGCTTGCGCAAATCCTAAACGATATGGGCTTTCAAGTTCAAGGATCGGATATTGAAAAAGAAATTTTTACGCAAAAAGCACTAGAGCAGCAGGGAATTCCTGTTTTACCATTTGATAAAAATAATATTAAAGACGGCATGACTGTAATTGCAGGAAATGCTTTTCCTGATACGCATGAAGAAATTGCAGAAGCAGCTTCAAAAGAAGGAGTCAAGCTTGTACGCTATCACCGTTTCTTAGGTGACTTTATGAAACAGTATACGAGTGTAGCCGTAACAGGAGCACACGGAAAAACATCCACAACGGGTATGTTAGCGCATGTGATTCAAGGAGCTGAACCTACTTCATATTTAATTGGAGACGGTACGGGTAAAGGTGTAAAAGACAGCAAGTATTTTGCGTTTGAGGCATGTGAGTATCGCCGCCACTTCTTATCTTATACGCCAGACTATGCAATTATGACGAATATTGATTTTGATCACCCTGATTATTTTGCCAATATCGATGATGTATTCAGCGCGTTTCAAGAGATGGCACTTCAAGTCAAAAAAGGAATTATTGCCTGTGGTGACGATGAACATCTGCAGCAAATTCAAGCGAAGGTACCTGTTCTTTATTACGGATTAGGCGAAGAAAATGATTTCCAAGCACGTAATATCGTAAAAAGCACAACAGGGACAACATTTGATGTGTTCGTTCGTAATACATTCCACGCATCATTTGAAATTCCAGGGTATGGCGACCATAACATCTTAAATGCACTTTCTGTTATTGCACTTTGTCATTATGAAGAAATTGACGTTGCTGTGCTGCAAGAGCGTTTTAAAACATATCAAGGTGTAAAGCGTCGTTTCAGTGAAAAGAACGTTGGCAAACAAGTGCTAATCGATGATTATGCACACCATCCAACGGAAATTAATGCAACGATTTCAGCTGCTCGTCAAAAGTATCCAAACCGTGAAGTTGTGGCTGTTTTCCAACCGCATACTTTTACGCGTACACAAACGTTCTTAGAGGACTTTGCAGCAAGCCTACAGCACGCTGATAAAGTATATCTATGTGACATTTTTGGATCAGCTCGTGAGCATCAAGGTAAATTATCAATTGAAGATCTACGAAGCAAAATCAGCGGAGCTGAATTAATTAATGAAGAAACAATTGAATCGTTAAAAGACCATAATGAAGCTGTATTAGTATTTATGGGTGCTGGAGACATTCAAAAGTTTGAAAAACTATATCAGCAAACCGTATCATAAAAAAAAGGCACTCTCCTGAGTGCCTTTTTTTATTTCAAAACTCATTTTAAATTTTCAGGATTTAGCGCTTTTAATTCCTCAATGACAAATAGCCCGTCTTTACGAATCAACACGTCATCGAAATAAATCTCACCGCCGCCGTATTCCGGACGCTGAATCATCACCATATCCCAGTGAATATTTGACTTGTTTCCATTATATGCATCTTCGTAGCACTCGCCAGGAGTGAAGTGGAAGCTTCCGTCAATTTTTTCATCAAATAAAATGTCTTGCATTGGATGTTGAATATACGGATTTACGCCAATCGCAAATTCGCCAACAAAACGAGCGCCTTCATCCGTATCAAAAATGCCGTTGATGCGTTCTGTATCATTAGCGGTTGCTTCAACAATCTTACCGTTTTTAAATGTTAAGGATACATTCTCAAACGTAAAGCCTTGATAGTTAGAAGGAGTGTTATAAGAAATTGTTCCGTTTACAGAATCACGTACAGGAGCCGTGTATACTTCACCGTCCGGAATATTCATTTCTCCGGCACACTTCACTGCAGGAATATCTTTAATAGAGAACGTTAAGTCCGTATTCTCACCTGTTAAACGCACTTTGTCCGTACGGTTCATCAGCTCAACTAAAGCATCCATCGCTTTGCTCATTTTGCCATAGTCTAAGTTGCATACATCGAAATAAAAATCTTCAAATGCTTCTGTACTCATTTTAGCAAGTTGCGCCATTGAATCGTTTGGATAGCGAAGAACAACCCATTTTGTTTTTGGAACGCGAATTTCTCTATGTACTTTTTTACCGATCGTATTCCCTTGGATTTTCATTTTATCTGCTGGAACATCTGATTGTTCAAAAATGTTTGAACCAGAACGCAAGCCAATATAAGCATCCATTTCTTTCATCACATTTGCTTCGAAGTCTGCCATCATATTGAACTGCTCTTCTTGTGCACCGTTTAAAAGAGCTCGGTCTACCGAATGATCTTTTAGCAGTACAAACGGATAGCCACCGGCCTTGTACGCTTCATCTACAAGTGCTGTCACAAGTTCGCGCTGAAGTCCAAAGTTTTCGATTAATACTTTTTCTCCTTTTTGAAGGCGAACAGAATAATTAATTAAGTTTTTAGCTAATGTTGCAATTCTAGGGTCTTTCATAAATAGTGCCTCCTTAAAATAACAATGATTGGTGATTCACTTTCTATTGTACCCCACTGAGCTTATTTTGTTTGTTTTTATGCTTTAAAATCCTTTTTTTCTTTAGGAAGGGAAATAACTCATATATCGCGAAATAATGTAGCAATCTTCCCTTTTTATGAATAAAAGCAGAGAGAATATGGTAAAGTTAAAGAGTCTATAGGGAATAGAAGGTTTAATTGTTTATAAAATTGGGAAAGTAGTTATAACAAGAGAGATGAAAATAGGAGGTGCCTTGCACAGATGGTTATTATTCTTTACTTAAGCGCTGCTATTGTTGCCATTGCGATTTTTTACCTGGTGGTTTCCGTGTCCAAAACATTGAAATCCGTTCAGCACACATTAAATTCAGTGGCAGGTACTTTAGACGGTGTAGAAAAGCAAATGACAGGAATCACTACTGAAACAACTGCACTTTTACATAAGACTAATCTGTTAGCTGAAGATATTCAGCGTAAATCCGAAGCGCTGAACACAGTGGTGGATTCTGTTAAAGGCGTAGGTGACTCAATCCAAGACCTAAATAAGTCTATTAAAAGCGTGTCATCAAGCGTTTCAGAGAAAGTAGAAGAAAATAAAGAAACTGTTGCTCAAGTCGTTCAATGGAGCAATGTTGCATTAGACGTATGGGAACGTGTAAAATCAAGAAAACAGAAACAAACAAGCGTAGAACCCGTCGTTCCTGTTAAGGAAGAAAAAGCGGTTCAACGCTCACGTTCATTTTCATAAAAGTGAATTTTAGAGGAGGAGAAGAATATGTCAAACAAACCAAACAAATCAAACAATACTTCAAATAAAGACTTTTTATTAGGAACAGTGATCGGAGGAGTTGTAGGAGCTGCGACGGCATTATTACTTGCTCCAAAATCAGGTAAAGAGTTCCGTTCTGATTTAAATGAGCAGGCAGCTTACGTTCGTTTAAAAACGGAGCAAGCGAAAAACAGCGCTGTTGAAAAAGGACAAGGGTTTGCTCAAACGGCTAAAGAAAAAACGGCTGGTTTATCACAAACACTGTCTGAGCAATCTTCACAAGTAGTGGACAAGGTGAAAAACTTCCGTAAAGTAGATCCTGAACACGAAGCATTACCGCCAACAAGCTTAGAAGTGCTTGCTGATGAAGTTGAGTCTCAAAGCAGCGAAGACGTTCAGCAGAAGCTAACAGAAGCTCAAAAAGCACTAGATGAAGTGGAAAGCACAGTGCCACGCTCATAATAAGGAATCAAAAGCGTTTATCCTATAGGGTGAACGCTTTTTTTGTATGTAAATTAAGTTGAATAACAGCAAGTAAATAATCGTTTCATTGCAGAAAAAAACTCCACCTTATAAATGAATTTAGTAGCATCATGCACAAAGCTGAGCACTCTTTTTGTATGGAAACGGTCAAACCATGTAAACTTAAGAGTAAGTACAGAAAGGGTGAAAAAAATGAAAAAAATTTCAACAGTTGAAGAGTTCGAACAAGTTGTAAAGGAAAACAATCGCTTTTTATTTTTAAAACACAGCACAACGTGTCCAATTAGTGCAGCGGGTCATGAGGCATTTTCAGCATTTGCTTCTAGTCATGAAGACATTCCTTCTTATTATCTTCATGTTCAAGATTCACGTGATGTATCTAACTATATCGCTGAGACGTATGAAGTGAAGCATGAATCACCTCAAGCGCTTCTGTTTGAAGATGGAAAAGTGAAGTGGCATGCTTCTCACTGGAACATTAACGAAGAAGAATTAGCGAAAAACGTAGCTCATTAATCGAAAAAAATATGTTAGTTAAAGGAAAATCCGAACGATCAATCGTTCGGATTTTTTTATTGGTAGAGTGAACGTAGGTTTCATATATGTAGCGGCCTCTAGCTGTTGATTGGAGGGCAAGACGAAGACTCCTGCGGGACAAGCGGAACAGGTGAGACCCCGCAAGAGCGTAGGTGACGAGGAGGCTCACCAGTCGCCCGCGGAAAGCGAAGTCTTGCACGGAAATCAACCTCTCTGTAACAACCAATCTATAGGAGCTTATTTATCCCATTTGGTACTCTTTAGATTGGAGCGATGTAGCTATGTTTCAACCTCTTTTTTTATAAGCTGATTGCGGTTTCATCCACTTTTTCGTACAATAGATGTAGTTTAGCACATAAAAGCAGAGAAGCCCCTTACATATATCCTCCATCATCTATCATCTTATGTAGTAACCCTGCTAAACGGATTTTTTAAAATCAGTGAAAGGGTGGACGTACATGACTAATTCAGATCTTCAGCATTTGCGATCTCAAATTGACGAAGTAAATATGAAACTGTTAAGGCTTATTAATGAGCGAGGAGAGCTTGTTCAAGAAATAGGAAAGTTAAAAGGAATGCAGTCAACTAAACGGTTTGATCCTGTTCGTGAACGAGCAATGCTTGACTCGATTTTAAGCAAGAATGAAGGACCGTTTCAAACGTCGACGCTTCAACATATTTTCAAAGAGATTTTCAAAGCTCATTTAGAGCTTCAAGAAGATGATCATCGTAAAGCACTTCTTGTATCCCGTAAAAAGAAGCCGGAAAATACAATCGTTACGGTAAAAGGAGAAACAATTGGTGACGGACTTCAGCGTTTTGTAGCAGGACCTTGTTCCGTTGAAAGCTATGAGCAAGTAGCAGCCGTAGCAAAAGCCGTGAAGCAGCAGGGTGTGCGGATGCTTAGAGGCGGAGCCTACAAGCCAAGAACATCTCCTTATGATTTTCAAGGCCTTGGCTTAGAAGGACTGCAAATTTTAAAAAGAGTAGCTGACGAATATGATTTAGCCGTTATTAGTGAAATTGTCGACCCCGCTGATATTGAAACAGCTGTAGAATATGTAGATGTGATTCAAATTGGTGCTCGTAATATGCAAAATTTTGAGCTATTAAAAGAAGCTGGTGCAGTGAAGAAGCCTGTCTTATTAAAGCGAGGCTTAGCCGCTACGATTGATGAGTTTATTAATGCTGCTGAATACATTGTTTCAAAAGGAAATGATCAGCTGATTTTGTGTGAACGAGGAATTCGTACGTATGAGCGAGCAACGAGAAATACCCTGGATATTTCAGCTGTTCCTATTTTAAAGCAAGAAACTCATTTACCTGTTTTAGTCGACGTCACGCATTCAACGGGAAGACGAGATTTACTTGTTCCAACGGCTAAAGCGGCTCTTGCCATTGGTGCGGATGGAATTATGGCAGAAGTTCATCCCGATCCTGCGGTAGCACTTTCTGACTCAGCTCAGCAAATGGATATCCCGCAATTTACAGAATTTATGAAGCAGTTAAAACCTATATGTAACTTAAATTTATAAAAAAACGTAAAAATGAAAAATTCGTATACTTTTATGACAAGTTTGAGGCACTTAATGGTTTCAAGCTTGTTTGCCTTTCGTTATAATAAAGATAAGCGAAATTATCACGTATTTTGAAAACAGTCGATAACTTTTGTCAAAATAGGAAAGAATAAGTGCAAATCCAAAAAACAAGAATTTATGAAATTCTCGTGAAACTTGTCGGAAAAAGGCGGTAAATACGTTGCGATGAAGCACATAGTATCGTATAGTAGTTACAGATATTCGCTATCATTCTGTGATTGCATATGATATAAATTCGCGAGTCACTTTTTTTATTTACTTACTATACACCGTCTTTTACATTGTTACATATAAACTGGTAAAATTGTCTTTGCCACGTAATAATAAGGGCATAACAGGAATGATTTAGATGCATACAGGGTATCTAAGCTGTATGTAAGAGTGAAGGAGCTAGAAATAGCCATTCTATAAAGGAAGATGGATTTATATACGTAAATACAAGAAATGAAATAAGGATAAAATAAACGAAATGTTTTTCGATAAGGAGTGTTTGTTGTGAACGTAACAATTTATGATGTAGCAAGGGAAGCAAGCGTGTCGATGGCAACGGTTTCTCGTGTGGTAAACGGAAATCCGAATGTAAAACCATCAACTAGAAAAAAAGTATTAGAAACAATTGAAAGACTAGGCTATCGTCCGAACGCAGTAGCGCGTGGATTAGCAAGTAAAAAAACAACGACAGTAGGAGTTATCATTCCTGATATTTCAAATATTTTCTATGCAGAGTTAGCGCGTGGAATCGAAGATATTGCAACAATGTACAAGTATAATATCATCTTAAGTAACTCCGATCAAAATCAAGATAAAGAACTTCATCTTTTAAATAACATGCTTGGTAAACAAGTAGACGGAATCATCTTCATGAGTGGGAATGTAACGGAAGAACACGTAGAAGAACTAAAAAAATCACCGGTTCCAGTTGTACTTGCAGCATCAATCGAATCAACTAACCAAATCCCATCTGTAACTATTGATTATGAACAAGCAGCTTTTGATGCAGTGCAATCACTAATTGACAGCGGTCATAAAAATATTGCATTCGTTTCAGGTACGTTAGAAGAACCAATCAATCATGCGAAAAAAGTAAAAGGGTACAAGCGTGCTCTTACTGAAAGCGGATTGCCTGTACGCGATTCTTATATTGTAGAAGGAGACTACACGTACGATTCAGGTATTGAAGCAGTTGAAAAACTATTAGAAGAAGATGAAAAGCCAACTGCTATTTTCGT
Organism: Priestia sp. LL-8; assembly: GCF_036227845.1. Lineage (NCBI taxonomy): Bacteria > Bacillati > Bacillota > Bacilli > Caryophanales > Bacillaceae > Priestia > Priestia sp. LL-8. Next base: position 4,607,350 of record NZ_JAZAQH010000001.1, on the reverse strand, counting down.
TGGAACGGATGAAATGGCATTAGGCGTTATTCACGGGGCACAAGATCGCGGGTTGAATGTACCAAACGATCTAGAAGTTATCGGTTTTGATAACACAAGACTTTCAACAATGGTTCGTCCTCAGTTAACATCTGTTGTACAGCCGATGTATGATATTGGTGCAGTAGCGATGCGTCTCTTAACGAAATACATGAACAAAGAAACGGTAGATAGCAGCATTGTACAGCTTCCTCACCGCATCGAGTTCAGACAATCAACAAAATAATACCTGTGAATGAATAAGAACGAATCCAAAGTTCAGACACGGGGAGATAGAATATGAAAAAAATTGATATGCTCACACCTATAGGGATACTAATTGGTATCTCTATGGTTGTGTTTGGGGTTATTTCAAGCGGAGGAATGAGCGGTTTTTTAGCTTTTATTGATGTACCATCGATTTTAATTGTATTGGGAGGCGTTTTTGGTACGCTGTGCGTGAGCTTTCCTTTAAAACAATTAAAAAATATGGGAAGAGTAGGGAAACAAGCGTTTCAATCGAAAGAAATAAACGTAGAAGAAATTGTAGGAACATTTGTACATTTATCGGAAAAAGCGCGTCGAGAAGGACTTCTATCGTTAGAAGCAGAGCTTGAACAAATCGATGATTCATTTGTGAAAAAAGGTATTTTGCTAGCCATTGATGGAGTAGAACCAGAAATGATTCGAGAGCTGCTTGAAGCTGAAATAGCTGCAGTAGAAGAAAGACATGCGAGAGGTCGAAGTATGTTTGAAAAAGCAGGCGATTATGCCCCCGCTTGGGGAATGATTGGGACGCTTGTTGGGCTAGTGCTAATGCTTAAAAGCCTTAATACCCCTTCATCGCTTGGGCCTAACATGGCAATTGCTCTTTTAACGACTTTCTACGGGGCGCTGCTTTCAAACTTGTTTTTTCAGCCAATCGCAGCTAAATTAGCTGGTAAAACGGAGCATGAGCTTTTTGTTAAAGAAGTAATTATTGAAGGTGTCATCGGCTTGCAGGCGGGTCAAAATTCTCGCTTTGTGCAAGCAAAGCTAAAAGTATTTGCCCCTGTTGAAAAACGAAAGCTAGAAGAAAAGAGAGAACACGTTCGTGAAGCGTAGAAGAAAAAGGTATTCGGCACAGTCGCCAAAATGGATGGTAACATTTGCTGATTTGGTGACGTTAATATTAGTTTTTTTTATTTTACTATTTTCAATGTCTAGCGTTGATAATCAAAAGTTTCAGACCGTTGTCAATTCGCTTAAAAGCAGTAGTTCTGTAGCCTCTGTAGAAAAGAGCCAGCAGTCTCAAAAGCTGGATAACATTTTAGCAAAAGTGCAGGACTACCTGCAGGAAAATAAGCTTCAGCACGTCATTACTGCTAAACGAGATGAACGCGGAGTTGTGCTTATTTTACAAGAACAGGTGCTGTTTGAAACAGGAAAAGCAGACATTTTGAAAAAAGGTACCCCTTTTCTAGATGAATTAGGAAGGTTATTCAGTACTATTTCAAATGATATTAAAGTAGAAGGTCATACCGATAATCGACCTATTCACACCTATCGTTATCCATCTAATTGGGAACTATCGGCAGCGCGTGCTAGCGGCGTCATACGTTATTTAACGAACCACTTTTCTCTTTCTGCTAAGCGCTTTGAAGCAATTGGATACGGAGATACAAAGCCGCTTGTTCCGAATACGTCTAATGACAATCTACAAAAAAATAGACGCGTCGAAATTATTATTTCAGATCCCGAAGCACAGTGAAAAAGGCCATACGCTTGTATAGCCTTTTTTTAAGAATGAGATGTATGAGAACGAATAGGATAAAGAGCGCGCTCAAGAGTTTGAGCGTTTTTTTCTGTTATTTCTGGTTTTCTTGGAATTGGCTGATAGATATTGAGTTCATCATCCCACTGCGTGCAAACGGGGTGAGGCGATATTTTTGTCCATTTTTCAAGCCATGACAGAGGAAGCATACCTTCTGCCTTTCGTTCAATCATTTCAAGCCAAATAAATGACCAAGCTCGAGGAACAACCCGCCAAATATCATAGCCTCCTCCGCCAACGGCAATCCATCTTCCCTGGCAGTATTCATGGGCAATTTCATGAGCAATTTTAGGAATTTCACGGTATATCTTCGTGGTGCCGCATAAATGAGTGAGCGGATCGTAATAATGAGAATCGGCTCCATTTTGTGTCAAGATAACATCTGGTTTAAAAAAAGCAGCTACCTCTTTTAAAGAGGTCTTATAAACGTCGAGCCAAGACTCATCTTCGGTATAAGCATCAACAGGCACATTAAATGAATAACCATAGCCTTCACTGTGCCCGCGTTCGTTAACGTTTCCCGTGCCTGGAAACAAGTAGCGTCCCGTTTCATGAATGGAAAGAGTACAAACGGAAGGGTCGTCATAAAATGTCCATTGCACGCCGTCACCGTGATGAGCATCTGTATCGACGTAGAGAACGCGCGCATTGTACTTTTGCTGCATATATTTAATGGCTACCGCGCTGTCATTGTAAATGCAAAAGCCAGAAGCTTTTCCTCGAAAGCCATGGTGCAATCCTCCTCCTAAATTCAGAGCATGCTTAGCTTTTCCAGTCATAACATAATCTACAGCAGTAAGGGTACCCCCAACTAAAAATGCACTGGCTTCATGCATGTTAGGAAACATAGGTGTATCTTCTGTTCCTAGGCCAAAATCCGCTGCTTTTTCAACAGAAAGCTCGCCGCTTCCTGCTAATTTTACCGCTTGAATATAGCTAGTATCATGGACAAGCTGAAGTTCTTCATCAGATGCCATTCGCGGTAATACAATATCTTGATTGCCTAAAGCGCCAAATTCCCGTAACAGTTCATATGTTAGTTGAACACGAAGCTGGTTAAACGGATGATTATTGCTGAATTTGTACGAAAGAATATCATCTGAATAAATAAATACAGCATTACTAGTCATTACGTCATCTCCGGTAATTTAGGCCATAGCACCTCATAGCCATTTTCTTTTAATGTATTTATACTAACCAATGGATTGATAGCTTGAATACGAAGCACAAGGATCTTATATCTTTCATCTATATCAGGGTAGACAAGTACGCTTAAGATGTTTGTCCTCTTTGAACCAAAGAGGGATGTAACTTCAGCGAGCACGCCAGCCTTGTTTTCTACTTTTATTTCAATTTGTGAACCAGGTTTATTAGTGCCGGTAAGCTGAATAAACGTATGTAATAGATCTCTTTCAGTCACAACGCCTACTAAACGCTTATTTTTTGTGACGGGAATACAACCGATTTGATGTTCATAAAAAATGCTTGCAATTTCTTCAACAAAATCAAGAGGGTGAGCTGTAATGACTTCTGTTTGCATAATCATCCTCACGGGTTCGGATAGAAGAGCAGATGTATAAGTATTATCTAAAATAGATGGACTTGCATCTCTTACGTCTCGATCAGAAATGATGCCAACTACATGATGAAGGTCATTAACGATGGGAATATGTCTAATCTTATGTGTATCTAAAAGTTTCATAGCTTCAGCAATCGTATGGTCGGGGGTTAAGGTAACGAGATTCGTTTTCATCATCTCTTCAACAATCATCAAACCCAGCTCCTTTTCTTAAAGGTTAGCTAATACATAAAGCGATTTCGAAAGCGCAAGCTATCAAATTCTTGCATGCTTTCTTGAGGGACTCTGCTCCCGATTCTTACCATCAAACAGTTAGCAGGATGAGAGCTAATCTCAGGGTCATCCGTGGCAAACCACGTTAGTCCGCCTCTATTCATCATCTTCTCCATGATTTTGCGGTAATCCCACACGTTTAGCCCTGTTCCTTTTAAGTCCCAATGCCAGTAGTATTCTGTCGTAATGATAATATAATCTTCCATTGCATCATCCATCATAGATACGATAAGCAAGTTTTTTCCAATAGAATAGCTACGAAACGGAGCGGCTACCTCTATAGCTCCTAATTCGATTAAATTCTCCATATTTCCTTCCGACCATCGTTCTAGAGGATCGGGATATAAAAAGGTTACATAACCAATGATTGTATGATGATGGCGAGCAATAATAATTCTACCTTCAGGCAAGTTGGCAATCTCAATCAATGCTTCTTTTTGCTGTTCAGGTGGACGAAATGCCGTTAGTTGCTCATGAAAATCAAGTTGTTGCAAGGTATGTGAGGAGACAGGTCCTTCAATAACAATCGCTCCAACAGCTGTTTTTACTTCTTTCATATTGTATGTTTGGGAATGTTTCACATGAATCACCACCTTCAAGCAGTCTTATCTGTATTATAATACAAAAAAAACTCTAGATTAAAGCGTTTTCAAAAAATTAAATAAAAGAAAAGGAGTTTTTTAAAAAAGATAGAATAGAAAATTAGAAGATTTTCTTGTTAATTCGACACGTTTATATTAAAGGTTGTCATATAACAAGGGAGACTATTATCCTAATTCCGACAAATAATTTTTATAAAATTGTGAAAAGTCTATCTTTGTTATATAATAGGTTTGTAAATTTTATACATAAGGGGGAGTTTGTGATGAAGGTGGAAGCGCTTCCTGTAATTGAAGGGGTATACAACTTACAGGACTACGATAAAACGTATCAAACCTTTGAGTGGTCACAAGTGGAGAAGGAATTTTCATGGCATGAAACAGGTAAATTAAATGCAGCTTATGAAGCAATTGATAAGCACGCAAACTCTACGCGTAAAAATAAAGTTGCGCTTTATTATCGAGATGCGCAGCGCAATGAAAAATATACATTTAAAGAAATGAAAGAATGGTCAAACAAAGCCGCAAACGTGCTAAAACAAGCAGACGTAGAGAAGGGGGATCGCGTGTTTATCTTTATGCCTCGCTCTCCGGAACTTTATTTTGCCTTGTTAGGAGCGGTGAAGCTTGGCGCTATTGTTGGACCTTTATTTGAAGCGTTCATGGAAGGTGCAGTAAAAGATCGTTTGCAAGACAGTGATGCAAAAGTGTTAATTACAACGCCTGAATTGCTGAGCCGTGTTCCGGTGAAAGATTTGCCAGCTTTAAAACACATTCTCCTTGTAGGGGAAAATGTAGAAGAAGAAGGCATTCAACTAGATTTTCTGAAGCGACTAGAAGCGGCGAATAAAGAGGTGGAAATTGAGTGGGTAGATAGAACAGATGGTATGCTGCTTCATTATACATCAGGTTCAACTGGCAAACCAAAAGGCGTGCTTCACGTTCACAACGCCATGCTTCAGCACTATCAAACTGCTAAGTGGGTGCTCGACTTAAAAGATGACGATGTGTATTGGTGTACAGCAGATCCCGGTTGGGTAACGGGGACTTCCTATGGGATTTTTGGTCCTTGGCTTGCTGGAGCAACGAATGTGATTGTAGGAGGACGATTTAGTCCAGATGCATGGTATCAAGCACTTGAAGATTTTGGCGTAACGGTTTGGTACAGTGCACCTACAGCATTTCGTATGCTAATGGGTGCTGGTGATGACTTAGTTAAACGCTATGATTTAAGCAATCTCAGACATGTATTAAGTGTGGGAGAACCGTTAAATCCTGAAGTGGTACGCTGGGGAATGAAGGTGTTCCAAAAACGTATTCACGATACGTGGTGGATGACTGAAACTGGTGGTCAGACGATTTGTAATTATCCGTCTATGAAAATTAAGCCAGGATCTATGGGGAAACCAATTCCAGGTGTACAAGCAGCAATCGTTGACGATCAAGGACAAGAGCTTCCACCTTATCGAATGGGTAATTTAGCAATTAAAAAAGGCTGGCCATCTATGATGCATACGATTTGGAACAACAAAGAAAAGTATGAGTCCTATTTTATGCCAGGTGATTGGTACGTATCAGGTGATTCGGCGTATATGGATGAAGACGGTTATTTTTGGTTCCAAGGCCGAATCGATGATGTTATTATGACGGCAGGAGAACGCGTGGGTCCATTTGAAGTAGAAAGTAAGCTTGTTGAACACCCTGCTGTAGCAGAAGCGGGTGTTATTGGTAAGCCTGATCCTGTTCGCGGGGAAATTATTAAAGCATTTATCGCACTTAGAGATGGGTATGAATCTTCAGATGAACTGATTGAAGATATTCGTCAATTTGTGAAAAAAGGGTTAGCTGCTCATGCAGCTCCGCGTGAAATCGAGTTTAAAGATAAGCTACCTAAAACACGAAGCGGTAAAATTATGCGTCGCGTTTTAAAAGCGTGGGAATTAGATTTGCCAACGGGCGATTTGTCGACTATGGAAGACTAAGAAGTAAACGTTTCAATCTTTGTAGGGAAAATAAGTGATTTTTATAAAGTTCAAACAGCCAGCTGTTTGAACTTTTTTTTGGACTTGAATTTTAAAATGAAATCATTCATAATTGTGGGGTGTAAACTTTTAAATAAAATAAACTGCAGTGATAGGAAGAAGTAATACTTGTCTCCCTGTTTAAGAGAGCTGATGGTTGCTGAAAATCAGTACATAGACAAATATGAAATACGTCCTTGAGCATCTTTTGTGAACTTACAGTAGCAAAAGACGGGTAGACCGTTACATCATTTAAGTGGGAAATAATTCATTTCCAAATAGGGTGGTACCGCGATATTTTCGTCCCTTCTTTTTTAAGAAGGGGCGTTTTTTATGTTGTTCAACAAATTGTAACGAGCAATTAGATAAAGGAGAGAATATATAACATGGATATTTTACAAGATCTTGAGTTTCGAGGGCTCATTAACCAACAAACGGATGAAAAAGGTTTAAGTGAACTTTTGAGTAAAGAGTCTGTTCGTTTATACTGCGGGTTCGACCCGACAGCCGACAGCCTTCACATCGGGCACATGCTTCCTGTTTTAATTTTGCGTCGCTTTCAACAAGCTGGACACCAACCAATTGCATTAGTTGGTGGAGGTACGGGTCTTATTGGAGATCCAAGCGGTAAAAAAGCAGAGCGTACGTTAAACGAAAAAGAAACGGTTGCGCTGTTTAGTGAGCGTATTAAAGGTCAGCTTTCACGCTTCTTAGATTTCGAAGAAGGTGAAAATGCAGCAGTTATTGCGAATAACTATGACTGGATTGGCAAGTTAGATGTTATTACATTCCTACGAGATATCGGTAAAAACTTTGGTATTAACTATATGATGGCAAAGGATTCTGTTCAATCTCGTATCGAATCAGGCATTTCATTTACGGAATTTAGCTACATGATCTTACAGTCATACGATTTCTTGAATTTATACCAAACATATAACTGTAAGCTTCAAATTGGCGGCAGCGACCAATGGGGAAATATTACGGCTGGCTTAGAATTAATTCGTAAATCAGAAGAAGATGCCAAAGCATTTGGATTAACAGTTCCGCTTGTAACAAAAGCAGACGGCACGAAGTTCGGTAAAACAGAGGGCGGAGCAATTTGGTTAGACGCTGAAAAAACAAGTCCGTACGAATTCTACCAATTCTGGATTAATACAGATGATCGCGATGTTATAAAGTATTTAAAATACTTTACATTCTTATCGCACGAAGAAATTAATGAATTAGAAGCGTCTGCAAAAGAAGCTCCTGAAAAACGCGAAGCACAAAAAGCACTAGCGGCAGCTATGACTACGCTTGTACACGGTGAAGAAGCTCTTTCGCAAGCCATTCGTATTTCACAAGCCTTATTTAGTGGAACCATTTCAGAGTTAACAGCAGAAGAAATTAAGCAAGGATTCAAGGACGTTCCTTCTTACACGCATACAGGTGAAGATATTGGTTTAATTGATTTACTTGTAGAAAGCAAAATTTCTCCTTCTAAACGTCAAGCACGTGAAGATATTTCAAACGGTGCAATTTACTTAAACGGTGAGCGCGAGCAAGATTTACAAAAAACAGTAGGTGCAGACGACCGTATTGAAGGTCAATTCACAGTGATTCGTCGAGGTAAGAAAAAATATACGCTTATTCAATACGCATAAAAAAAGGCCGAAAGGCCTTTTTTTTTATATATAGACAGTAAAAAAGCCGCTCCATAAGGAACGGCTTTTTACTATTAACGAGAGTAGAACTCTACGATTAGTGCTTCGTTGATTTCAGCAGATAATTCAGAACGCTCAGGTAAGCGAGTGAATGTACCTTCTAATTTCTCAGCGTCTACTGTTAAGTAGTCTGGTACGAAGTTGTTAACTTCAAGCGCTTCTTTCACGATTGAAAGGTTGCGTGATTTTTCGCGAACACCGATCACTTGACCAGGTTGTACACGGTAAGATGGGATGTCAACGCGTTTACCATCAACTAAAACGTGACCGTGGTTAACTAATTGACGAGCTTGACGACGAGTGCGTGCAAGACCCATACGGTATACTAAGTTATCAAGACGAGCTTCTAAAAGAATCATGAAGTTCTCACCGTGCTTACCAGTTAATTTACCAGCAGCAACGAATAAGTTACGGAATTGACGCTCAGTTACACCATACATGTGGCGTAATTTTTGCTTTTCTTGTAATTGTAAACCGTACTCAGAAATTTTCTTACGTTGACCTGGGCCGTGTGGACCTGGAGCGTAAGGGCGTTTTTCTAATTCTTTACCTGTACCACTTAGAGAAAGACCTAAGCGACGAGAGATTTTCCAACTTGGACCTGTATAACGAGCCATGATGACTCCTCCTTGTTTGTGTTTTTATTTTATGCAAAACAAAAACAGACACATTCTAGCGATATGCTCATTTTGTTTTCATGTACCATCGCTCTAGCAGCAGAGAGTTACACGATACACCATCTTGTTAAAAGGATTGCTACTTCTGTAAAACAATCTTTTAATGAGGAACAAAATGAAAAAACATAAAGAAGATTGTATAAGCTGCAATATTTCACACAACGAGTATTATAGGTGTTTCCTCGTATAAAGTCAAGGAAGATTGAAGATTAAAAGAATGTAAAAGAAAGGATATATTCAGTTGAAATATAAAGGGAGAAGAAAGAACATAAGAAAAAGGTAGCGATAGGCTAATCAAACGTTTGTTTAATAAGCAAAAACCGCTGATTTGCAGCGGTTTTTTTGCTTATTCATATTTAAAGAAAAGAAGTAAGTTCTTTGACGAATTCTTCAAGATACTGTTGATCGATTTCATCAAAGCGATTTTTGATTGGACTGTCAATATCAAGAACACCTAAAAGCTGACCGTCTTTTACAATTGGTACAACGATTTCAGATTGAGAAGCGGCATCACATGCAATGTGGCCAGGGAAGGCGTGAACATCTTCGATTCGCTCTGTTTTTTGATTTTGAGCTGCTGTACCGCATACGCCTTTTCCAAGTGGAATACGAACGCAAGCCGGCAGTCCCTGGAAAGGTCCAAGCACTAACTCTCCGTCTTCCATTAAATAAAAACCTACCCAGTTTACTTCATTTAAAAATTGATTTAGCAAAGCTGAAGCATTTGCTAGATTAGCAATCGTATTGCTTTCTCCTTCTAATAAGGCGCGTAATTGCTTAATTACTAATTCATAATCCTTTTGTTTTGAGCCGCTGTAGTTTTCGACATTAAACAATGTATTCTCCTCCATTCAACATAAGATTTAATGAATTTTTATCAGGAAACGTCAGTTTTAACGCTACTTTGTCGATAAAAGATTACAGGAACTAAAAAGCCTATCACGAATTATGTAGAGAGGCTACTAAAATCCTTTTTAAATACTGTAACGATTTCTACACAATTTTGCAATCATATGTGTTTTGTAAAAATAAATCGAAATGAGGTGTAGATAGATGGCTGTACAGTCAAAAACGAAAGAGAAAATTATTGATGCGGCCGTTTCTCTTTTTAACGTAAAAGGTTTTGATGGTACGTCGGTGCGCGAGATTGCAGGAAAAGCGAAAGTGAACGTAGCGAATATTTCATATTATTTTCATAGCAAAGAAGGATTGCTTGAAAGTTTAGTGATTTCTTATTTTGAAGGTTATATTGGGGTTTTGGAGCAAGCATTCCAAGAAATGAAAAAGCTGTCTTCAACAGAAAGTATGATCGTAATGATTCGAGCTATCTTACATTACCAGCACGAAAATAGGCATATTGCCCGGCTCGTATATAGAGAAATCTCTCTTGACACGATTTTAATTCGAGAAGTTATGACTACGTATTTAACCAAGGAAAAATACTACTTAAAAACAATCCTTGAAAGAGGGATGAAAGAAAAGGAGTTTCGAAAGCTGCACGTTTCCTTTACAATCATTGAACTTAAGGGCATGCTGTCTATGCCTTATCTTCATCCTCAGTACCTAAGTGAAGTTCTTCATATATTGCCTCATGAACCGTATTTTGTTCAGCAATATGCGATTGAGCTTGAGCAATGGGTGCACACAACGGTATGTTTGCCATATGAACGTACAAACAAACTTCGCGTTCAATTATCTTAAATGAAGCTCTCTATAGCCTTGGCCTAAATCCTTCGCACAGTGGGCGTCTGACCCATATACGAGAGGGATTTTTTTCTGTTGGGCTGCTTTTACGACAAAGGGAGCTGGATACGCTTCCTTGCACAAAGGCTTAAACAATCCTGCACCATTATAATCCAAATTCAGATCTTTCATTTTTATTTCATCGAGTATTGATAAAATAATAGGGGAAAGTGTGTCTTCATATGGAAATTGAGCTTGAAATTTATGTACGAGTGTCATATGACCAATACGCTTAGGCTTATAAACGCCTAAATTGGCCTGTACAGAGCGTAATACCGTGTTGTAATACTTATCATATACTTTGCTTACGCTGCCAAACTTCTGTACAATATGTGCAAATACGTCAGCGCTAAAATCTAGGCAGTCATATCCTTCTTCATGTTTTAAGAAATGGACAGAAAGGATGCTGTCGTCGAGATAAGGACCATATTCGTTTAAGAAATCCGTTGTTTCGTGTTCAAATCCTTCGATAAAATCAACTTCCAATCCGATATTGATACGAATATCGCGCTCAAATTCTTTTTTAACTTGCTGTACGTTTTGAATGTAGTGATCAAGTTTGTCAGGATCCATTCCGCTGTCGCGATCAGGCGTCGGATCACTGAAGCTTTTTGGTAATGGAGCATGCTCTGTAAACGAAATCTCGCCAAAGTTCAGGGAAATCGCCTGTTCAACATATTGTTGCAATGAATCAGGTGAACCGTGTGGGCAAAATGGAGTATGAATATGTTTGTCAACTTTCATAAAAAATGCCTCCTTTTTTCTTCTTTTTCCATTGTAACGACACAAAGTGACTCCATGCCAATATTTTGTATAAAAAAATTTAATTTTTTGCTCAAAAGTTGGACTTTACATGGTATCATAAAAACATTGACGCAAAAAAATTTAAAGGATTAAATTCACCCTTTTTATAAATAAGAAACTTGTCATGTAGAACGCACTGTAAGGGGGCTTAGTATGGAATTCATTATAGCACTAATCATACTTATTATCGGATTAGTTGTGTACGGAATGTTTTCACGTAAAAAGATTTATCAAGAAATTGATCGCCTGGAAACGATCAAAGTCGAATTAGCAAATACGCCAGTTGCAGAGGAAATTTCAAAAGTAAAAGAATTGAACATGACAGGTCAAACTGAAGAGCTATTTGAACGTTGGCGTGAGCAGTGGGATGAAATTATATCAACTAATCTCCCGAAAATTGATAAAGAACTGTTTGAAACGGAAGAAGCAGCAGATAAATACCGATTTAAAAAAGCGAAGCAGTTATCTATACATATTGATCAAGCCTTAGAACAAACCAAGATAGATATTGAAAACATACTTACTGAACTTCAAAATTTAATTGGTAGCGAACAAGATAATCGATATGATATTGAGGAATTAAATCAGCTTCACCGCCACGTGAAGAAAAAATTGCTCGCACATCGGTATTCCTATGGAAATGCTGAAAAAACGTTAGAATACGCAATTAATACATCTAAAGAGCAGTTTAAAAAATATGAGGAAGAGACGATTAACGGAAACTATCTTCAAGCACGTGAGATTGTTCTTCAATTAAAAACTGATTTAACAGCTATTGATTCGTATTTAGAACAAATTCCAAAAGTGTTAGTTGAGTGTCAGACCACTCTTCCTGTTCAGTTCAATGAACTGCTTGACGGGTTCCGCGAAATGAGTGAGCAGGGATATGTGTTAGATCATCTGCAAGTAGAAGAAACGGTAGAGCTTTTAAAACAAGAAACTGCTGAAATTATTGCAGATATTGAAGAATTATATGTGGAAGAAGCGATTACAAAACTAGATGATGTGAACGAACGCTTAGAGCAGTTATATGACTCACTTGAGCATGAGGTTTTCTCCTATCATAAAATGAACCGTGAATCTCATACGGTATCTAACTTCCTTCGTATGCTTCAAGAACGAAACCGTGAACTTCGTGAAGAAACGCTATTTGTACAGCAAAGCTATCATTTTAAAGAGCGCGATTTAGACGTATATTATAAAATGGACCGCGAACTAAAACGATTGACTAACTTGTACTATAATATTTCGGACAAGGTGGCGGAGCACAATTTAGCCTACAGTGTGATCCAAGAAGAACTCGAAGACGTTTCCAAACAGCTTAACCAATTAAAAGAATCTCAGGAATCCTATAGCGATATGCTACAAGCTCTTCGCAAAGATGAGCTCTCGGCTAAGGACAAAATAGAAGAACTGAAATCTCAGTTGATTGAAGCACGACGCCTTATTCAAAAAAGCAACCTTCCTGGTGTTCCTGAAGAATACAAAGTGCAGCTTGAAAAAACGGTTCATATCTTAAATGAAGTAACCGCTAAGCTGAAAGAAAAACCGCTTAATATTCAAGCTGTTCAATCTTTACTTGAAGATGCTGTTGGTTTTGTTCAGGATACATTTGATGAAACAGAGGCAATGTTAGAAGAGGCGCGACTGGTTGAAAGAGTGATTCAATACGGTAACCGTTATAGAAGTACTCATCACTCGATTGCACAGTCTTTAGAAGAAGCAGAAGAAGCGTTTCGTCATTACGAATACAAAGAAGCATTAAAACAGGCATCTGCAGCTATTGAGCAAGTAGATCCTGGTGCGCTGGATCGTATACAGCGTATTGTATCTTCACAGAGTTAAAAAGCTCGTGTCCAAAGGACACGAGCTTTTTTATGACGCTTTTCTTTGTATACTATCTGTGTGATGTGTACCTCTTGCAATGCTAATAATATAGCCTATGAAGGCAGCAGAAACTGTTGGAATAAGCCAGCCAAGGCCTTGGCTATAAAGCGGCAAATAGTTTTTGAAAAAATCGTCTATGCTTGTTAGGATAATTCCTGCTGCTTTTAACCCATCAAAAATGCTCAGAATCGAGCTAATGATTACGGCTGTCACATATACTTCTCGACCAAACGAAATGGCTCTTTCAATTAATGATAAAGCAATTAGCGTAATGGCAATAGGGTATACAAAGGTCAAAATAGGTATGGAAATAGAAATTAATTGAGTAAGCCCTACATTTGAAATAACAGCACTAAACAGCATTAAAATGACAACAAATGTTTTATATGACATGCTTGGCACCAGCTGCGTGAAAAATCGTGCGCAAGCAGAAGTTAATCCGATGGCTGTCGTTAGACAAGCAAATGTAATAGCAAGTCCTAAAATAATGGTGCCAAACGAACCGAATAATGTTGTAGCTACAGCTGTTAAAATAGCTCCTCCATTTTCTTTCATACCAATTGCTTCTACGCTTGAAGCGCCGACATACGCGAGAGAAAGATAAACGATAGCTAACCCAGCAGCAGCAATCAACCCGGCTTTGATACATATCGAAGCAAGTGTTCGTTCGTCCGTTACGCCTTTTTCCTTAATACTGTTGATAACAACGATGCCAAATACGAGAGCTGCAATTGTATCCATTGTCAAATATCCATCAATAAAGCCGCCCGTAAATGGAGAGGCTATATATTTGGCGTGAGGTTCTTGAAAAGAACCCATAGGTGTCATTAAACTTTTGATAGCTAAAAGAGCTAATACTGCGAGCAGTAAAGGAGTTAGAATTTTTCCTATGCGATCAACAATTTTAGTTGGATTCAATGATAAATAAAGTGTTAGGCCAAAGAAAATAACGGTATAGACCATTAAAGGAATCTTGCTTGCAACCGCATTTTCTGATAAAAATGGGGTCACACCGATTTCAAACGCTACCGTATCCGTTCTGGGTATACCAAAAAAAGGGCCAATTGCTAAGTAAAGCAATATAGTAAAAGAAATCCCGAAAATAGGGTGAACTTTTTTAGCTACTTCGGTAAAGTTTCCATTACTTTTAGAAACAGCGATTATCCCCATAAGCGGAAGTCCTACACCTGTAATGAGAAAACCGATAATGGAACTCCAAGTGTGTGTTCCGGCTTGCTGTCCGAGCAAAGGAGGGAAAATCATATTTCCCGCTCCGAAAAAGAGAGCAAACAGCATAAGACCGATGGCAAGTATTTCTTTGTTAGTGAGTGCCTTGGTTTTCATAATGCCTCCTAGTGTTTCTTATGTTGATGATTAAATTTTCTGATTTTTTAAAAACTAAAAGTACGTGATACATACTACCACATTTATGGAATCATATATAGGTTTTTTTGAAAAAATCTAAATAGTTTATTAATAATAAAAGGAACGCCTAATTTAAAAAAATACCAAGGTGTGGTATGATAATACGTTGTTCCGAAAAAATGAAGAAGGGGGCGCGCATCCTTGATTTATTTAGATAATAGCGCTACAACAAAACCCTATAATGAAGTCATACAATCTTTTACCAAAGTAGCTACAACTTATTATGGCAATCCATCGTCCCTCCATCAATTTGGCGTACAGGCGGAGAATTTGTTGAGCCGTTCACGTGAGCAAGTAGCAGAATTGCTGCACGTATCGTCAAATGAAATTATCTTTACATCAGGAGGAACGGAAGGGAATAATTTGGCTATTAAAGGCGTAGCGATGCAATATAAAAGCCGAGGTCAGCATATTATTACGACAAATATTGAACATGATTCCGTTCATGAACCATTTAAGCAGTTAGAAGCACTAGGATTTAACGTTACGTATGTTCCGGTAGATTCAAATGGATTTGTGTCACCTGCGGCTATTGAATCAGCTATTACGGATGAAACCATTTTAGTATCCGTTATGCATGTAAATAATGAAATTGGCACCATTCAGCCAATTGAAGAAATTGGACAGATGCTCACGAACTATTCGAAGGTGCTTTTTCATGTCGATCATGTGCAGGGGGTTGGAAAAGTTCCGCTTTCTTTAGCAAATCATAAAATTGATTTATGCACATTATCAGGACACAAAATTCACGGCTTAAAAGGAACGGGAATTTTATATAAACGAAATGGAGTTCAGCTTCATCCGTTGCTTAGCGGAGGCTCTCAGGAAATGCAGCATCGATCAGGCACGGAAAATGTTCCGGGAATCGTAGCATTTGCTAAAGCACTTCGTTTAACACTTGAACATGCAGCTCAGAATCAGCAAAAAATGCAGAAAATAAAAGCAGAACTGATGGACAAACTTTCTGCTCACGAAAGAATCACGATTAATACGCCGAATGAGCATTCAGCTCCCCATATTATAAATTTTACAGCGCAAGGTATTAAAGGTGAGGTTTTTGTTCACGCTCTTGAAGAAAAAGGAGTGTTTGTATCAACTACATCTGCCTGCTCATCAAAACGAAAAAAGCCAAGTAAAACGCTTTTAGCTATCGGTAAAAATTACGAAGAAGCCGATCAGTCCATTCGTTTGAGCTTGTCAGGATTAAATGACTATAATGAAGTAACGCCCATTATAAATGCTATTTTCACAGTAATTGAAGATCTAAAGAAAGTAATGAGGTAAATAACTATGATATATAACCATGTTTTAATTCGATACGGAGAAATCTCCACTAAAGGACAAAATAGAAAAAAATTTGTTGCGCAGCTAAGAAAAAATATTGTAACGGCTCTTAGTGCATTCCAAAACATTCACGTAAAATACACAAGAGACCGCATGTATATTCACTTAAATGGTGAAAATCACGAGCCTATCATTGAACGTCTTCAGCAAATCTTTGGTATTCAAAGTTTTAGTTTAGCATTAAAAGTTGAAAATGAACTTGAAGCCATTCAAGAAGCAGCGCTAGAAGCAATGAAGGAATTTGATATAGAAGGAAAAACGTTCAAAGTATCTACTCGAAGAGCGTACAAACAATTTCCTCTTGATACAAACGAATTAAATTATGCAGTAGGAAGTCATATTCTACGAAATACAGAGCATCTACAGGTAAACGTAAAAGAGCCAAGCGTAAATGTACGAGTAGAAGTGAGAAGTGAAGCAACGTATATTACATGTTTTGATTATCGCGGAGCAGGGGGTCTTCCAGTTGGTACGAGTGGAAAAGCGATGCTCATGCTTTCTGGAGGAATCGACAGCCCGGTTGCAGGATACTTAGCTATGAAGCGCGGTTTAGAAATAGAAGCGGTTCATTTTTATAGTCCGCCTTTTACAAGTGAACGTTCTAAGCAAAAAGTAATTGATTTAACGCAAAAATTAACGGCTTATCACGAAAAAGTAAAGCTTCACATTGTACCGTTTACAGCTGTACAGCAAGCGATTCAAAAGCAAATTCCAGAGAATTATACCATGACCTCTACACGCCGTATGATGCTTCGAATTACGGACCTTATTCGTGAAAAAAATGAATCGTTAGCTATCGTAACTGGCGACAGCTTAGGGCAAGTAGCTAGTCAAACGGTTGAGAGCATGTATGCGATTAATGAAGTGACGAATACGCCAATTTTGCGTCCGCTTGTGACAATGGATAAAACGGAGATTGTGGAAATTGCTCGTAAAATTGACACACATGAAATTTCGAATCGTCCGTATGAAGACTGCTGTACAATTTTTACGCCAAGCTCACCAAAAACTAAGCCAAAGCGTGAAAAAATCAATCGATACGAACAATTTTATGATTTTGAAACATTAATTCAAGAAGCGGTAAATAATGTAGAAACGCTTGAGATGACAGCTTCTTCGGCTACAAATACCGCAGACAGCGTAGAAGATTTGTTTTAAAAGTAAAATTTCATAAAATTACCAAAAAAATAATGTATGATGCCATGTGTTTTGACACAATCTATATTCAACAAGGAGGTGAAAACACATGGCAAACACAAACAAATTAGTAGCTCCTGGTTCAGCAGCTGCTATCGACCAAATGAAATACGAAATCGCTTCTGAATTCGGTGTAAATCTTGGACCAGAAGCAACAGCTCGCGCTAACGGATCTGTTGGTGGAGAAATCACTAAACGCTTAGTTCAAATGGCTGAGCAACAACTTGGTGGTAAATAAGTCATATTAATTAAATAATGATGGCTAAAAAGAGTGGGGGAAACCTCACTCTTTTGTCTTGTTTGTTTTGTCACGTATAATAGAGACAAGATCAAGCTTTATAAAGTAAAGGAGATGTTGGCGATGGGGACTTTATTTTACGGCGGCAAAATATATACGATGCTAAAAGAAGGTGAGCATGTAGAAAGCGTATATGTTGAAAAAGGATTCATTGAAGATATAGGCGCAGAAGAAGAGCTAAGAATCAAATGGGGTGCTGAGATTGACAAAGAAGTACACCTCAAAGGACACCCAATGTATCCGGGCTTTGTCGATAGCCACCTTCACTTAATTGGTCACGGTGAAAAGCTTCTTAGGCTTGATTTGTCTCAAGCTACTTCTCGGGAAGAGGTGTTAAGGCTCGTTCGGAAAAAAGTAGAGAGTACGCCAAAAGGAGAATGGGTAATTGGAGAAGGGTGGGATGAAAATCAGTGGGAAGATTCCTCTTTGATTCAGTATCAAGATCTTGATCAGCTTTCAACTGAACATCCTATTATGTTGAAGCGAGTCTGTCGTCACGGATTAGTAGTAAACGGGACTGCTCTTAAAATAGCCGGGATTACAGCTGAAACACGTGACCCGGAAGGAGGTATTATCCAGAGGGATGAGGCTGGAAATCCTACCGGTTTTTTTGCTGATCAAGCGCAAGAATTAGTAACAGCTCATATTCCTCAAGTATCAGAAGCATACATTCGACAAGCGCTTTCAGTAGCCATTAAAGATTGTGTTCAGCACGGATTAACGGGTGGACATACGGAAGATTTAAATTATTATGGAGGCTTTTTGCGTACATATCAAGCATTCCAAGACGTTATTCATAAAGAAAAGCAGCTGTTTCGTGCTCATTTACTTGTTCATCATGAAGCTGTAGATGATATGTATACATACTGTGAAGAAAAGAAAGACACATCCGATTTTATTGAAATAGGGCCAATGAAGATTTTTGCTGATGGTTCGCTCGGCAGTCAATCTGCGCTTTTAAGCTTTCCTTACAAAAGCGACCCTTCTACAAGAGGTGTAGCTATTCAATCACTAGATGAATTAAAGCAGCTAGTGAGGAAAGCGAGAGAATTGGGCATGACCGTTGCAATTCATGCGATTGGGGATTTAGCGTTTCAATACGTAGTGGAAAGCATCGAACAATATCCTCCTCAAACAGGGCAAAGAGATCGTATCATCCATGCGCAAATTCTACGAAAAGATTTAGTTGATCGTGTAAAAAAGCTCCCGGTTGTGCTAGATATTCAGCCTCGGTTTTTAGCCAGTGATTTTCCATGGGTCATTGAAAAAATCGGAGAAGAGCATTTGGATTATTGCTATGCTTGGAAAACGTTATTGGACGAAGGGGTTATGTGTGCAGGCGGATCGGATGCACCTATTGAACCTATCAATCCCATGTTAACGATCCATGCAGCGGTTTCTAGAAAAACTTCTCCAAATAGCTCGGTCGTTTACATACCTTCTGAGCGACTCACAGTATTTGAAGCTGTTCAGCTGTTTACTTTAGGAAGCGCGCAGGCCATTCATCAAGAGCATAAAAAAGGATATGTTCAGAAGGGATATGTGGCCGATTTTACCGTATTAGAAAAAGATCTGTTTGAGATATCTGCAGATGATATTCCAGGGGTACAGGTGCAGATGACTGCTATTAATGGAAAAATTGTATATCAAAAATAAAAAGCGCCCTTGGGCGCTTTTTATTATAGAAATGTACGCTTAACTCGTTGCCAGAAAGAGTTATCTTTTAGCTTAACCGTTTTAATTTGACGGTCGCTTAAACGTATTTGAACTTGATCGACTTGACGTGCATTTAATGCTTCGTTATCTATTCCAATAATTGGACTGTGGTTGTTGTCATTGGATAGTTTTAAAGTGAGCGTATGCTCAGCGCTTAGGATGAATGAAGATCCTAATGTACGATAATTATTATTGTTTAACGATGCCAATTCGCTGACTTGCATACAAGGAATTAACGGATCAACTACGGCTCCACTTACCGATTTATTATAAGCCGTACTGCCTGTTGGTGTTGAAATAATCATCCCATCCCCACGGAATGTTTCAAAGTGATTTTCATTAATAAAAACATCTAGACTGAGTGTTTTTATAACACCTGATCGAATAGAACATTCATTTAAGCAATAAAAAGAAGTTCCTTGATCAATTTGAGTTTGTAAAACGGGAAATCGACGTACTTCTATATTTTCTGTCGTAATAGCTTCAATCATTTTATCCGTTTCATCGATATGAAAATCGCAGTAAAAGCTTAGTTGATCTGAAGTTGTGACACCAGCATATAAGCAGTCATCTCGAAAGCCAGATTGACGGACAGCCTGCAAGAAAGCTCCGTCACCGCCAATACTTACAATGATGTTAGCGCTGTCGAAATGATCTACTACTTGAAAGTCATATTGTTTTGCAAGTTCAATAAGTGGACTTACGAGCGCCTTTGATTCCTGGTTTTTTGGATGAAAGAAATAAACGTTGCGACGATTTGGCATAGATAGTTCCCCCTTGTTTGTCTGATATGTAAAATATTAGCGATAAAGTAAACTTTTTAAAAAAAGTTTGTTACAATAATTATAGCATTATTGCTTTAAGAATTAAAAGAATAATCTTTTAATTCTGACACCTAAAAAGGAGGATTTTCATGAACAAAAAAAGGTGGATTGCTCTTTTAATTGCGGCCTGCTTATTCATTTTTTCTGCGATTGTTAATATTGGTTTTTCAGTCAAAGAAGAAAAAGATGACGGTCTGGCAGGCATATTTGGAGGAGACGACAGTGAACTATCAGAAACAGTTATCGAAAAAGGGAATGCAGCTAAGAAAATTGCAGTGCTAGAGGTCAATGGAACGATTCAAGATACAGGAAGCAGTTCCTCTCCGCTTATGTCCCAAAATGGTTATAACCACCAAGCATTTTTAAAGCAGCTAGAGGCTGCAAAAAATGATAAGGCAGTTAAAGGAGTCATTATTAAGGTGAATTCACCGGGCGGCGGCGTCGTTGAAAGTGCTGAAATACATAAAAAAATTGAAGAGCTGAAGAAAGAAACGAAAAAGCCAGTGTATATTTCAATGGGATCAATGGCTGCTTCAGGAGGCTATTATATTTCAACAGCTGCTAATAAAATCTATGCAATTCCGGACACTTTAACAGGTTCACTAGGTGTAATTATGCAAAGTGTTAACTACGGCAAGCTGGCTGATAAACTAGGAGTAGAATCTGTTGTTATTAAAAGCGGGGCTCATAAAGATATTATGTCTCCAACAAGAGAAATGACCGGAGAAGAAAAAGAAATTATGCAAACACTTGTAGACAACTCGTACGATGGTTTCGTCAATGTTATCTCTGAGGGACGCCACTTGTCTAAAGAAAAAGTGCGTTCTATCGCAGATGGACGAGTG
The DNA here is from genome assembly GCF_036227845.1 of Priestia sp. LL-8. Lineage (NCBI taxonomy): Bacteria > Bacillati > Bacillota > Bacilli > Caryophanales > Bacillaceae > Priestia > Priestia sp. LL-8. The sequence continues at coordinate 4,586,581 of NZ_JAZAQH010000001.1, read as the reverse complement.
TACGATGGACGTCAGGCTAAAGAGCTGAAGCTGGTCGATCAACTAGGCTATTTTGAAGATGCGGTAACGGGAATGGAGAAAGATTATAAGTTAAAAGGTGCACAAGTAATTCAATACAATCAAGGATTCGGACTGCCTTCTTGGCTTTCAATGAGCATGCAAAAAGTAATAGGTGGAGATGAACAAGTCACTGCAATGTTAAAAACATTTGCGCAGCCAAGCTCTCCGCGTCTGATGTATTTATATGCAGAATAGAGGTGGGAACATGGAAAATCAGTCTCATTCAACCGAATCGAACGACAATATAAAACATGAGCCAGCGGTAAGTACTCCAATAGGTAGTGAATTCCATTATGCAGGCTTTTGGATGCGCTTTTGGGCATATCTTTTAGATCTAGCTGTGGTAGCTAGCTTGAACTCCCTGCTGATCAAGCCCATTTTCCATTTAGCAGGTATTTCTCGAGGAGATGGATTTTTTTCTCCCTATACGATTGTAACGGTTATTATCTTTTATGGTTATTTTGTTTTAATGACCAAGTATTTTGGACAAACGCTTGGAAAGATGGTGTTTGGGCTTAAAGTAGTATCGCTGAAAGACTCCACCTTAACTTGGCCTGTTGTGCTGTTTCGTGAAGGAGTTGGACGTTATATTTCTAAAACGGTTTTTTTACTTGGCTATTTATTAGTTGCGTTTTTACCTAAGAAGCAGGGAGCGCATGATTACTACGCAGATACAACTGTCATACATGAAGGTACAATAAGCAGATAATAAAAAGAGGCTGGGGCAAAAGTATTTAGACGAATTGAAAACCGAACCACTGATCAAGATTTTTGATTAGTGGTTCGGTTTTTTTGTTAGGGTAAACGTAGGTTTCATTTATGTAGATCTTTCTAGCAGCTGATTGGATTCATTTCGTTATGTCTCAACCTCTTTTTATTGTTTTCATAAGGTTTAATATTCTCTGTTTTGGAGATAATGTGAAGCTAAGAAGGAGTGAAGGATGTGCTATGGCTTTTATGGATATTGCTAGCACTTTTAATTGTTATTGTACTTATTGTATGGACAAAAATCACGCTATTTGTAGAGCTTCATCATGTCCGAGATAACGATTATTACAGAGTGAGACTCAGAGCTTGGTTCGGTCTTATTCGCTATACATATGAAATTCCGGTAGTGAAAGTAAAAAAAGATTCTCCACGTTTGCTTGTTGAAAAGAAAAAAGGAATGGGTGATCAAGGAAAAGAAGACGAGAATTCATGGAGTGATTATTCTGTAGAAGACGGACTAAGCATGTTAGAAAATGCGAAGCAATTCCTTGAACAGGTAGTCGGTTTTCATAAAATTTTTCGTCGTTTCTTACAGAAAGTGACGGTAAGGGATATTAGATGGCACAGCCGTTTCGGCTTAGGTGATGCTGCGCTAACAGGGGTACTTACCGGGGCTGTATGGTCTGCAAAGGGGGGCATAGTCGGTATAATCAGCCGTTATATGAAACTAAAAGATATGCCTGTCATGAGCGTGACTCCTGTATTTCAACATCTTTGGTCAGAAACGGTATTTGAGTGCATAATTTCTTTTCGAGTTGGTCAAGCTATTCTAGTAGGTTTACGGACCTTGAGATACTGGCGGCATACGTCCAAAAAGCGTCGCAAAAGATGGAAGTCGTCAAATAAGAACAAGACACACTCTGTGAAAACATAAGGAGGTTATCTTAATGGCAGAACATCCAATTAAAAGTTTAATGTCGACAGCTATGGAAAATTTAAAGGAAATGATTGATGTTAATACAATCATTGGTGATCCTGTAGAAACACCTGATGGCAGCGTCATTTTAACGGTCTCAAAAGTAGGTTTTGGTTTTGCAGCGGGCGGAAGCGAGTTTGGAGTAGAAGGGCATGCACCATCTTCTCCGGGACAGCATCAGCAAGAATCAGGTCATCCATTTGGCGGAGGTAGCGGTGGCGGTGTATCAATTACGCCAATTGCCTTTTTAATTGTGAGTGGAAACGGAATTAAAATGCTTCACCTTAACGAAAGCACACATTTATACGAAAAGATTTTAGATACAGCACCTCAAGCCATTGAACGCGTGCAGCAAATGTTCAAGCGAAATAACCATCAGCAGGATCATCATAATCAACAAAATCAGCATCATGACGGTGCAAATGACTTTAATTTGTAGGGATAAACTAAAGCTTTGCTTGCTTCTTTGAACGTTCAAAGAAGCAAGCAAAGCTTTTTTTTATTGGACATGTTTTCTAGCATACAGCGCTATATTATGTATGTCATTTAATTGCAATATAGAGACAGACAAGCTAATATGAACAGTGTACATACTTATTTAAAGGAGGAATTATTCGTGACTAAATTTAAAGGTAACGATGTAACATTATTAGGAAATCAAGTAAAGGTTGGAGACAAGGCGCCAAACTTTACCGTTTTAGCAAATGATTTATCAGAAGTAACGCTTGACAGTACAAAGGGTTCTGTTCGCCTAATCAGTGTAGTTCCTTCTATTGATACTGGAGTTTGTGATGCGCAAACTCGCCGCTTCAACGAAGAAGCAGCTAAATTAGATAACGTAAAAGTATTAACAGTGAGCGTAGATTTACCGTTTGCTCAAAAGCGCTGGTGTGGTGCTAACGGCATTGATAATGTTCAAACTTTATCTGACCACCGCGACTTATCTTTCGGAGAAGCATATGGTGTAGCTATTCAAGAATTACGCTTATTAGCTCGTTCAATCTTTGTAGTAGACTCAAATGACAAAGTAACGTATGTTGAGTACTTACCAGAAGTAACTGAGCATCCGAACTACGAAGCAGCAATCGAAGCAGCTAAAACAGCTAAGTAAGATTGTAGATGACGTTCGGAAGAAGGCGGAAAACAATGTTTTTCGCCTTCTTTGTGTTTTAAGAAGCTTTTATGATAAAATATGATGTTCCAAATAGGACGTTTACTCATTTATATAGATATTATTTCATTACACAGGAGGCAGAATATGAGTCAGTTAGCTAGTATGGAAAAGCTATTTGGTGTAATTGATCAAACAGCTATTATTTTAAGAAAAGAACTAAACTGCGTATATTTAGAAGCAGTAGCTGAAACGGGAGAAAACTTGTTTCAAGGAACTATTTTGCAAGAAGAGCTAGATGAGGTAACCAAAAAACGTTTAAAAAAAGAATACGATTCAATCACGCTTGATCATTTTGAAAAAGAAACGATTCGAAAAGCATACCAGCTAGCTATTTTAAAAGGGATGAAAGAAGCAGTTCAGCCTAACCACCAAATGACGCCTGATGCTGTAGGACTATTTGTCAGCTACTTAGTTGGAAAGTTCATGGCAGGAAAAGATAAATATACGCTTTTAGATCCAGCAGTAGGAGCAGGGAACTTATTAACAACAATTTTAAATACACACGCTGCGTCAATTGAACACGTATACGGTGTAGACGTGGATGATTTATTACTTCAATTGACATATGTAAATGCAAATTTACAGAAGCACGGCGTTCAATTATTTAATCAAGACAGCTTACAGCCGCTTTTTATTGATCCTGTTGATTTAGTTGTCTGTGACCTGCCGGTTGGTTATTATCCAAACGACGAAGGGGCAAAAGAGTATAAAGTAAGAGCTGAAGAAGGTCACACTTATGCTCATCACTTATTTATTGAACAAAGCTTGCGTCATGTAAAAGAGGGAGGATACGTAGTGGCCCTTATTCCAAATAACTTGTTCGAGTCTGAACAGTCTCATTTATTACAGCCGCTGCTAAAAGAGGAAGCAATCGTTCAAGGAATCGTTCAGCTGCCGCTTTCAATGTTCAAACAAGAGCAGGCTGCTAAGAGTATTATCATTCTTCAAAAGCAGGGAGAAGGGGTAACAGCGCCTGATCAAGCGCTGCTTGTGAATTTGCCGAAGTTCAGTAATCGAGAAGCAATGAGTGATATTATGGCTCAAATGGACCAATGGTTCAGCGTTAATAAAAAGTAAGTCTTTTTCGAAAATAATGAATTTTTACCGGTAGCGTTTTCATGATGTATAGCTCTTGAAATCTATTGTCGTGAATGATTAAATGAATAAGGATAGAAATCGTGTCGAAATGCATAGAATATTGTAGAGATTACACTTTTATGTTCTGTTCGTTATGTTTATGATGCACGTATAATAAAGAAGGAGCTGTTTTTTTATGTCAAAAATCATGGCAATCAACGCCGGCAGTTCTTCACTTAAGTTTCAATTATTTGAAATGCCAAGTGAGACGGTATTAACAAAAGGTTTAGTAGAACGAATTGGTTTAGATAACGCTGTTTTCACGATCTCGGTAAATGGTGAAAAGCAAACGGATATTACAGAAATCCCTGACCATGCTGTTGCAGTTAAAATTTTAGTTGAAAAGTTACTTTCTCAAAACATCATTCAATCATACGATGAAATCACTGGTGTAGGTCACCGTGTAGTACACGGCGGAGAGAAATTTGCTGATTCTGTTTTAATCACAGATGAAACATTAGCGGAAATTGAAGCTTTATCTGATTTAGCACCGCTTCACAACCCAGCAAACATTGTGGGAATTAAAGCGTTCCAAGATATTCTTCCAAATGTTCCAGCTGTAGCAGTCTTCGATACAGCATTCCATCAAACAATGCCAGAAAAATCATTCTTGTACAGCTTACCGTACGAGTACTATGAAAAGTATGGCGTTCGTAAATACGGTTTCCACGGCACATCTCATAAATATGTTTCTGAGCGTGCAGCTGAGCTTCTTGGCCGTCCAATCGAACAATTGCGCTTAATTTCTTGTCACTTAGGTAACGGTGCAAGTATCGCTGCAATTGAAGGCGGCAAGTCAATTGATACATCAATGGGCTTCACACCATTAGCTGGTGTAGCAATGGGAACTCGTTCAGGTAACATTGACCCTGCATTAATTCCATTTATTATGGAGAAAACAGGAAAAACTGCTGACGAAGTATTAAATGTATTAAATAAAGAAAGTGGTCTTTTAGGTGTATCTGGTATTTCTAGTGACCTACGCGATCTAATCAAAGCAAGCGCTGAAGGCAATGAACGTGCTGAAACAGCACTTGAAGTATTTGCTAGCCGTATTCATAAATATATCGGTTCTTATGCTGCTCGTATGTCTGGTGTAGATGCAATCATCTTCACAGCAGGTATTGGAGAAAACAGTGATGTTGTACGTGCTCGCGTTCTTCGTGGTTTAGAGTTCATGGGCGTTTATTGGGATCCAGCTTTAAATAGTGTACAAGGAGAAGAAGCATTTATTAGCTACCCTCATTCTCCAGTTAAAGTTATGGTTATTCCTACAGACGAAGAAGTTATGATTGCACGTGACGTTACTCGTTTAGCGAATATTTAAGTTCATAAAGTGCCTTTTCAATGCATGAATTCTCATAAATTGTCAGGCAAACTAACGAAAAGCTGGTTTCCTTGTTAGGAAATCAGCTTTTTTATATAGCGTAAGGAGCTGACGGTTGAAAGAAGGTTTACAACGTATAGAAGAAAGAAATAATATAGGAAGCAAAATGTAACGGATGCATTATTTGTTATAATAAAAATAAAACTACTTATTTCTTGAAAGGGTGACATGATGATATTAACGAATCGCGAAGAACAGCTTTTAGAAGAAATCTATAAATGGGAAGAGAGCTTACAGAGCGTAGAAGCAACTGAGATGGAGTTATTGTACGAAGAATGGTTAGAAAAAGGGCTTAACTTAATTCCTGCTTCTGTTCGTGAGACCTATTTACATAAAATTGATGAGGGACTCTTTCAGCTAACTGCATTAATTCAAGGTACGGAAATGCAAACTCAAGCGACAAAACGAATTATCGAAACCGCCCGTGTATTCAAAGAAGATATCACAGATCTGTCAGAAATGAATTCCCTTCAAGTAGATCAGCTTTCTTATATATGCGAACAGCAAATGGCCAAGCTGCGGTTGTATGGGCTGAGTCAAGGAGCACTTTCAGGAACCGGACAATCGCTGCTAGTCGGTATTGATATACCTGCTGTTTTATGCATGAATATTCAAGCGGTGCAACAGGCAGCAATGAGCTACGGCTATCATATCCAGACTCCTTCAGAGCTTATGCTAACGCTAAAAGTTTTCCATGCAGCAACGTTACCTAGACACCTTCAGGCTGAGGGATGGCATCAATTAAAGAGTGAGTTAAGCCAAGAATTTGACCCGTATTTTTATGAAGGTGTTGATCAAATTGTAGATAAAACGTGGCTGCGAAAAATCGTTGTGCAAATTGGAAAAACGCTAGCTATATTTGCTGCGAAGCGAAAAGTTTATAATCGTTTGCCAATTGTGAGTATGATGGTTGGCGGAGGGATGAATTATCGAATGGCCAAACAAGTGACAGATTATGCGAAGCGCTTTTACCAATACCGCTATTTACTGGATAAGAAAAACGAGTCTCATTAATTTTCATGAGACTCGTCTTTTTGTCTATCCGTGAACCTTTTTTGATATTTCCTCATTTGTTCGATACCAAATCCACAAATCATTAATAATAGAAGCAAGTTCTCCTATCTCGCTATTTAATTCACAGGAGCGGATAAAATTAGTCTCATCTTCTAACGCTGCTTGTTTTTGATTAATACTCTTTTCTAAAGATTGAATTTTGTCTGGAATCTGCCCCCGAATGGATTCCCATGTTAGGAGAATATCCTGCTGAACTTTTTCAGAATAGAATGTCCATTCTCTTTCAAGAGCAGGAATTTTTATACCGAGTCTGTTGTTATAAGTAAAAAAGCGCTCCATTTTTTCACCTCTTTCCCTCCATTTTACTTAATGATAAAAGCCAGAGCTACTGTAAGTGAAAAAATAAATCATTTATACCTAGTTTATGCATATAAATATACACAGCGTTTAAGTTAGAAATATTCAGTTGTGTTCATTTTTATAGTATTTTAAGAGTTTTTATCTTATTTAATTAAAATAAATGTGAATTTATATACTTTTTTTTGAATAACTATTGAAAATAGATTAAAAAGTTGTTAAAGTAATAGTAGATTAAATGAATAAAAATTAAAACGGTTGTATTAATATATATATAATTTGTAGGAGGAATAGATAATGAGTAATCCAAAAGTTGTTTTAGCATATTCTGGAGGTTTAGATACATCAGTTGCAATTAAATGGTTACAGGAAAAAGGGTACGATGTGGTAGCTTGCTGTTTAGATGTAGGCGAAGGAAAAGATTTAAAGTTCGTTAAAGAAAAAGCCTTAACAGTTGGAGCGGTATCATCATATGTGATTGATGCAAAAGAAGAATATGCCAATACATTTGCGTTAGCAGCACTTCAAGCACACACATTATATGAAGGAAAATATCCATTGGTATCTGCACTATCTAGACCGCTAATCGCTAAAAAGCTTGTAGAAGTAGCAGAACAAGAAAATGCAGTAGCTGTCGCACATGGATGTACGGGAAAAGGAAATGACCAAGTGCGTTTCGAAGTATCAATTAAAGCATTAAATCCACACTTAGAAGTTTTAGCTCCTGTTCGTGACTGGAAATGGTCTCGTGAAGAAGAAATCGAGTATGCAAAAGAAAAGAATATTCCAATTCCAATTAATTTAGACAGCCCGTTTTCAATTGACCAAAACTTATGGGGAAGAAGTAACGAGTGCGGCGTTCTTGAAGATCCTTGGGCAGCTCCGCCTGAAGAAGCATATGACCTAACGGCTTCTCTTGAAAACACTCCGAACACAGCGGATGTAGTAGAAATTGAATTCGTTGAAGGTGTTCCAGTAGCATTAAACGGTCAATCTTACACGCTAGCTCAGTTAATTCTAGAATTGAATGAAATTGCAGGTAAGCATGGAGTTGGACGTATTGATCATGTAGAAAACCGTCTTGTGGGAATTAAATCACGTGAAGTATATGAGTGTCCAGCTGCTATGACATTAATTAAAGCACACAAAGAGCTGGAAGATTTAACATTAGTGAAAGAAGTAGCGCACTTCAAACCAGTGATTGAGAAAAAATTAACAGAAGTTATCTATGAAGGTTTATGGTTCTCTCCATTAACAAATTCACTGCTTGCATTCTTAAAGGATACGCAGCAATATGTGAACGGAACAGTGAGAGTAAAACTATTTAAAGGGCATGCTATCGTAGAGGGACGTAAATCTCCTAATTCTTTATACAATGAAAAACTTGCAACATATACAAAAGAAGATGAATTTGATCACAATGCAGCAGTTGGTTTTATCTCATTATGGGGTCTTCCAACACAAGTGAGCAGCATGGTAAATCAAAAGAAGGTGACAACGGTATGACCAAACTTTGGGGAGGGCGTTTTACGAAACGCCCTGAACAATGGATTGACGAGTTCGGTGCGTCAATTTCATTTGATCAGCATCTTGTAGAAGAAGATATTGAAGGCAGTTTAGCACATGTAACAATGCTTGAGAAATGCAGCATTCTTTCTGGAGATGAAGCGTCACAAATTAAAAAAGGCCTTCACACACTGCTTGAAAAAGCTAAGAAGAAAGAACTAACATTTTCTGCTCAATATGAAGATATTCATTTGAATTTAGAAAAGCTATTAATTGATGAAATTGGTCCGGTTGGAGGTAAGCTTCATACGGGTCGAAGCCGTAATGATCAAGTTGCTACAGATATGCACTTATATTTAAAAAAGCATGTTCAACAAATTGTAGGACTGATCGAAAATCTAGAAGATGTGCTGCTTACAAAAGCAGATCAACATGTCGAAACTATTTTTCCAGGCTACACACATTTACAGCGCGCGCAGCCGGTTTCTTTTGCTCATCATCTAATGGCTTATGTTTCAATGTTTAAGCGTGATGCTGAGCGTTATGCGGAATCACTAAAGCGTATTGATTTATCTCCTTTAGGAGCAGGAGCTTTAGCTGGTACGACATTTCCAATTGATCGTCATTACAGCGCGGAGCTTCTAGGCTTTAATGGAATTTATCAAAACAGTATGGATGCTGTCAGCGACCGTGACTTTATTTTAGAGTTTTTAAGCAACAGTTCTATTTTAATGATGCATTTATCTCGTTTTTGTGAAGAGTTAATTTTATGGTCTAGTCAAGAGTTTCAATTTATTGAAATGGACGATACGTACGCAACGGGCAGCAGTATTATGCCTCAAAAGAAAAATCCTGATATGGCGGAGTTAATTCGTGGTAAAACAGGACGAGTATATGGTCACTTATTTAGCTTATTGACTGTGTTAAAAGGCACGCCTTTAACATACAACAAAGACTTACAAGAAGATAAAGAAGGCATGTTCGATACGGTTACAACGATTGAAGGCTGCTTAACGATCTTTGCTGGCATGATTGAAACAATGACAGTAAAAACAAATGTTATGGAAAAAGCTACGAAACAAGATTTTTCAAATGCAACGGAGTTAGCTGACTATCTTGCTGCAAAAGGTATGCCGTTTCGTGAAGCACATGAAGTGGTTGGGAAACTGGTTCTCGTTTGTATTCAGAAAAATATCTACCTAATGGATTTGCCGCTCGAGCAATATAAAGAAGCGTCAGATTTATTCGAGGAAGACATCTACCATGTATTAAGTCCAAAAACAGCTGTTAATCGCCGCAACAGCGCGGGAGGAACAGGGTTTGAACAAGTGAAAAAAGCAATTCAGCTAGCTAAAGATGAATTGCATGAAAAAGCTTCAATATAAAACAGTTCTCAAAACGTCCGCAGAAAATTCTGCGGGCGTTTTTTGATGTGAGATAAATGGTATAACTAGAGCAATTAAGAAGAAAATAGAAAAGATCATGTAAGGGATTATGAAATAAAGTTCACATTCGTAAAGAAAATAGAGTGAAAAAGGAGAAGTGACATATGAAAGACAAAAAACATCCGCAGCATGTATATGAATATGATTTTGAAGGAGAAAAAGAGACATCAAGACAACTAATGGATTCTTATTCAAGCGGCGTTATTGGCGATGCTATGGCTTCTGTAGTTGAAAATCCAGAAGCACAGAGTGATAACGAACTAAATGAATAACTACATGCATATACTGTATATAAACTAAGAAAAGCAGGATTATGCTGAGCTCTATCGAAAGGTAACGTCATAGTAAATCCGGTTTTCTAAAGGATTTGGTGTGGCGTTCTTTTTTCAGTTAATCACTGATATAAGAAAAGAGGGATAAAGGTGAAAATTGGAGTGCCGAAAGAAGTGAAAAACAATGAAAATCGCGTGGCTATTACTCCAGCTGGTGTTACAGCTTTAGTTAACGGTGGGCATGATGTATATATTGAAACACAGGCAGGAGAAGGCTCTGGATTCCATGATGAAGATTACACAAATGCAGGAGCTTCTATTGTAAATACTGCAAAAGAAGCATGGGATGCTGAAATGGTTATGAAAGTAAAAGAACCGATTTCAGAAGAATACGGATATTTTCGTGAAGGACTTATTTTGTTTACGTATTTACATTTGGCAGCTGAAGAAGCGTTAACGAAAGCATTGATTGATAAAAAGGTAGTGGGTATCGCTTATGAAACGGTACAGCTTCCAAATAAAAGCTTGCCTCTGTTAACGCCGATGAGCGAAGTTGCAGGAAGAATGTCTTCTCAAATTGGAGCTCAATTTTTGGAGAAAACCAAAGGTGGCAAAGGGATTTTGTTAAGTGGAGTGCCAGGCGTGCAAAGAGGAAAAGTAACAATTATTGGAGGAGGAGTAGCGGGAACCAACGCTGCTAAAATTGCGGTCGGATTAGGGGCTGATGTTACAATAATTGATTTAAACGCTGATCGCCTTCGCCAGCTGGATGATTTATTTGGTAAAGAAGTGACAACATTAATGTCAAATCACTACAATATCGCACAATCTGTAAAAGAGTCAGATTTAGTGATAGGAGCGGTTCTCATACCAGGGGCTAAAGCGCCAAAGCTTGTCACCGAGGAAATGGTTCAAACGATGTCAAAAGGGTCAGTTGTAGTTGATATTGCCATTGATCAAGGTGGAATTTTTGAAACAACTGATCGCATTACCACTCACGATAACCCGACTTATTCGAAGCATGAGGTCTTGCATTATGCTGTTGCTAATATGCCAGGAGCTGTTCCCCGCACGTCGACCTTAGCGCTGACCAACGTAACGGTGCCTTATGCTTTGCAAATAGCAAATCAGGGGTATAAAAAAGCGTGCTTAAAAAACCCTTCTCTTCTTCAAGGCATCAACACCCTAAATGGGTTTGTCACTTACGCGGCTGTGGCAGATGCACACGGTCTAACTTACGCTGATGCAACAACTTTATTAGAGCAAGCATAATAAGGCATGTTTTTGCGCAGTTTGTGATATGATAGCCGCGTATTCACTTGTTTTGTAACCAAAACAGACGGGTAGAATATAGAAAAGGTTAGTGTAAAAGGAGAGAATATATGATGCACGTTTCTTATCATGGACATTCTGTTGTTAAAATTGAAACAAAAGGAAAAACAATTTTAATTGACCCGTTTATCACTGGAAATGAATTAACAGATTTAAATGCTGAAGATGTAAAAGCAGATGTGATTTTACTGACTCATGGCCATAATGATCATGTAGGCGACACGGTGGAAATTGCTAAGCGCAGCGGTGCACTTGTTGTGGCAGTAGCAGAATTAGCTACATATCTTAGCTGGCAAGGCTTAAACGTACATCCAATGAGCATAGGTGGAGCCTATACATTTGATTTTGGTACGGTGAAATTGACCCAAGCTTTCCACGGTTCAAGTTATACAGAAAATAATGAGAAAATTATTTATACAGGAATGCCAGCTGGCTTGCTTTTAACGATTGAAGGAAAGACAATTTATCATGCTGGAGATACGGCTTTATTTTCTGATTTAAAGTTAATTGGTCGCCATGAGCCTGACGTAGCATTTCTTCCAATTGGAGATAACTTTACAATGGGACCTGAAGATGCGGCTATCGCAGCGGAATGGGTGCAGGCAAAGCTTGTTGTGCCAATTCACTACAATACATTTCCTGTAATTAAGCAAGATCCTCATCAATTTGTTGAGTCTTTATCCGGTATTGAAGGAAAAGTATTAAAAGCTGGAGAAGGATTGGAACTTTAATCCTAAATAGAGGCTGGGACAAAACGATTTCAGTTAAAGTTAAAAAAGAACGAGTAATCGATAATATCGATCACTCGTTCTTTTTTTATTGTTATGGTGAACGTAGGTTTCGTATATGTAGCGGCTTCTAGCTGTTGATTAGAGGGCAAGACGAATACTCCTAGGGGAAAAGCGGAATAGGTGAGGCCCCACAGGAGTGCAAGCGACGAGGAGGCTCACCGGCCGCCTGCGGAAAGCGAAGTCTTGCACGGAAATCAACTGTGATGTCACAAGCGGTTCAGCTCATGTCTCACATTTGTTCGTCTTTAGATTGAATCGATGCAGTTATGTCTTAATCTCTTTTTATTTGCAAAGAAGCGTTCTGCTTTTTTTACTTCCCTGCATACGATAGTAATAATAAGGAGGGAGAGCTATGGAAAAAAATCGAGTTATTTTATCGCTTTTACTATGCGGGGTGATGCTTTACTATGCAATGCCGCATTTAGTGTTAATAACTTCGAGTTTGCAAGGAATTTTTAGTATAAGCTGGCTTACTTTTGCTCTTTTTGTAGCTGGAGGCAATTTGTCATCACTGCTTTATACACCGCGCCGCAAGAAGGCAGGTATTCAAAAAAATAGTGCGAGAAAGCCTTTGCGTCAAAGAGGTTAGATTGAATCCATTTCACTTCCCCCGTATAATAAAAGAAAAGACATATGAAACGTAAAAACGTTTTAGAAGGGTGAAGTACACGTGGCGACAAAACATGAGCAAATTTTACAGTATATCGATTCGCTTCCAATTGGTGAAAAAATTTCAGTGCGCCAAATTGCCAAAGAACTGAATGTCAGTGAAGGCACGGCGTACCGAGCAATAAAAGACGCGGAAAATAAAGGATATGTTTCAACGATTGAACGAGTTGGAACCATTCGAATTGAACGAAAGAAGAAAGAAAACATTGAAAAGCTCACGTTTGCTGAAGTAGTAAACATCGTGGATGGACAAGTGCTGGGCGGACGTGAAGGCTTGCATAAAACGTTAAACAAGTTTGTTATTGGAGCGATGAAGCTTGATGCTATGATGAGATATACCGAGGCCGGAAACCTTCTTATCGTAGGGAATCGAGTAAACGCTCATGAATTAGCTCTTGAAGCAGGAGCAGCCGTGTTAATTACGGGCGGCTTTGATACGGAAGAATGGGTTAAGAAGCTTGCGGATGATCTTAAGCTTCCTATTATTTCAACGAGCTATGATACATTTACAGTTGCAACGATGATTAATCGGGCTATTTATGATCAGCTGATAAAAAAAGAAATTGTGCTTGTAGAGGATATTTTAACACCCGTTTCTGAAGCGGTTAGCTTGCAGTTAACCGATACGATTGAAAAATGGCACGACTGTAACGATCAAACGCACCACAGTCGTTTTCCTGTAGTAGATCAGCATATGAAAGTTCATGGTATGGTCACCTCAAAAGATGTTATTGGATATGATCTTTCCACTTCAATTGAAAAAGTTATGACGAAAAATCCGATGACCGTTCACGGGAAAACATCGGTCGCTTCTTCTGCTCATATGATGGTATGGGAAGGGATTGAAGTGCTGCCTGTAGTGGACGATTACCATCGACTAGAAGGCATTATCAGCCGTCAAGATGTCTTAAAAGCGCTGCAAATGATTCAGCGTCAACCGCAGGTAGGAGAAACCATTGATGACATTGTAACGAATCAATTTATGGACGTACAAGAGACAAAGGAAGCACCCGTCTATCGCTGTGAAGTAACGCCACAAATGACAAATTATATGGGAACTATTTCATACGGAGTTTTTACTACTATTGTGACGGAAGCTGCCAATCGTGTTCTTCGCTTATATAAAAAAGGTGATTTGGTTATTGAAAACATTACCGTTTATTTTATTAAACCGGTTCAAATTGAAAGTGTAATTGAAATTCGCCCTAAGCTATTAGAACTTGGTCGGAAGTTTGCTAAATTAGATGTAGAAGTCTACAACGCCGGAGTTGTAGTAGGAAAAGCGATGATGATGGCTCAGTTATTGGACAGGGTATAAAAAAGAAGCTGGGACAAAAGTATGTTAGACGAAGTGAAAAACGAACCATTTATCAACCATGTTGATGAGTGGTTCGTTTTTTTTGTTAGGGTAAACGTAGGTTTCACCTGTTTAGATTCTTCTAGCCGTTGATTGGAGGGCAAGACGAAGACTCCTGCGGGAAAAACGGAATAGATGAGACCCCGCAGGAGCGTAAGCGACGAGGAGGCTCAGCGTCCGCCCGCGGAAAGCGAAGTCTTGCACGGAAATCAACGGCGGTGTCTCAAGCGGTTCAGCTCATGTCTCCCATTTGTTCGTCTTTAGATTGGATTCCTCTCGTTATGCCTCAGCCTTTTTTACATTTGATCTGCTTCTTTTATTGCATAAGGCTGATAGTGCTTATAAGCTTTGACACCTGCAATTATACTGCCTGAACCGAATAATACAAATAATATGCCGATGATAAGCGAAAGGTTTGTTTCGTAAATAAACCATTGATTGATGCCGAAAAATAACACGAAAGAACCGAGGCAAACACTCGATTTAGCGGAAATCCACTTTCGTTCCATCGGACGTTTCGAACGTACGTATTTTACTTTTAAATACATGTAGAAAACAAAGGACACAACGATTAAAATCATAAAAAATGGCACAAACGCCCCTCCAGTCCGGTGTATTTCTATCCGTAATGTTTCTAGATGCTAGTAACCGTTAGTGTTGAAAGTGTTTACAGTAGTATCTATTATTTTACAGGTTGATGACAGAAAATTCTACTATTGATTGATTCTTCTTTTAAAAAAGAGAAGAGATATGATTTAATAAATAATATGGATACAGCGCTGTGGAAATGTAAGTGCACGTGGTACGTACATAAAACAAGAACAGTATTGACAGGAGAGAGAAAATGAAAGCACAAATATTAGAAGCTATTAAGCAGTTTGACACCATCATTATTCACCGGCACATTCGTCCAGATCCAGATGCATACGGATCTCAGTGCGGATTAGCGGAATTGTTAAAAACATCTTTTCCCGAGAAGAAGGTATACGTAACGGGAGAAGAAGCGGAGTCATTAAAATTTTTATACCGTATGGATGATATCGCTGATGAGACCTATGAGGATGCGCTCGTCATTGTTTGTGATACGGCTAATGAAGCACGAGTATCAGATCAGCGCTACGTAAATGGAAAAATGGTCATTAAAATTGATCACCATCCAAACCAAACTCCTTACGGTGATTTGCTTTGGGTTGAGACGTCTGCTTCTTCAACAAGCGAAATGATTTATGAATTTTACTTGGAAGGAAAAGAAAAGGGGTTATCTCTGAATGATGAAGGAGCAAAGCTGATCTTCAGCGGTATCGTCGGAGATACGGGTCGATTTTTATTTCCAAATACAAAGCCGAAAACGTTTTGCTATGCAAGTGAATTGATTCAATATGGTTTCAATTTTAAAGATGTATATGATCAGTTATACAAAACAAAAGAAAACGTCGCTCACTTACATGGATATGTGCTGCAAAACTTTACGATGTCTCCAGCAGGAGTTGCTCATATGAAAATTCCAAATGAAATTCTTCGCAAATATGATGTTACACCAGCTGATGCCTCTCAGCTAGTCGGTTCGTTAGGGCAAATTGATGGAGTAAAAACGTGGGTGTTTTTTGTGGAAGAAGAAAATCAAATTCGTGTTCGCCTTCGTTCAAAAGAGCTTGTCATTAATACAATTGCTAGAAAATACAACGGAGGAGGTCATCCTCTTGCGTCCGGCGCTTCCATTTATTCATGGGAAGAAGTAGAGCCTTTACTACTTGATTTAGAAGAGCTCTGCAGTCAGAAGTAATCTATAAAATAAGCCGTTGATTTTAAATCAGCGGCTTTTTAGAGTACTTTTTCCATCTTTTTAATTCGAACTTCAATCGAGAGCGTTGTATAAAAATAAATTTGATGAACTTCAACTTCATAAATCGTTTTATCGAATTCGTATTTTTTATTCTCAATTGCTTTTTTTAAGATATCCCTGCTTCGATACGCACTTTCAATATCTTGGGCAATTAAGTGCTGCGCTTCTTCGTCGACGCTTTTTTGAATATTGTATTCAACCACAGAGTTTACTTTATAACGATGGCCGTTTACTAATTTTACTTTCACATTTTGAATAATCAAATGCTGCTTCATTTCCTTGTTTAATGCTTTTACATCTTCTTGCCATGCGCTAATTTGCAAATTTGCTTTTTTTAGCTTATCATTAGCAATTCGAATCTCCTCTAGCTCTCTATCTCTTGAAACGCCGTAAATCGTTAAAAACACTCCCCAGCTGACAATTGCTCCAATGACTATACCGGCAAAAAAACGCTGCCAGTCGGAGCGCTTGAACATTCGCTCACTGGGTACCCTCATACAAAATGCTCCTGAGTTAACCACTTGATGATCAGAGCCCCAGTCTGAGCTCCTCCCATAGCGGATAGAATTAAAAGGATTTGTTTGAATACATCTTTTGTGGCTCCTTCAAAGAGTCCTCGCTCAAAGCTGTAAAACGTATCAAATGTTCCTCCGATAGCTCCGACAATTGCCCAAATTTTTAAGCTATTGCTGAGGGTATGCATGACGTACAGGGGAGATTTTCCAATTAAAAACCCCGCAAATGCTCCGATTAATGAACCGCCTAAAATAATACCTAATGAAGTAAAGTAACTCCAAATGAAAAGAGACATAAAAGGCTCTTTTGTCATGACGCGTCCTCCTTTACTATTTTATTGATAACTCATGCTTCCTACATATATATGGACAAACGTTCAGAGTTATGTAATTTGTCTACGCCCGCAACAAAATTTATAATGAAAATAAAGAATTAAAGAAAGGTGGGAAGTCCTGTGCCTTTTGTTCACTTACAGCTTCAAAGTTCTTATAGCTTACTAAGCAGTTCCGTTCGTATTCATGAACTTGTAGAAACAGCTAAAAAAATGAACTATGAAGCGATTGCTTTGACCGATGAAAATGTAATGTACGGAGTCATTCCTTTTTATAAAGCCTGCGTGAAAGCGGGGATCAAGCCAATTATTGGGCTCACATTATCAATTCTAGAACACGAAGAAAGCGAGCGAGCGTACCCTTTAGTTCTGTTAGCGGAAAATGATAAGGGATATGAAAATCTATTAAAACTAAGCAGTTTAGTTCAAACCAAGGAAAAACAAGGTGTAAATAAAAAATGGCTCCAGCATTACAGTAGCGGGCTGATTGCTATTACACCTGGTGTAACGGGAGAAGTAGAAACTCTGCTAGCAGAAAACAAGCTTCAAGATGCAAAGCGAGTGCTTCAATTCTTTAAAAAAGTATATTCGCACTCTTTGTATATATCCATACAGCGCCACGGACAGGATGAAGCTTTGATAAATCAGCAGTTAACGGAGCTTGCTGCTGAAGAAAATGTCCCGCTTGTTGCGACGAATCAAGTGAAATATTTAAAAAAAGAAGATCGGGACGCATATGATTGCTTAGCGGCTATTCGAGACGGAGAGAAATTACATAGCGGTGAACAGGTGCAAGAAGAAAGCAGCGAGTACTATTTCAAATCACCTCATGAAATGGAAGTTCTCTTTCATGATCAGCATTTTTTAATAGAAGAAAGTATAAAAATCGCAAGACGATGCGAGCTCGAAATTTCTCTAGGCGTAATGTCTATTCCAAAATACCCTGTTCCCCCGTCTGTTACATCATCAGCCTACTTGCGCACTCTCTGCGAAAAAGGATTGCAAGAAAGAGTTCAAGTGATCACGGAACAATACGAGGAACGCTTGGATTATGAGCTGAATATTATTGAAAATATGCGCTTTAGTGATTACTTTCTTATCGTATGGGATTTTATGAATTATGCTCATGAACACGGTATTTTAACGGGGCCAGGCCGTGGTTCAGCGGCAGGCTCATTGGTCTCATACGCCTTACGAATTACAAATGTTGATCCAATTCAGCATCAGCTTCTCTTTGAGCGCTTTTTAAACCCTGAACGTATTTCGATGCCTGATATTGATATTGATTTTCCTGATAACAAACGAGATCAAGTCATTCAGTATGTGGCTCAAAAATATGGAGCGCTGCATGTAGCTCAAATTATTACGTTTGGAACATTAGCAGCTAAAGCAGCCGTACGTGATGTAGGGAGAGTGATGGGATATGATCAAGAGGCGCTAAACAAAATGTCCAAAGCGATTCCAACTAAACCAGGTACAACGTTAAAAAGCGCCCTTCGTGATTCAAGAGTTCTTCAAGACTATTTATCTGAAAATGAAGCCAGAAAACAATGGTATAACATTGCGATGAAGATAGAAGGACTGCCAAGGCATACTTCCACACACGCAGCAGGCGTTGTGATTAGTGAGAAGCCTCTGACGCAGTCTGTAGCTGTACAAGAAGGACATGATGATGTATATCTAACTCAATATCCAATGGAAGCTCTGCAAGACGTTGGGCTTTTGAAAATGGACTTTTTAGGTTTGCGCAACTTAACCATTTTAGATCATATTTTAAAGAAAATTGAGCGGGACATGAATCGAAAGCTGTCACTGTCTCATATACCATTTAACGATCAAAAAACTTTTGAACTGCTGAGCAAAGGAGATACGACAGGGATTTTTCAGCTAGAGTCAGATGGCATGAGAAGAGTGCTTCAGCAATTAAAACCTACAGAGCTAGAAGATATCGTAGCGGTCAACGCGCTGTATAGACCTGGTCCAATGGAAAATATTCCAACTTATATTAAGCGCAAGCACGGCGTGGAGAAGGTCATATATGATCATCCTACGCTTAAAGACATTTTACAATCCACGCACGGCGTTATCGTGTATCAAGAGCAAATTATGCAGATTGCTTCAAAAATGGCTGGCTTTTCTCTTGGAGAAGCAGATTTGTTGAGAAGAGCAGTTAGTAAAAAAGAGCGTGCAGTGCTTGATCGTGAACGAGCTCATTTTGTTCAAGGAAGCGAAAAGAAAGGATATGACCTATCCGTTGCTAATCGAGTATATGACCTTATTGTGCGCTTTGCTGATTATGGCTTCAACCGAAGCCATGCCGTTGCTTACAGTATGGTAGCCTATCAGTTAGCTTATTTGAAAGCACATTACCCGCTACAGTTCTTTTCAGCTTTATTAACGAGCGTTATTGGAAATGAAGGAAAAATTGCTCAATATATTAATGAACTAAAAAGAAAAAAAATACAAGTTCTCCCACCTTCTATTAACAAAAGCATGTATTCGTTTAACGTAGAAGGTGAAAGTATAAGGTATAGCCTTGCAGCCATTAAACATATTGGTGCAGCAGCTATGCAGGAAATAACAGAAGAGCGAAAGAAAAAAAGATTTGAAGACTTATTTGATTTTTGTGCACGTGTTTCACAAAAAGCTGTGAATAAAAAGGCCCTTGAAGCTTTGATTCTGTCCGGAGGCTTTGATGAGTTTAGAGAAAATCGAGCTACTTTATTAGCAACGATTGATGTAGCATTTGAACATGCCAGCTTGGTACTCCCAGATGATGACTTTGGATTTGGAGATGAATTTTCGTTAAAGCCTAAATATATGGAAAAAGAGGAGCTGAAAATAGAAGATCGGCTTCAGTATGAAAAAGATATGCTAGGTTTTTATTTATCAAGCCACCCTGCTTCTCAGTATGAAGCACTGAATTCCTTTTATTCTGTTGTTTCTCTTCACGATATGAGAGAATACGCTTCAGGAAAAGCGGTCTCTCTTTTAGTATTTGTGTTGGAAATTCGCGTCATTCGAACGAAAAAAGGAGAGCAAATGGCCTTTTTACGCATCACGGATGAAAGTGGAGAAGGAGAAGTTGTTGCGTTTCCTCGGGTATTTGAGCAGAATCGTCCGCTGTTTGAACAAGGGAAGGTTTTACTGATACAAGGAAAAATAGATGAAAGAAATGGGCAGCAGCAAATTGTTTGTCAACGTGCTGAAGCTGCTAGCGAGGCGGTTCAAAAACTACCGTCGGAAGAATTATACTTACGTATAGAAACAAAGCAAGGTACAGAAAAGCTGCTTCATACTATTTACCAGCATTTTAAGTCTCATAGAGGGAAAATCCCCGTGAAAATTTATTATGAGGCAGAACGTCAATTGGTCAAGCTTCCCGTTCACTATTCTATTGAACGAAGCGACGAGTTAATAAAAACTTTAAAAACAATGCTAGGAGAGAAGCACGTTGTGTTCAAGAAGATATAGTCTTTACAGATTTCATGTGATGTTATATGGTAAAATAGTTAAAAAAGTGGTCTGACCACCGTTTTTTTATGAAATATACGAATTAGATGCGTTTTTCTTGAAATGAAATGCAATTAGATTTATAACATCATATGAGTGTGGGAAAGAACATGGTTCAGGCGCAGTATTTGTTATCATTTTGTTTATTGGGAGTGAAATTCATTGTCTTTACGTGAAGAAGCATTGCATATGCACCGCATTAACAAAGGTAAACTAGAATCAAAGTCCAAAATTCCTGTTCGAAACGCAGAGGATTTAAGCCTTGCTTATTCCCCTGGTGTAGCAGAACCTTGCAAAGAAATATATGATGATGTAAACAATGTATATGAATATACGATGAAAGGAAATATGGTAGCTGTTGTATCTGATGGCACTGCCGTATTGGGCTTGGGCAACATAGGTCCTGAAGCTGCTCTGCCAGTAATGGAAGGGAAAGCTGTCCTTTTTAAAAGTTTTGCCGGCGTAGATGCATTCCCAATTTGTTTAAACACGACAGATGTGGACAAAATTATAGAAACTGTTAAATTGCTAGAACCTACTTTTGGAGGCGTTAATTTAGAAGATATTGCGGCTCCTAACTGTTTTGAAATTGAAGAGCGGTTGAAAAAGGAAACAAATATCCCGGTTTTTCATGATGATCAGCATGGGACGGCTATTGTTACGGTAGCGGGTCTTCTTAATGCCCTGAAGCTGACAGGAAGAAAGATGTCACAAATCAAAGTGGTAGCGAATGGAGCAGGAGCTGCTGGCATTGCTATTATTAAATTATTATACAGCTATGGAGTGCGCGATATCATTATGTGTGATTCCAAAGGAACGATTTATGACAAGCGTCCTCACGGCATGAACCGTATAAAAGATGAAGTTGCAGCCTATACAAATCGAAGCAAAGTAGAAGGTACGTTAGCTGATGCTTTAGAAGAAGCTGACGTATTTATTGGAGTTTCGGTTGAAGGAGCACTCACACCGGAGATGATTGGAAAGATGAATCCAGACCCAATCATTTTTGCAATGGCAAATCCCGTGCCTGAAATTATGCCAGAAGAAGCTAAAAAAGCTGGCGCGAAAGTAATCGGCACCGGACGTTCTGATTTTCCTAATCAAGTGAACAATGTCTTAGCGTTTCCGGGGATATTCCGAGGTGCACTAGATGTGCGTGCTACTCATATTAATGAAAAAATGAAAATGGCTGCAGTTGAGGCCATTGCTAATTTAATTACGGAAGAGGACTTGAATACAGACTATGTGATTCCAGGTCCATTTGATGCACGAGTGGCTCCGGCAGTAGCCGCCGCTGTTGCAAAAGCAGCTATGGAAACAGGGGTTGCCCGAATAAAAGTAAAGCCAGAAACCGTAGCTGAAAACACACGTCGCTTAGCGATTATTGAATAAGGTTACATCAACTGTTCTTTGACAGGCATGATGCTTCAAGCATGCCTGTTAAAGTAATGTAAAGTGAGTGGTAGTAAACTTGAAGAATGAACGTTCAAAAGTATATGTAGAAATTCTAAAACAAATTCGCCAGCTAATGGAAGACGATCGTTTAACTACGGGGGATAAAATCCCGTCAGAACGAGAGCTTTCTGAACGGTTAGGCGCAGGACGTTCTTCCGTTCGAGAAGCGCTCAGAGCGTTAGAGCTAATTGGGTTGATTGAAACTAGAAGAGGTGAAGGTACGTTTATTAAAGAAGTAGGGGATCATCAATTTATTGATTTATTAGCTACTTTTTTAGTACAAGACGGTAAAACAAAATCAGATTTAATTCAGACGAGATATATTCTTGAAAAGAGCTGTTTGTATTTTGTTTTAGCGGAACAGGACGAAATCAATGTTTCGAAAGCAGTTCAAAAGCAGAATGACGATTGTTTGAAGAACTTGTTTGACTATTTGTTTTCTTTGCAGCCTAATCGGCTATTACACCGAATCTGGCTGATTATTTGCCGTTTTTCTCAAACTTTTCAACAAAACTCAGCGCCAAGCGACACTCTGATAAGTGAATTAGTAGAGGCGTTAGCTAAAAAAGATGAAGCAGCTGTATTAAATCTTCACCATCAGTGCTACAAACAAGTGTGAAAGAAGGAATTTGTCGAAAGAGACATGCCATCTTTCTACACAAAATCAAACAGTCATCTAGTAAAGTAAATAGTAACTAATAAAGTGAAGCGAACAATTCGTCCAATTTTTGTCTATCCGTCACTTGATTTGTATTTGAGGCGGATTTTCACAACTTGTAAATAGTAGAAGAAGAGGAAGAATAAAGGTTCTTATGATAAAGAAAAGAACCAAAAGGAGGTTACACCTTGTTACGAGATTTATTTACAAAAAACACAAAAACTCCAAAAAAACGAAAATATGCTACGATTCCTTCTGAGCATATGAGACAAGATGTACCTGAAGGAATTATGACCAAGTGTAAAAAGTGTAAAAAAATAATGTATACGAAAGAGTTAAATAAAAACTTAAAAGTATGCTTAAACTGTGGATATCATCATCAAATGACAGCACCAGAGCGTATCGAAAGCTTAATCGACAGCGGAACGTTTGTTGAATACGACAAAGATATGACGTCAGAAAATCCTCTTGGGTTCCCTGATTATCTTGAAAAGCTCGAAAAAGATCGTGAGAAAACTAATTTGAGTGAAGCGATTGTTACGGGTGAAGGAGATATTGAAGGCATTAAAGTAGTAGTTGCTGTTATGGATTCACACTTCCGTATGGGAAGCATGGGCTCTGTAGTCGGCGAGAAAATTACTCGCGCCATTGAAAAAGCGAAGGAAATGCATGTTCCATTCCTTATTTTCACAGCTTCAGGCGGTGCACGTATGCAAGAAGGTGTTCTGAGCTTGATGCAAATGGCTAAAACTAGCGCAGCTCTTAAAATGTTCAGTGATGAAGGCGGCTTAATCATTTCGATTATGACACATCCTACTACAGGAGGAGTATCAGCAAGCTTTGCTTCGCTAGGCGATTATAATTTAGCCGAGCCTGGCGCGTTAATTGGCTTTGCTGGAAGACGTATTATTGAACAGACAATTAGAGAAGAGCTTCCAGAAGATTTTCAGACGTCGGAATTTCTGTTGAAGCATGGTCAGCTAGACGGAGTTATTGACCGTCATGATTTAAAAGAAACGTTAACAACTATTTTAGATATACACGTAGCAGGAGGTGACATCGAGTGGTAAGCGAATTAGAATTTGAACGTCCAATTGTTGAGTTGCGAAACAAGATTGCAGAGCTTAAAGAGTTTGCTAAAAATACAGAAGTGGATTTATCTAGCGAAATTGATAAGTTGGAAAATCGCTTAGAAAAAGTAGAAAACGATATTTACAACCATCTAAGCCCGTGGAACCGTGTTCAAATTGCGCGTCATCCTGAACGTCCTACAACACTCGATTATATTTCTCGCTTGTTTACAAACTTTTTAGAGTGTCATGGAGATCGCTTTTATGGAGATGATGAAGCAATCGTAGGAGGAATTGCCAAGTTTAATGGCGTGCCTGTTACGGTGATTGGACATCAAAGAGGTAAAGATACGAAAGAAAATATTCGTCGTAATTTTGGTATGCCTCATCCAGAAGGCTACCGTAAAGCGCTGCGTTTAATGAAGCAAGCGGAGAAATTTAACCGCCCAATTATTTGCTTTATTGATACAAAAGGAGCTTATCCAGGGAAAGCGGCAGAAGAACGTGGACAAAGTGAAGCTATTGCGAAAAACCTTTTCGAAATGGCTGGCTTAACTGTACCCGTTATTTGCATTGTGATTGGAGAAGGAGGAAGCGGAGGAGCCTTAGCATTAGGTTTAGGAAATCACCTTCATATGCTTGAGAACTCCACGTATTCAGTTATTTCTCCAGAAGGAGCGGCAGCCATTCTTTGGAAAGATTCTTCTCTTGCGAAAAAAGCAGCTGAAACGATGAAGATTACAGCACCAGATTTGAAAGAACTTGGTATTGTAGATGAAGTGGTTTCAGAGGTAAAAGGCGGAGCGCACCGGGATATCGATGCACAAGCTGGATACATGGAGGGCGTTATCAAGAAATCATTAAAAGAGCTGCTTAATTTATCAAAAGACGAGCTAGTGGAAGAGCGTTATTTAAAATACAAAAAAATCGGACAATTTGCAGCTGAAAACGATGCCATTACTATAAAATAAAGAAACGTGCACTCTTGAAAAATAAGGGTGCGCGTTTTTATGCTGTTTGTATAGCCCTTCTCTATTGTGTTTACAAGTTCTTCGTGGTATTTTATAGACAGCAAAAACCTTTAAGTAGAAGTAGAAAAAAGAGTGTTTTTTTTAATTTCCTATGGTTATTGGCAGCTGTGCGAGCGTTTGTCTTTTCTCTAAAACGTGAGATATATAAGACAAACCAGGCAGCAAGTATTGCTGTATGAATTGCAGGGAATAGTAAAATATGAAGCAAACGATGAAGAAATTCATCGTTAAAGTGCTGTGTATTTGTTTGCTATTTGATTCAGCGCTACGTAGGTATTTCATAAGTTACACGTAAAGCAAGGTGGACAAGGTAAGGCAACACAATACTTGTTCACAGCCTGCTAGTAAAAGGTTAGTAAAAGAAATAGCTATTTGCTTTACCTAAAGAGTAAATAGTAAATATATAGGAGGAAATTTGAATGCGTAAAACTAAAATTGTATGTACTATTGGACCAGCGAGTGAAAGTGTAGAAAAATTAGTTGAACTAATTAACTCAGGCTTAAACGTTTGTCGTCTAAACTTCTCTCACGGTGACTTTGAAGAGCACGGCGCACGTATTGTTAACATTCGTGAAGCTGCGAAACAAACAGGTAAAACAGTAGGTATCTTACTTGATACAAAAGGACCTGAAATTCGTACAAACACAATGGAAAATGGTGCAATTGAGTTAGAAGAAGGCTCTGAAATCATTGTGTCTATGACAGAAGTAGTGGGAACAACTGAAAAATTCTCAATTACATATCCAGGTCTAATTGATGACGTACACGTAGGATCAAAAATCCTTTTAGATGACGGTTTAATCGGTCTTGAAGTACTAGACATCAATAAAACTGATGGTGAAATCAAAACAAAAGTACTTAACCCTGGTACATTAAAAAATAAAAAAGGTGTAAACGTGCCAAACGTAAGTGTAAACCTTCCTGGTATCACTGAAAAAGATGCAAACGATATTGTATTCGGTATCGAACAAGGCATTGATTTTATCGCTGCTTCTTTCGTGCGTCGCGCATCTGATGTATTGGAAATTCGTGAACTACTAGAAAAACACAATGCAGCTCACATTCAAATCATTTCAAAAATCGAAAACCAAGAAGGCGTAGATAACATCAAAGAAATTCTTGAAGTTTCAGACGGCTTAATGGTTGCTCGTGGTGACTTAGGAGTAGAAATTCCTGCTGAAGAAGTACCATTAGTACAAAAAGATCTAATCAAACAATGTAATGCGCTTGGCAAACCAGTTATTACAGCTACACAAATGCTTGATTCAATGCAACGCAACCCGCGCCCGACTCGTGCGGAAGCAAGTGACGTTGCCAATGCTATCTTTGATGGTACAGATGCAATTATGTTATCTGGTGAAACAGCTGCAGGTTCTTACCCAGTTGAAGCTGTACAAACAATGCATTCAATCGCTTCTCGTGCTGAGCAAGCTCTAAACTACTCTGAGATTTTACAACAGCGCAGCAAGCAAGTTGGACCATCTATTACAGATGCAATTGGACAATCTGTTGTACACACAGCGCTTAACTTAAACGCTAGTGCAATCGTAGCGCCAACAGAAAGTGGTTATACAGCGAAAATCGTTTCTAAATATCGTCCGCAATCTCCAATCGTAGCTGTTGCAGCAAACGATTCTGTTGCACGTCGTCTGTCTCTAGTATGGGGTGTTACACCAGTTGTTGGTGAGCGCGTAAACACAATTGACGATATGTTAGATCACGCTGTAAATGATGCAGTAAAAACAGGCGTTGTAGCACACGGCGACTTAGTGGTTATTACAGCTGGTGTTCCAGTTGGAGAATCAGGTGCAACGAACTTAATGAAAGTTCAAGTTGTAGGTGACGTTCTTGCTAAAGGACAAGGAATTGGTCGTAAAGCAGCAGTTGGTAAAGTAGTTATTGCTAAAACTGCTGAAGAAGCAAATGCAAAAATGACTGAAGGTGCTATCCTTGTTACAAACAGCACAGATCGCGATATGATCAGTGCAATCGAAAAAGCAGGGGCTCTTATTACAGAAGAAGGCGGTCTAACAAGCCATGCAGCTGTAGTAGGGTTAAACTTAAGCATTCCTGTCATTGTAGGCGTAGAAAACGCAACAAGCGTATTCTCAGAAGATCAAGATATTACAGTTGATGCTTCACGTGGTGTTGTATACAACGGACACGCAAGCGTACTGTAAGAACACGTAGATGATAGAAAAAAGAGAAGGGGAATCCTTCTCTTTTTGTTTAGGCAATTCAATAAGCGAAGAGGTGATGATGGTGAGGAAGCTCCTTCCGCTCCTTCTTATTGTACCTGCTGTTGAGGTAATGATTTTGATTTATTCAAGTCATCTCATTGGTGTAATGTCAACATTTTTACTGATTATTGCTACCAGTTTTATTGGTGCGTTTCTAGCGAAAAAACAAGGAACATCTCTTTTTCAAAAAGCACAGCGCCAGATGAGCCAGGGACATGTTCCAAGCGGTGAAATCCTTGATGGTATGTGTGTACTATTTGGCGGACTGTTTCTGCTGTTTCCAGGCTTCTTGACAGATGTTGTAGGCTTTATCTTTTTGCTGCCGTTTACACGCAGAATCGTTAAGCCTTTTCTTTTAACGTGGCTAAGAAGATTTTTTCAAGGACGTAATCGAATGACGATTATTCGTTAACTAGAAAGTGTGTGAAAGAAGCTTCTTTCACACGCTTTTTCATTTTCCTATAATAAATTGCCACGTTTCTTTAAAAACCCCCGTTGTATGAAGTGTTTTTAGAATAACAAGAATAACAGGGCCAACTATTAATCCGAAAAATCCAATCAGTTGATATCCTACAAATAAAGCAATTAATGTAGCGAGAGGATCAAGACCAATGCTTGATGACAAAATTTTTGGTTCCATAATTTGTCGCTGCACAAGTACTACAGCATATAAGACCGAAAGCCCTACAGCAAATGACACGTTATCTGTTGCAAAGGCATAAATCATCCAAGGAACAAAAACCAGTCCTGTTCCGAGGTAAGGAAGAATATCTACCAAGCCAATCAATAAAGCGACTGTAATAGCATAATCAACCCTAAGAACAAGTAAACCAAAAAGAACGATGATTGTGGTAATCGAAATAAGCGTAAGCTGAGCTTTAATAAAACCAAACAGTGCATTTTTAAGCTCCACAACAACTGTCTGTCCATTTTCCCTTACTTTTTTAGGAATAAACACGCTGCTTTTAGTCATCAGCTTGTACCAATCTTTACTAATAAAAAAAGTAGCCAGTAATGAAAAAATAATCACAGTAGCTGCATTAGGCAATACGGATAAAAGTACTGGGATGCTTTGCAATACATTTTGCAAAAAATCACCCACCGTTTGAGCGATATGGTTGCCTACGCCTTTAATGTTCGATAAAATAGTTGCTTGCTGACCGGTATTTAAGTTATTAAACATAGAAGTAATGCGTTCATAAAACGGAAGTATTTGTTCTGTAGCAATATTTTCAATAAATATGACCACTTCTTTGAAATTTGTGGGAACAACTTTCGCTAAATACGTACTTCCTGCAATGATTTCTGTGATAAGTAACGTAATAAGTCCGGCCAAAAGAGAGAAGATAAGAACCATTGATAGTAAAACAGCTAAGTAGCGGGGTAAACGCAGCTTCAATTCAAATAGATTAACCATAGGATTTATGAAAAAAGCGATGCAGCAAGCGATAATAAATGGATATATGAGAGAAGAGACATAATAACTAAGAAATATAGATGCTGCAATAATTACCAACACACAAGCTAAGCGAAATAGTCGATGTAAATGAAGCTTGTACACAATAAATAGAGGCCTCCTTGTAAACGATAGTCAACAAAAGAAAAAGCTACTCATAAAATATTTACGTAATACGCTTTAGATTTATCACAATAAAAAAAGAAAGGATGAATAAAATGTTCTCACAACCCATGCTTTTTTTAGCTGTTTTACTCGTAATTGGATTAGTGGCTAAAAATCAATCATTAATCATTGCAGTTGCATTTTTACTTATTTTAAAATTAATCGGGTTAGACGGTAAAGTTTTTCCGTTTCTACAATCAAAAGGAATTAATATTGGAGTAACGGTTATTACAATTGCCGTTCTTGTGCCAATTGCAACAGGAGACATAGGGTTCAAACAATTAGGAGAAGCTGTGAAATCTTCTTATGCCTGGATTGCTCTAGGAGCAGGAATTGCTGTAGCAATTATTGCTAAATATGGACTTACACTCTTGGAAGATGATCCGCATATTACGACCGCTTTAGTTTTTGGCACAATTCTTGCTGTGGCGCTGTTTCAAGGGGTAGCAGTAGGTCCGTTAATCGGTGCTGGAATCGCTTATTTATTTATGAAATTAACTGAACTTTTTTCGTAGAAATTTTTGTATAATAATAATTTTTTTAAAATTTCTTCTCTCTTTTGATTCACAAAAGTCAGATAATTGTTTATAATATATTTTGAGGCCGCATCTTTTTACATACAATTGTATGTTTTACCTATAGGGCTGTAACAAAGCAATGACACATGCAGATGTTTTGATTTTGTGTGTTATTGAAACAAATGGAAATGTAAGCATTTTCTTTACGTGGGGTGAAGGAATGTTCTTCCAAGATATATATTCAAAAGAGGCGCTTCGTATATCATTTAATGTCTAGTTGAGCAGAGGCTCAATTTTGTTTTTCACGTTTTACACAGAAAGGTATGGGGAATTTTTTCTGTAAAGGAGTGGAGATTTATGACAGCAACTCGAGGTCTAGAAGGGGTAGTCGCTACAACGTCAGCAGTAAGTTCAATTATTGATGACACTTTAACATATCAAGGCTACAATATTGATGATTTAGCGAATTATGCAACATTTGAAGAAGTGGTGTATTTACTATGGCACGGAAAATTACCTAACAAAGAAGAATTATCTGTGTTTTCTAGATTACTAGCAGAAAACGCTAAATTACCCCAAGAAGTCTTAGATCATTTCAAAACTTATCCAATTCAAGATGTTCATCCAATGGCAGCTTTAAGAACAGTCGTATCACTATTGGGGTTGTACGATCCTGAAGCTGATTTAATGGATGAAGAAGCAAATTATCGCAAAGCTGTTCGTTTGCAAGCACAATTACCAACGGTGGTAACGGCTTTTTCAAGAGTCCGTAACGGATTAGAGCCAATTGAGCCAAACGAAAACTATAGCATTGCCGCTAACTTTTTATATATGTTAACCGGCGAAGAGCCAACTGATATCCAAGTAGAGGCATTTGATAAGGCACTTGTCTTACACGCTGACCATGAGCTAAATGCTTCAACTTTTACAGCTCGTGTCTGTGTGGCAACATTATCTGATATTTATTCAGGAATTACAGCCGCTATTGGAGCGTTAAAGGGTCCTCTTCACGGGGGAGCGAATGAAGCTGTTATGAAAATGTTGTCTGACATTCAAACAGTTGAAAACGCAGAACCTTACATTCGCGAAAAGCTCGCGAAAAAAGAAAAGATTATGGGATTTGGACATCGTGTGTATCAGCAGGGTGATCCTCGTGCCAAGCACTTGAAAGAAATGTCTGAAAAACTTACCAAACAAGCAGGAGATACAACGCTATACGATATGTCAGTGAAAATTGAAGAGATCGTAACAGGCGAGAAAAAGCTTCCGCCAAACGTTGATTTCTATTCAGCTTCTGTATACCACAGCTTAGGCATTGATCACGATCTATTTACTCCGATCTTTGCCGTGAGCCGCGTATCAGGATGGATTGCTCACATTTTAGAGCAGTATTCAAACAATCGTTTGATTCGTCCAAGAGCTGATTATATCGGTCCTGGAAAACAAACGTACATTCCGCTTGAAGAGCGCAGCTAAACAATGTGACGAAGGTGCTCACGTTCGTTGAGCACTTTTCCATAAGTGAAAGTAGACAAATTTTTTAAGGAGGTCATTCTCATGACAAAAGGTGAACAAATTTCTGTAGCAAACGGCGTGTTAAACGTACCAAATAACCCAATTATTCCATTTATCGAAGGTGACGGAATTGGTCCGGATATCTGGGCAGCAGCTTCTCGCGTATTAGAAGCAGCGGTTGCAAAAGCATACAATGGTGAAAAAGAAATCGTTTGGAAAGAAGTATTAGCAGGTGAAAAAGCATTTAATCAAACTGGCGAATGGTTACCGGAAGAAACGTTAGATGCAATTCGCGAATACATAATTGCAATCAAAGGACCATTAACAACACCAGTAGGCGGTGGCATTCGTTCTCTAAACGTGGCATTGCGTCAAGAATTAGACTTATTCACATGCTTACGTCCTGTTCGCTACTTTGACGGCGTACCTTCTCCAATTAAGCGCCCTGAAGATACAGATATGGTTATCTTCCGTGAAAATACTGAAGATATTTATGCTGGTATTGAATATGCGAAGGGTTCTGAAGAAGTACAAAAGCTTGTTTCGTTCCTACAAACGGAATTAGGCGTAAATAAAATCCGTTTCCCTGAAACTTCTGGGTTAGGTATTAAGCCTATTTCTTCTGAAGGAACAGAGCGTCTTGTGCGTGCAGCAATCAACTATGCAATTGAACAAGGCCGCAAGTCTGTGACGCTTGTACACAAAGGAAACATTATGAAATATACAGAAGGCGCATTTAAAAACTGGGGCTATGAGTTAGCTGAAAAAGAATTCGGTGATAAAGTATTTACTTGGGCACAATATGACCGCATCGTTGAAAAAGAAGGTGCGCAGGCTGCAAACAAAGCTCAAGCAGAAGCGGAAGCAGCAGGAAAAATTATTGTAAAAGATTCAATTGCAGATATCTTCTTACAACAAATTTTAACTCGTCCACGTGAATTCGATGTAGTAGCAACAATGAATTTAAATGGAGATTACATTTCAGATGCGTTAGCGGCGCAAGTTGGTGGTATCGGAATTGCTCCAGGAGCAAACATCAACTATGAAACTGGACATGCTATCTTTGAAGCAACTCACGGTACAGCACCTAAATATGCTGGTTTAGATAAAGTAAACCCATCTTCTGTATTACTATCAGGTGTGTTAATGCTTGAACACCTTGGCTGGAACGAAGCAGCGGATTTAATCATGAAATCAATGGAAAAAACAATTGCTTCAAAAGTAGTAACATATGATTTCGCACGTTTAATGGATGGTGCAACAGAAGTGAAGTGTTCAGAGTTCGCTGATGAATTAATTAGCAATCTAGGAAAACAAGTAACAGTTTAATAGCTATTCATTTAGGGGAGGAATTATAATGGCAAATATGCGTAAAAAAGTATCTGTTATCGGAGCGGGCTTTACAGGAGCTACAACTGCTTTTTTAATTGGTCAAAAAGAATTAGCTGATGTTGTATTAGTTGATATTCCGCAATTAGAAAATCCAGCTAAAGGCAAAGCGCTGGATATGTTAGAAGCAAGTCCTGTACAAGGCTTTGACGCTAACATTACAGGAACAGCCAACTACGAAGACACAGCTGATTCTGACATTGTCATTATTACAGCTGGTATCGCGCGCAAGCCAGGTATGAGTCGCGATGATTTAGTAACAACGAACCAAAAGATCATGAAGTCTGTTACTCAAGAAGTTGTTAAATACTCACCAAACTGTCATATTATCGTGTTAACAAACCCGGTAGATGCTATGACGTACACAGTATTTAAAGAATCTGGCTTTCCTAAAAACCGCGTAATCGGTCAATCAGGCGTATTAGATTCTGCACGTTTCCGTACGTTCGTAGCGCAGGAGTTAAACATTTCAGTAAAAGATATCACAGGTTTTGTACTTGGTGGACATGGCGATGATATGGTACCTCTTGTACGCTACTCATATGCTGGCGGTATTCCTCTTGAAACGCTTATTCCAAAAGCGCGCCTTGAAGCAATTGTTGAACGAACACGCAAAGGCGGCGGCGAGATCGTTAACTTATTAGGTAACGGAAGTGCATACTACGCGCCTGCTGCTTCTTTAGTTGAAATGACAGAAGCGATCTTAAAAGATCAGCGTCGCATTTTACCAGCGATTGCTTACCTAGAGGGTGAGTATGGTTATAACGGCATCTACTTAGGTGTTCCGACCGTATTAGGAGCTGCAGGAATTGAGCAAGTAATTGAATTAGAACTGACTGATTCTGAAAAAGCTTCTTTAGATCAATCAGCAAAATCAGTTAAAACTGTCATGGGTGTATTAGCTTAATACAATAAAATAGGTTTGAGTATAGGTTTTTATCAATATTCAAACAATAGTCACAAGGAAAATTCGGGGGAAACCTCGAATTTTTCTTGTATATGGAGAAAGAAAAGCTATTACTTTATACAAAAGGTGGAATGATGATGGTATTAGGTAAAAAACAAAAAATAGGCCGAAGTATTGAAGATATCAAAGTTGGAGAAAAATTAACGCTAACTGAACGAATTGAAGATAAGGATATCTTATTGTACTTAGGGCTGACAAATGATTCTAACCCTTTATACATTCAGCATGATTACGCATCTCAGACACCTTTTAAGAAACCTATTGTGCCAAGTATTATGATTACCGGTATTATGACAGCAGCCATTTCAAAGTACTTGCCCGGACCTGGAAGCCATGTTGCAGAACATACGGTTGCCTTCCCCAAAAAAATTCATCATTATAGTACGATTGAATTTTTGTTTGAAGTCACAGAGGTAGATGTTTCTTCTAAAACTGTTAGGATTGAGGTGGAAGCGGTCAATGAGCAAAAAGAGAAAGTAGTAACGGCAAGGTTTCTTGTGTATCCGCCGTTTAGACTTCCATCAGTAGAGACACACGACTTTGAAAATTTTTAAAACGCCTTAAATATTTATAAATATAGAAGAAACTCTTTGACCATATTTTCTGAAAATGTTGAAATATATTGGAGAACGAGGCTAAAACATTGTATGATAAGAGAAGATAAATAGAAAATAATATCATTTGGATGAAGCTGCGGTTTAATTTAACTAGATGGAGGCTTATATCGTTAATATGAGTAAGAAATTATTAGTCGTAGATGATGAACAATCAATTTCAACATTATTACAATATAATTTACAACAAGCTGGCTTTACAGTAGAAACAGCTGAAGACGGGGAAGAAGGATACAACAAGGCACTAGAAGGAAAACCGGATTTAATTGTGTTAGACTTGATGCTTCCTAAGATGGATGGAATTGAAGTTTGTAAAAAGCTTCGTCAGCAAAAAGTGATGACGCCTATTTTAATGTTAACTGCAAAAGACGATGAGTTCGACAAAGTATTAGGGCTAGAGCTTGGGGCAGATGATTACATGACGAAACCATTTAGCCCTCGAGAAGTAGTAGCGCGTGTAAAAGCCATTTTACGCAGAACACAAATTATTGCTCAGGAAAATGAACAAGAGGAAGATGGCGAACGCATCATGATTGGTGATTTAAAAATTCTTCCAGATCATTATGAGGCCTACTTTAATCAAGAGCAGCTTGAGCTTACTCCGAAAGAATTCGAGTTATTATTATATTTGGCAAAATACAAAGGACGGGTATTAACTCGTGATCAGCTGCTAAGTGCAGTGTGGAATTATGATTTTGCCGGAGATACGCGAATTGTAGATGTGCACATCAGCCATTTGCGTGAGAAAATTGAACATAACACGCGAAAACCTGTTTATATAAAAACGATTAGAGGATTAGGATATAAGCTGGAGGAACCAAAGGTAGATGAATAAATTTCGTTCAAGGCTACTTTTGGCTCTATTAGTACTTATTATTATTGTATTAGTAGGTCTTGGCCTGCTGCTGGGACAGTTGTTTAAAAACTTTTATTTTCAGACGTTTCAAGAGCGAATGGAAAAAGAGGCAAAGCTTGTAGAAATGTACATTAGCGAAGAAGGTATCACAAGTCCTGCTTTAAAATCTAAAGTTGATCAAATCAGCCATTCGCTAAGTGTACGAACGACTATCGTTCAAAAAGACGGAAAAATATTAGTTGACTCAAATCCAGGTAGCAAGCAGCAAAGAATCGAAAAAAGTATCGTAATCCAACAAGTATTAAAAAAGCAGTTAAACAGTAAAAAAAGCTTTGATCAAATTAAAGAAGATTACGACTTATATTACTATGGTATCCCGCTTATTATAGAAGGTAAGCAAGAGGGATTTGTTGTGCTGAGTACATCGTTTGATTCATTAAAACAAGTAAATCAGCAAATTTGGGGCCTTCTTATTGGAAGCTTAGGTCTAGCTTTGATTGTGATTTTACTCTTAGGTGTAAAGATTATGGGACGCTATACCCGTCCTATTGAATCGGCAACCAAGGTGGCTATGGAACTTGCAAAAGGGAATTATAAAGCTCGTACATATGAAGATTATGTAGATGAAACAGGGATGCTGAGTCAGTCTATTAACGCACTTGCTCGTAATCTGCAAGAGTCTATCACTAATCAAGAAATGCAGCAGGACAGGCTGCGCACGCTAATTGAAAATATGGGAAGCGGCATGCTTCTTATCGATAGTAGAGGCTATATAAATTTAGTGAATCGAGCTTATAAAGAGCAGTTTCATATACATCCGGATGACTTCCTTTATCATTTGTATTACGAGGTATTTGAGCATAAAGAAATCATTAAGCTTGTGGAAAAAATATTTATGACGGAAGTAAAGGTTCGAAAACAAGTGGTTCTGCCTTTAAATATTGAACGAAGATATTTTGATGTTTACGGAGCGCCGATTATTGGCTTAAACGATGAATGGAAAGGCATTGTGCTTGTTTTCCATGATATTACCGAGCTGAAAAAACTAGAACAAGTTCGCCGTGACTTTGTAGCGAATGTGTCTCATGAACTAAAAACTCCTATTACGTCTATAAAAGGGTTTAGTGAGACATTGTTAGACGGTGCTATGGAAGATCCACAGCTGCGTCAGCAGTTTCTATCTATCATTTTAACGGAAAGTCAGCGCATGGAGAGCTTGATTCAAGATCTTTTAGATTTGTCTAAAGTTGAACAGCAAGGGTTTAAACTAAGCATTCATTCAGTAGATCTGAATACGCTTCTTTACGAAGTGACGACAGTGCTATCAAACCGAGCGACTGAAAAAGAAATCACGCTAACGTTAGATACGCTTCCTGAAGAAGCGTGGATTGATGGTGACAGTCAGCGCCTTATGCAAGTGTTTGTTAACTTAATCGGCAATGCGCTCATGTATACAATGCCTGGAGGAACTGTTCACGTTTCGCTTGAAGAGGAAGAAGAAACGATTACGGTTCATGTTCAAGATACAGGTATCGGTATTGATTCTGATGAAATTTCACGTATTTTTGAGCGCTTTTACAGAGTAGACAAAGCAAGAAGCCGTAATTCTGGAGGAACAGGTCTTGGATTAGCAATTGTTAAACATCTCGTTGAAGCTCATAAAGGGGAAATTGAAGTGAAAAGTGAAGTCAATAAAGGGACAACTTTTTCGGTGAAGCTGCACAAGTATTTGCCGCAGATGTAAAATGTTTACGTTCCTTTTACAATTTATTTAATGTAGCTTAATAATTAATTGATACAATTTTTCATGGAAACCCCTTCATCCAAGGAGCCAATGTGTAAGGCGAAAATAGCTTTAACCGTGCTATTTTCGCCGATTCTTTTTGACGATTTCTATCCATTCACATGCTACACCGCCTAAAATAACTAGGCGGTGTTTTTATTTTATGACGTGCAGATCTTATCACCACATGAAAATAAAACGTTGAATTCAAGAGTACTTTTTGTCCTTAAAGCTTATTGTTTGCTAAAATAAAGGTAAGATAAGAAGAGAGCGAAATGGAGGAACATGAATGACACAAAAACTAGTATTAATTGACGGGAATAGTATTGCCTACCGTGCATTTTTTGCTTTGCCGCTTTTAAACAATGATAAAGGAATACATACAAATGCCATATACGGCTTTACTACAATGCTGACACGTATTTTAGAGGAAGAGAAGCCAACGCATTTACTGGTGGCTTTTGATGCAGGGAAAACAACGTTTCGCCACAAAACATTTACAGAATACAAAGGAGGCAGACAGAAGACGCCTCCTGAACTTTCAGAGCAGTTTCCCTTTATTCGTGAGTTATTAGATGCGTATGGAATTAAGCGCTATGAACTGCCTGATTATGAAGCAGATGATATTATCGGTACACTTTCAAAACAAGCTGAACAAAAAGGAATGGCCGTAAAAGTCATTTCCGGGGATAAAGATTTACTTCAGCTTGTGTCAGAACATGTAACTGTAGATATTACGAGAAAAGGGATTACAGATGTCGATTCATATACGCCTGCAGCCATTGATGAAAAGTATGGTATTACGGCTGCACAAATTATTGATATGAAAGGCCTTATGGGGGACAGCTCGGATAATATTCCAGGCGTGCCCGGAGTCGGCGAAAAAACAGCCTTAAAGCTATTAAAAGAGTTCGAAACGGTTGAAAATGTATTGGAATCTATCGATCAAGTCAGCGGTAAAAAATTAAAAGAAAAGCTAGAAGATAATCGTGAATCAGCTATCATGAGTAAAAAGCTTGCAACTATTTATTGCGAAGCGCCTCTTGAAGTATCTGTAGAAGATGCAAAATATGACGGGTTTGAATCTTCAAAGGTCATCTCATTATTTAAAGAGCTTGGGTTTAATTCTCTGCTTGCTAAATTTGGTGAATCAGCAGAAGAGGAAGCAGATTTTGAAGACCTGGCGTTTGAAATAGCGCAGGAAGTTCATGATGATATGTTAACAAGCGAAGCAGCTCTGATCGTAGAAGGGTATGAAGAAAACTACCATCACAATCAGCTGCTCGGTTTTGGAATCAGCAACAAAAATGGCCACTATTTTATCGATAAAGATACAGCTCTTTCATCTTCTAAATTTAAAGCATGGTTAGAAGATGAGCGTGTAAAAAAGACGGTGTTTAATGGGAAACGTACGATTGTATCGTTAAAATGGGCGGGGCATGAAATTAAAGGAATTGAACATGATGTAATGATTGCTTCTTACATCTTGAATCCCGCTGAATCAAATGATGATCTAGCGACAATTGCAAAATTAAAAGGATACCATCAAGTGCAATCAGATGAAGCTGTGTATGGAAAAGGAGCTAAGCGAAGCATTGCGGAAGCTGATCAGCTAGCTGAGCATGTTACAAGAAAAGCAGCCGCCGTAGCTTATTTAAAAGAATTGTTAGAAAAAGAATTAGTTGAAAATGAACAGTTTGAGCTGTTTGAAAAGCTTGAAATGCCTCTTGCCATTGTCCTTGCTGATATGGAATATCAAGGGGTGAAAATTGATCGTGCACATTTGGATGAAATGGGGGAAGATCTCCGAGAAAAGCTTGAAAAAATTGAAGCGAAAATCTACGAATACGCTGGACAAGAATTCAATATTAATTCACCAAAGCAGCTAGGAGTTGTTCTTTTTGAAAAAATGCAGCTTCCAGTCATAAAGAAAACAAAAACAGGCTACTCCACATCAGCCGATGTATTAGAGCAATTAGCTAGCGCCCATGATATTATCCCAGAGATTTTACAATACCGTCAGCTAGGAAAATTACAGTCTACGTATATTGAAGGTTTAAAAAAAGTTATTCATGAAAGCGATGGAAAAGTTCATACCCGCTTTAATCAAACGTTAACTCAAACGGGAAGGTTAAGCTCAGTAGATCCTAACTTGCAAAACATCCCGATTCGTCTTGAAGAAGGTAAAAAAATAAGAGGTGCATTCGTGCCTTCACAGCCTGATTGGTTAATATTTGCGGCGGATTATTCACAAATTGAGCTGCGCGTACTGGCTCATATTGCAGATGATGAGAAGTTAATTGACGCGTTTAAGCATGACTTAGATATTCATACGAAAACAGCGATGGATGTGTTCCACGTCGAAAGAGAAGAAGTAACGTCGAATATGCGCCGTCAGGCTAAAGCAGTTAATTTTGGAATCGTCTATGGCATCAGTGATTACGGTTTATCGCAAAGTTTAGGGATTACAAGAAAAGCAGCGGCTACTTTTATTGAACGCTATTTAAAAAGCTTCCCGGGTGTGCAGGAGTATATGGATACGATTGTGCGCGATGCAAAAGAAAAGGGATATGTAACAACGCTCTTGCACCGCCGACGTTACTTGCCTGAAATCACGAGCCGAAACTTTAACCTCCGCAGCTTCGCTGAGCGTACGGCTATGAATACGCCTATCCAAGGGACAGCAGCTGACATTATTAAAAAAGCAATGATTGAAATGGATAAGCGCTTAAAAGATGAAAATCTTCAGGCTAAGCTGCTGCTTCAAGTACACGATGAGCTGATTTTTGAAGCCCCAGAAGAAGAAATTAAAATTTTAGAGAAAATCGTACCAGAAGTAATGGAGCATGCTTTAGAGCTAGAAGTTCCGTTGAAAGTAGATTATTCTTACGGAAAGACTTGGTACGAAGCAAAGTAGTGGAAAAAGGATGTGACAAACGTGCCAGAATTACCAGAAGTTGAAACCGTCAGACGTACGTTGATTGAATTAGCCAGTGGTAAGACCATTGAGCGTGTAACCGTTAAATGGCCTAATATTATCAAACGTCCTGAGCAAGTTGAGCAGTTTTGTGACGCGCTTGTTGGACAAACCATTCGAGATGTTGAACGCAGAGGTAAGTTTTT
This sequence comes from Priestia sp. LL-8, assembly GCF_036227845.1. Lineage (NCBI taxonomy): Bacteria > Bacillati > Bacillota > Bacilli > Caryophanales > Bacillaceae > Priestia > Priestia sp. LL-8. Next base: position 4,547,353 of record NZ_JAZAQH010000001.1, on the reverse strand, counting down.
GAAAATTGTACTCGATGATTATACGATGGTTTCTCATCTGCGTATGGAAGGAAAATATGCTCTCCATGAAAATGCAGAAGAACCAGATAAACATGTACACGTCTTTTTTCACTTCACCGACGGAACAGAATTACGATACCGGGATGTAAGGAAATTTGGTACCATGCACTTATTTAAAAAGGGTGAGGAAGATCTGTTTCCTCCTCTTATTGGCCTTGGACCTGAACCGTTTGACGAAACATTTAATCCAAGTCAGTTAAAAATGCGAATCGGCAAAACCTCTCGAAAAATCAAGCCGGTTTTACTCGATCAAAATGTCGTGGTTGGGCTAGGGAATATTTATGTAGACGAAGCACTATTTCGCGCAGGGATTCACCCTGAACGAGTGGCCAGCCAATTAACAGACGAAGAGTATGAAAAATTGTACGAAGAAATTGTAGGGACTCTTCAAGAAGCGGTGAAACAAGGGGGCAGCACAATTCGCACGTATGTAAACACACAGGGGCAAATAGGCATGTTTCAGCAGCAGCTTTACGTGTACGGAAGAAAAGGCGAATCCTGTAAAATGTGCGGTACCCCAATTGAAAAATTTGTTGTAGGCGGTAGAGGAACACATATCTGCCCAAATTGTCAGCCGGCTAAAAAATAACAATGGATGGGCTCCTTTCATATACTACGTATAGACAGAAAGGAAAGGAGTCCTCTCATCATGATAACATTTTCTTTACTTATTCTTGCTTTTGCCGTAAGTCTTGACAGCTTTAGCGTTGGCCTGACATACGGACTTCGAAAGGTGAAAATCCCGCTGAAATCCATTTTTATTATTTCATGTTGTTCAGCATTTTCTTTAATGTTTTCTATGTTTTTAGGAAAGGTACTTACGCATCTATTTTCAGTGGATGTACTAAATAAAGTAGGCGGAGGTATTCTTGTTCTACTTGGAATGTGGATTTTATACCAGTTTTTTTGTCCGGCAGATTCATCTCGAGTGAAAGAAGAAAAAACATTAGTGAAAATTGAAATTAAGTCAATTGGCTTAGTCATTAACGTATTGAAAAAACCAATTGCAGCAGATTTAGATAATTCAGGTTCCATCAATGGAATTGAAGCATTTATACTTGGAATTGCATTATCTCTTGATGCATTTGGAGCAGGGTTTGGAGCAGCTTTATTAGGTTATTCGCCGTATGCTTTAGCAATTGCTGTAGCTCTTATGAGTTCACTTTTTTTAAGTGCGGGCATACAGTTTGGCAAAGTTTTTTCACGTTTATCATGGATGAAAATGTTTTCCTTTTTACCGGGAGTTCTGCTTATTATTTTAGGTATTTTTAGATTTTAAATAAAGCGATAAAGGAGAGGCCAATGTCAATTGTAATTGGATTAACGGGCGGAATTGCTAGTGGAAAAAGTACGGTAACCGGAATGCTGAGAGATATTAATATTCCAGTAATCGATGCTGACCACATTGCAAAAGAAGTCGTCGAACCAGGAAAAGAAGCATACAACCAAATTGTAGAGACGTTCGGCCGTGCCGTTCTTCACGAAAATGCGGAGATCAATCGAGCGGCTTTAGGGGAAATTGTGTTTTCTCAAGAGGAACAACGTAAAAAGTTGAATGCAATTGTACACCCTGCGGTAAGAAAAGAAATGCTTTCTCAAAAGGAAAGGTATATCGAGGAAGGATACGATGCTGTGGTATTAGATATTCCGCTGCTGTTTGAAAGTGATTTGACACATTTAGTCGATAAAGTAGTGGTTGTATATGTCGATGAACCTGTGCAGCTAGAAAGGTTAAAATCTCGTAATGATCTCTCGACGGAGGATGCCTATGCACGTATCCACGCACAGCTGCCTTTGATTCAAAAAGTAGCCTTAGCCGATGCGGTGATCAATAACAACGGACCTGTAGAGGAAACAAAACAACAGCTTTTAAGTATATTAGCCCTATGGCTAGATTAAAGAGGCTGGGACAAAAGTATGTTAGCTGAAGGAAAATCCGAACGAGCTTGATTCTTGAGGGAGAATTAAGCTCGTTCGGATTTTTTTATTGTGAATATTTAAGGGCTTCTAAAAAAGAATGTGTTAAATATCTGTTCTCGCTATATACATATAGTAAAACTTAATTAAAATAATTTATTAAAAAAAATTAATATTATTCACTTTTTAAATATTTATGTTATACTATTCAATATAAAAAGTTAAATAGTATAACACATATAGAGAGGGGTATAGCCATGAAAGCACGTATTGCCATTAATGGTTTTGGGAGAATAGGAAGAATGGTGTTTCGCACAGCGATCACAGAGGAAAATTTAGATATTATTGCAATAAATGCATCTTATCCAGCAGAAACGTTAGCACATTTAATCAAATATGACTCTATACACGGACCGTTTAATGGAGATGTAAAATGTGATGATGATGCGCTAATTGTTAATGGTAAAAGAATTCAGCTATTAAATTCACGTGATCCGCTGAATTTGCCTTGGAAAGAGCTTGGGATTGATTTAGTTGTTGAAGCAACGGGGAAATTTAATTCAAGAGAAAAAGCGCAGTTACATATTGAAGCAGGTGCGAAAAAAGTTGTATTAACAGCACCGGGTAAACAAGAAGATATTACTATTGTGATGGGCGTAAACGAACGAGAGTTTGATGTGAACCAGCATAACATTATTTCTAATGCTTCTTGTACGACAAATTGTCTAGCTCCAGTTGTCAAGGTGTTAGACGAAGCGTTCACAATTGAAAACGGTTTAATGACGACCGTTCACGCATATACAAATGATCAAAAAAATATCGATAATCCGCATAAAGATTTGCGGAGAGCCCGTGCGTGTGCTCAATCAATTATTCCTACAACAACTGGAGCAGCCAAAGCACTTTCATTAGTTCTTCCTCATTTAAAAGGAAAGCTTCACGGGATGGCGCTGCGTGTGCCAACGCCGAACGTATCGCTTGTCGATTTAGTTGTGGATGTAAGGAAACCTGTGACGATGGAAGATGTTAATTTAGCGTTTATTAAAGCTGCTGAAGGACCGTTAAAGAATATTTTAAATTTAACAATGGAACCACTCGTATCAATTGACTTTAATACAAATCCTCATTCAGCTATTGTAGATGGACTATCCACGATCGTAATGGAAGATCATAAAATTAAAGTGTTAGCTTGGTACGATAACGAGTGGGGCTACTCTCAGCGCGTAGTCGATTTGGTAAGATATATTGCTGCAGAAATGCGTAATGGATCAAAAATAAGAGTAAGCTAAGAAAGCTATTGATTGCTTTTAAAAAAACAGGGAGCTATCGCCCTGTTTTTTTTGTTTTTATTCAAAAGAATAGGGAAAAGCAATAAGATAAGTATGCAAAGGGGTGTTTATTTTCCTCAATTTTAATAAAAATTAATAGTCGTTTAGCAGCTTTTACACACTGTCTCACGAGAATACAGGGGTAATTTGTATAGGTCTATCTGCAAGAACAATCTTTAATAAAATCAAAACACGTATTGCAAAATAAATGTAAACAAAGTATACTATGTTTCGTGAACTTCTTGTGTACCTTTCGGTGATGTGGCTACTTAAAGGGTTAGGACCTCTTTGGACTAACTTTCCCCCGTGGTAGTTAACATGCTATATGGCGAAAGAACTTCATGTTTAACGATTAAAAATTGTTAAAGGGGGAAATATCATTATGGAAACAATGGGTCGTCATGTCATCTCAGAATTATGGGGATGCGATTTCGATAAGTTAAATGATATTGATTATATTGAAAAAACGTTTGTTGATGCAGCTTTAAAATCTGGTGCGGAAGTTCGCGAAGTAGCGTTCCATAAATTTGCACCTCAAGGTGTAAGTGGCGTTGTTATTATTTCAGAATCACATTTAACGATTCACAGCTTCCCAGAGCATGGTTATGCAAGTATCGATGTTTATACTTGTGGTCATTTAGATCCTACAATCGCAGCAGATTATATTGCAGATGCTCTAAGTGCACAGACACGTGAAACAATTGAATTACCACGTGGAATGGGTCCTGTTCAGGTAAAACAAACTAAAGCGAATGCACTTTAATAGTGTCGATTGATTACGTAAGTTAAGAGGTGTATTACACACCTCTTTTTAGTATATAAATTTTTAATAAGCAAAAACAAAGGGGATAACAACATGGGGGTAGTACAAGCAGTTAAATCTTTATTTTCTAATCATGTAGAAACAAGCGATCACCATTCAGATCCGACTCTAAAAACGCATTATTACAAAACAACGGCTGGAAATGCATTTAAGCAAGTGCATGAAATGTTGAAGCACATGCAAGGGATAGAGATACTTGCTGCGTATGAAGAACGAGGAGAAATTAGCTTAAACGTTGTAAAAGGAAGAAAAGCTTTTGTTGTGATTACCATTATTAACGTACGTCCTCTTGAAACCGCTATCGATTTTTCTGCTACAACAGAATCAAAAGTGATGCCGGTTGATTTTGGTTTTAGCAAAGAACTTGTACGTACGCTTTATAAGAGCTTTGATCAAAAACTTATTCCTCTTTCTTCGTAAGTTCCTTATCATTTTTGAATTTCAGGAAATAAAATGGGGAAATTCCTTTTCCTTTACTTGTATTCAAGCCTTGTTTTCTATAAGATGGAATAAAGCAAATCCTTTAATACAGCATCGTGTTTGTTAAAGGAAATGATGATAAAAATCATAATAAATGGCGAATAGCCGCCTAACATAGATGGAAATTAACTTGTATAAGAGAAAATAAAAAGAAAAACAAGGTTTATTATTGGAGCTGAGAATATGAAGTGCCCATCCTGTCATTACAATGGAACGAGAGTGCTGGACTCGCGCCCTGTAGAAGAAGGCCGCTCTATTCGTAGAAGACGTGAATGCGAAGAGTGTCACTATCGTTTTACAACTTTTGAGAAAGTAGAAGAACTTCCGTTAATTGTTGTAAAAAAAGATGGAGCGAGAGAAGAGTTCAGCAAAGACAAAATCCTTCGAGGGTTAATTAAGGCGTGTGAAAAACGCCAAGTAAGCTTAAAACAATTAGAAGATACCGTGCACGATATTGAAACAGAACTGCGCAGTCAGGGTACATCAGAGGTGCAGTCAGATGTGGTAGGAGAAATGGTGATGGAGCGATTAGCTGCTATCGATGAAGTCTCTTATGTTCGATTTGCTTCTGTATACCGACAATTTAAAGACATCAATGTATTTATTGATGAATTAAAAGATTTAATTAAGAAGGAACGACTGTAAAAGAGCTATTGAAGTATTCTTTAGGCTCTTTTTTTGTCATTTCTATTACTTTAAAAGTAGGTAGGGAACGACATGAAAGAACAACATTGGAAAGAAATGATACCGGTCGATCGTTATGTTGTTCGTTCGAACGGCATACTGCAGGAATACGACCGAAGGATTTTAACCATGCTCTATCAGCCGCTGGTGGGCACGACGTGTTTTGGTTTGTATATGACGCTATGGAGCGAGCTGGAACAAGATCGTTTATGGGGAAAAGAGTCTACACATCATCATCTAATGTCGATGATGCAAATTAATTTGAAAGCTATTTACCATGAGCGGTTAAAATTAGAAGGCATTGGTTTGTTAAAAACATATATTAAGGAAGAAGATGATGTTCGTGTGTTCATTTATGAGCTCATTCCTCCTCTTACGCCCCATCAGTTCTTTAACGATGGTGTGTTAAATGTATATTTATATAACCGACTAGGAAAATCCATCTTTCAAAAAGTAAAAAATTATTTTTCGGATTCACTCGTGGATGACCAATCGTTCAAAGATGTGACGCATTCATTTAACGATGTATTTAAATCAGTTAAAGCAACGGAGCTGGCTCCAAGTTTTCAGTCTGAAAGCAAGGATGTATTTTCTCCTGATGCTCAAACGGACTTTATGGATTCTTCAAACCGTGCTTCTATTGAGATGAGCCCGGATTCCTTTGATTTTGATTTATTTTTAGCAGGCCTAACAGATTCAATGATTTCGAAAAGGTCCATTACATCTAAAGTAAAACAAGCAATTGAAAAGCTAGCTTTTTTATATGGTATCGATCCTCTTCAAATGAAAAATGTGGTGCTCGATTCGCTAAATGAGAACGATCAAGTTGATATTGAATTGCTTAGAAAAGCAGCACAGTCCTTTTACCAATTTGAAAATGGAGAAGCACTTCCAAATCTAAGCGAACAAATTCAGCCGCCTATGCTTCGCACTATGCAGGAAAAGCAGCCGCAGACGAAAGAAGAGCAGCTCATTCAACAGCTTGAAGTGACTTCTCCTCGACAGCTTTTGATCGAGTTTTCCGGGGGAGCAGAGCCTTCAAAAGCAGATTTGCAAATGATTGAAGAAGTGATGTTTAATCAAAAGCTTTCACCAGGGGTAGTAAATGTTCTAATTTACTATGTTATGCTAAGATCCGATATGAAATTATCTAAGAGCTATGTAGAGAAAATTGCTGGACACTGGGCGCGCAAAAAGGTACAAACTGTTCAAGATGCCATGAATTTAGCTAAAAATGAACAGAAAGAATATCAAAACTGGACCGAAGCAAAGCAAAATAAAAAAACGACCGGACGAAAAATTGTGCGTAAAGAAATGGTGCCAGAGTGGCTGAGCGATGAAGAAAAAGAAGAGAAAAAGCAGCCTTCAAAAGAAGTGGACGGATTTGAAGAAGAAAAACGAAAGCTACAAGAAGAGCTCAAGCAGTTAGATCAAGAGCTAAAACAAAAGCATAAAGAATAAAAAGCAGGTATGATAGAGATGAGGTGAAAAAGATGAAGCCTATCAATGATTCACTAAATCAGTTAGTGAACAAAAAAGATTTTAAAGCACGCTTAGAAGCATTAAGAAACAGTATCCTGTCTAATCCTGAAGTTAAAACATTTTTGCAAGAGCATCGCCGTGAGTTAGATGAGCAAATGGTCGACCGAGGCCTGATGAAGATGCATGAATTTATCGACCAAAGCAAATGCTGTGACAAGTGTCCTTCTCTGCAAAGCTGTGTCAACATGGTGAAAGGATACCACCCTCAGCTGGTTGTAAAAGGCCGTAATATTGATTTGCAATATGAACGCTGTCCTAGAAAAGTACAAGAAGATGAGCGAAAAGAACAAGAATCTTTTATTCAGTGTATGTACGTGCCGAAAGAAATTTTACAGGCAACAATGTCTGATATTGAAATTGAGCAGGGAAGATTTGAAGCGATTAAACTAGTAAGAGATTTTGTGCGAGAATATGAGCCAAACAAGAAAATGAAAGCCTTATATTTACACGGTTCGTTTGGTGTGGGAAAAACGTATTTTCTTGGAGCAATTGCCAATGCGTTAGCCGAAAAGAAAGTGAAATCTACCATTCTGTATGTTCCGGAGTTTTTGCGTGAGTTAAAAGGTTCGTTTCAAGATCAAAGCTTTAATGAGAAAATAGAGTATGTCAAAAAAGTACCGGTTCTTATGCTTGATGATCTCGGAGCAGAATCCGTAACGAGCTGGATGCGAGACGATGTGCTCGGAACCATTTTACAATTCCGCATGCTCGAAAATTTGCCCACATTTTTCAGCTCGAATTTAAATTTTAAAGAGCTTCAACATCATTTGACTTATACCCAAAGAGGCGAGCAGGAAGAGCTCAAAGCCGCTCGTGTCATGGAACGAATTAAGTCTCTAGCCATTCCTGTTGAAATGAATGGAGAGAATAAACGAAATAGATGAGCAGGTCGTTTTACATTTCTTGTAACGACTTGCTCATTTTTTTGCATGTTGCCCCATATACATTAATAAAGCGTGTCCAAAGGGGGGCTATGAGGAATGAAAATATTCTTTAAATATGTAGAAGACGCAGTCGTTGTATATGAGTCTTTATGCGCGAAGCAAAGCGCTTTATCATATGGTTCACAGTGCTTGAAGCTGGTGAATAATCAGCTTTTAGTTATTGATGAGACATACAATCGAGAGGCCATTTTACAAGACATGGTGATACCTGTATTAACGCACGTGATTTTAAAAAAGAAAGAAAAAAAGATGATGGTAAACATATTAAAAGAACAATTTTTTTATTCGGAAGAGGAAGAGCAAGATTTGCTGCTTCAAATTATGGGGGGGATTATGGAAGGAGAGAGAGACGAAATTCCGCAAAAAATATTTTCTCTTCCAAGAGAATTGCTTATCCGCCAGGCGCTTCAAGACTTCTTCATTCATAATGTAACATTCACCTTTGAGTCTTTTCTCCAATTCCGTTTAAAAGAATATCAAGATCGGCTGCGCTATTATGCTGAGCTGGCGATTGATGAATATAAGCTTGAACAAGACTATCAAATTCTTATTCATCAGCTGCGTCAAGCGGCTAACGAAAGACAGTCATCTACCGGTGATGTGTACGTGATGCACTTGAATAAAAACAAGTTTGTATTGTACGACCACAACCGTAGATATGTTCCTGAACGTGAATGTGCAGCTCTAGCAGAGGCCTTTTTATCTAAACAAGAATCATTATACATAGACTCGACTATTATCGCGCCTTTGCTAAGTTTATCTCCAGCTGGTATTCATCTGTATAGCGACGAGCATGACCATGATTTTGTTTACACCATTCAAAATATCTTTCAAGAAAAAGTGATGTTATACGAAAAAAATGAATTTCCGTTTGATCAAAAGCAAAATATAACGTGAAAGGTTGATTTCTATTTTGAAAATGAATATAATAAATGCATATTGAAAAACAGCTATATGTTACAAGTTATGATGAGGACATGAGTGTATATTTACGGTTTGTAGAGAGGGAGATCCAGGCTGAAAATCTCCTAACACGGAATATATCCTTACCACCTCTAAACTTCAGTAGTAAACGAGCAGAGCCTCTAGTAATTACTGACGGAATTTCCGTTATAAAACCTCGAGCCGCTTCGGGTTCTTTGGGTTATCCAAGATACGAAGAGGAAACAAGGGTGGTACCGCGTGTATACACAACTCGTCCCTTTTTATAAGGGACGGGTTTTTTGTTTTTACAAAAAGTTTATTAGTTATGTTAAAGGAGTGGAAAGTTGTGTCAGAAGTAATCAAAATGACATTTCCTGATGGAGCTGTTAAAGAGTATCCAAAAGGATCATCAACAGAAGATATTGCGGCTTCTATTAGCCCGGGATTAAAGAAAAAAGCATTAGCAGGCAAAGTAAACGGCGAGCTGCTGGATTTACGTACGCCAATCGAACAAGATGGTAGTCTTGAAATCATTACGCAAGATGCTCCTGAAGCGCTTGAAATTATGCGTCATAGTACAGCGCATTTAATGGCTCAAGCAATCAAACGTTTATACAAAGATACAAAAGTACAGCTGGGTGTAGGGCCGGTTATCGAAAACGGTTTTTATTATGACATTGATATGGAAGAATCAATTACTCCTGAAGATTTAGGTAAAATTGAAAAAGAAATGAAAAAAATCGTTAATTCAAACATTGAAATTGAACGAAAAGAAGTTTCTCGTGAAGAAGCCATTCAACTTTTTAAAGAAGTTGGCGATGAGCTAAAGCTTGAATTGATCGATGCGATTCCAGCAGGTGAAAAGGTTACGATTTATCAACAAGGCGAATTCTTTGACCTTTGCCGAGGCGTGCACGTGCCGTCAACAGGCAAAATTAAAGAATTTAAACTATTAAGCGTGGCGGGTGCTTATTGGCGCGGAGACAGCGATAATCAAATGCTGCAGCGTATTTACGGTACAGCATTCTTTACAAAAGCAGATTTAGACGAGCATCTTCGTCTTCTTGAAGAAGCAAAAGAACGTGACCACCGTAAACTTGGTAAAGAGCTAAACTTATTTACGAACTCTCAAAAAGTAGGACAAGGTCTGCCTTTATGGCTTCCAAAAGGTGCGACAATCCGCCGTATTATCGAGCGTTATATCGTAGATAAAGAAGTGAGCCTTGGTTATCAGCATGTTTATACTCCAGTGCTTGGAAGTGTAGAACTTTACAAAACGTCTGGTCACTGGGAGCACTACCAAGATGACATGTTCCCTGCAATGGAAATGGATAACGAAGACCTTGTTCTTCGTCCAATGAACTGTCCTCATCACATGATGGTGTACAAACAAGGTATTCACAGCTATCGTGAGCTTCCAATTCGTATTGCTGAGCTTGGAACTATGCACCGCTATGAAATGTCAGGAGCATTATCAGGACTTCAGCGCGTTCGAGGCATGACGTTAAATGATGCGCATATCTTTGTACGTCCGGATCAAATCAAAGAAGAATTTATTCGTGTGGTTCGCTTAGTTGAAGCGGTTTACAAAGATTTTGGATTTGAAAATTATTCATTCCGTCTATCTTACCGTGACCCTGAAGATACAGAAAAATACTTTGATGATGATGCAATGTGGGAAAAAGCACAAAGTATGTTAAAAGACGCAATGGATGAGCTTGATCTTGATTATTATGAAGCTGAAGGCGAAGCGGCATTCTACGGCCCAAAACTAGACGTTCAAGTTAAAACGGCTCTTGGTAAAGAAGAAACGCTATCTACGGTTCAATTGGATTTCTTACTTCCTGAACGATTTGATTTAACGTATGTAGGGGAAGACGGAAAGCAGCATCGACCGGTTGTTATTCATCGCGGCGTGGTGTCAACAATGGAACGTTTTGTAGCTTTCTTAATCGAAGAATATAAAGGAGCTTTCCCAACGTGGTTAGCACCTGTACAAGTTCAAGTGATTCCGGTATCACCGACGGTTCACCTTGAGTATGCAAAAGAAGTGCAAGAACAGCTTCAGCTTGCGGGTATTCGTGTGGAACTTGATTCTCGCGATGAGAAAATTGGCTATAAAATCCGTGAGGCTCAAATGCAAAAAATTCCTTATATGCTTGTTGTAGGGGATAAAGAAGTAGAGGATAAAGCAGTAAACGTACGTAAATATGGTGAGCAGAATTCAGAAACAGTGGATTTCCAAGCCTTTTTACAAAATGTAAAAGCAGAAGCATCTCGTTAATGAAAAAAGCAGAGAATTAAAATTCTCTGCTTTTTTATGCAACATTTATAAAAAACTGTTGCATAAATGTTTTTCCTTTGATACAATAACTTTTGTTGTGAAAAAAGAACGAAATCATTGACTTTTGTCTTTGTTGATACTATAATAGCTTAAGTAATTGAATACTTGTTTATACAGAAGAAGAAGCACCCGCTTCTCACCTGAGTGACGCATAGAGCAGTTAGCAGGTACATCGTATCTTAATTAAAACGATAGAAGTGTGGGTGCAGTATGTACTCACACTTTTTTGTGTGAGTTAATAATCGGTCTAAGCAAGCGTATTCGCTCATTAAACCTTGGAGGTGGCTACTTATTAGCAAGGACATGATGGTAAACGAGGGCATTCGAGCTCGCGAAGTTCGTCTAATTGATCAAAACGGTGAACAATTAGGAATTAAATCAAAAAATGAAGCATTAGAAATTGCTTCACGAGTAAATCTTGACTTAGTAATGGTTGCTGCAAATGCGAAACCGCCGGTATGTCGTATTATGGACTACGGTAAATTCCGCTATGAGCAACAACGTAAAGAAAGAGAAGCTCGTAAAAACCAAAAAGTTGTAAACTTAAAAGAAGTTCGTTTAAGTCCAACAATTGATGAACATGATTTTAACACTAAACTTCGTAACGCACGCAAGTTCCTTGAAAAAGGTGACAAAGTGAAAGCGTCTATTCGCTTTAAAGGTCGTGCCATTACTCATAAAGGGATTGGCCAAAAAGTACTTGAACGTTTTTCACAAGCTTGCGAAGATGTAAGTTCAGTTGAATCGGCTCCTAAAATGGAAGGCCGCAGCATGTTCTTAGTCTTGGCACCTAAAAACGAAAAGTAATAGAACGAGGAGGAACACCCCATGCCAAAAATGAAAACACATCGTGGCGCTGCAAAGCGTTTCAAAAAGACTGGAAGCGGTAAATTAAAACGTGCTCGTGCTTACACAAGCCATTTATTCGCTAACAAATCTACAAAACAAAAGCGTAAATTACGTAAAGGTTCTTTAGTAAGCAAAGGTGACTTCAAACGTATCCGTCACTTATTAGATAACATTAAGTAATTTGGGTTGAGATAGAAACAATACAGGAGGTAAACAATTATGCCACGCGTAAAAGGCGGTACAGTAACACGCAAACGTCGTAAAAAAGTTTTAAAATTAGCTAAAGGTTTCTTCGGTTCGAAGCATAGATTATATAAAGTTGCTAATCAGCAAGTTATGAAATCTCACATGTATGCTTATCGTGACCGTCGTCAGAAAAAACGTGACTTCCGTAAATTATGGATCACACGTATCAATGCAGCTGCTCGTATGAACGGTCTTTCTTATAGCCGTTTAATGCACGGTTTAAAATTAGCAGGTATTGAAGTTAACCGCAAAATGCTTGCTGACTTAGCTGTAGCTGATGAAAAAGCATTTGCTGAATTAGCAACTGCTGCTAAAAAAGGCTTAGATAAGTAATTGATTATAAAGTCTCGTCATCTTTAGATGATGAGGCTTTTTTGCTATTGGAGGACATATCATGAATGAACTGCTGCTTACCTATTTTATTGTTATTAATATAGTAGGGGTAGGAATGATGTATAGAGACAAACAAAAAGCGAAAAGACATGAGTGGAGAATTGCCGAAAGCACACTGTGGACGGTAGCGGCTATCGGAGGAGCTCTTGGAGGACTGATCGGCATGTATTGCTATCGTCATAAAACGAAGCACACATCGTTTAAAGTAGGTTTTCCTATTCTTGCTGCTCTTGACTTACTTTTCTTTTTTGTTATCAGCTGAGCACAAATGATTTTGTGCTCAGTGTAAAAATTCTCGAACGGGGCTTTTCCAGCGAATAGGAGCATTTGGATACATGTCGTGTACGTGGCTTTCGATCAGCTTGAAATCTTGTTTTTGCAGTTCATGCAATCGAGATGGATCTGTTAACACCATTGTAATTGACAAAGATTCTGGTTCATTGGGATTGCTGTATTTTTCTCCTTCAAATAAAATACCTTTATACGTTAATAGAAAATTTTTGCGGATATTCGTTTTTTCGTCAACAACAAAAAATTGCTGATGTTCCTGAGCTGCTACAAGCTTCCGCTTTGGACTGCGAAAATGCTGAACCAGCTTTAATAGTGTGTAAGCAACAAGCGCGAAAATGAACACGCGAACGATAACAATAACAAACATAACGCTCCCTCCTTTACAAGGCACAGTTTTCTTACTTTACGTTTCAGTCTCTAAAAAGTTTCATGATTTTTGATATAATTTCTTTATTGGTTTAAAAAGAAGAAGATATACATAATTACAGGAGTGATTACATTGAATTTACAACAGCTATTTACCATGCAGCGCCAGCTAGATCAACATATAGAGGACAAGCATCAGCTTCATAAGGAAGACTTGGTTCCAAGAAAACTTTTAGCTCTGCTTGTTGAAATGGGAGAGCTGGCAAACGAAACGCGCTGTTTCAAATTTTGGAGCGTTAAACCCCCGGCTGAAGACGCTGTTATTTTAGAAGAATTTGTGGATGGCGTACATTTTATTCTGTCTTTAGGGATTGAAAAAGGATACGATGATTTAACTGAGTTACCAAATGGAAAAGCAGGTGATTCGAAAACAGCACAATTTTTACAGGTGTTTGCACAAGTTGCTTCTTTCGAGCAGGATCTGTCGAAAGAAAACTATGTGAACATGTTTGTATCTTACATGACGCTTGGCGATATGTTTGGTTTTTCCGCTGAACATATTGAAGAGGCGTACATCTCAAAAAATGAAGTGAATTTTAAACGTCAAGAACAAGGATACTAGAAATAAAGGGATGGGAAATTTTACTTCAACCTCTTTTTAGCTATAATAGAGGTATACATATGAAAGGGGTAATCCATATGACAAAGTTAGATGAAACATTAATGATGCTTAAAGCACTAACAGATGCAAAAGGAATTCCTGGAAATGAACGTGAGCCGCGTGAGGTTATGAAGAAATATATTTCACCTTATGCAGATGAAGTAACGACAGATGGTCTAGGCAGTTTGATTGCGAAAAAGGTGGGCAATGAACAAGGGCCTAAAATTATGGTAGCCGGTCATTTGGATGAAGTCGGTTTTATGGTGACTCAAATTGATGAACGCGGCTTTATTCGTTTTCAAACGGTAGGCGGATGGTGGTCTCAAGTTATGCTTGCTCAACGCGTAACCATCGTTACATCTAAAGGAGAGGTAACAGGGATTATTGGCTCAAAGCCTCCTCATATCCTGCCTCCAGAAGCTCGCAAAAAGCCAGTTGACATTAAAGATATGTTCATCGATATTGGTGCTTCTAGCAGGGAAGAAGTAGCGGAGTGGGGAGTAAAACCTGGTGATCAGGTTGTGCCTTATTTTGAATTTACGGTTATGAACAACGAAAAGATGCTGCTAGCGAAAGCCTGGGATAACCGTATAGGCTGTGCAATCGCTATCGATGTCTTAAAAGCTTTAAAAAATGAAGCACATGAAAATGTTGTGTATGGTGTAGGAACGGTGCAAGAAGAAGTTGGACTTCGAGGTGCAAAAACATCTGCTAACTTTATTGAACCGGATATTGCATTTGCTGTTGATGTCGGCATCGCTGGAGATACACCTGGCGTTTCTGATAAAGAAGCATCTTCTAAAATGGGGCAGGGTCCGCAAATCATTTTATATGATGCTTCCATGGTTTCTCATAAAGGACTTCGAGATACAGTGGTAGATGTGGCAGATGAATTAAATATTCCGTATCAATTTGATGCAATCGCTGGAGGCGGTACGGACTCAGGTTCTATCCATATTTCAGCTAACGGGGTGCCAGCACTTTCGATTACAATTGCAACTCGTTATATCCACTCTCATGCAGCGATGCTTCATCGTGATGATTATGAAAATGCAGTTAAATTAATTGCGGAAGTTATTAAACGCTTAGACCGTGATACGGTTAACGCAATTACGTATAATTAAAAAAAGCTCATTCTCCTAGGAGAATGAGCTTTTTGTTGTACATAGGAAAAAGTTATTTATTTTAAACCGTTTTCAAGCGTTGTCAGAATTTCTTCTTTTTCTGATTCTGGAGACTTTTCCCAAAGCACCTCAAATAAAACACCAAGTCCAGGGAGCATTTTTTCTTCACCGCTTTGAATGGCGTCAGAAATTGTAGCCTCAAGCTCTTCTTTTGAGTTTCCTGAAACGTTTGCAATAACAGCATTTCGTAAATTAAGATCCATCATTTTCACCTCAGCTATCGTAAAGTTACCAATAGTTTTTGTTTTCTTTGCGATTTCTATGTACAATAAAGTGAAACTTATCTAATGATTATTGAGAAAAACCTAATTGAACTATTTATTTTTTTATAGATAAAGGAGTTATGTTTGTGAAACAAATTGATTCAGTTAAAAATCCGCAGGTAAAAGCGTGGAAAAAGCTGCATAATAAAAAAGACCGTGACAAGCAGGGGCTTTTTATGGTAGAAGGCTTTCATTTAGTCGAAGAGGCTATCAAAAATAAGGATTGCGTAAAAGAATTAATTATTCGCGAATCGATCGAAGTGCCGGCACAGTGGGATATAGACGGTATCGAAATAACGGTTGTAAACGAGGCAATTATTAAGTTATTATCTGACACAGAAACACCTCAAGGAATTATTGCCGTGTGTTTTCAAACAAAGCATGCGGAAATCATTCATACAGCACAGAAAGTATTGCTTTTAGATGCGGTGCAAGATCCAGGTAACCTCGGCACCATTATTCGAACAGCTGATGCTGCCGGAGTGGACGCTATTATCGTTGGAGAGGGCAGCGTGGATGTGTACAACCCAAAAGTCGTTCGTTCAACGCAAGGAGCTATTTTTCACCTTCCAATTGTAAAAGGCGATTTACTCGAAATGATTTCACTGTTAAAAGAAAGAGGAATAGCAGTTTACGGCACGTCGTTACAAAATGGAAAAGTCTACACACACGTAAAACCTTCAAACGAATTTGCGCTGATTGTGGGAAATGAAGGAAACGGCGTAAGCGAGAAAGTGTTGGAACAAACGGATCAGAATCTGTACATTCCCATCTATGGAAAGAGCGAGTCGCTAAATGTTGCCATCGCTTCTGGAATCTTACTTTATTATTTACGCGGAATGTAGTTGCATCGAGAACGTGTTTTCACTATAATAATACAATAGTTACATATGTAAAAAACGATGAAAGAGAGCAGTAGCTTATGTCCGTTTATGCAGGGAGAAAATGCCGTGACTGAAAGCATTTTTATAAATGTAATAAGTGAATTCACCTCTTGAGTTGACACTTAGACCATCTTACATAGATGTAAAGGTGTTCCGGAGATTCCGTTAACTTGAATGAAGTGAACTGTATACGTCTGTGTATATAGTTAACAAGGGTGGTAACGCGACTAATCCTCGTCCCTTTTTTGGGAGGAGGTTTTTTTATTTGTCATTTTTTACGTTAAAAGGAGGAATAAGTGATGAAAGAACGTTTACAAGAACTTCAACAAGAAGCAATTGCAAAAGTCGAAGCAGCAAGTGCTTTAAAAGAATTAAACGACGTACGCGTAGCTTATTTAGGAAAGAAAGGCCCTATCACAGAAGTACTTCGCGGTATGGGAAAACTTTCAGCTGAAGAGCGTCCTGTAATGGGAGCACTTGCAAATGAAGTACGTGAAGCGATTGCATCTAAAATTGAAGAAAAACAAACGGCGTTAGAAGCAGCCGAGGTAGAGCGTAAACTTGCTTCAGAAACAATCGACGTAACGCTGCCAGGACGCCCTGTTAAAGCAGGTACGCATCACCCGCTAACAAGCGTGGTTGAAGAAGTGGAAGATTTATTCTTAGGAATGGGCTATGAAGTAGCAGAAGGACCGGAAGTAGAGCAGGACTATTATAATTTCGAAGCGCTGAACTTGCCAAAAGGTCACCCAGCACGTGATATGCAAGATACGTTCTATATTACGGAAGAAACGCTTCTTCGTACGCATACATCAACTGTTCAAGCTCGTGTTATGAACAAAAATGAAGGCAAAGGACCTGTTAAAATTATTTGCCCAGGAAAAGTGTACCGCCGCGATGACGATGATGCTACGCATTCTCATCAATTCATGCAAATTGAAGGTCTTGTAGTAGACGAAAACATTCGTATGAGCGATTTAAAAGGCACGCTTGAAGTATTTGTGAAAAAGATGTTCGGTGCAGACCGTGAAATTCGTCTTCGTCCAAGTTTCTTCCCATTCACTGAGCCGTCTGTAGAAGTAGACGTATCGTGTGCAAAATGTGGAGGTAAAGGCTGTAATGTATGTAAACAAACAGGCTGGATTGAAATTTTAGGAGCTGGCATGGTTCATCCAAATGTTCTTGAGATGGCTGGATACGATTCAACTAAATATCGTGGTTTTGCTTTTGGAATCGGTGTAGAGCGTATTGCTATGTTAAAACACGGCGTGGATGATATTCGTCATTTCTATACAAATGACGTTCGTTTCTTAGATCAATTTAAACAAGTATAAAGGAGGGACTACGATGTTTGTATCTTATCGTTGGTTACAAGAGTATGTTGACTTATCAGGCGTAACGGCAGAAGAGTTAGCTGATAAAATCACAAAAAGTGGAATTGAAGTTGAAGGTGTAGAAAACTTAAATAAAGGCATCAGCGGAGTGGTAATTGGTCATGTTGTAGAACGTGAACAGCATCCAAATGCGGATAAATTAAGCCGCTGTCAAGTAGATCTTGGCGGAGGAGAAATCGTTCAAATCGTGTGCGGAGCACCGAACGTGGCACAAGGCCAAAAAGTAGCGGTTGCAAAAGTGGGAGCTGTACTTCCAGGTAACTTTAAAATTAAGCGCGCTAAGCTTCGCGGTGAAGAATCGAACGGTATGATTTGTTCTCTTCAAGAGCTTGGCATTGAAAGCAAGCTTGTAGCAAAAGATTATCAAGAAGGGATCTTTGTCTTCCCAAGTGATGCTGAAGTAGGAGCGGATGCACTAGATGCATTAAACTTAAACGATGAAGTATTAGAACTAGGGCTAACACCAAATCGTTCAGACTGCTTAAGTATGTTAGGCGTAGCGCATGAAGTAGCGGCTATTTTACGTCGCGAAGTGAAGTATCCGTCAGTGAACGTGCAAACGTCTGATGAGCAAGCGTCTGATTATATCTCCGTTAAAGTAGAGGCAAAAGAAGACAATCCGCTTTACGTAGCGCGCGTTGTGAAAAACGTAAAAATTGCTCCGTCACCCCTATGGATGCAAACGCGTTTAATGGCAGCTGGTATTCGACCTCATAACAACGTAGTTGATATCACTAACTATATTTTGCTTGAATACGGTCAGCCGCTGCATGCTTTTGACTATGATCGTCTTGCTTCAAAAGAAATTGTTGTACGTCACGCCTCAGAAGGCGAGAAGTTTGTAACGCTTGATGATCAAGAGCGCGTATTAAAAGGTAATCAGCTTGTTATTACAAACGGCAGTGAACCAGTAGCTCTTGCAGGTGTAATGGGCGGAGCAAACTCTGAAGTAAAAGACGATACGGTAAATGTTCTTATTGAATCAGCTTACTTCAAAGGTTTAACGGTTCGCCAAGCTTCAAAAGACCACGGTCTTCGCAGTGAAGCAAGCGCTCGTTTTGAAAAAGGAATTGATCCTAACCGTACGCGTGTAGCTGCTGACCGCGCAGCAGAATTAATGGCTGAATACGCTTCAGGTGAAGTGGTAAGCGGTACTGTAGAAGTAGATACACTAGCTGTGGAACCTGCTGTTGTAGCTGTGTCACTAGGACGTATTAACAACGTGCTTGGTACAGAACTATCAATGGAAGAAGTACAAGATATTATGAACCGTCTTCAATTTGAAAGCAAAGTCGAAGATGAAACAATCGTTGTAACAGTACCGACTCGTCGAGGCGATATTACAATTGAAGAAGATATCGTCGAGGAAGTAGCGCGCATGTATGGCTATGACAACCTTCCTACAACGCTTCCTGTAACAGTGGCAACTCCAGGAAAATTAACAGAGTATCAGCTTGGACGCCGTAAGGTTCGCCGTTTCTTAGAGGGAGCGGGGCTAGCGCAAACAACAACCTATTCGTTAACGAGCGCTGAAAAAGCTACTCAGTTTGCACTAAATGCAACAACTACGATTGGTTTAGCAATGCCGATGAGTGAAGATCGCAGTATCCTTCGTCAAAGCTTAGTGCCTCATTTGCTTGAAGCAGTGAAGCATAATAATGCTCGCCAATCGGATTCTATTGCACTATACGAAACAGGCTCAGTGTTCTTATCTAAAGGTGAAGGAGAATTACCGGATGAGCAGGAGCGCGTAGCTGGGGCAATCACGGGTCTATGGCATGCTCACGGCTGGCAAGGTGAAAAGAAAGTCGTTGATTTCTATGTAATTAAAGGTGTACTAGAAGGATTATTTGCACAGCTTGGTTTAGAGAAACGAATCTCATATGCTCCTGTTAAAAAAGACGGTATGCACCCTGGACGTACAGCGGCTGTATGGTTAGATGAAAAAGAAATTGGATACGTAGGTCAAGTTCATCCTGTTGCTCAGAAACAGTATGGTCTTCGTGAAACATACGTATTTGAATTACACCTTCAAGAGCTATTAGCTGCAGATGTTGAAGAAGTTCGTTATTCAGCTATTCCAAGATTCCCATCTATTACACGTGATATTGCACTTGTTGTAGATAAAAACGTTCTTGCAGGAGAAGTTCAGCGCGTCATCTATGCAGCGGGCGGAGAACTTTTAAAAGACGTGACGGTATTTGATCTATATGAAGGAGAGCGTATGGAAGAAGGCAAGAAATCTGTAGCTTTCTCTTTACGTTACTTAGATCCTGAACGTACATTAACTGATGAAGAAGTAGCAAAAGCACATGGTGCAGTGTTAGAGGCTGTAGAAAAAGAATTTGGTGCAACGCTTCGTTCATAAGAATAAGAAAAGAGATGTGGATTCCCACATCTCTTATTTTTTAGCTAATTTTAAAGCTTTTTCTGTATTAGCAAAATGAATTTTAGCTAAGGAGTTCAGCGCATTCACGCCATGTTTTTTAATAATTTTAGCAGCGGCGATATCAACTTGTGCTCCAGCTCCGCGAGGAATAACCATCCCGGTCTTTTCCGTCAGCAAATCCATTTGTTTTAAAAATGCATATCTGGCAATAATGGAAGCAGCAGCTACAGATAAATGAACGCTTTCTCCTTTTGTGCTGAAAAAGACATTTTCTTTGATAATCTCTTTTTCCTTTACTACGTGTTTATAATAGGTGTTCTTTTCGACAAACTGGTCAATTAAAATGGCATCAGGTTTTTCAGGATCCAATTTTTTTAACACGTTCGATAAAGCTTTATTGTGCAGCAGAGCTTTCATTTTACCTTGCGACATGCCTTTTTCTTGAAATGCATTATACTTTTCGTTATGTAAAACAAGCAAACTATAGGGAATAAACGAAACAAGCTGCTTGGCAATTTCAATGATTTTAGCATCCGTTAACTCTTTTGAATCTCGTACTCCTAACTCTTTTAACAAAGGAAGCTGCTCTTTTTGAACATAGGCAGCAACTACGGTCATAGGACCAAAATAATCTCCCGTCCCTACCTCGTCAGAACCGATGACCGATAGTGAGCTGAAGTTTGATGGGAGGTGTGAGGCAGGAGCCTTTTTCGCAGCATCTAAAGGGCCTCCCCACTTAGCCGCTTCTGTTTCAGCTTCTTTTCCTTGAAAAAGTACTTTTCCAGAGCGGTACGCAGTGATAGAACAGCCGGGGGTTTTAGCTGCAAAAATACTTCCCTGTGGAAGTTTGGGCTGTAGATAGGATGTGTAATGAAGCTTCATTTTAGCTATTTGATCAGCTGATACCTTAATAACAGCATGTGACATAATGCTTCACTCCTTTCGGGGTATTTTAGTTTACTTTATAAGCACTATCCCTTATGATAGCTTAAATATAGATATGTTTCCATTGAAGTCTTCTTCGTGGTATGATAGGGATTAGGATTTTTCGTGGAACGGAGGATTTTCTCGTGTCAAGACAAGATAAAACACGTGCGACAGTTGACATCTTTGGTCAGCAGTACAGCATCGTCGGTAGCGAAAGTACAAGCCATATTCGACTTGTCGCCTCTATAGTGGATGAAAAAATGCGTGAAATCAGTACTAAAAACCCTTCTTTAGATATCAATAAATTAGCAGTATTAACAGCTGTGAATGCTGTACACGAATATATAAAACTGAAAGAAGACTATGAGAGACTTGAACAAAAACTTTATGGAAAAGAGGAATGACTGAGTCAATGCTTAATATCATTTTAATTATATTGCTTCTTTTAGGCTTTGTGACAGGTCTTAAAAGAGGATTTATTTTGCAGCTCATTCATATTGTCAGTTTTGCGGTTTCGTTTATCGTCGCTTATATGTTTAGTGGAGACTTGGCAAGCCGACTTCGCTTGTTGATTCCGTTTCCGGACAATATTCAGCAGCAAAGTGTCGCATCGTTTGTATTTGATTCTGGAACGATAGAAGACGCTTTTTATCGAATGATTGCATTTGCGATTTTATTTTTTGCTACTCACATTGTACTTCGCCTTGCAGGCTCTGTTTTAACGGCTTTAACCGAACTGCCAATTCTGCGCCAGTTAAATAAATGGGGCGGAGGTGCACTTGGATTCGTTGAAGTGTATATCATCGTTTTTATTTTGTTATACATTGGAGCCGTGATTCCTGTAAGTGAAATTCAAACGCCAATTCAACAGTCTTCAATTGCAATCAATATCGTACAAAATACTCCATATTTATCGTCTGCCATTCAAGATTTGTGGACCCAGTATGGCGTAATGTAATGAAATTACAATAGCTTGTTGAGAGGGTGTGTCGAAAGTGTCATAATACTTTTGAGATACCCTCTTTTTTTATCGCAGTCTGTTCTGCGGTTTTCAAGAGGACAAAGGTATGTCTAGATGGAAATGTGAAAGAGTACATATGTAACTTATCATGTTTTCAAAAGTTTCGTTATTATGATAATAGGCTGGTGAAAAGAGATGAATAAAAAGGATATTATTAAATTGTTAGAAACAATTGCTACATATATGGAATTAAAAGGAGATAACCCTTTTAAAATTTCTGCTTTTCGAAAAGCAGCTGCAGCGTTAGAAACTGACGAGAGAACGCTGACGGAGATTGAGGATTTTACAAAGCTCCAAGGGATTGGAAAAGGAACAGCTGCAGTCATTACAGAGTATATGGAAACAAATGAGTCGAGCGTATTAGAAGAACTAAAGCGAGAAGTTCCTGAAGGGCTTATCCCTCTGCTTAAGCTGCCGGGGCTTGGAGGTAAAAAAATAGCTAAATTATATAAAGAGCTAGATATTAAAGACATGGAATCACTGCATCAGGCTTGTATGGAAAATCGAGTGCAGGAACTAAGCGGTTTTGCTAAAAAGACAGAAGAGAAAATCATCGCTGCTATCGAAGAATTTGGAAAGCGTCCTGATCGTTTGCCTCTTGCTTTTATGCTTCCAATAGCGGACGAAATTTTAGAAGCCCTTAAACACATGCATAGCATTGAGCGTTTTTCTCAAGCAGGGAGTATTCGCCGCATGAGGGAAACCGTAAAAGATCTTGATTTTATTATTTCAACAGCTGAACCTCATGCTGTTCGCGAACAGCTAGTATCGCTGCCAAAAGTGAAGGATATCATTGCAAATGGAGATACAAAAGTCTCGGTAACGTTAGCCTATGAGTACGATGTGTCCGTGGATTTTCGTCTTGTAGAAGATAAAGCGTTTGCCACAACGCTTCATCATTTTACAGGATCAAAAGATCATAATGTGCGCATGCGTCAATTAGCAAAAGAACGCGGTGAGAAAATTAGCGAGTATGGCGTTGAAAATGCGGAGACAGGCGAAGTCATGACCTTTGAGTCTGAACAAGCATTCTATGAACATTTTGGGCTGTCTTTTATTCCGCCGGAACTTCGTGAAGATGGAACGGAGGTAGATGCATTTATCAAACCTCAAACGCTTGTGACTTACGGTGCCGTAAAAGGTGATTTGCATATGCACTCCACGTGGAGCGACGGGGCGTATTCGATTGAAGAAATGGCGGAAGCATGTCGCGCGCGAGGCTATGAGTACATGGCGATTACAGACCATTCTCAGTATTTAAAAGTAGCGAACGGTCTAACGCCTGAGCGCATTCGCAAACAGCGTGAAGAAATTAATCGTTTAAACGCACAGTTCGATGATTTTACAATACTAGCTGGAATTGAAATGGATATTTTGCCCGATGCAACACTTGATTATGATGATGAAATGCTAGCTGAGCTAGATTTTGTTATTGCGTCCATTCACTCTAGTTTTTCGCAACCCCGCGAAGAAATTATGAATCGTTTAAAGCAAGCGTTAAATAATGTTCATGTAGATTTAATCGCTCATCCCACGGGTCGTTTGATTGGCCGCCGCAACGGATATGATGTAGATATTGATATGCTAATTGAATTAGCTAAAGAAACACAAACGGCTCTGGAACTAAACGCGAATCCAAACCGTTTAGATTTAGCCGCTGAGCATATAAAAAAAGCACAAGAAGCAGGAGTGAGAATTGCTATTAATACAGATGCTCACAATTTAGACATGCTAGAGCATATGGAAATTGGAATATCTACGGGAATTAAAGGCTGGCTTAAACCAGAAACGGTATTAAATACGTATAGTCTCAAAGAATTAACCGCCTTTTTAAATCGACATAAATAAGCAACAGGAGGAATCAGTTTTGCAATCACGTATTTTTCATGTACTAGAGTTTAATAAAGTTAAGGAACAGCTTCAGAAAAAAGTAGCTTCTTCTTTAGGCCGAGAAAAAGTAGCGAATTTGATTCCCTCGACTCAGTATGAAGAAGTAGTCAAATGGCAGGAAGCAACAGATGAAGCTACAACCGTGCTGCGATTGCGTGGCAACGTACCGCTAGGAGGCATCTTTGACGTTCGACCTAGCGTAAAGCGCGCTGAAATTGGAGGAACGCTAAGCTCTAATGAACTTCTTGATGTAGCAAGCACGATTTATGCTGCAAGACAAGTCAAGCAATTTATCGAGCAAGTAGTAGAAGACGAAGATTTACAGCTTCCAATTATAACTGAACATATCGAAAAACTAATGCCTCTTCCTGAGGTAGAACAAACAATTAAAATGAGCATTGATGAGAATGGCACAGTACTAGACGGTGCAAGCGACCAGCTAAGAGGCATTCGTCAAAAACTTCGCTCGACGGAGTCTCGTATTCGCGAAAAGCTAGAAAGTCTTATTCGCTCCTCGTCTGCTCAGAAAATGTTGTCAGATGCAATTGTTACCATTCGAAACGAACGTTTCGTTATTCCTGTTAAGCAAGAATATCGCAGTGCGTATGGAGGCATTGTGCACGATCAGTCTTCATCTGGAGCAACGTTATTTATTGAGCCGCAGGCGATTGTGACGTTAAATAATGAGCTTCAAGAAGCAAAAGTAAAAGAAAAACAAGAAATTGAGCGTATTCTCATAGCTCTAACCGTTCAGGTAGCGGAAGTAGCAAATGAACTCCGTCAAAACGTTTATTTGTTAGGTGAGCTGGACTTCATGTTTGCTAAAGGGCGCTATAGCCATGAGCTAAAAGCTTCAAAACCTAAAATGAACGATCGAGGCTATATTAAGTTAGTGAAGGCAAAACATCCTCTTATTGCACAGGAAGATGTCGTTGCAAATGATATTGAGCTAGGTGATCAATATACGTCTATCGTTATTACAGGACCAAATACCGGCGGGAAAACCGTAACGTTAAAAACACTTGGGTTATTCACATTAATGGCTCAAGCAGGTTTGCAGATTCCTGCGCTGGACGGATCGGAAATGGCTGTGTTTAAACACGTATTTGCTGATATTGGAGATGAGCAGTCGATTGAACAAAGTCTGAGTACCTTTTCATCTCATATGGTCAACATTGTAGATATTTTACAAAAAGTAGATCACGAAAGTCTGGTCTTGTTCGATGAATTGGGAGCAGGAACTGATCCTCAAGAAGGTGCAGCGCTTGCGATTTCGATTTTAGATCAAGTATATGAAAGAGGCGCTCGCGTAGTTGCGACTACTCACTACCCTGAATTAAAAGCGTACGGCTATAACCGTGAAGGAGTGGTCAATGCTAGCGTAGAGTTCGATATTGAAACATTGAGCCCTACTTACAAGCTGCTGATTGGTGTACCGGGCCGAAGCAATGCTTTTGAGATTTCAAAACGTTTAGGTTTAAGTGCTGAAGTAATTGAACGTGCCAAAGGCTATATTGGCTCAGAAACAAATAAAGTAGAAAATATGATCGCCTCTCTTGAAGATAGCCGCCGTCAATCTGAACATGAGCTAGAAGAAGCTGAACAGCTAAGAAAAGAGGCTCAGAAGCTTCATAAAGAATTACAGAGTCAGATTATTGAGTTTAATGAAAAACGAGATAAGCTGTACGAAAAAGCTGAAGAAAAAGCCCAAGCCACAGTTCAAGCAGCATCTGAAGAAGCAGAGAAAATCATTAGCGATTTGCGTAAAATGAGTCAAAAAAATCATGCGCTTGTAAAAGAGCACGAATTGATTGAAGCGCGTAAGCGTCTAGAAGATGCAGTTCCAACTCTTGAAAAAAGTAAAAAGAAACCGGCTGTGCCGAAAAAACAAGAGCGCACTCTTCAAGCTGGAGATGAAGTGAAAGTCTTAAGCTGGGGACAAAAAGGAACGCTTGTGGAACGAGTAAGCAATAATGAATGGCAAGTACAAATGGGAATCATGAAAATGAAGGTGAAAGAAAAAGATCTCGAATATATCAGTTCCCCAAAACCTGTAGAAACGAAGCCGCTTGCTACGGTAAAAGGAAAAGATTATCATGTAAATCTAGAACTGGATTTAAGAGGAGAGCGCTATGAAAATGCGCTGATTCGAGTTGAAAAATATATTGATGATGCTTTGTTAGCCAACTATCCGCGCGTTTCGATTATCCACGGTAAAGGAACTGGAGCTCTTCGTAAAGGTGTCCAGGAATATTTGAAAAATCATCGTTCTGTTAAAAATATTCGTTTCGGAGAAGCTTCTGAAGGAGGTTCTGGCGTTACGGTTGTGGAATTTAAATAAAAGAATGCTGACATAAAGGTGTCAGTTGATGCGCTGAACAAGCATATATGAAGATAGAAAATCCGACATGGCTCATGGACTATGCTGGGTTTTCTATCTCTTTTAAGAACGATACAAGTAAAGGAAAGAGACCTGTCAGTTCATTACGTGAAGTGTAATATAAATTAGGAGTGATGCAAAAATGAGGGATTTTTGGAAAGACCCATATATTGAATCCGCCGCTTATTACAGCGTGGTTGTTTTGAGCATTGTCGTCTTTCTTGTTGTGTTTGAGCTCGTTACTAAGTATAAGAATTGGGAAGAGATTCAAAAAGGAAATATGGCTGTTGCGATGGCAACAGGTGGGAAAATATTTGGATTAGCTAATATTTTTCGCTATTCGATTGAGCATAACGACAATTTGTTAAGAATGCTCGGATGGGGAATATATGGGTTCGTTCTTTTACTAGTCAGCTATTTTATTTTCGAATTTTTGACGCCAAAATTTCGAATCGATGATGAAATTGAACAAGATAACAGAGCCGTTGGGTTTATTTCACTTGTTATTTCAATCGGTATGTCCTATGTAATAGGAGCAGGGATAGGATAGGAGAGAGTGATGGAGAAGTTAGCGAAAATTTTACTCGTTTTATGCGGAGTGTTTATGCTTATTGGTCTTATCTATTTATCTATATAGCTTTTCCTAACATTGTGATGACAGCAAAAAAGCTGACCTTAAAGCAGGTCAGCTTTTTTAATCATTACTTCCATACGTCTTCAGCAATTGAAATCACGTGCTTTACTTTATCCCACTGCTGCTCTTCAGTAAGTAAATTCCCTTCTTCTGTAGAAGCAAATCCGCACTGGGGACTCAAACAAATTTGATCAAGAGAAACAAATTCTGCCGCTTCAGCAATTCGTTTTTTCACTGCTTCAGGATCTTCTAGATCTCCAAATTTTGATGTGATAAGGCCGAGGACAATCTGAAGATCATCTCGCTTTACATGTCGAAGAGGTTCGAATCCTCCTGAGCGTTCATCATCAAATTCTAAAAATAGTCCATCTACGTTTAACTGACTGAAAATAGCTTTTGACGCATTTTCATATCCACCGCTTGCTGTATAAGTAGACTGGAAATTCCCTCTGCAAATATGCATTGTAATGACCATATCATCTGGCTTATGCGCAATGGATTCATTGATAGCATCCGTAAAACGTTTCAGTAATTCTTGGGGCGTGAAACCTTTTGAAGCGATTTGTTCTTGTCCTTTTTCTGAGAAAAAGACTGCCCACGCAGTATCATCTAACTGTAAATAGCGGCATCCAGCATCATAAAATGCTTGAATGGCTTTTTGATATGTTTTAACTAAATCAGCAAAAAATACATCCGTATCCGAGTAAGCAGACTCTTCAATATGACCTCTGAAAAACAGCATATTAGGACTTGGAATGGTGAACTTAGCTACGTGTTCTTTTCCAGCAGCTTGATGAAGAAATTTATAATCTTCAATCATAGGGTGGTGATTAAAATCTAGTTTTCCAGTCACTTTTATACCGTGAGCTTTTGTTTGGACCCCGTGAAACTGAATGCCCGACTCTGCTTCGTAAAGTTCTACGCCAACAAGTTCTGACAGAAAATCAAAGTGCCACCACGCACGGCGAAACTCACCGTCTGTGACTGCTTTTAATCCAATTTGTTTTTGCTTTTCTACGAGATTACGAATTTCTTCATCTTCAATTGCTCGAAGCTGTTTCTTTGTCATTTCCCCGTTTTCCACTTGTAATCGTGCTTGCTTGATACGCTCGGGACGCAAAAAGCTTCCAACGTGATCTGCTTTGAACGGTCCTTTAGTCAATGTTGTTATCAATTCATACAGCTCCTTAAAAAAAATCTAATTTTTATTATATACAAAAAATTCGGATAATGTACAGGGGTAAATCCAATTTTTATTTATTACGCTGCAGGATGAAAGAGTGATTAGGCAGGAAAGAGAACATTCAATAACGATTGCATCTAAAAAAAGAATGAACTATAATTTTAATTAGAAAATTCTAATTTTTTATTTTTTTGAGGGAGAGGATACGTGTGGAATCCACCGAAAAGATATGGCTTTCTCAATATCCGGATGAAATACCTGCTACGCTTCATTATGAACAAAAAAATTTAGCACAGCTTTTTGAAGAAGCAGTTCAAAAGGATCCTAAAAAAAGCGCAATCTATTTTCTAGGGAAAAAAATGACGTTTTCCCAGCTGCATCAAGATTCTTTGAAACTTTCATCTTACCTTATTGAACTGGGATTAAAAAGAGGGGATAGAGTAGCCATTATGCTTCCAAATTGTCCTCAAGCAGTCATTTCCTTTTATGCTGTTCTTCTTGCCGGAGGAGTGGTCGTTCAAACAAACCCTTTGTATACGGAAAGAGAGTTAGAGTATCAGCTTAATGATTCAGAAGCAACCATGATTATTGCACTCGATTTGCTATATCCGCGTGTAGTAAAAATGAAAGCGTTAACAAAGATAAAGCACGTAGTCATCACCTCTATTCAAGATTATCTCCCATTTCCCAAAAACATAATGTATCCATTTATTCAGCGCAAGCAGCAGAAGATAAGCGTGAATGTGAGTCATACGGAGACTACTCATTTATTTAAACGTATTATAAATGAATCCTCTCCAGCAGTATGTAACGCTGAGGGAATTTCAGACGAAGATATCGCGATTTTACAATACACCGGGGGAACAACAGGTTTTCCAAAAGGAGTCATGCTTACTCATAAAAACTTGGTAGCCAATGCAACGATGTGTTCACATTGGTTGTACCGCTGCAGGCATGGAGAAGAAAAAGTGCTTGGAATTATCCCGTTTTTTCACGTGTATGGTTTAACAACAGTTCTCGTTCTATCTGTTTTGCAAAACTACGAGATGGTGCTTCTGCCTAAATTTGATGCAAAAACGACGCTCAAAACCATTCATAAGCAGCAGCCTACTTTATTTCCAGGTGCTCCAACAATTTACATCGCATTATTAAACCATCCTGATTTAGCAAAATACAACCTATCTTCCATTGATTCATGTATGAGCGGTTCGGCTCCACTTCCTGTGGAAGTGCAGGAGCAGTTTGAAAAGCTCACTGGAGGTAAACTAGTGGAAGGATACGGTTTAACGGAAACCTCTCCTGTTACTCATGCTAATTTTCTTTGGGAAGAGAGAATACCAGGAAGCATTGGAGTACCTTGGCCAGACACAGATGCCAAAATTCTTTCGTTTGAAACAGGTAAAGAGGCTGCTGTAAGCGAAGTAGGAGAAATTGCGGTTAAAGGTCCTCAGGTCATGAAAGGATATTGGAAGCAGCCTGAAGAAACGGAGGCTGTTATGCGAGACGGATGGTTGTTAACAGGCGATGTTGGCTATATGGATGATAAAGGTTATTTTTATGTAGTAGATCGAAAGAAAGATATTATTATTGCCGGGGGGTATAATATCTATCCTCGAGAAGTTGAAGAAGTATTATATGAGCATGAAAAAATTCAAGAAGCTGTAGTGGTAGGTGTTCCTGACCCGTATAGAGGAGAAACGGTGAAGGCTTACATTGTATTAAAAAATGGTGTAAGATGTACTGAAGAAGAGTTAAATGAGTTTTCTAGAAAGTATTTAGCTGCTTATAAAGTTCCGCGTCTTTATGAATTTCGAAATGAGCTTCCAAAAACAGCGGTCGGTAAGATTCTGCGACGAGCGCTGATTGAAGAAGAAAATGAAAAGCATAAAAAGGCGACGTAGTCGATCGTCGCCTTTGATTTTTTTGCTGAAACATAATTGACAGATACTTGCGGTTTCTTTATTATAAAGATATGAATGAATAATCATTCATATTTTAAAGGAGCGTATAAGATTGAGAAGAAATAAGCCAAAGTATAAGCAGATTATCGATGCAGCTGTAGTAGTAATAGCAGAAAACGGATACCACAATGCTCAGGTTTCTAAAATTGCTAAGCAAGCTGGAGTTGCAGACGGTACGATATATTTATATTTTAAAAACAAAGAAGATGTCTTGATTTCCTTGTTTCAAGAGAAGATGGGACAATTTGTAGAAAAAATTTATGAAGAGCTAGCGGGAATTGAAACCGCGGCAGAAAAACTTCATGTGTTAATTGACAAACATTTTTCGTTTCTAGCGGAGGATCATCATTTAGCTACAGTGACACAGCTCGAACTGCGTCAGTCGAACAAAGATTTAAGATTGAAAATTAACGATGTATTAAAAGATTATCTGACTCTCATTGATTCTATTTTGCAGACAGGAATCGAAACGGGTGAGTTTTCTGAAAATATAGATATTCGTCTTGCGCGACAGATGATTTTTGGAACGATTGATGAAACTGTCACAACATGGGTAATGAACGATCATCGATACGGCCTAATAGAATCGGTAGATAAAGTCCATTCCCTGCTGTTAAACGGCTGCAGCGGCTCATAATCGTAAGTGAGCCTGCTGCTCCCTTACAAGGGGAAAAGAATAAGGTAATGAAAATAGAAAGAAAGGGTGGCGTAAACAAATGGAGATTATCCAGGTTGAAACTGTTGATGCAATAAGCTTCATTACGTTGAATAGACAACCTGCTAACGCTTTGTCTCAAGATTTATTAAAAGATCTTTCAAGTGTTTTAAAACATTTAGAAGATAGTAAAGAGACAAGGGTTATCGTTATTAAAGGTGAAGGGAAATTCTTTTGTGCCGGAGCTGATATAAAAGAATTCACATCACTTCAGCAGGAAAAAGAATATGAGAAGCTTGCTGTTAAGGGTCAAGAGCTCTTTGAGTATATTGAAAATTACCCAAAACCAGTGATTGCAGCTATTCATGGAGCTGCTTTAGGCGGAGGATTGGAGCTTGCTATGAGCTGTCATATCCGTTTGGTAACGGAGAATGCTAAGCTGGGCTTGCCAGAGCTTCAGTTAGGAATTATACCAGGGTTTGGAGGAACTCAGCGATTGCCTCGTTATGTAGGAGTTCATAAGGCTTGTGAGATGATGCTGACAAGTGATCCAATCTCCGGAAGCGAGGCAGTGGAATTAGGATTGGCAAATGCAGCTTTTGAAGAAAGTCAGCTTATCAATGAAACATTTTTACTTGCTAGAAAAATTGCCAAAAAAAGTCCAATCTCTGTTAAAGCTACCTTGCAGCTGCTTCAGCATGTAAAAACAGATGCTTATTACAGCGGCATTAAAAAAGAAGCGCATCTTTTTGGAAGCGTATTCAAAAGCCGAGATGCTCAAGAAGGCGTAGCCGCTTTTATTGAAAAGCGCCAGCCTAAATTTTTAGGAAAATAAGCTTAGGAGGGGAATTGAATGAATATTTATGTGTTAGTAAAAAGAACATTCGATACAGAGGAGAAACTTTCATTAAAAAATGGTCAAATTGTTGAAGATGGAGCTGAATTTATTATTAATCCTTACGATGAGTATGCAGTTGAAGAAGCTATTCAGCTAAAGGAAAAGCATGGCGGGGAGATTACGGTCGTGAGTGTAGGAGGGGAAGAATCAGAAAAAGAACTCCGAACAGCTTTGGCTATGGGAGCAGATAAAGCGGTTTTAATCAATACGGAAGATGACATAGAAAATGGCGATCAGTACACGACTTCTAGGCTGCTGGCACAGTACTTAAAAGAACAATCTCCTGATCTAATCTTGGCAGGAAACGTAGCGATTGACGGAGGTTCGGGCCAGGTGGGACCGCGCGTAGCAGAACAGTTAGAAATCCCTTATATTACGACCATTACAAAATTGGATATCGAAGGCGAAAAAGTGACTGTTGTACGAGATGTGGAAGGTGATTCCGAGGTTATTGAAACGTCGCTTCCTCTTTTAGTAACAGCTCAGCAAGGACTTAACGAACCTCGCTATCCATCTCTTCCAGGGATTATGAAAGCGAAGAAGAAACCGTTGGTTGAAGTGGAATTAGACGATTTAGATTTAGATGAAGATGATGTAGAAGCAAAAACAAAGACAATTGAAATTTATTTACCACCGAAAAAAGATGCAGGGCGCGTATTACAAGGAGATATAAAAGATCAAGTAACAGAACTGGTCAATTTACTGCATAAGGAAGCAAAAGTCATTTAATAAGTCAAAAGTCAAAACAATGGGGGTATTGTAATGGGACGCAAAGTGTTAGTTCTTGGAGAAGCACGTGATGGGGGATTACGAAACGTATCGTTTGAGGCGATTTCCGCAGCGTCTACTGTAGCTGACGGGGGAGAAATTGTTGCAGCGTTAGTAGGAAAGGACGTAAAAGTTTTAAGTGAAGAACTTATTGCGTACGGAGCGAATAAAGTTGTTGTGACGGAGCATGAAGATTTAGCTGCTTACACATCAGATGGTTACGCTCAGGCGTTATTAGCCATCATTGAAAGTGAACAGCCTGAAGCTATCGTATTTGGACATACGGCTCTTGGCAAAGACTTAGCGCCAAAGCTGGCAGCTCGATTAGACAAAGGACTTATCTCCGATGTGACGGATGTAGAAGTTGGAGGGGATCAAGTAGTCTTCACTCGCCCAATTTATTCTGGTAAAGCATTTGAAAAGAAAATTATGACCGATGCTTTTACGTTTGTCACGATTCGTCCAAATAACATTTCACCGCTCGCAAAAGATGAGGGACGTACAGGCGATGTAGAGGATTTAAATGTTGAAATCAAAAACTTGCGTACCGTTGTAAAAGAAGTTGTACGTAAAGCAACACAAGGGGTTGATTTATCCGAAGCAAAAGTTGTGATTGCAGGTGGTCGAGGTGTAAAAAGCACGGAAGGTTTTGGACCTCTCCAAGAACTAGCGGACGTGTTAAATGGAGCTGTTGGAGCGTCTCGCGGAGCGTGCGATGCAGATTACTGCGACTATTCTCTTCAAATCGGTCAGACGGGCAAAGTAGTCACACCAGATTTATACATTGCCTGCGGAATTTCAGGTGCTATTCAGCATTTGGCCGGCATGTCAAATTCAAAAATTATTGTTGCCATTAATAAAGATCCTGAAGCGAACATTTTTAAAGTCGCCGATTACGGAATCGTTGGTGATTTATTTGAAGTAGTTCCCCTTCTAACAGAAGAATTTAAAAAGCTGAAGGTACAGTCTGCGTAAGAGGCTGGGACAAACGTATTTTAGACGAAATGAAGAACGAACCATTGATCAAGATGTTTGATTAGTGGTTCGTTTTTTTTGTTAGGGTAAATGTAGGTTTCATGTGTGTAGGTCTTTCTAGCAGTTGATTGCATTCATTTCGTTATGCCTCAACCTCATGGAAAACGCAATTTTCTACACATATTTTTAGGCAAATTGTACAAACTAGAGCGGAGAATAAACAGTATAAATGTAAGCAAAAAGTTAGCAAACCTTATTTGAAGGTGATATACTGTGAGTAGAATTTGGATATTGCATATATTTAGGAGGAATTAAAATGGCTATTGCACATGCTACAGATAAAAACTTTACAGATGAAATTAAATCAGGCCTAGTGCTTGTTGACTTTTGGGCACCATGGTGCGGACCTTGTAAAATGATTGCTCCAGTTCTTGAGGAAATTGATGGCGAACTTAACGATAAAGTTAAAATCGTGAAAGTAGACGTTGATGAAAACCAAGAAACAGCTGGAAAATTTGGTGTTATGAGTATCCCAACTTTAGTATTATTTAAAGATGGAGAGAAAGTTGACCAAGTAGTTGGTTTCCAACCAAAAGAAGCATTAACAGAATTAATTAATAAACACGCGTAAGTCAAAACCTAGCTCAGGCTAGGTTTTTTCTTTTTCTCCACTTTTTCTCTTTTGGGAATACTTTTATTTAGCGAATATGCGTTCGTTTGTTTTATACTAGATGTAAGGAACACCGTCATAAATCCGGCTTATGTGCATTTATTGTAAAGCAGGAAAGAATGTAGGTTACGCTTCATAAGCGAATGTATAGATGGACAGAGTAAGAGAAGAGGAAGGAGAAAAGTATGAATGATTATTTAAAAGAAAAGCTGGCTATTTTACCTGATCAGCCCGGCTGTTACTTGATGAAAGATAAATATGGAACGGTCATTTACGTAGGAAAAGCAAAAGTATTAAAAAATCGAGTACGCTCCTACTTTACCGGATCTCATGATGGAAAGACCCTTCGACTTGTAAACGACATTGTCGATTTTGAATATATCGTCACATCTTCTAATTTAGAAGCGCTTATTTTAGAAATGAATTTAATTAAAAAGCATGATCCAAAATATAACATCATGCTTAAAGATGATAAGGGCTATCCCTTTATTAAGATTACAGCTGAAAAACAGCCCCGGCTTGTTATTACAAGAAAAATAAAAAAAGATAAAGGAAAATACTTCGGTCCTTACCCTAACGTTCAAGCTGCAAATGAAACAAAGCGGCTTCTTGATCGCATTTATCCATTAAGAAAGTGCTCTACCATGCCAGACAGACCTTGTTTGTATTACCATATCGGGCAATGTCTAGCTCCTTGCGTAAAAGAAGTAAAAGAAGAGCAAAACAAACAAATTATTGAAAATATCACGCGGTTTTTAAATGGTGGATATGAGCATGTCAAAACAGAGTTAACTGAAAAAATGTTAAAAGCTTCAGAAGAACTTGACTTTGAACGGGCTAAAGAATATCGAGATCAAATTGCTCATATCGAAGCGACAATGGAAAAGCAAAAAGTAACGTTTAATGATTTTGTTAATCGAGATGTGTTTGGCTATTCTTATGATAAAGGCTGGATGTGTGTTCAAGTTTTCTTTATTCGCCAAGGGAAATTAATTGAGCGAGAAGTTTCTATGTTTCCTTTTTATAAAGAGCCAGAAGAAGATTTCTTAACTTTTATCGGTCAGTTTTATGCCAAAAATATTAAGCCAAAAGAAGTGATGGTTCCAGCAACGATTGATGCAGAGTTAGCTGAGAAATTAGTAGAAGTAGAGGTTCAGCATCCAAAACGAGGCAAAAAGAAAGAATTAGTAGAACTTGCGTGTAAAAATGCAAAAATTGCGCTCGGTGAAAAATTCTATTTAATTGAACGAGATGAAGAGCGCACGGTTGGCGCAGTTGAACGGTTAGGAGAAGAGCTTGGAATTGCCGCTCCTTATCGGATTGAAGCATTTGATAACTCAAATATTCAAGGAACAGACCCAGTTTCTGCGATGATTGTTTTTGTTGATGGGAAACCAGAAAAAAAAGAATATCGTAAATATAAAATTAAGACCGTAAAGGGACCAGATGATTACAGTTCCATGAGAGAAGTCGTTCGCAGACGGTATTCCAGAGCGTTAAAAGAAGGTCTTCCGCTCCCGGATTTAATTGTTGTAGATGGAGGCAAAGGGCATTTAGCTGCGGTACAGGATGTTCTCGAAAATGAATTGGGACTTTTAGTACCTACAGCAGGTCTTGTCAAAGATGATAAGCACAGAACTTCGAATCTGATGATTGGCGAGCCTCCTCAAATCATACCGCTTGAACGCAATAGTCAAGAATTTTATTTGCTTCAGCGAATTCAAGATGAAGTTCACCGCTTTGCGATTACCTTCCATCGTCAAGTGCGCTCTAAGTCCGCTTTTCAGTCAGTTCTGGACGACATTGCCGGAGTGGGAGAAAAGCGTAAAAAAGCTTTGTTAAAGCATTTTGGTTCGGTGAAAAAATTGAAAGAAGCAACGGTTGAAGATATTCGAAATTCAGGTGTTCCTCAAAACATTGCTGAAAAGATTTATGAAACATTGCAAAAATAGTCTTGAAATAATAGAAAATATTTGATAAGCTATTAACTAATTTCATACGACACTTCATCAAATGAAGTGAAGATAGAGGTGCAAATTTAATCAGTACGTATCAGGAAGGGTATGAGCCCTTATGAATGATGCGGAAAGGGAAATTTGCCGAAGTGAACATTACCTCATAGTAATGATTGCTGGTTCTGCGTTGAACAAACGTAGGATTGTCAAGATGTAGATTCTTGGAGAGCTATCTCACGGCAGTGGACGGTTATGTTTTATAATTTTCGTTCGTTAAGCAATGAGAGCTCATCTCATTGCTTTTTTTATTGTCTGAGTAAAAAAATTTAGCTTCTCATCATCCTGCATATGCAAATTTATTGAAAAGGAATGAACAAAATTATGGCATTAATCGTTCAAAAATTTGGTGGAACATCTGTTGGTTCTGTTGAACGTATTCAACATGTAGCAAATCGTGTTATTCAAGAAGCAGAGCGCGGTAACCAAGTAGTCGTTGTTGTATCGGCAATGGGCAAAACAACAGATGCGCTGGTGAAATTAGCAAGTGATATTACGGACAGTCCAAGCAAACGCGAAATGGATATGCTTCTTACAACTGGAGAACAAGTGACGATTTCACTGCTAACAATGGCTCTTCAATGCAAAGGATATGAAGCAACTTCGCTAACAGGTTGGCAAGCTGGTATCCAGACAGAAGCAGTTCACAGCAATGCACGAATCCAGCACATTGACACGACTCGCATTCAAAGTCAATTAGATAGAGGTCGAATCGTAGTAGTAGCTGGATTCCAAGGCTGTTCAGAAGATGGAAGCATTACCACATTAGGTCGAGGCGGCTCTGACACGACGGCAGTAGCTCTTGCCGCGGCACTAAAAGCTGCAAAATGTGATATTTATACAGACGTAACAGGAGTGTTTACGACAGATCCGCGCTATGTAGAAGATGCTCGTAAGCTTCACTCTATTTCATATGACGAAATGTTAGAATTAGCTAATTTGGGAGCAGGGGTGCTGCATCCGCGCGCTGTTGAGTTTGCAAAAAATTATCAGGTACCGCTAGAAGTGCGTTCAAGCTTAGAAAACGAGAATGGAACGATTGTTGAGGAGGAAGTTTCAATGGAACAAAACTTAGTCGTAAGAGGAATTGCGTTTGAAGACAATATTTCACGGGTGACAATTGAAGGGTTAAACAACGAGTTACAAACTCTTTCTACTATTTTTACAGCATTAGCAAAAGAACAGTTAAATGTGGATATTATTATTCAAAACGTAACGGCTAATAATCGTTTATCTATCTCATTTTCTATTAAAACTGTAGACGTAGACGCCGCTCTTGTCGTCTTAAAAGAGTATAAATCTACTTTGGGCTATACGCGTATTGAACATGAAAGCGGTCTGGCTAAAGTATCGATTGTCGGCTCTGGCATGATTTCTAATCCAGGCGTTGCAGCGGAAATGTTTGAAGTGCTGGCAGGAGAGAAAATTGAAGTGAAGATGGTCAGCACGTCTGAAATTAAAGTATCTACAGTTGTACCGCATGCTGATATGGTAAAAGCTGTTGAGACGCTTCACGTAGCATTTGAATTAGAAGAGCAGCAGGCAGTGCAAGTATAAAGAAGAGAAAAAAGACGTGGTATCTCCACGTCTTTTATATATAGGTATTTCCTACTTTTTATAACGCTCCGCACGTGTTTCGGTAGGTAAGATATCTTTTCTGTCCCACTGCACGGAAATCAGCACTTTTCCGTTCTTTTCTTTAGGTGTTAAGTAGGCTTCTGTTAGGCAGTTGTTTTGACGCTGAATCTGTTCAGCCACAAATCCTGACTCAAGATGAAACGAACAAGTTTCCTGCTGAAATCTTTTGCTGACCACATCACCTGATAACTCAAGCTCTAGTGAATATTTATCTTTTTTTGCAAGCGTCAGTGTTCCCCAGGAAGCTGCTTTAAAAAAAGCAACGATTTCATCCATTGTATTTAATGGGTATTTCCGCGCAAGGTGTTTTCCTGCCCAGTATGAAATGGTATTCGTTTCGTCTCCAAGAAGCTCTGGAATTAACACGTCACGCAAAAGGCTGTATCCGAAATATGAAACGTGATCAAGAGCTCTCTCTGTTTCAGCTGTGACATTAGGTTCTGATGTTTCCATCGTCTCTTCAAGTTCTTGCTGTGATTCTGTTTGTAAATTGCTCATGCTTTCCCCTCTTTCTTTACTACTATTATATACAAATATAAAAAACCTCTCACGCATTTTTTAAATAAAATGTAAGAGGATCTTTATTATGGTAAAAAGAGTTAGATGTAAAGATGAAAAATCCATAATATACCTTTTAAAAGGGTACTTTTACCTGTGTAAATGTTTTGTGAACTTGTTTACAATAAAAGTGTAAAGTAAACGCTTACTTAATTGTGGCAAGCGATATTATAATAGAAAGAAAAAATCTTTAACATCAATGCAGTAAGCGTTAACAAATATAAAATTTTATAAATTTATATTTTATAGAAGATTTAAACATCTTGCCTTGACGCTCTTAATCGATGGGAGTAAAATTAACCTGTCACATACTTTATTAGGAAATGCAAAGGTTTTCATTTCCTGTATTCACGATTAATCTATTTGTCTAGTGGGAGTAAGAAAGTTCTTCACAAACTATGTTCATTTAACTAAGGGGGGTCTACGCAGATGGCGGCAAACAGAGAGTTTCAATATCGGAGAATCCATTCACTACTTGGAGTAATACCAATCGGGATTTTCTTAACACAGCATTTAGTTGTGAATCATTTCGCGACAAAGGGAGAAGAATCATTTAATCAAGCAGCTCACTTCATGGAGAGCTTACCTTTCCGCTATGCTCTAGAAATTTTCATTATTTTCTTACCAATCGTTTTTCATGCAATATACGGTCTTTACATCGCATTCACTGCTAAAACAAACGTTAACAACTATGGATTTTTCCGTAACTGGATGTTTATCCTTCAGCGTGTTTCAGGTGTAATCACACTTATCTTCATCACATGGCACGTATGGGAAACCAGAATACAAGCTGCGCTTGGAAAAGAAGTAGATTTTCAAATGATGGAACGAATTTTAAGCAACCCGGCAATGCTTGCATTCTACATAGTTGGTGTTGTATCTACGATCTTCCACTTTGCAAACGGTCTATGGTCATTTGGAGTTAGCTGGGGGTTAACTGTAACACCACGTTCTCAAAGAATTTCAACTTATGTGACATTAGCAATCTTCTTAGCACTTACATTTGTAGGTGTTCGTACATTATTCGCATTTGCATAAAATTAAGGTTTTGAAGGAGTGGGGTTCCGATGAGTAACGGAAAAATCATCGTAGTCGGTGGCGGTTTAGCTGGCTTGATGGCAACAATAAAAATTGCTGAGTCTGGCAAGCAAGTAGATTTATTTTCACTAGTTCCGGTAAAAAGATCTCACTCAGTTTGCGCGCAAGGTGGAATCAACGGAGCCGTAAATACGAAAGGTGAAGGGGATTCACCATGGGAACACTTTGATGACACAGTGTACGGCGGAGACTTTTTAGCCAACCAGCCACCTGTAAAAGCAATGTGTGAAGCAGCTCCTGGTATTATTCACTTACTTGACCGCATGGGTGTTATGTTTAACCGTACTCCTGAGGGTTTGTTAGACTTCAGACGATTTGGCGGAACGCAGCATCACCGTACGGCTTTTGCCGGAGCAACAACTGGTCAACAATTATTGTACGCATTAGATGAGCAGGTTCGTCGCTATGAAGTTGCCGGACTTGTGACAAAGTACGAAGGATGGGAATTCTTAGGTGCTGTTCTTGACGATGAGCGCAGCTGTCGCGGAATTTCTGCACAGAATTTAAAATCAATGGAAATTAAAACGTTCCCAGCTGACGCGGTTATTATGGCTACAGGCGGACCTGGAATTGTTTTTGGAAAATCGACGAACTCAGTTATTAATACAGGTTCAGCGGCATCTATCGTATATCAGCAAGGTGCATACTATTCAAACGGAGAGTTTATTCAAATTCATCCAACTGCTATCCCAGGAGATGATAAGCTTCGTCTTATGAGTGAATCTGCTCGTGGAGAAGGGGGACGCGTTTGGACATATAAAGACGGTAAACCTTGGTATTTCTTAGAGGAAAAATATCCTGCATACGGTAACTTAGTACCTCGTGATATTGCAACTCGTGAAATTTTTGACGTCTGCGTAGCGCAGAAGTTAGGAATTAACGGAGAAAACATGGTTTATCTGGACCTTTCACATAAAGATCCAAAAGAGCTAGACATTAAGCTTGGAGGTATCATCGAAATCTATGAAAAATTCATGGGCGATGATCCGCGCAAGGTACCAATGAAAATTTTCCCAGCCGTACACTATTCAATGGGCGGTTTATGGGTGGATTACGATCAAATGACAAATATTCCTGGCTTATTCGCAGCTGGTGAGTGTGATTATTCACAGCACGGAGCGAACCGTTTAGGAGCAAACTCATTATTATCAGCTATTTATGGTGGTATGGTTGCCGGTCCTAAAGCCGTTGAATACATCAATGGTTTAGAAAAGAGCGCAGATGCTATTTCTTCAAGCGTATATGATCGTCATGTGAAAGAAGAAGAAGAGAAATGGAACAATATCATGAATCTTCAAGGTACAGAAAATGCATACGTTCTTCATAAAGAGCTAGGGGAATGGATGACTGACAACGTGACAGTCGTACGATACAATGACAAACTGTTAAAAACAGATGAAAAGATTCAAGAATTAATTGAACGCTATGATCGTATTAACATTAACGACACAGCAAAATGGAGTAATCAAGCGGCAACATTTACTCGTCAGCTTCAAAACATGCTTCAGCTTTCACGTGTTGTAACGCTAGGAGCTTACAACCGTAACGAAAGTCGCGGTGCTCATTATAAGCCGGATTTCCCAGATCGTAACGATGAAGAATTCTTAAAAACAACAATGGCATCTTTTGTGGATAAGAAAACGGCTCCTTCTTTCCATTATGAAGAGGTTGACGTATCGTTAATCAAACCGCGTAAGCGCGACTACACAAAGAAAAAAGACGAAAAACCAAAAAAACAACAAGAGGGGGTTCGTTAATCAATGAGTGAACAACAAACAGTCCAAAAGACAGTGCGCTTCATTATTACACGTCAAGATTCAGCTGAATCTGCTCCTTACAATCAGGAGTTTGAAATTCCGTATCGTCCGAATATGAACGTTATTTCAGCACTGATGGAAATCAGACGTAACCCTGTTGATGCTTCAGGTAAAGAGGTTGCTCCGATAAACTGGGAAATGAACTGTTTAGAGGAAGTATGTGGAGCCTGTTCAATGGTCATCAACGGTAAACCTCGTCAGTCATGTACAGCTCTTGTTGATAAACTAGAACAGCCAATTCGCTTGCAGCCAATGAAAACATTCCCTGTGGTTCGTGACTTGCAAGTAGACCGCAGCCGTATGTTTGATTCACTAAAAAAAGTAAAAGCCTGGGTTCCAATCGATGGCACATACGATTTAGGTCCAGGACCGCGTATGCCTGAAAAGAAACGTCAGTGGGCGTATGAGTTATCCAAATGTATGACATGCGGCGTTTGCTTAGAAGCTTGTCCAAACGTAAACGACAAGTCAAACTTCATCGGTCCAGCACCGCTTTCTCAAGTTCGCTTGTTTAATGCCCATCCAACCGGTGCGTTAAATAAAGGAGAACGTTTAGAGACGATTATGGGTGATGGAGGACTAGCGAACTGCGGGAACTCTCAAAACTGCGTTCAATCATGTCCAAAAGGAATTCCATTGACTACTTCAATCGCAGCTTTGAACCGTGATACAACAATTCAAGCATTCAGAAGTTTCTTTGGTAGCGATCAAGTATAATCACTCAAAACCTCTCCACGCGGAGAGGTTTTATTTTGTCTATGACGAACGGAGGAAATACAGATGAATAATATTTCGTATATTGAAGACATGGATCAATGGAAAGATTCATTTTTATTTAAGCAGGAGATCAAGGTAAGATTTTCGGAAACAGATATGTTTGGACATTTAAATAATACGGTTCCTTTTGTTTATTTTGAACAAATACGTACGGAATTCTTTCACCATATTGGCTTTATGCAAAAGTGGACGAGTGAGCATGAGGGAACGATACCGGTGGTGGCTGATTTGCAGTGCGATTATGTCAAACAAGTGTATTTTGGCAACGTGCTATCCGTTTTTGTAAAAGCTCATAGAATTGGACGTTCGTCGGTTGATTTACACTATATGATTCAAAATGAGCAAAGAGAGGTTGTCCTCACCGGGAGAGGAACAATGGTGCAAATTTCTAAAGAAACAGGAAAAAGCGTGCCTTGGAATGAAGAGATGAAAAGGTGTTTATCAAATATATGAAAATGGCTTGAAGGCTCTTTCTTCAGGCTTTTTTTCTTTTTTAAAGGTAAAAAAGAGTTTTTTGCATATTTTTTCTAAAACTAGTAACCGCGTAGGCATACCGCACATAAGATATGTTGACTAAATTTACACCCATCCGATAGTTCAACTCAGGATCAGGCAAGGAGGGTTACATTGAAAGAAAAAGAGTTTCAACCTAAACCGCTACTTACAAAGCGTGAACGAGAAGTATTCGAGCTTTTAGTACAGGACAAAACAACAAAAGAAATCGCGAGTGAACTATTCATTAGCGAAAAAACAGTTCGAAATCATATTTCTAATGCGATGCAAAAGCTTGGAGTCAAGGGGCGTTCTCAAGCAGTCGTAGAACTCCTTCGAATGGGAGAACTTGAACTATAACATGAGCTGGCTTTCTTCTTAGAAAGCCAGCTTTTTGTATATATTTTTTTAGTGTCGCATACATATCTAATAAGAATAACGTTAAGAAAATATTATAAAAAAGGTAAATCTTTATAAAAAAAACTTATTGCTTGAAATTGAATTTCAGAGTACGTATACTTTTAAGTAAGGAGATACTAGTTCAGAAGAAAGAGAGGTGAGATGATGAAAAATGTATGGATGAGCTTATTGTTATGCATGATATTCTGTTTGCCTTTTGCGAGTTTGCCAGATAAATTTATTGATAACGACTTTGAAAAAGTGAAGGTCACAAAAAGTTCGGTTCAGCATTATACGGATATTGTGCACATGTCTCCAGGAGCTAAGCACAGCGTTAAACAAATAGGATCTCTCATACAAAGCGTGATAGTAACTTTTGCTTTAGTATGGGTGAGTGCCAAACTCATCATTCCAACGCATCAAATTGCGTATTTTATCCTCAAGAAAACACTTTTTTATCCAAAAATCTTTCAATCAAGTTACCTCAATTAAATAAAAAGGTTGAAATTTTCAAAGCCTTTTCTTCAAACCTAAAATTACCAACTATTCTTAGGCTTATTTGCTATGCGGATTTTCTATGCAAATAACGCGACAAAATTAAAAAATTCTTCTTAAAAACTTTATAGGAGTGATCATTCAATGATGATTAAAGAAACGGAATTGCCAGGAATCGGCCGTAAATTTGAAATTGAGACAAGCGGAGGAAACCGCGTGGTCGTTATTATTCATGATGATGGACGACGTGAAATCTACCACTTCGATCAAAAAGATTTAGAAGAAAGCATTTTTGACATTACGTTAACAGATACGGAATCAAGACAGCTAGCTGCAATTTTAGGCGGCATGATTTACAAGCCAAAAGCAATGGAAACCATTGAAGTGGCATTCAATGACTTAGTGATTGAATGGTACAAAGTTGAAAAACAAGCGAAAGCGCATAGCAAAACAATTGGGGAAATTGACGTTCGCAGCAACTATGATGTTACTATCATTGCCGTCATTAAAAATACGCAAAAAAAATTATCCACCCCAGGACCAGATACGTTAATTGAAGAAGGAGATACGCTTGTCATCTCTGGTGAAAGAGGAAATTTAAAAACGCTCATTAAAGAATTGCTTTCACAAGGAGGTAGTTCATAATTGGATCATTTAGTATTTGAAGTTGGGACAGCTTTGTTACTAGTCGCTTTAGCGGCTATACTAGCACATAAATTT
Organism: Priestia sp. LL-8; assembly: GCF_036227845.1. Taxonomy (NCBI): domain Bacteria; kingdom Bacillati; phylum Bacillota; class Bacilli; order Caryophanales; family Bacillaceae; genus Priestia; species Priestia sp. LL-8. The sequence continues at coordinate 4,503,419 of NZ_JAZAQH010000001.1, read as the reverse complement.
AAATTTACAATTATTCCATTCCTCATTCTGCTGGGCATGGCGGTTGGTCCCCATGCTCCTGAGTTTGGCTCATTCAGTTTAAAGTTTATTGAAAGCCAAGAGATTATTGAATTTATGGGGAGAATTGGAGTTCTCTTTTTACTCTTTTATTTAGGGTTAGAATTTTCAGTTGGAAAGTTAATTAAATCAGGTAGATCCATCGCGGTGGGAGGATCTATTTATATTTTAATTAACTTCACTTTAGGATTATTGTATGGATACCTGACAGGAAACCCTCTTCTTGAAGTGCTGATTATCGCTGGAATTATTACGATTTCGTCCAGCGCAATTGTCGCAAAAGTATTGGTTGATTTAAAACGAACGGCGAATCCAGAAACGGAATTGATATTAGGGATCATTATGTTTGAAGATATTTTCTTAGCGGTTTATCTTTCTGTCGTTTCAGGGTTGGTGCTTGGAGACCACGGATCGCTTGCTGGATCTTTAACATCTATTTTAATTGCGTTTGGCTATATGATGCTGTTCTTTATCATTGCTCGAAAAGCCACGCCCCTACTAAATAAACTTTTAAATATTTCATCAAATGAAATCTTTATAATCGTGGTTTTTGCGGTATTGTTTTTTGTGGCAGGCTTCTCAGAAACAATTCACGTGGCAGAAGCAATTGGCGCATTATTGCTTGGACTTGTATTTTCTGAAACAGAACATCGCGATCGGATTGAACATCTTGTCGTACCGTTTCGTGATTTCTTTGGGGCCATCTTTTTCTTCAGCTTTGGATTAAGTATTGATCCTCTTACGCTATGGGATGCAGGCTGGCTTGCACTTGGAGCAGTTGGGCTTACGATTATTGGTAACTTTACAGCCGGTATGATCTCAGGAAGAAAAAGCGGGCTGTCACACAAGGCTTCTACCAACATTGGATTAACAATCATGTCACGAGGCGAGTTTTCAATCATTATGGCTAACATCGGAATTGAAGGAGGATTATCGGCTATCCTTCAGCCATTCGCTGCGCTTTATGTATTGATTTTAGCTATTATTGGTCCTTTGTTAACGAAGGAGTCTAAGCATATATACGGATTTTTAAACCGAGTATTTAAATGGAAAAAACCAAATCCTCAAGAATCCAATGGATAAAATATATAAAACACAGTTGACAAATCGGATTAATATGATAAAATTCAAAATAATCCAATAACAAATGAGTTAAATATAGCAACGGGCTGATCGGTCAACCGAAAGCTCCTACCTTTTTTAGGTAGGAGCTTTTATGTTTTTAGGTAAAATAGCTTTTGATTTAAAAATTCAAGGAGGAATTGCTGTGAGTGTTGTCATTCAATCTGTTAACCGCTCATTTCAAAAAGGAGAACAGGTAACTCAAGCATTGCGAAATGTAAATCTTACGATTAATAAAGGTGAATTTATTACCGTTATTGGTCCGAGCGGATGCGGAAAAAGTACGCTGCTTAAAATGGTTGCAGGACTTGATATGGATTATGAAGGGCGCATTGAAATCAATGGGAAGCATATAGCCGGCCCTAGCATTAAACAAGGGATGATTTTTCAAGAACACCGCTTGTTCCCTTGGCTTAATGTGGAGCAAAATATAGCGGCTGACTTATCGCTGAAAGATTCGAACGTTCGGCGCCGGGTTGATGAGTTAATTGATATTGTCAGGCTGAAAGGATTTGAAAAAGCTTATCCTCGAGAACTATCTGGAGGGATGTCTCAACGAGTCGCGATTGCGCGTGCTCTTTTAAGAAATCCAGAAGTTTTATTGTTAGATGAACCGTTCGGTGCGTTAGATGCTTTCACTCGCACTCATTTGCAAGATGTGCTGCTAGACATATGGAAAAAAGAAAAAACAACCATGATTTTTGTTACCCATGATTTAGACGAATCCATTTACTTGGGTACTAAAATTGTGATTATGAGTGCCAGACCAGGAGAAATTAGCCGGGTTGTTCCAGTAGAAATTAGTCATCCGCGAAAAAAGACAGAACCACCTTTTCAGCAGCTAAGGCAGCAAGTACTGAAAGAATTTGAAGAAGCAGGAGAACATTAAAGATTCAATAAGACAGAGAAGGAGACAGAACAGATGAAAAAGCTATTTTTAACTGCAGCTATTGTACTTGTGCTCGCATTGGCTGGGTGCGGGACGAAAGAAAAAGCAAGCGGAGAAGATTCAAAAGACGTTACAGTCAATATTGGTATCCAACAAAGCTTAGGTCCTTTAATGCTGGCACAAAACCAAAAATGGTTTGAAAAAGAATTTAAAAAAATAGGTGTAAATGTTAAATGGACAGAGTTTCAAAGTGGACCTCCGCAATTTGAAGGTTTAGCATCTGGACATTTGGATTTCGGCCAAGTTGGAAATTCGCCGGTTATTTCTGGTCAAGGCGCAGACATTCCGTTTTTAGAAATTGCTAATTCCAGCGACGGATTGAAAGGAAATGCCATTTTAGTAGGTAAAAACAGCAAGATTAAAAGCGTAAAAGATTTAAAAGGTAAAAAGATCGCGGTTGCGAAAGGAAGCAGCGGTTTTAATTTATTGTACAGAGCTCTTGACCAAAATGGTTTGAAGCCAAGTGATGTAAAGATTATTCAGCTTCAGCCAGACGAAGCTCAGCCCGCGTTTGAAAATGGGTCAGTGGATGCATGGTCAATTTGGGAACCGTTTATCTCACTGCAAAACTTAAAAAATGAAGCTCGTATTTTAGCAGATGGTGATTCGTTAAAGGTTGCTTCACCAGGTTTTACTATTGTAAGAGAAGGCTTTGCAAAAGATCATCCAGAGTTAGTCGTTAAGTTTTTACAAGTTTATCAAGAAGCGCTTGAATGGCAAAACGAACACTTCGAAGAATCTGTGGATATTTTAGCAAAGCAAAAAAATCTAGATAAAGACGTAGTAAGACAAGTGTTAAAAAATAATCCTGCCTATAATCGTCCAACCTCTAAAGAAATTATTGCAGAACAACAGCGAACAGCTGATTTTCAACAATCTTTAGGCGTTATTAAAAAGAAAATTGATACTGGAGATGTCGTTGATAATTCATTTATTGAAAAAGCATTAAAAGAAAAATGAGGTGATGAAAATGAGTAAAACATCTGTGGTTTCAGGACATGTCCAGTCTTCAGCAGCTCACTTGCAAAAAGTGAAAAAAAGAAAGGAAGAAGCGAAAAATAAGCAGGGAATTTTCCTTCGTTCTCTTGTCGTGCCACTTCTGCTTATCGTGGTGTGGCAAATCATTGGTTCTGCGGGATATGTATCAAAAACTGTTCTTCCTACACCTGTTGATATTGTACTTTCTTTTAAACAGCTCATCGTATCTGGGGAACTCGGAGCTAATCTTCAAATCAGTATTTTGCGTGCTGTCATAGGTTTTGCCGTTGGAGCCGGACTAGGGTTACTATTTGGTGTAATTGTCGGTTTCTCAAAGAAAACGGAGCACTATATGGATCCATCTATTCAAATGCTTAGAACCGTTCCTCACCTTGCATTGGCGCCTTTATTTATCTTATGGTTTGGCTTTGGTGAAATTTCAAAGATATTGCTAATTGCAAACGGTGCATTTTTCCCAATCTATGTTAATACGTATCTAGGCATTCGCGGCGTTGATTCGAAACTATTTGATGTTGCGCGTGTTCTTCAATTTAGTAAATGGAAACAAATCACAAAACTCATTTTACCAGCCGCTCTTCCTAATATTTTACTGGGTGTCCGATTGTCTTTAGGTATTGCATGGCTCGGACTGGTAGTTGCTGAATTAATGGGAGCAAGTGAAGGTGTAGGATACATGATTATGGATGCTAGACAGTTTTCTCAAACGGACGTAGTTTTTGTCGGAATTATCATTTTTGCTGTTGTAGGCAAATTAACCGATTCATTTGTCCGAGTATTAGAAAAGCGTCTTCTTAAATGGAGAGACAGCTACGCAGGTGAAAAATAAAATAAGGATTTATATAGATATTAATCCTTGTAAATCTATCAGTTTTATAAGTTAAAAGGAGAGATGATAATGAGCCAGGTTACAATTATTACAGGAAGCCCTTCAAAGCAATCAAGGTCAGCTGCTTTAAGCGAGTATATTGCAGCATATCTACAAGATGAAAAATATGAAGTAAAAACCGTGCATGTCCGTGACTTGCCCGCTGAAGACTTAGTATATGCTAACTTTTCTAGCCCTGCGATTCAAGAAGCTCAAAAGAAAGTAGCAGATGCTGATGGCGTTATTATTGTCAGCCCGATCTATAAAGCTAGCTACACAGGAATTTTAAAAACATTTTTAGATTTAATACCTGAAAAAGGTTTGCACAATAAAACCGTGCTGCCGATAGCTACAGGGGGAACCATTGCACACCTATTGGCTCTTGATTACGTATTTAAGCCGACTTTATCCATTTTAGGAGCTACTGCTCTTATTCATGGAGTTTATATTGTTGATTCTGAGGTGGCCTATACGAAAGAAAATGAAATTGAATTTATTGCGGAAGAAGCAGAAGCGAGAATTAAACGTTCATTAAAAGAGCTGGGATATCATCTAGAACAAACGAAAAGGAGTGTTGAATCATGAAAATGTTATGGTTTATTCCTTCCCATGGAGATGGAAGATATTTAGGAACAAATCGAGGAGGTCGTTCAGCAGACTATTCATATTTTCGGCAAGTTGCTCAAGCAGCTGACCGGTTAGGGTTTGAAGGAGTTCTGATTCCAACGGGGAAATCATGCGAAGACCCGTGGCTATTGGCTGCTTCACTTATACCTGAAACAGAGCGTTTGAAATTTTTAGTAGCTGTACGTCCCGGCATTATGGCGCCTTCCGTGGCAGCGCGCATGACCTCGACTCTTGATCGAATTTCAAACGGTCGTTTACTAGTTAATGTAGTGGCAGGAGGAGATCCAGCAGAATTAGCCGGAGATGGCCTTTTCTTATCACATGATGAACGTTATGAAGCTGCGGATGAATTTTTAGATGTGTGGAAAGGGTTATTGGCTGGGGATACAGTTAATTATGAAGGAAAACATATTCATGTAGAGAACAGTGAGCTGTTGTATCCACCTGTTCAAAAACCTTCTCCACCTATTTATTTTGGCGGATCTTCACCCGCAGGACAAAAAGTTGCAGCAAAACATTCTGACGTGTATTTAACGTGGGGCGAGCCTCCTGAACAAGTAAGAGAAAAAATAACGGCTGTGAGAAAGCAAGCAGAAGCAGAAGGCAGAACCGTTAAGTTTGGGATTCGTTTGCATATTATTGTACGGGAAACAGAAGAAGAGGCTTGGCAAGCAGCCGATCGATTAATTCAGCATTTGGACGACGACACGATTCAAGCAGCACAGCGTACTTTCGCTAGGTATGACTCAGTCGGGCAGCAGCGAATGGCGAGCCTTCATAGAGGAACCAGAGAGGAACTTACGATTAGCCCTAACTTATGGGCAGGTGTAGGGCTCGTGCGAGGAGGGGCAGGAACTGCACTAGTAGGAAGTGCTGAAAATATAGCGAAACGAATAAAAGAATATGAAGCTTTAGGAATTGAATCTTTTATTTTATCAGGCTATCCGCATTTAGAAGAAGCTTATCACGTAGGAGAGTTATTGTTCCCGCTTTTAAATATTGATGAGGGTGAAGGAAAGAGTGAAAGCATCGGTGAGATTATTGCAAACGATAGGTTTCCAAAAGCTTCAACGTCATAAAAGAAGAACCGGTGAATTTTTCACCGGTTCTTCTTTTACATTCATCTCAGCCGAGAGACGAGTCCGTTAAATTGTTGGTTTTGGTTTTTCAGGTGCAGCTTGTTTATCTTTTCGACTTTCTTGAATATATACTTTAAAGAGAAAAATATTTAAACAGCCCAGTGTGAGGAATAACGGTGCAAAATAATATTCTTGAGACATAAGTAGGACGAAAACGCTTCCAAAACAGAACAGAGAACTAAACATAAAGTAAAACTGTAAGAATCTTCTCATTTTAGTCGCCTCCTATTCTTTTTCTTCTTACAATTATTATATCAAATACTTTCCAAAAAAGACACAAAATATTCACAAAATGTTCAATTTTTTCTTATTTACCTATTGATTTTTTTGTCGATATGTAAATTAAATGGGTTGTAATACCAATTAATTCCTAGTTGTAACTTTCCAATGGAAAGTTTATGTAAAATTTTATATGATAGAGAAATGGTATTGAAAAAAGGGGGACAATCATCATGAGACGAATTGGGTGGCTATTTTTTACTATGGCAATTCTCTTATTAATAACTGCCGGTTGCTCAAATGATCAACAGAAAGCACAGGATCGATTTGATAAATATGTAGCCATGTGGAATAAAGAAGATTTTAAAGGCATGTATGGATACTTGTCTAAAGATGCTAAAAAGACGATTTCAGAAAAAGAATTTGTAAATCGATATAAAAATATCTATGATGCAATTGAAGCGGACAAGCTTAAAGTGAAGGCAAGTAAAATAGAAGACTTAGAAATAAAAGACCATAAAGCTGTTTTACCTTTTGAAGTAAACATGAACTCTGTAGCCGGTGAAATCTCATTTAAAGAAAATGCTGCTGTAGTTCAAGAAAAACAAGGGGATGCAGAGAATTGGTATATTAATTGGAAGCCTAATATGATTTTTAAAGGACTTAAGCAAGGAGAGCAAGTAAGAGTAGCTACTCAGTCAGCTGTGCGTGGAGAAATTATGGATCGTTCAGGGAAATATTTAGCTCAAAACGGAGAAGCGATTCAAGTTGGAGTTGTTCCCCAGCAGTTTTCTAAAGGCGGCGAGCAAGCTATACAACAATTAAGCAAGACTCTTGCTCTTTCAGAAAAAAGTATTAATCAAGCACTGAACGCTTCTTGGGTGAAAGAGAATCAATTTGTTCCTATTAAAACAGTTAGTCAAAAAGATGCCTCTAATTTAGAGAACTCTTTGAAAAAAGTAGAAGGCATTCAACAAAAGAAGGTAAATGCGCGCGTATATCCTTGTGAAGAAGCGTGTGCCCATTTAGTTGGATACGTTGCGCCTGTCACAGCGGAATATTTAAAAGAGCATAAAGATGAAGGCTATAATGCTCAGTCTAAAGCTGGAATGATTGGCTTAGAGTCTTTATATGAAGATAAGCTTCGTGCTCGAGACGGCGTCACAATTTATACTGTAGATAAAGATGGTAATAAAAAGAATGAAATTGCAAAAGTGAATCCAAAAGACGGGGAAAGCATTCAAGTTACGGTAGACACGAATGTTCAAAAATCCCTTTATGAACAGTTAAAAGATGAAAAAGGAGTAGCTACTGCTCTTCAACCTAAAACGGGAGAAATATTAGGTCTTGTAAGCACGCCAGCTTTTGATCCGAATTCTTTTTCTTTTGGAATCGATGCTAATACGTATCAATCCCTTTCAACGAATCCCGATAAGCCGTTAATGAATCGCTTTACCAAAACGTATTCTCCGGGATCTACATTTAAGTTAGTCACGGGAGCTTTAGCAGTTGATGAAGGCGTGCTAAATCCAAACGAAAGTATATCAATCAGCGGGAAGAAATGGCAAAAAGATAAAAGCTGGGGAAATTTCTACGTAACACGAGTGGGAAGCAAACCGAATGTTAATTTACGTGATGCTTATGTTACATCTGATAATATTTATTTTGCGCAGACTGCTTTGAAGCTAGGTTTAGACAAATTTAACAGTGGGTTAAAACAATTTGGATTTAATCAAAAATTGCCTGTTAATTATCCTTTTGAAACGTCTAAAATTGCAGGTGATCAAGATATTAAAGATGAGGGAGTATTAGCAAACTCTGGGTATGGCCAGGGGAAACTGCAAGTGAATCCTCTCCACTTGGCATTGATGTATACATCAATTGTAAACGATGGAAACATAGTAAAGCCTATTCTTATGAACGGTGATAAGAGTGGAATATGGAAAAAACAAGTGATATCTAAAGAAACGGCGCAATTAATTCAAAATGATTTAGTGGGTGTCATTGAAGATAAAAACGGTACGGGTCATGCTGCAAAGGTAGATGGGCTAACCTTAGCTGGGAAAACTGGAACGGCAGAATTAAAGAAAGCTCAAGGTGAAAAAGGTCAGGAAAACGGCTGGTTTGTAGCTGTGGACACCAAACAGAAAAACTTACTCGTTTCAATGATGGTTGAAGGAGTAGAAGATAAAGGTGGAAGTCATTACGTGGTGCCGAAAGTAAAAAATGTATTTCAGCAATACAATAAGTAAATAATAAAAGCCAACTCTAAAAGAGCTGGCTTTTATTATTTACACAAGAGGAGTAATGTTAAGTTTTTGTAAATCCCAGTTTTATACAAACTCTGAAAACCCTTATTTTAAAAGGAATCAACGTATTATTGTTAAAGTATTGTAAAGAGGCTTAAAAAAATGTGTTTGAAAAGTTATTGACAATTAACAATAATAGGAGTAATTTTTGACTTGGCGTAAAAAAATGAATCGCATAACCTACAAGGAAAAGAACCACTTTTTGGGACTTTTGCTCTGGTACACGTTTGTTTTTTTAGAATTTTTTGATACACAAGAGAGGTGGTTTCTCTCGTTATAGTAATGAACAGCTATGTTTTATCCATTACTTTAAATGAAAAAAGAAACTAGAACACATATAAAAAGACAGAGAGAAAAAACGAGTGGTAAAGTTTCGATAAATTGGATGGAGGATTGCAACGTGATCAAAAGAAAAAAAGACAAGTTTTCTGAAATGTTAATGGACATTGCCCAAAATATTAAGGACTCAGCGGAGTTTTTAGGCAGCTTTGAACTTCAAAATGTATCTGACCTAAAAGAATTTGCCAACGTTTTAAAAGCCTATGAATCAAAAGGTGATAAATACGTGCATACAGTGATTACTGAGTTAAATAAAGCATTTATTACTCCAATTGAGCGTGAAGATATTTTACAGCTAGCGATGAGCATGGATGATGTACTTGATGGCATCGACAGCTTTGCTGCTTTAATGGAAATTCATTCAATTACAAAATTTGATGAATATGTAGCTGAATTTGTTAAAAATATTCAAGGCTGTGCTGAAGAGATTTTAATTACGATTAATTTGTTGTCTGAGAAAAAGCTTCTTCAAATTAGTGAGCATGCAATTAAAATTAAAGAGTATGAGTCACATTGTGATACATTATATCGTCGTGCATTAAAACAATTATTTGCAACATGTAAAGATCCAATTAAAGTTATTCAATATAAAGAAATTTATGAAACGCTAGAAGAAATTGCGGACTATTGTCAAACGGTTGCGAACAACTTAGAATCAGTTATTATGAAGAATGCGTAACGGGGCTATATTATAATGGATTCAATGCTAATATTAACCATTCTAATCGTAGTTGGTGCACTTGCATTTGACTTTATCAACGGATTTCACGATACAGCTAATGCTATTGCAACTTCTGTTTCAACCAAAGCTTTAAAACCGCGACATGCAATTCTTTTAGCCGCAACTATGAACTTTGTTGGTGCTATGACCTTTACGGGCGTAGCCAAAACGATTACGAAGGATATCGTTGACCCTTATACGCTTCAAAATGGTTCTGTCGTTATTTTAGCTGCGTTAATTTCTGCTATTGCGTGGAACCTAATCACGTGGTATTTCGGTATTCCGAGTAGTTCTTCTCATGCAATTATTGGATCGATTGCAGGAGCAGCTATTGCAGCAGCTGGATTTGGTGCTTTAAATTACAAAGGCTTCATTAAAATCATTGAAGCACTTCTAATTTCACCGGTGTTAGCTTTTGTAGTAGGTTATATTGTCTATACGATTATCAAACTAACGTTTAAAAACCATAACTTAACGAAAACGAATAAGCGTTTTCGCCGCGTTCAAATCTTAACTGCAGCTCTACAATCGTACACACACGGTACCAATGATGCGCAAAAAGCAATGGGTATCATTACGCTAGCGCTTATTGCGAACAATATGCAAAGTGGTACTGAGATTCAGTGGTGGGTACAGCTGGCTTGTGCGGTTGCAATGGGGCTTGGAACGTCAATTGGTGGATGGAAAATCATTAAAACCGTTGGTGGTAAAATTATGAAAATTCGTCCTGTTAATGGTGTAGCTGCAGACTTAACGGGTGCTGCAATTATCTTTGGAGCAACGTTTATTCATTTACCTGTTAGTACTACTCATGTTATTTCATCTTCTATTTTAGGTGTAGGTTCTGCTCACCGAGTGAAAGGTGTAAAATGGGGAACTGCACAGCGCATGGTAATTACATGGGTTATCACATTGCCAATTTCAGCTTCATTAGCTGCACTTATCTATATGATTTTAAATTTGTTCTTTTAATAAATGGGGAGCTTCTTTTAAAGAAGCTCCTTTTTTGTTTACATCCCATCATTTGCACAGTACACTTAAAACATAAAAATAACACAATCATTTTTAAAAGGGAGATGGGAGAATGTTTGGAAAAGTAGCTGCTGATGTGTTGGGGCTAAGTGATATTGGTTCTGTTATTAAGCCCGTTGATTATGACAAGGTAGATGCAGATGATTACGTGATGCATGAAGAGCAAGAAAAGATTTATTTTCTAATCAAATCAAAGTCAGATGAATACTGCTTTACCAATAAAGCGCTCATTCACCTTGATGGAACGAGTGCTACAAGTAAAAAGCGAATGCTTCGCCGCTATAACTACAGCACACATCATATTTCAAACGTGATGCTAGAAACGGCTGGAACTGTCGATTTAGATGTAGAAATTAAATTTAAAATTGGCGGGGAGACTTTTTCTATCGATGTACATAAAAAGCACATAGAAGAGGTAAAAGATTTATATAAAGCGCTGTTTAAAATGTCTGAAATAACGCGTGAAAATGAAATTGCGCTCGATTTTGCTAAACAAAGCATTCAGCTAGCTTCTTCTACGCTAAGCAGCACAAGAAGTACAAGCGGAAGTGTCGCTGATGAATTTAAAGAAATTAACGAAGCCACGTTTTCTTGGTTATTAGATAAAAAAACAGCTTACACAACAAAAGATTTCAGTTCAGTTTTCGAGCTGTATATCAATAATTAATAGAAACAGCTGTTCCTTTTATGGAACAGCTGTTTTTTGCGTTGGATAAGATTGTGTAGACTTATAATGAACGTTAGATAATCCTCATGTTAACCTTGAAAAATCACTGAAAAAAGAGCACAATATAAAATAGAAAAGAGAAACAGCAGAGGCGGACTTAACTAATAAAAATGATAGAAAATAAGACTTATAGGTGGAAAGGATTATGGTATGACAGTAAAAAATAATGAGGATACAGTGGCAGAATTAGAAAAGTCACTTCGACATATTGCGGCGATTGTGAAACAAAAAGGAAGAGAAATTTTAGAAGACTATACGATTACGCCACCTCAGTTTATTGCTTTGCAGTGGCTGTTTGAACGTGGAGATATGACAATTGGTGATTTATCAAATCGTATTTTTCTCGCTTGTAGCACAACGACAGATTTAGTAGATCGTATGGAAAAGAATAAGCTGGTAGTTCGAGTGAAAGACCCCAAGGACCGCCGCGTAGTACGTATCCATTTGCTTCCTGAAGGAGCGCGCGTTATCGAAGAAGTAATTGAAAAGAGACAAACATATTTAAACGGCGTACTGTCAAACTTCTCTCCTAGTGAAACGGAAGTTTTACGAGTAACGTTACGAAAATTACATGATGAAATGAAAGAAAAATGAGGCGATTGTTTTGAGTAGACCAATTGGTGTTATAGATTCAGGGGTGGGCGGATTAACGGTAGCAAAGGAAATTATGAGACAGCTTCCGAAAGAACAAATTATGTATATTGGAGATACAGCCCGCTGCCCATACGGTCCTCGTCCTAGTGAAGAAGTACGAGCTTTCACATGGGAGATGACTAATTATTTAATAGCTAAAGATATTAAAATGCTTGTTATTGCGTGCAATACGGCTACAGCAGTTGTACTGGATGAAATTCAAGAACAGCTCAACATTCCGGTTATAGGCGTCATTGAACCAGGATCACGCGCTGCGCTTAAAGTCACTAAAAATCATAAAATAGGCGTAATCGGCACAAACGGAACCGTGAAAAGTCAAGCCTATACACATGCACTCCGCGCTCTTCATACGAGAGTGGAAGTGGAAAATTTAGCATGCCCTTTGTTTGTACCTCTTGTAGAGAGCGGTAATTATGAAGGACCGGAAGCGCAGCGAATTGTAAAAGAAACATTAAAACCTTTTTATCATACAGATATGGATACCCTTATTTTAGGGTGTACGCATTATCCGTTATTAAAGCCAGTTATTCAAGAAGCAATTGGGCCTCGAGTTCAGCTAATCAGTTCTGGTGAAGAAACGGCAATAGAGGTAAGTGCCATTCTTTCTTATAGCAATTTACTAGCTCCTAGAAACATGGAACCCGAACACTACTTCTATACAACAGGATCAACAGAACTGTTTCAATCCATTGCATCTAAATGGTTTGAGCACCCTGTATATAATGTTGAACATATCAAGCTTTAAAAACCGAGCATATCACGCTCGGTTTTTTTGTAGTCAAAAACTTTTTTGAGCTGGTCTAAAATGCAAATAAGCTCGTATACATAGTAGTACAAACAGTCTGAGGAGGGAAAGGAATGTCCAAAAAGACCAAATTTGTTCTCATATCCGCCGTGGTGACCACATCTGTGTTGTTATCCGGCTGTGGACTTTTCGGAGGGGATAACGCAGCAAAGGAAATTGATCCGCCAAAGGATGTCACCTATGTGAAAGACGAAAAATCATTAGCGACTGAAGCGAAAGTAACGGAAGCTAATAAAAAACAAAGTAAAGCGGCAGAAACATCTGCTCCTACAAAAAGAGAACTCTACTTAATTGATAAAAACGGGTACGTTGTTCCCCAGACGCTTGAAATTCCTAAATCAAAAGGTGTCGCTAAACAGTCTCTTGAATATTTAGTAGAGGGTGGACCAGTCACAAACTTATTGCCAAATAATTTCCGAGCGGTTCTTCCTGCTGATACAAGAGTTTTAGGGACAAAGCTGGAAAGTGACGGCACGATGGTAGCAGATTTTTCACCTGAATTTGCTGAGTATAAAAAAGAAGATGAACTCCGTATCCTGCAGGCCGTCACTTGGACGCTGACGCAGTTTGAAGGCGTAAATAAAGTTAAAATTCGCATTAACGGCTATGATAAAGATGAGATGCCTGTAAATCATACGCCAATCAGTAAAGGGTTAAGCAGAGCAGACGGCATTAACTTTGATAATACTGGAGTAGTTGACGTAACTCAAACGAAGCCAGTTACAATTTACTACTTAGCTCAAGAGGGCAAACAAACTTACTATGTTCCTGTCACAAAACGAATTGCTTCTGATGACAAAGATATGTACACTGCAATTGTGAACGAACTTGTAGAAGGACCTGCGCCTGCATCAGGTTTAGTGACAGATTTTAATCCTGATGCAAAGCTCGTAGCAGCTCCAAAGTATGCGGATGGTGAGTTAACGCTGAACTTTAATAAAAACATCTTTGGGAATTTAAAAGGAACGGAAATTTCTCAGCATGTTCTCGACTCCTTGGTGTTATCGCTGACGGAACAAAAAGCCGTAGACAGCGTTGCCATTAAGGTGAATGGCAAAAAAACGCTAAAAGATGAAAAAGGGAAAAAATTAACGGAACCAGTTTCAAGACCTAAAAATGTGAACACAGGTAGTTTTTAAAAACGAATTTTTGTTATACTAGTAAAGGACTAAGTAGAAAGAGGTCTGCTGAAATAGCGACCTCTTTCCGCTGTTTTATAGTTAAAATGGAAGAGACTATTACATATAAATGAATTAATAGGAGGACATGCTTAATGCGTTTGAACGGTAGGGAATTTAATGAATTGAGACCTGTATCTCTTCATACTTCATACTTAAAGCATCCAGAAGGATCTGTATTAATCTCAGTGGGAGACACAAAGGTTATTTGTACAGCAAGCATAGACGACAGAGTGCCTCCTTTTATGCGTGGACAAGGAAAAGGATGGATTACAGCTGAATATTCTATGCTGCCTCGAGCTACGGCACAAAGAAATATACGTGAATCATCAAAAGGTAAAGTCACAGGACGAACAATGGAAATTCAGCGTCTAATCGGACGAGCTCTTCGTTCTGTAGTCGATCTGGAAAAGGTCGGAGAAAAGACAATTTGGATTGATTGTGATGTTATTCAAGCAGATGGCGGAACAAGAACAGCATCGATTACAGGTGCTTTTGTGGCTATGGTTTTAGCATTTGGAAAGCTGGTTGAAGAGAATAAGCTAACAGAAATTCCTATTCGTGATTACTTAGCTGCGACTTCAGTAGGTATCCATGGTGAAAATTCAATTTTAGATTTAAATTATGAAGAAGATTCGACAGCGGAAGTTGACATGAATATTGTGATGACAGGAAGCGGACAGTTTGTAGAATTACAGGGAACGGGAGAGGAATCGACGTTTTCGAGAGAACAGTTAAACCATCTTCTAGATTTAGGGGAACAGGGTGTTTATCAATTGATTGAACAGCAAAAGGAAGTTCTTGATCACCTGGCTGCTTACATTCCGGTTAAAGAAAGGTAAGGGATTAACGTGCGTGAAATCATTATTGCAACTAAAAATGCAGGCAAAGTAAAAGATTTTGAAACACTTTTCTCACCAAAGGGATTTAAAGTAAAATCGCTTCTTGATTTTCCTGAGATTGAAGACGTGGAAGAAACGGGCGTTACATTTGCAGAGAACGCCACGCTAAAGGCCGAGACCATTTCATCAGCATTAAATAAGCCGGTTATTGCCGATGATTCTGGGCTTGCTATTGATGCCTTAAACGGGGAGCCGGGCGTTTATTCCGCGCGTTATGCTGGTGAAAATAAAGATGATAATGCTAATATAGAGAAGGTACTTCAAAAATTAAATGACGTGCCGTTTGAGAAGCGCACGGCACGCTTTCATTGTGCCCTTGCTATTGCAGTGCCCGGAAAGAGAACAGAGATTGTAGAGGGCACGTGTGAAGGGCGCATCTTGGAAGAAAAAAGAGGCGAAAACGGCTTTGGGTACGATCCTATTTTCTTTGTAGAAAAATGGAACTGCTCCATGGCAGAATTGACCAAAGAGCAAAAAAATCAGATTAGTCACCGAGCAAATGCGTTACAAAAACTAGCACCGCTAATTGATGCGCAATTTTAGAAGGAGTGATGACGTGTGAAACTATTAATTGTAAGCGATAGCCACGGGTTACAAGAAGAACTGCTCACTATCAGAGAGAGACATGCTGATGTAGATAAGATGATCCATTGTGGGGATTCTGAGTTGCCGCAAGACAGCAAAGAAATGTCTGCGTTTTTAGGCGTTCGAGGAAATTGTGACTACGATGCATCTTACGTTAATGATCGAGTAGAGTCGCTTGGAGAAGCTACGTGTCTGGTTACACACGGTCACTTATATAATGTTAAAATGTCTATGATGAATCTGCATTACAAAGCGAGAGAAGTCGGGGCAAACGTTGTTTGTTTTGGGCATTCTCACATAGCGGGAGCTGAGCTCATGGACGGAGTTTTATTTATCAATCCAGGAAGTATGTTACTTCCTCGTATGAGAAAAGAACGTACGTATGCTATACTAGTAGTGGATGGTACAGAAGCTACCGTGCAGTTTTACGATATAAGCGGTAAACATATTCCTAGCATGCAGTTAACCTGTACACTTTCAGCATAATATAGCCAAATATAGGGAGAAGAGAAGGTTTTTTACCTCTCTTCTCATAAAATTTCAAAAAAACGTTGACTTTTAAATTATATTTGAATATAATAAGTATTGTCTTTGATACACTTTAACATTATGTCCCAGTAGCTCAGCAGGATAGAGCAACGGCCTTCTAAGCCGTCGGTCGGGAGTTCGAATCTCTCCTGGGACGTCCAAAAAAACCGGTTTTTACTTTTAAGTAAAAACCGGTTTTTTTATTTATCTTAAAAGTGAATGTTTGTTCATTCAGTGTGTACAAATGAACGTTTCAGAAAAACTTTTTGAACTGCTATAAACCCTTATTACATCAATAATGAAAACGCATTCAAATATTCTGTTTAGTCTAAATTGTCTAAAAAAATCTCGAAAAGTGGTTGACTATGCATAGAAATGGGCGTAAGATAGTCCTCAAATATAAGTTTTCTAAAAATTTTAATTAATTGTAATTAATTTAAAATATGATGTGTAAAGCATTGTTCAAAAAGCATATAGCGTTTTAAAACGTTGAAGAGGATAAGTAGTTTTGATGTTTAGGTATCAACAGAGAGTCGGGTTGCTGGAAGCCGACGTTACCAACTCAAAATGAACTCACCTCAGAGTGTCACCCTGAAATTCAGTAAGGGCGACCGAGTGTACTTCCAAAGCACTCGTTATCAAAAAGAATGTACATTATACATTCATAAGGTAATCATTACGATTACAAACGAGGGTGGTACCGCGTAAAGTACAAAAGACTTTTCGCCCCTTGACCTATATCATTTGATAGGGTCTATTTAGGGGTGAGAAGTCTTTTTTCTTTTATCTAGAAAACGAAAGGATGAGAAAAGTGGGAGCCAATATGCAAACGAAAGAACCTGTAAGCACTGGGGCACAAATGAATGGAGCTGACATGTTGATTGAATCTCTAAGAAGAGAAAATGTTGACGTCATCTTCGGTTACCCAGGGGGAGCCGTTTTACCGATTTACGATAAGCTATACGGTTCAGGAATGTTTCACGTACTTGCTCGTCACGAACAAGGTGGAATTCACGCAGCAGAAGGGTACGCAAGAATTTCAGGCAAACCCGGTGTAGTTATCGCAACAAGTGGTCCTGGTGCAACAAATATCGTAACAGGTTTGGCAGATGCGATGATTGACTCACTTCCTTTAGTTGTTTTTACTGGTCAAGTAGCTTCAAGTGTAATTGGTTCTGACGCGTTCCAAGAAGCAGATGTATTAGGGATCACAATGCCAATTACAAAACATAGCTATCAAGTACGCAATATCAGCGATATGCCGAGAATCATCAAAGAGGCATTCCATATTGCGACAACAGGAAGACCTGGTCCAGTCTTAATCGACATTCCAAAAGATATGGCACAGGGTGATGGAACATTTAATTACGAAGGAGAAATTGATTTACCTGGCTATCAGCCAACTTATTTTCCAAATCAGCTGCAGGTAAAAAAATTAACAGACGCAGTAGCAGCTGCAAAACAACCTGTTATTCTAGCAGGTGCGGGAGTGTTATTGAGTAAAGGTTCAGAAGAATTAAAAAATTATGCTGAACGTCAAAATATTCCGGTTATTAATACGCTTTTAGGGTTGGGCTGTTTTCCTGCAGATCATCCGCTTCATTTAGGAATGGCTGGCATGCACGGAACCTACACAGCAAACATGGCAATTTATGAGAGTGATCTTCTCATTAGTATCGGTGCACGCTTTGATGACCGAGTAACAGGTAACTTGAAGCATTTTGCACCAAATGCAAAAATTGCTCACATTGACATCGACCCAGCGGAAATTGGAAAGAATGTTCCAACCAAGATTCCAATTGTTGGAGATGCAAAAGAAGTATTGAAGCAATTGCTTCTGCAAGAAGGAGAAGTTGGAGATTATACGAAATGGCATGAGAAATTAGCGGCGTGGAAGCAAGAATATCCATTATGGTATCAGAACTCAGGGGACGTGTTAAAACCACAAAAAGTAGTTGAGTTGCTTCACAAGTATACAAATGGAGATGCCGTTGTTACAACGGACGTTGGGCAACATCAAATGTGGGTAGCTCAATACTACACATTTAACAATCCAGATCGATGGGTAACTTCAGGTGGTCTCGGCACTATGGGCTTTGGATTACCTTCTGCAATCGGCGCTCAGCTGGCAAACAAAGATAAAACAGTTGTAGCAGTCGTTGGTGACGGTGGATTTCAAATGACGCTTCAAGAATTAGGAGTTATTAGAGAATTAAATTTACCTGTAAAAGTGGTTGTGCTTAACAATCAGTCGCTTGGTATGGTTCGTCAGTGGCAGGAAATCTTCTATGAAGAACGCTACTCACACTCTTTAATTCCGAATCAGCCTAATTTAATGAAGCTTGCAGAAGCTTATGATATCAAAGGTTTACAAGCTTCTACTGAAGAAGAAGCGCACGCGGCTTTAAAAGAAGCAATGGAAACAGATGGACCTGTTTTACTAAACTTCTTTGTCGCACCTAAAGAAAACGTATATCCAATGGTTGCACCTGGAAAAGGATTACATGAAATGGTAGGGGTGAAACCATGAAGCGAATTATTACAGCAACTGTATTAAACCGTGCGGGCGTATTAAATCGCGTGACGGGGTTATTTACAAAAAGAAATTTCAATATTGAGAGTATTTCGGTAGGTCACACTGAATCTGAAGATGTATCACGAATGACGTTTGTTGTGAACGTAGAGCATGATAACGCTGCTGAACAAGTGATTAAGCAGTTAAATAAGCAGATTGACGTGTTGAAGGTTCAAGATATTACAGATCAAGCGGTGGTATCAAGAGAGCTTGCTTTAATGAAAGTAGCCTCTACGCCAGCGAGCCGTAACGAACTTTATGCAGTAATTGAACCTTTCCGTGCAACCATCATTGATGTAAGCCGCGACAGCTTAATTATTCAAGTAACAGGTGAATCCAGCAAGATTGAAGCGATGATTGATCTACTTCAGCCTTATGGATTAAAAGAAGTAACGCGCACGGGAACAGTAGCTGTTCCGCGCGGTACGCAAAAAGCAGCAGCCAAACTTTCATCAATCATTTAATTCTAGCTAGTTACTAACCAAGTAAACTATATAAAACTATATAAACTAAGAGGAGAGATTTATTATGACAAAGGTATATTATAACGGAGATGCAAAGGATCAATTATTACAAGGTAAAACAGTAGCAATCGTAGGTTATGGTTCACAAGGTCACGCTCATGCACAAAACTTACGCGACAGCGGAGTAAACGTGGTAGTAGGATTACGTAAAGGTAAATCATGGGATCAAGCAGAGCAAGACGGTTTCACTGTATTATCTGTAAAAGATGCAGTTCAACAAGCGGAAGTAGTAATGGTATTACTTCCAGATGAGTATCAGCCAAAAGTTTATAACGAAGAAATTCTTCCAGGACTAAAACCAGGAAAATCTTTAGTATTTGCTCACGGTTTCAACATTCATTTTAACCAAATCGTAGCACCTGAATTCGTTGACGTATTCTTAGTAGCTCCAAAAGGCCCTGGTCACCTTGTAAGAAGAACGTATGAAGAAGGAGCTGGCGTACCGGCGTTGTTCGCAGTATTCCAAGATGTAACTGGCGAAGCAAAAGACGTAGCGTTAGCTTATGCTAAAGCAATCGGTTCAGCTCGTGCGGGTGTGTTAGAAACAACATTTAAAGAAGAAACAGAAACAGATCTTTTCGGTGAGCAAGCAGTACTTTGCGGTGGTTTAACTTCATTAGTTAAAGCTGGTTTTGAAACGCTTGTAGAAGCTGGCTACCAACCGGAAGTTGCATATTTTGAGTGTTTACACGAATTAAAATTAATTGTTGACCTTATGTATGAAGGCGGAATGGAAGGCATGCGTTATTCAATCTCTGATACAGCTCAATGGGGTGACTTCGTTTCAGGACCACGCGTTGTAGATGAGCGTTCAAAAGAACAAATGAAAAAAGTTCTTGAAGATATCCAAACAGGTAAATTTGCAAAAGGCTGGATCCTAGAAAACCAAGCAAATCGTCCGGAATTTACAGCTATCAATAACCGTGAAAACGAACATTTAATTGAAAAAGTTGGCGCTCAATTACGTGAAATGATGCCATTTGTTAAAAAACAAAAGAAAGAAGCGGTGATCGCTAGTGCAAAAAATTAAACTATTTGACACGACGCTACGCGATGGTGAACAGTCACCTGGAGTCAATTTGAACCTACAAGAAAAGCTTGAAATTGCTAAGCAGTTAGAGCGATTAGGTATCGACATCATTGAAGCTGGATTTCCCGCTTCTTCAAAAGGTGATTTTCAATCCGTAAAAGAAATTGCGTCTATTGTCAAAAATTCTTCTGTAACAGGCCTTGCAAGGTCTGTTACAAAAGATATTGACATTGCATGGGAAGCGTTAAAAGAAAGTGCAGAACCAAGACTGCATGTCTTTATCGCTACTTCCGAAATTCATATGCAGCATAAATTGAAAAAAACACCTGATGAAGTACTTGAAACAGCAGTGGAAATGGTGAAGTACGCAAGTAAAAAATTCCCGGTTGTTCAATGGTCTGCTGAAGATGCATGTCGAACAGATTTACCGTTTTTAGCTAGAATTGTAGAAGCAGTTATTGATGCTGGTGCAAAAGTCGTTAATATTCCAGATACAGTAGGATTTATCACTCCTGGTGACTATCAATCAGTATTTCATTACTTAAAAGAACATGTGTCAAATATTCATAAAGTTGATTTGTCAGCTCACTGTCACGATGACTTAGGGCTAGCTGTGGCCAATTCAATGGCTGCTATTGAAGCAGGAGCTACTCAAATTGAAGGAACGATTAACGGAATCGGAGAACGTGCGGGTAACGCAGCTCTTGAAGAAGTAGCACTTGCGCTTCATGTCCGTCAAGATTTCTATCAAGCGAGCACAGGTCTTATCTTGCCTGAAATCAAGCGTACGAGTGACATTATCAGTAAGCTTACCGGAATGAATATTGCACCAAATAAAGCAATTGTCGGAAAAAATGCTTTTGCTCATGAATCAGGTATTCACCAAGATGGCGTCTTAAAAAATCCGTTAACATATGAGATTATTTCCCCAGAACTTGTGGGTGTTAAACAAAATCCAATTGTGCTTGGTAAACACTCAGGCCGTCATGCGTTCCGTACACGCTTAGTAGAGCTTGGATTCACATTGGAAGATACAGAAGCAAACGTGCTTTTTGAGAAGTTTAAAGACTTAGCAGATAAGAAAAAAGACATTACCGATGATGATTTATTAGCATTAGTCATTCAAAAGCAAGTTAGCAAAGACAGTGAATATAAGCTTGAAAGTCTGCAAGTTCAGTATGGTACGAACAATATTCCTACGGCTACGATTACGCTTCGCAAAGAAAACGGCGAAGAGATTCAAGAAGCAGCTACGGGATCTGGAAGCGTGGAAGCTATCTATAATACGCTGCAGCGCTGTGTTGAACAAGATGTAAAACTATTAGACTATCGTATTCAGTCTATTAACGGTGGGCCGGATGCACTAGCTGAAGTATTTGTGAAGGTTGAAAGCGAAGGAACTGAAGCAAGCGGACGCGGAGTAGCATTTGACGTATTAGAATCGTCAGCGAAAGCATATCTGAACGCTATTAATCGTTTAATCGCTATTCAGCAGCATCGTACAAAGCAAGAAGTAATGTGAACTGAAGGGAGAGACCACCATGACAAAAAAAGTCGCTGTATTACCGGGTGACGGCGTAGGAACAGAAGTAACGAAAGGCGCTGTTGCCGTTTTAAAAGCAATTGGAGAGCGCTTTGATCATCAATTTGAGTTTGCGTATGGACTAATTGGCGGAGCTGCAATTGATGAGGCGGGCACACCTCTTCCAGAAAGTACAATTGAGACTTGTAAGCAGGCGGATGCTGTATTACTTGGATCGGTTGGAGGCCCAAAATGGGATCGTAACCCTTCGCATTTGCGACCGGAAAAAGGTTTGCTAGCTATCCGAAAAGAACTGGATTTATATGCTAATCTTCGTCCGGTGACGTTTTATGATAGCTTAGCGGATGCCTCTCCTCTGAAAAAAGAATACATTGAAGGTGTTGACTTCATTATCGTCCGCGAGCTAACAGGAGGCTTATATTTTGGTAAGCCTAGCGAGCGCCGAACAGAAGGAAATGAAGAAACAGTTGTTGACACATTATTTTATAAGCGTACAGAAATTGAAAGAATTATTCGCCAAGCATTTGACACGGCTGTAAATCGACGTAAAAAAGTAACGTCTGTTGATAAAGCGAATGTACTTGAGTCTAGTAGAGTGTGGCGTGAAGTAGCTGAAGAAGTAGCAAAAGACTACCCGGATGTAGAGCTTGAGCACATGCTTGTAGATTCAGCCGCTATGCAGTTAATTCGTAATCCGAAATATTTTGATGTAGTGGTAACTGAAAATATGTTTGGTGATATTTTGAGTGATGAGGCTTCTATGCTGACAGGATCGTTAGGAATGTTGCCATCTGCGAGCTTAACGGCTGATGGTCCATCTTTATATGAACCGGTTCACGGTTCTGCACCAGATATTGCTGGTCAAAACAAAGCTAATCCGATTGCTGCTATTTTATCTGCAGCAATGTTGCTTAGACATTCATTTGGGTTAGAAAAAGAAGCAGCAGTGATTGAACAAGCGGTTGAAAGTGTATTACATGCAGGTCATCGAACAGCTGACTTAGCAGACGGTAATCATTATTTAGGTACCGATAAAATGGTGGAGGCGATAACTGCGGTAATTGCCAATGATTCTGCCATTTCAAGCATTATGACAGCTTACAGTTAATCATGCGTTTCTCACGTTTTGTGAGAAACGTTTTTCATAATCAGAAAGGAGGAGCAGTATGAAACCAAAAACAATTATTGATAAGCTTTGGGAACAACATGTTGTACGTCGAGAAGAGGGGAAGCCGGACTTATTATATATCGATCTTCATCTTATTCATGAAGTAACGTCCCCTCAAGCATTTGAAGGTCTTCGCGTGGCAAATCGCCAAGTGAAGCGTCCAGACTTAACGTTTGCTACAATGGATCACAATATTCCAACGGTTGACCGTTTTAATATTAAAGATCCGATTGCAAAGAAACAAGTAGACAAACTATCCGAAAACTGTCATGAGTTTGGTGTGAAGCTTTTAGATTTAACAAGTGAAGAGCAAGGAATTGTGCATATCATTGGACCGGAATTAGGATTAACTCAGCCTGGAAAAACCATTGTGTGCGGAGATAGCCATACATCTACTCACGGTGCGTTTGGAGCGCTTGCTTTTGGGATAGGAACTAGTGAGGTAGAGCATGTTTTGGCAACACAAACGCTATGGCAAGCAAAACCAAAAACGCTTCAAGTAAAAGTGAATGGCAAAAAGCAGCCTGGTGTTTATGCTAAGGACATCGTGTTAGCGATTATTCAAAAGTTCGGCGTGAATTTTGGAACGGGTTCAATCGTGGAATTTACGGGCGAATGTATTCGCGATCTTTCAATGGAAGAGCGCATGACCATTTGTAATATGTCTATTGAAGCCGGTGCAAAAGCTGGTTTAATCAGTCCAGACGATGTCACTTTCTCTTATATTAAAGGACGTCAGTATGCTCCTAAAGGAGAACAGTTTGAAAAAGCAGTAGAAGCTTGGGCAGCTTTAGCAACAGATGAAGGTGCAACGTACGATGAAACGCTGGAAATTGATGCAGATACAATTGAACCTGTTGTAACGTGGGGAACAAACCCGGCGATGAGTTCTTATGTTAGCAAGCAGGTTCCTACATTAGAAGAGTGTAAAACAGAAGCTGAGAAAAAGTCTTTGTCACGAGCACTTGAGTACATGGGCTTACAGCCTGGCATGGCAATAGAAGAGATTCCAGTTCAGCATGTATTTATCGGTTCATGTACAAATGCTCGTTTGTCTGATCTTCGTGACGTGGCAGCCTTTATTAAAGGAAAGAAAGTGTCACCAGATGTGCGAGCAATCATTGTACCAGGTTCTCAAAAAGTAAAGCGAGTGGCTGAAGAAGAAGGGTTATCTGCTATTTTTATTGAAGCAGGTTTTGATTGGAGAGACTCAGGCTGCAGCATGTGTCTAGGCATGAACTCTGACTTAGTTCCACAAGGCGAACACTGTGCGTCCACTTCTAACCGGAATTTTGAAGGACGTCAAGGAAAAGGCGCCAGAACGCATTTAGTAAGCCCGGTAATGGCAGCAGCGGCAGCGGTATATGGACATTTTGTTGATGTACGCAAACTACAAGAACAAGCGGTGCGATAAGGAGGAGAACACAGATGAATGCTTTTACAATCCATACAGGGAAAGTAGCAGGTCTCGACCGAGCAAACGTAGATACTGATCAAATTATCCCAAAGCAATTTTTGAAAAGAATTGAGCGTACTGGCTTTGGACAATTTCTATTTTTTGATTGGCGATATAACGAAGATGAAACGTTAAATGAAACGTTTGAACTAAATCAGCCTCAAAATCAAGGAGCAACAATTCTTGTAGCTGACGAGAACTTCGGGTGTGGTTCGTCACGTGAACACGCTCCATGGGCGCTTTTAGACTACGGGTTCCGTGCTATTATCGCACCGTCATTTGCGGATATTTTTAAACAAAACTGTCTGAAAAATGGTATTTTACCTATTGTTTTACCAAAAGAAGATGTTTCCTATTTAATGAAAGAGTCTCAAAGTGCTTCTTACGCCTGTACAATCGATCTTCATCAGCAAAAAATTACCGATGAAACAGGTTTTGAACGTACGTTTGATATCAATGGCCATTGGAAATATATGCTTGTTAATGGATATGATGAAATTGGCTATACGCTTTCTTTTGAAGACGACATTTCTGCTTATGAAGCAAAAACGGTAAGATATTAACCAAAAATCGAGCAAAATTATGATTTTGCTCGATTTTTTTGCGTTCCGTTAATTCAATTGCTAAACTGTAAAGCAAATGGACCGCGAAGTGGGGAGAAAACATGTCGAATGAACAACAAAACAAAATTGTAGCTTTTCCTCTATTAAAAGAACGGTTGGTTGAAAAAGCTACAGAACATATGCAGCACAAGCAATTTCAAGAAGCACTTCCTTTATTTGAGCAGGCCTACGAACTTGATAATAAGCATCATGAAATTTTGCTTGGCCTTGTTATTTGTCACGTCGAGCTCGGTGATGCAGGCATAGCTAAGGAATTATGTGAGCAAATGCTGAAAGAAGATATTGGCGATTATTATCATAATTTGCAAATGTACCTCATGGTGTTAATTCAGCTTGGTCATTATCATGAAGGATATGTCACTCTACAAGCAGTTATTCAAGAACACAAACTCCCTTCTGAACATGCTGAACAGCTTTATCAGCTATTGGAGTTCTGTAAAAATAGAATGAATCAAGAACAAGTCATAGAAGAACAAACAGAAGAAGAACAGCTAGAGCAGTTTAAATCATTCACAGCTCTAGACAATATTCAGGATCAGCTTGAATGGGTTCATTCATTAAAAACAAAGAGAATTGAAAAGCAGCGCTTCTTTCTGGAACAGCTATTTTCATCTGAAGCTGTTCACCCTATCGTAAAAACAGTCGCTTTAAAAACAGTCATGGAAGAAGAAGTAGACATTGATTTTATGATTAGTAAGTTTGGAGAGACGAAAAAAGTAAATGCGCTTCAGCTTCAACGAACAACACCGTATTTGTTTGCCGAGCAAGTAGAAGCGCAGCTGACGGAAAAGCTGGAGCATGAAAATCCTACATTGCTGCAGGTTGCCGTTGAAATATGGCAGCGTCATTTATTTATTACATTTCCGTTTTTACCGGGTGATAATGTAAAACTTTGGACAGAAGCGGTGTATGCTGTTAGTCTGATGATGCAAGGAGAAGAGTCAGATGCAGCTGTAGCAGAGGAAGACGGAAGTTTCTCCGCAGCTGAATTAAGAAAGGCAATTAAAGTGCTAAAAGAAATTGAAGAAATTTCTTTTATATAAAATGTGGTGTTTAGTTGAAACGTCATTGTTGTATGTTATAATATAATGGTTGTAAAATGCACTTAAATACGTATAGTAGAATTTCATCTTTACATTACATTCCTACTTACTTTAAAGTAATAGGGAGTTAAATAGATAATGATTGAGGGTTGAACTGATAGGCTATCTGCATTATCTAATTTAGAAATCACTACTTAAAATGATTTTGGAGGGAAACATTCATGTCTGCAAAATGGGAAAAACAAGAAGGAAATCAAGGCGTTTTAACAGTAGAAGTTGAAGCTGCTGAGTTTGATAAAGCCTTAGATAAAGCATTCACAAAAGTTGTAAAGCAAGTAAACGTACCAGGGTTCCGTAAAGGTAAAATGCCTCGTCCACTTTTCGAAAAACGTTTTGGCGTAGAGTCTTTATACCAAGATGCACTAGACATCTTATTACCTGAAGCTTACAGCAATGCAATTGTTGAAGCTGGTATCGAGCCGGTTGATCGTCCAGAAATCGATGTTGAAACAATCGAAAAAGGACAACCTTTAGTTTTCACTGCTAAAGTAACTGTTAAGCCTGAAGTTAAATTAGGCGAATACAAAAACTTAGAAGTAGAAAAAGTAGATACAACTGTAACAGATGAAGACGTTGAAGCTGAATTAAAAACACTTCAAGAGCGTCACGCTGAACTAGTTGTTAAAGAAGAAGGAACTGTAGCTGAAGGTGATACAGCTGTAATCGACTTTGAAGGTTTTGTTGATGGCGAAGCATTCGAAGGCGGAAAAGGCGAAAACTATTCTTTAGAAATCGGTTCTAACACATTCATCCCTGGCTTTGAAGAGCAACTAGTTGGTCTTGAAGTAGGCGCTGAAAAAGAAGTGGAAGTAACATTCCCTGAAGAGTATCACGCTGAAGAGCTAGCTGGTAAAGCTGCTAAATTCAAAGTGAAATTACACGAAATCAAATCTAAAGAGCTTCCAGCTTTAGACGATGAGTTTGCAAAAGACGTAGATGAAGAAGTAGAAACTTTAGAAGCGTTAAAAGCAAAAACAAAAGAAAAATTACAAAGCGATAAAGAGAATCAAGCGGAATCAGCTCTTCGCGACACTTTAGTAGAAAAAGCTGCTGAAAATGCTGAAGTAGAAATTCCAGAAGCAATGTTCAACACTGAAATGGATCGTATGATGCAAGAGTTTGAACAACGTTTACAAATGCAAGGTCTTAACCTTGAACTTTATTTCCAATTCTCAGGTCAAGATGAAAAAGCTCTTCGCGACCAAATGCGTCCGGATGCTGAAAAGCGTGTGAAAATCAACTTAACGCTAGAAGCTATTTCAAAAGCTGAAAATCTTGAAGTAAGCGAAGAAGAAGTAGAAAAAGAATTAGAAAACATGGCAGGAATGTACAACATGCCTGTCGAAGAAATTAAGAAAGTGCTTGGCAGTCTTGATAGCATTAAAGAAGACATGAAAGTACGTAAAGCAGTTGAATTTCTTGTAGAAAACAGCAAAGCTGTTGCATAATAGTAAGTAAGAAACAAGGCGCGACTTGATCGTGCCTTGTTTTATAAACTTCAATAGTTTTTTTATATCATAACCAACACCGTAGAAGCAGCTTTAACCCATTGTTTGAAATCCGTGGTTATGAAATAGGCCCAATAAGAGGACACTATATAATAGCAGATCTCCATTCTGTTATGCTCATCAACAACATATACATAAAACGTTTTAGTATCTATTCAAGAAAATGTATGGTAAAATGCAATACAAATCTTTTCATAGCGCTTTTACTATGTGATAAAGAGGGGCATTTACCTACAAATAGATGAGTTGTTCATGTTGTTGGGCTATAGCGCGGATAGAAATCAGCTTCGAGCACTTTAGTAAATACTACAAGGGGTGAAAATTATGTTTAAATTTAACGATGAAAAAGGGCAGTTAAAATGCTCATTTTGTGGTAAAACACAAGAACAAGTACGCAAGTTAGTTGCGGGTCCAGGTGTTTACATATGCGATGAATGTATTGAACTTTGCACGGAAATCGTAGAAGAAGAGTTAGGTACAGAAGAAGAAGTAGAATTTAAAGATGTACCAAAACCAAAAGAAATTCGTGACATTTTAGATGAGTATGTAATTGGCCAAGAGGATGCGAAAAAATCGTTATCCGTTGCGGTATACAACCATTACAAACGAATCAATTCAAACAGTAAAATTGATGACGTTGAGTTATCAAAAAGTAATATTGCATTAATTGGACCTACAGGAAGCGGTAAAACTTTACTAGCTCAAACATTGGCTCGTATTTTAAACGTACCGTTTGCGATTGCAGATGCAACATCTCTAACAGAAGCGGGTTATGTAGGAGAAGATGTTGAAAACATCTTATTAAAATTAATTCAATCAGCTGATTACGATGTGGAGAAAGCTGAAAAAGGTATCATCTACATCGATGAAATTGATAAAGTAGCGCGTAAGTCTGAAAACCCATCTATTACACGTGATGTATCAGGTGAAGGTGTGCAGCAGGCTCTTCTTAAAATCTTAGAAGGTACTGTAGCAAGTGTTCCTCCTCAAGGTGGACGCAAACACCCTCATCAAGAATTTATTCAAATTGATACAACAAATATCTTATTTATTTGCGGTGGTGCATTTGACGGAATCGAACCTATTATTAAGCGCCGTCTAGGTAAAAAAGTAATTGGTTTCGGTTCAGAAACAAAACAACAAGACTTTACAGAAAAAGAGTTACTAGCAAAAGTATTACCGGAAGATTTATTAAAATTTGGTTTGATTCCAGAGTTTATTGGTCGTTTACCGGTTACTGCTAGCTTAGTACCTCTTGATGAAGAAGCGCTAGTTGAGATTTTAACAAAACCTAAAAATGCACTAGTGAAACAATATCAGAAAATGCTTGAACTTGATGACGTTGAACTTGAGTTCGAAGACGAGGCTTTAGTAGAAATTTCTAAAAAAGCAATCGAGCGTAAAACAGGTGCTCGTGGTCTACGTTCAATCATTGAAGGTATTATGTTAGATGTAATGTTTGATCTTCCTTCACGTGATGATATTACAAAATGTATTATCACAGGTGAAACTGTTCGTGATCAAGCGGCTCCTAAGTTCGTATTAGAAGACGGATCTACTATTCAAGAAGGCAGCAAAACATCAGCATAAAAAAAGCCAGGTACTCAAATTGAGTACCTGGCTTTTTTCTGTTGATAAAGGACAACTAAATTTTACTTTTTACTAGAATCTTGTTTATTCCTACTGCTGCAAGGAGATAATAACTGATAATTATCTTACTAAACTGCGCAGGAGGTTTATCTATGAACTGGACGAATATTGCCTTAATGGTCCAACTTTTTTTTGGTATCATCATTGGCTTATATTTTTGGAATTTATTACGCAATCAGCGTACGCAAAAAGTCTCAATTGACCGGGATTCAAAGAAAGAAATGGAGCAATTGCAGAAAATGAGAGCCATCTCTTTAACTGAGCCGCTTGCCGAACGTGTGAGGCCGTCTAGCTTCTCCGATATTGTCGGCCAAGAAGATGGAATTCGGTCACTAAAGGCTGCCCTTTGCGGCCCTAATCCACAGCACGTGATTGTATACGGGCCGCCTGGAGTAGGAAAAACAGCAGCAGCACGTTTAGTGTTAGAAGAAGCAAAAAAAAATAAAAAATCACCTTTTAAACAAGCAGCAGTATTTGTAGAGTTAGATGCAACTACGGCGCGTTTTGATGAGCGAGGCATTGCTGATCCTTTAATTGGGTCTGTTCATGATCCCATTTACCAAGGAGCGGGTGCCATGGGCCAAGCTGGAATTCCGCAGCCAAAACAAGGAGCGGTTACAGATGCACACGGGGGAATTTTATTTATTGATGAAATTGGAGAACTCCATCCTATTCAGATGAATAAGCTGTTAAAGGTTCTAGAAGATCGAAAAGTGTTTATGGAAAGCGCTTATTACAGTGAAGAAAACACACAAATCCCGACACACATTCACGATATTTTTCAAAATGGTTTGCCAGCAGACTTTCGTTTGATTGGTGCGACGACTAGAACGCCTAATGAAATTCCACCTGCCATTCGTTCCAGATGCGTAGAGGTATTTTTCCGTGAGCTTGATCGCGACGAAATTATTACAGTTGCAAAAAAAGCAGCAAATAAAGTAAGAATGGATATATCAGAAGAAGGTTTATCTCTGTTTTCTACATATGCACGCAATGGACGTGAAACGGTTAATATGATGCAAATTGCGGCTGGATTAGCGATATCAGAGGAACGAACGGACATTAAAAATGAAGATATTGAATGGATCGTTCATTCTAGTCAACTATCTCCAAGACACGATCCGAAAATTGCAGATGAGGAAAAAGTTGGACTTATTAATGGGTTAGCGGTGTACGGGCCCAACTCTGGAGCACTTTTAGAGATTGAAGTCAAAGCGATTCCTGCAAAAGAGAAAGGGAACATTATTATTACGGGTATCGTTGAAGAGGAAAGTATAGGGACTCAAGGGAAGTCTATTCGCCGTAAAAGTATGGCTAAAAGCTCAATTGAAAATGTCATAACTGTTCTTCGCTCGATGGATGTTCCAGCCGATGAGTATGATATTCATGTGAACTTTCCGGGGGGAGTGCCAATTGATGGGCCTTCTGCTGGTATTGCTATGGCAACAGGGATCTACTCAGCGATTTATGAAGTGCCAATTAAACATACGGTAGCAATGACAGGAGAAATTGGTCTGCACGGCAACGTAAAGCCAATTGGCGGTGTAATTCCAAAAATCAAGGCAGCAAAACAAGCAGGCGTTCAGACGGTGATTGTGCCAAAAGAAAATATGAATGCAATGGTAGAAAAGGTAAAAGGTATCGATATTATTCCTGTCCATCATTTAACAGAAGTGTTTGAACAAGCACTATTGTCTGTACATGAGCATGTTGCACATTTGTCGGTAGATCCAGCTATTTCAAATAGAGAATCTAGCTAATTCTATCATGATAATTAAAAATTAATGGTCAGATGAATATTCATCGCCTTTTTCGCGTATAAAACCTTTATACACAGCCAACGAAAAAGGCGTTTTTTTATGAAAAGAGCTTAAAAAGATATATTTTGCCTTTTAATTCTTTCTCATGATACAATTAGTAATTACTATTGTTAGACAATGTGTATACAAATGAGATAAAATTGTTAAAAGAATTCACACTTTACATACTTTAATTGACGAGCATTGGAGGTGTTCATTGCATGGCAGAAAAAGAAAAATTGACAATGCCGCTATTGCCTTTACGAGGTTTGATCGTCTATCCGACAATGGTGCTTCATTTAGATGTTGGGCGAGATAAATCTGTGCAAGCATTAGAAAAAGCAATGATGGATGATCACTTAGTTTGTTTAGTATCACAAAAAGATATGGGTATCGATGAACCAACAAAAGAGGATTTATATAGAACCGGTACGTTAGCAAAAATTAAACAAATGCTAAAGCTGCCGAATGGAACGATGCGCGTCTTAGTAGAAGGACTAAATCGCGTAACCGTTACAGAATTTGAAGACAGCGAAGAATATTTTGTTGTACACGTGGAAAAACAAAACGAAGAACATCAGGTTGATGTAGAAGATAAAGCGCTGATGCGCACGCTTTTAGACTATTTCGAACAATACATAAAACTTTCCAAAAAGGTGTCCGTTGAAACTCTTTCAACCGTAAGTGACATTGAAGAACCAGGAAGATTAGCAGATATTGTAGCCTCTCATTTACCAATAAAAATTCAGCTTAAACAAGAAATTTTAGAAACAACTGATGTGAAAGAAAGATTAAATACGATCATTTCTCATATTCAAGACGAGCAAGAAGTTTTGCAGCTGGAGAAAAAAATTGGACAGCGTGTAAAGAAATCAATGGAACGCACTCAGAAAGAGTATTATCTTCGTGAGCAAATGAAGGCGATTCAAAAAGAGCTTGGAGACAAAGAAGGAAAGACAGGAGAAGTAGCAACACTTCGCGAAAAAATTGAAGCAAGTGGGATGACGGACCATGTCAAACAAGTGGCGTTTAAAGAATTGGATCGCTATGAAAAAATTCCTGCTACCTCCGCTGAAAGCTCAGTCATTCGAAATTATATCGAGTGGTTGATTGCGCTACCTTGGACAAATGAAACGGAAGATACGCTCAATATTCATAATGCTGAACAAGTGCTGAACGATGAGCACTATGGCCTTGAAAAAGTGAAGGAACGCGTATTAGAATATCTAGCTGTGCAGCAGTTGACAAAATCTCTTAAAGGTCCTATTTTATGTTTAGCAGGACCTCCTGGCGTAGGGAAAACATCCCTAGCCCGTTCAATTGCTACGTCTCTAGATCGTCATTTTGTACGAGTATCTCTAGGCGGCGTGAGAGATGAGTCGGAAATCCGCGGTCATCGTCGCACGTACGTGGGAGCTATGCCTGGACGCATTATTCAAGGAATGAAAAAAGCAGGAACGATTAATCCGGTATTTCTGCTTGATGAAATCGATAAAATGTCAAATGATTTCCGAGGAGACCCGTCTTCTGCTTTGTTAGAAGTATTGGATCCTGAACAAAATCATAATTTCAGCGATCACTATATAGAAGAAACGTATGATTTATCAAAAGTGATGTTCGTGGCTACAGCTAATAACTTAGCTACGATTCCAGGGCCGCTGCGCGATCGAATGGAAATTATTCAAATTGCTGGTTACACGGAGCTGGAAAAGCTTGAAATCGCGAAGCGTCACCTATTGCTGCGCCAGCTAGAAAATCACGGATTGCAAAAGGGCAATTTACAGATTCGTGATGACGCGTTAACAGCAATCATCCGTTTATATACGAGAGAAGCTGGTGTTCGTAACCTTGAACGCGAAATTGCTTCAATTTGCCGAAAAGCAGCTCGTATCGTAGTCTCTGGCGAGAAAAAGCGCGTGGTGGTGACGGCCAAAACGCTTGAAGAATTCCTTGGTAAGCCTAGGTTCCGTTACGGACAGGCTGAGACGGAAGATCAAGTCGGCGTTGCTACAGGTCTTGCTTACACAACTGTAGGAGGAGACACGCTAGCCATTGAAGTAAGCTTGTCCCCTGGTAAAGGAAGACTAGTGCTAACTGGAAAGCTTGGAGACGTGATGAAAGAATCAGCTCAGGCAGCATTTAGCTACGTGCGTTCAAATGCAGAGAAACTAGGAATTGATGAAAAGTTTTATGAAAAACATGATATTCATATCCATGTTCCAGAAGGAGCTGTACCAAAGGATGGACCTTCTGCAGGAATTACCATTGCCACTGCTCTAGTATCAGCACTAACGGGTAAACCAGTGCGTAGAGAAGTAGGAATGACAGGAGAAATTACACTAAGAGGTCGCGTATTACCAATCGGTGGATTAAAAGAAAAGTCACTTAGTGCACATCGTGCCGGATTAACTAAAATATTAATCCCTCATGATAATGAACGTGATATTGAAGATATCCCTGACAGTGTACAAGAGGAATTAGACATCGTTCTTGTGTCACATGTGGACCAAGTATTGGAACATGCGCTAGTAGGAGAGGTAAAATGAAAGTAACTCAAGCCGATATTGTCATCAGTGCCGTACGCCCTGAACAATATCCTAAAGAAAACCTGCCAGAATTTGCGTTAGCAGGCCGTTCAAATGTAGGAAAATCATCTTTTATTAATAAGATGCTCAATCGCAAAAGCTTAGCGCGTACGTCGTCTAAGCCTGGAAAAACTCAAACACTTAACTTCTTTTTAATTAATGAAATCCTTCACTTTGTAGACGTACCTGGCTACGGATTTGCAAAAGTGTCTAAAAAAGAGCGTGAAGCATGGGGGAAAATGATTGAAACGTATTTAACAAATCGCGAGCAGCTTAAAGCTGTGTTAATGATTGTTGATCTACGCCATGCCCCTTCAAAGGATGACGTTATGATGTATGAGTTTTTGAAGCACCATGACCTTCCCGTTATGGTTATCGCGACGAAAGCTGATAAAATTCCTAAAGGAAAATGGCAAAAGCACTTAAAAGTAGTGAGAGAAACGCTGGATTTAGATCCAAATGATGAATTAATTCATTTCTCATCTGAAACAGGTGAAGGAAAAGATAAGGCGTGGAAATCTTTGCAGTATCGCATGACTCACTAAACAAAGGAATAGAAGTTAAAAAATGGAACGTTTATCATCACTCTAACAGGAAGTGAGTCAAACGTTCCATTTTTTTAACTTGTTTACATAGATTACTTTCGTTTGAAAAATAATAAATATATCCCAACTAGTAACAATAAAATAGGCCAGAAGGTAGTTAAATAATTTACGCCGTCTTCAACTTTTGGCAAAAATAGTTTAAGACGGTCTGAAAACATCATTAAAATGGCAATAATTAAAAGGGTGCCGCCTTGGAAAAAGCCTGATTTGGCTTTTCTAGCACTGAGTAAAAAGCTAATGGCCACCATAAAAACGACCATGCTAATATTCGTAGGCCAAAAGGGAATTTGTTCACTTACATAGAAATGAATACCTAAAGTGATTAATATGTAGCTTGCAAGCAAGTTTGAATGATCTTGAGATAAAGCAGACTCAGTTAACAGGGCTGCTCCTATTAAAATTAACAGTACAGGCCACGTGTATACCTTTGCTGCAATGCTCATATGTAGTTCATTCAGTAAGAAAAAGATTCCAAATCCAACTAGTAAGACACCAAAAAACATTGATTGCTTTTTCATAGTAACCTCCAGGTGTTTCAAAACAGAAAACGTGATAAAACGCTGCTTTTTTGATACAATTTATTACGGAATAACAGTTAATATCTTAACACATGTTTTCAAAGACTGTTCACATTTTTTTTTCGAATGACTTATAGAACATGTTATAATAGTTAGAGATAAGGCGAAGCTTACATCTGTGTAATGCCCGCCGTTTTTTACGAATAGTAGAATGAAGAACGCCGGATTTTACGGGCAGTTATCTCACTGTAGCTCTTTGGAAATTTAGGGGTTACTGCCCGTCAAATTCGGATAAATAAGCACATTTCAATTATAGGGGGTATGTACAAATGCATATTATAGCAGTCGGCTTAAACTTTCGAACAGCCCCTGTTGAAATAAGAGAAAAGCTTAGTTTTAATGAGCAAGAACTAGCATCTGCCATGAAAACGTTAAGCGGCCAAAAAAGTATTTTGGAAAACATCATTGTTTCAACATGCAATCGTACGGAAATTTATGCTGTTGTTGATCAATTACACACGGGCCGTTATTATGTAAAAGCATTTTTAGCTGAATGGTTCGGAATAGATAAAGAAGAGTTTTCGCCTTATTTAACCATCTATGAAAATGATGGAGCCATCGAACATTTATACCGAGTAGCATGTGGATTAGATTCAATGGTGATTGGTGAAACACAAATTCTTGGACAAGTGCGTTCAAGCTTTTTGCTTGCTCAAGAAGAAGAAACAATTGGAACGGTTTTTAATCAGCTGTTTAAACAAGCGGTGACATTAGCCAAAAAAGCACATCATGAAACAGAAATTGGTGCGAATGCAGTTTCTGTCAGCTATGCAGCCGTAGAGCTTGCTAAAAAGATTTTTGGAGACTTATCATCCAAACATGTGTTGATTCTTGGTGCAGGGAAAATGGGTCAGCTTGCCGTACAGAATTTATATGGCAGCGGAGCTAAAAAAGTAACGGTAGTGAATCGAACATTTGAAAAGGCACAAGAGCTAGCAAATCGTTTTTCTGGAGAAGCCAAACCATTTGCTGATCTTCAACAGGCTTTAAGCGAAGCAGATATCTTAATTAGTTCAACAGGAGCTAATGACTATGTAGTAACGAAACAAATGATGAGTGAAGCCGAGCGTACGCGTAAAGGTCGCCCATTGTTTATGGTAGACATCGCCGTTCCGCGTGACTTAGATCCAGCACTAGATGAGCTAGAAACGGTCTTTTTATACGATATCGACGATTTGAACGGGATTGTAGAATCCAACTTGCAAGAGCGTCAAAAAGCTGCGGATGAAATTGAAATTATGCTTGAAGCTGAAATTGTTGCTTTCAAGTCATGGCTTGGTACGTTAGGCGTTGTGCCTGTTATTTCTGCACTTCGTCAAAAAGCACTTACGATTCAAGCTGAAACGATGAAAAGCATTGATCGTAAGCTCCCAGATTTATCTGATCGTGAGCGCAAAGTTTTAAATAAACATACAAAGAGTATAATTAATCAACTTCTTCGCGATCCAATTTTACACGCGAAAGAATTGGCTGGAGAGAAACATGCTGAAGAGTCTTTAGAGCTGTTCATGAAGATTTTTAATATTGAACAGGAAGTTGCTTTACAAAAAGAAAAAGAAGAGCAGCTTCATCCATCGATTACGTCTCATTCAGTAGCTTATCAGTCTTAAGTGAGGATTGAATAATGGTTGATATGGAATTAACCAGAATCTATGAATTGATTGTGATTTTATACGCGGTGAGCGTTTTATTATATTTTATTGATTTTGTACAAAATAACCGGAAGGCAAACTCGATAGCCTTCTGGTTACTTTCTATTGTGTGGGTTTTGCAAACAGCCTTTTTAATTTTAAGAATGTTTGAGACGGGAAGGTTTCCTATTCTTACCGTTTCTGAAGGGCTGTATTTTTACGCGTGGGTGTTAATTACTCTTTCACTTGTGATTAATCGCCTGTTCCGCGTTGATTTTATGGTGTTTTTTACAAATGTGATTGGTTTCTTAATTATGGCTATTCATACGTTTGCTCCACTTGAAACATACACTGCTGTCCAGTCGGAGCGCCTTGTGTCAGAATTATTAATCATCCATATTACCATGGCTATTTTATCTTACGGCGCTTTTTCAGTCTCTTTTGTTTTTTCCGCTCTGTATCTTGTTCAGTATAATTTATTGAAAAAGAAGAAATGGGGCAAGCGCTTGCTAAGAATTGAAGATTTAACAAAGCTAGATTACATGTCCTATGTATTGATTTTAATTGGTGTACCGCTTTTATTGCTTTCGTTAATCTTAGGAATCATATGGGCTTATATTAAATACGTAGATTTTCATTGGTACGATACAAAAGTGTTAGGTTCATTTTTAATGTTTGTTGCATACAGCGCTTACTTGTATGCTAGACTGCGTAGAGGTATTCAAGGAAAGGCAATCGCGATGTGGAATATTGGATTGTTCTTAGTCTTACTTATTAATTTCTTTTTATTTGGCAGTTTATCGAATTTTCACTTTTGGGGTTCGTAATTAGGAGGACAACATGCGAAAAATTATTGTCGGCTCTCGTCGAAGCAAACTTGCGTTAACACAGACCAAGTGGGTCATTGAACAGTTAAAAAAACAAGGTCTTCCTTTTGAATTTGAAATTAAAGAAATGGTGACAAAAGGGGATCAAATTTTAAATGTAACGCTGTCCAAAGTAGGCGGTAAAGGTCTTTTTGTAAAAGAAATTGAACAAGCCATGTTAGATAAAGAAATTGATATGGCCGTTCATAGTATGAAAGATATGCCGGCTGTTTTGCCAGAAGGATTAACGATTGGATGTATTCCTTTACGAGAAGATCATCGTGATGCGCTTATCTCAAAAAATGGTGAGCGATTTGAGGAGCTACCAAGCGGTGCTGTGATTGGGACAAGCAGCTTGCGTCGAGGGGCACAGCTTCTATCTATGCGTTCAGATATTGAAATTAAATGGATTCGAGGAAATATCGACACACGCCTAGAGAAATTAAAAAATGAGGATTACGATGCGATTATCTTGGCTGCTGCAGGGTTATCTCGTATGGGCTGGTCGAAAGATACGGTCACTCAGTACCTAGAGCCGGAAATAAGCGTTCCCGCCGTAGGACAAGGAGCTTTAGCTATCGAATGCCGAGAAAATGACCATGAATTATTATCGCTTCTTCAAACTCTAAATCATGATGAAACGGCTCGTGCTGTTAGAGCTGAACGCGTATTTTTAAAAGAGATGGAAGGCGGATGCCAAGTGCCGATTGCGGGTTATGGTCGTATATTGGACGGCGGAAACATTGAGCTAACGTCGCTAGTCGCGTCTCCTGATGGCAAAACGATTTACAAAGAGCACATTACGGGAAAAGACCCCGTTGCTATCGGTTCAGAAGCTGCTGAGCGCTTAACATCTCAAGGAGCTAAGCTTTTAATTGATCGTGTAAAAGAGGAGCTGGACAAATAATGAGTCATGAGGCTCCTCTTTTTTTGAAAAAAGTTTTGATTACAAGAGAAGCGAAGCAGGCTCATTCATTTGCAGCACAGATTAAAAAGCTTGGAGGCATACCTTTAAGCTTACCAGTCCTCACGTTCGCACGTTCTAACAATGAAAAAGAAGTGGAAAATGTCCTGCTGTCGATTGACGGTTTTGATTGGATTGTTTTTACAAGTCAAAACGGCATTTCTTTTTTCTTTGAATGGCTAAAAGAGTTAAATATCAGCTGGAGTGCTTTAAAAAGATTAAAAGTGGCTGCGGTTGGAGAAAAAACCGCAAAATTGCTAGAAAAACACGATGTTAACGTACAGCTTGTTCCAAAAGAATACGTTGCGGAATCACTTCTTGAGTCGTTAAAAGCAAATGTGTCACATCACGAGCGAGTTCTCCTTGTACGAGGACAATTAGCCCGCTCTGTTTTAAAAGATGGGTTAAAAGAGTGTGAGGTAACGGATTTAATTGTATATCAGACCATTCGAAATCAAGACTCTGAAGGCTTGGTTAAGCAACATTTAGAAACAGGAATTGATGCCATTACTTTTACAAGTTCTTCTACAGTGAGATTTTTTGTCGAGTCAGTTAAAGATATTCCGAATTGGCTTGAGCTGATAAATAGAACCAAAGTTGTTTGCATCGGTCCTATTACGAGTCAGACAGCGAGCGAATATGGAATTAAGCATCTTGTTCCTAACACATACACAATAAATGGTATGATAGATATGTTGGTTAGTTGTTTTGAATAATAAAGGAGGATTTTAACATGAAAGATTTACAATTTACACGTCATCGTCGTCTTCGTAATTCTGTAAATATGCGTGCACTTGTACGTGAAACACATTTACATCCTGAAGACTTTATATATCCTATTTTTATTGTAGAAGGTGAACAAAAAAGAAATGCTGTAAAATCAATGCCAGGTGTGGATCAAATTTCTTTAGACTACTTGAATGATGAAATCCAAGAGTTAGTCGATTTAGGAATCAAGTCAGCTATGGTATTTGGTGTTCCAGCTGAAAAAGATGCGGTCGGCTCACAGGCATACCATGACCACGGAATTGTCCAAAAAGGTATTCGTCAAATTAAAGAAAATTTTCCAGACTTTGTTGTTATCGCAGATACATGCTTGTGTCAATACACAGATCATGGCCACTGTGGTGTAATTGAAGACGGAAAAATCTTAAACGATCCTAGCCTTGACTTATTAGCGCGTACAGCGGTTAGTCAAGCTAAAGCAGGAGCGGATATTATTGCGCCTTCAAACATGATGGACGGTTTCGTGGCAGCTATTCGCCATGGTCTAGATGAAGCTGGATTTGAAGATGTGCCTGTGATGTCTTATGCTGTTAAATATGCATCTGCTTTTTACGGACCATTCCGCGATGCAGCGCATTCTTCTCCTCAATTTGGAGATCGTAAAACATATCAAATGGACCCAGCCAATCGCTTAGAAGCACTTCGAGAAGCGGAATCTGATGTCGAAGAAGGAGCAGATTTCTTAATTGTAAAACCAGCTCTATCTTATTTAGACATTATGCGCGATGTGAAAAATACGTTTAATTTACCGGTAGTGGCTTATAATGTGAGCGGTGAATATTCAATGATTAAAGCGGCAGCTCAAAACGGCTGGGTAAATGAAAAAGAGATTGTTCTTGAAAAATTAATTAGCATGAAGCGTGCAGGAGCGGATTTAATTGTAACGTATCATGCTAAAGACGCAGCACGCTGGTTATCTGACAAGTAATTAAGGAGGCTTACACATGAGAAGTTATGAAAAGTCAAAAGCAGCTTTTTTAGAAGCGCAGCAATTAATGCCGGGTGGAGTAAACAGTCCTGTTCGTGCATTTAAATCAGTAGATATGGATCCTATTTTTATGGAACGAGGAAAAGGCGCTACGATTTACGATATTGACGGCAACAAATATATTGACTACGTCTTATCATGGGGACCTTTAATTCACGGACATTCCAACGATCAAGTAGTTGAAGCAGTAAAAAAAGTAACGGAATCTGGTACAAGCTTTGGTGCACCAACATTAATTGAGAATGAGCTTGCTAAGGTTGTGATTGAGCGCGTTCCTTCAATCGAAATCGTCCGTATGGTGAGTTCAGGTACGGAAGCAACGATGAGCGCACTGCGTTTAGCTCGTGGCTATACGGGCCGCAACAAAATTTTAAAATTTGAAGGCTGTTACCATGGACACGGTGACTCTCTTCTCATTAAAGCTGGCTCAGGCGTTGCAACGTTAGGCCTACCAGATAGCCCGGGAGTGCCTGAAGGAATCGCTAAAAACACGATTACAGTGCCGTACAATGATCTAGAAAGCGTACAATATGCTTTTAAAGAATTCGGAGATGACATTGCTGGAGTAATCGTTGAACCGGTAGCAGGAAATATGGGTGTGGTACCGCCTCAGCCAGGTTTCTTACAAGGGCTTCGTGATATCACATCAGAATATGGCTCACTGCTCATCTTTGATGAAGTGATGACAGGGTTCCGCGTAGCATACAACTGTGCACAGGGCTACTATAACATTACGCCTGACTTAACTTGCTTAGGAAAAGTAATCGGTGGTGGTTTACCAGTAGGTGCTTACGGTGGTAAAGCTGAAATTATGGAGCGAGTTGCACCAAGCGGCCCGATTTATCAAGCAGGTACATTATCAGGTAATCCGCTTGCGATGACAGCTGGATACGAGACGTTAACGCAGCTGACACCTCAATCCTACGATGAGTTCATTCGTAAAGCAGATCGCTTAGAAGAAGGATTGATGGCAGCAGCTGAAAAATATGATGTGCCGTTTACAGTAAACCGAGCTGGTTCAATGATCGGTTTCTTCTTTACAAACGAGCAGGTAATAAATTACGAAACAGCGAAAACATCGAATTTAGATTATTTTGCAGCTTACTATCGTGAAATGGCTAATGAAGGCGTGTTTTTACCTCCTTCTCAATTCGAAGGAATGTTTTTATCAACTTCTCATACAGATGCAGACATTGAACATACAATTGCAGCAGCTGAAAAAGCTTTTTCAAAGTTGCGTGGATAAACAGCTAAATAAGAATAACTTTTATAAAGAAGCTTACGGAGGATTCCGTAAGCTTTTTTAGTTTTCAAGACATATTTTAATTTATTTGTTCATACATCTTTAATGACCGCGCTATTACCTGGCGGGTGTTGGAAGGGGGAGAACAATTTGTCGCAGGATAATTTATCATGTCTGCGTTTTTCCGTAGAAGAATCAGTATGGTTTCAAAAAGGACAGGAAGTCTCACAACTTTTGTCTATCTCCTTAGAGCCTCAAGTATCTATTCAAGAATATGACCAATATGTGTCTATTCGAGGAGCATTACAATTAACAGGTGAATACGAAACGTACGAGGGAGAGGACTCGTTACGCGAATATACAAATGAGAATCAAGTGCAATCTATCTCTGTCCGTGAAGACGGAACGGCTGAATTATCACATCAATTTCCTGTTGATATTACCATTCCTAAAAATCGTATTCAAAGTATTGAAGATGTATATGTATCTATTGATTTATTTGATTATGAATTACCAGGCACAAATCAGCTGCAGCTAATGGCTGACTTGTCCATCACAGGATTGTACGGGGAGCAGCATGAAGAACGAGAAGAAGAGGAAGAGTTTGCGGAAGAACAGCACATCGTCTCCTATGAAGAAGTGGACGATGCTGAAGAGGTATATACTGAAAACTTTGCCCAAGAAGAAGAGGAACAAGAGGAGCAAGAGTTTGACGTAAGCTATCGTGAAGCTCCCGTACTTTTAGAGGCAGAGGCTATTGAAGAAGATCATTCAGAAGAGCCGCCTAGTTATTTTTCATCTGTATTCAAAAAAGAATCTCGTGCTGAGCCGGTCGTGGAATATGAAGAGGAAGCATATGAACCATTTGAAGTCGAAGTGAAAAAAGAGGCACAAATCGAGGAAGAAAGAGAAGACAATGTGATTGAGCTCTTTCAGCTTCGTCAAGAGCACGAAAGCTTCGAAGAATCGCAAGCTAGTGAATTAAATACGTATGCTGACGTTCAGCAAGAGACTGAGCAGGAAGAAGCTGAGCAAGAAAAGGAAAAGATTATTGTTGAATTTCGGAAAGAAGAAAATGAAAGCGGCCGAAATGAAAACGCCCTTTATTTAACAAAGCTCTTTTCGCGGGAAGAAGAAGCTTTTTCAACGTGGAAGCTTTGTATTGTTCAAGACGGAGATTCGCTTGATACGATAGCAAACCGCTATAATACGAATGTACAAAACATTTTACGAGTGAATAATTTAGGAGATGAATATGAGCTGGAGGAAGGAAGCATCTTAAATATTCCCGTTCGTTAAAGTCGGAAAGAAAACAGTTTTGACGCATATAATGTCTTAACTGTTTTCTTTATTTTTTACGAGGAAGGAGAATATAGATGCAGCGGACAGTAGCAGACTACAAAGTATTGTTAAAAGAATATGACTTAGATGTTGACTTTATCGAAGACTACGGAAAAGTAAAAAAAGTCTATACAAAAACTGGCGTATTTGCGCTTAAAGAAATGGCGAATCATCAAGAGCGAAATCAGAACTTCATTCAAAAGCTGCAGAACGTGTATCAAAAAGGGTGGATGGGCTTTGTCCCTATTTATCAAACGAAGCGTTCTCAGCCTATTGTTTCAGATGAGAGCGGCTCGTATTACTTAATGCCGTGGCTCCCAAATAATCCAACCGAAGAGCGTGATATTC
Organism: Priestia sp. LL-8; assembly: GCF_036227845.1. NCBI lineage: Bacteria > Bacillati > Bacillota > Bacilli > Caryophanales > Bacillaceae > Priestia > Priestia sp. LL-8. The sequence goes on along the minus strand of NZ_JAZAQH010000001.1, from coordinate 4,460,748 downwards.
GATATCATAAATTATTTCAAGAGCTTGCTAAGCTTCACGGCGCTTCGGCGCAGGAAGTAGAAGTGAAAAAAGAAGATATAGAAAATCATTATACATCGATGAAAGAAACGTGGGAAAAACGTCAGGAAGAGCTGAAGCAGTATGTAGTAGAATGCGAGAAGAAAGTGTATATGTCCCCGTTTGAATTGCATTACTGTACATTTTATTATGAAATGACAAGAGCGCTTGAGTTTGGTTTTGGAAAGCTCGATCAGTGGAACGATGAAATGGAAGAAAAGGAAAAGATCCGGCTGGTTACGTCTCATGGAAAGCTATCGGCTAAACATTTTATCTATGACGAACGGGGAAATGGTTTTTTTATTAATTTTGAACATGCAAAAGATGCTTCACCGATTTATGATTTGGTCTCATTTTATTTCCGTACTCTTCGCACGTACCCAGTAACGACCCATGACAGCTATGAGTGGTTTAGTACGTATGAAAAACATTTTGCTCTCAGAGAAGAGGAAAGACTGCTTTTGCACAGTTATTTAGCGTTTCCAGAACCCTTGTATCAGTGTATCGTTCAATATAGGCAGCATAAAGAAAGTAAAACGGAGCTTGAACATATGCAGTCATTTATTCGAGCATACTGGCTAACAAAAAACATTGAACAGCTCAATATTAAAATATTTGAAGTAGATCAGCAAAAAAAAATGGCAGCGGAAGCAGCTGCACAAGCCCAAGCGAACGAATAGCGCTTGGGTTTTTAAATCCAGTCCGAATATAAAGCAACCGCTAGTATGGCAAGTAGTGCCAACAACAGTACATCAAAGGTTGTAGGGAAAAATAGTGTACGTATACCTTGAAAAATTGTTAAAGGAACAATAAACTGTCCACAAGCCGCTCCTGCTGTTTTGAGCCATCGCTGCAGCTGATACGAATTTACATTTATTCGTTTCTTCATTTGTACATGCCCCTTTCAATCCACGTGCCCAGGTTAAAGTCAGTATATGAAAAAAGAAAGAAATGGTGCCATTTTTTTGAGCGGACTCTTCATTTTATTTCCAAAATTAGCGAGTGAATGAAAAAATAAAGAGCAGAACAAAAAAATTATGAATATAATCGTAAAAAAGTGGAGAAGATTATTGACGATTCAACATTTTTTCATATAGTATAATTAAGAGAAATTCATACATAAATACAGTGAATAGGAAGAGTACGGGATGTTCGTCTTTCAGAGAGAGAAATCAGCTGCTGTGAGATTTCTTAAGAATGTGCACTCGGAAGGTCGCCTATGAGTAGCTTTTTTGAACAGCTGCATAGCTCAGTAGAAAAAGCCGGTTAATCAACCGTTATGAAATGAAGTGTATAGGCTTATCAAACGGGATACGTCTATAAAAAAAGGTGGTACCGCGAAATCAACTCCTTTCGTCCTTTTATTAGGAAAGGAGTTTTTTTATGTTTATAAAAGCTTTACACAGTTTCTAAAGACTGAAACTTTATATTATGGAGGTATACATTATGTCTGAAAAAGAAGTGACTCTTCCAACGAAGTATGATCCAAAAGCCGTTGAAGAAAATCGTTATCAGTATTGGTTAGACGGGAAGTTTTTTGAAGCAACAAATGACCCTGAAAAAGAGCCATACACAATTGTAATTCCACCCCCAAACGTAACGGGCAAGCTGCATTTAGGCCACGCTTGGGATACAACGTTACAAGATATTTTAACGCGTATGAAGCGCATGCAAGGCTATGATGTTCTATGGCTTCCTGGTATGGACCATGCGGGAATTGCAACGCAGGCAAAAGTAGAAGAAAAGCTTCGCAGCGAAGGGAAAAGCCGCTACGATTTAGGCCGCGAAAAATTCGTAGCCGAAACGTGGAAATGGAAAGAAGAATATGCAAGCTTTATTCGCCAGCAGTGGTCGAAGCTAGGACTTGGCTTAGACTATTCACGCGAGCGCTTCACGCTTGATGAAGGCCTTTCTAAAGCAGTGCGTGAAGTATTCGTAACGCTTTACAAAAAAGGGTTAATCTATCGCGGAGAATATATTATTAACTGGGATCCAGCTACAAAAACAGCTCTTTCAGACATCGAGGTTATTTACAAAGATGTACAAGGTGCGTTTTATCATATGCGCTATCCGTTGGCAGATGGTTCTGGACATATTGAAATCGCAACAACTCGTCCTGAAACAATGCTAGGAGATACGGCTGTAGCTGTTCACCCTGAAGATGATCGCTATAAGCACTTAATCGGCAAAAAGGTTGTCCTTCCGATTGTAGGTCGTGAAATTCCAATCGTAGGTGATGATTATGTAGATATGGAATTCGGTTCTGGTGCGGTAAAAATTACGCCTGCTCATGACCCGAACGATTTTGAAATTGGAAACCGTCATAATTTAGAGCGTATTTTAGTGATGAATCAAGACGGTACGATGAATGACAAAGCAGGTAAATATGAAGGAATGGATCGTTTTGCTTGTCGTAAGCAAATTGTTAAAGACCTTCAAGAAGACGGCGTATTGTTCAACATTGAAGACCATATGCATTCAGTAGGTCACAGTGAACGAAGCGGTGCCGTTGTTGAACCTTATTTATCAACTCAGTGGTTTGTAAAAATGCAGCCGTTAGCAGATAAAGCAGTAGATCTTCAAAAACAAGAAGAAAAAGTAAACTTTGTGCCTGATCGTTTTGAAAAAACATATTTACACTGGATGGAAAATATTCGCGACTGGTGTATTTCGCGTCAGCTTTGGTGGGGGCACCGCATTCCAGCTTGGTACCATAAAGAAACTGGAGAAGTATACGTAGATCATGAGGCTCCAGCAGATATAGAAAACTGGGAACAAGATTCAGATGTATTAGACACATGGTTCAGTTCAGCGCTATGGCCATTCTCAACAATGGGCTGGCCCGATGTGGATGCAGCTGATTTCAAACGCTACTACCCAACAAACGTGCTTGTAACAGGCTACGATATTATTTTCTTCTGGGTATCTCGTATGATTTTCCAAGGTCTTGAATTTACGGGTAAACGTCCGTTTGATGATGTACTCATTCACGGTCTTGTACGAGATGCTGAAGGTCGTAAAATGAGTAAATCACTTGGTAACGGTGTAGATCCAATGGAAGTAATCGAGAAATACGGTGCGGATTCTCTTCGCTACTTCTTATCTACAGGAAGCTCACCAGGACAAGATTTACGCTTCAGCTTTGAAAAAGTCGAAGCGACGTGGAACTTTGCAAATAAAATTTGGAATGCTTCTCGTTTTGCATTAATGAACATGGACGGCATCACATTTGAAGAACTTGATTTATCAGGTGAAAAATCTGTTGCTGATAAATGGATCTTAACGCGCCTAAATGAGACGATTGAGCATGTGACAAAATTAGCTGACAAATATGAATTCGGTGAAGTTGGACGCATTCTTTATAACTTTATTTGGGATGATTTCTGCGATTGGTATATTGAAATGGCTAAACTTCCTCTTTACGGAGAAGATGAAGCAGCTAAAAAGACAACTCGCTCCATTTTAGCTTATGTACTTGATAATACAATGCGACTTTTACATCCATTCATGCCGTTTATTACCGAAGAAATTTGGCAAAGCTTGCCGCATGAAGGCGAATCGATTACAGTAGCTAAATGGCCGGAAGTACGCCCTGAGCTTTCTGATAAAGAAGCTGCTAACGATATGCGTTTACTTGTAGATATTATCCGCGCTGTTCGTAACATTCGTGCTGAAGTGAACACGCCGATGAGCAAACAAGTAAAATTATTTATCAAAGCTAAAGATGAAAATATTCAAAGCCAGCTTGAAAAGAACCGTGCGTATGTAGAACGTTTCTGTAATCCAAGTGAGCTTGTGATTTCAACGGATGTTTCATTAGATGAAAAAGCGATGACTGCTGTGGTAACAGGTGCAGAATTAATTTTACCTCTTGAAGGTTTAATTAATATCGAAGAAGAAATCGCGCGTTTAGAAAAAGAATACGACAAGTTAAACAAAGAAGTAGAACGTGTACAAAAGAAATTAAACAACCAAGGCTTTATTGCAAAAGCGCCTGCTAAAGTAGTAGAAGAAGAGCGTGCAAAAGAGCAGGATTATGTTGAAAAACGTGAAGCTGTTCAGTCTCGTATTGCTGAATTACGCGGATAATCAATGGGTTAATGAATGAACAGAAAAGCGTGGCTTGTATAGCGACGCTTTTTCTTTACATAATAATAGCGATGGAAAAGAAAGGTGAATAAAAGATGATAACGACATATGAAGAAGCGCTTGATTGGATTCATAACAGACTTCGATTTGGAATCAAGCCGGGATTAGAACGAATGGAATGGATGCTAGAGCAGCTTGATTTTCCGCAGCAAAATATAAATGCTATTCACGTTGCTGGGACGAATGGTAAAGGTTCTACTGTTTCTTATTTGCGAAACATGTTAGAAGAAGCAGGGTATAAAGTTGGAACGTTTACTTCCCCTTATATCGAAACATTTAATGAGCGGATCAGTGTGAATGGACAGCCTATTTCAAATGAAGCAATGACCGCTCTTGTTCAGGAAGTAAAGCCTGTAGTGGAGCGACTAGAACATACGGATTTAGGGTCAGCAACGGAATTTGAAGTGATTACAATCATGGCTTTTCTTTATTTCGGCTATCATGATTCAGTTGACTATGTTGTGTTTGAAACAGGTCTTGGGGGACGATATGATTCAACAAACGTTGTGAATCCTATGGTGAGTATTGTTACAAACATTGGATTTGATCACATGGCGATACTAGGTGATACGGTAGAAGAAATTGCAGCAGAAAAAGCGGGGATTATTAAAAAAGAAGTTCCTATTATTACTGGTGCAGAGCAAGTAAAGGCGCTTGACGTCATTACAGAAGAGGCAAATTCGAAGCAGGCTTCGTTATTTGTGTTAGGAAAAGAATTTAAAATTGAAAACTATGAGCCTTTAGCAAATGGAGAAGGCTTTACGTTAAAAACGCCGTATGGTACATTTGAACACTTGCAATTAAATATGCTTGGCTATCATCAAGTTAAAAATGCAGCTTTGGCTGTGATGGCCGTTTGTTATTTAAAAGAAAAGAAAAAGCTTTCTATCTCCAATGAGCAAATGATAAAAGGGATTCAGCATACAAAGTGGAATGGCCGCTTTGAGATAGTAAATGAGCATCCTTTAACCATTATTGATGGGGCTCATAATGCAGAAGGCATTGATAGCTTGTTATCTACTTTACGCCTTCATTATGAAGATCGAAACATTCATTTAGTTTTCAGCTGCTTAAATGATAAAAGCGCAGATCGAATGGTCCAAGAACTTGAAACAATCGCTGCAAGTATTACATTTACGTCGTTTGACTTTCCTCGTGCTCGTCCGGCTCAAGAGCTTTATGAGATGAGTACTCATCATAATAAGCATATGGACGAGGAGTGGAAAAAAGCAATTGCTTACGTAGAGGAAAAGGCGACAGGTGAACAAGACATGGTCGTAATTACAGGGTCTCTGTATTTTATATCAGAAGTAAGGGCTTTTCTTCTAAAATGAGCAAAAGCAGCAAGTGAAATCTTGCTGCTTTTAACATAATGTGAGGAAGGGATACGGATAATAAGGAAGCACTAAGTTCAAAGTATTGTCACTTTCGCCCCCTAGGTAAGTGATATATAATAAACATGTACATCACTAAATAAGGAGATTGTTAACATGAGTAAGAATAATGAAAAAATTGTACCGAAAAGCAATAAAAACTTTACCGGTATTATTCTTACCTTTTCAGTGATAGCGAATGTTATTATTTTACTGCTATTCTTTTCGAATATTGGCTATCAAGGAAAAGTAAGTTTTGATTTGACTATCTTTCCACGGTTAAATGCTATTTTGAATAGTTTTACATTTATTTTTTTAGTTGCAGCGTTGATTTCAATTTTTAGGAAAAATATCAATGCTCATAAAGGTTTTATTTTAGCAGCATTCACTTCCACACTGCTCTTTTTAGTTTCGTATTTAACGTTCCACTACATTTCCACAGAAACAGCTACGTTCGGTGGAGAAGGAATCGTTCGTCCCATTTACTTCTTCATTTTGATCACACACAGTTTCCTAGCAGCGATTATTGTTCCGCTGGCACTGTTTGCACTTGTGTGGGGCTGGACAATGCAAGTTGAAAAACATAAAAAAATTGTGCGATGGACAATGCCAATCTGGCTTTATGTAAGTCTTACAGGTGTAATTGTCTACTTATTTATGGCTCCTTACTATTAAAAGACGTCTGCTTTTGCAGACGTTTTTTTATGCTGTTTTTGTTTTTTAATGGTATAATCCTTATTACCTATAAAAAGGATGTTTTAAGGAAGGAGGCATACAAAATATGACTTTTATGGGTATTATGATTCAGTTTATTAATAAAGGAGCTGTTTGATACTAATCAATAAAGGAGAGATATTGAAATGAATAAACTGTCAACGAGGAATAAAGGAATTTCTCTAATGAACGTGATCGTACTGGTTATCATAATAGGTCTTCTAGCAGCTTTTCTCATTCCGTTTATTGGCAACTATTTAAAGGAAAAAGATACATTCCTTCACTCAAAAGAACATCTACAATTAGTAAACAAGACGCCTGATATGGAAGAAATAGTATGAGTTTAATTTATCTCTATGCATTTGTTTCAGGTATCACGTTAGGTTCATTTTATAACGTAGCAGGCCTTAGAATTCCTCAGAAAAAATCTATTTTATCTCCAAGATCTCATTGTCCACACTGTTTATACGTTCTTTCTCCACAACAATTAATTCCCATAGTCTCCTACATCAAAAATGCAGGAAAATGTAGTATGTGTCGCAAAAAAATCTCCTTTATCTACCCATTCATAGAATTTTCGACAGGAAGTTTATTTGTATATGCTGTTTTTAAATTGAATACGACGTTAGAACTGATTGTCATATTAACCTTTGTTTCTTTTTTAACAATTATCGTTGTCTCAGATATAGCCTATATGATTGTCCCAAATAAGGTGCTGCTTTTCTTTTTGCCTATCTTTCTTCTTGAGCGTCTTTTCATTCCATTAACTTCGTGGAGTGATTCCTTAATGGGAGGAGGAATTGCATTTTTTCTCCTTTTTCTAATCGCATTTCTCAGCAGAGGAGGGCTTGGAGAAGGAGACATTAAATTGTATGGTCTGATTGGTATTGTGCTTGGAGTAAAGCTTGTTTTGCTATCGCTTTTTTTAGCTATATTAATAGGCGGAACGGTTAGTATAGGAGCATTATTAATGAAAAAGGCAAAGGTAGGTGTACCAATTCCTTTCGTTCCTTTTATTTTTATAGGGACAATCGCTGCTTATTTTCATGGAAACGAATTGATAGATTGGTATGTTAGCAACTATTTCTATTGAGCTTCAAGTCTTCGACAAATTTAAAATTTCTGTAACTAAATAGCGAAAACCTTTTGTAACAAGACGACAAATGTCTTGTTATTTTTTTTTTCTTCTATGATAGCATGGAAAAAAGTGTATGTTTTATGTCGGTTTACCTCAGCTTGCAACCGGTACTAAGACTACGTTAACTAAAGGCGGTGGGGCAGTGGACAAGCAGGAACGAAAAATTTCAATTAAAATCAATGGTCAATCTAAGGATAAGAAGGAAGAACAAGCGCCAGAAAAAGACGAATTTACGTGGGTTCTTCCGGAACCGTCATCCAAAGATTCTCATGTGGAAGAAAATAAAGTGGTGTTTATTGAAGATGTAAGAAATGAAAAAAAGAAAAAGCCACGATTACATCCTAAAAATGTTTCGATTAAAACGGTAAACGGCGGTGTGATCAAACGCACAGCTGTGATTGTACTGCTAGCAGTCGGAATAGGCAGCGGCATCGGTATGGTTGGTGTGAAAATGATGACAGGAAGCGAACAGCCTGTGAGCAAAGCACAAACAAGTGAGCAAACGAAAGAAGAAAAAGCTGCTCAAACAGCGTCTACCACTGAAAGTGTTGGTAAAGCTGAAAAGAAAGGCGAACAGGAATCAAAAGGGACGTCAGCTGCTGCTTCTACTTTAGAACCTTTTTCCTTTTACATTGTACAAGCAGGTGCTTTTTCATCAAAAACTGCTGCGAACAAAGCAATGGATAAATGGAAAGAAGAGAACGAGGCAGGCGAGATCTTTTCACCTAAAACCTATTCTCTTGTCGTTGGTGCTGCCACTGGAGAAGAAAAAGCGAAAGCACTTAGTAAAACGTATAAACAACAAGGTAAAGATGTATATGTAAAGTCTTATGAAATTAAGCCCACTAGCGAATTAGGGAAAAAAGATCAAACGGTTATAACAACAGCACAGCCGTTTATGGCTAATCTTTTAGATCAATCTGTTAAAGCGATTGAAGGAGAGCGGGTAGCCGATATCAAATCTCTGAAAAAAGAGCTGACAAAAGTTCAGAAAGAAGCGTCAAATGAAAACATTAAAACTATGGTGAGCACCCTTCAAAAAGCTGCTGCTTCTCTTTCTTCATATGAAGACAAAAAAAGCAGTAAAGATGCTTGGCTTGCTCAGCGATACGTGTTAAAAGCTCTTCAGCAGTATGAAAGCCTTGTAACGTCTTAACAAGTGAGGTAGTGTAATGCTGCCTCACTTGTTTATTGTCATTTGGAGATGAAATTGCTAAAATAGCGGTGTGTCCTTCTTTTTTTAAATCAAAATGCAAAGGTGAGATGTATGAAACAAACATTAATTTTAGCCTCAGGCTCTCCTCGTCGAAAAGAATTACTTCAGCAGCTTCACATTCCCTTTACCGTTCACGTTAGTACAATTGAAGAAATCATCAATCCATCATACACTCCGTCCGAGGTAGTAATGGATTTAGCTAGGCAAAAAGCAGTGGACGTCGCTTCGCATCATAAAGAGGATATGGTCCTAGGTGCCGATACAGTTGTCGTCTATGGCAATCGCATTTTAGGAAAGCCAAAAACGAAACAAGAAGCGATTGAAACACTTACGATGCTGTCAGGTCAAAAACATCAGGTATTAACTGGAGTAGCATTCGTATCAAATTCAAAAGTTCATACGTTTTATGAACAAACAGATGTAGAGTTTTGGCCGATTGAACAAGATGAAATCGTACAGTACGTAGAGTCAGGAGAGCCTATGGATAAAGCGGGTTCTTATGGAATTCAAGGTCTCGGTGCTGCGCTAGTTAAAAAAATTGAAGGAGACTATTTCTCCGTGGTGGGCTTGCCGCTCTCCCGAACAATACGTGAGCTAAAACAATACGGTTTCGTCTACTAAAAAGGAGTGACGAAATTGGATCAATCATTGTTAATTAAAGATTTTCCTCAAGATGAAAGACCTCGAGAGCGCCTTGTGTCAATGGGTGCTTCTAGTCTTTCTAATCACGAGCTTATTGCTATTTTGCTACGCACTGGAACCAAAGATGAATCTGTTCTTCAGCTGTCCAATCGCATATTAACGCATTTTGAAGGTCTTCAACTGTTGCAGCATGCATCGCTTGATGAAATGATGAATATTAAAGGTATCGGACCTGCAAAAGCGATTCAAATTATAGCGGCTATTGAAATAGGTAAGAGGATTGTACAGCGGAAATCTAGTCAGCGATATACCATTCATGGCCCTGAAGACGGGGCTAATTATGTAATGGAAGAAATGCGCGTGCTGTCTCAAGAGCATTTCGTCTGTTTATACCTCAACACTAAAAATCAAGTTCTCCACAAGCAAACCATTTTTATCGGAAGCCTCAATTCATCTATTGTCCATCCAAGAGAAGTATTTAAAGAAGCCTTTCGCCGTTCAGCTGCATCCCTTATTTGTATTCATAATCATCCCTCTGGCGACCCTACTCCCAGCAGAGAAGATATAGAGGTAACGAAGCGCTTAAAAGAGTGCGGATTTATCATAGGAATTGAATTGTTAGATCATTTAATTATCGGAGATCGAAAATATATTAGTTTAAAAGAAAAAGGATACATGTAAGGCTATGCTTTTTAAAATCCTTGGGTTATAATAGTAGTCATGATTTTAAATGACAAGTTCTTTACAATCATTCGTTATTAATAGACAAAGTATGACTTTTTATCATACAATATTTGGCGTTGACATCTATGAAAAAAGTATAGAAAATAAAAAATGTTACTTATGAAATGAAGAAATTGAATTATGGAATTTTTACCTTTGCATTTTGGTAAGAGAAAGGAAGAGACACATGTTTGGAATCGGTACTAGAGACCTTGGAATAGATTTGGGTACTGCAAATACGCTCGTTTATGTAAAAGGAAAAGGAATTGTTGTGCGTGAGCCGTCTGTTGTGGCTTTGCAAACTGATACAAAACAAATCGTTGCGGTAGGTAACGATGCAAAAAATATGATTGGTCGTACACCTGGGAACGTAGTAGCCCTTCGTCCAATGAAAGATGGAGTTATTGCAGATTACGAAACAACTGCGACGATGATGAAATATTACATCAATCAAGCTCAAAAAACAAAAAGTTTGTTTGCCGGTAAGCCGTATGTAATGGTTTGTGTACCTTCTGGCATTACAGCTGTTGAGAAACGTGCCGTTATTGATGCGACTCGTCAGGCTGGCGCGCGTGATGCGTATACAATTGAAGAACCGTTTGCTGCAGCAATCGGCGCCAATCTACCGGTTTGGGAGCCAACGGGAAGTATGGTAGTAGATATTGGCGGAGGAACAACAGAAGTTGCGATTATTTCTTTAGGGGGAATCGTAACATGTCAGTCAATCCGTATCGCTGGTGACGAGATGGATGAAGCGATTATTCAATATATTCGCAAGAATTACAATTTAATGATCGGTGAGCGTACGTCAGAAGCATTAAAAGTAGAAGTCGGTTCTGCCGGAATTCCAGAAGGTATTGAAAACATGGAAATTCGCGGACGTGACTTACTAACAGGTCTACCGAAAACAATCGAAATTTCAGCAGAAGAAATTGCAGAAGCGCTAAAAGATACAGTGGCTTCTATTGTCGATTCAGTAAAAAGTACATTAGAAAAAACACCACCTGAACTTGCGGCAGATATTATGGATCGCGGTATTGTATTAACAGGCGGTGGCGCATTGCTACGTAATTTAGATAAAGTTATTAGTGAAGAAACAAATATGCCGGTTGTCATCGCAGAAGATCCGCTTGACTGTGTTGCAATTGGAACTGGTAAAGCGTTAGAACACATTGATTTATTTAAAAATCGTACAAGCGATTCATATCGCTAAATATTAAGAGGTGTAGATCGTGCCACAATTTTTCTTAAATAAACGTTTAGTTATTTTATTGGTCAGTATTATTGTATTAGTGGCATTGATTGGTTTTTCGTTAAATGGTCGTAAAAATGTAACGTGGCCTGAACAGTTTGTCAAAGATACGGTTGGTCTTGTTCAGGCTACCTTTAATGAACCCGCACAATTTGTAGCGGGTTTCTTTCAGAATGTAGGTGACTTAAAGCGTACATACGAAGAAAACGAGGTATTAAAAGCCCGTTTAGACGAACGCATGCAATTAGAAACGAAAGCCAACGCTTTGCAGCAAGAAAATAAAAAATTAAGAGCACAGCTCGACAAAAAAACGGATTTAAGTCAATACAACCCAATCGAAGCAACAGTTATTGCTCGTAATCCAGACCGTTGGCATGAGGTAATTGCCATTGATAAAGGGACGGTTCATAATGTGCAGGAAAATATGGCTGTTATGACTCCTGAAGGGCTGATTGGTAAAGTGAAGCATGCATCTAAGTTCACATCTACTGTGCAGTTAATTAGTTCATCAGATCGTACAAACCGTGTATCTGCTAAAATTCAGGCTAAAAAAGAAGTGTTTGGTTTAATTGAAGGCTATGACGATAAAGAACAGGCGCTTGTTATGCGTCGTATTCCTTTTGATGCTGATATTAAAGAAAAGCAAAAAGTAGTAACGTCCGGTCTAGGACAAGAAGACGGCATTTTCCCTAGCAATCTTCCAATTGGCGTTATCACAAAAATTGAGCCTGATGAATATGGATTAACGAAAAAAGCTTATATCAAACCTGCTGCTGACTTGTATGACTTAGATAACGTAGTTGTAGCTAAAAGAAGTGCGCCCGCTGCTGAAGACGATTTAGGGGCGGAGGAGGCTAACTGATGAAGCGGTTTGTCCTTCCTATTCTCGTGCTTGTCGTTTTTATGTTTGAAAGTATCTTTGTTAATTTTGTCGCCATGGCATCACCATGGCGAGACTGGATTCTATCGCCTCACTTTGTTGTAGTGGTACTGGCTTTTATGGCAGTGTATTATCACCCAAAGCAAGCGATGCTATATGGGGTAATCCTTGGATTCATGTACGATATTGCCTTTACGGATGTCTTAGGAGTATACGCGCTTGGATTGCCGGCCGTATGCTATATCGTATCAAAACTAATGAAGATTTTTCAGCAAAATACGCTTATCGTAATCTGCATGTCGCTATTAGCTGTAGCCATTATTGAGTTTTATGTATATGGAATTAATAGCATTATTAATATATCCGATATGACCATTGGTCGCTTCTTGCAAGAGCGATTTTACGCAACCATCATTTTAAATGCCATATTTGCACTCATTTTTGCATTTCCGCTTCAAAGATGTTTTCAATATTTCGCTAAATTTATCGATGAACGCTGATCCGAAAATATATTACGCTTCTCGTTCATGATGCGATAAAAATGCTGATTGAAGAAACGAAAAAAAGGAATTGAGTAAGTCTCTGTCGAAATTATATATTCGTTGAGGTGAGCGTCTTGAATAAACAAAAGCAACAAAATGTGACAATTAAAGGAACAAAAGATGGATTAACGTTGCATCTCAATGATACATGTTCATTTGCAGAGCTTTTGACGGAACTTAAGACGAAGCTTTTGACAAATAAGCATGGCGATGCCGATCAGATCGTCACAGTATATGTCAAAATCGGAAATCGTTATTTAACTACAGAGCAGGAAACCGAATTGAAGGCGCTCATAGAAGAAAATCAGTATTTAGTAGTTAAACAAATTGATAGTAACGTTATTTTAAAGCAAGATGCAGTCCGAGTAAGAGAAGAAAGTGAATTAGTATCTGTTACAAAGGTAGTTCGTTCAGGACAGGTTCTCCATGTAGAAGGCGATTTGCTTCTAGTCGGAGACGTAAATCCCGGAGGAACCGTTGTAGCTGGAGGAAATTTATTTGTATTAGGTGCTTTAAAAGGGATTGCTCATGCAGGATATCGGGGCAATAAAAACGCCGTTATTGCTGCATCGTTAATGAAACCTTCACAGCTGCGCATTGCTGATATCATTACCCGATCAGAAGAAGAGCGCAGTGAGAAGGAAGAGAATATAATGGAATGTGCATACTTAGATGATAATGATCAAATGGTGATAGATCGCGTGCAAACTTTACCGCATCTAAGACCGAATTTGACCAGGGTAGAAAGGAGAATTTGACAGTGGGAGAGGCTATTGTTGTTACGTCTGGTAAAGGTGGAGTTGGAAAAACAACGACATCAGCCAATTTAGGTACTGCTCTAGCATTAGCTGGAAAGCGCGTGTGTCTAGTAGACACTGATATCGGCTTACGCAACTTGGATGTTGTAATGGGGCTTGAAAATCGTATTATTTATGATCTTGTAGACGTGGTAGAAGGTCGATGCCAACCGCAAAAAGCCTTGATTAAGGACAAGCGTTTTGAATGTTTGTACTTACTTCCTGCTGCTCAAACGAGTGACAAAACAGCTGTTCAACCAGAACAAATGCGAGAGTTAGTTCTTCAGTTAAAGCAAGACTATGACTATGTGGTTATTGATTGCCCAGCTGGTATTGAACAAGGCTATAAGAATGCCGTAGCTGGCGCTGATAAGGCACTCGTTGTGACAACACCGGAAGTTTCAGCTGTTCGTGATGCTGACCGTATTATTGGATTATTGGAGCAAGAGGATATCGAATCTCCAAAACTGGTTATTAACCGAATCCGTAGTCATATGATGAAAAATGGAGACATGCTGGACGTGGAAGAAATTTCTCAGCTTCTGGCTGTTGATTTAATTGGAATCGTTGCTGACGATGAAAATGTTATTCGTGCTTCTAACAACGGTGAACCAATTGTCATGGATCCATCAAGCAAAGCATCAATTGCATATCGTAATATTGCAAGACGTATTCTAGGTGAAACGGTTCCTCTTCAATCGTTAGATGAAGAAGATAAGGGAATGTTTGCACGTATTAAACGATTCTTTGGTGTTCGTTCTTAAAAAGCTTCCTCTATCGGAAGCTTTTTTTATTTGTGTGATTTTGTAGAGTCAAGCTGTCATAAGCTCCACGGACAAGTCATATAGTTGATTATACGATAAGAACAAGGAGAATGATGAATCATGAATCGACGTGCTGATGAAATCCGTAAACGAATTGCTGAGCGTAAGCGAAAACAATTAAATACACCGAAGCGTCTTCCTCAAGAACCTCTTCATACGTCCTTAATGAGTGAAGAAGAAAAATATGGATCCATGGATTATTCTACGGTTGAATACACACCATCAGCAAAGGAATATCACCCGTTATTTCGAAAAGAACGCTTTTTATTTAAAATTTTAGCTTCAGCCTGTTTAGTGCTAATTGTAGGAATTATGTTCAAGAACGCTTCTCCTACTTTCAAACAGGCCAGAGTGGTGGTTCAACAAACAATGGATAAAGAATTTCAGTTTGCAGCTGTTTCTTCCTGGTATGAAGATAAGTTTGGGAAGCCGTTAACGCTACTGCCGAATAAAGAGTCTAGCAAAACGGAGCAAAGTGTAAGCGGAGAATACGCTACTCCGGCTTCAGGGAAAGTAACGGAAACATTTGCTCAAAGTAAGCAAGGCGTGACGGTTCAAACAGGAGTGGATTCTGTTGTAGAAGCAATGAGTGAAGGTATTGTAAGGTATGTAGGAAAACGTGATGATACTGGGAATACCGTTATTATTCAACATGCTGATGGAACCGAAACTTGGTATGGACAGCTCAAAAAAATCAATGTTAGTATGTATGATTTTGTGAATAAAGGCAAAGAAGTAGGAATTGTGGAAAACAGTAAAAAAGGCGATGCTGGAACATTCTATTTTGCTATTAAAAAAGGTGATAAGTTTGTGGATCCTAGTCAGGTGATTCAATTTGAATAGTGCTTTTTCGTTATTGATGAAAATTCACATTCATCCATTGTTTTGGGGGATTTTCGTAATTGGTATCTTAACGGCTACGGTAAAGCAGCTTTTTTTGTTATTTATTATTGTAATTATTCATGAACTGGGCCACGCCGTAGCGGCTCAGTGTTTTTCTTGGCGGATTCGCAGAATTATGCTCTTACCTTTTGGGGGAGTAGCAGAAGTAGATGAACATGGTAATCGTCCATTTCGAGAAGAGTTTATTGTGACAATAAGTGGACCTCTTCAGCATCTCTGGATGTTTGGAGCTGCTTTCTTATTAATGAAAATAAATGTGTTGTCTTTGGAAACGTATGAGCAATTTATGTTTCAATGCACGGTGATTTTACTGTTTAACCTTTTGCCCATTTGGCCATTGGACGGAGGGAAGCTGCTTTTTTTAATGTGCAGTCGGTCTTTACCATTTTTAGAAGCGCATAAGCTCGCGCTCCGGTTATCAACGTTTTTTTTAGCTATCGGTATTATCTACGCCGTCATTATGCATCCTTTTCAGCTGCACTTATGGATTATTATTTCATTTTTAATTATATCCGGATATTTGGAATGGAAGAGCAGGCAATTTGTCTACATGCGCTTTTTGTTGGAGAGATATCATGGCAAAGAGCATCCAATTGGAGCTTTAAAAACGCTAAGTGTCTCAACCAGTGAGACGCTCCATCAAGTCCTGCAAAAATTCCAAAGAGGCTGTAAGCATATGATTATTGCTACATCTCAAACAGGCGAGCATGTACAAATTGATGAAAATGAACTTTTACACGCTTACTTTGTAGAAAAAAGAACAAATAGCCAGCTAGACGAACTTGTAACAGTTTACTGATTTCTAGTAACATAGAATAGAATGAAAAAAGTTCGGTTGCACTGACCGAACTTTTTCCTGTGAATTTAGATTAAAGTGAGGCAATGTATGTGAAGGCATGTATTATTAACGCGGCTACTTCTTCAAAACGTATAGCCGTGATAAACGATAAAGCACTAGAAAAAATCTATTTAGAAGAACAAAGCGAGAATCAAATTATTGGTGATATATATTGGGGTAAAGTCGTAAAAGTACTTCCACATATGCAAGCAGCCTTTATCGATATCGGTTTATCAATGAACGGATTTATTCATCGAAATGAACTTGTATCCTATCAGCAGTCAGAGAATCCTCACAAAGATCAGCAGCCGATGTCTGCTTTTATTCGTGAAGGAGAAAAAGTACTGGTTCAAGTTGTAAAAGAAGGCATTGGGACAAAAGGGCCAAAGCTGACGGGTATTATTGAATTTTCTTCTGATGAGCTTGTATATTTACCGCACGGAAACTATGTCGCTGTATCCAAAAAAATAGCTGAGCCAAAACGCCAACAGTGGAAACAGCTTGGTGAGCGGTTAAAACAGGGGATGGAAGGCTTTTTATTTCGAACAGCGATTGAGGAAAAATCAGAAGCTGCGGTCCAACATAAAATAAAAGAGCTACAGAAGAAATATGAGCATCTTGAACGACAGACACAGGGAATGAAAGCTCCTGCCCTAGTCAGCAAAGGACAAGATTTTCTCCAAACAAGAGTGCAAGCTGCACTTCAACAAGGAATTGATGGGATAGTAGTAGATGACTTTGACCTATATCAGCATCTTCAAACTACCTACCCTAACTCGTCAATAGAGTACTATAAAGGAAATGAAAATATTTTTTCCTTTTATGATGTGGAACGGCAAATAGAAAAGCTTTTAAAGCGAATCGTGTGGCTCAAAAGCGGAGGTTATATCGTTATTGACGAAACGGAAGCGATGACGGTCGTGGACGTGAACACGGGGAAGTTTTCCGGAAAAGATAATATTCGAAAGACAATGCTTCAAACAAATATGGAAGCTGCGTATGAACTGTCCAAACAGATGCAATTACGTCACTTAGGCGGCATGATCTTAATTGATTTTATAAATATGCCTCATAAAGAAGATCGGACAGAAGTAGAAAGGTACATGAAAAAGCTATGTGAACAAGATGAAGTGCGGACGAATGTGGTTGGCTTTACAGAGCTCGGCATATTGCAATTAACGCGGAAGAAAGTGCGCAATAGTATTGGGTCAACATTAACTATGCCTTGTGAAGTATGTGAAGGAACCGGTAAAATGATTGATTCCAAAACGGCTGCTTTTCAAATTGAACGCATAATTTGGGAACATCGCGGCGCGGAAGAAGAGGCCATTTGGATTGAGACGCGAAGTGATGTTATAAATGAAATGAAGGCTCAAGGATTTCTCAACGCTCTAGAGAAAATGGTGAAAAAAACCGTATATCTTACGCCAAGCGATGATTATACAAACGCATTTGTTTTGCGTCAATTGGGGTCGAATGAGCAGATTCAAAAAAGGGTCTCTGCTTCTATATAAAATTTTAGAGGAAAACATGAATTCCAATTGACACTAACCTTTGATTTGTAGTAAGATTTAATATGTTGGTTTGTAGCACCCGTGCTACAACCGCTCAGAACAGGTTTTAAGTTCACTTGAACACCTGTGATGGCGAGTCTTAGTTTTTAGAGGAGGTGCAGAGAATGTACGCAATTATTGAAACTGGTGGTAAGCAAATTAAAGTAGAGGCTGGTCAAGCAATCTACGTTGAAAAACTTGCTGGTGAACAAGGCGAAACAGTTACTTTTGACAAAGTATTATTTGTAGGTGGCGACAGCGTGAAAGTTGGTGTTCCTTTCGTAGAAGGTGCAACAGTTACGGCTAAAGTTGAAAAACAAGGTCGCGCTAAAAAGATCACTGTATTTAAATACAAAGCAAAGAAAAACTATCGTCGTAAGCAAGGTCACCGTCAACCTTACACAAAAGTTGTAATCGACGCTATCAACGCGTAATTATAACAAATGATTAAGGTGACGATTTCTCGTGATGCAAATAAGAAAGTTGACGGGTTCACGATGAGTGGACATGCTGACTTTTCCGAACACGGAAAAGATCTTGTTTGTGCGGGAGCATCTGCAGTTTCATTTGGGACAATTAATGCTATCTTTTCAATAAGTGGGGTTGAACCGCACTTAGAGCAAGGTGGAGATGGTGGGTATCTCCGTTGTGAGATTCCAAAAGATGTGGATTCGTTCACATTGGAACAGATTCAATTGCTATTAGAAGGTATGGTTGTTTCACTGAAAACGATCGAATTAGATTACAGTAATTATATAAAAATTAACGACAACTAAACAGGAGGTGGATGTCATGTTAGTAAGATTAGACCTTCAATTCTTCGCTTCTAAAAAAGGAGTAGGTAGTACTAAAAACGGTCGTGATTCAATCTCGAAACGTCTTGGTGCTAAACGTGCTGATGGCCAATTCGTATCTGGTGGTTCAATTTTATACCGTCAACGCGGTACTAAAATTTACCCAGGTGCAAACGTAGGTCGTGGTGGAGATGATACTTTATTCGCTCAAATCGACGGTATCGTTAAATTTGAACGTTTCGGTCGTGACCGTAAAAAAGTATCTGTATACCCTGTTGCTCAAGAAGCATAAGATACAAAAAGAAAACTCTAACCCAAGTAGGTTAGAGTTTTCTTTTTGTAGAATATTTCACCTATTACCCATTGGAATTTGTTATAATCGAACATATCTAAGAAGATTGATACGAGATGTTTGTCAGCGTTGTGAAATACTTA
Organism: Priestia sp. LL-8; assembly: GCF_036227845.1. Lineage (NCBI taxonomy): Bacteria > Bacillati > Bacillota > Bacilli > Caryophanales > Bacillaceae > Priestia > Priestia sp. LL-8. Next base: position 4,441,918 of record NZ_JAZAQH010000001.1, on the reverse strand, counting down.
TGCTCGAGTCAAAGTTAGGAGTGCTAAGATGGAAAAAGAATGGGATGTCGTAGAGGTATTAAGATACGCGCGGCATGATTGGTTAAATAAGCTGCAATTAATCAAAGGCAATCTAGCGTTGAATCGGCTTGATCGAGCGAATGAAATCATTGAAGAAATTGTAAATGAATCCAAACATGAATCCAAGTTAACAAACATCAATATGCGACTGTTTGCGGGCTTTGTTATGACCTATCATTGGAATAACCATGCTGTTCGCTTAGATGTGGAAGTGCTTGGAGAATTGAAGGATTTATCACAATACGATGAGTTCGTATACAACTGGTGTTGCTATTTGACAGAAGCACTCGAAAAGTATGTTGATTATCATGCAGAAAACTATTTGAGTATTTCAGTATGCATTGAAGAACAGGGAATTCGTTTCTTTTTTGACTTTAGTGGAATACTAACAGATATACAGAAGCTACAAAACAAGCTACAATGTTATGAGTGCGCTCAAGGAGTTGCATTGGTTGAACAGCATATGTCTGAAGATGAATTTAGCCTTATGCTCACAATAAGTTAACAGCGCTTTTGCTATTGCAGGAGCTAAGATATAGAACGGAGTGAAAAAGAAATGTTTGTAGATCAGGTCAAGGTATATGTAAAAGGTGGCGACGGAGGAAATGGAATGGTTGCCTTTCGTCGCGAAAAGTACGTACCAAAAGGAGGTCCTGCAGGTGGTGACGGTGGTCACGGTGCAGATGTCATCTTTGAAGTAGAAGAAGGATTACGTACGCTGATGGATTTCCGCTATAAGCGTCACTTTAAAGCAAGCCGCGGTGAACATGGAATGTCAAAAGGACAGCACGGACGTAACGCTGAGCCGATGGTTGTAAAAGTTCCACCAGGTACGGTTGTGTTAGACGAAGATACGAACGAAACGATTGCTGATTTAGTTGAGCACGGCCAGCGCGCAGTGATTGCTAAAGGTGGACGCGGAGGGCGTGGGAATACGCGTTTTGCTACACCTGCAAATCCAGCACCGGAGCTTTCAGAAAATGGAGAGCCGGGTAAAGAGAGAAATGTAATCCTTGAATTAAAAGTATTAGCGGATGTAGGATTAGTTGGTTTCCCAAGTGTTGGAAAGTCAACGTTATTATCCGTAACGTCTGCTGCAAAGCCAAAAATTGCTGAATATCATTTTACAACAATTAATCCGAATTTAGGAGTAGTTGAAACAGAAGATAATCGCAGTTTTGTGATGGCAGATTTACCAGGGCTAATCGAAGGTGCACATGAAGGTGTAGGGTTAGGTCATCAGTTTTTACGTCATATTGAACGTACCCGCGTTATTGTCCATGTAATCGATATGTCAGGTTTAGAAGGCCGTGATCCATATGAAGATTACTTAACCATTAATGAAGAGCTGCGTCAGTATAATATGCGTTTAACAGAACGTCCGCAAGTAGTGGTAGCAAATAAAATGGATATCCCGCAAGCCGAAGAGAATCTAGCTGCATTCAAAGAAAAAGTAGGGGACGAAGTGAAAGTCTTTCCAATTTCTGCAGCAACACGTGATGGAATCCGCGAACTGTTATTTACAGTAGCTGATCTTGTAGAAACTACGCCTGAATTCCCAATGCAAGAAGAGGAAGATCTATCTATGCACCGCGTACTGTACAAGCATGAAAAGAAAGAAGTGGAATTTGTTATTACGCGTGATAGCGACGGCTCATACGTATTAAGTGGTGAAAAAATCGAAAAATTATTCAAGATGACTGACTTCTCACGTGAAGAATCGGTTCGTCGATTTGCGCGTCAGCTTCGAGGCATGGGCGTCGATGAAGCCCTTCGTGAACGAGGAGCAAAAGATGGCGATATTGTAAAGCTGTTTGAATATGAATTTGAATTTATTGACTAATTGTTGTTCATAGGATAAGGGGAGGGGCTTTACTTGCATAAGAGCGATAAGCAGTTTTATTTAGTTCGCGAAGATGTATTACCAGAAGCGATGAAAAAAACATTGGATGCGAAGCTGTTAATTGAACGGGGAAAAGCTGAATCGGTAGCAGATGCCGTACAAGCCGTAGACTTGAGTCGCAGTGCTTTTTATAAGTACCGCGACACGGTTTTTCCGTTTCAGACGGTTGTCAAACAGCGAATTATTTCACTATTTTTTCATATTGAAGATCGATCAGGTACTTTATCACATTTATTAAGCACCGTTGCATCATCGGGATGCAATGTGTTAACAATTCACCAAACCATCCCTTTACAAGGGCGTGCCAACGTAACTCTTTCATTAGATACAGCAAGCATGAATGTTGAATTAAATGAAATGCTGCGAAGACTGAAAAGCTTAGAGTTTGTAGATAAAGTGGACGTGCTTGGTTCAGGGGCATAATGGTAAACAGATATAGATAAGGAGAGGCATGATTGTGGGGAAAGTAGGATATTTAGGACCAAAGGCAACATTTACACATGTGGCCGTCCAAGGCGTATTTAAACAGCACGACCATATTCCATACAAAACAATTCCAGCATGTATCGATGCAGTGGATAAAGGAGAAATTGAGTATGGAATTGTACCGTTAGAAAATGCACTTGAAGGATCTGTAAATTTAACACTTGATTATCTTATTCATGAACGTCGTCTGCCAATTGTTGGAGAAATTGTGCTTCCCATTCGTCAGCATTTAATGGTTCATCCATCTCATGCAGAACAGTGGAAAAACATTGAAACGATTTATTCTCATCCTCATGCAATTGCGCAGTGTCATAAATTTTTACACGGAGAATGTACGTCAACTGCAGTAGAAGAGATGACATCAACGGCGTTTGCTGCTAAGTATGTAAGCGAACACCCTGAGCTTAATATTGGAGCTATTGCGAATGGATTAGCAGCCCGTGAATATGGATTACATATTGCTTGCCCGAACATTCATGATTATGATCATAATACAACAAGATTTGTTATTTTGCATAAAGATGGAGCGCAAGATGTGCCATTTTTAGCTGGAAACGGGTGCAAGACAACGTTAATGATTACACTTCCATCTGATCAGGCAGGAGCGCTTCATCAAGTGCTTTCAGCTTTCTCCTGGCGTAAGCTAAATCTGTCTAAAATTGAATCCCGTCCCATGAAAACAGGGCTTGGAAACTATTTCTTTATCGTTGATATTGAACAAAAAATGGATGAAGTATTAATCCCTGGGGCTATGGCTGAACTTGAGGCACTAGGCTGTAGCGTAGAGCTTTTAGGAAGCTACCCTCATACACTGCTTGAAACAGAAATCCCGCTTTAAAGCGGGATTTTTTTGTTATAACATCTTTTTACTCATTCGAAACTAAATAGCCTTCCGCTTCAAGAGCTAAGCAGGCAGCATTCAGTTTTTCAATTGTATCTGCTTCAATTGTATGAAGGTGAATCCCATCTGTTAGCTGAGATAAATAAGTTGCGTTTGTTTCTTGGATTTTTTCTATGAACGTTTCTACTTCTTTTCGGGTTTGAATCATAACGGAAGCCGTTAATTCACCATACACAGGGTGTTCAACGGTTACATCTTTCACGAGAACGCCGTGGTCAACAAGCAGGAGAAGCTCCTTTTCAGCATCTTCTGGCGTATGCTGACAGGCAATAATTCGCTGATGCACGGTAGTTTGAGATGGATTTTGAATATAAATATATCCTTGACTTGTTGCGATAATGGGCTCATTTTTAGCTTTAAGCAGCGAAATATCTTGTACAATGACTTGGCGGCTAACGTTTGTTCGTTTTGAAAGCTCACTGCCTGTCATTGGTTTATTCTCTGTTTTTAACCATTGTAGAATAAGTTCTCTTCTTTCTTCTCCAAGAATTTTCTTTTGAGTTCCTGGCACCTTTAGTCCCTCCTTTTACACTGTCATAAATTCTTGCTGTAATAAATGAAAAACGGATATGAGTCGATCAATATGCTTAAACGTTGAATGTTGACTAAATGAAATACGTACAAAGTTCTTAGCATTCGCAGTCGATTTGCCAATCGCAAGTAGAGAAGCTAATGGTTCCTGCTGATTTACATGACAGGCACTTCCCGTAGAAATAGCAATTCCGTGACGATTACATTGTAACATAACATATTGACCCTGTATGTTTGAAAACGTCAGTCCAATAATTCCAGGAAAATGCGAGTTCCCAAGGCCTTCTACTTCTATAAAAGGAGCAAGAGGCTTTAGCTTTTCTAATAAGTACGATTTTAAGCGCTCATAATGACTTCGAGCCGCCTGCATTTCTGCATATGCGCATTCAGCTGCTGCAGTAAAGGCAGCGATACCCGTTGTATTTACAGTTCCAGGGCGAAAGCCTTTTTCATGAGTTGCTTTATGATAAATAGGCTTCCAAGAAGAACTTGAATTCATGTATACCATTCCTACACCTTTTGGTCCGTAAATTTTATGACTAGAAACTGAGATGCTATCAGCTTTCAGCTTTTTAACATCAATAGGAAGCTTACCGAAAGATTGAACACAATCACAGTGAAAGAGAATTTCTTTTTCAGATAAAAAGTGGCCAATATCCTCAACTGGCTGAATTGTACCGAGCTCATGATTGATGTGCTGAATAGCTACTAGCGCAGTGTCAGGTCGAATCGTCTTCTTTAAGTCTTCTACAGACACAGCGCCGTTTTGATCTACAGGTACGTAAGATAGGGTAAAGCCTTCTTTTTCGAGCTGCTGCAATGTATGAAGAACCGAAGAATGTTCAAGCTTCGTTGTAACTAAATGTTTTCTTTCGTTCGTTTTTCCTTTTAAAAAAGAATGAATGGCTAAGTAATTAGCTTCTGTTCCTCCACTTGTAAAAAAAAGATCATCCTCTCGACAATTTACTAACAGGCTTAATTTTTTTCTGCATAGCGTAAGTAAATTCTCTGCTTGTGTTCCAAGTGTGTGAAGACTGCTGGAGTTTCCATAATAGCTTGTTGCAGCTTCAGTATATACCTCAATTGCTTCTTGTCTCATTGGCGTTGTTGCCGCATAGTCCAGATAAATCATTTTCTCCCTCCGATAAAAAAACTTCTTGTCTTTCATTTAATAATATGTAAATATAGGTGTCAAGACACATGTAAATAAAGAGGTGTAAAATGTTAGAGACAGATGTTTTAATTATTGGAAGCGGATTAGCAGCGTTTTCTGCAGCTTATGAACTGTGTCGTCATAACAGAGTTGTAATGGTAACGAAAGGGAAACTTGACCGCAATAACTCAGTTCTTGCTCAAGGCGGAGTAGCAGCAGCTATTGGAAGCAGCGATCACTGGAGTGAACATCTCTATGATACGTTGGTTGCGGGCAATAAGCATTGCAATGAACAAGCGGTACGCACTTTAGTGGAAGAAGGTGCGGCTGTAGTAAATGAATTGATTCATAAAGGAATGAAGTTTGATAAAAATCCAGATGGTACGCTCCATTTTGGAAAAGAAGGAGCCCATCGTGTCAATCGTATTCTGCATGCAGGTGGGGATGCAACAGGACAAGCGCTGTTCGCTTTTTTGAAAAAAGAAGTACTCCCATATATTACAGTGATTGAAAACGAAATGATTCAGCATTTAGTAACTGTAGATGGAACGTGCAGAGGCGCTATCGGACAAGATGAAAACAACAAAATTACTATATATCATGCTCGCCAAACTGTTATAGCTACCGGAGGAATTGGCGCTTTGTACAAGCATACATCTAACCAGCCGCTTGCGACAGGAGATGGCCTAGCGCTTGCGTACAGGGCTGGAGCAAAATTAGCGGACTTAGAATTTGTTCAGTTTCATCCGACGCTTTTTTATCAAAAGGAAGCGAAAGGTTTAGTATCCGAAGCGGTTCGAGGTGAAGGTGGCGTACTGGTAAATGAATGGAATGAACGCATAATGGAAGGCGTTCATCTCTTTAAGGATTTAGCACCGCGAGATGTTGTAGCAAGGACGATTTTTAATGAAATGAAAAAAGGAAGATCCGTATTTTTAGACATTGAAAAAGTGGCTCATTTTGAACGAAAATTTCCTACGATTACGGCACTGTGTCGAAAGTATAAAATTCAACTGGACAAAAAACGAATACCTGTTACTCCCGGCGCACATTTTTTAATGGGTGGAATTGAAGTAGATGCTTATGGACAAACAAATGTTGAAGGATTGTATGCCGTGGGGGAAGTTTCTTCTACAGGCGTTCATGGAGCAAATCGTCTAGCAAGCAATTCATTGTTAGAGTGTCTTGTATTTGGAAAACGGACAGGGCGTCATATTTTACATAAAGCGAGAACGGTATCTCGTTATACTCCCGTTCGTTACGTCTATAAAGGCATGCCTAAAATACTGCCTGCCACAAGACAAATTCAGCATAAAATGATGGATTGTGTAGGAATCATTCGTCATGAAAACGAATTGGCCACTATTGTGCATGAATTCACAAATTATCTGGATGGAATACCTCTTGATCAAGAAGTTATATATTCGAGGGAAGCAGCGACCATCTGCAATATGCTAACTGCAGGTCTGCTTATTGCCGAGTCCTCTCTTGCAAGAAAAGAAAGTAGAGGAGGTCATTACCGAAGTGACTTTCCGCATGAGAAGCAAGAATGGGAGCATAAGCGAATTATTAAGCAGTCTGCTGCTTCAACAAAACAGTCATTGATTTTATAAGCAAGGAAATTTAAAAAGAAAGGTGAAGGTAGCACAATGAACACGTTGAAATTACAAAAACTATTGCAGTCTTTTTTTATAGAAGACATTGGAGATGGAGATATAACCTGTGAAGCTATTTTTTCTCCGTCTGACCAAGGGAAAGCTGTGTTCACGGCAAAGCAATCAGGTATTATCGCAGGAGTGGAATTGATTAAAGAAGGATTTCATTTAATAGACCCTGACGTGAAAGTGAATGTCGAGAAAAAAGATGGAGATGTTCTTAAGCCTGGCGATAAAATAGCTACCGTTTCAGGACCCGTGCGATCTATTTTGACCGGTGAACGGGTAATCTTAAACTTACTTCAAAGAATGAGTGGCATTGCCACGATGACGCAAAAAGCCGTAGCGCTGCTTGGCAGCTCACATACGCGCATATGTGACACGCGAAAAACAACGCCTGGTATGCGAATGTTAGAAAAGTATGCTGTTCGTGCTGGAGGAGGTTATAATCATCGTTTTGGATTGTACGATGGCGTCATGTTAAAAGATAACCATATTGCACATGCAGGATCTATTCTAGACGCTGTTGTGAAAGTAAGAGAGCAGGTTGGACATATGGTTAAGGTGGAAGTAGAAATTGAAAACAAAAGTCAATTGCTAGAAGCAATAGAGGCAGGAGCAGATGTCATTATGTTCGATAACTGTTCTCCAGAAGTCATTAAAGATTGGATACCACTGGTTCCCGCTCATATTGTCACAGAAGCATCCGGTGGAATTACGCTTGGTACGCTCCATTCTTTTAGAGACAGCGGAGTGGACTATATTTCACTTGGAGCTTTAACGCATTCAGCAGGGTCTATCGATATCAGCTTGGACTTATTAACAGAAAGGGGAACAGGAAATCATGAGTTTATTACAAACGCTTCAGCAGCAAACGCTGCCCGCTAAATATACGCAGCTCACAGAAAATGAAATGAAGAGAAGAGTACTAGAAATCAAGAAAAAGCTCGGAAGCAAATTGTTTCTGCTCGGCCATCATTATCAAAAAGACGAAGTGTACGAATTTGCAGATGCGGTAGGAGACTCCTTACAGCTGGCTCAAATAGCAGCTGAAAATAGAGAAGCTGAGCATATTGTGTTTTGCGGCGTTCATTTCATGGCAGAAACAGCTGATATTTTAACTGCTGAAAATCAAAAAGTCATTTTACCCGATATGCGAGCTGGCTGTTCAATGGCTGATATGGCTACTATTCAGCAAACAGAAAAGGCGTGGCCTGTCTTACAGGATCTTTTCGGAGATACAATTATTCCGCTTACGTATGTGAATTCTACAGCTGCAATTAAATCTTTTGTAGGCGAACATGATGGTGCAACAGTAACATCTTCAAATGCAAAAAATATGGTGGAGTGGGCATTTTCTAAAAAAGAGCGCATTCTCTTTTTACCAGATCAGCATTTGGGCAGAAACACAGCTTATGATTTAGATGTTGGACTAGATGAAATGGCCATTTGGAATCCTATTGAAGAAATGCTCGAATATGAAGGCGATATAAACAACATCAAGGTGATTCTATGGAAAGGTCACTGTTCTGTGCACGAAAATTTCACGGTTAAAAATATTGATTATTTACGCGAGAAGCAGCCTGAGATGAATATTATTGTTCATCCGGAGTGTTCCTATGAAGTGGTGCAAAAATCAGATTATGCAGGTTCTACAAAATATATTATTGATACAATTGAAAAAGCTCCTTCAGGCTCTAAATGGGCCATTGGCACGGAAATGAACTTAGTGAAACGGATTATCAACAGTCATCCGGATAAAGAAATTGTTTCGCTTAATCCCTATATGTGTCCTTGTTTGACGATGAACCGAATTGATTTGCCTCACTTGCTGTGGGCTTTAGAAAGCATTGAAGAAGGAATAGAAGTAAATCAAATCAAGGTAGATAAGCATACAGCGCAAGGTGCAATCAAAGCGCTAACGAATATGCTAGAACGAGCATAAAGATTTTTAAGACAATTGAAAAGAGAAGGTCTAAAAGAAGACTTATTGACATATTGTTTGTGTTGATAAGTCTTTTTTTCTTTATCATAAAAACTTGAACCAAACTGTGGGCAAAATGAATAAAAAAATGGTTCAAGGCATATCTTGTGATGAACAAACAGAACTTACTTTGATTTTGCACATATAGATGGCAGAGACTCTACTCGGGAGGGGAATGACGTTGAAAATCCATATCGTTCAAAAAGGGGATACCCTTTGGAAAATCGCTGAAAAGTATGGGGTTAATTTTGAAGAGTTAAAAAAAGCGAATTCTCAATTAAGCAATCCAGACATGATCATGCCTGGAATGAAAATTAAAGTGCCGACAAGCGGAGTGCCTGTTCAAAAAGAAGGAGCTCCTTCACCTGGTATAAAAGAAATGCCTAAAATTCAACACCCTTATAGTGACCAATCCACTAAAGCTTATCCAGTAACGGAAATTGATGAAAGTTCAGATGACAATAAATCAGCTAATCAGCCTGCTCAGACGCCGTTTATGCAGCCGATAAAAGAAGCACCAATTGCGCAGCCAAAGAAAGAAGCACCGATTGCTCAACCGAAAAAGGAAGCGCCCATTGCGCAGCCAAAGAAAGAAGCGCCGGTCGCGCAGCCTAAAAAAGAGGCACCAATTGCGCAGCCTAAAAAAGAAATGCCTGTTGCACCAAAGCTTCCTAAATTAAAGCCGATTGCACCTGAGATTGATATTAACAACTATTACACGGTTAATATGGCGATGCAGGCTCCAAAAAAAGAAGCGCCAAAAGAACTGCCAAAGCATGAATCGCCAGAAAGTCCTGAAATGGAGAGTATCGAAATGCCTCCTCAAATGCCATGTTATCCAATCACGCCGATATCGCCTGTGATGCCAGGCTACGGATTTAATTATATGCCGTGTCATCCGCCAATGTATGCACCACAGCCGTATCCAATGCCAATGTATCAACAGGCTCCAATGTATCATCACGGTTATGAAAACGAATCGTTTGAAGAACATGCAATGGGTGCTCATATGTCCCCTATGCCAATGTATCCAATGATGCCACACAGCTGCTATGGACCGGTACAATGCTCTCCTTGTCCGCCTCCATGGGGATATCAGCAGCCCGTTTATCCGGCCTATCATCAAGCACCAATGTATCCACAAGTGCAGGGAGCCATGACAGGTGGACATTATGAAAGTTCTTCCGAAGGTTTTGGAAACGTGCCTTACCATTATGGGCAGCACTATGCCCCACAGCAGCAAGGAGACTGCGGCTGCGGTGAACCAAGACCTGACGACTATGCCACACAGCAGCCTTATCCACAGTATCAGCAGCCGGTACCTTACGGCTTTCAGGATCCAAGGGCACTCTATCCAGCCCCATATGGCATGATTGGTGTACCTCCGTATCCTGCGTTTGACCCAAATGCATTTAGTATTCCAGAATATGATGAGTACGACGAAGATGAAGATTGATTATTATAGACGAGACGATTTTAATTTAAATCGTCTCTTTCTCTATTTGAAAAAAAGAGATATTCACGTTGAGACCTACCGTATGAAAAAGCCTCACGTCATCATAGCGGATACGAATAAAGGAAGAAAAGTAATAAAAGCATACAGAGACAAAGGTAAAATTGAACATGTTTATCACGTTTTATCTCAAATTAAGCAGGGGTATGCGGTTAATTTTGAAACTTACCCAGAAGGTGAACTTTATATAAAGGACCGTCATTTGTATTGGGCGATGATGCCCTTTGTTAAGCAAGTAAAAGAGATAACGTACGAAAGTTTTCAGGATCGGGAAGAGGTATTACAAACATTGATCCGCTATCATGGAGAAGTTCGTAAAAAGAAAATAGCTGCGTATACAAAGCTTCCTGAATATGATCTTATTTTAAAATGGAAAAAGCGGCTTTCTTCTTTTCGAGAAACGTCGTATATATTTAAAGAGTGTAATCAATTTCATGTATATAAAGATATTGTGACTTGGGGGGAAAAAGCTTTAGTTTTAATGGAGCGTTTCAGAGATAGTCAGTTGAACCACTCCATTATTCATGGTGACGTTGCTTCACATAATTTCTTGAAAACAAACCACTTAGGTATTGTTATGATTGATTTTGACTTATCGGCTAAAGCTCCTGCTCTTTATGACTATGTTCAGCTCGTCCAGCGCTTTTTGCCTTATGTCCAGTGGTCGATGAAAGAACTACTTCAACACTCGAAAATAAAAGAATTAAGCAAGCAGCGTTTTTTCCTTGCTTCTTTGCTCTTTCCATCGATGCTGATGAGAAACTGGAATATAAACGCCTCTGCTTTATCATGGGCAAACCGCCAAAAGTTAATGCAGCAATCAGTTGAAGAATGGTCACAGCGTACACGTTTTTATCGAGTGATTTACCAGCACTTACAAAACCTACATGACATGTAAAGAGTTTATAAACACTTCATCGAATAAGAAACGGCTCGTCTTTTAATCCTAAGAGTAAGCTCAGAGTAAATAGAGCTTAAATTAGGGGGCGATTATGTTGAATAGGTATGTAGCAACTTCTTTAGCTTTTGCATGTATGATGGGACTTGGTGCTTGCAATAACAAAGACCAAGGTATGGAGCAGCGCTATACAGATACGACACAGCCTGTTGGGTATCATACAAATGAAAAAGAGAATGAACATCGCGTAGATAATCCGAAAGGTCCAATGACTGAAGTTTTAGATGGAAATGGAACACCTAATTATCCGTTAAACGTAAGTGATGGACGTTTTGACAATCCGACAAACCCTTATGGAAACATCAATAATACAAATGATCGTACAAATGGCGTTGCTAATATGTATTATGGTGAAGATTATCCAAGAGACTTTACGGAAAAAGTGGCTGATCGAGCTGCAAGCGTTAAAGGTGTAGAAAATAGCCGCGCCGTTGTCCGTGGAGATCAGCTATTAGTTGCTGTAGATCCGGCCAAAGACATAAATAACGGCCGTTTAAAACAAAACGTGCTCGATAAAGTAAAGCCTATTGCAAAGGACTACAATGTTCAAGTAAAAGTAGATCATGATGTATTTATGAACGCTCGCTCTCTTGATGACGATATTCGAAATGGAAAAGACCGAAATACGATTCAAACTAATTTCAATGGTCTATTTGAATCAGTTGATGAGAATGTCAATCATAAACATCGTTAAATAAAGAAGCAGCTGTCTGTGAAAGACGGCTGTTTTTTTGATGAGAAGACATATAAAAAAGCTGCCATTGAAGCCAGGCAGCTATTCCTCGAACATGTAACTATTAATTTTTCTTGTTAGAAGCAGATTTGCTTGTTGTTTTGGATTCCGCTTCTTCCTTTTGAGCGTTAGTTTCATTTTGTTTGAGGCGACCTTCTCTTTTTTTCGTATCTGCTGGTGCCGTAGCGACACTCTTTGTATTTTTTACATTTTTTGCAGAAGAGCTTGTCTCATTAGCTTGTGTGTTTGGCTTCTCGTTGTTAGTTGTCTGACTATTATCGTATTCAGCTTCCACGTCGCTTGCTAGAGCTGCAGAAACTTGAGCGTAAGTATGGTCTGTATAGTTCATCATATTTTCGTACACTTCAGGGCTCGCGAGTCCATCAGGTTCTACGCTTGCTTCTTCTTTCTTAATCGTTTCAGTCCATTCTTTTGTTTCTTGAATAAGTTTTTTTCCTATAATGACTTCTTCAACAATAACTGGTCTTTTGGTTATTTCTACTCGTTCTTCCATGATTGGAACACGAATAATTTCATCTTCTGTAAGTGGCCCAGCGTTATAGTCTCCGTCAACTACAGGGCGGCGTTCAATATAAAACTCTTCTCTTGTAACAGGAACGTGTACAGTTCTTTCTTCCTCTATTACTTTTTTGTGGAGTTTTACTTCACCGACTTGGACGCGTTCTTTTAAGACATCTAATTTTTCTTCACGCAGTTGGACGGCTCTATGTTCGTTGTGTTCCGTATAGGTTCCGTACGCTGGAGTTTGTTCAGAGCTTACGGCATCTATCAAGATTAGAATTTTACCAGCAGCTACATCTGTCTCGCACTGCACGGCTGAGATGTCTGGTATGCCCATTCGGATTAATTTTGATTTCAAGCCGTTGCCTTGTTTGAGTCCCATGCCGCCTGTCATCATGGTAAAAAAGTTATCCATCATGACGCCAGCTAATGAACTTACGGCAGGTGAACCAGCTTCAATAATTACATTTGTATCATGACCTATTTGAAATGTATTGCTTTTACTGTTAGAAATAACCATAATGTCTGTTTCTCGATAACCTTGACGTTTTAAACTATGGATAACATCTAAAGCTTCTTTCTCTGAAAAAAAAGTTCCGACTACACGTTTATTCATTCTCATTACTTCAGCTCCCTTTTTTGTGAAAATAGATAATAGAAGTTCTTACAATTACTTCCACTATGTACATACCCTGCGAAAATTTAATTAAAACGTTCAAGAGAAAATTTTACAAATAGTGTGCAAATGTAACAAATAATCCATGTTTTCTTAACATAATATCGTGAAAAGGATTTGCTTAATAAAATAAGAGGATAAAAGAAAATAAGTAGGTCAAACTATTAGTGTAGATTTTCACAAAACCTTTTTAGATAATACTAAAAAGAGTATGATTAACGTGTGAGGTGAAGGTGAGTGAAGAAAGTCATTCATCAAGCAGCTTTTTTAATGCTAGTAAGTATTGTGCTTTGTATAATGCCATACCGTGCAGATGCGAATGAAAAGGAGCCGATGACATTATTTCTTGAGCGCGTGTATGTGGATGGAGTCGTAAGTCAAGAGATGATCAAAAGCCCTTCTATGACGAAAAAACAATTAATGAAAAAATATAAAAATTGGCGACTGCTTAAAGAAACGGATCAAGAGCTAGTTTTTAGAACGAGCATAGACGATATTTCACCTATTTTAAAAGAGAACGGTTACGTAGGGCTTTCTGTTAACGGTATTCTCTCAGCATTTGAAGGCAAACCAGCTTCGTCGCAGCACATTATACAGTCGTTTTTTCAAATTGACATCAAAAGGCTTGAAAGCTATCAGCATGAACAATTAAAGAAAGGTATTCGCGTTCAATCAAAAGATGAATATCTTTCCCTCATTAATTTCTATAAAATCTATCAGCTCCAGCAGCGGCCGCTTTCAATCGAGCAGCCGTTTTTTAGTATGGTAAAATAATTATTGAATTCAACATTCTAAATTGCTTCTATTTGCTTTTGGCGGTATGTTAAAATGGTATTCAGCAGTCTAGTATTGTATATATTTTAAAAGGTCATTCATCAATACAAGTGGGCGGTTCTATTATTTACAGCTATTGTAAAAGTGGGTTGACAAAGATGAAAAGAGGCAAACGTTCTCTTGAACGTCTTTTTAAAAAGCAACTTTAAAGGAAAATAGAGAACGATGCGGGCAGGATTCTTCGTAGGCAAAGTTGAAGGTCACTGCCCGCGCGTACGTGATTAAGGAGAGAGCTTATTGTTTGATTATATCAAAGGCACTGTTACATATATAAATCCTGAGTATGTAGTAATCGAAAACAACGGGATAGGCTATCAAGTCTTTACGCCGAATCCATATGTATTTTCAATTGATGAACAACCAAAGACGGTTTACACCTATCAATATGTAAGAGAAGATGTAATTGCACTTTACGGGTTTGCTTCCCGAGAACAAAAGGATTTATTTATGAAGTTAATTAGCGTGTCAGGAATCGGCCCAAAAGGCGGTTTAGCTATTTTAGCGTCAGGTAATCCAGCGCAGGTTGTCCAAGCTGTGGAAGAGGAAGACGAGAAGTTTTTAGTTAAGTTTCCAGGAGTAGGTAAAAAAACAGCTCGACAGATGATTCTAGATTTAAAAGGAAAGCTGCATGATATTGTACCAGATGCCGTCCCTTCTTTATTTGCAGATTTGGACGCACAAGAAGTCAAATCTCAAAGTTCAGAAGCCCTCGATGAAGCGATTGAAGCACTTAAAGTATTAGGTTATGCAGAAAGAGAAATCAAAAAAATTGTTCCGGCTTTAATGAAGGAAACGATGACAACGGATCAGTATATTAAAGAAGCGCTAAAACGATTATTGAAACAATAAGTAAGGGAGGAGTAAAATGGACGATCGTATTGTAACGGGAGATGTTCTTGGTGAAGAAGAAATCATCGAGCAGAGTTTGCGGCCGCAAACCTTACAGCAGTATATTGGTCAGCATAAAGTAAAATCCCATCTGGACATTTTTATTAAAGCTGCCAAAATGCGAAGCGAAACGTTAGATCACGTGCTCTTATATGGTCCTCCAGGATTGGGGAAAACAACCCTTGCTACTATTATCGCTAATGAAATGGGCGTGCAAATCCGAACGACCTCAGGGCCAGCCATTGAGCGTCCAGGCGACTTAGCCGCAGTTTTAACCAGCTTAGAGCCTGGAGATGTGCTTTTTATTGATGAAATTCATCGATTAAATCGTTCGGTTGAAGAAGTACTATACCCAGCAATGGAAGATTTCTGTTTGGATATTGTTATTGGAAAAGGACCGAGTGCACGCTCCGTCCGTCTGGATTTGCCTCCGTTTACGCTAGTAGGTGCAACGACAAGAGCCGGGCTTTTATCTTCTCCTTTGCGTGATCGCTTCGGCGTTTTAAGCCGTTTAGAATATTACCAAGAAGAAGATCTTGCTTCGATAGTAGAAAGGACAGCCGCTATTTTAGATGTAGAGATTGATGAGAAAGCTACGTTTGAGATGGCTAGGCGTGCTAGGGGAACTCCGCGTATTGCGAATCGCTTGCTTCGAAGAGTCAGAGATTTTGCTCAGGTCAAAGGAGACGGAGCCATAACCGAAAGGCTTGCCAACGAAGCATTAGAAATGTTGCAGGTGGACCGTTTAGGTCTTGATCATATTGACCATAAATTATTAAGAGGGATTATCGAAAAATTTAGGGGCGGACCTGTAGGGTTAGACACAATATCGGCTACTATTGGTGAAGAGTCTCACACAATTGAAGACGTATACGAGCCGTATCTATTGCAAATCGGCTTTTTGCAGCGGACGCCGCGAGGACGAATTGTGACGCCTTTGGTTTATGGTCATTTTCAGCTGGAGGTGCCTGATCAGTGAATGATATGCCTAAGATGCTTATCACATTAGGGGGCATTTTAGTCGTCATTGGGCTGTTATGGCAGTTTGTTGGCAAGCTTCCTGGCGATATTTTTATCAAAAAAGGAAATACAACCTTTTATTTCCCGATTGTGACATGTATTCTAGTAAGCGTTGTGTTATCACTTATTTTTTATGTAATTGGCAGATTTAAATAATTAAGTAGAAACAGGTGAACATTTTGAAAGTAGATTTATTTGATTTTCATTTACCAGAAGAATTGATTGCGCAAACACCACTCGAGCAGCGAGATGCGTCAAGGCTCATGGTATTAAACAAAGAAACAGGAAGTGTGAAGCATCATATGTTTCATGACCTTCTTGATTATGTGCAAGCAGGAGATTGTTTAGTGTTAAACGACACGCGTGTTCTTCCTGCACGGTTATTTGGGACAAAAGAAGATACAGGTGCTAATATTGAAGTATTGCTTTTAAAACAAACACAAGGCGATACGTGGGAGACACTTGTAAAACCGGCTAAGCGAGTAAAAGAAGGCACGGTTATTTCGTTTGGTGACGGACGTCTGACAGCTGTATGTAAAGAAACGAGCGACCAAGGCGGACGTTTGTTAGAATTCAACTATGAAGGCATCTTTTATGAGGTTCTAGAACAACTGGGAGAAATGCCGCTGCCTCCTTATATTAAAGAGCGCTTGGATGATCAAGAACGCTACCAAACGGTTTTTGCTCGCGAACAAGGTTCTGCAGCAGCGCCAACAGCAGGTCTTCACTTTACAGAAGAGATGCTTGAACAGTTAAAAGAAAAAGGTGTGCATATTGCATTTTTAACGCTTCATGTTGGATTGGGTACATTCCGTCCAGTCAGCGTTGACGACTTAGAAGAGCATGATATGCACTCAGAGTTTTATCAAGTGAGTGAAGGAACCGCTGCTTTACTAAACAGCGTACGCGAAAAAGGCGGTCGCATTATTTCAGTAGGCACAACTTCTACCCGTACCCTTGAAACGATTGCGACTGAGCATAACGGCAAATTTGTTGCTTCTTCAGGCTGGACCAATATTTTTATCTTCCCGGGGTATGAATTTAAAGCAATTGATGGAATGATTACAAATTTCCATCTTCCAAAATCTACGCTCATTATGCTTGTAAGTGCCTTAGCAGGAAGAGAAAACGTCATTTCTGCCTATGAACAAGCTGTAGCAGAGAAGTATCGCTTTTTCAGCTTCGGCGACGCGATGCTAATTTTGTAATTTAACATGAAAGGAATACATCAATGACAGCAATTCGTTACGAACATATAAAAACTTGTAAACAAACAGGAGCGCGTTTAGGGATTGTCCATACGCCTCACGGCTCATTTGAAACGCCTATTTTCATGCCAGTAGGCACATTAGCTACAGTAAAAACAATGTCTCCGGAAGATTTAAAAGCAATGGGGGCAGGCATTATTTTAAGTAATACGTATCATTTATGGCTTCGTCCAGGTCATGAAATTGTTAAGAAAGCGGGAGGCCTTCATAAATTTATGAACTGGGATCGTCCCATCTTAACGGATTCAGGCGGCTTCCAAGTTTTTAGCTTAAGTGATTTGCGCCGTATTGAAGAAGAAGGCGTTCATTTCCGCAACCATTTGAATGGAGACAAGCTTTTCTTATCTCCAGAAAAAGCGATGGACATTCAAAATGCGCTTGGGTCTGATATTATGATGGCATTTGATGAATGCCCACCTTATCCAGCAGAATATGACTACTTAAAACGTTCAGTTGAACGCACAAGCCGCTGGGCAGAGCGATGCCTTGAGGCTCACAGCCGCCCTCAAGACCAAGGTCTTTTTGGGATTGTTCAAGGCGGAGAGTTTGAAGATTTACGCCGTCAAAGTGCAGCTGATTTAGTTTCAATGGACTTCCCAGGTTATGCTGTGGGAGGGCTGTCAGTTGGAGAACCAAAAGATGTAATGAATCGTGTGCTTGAGTTTACGACGCCATACTTACCAACTGACAAACCACGTTATTTAATGGGAGTAGGATCACCTGACTCGTTAATTGATGGAGCGATTCGCGGGATTGATATGTTTGATTGCGTATTACCAACGCGTATTGCACGTAACGGAACGCTTATGACAAGCGAAGGTCGTCTTGTTGTTAAAAATGCAAAATATGCAGAAGACTTCGGTCCGATTGATCCAAACTGTGACTGCTACACGTGTCAAAATTATTCAAGAGCGTATATTCGCCACTTAATTCGCTGTAATGAAACGTTTGGAATTCGTTTAACATCTTACCATAACTTATATTTTCTGCTAAACTTAATGGAGCAAGTCCGTGAAGCCATTCGCGAAGACCGACTTGGCGATTTCCGCGATGAGTTCTTTGAAAAATATGGGTTTAACGGCCCGGACGCAAAGAATTTCTAGGTCACTACAGGAATTTTCATCAAATTTATGAATGAGTACCTGTTGATAATATAAATAAAAGGAGGAGTTTTCATGGGTGTTTTACAAAATATTTGGCCATTACTTTTAATGTTTGTCATTTTCTATTTCTTGTTAATCCGTCCACAGCAAAAACGTCAAAAAAACGTACAGCAAATGCAATCAGCACTTAAAAAAGGTGATAAGGTTGTTACAATTGGCGGTATGCACGGTTTGGTAGACGCAATTGATGAGTCACAAGTTGTGGTTCGCAGCACTGACGGTTCAAAATTAACGTTTGACCGCAATGCTATTCGTGAAGTAAGAAGCGTAGATTAATAAAAAAACGTCACGTACATGTACGTGACGTTTTTTTATGCTTCTCGTGAACCGGCAATGTTTACGCCAACAATTCCCCCGAGAATAGCGACTCCAATAAATCCAGCGTGAAATAAAAGCTGCTGTGCAGAAAACAGGTGACTATAGCCGAGGAATTGTAGTAAAAACATTAAAAAAGAATAAGAAATACCAGTGGCTCCTCCAACAAGAAGTCCCTTTGAACCGTTTCGTCCTCCCGCGATAAATCCTCCGATAAACAGTGTAATAAATGAGAGAATAAGCAAAAATAAACGTACGGATTGTTCTTCAAGCGATGTGAATTTTAAAATAAGCGAAAAGATAATGCTAATCGCTAAGGCCATTACCAAGATTGTTGCTACTCCTGCAAATACAGCGTTGCTCATTCGTTTTGCACCCAACTTGTTTCCCCCTCATGAAATAAAAAGATAGGTGAACCCTTAGTACGAGCATATTCGGGATGACTTCAAAATAGACGCATAAAAGTAAGGCTATTTTAAAATAAATGGTACAAACTACAAGGGAATACATAAAGGAGGTCTTTGCAGTGGAACTATTGATCATGGTTGCGCGAACCGTTCTTTTATATGTAGTAGTTTTAATTATTTTTCGCGTTATGGGCAAAAGGGAAATAGGGGAGCTGAGCATATTGGATTTAGTGGTCTTTATTATGATTGCTGAAATGGCAGTAATGGCTATTGAAAATCCAAAAGATCCTTTGCTGCATTCAATTCTTCCGATGTTAACGCTTCTTATTATTCAAATCGGCTTAGCTATATGGTCTCTTAAAAGCAATCGAATGCGAAATTTTATTGATGGCAAACCTAGCATTATTATTGAAAATGGAAAAATAAACGAACATGAAATGAAAAGGCAGCGATATAACTTCAATGATTTGCTCGTGCAGCTGCGAGATAAAAATATAAAAAATGTAGCTGATGTTGAATTTGCCATTTTAGAATCTTCAGGAAGGCTATCCGTGTTTCAAAAAGATCAGCAATCAGGTGAAAAAGGCAATTTGAATTTGCCTTTTATCATTGACGGCGTTATTCAAGAAGAGCATCTGCTGCATGAACATAAAACAACGGAATGGTTAAGGACAGAACTGAAAAAACGTGGGTATTCAAACTTAGATAAAATTTCATATTGCAGCTATGACAATGGAAAGTTTTTTATAGATTTAGTAGATGTAAAACAATAAAACGCGGATTGCTCCGCGTTTTATTTTCGTTTAAAATAACGTAAAACAGAAAAACGGTTTAATTCTTCTTTTGTTATCAGTCTAAAAAGAAGCAAAAACAGGACATATACAAAGCTTGTCAGTGCAATTGATAAAACGGTTCGTAAGCTTAAAGGAATGGAAGTGAAAAGATTCATATAAGCGAAGTGTCCGATAAAACCTGATATTCCCATTACAGCAAAACTGCGAAGATACTCAAACACATGAAGCTTATACGTGATTTTTTTCATGACCGTAGACAGGTGTAAAAGAGTGACAAGCATCATTCCGACAACAATTGCAAGGCCAGCTCCCATAATGCCTAGATTGGGCTGAGTTGCGAGTAAGAAGATAAGAGATGTTTTGACCGCTGCTCCTATAAAACTGTTAATCATGGCGGCTTTTGCAAGGTCTAGTGCCTGCAAAACAGCTTGAAGCGGCCCTTGAAAGTAGTAAAAGATAAAAAAAGGCGCCATTACTTTGACAAAAATAGCAGCTTTGTCAGAACCGTACATCAATTCCATTACCGGATTAGCAAATACATAAAGAACAACAACGGCCAGTCCGCCTGTTACAAACGACAAGCGGAGAGCTTGATGAAGCCGATATTCGATTTGTTTCATTTGATTCTGTGCAAGAGATTCACTGATTGCGGGAACCAAAGAAGTGGACAGAGACACTGTTACAAAAGAAGGCAACATCAGGAGAGGGAGTGCAAAGCCTGTTAATTCTCCGTACTGCTTCGTTGCTACAGCTGTCGCTACTCCTGCAATTGCTAAACTTTGAGCTACTACAATCGGTTCTAAAAACCAAGAAACTGACCCAATCATGCGGCTTCCAGTCGTAGGAAGAGCGATTCGCATTAAGTCAAAGAACGTATCTTTGCCTGCATGTAAAGAAGCAAAAAATTTTCGTCTTACCGTTATTTTCTTCTTTCGCTTGAACATAAACACCATATAAAACAGTGAAGCTAGTTCTCCAAATACGGAAGAGAGCATAGCGCCAGCCGCAGCGTACTCAATTCCATAAGGCAAAAATGCTTTTGTACATACGGCAATTAACGTAATGCGCACCACTTGTTCGATAATTTGAGAATAAGCAGCAGGCTTCATTTGCTGCTTTCCTTGAAAATATCCGCGGATGACAGACGAGACGGCGATGATTGGAATAACTGGAATAATCGCAAGCAGCGGATAGATCGTACGTGAATCTGTAAAGAAGGTTTTTGCTACAACGGGAGCGAATAATATTAGTCCGAGCGTAAATAAAACGCTCAGCGTGCACGTAATACTTAAAGAGACGACAAGTATTTTTTTTATTTTATGCCTGTCACCTAAAGCTTCTGCTTCTGCCACTAACTTCGATATGGCAACCGGTAGCCCAAGCTGTGTTAAGGTGATTACTAATACCAGCGTGGGGACCGCCATCATATAAAGTCCCACACCTTCGTCTCCAATCATTCGAGCCACCACAATTCGATTGACAAACCCGAGTACACGTGTAATTAAGCCAGCAATTATTAAAATAATAGTTCCCTGTAAAAATTTAGACATATACTCACTGCTTTCTTGAGGTTTATACAGTGAATATATGCGCCCCCGGTGTCCAAGCATGACAAGTATTCCTCATACGAGAAAGAAATTTTACGCAAAATGTCAAACGGAAAGGAGGATCGATATGACACATCCATTTATTTCAGCTTCGAAAGAACTTATACAGCCTGTCTTATCCAGCAAAATGGAAGAATTTCATATGCTTGGATATGAAGAAGTAACGGAGAACGATTTATTGAGTTATTTAGAAATGAAAAAATGGAAAAAAGAAAAGGAGCTATCTCTCCATCAAGTTGTAAATGATATTTTATCTGTTAAGATCACGCAGGTGATGAGTTATGTAACAATTGAATCTTATAAATCTGATATGTTCTCAAGTGTTAATAATGGAGAAGACTGGAAAGAATTATTAAAGTAAAGCTTGTAAAATACATGTATTAAAATTTGATAAGGTCTTTATTTGACAGACATTAGGTTATGAATGATAATTAGATTGGTCATTTATCTATTGTTATCATTTCATGTTTTTTACATAAGAAGGAGGATTTTCTGTCGATGGTTAAAAGAGGACGTATCGTTGCCTTTTTCCTCTTAGTACTGCTTGTGTTTAGTACAATCGGAACAACGATGACTGGAATTACAAAAGATATTAAACTTGGCCTCGACCTTCAAGGTGGATTTGAAATTTTATATAAAGTCAGTCCAGCTAAAAAAGGCGATGTCATTGACAAAAAGGCACTTAACAGCACGGTTGAAGCGCTGCGTCAACGTGTCGATGTACTGGGAGTTAGTGAGCCCAGCATTCAAATTGAAGGAAACGACCGTATCCGCGTTCAGCTAGCTGGTGTCACGAATCAAAAGCAGGCCAGGGATCTGTTATCAACTCAAGCAAACTTAACGTTCCGTGACGTGAACGATAAGGTGCTGATGGATGGTACAGACTTAGCGCAAGGCGGAGCAAAGCAATCGTTTGACCAAAGCAATCAGCCTAGCGTCTCACTAAAGTTAAAAAATGCGAAAAAATTTGAAAAGATCACGCGAGAGCTTTCTCAAAAACCAGCACCTAACAATTTAATTGTCATTTGGCTGGATTATGAGGAAGGAAAAGACTCGTACCAAAAAGAAGCGACAAAACAAAATCCGAAGTATCTATCTGCAGCCTCTGTTAGCAGCGTGTTAACACAGCCAGATGTTGAGATTTCAGGTGGCAACTTCACAGTGAAAAGTGCAACGCAGCTGGCGGAATTGCTAAATGCCGGGTCGCTCCCGGTTAAATTAGATGAGCTATACTCTACATCCGTTGGAGCACAGTTTGGAGAAGAAGCTCTTCACACGACTATACTAGCGGGTATTATCGGGATTGGAGTTATATTCCTTTACATGCTGTTTTTCTATCGTTTACCGGGGCTTATTGCCGTTATTACACTCAGTTTTTATATCTACTTAAACTTAGTGGTATTTGACTGGATGCACGTGGTTATGACGCTTCCAGGTATTGCGGCTCTTATTCTCGGTGTAGGCATGGCAGTAGATGCGAATATCATTACCTACGAGCGGATTAAAGATGAACTAAAAACAGGAAGATCTGTTATATCGGCTTACCGGGCAGGGAATCGTCGTTCACTTGCGACCATTTTTGATGCCAATATTACAACGATGTTAGCGGCTCTTGTATTATTCTTTTATGGTCAAAGTTCAGTAAAAGGATTTGCCACAACGTTAATGATCGGGATTGTGCTAAGCTTTGTAACTGCTGTTTATGGTACTCGTTTACTAATGAGTCTTTTAGTAAACAGCCGCTGGTTTGATAAAAAACCAGGCTACTTTGGCGTGAAGAAAGAGCAAATTCACGATTTAAGCAAAGATGACGGCACAACCGTTTTACCTACAGCGTGGGATAAAATTGACTTTGTTAAATACCGTAAAGCATTTTTCACGTTCTCGAGCGTGCTCGTCATTATCGGCATTATCTCGGTTGCCGTATTCAGGCTGAACCTCGGTATCGACTTTACGAGCGGAACTCGCATAGAGATTCCGGCAAATCATACCGTTACGCAGGCTGAGATACAGCGCGAAATGAAGTCTCTTGATATCGAAACAGATGACGTAGTTATTACAGGAAAAAGTAATGATACGGGTGTCGTACGTGTAGTTGGGGTCTTGAATAAAAAAGAAATTGCCAATTTAAAAGATCACTTTAAAGATAAATACGGTTCTGAACCAAATGTAAGCACCGTTTCACCGACAGTTGGAAAAGAATTAGCGAAAAATGCAATGATGGCGATTGTAATTGCTTCAATCGGAATTATCATTTATGTAACGATTCGATTTGAGTTTTACATGGCGCTTGCAGCCGTGCTTGCTCTGTTGCATGATGCGTTCTTTATCGTGACGGTCTTCAGCTTAACGAAGTTAGAGGTTGATTTAACGTTTATTGCTGCTGTCTTGACGATTGTTGGTTACTCAATTAACGATACGATCGTTACGTTTGACCGCATTCGTGAAAATATGCAGAAATTTAAATCCAAAACGTTTGACGATTTGGCATTTATCGTAAATCTAAGCTTGCGTGAAACGTTTACTCGCTCAATGAACACCGTGTTAACAGTTGTAATTGCAGTTGTAGCACTTCTTCTATTCGGAAGTGAGTCAATTCAAAACTTCTCAATTGCCCTGTTAGTAGGCTTAATCCTTGGTGCATATTCATCTGTGTTTATTGCTGCTCAGCTATGGCTTGTGTGGAAAGGAAAACAGTTGAAGCGTGAGGAACAAAAAGAAGTAGAAAGCAAGTAATTCAAAAACGTGCGAAGTGTTCGCACGTTTTTTTGTGCGTGAAAATTCAAGCCGTACTGTCAGAAAAATGTGCTTATTTTCTTTCGTTGCTCCATTTCATCCACTCTAGTATAATAATGTGGGTTAAGGGGTGAAGAGACATGTTACAGTCAAAAAAACGTTGGAATGTTCAAGAATGTGATGAACAACTTGTTAATGAATTTGTAGAAAACCTCAATATTACACCTCTAGTAGCTTCGTTATTACTTAATAGAGGCATGACAACAGTAGAAGCGGCACGTGAGTTTTTACACGTTGATGCACAAACGTTCCACGATCCGTTTTTATTGCAAGATATGGACAAAGCAGTAGCTCGTATTCAGCAAGCAATTGATCATAATGAAAAAATTATGATCTATGGAGATTACGATGCTGACGGCGTCAGCAGCACTTCCGTTATGTTATCTGCTTTACAGCAGCTTGGCGCTGATGTTGATTTTTATATTCCTAATCGCTTTACAGAAGGTTATGGGCCGAATAAGGCAGCATTTGATAAAATAAGCGCAGGCGGCTATCAGCTGGTGATTACGGTAGACACAGGTATTTCGGCAGTCGAAGAAACTGCGTATGCACGTGAATTAAACTTTGATTTAATTATTACTGATCACCACGAGCCGGGGCCGGTTTTACCGGATGCTTATGCAATTATTCATCCAAAACTGCCGGGAAGTACATATCCATTTAAAGAACTGGCAGGTGTAGGAGTCGCTTTTAAACTCGCTCATGCGCTGTTAGGGGAGCTTCCGGAACATTTGTTAGAACTAGCAGTAATTGGGACGATTGCTGACTTGGTTCCTTTAGTCGACGAAAACCGCTTAATTGCTCGCAAAGGTCTTGACTATCTCAAGCTGACGAAGCGCACCGGAATTGAAGCGCTGCTGAGCGTATGTGGAGTAAAACGTGAAGAAATTAATGAGGATACAATCGGATTTGCAATGGCTCCTCGCATTAATGCAGTAGGACGTCTCCAAGATGCCGATCCAGCTGTTCATTTGCTTATGACGACAAATGCTGAAGAGGCAAAAGGTTTAGCTAAAGAAATTGATACGTTAAACAAGGAAAGGCAGCAAATCGTAAACGATATTACAGAAGAAGCCATTGAATTTGTCGAAGGTATGTATCCTCCGGATGAAAACAGCGTTCTTATTGTAGAGGGAGAAGGATGGAATGCAGGCGTTGTTGGAATTGTCGCTTCTAGGCTCGTAGAAAAGTTCTACAGACCAACAATTGTACTAAGTATTGACTCTGAAAACCGTATTGCCAAAGGTTCAGCAAGAAGTATCGAAGGCTTTGACTTATTCGCGAACTTATCTAAATGCCGTGACATTTTGCCGCATTTTGGAGGGCACCCAATGGCAGCCGGCATGACATTAAACAGCGATGATGTAGAAGAGCTGCGCAGACGTCTTAATGAACAAGCAAGCAACGTGTTAACCGAACAGGATTTTATTCCAATTACATCAGTTGATACAGTATGCACAACAGAGGAAATCACGCTGGAAAACATTGAACAAATGAGTGCGCTGGCTCCATTTGGTATGCATAACCCGAAGCCAAAAGTTCTCATTAAAGATGTTCATACAACATCTATGCGGAAAATTGGTGCTAATAAAAACCATTTAAAACTCGTATTTGAAGACAGCGGCGTATCGGTTGATGCAGTAGGATTTGGGTTAGGCTATATATTAGATGAAGTATCTCCTATAGCTAAAGTATCATTAGTAGGTGAACTATCTATTAATGAGTGGAACAATATGCGCAAGCCGCAGCTGATGGTGGAAGATATTTCTGTAGATGAATGGCAGATGTTTGATTATCGCAGTGCAGTTGATGTCAAACGTTTCTTTCAGCAGGTATTTACGGATCAAATGAAAGTTGTTGCTTTTCACGCTTCAACAATTGATAAATATAAGTCGCTGCTGCCGATGGAGCATGTTGTTCTTATTCAAAATGAAGAACAGGCAAAAGCGTGTATGTTTGCAGGAGAACAGATCGTTTTATTAGATTTGCCTCCTTCACAGAAGTGGCTTGAATGTTTGTTTGTTCAAGGTATCCCTTCTAGGATATACGCTATTTTCCTAACGGAAGAAGACCATTATTTTGATACAATCCCAACTCGCGATCATTTTAAATGGTTTTACGGCTTTTTAGCGAAAAAGGGTCCATTTGATTTAAAACGCTACAAAGAGGATTTAGCGATTCATAAGGGCTGGTCAAAAGAAACGATTGATTTTATGGCAAAGGTGTTTTTTGAGTTAGAATTTGTTACAATAAACAATGGCTTAATTTCGTTAGTGAAAAATTCTGCGAAACGTGATTTAATAGAATCTGCGACTTATCGCCAAAAACAGCAGCAGATTGAAATAGAAAAAAACTTTATTTATACGTCATATGTACAGCTTAAAAATCAATTTCAAGATATTTTTAAGCGTTCGATTGAATGAGGAGGCAACATTAGAATGAATTTTAAAGATTATATTACAATTGTACCTGACTGGCCAAAACCAGGTATTACATTTAAAGATATCTCAACATTAATGGATAACGGTGATGCATACCGTGCAGCAACGGATGAGATTGTAAAATATGCTAATGATAAACAAGTTGATATTATTGTAGGTCCGGAAGCTCGCGGATTTATTGTTGGTTGTCCAGTAGCATATGCGTTAGGTATCGGTTTTGCACCTGTTCGTAAAGAAGGAAAATTACCGCGTGAAGTAATCAAAGTAGATTATGGTTTAGAATACGGTAAAGACGTATTAACGATTCACAAAGATGCAATTAAGCCAGGTCAGCGCGTATTGATTACAGATGATTTATTAGCAACAGGCGGTACAATTGAAGCGACAATTAAGCTTGTCGAAGAATTAGGCGGAATTGTCGTTGGAGCTGCGTTCTTAATTGAACTTTCTTACCTTGATGGCCGTGACAAACTAGACGGTTACGATGTATTCACATTAATGACGTATTAAGAAGAACGATCACATAAAAAAGAGTACCTGATACAGGTGCTCTTTTTTCGTTAAAAAACGTTAATACGTAAAATGGAAATGATGTAAATTTCATAAATTAAACGCAAAGGCTTTACATCCTTGGATTTTTTCAAGATAATAGTTACAATATGAATTAAAAATGCTAGTTGATAAAAGGTGATTTCATGGCAAATGAGCAAGTCCTAACAGCGGAACAGGTCATTGACAATACGAAGCGGTATTTAAGTGAAGAAGATGTGGCTTTTGTACAAAAAGCATATGATTTTGCAAAAGAAGCTCACAAAGAACAATATCGCAAGTCGGGTGAACCATATATTATCCACCCGATTCAAGTCGCAGGAATTTTAGTTGATTTAGATATGGATCCAGCAACAATTGCAGCTGGATTTCTACATGATGTGGTTGAAGATACAGAGATAACATTAAAAGATTTAGAAAAAGCTTTTAACGAAGAAGTAGCAATGCTAGTAGACGGCGTAACGAAACTTGGAAAAATTAAATATAAGTCTAAAGAAGAGCAGCAGGCTGAGAATCACCGCAAAATGTTTGTAGCGATGGCTCAAGATATTCGAGTCATACTGATCAAACTTGCGGATCGCCTTCATAACATGCGTACGCTAAAGCATTTACCGCAGGAAAAGCAGCGACGCATTTCAAATGAAACGCTTGAAATTTTTGCTCCTCTTGCTCATCGTCTCGGTATTTCAAAAATTAAGTGGGAGCTTGAAGATACAGCTTTACGTTACTTAAATCCTCAGCAATATTATCGCATTGTAAATTTGATGAAGAAAAAGCGTGCGGAACGCGAGCAATATTTGGCTGAAGTGATTGATGAAGTTCGTGAGCAGGTAGATGAAGTGTCGATTAAAGTAGAAATTTCAGGACGTCCAAAACATATTTATTCCATCTATCGTAAAATGGCACTGCAAAACAAGCAGTTTAATGAAATTTACGATTTACTAGCTGTGCGCATTATTGTAAATAGCATTAAAGATTGCTATGCGGTGTTAGGAATTATCCATACGTGCTGGAAGCCAATGCCAGGGCGTTTCAAAGATTATATTGCGATGCCAAAACAAAATATGTACCAGTCTCTTCATACGACGGTTATCGGACCAAAAGGTGATCCGTTAGAAGTTCAAATTCGAACGTTTGACATGCACCAAATTGCTGAGTATGGGATTGCTGCTCACTGGGCTTACAAAGAAGGAAAAACAGCTGAGCATGCTTCGTTTGAAGAGAAGTTAACGTGGTTTAGAGAAATTTTAGAATTTCAAAATGATGCAAACGATGCAGAAGAGTTTATGGAATCTCTAAAAGTTGATTTATTTTCTGACATGGTTTACATCTTTACACCTAAAGGGGACGTCATTGAGCTTCCTTCGGGTTCTGTTCCAATTGATTTTTCCTATCGCATTCATTCTGAAATCGGAAATAAAACCATTGGAGCAAAAGTCAACGGCAAGATGGTTACGCTTGATTACCGTTTGAAAACGGGCGACATTATCGAAATTTTGACGTCTAAGCATTCATATGGTCCAAGCAAGGACTGGTTAAAGCTTGCTCAAACGTCTCAAGCAAAAAATAAAATTCGCCAATTCTTTAAAAAGCAAAGCCGCGATGAAAATATTGAAAAAGGCAAAGAGCTGGTTGAAAAAGAAATACGTCAAATGGAGTTTGACTTAAAAGAAGTATTAACAGCTGATAATATCAAACGAGTAGCGGAGAAGTTTAATTTCTCAAATGAAGATGATATGTATGCAGCTATTGGATATAACGGATTAACTGCGGCTCAAGTAGCTAATCGTTTAACGGAGAAGTGGAGAAAACAGCGCGATCAAGAACAAGAGATCCAAATTGATGATATTGCACGCGACACTGCAGCTAAGCGTGTTCGCCAGCATAAACGAAAAGATTCCGGAGTTATCGTACCGGGTGTAGAGAATATGCTGATTCGCTTGTCTAAATGCTGTAATCCAGTTCCCGGAGATGAGATTGTTGGTTTTATTACCAAGGGGCGGGGAGTATCTGTTCATAGAGCAGATTGTTTAAATGTTCACACAGATGATGCTGAAAGCCGCCTTATTCCTGTAGAGTGGGAAACACATATTAAAGAAGGCAAAGAGTTTAACGTGGAAATTGAAATTTCTGGATACGACCGCAGAGGCTTACTAAATGAAGTTCTGCAGGTTGTAAACGAGACTAAAACGAATATATCAGCCGTGTCAGGAAAATCGGACCGAAACAAAATGGCTACGATTCATATGTCAATTTCTATTCATAACATCAGTCATCTTCATAAAGTGGTTGAGCGCATTAAGCAGCTTAGAGACATTTATTCAGTTCGCCGAATTATGCATTAAGAAAGGTCGTTATACATGAGAGTAGTCGTACAAAGAGCAAAGAATGCAAAAGTAACTGTTGCAGGTGAGACGGTCGGTGAGATTAAGCATGGGTATATGCTTTTAGTGGGTATTACCCATGACGATACTGAAGCTGATGCAGAGTATGTGGCGGACAAAATTGTAAATTTGCGAGTGTTTGAAGATGAGTCTGGCAAAATGAATTTATCGCTTCTAGATGTAGAAGGGGAAATTTTATCGGTATCTCAATTTACGCTGTACGGAGATTGCCGCAAAGGCAGAAGACCAAACTTTATGGGAGCTGCTAGGCCAGATCATGCTGTAACGATTTACAATTACTTTAATAAAGTATTATCAGAAAAAAATATTCGAGTAGAAACCGGCGCATTTGGCGAAATGATGGACGTATCATTTACGAATGACGGACCGGTCACACTTATTGTAGAAAGCAAAGAAAAAACGCAGGCTCACAGATGAGCCTGCGTTTTTTCTTTTTCTTGAAAGTAGTGATTTAGTCCTTCAGCGATAGCGGACGTAATCATTTGCTGATAACTGATGGAATTAATATACGTTTCTTCCCGTTCGTTGCTTAAAAAGCCCAGTTCAATTAATGTACTCGGACGTGTATTTTCGCGAAGAACATAATAGTTTCCAAAACGTTCTCCTTTGTCTTTCAATTTTGCATGATTAATAAGGGACTGATGAATAGAATGTGTGAGTGGACTGTCCTGATGCTGATGGTAATAATACGTCATAAGGCCAGTTAGCTGTGAGCTGTTCGTACTGTTGTAGTGAATGCTTATAAAGGCATCAGCTTTAGTCGATTGCAGCGTGCGCTGTGAAAGTAGAAGGTACTCATCATGGGTGCGGGTTAAAATGACGTGTGCGCCTTCTTTTTGAAGTTTGTTTTGTAAAATAAGTGCTGTTCGGAGAGTGAGGTCTTTTTCATATGTGCCCTGTGTGCCGATGGCTCCTTTGTCTTTTCCTCCATGGCCTGCATCAATAATAATTGTTTTGCCCTTTAGGTGCCGGAAGCTTTTACTCAGCGTATAAACAGGCTGGCGCTGCGCTACCTGCATGCTAGGCTGAACGCTGCGGAGCGCTACGGTTTTCGTGAATTTTTTAAACACCCAGCCTTGAATATCCGAGCTTTCTACATAGTACCAGTCTCCTTGAAGGTCTGAAACGGATAGTTTTGTATTCTTCGTCAATTTATTTGTAATTGAAAATGAACGTCCTGGACCGCTCCGTACATGAAGAGAGTCAGCTGTTACAATAATGGGGTGATGCAACGGTACGTTTGGGCGCTCAAATGAGGAAGAGCACAGTAACAAAAGGATACTTGCAGCCAAAACAGATACAGACTTCATGTTTAGATAGCGAATAGATAGACCTCCTTTTTATAACAAAATAGAGTATTCGATGAAAATAAAAAAAATCCTTTCTCTTATGTAAAAACATCTTTTTTGGGCAATGCTAATAAAAGGATAAGTAAGTGTAGGCAGGGAGGAAGAAACGATGAAGTTTAGTGAAAAAGGTGAACAATCATTTCAGCAGGTAAATCCGGTATTTGGCATTCATTTTCATGATTTTATTGACAGAGAAAGTGAAGCTTCATCCCTTGAATTGGCTTCTGAATTTGGTTTAACGCTTCGAGATATTCAGAAACTAAGAAAACAATTAGACCGCTCTTAACATGAAAGGTGCTTGACAACTGCTCATTTCATTCGTAATATAGAAAGCAATTGCTAAATTAAAATGAATGTATAACATTTTTATATTGATAAGCCAAAGATCGAGAAAAGTAGTAAAGATGACACATGGCTAGAGAGGAAATGTCTTAGGCTGAAAGCATTTCTACATGATGACTTTATGAAAGAACACTCAGGAGGCTTCACTCTGAAAAGGGAAACTTAGTAGGAGATGAACGTGTTCGTGCGTTAACGAAATGAGTGGAAACATGTCATATGTTTCAATTAGGGTGGTACCACGTGAGATTAACTCTCGTCCCTACTATGGAAAAATAGTAGAGGCGAGAGTTTTTTTGTATTGTAAATTTTAAATATAGGAGGCATATCACGTTATGTCAGTTCAAATACCTAGAGGCACACAAGATATTTTACCGGGCAAAGTAGAATATTGGCAGTTTGTTGAACAGCGAGCAAGAGAAATCTGCCGTGCGTTCAACTACCAAGAAATTCGTACACCAATGTTTGAACACACTGAATTATTTTTGCGCGGAGTGGGAGAAACAACAGATATCGTGCAAAAAGAAATGTACACATTTAAAGATCGAGGTGACCGCAGCTTAACGCTTCGCCCAGAAGGAACAGCTGCAGTTGGACGATCATTTGTTTCAAATAAAATGTTTGGAAATCCAACGCAGCCAACCAAGCTGTTTTATATCGGTCCTATGTTTCGCTATGAACGACCTCAAGCGGGACGTTTCCGTCAATTCGTTCAGTTTGGCGTAGAAGCATTAGGGGTAAATGATCCAGCTATTGATGCTGAAGTTCTTGCCCTGTTAATGAGCTTTTACCAATCGCTTGGATTGAAAAAATTAAAGTTGGTTGTTAACAGTTTGGGAGATACAGAAAGTCGTCAAGCTCACCGTCAAGCGCTTATTGACCACTTTGCACCTCGCATTGGAGAGTTTTGCAGCGACTGCCAAAGCAGATTGGAGAAAAATCCTCTTCGTATTTTAGACTGTAAAAAAGATCGTGACCATGAACTGATGGCTACAGCGCCGTCTATTCTTGATTATTTAAACGACTATTCAAAAGAATATTTTGAAAAAGTACAGCAGTACTTAACCGATTTAGACATTGACTATGTTGTAGATCCGACGCTAGTACGCGGGTTAGATTATTATAATCACACAGCATTTGAACTAATGAGTGAAGCAGAAGGATTTGGCGCCATTACAACTCTTTGTGGCGGAGGCCGTTATAATGGGCTGATTCAAGAAATAGGCGGACCTGAAACACCAGGTATCGGATTCGCTTTAAGTATCGAACGTTTATTATCAGCATTGGAAGCAGAAGGAATTGAGCTGCCGGTAGAAACAGGCGTAGATTGCTATGTAGTAACCATGGGCGATGAAGCAAAAGAAAAATCCGTTTCAATTGTAAATACGCTTCGACGTGCAGGCTTTGTAGCCGATAAAGATTATCAAGATAAAAAAATGAAAGCTCAGTTCAAAGCAGCTGATCGTGTACAAGCAAAATTTGTTGTTGTTCTAGGTGAAGATGAGCTAGCAAAACAAGTTGTAAACGTAAAGAATATGGAATCTGGCGAACAGCAAGAAGTATCAATTGATCAATTGGTCGGCTATTTGCAAGAACAAGTATAAGGGGGAACCATGATGACAAAACGTTCATACTACTGTGGAGATGTAACAGAACAAGCAACAGGTGAAACAGTTCTATTAAAAGGATGGGTTCAAAAACGCCGTGATTTAGGAGGATTAATCTTTATTGATTTACGCGACCGCGGCGGAGTTGTACAGGTTGTATTTAATCCTGAAAAATCTGCTGAAGCGCTAAAGATTGCTGAAGATGTACGTAATGAATTCGTACTGGAAGTGCAAGGAACTGTTGTAGCTCGTGAAGAGGGAACCGTTAACCCGAACTTGAAAACTGGTAAAATTGAAGTTCACGCTGAGCAGATTACGGTATTAAACAAAGCCAAAACACCTCCTTTTGCTATTGCGGATCAAACGGAAGTATCAGAAGATGTTCGATTAAAATATCGTTATTTAGACCTTCGACGTTCTGAAATGTTTAACACGCTTAAAATGCGTAATGACATTACAAAAACAATTCGTGACTTCTTAGACCAAAATGACTTTTTAGATGTTGAAACACCTATTCTAACGAAAAGTACGCCAGAAGGCGCACGTGATTATCTTGTGCCAAGCCGCGTGCACGAAGGAGAGTTTTATGCTCTTCCTCAATCACCGCAAATCTTTAAGCAGCTGCTAATGGTAAGCGGAGTTGAGCGGTACTATCAAATTGCTCGCTGCTTCCGCGATGAGGACTTGCGTGCAGATCGTCAGCCTGAATTTACTCAAATCGATATTGAAACATCATTTTTATCTCAAGAGGACATCATGACAATGACGGAAGAAATGATGTCTAAAGTAATGAAGCGTGTAAAAGATTTAGATGTAACGACGCCTTTCCCGCGCATGTCATATGATGAAGCGATGAGCCGCTACGGTTCAGACAAGCCGGATACACGTTTTGAAATGGAGCTAGTCAACTTATCAGAGCTTGTGAAAGACTGCGGGTTCAAAGTGTTTAGCGCAGCAGTTGAAAACGGCGGAGAAGTAAAAGCGATTAATGTAAAAGGTGCCGCTTCTAGCTATTCACGTAAAGATATCGATGCTCTAACAGAGTTCGTGAAAATTTACGGTGCTAAAGGGTTAGCATGGCTGAAAGTTGAAGCTGACGGCTTAAAAGGACCGATTGCAAAATTCTTCAATGAAGATGAGCAAAAGCAATTTGCTGAAGCTCTTCAAACGGAAGAAGGAGATTTACTTTTATTTGTAGCTGATAAAAAGTCAGTTGTAGCAGATGCACTTGGCGCTCTTCGTCTAAAGCTTGCAAAAGAACAAGGAATTATTGATGAAACGAAATTTAACTTCCTATGGGTAACAGATTGGCCTCTTCTTGAGCATGACGAAGAAGACAACCGTTACTACGCAGCTCATCATCCATTCACAATGCCAGTTCGTGAAGATTTACCAATGTTAGAAAGCGATCCTGGACAAGTCCGTGCACAAGCATATGACTTAGTATTGAATGGTTACGAACTTGGAGGAGGATCTTTACGTATTTACGAGCGTGATATTCAAGAAAAAATGTTTAAAACGCTTGGATTTACATTAGAAGAAGCATATGAGCAGTTCGGTTTCTTACTTGAAGCATTTGAATACGGTACTCCTCCTCACGGCGGAATTGCCTTAGGCCTTGACCGTTTGGTTATGCTTTTAGCAGGACGCACAAACTTGCGCGATACAATTGCCTTCCCTAAAACAGCAAGTGCAAGCTGTCTATTAACAAACGCACCTGGTGAAGTAAGTGAGGCGCAATTAGACGAGCTTCATTTGCAGGTAAAAAAGCAAAAAACAGAAGCGTAATCGATTGAACCGTCTGTTAAATCGAGCCTGTCACTGGAACATGACAGGCTCGATTTTTTTGTTTTACTTATTAATTGCAAAGTGATTTTTTCTGTGATAAGATACTTTCAAGAACTAAATAGTCCTGATGTGTTCGTCCTTAATCCAGTTTTGACCGAACAATTTTTTGCTTGGGAGCTCGGAGTTTTTAACGAGCGTACATGCCCCATCTCGGGGACTTACAATGGTTAAAGCAGAGCACCCACCTGCCGAGAGCGGGTTCAAAACGAAGGCACTCGAGACGGCACGATCGGGACTAGCATACATATAAGAAATCCTCTATGTAGTTATTTGCATAGAGTTTTTTTATGGATAAATAACGAATGCTCATGTTCGTTTTGCTAAAAATATGGTATAGTCAATTTCGTTGTTTATTTGAATTAATCATACACGTTGGTGTATTTAATAGAGGAGTGTTTTAACATGTTGCATCAGTTTTCGCGTAATGAACTGGCGATAGGAAAAGAAGGGCTAGCTACTTTAAAAGGCAGCACCGTTGCTATTTTAGGGATAGGAGGAGTAGGGTCATTTTCTGCTGAGGCTTTGGCTCGGTCAGGAGTAGGGCGTTTAATTCTTGTAGATAAAGACGATGTTGATATTACAAACGTAAATCGTCAAATTCACGCGCTGCTTTCTACGGTAGGTCAGCCCAAGACAGAATTAATGAAAAAGCGTATTTTGGATATTAACCCAGACTGTGACGTCGTTTCTCTTCAAATGTTTTATACGGAAGAAACGTATGAAGAGTTCTTTAGTTACAAACCGGACTTTGTAGTGGATGCATCCGATACGATTTCGTATAAAATTCATTTAATGAAAGAATGTTTAAAACGTGATATTCCGATTATTTCAAGTATGGGTGCTGCGAATAAAATGGATCCAACACGTTTTAAAATTGCAGACATTTCAAAGACACATACAGATCCGATTGCAAAAGTGGTTCGTACTCGTCTGCGTAAAGAAGGAATTCGCAAAGGAATTAACGTCGTTTTTTCTGATGAGCGTCCAATCGTTATTCGCGAAGAAGTTCGCAAAGAAGTAGGAAACGATCAAGCGCAAATTCGAAAAGCGAAAATGCCCCCATCTTCTAATGCTTTTGTTCCATCTGTAGCAGGATTAATTATGGGCGGTCATGTTATCAATGAATTATTAAGTGATATTAAAATTCGCCGCGTAGGTGATCAATAAAAAGAAGGCTATCGCAGCCTTCTTTTTTTTATGGAAATATCTGTTCTATTTATGCTTTGGATGGAATCTTCTGTTTGATATGTATAAAAAGTACTAATAAATTGAAAAATATGGCTTGAAGGTGGATTTACACTGTATTAAAAAAAGAGATTTATGTAAATTTATTTAACGATTTATTTACATAAAATTTACGTTTTGGCTTTCTTTCTTTTGTATCTTCTACAGTAATATTCAGAAAGTCTTATATATCAAGGGTTTTGATAGAAATAAGAAAAAATAAACCCCAAATAAGTAAGTTTACAGTAACTTAAAATTCACTTCATATAAAGACAACAATCTACTCGTATAATGTGTCTTGTACCTGTTGTTCGAGTACAAAGGACTAGTACTAATTACACATATATTTATTGGAGGGTAATGTAATGAAAACAAAGGGTTTTAAAGTAACATTAGCAGCTTTTTTAATGGTAGGAGCACTAGCAGCATGTGGTAAAGACGGAGCAAGCAACGACAGTGGTTCGGGCAGCAAAGAAGAAGTGTCAGGTACGTTAACAGCGGCGGGATCTACAGCTTTACAACCACTTGCAGAAGAAGCAGCGAATGGAATTACGGAAAAATATCCAAACCTTTCAGTAACGGTACAAGGTGGAGGTAGTGGAACTGGTGTTAACCAAGTAGCATCAGGAGCAGTTGACATTGGAAACTCTGACGTTCCAGCAGCCGATAAAATCGAAGATAAATCAAAAGCAGATAAACTTGTCGATACGAAAGTAGCGGGCATTGGGTTCGCACTTGTTGTAAATAAAGATGTAAAAGTAGAATCGTTAACAAAAGAGCAAATTCAAAAGATTTTCTCTGGCGAAATTAAAAACTGGAAAGAAGTTGGCGGAAACGACGAAAAAATTAACGTAATCAACCGTCCAGCATCATCTGGTACACGTGCTACATTCGAGAAAACATTAATGGGTGACGCAAAAGTAAATGACAGCGTTGGTACAGCTCAAGATTCAAACGGAGCGGTTGAGCAATCAGTAAATTCAACGCCAGGAGCAGTAAGTTACCTTGCTATGTCGTATTTAATTGGCGATAAAAAAGAAAGTTTAAAAATGCTTAATATTGATGGTGTGGAGCCAACAACAGAAAACATTGTTTCTAAAAAATATCCGTTCTGGTCTTATGAGTACATGATTACAAACGGTGAGCCAAAAGATGGTGCAAAAGAGTACATTGACTATGTAGCTGGTAAAGATTTTGCTAAGCAAGTAGAAGATATGGGCTATATCCCAATGACTGAATTCAAAAAATAAGAGTGTTTTTAAAAAGAATAGGGCTGACTAACACAGTCAGTCTTATTCTATTTGAATGTTAATAAAGTATATAGCGAATAAAAAGAAAAGCGAATATATACTGAATATGTAAGGAGACAGAGCGATGAAGGGGAAAAAATCCATTAATTATGTAAAAAGCGAATACATTGGCCGTACGCTTTCTACATTTTGCGGTATTTTAATTGTACTTGTTACGTTAGCTATTATCGTATTTATTTGTGAAAAAGGCATACAGTCATTTTTACAAAGTAATATATCAATCGGTGAAATGTTGACTTCAACAAAATGGAGCCCAAACAATAAAGAATACGGGGCGCTTGTGTTTATTCTGGGTTCCATGCTTGTATCAATCGGAGCCGTTATTATAAGTGCTCCAATTGGAATTGCTATCGCCATTTTTAACAACTATATTTCGCCTAAATTTGGGTCAACGGTTTTACGACCGGTTTTAGAACTTTTAGTCGGAGTTCCTTCAGTGGTATACGGTCTTTTAGGGGTTACCATTTTAGTACCGCTTCTTCGCGATAACTTCGGCGGAGTGGGCTTTAGTTTGATTGCCGGAATTATTGTCTTAAGCGTCATGATTCTTCCGACAATTGCAAGTATTGCTGACGATGCAATTCGAAGCGTAGCACCTGAATATTTAGAAGCTTCTTATGGACTAGGTTCAACAAGATGGCAGGCAATTAGCCGAGTTATTATTCCATCTGCTAAAACAGGTATTTTAACAGGTATCGTCTTAGGGCTTGCTCGCGCATTCGGAGAAGCGCTAGCTGTTCAAATGGTTATCGGAAATACGGTTAAGCTTCCTGAAAGCTTATATAGCCCAACCGCAACATTAACAGGTATTTTAACAATGGATATGTCTAATACGTTAAACGGAACGGCATGGAATAACGCATTGTGGACGTTAGCCATGATTTTACTGCTTATTTCTTTCGTGTTCATTTTAATTATCCGAGCAATTGGGAAACGAGGTGCTCATCAATGAGAAACAAAAATGCACGCACAGTAAATAATATATGGACAGGTATTTTTTATGGTATTGCCGCTCTAGTTGTTGCGCTATTAGTGTATTTAGTTGTTGAAATTATCGCTAAAGGCTGGGGATTTTGGGATCCGAACTTTTTATTTGGAAAGCCAAGCAATACGATGGCAGGAGGCGGTATCGGCCCCCAGCTGTTTAACTCGTTCTACATGCTTGTTTTAACGCTGATCATTTCTATTCCTCTTGGTTTAGGAGCCGGAATTTACTTAGCGGAGTACGCGAAGCAAGGTCGTTTCTTAAATTTCGTCCGCTTGTGTATTGAAACAATGGCGTCGTTACCGTCCATTGTAGTTGGTTTATTTGGATTGTTAATTTTCGTTACATTTTCAGGCTGGGGCTATACGCTTATCGGCGGAGCACTTGTGATTACAATTTTAAATTTACCGGGTTTAACGCGCGTATGTGAAAGTGCGATTGCATCTGTTCCTGCGAGTGTAAAAGAAGCGAGTTTAGGTTTAGGTGCGACTAAATGGCAGACAATTGTCAAAGTCGTCATTCCATCAGCAATTCAACAAATTATCACAGGCGTTATTTTAACAGCGGGACGAATTTTTGGAGAGGCAGCTGCGCTGATTTATACGGCTGGCTTAACGACGCCGATGTTAAATTCAAATGCTGACTTAACGAGTCCTGTAAACCCGTTTAATATTTTTCGACCAGCAGAGACGCTTGCCGTCCACATTTGGAAATTAAATTCTGAAGGAATCGTACCTGATGCAAGATTGATTGCAACAAAGTCAGCTGCTATTCTAATCATTATGGTTCTGTTGTTTAACATAGTCGCTCGTTTAGTCGCTAAACTTTTAGACAGCTACTTTAAAGGTTCAACAAAAACGAAAAAACGAAAAGACATTAAAAGTGCAGCTTAATAGATAAAGACAAAAAAGAAAATGGCTTTGAAACTGAGCATCAGTTTCAGCCATTTTCTTTTTTTAATGTTTCTAAACGATTGAAAACTTTTGAAAAGTATTTTTCTTGTCCATTTTGTTTAGGATGAAAATATTGTTTGTTTTTGATGCGATCCGGTAAATACTGTTGAAGGACCCATCCGTTATCAAAATCATGCGGGTATTGATATTTAACGCCTCGGCCAAGGTTCTCTGCCCCTTTGTAATGAGCATCCTTCAAATGAGCGGGAACGTCGCCGGACAACCCTTTTTTAATATCACTTATTGCTTCATCTAATGCTTTGTAGGCAGCGTTGGACTTCGGTGATAGGCAAAGCTCAATGACGGCGTTTGCAAGCGGAATACGAGCCTCTGGAAGTCCTAATC
This sequence comes from Priestia sp. LL-8, assembly GCF_036227845.1. Taxonomy (NCBI): domain Bacteria; kingdom Bacillati; phylum Bacillota; class Bacilli; order Caryophanales; family Bacillaceae; genus Priestia; species Priestia sp. LL-8. Next base: position 4,402,396 of record NZ_JAZAQH010000001.1, on the reverse strand, counting down.
GCTCGGTTGCTTGAATAGCTGCTAGAGTTCTCATGCCAGCATCCGGATCAGCTAGTCCAATGTCTTCATAGGCAATGACTAAAAGGCGACGATTGATGCTGATCAAGTCTCCTGCTTCAATTAGCCGTCCCAAATAATGAAGAGCCGCATTTACGTCGCTGCCGCGAATTGATTTTTGAAAAGCCGATAATACATCATAATGAGCGTCACCATTTTTATCATGTGAAAAATATTTTTGCTGCAGACATTCTTCTGCCGTTTGTAAGGTAATAACGATTTTACCATCGCTTTCACCTGTTGATAAAACAGCCAGTTCCAGAGCATTCAAAGCTGAGCGCACGTCACCGTTACAGCTGTTGGCAAAGTGGTTCATAGCGTCATCTTCTACGATAATTTTTCTATCTCCAAAGCCGTTGGATGAGTCGTTGAGTGCTCTTGTTAGCGCCATTTTGATATCATCTGGCGTAAGAGATTTTAATTCGAAGATTTGGCACCTGCTTCGAATAGCAGGATTAATCGCGTGATAAGGATTGCTTGTTGTCGCTCCGATTAGAATGATCATGCCGTTTTCTAAATAAGGAAGCAAAAAGTCTTGCTTGGCTTTGTCAAGGCGATGAACTTCATCTAACAGCAGAATTACTTTGCCTGACATTTTGGCTTCTTCGGCGACAATTTCCATATCTTTTTTATTGTTTACAACGGCATTTAATTGACGAAACGCCGTGTTGGTTGTTTTTGCAATGGCTGTGGCAATTGTTGTTTTTCCAACGCCTGGAGGTCCATATAAAATCATCGAGCTTAAGTGATTTGCTTTTACCATTCGATAAATCATTTTATCTTTGCCAACTAAATGCTGCTGCCCGATAACGTCATCTAAATGAGTCGGACGCATTCGAAATGCGAGAGGTTTTGTAGCCATGTTTTTCTCCTTTCTTTTCTTTCACTGTATCACAAGAGGTGAATAGGTGGTGGAAATTTATCTTATAGGCATAGTATGTTATAATATCAGCAGTAACATTTGCAAGAAACGTGTATAGAGAAGTTCATATAGCTTAGTAAAAAACGACTCATCACAGCATTCAGTGACAACGTGAGGGTCTTATTTTTTTCATAAATAAAAAAGTGTATTGAAGGAGTGTATCGTATGAAAATTTCAACAAAAGGACGCTACGGTTTAACGATTATGATTGAGCTTGCAAAGCGCTTTGGCGAAGGTCCTATCTCGCTTAAGACTATTGCTCAAACCCACGATTTATCTGAACATTATTTGGAGCAGCTTATTTCACCGCTGCGTAACGCTGGGCTTGTAAAAAGCGTGCGCGGAGCTTATGGAGGTTACATCTTAGCACATGAACCTGCTAACATTACCTCTGGTGATATTATTTCTGTTTTAGAGGGTCCTATTAGTCCTGTAGAAGGAATTGAAGATGAAGAGCCTGCAAAACGCGAGCTGTGGATTCGTATTCGAGATGCGGTTAAAGAAGTTCTAGATAGTACAACGCTTGAAGATTTAGCAAATCATTCTGATGACGATCAAGCGTCTTATATGTTTTATATTTAATAATGAGCTAGGAGGCGTTTATTTTGGAACGTATTTATGTTGATCATGCAGCAACGTCTCCAATACATCCGGCAGTCGTTGAAAAAATGACGACTTTTATGCATGAGTACTTCGGAAATCCGTCTAGTATTCATCACTACGGGCGGGAGAGTCGACGTTACTTAGACGAAGCTCGCCAAACGATTGCAGCAAGTATTGGAGCACACGAAAATGAACTGATTTTTACAAGTGGTGGGACAGAAGCAGATAATATGGCACTGATCGGAGTAGCTCTCGCAAACCGCCATAAAGGAAATCATATTATTACCACGCAAATTGAACACCACGCTGTGCTTCATACGTGTGAATATCTAGAAACACAAGGTTTTGAAGTGACATATTTGCCGGTTGACGAGTATGGACAAGTATCCGTAGATGAAATAAAATCGGCCCTGACGAATCAAACAATTCTTGTCTCGGTGATGTTTGGAAATAATGAAGTAGGCGCTATTCAGCCAATTGGAGAAATTGGGGCTCTATTAAAAGAGCATGGAGCATATTTCCATACGGATGCAGTGCAAGCTTATGGATTAATTCCGTTAAATGTGCAACAATTAGGTGTCGATCTTTTATCCGTTTCGGCTCATAAAATTAACGGACCAAAAGGGATGGGCTTTTTATATGCAGCTGCTCACGTTTCACTGTCTCCTTTACTATTTGGAGGAGAACAAGAGCGCAAACGACGAGCTGGAACTGAGAACATGACAAGTATTGTCGGGTTTGAAGAAGCTGTAAAAATTTCGCAACAAACGCTGCAAACACGTGCAGATGAATATAGAAGATACAAAGAAATAATGGTAGCTGTGTTGAAAGAAGAAGGTATTTCATTTGAAATTAACGGACATCTTGAAAATTCTCTGCCACATGTGTTAAATTTATCATTTCCAAAAACAAATGTTGAATCGATGCTCGTAAATTTAGACTTAGCAGGAATTGCGGCATCGAGCGGTTCAGCTTGCACAGCGGGAGCAATCGATCCTTCTCATGTGCTTGTTGCTATGTTTGGAAAAGGTTCTGAACGTTTAACAACTTCTATTCGATTTAGCTTTGGCTTAGGGAACTCTGCTGAGCAAATTGAAAAAACCGCACGTCAAACAGCAAACATCGTTAAGCGACTAACGATGTAAATAGCAGCCATCAGTAGGGTCTTCATCCCTCACTGATGGTTTGTGTCGTTTCTTTCGCTTTTTAGCGAACAATTTAATTAAAATGAAGAAAACGGAGGTGGCGAAGTTGACAAAATCACCTAAAGATACACGTGTAGTAGTCGGAATGAGCGGAGGCGTTGATTCATCTGTAGCAGCTCTTTTATTAAAACAACAAGGATACGATGTGATCGGAATCTTTATGAAAAACTGGGACGATACGGATGAAAACGGCGTTTGTACTGCGACTGAAGATTATAACGATGTTATTCGCGTATGTAATCAAATTGGTATTCCCTACTATGCAGTCAACTTTGAGAAACAATATTGGGATAAAGTATTTACCTACTTTTTAGATGAATATAAAGCAGGTCGTACACCGAATCCTGATGTAATGTGTAATAAAGAAATTAAATTCAAAGCCTTTTTGGAGCATGCAATGACGCTAGGAGCAGACTATCTAGCGACAGGACATTATGCACGCGTTGCGTACCGCGACGGGGAGTATAAAATGCTTCGAGGCGTAGATGGAAATAAAGATCAAACGTATTTCTTGAATCAATTAGGACAAGATCAGCTTTCAAAAGTAATGTTCCCAATTGGTGAAATTGAGAAATCAAAAGTGCGTGAAATTGCAAAAGAAGCAGGCCTTGCTACAGCAACGAAAAAAGACAGCACAGGTATTTGCTTTATTGGTGAACGTAACTTCAAGGAATTTTTAAGTCAGTATCTTCCTGCTCAGCCAGGTGTGATGCAAACGCTTGACGGCGAAGTGAAAGGCAAGCATGACGGCCTTATGTACTACACGATTGGTCAACGCCATGGTTTAGGCATCGGAGGCAGCGGCGAACCTTGGTTTGTAGTTGGAAAAGATTTAGAAAAAAACGTTTTATACGTCGATCAAGGCTTTCACAATGAGTTGCTTTATTCTACATCTCTTACAGCAACAAATATCAGCTGGGTCAGCGACCGTGACTGGTCGTCACCAATGACGTGCACAGCAAAATTCCGCTATCGTCAAACCGATTCAGCAGTAACCGTTGAAAAAGTCGATGATGATACAATTAAAGTTATTTTTGCTGAACCCGTGCGCGCAATTACGCCAGGTCAAGCAGTTGTGTTTTACAAAGATGATGAATGTCTTGGCGGAGCAACTATTGACAAAGTATTTCAAGAAGAAGAGCAAATTTGGTACGTATAATTCATATAAGCAAGAACGAAAAACCTCGGCTGTATATAGCTGAGGTTTTTCTATGATATACTCTAATTATTGGGTAAACTAACAACTTACATATTCTAGATTTTCATGACGCGAAAATCTTTTAAATCATAATTAAAACAGTGGAGTGAACAAAAAAATGACAGATAAAAATCAGCTAGGAATTCAGTATATGCAGGAAGGGAAATTTGAAGAGGCAGCTAAAACATTTTCAGAAGCAATTGAAGATAATCCAAAAGATCCGATTGTGTATGTGAATTTTGGTAATTTATTAGCGGCTGTTAGTGAAATGGACCGTGCTTTAAAATTTTATGAGCGTGCGATTGAATTAGATGAAGAAACGGCAACAGCTTATTACGGAGCAGGAAACATTTACTTTAACGCAGAGCAGCTTGAGCAGGCAAAGCACTACTTTGATTTAGCAATCAAAAAAGGCTTAGATTCATCCGATGCGTACTTTATGCTTGGTTTAACGCTGTTTCATATGGAAGAAATTCGTTTTGCGATGCCTTATCTTCAGCGAGCAGTCGAACTAAACGAACATGATGTAGAAGCAAAATTTCAGTACGGCCTTTGTTTAGCACAGCTGGAAATGGTAGATGAAGCGATTGCTGAATTTCTTAAGGTAGTCAATCAAGAGCCAGAACATGCCGATGCTTTTTATAATTTAGGCGTAGCATATGCCATGAAAGATGACAAAGACAAGGCGATTGAAATGTTAGATGAAGCTTTAAACGTGCAGCCAGATCACGTAATGGCAGCAAATGCCAAACAAGTTCTGTCTACATTAGAACATTAAGAAAGCGGGTAAAGGAAGGATAACATGAACGAAGAACAAGTGAACCCTTCACAGCCAGAACGTCATTATATAAGCGGCACGTCAATTGTAACGGTCTTTCATAACGAAGAAAACTTATATAACGTTACGCGGATACGGATCAAAAAAACAAATTTAGAGATTGAAGATAAAGAAACGGTTGTTACAGGCTATTTTCCTAAGTTGAATGAAGATGAAGTATACACGTTTTACGGGGACTTCAAAGAGCATCCAAAGTTCGGCCTGCAGTTTCATGTTGAACAGTTTAAAAAAGAACTTCCGCAATCAAGGCAAGGGGTTGTTCAGTACCTATCTAGCGATTTATTTCACGGAATCGGTAAAAAAACCGCTGAAAATATTGTGGACGCCCTAGGAGAACGCGCTATCTTTCGTATTTTACAAAATGAGTCTGTGCTAAAAGAGGTGCCGAGGCTTTCAGCCGACAAGGCAGAAGCTTTAGTCACTCAGCTTCGTGAACATCAAGGGTTAGAAGAAGTAATGGTAAAGCTGACGGACCTCGGGTTTGGACCGCAGCTTTCGATGAAGATTTTCCAAGCGTACAAACAAGAAGCGCTTGAAATTGTTCAAAATAACCCTTATCAGCTCGTAGAAGATATTCAAGGGATTGGTTTTAGCCGGGCCGATGAACTTGGAAAGAGACTTGGTATGGCAACCAATCATCCTGATCGTTTGCGTGCGGGTATTTTATACGTCATTGAGCAAGAATGCAATCAAATGGGACATGTATACGTCACGGCAGATCAGCTGTATGGAAAAACAGCAGAGCTTCTTCGGAAAAGCAGGCATGAGAATCTGTCTGAAATGGATCTTACAAGAGAAGTGGACGCATTAAAAGCAGACAAAAAGCTTATTATTCAAGACGAAAAAATTTATTTTCCTCCCCTTTTTTATGCTGAAAAAGGACTGGTTAAAGCTATTCAAACAATTATGGCTCAAACGCAGTACGAAGAGCAGTTTCCAGAATCAGAATTTTTACTAGCTCTGGGTGAGCTAGAAGAGCGATTAGACGTGCAATATGCACCGTCTCAGCGCAAGGGTATACAAACCGCTTTAATGTCTCCAATGCTTCTTTTAACAGGTGGACCAGGTACAGGGAAAACAACAGTTATTAAAGGAATAGTCGAACTCTATGCAGAACTTCATGGATGTTCGTTAAATCCAGGGGACTATAAAAAAGATGAAGCTTTTCCTGTTTTACTTGTCGCACCTACTGGACGAGCTGCTAAACGAATGAGCGAAGCGACGGGACTTCCGGCGGTTACGATTCACAGATTATTAAAATGGAACGGACAAGAAGGATTTGATCATAATGAGGAGAATCCAATTGACGGAAAATTACTGATTGTGGATGAAGTATCAATGGTAGATTTGTGGCTTGCTCATCAGCTGTTTAAATCTCTTCCTGCTAATTTACAGGTTATTTTAGTTGGAGACGAAGACCAGCTTCCTTCAGTAGGTCCGGGACAGGTGTTAAAAGATTTACTGAGTTCAGAAGTAGTTCCTACCGTCCGCCTGACGGATGTATACAGGCAAGCGGAAGGATCGTCAATTATTGATTTGGCTCATGAAATAAAAAAAGGAAAGCTTCCGGAAGACTTATCGAGGCAGCAAGGAGATCGTTCCTTTATTCGTTGTCAAGGACAGCACATCACAAACGTCGTGCAACAAGTTTGCGGGAATGCGTTAAAAAAAGGCTATACGGCTAAAGATATTCAAGTTTTAGCTCCTATGTATAAAGGTCCTGCAGGGATTGATAAACTGAATGAAGTTCTTCAGGAATTATTTAACCCGGCTTCTGAGCAAAGAAGAGAGCTTAAGCACGGAGATATTACGTACCGAGTCGGAGATAAAGTGCTGCAGCTTGTAAATCAGCCGGATAGCAACGTATTTAACGGAGACATGGGAGAAATCGTCTCGGTTTTCTTTGCCAAAGAAAATACGGAAAAACAGGATATGCTGGTTATTTCATATGAAGGAAATGAAGTAACTTACACAAAGCAAGACTTTAATCAAATAACCCATGCATACTGCTGTTCCATCCATAAATCACAGGGAAGTGAATTTCCTATTGTTGTACTTCCGATTGTCAAAAGCTATTACCGAATGCTGCGACGCAATTTGCTTTATACCGCCGTTACGCGAAGTAAACAATTTTTAATTTTATGCGGCGAAGACGAAGCGTTTCAGCTTGGAGTCAGCCGAAATGAAGACAGCGTCCGACAAACGAACCTACAGCCCTTGCTTCGAGAAAGCTTAGATAACGATATAGAAGATCCCGAAATTCCATTTATGAAAGATGCAAATATTGGGATGGAAAACGTTACGCCGTATGATTTTATGTAACCTTTCGCATGCTAACAAAGAGTTAAATAAACTCCTTTGTTGCCATCCTTCTTTGCTAATTGTCAGAAAATAAAGTATGGACATGGAAAGAAGTGGACATAATGCGTTTATATAAGTAGAACGTATAAAGAGGTGTCGACTTTGTTTAAATGTCCAAACTGTAAAAGTATTGACGTTGGCAAAATTGGTGTAAATCAGTATTACTGCTGGAATTGTTTTATTGAAATGACTATTTCAAAAGGACAAATTAATACTCACCAAGTAGAAGAAGATGGAACATTGAGCTCGCTTGATGATTTGTTCTCAGACGACGAGCGTACAATCAATTTCTAATTCTTTTTTACCGGGAGGAAGAGCAATGGGCAGAATCATTCCGTCAGTAGTCGCTTTCGGTCTTGGAGCTTATGCATTTAAAATGGCAGATGATCGAGAGATGTTTACAAAAAGAAATATGAAAAAAATGCGTAAACGTATGATGAAAGCTATTCACTAATAAAAAAAGCACTATTGCACTGAGCTGCAATAGTGCTTTTTTACAGGCAGAAGAGACAACTGCATGTATAAACTCCTTTCTTTATCAAAAAATAGAAGAGAGGAGGAGTTTACGTTGAAAGATAGCTCATTCAAATGGTTCTATAGATTCGGCCTGCTGTTATTAGCGCTGCTGTGCATATTAGTCTTTTTTAAAGTTCAGTTTTTATGGCTTCCTGTTATTTACATGTTTTTAAAAGCACTGCTGCCTTTTTTTATTGCGGCATTCATTACATATTTACTTCATCCGCTTATTGAAAAAACCCATGACAAAGGCGTGCCTCGTCCTCTAGCTATTTTACTGATCTACATCATCTTTTTTGGAGGAATCGGATTTGGAGCCTATAAGTCGTACCCTATTTTTGTGGAACAAGTAAAAGATTTAAACGAGCAGCTGCCTCATTTTACGAATACATATAGACATTGGGTAGAATCGATTCATGATCGTACAACTTCACTTCCAAACGGTGTACATGAAAAAATTGAAGGCAGCATTGATGATGTAGAGGCTACGCTCAACGTGTGGCTTACAAAAGTGGCGGAAGGATTAAAATCATTGATTACCTCTTTTTTGATTTTAATCATTATTCCATTTATTGTTTTTTATATGCTAAAGGATTTTTCCTCTATTAAGAAAGCAACAGCTTATGTTACACCTAAAAAGTGGCACAAACCAGGCGAACGTTTTTTATCGGATGTGAATGAATCGCTCGGCAATTACATTAGAGGGCAATTTTTTGTTTGTCTCATTATTGGTGTGATTGCCACAGCAGCACTGTGGTTCTTTCATGTACCTTATGCACTTCTTTTAGGCTTTATTATTGGCGTAACGAATATCATCCCGTATTTTGGCCCGATTATTGGCGCGGTTCCAGCAGCTATTATTGCAGCCACAATCTCGATAAAACTGGTTATCACCATTGTGATTATTATCTTTGTGCTGCAGTTTCTAGAGGGAAATGTTCTGTCTCCGCTTATCGTAGGAAAGAGTCTTCATATTCATCCTTTGTTTATCATGCTTGCGCTCCTTTTAGGAGGAGAGTTTGGAGGAGTATTGGGTCTCATTTTGGCTGTGCCAATTTTAGCAGTCATTAAAATATCTATTTTGCATATCCGCTCTTATACGCTCAAACATTGACAAAGAGCGGTTAATTTGTCATAATATCGCCATAAGAAAACGCTACATATTTTGAACACAATGATGGATCGAGTACGTTGCACACTGGTTTTTAGAGAAGGGCTTCCTTGGCTGAAAGAAGCGCTAAACAAAGAGCAGCGGAACGCTAGTCCAGAGTGCAGGCTAAAACCTGCCGTGTCAGCAACGTTAACGCTATGAAGGTGATAAATGCTTTTGGCATTTATAATCAGGGTGGTACCGCGAGTTCAACTCTCGTCCCTGCTACAGGGATGAGAGTTTTTTTGTGTGCAAATAACTAGCAATTACTTTTGGACACAGGGAAAATAGATGCTTTTATGTCATCATTTTTTTGTCTATAAATAAGAAGAGTATTAAAGGAGGACCAATCATGAAAAAACTGACGTCAGCACAAGTTCGTCAAATGTATTTAGATTTCTTTAAAGAAAAAGGCCATGATGTAGAACCAAGCGCATCTTTAGTTCCGCATGAAGATCCATCTTTATTATGGATTAACAGTGGAGTAGCTACATTAAAAAAATATTTTGATGGTCGTGTTATTCCTCAAAATCCGCGTATTTGTAACGCACAAAAATCTATTCGTACAAACGATATCGAAAACGTAGGTAAAACGGCTCGCCATCATACGTTTTTTGAAATGCTTGGTAATTTCTCTATCGGTGATTATTTCAAAGAAGAAGCAATCCAATGGGCATGGGAATTCTTAACGAGCGATAAATGGATTGGATTCGACGCAGATAAACTATCTGTAACAGTTCACCCTGAAGATGAAGAAGCATTTAAGATTTGGAATGAAAAAATGGGCGTGCCTAAAGAACGCATCATTCGTTTAGAAGGTAATTTCTGGGATATCGGAGAAGGTCCGAGTGGTCCAAATACAGAGATCTTTTATGATCGCGGAGAAGCATATGGAAATGATCTAACTGATCCGGAATTATATCCAGGTGGAGAAAATGAGCGTTATTTAGAAATTTGGAACCTTGTATTTTCTCAGTTTAATCATAATCCTGATAATACGTACACGCCGCTTCCAAAGAAAAACATTGATACGGGAATGGGCTTAGAGCGTATGGTTTCTGTTATTCAAGATGTGCAAACAAACTTTGATACAGATTTGTTTATGCCAATTATTGAAGCAACTGAAAACATTTCAGGCGCTAAATATCGTACAAATGATGAGCAAGATACGGCATTTAAAGTCATTGCTGACCATATTCGTACGGTAACATTTGCTGTAGGTGATGGTGCGCTTCCTTCAAATGAAGGCCGTGGGTATGTGTTGCGCCGTTTGTTACGCCGAGCAGTTCGCTATGCTAAAAAGTTAAACATTAATCGTCCGTTCATGTACGAGCTAGTGCCGGTAGTAGGTGAAATCATGGTTGATTTCTATCCGGAAGTAAAGGAAAAAACGGATTTTATCCAGCGTGTAGTAAAAAATGAAGAAGAGCGTTTTCACGAAACGTTAAATGACGGACTAGCTATTTTGGCAACTGTTATTAAAAAGGAAAAAGCGCAAAACAGTGATACAGTACAAGGCGAAGATGTATTCCGTTTATATGACACGTATGGATTCCCTGTTGAATTAACGGAAGAATATGCAGAAGATGAGAACATGAAAATTGATCATGCAGGTTTTGAACGTGAAATGGAAGCACAGCGTGAGCGTGCGCGTGCTGCTCGTCAAGATTCTAGTTCTATGCAAGTTCAAGGCGGCGTACTTGGTGAAGTAACCGTTGCAAGTCAGTTTGTTGGCTATGATAAAAATGAAGTAAAAACAGTTGTTGAAGCAATTATTGTAGACGGTGAGCTTGTTGATCGCGCTGAGGCTGGAACAGAAGCGCAAGTCATCTTAAGCCACACGCCATTCTACGCAGAAAGCGGCGGTCAAATTGCGGACCAAGGCACGATCCAAAGTGCTTCAGGAACAGCTGAAGTAAAAGACGTTCAAAAAGCGCCAAACGGCCAAAATGTCCAAACGGTATCTGTAACAAACGGTGAGCTTTTAAAAGGTGAAACATATACGGCAACGCTTGATGAAGAAAACCGCAGTGCGATTGTGAAAAACCATACGGCAACGCATTTATTGCATCAAGCATTAAAAGATACGTTAGGAACGCATGTTAATCAAGCGGGTTCTTTAGTAACAGCGGATCGCTTGCGCTTTGACTTCTCTCATTTTGGTCAAGTGACACAGGAAGAGCTTGAGAAAATTGAACAAATCGTTAATGAAAAGATTTGGGACAGCATCTCTGTACAAATTGAAAACAAAGCAATTGACGAAGCAAAAGCGATGGGTGCAATGGCACTATTTGGTGAGAAATACGGAGATATCGTGCGCGTAGTACAAGTAGGCGACTACAGCTTAGAATTATGTGGTGGATGTCACGTGCCAAATACATCTGTTATCGGTTTATTTAAAATTGTATCAGAATCGGGAATCGGTGCAGGTACTCGACGCATTGAAGCTGTAACTGGAAAAGCTGCCTATCAGTTAATGAACGATCAAGTAGGCTTACTAAAAGAAGCTGCAGCAAAAGTAAAATCCAATCCGCGTGATTTAGTAGGACGCGTAGAAGGATTACTAGAAGAAATCCGTAACCTTCAGCGTGAAAATGATTCACTATCTACAAAGCTTGGCAATATTGAAGCTGGCAATCTCGTTGACCGCGTGCAAAACATTAATGGTGTGAATGTACTAGCAGCGAAAGTAAATGCAACGGATATGAATAACCTTCGTGCAATGGTCGACGATTTAAAACAAAAATTAGAATCTGCGGTGATCGTATTAGCTTCTCCACAAGGTGAAAAGGTAAATATTATTGCTGGTGTAACAAAAGATTTAATTGCTAAAGGCCATCATGCTGGCAAACTTGTCAAAGAAGTAGCGACGATTTGCGGCGGAGGCGGAGGCGGACGCCCTGACATGGCGCAAGCTGGAGGGAAAGACGCTAGCCAAATTGAAAAAGCACTTGGCACTGTAGAAGAATGGGTTAAATCCGTTTAATTCTCCTCTTTCTTGGTGTACAATATAAATAAGACTTAGCATAGTGCACAATGTGTTCACAAATTAAGAGAGTGAGGTGGGACCGTGAGTTCATTTGATAAAACCATGCAATTTAATTTTCAAGATGAGCCAGCTGAAACAAACGTACATGAAGTATTGTTTACGGTTTATGACGCACTGCAAGAAAAAGGCTACAACCCGATTAACCAAATCGTTGGGTATTTGTTATCAGGAGACCCTGCTTACATTCCTCGTCATAACGATGCGAGAAACACAATTCGCCAGTTAGAGCGAGACGAGCTCATTGAAGAACTTGTTAAATCTTATTTACAACAGCATCGAAAGGATTCATAAATGCGCGTATTAGGATTAGATGTAGGAACCAAGACAATTGGTGTGGCAGTTAGTGATGAAATGGGATGGACAGCGCAAGGAATTGAAACAATTAAAATTGCAGATGAGCAGATGGAGCAATCATATCCTCGTTTACAGGAGTTAATTGACGAATATTCCGTAGAGAAAATCGTAGTGGGTCTTCCTAAAAATATGAATGGTACGATTGGCCCTCGAGGCGAAGCGTGCATTGAGTTTGCTGACAATGTCACAGAAAAACTTAACATTGAAACGATGATGTGGGACGAGCGCTTGTCGACGATGGCAGCGGAGCGAGTACTGCTGTCTGCCGATGTAAGCCGCAAGAAACGCAAAAAAGTAATCGATAAAATGGCAGCTGTTATGATTCTTCAAGGATACTTAGACAGCAAACAGTAAGAAAAGCAGCAGGCTTTGCCTTAGCTGACAAGTTATGAATTTCCCTTTTGCATATTCTTTTGTACGTAAAAGGGAAGTGAAATAACTGAACGGCTTGCTTTTCGCTGAAGAAAAAGTTAAGCTAAGAGCTTACAATATAAAATGAGGTGCAAACATGAGCGTAGAAGAAAATAAAATTACAATCGTCGATGAGAATGGAAATGAGCAGCTATGCGAAATTTTATTCACATTTGATTCTGATCAATATAACAAATCATATGTAATTTACTATCCAATCGGAGCAGACCAAGATGATGAAGAGGAAATTGAAATTCATGCATCTGCTTTCACACCAAGTGAAGATGGTCAAGACGGTGAGCTTCAACCGATTGAAACAGAAGAAGAGTGGGACATGGTTGAGGAAATGGTTAATACATTCCTTGACGAAGAAGGCGAATAATTATAGTGAAAAAGCTGATGACAATTGTTATCAGCTTTTTTTTACATAGCGGCTGTTATTTTTAGATATAAAAAGGTTTTTCCTTGCATTCTTAGGGCAGATTGTATGATAATGACGAAAAATAAGATAAATTGTAGTATAATAATTCCTGCGTGTGAGAGTGCATTTTAATAAAAGAATTCATTGTTTGAACGGATGAAACTAGACTTTGGGCAGACAATAACATAAATCATGGAAAAATTTTAGAAGAGGCGAGAGTTTAAGGAAGCGATACCATCTCACACCTATAGGCGATACGAATGAATCGTAATCTCATGTCTCCTCTCTGTTCATACTTATAAAAAACCAAGAAGAAAAGAGGTGAAACTGGTTGTATCTTCTTTTACAGAAGTAGATTTAACCAGGAAGCTGCTTGTCGCAACAAACATTTTTACCACCTAATCGTTCAAGAAAAAAACGACTTATTTTTATTACAATTATCGTACTTCTTTTACTAGTTGGCGGTGCATTTTTCTATGCTCAATCCCGCTTAACGCCCGTGGATCGAAACAGCAATAAAAAAGTAAATGTGACCATTCCACAAGGTTCTTCCGTCCAATCGATTGGTACGGTATTGAAAAAAGAAGATTTAATTAAAAGTAAAAGTGCATTTCGCTATTACGTAAAATTAACCCATGTGTCTGGATTTCAAGCTGGAACGTATTTATTTTCTCCTTCCATGAGCTTAGGGGAAATGGTTGAAAAAATGGAAAAAGGCGAGGTTTCAAAACAACCTGATATTCGTGTCACCATTCCAGAAGGACGCCAGCTTGTCGAAATTGCTGATATCATTGCTAAAAATACAAAGTTTACAAAAGACGAAGTCATGAAAAAGCTAGACGATAAGGCATTCGTCAATAAAATGAAAGAAAAATATCCAGATTTAGTAACGGATGAAGTGATGCAAAAAGATATTAAACATCCGCTAGAAGGTTATTTATATCCCGTTACGTATGATTTTTATGATAAAAATGTGTCGTTAGATGAAATATTGGATAAAATGGTAGGGAAAACAAATAATGTATTAGGTCAGTACAGTGGGCAAATGAAGAAGAAAAAATTTAGTGCACATAAATTGTTAACAATGTCTTCTCTCATTGAAGAGGAAGCGACTGCGAAAGTCGACCGAGAAAAAATTGCCAGCGTCTTTTATAATCGCCTTGAAAAAGACATGCCTCTTCAAACGGATCCAACCGTCTTATATGCCTTAGGAGAGCATAAAGACCGCGTGTTTTATAAGCATTTAGAAGTGGACTCTCCTTACAATACGTATAAAGTAAAAGGGTTGCCTCCAGGACCAATTGCCAGCTCTGGGTTGATGTCAATCAAAGCTGCGTTACATCCAGCCAATACAGATTATTTATACTTCTTGGCTACACCTGAAGGAAAAGTTATTTTTACCAAAACGTTAGAAGAACATAACAAAGAAAAAGCCAAGCATATTACAGGTAAAGAAAAGCAAAATACCGAAAAATAATTGGAAATTTAAAATTGGGGAATCGCGATACTTCGCATTCCCCATCTTTTATGTTAAAATATATCGGGTTTACGTAAAAACGAAAAAAACTTATAATAGACTAGTTGTCTTACTATTTTGCAGTAATGAAACGTTATGAAAACATAATGTAAAATGTACTTCTGAGAACGGAGGAAGTGTTTTGCTTTTACAAAACGTAGAGCAGTATGTGGAAAAGCTTATTCCTAAGCGCCAGGAGCTTATTGAAGAAATGGAAGCTTATGCAAAAGAATATCACGTTCCGATTATGGAATTGATTGGTGTTGAAACGCTATTGCAAATTCTTCGTCTTCATCAGCCAAAACATATATTAGAAATTGGAACAGCGATTGCATATTCGTCTATTCGAATGACCCATGCGCTTCCAGAGGCACGAGTGGTTACGGTAGAACGAAATGAAGAGCGTTACCAAAAAGCGCAAGAGTTTATTGAACGGGCGGGAAAACAAGATAAAATTGTGTCGTTGTTTGGAGATGCACTTGAGCTTAGAGATGAAATTGAACGTCATGGTCCTTATGATGCAGTCTTTATCGATGCAGCTAAAGGTCAGTATCAGCGTTTTTTCGAACATTATGAGCCGATGCTATCTTCTAAAGGAATGATTATTTCGGATAACGTACTATTTAAAGGTCACGTAGCGACCGATTTGGCGGAAGTAGAAACACGTCGACGCCGCAGCTTAATTAAAAAAATTCAGGCATACAATACGTGGCTGATGAATCATCCCGATTATTATACAACTATTCTCCCTATTGGAGACGGAATCGCGATTAGTATTAAAAGAGGTGACCAAGAATGAAAAAACCAGAACTATTAGTGACACCAACTGCAGTTTCGGAAATCGAATCATTACTACAAGCTGGAGCAACGGCTATTATGGTTGGTGAACAGCGCTATGGTTTGCGTTTAGCAGGTGAATTCAAACGTGAAGATATCGTAGAAGCTGTAAATATTGCTCATCAGCATAATGCAAAAGTCTACGTAGCGATGAATGGATTATTTCACAATGATAAAATCGCCGAATTAAATGAATATATTTTATTCTTAAAAGAGGCAAGCGTGGATGCGATTGTATTTGGAGATCCTGCTGTATTAATGGCAGTGCGTGAAACAGCTCCAGAAATGAAGATGCACTGGAGTACCGAGACAACGGGAACAAACTGGTATTCATGTAACTACTGGGGCCGCAAAGGAGCTAAGCGTGCAGTTCTTGCTCGTGAGCTAAGCATGGATAGCATCATTGATATTAAAGAAAAAGCCGAAGTAGAAATTGAAGTTCAGGTGCATGGCATGACGTGTATGTTCCAATCAAAACGTTCACTTCTTGGCAACTACTTTGAGTATCAAGGAAAAGTCATGGAAATTGAAAATCGTAAAGTAGAAAAAGATATGTTTTTACTTGATAATGAGCGAAACAATAAGTATCCAATTTTCGAAGATGAAAATGGAACGCACATTATGAGTCCAAATGATATGTGCATTATCGATGAGCTTTCCGAAATGATTGACGCTGAAGTAGACGTATTCAAAATTGACGGCGTATTAAAGTCACCGCAATATATTTTAGAAGTAACAAAAAAATATCGTCAAGCGATTGATTTATGTGTAGATGACCGTGAAGAATACGAAAACGTTAAAGACGATTTGTTAGAAGAAATTGAAAGCTTGCAGCCAATTAACCGCCCGTTAGACACAGGGTTTTTCTTTAAAGAAACGGTATATTAAAAAGCATGCAAAGAAAGATAAACAAAGGAGGTACAAACGATGGCTGTTCAAATCGATACTGTAGTAGAAGGTAAACGAGTTATTACTAAGAAGCCTGAGTTGTTAGCTCCAGCCGGTAACCTTGAAAAATTAAAAGTTGCCGTACACTATGGAGCAGATGCTGTGTTTATCGGAGGAAAAGAGTTTGGCCTTCGTTCAAATGCAGATAACTTTACATTTGAAGAAATGGCGGAAGGTGTTCAGTTTGCAAACAAATACGGCGCACGTATTTATGTTACAACAAACATTTTTGCTCACAATGAAAATATGGACGGACTTGAAGATTATTTAATGGGATTAGAGCGCGCTGGTGTTTCTGGAATCATCGTAGCTGATCCGTTAATTATCGAAACCTGTCGACGCGTTGCACCTAAGCTTGAAGTACACTTAAGTACGCAGCAATCACTTTCAAACTGGAAAGCCGTTCAGTTCTGGAAAGAAGAAGGATTAGAACGTGTTGTACTTGCTCGTGAAACGGGTGCTGAAGAAATGCGCGAAATGAAAGAAAAAGTGGATATTGAAATTGAAGCTTTTATTCACGGAGCGATGTGTATTGCTTATTCAGGCCGCTGCGTGCTAAGTAACCATATGACAGCGCGTGATTCAAACCGCGGAGGCTGCTGTCAATCATGCCGTTGGGACTATGATTTATTTAAAGTAGAAGACGGTAAAACGGAAACGGCTTTATTTGATGAGCAAGATGATCCGTTTGCAATGAGTCCAAAAGACTTAAATTTAATTCAATCTATCCCTCAAATGATTGAGCTGGGTATTGATAGCTTAAAAATTGAAGGACGTATGAAGTCGATTCACTATATCGCAACAGTGGTGAGCGTATATCGCAAGGTGATTGACGCATATTGTGCAGATCCTGAGAATTTTGTGATTCAAAAAGAATGGCTTGATGAGCTAGACAAATGTGCAAACCGCGACACGGCTCCTGCCTTTTTTGAAGGGGTTCCTGGAGTGGATGAGCAAATGTTTGGCGTACACGGCAAGAAAACAAAATTTGATTTTGCTGGTTTAGTATTGAATTATGATGAAGAAACAAGCATCGTGACATTGCAACAGCGTAACTATTTTAAACCGGGAGAAGAAGTGGAATTTTTCGGTCCGGAAATTAAAAACTTTACGCAAAAAATAGATAAAATTTGGGACGAAGATGGCAATGAACTAGATGCTGCGCGTCATCCGCTGCAAATTGTGAAATTTAAAGTGGACCAACCTCTATTTTCATATAACATGATGCGAAAGGGGATTTAAATATAAAATGGGGAAAAAGCCCGTTGTAATCGGTATCGCTGGTGGATCCGGTTCTGGTAAAACAACTGTAACCAAAGCTATTTATGAGTATTTTAAAGGGCATTCTATTATGCTTCTTGAGCAAGACTATTATTATAAAGATCAAAGCGATGTACCGTTTGAACAGCGTTTGCAAACAAACTACGATCATCCTTTAGCATTTGATAATGATTTGCTGATTGAACACTTGCAAAACTTATTAAATTATGAGAGCATTGACAAACCGGTATATGATTACGCAATTCATACGCGCTCTGAGAAGGTAATTAGAGAAGAACCAAAAGATGTTATTATCTTAGAAGGTATTCTTGTACTAGAAGATCAGCGCTTGCGTAATTTAATGGATATCAAGCTATACGTAGATACAGATGCGGATCTTCGTATCATTCGTCGTATGCTTCGTGATATTAAAGAACGAGAGCGTACGCTTGAGTCAGTTGTTGATCAATACGTATCTGTCGTTCGCCCGATGCATAATCAGTTTGTTGAACCAACAAAACGTTATGCAGATATTATCATTCCTGAAGGCGGTCAAAACCACGTAGCGATTGACTTGATGGTCACTAAAATTCAAACAATTCTTGAACAAAATGCCATTTTATAATAACATAGCATAGATGCAGGAATTTTTTTGAAGACAATGCAGACATATTCTGCTAACTAAACACAAACATTATAAAGAATAGAGAAACGAGCAGCTTCTATTTTGAAGCTGTCATTTCTCTATTAACTGATTTTTCCACAGAGTGGAAAATTTTTTGTACATACAGAAATCGACTGTATACACTAGAGATTTTGAGTTCAAGAAGGAGTGAAGGGATTATGGCACAAGAAAAAGTATTTCCAATGACAGAAGAAGGAAAACTAAAGCTAGAGCAAGAGCTAGAATATTTAAAAACAGTAAAACGTAAAGAAGTTGTAGAGCGTATCAAAATCGCCCGCAGTTTTGGAGATTTATCGGAGAACTCTGAGTACGATTCTGCAAAAGACGAGCAGGCTTTCGTAGAAGGCCGTATTACAACGCTTGAAAATATGATTCGCAATGCAAAAATTATTGAAGAAGATGTAGAAAACTCTTCTATTGTATCATTAGGTAAATCTGTAACATTTGTAGAATTGCCAGATGGTGATGAAGAAACGTATACAATTGTAGGTAGTGCAGAAGCAGATCCGTTTGAAGGGAAAATTTCAAATGATTCGCCAATTGCTAAAAGTCTAATGGGCAAACAAATTGGAGATCAAGTAACTGTTCAAACTCCTGGTGGAGATATGTCAGTGAAAATTGTATCTGTTAAGTAAAGCATATGGTTGGAAGCGTTCTACTGAATGCTCGTAAGTAAAAAAGCTGACACGCGTCAGCTTTTTTTATATGATTTTAAAAAGCGGAGAGAATAGAAAAGATATGTAAGAAAGGAAAGATGAAGATGAAAGATATCGATTTTACTAAAACAGCGCTTGTTTTAATTGATTTACAAAAAGGGATTGTTCCAATTGGAGGAGACGAAATTGTGGAGAAATCTGTTCAGCTTGTGAATCGTTTCCGCGAACAAAATGGATTTATTAGCTTTGTACGAGTAGATTTTCAAGATGGAAAAGATGCGTTGATGCCAGAAACGGATCAAAAGCCATCTGCTCCTCAAGAAAGACCTGCAGATTGGGCGGAATTTGATCCAAGACTTAATGTTCAAGAGAGTGATTACATTGTAACAAAACGTCAGTGGGGAGCCTTTTTTGGGACAGATTTAGATCTTCAGCTTCGCCGAAGAGGAATTGATACAATTGTCCTTTGCGGAATTGCAACAAATATTGGTGTGGAAAGTACAGCTCGTGAAGCATTTCAGTATGGGTATAACCAAATTTTTATCACGGATGCCATGGCGACATTTACAAAAGAAGAGCATGAAGCAACTCTTTCTTACATCTTTCCGAAAATAGGAAAGCTAAGAACAACTCAACAATTTTTAACGGAAAATTAATAATAAAAACTTGCTGATTCAGCAAGTTTTTTTGTGAAATGAAAAAAAGAATGAATATTTCTTAAGATAATGGTTTTAAAAGTAATGGCAACGTCGACACTTGTAAAGAGTGAGGTGTAGTCATGAAAATAATTCACAAGCGAATTTATATTACTCTTATTTTTATTTTATTATTAATTAGCGGACTGGGAGCACGTCTTGTTCAACTCCAGCTTGTCAGCACAGAATCTTTTACTGACAAAAAGATCAACTTAATTGAAGGAAGCGTAAAACAGCGTACGCAGGAAATGGTGGTAGATGACGGGCGAGGGAAATTTGAAGATAAAAATGGACAGTCTTTAACATCTATCACGCATAATCGCTTAGTCCTGTTTCCATTTTTAGAAAAAATGAAGTGGCCTGTTCAGCAAGTAAGTGAAATCGTGGGAATGCAACCAAAGGAACTAACTAACAGACTAGCGAATGCTAAAACACCGGTTGTTATTACAAAAGAATTATCCCATGCACAAGTCGAAAAAATAAATGTATTAAAGGTACCTGGCGTATTTGGAATTCCTCTAAAAGATGAGCGTCCAGTTCCTCTTGCTGAACATTTAATCGGACTAGAGGCACAAAGCAAACAAATAATTGAAGAGAAGTATAGTGACAAATTGAAAAATGGAGCAATTAAATCAACTACGCCTGTAGGTATCTCAGGGATGCAGAGGGCTTTTGACGAGTTTTTGCTGCCTGAACAGGAGTCTAAGCTCCTTTATCATGTTGATCGCCTAGGTGGGCCTATGTTTGGCATCGATGTAAAATACACGGGTACAGCTAACCCTTATTATCCAGTCAGTGTGCGTACGACGCTTGATTTGTCTGCTCAGGAGCTGGTGGAGAATACATTAAATCATTATAAGTTAAAAGACGGAGGAGCTGTCTTAATTGATATAAAAAACAATAAAGTAATTGCGATGGCCAGTAGGCCTTCGATTAATAAGAAAGATCCATTTAAAAAGCAAAATGGTTCAGACAGCGTAGAAAATCGTTTGCTGACGCCACAAACTCCTGGATCTATATTTAAAACCGTAACAGCTGCTGCAGCGCTTGAACAAAATAAAATTCAGCCTTCTTTGACCTATAACTGCGATAAAAGTATTTATGGCAATAATGTAGAAGAAGATCATCAGAAAGGGCAGCTGACGTTTGAAGAAAGCTTCGCGCAAAGTTGTAATGCAACGTTTGCCCAGCTAGCAAAAGAAATGATAATATCTAATCCGAATATCCTTGAACAATATGCTGATAAGTTAGGGCTTATTCAGCCTGTAGGATGGACAGGTGATGTGTTCCACTTTGAACATTTTAAGCAGTTTTTAGGAGAAAAATCGGGAAGAGTTTGGACAAATACAAGAGAAAAAAAAGTACCAAATGCTGTAGCGCAAACGGCAATTGGACAGCTTGACGTAAAAGTGACTCCGCTTGCAGTAGCAAATATGATGGCGACAATTGCACGCGGAGGAGAAAAGAAACAGGTAAAAGCTGTAGATGCGCTAGAGTATAAAAACAACACGTCATTGTATACGTTTAAAGAGCATGAGCTAAAAGGAGATACCCTTAATAAAGCCACAGCTGATTCTATGCAGCAGCTTTTAAAAGGTGTCGTACAGAGCGAAAAAGGAACAGGAAGAAGATTTCAAACGCTTCCTTATGAAGTGGCAGGAAAGTCAGGAACTGCTGAAATCAATGTGAAAGACGATATCGTCAATAAATGGTTTGCGGGTTACTTTCCTGCAGATGATCCAAAATATGCAATGGTAGTAGTGGATTTAAATACAAAAAGTGCGATATCTCCCACAAACAGCGTATTTTATGATATTGTTAAAGGGATGTATGACTTAAATACACGTTAAAACAAGAAGAATTTGTAAAAAATATTACAAATATACTTCAAATAAATTTTGATGCTTCATGTATAAGAAAACACATGTTAGAATAAAGCATTATAAAAGTTGGAGGAAATTGTAGCAATGAATAACAATCGTTCTTCAAGACACGAAAACAAAGAAAAAAAAGTAAACCGATTATATAATCTGTTAATTGCTGTCGTAGCAGTTTTAATTGTATTTGTCGGTGGTACGATGATTCTTGGAAACAAGGATAAATCGGATAACCAAGCGGAAACAACTCAAAACAATCCGCAAACAAATGACCAAAAAACGGACAAGACGGCTAAAAAAGACGATGATTCTTCGAAAGATGATCAAGCAACGGAAGATCAAAGTTCTGAAGATGACCAAAGCTCTGAAGATGATCAAGCAACAGATGAAGAATCAAACGACTCAGATTCACAGGCTGAAGTAGAGAAAAATCCAGAGCCTGGCGTGGCAGAACGCAAGGTAGATCCTTCATGGGATTCAGTAGGTACGTCACAAGATGCTCCTGCAGCAACATATAAAAAAGGATCAACGGATTGGAACGAAATGCTAAAAGCTGTAGGCGAAGGGTCAGGCATTAGCCCAAGCAATATGACCGTATGGCGTTTAGGGAATAACGGTGGCGTAGGTAAAGCGGTAGCTACGGTTAGTCCTAAAGGCAACTCCTCAACAAAATACCGCGTTCAAATTGAATGGGTAGATGGAGAAGGCTGGAAGCCCGCAGTAGTGGATAAGCTTCAATAAAATAGCAGCGCGCTAGCGCTGCTTTTTTATTTTGAAATGAACAACTGCAGAGTACAGTTTTTTACCTTGTTCATAGTCCACAGACATTTGATGAGATACGCTATGCACCTCAAGTAAAATCGCTTTATTTTGATCAATTTTTTCAGCAATTTGTTTCTCAAGTACTTTAACATCAGGCGCTTCAAAAAATTCTATTTTATCTTCAATCATTTCAAATTCAAAGTTCATCTTACGACCTCCTTACCTCATTACTATAGTATAGCAAATAGAAAGTTAAAAGCTTAAAATATTTGTAAATGAAGAACAAACGATAGCTAAAAACATACTATATCCATAAGAATTATTAGTTATGAGGAGGCGTTTTTTATGGGTCTAGAGTTTTTAGATATCTTTGAAAAGTGGGCGAATGAGTATGATGCATCGGTAAGCGGGAAAGATGAACAGTATAGAGAAGTGTTTCGCAATTATAATGAAATCTTAGAATATGTAGCAGACCGTTCAATAGGGCATGTGATAGAATTTGGAACAGGGACTGGAAACTTAACAAAAAAACTGTTAGAAAAAAAACTGACTGTAGTAGGAATTGAACCTTCAGTACCAATGAGGCAATTGGCACACCAGAAATTAGGGGCAGATGTTTTAGTCACACCAGGAGACTTTTTACAATTTGATACATCATTGTTTCCAGCAGAGAGTTTAGTTAGTACGTATGCTTTTCATCATTTAACAGATAAAGAAAAAGAAGAAGCTGTGATAAACTATGGAAAGTTACTTCAAACCGGTGGTAAAATAGTGTTTGCTGATACAATGTTTGAAACAGCAGATTCATTTGCTGATACCATTGTTCAGGCAAAACAAAAAGGGTATACGCAACTAGCAGAAGATCTCGAGAGGGAATACTATACAACGATTCCCGTCTTAAAGCAAATCTTTGAAAGCAATGGTTTTCATATAACCTTTACACAATTTAATCACTTTGTATGGGTATTTGAGGCAACGAAACAATAGTAGAAAGAGGTTTTAAAATGAAAGTAGCAATCATTGGAGCAATGGAAGAAGAAGTGACGATTTTACGCGATAAAATTGAGAATCGTCAAGAAACAGTAATCGCAGGATGTGAATACTCGACAGGAACAATCAGCGGCGTGGAGGTTGTATTATTAAAATCAGGTATTGGAAAAGTAAATGCTGCGTTATCTACAGCCATCTTACTAGAGAAGTTCAAACCTGATTACGTTATTAACACAGGATCAGCAGGCGGCTTCCATCCAGAGTTAAACGTAGGGGATGCGGTTATTTCAACAGAAGTTCGTCATCATGATGTAGATGTAACGGTATTCAACTATGAATACGGTCAAGTGCCAAACTTGCCTGCAGCTTTTAAAGCAGATGAAAAACTAGTTCGTCTTGCTGAGGAAAGTGCTCTTGAAGTAACGGATATGAAAATTGTAAAAGGATTAATTGCTACAGGAGATTCGTTCATGAACGATCCTGTGCGCGTAGAGTTTGTTCGCTCTAAGTTTCCAGACCTTTATGCAGCTGAAATGGAAGCAGCGGCTGTTGCTCAAGTATGTTATCAATTTGGCGTACCGTTTGTTATTCTTCGTGCTCTTTCTGACATCGCCGGCAAAGAATCAAATGTTTCTTTTGAGCAATTTTTAGAAAAAGCAGCTGTTAATTCAACGAAATTAGTATTGAATTTTATTACAAAATTAAAATAAGCTGTTCGTAAAATATAGAGTTTGTTTTCGTCTACACTCTTCATCGTTTGTCATAACATGGGGTGTAGACTATATTTTTATCTTAATTCCTACTTTATTTATAGGTTAAGTTATATTATTTCGATAACGAGGTGTTCAAGATTATGAAGGTAGCCAAAAACGTTCATGAATTGATTGGAAACACACCTATGATTGAGATTACACAATTTGATTTACCTAGGGAAATCAGGATATTTGCCAAACTGGAATATGTTAATCCAGGAGGAAGTGTAAAAGATCGTTTAGGAAAAGAACTGCTGCAAGAAGCTCTTGGCTCTGGAAGACTGAAGCGAGGCGGAACGGTGGTTGAGCCTACTGCTGGGAATACGGGGATCGGGCTCGCTTTAGCTGCTCTTCAGCACGACATAAACGTCATACTATGTGTTCCAGAAAAATTCAGTATTGAAAAACAGCAGCTTATGAAAGCTTTGGGGGCAACGGTGGTTCAAACGCCTACTGAAGCTGGTATGAAAGGTGCTATAAACAAAGCTCAAGAGCTGCTGCGTGAAATACCTGATTCTTATTGTCCTCAGCAGTTTGCTAATCCGGCCAACCCTATGACTTATTACAAAACCTTAGGGCCAGAAATATATGAACAGCTTGATGGAAAAGTTGACGTGTTTGTAGCTGGGGCAGGTACAGGGGGAACATTTATGGGTACAGCGAAATTTTTGAAAGAAAAAAATCCTTCTCTAAAAACAGTCATTGTGGAGCCAGAAGGTTCAATTTTAAACGGAGGGAAATCCGGCCCTCACTTAACTGAAGGAATTGGAATGGAGTTCATCCCTGATTATATGGAGCGGTCTTATTTTAATGCTATTCATACTGTTGAAGATGTTTATGCTTTTCAAAGAGTGAAAGAGTTGGCTTTAAAAGAGGGATTACTAGTAGGGAGCTCTTCAGGAGCAGCCTTCGAAGCAGCCCTGATCGAAGCAAAAAATGCAGAAAAAGGGGCTCATATCGTCACGATTTTTCCGGATAGTAGTGAACGGTACTTAAGTAAAAATATTTACAGTGGAGGAAGATAAGATGAAACGTAAAACACAGTTGATTCATGGTGGAATTGTTGGCGATGAACAGACGGGTGCTGTCTCTGTTCCTATTTATCAAGTGAGTACTTATAAACAAGAGGGAGCAGGAAAACATACGGGATATGAGTATTCGAGAACCGGTAACCCTACACGGCACGCCCTAGAAGAACTTATCAAAGAAATTGAAGGAGGGTATGCTGGGTTTGCGTTTGGCTCTGGTATGGCCGCTACTACAGCCGTGTTCATGCTGTTTAACAGCGGAGATCATGTGTTAATTACAGATGACGTATACGGAGGAACGTATCGAGTGATCACAAAAGTGCTGAGCCGTATTGGCATTGAAGCTACTTTTATTGATACAAGCGATATCCAAAATATCGAGAAAGAAATTCGCCCTAACACAAAAGCCATTTTTATTGAAACTCCAACGAATCCTCTTCTAAAAATTACTGACTTGCAGCATGCTTCTTCAGTAGCTAAACAACACCATTTACTTACCATCGTTGACAACACATTCAGTACGCCGTATTGGCAAAATCCTATCGCAAAAGGCGCGGATATTGTTCTGCACAGTGCAACTAAGTATTTAGGGGGACACAGTGACGTTGTAGCAGGGCTAGCAGTGGTGAATTCGCCTAAATTAGCTGAAGACCTTCATTTTATTCAAAATGCGACTGGAGGCATTTTAGGACCTCAGGATTCTTGGCTTTTAATGAGGGGGATTAAAACATTAGGAATACGAATGGAAGAACATGAATTCAATACGGGGAAAATAGTAGAATTTTTACTTGCCCATCCTGCTGTGGCAAAAGTATATTATCCAGGATTAAAAACCCACCCAAACCACCTCATTGCTAAAAAGCAGGCAAGAGGTTTTGGGGGAATGGTTTCGTTTGATGTGGGAAGCGAAGAGAAAGCGGAAGAAGTACTGAGCAAAGTGAAGTATTTTACATTAGCAGAAAGTTTAGGAGCCATCGAAAGCCTCATTTCCATTCCTTCTAAAATGACTCATGCTTCTATACCGAGGGACCGACGTAAAGAGCTAGGAATTACAGATGGATTAATTCGTATTTCTGTAGGTCTTGAAGATGTAGAAGATTTAATTGAAGATTTAGAAAGAGCATTGGAATAAAGGTGGTAAAAATAGGATTTTTATAGACCTATAGATCTATGATAGAGTAGAGTTATAACATTCTACTGAGAAGGTGATTGTATGAAAGCTCAACACATCAAAGCAAAAATTGAAGATTACAGCCGCTTTATTTACGTCCTTCTAGCCGTAAGTACATTCTTGTATATTGGTGTTATGATTGGCCAAGGTGAAAAAAGTGATATGCAGCTTGGAATAATGGAAGCGATCGTTATTCTTTTTACCGCCCTTGCTTTTTATTTTAGTTATCAAACTAAAAAACTAAAAAAAGAATTAATGAAAGAAAAAGAATAATAGATACAAAAAGGCGATGATTCATCGTCTTTTTTTTATGAGGGTTAAAAAAATAAAAAAATTCCCTATTTTTCAAAAAAACAGTTTACTTTTTATAAGTTCGTGGATATAATTACCATTGTAAGGAAAATACTTTATTAAAAGGAGGTCGAGTCATATGTTAAGACGTTTATCAGGTATGGATCATCCAGCTTCAACTATGTTCAAAAATCGTCTATATACGTATACTATTCGGCCGTGTTCCTGTATCAAGTAACTTTCTTACCTTGATCGTTAAAACACGTTAATTCACCACAGGTGCGAATAGTAGCCCTGTGGTTTTTATTGTTTTTCAGCCACAGGATGCTTATGCATAACTGTGGTTTTTTTGTATAAGGAGGTGATTGTAATGACACTGAATATTTTCTTTTTAACTATTACCATAAAGTCCCGTCAATACTCAGAGGAAGAAATTAAGCATGAACAGTATGTAAGACAATTAGAAGAAGAAATAAAAGACCGGAAGTATGAATTTTATCGTCATTTCTAATTTGAACAGTGGAAAGGAGTGGATGAATGATGATTAATCAAAAAGGATATATCGTTGTATGGCTGCTTGTGGAGAAAGATTCCACCTAAATGACTAGTAGGGGGAGTAATGATGTGTTTGCTGCGAATTATCATTTGGAAATTATTTTAAAAAAAGAGCGGAAAGAAGGATTAATTCTCCTTCTTTCCGCTCTTTTTTTTCTCTTTTTCGGCTCTGTAAAATTCGTGAAACATTTTCATCAGCGCTCGCTTTTCAATTCGCGAAACATAACTTCTTGAAATATTTAATTCTTTTGCAATTTCTCGCTGGGTTTTTTCATCCTGCAGATCCAAACCGAAGCGGCCGACAATTACTTCCTTTTCTCGATCATCGAGGATATCGATGTATTCTTTTATTTTTTCTAATTCCATATTTAGTTGAATCATATCAATTACATCGTCTGATTCTGATTTTAATACATCAATCAAACTGATTTCATTTCCTTCTTTATCCTGGCCGATTGGATCATGCAGCGACACATCTTTTTTTGTTTTTTTGAGCGCTCGCAAATGCATCAATATTTCATTTTCAATACAGCGCGCGGCATAAGTAGCTAATTTAGTGCCTTTTCCTTGAGAATAACTTTCGATTGCTTTAATTAAACCGATTGTCCCAATTGAAATTAAATCTTCCGCATCCTCTCCCGTGTTTTCAAACTTTTTAACAATATGCGCAACGAGTCGGAGATTGTGTTCAATAAGAAGGTTTCGCGCTTCTTGATCTCCTTGTTCCATTAAAGATAAATATCTCTTTTCTTCAGCAGCAGACAAGGGTTGAGGAAACGCATTGTTTTTTACGTAGGAAACAAGGAAAACCAATTCTTTAAAGAAATAGCCTAGTGCGGTAAATAATGCAGACATCTCTTCACCTCCATAAGGGGATATCAACCTGTGAGAGACTAACATTACACTATATGTAAAAAGAAGGATGTCTTTGCCTGTACGTTTAAAATTCCCCCCGGGGACAAGAGAGTTTGAAAAAGTCCACAGATTTTTCCTTAGAGATAGTTACCAGCCTATACAGAGAAAAAGTATGTACATACGCTAGTAGTAGTTCATAGTGTAAGGAGGGAGAGTATGTACGGTTACGGAGGCTGCTGTTATCCTAATTATCCAGCTTACCCATGTGGAGGAGGCTTCGGCTGGGGACTTGGATTGTTGATTGTTCTATTTGTTCTGTTATTAATTTTCGGAAGCTTCTATTGGTTTTTTAGCTGCTGGTGTTAAAAAAAACTCATGCATGTGCATGAGTTTTTTTTAGGTGACATATCCTACCGAATAGAACCATTCATTTTTAAGAATTCTTAAGGAATTTTCGCTTTGTTTCTTAAAGAAGATGATTTATTCTATAATTAAGAAAAGAAGCAAGATGATAATATTCCTC
The DNA here is from genome assembly GCF_036227845.1 of Priestia sp. LL-8. Lineage (NCBI taxonomy): Bacteria > Bacillati > Bacillota > Bacilli > Caryophanales > Bacillaceae > Priestia > Priestia sp. LL-8. Next base: position 4,373,910 of record NZ_JAZAQH010000001.1, on the reverse strand, counting down.
TGTAAAAGTAAATGGAGCTCTATACTTTTTTTAGCTTGAAAGTACTAATCATCAAGCAAGCGAGTACGATAATTAAAAACATATAAAAGTGTGAAGGCAAATAAGGGACGCCCAAGTAGCTAAGAGTTAATAAACAACCTGCTGCAGTAATAGGTAGCCCTGTAAAATACCCAGTATTTTCTGTGATGTTAAAACGGGCAAGACGAAGTGCTCCGCAAGCAATGTAACAGATGGTAACAATTGACCCTGCAGCACCAAAGTGAGACAAAATACTTTGATAAAGTAGTAGAGCTGGAGCGATGCCAAATGATATAATATCGCACATGGAGTCCAGTTGTTTTCCAAGTTCTGATTCAATTTGCAGCTTTCTGGCTACCATGCCGTCGAATCGGTCTGCTAACGCTGCTAAAAAAATTAGTAATAAACTTAAGTTCAATTCATTTTTCATGACAAATAAAATAGCAAAGCTTCCTAAACTTAAATTAACAATCGTTAAGGAGTTTGCCGCTTGGGATCTCAGCTTTTTAATTGTATGATCTAGATAGTCTAATAAAAACAATTTCCTCACTCCTTTAAAGGATGGAATGAACTAAAGGTAAAAATAATGGTAATTTCATTGTAGACGCAAACCTTATTCTAGTAAAGAACTATTCAGTATGTGGAGGTAAAATTATTGTTGCAGCACCTGTATCGAACGTTTATTGAGCTTACGAATCACCAAGGATCATCGAAGCTCATTCGAAAATTCACTTTCTCTAAATGGAGTCGGTTTGTTATACCCTCCTATACAAAAGTTTTTAAAGTAAATAAAGAAGAAATGGACAAGCCTCTGCATCACTATCAAAACTTACACGAGCTATTTATTCGCCGTTTGAAGCCTTCTGCCCGTCCGGTCGATCAGCAGAAAGATAGCGTTGTCAGTCCTGTAGATGCAAAGATAGAAGCATATGGAGTCATTACGCCTCAAAAAGAAATGATTGTAAAAAACAAACCTTATTCTATACAGGAAATGGTTTCAAATGATCTCATTCTTGAAAAATATATAGAAGGACAGTTTATTATCCTCTATCTTAGTCCGAAAGACTATCATCGCATTCACAGTCCTCTTAAAGCCCAAGTAGGGAATACGTGGACCGTTGGACAAAAGTCTTATCCAGTAAATTCATTAGGAATCAAATACGGGAAAGAACCGCTTGTGAAAAATTTCCGGAAGCTCACGGAGTTAACATTTGAGAATGGTCACATGCTAATGGTAAAAGTAGGAGCCATGTTTATAAACAGCATTGAAGCGGTTTCTAAAAAAGAAGTAGTCGAAAAAGGGGAAGAAATGGCTTACTTCACGTTTGGCTCGACTGTCATTTTATTATTTGAGAAGAACTCAATCACTTTTGATTCTAACGTTCACTCAGGTTCTTACGTAAAATGTGGAGAACCAATTGCTCATTTGAAAAAATAGAGCCTATATAATAAAAGAGTAGATAGATAAATAAAGATGCAGCTTTCTTTTATTAAGAAGGCTCTTTTATTCGTTAAGAAGGAATTTGTATGCTAATCTTTAATGATCTTCTTTCAATTTCCTCTTCAATTAATTTTATAAAATCAGGGCTTAATTGCAGTTCGGTTGCTTTGCTGTATGATTCAATAAGCAGCTCATCTGATAATTTTCTCATAAGATTGCCGCCACCTCCTACTAAAATAAATATCCTAAAAAGTTATATTTAAATGCTAATAAATTCCTTATTTATAATCTAACATGAATCAAATAAAGGAACAATCGTTCTGTTATCCACAGCTTTCGGTGGATAAAATGTGGGTATGTTGTTTATAATTACCATTAATTACTGAACTATAACAGAGGATAATGTGTATAAACTTATCCACATAATTAGGCTTATCATTTTTTGTCGAAAACTTTTAACAGAATTTGTTTACCACTTACCCTATTTGATAAGTAATAAACGTTTTCTGCACTATTTTTTATTTTAAGTTTGCAGAGAGTGAATATATCTTAAGCCCACGAACAAATGGAGGTTTACTGCCTTTTGTCAATAACTTTCTGTATAAAGTTAAAGCATTCACAAGTCATATCCTTTATACTAAGAAAAGACCTGTTTTTGAAGAGAATAAAATTTTAGGTTGGAAAATAACAAGAAGTCGTTATAATGATAGACGGCGTTAATTTTAGTATGTAACTATATATTCGAGGTGCATGATACGTGTTGAAACTTTTTTTACCAAATGAACATGTGAAAAACGTGTTTCAAATTAAGCCAGACGATTTGAAAGAGCGCGGAATAAAAGGAATTATTACCGACTTAGATAACACGTTGGTGGAATGGGATCGCCCTGATGCCACTCCGGAATTAATTGAGTGGTTTCAGTTAATGAAAGATAGTGGAATTAAAATTACGATTGTATCGAATAATGTGGAGAAACGAGTCAAGCTGTTTTCAGATCCAGTTGGACTTCCATTTGTATATAAAGCACGCAAACCGATGCGTAAAGCATTTAGAAGAGCTCTTCGTGATATGGAGCTGCAAAAAGATGAGGTTGTAGTTATTGGCGACCAGCTTTTAACGGATGTATTAGGAGGAAATCGCCTAGGCGTATATACGGTTTTGGTTGTACCAGTTGCGCAAACAGATGGATTTGTAACGAAATTTAACCGTAAAATGGAACGAAGAATTCTAGGTTGGATGAAACGAAAAGGTATGATTAACTGGGAGGATTAAAACGTGAGTGAAGAAAAATTACAGTGCGTAGGATGCGGAGTGGAGATTCAAACAGAACGACCGAATGAACTTGGCTATGCTCCAAAATCAGCGCTAGAAAAAGAAGCTATTATCTGTCAGCGATGCTTTCGCTTGAAGCATTATAATGAAGTACAAGATGTTTCCTTAACAGACGATGATTTTTTAAAAATCTTAAATGGAATTGGTCAAACGGACGGTTTGGTTGTAAAAGTTGTAGATATCTTTGACTTTAACGGCAGCTGGTTACCTGGTTTGCATCGATTTGTTGGAAATAACAAGGTTCTTTTAGTGGGAAATAAAGCAGATTTACTGCCAAAGTCTATAAAGAAAAATAAACTAATTCATTGGATGAAGCGAGAAGCGAAAGAGCTTGGGCTAAAATCAGTGGATGTGTTCCTCATGAGCGCACAAAAAGGACAAGGAATTCGTGAAATTGCCGAAGCCATTGAACATTACCGCGAAGGTAAAGATGTATATGTTGTGGGATGTACAAACGTTGGTAAATCAACATTTATTAATGCCATTATTAAAGAAGTAACGGGAGAAAAAGATATTATTACTACATCTCAATATCCGGGCACAACGCTCGATATGATTGATATCCCGCTTGATAACGGCGCGTCTTTATATGATACGCCTGGTATTATTAATCACCATCAAATGGCTCACTATGTAGATAAACGAGACTTAAAGTTAATTTCTCCTAAAAAAGAAATAAAGCCGAAGGTTTATCAGCTAAATGAAGGGCAAACGCTATACTTTGGAGGACTGGCGCGCTTAGATTATGTACAGGGAGGACGCAAGTCATTAACATGTTATGTATCGAATGATTTGCATATCCATCGTACAAAGCTTGAAAAAGCAGATGAGTTGTATGAAAAGCAAGCAGGTGAACTGCTTCAGCCGCCGCGCCCAGAGCAAATGAGTGAGTTTCCTGAACTTGTTGCACATGAATTTACAATAAAAAATGAAAAAACGGATATCGTTTTTTCAGGGCTTGGCTGGGTGACGGTTAATGAGTCAGGTTCAAAAGTTGTGGCGCATGCACCAAAAGGAGTCGGCGTATTTGTGCGCGATTCTTTAATTTAAACAAAAAGGGGAAAAAATCTTGAGTACATTATATGGGCTAGTTGGTTATCCGCTTGGGCATTCACTATCGCCATTGATGCAAAATGATGCCTTTAAACGTCTGAATATGGATGCTCATTATGAAGCTTTTCCAATTGAACCTGTTCATTTTGAGTCAGCCATTGGAGAGCTAAAAGATAAAAACATTCAAGGATTTAATGTCACGATTCCTTATAAAGTTGATATTATGAAGCATTTGGATGAAGTCGATCCATTAGCAAAGGCAATTGGCGCTGTAAATACAGTTGTTAATCAAGATGGCCGTTATATTGGATACAATACCGACGGAGAGGGGTATGTGACGTCTTTACTCAAAGCAGTAGAAGGCAGTTTATCCCAAAAAAGAATTTTAATTATTGGAGCTGGAGGAGCTGCAAAAGCTATTTTTTATACAATTGCAGCTCAGCATGCTCCTGAGGTAATTGCGATATGCAATCGTACCGTCGAAAAAGCAGCTGTATTAGCTAACGAGCTGCCTTTTTCGACGAAAACGGCGGCGATGTCTATTTCTGATGCAGAAAAACAATTAGATACATTTGATATTATTATTAATACCACTTCAGTGGGGATGTATCCTAATGTTGATGAGCTGCCTTTAGCACTTACTTTATTGCAAAAAGAAGCCGTAGTCAGCGATATTATTTACAACCCTTTAAAAACAAAGCTTTTAAAAGAGGCTGAAGCAAAAGGGGCAGGCACTCATAACGGTGTCGGTATGTTTGTACTGCAAGGTGCACTTGCATTTGAAAAGTGGACGAACGTCCGTCCTGACGAAGAGGCAATGGAACACATTGTTCTTTCAACACTAACTAAGAGATAAGATACAACGGAGGTTTTTATGTTAACAGGTAAACAAAAACGTTTTTTACGTTCAAAAGCACATCATTTAAATCCAATTTTCCAAGTAGGAAAAGGTGGAGTCAATGAAAATATGATTGGTCAAATTGCTGATGCATTAGAAGCAAGAGAATTATTAAAAGTAAGCATTCTGCAAAACTGTGACGAAGATCGTGACACGGTTGCTGCTCGATTAACAAAAGGAACAAAAGCAGAGCTTGTACAAGTGATTGGAAATACAATTGTATTATATAAAGAATCACGCGAAAATAAGCAGTTAATGCTTCCAAAAGTGAAATGAAATAGAGCGGGGAAACCCGCTCTATTTAAAAATGAAGTAAATTAAAGGAGTCGGGGATTGTTGAAGAGTATTGGAATTTTAGGTGGAACATTCAATCCGCCTCATTTGGGGCATTTAATGATGGCAAATGAGGTTTTGCATGCCTTGAAATTAGATGAGATATGGTTCATGCCGTCGTATATTCCACCTCATAAAACAATCAAAGAGCCTATTGAGCCATATCATCGTTTACAAATGCTAAAGCTAGCTATTGAAGAACATGATCAATTTACCCTGCAGCCGATTGAATTTGAGCGCAAAGAGCCTTCATATACATATGATACGATGAGAATACTAACAGAGAAATATCCAACGTATCAGTTTCATTTCATCGTTGGTGCTGATATGGTAGAATATTTGCCGAAGTGGTATGAAATTGATGAATTAGTCAATTTGGTTACATTTGTAGGTGTAAAACGCCCGGGGTATACCATTACCTCCCCTTACCCGATAAAAGAAGTAGAAGTTCCGCAGTTTGATGTCTCCTCTTCCTTTATTCGCGAACGAGTAGTAAAGAAAGAAACCATTCGTTATTTTATACCTGCTGGTGTTAAACAATATATCGAGGAGAATCAATTATATGAATCGAACTGAGGCATTAGAAATCGTAAAGAAACAGTTAACAGAACGTCGTTATATTCATACTGTCGGGGTAATGGAAACAGCAATTGAATTAGCTAAGCGTTTTGAAGTAGACGAAAAAAAAGCAGAACTGGCTGCTATTTTTCATGACTACGCCAAGTTTCGTCCAAAGGAAGAGATGAAGCAAATTATTATTGATCAAAACATGAACCCTTCTTTATTGGAATACAATACCGAATTATGGCATGCTCCAGTAGGCGCGTTTTTAGTGAGAAATGAAGTAGGGATTACGGATAAAGAAGTATTGGATGCAATTGCTTATCATACATCCGGAAGACCAGGCATGACGTTACTTGAAAAAATTGTGTACGTTGCTGATTACATTGAACCCGGAAGGAAATTTCCAGGGGTTGATGAAGTGCGGGAGTTAGCTAAAACCGACTTAAATGCAGCACTTATTCAATCACTGAAAAACACCATTTCTTTTTTAATGACTAAACATCAGGCCGTTTATCCTGATACGATGATGACATATAATGATTTAATCTTAGGAGGTCAAACACATGACTGAACGTGAATTGCTATCTCTTGTTGTAGAAGCAGCAGACGATAAAAAAGCAATCGATATCGTAGCGTTAAATATGGAAGGAATTTCACTTGTGGCAGATTATTTTGTTATTTGTCACGGTAACTCAGATAAACAAGTGCAGGCAATCGCTCGTGAAATTAAAGAAAAAGCACACGAACAAGGCATTTCTGTGAAGCGTTTAGAAGGATTTGAGCAGGCTAAGTGGGTTCTTGTTGATCTTGGAGATGTTGTGGTTCACATTTTCCATAAAGATGAGCGCGGATATTATAACTTAGAACGCTTATGGGGAGATGCACCATTTGTAAGTTCAGAAGAGCTACAGCTATGAGCAGGTACGGAGAATTTGCCTACGTATATGATCAGCTAATGGCAGACGTTCCGTATGACGATTGGGCTGAATTTTTTAATCAGCAGGTGGCAAAAGCGAAAACAAAGCCTGACAGTATATTAGACCTTGCCTGTGGCACGGGAGAACTCTCCGTTCGATTTGCACAAGAAGGTTTCTCCGTAGTAGGCGTTGATTTGTCTGATGATATGCTTATGGTAGCCCAGGAAAAAGCGGCAGAAGCAGGGGTAACGCTATCTCTTTTTCAGCAAAACATGGCGGAACTTGAGTTATTGAAAGAGTTCGACTGTGTAGTAATCTTTTGTGATTCTTTGAACTATTTGCAAAGTGATAAAGAAGTTCAAGAAACCATTCAACGTGTATATAAGCACTTAAAACCAGGTGGGCTCTTCATATTTGATGTTCATTCAGTGCATAAGATGAAGGACGTATTTGGAAATCAATCTTTTTCTTACGTAGATGAAGAGGTGTCGTATATTTGGAACTGCACCTATAACGATACAGACATGCGCGTAGAGCATGATATTACGTTTTTTGCTTATGATGAAGAAATCGATGCATATCATCGCTTTGATGAGGTGCATGCTCAGCGCACTTGGTCGATTGACCATTATCAATCATGGCTGAGCGAAGCTGGTTTTATAAATATAGAAGTGAGTGCAGATTTCAAAATGAGTAAGCCTACTTCAAACAGTGAGCGCATCTTTTTCTCTGCGCAAAAAAAAGAAGCCGAGTAGAGGCTTCTTTTTTTGTTTCAAAGCAGGATTTTTACAGAAATTATGGAATAAGACTATCAAACTGATTGTGAACAAGCTCAATGTCTTCGTCAAATTTTTCATGTGTTTTTTGAAATACGTGCACAAACATCTCTCCGAGTTCCGCTTCTAAAACTTTAATACCTTCTCCGGTTACACCGCCTTTTACGCATACTTTATCCTGCAAGGTAGGAAGCGTAAATATTTCTTTTTCCAACAGTTTTCCCATTCCAATAATCATATCACTGGCCATGACGGTAGCTTCTTCTTCAGAAATATTTGTTTCTTGAACTGCTGCATCAATAAAGCGTTGAAGCAAAAAGCTGAAAAATGCAGGACCGCAGCTTACGATATCGGATGATACGCGCGTAATCGCTTGATCAATAGCCACAGGCTTTGACATAGATGAAAATAATTCATGTAAATAATTTTGGTAAAAAGGCGTACATCTTTCTCCAAACGTGAAAAGAGAAACACCGGCTAATGCCCGATTCGTAATGCTAGGGATAATTCTAGCTGCTTGACTCGGAATGAGGCGTTCGATTTGTTCTACGCTAATTGGACTGGTAATGGATACAATGCAGTGTTCTTTCGTCAGCAGTGGTTCTAATTTTATTAAAAGGGGGTGAATATCCAATGGCTTAACACAAATAAAAATGACTTTGGATGCGTGAACAACTTCTTCAGCTGTATCAGCAACATGAATTTTTTTATGCTGCTGTTGAATCTCTTTGGCTCTTTTTTTTGTGCGATTCATAATAGTAATTTTAGAAGGACGTACGGCTTTTGATTCAATAAACGCATCAATTAATATTTTCCCCATGTTTCCTGTTCCGATAAACCCTATGTTCACTGATTCATTCCCTCCTTCAAAAGCCTTTTCTTCTAAACACTATGAAGACATAATGGAATTTATGACGTTACTTCAAAATTCAAAGGAGTGTACAATTTGACTTTTTCAAAAAAACAATGGCTAATTGGGTGCATTTGTTTAGCAGTTGGATTGGCGTTTTATATCTATCGTACAGGCGTAGAGAAACCGGAAAGTTCTCTTCAAACCTCAGATATGATAAAGGCAGAACCTTCTGCTGCAAAAAAAGAAGGAGAGTCGTCTGACCAAGTAATTTCAAGTCAAGACTCCCCATTTGTGATGGTCGATATTAAAGGAGCTGTTCAGAAGCCTGGGGTATACCAACTTCCGAAAGATGCAAGGGTAAAAGATGCTTTAGCACAAGCGGGAGGTGCTACGAAGGAAGCGGATTTAAGACAGCTCAATTTAGCTAGCAAACTACAAGATGAAATGGCTGTTTATATTCCAGCTGCTGGAGAAGAAATCCCCCCTTCATCTCCTATTTCCTCAATCTCTTCCTCAGGAACTTCAAATAATCAGCCCCTTGTTAATATCAATACAGCAACTACTGATGAACTGCAAACGTTAAATGGGATTGGCCCTTCAAAAGCCAGTGCCATCGTTTCCTATCGAGAAGAAAATGGCTTGTTTCAAAAAGTAGAGGATTTGGGGCAAGTATCAGGTATTGGCGAGAAGTCGCTAGAAAAAATTAAAGCGGAAATTACAGTACAGTAGAGACTTATTGACGATAAAGGAAAAGAAACGCTACACTATGAAAGAGACAAGTATGATTATAACCATTCAGTTTTAAATAAAAAGGTAGGGAATGAGATGAACCGGATTTCATGGGATCAATATTTTATGGCACAAAGCCATTTGCTAGCTTTAAGAAGCACTTGTGAACGTTTAGCTGTTGGGGCTACAGTTGTGCGTGATAAACGTATTATAGCTGGAGGATATAACGGCTCGATTAGCGGAGGGGTGCACTGTGCTGATGAAGGCTGTTATGTGATTGATGGACACTGTGTAAGGACTGTACACGCAGAAGTGAACGCACTGCTGCAGTGTGCTAAGTTTGGCGTGAAAACGGAAGATGCGGAAGTATACGTCACGCATTTTCCTTGTTTAAACTGCTGTAAAGCCCTTATTCAAGCAGGAATTAAAACAGTCTATTACGCTAATGATTACAAAAATCATCCGTATGCTGTTGAGTTATTTCAACAGGCGGGAGTGAAAACAGCAAAAGTTGAACTTGATGAAGCAGTCATTGACTTAAAAAGTAAAGAGAAGCTTCAATTTGTGACGGATGTTCTCGCTCGTTTAGAAAAAAGCGGAGCGGACGAAGCTGAAGTGATGAATTTACAGCGTGAGGCTCTCGCTTTGTTTACGGCAAACTAAAGATAAAAGAGGTTTTTTACTCGGTAACAGTAAAAAGCCTCTTTCTTTTAAGAAGAAAGGAGCTAAAAGTGAAAGGATATTATATTTACTGTGCTTTTAGCATGATGCTAGCTTTATATGTATATGATAACCATTCCGCTGTAAGCCTGTTTTTGCTAATCGTACTTTTCATGTTTCAATGGCTACAATGCCCGAGGAAAGTAGTCATTGCTTCTGCACTGTTGAGCGTTTTTTGCGTCTATCTATTAGCTGAGACAAACAAGCATAACAAAACGGTTCTTTTAGCTGAATCTTCTACTTTTACAGGCGAAATTTCATCTGTGCCGCATAGTGACGGCGACAAGCTTACTTTTAAGTTTACGGTTCAAAATGAAGAGGTCATGGCTTTTTATAAACTAAAAACGTTGGAAGAGAAACAGCAGCTCGAAAAGCTAACGATTCATCAAGTTTGTCAACTAGCGGGGCAATTAACTTCCCCTTCACCTGCTCGCAATCTTCATGCATTTGATTATCAGCAATATTTGTACCATCAGTCTATTCATTGGCAGCTTAACGTTAAGAGACTTGATTTGGTAAAATGCCAGCTCCCCACTTTAACTCCACTTACGTACCTTACCTTTATTCGTCAAAAAGGAATTAATTATATTCAACAAAATATGTCGGATCCAGGCGCTGGGTTTATGCAGGCACTAATTTACGGCGAGCGCACTGGCATCGAAGAAGAGAGTATCAAGCGCTATCAGCAATTTGGTTTAATACACTTGCTTGCCATATCAGGTCTTCATGTTGGACTGCTGATAGCCATGTGTTTTTATTTGCTCATTCGGATTGGAATAACGCGCGAGCGAGCCACTACGCTTTTACTTTTGCTTCTTCCTGTATACATGGTTTTGGCCGGTGGTAGCGCTTCAGTTGTCCGAGCTGTTTTTATGAGTATGCTGATGCTTATATCGATAAAGATACAAAGAAAAATTCTTTTGGTTGATAGCATCAGCCTTGCTTTTATAGCCATGCTGCTTTTTAAGCCGTACTATTTATTTGATGTAGGATTTCAGCTTTCTTTTGCCGTTAGTTTTGCATTGATTTTATCGAGTCAGACGATTTTACCTCGTTTTCATTCTTCTTTCAGCCAGCTCATGGCTGTTTCAGCGATTGCACAAGTCAGTTCACTTCCTTTATTGTTGTACTATTTTTATGGAGTATCTCTCCTCAGTTTGCCATTAAATATGGTTTTTGTCCCGTTGTTTTCTCTTGTTGTATTACCTCTTTGTTTGCTCATTCTTTTTGTTCGTATCCTCTTGCCGGGAGTGAGTGAACTGCTGGAGCAGATTCTTCACGTTCTTTTACTTTTTTGTGAAAAATTGCTTGGCTTTTTTGAGTGGATTCCCGCTGATTTTGTAACGGGAAAACCCCACATTGTGCTGTTTTTGGGCATGTACTTATGCATTTATGCTTTATTCGTGGCGATCGAAGACGGGAAATTTTTCGTTCGCTATATGTTTCTTCTCGTGGCATTGTTAGCCGCACAATGTATGTATCCTTATTTGAATCCAAAAGGAACGGTCACAATGGTCGATGTAGGGCAGGGAGACTGCTTTATCATTGAACTTCCTTACCGAAAAGGTGTGTATATGATCGATACCGGAGGAACGGTTTCATTTCCAAAAGAACCATGGCAAAAACGTCGTTCTTCTTTTGACGTGGGAGAAGACGTACTTGTTCCCTTTCTGCATTCAAAAGGAATGACAAAGATAGATAAAATGATTATCACACACGGCGATTATGATCACGCAGGGGCGGCACAGCATTTATTTTCACAAGTGGCTGTCGGAGAGCTGGTGCTTGGGAAAAAAGCCGAATTAAATGACGTAGAGAATGGCTTGGTGATTGCTGCTCAAAAACAAAGCGTGCCTGTTCAAATTGTTCAACAAGGAGATAGCTGGCAAGAAGGAGGTGTCTTATTTCAAGTTATTTCTCCGACAGGTTTCGAAGAAACGAGCAACAACGGCTCAATTGTAATAGACGCTAAGTTAGGAAATTTAAGATGGCTATTCACCGGAGATTTAGAAAAGGAAGGAGAACAAAGAATATTGAAAGACTTTCCCAACCTTAAAGCAGATGTATTAAAAGTTGGACATCATGGCAGTAAAACCTCAACTTCAGAAGAGTTTGTTCAACATTTAAATCCTAAAGTAGCGCTTGTTTCAGCGGGGGAAAAAAATCGTTATGGTCATCCCCATCAAGAAATATTAGAGCTTCTGAAAAGCTACGGGATTTATATTTATAGAACGGATGAAGATGGTGGGGTAATGTATGAATTTACAAAAAAGTCAGGAACGTTTTCGCAGCAACTTCCATAGTCTATAGTAAGAAAAACGAACTAAAAAAGACTGCTAAGAAGCAGCCTTGAAGCAATTTTACGAACCCAAGTAGTGAATCACAGTTGCTATAACAAATAAGGCAGTGAAAAAGCCAAATGAAACACCAAATCCTACGGCAGAATCGACAGCGTCGTTGCGTTTACTTTGGACACTTTCTTCAAATTGGTTCATTAACACCCCTCCTGTTTACAGTATAATCTAACTTTTTTTAAAAATCTAGACAATTTAAAAGCGTTTTCACAAACTGACAACAGTTAACAACTATACTTTATGAGCATGAGGAGAAAATAGAGATAAGGGTTTAATCATTAACAAATAAGTAACCTAGGGCTTATATTGTTGATGTTTATCATAAACTGAGGAATTGTCGTTTTAAGACAATTCCTTTTGTATTGTTGCCAAAAACTCGTAACACCTTTACGATAGAAATTGTATTTTGTTTATCAATAACTATACATAATCAATATAGATGAATAAAAAAAGAGGAGCGTATATACGTTGGCAGTTGATAGCTTAAAAAGTATTACCAAAAATAATATAGCCCCCGTTTACTTAATACATGGGGTTAATGCATTTATGAGTAAAAAGATTAGAGATAAAATCGTCGACTATACGTTGAATGAAGAAGATAAAGAATTTAACTTGTCACTATACGATTTAGAAGAGACATCGATTGATCAAGTTCTAGAAGATGCTGAAACGCTTCCTTTTTTAGGAGACAAGCGTGTAGTGGTTGCGAAAAATGCAGCATTTTTAACGGCTGAAAAATCAAAAGATAAAGTCGAGCATGATCTGGCAAAACTTCAGCAATATGTCGAACAGCCCCCGTCTTTTTCAACGTTAATTCTTCTAGCCCCTTATGAAAAGCTGGATGAAAGAAAAAAAATAACAAAATTATTAAAAAAACAAGCAGCTTACATCGAAGCGAACGAATTTGGTGAAAAAGAAATGAAGCAGTGGATTCATAATTTACTTTCAAAAGATGCAGTGAATATGGATGAAGATGCTGAAACACTGCTTATTCAGCTTGTGGGTCTTAATGTAACGCTTGTGACAAATGAAATTGAAAAAATGGTGTTATACGTTGGACAAGGAGGAGTCATCACAAAAGAAGTTGTGCTTAAGCTTGTGGCAAAAACGCTTGAACAAAACGTATTTACGCTTATTGACGCTGTTATTCAGCGAAAGGTTTCTATCGCTTTAAATATGTATCAGGATTTGCTGCGTAACAACGAAGAGCCTATTAAAATTTTATCTTTGTTAGCGACGCAGTTTCGTTTGATTTATCATACGAAGCAGCTGTCTAGTCAAGGATACGGTCAGCAGCAAATTGCTCAAACGATTAAGGTTCATCCGTTTCGGGTGAAAATTGCTTTGCAGCAGAGCAGAAGCTTTGAGGAACAGCAGCTTAAAGAAATTTTAAAGGATTTAGCAGAGGCAGATTATGAAATGAAGACGGGGAAAATGGATAAAGCGCTTATTTTACAGCTATTTTTATTAAAAAGAGCGCAATAAAAAAACGATCCTAATGGGATCGTTTTTGTCTCAATTATGCAGATAAACCGTTAAGTTTTACTGCTAAGCGAGATTTTTGACGAGCTGCAGCATTTTTGTGGATAATACCAGATTGTGCGGCTTTGTCTAATTTTTTAGAAGCAACAGCAAATGCTGCTTTTGCGTTATCTACATCGTTGTTTTCAACTAAAGCTTCAAAGTTTTTGATTGCAGTACGCATAGCTGATTTAGCTTGAATGTTATGAGCACGGCGAGCTTCAGTAGTTTTTACACGTTTGATAGCTGATTTAATGTTTGGCATCCGTTTCACCTCCCGAAATGATAACAATCGAGATTATATAGAACTCGACATTCTTCACAATAAGAACAAAAGATATTTTATCAAACACAAGGACAGAATGCAATAGCCTTGACAAGGAATTTTATATGACAGACCTCTCTTTAAAAGCTTGTAGCTGATATTGCGCCCTTCCTTCTACTTTTCATTTCTTAAATGCATGAATCTGCCAGTCCTCGGTGACAATAATTTCAACAAAGATTGTCTAGGAGGTTAAGAAATGGAAAAAGAACTTGATTTAAGTCAATATAGCGTGCGCACGGATTTAGCTGTCGAAGCAAAAGATATAGCGTTAGAAAATCAGCCTAAACCGAATAACCAGTCAGAAATCAAAGGCGTAATTGTAAAAGAAAAAGAAGAACAAGGTGTCAAAATTTCAATGGTAGAAATTACGGAAGAGGGCGCAGAAGCAATCGGTAAGAAAAAAGGCCGATATGTAACCCTCGAATCGGTAGGCATTCGCGAGCAGGATACTGAAAAGCAAGAGGCCATGGAAGAAGTATTTGCTAAAGAGCTGAATTTTTTTATTAAAAGCCTCAACATTCCAGATGATGCTAGCTGTCTTGTAGTGGGCCTTGGAAACTTAAGTGTTACACCAGATGCGCTTGGACCAAAGGCAGTAGATAATTTGTTGATTACAAGACATTTGTTTGAGCTACAGCCTGAAAGCGTGCAAGATGGCTTTAGACCCGTTAGCGCCATTGTTCCGGGAGTAATGGGAATGACGGGTATTGAGACAAGTGATATTATCTTTGGCGTTGTAAAGAAAGTGAATCCAGATTTTATCATTGCAATCGATGCACTGGCCGCTCGTTCGATTGAACGGGTAAATGCTACCATTCAAATTTCAGATTCAGGTATTCATCCAGGGTCTGGGGTTGGAAACAAACGCAAAGAAATCAGTTATGAAACACTTGGCATTCCAGTTATTGCAATAGGTATTCCAACGGTAGTGGATGCTGTTTCCATTACAAGCGATACAATTGACTTTATCTTAAAACATTTCGGCCGAGAAATGAAAGAGCAGGGAAAGCCGTCTAAGTCGCTGCTTCCGTCCGGTATGACGTTTGGAGAAAAAAAGAAGCTCACCGAGGATGATTTACCCAACGAAGAGCAGCGTCAAACGTATCTCGGTATGATTGGCACCCTTCCCGATGAAGAGAAAAGACGTCTTATTCATGAAGTGCTTGCACCTTTAGGCCATAATTTGATGGTTACACCAAAAGAAGTGGATATGTTTATTGAAGATATGGCTAATGTAGTTGCAGGAGGACTTAACGCTGCTTTGCATCATGAAGTGGATCAAGAGAACTTTGGGGCATATACTCATTAATACGCTTTTAGATGAATGAGTTCTTCAGAATATAGTCATAATGGTTAGTACTACAGAAGATAAAGAAGTAAGGGGCCTAATAATATGATTAAATTTACTTTAAAATCAGTAGTGCTAACCATTTTTTTACTGTGCGTCGTATTTTTAGGGATGCAGACGGCTCAGCAAGGGTTGATTAAAATGAAGGGATATAATGATCCTTCGATTGAACATGTTATTAATGTGTCTAAAACGTCAGATGGTCAGGTGGAAGCTGCTGTTTTAGGTTCAAAAAAAGTCGTGAACATTGATGAAAAACAGCAGTTTTTAGAAAAACGAAAGGCTTTTAACTTTTTCTCCTCGCTAGGTCAAAGTCTAGCGGAAGGCGTGAAAAGTACAATAGGAAAAGCTTTTAAGGCTATCCATCATCTTCTTAATTAAAAGCAGAATCTCTTTCTGCTTTTTTGTATGGAAAAATCCCCAATGGAATGCTTATTGAATGTTGACGAATGTGTTGTTATAATTTAATTTAGTGTATTTTGCCGATTTTCAGTAGGAGTGAAAAAAATATGGATAGAGAAGCAAGATTGAAACGACAATCGAAAATCAGAAACTTTTCGATTATTGCTCATATAGACCACGGTAAGTCAACATTAGCAGACCGTATTTTAGAAAAAACAAATGCGTTAACACAGCGAGAAATGAAAGCTCAGCTTTTGGATTCGATGGATTTAGAACGTGAACGTGGAATTACCATTAAATTAAATGCTGTGCAGCTTCAATACAAAGCAAAAGATGGAGAAGAGTATACTTTTCATCTAATTGATACACCGGGACACGTCGATTTTACATATGAAGTGTCGCGAAGTTTAGCCGCGTGTGAAGGTGCTATTCTAGTAGTAGATGCAGCTCAAGGTATTGAAGCTCAAACATTAGCAAACGTATATTTAGCGCTTGATAACAACCTTGAAATTTTACCTGTCATTAATAAAATTGACCTGCCGAGCGCAGAGCCAGAGCGAGTGCGCCAAGAGGTTGAAGACGTAATTGGATTAGATGCGTCAGAAGCTGTATTAGCTTCAGCTAAAGCAGGAATTGGAATCGAAGAGATTTTAGAACAAATTGTTGAAAAAGTTCCTGCTCCTGAAGGGGATCCAGATGCACCGCTTCAAGCACTAATCTTTGATTCATTTTATGATGCATACCGAGGTGTAGTTGCATCTATTCGTATCGTACAGGGACGAGTAAAAGTAGGCGACAAAATTAAAATGATGGCAACAGGAAAAGAGTTTGAGGTAACGGAGCTAGGTGTGTTAACGCCAAAAGCCGTGGCTAAAGATGAACTTTCTGTTGGGGACGTAGGGTTTTTAACAGCAGCTATTAAAAACGTTGGAGATACGCGAGTAGGGGACACGATCACTCTTGCTAAAAACGGAGCAAGTGAACCTCTTCCTGGTTATCGTCGTCTGAATCCAATGGTATACTGCGGACTGTATCCAATTGATACAGCGAAGTATAACGATCTTCGTGAAGCACTAGAAAAGTTAGAGCTAAATGACTCTGCACTTCAGTTTGAACCAGAGACGTCTCAGGCCTTAGGGTTTGGTTTCCGATGTGGATTCTTAGGGTTGCTTCACATGGAAATTATTCAAGAGCGTATTGAGCGCGAATTTAAAATTGATTTAATTACAACAGCTCCAAGCGTTATTTATGACGTGTATTTAACAGACGAGACTCATCTGTCTGTAGATAACCCGTCTAATATGCCGGACCCACAAAAGATTGAACGCGTAGAAGAACCGTATGTGAAGGCAACGATGATGGTACCAAACGATTATGTTGGTGCTGTGATGGAGCTTTGTCAGAAGAAGCGAGGCAACTTTATTGATATGCAGTACTTGGATGCTAATCGCGTCAGTATTGTGTATGAAATTCCGCTAGCGGAAATTGTATATGATTTCTTTGATCAATTAAAATCAAATACAAAAGGATATGCGTCATTCGATTACGAGCTTATTGGATATCAGCCTTCGAAGCTTGTGAAGATGGATATTCTCTTAAATGGTGAAACGGTCGATGCGCTGTCGTTTATCGTACACAGAGATTCAGCTTACGATCGTGGTAAAGTCATCGTAGAAAAGCTTAAAGAGCTTATTCCACGTCAACAGTTCGAAGTGCCGATTCAAGCGGCAATCGGTCAAAAAATTGTGGCGCGTTCAACAATTAAAGCCATTCGTAAAAACGTTTTAGCAAAATGTTACGGAGGAGATATCTCTCGTAAACGTAAACTTCTTGAAAAACAAAAAGAAGGTAAGAAACGTATGAAGCAGGTCGGATCGGTTGAAGTACCGCAGGAAGCATTTATGGCTGTGCTTCGCATGGACGAAGATTAATAGCTGAAATTCTATTATTTAACATGTCGAATTAGTTTTGAAAATGAAGCTAATCTGATACGATAGTAAAGAGTTTTGAGCGCCGTAAATAAGTGTGAACGAACATAGATAAAAATACCGCAGAGAGACTCTGCGGTATTTTTATCATTTATAAATGTGATTGAGGTGAAAGTCCATGGTGAAGGCAGCATATCTGCATATCCCGTTTTGTCATCATATTTGTCACTATTGTGACTTTAATAAAGTGTTTTTCAAAAATCAGCCTGTTATGCCATATTTAAAAAGCATGCGGGAAGAAATGAAACAAACAGTGGAACGTTATCCAACAACCAATTTAAACACAATATTCGTTGGAGGCGGCACGCCCACAGCGTTAGATGAACAGCAGCTAGAGTATTTTTTAGAATCCATTCGTATGTATCTTCCTTATGACGAAAAAGGTGAGTTTACATTTGAAGCGAATCCGAATGAATTGACAAAGGAAAAGCTTCAGCTTCTTCATGATTATGGCGTGAATCGTTTAAGCATTGGTGTACAAACGTTTAATGAAAGATTATTGGAGAAAATTGGACGTGTGCATTCAAATAGACAGGTATTTGATTGTGTTGAGCAAGCGAGAAAGATTGGAATGTCGAATATAAGCTTAGACTTAATTTATAGCCTGCCGGAACAAACAGTAGCTGATTTCTCTTCTACGCTTCAAACCGCTTTTTCATTAGAGGTAGAGCACATGTCTGCCTATTCGTTAATTATTGAACCTAAAACCGTATTTTATAATTTAATGAATAAAGGAAAGCTGCCTCTTCCTGCTCAAGAAGAAGAAGCAGCCATGTATGAGCTGCTCATGAAAGAAATGGACAAACAAGGTTTTCATCAATATGAAATCAGTAATTTCGCAAAGTCAGGCTACGAGAGTATTCATAATCTAACATATTGGAACAACGAAGATTATTACGGAATTGGGGCAGGCGCACATAGCTATATAGACGGAATAAGACGAGCAAATATTGGACCATTAAAAAAGTACATTGATTCGGTCGAGCAAAACGGAAATGCATATCTCAATGAAGTGAGCGTGACCGAGGCTGAAAAAATGGAAGAAGAAATGTTTTTGGGCCTTCGTAAAACAAAAGGAGTCTCAAAAGAGGAGTTTAAGAAAAAATTCAATCGAGAATTAAAAGATGTATTTGGAGAACCTATTCAAGAATACAAAGAGAAAGGACTTTTGGGTGAAGACAATGGCTCAGTCTTTTTAACACACAATGGTCGATTTTTGGGGAATGAAGTTTTTCAAGCCTTTATTGGGATAATCTAATATCAAATCGTTGACATCGCTATAGTGATTTGGTAATTTATTATTAGATTTAGCACTCAGAGTTTTAGAGTGCTAACAGAGGTGATGAAGCGTGCTTACTGATCGACAGTTATTAATTTTACAAGTCATTATTGATGATTTCATTCGATCTGCGCAGCCGGTAGGCTCTCGAACATTATCTAAGAAAGAAGAGTTTAATTTTAGTTCGGCTACGATTCGTAATGAGATGTCAGACCTAGAAGAACTTGGATTTATTGAAAAAACTCATACTTCTTCAGGGCGCGTTCCGTCTGAGAAAGGTTATCGTTATTATGTTGATCATCTAGTGTCCCCGCAGCATTTGAAAGCAAGCGACGTCTCGACGGTACGTTCAGTATTTGCTGAACGCATTGTAGAACTGGAGCAGCTCGTTCAAAAGTCAGCGCAAATTTTATCTGATTTAACGAGTTTAACGTCCATTGTGCTAGGGCCAAAAGCGGTCAGCCATAAATTAAAACAGCTGCAGATTTTACCTTTAACGGCTCAGTCAGCTGTTGCCATTATTGTGACCGATACAGGACACGTTGAAAGTCGGACGATTACGCTGCCGAGCAGTATTCAACCTTCCGATATTGAAAAGATGGTTAACATTTTGAACGAAAAGCTCATCGGCGTTCGCATTACTGATTTACATGATAAAATGTACAAAGAAGTAGCGACGCTCTTAAAAAGCCACATTCAAGGGTATGAGCAGACGATGGATATACTCAATGATGCATTAAAGCTCAACATGAATGGCAAATTAGTAGTTGGCGGCAAAACGAATATGTTTGCTCAGCCGGAATTTCATGATCTTAATAAAATTCGCGGGCTGTTCAACATTATTGAACATGAACAGCAGTTTTATAAGCTGCTAAGCCCAAACGAGGCTGGCATACACGTGAAAATTGGTCATGAAAATAAGTTGAATGAAATGGTAGGGTGCAGCTTAATTACAGCTAGTTATTCTTTTGGTCACGAACAGCTTGGCACAATTGCTATACTGGGACCGACCCGTATGGAATATGCGCGTGTGATTAGTTTGCTTACACTGCTATCATCAGATATGTCTCAAGTGTTAACAAACTTGTATAAAGAATAAAGGAATCGGGTGGAATATATTACTTCCATCCTTTCCCTGTGATAAAATAAAAATCGTTGTTTAAAATGTGAAAATGTGTGTAAACATTTAAGGGAGGTGAATGAATTGTCAAACGAAAAGCAAGTAGAAGAACAAAACGAAGAAGTGGTTGAAGAAGTTCAAACAGAAGCTGCTGAAGCAACTGAAGCTGAAGCGTCTGAGGAAGTAAACCCTCTTCAACAAGAAAATGATCAATTAAAGCAACAGCTTGAAGAAGAAGAGAATCGCTACTTACGTCTACAAGCTGATTTCGATAATTTCCGTCGTCGTTCACGTCTCGATGCAGAAGCTGCTCAAAAATACCGTGCTCAATCATTGGTTGCGGATATTTTACCAGCACTTGATAACTTTGAACGTGCATTACAAGTTAACACAGCTGACGAACAAACCAAATCTGTGCTACAAGGTGTAGAAATGGTATACCGTCAATTGGTAGAGGCACTTCAAAAAGAAGGTGTTGAAGCAATTGAGTCAGTTGGGAAAACTTTCGATCCATACGAGCATCAGGCAGTGATGCAAGTAGAAGACGATGAATACGAACCGAACACGGTAGTAGAAGAGCTTCAAAAAGGTTACAAATTAAAAGATAAAATCATCCGCCCTGCGATGGTTAAAGTGAATCAATAACACTACATATTATGAAGGAGGTCATTGTCAATGAGTAAGATCATTGGTATCGATTTAGGTACAACTAACTCTTGTGTCGCTGTATTAGAAGGCGGCGAACCAAAAGTAATTCCAAATCCAGAAGGAAACCGTACAACGCCATCAGTTGTGGCATTCAAAAACGGTGAGCGTCAAGTTGGGGAAGTAGCGAAACGTCAAGCTATTACAAACCCTAACACAATTATTTCAGTTAAACGTCATATGGGTACAGACCATAAGGTGGAAGCTGAAGGTAAGCAATACACGCCTCAAGAAATGTCAGCTATCATTCTTCAACATTTAAAAGGTTATGCTGAAGAGTATTTAGGTGAGCCTGTAACAAAAGCTGTTATCACAGTTCCTGCTTACTTTAATGATGCTGAGCGTCAAGCAACAAAAGATGCTGGTAAAATTGCTGGTTTAGAAGTAGAGCGTATTATTAACGAGCCTACTGCAGCAGCACTTGCATACGGGTTAGAAAAAACAGATGAAGATCAAACAGTTTTAGTTTATGACCTTGGTGGCGGTACGTTTGAC
This sequence comes from Priestia sp. LL-8, assembly GCF_036227845.1. Lineage (NCBI taxonomy): Bacteria > Bacillati > Bacillota > Bacilli > Caryophanales > Bacillaceae > Priestia > Priestia sp. LL-8. The sequence continues at coordinate 4,352,738 of NZ_JAZAQH010000001.1, read as the reverse complement.
GTATCTATTCTAGAACTTGGCGACGGCGTATTTGAAGTTCGCGCAACTGCAGGTGACAACCGCCTTGGTGGTGACGACTTTGACCAAGTAATCATCGATTATTTAGTAGCTGAATTCAAAAAAGAAAACGGCGTTGATTTAAGCAAAGATAAAATGGCGCTTCAACGTTTAAAAGATGCGGCTGAAAAAGCGAAAAAAGATTTATCAGGCGTAACATCTACGCAAATTTCTTTACCATTTATCACTGCTGGAGAAGCTGGTCCTCTTCACTTAGAGGTATCTTTATCACGTGCTAAATTTGACGAGTTATCAGCAGGTCTTGTTGAGCGTACAATGGCTCCTGTGCGTCAAGCTTTAAAAGATGCAGGTCTTTCTGCAAGCGAACTTGATAAAGTAATCTTAGTTGGTGGTTCAACTCGTATCCCAGCGGTACAAGATGCAATCAAAAAAGAAACTGGTCAAGATCCTCATAAAGGTGTAAACCCTGATGAAGTAGTTGCACTTGGTGCAGCAATTCAAGGTGGCGTATTAACTGGTGATGTAAAAGACGTTGTATTACTAGACGTAACGCCTTTATCACTAGGTATCGAAACAATGGGTGGCGTATTTACAAAGCTAATTGAGCGTAATACGACAATTCCAACAAGTAAATCACAAGTATTCTCAACGGCTGCAGATAGCCAAACGGCTGTAGATATTCACGTTCTTCAAGGTGAGCGTCCAATGTCTGCAGACAACAAAACGCTAGGACGTTTCCAATTAACAGATATTCCTCCTGCACCACGCGGAGTACCTCAAATCGAAGTATCATTCGATATTGATAAGAACGGTATCGTAAACGTTCGTGCAAAAGATTTAGGTACAAACAAAGAGCAGGCTATTACAATTAAATCTTCAACTGGTTTATCAGATGACGAAATCGAACGCATGGTAAAAGAGGCGGAAGAAAACGCAGATGCTGATAAGCAACGTAAAGAAGAAGTGGAACTACGCAACGAAGCAGATCAATTAGTGTTTACAACTGAAAAAACATTAAAAGATCTTGAAGGAAAAGTAGAAGAAGCTGAAGTAACAAAAGCTAACGAAGCAAAAGATGCTTTAAAAGCTGCGATTGAAAAGAATGACCTTGAAGAAATCAAAGCGAAAAAAGATGAGCTTCAAGAAATCGTTCAAGCGTTAACTGTAAAATTGTATGAGCAAGCTCAACAAGCTCAGCAAGCAGGTGAACAAGGCGCTCAAAATGATGATGTTGTAGATGCAGAGTTTGAAGAAGTAAACGACGACAAAAAATAATGCATCTTGACGACTAACGTGAATGACGCCATGGTGCGATTCACATCTTTTTAAAAAGTCAAAGTCAAGCTTATTTCTTGGCTTTGACTTTTTTAACGTGGAAAAGCGAAAGGGAAAGTTTTTCTCTTGGCTCTCTGCGTGCATGAGAGCAATAGAAAGTAACTTTTATGTTGCTATGGAATTATTAATAATGATACAATTACGTTTATGTGAAACGATTCGGGAGTGAGTATTGATGAGTAAGCGAGATTACTATGAAGTACTCGGTATCAGTAAGAGCGCTACAAAAGATGAGATAAAAAAAGCATACCGCAAGCTTTCTAAACAATATCATCCAGATATTAACAAAGCGGAAGATGCTGCTGACAAATTTAAAGAAGTAAAAGAAGCATATGAAGTATTGAGTGATGACCAAAAAAAAGCACAATACGATCAATTTGGTCATACTGATCCAAATCAAGGCTTTGGCGGCTTTGGTGGAGGCGGCTCAGACTTTGGCGGCTTCGGCTTTGAAGATATTTTCAGCTCGATCTTTGGTGGTGGTGGTCGCAGACGTGACCCTAATGCTCCGAGACAAGGTGCCGATTTACAATACACGATGACACTTTCTTTTGAAGAAGCTGTTTTCGGAAAAGAAACAACAATTGAAATTCCACGTGAAGAAACGTGTGAAACATGTCACGGTTCAGGTGCAAAACCTGGAACAAAAGTCGATACATGTTCGCACTGTAATGGTTCAGGCCAGTTAAACGTTGAACAAAACACGCCGTTTGGCCGCGTGGTAAATCGACGTGCGTGTCATCATTGTAATGGTACGGGAAAAATCATTAAAGACAAATGTGCAACGTGCCACGGTGACGGTAAAGTAACAAAGCGACGTAAAATTAATGTTAAAATTCCAGCTGGTGTAGATGATGGTCAACAGCTGCGCGTTAGTGCTCAAGGAGAACCAGGGGTAAATGGTGGTCCTCCGGGAGATTTATACGTAGTGTTCCACGTGCGCACTCATGAATTCTTTGAACGTGATGGAGACGATATCTACTGCGAAATGCCTTTAACGTTTGCTCAGGCAGCGCTAGGTGATGAAGTAGAAGTGCCAACTCTACACGGCAAGGTGAAGCTGAAGATTCCTGCTGGTACACAAACGGGGACGAAATTCCGTTTAAAAGGAAAAGGTGTGGCAAACGTACGAGGATATGGTCAAGGAGATCAGCATATTCACGTTCGCGTTGTAACGCCAACAAAAATATCAGAAAAACAAAAACAATTATTGCGTGAGTTCGCTGAACTGAGCGGTCAAGAAGCCGTTGATGAGCAGCATGATTCCTTTTTTGCAAAAGTAAAACGAGCAATTAAAGGAGAATAATTGTCTTTCATAGTAAACAGAGACAGGTTGGTAAAGGTACTTTGCCAACCTGTCATCTGTCATGTTCATATTTAAAATCCTATATTACTGAAGGCAGAAAGGATGAAGTTGGTAGCAATGAAATGGTCTGAAATTTGTATTCATACAGCGCAAGAAGCAATTGAACCCATCTCTCATATTTTACATGAATCAGGAGCTAGCGGGGTAGTCATTGAAGATCCTGCTGATTTAGTGAAGGACAGAGATACAACTTTTGGTGAAATCTATGATTTAAACGTAGAAGACTACCCAGAGGAAGGTGTAGTGATTAAAGCATACCTTCCAGTTAACAGCTTTTTAGCAGAAACTGTGGATGGTATTAAAAAAGAAATTAATGGACTGCTTGTTTACGATTTTGATTTAGGAGCTAACAAAGTTACGATCAGTGAAGTGAACGAGGAAGAGTGGGCCACTGCTTGGAAAAAATATTACCACCCCGTGAAAATTTCAGAGCGTTTTACGATTGTACCAACTTGGGAAAACTATGAAAAAGTAAGCACAGATGAATTAATTATCGAGCTTGATCCTGGAATGGCTTTTGGTACAGGTACGCATCCAACGACGGTTATGTCTCTTCAAGCATTGGAAAGAACAGTGAAAGCAGGAGATACTGTTATTGATGTGGGTACAGGTTCAGGCGTGCTAAGTATCGGTGCAGCTCTGTTAGGAGCAAGCGATATACAAGCTCTAGACCTTGATGAAGTAGCCGTACGTTCTGCCCGGGAAAATATTGAACTGAATCAAGTTGGAAATATCGTAACAGTAGGTCAAAACAACTTATTGCAAGGTATAGAAGGACCGGTTGACATTGTTGTGGCGAATATTCTTGCTGAGGTAATCGTTCGTTTTGTAGACGATGCTGCAAAGGTATTAAAGCCAGGAGGCATGTTCATTACATCAGGTATTATTAGTGCGAAAAAAGAAGATGTCAAAAAAGCGTTAACGGGAGCGGGCTTTGTTATTCAAGAAGTAACGCTTATGGAAGACTGGGTAGCAATTATTGCGCAAAAACAAGCTTAACAAGTGAGAAGGTGTCAAGATGCAACGTTATTTTCTGCCAAATGATCAATTTCAAGAGCAAAGTGTCATAGTGACACATGATGATGCCCATCATATCTCACGCGTCATGAGAATGAATGAAGGATCACAGTTTATTGCCTGTAATGAACAGGGGCAAGCTGCATTGTGTGAAATTGAAAATATTTCCGCTAACGAAGTGAAAGCATCTATTATAGAATGGATAAGCGAAGAAAAAGAGCTTCCAGTCCATGTTACAATTGTGAACGGTCTGCCTAAAGGGGATAAGCTCGAGCTTATTATCCAAAAAGGGACAGAACTTGGGGCATATAAGTTTATCCCTTTTATTGCGGCTCGTTCAGTTGTTAAATGGGATGATAAAAAGAGTCAAAAAAAATTAGATCGCTGGAACAAGATTGCTAAAGAGGCTGCAGAACAATCTCATCGTACGATTGTACCAGCAGTAGAAGCCCCAATTTCTTTTAAAAAACTAGTAGAAATTAGCGGTGATTATACTCATAAAGTTGTAGCCTATGAAGAAAGAGCAAAGCAAGGAGAAACATCTCATCTACACGCTGTTCTTTCAGCTTTAAAACCCGGCAATTCCGTGCTTGTGGTTGTAGGCCCCGAGGGTGGTTTGACCGAGCAGGAAGTAGAAGTATTAGAAGAAAATGAATTTACAATAAGCGGATTTGGTCCGCGAATTTTACGAGCAGAAACAGCTCCTTTATATGCGCTGTCTGCTATATCTTATCAAACTGAGTTAATGAGGTGACGATTATGTCAACAGTTGCTTTTCACACGCTAGGGTGTAAAGTAAATCACTATGAAACAGAAGCAATTTGGCAATTGTTCAAAGGCCAAGGCTATGAGCGTGTTGAATACGAACAAACTGCCGATGTATATGTAATTAATACATGTACGGTAACAAATACAGGAGATAAAAAAAGCCGTCAAGTTATTCGCAGAGCTGTGCGAAAAAATCCAGATGCGGTTATTTGTGTAACTGGGTGTTATGCTCAAACTTCGCCAGCTGAAATTATGGCCATTCCTGGTGTTGATATCGTAGTAGGTACACAAGATCGCGTTAAGATGCTTGATTATATTGAACAATTTAAAAAAGAGCGTCAACCGATTAATGGTGTAGGAAACATTATGAAAACACGCGTATATGAAGAGCTAGATGTACCGGCATTTACAGACCGTACGCGTGCGTCGTTAAAAATTCAAGAAGGCTGTAACAACTTCTGTACATTCTGTATTATTCCATGGGCTCGCGGTTTAATGCGATCTCGTGATCCTAAAGAAGTCGTAGCACAAGCACAGCAGCTAGTGGATGCAGGCTATAAAGAAATCGTGTTAACAGGTATTCACACTGGCGGATACGGAGAAGACATGAAAGATTACAATCTTGCACAGCTTCTTCGTGATTTAGAGTCGCAAGTAAAAGGATTAAAACGCATTCGTATTTCGTCAATTGAGGCAAGCCAAATTACGGACGAAGTGATTGAGGTACTAGATCAATCAGAAATGGTTGTACGTCATTTGCATATTCCTCTTCAATCAGGTTCAAATACGGTATTGAAGCGCATGCGTCGTAAGTATACAATGGAGTTCTTTGGTGAGCGCTTAAACCGTCTGAAAGAAGCTCTTCCTGGATTAGCGATTACATCAGATGTTATTGTCGGCTTCCCAGGTGAGACAGAAGAAGAGTTTATGGAGACGTATAACTTTATTAAAGAGCACGGTTTTTCAGAGCTTCACGTATTCCCGTATTCTAAACGTACAGGTACGCCAGCAGCTCGTATGACCGACCAAATTGATGAAGAAGTAAAAAATGAACGTGTGCATCGTTTAATTGAACTTTCAAATCAATTGGCAAAAGAATATGCTTCAACGTTTGAAGGAGAAGTACTAGAAGTAATTCCGGAAGAAAAATATAAAGAAGATCCTGAAAGTGGTTTATATGTAGGGTATACTGATAACTACTTAAAGGTTGTGTTTAAAGCGTCTGAAGAAATGGTTGGAAAGCTTGTAAAAGTTAAAATTTCAAAAGCTGGATATCCTTACAATGAAGGTGAGTTTGTTCGCGTGCTAGATGAGGTTCATCTTCAAGATCAGGTGAAAATGAGCTCATAACACTTATTGAAAAGCTGCGTGTTTACGCAGCTTTTTTCATACGTATAAAAAAGCTGAACGAGTAATGTTTTATCAAGAAAGTTCATAAAATAAAGGGGGAATAACTGCATTACTTTATGTAAAGCGGTTGACCTTAAGGAATCATTATATTATAATTGCAAAAGACATGTCTAACATGTCATTTCATTATGATGTTAGTGGTTTTGTTCGGAGGGAGGGAATTAGAATGTCAAGAACAGTTGTTCGTAAAAACGAATCGCTTGAAGATGCTCTTCGTCGCTTCAAACGTTCAGTTTCAAAAACTGGTACGTTACAAGAAGCAAGAAAGCGCGAATTCTATGAAAAGCCTAGCGTAAAGCGTAAGAAGAAATCTGAAGCTGCTAGAAAACGCAAGTTCTAATAAGAGGGTGGATTTATGAGTCTTCTCGAGCGTTTAAATAGTGATATGAAACAAGCGATGAAAAACAAAGAGAAAGAGAAGCTTGGGGTCATTCGTATGGTCAAAGCATCTCTTCAAAACGAAGCCATTAAGTTAGGAACTGACCTAACTGAAGCAGACGAGTTGACGGTTATTTCTCGCGAATTCAAACAACGTAAAGACTCCCTCCATGAATTTGAGAAAGCAGGTCGTCAAGATCTTGTTGATAAAATTCATTCTGAATTAGCGGTTTTAGAAGTTTACGCTCCTAAACAGCTAACTGAAGAAGAGTTATCTGAAATTATTAAAACGACGATTGAAGAAACGCAGTCTTCCTCTAAAGCTGATATGGGGAAAGTTATGGGAGCGCTTATGCCGAAAGTAAAAGGCAAAGCGGATGGCTCTCTTGTTAATAAGCTTGTCCTTCAACACTTATCATAAAAAACACCTTACCTTGTGTAAGGTGTTTTTTATATGGATAACAATCGAACGTATGTTTTATTTTTCTAGTGTGAAGAATAAAATAGATAAATTTTAAAAAATTTGAAACTATTGTTAAAGTTATTCGTATATACAGATACATGCTCATACTATCTATGGAAGGAGGGAAGTGTATTCGGTGAAAACCTTATTTTCTTTCGTGTGCTTTCTTATCTTAGCCACTGGGTTATTCCCCACTATTAGCACCGCTGACGTGAAGCGCGTACACGTTATTCCTGTAAATAAAACAGTAGAAAATGGACTGCTTTCTTTTCTAAACAGATCCATTGAAGATGCGGAAAATGACGGTGCAGACTTGATTATATTGGACATAGATACTCCTGGAGGAGCTGTAGATGCAGCTTCTGAAATAGCTAAAAGCTTAACCTCAACACCTATTCCTACCGCTGCTTTTGTCGATAAAAAAGCATTATCAGCCGGAGCGTATATTGCACTTAACGCCGATCAAATTTATATGACACCCGGTTCTACAATGGGGTCGGCAGCTGTGATTGACCAACAGGGAAATGCAGCAGGAAAAAAAGCTCAGTCCTACTGGTTATCGGCTATGAAGAGCGCAGCAGAACAAAATAACCGAAACCCTGAATATGCAGAAGCGATGGCAAACACAAAGATGGTAATACCTGAGCTCAACTTAAAAGGAAACGAATTGTTGACGCTCACTCCGAAGCAAGCCGAGCAAGTTGGTTATTCAGAAGGAACTGTAAAAAATTTAGATAATCTCCTGAGCGTACTTGGCTATGAAGATGCTAAACTGACGTATGCAAAAATGAGTGTAAGTGAACAAATTGCTCGTGTTCTTACCCATCCGCTTGTTGTGCCCATTTTATTATCCATTGGTGCTTTAGGAATTGTAATTGAATTGTTTACGCCTTCATTTGGTATTGCGGGCTCTATTGGAGTAGCTTCACTTCTTTTATTTTTCTATGGTCATATGGTAGCAGGATTAGCAGGAATGGAAGCGGTCGTTTTATTTATAGCAGGAATTATACTGCTTCTGTTAGAGATTGTAGTACCAGGCGGAATTTTAGGACTACTAGGGCTTGGAGCTATCATTTTAAGTTTTTTTATGTCAACAGATAATAATGTCGAAATGGGAATTTCTCTTGTAATTGCAATAGTGGTGGCACTGGGAGGTGCGTTTGTGATGATGAAATTTTTTAAAAGAAAGCTTACACCTTTCAAAAAAATGGTGCTTAATGATTCACTTAATACCGAATCTGGTTATGTATCGAATCAAAATCGTTATGAATTAATAGGAAAACAAGGTAAAACAACAACACCGCTGCGTCCTTCAGGTACCGTGCTCATCGATGAAGAGTATGTGGATGTAGTCACTGAAGGCGGATATTTAGACAAAGATGTGTTAGTAAATATTATAAAAGTAGAGGGATCAAGGGTTGTGGTGCGGAAGCTTACAGAGCCTTTGAAAAAGGAGGACCTTAATTAATGGAAGTAGGTAGCGTATTGTTTTTTGTAGTTATTGGTCTAGCAATCATTGCTTTAGCTGTTTTTTTCACTTTTGTACCGATTATGCTATGGATTTCAGCATTAGCAGCAGGCGTTCGTATTAGTATTTTCACACTGGTCGGAATGAGACTTCGTCGAGTGATACCATCTCGCGTTGTGAACCCGTTAATTAAAGCAAGTAAAGCAGGTTTAGGTATTACCATTAATCAATTAGAAAGCCACTATTTAGCAGGCGGTAACGTTGACCGCGTGGTAAATGCGTTGATTGCAGCGCACCGAGCAAATATTGAGTTAACATTTGAGCGCGGAGCAGCTATCGACTTAGCGGGCCGTGATGTGCTCGAAGCTGTGCAAATGAGCGTTAATCCAAAAGTTATTGAAACACCTTTTATTGCAGGGGTGGCTATGGATGGAATCGAAGTCAAGGCAAAAGCCCGAATTACCGTTCGTGCAAACATTGATCGACTAGTAGGGGGAGCTGGAGAAGAAACGATTATTGCCCGTGTTGGCGAGGGGATTGTTTCCACAATTGGTTCGCAAAAAGATCACAAAAAAGTATTGGAAAATCCTGATATGATTTCTCAAACGGTGTTAGGAAAAGGGCTGGATTCAGGAACAGCGTTTGAAATCTTATCCATTGATATTGCTGACATCGATATTGGTAAAAATATTGGGGCAGTTCTTCAAACAGACCAAGCGGAAGCAGATAAAAATATTGCACAAGCAAAAGCCGAAGAACGTCGTGCCATGGCCGTTGCTCAAGAACAAGAAATGCGTGCAAAAGTAGAGGAAATGCGTGCAAAAGTAGTAGAAGCAGAAGCAGAAGTACCGTTAGCGATGGCAGAAGCACTGCGCTCTGGCAATATTGGTGTCATGGATTATATGAATATTCAAAACTTGACTGCTGATACGGATATGCGTGATTCAATTGGAAAAATGTCTAAAGAAGACGATGAGAAATAATGAATCAGCTTAACAAGGAGGTTTTCTCCTAATGAATATCGTTGAAACGCTTATTAAACTAATTATTAATAATGCTTTCATTTTTGTCATCATTGGAGGGATTATTTTTAACGTTGTGCAGCGTTTTATGGCTCAGTCAAAAGAGGAAGAACAGCAGCGTTCTAAAAGAGCTCCTATGCCTCCTGTAAACAATCCTTCAAGGCGGGAAAGACCTAGATATCGTCCTGTCAAAGAAGAGCCAAAAACAGCTCGTATGGAGCCGGAAACTGTTCCTTCAGCAGAAACAAATCCTTTGCAAGAAAAATTGGAAGAGCTAAAAAATCGTCCGCATCATGAACCGTCTATTCAAAAGAAAATCACGGTTGACAAACCAAAAATCACGGGTGAGAAAAACGTTCTCAAGCCCATTTCTCGTAAAGAAGCTGTTCAAGGAGTGGTATGGTCCGAAATTCTGGGGCCGCCAAAATCGAAACAACGTAAATATAAACGATAAATAGATGTGATACATTAACCCCCTTTCTCATAAACATGAGATGAAAGGGGGTTCTTTTTATGAGCAAAAAGTGGAGACACCAAATGAAAAGATGGATGACAAAAACAATGGAACTACCCGCTGATGTATTAATGGATCTTCCCCGTATTACGTTAGTTGGACAAATACACATTTATATTGAAAATCATAAAGGTTTATTAGCCTTTTCTGATACTGAAATACGCGTGTTACTAAAACAGGGACAAATGTTAATTCGAGGTGAAGGACTGGTCATTAAAGTAATACTGCCAGAAGAACTGGTTTTAGAAGGTAAAATCAATCAAGTTCTTTATTTAGAACAATAACACAAGGAGGAAAAAAATGAAGAATGGATGGACAAACTTTGTTATTGGTACCGTACGTATTCGAATTGTTGGAAAAGGAATTGAACGTTTCTTAAATAATTGTGTGAGACAACAGATTATGATTTCGAATGTCCATAAAGTTGACGGTCAGCTAGCGACAGCAACGATATTATTGAAAGATGTAAAGAAAATTCGTATACTAATTCGCAACGCAGATTGTAAAATTTATTTTATAAGAGGCAGAGGTTTTCCTTTTTTAACAAAGCGAGTGATCAAAAATAGTGGATTTGCTTTAGGTTTTCTTTCTTTTTTTATTATTCTTGGTTTGCTTTCCAACATGGTGTGGAAAGTGGAAATTAGTGGTGCAGAACCACAAACAGAACATCAAATGACTAAGCAGCTTGCCAAAATAGGTGTAAAAAGAGGAGAGTTTCAATTTCTGTTAGAGAGTCCTGAAAAAATTCAGCGCTATTTAACGGATAATATGAACAATATTACCTGGGTGGGAGTAGAAGTGCGCGGCACTTCTTATCACTTCCAAGTGGTTGAAAAAAATGAGCCCAAGCCTCAGCAAAAAACACCTTACCAACATTTAATTGCTAAAAAGAAAGCCATTATTACGAATTTGTTTGTCGAAAAAGGACAACCTTTAGTCAAGGTTAATGATTTTGTCAATGAAGGCGAGGTCTTGGTTTCCGGTATTATCGGAAACGAAAAAAATAAAAAAGTAGTAGCTGCTAAAGGGAAAGTCTACGGTGAAACATGGTACAAGTCTGAGGTAGAAGTGCCTTTAAAAACTGATTTTCAGGTATTAACGGGTAATGGATATACGAAGCACTATTTAGATTTTCAAGCTTTTAAAATGCCTCTTTGGGCTTTTAACAAAGAAAAATACAGCTCAAGGGTGACAGAAAAAGTGGAGCATCCACTCTATTTTTTTAAATGGAAATTACCTCTGTCGTATGAGAAAGTTGCTGTACGAGAAGAACAGAACTCTCAGCGCGTCTATTCTAAACAAGAGGCGGTGGAAAAAGCTTTGGAAATCGGTCGAAAAAAATTACTATCAACTTTAGGTGAGGATGCTAAAATAAAAGGTGAAAAAGTTTTGCACCAAGAACAGGACAATGGTAAAGTTAGATTATCAATACATTACCAAGTTATAGAAAATATTGCGAACACTCAACCAATTATTCAAGGAGATTGATGAATGTCAGAACAGCTAGTAACAATTAACGTACAACTTGATGATTCAAACGAAGCCATTTCATTATTTGGCGTACAAGATGCGAATTTAAAGCGAATTGAAGAAGAAATGCAGGTCTCTATCATTTCAAGAGGTGAGACTGTTGTAGTCTCGGGAAGTACAGAAAATGTTCAGCTAGTGGAAGAAATGCTTAAAAAGTTACTGAACATTATCCGAAAAAATATTTCCATATCTGAACGAGATGTTGTGTATGCGATTCAATTAGCTAAGAAAAATTCTCTCGAGTTTTTTGAAGATGTATATGAAGAAGAGATTGGTAAAAATGTAAAAGGTAAGACTATTCGTGTTAAGACATTAGGACAAAGTCAATACATTTCTTCTATTAAGAAAAATGATTTGGTATTTGGAATTGGGCCTGCTGGTACCGGTAAAACGTATTTAGCCGTTGTCATGGCCGTTAATGCTCTTAAAAATGGTCACGTACAGCGTATTATTTTAACACGTCCTGCTGTTGAAGCAGGTGAAAGTCTTGGCTTCTTGCCAGGAGATTTGAAAGAAAAAGTAGATCCGTACTTGCGGCCTCTGTACGATGCATTACATGATGTATTAGGAACAGAACACACGCAACGCCTAATCGAACGCGGAGTTATTGAAATAGCACCCCTTGCCTATATGCGAGGTCGTACACTAGATGATGCGTTTGTTATCTTAGACGAAGCGCAAAACACCACGATGGCGCAAATGAAGATGTTTTTAACACGACTAGGATTTGGGTCCAAAATGGTGATTACAGGAGATATTTCACAAATTGATTTACCAAAAGGAGCTCAGTCTGGTCTAGCAGCTGTCTCGAAAATCCTGACCAATGTTAAAGGTATTTCATTTGTTCATCTAGAACAGTCAGATGTTGTGCGCCATCCACTTGTGGGACGCATCATTCAAGCGTACGAACAAGCTGACCAAAAGACCCTTTCTTAATAGGGTCTATTTTTTGTAAAAGGGGGTACGTTTGTGTCAACGTTTCGGATAATCAAGCAAACAATGGCACAGATCGAGCGATTACGGTTAATTCAAATTGGGTTATATGCCTTGCTAGGTGTAATGATGTTTGCGTCTATGTATAGCAATGTAAAGCCGCAGGAATTAGATCTCAGATTACTGTCTATTTCCCCGCAAACCATTTACTCACCCGTTACCATTGAAGATAAAGAGAGTACAGAGAAAAAACGGGCAGAGGCAGAACAAGCCGTTGAAGATGTGTATACACAAAAAACAGAATACGCACAGAACCAAGTCGATCTTGTTGCATCTATTTTTGATGCGATGATGGAAGTTAATACAGAATATGAAAAAGAAGATCATGAAGATGACAGTATCGATGCCGTATTAAAAACCAAACAAAAAATGCTAGAGGACAAGCTTCCTGAAGACATTCAAAAAAACTTGCCAAAGGATACCATTAAGCAGCTGCTTCAGTCTTCTAACAGTGATTTATCGATTGCAAAAGATGCTGTAGTCACGGCCGTTCATCATGTGATGAAAGATCAAGTGAAGATTAGCGATGTAGAAGAGAAAAAAGACCAGGTAGAAAGTCAGCTTGTTTACACCAATGTCAGCAATTCCCTAAAGGATTCAATGAATGCAATTGCTAAATTCGCTATCATTCCAAATGTGATTTATGATCCACAAAAAACAGCTGAAAACCGTCAAGCAGCTGTGGAAAAAGTGGAGCCTGTCCGAATCAAACAAGGCCAGATTATTGTAGAAGAAAATCAGCTTATTAATCCTGATATATATCGTCAGCTCCAGCTCGCGGGATTGTTGAATAATAAAGGATCTATTCAGCCTTTTGCGGGGTTAGCTTTGCTGATTGTAATGATGATAGCGGGCCTCATTTACTATTTACGTGAATTTCACACCAAGACATATCAGCCCTTGCTGTTGTATGTATTGGTAGCAACCATTACGATTGGCCTCATGAAAATCTTAAGCTTGTTTCAGCAAATTGATTTATCGGAAATTGGTTTCTTAGCTCCTGTTGCGGTGGGAGGTTTGCTGATTCGAATTTTAATGGATGAACGCATTGCTATTTTATCAAGCATTGTATTTGCTATTTGTGGAAGCATTATTTTTAATGGTGAATTGACAACCTCGTTTAATATGAACATTGGGATCTACTTTTTAATTAGCAATATTGCTGCTATTTTATTTTTAAGCAGACAGCACAGGCGTTCACGGATTTTACAGGCAGGTCTATTTGTGGCTATGGTAAACGTAATTATCAGCTTTGCTATTATTTTTATTAAAAATGGCCAAATCGGCACTGTAGAGCTTGGCTATTACAGCATGATGTCAATTGCATCTGGTGTTATTGCTTCCGTTTTAACTATAGGCTTGCTTCCGTTTTTTGAAAGTGGATTTGGCATTTTATCTACGATGAAGCTGATTGAATTATCGAGTCCTAATCATCCGCTATTACGTAAAATCTTAACCGAAACACCTGGAACGTATCATCACAGTGTAATGGTGGCAAACTTATCTGAAGCGGCGTGCGAAACGATAGGAGCTAACGGTTTATTAGCGAGAGTCGGAGCTTATTACCATGATATTGGTAAAACGAAGCGACCGCAGTATTTTATTGAAAATCAAATGAATATTACCAATCCGCATGATAAACTAAGTCCGAAGACTAGTAAAAATATTATAATCGCACATGCTACAGATGGAGCTACCATTTTGCGAAATCATAAGTTTCCAAAAGAGATTGTAGATATTGCAGAGCAGCATCACGGAACGACCCTGCTTAAGTTTTTCTATCATAAGGCACTTGAACAGACAGAAGAAAAAATTGATGAAAAAGAATATCGCTATCCTGGACCAAAGCCTCAGTCGAAAGAAGCAGCGGTTATTTGCATAGCTGATAGTGTAGAAGCAGCCGTAAGGTCAATGTCCAATCCGACTCCGGAAAAAATTGAGAACTTGGTGCGAAATATTATTAAAGACCGCTTGCAGGATGAGCAGCTTAGCGAGTGTAACGTAACGCTCAAAGAGCTAGAGTTAATTCGCCAAGCACTATGTGAAACTTTAAATGGGATTTTTCATTCCCGAATCGAATATCCAGAGATAAAAAAAGAGAAGGTGAAGGTATGAGTTTAGTTATTGATTTTATTGATGAAACAAACGAAGTGAGTGAAGAACAGCAAAAAGAGCTTGAGCAGCTGCTTGAAGCTGCTGCTATATATGAAAATCTGCAAGAGGATGCAGAAGTATCCGTTACATTTGTGGATAATGACCGAATTCAAGAAATCAATCATCAATACCGCCATAAAAATCAGCCAACGGATGTAATATCGTTTGCGCTAGAAGAAATGGGCGAAGATGAAATGCAAATTATCGGAGATGAGATGCCAAGGGTCCTAGGGGATATTGTCATTTCGATTCCAAAAGCTCATGAGCAAGCAGAAGAATACAATCACTCGTTTATGAGGGAGCTAGGATTCTTGACGGTTCACGGTTTCTTGCACTTGCTTGGATATGACCATGAAACATCAGAAGATGAAAAAGAGATGTTTACACGTCAAAAAGATATTTTAGAACAATATGGACTCTCGCGATAAAAAGGGGATAGCTAAAGTTGTCAGTAGCTTTGGTTATGCAATAGAAGGGTTTATATATGTTTGTAAAACACAGAGAAATATGCAAATTCACATAGCAGCTTCTTTCATCGTCCTCCTCTTAGGCACCGTGCTGTCAATTACAGCTGGTGAATGGACGGTTGTGCTGCTTCTAATTGCAGGCATGTTCAGCTTGGAGTTAATGAATACAGCAGTTGAAAAAGTTGTCGATTTAGTTTCTCCTGAATATCACATACTAGCAAAACACGCAAAAGATGCAGCCGCAGCCGCGGTGTTGGTCTATGCGTGTTTTGCTGTCCTTATAGGAGGAGTTATTTTCTTAAAGTATTTGTTTTAAAAAGGATTCTTTTTGGTTCTTTACACCCCCGTGGTATAATAAAAAAGGACAAGTTAAAAGACATGTAGAAGCGCAAAAGGAGAGCGGATAAATGGATAAGACCGGACTGATTGATGAGGCGAAAAAAGCTCGTGAAATGGCTTATGTACCGTATTCAAAATTTAAAGTTGGTGCAGCTTTATTGACGAAAGATGGAAAGGTTTATCGCGGCTGCAACATTGAAAATGCAGCTTATAGCATGTGCAATTGTGCTGAGCGTACGGCTTTATTTAAAGCCTATTCAGAAGGAGATAAAGAGTATGCAGCACTTGCTGTAGTAGCTGATACTGATCGTCCTGTTTCTCCGTGTGGAGCATGCAGACAAGTAATCTCTGAG
Source organism: Priestia sp. LL-8 (assembly GCF_036227845.1). Taxonomy (NCBI): domain Bacteria; kingdom Bacillati; phylum Bacillota; class Bacilli; order Caryophanales; family Bacillaceae; genus Priestia; species Priestia sp. LL-8. The sequence continues at coordinate 4,337,143 of NZ_JAZAQH010000001.1, read as the reverse complement.
CTTTGTCCAAAAGAAATGAAAGTTATATTAACCAATTTAAAAAATGACATACAAGAATTAACTGTGGAAGAATTACTTCCAGGAGCATTTTCATCGGAGGATTTACATGAGTAATAATGAATTTAAGTCAGGTTTTGTTTCAATTATTGGAAGACCAAACGTAGGGAAATCAACTTTTTTGAACCGAGTAATTGGTCAAAAGATTGCGATTATGAGTGATAAACCGCAAACAACTAGAAATAAAATTCAGGGTGTGTATACGGAAGATCAAGCGCAAATTGTGTTTATTGATACACCAGGAATTCATAAACCAAAGCATAAATTAGGCGACTTTATGATGAAGGTAGCGCAAAATACGCTTAAAGAAGTAGATTTAATTTTATTTATGATTAACGCAACAGAAGGCTTAGGTCGAGGCGATGAATTTATTATTGAGCGTTTAAAGGATACAAAAACGCCTGTTTTCCTTGTGATTAATAAAATTGATGAAATTCATCCAGACGAATTGTTTTCAATTATCACGAATTATAAAGACTTATATCCTTTTGCTGAAATTGTGCCAATTTCAGCTTTACAAGGAAATAACGTGGAGCGTTTGCTTGATCAAATTAAGCAGCGATTGCCGGAAGGTCCGCAATATTATCCGGCAGATCAAGTAACAGATCATCCAGAGCGCTTTATTATTACGGAATTGATTCGTGAAAAAGTACTGCATGCAACGAGGGAAGAAATACCTCATTCTATTGCCGTTGTGATGGATTCTATGCAAAGACGAGATAATGGTGCTGTTTACGTCGGCGCTACAATTATCGTCGAAAGAGATTCACAAAAAGGCATTGTAATTGGAAAGCAAGGAAAGATGTTAAAAGAGGTAGGAAGAAAAGCAAGAGCAGACATTGAAGCCCTTTTAGGTTCAAAAGTATTTTTAGAACTATGGGTAAAAGTGCAAAAAGATTGGCGAAACCGAGCGTCGCATCTTCGTGACTTTGGATTTAGAGAAGACGAATACTAATCATTTAAGTTCTTGTTTGCATTGATTTATATCCCTTCATAAAAGAAGGTAATTTGTAAAAAATTGTGTTACATGATTTTACGTCGGAAGGCTATTCTAAACATAAGGAATTGAAATATGTATCTGATCTTTATGGTTAGAAAGGTGGGAGTTCTATGTTGAATTTTACTTGGAACATTTTTTCACAAACAGGTAGCATTGATACTTATCTCATTTTTAAGGAACTTGAAAATGAAGTGAAAGAAAGACCCGAAACATATGAGGACAACAGCGAAAGTCTCAATTCTCCCTTGTCTTAGCCTTCTGTAAGATGGCGGTGATGATGATTGTTTAAAAAGTGTGAAGGAATTGTCATTCGAACGAATGATTACGGTGAATCAAATAAAATTGTCACCATTTATTCACGTGAACTCGGAAAAGTGGGTCTCATGGCAAGAGGGGCAAAAAAGCCCAGTAGTCGCTTGGCTTCCGTCACACAATTATTTACGTATGGATACTTTTTTATACAAGCAGGTTCGGGAATGGGTACTCTCCATCAAGGAGAAGTTATCTCATCTATGAGAAGCATACGCGAAGATATCTTCACAACAGCGTATGCTTCTTATATTCTTGAATTAACGGATAAAGCTACTGAGAACAATAAACCAAATCCATTTCTATTTGAGTTGCTGCACCAAACTATTCATTATATGAACGAAGAGTATGATGCAGAGATCTTAACATTTATTTATGAAATGAAAATGTTAAACGTTCTAGGTCTTCATCCTACATTAAATGAATGTGCAGTCTGCCATCGAGGTGAAGGAACATTTCATTTTTCCATTCGAGAAGGCGGGTTTATTTGTCATCGATGCTTAGAAAAAGATCCTTATCATTTGAAAATTAGTCCGATGACGGTTAAACTATTAAGACTATTTTATTACATTGATTTAAAGCGGTTAGGTTCTATTTCTGTTAAGCCTGAAACAAAAAAACAATTAAAGTTTGTAATTGATCAATATTACGAAGAATATTCAGGATTGTTTTTAAAAACAAAGCGGTTTTTGAATCAGATGGAGTCTTTAAAACAATCGCTCTCTGATGAGAAATAGAAAAGATAATCAGTGATATGCAAGGAATTGCTGTCGCTAGGGTGCCTCGTAGTGTGTAGAGGACACCCTTTTTACTGTGGAGCGAAGGGATAGTTTCGCTTATTGTAAGCGTAATGCCTGCTTTTTTTGAGAAGCCGTGGTAAAATAAACGGCATTCTAAAAAGATAAAATGCTAAAATTAATAAGTTATAGCTTTTACTTTTGCTTAAAAAGTATATAATGTTTTATAAATAGTATGTCACATTTAATGATTAGGTGGTGAGTACAATCGAACTGAACAAACGACAAGAACAAATTTTGCAAATTGTCAAAGACGAAGGCCCTATTACAGGCGAGCATATTGCAGATCAGCTTAGCCTTACGCGGGCAACACTAAGACCGGACTTGGCTATTTTAACAATGGCTGGTTATTTAGAAGCGCGACCGCGCGTCGGTTACTTTTACACAGGTAAAACAGGAGCACAGCTTCTTACAGATAAAATAAAAAAAATACAGGTGCAAGAATATCAGTCTATCCCGGTAGTCGTGAACGAAAATGTGTCGGTATATGATGCTATTTGTACAATGTTTTTAGAAGACGTGGGGACCCTTTTTGTAGTGGATGAGAAATCCCAGCTAGTGGGAGTACTGTCGCGTAAAGATTTATTGCGCGCAAGTATCGGAAAGCAAGAGCTCACATCTATTCCTGTTCATATTATCATGACGAGAATGCCCAACATTACATATTGCTATCGCGAAGATTTGTTAATTGATATTGCTAAGATCTTAATTGAAAAACAGATTGATGCTATGCCCGTTATTAAAGAGGGAGACGGCAATTTTGAAGTGGTGGGACGCATTACCAAAACAAATATTACAAAATTACTAGTAGCATTAGCAAACGATGAAGTATTATAAGTGAAAAAGGATTAAAAAGGGGATGCACAAAATATGAACAACCCATGTCTTTATGTCATTTCGGATTCTGTAGGTGAGACAGCTGAACTAGTTGTAAAGGCTGCATCAAGCCAGTTCAATATGACGGACTTTGTAATTAAAAGAGTACCTTACGTAGAGGACATCGCAACACTTTCAGAAGTGGTTTCAGTAGCGAAGTTGAACAACGCTATTATTGGCTTTACGTTAGTAAAGCCCGAAATGAGAGAATTTTTAATTCAAGAAGCGTCCAAGAACGGGGTAGAGGTATTTGATATTATTGGACCTTTAATTGATAAAATTCAATCTTCTTATCAACTTTCTCCTCGCTATGAGCCTGGAATGGCTAGAAAATTAGACGAAGATTATTTTAAGAAAGTAGAAGCGATTGAATTTGCAGTGAAATATGACGATGGGCGTGATCCGAGAGGTATTCTTAGAGCAGATATCGTATTAATCGGTGTATCAAGAACATCTAAAACACCTCTTTCTCAATTTTTAGCACACAAGCGTTTGAAAGTAGCCAATGTTCCAATTGTACCTGAGGTAGATCCACCAGAAGAGCTGTTTCATGTATCACCTGAGAAGTGTATAGGGCTTACTATTAGTCCTGAAAAATTAAACGATATTCGTAAAGAGCGTTTGAAGTCTCTTGGGCTAAACGATAAAGCAATTTATGCTAATATTGGCCGTATTAAAGAAGAACTTGAATTTTTCCAAGGGATTGTAGATAAGATTGGCTGTGAAGTAGTTGACGTATCCAACAGAGCCGTAGAAGAAACAGCTGGTATCATTCTTAATACCATCAAAAAGAAATAAACGATGGATCTCCTCTGTGCGTGACAGAAAGGAGATTGCTTTCTTATGTTTATAGACTGTAAGCCTAAGAAGATATACGTAATATGAATATGACAGAACTTTTAAAAACAAGTGACTTTTGTATAGAAAATATAGGTTGTTTATATTATAATAAAAAATTGTGATAAAAAAGAATAGTTTTAGGTTTAGACTTTGTTAAGAACGAATAAACTATTTATATAAAAGTCAAGTCAAAATCGAAAAAAGTATTCGACAAATGCCATCTACAGGAAATAACAAATTGTTAGAAGGAATCTCTGGAGGGATGTAGAATACAGAGTTATAGCAAAAGAAAAAGTAAAGTTTTTGTCGATGCTGATGCATGCCCTGTTAAAGCAGAAATCGTTGAACTTACACATACATATGACATCGAGCTTGTGTTTGTTGCTTCCTATGCTCACATGCAAACAAATCCTACACCAGGAAAATGGGTCTATGTGGATGCAGAAAAGGAAGCCGCAGATTTATACATTTTAAATCACGCAGTCAAGCAGGATATTGTTGTAACTCAAGATACTGGCTTAGCAAGCATGTTAGTAAGTCGAGGGGTTTACGCACTGTCTCCTCGTGGAAAGTACTATAATGACGACGAAATGAATACGGTGCTTTTCTTTCGCTATGTTTCTGCAAAAGAGCGACGGTCAGGGCGTCATACTAAAGGCCCAAAGGCATTTAGTGAAGAAGATCGCCAGCATTTCATTCAAGCTTTTGAAAAAATGTTGTCGAAACTTGCAGGAATTTAGCACTTAGTGAAGAATATTATATGAAATACGGAGCTGTTACTATGGCAAATCGAATTCCTGATGAAGTAATCGACCGTATTCGGCATTCAGTAGATATTGTCGACGTCATAAGCGATTATGTACAACTAAAAAAACAAGGGCGCAATTATTTTGGACTCTGTCCGTTTCATGGGGAAAGCACACCGTCTTTTTCAGTATCGCCTGATAAACAAATTTATCATTGCTTTGGATGCGGTGCAGGAGGGAATTCATTTTCATTCATAATGGAATTAGAAGGACTGTCCTTCACAGAAGCAGCTCAGCAGCTTGCTGAAAAAGGAGATATTCCTTTCGAACATGAGATACATCCTCATGAAGAAGATAATCAAAAGCCTAGCAATAAAATGATTGAAGCACACGAGCTTTTAAAGAAATTTTACCATCATTTATTGGTAAATACAAAAGAAGGCCAAGATGCTTATGATTATTTAATAAATCGAGGGTTTTCACGAGAAATTATCGATGAATTTGAGATAGGTTTTGCTTTAGATTCGTGGGAATTTGTAAGTAAGTTCTTAACAAAACGTGGGTTTAATCCGCAAGAGATGGAACATGCAGGTTTAATCATTAAACGCAACCAAGATGAAACGTACTTTGATCGTTTTCGCGATCGAATTATGTTTCCTATTGCTGACTTGCAAGGCAAAACAATTGCATTTTCAGGGCGCCTGCTAAAAGAGATAAAAGGGCAGCCTAAATATTTAAACAGTCCCGAAACTTCTATTTTTAACAAAAGTCGCACACTCTACAACTTTCACCGCGCTAAAAAACATATACGCAAAAATCAGCAGGTTATTTTATTTGAAGGATTTGCAGATGTTATTTCGGCTGTTAAAGCGGGGTGCCCGAACGCAATTGCAACAATGGGAACTGCCTTAACAGAAGAACAAGCCAAGATTATTCGCCGAAATGTAGAGTCCGTTATCATTTGCTATGATGCAGATTCTGCCGGAATTGAAGCAGCGCACAAAGCAACTGCTATCTTAACAAATGTGGGTTGTACCGTTAAGATTGCTGTGATGCCGGATGGTTATGACCCGGATGATTATATTAAAGAATACGGGGCAGAGAAGTTTCAAAATGATGTTATTAATAGCAGCTTGACCTTTATGGCATTTCAAATGAGGTATCTCCGCCGAAAACGAAATCTACAAAATGAATCTGAACGTATGCAGTACATTGAAGACGTTTTGAAAGAAATAAGCCTCCTTACGAAAGCCGTAGAGCGAGATCATTATTTACGCCAATTGGCCCAAGAGTTTTCCATTTCATTAGATGCGCTTAAAGAACAGCAGTATCAAGTGTATCGAACTGAAAAAAAGAAAAAGGATAATGATTCTCCAAATCGAAATAATATAAATAGACAACCAGTCGTAAAGAAAAGCTTATTACCGGCTTATCAAAATGCAGAACGTTTTTTGATCGCTCATATGTTGAAAGATAAGGATGTAGCATTTAGAATTCAAGACCGACTTCAAGGTCAGTTCAATGTCGAGGAACATCGTGCGCTTGTTCTATATTTGTATGCTTATTACGAGGAAGGACACGAGCCTAATCCGAGCGGATTTATCGAACGGTTGCCCGAGTCTTCGTTGTCTAGTCTAGCTTCAGAATTGGCGATGATGTCAATCAATGATGAATTGTCGGAGCAAGCTTTGAATGATTATATCCAAACGATATTGGTTTATCCACAAAGGGTAGCGATAGAAAAAAAAGAAGCAGAAAAGCAAGAAGCAGAGCGTCAAAAAGATTATTTAAAAGCTGCGACAATAGCAATGGAAATTTTACAGTTGAAAAAAACGTTAAAATAAACGATATTGCGTATTAGTCCCACTTTTAGAAGGTTTTCCTTAAAATTTTGGAAGGAGGGGATCTGATGGCTGAAAAATCAGCTCAATCAAAACAACTTGATTCAGATTTAACAATTGAACAAGTAAAAGATCAATTGACCGAAATCGGAAAAAAACGTGGTGTACTCACATACGAAGAAATTGCAGAGCGTATGTCGAACTTCGAAATTGAATCCGATCAAATGGATGAATATTATGAATACCTTGGAGAACAAGGTGTTGAAGTAATGAGTGAATCTGAAGCAAATGATGACGATGCCGATCCCGATATTCAAGAACTGTCAAAAGAAGAAGAGTTTGATTTAAATGATTTAAGTGTACCTCCTGGTGTGAAAATTAATGATCCAGTTCGTATGTACTTAAAAGAAATCGGACGCGTTGACTTATTGTCAGCAGAGGAAGAAATCAATTTAGCAAAACGTATTGAAGAAGGCGATGAAGAAGCGAAACGTCGTCTTGCTGAAGCAAACTTACGTCTTGTTGTAAGTATCGCTAAACGCTATGTTGGGCGCGGTATGCTGTTTCTTGATTTAATTCAAGAAGGAAACATGGGTCTTATTAAAGCGGTAGAAAAATTTGATTATCGCAAAGGTTATAAATTCAGTACGTATGCGACATGGTGGATTCGTCAAGCTATTACTCGTGCAATTGCTGACCAAGCGAGAACGATTCGTATTCCCGTTCATATGGTTGAAACGATTAACAAGCTAATTCGTGTTCAACGTCAGCTTCTACAAGATTTAGGTCGCGAACCATCTCCTGAAGAAATTGCAGAAGATATGGACTTAACACCAGAAAAAGTTCGTGAAATCTTAAAAATTGCTCAAGAGCCGGTTTCTCTTGAAACACCAATTGGTGAGGAAGATGATTCTCATTTAGGTGACTTCATTGAAGACCAAGATGCAACATCACCTTCTGAACATGCTGCATATGAATTATTAAAAGAGCAGTTAGAAGACGTTCTTGACACGTTAACAGATCGCGAAGAAAATGTTCTTAGACTCCGATTTGGTCTGGACGATGGACGTACGCGTACGCTTGAAGAAGTAGGAAAAGTATTTGGCGTAACGCGTGAGCGTATTCGTCAAATTGAAGCTAAAGCGCTTCGTAAGCTTCGTCATCCTAGCCGAAGCAAACGTTTAAAAGATTTCTTAGAATAGATAAAAGCGTAAATAACGCTTATGAGATAGCTTCTTTCCTAGAGGAAAGGGGCTATCTATTTTTTATGGAATAAATTTCATAAAAACGCATTTTGAAGAAGTATATTGATTTTTTTACCAACTTTTCTTCTTTCATATATTTTACTGAATTGTCCTTCGTTTTGCAAATGCTCCTTTATATTCTTTTGTTCCAGAGCATAAGCTGTTCAACTTCCTTTTAAACATCCGAAAAATGGAATCGCTATCATTTTATTCATGCTTTGACTAGTACTTCTCTATTATAACATGAAAAAATTAAAACGTTTTAAAAGTTGAGAAAATTTACAAAAATGAATTATAATTAAATAATGTAAGCGTATACATTTTTTTAGGGGGAATAAAAATGAATTTTGAATTAACCAATGAACAAAAGATGATTCAACGGACGCTCAGAGAGTTTTCAGAGGCGGAAGTAGCACCGAATGCACTAGAGCGCGATCGAAGTAAGCAATTTCCGCTTGATGTTTTTAAAAAGTTAAGTGAGCTTGGTGTAATGGGTCTTCCTTTTCCTGAAGAGTATGGAGGCGGAGGAGCAGATACGGTTAGTTTTGCTATTGTCGTAGAGGAATTAAGTAAAGCTTGTGGCTCTACAGGAATTACATACTCAGCTCATGTTTCGCTCGGGGGGGCACCTATTTATTTATTCGGAACAAAGGAGCAAAAAGAACAGTACCTACCTGCTTTATGCTCTGGGGAATCTTTTGGAGCGTTTGGTTTAACCGAACCGAACGCAGGAAGTGACGCGGGGGGAACGGAGACCGAAGCAGTGTTGAAGGATGGAACATTTAGGATTAATGGAAGTAAATGCTATATTACGAATGCCAGCTATGCAAAGTTTTTAGCTTTAACGGCTGTTACAAATCGCACAGAAGGTAAAAAAGAAATTTCAGCTATTATCGTGCCTACAGAAGCTCGAGGTTTTACTGTAATAGACAATTACGAGAAAATGGGTCTACATGCTTCAAATACAACTGAACTCGTTTTAGAGGATGTTGAAGTGCCTGAAGAGAATTTACTCGGTGTAAGAGGAGAAGGTTTTAAACAATTTCTAATGACGCTCGACGGAGGAAGAATTGGAATTGGCGCAATGGCCGTTGGAATCGCTCAAGCGGCTTATGAAAAAGCACTGTCATATGCGCAGGAAAGAAAGCAATTTGGGAAAGCTATTTCATCGTTTCAAGCGATTCAGTTTAAATTAGCTGATATGGCGATGAAAATTGAGTTAGCAAGAAATATGGTGTATAAAGCAGCGTGGTTAAAAGACCAAGGAAAGCCATTTACGAAAGAAGCTGCTATGTGTAAACTGTATGCTTCTGAAATTTGTATGGAAGTAGCCAGTCAAGCTGTTCAGATTCATGGAGGATACGGCTACATGAAGGAGTATCACGTGGAGCGGTATTTACGAGATGCCAAGCTTTTAGAAATTGGAGAAGGAACTTCAGAAATTCAGCGCTCGGTTATCGCAAGGCAAATTGGCTGTTAAGATAAGTAATAAGAAATTAGTTAATTATGTAAATAAAACCCTTTCACTTATGAGCATTTTCAAGTAAAATAAAAGTGCTTATACTATTTTGTTATTTCTAGGGATGGGAATACATAAAGGGGGTATAGTGAGTGAAGCGAAATCCGCTAATACCATTTTTATTAATTGCGGTAATTGGGATTGCTTTAATGTTAACGCTTTCGTTCAACGGATTGAACAATGCAAAAGAAATCGCGGCTGAAAAAGAAGGCGGTGGCGCGGAACAGCAGGCTTCAGCTAAACCAGAAGAAATTTATCAAAAAACTTGTATTGGTTGTCACGGTGATCAGTATCAAGGTGGAGTAGGTCCTTCGTTAAAAGGAATTGGGAAAAAAGTTTCTCAAGACGAAATTGCAGATATTGTTGTGAACGGTAAAGGAAACATGCCGGCCGGGCTGGTTCCTCCGGAAAAAGCGAAGGAAATGGCTAAATGGGTATCAGAAATTAAATAGAGTTCAGAAACATGATTTTCTGGAAAGCCGCTCATTTATAAAGCAGGCTTTTTTTTTTATGATTTTTTTATACGCATTCGGCTAGAATGAAAACATGAAGAGAAATAGGAATCATGCAGCTATCTATGTTAAAATAATGAACAGTAATCACATAGAGAATAGGTGACAAAATGAATGAATTAAACTTATCAACAAGACTTGAAGAAGTAGTAAAGTCGATTCCTTTGGGAGCAAAGATAGCAGACATTGGCTCAGATCATGCGTACTTGCCGTGTTTTGCTTATTTAAATGGATATATTAGCGGTGCCGTAGCAGGAGAAATTACAGAAGGTCCTCTTCAATCTGCTATTCAGCAGGTGAAAAAAACAAGCTTAACGGACGTTATTGACGTTCGAAAAGGAAATGGCCTAGAAGTAATATCACCGAATGAAGTAGACTGTATTACAATCTGCGGAATGGGTGGAACGCTTATTACGATGATTTTAGAAGAAGGAAAGGCGAAATTAGAAGGCGTCAAAAGACTTGTGCTTCAGCCGAATATTGGTTCACATCATATTCGCAGCTGGTTGATTCAACATAACTGGGAAATCATTGATGAAAAAATCATCGAAGAAGACGGTCGTATGTATGAAGTCATCGTCGCTGAACCTGGAAACGCCTTAGCTCCTTATAAGGGTGAAGTGGAAGCCGGTGTGTTAATGGGCCCTATTTTAAAAGAAAAGCGCTCTTCTGCTTTTATTGCAAAGTGGACGCATGAACTAAATCATCTTCAACAAATTGTCAGCCAAATGGAGCAGGCTCAATCAGAGGAAAGCAAAGTAAAACTTCAAAAACTTACCCAAGACATCTCATTAATTGAGGAGGCGTTAAAATGAGTAAAATCCCTAACGGATTTCAAGTAATTGAAGCATTTGAATCATTTTCTCCCAAGCATTTAGCGGTTGAAGGAGATAAAATTGGTTTGCAGATTGGAACGTTAAACAAGCCTGTAAAAAAAGTAATGGTAACGTTAGATGTTCTTGAAACCGTCGTAGACGAAGCGATTGAAAAACAAGTGGATTTGATTATTGCTCATCATCCTCCTATTTTTAGACCTCTAAAACAAGTGGTTACAGATCGTCCTGAAGGGCGTATTTTAGAGAAATGCATCAAACATGATATTGCCGTATATGCTGCTCATACAAACTTAGATATAGCTAAAGGCGGAGTAAATGACTTATTGGCCGAAGCATTGGGGCTACAAGAGACAAAAGTGCTGGTTCCAACAACGTCTATTGAGCTGAAAAAGCTTGCTGTATTTGTTCCTTCAAATCATGCTGAAGCAGTGCGCACAGCTATTTGTGATGCGGGAGCTGGACATGTTGGCCTTTACAGTGACTGTACGTTTTCAACAGAAGGCGAAGGCACATTTAAACCTTCTTCAGAAGCCAATCCATACATTGGCTCAAAAGGAGAGCTAGAACGTGTCAATGAAATAAAGGTTGAAACTATTTTTGAAGCAGGTCAACAAAATAAAATTATTCGTGCCATGCTCAGTGCTCATCCTTACGAAGAAGTAGCCTATGACATTTATCCAGTGGAACAAACGGGCGAAACGCTTGGACTTGGACGAATTGGTAAGTTAAAAGAAGAGATGACGTTAAAACAGTTTGCCGATCACGTTAAACAAGCATTGGATGTAGATGGTGTCAGAGTAGTAGGGTCTATGGATGCCACTGTGAAAAAAGTAGCTGTTCTTGGCGGAGACGGAAACAAATATATTACAAACGCAAAATTTAGCGGAGCAGATGCCTATGTAACAGGTGATTTGTACTTCCATGTTGCGCATGATGCAATGGCAATGGGATTAAACGTTGTAGATCCTGGTCATCATGTTGAAAAAGTCATGAGACAAGGTGTAACGCGTGTATTAAACAGTCTTTTTAATGCGAAAAACTTTGAGTGTGAAGTATTTGATTCAAAAGTAGACACAAACCCATTTACGTTTATGTAACAAAGAAGGTGTTGACGAATGTCAACACCTTCTTTTGCATCTATTAAGACGATTTTTTTGTTCGAACTTTTGGTAAAATTTTTGAAAGAGGTACGCTTTTTTCACGTGTCCATGTTGTTTCATCTTCCGGATCGAACTGATCTAGAAAATTGATGACCTCTTTTGTAATTGGAGTAGGGGTAGATGCGCCTGCCGTAACAGCTACGGTTTTCGCGTTCATCAACCATTCAATCTGAAGCTCTGAGATGTCACCAATACGATATGCCTCAGTGCCGGCAATCTCCATTGATACTTGAGCTAAACGGTTTGAATTGTTACTTTTAGGATCTCCTACTACGATTGTAACATCTGCTTCACCTGCTTGCTCGGCTACAGCTTCTTGGCGAACTTGTGTAGCTAAACAAATTTCCTTGTGAACTTCAGCGTGCGGATATTTTTCTTTTACCTTTTCCATTACTTCTGCAACGTCCCACTGACTCATTGTTGTCTGGTTTGTTACAATGATTTTCTCACGTTGAATATTTAAATCGGCTACGTCTTCTGCTTTTTCAATTAAATGAACGATATCTGGTGCGATACCAAGTGCACCTTCTGGCTCAGGGTGATTTCGTTTTCCAATATAAATAACGTCATAACCTTCTTTTTCTTTTTGGCGAATAAGGTCATGGGTTTTTGTAACATCCGGACATGTAGCATCGATTGTTGTTAAGCCTTTTTCTTTTGCTCGTTCTTTTACTTCTGGAGATACTCCGTGCGCAGTAAAAATAACGGTTCCTTCATTTATCTGGTCTAAGATTTCTAGGCGATTAGCACCGTCCAGTGTGATAATGCCGTCCTCTTCAAACGCATCTGTAACGTGTTTATTATGAACAATCATTCCTAAGATATAGATTGGTCGAGGCAATGATTTATCTAAAGCGGCGTTTCGTGCAATGACCATTGCGTCTACTACACCATAACAATAGCCGCGCGGTGCAATTTTAATAACTTTCATTTCAATTTCCTCCTCATCATAATCCTGACGAGCAATTCAACTCGCTTCTATTATATAAAAGAGGAAGGAAGAATACAAAGATATTCTTTTTTAACTCACTGTATTTCCTTAAGGAATCAGCAGATTTATCAAATATAAAGTTTTGGTTTAGACACCCGATCTCTAGAGGGAAGTTCAATTTCTTCTTCGAAGAAATCCAGCTCATCATCGGATGAATCCGTGCTTTCTGCGCCTGCTGATAAAACCTTACTGTCTTTACTTTCATCAGTTTCAGAAACCTCTGTTCCTTCTGCTTCGAGTACTTCATCTGTGTCATCACTTGAGCGCAAGGCCTGATAGATTTTCCATAGAGAAGGAGCATTTTTGACAAGAGGTCCGTATTGTTGAATCATAGGTCCCATCGTTTCCGCAGCTTTTAATACTCGCTGAACATTCCCCATCATGGAGCTCAAGTTAGCAGGGTTCGTTAATCCTTGCAAACCTCCAAGCAGGGAAGAAGAGTTAGTCGCTCCTGCAGCACCTTGGGCTCCTGAAAGGCCAGAAAACAAAGAACCTCGAGGAGCAGCAGCAGCTGCTTGTTGAAAGGGGATGTTTCTATTCCCGCCTCTTCGGAATAGGCGAGTTAAGAAGTTACCTCCTCCACGGTTCAGGCCTTGCTGATTCGGGTAAAATGATTGTTGAGCATTTGTTTGCTGGGCAAAGTTACGGAACTGCTGTAATGGATTAAATTGGCCAAAGTTACCAGGTTGTTGCCCAAAGCCGTTTTGCGGTGGTATTCCTGGCATCATTCTTCTTTGCATACCGGGTGGAAATGGTGGTCTTCGCTGTAGCAAAGGACGCACCTCCTTTAGTAAAGTAGATTTTCTTTTACTATCGTATGCAACTCGCGATAAAATGTTTTTGAAACAGGTAATAAGTTTTAGTAATATGAATGAGAAGTAGTCACAGAAGGAAAAATCGATTATAATCATATATTGTGCCTTAAAAGATGAACGTGAATGTAAAAAAGGAGACTATTATGGAAAAAACAAACTTTGAACGTTTTGAGTTTCAACCATTTTTAATAGAAGCAATTAAACAATTAGGTTTTTATCAGCCTACAGAGATTCAGGAGCGATTAATTCCTTCTGTTTTAAAAGGGGAAAGTGTAATTGGTCAGTCCCAAACAGGGACAGGCAAAACACACGCTTATTTATTGCCTTTACTTGAAAAGGTAGACCCTAAAAAAGAAGAAGTACAAGTTGTGATTACCGCTCCAACTCGTGAGCTTGCTTCTCAAATTTATCAAGAAGTATTAAAGCTAACAAAACACAGTGCTGAAGGAGAAGAAATTTCAGCAAAATGTTTTATCGGCGGTACAGATAAGCAGCGTACAATCGACAAATTAAAGAAGCAGCCTCAAGTTGTTGTAGGAACACCGGCTCGTTTGTTTGATTTAGTAAATGAAAAAGCGTTAATTGTGTATACAACAAAGGCGTTAGTAGTAGACGAAGCTGATTTAATGCTTGATATGGGATTTTTAGAAGATGTGGACCGTTTGGCAAGCAATATGCCTGAAAAATTACAGATGCTTGTTTTTTCAGCAACTATTCCTGAAAAACTAAAGCCATTCTTAAAAAAATACATGGAAAATCCAAAATTTACGCATGTTTCGCCGAAGCAAGCAGCAGCGGCTAAATTAGAGCATGTATTAGTTCCACTACGTCATCGTAACAAGTTTAAGCTGCTGCATGATATGCTTATTTCGTATAATCCTTATTTAGCTATCGTCTTTACAAATACAAAGAAAATGGCGGACGAAGTAGCAGATGACCTACTGTCTAAAGGCTTAAAGGTAGGAAGAATTCACGGAGACTTATCTCCTCGTGACCGTAAGAAAATGATGAAGCAAATTAATAATTTAGAATTTCAATACGTAGTAGCGACAGATTTAGCAGCTCGCGGTATTGATATTGAAGGAATTTCACACGTCATTAACTTTGAGCTTCCTTCAGATCTAGATTTCTACATTCACCGCGTAGGACGTACAGCTCGTGCCGGTCATTCTGGAATTGCTGCTACAATCTTCGATGTGGAAGATGAAGATGCAGTAAATAAGCTGGAGAAAATGGGAATCGAGTTTGTAAACAAAGATCTTCAAAAGCAAGAATGGGTTTCCATCGATGACCGTAACCGCCGTAAAAAGCGTGTGAAGAAAGCGGATGAAGTGGGAGAAGAGGCACATCGCTTTATTCAAAAGCCGAAGAAAGTAAAGCCTGGCTACAAGAAAAAACGTGCTCGTGAAATTACAAAGTATGTGCAAAAGAAAAAGCGTAGTGAAAGACGCAACAATCGTTAATCGCAATAGGTTAGAGGTGTAAAAAGTAATGTTGAAAATTGGTTCTCACGTATCAATGAGCGGCAAAAAGATGCTTTTAGGAGCAAGTGAAGAGGCAGCTTCTTACGGAGCAAATACGTTTATGATCTATACAGGCGCTCCACAAAATACTCGTCGCAAAAAGATTGAAGAGCTTAATATTGAAGCTGGTCTTCTGCATATGAAAGAGCATGGAATGACAGATATTGTTGTACATGCTCCCTATATCATTAATTTAGGAAATACAACAAAGCCCGAAACATTTGAGCTTGGAGTAGATTTCTTAACGTCTGAAATTCAGCGCACCCATGCTCTTGGCGCAAAGCAAATTGTTCTTCATCCAGGGGCTCACGTGGGCGCCGGAGCAGATGCCGGTATTCAGCAAATTATCAAGGGCTTAAACGAAGTGTTGACAGCTGATCAAGAAGTTCAAATTGCGCTTGAGACAATGGCTGGAAAAGGAACAGAGTGTGGAAGAAGCTTTGAAGAAATTGCCCAAATTATTGATGGCGTGACGCACAATGAAAAGCTCTCCGTTTGTTTTGACACATGTCACGTACATGATGCTGGTTATGATATCGTTCAAGACTTTGACGGTGTATTAAATGAATTTGACAAAACCGTAGGAATACAGCGAATTAAAGTGCTTCACATCAATGATAGTAAAAATGTACGCGGTGCTCGAAAAGACCGCCATGAAAACATTGGATTTGGTGAAATCGGATTTGGTGCACTGAATTATATTGTTCATCACCCAGCGTTTAAAGAAGTTCCTAAAATTCTAGAAACTCCTTATGTGGGAGAAGATAAGAAAAATAAAAAAGCGCCATATCAGTTGGAAATTGATATGATTCGTGCACAAAGCTTTGATTCAGAGCTAAAACAAAAGCTTATGTAATTTCATATGGGATTGAAAGAGGTCATGTCTATAGACATGACCTCTTCTTTTACATCAACTGCTGAAATAATTCGTTCACTCGTTTGGCAGTTTCACGATCTGTTACTTGAGCAATTTGTTTGATTAAATTTCGGCGCTCTTCAAGGTTATAAATATTTACGGGCTGCTGTCTAATGACGGATACAAGGGTGTGTGCCTGCTGATCTGTAATGGGAATGTTGTATTGTTTGCTATACTTTAAAAGCTCTTTCGGGGTAATGTTGTTTACTTTCTTATTGACAATCTGCTGTACAATTTTCATATGATTACCTCCTCGTCATATACAGTTTATGAATAAAAAAGAAAGATGTGACTATATTGTGTAATAAAACAACATTTTGAGCCGGATGAACTTACGGAGGCAAGAAAGCCAAGGAGTGAAACGGCTTAGTTTACAAATAAAAGACAATCCTGTATACTACATTAATGACTAAATCGTAATGATTCTGAGAAAGTAAATGGGTAACGGAGTATACGATAGAAACCGTGCCCTCTTTTGTATGGAGAAATATAAAAAAAGAATGGTGAGGCGCATATGAATACACCTGATATCATTGAAATTGATCATTTATCATTTCAATATGATGGAGTGAATGTATTAGAAGATATAAGTTTTTCAATTCCAAAAGGAGCTTTTTTGGGTCTCGTTGGTCCAAATGGCTCTGGAAAATCAACGCTAATCAAATGTTTGCTTGGTTTGCAAAAACCATCTCAAGGTGCAATTCGTTTATTTGGAAAAGATCAGAGAAGGTTTAAAGAACGAAGTAAAATTGGATATGTATCGCAAAAAGCGAATAGTTTCAACAGCGGCTTTCCTGCTACCGTTTTTGAAGTAGTTTCCACGGGTCTTACTTCAAAATTAGGTTTGTTTCGCTTTATGAATGCTTCTCATAAACAAAAAGTGAAAGAAGCGGTAGAAGCAGTGGGGATGAGCGAATTTTTAAATCGAAACATAGGAGAGCTATCCGGTGGTCAGCAGCAGCGAATTTTTATTGCGCGCGCGCTTGTAAGTGAACCCGAGCTGTTAATTTTAGATGAGCCAACAGTCGGAGTGGATGCACAAAATGTGTACACTTTTTATGAGCTTCTTGAACAGTTAAATAAAGAAAAAGGAATTACGCTTGTGCTTGTTACTCACGATATTGGCACTGTCTCAGAAAAAGTAACCCACGTTGCTTGTTTAAATAAATTTCTACACTTTCATGGGAATGCCAAAGAATTCGAACAGCTTTGTGAACATGACGTATCTATGTTTTATGGTCATAATGTTCATGTGTTAACCCATGATCATCATCATGGAGGGCAGCACGTATGATAAGCAGTTTATTTCAATTTGAGTTTTTACGAAATGCATTTTTAACCGGTATGATTATTGGCGTCTTAGCTCCTTTATTGGGCACGTTCATCGTAGTAAGACGTCTTTCTTTAATTGCAGACGCGTTAAGTCATGTGACGCTAGCGGGGATTTCTGCGAGCTTGCTTCTTAGTCAGAAAATAGGGTTTATGCAAGGAGTGAACCCCGTCTATTTAGGGATGGTATCTTCCGTTACAGGCGCTCTTTTTATTGAAAAACTTCGAAGCGTCTATAAGCATTACCAAGAGCTGGCCATTCCGATTATTTTATCGGGCGGAATTGGTATTAGTGCAATTTGTATCTCGCTAGCGGACGGTTTTAATAATGATTTAATGAATTATTTGTTTGGAAGCGTAAGTGCGGTGAGTCGTTCGGATCTTTGGACAGTTGTTGTCATAGCCGTATTTGTCATAGCTATTGTCTTTTTCTTATATAAAGAATTGTTTATTTTATCTTTTGACGAGGAGCACGCTTCTGCTTCTGGGATTAAATCGAAGTGGATGCACTTTTTATTTATTGTGATGGTTGCTCTTGTCATTGCTGTATCGATGCGTATCGTCGGTATCTTATTAGTGTCATCTCTTATGACTCTTCCTGTAGCAGCAAGCATTCGCTTAGCTAGAGGCTTTAAACAAACGATTCTGCTTTCGGTAATTTTTGGTGAAATATCTGTTTTAGGCGGATTATTTTCAGCGTACTACTTGGATTTAGCACCAGGCGGTACAATTGTTGTCATTGCTGTTGTTATTTTAATCATATCTATTATGATTAATAAAGGACGGAAGGGGAAACAAAAATGAATTTAACTGAAGCCATTCATTTATTAAAAGATCAAGGATATAAACATACAGGAAAACGTGAAGAAATGCTTTCTTTGTTTTCGAAGTCAAACAAGTATTTAACAGCAAAAGATGTATTAGAATATATGAAGCCTGATTATCCTGGCCTGAGCTTTGATACAATCTACCGTAATTTATCATTATTTGTGGAATTAGGTGTACTTGAAACGACGGAGCTTTCGAGCGAAAAGCACTTTCGATTTAAATGTGCAACTGCTCATCATCATCACCACTTCATTTGTTTAGACTGTGGGAAAACAAAAGAAATTGAAGCTTGTCCGATGGAACACGTAAACGAGGATTTGAGAGGATATAATATTACAGGCCATAAATTTGAGATTTACGGTCAATGTATCGAATGTAATCAATAAAAAAGAGAGGGCGTTAAGCACCTCTCTTTTTTTATTTTTGCTGTTCTTTTAACCAGTTGGCTACCCACTGATCTGCTTCTAGCCAATTGTATACGCGAACCACTCCTTTTGGAACAGGTAAGCGATTGTAAGGAGTATCAAATAAGATAACGGGAATATTGCATTCTTCACTGATTTCACAGGCATTATCATGTTTGTCTTCAAAAAAGATGTCAACATCATATCGTTTTGCTGTCTCAACTTTAAAATGAGAGCCGACTAACTCAATGTGATGAAACGATAGTTCATTTTTTTGAAACCATTCTTCCGTGACGTCCAATAGCTTATCGTGCCTTGCACTAATAAAGAATAATTCGTGCTTTTGATGCCATTTTTGCAAAACCGCTTTTGCATCGTCTGCAAGTGGAGAGGTTTCGTAAATAGACCGTTCATTTGCTTTAAACCATTTCCCCAGTTCTGCAGGTGATACATTTACAAAAGGGCTGAAATCATACTCTGTAATATCTTCAAGTGTTAAATTTAAGTTAAAGGCTTTATTTAAATGAGGAACAAAAGTTTCAGGAGAAGTAACAGTTCCATCAATGTCAATTCCAAACTTTTTCGTCAACTACGTGCACTCCTTTAATACGTTTATTCTACCTAGGTGCTTAATTATTCTTGTCTAGTGTAACATAAAGCTCAAAGAGAAACAGTAATACTTTTTATACGCTTTTGGCAAGACGTAATGATCACTCCACGGCCTAGTGATTGCGTCTATATTTGTTTCTTGTAAGAGAATGAACAGCTGTATAAGATTGACACTTATAATTTTCCCTCGCATTCAGATACTATAAATGCTCCTTATTTACGAAAGCGAGGGATTAAGCATGGAGAATGAAGAACAAAGGCGTAGAAAAGATGTATATGAAGCTGATTTCATGGAAGAAACTGCAGCTGAAGTAGGTGTTCCTTACCGAGTAGGAGAGCCTCATGCAGAGCGTGAAGTAATAGATGTGGATCGCAATCGCAATCATGAAGTCGCTGAACGAGGAGAAGGAACGGGATACGGTCGTTTCGCACTCGTGCTTTCAATTCTTTCACTATTCTTTTTACCAATTATTCTTGGTGCCGCTGGGATTATTCTAGGGTTTATCGCACGCAGAAAAGGAGCACTTACGCTAGGAGCATGGGCAATAGGGATCGGAGTTGTATCGATTATTGTCGGTACGTTTATATTACCGTTCTTTTCATAAAAAAAGCGAGGCGCATATGCGCCTCGCTTTTTTTTATTATGATTTAGCTGCAGCTTTTTCAGCTTCTTGCTTTGCGTGATATTCAGCAGCAATTTTATCAATTTCTTTTTTTAGTTCCTCAACCATTGTTTCTTCAGGAACTTTGCGTACGATTTCACCTTTGCGGAATAAAAGACCCTCACCGCGTGCTCCTGCAATCCCGATATCAGCTTCACGAGCTTCACCAGGACCGTTTACAGCGCAGCCAAGTACCGCTACTTTAATCGGTGCTTTTACAGTTGAAATATACTCTTCAACTTCATTAGCAATGCTAATTAAATCAATTTCAATGCGTCCGCAAGTTGGACAAGAAATAAGGGTTGCAGCATTGGAAGCTAAACCGAATGATTTTAGCAATTCACGCGCAACTTTTACTTCTTCTACAGGATCCGCACTTAAAGAAATACGTAATGTATTTCCAATTCCTTTAGATAAAATAGCGCCAAGACCTGCTGCACTTTTTACAGTTCCTGCAAATAATGTTCCGGATTCTGTAATCCCTAAGTGAAGAGGGTAGTCAAATGCTTGAGCAGCTTTTTCATAAGCTTCAATTGCCAAGTTAACATCCGATGCTTTCATTGAAACGATGATATCATGGAAATCAAGATCTTCTAAAATTTTAATGTGATGAAGTGCACTTTCTACCATGCCATCTGCTGTCGGATAGCCGTATTTATCTAAAATACGTTTTTCAAGTGAACCGGCGTTAACTCCAATACGAATTGGAATATTTTTAGCTTTTGCAGCATTTACAACAGCTTCCACTTTTTCACGGCGTCCAATATTACCTGGGTTGATACGGATTTTATCCGCTCCGCCTTCAATTGCTTTTAACGCTAAGCGATAGTCAAAATGAATATCTACAACTAATGGAATGTTAATGCGTTTTTTAATTTCAGGGATTGCATCTGCTGCGCGCTCGTCTGGACAAGCAACACGAACAACTTGGCATCCTGCTTCTTCTAAACGTTTAATTTCTGCAACCGTTGCTTCAACATCATGTGTCTTAGTGGTTGTCATACTTTGAATAACTAACTCGTTGCTGCCTCCGATTGTTAAATCTCCAACTTTAACCGGGCGTGTTTTTGTACGATGTATAATTTCACTCACGTGATAATCTCTCCTTCAAAATGAAATCAAGAATTTGAATTCATTAATAGAATAACTCTTTATGAACAAAATAACTAGTAGAAAGTACTACCTTAGCTATTTTAACAATGACTATCCCATCTTGACAAGAAGAATGCTGTCATTACTTGTAAATAGGGAACTTATACGTTTTTCCAATTTGAATATCCTCAGGTGCTGTACCGTTATTTAACTTTTTAAAGTCTGTAATCATTTGGTTCATAGAAACCGGTAACGATTTTTTTGTAAGTTCTTCAATGACGGACAAAACTGTATCGCCTGGCTTAATTTTTATTTTTGTATAGGTGGAAGAAGAGCTGGCGGCTTTTGTTTCTGCAGGCTGCGCTTTGCTGACTTGAACTGCTTCAGTAGCAGTAGGGATGGTTCCGTATTTAATGTCATAATGACAAATATATCCGATAAAAGCGAAAGCGGCTAATGCACATAGCTTTTTCATTATGCTCCTCCTTCATTCTTTTGCTTATGTGTAAAGCCTATGCTTGTCTTACTTAAATATGATTGGAGAAAGAAATTTGAAGGAAAAATTAATGATTGTTTCATTAGGCTTATTGCCTTTAATCATGGTATTGGGGAATTCCATGCTCATTCCCCTGCTACCGAGCATTCAAAAGTCGCTTCACTTAAGTGGAGTCCAAACCAGTTTGATACTGAGTGTATTTTCGATTCCAGCTGCATTATGTATTCCTGCGGTAGGAATTTTATCAGACCGATATGGGCGTAAAAAATTAATTATGTATTCGCTCATCGTGATGATAATCGGTAGTTTTATCGCTGCTAGTAGCGCTTCGTTCTCTTCTGGAAGCTTTGCTGTATTGATGGCTGGAAGAGTGATTCAAGGGATTGGCGCTGCTGGTACTACAACGTTGGCAATGGCATTAACTGGAGATGTATTTATAGGTGAAAAAAGGGCAAAAGTCCTCGGGCTTTTAGAAGTGTATAACGGAGCAGGAAAAGTGGTTGCACCTATAATTGGAGCAACGGCGGCACTCGTCGTATGGTATGCCGCATTTTTTGTGTATCCTTTAGCTGCAGGTGCTGCTTTAGTAGGTATAGCCATATACGTGAGAGAAGCAAAAACAGGCTCGGAATCAGTATCTGTTCAAGAATATTTAAAGAGAGCTATTGGGATTGTCTATGATAAAAGAAAATCGCTTTTTCCTTTATTTTTTGTGGGGGGATTGGGGTTGTTTTTATTATTTGGCATTTTATATTATCTATCTTTCTTAATAGAGGAAACGTATCATATAGACGGTTTTTTTAAAGGAACCGCTTTTTTATTTCCTCTTGGGGCGATGACGTTCGTTTCTTATTGGACGGGTCAGCGCATTAAAACGGATGTAGAGCTCATGAAAAAATTAATGGTAGTAGGAATGATTCTTTTATTCGTGATGTTTGGAATATTAACGCTTATTTACACGCTTCCTATTCTGATGTTTTGTTTGACAGTCGCCTTTGGCGGCTTAGGATTTGTTCTTCCGTGTATTAATATGATGATTACTTCAGCGGCTTCAGATGAAGAAAGAGGGTTCATTGTATCCATTTATGGAACGGTGAGATTTTTAGGAGTAGCGTTGGGACCTGTTGTTTTTGAAGTGTGGATGCATGCTGAAAGGCTGATGTTTATTTATAGCTTTATTCTGCTCGCAGCAGGAGGTTTGTGGGTTTTGTATCAGTTGAAAATTTTTTCTTCTGCAATGGGAAGAAGAAAAGTTGTACAGAAATAAAGAGGCTGGCACAAAAGTATGTTAGTTGAAGAAGCTCCGAACGAATTTGATTCTTGATCAAGAATCAAATTCGTTCGGAGCTTTTTATTGGCAGGGTAAACATAGATTTTATGTATGTAGGTGCTTCTAGCGGTTGATTGGATTCATTTCGTTATGTTTCAATCGCTTTATTAGGTTTTATCTTTTTTCTTATAGGAACCCTTGTGACGAGCAATAAGTAAATGAAGAACGTTCCTATCCAGTAAAGAGAGCTATGTGTTGCTAGAGACAAAGAAAAAGCTTCAAAAAGCGTATAAAGCAGCGTGAAGGCTACCGTACTATAAGCGCTCAGTGCCCATAGCTGTTTGAAAGGTAGCTGCTTTTTAGTAATGAGTCCAATCAGTTTTCCAAGGTAAGCAAGGCAGGTAATAGCAAGGAAGTTTAGTCCAGATGTTAATACGTACAGTAAAAGCGTAGCGATAGGGACAAGTATGTATAAAGAAAATTTTTGTTCGTGCAGCAAGTTTAACAGTTCATTTTTATCTTTATGATGCCAGTTTAGCAACTCATATGAATACGTTTGTGTTTGTGAATTAGTCGTGATGTAAATTCCATCCTTTAAAAAACCAATTGCATGAGCAGGGGAATGAAACCGTTCAATAGACTGTGAGGGATTTAAGATAAAAGCGGTACCGTTTACTTTTTTTGTGAAAGGTTGACTTGACGTAAGCTGTGAATTTGAAATAGAAAAAGAAGAAACAGACTTCGGGAGATCTGTAGTAGCGATATGATAGCCGTTTACAATCGTCAAAGCCATAAAGAAAAATGTAGGCAGCAAAGAAATAAATGTTAAAAACAGAACAAAGCCAATTGTTTTATTCGTATGCTCAAAGCGAAGCGACCTTATTTTTTTGAAGGAAGTAAAGCTCCATGCCATCTTTTTCAGCATGCTCATTGTAAAACCTCCTCTTATTGAAAATTCTGATTATACCTTATTTTATAGCGGAAATTTAAGGTTTACAATAGATTTTAGAAACCGTTACCAATTATAATGATGCGATGGAGCGTTTTGTCAAAGCACATCTTATACTCAAATAGACTTATATGTACAGGTTTTGCTGTCATTGTTTTTGGAGATATTACGGGCAGCCTGAGGACCGTGCTGTTAATATTACAGAGGTACACTCGAAAATCATTATTTGAAGAGGTATTCGAAAGTAAAATAAAGGAAGGACTTATCGTGCAAGCTCTTTCTTTATAGGAGTGATTATTGTATGATAAATAGTAATAATAAAAAGGATAGGTGCGGGCATGGCTATTTTATGTTGGGCATTAATTATCATTAGCTTTGTTGTATCGTTTGTTGGGTTGGTTTATCCCATCATCCCAAGCGTGCTATTTGTAGCTCTAGGATTTGTTATATACGGTTTATTTTATGATTTTAGCTCCTATAGCTGG
Organism: Priestia sp. LL-8; assembly: GCF_036227845.1. NCBI lineage: Bacteria > Bacillati > Bacillota > Bacilli > Caryophanales > Bacillaceae > Priestia > Priestia sp. LL-8. The sequence continues at coordinate 4,313,037 of NZ_JAZAQH010000001.1, read as the reverse complement.
TTATTTTGGGTGATACAAGGATTGTTAGTTGTCGCACTTTTTTTAGCAGACTATATAGCTAATATTATTGGTGTGAAAAAATTCGGAGGCACTAAAGCAGGTGTTTGGGGAAGTACAGTTGGGCTGCTTGTGGGTCCGTTTGTCATTCCGGGATTTGGAATTATTTTAGGGCCGTTTATCGGAGCGATTGTAGGAGAACTTATTGTTCATCGGACCACCATTAGCAACGCAGTAAAAATTGGAGTAGGTTCGGTTATTGGCTTTTTTAGTGGCGCTATTTCAAAAGGATTTATTCAACTGCTGATGATTGCCTATTTTTTATACGCTGTTTTAAAATAATATATTGACTTTAGGCTAGAAACATGTTAAATTTTTAATGTCGCTAGTAAATGTTATATTGTTCCACAGTAGCTCAGTGGTAGAGCTATCGGCTGTTAACCGATCGGTCGTAGGTTCGAGTCCTACCTGTGGAGCCATGGCGGTGTAGCTCAGCTGGCTAGAGCGTACGGTTCATACCCGTGAGGTCGGGGGTTCGATCCCCTCCGCCGCTATTTTCCAATTTACATTTGTGACATACATAATTCATATTGTTCCACAGTAGCTCAGTGGTAGAGCTATCGGCTGTTAACCGATCGGTCGTAGGTTCGAGTCCTACCTGTGGAGCCATGGGGACCCTTAGCTCAGCTGGTTAGAGCAGACGGCTCATAACCGTCCGGTCGCAGGTTCGAGTCCTGCAGGGTCCACCATTTATAGGGTTGGAGGAATACCCAAGTCCGGCTGAAGGGATCGGTCTTGAAAACCGACAGGGGTGTTAAAGCCCGCGGGGGTTCGAATCCCTCTTCCTCCGCCATACTATTGTTTATTCAAAGCTTCTTTTGAGAAAAAGAAGCTTTTTTTATGTTTAAAAGAATAGCGAATGGGAAATAGGTAAATATAAATCATGGATTAGGTACTTTTTATTTGAAACAGTAGGGTAAATTTGCTAATCTAAACGTATATGGTGCTTTTGCGCCAAAATGCTTACATATTTTGAAGGAGGAATTATTCATGGCTTACAAATTACCAGAACTACCTTATGCATACGATGCACTGGAACCACATATCGACAAAGAAACAATGAATATTCACCACACAAAACATCACAACACATACGTTACAAACCTAAACGCTGCTGTTGAAGGTAAAGCGGATTTAGAAAGCAAAAGTATTGAAGAGTTAATTTCAAACTTAGATGCTGTTCCTGAAGATATCCGTACAGCAGTACGCAATAACGGTGGCGGTCATGCGAACCACTCATTATTTTGGACAATCCTTTGCCCTAACGGCGGCGGTGCTCCAACTGGTGAATTAGCAGACGCTATCGCTAGCAAATTCGGAAGCTTTGATCAATTCAAAGAAGAATTTGCAAATGCAGCTAAAACTCGCTTCGGTTCTGGCTGGGCTTGGTTAGTTGTAAACAACGGCCAATTAGAAGTAACAAGCACACCAAACCAAGATAGCCCATTAATGGAAGGCAAAACGCCAATTCTTGGTCTAGACGTTTGGGAGCACGCTTACTACCTAAATTATCAAAACCGCCGTCCAGATTACATTTCAGCATTCTTTAATGTTGTAAAATGGGACGAAGTTGCTAAACGTTACGACGCTGCAAAATAAGCTGAAGACGTATTTAAGAGCCAGTAAAGTAATTATTACCTTTACTGGCTTTTTTGTTTTCCAATTCTTTTACATATCTCCTTTTCTTTTTCACACACTAGGTGTAGAAGAGAAAAGGAGTTTTTTGATATGCCTTTATTAAAAAAAGTAGTTGGAGATGTAGAAGTTAGTAAAGATTTACTTTTGCTTTTAATTATAGGCGGTCTTTATGCCTTGGCTATTTCAATTTCCAATTCGTTTGTTAACATTTATCTGTGGAAGCAATCAGGCGAATTTTCAGATCTCGCTATTTATAATTTAGCGGTAGTGGTGCTTCAGCCGCTTACGTTTATTTTAGCAGGTAAATGGGCCAAACGAATTGACCGGGTTGTGGTTTTAAGGTTAGGTGTATCTTTTTTAGCTGTTTTTTATATCGCTGTATTAGTCAGTGGAGCTAACGCAGCCGAGTATTTAGTATTGCTTGGTGGACTGCTGGGTATAGGGTATGGCTTTTATTGGCTAGCTTTTAATGTGCTAACTTTTGAAATTACAGAACCTGATACAAGAGACTTTTTTAATGGATTTTTAGGGATCTTAAACTCTTTTGCAGGGATGATTGGTCCTTTAGGAGCGGGCTTCGTTATTTCCGCTTTGTATGAATCACTTGGGTATAAAATTGTGTTTGGTGTATCGTTGCTATTGTTTATCGGTGCCGTTGTGCTTAGTTTTTTTATTACAAGACGCGCAGCGGAAGGAGTATACAAATTTAAAGAAGTATGGGCTGAACGAAAAGTCAATAAAGACTGGAATCGAATATTGCAGGCTCATTTCTTTCAAGGGTTGCGTGAAGGTACGTTCATTTTTGTTGTATCCGTCATGGTATTTATTACGACGGGAAGTGAATTAGCATTAGGAACATATGGACTGGTGAATTCAGCGGTTGCGTTTGTAGGCTACTATGTTGCCTCAAGATTTATTAAGCAAAAAAATCGTCTTCGATTTATCTTCACAGGGGGCCTCCTTCTCTATGGAGCAGTCTTTTTGCTTATCTTTAACTTATCGTATCCAAAGTTAATTATATATGCTGTTTGTATTGCCATTGCTTATCCTATTTTGTTGGTTCCATTCATTTCTCTAACATACGATGTGATTGGACGAGCAAAAGACGTTGTTTCAAAAAGAATTGAATACATTGTTGTTAGAGAAGTATTTCTGAATATTGGACGCGTCGTTTCCATATCTTTATTTTTAATAGCTGTACTATTTTTTGATGAAGCAAAAAGTATTCCTATTTTATTAGCTATTGTTGGAGCAGGGCATACGATCATTTATTTTTGTGTGAGACATATCTCGCAGCCTCTGCACAAAAAAGAAACGACTGTTACTCCTCCAGTATTAAATGAAGGAGATGGAGAGTCTCCAGCTTAGAGTATTGTGAGCTCCTTCATTTGCACTATGGAAAATGTCTCGCTTTTCTTTTAAAATAAATACGTTGTGTAAATAGGCACCTGTCAGGTGTCTATTTATTTGCTAAATATCTGATTTTATGGTGTTATGGTATATATGTTTTATAAAGTGTAGGTGTTGGTATGAAAAAGAAAAAAAGAAGAAAAAGTCACGTGCCTTTTCGTGTGAACTTACTTTTCTTGACCGTATTTGCCCTATTTTCCGTATTAATTTTGCGGTTAGGACTTGTTCAAATTGTTTACGGTGAGAATTACGAACGAGAAGTCGAAAAAACTCAGGACGTTACAGTCAGTACGCCTGTTCCTCGAGGGAAAATGTACGATCGTTATAACCGCGTAATTGTAGATAATACCTCTTTAAATACGATTACATATACTCGTTTTCAAGGAAATACAGCTGAAGAAAGGCTGCGCATCGCTAAAAAGTTAGCCACTATGATCGATGTTCCTTACACTACAAATGTGATTGATGTTCCAGAAAATAGAAAGAATAAAGATGCTAAAAACGTGGTAAAAATTACAGAACGCGACATGAAGGATTATTGGATTATGCTTCACCCTAAAGAAGCGGAGCAGAAAATTACGCAAGCTGATCGCAAAAAAGTTCAAGATGGTGAAATGACTGATGACGAACTGTATCAACGTCAGTTAGACCGCATTTCTAAAAAAGATTTAGAAAGTTTAAAGAGCGATTTAGAAGTTCTTGCCATTAAGCGCCAAATGGAGGCAGGTTATTCTAACACGCCCCAAATTGTTAAAAGCGGTGTGACAAATGAAGAGTATGCCGTTGTAAGTGAGCACTTAGATGAACTTCCAGGTGTTGATACAACGACGTATTGGGATCGCTCATACCCAGAAAACAGTACTCTCCGTACTTTGCTTGGAAATGTATCATCTGCCAACGAGGGACTGCCTAAAGATAAAGTGCAATATTACTTGTCAAGAGGCTATAGCCGAAATGACCAAGTTGGGACGAGCTATTTAGAGAAGCAATACGAAGCTCAGCTCAGCGGTCAAAAAGAAAAAGTCCAATATGTAACAGATAATAAAGGAAATCTCCTTGATACAATTCAAGTGTCTAAAGGTGAACGAGGCAGTGATTTGGTTTTAACTATTGATATGGAGCTTCAAAAAGCGGTAGAAAAACAAATTACGGAGCAGCTTTTAGCCAAAAAGCAAATGAAGGGAACGCAATTTTTAGACCGTGCTTTTGTGATTATGATGGATCCTCATACAGGAGAAATCTTAACAATGGCAGGTAAAAAATACACCGTTGATAAGAAGACTGGAGCGCCTAAAATAGAAGATTTTGCATTAGGCAATATTTCAACATCTTATACAATGGGCTCTGTTGTAAAAGGAGCAACGGTTCTAGCCGGCTTAGATTCAGGAGCTATTAAGCCAAACACAGTGTTCGTTGATGAACCGTTAAAAATTAAAGGAACACCGGTTAAGAAATCAGCTGAGGCTGAAGGGTTAGGGCCCTTAACGTATTCATCTGCGTTAAAATATTCATCTAACGTATTTATGTTTAAAACGGTAATGGCTATGGCTGGGTTACAGTATCATAAAAACATGACTTTACCGATTAAACCCGATACATTCAGCGAACTGCGTTCTTACTACAGTCAGTTCGGCTTAGGTGTATCAACAGGCATAGACCTTGATAACGAATCAACAGGTGTCCAAGGCGGAAGCGATGTTCCAGGTACAGCGCTTGATTTAGGAATTGGTCAGTATGATACGTACACGCCGCTGCAGCTTGTTCAATATACTTCTGCAATAGCTAATGGAGGCTATCGCATCAAGCCGCAGCTAGTAAAAGAAATCCGAAAACCAACGATTAAAACCGATGAAATTGGCGGTACGCAGCATTCATTTGAACCTGATGTGTTAAATCGTATCACGATGAAAGAAGAATACATTAAAGATGTTCAAAATGGCTTTAAGCGCGTTACGCAAGAACAAGGCGGTACAGGGTATGCAGCTTTCCATACGGCGAACTATAATCCTGCTGGTAAATCAGGAACGGCACAAGCCTATGAGAAAAACCCAAGCGGAGGGGATCCGATTAAAGTTAATAATTCGAACTTTGTGGCCTTTGCTCCGGCAAATGATCCTGAAATTGCAGTAGCTGTCGTGGTACCATCGGCATTTGTGCCAAGTGCACCAAATACCATTACAAAAGAGCTTGCTCGTTCTGCGCTCGATACTTATTTTGATTTAAAGAAAAAAGGTGAACAAGAAGTAAAAGATCAAGAAGAGAATCAACAGGCTGTCATTGCAAACGACGCCAATTAAAGAGGCTGGGAAAAAAGCATATTAGTTGAAGTAAGATCCGAACGAAGTTGATTAAGAATCAGCTTCGTTCGGATTTTTTTATTGGTAGGGTGAACGTAGATTTCATGTATGTAGGTGCTTCTAGCGGTTGTTTGGAGGGAAAGGCGAAAGCGACGAGGAGGCTCACCGGCCGCCCGTGGAAAGCGAAGCCTTGCACGGAAATCAATAGTGGTGTCGGAAGTAGTTCATACTAGCTTATTTATCCAATTTACCCATCTTTATATTGAATTAATTTAGTTATGTCTCTACCTCTTCTTTTTTTATCGGAAATCTTTACATATATGGTTTTTTATTGAATTTGAGGGTCGTAAGAACTAGTTTTTTACCTAAAAAACACGCAGATAGACCTTCATTTACAAAAGCTTTACATTGAGTTAAAACACAATTAATAGTCGGCTATTATTCTGTAAGTGTAAGGATTAATAGAAATGATCAAAATAAGGGGAAGCGTTTCGGCTTCTCGTATTTATTTACACTGATAGTAAACAATAGATATTAAATAGACATAGAGAGACTTTTATTGTGCTCAAAACGGTTAAAGACGATGAAGGAGGATTATCCAATGGCAATAACAATGGAATTGACTAACAAAGAAAAAGTGAATACTCCGCAAACAAAAGAAATTGTATATAAAACAAAAGGTTTGAATTTATGGTATGGCGACACACATGCCTTAAAAAATATTGATTTAGACATTCATGCTAACGAAGTTACCGCGATCATCGGTCCATCAGGGTGCGGAAAATCAACATATATTAAAACGTTAAATCGTATGGTAGAAATGACTCCAATTGTTCGTACATCAGGTGAAATTGAGTATAGAGGGAAAAATATTTTTGATAAATCGTACCATGTGGAAGAGCTGCGCACGCAAGTAGGAATGGTTTTCCAAAAGCCAAATCCGTTCCCAAAATCTATTTATGATAATATTGCGTACGGTCCAAGAATTCATGGCGTTCGCAACAAGAAAAAACTAGATGAAATTGTTGAAAAAAGTTTACGAGGAGCAGCTATTTGGGACGAAGTTAAAGATCGTTTGAATCAAAATGCGAATGGGTTGTCAGGTGGACAACAGCAGCGTATCTGTATTGCGCGCTGCTTGGCTATTGAACCCGACGTTATTTTAATGGATGAGCCTACTTCTGCCCTCGATCCAATTTCGACATTAAAAGTAGAAGAGTTAGTACAAGAATTAAAGAAAGACTTCAGCATTATTATTGTTACACATAACATGCAGCAAGCGGCACGTATTTCAGATAAAACAGCATTTTTCTTAAATGGAGAAGTGGTAGAGTACGCAGAAACAGATAAAATCTTCTCAATGCCATCTGATAAACGCACAGAAGATTATATTACAGGTCGTTTCGGTTAAGACATACAAGGAGATGGGATGAGTGGTTGTACGCGAAAAGTTTCATGGTGATTTAAAGATATTACGTGAAAAATTATTAGAAATAGGGCGCTTAACGCATGAGGCGCTATCAAAATCAATTGAAGCATTGCAAACAAGTAACGTTGAGCTGGCGCTAGAAATTATCGACGGCGATTCATACGTTGATGATTTAGAAGAAGAAATTAATGACCTAGCTATCCTGCTGATTGCAAAGCAGCAGCCGGTGGCTATCGATTTAAGACGTATCATTGTGGCAATTAAAATTGCTTCGGATGTTGAGCGTATGGCAGATTTTGCAGTTAACGTAGCAAAATCGGCTATACGAATTGGAAATGAGGAATTAATTAAGCCGTTAGAACATGTAAAGAAAATGCACGATATTTCAATTGAAATGTTGAGCCTTTCGTTAAAAGCTTATCATGAGGAAGATCTTGTGTTGGCTAAAAAAGTAGCGGAAATGGACGATCAAGTGGATGAGCTTTACGGAATAACAATCAAAGAACTTTTAAGTCTTGCTAAAGAAAAGCAGGAGGCTATGAACCAAATTACGCAGCTTTTATTTGTAGCCCGCTATTTAGAGCGTATGGCTGATCATACTACTAATGTAGCAGAAAGCGTATTTTACCTTGTAAAAGGCAAGCGCTACGACTTAAACGAATAGTAGAAAAACCTCTTCTAATAAACGAAGAGGTTTTTTTGTTAGTAAATTATAATTACTATGTTAACCTGAATTTTTAACACAAATCGACAAATTGCGTTTATTGTGGCAACTTTTTCTGAATGGTAAGATGTTAATAAGTTTATACGGCATTTATGTGTAGAAAAAACATTCTAAGAAACGAAGTGATAAAACAGTGGCTGCTAATCTTATTCAAAACTTAAATGTGTGTATAGCTACTCAGCTTGACTCATCCCGTATTTATGTTCACTGGTCGTTTTCTGAGCATATTCGAGAGATGGTAGAAAGTATGTTTTCGACACGGTGGGAAGAATTGAATTTAGCTATGTGTACGTATGATATAACAGGTCTTCATTTTAACGGCCATGAATCAAACCGCTATTATATGGAGGGGCTTACTCCTAAGCAAGACTTCATGTTTATGAACAGCTTGGAAAGTGAGCGCACGTATGTAATAGATATTGGTATTCAAGATAAAGAAGGAAGTTTTTTTTCCCTTCTTCGTTCAAATTCAGTTTATTTGATGAAAGAACAAAATGAACAAGTGAATGTAACTTCGTTAGGCTGGATGTACGAACCTGTAAAAGTTCACCAGGGTGTTCAAAATGAATTTAGCACATATTCCTTATATTCAAATGATTTGGAGCAGGTGAAGAAGCAATATGAATAGTGATGACTGTATTCTTTTAACTTATATGCATTGTCCGTTGCTACATGTACTTCAAACAGAGAGTGAGTATCCCCTGTTTGAACAAGTAACGAACGAGCTCATCCCTTTTTTAGATCAAATTGAGTCTAAGAAATTGATAGGTGCAACAGCTGTGATGTCTTGTGTGTTTTTGAACGCATTAAACGACGAGGAGTTTAACACTCGTTACGCTCAATATTTACACCAGTTTTCAAGCCGGCAGCATCAGAGAGCACTCACTTTTTTAAAAAAGTGGAACGGGAGCTTGTTCTCAGCCTGCAAATATTTCTTTCAGCATGACATGATGGAATGTATCCCTACTACCGTAACGAACGCGTTTGTTTCCACCCTTAAAACCGAACAAACATTAAATCTCCAAATTACAGAAGCAATACGTGTTTTTCAACAGTTTTTTGAAAAAAAGCCCGTCGGTTTTTTTATACAGCAAGGAGAGTATACTCATCAAGTAGATATGCTCCTAAAATCTCATCAAATGCGCTATACCTTTGTGAAGTCATCAACAGATGAACTAAAAAAGTCGCCTGCTGGCATTATCTTGTTTCCATATCCTAAGCAAGGAAAACAAGTTGAGGAAGGAACAATGAATAAAGCGAGCGCTGTTTTGGATTTGAAGGCTAAGGACACGCTTGGCTTTCAGCGAATGCAAGCAGTAAGTGGTATATTTCAATATCCTTTAGATTACGCGAGGGATATAGAGTTTCATCAAAACGAAACTCTTGCACTCTACGGTGCAACAAAAAGCGCCGAATTTGTCAGTGAGAACAATCAATTGTTTATTTCAACCGTACAGAAGTCAGAGGCGATGCTAGATGTTATCGAGTCTAAACATCCTAGCGTGGTAAATGCTATCTACCGACAGTGGCTCCTTTTAAGTAGCAGCGATTGGCTTTATAATTTTGAAAAAGTCAAAGATGAATACGAAAGACAAGTAAAACTGTTTGATTTTCTTTGTCACGAAGAGAATCCAAGGATGGATAGCGAAAACAGTTTTCTTTCAGGAAGTTCTTTTTTATACCCTACAAAAGAGATAGAGCCGGCGGCTTTATCACTAAATCAATATAAAGGCGGTCTCTCCATTTTAATGCTTGCATGGGAATTCCCTCCTCTAGTTATCGGAGGACTTGCACGACATGTATTTGATTTATCCAGAGCGCTAGCTAGAGCTGGCCATCATGTTAGTGTATTAACGACGTATGTAGAGGGGCTGCCGGAATATGAGCGTTTATACGGTGTTCACGTTTACCGAGTTAAAAGCCTGCAGCCTCATCATCCGGACTTTTTGACATGGGTAAACAGTTTGAATGTGGCTATGGCTCTTAGAGGACTGCAGTTAGGCTACAAGCTGTCTTTTGACGTTATTCATGCTCATGACTGGCTTGTTGCATCCGCTGCAAAATGTTTAGCAGATAAAACGGATAGACCGCTAATTACGACCATTCATGCGACAGAACATGGGCGCAATAATGGTATTCATAATGACATGCAGCAGAAAATTCACTTGCAAGAAGAGGAGCTGATTCGACAATCAAGCTCAATCATTGTCTGCAGCGACTATATGAAGAAAGAATTAATCACTTTATTTCACGTAGAGCAAGATAAAATTGCTATATTTCCAAATGGAATTGACAAGCAGCTGGTAGTCGACGCAGTAAATGAGCGGTTAAAAGAAAGTTTACAAAAGAAATATAATTTTAGAAAGGCCCCTATTATTTTTTCAATTGGACGAATTGTATATGAAAAAGGATTTCAGCTATTTATTGAAGCAGCGGAACTATTTAAGAAAAAACAAATAGATGTTCAATTCGTTGTAGCAGGAAAAGGGCCTTTACTTCATGAGTTTCGAACACAGGTAAGTGAAAAGCAATTAGACAAATACGTGTATTTTATTGGATACATTACCGATAACGAACGAAATCAGCTTCTTCAAGCTTGCAAAATGGTTGTTTTTCCAAGTCTATATGAACCTTTTGGAATTGTGGCTTTAGAGGGGATGGTAGCCAAGAAGCCAACTATCGTTGCCGATACAGGAGGTCTAAGCGATATTGTTTCACATTTCGACACGGGCCTGACGTTTGCCCGAGGAGATACGCTCGAATTAATCAACTGCATAGAATTTTTGTTAAAAAATGAAAAAACGGCTGCAAAAATCAGCGAAAATGGGTATAGAAAAGCAACAACTATGTTTAGCTGGGAAAAAATCGCTATTGATACAAGTAAGCTGTTTCAACATCACATTTGCCAGGATAAAAAAAGGAGGGAGGCAAAAAATTGAAAGCCATTATACTTGCTGGCGGTAAAGGAACAAGACTGCAGCCCTTGACCTATACGATTCCAAAGCCTATGCTGCCGCTTTATGATAAACCTGTGATGGAATATAGCATTGAACTGCTTAAGAAACATGGAATTACAGAGATTGGGATTACGCTGCAGTATAGGCATGAACAAATTATTGAATACTTTGGGGATGGCTCTCAGTGGGGAGTGACGCTTACTTATTTTATCGAAAAAGAGCCTCTTGGAACAGCTGGCGGAATTAAGCGAGCAGAGGCCTTTATTGAGGAAGACTGTATTATTATTAGTGGAGATGCCTTAACAGAAATTAATCTTCAAGACGTTATTCATTTTCATTATGAACAAAAAAGCGAAATGACCATTGTTACAAAAGAAGTAAACGACGTGCGGGGTTATGGAGTGGTGACGATAGATGAAGGGCATCGAGTCATGGGATTTGTAGAGAAACCGACCTACGAACAGGCCAATAGCCGATTGATTAATACGGGAGTGTATGTGATCAAAAAATCCGTTCTTGATTACGTGAATTCTTATGGTCCTACAGATTTTAGCTTTGACATTATCCCGCTGCTTTTGGAATATAATCATACTGTGTGCAGTTTTGTAACGGAAGATTATTGGATTGATATTGGGCAAATCCACCATTATCGTCAAGCACACTATGATTTGTGGAGGAAGTGGTTTGGCAATAGACAGGAAAGTATTGTCTCAGATGACGCGCTTATAGAAGAAGGGGTGACTATTTACGATCCGGTTTACGTAGGAGAAAATGTGGTGATTAGAAAAGGTGCTTCAATTGGTCCTTACACGATTATCGGAACAAATAGTATCATAGAAGCACATGCTGCAATCGATAAAACGATTTTGCTTCAAAACGTAACGGTGGGGGCAGAATCGTTTTTATACAACGCTACGATAGGTCCCTATGTAAATGTTCAAGCAATGACTACGTATGTCCAAGATACAGTAGCTGAAAATCAATTGCTACCTCAACTTTCTGTAAAACCAGATGTTTCTATCTTCAAAAACGGTCGCCTGTATGTACATTCATCTGTTGATCGAGAAAGACTATACAATGCGTTATTACTTGTATGCAAACACCAAGGGGCGTTCTGTCTAGCAAGCGATGATGAAGGAGAAGCCATTCAACTTCGCAAAGAATGCTTTTCTTTTTTACGGAGTAATCATTCAGCTGTGTATGATATTAAAAAAGAAGCTCTTCCGGTATTTCGATATTACATGATGACTTCACAAGCGAGGATTGGTATTTACATTGGTGTGGATAGCAAAAACAGCGGCCTCTTTTTAGAAATATATGACAAGAAAGGGCAATTAGTTAATCAGCTTATTGAAAAAAAGATTGAGCGGATGTACCTTCAAGCTAAACAAGCAAACATAACAACTTCTGTTTCACTTAAAGAAACAAGCATAGGAAATATCAGGGGAGAATATTGTGATGCTTTAGTAAAATCAATTAATCAGCATGTTTTATTAGAAGACAGTACGCGGATTGGCGTAATTTGTTCGCCGTTTATACAGGAAGTTGTCGAATTATTATGTAAGCGTCTTCGTGTCCACGTTTTATTTTTAAACAAATGGGAGAAAACAGAAGAAATCAAACGAATAATTAAACGAAATAAGCTGTCTTTTTGTATTCAGATTAAAGAAGATGGAGAAACATTTGCTCTATATGATGAAAAAGGCTGCAGCGTAAATGACTCAGAAATTATGTCGCTTTATATTTATAGCGTATACATGACAAAAAAAGTAGCATTCGTTCCTATTCCTATACACTATTCATCCACACTAGAAACATTTGCTCAATCTCTCAATCAATCATTTATGAGGACAAAAGCAAAAAAACGTGACTTGCTTAGTCTTTTGGGGCCCGTTCAATTTCAGTTAGATGCCATGTACGCTTTATGTCAGCTGATCGAATTAATTATGGTGCAACAGCGTAGAATTTCTGAAATGATTCAATATGTCCCCCATGCCTATATGAACTGGCGCTATATTTCATGTCCGCTAGAAATTCAAGAACAAGTGATGAAGAAACTATTAGAAGAAGCAATCGGTAAACAAGTGTATGTCATTGATGGCTTAAAGATTTACCATGATCCCCATGAATGGACGCTTATTTTGCCCGATGGTCACTTGCCTGTATTAAATATTTATTCAGAGGCGTTAAACACTCAGACTGCCAAGAAGCTGTCGGCATATTTTGTAGAAAAAATACAAGAGTATCAAAGAGTGTAAATAATGGCTTTTATTTAAAAGAAAGGAAGTACGCCTCTCATAAAAGGAGTTCCGCTTATTTCAAGAAACTTCATCTATATATAAGGCGTAGCGGAGAAGGAGCTCAGGGCTCTAAGAGGAAAGAAAAAGTGAAGAAATGAAATTAAATGACTTTCTTCAAAAAAACAGACTGGCATTTCCTTTCGAAAAATGATATTATATTAAAGTCTGATTTATGTTTATAATGTTTGGAGGGAAAATAGATGCGCGTAAACGTTACATTAGCTTGCACTGAAACTGGTGACCGTAATTACATTACAACTAAAAACAAGCGTAATAACCCAGATCGTCTTGAGTTAAAAAAATACAGCCCAAGACTTAAAAAAGTTACACTTCATCGTGAAACAAAGTAAGCAGTAGGAGTACAATCCTGCTGTTTTTTTTATAGGGGGAATTAAAATGAAATCTCATCTGCGCAAAGAGATGAAGCGCGTTCTTAATTTAATTTCTGAAGAGCAGCACGAGTCACATTCAACAAGCATAGCAAATGAACTGTATGAAACTTGTTTATGGAAAGAAGCTAGAGTGATTGCAGTTACGGTTTCAAGAAATAAAGAAGTTAATACAAAGCCCATCATTGAACGTGCTTGGAAAGATGGAAAGAAAGTAGCTGTTCCAAAATGCAACCCCACAACATCTCAAATGATTTTCTACGAGATTACGAATTTTTCACAGCTTGAAGTAGTTTACTACGGGTTAGCCGAACCCATTATTGAAGAAACGGTTCTGGTCTCAAAATCTTCAATTGATTTACTCCTTGTTCCTGGCGTGGTATATAGCAAAAATGGATATCGTATCGGCTACGGAGGCGGCTATTACGATCGTTATTTAACAGACTATACCGGACAGAAGCTAAGCCTTGCATTTGATTGTCAAGTCGTTTCGGAGGTTCCATATGAATCTCATGATGTTCCTGTTCAATATATTTTGACAGAGAAGGAGCTTATTTGCTGTGAATCCGTTTGATGTTGCCATGATCATTGTGATATTACTCATGGCAGGAGCAGGCTACTGGGCAAAAGCACTGACTGTATCGGGAGCCTGCATGTCTTTTATCGTAGGAGCGAGCGTTTATATCGGTTTTTCACTTCAAGGTTTTTTACTCTTACTCTTATTTTTTAGCACTTCTACGTTGTGTAGTAAGTACAAGAAAGAAAAAAAGCGTGGATTAGAAGAAAAGCTAGAAAAGCACGACAGACGAGATTATATTCAAGTCCTTGCTAACGGGGGTGTAGCCGCTGCTTGCAGTTTGTTATATGCTGCAACAGCTTCGCCTGTTTGCATGTGGATGTTTATGATCAGTATTTCAGCTGCTAATGCTGACACATGGGCATCTGAAATAGGCTCTCTTAGTAAGAGGCCGCCGTTTTACATTTGGACGTTAAAGAGAGTAGAAGCCGGTACCTCAGGAGCCGTATCGCTCTTAGGCACAGCAGCGGGAGCAGCGGGAGCTTTTCTTATTGCTGCCGCTTGTTATTTTGCTTTTCCCTATGTATCGCTGAGTGGTATATTGCTAGTCGGTTGCTTTGGTTTCATCGGAAATGCTATAGACACTCTTCTTGGAGCAAGTGTGCAAGTTCGCTTTCGTTGTCAAAGCTGCGGTATTGAAACAGAACGGAAAGAGCATTGTCGTAAACCAACGATAAAAGAGAAAGGAATCATTTTCTTTAACAATGATGTTGTGAACCTTGCCGCTATTTTGCTTGCTGCTTTTACAGGCGGAATCCTTATCCTGTTTTTACCTATATAAGAGCATAAAATGTTCGTCATAGGAGCAAAGTAAACGTAAGGAGGCTTGAAAATGAGACATATTGTATTAGTACTTACGCTTTTAGTCGTTGGAACGCTAGGCTATCAAATGAGATACCGTGTTTTAAATTCCCTGTTTGGAAATTCGTTTATCCGCAGTCTAGCTGTTCGTTCATTTTTTAATTTGCCGTTTGTTCGGGATCGTTTAATGAAGCAGGTCTTCCGCTAAGAGCGAAAGATACATAAAAAACACCTTACAGACCTGTAAGGTGTTTTTTTATAGAAAAAGAAAAAGGGAAAATCGTTGCTTTTTTCCTGGGTTTCTGCCATCTTTACATATAGAGAGTGTGAGGAGGTGACTATTTGTCTAGGCAAGATTTTTATTATTTGCAGCTGGCACAGCATTTGCTTGGCCATTCTTCATATGAGTTGATTTCGATGAAAGCTGATGCTTCAGAGCTATGGTTTCAATCTTCGCATCGCAAAGATAAGTCAATTGTCCGCATAGTCCGCCGGAATTTTAAATCAGCCGTTGAACAGCAAAAAGATGTGTTATATGCATTACAAAGAGCTGAGAATGTGCGAAAGCAGAGCGGTAAATCAACGCTTACTCTTAACACGATTTACTTTGCTGATTTTGATCCGTTTTATACTGAGCAGTCCTTAGAAAGTGCGCCAAGTCCCTCTAAAGTGAATAGTTACGTTGAACAACTAACGGCAGAGAAAGCAAGCGCTTATGAACCTCTATTCGAACGGCTAGATCTTACATTGGAAAGCGCAGACAATTTCTCTTCCGAAGAAGAAGCCGAGCGCATAGAACAGTGGAAACATAAAATTGTGCTTTTTGTACAGAAAAAACAAAGCGAAGAACAGCAAATAGCTGGATACGGGAAGCCTATTTTTACATATATATTTTTAGCGCTGCAAATCTTAATGTTTCTATTTCTGGAGTGGAAGAGCAGTACACAAAATACGCTCACTCTGATTCAATACGGAGCTAAATACAACCCCTTAATTATGGAAGGCGAATGGTGGCGTTTTTTTACCCCTATAATTTTGCATATAGGACTTCTGCATTTGCTTATGAATAGTGTAGCCTTGTATTATTTAGGAACGCTTGTAGAGAGGATATATGGCAGCGGGCGTTTTGTCTTTATTTATATATTTGCCGGGTTTGCAGGATCTCTAGGAAGTTTTATATGGAATACGTCTATTTCCGCAGGAGCCTCAGGGGCTATTTTCGGCTGCTTTGGAGCTTTACTGTTTATAGCAAGAACAAATCCACGCTTCTTTTTTCGAACAATGGGGTCGAGTTTCATTGTCATTATTGTAATTAACTTGATTTTTGGATTTGTTGCGCCGAACGTCGATAATGCAGGGCATATTGGCGGTTTGGTTGGCGGATTTTTAGCTGCAAGCATCGTCAGTTTACCGAAACAAAAAAAGCTGTATATTCAGATTCCGGCTTTCATTTGCACGCTTTTACTAGTAGGAAGTCTGCTTTTTTATGGATATCATGAGCGTTCTGTTTATCAAGATGAACCCTATGCACTCAGCGTAGCGGCTACGTATCTTCAGCAGAAGCAGTATGAAGAAGCAAAAGATGCCATTAAGCTTTTTGTTGAAAAAGGAACAGGAAATAGTAACGTGTATTTCGTCAGTGCTCGCGCAGAATTTTATCTTGAAAATTATAAAGCAGCTAAACAGCAATTGAATCAGGCTATAAAGTATGATTCAACTTTTCATGAGGCGTATTACAATTTAGCTCTGGTGAATATGAAACTGAATGATATTCCAGCGGCCACACAAAATATCGATAAAGCAATTGCGCTTGAACCGCAAAATGAAAAATACGAAAAGCTGAAGCAAGAGCTAGAAAATTAAAACTGTTGAATGACGAATTTAATATTTTATACTTTACTATTGTGAGAACGTTTACTAGAATATTAATATGTAGACCTAGCAGTGGGCGTTAAATACGGCCGCTGTTTATGACTGAATGACTGTTGAGTTATCTCAAAATAAATGAATCATATCACCTAGAAAATAGGATAAAGGTGACAGAATGAATACGTTATATGATGTACAACAATTATTAAAGTCCTTCGGCATTTTTATATACGTGGGCGATCGTATTTCTGATTTAGAGCTGATGGAAGCGGAAGTAAAAGAGTTATATCAGTCTAACTTGATTGATGTACGTGATTACCAAATGGCAATTCTTTTGCTTCGTCGAGAGTTAAAACAACAAAAAGAGAAAAAGGATGAATGAACATGGATGACAAATGGTTAGTTGGAGTTGATTTAGGCGGTACAACAATAAAAATGGCCTTTATTAATCATTATGGAGAAATCATTCACAAATGGGAAATTAATACGGATGTGAGCGAGCAAGGCCGTAAAATTCCAACAGATATTGCAAAAGCAATTGATAAAAAGTTAAACGATCTTGGAGAAGTAAAATCAAGGTTAGTAGGCATTGGTATTGGTGCACCGGGGCCTGTCAACTTTGCAAACGGTTCGATTGAAGTAGCTGTCAATTTAGGTTGGGAAAAATTCCCTATCAAAGATATCTTGGAAGTAGAAACTTCTCTTCCTGTTGTAGTAGACAATGATGCAAACATTGCAGCGATTGGAGAAATGTGGAAGGGTGCTGGAGACGGAGCAAAAGATTTACTTTGCGTTACGCTTGGCACAGGCGTTGGCGGTGGCGTCATTGCAAATGGTGAAATTGTACAAGGCGTAAATGGAGCCGCTGGTGAGATCGGGCACATTACTTCTATTCCTGAAGGCGGAGCACCGTGTAACTGCGGCAAAACCGGCTGTTTAGAAACAATCGCTTCAGCAACTGGAATTGTACGTTTAACAATGGAAGAATTAACGGAAACGGACAAACCAAGTGAGCTTCGCACAGTGTTAGAACAAAATGGACAAGTTACATCTAAAGATGTATTTGATGCAGCTCGTTCAAAAGATGAGTTAGCGATGCATGTTGTAGATAAAGTTGCCTTTCATTTAGGTCTAGCACTAGCAAACTCTGCTAATGCATTAAACCCTGAGAAAATCGTTCTAGGCGGCGGTGTGTCTCGTGCAGGCGAGGTATTACTTGCACCGGTAAGAGATTATTTCAAACGTTTTGCATTTCCTCGCGTAGCGCAAGGTGCTGAATTAGCAATCGCTACTTTAGGAAACGATGCGGGAATTATTGGAGGAGCTTGGTTAGTTAAATCTTATTTTGAATAATAAGCAAGCATCTAACTGAGATAAAAAAGCGCTTTGACTAAATGTCAAAGCGCTTTTTTATCATGCATCTTTTCAATCTTTACATATACATAGTGTAAAGGAGTGAAGATTATGCAAATTGTAGATATCCAAAAGCCCTACGATTACACGCGAACAATACGAGATATCCAAACACTTTTAACATACTACCCCTATGGTTCTCTTGAATGGATAGGGTGCAGCGTGCTCGGAAAGCCGATTCCTCATATTTTAATTGGAAACGGAGAAAGAAAGGTTCATATTAATGCGTCTTTTCATGCCAATGAATGGATTACGACAAATGTTCTTCTACAGTTTGTTGAAGATTATTTAGCTGCTCTTCATTATGATCAGGCGTTGAACGGGCAGGAAGCAAGAGCTCTTTTTAATCAAGTTACGCTTTCTACAGTTCCAATTGTTAATCCAGACGGAGTAGATCTGGTCTTAAAAGGTCCTCCTGTAAGTGAACCTTATGCGTCTTTTCTTTCTAAAATAGGAAGAGACTTTCCTGATTTTCAAAGCTGGAAAGCAAATATCCGAGGGGTAGACTTAAACAATCAGTTTCCGGCTTATTGGGAAATTGAAAAAAAGCGCAAAGAACCTAAAGCTCCGCATTATCGGGACTTTCCAGGCTATGAATCTCTGTCTGAACCTGAAGCGCAGGCAATGGTAAAACTTGTTGAGCGTCATGATTTTGATTGTGTGATAGCTTTACATACCCAAGGAGAAGAATTTTACTGGGGGTATATGAATGAAGAGCCGAAGGAAGCGGAGGAAATAGCCAGTTATTTTGAAAGAGTAAGCGGTTATAAAGCAGTCAAAACGATTGATAGTCACGCTGGATTTAAGGATTGGTTTATTTTAGAAAAGAAAAAGCTAGGGTTCACCTTAGAACTGGGAAAAGGAATTAATCCGCTGCCTTTATCTGAAATATCACGCGTATATAATCCGACCAAAGCTATCTTAGTTGCGGCAATGGAATATCTATCTATTTGAAAAGCCACGCAAAGCATATGCTTTGCGTGGCTTTTTTAATGATGTACCGCCGGATAACCGTGATGTATAATGGTCATCACGGTAAACCATCCGAATACCCCGAATGTTAGTACCGAAAAACCAATGCCTAATATGTTTTTATTTCTAAAAGATGAAATAGCTGCAAATACGCCTAGCAATGTTGTTAGTGCAAAAATAATCATAAGACCCACTCGAAGAAACCTCCTTTAGGCAACTTAAAATTAAAGCGCTATCATTAGCTTATCCCTTTAATTGTAAAACTTTTCTAACCGTTTGTCGAGATGAAAACCAATCTTTCTTTCGCCTTGTTAGCTTAGAAAGGTCCTTACTTTCATTTATAAGATGATGTGTGTATGATAATGCATATAACGGAAATAAATTTTACAAGGAGGATACATTATGAACTATCATCGTATACCGCTAGGACCTATTCAAACGAATTGTTATGTCGTTGCTAACGAAAAAAAAGAGTGTTTAGTTTTTGACCCGGGAGCTCAGGGAAAACAGCTCGTTGAATTTCTAGAAAAACAAACGTATAAACCGTTGGCTATTTTGCTGACACACGCTCATTTTGATCACATTGGAGGAGTAGATGAAGTGATGAATCACTACTCTAGCCCGCTTTATGTACATAAAAATGAAAAAGAATGGCTTCATAATAGTGATTTAAACGGTTCAAAATTTTTTGACCTAGGAGAAATTACGGCTCCAGATGCAACCGATATTATTTCAGTCGAAGGCAATTTAACAATTGGCTCATTCCAATTTGAGGTGTACGAAACGCCTGGCCATTCTCCTGGCAGCGTTTCATATTATTTCAAATCGGGTAACTTTGTAGTATCTGGTGACGCGCTTTTTGCAGGCGGCATCGGACGCACAGATTTACCTGGAGGCAATCAAGCTCAGCTGTTAGAAAGCATCGAATCGAAATTGCTGTCCCTTCCAGAAGATACGCTTGTACTAAGCGGTCACGGACCTGAAACAACTGTGGGACACGAAATGGATCAAAATCCTTTCCTAAATGGTTTTTAAGAATACAAAAAGCGATGGAAGCCCATCGCTTTTCTCTTTACTGTCCTGGTGTCATCATAAAAGTTGACCAGTACGTGAACCCCACAAAAAAGACGGTCAAATATGCTCCGAAAACGTAAATGTACATTCTTTCAGACAGCTTTAAATAACTAAGAATTACAAAAAAGCCTGTTTGAGCTAAAAAGAGTAAAGAAGTCTTATGCATGTGACCGAGGTAAAACATTACAGTGAAAATTGCTGTCCAGAACCCCATTACACGGTACATTCGTTCCACGTCCATTTCCTCCTTTATCAAACTTAGTTAGTGTCATGATGAATGTCATCGCTGTGTAAGCACTAGAAAGCACTTATAAAACTATATCGATACTTTTCCATTATAATACATCCTTTCTTTCCTGAAAACGCTATCTTTTCCTTGAAATACGACAGAAGAAAAAAAGTTATACAAAACATGTGCAAAATACTATACAAAAGTTATACAAAACGTGTACAATGTATATAAACAATCTATAACTAAAAAACGGGAGGGTTTCATATGGAAGAAATTAAATTTTATACGTATCCGAGCTGTACATCTTGTCGTAAAACGAAAAAGTGGCTAGTGAAGGAAGATGTAAATTTTAAAGAGCGTCATTTATTTAGAGAAACACCTACTCATAAAGAAATGCTTGAACTTCTTTCTATGACAACAGAAGGGATGGATGAACTTCTTGCTAAAAGAAGTCAAGAATATAAAAAGTTAAATGTTGATGTGGATAGCATGACTCTATCTGAAGTAGTCAATCTATTAATTGAACATCCTCGTTTACTTCGCCGACCAATTTTAACAGATGGCAAAAAGCTTGTAGTAGGCTATAACGAATCTGCTCTTAAAAATTTAGTCAAGAAAAAAACAAGTCTTGCTTCTCTAGTTGTGTAAGCGTACATGATGAAGAAGCTCAATTCAGTAAATAACGAATAAAACGACAGCGTAGAGTTTTACATCACGTTGTCTTTTTTTATGTAGTCGTTTAGAGGTGTACAGAAGTTGTACATCGTGTACAAGGACTGAAGCGAAGCAAAGAAGCGTATACTAAAAAAATTATAAAAAATGAAAAAAGAAGGAGGAAAATCTCGAAAAAGGTCGAAATTACTGTTTCTAGATGTTTTACCAATCATCTTTATCACAAATAAAGGAGTGATGATCGTTTGACCGAAATTGAACAGTTTGCAACTTACATTATACGAGATGCATGTGAGTGCCGAAGTTCTGATGTGCATATTGTGCCCCGAAAGAAAGATGCTGTGATTCAGCTACGAATTGACCAAGAGCTTATTTTAAAGAGGGTTATTTCGAAGGAAATGTCTGAACGGCTCATTTCACATTTTAAATTTTTAGGGGGAATGGATATTGGCGAGCGCAGAAAACCTCAAAATGGTGCACTGACCACTTCCATTGATCACTATCAAGTAAATTTGCGTTTATCAACTCTTCCTACTTCTCATGATGAAAGTCTTGTTATTCGGCTTTTGCCTCATCAACAATCTACATCTCTCAAACATTTATCGCTTTTTCCTGAACATACTAAAAAGCTTATTTCTCTCTTGAAATTCTCTCATGGATTAATTATTTTTACCGGTCCTACAGGATCGGGTAAAACCACTACTCTATATACTCTTTTACACGAAGTAAAGCATCTTTTTAATCGAAATGTTATTACACTAGAAGATCCTATTGAAAAACCGAGTGAAACCGTGCTTCAAGTACAGGTAAATGAACGGGCGGGGATTACGTACACGACTGGTTTAAAAGCTATATTGCGCCATGACCCAGATATTATCATGGTGGGAGAAATAAGAGATAGTGAGACTGCCAAAATTGCTGTGAGAGCAGCGCTTACCGGACACTTGGTTTTGACAACGATGCATACTAAAGATACAAAAGGATCTTTGTACAGGCTGCTTGAGTTTGGTGTTAGCTTTCAAGAAATGGAACAGACTCTTGTAGCAGTAGCTGCACAGCGCCTTGTAGAAATTCGCTGTCCGCTGTGTTCCGGAAAATGCCACCCAGCTTGTAAAAAGATGAGGAAGCATCGTCAGTCCAGCATATACGAATTGCTTTATGGCAAGGAGCTTAGCGCGGTCATGAGAGAAGTGAAAGGAGAAAATGCGGATTATGATTATAAGACGCTCCGAGATGTTATTCTAAAAGGAATTGCGCTAGGTTATTTATATCCGCATTCGCTAGACGGATGGGGGTAAAGACAAATAGACAAAAAAGGTGGTCTCTTGCTCAGCAAGCGAAAATTCTTAAGCAGGTCTCTAAGCTTTTGGAAAAAGGCTACACTCTTTCTCAAGCTCTTTCGTTTTTGACGTTTCAAGTATCTAACAAAGAAAAAACGGATATTGAAAAATGTCTTGAGCAGTTAAAACGAGGAGAATCTTTGCACGATGCTTTTGTTAAACTTCAGTTTCACCGTGATATTTTAAGCTATTTATATTTTGCAGAACAGCATGGAAACCTTCAATTTGCTTTAAAAGAAAGTAGCTCAATGATTGAAGAAAAAGTAAGGCATCGTAAAAAATTTCAAAAGCTTGTTCAATATCCCGTATTGCTACTGCTGTTTATTCTTTCCATTTTATTTGTTTTAAGTACGGTTTTACTTCCACAGTTTGAAGCTCTGTACTTATCCTTTGGAAACAAGCAGTCTTCGTTTATCCTTCTATTTATGCAGGCGATGTCGTTCTTTCCTTTTGTGTTACCTGCAGTCATCAGTATGCCAATCATCCTGTATTTGTTTTATGTGATTTACATTAAAAAATTGCCTCCAGTAGTTCAGATGCAGCTCTTTATGAGAGTTCCCGTTATCCGAACGTTCACACGGCTATTTAACTCGTACTTTTTTTCTGTTCATATGAGCAATTTACTAAATGGTGGTTTATCTATTTATGAATGCTTTGCTCTTTTTCAAAAGCAAGAGCATCATCCATTTTTTCAAGTGGAAGCTTTTGCTTTTACAGATCAACTTTCCTCAGGAATGCGATTAGATCATATCATTTCAGGTAAATCTCATTATGAAAAAGACTTGGCTCATGTTATTGTTCATGGCCAGCAGAACGGTGAGCTTTCTCAAGAACTGTATGATTACAGTCTATTTATGATGGAAAGAATGGAACAGTTTATTTTTCGTATTTTAAAATATGTACAGCCGCTTACATTCTTATTCATCGGAATTGTCATTCTGCTTATGTATATGTCCGTTATGCTTCCGATGTTAGAAGTGATGTCGAGCTTGTAGAAAGGTGAAAGAATATGATTCTAAAAGGTGATAAAGGATTTACCCTTATTGAAATGCTCATTGTTATGCTCGTTATTACCGTGCTTTTGCTCATTATGATTCCAAATGTATTAAAGCATAATACGGTTATTAACAACAAAGGCTGCTCAGCTCTTGTCAAAACCGTAGAGGCTGAGGTACAAGTATACGAACTTGAAAATGGCGAAAAACCAAGTCTAGAAGAGCTTGAAGCAGGAGGCTACTTAAAAGAAGGCACCGTGTGTCCAAATGGCCAAGCTATTCAAATTGACGGTACCGGAAAGGTTACAGCTAGTGGTTCTTCTTAAGCAAAAAGGATTTACCCTCATTGAGATGCTGATGGTTTTATTTATTGTGCAAGTGATGATGTTTTCCATTATCGTAGCCATTCGACCGCTTGTGGAATATTACAAAATCACACTATTCTTGCGACAGCTGCAAAGCGACACGTTTTATGTGCAGCAGACAGCCATGAACCGAGAATCTCCAATTAAAATTAACTTCGCACCGAAGGGAACAGAATATATTATTTCTGATTCTCGTGCCGTTCTTTATAAGCGCGCCTATGACTCCACCATTCATATCACATTTGGAAGCGGCAATTCCACGATACAATACAACAAAAACGGCAATATTTCTCAGGCAAAGACCATTTTTATCAGCAATCAAAAATTTAAATATAAAGTTACTTTTCAAATAGGCAGAGGGCGTTTTTATGTGGACAAGATGTAAGGGTCAGCAGGGCTACACCTTGTTAGAAATGCTTGTTTCATTTAGCATGCTTTTACTCCTAACCGGTACAATTATTCCTTTGTATGTTCAGATGAAGGAAGCAGAAAAGAAGCAATATGTTTCGTATCAAGCTGATGCTATCTTGCACGAAGAGCTATTGAAATATAAATATGAAGCAGGATATAAACGGCGAGAAAAAATCGTAAAAGAAAACGTTGCGTTTTATCTGAAGTGGTACGGAGAAAGTGCTCAAAAGCTTTGTGTAGAATGGACAGATTCCGCTGATAAAATGAAAAAGAAGTGTGATGTGATGTTGAAGTGAAAAGGGAAAAAGGCTTTACGCTTGTAGAGATGTTAGTCAGTTTTACTCTTTTTTTAATTATTGTTTCATTTTTCCCCATTATCATTCCGCTAGCTAAGCAAACATATAATCCGGACTTTAGTATGAATGAAATGGAGTGGGAAATTTTTGTGAATCAACTTGCTATGGAATATCGAGAAGCAAAAGAAGTGGGAATTCATGCGACTACGCTTACGTTGAAAATGGAAAATAATCAGATCATCACTTATGAACGCTACGACGACAAGATAAGAAGACGAGTGGATGAAAGCGGTCATGAAGTTGTGCTGCAGCACATTAAGAATATTATGTATGAACAGCAAAAAGAAAGGCTGTTGATTCGTTCAACAGACGGTGTTAACAAAGTTAGAGAAGAAACCATTACGACGTTTTTGATGCTTGCTCATGAAACATAATGAGCAAGGATTTATTCTCCCGGTCGTTTTGGCATTTTGTGCGCTTTTTCTTCTGTTAGTAGCTCAGCAAACCACTTATTTTGTGACGAAAAGTTCATTTTATCAAGAAGTAGAGCAGAAAAATCGTCTGCAGCATCTTTTAGAAAATGCGGTTGTACATGTAAAAAAAGAAATAAAAGAACATAATAAATCTCCATCTGCATCTTTAGTATTAGAAACTGGTACGGTTTCATACGAAGTAGTAAGTGAAGATGAGCAGATGATCATCTTAAAAATAAAATGTCAAACATTGCAAGGAAGAGCATTGACGGAAACGGCATATATTCAAAAAAAGGATCAGCACATTGTGAAGTGGACGGATTAAGTCTCTTTCTCTCCGGATATAATAGTGCTGAGGAGATGATTATATGAAAACGAATGATTATGTAAAATATATGACTCAGCAATTTGTACAATATATGGATCAGCCAAAAGAAGAGAGGAAAACGAAAAAGATTCAAAAAAAAGAAGAACGAGCACCTTTTGCAAACAGATGGTTTGGGATGATTCCGCTGTCGTTTATGCTGTGGTACCGAAAGAAAAAAGAAAGATGAGCATATCATATGCTCATCTTTTTTTAACCAGCTTGTGTTTTATTAAATTGACGAGACATCGTTTCGGGCGATATGTAAAATAAGCCACCGTTTATAAACTTAAATAAGATAGTCGGTTCGTACAGCTCTTGAAGCGCTGTTTTCTCTGTCACATATATTTCTGGGAGCTCTTCCGCTGTTTCATAAAAATGATCAAGAAGCGCTAAGTCTTCATACCATCTTTCCTGTGCTTTTTCTGCCCATTCAGTCGGTTGAGTTTTAACGTAGTCAGTCACATATGATGTGAGTCGCGCAATCGCACTTTTCGGTTTAATAAAAGGTGAAAGAGTAAAGCAATAGTCCGAGATTTTAGATGACAAATTTTGATTAATGATTAATTCATGAAATGATTCAATGATTTGTCCATTGATTAAATTAATGCCAAGCGACAAGAGCTCGTCTTTTTTACGATCACATTTGTACGAGACTTTAATATTTAACGCAAGCCAAGGATGTAAAGGCTGATTTGTTGGCTGAGCTGATGAAACTTGTTCATACAAGTGAATAAATCCGCCTAGCTTTTGAGTAGAAGCGAAAATTTGATGCAGCCTAGGTGAGCCAAAATGAATTCGTTCTCCTTGAACAGAATCATCTTCAAACGCTGGGTCTGTAATGAAAGTGAGTGAAGCAGGATTTGCTTCTCCGCCTGTCTTTTCAACATAATGCCAATAAAATGGACGATTCATCAACTCTTTGTCAAGTTCGATCGTTAATTGAACCGTTAGATAAGATGGTGTTTCTGTGACAATAGAACAATTATTAGCTAGAAAGTAACGCTTTAAAAATTGATGAATATCAGTTTGCTGCATGCTGATCCTCCTCGCTGTCTTCGTATTGAATAATAGACGTCAAGTTCTCCATTTTGATTTTTATTTCTCCTTCACTCCGTGAATGAAATAAAATATCCTGAATATGCTCTTCGATATTTTTTAAATCAAGCTTTGTTAAAATATCATCTAACTCTCCAACAACTCGTTCAAAAAGGTTTATTTTTTCGTATAACAATTTTAAAATATGTTCTTCGACCGTATGTTGAATGGCTAAATTGTAAATGTGAACATCATGTTTTTGACCTAAACGATGGACCCTTCCAATTCGCTGTTCTAGACGCATTGGATTCCACGGTAGATCATAGTTAATGATATGATGACAAAACTGAAGGTTGATTCCTTCTCCGCCCGCTTCAGTGGCAATAAATACTTGCGCGTGGCTTTCAAAAAGCTGCTTCATCCAGTCTTTTTTACCTCGCTTAAATCCGCCTCTAAACGGTACAGAGGTAATTCCATGCTGTTTTAAATACCACTGTAAATACAGTTGAGTTGCTCTGTACTCAGTGAAAATAATGACTTTGTCATCAATTTTTTGAACGAGCTCTAGAACTTTTTCTGCTTTTGCATTTTGCGGTACTTGCTGAAGTAGTTCCATTAACGGAGTAATCATATGTTCCGTTAATGCGCTGTTTTGATCTTCCTGACGTTCCAGCATGTTTTTTAATGTCATATATACCGCTTCACGGCTGCTGCAGGCCTCTCGCTGCAGAGTTAAAATTGAAAAAGCGCTTGAAGCGTGCAGTCCGTTTCCTTTAAAAGACGTAATCGCATCGTATAGCTCGCGTTCTTTTGGCGAGAATTCAACAGGAATGGTTTGAACAATTCGCTTCGTCCATTCGATACCCGTATCGTGGCGGCGGTTTCGAATCATAACTTTGTTAACAAGCTCTTTTAAGTGTTCATCGTTTTGCAAAGAACGTTTTTTAGCGGAAAATAATTCTTCGAAATAGTCTTTATTGCCGAGATGGCCAGGCTTTAAAAGAGAGACTAAGTTAAAAATTTCTTCAATTCGATTTTGAATCGGTGTTGCGGTTAGCAACAGACAAAATTTCTTTTTTAGACTTTGCACAAATTCATAGTTTTTTGTTTTGTTGTTTTTAAGTTTATGGGCTTCATCAATGATGATGAGGTCGTAGTCTTGTTCTAGCACAATTTCTCGATGAGGAGAACGTTTTGCTGTATCAATTGAAGACACAACGATGTCACACTGATCCCACACATATGATTTCCTTTGAGGGACTGCGGGAATATAAAATTTTTGATTCAATTCCATGGCCCACTGTGAAACAAGCGAAGCTGGAACTAAAATGAGAACTTTTTTAACAAGTCCGCGAATCATATATTCCTTCAAAATTAACCCTGCTTCAATCGTTTTCCCCAGTCCTACTTCATCTGCTAAAATGGCTTTCCCATTCATTGTTTCAACTACTTGTTTGGCTACTTCGAGCTGATGAGGAAGCGGCGTTAAATCGGCTAGATGTTTTGGGCTTTGTAGTCCTTCAAATTCTGAGATAAGCGTTTGGTCTTCTATTTCATAGGCAAGTTTATACAAATCCCATGCTGACCAAGGGCCGTCTTGCTCCAATTTAGTTGAGAAGGCTGCTTCCCATGTTTCATCGATGTTTAATTTCACTTTCATGATAAAAATGCTCCTTTGTAAAAAATTTTTATTGAACAAATGATAAGAATCAGGTAGGATAAAAATATATTTAGAAAATTTTAAAAAGAAAATAGATTAGCACTTTACAAATGATTGTGTGAATAAAGATAGATACATCTTTCAGTAGTATGCCCAACTTTACCAACTTTATAGAAGCGAATGACGACACGGGGAGAGACTACTTGAATGTAGCGCCGAAGGAGCAAGCAATAAAATTGTGAATCTCTCAGGCAAAAAGACTCTTGTTTGACGCAGCTCTGGAGAGTGTCTATGCGTTTATAGACCACCCACGAGGCAAACCTATTCGTTTATAGGTAAACTTTCAGGTGAAAAGGACAGAGACTTCCTACTAAATACAGTAGGGGGTTTTCTGTCCTTTTTTGTTTGGATACATAGTGATCCCCACACTATTTGAAAACTCCCCGTTATGAAAAGTTTCACGTGAAAAAGAGGAGGACATAAATATGACAACAGAATTACACAAAACGCCGCTTTATGATACCTATCAAAAATATGGTGCCAAAACAATTGATTTTGGAGGATGGGCTCTTCCCGTTCAATTTTCTTCTATTAAAGAAGAGCATGAAGCTGTACGTACAAAGGCAGGTCTTTTTGATGTCTCTCATATGGGAGAAATTCTTGTAACAGGAGCTGATAGCTTAGCTTTTCTTCAGCACACGATGACAAATGACGTTTCTACCCTTGTAGATGGAAAAGCACAGTATACAGCTATGTGTTATGAAGACGGAGGCACGGTAGATGATTTGCTGATTTATAAAAAAGCAGATCAAGAGTATTTGCTAGTCGTAAACGCTGCTAATATTCAAAAAGACTATGAGTGGCTAGTGTCTCACAAACAAGGAGATGTAACGCTCGTTAATCAATCTGATGAAACTGCGCAGCTAGCTTTACAAGGTCCTTTAGCAGAAAAAGTTTTACAAACTTTAACGAACGAAGATTTATCTTCCTTAAAGCCATTTACATTTGCTGATGATGTAGAAGTAGCGAATGTAAAAGCTCTCGTTTCACGTACTGGATATACCGGAGAAGATGGCTTTGAAATTTATTGTTCTTCAGCTGACGCCTCTCACCTGTGGACGGCTATTTTAGAAGCAGGCAGTGACGAAGGTGTGTTGCCCTGCGGGTTAGGAGCTCGCGATACGCTTCGTTTTGAAGCTACTTTGGCTTTATATGGCCAAGAGCTTTCAAAAGATATTACGCCCATTGAAGCTCGAATTGGATTTGCAGTGAAAACGAACAAAGACAGCTTTATTGGAAAAGAAGTGTTAAAAGAACAGCGTGAAAGCGGAGCGTCCCGTAAGTTAGTGGGAATTGAGATGATTGATAAAGGTATACCACGACACGGTTACGAAGTATTTGCAGGTGAAGAACAAATTGGATTTGTGACAACAGGAACACAGTCACCTACACTAAAGAAAAATATCGGTTTAGCGCTATTATCAGCAGAATATTCAGAGCTTGGTCAAGAAGTGGAAGTGCAGGTTCGAAAAAAACGCTTAAAAGCAAAAGTGGTTTCAACACCTTTTTATAAACGTTCAAAGTAAGCTTTGGGGAGGAATTTAACATGTTACATCGCTATTTACCAATGACAGAACAAGATCAGCAGCAAATGTTAGCAGCAATTGGTGTTTCATCTGTTGATGATTTATTTTCAGATATTCCGCAGCGCGTTCGGTTTCAAGGAGAATATAATATTAAAAAAGCGGCTTCAGAGCCTCAGCTGTTAAAAGAATTAAATAATATGGCTGCTAAAAATGCTCATTTAAAAGACTGTGCTTCTTTTTTAGGAGCAGGAGTTTATGATCATTACATGCCGGTTATTGTTGATCATGTTATTTCTCGTTCGGAATTTTATACGGCCTATACTCCGTATCAACCAGAAATTTCTCAAGGAGAACTTCAGGCCATCTTTGAATTCCAAACAATGATTTGTGAGTTAACGGGGATGGACGTGGCCAATTCTTCTATGTATGACGGAGGAACTGCTTTAGCAGAAGCCGCTATGCTCAGTGCGGGTCAAACAAAAAAGAAAAAAGTACTTGTCTCTGCGGCTGTTCACCCTGAGTCAAAAGATGTGTTAAAAACGTATGCGAAGGGTCAATACATTGAAGTGGTAGAAATCCCTGCAGCAGACGGAGTAACAGATATGATTGCATTGGAAAAAGAGATGGGGAGTGACGTGGCAGCTGTTATTGTCCAATACCCAAATTTCTACGGACAAATCGAGCCGTTAAAAGAAATTGAAGAAATGACTCATCAAGAAAAATGTATGTTTGTCGTTTCAAGCAATCCTTTATCATTAGGTTTACTTACGCCTCCTGGAGAATTCGGAGCTGATATTGTCATTGGAGATGCACAGCCATTTGGTATTCCAAGTCAATTTGGAGGCCCGCACTGCGGATACTTTGCAACTACGTCTAAGCTTATGCGGAAAATTCCAGGGCGATTAGTAGGGCAAACGGTGGATGAAAACGGTAAGCGAGGGTTTGTTTTAACGCTTCAAGCTCGTGAACAGCATATACGCCGCGATAAAGCGACGTCTAACATTTGTTCAAATCAAGCGTTAAATGCTTTAGCGGCATCAGTTGCAATGACAGCTTTAGGCAAGCAAGGTGTAAAAGAAATGGCGCTGCAAAACTTATCAAAAACGCATTATGCATATGAAGCGTTAAAGGCAAAAGGGGTAAATGTAGCATATGAAGGACCGTTTTTTAATGAATTAGTCGTGAAGCTTCCTGTTTCGGTAACAGAAGCAAACAGTCAGTTATTAGCTTCAAAAATAATTGGCGGTTATGATCTTAGCCGTGATAACCAAGAGCTTGAAAATCACATGCTGCTTGCTTTTACAGAGCTCCGTACAAAAGAGGAAATTGACCAACTTGTAAATGAATTGGGGGATCTTCATGCTTAATCAAAATCAATCACTTATTTTTGAAAGCAGTAAAGAAGGACGAATCGGCTATTCATTGCCTGAGTTAGATGTGCCAAAAGTTAATGCTGAAGAACTGCTTGGAAAAGCGTATGTGCGTACCGAAGCGCCTGAGCTTCCTGAAGTATCAGAACTCGATATTATGCGTCATTACACCGCGCTTTCAAAACGAAATCACGGAGTGGATTCAGGATTTTATCCGCTTGGTTCATGTACGATGAAATATAATCCAAAAGTGAACGAACAAGCAGCACGCATTGCTGGTTTTGCGCACATCCATCCGCTTCAAGATGAGCAAACGGTTCAAGGTGCTCTCGAACTTTTATATGATTTACAAGAGCATTTAACAGAAATCACAGGAATGGATGAAGTAACGCTTCAGCCAGCAGCAGGTGCTCACGGTGAGTGGACCGGGCTTATGATGATTCGTGCCTATCACGAAGCAAATGGTGAGACGCAGCGAACAAAAGTCATTGTTCCAGACTCAGCTCACGGAACGAACCCGGCTTCGGCAACAGTTGCGGGATTTGAAACGGTAACGGTAAAATCAAACGAACATGGTTTAGTGGACTTAGAGGATTTACGCCGCGTAGTAGGAGAAGATACAGCCGCTTTAATGTTAACAAATCCAAATACGCTGGGGTTATTTGAAGAAGATATTTTAGAAATGGCTGAAATTGTTCACGCAGCAGGTGGAAAGCTTTATTATGACGGTGCAAATTTAAACGCAGTATTAAGTAAAGCCCGTCCTGGAGATATGGGGTTTGACGTGGTTCATTTAAACCTTCATAAAACGTTTACAGGCCCTCATGGAGGAGGCGGTCCTGGTTCTGGTCCGGTAGGGGTAAAAGCAGATTTAATTCCTTATTTGCCTAAACCAGTGCTTGTGAAAACAGAACAAGGCTATCACTTTGACTATAACCGTCCTCAGTCAATTGGACGCGTAAAGCCGTTTTACGGAAACTTCGGCATCAACGTTCGCGCTTATACGTATATTCGTTCAATGGGGCCAGACGGCTTAAAAGCCGTAACAGAAAATGCTGTGTTAAATGCCAACTATATGATGCGTCGTTTAGCAGAGCACTATGAGCTGCCGTTTGACCGTCACTGTAAGCACGAATTTGTTTT
Source organism: Priestia sp. LL-8 (assembly GCF_036227845.1). Lineage (NCBI taxonomy): Bacteria > Bacillati > Bacillota > Bacilli > Caryophanales > Bacillaceae > Priestia > Priestia sp. LL-8. Next base: position 4,281,185 of record NZ_JAZAQH010000001.1, on the reverse strand, counting down.
ATCAGGAAAACGTCAGAAAAAGCTTGGCGTACGCACATTGGATATCGCGAAACGACTGCTTGATTTTGGCTATCATCCGCCGACGATCTACTTCCCGCTTATCGTAGAAGAGTGCATGATGATCGAACCAACGGAAACAGAGTCGAAAGAAACGCTAGATGCGTTTATCGATGCGATGATTCAAATTGCAAAAGAAGCAGAAGAAACGCCTGAAGTCGTACAGGAAGCTCCTCATACAACGGTTGTGAAGCGCCTTGACGAAACGCTGGCAGCTAGAAAGCCAGTGCTTCGCTATCAGAAAGAACAGGCTGTTCAAAACGTCTAACAAAAAACCTCGCCCAAAGGCGAGGTTTTTCTATATACATACCATTATTTTTTCTTTTTCACTTTACCGTTCCACATTTTGAAGCCGCCTTTTAAATCATAGATTTCTTTAACACCGTGGCGACGAAGCATTTGTGCTGCGCGTCCTGTGCGCATTCCGCTTTGACAATAGATGTAGACAGGCTGATCTGAACGAAATTCTTTAATGCGCATACGGAACTGTGACAGAGGAATATTTCGTGCGCCTAAAATATGTCCGTTTTCGAATTCATTCGGTTCACGAATATCAACTAGCTGTGCCTTGCGGTAGCCGCTGCGGAATTCTTCTTCAGTTAACGTTTTCATAATGCGACGTTGGACAAAGAACATAACGACAGAGTATATGATGATTACTCCAAGTAAAATGAGTACTGCTGTAATTGCTGACATGCTGATTCTTCCTTTCTTCGACAAAATCCATACTCTTATTATATAAGTGAATGAAATTAGAAGTAAAGCGATTTTGCCTTGAATCTAGCGGATTTCTTCCCGAAAATGAAAAAACTACCACATTTGAATTCACAGTTTTGTGTTGCTCTTTGCTTTTCCTTAGCTCAATCTTTTGGTAGACTAAAAAACGGATTTATTTTTTATATTACATATAGCTGAGGATGAGGTATATGAAAGCAAAGTGGAGATTTATTGATTCCAACAACCGTTCGCCTTATTACAATATGGCGTTAGATGAAGCGTTATTAGAATGGCATAGTAAAGGGGAAATTCCACCTACGATTCGTTTTTACGGATGGAACCCTCCAACGCTGTCGATCGGTTATTTTCAAAAAGCTGAAAAAGAAATTAACTTTGATAAAGTAAAAGAATTAGGATTAGGCTTTGTAAGACGTCCAACGGGCGGCAGGGGCGTGCTTCATGACGAAGAGCTTACTTACAGCGTCATCGTATCTGAAGAGTATCCTAACATGCCTAAGACAGTTACAGAAGCATATCGCGTGATTTCAGAAGGTTTACTGGAAGGTTTTCGTTCGTTAGGGCTCGAGGCTTATTTTGCTATTCCTCGTTCAGAAGAAGAAAAAAATAGCTTAAAAAACCCTCGTTCATCTGTATGTTTTGACGCTCCTTCTTGGTATGAACTAGTTGTAGAGGGCCGCAAAATTGCTGGAAGTGCTCAAACTAGACAAAAAGGAGTTATCCTCCAGCACGGCTCTATCCTGTTAGAGATTGATGAAGATAAATTATTCAGCGTGTTTAATTACCCAAATGACCGCGTGAAAGAAAGAATGCAGCGCGCATTTCGTTCTAAAGCGGTAGCGATCAATGCAATTGCGGGCCGCAAAATCTCTATTGAAGAAGCAAAAGAAGCGTTTTATAAAGGATTTGCTTCTGCTCTTGATATCGATTTAGAACCGTATACACTGTCTGAAGAAGAGGAAGCATATGTAGAAGAACTAGCGCGCACAAAGTACGGATCGGATGAATGGAACTTTAAGCGCTAAACGAATGCGGATGGTAAATAGATAAAAGTGCAACTTCTTATAAGTTGCACTTTTTATTGGAATTTTTAGAAACAATGCTTGGCTAATAGAATACATAGGGAAGAAAAGTCAAACACTTTTTTTACGAAAAAAAAAATATTTCACTTGACACCCTTCTATATGTAGATGTTTGGATAAGTGTCAAATACTATATATTGAATTCGTCCAAGCCGTGTGGTAAGTTATTGATAGTTGATTGAAAAACTCTATTTCCTTTAAAAGGAAATAGAGTTAATAAATTTATAGATGTTCGATAGGTAAGGAGTTGTGAGAATGACTGTTTTGTTAAATCAAAAAGTGAATATGAATGTTGAAAAGCTCAATTCAGATATTGAACGCTTTCCGCAAGTACATCCGATTACACCGGATATGAAGTTAACTCATAAAGGTGTTTCAAGATTGGTAATGTTAGACCGCTATGCGTTTAAAGATACGGAAAAATTAACGTTATCAGAAGGAGATTTTGTTGTTCTAACTGTAAAGGAAGACCCAAAATTTCCAGCACGAGGACTTGGCTATGTGGAAAGCATTAATTTTGAGCAAAAAACCGCTGTTGTCAAGGTAGAAGATGAGTTTAGAGGAGCTTTATCACCTGAAGAAGCAGAAAATGGGTTAATTACTCGTTCTTTAGATGTCATTGAAAAACCTCTAGAGGTCTTCTATGAGCAAATTGCAAAACGTAATGCAACAGGCTTAGCTTCTGTGGAAAAAACAGAAGAAAAGCGCAAAGAGTGGTTTGAAAAGTTCTATCAAGAGCTTGTTCAGCTAAACTTTGTACCAGCTGGCCGCGTTCTTTACGGTGCAGGTGCTGACACGGACGTAACTTACTTTAACTGTTACGTAATGCCTTATGTAAAAGATTCACGTGAAGGTATTTCAGAACACCGCAAACAAGTAATGGAAATCATGAGCCGCGGAGGCGGTGTTGGAACCAATGGTTCAACTCTTCGCCCGCGCAACACGCTGGCTCGCGGTGTAAACGGCAAATCATCTGGTTCGGTTTCATGGTTAGATGATATTGCTAAACTGACGCATCTTGTTGAGCAAGGTGGGTCGCGTCGTTAACAAACCGGCGACGTAATCTCGTGAATTGCTGGAACACCCTTAGAGCTTTCTTCACCACAACGTGATCGGCAACGATGAGCGTGATGGTTAGAAAAGAGGAAAGATTGGGCAATCAGCAGCCAAGTGTCTTTGGAAACGAAGATAAAGGTTCAACGACTATTGAAACTTCCTAAAAGTTCTAATGCAATAAAACTTTAGTGAATAAACTAGGTGTTATGATGGAAGCAAAGGAAGGAGTAAACCATAGCAAACGGCAACGTCGCTATGGGGCACGAGACAAAGGGATTTTCTTCTTTGATGATATAGTCTGATCTTACATGAAAGTGTAAGAGTACGGCAGAAATGACCGTACCCTTCTTAACGAAGAGTAACAAATTGGGGGCCCAAATGATCATGCTTGCCGACTGGCATCCTGACATTGTAGAGTTTATTATTTCTAAAATGCAAAACCCTCGCATTTTACGTTTCTTAATTGAAAACACAAATGACGAAATGATTAAAAAGCACGCTCAAGATAAATTGAAGTTCACGCCGCTAACAGAGTCTGAAGAAGCGATGTACCAAGGAATCATTAACTATAAACAAATTCCTGGTCTTGGTGGGTTCAGTGAAAAAATTATTAAAGATGCAGAAGAAAAGCTGCAAACAGGCGGAACGTACAGCGTTCATAACTCAGAGTTTTTAACAGGAGCAAACATTTCTGTATGCTTAACAAAAGATTTTATGGATGCTGTTGAAAACGACGGTGAATACGAACTTCGCTTCCCAGACGTAGAAAGCTATTCAAAAGAAGAAATGGCTAACTACAATGAAAACTGGCACGAAGTAGGCGATGTGCGCGAGTGGGCAAAACAAGGAAACAAAGTTCGTACGTACCGTACTATTCGTGCAAAAGAGCTATGGAACTTAATTAATATTTGTGCAACGTACTCAGCTGAACCAGGCATTTTCTTCTTTGACAATGCTAATGACATGACAAATGCTCAAGCATATGGTCAGCACGTTGTTGCAACGAATCCATGTGGTGAATAGTTTGCCTCATGTAAAACATTGCGGAATAAAGCAGGAACCCTGAGATGGGAATCTGAACCGAAGGCTAAACGTAAAGGTTTAGTCAGGGGCAACGCATAGAAGCTGATCCTGTATAACAGACTATAATGCTTCCAAGAGGCCGCAACGTTACAATTTTAAAGCTCCGAAAAAGTACTTGAAAGAAATGGCTGAATAATTGTAACGAAAACGTATGCTGAACTTACGTAAATATGAAGCGTAAGAGGTAGAGGATAAAAAGCCTTTACGATAACAAATTTGGAACAACCACTTGCACCATTCTCTGTTTGTAACTTAGCTGCTGTTAACTTAGCGCAAATGGCAGATAAAGAAACAAAAACAGTTAACTTTGAAAAGCTACGTCAAACGGTTGAAACTGGCGTTAGAATGCAAGATAACGTTATTGATGCAACTCCTTATTTCTTAGAAGAGAACCAAAAGCAAGCGCTTGGCGAACGCCGCGTTGGTCTTGGTGTAATGGGTCTTCACGATCTTCTTATTTATTGTGAAACAGAATACGGCTCTGACAAAGGCAATCAGTTAGTAGATAAAGTGTTTGAAACAATTGCCACGACGGCTTACCGCGCGTCTGTAGAGCTTGGAAAAGAAAAAGGAAGCTTCCCGTTCTTAGTGGGCGAAACAGATGCTGAAACGGCTTCTTTACGTGAAGCATTCACAAATACAGGCTTCATGAAAAAAATGCCTGAAGATATTCGTGAAAACATTAAAGAGCACGGTATCCGAAACTCTCATTTATTAACAGTAGCGCCAACAGGCAGTACTGGAACAATGGTTGGGGTATCAACGGGTCTTGAACCTTATTTCTCATTCTCATACTTCCGAAGCGGCCGTTTAGGTAAATTTATTGAAGTAAAAGCTGATATCGTTCAAGAGTATTTAGATCAGCATCCAGAAGCAGATCCAAACAACCTTCCTGAATGGTTCATTTCAGCTATGGAACTTGCACCACAAGCTCACGCGGACGTGCAATGTGTGATTCAGCGCTGGATTGACAGTTCAATTAGTAAAACAGTAAACGCTCCTCGTGGTTACACGGTAGAGCAAGTTCAAAAAGTGTACGAGCGTCTGTATAAAGGCGGAGCAAAAGGCGGTACAGTGTACGTAGATGGAAGCCGTGATGCACAAGTCTTAACGCTAAAAGCAGAAGAAAATACATTTGATGAAGAAATTGAAGCGCCAAAAGAAGAAACAAAACCGCACGTGGTGTTAGTTGATACAATTAACGAAATTCGTTCAACTGATGTAACAATCGGTTCTGAAGTAGGCAATACTTGTCCGGTTTGCCGTCAAGGAACGGTAGAGGAAATGGGCGGATGCAACACATGTACAAACTGTGGTGCACAGCTGAAATGCGGCCTTTAATTTTTAATCATGATACTAGTAAAAGCTGACTCAAGTGAGTCGGCTTTTATTATGTATGAAAATGGGGCATAAATAAGAAGCGGGAACGAACGGTTCTTGTATTTGAATAAGCATTGTAGTATGATTTTAATTGAATGTCTTTTATCCAGTTTTATCTTATGACATCGCTTTATTTACACGTTTTTTTCACATAGATTATCAAACATGAACACGATATCACTATAAGAAACAGACATTTATGATTTATTATTAGCAATACATAATATTAATTGGGGGAGATTTCATGCCTACACCGAGTATGGAAGATTATATTGAACAAATATATATGCTAATTGAAGATAAAGGATACGCTCGAGTGTCTGATATTGCTGATGCATTGGCGGTTCACCCCTCATCTGTAACAAAGATGGTTCAAAAACTAGACAAAGATGAGTACTTAATTTATGAAAAATATCGAGGCCTTGTTTTAACAGCTAAGGGACAGAAGATTGGAAAACGTCTTGTTTATCGCCACGAGCTTTTAGAGCAGCTATTGCGAATCATTGGCGTGGATGAGAAAAATATTTATGATGACGTAGAAGGAATTGAACATCATTTAAGCTGGAATTCCATTGATCGAATTGGGGATTTAGTTCAATACTTTGAAGAAAATCATAATCGTATTCAAGATCTTCGCAACGTACAAAAACGAAATGAAGAAGAGCAAAAATTATAATAAAAAAGCAGCGGCCAATAGCGTCACTGCTTTTTTTCTTTTTATCATAACTTGTTGCTGAGTCGACTACAAATGTAGAGTGGGTAGTTTGGAGGAGAGGCTGTGTACGTCGACGGAGTGTTTTCAGGTGGCGGTATTAAAGGGCTTGCACTGATTGGCGCGTTACAAGCTCTAGAAGAAAAAGGGTTGATCTTTCGGCGGTTAGCCGGAACGAGTGCGGGTTCCATTATTTGTGCATTTGTAGCAGCCGGTTATACAAGTGAAGAAATTGTTGAAATGATGAATGAAATTGAGTTATCGTCTTTTTTAGATCAAAGAATGTCTTTTTTACCATCAAGCTTGACAAAGTGGCTGTTTTTATATTGGAAAATGGGATTATATAAAGGAGAAAGGCTTGAAAAGTGGATTGCTGAGAAATTGCGGAGCAGAGGAATTCGTACATTCGCTGATTTGCCTGATCAGTCGCTGCGTATCATTGCTTCAGATTTGACCAATAGTACGATGCTTGTTCTTCCAGATGATTTGCCTAAATATCAAATCGACCCGAATCGTTTTTCTGTAGCAAGAGCCGTTCGAATGAGCTGCAGCATTCCATATTTTTTTGAGCCGGTTAAATTAAAATCTACCCCAAGCAGTTTAATAGTTGACGGGGGCGTGTTAAGCAACTTTCCAATTTTTCTATTTGATGATGATAAAAGTCTTAAGAAACGACCGGTAATTGGTGTGAAGCTGAGCCCGAAGGACGAAGAGAGAGAAAGGAATAAAATTAAGAATGCCGTTGGTTTATTCAGTGCGCTTTTTGAGACGATGAAAGATGCGCACGATGCGAGACATATTTCAAAACGTCACGAAAAAAATATTATCTTTTTACCTGTTAATCAAGTTTTTGCTACAGAATTTACCCTCACAGAAGAGCGGAAGGAAGAGCTGATTGCGTTTGGCAAAAAGCGTACAAGGGCATTTTTGAAAAAATGGTGCTATTAAAAAAACAAGGAGGCTTTTCTCCTTGTTTTTTTAAAAGAATGCTCTATTTTTCTTTTTTCCTTTTTTACCTTCGATGACGGTCAAGTGTGAGTTGTTTTTCTTTTTCTTTAGCGGTTTCGTTGATTTGGATACCGGGCGCTTATTTGAGCTTCGGTACGTATGCATATCAACTTTGTTGCTTCCTCGCTCTTTTTCTTTTTGACGCAGTTTCGATTGCTTTACTGCGCGCACATAGCCTCTATCTTGACCTTTTGTCTGAGAAGGGCGGAGAATAAACCGATAAACTAAGTAAAACAAAATGATAAACAGAAAAATATAACCTGCTTGACGTAATAAAACAGCTGGATCTGTAATCAACGTAAATGCAAAGCCAATGACTCCTAACCCGATTAGACCATATACAAGTGGTTTCACGAATGGACGTCTCATTTTGTTCACCTCCTAAAATAGTAAAAAAAGAAAGCAAAACGGTGTGGATTAGACAACTTGTTCGTCAGTGGTAGAAGAGAGTTCATTTTCAACGCGTAAAAGTTCTTTAAATGAAGCAATCGCAACTTCAACTTGATCATCTTTTGGTTCTTTGGTTGTTAAAAGCTGAAGCCATAAACCGGGATAACCTAAAAAGCGAAGAAGAGGGACATGACGAACTTTATTGGTTAACTGTAACACTTCAAATGATAAACCAAGGACAACTGGAATTAATGCAAGGCGATCCACAATTCGTAACCAAAGAGGATCCGTTGGAACTAGTAGGTAGACAAACATTCCTACAACTACGGTAAAGAGGATAAAGCTACTTCCGCAGCGATAATGAAGTCGAGATTGTGCTTGAACGGCTTCTACCGTAAGTTCAGCATTGTTTTCATATGCATTAATGACCTTGTGTTCTGCTCCATGATATTGAAACACCCGTTTAATAAGTGGCGTTTGTGAAATCACATAAATATAGCCAAGGAGCAATAATAGTTTAAATACTCCTTCAATAAAAACTTGAGCTACACTCGAAGTGAAAACAGGACGTGTCAATTGTGCTAAAAACACAGGAATCAATGTAAATAGTACTTTCCCGAAAAGAAAGGATATTACACCAATAGTTGCAACGCCAAATATTAAAGATAGTTTTGATTCTTTTTTCTCTTTTTGTTGTTCTGCTGCTACTTGAGCATCATCTTCTGGATTCACGTCATAGCGTTCAGAGGAAAAGTTCAAGTGCTGCGTACCGTTTGCACTAGCTTCAACAATAGCAGCAATTCCTCGTAAAAAAGGAATTTTTTTTAAAGCAGTGAGTACGGAATTTGATTTTCTTTTTGAATGAAAATAATCAATAGATTGATCTTTGCGGCGAATAGCCGTCACCATCATACGTTTGCCACCGAACATGACGCCTTCTATAACGGCTTGACCACCATACGCAGGTTTTTGTAATTTAGACATTTCAGGCACCAACCTAACTTAACTAGACTAGACTTCTTAGTATTTTATATTCTACAGCAAAATCAAATAAACCTCTAGGCGGATGCATGTTATCTAGTTTAGCCAATATTTTTCATCTCCACACCCTTGTTATGAATTTTTTTCCTCTCACTTATAAAATTTGTTTATGAAACTCTGTGCCAAGTAGTTTTAAAATGTCTCTGCGATATCAGGCTTCCTTCTTGCGTATAGGAAGAGTAATAAACGTAAAAACTTAGAAATGAGAAAAAAGTTCATACTACATCAAGAGGTGATTAATATGTCAGAACCTAAAGAACAGCATGAAAAAAAACAGGATAACCACCCTACGCATAAGCAGGAAATGTCTTTTTTATTTAAAGCCGTCTTTATTTCCTTTTTTGGAGGGGTTTTCTGGAGCTTTATTGGCTATTTAAATTATCTGTTCAGCTTTAGTATTATCAATCCAAACATGCTTTTAGATCCATGGGCATTAGGTGATTGGAAAGATAAAGGAATAGGTGTTATCGTCAGTATTTTTCTTATAGGGGTATTATCTATTGTTGTCGGGTTGTTATACTACGTCCTATTAAAGAAGTTTAAAACAATTTGGATAGGTTTTGCTTACGGCTTATTATGGTGGGCAATTGTATTCGTTGTTTTGAATCCGCTCTTTCCCAACTTAAAAACAATTGGAGAGCTTCCAGCTAACACGATTATTTCATCCCTCTGTATTTATATTTTATATGGTGTATTCATCGGATATTCCATTTCTTTTGAAGCTGCAGAGCTTCAAACAAAAGATGAATCTACAGATTTTCAAACGGCGAATAAGTAGTGTGAATGTTCCAACGTATGCTAATATATTCTATATAATGATTTAAAAAGAAAAATAAAGTGCAAATTCACACAAGTGAGCTGCATAAAGGGTTCGTAATAGGGGAGAGTGTTGAAGTAAGATGAATAAGATTTTAGTAATAAACGGTCCTAATTTAAATCGTTTAGGCGTACGCGAACCAGCGGTATATGGGACAGATAATCTTCAAAATCTTGAAGAGAAGCTTCAGCGAGCAGGCAGAGACCACGGAGTAGAAGTTGAGTGCGTACAGTCTAATCACGAAGGTGTAATTATCGACTGGATTCACGAAGCGGATGAGAAATTTGATGGTATTATGATCAATCCTGGTGCTTTTACTCACTACAGTTATGCCATTCGAGATGCGATTGCCAGTATATCTGTTCCTGTTATTGAAGTGCATATTTCGAACGTACATAAGCGTGAAGAGTTTCGCCATCATTCGGTGACGGCACCTGTTACGCATGGTCAAATTGTTGGGTTAGGTTTATATGGATACGAGCTTGCCCTGCAGGCACTTTTACAATTAAGGGGGAAATAAAATGAAAATCGAAAAACTACGCGAACAGTTTTCAAAGTTGAATGTGGACGGTGTTGTAATTACAAGTGAATATAACAGACGCTACATGACCAATTTTACAGGATCTGCAGGTGTCGTTATCATTTCTGAAAACAAAGCGGCATTTGTAACAGATTTTCGTTATGTTGAACAAGCAACTAGTCAAACAGAAGGTTTTGATATCGTTCAGCACAAGGGGCCTATTGTAGAAGAAGTAGCGAATGTAGTGAAACAATTTGGAATTAAAAAGCTTGGTTTTGAACAGAATTATGTTACATATGGACAGCATCAATTATTTGATAAGCATATCGGAGCGGAACTTGTTCCAATCTCGCACGCAATCGAAAACTTACGCTTGATAAAGAGTGACTCAGAGATTAAGATATTAAAGGAAGCTGCAAAAATAGCAGATGCAGCATATGAACATATTTTAACCTTTGTTCGTCCTGGTTTAACAGAGCTTCAAGTATCTAATGAACTGGAGTTCTTTATGAGAAAACAAGGCGCAACATCTTCATCCTTTGATACAATTGTTGCTTCAGGGCATCGCGGGGCTTTACCGCATGGTGTTGCTTCTGACAAAGTAATTGAAAAAGGTGAACTTGTAACGCTTGATTTTGGCGCATACTATAATGGTTACTGTTCAGATATCACACGAACATTTGCCGTCGGTGAAGTAAGTGATAAGCTAAAAGAAATTTATAATGTCGTACTGCAAGCGCAGCTTAACGGAATGAACGGCATCAAAGCAGGTATGACAGGTAAAGAAGCAGATGCGCTAACGCGTGATTATATTACAGAACACGGATACGGCCAGTATTTTGGACATTCGACCGGTCACGGCGTAGGGTTAGAAGTACATGAAGGCCCATCACTTTCTGTGAAATCTACAGATGTACTGCAGCCAGGTATGATTGTAACCGTTGAACCAGGTATTTACATACCAGACTTAGGGGGCGTTCGTATTGAAGATGATACGATCGTCACAGCAGAAGGTAATGAGGCATTATCGCACTCATCAAAAGAGTTCATTATTTTATAAAATGTAGGAGGATTTCTTCATGATTTCAGTAAATGATTTTCGTACAGGTTTGACAGTAGAAGTAGACGGAGGTATTTGGCGTGTAATGGATTTCCAACACGTAAAGCCTGGTAAAGGCGCTGCATTCGTTCGCTCAAAACTACGTAACCTTCGTACAGGAGCTGTGCAAGAGAAAACGTTCCGTGCAGGTGAAAAAGTAGGAAAAGCACAAATTGATAACCGTAAAATGCAATATCTATATGCAAGCGGCGATCAGCACGTATTCATGGACAACCAGTCTTATGAGCAATTAGAGCTTCCGGCAAGTGCAATTGAATATGAGCTAAAATTCTTAAAAGAGAATATGGAAGTAGCAATTATGATGTACCAAGGTGAGACATTAGGTGTTGAACTTCCAAACACAGTTGAGCTTAAAGTAACAGAAACTGAACCTGGTATTAAAGGTGACACAGCTTCTGGCGGTACAAAACCGGCAACTGTTGAAACTGGCTTAACAGTAAACGTTCCGTTCTTCGTAAACGAAGGCGACGTATTAATTATCAACACAACAGACAGCAGCTACGTATCACGCGCGTAATTCGGTCGCGTAAGCAAGCTGCAAACACACAAAAAAGGCAGAGAATGGTTCTCTGCCTTTTTTGTGTGTTTTTTTGTGCTAACTCTTCCTTATTTTGCATAGGTTGTACTAAACAACGCAGAGATATAGGAGGGGCTTATGAAGCAGTGGTTGGATCATTTAAACGGTACGGTATTAACGATGGCGTGCCTTCGATTTATTTCTTCATTTATTGAGTTTATTGCCGCTATTTTAATTGTCACAAATAATGATGTGAAAAAAGCATTAATGATTAATGGGATGTTAGCGCTTGTTGGACCGATTGTAATGGTGAGTTCTTTTACCATAGGTTTAGTGTCCGTAGCCGATCAATTATCTTTTGGGAAATTAATCATGATTGTAATAGGAGTGCTCTTCATTTTAATCGGTGTTTTTAAATAAAAGGTAGGCATAAAATGGTCAAGCTCATAATACATTGAAGTGAGTTCAAATATGAGGGGATGAATATGTTAAACGAAATACTTGCAATCTTTCCGCCTAATTTAAAAAAGACTGTTGAATTTTATGTCACAAACCATTCTCATGTACTAGAGGAAATTCGAGTGCGCATAGGAAGACCTGTCGAATTTACAATCAACAATCAGCCATATTTCGAATCGTATCTTCCAAGTGCAGAAGATGCTTTGTTTATCTTAAATAAATTAAGCCAGTTTTCGATTTATATGATTGAAGAAGAATTGAAAAAAGGATATGTCACCATTGAAGGCGGGCACCGGGTTGGACTAGCGGGAAAAGTCGTAACGGAAAATGGACAGGTTCGTGTGATTCGAGATGTATCATCCTTTAATATCCGGATTGCTAAACAAAAGATAGGTATTTCGAATCGACTTATTCCTTTTTTATACAATCGCTATTGGCAAAGTACGGTCATTATAGGACCTCCTCAAACAGGAAAAACAACCATGATTCGCGATTTAGCCAGAGTAATAAGTACTGGCATAGAGCGCTCTAAAATTCCTCCGTTTAAAGTGGGAATTGTAGATGAACGATCAGAAATTGCTGGGGCTGTTAAAGGGGTTCCTCAGCATACATTCGGATCTAGAATGGATTTATTAGATAGCTGTCCGAAAGCTGAAGGCATGATGATGATGATTCGCTCTATGAGCCCCGATGTGCTAATCGTGGATGAAGTTGGAAGTGAAGAAGATTGTAAAGCCGTACTTGAAGCCGTTAATGCTGGCGTTCGTGTCATTATGACCGTTCATGGGTATGACATTGACGATTTAATGAAGCGTCCCACTTTGCAAGCTTTAATGAAACTTCATGTATTCAAAAGGTATGTTGTGCTATCGAACAGCCGAGGTCCTGGAACACTTCAGGCTATCTACGATGAGCACTATAATTCCATGAAAACGTCCGCTGAAAAGTCGCTTATTGAAAATAGTAAAGGGTGATGGTGTATGAAACTGTTTGGTGCCATCTTTATCTTATTTGCTTCCACTTACACAGGATTTGAGTTTGCAAAGCAGCTTAGTGCAAGACCTAGGCAGCTGAGGCAATTAAAAACGGCTCTGAGGTCGTTAGAAGCAGAAATTATGTACAGCAATCGGCCTCTTCAAGAAGTTGCTCATTTGTTATCTCTACAGCTTCCTAATCCTTTGGCTTCTTTATTTAATGAGTTTTCAATGAAATTAAAAGAAGGTACTGAAAGTGTCAAGGAAGCTTGGGAAAAGACGTTGGACCAATTTTGGAAACAAACCGCACTTAAAACGGGAGAACTAGAAATCTTAAAACAATTTGGTGAAACGCTTGGTCAGCATGATCGTTATTCGCAGCAAAAGCATATCTTACTGACGCTGAATCATCTTGAACGCGAAGAACAAGATGCAGTTGATAAGCAGAATCGCTATGAAAAAATGGTTAAAAGTTTAGGTTTTCTATCTGGATTGCTACTGGTCATTCTATTGATGTAGCGATGGAGGAGGATTGAATGTGGGAATTGATATGAACACCATTTTTCAGATTGCTGGGATTGGTATCGTCGTAGCTTTTTTAGTCACCGTACTCGAACAGATGGGAAAAAAAGATTACGCGAACTGGGTTACGCTCATCGGTTTTATTTATATTTTATTTATGGTTGCTTCGATTGTAGAGGACTTATTTCAGAAAATCAAATCGGTTTTTTTATTTCAAGGGTAGAGGGGTGAGTTGCCATTGAAATGCTTCAAATTGTGGGCTTAGGATTAGTAGCTACGTTTTTGGCTCTTATTTTAAAAGAACATAAATCACCTATTGCTTTTTTACTTGTTGTATTCGTGGGATCCGTGATCTTTCTTTTTTTAATTGATCAAATCTACGAGATTATTAAGATGGTCGAGCGGCTGTCGATCAATGCCCACGTTAACATGATTTATGTGGAAACCATTTTGAAAATCATTGGTATTGCCTATATTGCCGAATTTGGTGCTCAAATTACGAAAGATGCAGGACAAGGTGCGATTGCTTCTAAAATTGAATTAGGTGGAAAAGTGCTGATTCTCTCCATGGCAATTCCTATTTTGACGGTCATTATTGAAACGATTATTTCAATGCTGCCCAATTAATTTTACTTAATATGAGGTGACGAAATGAAGCGGTGGACGTTTAAAGTGAATATACTCGCTCTTCTTTTGTTCCTCTTTTTTTTCTTTCCAGAAAATGTACAAGCTTCCGAACCCCCGAAGCAGCAAGAACTTGTCAATGAACAAATTGATAAGCTCGGTATCGATGAAGTCAAACAGTTTTGGGACGATATTATTACCCAATACGGCGGCTTTTTACCCGAGAGTCAGAAGGGAAGTTTAGTCGATTTTTTAAAAGGAGAAAAAGAGTTCTCTCTTAAAGAATGGCTAGGAGGTCTTGTAAAGTTTTTATTTCACGAAGTATTAGCGAATGGAAAGCTCCTCGGTACGCTCATTATGCTAACGGTTTTTAGCGTGTTTTTGCAAACGCTCCAAAGTGCGTTTAATCAGCAAACCGTAAGTAAAGTAGCGTATGCGCTTGTATATATGGTTTTGATCATCATTGCTCTTAATAGTTTTCAAATTGCTATCTCTTATGCAACTGGAGCGATTGAGACTATGACTAAATTCATTTTAGCTCTGGTGCCGCTGCTGCTTGCCTTAATGGCATCATCAGGGGGAGTTGTATCGGCAGCCTTTTTTCATCCGATGATTTTGTTTTTAATGAACACAAGCGGCTTGCTTATTCAATACGTAGTGATGCCGCTGCTTTTTCTTTCAGCACTGCTTAGCATTGTGAGTACGATTTCAGATGAACATAAGGTTACACAGCTTGCTCAGCTGTTGAGAAATATAAGCATTGGCGTGCTTGGAATATTCCTAACTGTTTTTTTAGGAGTGCTATCCGTTCAAGGGGCCACGTCAGCTGTTGCGGACGGTATTACGATTCGAACGGCAAAGTTTGTCACAGGGAACTTTATACCTGTTGTAGGGCGTGTGTTCACAGATGCGGCTGATACAGTCATCAGTGCCTCGCTTCTATTAAAGAATTCAGTAGGGATTGCTGGAGTAGCAGTCTTACTGTTAATCGTCGCGTTTCCGGCTATTAAAGTGTTAACGCTCGCTTTTATCTATAAGTTAGCAGCAGCTCTTCTTCAACCCATTGGAGGAGGACCGGTTATTTCCTGCTTGAGCATTATCAGCAAAAGCGTCATCTATATTTTTGCGGCGCTTGCGGTTGTCTCGCTTATGTTTTTCTTATGTTTAACGGTCATCATCACAGCGAGCAACGTCACAATGATGGTGAGGTGAAGAAATTGCAGGCCTTAACGACGTGGATTACTAATATCGTTCTTTTTATCTTATTAGCTACCATTATTAATTTACTGTTGCCCAATTCTAGTTTTCAAAAGTATACGAAGCTGGTGGTTGGACTTCTTTTGATGCTGATTATTATTACACCCGTTTTTCAAATTTTTAAAGTGGATGTTAATCAAATGCTAAAATCACTTAGTTTATCATCTATTCGATCCGATCAGCAGATAGAAAATTCAATAGAAAATCAGAAAAAAGAAATACAAGCTTCACAACGTGCATATATTTTAGAACAAATGGCTGTCCAAATGGAGGCAGATGTAAAAGAGGAGTTGATGGATCAGTATGGTGTAGCAATTGATCGAATTCACATTGAAACAAAAAAGCCGAACGACGAACCTACCGCTGATAATATTAAATCCATTTCAGTTGCCGTAAGTAAAAAAACATCGGGTGATTCCGAGGTTGTTTCAGCTGTGAAAGTTATTTCTATTGATACCTCCACACCGATCGAAACAAACAAACCAACAGAATCCAAGAAATTATCCAACTATTTAGCAGCAAAATGGGATGTAAAACAAGGCCAAGTTGTTGTGAATATGGAGGAGGGAGACACGAAATGAGTCAAAAGCCAGAAAAAGGTGACCCATCATTTTTTCAGCGGTTCTTTTCACTTAAACAGTCATCAACTACGAAGAAACCTTCAAAGTTAATGTATATAGGCATTTTACTAGCTGCAGGCGTTATCTTTATGGTATTTAGCAACTCACTCACAACATCTATGAATTCAGGCGGATTACTAAAGAGTGCAAGCAAAGAAACCAGCGCACCACCGGTATCACAGGATGTTCCCGCTTTTAGCTCTAAAAAGACAACAACAATGACGGGCTATGAAGAGCGGTATGAGGAAGAATTGAAAGATATTTTAGACCAAGTTAGAGGCGTCAGTAAGGTAAAAGTAATTGTGAACTTAGATGCAACAGAATCCAAAATATATGAAAAAAACAGCGTCACAAAATCGCAAACGACCAATGAAACAGACCGTGAAGGAGGAACTCGTAAAGTTGAAGATTCCTCAACAGATGAACAGCTGGTCATTGTGAGGAGCGGAGAACAAGAAAAGCCTGTTGTAGTCAAAACCGAAAAGCCAAAAGTACGAGGTGTGTTAGTTGTCGCTAAAGGAGCTGATAATATCGAGGTAAAAAAATCTATCATTGAAGCTGTGACAAGAGCGCTCGATATACCAAGTCATAGAGTAGCAGTATTAGCGAAAAAAGGATGAGGGGGAAATGAGTATGTTATTAAAAAAGCAAACAGTTTGGTTATTAACGATGTTAAGTTTAGTTGTTGTGTTATCGGTGTACTATATGACAACGCCAGAAAATCCTCAGAGTAATGTTGCGCTAGTAGACAATGAAAAACAAAGCGAAAAGCAGGCTGATGACAAGACTCCTGCAGAAGATACAAAACAACAGACAGATGAGAAATCAGGAACAAAAGAAGATTCAAAAACTGAAGGCTCAGCAGAAGATGTAAAGAAGGAAACGGCTAAAAATGCAAAAGAATCAGCAGTTGTATCAAGCACAGATAGCGACGAGCTATTTACGGCGCTTCGTTTGGAATTAAATGATGAAAGAAGTCAATTAAAAGAAGAGTATCAGGAAGTAGCGGCATCAAAAAATGTGACGCCTGCAGAAGTAAGCAAAGCGATGGATAAAATTGATGAATTATCAAAGCTTGGGGAAAAAGAAGCCACGCTGGAAACATTAATTAAAGCAAAAGGATACAGTGACGCGCTAGTAAGAGCAGACGGAAAGCAAGTTCAAATTACCGTTAAGACAGAAAAACACTCAAAA
This sequence comes from Priestia sp. LL-8, assembly GCF_036227845.1. Taxonomy (NCBI): domain Bacteria; kingdom Bacillati; phylum Bacillota; class Bacilli; order Caryophanales; family Bacillaceae; genus Priestia; species Priestia sp. LL-8. The sequence continues at coordinate 4,264,017 of NZ_JAZAQH010000001.1, read as the reverse complement.
ACAAAAGCAAATCAAATCATTCAGCTAGTTAAAAAAGAAATGGGGCCAAAAGAAGTAGCGGTAGAGTTTCAGCCAACTAAATAAAGGGAATAAAGGGAGTGTAAAACAGCCGAAAATTAGGGTTGTTTACACTTCTTTTTTTATGAAATGACTAAAATCGAAGCGAGACGGTAAAAATTTTAACATGGCTTTCTTTTTTTACTTCGGTTATAATAGGTTTCATAATCTTATATTAGTACTAGGTGACAAGTGTTTTCACAAGTATTGTCATCTGTAAAGCTATGTTTCCATTTATAAAACGATAACGCTAAAAAGTTATTATAGAGTAAGTGGAACTTCTTTTTAATGTTTGCCAAACGAATTGAATGGCTGTAGCCATTTATCGTATTATTAACATTGTAGAGAATTCTATTTTCATGAGGTAGGAGTGTTCAATATGTTAAAAATTCAAGAGATCCGTGAGATCATTAAACTAGTTGATCAATCATCAATCGAGGAGTTCACCTATGAGCACGAAGGCTCCAAAATCAAGATGAAGAAAAAAGACGCAATTGTTTCCAAACAAGCGCAGCAAGTAGTGGTTTCGGCACCTGAACAAGCAGCAGCACCTGCACCGCAGGCAGCAGCGGCTCCAGCGCCAGCCCCAGCAGCACAGTCTGCTCAACCAAAAGAAGAACAAGCGGCCCCAGCGGTTGATGAGAGCTTACATAAAATTACATCTCCGATGGTAGGGACATTCTATGCGTCATCATCGCCAGAATCAGATGTATACGTAACTCCTGGAGATAAAGTACAAAAAGATTCGGTTGTATGTATCGTAGAAGCAATGAAGTTATTTAATGAAATCGAAGCAGAAGTTAAAGGTGAAATCGTTGACGTATTAGTTGAAAATGGACAACTTGTAGAATACGGTCAACCTCTTTTCTTAGTAAAGCCTGAATAAGGAGCGGTAAATATGATTAAAAAGCTATTAATTGCGAATCGAGGAGAAATTGCGGTTCGAATTATTCGAGCGTGTAAAGAATTAGGTGTAGAATCAGTAGCTGTTCATTCTCAAGCTGATCGTGACTCTTTGCATGTACAATTAGCAGACGAAGCGTATTGTATTGGACCAACGTCATCTAAAGACAGCTATTTAAACTTTACAAACATTATGAGCGTTGCGATGCTGACGGGCTGTGACGCCATTCACCCTGGATACGGCTTTTTAGCTGAAAACGCTGATTTTGCAGAGCTATGCAGAGAGTGTAACGTTACATTTGTAGGACCAAGTCCTGAAGCCATTAACAAAATGGGAACAAAAGACGTAGCGAGAGAAACCATGCGTGAAGCGGGTGTCCCAATTGTTCCTGGTTCAACTGGAATTGTAGAGTCAGTGGAAGACGGTATGTCAATTGCTAATGATATTGGCTATCCTGTTATTATTAAAGCAACGGCAGGAGGCGGAGGAAAAGGAATCCGCGTTGCTAAAAATGAACAAGAGCTTATCAAAGGTATTACAATTACCCAGCAAGAAGCTGCTACAGCTTTCGGTAACCCTGGTGTGTACATTGAAAAGTTCATTGAGGATTTCCGTCACGTTGAGATCCAAGTGTTGGCTGATTCTCATGGGAATACTGTACATTTAGGAGAGCGTGATTGCTCGATTCAACGCCGTCTTCAAAAATTAATTGAAGAAACGCCTTCTCCAGCGTTAGACGAAAAAACGCGTGAATTAATGGGCGACGCTGCTGTTAAAGCTGCTCAAGCCGTTAATTACACAGGAGCCGGAACAGTGGAATTCATTTATGATTACCGTGAAAACAAATTTTACTTCATGGAAATGAATACGCGTATCCAAGTAGAACACCCTGTTACAGAGATGGTGACGGGAGTTGACTTAATTAAAGAACAAATCAAAGTTGCAAATGGTGAAACTTTACCGTTTACGCAAGAAGAAGTGACATTTAACGGATGGGCAATTGAGTGCCGAATCAACGCAGAAAACCCAGAGAAAAACTTTATGCCATCACCAGGTACGATTCAAATGTACTTGCCGCCAGGTGGCTACGGAGTGCGCGTAGACTCTGCTGCATACCCGGGCTATGCAATCCCACCTTACTATGATTCAATGGTGGCTAAATTGATTGTTCATGCGCCAACTCGTGAGGAAGCTATTGAACGAATGAAGCGCGCATTAGATGAATTTGTTATCGACGGCGTTGCGACCACTATTCCTTTTCACCAAAAACTATTAAATCATGAAAAATTTGTTAGTGGTGAATTCAACACGAAGTTTCTTGAGCTATATGACGTAATGAATTCTTAGTATAATATAAACTATAGGAGGTGCTGTACATGAATGAAAATCATGTATTAGAAATGGAAGAACACCCAAATTCTCTTGGCAAAGTAGAAATTGCTCCTGAGGTTATTGAAGTCATTGCGGGTATTGCTGCTTCTGAAGTAGAAGGCGTTTCTGCAATGAGAGGAAATTTTGCAGCTGGCGTTGTGGAGAAACTAGGAAAGAAAAACCACGGTAAAGGTGTAAAAGTGGACTTAACAGAAAACGGGATAAAAGTAGACGTGTTTTGTATGATGAAGTTTGGGGTGTCTATTCCAAACGTAGCGCAACAAGTACAAGATAACATTCGTCAAGCCCTTAAAAATATGACAGCTATTGATCTCGATGAAGTAAACATTCATATCGTAGGGATTCAGTTTGATACGCAAAAAACTGATATTGAAGAAGTTGAATAAAACAAACGTTTACCTAACGGCTGTTGCTAAAATGGAATAACGTATGATTACTTGTTCCTTTTCAACACAAGCTATGGTAAAGTGAAAAAGACTGTCTCGTCATAAAGACGGTCTTTTTCGTGTTCTATAAACTTCGTATAAGAACAATGAAGTATCGTTTCATAAACTATGCTATTATCTAGGTATACTAGTTGAAGAAGATAAATAAAGGAGCAAAAATAATGAAAAGACATACAGCACGCCAAAAAGCATTACAAGCACTATTTCAGCATGATTTAGGGCAGACCGAGCCAATGGAGGCAATCGGAAATGTTGTACAAAACGAAAAGTCTGATCAATTTTTAGAAAGTCTTGTGCTAGGTGTGGTTGAACATCAGCAAGAAATTGATGAACTTTTACGCAATCATTTAGAAAAATGGACGTTAGACCGCGTAGCTACTGTAGACCGCGTTATCCTGCGTATTGCCGTATACGAAATGAAGTACGAAGAAGAAATTCCTACGAGCGTTACGTTAAATGAAGCGATTGAATTAGCGAAAACGTTTGGCGATGATCAATCAAGCAAGTTTATCAATGGCGTATTGTCTAAAGTGTTAACAACTTTATCTAAATAAAGGTTCATCTTGCCAAGTTAAGTGACTAAAATGCTTCTCTCCTTTATATAAAGGGGAGAGGGTGACTGCAAAGGAGGCAAAATGATGGGTGAAGTGCGTTATCTAACCGTTACGGCCCTTACACGATACATCAAGCGCAAGTTTGACGTAGACCCTCACATGCAAGATGTATGGATTAAAGGAGAAATTTCTAACTTTAAACGCCATAGTCGAGGACATATGTATTTTACCTTAAAAGATCAAAATGCTCGTATCGCAGCCGTTATGTTTGCTGGGCATAACCGTCAGCTTAATTTTCAGCCTGAAGAAGGAATGAATGTACTGATTCGAGCTGAAATTTCGGTTTATGAACCAAGCGGAAATTATCAAATGTACGTAAAAGAAATGCAGCCTGACGGCGTTGGAAACTTATACTTGGCCTACGAACAGCTGAAAAAAAAGCTGGAAAAAGAAGGCTTATTTGATCCTGCTAGAAAACGAAAACTGCCGAAGTATCCAACAACAATAGGTGTTATTACGTCTCCTACTGGAGCCGCTGTACGTGATATTATTACAACATTAAAGCGCAGATATAACGCCAACATTATTGTTATGCCCGCTCTTGTTCAAGGAGTCAATGCGGCCCCGTCTATCATCAAGGCAATTGAAGAAGCAAACCGTCGTAAAGAAGCAGACGTATTAATTGTTGGGCGCGGTGGTGGGTCAATTGAAGAGCTTTGGGCTTTTAACGAAGAAAGCGTTGCTCGTGCAATTTTCACTTCTACTATTCCTGTTATTTCAGCGGTTGGACATGAAACCGATTTTACGATTGCAGACTTTGTAGCAGATCTGCGCGCCCCTACTCCAACGGGTGCTGCAGAATTGGCTGTGCCTCATATCAGTGAAATTACAGAAAGATTGACTCAGCGAAATATCCGTCTTCTTCGTTCGATGAAAGAGATGCTTCAGTCTAGTAGCCGCAGGCTTGAACGATCTCAGAAATCATATGCTTTTCGTTATCCTCAAAAGTTGGTCGAGCAAAAAGAGCAGCAGTTAGACCAGCTGATGGAGCGTTTTTATCGTGAAGGTAGAAGATACATTGAGCATAAACGAACGAACTACGAGCAGCTAACAGCCGCTTTGTTACGAAATCATCCTGAGCATCAGTTAATGAAAGCAGCAGAGCGTCAACAGCAGCTGACGAAAATGCTGACAAAAGAGATGCAGCAGCTGCTAAAGCAAAAACAGCTTTTATTTGCCACGGCAACGTCAAAATTACATACGCTTAGTCCATTAAAAACAATGGAAAGAGGCTACAGCTTAGTATACGATAAAGAAAAAGAGTTAATTAAATCAACCAAACAAGTATCCAAAGGCGATGTGGTAAACGTTCGTTTGACCGATGGACAATTGCAGTGTGAAGTTTCGAAAATAGAGGAGCGATGAAAAATGGCGACAAATAAAGAGTATACGTTTGAAGAGGCGATGGAGCAGTTAGAAACCATCGTAAACAAGCTAGAAGAAGGCGACGTGCCTTTAGAAGAAGCAATTCAACAATTCCAAGAAGGAATGACTCTTTCAAAATTCTGTCACGATCGTCTTCAGCATATTGAAAAGCAAATGGAAACTATTTTACGTGAAGACGGAACGCTTGAGCCATTCTCGGTACAGGAGGAAGAGTGATGGTGAATGAAATGAATTTAAAAGAGTATATTTCTTTTACAAAAGATCGAGTAGAAACACGCTTGCCTGAAGTGGTAAAAGCATTACATGCTCCGGTTAACTTAAAGGAATCCATGCTTTACTCGCTTACGGCAGGAGGAAAGCGACTTCGCCCAGTGCTGTTGTTTGCAACGCTACATGCATTTGGAAAAGACGAGAGCATGGGATTAGAAACAGCCTGTGCAGTGGAAATGATTCATACATATTCGCTCATTCACGATGATTTACCTAGCATGGATGATGACGACTTAAGAAGAGGAAAACCGACGAATCACAAAGTGTACGGCGAAGCAACGGCTATATTAGCTGGAGATGCTCTTTTAACAAATAGCTTTCAGCTCATTTCTGAAGCGGCACATCCTGAAATTACATCACATATGAAACTTCAGCTCATTACAGAACTGGTAAAAGCAAGCGGAACAGAAGGTATGATCAGCGGACAGGTTGCGGATATGGAAGGCGAAAAAAAGCAGCTCACGCTAGACGAGCTTGAATATATTCACCTTCATAAAACGGGGAAGCTGCTAGGGTTTTGTGTAAAAGCAGGAGCTATTCTTGCAAAAGCTACGCCTCTACAGCAAAAATTATTAGAAGAATTCAGTAAGCATGTAGGGTTAGCATTTCAAATTCAAGATGATATCTTGGATGTGGAAGGGTCTGAAGAAAAATTAGGAAAGCCAATTGGCAGTGATACAGAAAATGAAAAAACGACATATCCTTCTTTGTTAGGTATGGAAGCGGCCAAAGAAAAGTTACAGTATCATGTTGAACAAGCACTTCTCTCGTTACGTCAAGCTCAAATTAAGCACGGATTACTAGAAGAAATTTGTTTATATATAGCAAAGCGTGATAGTTAATGACGATTTCTGTCAGGTTTTTTGAGTGATACAGTAAAATAAGATTGAGTCCCAATAGGGGCTATGCTATAATGATTTTACTACTGTATAAAAGCGTAGTGCATAGGTTTGAAAGACATATACAATATCTTGGTGGCCGTTATCACATTTGTGTTAGCGGCTATTTTTTCACTATTTTCCTTTGAATATCACTGGTTTACTGATAGAATATCAAAGGTATTGTAAGTAATAAGGAAATACTAAAAATTGACTATACGTATAAAACAATAGACAATGTATTAAGGTAACTTTATAACAAGTACGAAAGTGAGTGATCCACCTTGGATCTTACAACGATAAAAAATCCTGAGTTTTTAAAGAAAATGTCAGTAACACAATTAGAAGAACTAAGTGAAGAGATTCGTCGTTTTTTAATTACAAAGCTTTCTGCAACTGGTGGTCATATAGGGCCAAATTTGGGGGTTGTTGAGTTAACGCTTGCACTCCATAAAGTGTTCGACAGCCCAAAAGATAAATTTTTATGGGACGTCGGGCATCAGTCGTATGTCCATAAAATTTTAACAGGACGAGCGGGAGAGTTTGATACAATCCGTCAATATAAAGGATTATGCGGTTTTCCAAAGCGAGATGAAAGTGAGCATGATGTATGGGAAACGGGACATAGTTCTACATCACTTTCAGCCGCAATGGGAATGGCTGCAGCAAGAGATTTGCAAAAAACAAAAGCTCACATTGTTCCTATCATTGGTGACGGAGCTTTAACAGGTGGTATGGCTCTTGAAGCGCTTAACCACATCGGGCACGAGCAAACGGATATGACCGTTATTTTAAATGACAATGAAATGTCTATCGCTCCTAACGTGGGGGCTGTACACAGCATTCTAGGGCGTTTGCGCACGGCAGGCAAATACAACTGGGTAAAAGATGAGCTTGAAGTCTTGCTGAAAAAAGTGCCTGCAGTAGGCGGTAAGCTTGCGGCAACGGCAGAACGGGTAAAAGATGGCCTAAAGTACATGGTTGTGTCAGGCATGTTCTTTGAAGATCTTGGCTTTACGTATTTAGGGCCGGTTGACGGCCATAGCTATGATGATTTATTGGAAACGTTACAATATGCAAAGAAAACAAAAGGACCGGTACTGATTCACGTGATTACGAAAAAAGGGAAAGGGTACTTGCCGGCAGAAAGCGATAAAAGCGGAGCGTGGCATGGTACAGGCCCTTACAAAATTGAGTCCGGTGACTTTATTAAAGACAAAAATGTTCCGATTGCTTGGAGTAAATTAGTAAGCGATACGGTATTGAAAATGGCTAGGGAAGATGAGCGTATCGTAGCCGTAACGCCAGCAATGCCTGTAGGCTCAAAACTTGAAGCGTTTCAAAAAGAGTTTCCGCATCGCATGTTTGATGTTGGGATTGCAGAGCAGCATGCAACAACAATGGCAGCGGGTCTTGCAACTCAAAATATGAAGCCCTTTTTAGCTATTTATTCTACGTTTTTACAGCGCGCATACGATCAAGTAGTTCATGATATTTGCCGTCAGAAGCTAAATGTATTTATTGGCATTGATCGCGCTGGACTAGTAGGTGCTGATGGTGAAACGCACCAAGGCGTATTTGATATTGCGTTCTTACGTCATTTGCCTAACCTTGTTATTATGATGCCAAAAGACGAGAATGAAGGTCAGCACATGGTTCATACTGCTTTGACTTATGAAGAAGGTCCGATTGCCATGCGCTATGCGAGAGGAAACGGATTAGGTGTTGAACTCGATTCAGAACTGAAAAACATTCCGATCGGTACATGGGACGTATTAAAAGAAGGTTCAGATACAACCATTTTAACGTTTGGTACAACGATTTCAATGGCGATGGATGCAGCAGCAGAACTTGAGAAGCAAGGAATCAGCGTAAAAGTGGTCAATGCTCGTTTTATTAAACCGCTGGATGAAAAAATGCTTCATGAGATTTTCCAAACTAGTAAGCCTGTGATTACGGTTGAAGAAGCGGTACTTCAAGGCGGTTTTGGAAGCGCGGTGTTAGAGTTTGCATCAGAGCATGGCTATTATGATACGCGCGTTGAACGTATGGGTATTCCTGATCGCTTTATCGAGCACGGCAGCGTAACAAAACTTTTAGAAGAAATTGGCTTAACCAAAGAAGAGATTATAAATCGAGTTAAAAAACTCGTAACACCAACACAAAAGAGGCTTGAAGTTAAGTGACAAAAAAAGAACGAGTAGATGTATTATTAGTAGAACGAGGTTTGATTGAAACAAGAGAAAAAGCAAAGCGTACAGTGATGGCAGGACTTGTTTATGCGAATGAAGTCCGTTTGGATAAGCCGGGAGAGAAAATTGAACGGGATACGCCGCTGACAATTAAAGGTGCAGTGATGCCTTATGTCAGCAGAGGCGGCTTTAAGCTTGAAAAAGCGATTAAAGAATTTAATGTCCATGTAGCGGATAAAATCATGATTGATATTGGTTCTTCTACTGGAGGCTTTACTGATTGTGCGCTTCAAAATGGAGCGAAGATGTCCTATGCGCTAGACGTAGGCTATAATCAGCTAGCTTGGAAGCTTCGTCAAGATGAGCGAGTAGAAGTAATGGAACGAACAAATTTCCGTTATGTGACACCGGCTGATTTATCAAGAGGCTTGCCTGAATTCGCTTCTATTGATGTATCATTTATTTCCTTAAGACTCATTCTTCCTGTGTTAAAAACACTTCTTGTTCCACACAGCGATGTTGTTGCGCTCGTTAAGCCACAATTTGAGGCTGGAAGAGAGCAAGTTGGGAAAAAAGGAATCGTGCGTGATTCAAAAGTGCATGAAGAAGTCCTCCAAGGCATGGTAGATTTCTCGCTTCGTCAAGGATACGATGTATATAACATGTCGTATTCACCGATAACAGGAGGAGATGGAAATATCGAATTTCTTCTCCACCTGCGCTGGAAAGGCGAGCGTGAACTTGGTGAAAATCAAGCTCCGCTTACTGTGCATGAAGTAGTCGAAGAAGCACATAAGACGTTAAAAGAGAAAAAGTAATAATGGCCAATGTTAAGTAAAGACTTAGCATTGGCGATTTGATTATGACTCTTTATACAAAAGGTGCATAATCAAGTTGAACACATTATGATACTTAATTAGTGAAAGACTTATAAACAACAAAACAAAAAGAAGATTACATATTAATGTGAGGTGCCAACATGAATAAAGGGCAAAGACATATTAAAATTCGTGATATTATCACGAATAATGATATTGAAACACAGGATGAATTAGTAGATATTTTAAAAAACCAAGGTTTTAATGTAACACAGGCAACAATCTCTCGTGATATTAAAGAACTGCACTTAGTCAAAGTGCCTTTGATGGACGGGCGATACAAATACAGCTTGCCTGCAGATCAGCGTTTTAATCCCTTACAAAAGTTAAAGCGCTCTCTTATGGACGCATTTGTAAAAATTGATTCAGCCGGACATATGCTGGTGATGAAAACATTGCCGGGAAACGCAAATGCGATTGGCGCATTAATTGATCATTTGGACTGGGATGAAATATTAGGAACAATTTGTGGAGACGATACATGTTTGATTATTTGCCGTACTCCTGAAGATACGCAAATTATATCAGACCGATTCTTAGAAATGTTATAAAGGTGAGTGAAGCAGGTTGTTAGCTGAATTATCCATTAAAAACTTTGCGATTATTGATGAACTTTCTGTTTCATTTGAAAAAGGCTTAACGGTATTAACAGGCGAAACAGGAGCGGGAAAATCGATTATTATTGATGCCATTTCATTGTTAGTAGGTGGAAGAGGCTCTTCGGAGTTTGTTCGCCATGGAACAGACAGAGCCGAAATTGAAGGGCTTTTCTTATTTGATGAAGAACAGCATCCGAGTCACGAAAAAGCCAAACAAGTCGGTTTGGAAGTGGAAGATGGAATGATTGTGCTTCGCCGAGATATCACTACAAATGGGAAAAGTATTTGCCGTATCAATGGGAAGCTCGTAACGTTAGCTATCCTACGTGAAGTCGGACAGACGTTAATTGATATACATGGACAGCACGAGCACCAAGATTTAATGAATCAAGATCGTCACTTAACTCTTCTTGATCAATATGGAGGAGAAAAAGTAGAAGAGGCTTTGACGGAGTATCGAGAGGTATTTTCTAGATATACATCATTAAAAAAGCAGTTGGATCAATTAACTGAAAATGAGCAGCAGATGGCACATCGCCTCGATCTTATTCAATTTCAATTAGATGAAATCAAAGCGGCAAATTTGCAACTCAATGAAGACGAGGAACTAAATGAAGAGCGTTTGAAGATTTCCAACTTTGAAAAGATCTATACGTCGCTAAACGATGCGTACAATGCGCTGCACGGTGAACATCAAGGTTTGGATTGGGTAGGCGTAGCAATGAATCATACGGAGGATATTTCGTCACTGGAAAAAAACTATGCCGAAATTTCGGAGATTATTTCATCGAGCTTCTATCAGTTAGAAGACGCATCTTATAAAATTCGTCAGCAGCTGGATTTATTAGAATTTGATCCGAAACGCTTAGATTTTATTGAAGCGCGTTTAAATGAAATTAATCATTTAAAGCGTAAATACGGTCAAAGTGTAGATGAAATTCTAGAATATGCAGCGCAAATTGAAGATGAAATTGATCGTATTGAAAATCGAGATACGCACGTGAGCAAAATCAAAGAACAGTTAAACAGCGTAGCACAGGATTTATTAGTAGAAGCTAACAACGTTTCAGCTATTCGAAAAAAACTTGCTCAGGAGTTAACGGACAGCATCCATCATGAACTTCAAGAGCTGTATATGGCCAAAACCGTATTTCAAATTAAATTTTCTGTTGTGAATGCAGGAAAAAATGATGTTGAAGTAAATGGAGAGAGAATCAAATTCACTAAAGATGGTATTGATAACGTAGCGTTTTATATTTCTACCAACCCTGGTGAACCGTTAAAGCCTCTTGCAAAAGTAGCATCGGGAGGAGAACTGTCAAGGATTATGCTGGCGTTAAAAAGCATCTTCTCTAAACATCAAGGTGTGACGTCCATTATCTTTGATGAAGTTGATACAGGCGTAAGTGGAAGAGTAGCTCAATCGATCGGTGAAAAAATACATGCCATTTCCGTTGATTCACAGGTTCTCTGTATATCTCATCTGCCGCAAGTAGCAGCTATGGCAGATACTCATCTCTTTATTGCTAAAGAGATAAAAGGTGATCGTACAACCACGTCTGTTCTTCCATTAACTCTTGATGAAAAAGTAAAAGAAATTGGTCGAATGATTGCAGGAGCTGAAATTACAAGCTTAACGAAAGAACATGCCAAAGAGCTTTTAGATTTAGCGGATAAGATGAAGCAGACCATTTAAAAAAAACACCTTTTAACACGTAACAGTATGTGTTAAAGGTGTTTTTTTATACAAAATGGAGGAACTGAAAATGTTTCCTTGCACTTCTTTTCATTTTTCTCTGAACTTCTGTTATAAATGCGCTCTAAGAAGGCTAAATTAAATGTGTAGCCATTTAGGCGAGGAAGCGAGGAGAGTGAAAACATGCAAAATCGATACAGACATATAATTGGTGCGATTCTCCTTGTTTCGTTCATTTTTGTAGGATTTATTCCAGTTGTGCAACAATATATACACATTCCAAAACAAATCGTCTTATTTGAACAGCAAAAAGAAAAAATTAATACGACACTACCGCTTAGCGTAGAAGCTTCATCACCTGTTTACGATGTAACAAGTAACAAGGCGAAGCTGACCGTAGCAGGCAAACAGGTAGGCAAAGAAGAGTTGATGCTTCATTTGGCCGGTATTCCTGTAAAGCGTGTAGACGTGCAGGTATTATCTGATTTTAAAGTCATTCCAGGTGGACAATCAATCGGTGTGAAATTAAATTCAAAAGGTGTTCTTGTTGTAGGCTATCATCAGGTAGATACAGCAAAAGGTAAAAAATCTCCTGGAGAAATTGCCGGTATTCAAGTTGGAGATATGATTACGAAGATTAATGGTAAAACCATTGAAAAAATGAGTGATATTACACCGTTTATTCAGCAGGCAGGAAAAACGGGTGAACCATTAAATCTGCATATTTTAAGAGAAAAAAAGCAGTTTGACACTAAGCTATATCCGTTAAAAGATAAGCAAGATTATGCTTACAGAATCGGTTTATACATTCGTGATTCAGCTGCAGGAATCGGTACAATGACTTTTTATGATCCGAAATCTAAAAAATACGGCGCTTTAGGCCATGTTATTTCAGATATGGATACAAAAAAGCCAATCGTAGTAGAAGATGGCCAAATTGTCCGTTCGACCGTCACATCGATCGAGAAAGGTTCTAACGGCGTTCCAGGCGAAAAGTTAGCAAGGTTTTCTGAAGATAGACAAATCATTGGAAATATTACACGAAATAGTCCTTTTGGTATTTTTGGAAAATTGTCTTCAACAATGGAAAACGGAATAATGGATAAAGCAATGCCAATTGCTCTATCTCATCAAGTAAAAGAAGGACCGGCTAAAATTCTAACGGTAGTAGATGATGATCAAGTGGAAGAATTTGATATTGAAATTATGAGTACTATACCTCAAAAGTTTCCAGCTACTAAAGGAATGGTTATTAAAATTACAGATCCTAAATTGCTAAAGAAAACAGGTGGAATTGTTCAAGGAATGAGCGGGAGTCCGATTATTCAAAACGGTAAAGTCGTTGGAGCGGTTACCCATGTTTTTGTAAATGATCCTACCTCGGGTTACGGTGTCCACATTGAATGGATGCTTAACGAAGCAGGAATCGATATTTATAAAAATAATCGAAAAAAAGCGAGCTAATGTTGTCATTAGTTCGCTTTTTTTGATAAAAATTATTGTCGTAAATGTACGAGAAAAACGTCGAAAAACAAAGAAAATAAGAGAAAATCGAATAAATTCCATTTAAAAGACTTTTTTCTAAAAAAATAAAGGAAATAATGTTGCATTGTCGAATTTGTCCTTTAGAATAAAGAATAGAGACACGTAGGAAACGACGTATAACATAAAGGACTGAGGAGGAAGCTGCATTGAAAAAAATTAAAGTATGCTTGGTTGATGATAATCGGGAACTAATTGGTTTGCTTGAAGATTATATTTCAGAGCAAGAAGACATGGAAGTAATCGGAGTAGCTTACAATGGACAAGAGTGTTTATCCATTTTAAAAGATAAAGATCCGGATGTTCTTGTATTAGACATTATTATGCCGCATCTAGATGGATTAGCAGTTTTAGGTCAGTTGAAAGAAATGAAAAAAGAAAATTATCCAAATGTCATTATGCTAACAGCATTTGGGCAAGAAGACGTAACGAAAAAAGCGGTCGATTTAGGAGCTGCTTATTTTATTCTAAAGCCGTTTGATATGGAAAACTTAGTGAATCATATTCGTCAAGTTAGCGGACAAACATCTTCATTTATGCAACGTTCATCTTCTTCTATGCGTTCACATCGCGACAGCAAACCAGCAAATTTAGATGCCAGCATTACGAGCATCATTCACGAAATTGGTGTGCCTGCTCATATTAAAGGCTATTTATATTTGAGAGAAGCCATTTCAATGGTATATAAGGATATTGAGCTGCTTGGGTCGATTACAAAAGTACTGTATCCTGATATTGCAAAAAAATATAATACAACAGCAAGCCGCGTTGAGCGCGCCATTCGTCATGCTATTGAAGTAGCATGGAGCCGAGGAAACATTGATTCCATTTCTTCATTATTCGGATATACTGTCAGCATGTCAAAAGCGAAGCCGACAAATAGTGAATTTATCGCCATGGTGGCGGATAAATTACGCCTTGAACATAAAGCGAGTTGAAAGGGATAGGACTGCTGGAATTACGGGGTTTTGAGTGAGCTGATACCTTTTGTAATACAGAGTACATGCCGATAAACTTTTGGAATTTACACTAGATAGTAAACTGAAAACCAATAAACTTTTTACTGCAGGGCCGATGAATTTTAAGAATTCATTGGTCCTTTTATTTTGTTTTAAGAGGTGAAAATATTGAGGTTAACGGAACGTGCATCTTGTTTTTCTTCATATCCATAGTGGTATATTTTATTGAAATAATTTATTTAATTGTTATGAGGGTTTTGTACTTGAAAGAAGATTTAGAAGATGCATTAAAAAATTTATCTGCGTATTTTAAATGTGATATGGATAAGTAAATGATAAAAAAAGCAGCCTTCAGAAAAGGCTGCTTTTTTTAATCCATTAATTTAGCAATCGGTTTTGAAAGGAACAGAACAATAATTCCAAGTACAATTGTCACAGCTCCGATTAAACTGAAAATGTCAAAATAACCTAACGACTGTGTATAAGATGCAAGAACACCCGCTAGCTTATTAGCAACAGCAGAGCTTGCCATCCATACGCCCATTAACAGAGAAGCAAGTTTTAATGGAGCCAGTCTACTTACCATAGACAACCCTACTGGTGAAATCATAAGCTCAGCTAGCGTGTGCAGGAAGTAAGTGAAAATCATAAACAGGATATTTACTTTTAAAGCTGGGTCATTACCAGTATACATAACGGCTGGAATTAAAATTAAGAATCCTAATCCGACTGTTACAAGTCCCATACCCATTTTTGTTGGTGTTTTAAAATCACCGCGTTTTGAATTTCCTAGCTTGTACCAAACAAGTGACATAATTGGTGCTAAAATCATGATAAACAGTGGATTCAATGATTGGAACCACTCTGTTGGAACCGTAAAACTACCGATTTGACGATCAATTTGATCTTGAGCATATAGCGTTAAAGAACTTCCAGCCTGTTCAAAAGCTGTCCAGAAAGCAATAACAACGAAAGCTAGAATAACGATAGCAACCGTTCTTTTCTTTTCTCGTGCTGTCAGCGGAGCAGTTGATGTTTGAGATGCTGCTGCATGAACTTTTCCTGTAGGCTCTTTCCCAATATCACCTAAATAGCGATTAGCCAGTAGGTTAAATAAAATTTGTCCAACAACCATTCCAATAGCTGCTGTTAAGAATCCGTATTTGTAACTCATTAATCCAACAACTAACGGTGCGAAAAATGCACCAAAGTTAATACCCATATAAAAAATAGTAAAAGCACCGTCACGACGAGGATCATTTTCTTCATACAGATCTCCGACTAATGTGGAGATATTTGGTTTGAAAAATCCGTTTCCGATAATTAGTAAAGCAAGTCCGATATACAAAGCGGCTACGCTTTGATGAATGAAGATGGAAAAATTCCCAAGTGCCATAATCACACCACCGATAGTGATGGCTAGTCTTCTTCCGAGGAAGCGGTCTGTTAAATATCCGCCAATCATCGGCGTAATGTAAACAGCACTAGTGAATGTTCCATATAAGCTCAGTGCAGTTGCTTTATCTACACCAAGACCACCTTGAGCAGCGGTAGCAGTTAAATAAAGAACCAGAATGGCTCTCATTCCATAATAACTAAATCTTTCCCATGCCTCAGTAGCGAATAATAAGTACAGTCCAGGAGGGTGTTTTTTCCTAGACTCATTTGGCTGCTGATTTTCGTGTTGTACAGCTGCTTGCATAATGAAGTCCCCCTAAAATTTTTCTCATACTATTTAATTCTTTTGTTTGAATTAATCAAAAAATCAGAATATAAGTACTGGAATAAATATAATGTATTTTTATTTTAGTAGAAAAACAATAATTTCGTCAATGAAATTATATGGAAAAATCAAAAAATAATTAAATATACACAAAAAAGTATTAAATTACTTATTTAAAAGCATTTCTAAAAATACATTTATATTATTAAATATTCTAATATATGTTATAGGGAATGAATCGAGAAGGTAATACTATTTTTGGAAATGAAAATTCGAAATAAAAAAGGATCTGTTATTCAGATCCTTTTTTATCTTCGTCCGCATTTAATTCAGCAAGTTTCTGCAGCAAAATATGCTGAGGCATATGCATTAATTGCTCGAGGGGGATATTTAATTGTTCCGCTAATTTTACGGCTGTATCCGGTGAAATTTGCAGTGGTCTCATACACAACGACCTCCTTTTGCATATAAAGTAATGAAAGTGAAAAAGTATAAACAGTAAATTCGTGCTTTCACTATTAAGTAATGCTAAAGTTAATAATAAGTGATAATAGAGGAGTTGAGCAAGTATGTTTGTAATAGGTCATCGCGGCGCAGCTGGAACGTTTCCTGAAAATACGATGATTTCCTTCAAAGAAGCAGCGAGAGTTGGCGCACACGGAATTGAGCTTGATGTGCATATGACAAAGGATGGGGAACTTGCTGTAATTCATGATGAAAAAGTAGATCGAACGACGAATGGAAAAGGGTATGTAAAAGATTTTACGTATCAAGATTTACAAAAATTAGATGCGAGCTATAAGTTCAAAAAAAAGTATGGGGTATGTAAAATCCCCATGTTAAATGAAGTAATGGAGTGGGCTTCAAGTGAAGGAATTAGTGTAAATATTGAGTTGAAAAACAATATATTTGACTATCCATACTTAGAAATGAAAGTTTTAGACTTAATTTATTTATACAAGATGAAGGATCGAACGATGATTTCATCTTTTAATCATAACAGCTTAGCCCGAATTGGTTCTTTGGATTCTACGATTGAAACAGCTATTTTATATTCTTATCCGATGTATGAGCCTTGGGTATATGCGCAGCATCTTGGCGCAAAAGCTCTTCACCCTAATCAGCGTACCGTGAATGAAGTAAATGTAGCCGCTTCGAAAGATTGTCAAATTCCAGTGCGACCTTACACAGTAAATGATGTAAAAGTAGCTGAGCAGCTTCGGAAATATGGATGTGAATCCATTATTACTGATTATCCTGAAAAAATGGTGAAGCAATTTGGGGGACGCTTTTCGTAAAAAAACATCGCATTAATGCGATGTTTTTTTATCTTTTTGAAATCTGTTTTGAACTTTGTTTCGCTTGCGGTCTCTGTGCAGAATAAAGCCAGCAACAAATCCAAGGCCGATTAAAAATAACAAAAGACCGACTGAAAATTGCAAAAATAAAGAAGGGAACGGGGATTGCAGGATGCCAAAAATCATATCTCTCATAAGTTTAATGCCATATCCAGCGAGTATACCAGGAATAAGTAAGATTAGCAGGGCAATAATTCGAACCATAGCTTCTCCTTTCGCTTCTCTTTTTTTAAAATGAATGCGTTTACATTGTGAAACCGTTATACTTGAATCATAAAAGAACTAAATAAATTGTCAAGAGGGTTTCTTTTTTTATATGATAGGTATATGCAATATTTTGCACGGAATATGTACATATTAAGTAGAAAAGGTGAAAAAATATGCAAAACGTGTTGATTGTTGGAGGAGGAAAAGGCGGATTAGCTATTCTGAAAATCTTGTTGGAAACCGAATTTATGAAAGTGATTGGTGTAGTAGACGTTCGAGCTAATGCGCCGGCTGTTTTGCATGCGCAAGAACAAGATATTTCAACCGGAATGAATTGGGAGCCTTATATGACAAAGCAGCTCGATGTCATTGTTGAAACAACAGGTAAACAAGGTGTCTTTCAACAATTGCAGAGAAGCAAACCTGCTGATGCACTGGTAGTGCCGGGATTGGTTGCTGAAATTATGGCCAATCTGATGGAGGAAAAAGAAGAGTTAATTCAGCGGTTAAAGCAAGAATCGTATAAATATGATCTTATTTTTAACGCGGCTCATGATGCGATGGTCGTGATTGATAGGAATGGATATATTACGCTATTTAATCAAAGTGCCGAGCGTTTGACGAACTTTTCATACAGAGATGTAATTGGTAAGCATCTTCATGAAGTCATTCCAAATAGTAAACTTGTCGATGTTCTTCATACAAAAACGATTGATCAAAATAGTGAATTTGTGTTAGATAGCGGACACAAGGTAATTACGACTAGAATACCAATACTCGACGAGAATGGAGAGCTGTTTGGGGCTTTTTCGATTTTTAAAGATATTACGGACGTTGTCGGATTGGCAGAAGAAGTTACGAACTTAAAAGAAGTACAAACGATGCTTCAAGCTATTATTCAATCTTCTGAAGAAGCTATTTCGGTTGTCGATGAAGAAGGAAGAGGGATTTTAATTAATCCTGCTTATACGAGAATTACGGGTTTAAAAAAGACGGATATTATTGGTCAGCCCGCGACTGCCGATATCTCTGAAGGAGACAGTATGCACATGAAGGTGCTGCAAACAAGGCGTCCTGTTCGAGGTGTAAGAATGAGGCTCGGTCCGAGTAAAAGAGACGTAGTTGTGAATGTTGCACCCGTTATTGTTGATGGAAAATTAAAAGGCAGCGTTGGCGTTATCCATGATATGTCTGAAATTCAAGAGCTTACAAATGAACTCAAAAGAGCGCGTCAAATTATCCGAACGCTTGAAGCTAAATATTCATTTGCTGATATCATTGGTCAATCTGAAGAGTTTCAGTTAGCAATTGAGCAGGCTAGACTTGCTGCTAAAACACCAGCCACTGTTTTGCTTAGAGGTGAATCTGGTACGGGTAAAGAGTTGTTTGCACATGCGATTCATAATGCGAGCAGCCGAAAGTTTAATAAATTCGTCCGGATTAACTGTGCTGCGCTTTCTGAGTCTTTGCTTGAAAGCGAACTTTTTGGGTATGAAGAAGGAGCTTTTTCCGGGGCAAAACGAGGCGGAAAACGAGGCGTTTTTGAAGAAGCCAATAACGGTAGCATCTTTTTAGATGAAATTGGGGAGCTTTCAGCTCATATGCAGGCTAAGCTGCTTCGGGTGCTTCAAGAAAAAGAGCTTATTCGCGTTGGAGGAACGACTCCTATTCCGGTGAATGTTCGCGTTATTGCAGCTACGAATGTGAATTTAGAAAAAGGAATGGCTGATGGAAGCATCAGACAGGACTTGTATTATCGGCTAAACAAAATTCCGATTCACATACCTCCTCTTCGGAAGAGAAAAGAGGATATTGGAGCGCTTGTTACACACTTAATTACAAAAATTAATCAAGATTACGGCCGGAACGTTGAAGGGGTAACAGAGGGGGCTTTACAATCATTAAGATCATACGACTGGCCAGGAAACGTCAGAGAGCTTGAAAACATATTAGGCCGAGCCATTATTTATATGCACTATACGGAAACAATGATTGATTCTGTTCATCTTCCTTCACTTGAAGGCAAGGGCAAAAAAGAAAAAAATCAGGTGAATGAAGAGGTAGTGTTCGAAGGGAAGACTTTAGCGCACATGATGGAAAATTATGAAGCGGAACTTATTCAAAAAGTGCTGCTTGCAAACGAGTATAACCGAACGAAAACAGCAAAACAGCTCAATATTTCCCTGCGTTCTCTGTATTATAAGTTGGAAAAATACAATCTTGCAAATAACAGCATGCAATAAAGTGCATGGTGTGCAATTTATTGCATATAAATAGAGAGGTATTCTTTTTTTCTGTTTGTCGTTAGAATCAATAAAAAAAATTTTTTGTGCGTAAGAACGGATATAAGCAGCTATATTATGTAATATATGCAGGGGATGGCACAAATCTTGCATGTATTTTAGGTGACTGTATAAATGCGCAGTATGCTCTTTAAAAAAGGACAAAAGAAAGAATGAAAAAGGAGAGGTCGAACATTCCATGACTCTTGCTACCATCTTATCTCGGGTTGCTAAGCAGTCTTCTTTGACTGTTGCTGTTGCTGCAGCTGAAGACTTAGAAACAATTGAGGCAGTGTATGAAGCTGTGTCAAGGGAAGTTTCTGAATTTATTTTGTTTGGCAACGAAACGACAATTAATGAATTATTCAGGCAGTACCGCCCATCCTTACTCAATCATAAGGCTGTGACGGTCGTACATACGGAGTCTGTTTTAGAAGCAGCTCAATTGGCTGTGCGTTCAGTTCAGCAAGGTCAAGCTCATATCGTAATGAAAGGGAATTTATCCACATCGCTTATTTTAAAAGCTGTGTTAAATAAAGAACATGGTTTGCGTACGGGAAATGTTTTATCACATGTAGCTGTGTTCGACGTTCCTCACTATGACAGTCCGATTCTTGTAACAGATGCAGCTATGAATATTACGCCATCTCTGGAAGAGAAAGTTCAAATCATTCAAAATGCGGTGAACGTTGCTCACTCGATTGGGATAGAGGTACCAAAGGTAGCTCCTATTGCGGCGGTTGAAGTTGTGAACCCTTTGATGCCTGCAACAGTAGAGGCTGCACTTCTTACCCAGATGAACCGCAGAGGACAAATTAAAGGCTGCGTTATTGATGGACCTTTAGCACTCGACAATGCCATTAACATAGAAGCAGCCAAGCAAAAAGGCATTCAAAGTGAAGTTGCCGGTCAAGCAGATATATTACTCGTTCCTGCAATTGAAACAGGGAACGTCCTATATAAATCCCTTATTTATTTTGCTAAAGCAAAAGTTGGAGCTGTTCTAGCGGGGGCTAAAGCTCCGGTCGTCTTAACATCAAGAGCAGATTCAGCAGAAAGCAAATTATACTCACTGGCGCTTGCTATTAGCGTCGCTCAACAGAATTCTTAGGAGGCACTAACAATGAAAATTTTTGACTATATGGAAACATACGATTATGAGCAGTTATTATTTTGCCAAGATAAAGATTCAGGCTTAAAAGCCATTATTGCGATTCACGATACAACAATTGGACCAGCTCTAGGTGGTACGAGAATGTGGACATATGAATCAGAAGAGGCTGCAATTGAAGATGCTCTTCGTCTATCACGCGGAATGACTTATAAAAATGCAGCAGCAGGCTTGAACTTAGGAGGAGGGAAAACGGTTATTATCGGAGATCCTCGCAAAGACAAAAATGAAGCGATGTTCCGTGCATTTGGCCGCTTTATTCAAGGGTTAAATGGTCGATATATTACAGCAGAAGATGTGGGCACAACGGTAGAGGATATGGATATTGTATATGAGGAAACGGATTATGTAACGGGTGTATCTCCTGCTTTTGGTTCATCAGGCAATCCATCACCAGTCACAGCTTACGGTGTATACCGAGGAATTAAAGCAGCAGCAAAAGAAGCATTTGGAACAGATATGCTTGAAGGAAAAGTAGTAGCTGTTCAAGGTGTAGGAAACGTAGCATACAATTTATGCCGCCACCTTCACGAAGAAGGAGCGAAACTTATTGTAACGGATATTAATAAAGAAGCTGTTCAGCGTGCGGTAGAAGAATTTGGTGCGCAAGCAGTAGACCCGAATGATATTTATGGTGTAGAATGTGATATCTATGCTCCTTGTGCACTCGGAGCAACGATTAACGATGAAACGATCCCTCAAATAAAAGCAAAAGTTATTGCAGGGGCAGCTAATAATCAATTGAAAGAAACGCGTCATGGTGATTTAATTCATGAATTAGGCATTGTATATGCACCGGACTATGTTATTAACGCAGGAGGCGTTATTAACGTAGCTGATGAGCTAGTTGGATATAACCGTGAGCGTGCGCTGAAAAAAGTTGAAGGTATTTATGATAATATTGAAAAGGTAGTTGAAATCTCGAAGAGAGATGGTATTCCAACCTATCTAGCAGCAGATCGCTTAGCTGAAGAAAGAATTGAAAAGCTGCGTCGTTCACGCAGTCAATTTTTACAAAATGGACAGCATATTTTAAGTAGACGTCATACGCGCTAATGTTTGAGCTGAAGGCTAGGCAAAAGGAATAAATGAAATCCTTTCGACCTAGCCTTCGTTTATGAGAATGATAAGGTAGGAGGACATGTGTTGGATATGCACGAATATCGAATGCTGATAATAAATCCGGGTTCAACGTCCACAAAAATTGGCGTGTTTCACAACGATAAACCAATTTTTGATCGAACAATCCGCTACGATTCACAGCAAATGAATCAGTTTGAGACGATATATGCACAGTATGAGTTCCGTAAAAACTCGATTTTAGAGGCACTTGATGAAGAAGGGATTAATTTATCTAAATTAAGTGCAGTATGTGGAAGAGGAGGGCTTTTACGCCCGATTGAAGGCGGCACATACGAAGTAAATCAAGCCATGCTCAAAGATTTAAAAGACGGTTATGCCGGCCATCATGCTTCAAATTTAGGCGGAATTTTAGCGTTTGAGATTGCGTCTGGACTAAATATTCCAGCGTACATTGTTGACCCAGTGGTGGTAGATGAGCTAAGTGACATCGCTCGTATCTCAGGAACGCCTTTTATGGAAAGGAAAAGCATCTTTCACGCGCTGAATCAAAAATCGGTTGCTCGAAAAGTAGCTAAAGAAATGAATAGCACATATGAACAAATGAACGTTATTGTTACCCATATGGGTGGAGGCATTACAGTTGGAGTTCACAAATGCGGAAAAGTAATTGATGTGAACAATGGCCTGCACGGCGACGGTCCTTTTAGTCCAGAGCGCGCTGGCGGTGTACCGGTTGGTGAATTAGTTCGTCTTTGCTTTTCAGGTCAGTATTACCGCGAGGAGATTATGAAAATGCTTGTCGGAAAAGGCGGGCTTGTCGGTTATTTGGGCACATCTGACGTGCAGAAAGTCGAAGCGCTAGTGAAAAATGGAAACGAAAAAGCGAAGCTTATCTACGAAGCAATGGCTTATCAAATTTCGAAGGAAATTGGAGCTGCCGGTACGGTATTGCATGGAAAAGTAGATGCCATTATTTTAACGGGAGGCATTGCTTATTCAAAAGCCTTTGTTGAGCTGATTATTAATCATGTAAAGTGGATTGCAGATGTCATTGTTTATCCTGGAGAAAATGAGCTTCAAGCGCTAGCTGAAGGGGCTCTCCGAGTGCTTACAGGTGAAGAAGAAGTGAAGGAATATAAAGGCGCTTAATAGCGTTTGCAGAAAGGTGTGAAGCAGTGTGGCAAAAGAATATGATTTGGTCATTCTCGGTGGTGGAACCGGAGGGTACGTAGCAGCTATTCGTGCCTCTCAGTTAGGTCTATCGGTAGCGGTTGTGGAAAAAAATAAGTTAGGCGGCACATGCCTGCACGCAGGGTGTATCCCAAGCAAAGCTTTACTAAGAAGTGCAGAAGTCTATCAAACGGCTAAGAAAAGCAGTGAATTTGGCGTAGAAACGTCCAATGTACTATTGAACTATGCACGTGTGCAAGAACGAAAGTCAGAAATTGTTTCACAGTTACATAATGGTGTCAAGCAGCTAATGAAAAAAGGTAAAATTGACGTATATGAAGGAATCGGCCGTATTTTAGGACCTTCTATTTTTTCTCCTATGCCAGGAACCATCTCCGTCGAATTAAAAAGCGGTGAAGAAAACGAAATGTTAATTCCAAAAAATGTAATTGTTGCAACGGGGTCTCGTCCTAGAACATTACCTGGTTTAACGATTGACGGAGAGAAAGTAATCACTTCAGATGAAGCATTAAAGATGGAAACACTTCCTGCTTCTATTATTATTGTGGGAGGCGGAGTCATTGGAATTGAATGGGCGTCAATGCTCACAGATTTTGATGTTGATGTAACGGTTATTGAATACAGCGATCGAATTTTACCAACAGAAGATCAGGATATCTCCCGTGAAATGACGAAGCTTTTAAAAGCAAAAGGAGTGACCATTGTTACTTCTGCTAAAGTAATGGCTGATACACTGTCTATTGGTGGTCAGGTGAAAATTTCGGCTCAAGTAGGAGACGATATGCAAGAATATAAAGCAGAAAAGCTGCTTGTATCTGTAGGGCGTCAAGCGAATGTCGAAGGAATTGGTCTCGAGAATACCGATATTGTAGTAGAAAACGGTGTGATTGCCACGAATGATTTTTATCAAACGAAAGAATCTCATATCTACGCAATTGGAGATGTGATTGGTGGACTGCAGCTTGCACATGTAGCTTCTCACGAAGGAATTGTAGCTGTTGAGCATTTACATGGTGAAAAGCCTTTGAAGATTGATTACACAACAATCTCTAAATGCGTATACAGCAGCCCGGAGGCAGCAAGTGTAGGATTAACAGAACAAGAAGCAAAACAGCAAGGATTTCAGCTGAAGGTTGGAAAGTTTCCGTTTAAGGCCGTTGGAAAAGCTCTTGTATATGGAGAGGCAGAGGGATTTGTTAAAATTATTGCCGATGCCGACACAAATGATGTTCTTGGTGTGCATATGATTGGACCTCACGTGACGGATATGATTTCTGAAGCGGGTCTTGCAAAGGTATTGGATGCTACACCATGGGAAATTGCTCATACCATTCATCCTCATCCTAGCCTTTCAGAAGCGATGGGAGAAGCTTCATTAGCTGTAGATGGAAAAGCGATTCATTTTTGATGATTAAAGGAGGTTTAAACATGACAAAAAACCGTCATGAATCATTAGGATTAACTGATGAACAAGTACTTGAAATGTACCGCACTATGCTGCTTGCACGAAAAATTGATGAGCGTATGTGGCTATTAAACCGTGCAGGGAAGGTGCCTTTTGTTATTTCATGTCAAGGTCAAGAAGCCGCTCAAGTTGGCGCAGCTTTTGCCTTAAACAGAGAGAATGATTACATATTACCTTATTACCGCGATCTGGGTGTTGTGCTGGCATTTGGAATGACCGCGCGCGATTTAATGCTTTCTGGGTTTGCTAAAGCAGAAGATCCAAACTCAGGAGGTCGTCAAATGCCAGGTCACTTTGGCCATAAAGAAAAGCGAATTGTAACAGGATCTTCTCCAGTTACAACACAGGTGCCTCATGCAGTAGGAATCGCTTTAGCAGGACGGTTGGAGAAAAAAGACTTAGTCACGTTTGTCACGTTTGGAGAAGGATCTTCTAACCAAGGAGATTTCCATGAAGGCGCGAACTTTGCAGGTGTTCATAAGCTTCCTGTTATCTTTATGTGTGAAAATAACAAGTATGCGATTTCTGTTCCGGTTGAAAAGCAGCTAGGATGCGCAAAAGTATCTGATCGTGCGATTGGATATGGTATGCCAGGCTACACAATTGATGGAAATGACGTCCTTGAAGTATACCGAGTGGTAAAAGAAGCAAGAGATCGTGCATCCAGAGGAGAAGGGCCTACTCTTATTGAAACTGTTTCAGAGCGTTTGACGGCCCATTCAAGTGATGACGATGATCGTGCATATCGCGGCGCAGAAGAATTGTCTGAAGCTAAAAAGAGTGATCCGCTTGCGTACTTTGCGGCTTATTTAAAAGAGGTTAACGTGTTAACCGATGAACGAGAAAAACAAATGCTTGATGATATTATGAACATCGTTAATGATGCAACAGATTATGCTGAAAACGCTCCTTATGCAGAAGCGGAATCGGCTTTAAAATACGTGTACGGTGAGTAAGGAGGAGAACATATGCCGGTTATTTCATATATTGATGCAGTAACAATGGCCATTCGTGAAGAAATGGAAAGAGATTCCCGCGTGTTTGTATTAGGAGAAGACGTAGGGAAAAAAGGCGGCGTATTTAAAGCAACCAACGGACTGTACGAACAGTTCGGAGAAGAAAGAGTTATTGACACACCTCTTGCAGAGTCCGCTATTGCAGGCGTAGGAATCGGAGCGGCAATGTACGGCATGCGTCCGATTGCTGAAATGCAGTTTGCTGATTTTATTATGCCTGCAGTCAATCAAATTGTGTCAGAAGCAGCAAAAATTCGCTATCGTTCTAATAATGATTGGAGTTGTCCAATTACAATTCGAGCTCCTTACGGCGGCGGAGTTCACGGTGCTCTTTATCATTCTCAATCTGTTGAAGCACTATTTGCCAATACGCCAGGGTTAAAGATTGTGATGCCTTCTACGCCTTATGATGTAAAAGGATTATTAAAAGCAGCTATTCGTGATGATGATCCAGTTCTTTTCTTTGAGCATAAGCGTGCGTACCGTTTGATTAAAGGAGAAGTCCCTGAAGATGATTATGTACTTCCGATTGGCAAAGCAGATGTAAAGAGAGAAGGAGACGACATCACGGTTATTACATATGGTCTTTGTGTACACTTTGCTCTTCAAGCTGCTGAAAAACTGGAAGCAGACGGTATTTCAGCACACATCTTAGATTTAAGAACGGTCTATCCGCTTGATAAAGAAGCTATCATTGAAGCAGCATCTAAAACAGGTAAGGTCCTGCTTTTAACGGAAGACAACAAAGAAGGCAGCATTATGAGCGAAGTAGCAGCTATTATTGCTGAACACTGCTTATTCGATTTAGATGCGCCAATTCAGCGCCTTGCTGGCCCTGATGTTCCAGCTATGCCGTATGCACCAACAATGGAAAAATATTTTATGGTGAATCCAGATAAAGTAGAAAAAGCAATGAGAGAATTAGCTCAATTTTAAAAGGAGTTGTATCAATTGGCTATTGAAAAAATTACGATGCCGCAGCTCGGTGAAAGTGTAACAGAGGGTACAATTAGCAAATGGCTCGTTTCTGTTGGAGATCACGTAAATAAGTACGACCCATTAGCTGAAGTCATGACGGATAAAGTAAATGCTGAAGTGCCTTCTTCTTTTAGCGGAACAATTAAAGAGTTAATTGCAGGTGAAGATGATACTTTGCCTGTAGGAGAAGTGATTTGTTTAATTGAAGTAGAAGGAACTGTACCTCAAAAAGAACAGAAAACGTCTGATAAGACTGTAGAAGAATCAGCGCCAAAAACAGCGGACAGTCAATCCAATAAAAGCCGATACTCTCCAGCTGTTATGCGTCTGTCACAAGAGCATAATATTAATTTAGATACCGTGGCAGGAACAGGTGCGGGCGGCCGCATTACAAGAAAAGATATTTTAGCAGTTATCGAAAAAGGTGGAGCTGCTGAAGCGAAAGAAACGCCTGCACCAACAGTTCAAACAGAGGCACCTGTAGCAGAATCTGCTCCAAAAGCTGTTTCAAAAGCGCAGCAGCCTGCGCCTGTTGTATCTGCAGCAGGAGATCAAGAAATTCCTGTTACAGGTGTGCGTAAAGCTATTGCGGCAAATATGCTTCGCAGCAAGCATGAAATTCCGCATGCATGGACAATGGTTGAAGTTGATGTAACGAACTTAGTTTCTTATCGTGATTCATTAAAGGCGGAGTTTAAACAAAAAGAAGGTTTTAACTTAACGTATTTTGCGTTCTTCGTAAAAGCAGTGGCTCAGGCTTTAAAAGAATTCCCTCAAATGAATTCAATGTGGGCAGGAGACCGTATTGTCCAGAAAAAAGATATTAATGTATCCATTGCTGTTGCAACAGACGATGCTTTATTTGTGCCGGTTATTAAACAAGCCGATGAAAAGACAATCAAAGGCATTGCGCGTGAAATTACAGAACTCGCGCAAAAAGTTCGTACGGGTTCATTGAAGTCTGAAGACATGCAGGGCGGAACGTTTACTGTTAACAATACAGGCTCATTTGGTTCCGTGCAATCAATGGGGATTATTAATTACCCGCAAGCGGCTATTTTACAAGTAGAATCTATTGTAAAACGTCCGGTTATTATTGATAACATGATTGCTGTTCGAGATATGGTTAACTTATGTTTATCACTTGATCACCGCGTGTTAGACGGCTTGGTGTGCGGCAGATTCTTGGCAAGAGTTAAAGAGATTTTAGAATCAACGTCTAAAGAGAATACGTCCGTCTATTAAAAAAAGCAAATGGAGCTTTCTCCATTTGCTTTTTTATTTTGAAGCAATGATTGAACAATTTGTAAAAGATGTATTAAAATAAAAGAAGAATCATCAAACTTCAAAGTGTAATCATCTAGGTCTAGCAGGCAGCTATTAACTGTAAAGGGGCATGGAAATGAAAACAAATACATTATCATTTCATGAATTTACACGTACACCTAAAGAAGATTGGGCACAGGAAGTTAGCAAAAACACCGCGCTCCGCTCAAAAGAAACGTTAGAAAACATCTTTTTGAAACCGCTTTATTTTGAAAGTGATACGGCACATTTAGACTACTTGCAGCAGAGTCCGGCGGGAATAGATTGTTTAAGAGGAGCCGGTAAAGAATCATACATACTAGGGGAATGGGAAATCACCCAAAAAATCGACTTACCTTCTATTAAAGAAAGCAATAAACTTCTTTTACACAGTTTGAGAAATGGACAAAATACGGCCGCTTTTACGTGCAGTGAAGCAATGAGGCAAGGAAAAGACGTTGATGAAGCAACTGAAGCTGAAGTAGCCTCAGGCGCTACAATTTCTACTTTAGAGGATGTTGCTCAGTTGTTTCAGCATGTAGCTCTTGAAGCTGTGCCTTTATTTTTAAATACGGGATGTACATCCGTTCCACTTCTTTCGTTTCTAAAAGCATACTGTGTTGATCATAACTTTGAGATTAGACAGCTAACAGGTACGGTTGGAATGGATCCACTCGGCACCCTTGCTGAATATGGAAGAGTTCCACTTTCTACTCGAGATTTATACGATCATTTAGCTTACGCAACGCGTTTGGCTCACAGCAATGTTCCAGAGCTTAAAACGATCATTGTATCGAGCATTCCTTACCATAACAGCGGTGCAAACGCTGTGCAAGAACTAGCTTACATGCTTGCTACAGGAGTGCAGTATATTGATGAATGCATGAAACGCGGTTTGTCCTTACATCAAGTTTTACCTCACATGACCTTTTCTTTTTCAGTTAGCTCACATTTATTTATGGAAATATCAAAACTTCGTGCTTTTCGCATGCTTTGGGCAAATGTGGTTCGTGCTTTTGATGACACGGCCGTTTCAGTGCCGTTTATCCATACGGAAACGTCACGTCTTACACAGTCTAAAGAAGACATGTATACAAATGCATTAAGGAGCACGGTTCAAGCATTTGCTTCTATTGTAGGAGGAGCGGATAGTCTGCATATTGAACCGTATGATTCCGTCACATCCTCATCTTCTCAGTTTGCTCATCGCCTTGCCCGTAACACTCACTTAATTTTGCAGCACGAAACACATATATCAAAAGTAATGGATCCTGCTGGAGGCTCTTGGTACGTTGAAGCTTACACACATGAATTAATGACAAAAGCTTGGGAGTTATTTGGCAACATTGAAGACTACGGAGGAATGGAAGAAGCTTTAAAACAAGGGCGAATTCAAGATGAAGTTGAACAAATGAAAGTAAAAAGACAAGAAGATATAGAGTGTCGAATTGAGCGCTTGATCGGAGTCACACATTATGCTCCTAAGCAACAGGATGTATCTCAAGAGATAAAAAGCACACCGTTTAAAAAAGAAGAAATAAAAACGGATAAATACAGTGATCAGAACGCTTCGGAATTTCTTTCAAATCTTTCGCTAGAGGACTATACAAAGCTAGCATCTAAAGGGGTAACAGCAGGGTGGATGCTAAAACAAATGGCGAAGCAGACACAGCCTGACAGCATTGTGCCGCTCACTAAGTGGAGAGCAGCAGAGAAGTTTGAAAAAATACGGGTTTATACAAAGGGGATGAGCATTGGCATTATGGAGCTCACCGATCCTAGCAGCCGTAAAAAAGCTGAGATCGCCCGGTCTTTATTTGAAAGCGGAGGCTTTACGTGTGAAACAATTAAAAACATAGATTCCTATGTCGAGATAGCAGATTGGATGAATGAACAAAAGCACGAAGCATATGTGCTCTGTGGAAGTGATGAACTCGTGGAAAAGCTCTTAACAAAAGCGATGACTTATTTTGAGGAAGATTCCGTTTATGTGTACGTAGTAGGAGAAGAACATGTATCACGCAAAACGCAGTGGCAGCAAAAAGGTGTAATGAGCGTCATACATCCTAAGACAAATGTTATTCAATGCGTTAAGAAGTTATTATGTGCTTTGGAGGTAGAAGTTCATGTATAAAAAGCCTTCTTTTTCTAATATTCCATTATCGTTTTCAAAGCAGCAAAGGGAAGATGACGTGATTCAAAGCTCCTTCACTTCTTTTCAAACAAATGAACAAATTGAATTAAAATCATTATATACAAAAAAAGACAGAGATGACCTCGACTTTATTCACTTTGCACCTGGTGTCCCACCGTTTGTGAGAGGACCGTATGCAACGATGTATGTGAATCGGCCTTGGACTATTAGACAGTATGCAGGATACTCAACGGCGGAGGAAAGCAATGCCTTTTACCGCCGAAACCTAGCTGCTGGACAGAAAGGGCTGTCTGTTGCTTTTGACCTCGCTACCCACCGCGGCTATGACTCTGATCATCCAAGAGTTGTTGGAGATGTAGGGAAAGCAGGCGTGGCAATTGATTCAATGATTGATATGAAGCAGCTGTTTGAAGGGATTCCGCTTGATCAAATGTCCGTGTCGATGACGATGAACGGGGCGGTGCTTCCTATTTTAGCTTTCTACATCGTAACAGCTGAAGAACAAGGCGTAAAAAAAGAAAAGCTGGCTGGAACGATTCAAAACGATATTTTAAAAGAATATATGGTGCGCAATACGTATATTTATCCTCCTGAAATGTCAATGCAAATCATTGCGGATATTTTTAAATATACAGCGGAGTACATGCCGAAATTTAACAGTATCAGTATATCAGGCTATCATATGCAAGAAGCAGGCGCTCCAGCAGACTTAGAGCTTGCTTATACGCTTGCAGACGGACTTGAATATGTACGAACCGGCTTGAAAGCGGGAATTACAATTGACGCATTTGCTCCGAGACTATCCTTTTTCTGGGCAATTGGAATGAACTACTTTATGGAAGTAGCGAAAATGAGAGCGGGGAGGCTGCTGTGGGCAAAACTAATGAAGCAGTTTGAGCCGGATAATCCTAAATCACTCGCTCTTAGAACGCATTCTCAAACGTCCGGATGGAGCTTAACAGAGCAGGATCCATTTAATAATGTTATTAGAACATGCGTCGAAGCTCTAGCTGCAGTATCAGGTCATACGCAGTCGCTTCATACAAACGCACTGGATGAAGCGATTGCTCTTCCGACTGATTTTTCAGCTAGAATTGCTCGAAATACGCAGCTTTATTTGCAAAACGAAACGGAGATTTGTTCCGTTATTGATCCTTGGGGAGGCTCTTATTATGTGGAATCATTAACGAATGAATTAATGATAAAAGCGTGGAAGCACCTTGAAGAAATAGAGAAGCTAGGCGGAATGACAAAAGCAATAGAAGCAGGCGTACCTAAAATGAAGATAGAAGAAGCTGCTGCCCGTAGACAAGCAAGAATAGACTCAGAGGCAGAAATTATTGTAGGGGTTAACCAGTTCCAGCCAGAGCAAGAAGAACCGCTTGATATTCTTGATATTGATAACACAGCAGTTCGAATGAAACAGCTGGAAAAGTTAAAGAAAATACGCAGTGAACGTAACGAACAAGCGGTAATCGAAGCGCTTAATCGGCTGACCACTTGTGCCAAAACAGGTGAAGGGAATCTCCTTGCTTTTGCGGTTGAGGCTGCCAGAGCAAGAGCTACACTAGGTGAAATTTCAGAAGCTATTGAGAAAGTGGCTGGAAGACATCAGGCTACTTCTAAGTCAGTCAGCGGGGTATACAGTGCGGAGTTTGCGCATCGAGATCAAATCGAAGAAGTTCGAAAGCTCACGGCTGAATTTTTAGAGGAAGAAGGAAGACGCCCAAGAATTTTAGTCGCGAAAATGGGGCAAGACGGTCATGACAGAGGATCGAAAGTGATTTCAACAGCCTTTGCTGACCTTGGATTTGATGTGGATATTGGTCCTTTATTTCAAACGCCTGAAGAGACAGCAAGGCAAGCTGTAGAAAACGACGTACATGTGATTGGCATAAGCTCTTTGGCAGCCGGGCATAAAACGTTACTGCCGCAGCTTGTTGATGAGTTAAAGAAATTAGAGCGCGACGATATCGTTGTTATTGTCGGAGGCGTTATTCCTAAACAAGACTACTCATTTCTTTTAGAGCACGGTGCTTCTGCTATCTTTGGACCTGGAACAGTAATCCCAAAAGCAGCCGTTTCCGTCTTACATGAAATAAAGAAACGGTTAGAAGAATAGTTGGTGAAGACAATTGGTGAAATTAAAAACGGTACAAGATTATAAACAAGGGCTGCTTGAAGGGAAAAGAACAGCGTTAGCTCAAGCCATTACTTTAATTGAAAGTAAAGCGCCGAAGCATAAAGTAATAGCACAACAGCTGATTAAAGAAATCTATCCTCATACGGGGCATTCAGTACGCATTGGTTTTACAGGCGTACCCGGAGCAGGAAAAAGTACGCTGATTGACAAATTTGGATCGTACCTATGCAAAAATGGCCATTCCGTTGCAGTTTTGGCCGTCGATCCAAGTAGTACCTTGTCTGGAGGAAGTATTTTAGGAGATAAAACAAGAATGGAGCTGCTTGCCAAACAAGAGAACGCTTTTGTCCGTCCTTCACCTTCTCAAGGAACGCTTGGAGGTGTTCATCTTAAAACGAGAGAAGCCATTTTTCTTTGTGAAGCGGCTGGATATAACATCATATTCGTCGAAACGATGGGTGTTGGCCAAGGCGAAATGATTGTAAAAGAGATGGTAGACTTCTTTGTTATGCTTGCTTTAACCGGAGCAGGAGATGATTTGCAAGGAATTAAAAAAGGACTGCTTGAATGGGTTAATTTGATTTGTGTAAATAAAGCAGACGGGGATAACCGGTTAAAAGCAGAAGTGACTGCAAAAGAATACAAAAGTGTCATTGGTTTTCTTCACGGTCATTCCGGAGGATGGAAACCACAGGTCATCACAACTTCTGCTTATGAAGAAGCGTCGTTTCAACATTTATGGAAGATAATTTGTGACTATAAGGAATGGATGAATAAAAATGATCTGTTTTATGCAGTAAGACAAAAGCAAATGAAGGCATGGTTACAGGCAAGTGTTAATGAATATTTACAAGAATCATTTTATGAACATCCTTTAGTTAAGCAAACATTAGGGGATGTTGAAAAACAAATGATGACCGGAGATGCCACAATGGCTGAAGCTCTCGAACACTTGATTAAAATCTATCAGCAGGCGATGAAAGAAATGTAAAAAGGATCCTGCATTTTATGCGGATCCTTCTACACTAGGGAGTTAAGAGTAAGGTTTTCTAGCTGTAAAAATAGTATCACCATTTCTTTTCTTATTTAATCTTGATTACCAAGAAAAAATGAGTCAAAGCAATCGCCTTTTTAGTTTTCGTTTGCTATGATAAAGAATAGATAGCAAAAGGGAGGTATGAAAATGAATATCGATTTTAACTTGTTTATGAACGACGTTGTTCGTCAAGCCCGTAAAGAAATTACAGCTGCTGGTTATACAGAATTAACGACGGCTGAAGCGGTAGATGAAACGTTTAAACAGCCTGGTACAACGCTTGTAATGGTGAATTCAGTTTGCGGTTGTGCAGGAGGTATTGCAAGACCTGCTGCAGCGCACGCTGTACATTATGATAAACGTCCAACAAACTTGGTTACAGTATTTGCTGGGCAAGATAAAGAAGCAACTGCGCGTGCACGCGAATACTTTGAAGGTTATCCACCTTCATCTCCATCTTTCGCTTTATTAAAAGACGGAAAAATTATCACAATGGTAGAGCGTCACGAAATTGAAGGCCACGAGCCAATGTCAGTTGTGATGAAGCTGCAAGAAGCATTCGAACAGCATTGTGAAGAAGTGTAAGAGAGAAGCCGTTTTGAACGGCTTCTTTTTTTTATACCTTTTTTTACCTATCTGTATGCAGGCTTTCTAACGAGTGGAAAATGTTGAGAAAAGGTATTTTCAAATAGTGAAACTTATATTTAAAAAAGATATTGCATATTTATAATGTTGTGTTAAAATACATTTATATGAATATATATTTAAATTTCGACATTTACTTGCAATAGTAAAAAACTTATTTCATAATATTATTAATTTTTAAAAAATAATGTAAGGAATAAACTAGGGGGAACGAAGATGAAATTGAAGAAGTGGTTATCGGTAACGGCAATTGGTCTCTTAACAGCAGGCGTTTTAGCTGCATGCGGAGCAGGAGAAGGAACGTCTAATGGCGGAGCAGGCAGCGACGACAAAGATAAAAAAGTACTAGTAATGGGAACATCAGCAGATTACCCACCATTTGAATATATTGATACGGCAAAAGGTGATAGTGAAGCAATTGGATTTGACGTAGATTTAGCAAAAGCAATCGGTAAAAAGTTAGGCTATGACGTACAGGTGAAGGATATGGAATTTGGCGGATTAATTCCAGCTTTACAATCTAATAAAGTCGATTTAGTTTTAGCTGGTATGACGCCAACTGAAAAGCGTAAAAAGAACGTGGACTTCTCAGACGTATACTATGAAGCAAAAAACATGATTGTATCGAAGAAAGATGCGCCAATTAAAAATGCGGAAGAACTAAAAGGAAAAACAGTCGGTGTACAAACTTCTTCTATTCAAGCAGACGAAGCAAAAGAAATTGCAAAAGAAGTTGACGGAGTAAATGTAACAACGCGTGACCGTATTCCAGAACTAATTCAAGAAATGAAATCAAATCGTATTGATGCGGCGATTATTGAAGATACAGTAGCTAAAGGATATGTGAACAAAGACAAAAGCTTGCAAATGTCTGATACAGGACGTCCCGATTCAAGTAAAGGATCAGCAATCGCATTTCCTAAAGACAGTAAGTTAACGGATGACTTTAACCGTGAATTAAAGAAAATGAAAGAAAACGGTGAATTAGATAAATTAATCGTTAAGTGGTTTGACGATCAAAAATAAGAATGATAGTTAGAGAGGAATGGAACTAGGCATGAATTTGGATTTTTCACAAATCGTGCCTTCTATGCCTTATATTTTAAAAGGTATAGGGGTAACGATACAGATAGTCCTAGCTTCAGCAATCTTAGGGTTTGTGCTGGGAGTTATTTTATCTTTATGTAAAATCAGCCGCAATAAACCTCTTCAATGGTTTGCGGATGCATATACGTCCGTGTTTCGCGGAACACCGCTTGTACTGCAATTATTATTAATATACTTTGGATTACCTCAGCTGCTCGGGTTTGATATTGCCCCGTTTCCAGCGGCTGTGGCTGCGTTTGGACTAAACTCCGCAGCATATATATCTGAAATTATTCGCGCTGGTATTTTAGCTGTTGATAAAGGACAGCGTGAAGCGGCATTAGCGTTAGGAATTCCTTATCGCCGCATGATGGGACAAATTATTTTGCCACAGGCACTTAAAAATATTTTACCTGCTTTAATGAATGAGTTCATTACATTAACAAAAGAATCAGCTATCGTTACAGTTATTGGAGCACTTGATATTATGCGCCGTGCTTACATTGTAGGTGGAGAAAAATTCGCCTACCTTGAACCGTTAATTTTTGCAGGGTTGATTTATTATGTAATGGTAATGGGCTTAACGCTCCTTGGTAAAGCAGTCGAGAGGAGAATGAGAAAAGGTGATTAACGTTGAAAATTTACACAAATCATTTGGTAAAAATGAAGTTTTAAAAGGTATTTCAACTACGATTAACGAAAAGGAAGTCGTGGCTGTTATTGGCCCTTCTGGTTCTGGTAAATCTACTTTTTTACGCTGTATGAACCTGCTTGAAGAACCGACGAGCGGATTAGTTTCCATTAATGGTCAAGTGATTACAGATAAAAAAACAAACATTATGCGTGTGCGTGAAAATGTAGGAATGGTATTTCAGCATTTTCATTTGTTTCCACATATGACCGTGCTTGAAAATTTGACGTATGCTCCGATGACGGTAAAAGGCGTGTCAAGAGAAACGGCTGTTGCTAAAGGCAAAGAATTACTCCAAAAAGTTGGACTTGCTCAAAAAGCCAACGAGTTTCCAAGTCGCTTATCGGGCGGTCAAAAGCAGCGTGTAGCTATTGCAAGAGCATTGGCAATGGAGCCGAAAGTGATGCTGTTTGACGAACCAACATCAGCATTGGATCCAGAGATGGTAAAAGAAGTACTAGATGTAATGAAGTCGCTAACAGAAACAGGAATGACGATGGTCATTGTAACGCATGAAATGGGATTTGCACGAGAAGTAGCAGATCGCGTGCTGTTTTTAGACGGCGGTGTGCTTGTTGAAGATGCGCCTCCGGCTGAATTTTTTTCAGCGCCTAAAAGCAAGCGTGCTAAAGATTTCTTAGAAAAGATTTTATAATAAAAAAGTGCAGGAAGAGTACGATCTTTTCTGCACTTTTTTTATTGAAATTTATACGGTACAACAAGATTTAAGGTTGTGTTATTTTTCTATTCGTGTTAATAAAGAATAGAGTATTTTATCAC
The DNA here is from genome assembly GCF_036227845.1 of Priestia sp. LL-8. Taxonomy (NCBI): domain Bacteria; kingdom Bacillati; phylum Bacillota; class Bacilli; order Caryophanales; family Bacillaceae; genus Priestia; species Priestia sp. LL-8. The sequence goes on along the minus strand of NZ_JAZAQH010000001.1, from coordinate 4,227,889 downwards.
ACTAAAAAGAAACCAACATGTAGGAGTCTAGAAAATGAAATTTAAAATTGGGTACCGGACAATTAAAACAGCCGTCGGTACATCACTGGCTATTATTATAGCTCAGTTCTTTCACCTCGAGTTTTTTGTATCAGCTGGAATTATCACCATTTTGTGCATTCAAAATTCAAAGAAAAAATCGTTGCGAAGTGCAAGCGATCGTTTTATTGCTTGTTCTTTATCCATTCTGTTTTCGTTTATATTCTTTGAAGGGATTGCTTATCATCCACTTGTTATAGGACTGATGCTGCTTTTGTTTATCCCGGTTACGGTTATATTCAAAGTTAATGCAGGCATTGTTACAAGCTCCGTTATTTTGCTTCATATTTACTCCAAAGGCAATATGACATGGGGAATCGTCTTTAATGAACTTGGCTTAATTGTAATTGGGATAGGTGTTGCCCTGCTTGTGAATTTATATATGCCAAGTTTAGATCAAGAGCTTCGCACGTATCAGCAAGAAATTGAAGAAAATTTCCGGTCGATGTTAAAGGAAATCGCCCTGTATCTCAGAACCAATGACAGCAGTTGGGACGGTAAGGAAATTGCAGATACGGTAAAAATTTTAGAAAAAGCAAAAAGCCTTGCGTTTCGTGATGTAGAAAATCATTTTGTTCGTGGGGAAAATTATTATTACCGCTATTTTAAAATTCGTGAAAAACAGCTTGAAATTATTGAACGCACGCTTCCTCTCATTACCGCTATTGATCTGGTAGTAGAACAGCGCTACATGATTGCCGATTTCATTGAAGAATTAAGTCTATCCATCCACCCTGGTAATACAGCAAAATTATTTTTAGCCAAACTTCAGCATCTACGAGAAGCGTTTGCAGAGATGCCGCTTCCTAAAACGCGGGAAGAGTTTGAAGCGCGTGCCGATTTACTGCACGTAGTCAAAGAAATTGAACAATATTTGATTATTAAACAAACCTTAAAAATAAGTTAAATAGCATGCATGTTGTTTATCTTGCTTACGAACACTAAATAAGACAAGAGATATCTCTCTTGTCTTTTACTTAGGACTAACGTAAGGTGGTGGATTACGTGCGTGTGTTTGCTTTTATCCTTTTACTACTATCTCCGGTTTGGCCATTAGGAGAAAATCCGTTGCCAAATGATCCTTATATTATTATTAATAAACAAAGCAATGAGCTTGCTTATATTCAAAATAAAGAAATTAAACAAATTATTAAAGTAGCAACGGGGAAAACAGTTAATCTGACGCCCGAAGGAGAGTTCACGGTAACAGTAAAAGCTGTTAATCCTTATTATCGGAGAAGTAACATTGAAGGAGGCGCTCCTCAAAATCCTCTAGGTGTAAGGTGGATTGGATTTGATGCAAGAGAGACTGACGGACGTATTTATGGCATTCATGGTACAAATCAGCCGGATTCCATCGGTAAATATGTATCGAATGGCTGTATTCGCGTAGAAAATCGTGAAGTAAGCCATCTATATGATCAAGTCCCGTTAGGTACAAAAGTATGGATTGTATCTACAGATCAATCTTTTGAAGAGTTAGCCGCCCAAAAAGGGATTGTGAATATACAGCAAAAGACTGGTGACTAGTCACCAGTCTTTTTATATGTTTGCATTGCACACAGAAACAGCAGTGCAGCTATGTTTTTCGTCATCAGTCCCGATTAAAACCACATGGCAAGTCCCGCTAAAAGCGTGGATATTAACATGACAAGAAGCATTAAAAACACAATGGTTTTTTGGATTTTCTTATTAGACATACAACCAAAGTCCTCCTACACGTTTTTTTCTTATTTTACATGTCTTCCGCTGCTTAGACAAGCAACTTTCTGTAGATACGCGAGCAGGAGATTTCTTTTGTTTTCAAGAATATGTGTAAATGAAAACGCTTTTTTAAGAGGTGAGAAAGTGATAAAAGGAATTGACCACATAGGAATAGCTGTAAAATCAATTGAAGGCAGCCTCCCATTTTATGAAAAGGTATTAGGACTGTCTCTATTAAAAGTAGAAGAAATAGAAGAACAAGGAGTAAAAGTTGCTTTTATTCAGTGCGGCAACGTAAAAATTGAATTATTAGAGCCACTCTTTGAAGACAGTGCGGTCGGCGCGTTTATCAAAAAGAGAGGTGAAGGTCTTCATCATGTTGCTTTAGGTGTGCGCACGATTGAAGAACGGATTAACGAGTTAAAGGAAAAGGGTGTACAAATGATTGACGATGTTCCGCGAAAAGGCGCAGGGGAAGCATCCATTGCTTTTTTGCATCCAAAATCAGCAAACGGTGTTCTTTATGAGCTCTGTGAAAAAACACTAGAGGAGGAGAAGAAACATGGTTGACATTTATGATAAATTAAATGAATTGTACGATAAGCGTCGGAAGATCGAGTTAGGCGGTGGAGACGAAAAAATTGAAAAACAGCACCATAAAGGAAAGCTAACGGCGCGCGAACGAATTGAAATTCTTTTGGACGAACATACATTTGTGGAATTAAATCCGTTTATTGAACATCGGTGTGCGGATTTCAGTATGAATAATCAAGTAGGACCAGGAGACGGGGTAGTAACAGGTTACGGCAAGATAAACGGTCGCTCAGTCTACTTGTTTTCGCAAGATTTTACAGTATTCGGAGGCGCGTTAGGTGAAATGCATGCTAAAAAAATTGCGCACGTAATGGACTTAGCGGCTAAAACAGGCGTGCCTTTTATTGGCTTAAATGATTCAGGCGGGGCTCGTATTCAAGAGGGCGTCATGTCTCTTGATGGATACGGTCATATTTTTTATCGAAATGCCATTTATTCGGGTGTCATGCCTCAAATATCTGTTATTATGGGTCCTTGTGCAGGCGGAGCCGTGTACTCACCGGCGATTACGGACTTTGTTTTTATGGTAGAAGAAACAAGTCAAATGTTCATTACAGGACCAAAAGTAATTGAAACGGTAACGGGAGAAAGCATTTCCTCTGAAAATCTTGGAGGAGCAGCTGTTCATAACGAAATTAGCGGTAATGCCCATTTTAGAGGTGCAACAGAACAAGAGGTGCTAGAACAAGTACGAACGCTCTTAAGCTATCTTCCTCAGTCTAGTCAAGAGCAGCCTCCTTTAGCCTCAAAAGCAGAGTCTGATGATTATCGTCCGGATTTATTAGACGTTGTCCCGTTTGATGCCGTGCGCCCTTACGATGTGCGTCAAGTTATTCAGCAAGTAGTGGACGAGCGCTCATTTTTTGAAGTGCAAAAAGACTTTGCAAGAAATATTGTCATTGGTTTTGCTCGCATAGATGGAAAAGTTGTCGGACTTGTGTGTAACCAGCCTAAAGTAATGGCAGGCAGTTTAGATATTAACTCCTCAGATAAAGCAGCAAGGTTTATTCGATTTTGCGATTCATTTAATATCCCACTTATTACATTTGAAGATGTTACAGGTTTTTTCCCAGGTATCAAGCAGGAACATGGCGGAATTATACGTCATGGTGCTAAAATTTTATATGCATACTCCGAAGCTACCGTTCCGAAAATCACAGTGATTTTGCGAAAGGCGTACGGAGGTGCATACGTAGCTTTAAATAGTAAATCGATTGGAGCGGACCTTGTGTATTCGTGGCCGAATGCAGAAATCGCTGTTATGGGTCCTCAAGGTGCTGCAAATATTATCTTTGCAAACGACATTCGAGGCAGTGAAAACCCAGATGAAACAAGACATGAAAAAATTGAACAGTATCGCAAGAAATTTGCTAATCCTTACGTAGCAGCAAGCGCTGGAATGGTGGATGATGTTATTGATCCTCGGGAAACACGAATAAAATTAATACAAGCGCTTGAAATGTTGCACAATAAAAAGGAAGAGCGTCCAGCAAAAAAACATGGTAACATACCATTGTAGGTTATTTTTGGAGGGATTACATATTATGATTAATGAACAACGAATCGTTGATTTATTTATTGAATTAGTACAAGTAGACTCAGAAACAAAGCATGAAGAAAAAATTGCTGTTGTACTAAAAGAAAAATTTACTGCATTAGGCGTCGAAGTAGTAGAAGATGATGCCAAAGAAAAAACCGGACACGGAGCCAACAACTTAATCTGCACACTGCCAGCTACAAAAGAAGGAGTAGACACAATCTACTTTACTTCTCATATGGATACAGTCGTACCTGGAAACGGTATTAAACCGTCTATTGAAGATGGCTATATTAAAAGTGACGGCACGACAATTCTTGGAGCGGATGATAAAGCAGGCTTAGCAGCAATGCTAGAAGCCATTACCGTATTAAAAGAAGAAAATATCGCGCACGGCAAAATTGAATTTATTATTACAGTAGGAGAAGAATCTGGCTTAGTGGGCGCTAAAGCTCTTGATTCTAGTCTCGTAACGGCAAAATTCGGCTATGCTTTAGATAGCGATGGCAAAGTGGGAGACATTATTGTTGCTGCGCCGACGCAAGCAAAAGTAAATGCAACAATTTATGGAAAAACAGCTCATGCAGGTGTAGCTCCTGAACGAGGCGTTTCTGCTATTACGATTGCTTCGAGAGCCATTTCTAAAATGCCGCTTGGACGTATTGATGAAGAGACTACAGCGAATATTGGACGTTTTGAAGGTGGAACGCAAACCAATATCGTGTGTGACCGCGTCGATATTTTAGCAGAAGCTCGTTCATTAATTCCAGAAAAAATGGAAGCACAAGTAGCGAAAATGAAAGAAGCGTTTGAAACAGCTGCACAAGAGATGGGCGGACGTGCAGAAGTTGATATTAAAGTGATGTATCCAGGCTTTAAATTTGGCGATGGAGATCATGTTGTCGAAGTTGCTAAAAAAGCTGTGGCTAATATCGATCGTCCTTCACGCCTGCTTCAAAGCGGAGGCGGAAGCGATGCAAATGTAATCGCAGGCTTTGATATCCCAACAGTAAATTTAGCAGTTGGTTATGAAGACATTCATACAACCAATGAAAAAATTCCGGTAGAAGAACTGGTGAAGACATCTGAACTAGTAGTGTCGATTATTAAAGAAGTAGCAAAATAATAGTTGCAGCCTTGCTTTTATATAAAAGCAAGGCTTTTTACATAGTGAATAGTAAATAGTCTGAATTTTTTAACATAATGTATAATGAAGAAAAGACGGTCGTTTTGTACAATAAAGTTAGTAATACATTTTACCAAAGTAGAAGTTGAAAATAACGTATATAAAAAATATGTAAGCGCTTTCAATTTTGGTTTTATCAACAGATATCCTTGGGAGGTTGATGCAATGAGATCACAGGAAAGTTTGCAGTCCATCATTCAAAACTTTAATGAAGTAGAAAAAGGGTTGTCAAATAGAGAAGCAGTCGAAGAATCTAATCGATGTTTGTACTGTTATGATGCACCCTGTATTCAGGCATGCCCTACAGGAATTGACATCCCGACGTTTATTAAAAAAATTGCATCGGGCAATTTAAAGGGGTCTGCCGAAACGATTATGTCTTCTAATCCCGTAGGAGCAAGCTGTTCGAGAGTTTGTCCAACCGATGAACTATGTGAAGGAGCGTGTGTGCTTAACCACTCAACCAAACCAATTATGATTGGAGATTTGCAGCGCTACGCAACGGATTGGGCTATTCAAAATGAACAGGTGCTGTTTGAGAAAGGAAGAGCAAACGGCAAAAAGGTAGCAATTGTTGGTGGAGGTCCGGCGGGTCTCTCTGCAGCAAGAGAACTGGCGCGATTTGGGTATGATGTAACCATTTTTGAAGCGGAAAAACAAGCAGGAGGGTTAAATACATATGGAATCGTGTCGTTTCGTCTTCCTCAAGCGATTTCATTTTGGGAAGTTGAACAAGTAAAAAGCTTGGATGTAAAAATTAAAACAAACGTAAGAATTGGAGAAGATGTTCTTCCAAGCGAATTGCTGCAGTCATATGACGCGGTTGTATTAGCTATTGGTATGAGCAAGGTGCCTTCTCTACATGTTGAAGGTGAAGAGCTAGACGGTGTGTATGATGCGATTGATTTTGTGAAAAAAACGAAGTCAGAAGCGCTATCAACAGAATTTGTGGGTAAGCGTGTAGCCGTCATTGGAGCGGGAAATACTGCGATTGATGGTGCTACGTGTTCCGTGCGCTTGGGAGCTGAAAATGTTCAAATTTTATACCGTCGTACACGAGAAGAAATGACGGCCTATGATTTTGAATTTGAATTTGCGAAACAAGATGGTGTTGAATTCCGCTGGTTAACGGCGCCTATACGAATTATTGGAGATGAAAATGGTAAGGTGAGCGGGATTGAATGCGTAAAAATGACGTTAACAGATCCAGATGCAGACGGCCGCAGAAAGCCTGTTCCTGTTGAAGGTTCAACATTTACGATTCCAGTCGATGCTGTTGTTAAAGCAATTGGTCAAGAACGGTACCTGTCTTTGATTCAACAATTCCAGCTGCATCATGAAGACGGAGTTGTCTTAATCAATCAAGAGACGTTCCAAACATCAAATCCAAAAGTATTTGCTTGTGGAGACGTTATTTTTGGTAAAGGGCAAGGAGAAGCAATGGTTGTGACCGCTGCTCAGCAAGGAAAACAAACGGCGTTAAATATTCATATGCAGTTAACAAAAGAAACAATGGAAACAGCTTAAAATCAGGAGGAGGAGAAATCTATGGCAGATTTAACAACAAATTTAGCAGGTATTCAATCACCAAATCCGTTTTGGCTGGCATCCGCACCGCCAACCAATTCAGGTTATCAAGTGCAGCGTGCATTTGAAGCAGGATGGGGAGGCGCAGTTTGGAAAACGCTTGGTGATCCGATTTTAAATGTTTCCTCTCGATTTGCTGCCGTTGGCTTCAACGGTCAGCGCGTAGCCGGCTTTAATAATATTGAGTTAATCACCGATCGTCCGCTTGAAGTTAATTTGAAGGAAATCTATGAAACGAAAAAGAAGTTTCCTAACCACGCAATTATTGCCTCCCTTATGGTAGAGCCTCAGCAAGAAAAATGGCATGAGATTGTCAAAAAAGTAGAAGACGTAGGAGTGGATGGACTAGAGCTGAACTTTGGCTGTCCGCATGGAATGGCAGAACGAGGGATGGGTGCTGCCTCTGGGCAAGTCCCTGATTTGGTTGAAAAACAAACGTATTGGGCTAAAGAAGTTGCTCAAACACCGGTCATTGTTAAATTAACCCCAAATATCACAGATATCACCGTTACAGCAGAAGCAGCGGTTCGAGGCGGTGCTGACGCTGTGAGTATGATTAACACTATTAATAGTTTAGCAGGAGTAGACATTCATTCATGGAATACGATTCCACACGTAGCAGGAAAAGGCGCTCACGGAGGTTATTGCGGCCCGGCTGTTAAGCCGATTGCATTAAACATGGTTGCTGAATGTGCAAGAAGTCCGTTTATTAACGTTCCAATATCAGGTATGGGAGGCGTTTCGAACTGGCAGGAAGCCGTCGAATTTATGCTCATGGGTGCGACAGGTGTGCAAGTATGTACAGCTGCTATGCATCACGGGTTCCGCATCGTAGAGGATATGATTCAAGGTCTCAATTATTATTTGGATGAAAGAGGAATCGAAAAAGTAAGTGATATTGTAGGGAAAGCCGTTTCAAAATATTCCGACTGGGGCAACTTAGATCTCAATTATAAAGTAGTGGCTCGCATTGACCCGGATACGTGTATTAACTGCAATAAGTGTCATATTTCTTGTGAAGATACTTCTCACCAATGTATTGATATGCTGAAAGACCCTTCAGGGAAATCTTATTTAAAAGTAAGAGAAGAAGATTGTGTAGGCTGTAATTTATGTTCGATTGTATGTCCAGTGGACGGAGCTATATCCATGGTTGAATTACCGAATGAACAGCCTCCAATGACGTGGAATGAACGCCAAGCTGCTTTACAAGCGACGGCTGCACAGCGATTAGATGTATAAAGAAAAGGGGATGAAGAAATGAAGAAAATCGTTAAAAATGGTGTGGTAGTCACAGCAACAGATACGTATAAAGCCGATATTTTAATTGAAAATGGAGTTATTTCGGCAATTGGCTCGGGATTTGAAGAGCAGGGCTGTGAAGTGATTGATGCAAAAGGCAACTATGTATTTCCAGGAGGCATCGATCCTCATACTCATTTAGATATGCCGTTTGGAGGCACCGTTACAAAAGATGACTTTGAAACAGGTACAAGAGCAGCAGCTTTTGGAGGTACGACAACTGTTATTGATTTTTGCTTAACCAATAAAGGCGAACCGCTGCAAAAAGCGATCGGCACATGGCATGAAAAATCAAAAGGAAAAGCGGCTATCGATTATAGCTTTCATCTAATGATTGGCGAAATCACGGAAGATGTATTAAATGAGCTTCCTACGATTATTGAAAAAGAAGGAATTACTTCATTTAAAGTGTTCATGGCCTATAAAAATGTTTTTCAAGCAGACGATGCTACCCTTTATCAAACGCTAGTGCAAGCTAAAAAACTAGGTGCGCTTGTGATGGTACATGCTGAAAATGGAGATGTTATTGAGTATTTAACGGCAAAAGCACTAGAACAAGGACAAACCGATCCTATCTATCATGCACTGACTCGCCCTCCAGAAATAGAAGGAGAAGCTACGGGAAGAGCCGCGGTGCTAACGGAGTTGGCTGACTCACAGCTCTATGTTGTTCACGTGTCGTGCGCTGAAGCGGTTAAAAAGATTGCTGAAGCAAGGGAAAAAGGCGTAAATATCTGGGGTGAAACGTGTCCGCAGTATTTGACGCTTGACCAAACCTATTTAGAGAAACCGAATTTTGAAGGAGCAAAATACGTATGGTCGCCGCCTTTACGTGAAAAATGGAACCAAGATGTTTTGTGGAATGCTTTGCGTAATGGCGACTTGCAAACGATTGGATCAGATCAGTGTTCGTTTGATTTTAACGGTCAAAAAGATCTGGGAAAAGGAGATTTTACGAAGATTCCAAACGGAGGCCCTATTATTGAAGATCGCATGAGTATTTTATTTTCAGAAGGAGTAGTGAAGAACCGAATTAATATAAATCAGTTTGTTGATATAACATCAACAAAAATTGCTAAGCTGTTCGGACTGTACCCGAAAAAAGGAACAATAGCGGTGGGCGCAGACGCGGATCTGCTTATATTTGACCCTTCTGTTGAACGTACGATTTCAGCAAACACGCATCATATGGCAGTCGATTATAGCGCATTCGAGGGAATGAAAGTCACAGGTGAGCCGGTTTCAGTGCTTTGCCGCGGGGAATTTGTCGTAAAAGATAAGCAGTTTGTCGGTCAAAAAGGCTACGGACAATTTACAAAAAGAGCAAAGTTTAATGAGTTAAACACGGCTAACGAAGCTGAAAAATTAATGTTATAAAAACAGATGAAGAAATAGATCGGGGGCAGGGAAATGTCAAGTTACCATGAATATATGGCAGAGCGAGAAAAGATTGATTTTTTGCTGCAAAAAGGATTCAAAATAACGGCCGTAACAGAGAATCTAAGCGGGGCGTTTGTGACGTTTGAACGCACCGAAAATAACCAAATCGAACAAGAAACGCTTCATATATTGACGGCGGATGCTAGAAAATATTTTTCATCCGTACTGATTCAACAAGTATAAAAACAGAGGCTGGGACAAAATTATTTTAGCTGAAGGAAGATCCGAACGATGAATCGTTCGGATTTTTTTATTGGTAGGGTGAACGTAGGTTTCATGTATGTAGATGCTTCTAGATGTTGACTGAAGTAATTTAGTTATGTCTCAATCTCTTTCTTTGTTTACTAAGACCTATAAGTTTTTTACTATATTGGCTGACAAAAGTGATCCGTTTTTGTGTTTTTTTCGTTTTGGATGTGAAGCAAAATAACTAGATATTATCCATTCACTGTATTACAGTTGTTACATTTCGTTTACATCGAAAGAGAAAAGGTTTAGTTATCTAGTAAATTGTAGTAAATATTATAGTAGAACGTTTTCAAAAGAAATCTATTAAATACGAAAAGGGTGTGACACGGATGGATCAAGCTACGCAGTGTATGACACAAGAAGAAACAAAAATTATTGATAAATTAAAAATGGAAATGTTAAATGCAGTGTCACTACAAGATTTGCGTTTTTATAAAAAAGAAATTCACCGAATTAAAGAACAAGCGGTTAAACGCCACGGTTTTTTTAATAAATTACAGCAAACAGCTCAGAAGCTGTAACGATCCATTATCGTTACAGCTTTTTTCGTTTCTTTCATTAAATATTTTATTTCTTCTAAATATTTAATATAATGTAAGAAGATATAGCTTTTGTTCTACACATATGCGAAATACGCGTTAATGATCCAGGAGACATGATGTGAAATTCGCTAGGGGCGGTGTTGACTTGAAATCATATTTAACAGTAACAGAGATTTTAACAAGGAAACATTTTGTAAACTGTGAAGTAATAGCTGGAGAGAAAGGGCTTACTAATTCTGTGAAGTGGGTGCACGTGATGGAAGTGACGCGCATTAATGAGCTGCTAAAAGGAAACGAGCTCATTTTATCAACAGGGGTAGGCTGGGGAGAAGATCCTCAATCTTGTTTATCATTTCTTCAGCAATTAATTTCTTGTAAGGCATCAGGACTGTGTATTGAACTTGGCACTTATACTTCTAAGATTCCGCAAATTGTCATTGATAAAGCGAACGAATGTGATTTCCCGATTATTTTATTTCACGAGGAAGTTCCGTTCGTTGAAATTACGCAAGATGTTCACTCGCTCTTAATTAATCAGCACTATCAAATGATTTCCGATTTAGAACAGTATTCTCATAGGCTAAATCAGCTGCTGTTAACAGTTAATGACCCGGCCATCATCTTACAGTGTTTATATGAATCTACGGGGCTTCTTGTCGGCCTTAAAGTTTCAAATGAATTACTTAACTTTGCTCCGGAGATGGACTTGCTCAAACAGCAGCTTCTACTTCATTATATAAGTAGGGAAAATGAAAGTCCGCATTTTACTGAGCAGCCTATTCATTTATTAGGACAAGATTATGCTCAGCTATATGTCGCTTCTATAAATGAAGCCTTAACAGAACTTGAAGTGCTCACCGTTGACCGAACGGCGACTGCACTTGCTCAGCATTTTTTGAAGGATCTGTATGTCGAAGAGAAAAAAAGAGTAGATGAAACCGAATGGATGACGAAATGGATGAACGGAGAGTTAACTCTTGAACAAATAAAAGACTCTATGCACGAAGTGTGTTCAGATTCGCCTATTCGCGGAGGTGTCGTTGTTTGCTGTAAGTGGCAAAGGCGGGAGAAGTTTGATCGAACGTATTTTAAGCTTATCTTGCGAAGCATTTTTGAACAAGAAGGCTTTCACTTATTAGTCTCCGAGCGAAATCGTGAAGTATTATTTATTCTTTTGAACAAACGAATGGTTAGCACGTGGAGAGAGAGATTAGAAAACAGCCTTCATCGCTGGATGAATCAATATGAATCGGATGAAAATTCAAAGAGGAACGCCATTAGCTTTATCGGAATTGGCCAATACTGTGAACAGCTTGACTGCATGCATAAAAGCTATGAAACGGCTAAAGAAACGATTTCGATTCAAGAAATGCTGCAAAAACAAACAATTATTCATTTTTATGATGATTTGCATATGTACCGAATTATTTCGCTTTTACATCAGCATGAAGACTTACAGGAAGTGGTGTTTGAATATCTGCAGCCCGTTATTACATATGATGAAACGTATAATGCAAAACTCATGGAAACATTAAAAATTTATTTAGCATGCAACGGATCTAAACAAGAGACGGCTAAGCGTTTATACATTGTCCGGCAAACGCTGTATCACCGTATTGAAAAACTAGAAAAGCTGCTGGGTGAAGACTTTATGGAGCCCGAAAAACGACTGGCCATTGAGTTTATGATTATGGCATATGAATATTTGTTTATGATGAAAAAGTCGCGTGCGGAATTTATAAACGGATAAGTAAGCAGCTGGAAACAGCTGTTTTTTTATGTTGAGGGTGATTTTACTATATGTTCATTTTAGTCCATGCTTTCTCCGAGTTCACTGCGCAAAATGTGAAACGAGAATCTAGAGTTGTTTCACATTTTGTCTAATGCAACCACTATTTATTTATTCAATAATAAAGGTAGATTTGTCATTTCTTATTTTTTGAGGAGGCCAAGCGATATGTCAGTTGTGAATAATGATACGCAAGTTTTAAAAAATTACGTGGGCGGAAAATGGGTTGATACGGCAGGAAAAAAATTTGGAGAGGTAATTAATCCATCGACGGGCGAAGTAATTGCAAAAGTACCGCTTTCTACAAAAGAAGACGTAGCCAGTGCGGTGGAAACAGCTCAAAAAACATTTGAAACATGGCGTAACGTTCCTGCTCCAAAACGAGCAAGATTAATGTTTGCGTTTCAGCATTTACTAGTTAAGCACCATGAAGAGTTAGCTAAATTAGTTGTACAAGAAAACGGCAAGGCTTTCAAAGAAGCTTACGGTGAAGTACAGCGCGGTATTGAATGCGTGGAGTTTGCCGCGGGTGCTCCTACTTTATTAATGGGGGAATCATTAAATAACATAGCGGAAGAAATTGATTCTGAAATGTTCCGTTTTCCACTGGGTGTCGTTGGCGGCATCACACCTTTTAACTTTCCGATGATGGTACCGCTTTGGATGTTCCCTCTTGCCATTGTATGTGGAAATGCGTTTGTATTAAAACCGTCTGAGCGAACGCCGCTTTTAGCAACGCGACTTGCTGAACTTTTTACAGAAGCAGGAGCACCGGATGGATTATTAAATATTGTGCACGGGGCACACGATGTCGTGAACGGATTAATAGAGCATGAAAAAGTTAAAGCGATTTCATTCGTCGGATCGCAGCCGGTAGCAAAATATGTTTATGAACAAGCCGCTGCTCAAGGGAAACGAGTTCAGGCTTTATCTGGAGCTAAAAATCATCATGTTGTGATGCCAGACTGCGATATGGATAAAGCGGTATCACATATTATCAGCTCGGCTTATGGAAGTGCCGGCCAGCGATGCATGGCTTGCAGCGCCGTGGTCGTGGTTGGTGAAAAAGGCGATGAATTCGTCGCAAAATTAAAGCAAAAAGCAGATGAATTAATTATGGGAAGCGGCTTTGATGATGAAGTGCTTCTAACGCCTGTGATTCGAAAAGAGCACCGTGATAAAGTGCTGGATTATATTGAACTTGGCATGAAAGAAGGGGCGGAACTCATTCGTGATGGACGTAAAGAAATGGATGAGCATACGGAAGGCAACTTCTTAGGGGCAACAATTTTTGACCGCGTAACTCCTGATATGACCATTGCTAAAGAAGAGATTTTTGCACCTGTACTAAGCTTGCTTCGTGCTGACACATTAGATGAAGCACTTCGTTATATGGAAAAATCTCGTTTTGGAAATGGAGCAACGATTTATACAAAAGATGCAAAAGCGGTGCGTCAATTTAGAGAAGAAGCAGATGCCGGTATGCTCGGTATCAACGTAGGAGTACCTGCTACAATGGCCTTCTTCCCATTCTCCGGTTGGAAAGACTCTTTCTACGGAGATTTGCATGTTAACGGCAAAGACGGTTTGAACTTCTTTACACGTAAAAAGATGGTTACATCACGCTTTGACTTTTAACATATAGATGAATATAGCAAGTGGCTTCGGCATTTTGTCGAAGTCTTTTCATACAGAAAAAATACCGCGCTAGCGATTTGGGAGTGGATAAGATGGTACAGGTCAGTCAAAATGAAAAAGATCTGCGTGCAAAAGATGAGCAGTATGTATGGCATGGAATGAAACCATACAGTCCGGATGCAACGATGGTAGCTACAAAAGCAAAAGGTGCTTGGGTTACAGATGAACAAGGAAATCGCTATTTAGACGCAATGGCAGGGCTTTGGTGTGTAAATACTGGGTATGGACGGGATGAGTTAGCGCTTGCAGCCTATGAGCAGCTAAAAGAACTGGCTTATTTTCCCCTCACTCAATCTCACGTACCTGCTATCAAACTGGCAGAGAAGCTAAATGAAATGCTAGGTGATGACTATGTTATCTTCTTTTCAAATAGCGGATCTGAAGCAAATGAAACGGCTTTTAAAATTGTACGTCAGTATCATCAGCAAAAAGGAGAGCACTCCCGCTACAAGTTTATTTCACGTTACCGAGGGTATCACGGAAATTCAATGGGCGCACTAGCAGCAACGGGCCAAGCTCAGCGTAAATATAAATATGAACCGCTTGCTCCTGGCTTTATTCACGTTGCCCCGCCTGATTCATACCGAGGGCAAGATGACTACGATGCACCGAAAGAGAAGCTTCAATCTGTAAAAGATATTGACAATGTCATGACGTGGGAACTAAGTGACACAATTGCCGCTGTTATTATGGAGCCAATTATTACAGGTGGAGGAATTCTTTTACCGCCTCAAAATTATATGAAAGGCGTAAAAGAAACGTGTGAAAAACACGGTGCACTGTTAATTGTAGATGAAGTTATTTGCGGCTTTGGACGTACAGGAGAAGCCTTTGGTTTTATGAACTACGATGTAAAACCAGATATCATTACCATGGCAAAAGGAATTACAAGCGCATATCTTCCGCTCTCTGCAACTGCTGTTAAAAAAGAAATTTATGAAGCGTTCAAAGATAGCGATCAGTACGAGTATTTTCGCCATGTTAATACATTTGGAGGAAGCCCGGCTGCGTGTGCACTGGCATTAAAGAATTTAGAAATTATGGAAAGAGAAAATCTTTTTGGCCGTTCTAAACAGCTCGGGGCTTACGTATTAAGTGAGCTAACGCCGCTTATTGATAGCCACCCATACGTGGGAGACGTAAGAGGTAAGGGGCTTTTAATTGGAATTGAACTAGTAGCTGATAAGCAAACGAAAGAACCGTTAGACGTTAATCTTGTAAATGAAGTGATTGCTAAATGCAAAAGCAAAGGAGTCATTATTGGGAAAAATGGAGCAACGGTGGCCGGCTATAATAATGTTCTCACGCTCTCGCCGCCGCTCAACATTGAGGAAAGTGATATTGAGCTGTTATTAGCTACTATTACGTATGCGCTTGACAGCATCAAATAGGTAAGTTTGCAAAAAGCCTGTATAATATACTTACAGGCTTTTTGTGCGTGTGAAGGAGGAAGTAGAAAATGGAATTGTTATTTTTAGGAACGGGTGCAGGAGTACCGGCGAAACAGCGGAATGTTTCATCTCTTGCGCTCGAACTTTTGCAAGAAAGAGGGGCGGTGTGGCTTTTTGATTGCGGAGAAGCAACGCAGCATCAAATTTTACATACAACCGTTAAACCGAGGCGAATTGAGAAGATTTTTATTACGCACCTTCACGGTGATCATATTTACGGATTGCCTGGATTCCTTGGAAGCCGTTCGTTTCAAGGCGGAGAATCGCTGCTTACTGTATACGGGCCAAAAGGAATTAAAGAATTTATTGAAGTCACGCTGGCTGTAAGTCAAACTCACCTGCAATATCCTCTAGAGATTGTTGAAATAGAAGAGGAAAGTGAAAGTGGAACGATTTTTGAAGATGAAACTTTTTTAGTCGAATTTGGCAAGCTTGAACATGGCATTTTATCTTATGGATATCGAGTTGTTGAAAAAGATTTGCCAGGGTCACTGGACGTTCAGCGTTTAAAAGAGATGAACATTCCCCCAGGGCCTCATTATCAGCAGTTAAAAGAAGGGAAAGAAGTAGTGTTAAAAGATGGGCGCATTATTAATGGACAAGAGTTTGTAGGAGAGCCTAAAAAAGGGAAGGTTATCACGGTTTTAGGGGATACAAGAAAGTGCATGCAAAGTGTTCAGCTTGCTATGCATGCGAATGTGTTAATCCATGAAGCTACTTTTGCAGCGGGAGATGAGGAGCTTGCTTACAACTATTTTCATTCTACTGCAAAAGAAGCCGCTGAAATTGCTAAAACCGCATCGGTCGAGCGTCTTATTTTATCTCATATTAGTTCGCGTTACCAAGGAGACGCAGTCAGCCGATTAGTAGAAGGAGCAAAAGAAATTTTTCCGAATACCGATATAGCAGAAGACTTGAAAAGGTTTACGATTTCATAAAAAAAGACGAGGAAATCCTCGTCTTTTTTTACCATCCGCGTTCGTACTGAACGGGTGCTGAAATTGTTTCATTTAGTTCTTTTGCCGCTGTGCGCGGGAAGTACGGGTCACGCAGAAGCTCGCGCGCAACAAAAATTAAATCAGCGCGTTCACTTTGCAAAATCTCTTCTGCTTGTCGTCCAGTTGTAATTAATCCAACTGCGCCTGTATCAATATTTGCCTGCTGCTTGATTTTATCTGCAAACGGCACTTGATAGCCAGGGTATACGTTGATTGGAGCGTGTACAAGAGCACCAGAACTAACGTCAATTAAGTCGACGTCTTGTTCTTTCATCCATTTTGCAAATGCAACGTGATCATCGACTGTTAATCCGCCTTCTGTATAGTCACAAGCAGAAACACGGACAAATAAAGGACCGTCCCACTCTGTTTTCACAGCTTCAATAATTTCCTTTAAGAAACGATAGCGATTTTCTGCGCTGCCGCCATATTCGTCGCTGCGTTTATTGCTTAGCGGTGATAAAAATTGATGTACTAAATAGCCATGTGCCGCATGAAGTTCGATAATATCAAACCCAGCTTCTTTTGAGCGTCGAGCGCTTTCTTTAAAGGCAGAAATCGTTTCATGAATTTGTTCTGTGGTCATTTCCACAGGTTTTTTACTTTTATCATCAAAAGCAATAGCAGAAGGAGCATAAATATCGCCTTCAACAGTTGCTTTACGTCCTGCGTGTGCAAGTTGAATAGCTGTTTTTGCACCGTTTTCTTTTAGCTGTGTCACAAGTTTTGTTAATCCATCTCGTTGCTCATCATTCCAAATTCCTAGGTCCTGAGCTGAAATACGACCTTGTGGGACGACAGCTGAGGCTTCAACCATAATGAGACCTACTTGTCCAACCGCGCGAGTTGTGTAGTGAACCATATGAAAGTCGGTTACTACGCCGTCTTCTTTTTCGCATGAATACATGCACATTGGTGACATTACAATTCGGTTTTTTAATGTTACATCTTTCACTGTATAAGGTGAAAATAGTTTTGTTGTCATTCGGTTTAACCTCCAATTATTTCGATACTCTAAACAAAAGTTATTATATCACCGCCTTGAATTTTCTTTCACATAATCTGCTTATCCATTTTTAATCATAAAAAAACCTCTTTCTTTTTTAAGAAAGAGGTGAACCTCTACGAACGTTTACTCGAGATTTTTTCGTCAATCGTATCTCCTAAGTATTTGGAGCGGATCGTAGCTTGTTCGATACACTGCATCATGGCTTCTTGGAAGTTATGAGAAATAAGCTGCTCAATTCCTGCTTCTGTTGTGCCGCCGGGACTCATCACTTCTTTTCGCAGTACGGCTGGCGTTTTAGGTGACTGTTTCAGCATTTCTGCAGCACCGATAAGAGTTTGAAGAATTAGTTCATTTGACACTGACGTATCCAAGCCTTGTTTTTCAGCTGCTTTTTCCATTGCTTCTACTAGATAGTAAACATATGCGGGGCCGCTTCCAGATAGTCCTGTTACAGCGTGAAGCTGCTCTTCCTCTACAGTTGTAACTGTACCAATCGTTTCAAATAAAGCAGTAGTAACGCTCATATGCTCTGCTGTAGCAAACTTGCCGGGTGCAATGGCTGTAGCCGATAATCCAATAGAAGCAGATGTATTTGGCATAGCTCTTACAACCGCTACTTCTTGGTCAAACAAGTTTACAATTGTGCCAGTCGATACACCTGCTAAAACAGAGAGAACGAGGTGGTGCGGACGAATATAGGACTTAATCGTATCGATGCTTTCCGCTACGTCTTTTGGTTTAATAGCAAGCACGACGATATCGCTTTTTTCGATTAACAAGGCATGATTACGCGTAATGTTAATTTCATAGGCGTTTCGAAGTTCGTGAAGTCTTTTATCGTTGCTATGGTTTGTTACGGTGATTTGATTGGGGCGAAGCTTTTTATCTGACAGCAGCCCTGAGATCATGGCTTCAGCCATTGATCCAGCTCCAATAAAGGCGATGTTTAGATCCGTTTTCATTAAAAGTTCCTCCAGTCATTTGCTATCCAATGAAAACAGATACTGAGATTTCAGTATCTGTTAAAGGTTTGTGTTTGTGTATCTCTTCTTTATAAAATGCATAGTTATCTAAACATATGAATAAAACTTCACTATATTTCTGTCATTATGCAATGAAAAAGAGAGGGATGTCAATGTAATTTTCAGAAAACGAATGCAATTGTATAAATAACAGGAAAAATCGTGTAAACTTAAAAGAAAATGCGATGGTAAAGGAGCAAAAATACAGATGAATGAGCAATTATATAAAATTGTGCTGCCTACTCCTTTTGCGGTAGGAGATGTGAATGTTTTTGTTATAAAAGGTCAGACCGTTACGCTAATCGATGCTGGTATTAAAACGGAGGCAGCGTGGTCTGTATTTAAAGAAAAGCTTAATGAAATAGGATTAAAACCAGATGATATTAAGCAAGTTGTCCTAACTCATCACCATCCTGATCACGTAGGAATGCTTGATTTTTTTGATAAAGATATCGCCATAGTCGGTCATGCGAAAAATCAGCCTTGGATCTCCCAAAATCCAGATTTTTTTGAGTGGTACGATGCGTTTTTTGAAGGTCACTTTATGAAAGCGGGCGTAGATGAAAGGTTTCGCCCTTATTTAAAACGTTTAAAAGCATCAATGAAGTATTCGTGTCAACGTTCTCTTACAACTTCTGTGCAGGAAGGAGATTACATTCCGGGGCTAGAGAGTTGGAAAGTACTTGAAGTACCCGGACATGCTCAAAGCCATATTGCATTATACAATGAAAAAACAGCAGTTATGATTGGAGGAGATTTGCTGTTAAAGCATATTTCATCTAATCCGCTTATTGAACCTCCTATGAAACCAAGCGGCGAGCGACCTAAAACGCTTCTTCAATATAATCATTCATTAAGACGTCTGCTTGACTTAGAGATAAATTGTATCTATACAGGGCATGGAGATGAAGTGTTACATGTTCGCGAACTTGTACAAGAGAGGTTACAAAAGCAGAGCGACCGAGCGGATAAAGTGCTTAGCATGATCAAAGAACGTCCTCAAACAGCTTTTGATATTTGCAAACAGCTATTTCCTACTATTTATGAAAAAGAACTAGGGCTAACACTTTCTGAAACAATCGGTCAGCTTGATTTTCTAGAAGATGCAAATAAAATCAGTACACATGAAAAAGGAAATACGCTTATTTATTCTGTGTGCTCTTAACTTATAAAAAAGGTGTGTTAGATTTGAAATCCTCGTTAAAGAACCAACATGTTGTGATTACAGGCGCTTCAGGAGGCCTTGGAGAACATTTAGCTTATGAAGTGGCCAAAAGAGGGGGCGTGCCCGTTTTACTTGCACGTACAGAAGAAAAGCTGCAGCGAGTAGCCGAGCAAATTAGTCAAAAGTATGGGATTACCTCTTACATATATAAAGCCGACGTAGCGAACGTAGAGGAAGTCAAAAGAGTCGTTCAGAAAATGATGGCTGAAATTAAGCGTGTTGATGTGCTGATTAATAATGCGGGCTTTGGCGTATTTGAAGAAGTGAAAGAAGCCTCTATTTCGACAATTGCTTCAATGTTTCAAGTCAATGTTATTGGGCTGATTGCATGTACACAAGAAATTTTAGCGTATATGCTAAAACAGAACAAAGGACATATTATTAACATCGCTTCTCAAGCAGGCAAACTGGCAACGCCCAAATCCAGTGGCTATTCAGCTTCTAAACATGCCGTGTTAGGGTTTACCAATAGCCTGCGAATGGAATTAGCAAAAACGGATATCTATGTAACCGCAGTGAATCCAGGTCCTATTCAAACCAACTTCTTTTCAATAGCGGATCAATCAGGAAACTATGAAAAAAGTGTAGAAAAGTTTATGTTAACGCCTCAATACGTAGCTGAAAAAACGGTCAATATCATTGGAAAACCAAAACGAGAAGTCAACTTGCCTAAGTGGATGAACATGGGTTCAAAGGTGTATCAGCTTGCTCCAGGGCTTGTAGAAAAATTGGCAGGAGATGCGTTTAATAGAAAATAACCTGTGCTTTAAACACAGGTTACCAATTTTTCGTTAATGCTTTCGTTCAGGAAGGCTGTATTTCTACGAATCTACTGCTCGTCTAAAATTTTTGCAGCGCGCACACAAGAGTCGAATTTTCCTTTATGATTTCCGTCGCAAAAGGGCATCTTTTGCGACTGGCCACATCGGCATAGTGAAAACGTCGGTTTTGTTTCAAATTTGTTGCCGTCTGCATCAATTAATTCAACATCTCCAGTGACACGGAAAGAGCCGTTATCCATTACTTTAATTTGTACTTTTGACATAGAAAAACCTCCTTATTGTACACATCTATATGAAGCTCCACAGTTTAATGAAAGTGAGATGTGTATTATACTCATTATATAAGCAATTTTCGTTTGTTTATACAATTAGTTTAAAAGGAGTTAAAGGAAAATGAATATTACCTTTACTGATAAAGCGATAGCAAAAATACAAGAAAAGTACGGAAAAGCTTCTTCAACGCATTTAAAATTAAAATACGATACGGATGGATGCGGCTGTGTTGTGAGCGGTGTAACGACGCTATGGATTGTTGATGAAAAAGAGGATGATGATGTAACCATCGAGACGAATTTTGTTCCTGTTCTTGTCGAAAAAACAAAGCAAGTATTTTTAGATGATAATATGACGATCGACTACAGTGAAAGTGCATATACGTTTATGCTAAAATGTCCTTCTCAAATTTTAAATCCACGCATGTCATTTATCGATAAAACAAAAGAAGCGCTTTAAAGCGCTTCTTTTTGTATTTTTTCTAAAAATGCTTCAATAACTTGTTCATATTCCACTGGATTATCAGCATACGAGCGGGCATGAGTGCCTACAGGTGCCAAATACAGCCGCTTTGCTCCCATTTTTTTAGCATGCAGCTGCTCCGTCATTTTAGGAAGAATATAGTCGTCCTCTTTACTATGAATAAAAAGAACAGGGTGTTTGATTTGATCTACGACTGAAATGGGTGATACATCTTTAAATGAATAGCCTTCTCGCCATTTTAAAATCATATTAGCTGCTGGCATCACAAGCTGTTTTGGTAAGTGGAAATCTTGTTTTAAGCGATAGGCAAGAAGTTCTTCTAAGTCAGAAAAAGGGCAGTCGACAATATAAAAATCCGCTCCATCTTCCATTCCAGCATACAAAAGAGTGGTCGCAGCTCCCATAGACTCCCCGTGAATGCCAAGGGAAATAGTTGAACCGAATTGTTCTTTTACCCAGTGAACAACGGATTGAAGGTCCAGTTTTTCATAATAGCCGTAGCTCGTTGTTTTCCCTTCAGACTTGCCGTGGCGGCGATGATCATAAAGAACGACGTTCCATCCAAGCTTCAGAAAAAGCCGAGCATATTTCATAGAGTTTAGTGAATGAACTGTAACTCCGTGTGAAAGAATCATAAATCGGTTGTTATCATGTTGTTTAATAACGGTTCCAGCGATGTTATAGCCTAGAGAGGAAGGGAGTACAAATTCTTCTTTAGGAAGAGCGTTATAAATATTTTCATCATAAAAGCCATCTTCTGTATCGCGGTCAATAATGACTTTGTCGGTCTTTTTACGGATGTACATCATTTGATTTGTAAAAAAGACGCCAAGAGCGGCAAATGCTCCGAGAATACTTCCTACTAATAATAGCCATTTTTTCATGATTAGCGGCTCCTTTTGTTAATATAGCTATTATTTATTATAGCATCGCTCTCATAAAAACCTAATTTTTAACGCTGTGCAAATAAAGAGTATTGCTTGCTTTCAATCGGTCTTGAAATGTGAGGAGCGATAAAAGCGACCGCTTCGAGCAGCTTTTCTTCATTAATAGAAGTGGAAATACCCATTTCATGAAGCATAAAGACGAGATCTTCTGTAGCTACGTTTCCCGTTGCTCCCTTAGCGAATGGACATCCACCTAACCCCCCAGCGGAGGAATCGAACCTGTTAATACCGGCTTGCAGAGCTGCATAGATATTTGCAATGGCTAATCCTCTCGTATCGTGAAAGTGCGCAGCAAGTAGCGTGTGGGGAAAGTTTTGTTTTAATTTCGAGAAAAGTGAAAATACATCTTTAGGGTTTGCCATGCCAATTGTATCAGCAACGCTTAGCTCATTCACTCCAGCCTCCACAAATCTTTCGCAAAGGGCCAGCACGTCGCGTTCATGTATTTTTCCTTCATACGGGCAATAAAAGGCGGTGGAAATGCAAGTTCGAATAAAACATTCTTGTTGCTTGAGCTGTTGAATGAGAGGAAGCAGCGTTTGTACAGCTTCTTTGGTGTTTTTGTTAATATTTTTTTGATTAAAAGTATCGCTTACGCCAATAAACAGCGCAACGGAGCGGCAATTAGCTTGCAGTGCTTTTTCCAAGCCTTTTTGGTTTGGCACAAGTACAATGTTTCGGCATGTATCAGACTGAAATGTATTTGCAACAGTAGAAGCATCTTTCATTTGAGGAACCCATTTTGGAGAAACAAAGGATGTAATTTCGATTTCGGATAGTCCAGCTTCTTTTAATTTTTTGATAAAATTAATTTTTTTTTCAGTTGGAACAAAATTTTTTTCATTTTGAAGTCCATCTCGTGGACCAACTTCTATAATTGTTACTTTTTCAGGAAATCCCATAAACCGCTCTCCTCCCACATTGTAAACGCTTACTAATATTCATTTTAATTCTAAAAAATTAAAATTCAATAAAAATTATAAATTTTTACAAAAAAAGAGGAATTTCGCAAGCTATGTCGAAACTAATACAGGTGACAGTTAATCACAGTAATCAAACAGTAAGGAGAGGTTTTCGACATGGGTCAAACAGAAGTAGTCATTGTAAGCGCTGTACGTACAGCAATCGGCAGCTTTGGGGGAAGCTTACAAAATGTATCCGCAACAACTTTAGGTGGTACTGTAATTAAAGAAGCTTTAAACAAAGTAGGGGTATCAGCAAACGAAGTAGATGAAGTTATCATGGGAAATGTCCTACAAGCAGGTTTAGGACAAAATCCAGCACGACAAGCAACTTTAGCAGCAGGTTTACCTGAAACTGTTTCAGCATTAACCATCAATAAAGTATGCGGATCAGGACTAAAAGCAGTACATCTCGCTACACAAGCGATTCTTGCTGGGGATGCTGATGTGATTGTTGCTGGTGGAATGGAAAACATGAGCCAAGCACCATACTTATTAAAAAATGCACGCAACGGGTTTAAAATGGGCGACCAAAAAGTAGTTGACAGCATGATTCAAGATGGATTATGGTGTGCATTTAACGACTACCATATGGGCGTTACAGCTGAAAATCTGTGTGATAAATATGAAATTACTCGTGACGAACAAGATGCGTTTGCAGCTTCAAGTCAGCAAAAAGCAGAAGCAGCTATTCAATCTGGTCGTTTCAAAGATGAAATCGTGCCAGTAGAAGTGCCTGGAAGAAAAGGTCAAGTAACTATTTTTGAACAAGATGAGTTCCCACGTGCAGGCACAACGGCTGAAAGCTTAGGGAAATTACGTCCAGCCTTCAAAAAAGACGGTTCTGTAACAGCTGGTAATGCATCTGGTATCAATGACGGTGCAGCGGCAGTAGTGGTAATGAGCCGTAAAAAAGCAGACGAGTTAGGCCTAACACCATTAGTGTCAATTAAAGGTAATGCAACTGCTGGAGTAGACCCAAGCATTATGGGAATCGGTCCTGTAAGCGCAGTGAAAAAGGCGCTGGAAAAAGCTGCTGTTTCATTAGAAGATGTTCAATTAGTAGAAGCAAACGAAGCATTCGCTGCACAGTCAATCGCTGTGGATCGTGAACTTCAATTTAATCATGATATTTTAAATGTAAACGGTGGAGCAATTGCGCTTGGACATCCTATTGGTGCAAGTGGTGCACGTGTCCTAGTTTCACTTATTCATGAAATGCAAAAACGCGACGCAAAACTTGGGTTAGCAACGTTATGTATTGGCGGAGGCCAAGGCGTTGCAACAATCGTTGAACGTCCTTAATTTGATATAGTTTTAACAAACATTAAAGCTATATCACAACGCCACAGATTCCAAACATACAGCTTTGGAACTCGTGGCGTTTTTGTTTTTCCTTTAATTTGTCTAGTAATATAACTTTTTTGACAAAAAAATGATTAAATTATAATTTTCAGTTATATATATATTTAAAAAGAAATAAAAATCTTTTATAATGGATTAGAAAGCGTTTTCAAAAATAACGAAGGGGTGGTTATGTATGAAACAAGTACATACGTCGTTTAAAGAAGCGGTGAAAGATATTCACGATGGTGCTACGATTATGGTCGGTGGTTTTGGTTTATGTGGAATTCCGGAGAATTTGATTTTAGCGTTAGTTGAAACAGGGGTAAAAGATTTAACCGTAATTTCAAATAACTGCGGCGTAGACGACTGGGGACTTGGACTGCTTCTGAAAAACAAACAAATTAAAAAGATGATTGGTTCTTACGTGGGAGAAAATAAAGAGTTTGAAAGACAAGTATTGTCAGGAGAAATTGAAGTAGAATTGCTACCTCAAGGCACGCTAGCTGAAAAGATTCGCGCCGGCGGAGCGGGCATACCTGCATTTTATACACCAGCGGGAGTGGGAACACCCATTGCTGAAGGAAAAGAAGTTCGCGTGTTTGAAGGAAAAGAATATTTACTAGAAGAGGCGTTAAAAGCTGATTTTAGTTTGGTTAGAGCTTGGAAAGCCGATCATATGGGGAACTTAGTGTATAACAAGACAGCGCGCAATTTTAGCCCAATGATTGCAGCAGCAGGAAAAGTGACGATAGCAGAAGTGGAGGAACTTCATCCAACAGGCTCACTTGATCCAAATATTATCCACACACCTAGTGTATACGTTCAATCGTTAATTATTGGTGAACAAGAAAAACGTATTGAGCGTTTAACCGTTCAAAAATAACAAAAGGGGAGAGATTTTTCATGATTGAAAACGGCGTGAACGTGAGAGAGCGAATTGCAAAACGTGCTGAAAAAGAAATTTTGGACGGATTTTATGTAAACCTTGGAATTGGTATTCCAACGCTTGTGGCTAATCATATCTCAGATAATAAAACGGTGGTGCTTCAGTCCGAAAACGGTCTGTTAGGCATTGGACCATATCCGAAAGAGGGAGAAGTAGATCCTGATTTAATTAATGCAGGTAAAGAAACCGTAACGGCGACAAAAGGCGCCTCTTACTTCGATAGTGCTGAATCGTTTGGAATGATTCGCGGAGGGCACATTAATATTGCGATTTTAGGAGGAATGGAAGTCTCAAAAACTGGTGACTTGGCAAACTGGATGATTCCTGGAAAAATGATTAAAGGAATGGGCGGTGCAATGGATTTAGTTCACGGAGCGCAGCGCATCATTGTTATTATGGAACATGTGACGAGAAAAGATGAGCCTAAAATCTTAAATGAGTGCAGCCTTCCTCTGACAGGTAAAGGGGTAGTAGATCGTATTATTACAGATCGTGCGGTTATTGATATTACGGCAGAAGGTCTAAAGCTTGTTGAAGTAGCGAAAGGCTATACGGTAGAAGATATTCAGCAGTCGACAGAGCCAAATTTAATCATTGATGAACATGTAAAACTAGATGCGTTTTGATTTTTGGTAACAAAAGCAAGAATATGATACAATATCTCTCAATTAAAGTAGCGGGGGAATTGTGATGGCTAAAAAAAAGCAAAAACAATCAGCACAAAAACAAAATGATCAACTCAGTATCAAAGATCAGCTAAATGATAGCTTATTAAAACAGCTTCAAGCTAAAAAACAGGCGCTTTCTTTAAAAGAAGAAGAGCAGAAAGAAACAGAGCGTAAAGAAGCTGCTCGAATTCGAAAAGAAAAAGAAAAAAATAAGTCGTTTGAAGAACTGTTAAATGAAAGTGATATGAACTGGTCCGAATTTAAAAAATAAAAGCGCCGATAAAGGCGCTTTTATTTTTTAACGATGAGCTTCATATTGATTGGCTTTAAAGATCGAGTGCAGCTTGTTAACTTCAGTAGGCTGTAGCGGGGAGGTCTCGACAGCCTTTACGTTTTCACGAAGCTGTGAAGAAGAGCTCGCTCCTGCTACAACTGAGGCTACCGTAGGATTAGCTAAACAGTATTGAAGTGCAGTTGAATTCAGAGAGTGATTTGGTCGTACGTGACGAAATGCTTCTATCGTTTTTGCTAATTCCGTACCGCTATAGTCTAAGTATCCCTTACCTTCGAGTGCAGCCAGCTTTTGCTCTCCTTTTTCAGTTAGCAATCCTTTGGCTACTGGACCTCTGGCTACAACGCTAATGCCGTTATCATGCAAAAGGGGAAGTGCACTTTCTTCAGGCCGTCTGTCTAACAAGCTGTATTGCATCATGACGCTGACAATAGAAGAGTTTTGGACATACTCTCGAATCACATTCGGGCGGATAGATGAAATACCATAGTAGCGAATGACGCCTTCTTGTTTTAATTCTTCAAATGCTTCAATCGTTTCTTCAATATTGTCTTCAACGGTCCCTCCGTGCAGTTGGTATAAATCGATGTAATCCGTTTGAAGCCGGCGCAGGCTTTCTTTTACTTCATCTTTTATGTAAGCTTTAGACGGATCCCACGTCCAGCTGTCTTTTGCATCATTCCAGCGATTTCCTACTTTTGTGGCTAAAACAATATCATGTCTGCGGTTTTTTAGAGCTTGTCCCACAAACTCCTCGTTTAACCCAAAATCATATAAATCTGCTGTATCAAAATAATTAACTCCATATTCCAAAGCTTCATCAATCATATTAACAGCGTGTTTCTGTTCCGTTCCAAGAGACATGCATCCTAAACCTAATGTACTGACGAACAAATCTGAAGTACCTAAGCGTCTTTTTTCCATATATGTCACTCCTTATGTTTTACTTGTTTCTATCTATTGTAGCGCTATGATAGAGGGAAACTCAAATAAGAAGATTAAAAAACTGCAGCACATTTAGTGTCTGCAGTCTGCTTGTTTGTAAGAATTAAAATTTTGAGAGATAGCGTTCGTCCACTCATCAACATACTGAAATTGTTCGCTGTATTCTTTTAACTTTTGCTTGATTTCCCATGCTTTACCTACTAAAATGATTTGCTTCTCGTGAACATAAACTTTCATTTTTTCTACCTCCCAAGATTCGTATGATAGAATATATGTAAGAGTTAAAAAAATAGAACGAGGTGGAGAAAATGGATCATTTAACAGAAAAAATGCTGTCTTCTGAAAAGCTGTTTGGAGGAAGAGTTATCGATTTGTACTTAGAAGAAGTAGAGCTTCCGAACGGAAAAACGAGTACAAGAGAAGTAGTTAAGCATCCTGGAGCTGTCGCTGTCATTGCGTTAACAAGCGATCATAAAATAGTTATGGTCAAACAGTATCGCAGACCGATGGATCGTATTTTAGTTGAAATTCCAGCCGGAAAACTAGAAAAAGGAGAAGAGCCGATTGTGACGGCAAAACGTGAGTTAGAAGAAGAAACGGGCTATACAACGGATTCCCTTAGCCATATTATTTCTTTTTATACATCACCAGGTTTTGCGGATGAGTTGGTGCACCTGTATTTAGCGGAAGATTTAAAAGTGATGACCACCAAAGCGGAATTAGACGAAGATGAATTTGTTGAAGTGATGGAAGTTACTGTAGATGAGGCCCTTACTCTTATTCAAAACAAAGAAATTTACGATGCAAAAACAGCATATGCTGTGCAATATCTACAGTTGAAAAGCGGATTAGGCGAGTAACAGAGTTTTCTTTTACATATGGACGGTAATCTAGCAATTTAGAAGTTTATATTGAAACGTCATTTAATGTGAGGAAAAAAACAGGCATGCGTGTATCTCTAACTTAAAAAAATGTGTGGCAACCATATTTTAGTTGAAGGAAAATCCGAACGATGAATAGAGATTCTTGATGGAGAATCAGATTCGTTCGGATTTTTTTAAGGTGATGGTGAACGTAGATTTCATTTATATAGTTGGTTCTAGCGGTTGATTGGATTAATTTCATTATGTCTCATTCTCTTTTTTATTTGATAGATTCAAAAGATTCTTGGCATAGTTTTTGTACTCTATCATACACTCTATTAAGCGATTAATAGGAGGAAGACGATGAGAAAAAAACAATTGCCATTATCGTATGCAAGACATTTTCAAGAAAACAGTTCTATTTATTTGTTTGTGACCGTGCTGTTTTTAATGGGAATCATTTTTGGGGCTATTGTTGTAAATAGTTTGACGCTTGATCAAAAAGAAGACCTGTACTTCTATTTAAACCGGTTTTTCGGACAGGTAAAGAGTGGAGAAGTAGCAAGCAGCGTTGAAATGTTTCAGCAAAGTTTTTTTCACAATGTTAAATACTTGGGGCTCATTTGGATACTAGGAATTGCTATTATTGGTTTGCCTGTAGTGTTAATTCTGCTGTTTTTAAAAGGAATGGTGATTGGTTTTACCGTAGGCTTTTTAGTCAATCAAATGGGACTCTCTGGGTTTGCGCTATCTTTTGTATCTGTTATGCCGCAAAATATCTTTCTCATACCGGCATTTTTGATCTTGTCTGCAGCTTCAGTCGCCTTTTCTTTGAAGCTTGTGCGGCAGCAGTTCTTTAAAAAAGCAGCGGAGCCTATTTCCGCATCCTTTTTACGCTATAGCGGCACGATGATTGCAATGGTATGTTTGGTTGCCTGTGCGGCTACAGTTGAAGCCTATGTATCACCTACTTTAATGAAAAGTGTAATGGCTCTATTAAATAAGTAAGAATAAGTATTAAGTAAAAAGAATTCTTTTTTCTTATTAATAATAACTTTATTTTGACACCCTCGACACATCTGATATAATGGATTAGTGAATGGCGAGGGAGGGAATAATTATGGAAAGTCGAATTGAGCGAATTAAGCAGCAGTTGCACTCAGCTAGCTATAAATTGACACCTCAACGTGAGGCGACTGTAAGAGTACTTCTTGAACATGAAGAGGATCATTTAAGTGCCGAAGATGTATATCTCCTCGTCAAGGAAAAGTCTCCGGAAATTGGATTGGCAACTGTTTATCGTACGTTAGAATTGTTAACTGAACTTAAAATTGTTGATAAAATAAACTTTGGCGATGGCGTTTCTCGCTACGATTTAAGACAAGAAGGAGCCGCACACTTTCATCATCACCTTGTGTGTATGGAATGTGGATCTGTGGACGAAATTCAAGAAGATTTGCTTGAAGACGTTGAAGAAATTGTGGAAAAGCAATGGAATTTTAAAATTAAAGATCACCGCTTGACATTTCATGGCATTTGCCATCGCTGTCAGGATAAAGAAGACAAGCAGTAAAAGCCTTTTCCCTAATGGAGAAGGTTTTTTGTTGTACATAAATAAAAAAAATAACGAGGTTACAAGCTACATGGTTTTATAGAAAGAAAGGAAATGACCAGGAGAGAACTCAGCGTATAAAGGCAAGAAACATGTATAAAACCTGTCCCAATTGGCATATCTTCTAATAGAATCAAAAATTGGAGGAATTGTTTCATGAAATCATGGGCTGAAATGGTATATAATACATGTAAAGTATTTATCTTATTTACCGGGTTTACTCTTTTGTTTTATTTTGGAATGATCTGGGTATCTCAAGAGTATCAAAATTATAAACGTTATGATGAGCCGTCGGGTTCAGCAGTTAAGGTCATGCAAGCAAGTGTGAACAAAGATCAAACGTGGCTGGAGCGTTTATTTATGTTTTATCAAAACGGGGAGTAGAGGCTATTGAATGATCAAATTCAAGATTTTATTCATTATTTAGTAGTAGAGCGGGGACTGGCGAAAAATACGATTGATTCATATGAACGAGATTTAAAAAAGTATGCTCAATATTTAGAGCATGTAGAGCAGCTGAAATCATTTAATGAAGTAACAAGACTCCACATCGTTAATTTTCTGAAATATTTAAGTGATCAGCAAAAGTCATCTAAAACGATTGCGAGACATGTAGCTTCAACTAGATCTTTTCATCAATTCTTACTAAGAGAAAAAGCAGCGGATACAGATCCATCCGTTCATATTGATACTCCGCAGCTTGAGCGCAAGCTGCCAAAAGTGCTAAATGCAGAGGAAGTAGAGGCGCTGTTAAATGTGTTTGATACTTCGACGCCTTTTGGCATACGGGACAAAGCGATGCTTGAGTTGCTTTATGCTACTGGAATTCGTGTATCTGAACTCGTTAACTTAAATATTGATGATGCACATTTGACGATGGGATTTATTCGTTGTATCGGAAAAGGGAATAAAGAAAGAATTGTCCCCATCGGAAGGTTGGCAACGGAGGCGATTGAAGAGTATCTACAGCGTAGCCGGAGTGTTTTAACAAAGCAAAAGGAACAGGACAAAGCACTCTTTGTTAATCATCACGGAAGGCGTTTAACAAGGCAGGGGTTTTGGAAAATATTAAAAAAGTTAGCTTCTGAAGCAAAAATTGAAAAAGAATTAACTCCGCATACGTTACGACATTCGTTTGCTACTCATTTGTTAGAGAACGGCGCGGACTTGAGAGCCGTTCAAGAAATGCTCGGGCATGCGGATATTTCGACCACTCAAATTTATACACATGTCACAAAAGCACGTTTAAAAGATGTATACAATCAGTTTCATCCGCGAGCGTAGAAAGATTCCAATGTCCAGTGAGTTCATAGACATTGGTTTTTTTGATTGAAAACACTTTCATTCATGTGTACAAAAAAATAAAAAGCGTCTATACTAATAGAGAGGTCAGACTTCTGACCAATAAGAGAAGATGGTTAAATTATTTCCAAACGGGAATTTTATAGAGAATAAATAAATTGATATTTGGAGGGAATAAAATGGCGCATACATATAAACGCGTATTTTTGATTGTCATGGATTCAGTAGGTATCGGTGAATCACCGGATGCTGAAAAATACAATGATAAAGGTGCTGATACGTTTGGTCATATTGCAGAGCATTGTAACGGTCTTCATATGCCTAATATGGCTAAACTTGGCCTAAGCAATATCCGTGAAATTAAAGGAATCGATAAAGCCGAAAAACCGTTGGCTTACTATACAAAAATGCAGGAAGCTTCGGCAGGAAAAGATACAATGACAGGACACTGGGAAATTATGGGTCTTAATATTGATACGCCTTTTAATGTGTTTCCAGACGGATTTCCAGAAGAGCTGATTTCACAATTAGAAGAAAAAACAGGTCGAAAAATCATTGGGAACAAACCAGCGTCTGGTACAGAAATTTTGGATGAGCTAGGAAAACAGCATATGGAAACAGGTGACTTAATTGTCTATACATCAGCGGATTCTGTTTTGCAAATTGCTGCTCATGAAGAAATTGTTCCAATTGATGAATTGTACAAAATTTGTGAGATTGCTCGTGAATTAACGCTTGATGATCCGTATATGATTGGACGTGTTATCGCTCGCCCGTTCTTAGGTGAACCAGGTAACTTCACACGTACATCTAATCGTCATGATTATGCATTGAAGCCTTTTGGACGTACAGTAATGAATGAATTAAAAGACAATGACATCGATGTTATTGCTATCGGTAAAATTTCTGATATTTACGACGGAGAAGGGGTCACAAAATCTCTTCGTACCAAATCGAATATGGACGGCATGGATAAGCTAGTTGATACATTAAATATGGACTTCACTGGCTTAAGCTTCTTAAATTTAGTTGATTTTGATGCTCTCTATGGTCATCGTCGCGATCCCCAAGGATATGGGCAAGCGCTTGAAGAATATGATGCACGCTTGGAAGAAGTATTTGATTTATTAAAAGAAGAAGATTTATTGATTATTACAGCGGATCATGGAAATGACCCTGTTCATCATGGAACAGACCATACGCGTGAATACGTGCCGCTTCTTGTGTACAATAAAGGCATGCAAGAAGGAAAAGAACTTTCTATTCGTCAAACGTTTGCGGATATTGGCGCAACGGTAGCAGAAAATTTTGGCGTAGCAATGCCTAAGCATGGAAAAAGTTTTTTAAAAGAGCTGAATTAAGCAGGGGGAATGGAGTATGAAAAAAGAATATATTGAAAAAGCAGCAGAATATATTAAAAATCAATCAGCTGTTACACCAACAATTGGGCTTATTTTAGGTTCTGGACTAGGGGTATTAGCTGATGAAATTGAAGGCGCGGTAAAAATTCCGTATAACGACATTCCTGAGTTCCCCGTTTCAACAGTTGAAGGTCACGCTGGTCAATTGGTAATTGGTACCATTTGTGATGTACCGGTTGTAGCTATGCAAGGACGTTTTCACTTTTATGAAGGGTACGCCCTTGATAAAGTAACATTTCCAGTGCGCGTAATGAAAGAAATTGGTGTAGAAACGTTGATTGTAACGAATGCAGCGGGCGGAGTAAACGAATCCTTTAATCCAGGAGACTTAATGATTATTTCTGATCATATTAATAACTTTGGAACGAACCCTTTGATTGGACCTAATGACTCTGATTTTGGCGTAAGGTTCCCGGATATGTCAACTGCTTACTGCAAGGACCTTCGCCAATTAGCGAAGAAAGTAGGAACTGATTTAAATATCGCCTTACAAGAAGGTGTATATGTAGGAAATACAGGTCCAACATATGAAACGCCTGCTGAAGTACGCATGCTTCGCATTATCGGGGGAGACGCGGTCGGTATGTCTACAGTGCCAGAAGTTATTGTGGCACGCCATGCAGGTATGAAAGTGCTAGGTATTTCTTGTATTTCTAATATGGCAGCTGGTATTTTAGATCAGCCGTTAAATCATGAAGAAGTAATTGAAACGACTGAAAAAGTAAAACAACAGTTTTTATCGCTTGTAAAAGAAGTAGTAAAGCAGCTTCCAGCTTATCAAAAATAAGAAGAAAATATGACTTCAAGCATCGAGAATTTCTCGATGCTTTTTTTATTTCCCTTAGTATAAATCGATTATGCCTTGGAAAAAATAGGTTGTATAAAGAATGGAGGTTTGTGGAGATGAAGCGAACTATTGTAAAGTTACTCGTTGTCATATTTTTATTTCCACTTATGACGCAACCTGTTTTAGCCGCAGAAAAAAAGAGTTCTGAGCTTGCTGATAGTGCTAGGTCAGCTATTTTAATTGAACGGGATACAGGAAAAATTCTATACGAAAAAAATAGTAATCAAGAACTTCCCCCTGCTAGTATGACTAAAATTATGACAATGATTTTAATTATGGAGGCTTTGGATAAAGGGAAAATTACCTTAAAAGATAAAGTGCGAGCAAGTGAATATGCCGCTTCAATGGGAGGCTCACAAATCTTTTTAGAGCCCGGAGAAGAAATGACGGTAAATGATTTGCTAAAAGGGATTGCGATAGGTTCTGGTAACGATGCTTCTATGGCAATGGCTGAATATTTAGCTGGATCAGAAGAAAAATTTGTAGCAAAGATGAACCAAAAAGCGAAAGAGCTTGGTTTGACTCATACAAAATTTCAAAATCCGACAGGCCTGCCCGTAGAAAATCACTATAGTACAGCTCATGATATGGCCATGATGGGCAGAGAGCTGCTAAAGTATGAAAAAATTATTAACTATACAAGTAAATACGAAGCTTATTTGCGCACGGATACAGATAAGAAGTTTTGGTTAGTAAATACAAATCGCTTAGTGAAGTTTTATCCCGGCGTTGATGGACTCAAAACCGGATTTACGGGTCAAGCGAAGTATTGCCTAACAGCTACCGCTAAAAAGGGAAATATGCGTGTGTTAGCGGTTGTATTCGGTGCAAGCACGCCAAAAGATCGCAATAATCAAGTAACCAAAATGTTAGACTACGCATTCAGTCAATATACAACGAAGCCTTTATACAAAAAAGGAGACGTTATTACCAAGATAGATGTAAACAAGGGTAGCGAAGATCAGGTAACGGCTGTTACGTCCGAGCCTATTTCTGTTTTATTGAAAAAAGGAAATGCAGCCAAAGACGTTAAAACAGAAGTGAAAATGAACGAGAAGCTAAATGCGCCCATTCAAAAAGGCGACAAAATTGGAACGTTGACCATTAAGAAGGATAACAAAGTAGTTAATTCTTCACCGCTTCTGGCAAAAGAAGATATCGATGCTGCTTCTTGGTGGAAGCTATTTAAACGTACGTTCTCTATTTTCTCTCAAACATCTTAAACAGCTAAATGTGACGAAATAGAACTAGTTTTGTCGGTGAGAAGGATTCTATTCTGTCGGCAGCGAAAGACTGACTATAAGATTTCCGAGGAGGTTTGTATAGTGAGTCTTTCGATTGAATTGGAATTCAAACAAGATGTCTTGTTGGTTCGATTAACAGGAGAATTAGATCATCATACGGCAGAAGAGCTAAGAAGCAAAATCACCCAAGCGATAGAGAAGGAATCCATTAGCCATTTGATTTTAAATCTACAGCATTTAACCTTTATGGACAGCTCTGGCTTAGGGGTTATTTTAGGGAGATACAAACAGGTTCATAATAACGGTGGGGAAATGGTTGTATGCGCTATTTCTCCTGCCGTAGAACGTTTGTTTAATATGTCAGGTTTATTTAAAATTATTCGTTTTGAACCTAATGAAGAAAACGCGCTTCAAAAATTGGGGGTGGCATAATGAAAAATCAAATGAACCTCCAATTTTCCGCTCTTAGTCAAAATGAATCGTTTGCCCGCGTCACGGTAGCATCATTTATTACGCAGTTAGATCCAACAATGGATGAGTTAACAGAAATTAAAACAGTCGTATCTGAAGCAGTAACAAATGCTATTATTCACGGCTACGAAAGCAATCCGGATGGTGTGGTATATATTTCTGTGACGCTTCATGAAGACGGTGTAGTCGAGCTGATGATTCGTGATGAAGGAATTGGTATTGATAACGTGGATGAAGCCAAGCAGCCTTTATACACAACGAAACCAGATCTAGAACGTTCTGGAATGGGTTTCACCATAATGGAAAACTTTATGGATGAAATTCGAGTGGAGTCTACTGTATTAGAAGGTACGACCTTATATTTAAAAAAGCACTTAACAAATAGTAAAGCGCTATGTAATTAAGGAGACTTGCCAATGGATGTGGAGGTCAAAAAAAATAAAAACGAACCGTATTTAAAGGATCATGAAGTTAAAGACCTCATCAAGCGCAGTCAGCAAGGTGATCAAATTGCACGAGATACAATCGTCCAAAAAAATATGCGGCTCGTTTGGTCGGTTGTTCAACGTTTTATTAACCGTGGTTATGAGCCCGATGATTTATTTCAAATTGGATGTATAGGGCTATTAAAGTCCGTTGATAAATTTGACTTATCGTATGATGTTAAATTTTCAACATATGCTGTTCCAATGATTATTGGTGAAATTCAGCGATTTATTCGTGATGACGGCACGGTAAAGGTCAGCCGTTCTCTGAAAGAAATGAGCAATAAAATACGTAAAGCAAAAGACGAACTTTCCAAATTACTTGGACGCGTCCCTACAGTCGCTGAGGTTGCAGAACACTTGGATCTGACTCCTGAAGAAGTAGTGCTAGCTCAAGAAGCTAATCGTGCTCCTTCGTCTATTCACGAGACGGTCTATGAAAATGATGGGGATCCAATTACCCTTCTTGACCAAATTGCTGATCATACGGAAGCGAAGTGGTTTGATAAAATTGCCTTAAAAGAAGCAATTGAAGAACTTGATGAACGTGAAAAGCTCATTGTCTATTTGAGGTATTACAAAGATCAAACTCAATCCGAAGTGGCCGCAAGGCTGGGAATTTCTCAGGTTCAGGTATCGAGGCTTGAGAAGAAAATCTTAAAACAAATGAAGCTGCATATGAATGACACGTAATACGTAAGAAGCAATCCGTTTTGCTATTCAAAGAAGAATAGTGAAACGGATTGCTTTTTTTATTTGGTAATTAATGGTCTGTTCAGAAACGTGAATTAGAAAATTTAAGAAAATCCATACTACACGTACAGGGAGATAATGAATCGTAAGGTGTGATATGAATGGAAAACGTTCTTTATCTTAAAATGAGACATCGTATTCAAGTAAAACCTGATGAAGCTGTAAATATTGGACAATTAGCAATGGTTATAGCAGGAGATTCTGTTCAAAAGCAAATTGAAAAGCTAGTTGTATATCAAGTAAGTATGAGTGATCGAAATATTATCATTGTTGATTTAATGAAGGTAATTGAAAAAGTTGCCTCTCAGTATCCGCATTTAGACATTCAGACGATTGGACCCGCTCAAACGATTGTAGAGGTCGTGTATAAAAAGAAACAATATTCCTTTTTGTTTTTTCTAGCTGTTTGGTTTCTTCTCTTCATCGGAGCTGCTTTGGCAATTATGAACTTTCACGAAGATGTGAGTATGAGACAAGTACATCAAAAATTGTTCTATATGCTGACCGGTCTGAGAGATAAGCAGCCTTTGCTGATTCAAGTGCCTTACTCTATCGGTTTAGGCTTGGGAATGATTCTGTTTTTTAACCATGTCTTTAGAAAACGAATTAATGAAGAGCCTAGTCCTCTCGAAGTCGAAATGTTTAATTACCAGCAAGACTTAGATCAATACGTCATTATGCACGAGAATAAAGAAAGTATGAAAAAAATTGATGATCATTAACATTGTGATGACCATTGTAATTGGACTTGCGGGAGGACTGGCTGCAGGTGCTGGGTTTGTAGCATTTTTAACGGTGCTGGGCATTATTCCGCGTTTGATGCAGCTGACCAAAACCATGAAATATATTCAAGCATATGAATGGGGAGTGGTGGGTGGTGCTGTTACAGGCGGGTGGTGCAGTCTTCATCAATACACGTGGCAGTTTCCTGCGGTGCTGATTATGATCATAGGTCTAACGAGCGGTATTTTTATTGGGATGCTGGCAGCAGCGTTGACAGAAGTACTTAATGTATTGCCGACGTTAACGAAACGAATAGGAATGGAAGGGAAGCTTATTTTATTGTTAATGGCCATTGTACTAGGCAAAGTATGCGGATCATTATTTCATTGGATTTATTTTGTTAATCAATAAGAAAAGGATGTATGTAACATGGCAAATAATCAAAAATTAAAAGATAACTATCAAGAAAGCATTAAACCATTTCAGCCTAAACCTTCATATGTGGCAAATTGCCTAAAAGCCTTTTTGGTAGGGGGAATCATTTGTACATTAGGACAGGTAATTCAAAATTTCTATATTGCATTTTTTGACTTTAATGAAAAAAATGCAGGTAATCCTACCGTTGCAACCCTTATTTTAATATCTGCGCTCTTAACCGGGTTTGGCATATATGATCGTATTGGTCAATTCGCAGGTGCAGGTTCAGCCGTTCCTGTTACGGGTTTTGCCAATTCCATGACGAGTGCAGCGCTTGAACATCGAAGTGAAGGGATTGTTCTCGGAGTTGCGACGAACATGTTCAAACTGGCTGGAAACGTAATCGTATTTGGAACGGTTTCGGCTTACGTTGTAGGAATCATTCGCTACCTTTTTAAAACTTATTTGCTATGAAAAGAGGGGGATTATGAGAAAAACTGGGAAGCAAACGTGGGTTTATGAAAATCCTATTTATATTAACGCCACGGGAACAGCTGTAGGACCAAAAGAAGCAGATGGACCGTTAGGAGAAACATTTGACATTACACATAAAGATTTGCACTGTGAAGAAGACAACTGGGAGTTGGCTGAAAGAAGGCTGATGACGGAGTCCATTGATTCCTGCTTGCAAAAAATAAATTTATCCTATGAAGACGTTGATTTGTTTTTGGCTGGAGATTTATTAAATCAAAACGTAACGGCTAATTTTGTAGCCAGGCATAACCAAATTCCATTTCTATGCATGTTTGGCGCTTGTTCCACATCAATGGAAACGCTGGCAACAGGAGCAGCTCTTGTGGATGCGGGATTTGCTAATCGTGTTATTGCATCAGCGAGCAGTCATAACGCAACGGCTGAGCGCCAATTTCGAAATCCTACCGAGTACGGAGGACAAAAACCAGATACGGCAACGGCAACCATTACGGGAGCAGGGGCAGCGCTGGTCTCGAAAGAAAAAGGTATTGTGCGTCTCACGTCTGCAACGATTGGTCGGGTAATGGATTATGGGATTAAAAATGCAAACGATATGGGTTCTGCTATGGCACCAGCTGCTGCAGATACCATTCAAAGGCATTTGGAAGACTTAAACGTCGCTCCAAGCGAGTATGATCTTATTTTAACAGGAGATTTATCTGGTGTAGGAAGTCCAATCTTAAAACAGCTGCTCAAGGACGAAGGCTATGATATATCAACCAATCATAATGATTGCGGATTAATGGTATATCGCCCCGACCAAAATGTATTTGCAGGGGGAAGCGGCTGCGGCTGCTCGGCTATTGTCACGTATGGTCATATTTTAAATGAATTAAAATCAGGAAACTTAAAGAAAGTGTTTATGGTGGCAACAGGAGCTCTTTTAAGTCCAACGATGATTCAGCAAAAAGAGTCAATTCCAACAATTGCTCATGGCGTCGTCTTAGAACATATTGGGGAGGGGGATGATCAATGGAGTATGTAATAGCTTTTGCTGTAGGAGGAATCATTTGCGTTATTGGGCAGCTGCTCCTGGATCTTGCTAAACTTACTCCAGCGCATGTTATGAGTTCGTTTGTAGTTGCAGGAGCGATTTTAGATGGATTTGGTCTTTATGATAAGTTAATTGAATTTGCTGGCGCCGGAGCGACGGTTCCAATTACAAGCTTTGGTCATTCTTTGCTGCACGGAGCGATGAAGCAAGCAGATGACCATGGGTTTATCGGGATTGGGATTGGGATTTTTGAACTTACCTCGGCTGGAATTTCAGCAGCTATTTTATTTGCTTTTATTATCGCGTTAATCTTTAAACCGAAAGGATAAAAGATTATGAAAAAAAGAAGGATCATTATTGTAACCGATGGGGATGAATATGCGCGCAAAGCAATTGAGCATGTAGCTAAATCGGTTGGTGGCAGATGCATTTCGAGGTCATATGGAAACCCTACTACGTTAACAGGTAGTCAAACGGTAGATTTAATTCTTCAAGCACCATATGATCCCGTCTTTGTGATGTTCGACGATAGCGGTTTCTTAGAGGAAGGACCCGGGGAAATTGCTTTGCTGCATGTAGCAAAACATCCTCAAGTAGAAGTTCTTGGAGTGATTGCTGTTGCATCACGTACTCATCAAAGCGAATGGACAAGAGTGGATGTGACCATTGATCGTTTTGGAGAAATATCGCATTACGGCGTGGATAAAAGCGGAATTCAAGAGTTAGAAGTCGGACGAATTAATGGAGATACAGTTTACTGCTTGGATCAGCTCGATATTCCCTTAGTTGTAGGAATAGGGGATATCGGCAAGATGGCTAGGATGGATGATGTTAAACTGGGATGTCCTATTACAGAAAAAGCAGCAAGACTTATTTTAGAAAGGAGCGGTTCGTTTGGATAAGCTAGCAGAGCAGAAAACAGCTATTTTTTCGAAAGTACAAAAAAACGATCAGTGGTTCAAAGAAAACGCTAGTATGAACACAAGCTTTGATGTGGGCGTGCGTAAACTACTTATTTTGGATCGAGAAGTTCATGTTTACTATGTAACAGGACTGTGCGATAGTTCATTTATTATTGAAATTACAAAAGTGCTCGTTCAAATTAATGATAATGAAGTTGAACGAGCAAAGCTAAAGGATATTGTTGAAAATCGTCTTATTCACCAGCAAGTCAAGCCTTTAAAGACGCTGGATGATGGAATGGTGTCGGTTTTATCAGGACTGCTATTCGTTTTAATTGACGGTGAAGAAGTTGGCTTTGAAGTCGATGTGCGTACATATCCTGGCAGATCCCCTGAAGAAGCGGATACAGAGAAAGTAATTCGCGGAGCAAGAGATGGATACACTGAAAACATCATTATCAATACAGCGTTAACAAGAAGACGAATTCGTGACGGAAGATTTCGGTTTGAAATTATGAAGGTAGGCGAACGATCAAAACTGGATGTAGCGATTGGGTACATAAATGGCGTAGCTGATCCAGGGCTGGTTAAATTGATAAAAGATGAACTGGAAGCAATTGATATAGATGGTTTGCCGATGGCTGACAAATCAATTGAAGAGTTTTTAGTCAAACAAGGAATTAATCCTTTTCCAATGGTACGCTATACAGAACGTCCCGACACAGCAGCAGCTCATGTACTAGAAGGTCATGTGATCATTATTACCGATACGTCTCCAAGCGTTATTATTACGCCAACTACGCTGTTTCATCACGTGCAGCATGCAGAAGAATACAGGCAGTCTCCTTCTGTCGGTACGTTTATCCGCTGGATACGATTTTTAGGAATTCTTGCTTCTCTTTTCTTATTACCGTTATGGCTGTTATTTGTACTTGAACCAGATCTGTTGCCGGCAAAATTGCAATTTATTGGACCGAACGAAGAAACAAATATTCCAACTGTTGTTCAAATTTTCCTAGCTGATTTTGGGATTGAGTTTCTGAGGATGGCGGCCATTCATACGCCGACGCCGCTTGCCACGGCGATGGGCTTGATTGCCGCTGCGCTTATTGGGCAAATTGCTATTGATGTAGGTCTCTTTGTTCCCGAGGTTATTTTGTATGTGGCTATTGCAGCAATTGGTTCATTCGCAACGCCAAGCTATGAGTTAGCAGTAGCAAATAAAATGCTGCGATTGTTTCTGTTAATTTTTGTGGCGGCCTTTCATACTCCAGGGTTTCTTATTGCAACAACGTGTATCATTCTCTACATGGCGCGACTAAAATCGTTGAATACGCCTTATTTGTGGCCATTTCTTCCATTCAACCCGCAGGCTTTATGGCAGATTATCATTCGCACACCGGTTCCTGGAGCAAATCCGCGTCCTAGTATTGTACATCCGCAGGACAAAGACCGCCAACCTGCAAAACCTTAAACGAAATATGTGGTTGAAACCTGTATGAAGATGTGATAGATTTGTTTTAAATATGGAAAATAATAAATATTTAGACAGTTAGCAGCGAATTGCCGTTAACTGTCTTTTTTACACTATACACAGGAACGGGGTCTAAACATGTTTTTACACGGAACAAGTTGCATAAATAAGCAGGGTCATCTTGAAATTGGTGGAGTTGATACGGTTGAATTAGCATCAAGTTTTGGGACACCCCTTTACGTATACGATGTATCTTTAATTCGGCAGCGTGCTAGAGGATTTAAAGAAACCTTTGAAAAGCATGGGGTAAAAGCACAGGTCGCTTATGCAAGCAAAGCTTTTTCTACAATCGCCATGGTTCAAGTTGTTCACGAAGAAGGTCTTTCGTTAGACGTCGTTTCGGGAGGGGAACTATATACGGCTTTAGCAGCTGACTTTCCGAAAGAACGTATTCATTTTCATGGAAACAATAAAAGCCGAGCGGAACTAGAAATGGCCATTAAAGAAGATGTAGGGTGCATTGTAGTTGATAATTTTTATGAAATTACGCTGCTGCAAGAATTAACAGAACAGTATCAGAAAAAAATGCCCGTGCTTCTCAGGTTAACACCCGGAATTGAGGCACACACACATGATTATATCTTGACAGGACAGGAAGACTCTAAGTTCGGATTTGATCTTCAAAACGGTCAAGCAGACGAAGCGGTTCGTCTTGTACAGGAGAGCAAAGGGCTAGAACTTTTAGGTATCCACTGTCATATAGGGTCGCAAATTTTTGAAACAACGGGATTTATTATGGCGACCCAAAAGCTTTTTGCGAAAATGAAAGAGTGGAAACAAAATATAGAATTTGTTCCGCAAGTATTAAATTTAGGCGGGGGCTTCGGTATTCGTTATACGGAAGAAGATCAGCCTATTACTGTTTCGCAGTATGTGGAAGTTATTATAGAAGAGGTCAAAAAGCAGTCCAAACAGTTAGAGGTAGAAATTCCTGAAATTTGGATTGAACCCGGCCGCTCTCTTGTAGGAGATGCTGGAACGACCCTGTATTCAATTGGTTCTCGTAAACATGTACCTAATGTACGTGAATATGTAGCGATTGATGGAGGAATGAACGACAATATCCGTCCGGCGCTGTATCAAGCGAAATATGAAGCGGTCATTGCCAATCGAATGAATGATGAGAGTGATGAGCTCGTGTCCATCGCGGGTAAGTGCTGCGAATCGGGGGATATGCTGATGTGGGATGTACATCTTCCAAAAGCAAACCCAGATGATTTATTAGCGATGTTTTGTACGGGCGCATACGGCTATTCTATGGCAAGCCACTATAACCGTTTGCCAAAGCCGGCTGTCGTGTTTGTAGAAGATGGAGAAGCACAGCTAGTCGTAAAACGCGAAACATATGAAGACATTGTAAAAAATGACGTGAAATACAAAGTGACGGTAAAAAAGTAACGAGTGATTAACGTAAAAAAAAGAGCCTCCTGTTCAGGAGGCTCTTTTTTTTTATGAGAATAACGATTTAATAGCATCAATAATATCAACAAAGAATTGCTTTAATTTATCAAGAAATGATTGGCCTTCTTCTGACTGAAGAAATGTTGTTACTTTTTCTTTTGTCGCAGAAAGCTGGTCTTTTACTTGATTCCAATCGATGTTCATATCTTTTAAACGATTAAAAAAGTCAACAAGTGTATTAAGCTCTGAATCTGTTAATTTAATACCTAAATCATCAGCCACTCGCTGAATTAACGTGCGTAAATCGTCCTTTGTTTGAGGATTTTCTTTGGCAATTTCTTCTTTAATCGTTGCCATAAACTGCGCTGCTTTTTCTTTACCGATTTTTTCACCAAGTTCAGATGTCTGTACCATCTCTTCATTGGCTGCTTTTTTTACTTCTTCTGGGATTTTTTGATCTGTTTGAACTTCATATGCTTTCATAATACCTGTTAAAGCAGCTGTACCAGATACTTCGAATGGAGCGGTAATCTGGATTTTTGCATCTTTAACGCCGGCAGTCATCAAAGCATTAATATACATGTCGTCTGTAATACCATTAATATTTTGAGTTGATACGCTTAGACCAGAATCTTTTGAACCAAGGGTAATACTAGAAGATGAAATAGCACGAGATCCAAT
Source organism: Priestia sp. LL-8 (assembly GCF_036227845.1). Lineage (NCBI taxonomy): Bacteria > Bacillati > Bacillota > Bacilli > Caryophanales > Bacillaceae > Priestia > Priestia sp. LL-8. The sequence goes on along the minus strand of NZ_JAZAQH010000001.1, from coordinate 4,184,649 downwards.
AGTAGCCTTTGGAATAAAGTCACCTAAATATTCATGCTCTTCTTGGTTTGTCACGGTTACTGTTTGAGCATTGCTTGGTGCATCAAGGTCATTTAATACCTGTTGCTTCTGAGAGCTGGTTAAGTCCTGACCTAATGTAATAATAACATCGCCTGGAGCAGCATCTGCAAAACTTTTTAAGGGTGCTGTTAGGAATAGAAGAAGACCTAATGTCACCATCATTGCTTTTATCGTTAATTTCAAACCTTTTTCCTCCTTTAATCCCATACTTGCCCTATTATAATACGGGCAGGTCTGAAGTAACAGAGTCAATTCATCATTTTCCCATAAATCAGTCTAGAGGCGTAGATTTCTATATAAAATGAAATCTATATATCTCCATCACTGTATTAGACGGATGATACTATAAAAAGTTTCATCTCACAACTACTATTTTTTATTTAAAGCTACATGAAAAGAAAGTGAATAAGTGCATTCGTTGAATTCATGAGCTTGTTTGTAGTAGAATAGAGTGAGTTTATAGTTGTAAAGGTTCTACCCCTAGGTGGCATTTACAACTTTTACATGTTGCCGCTTTGACGGGGAAAACAGAGCCTATAGCGGTACTAATACATATATTGGAGGTCATTTATATGAAAAAGGCAAGTATTTTAATGGAAAATGGCGAAAAAATTCTAATCGATTTATTTCCGAACGAAGCACCAGGAACAGTAGAAAACTTTGAAAAGTTAGCAAATGAAGGATTCTACAACGGCGTAACGTTCCACCGCGTTATCCCTGGATTTGTTTCTCAAGGAGGAGACCCAACTGGTACAGGTGCTGGCGGTCCTGGCTATTCAATCAAATGTGAAACAGAAGGAAACCCTCACAAACACGAAGCGGGTTCTTTATCAATGGCGCATGCTGGTAAAGACACAGGCGGCAGTCAGTTCTTTCTTGTTCATGAGCCACAGCCTCATTTGAACGGTGTTCACACTGTATTTGGAAAAGTAACAGAAGGACTTGATACAGTGTTAAAAATGAAAAATGGCGACGTAATGAAAGAAGTAAAAGTCTGGGAAGAATAAGAGCATACTGCTATAAATGGATATTAGCTAATAAAACGTCATAACAACCTTTTACAGGGGGTTACGGCGTTTTTTCTTCGCGCAACAGCTCAAAAAGCGTAATAGATTAGGTTTCTCATACACGCATGACATAGGACAAGCTTTTGTGTAATATTGCTATTTACTTATAAATTTTGTATGATAAAAGCAGTAAAAAACGCAGCGCATTAATTTGTAGGAAAGTTTGAGGACGAGGGAGAATCGTATGCTTATTCGCTATAAACGAAACTATGAAAAAATTGCCATGGGTCTTCTATCGTTTGTACCTACGGAAAAAGATTTAAAAAAACTTCAACAAACGATGAAAGAATATGAGCAAAACGAACATTGGCAGCTGTATCTTTGGAAGCAAGAAGAAGATATTATTGGGATTGTTGGCATTTCCATGATCGATAAAAGTTTGATTGAGGTTCAACACGTCAGTGTAAACCCTTCACACCGCCAGCAGGGCATTGGCAAAAAAATGATTAAAGCTCTTAAAGAAATGTATACGACTGCACAAATTAAGCCGAGTGAAATCATCGCTCCGTTTTATGAAAAGTGTCAGGCTGATGAATAAAGAAAAGCATGATTAGTTGAGGTGCGAAAGCTTCTTTCACATCTTAGTCATCATAAAACAACAGGTAGCTTCTAGCTACCTGTTGTTTTGTTTTGCCAATAAGTTCGCTTGTCTTTCCGCAATCACATCTGAGCGATCTCGCGTGCTGTGACGATGAACAATTGCGTCATTTTGCAGATTAGAAGCTGATAACCAGACAAGCTGTTTATCAGTGCTTCTTTGTTTGCAAGCCCGTAATAATGCTGGATCTTCAATAGGCAAGTTAATACTTTTATATGGCTGATACGTATCGATTAAAGCTAATTGTTTGCGAAGAAGTTTAAGCAGTGAAGGATAATTAAGTCCAAGCTGTGCAATATTTTCTTCTTCTTTCGTTAAAATTGCCAGCGCCTTTTGCATCGTTCTTTTGGCTCCAGCGAAATTTTGGCGTCGATGATGATAGAGTGAAACAGCAATTTGAATAAGGCCAACCCAAATAATATTGCGGTGTCCTCTTTCGTCTTTTTTCCAGTGTTCTTCTAGCAGTTCATGACACTCAAAATAATCCCGATCGCCATGAAAATGAACTAAATAATCAATATAGGCTTGTGAATACAATCTTGTTCCCTCCTGGTAAGACTCTATATGTAGTGTATCACAAAAATTAGCTGTTCATCAGCGGAGTGCTTTAAAGAGACAAACGTGCTCAAGGTATGGCGAACACGTTTGTTTTTATTCTATATGTGTGGTTAGAAGCGTAAGCAAGAACAACCAACAATAATTAATAAAATAAACAGTACAACAATTAAAGCGAAACCGCTACCGTATCCACAAGATTTTTCACCCATGCGAGTTCCTCCTTCAGTCATTTCAAAATGTTATTACCTTGACATCATATGTATGTTTAATCTTTTTGTATGGGCAAATGACCTATTTTTACGTTAATTTGTATTGGACATGTGTCTATAATCCTCTATACTAATGGTAGTAACGTTATGTAAAGCAGCAGAAATGATAAGCAATTGAAAAGTGTTGGTGAGAAAAAAGTGGAGTATAGTGTAAAAGTAGATGCGTTTGAAGGACCTTTAGATCTTCTTCTGCATTTAATTAATCGGTATGAAATTGATATTTACGATATCCCAGTAGCAACAATTACTGAGCAATATATGATGTTTATCCATACAATGAATGAGCTTCAGCTAGACGTTGCCAGTGAGTATCTAGTCATGGCAGCAACTTTGCTTCAAATTAAAAGTAAAATGCTTCTGCCTACGTATGAAGAAGATATGGATGAGATTGAAATGGTTGATGAAGAAGATCCGCGTGAAGAATTAATGCAGCGCTTAATTGAATATCGAAAGTTTAAAGAAGCGGCAGTAGAGCTTCAAAAGCTGGAGGAAGACCAAAGTCATGTGTATACAAAACCTCCAAGTAATGTGCAGATAAATGCAGAAGAACGTACGCAGCCTCAGGATGAAGGGCTTGATATATCTTTGTATGATATGCTAAGCGCTTTTCAAAAGTTGATGAAACGAAAGCAAAACACAAAGCCTATGCAGACGAAAATAGCAAGACAAGATATTCCAATTGACAAGCGTATGAGTGAGATTGTGAACGAATTAAAAGCCTTTAAAGGGAAAAAAAGTTTTTATCAGCTGTTTCCTTATCAAGAGCGTGATCATATCGTCGTAACGTTTTTAGCTGTGCTGGAATTAATGAAAGAAAATGAAATCGTTGTGGAACAGCAGCACAATCTAGACGAGCTTTATGTATCGTATCGAGAAAGGAATGAAGAGGAATGACAACGAATAATCTACAGGCTATTATTGAAAGCTTACTTTTTGTTTCTGGTGATGAAGGTCTATCCATTAGCCGGTTAGCTGAGATTATAGAAAAGCCTCATGAAGACATTCAAGGTGCTTTGGAGAGCTTAGAGCAAGAGTGTAAGTTCAGAGGAGTTACACTCGTTGAAATAGGAGGGGCCTATCAGCTTGTCACAAAAAAAGAGTATGCACCATATATTGAGAAGCTCGTAGAAGCTCCCGCTAATCAATCATTATCACAAGCAGCGCTTGAAACGTTAGCTATTGTAGCGTACAAGCAGCCAATTACAAGAGCTGAAATCGAAGAGATTCGAGGAGTGAAAACGGAAAGACCTCTTCAAACTTTAATTGGAAAGGTTTTATTAAAAGAAGTGGGACGAGCGGAAGGCGCAGGCAGGGCTATCCTATACGGAACGACAAAAGAATTTTTAGGCTATTTTGGCCTTAAAAGTATCGAAGAGCTGCCGCCCCTTCCAGAAGATTTATTACAAGAAGGAACCGATCAAGAAGCAGATTTGTTTTTTCAATCGTTTCAAGAAATGAAGTGAAAATGTAAAAGAACATAGAGTTTTTTCTATGTTCTTTTTTGTATGGACAAATCTTTTCATTCATAACCAAAAAAGACGAGCATAAACTTGTACAAACAGGTAGAGGGACGGGGATGACATGAAAAGAAGCAAAAAAAGTATCATCTATCTATTTATTGTATTGCTATGTCTCAGCGGTTGGCCTTCCACATCATCTGCAGCAGGGAGCGTAAGTGCTCATAGTGCTATTTTGATGGAACAGAAATCAGGGAGAGTGTTATATGCTAAAAATGCAGATCAAGTTAGCCGAATTGCTAGCATTACAAAAATTATGACAGCAATACTGGCGATTGAATCTGGCAAAATAAATAAAACAGTTACCGTTAGTCACAACGCAGTTGGTGTTGAAGGTTCTTCTGTGTATTTAGTTGAAGGTGAAAAAATAAAATTAAAAGATTTAGTATATGGTTTGATGCTTCGTTCAGGTAATGATGCTGCTGTAGCTATTGCAGAAGCCGTTGGAGGAAGCGAAGATGGATTTGTTTATTTAATGAATAAAAAAGCAGAAGAAATTGGCATGACCAATACAACATTTCAAAATCCGCATGGATTAGACGATCATGAAAATCATCGCTCAACAGCGCACGATATGGCTCTGCTCATGCGCTATGCAATGAATAATAAAATTTTCAAAGAGATTTCAGGAACAAAAGTCTATCGAATGAAGCATCCTGAAGAGAAATGGGATCGGGTGTGGAAAAACAAAAATAAACTGCTGACAACACTATATGCATACTGTACTGGCGGAAAAACAGGGTATACAAAATTAGCAAAACGAACGCTTGTGACAACTGCTACAAAAGATGGAATGGATTTAATCGCCGTAACGATAAATGCCCCAGATGATTGGAACGATCACATTTCCATGTATGAAAATGCATTTGATAAATATGATATGACCAGTTTAGCTGCAAAAGGCGAGTTGGCAGATATAAAGGATTCTTTTTATAAAGATCAGCTGTATATTAAACGAAATGTCGTCTATCCGCTCACAAAGAAAGAACAAAGCTCTGTAGAAGTGAAAACAACGCTAATTCAGCCTAAAAAGCAGTGGAAAGAAACAGGGGAAGTTCCAAATGTGGTAGGAAAGCTCGATATTTATAGAAGTGGAGAGACGATTGACAGTGTTCCTATTTATTTCGAAAAGCAGTCCGAGCAGCAAAAAGGTTTCTTTGATAGAGTGAAGCGATTAATGTTTATTCAGTCTGGAGCCAAAACAGATGGTTAATATTATTTGGATGCTGCTGACCATTATTGGAATTGTTTTTGCGATTATAAATGGGAAAATTGGTGATGTAAACAAAGCAATTTTTCAAGGAGCAGGCGAAGCAGTGACCATCAGCATAGGGTTAATCAGCGTGCTGGTCTTTTGGTTAGGGATGATGAATATTGCTCAAAGTGCAGGGCTTCTCGACAAGTTAGCGAAATTATTTCGACCCATTATTACAAGACTTTTCCCTGATGTTCCAAAAGATCATCCGGCCTTGGGGTACATATTGTCCAATATGATGGCGAATATGTTTGGACTCGGGAATGCGGCAACTCCTCTTGGCATTAAAGCGATGGAACAGCTTAAAAAGCTAAACGGCGATAGAGACGAAGCAAGCCGCTCTATGATCACACTTTTAGCACTTAACACAACCAGTTTAACACTTATACCAACTACAGTTATTGCAATTCGAATTACGTATAACTCGGCTAATCCTACTGAAATTGTCGGTACCACGCTTTTAGCAACTGTTGTAGCTACGATAGGAGCCATCATTATTGATCGCTTCTTTTATTATCGACGTACACGAAAAGGAGGAAAACGAAAATGACTATGCTTAATCAAGTATCATTGATGTTTATTCCTCTTATCGTAGGCTGTATTTTACTTTATGGAACCTATAAAAAAATTCCTACGTATGAAAAGTTTGTAGAGGGAGGGAAGGACGGATTACAAATTGCCTTTTCCATCATTCCTTACCTAGTCGGCATGTTAGTGAGCATCTCTATTTTTCGAGCTTCAGGAGCACTTGATTTTTTCTTATCTGTTTTAAAACCTATGCTGCAAGCAGTCGGCGTTCCGGCTGAAATTGTACCTTTAGCTCTTATCAAACCGATATCTGGAACGGCTGCTCTTGGTATCACGACGGATCTAATTTCTACATACGGACCTGATTCTTTTATCGGTCGTTTGGCATCGACCATGCAGGGAAGTACAGATACCACGTTTTACATTTTAACGGTTTATTTTGGAGCGGTTGGTATTAAAAAAATGGGAGATGCGCTGAAGGTTGGTTTACTGGCAGATTTGGTAGGGATTATTGCCTCAGTTGTCATTGTAATCCTTGTGTTTGGCCGGTAAGAAATCGAAAATTCTACCTCTGAGTGGCAAATACACTTGTGTATTACTTCGTAAACAAGTAAGATGTTACAAGAGGTGAAGTGTTAATGGAACGATTACAAAAAGTCATTGCTCACGCAGGTGTAGCATCAAGACGTAAAGCTGAAGAATTAATCGGCCAAGGCCGAGTGAAAGTAAATGGAAAAGTTGTAAGAGAATTGGGCACGAAAGTAGGTCCTAACGATAAAATTGAAGTAGACGAAGTGCCGGTAGAAAGCGAAGCGCCCGTTTATTTTATGTTATACAAACCAAGAGGCGTCATTTCAGCTGCTAACGACGACAAGGGAAGAAAAACAGTTGTTGACTTCTTTCCACATGTAGAAGAAAGAATTTATCCCATTGGACGTCTGGACTATGATACGTCGGGTTTACTTCTTTTGACAAACGACGGTGAATTTGCTAATCAGCTAATGCACCCTAAATTTGAAGTGGACAAAGTGTATGTGGCTAAAATTAAAGGAATTCCAAGTCGTGAAAAAATCAGACAGCTGCAGCGCGGTGTGATGCTTGAGGACGGAAAAACAGCCCCAGCTCGTGCAAAAGTTCTTTCTATTGATAAAAGCAAGCAGACGGCGATTGTGGAATTGACGATTCACGAAGGGAAAAATCGTCAAGTACGTCGCATGTTCGATGCAATCGGACATTCTGTATTAAAATTAAAACGTGAGCGCTACGGACCTTTAGATTTACGCGGATTAAATGCAGGAGAAGCTCGTGAGCTTACAGCGCATGAAGTCAAACAATTATATTCAATGTCTCAAACAGGTAAGTAATTTTCACTTACCTGTTTTTTTTATGAAAAATGTCGTGAATTAGAAAAACAAGCAAGGTTTTTTGAAAAAATGTCGAACTTGTAGAATGAGAGGAAGACTTCACAGAAACGTCGAAATATTATTGGAAAGCCACTACCACAAAAATGATATAATGGTAGAAAAAAGCGTATTGAAAGCGGTTAAAAGGAGTTCGTGCCATGAAAAAAAAGCGCTTGATTATTCGAACAGTTATATTGGCAGTTTTGCTGTGCGCGGTTGGATATACCCTTTATGCTCAATTTTTTGCTGATAAACAAAAGGTATCAGTAGGAGATAAGGCACCTGACTTTATATTAAGAGATGTTAATGGAGAAACTCATCAGCTATCAGATTACAAAGGCAAAGGAGTTTTTTTGAATTTTTGGGGAACGTGGTGCAAGCCCTGTAAACAAGAGATGCCGGCTATGGAAAAGCAGTATGCCTCATATAAAAAGCAAGGTGTTGAAATTCTAGCTGTTAACGTTGCAGAAACGAATATAGCAGTAGAGCAGTTTGCTAAACAGTATGGGCTATCTTTTCCGATTTTGATGGATAAAGATTCACAAGTTTTGGGTGCATACGGAATAGATCCTCTGCCGACTACATTTTTAATTGATAAAAACGGAAAGATTGTAGACAGTTTTATCGGGGGATTGGAAGAGTCTAAAATAAAAGAATATATGGAAGAAATTAAACCATAGGGAGTGTTGACAATGAAACACGTGAAATGTGAGTGTGGACACGTTAACCCGCATGGTACGATTTTGTGTGAAGCCTGTGGTAAGCCGATTGCAGAAGAAACAACTGATAAATTAGTGGATATGCGTTATGAAGGAAGCGCAAGGCGATCGCAAACGTACAATAAAACAGTTATCGATAAAATATGGAATTTTTTCTCTTCTGTAAAAGTAGGTATTTGGATCATTATTGTGACGCTTGTTGCGTCTGCAGTCGGAACCATTTATCCTCAAGAAGCTTACATACCTCCTAATGTGACAGCAGATGAGTATTACCAAAAGGAATATGGATGGACAGGAGAGCTTTATTATAAGTTAGGTTTTCATCATCTCTACGAATCGTGGTGGTACTTGCTTTTAATTGCTGCTTTAGGAATGTCGTTAGTCATTTGCAGTTTAGATCGAGTAGTGCCTTTGTACCGAGCTCTAAAAAAGCAGAGTGTAACAAAACATCCAAATTTCTTAAAAAGACAGCGTTTATACAGCACTTCATCATCATGGACCGATCAAGAATATGAACATGTAAAAAGCATGCTTAAAAAAAGAAGATACTCTATTCGTGAAGAAAACGGGAATCTGCTGGCTGAAAAAGGACGCTTCTCAAGGTGGGGTCCATACGTTAATCATATCGGTCTCATTATCTTTTTACTAGGTGCTATGCTTAGATTTGTACCAGGTATGTATATAGATGAAGTTCTTTGGATCCGTGAAGGTGAAACAAAAGTTATTCCTGGGACGAACGGAGAGTATTTTTTGAAAAACCATCGTTTTACTGTTGAAACATATGATAAAGATAGCGAAAGCGCCGTGTTTCAAGAAGCAATTGATCGTGCAGGGAATAATAAAGTAGCCAAAAAATATGAAGCGGATGTTAGTTTGTATAAGCGCGAAGGAAAGCTTATACCGGGAGCAGATCCAAAGTTAAAGAAAATAAAAGATTCAGAGATTCGTGTGAATCAGCCGCTTAAGTTTGAAGGATATGCCATGTACCAAGTGGATTTCAAGTTGAATGAGTTTAGCTCTATGTCTTTCCATTTAACAGATAAAAATGCAAATAGAAACGTTGGTTCACTTACAGTAGATTTACATAATCCAAAAGAAACATATGATTTAAAAAACGGATATAAAGTCAAGCTCATGAGTTACTTTCCAGACTTTTTCTTTGATGATGAAGGAAATCCAAATACAAAGACCAGAGTACCTAACAATCCGGCTTTTGTATTTAAAATGATCACGCCTCAGCATAAAAAAGGTGAAGTTGCTTTTGTTGGAATTAGAGAGAACTTGGAGCCGCTAGGAAATAACGATTATAAAATAACCTTTGCTGGTGTGGAAACGAAAAATGTAACGGGATTAACCGTTCGCAGAGACTATACGCTTTGGTTTTTAGGAGTTGGCGGAGCCATCTTTATGATTGGTGTAATTCAAGGGATGTATTGGAATCATCGCCGCATGTGGATTCAAAAAGTCAATAATGAAATATGGTTGGCCGCACATACAAATAAAAACTGGTATGGGCTTAAAAAAGAACTAAATGGTTTATTAGAATCAACATCTCTTACACAGCTGAAGGACCAAAATGATAAAGAAACAAAATAGGAGGAAAAAGCATGGATTACGCGAGTATAAGTAGTAATTTACTGTATGTGGCGTTTATTGCTTATTTAGTTGCAACCTTTTTTTTCGGAGGAGCTATTCGAGATAAGCGAGCAGCTCAAAAGAAAACAAAGTGGGCAACGTTTGGAATTGCGGTTACCATCATCGGCTTTATTGCACAGATTGGCTACTTTATTACAAGATGGATTGCATCAGGCCACGCTCCTGTTAGTAATTTATTTGAATTTACGACGTTTTTTGGCATGATGCTTGTTGGTGCATTTATTGTTATTTACTTTATTTATCGTCTTAGCATGCTTGGACTTTTTGCATTGCCGGTGGCTCTTTTAATCATTGCTTATGCAAGCATGTTTCCAACTGAAATTACGCCGCTGATACCCGCTCTCCAAACGAATTGGCTGCATATTCACGTTACAACCGCAGCTACGGGTGAAGCCGTACTTTCCATTAGCTTTGTTGCAGGATTGATTTATTTAATCAAAACGATTGACCAATCCAAGCGAAATAAAAAAGCATTTTGGCTGGAATTCATCCTGTATACGCTTATTAGTACGCTTGGGTTTGTAGTGGTGACGCTGACTTTTAATGCGGCTCACTACGAGTCATCATTTAATTGGGTTAATAAAAGTGGAGAACAAGAGCAAGTCGTATATCATATGGTTCCGCTAGTGGGGCCTCATCAAAGTGAGTGGACAGACGGGAACGACATACAGCCGTTTGTTGATATGCCGGCTATTATCAATGCTAAAAAATTAAATACGGTTATTTGGTCGTTAGGCGGTGGCTTCGTCTTATATTGGCTGATTCGCCTTATTTTACGGAAGCGAATTGGCGCCGCACTGCAGCCGCTTGTGAAGCAGGTAAACAGCGACTTGCTTGATGAAGTAAGCTACAGAGCAGTGGCAATTGGATTTCCTATTTTTACACTAGGAGCACTTATTTTCGCTATGATTTGGGCTCAGATGGCCTGGACGCGCTTTTGGGGGTGGGACCCTAAAGAGGTGTGGGCGCTGATCACCTTTTTATTTTACGCCGCTTTTCTTCATCTTCGGCTGTCTAAAGGATGGCACGGTGAAAAATCAGCTTGGCTGGCAGTTGGCGGGTTTGCCATCATTATGTTCAACTTAGTGGCTGTGAACCTAATTATTGCAGGTTTACATTCATATGCTTAACCTTTAAAAATAGAATAGAGGCTGGAACAAAGATATTTTAGTTGAAGGAAGATCCGAACGAATGAGATTCTTGATGGAGAATCTCATTCGTTCGGATTTTTTCATTGGTATGGTGAACGGAGGCTTCATATATGTAGGTGCTTCTAGCTGTTGATTGGAGGGCAAGGCGAAGACTCCTGCGGGAAAAGCGGAAAAGGTGAGACACCGCAGGAGCGGAAGCGACGAGGAGGCTCAGCGGCCGCCCGCGGAAAGCAAAGTCTTGCACGGAAATCAACAGCGATGGAATAAGCGATCCCTACTAGCTCCTGTATTTTATTTGTTCGTCTTTAGATTGAATGGATTTCGTTGCGTCTCAGCCTCTTTTTGGTAAAAAAAGCTGTTTTTCCTAAAGGTGTTCACGAATTGTCACATTGTTTGGGTATCATAAGTAGAACTCGCCGGTTTTTTTTTGTACACTAAGACTAGGAGGTTGAAAATACATGCAAAACGAACAAAGATTACTGCTAGTAGACGATGAAGATCGCATTAGACGATTGTTAAAAATGTACTTAGAAAAAGAAGGATACATCATTGAAGAAGCAGCCGATGGGCATGAAGCAATCGAAAAAGCGTTACACATAGATTATGATTTGATTGTATTAGATTTAATGATGCCTGGCATAGACGGTATTGAGGTTTGTAAACAAATTCGGGAGAAAAAAGCAACTCCTATTATCATGCTTACAGCTAAAGGGGAAGAAGTAAACAGAGTCCAAGGGTTTGAAGTAGGTACAGATGATTATATCGTTAAGCCGTTTAGCCCAAGAGAAGTGGTTCTTCGCGTAAAAGCACTGCTTCGACGTTCTTCTCAAGCAACGTTTATTCAACCAGAAACGAGCGTGAAAAATCTTATTGTCTTTGATCACTTAACGATTGATAATGACGCACATCGCGTTACAGCAGACGGAAAAGAAGTTAACTTAACTCCAAAAGAATATGAATTATTATGCTACCTTGCAAAAACGCCAGATAAAGTATATGACAGAGAACAGCTGCTGCGTGAAGTATGGCATTATGATTTCTTTGGAGATCTTCGTACGGTAGATACACACGTCAAGCGTTTGCGTGAAAAGTTAAACCGCGTATCGTCACAAGCGGCGAAAATGATTGTAACCGTTTGGGGAGTAGGGTATAAATTTGAGGTTGAAAATAACTGATGTTTTGGAGAAGTGTAGTTGGTAAACTATGGTTTACTATCCTATTGCTCGTCACGCTTGTTTTATTTATTTTGACCATTTTACTGCTTCAGTTTTTTGAAAATTATCATGTTGTAGATGCGGAAAACCGTTTAACTAAAACGGCTGCTAAAATCTCTACCATTGTGCAGGAAACAGAGGATGAAAAGCTAGGACTATCCATTGCTCGTGAACTTGCAGATCAAGCAAGTGTAGTTATTGTTCAAGATGAAGATTTCTATTGGCATTCCACACATCCTGATAAAGAAAATAAGAAAGCTATTTCGGCCATTGTTAAACAAAACAATCAGCTAAATCAAGTGGTTGAAAAAGGTAAAGTAGTACGGGAAAAAATGTACATGACCACAAAAAAAGACACGAGTGATGAGCCTTTAATGTTTGTTGTCGGTGTACCTTTAATGAAAGATAACAAACCGACAGGCGGCGTTTATCTGTATCAATCTCTTTCTGAAATTGAAGAGCCCGCTCAATATACGACTAAGTTCATTTTATTGGCTGCAGGTATTGCTATTATTTTAACTACTATCTTTGCTTTTTTCTTATCCACTCGAATTACAGCACCTCTTAGAAAAATGAGGCAGGCGGCATTTGAAGTAACAAAAGGGAACTTTGATACAAAAGTACCTATTTTAACTCACGACGAAATTGGAGAGTTAGCGATTGCTTTTAATCAAATGGGCAGGCAGTTAAAGTTTAATCTCAATGCGCTCAATCAGGAAAAAGAACAGCTTTCAAGTATTTTAAGCAGTATGGCAGACGGTGTTATTACGTTTAGTAGAGACGGATCGATTTTAATTACCAATCCCCCAGCGGAGCATTTTCTTCAGACTTGGTATTACGAGCAGGATGTTAACAATCAGCAGGTGCCTGAGCTTCCAGCAAACGTTGTGCATTTGTTTCAAACGGTAGTAGAGACTGAAACGGAGCGAAGTGCAGAGTTGAAAATTCAAGGGAAAACGTGGGTCATTTTAATGTCACCGCTCTATAATCAAACGAAAATCCGCGGTGCTGTAGCTGTACTACGAGATATGTCTGAAGAGCGTAAACTTGATAAATCGAGAAAAGATTTTATTGCAAACGTGTCTCATGAATTGCGCACACCTATTTCTATGCTTCAAGGTTATAGTGAAGCTATTATTGACGATATTGCAAGTACGGATGAAGAAAAGAAAGAAATTGCACAGGTGATTTATGATGAATCACTCCGTATGGGCCGGCTTGTAAATGAACTTTTAGATTTGGCGCGAATGGAAGCGGGACATGTGCAGCTTCACTTAGAATCTGTAGCAATGGTTGAATTTACAGAACGTGTTTTGCGTAAGTTTCAGGGGTTAGCTAAAGAGAAATATATTAAACTGTCTCTTAATGGAAAAGTAGAAGATGAATTTGAAGCGATGATTGATTCAGACCGTATGGAACAAGTGCTGACAAACTTAATTGATAATGCCATTCGTCATACGGATGACTACGGAGAAGTAAAGCTGCATCTTGATAAAAGTCAATCCGAAATCCATCTTTCTGTTCAAGATACAGGAGCAGGCATTCCGAAAGAAGACCTTCCATTTGTATTTGAACGATTTTATAAAGCGGATAAAGCCAGAACGAGAGGGAAGTCAGGAACTGGTCTTGGGCTTGCGATCGCCAAAAATATCGTGGAGGCACATCAAGGGATCATTGCGGTTGAAAGTGAATTAAATGAAGGAACAACTTTCTTTATCAAACTGCCAAAGTAAACACATGCTAAATAACAGTTTTTCTTCGGCTGAAATAATGAGAATAGCAAAGAGATGTGATTCAGTAGAGAATCACATCTCTTTATTTTTTCTATAAACAAGTCTAAAAGAGAAGGAATTGGCATATAGTATGTTTTGTGTGCAATGATCTACATAGGAGGTTCTTTCTTCATGATTGACGTGTTAAGAAGAATATTGGTTGTATTAGTAATGGGATTGTGTATCGGTCTGTTATTTTTGGGCGGACAAATGGTAAAGGCAGAAGAGAAGCAGTGGGAGTGGCCAGTTGAAGGAGTCTTAACTGATATATTTGGTTCTCGTCACGCCAAACACTTTGGAATTGACATAGCAGCACCTGTGGGTACACAGGTGTATGCTGTTGCAAAAGGAGTGGTGAGCCGCTCTTATTATTCAAATACATACGGACAGGTTGTTTTTATCAAACAAACGAACGGATACGAAACGGTCTATGCTCATCTAGAGGAACGTTTTGTTGCAGAAGGAAATTCTGTAGCCGCAGGTCAAAACATTGGACGGGTTGGCAATACAGGACGATCTTCAGGTGCACATTTGCATTTTGAAGTTCATCAAGGAAGTTGGAATCCGGATAAAACCAATGCAGTAAACCCACTTGCCAAATTGGACAAGCAAAAACTATCGGCATACGTAAAAAGCGATTTAGCTGCCACGGTTTTTCAGCAGTTACATCAGGCTTCTGATAACTGTATTCTTATCCATCAAGGAGATACATTATCTGAACTTGCGGCCAAATATGAAGTAGATGTGGAGCAGCTAAGAAAGTGGAATCATTTAGAGAACACCGCTTTAAATGCAGGACAAGTGTTAAAAATAAGTCCATAAAAAAGAGCCGCTAAGGCTCTTTTTTTTTCAATGTCACAATTCAATGCGCTGTATGGTCACAATCTCGCTTGTTTGTTTTAATGAAGTGATGACAGAATCCTCTAAAAGTTTATCAAACGTGAGCATCATAATGGCTTCGCCGCCTTTTTGCTTACGTCCCACTTGCATGGTAGCAATGTTAATACGTAAATCTCCAAGTACTTTCCCTACATTTCCAATCACTCCGGGCTGATCACTGTGACGGATATAAAGAAGATGTCCTTCTGGATAAAAATCAATATCAAACGAATCGATATTAACAATTCGAGGGCCATATCCTGCTATATAGGTACCTGTAATGGTAAACGTACGCTGTTCGCCCGTTACTGTAACGTCAATCATATTGGAATATCCTTGCGTATCTTCCGACGTTTTTTCACCAAATGTAATGCCTCGTTCTTTGGCAATCATAGAAGCATTGACTTCATTAACAGGTGAGTCGATACGATGGGTTAAAAAGCCTGATAACAAGCTCCGTGTAATATAAGTGGTTTCTAAATCCGTCACTGTACCTCCGTAGGAGATAGAGATATGCTGAACAGGTTCTCGCATGCATTGAGATAAAATAGCTCCCATTTGTTTAGTAAGGCTCGTAAACGGCTGGATTTTTTCAAAAACTTCTTTAGAAAGCGTCGGTAAATTAATGGATGAGCTTACAGGATTGCCTTCTAGAAAACGCAAAACGTCATGTGCCACGTCTTCAGCAACGTTAAGCTGGGCTTCTTTTGTAGAAGCGCCTAAGTGAGGAGTTGTAATAACTTGATCAAAATGTAACAAAGGGTTATCAATCGGCGGCTCAACTTCAAATACGTCAATAGCTGCACCTTGAACATGGCCAATTTCTAAATAATGAACTAAGGCTTTTTCATCAATGATCCCGCCGCGTGCGCAGTTTAATAAAAACACGCCCTTCTTTGTTTTGGCTAACGTGTCATGATTGAGCAATCCCTTTGTTTCTTTCGTAAGCGGAGTGTGCACGGTAATAACATCCGCTGCTGCTAGTAATTCATCCAGGGATAATAGTTCTACCCCTAGCTTTTCAGCTCGGGAAGAGGTTAAAAAAGGATCGTAAACGTGAACGCTCATATTGAAGGCTTTTGCGCGTTTAGCAAGCTCTGAGCCAATTCGTCCAAATCCGATAATGCCCAGGTGTTTGCGATTAAGCTCTGTTCCAACAAATGCTGAGCGGTTCCATTCGCGCGCTTTGACTGAAGCATTTCCTTGGGGGATATGCCGAAACAAGCTAGCCATCATAGCAAATGTATGCTCCGCCGTTGAAATGGTATTTCCGTTCGGCGCGTTAATAACGACAACCCCTCGTTTGGTTGAGGCTTCAATATCAATATTATCGACACCTACTCCAGCGCGAGCAACAATTTTTAAATTCGGCATTTTTGCCAGCAAATCCTCTGTAACCGTCGTAGCACTTCGTACTAAAAGCGCATCGTACGTATGCAAATCATTCTCAACTTCTTCAACTTTTTTTCGCGTAAGATTCACATGAGGAGCTTCAAGTAGTGGAGCAAGACCTTCATTGCTAATTGAATCAGCTACTAATACGTTATACATGACGTGAACATCTCCCTTGGATTTTACTATCATCAAATATTTGATAATTTACCATGTTTAAAAAATTCTGTCAATTATATTTTTTAAACTTTACAATTAGTTATCAAATACACAATTGTAAACGTAAAATTGAAACTATAAATATGTCATAATGCTGTTGGTTATGCACTTATTTCCTTATTTTACATATAAAACAGTAATGAAGTTTATAAAAGACATCAATTTAATAGGAATTAAAAAACTTCTTTATTTACTTTTAATTCGAGATAACATATAATAAATTCATAATTAAATATTGGTCTATCTTCGGGGCAGGGTGAAATTCCCGACCGGCGGTAAAAAACAAATTGTTTTGAGCCCGCGAGCTTATATGTAATACATACGAGCAGATTTGGTGAAATTCCAAAGCCGACAGTACAGTCTGGATGGGAGAAGGTGGAGGTTCAGCGTTCAAAGCCTAATGTGATGAACGTTTATTAAATATGCCTGCCATGTCTCCTCTCAACGAATCATTTGTTGGGAGGTTTTTGCGTGGGGATATAAAGTTGAACCTTTCTTCTTTGAAGAGTGGATCACAAAGAAGGAGAGAGGCAAGATGCAACAAAGTAAGAAAACTCAAAAGCTGGTCATACTAGGAATGTTAAGTAGTATTGCTTATATTTTAATGATGATTAATTTTCCAATTCCTGGATTACCTCCGTTTTTAACAATTGATTTTAGTGAAATTCCTGCACTCGTAGCAGCACTTGTATTTGGACCGATGGCTGCTGTTATAGTAGAAGGAATAAAAAATTTATTGAATTATTTAATTCAAGGAAGTGCTACAGGGGTTCCGGTTGGCCAGGTTGCGAACTTTGTGGCTGGTTTACTGTTCGTTCTTCCTGTATCATACATGTTCCGTCGATTTAAAACAGCTAAAGGCGTAACGATAGGTTTGGTTACGGGTACGGTTGTAATGACGATACTCATGGCTGTCTTAAATTATTATGTCTTTTTACCGGCGTATACAATCTTCTTACAATCGCCAGAAATGTCTAGTGAACAAGCGCGTCAATATATCGTTGCAGGTATTTTGCCGTTTAACTTAATAAAAGGAGCAGCAACAGGGGTTATTTTTGTCTTATTGTTTTCAAAAATGAAGCAATGGATTACGCGCCGCGTTGCTGTTTAATTCAATCGCTCTCCCGGGGAGAGCGATTTTTATATATAAAAAAACCTGCAGCATGTACACTACAGGTTTGTTCAATACTTATTCGAATTTATTAGCATCGCCTTCGAATTTTTCATCCGCTACGCGAATTGAATCCGTAGGGCAACCTTCCATTGCATCCATCATATCATCTTCTAGATCTTCTGGAATTTCTACTACACCTTGGTTATCATCTAATGTTACGAATGCAATACCTTCATCATCATAATCATAAATGTCTGGTGCTGCAGCTCCGCAAGCGCCGCATGCGATGCAAGTATCTTTATCAACAATTGTATATTTTGGCATAACAAGACCTCCTGTAAAGTGTTCGAAAATTTCTCATTATATAATCTCTTCGCGAATCAAGAGTGAAATTTCTCCTTATTCATTGTAAAATGATTTATAAAACTTTTCAATAGAAAAGTCACTGAGAATGCTTATCAAATCAAGGTTTCTTCACTTATCCAAACGTTTTGATACATAAAGGAAAGAACTGAAAAGCCTTTACCTCACATGCTATTGGTCACTTTTGGTACAATGAATGAGAAAGGAAGTTGACACCTTTGAATTATATTCAAGTTAGCATTTTATTTTGTATAAAACAGTTAAAAGGTGAGAGAACCGCCTATGGTATTTATCATTTATTAACAGGTAAAAAGTCAGCTCAAACGATTCAAGACGGAAAAATTTTTGGAATTTCGTTTCTTTTTCAGTCATTTGTTTACTTAGATAAACGGTCTTTTGAAACCTGCGTTGCATATCTGAAAGAACAGCAGTATATTGAAGAAACTGAAAATCAAAAGTATGTGATGACAGATAAGGGACAAGCACGCCTTGAAGATGAACTGACGGCTCGACCTTTTCATCCAGCTTTAGACGGATGGAAATTCGCAAGCAGTACTCAATTATTTTTAGCAAGAATCACTTTGTTCATTCAGACCTTATCAAACCTACAGTATTTTCAAAAAGGGTTTTTACCCATTTCCAAAAATGCTGAGGTCATTCAATGGGTCAAAACGTATATTATGTCTCAAAAGCAAACGCGTCAAGAGTTAGCCGCTCAGCTGTTCAAAGAGCTCCGAACGTGCTTGAAAGGTTGTGCGGAACGAGATGCGTCTCTTTTTGTTTTGCAACTGACTGGATACCAAAGAGTAGGCTTTACAAAAAATCAGTTAGCATATCAATATGAACTCGATGAGCATTATGTTCATATTCAACTTTTAGGGGTTATTCATCATATCATTGAAAAAGTGAGTAAAAATAATGAAAGCTTTCATGTACTTTCTTCTTTTTTACATGATCTATATTTAGAATTGCCTTTGACGAGCTCGACGTTAAAAACGTATAGCTGGCTTCAAAAAGGCAAGACGCTTGAAGAGATTGCTTATATAAGGCGTTTAAAAGAAAGTACAATTGAAGATCATATTGCAGAATTAGCTCTGTTTGTTCCATCTTTTTCAATCGATGCATACGTATCGCCTAAGCAGCAGGAAGAAATCATCTCAGCTTTTGAAGGTTTGCGTACAAATAAATTAAAGGTGATAAAGGAAGAAGTAAAAGACGACGTTACCTATTTTCAGATTCGTCTCGTATTAGCAAAACATTTTACCTGATACTAAAAAAAGTGGTGTTTGATGTGAAGATAGAACAACTTCTACAAAAACAATTTGGCTATAGCCAATTTCGACTAGGACAAAAAGAGATTATTCAAGATATTTTAACAGGTCATAATGTGTTAGCGGTTCTTCCTACAGGAACAGGGAAATCATTGTGCTATCAGCTCCCCGCTTATTTGTTGAACCGACCGGTGCTGATTGTATCTCCTTTAATTTCACTGATGGAAGATCAAGTTCAGCAGCTAAAGGCAAGCGGAGAAAAGCGAGTTATTGCCTTAAATAGTTTCTTACAACAAGAAGAAAAACGACGAGCGCTAAAAAATTTAGCTTTTTATCGTTTTATTTATGCATCTCCTGAAATTTTGCAAAATGCTGTTGTAGTAGAAGCATTAAAGCAGGCAAAGGTAGGCCTTTTCGTTGTGGACGAGGCGCACTGTATTTCTCAGTGGGGACACGATTTCCGTTTGGATTATCTTCAGTTAGGAGATATATGGAAGGAACTTGGCAGTCCGCTATGTCTGGCACTAACGGGAACTGCGACGAGGGAAGTAGTGGAAGATATTAAGCGCTACTTATCGCTGCCTGCTGTCAATGAGCACATCTATTCCATGAATCGAAGTAATATTGCGATGAAAGTTGATTTTGTTGCAAGTATTGAAGAGAAAAAAGAGAAGTTACTGATGTACGTTAGCGAACTGCAAAGTCCGGGAATTATCTATTGTTCCAGCCGATCTTGGACAGAAGCATTAACACAGCTTCTCAAGGAAAATGGGATACAGCGAGTGCAGTATTACCATGGGGGAATGGAACCGAATGAAAGAATGCTTGTTCAACAGCAATTTTTAGAAAATCAGCTTGATATCATTTGCTGCACAAGTGCATTTGGAATGGGGGTTAACAAATCGAATGTTCGCTTTGTTATTCATTTTCATACACCTACGCAGCTAGAAGCATACGTACAGGAAATTGGAAGAAGTGGACGCGATCAGCAAAACAGTATTGCGATTTTGCTTTATGCTGAAGGAGACGATGATTTTGCTCATTCTTTACTTGAAATTGAACTTCCTTCTTCAGATATCATCTTATACTGCTTGTCGTATTTACGAAATCATGATCAGGCCATTCCTTTAAAACAAGTAGAGTCTCATTTTCTTTATACAGTGGGTATTCAAGAAACACATTGGCGATTTATTCGTTATTATTTGTACAGAGAAAATGTAGTGAAAAATGAACATGTTGAACCTTGGAAAATTGCTGAATCGCTCCATGAAACGATTATTGCAGCTGTAAATAAACGTCTTCGGAACAAACATGACAAGTACCGTGCGATGAAGGGGTTTATTGAGACAAAAGAATGCCGTCGTCACGTGCTGCTTGGCTATTTTAATGAGCGGGGAAAATCAGAGCTTGAGAATTGTTGCGATTGCTGCGGCTTGGATTTAGAAAACTATAAAAAAACAAATGGTGAGCAAGAGCAATGGACCTTTCAAGGCTGGGAATTAGAATTAGCTCGTTTGCTTCGTCAAGGAGAGATATAATGGCAAAATCACAGCAAGAGCTTATTTCATCCATGACAGATGCAGAGCTAGTTAAAAATTTATATGTAACACAGCTGCTCATCTGCTTCATTGCTTTAGGCATCGGGTTTTTTACATTCGATTCATGGAATTCCTTTTTGCAGTTTTTTCAGCTGGATTGGTCTTCTATTTTATTGTACGGGGGAGGAACAGCTCTCTTAGTAGTAGGAGGAGATATATTTCTAATGAAATGCGTACCTGAGCATTTATACGATGACGGAGGGATTAATGAACGTTTATTTGCTAACCGTTCTGTTCCTCATCTAGCCCTTATTTGCCTCATCGTTGCATGTTCAGAAGAAATATTATTTCGAGGGGTTATACAAGTTCAGTTTGGCCTGTTTTGGGCGAGTATCGTATTTGCACTCGTTCACATTCGATATTTAAAAAAGTGGTTTCTTTTTATTTCGGTTGTGGTTTTAAGCTTTTTAATAGGGTTACTTTTTTGGTGGACTGAAAATTTGTATGTCACGATTTTTACTCATTTTCTCATTGATTTTTTATTAGGTCTGCAGATAAGAAAATCAAAAGGGAAATCTGCACAGCGAGAAGAACTAATGCAGTAAAGGTTAAGGAAACAGCCATTATTTTCAGTGCTACCCACATAATCTTTTATGTTCCCTCATATGTTGTACTAGCATACGAGGGGGTGGAATGATGGAAAACGAAGTGATAGACTTTGAAAGCGATGAAACACTTCAATATATATTAGTGAGCGTTATTAAAAGAAAAGAGACAGTTAATAAGCTGAAAGCTAAAGAGAAAAAATGGAAGATTTTGTTTTTAGCCAGTGTAACGACTGTTATTAGCTACTTTTTTTTCATATTTCAAAGCGGTTTTTTTACGACGTTTAGCGAATTTTTTTCATTTTTGTTAGGCAACATGGGGCATTTGATGTTTTTATTGCTTACCGTCTCACTTTATTTTTATACTGTGCAGCTGCAGAAAAAAGGCGAGAAAGCAGAAAAGACTTTTCAAGATTTGCGCTGTGAGATTATTAAAAGAAGCAAAGAGCTATGGGCGACGCCTGAAACATGGGAGCACCGAAAAGAAACGTTTCGCTGGATGCAGTCAACCTATGGAATTAATTTATATCATGAAAACAAATAGAATCGCATGAAAAAGCCTCTTTTTACATAGAAGTTTAGTGAAGGGGGTTTTTTTGTGAGGGATTGGTTTAACTTGCTAGCTGCGTGGTTATGCAGTTATTATATCAGCAGTTTAACGGCTGTAGGTTCAAAAGCTTCGTTAACCTATTTACTTATTCAAATGATTTTACATCCGTTAGATGTGTTTAGTGTTATAATCTTATTTTTCACGGCTCTTTTTTGTCTGTCGGCAGCAGTTCGTAAAGTGTTTCTGCAAAGTCGGTCGTTTCTAAAAGGCTATAAGGTAAAATGGCATGAATACCTTGTTTCATGTCTATGTGTGATAGGAATTTTATCGTTAAGTGCAGTTGCGCTTTATCAAGTAGTAGGTTTGTTAACAATTGCGATAATTTATGCCCTTTCTTCTTTAACAGAAACAAACCGGGTATAAAATGAAAAGAAGGAGAATATATGGTTATTCTTTTAATAATTTTAGCGTTAGGCGTAGGCTTGCTGATTTTTATGTTTTCAGAAGCTCATCGTACATATGTCGAAGAAAGAACGATTCATTTATCAAGATTTCCTGAAAACCAGCAGCCTTTGCGCCTGTTTTTTATATCAGATATACATAAGCGAACAGTTTCGTCGAAGCTGTTGGAAAAAATACCGGGCGAAGTAGATTTTGTAATTATAGGCGGTGATTTACTAGAAGGAGGAGTCCCTTTATTGCGTGCTCGTCAAAATATTCAAAAGCTTAAAACGCTAGGACCCGTCTATTTTGTGTGGGGAAATAATGATTACGAAGTAGATCAAATGCAATTGAAGCAGGTGCTTAAAGATGAAGGAGTTATTGCCCTTAAAAACGAGCATGTCTTTGCCGTTTCTAAAGATGGTACTACATGCCATTTTGCGGGGGTAGATGATTTATCAGAAGGTCAGATGAATCTAAAGAGAGCTGTTTCTTCCATTGAACCTGAACAGCTTACCATTCTTCTAAGCCACAATCCTGATGTTATCTATTATGTAGATGAAGAATCAAAAGTAGATTTGATTTTGAGTGGACATACACACGGAGGACAGATACGCTTATTTAATTTTGGTATGTATGAATTAGGAGGGCTGAAAGAAAAAAGAAAGATTCCTCTTTTTGTCAGTAACGGATATGGTACAACCTCTTTGCCTCTCCGTTTACAAGCTAGAGCTCAAACGCATTATATCACTTTAAAAAGGAAAGAATAGCCTTGAACAAACTCTTTACATAGCATATACAAATTTTACACACAGGATAACTTATCCTATAATTCAATTAATAGATACAGTTCACGAAGAGTAGTTGGAGGTTACGTATGGCTCACGAAGGGAAGTATAATATTAAAGCCATCTCAAATATGGTCGGAATCCAGCCGGGAACTTTGCGTGCATGGGAACGACGCTATCAAATTTTAAATCCTGTCCGCAATGAATCCGGGCATCGGTTATATACAGAGGAAGACTTGCGGAAATTAAAATGGCTCACGGAAAAAGTGAGCGGAGGTTTTACTATAAGTCAAGCGGTTTCGTTATTAGAAACGGAAAGCAGTACAGTAGGAACGTTTGAAGAAGAAGGAGAAGTAGATTCCCCTCAAAAAATTAGGGATGAGCTGTTAACGATGCTTTTATCTTTTGAAGAAGGAAAAGCACAGGATTTAATTAATCATGCTTTTAGCCTGTATTCGGTAGAAAAAGTGGTTATTGATATTTTGGGTTCTCTACTCGTGACGGTTGGAGATATGTGGGAAAAAGGGCAAATTACAAGTGCTCACGAGCATTATACGACTCAAGTATTAAAAACGCGTATCAGCATGATTTTTTATTCGCTGCCTTCAAATGGCTTATTGCCTAAAGCGATTGCTGTATGCGGACCTAATGAGACACATGAAGTGGGACTCCTAGTCTTTACGCTATTTTTACGCCGTAAAGGGTTTGAGGTTATTTATTTAGGAAGTAGCATTGAAGATAAAGATGTTGAGTTAATTGTTAAAGAAGTAGACCCAACGTTTTTATTTATGTCATGCACAATGATGGAAAATGCCGAGAAAACACTAAATTTGACGAACCAAATGATAAAGAAGTTCCCGCATCTCAAAGTAGGATTAGGCGGTTATGTGTTTGATGGTTTAGATAGCAAAAGAAAAGGCGAGGCTCAGCCGTTTATTTTAGGAAATACAAAAGAAGAGTGGAACAGCTGGCTAACAAAAAAATTAGCAGAAATTGATTGAGAATAGCTTGTCTTTCCTATCATAAACCTGTAAACTCGTAAGTAAACATCACGAACCGTTTTCCAAAAAATACATATACTGCATTATCGAACCATGTGGTTATGAGTGCAAGCGGGGAGGGACGCTAATGAGGCTTGAACGATTAAACTATAATAAGCTAAAAGTTTTTTTGACCTACGATGATTTAAAAGAAAGAGGGTTAACAAAAGAAGATCTATGGACAGATACATTCAAAGTAAAGCAGCTTTTTCGTGAGATGATAGAGCAAGCTTCTCAAGAACTGAACTTTGAACCTACAAATTCTCTTTCGGTAGAAGTTTTTTCACTTCAAGCACAGGGAATGGTTGTATTTGTGACAAAGCAGTATGAAGAAGAAACCAGCTACGGTGAGTTCGATGAAGACGAGTTCGAGGACTTCATTGAAATGCAGGTCATGTTAGATGAAAGCGAAGACATGTTTTTTGAGTTTGATTCATTTGAAGATGTCATTCAGCTGACCAAACGCATGTCAAACTTTTACGATACGGATAGCGTGCTCTATTCATTTGAAAAACGTTTTTACGTGCTGTTGGATTATCACATGCTGTCACCAGCTGAAGTTGGGAATATGATTGCGGTTTTGGCGGAGTATGGAAATCCCTCTACAATTACAAAGCACCGCGTAAATGAATATGGAAAAATGTTAGTAGAAAAGAGAGCTTTGGAGTATATTAACTCTGTCTTTTCTTAACTGTTTAATTGAAATAATTACACCCGTGAAGGATAAAGCACTTTTATTAAAATAAGAGTGGCTGCACTTTCAGCTTGTACAAAGTTGTTGAAAGTGCTCTTTATCAGCGGGTGTTTTTTATTTTTTTTAGACGATTAAAGCATACTAGAAAAGAGGCAGACTTAAAACATTGTAGCATACCTTGTAAAGTTATTGGAAGCGTTTTCTTAGAAGAACACAAAAAATACTAAAAGTTCGATATTTTCCTTTGCAATGTAAAACTAAGGGTGTATACTATGTCATGAAAGAAGCACCATTCAATTAAAAACGAATAATTTTCGATACATTTTAGGAGGTTTACAGATGGTAGCCGACAAGATGCAAGACAGTAAAAATAGTCAAGAAGAGAAGCATGATGTTTTAAAATCTACACAAACAGTGATACATAAAGCGTTAGAAAAACTAGGCTATCCTGATGAAGTGTATGAACTATTAAAAGAGCCATTACGAATGATGACAGTGAAAATTCCTGTTCGTATGGATGACGGATCAGTTAAGATTTTTACAGGTCACCGAGCGCAGCATAACGATGCAGTTGGTCCTACGAAAGGCGGAATTCGTTTTCACCCAAACGTAACTGAAAAAGAAGTAAAAGCTCTATCTATATGGATGAGTTTAAAATGTGGAATCGTTGACCTTCCTTACGGTGGAGGAAAAGGTGGAATTGTTTGTGATCCTCGAAATATGTCTTTTGGAGAATTAGAGCGTTTAAGCCGCGGATATGTTCGTGCGATTAGCCAAATTGTTGGACCAACAAAGGATATTCCAGCGCCGGATGTGTTTACAAATTCACAAATTATGGCTTGGATGATGGATGAATACAGCCGGATTGATGAATTTAACTCACCGGGCTTTATTACTGGAAAGCCCCTTGTCTTAGGTGGTTCACACGGCCGTGAAACAGCGACTGCAAAAGGAGTAACTATTTGTATTCGTGAAGCAGCGAAAAAACGAGGCATTGAATTACAAGGTGCACGGGTAGTAGTACAAGGGTTTGGAAATGCAGGAAGCTTTTTAGCTAAGTTCATGCACGACGCTGGCGCTAAAATTGTAGGGATATCCGATGCGTACGGAGCGCTGCATGACCCTAACGGTTTAGACATTGATTATTTATTAGATCGACGCGATAGCTTTGGTACAGTAACGAAATTATTCAATAATACAATCAGCAATAAAGAGCTGCTTGAACTTGACTGTGATATCCTAGTTCCAGCTGCGATTGAAAATCAAATTACAGAAGAAAATGCCCATAACATTCAAGCGAGTATTGTAGTAGAAGCAGCAAATGGACCAACAACTCTTGAAGCAACGCGCATCTTGTCAGAGAGAGGAATTTTATTAGTTCCAGACGTTTTGGCAAGTGCCGGCGGTGTAACAGTCTCTTATTTTGAATGGGTGCAAAATAACCAAGGTTATTATTGGACGGAAGAAGAAGTAGAAGAAAAGCTTGAAAAAGTAATGGTTAAATCATTTAATAACATCTACGAAACCTCTACAACTCGAAAAGTCGACATGCGTCTAGCTGCTTATATGATAGGCGTAAGAAAAATGGCAGAAGGCTCTCGTTTCAGAGGCTGGATTTAAAAACAGAACAGCAGAACAATTGCGTAAATAGAAAAAATCTCCTATCATTAATGAGGAGATTTTTTTGTTTTACACTGCGTTAAAATAAAAAAAAGGTGCGTTTACAACTGAAGGAGTGACAGGCATGAAGAAAGAAAAAGTAATTATTGTTGGCGGAGGACCATGCGGCCTTTCAGCAGCTATTGAGCTTCAACATACAGGTATTGATGCCCTTGTAATTGAAAAAGGGAATATTGTGAATGCAATTTATAACTATCCCACCCACCAAACGTTTTTTAGTTCGAGTGAAAAACTAGAAATTGGGAATGTCCCTTTTATTACGGAAAATCGTAAGCCTGTGCGTAACCAAGCTCTTGCTTACTACCGAGAAGTGGTGAAGCGCAAGCAAGTTCGAATTCAGCCGTTTGAACGTGTCTTGCAAGTAGACAAACAAGCGGAAAACCAATTTATTGTCACAACATCTAAAGAGACATATGAAGCGGAGAATGTCATTATAGCTACGGGCTATTATGATCATCCTAATTATATGAATGTTCCTGGTGAAGATTTATCAAAGGTATTTCATTATTTCAAAGAAGCGCATCCGTACTTTGATAAAGATGTAGTCGTTATAGGCGGAAAAAACTCTAGCGTCGATGCAGCTCTGGAATTGGTGAAGTGTGATGCAAGGGTGACAGTTATTTATCGTGGCTCAGATTACTCCCCTAGCGTAAAACCTTGGATATTGCCTGAATTTGAGGCGCTGGTTCGAAATGGAACAATTGGGATGCATTTTAATGCTCATGTAACGAAGATAACGGATGAAACGGTAACATATGAGCAGGAAGGGAAAGAATCTACGATTTGTAACGATTTCGTTTTTGCGATGACTGGCTATCATCCTGATCATTCGTTCTTAACAAAAATGGGTGTGGAATTAGATGCTGAAACAGGCCGCCCTTCTTTTAACGAAGAAACGATGGAAACAAACGTGGAAGGAATTTATATCGCTGGTGTGATTGCTGCAGGAAACAATGCTAATGAGATTTTTATCGAAAATGGACGTTTTCATGGAAAATCCATTGCTTCTCATATTATCAACAAAAACAACGCATAGGCTTCTATGCGTTGTTTTACTAATGATTAAATAGCTGCTGCAGTTCATCATGATTCGTTGTTACTTGGAGAGCCACTAACAGTTTAATGCGTGCTTTAGGACCATTTAAGCCATTTGAAAAAATAACGCCCATCTCTTTCAACTGCTTGCCACCGCCTTCATATCCATATACATCTTGAGCAATTCCATTAAAACAGCGAGAAACGAGCACGATGGGTATCTTTCGTTTTAAAAGCAATTGAATTCCTGGAATTGTGAGAGGAGGTAGATTTCCTTGACCGAGGGCTTCAATTACAAGTCCATCAACATTCATTGAAGCCACTGCTTGAAATAAATGGTCGTCCATTCCTGCATAAGCTTTTAATAAAGTGATTTGTTTATCTATCTGATTAACAGGATAAAATTCATGTTCTGTAGGCATATGGTGAAAAGATACGCCACGTTTTGTGATTAATCCTATTGGCCCGTACTGAGGGCTTTGAAATGTCGCCACGTTGCTTGTATGGGTCTTGGTCACATTTTCAGCGGTATGAATTTCATCGTTCATCACAACTAAGACACCTTTTCCTTTTGCACCGTCACTAATAGCCACCCGAACCGCAGATATAAAATTATAAGGACCGTCTGAACCAATTTCATTGCTTGATCTCATGGCTCCAGTTAAGACAATTGGAATATCTGTATGCACTGTTAAATCTAAAAAATAAGCGGTTTCTTCCAGCGTGTCCGTACCGTGGGTTAACACGACTGCATCAATTTTGCCTTCATTAATTTTATCGCGTATTTTTTTTGAAAGTATAAGCATTTCCTTAGGAGTAATGTGAGGAGAAGGCAGATGAAATGCTTCTTCTACGATTACATCGGCCATACCTGAAACTGATGATGTGGAGCGGTGAAGCGGATTTTGAGTATCTGGTGTTACCGATCCAGTTGCCATGTCTTCTTTCATAGAGATTGTGCCGCCGGTGTGAAGAATATAAACAGTTTTCATAGAGAGCTCCTTTCAATTTTTCATATAAGTATGATACATTTTTTGGTATACTTGTTTAAGGTCTTTGTTAGGCTTTGTAAATCGACAGCAAGTTATGTGAGCATTTACATATAAAGATAAGGACATTATAGACGGAGATTTTCATCCTAAAGATAACATGTTACTATTAAAAAAAATAGAGGAGATGAGGCGCTATTTATGTTGGCGATTGTATCTGCAGGCATTGCGCCAGGATTGGCATTGTTAAGTTTTTTTTATTTGAAAGATGAATATGAAACTGAGCCTATTTCAATGGTATTAAAAACATTTATTTTTGGAGCAATGCTTGTTTTGCCAATTATGTTTATTCAATATGTATTTGGGGAAGAACACGTTTTTCAATCACCTTTTCTTCAAGCATTTTTTACGACAAGCTTTTTAGAAGAATTTTTCAAATGGTTCATTTTATATTTCACGATTTATCAGCATGTGGAATTTGATGAGCATTATGATGGAATTGTTTACGGGGCAGCTGTTTCATTAGGTTTTGCTACCGTTGAAAATATTTTATATTTATTTGCAAATGGTTTAGAATCAGCCCTAGGAAGAGCCTTTTTACCCGTATCTAGTCATGCTTTATTCGGCGTCATTATGGGGTATTATTTAGGGAAAGCAAAGTTTTCTGAAGGAAAGGAAAAAACGAAGTGGACGCTGTACTCCGTGTTTGCGCCGCTCATTTTACATGGAACATATGATTATATTTTAAAAACAATGGATCATTGGGTATTTATTATTATTCCATTTATGATTTATTTATGGTGGCTGGCGTTAAGAAAAGTAAAAAAGGCCAAGCAGCCATCGATTGTCTAGGCTCAGCTTGTAAATCTTTTTTGAGAGATTTACGAGCTGAGTTTTTTTCATTTCGGTAAATTTTGCGCATCTTGTATAAAAAAACAACCTTTACAAAAAATACTCCTATCATCTTATCAGTTACATACGATGTAGGAGGTTTTGTCATGTTATCATTTCGATGTTTTAAAAGGTATGCATGTCTCATATGCATATGTTCATTTATTGCAGCGTCCGTTGTGAGTCCAAAGGCCGCTCACGCGTTTTCAAATCAAGTCATTCAACACGGAGCAGTTGGAGATGACGTTATTGAGCTGCAGTCGAGACTTCAGTATTTAGGTTATTATAACGGGAAAATTGACGGTGTATTTGGATGGAGCACATACTGGGCACTGCGCAATTTTCAATATGAATTTGGCATTAAAAAGATTGACGGTTTAGCAGGCTGGCAAACAAAGATTAAATTAGCCAATGCAACAAAATATCACGAAAACTATGTGAAAAATCAAATTAGAAAAGGAAATAAGTTTACGCACTATGGCGGTCAGCCTCTTGATCAGCAGTCTAAAGGAAGCGGGAGCAGGGGAAAAAGCAGCGGGAACAATGCGCAGCAAAAAGCACAAAGCGGAGCTTCTCAAGCAAAAAAACCTGCCAGTCAGCCGCAGCGTAATACGTCTAAAGGAAATTCTGAACAACAGAAAGAAAAAGTACAAAAGCCAACAGCGGTGAATGTACCAAGCGGTTTTTCACAAAATGATATTCAGCTCATGGCAAATGCCGTGCATGGTGAAGCACGGGGTGAACCCTATAATGGTCAAGTAGCCGTAGCGGCCGTTATTTTGAACCGAGTTAACAGTCCGTCATTTCCAAATACCGTCGCTGGAGTTATTTTTGAACCGCGTGCATTTACTGCCGTAGCAGATGGGCAAATTTGGCTTGAACCCAATCCAACATCTAAAAAAGCGGTTATGGATGCGATTAACGGATGGGATCCTACTGGGAATGCTATTTATTACTTTAATCCGGATACAGCAACAAGCGCATGGATTTGGTCACGTCCTCAAATTAAGCAAATCGGGAAACACATTTTCTGTAGATAAAGAGAGGTGAAGGAAACATGATTCGAACAATTTTAATTGTATTATTAGCTATTGGTGTTGTAGGTGTAGGGTATTGGGGGTACAGCGAACATCAAGAAAAAGATGCAGTGCTGCTTCAAGCGGAGAATACGTATCAACGAGCATTTCATGATTTGTCATATCAGCTAGATTTATTAAATGATAAAATCGGTGGCACGCTCGCCATGAGTTCGAGAGATCAGCTTTCGCCCGCGCTTGCAGAAGTATGGCGTTTAACTTCTGAAGCTCATAACAATGTAGGACAGCTGCCTTTATCGCTTTTACCGTTCAATAAAACAGAAGAGTTTCTTTCAGATGTTGGTGACTTTACGTATAAAGTGGCGGTAAGGGATTTAAGCAAATCCCCCTTAACAGATAAAGAGTATAAAACGTTAAATTCGCTTTATGATCAGTCAGGCGAAATTCAAAATGAAATGCGCCAAGTACAGCATCTAGTCATTGATAATAACTTGCGCTGGATGGATGTTGAGTTAGCCTTAGCCACAAAAGAAAAGCAAGGGGACAATACGATTATCGACGGATTAAAAACCGTTGAAAAAAGTATAGATTCTTTTGCCGAAACAGATTTAGGCGTTATGAATGCAACGAATGAGCAGGAAAAAAACGCTTTTCATCAATTAAAAGGTAGAGAAGTTAGTGAAGATGTTGCAAAACAAGTGGCGCGTTCATTTTTGAATTTAAAAGGAAATGAACAAATTCATATTGTAAAGAGCGGAAAAGATGCCGATTATGAGGTGTACAGCTTAACCATTACAGATCCAAAGACGAAACAAGAGACGTATATGGATATTACCCAAAAAGGTGGATATCCGCTTTGGGTGCTTGAAGATCGAG
This sequence comes from Priestia sp. LL-8, assembly GCF_036227845.1. Taxonomy (NCBI): domain Bacteria; kingdom Bacillati; phylum Bacillota; class Bacilli; order Caryophanales; family Bacillaceae; genus Priestia; species Priestia sp. LL-8. Next base: position 4,153,480 of record NZ_JAZAQH010000001.1, on the reverse strand, counting down.
ATATTAAAAAGCAAAATATTAGTTTAAACGATGCTATGAACAAAGCGACTAAGTTTTTAAAAGATCATCGTTTTGAAAGCCTAGTGATGGCTGAAAGCGCTCAATATGATAACATGGGAGTCTTTACATTCGTAGAGCAAACGGAAAGTGGAGTTCGGATTTATCCGGATTCAGTTAAAATGAAAATGTCTTTAGAAGATGGATCTGTGATTGGTTTCTCAGCTAAAGATTTCTTATTAAAACATCGTACAAGAGATATTCCAAAACCTAAAATTTCGAAAGAACAGGCAAAAACCAAGCTGAACTCGAATGTAAAAGTGATGGAAGACCGCTTGGCAATTATTACGAATGATTTAAACGAAGAAGTGCTATGCTATGAGTTTTTAGGGACAATAAAAAATGATACGTATCGTATTTTCATCAATGCCGATACGGGTTTTGAAGAAAAAGTCGAAAAACTGCAAAACTCAGAACCTTTATATAATGAAGTGTAAAGTTGATAAAAACCGGTGTCTATAGACACCGGTTTTTGTATTTTGTAATATTTTATTGAGTCTAAATAACTAATTTATATTTACAAAATAAACATATTTGACTATGTTTGAATAAAGGGAAAAAGTGTATATAGTGGAACTGAAGGAGAGAGAAGATGATAAAAGCGGGAATGAGGTTGACGTTAGAGAGCGGACACAGAGAGTCTACATTACAACAAACATATCGATGTAAAGTAGTTGAGTTTACGGAAGACGTGATTTATATTAGCTATCCGCTAAATGAAGAAACGCAGCGAAGTGCTTTTTTACTAAAAGGTACAAAATTGCTTGCTACGTTTATTGGATATGATCAAAATGTATATACCTTTCCAACTGAAGTAACAGGGCGTGAAATAAAAGGCATGCCTGTTGTGAAGCTCTTTTATCCGGGCGATAAAAAGTTAAAATCCATCCAAAGAAGGAATTTTTTCCGTGTGCCGCTTACAGTAAAGGCGGTGATAGAAAGTGAACAAGAACAGCAGGAAGTAATGGAAATTATGACTAAAAACATTAGTGCAGGTGGAATAGCCGGCTCCTTCCATCACTCGCTGCTTTTTAATGAGAAAGATTCGGTTGTTGTACGATTAAGTCTTCCTAATCGTGAGGGAGCTTTGCAGCATCTTGAATTAAAAGGGGAAGTTGTACGAATTACCGCCCCGACTTCTTGTAAAGTAGGTCAGCTATCTATTAAATTTATGGATATGGAAAAACAAACGAAAGAAATGATGATTCGTTATACCTTAAAGCGTCAGCTCGACCTAAGAAGAAAAGGTCTTCTTTAGCGTATAAAAAAAACTTCTCTTTCCTAAACTGTAAGCAAAGGTATTACTTCTTACAAAAGGAGAAAAAAGGTGAATCGAATAGAACGAATTTTAATTAAATTAGTGGTTATTCAATTTGTGTTTTTAATAATTGCCCAATGTATTTTACTATCTAGCAGTCACAGTACATATTTCTCAAAGGTTATTCAGTATGAGGGAGTTAGCAAAAATAATTTTAATAAAATTATTGAAACATTCGACCAGTAGTCGGACGTATGGTAGAATAACTAGGAAAGAAACATGCAGTGAACACCAGGCAGGAGAAGACCCCCTGCTCTTTTTTTCGTTTATAAACGCTTCATATAAAATGGCTCTTTGTATAAAAGATGAAAGTGGTTTGTTCCTGTTTTGAAATTAAGGGAGGCACTTATGAAAAAACAAATTTCAATCGCGATTGACGGTCCTGCAGCTGCTGGGAAAAGTACAGTGGCAAAGATTATAGCAGAAGCCTTATCATATATTTATGTTGATACAGGAGCCATGTATCGTGCTCTAACGTATCAAGCGCAGAAAAACCAGGTAGATTTGCAAAATGAAGAAGAACTGTTGCATTTGCTTAACGAAACAGTAATCGATTTAAAACCGTCTGAATCTGGACAGGTAGTCATCTTAAATGGACAGAATGTTACAAGTGAAATTCGTTCCGCAGAAGTAACTAACTCTGTATCCATCGTAGCGAAACATCGTGCAGTTCGTGAAGAGATGGTAGCGAGACAGCAGGGCCTTGCTAAAGATGGAGGCGTTGTAATGGATGGACGTGATATCGGTACACACGTGCTTCCTCACGCAGAAGTTAAAATCTTTTTATTAGCGTCTGTGGATGAAAGAGCACAGCGACGCCATGACGAAAACATAAAAAAAGGTTTTGAATCAAATTTAGAGCGTTTAAAAGAAGAAATTGCCCGCAGAGACAAGCTGGATTCTGAGCGAGAAGTAGCACCTCTTAAAAAAGCTGAAGATGCAATTGAAATCGATACAACTTCCTTATCGATTGAAGGAGTTGTAGAAAAAATACTTTCTATTACAAAAGAAAGGATTGGATGATTTTGAGCTTTTATATGTTTGCACGTGCCATTGTAAAAGGCATTTTAACACCAGTTTATCGTTATGAAGTAATCGGTACAGAAAATATCCCTTCAGAAGGCGGAGTTTTGCTTTGTTCAAATCATATTGACAACTTAGATCCGCCTACTGTAGGTGTGACATGTCCAAGGCCTATTTCGTTTATGGCAAAAGCAGAGCTGTTTAACGCACCTTTTCTGAAGACGGTCCTGCCAAAGTTAGAAACATTCCCTGTAAAGCGCGGGATGGCAGATCGTGAAGCTTTGCGCCAAGGGTTAAAGATTTTAAAAGAAGGAAAAGTGCTTGGATTATTTCCAGAAGGAACAAGAAGTAAAGATGGAAAATTAGGAAAAGGGATGGCTGGAGTAGGCTTTTTTGCTTTGCGTTCAAAAGCAGCTGTTGTGCCTTGCGCTGTTATTGGTCCATATAAGCGTTTTGCAAGGTTAAAAGTAGTGTACGGACCGCCAATTCAGATGGATGAGCTTCGCGAACGAAAAGCATCAGCCGACGAAGTAACGGAAGTTATTATGAAAAGCATTGGTGAATTAATTGAAAAATATCAATAGTTTGTAACCTTATGACTTGACAAAAGATTCTATTTATTAGAAGTTAGTAACAAAGAGAGTTTTTTCTATACAGAGCTATATACAATAATGATGAGCTAAAAGAGTGAAGAACTCTTACAAGGGAATACATATTGTAGATGGATATTGGAGGAGGAAAAGACGATGACAGAAGATATGAATCAAGTAGAGGTAACGTCATTAGAAGTAGGAGAAACAGTAAAGGGTACTATTACAAAAGTAGAAGAAAAGCAAGTGTATGTAGATGTACCGAACAGCAAACTAGATGGTATTATTCCAATCAGTGAATTAGCGAGCTTACATATTGAAAAAGCAGGCGATGTAATCCAAGAAGGTGCCGAAGTTGAAGCGAAAGTAATTAAAGTGGAAGACGATTTGCTTGTGTTATCTAAACGGGCTGTAGATGCTGAAAAAGCATGGGATGGTTTAGAAGCAAAACTTTCTTCAGGTGAAGTGTTTGAAGCGGTAGTCAAAGAAATTGTAAAAGGCGGATTAGTTGTAGATATTGGTGTAAGAGGATTCATTCCAGCTTCTCTTGTTGAAACTCATTTCGTTGATGATTTCGCAGAGTATCAAGATCAAACTCTTACAGTCAAAGTAGTGGAATTAGATAAAGAAAAAAATCGCGTCATCCTTTCGCATCGTGCAGTTGTAGAAGAAGAGCTTGTACAACAAAAAGAAAATGTTCTTGAGTCATTAAAAGAAGGTCAGGTTTTAGAAGGAACCGTTCAGCGCTTAACAGACTTTGGAGCGTTTGTAGATGTAGGCGGAGTAGATGGGTTAGTGCACATTTCTCAGCTTTCACATACGCGTGTAGAAAAACCTTCAGACGTAGTAGCTGAGGGAGATACTGTGAAAGTCAGAGTATTGTCTGTTGACAAATCTACGGGGCGTGTTTCATTATCTATTAAGGATACGTTAGAAGGTCCATGGTCCAACATTTCTACGAAGCTTCGCCAAGGTGATGTAGTAGATGGAACCGTTAAAAGACTTGTATCTTTTGGAGCTTTTGTGGAAGTTCTACCTGGAGTAGAGGGACTTGTACACATTTCTCAAATTTCCCATAAGCATATCGGGACACCGCATGAAGTGCTTTCTGAAGGCGAAAAAGTGACGGTAAAAGTACTTGATGTGAATGAACAAGAACGACGCGTTTCGTTAAGCATTCGTGATCTTGAGGAAGAAGAACAAGAAGATTATGGTGACTATGAATTACAAGAAGAGTCAAAAGGTTTCCAATTAGGTGATATGATTGGGGATCAATTAAAAAAATTAAGATAAGTAATGGTGATGATTTGTGAGCAGAGCAAAACGTAAAATTGATCACATTCATCATGCGATTCAAACGGGACAGCATCGGCTGCACGGGCTAGATGATATTCGCTTCGTTCATAATAGCTTACCAAATACAGGCGTGCACGATGTTCATATTGATACAAAAATTGGCGAACTTTTGTTAAGTTCGCCAATTTTTATAAATGCTATGACGGGTGGAGGCGGACAAGAAACGGAACGTATTAACCGTTCGTTTGCTCAAATTGCTCATCATGGTCAATTAGCAATGGCCGTTGGATCGCAGATGGCTGCGATTAAAGATGAAAAGGAAGAACAATCATACAGAGTAGTGCGTCAAGAAAACCCTAACGGAATTATTTTTGCTAACCTAGGCAGTGAAGCTACAGTTGAACAAGCTAAAAAAGCGGTTGATATGCTTGAAGCAAATGGACTTCAAATTCATTTAAATGTTATACAAGAACTGGTCATGCCAGAGGGAGATCGTGATTTTACCGATGCATTGCGTCGTATTGAACGCATTGTCCGAGAAGTAACCGTTCCTGTAATTGTTAAAGAAGTAGGTTTTGGAATGAGCGCTCCAGCAGTGCAAAAACTTAAAGATGTTGGTGTTGAAATCGTTGATATTGGTGGGTACGGTGGTACCAATTTTTCGAAAATCGAAAATGAAAGACGAGCCAAACATTTTCACTTCTTTAATGATTGGGGAATTTCCACAGCAGCTTCTTTAGCGGAAGTATCTCAGCACGTAGAAGGTATGTCCATTATTGGTTCAGGAGGTATTCAAACCTCTATGGACATTGCTAAGTCTATTGCATTAGGAGCTTCTGCAACAGGAATGGCAGGATATTTCTTATCCATTTTAATGAAGTCTGGTTTAGAAGCAGTTGTAGAAGAGATAGCCGAGCTGCATGAGGAGTTAACGTTCATCATGGCTGCGTTAGGAGCAACTTCTATTGCTAAGCTTCAGCAAATGCCTCTAGTTATTACAGGGGAGACCCATAGCTGGCTGACTCAGCGAAATGTATCTATAGAAACATTTAATAACAGATCATAAAAAAAGCATGCAGTTAACTGCATGCTTTTTTATTTCTTTAGAAAATGAATGATCGCGTTTTTATTTTAAAAAACAAAAAATGTTGGCAGAAGAAGTGACAAAAAGCATGAAATCCCAAACGCTAGCTCCTTATAATAAGTTAAATGAACAGAAAAATCAGAAAAAAGAGGTGGCGTAATGAAAAAGGGACATCCTATATTTACAATTTTTCTTTTCTTTTTAGGCTGGGTTTTCATGTATGCAGATCGTAATATTTTATCTCCGGTTATGGGAGATATCGGTGTGCAGTGGGGCCTTAATAAAGCGGAACTTGGCCTAATGTCTACCGTATTTTTTGCAGCGTATGCAGCTATGCAGATTCCAACGGGTTTTTTGGCAGATCGATTTGGTCGCGTTAAGATCTTAGTAGCTGGATACATCTTGTTTGGAGTTGCCACATTTTTTACAGGACTTACAACTACTTTCGGTATGTTCTTACTCATGCGGGCACTGACAGGGCTTGGAGAAGGAACTTATTATGGTTCACAATACGGAATTTCTTCAAGCATCACGTCCGAACGATACCGAGGTCTAGTGTCTGCGCTCATCAATAGTGGAATGGCTTTTGGTATATCGCTTGGTTTTATCGGTTCTACCTACATTACATATACGTTAGAAAAAGACTGGCAGTTTACTTTTTACTTATTTGCTATTCCGACTATAGTAATAGCTATTTTAATAGCTTTCTTTGTAAAAGATAAGCAAAGGGATCAAGAAAAAAATTCGCTAAATAAAGAAACAAAGCAGTCGCTAAAAGTATTATTTACAAAAAATCATATTTTCGTATACATTTTAATCTTCTGCTCTCTTTACGGATTTTTTGGGATGCTGACGTGGCTTCCTTATTATTTGCAGCACTCGCGAGGCTTAGAAGGGTCTCAGACAGGCATCATAGCATCTTTAGTACCTTGGGCGTCTATTCCAGGAGCAATCTTCTTTGGATATATATCTGATCGAATTGCAAATAAAAAAGCATTAATTGTAAGTTTGTCAGTAGCGGGCGCTTTATGTCAATTTTTTATTCCCTATACAGAGAGTTATTCTTGGCTATTAATCGGCTTAAGTGTGTACGGTCTGATAGGGAAATTAGCATTAGATCCCATTTTGATTTCGTATATGGCGGATATTACTCCATCGTCCATGTACTCTAAAGTGTACGGTTTTTTCAACTTCAGCGGCATGCTGTCATCGATCTTTGCGCCTTACATTACCGGATATTTTGCAGATAAACTTGGAAGTATGGAATTCGGATTTTATTTGTCAGGAGCACTATTGTTAGTGGGAGGAGTTCTCTTTTTGTTTACAGGAAAGAAAGAACGTTCCTATCCTGTTTCACACCCAGTTTTAAAATAAAAAATGCGCTGACTTAGTCAGCGCATTTTTTTATTTATGCTCATTTAACTCGCGCGCTTCTTCAGGACTTTGCAAGCTGGTTGCTCCCGGGTAGTGAAGTCCTTGATCACGGTCAGATTCAACTCGTTTTGATTCCTTTAATTTTTTTTCTTGACGATCTTTTCCCATTTTATATTCCCTCCTTTTTTCTGATAGGTTGTCCAAAATCGGGGGTTCTATTCTAAAACTCCGATTAAGTTTTCCAAAATTGATACATACTGATTACAGGTAGAGGAGGTGCCATATTCAGTGGACGGAATTTTCTTTTATTGGCTTTCGTGGATGGGATGGATTGTTGCGACTTTTCTTATGCCCAAAACACCTAGGCGTTGGAAGGTAGCAGCCATTATATTAATCAGTATACTCTTAAGTGAAATGAACATGCATATGGCTCAGTTTTCATGTAGCTACACCGCTTTGTTTTTAGTGGGGGTAGCGTGTGTTTATGCTTCAGGCTACAGTAGGTTTCAGCAGTTATATTATGTTATTGTATGCGGCATTATAATAATTGCCTATGCTGGTTTTTGTTTACTTGAGCTCTATGATCCTGTGTGGATTTTTATTGATCGTAAGTGGATTTTGACTGGACTTATCTTATATATTTGCTTTATGGTAATTAAAGATGCTGAAAAAAGATTCGCAGCGATCATTTTAGGTGTAGTTGGAGGAGATTTTTTATACGCAGTTGTCATTCGAGATATTGCATCTTATGAAGTAGGGTCTCTTCGAACACTCGATGTTTTAGCAACAGCAGTAGGAGCTATGTTTATTTGGGAGATGTTGGTTTATTTCTCTGCTTATTTAGATTTGTACGTGCTGAAGTCTCACAGGCAAAAGCAAAGTACTTACAAATAGAAGAAGAGATTTCGTAAAATTATATTGTTGTTACCGGTGATTTTTGATAAAATTGTTTGATTGAAAGAGTAATGCTTATTCAGCGGATAGGCAGTTAATCAGCTTGGTGTAAAATATAGCTGATAAAAAGCCTGCTTTATCGCTTATGATCGATTAGTAGAGGTCATGCCACGCTGCATGGCCTCAATTTTTGAAAAAAGAATGATCTTATTTATTTGTACATGTAGATAAATACCTTTAGTCGATTAAAGACTGGTTGCCTATACATAAAAAAGATCAAGGAAAGGGAAGAATCGTATGCCAAAACCAATTATTGCGATTGTTGGTCGTCCCAACGTAGGAAAATCAACAATTTTCAACCGAATTGTAGGAGAGCGAGTATCTATTGTCGAAGATATTCCGGGTGTAACTCGTGATCGTATCTATAGTTCAGGTGAGTGGCTGAATTTGGACTTTAACATTATTGATACTGGCGGTATTGATATTGGAGATGAGCCGTTTTTAGAACAGATCAAACAGCAGGCAGAAATTGCAATTGATGAAGCGGACGTAATCATTTTTCTAGTGAATGGACGCGATGGAATTACTGCAGCTGATGAAGAAGTGGCGAAAATTTTATATAAATCCAAAAAGCCCGTTGTCCTAGCTGTTAATAAAGTAGATAATCCTGAAATGAGAGAATTAATCTATGATTTCTACGCACTAGGATATGGAGAACCGTTCCCAATCTCAGGAACGCATGGTTTAGGTTTAGGTGACCTGCTAGACGAGGCAGCTAAGCACTTTCCAAAAGAAAAAGACGAAGATTACGGAGAAGAAGTCATTAAATTTTCATTGATTGGTCGTCCTAACGTAGGAAAATCTTCATTAGTTAATGCTCTTCTAGGTGAAGACCGTGTTATTGTCAGTGATCTTGCCGGCACGACACGCGATGCCATTGATACAAAGTTTACAAAAGAAGATCAAGAATATGTTGTTATTGATACAGCTGGAATGAGAAAACGTGGAAAAGTGTACGAGAGTACGGAAAAATACAGCGTACTGCGCGCATTAAAGGCAATTGAACGCTCAGATGTTGTCTTAATTGTATTAAATGCTGAAGAGGGTATTATTGAACAAGATAAGAAAATTGCTGGTTATGCCCAAGAAGCTGGAAAAGCTGTTGTCATCGTTGTGAACAAATGGGATACAGTAGAAAAAGATGAGAAAACAATGAAAAAATTTGAAGAAAATATACGTGAGCATTTTCAGTTCTTAACATATGCTCCAATTGTATTCCTTTCAGCTAAAACGAAAAAACGTACGCATACGCTATTGCCAATGATTGATCTTGCAAGCGAAAGCCATGCGGTGCGTGTAGAAACAAGCATCTTAAACGATGTGATTATGGATGCAGTAGCAATGAACCCTACGCCTACTCACAACGGCAACCGCTTAAAAATCTATTACACAACTCAAGTAGCAATCAAACCGCCAACTTTTGTTGTGTTTGTAAATGATCCTGAGCTAATGCATTTTTCATATAAACGTTTCTTAGAAAATAAGCTTCGTGAAGCTTTTGGATTCGAAGGAACTCCAATTAAAATTATTGCAAGACCAAGAAAATAACAGAGGATGTGATCGGCGTGGAAAGAATAGCTGTACTAGGAGCAGGGAGCTGGGGAACTGCATTAGCTTTCGTATTGGCAGAAAATGGACACGATGTTCGCATTTGGGGACATAGACAACAAGTCATTGATCAAATTAACGAGACGCATCAGAATGAAAAATATTTGCCTGGTGTAGAGCTTCCTCATCAGATTGAAGGTTTTACGTCATTAGAAAAGGCAATAGAGGGTGTTGAAACCCTTATTTTAGCTGTTCCAACGAAGGCCATTCGTGAAGTGTTGCAGCAGCTAAAATCCCTTACCGATGAACTGTTTACAATTGTTCATGTAAGTAAAGGAATTGAACCGGATTCTCTTTTACGTATATCTCAAATGATTCAAGAAGAAATTGATACAAAAGACATCGTTGTCTTATCAGGTCCGAGTCATGCTGAAGAAGTAAGTAGAAGGCAGCCGACAACCGTGACGTCAGCTTCAACAAATATACAAGCAGCAGAAAAAGTGCAGGATTTATTTAATAATCAACAGTACTTTCGTGTTTATACAAATCCTGACGTGATTGGTGTGGAAATTGGGGGAGCGTTAAAAAATATTATTGCTCTTGCTGCTGGTATCACGGATGGACTTGGCTATGGTGACAATGCGAAGGCTGCTCTTATGACTCGTGGCTTAGCTGAAATCGCTCGTTTAGGTACTGTGCTTGGTGCCAATCCTCTGACGTTCTCAGGTTTAACCGGGATTGGAGACTTAATTGTAACATGTACAAGCGTTCATTCTCGAAATTGGCGCGCTGGTAATCTTCTTGGAAAAGGCAAAAATTTAGACGAAGTATTAGAAAATATGGGAATGGTTGTAGAAGGTGTACGCACGACGAAAGCAGCTTACCAGCTATCTCAAAAATATGATGTAAAAATGCCGATTGCTGATGCTTTATATAATGTACTGTTTAATGATGTGAAGGCAAAAGATGCAGTAGACGCCCTTATGTCTCGTACTAAAACACATGAAATGGAAGATTTAGCGAATGTTTTAGGAGAAAAATTAAATTAAGTGCAAAGAAATATGAAAAAATAGGCAATTGGTGATACCCAAAATCATTTACTTGCATAAAATAACGTGTAAATAAAGATGAGTAGAACTGTTAGTATGGGAATATTTAGTTATGGTCGAAGCGAAGAGCCCCCTTCGCTTCGATTTTTTTATGTGAAAAAGCAGGAATTTGTCAATTTAATAGGAAAGTAATTACTATAGAGCTTGAATCACTGGACGATAAATAAATAGTGAATTTAGAAAGTTCTATCAATATCCATCTTAACTATAAGTCCTTATGTTATAATAACGGTGAAAAAAGGAGTGGATGCAATTTGTCGCCAGGTTTGTTAAAGATGTGGATTTCATTGGGTTCCATTGTATTTATGTTTATTTCGGTATTTTCTATTTACTTTAGTCGTTATAAAATTACGAACCGCATTGGTAAAATTGTACTCGCTTTCATTGCCTATTCGCTTATGATTGTAGCAGGTCTTATTATGGTAATTGTTGTATTAAGCGGGCCGACAGATGCTTAATGTACATATGGTAGGGTGAGGGAAATGAAAAAATTCATGCTAACGTCTATTGTTGGGTTAACCATTTTTGTATTATCCGGTTGTTTGTACCCGGCGGAAAGAATGTCTCAAAATCAAGTTCCTTATAAAGATCAAGTTGCTTCCGTGCAAACGGCGGTTGATCAATTTAAACAAGAAAGCGGAGGCTTATTGCCAATAAAAACGAAAGATATGGACACGCCAATTTATCAAAAATATCCGATTGACTTTACGAAAATTGTTCCTAGATACATGCAAGACGCACCCGGGAATTCGTATGAAAGCGGAGGGATATTTGCGTACGTACTTGTGGATGCAGAAACAAAGCCCACGGTTAAATTATTAGACTTACGGATGGCGGATACGATTCAAGATGTTAACGTACATTTGAATATATACCGTCAAAACCATAAAGGGTACGTACCGTTTAAAGACGTCATCGCTCCCGGCGTATTCTCTATTAATTATAAAAAATTGAATATGAAAGAGCCTCCTGTCGTTACTAGCCCATATACAGGGAATAGTCTTTCTTTAATTGTTAATGGACAGGGAGATGTATTTGTAGATTATCGTCCTGATTTGTATGACGCCATTCAAAAGCATAAAAGCTCCTATAAACCTGGTGAAGATATACGAAAGCTCCTTGTGGAAAACAGTGATTTTGTACCTGCTTACTCTCTTCCTTATACAGTCAACGATAAGAATGAACCAATATTTTTTAAAAAATAAGTCATGAACCCCTTCTCCTTGAATAATATTCAGAGAGAAGGGGTTTTCTCTTTCTTGTACACCAATAATGATAATCAGAATGACTAAGTCAGCATGTGCATGAAAAAAATCATAAATTTTTCTATCAAAAGTCATATTTTAATAGGACAACGTCATAACTATATAGTGTCCTAATTTACTCTCGCAATGGATGTCATATTCCATGAACTCATAGATCGGAGGGGATCTTTTGGAAAAGGTGGATGTATTTAAAGATATCGCTGAACGTACAGGAGGCGATATATATTTAGGTGTGGTGGGAGCAGTTCGAACAGGAAAATCTACATTTATTAAAAAATTTATGGAGCTGGTGGTCCTGCCTCACATCGAGAACGAGGCAGAAAGAGCTCGCACACAAGATGAACTACCACAAAGTGCAGCTGGAAAAACGATTATGACAACTGAGCCGAAATTCGTACCGAATCAAGCAGTTAATGTTTTGGTAGATGACGGGCTAGAAGTTAACATACGGTTAGTAGATTGTGTAGGATATACGGTGCCTGGCGCTAAAGGGTACGAAGATGAAAACGGACCTCGAATGATTAATACACCTTGGTATGAAGAACCAATTCCATTTCACGAAGCAGCTGAAATTGGAACGAGAAAGGTAATTCAAGAACACTCAACGATTGGTGTCGTCATTACAACAGATGGCTCAATTGGAGATATACCTCGTCAAGATTACGTAGAAGCAGAAGAGCGCGTCATTAATGAGCTAAAAGAAGTAGGCAAACCATTTATCATGGTTATTAATACCGTACAGCCATATCATCCTGATACAGAAAAGCTTCGTGCAAAGCTTAATGAAAAATATGATATTCCAGTATTAGCGATGAGTGTGGAAAGCATGCGCGATACTGATGTGATGAACGTATTAAGAGAAGCACTCTACGAGTTCCCTGTATTAGAAGTCAACGTTAATCTACCAAGCTGGGTAATGGTTTTAAAAGATAAACATTGGCTGCGTGAAAGCTATCAAGAAGCCGTTAAAGAAACGGTAAAAGATATTAAGAGGCTGAGAGACGTTGAACGGGTAGTAGAGCAATTTAGCCAGTTTGAGTTTATCGATCAGGCTCGATTAGCCGGAATTGAAATGGGGCAGGGGATTGCCGAAATTGACTTATACGCTCCAGATGACTTATATGATCAGATTTTGAAAGAAATCGTGGGAGTAGAAATTCGCGGAAGAGATCATTTGCTGCAGTTAATGCAAGATTTTGTGCATGCAAAAACGGAGTATGATCAAGTCTCTGATGCCCTTCGTATGGTTAAACAAACGGGTTATGGTGTAGCTGCACCTTCGCTTTCGGATATGAGCCTTGATGAACCTGAAATTATTCGCCAAGGATCGCGTTTTGGAGTTCGTTTAAAAGCAGTGGCACCTTCTATACACATGATTAAAGTGGATGTAGAATCAGAATTTGCGCCGATTATCGGAACGGAGAAGCAAAGCGAAGAATTAGTTCGTTATTTGATGCAAGACTTTGAAGATGATCCGCTTTCAATTTGGAATTCAGATATATTTGGCCGCTCTCTAAGTTCAATCGTAAGAGAAGGGATTCAAGGAAAGCTGTCGCTGATGCCTGAAAATGCGCGATATAAGTTAAAAGAAACGCTAGAACGGATTATTAATGAAGGATCTGGAGGTTTAATCGCGATTATTTTATAAGAATATAACGTTAGGCTCCTCATAAAGGAGCCTCTTCTTTTTGGATAGATCATACAAAACTTTACATATATTGTGATAGATCGCGTGGTTATCCTATTCCTGCGTTATTTTCTGCTTGCTATGCCTTGTTCAATATGTTAATCTTTTAACAGAAATCGATCGATCATACTGTTTTCACTACATACATACGGCAGATGAATGAAAAACATTGAATTATTTAGTTCAATCGTTTATGATTAGGCTTGTCGATACATAGGTTATGTATAATATCCATTTGTTTTGTTAAAGAATGAGATATAACGAATTACTAGATTCCTTTTCTAACAAGGTTTTTAGTTATTATATGATCCGATTTTGGGAGGAGGTGAATGGCATGAACAAGACAGAATTAATTAATGCTGTTGCAGAAGCAAGTGAGCTTTCAAAAAAGGATGCTACAAAAGCAGTTGATGCTGTTTTCGATACAATTTTAGAAGCTTTAAAAGCTGAGGACAAAGTTCAACTTATCGGTTTTGGTAACTTCGAAGTACGTGAACGTGCTGCTCGTAAAGGACGCAATCCACAAACTGGCGAAGAAATCGAAATTCCTGCTAGCAAAGTTCCTGCATTCAAACCAGGTAAAGCTCTTAAAGATGCTGTAAAATAATATCTACATAAAATGGCTTTGTTCATAGCCGTTGATGAAGAGCTTTGAAAGGTCGCACATTTGCGACCTTTCTTTTTTGCCTTTGGTATATACATATGCTAGAATTTTTTTCATAAAGTCGTAATGCAACGAATTGGAGGGCAACAACATGTCATCTGTAAATAAACCACAGATTGAACAAGCTGTGAGACTAATTTTAGAAGCAATTGGCGAAGATCCAAACCGTGAAGGATTATTAGATACACCAAAGCGAGTAGCTAAAATGTATGAGGAAGTCTTTTCCGGGTTGAATGAAGATCCAAAAGAGCATTTCAAAACAGTTTTTGGAGAAGATCATGAAGAGCTAGTGCTTGTAAAAGATATTCCTTTTTACTCTATGTGTGAACACCACTTAGTGCCTTTTTACGGAAAAGCTCATGTTGCGTATATTCCAAAAGGCGGACGAGTAACCGGTTTAAGTAAGCTGGCAAGAGCGGTAGAAGCTGTTGCGAAACGTCCTCAGCTTCAGGAGAGGATTACATCTACAGTGGCGGATTCTATCGTAGAAACATTAGAGCCGCACGGGGTAATGGTAGTAGTGGAAGCAGAGCACATGTGTATGACCATGCGAGGCATTAAAAAGCCTGGGGCTATGACAATCACTTCTGCTGTGCGTGGAGTGTTAGAACAAGATGCAAGTTCTAGAGCTGAAGTTTTATCATTGATTAAATCATAATGTGGATGATGAAGGAGAAGAGAATATGACACAAAAAGGAACGCCGGAGTATATTGTCATTAAAGCGGTCGAAGATGGAGTTAACGTAATTGGTTTAACACGAGGAGCAGATACGCGATTTCATCATTCAGAAAAACTAGATAAAGGCGAAGTGATGATTGCGCAGTTTACTGAGCATACATCCGCAATTAAAATTCGTGGCAAAGCCGTCGTTCAGACTGTTCACGGAGAAATTGAATCCGATACGAAAAAATAAGCAGGGATTTTCCTGCTTTTATTTATATTTAAAATAAATGAATAAGAACAGGAAAAACATGGTGAAACTAAAAGCAATATCTTAAATGACTGTCTAAGAAATCCAGATGGTATTTAGATGAACGGTGTTCAAGCGGATGAGCAGCTAAAGGATTTAAACCGTGAAAAAGCTTCAAAAGAATTTAAAGGATATTTTATAATGTAATTATGTTATAATTGACACTATCGATTTGGAGTTAAGAGAACTTTAAACAAATAGTGATGGAAAGGGAGACAAGGATGATGAGCGTAAAAACCATCTATGATATTGTGGCCAACATGAAAGAACAGCTTCATGTTGAATTAAGTCATCCATATGTAAAAAAATATATTCATCATCCGCGTATTGATGAAAATAGATTACTGTACATGTGTTCGTTCTTAGATACTCTTTCAATGGAAGAAGAAAAAAAGAACAGCTCTGTGCTATCTGTGATGCTCGTTCAAACCGCACTTGATACCCACGATCTAGTCTCCACTCAAAATGTTAGCGGAAATGAAGGAAAGCTGCATGAGCGGCAGCTGGTAGTTTTGGCCGGAGATTATTACAGCGGCCTGTACTATTACTATTTAGCTCAAAGCAACCAGCTGAATTTAATGAAAGTTATAGCATCTGCTATTAAAGAAATTAATATCGCTAAGATACATATTTATAACAATCGCTCTACTAATCCACACGACGTTATGAATAGTTTTTTAGCAGCAGAATCATCGTTTGTAAGATGCTTATGTGACTATTTTGAACGTGAAGAGTGGAAAGAACTTTTAAAACATGCAGCGTATTTGAACGGGATATTAAAGCAATTAAAGTCATTACAGCATAAAGAGCCTACTCTCTTGCTAAACTATTGCAAACAAATTGGCATGAATCAAGAACAAATAAAAGAATACCTTTATTCGTATACTCAACAGTCTGTAAATATTGTTAGGGGATACTTACGAAGTGAATTTGTGATGAATGAGTTTTTAAGAGAGCACTTAGATGAACTTACATCTAGCTTAGAAGTGCTGAAAAATGTCGTAGGAGAAGGATAGAGATATGCAGCAATCAAAAGAACAGCGTGTCCATGGCGTATTTGAAAAAATATACAAAAATTATGATCAAATGAATTCGGTTATTAGTTTTCAGCGTCATAAGGCATGGCGCAAAGATACGATGAAGCGAATGAATGTTCAAAAAGGAACAAAGGCTTTAGATGTTTGTTGCGGAACTGCGGATTGGACGCTAGCTATGGCTGAAGCAGTTGGAGAAACAGGAGAGGCAGTTGGCTTGGATTTTAGTCAGAATATGCTAAAGATTGGTGAAGAGAAAGTAAAAAACTCACCTTTTTCAAATATTACCTTACTACATGGCAATGCAATGGAGCTTCCTTTTGAAGATAATTCATTTGACTATGTAACGATTGGATTCGGACTGCGCAACGTGCCCGATTACCTTCAAGTGTTAAAGGAAATGCAGCGCGTCGTAAAACCTGGCGGAAAAGTGGTTTGCCTTGAAACGTCTCAGCCCACGATGATTGGCTACCGACAAATGTACTTGCTTTATTTTAAGTATATTATGCCTGCGCTTGGAAAGATGGTCGCTAAAAGCTACGATGAATATTCATGGCTTCAAGAGTCAGCTAGGGACTTTCCAGGTCAAAAGCAATTGGCTGATATGTTCCGTGAAGCCGGTTTGACAGATGTTGAAGTGAAATCTTACACAGGTGGAGTAGCAGCGATGCATCTAGGGTACAAACGATAAAAGAGAAAAAGCTTGTCCTACAGGTGCAACAGCCTGTAGGATAAGGAGTAAAGAATGAATATATAATGCAAGGTGAGTCCAATGAAACTAAAAATGATGTACGCTTTTTTGAATACGGATATTACCCTTATTGAGAAAGAACTTGAACAAACTGTTCATACCGATGAAACACTTATCACAGATGCTTCTCTTCACCTTTTACAAGCAGGGGGGAAACGAATTCGCCCTGTATTTGTTTTGTTGGCAGCTAAATTTGGGCATTACAACATCGACCAAATCAAACATGTGGCAGTAGCGCTTGAGCTGATTCATATGGCGTCTCTTGTTCATGATGATGTTATTGATGACGCTGATAAGCGACGCGGAAAACCAACAATTAAGGCAAAATGGGACAATCGTATTGCTATGTATACAGGTGATTACATCTTTGCCCGTGCGCTTGAAGTTATGAGTGAGGTTAAAGATGTGGAAGCACATAAAATTTTATCTAATACGATGGTGGAATTAACGCTCGGTGAAATTGAACAGATTAAGGACAAATACAACCTAAACCAAAACTTACGCGTGTATCTGCGTAGAATTAAACGTAAAACGGCACTGCTAATTGCTGCAAGCTGTCAGTTAGGTGCAATTGCAGCGGGAGCTCCTGAAGATATACATAAACGTTTATTTTGGTTTGGATATTACGTGGGAATGTCATTTCAAATTACCGATGACATTTTAGATTTTATCTCATCAGAAGAACAGCTTGGGAAACCAGTTGGCAGCGACTTACTGCAAGGAAATATTACGCTGCCAGTTTTGTATGCCATTGAAAATGCTGAGTTTCGAGATAAAGTAGAACAGCTTTTCGAGAGGGAATATGAGCAAGAGCTGATCAATGAAATTATTTCTGATATTAAATCTTCTAACGCCATTGAACGTTCATTTGAGATGAGCGATCGTTATCTGCAAAAAGCGATGAGCATTTTAGAAGAACTGCCGCCAAACAAGGCGAAAAAAACGCTGCATCAAATTGCGAAGTACATTGGAAAACGGAAATTTTGATTTTATTTACTTTCATAAGTTGTAAACTGCTCGAAACAATGTTAATATCTTCATGAGGTGTGATTGCGCTTTCAAAACTTGTTTACATATCATGAACTTCAGGGGTGGAGAGTAAAATGATACAAAAAACGTTTTTAATGGTCAAACCAGATGGGGTACAAAGAAGCATTATTGGTGAGGTTATTTCTCGCTTTGAGAAAAAAGGTTTTCAATTAGTTGGAGCTAAGCTTATGCATATTTCGCAGGAATTAGCTGAAACACACTACGGTGAACATAAAGAGAAACCTTTCTTCGGTGAGTTAGTGAAATTTATCACATCAGGTCCAGTTTTTGCTATGGTATGGGAAGGTGAAAACGTGATTTCAGTATCACGTCAAATGGTAGGGAAAACTAACCCTCAAGAAGCGCTTCCTGGAACTATTCGAGGTGATTATGGACTGATTGTGGATAAGAATATTATTCACGGCTCAGATTCACCAGAAAGTGCGGAGCGTGAAATCAGCTTATTCTTTGAAAGTGAAGAGCTGACTTTCTATAAAAAAGACGCAGACGCTTGGATTTACTAATTTAGATAGCGCAAAAAGACGAATGAATTTTCATTCGTCTTTTTTAATGTGTTTATAAATAGGCTTCTAGGCTATTAAGTGCAAAGATTTCCCTACATAAACATTTTCATAATGTATTCCGATATATTAATAAGAAGATAAGCGTATATAAAGGTTTTATTTCTTTATACGTCTAACATAAACGTATAGGAATGAGAAAGGAGAGTCAAAAATGATAGATGAATACGACGCGTTTGTGGAGAAAATAAAAATAAAAACAGGCATTGATTTATCACTATATAAGCAGTCTCAAATGCACCGCCGCCTCACCTCGCTGTATGAAAAAAAAGGTTTTTCTAGTTTTTTTGAATATTATCGAGCAATGAACAGTAACAACGAACTGCTTGAGGAGTTTTTAGATCGGATGACGATTAACGTGTCAGAGTTTTATCGCAACTATCAGCGGTGGGACATATTGGAGCAAAAAATTTTACCGACTCTTGTAAAAGGAAAAACAGATCTGAAAGTGTGGAGCGCTGCCTGTTCAACAGGAGAAGAGCCATATACACTAGCGATGGTTTTATCAACATTTTTTCCGCTTTCGCGTATTTCTATATTGGCGACCGATTTGGATGAAAAAGTGATAAAAAAAGCAAAAATAGGCTTTTATGATGAACGTTCACTTCAGGAAATGCCTGTTTCGATGAAAAATAAGTACTTTCAACAAAGAGGAACCGGGTACTTATTAGATGAAAAAATCAAAAAAACAGTTACTTTTCAAAAACATAACCTACTGTCAGACTCTTTTCCTAAAAACGTTGACTTGATTGTTTGTCGAAATGTGCTTATTTATTTTACAGATGAAGCAAAGCATGCTTTATATGAAAAATTCAGCAGAGCTTTAGCACCTGGCGGCATCTTATTTGTAGGGAGCACAGAGCAGGTTTTTACTCCGCAAAAGTATGGATTTGAAACGGCTGATACGTTTTTTTACAGAAAAGTAAAGACCATTTAATTGAGATAACCTGAAGCGATTTCTTACAAGCTGAGGTGAAACTTTTTATATATTCTTATGTTATAGTATGGTATAGTCATATTTAAAAATGGAAAAATTCTGACGAATAATACATATTAAGCGGAGGTACGATTATGCGATATTTAACAGCAGGAGAATCACATGGTCCACAGTTGACTACTATTTTAGAGGGTGTTCCGGCAGGGCTTCCTTTAACAGCCGAAGACATCAATACAGATTTAGCGCGAAGACAAAAAGGTCATGGTCGCGGAAGACGTATGCAAATTGAAAAAGATCAAGCGGAAATTTTAAGCGGCGTCCGCCACGGCTATACGCTAGGATCTCCTATTACGTTAGCGGTAGAAAATAACGACTGGAAACACTGGACAAAAATTATGGGCATCGAGCCAATTTCTGAAGAAGAATCAGAAGAAGTAAAGCGTAAAATCTCAAGACCAAGACCAGGGCATGCCGATTTAAACGGCGCTATTAAATATGGTCATCGCGATATGAGAAATGTATTAGAACGTTCTTCAGCTCGTGAAACAACTGTAAGGGTAGCAGCAGGTGCTGTGGCTCGTCAAATCCTTGCTCAGTTCGGGATTTCTGTAGCTGGACATGTATTAGAAATTGGCGGGGTACAGGCAAATCCGCCTCAATACAAAAGCTTAGAGGAACTTCAAGAAGTCACTGAAGCTTCTCCAGTAAGATGTTTTGACTCAGCTGTTGAGAAAGACATGATGCAAGCAATCGATGATGCTAAGAAAAACGGCGACTCTATCGGAGGCGTAGTAGAAGTTATTATTGAAGGCGTGCCAGCAGGAGTAGGCAGCTATGTTCATTACGATCGTAAATTAGATGCGAAGATTGCTGCAGCTGTTATGAGCATCAATGCATTTAAAGGCGTTGAATTTGGGATTGGATTTGAAGCGGCTCGCAGACCAGGAAGCGAAGTTCATGACGAAATTCTATGGGATGAAAAGAATGGATATACTCGTAAAACAAACAACTTAGGCGGCTTTGAAGGCGGTATGACAACAGGTATGCCAATTGTAGTACGAGGTGTAATGAAACCTATTCCAACGCTTTACAAGCCGTTAAAAAGTGTTGATATTGAAACAAAAGAAGCCTTCGAGGCAAGCATCGAACGATCAGACAGCTGCGCTGTGCCGGCAGCAAGCGTTGTAGCAGAAGCCGTTGTAGCTTGGGAATTGGCTGATGCGCTAATCGAACAGTTTGGACAAGATCGAATTGATTTAATTGCTGAAAATATTGAGAAAATGCGTGCACATGCGAGGGAGTTTTAATGTTGCAAATTGATATTCAAACTTTATCCAAAACATATCCTCTTTATTTAGGAAATGGATTAATTGAAAAGCTGCCTTCTATTATTGAGAGTGTAAAACCTAATCTGTCGTCCGTGTTAATCATCACTGATTCAGCTGTAGATTCATATTATGGAGAAGTGGTTGTAAAAGCGATTGAGACGCAGTTTAAAGTGGCTAAATACGTAGTACCAAGCGGTGAACATGCAAAGTCATTTCAACATTACTACGATTGTCAGACATTTGCACTCGAGCAGCAGCTTGACCGCAATGCGCTCGTTATTGCTTTCGGCGGAGGGGTAGTTGGCGATTTAGCTGGATTTGTAGCCGCTACATACATGAGAGGGGTTTCGTTTATTCAAGTGCCAACGACGCTTCTTGCTCACGACAGTGCTGTAGGTGGTAAAGTAGCCATTAATCATGAGCTTGGAAAAAATATGATTGGCGCTTTTTATCAGCCTGAAGCGGTTGTTTATGACATTGATCTTCTTAAAACGCTTCCTGAAAGAGAGTGGCGTTCCGGTTTTGCAGAAGTGATTAAACACGCTTTTATTCACGATGAAGCATTTTATGAATGGCTTCAGCAAAATATACAATCGCTGACTGATTTACAAGGTGAAAAATTAATTTATGCTATTCAAAGCGGTATTTTAGTCAAAGCATCTGTTGTAAAAGAAGATGAGACAGAAGCTGGCGTTCGCGCTCACCTGAACTTTGGACATACGTTAGGTCATGCGATCGAAGCAGAGTGCGGCTATGGACAAATCAGTCATGGAGAAGGCGTAGCCATTGGGATGCTATTTGCTATGAAAGTCAGCAATACGCTTGGGAAAAGCGAGTTCCCTGTAGCTGAAATTGCGAAATGGTTTGAAAAATTTGGCTATGAGACGTCTGTTCCAAACCACCTTTCAGCTGAAAAGCTGCTCGTGAGAATGAAAGCAGACAAGAAGTCCAAATCAAGCAATGTTCATATGGTACTGCTTGAAGGCATAGGAAAACCTTTTGTTCAACAAGTAGAAGATGAAGTGATTCTTAAGCTGCTGAATGAAGAGCTTCAAGCGTAGTTTCTTCAAAAGCCAAGTAGATAGTAGTTGACAAATGAATTTGAAACGTACTACAATTGGTAACAAGTTAGTTTAGAGATTTTAGTTATGAGAAAACAATAGACAGTTTAGTTGAGATTAGGGTAGACGAGAATGAGACAGTTGAGCAGAGTTTAGTTGAGTGAATTTTACCATTCGTATACCCAAAGGCCCATTTTTGATGTGTCTTTGGGTTTATTTATTATATCCTCTTTTATATAACCTCATCTATTCTCATTCTCCATGAAATGGAGGATTGAAAGATATGACGAACACGTATACTTCTTTTTTAGAAGACTCTACAAAGTATTTAACCATTCCAATCATAAAAAAAATATTTATCGATAGCATGACACCTGTTGATCTTTTTCAGCAAGTAAAAGATGAAGCCGTATATTTGCTTGAAAGTAATGATGAATCATCACCATGGTCCAATTATTCTTTTATTGGCTTAAATCCATTTTTGTATGTAGAAGAAGAGAACGGAACCTATCTAGCAAAAAACAAGCAGCTTCAGCCTATGCTGCAAGGAGACAGCTTTAAAGAGGTGTTTTGTAAAATTCAGCAAGAGCTGAAAGTGAAAGTACCAGACCTTGCACTTCCTTTTAAAGGGGGGGCAGTAGGGTTTATCAGCTACGACGCAGTATCGCAAATTGAAAAAGTAAACGTACATGCCCAAAACGATTTGAACATGCCTACTTTTCACTTTATCTATTGTCAAACGATGCTCGCTTATAATCACCAAACAAAAGAGCTTATGGTGATTCATTACATTCAGCTTGATGAGCAAGATAAAGAACAGCAGAAAAAAGAAAAACATGATGAAGCTCTAGCAGAAATCAATAGATATGTTGAAAGAATAGCGCAGACGGTGAAAGAAAAGCCAATGATGTTTGAAAGTGAGCAGCGCGAAGTTAGCTTTGAAGGCGTGACATCGTCATACCAAAAAGATAAATTTGTGCAAGATGTGGAAAAAATTAAGGAATACATTAAAAGCGGAGATGTTTTTCAAGCCGTATTGTCGCAGAGATTTCAAATTGATACGACCGTAGCTGGATTTGATATTTACAGAGTATTGCGATTAGTTAATCCGTCTCCTTATTTATTTTACGTGAAAGTAAAGGGAGTGGAGTTGATCGGAAGTTCCCCTGAGCGATTGATTCAAATTGAAAACGGCCATTTAGAAATTCATCCAATTGCAGGAACGAGAAGACGCGGCAGAGATGCAGAAGAAGATGCGCGCTTGTATGAAGACTTAATTAACGATGAAAAAGAGCGGGCAGAACACTATATGCTCGTGGACTTAGCAAGAAATGACATCGGCCGAGTTGCACAGTATGGAAGTGTCCAAACGCCAGTATTAATGCAGCAGGTTAACTTTTCGCACGTCATGCACTTGATTTCTAAAGTGACAGGACGCCTTGACGAAAAAGTACATCCCATTGATGCGCTGCTTTCTGCATTTCCAGCGGGTACCGTATCTGGCGCTCCAAAAGTGCGAGCGATGCAAATCTTAAATGAAATTGAACCAGTTGCGCGAAATGTATATGCAGGAACCGTAGCATATCTCGGATTTGATGGAAACATTGATTCGTGCATTGCGATTCGTACCATTCTTTTGAAAGACCAAACCGCTTATATCCAGGCCGGAGCGGGAGTGGTTGCTGACTCAAAACCGGAGCTTGAGTGGAAAGAAACCCGCAATAAAGCTAGCGCTTTAATCAAAACAATTCAATTAGCCCAAGACATCTACGATAAAAAGGAGGATGTATATGTTTAAAGAATTGTTAAAAAAGTGTTTGCGCGGTGAGTCACTTTCAGCGGAAGAAGCAGAAAAAATTATGAATGATATTATGAACGGCAAAGTCCCGGCAGCTCAAATTGCTAGCGTGCTAACCATCTTAACGTACCGAGGAGAAACCGTCGATGAAATTGTTGGTTTTGTCCGAGGTATGAAAAATAATATGAATGCTATTTCTCTAGAAGAATTAAACGTAGTAGATACATGCGGTACGGGAGGAGACGGGGCCTCTACGTTTAATATCTCGACGGCTAGTGCGATTGTGGCATCTGCTGCGGGAGTAAAGGTTGCGAAACACGGAAATCGCGCCGTATCTTCTAAAAGCGGAAGTGCAGACGTGTTAGAACATCTGGATATATGGATTCAAGGAAATGAAAAAGAAGTGAAAAATGCGGTGGCTGACCTCAACATGTCCTTTTTATTTGCGCCGCTTTATCACCCTGCTATGAAACACGTTGCTGCTACTCGAAAGGAATTAGGGTTTAGAACCGTTTTTAATGCATTAGGTCCATTAGCAAACCCTACTAACTGTACAAAGCAAGTAATTGGCGTTTATTCCATTGAGCTTGCACGAAAATTAGCAGAAGCGCTTGTTGTACTGGGAGCTAACCACGTCCTTCTGGTTGCAGGCAGGGACGGTTTAGATGAAATCAGTGCCACGGATGTAACGGATGTTGTAGAAGTACAGGGCAATGTCATTACAGAATATACGCTTGCACCAGAGGATGTACGCTTACAGAGAGGGAAGCTTGAAGACTTGGTGGTAGAAGATGCGAAATCGAGTGCCGAGCTTATTGAATCGCTATTTTTAAATAAAAGTAATGTAACTGCTAAAAACGCAGTCGTGTTGAACTCTGCTGCAGCTATTTACGTTAGCGGAAACGTTTCTACTTTTGAAGAAGGAGTAGCTGTAGCTTTAGAAACAATTGAATCAGGTGCTGCATACACGCAATTACAACGATTGAAATCGAAAAAGGTGGTTGAACATGCTCAATAAAATTATTGAAACAAAAAAAGAAGAAATTCAAAACCTACAGTTGCCCGAACAGCAAAATGTTGCAAAACGATCATTTTTAGACGCTTTATCAAACCCAAATCGCGAGTTGGCTCTTATTGCAGAAGTGAAAAAAGCCTCGCCTTCTAAAGGATTAATAAAAGAGAATTTTCAGCCTGTGGAAATTGCTAAAGCCTACGAGAAAGGGAAAGCAGATGCTTTGTCTGTGTTAACAGATCAGCACTATTTTCAAGGACATCGAACGTTTTTAAGTGACATTAAACAGCATGTCTCTATCCCTGTGCTTCGCAAGGATTTCATCATTGATTCCATTCAAGTGGAAGAAAGTGCAAGAATCGGTGCTGATGCTATTTTACTCATTGGAGAAGCACTTGAACCATTAAAATTGCAAGAGCTTTATCTTCAAGCTGCTGAAAAAGAGTTAGATTGTTTAGTAGAAGTGCATTCTTTAGAAACGCTTGAAAAGCTGCTAGCTGTATTTATCCCGAAGATTATTGGCATTAATAATCGAAATCTTCATACGTTTGAAACCAGCTTGCAGCAGACCAAAGAAATCGCTAAACATGTTCCGAAAGATCAGCTGTTAGTGAGTGAAAGCGGCATTTACTTATACGAGGATGTTTCCTACGTAAAAGAAGCGGGAGCAAAAGCTATTTTAGTAGGGGAATCGCTTATGAGACAGGATAATCAAACCAAAGCGATTGAAAAGCTGTTTGGGGAAAGTGAATATGCTTATTAAGTATTGTGGGATTCGCTCAAAACAAGATATAGCTTTAATCGAAAAGTCGGCTGCTACTCACATTGGCTTTATTTTCTACCCAAAAAGTAAACGATATGTAAAGCCTGAACGAGTAAATGAGTTTGTAACGGATGAAATAAAAAAACAAGTCTCACTAGTAGGGGTATTTGTGAATACGCCGGTAGATCAAATACTTGAAATTGCCTTCGTAACAAATTTAGATGTAATTCAGTGCCACGGGCAAGAAACAGCTGCGGAGGTACGTCAGTTAAAGCAGCGTGGATATGAAGTGTGGAAAGCTCTCCCTCACAATAAAGAAACGCTGCAGCAAATGCATGTATATGAAGAAGCTGACGGGTATGTAATTGATAGCAAGGTTAAAGAACAATTTGGAGGAACGGGCGTCGCTTTTGATTGGAGCTTCGTTCCTCAGTATGAATCAGCTGCCCAAAGGTTAGGTAAAAAATGCTTTATTGCTGGAGGAATCAATGCTTGTAACATTGAGAACTTGTTACCCTATAAGCCTGGGGCGATTGATATTTCTGGCGGTATTGAAACAAATGGAACGAAGGACTATACAAAAATTATAGAGATTGAAAGGAAGATCATACTATGACATACAATCATCCTGATGAATTTGGCCGCTTTGGTGAATTTGGCGGAAAATACGTACCTGAAACATTAATGAAACCACTTGAAGAAGTAGAAGCAGCTTTGAATCAAGCAATGAAAGATCCGGCATTTAAAGATGAGTATCTATCTTTACTTGTTAACTACTCTGGGCGACCAACGGCTTTAACATATGCTGATAATATTACCGAAACGCTCGGCGGGGCAAAAATTTATTTAAAACGTGAAGACTTAAACCATACGGGTGCTCACAAAATCAATAATGCCATTGGACAGATTTTACTTGCTAAACGAATGGGCAAAACAAAAATTATTGCTGAAACAGGAGCGGGTCAGCACGGGGTAGCCACAGCTACAGTAGCTGCAAAGTTCGGAATGGAATGCAAAGTATTCATGGGAGAAGAAGATATTGAACGTCAGGCGTTGAACGTTTTTCGCATGAAGCTTCTAGGAGCGGAAGTCATTCCTGCAACTTCTGGAACAAAAACGCTAAAAGATGCAACAAATGAAGCAATTCGCTACTGGGTTCAACATTGTGAAGATCATTTTTACTTAATTGGTTCGGCCATTGGACCGCACCCTTATCCTAAAATGGTTCGAGATTTCCAAAAAATTATTGGAGAAGAAGCAAAAGAACAGTTTACAGCGGTAGAAGGAAAACTTCCGAATGCTGTCGTGGCATGCGTCGGAGGCGGCAGTAATGCAATCGGTATGTTCTATGATTTTATTAAAGAAGAGAATGTACGCTTGATTGGGGTAGAAGCAGGGGGGAAAGGACTAAATACAGCTCTTCATGCTGCTAAAATGGCTAAAGGCACAAAAGGTGTTATCCACGGAACGCTCACGTATTTACTTCAAGATGAAAATGGTCAAATTACAGAGCCTTATTCTATTTCAGCAGGTTTGGATTATCCAGGTATCGGTCCAGAGCATTCTCACCTTTCATCTATTGGACGAGTAGAATATGAAAGTGTAACGGATGATGAGTCAATTGAAGCTCTTCAGCTGCTGGCGAAAACAGAGGGAATCATTCCGGCTATTGAGTCCGCCCATGCGCTGGCAAAAGCATTTGAACTGGCTAAAAGCATGACGAAAGAAGAAACAATTTTAATTTGCTTGTCAGGTCGAGGAGATAAGGACGTTCATACATTAGTAAACTTGCTAGAAGGGAAGGAAGAAGAACATGAATACGTTTGAAGCGAGACTACCTAAACATGAAACATTGTTTATTCCATTTATTACAGCAGGAGATCCTCATGAAGATGCAACGGTGGATATTGCTTTGGCTTTGCAAAAGCAAGGTGCTTCTATTTTAGAGCTGGGCGTACCATATTCCGACCCTTTAGCAGATGGTCCAATTATTCAAGAGGCGTCCAAAAGAGCTTTATCTGGCGGTATGTCTATTTCAAAAGCCATTAAGCTTGTATCGGTGATGAGAAAAAA
The DNA here is from genome assembly GCF_036227845.1 of Priestia sp. LL-8. NCBI lineage: Bacteria > Bacillati > Bacillota > Bacilli > Caryophanales > Bacillaceae > Priestia > Priestia sp. LL-8. Next base: position 4,126,173 of record NZ_JAZAQH010000001.1, on the reverse strand, counting down.
AGGTGTGAAAATACCGGTAATTCTCTTTACCTATTTTAATCCTGTGTTACAATTAGGTTTAGAATCCTTTTTCGCGTTAATGCGAGAAAATGAAATAGATGGAGTGCTAATTCCGGATTTACCGTACGAAGAGAGTGGCCGTATCCGGGAGCTTGCCGCTGAAAATAAAGTTGCGTACATTTCAATGGTTGCTCCTACATCTAAAGAGCGTATTCAAAAAATCGCTGCAGATGCAACGGGCTTCTTATACTGCGTGTCGTCTTTAGGCGTTACTGGGGTTCGCTCTACGTTGCCAGCTGATATTGGCACCTTTTTAGAAGATGTGAAAGCAGCAGCTTCTATACCGGTTGCCGTCGGCTTTGGAATTTCAACAAGTGAACAAGTAGAGGTGTTAAAAGAACATAGCGACGGCATTGTAATTGGAAGTGCAATTGTTAATAAAATTGGCCAGCTTGAACAAGTTCTTTTAAATAAGGATACACGCCGAGACGGATTAAATCAAATTGAGGAGTATGTTGCATCCATCGTTTCGCCTATACAAAAATGCGAGGTGTAACACGTTGAAGGTAAAAGAACAATTACTAACTTTATCTCCATATAAACCAGGTAAGCCAATTGAAGAAGTAAAGCGTGAATTTAATTTAGATCGCGTCGTAAAATTAGCGTCTAATGAAAATCCTTACGGCAGTTCTGCTTTAGTAAAAGAGGCGATTGCTGCAGAAATCGAAAATATGGCGCTTTATCCAGACGGCTATGCAGCTGAACTGCGTGCAGCAGTAGCAAAGCACGTAGACGTAGAGCAAGATCAGCTGATTTTTGGAAATGGGTCTGATGAAGTCATTCAAATTATTTGCCGAGCTTTGCTATCGGCTGATACAAATACTGTCATGCCGACGCCGTCATTTCCTCAATATAAGCACAATGCCGTAATTGAAGGTGCAGAAATCCGTGAAGTACCGCTGCGCGGCGGAGATCATGATTTAGATGCTATGCTTCGTGCAATTGATGAAAATACGACAATTGTGTGGGTATGCAGCCCTAATAACCCAACGGGAACGTATGTGAAGGGCGATGAGTTAATTTCTTTTATGAAACAAGTTCCTAAGCATACATTAATCGTTATGGATGAAGCCTATTTTGAGTATGCAGCAGATCAAGCCGACTATCCGAATACGATAGAGTTTTTGAATGAATACGAAAACTTAATTGTACTTCGCACATTTTCAAAAGCATACGGCTTAGCTTCTTTGCGCATTGGTTACGGTATTGCAAACGAATCATTGCTACAAAAAATTGAGCCGGCTCGTGAACCTTTTAATACAAGCCGCATGGCTCAAAAAGCAGCAATCGTTGCTCTTGAAGACCAAGCGTTCATTGAAGAGTGTAAAAAGAAAAATGAAGAAGGTTTGCAGCAGTACTATGCTTTCTGTGATAAGAATGGCTTAAACTATTATCCGTCTTTCACTAATTTTGTTCTAATTGATTTTGGTCGTCAAGGCGATGAAGTGTTTCAATTTTTATTGGAGCGCGGATTTATCGTTCGTTCAGGGAATGCACTAGGCTTCCCAACTTCCGTTCGTATTACGGTGGGAACAAAAGAACAAAATGAACAAATCATTGAATTGCTTCAGCAGTTTGTTAACCAAGAAACGGCGAAAGCTTAATATCTAATATAGTAAAAGATGAGAGTGTGATTTCACACTCTCATCTTCATATGTACAATGAGGTGAAGGAAAGTGAAAGAAAATGTTTTTGTTATAGGCCTGGGATTAATTGGAGGATCTCTTGCACTTAATATAAAAAAGACGCATCATCATCTTGATGTAATAGGTTTTGACATTAATCAAGAGCAGCTGGAGCTCGCTAAAACTCTAGGCGTAATTGACCAAGCGGCTTCTTCTTTGCAACAAGGCGCTGAGCAAGCGGATTATATTGTTATTGCCATTCCGGTCACCCAAGCAGCGGAAGTACTAAAACAGTTCGAACATTTTACGCTCAAACAGTCTGTCATCGTAACAGACGTAGGAAGTACAAAAGAAGAAGTAGTGAAGACAGCCGAGGTTCTTATTTCTAAAGGCATTGAGTTTATCGGCGGTCATCCAATGGCGGGGTCTCATAAAAGCGGAGTAGCTGCTTCTAAAGCTCATTTATTTGAAAATGCAATGTATGTATTAACACCTTCATCTTCTACTTCTTCGGAGGCTTTAAACAGCTTAAAGGAATTGCTAAGTGGTACAAAAGCTAAAATTATTGTGATGTCACCAAAAGAACATGATAAATTAGCAGGTGTCATTAGCCATTTTCCACATATTATTGCTGCAAGCCTTGTTCATCAAGCAGAATATTACCAACAAGACAATCAGCTAGTTTCGCAGCTTGCAGCTGGAGGGTTTCGTGATATTACACGTATTGCTTCAAGCAGTCCAGCGATGTGGAGAGATATTTTGCTTCATAACCAGGATGCGCTTCTTTCAATGTTTGACCACTGGCTTGAAGAAATGAACGACGTGCGAAATATGATCGAACGAAAAGATGCGAACGATATCTATACATATTTTTCACAAGCAAAACAATTTAGAGATCAGCTTCCCGTACGAACCAAAGGAGCGATTCCATCCTTTTATGATCTCTATGTGGATGTTCCTGACTATCCGGGGATTATTTCAGAAGTAACCGGTTATCTAGCAGAAGATGAAATCAGTATTACAAACATTCGAATTTTAGAAACACGAGAAGACATCTACGGAGTATTACGCTTGAGCTTTCAAACAGAGGAAGATAGAAAACGGGCAAGAGCGTGTCTCCATCAGCATCAATATCAGACGTTTATTTCTTAATGTACGAAAGGTGTGAATGAAATGAGTGCAAAACAATTAAAAACGAATCTTTCATCTTTCCAAGGAGAAATTTCTATTCCTGGAGATAAGTCGATTTCTCACAGAGCTGTGATGTTCGGAGCGATGGCAGAAGGGAAAACAACGATTAATCATTTTTTAGCAGGGGAAGATTGCTTAAGTACGATTTCGTGTTTTGAAAAGATGGGCGTATCGATTAAAAGAGAAGGCGAATATGTCGAAGTAGAAGGTAAAGGTATCGAAGGGTTAAGTGAACCTACTTCCATCTTAGATGTAGGGAATTCAGGAACGACTACTCGTTTAATGCTTGGGATTCTTGCAGGTGTGCCATTTCATACGTCTCTAATTGGAGATGAGTCGATTGCCAAGCGTCCCATGAGCCGCGTTACGGTGCCCCTGCGCTCTATGGGTGCAAAGATTGATGGGCGTGAGCACGGCCAATATACGCCTTTATCCACTCGAGGAGGAGCTTTAAAAGCAATTCATTACCATTCTCCTGTAGCAAGTGCACAAGTAAAATCAGCGATTTTACTAGCGGGACTTCATGCGGAAGGCACAACAAAAGTAACCGAGCCTTTTACATCACGGGACCATACAGAGCGTATGCTTCGCGCCTTTGGAGTAGACGTAGAGGTAGATGGAACGACTGTAAGCGTTGAAGGAGGACAATCTCTGCGCGGAACGGATGTATACGTACCTGGTGACATTTCTTCAGCCGCGTTCTTTCTTGTTGCAGGAGCCATTGTTCCAAACAGCCGAATCGTTTTGAAAAACGTCGGACTCAATCCTACAAGAACAGGTATTATTGATGTGCTTCAGCAAATGGGTGCACACCTTACAATTTCTAATGAACGTATTCAAAATGGAGAGCCTATTGGCGATTTGACGATTGAAACGTCTCAGTTGAAAGGGATTGAAATTGGGGGGGATTTAATTCCTCGTTTAATTGATGAAATTCCAGTGATCGCTCTTTTGGCGACTCAGGCGAATGGGAAAACAGTTATTAAAGATGCCGAAGAATTAAAAGTAAAAGAAACGAACCGTATCGATACGGTTGCAACGGAGCTAAGCAAGCTCGGTGCCTCTGTTACTCCAACAGCTGATGGCCTCATCATTGAAGGCAAGACGGCCCTGCGAACCGGTGAAGTAGACAGCTATGGAGATCATCGAATTGGAATGATGCTTGCGGTAGCAGCAGCCATTGCAACGGGAGAGGTAACACTAATGAGAAGTGAAGCTATTCACGTATCCTATCCTACTTTCTTTGAAGATCTTGATAAACTAAGCGAATAAGAAAGAGACTGGGACAAACGTATTTTGGTTGAAGGGAAATCCGAACGACGAATTGATATTCTTGATAGAGAATCCAACTCGTTCGGATTTTTTATTGATAGGGTGAACGTAATTTTCATGTCTCAATCTCGTTTTTATCTAAAAAATGTAAGCGTATTCAAATTGATTTGTTGAACAAACGCTCAAACTATTTTATCATGGTGTATAGAAGCATGTGTTCTTGCTTCCGTTTAGAAAAAATAGAAAATTAATTCGTTTTATTTTTATATAAAAAGTGAATGTAATAATAAAGGAGAATTGTGTGTGAAAGAACTAGACCGCGCGATAGGTTACGTAGAATCCAATGAAATTGAAAAAGGTCTTGCCCTTATTCATGAATTGAAAGATAAAGCTACAGACGAAGAAAAATTTTTAATGGCTGAACAGCTTCAGGAGTGGGGACTGGTGAATGATGCGCTTCCTTTAATAGACGAGCTCATCGCTAAATACCCAGAAGAAGGCGAGCTGTATTTATTAAAAGCTGAAATGCTTATTGATTTAGAAGAAGAAGAAGAAGCAATTCATATTTTAAATCAAATTAGCAGCGAAGATGATAACTACGTGCCAGCTCTGCTTCTTGTAGCTGACCTATATCAAATGCAAGGCCTTAGTGAAGTAAGTGAGCAAAAGTTAATGGAAGCGAAAAAAATGCTTCCAAATGAACCCGTTATAGATTTTGGGCTCGGTGAATTTTACAGCAGTCAAGGAATTTATCAAAAGGCGATTCCTTTTTATCAAACGCTGCTAAAAACAGAAAAAGAATTTAACGGCACGGATCTTCGTCAGCGATTAGCTGAAAGTTTAGCAGGTATCGGCCAGTTCGAAGAAGCGCTTCCTTACTTTGATCAAGCGCTAAAAGATAAGCTTGAGATTAACACACTATTTGAATATGCGATTTCAGCGTATCAAGCAGGTCATTATCAGACCGCTATTGAAAAGTTCACAGAACTAAAAGAGTTAGACCGTGAGTACCATTCTCTTTATTTATATTTAGCAAAATCATATGAACATGAAGAGATGCTAGAAGAGGCTGCGGTGGCTGTCAACGAAGGTATTGCGCAGGATGAATTTCAAAAAGAACTTTACTTTTTTAAAGGTAAAATAGCATTAAAGCGCGGTCTAGAAGAAGAGGCTGAATCGGCATTTCAACAAGCGATTGCACTAGATCCAGGATATATTGAAGCTATTTTAACTCTCTCTAAACTTTATATGAGTCAAGAGAGGTATGAAGATGTAGTAGAGAATATCGAGCACGCCAAAGAATATAATGAGCATGACCCTCATTTTGAATGGGATTTAGCAAAAGCTCATCAGGAATTAGAAAATTATGAAGAAGCGCTAAAATACTACGAATCTGCATATACTGTTTTTAAAGAAGAGTATGCGTTTTTAGAAGAGTATGGTTACTTCTTATTAGAAGAAGGACAGCGCTCGAAAGCGAAGGGGATTTTCCAAGCTTTATTAGCAATGGATCCAACAGTAGATGAAATTCAAGACATATTATTTCAATTAGAAGAATAAATAATAGTTCAGAGGATTTTATTGCTGCCGTGTGGAATAAATAACTGTAAAAGGTGTTTTAACTGAGAGTTTAAACACAGAGGAGGGAAGTGAGAATATGACGACCCCTGTTACTGTCAACGAGAAAAAAGAATTTGTTCGCTGGTTTTTAACGAATTATCAGCTGAAGCGCAGAGAATGTGTATGGATTTTAAATTATTTGATGAGCCATGATCAATTGATGAAACGAGTTCACTTCGTTGAGCAAGCACAGTTTTGTCCTCGCGGGATGGTGATGTCTACGCACTGTGTGGAAGACCCTCCATTTCGTTTTTATAAAGAAAATATCATGACAACCGATGCAGAAAAATCATTTCATGATATTCGTTTGAATCGAGAAGAAGACATTTATATTCAATTAAACTTCCGATCGTTGTATTCATCGCCTCAATATGTGGCTGTACTGGAAGACAATCCGTATATGCCAAAAGCTAATCAAACAAATGAAAAAGACAGAGTATTAGCTGAGCAAATATTGGAAGAATCTATTCAGAAGTTTCAACGATCAAAAATCATGGAACTAATTGATAAAGCGTTAGATGAAAACGATAAAGAGGAATTTCAGCGCTTAAGCGAATATTTAAATAACCATTATGTACAGTAGATAAACGAGGGATTGGCTAGCTTCTTAGAAAAAGGTCAATCTCTTTTTTTATCTTCTTATTCATTTTGAAAAATAAATAAGACAAGCTTTAGCGAGCTTGCTGAGAGGAGAAGGAAGTTGAAGCTTCAGGCCAAGGAAATGGATGTGTATCTACAATCCAAAAGTTATGTTGATACCGTATTAGTTCCACTCATTCCAATTGATTTTGGAGAAGATTTAAAGCTTACTGCATCTATGAGTGAATATACGACTGCTCTTACTGAAGAGTTAGAGAGACAATTTAAAGGAAGAGTGATTTTAACACCTAGTTTTACATACTTAAAAAAAGATGGAGTAGCTGCTGTTTATGAAACATTACTTCGTTGGAATGAGCATATAAATGACAATGAAGTCAAACATCTTTTTGTGCTTACTAGCGACCGAGACTGGCTGCAGTATGAAAAAGAAATAGGAGCGTACTGCATTTGGATACCCGCTTTACCGCTTGAGCATATAGATGAGTCGCATAAGTATACGCTCATACATGAACAAGTTCAACAGCTTCTGCCGATTTTTGTAGAGAAATGGAGTATATGAAAAGGCTATAAAATAAGTAATGGAAGCGCAAACAAAATAATAACGAAAAATTTAGAAAAATAAAGATTATTTCCATGTTTTAGGTTTTTATTGTATTGACCTTCCAGAAATATTAATATATCATGATTATGTCCTAGTTTAATAGAATGGTCCATCATGTGTCCAAAATTCTCTGGACTGAACTTTTTTAAAGGGGGGAAAAGCATGGGTGATCGGGTATCAAGACGACAGTTTTTAAACTATACGCTCACTGGTGTAGGAGGATTTATGGCTGCTGGAATGTTAATGCCAATGGTGCGCTTTGCAGTAGACCCAATTTTGGAAAAAGAAGCGGGTCAGGATTTAGTAGCTGTAGCGCAGGTTAAAGACATTACAAAAGAGCCGAAACGTGTCGATTTTAAAATCAAGCAAGTGGATGCGTGGCATAAATCAGAAGAACCAAGATCGGCTTGGGTGTACAAAACTGATAAAGGTGAAATCGTCGCGCTGTCACCAATTTGTAAGCATTTAGGCTGTACGGTTAACTGGGCTGGTGACAAAAACTATCCACATCGTTTCTACTGCCCTTGTCATGGGGGAATGTATGAAAAAAGCGGTAAAAATGTACCTGGGACACCACCGATGGGACCGTTAGATGTATACGTTCAAAAGGTAAAAGGCGGTACGTTATATCTAGGAAAAGCCAAACCACAAGGAGGGGCATAGAAAATGTTGAATAAAATCTATGACTGGGTGGATGAACGGCTAGATATTACTCCTTTATGGCGAGATGTGGCCGATCATGAAGTGCCAGAACACGTAAATCCTGCACATCACTTTTCAGCATTTGTGTATTGTTTTGGTGGATTAACGTTTTTTGTTACCGTTATTCAAATTTTATCAGGTATGTTTTTAACCATGTATTATGTACCAGATATAAAAAATGCATGGGAATCCGTTTATTATCTGCAAAATGAAGTCGCTTTCGGACAAATTGTTCGAGGTATGCATCACTGGGGAGCAAGTTTGGTTATCGTCATGATGTTTTTACATACACTTCGTGTTTTCTTCCAAGGAGCATACAAAAAACCCCGCGAGTTAAACTGGATTGTGGGTGTGTTAATTTTCTTTGTTATGTTAGGTTTAGGTTTTACAGGTTATTTGTTGCCGTGGGATATGAAAGCGCTATTTGCAACGAAAGTAGGTTTGCAAATTGCTGAATCCACACCGATTATAGGCCAGCAAGTGAAGACATTACTCTCAGGACATCCAGACATCGTTGGTGCTCAAACACTAACTCGCTTTTTCGCCATTCACGTATTCTTTTTACCCGGAGCCCTACTTGGCTTAATGGGTGCCCACTTCTTAATGATTCGCAAACAAGGAATTTCAGGACCACTATAAAATTTTATACGCTTTATTCAATTAGTCAATCACACTAGTCATCATATGCATCAAGCACATACTCCGTTGTTCGTACTTTCACTAGAACAGTGAGAAAAAGGAGGGAGAACATGCATCGTGGTAAAGGGATGAAGTTTGTTGGAGATTCACGTGTTCCTGCAGAACGAAAACCCAATATTCCAAAAGATTACTCTGAATTTCCAGGGAAAACAGAAGCATTCTGGCCAAACTTTTTATTGAAAGAATGGATGGTAGGGGCAGTTTTTTTAATCGGTTATCTATGTTTAACCATCGCTCACCCATCTCCTCTTGAACGTATTGCCGATCCGACTGATACGGGGTACTTGCCTCTTCCTGACTGGTATTTTTTGTTTCTATATCAATTGCTTAAATATTCATTTGCTTCTGGTCCATATAATATTATAGGTGCATTTATTATTCCAGGGATTGCATTTGGCGCATTAATGCTTGCTCCGTTCATTGATCGAGGACCAGAAAGAAGACCGGCTAAGAGGCCGTTTGCAACAGGATTCATGCTTTTGGCTATAGCAGCAGTCTTTTTCCTAACGTGGCAGTCAGCGACACAGGTGGATTGGAAAGCGCGTGAAGAGCAAGGGAAAATTAGAGAAGAAGTAGCGATTGACAAAAATTCAGAAGGCTACAAAATCATGCAAGAGCAAACGTGCTTGACCTGCCATGGTGATAACTTACAGGGAGGCCCTGCGGCTCCAGCTTTAACAGGAATTGATCTATCTCCTGAAGAAATCGCCAATATCGCAAAAAATGGTAAAGGCAATATGCCAAAAGGTGTTTTCAAAGGTTCAGATAAAGAATTGAAAACGCTCTCGGAATTTGTCGGAAACTTAGGGAAAGAATAGTGAAAATCAGCCAAGGGGCTGGTTTTTTTTTGAATTTATTTAATGCTGTGTTTTACATCAATGAGATAGGTGCTTGCTATTGTTCAAAAACTGTACATAATAAAGAAGAGATCAAATGTAAAGGAGACTTTCTAAATGGCTTGGTTATGGTATACCTTAAAAGATAAGCGTTTTTTAACGCTTTTGCTGATTGTGAATATATTAGGAACAATCTACGGATATATTTGGTATGGAAGTCAATTAGCGGAAACACCTAAGAAGTTTTTATTATTTGTGCCTGATAGTCCAACGGCAAGTTTGTTTTTTGTTATTGTACTTATCGGTCTTTTACTTGGAAAGCATTTTTCACTGTTTGAAGCTTTAGCAATGATCACGCTGTTTAAATACGGGATTTGGGCCGTCGTAATGAATGTATTGGTCTATGTGTTGACAGGATACATTGATTGGATGATGCTTATGTTAATGGCTTCTCATGCAGCAATGGCTTTTCAAGGGCTTTTATACGTACCGTTTTACCGGATTAAATTATGGCATTTAGCTGTTGCCGCTGTATGGGCTGTACATAATGATATCATTGATTACGTTTTTTCTATGATGCCAAGATACAGCATGCTTAATGCGTATATGTCTGAAATTGGTTATTTTACATTTTGGCTAAGCATTTTATCTATCTTCATTACATACTGGTTCACAGTTCGTGCTTCTTCAAAAAAACAGCTATAAAAAATTTTTGAAATAGACGCACGAAACGAGCTCTCTTTTTCTAAGATATAGTAGGCTATATTTAAGTATGAGGTGAGTGACTGTGAAGGAAACCAAACGAGAGCTTCATCCGTCCGTTGTGGAATTTAAGCAATTTGTAAAATCACATCCAAAATTAGTGGAACAGGTTCGAAAGCAGCAAAAAACGTGGAAAGAGCTTTATGAAGATTGGTATTTATTCGGTGCAGAAGATCCAATGTGGGAGGCATATCGTTCAGAAGAAAGTGCGAAGGCTGAACCGGCTGCTGCCACAGAGGAGAAAAAAGATATTATGGGTACAATTGTATCCTCGCTGAAAAACATGGACTTGAATCAAATGCAAAATCATATCACGAATGTAAATTCAGCGATTTCGAATATTCAACAAGTACTGCAGCAATTTCAACCATCTAAGCCATCAGGTGGAGGAGCAGCTTCCGGGCCAGGGAATCCATTTGGCTTTAGGAAAGATTAAACGAAATGAGAAAAGATATATACGAATATATGCAGTCTCGTCCTAAGCTTAACGACTTCGTTCGTGAACAGCCAATGTGGTACCGGCGCTTATCTAGAAATCCTGAAGAACTGGAGAAGTTTGAATTAGAATCCAAACACTACTATAAACAAACCATTCCTCATAAAGTTGAAAAATTTTCGAATTCAATTCAAATGGCAAACATGATGTTTCATATGTTTCAGTCCATGAAAAATCAATGATCTCTGCATACATAGTGATGCAGAGATTTTTGCATATCATGAGTAAAAACAAAGAGTTTGTAAACACTATGGAGAAACGAATGATAAAGGAATGGTATTATGCGCTTACTATTAACGACGGCCTTATGTGTAGTTTCTCTGCTAGGATGCAACCATGATAAACCAAAACCTGAGACTAAAACTTCCTCTCAACCGCGGGCAGCTGAAACGTTTGGTGCAATGAATGCAAAACCTTCACTGATGGTACATCAGCATGTGAAAGGGCAGAACGTGTACGTTGAATGTATTCTAAGCGGGTTTTCATTTTCAACAGAGAGTGGATTTCTTCAAATCACAGTAGATGGAAAACCATTTAAAGAAATGAAGCAAGCAGCCTTTGTTTTAAGTGATCTTCCAAAAGGATCTCATACGGTTACGATTGAACTGATGAAATCTAAAGAAGAAAGTTATCAAGTGAGGAATACCTTTACGGTTGAAATTATATAGTTAAAAAGTAGAACTTGTAGTAAATCAGTGTAAGCTGTTTTAGCAAGTTCTTTTTCTTTAGATCCAAAACGTGATAAGATAAAAGCGGAGGTGCACAGCTATGCTGACAACAATGAGAACTGTTGAATTGCTCGATGAGTCTGATCATGTAGCTAACATGGTGTTACAATCAGACGTAGCCGAGAACTATCGTCAATGTTTATATAGATTAAAAAAAGATTCACATGCACAGGCATTAATTGCTGAATTTGTGAAAATAAAGGAACAGTATGAGGATGTTCAGCGATTTGGAAAATATCATCCTGATTATAAAACCATTACGAGACAAGTACGTGATGTAAAGCGTCAAGTTGATTTACACGCGACAATCGCTGCGTTCAAAAAAGCAGAAAATGAATTACAAAAGCTGCTTGATGAAATTAGCGTTATCCTTGGTCAAGCTGTTTCCGAGCATGTTAAAGTACCAACGGGAAATCCGTTTTTTGATACGGGAAGCAGCTGCGGCGGTGGATGCGGATCTGGTGGAAGCTGTGGGTGCAGCGCATAAGCCGTTCACTGTATAAATCGAATGCAATCAGCACAGGAATTTCCGCAGCAGGCCATTTTACGCTGTGGAACGTAAAACCTATGCTGATAGACATAAGTAAGATGCTGACTTCTGACAAAAGTCGAGCGCCACGTAGCATTCGTATTGGATGTAGCAAAAATAGATGAAGCTTCTAGAAGCTCATCTATTTTTCTACGCTCAATTGATGTGTTTATATACAAGAAGGGTATATTTGTGATTTTTTTGAAAATGACTTGTTCAATAGCTGTGTGCTCGTTAAAATGAGTAAGAAAGAGCATCCAAATATCATCTAAATTCATACATAAAGCACCTACTTCATATAAAAGAATTTATGATAAAGAAAACCAATATAACGTATGCAAAAGGGGAACTAAATATGTTTGTTGAACGTCAAGGAATTGTGGCGTATGTGCATTCTGTTAAGCAAGCAAAAGCATTGCGCAAGTACGGAAATGTACATTACGTATCGAAAGAATTAAAGTATGTTGTCTTATATTGCAACCAAGATGGCATTGAAAAAACAATCCATAAACTTCAGTCTCTACCTTTTGTGAAGAAAGTAGATCCTTCTTATCGGCCGTTTTTAAAAACAGAATTCGAAAATTCGAAGCCTGATAAAGCAAAGGAATATGACTATAAGATAGGAATTTAAACAAAAAAGGAATGTGATGTACATTCCTTTTTTTATTTTACTCCCCTTTAGCAAACGAATAGGCAGGGATGAGATTACTGCATCGGCGGAATAAAGCGGTTCATTCGCAAAATGCCAATCAGATGCTGATAGTATAGCGCTGTTTCTGGAAAGGTAGTAGATGGTTTGACATCGAGTACCACAATTTCTTTCCCTGCTTCCTCAGCAGCTTGTTTAAATAACTCAACGCGCTTGCTGTCGTTTTGTTTTAAAACAATTCCTTCTCGGCAAACGTAAAGCGGTTGGAAATTTCCTTCAGCTGTTGGATGCAAGACAGCGACAAAAGAAGCTACTTGTCGATCTTCTTTTACTGTCCGCAGCATAATAAGATGAGCAAGACGATGTTTGTTGCTTTTGACAATCTCTAACAGCTCATAAATATCTGAATACCCTTCTCCGAGCTCAATAAAACGCTGAATCATATGTATTTCCCCCTTTATGTATTAAAAAAGCAAACTCACGTAGTTTAATGTATCACTGAATATTTTAAGAGTAAATAAAAAAATCCCTACAACTACTCATTGTAGGGCCCTTCAATAAAGGGGTGTAATCACCTCTGCGATTACAAGCACCTTGATGAAGGCAAAGGGAGAGGAGAAACCGGAGGAAGAACTTATGGGGAAACGTAAGTCTTCTCCGCGGTTGGCAACAACATCGGTTAGATGATGTTGTTACTAGTCAGTATGTCCGTTTTAAACGTTCATATACCTGTCTTGTGAAATTCAATTTTTAAAACATAAAAGACTGATAACATGACAGAGAAAAAGGGTAAATTTACGTTTATTATGACATATTAAAGTAAAGGAAATCTTCTATGAACGAAATGCGGAATGATCTTCATAGTTGTATCTTTTAGAAAAGAATCAGTATATCTAAGGAGACGGTCGTAAAAGTCCAGCATAAAAGCAAGCTGCTGGGTTATTGCACAGAATGTATCCAGCATTGAATAAATTGAGGATTTTTGCTAGTCTTTGTAATTCAAAATATGTTAGGATAATGAAGAATAAGGAAGTAAAAGTAAGGTAGTGATAAGGATGAGAGTAGTAGCAGGTTTATATAAAGGCCATGCGTTAAAGGCGGTTCCAGGATACTCAACCCGCCCTACAACAGATAAGGTGAAAGAAGCTATTTTTAATATGATTGGACCGTTTTTTGAAGGTGGAACAGCTCTTGATTTGTTCGGTGGAAGCGGTGGCTTGGGAATTGAAGCTCTAAGCCGAGGAATAGATAAAGTCATTTTTGTGGATCGGGATGGCAAAGCGATTCAGACGATTAAAGCAAACTTAGCATCCTGCCGGTTAGAAGACCGCGCTGAAGTGTATCGAAATGATGCAGAACGTGCACTGAAAGCGATAAAGAAAAGGGAGCTGACTGTCGATTTACTTTTGCTTGATCCACCGTATAAAGCACAAAAGTTGAAAGCGCTTATCGAAACCGTAAGTGAAGAAAACCTTCTAGCAAAAACAGGAATTATTGTAGCAGAGCATTCTCATGATGTACATTTAGATAATGAGATTGGTTTATTTGAAAAAATAAAAAGCGAAACGTACGGTATCATTGGTGTTTCTATTTATACATACAAAAAAGAAGAATCAGTTGAATAAATCAATGAGCTGTTAGATGTAGAAAGGGGATACGTATGGGCAGTATAGCTGTTTGTCCAGGAAGCTTTGATCCAGTTACAAATGGACATTTTGATATTATTAAACGAGGCGCAAATGTATTTGATACGATTTATGTAGTTGTTTTAAATAACTCTTCAAAAAGTCCTCTATTTACAGGGGAAGAGCGAGTAGCTTTGCTGAAAGAAGTAACAAAATCACTTCCTAATGTAGTAGTAGAGTCGTACAGCGGATTATTAATGGAATATGCAAAAGAAAAGCAGGCAAAGACCATTTTAAGAGGTTTGCGTGCAGTATCGGATTTTGAGTACGAAATGCAAATCACATCTGTAAATCGCGTATTAGATAAAGAAATCGAAACGTTATTTATGATGACAAATAATCAATATTCGTTTTTAAGTTCTAGTATTGTAAAAGAAGTAGCTAAATATGGCGGGAATATCTCTGAATTAGTTCCTCCCCCTGTTAGAGAAGCGCTTGCGGAAAAATTTGAGCAGCTGTCTCAAAAATAAGATAAAAAAGAACGTGATGTTTTCTTTGCCGATAAGAAAACGTCACGTTCTTTTTTTACTAGGAACGATGAAGAAACGTTCGTTTTGAATATATATAAATATAGCAGCACAGCGTAAAAATCGTTAAGAGCGGACCGTACACGTTTAGCCACTGCGATAGAATCGTAACGGACTCCAAGTGAGAAAAAACCGGCAGTGCTCCTTCAGATGCTTGAAAAGTAGTAATGGATTCTCGAAGAGGACCCCATAGAAAGATAGTGAATACTACCGCAAAACAGCCGTGAAAAATGCGTGCAATAAAAAACGGGAAAAATCGAATATCTGTTTCGGCGAGTATGCTAGCTACTTGTGCTTGAACGGAGAAACCGCTGAAGCCTAGTACAAAGCTAACGATGATAATTTGATGAAACAGCAGCGTGTCTGGTGCTTCACTTGCTAGACGGCTTCCTAGCGTGATCTCAAAAAGCCCTGAAATAAAGGGAAGGCTGAGTTCAGTCCCTATATGACACAGGGAAAATAAATAAGCTAGACCGCTGCTTAAAACGGCCGTGATATGAGTAACATATAAAAGTTTGTTTAATACAGAAAATAAAATGATAAAACCGCCAATCATTAAGAGAGATTGAACAGCAGAAGTAACTGCATCTCCTAGAAGCTTCCCGATAGGACGCTTATCTTTTAAACGCGTTTTATGCATTTCATGAAAAGCTAACGATAAAGAAGGTTTTTGAGTTACTTGCCCTTTCGGTTTTGCTGATCCATAAAAACGCATCACCAGTCCTACACAAATATTCCCTATGTAATGAGAGAGAGCTAATATGATACCGACAGCTGGATTGTGAAAAAAGCCAACTGCCACAGCCCCAAAAATAAAAATAGGGTTAGATGAGTTAGTAAATGATACGAGTCTTTCAGCTTCGATAGCTGTTAGCTGCTTTTCTTGACGCAGCCGGGAAGTGATTTTTGCACCTGAAGGAAACCCAGAAGCCATGCCCATTGCTAAAGCAAAACCCCCTACTCCAGGTACTCGGAATAAAGGCCTCATAAACGGCTCTAATAAGATTCCAATGAACTTCACTACGCCAAACCCAATAAGCATTTCTGAAACAATAAAAAAGGGCAGCAGAGAAGGAAAGACGACCTTCCACCATGTGTTGAGACCTCTTACTGAACCTTCTAGCGCTTCTTTTGGATATACAATAAGCGCAATAGCGAGAAGCGTTACGCTCGTCCCGAGCAGAAGTGTTTTCACCATCGATTTATTCAACGAACGATTCATCTCCTTTTCTAAGCTCACGTCATTTTGATACGAATGAAATGAGGAGTTTTAGGCAAATGTACAAGTTCTTCTATATATCAATATACGAAGCTATGCATCGACTTTATGCCTATGAGTAAGGAGAAAATAAATTCATACTGAATAAAAAGGCGTCTTGTCACATTTGGAAATACAATTCATATACATAAATCAATGCACTTCTAGGATAGTCAAGGAGTAAAAAAACGTATGCGCAGCAAGCGAAGAGTAAGAATTTCTTAAAACAACCTTCAGTATAGTATAATGCTTAATAACCACCGTGGATTGAGCAAAACATATCTTTAGCTTCATACTAAATGAACAAATAGAAAATGAAGAATAGTCCTACCGAAGACAGGGCAACAATGATAGAGAAGCTCATCAAATGTTTTTACATTTTTAGAAGTCTATAAGGTAAAACGAGGGGGCAGGTAAAGTGGAAAGCCCAAAAATAGGAGTTGCGTTAGGCTCAGGTGGAGCTAGAGGTTTTGCACATTTAGGAGTAATCAAAACGCTAACAGAAAATAACATTCCTATTGATTTTCTAGCTGGCAGCAGCATGGGAGCTTTAGTTGGTGCACTATATGCGTCGGGTATTGAACTGACAACTCTTTATAAAATGGCGCTAACGTTCAAACGAAAGTATTATTTGGATTTTACCGTGCCCAAAATGGGATTTATTACAGGCAACAGAGTAAAATCGTTGGTTCGCACCTTTACGCAAAATAGAACCATTGAACAGCTATCTATACCGTTTGCCATTGTAGCGACAGATTTGAAAACAGGAGAGAAAGTGGTGTTTAAAAAAGGACCTATCGCTGAAGCGGTGAGAGCAAGTATTTCAATTCCAGGAATCTTTGCTCCCGAAGTAATTGATGGACGATTGCTTGTAGACGGCGGGGTAGTGGATCGTATTCCTGTATCGGTTGTAAAAGAAATGGGATCTGATATTGTTATTGGAGTCGATGTATCAAAAGCGAAAGTGAATGCAGAAATCAGCTCCATTTTCGATGTCATTATGCAAAGTTTAGATATTTTGCAAGATGAGCTAGTAGCTCATCGGACCATTGCTTCAGACATTATGATTCGTCCTAATCTCGATACTTTTAGTTCCCGAGCGTTTACAAACATTCAAGAAATGATTTCAATTGGTGAACAAGCAGCACATGAGCAGTTGCCTTCTATCCTACAAGCAATTGATCATTGGAAGGAGAACAAAAAAAGTGAAATCTAGAATTAGAATTTTGGTATATTTGGCTGTTATTGCAGTGGTGGCAATGCTTTGTTTTTATCCTTTGCCGTACTACATTACAAAGCCTGGAATGGCAGAAGAACTTGCGCCTATCATTAAGGTAGAAGATGGATACCATGAAAAAGGGACGTTTATGCTTACAACTGTAAGAATGGGCAGAGCAACTCCTCTTTCATATGGTCTTGCGAAAATACAGGACTTTCATGAAATTTTCCCTACAAAGCAAATTTTGCAGCAAGGTGAAAGCGATGAAGATTACTCGACAAGGCAATTACATATGATGGATACGTCAAAAAATGCCGCTATTTCAGTAGCATACGAAGCAGCTGGAAAGACCGTTTCCTATCTCAATAAAGGCGTATATGTTACATATGTTGTAGAAAATATGCCTGCACATGGAAAACTTCATGTTGGAGATGTAGTGACGAAAGTAGACGAGAAAAAAATTCAAACTGCTGAGGACTTAATCAACTACGTATCGACTAAAAAAGCAGGAGATTCAGTATCAATTTATGTAAAAAGAGATGGCAAAGAAAGCAAACATACTCTAAAAGTTAAAGCATTTCCTGACGAGCCGAAACGAGTAGGCCTAGGAATTGCCTTAGAAACAAACCAAGAATTAAAAGTTAAGCCCGATATACATATTGATACTGAAAAAATAGGAGGGCCTTCAGCAGGGCTGATGTTCTCGCTTGAAATTTATAATCAGCTTGTTAAAGAGGACATGACAAAAGGCCACCGAGTCGCAGGTACAGGGACTATCAATGATAAAGGAGAGGTAGGACCAATCGGAGGTATTTCGCAAAAAATTGTAGCGGCAGATAAAGAAGGAGCAGAGATTTTCTTTGCACCAAATGAAAAAGGGGCTGCGGGCTCTAACTACCGAGAAGCAGTGAAGACAGCTAAAAAAATAAACAGTGATATGAAAATTGTACCCGTGGATTCATTTTCGGATGCCGTAACCTATTTAGAAAAGCTGAAACCATAAAAAAATCGTCTCTTGTAGACGATTTTTTTATGGCCAAATAATAGGAGGCTGCGTATATTCTTGTTTCATAAACTGAGAGCGCAGAGGCTCCTGAAACGGCATACTATAAACATGTGTCGCTTTAATGTCGGTATCAATTTCTTTTAGTTTACATTGCGAGACAGTGGATACAATAGGAAGGGACAGCTTTTTCTTAATTGTTTTTAAATAGCCTTGTCCTGTCTTTGACATTCCCAATAAGCGAATATAAGGATCAGCTTGTTGCATCTCACTTTTTGTTGTATTGGTTAAAAGATGAACGCACATGCGCTGTAGACGGGTTCTCGTATATCGCTTCGTTTTAACATTTGTTAAAAAATCTTCAAATGAAGTAGATGAAGAAATATAAGATAGCAGCCGATGTTCAATACCTTCTTCTATTTCATAAATACGCTGTAAGTCATAAAGCGAAGTAGTTAATAATTTGTATTTTAAAAATGGGAAATAGTGCTCCCAATGATGAAACTGTCCGTTTGCTTGTTTGTAAGCTGCTAATTCGTTTGCTGTACTAACTGGCATATGCTTGCTCAGGTCCCCATGGCTGCTGGTGTCAAAAATAGCTTTACGTATGCTTGTAGCGCTTGAAATAAAAGAGGAAGACAGTGAATCATCGTGATAATGTGATTGAATTCGAGTGATTGTATATGGTTTAATAGATGCATGCTGTTTTTTAATGGCAGCTACATAGCTCATTCCAAGCACATTATTTGGCTGAGATAGATCAATAGGAGCCTCCGTGAAAAGCTGTAAGAAAGCATTGGAAGCGGCTTTTGGATAACTGTTTCCTTTTTTCATCTCTTGTTGAATTAAAGCGGATAGTTCTGATTCATGAGTTTCGAGCAAATCAGCGGTGCGGGTAAATGAGTCAATATGGCCATTTTCGCTGCCAAAGCATACAAAGTCAGCGTGAAGAGATTCTAAAATAGAAATAGCGCCGCTTGCGAATGTTTCAGCTTTTTGAGTAGAAAAAGCATAGGGTAATTCAACGACTAAGTCTGCACCAGCAGCTAAAGCCATTCTTGTGCGGGACCATTTCGATACAAGAGCAGGCTCTCCGCGCTGCAAAAAGTGCCCGCTCATCACAGCAATCACACAATCTGCTCCGGTTTGTTGTTTCGCTTGCTGCAAATGATAAGCGTGTCCGTTATGAAAAGGATTATATTCGACAATTATTCCAACTGCTTGCATAATGTCTCCTTTTAATTTATTATTTTTAGTCTAGTTCTTTGTTTTAAAAACATTTTTTTATGAAAGTAAGAAATTTTTACAAAAAAGCATATTTAAGTACATTATAGTGTAAAGAAAAAATATTGACAAATAATCTTGTGAAAGCTATAATAACCTTTGTTGCCTTGAGGTGATTAACAATGAAATGGACAATACATCAATTGTATCAGTTGCAAAATAAAGGTCTAACATTTGACGAAGTGATTGACGGCAAAGAGTTTATGAATGCTGATCCTCAAATTCGTAGAATGTCAGATGTAAACGTGAAAGGAAGAGCCGACATTAGCTCTTCGAAAGTAACGTTTCACCTTAAAATTTCAGGAGAAATGACGTTGCCTTGTGCTCGTACATTAGTCGACGTTCCGTATCCATTTGAAATTAACGCAACTGAAACGTTTTTATTGAATGTGAATGCTGATTATGAAGAAGATGCTGAAGTACGCATTGTAGAGGGAGAAACGGTTGATTTACAACCTTTGATTCAAGAGTTAATTATTGTTGAAATTCCTCTGCAGGTATTTAGTGAAAATCAGCAAGCGGCAGGAGCAGCTCCACAGTCAGGAAAAGACTGGGAAGTTGTTACCGAAGAAGAACAGCAGGAAAAAGTAGATCCCCGCTTAGCCGTACTCGAAAATTTCTTTAAAGACAAAAAGAAATAAAAATGCGAAGATCCGGCTTTCGGGCCTTCATATGATTTTAAAATTCTTTTAAGGAGGTGGGAATAATGGCTGTACCTTTTAGAAGAACATCTAAAATGAAGAAAAGAACGCGTCGTACGCACTTTAAATTACAAGTTCCTGGTATGGTAGAGTGCCCAAATTGTGGTGAAATGAAACTATCACACCGCGTATGTAAAGCTTGTGGTACTTACAAAGGAAATGACGTAGTAAGCAAATAATTGCTTATTTAAATAAAAGACCCTTTTAAAGGGTCTTTTATTTTTTTTGCCTTTTTTCCTTCTCTGCCCTTTGGAAGAGAAGGATTTTTCTTATAGAACAAGAACTCTTTTTAAATAAACAATTACTGTTGTAAAAGGATTCATACCTTGTCTATAAGGAGGAAAAAGCATGAAAAAAAGCGAGCTGTTTACTACAAGCCAAGGCATTGCTACGTTTGTGATTAATCGTCCTGAAAAGCGTAATGCTATTGATTATGATGTGATGAATGAACTGCAGCAAGCTGTAGATTATGTGAAACATGATCAGTTAGTAAAAGCTTTTGTAATTACAGGTGCTGGTTCAGATGCATTTTGCAGTGGAGGAGATTTAAGCGTATTTCATGAGCTAAAGACTTCGAAAGAGGCGTCTCAAATGTTAACGAAAATGGGAAAAATTCTTTATGAGATTTTAACAATCCCAAAACCAACAGTTGCCCTTTTGAATGGAACATCGGTTGGAGGGGGATGTGAGCTTGCGATTGCATGTGACTTCCGTATAAGTGCAACACATAGCGAAATGGGCTTTATTCAAGGGAATTTAGGAATTACAACAGGCTGGGGAGGAGGGACCATTCTTCTTGAAAAGCTGCGTTATCAAGAAGCCATGGAAATGATCTACAGTGCTCAGCTGTATGGAGTAGAACGAGCAAAGCAGATTGGATTTCTTTCCTATGTCACGTCGTTTAAAGAGCTAACTATGAGGTGTGAGGAATGGTTAGCGCCTATCACTCATAAACCGACCCAGGTATTGCAAGCTTACAAAGAAATCGCTATTGAGAAATGGGAGCAAAGCCGGGTTTGGAATCGGATGGAACAAGAAATTCATCGCTGCTCGATATTGTGGGAGTCGCCTGAGCATGAAGAAGCGGTTCAAAAGGTCATCGTTAAAAAAACATAGTTATGAACTGCATTTCCATAGCAATATAGTTAATAAGCGAAAGATGAAAGAATCACGGGTTTCCCATTTTGCTTCAAAGTATATGAAAGATTTTCTTGATTGAGAAGAGGAACAATAGTCTATCTTATCTAGTAGGTGCATATTCATTTAATAAGTACGGATAAGGAGGGATAGAAAAATGACTTCTTCTCGTCAAGATGCATGGACTCATGATGAAGATTTATTACTCGCAGAAATTGTACTGCGTCATATACGTGAAGGTGGCACTCAGCTAGCTGCATTTGAAGAAGTGGGGAAGAAACTTACACGAACATCAGCAGCTTGTGGCTTCCGCTGGAATTCTTTTGTGCGCAAACAATACAAGACTGGTATTGATCTTGCGAAAAAACAGAGAAAAGAATTAAAAGCAAGAACTGTTTCAAAAGATGACGAGCAGCCTGCACGCTTATCATATATGGAAGCAGAGAAACATATTTCGCTTAATGAGGTAATTAAATATTTAGAAAATGTAGATCAAGGGCAAAGACACTCGTCAGAGCTTCTCGAAGCTAATGAAGAACTGCAGCAAAAGATTGAACGTTTACAAGAGAAAGTAACGATTTTGGAAAAAGAAAAAAAAGCTTTGCAAAACAACTTGTTAATTGTGGAAGATGACTATAAAGCTCTTATCGAAATTATGGAGAGGGCTCGTAAAATGGTTGTATTAAAAGAGGATGAAAAAAGTAGAAAAGTAAAATTTCAAGTGGATAAAAATTTAAATTTAGAAAAAGTTCAAAAGTAAAGCGATAGTTTGAATGCTCCCTACTTCATGTTGATCATATATACCACATAGATATAAAATAAACAGCTGGAAATCAGCTGTTTATTTTTGTTCGCTTACACCGTTTGGTAGCCAAATAAGAGGGTTTTCTCCCAAATCACGATCGATATCATACGTTACAGGTGCGAATCCCATTTTTGACCAAAAATCACTCGATTTTACTCGTGGGCTTGTTTTGATAGGTAATTGAAAGGATTTGGCATATTCAACGAGCGTTTGACCTAATCCTTTGCGCTGAAAATCGCTGAGCACTTCAAGTTTCCACACTTCAATATACGTTTGAGGCGGCTCGAAATATTGATCGTACTGTTTGTTTCGCTTATAGAGACTCATGCGAGCCACTAAGCTATTTCCAAAATAAATGCCGTAAAACGGAGAATTTATTTCATTATCGGAAATCTTAGCATGTAAGTCTTCTAGCATTGAAAGTTCTTGAATGCCATATTCTTTGAATTTCTTGAACTCTTCTAGCGTTTTAAAATTAATTTTTAAATGCTTCACTTCGTAATTCATCCCATATCCCCCTTGTTATGTCTCTTTGCTAGACGAACGAACTGGCTTGGTTCGTTCGTCTAATATTATATAACAAAAATACAAAATATTCTGTTTTCGTGATTGTTGAATGATTATTCAATGCGCATAAGGAAAAATGAATTCTTTCAGTTAAATACGAAGAATACATTACTATAAGCATCACTTTTTAGAAAGAAAGCAAAAGGAAAGGGAAATTCAAATAGAAAGCGTTTTCAAAAATTGTAGAGGAGTTTTAAAATTATTGTAGAATTATATGGGGGAAAGTAGAAATTTGAGGAAAGGGGAGAGAAAGGTGAAAAAAATATTGATTGCAAATCGAGGAGAAATTGCTCTTCGTATTATTCATACATGCAAACAAATGGGCATTGAAACGGTGGCTGTCTATTCCGATGCAGATGCAGAACTTCCTTATGTTCAAGCGGCTACAAAAGCACGTCGAATTGGAGAGCCTCCTGTGCAAAAGTCATATTTGAATGTGGAAGAGCTGCTGCGAATTAGTCGTGAAGAAAAAGTAGACGCCATTCATCCTGGATATGGATTTTTATCGGAAAATAGTGCATTTGCTAAAAGAGCGATTGATGAAGGTTTTTGTTTTATCGGTCCTTCTCCCGAAATCATTTCGATGATGGGTGACAAAATCGCTGCCCGCGCTGCGATGAAAGAAGCGGGTGTACCTGTTGTCTCCGGCAGCGAAGGCGATGTGACGTCAGTTGAAGAGGCTTGTAAAGTAGCGGGGGTAATTGGATATCCCGTTATGTTAAAAGCAAGCGGAGGCGGCGGAGGAATTGGGATGGTGCGCTGCGATAACGAAGAAGCAGTAAAACAAGTATATGCCTCAACAAAAGCAAGAGCAAAAGCATATTTTGGTCATGAAGGAATGTTTATTGAAAAGCTTATCACAAACGCAAAACATATCGAGGTACAGGTGTTTGGAGATAAGCATGGTAATGTCGTTCATCTTTTTGAACGCGATTGTTCTGTACAAAGAAGAAATCAAAAAGTGATTGAAGAAGCCCCTGCGCTTTCTTTAAAAGAAAGTACGCGACAAGCCATGCAAAACCAAGCCGTTCAAGCGGCTAAAGCGATCGGCTATTATAATGCGGGTACGGTGGAGTTTATCGTGGATGAAGACGAAAATTTTTATTTTCTTGAAATGAACACGCGGCTGCAAGTTGAGCATCCGATCACCGAGCAAATTGCAGGGGTCGATTTAGTTAAGTGGCAGATCTTAGCTGCGCGCGGTGAAAAGCTTCCACGTGTGCAAGAGGAAATAGCAGCAAATAACTACGCCATTGAATTTCGTATTTATGCAGAAGATCCGTTTACTTTCTTACCGGCTCCGGGAAAAATTACGGGTTATCACTTGCCCGAGCGAACCTATGCGCGCGTAGATAGCGGCTACAGTAATATGAATGCGGTTACACCTTTTTATGATCCAATGATTGCAAAAGTTATTATTACTGGTCGTACGCGTTCAAATGCAATTGAACTAGCTAAATCATATTTTACAGAAGCTGTCATAGAGGGAATCAAAACGAATATTCCTCTATTTAAGCAGTTGTTAAATGAAGAATTATATGAAAAAGGAACCTATAACACATCGTTATTATCAACAGTATTAAATAAAGGAGGAGCACCACAATGAGTGAAATCAAAGCGACAATGGCAGGCATGGTATTTAATGTGTTTGTTCAGCAAGGTGCAAGTGTAACTAAAGGAGAAGTTGTTGTTGTATTAGAATCTATGAAAATGGAAATTCCTATTGAAAGCGATCAAGCTGGTATTGCAGAGACTGTCCATATAGCCGTGGGGGATTTTGTGAACGAAGGCGACGTTTTGGTGACTATTTCATAACTCATAAAGGAGAGATATCATGATACATACAGGTGAATCTCAGAAAAAATATGATGAAAATCGTCAAAAAGTAGAGCGTGGCAACGCCGAGAAGTATAAAGAGAAACTTGCAAAACAACAGAAGCTTTTTGTAAGAGATCGTTTAGCCCTTTTGTTCGATGACGGGAAATATGAAGAAGACGGCATGTTTGCAAATAATAAAGCCGAAGGGTTGCCGGCAGACGGTGTTGTAACTGCGATTGGAAAAGTAAACGGTGAAACGGTTTGTGTAATGGCTAATGATTCTACTGTAAAAGCAGGGTCTTGGGGAGCTAGAACAGTAGAAAAAATTATTCGGATTCAAGAAGTAGCAGAAAAACTGCATGTGCCTTTACTGTACTTGGTGGATTCCGCGGGAGCTCGTATTACGGATCAATTAGATATGTTTCCAAACCGCCGAGGAGCTGGAAGGATCTTTCACAATCAAGTAAAACTTTCCGGCGTCATTCCTCAAATTTGTTTGCTTTTCGGTCCGTCAGCAGCTGGAGGAGCTTATATCCCTGCATTTTGTGATATTGTTGTGATGGTAGATGGGAACGCTTCTATGTACTTAGGGTCGCCGCGTATGGCCGAAGCCGTTATTGGAGAAAAGGTTACGCTAGAAGAAATGGGAGGAGCGCATATGCACTGCAGCGTTAGCGGGTGCGGTGATGTGCTGGCTTATTCTGAAGAAGAAGCTATTTCGTATGCCAAATCTTATTTAACGTACTTTCCACAAAACTATCAAGAGAAGCCTAAAGTACAAAAAGCTAAAGAGCCTAAGCAGACAAAAGATTTAATAGAACTAATTCCGGAGAATCAAAATGTTCCATTTGATATCTATGAAGCAATTGATACCCTTATTGACGAGGGGAGCTTTTTTGAAATAAAAAAACTGTTTGCCGCCGAATTGGTAACAGGGCTTGCACGAATAGATGGAAAAGTAGTAGGGATTGTTGCTAATCAGCCAAAAGTTAAAGGGGGAGTGCTGTTTGTAGATTCAGCAGATAAAGGCGCAAAATTTATTCAATTGTGCGATGCATTCCATATTCCTTTGCTGTTTTTAGCTGACGTGCCTGGATTTATGATTGGAACCAAAGTAGAAAGAGCTGGCATCATTAGACATGGAGCCAAATTAATTGCAGCAATGAGTTCAGCTACAGTTCCTAAAATTTCCGTAGTCATGCGTAAAGCTTATGGTGCAGGACTTTATGCTATGGCTGGCCCAGCTTTTGAACCGGATTGCTGCATTGCATTGCCTACTGCTCAAATTGCCGTAATGGGTCCTGAAGCTGCTGTAAATGCTGTTTACTCTAATAAAATCAATGAAATTGAGGATCCGAAAGAGCGGTTTATGTTTGTAAAACAGAAACAGCAGGAGTATAAAGAACACATCGATATCTACACGCTGGCTTCTGAACTGATTATTGACGACATCGTTCCTGCTAACGAACTGCGTCGAACTTTAATTGACCGCTTTCGATTATATGAAACAAAGAATGTGACCTTTAGCCGTCGTAAACATCCGGTGTATCCCGTATAATAGAAAAAAACGGGATCATTCTAAATAATTTACAATAAGCCCGGTGATTTTTAATCACACGGGCTATATGAATAGGTAAAATTTAAAGAATGCATTTAATTCAAAGCATTTTTTTGCTAAAATGAAACTCAATAATAGAAAGAGGAACAAAAAATACGATGAAAACTATAGGTATTATTGGAGGCGGATCATTAGGTCTGTTGTTTAGCGCGTATTTATCAGATGATTATGATGTAACCTTGTACACGAAAACACAAACTCAAGCAAAGTGTATTAACGAAAATGGAATTACCTTACATAGACAAGGGGAACATCACACGAAAAAAGTCAGTGCTATTCCTCTAGAAAAAAACATAAAAGAAGCAGATTTAATCATTATTACTGTAAAACAGTATCATTTAAAAGAGATTATTCCTTTTATCAAAACCCTTACTATACATACTCCCCTTTTGTTTATCCAAAACGGTATGAGCCATATTGAAATTCTCAAAAATCTCCCGCAGCGCACTCTCTATTTGGGTACAGTTGAACACGGGGCAATGCGTACAAATATGGATAACGTCCATCATACAGGAATAGGAACAACCCGTATTGCTTCGTACAGAGGAGAAATGGAGTCTATCTTGCCAATTGTGAATTTTCCTTGGGTGATTGAAACAGATTGGTATGCGATGCTGGTGAAAAAATTAGTTGTAAATGCGCTCATCAATCCTCTTACGGCGCTGTATCGGGTAAAAAATGGGCAGCTGATTCACAACAGCTACTTTTATAAAACGATGCGTCTATTGTATGAAGAGATTGCGGCTGTGTTAAAACTGGATTCAGCTTTTAATTATTGGGAAAATGCGCTGGGGGTTTGTTCGCGCACGAGTACAAATCAATCTTCTATGCTAAAGGATATACAGGAGGGGCGGCAGACAGAAATTGATGCTATTTTAGGCTATATTCAAACACAAGCTGCTGAAAAAAGAACGTCGACGCCTATTGTTGACTTTTTATATGGGTCAATAAAAGGAATCGAAGAAGAAAAGGGTGATTAACATGGGAAGTTTTATTGCTGGAGTTTTTGCGACGTTTGTCACTCTGCCGCTCGTTGGTTTTTTTATTCTATACATGCTTTTACGCAAACTGACGAAAAATAAAAGGAAATCTGTCCACATAGCAACGTACATTACTACGGTTTTTCTTATTTTGTCCGTGCATTATGCAGCTGTAGAAATTTTCGGGCACTCTTTTTTGTGGTTGATTGCGCTAGTCCTTTTAGTTGTAGCAATGATTATGATGTTTGTACATTGGAAAGTCAAACATGACTTAGAAATGAAGCTTATTGCGAAAGGGTTCTTTCGGATGAATTTTGTTTTGTTTCTTATTGCACATATTGTATTAAATATAGGTGGAATCGCTTTTCGTATTTCCTCTCTGTAAAGCATGTTACTAGACGTGAGCAGTTACATTATGGATAATGAAGCTATATGTAGAGAATATAAGTATTAGGAAAAGAAAGGAAGTTCTTTCATGGAGATTACAGACGTCTCTTTAAAGGCGGGAAACAAACTAACGAACGATTACATAAAAGGTGAAAAGCAAGCACTTTCCTTTTTTCATTATAATATACACGAAAAAGACGTATATGAAAAACGTTTAGCGGATGTTCAAAAGCAGTCTTATCCAAGAGAACAGCTTGCTGAGTATCTGTTTGATTTTAATAAGCGTTACGGAGCATCTTCTAAGACGATTGAAAATATTGAAAAGCTAAAAGATCCTAACAGCGTAGTGGTCGTTGGAGGTCAGCAAGCGGGGTTGCTTACGGGCCCTTTGTACACCATTCATAAAGTGATTTCAATTGTACTCCTAGCTAAACAACAAGAGGAAGCTTTAAACGTGCCCGTGCTTCCGGTATTTTGGATTGCTGGAGAAGATCATGATTTTGCTGAGATCAACCATGTATACACAGAGCATAAAAACCAGCTTTTAAAGAAAACTTTAAAGCATTCTTTAAAGAAAAAGCAAATGGTTTCTCAAATCGAACTAGACCATGAAGCCTGTAGAAGCTGGGTTCGTGATGTATTTCAAACGTTTAACGAAACGGCGCATACAAACCAGGTATTACACTTTGTTTTAGAGGCGTTAGATAAATCACGTACCTATGTCGATTTCTTTGCTCATTTGGTTACCACAATGTTCGCAGAGTCAGGTCTTATTTTAATGGATGCAGCTTCTAAAGAAGTACGCAGCATTGAATCTTCTTTCTTTGTGACGTTAATTGAACAAAATGACAAATTATCGTCAGCGGTTATGGAACAGCAAAAAGAGATTCAAAAACAATACGGACGAATGATTGAAGTGGGAGAAGAAACGGCTCATCTCTTTTATTCACACAACGAAAACAGAGTACTTTTAGAAAGAGATGCAGAACAAAAGCAGTTTGTTGGAAAGCAAAATGAACTCGTGCTGTCTAAAGAAGAGCTGGTTCAAATTGCTAAACAAACGCCTGAGCTTCTTAGTAACAACGTTGTGACTCGACCCCTTATGCAGGAGTACTTGCTTCCTACCCTTGCGTTTATTGCAGGTCCAGGGGAAGTAGCGTATTGGGCAGAGCTTGAAAAAGCATTTTCTTTATTTAGCTTTAAAATGCCTCCCGTGGTCCCTAGGTTATCCTATGCAATCGTAGAAAGACATATCGAGAAGTATATGGATGAACTTCAGTTAGACCTTTCGAACGTAGTGAACGAAGGCGTAGATGCAGAGAGGGAGCACTGGCTTAAGACAGAAGTTCACAACCCATACGAAATGTATTTTGAAAAAGCGAAAGAAGATTTCGAAAAAATTCATAAAACTCTTCGTGAAAATATTCAAAAAGAAGACAAAACATTTGATGAAGTCATGCTTAAAAATCGAGGGATTATTCAAAAGCAGTTTGAAACTATTCAAAAGATTGTCGAATCCAAACAGCTAATTAAGCACGATGTGAAGCATTCAAAATATGCTCAAGTTGAACTTGCTCTTCGTCCCTACAACGCTCCACAAGAACGTATGTGGAATATTATGTATTATTTAAACAGTTATGGTATGCAATTTGTGTCAGATTTACTAAGTGCTGAAGTCGAATTAAATCACCAGTTAAAAGTCTGTTATGTCTAATAAAATCCTGCTGAAAAGCAGGATTTTTATTTTGGAAAAGAGAAAAAGTCTACAAGGTGAATGTTAACCAATTGAATCCTTATAAGGTATATATTTCTAAATGTGCAAAAAAACCTTATATTCCTTACATTTTATTCTACGAATATGTCCTACTTTTAACAAAATGACACTATTTGTGACAAAAAGACAAAATTCTACTTAATTCTTATATAAATAGCTGAAATAATGTTGAACTTTGATATATAATATAAACGTGTATATATATCAAAGAAAAACACCGTTTTTTGCTTTTTGTATACATAACTAAGTAGTTTAGAAAGAAGTAGGTGTCATAATGTTTAATCACACAACTGTTTTGCTTAAAGAAGCAGCGGAAGGCTTAAATATTAAGCCGGATGGAGTATATGTCGACTGCACGCTTGGCGGAGCAGGTCATAGTGAATATATCGTAAAACAGCTATCAGAAAAAGGGAAATTAATTGCGTTTGATCAAGACGATGTCGCTCTTGCAAATGCAAAAGAGAAATTGGCCCCGTATCTAGACAGAGTTATTCTAATCAAAAGTAATTTTCGCTATTTAAAAGAGCAGCTAATGAAACACGGAATTGAAGAAGTAGATGGAGTATTATTCGACCTAGGCGTCTCGTCTCCTCAGTTGGATACACCAGAGCGAGGGTTCAGCTTTCATCATGATGCCCCGCTTGATATGCGCATGGATCAAAACTCAATGTTTTCTGCGTATAACGTAGTAAATGAATGGCCTTATGAAAAACTTGTGAAAATCTTTTTCCAATACGGAGAAGAAAAGTTTTCGAAACAAATTGCCCGCAAAATTGAAGCATATCGAGAGTCTAAACCAATTGAAACAACGCTAGAGCTGGTTGATCTTATTAAAGATGGTATTCCAGCGCCAGCTAGACGAACGGGTGGACATCCGGCAAAACGAATTTTCCAGGCTATTCGAATTGCTGTAAATGATGAGCTTCAAGTATTTGAAGATGCAATTGAACAGGCTATGGATGTGATCAAAAAAGGTGGGCGTGTAAGTGTTATTACCTTCCACTCACTTGAAGACCGAATTTGTAAAGTTGCGTTTAAAAATGCAAGCACGGTTCCGCAGCTTCCACATGGACTGCCGATTATTCCAGAAGAATTTAAACCTAAAATGAAAGTTATTACAAGAAAACCTATTTTACCTTCAGAAGAAGAGATAGAAGAAAATAAGCGCGCGCGTTCGGCAAAGCTTCGAATTGTTGAGAAATTAGTGTAATTAAAGGGTTTAATCAAAGAGGAGGGGACGAGAATGAACAATGTAGCATACAAAGTAAGAGAGCAAGATCAGCAGCAGAAGCAGCAAAAGACGGTACGTCAAGTTGTTCGGAAGACAAAAAGAAAAATCACGGTTGGTGAAAAAATTGTGTATTCCGGATTTGTCGCACTCATGCTGTTTGGATCTGTGCAAATCATTTCAAATCAATCTTCGCTTTATAGCATCAGTGAAGAAGTGCAATCACTCGATGGAAAGATTGACAAGCAAGAAGCAAAAAACAATGAGTTAAAATTACAGGTAACAGAGTTAAGTGCATACGATCGTATTTGGACAAAAGCAAAAGAACTTGGACTAAAATTGAATGAAAATAACGTAAAAGTCGTTAACGATTAATTGCGATGACTACGCCAAGAAAAAATAGCAATATTAGTACAGGAGCAGCAATATTAATTTTAATATTTGCATTGCTCTTTTTTGTATTAGCCATCAGGTTCTTTTACATCCAAGCGACAGGCAAAGCAGACGGAGAAGCTTTAGCCGAAATTGCACAAAAACAGCATACGCGAACGTCTAATATTGAAGGACAGCGCGGTACGATTTACGATCGAAACGGAGAAGCAATCGCCCAAGATACGGGTGCTTATACGGTTGTGGCGATTTTAGATAAAAAACAAACAAAAGACAAAGATCACCCGCAGCACGTAGTAGACCCTGAAAAAACGGCTGAAAAATTAGCCCCATTGTTGAAGATGGATGAGTCTAAACTTGAAAAAATGATGTCTAAAGACGTCTTCCAAGTCGAACTTGGCCCAGGCGGACGTGACATTGATAACGTGCTAAAGCAAAAAATTGAGAAACTAAATCTCCCAGGCATCACGTTTTTACGCGATTCGAAGCGTTTCTATCCAAACGGTGTATTCGCCTCAAGTATTTTAGGATACGCACAAAAAGATGATACGGGTAAAATCGTAGGGAAAATGGGAATTGAAAAAGTATTTGATAAGCAGCTTTCTGAAGAAGATGGATATGTAAAATACGAAGCTGCTAAAAATGGAATTAAGCTTCCGGATCCAAAAGAGTCAATTGTAGCTCCGAAAAATGGAGACAGCGTCACGCTTACGATTGATGAAAAAATTCAAACGTTTTTAGAGGATGCAATGACAGCTGCTGCTAAAGAATATAAACCAGAAGAGCTAATGGCAACGGTAGTGAATCCGAAAACCGGTGAAATTTTGGCGATGTCAAACCGCCCTTCATTTGACCCAAATATTCGTGATATCACTTCTTATCGTAATCCGTTTGTTGAAAACAGCTATGAACTTGGTTCAACAATGAAAATCTTTACGTTAGCAGCCGCGATTGATGCAGGCGTCTATAACGGCGAAGATCGCTATCAGTCGGGATCTTATAAAGTAACGAAAAACAGCGTTCCGATTAACGATCACAACGGTGGAGTCGGCTGGGGAGCTATTACATTTAATGAAGGAATTCAAAGGTCTTCAAATGTAGCGGTTGCCATTTTAGCCAACGAAAAATTAGGTACCGACCGTTTGTATAAATACTTGGACAAGTTTGGCTTTATGGATAAAACGGGAATTGACTTGCCGAACGAAGCTTCTAGCAAGTTAGTGACGAAGTACCCGAGAGACCGAGTAACTACTGCGTTTGGACAGGCGTCTGCTTTTACGCCTATTCAAGAAATTCAAGCGGCTACTGCCATTGCAAATGACGGGAAAATGATGAAACCTTACGTGATTAAACAAGTAGTCGATGAAACAAATAAGAAAACGATTAAGAAAACGAAACCTACCGTAGTAGGACAACCTATTTCTAAAAAAGCAGCGAACGAAACGCTAGATATTTTAGAAACCGTTGTTTCTTCTGATGACGGAACAGGGAAACCTTACGCGATTGAAGGATACGACGTCGCTGGAAAGACGGGAACAGCTCAAATTCCTGGTCCTAGCGGAGGCTACTTGCATGGACACGGAAAAAATTTCATTTCCTTTATGGGCTTTGCACCTGCTAAAGATCCAAAGCTGCTTGTCTATGTAGCCGTTAAAAATCCAACTCTCACGCCTCAAGAGACGGGTACTGCGCCGCTTACAGCCGTATTTAATCCGGTGATGAAAAACAGCCTGCAGTACTTAGGAGTGGAGCCTGAAAAAACAGACGAAGACGGAAAGAAAACAGAAGAGAAAAAGGTAGATTCAGAAATTACGCTTAAATCTTACGTTAACGAATCAGTTGATAGTACCGTGAAAGACTTAAAACAAAAAGGACTTGTTCCTGTTGTAATAGGTAAAGGAGATACGGTAGAAAGCCAATCACCTACTTCTGATACCATTGTCACTGGTCAACGCGTGTTCATTAAGACAAATGGAAAAGCCACAATGCCTGATTTAACAGGTTTTTCACATCGTGACGTTATTCGCTTTAGTGAATTTGTCAACGTTCGACCTAGCGCACTTGAAAATGGTTATGTTGTAAGTCAAAGTATTAAAGCAGGCGATCCGCTAAAAGCAGGCACGTACCTGAAAGTGGAACTTGAAACGCCTAAAGAATTTTCAAGCACGTTAAATAAGTTAAAAGAAACGGAAAAAAGTGAATCTGATAGTAAAAAAGACGATAAGCAACTTGACTAGAAAATAAGTTCTAGTGAATCCTGTACAAGCATATATTGGAACGAGCCGATTCAGAGGAGGTTCTAATATATGCGGGTATCAGGAGTCACAGTTCGTAAAAGGCTAGCCATTGTTTTGTTTGTCGGTTTTATTGTGTTTTTGATTATTGATACAAGGCTTGGATATGTACAGTTGCTGACTGGGGATACGCTAACTGAAAAAGCCAAAGATTTATGGAGTCGGAATATTCCTTTTGAACCGGAAAGAGGAAAGATACT
Organism: Priestia sp. LL-8; assembly: GCF_036227845.1. NCBI lineage: Bacteria > Bacillati > Bacillota > Bacilli > Caryophanales > Bacillaceae > Priestia > Priestia sp. LL-8. The sequence continues at coordinate 4,092,928 of NZ_JAZAQH010000001.1, read as the reverse complement.
AGATCGCAATGATGTGGCACTTGCTACAAATAAAAGTGCACCGACCGTTTTAGTTATGCCAAGACAAGTTGAAAATCCAGCTGTTACGGCTGAAAAGTTAGCAAAAGTGCTGGGGGCATCAAAAGAAAAAGTATATGAACAAATAACAAAAGCTTCTTCTAGCGTATATTTGCGTCCTGAAGGAAGAAAAATTTCACATGCGAAAGCAAATGAAGTGCGAAATTTAAATTTAAAAGGCGTATATATAGCTGAGGATTCGAAGCGGTACTATCCGTTTGGAAGTTATTTGTCGCATGTATTAGGCTTTGCGGGAGTAGATAATCAAGGGTTAACAGGCCTTGAATTATATTATGATAAAGAGCTAAAAGGACAAAAAGGTTCAGTTAAATTGTATTCTGATGCTAAAGGTAAAAAGATGCCCAATATAGCCGATGACTACACAGCGCCGGTGGACGGGCTGGATTTGAGATTGACCATTGATTCACGTGTGCAAACAATCATGGAGCGTGAGTTGGATAATGCTCAGACAGCTTATAATCCAGATGGTATGATTGCCATTGCCATGAACCCTAAAAATGGTGAAATTTTAGGTATGTCAAGTCGTCCGGGCTTTGATCCAACGGATTTTAAAAATGTGAAGCCTGAGGTGTATAATCGCAATCTTCCAATCTGGAGCGTATATGAGCCTGGATCAACGTTTAAGATTATTACACTGGCAGCTGCTCTTGAAGAAAAGAAAGTGGATTTACTAAAAGATCAATTTTACGACGATGGAGCCGCGGAAGTTGGAGGAGCGAGACTTCGCTGCTGGAAAAAAGGCGGACATGGACAGCAGTCTTTTTTAGAAGTTGTACAGAACTCATGTAACCCTGGTTTTGTGGAGCTTGGGGAACGTTTGGGAAAAGAGAAATTGTTCAAATACATTAAAGAATTTGGCTTTGGTCAAAAAACAGGTATTGATTTACAGGGGGAAGCAAAAGGAATTTTGTTCCCGCTTGAGCGCGTAGGGCCGGTTGAACAAGCTACAACAGCTTTTGGGCAAGGTGTTGCTGTTACGCCTATTCAACAAGTAGCTGCTGTTTCAGCAGCCGTAAATGGTGGAACGCTTTATGAACCTTATATTGCAAAAGAGTGGGTGGATCCAACTACCGGAAAAGTTGTAAGCAGTCATAAGCCGGTTGCTAAGCGAAAAGTTATTTCCGAGGAAACGTCTAAGCAAGTGCGTTTTGCGCTTGAAAGTGTAGTAGCACAAGGAAGCGGAAAAGGAGCTTTTGTGGAAGGGTACCGCGTTGGAGGAAAGACGGGTACTGCGCAGAAAGCTCAAAATGGAAAGTATTTAAAAAATAATCACATCGTTTCTTTTATCGGTGTTGCACCAGCAGATAACCCTGAAATTGTCGTGTATGTTGCGGTTGATAATCCAAAAGGCACCATTCAGTTTGGTGGAGTTGTAGCAGCTCCGATTGTAGGTAAAATGATTGAAGACAGTTTGCGTGTGATGGACGTTAAACCGCGTAAAGGACAAATTGAAAAAGAGTTAACGTGGCTGGACACACCAATGATAAAAGTACCAAATGTCGTAGGAATGTCAAAAAAAGAGTTACAAGAACAGCTACTTAATTTAAAATTAGATGTGAGTGGCGAAGGAGATAAAGTGGTCAAGCAGTCTCCTGCAGCCGGAACGAAAGTTAAAGAAGGCGAAACGGTTAGAATTTATATGGGGAAATAAAAATCTCTATAAACCATTATTCTTCCTTGCATGATAATCAGCAGGTTACTCTGCGTGTGAACATGAAATCAACAAATAAGCCTTGGGGGTGTTCCCTCCGGGCTTCTTTTTCTGTAAAATGTAATAGGTTAGATGCTAGAAAAAGAAGAATAGTTGCCATAGCGTCTTATAACAAACGTTTCACTTTACAAATAGAGAGGACATGGTAGGAATGGATTTACGAGAACTACTAACACATTTACATGATTTTGTTCAGCTTCCTGAACAGAATATTGATATTACGTCAATTGAAATGGATTCAAGAGAAGTTAAGCCCGGAGCATTGTTCATTTGTATAGATGGCTATACAGTTGATGGTCATAGCTTTGCACAGATGGCTGTGGAAAAAGGAGCAGTAGCAATCTTAGCAGAAAAGCCCGTGGATGTAGAAGTGCCTGTTGTACGCGTGAAGAGTACAAAACGAGCAATGGCAGTACTAGCGGATGCTTTCTACAATCAGCCCACACAAAAAATGCATTTAATTGGTGTAACAGGCACAAATGGAAAAACAACGATTACACATTTAATTGAGCATATCTTTAAATCACAACATAAAAAGACGGGTCTAATTGGAACGATTGAAATTCGTATTGGTGATACGTCTTATGATGTGAAAAACACCACGCCTGAATCGCTGACGCTCCAAAAAACATTTCACCAAATGGTGGAGGAGAATGTAGAAGTAGCGATGATGGAAGTATCATCTCACGCGCTTGACTTAGGACGCGTACACGGGTGCGACTTTGACGTGGCGGTATTTAGTAACTTAACGCAAGATCATCTGGACTATCATCATACAATGGAAGATTATCGTCGTGCGAAAGGGTTGCTATTTGCACAGTTAGGAAACGCTTATAACCATAATCGTCCTAAATTTGCCGTTCTGAATGCTGATGATGCGGCAACTGAGGAATATATTAAGAACACGGCTGCTACAGTGATTACCTATGGCATTGACCGTGACAGTGATATTCGTGCAACAAATATTCAAATTACAAACAGCGGCACAACGTTCGACTTGACAACACCGACAGAAACGGTTCGTGTAGAAATGAAGCTTATTGGGAAATTCAGCGTCTACAACGTATTAGCGGCTACGGCTTCATGTTTAGTATCAGGTATTCCTCTGTCAGTTATTGTCGATGAAATAAAAGTGTTAGAAGGCGTGTCTGGGCGTTTTGAAGTGGTTGATGCGGAGCAAGATTTTACGGTTATCGTTGATTATGCCCACACGCCGGACAGCTTAGAGAACGTGTTAAAAACTGTAAAAGAATTCGCAAAACGCAATATATATGTTATTGTTGGTTGTGGCGGAGATCGAGATCGTACAAAACGACCAATCATGGCTCGGATTGCAGCTGAATACAGTACACAAGCTATTTTGACATCTGATAATCCACGAAGTGAAGATCCATTGGCTATTTTAAAAGATATGGAAGAAGGTTTGGATACAGATAACTATGTGACGATTGCTGATCGTGCAGAAGCTATTCGCTATGCAGTGGAAACAGCGCATTCAGATGATGTTATTGTCATTGCTGGAAAAGGGCACGAGACCTATCAAATTATTGGTAAGAAAGTATTCGATTTTGACGATCGAGAAGTAGCACGCAAAATGATTGAGGAGCGAAAGTAGTAATGAAATGGGTAGAGAACAAAATGAGTCGGAATGAGTTGGAAGTTAAGGAGGGGACATCGTGCTAGAACAATCAATTTTATTGACAATCGGCGTAGCCTTTTTGATTACGGTTGTATTGTCGCCGATTTTTATTCCCTTCTTAAGAAGATTAAAGTTTGGTCAAAGTATTCGTGATGAAGGCCCGAAATCTCACCAGAAAAAATCAGGTACACCTACAATGGGCGGTATCATGATTTTATTATCTATTATTGTGGCAACTCTTATTATGGTCAATCAATATGCAGAACTTACATATAAGACGTTTCTATTATTATTTGTCACAATCGGATTTGGTTTGTTAGGATTTTTAGATGATTTTATAAAAGTAGTGTTAAAGCGTAACCTTGGATTAACATCTAAACAAAAGTTTTTAGGTCAGGTTGTCATTTCAATTATTTTTTACTTTATTGCAAGACAGTTTGAGTTTTCAACTGAAGTGACGATTCCTGGAATTAAAGACCCAATCGATTTAGGTTGGTTTTATGTTGTTTTCCTCATCATCTGGCTTGTTGGTTTTTCAAACGCGGTTAACTTAACGGATGGATTAGATGGACTTGTATCTGGTACAAGTGCGATTGCTTTTGGTGCATTTGCAGTTCTTGCTTGGAATGCAGAACAGTTTGAACTATCTATTTTCTCAGTTGCTGTAGTAGGAGCTGTGTTAGGATTTTTAGTTTTTAATGCCCATCCTGCAAAAGTATTTATGGGAGATACGGGTTCTTTAGCGCTAGGAGGAGCTATCGCTACGGTGGCTGTCTTAATGAAAATGGAATTCTTGCTTGTTATTATCGGTGGTGTGTTTGTTATTGAAACACTATCTGTTATTATTCAAGTCGCATCTTTCAAAACAACAGGAAAACGTGTGTTTAAAATGAGCCCGCTTCATCACCATTACGAGCTAAGCGGCTGGTCGGAATGGCGCGTAGTTATGACTTTTTGGGCTGTAGGACTATTATTTGCAATGCTTGGAATTTATATCGAGGTGTGGATTTAAATGAAATCAGTCAATACGTATCAAGGTAAACAAGTACTTATTTTAGGATTAGCCAAGAGCGGTTTAGCAGCCGCTCAGTTAGTTAAACAGCTTGGTGCTAAAGTAGTCGTTAATGATCAAAAACCGTACGAAGAGAACGTAGCAGCACAGGAATTAGAAAAAACGGGCATTGAAGTTGTCTGTGGACATCATCCGCTTGAGCTTTTAGACAAAGCGGATGTTATTGTAAAAAACCCTGGGATTCCGTATTCAAATGTTCTATTGCAAGAAGCATTAAAGCGAAGTATTCCGATTTTAACAGAGGTAGAATTGGCTTATGAAATTAGCGAAGCTCCTTTTATCGGAATTACGGGAAGCAATGGGAAGACAACAACAACAACGCTAATTTATAAAATGTTAGAAGAAGATCAAAAGCAGCCGTTGATTGCTGGAAATATTGGAACAGTAGCTTGTGAAGTGGCGCAAAAAGCAACAAAGGACAATGTAATTGTAACGGAGCTTTCTTCTTTTCAGCTGATGGGAATTGAAAAATTCCGTCCGAAAATCTCTTTATTATTGAATTTGTTTGATGCTCACTTAGACTATCATGGTACAAAAGAGGAATATATCAAAGCGAAAGCAAATCTCTTTAACAATCAAACAAGTGAAGACTTTGCCGTTATTAATGCGGATGATGAGCTAGTGATGAAAGCTAGTGCAAACGTTAAAGCGACAAAAGTACCTTTTTCTGTTACAGCTCAAACGACAGAAGGAGCGTATATTAAAAACGAAACGATTTTCTTTAAAGATGAAGAAGTGATGTCCTTAAAAGATGTGGTGCTGCCAGGCAGACATAATCAAGAAAACATTTTAGCAGCTGTATCCGTTGTGAAGCTGTACGGCTGTTCAAATGAAGCTATCTACCGCGTGCTCACAACGTTTGCTGGTGTTAAACATCGCGTTCAATATGTCACGACAATCAACAAACGTAAGTTTTATAATGACTCTAAAGCTACGAATATGCTTGCTACAAAAGTAGCTCTTTCCGCTTTTTCGCAGCCGACGATTCTACTTGCAGGTGGACTCGATCGCGGCAATGAGTTTGATGATTTAAAAGAAGAGTTTAAAAATGTGAAAGCTGTTATTACGTTTGGTGAAACGGCTCCTAAAATTGAACGCGTAGCAAAAGAAGCGGGAATACAAATTGTAAAACGTGTCGATAATGTTAAACAAGCAGTTTCAGAAGCATATGCTTGTTCAGATGAAGAAGATGTTATTTTATTATCTCCTGCTTGTGCAAGCTGGGATCAATTTAAAACTTTTGAAGAACGTGGTGACATCTTTATTGAATCTGTGCATAAACTGAAATAAGGGCTTGTCTAAACACCTAGAAAATACACTAGCCCTAATCTATTTTTAGAGGTGTGTGACAGTGTCGACAAAAAGGTCTACCCCAGATTTTTTTCTCATAATCGTTACGCTTTCCTTGCTAACCATCGGCCTTATCATGGTATACAGCGCAAGTGCGGTATGGGCTACATACAAGTTTAATGATTCTTTTTTCTTTGCTAAACGCCAGCTCTTATTTGCAGGGCTTGGAGTATGCGCGATGTTTGTCATCATGAATATTGATTATTGGATGTGGCGTACGTGGGCAAAGCCAATTGTAATCATTTGCTTTGTTATGCTGGTACTTGTATTGATTCCGGGAGTAGGGCTAGTACGGAATGGGTCGCAAAGTTGGATAGGAGTTGGAGCGTTTTCGATTCAACCTTCAGAATTTATGAAGTTTGCTATGATTATATTTTTAGCGAAATATTTATCAGAAAACCAGAAGAAAATTACATCCTTTAGAAAAGGAATGTTACCGGCATTATTACTGGTTTTCTTACCGTTTGGCATTATTATGATGCAGCCGGATTTAGGAACCGGAACGGTGCTTGTTGGAACTTGTTTAGTTATGATTTTTGTTTCAGGAGCCAAAGTCAGTCACTTTGCAGGGCTTGGATTACTTGGCGTTGCCGGTTTTGTAGGGCTTGTTTTATCGGCTCCTTATCGGATTAAACGCATCACCTCGTTTTTAAATCCTTGGGAAGATCCGCTTGGAAGCGGGTTTCAAATCATTCAATCTCTTTATGCAATTGGGCCGGGGGGATTGCTTGGATTAGGGTTAGGGCAAAGTAGACAAAAGTTCTTTTATCTGCCGGAACCTCAAACTGATTTTATTTTTGCTATTCTAGCAGAAGAGCTTGGTTTCATCGGAGGAACACTTGTTCTGCTTTTGTTTAGCTTATTGCTTTGGAGAGGAATTAAAGTAGCGCTCGGAGCACCTGATCTTTACGGAACGTTTTTAGCCTTGGGAATTATTTCAATGGTTGCGATTCAAGTCATGATTAATATAGGCGTGGTAACAGGTCTTATGCCTGTTACGGGAATTACGCTTCCATTTTTAAGTTATGGCGGATCATCGCTGACGCTCATGTTGGCAGCAGTTGGAGTTTTGTTAAATGTTAGTAGATATTCTCGCTATTAATTGAAAAAAATTGTATAATGTCAAGTAGGCAATGGTCTACTGAAGTAAACCGTCATCTTAAATCCAAGTGCACGCCGGATTTTGTTGGCGGTTTATTTTCGATTTTTTACAGGTAGATGATATTTTTGTATGAAATGTTTTTAAAATGTAATGTTGTGATAACCAATTTTGGGTCCAACTATGGTATGATGTGTAAGGTTAAATGTTTTATCTTAGTGAGTAAGTGAACGTATGTGCACTTATGAGCGTAGCGTTTTTTTATGACTGTCAGCATGTGTTTAACTTCTAAATGAAAAACGATAAAAAAACAATCAAAATTACTTTATATAGCAGATGAACGTACATTCTATGGGTGAATGTCATACGATAAATAAAAATGATGAAATTGACAACAGAATAGAGTGCCTTCGTAGAAAAAAAGTATCTTACAAGGTGCTGCTGCTTAGTTATGAATCTGTTCTTATTATTCTTATGCATTAGAAGTAAGGGCGCATTGACATGAAAGTTTTATAACAGCAAAGAGGGTTTTAGGAGGTTCTTATGGAAGCGTTAGTAAAAGAGTTAGTCGAAGCGAATATTGGAAAGGTTCGTGAAAATGAACCGCTAGCAAAACATACAACAATGAAAATTGGTGGTCCAGCAGATGTGCTTGTAGAACCTGATTCTGTTGATCACTTAAAAGTTACAATGGATATTATTAAAAAACATGGCGTGAAATGGAGAGCGATTGGTCGAGGATCTAATCTTCTTGTTTCTGATAAGGGAATTGAAGGTGTGGTCATTAAGCTCGGAGCCGGATTAGATGATTTAACAGTAGATGGAGAGACGGTTACTGTAGGTGGGGGATACCCTAGCATCAAGCTTGCAACAGTTATTACAAAACAAGGTCTGTCTGGACTGGAGTTTTCAAGTGGAATTCCTGGATCTGTGGGAGGCGCTGTTTATATGAATGCAGGTGCCCATGGTTCTGATATGTCTCATGTAGTCGAAAAAGCGCTGATTTTATTTGAAGATGGCACTCTTGAGTGGCTGACAAATGAAGAGCTTCAATTTTCGTATCGTCATTCAATTCTACAAAAAGACCGTCCTGGAGTATGTGTAGAAGCCGTGCTGCGTTTGAAAAAGGGAACGAAAGATGATATTGTGGCGGTCATGCAGAAAAATAAAGACTATCGCCGCGAAACACAGCCTTGGAATTTCCCTTGTGCAGGAAGTATCTTTAGAAATCCGCTACCAAATTATGCAGGAGACTTAATTGAAAAGTCCAACTTAAAAGGTTTTTCAGTAGGTGGTGCGCAAATTAGTGAGCAGCATGCGAACTTCATTGTCAATACAGGAGATGCAACGGCTTCAGACGTGCTGAATTTAATTGCTCATGTTAAGAAAACAATTAAAGAGAAATTCGATATTGATATTCATACAGAAGTTGAGATTATCGGCCGCTAATTACTCAGCCCGTCGCTGTATGGTTATGCGTGAAAAGGTAGCTTTTATGTGTTTATTCTATGCTATAATGGGGATATTCTCATGAAGCAAAGATTGGAAATAAATAGATGGTAATTCTTCGTTTATTTTCTCAAATGGATAAGGGTGAAAAAAATGGAAAAAGGTAAGTTAATTGTTTTAGAAGATCGGGTACCGAAGCTCCAAGAACAGCGAAAGCAAAAAGCAAATAGACGGCTTATTTTGTATTTATCACTCTTTTTCATCCTTATTTTATTTATTGTATATTCTCAATCTTCTCTGAGTAATGTTTCTAACATTGAAGTACAAGGGAATAAACATGTAAGTGATAAGGATATTGTCAAAGCGAGTGGTCTGTCCAAAAAAACCAGCTACTGGAAAGCTGATGCTGATCAAATTCAAGAAAAAGTCGAAAAAAACCCTGAGGTAAAGGAAGCTGTCATTCACAAAACATTTCCTAATAAGGTCGTAATCGACGTAAAAGAGTACGCAAGAATTGCATATGTAACCTCGGGGAATAAATATTTCCCTGTGAATGAAAATGGAAAAGTTTTAAAAGAAGTAAGTGCTAAGAAAGTGTCATCCGACGCTCCGTTGCTAATTGACTGGAAAGACGGAGACGCTATACAAAGCATGGTTCAAGAATTAGCTAAAACGCCTAAGAGCATAAAAGGGGCTATTTCTGAGATTTACTATGCGCCGACAAAATCAGAACCTCTTCACATCGAGGTGTTTATGAATGATACGCGTGAAGTAAGCGGGAAAATTAGCAACTTCTCTGATAAAATTGTTCATTACCCAGCTATTGCAAGTAAATTGAGTGATGATCAAAAAGGTATTATTGATTTAGAAGAAGGATATGCATTTAAACCTTATAAAAAGAGCAAGCAGTAATTATTTTTTATAAGTGTTAATTAAAGGAAATAGATGAGTTGAGACTGGCAAACTAGCCCTTGTACATTGTATAATCACATGCAAGTATTCTGCATACATATGATTTTCTTCTCCGGTGCTGTGAAATGGAAATGTAATATTTGTTCTAGGTAAGTTTCGCTTTTCTCAGTGTACATCTTAGTGTAGACTTGTAGTTAAATAGCTTTTTTCAGTGAATTTTAGGCTTAAATCTAAAAAAAAGTCAAAACCAGAACGTTTTGTTCTTTGAAAGAGATAAAGTCTGTGAAAAACTTGAAAAAAATTGATTTTACAAAAGGGAAACAGATGTATTTGTTGAATATTTTCATATAATAAAAAATTAATATTGTTGTTCTTCTTAATTTATTAAGATGACATGTGCAGAAAGAAAAAGGAGGTGCCAAAGAATGAACAGCAATGAAATATACGTTAGTTTAGACATCGGTACATCCAGTGTGAAAGTAATCATCGGAGAGATGAGTAACGATTCATTGAATATCATTGGTGTAGGGAATGTTAAATCACACGGACTAAAAAAAGGTTCTATCGTTGATATAGATGCAACAGTTCAATCTATTAGAAAAGCAGTAGAACAAGCTGAACGAATGGTAGGCATTACAATTAAAAAGGTTGTAGTGGGCATAAGCGGAAATCATGTATTTTTACAGGATTGTCACGGAGTAGTAGCCGTGTCAAGCGAAAATCGTGAAATTACAAACGAAGATATTCATCGAGTAATTGATGCTGCTCAAGTCATGTCTATCCCGCCAGATCGTGAAATCATTGATGTTATTCCAAAGCAATTTATTGTAGATGGCTTAGAAGGTATTAACGATCCTAGAGGTATGATTGGGGTACGTTTAGAAATGGAAGGCACAATCATAACGGGATCTAGAACGGTTTTACATAACTTATTACGCTGTGTAGAAAGAGCTGGTTTAGAAATCAGTGATATTTGTTTACAGCCTCTAGCCGCTGGTTCAATTGCATTATCTCGTGATGAAAAAAACTTAGGTGTCGCACTGGTAGATATCGGTGGGGGTTCAACAACGGTTGCGATCTTTGACCAAGGACATTTGAAAGTAACAAATGTACTAGCTGTTGGCGGAGAGCACATTACCAAAGATTTATCGATTGGCCTTCGCACATCGACTGAAGATGCGGAAAATATTAAGATAAAGCATGGACATGCTTTCTACGATCATGCTTCTGAAGAAGAAGTATTTAGTGTACCGATCATTGGAAGCGATCAGCATCAGCAGTTTAATCAGCTCGAAATCTCTGATATTATTGAAGCTAGATTAGAAGAGATTTTAGATATGATTACGCAGGAGGTAAATCGCCTAGGATACAAAGATATTCCAGGAGGATTTGTTTTAACAGGCGGAGTAGTAGCGATGCCTGGTATTCTTGAGCTAGCTCAAGTAATTTTAAAGAATAACGTGCGCATAGCAGTGCCTGATTATATTGGAGTACGTGAGCCGCATTATACAACAGGCGTAGGATTAATAAAATTTGCATACAAAAATGCTAAAATACAAGGCCGGGAAATTGGAGCGCCAGTTGTGGAAGAAGAGCCGATTGAGCAAGAAATGATCAAACCTAGCCCGAAACCACAGCAGCCGCAACAATCAGCTGAGCAGCCGAAAAAGAAAAATGACCAAAATTTAATGAAGAAGTTTTTTGGATACTTCTTTGATTAACGTTACGGATTGGTAATTTCGAAGAATTAGGAGGAACTATCATGTTGGAGTTTGATACAAGTGTAGACCAATTAGCGACGATTAAAGTAATCGGTGTCGGAGGCGGCGGTAACAACGCGGTTAACCGAATGATTGAACATGGCGTCCAAGGTGTAGAATTTATTGCAGTTAATACAGATGCACAAGCATTAAATTTATCAAAAGCTGAAACAAAAATGCAAATCGGCGCTAAATTAACAAGAGGATTAGGTGCAGGTGCTAATCCGGAAGTTGGTAAAAAAGCTGCTGAAGAAAGTAAGGAACAAATCCAAGAAGCGCTAAAAGGTGCAGACATGGTTTTCGTAACAGCTGGTATGGGTGGAGGAACTGGAACTGGTGCAGCTCCAGTCATTGCCCAAATTGCTCGTGAGCTAGGAGCACTAACGGTAGGTGTTGTTACTCGTCCGTTTACGTTTGAAGGCCGTAAGCGTTCTACTCAAGCGGCAGGCGGTATTGCGTCAATGAAAGAAGCAGTGGATACGCTGATTGTTATTCCAAATGATCGCTTATTAGAAATCGTTGATAAAAACACGCCAATGCTAGAAGCGTTCCGTGAAGCGGATAACGTATTACGACAAGGTGTGCAAGGTATTTCAGATTTAATCGCAGTTCCTGGATTAATTAACTTAGACTTCGCTGACGTGAAAACAATTATGTCTAACAAAGGATCTGCACTTATGGGTATCGGTATTGCGACTGGTGAAAACCGCGCTGCTGAAGCAGCTAAAAAAGCTATTTCAAGTCCACTTCTTGAAACATCTATCGATGGAGCTCAAGGTGTGTTAATGAATATCACAGGCGGTACAAACCTAAGTCTTTACGAAGTACAAGAAGCTGCAGATATCGTTGCTTCGGCTTCTGACCAAGAAGTGAACATGATCTTTGGATCTGTTATTAACGAAAACCTAAAAGACGAGATTGTTGTTACAGTTATTGCAACTGGCTTTAGTGACCAAGATTTATCACAGCCAAAACCAGGTCGCCCTTCGTTATCGGCGAATCGCATGCAGCAATCGACACAGCAACCGGCTCCACAGCCGAAGCGTGAAGTAAAGCGTGAAGAACCTGTACAGCAAGAATATACGCGTCCATCTCAGCCACAGTCTGAAGATGCGCTAGATATTCCAACATTCTTACGAAACCGTAATCGTAGACGCTAAGAAAATAAAAAGCCAAGACCTCTGTTTTATACAGAGGTCTTTTTTTATGCAATGAATCTAGAAAACTCAAAAAGAGTATAAAAAACATTCGACATGGTCAATATGACGCCTTCAAAGGGTTTGTGTTTTCTTTCTAAAAATGGTGTGACAAATATCGAATGATTTCCTCAAAAATACTGCTTGTTTCTCGGCATGAACTGACAGACTTTCTAATAGGATGTACTATATACTAATTTTTAACAGAAAAATTCAGAAAGAATGGAGAGGTTATAAACATTGCCAATCTATTTAGATTTAATATGGATGCTGAATTTTGGGTTAGATACGATCCTACTAATGTTATGTGCTGTTGTACTTAAACGGAATTACAAGTGGTGGCGGCTTTTGCTTGGCGGCTTTATCGGTTCATTGATTGTCCTTCTTATGTTTACACCTTTTTCTCATCTTATGGTTCATCCTGCTATTAAAATTTTATTCTCGTTTTTTATGGTATTGATGGCGTTTGGTTATAAACGACTGCGCTTTTTCTTTGAGAATTTATTAACGTTTTATTTTGCAACCTTTGTTGTGGGTGGAGGGTTAATGGGCGTTCACTTTTTATTTCAAGATCAGTTCCTTGTTCTTAATCAAATGGTTGATACGAAATCTCCACAGTTTGGTGATCCTATTAGCTGGATATTTGTTCTTATTGGTTTTCCGCTATTATCTTATTTTTCAAAAGCACGAGTTGATGATTTGCGAATGAAAAATATTACATTTGATCAGCTGGTAGATGTAGAAGTTATTTTAAACGAACAGACGCTGTCGATGAAAGGACTTATTGATAGTGGGAATCAGCTTGTGGATCCGCTGACGAAAACCCCGGTTATGATTGTTACAGCAGATTCTTTAAAAGAAATATTGCCTGAAGGCTTAATGGAATTAAGCAAAAATGTCCAATCCTTTTCACACAGCGAAGATATTGATCAAGAGTGGTATTCAAAAGTCCGCTTTGTCCCTTATCGAAGCGTAGGCCAAGCCAATCAGCTGCTGCTTGCTCTAAAGCCAGATATGGTAAGGCTGGTACATCAGTCCAACACGATTGAAGTCACTAAAGTATTAGTAGGTATTAGTCATACAACGCTTTCAGTGGAGAAGCAATATGAATGTATTGTTCATCCGAAGCTTATCGTTATTGGAGAAGTAAGTTCCGCATCGTAAAAGGTGTGAACAAATAAAGGAGGATACAGAATGGCTACATATCGAATTCGATTTCAATTATGGTGGTACAAATTATTAATTAAACTTAAGCTAAAAACAGATGAAGTGTACTATATAGGAGGAAGTGAAGCTCTTCCACCGCCGCTGACAAAAGATGAAGAAGAAGTGCTCTTGAAAAAACTTCCATCAGGAGATGAAGCAGCACGTTCACTGTTGATTGAGCGTAATTTGCGACTTGTTGTTTATATTGCCCGCAAGTTTGAAAATACGGGAATCAATATTGAGGATTTAATTAGCATTGGTACCATCGGTTTAATTAAAGCAGTAAACACGTTTAATCCTGAAAAGAAAATTAAGCTAGCGACGTACGCCTCTCGCTGTATTGAAAATGAAATTTTAATGTATTTGCGCCGCAACAATAAAATTCGATCTGAAGTTTCATTTGATGAGCCGTTAAATATTGATTGGGATGGAAACGAACTGTTATTATCTGACGTGATGGGAACCGAAGAAGATATCATCACAAAAGACCTAGAAGCGAATGTAGATCGAAAACTTTTGCTGAAAGCACTGCACCAATTAAATGATCGGGAAAAGCAAATTATGGAGCTGCGCTTTGGGCTAGCCGGCGGAGAAGAAAAAACGCAAAAAGATGTAGCAGATATGCTAGGCATTTCTCAGTCTTATATTTCAAGGCTCGAAAAACGAATTATTAAACGGCTGCGAAAAGAATTTAATAAAATGGTTTAAGTAAAAAAGCTGATTGTATAAGGGCTGAGAAGCATCTTATACAATCAGCTTTTTTAGCGTGGAATTGTCAGAATTGTAAAAGTGCATATTTTTTCCTTCTGAGGAGATACTGAATTCAGAACATCATCTCCTGTTAGGAGGGAAAGAGTTGACAAGAAATAAAGTAGAAATTTGTGGAGTAGATACTTCGAAACTTCCCGTATTAAAAAATGAAGAAATGCGAAAGTTGTTTAAACAAATGCAGGCTGGAGATGGAACAGCAAGAGAAAAGCTAGTAAGCGGAAATTTACGTCTCGTACTCAGCGTGATCCAACGTTTTAACAATCGTGGAGAATTTGTTGACGACTTATTTCAGGTTGGATGTATTGGATTAATGAAATCCATTGACAATTTTGATTTAAGTCAAAACGTGAAGTTTTCTACATATGCTGTCCCAATGATTATAGGGGAAATTCGCCGCTATTTACGTGACAATAATCCAATCCGTGTTTCTCGTTCCCTTCGTGATATTGCTTATAAAGCTCTTCAAGTTCGTGAAAGGCTTATGAGTGAAACATCCAAGGAACCTACAGCTGAGGAAATTTCAAAAGTCCTAGAAGTACCGCATGAAGAAATTGTGTTTGCTTTAGATGCTATCCAAGATCCGGTTTCTCTATTTGAACCTATTTACAATGATGGTGGAGACCCAATCTATGTCATGGATCAGCTAAGCGATGAACGCAACCGTGATTCAACTTGGATTGAAGAAATTGCTTTGCAAGAAGGTATGAGAAGATTGAACGAGCGAGAAAAACTAATTTTACGAAAGCGCTTCTTCCAAGGTAAAACACAGATGGAAGTTGCTGAAGAAATTGGGATTTCTCAAGCGCAGGTTTCTCGTTTAGAAAAAGCTGCTATTAAACAGATGAATAAAAATATTCAAAGTTAACAAAAGCTCTCTAAACTGGCAGCTGCTCGTGTTCATACAATCAATACCATTCACTTTATTTGATGTTCAACTTAATAAGCATCGTGTCTATAAAAACGGACACGGTGCTTATTTTGTATGTATAAATGAATACATGATCAAAAGATATTTATATCAGATTTCCTATTGCTGTGAGGAATTCTAGCTACTCGTTGAGAATGTCTCTTGATGAAAAGATGTGTAATTAGTGAACAAAATGCCTATAGAACGAGAATGGCAGAGAAAAAATAAGCTTTTCCTTCATGAAATGAAAATTTGAAAATATATATAGGCTAAGGAATAAAGTTGGCTATAGGAGGAGAGATCATGTTAAAGATTTCAGAATTTCAGCTGAAAGATGTAGTGAATGTAGCTGATGGAAAAAAACTTGGAAATGTAGGGGATATTGATATTGACTTAACAACGGGAAAAATACAGGCCGTCATTATCGGAGGCTCTCGTGTATTAGGTTTCTTTGGAAAAGATGATGAAATTGTGATTCCGTGGAAAAATATTGTGAAAATTGGTTCTGATGTCATTTTAGTACGTTATAAAGACGCATTTCAGCCTGAAGAGAATTAGTTTTTTGTCAACAGCACCTAGCAATCTGTGGTACAATATGTGAGAACAAATGAAACAAGGGATGTGTCACATACATGAATCCTGAGCCATTAAAAAAAAGCCATCACGAGTCGTTTATGTGGCTGAGCCCTTGGGTAGAAAAGAATGATATGCTTGTTGTTGGTTTCACCACAAAAAATGGTGGCGTGAGTAAACCTCCATTTGCTTCTTTTAACCTAGGGCTTCACGTAAACGATAACGTAGAAGATGTTATTGCAAATAGAAAGATTTTAGCAGCCGAACTAGACATGTCTTTTGAAAGCTTTGTATGTGCTGAACAAGTACATGAAGCAACTGTTCAAAAAGTAACAAAAGCCGACTGTGCAAAAGGACTCTACAAGTATGAAGAGGGCATAAAAGCAACGGATGGCATTTATACAAATGAATCTGATATTTTGTTAGCTTTATGTTATGCAGATTGTGTTCCGCTGTACTTCTATGCGCCTGATCACCATTTAGTTGGTCTAGCTCATGCCGGATGGAAGGGAACAGTGAAAGATATTGCAGGAAATATGATTCGACATTGGGTAGAACAAGAAAATGTTCCGGTTGAAGATATTTACGTGGCGATTGGCCCTTCGATTGAAGATTGCTGTTATGTTGTCGATAACCGCGTCATTACACAAGTAAACGAAGTAGTGGGCCAAAATGGATATCAAGAAGTAAGCCCTGGACAATACGCGCTTAATTTAAAAAAAGTCAATAAGCTGCTGATTCAAAACGCAGGCGTATTGCCGGAACGAATTTTAACATCGTCGTATTGTACAAGCTGTGAAGATGACCTGTTCTTCTCACATCGCCGCGACCAAGGGAAAACAGGACGCATGTTTAACTTCATAGGCTTTAAGGAGGAGTAATTACATAGTGACAGCTAGCGTAAGTGAAAATCTAGAAGCAGTTCAACAAACAATTGCTGAAGCGTGTAAAAAAGTTAATCGAAATCGAGAAGATGTAGAGCTGATTGCTGTAACAAAATACGTTTCCACAAAACGAGCAGCAGAAGCAGTGGATGCGGGCATTTTACATCTCGGAGAAAACAGGGATGAAGGTCTTCTAGAAAAGTATGAATCAATTGGTGAGAAAGCGACCTGGCATTTTATCGGAAGCTTACAAACAAGAAAAGTAAAAAATGTGATTGATAAAGTTGACTATATTCATTCACTAGACCGATTATCTTTAGCAAAAGAAATTGATAAACGTGCAGGACATCGTATAAAATGTTTTGTACAAGTTAATGTTGCCGAAGAACAATCCAAGCATGGCCTTGCTGTAGAAGACGTAATTCCATTTATTAAATCCCTTGAAGAATTTACAAATATTCAAGTGGTTGGATTAATGACCATGGCTCCTCACACAGATGATGAGCCCGCTCTTCGCAGCTGTTTTCAAGGTCTAAAAAAATTGCAGAGTCGTATACAAGAACTAAATTTGCCATATGCACCGTGTACGGAGCTATCAATGGGAATGTCAAACGATTATGCAATTGCAATTGAAGAAGGAGCAACATTCATTCGACTAGGAACCACGTTAGTTGGGAATGAACGTTAAGGAGGTGTAATTCAAGATGAGTATGAAAAATCGCTTTAGAAGTTTCTTTGCTCTTGATGACGATACTGAATATGTAGAAGAACATTACGAACAAGAAGAGTCGGTAGAAGAGCCTGTACAGCAGTCGAGACCAGCAGTGAAAGCTAGTCAGCAGCCGAATCAGCAGCAAAATGTGATTAGCTTGCAAAGCGTTCAAAAATCATCAAAAATGATGCTTTGCGAACCGCGCGTCTATGCCGAAGCACAAGAAATTACGGATCATTTAAAAAATCGTAAAGTCGTAGTTGTTAATTTACAGCGCATTCAACGAGATCAAGCAGTGAGAATTGTCGACTTTTTAAGTGGTACAGTTTATGCTTTAGGCGGGGACATTCAAAAAATTGGAACCGACATCTTTTTATGTACACCTGATAATGTAGACGTAAGCGGAAGCATTTCAGATATGATGGGAGAACACGATACAACAAACGTAAAGAGGTGGTAGTTTTTGGACATCGTTTTTGGGATTCTTGGGCAATTGATTGGTCTTTACTCATGGGCACTGATTATTTACATTTTGATGTCTTGGGTACCCGATGTAAGGGCATCTAAGTTTGGTCAGCTGCTTGGCAGTATTTGTGAGCCTTACTTAGAGCCTTTTCGTAAAATCATTCCGCCGATTGGCATGATTGATATTTCACCTCTTGTTGCAATCTTTTTACTACGATTTGCGCAAGCAGGGGTACGTTCACTTCACAGTATGGTTGGATTTATTTAAAAAGGAATCGCTGGATTCCTTTTTTACATACCAATAGTAGGAGTAATAATATGTCTATTTATGAACATTTTAGGCAAGAAGAACATGGATTTATTGACCAGGTTCTTCAGTGGAAAGAAGATGTCCTACATCAATACAGCCCAAAATTAACGGACTTTTTAGATCCAAGAGAACAGCAGATTGTGACGGCTATTATCGGGACTGAAGGAGAGGTTCAAGTTTCATTTGATGGTGGACAACCGTTTGCTGAACGCAAGCGTGCGCTGCTATATCCCGATTACTATGTACCTCAAAGCGAAGATTTTCAGTTGTGTATGTACGAGCTCAATTATCCTAAAAAGTTTGTGACAATTGAACATCCTCAAGTTCTTGGTTCGGCGATGTCTTTAGGACTGCGCCGTTCAAAATTTGGAGATATTTTGGTCGCGGGAGACGATATTCAGCTTGTAGTTGCAGAGGAAATTTCTTCCTATATCGAGATGAATTTAACATCAATTGGAAAAGCCAAAGTTTCACTTTCTTCTATTCAAAGAGAGCAGCTGCATGTGGTAAAAGAAGAGCTGATTGAACACGTTTATACAGTTTCTTCAATGAGGCTTGATGTTTTGCTGTCGACTATTCACAATTTATCAAGACAAAAAGTCCAGCCGTTTATTGCAAATGGAGCGGTAAAAGTAAATTTTAAAGTCATTGAACAGCCGTCTTTTGAATGTCATGAAGGTGATATTTTGTCGCTTCGTGGCCACGGCAGAAGTCGTATCGTTTCACTTGAAGGCAAAACTAAAAAAGAAAAATGGCGAATTGTTGTAGGAAAGCAGAAATAAAGAAATCTACTAGCAGGAAATTTTAAAAATATGTCGAATAAACCATTACTAATGATGTAATGAGACAACACGGAGGTGGCCTAGATGCCTTTAACCCCTTTGGATATTCATAACAAAGAGTTTAATCGCGGGTTTCGCGGATATGATGAAGATGAAGTAAATGAGTTTCTTGACCAAGTAATTAAAGACTATGAGCTGGTAATGCGTGATAAAAAGGAGTTAGAAGGAAGAGTATCTGAATTAACAGATCGTCTTGGACATTTTACTAACATCGAAGAAACGTTAAATAAATCAATTTTAATTGCTCAAGAAGCAGCGGAAGATGTGAAGCGAAACGCTGAAAAAGAAGCGAAGCTCATTATAAAAGAAGCAGAAAAAAATGCGGACCGTATTATTAATGAAGCACTGTCTAAGTCTCGTAAAATTGCGATGGACATTGAGGAGACGAAAAAGCAGTCTAAAGTATTTAGAACTCGTTTCAAAATGTTAATCGAAGCACAGCTTGAAATGTTAAACAGCGATGACTGGGATCAGTTGATGGATTATGAGATGCCAGCGCTAGAAGAAAAAATTGACTAGTCGAGACATCATCTTGACTTCTCACGTTTTGTTGTCATATAATTTGGTAACAGATGAAATTTCATATCAAACAGTACGGAGACAGGGAGAGTAGCTTTTTTAGTTTGTCAAAGCGAATCGAGGATGGTGCGAGCTCGATAACAAACAAAAAAGTGAAAATCACCCTAGAGTACCATTGCTGAAATGATGATAGTAAGCAGTGGCGGTTTATTCACGTTACGAATGCAAAGAGGATTTGCGTGCAGCAAATCTACTAGGGTGGTACCGCGGGAGACCTTCTCGTCCCTTTTTGGGATGAGGAGGTCTTTTTGTTATGGTACAAAAAGATATGAAATTTACGTTTTTTTTGGAGGGTAAAACATGGAATATAAAGATACATTATTGATGCCAAAAACTGAATTTCCGATGCGTGGAAATTTACCGAACCGCGAGCCTAAAATGCAAGAACAGTGGGCTGAAATGAATATTTATGAAAAAGTGCAAAAACGTACGGAAGGTCGTCCGCTATTTGTCCTGCATGACGGACCTCCATATGCGAATGGCGATATTCACATGGGACATGCCTTAAATAAAATTTTAAAAGATTTTATCGTTCGCTATAAGTCGATGTCAGGCTTCTGCGCACCTTATGTACCAGGCTGGGATACACACGGCTTGCCAATTGAAACAGCTTTAACAAAAAATAAAAAAGTAAACCGCAAAGAAATGACGGTAGCTGAGTTCCGTAAGCTTTGCGAACAGTATGCTTGGGAACAAGTAAACGGCCAGCGTGAGCAGTTCAAGCGTTTAGGCGTACGCGGAGATTGGGATAATCCATATGTAACGCTTCAGCCGCAGTACGAAGCGCAGCAAATCAAAGTGTTTGGTGACATGGCGAAAAAAGGCTACATCTACAAAGGGTTAAAACCTGTGTACTGGTCCCCTTCAAGTGAATCTGCTTTAGCAGAAGCGGAAATTGAATACTATGACAAGCGTTCAGCTTCTATTTACGTAGCGTTTAACGTAAAAGATGGTAAAGGTGTGCTTGACCAAGATGAAAAATTCATCATTTGGACGACAACACCATGGACAATGCCAGCTAACCAAGGGATTGCTGTCAATCCTGAGCTTCAGTACAGCGTAGTTGAAGCAGACGGAGCAAAATATGTAGTGGCAACTGAACTGATTGAAACAGTTGCTAAAGAAATTGAATGGGCTGACTATAAGACACTTCGTACAGTAAAAGGTTCAGAACTTGAACGCGTGGTAGCTGAACATCCAATCTACAAGCGCGATTCTTTAGTTGTTCTTGGCGATCACGTAACAACGGATGCTGGTACTGGATGTGTTCATACAGCACCGGGACACGGGGAAGACGACTTTATCGTTGGTCAAAAATACGGTTTGGAAGTTCTTTGCCCAGTCGACAGTAAGGGTCATATGACGAATGAAGCACCAGGATTTGAAGGGTTATTCTATGATAAAGCGAATAAGCCGATTACAGACAAACTAGAAGAAGAAGGCGCGCTGTTAAAATTAAGTTTCATTACCCACTCATACCCACATGACTGGCGTACAAAGAAACCAACAATTTTCCGTGCAACGGCACAGTGGTTTGCGTCTATTAAAGATTTCCGTGAAGATTTATTAAAAGCAGTAGAAAAAACAAAATGGGTGCCTACTTGGGGTGAAACGCGACTTTATAACATGGTGCGTGACCGCGGAGACTGGTGTATTTCTCGCCAACGTGCATGGGGCGTGCCGATTCCGGTATTTTATGCTGAAAATGATGAGCCAATCATTACGGACGAAACAATTGAACACGTATCAAATCTATTTAGAGAACATGGATCAAACGTATGGTTTGAGCGTGAAGCAAAAGACTTGCTTCCAGAAGGCTTTACTCATGAAGGAAGCCCAAATGGCCTCTTCACAAAAGAAACAGACATCATGGACGTATGGTTTGACTCTGGTTCTTCACATCAAGCTGTTCTTGAAGAGCGTGAAGACTTACAGCGTCCGGCTGATTTGTATTTAGAAGGTTCTGACCAATACCGAGGCTGGTTTAATTCAAGTCTTTCTACAAGTGTAGCTGTAACGGGTGAAGCACCTTATAAAGGGGTACTTAGCCACGGATTTGCTTTAGACGGTGAAGGTCGCAAAATGAGTAAGTCATTAGGAAACGTTGTAATTCCAGAAAAAGTAATGAAACAACTAGGTGCAGATATTTTACGTTTATGGGTAGCTTCTGTAGATTACCAAGCTGATGTTCGTGTATCTGATAACATTTTAAAACAAGTAGCAGAAGTATATCGTAAAATCCGCAACACGTTCCGTTTCTTACTAGGAAACTTAGCGGACTTTAATCCAACAACTGACGCTGTAGCCGTTGAAGACCTTCGTGAAGTAGACCGCTACATGCTTGTGAAGCTGAACAAATTAATTGATAAAGTGCAAAAATCTTATGATTCATATGAATTCTCAAGCATTTATCACGCAGTGCATAATTTCTGTACAATTGATATGAGTTCATTCTACTTAGACTTCGCAAAAGATGTATTGTACATCGAAGCAGAAAATAATGTAGAGCGTCGCAGCATTCAAACGGTCCTTTATGAAACGTTATTATCGTTAACGAAATTAGTGTCTCCAATTCTTTCTCATACAGCAGACGAAGTATGGGTTCACATTCCAAATGTAAAGGAAGAAAGCGTGCAGCTAGTTGATATGCCAGAGGTTCAAGAAATTGAAGGAGCAGATCAATTAGTAGAGAAATGGGATGCGTTCATGGAGCTTCGTGATGAAGTATTAAAAGCGCTAGAACAGGCTCGTAATGAAAAAGTAATCGGTAAGTCTTTAGAAGCGAAATTAACGCTGTATCCAACAGCAGATACAAAAGAGCTGTTAGCATCTATTTCTGAAAATGTAGGTCAACTCTTCATCGTTTCAGATCTTGAAGTAGCAGAAGGTGAAGCACCTGCTGAAGCACAAAAATTCAGCTATGCTTCAATTGTTGTAAGTAAAGCAGAAGGTGAGAAGTGTGAGCGCTGCTGGGTTGTATCACCAACAGTTGGCGAAGATCAAGATCACCCGACTTTATGTACACGCTGTGCGGATGTTGTGAAAAATCACTACGTTCAGCAGTAATGAACAAAAACACGTCCTTTTTGGGCGTGTTTTTTGCTGTACGAAATTCCCAAATACAATGGTATAAAGCATTTAAAGCCTTAGGAAAAACTTGTGTTGTAGATTCGATGGAAAACTCGGTAAACCTAACATCATTAATACTTCATCTTATCAGCACAGGAGGCGTTTGCATGTATGAAAATTATCTTTCCATTGGACAGGAATTAGCTCTTATTAAAGAAGAATTACAAGATCGCCTAGTGAGATATGCTACAGAACAATCTGGTTATATAGATGAAAAGGAACGTTATGTAATAGAAATGATTAAAGCAGATTTAAAAGATGTAGAACACGCGTTAGCAAAGCTTGACGTTGGTGCGTTCGGAATTGATGAACTAACTGGCGAAGTGATGTCTATTCATAAATTAAAAGTAATGCCGACGGCCCGCACAAACGAAGATTTATTTGTTTTATGGTGAGAAGCGAGAAAAAAAATGAATTATGTGCTAAAATGCTTTAGTATGGATTCGTTTGATTTTATTGCGGGAGGAAAACGTTTGTGTTTTATTATCTTATCGCTTTAGCTGTTATACTTATTGATCAGGTAACAAAATGGATGATTGTAAAAGAAATGTATTATGGACAAAGCATCACCGTGATTGAAAACTTTCTTTACATTACCTCTCATCGTAACAGAGGAGCCGCGTGGGGGATTTTACAAGGACAGATGTGGTTCTTTTATCTCATTACGGTGGTTGTGGTAGTCGGTTTAATAATTTATATTCAAAAGCTCAAAAAACAAGATAAATGGTTCGGTATTGCGCTAGCATTAATGTTAGGCGGCGCCATTGGAAACTTTATTGATCGAGTGGTCCGTAAAGAAGTAGTTGATTTCGTAAATACATACATCTTTACGTATGATTTTCCGATTTTTAACGTAGCTGATTCGGCACTTGTCGTCGGAGTAATCATCATGTTTATTATGACGCTGTTTGAAGGGAAAATGAAGAAGGAGCACAAAGAATGAATGTAATTGAAACAGTTATAAATGAAGAACAAGCGGGAGAACGTATTGATAAAGTACTTTCGACTGTAAATGCAGAATGGTCACGTTCACAAGTGCAGCAGTGGATTAAAGAAGGTCACGCAAAAGTGAACGATAAAACCGTTAAAGGAAACTATAAATGTAAAACAGGAGACGCTGTTATTATTGAAGTGCCGGAACTAGAAGAGCTTGATGTGGTAGCGGAAGAAATGGATTTAGATATTTATTATGAAGATCAAGATGTGCTTGTTGTAAATAAACCTCGCGGCATGGTTGTACATCCAGCTCCTGGTCATCATAGCGGCACGCTTGTAAACGGCCTAATGGCTCACTGTAAAGATTTATCCGGTATTAACGGCGTTATGCGCCCTGGTATCGTTCATCGAATTGATAAAGATACATCTGGTTTACTTATGGTTGCAAAAAATGATTTAGCTCATGAATCACTAGTTAGTCAGCTTGTAGCTAAAACAGTGACGCGTCGCTACAAAGCTATCGTTCACGGAGTAATTGCGCACGATCACGGTACAATTGATGCGCCAATCGGCCGAGATAAGCAAGATCGTCAAAGCATGACGGTCACTGATGAAAACAGTCGTGATGCAGTGACACATTTTACTGTATTACAGCGTTTTAAAGATTTTTCACTTGTTGAATGTAAGCTAGAAACGGGACGAACACACCAAATTCGCGTTCATATGAAGTATATTGGTTTTCCGCTTGCTGGAGATCCGAAATATGGACCGAAAAAAACGCTTCCGATTGACGGACAAGCGCTTCATGCAGGTGTATTAGGCTTTATTCACCCTCGTACAAATGAATATATGGAATTTGAAGCGCCGGCTCCAAAAGAGTTTAATGAGATGCTAGAGCTTATTGAAAAAAGAAGTTGACAACTGCCATAAGTGATGGCATACTTGTATTAACTTAATAAGAACCTTTAAGAACAGTCCAGAGAGGCTGAGAAGGAAACGGTGCAGAAAAGGCATACTTATAGCCTTTTTGAAGAAATATGTCTAAAACCAAATCCTCTTGCCTCAAGGCAAGAGGATTTTTTTATGTCAACAACTTGAGGTGAAAAACAGTGAACGTAAAAGCTACCGTACTTGACGAGCAGGCTATTCGCCGCGCTTTAACTCGAATTGCACATGAGATTATTGAAAAGAATAAAGGAATCGAAAATTGTGTGCTAGTGGGGATTAAAACGCGAGGTATTTATATCGCAAAACGTTTAGCAGAACGAATTGCACAAATTGAAGGAAATACACTGCCAGTCGGAGAACTCGACATCACGCTTTACCGAGATGATTTATCAAAAGTGACAAGCAATGATGAGCCTCTCGTAAAAGGATCAGATATTCCGACAGATATTGCAAATAAGAACGTCATCTTAGTAGATGATGTGTTATATACGGGCCGTACGGTTCGAGCAGCACTTGATGCACTAATTGATATCGGCCGACCTGAACTCATTCAGCTGGCTGTTTTAGTGGATAGAGGGCACCGCGAGCTGCCGATTCGAGCAGACTATGTTGGCAAAAACGTACCGACAGCTAAAAGTGAAAAAATTGCGGTGCATTTAATGGAAGTAGATGAAAAAGACCACGTGTCTATTTACGAAAAATAAATTATATACCCTTTTAAATGGTAGTCCCGTGAGGCTGCAAAAGGGGGGTCACTATACAAGGAAAACTATACTGCGGTATAGCGTCTTCCCTGTATGCTGAAAACCTCTTTGCCTCTGCGTAAAGAGGTTTTTTAATAGTGATAGGAGGAAAAGCATATGAGTCAACAACGAGATTTTGTACTTGATATACATGATAAACCAAAAGCAGTAAATTGGTTAACATTGAGTCTGCAGCATTTGTTTGCAATGTTTGGGTCGACGGTGTTAGTGCCGTTCCTAGTCGGGTTCAGCCCGGCAATTGCTTTGATTTCAAGCGGGGTAGGAACACTTGCTTTCCTGCTCATTACAAGAGGTCAAATTCCTTCTTATCTTGGTTCATCGTTCGCGTTCATCACGCCAATCATTTTTGCAAAAGCTTCGTTTGGACCTGAAGAAACGATGGTTGGCTGTTTCTTAGCCGGACTTGTTTATGGAATCGTTGCTTTGATTATAAAAGGAACAGGAATCAATTGGATTATGAAGCTGCTTCCTCCGGTTGTAGTAGGACCAGTTATTATGGTTATAGGCTTAGGACTAGCTAATACAGCAGTAGGCATGGCTATGAACGATGCAAAAGGAAATTACAGCTTAACTTACCTGATGGTTGCGCTTGTGACACTAGCGATAACAGTTGCTTGCTCAATCTTCTTTAAAAACATTATCAGCCTGATTCCGGTACTGATGGGAATTATCGGCGGATACATCTTCGCTTATACACAAGGATTAGTAGACTTTTCAAAGGTAGTGAAAGCAGAGTGGATTGAAGTACCTCATTTCTACGTGCCGTTTGTCACATACACGCCGTCCATTTCACTGGGGATTGTGCTTATCATGGTACCTGTAGCAGTCGTCACACTTTCAGAACATATCGGACACATTCTTGTCTTAAATAAGATTGTGGATCGAAACTATATTGAAAAGCCAGGGCTGCACAGATCGATTTTAGGAGACGGAGTAGCAACTATGCTTGCTGCGCTGATCGGCGGACCGCCAAATACAACATACGGTGAGAACATCGGAGTGTTAGCCATCACAAAGGTGCTTAGCGTATTTGTGATAGCAGGAGCAGCAGTCTTCGCAATTTTGTTCGGGTTTGTCGGCAAAATCAACGCTCTTATTTCAAGTATACCAACGCCGGTCATGGGCGGGATTTCAATTCTCTTATTCGGAATCATTGCTTCATCAGGCTTGCGCATGATGGTGGATGCAAAGGTAGACCTTGGATCAAAACGAAACTTAATGATTGCTTCGATTATCTTAGTGTTAGGAATCGGAGGAGCACACTTAGATATCTCAGAACATGTAAAGATTGATAGCATGGCACTGTCTGCTATCATGGGAGTTCTGCTGAATCTAGTTCTGCCGAAAGAGAAGATAAAAGAAGTAGAAAACGTTCAACAAACGTCAGCACGAAAAATTTCATAGAACGCCTTTTAATTGAAATCCAGAGAGGTTTCTAAGGGTGTGTGAAAAGCGCGTTATAGACGAAGCTTGTTTTCTTACACCCTTTCTAAGTTAGAAAGGGTGTTTTTTATAAAGAAATGCGAGGAAAGCAAAAATGGAGGGAATCGATATGAAACATTTAGTGACAGTCTCAACACTAGAAACAAATGAAATTCTAGAGATTTTAGACAGCGCTGAAAACTATCGAACGAATAAACAAGGATGGAAACCGGAAGAGAAAATGTTTGTTGCCAACTTATTTTTTGAAGCGAGCACGCGTACTCGATGTAGCTTTGAAATGGCAGAACAGCAGCTAGGATTAACAACAATTCCGTTTGAAGTAACAACTTCAAGCGTCCAAAAAGGAGAAACGCTTTATGACACGATTGAAACATTAGCTTCAATCGGCGTTCAGTCAGTTGTTATTCGCCACCCGCAAGATCGCTATTATGAAGCACTGCAGGAAAAAGTATCGATTCCCATCATTAATGCAGGAGACGGATGCGGTCAGCATCCAACTCAGTGTCTGCTTGATCTACTGACGATTCGCCAAGAGTTCGGCTCGTTTAAAGGATTAAAAGTCGCAATAGTCGGAGATTTGCGACATAGCCGCGTAGCGAGATCGAATGCTGAAATGCTGACGAAGCTAGGGGCGACCGTATATTTTGCGGGACCTGAAGAATGGAAAGATGAAGAGAACAGACACGGTACATATCTTGATATCGATGAAGCAATCGAAACGGTCGATGTTGTGATGCTGCTGCGTATTCAATTTGAAAGGCATGAAGAGAACGCTTCAGAGCTTGCAAAGAACTACCATAGCCGCTTCGGATTAACCGTTGAACGAGAGCGGAAAATGAAATCACATAGCATTATCCTTCATCCAGCTCCTGTAAACAGAGGAGTCGAAATTGCAGATGAGCTCGTTGAATGTGAACGCTCAAGAATTTTTAAACAAATGCAAAATGGCGTGTACATTCGCATGGCAGTATTAGCAAGAGCGCTACAACCAATTGAAAGGGGACTTAATAATGACAACAATTATCAAAAATGCTACATGGTTAAATGAAGGAAAAATTGAAAAAGTCGAACTGAAAATTGAAAATGGTGTAATTGCTGAAATAGCTTCACACATCGACGTACAGAATGAAGAAGTCATTGATGCAGGCGGGAACTTCTTATCACCGGGTTTAATCGATGTCCACGTTCACTTACGCGAGCCAGGGGGAGAAAAGAAAGAAACAATTGAAACAGGTACTCTAGCAGCTGCAAAGGGCGGTTTTACAGCCATTGCTGCCATGCCGAACACGCGTCCAGTGCCTGATACTGTGGAACAAATGGAGTGGGTAAACAAGCGCATTGAAGAAACAGCACATGTGCGCGTATTGCCATACGCATCGATTACTACTCGTCAATTGGGAAAAGAATTAACGGACTTTGAAGGCTTAAAAGAAGCGGGAGCATTTGCTTTTACAGATGATGGAGTAGGGGTTCAGTCAACAGGAATGATGCTGGAAGCGATGAAAAAAGCCGCTTCATTAAACAAAGCAATCGTGGCTCACTGTGAAGATAATGATTTAATTAACAAAGGCTGCGTACACGACGGGAAATTCGCAAAAGAACATGGACTAAACGGTATCCCTTCTATCTGCGAAGCCGTTCAAATTGCACGAGATGTCCTGCTTGCTGAAGCAGCAAACTGTCACTACCATGTGTGTCACGTAAGTACAAAAGAATCCATTCGCGCCATTCGTGATGCGAAAAAAGCAGGCATTCGCGTAACTGCAGAAGTAACGCCTCACCATCTGTTACTAAATGAAGAAGATATCCCGGGACTTGATTCGAATTTTAAAATGAATCCGCCGCTTCGAGGAAAAGATGATCAACAGGCATTGATTGAAGCTTTATTAGACGGAACGCTTGATTTTATCGCCACTGATCATGCACCGCATACAGCAGACGAAAAAGCAGAAGGCATGGAGCTTGCGCCGTTTGGAATTGTGGGACTTGAAACAGCTTTCCCACTTCTTTATACAAACTTAGTATTAAAAGAGGTAATGACGCTAGAGCAGCTAGTATCGTATTTAACAAACAAGCCCGCTGAAACGTTCAATCTTCCTTATGGCACGATTGAAGTAGGAAAACCAGCAGATTTAACCATCATTGATCTTGAAACAGAAAAAGCAATTAATCCAGAAGAATTTGTATCAAAAGGTAAAAACACGCCGTTTGCTAACTGGGTATGCAAAGGTTGGCCGGTAATGACATTAGTAGAAGGTAAACGAGTATGGGAGGATGTTAAAGCATGCAACGTCAACTAATTTTAGAAGATGGAACAGTATTTATCGGAAAAGGATTCGGCAGCGACAAAGAAATGACAGGAGAAGTGGTTTTCAACACTGGAATGACAGGATATCAAGAAATTCTATCTGACCCATCATACTGTGCACAAATTGTGACATTAACATATCCTTTAATCGGAAACTACGGTATTAACCGCGATGACTTTGAGTCCATTGAACCAGCTGTCCACGGTTTAATTGTAAAAGAAATTTGTGATGCTCCTTCAAACTTCAGAAGCGAACTATCAGTAGATGAATTTTTAAAACAAAAAGACATTCCAGGATTAGCTGGAATCGACACGAGAAAATTAACGCGGAAAATTCGTCAGCACGGTGCGCTTCGCGGACGCGTATGCAACATGGAAGTCAATGTAGAAGAAGTGGTAGCACAGCTTCAAAATCATGAACTTCCGACTGATTCAGTTAAAAAAGTATCAACAGTGAAGCCTTACCCAAGCCCAGGCAGAGGTAAAAAAGTGGTACTCGTTGACTTTGGAATGAAACACGGAATTTTACGCGAATTAACAGCTCGTCAATGCGACGTGATTGTGGTTCCTTATAACGTAACTGCGCAAGAAATTCTTCAATTAAATCCAGATGGCATCATGTTAAGCAACGGACCTGGAGACCCAAAAGACGTACCTGAAGCAATCGAGATGATTCAAGGGGTTTTAGGAAAGGTTCCGCTGTTCGGAATTTGTTTAGGACATCAGCTGTTTGCGCTAGCATGCGGAGCAGATACAGAAAAAATGAAATTTGGTCATCGTGGATCCAACCATCCTGTAAAGGATCTAAAAACCAATAAAGTAGCTCTTACATCTCAAAACCACGGCTATACAGTATGTGAGCCATCTCTTGTCAACACGCCATTAGAAGTGACGCACGTTGCGCTTAACGATGGAACAGTTGAAGGAGTAAAGCATAAAGAATATCCGGCATTTACGGTTCAATATCACCCTGAAGCATCACCGGGACCTGAAGATGCAAACGGATTGTTCAACGAATTTATGGATCTTATGAAAAACAATCAGAAAGTAGGTAATTGCTAATGCCAAAACGTCAAGATATTAACACAATTCTCGTAATCGGATCAGGACCAATCGTCATCGGACAGGCGGCAGAGTTTGACTATGCAGGAGCGCAAGCATGTATTGCGCTAAAAGAAGAAGGATACAAAGTTATTCTTGTGAACTCCAATCCTGCAACAATCATGACAGACTCAGAAATGGCAGATAAAGTATATATTGAACCTCTAACGGTTGAATTTGTAAGCTCAATTATTCGTAAAGAACGCCCGGATGCACTGCTTCCAACGCTTGGCGGTCAAACGGGACTGAACCTAGCGGTAGAATTACACGAAACGGGTATTTTAGAAGAATTTAATGTAGAAATTCTCGGGACAAAATTATCGGCGATTGAACAAGCTGAAGACCGTGAGCAGTTCCGTTCATTAATGAACGAACTAAATCAGCCTGTCCCAGCAAGTGAAATCATTCATTCGCTAGACGAAGCGTATGCGTTTGTTGAACAAGTAAACTATCCGGTAATCGTGCGTCCTGCTTATACACTTGGCGGTACGGGAGGCGGAATTTGTAATAACGAGCAAGAGTTGATTGAAATTGTAACAAGTGGATTAAAACACAGTCCTGTAACACAATGCTTACTTGAGAAAAGCATTGCAGGCTTTAAAGAAATTGAATATGAAGTAATGCGCGATGCAAACGATAATGCGATCGTAGTATGTAATATGGAAAACTTTGATCCGGTCGGTATTCATACGGGAGATTCAATTGTTGTAGCACCAAGCCAAACGCTAAGCGACCGTGAGTATCAGTTGCTTAGAAATGCGTCACTCACAATTATCCGAGCGCTTAAAATCGAAGGCGGATGTAACGTTCAGCTAGCACTAGACCCAGAAAGCTTCCAGTATTACGTAATTGAAGTAAACCCTCGTGTAAGCCGCTCATCGGCTTTAGCATCAAAAGCAACAGGGTATCCAATTGCAAAATTAGCAGCAAAAATTGCGGTAGGGCTAACATTAGATGAAATGATGAACCCGGTAACTGGGAAGACATACGCATGTTTCGAACCGGCACTAGATTACATCGTATCTAAAATTCCACGCTGGCCGTTTGATAAATTTGAATCAGCTAATCGTAAACTAGGTACACAGATGAAAGCAACAGGGGAAGTAATGGCAATTGGCCGCACGTTCGAAGAGTCAATTTTAAAAGCCGTACGCTCACTAGAGTCAAACGTTCATCACTTAGAGCTGAAAGATGCGCATGAATTTGATGATGCCATTATTGAAAAACGTATTCGCAAGGCTGGCGATGAGCGATTATTCTACGTCGCAGAAGCCATTCGCCGCGGCGTAACGATTCAGCAAATTCACGAGTGGAGCAAAATCGATCTTTTCTTCTTAGTAAAACTTGAAAAAGTGATTGCTTTTGAAAATGTGTTAAAAGAAGAGATTCATAACGTAGAAGTTTTACAGGAAGCAAAAGAAATGGGATTTGCAGACTGCACGATTGCTAAGCTATGGAATCAAACAGAGCGTGAAGTATACGACTTCCGCAAACAAAATGGCGTGATGCCAGTATACAAAACGGTAGATACATGTGCAGCAGAATTTGAATCGACAACGCCATATTTCTACGGTACGTTTGAAGATGAAAATGAATCGATTGTTACAGATCGTAAAAGCGTTGTAGTGTTAGGGTCAGGTCCGATCCGTATCGGGCAAGGAATTGAGTTTGACTATGCAACGGTTCACTCCGTGTGGGCGATTAAAGAAGCCGGATACGAAGCGATTATTGTCAATAACAATCCAGAAACAGTATCAACTGACTTCAGTATTTCAGATAAATTATACTTCGAGCCGCTGACGATTGAAGATGTGATGCATATCATCGATTTAGAAAAACCAGAAGGTGTGGTTGTACAGTTCGGTGGTCAAACAGCAATCAACTTAGCAGATGAGCTAGAAGCAAGAGGGGTCAAGATTTTAGGAACGTCGCTTGAAAGCTTAGATGCAGCGGAAGATCGTAAAAAATTCGAAGCGACGCTAGCACGTTTAGAAGTACCTCAGCCGCTTGGAAAGACGGTTACATCCGTAGAAGAAGCAGTGGTTGTGGCAAAAGAAATTGGTTATCCGGTGCTTGTACGTCCTTCATATGTACTAGGCGGACGCGCAATGGAAATTGTGTATAAAGAAGAAGAACTGCTTCACTATATGAAACACGCGGTAAAAGTACACGCTGATCATCCTGTATTAATCGACCGCTACTTAACGGGAAAAGAAATTGAAGTCGATGCCATTTCAGACGGTGAAACAGTGGTTATTCCAGGGATCATGGAACATGTAGAGCGCGCGGGTGTACACTCAGGTGACTCCATCGCTGTATATCCACCGCAAACTCTGTCACAGGACGTAAAAGATACAATCATTGATTACACAACACGTATTGCAAAAGGCTTAAACATTATTGGACTGCTTAACATTCAGTTCGTCTTATCAAAAGGAGAAGTGTTTGTTCTTGAAGTAAATCCTCGTTCAAGCCGTACGGTGCCGTTCTTAAGTAAAATCACGCGTATTCCGATGGCGAATGTGGCAACAAAAGTTATTTTAGGAACAAGTTTAAAAGATCTTGGCTATGAATCAGGCATGCACCCTGAAGAAGAGGGCGTGTACGTAAAAGTGCCGGTCTTCTCATTTGCAAAACTACGCCGCGTAGATATTACGCTTGGACCTGAAATGAAATCTACTGGAGAAGTAATGGGGCAAGATTCAACGTACGAAAAAGCGTTATATAAAGGACTAATTGCGTCAGGTATGTCCATTAAGCCGTACGGTTCAGTACTTATGACAGTAGCGGATAAAGATAAAGAAGAGGCAACAGCGCTGGCGAAGCGTTTTGCTAACATCGGCTATCAGGTAATTGCAACGGAAGGAACAGCTTCAACGTTTACAAAAGAAGACATTCGCGTAAAAATAGTAAATAAAATTCATCATGAAGATCACAATCTTTTAGATGTGATACGAAAAGGTGAAGCGCAGCTTGTCATCAACACGCTAACAAAAGGAAAACAGCCTGCGCGTGACGGATTTAAAATTCGCCGTGAAGCAGTTGAAAATGGCGTACCTTGCTTAACATCACTTGATACAGCAGAAGCGATTTTACGAGTGCTTGAAACGATCAGCTTCCATACAACGCCAATGAAAAAAGTTCGTCCAACTAAAGAGGTGACAACCGTATGATCAAACATGAAATGATGCAAGTCGTCAGTCAGCGACCGTTAACACACAATGTATATGAATTAACCCTTCAAGGCGAGCTTGTTCGTTTCATGAATGAGCCGGGGCAGTTTGTGCATATCCGCGTTAACAACGACTATTTGCCACTGCTTCGCAGACCAATAAGTATTGCAGAAATTGATCAAACGCACGAACAATTTACGATGATTTACCGTGCAGAAGGGGCGGGAACATCACTGCTGGCCGAAAAACAAGCCGGACAGTCGATTGACGTGTTAGGTCCGCTTGGCCACGGTTTTCCATTAGATGCGATAGAGTCAGGTCAAACGGCTTTATTAGTAGGGGGAGGCATTGGAGTGCCTCCGCTCTATGAGCTTTCAAAAAGACTTCGTGAAAAAGGTGTGCAGGTGATCCATGTCTTAGGGTTTCAATCGAAAGCAGACGTATTTTACGAGCGAGAGTTTTTAGCTTTAGGAGAAACATATATTGCAACGGTAGACGGCTCTTACGGAACAAAAGGTTTTGTTACAACGGTGATTGACGAGCAGCAGTTTTCATATGACGTTATGTTTTCATGCGGTCCAACTCCGATGTTAAAAGCACTAGAAAATAATTATACAAACAAGCCGCTTTACATTTCTTTAGAAGAAAGAATGGGCTGTGGAATCGGCGCTTGTTTTGCATGTGTATGTAGGGAAAGTGAAAATTCTACGGCATATAAAAAAATCTGCAGCGACGGTCCCGTCTTTCAAGCAGGGGAGGTGCTTCTATGAGTATGCTAAAAACGACATTGCCAGGATTAGATTTGAAAAATCCAATTATGCCAGCATCCGGCTGTTTTGGGTTTGGGCGTGAGTATGCTCAATTTTATTCACTTGATGCACTTGGAGCCATTATGATTAAAGCGACGACTGCTGAAACTCGTTTTGGCAATCCAACTCCTCGGGTAGCGGAAACATCTGCGGGAATGCTAAATGCGATTGGATTACAAAATCCTGGGTTAGAAAAAGTAATGAACGAAGAGCTCGTTTGGCTGCAGCAATATGATGTGCCGATTATCGCAAACGTAGCCGGCGCTTCGGTTGAAGAGTATGTGCACGTAGCAAAAGAAATTTCAACCGTGTCTAATGTGAAAGCACTTGAACTGAATATTTCATGCCCAAATGTAAAAGAAGGCGGAATTGCGTTTGGCGTTGATCCTGTTATCGCTGCTCGTCTAACAAAAGCGGTAAAAGATGTTTCAAATGTTCCAGTTTATGTTAAACTATCACCAAACGTATCCAATATTGTAGACATGGCACTGGCTGTTGAAGGAGCTGGCGCGGATGGCTTAACGATGATCAATACGCTTCTCGGGATGCGTCTGGATTTGAAAACAGCTCAGCCGGTTTTAGCGAACGGCACAGGCGGACTGTCAGGCCCATCAATCAAGCCGGTAGCGATTCGAATGGTACATGAAGTCAGTCAAAAAGTGAACATTCCGATCATTGGTATGGGCGGAGTTACGACTGCTGAAGACGTACTTGAATTTCTGTATGCAGGTGCAAGCGCAGTAGCCGTTGGTACAGCAAACTTTGTCGATCCGTATGTGTGCCCAACCATCATTGACGAACTTCCAAGGCTATTAACATCATTGGGGTACGAACATGTTTCAGAATGTATCGGAAGGAGCTGGAAAAAGCGTGAAGCAACCGTTAATCATTGCTCTTGACTTTTCATCAATTAACGATGTACAGCAGTTTTTAATGCCTTTTCAACAAGAGTCATTATTTGTGAAAGTAGGAATGGAACTGTTTTATAAAGAAGGGCTATCCATTATTTCTGCATTAAAAGAGCAAAACCATCAAATCTTTTTAGACTTAAAGCTTCATGATATTCCAAACACGGTAAAGCAAGGGATGAAGTCTTTAGCTTCTCTTGAAGTAGATTTGGTTAACGTTCACGCTGCCGGCGGAACGAACATGATGCAAGCAGCCGTTGAAGGACTTGACTTAGGAACAGCTGCCGGCAAAAAGCGCCCGGATTGTATTGCGGTTACTCAGCTAACGAGTACATCTGATGAAATGCTAAAAGAGCAGCAGCTCATTACACACTCGATGCAAGAAGTGGTTACGCATTATGCAGCGCTTGCTAAAAAAAGTGGACTTGACGGCGTTGTATGTTCTACTCATGAGGTGCCTTCGATTCGAAAAGCAGCAGGAGAGGACTTTTTAACCGTAACGCCGGGTATTCGTATGGGCACAGATTCAGTAGATGACCAAGTCCGTGTGGCAACACCTCAGCTAGCGAGAGAATATGGCTCAAGCGCCATTGTCGTTGGACGTTCTATTACTAAAGCAAAAGACCCGCTTAAAGCATATTATGAGATGTTACAGCAGTGGAAAGGGGAGCGTATTACGCGATGACAAAACTACGAAAAGAAATTGCAAAACAATTAATTGATATTGAGGCAGTAAGCCTTCAACCAAACGAGCCGTTTACGTGGGCCTCTGGAATTAAGTCACCTATCTATTGTGACAACCGTCTAACGCTTAGCTACCCGAAAGTGCGAAAAGAAATTGCAAAAGGTCTGCAGCATTTAATTAAAACGTATTTTGCCAATGCAGAAGTGATTGCTGGTACCGCTACAGCTGGTATTCCTCATGCAGCATGGGTAAGTGAAGCACTAGAGCTTCCAATGTGCTATGTGCGAAGCAAAGCAAAAGAACATGGCCAAGGAAATCAAATCGAAGGAAAAGTAACAAAAGGTCAAAAAGTAGTTGTGATTGAAGATTTGATTTCAACTGGCGGAAGTGTGTTTACTGCAGTCGATGCATTAAAAGCGCAGGGGTGTGAAGTGCTGGGAGTTGTATCTATCTTTACATATGAGCTGGAAAAAGCGCGTCAGCTGTTTAAAGAAAAAGAACTTCAAGTTTATTCGCTAACAGACTACTCTACGCTAGTAGAAGCGGCAAACGAAGCGGGATACATTGAAGAAGAAGCAATGGACAAGCTATTTAAATGGCGTGAAAATCCTTCAGACCCTTCATGGATGAACTAAACTAGATCTATATAATAAAACCCCCTTTCTATATAGAAAGGGGGTTTTATTATGACTGACGCAGTTTCAGTACAAGTTCTTCGCTAGGCGTTACGTAGACGGTTTGCTGGTTATCGTACGTCACAAAACCAGGTTTAGCACCGCTTGGTTTTTTGACGTGGCGAATTTTTGTATAGTCCACGGGTACCGAACTTGAATTTTTGGCTTTACTAAAGTAAGCAGCAAGGTGAGCCGCTTCTAAAATTGTTTTTTCTGAAGGCTCTTGGCTGCGGATCACAACGTGAGAACCGGGTATATCTTTTGTATGAAACCAAACGTCATCACGAGCAGCAAGGCGATTGGTTAAATACTCATTTTGCTTATTGTTTTTTCCAACTAAAATCGTCGTGCCGTCGCTTGAAACGTATTGTTCAAGTGTAGGCGTGGTGTTTTTTTGTTTTTTCGCTTGTTTTTGCTGACGGTTGCGCAAATATCCTTCCTCCACAAGCTCTTCACGAATCTCCGCAATGTCTTTGTGAGTAGCAGTATCCATTTGCTGAATAAGTGATTCAAAATACTGTACTTCTTCGTTTGCTTTTTCAATCTGTTCGATTACAATCGAAACGGAATTTTTCGCTTTTTGATACTTTGTAAAATAGCTTTGAGCATTTTGAGACGGTGATTTTTGCGGATCTAATGAAATCGTAAGTGTACCGCTATTTTCATCGTAATAATTAATAACATCCACTTTCGCATCTCCTTTTTTGACAAGGTGTAAATTTGCCGTAAGGAGTTCACCGGCTAGCTGATAATCAGATGCTTTTTCTGCATTTTGCAGCGTTTGCTCAAGTTTTTTTATTTTTTTCTCATTTTTCTTTTTCTCGGTGGAAATAAACTGGACTAAATCATGCGCTTGCTGCTTTACGCGATCTCGCTCTGCTTTCCCGTAGTAATAGCGGTCAAGAAGCTCGCTGATAGTTGCATACGTTTTTTTCGTACCCTCTAAATGCGTTAATTCGAGTAAATAAAAATAGTCTTTTTGATTAACGGTTGTCAGAGTCGGTGTAAACTGACCTTCTTTGATCAGCGTCATCGTTTCGACGAATGATTTTGGAAGCGTAGAACGATTCGCTAAGCCAGAGCGGAAAACCACTTCATTTGCAATTAAAGGAGAAAGCCCTGAGAAGGTTTGCACTAGCTGGTTGGCTAGCTTTCCGCTATTAAAATCAATTTTTTTAACTACGGTTTCTTCATCGGCTTCAAATGGGTGAAGCTTATCTTGGCTAGGAGGCAGTACGTAAGGAGCTCCGGGTAGAAGCGTACGGTGCCTGTTCAAGGCCATTGGAACATGCTTAATACTGTCGATAATCGTTTGTTTTTCTTTATCTACAAGTACCACATTACTATGCCTTCCCATGATTTCAATAATAAGCTGCTTGTACGTCACGTCGCCAATTTCATTTCGTCCTTTTGTTTCAATGACTAAAATGCGGTCTAATCCAAGCTGATACACTTGTTCAATAATGCTTCCTTCTAAATGTTTGCGAAGAAGCATACAAAACATAGGAGGTTCAGATGGATTTTCATAGGGCTCATTTGTAAAATGAACGCGTGAATAGTTAGGGTGAGCTGAGATTAAAAGTTTGCGGTTTTCACCTTTAGCGCGTACTTGTAAAATCAACTCGTTTGGAAACGGCTGATATATTTTTGAAATTCGTCCTGAAACCAAGGTCTCAGATAATTCTTGTAAAATGCCATATGTAAAAATACCATCAAATGACATAGTGCTCACATCCTTAAGTAATTGAAAATTGTCCTATAGAAAAGTATAGCATTTTTTAGGACGAGTCTGAATAAGCATACGATATAAGATTGTAACAATCTAATAGGTGCATTTACAAATAAAAGGGTGTGAAAAGATGCAATGAAATGGTATGAATTAGGTGAAAAAGCAATAGTAGAAGTAACAAAAACAGACAGGCAGCATGGTCTTACACACAAAGAAGTAAAAGCACGTCAGCAGCAACAAGGGTTTAATGAATTGACTGAAGGAGAGAAAAAACCAGCCATTCTTGTGTTTCTAGAGCAGTTTAAAGATTTTATGGTACTGGTTTTACTAGCTGCCACGCTTATTTCAGGGCTTTTAGGAGAATACATCGATGCGATTGCTATTATTGCCATTGTAATAATTAATGGATTTCTAGGGTTCTTCCAAGAAAGAAAAGCAGAGAAATCTCTTCATGCATTAAAAGAGCTTTCTGCTCCTCAAGTAGCAGCCATGCGTGAAGGGAAATGGGTTAAGTTACCATCTAAAGAGCTGGTAGTAGGAGACGTTGTAAAGTTTTCGAGCGGAGACCGTATCGGAGCTGACCTTCGGATTATGGAAGCCAAAAGCCTAGAAATTGAAGAATCAGCGCTTACGGGAGAGTCTTTGCCTGTTGCCAAGCAAATAAAAGCATTGTCAGGAGATGAAGTGCCGCTTGGAGATCAGGACAATATGGCGTTTATGGGTACCCTTGTAACGCGAGGAAGCGGAACAGGTATCGTTGTAGGGATTGGAATGAAGACAGCAATGGGACAAATTGCTGATTTACTTCAAAATGCCGAAGCCATGATTACTCCTCTTCAACGGAAGTTAGAGCAATTAGGCAAAATTTTAATCGTTGTGGCTCTTGCACTTACTGTATTAGTTGTTGGGATTGGTGTGCTACAAGGCCATGACTTATACAGTATGTTCTTAGCGGGAGTTTCCTTGGCTGTTGCTGCCATACCCGAAGGTCTTCCTGCCATCGTAACCGTGGCGCTATCTCTCGGGGTACAGCGCATGATTAAGCAAAGATCTATTGTTCGCAAACTTCCTGCTGTTGAGACACTAGGGTGCGCATCAGTCATTTGCTCAGACAAAACGGGCACATTAACGCAAAATAAAATGACGGTTACTCACCTCTGGTCAGGAGGAATGACGTGGAGAGTATCAGGGACAGGGTATGAACCTACGGGCGTATTTTCGCGAGAGGAAAGAGAAGTTGATACACGAAGTGAAAAACCGCTTCAGCAGCTTTTGGTGTTTGGTCTGCTTTGCAATCAAACGTCCATTTCGAGAAAAGATAAAGAATATGTCATCGACGGGGATCCTACTGAAGCGGCTTTGCTTGTTGCAGCGATGAAAGCTGGACTGACAAAAGAAAACATTCAAAAGCAGTTTAAGATTATTGAAGAGTTTCCATTTGATTCAACGCGTAAAATGATGAGTGTAGTCATTGAAGACGCATCTCATAAGCGCTATGTCATAACAAAAGGTGCTCCGGATGTGCTGCTTATAAACAGCAAAAATGTTTTGTGGGAAAGCAGACAACAAACGCTGTCGGTAACGGTTCATAATGAAGTAAAAGGAGCGATTGATCAGTTAGCTAGCCAAGCGCTTCGAACCATTGCTATTGCTTATCGGCCGTTAGGAGACCATGAGAGCGTTCATACAGAGAAGGAAGCGGAAAAAGACCTGACTTTCCTCGGGCTTCAAGGAATGATTGACCCGCCAAGACCAGAAGTCAAGCAAGCGGTCAAAGAATGCCGAGACGCAGGCATCAAAACCGTTATGATTACAGGTGACCACGTCATTACAGCACAGGCGATTGCAAAACAGCTGGGAATATTACCGAAAAACGGTCAAGTCTTGGAAGGAACGGATTTATCCAAAATGACGCAGGAAGAGCTAGAAGAAGTAGTAGATGATGTTTACGTATATGCGAGGGTATCACCTGAGCATAAGCTTAAAATTGTTAAAGCTCTTCAAGCAAAAGATCACATTGTAGCCATGACGGGCGACGGCGTAAATGATGCACCTGCTATTAAAGCAGCAGACATAGGCATTGCGATGGGCATCACCGGAACAGACGTAGCAAAAGAAGCGTCTTCACTCGTTTTGCTTGATGATAATTTTGCTACTATTAAATCAGCAATCAAAGAAGGACGAAACATCTATGAAAATATTCGAAAGTTTATCCGTTACTTGCTTGCATCAAATGTAGGAGAAATCTTAGTTATGCTCTTTGCGATGATTTTAGCACTTCCGCTACCGCTAGTACCCATTCAAATACTATGGGTAAACTTAGTAACAGACGGTTTGCCTGCGATGGCTCTTGGCTTAGACCAGCCAGAGGATAACGTGATGAAGCGCCATCCGAGGCATCCACGCGAAGGTATCTTTGCAAGAGGATTAGGGTGGAAAGTAGTCAGCCGCGGATTTTTAATTGGAGCTGCTACACTTGCTGCGTTCATGATTGTCTACGACAATGACCCAGATCGGTTGCAGTATGCTCAGACGATTGCATTTGCCACGCTTGTCATGGCACAGCTTATTCACGTATTTGACTGCCGAAGTGAAAAATCAATTTTTGATCGGAATCCATTTCAGAACTTATATCTTGTAGGAGCTGTTATTTCATCTATTATCCTTATGCTGGTGGCTATCTACTATCCGCCCCTGCAGCCTATTTTCCATACAATGGCCATTGCACCGCGTGAATGGCTCGTTATTTTAGGACTTGCAAGCCTTCCAACTTTTTTACTTGCTGGTTCACTTTTAACAAGAAAACCTTCATAAATTGTGCTATACTTTAATACAGGCTGTCCCAAATGAGAAAACTCATGAAGGCAGCCTTTACAGGTTGAATAAAGAAGAGAGATTTCTTTTTTTTGCTAACACTTTCTTTTATGATACTTTTTATGTAAGATGTACATAGTGGATGTGATGATAATGATAAAAAGTATGACTGGTTTTGGCCGCGGAAAAGCGGAAGTGGAAAATCGATCAGTAACAGTGGAAATGAAGTCTGTTAATCATCGTTTTTGTGAAATTGTTATCCGTATGCCAAGACAATTAATTGAAATTGAAGATAAAATAAAAAAAATCGTTCAAACATACATAAAACGTGGTAGAGTAGAAGTATTTGTTACTATTTCAGGTGAAGAAATGGCAAAAAAGAAACTGCAGACGGATTGGCAGCTGCTTGATGAATACATGAATGCGTTGCAGCAAGTAAAAGAAAAGCACGGGCTATCACAATCTGTTCAAATTCAAGACATTTTACACATGCCTGAAGTGATGACAACTTATGAAGAAGAAGCTGATCAGACGAGTATTCATGGTGTAATCTTTGAAGCTGTTGAAGCTGCTGTTCATCAGTTAGTGGATATGCGGAAACGAGAGGGATCAGAGCTGTATCACGATTTAATGGGATACTTACAGGACATTCAAGACATTCGCGAAAAAATTACACAGCTTGCTCCTGAAGTTGCTGAACAATATCGCGAGCGTATTAAAAGAAAGCTGAGCGACTATTTAGAAGGTACTTTCGATGAGCAGCGAGTGCTGACTGAAGTAGCTATTTTTGCTGAAAAAGCAGATATTAGCGAAGAACTTACGCGAATTCAAAGTCATGTTTCACAATTTATTCAAGCATTAAATACACCTGATTCAGTAGGACGCAAGCTGGATTTTCTTGTTCAAGAGCTGAATCGTGAAATGAATACAATCGGTGCGAAGGCAAATAATGGTACTATTGCTCAGTATGTTATTAGTATGAAAGCACAATTAGAACGCATAAAAGAGCAGGTTCAAAATATTGAATAGCCTTCGTGTAAGATAAAGATTATATTGGTATAGCAGGAGGCTTCTTATGAGCGGTAAATTAGTGAACGTTGGATTTGGAAATTTTATTTCTTCTAATCGTATAATCTCTGTCGTTCATCCTGAATCAGCTCCAATCAAACGCATTATTCAAGATGCAAAAGATCGAGGCTCTTTAATAGATGCAACGCAAGGACGTAAAACACGATCTGTTATTGTTATGGATAGCGATCATGTTATTTTAGCTCCTGTACAGCCAGAAACTGTGTCGCAGCGACTTATAAACAAAGAAGAATTATTAGAAGGGTAGGTCACTTGAACCGATGATTGAAAGAGGTTTATTAATTGTTCTTTCCGGACCATCAGGTGTTGGAAAAGGAACGGTACGAAAAGCATTGTTTGAGCAAGAAGACATTAAATTGCAGTATTCTATCTCTGCAACAACAAGAAAGCCCCGCGAAGGTGAAGTAGATGGCGTTGACTATTTCTTCAAACCACGCGAAGAGTTTGAGCGCATGATTGAAAACAAGAAATTATTAGAGTGGGCTGAATACGTAGGCAACTACTACGGCACCCCGGTTGATTATGTAGAACAAACGTTATCTGAAGGAAAAGACGTATTTCTAGAAATTGAAGTGCAAGGTGCTCTTCAAGTGAAAGAAGCATTTCCAGAAGGTTTGTTCATCTTCTTGGCACCGCCTAGTTTATCAGAGCTTAAAAGTCGTATCGTAAACCGCGGTACTGAAACAGAAGACTTAATCAATAACCGTATGCGCGTGGCAAAAGAAGAAATTGAACTTATGGACGCCTACGATTATGTTGTAGAAAATGACAAAGTAGAAAATGCTTGTGCTCGCATCCGTGCTATCGTAACGGCTGAACACTGCCGTCGTGATCGTATTTCTGCGCGCTATAAAAGAATGCTGGAGGTAGAATAAACATGCTTTATCCATCAATTGATTCCCTAATGGAAAAATTAGATTCTAAGTACACGCTTGTGACAGTAGCTGCAAAACGTGCTCGTCAATTACAGCTTCACAATGATACGCCGATTGAAAAGCCGGTTTCTTATAAATTTGTAGGCTGTGCTTTAGAAGAAATTAATGCTGAACAATTAAGCTATAAGCAAGGTGTAGCAGAAGAAGATTCTAAACATCAGTAAGTGAAAAAATAACAACCTACTTTATAGGTTGTTATTTTTTTGATGCTTTTGTTTGTATTCAAGCAGGATAGTGAATGTCTCACTACAAAAATGGTATAATAATTGAATTGAAAAGCTTTAGATAGTTACCCGAGTAAACAAGCGGATGCTGGTTGAGCGGGATAAATAGATGGGGGCATAATGATGAAGGGAAAACGAATTTTATTATGTGTTAGCGGCGGGATCGCCGTATATAAAGCCGCAGCTTTAACAAGTAAATTAGTACAAGCGGGAGCGGAAGTTAAAGTAATGATGACTGCTTCAGCACGCGAGTTCGTAACGCCGCTTACGTTTCAAGCTCTGTCTCGAAACCCAGTTTATACAGATACGTTTGATGAAAAAGATCCATCTGTGATTGCACATATTGATTTAGCAGATTGGCCTGATTTAATTTTAGTAGCTCCTGCTACGGCTAACATGATAGGAAAAATAGCAAATGGTCTTGCAGATGATATGATTTCCACAACGCTATTGGCTGCTACTGCACCTGTGTGGATTGCGCCTGCGATGAATGTTCATATGTACGATCATCCCGCTGTTAAAAAAAATATGAGCACTCTTTCATCATTTGGTTACTCTTTTGTAGAACCAGGAGAAGGGTATTTGGCATGCGGTTATGTAGGAAAAGGCCGTCTTGAAGAGCCAGAAACAATTGTTTCACTAATCGGATCTTATTTTTCACAAACATCAGATACACAAAAGATCCTTGAAGGTGTGAATGTATTGGTTACAGCAGGACCTACGGTAGAACGCATTGATCCCGTCCGATTTTTTACCAATCGTTCTACCGGGAAAATGGGCTATGCTCTTGCAGAACAAGCTGCTAAGTTAGGCGCATCGGTAACACTTGTCACAGGACCGACGAATTTAGAGTATCCAAAAGGAGTGCAGGTTGTTCAAATTGAAAGTGCGCAGCAGATGCTTGAAGCTGTTATGCAGCGCTATCATGAAGCAGATGTTGTCATTAAATCAGCCGCAGTGGCAGATTACCGACCAAAGCATGTGTTTGATCAAAAGATGAAAAAGCAGCCTGGTGAAGCAGTATTAGAGCTAGAGAGAACAACAGATATTTTACGCACGCTTGGAGAGCGAAAAGAACATCAGCTTTTAGTCGGCTTTGCAGCAGAAACAGAACAAGTGGATGAATATGCACAAAAGAAACTTGCATCTAAAAACTTGGATATGATT
Source organism: Priestia sp. LL-8 (assembly GCF_036227845.1). Classification (NCBI taxonomy): domain Bacteria; kingdom Bacillati; phylum Bacillota; class Bacilli; order Caryophanales; family Bacillaceae; genus Priestia; species Priestia sp. LL-8. Next base: position 4,048,577 of record NZ_JAZAQH010000001.1, on the reverse strand, counting down.
GTAGCTAATAACGTGACGACAGAAGGAGCAGGTTTTGGGACGGACACAAATATTGTGACGCTCTATAAGCGAAGTGGAGAGTCTAGGGAACTTCCCATTCTTTCAAAACACGAGGTAGCTACCGAGGTGTTAAAAGAAGTGAAGGAAATGTTAGAAGGGCTAACAAAATGAGTGTAGCTAGTGTAATTGTGGACGTGGCTGCTAAACAAACAGATCGAGCTTTTGACTACGCTATTCCTGACAAATGGAAAGGAATTATTGTTCCGGGTATGCGAGTTATCGTTCCGTTTGGTCCAAGAAAAGTTCAGGGGTTTGTGGTGGCTCTTAAAGAAGAGGCTGAAGTTAAGCGTGTTAAACCAATCGCTGACCTGCTTGATTTAACGCCGGTTCTGACTCCTGAACTGTTAGAGATTGGACACTGGCTAACAGAAAAAACACTTTGTTTTATGATATCGGCTTTTCAAGTCATGCTGCCTGCGGCGATGAAAGCAAAATATGATAAAGAACTGTCACTCCTTTCAAAAGAGGCATACGAACAGCTTCATGAGCAAGTAAAGCCGTTTTTTCAGTCAAGATCCTCACTGAAGTGGAGTGAAGTAGAAAAAACAGTCGCTGCTCCTGCTTTTCACCGTGATATTCAAAAAGGTCTAATTGAGGTCGTCTACGTGGTGAAAAACAAAGGAAACAAAAAAACGGCAAAGGGCGTAAAACTGAATCAAAGCCTTGAAGACATTCAACAGTTTATGAGCGAGTTAAATAAGCAGGCAGAAAAGCAAAAGCAAGTGCTGTCTTTTATGCTGAATCGAAATGAAGAAGTAGCCATAAAAGAAATAGCGGAAGATTTGCAGATTACCTCCGCTCCTATAAAAGCGCTGATTAACAAAGGACTCTTAGCGGAGACGGAAATTGAAATATACCGTGATCCTTATCAAGACCGATACTTTACACCATCAAAGCCTTTTCAATTGACGGATGAACAAGCTGAGGCAATCGCACCGATTCTGCATGACATCGAAGCAAATCTTCACGATGTGTTTTTAATGTACGGAGTAACCGGAAGCGGAAAAACGGAAGTGTATCTCCAATCAATTGATCAAGTGCTAAAAAAAGGGAAAGAAGCGATTATGCTTGTTCCGGAGATTTCACTTACCCCTCAGATGGTCAAGCGTTTTAAAGAGCGATTCGGCTCAAAAGTTGCTGTGCTTCATAGCGGCTTGTCTACTGGAGAAAAATACGATGAATGGCGAAAAATTCAGCGAAAAGAAGTATCCGTTGTAGTAGGAGCCCGCTCTGCTGTATTTGCTCCATTTGAAAATTTGGGCCTTCTTATTATCGATGAAGAACATGAGACGAGTTATAAACAAGAAGAAAACCCCCGTTATCATGCCAGAGATGTAGCTATTTACCGAGGGCAGCATCATCAGTGTCCAGTCATTTTAGGAAGTGCAACGCCAACGCTTGAGTCCTTTGCAAGAGCGCAAAAAGGTGTGTATAAGCTACTGACGTTAAAGCAAAGAATGAATAAGTCATCAATGCCGTCGGTGGATATTGTTGATATGAGAGAGGAGCTTCGCAGCGGCAATCGCTCTATGTTTTCAACTATGCTGTTTGAAAAGATGAAAGATCGTTTAGAAAAAGGAGAGCAAATCGTTTTATTTTTAAATAAAAGAGGCCATTCTTCTTTTGTTATGTGCAGGGACTGCGGTTACGTTCCGACATGTGAGCACTGTGAAATTTCACTAACGTATCATCGCTATCAAAATAAATTAAAATGCCATTACTGTGGACACGAAGAGCATGTGCACACTGAGTGCCCAGAATGCCACAGCGAACATATCCGCTTTTTTGGATCTGGTACACAAAAAGTGGAAGAAGAATTAACAAAAGTGCTGCCTGAGGCTAGAGTCGTTCGAATGGATGTTGATACGACAAGCCGAAAAGGCGCGCATGAAAAGCTCCTGAACAAGTTTGCAAGTGGAGAAGCGCAAATTTTACTAGGGACGCAGATGATTGCCAAAGGGCTGGACTTTCCAAACGTCACGCTTGTAGGCGTTTTAACAGCAGATACGATGCTCAATTTACCTGACTTTCGTGCATCTGAAAAAACGTTTCAGCTTTTAACACAAGTAAGCGGAAGAGCAGGACGCCACAAACTTCCAGGAGAAGTAGTGATTCAAACGTACACGCCTGAACACTACAGCATTCAACTTGCGAGTCAGCATGATTATGATGCGTTTTATAAGCAGGAGATGGAAATTCGTAAAATGCATAAATATCCTCCTTTCTTTTACTTGGCGCTTGTAACGGTATCTCATGAAAATATTGCAAAAGTGGTGTCTGTTACAGACAAAATTTCGCAGTATCTGCGTCAGAAACTTTCGCCGCAAACAACGATCTTAGGGCCAGTCGCATCTCCGATTGCTAAGATAAAAGATAGATATCGCTATCAATGCATGTTAAAATACAAGCTGGAACCAAGCCTGATTCCGCTGTTGAAATATATATTAGAACGTTATCAAGCGGAAATGCAGAAGGAAAATTTAACGATTACAATTGATTTGAATCCATACTCGATGATGTAACTAGTCGTCTTGATGGCGTTAAAGAAGAAGCTTTTTGGATATAAATAGAAAGAATAAAGGAGGTGCCTATTTGGCTAAGCTTAAGCTTGTTTACCATCCTAATGAAGTACTTGAACAAGAGTGTGAAGTCGTTAAAAACTTTGATAATAAATTAGCGAAATTACTAAATGGCATGTATGATTTAATGCTTGAAGCAGACGGTGTGGGTCTAGCTGCTCCTCAAGTAGGAGTTCTGCAGCAAGTGGCAGTGGTAGACGTGGACGACCGACACGGTAAAATTGAGTTAATTAATCCGGTAATTATTGAGCAACGAGGCGAACAAATCGGTCCAGAAGGCTGCCTAAGTTTTCCGGGCCTTTTTGGTGACGTGGCTCGAGCTGATTATGTGAAAGTACGTGCGCAAAATCGTAAAGGAAAACCTTATTTTATAGAAGCAAAAGGTTTTTTAGCACGAGCAATTCAACATGAAATTGATCATTTACACGGTGTATTGTTCACGGAAAAAGTAACAAAGTATTACGAAGAGGATGAACTAGAAGGGTAGGTTTTACACGATGAAAGTCGTATTTATGGGAACGCCGGATTTTTCAGTGCCGGTTTTACAAACATTACTTAAAGATGGATATGAAGTGGTCGCAGTGGTTACACAGCCGGACCGACCAAAAGGACGCAAGCGCGTATTAACACCTCCTCCTGTAAAAGTTGAGGCGTTAAAGCATGAAATACCTGTACTGCAGCCAGAAAAGATTCGTTTAGAAGAAGAATATCAGCAAGTGTTAGCGTATGAGCCTGACCTAATTGTAACAGCGGCTTTTGGTCAAATTTTACCAACTCCTATTTTAGAAGCGCCTAAATACGGCTGTATTAACGTGCATGCTTCTCTGTTACCTGAACTGCGCGGAGGCGCGCCGATTCATTATTCAATTCTACAAGGTAAGCCGAAAACTGGTGTTACAATTATGTATATGGTAGAAAAATTAGATGCAGGTGATATCTTAACACAGGTAGAAGTTCCGATTGAAGAACGTGATCACGTTGGCACGCTTCATGATAAACTCAGCGCTGCTGGTGCAAAATTGCTTTCAGAAACTATTCCTTCTCTTGTAAAAGGTGAAATTACGCCGGTGAAACAAAACGATGAGGAAGCGACATTTGCTTCTAACATTAAGCGGGAACAAGAGAAAATTGATTGGGCCCGTACAGGAGAAGAAATTTATAACCATATCCGCGGACTTCATCCTTGGCCCGTTGCTTATACAACAGCAGACGGTCAGGTCATGAAAATTTGGTGGGGAGAGAAAGTATCTGCATCAGGCAAACCGGGTACCGTTTTATCACTTGAAGAGGATGGCTTTATAGTAGCAACTGGAAATGAAACAGCTATTAAAGTGACGGAACTTCAGCCGGCTGGAAAAAAACGTATGGATGCAGCACAGTATTTACGAGGTACATCCGTTGAAGTCGGAACAGTATTAGGGGATGTCAATGAGTAAGTACAACGTTCGAGACATAGCTTTAGATATTTTACTAGCTATTGAAAAAAATCAGGCATTCAGCAACCTATTGTTAAATAACAGCATACAAAAACGTGGTATTCAAGGAAAAGATGCAGGGCTATTAACGGAAATTGTGTATGGAACGATTCAAAGACGCGATACGTTAGATTACGGGTTAGCGCCTTTCTTGAAAAATCCAAAAAAGCTTCAGCCTTGGGTGCGAGTGCTGCTTCGTTTATCTCTTTACCAAATGGTGTATTTAGACCGGGTGCCTGACCGGGCAATCCTTCATGAAGCAGTAGAAATTGCCAAAAAACGCGGTCATAAAGGAATTGCCTCAATGGTAAACGGCGTTTTACGAAATATTCAGCGCAGCGGCACGCCTTCTTTAGAAGAAATACAAAACCCTGTGGAGCGATTGGCGATTGAAACCAGTCACCCATTGTGGCTTGTAAAGCGCTGGGTGGAACAATATGGATTGGACAAAACACGCGGAATCTGTTTAGCTAATTTAATGGCCCCTAAACAAACAGTCCGAGTAAACAGTGCACGCTTTACGCAAAATGAAGTAAAAGAAGCGCTTGAAAAAGAAGGTATTGTTGTAGAACCAGGCCATTTTGTAGAAGAAGCGCTAGAAGTTCAAAAAGGAAATGCAGCTCATACACAAGCATTTCGTGAAGGTATGTTTACCGTTCAAGATGAAAGCTCTATGTTAGTTGCTCATGCGCTCGGTGCAGAGGCAGAAGAGCTAATTTTAGATAGCTGTGCTGCACCGGGAGGAAAATCAACTCATATTGCAGAGCAGCTTAAAAACAGTGGTAAAGTTATTTCCTTGGACATTCATGACCATAAAGTAAAGCTGATTGCCCAGCAGGCAGAGCGTCTGCATCTTACCAATATTGAGCCGACGGTTCAAGACAGCCGCAAAGCAGGCGAACGGTTTGATAAAGAAGTGTTTGACCGCATCTTAGTGGATGCTCCGTGCTCAGGTTTTGGTGTAATGAGACGTAAACCTGATTTGAAATATACAAAAACTGAGCAAGATGTAAAGCAGCTGGCGCGTATTCAACAAGATATTTTAAATGCGGTTGCGCCTTTATTAAAAAAAGGCGGGACCCTTGTATATAGTACATGTACAATTGACCGGGATGAAAATGGGGATGTTGTAGCAGCATTTTTAGCAGATCATGCTGATTTTCAAAAAGATGAAACCCTCGCTGCACGCATGCCGCAAAAGCTTAAACAAAACGTAAAACATGGTGAAATTCAATTGCTGCCAGATGCACAAAGCGATGGGTTTTATATTGCATGTTTACAGAAGAAGGTGTAAAAATGGAAGAAGTAGCTAAAAGAAAAGTAAAAGCAGAAGAAAAAGCGCAAAAACCATCTATTTATTCATTAGAAATGCACGACCTAGAAAATTGGTTAGTAGAACACGGAGATAAGAAGTTCCGTGCTAAACAAATTTTTGACTGGTTATATGTTAAACGCGTAACGGACTTTGACGATATGTCAAACTTATCTAAAGGATTACGCGAACAATTAAAAGACAAATTTGCATTAACGACATTAAAAACAGTTGTTCAGCAAACGTCTGGGGACGGCACGATGAAGTTTTTATTCGAACTCCATGACGGTTATACGATTGAAACGGTGCTTATGCGTCATGAATACGGAAATTCTGTCTGTGTAACAACTCAAGTTGGCTGTCGCATCGGCTGTACATTCTGTGCGTCTACTCTTGGAGGTTTAAAGCGTAACTTAGAAGCTGGAGAAATCGTAGCACAAGTAGTAAAAGTACAAAAAGCGCTAGATGAACAAGGAGAACGCGTGAGCTCTGTCGTAATTATGGGTATTGGGGAGCCATTTGATAACTATGATGAAATGATGCGCTTCTTAAAAACAATTAACAGTGATGATGGATTAAATATTGGTGCACGTCATATCACAGTATCGACAAGTGGGATCATTCCGAAAATCTATAAGTTTGCTGATGAAAAAATGCAAATCAATTTTGCGATTTCACTTCACGCTCCAAACAATGACATCCGCTCACGCTTAATGCCGATTAACCGTGCGTACAAACTTCCTGATTTGATGGAAGCCATTAAATATTATACGGATAAAACGGGAAGACGTATTAGCTTTGAGTATGGTCTATTCGGAGGAGTAAACGATCAAGTAGAGCATGCTGAGGAATTAGCGGATTTGATTAAAGACGTTAAATGTCACGTGAACTTGATTCCGGTAAACTATGTGCCTGAGCGTGATTATGTTCGTACACCGCGTGAACAGATTTTTGCATTTGAACGTACGCTTAAAAAGCGTGGCGTTAACGTGACTATTCGACGTGAGCAAGGTCATGATATTGATGCAGCTTGTGGCCAATTACGTGCGAAGGAGCGTAAAGAAGAGACGAGGTGATTGTATGGTAACTGTCTTCATGACAGACCGTGGGAGAGTTAGACAACACAATGAAGATAACGGAGGGGTATTTTTGAACCAACACAATCAGCTGCTTGCAATTGTGGCTGATGGTATGGGAGGTCATCGAGCTGGCGACGTCGCCAGTGAGATGGCGGTTCAAAAATTGCAAATAGCGTGGGAAGAAGCGGACAAAGTAACGTCTCCTGATGAGGCGACGCAGTGGATTCGTACGCATGTTTCGCAAATTAATCAAGATATTTATCAGTATGCTCAGGAGCATGAAGAGTGTAAAGGGATGGGTACAACAGTTGTACTGGCTTTATGCGCCGATACGTTTTGTGCGATTGGTAATATAGGAGACAGCAGATGCTATATTTCAAATGAATATGGATTTCAACAAGTAACAGAAGATCATTCTCTTGTGAATGAACTCGTAAAAAATGGTCAAATCACAAAAGAAGATGCTGAGCATCATCCACGAAAAAATATCTTATTGCGAGCACTAGGTACCGAAGAAAATGTTAGTTTAGATGTAAAAACAATTGAAGTGGAAAAAGAAGATCGATTATTATTATGTTCAGATGGACTGACAAATAAGGTAACGGAACAAAAGCTGAACGAAACGTTATCAACAAGTTCATCACTTCACGAAAAGGGTACGAGCCTGATTCAATTAGCAAATGAGCTTGGTGGAGAAGACAATATTACACTTGCAATTGTGGACTTTACATCTGAAAGTGGGTGAGAGTGTTGCTAATAGGTAGACGGCTAAACGACCGTTATAAGGTATTGCAAGTAATTGGTGGAGGCGGAATGGCAAACGTCTATTTAGGTCGCGACATGATTTTAGATCGTGATGTGGCAATTAAAGTGCTTCGTTTAGACTTTGCAAGTGACGACGCGTTTATAAAGCGTTTCCATCGAGAAGCACAATCTGCTACGAGTATTGCTCATCCTAATATTGTCAGTATTTATGATGTTGGAGAAGAAGAAGATATTTACTATATCATCATGGAATATGTACCGGGTATGACATTAAAACAATACATTCTGCAAGAATCACCACTATCTCTTGATAAAGCCATACATATTATGACGCAGATTACATCAGCTATTGCCCATGCTCATCAGTACGGAATTATTCACCGGGATATTAAGCCTCAAAATATTTTAATTGATCATGATGATACCATTAAAGTTACTGACTTCGGCATTGCCGTAGCACTAAGTTCTACAACCATTACCCATACTAATTCTGTTTTGGGCTCTGTTCATTATTTATCTCCTGAACAGGCAAGGGGAGGGCTTGCGAATAAGCGTTCTGATATTTATTCGCTTGGCATCGTCCTATTTGAATTGCTAACGGGTCGAGTCCCTTTTTCTGGGGAATCGGCTGTGTCAATTGCATTAAAACATTTACAGACAGAAACACCTTCTCCAAAAAGGTGGAATCCATCTATCCCTCAAAGCGTGGAGAATGTTGTATTAAAAGCAACAACTAAAGATCCATTTTACCGATACAGTTCCGTCGAAGAACTCGAAGCGGATTTACAGTCTGCTGTTCATCCAAATCGTTATAATGAACAAAGGTTTACGGTGCCTGATGATGAAGAAGTGACAAAAGCCATTCCAGTTATTAAAGAGGATTTTGTTGAAACTGAAGAAACGCACGTATCTGTGAGAAAACCACCTCACTTAGAGCGCGAAGAACAAGAGGAAGAAGAGTTAAAGCCGAAGAAAAAAAAGAAGAAAAAGAAAAAAGGTAAAAGCAAGCTGATTGTAACGCTTGTTTTAATTTTTTTGCTGCTGGCAGCTGCTAGCGTAGCCGCCGTTACATTTATTCCGGCTTTATTACTGCCAAAAGACGTAAAGGTTCCTGATTTACATAATCAAGATTATGAATCAGCAGTAACCGATTTAGTTTCTTTAGGCTTTAAAGTGAAGAATCCTAAAGATATATCCGATAACGAGGTGGAAGAAGGCGACGTGGTTAAAACGATGCCAGAAGCAGGAGACGTGATCAAAGAAGGATCTAATGTCATTATTTATCGAAGTACAGGAAAGAAAAAAGAAGCATTTAACAGGTACATTGGAAGAAGCTTTACGGAAGTAAAAAGTCTGTTAGAAAAGCAGAATTATAAAGACATTCAATCTATCGAAGTCGAAAGCACTGAACCAAAAGGCAATATTACAGATCAGACGCCTAAAGAAACAGAACAAGTCGTGCCGGAAGATACAACAGTTACGCTTTGGGTAAGTAAAGGTCCGCCGAAGATTGCATTAAAGGATTTCTCCGGGTGGACGGAAAAAAGCGTAAAAGATTATGCATCAGATGAAGATATTGAAGTGGATGTAAAAACAGCGTATTCCGATACTGTTGAAAAAGGTCTTGTGATGTCTCAAAAGCCGGCAGCGGAGCAGAGTATCGAGCAAGGTGATAAGCTTACCATTACGGTCTCGATGGGCAAAGAGCCAAAGGCTCCTCAAACGGTAGCAGTGGATGTGACTATCCCGTATAAAGAAGAGACTGACACCGAAGCAAGCACGGAACAAGGCGACGCAACGGAAACAGGCGATGCCACTGAAACAGAAGAGGAAAAGCCAAAGCCGCAAAAAGTACAAATTTATATCGAAGATGCAGATAACGATATGTCGGTTCCTGCTAAAGAACTAACGATTACTGAAACAACAAAAGAATCATTCGATGTTTTAGTTGATGAAAATGAAAAAGCGTCTTATAAAATTGTCCGAGACGGGGAAGTTATTGAAGAAAAAGACGTTGAATATCCAGAGTGATAGGAGTGAGGTTATGCCAGAAGGAAGAATTATTAAATCCCTTAGCGGATTTTATTATGTTCTTCATGACGGACAAGTAACGCAATGTCGAGGACGAGGTGTTTTTCGTAAAAAGAAGGTAACGCCTTTAGTCGGTGACAATGTAGTATTTCAGGCCGAAAATAAGCTTGAAGGATATATACTTGAAATTAAAGAACGTAAAAATGAATTAGTTCGTCCCCCAATTTCAAATGTTGATCAGGCGCTGCTTGTTTTTTCAGCGATTGAACCTGATTTTAGTACAATGCTTCTTGACCGATTTTTAGTGTTAGTGGAGTCTAATCATATTGAACCTATTATTTGTATTTCAAAAGTAGATCTTTTATCACAGCAGCAAAAGCAAGAAATCGAGCAATATGCCGAAGAATATCGTAAAATAGGATATGAGGTCATTTTAACGTCGACAGTCACAGAAAAAGGCATGGAACAAATTCAGCCGTTATTTGAAGATCGCGTAACGGTTATTGCTGGACAGTCAGGTGTAGGTAAATCTTCACTGCTAAATACGCTTAAACCAGAGCTTGAGTTAAAGACAAATGATATTTCAATGTCACTTGGAAGAGGAAAGCATACAACACGTCATGTAGAACTGATTTCGTTTGGTGAAGGTTTAGTAGCTGATACGCCAGGCTTTAGCTCACTGGAATTTTTAACGTTAGAAGTAGAAGAGTTGACCGATTGTTTTCCTGAAATGTCGCGTTTGAGTGAACAGTGTAAATTTCGAGGTTGTTTGCATGTGAAAGAACCAAAATGTGCGGTGAAAGAAGCATACGAACAAAAAGAAATTCCGAGTTATCGCTACGAACATTACTTGCAATTTATTGAGGAAATTAAGCAAAGAAAGCCGAGGTATTAAAAATGACAAAAATCGCACCTTCCATTTTATCTGCCAATTTTTCAAAGCTTGCTGAAGAAATTCGTGAAGTTGAAGCAGGTGGAGCAGACTACATCCATATAGACGTCATGGATGGCCATTTTGTTCCTAATATTACAATTGGACCGCTTATCGTTGAGGCTGTACGCCCTGTCACAGCACTGCCATTAGATGTGCATTTAATGATTGAAAACCCAGATCAATACGTTCCAATGTTTGCAAAGGCAGGTGCCGATATTTTAACGGTACATGCTGAAGCGTGTACTCATTTGCACCGCACCATTCAATTAATCAAAGAGCACGGCATGAAAGCAGGCGTTGCTTTAAATCCTGCAACGCCAATTGACGTGGTAAAGCATATCTTAGAAGATATCGATCTTATTTTATTAATGACGGTGAACCCAGGCTTTGGAGGACAAAACTTCATTCCAAGTGTACTGCCGAAAATTGAGCAAATCTCTCAGCTTATTGAAATCCGTCACCTTTCTATTGAAGTAGAGGTTGATGGAGGAATTAATGAAGAAACAGCAAGAAAATGTGTAGAAGCAGGAGCAAATGTCTTAGTGGCTGGCTCAGCTATTTATAATCAAGAAGATCGAGCTGGCGCAATCAGCCAAATTCGCACAACTGTTCAAGCGTAAGTAATAAAAGCTGCTGTGTACAACGGGTAGAACTTGTACACAGCAGCTTTTTCTTTTAGGATAAAGAAAACATATTTATTTCGTTCATTTTTTAATAGAAAAGGAGCATATACATAATGAAAATTCATATTCTAGCAGGGGGACCGGATGAACATATGCCACTTTTGCACCAATCAAATGATGTAAAGTGGGTAGGAGTAGACCGCGGCGTATTCCTGCTTCTTCAACAAGACATTTTGCCCGTGAAAGCATTCGGAGATTTTGATTCCATTACAAATGCGCAGCTTAAGCTAGTGAGAGAAGCATTACAAGATGTTGAACTGTATCCTGCGGAAAAAGATGCAACTGATTTGGAACTTGCTTTTGAGTGGGCAATAGAGCAAAAACCGGACAGTATTTGTATCTTTGGAGCAACAGGTGGAAGACTTGACCACATGTTTGGAAGCATTCAGCTCCTGTACAAAGGCTTAAAAAAGAAAGCGAATGTACAAATGATTGACAATCAAAATATCATTCAATTGTTTGAACCAGGCACTTATCATGTTGATCGTTTAAAGGAGTTTCACTATATTTCATTCGTTCCTTTTGCAGGCGGTGTAAAAGAGCTTACGCTAGAAGGTTTCAAATATCCGCTCAATAAGCATGAAGTAGAACTCGGCTCAACTTTATGTATTAGCAATGAACTTATTCAACAAAGAGGTACTTTTTCATTTACAAAAGGCATATTAATGATGGTAAGAAGCAATGATAAACGTTGCTTGTGATGAAGTATGGAAAATGAGAGCAGGACATAGGGCTTTCTTTAAAAGGAGATAAAGTGTGGAGACGGTTAGGAGGGACAGTATGAAATTCTATACAATCAAACTTCCAAAGTTTTTAGGTGGGATCGTAAAGGTCATGCTTAATTCGTTTAAAAAAGATTAACAACGCCGGAATAATAAAAGAAGCACCATAAAATATGGTGCTTTTTCATTATAAAGATTAAACGCGTTGAACTTTACCAGACTTAAGGGCTCTAGCTGAAACGTACACACGTTTTGGTTTACCGTTCACTAAGATACGTACTTTTTGAACGTTAGCACCCCATTTACGCTTAGTAGCGTTCATTGCGTGAGAACGTGCGTTACCTGAACGAGCTTTTCTACCAGTTACTACACATTTGCGTGCCATGATTTTCCCTCCTAACACCAAAAAAACTACTCAATTCTGTTTTGAGAAATACTATATTAATTTATCACAGCCTTACAGAGAATGCAATAGTTCTGGAGAAAAGCTTTCAAGAAATTTTCCTTGACATATAAAATGAATCTATGTTCAATAATATAGAGAGTAGAAATAGGTATAACTTGGGCTATTACTTATTTTAAGACAAGTTGATACCTAATACTGTCATCTTTAAAAGGGACAAGCTGGACGCCTCTTTTAAAACGAGATTGATTATAGTAGAATATTTATAACCTATGAAAGTAGAAAGGGGAACGAGTATGTCCATCGAAATGAAAACGAAGTATGGTCAAATTGATATCTCTACAGATGTAATTGCAACAATTGCTGGAGGAGCAGCTGTTGATTGTTACGGGATTGTCGGAATGGCTTCAAAAAATCAGCTTAAAGATGGTCTTACAGAAATTCTTCGCAAAGAAAACTTTACACGAGGTATTGTAGTAAGACAAGAAGAGGATGACGTACATATCGACATGTACATTATCGTAAGCTATGGAACAAAAATTTCTGAAATTGCTCATAATGTGCAAACAAAAGTAAAATACACGCTGGAACAAACGGTTGGTTTAACGGTTGATTCAGTAAATATTTATGTGCAGGGTGTTCGTGTAACGAACGTTTAATTAAGGAGGAAGATTCGTGTCAATGACAACGTTGGACGGAAAGCGGTTTAGAGAAATGGTGCTTCAAGGAGCCCAGCATCTATCTAACAATGCAGACTATGTAGATGCACTGAACGTTTTTCCTGTGCCAGATGGCGATACTGGAACAAATATGAACTTATCAATTACGTCTGGTGCTAAAGAAGTAAAAAATAAACTATCTGATCACATCGGCCAAGTGAGTCAAGCTTTGTCTAAGGGCTTATTGATGGGCGCGCGCGGTAATTCAGGAGTTATTTTATCTCAATTATTCCGCGGTTTTGCGAAATCGGTTGAGCAAAAGTCAGCGATTACAACAGTTGAGTTTGCTGAAGCTCTTGAGCTTGGTGTAGAAACTGCTTATAAAGCTGTTATGAAACCAATCGAAGGAACCATTTTAACAGTAGCTAAGGATACTGCTAAAAAAGCAGCAGCTGCTGCTAAAAAGCAATCTGATATGATTCTGTTCATGGAAGAAGTACTTAAGGAAGCTAATGCTTCGTTAAATCGCACGCCAGATCTTTTACCCGTGTTAAAAGAAGTAGGCGTAGTGGATAGCGGAGGTCAAGGGCTTGTTTTAATTTATGAAGGGTTTTTAGCTGAATTAAAAGGTGAAAAACTTCCGGGTGTACCCATGTCAGCTCCTTCGATGAATGAACTCGTAAATGCTGAGCATCATAAGCATGCGCAAAGCCATATGAATACAGAAGATATTGAATTTGGCTATTGTACAGAATTTATGGTAAGGCTGGAAGAGGATAAGCCTGCAGCTAAAACATTTTCTGAAGAAACGTTTCGTCAAGACTTAAGTAAATGGGGCGACTCATTGCTTGTAGTATCTGATGATGAAATCGTGAAAGTTCATATTCACGCCGAGCATCCTGGAGAAGTGTTAAACTACGGGCAGCAATATGGAAGTTTAATTAAAATGAAGATTGAAAACATGAGAGAACAGCATAGCAGCATTGTTTCAGATGAAGAAAAGCCTGCAGTAAAAAAGGCTGAAAAACAGCCCTTTGGCATTGTTACTGTATCAATGGGAAAAGGAATTGCTGAATTGTTCAAGAGCCTTGGGGCAACGGTTGTCATTGAAGGCGGACAAACAATGAATCCAAGTACGGAGGATATTGTCAAAGCGATTGAAGAAACAAATGCAGAACAGGTACTTATTTTACCTAATAACGGAAATATTGTAATGGCTGCTAACCAAGCGGCTGCTGTTGCGGGCAGTCACGTTTCGGTTGTCCCGTCTAAAACGGTTCCTCAAGGAATGACAGCGCTGCTATCATTTAATCCTCAGCAAAGCTTAAAAGAAAACGAGGAAGCAATGACAGAAGCTCTGCAGCACGTAAAAACAGGGCAAGTAACGTATGCAGTTCGCGATACAAATATTGATGGCCTTGAATTAGCTAAAGGCGATTTTATGGGTATTGCCGAAAAGAAAATCGTCGTAAAAGATTCAGAGAAATTAGAAGCAGCGAAAAAGCTATTGACTTATATGATTGATGACGAAGCGGAAATCCTTACGATTCTTCAAGGAGAGGATGTCTCAGACGATGAAGCTGAAGCGCTAACATCGTTTGTAGAAGAAACGTTTGAAGAAGTTGAGGTAGAGCTTCATAAAGGAGATCAACCTTTATATTCTTACATTTTTGCAATTGAATAATAAAAAAAGAAGCATCCCTCCCGAGGGGCGCTTCTTTTTTGTGTTTTTTTGAGTTAAATACGAACTATTTTATTTTTTTATGTTGTAATCGTTCGTTATATTAGGTATATTAGTTGAAAAGAACCCGTTTGTATGGTAATTTTGAAAACTGATTAAGTCAAATGTGAAAGAAAACAGCACGAGAGGAGAGACAACAGTGGATATTTTAAAAGGAACAGGTTTATTGTTATTAGTTTTATTTTTATTTTGGTTGTTTAGCAACAAGGCGCCTTATGGCATGAAAGCAATGGGGGCTCTGGCAAGCGGAGCGGTAGCTGCGTTTCTCGTAGAGGCCTTTCAGTCATATGTAGGAGGAGATTTACTAGGCATTTCATTCTTAGGTGAAGTTGGAAAGGCTGCAGGAGGAATGGGAGGAGTTGCAGCAGCTGCACTAGTTGCTTTGGCGTTAGGAGTATCTCCTGTATATGCTCTTATGATGGGCGTGGTGTGTTCAGGACTAGGCTTGCTCCCTGGATTTTTTGCGGGATACCTCATGGCATTTGTCGTGAAATTTATTGAGAAAAAGGCACCTGCTGGTCTAGACTTATTAGGCAACATCTTAATTGCAGCACCTTTAACAAGATTAATTGGTAATGCATTCTCACCTATTGTAGATGCGACTCTTTTAAATATTGGAGGAATTATCAAAGACACAACAAGTGCTAGCCCTATTTTGATGGGAATTATTTTAGGGGGAGTTATTACAGTAGTAGCAACGGCTCCGCTTAGCTCAATGGCTTTAACGGCTATGCTAGGGTTAACGGGATTGCCTATGGCGATTGGAGCTCTTGCTGTGTTTGGTTCTTCTTTCATGAACTATGTGCTGTTTGATCGATTAAAAATTGGGGATCGTCGTACAACCATTTCCGTTGCAGTTGAACCTTTAACACAAGCGAATATTATTTCAGCCAATCCAATTCCTATTTACATTACCAACTTTGTTGGAGGGGCACTAGCGGGTGTAGTTGTGGCTCTATTCGGATTAGTAAATGATGCTGCAGGCACGGCAACGCCAATCGCAGGACTTGCAGTGATGTTTGGGTTTAATGACCCTATGAAGGTCACAATTTGTGCAGTACTTTGTGCACTAGCGGGAGCATTAGCTGGGTTTATAGGTTCAGTTGTTTTTAAAAACTTTAAAATTAAAACAGTAGACGATGTAGCTTCAGAGCAAGAAGCAGCGTAAGTAATTCATCTTTTCCTGCATAACATAGCAAAAAAAGCGGTGTGCTTATCCTATTTTTATGGATAAATACACCGCTTTTTTTGTGCGTGAATCCCTAATAAAAATGAGAATTTTTAAATTTTTCAAGAGCGTGAAACAAAGCTTCCAAAAAGTCAAAAGCTCAAGTAACATATAAGTAATAACAATGTCTAAATAGCAGGGGGAAAATCCTTATGAAATATAAATCTGTCTTTGATATTATTGGTCCGGTAATGATTGGACCATCTAGCTCGCATACAGCTGGTGCAGCGCGTATTGGACGCGTTGCCCGAACACTCTTTGGTAAGCAGCCCACAAAAGTTGTGGTTTCATTGTACGGTTCTTTTGCTCAAACGTATAAAGGGCATGGAACAGACGTAGCGTTGATTGGCGGTATTCTAGATTTTGATACATTCGATCAGCGTATTCCGCAATCTTTGGACTTAGCTAAAAAGGAAGGAATCGACGTCACATTTGTTGAGGAAGCGGCAATCACAGATCATCCGAATACTGCTCGCATCAAAATGAGCGACGGATTAAAGGAAATTGAAGTTGTTGGAATTTCAATTGGCGGAGGGAAAATTCAAATTACGGAGCTGAACGGATTTGAATTAAATTTATCAGGCATGAATCCAGCTATTCTCGTTGTGCATAATGATCGATTTGGTGCCATTGCGACCGTTACAAATATTTTGATGAAACATTCAATTAATATTGGACATATGGAAGTATCTCGTAAAGAGCGCGGAGAAGTAGCGCTCATGGCAATTGAAATGGATACGAATATTGAAGATGATGTAATTGAAGAGTTAAAAACATTGCCTCACATTATTCAAGTAACAAGAATGGTTGAGTAGGATAGAGCGAATAGGAACGGCTTGAAAGAATAACTCGAGCCGAGTGATTATAGATGATTCTAAAATGAAAATAAGACAGAATAATAGCGGAGGTTACTATGTTTCGAAACGTAGCAGAACTAGTAGAATTAGCAGAAAGTCAAAACGTAAAAATTGCAGAGATTATGATTCAACAGGAAATAGATATCACGGGAGTTACTCGTGAAGAAATCATGGAAAAAATGGACCGGAACTTAACGGTTATGGAAGAAGCGGTTGAACGCGGTTTAAAAGGGGTACAGTCTGTTACAGGTTTAACAGGCGGAGATGCAGTGCTGCTTCAAAACTATATTCAAAGTGGAAAATCTTTATCTGGAAATTTAATTTTAGATGCAGTCAGCAAAGCTGTAGCGACAAACGAAGTAAATGCGGCGATGGGGACAATCTGTGCAACGCCTACTGCTGGATCTGCCGGGGTAGTGCCAGGAACGCTATTTGCAGTGCAAAATAAGCTAAACCCAACTCGTAAAGAAATGATTGAATTTTTATTTACATCAGGTGCTTTTGGGTTTGTTGTAGCCAATAATGCGTCTATTTCAGGAGCAGCAGGCGGATGTCAAGCAGAAGTTGGTTCAGCTTCAGGTATGGCAGCTGCAGCGATTGTTGAAATGGCAGGAGGTACACCGAGTCAGGCAGCTGAAGCAATGGCAATTACTCTCAAAAATATGCTAGGATTAGTATGTGACCCAGTAGCGGGGCTAGTAGAAGTTCCATGTGTGAAACGAAACGCAATGGGAGCGGCGAATGCAATGATTGCAGCAGATATGGCCTTAGCAGGCATTACAAGTCGTATTCCATGTGATGAAGTCATTGATGCTATGTATAAAATTGGTCAAACAATGCCGGTTGCATTACGAGAAACTGCACAAGGAGGCTTAGCGGCAACACCAACAGGTCGCGAGCTTGAAGCGAAGATCTTTGGTATTGCATTAAATAAAAGTGAATGAACTAACAACTATTTCAATTAAAACCATTAAAGGTATTGGAGATGAAACAGCACAAGCATTAGAGGATATGCATATTCACAGTGTGCATGACTTGTTAGAACATTTCCCATACCGCTATGAAGATTATGAGTTAAAAGATTTGGCTGAAGCAAAGCACGACGAAAAGGTCACCGTAGAAGGAAAGGTTCACAGCGTCCCCTCGCTTACGTATTACGGAAAAAAACGTTCGCGCCTTACGTTTCGGCTGCTAGTAAACCGCTATTTGATTACGGTTACTTGTTTTAATCGCCCTTACTATAAATCGAAGTTAGAAATCGATCAAACTGTTACGGTTACGGGGAAATGGGATCAGCATCGGCAAACGATTAACTTGCAGGAGCTTCAATTTTCTCCGTTTGTTAAAAATCAAACGATTGAGCCTGTTTACTCAGTTAAAGGCAGCTTAACGGTCAAAGGAATGCGGAAATTCGTCTCTCTTGCGTTGAAGAATTATGGCAGTAGCATTCAGGATATGCTTCCGGACTCTATTCGTTCTAGGTACAAACTAGTAACGCGTGAAGAAGCGGTTAGAAGTATTCACTTGCCTCGTGATCATGAAGATTTAAAACAAGCAAGACGTCGGTTTGTTTATGAAGAATTTCTACTTTTTCAATTAAAAATGCAGGCGCTTAGAAAGCGCGAAAGAGAAGAAACGCCTGGAATGAAGCAAGCATTTGATTCAACTGAGCTGGTAAACTTCACGAACTTGCTGCCGTTTCCGTTAACAAACGCTCAAAAACGTGTAGTAAACGAAATTACGCACGATATGAAATCGCCTTATCGCATGAATCGCTTGCTGCAAGGTGATGTAGGGTCTGGTAAAACGGTCGTAGCAGCGGTTGCTTTATACGCGACTGTTTTAGCAGGGCACCAAGGTGCTTTAATGGTACCGACTGAGATTTTAGCTGAACAGCATGCTGAGTCATTGACTGCGATGCTTGAAAAGGTAGGCATCAGTGTAGGCTTGCTAACAGGGTCTGTTAAAGGAAAAGCAAGAAGAGAGCTGCTTCAGCGAGTGAAAGACGGAGATGTTCATGTATTAGTAGGTACACATGCCTTAATTCAAGACGAAGTTATATATAGTAGTTTAGGGCTCGTCATTACGGATGAACAGCACCGCTTTGGAGTTGGACAGCGCCGGGTTTTACGTGAAAAAGGAGAAAGTCCGGATGTACTATTTATGACGGCGACTCCTATTCCAAGAACCCTTGCTATTACGGTGTTTGGAGAAATGGATGTGTCCATTATTGATGAAATGCCAGCAGGGCGTAAGGCAATTGAAACATACTGGGTAAAACATGATATGCTTGAACGTATTTTACATTTCGTTGAAAAAGAAATACATGACGGCAGACAGGCTTACGTTATTTGTCCGTTGATTGAAGAATCGGACAAGCTGGATGTCCAAAATGCAATTGATGTACATGCAACACTCACTCACTATTTTAATGGAAAAGCAAGCGTTGGTCTCATGCACGGAAGATTGTCACCTGATGAAAAAGAAGAAGTGATGAAACAGTTTAGCGTAAATGACGTGCAGATTTTAGTATCCACAACGGTTGTAGAAGTAGGAGTGAACGTTCCGAATGCAACCGTGATGGTCATTTATGATGCAGAGCGCTTTGGGTTATCTCAGCTTCATCAGCTAAGAGGACGCGTAGGACGAGGAGATGCACAGTCGTATTGTATTCTGCTCGCGGATCCCAAATCAGAAGTTGGAAAAGAACGAATGACCATCATGACGGAAACAAACGATGGATTTGTATTATCAGAAAGAGACCTAGAGCTTCGTGGGCCTGGTGATTTCTTTGGTAGAAAACAAAGCGGGATGCCTGAGTTTAAAGTAGCTGATATGGTGCACGATTACCGTGCGCTTGAAGTAGCTCGAGAAGATGCTGCTAAGCTTGTAAATTCCGACAGCTTTTGGACAGAAGATCAGTTTGCACTGCTGAGAATACAATTAGAAGCAACGGGCGTATTAACTGGAGAAAAATTTGATTAGTAAAAGAAGCTGAAAGTAGTTTAGTTGAAGGGAAATCCGAACGATGAATCGAGATTCTTGATGAAGAATCCAACTCGTTCGGATTTTTTCATTGGTATGGTGAACGCAGGTTTCATGTATGTAGATGTTTTTAGCGACTGTTAATAGTCATGGATATCCATAGTGCGATGCAAGGAATACAGCATGTGAAAAATGTTGCAATTAGAAGATAATGATTATATACTGCTATTAGTACCTAGTATTAAAAGTTCGGATGGTGGACAATGAAGCGCAGTAAAAGAGAAAGACAGCAGCTATTAAAAACGACAATTGAAGAAAACCCATTTATTACGGATGAAGAACTAGCAGACCGTTTTTCAGTGAGCGTTCAAACAATTCGATTAGACCGCCTAGAGTTGTCGATTCCTGAACTGCGAGAACGTATTAAGCATGTAGCTTCAAAACAACTAGACGAGGAAGTGCGTTCGCTTCCGATTGAAGAAGTAATTGGAGAAGTTATCGACATTGAACTAGATCAATCAGCGATATCTATTTTTGATGTGAAAACAGAGCATGTGTTTCAGCGTAATCAAATTGCTCGTGGTCACCACCTTTTTGCGCAAGCTAATTCGTTAGCTGTCGCTGTTATTAACAACGAACTAGCGCTCACAGCAGATGCGTCGATCCGTTATCATCGCCCTGTGAAGCTTCATGAGCGAGTAATAGCAAAAGCGAAAGTTCTGTCAACTAGTGAAGTGCGAACCACCGTTGAAGTAAACAGCTATGTAGGGCAAGAGCAAGTGTTCTCTGGCACTTTTAAAATGTATCGTTCTACAAAGGATAAATAATAAAAAGGATGAGACGCAACATGAAACTAGCTATTGATGCAATGGGCGGAGATCATGCACCGAAAGCCATTATTGAAGGTGTAGAAAAAGCTACTGCTCAATTTAAAGAATTACATATTACGTTAATTGGAAACGAATCAGAAATAAAAAAGTATTTGACGAATTCAGATCGTATTTCAATTATTCATACAGAAGAAACCATTGATGCAACTGATGAGCCAGTGCGAGCTGTGCGCCGTAAAAAACAAGCATCTATGGTATTAATGGCAAATGAAGTAGCCGAAGGTCGTGCGGATGCTTGTATTTCAGCAGGAAACACAGGTGCGTTAATGACAGCGGGACTTTTTATTGTAGGGCGCATCAAAGGCATTGAACGTCCAGCACTTGCTCCGACGCTTCCGACACTAGATGGAAAAGGCTTTTTAATGCTAGACGTTGGTGCAAACGTTGATGCCAAGCCTGAACATTTGCTCCAGTACGCTGTAATGGGGTCTGTGTATGCCGAAAAAGTACGCGGCATTCAAGCTCCTAGAGTGGGACTGCTGAACATTGGAACTGAGGATAAAAAAGGAAATGACTTAACAAAGCAAGCCTTTCAGCTACTAAAGAATGCTGATCTTAATTTTGTAGGCAACGTGGAATCCCGTGATTTGCTAAACGGCGTAGCAGATGTGGTTGTAACAGATGGTTTTACAGGGAATATGACTCTTAAGAGCATTGAAGGAACGGCGCTTTCCTTGTTTTCTATGATTAAACAAGAATTAATGAGCACGTTAAAAAGCAAGTTAGCCGCAGCGGTGTTAAAGCCTCAGCTGCAGGGGTTAAAAGCGAAAATGGATTACAGTGAATATGGAGGCGCAGGGCTGTTTGGATTGCATGCGCCTGTTATCAAAGCGCACGGTTCGTCGGATGCGAATGCAGTATTTAGCGCGATTAAGCAAGCTGTGAATATGGTGGAAAACAATGTGTGTTCCACTATTCAAAAAGCAATCGAACAAACTGCTAATGAAGAAAAGGAGAGATAAGAAATGGGGAAAATTGCTTTTATCTTTCCAGGCCAAGGGTCACAAACTGTTGGTATGGGAAAAGATTTATATGATGGAACAGAGGAAGCGAAAAAGCTGATTCATACGGCTGACGAAGCTCTAGGGTTCAGTCTTTCAAATATTATTTTTGAAGGGTCTCAAGAAGAATTGACTTTAACTTATCACGCTCAACCTGCTCTTTTAACAACGAGTACAATGCTGCTTGAAGCATTTAAAACGAGCGGAATTACACCCGATTTTGTTGCGGGTCACAGTCTAGGAGAATACAGTGCGCTTGTAGCTGCTGAAGTTTTATCGTTTAAAGATGCCGTTGTTGCTGTTCACAAAAGAGGTCGCTATATGGACGAAGCTGTACCAGCAGGTCAAGGTACAATGGCAGCAGTGCTTGGCATGTCAGCGGAAGATCTAGAAGCTGTTACCGCTCAAATTACAAGTGAAGGCGATGCTGTTCAGCTTGCAAATATTAACTGTCCGGGTCAAATTGTTATTTCAGGTACGGTAAATGGCGTAGAAAAAGCAGGAGCTCTTGCTAAAGAAAAAGGCGCAAAACGAGTGATTCCTCTAGTGGTAAGCGGTCCGTTCCACTCTAGTTTAATGAAGCCAGCTGCTGAAAAATTACGTGATACGCTAGAAACAGTGGGCTTTAACGATGCGAAAGTTCCAGTCATAGCAAATGTAACAGCAAAGCCGGTTACTGACAGTCAAGATATTCAAAACAAGCTAGTGGAACAACTGTATTCTCCGGTGAGATGGGAAGAAACAGTTGAGACACTTCTTGCAGAAGGTGTAGATACATTTGTTGAAATTGGACCAGGAAAAGTATTATCAGGTCTTGTGAAAAAAGTAAATCGCCGTGCGGCTGTTTATGCTGTTAATGATCTTACATCATTAAAATCAACGATTGACGCACTAAAAGGGGGAGAATAACATGTTACAAGGGAAAGTTGCGGTTGTAACAGGCGCTTCTCGCGGAATTGGTCGTGCCGTTGCAATTGAGCTGGGAAAGCTTGGTGCTAAAGTAGTTGTAAACTATTCTGGCAGCGAAGCGAAAGCTCTTGAAGTTGTGGATGAAATTAAAGGATTAGGAACGGATGCAATTGCTGTACAAGCAAATGTGGCGGAAAGTGATTCTGTACAAGCAATGATAAAAGAAGCGATTTCTACATTTGGTTCAGTAGATATTTTAGTAAACAACGCGGGCATCACACGTGATAATCTTCTTATGCGTATGAAAGAAGACGAATGGGATGATGTTATTAATACAAACTTAAAAGGCGTATTTTTGTGTACAAAAGCGGTTACTCGTCAAATGATGAAGCAGCGCGCAGGACGCATCATTAATATTTCATCAATTGTCGGCGTCAGCGGTAATGCTGGACAAGCAAATTATGTAGCAGCAAAATCAGGCGTGATTGGTTTAACAAAAACAACTGCCAAAGAATTAGCAAGCCGCAATATTACAGTGAATGCAGTTGCTCCTGGTTTCATTGCAACAGACATGACGGATAAATTAAATGAAGAAGTGCAGGCGGAAATGTTAAAGCAAATTCCTCTTGCAAGCTTCGGCCAGCCTGAGGATGTTGCGAACGCCGTTGCGTTTTTAGCATCAGATGCAAGCCGCTATATTACGGGTCAAACGATTCACGTTGACGGCGGAATGGTGATGTAAAAAAGGCACTTTACGAAAAGTGTAATTTGGTGATAAAGTACAAAGGGACGTTTACTAGGCGACCGATAAACTTTATTATTCAACCATAGTATTTTAGATGGAAATCATCTATAATGACTTGAGGGGAGGTGAAGAACAATGGCAGAGGTACTAGAACGCGTAACAACAATCATTGTTGATCGTCTTGGTGTAGACAAAAGTGAAGTGAAACTAGAATCTAGTTTCAAAGAAGACTTAGGTGCTGACTCTCTAGACGTAGTTGAATTTGTAATGGAGCTTGAAGAGGAATTCGATATCGAAATTTCTGACGAAGAAGCTGAAAAAATTTCAACTGTAGGAGATGCAGTTAATTACATACAGAGCCAAATTTAATCTGTAGTATATGTATGAAAAGCCCCGTTAAACAGCGGGGCTTTCTCTTCTTTTTAAGAATTTCAAAAAAAGACCTCTTTTTTTTGAAAAGGTAGTGTATCTTTTAGGATACCTCGTTTTATAATGAGAGATGTTAGGGAAAAACTACGAAACAATTGAAGCAGGTAAGCGGAGGTATTTTATGCCTAAACAATATTCAAATCGAGATCGAAAGATAAACGTGAAATTCAAGCAAAATTTTGCAGAGTTTCAAAAGGAAATTGGTATTCAGTTTACAAATGAAGCGCTTCTTTTTCAAGCATTTACACATTCATCCTATGTGAATGAGCATCGCAGAAGACCGTATGAAGACAACGAGCGTCTTGAGTTTTTAGGAGATGCCGTATTAGAACTAACCGTATCGCAATTTTTATTTAAAAAATATCCAACGATGAGTGAAGGTGAGTTAACGAAGCTTCGTGCAGCAGTTGTGTGCGAACCGTCGCTTGTTACTTTTGCAAATGAAATGGATTTTGGTAAACTAGTGTTACTTGGAAAAGGTGAAGAGATGACAGGCGGCCGATCTAGACCGGCTTTACTGGCCGATGTGTTTGAAGCATTTATCGGAGCTCTTTATTTAGACCAAGGGCTTGATACGGTAGTAACGATTCTAAAAAAAGTTGTCTTTCCAAAAATTAATGAAGGTGCTTTTTCTCATGTGATGGATTTCAAAAGCCAGCTTCAAGAAGTGATTCAACGTGATGGAGTTGGACAATTAGAATACAAAGTTTTGCAAGAAAAAGGTCCAGCGCATAATCGCGAGTTCTTATCTCGCGTATCGTTAAATGGTGAAGAGCTCGGCGTTGGTGTAGGGCGTTCGAAAAAAGAAGCAGAGCAAAAAGCAGCTCAAGTAGCTATTACGAAAATTAGAGCAAGTCAAACGAAATAAAATGATCCCCCTCTTAACGTATTCGTTATAAAGGGGGATTTGCTATGAAAAGATTACATGTGTGAGGGGGGATTTCTATGTTCCTCAAACGATTAGATATTGCAGGGTTCAAATCGTTTGCAGAAAAAGTATCAATAGATTTTGTGCCAGGTGTAACGGCGGTAGTAGGACCGAATGGAAGCGGAAAAAGCAACATTACGGATGCCATACGCTGGGTGCTTGGAGAACAGTCAGCCAAATCGCTTCGTGGAGGGAAAATGGAGGACATTATTTTCGCAGGAAGCGAATCGCGCCGTGCGGTAAATGTTGCTGACGTAACGCTTACGTTGGAAAATGATGACCAGTTTCTCCCGCTTGACTATCATGAAGTTAGTATTACAAGGCGCGTGTATCGCTCAGGAGACAGTGAGTTTTTTATTAACAACCAGTCGTGCCGCTTGAAAGATATTGTTGATTTATTTATGGATTCAGGACTTGGAAGAGAAGCTTTTTCGATTATTAGTCAAGGAAAAGTAGAAGAAGTGCTAAGCAGTAAATCTGACGAGCGCCGTAAAATTTTTGAAGAAGCAGCAGGTGTATTAAAATACAAAACGCGTAAACGAAAAGCGGAGCTTCGACTTCTCGAAACGCAAGAAAATTTAAATCGAGTGGTAGATATTCTTCATGAAATTGAAGGTCAGTTAGAGCCTTTACAGATTCAATCGTCTATTGCAAAAGATTATTTGCAGAAAAAAGAAGAATTAGAGCACATTGATGTGGCTGTTACGGTATTTGAAGTTGAAGATCTTCATCAGAAATGGGAAAAATTAAAAGCTGAAATGGCTCAGCACGAGCAGCTTGAAGAATCTCTCGCGACGAATATTCGCACGCGTGAAGGAGAAATCCAGACCCTTCGTTTGCACATTCAGCAAATAGATGAACAACTAGACTCTTTACATAAAAAACTACTATATGTGAGTGAAGAAGTAGAAAAGCTAGAAGGCAAAAAAGAAGTATTAAAAGAGCGTAAGAAAAATGCCTTTCAAAATAAGGAGCAGCTGGAACGTTTAGTAAAAGAGTATACTCATAAGCATCAAGAGCTAAGTAAAGCAAAAGACAGGGAAGGAAAAGATCTTGAGCAATCTCAAAAAGAAGTACAGGAGATACGTCTGAAGCTTACTGAGCAGGAACAGCTGTTCAGGCAGTACAGCGAGAATCTAGAAGAAAAACTTGAACAGATGAAAAGCGAGTATTTTGAATTAGCGAACGCTCAAACATCCGCTCGAAATGAAATTTCATTTTTAGAGCAGCAAAAAATGCAAACGTTTGAAAAAGAGCAGCGTTTAACAAAATCCAACGAGCAATACGTAGAACAGCGCCGTGAATTAACGCAGCGAAAAGAAGCGGCGATCAAAAGGCTTGCTCAGTTTCGTCAAGAGCTTCAGCAGGCTGTAAAAGTGTATAAGCAGCAAGGAGAGAAGCTTGAGTCATTAAGGCAAGCCTATCGTAAACAAGAGTCTACGCTTTATCAAGCTTATCAGTACGTGCAGCAGACAAAATCACGAAAAGAAATGCTTGAAGAGATGCAAGAAGACTATGAAGGTTATTTTCACGGTGTAAAAGAAGTATTAAAAGCGCGTGATGTGAAGCTTGCAGGTATTAAAGGTGCCATTGCTGAGCTAATCAATGTCCCAAAAGAGTATGAAACAGCGCTTGAAATTGCGCTTGGAGGAGCAGCTCAGCATATTGTCGTTCAAGACGAACAAAGTGCACGTCAGGCAATTGGCTTTTTGAAACAAAACGGTTACGGAAGAGCTACATTTTTACCACTGACGTCTGTAAAAGACCGTTATGTTCCGGCTCAAACTATTTCTATGCTAGAGAGTCACGAAGCGTATGTGGGAATCGCTTCGTCTCTTGTTAAATACGAAGCTACCTACGACCGAGTTATTAAAAATTTGCTTGGAACCGTTATTGTTGTCAATGATTTAAAAGATGCAAATGAACTTGCCCGTCTTGTGCAGCATCGCTATCGTTTTGTGACCGTTAAAGGAGATGTCGTCAACCCTGGTGGTTCGATGACAGGCGGTTCAATGA
This sequence comes from Priestia sp. LL-8, assembly GCF_036227845.1. NCBI lineage: Bacteria > Bacillati > Bacillota > Bacilli > Caryophanales > Bacillaceae > Priestia > Priestia sp. LL-8. The sequence goes on along the minus strand of NZ_JAZAQH010000001.1, from coordinate 4,022,146 downwards.
AGCAAAAGTCCAACTCTTTGTTAGGTCGTCAGCGTGAAGTGGAAGCCATTACGGCAAAAATAGAAGAGATGGAACAAAAGACGCTGGTGCTCGAGCAAGATGTGAAAGATAAAAAGTCACAGATTGAAGAGCTTCAACAGGAAATTAATAAACAGCAGGCGTTTGTGGAACGCTTGAAAGACAAAGAGCAGGAATCTGACCGAGAAGTAAAGCAAATTGACATCGAAGAAAAAGCAGTGAATGACCGCTTAACCATGTACGATCATGATATTGCTAGCTTTAGACAAGATCAAACAAGCTTGTCCGCTCGAATTGATGAGCTGCATACGAGTTTGCAAGGAAATCAGCAGCAGGCAAATGTATTAGAGAAAAACATTGAAGAGTTAGCTGCACGCAAGCATACACAGCAAACGTCTAAAGAAACGGTTCAACATGAGCTTACAGAAGTAAAAGTGCTTCTTGCGAAAAAAGAACAGTTCCTCACAAATCAGCAAGAAAAATATGAAAGAGTGTGCTTTGAGCTTGATCAAACTATTCAGCGTTTGTCTGAAGCTACAGATGATCTTTCTCTTTTAACGAGTGAAATCACGAGCAATGACTCGGGTGAACTTCAGCTTGAAGAAGCGGCGCATGAGCGGATAAAAGAAAAGACAGAAACGTTACAATTAATGGATGACTGCAGATCAGAGCGGTTGAAAGCCCAGAATAAACTTGAAGACGAAGAGAGGATTGTAAAAGAGCTGCAGCGTCAGTACAAACAAATTACGGATGCTTTAAAAGATGAAGAAGTCAAAATCAATCGAATTGACGTAGAGCTAGACAGCCGTCTGCAGCAGCTGACAGAAGAGTACGAAATTAGCTTTGAAGCAGCAAAAGAAAAATATCCTTTAACATTAGATATTCAAGAAGCGAGGAAAAAAATCAAGCTCATTAAGCTGGCAATTGATGAATTAGGAACCGTAAACTTAGGTTCGATTGAACAATACGAACGCATTTCAGAGCGCTATGAATTTTTAAATACGCAGCGAGCGGACCTTGACGAAGCGAAAAATATCCTGTATCAAGTGATTGAAGAAATGGACGAGGAAATGAAGAAACGTTTTTCTGATACGTTCTCTCGTATCCGCAATGAATTTGGTACAGTGTTCTCTTCCCTATTCGGAGGAGGAAAGGCGGATTTGAAATTAACAGACCCGAAAGATTTATTAAATACAGGGGTAGAAATTGTTGCCCAGCCTCCTGGGAAAAAACTGCAGAATCTAGGGTTGCTGTCAGGCGGCGAGCGTTCGTTAACAGCCATTGCCCTCCTGTTTTCTATTTTGAAAGTACGTCCGGTGCCGTTTTGTGTGCTAGATGAAGTGGAAGCGGCGCTTGATGAAGCAAACGTTCATCGCTTTGCTACGTATTTACGCAAATTTAGTAATCAAACACAGTTCATTGTTATTACTCACCGAAAAGGTACAATGGAAGAAGCTGATGTACTGTACGGTGTGACAATGCAAGAATCTGGCGTATCGAAATTAGTCTCTGTTCGTTTAGAGGAATCAAAGCAATATGTTTAACTCATAGAATGAAAGGATGGTACGAATGAGCTTTTTTAAGAAACTAAAAGAAAAAATTACAATGCAAACCGATTCTGTTACACAAAAATTTAAAGATGGACTATCAAAAACGCGCAATTCTTTTTCAGAACGCGTGAATGATCTAGTGTCTCGCTATCGTCAAGTAGACGAAGAGTTTTTTGAGGAATTAGAAGAAATTTTAATTAGTGCTGATGTCGGTGTGGCTACCGTGTTGGATTTAATTGATGACTTAAAATCGGAAGTGAAACGCCGTAATATTAAGGACCCTCAAGATGTACAGGCTGTCATCTCTGAGAAATTAATTGATATTTATGAATCTGGTGAAGAGCAGATTGGTGAACTGAATATGCAGCAAAATGATTTAACAGTGATTTTGTTTGTAGGGGTAAACGGCGTTGGGAAAACAACAACAATTGGGAAAATTGCGCATAAATTCAAACAAGAAGGCAAAAAAGTCGTAATGGCAGCAGGAGATACGTTCCGTGCCGGTGCGATTGAGCAGTTAGAAGTATGGGGAGAACGCGTTGGTGTTGATGTTATTAAGCAATCTGCAGGTTCTGACCCTGCCGCTGTCATGTATGACGCTGTTCAGTCAGCCAAGGCTCGAAAAGCAGATGTTTTATTATGTGATACAGCAGGGCGCCTTCAAAACAAAGTGAATTTAATGAAAGAATTAGAGAAAGTAAAGCGTGTTATTGAGCGAGAAATTCCTGGTGCTCCTCATGAAGTACTCCTTGTGCTTGATGCGACGACCGGTCAAAACGCTTTGAGTCAGGCTAAAACATTCTCAGAAGCAACGAACGTGACGGGAATTGTGTTAACAAAACTAGATGGTACCGCTAAAGGCGGAATTGTTCTTGCCATTCGAAACGAACTGAAGCTTCCTGTTAAATTCGTTGGACTTGGAGAAAAAGTAGACGATCTTCAGCCGTTTGACACGGAGCAATATATCTATGGGTTATTTGCCAATGCTGTAGAAGAAGAAACAGAAAAAGAGGCGTAATCTAAAAAGAAGCTGGGATATAAGTATCTTAGTTGAAGGAAGATCTGAACGATCAATCGTTCGGATTTTTTTATTAGTAGGGTGGACGCAGGTTTCATATTTAATCGTCTTTAAATTGAAGTAATTTAGTTATGTCTCCATCTCTTTTAAGTGGGAAAATGTGAGGTGTTAAGGAAAAAACTTGACATTCAAACCTAGCCTAGTTAAACTAATAACATGTAAAGGCTTTTCACTTAACAAGGGGGCGGTCAGATGGTTGAAAAGAGCGTGCATATGCTCGAAAAAACAACAAGAATGAATTACTTATTTGACTTCTATCAGGCGCTGCTGACGCCCAAACAAAGAAGTTATATGTCACTTTATTACTTGGATGATTATTCCCTCGGTGAAATAGCGGAAGAATTTGATGTGAGTCGTCAAGCAGTTTATGATAATATAAAACGTACAGAGCAAATGCTTGAACAATATGAGGAAAAGCTATTGTTATTTCAACGGTTTCAAGAGCGTCAATCAATTGTTCAACAACTGAAAGATGAACTTGCAGCCGACTTAAACAAGAATAGTAAGCTTTCTTCTCTTCTTGATTCGCTCGAGAAATTAGATTAGGGGGCGGCGTATATGGCATTTGAAGGATTAGCCGACCGTTTGCAAAGCACACTGCAAAAGTTAAAAGGAAAAGGAAAAGTTAACGAAGCTGATGTTAAAGAAATGATGCGTGAAGTTAGACTTGCCCTTTTAGAAGCCGATGTAAACTTTAAAGTAGTAAAAGACTTTGTTAAGCGCGTAAGCGAACGTGCTGTAGGTCAAGACGTTCTTAAGAGCTTAACGCCTGGACAACAAGTTATTAAGGTTGTACAAGAAGAATTAACTGCACTTATGGGCGGAGAGCAAAGCAAGATTGCAGTAGCTCCAAAAGCTCCAACTGTAATTATGATGGTTGGACTTCAAGGTGCAGGTAAAACAACAACAACCGGTAAACTTGCCAATTTATTACGTAAAAAATATAACCGTAATCCATTGCTTGTAGCAGCAGATATTTATCGTCCGGCAGCTATTAAACAGCTTGAAACACTAGGGAAACAGCTTAGCATGTCTGTTTTTTCATTAGGTGATCAAGTAAGTCCTGTGGAGATTGCGAAACAAGCTATTGCTCATGCGAAAGAAGAGCATCACGATTATGTATTAATTGATACAGCGGGACGTTTGCATGTTGATGAAAATCTAATGGAGGAGTTAGAACAGATCAAAGAGCTTTCTAACCCCGACGAAATTTTCCTTGTTGTCGATGCGATGACGGGTCAAGATGCAGTAAACGTTGCGGATAGCTTTAATAAGCAATTAGGATTAACTGGAGTTGTATTAACGAAACTAGACGGCGATACGCGCGGTGGTGCAGCGCTTTCTATTCGTGCAGTAACCGATACACCAATTAAGTTTGTCGGTCTTGGAGAAAAAATGGATGCTATTGAAGCATTCCATCCAGAGCGTATGGCTTCCCGTATCTTAGGTATGGGTGATGTGCTGACGCTTATCGAAAAGGCCCAGGCAAATGTAGATGCTGAAAAAGCAAAAGAGCTTGAAGCTAAGCTGCGCACGCAGTCATTTACATTTGATGACTTTTTGGATCAACTTGCTCAGGTGCGTCAAATGGGACCGCTTGATGAGCTAATTGGTATGCTTCCTGGCGCCAATAAAGTAAAGGGGCTCAAAAACCTGCAGGTTGATGAAAAGCAAATTAATCATGTAGAAGCAATTATTCGTTCTATGACGAAAGCGGAAAAAACAAACCCTGAAATCATTAATGCAAGTCGAAGAAAGCGTATTGCAAAAGGAAGCGGACGTTCTGTACAAGAAGTCAACCGTTTGCTTAAACAATTTGAAGACATGAAAAAAATGATGAAACAAATGACAAATATGTCAAAAGGCAAGAAAAAGGGTATGAAACTTCCATTCTTTTCATGATAAAACGCTTGATTTGGACTGAAAAACCAAAGAAAATAAAATATTTTTCTAGTGTTAAGAAAAAAACCTTTACAAACATTTTACCTATTTGATATTATATTATCTTGTTGAAACATATTCGGAGGTGCTTTATAAAATGGCAGTAAAAATTCGTTTAAAACGTATGGGAGCTAAAAAATCTCCTTTCTATCGTATCGTAGCAGCAGACTCTCGTTCACCACGTGATGGACGTTACATCGAAGTAGTTGGAACTTACAATCCTGTAGTTCAACCAGCTGAAGTTAAAATCGATGAAGAGCTAGCTCTTAAATGGTTACAAAATGGTGCTAAACCATCTGATACAGTTCGTAACCTTTTCTCTAACGAAGGCATCATGGAAAAATTCCATAATGCTAAATTAGGAAAATAATTTCACTCGAGATGACATCACTAATCGAAACAATTGTAAAGTCGCTTGTTGATTACCCAGCTGATGTTAAAGTGGAGGAACAAGAAGATGAACGTCAAGTGACGTACATCCTTACTGTTCACCAAGAAGATGTCGGCAAAGTAATCGGCAAACAAGGCCGCGTTGCAAAAGCGATTCGAACTGTTGTGAATGCAGCAGCATCACAGCAAGGTAAAAAAGTGTATGTGAAAATTCAAGAGTAATCAAAAAGGGAGAGGGATAACCTCGCCCTTTTTTTATGTTATGATAAGATGAACGTTTTGATCACAGTAAGTCTTTTGCGAGCAAGAAGCAGCTATTTCAATATGCATGTAAAAAGCACAAGGACACTATCTTGAGGGCGGAGGGAACGTTTTGAACATTATTCAAAAAGTGGTTGTGAAACAAGTGTTAACTGAAGCAAGCAAACAAGATCTTGAAAATCGTTTTGTAAACCGCAAGCAGGCGCTTGAAAAAGAAATGGAACAGCTGAAATTTCAGTTAAAGCACATGGAAAAAGCCAATAAAGGTTCTTCTTTATTACATAGTCAATTTGAAAAAGAAAAATCCGCTCGCCTTGAAAAAATTGAAGTGTTGAACTTTCAGCTGACGCAATTAGAAAAGCTTCCTTTAGGGAGCGAACTCGTTGAAACGGAACTGGATGCCTTAGTAGAGGTAAAAATCGGCGATGATTGGGAAAAGATAAAAGAAAGTAAAACAATTATTATAAAAGATAGCAAAGTTGTTGAGATTAGATAGAGGTGAAGAAGCATGAAATGGTTTAAGGTTGGAAAAATTGTGAATACCCATGGTGTAAAAGGAGAAGTTCGTATTGTATCAACTACGGATTTTGCTGATGAGCGCTATGAAAAAGGAAATAAACTTTATATCTTCAAAGAAAAGCAAAGCGAGCCGGTGGAAGTAACGGTAGCAAGCCATCGCAAGCATAAAAATTTTGATCTGCTTACATTCGAAGGCTATCAAAACGTAAATGATGTCGAGCAGTACAAAAACTGCGAAGTGAAAATTCCTGAGGAGCAGCTAACGGATTTAGAAGACGGTGAATTCTATTTCCACGAAATTATTGGCTGTACAGTAAAAACAGAAGACGGAGTAGAGGTAGGAACGGTCAAAGAAATTTTAACGCCGGGAGCTAATGATGTGTGGGTCGTTAAAAAAGGCGGAAAAGAAGTTCTTATTCCTTACATCGACGACGTTGTACAATCTATTGATATAGAGGAAAAAGAGATTGTTATTACAGTAATGGAAGGGTTATTGGACTAATGAAAATTGATGTACTATCGCTATTTCCTTCTATGTTTGACGGTGTTTTTGGCGAATCAATTTTGAAAAAAGCACAGGAAAAAAATGCGGTTGAACTGAATGTGGTTAATTTCCGAGAATATTCTACGAACAAACATCAAAATGTGGACGATTATCCTTACGGCGGAGGTGCTGGAATGGTATTGACGCCGCAGCCTATTTTTGACGCCGTAGAAAAGCTGACTGAAACAGCTAAGAAGCCTCGGGTAGTTTTGCTTTGTCCGCAGGGCGAACGCTATACACAGGCAAAAGCAGAAGAGCTAGCAGCAGAAGAGCATTTAATTTTTATTTGCGGTCATTACGAAGGGTATGATGAACGAATTCGTGAGCAGCTGGTAACTGATGAAATTTCAATTGGTGACTATGTATTAACTGGAGGAGAGCTTGGTGCAATGGTTGTGATCGATAGCGTTGTTCGCCTGCTTCCCGATGTGCTTGGCAATAATCATTCAGCTGTACAAGACTCACACAGCACCGGTTTACTAGAGCACCCCCACTATACGCGTCCTGCTGATTTTAGAGGCTTAACGGTTCCTGAAGTACTTATGTCAGGAAATCATAAAAAAATTGAACAGTGGCGCCAAAAAGAGTCTTTAAAGCGCACGCTGCTTCGAAGACCGGATATGCTTGAAAAGATGGAGCTAACGGAAGAGCAAAAGAAACTAGTAGCTCAATTAAAAGAGGAAAACAACCTTTCATAAATCCATAAAATTTATGCATAAACTCTGTTGCATACGGTATAAGAGTGTGCTAAGATAGATTTTGTGGCTTGGGCAGATGTCTGGTCACCTATAACGATGTTCCGCTGCAATGATTGAAAAGCATTGGTATGAGCGTCTGTTGGAAGGAGTTGAAACACGCGATGCAAAAATTAATCGAAGAGATTACAAAAGAACAATTAAAAACAGATCTTCCTACGTTCCGTCCTGGTGATACTGTACGTGTACACGTAAATATCGTTGAGGGTACTCGTGAACGTGTTCAGGTATTTGAAGGTGTTGTTATTAAGCGTCGTGGCGGTGGTATCAGCGAAACATTTACAGTACGTAAGATTTCTTACGGTGTAGGTGTAGAGCGTACATTCCCACTTCATACGCCAAAAATTGCAAAAATCGAAGTAATGCGCCGCGGTAAAGTACGCCGTGCGAAACTTTATTACCTACGTGAATTACGTGGTAAAGCTGCGCGTATTAAAGAAATTCGATAATAGTAAAGGGGAGCTTGTTTATACAAGCTCCTTTTTTCAAATGTTTTTTTAGAACGATTCGTTCTCTGACAGTAAAAAATAGACGTACAAGTCATCATTTTTTATTCTATTTATTTATTAGGCGTTTCAAACATTATCGTTTAAAATAAAGGTATGACATAAGAGTTGGAGGACTGAAGATGGCTCGAAAGAAAAATGAACTGTGGGAATGGATAAAAGCAATCGCCATTGCTGTACTGTTAGCTGTTGTAATTCGCTATTTTTTGTTTGCACCGATTGTAGTAGATGGACTTTCTATGATGCCTACGCTGCATGACCAAAATCGAATGATTGTAAATAAGTTCTCCTATAAGATTGGTGATCCTGATCGCTTTGATATTATTGTTTTTCATGCTACGGAGGAAAAAGATTACATAAAACGTATTATCGGACTGCCGGGGGATCATATTGAGTATCGAAATGATACGCTGTATGTAAATGGAAAAGCTTATAAAGAGCCCTATTTAGATCAGTATAAAAAAGAAGTGATTGACGGTAATTTAACCGAAGACTTTAAACTAGAAGACGTAACGGGTAAAAAGACTGTGCCAGAAGGCTATTTGTTCGTGATGGGAGACAATCGACGCTACAGTAAAGACAGCCGTCAGATTGGCTTTGTAAGCATGGACAAGGTGCTTGGTAAAACGAGCGCCGTATACTGGCCGATTAAAGAAGCACGTTTTGCAAAGTAAAATATAAAAGGTGAGTAAAATATGACAATTCAATGGTTTCCTGGCCATATGGCCAAGGCCAGAAGACAAGTAACTGAAAAGCTAAAATTGATTGATATTGTATACGAACTGGTTGATGCACGCATTCCGCAATCATCGCGAAATCCGATGATTGACGAGATTATCGTGAACAAACCGAGAATCGTATTGCTGAATAAAGTGGACAAAGCGGATCCGCGCGTTACTCAGCAGTGGTTAGATTATTATAAAGAACAAGGTATTTATGCCTTAGCTATTGATGCACAAGCAGGTAAAGGAATGAAACAAATTGTTTCGTCTTCCAAAGAACTTCTTCAAGAGAAGTTTGACCGCATGCGCGCAAAAGGAGTTAAAAAACCCCGCGCTATCCGTGCGATGATTGTAGGGATTCCTAACGTCGGTAAATCAACGCTGATTAATCGCCTTGCCAGCAAAAAAATCGCCAAGACCGGAGATCGTCCAGGTGTGACGCAGGCACAGCAGTGGATTAAGGTAGGAAATGAGCTAGAGCTGCTTGATACGCCAGGTATTTTGTGGCCTAAGTTTGAAGATGAAACAGTTGGATATAAGCTTGCGACAACGGGTGCTATCAAAGATACCATTTTAAATATGCAAGATGTCGCTGTTTATGCTCTGCGTTTCTTATCTAGCCATTATCCGGAACAGTTAAAGCAGCGTTACGATTTAAGTGAAATCCCTGAAGATATTGTGGAACTGTTTGATGCAATTGGAGCGCGCCGCGGCTGTTTAATGGGTGGCGGCATGGTGGATTATGATAAAACAGCTGAGCTTGTTCTTCGAGAAATTCGAACGGATAAAATTGGCACCTTTACATTTGATGATCCAAATGAAGCTGAACAACAGCTGTAAGCAACACATTGCGAACTGAAACAAAAAACGCCTCTGCCTTTTCAGCATGAGGCGTTTTTTATGTGAAGATGCCGTGTGAAAAAGTTGATATAAAGAAGGTGGAGCTAATGAAAAAGAGTATTAAGGAAATAAAAGAGGAACTAAAGCAAGTGAGAAGCCCGGAAGATGCTTTATTTAAGGCATATGCGCAAGATGAGCGTAAAGGTGTGCAGCAAGTTATTATTCAAAAACAAAGGCAATTTGAAGCTGCTGAGCGCTTGAAGCAACAGTTTGACGAAATGATGACATATGAAAATGAATTATACAGTCAAGGAGCAACTTATATTGCCGGAGTAGACGAAGTAGGAAGAGGACCGTTAGCAGGACCGGTAGTAGCGGCTGCTGTTATTCTGCCTCCTGATTTTTTTCTCCCTGGTCTGACGGATTCAAAGAAGCTATCAGAAGCAAAGCGAGAAGCGTTTTATGAAGAAATTTGTAAAAGCGCTGTTGCTATCGGTATAGGGATTATAGGCGCAGAGGTCATTGATTCTATTAATATTTATGAAGCAACAAAAAAGGCAATGACTGAAGCCATTGAACTGCTAGCTGTTCAGCCTGATGAACTGCTTATTGATGCAATGAAGCTGCCGGTGCCTATTTCGCAGCAGTCAATCATTAAAGGCGATGCTACAAGCATTTCGATTGCTGCAAGTTCTGTTATTGCAAAAGTGACGCGAGATCGAATGATGAAAGAACTTGGTGAACGCTATCCTGCATACGGATTCGAAAAACATATGGGATATGGAACAAAACAACATTTAGAAGCAATTGAACAATATGGAATTTTGCCAGAACATCGCCGATCTTTTGCACCGATAAAAAACCAAGTAAACTAGAACATGATACCCGAGCATATCTCTGCTTTTTAGCGCATGTTTCACATGCGGGATTTTAGGTTCGAAAAGAATATAGCCTATTTAAGTGGAGATATTGCTGCGGGGAAAGTTCGTAAATTATTTCCCTCTCTGTTCGCTTCAGCTATGAAGGTTGATTTACATAATTAACTACACATTTAACTTCCGCAAAGCCTCATCGACTTCATAAGGTATGGTTAAGTACTATCTCCATAAAAATATCAATTTTCTTATTATTTCAATATTTTTCACTAGAATAGTAGACAATTAGACAATTATTTTTATACAATGAAAGCGCAGTCTATTTTGTGCAGTATAGTTTTGTGGTTGATTATGTTAGGAGGATGGGAAATGAATATCCATGAGTATCAAGGAAAAGAACTACTCAGAAAATATGGGGTTGCAGTACCAAACGGTCGAGTAGCTTTTACTGTTGAAGAAGCGGTTGAAGCAGCAAAGGAATTAGGTTCACAAGTATCAGTGGTGAAAGCACAAATCCATGCTGGTGGACGCGGTAAAGCGGGCGGTGTCAAAGTAGCAAAAAACTTAGATGAAGTTCGTACATATGCACAAGATATTTTAGGAAAGACCCTCGTAACACACCAAACAGGCCCTGAAGGAAAAGAAGTTAAGCGCTTGTTAGTTGAAGAGGGATGCGATATTAAGAAAGAATACTATATCGGTTTAGTTCTTGATCGTGCAACGTCTCAAGTTGTATTGATGGGTTCTGAAGAAGGTGGAACTGAAATTGAAGAAGTGGCGGAAAAAACGCCTGAAAAAATCTTTAAAGAATATGTAGATCCTGCGATTGGTTTACAAGCATTCCAAGCTCGCAGACTTGCATTTAATATTAATATTCCAAAAGAATTAGTTGGAAAAGCAGTTAAATTCATGACAGGTTTATATACAGTATTTGTTGAAAAAGACTGCTCAATCGCAGAGATTAATCCTCTAGTTGTAACAGGTGACGGGGACGTTATGGCATTGGATGCGAAGTTAAACTTTGATTCAAATGCGCTGTATCGTCAAAAAGATATTCTTGAATATCGTGACCTTGAAGAGGAAGATGCTAAAGAAATTGAAGCATCTAAATACGACTTAAGCTATATTTCACTAGACGGTAATATCGGTTGTATGGTAAACGGTGCAGGTTTAGCAATGGCAACGATGGATATTATTAAGCATTACGGAGGCGACCCTGCTAACTTCCTGGATGTTGGGGGCGGCGCAACTGCTGAAAAAGTAACAGAAGCATTCAAAATTATTTTATCTGACCAAAATGTAAAAGGTATTTTTGTTAATATTTTCGGTGGGATTATGAAATGTGATGTTATTGCAACAGGTGTTGTTGAAGCAACGAAACAAGTTGGATTAAGCCTTCCATTAGTTGTTCGCTTAGAAGGAACAAACGTTGAACTTGGAAAAGAAATTTTACAAAAATCAGGCTTAAATATCACAGCTGCTGAATCTATGGCAGACGGTGCACAAAAAATCGTTTCACTAGTGAAATAGAAAGGCTGGGGGATAGGAATGAGCGTATTTATTAATCAAGATACAAAAGTAATTGTACAAGGAATTACAGGCGGAGTTGGCCTTTTTCATACACAGCAAATGTTAGAATATGGAACAAAAATTGTTGGTGGCGTAACGCCAGGTAAAGGCGGCTTAGAAGTAGAAGGTGTTCCGGTATTTAATACGGTTGCCGAGGCAAAAGAAAAAACAGGCGCAACGGCTTCTGTTGTATATGTTCCGCCAGCATTCGCAGCTGACTCCATTATTGAAGCAGTTGACGCAGATTTAGATTTAGTTATTTGTATTACGGAAGGTATTCCAGTATTAGACATGGTAAAAGTAAAGCGTTATATGGAAGGAAAACGTACGCGCCTTGTAGGACCTAACTGCCCAGGTGTTATTACACCGGAAGAATGTAAAATTGGAATTATGCCAGGTTACATTCACAAAAAAGGTCACGTAGGTGTAGTTTCACGTTCTGGTACATTAACATATGAAGCTGTTCATCAACTTTCTGAAGCTGGCATTGGCCAATCGACAGCTGTTGGTATCGGTGGTGACCCAGTGAACGGCACGAACTTTATCGACGTATTAAAAGCGTTTAATGAAGATGAAGATACGTATGCAGTAATTATGATTGGTGAAATCGGCGGTACGGCAGAAGAAGAAGCGGCAGAATGGGTAAAAGCAAATATGACAAAACCTGTTGTCGGCTTCATTGGCGGTCAAACAGCACCTCCAGGAAAACGTATGGGCCATGCTGGTGCGATTATTTCAGGTGGTAAAGGGACAGCGTCTGAAAAAATTAAAACAATGAATGAGTGCGGTATCCAAGTAGCGGAAACACCATCTGTTATGGGAGAAACACTTATTAAAGTGTTAAAAGAACAAGGCATTTACGAGCAGTGTAAGACTCATTAATAGAAGACATATAGCCTCCTTTGACCGGGGGCTATTTTGTCCATTTAAAAAGGAGATTGTAGAATGTCTGATTTACGGGAAAAATTAATTCATTTAGCACATTGTCCATCTGTTAATTGGAAACAAATTTTTACGCTACTTCAACAGAATTCTTCATTACAAAATCTCTACGAGTACTCTCCATCACAGCTTCAAAAACTATTGACTCTCTCGATTGAACGTGCTAATCAAATAAAAAAAGATTTGCAAACTATTCCAATACGAGATATTCTAGATAAATATGACGCTGAGAATATTCAATGTGTCACCATCCTAGACGATGAATATCCTGAACTTTTGCGCCATATTTATGATCCGCCTTGGGTATTATTTGCACGAGGAAAGGTTTCTCTTCTACACGCTCCGGCAAGCTTAAGCGTTGTAGGAACAAGGAATCCCACTTCATATGGAACTGCAGCTCTGAATCATATTGTTAAGCCGATGCTGCATGAAGAATTTGTCGTTGTAAGTGGACTGGCCTTAGGGATTGACCAGGCTGCTCATGAACTGGCTATCGCTGAAAAAGCTAAAACGATTGCAGTTTTAGGCGGAGGGTTTTATAATATTTACCCAAGAGGAAACCAAAATTTAGCAAGAGAAATTGCGCAGCATCATTTGCTGCTTTCTGAATATGCCCCGTTTATGAAGCCGACGAAATGGTTTTTCCCTCGCAGAAACAGAATCATTAGCGGATTAACAGGAGGCACGTTGGTGGTGCAAGCAAAAGAAAGAAGTGGATCTTTTATTACCGCCGACCAGGCGCTTCAGCAAGGAAGAGAAGTATTTGCCATACCGGGTTCTATTTTTGAAGAAACATCATGTGGAACGAATAAGTTAATCCAATTAGGGGCAAAACTTGTGCAAAGCGCTGCTGATATTACAGATGAAATGATGTATATAAGATGAATGTTTCAAAGTAGTCATATTCTTGCATGGTATGAAATACTAGTGAGATACGTAGTAAAATCGTATGACTTATCTTTTTGACATTTGACAAACAAGAACCAAATATTTAATAATAATGAAGATTTTATTCTACCTCTTGAGGAGGAACAAATAGATGTCTGACTACCTAGTAATTGTAGAATCGCCTGCAAAGGCTAAAACAATTGAACGTTATTTAGGAAAGAAATATAAAGTAAAAGCATCGATGGGACATGTTCGCGATTTACCTAAAAGTCAAATGGGAATCGATATTGAACAGGATTACAATCCGAAATATATTACAATTCGCGGGAAAGGCCCGGTTTTAAAAGAACTAAAAACAGCGGCTAAAAAAGCAAAAAAGATTTACCTAGCAGCCGATCCAGACCGTGAAGGAGAAGCGATTGCATGGCACTTGGCGCACAGTTTGGATGTAGACATTGCATCGGACTGTCGTGTAGTATTTAACGAGATTACAAAAGAAGCGATTAAAGAATCTTTTAAACATCCACGAGCAATTAATATGGATTTAGTAGATGCTCAACAAGCACGCCGTATTCTTGACAGGCTGGTTGGCTACAACATCAGTCCATTGCTGTGGAAAAAAGTGAAAAAAGGATTAAGTGCCGGAAGGGTTCAATCAATTGCAGTGCGGTTAATTATTGATCGTGAAAAAGAAATTGCAAAGTTTATCCCAGAAGAATACTGGACGGTAAAAGCAACTTTTCAAAAAGGGAACGACCAATTTGAAGGCCAGTTAATCGAATATCAAGGGAAAAAAGTAGAGCTATCGAATAAAAATGATGTAACCAACATTGTTAAACAATTAGATGGAAATGAATTTTCAATTTCTAAAGTAACAAAGCGTGAGCGAAAGCGTAATGCGGCTCCTTCTTTTACCACGTCTTCATTGCAGCAAGAGGCAGCGCGGAAATTGAACTTCCGAGCGAAAAAAACAATGATGATTGCGCAGCAATTATATGAAGGAATTGATTTAGGAAAAGAAGGTACAGTAGGTCTTATCACGTATATGCGTACCGATTCTACTCGTATTTCAGAAACAGCTCAAACAGAAGCTAGAGATTACATTACGAATGCATACGGAAATCAGTTTGTGGCAACGGAAAAGCGTAAAGAAAAGAAAAATTCGAACGCACAAGATGCCCACGAAGCGATTCGTCCAACTTCAGCTCTTCGTAAGCCAGGAGAGGTAAAAGAGTTCTTATCGCGTGATCAGTATCGACTGTATAAGTTAGTATGGGAGCGCTTCGTTGCTAGTCAAATGGCACCTGCAATTATGGATACAATGGCTGTAGATTTGAAAAATGGAGACGTAACATTTAGAGCAAACGGTTCTAAAGTTAAATTTCCAGGCTTTATGAAAGTGTATGTTGAAGGCAATGATGACCAAGTGGAGGAAAAAGAAAATCTTCTTCCAGACTTAGAAGAAGGAGAAGTAGCTTATTCTAAAGACATCGATGAAAAGCAGCACTTCACACAGCCACCGCCAAGATACACTGAAGCTCGTTTAGTCAAGACATTAGAAGAGCTAGGCATTGGCCGACCGTCTACATATGCTCCAACACTTGACACGATTCAAAAGCGCGGGTACGTAGCGCTCGATAACAAGCGTTTTGTTCCAACAGAACTTGGAGAAATTGTACTAGAGCTTGTATTGGAGTTTTTCCCGGAAATTTTAGATGTAGAGTTTACAGCTAAAATGGAAAACGATTTGGATGAAGTGGAAGATGGTAATGTTCAATGGGTGCGTGTTATTGACGAATTTTACAGTGATTTTGAAAAACGCTTAGAACATGCTGAAAAAGAAATGCGCGAAGTGGAAATTAAAGATGAACCTGCCGGAGAAGATTGTGAAGAATGCGGTTCACCTATGGTATACAAGATGGGACGCTACGGAAAATTTATGGCATGCTCTAATTTCCCTGACTGCCGTAACACAAAGCCAATTGTAAAAGAGATTGGCGTAAAGTGTCCGAAATGTGAAGAAGGAAATATCGTTGAGCGAAAATCGAAGAAAAAGCGTACATTTTATGGCTGCGACCGATTCCCGGGCTGTGACTTCGTATCTTGGGATAAGCCGATTGCAAGAAAGTGTCCGAAATGTGAAAATCTGCTTGTGGAGAAGAAACAGAAAAAAGGAACTCAAGTCGTCTGTACAAGTTGTGATTATAAAGAGGAAGCTCAGCAGTAAAAGAGAATGGGATGAATTCCCACGCTTTAAATTTAAAAATAGCAGTTATATAAGATGCGGCGACATTGCTTCATGTGCTAAAATGGAAACGTTATTAGCGACATTGAGTAATGTCGCATTTTCTTTGTCCCTTTAAAAAAGGGAAAGACAAGTGAATGAATAAGGAAAATGATAGAAAAGATAGAAATGAAGTTGGAGGATTTACAATGAATGAACAAGTAATTAATGTTATCGGAGCAGGTCTTGCTGGAAGTGAAGCAGCTTGGCAAATCGCAAAGCGCGGTTTGAAAGTCCGTCTTTATGAGATGAGACCAGTAAAGCAAACACCTGCTCATCATACGGACAAATTTGCTGAATTAGTATGTAGTAATTCACTGCGTGCGAATACATTAACAAATGCAGTTGGTGTTTTAAAAGAAGAAATGCGATTATTAGACTCTGTCATTATTCGTTCAGCGGACGAGTGTGCGGTTCCAGCAGGTGGAGCACTGGCTGTTGACCGTCACGAATTTGCCGCTCGTGTGACGGAAAGCGTTAAAAACCATCCGAACGTAACGGTTGTTAATGAAGAGATTACGGAAATTCCACAGGGACCAACTGTTATTGCAACAGGTCCGTTAACGTCAAAAGATTTATCAGAAAAACTGCGCGCGTTAACAAGTGAAGATTATTTATATTTTTACGATGCGGCTGCACCTATTATTGAAAAAGACAGCATTGATATGGATAAAGTATATCTTAAATCTCGCTATGACAAAGGGGAAGCTGCCTATTTAAACTGTCCGATGACAAAAGAAGAATTCCAACGTTTTCATGAAGCATTAATCAATGCAGAGACGGTTCCTTTAAAAGAATTTGAAAAAGAAATTTATTTTGAAGGATGTATGCCAATTGAAGTAATGGCTTCACGCGGAGAAAAAACAATGCTCTTTGGACCAATGAAACCAGTTGGGTTAGAAGATCCGAAAACAGGAAAGCGACCTTATGCAGTTGTTCAGCTTCGTCAAGATGATGCAGCAGGTACACTATATAATATCGTAGGTTTCCAAACACATTTAAAATGGGGAGCACAAAAAGAAGTCTTAAGCTTAATTCCAGGTTTAGAAAATGCAGAAGTAGTGCGCTACGGAGTTATGCATAGAAATACGTTTATTAATTCTCCTAAATTGTTAAAGCCTACGTATCAATATCGTGAGCGTGATGACTTATTCTTTGCTGGACAAATGACGGGAGTAGAAGGATATGTAGAATCAGCGGCGAGCGGACTAATGGCAGGAATGAACGCGGCTCGACTTGTACTTGGTGAAGAATTGGTTGTATTGCCGCAGGAAACAGCGATTGGCAGTATGGCTCACTATATCACACATACAAACGCTAAAAACTTCCAGCCGATGAATGCCAACTTTGGCTTATTCAAAGAATTGGAAGTGCGCATTAAAAACAAACAAGAACGAAATGAAACGCTTGCTAAACGAGCATTAGAAACTATTCAGAATTTTACAACAAAATAATCAAAATTGTTTGCAAGGGCTACTTAATTGTGATAATATTTAGTAGCCCTTGTGAGGTGATAACATTGGAATTTGTTAAAGATGTATTAAATTCCTTTCTAGAATATTTACAAATTGAGAAAAACTATTCAAAATATACAGTTGACTGCTATGAAAAAGACATAGGTATCTTCATGTCTTTTATGCAGGAAGAGCAAATACAAAACCTACAAAGTGTTACATATGCTGATGCAAGGCTGTTTTTAACACGCCTATATGAAAAGCAGTATTCAAAAAGATCGATGTCACGCAAAATTTCTTGTTTGAGAACGTTTTATCGTTACTTAAATAGAGAAGAATTAGTAGAAGATAATCCATTTGCGCTCGTTACCCTTCCTAAAAAGGAAGAGAGAAATCCTCGCTTCCTTTATGAAGAGGAGATTGTGAAATTATTTCAAATGAATGACTTAACAACTCCGTTAGGGCAGCGTAATCAGTCTCTATTAGAATTGCTGTATGCCACCGGAATACGAGTAAGTGAATGTGCATCTATTAAGCTTAGCGATATAGATTTTTCACTTCAAACTTTGCTCGTATATGGCAAAGGGAAAAAACAACGGTACGTGCCATTTGGCTGTTATGCCAAGGACGCCCTTAGAGTATATATAGATAATGGAAGAAAGCTGCTTTTAAAAAAGGCTCCTTCTGATACTCATTCACTCTTTTTAAATTATAAGGGGACACCGTTGACAGACCGAGGCATACGCTTAGTCATTGATCAGTTAGTAAAGAAGACCGCTGAGAATATACATATTAGTCCACACGTTTTGCGGCATACCTTTGCGACTCATATGTTAAATGAAGGGGCAGATTTACGTACAGTTCAAGAAATGCTAGGTCATGAACATTTATCAACCACTCAAATATACACACATGTGACGAAGGATCGTTTAAAGGCAGTTTATATGAATCACCATCCTCGCGCATAAAAGGAGGAGTTAATTTGTCTACTTTCCATGCTACTACGATTTTTGCGGTTCAGCACAACGGTCAATGTGCCATGTCTGGGGACGGACAAGTAACGTTTGGTAATGCTGTTGTGATGAAACATACTGCTCGAAAAGTAAGACGTCTATTTCAAGGGCAAGTTCTTGCCGGCTTTGCAGGTTCAGTAGCTGATGCATTCACTCTTTTTGAATTATTTGAAACGAAGCTTGAAGAGTATAACGGAAATCTTCAGCGTGCAGCCGTTGAGCTTGCTAAACAGTGGAGAAGTGACAAAGTATTGCGAAAGTTAGAAGCAATGCTTATTGTTATGAACAAAGATAACTTACTGTTAGTGTCAGGAACGGGTGAAGTTATTGAACCGGACGACGGCATTTTAGCAATTGGATCAGGCGGAAATTATGCTTTATCAGCGGGACGTGCATTAAAACAACATGCAGGCGAATATTTAACAGCTAAAGAAATTGCAAAAGCAGCTTTAGATGTAGCAAGTGAGATATGTGTTTATACAAATGATCATATTATTGTAGAAGAACTGTAGGAAAGGGGATTTTTTTATGAATTCTCATTTAACACCTCGACAAATTGTAGAAAAGCTCGATCAGTATATTATTGGTCAAACGAAGGCAAAGAAAGCGGTCGCTGTTGCGCTGAGAAATCGCTATCGACGCGGTCTGCTAGACGAATCTTTACGTGATGAAGTTGTGCCGAAAAACATTTTAATGATTGGTCCTACAGGTGTGGGTAAAACAGAGATTGCACGCCGCTTAGCTAAGCTTGTCGGTGCACCTTTTATTAAGGTTGAGGCAACAAAATTTACGGAAGTTGGATATGTAGGACGCGATGTAGAATCAATGGTTCGTGATTTAGTGGAAACGTCAGTTCGACTTGTGAAAGAAGAAAAAATGAACGGCGTGCGTGATCGCGCAGAAGAAAATGCAAACAAGCGGATAGTGGAGCTTCTTGTTCCAAGCAAAAAGAAGCAGCAATCGTTTAAAAATCCGTTTGAAATGATTTTTTCAAACGGTACACAGTCAAGTGATGCGGATCCTGATCAAGATGAGGAAACGAATATTGCAACGAAGCGCAAGCAGATTGCTCATCAGCTTGCTTTAGGAGAGCTTGAAAATCATTATGTCACAATTGAAGTAGAAGAGCAACAGCCTTCTATGTTTGATATGTTACAAGGTTCGGGTATGGAACAAATGGGCATGAACATGCAGGATGCCTTAAGTAATTTTATGCCTAAAAAACAAAAAAAGCGCAAACTTACTGTTAAAGATGCACGAAAAGTATTAACAAATGAAGAAGCGCAAAAATTGATTGATATGGATGAAGTGACGCAAGAAGCTGTGAATCGTGCAGAACAATACGGAATTATTTTCATTGACGAAATTGATAAAATTGCTCAGAAAAGTGGTAATTCATCTTCCGCTGATGTTTCACGTGAAGGCGTGCAGCGAGATATTTTACCAATTGTAGAAGGGTCAACGATTGTTACCAAATATGGCGCAGTCAAAACTGATCATGTTTTATTTGTAGCAGCCGGTGCTTTCCATGTATCAAAACCGTCGGATTTAATTCCAGAATTGCAAGGTCGATTCCCAATTCGAGTTGAATTAACGAAGCTAACCGTTGAAGATTTTATAAACATTTTAGTAGAGCCAGATAATGCGTTATTAAAGCAATATGCGGCATTATTGGAAACTGAAGGTATACAAATTGAATTTTCTGACGATGCTATACGTAAGATTGCAGAAATTGCATATCAGGTAAATCAAGATACAGACAATATTGGTGCAAGAAGGCTTCATACGATTTTAGAACGTTTGCTAGAGGATTTATCGTTTGAAGCACCAGAGGTAACATTAGAGAAAATCGTGATTACTCCGCAGTACGTGGAAGAAAAATTAGAAAAAATCGCTAAAAACAAAGATTTGAGTCAATTTATTTTATAGAACTGAAATCGCAGGAGGAAGAGTACTAATGGATTTATTAGGGAAAACTAGAAAGATTAATGCAATGCTACAAAAAGCAGCTGGTAAACCAGTAAACTTTAAAGAAATGGCTGAAACACTTTGCGAAGTGATCGAATCAAACGTATTCGTAGTAAGCCGTCGCGGTAAATTATTAGGAATCGCTGTTAAACAGCAAATTGAGAATGCGCGTATGAAAGATATGTTAGAAGCACGCCAGTTCCCAGAAGAATATACTCAAAGCCTATTTAACATTCAAGAAACATCTTCTAACTTAAACATTGAAAGTCAATATACAGCTTTCCCAGTTGAAAATAAAGACTTATTTGATGCAGGACTAACAACAATCGTTCCAATTATCGGAGGCGGAGAGCGTCTAGGTACGCTTGTACTATCTCGTTTAGACCGTCAGTTCGAAGACGATGATTTAATCCTTGCTGAATACGGTGCAACGGTAGTAGGTATGGAAATTCTTCGTGAAAAAGCAGAAGAGATTGAAGAAGAAGCACGTAGCAAAGCTGTTGTACAAATGGCAATTAGCTCACTATCATACAGTGAGTTAGAAGCTATTGAGCACATCTTTGAAGAGTTAAATGGAAACGAAGGACTATTAGTAGCAAGTAAAATTGCTGACCGCGTTGGAATTACACGTTCAGTAATCGTAAATGCGCTGCGTAAATTAGAAAGTGCTGGCGTTATCGAATCACGTTCTCTAGGAATGAAAGGAACTTACATTAAAGTTCTTAACAACAAATTCTTAGTAGAGCTTGAAAAATTAAAATCTAACTAAGTTTATGAACCAAAAAGCACACGGGCAGAGCCCGTGTGCTTTTTTTGTATGCTCTCAGTACAAAAAGATTAAGGCGATTCGTTCACTATTTTTATAAATCCTTAACAAACTTCATATAAAAATCTAAAAATTATATTATAGAATTTTTAAATAGTAAAAAGATACTAGTTGATTACAAATCGTTACTTTTATTACATATTGTTCAGGACTTATGGTATATATTTTGATTTTAAATTTAAAAAATAGAGCTAAAGTATAGCATTGATGTTAAAATATGCTTGGAAAACGAATGAAAATTTTGGTTTATAGTCCAAAAGTTCTTAAAAAAGGATAGACATTGCATGAAGTTTTTCTTACAATAAGTTCTATGGTACTAAAGTCGAAATTTGTCTCATTTTTGAGGAAAATAGAATAGATAAGCAGGTGTAAGAATTGAGTTTGTTTTCAACTACTTTTCAAACAATTGAAAATGGAATTAGCTACGCGTCACAAAAGCAGCAGACGATTGCACAAAATATCGCAAACGTTGATACGCCAAATTACAAATCGAAAACAGTATCGCGTACGAGTGAATTTCGAGATTTATTACATAACGAGTTAGAAGCATATCAGACTGATTCAAAACATATCCCATTTTCCGGTTCATCCCATCGAGTGATTACCCAGCAAGAAAACACTTCCTATCAAGCAAACGGAAACAATGTGGATATGGATAAAGAGATGGCGGATATGGCTGAAAATCAAATTTACTATGAGGCGCTAGTAGATCGTTTAAATGGAAAATTCAATTCTCTTCAAACAGTCATTAGAGGAGGTAAATAAGTTTGACTATTTTTCAAAATATGAATATTACATCTTCAGCTTTAACTGCCAATCGTTTAAGGATGGACGTTGTTTCATCTAATATGGCGAATGCTGAAACGACAAGAGGGACGTACGTTAATGGTGAGTGGCAGCCTTATAAAAGAAAAATGGTTGTCATGCAGTCTGATCGTTCGCCTTCTTTTTCGTCCCTCTTACACTCCGAAATAAATAAAAGTCAAAACAATGGTGTAAAAGTCACAGATATCGTAGAAGATAATACTCCTTTTAATTTAGTATATAATCCGACGCATCCAGATGCGAATGACCAAGGGTACGTGCAGATGCCGAACGTAGATCCGTTAAAGGAAATGACGGATTTAATTAGTGCTACTCGATCCTATGAAGCAAATGTGACGGTCTTTAATACAAACAAAAGTATATTAACAAAGGCGTTAGAAATTGGGAAATAAAGGAGCAATAAAATGATTAATGGTATCAGCAATCAAATAGCACTAGCAAAAACAGCAGCTTCTACTAGCACTGGACAAACAACTCAACAGTTTTCAACGTTTTTAAAAGACTCAATCAATGAGTTAAACAATACTCAACGCGCTTCGGATATAGCGACTGAAAAGCTTGCTAAAGGAGAAAACGTCGAACTCCAAGATATAATGATTACTGCTCAAAAAGCAAGTATTACGATGCAAACGGCTCTTGAAATACGCAATAAAGCTGTTGAAGCCTATCAGGAAATGATGAGAATGCAAATGTAATTGAGCGGTTATTAAAGAAAATGAAAATAGTAATAACCGGAGGAATACCATGAATGAAAGAATAGCTCTTTATCGAGATAAGATGAAAGTCTTTTGGAATAACCGCAAAAAAGGGCAGAAAATAGCCCTTATCGCTACTCCTCTTGCGGCTATTCTAGTCATTAGTTTAGCATCTGTTTTTTTAAACAAGGATAAATTTGTCCCTCTTTATAGCAATCTATCGGCTCAGGAAACAGGACAAATCAAAGCAGAGCTTGATGCTAGAAGCGTTCCTTCAGAAATCTCTGATAACGGAACAACCATTTCGGTACCTGAACAAAGCGTTGACTCGCTAAAAGTTGATTTAGCTGCACAAGGAATTCCTGATAGCGGAAGTATCGACTATTCGTTTTTTGGGAAAAATGCGAGCTTTGGTATGACAGATAATGAATTTGATGTGTTAAAACTCGATGCGATGCAAACTGAATTGGCTAACTTAATGAAAAACATTCAAGGAGTCAACGATGCAAAAGTGATGATTACCCTTCCCAATGAAAGCGTATGGGCGAATGAAAAGCAGGGAGAAGCATCAGCATCGATTGTGCTTAATACAAAGGCTGGTTATAAATTTGATGATCAGCAAATTAAATCTCTTTATCATTTAGTATCCAAAAGTGTACCAAACCTTCCTACAGATAATATCGTCATCATGAACCAATATTTTGAGTACTTTGATTTAAAAGGTAACGAAACGAATTCAGCCTCTAGCTCATTTGCTTCGCAGAACGAAGCGAAAAAAGAAGTTGAGCGAGATATTCAGCGTCAAGTACAGCAAATGCTAGGAAGACTGGTCGGTCAAGACAAAGTAATGGTCTCTGTTACAGCAGATCTTGATTTTACACAGGAAAACCGCGAAGAAAAGCTAGTAGAGCCTGTTGATAAAGATAATATGCAAGGAATTGCCGTTAGCGCTGAAAAAATTAATGAAACATTTTCTGGTAAAAATGCTCAAGATGGTGGCGTTGCTGGAACAGGAGAAGAAGATACAACAAATTACTCATCTAGTACAGCAAGTGGAGACGGAGACTACGAAAAAAATGAAGAACGAATTAATTATGAAGTGAATCGAATTCATAAAGAAATCGTCGAAAGTCCATACAAAATCCAAGACCTTGGCATTCAAGTAATGATAGATCCGTCCAATGCAAAAGGGAAATCACAAGTTTCCGATACGCTGGAGTCAGACGTTCAAAAAATGTTAGGTACAATTGTACGTACTTCTATTTCAAAAGATGCAAATACGAAAGCTCTCTCGGATAACGCGGTCAGCGATAAGATTACCGTTTCCGTTCAGCCGTTTAATGGACAAGAAACAGCTGACAGCACAGCAAGTTCGATTCCATTGTGGATGTATATAGTCGGAGGAGCACTGCTACTTATTATTGTTGTTCTTATTGTGCTGTTGGTTAGGAAAAGGCGTCAAGACTTAGATGAAGAGGAATATGATGAAGAGTATGATAAAACTTTTGAAGCATATGAAGCGGCACAAAAAGCCCCTGTTTTAAGTGCTGAACAGCAAACAAAAAGCAATCTTGAAACGTTAGCGAAGCAAGACCCGGAAGAGTTTGCAAAGTTGCTGCGAACATGGATTAGTGAGGATTAGGAGGAAAGCTAATGGTAAAGGCTATGCAAAAAAATGAGTTAACTGGAAAGCAAAAAGCAGCAATTTTGTTGATTTCTCTTGGTCCGGATGTATCAGCTTCTATCTATAAACATCTCAGTGAAGATGAAATTGAGCAACTAACGCTTGAAATTTCTTCAGTGAGAAAAATAGAGCCTTCTCTAAAAGAAGCTGTGCTTCATGAGTTTGAACAAATAACGCTTGCTCAAAACTACCTTGAAAAAGGAGGAGTAAGCTATGCGAAACAGGTGTTAGAAAAAGCACTTGGACCAGAGCAGGCTATGATGATTATCAATCGATTAACTTCTTCTTTGCAAGTTCGTCCGTTTGACTTTGCCAGAAAAGCTGATCCTATGCAGCTGTTAAATTTTATTCAGCATGAGCATCCTCAGACGATTGCCCTTATTTTATCTTACTTAGAGCCGCCGCAGGCAGGACAAATCTTATCATCACTGCCTCAGGAAAGGCAAGCGGATATTGCAAGACGGATTGCAACGATGGGAAGTACGTCTCCGGAAGTCATTAATGAAGTGGAGCAAATTTTAGAGAGAAAGCTTTCTGCTACTGTTACCCAAGACTATACCCAAACAGGTGGTTTAGAAGCAGTAGTTGAAGTATTAAATGGAGTAGACCGAGCGACTGAAAAAATTATTATTGATACGCTTGAAATTCAAGATCCGGCATTAGCAGAAGAAATCAAACAGCGAATGTTTGTATTTGAGGATATCGTAACGCTCGATAACCGTTCTATTCAGCGTGTGATACGAGATGTAGAAAATGATGATTTATTGTTGAGCTTAAAAGTAGCAAGTGAAGAAGTGAAATCTATTATTTTTAAAAATATGTCTAGCCGTATGGTGGAAACGTTTAAAGAAGAAATGGAATTTATGGGTCCTGTGCGTTTGAAAGATGTAGAGGAAGCTCAGTCACGTATCGTTGCTGCAATTAGACGCTTAGAAGATGCTGGTGAAATTGTACTAGCTCGAGGTGGAGGAGACGATATTATTGTCTAATATCATTAAATCAACTTATACGAACAAACTTTCAGACGAAAATGCTAAGCACATTCAAGTCATTCCATTTGGTTTTCCGATACAAGATGAGCCCGCAGAAGAACATCTTCAGCAAGAAAACGCACAGCACGTTATTGAACAAGCGCACAGTGAAGCTGAAATAATAAAGGCCAAGGCAGACGCTTACCGCAAACAAGCTCAAAACGAAGTTGAACGTTTGAAAAAGCAGTGGGAAGAAGAGAAGGTGCTGCTGTTTCAACAAGAACAAAAGCGAGGCTATGAAGAAGGATACGAAGAGGGGCTGCTTCAAGGAAAACAAGAGTATGAGCATGTATTAGCCATGTCGCGAAACATTGTTGACGAAACAAAGAATCAGTACTACGAATATATAAATCAATCTGAAGAAGTCATCTTTGAATTAGGTTTCACCCTAGCTGAAACGATTTTAAATGAGCAGCTTCAAAGAGATGAATCATTTTTATCACTTGTTGCAAGGTCTTTAAAAGAAGTTAGAGAACATAAAGAAATCCAGCTTTTTGTTTCTCCGAAAAAATATGCATATGTATGTGAACATAAACGAGAACTGTTCGATTTATTGAATGGAGAAACCGGGTTATTTATTTATGCAGATGAAAACCTCCAGGAAATGGATTGTGTCATTGACTCCTCTTATGGACGCCTTGTTGCTTCTTTTGATAGTCAGTTAACAGAATTGAAGAAAAAATTAAAAGAACGTTTGTTAGAGGAGAGTAAACATGAAAGTCGCACAACTCATTTATGAAATCCCGCGCACATCTTCTTTTAAACGGTACGGGAAAGTCAGCCGAGTAGTAGGAATGATGATTGAATCTAAAGGACCTAGAACGTCAATAGGAGATGTTTGCTTTATTCATCTTAGTGAACGAGGAGATAAAATTCGTGCAGAAGTCGTTGGTTTTAACGGTGAGCACGTCGTTTTAATGCCTTATACGTCTGTTCGATATATCGGACCTGGCTGCCTAGTGGAAACGACAGAAAAACCTCTGCAGGTAAGCGTGGGAAAAGAGTTAATAGGTCAAGTGCTTGATTCGTTAGGGAACCCTTTAGATGGGTCTGAACTTTCTCATTATTTGCCTTTTGTTTTAACCGATCAAGACCCCCCTAATCCCTTAGAGCGTCCGCCTATTGAACAGCCAATTGAAGTAGGGGTACGAACGATTGATAGCTTGTTAACAGTAGGTCAAGGGCAGCGCATAGGTATTTTTGCGGGAAGCGGTGTTGGGAAAAGTACGCTGCTCGGGATGATTGCACGCAATACAAAAGCAGATATCAATGTCATTGCCCTTGTAGGTGAGAGAGGAAGAGAAGTTAGAGAGTTTATTGAACGAGATCTTGGAGATGAAGGGTTAAAGCGCTCCGTTGTAGTAGTTGCTACCTCGGATCAGCCTGCTCTACTTCGAATGAAAGCAGCATATACAGCTACTTCTATTGCTGAATTCTTTCGAGATGAGGGGCTGAGCGTCATGATGATGATGGATTCTGTTACCCGTGTAGCAATGGCTCAAAGAGAAATTGGATTAGCCGTAGGGGAACCTCCGACTACCAAAGGTTATACACCATCTGTTTTTGCTAGCTTGCCAAGGCTGCTTGAACGTACAGGAACTAATCAACATGGATCTATTACTGCTTTTTACACTGTATTAGTAGACGGTGATGATATGAACGAACCTATTTCGGATACGGTGCGAGGCATTATAGACGGACATATTGTACTAGACCGGGAGCTGGCCAATAAAGGTCAATATCCGGCCATCAATGTCTTAAAAAGCGTTAGTCGCGTGATGAACCATATCGTAAATGAACGGCATAAAGAAGCAGCTGAAAAACTGCGTTCATTAATGGCTACCTACGCTAATTCTGAAGACTTAATTAACATAGGTGCCTACAAAAGAGGATCTTCTGCTTACATTGATGAGGCCATCCACTATCATCCTGTCATTGATGAATTTTTAAAGCAAAAAACGAACGAACATCCATCATTTGAAACAAGTGTAACAAAGCTCTGTGAACTGTTTGTGAAAGGTGAGTAAATATGGCATATGAATTTAGGTTATCTAAAATAATGGCAATCAAGTCAAATGAAAAAGATGAACTGCTATCTCAATATAATCAATCCTTGCAGCAGTTTGAAACAGCGGGTGAAAAGCTTTATAAAAAGTTAAAAGAAAAAGAAACGCTGATTGAACAGCATACGGGCAAAATGAAGCAAGGGCTCTCTATTTTAGAAATTACGTCATTTCAGCAATTTTTAACAAGTGCCGAACGAGTGATTGAGAGGTTGCAACAAGAAGTCATGTTTGCAAGACAGCAAATGAACTTAAAGAAACTGAAGCTAGAAGAAAAAAATATAGAAGTAAAGAAGTATGAAAAATTAAAAAAGAGAGACTACGATTCTTATATAACCGCGGAAAAACAGTTAGAAGCGAAGCAAATGGATGAGCTGTCTTTACAGCAGTACATGCTGCATAGAAATTAGGTGAAAAACATGGCTAAACGAAAAGAATTAAGAGAAGAGTACGAAGAAGAAAACTATGAAGATGGGAAATCTTACAGTAAAAGCCAGGTGTTTTTATTTTTAATCTTTATTCCAGCGGTGTTCCTCATCTTGGCAGCTTACATTGTCCTGACACTTTTCGGCGTCAATATAAATGATAAGGTTTCTGCTGTTACACACGCCATTCCATTTGTATCAAGTGAGCAGTCACAAAAAAATGAAAATATTCAAGAAAGCAATGAAGAAATACAAAAGCAGGTTGAGAGCCTTCAAAAGAAGCTGAGCACGAAAGAAAAGCAAATTTCAGCTTATGAGAAAACGATCAGTACAAAAGATCGTCAAATGGATGAACTCAAAATTGAAATGCGCGATATGGAAGAAAAAGTCGATGACGAAGCGAAAAAACAAAAGAACAATCAGCTGGCGAAAAAAGATGTCATTGCTACCTATGAAAACATGTCTCCTAAAAATGCAGCGCTCATTTTTGCCGAATTAAAAGAAGACAAAGCGGTCGCGATGCTTAAGCAGTTCAAAGCAAGTACAAGAACGGCAATCTTAGAAAAAATGGATCCGAAAGTAGCTGCACGCTATACGACATTGTTAACAGATCAGATTGATGAATAAAAGCAGAGGTGAAAACAGTGGAAATTTCACTACGTCCAGCAGCTGCATCAAAGGTAAACTGCGATGAAAAAGCGGCTGTTATTCAGACTCAGGGTTTTTTTGAAGAAATCGTTCAACAGCTTCAGCAGCTAAATGCGCAACCTTTAGCGAACGGGGAGAAATTATCGGATGAACAAGCGATAGATCAAGACGTCTTCAAGGCGGTTGGATTAATTGCGATTCATTTAAGCGAAGCAGAAGATAAAGAGATTGAACCGTCTGTCTTATACGAGCATCTAGCTGAGATGATGAATAAGATTCCAAGTAGTCTAGATTTGGAACAGCCGCTTCTAAAGCTGCAGCACGTGTTAACAGAAATGCAGCGGGCACCTGTTTCATCTGAAACAGACAGTCAAGAACAATATTTGTCCTCTATTTCTATCTTGTTGACCATTTGTAAAAATACATCATCTGCGTTTCAAACAGAGTTCGCTCAGCTGATGGAAGAACTACAAAAACCGCAGCTGCAGTCAGTGAAGCTTTCAGATTCGCAGCTTCAAGGCTTGCGGAAAGCTGCTGTTGAAAAAATAGAGAAAATTCATAAACAACCACGTGTATTAACCGATACCTTACATGAAAAGCGCTCAGCTGGTTTTTTCGCCGTTGTTCATTCAACTTCAAAAAATTCTCTAAAAGATATGAGCGCTGTTCGTAAAGAAGAAAAAGGGCCGCTAGTTAATCAGCTTCCATGGAAAAAAGATGTGGTTTTAGGTAACCCAAGTATAGATAGTGAAAGTTCTTTCACTGCTAAAACAGCCGGGTTGACGTTAAAAAATAACCCATCAGCTTTTGGAGCTGGAGAAATGCTTAAGATCCAAGAGTTTTCTATTGATCTAGGGCAAGCAAACTCTGATCATCAACAGTCTGACGATCTGGTAAATGAGCTGCAAAAAATATGGAGTAAAGCTTCGATCAGTACTGAAGAAGGAGCATCCAAGCTTTCCATTAAATTGTTTCCAGAGCAGCTAGGGACGATTTCAATTGAAGTGCTTCAACAAGACAATGAAACAATTGCGCAGGTTGTGGTAACGTCAGCGAAAACAAAAGAGCTGTTAGATGCCAACCTTTTCAGTTTACGACAAGCTCTTGCGTCTCAACGCGTAGCGGTTGATCAAGTGGATGCGGCGGGCGTTCAAGCAGCTCCAGAAAGTTCTGTAACAGAGAGGAATGCTTTTGGTAAAGAAGAAAAAGAGCCGCAGTTTTCTATTGATTTAAGCCAAGCAAAATCAGACTATCAGCAGTCTAGCAATTTGGTAAACGAGCTGCAAAAGGTATGGAGTAAAGCTTCGATCAGTACTGAAGAAGGAGCATCCAAGCTTTCCATTCAGCTATTTCCAAATCAGCTAGGGACGATTTCAATTGAAGTGTTTCAACAAGACAATGAAACGGTTGCACAAGTAGCTGTATCGTCAGCGAAAACAAAAGAGCTGTTAAATGCCAATCTTTTCAGTTTACGGCAAGCTCTTGCGTCTCAGCACGTATCGGTTGATCAAGTGGATGCGGACGCTGTTCATACAGCTCCAGAAAGTTCTGTAACAGAGATGAACGCTTTTGGTAAAGAAGAAAAAGAGCCGCAGTTTTCTATTGATTTAAGCCAAGCAAAATCAGACTATCAGCAGTCTAGCAATTTGGTAAACGAGCTGCAAAAAATATGGAGTAAAGCTTCAGTTGGATCTGAAGAGGGGGCATCCAAGCTTTCCATTCAGCTATTTCCAAATCAGCTAGGGACAATATCAATTGAAGTGCTTCAACAAGACGATGAAACGATTGCGCAGGTTGTGGTAACGTCGGCAAAAACAAAAGAGCTGTTAAATGCCAACCTTTTCAGTTTACGGCAGGCTCTCGGGTCTCAGCACGTATTGGTTGATCAAGTGGATATGGACGCTGTTCATACAGCTTCAGAAAGTTCTGTGAAAAATATGACTGCTTTTCCTAAAGAAGAAAAAGTACCGTTTTTTAATCAGCTTCCATGGAAAAAAGATGTGGTTGTACCCAGCGGAAGTATAGATACCAATAGCTTTTTGGAAAATAGCGAAAGTCCGGCAGGTACACACACAACCGGGGCCCCAGTAGAGAATCAGGCATCATCCTTTGGAAGTGGAGAAATGCCTAAGCTTCAGCAGTTCTCTATTTATCTAGGGCAAGCAAAATCAGACTATCAGCAGTCTAGCAATTTGGTAAACGAGCTGCAAAAAATATGGAGTAAAGCTTCGTTTAGTACCGAAGAGGGAACATCCAAGCTTCTCATTAAGTTATTTCCCAAACAGCTAGGTGCGATTTCAATTGAAATGCTTCAGAAAGACAGTGAAACGTTTGCGCGAATTGTTGTATCGTCAGCAAAAACAAAAGAGTTATTAGACTCCAACCTTTCAACTTTGCGGCACGGTCTCGCGTCTCAGCAAGTATCAATTGATAAAATCGATGTGCTGCTGTCAGAACAAGCGATGTCGTATAACAATGAAAACGATCAGCAAAAAGAAAGACAGGAAAAAGAGCTGTTTAGAAACGAAGAGGAAGATCAAGATTCACAACACTTGGAAGAAGGGGCTTCATTTTTGTCTTCTTTTGAAGCAGCGCTTATTAACTACAACGTATAGGTGATAACAATGACAAATGAAATTACGTCTGACTTGTATTTAAGTAATAGGGAAACACAAGTGAAGCAAACGGGAAACAGCTCGCTTGGCAAAGATGACTTTTTGAAGCTTTTGATTGCACAGCTTCAAAATCAAGATCCAATGAATCCAATGGAAGACAAAGACTTTATTGCTCAAATGGCTCAGTTTTCATCTCTTGAACAAATGACAAATATGAGCACATCGCTCAATACATTTGTAACGCACTCTCAGGCTTCTCCTATTTTAAAAGGCAGCGAATTAATTGGTAAAACCGCTGCATGGTTAGATGAAGAAGGAAATAAAAAGCAAGGAGTCATTTCAACAGCATCCGTCAAAAACAATGAGGTATCGTTTACGATCAACGATGAAAATCATACGGTACTTTCGCTAAACGATATCTTAGAAGTAAGCAGTTAACCAACCAAATTTAAGGAGTGATTTTATGTTACGTTCGATGTATTCAGGAATCAGCGGCATGAAAAATTTTCAAACTAAATTAGATGTCCTAGGAAATAACATTGCCAATGTTAATACATACGGCTATAAAAAAGGACGTACAACGTTTCAAGATTTAGTAAGTCAGCAGGTAGCAGGAGCGACGGCACCGGGAGCTAACCGTGGAGGTGTTAACGCTAAACAAGTTGGGTTAGGTTCACAAATTGGCACGGTTGATACAGTTCAAACGGCAGGGAGTATTCAGTCAACGGGACGGCCGCTTGATTTAGCTATTTCTGGGGATGGGTATTTTATTGTCGGAAATAGTGGTACACAAAACAATGGAACGGTCACAAACCCCATGTATACGAGGGCGGGAAACTTTTATTTAGATAGAAATGGAGCCTTGGTAACAGGGAGTGGCCTTTATTTGCAAAGTTCGACCAATCAGAAAATCGTTATTCCTCCAAATAGTCAAAGCTATGGAATTGGCTCGGATGGCTCAGTGAATTATATAGACAATACTGGTGTATCGAGAGTTGCAGGTACTATTAAACTTGCGAAGTTTGCTAACAATGAAGGACTTCAAAAAGTAGGAGGAAACTTGTTTGCAGACACTCCAAATGCGGGGCTAGTTACAACTCCTGCAAACATTACTCCTGGAAATAGCGGTACAGGAACGCTCGTCTCAAGCGCCCTTGAAATGTCCAACGTGGATTTATCGGAGGAATTCACGGACATGATTGTTGCTCAGCGCGGATTTCAAGCGAACACAAGAATTATTACAACATCCGATGAAATACTGCAAGAATTAGTGAATCTAAAACGATAGGCGGGAGAAAGGAGTAGGTATTACTCCGGTTGATTATGATCACTTTAACAAGGCTAAACGGCAAAACATTTACGTTAAATGCTCTTTACATCGAGCAGGTTGAGGCATTTCCCGATACAACTATTACGCTAACAAATAACAAAAAGCTAGTGGTAAAGGATTCGGTTGAAGAAGTGAATGAGAAAGTGACGAGTTATTATCAGCGAATTAACGTATTAGGGTTGCAGCAAACGACGGAGGAATAAAGTGTGTTCAAAAATAAGCTAATTAGTAAGATGATTATTATCCTGCTTTCTCTTACTTTAATAGGAAGCATTGCGGTTATTGTGACGTTAAAGTATACGGAGCAGGCAGGTACTGAAAAAGGTCCATCTATCGACGATGTGATTAAAGCTTCTGTAGATGTAACGGATATCAAAACCAATTTAAAAAGCAATAACTACATCAGCATCTCCTTTAAAATTCAAATGGATAGCAAAAAAGCGGCAGCAGAGCTTCAAAAAAGAGACTTTCAAGTAAGAGATATTATTATCAAAAGGCTTTCAGATATGAGTGCTCAAGATTTTGAAGGAACGCAAGGGCTCAGCACGCTAGAAACAGATATTGCAAAGCAAATTGATCAATTAATGGAAAACGGGCATGTTGTTAAAATTTATACAACGTCTAAAGTGTTGCAGTAAAGAAAAAGGGAGGGAAGCTAGTGGCTGGGGATGTATTATCACAAAATGAAATTGATGCCCTATTATCCGCGTTATCAACCGGAGAGATGGATGCGGATGAGCTAAAAAAGGAAAATAAAAAACAGCGCATTCGTACATATGATTTTAAACGCGCGCTGCGTTTTTCAAAAGATCAGATTCGCAGTTTGACGCGAATTCATGAAAATTATGCGCGCATGCTCATCAACGTCTTTTCGGCACAGCTTCGTAACGTTGTACAAGTGTCCGTTGTATCAGTGGATCAAATTCCGTATGAGGAGTTCATTCGCTCTGTTCCGAAAGTAACCATCTTAAATGTGATAGCTGTCCCTCCTTTAGAAGGGCATATCATTATGGAAGTCAATCCGAACATTGCCTATGCGATGCTTGACCGCTTGCTCGGGGGACAAGGCGAGAGCGGTGGGAAAATTAGTAACTTAACGGAAATTGAAACGAGCTTGGTTCGAAACTTGTTAGAGAAAACGTTAGACAGTATGAGAGAAGCTTGGAGTTCTGTTGCGGAAATTGAACCTGAAACATCAGAGTTTGAAGTGAATCCTCAGTTTTTGCAGGTAATTTCACCAAATGAAATTGTCATCGTCATTTCATTAAACGTACAAATTGGAGATGAAACGGGCATGATCAATCTATGTATTCCGCACGTGACGCTTGAGCCGATTGTGTCCAAACTGTCCGTTCATTACTGGATGCAATCTTCGAAAAAAGAACCTAACGTACAAGAGGTTGAGCAGCTAAAGGAACAAATTAATGATGCGGAATTGCAGGTTGTAGCCGAGCTAGGAAAAGCGGATATTTCCATTGAAGATTTCCTAGCATTAGATGCGGGAGATGTTATTCGACTGCAAACAAGCGTTCATAATCCGTTAACTATTTACGTCGGAGAACAACCTAAATTTATTGCACAGCCTGGAAAAGTCAGTCGGAAAGTCGCTGTGCAAATTCTAGATGATGTTAAGAGGAGGAACGAAAGGAATGAACGATGACATGCTTTCGCAAGATGAAATTGATGCGTTGTTAAAAGGAACTTCTTCACTTGACGAGTTTTCAGAGCCGAATAAGTCAAGTCAAGTAGACGATTACTTTACGGAAATGGAAAAAGACGCGCTTGGCGAAATTGGAAATATTTCGTTTGGCAGTTCAGCAACAGCGCTGTCGGCTTTATTGAATCAAAAAGTCGATATTACCACACCGTTTGTATCGCTCGTATATAAAGAAGAGCTGACGGATGAATTTCCAAATCCTCATGTCGCTGTGCAAGTTCAGTATACAGAAGGTTTTTCTGGTACGAATTTGTTAGTTATTAAACATGAAGATGCAGCTGTTATTTCAGATTTGATGCTTGGTGGAACGGGTGAGAATCCAACGGAAATCATGGATGAAATTAAGCTGAGTGCAGTGCAGGAAGCGATGAATCAAATGATGGGTTCTGCAGCGACGTCTATGTCTACGGTATTTCAAAAGAAAATTGATATCTCTCCGCCGAGCTTAGATATTTTAAATATTCAAAAAGGAGAAGGTACAGAGCTGATTCCCCAAGATGACGTCTTTGTAAAAGTCTCTTTTAATTTGAAGGTAGGCACATTAATCGATTCGAATATTATGCAGCTGTTATCGATATCTTTTGCCAAAAGTTTGGTGGAAGAGCTCTTAGTTCCAAGCGCAGAAGGTACGGCAGCTTCTATTGAAAAAGAATCAGGTCTTAATGAAAAGCAAACAGAACAGCCAGCAGCTGAATACATACAGCATGAAGAAACACAGCAGGCAGAACCTGTTCATGTACCAGTTGATGTTCAGCCCGCATCGTTTTCAGAGTTCGAGCACGTGTCTTCTCCTCAAGGGGATTCACGAAATTTAGACATGCTGCTTGATATCCCGCTTCAAGTTACCGTGGAGCTTGGAAGGACTAAGCGAACGGTTCAAGAGATTTTAGCATTATCTTCTGGTGCAATCATTGAACTTGATAAACTAGCAGGCGAACCGGTAGATATCTTGATTAATAGCAAATTAATTGCAAAAGGTGAAGTGGTCGTCATTGACGAGAATTTTGGCGTTCGCGTAACTGATATTATTAGTCAAAGAGACCGTATTAACAAACTAAAGTAATGATTTTTAGGAGGAGTAGAGATGGGAAACCGAATTTTAATTGTAGATGATGCTGCATTCATGCGCATGATGATTAAAGATATTTTAACGAAAAATGGATATGAAGTAGTAGCGGAAGCGGCAGATGGCCAGCAGGCTGTGGAGTTATTTAAAGAGCATGCACCAGATCTTGTCACAATGGATATTACGATGCCTGAAATGGATGGAATTACGGCCTTAAAAGAAATTAAAAACATAAAAAGTGATGCCAAGGTGATCATGTGTTCAGCGATGGGACAGCAGGCAATGGTGATTGATGCCATTCAAGCAGGGGCAAAAGATTTTATCGTTAAGCCGTTTCAAGCAGATCGTGTATTAGAGGCAATTTCAAAAGCAATTGGATAAACAACAGATTGGCGGGGCTTTCCCGCTAATCTTACACTATGTTGAAGTAAGAGGTGGCAGACATTGCTGCGAAAGTTCGTAATTGCTGCGCTGTTAATAAGCGTATTAGCAGGATCAAATCAAATCGTCTATGCAGAAAGTGGATCTGCATCGGTAAAAGAGTGTTTGGAAAAAACGGAGAAGTGTTCAGAGAGTGAGAGTACTGATTCAAAAGAAAAAACTGAACTCCAGGAGACGCCTACGCTTTCAGCTGGAGATATCGTGAAGATGATATTCGCGTTTTTACTTGTAATTGGGCTGCTTTTTGCGCTCTTAAAATTTGTAAATAAAAAAGGAAGGCTGCTGCAAAAAAATAAGGTCGTACAAAACTTGGGCGGTACAAATGTTGGAAGCAGCAAGTCTGTACAAGTAGTCAAAGTTGGAAATCAGCTTTTTGTTATTGGAGTCGGTGACAATGTGCAGCTGCTTTCAGAAATTACAGGTCAGGAGAAACAGCAGCTGCTCACGCAGTATGAAGAACAGCAGAAAAACGAGGGCGAATATAAAGTGGTATTACCGTCGTTTTTAGAAAAATTGACTTCTAAAAAAGAAGAGAAATCTAGTCATTCCTTTCAGCAGATTTTTCAGCGAGAGATGAATGAAATGAAAATAAAAAGGCAAAACGTACTGAAAGAGTTAGAAAGGAACAAAAAGAACGATGAATGAAGTGATGAATCTTTTTAACTCGAGCAGTCCTACAAATATTTCAACGTCTGTCCAGCTTTTATTGCTACTGACGGTGTTTTCGGTGGCTCCCGGAATTTTAATCATGATGACCTGCTTTACACGAATTGTCATTGTGCTTTCATTTGTACGTACATCGCTCGGGACACAGCAAATGCCTCCTAATCAAGTATTAGTTGGTCTATCGCTGTTTTTAACGTTTTTTATTATGGCTCCAACTTTTTCACAGGTGAATGAACAGGCGCTTCAGCCGCTTTTAAAAGAAAAGATCACGCTGAATCAAGCCTATGAAAAAGCAGCTGAACCGATGAAAGAATTTATGAGTGCTCATACAAGACAAAAAGACTTAGCTCTTTTTTTAGAATATGCGGATATAGATAAGCCATCATCTGTTCAAGATATTCCTTTAACTGCGCTCGTTCCAGCCTATGCAATCAGTGAGCTAAAGACGGCATTTCAAATTGGATTTATGATTTTTATTCCTTTTCTCATTATCGATATGATTATAGCAAGCGTGCTGATGTCTATGGGAATGATGATGCTTCCTCCCGTTATGATTTCGCTCCCGTTTAAGATTTTACTGTTTGTACTGGTTGACGGCTGGAATTTAGTTATTAAATCATTATTAATAAGTTTTCAATAGGTGATAGACAATGAATGGAGAATTTGTCATTTCGTTAGCAGAAAAAGGTGTGTATACAATCTTAATTGTATCCGGTCCTTTATTGCTTCTCGCCCTTGTAGTTGGGCTCGTTATTAGTATTTTTCAAGCAACTACCCAAATCCAAGAGCAAACTCTTGCTTTTGTTCCTAAGATTGTAGCGGTCTTAGTAGGGATTGTATTTTTTGGCCCGTGGATGTTATCAAAAATGATTTCATTTACATATGAAATTTTTTCAAATCTGTATCGGTACGTAGGATAGCTATGAGTCAGTTAATTTTATCCTATCCCGCGTTTTTACTAGTGCTAGTGCGGGTAACGTCTTTTTTTATCACGGTTCCGTTATTTTCATATAAAACGATTCCTGCAGTTCATAAGGTAGGTTTGTCTGCCGCGCTATCCGTCATCATTGCGACAACGATTGATTTGCCCGTCGTTTCGTTAGACGCACAGTTTGTACTTTTAGTAGTAAAAGAATGCGCTGTTGGCTTGTTTATTGGTTTGACTGCGTATGTATTTATTATGGCTATTCAAATTGCCGGAGGTCTTATCGATTTTCAAATTGGATTTGCGATTGCCAACGTAATAGATCCGCAGACAGGTGCGCAAAGCCCGATACTAGGTCAATATTTATATGTATTTGCTCTTCTACTTTTATTATCGACCAATGGACATCATTTATTAATAGACGGCATTTATAATAGTTATTTAATTATTCCGTTAGACAAAGTAGCTTTCCCCGTGGGAAGCCAAGCATTTGCTACACACATCATGACTGTTTTTTCATCGATGTTTTTAGTAGCTGTTCAAATGTCTCTGCCTTTGGTTGGCTCACTATTTTTAGTAGATATCGCGCTTGGAATCGTCGCGAGAACGGTTCCGCAGTTAAATATTTTCGTAGTGGGATTTCCGGTGAAAATCATCGTTGCCTTTATTTTACTCATTGTAGTGATGGGAAGCATGTTTTATATGATGCAAATCATATTTGAACAAATGATAGAAGCGATGCGGGCGATGATCCGCATATTAGGAGGGGTGTAGCTTTGTTTTTAGTAAAAGTTGATTTGCAATTTTTTGCAGGAGAAAAAACGGAAAAAGCTACACCTAAAAAAAAGCAAGACTCTCGAAAAAAAGGACAGGTAGCTAAAAGTCAAGACGTTACCACTGCGCTCATTCTTTTAATGGTTTTTCTTTATTTTTTGTTTGGAGCCAAACAGTTTTTACAGCAAATGATGAAGTTGCTAAGAGAGGCTTTTCAAACGTATATGCTTGAGGAAGTGACGGCAGAGCGCGTATTGGCGATGTTTACACATCTTCTTCCTTCAATGGCCCTGGCAGCGGGTCCTGTCATGCTCGCAGCTTTTGTTGCTGCGCTCGGAGCAAATTATATGCAAGTTGGCATTCTTTTTTCCACGGAGTCCCTTCAACCTAAGTTAGAAAAGATTAACCCTATTAGCGGAGCCAAACGAATTTTTGCCATGAGAGCGCTGGTAGAACTAATCAAGTCAACGCTAAAAATTATGTGTATCGGAGCCGTCACGTTTTTTATCTTATGGATTCACATAGAAGATGTATTAAATTTATCTCAAAAAAGTATAGGGGACTCGCTGGTTGTTCTTTCTAAGCTTGTTTTTCAAATGGGACTTGCAGCCTCGCTTATGCTTTTATTTTTATCGCTGCTTGATTATTTGTACCAAAAATTTGATTTCGAGAAAAATATTCGAATGTCAAAGCAAGACATCAAAGATGAGCATAAAAACATTGAAGGAGATCCTCTAATTAAATCAAAAATAAAGCAAAAGCAGCGGGAAATGGCAATGTCTCGCATGATGCAGGAAGTTCCAAAAGCAGATGTCGTCATTACAAACCCTACTCATTATGCCATTGCTTTAAAATATGATGAAGAAAAAATGGATGCTCCCTATGTTGTAGCCAGCGGTGTAGACTTTATTGCTCAGAAGATTAAAGGAATTGCCAAAAGTCATGAAATTATCATGGTAGAGAACCGCCCGCTGGCCAGAGCGCTTTTTGATCAAACCAAAGTAGGAGATGCGGTTCCAGAAGAATTTTTTAAAGCGGTGGCTGAAATATTAGCTTATGTATACCGCATTCAAAACAAAATGTAACGTTACGCTATTGTAAGGAGAGAAAAATTAATGTCTGCAAGAGAACTGCCAGTTGTTATAGGTGTTGTACTCATTATCGTCATGCTTGTGATCCCGTTGCCTTCATGGTTATTAAGTATTTTAATCATGATTAACATTTCTCTTGCACTGCTTGTACTGCTCGTTTCCATGAATATGAAAGAACCTTTAGAGCTATCGGTGTTTCCGTCTTTGCTGCTGGTTCTTACGCTGTTTCGATTAGGCTTGAACGTATCGACGACACGTTCAATTTTAGGAACAGGAGAAGCTGGAGGAGTGGTTGAAACATTTGGACACTTCGTTATTGGAGGAAACCCGTTAGTGGGCTTTGTTGTCTTCATTATTTTAATTATCATTCAGTTTATCGTTATCACAAAAGGAGCAGAGCGTGTCTCTGAAGTAGCCGCACGTTTTACCTTGGATGCGATGCCTGGTAAACAAATGAGCATTGATGCAGATTTAAATGCAGGTATGATTTCAGAAAAACAAGCGATTGACCGCCGTGAAAAAATTCAGCGTGAAGCAGATTTTTATGGAGCAATGGATGGAGCTAGTAAATTCGTTAAAGGTGATGCCATTGCAGGGATTGTCATTACTCTTATTAATATCTTGTTTGGAATTATTATCGGCATGCTGCAAATGGGAATGTCCATCACAGAAGCATCTCAGACCTTTACTCTGTTAACGGTAGGAGATGGGTTAGTGAGTCAAATTCCAGCCCTCATGATTTCAACAGCGACAGGAATTATCGTCACCAGAGCTGCTTCAACAGGCAATTTGAGCGAAGATATTACACGGCAGCTGTTTGCTTTTCCCGTTATGCTTTATGTCACTGGAGGAACGATTGCGGCTCTTGGTTTGATTACGCCAATTAATGATGTCATTACAATGCCTATTGCCATTTTATTAGGAGTGGGAGGCTATTATTTGTCCCGGTCTAAGAATCAGGCAGTTCGTGAGGAAATGGCGCCTACTGAAGAAGAACTGGAAGACAATGAAATGAAAAGTCCAGAGAGTGTTGTCAATTTATTAAGCGTTGATCCGATTGAATTTGAATTTGGTTATGCATTAATTCCGCTTGCTGATACAAATCAAGGAGGCGATTTGCTAGATCGAATTGTCATGATTAGGCGCCAGCTTGCACTTGAGCTAGGATTAGTCATTCCAGTTGTTCGCATCAGGGACAACATCCAGCTTCAGCCAAACGAATACTGTCTTAAAATAAAGGGCAATGAAGTGGCAAGAGGAGAGCTGCTGCTTGATCATTATTTAGCAATCAGTCCGGGAATGGATGATGATTTGATTGAAGGAATTGACACGTTAGAACCAGCTTTTAAAATGCCTGCAAAATGGATTAGCGAGTCGGTGAAGGAGCAGGCTGAGATGTTCGGATATACCGTTGTTGACCCACCGTCGGTTGTGTCTACTCACATAACAGAAGTTATAAAATCGTATGCGCATGAGCTGATTGGAAGACAGGAGACAAAACAGCTAATCGATCACACAAAAGAAACGTATCCTATTTTAATTGAAGAAGTAACGCTTAATCCGCTTTCTGTTGGAGACATTCAACGAGTGCTGGCAAAACTTTTAAAAGAAAGCGTCTCAATTCGAAATTTACCTATTATTTTTGAGGTGCTGGCCGACTACGGAAAAATGACGTCAGACACTGATTTGTTGACTGAATATGTCCGGCAAGGTCTCGCAAGACAAATTACCAGTCAATACACGGTCCAAGAAGGTCTGCTTCGAGTTCTTACCCTTTCAGGAAAAGTTGAAAAAACGATGGCGGAAGCTGTTCAACAAACGGAGCATGGGAATTATTTATCACTAGACCCTAACGTTTCACAAGCTATCGTAGAAAGTATAGCCAAGCAAACAGAAACACTTTCTTTTCAAGAACAGTCTCCAATTGTGTTATGTTCTCCTGCGGTGAGGATGTACGTGCGTCAAATCACTGAGCGGTATTTTCCCCATATGGCGGTTTTATCATATAACGAGCTAGAAACAAATGTTGAAGTTCAAAGTGTTGGAGTGGTGGATATCTGATGAAAGTAAAAAAATACGTAGTAGCATCTATGCCGCAAGCTATGAAAGCCATTCGTTCAGATTTAGGTGAGGAAGCGGTTATTTTACATTCAAAACAAATTCGAACAGGAGGATTTCTGGGCTTATTTACTAAGGCAAAAATAGAAGTATTGGCAGCTGTCGATTCCGTAGAAAAGCTGAGCGTAAAGAAGAACTCATCGCCGCCAGAACCCGGTATGGAAGATAATCAATCTTTTATGAAGCAGCAGCTCAGTGAGTTAAGTACTCTTGTCTCACAAATGAATCAAATGCCAAAGGTTTCCTCAAGTTCATATCCAAAAGCAGTGGAGGGTGTGCTTGCCTATTTGCGTTTGCAAGAAATAGACGAAGCTATTTTAAAAAGCGTAGAGGCTCCTATGCTAGAGTACTACTACTTACATCGCCCTAACTCAAACCAACTGATGGAGTGGACGAAGAGCTGGTTTGTCAATCAGTTTAAAGCAAACGAATGGAGCGGTCCTTTCAAAAAATATGTAAGTGTAGTAGGACCAACAGGTGTCGGTAAAACAACAACTCTCGCTAAATTGGCCGCAAAGTGTGTCCTGGAACACAATCAAAAAATAGCATTTATCACAACTGACACGTATAGAATTTCAGCGATCGAGCAGCTCAAGACGTACGCTTCGATCTTGAATGCTCCTTTAACGATTTGTTATAACGGAGAAGATTTTAAAAAAGCTTTGCTAGAAACAGAAGCGTACGATGTGATTTTTATTGACACAGCAGGCCGTAACTTTTTGGCACAGCAATATGTACATGATTTAAAGAAAATTATTACGTTTCAAGAAAATTTGCAAACGTTTCTTGTGTTAGCACTAACGTCAAAAGTATCAGATATGAAAGCTGTATATGAACGTTTTGCTAGTCTGCCTATTGATCACTTGATTTTTACGAAGCGAGATGAAACAACGCGGAAAGGATCGCTTTTAAATATGCTGTATCATTACGGCCAGAAGGCTGCTTTTACAACAAATGGGCAGGATGTACCGGAAGATATTTCGCCTTTTACAATAGAAATGTTTATTGACGATGTGTTTGGAGATTGGAAAGATGAATGATCAAGCAGCAGTTTTAAGAGAAAAAGTGTTAAAGAAGCATCAAAACTCTTTCAGGAATTGTAAAACACTAGCCGTGTTAAGCGGAAAAGGAGGAGTTGGAAAGTCGAATCTATCATTAAACTTATCTCTTGCACTAACGAAGCAAAAGCAAAGAGTTCTTCTTTTTGACATGGATATAGGGATGGGAAATATTGATATTCTGATTGGTCAAACTGCTTCATATACGATGGTTGATTTGCTGAAAAAAAAGCTTTCCATCCAGCAAATTATTAAAAAAGGCCCTCAAAACTTAGCTTATGTGGCTGGTGGAACAGGAATTTCCTCTGTATTTGAATGGTGTCCATCAGAC
Source organism: Priestia sp. LL-8 (assembly GCF_036227845.1). NCBI lineage: Bacteria > Bacillati > Bacillota > Bacilli > Caryophanales > Bacillaceae > Priestia > Priestia sp. LL-8. The sequence continues at coordinate 3,979,700 of NZ_JAZAQH010000001.1, read as the reverse complement.
CTTGCTCATTTAATAAAAGAATTGAATTCGTTAACAAATCAGTATGATTATATGATTTTTGATATGGGAGCAGGCATGTCAGAAAGTGTCCTTAGGTTTTTAAAAGCTGTAGACGAAATGATTGTGGTCACAACACCAGAACCTACAGCTATAACAGATGCCTACGCTGCTATTAAACTAGCAGCTTCCTACTCTGTATCCGCACCGATTCATCTTATTATCAATAAAACGCTTTCCGAAAAAGAAGGAAATCAGACGTATGAACGATTTAATCGAGCTGTTCAGCAGTTTTTGAACGTATCTATTTCTCTATTAGGTATTGTCCCAGATGATCAAGCTGTCCAAAAGGCAGTTAATCGTCAAATCCCTTTTTTGCTTCAAGACCCAAAATCTAAAGCTAGTACATCACTGGTGGATATGGTAAATATTCTTGTTCCACAAGACGATAGGACAGCCACTAACACACAAGGAATGTTTATTCGGCGCCTTAAACGATTTTTTCTTGAAAGGTAGGAAAGTAGAGTGAATGAAATAAAGGTGCTTATTGTAGATGATTCTGCATTTATGCGAAAGCTGATTGGCGATTTTTTAGCAGGCGACAATCGGTTTCACGTTGTGGGTACAGCACGCAACGGTGAAGAAGGATTAAAAAAAGCAATCGAGCTATCCCCAGACATTGTGACACTTGATATTGAAATGCCCAAAATGAATGGCTTAGATATGTTAAAACAGCTCATGCGCGTGAAGCCCCTTCCTGTTGTCATGTTATCGAGTACAACAATAGAAGGTGCTGAAAATACGCTGACCGCTATGCAGTACGGCGCAGTTGATTTTGTTGCTAAACCTTCGGGAGCTATTTCGCTGGACTTACATAAAGTGAAAGATGAGCTTATCTCTAAACTATTGCTTGCTAGTAAAGCCAACATATCTTCAAGCAGTCATCAGCACGCGCAAAACAGCAGTGTATATAACCTCCCAATGGGGACGAAAGTGAACAAAATGATTTGTATTGGCACTTCTACTGGAGGACCGCGTGCACTGCAAGAAGTATTATCAACTGTTTCAAAAGACATAAACGCACCTATTTTTATTGTGCAGCATATGCCGCCAAATTTTACAAAATCATTAGCAGCTAGATTAAATCAGCTGTCTGATATTGAAGTGAAAGAAGCAAAAGACAATGAAATCGTTCGCTCAGGATGTGCGTATATTGCGCCTGGAGGTTTTCATATGACGGTTGTAGAGAAAAAAGGACAGCTCAGCATTTGTTTAGATACTTCTTCACCTGTAAAGGGACATCGCCCCTCAGTGGATCGCTTGTTTCAGTCGATTAGTAAAATTTCAGGTTATCAAAAACTTGCTATTGTATTGACGGGAATGGGAGCGGATGGAACGGAAGGGGTTATTGATTTAAAGAAAAATAAAGACGCGCTTATATTAGCTGAATCTGAGGAAACTGCTGTCATTTATGGGATGCCCAAATCAGTTGTTTCTACAAAACTTGTTGATTATATTGAACCACTGCGAAACGTTGGAAGCTTTATTTCTCGCTACGCACAGAAATAGGAGGGAAACTTATAATGGATATGAATCAATATCTAGAAGTGTTTATTGAGGAAAGCAAAGAACATCTACAAAACGTTAATGATCAGCTAATGCTTTTTGAAAAAAATACCGATGATCTTGGCTATGTAAATGAAATTTTTCGATCTGCTCATACGTTAAAAGGTATGTCTGCAACGATGGGATTTGATGATTTAGCACAATTAACTCACAAAATGGAAAACGTGTTAGATGCCGTTCGAAATCACCAACTCGACGTTCATACGGAAGTTCTTGATGCTTTGTTTGAATCAGTCGATGCGCTAGAAATAATGGTTCAATCTATTTCTGAAGGCGGTGATGGTCGGCTTGATGTCAAATTACTTGTTCAAAAGCTGCAGCGTATTGTAGCAGAGGAACCCGTAGCACAGCATGCAGCTTCTTCCATTGAGTACGATGAATTAGTACAAACGCTGCTCAGCCAAACAGCAGACCAAGGGTTTAATGCGTTTGAAATAACCGTACAGCTTGAACGCACCTGTCTGTTAAAAGCTGCGCGTGCGTATATGATATTTGATGTGTTAGAGCAAGCAGGAGACGTCATTAAGTCAGCGCCAACTGTTCAAGATATCGAACAAGAAAAATTTGAATCATCTTTTATCGTTATATTAGTAACAAACGAGTCGCAAGAAAAGCTGCAGGCGAGCATTATGGAAGTTTCTGAAGTAGAAAGTGTGAAAATTGCTGCGGTCCCCGTAAAAAAGGAAACAAAAATGGAGGAGCTTGTTTTACCAGAAGTAGCAGCAGCCATACAGGAAGTTACTGTGTTAGAACCTTCTAAATCGCCTGTTGAAGAGAAAAGACAGCCCTCAAATAACAAGACGATTCGAGTCAATATTGACCGTTTGGACAGTCTCATGAACTTGTTTGAAGAACTAGTTATTGATAGAGGCAGGTTAGAACAAATATCAAAAGAATTGAATAATAGCGAATTAGACGAAACGGTAGAGCGGATGTCCCGTATTTCTGGAGATTTGCAAACGATTATTTTAAATATGCGTATGGTGCCTGTAGAAACCGTTTTTAATCGTTTTCCCCGTATGGTGAGACAGCTTTCAAAAGATTTAGGGAAACAAATTGAACTTCAAATTGTCGGAGCTGATACAGAGCTGGACCGCACTGTCATTGATGAAATTGGAGATCCGCTTGTTCACTTATTAAGAAATGCCGTTGACCACGGAATTGAAATGCCTCAAGCACGCTTAGAGAGCGGAAAGAATGAAAAGGGAACGATTCGCCTTAAAGCTTATCATAGCGGAAATCATGTCTTTATTGATTTAGAAGATGACGGGGCGGGCATCAATCGTGAAAAGGTACTGCAAAAAGCGTTAGATCGAGGAATTATTGATGAGAAAACAGCCGAAACGCTGACGGATAAACAAGTGTACGAGCTCATTTTCGCTTCGGGCTTTTCGACCGCTGAGCAAATTTCAGATGTTTCCGGACGAGGAGTAGGTTTAGATGTCGTGAAAAACACGATTGAATCGCTAGGGGGTTCTGTAACAATTGATTCTAACGAAGGATACGGTTCGCGTTTTTCTATTCAACTGCCGCTCACTCTGTCTATCATTTCTGCTTTACTCGTGCAAATGAGTGAAGAGCGCTATGCCTTGCCGCTTTCTTCAATTATTGAAACAGCTATTGTTCAGCCGAAAGAGGTCATGCATGTACACGGTCAAAAGGTTATTGATTTTCGAGGAGCCATTATTCCTCTTATTGATTTAAAAGAGCTATTCACTGTGCCTAACTCAGTACAAGGCGATCATTATTCAGTAGTCATCGTGAAAAAAGGAGAAAAAACCGCCGGGCTAATTGTTGATTCTTTTATCGGTCAGCAGGAAATTGTTTTAAAATCTTTAGGGCATTATCTGCCGGGTATATTTGCTATTTCAGGAGCCACAATTTTAGGCGATGGACAAGTAGCACTTATCATTGATTGCAACGCTTTGATTAAATAACAAATGCTGTAAAAAGAAAGGGAGAAAGGCATGAAAATTATTGTGTTTCAATTAGGAGACGAGGAGTACGGAATCTCAGTAGAAGAAGTGCAGTCAATTGAAAAGATTCAGCACATAACACGCGTTCCTGGAGTAAAAGAATATGTAAAAGGTGTTATTAATCTTCGCGGTGTTATTACACCGATTATTGATTTGCGCACTCGTTTTAACTTGCAAGAACAGCTTAACCATGAGCTGACACGTATTATTATGGTTCGTCTTAATGATGTAGAAGCAGGTTTGATTGTCGATGCGGCAAATGATGTAGTGGATATTGATGAAAAAACGATTGCTTCAGTGCCTGAAACCGTTGAAGGAACAGCTGTAGAATACTTAAACGGAGTCGTTAAAGTAGATAGCCGTTTAATTGTCCTTCTAAATTTACCTAAAGTTCTCTCTTTAGAAGACCACCTCCAGTGAGCCAAACGAATAATGGATATCACGCTGAAGGTTCTAGGAGTTGAAGAATCGTGAGAGATGATAAACAAGTGATTAAGGTAGGAATTGCCGAGATGAATGTTACACATGCACCCGCAGTGCTTCGAACAGCGGGATTAGGATCATGTGTAGGAGTTGTCGTTTATGACTCTGTTCACTCGGTAGCTGGGCTCGCTCATGTAATGCTTCCGGATTCAAGCGGGGCCAAATGTCCTTTTAATAGAGCTAAATATGCAGATACAGCCATTTTTGATTTGATAAATATGTTGATTAAACAAGGCGCACATAGAAAATTGTTGAAAGCAAAAATAGCAGGAGGCGCGCAGATGTTTCAATTTGAACCAAGAAATGATGTCATGCGAATTGGCCTTCGAAATGTTCAAGCAGTAGAGAAAGAGCTGCATAGAAACAGTGTAGAAATTGCAGCAAAAGCTATAGGAGGACACAACGGACGCACAATTGAATTTGATCCTCAAACGGCTATTTTAAAGGTTCGCACGATTAACGAAGGGATAAAAACGATATAAAGCGTGCCCTGACCGTTACCGTTTAATAGCGCTATAAAAAGGAGTTGAAAGACCCTTGAAAAGTATACAAGAAGTTGAAGAACATAAAATTTGGCAGGAATGGATAGAGACGAGAGACTCACATGCGGGAAACATGCTTGTGAAAAAGTATATGCCGCTTGTTAACTATCATGTTCAGCGGATTAGTGTAGGGCTGCCTAAAAATATTCATAAAGAAGAGCTTCGTAGTTTAGGGTTAGTCGGCCTTTACGATGCGTTGGAAAAGTTTGATTACGGTAGAGACTTGAAGTTTGATACATATGCGTCTTTTCGAATTCGAGGGGCGATAATAGATGGACTTCGTAAAGAAGATTGGTTATCAAGAAGCGCAAGGGAAAAGACGAAAAGAATTGAGCAAGCAACGGAAGCACTTGAACAAAGATACTTGCGCAGAGTTGCACCAAGTGAAGTTGCAAAAGAAGTAGGCATGACAGAAGCAGATGTCGTTCATACGATGAATGAAGGCTTCTTAGCTAACGTTTTGTCAATGGAAGAACAGCCAAAAGAGTATGAAGATGGAGAACAAAAATATACGATTAAAGATGAAAAAATGCTCTCTCCTGAAGAGGAGCTAATTAACGATGAACGATATCAAGAGCTTGCTGAAGTTATCGAGCAGCTAAATGAGAAAGAACAGCTCGTTGTTTCATTATTCTATAAAGAAGAGCTGACTTTCACAGAGATCGCACAGCTGTTAGGGCTATCTACTTCACGTATTTCTCAAATTCATTCGAAAGCGCTGTTTAAAATGCGTACGAGTTTAAGTAAAATAATTTAGCAAAGAGGTAAAAGAATGGGGTTTTTACTCACAGTTAGTTTTTTAATTCATGGTCTATCACTGTTTTGCATTATTCTTTTATATATGCAAGTGACCAAAGTGAAAAGAATTGAACGCTTGCACCAGCAAAATATCAATAAAATGGAAGCTGCGATGAGCTCCTATCTCGCTGAATTTCAGGAACAAAACGAGCAGTTTTTAAGTCAGCTTCGAGAGCGTTCCACTTCGCTTTCTTCGGAAGTAGAAAAAAGCAGCGTAAAATCACCTTTGGTAGATGAAGAAGACATGCTTGTTCAAAGGGTAGATCTAAAAAGTGAGCCTTCCCAGTCCCTGCATGAACTTCTTTCTATAGAAGAAAATCAGAAACATATACGCACACCTTTTGATGAATTAACTACAGACCAAATTCAAGATTTGTCAGGTGAAGAGATAAAAGAATTTTCCGTTTATTTAAAAAGAAAAGGTTTAACAATTGAAGAAATTGCAAAACATTTACACAGAGGGAAAACTGAAATCGAATTATTATTGAAATTTCATCAATAAACTTAATGAAACGCTTGCTTGTGAAAAAGGAGTGTGCTATATTTGTTTTTGGTGTTATTACACACGCTTGTTGATTCGGTTGATGGTGCTACTTTTTGTAGTTTCGGCTGAAGATGAAATAAGCGGAGGAGACTTAAAACCATTAGGAGGAAAAACACATGTCAGTAATTTCAATGAAACAATTACTAGAAGCTGGTGTACATTTCGGTCACCAAACTCGCCGTTGGAACCCAAAGATGAAGAAATACATCTTCACTGAGCGTAACGGCATCTACATTATCGATCTTCAAAAAACAGTTAAGAAAGTAGAAGAAGCGTACAAATTCGTTAAAGAATTAGCTGCAGACGGCGGTACTGTTTTATTCGTAGGTACGAAAAAACAAGCTCAAGATTCTGTTAAAGAAGAAGCAGCTCGCGCTGGTATGTACTTTGTTAACCAACGTTGGTTAGGTGGTACATTAACTAACTTCTCAACTATCCAAAAACGTATCAAACGTTTAAAAGATATCGAAAAAATGCAAGAAGACGGTACTTTTGAAGTACTACCTAAGAAAGAAGTAGTTCAACTTAAAAAAGAGTTAGAGCGTCTTGAAAAATTCTTAGGCGGCATTAAAGATATGAAACAACTTCCAGATGCATTATTCATCATTGACCCTCGTAAAGAGCGTATTGCAGTAGCGGAAGCTAAAAAATTACACATTCCAATCGTTGGTATCGTAGACACTAACTGTGATCCAGACGAAATTGATTATGTAATCCCTGCAAACGATGATGCAATTCGTGCTGTTAAACTTTTAACTTCTAAAGTTGCTGATGCTATTCTAGAAGCTAAACAAGGTGAAGAAACAGCAGTTGAAACTGAAACAACTACTGCTTAATTCCGTGAAAGGTGATAAGAGGGAATAGCCTTTTATCACCTTTTTTTGAAAAGATTTAACCCATTTATATACATTAATTACATACCCAAACAAGGAGGCTACACATTATGGCAATTACTGCTCAAATGGTAAAAGAATTACGTGAAAAAACTGGCGCTGGTATGATGGATTGTAAAAAAGCGTTAACTGAAACTAACGGTGATATGGAGCAAGCAATCGATTTCTTACGTGAAAAAGGTATTGCAAAAGCTGCTAAAAAATCAGACCGTATTGCTGCTGAAGGTCTAACTTACATCGAAACTCAAGGTAACGAAGCTGTTATCTTAGAAGTTAACTCTGAAACTGATTTCGTTGCGAAAAACGAAGGTTTCCAAAAGTTAACAAAAGAATTAGCTGCTCACATCTTAGCTAACAAACCAGCTGACGCTGCTGAAGCTGCTACTCAAAAAATGGAAAACGGTGCAACTGTTGAAGAACACATCAACTCTGCAATCGCTACAATCGGAGAAAAATTATCTCTACGTCGTTTCGCTGTAGCAACAAAAACTGATGCTGATGCATTCGGTGCTTACCTACATGCTGGCGGACGTATCGGTGTGTTAACAGTATTATCTGGTACAACTGAAGAAGCTGTTGCAAAAGACGTTGCTATGCACATTGCTGCAATCAACCCTAAATACATCTCTCGTGATCAAGTTTCTGCTGAAGAAACTGAGCGCGAGCGCGAAGTATTAACTCAACAAGCATTAAACGAAGGCAAACCAGAAAAAATCGTTGCAAAAATGGTTGAAGGTCGCCTTGGCAAATTCTTCGAAGATATTTGCTTACTAGATCAAACATTTGTTAAAAATCCTGATCAAAAAGTACGTCAGTTCGTTGAGAGCAAAGGCGCTACTGTTGAAAGCTTCGTTCGTTTTGAAGTAGGAGAAGGTATTGAGAAACGTCAAGACAACTTCGCTGAAGAAGTAATGAACCAAGTTAAAAAGTAAGGGTTTGACCGTATAGGGAACACTGTGTGTTCCCTTTTTTACAAAAGAGATCTCACCGTTAACGATGGAGGTAAGCATGAGTCAAGCAAAATATAATCGTATCGTATTAAAGTTAAGTGGAGAAGCATTAGCTGGTGAAGAGGGTTTTGGTATTAACCCATCCATCATCAAATCTGTTGCTGAACAAGTAAAAGCCGTTTATGAATTAGGTGTGGAAATTGCTGTAGTCGTTGGTGGTGGAAACATTTGGCGTGGTAAAATTGGCAGTGAAATGGGTATGGATCGTGCCGCTGCTGATTATATGGGAATGCTAGCAACAGTAATGAACTCTTTGGCTCTTCAAGATAGCTTAGAGAACATTGGTGTGCAAACACGAGTTCAGACTTCTATCGAGATGAGACAAGTAGCAGAGCCTTATATTAGAAGAAAAGCTGTTCGTCATCTTGAGAAAAAACGCGTTGTTATTTTCGCCGCGGGTACAGGAAACCCTTATTTCTCTACAGATACGACAGCAGCTTTGCGTGCAGCTGAAATCGAAGCTGACGTTATCTTAATGGCTAAAAACAACGTAGATGGCGTTTATAATGCAGATCCTAAGCTTGTACCTGATGCTGTAAAATACGAAACATTAACGTATATTGATGTTTTAAAAGATGGACTAGCTGTTATGGATTCTACAGCTTCTTCATTATGTATGGACAATGATATTCCGCTAATTGTTTTTTCAATTACGGAAGAAGGCAATATTAAACGTGCCGTTACAGGCGAAAACATTGGAACAATTGTAAAGGGGAAATAAACATGCCAAAACAAGTGTTGCAAAACGCAAAAGAAAGAATGGAAAAAGCAATTCAATCATTTAGCCGCGAACTAGCATCAATTCGTGCTGGACGTGCAAGCGCGTCACTTCTTGACCGCGTAACGGTAGAATACTACGGTGCACCAACACCAATTAACCAATTGGCGCAAGTAAGCGTGCCTGAAGCTCGTATGCTTGTTATTCAGCCTTATGACAAATCACAAATTGGTGAAGTTGAAAAAGCTATTTTAAAATCTGACTTAGGGTTAACACCTACAAGCGATGGAACTATTATCCGTTTATCGATTCCTGCTTTAACGGAAGAACGTCGTCGTGAGTTAGTGAAAATGGTGAAAAAATATGCTGAAGAAGCAAAAGTTGCGGTTCGTAACGTACGCCGTGATGCAAATGATGATTTCAAAAAGTTAGAGAAAAAAGGTGAAATTACTGAAGACGATTTACGCGGCTACAGTGATGACATTCAAAAACTAACGGATGATCATATCGTAAAAGTGGATAAAGTGGCGAAAGATAAAGAAGAAGAAATTATGGCAGTTTAAGTCATTTCAAGGTAAAATATATTGTAAAAGACCCTCTATTGTTTACAGGGGGTTTTTTTGTTAATAATGTGTAGTAAGAAAAAACTCACATAAGCCACACGTTTATGTGAGAGCGTACAACGGGGGACCTTTGCATGTTAAGAAAATTTCAAGCATGGAAGAAAAGTCAAGATTTAAATACACTGTCTTTGTCAGAACGAAAAGATCAAGTGAAACAGCACCCTGTTCCTGAACATATTGCAATTATTATGGATGGGAACGGTCGTTGGGCGCAAAAACGAGCTCTTCCTCGCATGATGGGCCATCATGAAGGAATGAAGGTAGTGCGTCATGTGACCAGATTGGCCAATGAATTAGGTGTTAAAGTATTAACTTTATATGCATTTTCCACTGAAAATTGGAAGCGCCCCAAAACTGAAGTCGAGTTTTTAATGAAACTGCCAGAGGAATTTTTAACAACCTTTCTGCCTGAGCTAATTGAAAAAAATGTGCAAGTTCGTATTATGGGGGATAAAAGTGAGCTCCCTGCCCATACGATTCGAGCCGTGGATAACGCAATTGAAAAAACAAAGGATAACACAGGGCTGATTTTAAACTTCGCGCTTAATTACGGTAGCCGTCACGAAATCATGGGCGCTATTCAGTCATTGGTAGAAGATGTAGAACAGGGAAAAGTAGCTTCCTCTTCTATTTCAGAAAATTTATTTTCTTCCTATTTAATGAGCAAAAGCCTTCCAGATCCGGATTTGCTTATTCGTACAAGCGGTGAGCTTCGCTTAAGTAATTTTATGCTTTGGCAGCTAGCTTACACAGAGTTTTGGTTTACAGAAGTATTATGGCCAGATTTTAAAGAAAATCATTTAATCGAAGCAGTCGAGGCGTTTCAAAAGCGCGGACGCCGCTTTGGTGGTGTATAAGAAGGTGTGGAAAACAAGATGAAACAGCGCATTATCACCGCGATTGTAGCACTTGCGGTATTTGTGCCGATTGTTTTAATTGGAGGGTTACCTTTTACCCTTATTATGTATGTAATCGGAACAGTTGGTGTAATTGAGCTTTTAAAAATGAAACATTTGAAAGCAATGTCTTTTCCAAGTATCATTAGTTTATTGCTAACTTGGGTGTTTTTACTACCAAATGGAAGAGATGTTGCATTTCAATTCTTAAGTGAACATAAGATAGAAGTAGCGCTTGCTGCTGTCCTTCTTTTATTAATGTACACGGTTGTAGTTAAAAATAAATTTACCTTCGATGACGTTGGGTTTATTTTATTAACGACAGTATATGTTGGCTTTGGCTTTCATTATTTTATCGAGGTTCGTCAAGAGTTCGGGTTAGCTTATTTGTTCTTTGCTTTTCTTATTATTTGGGCGACGGATTCCGGAGCTTATTTTATTGGACGAGCAATGGGGAAACGAAAGCTATGGCCGGAAATCAGTCCCAATAAAACAATTGAAGGTTTTGTTGGTGGCGTCGTATGCGCTATTGTAGTAGCCATTGTATTTAAGCTGTTAGCAAATATTGATCAAACTATGATTGAACTACTTGTAATTGGTATTATCGTATCGTTATTTGGCCAGATGGGTGATCTTGTACAATCAGCGTTCAAACGTCACTATGGCGTAAAAGATTCAGGGAAGATTTTACCCGGTCATGGTGGGATTTTAGACCGTTTTGACAGTTTGATGTTCATCATGCCAATTTTAGCTTTTTTATTATCTCTATAAAAAAGATGTCTTTGTTTTAATAGGAGTGAATATACTTGAAGAAAATTTCCTTGTTAGGAGCTACAGGTTCAATCGGTACTCAAACCGTTGATATTGTTCGAGCGCATCCTGAGTATTTTGAGCTCTCAGCAATCTCTGTAGGTCGAAATATTAATGAAGCAAGAAAGATTATTCAGCAGTGTAAGCCAACCCTTGTTTCTGTGATGAAGAAAGAAGATTGTCTGTCACTGCAAGCAGAATTCCCTTCTATTCGATTTGTTTATGGAGAAGAAGGACTTGTGGAAGTGGCAACTCATCCATCCACAGAAGTTTTAGTAAATGCTGTTCTTGGGAGTGTAGGGTTGACTCCTACGCTAGAAGCAATCAAAATGAGAAAAACGATTGCTATTGCAAATAAGGAGACACTTGTTACTGCTGGTCACCTTGTTATGGAAGCAGCCAAGGAATATGGCGCTGATATTTTACCGGTAGACAGTGAGCACTCAGCTATTTTTCAAAGTTTGCAAGGGCAAGATCAAAAAGCAATAGACCGTTTAATTTTAACGGCTTCTGGAGGGAGCTTTCGAGATAAAACGAGAGCAGAACTACAGGGAGTAACGGTTGAAGATGCATTAAATCATCCAAACTGGTCGATGGGAGCTAAAATTACAATTGATTCGGCAACGATGATGAATAAGGGACTAGAAGTGATTGAAGCACATTGGCTTTTTGATCTTCCCTATGAGAAAATTGATGTATTGTTACATAAGGAAAGCATCATTCATTCTATGGTAGAGTATTCGGATACAAGCGTTATTGCTCAGCTTGGAACGCCTGATATGCGCGTGCCAATTCAATACGCATTAACGTATCCAAAACGCATGTCTTTGCCTAACACCAAGCGTTTAAGCTTGGCGGATATTGGCCAGCTTCACTTCGCTAAAATGGATGAAGAGCGTTTTCGCTGTTTAGCTTTTGCATTTGAGGCTGGCAAAGCGGGTGGAACACTTCCGACTGTTTTAAATGCAGCTAATGAAGAAGCTGTTCAAGCCTTTTTAGATGGTCACATTACATTTTTACAAATTGAAGATGTGATTGAAAAAGCAATGAATGAACATACTGTAATACAGAAACCTTGTTTATCTACTATTAAAGAAGTAGATTTAGAAGCAAGAGAGTTTGTTAGATCCGCCATCTCTCGATAATGTGCGTGCGAGAGAAGCCACTCACTTATTTCTGGTGGGTGGAGATTTGACTCTATTACATGAAGGGGGTAATACCCATTGAACACAGTCATTGCGTTTGTCGTCATTTTTGGAGCTCTTGTATTCTTTCATGAGCTTGGTCATTTAGTTTTTGCAAAGCGTGCAGGCATCTTATGCCGTGAGTTTGCCATTGGGTTTGGTCCCAAAATCTTTTCATTTAAACGAGATGAAACAGTTTATACCATTCGCTTGCTGCCTCTAGGTGGATTTGTTCGAATGGCTGGAGAAGACCCAGAAATGATCGAAGTAAAGCCTGGTCAAATGGTGGGCCTCACGTTCGATAAGGAAGGTAAAGTAAATAAAGTCATTATTAATAACAAGGAACAGCATCCCAATGCAAAAGTTATTGAGGTAGAGCAAGCAGACTTAGAGCATAATCTATTTATTTCAGGTTATGAAGAAGGTGAAGATGAACGTCTGCAAAAATTCGAGGTAGCAGAAGAATCTTACTTCGTTATGGATGGAGAAGAAATTCAAATTGCACCTTATAGCCGTCAGTTTGCCTCTAAAACTCTTGGTCAGCGTGCGCTAGCCATTTTCGCTGGTCCACTAATGAACTTTATATTAGCCTTTGTTATTTTTATCGTTCTTGGGATTTCTCAAGGATATGTTGTTGACAAACCCGTGATGGGCAAATTAACATCAGATGGAGTAGCCGTTGATGCGGGACTCAAACAAGGAGATAAAGTTCAAGCAATTGATGGACAAAGTGTTTCAACGTGGGATGATGTCGTAAAAGTAATTCAAAAACATCCTGAACAGCAAATTACATTCACGGTTCAGCGCGGCGGCAAAACGCTAGATATTCCGATTACACCTGAAAGTCGCAAAGTTGGGGAACAGACAATTGGATTAATTGGCGTATATGCACCGGTTGAAAAGTCATTCATTGGTTCGATCACGCACGGAGCTACTGAAACATATACGTGGATGAAAGAAATCTTGACCGGTCTAGGGAAGCTTGTGACAGGACAGTTCAAACTGGATATGCTTTCTGGTCCTGTAGGTATTTACGCAGCAACCGATCAAGTAGCACAGTCAGGCATTTATTATCTAATGAAATGGGCAGCCGTTTTAAGTATTAACTTAGGGATTGTCAATTTGCTTCCACTTCCTGCTTTAGATGGAGGGCGACTATTGTTCTTCGCTGTAGAAGGAATTCGCGGTAAGCCAATTGATCGTCAAAAAGAAGGCATTGTTCATTTTATCGGTTTTGCTTTATTAATGCTGCTGATGCTCGTTGTAACGTGGAACGATATTCAAAAGTTCTTTTTATAAGACATACGCTCAGCGAGGGATATTCCCTCGCTGATTATATGAAAATTGCGGCATGGTCCGCCTTAAAAAAATAAGATAGAGAAGTAAGCAAAGAGGTGCGAGGTTATGAGACAAAGTTCTACATTGATTCCTACATTAAGAGAAGTGCCAGCTGATGCGGATATAAAAAGCCATCAGCTTCTATTGCGCGCGGGTTTCATGCGCCAAAATGCAAGCGGCGTATACAGCTTTTTACCGCTTGGTAAGCGCGTATTGCAAAAAGTTGAACAAATTGTTCGTGAAGAGATGGACCGTGCAGGTTCTGTCGAATTATTGATGCCAGCTTTACAACAAGCTGAATTGTGGCAAGAGTCTGGCCGCTGGTACTCATATGGACCTGAGTTAATGCGTATGAAAGATCGTCACGGCCGTGAATTTGCTTTGGGAGCAACACACGAAGAAGTTATTACAAGCTTGCTTCGTGACGAAGTGAAGTCATACAAACGTTTACCGCTAAATTTATATCAAATTCAAACGAAGTTCCGCGATGAAAAACGTCCACGCTTTGGCTTATTACGCGGTCGTGAATTTATTATGAAAGATGCATATTCGTTTCATGCTTCTCAAGAAAGTTTAGATGAAGTATATGATAAAATGTTTGCTGCCTACAGCCGCATTTTTGAGCGCTGCGGATTAAATTTCCGTGCGGTTATCGCTGATTCAGGTGCAATGGGCGGAAAAGATACGCATGAATTTATGGTTCTTTCTGAAATTGGGGAAGATACAATTGCTTATTCAGATACATCTTCTTATGCAGCAAATGTTGAAATGGCACCGGTTGTAAATACGTATGAAAAATCAGGTGAAGCTGAAAAAGAATTAACAAAAGTGGAAACACCAAATCAGCATAGCATTGAAGACGTAGCTGCTTTCTTAAATGTTGAAGCGACTTCTTGTATCAAGTCCCTTTTATTTAAAGTAGATGATCGTTTTGTGCTTGTGCTTGTTCGCGGGGATCACGAAGTAAACGATATTAAAGTGAAAAACTATTTTGAAGCTTCCGTTGTTGAACTGGCAACTCCAGAAGAAACAAAAGAAGTATTAAAATGCGCAGTTGGTTCAGTAGGACCGATTGGCGTAAGTGATTCAGTAGAAGTGGTAGCTGATCATGCGGTAAAAGCAATTGTTAACGGTGTATGCGGAGCAAATGAAGAAGGTTATCACTACACAAATGTGAATGAACGTAACTTTAATGCAACTTACGAAGATTTCCGCTTCATCCAAGAAGGGGATCAGTCACCCGATGGACAAGGCTTTATTAAGTTCGCTAAAGGTATTGAAGTCGGACACGTCTTTAAACTAGGAACTCGCTACAGTGAAGCAATGGGAGCAACGTATCTAGATGAGAACGGACGCAGCCAGCCAATGATTATGGGCTGCTATGGTATCGGTGTTTCTCGTACAGTAGCTGCGATTGCAGAACAATTTAATGATGAAAACGGTCTTCTATGGCCAGAAGCTGTTACGCCTTATCAAGTACACGTTATTCCAGTTAACGTAAAAAATGATGAACAGCGTGAACTAGGTGAGAAATTATATAATGAGTTATTAGATAATCGCTTTGAAGTGCTGTTAGATGACCGCCAAGAGCGTGCAGGAGTAAAATTTGCAGATTCAGATTTAATTGGTCTTCCTGTTCGAGTAACAGTTGGTAAACGTGCATCTGAAGGAATTGTAGAAGTAAAAGTACGCAAAACTGGGGAGTCATTAGAAGTGTCAGTTGACAATCTTGTTTCAACAGTGAAAGAACTGCTAGCGAAGTAATGAAGCAGCGGGGATTTGTATCCCTGCTGTTTTTATGTTTATAAACAGAACATATGACAGAATAGAAGTCATTTATGTTAAAATAGATTGCACTCATTTATAAAAGGAGGCAGAAAACTTGGAAGCACAAACGCTAGGAAAAAAAGAGCGTTTTAAGTTGCTGCTGCAGCAGTTAGAGCTGACGAGTGATCAAATTGTTCCTTATTTTGAAAACGCAGCGATTGAAAAGCTCGTCATTCAGAAAGAACAAAAAAAATGGCATTTCCATTTTTCTTTAGAAGGGTTACTACCCTTTGAGATCTATGAGTTATTCCATGCTCGCATGTCTTCAGCTTTTTCTCATATTGCGAGTGTTTCTTTTTCTATTCAAACCGTTAATAAAGAATGTACGGAAGAGCATGTACAGTCATATTGGAAGCATTGTATTGGAGAAATGCAGGGCATATCTCCGCTTTTACAGTCGCTTTTACAAGATCAAATGCCGAGATTGAACGGTGCCAAATTGATTGTAAATGCACGACATGATGCAGAAGGAACGGCTTTACGTAAAAAGTATAGTCAGTTAATTGCTGATCAGTATGCGTCCTATGGGTTTCCGAACCTTCAGCTAATGACGGAAGTTGTGCATTCAGAAGAAGCATTTCAGCAGTTTGTAGAGCAACGAAAACAAGAAGATACAGAAAAAGTATTACAAGCCATCACCGAAATGCAAAATAAAGAAAATGAAAAAAGTGATGGACCAGACCTACCAAAAGGTCCGCTTACAATTGGATATACGATTAAAGACGAGGCGGTTCGCCTGGACTCCATTGTGGATGAAGAAAAGCGAATTGCCGTTGAAGGATACGTATTTGATGCAGAAACTAGGGAATTACGAAGCGGGCGTACGCTTCTTATTTTTAAAGTGACAGACTATACAAATTCTATTATGGTTAAGATGTTTTCACGTGACAAAGAAGATATTCCTTTACTTCAAGCAATTAAAAAAGGAATGTGGGTAAAGGTTCGCGGAAGTGTACAAAACGATACATTTGTCCGTGATCTAGTTATGATTGGAAATGATGTTAACGAGATTACCGGTCCTGCTAGACAAGATACAGCGCCTGAAGATGAAAAACGTGTGGAACTTCACTTGCATACGCCAATGAGTCAAATGGATGCCGTTTCATCTGTTGGAGCTTTAGTCGGACAAGCCAAAAAATGGGGACATCCAGCTGTAGCCATAACCGATCATGCGGTTGCACAGTCGTTTCCTGAAGCGTATGGAGCCGGCAAAAAGAACGGCATTAAAATACTGTACGGAGTGGAAGTCAATTTAGTAGACGACGGTGTGCCGATTGCCTATAATCCGCAGCATGTGGATTTGACAGAAGCAACTTACGTAGTATTTGACGTCGAAACAACCGGTTTGTCAGCCGTATACGATACCATTATTGAACTTGCTGCCGTGAAGATGAAAGAAGGCGAAATCATCGATCGATTTGAACGGTTTGCAAATCCTCATCATCCTCTGTCTGCAACAACAATTGAACTGACGGGTATTACAGATGATATGGTCCAAAATGCGCCTGAAATCTCAGAAGTACTTCGTGATTTTCACGAGTGGATGGGCGACAGTATTTTAGTCGCTCATAATGCAAGCTTTGATATGGGATTTTTAAATATGGGACTGCAAAAAATCGGATTAGAAAAAGCGGCTAACGGCGTTATCGATACGCTTGAACTCGGAAGATTTTTGTATCCGCATATGAAAAACCATCGTTTAAATACTCTTGCTAAAAAGTTTGATATTGAACTTGTGCAGCATCACCGCGCAATTTATGATGCGGAAACAACCGGCTATTTGTTAAATAAAATGCTGAAAGATGCATTTGAACGCGAAATTACGATGCACGATCGCTTAAATGATTATATGGGAGAAGGGAATGCCTATCAGCGGGCCCGTCCGTATCATGCGACGCTTTTAGCACAAAACGACGTAGGTTTAAAAAATCTATTTAAACTCGTTTCGATTTCTCATTTAAATTACTTTTATCGAGTTCCGCGAATTCCAAGATCTCAGCTCGACAAATATCGAGAAGGCATCTTGATTGGAACCGCATGTGACCGGGGCGAAGTATTCGAAGGCATGATGCAAAAAGGAATCGATGAAGTAGAAGGAGCAGCTGAATTTTATGATTATATCGAAGTACAGCCTCCTGACAACTACAAGCACTTAATTGAACTAGATTTAGTGCGAGATGAGAAAGCCTTAAAAGATATTATCAGCAATATTGTGAAGCTAGGTGAAAAGCTTGGAAAGCCGGTTGTAGCAACAGGGAATGTTCACTATCTCAATCCGGAAGACAAAATTTACCGAAAAATATTAATTGGTTCACAAGGCGGGGCTAACCCGTTAAACCGTCACCAGCTGCCGGATGTTCATTTTAGATCAACGGATGAGATGCTGAATTGTTTTTCATTTCTAGATGGAGACAAAGCAAAAGAAATTGTTGTTCATAATACGCAAAAAATAGCGGATATGATTGACGATATTAAACCAATTAAAGATGATTTATATACGCCAAAAATTGAAGGCGCAGACGAAGAAATGCGTGAAATGAGCTATGCGATGGCACGCAGCATCTATGGTGAAGAGCTGCCTGAAGTAGTAGAAGCTCGTCTAGAGAAAGAGTTGAAAAGTATTATCGGCCACGGGTTTGCCGTTATTTACTTGATCTCGCATAAACTTGTTAAAAAATCCTTGAATGATGGTTACTTAGTTGGTTCACGTGGTTCCGTAGGGTCTTCATTCGTTGCGACGATGACGGAAATTACAGAAGTAAACCCACTTCCGCCGCATTATGTTTGTCCAAAATGTAAGAAATCCGAGTTTTTTAATGACGGTTCCGTTGGTTCAGGATTCGACTTGCCCGACAAAAGCTGCGACGATTGTGGCGTACCATTTATTAAAGACGGACACGATATTCCGTTTGAAACGTTCTTAGGATTCAAAGGAGACAAAGTTCCCGATATCGATTTGAACTTCTCCGGAGAGTATCAGCCGCGAGCTCATAACTATACAAAAGTACTGTTTGGAGAAGATAATGTATACCGCGCGGGAACAATCGGTACAGTAGCCGAAAAAACAGCTTATGGCTATGTAAAAGGCTATGCCGGTGACCGTGATTTACATTTACGAAACGCAGAAGTGGATCGTTTAGTAGCAGGATGTACGGGCGTAAAACGTACAACTGGTCAGCATCCAGGGGGGATTATCGTTGTGCCGGACTATATGGATATCTTCGATTTTTCACCGATCCAGTTTCCAGCTGACGACCGTAATTCCGAATGGAGAACAACTCATTTTGACTTCCATTCGATTCATGATAATTTATTAAAACTTGATATACTCGGACACGATGATCCGACCGTGATTCGCATGCTTCAAGATTTAAGTGGAATTGATCCAAAAACGATTCCGACGGATGATCCTGAAGTGATGAAAATTTTTAGCGGAACGGAATCACTTGGCGTAACAGAAGAGCAAATTATGTGTAAAACAGGAACGCTTGGTATACCTGAATTTGGAACGCGCTTTGTGCGTCAAATGTTAGAAGATACGAAGCCAACGACGTTTTCAGAGCTTGTTCAAATTTCGGGACTGTCACATGGGACGGACGTATGGCTTGGTAACGCGCAGGAGTTAATTCGCAATGACATTTGTAACTTAAGCGAAGTAATTGGCTGTCGTGATGATATTATGGTTTATTTAATTTATCAAGGTCTTGAACCGTCACTTGCCTTTAAAATTATGGAGTCTGTGCGTAAAGGGAAAGGGCTAACACCTGAATTTGAAGAAGAAATGATCAAAAATGGTGTACCGGACTGGTATATTGATTCCTGTAAAAAGATCAAGTACATGTTCCCTAAAGCCCATGCCGCCGCTTATGTATTGATGGCCGTGCGTATTGCTTACTTTAAAGTGCATCACGCGCTTCTTTATTACGCAGCGTACTTTACGGTTCGTGCAGATGACTTTGATATTGATACGATGATTAAAGGCTCAACTGCCATTCGAGCGAAGATGGAAGAAATCAACGCTAAAGGTTTAGATGCATCTCCTAAAGAGAAAAACTTATTAACAGTGCTTGAGCTTTCTTTAGAAATGTGCGAACGAGGCTATTCGTTTAAAAAAGTAGATTTATATAAATCAAGCGCAGATGAATTTTTAATTGACGGCACGTCTTTAGTGCCACCGTTTAATGCCATTCCCGGTCTGGGTACAAATGCAGCGCTGAATATTGTAAAAGCTCGTGAAACAGGAGAGTTTTTATCGAAAGAAGACTTGCAGCAGCGAGGCAAAGTATCAAAGACGATTTTAGAGTATCTAGACAACCATGGATGCCTTGAATCATTACCTGATCAGAACCAGCTTTCTCTTTTCTAACATTTGCATAAAATAAGCGGTTATGATATAGTAATTGTGGAAATGCTAAGGATACGGACGAGAAAGAGTGGGGAAACCCGCTCTTTCTTATTGATATGAACTTACTGACATAGTAAGTAGTATGGAGAACGAATCGGCTTCTAGCATGATTCGTTTTTTCTGTAGATTTTCAATCACCATGATTGATTTATTATGTGACGTTTAAAATCCTGCAACATAAATGACAACATTTCCACTCTAGTAGGTTAGACCTCTTATAGAGTGCAAAATAAAAATAGCAAATAAACCACTCTTTTTTGATATAAGAGACATAAAAAACGCGTAACCTAAACATACCATGCAATGTCTCGAAGGGAGGATTAGAATGAGTAAAAATGTAAAACAAACAGTAGAAGAAATGGTTTCCCCTATCTTAGAGGAAATGAATTTAGAGCTTGTTGAAATTGAATACGTAAAAGAAGGAAAAGATTGGTTTTTACGTGTGTTTATCGACTCTGATACCGGCGTGGATATTGAAGACTGCGGAGCAGTAAGTGAAAAATTGAGTGAGAAAATGGATGCAGTAGATCCAATCCCTCATAACTATTTTTTAGAAGTATCATCGCCTGGTGCGGAACGCCCATTAAAAAAAGATAAAGATTTTGAACGTGCAATTGGTAAGCATGTATACATAAAAACATATGAACCAATTGAAGGTGCAAAAGAATTTGAAGGCGAATTACAATCATTTGACGGAGAAACTGTCACGTTATCTATTCGTATCAAAACACGCACAAAAACGGTGGTTTTACCATATGACAAAGTCGCTTTTGCTCGATTAGCGATTGTATTTTAATGTGTAGGGGCCAATATTAAAGGGGGATTATCCAACGATGAGCAGTGAGTTATTTGATGCCTTAGTCATTCTTGAAAAAGAGAAAGGCATTAGCAAAGATGTAATTATTGAAGCAATTGAAGCAGCGCTAATTTCTGCTTACAAACGCAACTTTAACCAAGCGCAAAACGTACGCGTTGATTTAAATTTAGAAAGAGGTTCAATGCGTGTGTTTGCTCGCAAAGATGTGGTTGATGAAGTATATGATCCACGTCTGGAAATTTCGGTTGAAGAAGCACAAACAATCAACCCTAACTTTCAGCTAGACGATGTGGTTGAAATCGAAGTAACGCCAAAAGACTTTGGACGCATCGCGGCTCAAACGGCAAAACAAGTTGTTACACAGCGTGTTCGTGAGGCGGAACGCGGCGTTATCTATTCAGAGTTCAGCGATCGCGAAGAAGATATTATGACAGGTATTGTTCAGCGTCAAGATTCTCGCTTCATCTATGTGAGCCTTGGCAAAATTGAAGCATTGCTTCCTCAAAGCGAGCAAATGCCAAATGAACAGTATAAACCTCATGATCGTATTAAAGTGTATATTACGAAAGTAGAAAAAACAACAAAAGGCCCACAAATCTATGTTTCACGTACGCATCCAGGTCTTTTAAAACGTCTTTTCGAAAAAGAAGTACCGGAAATCTATGACGGTACAGTTGAATTAAAATCAGTAGCTCGCGAAGCTGGAGACCGTTCAAAAATCTCTGTTCATTCTGAGTATGCTGAAGTAGATCCGGTCGGTTCTTGTGTTGGGCCAAAAGGTCAGCGCGTACAGGCTGTTGTGAATGAACTAAAAGGTGAAAAAATTGACATCGTTCGCTGGTCAAATGACCCAGTTGAATTTGTTGCCAATGCCCTAAGTCCATCTAAGGTAGTAGATGTGATTGTAGATGAAAATGAAAAAGCAACAACTGTTATCGTTCCTGACTATCAGCTGTCACTTGCAATTGGTAAACGTGGACAAAATGCACGTCTAGCCGCTAAGCTGACAGGCTGGAAAATTGATATCAAAAGTCAATCAGAAGCTGAACAAGAAGGTATGGTTGTAAAAAACAGCGATGATATGCTAGTAAGTCAACATGCATTTGATTCAGATGAAGATATGGAATAAGAGGTGAGCCAAGGTGAACAATCGTAAAAAAGTCCCGATGCGAAAATGTGTGGCCACTGGAGAAATGAAGCCTAAAAAAGAGCTAGTACGCGTTGTACGCTCAAAAGAAGGCGACGTTTCAGTTGATGTAACGGGTAAAAAGTCCGGGCGCGGAGCTTATGTAAGCAAGGATAAAGAAGCAATTTTATTGGCAAAAAAGAAAAATGTGCTTTCGACACATTTAGGCGCGTCAATAGATGAAGCGGTTTATGAAGAGTTGCTAGCGCTTGTAGAAAAGGAGAAACAGTCACGCTAATGAATGAACAATGGATCTCCTTTTTAGGGCTTGCAAACCGTGCACGCAAATTGATTTCTGGAGAAGAACTTGTGGTTAGAGAAGTTCGGAAACAAAAAGCAAAGTTAGTACTTTTAGCAAACGATGCGTCTGAAAACACAAAGAAGAAAGTAACGGATAAATGTTCTTACTACAACGTTTCGGTTAGAATCGTTCCCGATCGCTACACGCTAGGTCAAGCGATTGGTAAAGATGCTCGAGTTGTGGTGGCCGTTATGGACGAGGGATTTGCTAAAAAGCTAGCAACGATGCTCGGTTAATTTTATGGGGGTGAAAGTATTGAATAAAAATACAAAATCAACAGCTAACAAAGGAAACAATAAAGGTAACAAAAAGCCACAGGCACAAAAGTCACAGGCACCAAAAGGTAGACCAGCTCCAGCAGCTGCAAAAGAGTTACCGGAAAAAGTAACGTTTGTCGGAAGCTTAACGGTTTCTGAGTTAGCAAAAGAATTAGGCAAAGAGCCTTCTGAAATTATTAAAAAACTATTTATGCTTGGTGTAATGGCAACAATTAACCAAGAGTTAGATAAAGATTCTATCGAACTAATTGCCGGAGAATACGGTGTAGAAGTTGAAGAAGAAGTAGTGGTAGATGATACTGCTTTTGAATCATTAGAAATCATCGATGACGAAAAAGACCTTCAAGTGCGTCCTCCAGTTGTTACAATCATGGGTCACGTTGACCACGGTAAAACGACGCTTCTTGACTCTATCCGTAACACAAAAGTAACGGCTGCAGAAGCAGGCGGTATCACGCAGCATATCGGTGCTTATCAAGTTGTGGTTGACGAAAAGAAAATTACATTCCTTGATACACCAGGGCATGCTGCATTTACAACGATGCGTGCTCGCGGTGCGCAAGTAACGGATATTACAATCCTTGTTGTTGCAGCAGATGATGGTGTAATGCCTCAAACAATTGAAGCGATTAACCATGCAAAAGCGGCAGAAGTGCCAATTATTGTTGCGGTTAACAAAATGGATAAAGAAGCAGCAAATCCAGATCGCGTTATGCAAGAACTAATGGAGCACGGACTTGTAGCTGAAGAGTGGGGCGGAGAAACAATCTTCTGTAAGCTTTCAGCTATTTCAGGTGAAGGGATCGATCAGTTGCTTGAAATGATTTTACTTGTAAGTGAAGTAGAAGAGTTAAAAGCAAATCCTAACCGTCGTGCAGCAGGTACAGTTGTAGAAGCACAGCTAGATAAAGGCCGTGGGTCTGTAGCAACGCTTCTTGTTCAAACTGGTACACTACGCGTAGGTGATCCAATTGTAGTCGGAAATACGTTTGGCCGCGTTCGCGCAATGGTAAATGATATCGGCCGCCGTGTGAAGGAAGTAGGACCATCTACTCCGGTTGAGATTACTGGCCTAAACGAAGTTCCGTTAGCTGGAGATCGTTTCTTAGTGTTTGAAGATGAGAAAACAGCTCGTCAAATCGGAGAAGCTCGTGCTCAAAAGCAGCTTGAACAACAGCGCGGTGAAAAATCTCGCGTAAGTTTAGATGATTTATTTGAAAAAATTAAACAAGGTGAAATGAAAGACTTAAACCTTATCGTAAAAGCAGACGTACAAGGTTCTGTAGAAGCATTGGCTGCTGCTCTTCAAAAGATTGATGTAGAGGGTGTAAATGTTCGTATTATCCATACGGGTGTAGGTGCGATTACAGAATCTGATATCATTCTTGCAACTGCTTCTAACGCAATCGTTATCGGCTTTAACGTGCGTCCAGATGCTGGAGCAAAACGTACAGCTGACGTAGAAAACGTAGATATTCGTCTTCACCGCATTATTTATAAAGTAATTGAAGAAATTGAATCTGCGATGAAAGGAATGCTTGATCCTGAGTTTGCTGAAAAAATCATCGGTCAAGTGGAAGTACGTCAAACATTCAAAGTATCAAAAGTTGGTACAATCGCAGGAAGTTACGTAACAGACGGTAAAATTACGCGTAATAGTGGAATTCGTTTAATCCGTGACGGAATTGTTATCTTTGAAGGTGAAGTAGATGTGCTAAAACGCTTTAAAGACGATGCAAAAGAAGTTGCTCAAGGATATGAGTGTGGTATTACAATTAAAAACTTCAATGATATTAAAGAAGGAGATATTATTGAAGCATATGTAATGGAGCAAATTGATCCTAAATGATTGGACTAGTGGAGTGTGAATGCTTAATTTACGATGCTGCTTCTCTTAAAGAAAAACGTGCCGTGCTACAGCGCATCTTGATGCGCTTGAAGCAGCGGTTTAACGTATCAGTTTCAGAAACTGATTTTCAAGATGTGTGGCAACGAACAAAAATTAGCATTGTCGCAGTCTCATCTAGCCGTGTCACAACGGAACAAGAACTGCAAAAAGCGCTAAGCTTGATTGATTCTTTTCCAGAGATTGAACGTACCATTACAACTTTTGATTGGTTATAAAAGGGGTGACACAGATGAACATAAGAGCAACTAGAGTCGGAGAACAAATGAAAAAAGAGATGGGCGAGATTTTAAATCGTAAAATCAAGGATCCGCGCATCGGTTTTGTGACTGTAACAGATGTTCAAGTATCAGGCGATTTACAGCAAGCGAAAGTTTATATCTCTGTTTTAGGAGATGCTGAACAGCGTGAGAATACGTTAAAAGGCCTTGCGAAAGCAAAAGGATTTATCCGCTCAGAAATTGGTCAGCGCATTCGCTTACGTAAAACACCTGAAATTACGTTTGAGTTTGATGAATCAATTGATTATGGTAATCGAATTGAATCATTGCTTCATGAAATTAAAAAAGAAAGCGATGACCATCAAGAGAACGAATAAGATCAGTGAATGTAGAAACAAAAAAGGGTGTCTCAAAAGTGGTTTTTGCTTCTGAGACACCCTTTTTTAAATGAAAAGGAGATGAAGAATGAGTGGACGGTGTTTTAGTTTTACATAAACCAGCTGGCCTGACTTCGCACGACTGTGTGTTTAAAGTCCGAAAGCTGCTTCGCACTAAAAAAGTAGGGCATACAGGCACATTAGACCCAGACGTTACAGGGGTATTGCCTATTTGTATCGGTAGAGCTACCAAAATTGTAGAGTATCTAACAGGAGCTACTAAAACCTATGAAGGAGAAGTGACACTGGGATTTTCTACAACAACAGAAGATTCTTCCGGAGAGGTTGTAGAAGAAAAGAAAGTAGCGGATTCTTTTTCACGTGCTCAAATTGAAGAAGTGCTGTCTTCGATGACGGGAGAACTTCAGCAAGTGCCTCCAATGTACTCCGCGGTAAAAGTCAAAGGTAAAAAGCTATATGAATATGCAAGGCAAGGAATCGAAGTAGAGCGCCCTGTGAGAACCATTCATATTTATAACTTTGAACTGCTGGATGATCGCGCTACATTTGAGGGAGAACAAATTTCTTTCAAATTCCGCGTAACGTGCAGCAAAGGTACATATGTGCGAACGCTTGCTGTGATGATTGGAGAAGCTCTGGGCTATCCGTCTCATATGTCTTATTTGCAGCGAACGGGTTCCGGGCAGTTTTCACTGGAAGATTGTGTGACATTTGAAGATATTGAACGGGCAGTAGAAGAAGAAACGATCAATGAGAAACTGCATTCCATCGAAGAAGCTCTTAATCATTTGCCGAAACTTCAAATTAGTGATACATTAGCAGAGAAAGTGAAAAACGGTGCGGTATTGCCGTGTACGGAAGATGAAGAGTTAAAAAAAGAACCATTCTTTTTAATGATAAATTCTGCAGGCAAGTGCTTAGCGATTTATGCTCAGCACCCAGCAAAAAAACATTTAATGAAGCCGGTTAAAGTGTTGGCAATCGACTAGACCGGTTAGGGAAAAGGTGAACTGTGTTTTGGAAACGATTGAAATTCGACATCCACACCACTTTCAACGAGAAGCTGTTCAACAATCAGTGTTAGCGCTGGGTTATTTTGATGGTGTGCATTTAGGGCATCAGCAAGTGATAAATTCAGCGAAACAGTTAGCGGATGAAAAAGGCATAGCTAGTGCTGTTATGACGTTTACTCCTCACCCTTCTGTGGTGCTCGGGCGCAATGTACAGCACATTGATATGATCACACCACTTGAAGAAAAAAAGAAACTCATTGAGGAAATGGGAATTGACTTTTTATATATCGTTCATTTTGATAAACAGTTTGCAGCACTATTGCCTCAAGAGTTTGTTGATCAGTATATTATTGGCCTGAATGTGCAGCATGTGGTAGCTGGATTTGACTATACGTATGGAAAGTTAGGTAAAGGAACAATGGAAATACTACCATTTCATTCTCGATCAAAATTCACGCAAACAACAATTGATAAGTTAACAAATGGCGAAGAAAAAATTAGTTCAACGCTTATTCGCGAAAGTTTAGCAAATGGAGATATGCATCGAGTAAAAGAGCTGCTCGGCCGCTATTATGAAGTGTCAGGTACAGTAACTCATGGAGAAAAGCGAGGCAGGCAAATAGGTTTTCCTACTGCTAACATCGCTTTAGACGACGAGTATTTACTTCCGCGCATCGGCGTGTATGCTGTTGAGCTTCAGCTCCACGGCAAGTGGTATGCAGGAGTATGCAACGTGGGCTATAAGCCGACTTTTCACGATAATTTAGAAAAGCCAACAATCGAAGTCCACTTATTGTCATTTGATGAGCAAATCTACGATCAGCACGTAACGGTGAAATGGCACCGAATGATTCGGTCAGAAAAAAAGTTCAGCGGCATCGAAGAGCTTGTTGGTCAGATCTCAAAGGATAAGGAAGAAGCCCTTTCCTATTTTGAAGGAATTCAAAAGCATAAGAAATAAAAAAATATATATAAATAGTTGCTACGACTTGCTTTTTGCTTCAATAAGTAGTAACATAACACTTGTATGTAAAACAACCATTGCTTGGCATTACGATTCACCAACGTTTTGCTCGGTAACTGGGGTTTAATAATAAGGAGGTGAATAGGATGGCTATCACACAAGAGCGTAAAAATGAAATCATTAGTGAGTACAAAACTCATGCGAACGACACTGGTTCTCCAGAAGTTCAAATCGCTGTCCTAACAGAGCAAATTAACAATCTAAACGGTCACTTACGTACTCATAAAAAGGATCACCATTCACGTCGTGGTCTTTTAAAAATGGTAGGTCGACGTCGTAACTTACTTAACTACCTACGTAACAAAGACGTTACTCGTTATCGTGAGTTAATCAACAAACTTGGTTTACGTCGATAATAAGAAGAAAGCGGGAGCATTCCCGCTTTTTTAGTATGTACATTTAAGAAACATTAAAGATGCTACATAATGTGAAAAAAGCTATTGTTTTTGGATATTTCGTTTATAATAAAACTATCACATTTGATTACATACATATTTTATATGTAGAGAGGGGTACTCGTCGATATGGAACAAGAAAAACGAGTGTTCTCCGTAGATCTAGCTGGACGAAAGCTAGAAGTTGAAGTTGGCCAGTTGGCAAAACAAGCAAATGGCGCAGCATTAATCCGCTATGGAGACACAGTTGTATTAAGTACAGCAACGGCTTCAAAAGAGCCTAAAAATGTAGATTTCTTCCCGTTAACAGTAAACTATGAAGAGCGTTTATATGCAGTCGGTAAAATCCCAGGTGGATTCATTAAGCGTGAAGGCAGACCAAGTGAAAAGGCAATCTTGGCCAGCCGTTTAATCGACCGTCCGATTCGTCCTTTATTTGCAGATGGTTTCCGAAACGAAGTTCAAGTTGTCAGCGTTGTAATGAGCGTAGATCAAAACTGTTCTTCAGAAATCGCGGCAATGTTCGGTTCTTCATTAGCATTATCAGTATCTGATATTCCATTTGAAGGTCCTATTGCAGGCGTAATCGTAGGCCGTGTAGACAATGAATTTGTGGTAAACCCAACGGTAGATGAGCTTGAAAAAAGCGATATTCATCTGACGGTTGCTGGTACAAAAGACGCGATCAACATGGTTGAAGCAGGCGCTGATGAAGTACCGGAAGAAGTAATGTTAGAAGCAATTATGTTTGGACACGAGCAAATTAAAAAATTAATTGCGTTCCAAGAAGAAATTGTAGCAGCAGTAGGCAAAGAGAAAGTAGAAGTTGAGCTTTATACTGTTGATGCGGACCTTGAGCGTCAAGTTCGCGAAATTGCAGAAGGTGACATGAACCGTGCTGTTCAAGTTCAAGAAAAGCATGCGCGCGAAAATGCCATTAAAGAAGTAAAAAGCGCAGTAGCTGCAAAATTTGAAGAGCAAGATGTAGAAGAAGAAGTACTAAACCAAGTGAATGAAATTTTATCGAAGCTTGTAAAAAGTGAAGTGCGTCGCTTGATCACAGAAGAAAAAGTGCGTCCTGATGGCCGTAGTATTGACGAAATTCGTCCGCTTTCTTCTGAAACAAACTTGCTTCCTCGTACACACGGATCTGGACTATTTACGCGTGGACAAACTCAAGCGCTTAGCATTTGTACATTAGGTGCACTTGGCGATGTGCAAATTTTAGATGGTTTAAGTGTAGAAGAATCTAAACGCTTCATGCATCACTATAACTTCCCTTCATTTAGTGTTGGTGAAACTAGACCGATGCGCGGACCGGGTCGTCGTGAAATTGGACATGGTGCGCTAGGTGAACGTGCACTTGAGCCTGTTATTCCAAATGAAAAAGATTTCCCTTATACAATTCGTCTTGTATCTGAAGTATTAGAGTCAAACGGTTCTACTTCACAAGCAAGTATTTGTGCAAGCACGCTTGCAATGATGGATGCTGGGGTTCCAATTAAAGCACCTGTAGCAGGGATTGCCATGGGTCTGATCAAATCAGGTGAACACTACTCGATTCTAACGGACATTCAAGGAATGGAAGATCACCTAGGAGACATGGACTTTAAAGTAGCAGGTACGGAAAATGGCGTAACTGCGCTTCAAATGGATATTAAAATTGACGGGTTATCTCGTGAAATTTTAGACGAAGCCCTTCAACAAGCAAAAAAAGGCCGTATGCAAATCTTAAATCATATGATGTCAACGATTGCTACGCCTCGTCAAGAGCTTTCTCAATATGCGCCTAAGATCCTTACAATGGCTATTAACCCTGATAAAATTCGTGATGTTATTGGACCAAGCGGCAAGCAAATCAATAAAATCATCGAAGAAACAGGCGTTAAAATTGATATCGAACAAGATGGTACAATCTTCATTTCTTCTATTGATCAGCCGATGAATGAAAAAGCGAAGAAAATTATTGAAGATCTTGTACGCGAAGTTGAAGTCGGCCAAATGTACTTAGGAAAAGTAAAACGAATTGAAAAATTCGGTGCGTTTGTAGAAATCTTCAGCGGAAAAGATGGACTTGTTCACATTTCAGAGCTTGCAGAAGAGCGTATTGGAAAAGTAGAAGACGTTGTAGCGATTGGTGACGAGCTTTTAGTTAAAGTCATGGAAATTGATAAACAAGGCCGCGTTAACTTATCTCGTAAAGCAATTTTAAAAGAACAAAAAGAAAAAGAAGAAAAAGCAAAAGAAACAAAATAATCTTCTTTTACTACTATATAGATATTGTGAAATCGTCCATACATGAAGAAAATCCATGTGTAGGGCGATTTTATCGTTTGTAGATGTTTGTTCTACCTTGTCCTCTTTATACATATTTTAAATGGTAAAGGGGGAAGGATAAGTGAAGAGAACCATTGTGCAATTTACAGCATTTCTATTTTTACTGGCAATTACATATAAATCTATTTATAATCCTTTTGCTGAAGCATATATAGAAGCACTTAAATCCGATGTACAACTTGTATCAGCTCAGCATGATGCGTTATATCAAAAGATTGAAGAAAAAGCAAAAGATTATGAAAAGCCAGCAGCGAATGCACGAATCGATCCCGTTTGGAAACGGGTTCCTGGCTATAACGGCATAAAAGTTGATCTTGCTGCTTCTTATAAAAATATGAAACCTGCGGGTAAATTTGATGAAAAAAAACTAGTGTACAAACAGGTTAGACCAAAGGTTCACTTGAGTGATTTACCACAGGAACCTATCTACCGTGGACACGATGAAAAGCCTATGGTATCGTTTACAGTGAACGTAGCATGGGGGAACGAGTATTTGCCTAAAATGTTAGAAGTGCTAAAAAAGCACCATGCTAAAGCAACCTTCTTTTTAGAAGGAAAGTGGGTTAAAAATAATCCAGATATGGCAAAAATGATTGTAGACGCAGGCCATGAAGTAGGAAACCACTCTTATTCTCATCCTGATATGGCCACTTTATCGGCTAGTCAAATCAATCAGCAGCTTAAAAAAACGAATGATATTATTACATCTACTACGGGACAAAAAGTAAAATGGTTTGCTCCGCCGAGCGGCAGTTTTCGCCCCGAAGTAGTAACGCTTGCTTCTCAGTTAAAAATGAGTACCATCATGTGGACAGTTGATACAATCGATTGGCAAAAACCAAGTTCAGAAGTGTTAATTAATCGAGTAATGAAAAAGATTCACCCAGGGGCTATTGTACTGATGCACCCGACTGAATCAACGGCCGAATCACTTGACCAATTGTTAACCGATATTGAACGCAAAGGCCTGAAAGTTAGCGATGTGTCAACAATGCTAGATGAAGAAAGAATGATGAAAATACCTTCTTCTACTAAGAAGTAAGTGAGATAAGCAAAAGGGAGGCACTAGCTTGATAAAACGATATACGTGCAAAAATGGTGTAAGAATTGTATTGGAAAATATCCCAACTGTTCGATCTGTGGCCATTGGGGTGTGGATCGGAACGGGTTCTCGAAGTGAACACCCTGAAATTAATGGTGTATCACATTTTCTTGAACATATGTTTTTTAAAGGAACAAAAACAAGATCTGCTCGTGAAATTGCAGAAAGCTTCGACCGCATTGGGGGACAAGTAAATGCATTCACTTCTAAAGAATACACGTGCTACTATGCAAAAGTATTAGACGAACACGCAGATCAAGCGCTAGATGTGCTGGCGGATATGTTCTTTAATTCTTCATTTGATGAAGAGGAATTAGCTCGTGAAAAAAATGTTGTATATGAAGAAATTAAAATGTATGAAGATACACCTGATGATATTGTCCACGATTTATTAGGAAAAGCCGTATATGGCAATCATCCATTAGGCTATCCAATTTTAGGAACGGAAGATACGTTAAAAACATTTAATGGTGATTCGCTTCGTCAGTATATGGAGCAAATGTATATTCCCGAAAACATTGTTATTTCAGTAGCTGGAAACATTGATGAAAGCTTTATTCAACAGGTGGAAAACTATTTTGGTACATATACGTCAAGTCATTCCGCTCATCAATATGTTCAGCCAGAGTTCCATACAAATCATATTGCGCGCAAAAAGGAAACAGAACAAGCTCATCTTTGCCTTGGCTTTAAAGGTTTGCCAATCGGCGGAGAAGATGTATATAGCTTAATTGTATTAAATAACGTGCTTGGCGGAAGTATGAGCAGTCGTTTGTTCCAAGAAGTCCGCGAACAGCGCGGCTTGGCTTACTCTGTTTTCTCTTATCATTCTTCTTATCGAGACAGCGGTCTTGTAACGATTTATGGGGGAACGGGAAGCCATCAGCTCGACGTATTATATGATACGGTTCAAGAAACGCTTTATGATTTGAAAGACAAAGGTATTACGGATAAAGAACTTGCTAACAGCAAAGAGCAGTTGAAAGGAAACTTAATGCTGAGTCTTGAAAGTACAAATAGCCGTATGAGCAGAAACGGAAAAAATGAGTTAATGCTGGGCTATCACCGCTCATTAGATGAGATTTTAGACCTTGTTAATGCCGTGACTAAAGATAGTGTAAATGGTCTTGCGCGAGATATTTTCAAAGATGAATTTGCTCTTTCATTAATAAGCCCGAGTGGAGATTTACCTAAAGGTTTTAAAGGAAATTAAACAGTAACAGTAAGGTTGGCTAAAATAATTGAGCCAGCCTTATTTTTTTGTCATTTTTTGTATGGTTGTTCAATAAATTAGATGAAAGGAGGGATTTTATGAGATTAAGCGAACTGAGTGGAAAAGAAATTGTAGATGTTAAGCGAGCGGAGCGTTTGGGTATTTTAGGGCAAACAGATCTTGAAATTAATGAGCATACGGGACAAATTAATGCGCTTATTATTCCATCTGTGAAGTGGTTTGGGTTTCGAAAGCAAGGAGATGAAGTGCGAGTGCCCTGGGGGAATATCGAAAAAATTGGTACAGATATGGTGATTGTAAATGTCCATCAGCTAGAAGACATAAACAATGAGTCAACAAAATAAGAAACGAGATGCTTACTGCATCTCGTTTCTTTTATTTTCAGGGATAAAGATTCACCGATTCCTGTGTGTTTACATAGTATGTTGGAGAAAAGCAATAGGCATTCTAGGGCGTAATGATAGCACTTTACATCTCGATGGTTTAAGCGAAAGATACATCTATTTAATGTTAAAGAAGGTGAAAATGAAACATGTTAACGGATTTGCACATAGCTGTAATTGGCGGTGATGCTAGGCAGCTTGAAGTCATTCGAAAATTAATTCAATTAGATGCAAAAACCTCTCTTATTGGTTTTGATCAGCTAGATCATGGTTTTACAGGTGCGACGAAATATCAGATAGAGGAGCTGGATTTTTCAGATGTTGACGCCATCATCCTTCCAGTGCCTGGAACAAATCACGAAGGGCAAGTAGATACTATTTTTTCAAATGAAAAAGTAGTGCTGACTGAAGAAATACTTAAAAAAACGCCTGAGCACTGCATTATTTATTCTGGTATTAGCAATGGGTATTTAAACGAATTAGTCAAAACGACAAACCGTAAACTCGTTCAGCTATTTGAGCGTGATGATGTAGCAATTTATAACTCTATTCCTACTGTTGAAGGTACCATCATGCTTGTTATTCAACATACAGATTTTACTATTCACGGTTCAAATATTTCTGTACTAGGTTTAGGAAGAGTAGGAATGAGCGTGGCGAGGTCCTTTGCTGCACTTGGTGCCAATGTAAAAGTAGGAGCTAGAAAATCTGAACATTTAGCACGTATTGCTGAAATGGGTTTGCAACCTTTTTATCTTTCTGAACTCGATAAAGAAATTGCTGATAGTGATATATGTATTAACACCATTCCATACCCCATCTTAACGGCTAAGACATTATCTAATGTCCCGACCCATGCGCTCATTATTGATTTAGCTTCAAAGCCTGGAGGAACTGATTTCCGCTATGCAGAAAAACGGGGAATTAAAGCTATTTTAGCACCTGGTCTTCCAGGAATTGTGGCTCCAAAAACAGCAGGTCAGATTGTCGCTAATGTATTAGTGAATTTATTAAAAGACGCTGCGGATGCGAGAGAGGAGAAAAAATAATGTCATTAAAAGGTAAAAGAATAGGGTTTGGCTTGACCGGATCTCACTGTACGTATGATGCGGTTATGCCAGAAATTGAAAAGCTTGTTAATTTGGGAGCAGAAGTGTTACCGGTTGTTTCTTACACTGTACAATCCACCAACACTCGTTTTGGAGATGGAGAAGACTGGGTGAAAAAAATTGAGGAATTAACAGGTCACGCCGTCATCAATACAATTGTAAAAGCAGAGCCTTTAGGACCAAAAATTCCGCTTGATTGTATGGTGGTTGCCCCGATCACTGGGAATACGATGAGTAAGTTTGCAAATGCAATGACTGAATCTCCGGTACTCATGGCAGCTAAAGCAACGCTTCGTAATAATAAGCCGGTGGTACTGGGAATTTCGACTAATGACGCACTAGGGCTAAATGGTGTAAACTTAATGAGGCTAATGGCGACTAAAAATATTTATTTTATTCCATTTGGTCAAGATGACCCGGTGCTTAAGCCAAATTCAATGGTAGCGCGTATGACGATGTTATCAGACACGGTTTATGCAGCCCTTGAAGATAAACAGATTCAGCCTGTTATTGTCGAAAGGTTCCGCGACGGTCAAGAGTCATAGGACGTATTGTTGCATGAATCAATCCAATACTGCGGCTGTAAGAGAACTCTCAATCTCAAAGAAGAGAAGATTTTAAAAATCTTCTCTTCTTTGACGCAATGAAGCATAATAATATGTTAAAATAGTCAGTATATGCAGATAAATGTTGAGTAGTTGAAAATTGTTGGAGGCGGTATTAAAATGACAAGAGAATTACATGTAGCAGTAGTAGGAGCAACAGGTGCAGTAGGACAACAAATGATTAAAACCCTACAGGAGCGTAATTTTCCAGTTGGTAAATTAACGTTATTATCTTCAGCTCGTTCAGCTGGTAAAAAAGTGTTGTTTAACGGGACAGAAGTTGTTGTGCAAGAAGCAACTCCTGATAGCTTTGAAGGCGTAGATATTGCTTTATTCAGTGCAGGAGGCAGCATTTCAAAAGCACTTGCACCAGAGGCAGTAAAACGCGGAGCAATCGTTGTAGACAACACAAGCGCTTATCGAATGGATGAAAATGTTCCGTTAGTTGTGCCGGAAGTGAATGAAGACGCATTACACGGACATAACGGAATTATTGCTAATCCAAACTGCTCTACAATTCAAATGGTAGCAGCATTACAGCCATTACGCGAAACATACGGTTTATCTAAAGTGCTAGTATCAACGTATCAAGCCGTTTCTGGAGCAGGCGCTGCTGCAATTAATGAATTAAAAGAACAAGCTAAAGCAATTTTAGAAGAAAAAGAGTTTACACCGGAAATTTTACCGGTTGGTGGAGATAAAAAACATTATCAAATTGCTTTTAACGCCATTCCGCAAATTGATAAATTTCAAGATAACGGTTTTACATTTGAAGAAATGAAAATGATTAATGAAACGAAGAAAATTATGAGCATGCCTGAATTGCCAGTAGCTGCTACTTGTGTTCGTCTACCGGTTGTAACAGGTCATTCAGAGTCAGTGTACATTGAAATTGAAAAAGACGGTGTAACGGTAGCTGATGTGAAAAATTTATTGGCTGATGCACCTGGTATCGTATTGCAAGATGATCCAGAAAATCAAGTATATCCAATGCCAGCAGATTGTGTAGGTAAACGAGATGTGTTTGTCGGCCGTATTCGTAAAGATTTAGATCGCGATAACGGTTTCCATATGTGGATCGTTTCTGATAACTTGTTAAAAGGTGCAGCTTGGAATTCTGTACAAATTGCAGAATCACTTATTAAGCTTAGCTTAGTAAAATAAGCGCAACCAGAGTGTCTCGGAACATGATGAGGTGTAAGTATGAAAATAATCGTCCAAAAATTTGGAGGAACTTCCGTTCGTAACGAAGAAGGAAGAGCAAGAGCAATCTATCATTTAAACAATGCATTAAGTGAGGGTTACAAAGTAGTCGTTGTTGTATCGGCAATGGGACGAAAAGGTGAACCGTATGCAACGGATACATTGCTTTCACTTGTTGATGGAAATAAAGCGTCTCTTAATAAACGTGAGCTCGATATGCTTATGGCATGCGGAGAATTAATTTCATCGGTTGTGTTTACGAATTTGTTAAACGAAAATGGTATTAAAGCTACGGCATTAAACGGTGCACAGGCTGGATTTGTAACGAATAATGACTTTACCAATGCTAAGATACTAGAAATGAAATGCGACCGTTTGTTAAAAGAATTAGAAGAATATGATGTCGTTGTTGTAACAGGCTTTCAAGGGGCAACCACTGAAGGCGATACAACGACGCTTGGACGCGGAGGTAGCGATACATCTGCCTCGGCTTTAGGTGCGGCGCTTATGGCTGATTACATTGACATTTTCACGGATGTGGAAGGTGTAATGACGGCTGATCCGCGTATTGTAGAAGATGCAAGACCGCTATCGGTTGTCACATATAACGAAATATGCAACATGGCTTATCAAGGTGCAAAAGTAGTTCATCCACGTGCCGTAGAGATTGCCATGCAAGCAAAAGTACCGATGCGCGTCCGTTCCACATATGCTGATTCAGAAGGTACGCTCGTTACATCTCAAGGTGAAGCACAGCAGCGTGGAAGTGATGTACAAGAACGCCTTGTAACAGGGATCGCGCACGTATCAAACGTGACTCAAATTAAAGTGTTTAGTAAAGAAGGCCATTATGATACGCAAGCAGAAGTATTCAAAGCAATGGCGCAAGAAAAAATCAGCGTGGATTTTATCAATATTTCACCAAAGGGCGTTGTATATACAGTAACAGATGAAGCAACTGACAAAGCAATTGATGTGCTTCATGCGCTAGGATATGAGCCGGCTATTATTCGCAACTGCGCCAAAGTGTCAACGGTTGGGGCAGGAATTGCAGGGGTGCCTGGTGTTACATCTAAAATTGTTACAGCCCTTTCTGGCGAAGGTATTCAGATTTTACAATCCGCTGACAGCCATACGACGATTTGGGTGCTTGTAAAAGAAGAAGATTTAAAGAGAGCTGTTAATGCTCTTCATGGTGCCTTTGACTTGTCAAAAGCACCGCAAAAAAGATAAACTACATGTTCCGTTAGCTATAAGCTAACGGTTCATTACATGAATAGGGATAATGCAATTTCAAGGAGTGAAAACATGATTGATTTTGGGAAAGTCGCAACAGCGATGGTAACGCCTTTTGATCATAAAGGAAATATCGATTTTGAAAAAACAACGCAGCTTATTAATTATTTAATCAGCAACGGTTCGGATGCATTGGTTATTGCAGGAACAACGGGTGAATCTCCTACGCTTTCAACAGAAGAAAAGCTGGCGCTGTTCCGCCACTCGGTAAAAGTAGTAGATGGCCGTGTACCAGTTATTGCAGGTACAGGAAGCAACAATACGTATGCATCAATTGAGTTAACAAAAAAAGCAGAAGAAATCGGCGTAGATGCGATTATGATTGTAGCACCTTATTACAACAAGCCAAATCAGGAAGGTCTGTACCAGCACTTTAAAACAATTGCTGAAAGTACAGAGCTTCCTGTCATGTTATACAATATTCCAGGGCGATCTGTGATCAATATGTCTGTTGAGACAATTGTACGCCTAGCTGAACTGCCGAACGTTGTAGCGTTAAAAGATGCAAGCGGAGACCTTGACGCAATGACGGCAATTATCGCACAAACAAGCGATGATTTTGCTTTATACAGCGGTGACGATGGTTTAACACTGCCGGTATTAGCAATTGGAGGAACTGGTATTATTTCTGTTGCCTCTCATGTTATTGGAAATGAAATGCAAGAGATGGTTAAGTTGTATGAGTCAGGA
Source organism: Priestia sp. LL-8 (assembly GCF_036227845.1). Lineage (NCBI taxonomy): Bacteria > Bacillati > Bacillota > Bacilli > Caryophanales > Bacillaceae > Priestia > Priestia sp. LL-8. The sequence goes on along the minus strand of NZ_JAZAQH010000001.1, from coordinate 3,942,532 downwards.
AATCCAAAAGAAGCAGCAAAAATTCATCAGCGTATTGTACCTGTTATGAAATCTCTTTTTGCGGCTCCAAGCCCAACGCCTGTTAAAACAGCTTTACAGCTAAAAGGGTTAGACGTAGGATCCGTGCGATTACCTTTAGTTCCGTTAACGGAAGAAGAACGTCAAACATTAGTCAGCACATTAAATACGCTATAAGCTATAAGTATGTTTTTTAAACGTCTCTTCATTGACCGTATATACGAGTCGATGAAGAGACGTTTTTTTCTTATAAGATAATAGAAGAGCAGATGACGGAAATAGACGAATGAAATTTCTTGTATTCCAATTCTTACTTCAGTTATAATGTAAGCAAATGAAATTGTACGGGTGAAAGTAAGTAGGAGGAACTTATGGTACTAGAAAAGACAGAAAATATTAAAATTTCAGCCTTGGGTGGAGTCGGAGAACTTGGAAAAAACATGTATGTGGTGGAAATCAATGAAAACATATATGTGTTAGATGCAGGGTCAAAGTTTCCGGGAGGGGAAATGTTGGGAATTGATATTGTCATTCCTGACATTACATATTTAGTAGAAAATCAGCACAACGTAAAAGGCATATTTGTTACTCATGGACACGAAGAGCAAATTGGGGCTATTCCTTTTATACTTCAAAAATTGGACGTGCCGGTATATGGTACAGAATTAACGCTAGCACTTATCAAAGAAAAGTTAAAAGAGTATGGAATTAAAAAATATGAAGCTTTACATCCTATCACTTCGTCAACGGTTTTATCGTTTGAAGGAGTGGATATTTCATTTTTTAGAACGCAGCACAGCATACAAGATTCAGTCGGCATTTGTTTACAAACAAACCAAGGTGCGATTGTATATACAGGTGATTTTAAATTTGATCAAAATTCAGTCAGCATTCAAAGCGCTGATATTGGAAAAATGGCTGCCATTGGGGAAAAAGGCGTCCTGTGTTTGCTTTCAGACAGTACAAATGCGGATAAGCCAGGCTATACAGTTTCCGAAGCCGTTATCGGACAAAATATTACCGACGCTTTTTATAAAAGCAAAGGTCGAATCATTGTTGCTGCATACAGTTCCAATCTGCACCGCATTCAGCAAATCATTCATGCCGCATATCAGCACGGCCGTAACCTGATCGTTATGGAAAAAAGTATGCTGAAAATCATTGATATTGCAGCAAAACTTGGACATTTGCAGCTGCCAGAGGATTTAATTGTTCCTGTGCAGAAGCTAAAAGATCTGCCAGAACAAAACACGGTTATTTTAACAACAGGCCATCACGGAGAACCAATTTCAGGTCTTACTCGAATGGCTAAACAGTCCCATAAATTTATTCAAATCAAACAGGACGATACGGTCCTGCTGGCTGCTACACCTGTGGCGGGGCACGAAACGACCTTTTCAAAAACAATTGACGTTATCTATCGTTTGGGAGCAAGCGTAGTGTTTGCACAGAAAAAAGTGCAGGCTTCCGGACACGGAAGTCAAGAAGAATTAAAATTTATGATTAACTTAACAAAGCCGAAATATGTTATGCCTGTGAATGGAGAGTATCGAAAACAAAAAGCTTATGCAAAGCTGGCCGGTCAATTAGGAATATCAGAAGATCATATTTGTTTGCTTGAAAAAGGTGAGCGAATTGAATTTAAAGATGCTCGCATGTACCCTAGCGGTTCTATTCAAGCGGGAAATACGCTCATTGATGGGCTAGGTGTCGGTGATATTGGAAATATCGTTCTGAGAGATCGCAGGCTGCTGTCACAGGACGGAATCTTAACGGTAGTAGTTACGATTAATAAACGCCAAAAAACGGTAGTAGCGGGGCCAGAAATCATCTCTCGCGGATTCGTCTATGTAAGAGAATCAGAAAAGCTTTTAGAAGAAGCAACGAAGATTGTTCAGCAAATTTTAGAAAAGTGTATGGAAGACAAAGTGATCGAGTGGTCTTCATTAAAATTAAAAATGAGAGAAAGTTTAAATCAATTTTTATATGAAAAAACCCGTCGTAAACCGATGATTTTACCGATTATCATGGAAATCTAATGTGAAGCCTTCCCCTTGGGAAGGCTTTTTATTTGCAGGTGATGCGGATGTAATAACTATGAGAAGTTCATACTACTACTATCAATAAGTGAAAGGAGCTAGAATATGTTTGAAAATAACGAAAGATTACATTCTGATGAAGCGCCTCAGCAGCCTAATAAAAATGAAGAAGGCAAGGGCGGAATATTAGATAAAATTCAACAATTAGGACAGACCAATGTGGCTCAGCTTCCTCAGGATTCTAATATTCACTGTTTAACGATTGTAGGACAAATCGAAGGGCACATGCAGCTGCCTCCTCAAAACAAAACGACAAAATATGAGCATGTCATCCCGCAAATTGTGGCGATCGAACAAAATCCAAAAATTGAAGGGTTGCTTATTATCTTGAATACAGTAGGTGGAGATGTAGAAGCGGGTCTTGCAATTGCTGAAATGATTGCTTCATTATCCAAGCCTTCTGTGTCCATTGTGTTAGGAGGCGGACATTCAATCGGTGTTCCAATTGCGGTTTCAACTGATTATTCGTATATTGCCGGTACAGCGACCATGACCATTCATCCTATTCGCTTAACAGGTCTTGTTATTGGTGTACCGCAAACATTTGAATACTTAGATAAAATGCAAGAGCGCGTGATTAACTTTGTGAGAGAACACTCTCATATTTCAGAAGAAAAGTTTAAAGAGCTTATGTTTTCAAAAGGAAACTTAACGCGTGATATCGGGACAAATGTAGTTGGCGGAGATGCTGTTTCATACGGGTTAATTAACGAAGTAGGCGGAGTTGCTCAAGCGATCAAAAAATTGAATGAACTGATTGAGCAAGGACGTCAGAACGAGGAGCAGCTGCTGCAATGATTTTGTATACAATGATGCCTCAAGAACTGATCTTTCAGCAGTCTTATCATCAAGAACAATCTCAGCCAAAGCTTATTAACCATAATGGAATCCCGGTTATTGTTGAAGAAAATGAACAAAAGCAACAGCAAATTGTGAGGATTTTAAGCACGAATCCTCAAGATTATTTGAACGAAAATTATTATCCTGGTCAAATTTTGTCGTAAGGATTTCAGTATAATTATGGTGAATATGGTATAATGAATATGACGAAGAAGGCAGCCGCTGTATTGGCTGCTTTTTTATTCAACTGATAAAAGAAACAAAATCAACATAGGGTGTTGGACGTTGATTGGAGTGGAAAAATGGCAAAGAAAAAACGAAGAGGTCAAATAAAAAAGGATGAATGGAAACGCATATTGCGCTTTGAGCTTATTGGCTTATTTTTATTAGCGTTAACGTTAATTGCCATGGCAGGACTCGGTGCTGTAGGACAGGCTCTTGTACTAGTGGTCCGCTTATTTATTGGCGAATGGTATATGCTGTGTTTAATTGGAATGGTTATTTTATCTGTTTATATTATTTGGAAAAGAGAAATGCCTCCTTTAGTGACGCGGCAGCTTATCGGTACATATCTCATTATTTTATCTATTTTACTGTTTAGTCACGTGACGTTATTTGAAAATTTATCGAAAAACGGAACGTTTACAGATCCATCTGTCATTATGAATACGTGGGATTTGTATATGCTCGAAGCAACGGGCCAATCGAATCACAGTGATTTAGGTGGAGGGATGATAGGAGCTATTATGTTTGCCATGTTCTACTATCTGTTTGATAGCTTAGGAACAGAACTTATCGCTGCCTTGCTTATTGTGATTGGGGTATTGCTTATTACCGGACGTTCGCTTCACGAAACGGTATTAAAACTTCTATCACCTCTAGTGAATTTTTTAACAACGGAGTTAAAAGAAGGCTGGCAAGATATTCAGACGTGGAAACATAAGAAGAAAAAAGCTCCTAAAACAACAAAAAAGAGACGTCAAGAAAAATCTGTGCAAGAACCTGAAGAAAGCATGGACATAGAAGTAGAAGCACCTTCGCCTCCAATTATTGAACACTTTGACTACGGAGAGGAAGAGTCTAGTCAATCTCCTGCTGCTCCTATAGCTCCGGTGCAGCCGGTTATGGAATCGAAGCCTGTAGCTGCTGCACCGCAACAGCCAAGGCCGCAAAAGGAACAGGAAGAAGAAAAAGCTCCTATGATTACATTTACTGAAACAGAAAATAAAGAGTATGAGCTTCCTCCTATCAAGCTATTAACGATGCCAAAGAAAAGCAACCAGGCAAAAGAGCATAAAAACATTTATAAAAATGCCGAAAAACTTGAAAAAACGTTTCAAAGTTTCGGCGTAAAAGCAAAAGTGGCAAAAGTTCACCTTGGACCAGCTGTTACAAAATATGAAGTATATCCTGATGTAGGAGTAAAAGTAAGTAAGATTGTTAATTTAAGTGATGATCTAGCACTTGCATTAGCTGCCAAAGATATTCGGATTGAAGCTCCAATTCCCGGGAAATCAGCGGTAGGAATTGAAGTGCCGAACGAAGAAGTAGCGATGGTTTCACTTAGAGAAGTACTTGAAGCAACTGAAAATAACCGACCGGATAAAAAGCTATTAGTTGGTTTAGGAAGAGATATTTCAGGCGAAGCTGTGCTAGCAGAGCTTAATAAAATGCCTCATATGCTTGTAGCAGGGGCAACAGGAAGCGGAAAAAGTGTGTGTATCAACGGTATTATTATCAGTATTTTAATGAGAACCAAGCCTCATGAAGTAAAATTAATGATGATTGACCCTAAAATGGTCGAGCTGAATATGTACAATGGCATTCCGCATTTATTAGCTCCTGTTGTAACGGATCCGAAAAAAGCTTCTCAAGCATTAAAGAAAGTTGTAAGTGAAATGGAGCGACGTTACGAGCTGTTTTCACACAGCGGAACGAGAAACATTGAAGGATATAACGATTTAGTAAAACGTATGAATGATGATGGAGACGCCGATGCAAAACAGCCGACTCTTCCTTATATTGTGGTGATTGTCGATGAGTTGGCTGACTTGATGATGGTTGCGTCATCTGACGTCGAAGATTCGATCACACGTCTTGCTCAAATGGCTCGTGCTGCCGGCATTCATTTGATTATTGCTACACAGCGACCATCCGTAGATGTCATTACCGGGGTTATTAAAGCAAACATTCCTTCCCGAATCGCTTTTAGTGTATCTTCACAAACTGACTCTCGGACGATCTTAGATATGGGAGGAGCTGAGAAGCTTCTAGGAAGAGGAGATATGCTGTTCATGCCTGTTGGAGCTTCAAAACCTGTGCGTGTGCAAGGTGCCTTTTTATCAGATGAAGAAGTAGAAGAGATTGTTGATTTTGTAATTGCACAGCAAAAAGCGCAGTATCAAGAAGAAATGATTCCAACCGATGCTCCTGAACAAGTTGATGATTTTGCAGATGAGCTATATGACGAAGCTGTACAGCTTGTAGCAGAAATGCAAACAGCTTCTGTTTCTATGCTGCAGCGACGCTTTCGAATTGGCTATAACCGGGCTGCACGCTTAATCGATGCGATGGAAGAGCGTGGAGTGGTGGGACCTTATGAAGGAAGTAAGCCGCGTTCGGTGCTGATTTCTCAGCAAAACGAGGATGTTGGATCTTAATAATGTTACTAGAAAAAATGAGGCTAGGACAAAAATATTGTAGCCCAAGTGAAAAACGAACCATTAATCAAAATGTTTGATTAATGGTTCGTTTTTTTTTGTTATGGTGAACATAGGTTTCATCTGTGTCGTTCCTTCTAGCAGTGGATTGAAGGGCAAGGCGAAGACTCCTGCGGGAAAAGCGCAAGCGACGAGGAGGCTCATCGCCCGCCGAAACCGGAGTCTTGCACGGAAATCAACTGCGGTGTCACAACCTGTTCAGTTCATGTATGCCAGTTGTTCATCTTTAGATTGATTCATTTCGTTATGTCTCAATCTCATTTTTTATGGAAGAAGGGACGGTAAGAATAGTATTATACAAAAATATGTCATGCTAAATAAATGAAATAAAAACGAATATTAAAAAATTTAATGACTAAAATGTTTGGTTTTTATCTAATATTAGAAGAAAAGCAGGTTGTTAGGTATGCTGACATTAAAAAATAACAAAAATTCATTTTTTTAAAAAAATATTAAAAATTTTAACAAAAAATTAATATAACCTATTTATTTATCTGTCGAAAAATGATATATTATTTTCGATTAAGTAGTCGAACATCAGAGGTCTGATGACTTTTTAATATGGAGGAAGAGTGATGTCTATACGTGCGGATAATCGGCACTTGTATTTACAAGTGATCGATGAAATTAAACAAAATATCGAAAAAGGAATTTTTAAAGAAAAGGAAAGACTCCCTTCAGAGTTTGATTTATCAAAGCAGTTAGGGGTTAGCCGCGCAACGTTACGTGAGGCACTTCGCATATTAGAAGAAGAGAATATTATTGTTCGCAGACACGGTGTGGGAACATTTGTCAACACGAAGCCTACTTTTTTATCAGGGATTGAGCAATTAAATAGTATAACACATATGATTGAACAAGCAGGTATGAAGGCAGGAACAATCTTTTTATCTTCTCAAATACAAGAGTTGTCTGAAAATGATTTAACACGTTTTGCTTGCGGGGAAAACGAACAGATTTTATTTGTTGAACGGGTAAGAACAGCAAACGGAGAGCCGGTTGTATATTGCATGGACAAGGTTCCTCAAAAAATATTGCCTGAAAATTTTGAATATAAACAAGAGTCACTGCTAGAAATTCTTGAAAAGCAAGCAGGGAAGCATATTTCATATGCTGTAGCAAACATTGAGCCTCTAGGCTATCATGAAAAAGTTTCTCCTATTTTACAATGCGAGCCTGAAACTGCTTTGCTTGTACTAAAACAAATGCATTATGACCAGTATGATGAACCTATTTTATATTCCATCAATTATTTTAAGGCTGATCAATTTAGTTTCCAAGTACTGCGTAAACGCGTCTAGTTTTTTTGTGGTTAAATGTCAGAAAATTTACAACTGTTTAACATTGTCCTTTTAAGGAGGTGTCAAATGTAGGTCACAAGGACGAAATAGAAAATTGGCTTTATACTTTTAAAACTATTCAGGGGGTTAAAACATGTTAAAACGTAAAACGGGACTTGCATTATCACTAGTATTAGCGGCAGGAACACTTTTAAGCGCGTGTGGCTCAGATGACGCAGGTAAGAGCGGTGGAGATAAAAAAGCGGCGGATTTTAAAGTGGGAATGGTAACAGATACGGGCGGGGTAGATGATAAATCGTTTAACCAATCAGCTTGGGAAGGTCTGACAAAGTTTGGGAAAGACAACGGACTTGATGAAGGGACTGGATATAAGTATTTGCAGTCTACAAAAGCGTCTGAATACGAGAGCAATCTTTCTAAATTTGCTGAGAGTGGCTACAACTTGACGTATGGAATTGGCTTTTTGTTAAAAGAAGATATTAAAAAAGCAGCAAAGCAGTATCCAGATGCTAACTTTGCATTAGTAGACGATACGCTAAAGTCAGAGAACTTAGATAACGTGGCAAGCATTCTATTTAAAGAAGAGCAAGGCTCTTTCTTAGTAGGTGTAGTGGCAGCTAAACAAACGAAAACGAACAAAATCGGCTTTATCGGAGGCGTTGAATCTCCATTAATCAAGAAGTTTGAAAACGGATTTAAAGCAGGTGTTAAATCTGTAAACCCAGATGCTGAAGTTATCTCTCAATACGCAGAAAGTTTTAACTCTCCAGAAAAAGGTTCAGCTATTGCTTCTACCATTTACAGCAAAGGCGCCGATATTATTTATCAAGCGGCAGGCGGTACTGGAAACGGCGTATTTACAGAAGCTAAGAACCGTTCAAAAGGCGGTAAGGACAAAAAGGTTTGGGTAATTGGAGTTGACCGCGATCAGCATGAAGAAGGTATGCCTGAAAACGTAACGTTAACTTCGATGGTTAAACGCGTTGACTTGGCTGTAGAAGATGTTGCAAAAAAAGCAATGGACGACAAATTCCCAGGTGGTAAAGAAGTTGTGTTTGGCTTAAAAGAAGACGGAGTAGGAATTGCTCCATCACAAGATAATGTAAGCAAAGATGCGTTAAAAGCAGTTGATGAGTATAAGCAAAAAATTCTAGACGGTGACATTACAGTGCCTCAAACGGATAAAGAATTTAAAGAATTTGAAAAAACGCTAAAAAAATAAGCTGATATCTGTTAAGCAATGATTATATGAGTATAAAAGGCTAGTGAAAACTAGCCTTTTTCATAGCCAAAAAACGGAAGACAGAATCCTGTAGCAGGCAGGAATAGGGAGTGAAAGCAGTGGAATATGTTATTGAAATGCTAGATATTCGCAAAGAGTTTCCCGGTATTGTCGCTAATGACAATATTACACTCCAAGTGAAAAAGGGAGAAATTCATGCTTTGTTAGGAGAAAATGGTGCAGGTAAGTCAACGCTGATGAACGTTTTATTTGGACTTTATCAGCCTGAAAAAGGGCAGATTCGTGTAAACGGCCAAGAAGTTAAAATCACAGACCCTAATGTAGCGAACGAATTAGGGATTGGGATGGTTCATCAGCATTTTATGCTCGTTCAAAACTTTACAGTAACAGAAAATATTATTCTTGGGAACGAACCGACGCGAACGGGGAAAATTAATATTAAAAAAGCCGCTCAAGATATTCAAGAACTTTCGAATCAATATGGATTATCGGTAGATCCATCTGCAAAGATTCAAGATATCTCGGTTGGCATGCAGCAGCGAGTGGAAATTTTAAAGACGCTTTACAGAGGAGCCGACATTCTTATCTTTGATGAACCTACTGCTGCTTTAACACCTCAGGAAATTACGGAATTAATTCAAATTATGAAAAAGTTAATTCAAGAAGGAAAGTCGATTATTTTAATTACGCATAAATTAAAAGAAATTATGTCAGTGTGCGACCGCTGCACAATTATTCGAAAAGGTGTGGGGGTTGGCACGGTAAATGTAAAAGAGACGAACCCGGATGAACTTGCTGCTTTAATGGTAGGAAGAGAAGTTCACTTTAAAACTGAAAAGAAAACAGCGACTCCAAAAGAAGCTGTGTTAACAATAAAAGAATTAGTAGTAGAAGACAGCCGAGGAGTAGGGGCTGTAAGTTCACTTAATCTAAGCGTTCGAGCTGGCGAAATTGTAGGCATCGCGGGTGTAGATGGAAATGGTCAAACAGAGCTGATTGAGGCAATTACGGGTCTGAGAAAAATAAAGTCGGGCTCGATCACATTAAAAAATCAAGAATTGTCTACGTTATCCACTCGTAAAATTACGGAGTCTGGAGTAGGACATATTCCGCAGGATCGCCATAAGCACGGACTTGTATTAGATTATACAATTGGTGAAAATATCGGTCTTCAAACGTATTATCAAAAGCCGATGTCTAAATCAGGTATTTTGAATTATAAAGAGCTGTATAAAAAAGCAAAAGAACTAATTGCAGAATATGATGTGCGAACGCCTAGTGAATATACGCAAGCGCGATCGCTATCGGGCGGAAATCAGCAAAAAGCCATTATTGCCCGTGAAGTAGACCGCAGTCCAGAACTATTAATTGCAGCTCAGCCAACGAGGGGGCTGGACGTAGGAGCCATTGAATTTATTCATAAGAAACTGATCGAAGAACGAGATAAAGGACGGGCAGTGCTGCTCGTTTCGCTAGAACTAGATGAAGTGATGAATCTAAGCGATCGCATTGCGGTTATTTATGAAGGGAAAATAGTCGACGTTGTAGATCCAAAAGAAACCAATGAACAAGAGTTAGGATTATTAATGGCAGGCGGTACGCGTGAGAAAGCGGGTGGAACAGCATGAATAAACTTGTAAAAAATGAACGTGTAATGATGATTTTGATCCCTGTTGTATCGGCCATATTAGGACTCATTGCCGGAGCGGTTATTATGCTACTAGGCGGCTATGATCCAATGCTTGGCTATCAATCTCTTTTTGACGGGATGTTTGGAACGCCAAAAGCCATTGGAGAAACGATTCGTGCCATGACGCCTCTTGCTCTGGCCGGTATCGCGGTTGCGTTTGCTTATAAAACCGGTCTCTTTAATATCGGAGTAGAAGGACAGCTTTTAGTTGGCTGGTTGGCGTCAGTATGGGTTGGGTATGCGTTTGATTTACCAGCAGTCATTCATATTCCTTTAGCTGTATTAGCAGCAGCAGCAGCTGGAGCAGTTTGGGCGTTTATTCCAGGATTTTTAAAAGCTAAATTTCATGTTCATGAAGTAATTGTTTCCATTATGATGAACTATATTGCTCTTTATACAACGAGCAGCTTAATCCGTACGTATTTATATGCGGGTAATGAAAAATCGTATGACATTAAAGAATCGGCATCTTTAGCATCCAGCTTTTTAGCACAGTTAACCAATAACTCTCGCCTTCATTACGGCATTCTTATTACCATCGCTGCAGCCGTCGTGATGTGGTTTATTTTGAATAAAACAGCTAAGGGCTTCGAGCTAAGAGCTGTTGGTTTTAATCAACATGCTTCACAGTATGCAGGAATGAATGTAGGGCGAAACATTGTGTTATCCATGGCGATTTCAGGCGCTTTTGCTGGGCTTGCGGGGGCGATGGAAGGGCTTGGAACATTTCAGTATATGGGCACATTCACTGCGTTTACAGGTACGGGGTTTGACGGTATCGCCGTAGCCCTTTTAGGAGCTAACAGCGCAATTGGAATTTTATTAGCATCATTCTTTTTCGGAGGACTGCAAACTGCGGCTCCTCAAATGAACTTTATGACAGGCGTACCGTCTGAATTAATTCAAATTGTCATTGCGCTTATTATCTTTTTTGTTGCATCTAGTTATTTAATTCGCTGGGTGCTTGGCCGTGCAGGCAAGGGGGGAGCAAAATGAACTTCTTAGAGGTGTTAGCCATTATTATTCCAGCGGCGCTTTATTCAGCTGCACCGCTTATCTTTACCGCGCTCGGAGGGATATTTAGTGAACGTTCCGGGGTCGTGAACATCGGATTAGAAGGGCTGATGATGTTTGGCGCGTTCACAGGTATTGTTTCAACCCTTTTACTTCAGGATTCATTAGGTGCTTGGGCCCCGTGGGTGGCAATAGTAATAGCGGCTTTTGTTTGCGCTGTTTTCTCGCTCATTCATGCTGTTGCAAGTATTACATTAAAAGCAGATCAAACGGTAAGTGGTGTAGCGCTGAATTTTCTAGCTGCGGGTCTTTCAATCTTTTTAATCAAAAAGATTTTTGGGAAAGGACAAACAGATTTTATTCAATTCCGTATCGATAAAGTAAGTATTCCAGGTCTATCAGACATTCCAGTAATCGGTAAAATTCTGTTTTCGAATGTACCTATTACGTCTTATATTGCCATTGCGCTAGCTTTTGCTGTATGGTACATCATTTATAAAACACCGTTTGGTCTTCGTCTTCGTTCAGTTGGTGAACACCCAATGGCAGCAGACACGATGGGGATCAAAGTTGTGAGAATGCGTTACGTTGGCGTTATGATTTCCGGCATGTTCGCTGGAATCGGCGGAGCGGTGTATGCTACGTCTATCGCTACAAACTTTGCAGCGGGAACAATTGCTGGACAAGGGTTCCTTGCTATTGCAGCCATGATTTTCGGGAAGTGGCATCCTATTGGTGCTTTAGGTGCAGCCATGTTTTTCGGATTAGCACAGTCTTTGAGTATCACGGGGGCTCAGATTCCAGTTATTCAAGATATTCCATCCGTCCTTTTAACCATTGCACCGTACGTATTAACAATCTTAGCACTTACTGGTTTTGTAGGACGTGCTGAGGCTCCTAAAGCGCTAGGCGTTCCTTATGAAAAAGGCCGCCGCTAATAAATCCTCTATACGAGGTCTAACAATGACTAAAGTTGGATAAATATAGAAGGTGGAGACAAAGAAATCATATTCTTTTCTCCGCCTTTTTTCATTGATAGAAAGAATATGAAAAGAAATGAGGAAGCGCGCGGCAAGTTACTTGAAAATGTTTCCTTGAATTCGATATAGTGGTTATAAGACTAAAATTAGCGTTAAAGATTCAAAATAGAAGTATTGTCTAGTTAATACATCAAAATTTAAAAGGAGGTTTATATATGAAATTATTGACTGAACAAAAACATGAACTAGAAGGATTGACTGTTCATACCATTCAAACAGCTAAGTACAAAACAAACACGTTCATTTTAAAACTAAATGCCCCTTTAGATAAAAAAACGGTGACAATGCGTGCCCTTTTACCTTATGTGCTTCAAAGTGCTACCGAGTCGCTGCCGTCTACGACAAAGCTTCGTACATATTTAGATGAGCTTTATGGTGCTACTTTACAAGTAGACTTAACAAAAAAAGGTGATAACCACGATATTACGATTCGCATTGATATAGCGAATGAAAAATATTTGAAAGATTCAACTCCGCTTTTGCAAAAAGCGTTAGCGCTTCTTGGCGATATTTTATTAAAGCCAGCAGTTGAAGGGGACTCTTTTTTAAAGGATATTATGACAAAAGAAAAGCGTTCGCTTCGTCAGCGAATTCAAGCCGTATTTGATGACAAAATGCGCTATGCTAATTTAAGACTAGTCGAAGAAATGTGTAAGGAAGAACCTTACTCTTTACATGTAAACGGTCAAATTGACGACGTGGAAGAAATTACAGGTGAAAGTTTGTACGCCTATTATCAGCAGGTGTTAAAAGAAGATGCCATTCACCTTTATGCTATTGGAGATTTGCAAGTCGAAGAGGTTTTACAAACAGTAAAAGAAACATTTACTTTACCAAAGCGCGAGCAAAAAGACATTGAAGATTCTATTACGTCTAAAGATATCTCAAAAGTAAATGAAGTAGTGGAAAAACAAGAAGTAAAACAAGGGAAATTAAATATTGGCTACCGCACAAATGTTGTATACGGAGATAGACAGTATTTTGCTCTGCAAGTATTTAACGGTATATTCGGAGGTTTCTCACATTCTAAGCTATTTATCAATGTGCGTGAAAAAGCCAGCTTAGCCTATTATGCCGCTTCAAGGGTAGAAAGTCATAAGGGGTTACTAATGGTCATGTCGGGTATTGATGCTAAAAATTACGACCAAGCCGTTACCATTATTAAAGAACAAATGCAGGAGATGAAGCAAGGGTCGTTTACAGACGGGGAAATCGCTCAAACAAAAGCAGTCATTCACAATCAGCTCCTTGAAACGGTGGATACTCCACGAGGACTAGTAGAGGTTATGTATCATAATGAATTAACAGGCAAAGACATTTCAATTGACGAATACTTAAAGCGTATTGATGCGGTATCTAAGCAGGAAATTATTAAAGTGGCTGAGAAAATTGAAATGGATACAATTTATTTCTTAACAGGAACGGGCGGTGAAGAAAATGGAGAAAATTGAATTTTCGCAGCTTCAAGAACAGCTGTATCATGAAAAAATGGATAACGGGCTGCAGGTATATATTTTGCCAAAGCCGGAGTTTAACAAAACGTTCGCTACCTTTACAACGAACTACGGATCGATTGACAATCAATTCGTACCACTAAATGAAAAGGAAATGACAAAAGTTCCGGACGGAATCGCACATTTTTTAGAGCATAAATTATTTGAAAAAGAAGACGGGGATGTCTTTCAGCAGTTTAGTAAACAAGGTGCTTCGGCCAATGCATTTACTTCTTTTACCCGCACAGCTTACTTATTCAGCTGTACGTCAAATTTTGAAGAAAACCTTGAAACATTAGTGGATTTTGTACAAGAGCCGTACTTCTCAGAAAAAACGGTAGAAAAAGAAAAAGGCATTATTGGTCAAGAAATTACAATGTATGACGACAATCCGGACTGGCGCTTGTATTTTGGTACCATTCAAAATATGTACAAAAACCATCCTGTGAAGATTGACATTGCCGGCACAATCGAATCGATTTCACATATTAATAAAGATTTGCTGTATACATGCTATGAAACGTTCTATCACCCGAGCAACATGCTGTTATTTATTGTAGGTCCTGTTGATGCTGAAAAAGTAATGAAGCAAGTTCGAGATAATCAGCAGAAAAAAGATTATAAAGAAATCTCTGATATACAGCGTCATTTTGACGAAGAGCCTGAAACGGTGGATCAAGAAAAGCAAGTGTTAAAAATGCCGGTGCAGTCTTCGAAATGTATGGTAGGATTAAAAGCAAAAAATCCGCAGCGTTCAGGTGGAGAAATGCTTAAATACGAGTTAGCAATGAATATTATTTTAGATTACGCGTTTGGAAAAAGCTCTTCGTATTATGAGGAGTTATATGCAGACGGGCTCATTGATGAAACATTTGCTTATGATTATACGGAGGAAAGAGGATTTGGTTTTGCTCTTATCGGAGGAGATACGGACCAACCGGAACAGCTGTATGATCGAGTTAAACAAATTTTACTTGAAATGAAAACAAAATCACTAACAGAAGAGGAACTTGAGCGTATTCGTAAAAAGAAAATCGGCGGATTTTTACGTTCATTAAACTCACCTGAGTTTATCGCTAATCAGTTTACACGCTATGCGTTTAATGATATGAATTTATTTGATATTGTTGAAACGCTGGAAAAACTGAAGGTGAACGAAATAAAAGATGTGCTAAACGAGATTATTGATGAAAAGAACTTTACGGTTTGTGAAGTAGTACCTAAATAAAGATGATTGTTGCCAAAAAAGCTGATATTCATCAGCTTTTTTGCATGTAAAGGAGAGAAGGTTATGGAGAAATTTGCCCTTGTGACAGGTGCAAGCGGAGGAATCGGCACAGCGATTGCTAAAAAATTGGCTGAGGATGGATATTCGCTTATCTTGCATTACCATCAGCGAAGAGACAAAATAGAGGCGCTTGCACATGAGCTGGCTGAAAAGGTAAAAACCGTGTTTACGGTACAAGCGGATTTATCATGTAAAGAGGGAGTGGAGAAGTTTTTAAAGGAAATTATTGTTCCGGTAGAAGTTATTATTCATAACAGTGGACGAAGCGTTAGCGGGTTAATGACAGATACTCCGGCAAATGAAACCGAAGAAATGATCTATCTTCACATCACGGCTCCCTTTGTTATTACAAAAGCTTTATTGCCTAAAATGATTAGTGCTAAAAGCGGACAAATCCTCATGATTTCTTCTATTTGGGGACTTACAGGAGCTTCGTTTGAAGTCCTTTATTCAATGGTAAAAGGTGCACAAAATACGTTTGTAAAAGCTTTGGCAAAAGAGGTTGCATTAAGTGGAATTCGAGTCAATGGAGTTGCGCCCGGAGCGATTGAAACGGATATGATGGCCAGTTATTCAAAAGAAGAGGTCAAAGAGCTGGCTGAAGAGATCCCTTTAGGAAGAATAGGATATCCAAAAGAAGTGGCAGATGCCGTTTCATATTTAATATCTTCACGAGCTTCCTACATAACGGGACAAATATTATCGGTTAATGGCGGTTGGTACATATAAAGTGTGCATAAAATCAAAAACAAGGTACAAACTATGATATGAATAAACCTTAAGGAGGGCTACTCATGTCAGTATTAGAAAATTGGGATAGCTGGAAAGATTTTTTAGGCGACCGTTTACATCATGCGCAAAACGAAGGAATGCAAGAAGAAGTTATTCATGATCTTGCTTATCAAATTGGTGGATATTTAGCAAACCAAGTTGATGCAAAAAATGATCAAGAGCGAATTTTAGCAGACCTTTGGAGCGTTGCTTCTAAAGAAGAGCAGCATGCGATTGCGAGCAGCATGGTGAAATTAGTTCAAAATAACGGATCAGTAAAATAAGTTATCGTTTCTAAAAAGGAGCTAATTCACCGCGTGTGAGAGCTCCTTTTTTCTTAGAAATAAATAGTACAAATAAATAAGCGCTTACATACATAACAAATGTAGAACTACTTGTCTTTAGGGTTTATAATATAATGGAAATCATTTATAGTTAAACTAGGTGAAAAAAAGGGGGCACCTCTCGAAGGCCAGCCAAGAAATGGGAGGGGTTTGATGGAGAAAATTGAGTGGTATTTAGAATATCAAATACAAAAAAATCGTCCGGGTCTTTTAGGTGATATTTCATCGCTTCTTGGAATGTTGTCAATTAATATTGTCACAATTAATGGAGTGGATGATATTCGCCGTGGATTATTGCTGCGCTGTGATTCACATGAGCAAATAGACAGGCTTGAATCTATTTTGAAAACAATGGATAATATCATTGTGACAAAAATGAGACCGCCTAAATTGCGTGATAAGTTAGCAGTGCGTCACGGTCGCTATATTCAGCGGGACGCAGATGATAAAAAGACGTTCCGTTTCGTAAGAGATGAATTAGGTTTGCTCGTAGATTTTATGGCGGAACTGTTTAAACAAGACGGTCATAAGCTTATCGGCATTCGGGGTATGCCGCGAGTAGGCAAAACCGAATCCATTGTAGCAGCTAGCGTATGTGCCAACAAAAGGTGGCTTTTTGTGTCTTCTACACTCTTAAAACAAACGATTCGCAGTCAGCTTATTGCTGACGAATACAACGCTGATAATATTTTTATTATTGACGGGATTGTATCGACAAAACGAGCGAATGAAAAGCACTGGCAGCTTGTTCGAGAAGTAATGAATGTACCCGCGACAAAAATTGTGGAGCATCCGGATGTATTTGTACAAAATACCGAGTATTCGTTAGATGATTTTGCCTACATTATTGAAATAAGAAACGACCCCAATGAGAAAATTACATATGAAATAATGGAAGGTCCTCAAATGTTTCAAGACGGTGGATTATCGATGTTTGATTTTTAGCATAATTGGTAGGTGTTAGCATTGACAGAGTTAGGACAAAGGTTAAGACAAGAACGAGAAAGCAAAGGATTGTCGTTAGAGGATTTACAAAAACTAACGAAAATTCAAAAACGCTATTTACTTGGCATTGAAGAAGGCAATTATGAGGTTATGCCGGGGAAATTTTACGTACGAGCGTTTATTAAGCAATACTGCGAAGCAATTGGGTTGGACACAGATGCTATTTTTGAAGAATACAAATCAGACATTCCTTCAACTCAAACAGAAGACATGCCGCAGCAGCTTTCGCGCGTTCGCAGCCGCAAAGAAATTCCTCAGCATACAAAAGGAGTTACAAAAGCATATGACTACCTTCCAACTGTGCTAGTGGTGGCGGGAGTTGTAGTTGTTGGGATTATTATTTGGGTAATCGCTCAAAATATCGTTTCGGATAAAAACAAGGAGCAGGCTAACCAAGAAGCTCCAAACAGCGAAGTTCAGCAGTCTAACACGCAGGAAGAAACGAATGAAACTACTGCAAAAAATGACAATAGCAAGTCAGAAGATGAACAAAGTGCTGCTGATAAGAAAGAACAAGAAAAAGAAAAAGCTGAAAAAGAAAAAGCCGCAAAAGAAAAAGCTGAAAAAGAAAAAGCTGAAAAAGAAAAGAAAGACAGCGGTAAACAAGAATACAAGGAAGTTCAAAAAACAGGCAGAAGTGCTACGTATGCTCTTTCCGGTACAGATGCATTTAATCTAGAAGTAACATCCACTCAAGCAGATACTTGGTTAGATGTGAAAAATGGAAAAGGAAATGCCTTCTTTAGCTCTATTCTAAAAAAAGGTGAAACAAAAGAATTTGATTTGACGAAAGAAACTGAAGCTCGTGTCAACATCGGTTATTCACCTGGAGTAGAGTTAAAAATAAATGGAAAAGCGGTTGACTTGCCGTTTGATTCATCCAAGCAAGTTCGACAAGTTGTAACGATTCAGCATCAGCCGGCAGAAGCACAGTAAACACCCTGTTTTAAAAAGTGATCAGGGTGTAAATAAAGATAATATGTGAATTAATCATTCATTCACGCTATAATAAAACCAAAGCCGTGCAAACAACTTCGTTTGCACGCTTTCAGTTTGTAACAGTAATTGGAGGCAGAAGAAGTGAATTTACCAAACAAGATTACCATTTCGCGGATTTTTCTAATTCCCGTATTCCTCATTTTTATGATGGTGCCGCTACCATTTGGCACAGTGGAGGCGGCAGGAAAAGAGATTCCGATCGCTCACCTATTAGGGGCAGCATTATTTATTATTGCATCTACAACAGACTGGATAGACGGATACTATGCTCGAAAGTACGATTTAGTCACGAACTTGGGCAAATTTTTAGATCCACTAGCAGACAAGCTGTTGGTTTCAGCTGCGCTTGTAGCTATTGTTGACTTAGATTTAATTGCAGGTGCAGGATGGGCTGCTATTATCATTATTAGCCGTGAATTTGCTATCACTGGTTTAAGACTTGTACTAGCAGGGGAAGGGGAAGTTGTAGCAGCAAATATGTTAGGGAAAATTAAAACATGGACTCAAATTTTAGCTATTTCAGCTATTCTGCTGTATAACTTGCCTTTTGAATGGGTTTCCATTCCATTTGCTAGCGTAATGCTTTGGATCTCAGTAATTTTTACGGTTATTTCAGGCTGGGACTACTTTGCTAAAAACAAACAGGCTTTTGTTAACTCAAAATAAGTAAGATGGAGATGATATGATGAACGCTGAAATTATTGGAGTCGGCTCTGAGCTGCTGCTTGGACAAATTGCCAATACAAACGCTCAGTATTTATCGAAAAAATTAGCCGAACTTGGAATTAATGTTTACTATCATACGGTAGTAGGAGATAATGCACAGCGCTTAAAAGAAGTGATTGCTACAGCTCAGACGCGTGCGGAGTTAATTATTTTCACAGGCGGGCTTGGTCCTACAAAAGATGATTTAACAAAAGAAACAATTGCGAGTGTGCTAGGAGTAGAGCTGACAACAAATGCAGAAGCACTTGAAAGCATTGAAGCCTATTTCAAACAGTCAAATCGTGTCATGACACCTAACAATAAAAAACAGGCAATTGTGCTAGAAGGTTCAGCAGTGCTCCCTAACGATTACGGAATGGCTCCAGGTATGGGGCTTACGGTAGATGGAAAACACTATATGCTATTTCCCGGGCCACCAAAAGAGCTTTATCCAATGTATGAATCGTACGGTCAAGAATTTTTAGCTCAAAAGCTTGAATTAAAAGAAAGTATTGAATCACGCGTTCTTCGCTTTTTCGGAATAGGAGAATCACAGCTTGAGACGGAAATTGAAGATTTGCTTGATGCGCAAACCAACCCGACGATTGCGCCGCTAGCGGGAGATGGAGAAGTGACGCTTCGCTTAACTGCTAAGCACACTGATACTGCTGAAGCACAGCGCATGTTAGACGAAGTGGAAAAAACCATTTCAGAGCGCGTAGGCGAGTATTTGTATGGATACGAAGCAACTTCTTTACATAATGAATTGGTAAAAGAATTAACGGCACAAGGATTAACGATTGCTTCAGCTGAGAGTTTAACCGGCGGTTTATTTAGCGAACGCTTAACAACTGTTTCAGGTGCTGGAGAAGTTGTAAAAGGCAGCCTGGTCGCCTATCATTATGAAATCAAGCAAAGTATTCTCGGAGTGAGCGAACACACGCTGAATCAGTACGGAGCCGTTAGCGAGCAGTGCGCGGCTGAAATGGCTCAGCGTATTCAACAGTTATGCAAAACGGATATTGGCATCGGGTTTACAGGTGTAGCTGGACCCTCCAAACAAGAAGGACATCCTGTAGGAACAGTATATATAGGAGTAGCCTATAAAGGTCAAGCTCCTCAAGTTTACAGCCTGCAGCTATCTGGAAGTCGCCAGGGGATTCGTTCACGAACAGTTAATTATGGCTGTCATTACGTATTAAAGATGATAAAAAAATAAAGAAAAAAAGGCTGTTTAGTTTTTCCAAAACAGCCTTTTTTTTATAAAATAATAAACGAACATTTATTCGCTTTTTGCTTGTCAAACGACTCAAAAACTAGTATAGTAAGTTATAGAAAGTTGTTAATTCGACATTGCTACTACATCGTAGTAAGTTTGCAGTTTATAGATGATTTCAAAGAGATAGAGGAGGAAATTGAGTGAACGATCGTCAAGCAGCCCTTGATATGGCTTTAAAACAAATTGAAAAGCAATTTGGTAAAGGTTCAATTATGAAATTAGGTGAACAAACGGAAAAAAGAATTTCTACAATTCCAAGTGGTTCATTAGCGTTAGATATAGCTTTAGGTGTAGGTGGATATCCACGTGGACGTGTAGTTGAAGTATATGGTCCAGAAAGCTCAGGTAAAACAACAGTTGCTCTTCATGCGATTGCAGAAGTTCAACAGCAGGGGGGACAAGCTGCATTTATCGATGCGGAGCACGCGTTAGATCCTGTATATGCTCAAAAATTAGGTGTGAATATTGATGAGCTATTATTATCTCAGCCTGATACGGGAGAACAAGCTTTAGAAATTGCTGAAGCCTTAGTTCGAAGCGGCGCAGTAGATATTATCGTTGTCGACTCAGTAGCAGCGTTAGTGCCAAAAGCGGAAATTGAAGGAGAAATGGGAGACTCTCACGTGGGTCTACAAGCTCGTTTAATGTCTCAAGCATTGCGTAAACTATCTGGAGCTATCAACAAGTCTAAAACAATCGCTATCTTTATTAACCAAATTCGTGAAAAAGTCGGCGTCATGTTTGGTAACCCTGAAACAACTCCTGGTGGACGTGCGCTTAAATTCTATTCTTCAGTGCGTCTAGAAGTGCGTCGTGCAGAGCAGTTAAAGCAAGGAAACGATATTGTTGGTAACAAAACAAGAATTAAAGTTGTCAAAAACAAAGTAGCTCCGCCTTTCCGTGCTGCTGAAGTAGATATTATGTACGGAGAAGGTATTTCAAAAGAGGGTGAAATTTTGGATATCGCTTCTGAACTAGATATTGTTCAAAAAAGTGGATCATGGTATTCGTATAATGATGAGCGTCTAGGTCAAGGCCGTGAAAATGCAAAACAATTCTTAAAAGAAAATACTGATATTCGTCAGGAAATTGCGGGACAAGTGCGTGAACATCATGGTTTAGACCAAGATGGAGAGCCAGCTCCTGAGGATGACGATCAAGGCGATTTAAATATTTAACTTGCTGCGAGATAAAAAAAGACTCCTCTATTTCAAAGAAGGGGTCTTTTTTTTGTAAAAATTGTTAATGCTAGAAAAGTAACATACGAAATTTCAATATATACTGTAGAGGCAGGCTTGACAATAAAAATGCACAGATTTACAATTAAGATGTATATTTTCCCTTTTTAAAACATTTTAGCGTTTAAAAGCCTTTGTGTGTATATTGAAAGGTGAATACGATGTACATGCCGACATGAAATTTAAAACTTACAAGTTTATAGCAAGGGGAGGTGAAATGATGGATACTAATACAATCATCTTCGCTTTGCTTGGCCTAATCGTCGGTGCAGTTGTTGGCTTTTTTGTTTGTAAATCGATTGCTGAAGCTAAAATTGCGGGAGCAAAGTCTAGTGCAGAACAAATTATTGATGAAGGAACCCGCGAGGCGGAAGCTTTGAAAAAAGAAGCTTTACTAGAAGCGAAGGATGAAATCCATCAGCTTCGTACAGAGGCAGAACAAGATATTCGTGATCGTCGAGCAGAACTTCAAAAACAAGAAAATCGATTAATGCAAAAAGAGGAAAATCTTGATCGTAAAGACGAATCACTTGATAAACGTGAAGCGTTACTTGAAAAGAAAGATGATTCTCTTACTGTTAAACAACAGCATATTGAAGAGATGGAAAGCAAAGTTGAAGAAGTAGTACGTGCACAGCAAACAGAGCTAGAGCGCATTTCAAGCTTAACAAGAGAAGATGCAAGAGCGATTATTTTAGATCGTGTTGAAAATGAACTTTCCCACGACATTGCAATAATGGTAAAAGAAACAGAAAACCGTGCAAAAGAAGATGCCGATAAAAAGGCGAAAGAAATTCTTTCACTTGCTATTCAGCGTTGCGCAGCAGATCATGTTGCTGAAACGACTGTCTCAGTTGTTAACTTGCCAAATGACGAAATGAAAGGCCGAATTATCGGTCGAGAAGGTCGAAACATCCGTACGCTTGAAACTTTGACAGGAATTGATCTTATTATTGATGATACGCCAGAAGCAGTTATTTTATCAGGATTTGACCCAATTCGTCGTGAGACAGCAAGAATTGCACTTGATAAACTCGTTCAAGATGGTCGTATCCATCCCGCACGTATTGAAGAAATGGTTGAAAAATCTCGCCGTGAAGTGGACGAATATATTCGTGAAGTTGGTGAACAAACGACGTTTGAAGTCGGTGTTCACGGGTTGCACCCAGACTTGATGAAAATTCTTGGTCGCTTAAAATTCAGAACAAGCTATGGTCAAAATGTGCTGAAACATTCAATGGAAGTAGCTCATTTATCAGGACTTATGGCTGCTGAATTAGGTGAAGATGAAACGTTAGCCAAACGAGCAGGATTGTTACATGATATTGGTAAAGCAATTGATCATGAGGTAGAAGGAAGTCACGTAGAAATCGGTGTTGAATTAGCTACCAAGTATAAAGAACATCCGGTTGTTATTAACGCGATTGCTTCTCACCATGGAGATACAGAACCAACATCAATCATTGCTGTACTAGTTGCAGCAGCGGATGCATTATCTGCTGCAAGACCAGGTGCTCGCAGTGAGACGTTAGAAAACTACATTCGTCGTCTTGAAAAGTTAGAAGAAATTTCAGAGTCTTATGAAGGCGTTGAAAAATCATTTGCGATTCAAGCAGGGCGTGAAGTTCGTATTATGGTGAAACCAGATACGATTGGTGATCTAGAAGCGCATCGACTTGCTCGAGATATCCGAAAACGAATTGAAGATGAGCTGGATTATCCTGGCCACATCAAAGTAACCGTTATTCGTGAAACAAGAGCAGTAGAGTATGCAAAATAAAAATGAAGTGGCGTTTCGCCACTTTATTTTTTTTCGTAGAGATGAAGTTGCAGATTAAGAATGAAGTATAGGAGCTTTTACATGAGAATTTTATTTATTGGAGACGTAGTTGGTTCTCCGGGCCGTGAAATGGTTGAAGAATATTTACCAAGATTAAAAAGAAAATATTCTCCGGGACTTACAATTGTGAATGGAGAAAATGCTGCTTCAGGAAAAGGCATTACCGAAAAGATTTATCGTCAGTTCTTACAAGCAGGGGCTAACATTATTACCCTTGGTAACCACGCGTGGGACAAACGTGAAATTTTTGATTTTATTGACGATGCAAAAAATCTTGTTCGTCCAGCTAATTTTCCTGAAGGTACACCGGGCAAGGGAATTACGTATTTTACGTACAATCAGCTTGAGGTAGCCGTGATTAATTTACAAGGGCGCACGTTTATGGCTCCGCTTGATTGTCCATTTCAAAAAGCAGATGAACTGATTGAAGAAGCACGTCAGCGCACTCCGCTTATTTTTATTGATTTTCATGCTGAAACAACAAGTGAAAAGCAAGCGATTAGCTGGTATGTGGACGGTCGTGTCAGCGCTGTTGTCGGCACTCATACGCACGTTCAAACAGCTGACAATCGTATATTGCCAAAAGGAACAGCCTACATCTCTGACGTAGGAATGACGGGACCTTATGACGGTATTTTAGGAATGGAGCGCGAAGCTGTTATTAAGCGTTTTTTAACGTCTCTTCCTGTTCGATTTGAAGTGCCAAAAGAAGGAAGAACGCAGCTTAGTGGAATCATTATTGATATTGATCAAAAGACGGGGAAAGCAACAAAAACAGAGCGAATTTTAATCAACGAAGACCATCCGTTTTTTGAATAAAGGGAAAAAGTCAATGTGTCGAAAGACGATACGTTGGCTTTTTTATTTTGTCAAAAACGTAAAAAGAAAAAAGAAAGGTGTAGAAATATAAGTTTTTGAATATTTAGGAAAAACAAGCAGGAATACGTTTGACATATCGTGAATATAGTAACATTGAAATCAATTAAGTCATTGGTCTAATGATCTCTCATCATACATTGTAAAGAATAAGGAGGAGCTAGATATGGAAATATTAAAAGTTTCAGCAAAGTCTAATCCAAATTCAGTTGCTGGTGCCTTAGCAGGCGTGCTGCGCGAACGCGGCGCAGCAGAAATTCAAGCCATTGGGGCCGGGGCGCTTAATCAAGCAGTAAAAGCTGTAGCAATCGCAAGAGGGTTCGTTGCACCAAGTGGGGTTGATTTAATCTGCATCCCAGCTTTTACAGATATTCAAATTGATGGAGAAGAGCGAACAGCCATTAAATTAATTGTAGAGCCGCGATAATTATAAAAACCACGGACCTGTAAAGCATAGAAGCCAAACAGGTCCTTTTTGTATAGAGCTAAAGGGGTGTGGGTTGTGATATTTGATGCTCATTGTGATGTATTGATGAAGCTCTGGTTAAATAAACGTTTATCTTTTACATATGATTTAGCGCTGCATGTGACGTTAGAAGGAATAAAAAAAGCAAAAGGGAAAGTTCAGCTATTCGCTATTTATATTCCAGAAGCGGTTCCGGCAGCTCAGCGCTTTGATGTTGCGTTAGAAATGATCCAGCTGTTTCAGAGTCATATTTTATCGCTTCCCGGTGTGAAATGGGTTCGTTCAAAGCACGATATAGATAGCTTAAAAAAAGGGGAAATAGGAGCAATGCTGACGCTTGAAGGGTGCGATGCCATTGATACCAGTTTAGTTCGTTTAAAGACACTTTTTTCACTGGGTGTACGTTCAGTAGGTTTGACATGGAATTACAGCAATGCTGTGTGTGACGGTATTTTAGAACCTCGAGGCGCGGGGTTATCTTCTTTTGGAAGAGAAGTTGTTGAATTGAATAATGAACATAAAGTGTGGACGGATGTCTCTCATTTATCGGTAAGAGGTTTTTGGGATGTGATTGAGCTAGCGCAATATGTAGTGGCTACTCATTCCAATTCACACGTATTGTGTTCTCATCCCCGGAATTTAAGAGACGATCAAATTCATGCTTTAATAAAGCGAAACGGCGTGATTGGCATTACGTTTGTCCCTGAATTTTTAACGAGCTCTGCCAAAGCGCAAATAGCGGATGTGATCCGTCACCTTGATTACATGTGTGAAAGAGGAGGCGAATACTCCGTTGGTTTTGGCTCTGACTTTGACGGCATTGACAAAACGGTTCATCGTCTCGGAAGATATGAACAGTATACGAATTTAATCGAAGAACTCCTTAAGCATTACACTGAGGAGCAGGTAAAACGTTTTCTGTTTCAAAACTTTGCTGATCGTGTATGCAGCTAATAAAAAAAGAGCTTTTTCTTCTTGGAAAAGCTCTTTTTTTATGGAAGATATTTATATACTAATGCCTCATTTGAAGACAGAAAAGATCATTAAAAAACTTCATCTTATTCATTAAATATAAATATAATTAAAACGATTGAGAATTCAATGGAAAGGGTTGCATTTTTCTGGCAATCGGAATAAAATTGAAAACGGATTATGGAGCTGCTCAAGCAGAAACGTATCCTGTACAGCGACAAGGTGCTGTGGGAGTTTTGCGAATGATTTTGGTTCGTGAAATGCAGAAGCAAATGAAATCGTTTGCTAATTTACTTTTTTCAGTTTTTATCAATAAAATAGATTTCTATATTAAGAGCAATTAAAGGAGTGGCGTTGATTTATGGTACAGCAACTTTCATGGAAAGTTGGCGGACAGCAGGGTGAGGGAATCGAAAGTACGGGAGAAATCTTTTCAACCGCTTTAAATCGATTAGGTTATTACTTATACGGCTATCGTCATTTTTCTTCTCGTATCAAAGGTGGACATACAAATAATAAGATCCGAGTGAGTACAACTCAGGTTCGATCTGTGTCAGATGATTTGGATATTTTAGTTGCGTTCGATCAGGAAACAATCGATGTAAACGTCCATGAGCTGCGCGTAGGAGGCGTTGTAATTGCAGATGCGAAATTCAACCCAAGTCTGCCCGAAACATGTACAACTGCTACGCTATATGCTGTTCCGTTTACGGAAATTGCAACGGAATTAGGAACGTCGCTAATGAAGAACATGGTTGCTGTGGGCGCTTCAAGTGCTGTGCTTCATATTGACACAGAAGTATTTGAAGAAGTAGTGCTTGAAATCTTCGGCAAAAAAGGCCAAAAAGTTGTACAAAAAAACATGGAGGCTATTAAAAAAGGTGCAGATTACATTCGTGAACAGCTAGGCGAACAATTAGAAACAATGAAACTAGATCCAGCGGATGGTAAAAAACGTATGTTTATGATTGGAAACGATGCAATTGCGTTAGGTGCTTTAGCCGGTGGCGCTCGTTTTATGCCAGCATATCCAATTACTCCTGCTTCAGAAATTATGGAATACTTAATTAAAAAGCTTCCTCAATTTGGTGGAACCGTTATTCAAACAGAAGATGAAATCGCAGCATGTACGATGGCTATCGGAGCTAACTATGCAGGCGTACGTGCGCTGACTGCATCAGCTGGACCTGGTCTATCCTTAATGATGGAGTCGATTGGATTAGCGGGCATCACTGAGCAGCCTGTTGTTATTATAGATACGCAGCGCGGCGGTCCAAGTACAGGGCTTCCAACTAAGCAAGAACAGTCCGATTTAATGGCCATGATTTACGGTACGCACGGTGAAATTCCAAAGATCGTCATGGCGCCAAGTACGGTTGAAGAAGCATTCTACGATACGATTGAAGCGTTTAACTTAGCAGAAGAATATCAGTGTCCAGTTATTATGCTAACGGATTTACAGCTTTCACTTGGGAAGCAATCAGTAGAGCCGCTTGACTATAACCGCGTTGAAATCCGCCGCGGTAAGCTTCAGCAAGGAGAACTAGAAGAGCTAGAAGAAAAACAATACTACAAGCGCTACCGCGTAACAGAAGACGGCGTATCACCACGCGTCATTCCAGGAATGAAGCATGGTATTCATCACGTAACGGGAGTAGAACATGATGAGACAGGAAAGCCATCTGAATCTCCAGTGAACCGCGATGATCAAATGAATAAGCGTCTTCGTAAAACAAAAGGAATTCGTTTTAATACGCCAATTCATGTCCATTCCCATGAAAAAGAGTCTGATATTTTATTTGTTGGATTTAATTCGACGCGAGGAGTCATTGAAGAGGCAATGGAACGTTTGGAACAGGATGGTATAAAAGTCAACCATGCTCACATTCGTTTGATTCATCCTTTCCCAGCTGACGAACTGCTTCCTTACGTGCAAGGAGCTAAAAAAGTAGTCGTCGTTGAAAACAATGCTACTGGACAGCTTGCTAATATTTTAAAAATGAATATTGCAAGTCATGATAAAATTCAAAGCGTATTGAAGTATGATGGAAATCCATTTCTTCCGCAAGAAGTATACGCAAAAAGTAAGGAGATGTTTGTGTTAAATGGCAACGTTTAAAGATTTTCGTAACAGTGTAAAACCTAACTGGTGTCCGGGGTGTGGAGATTTCTCCGTACAAGCAGCCATTCAACGCGCATCTGCTAACGTAGGTTTAGAACCTCATGAGCTTGCTGTTATTTCAGGTATTGGATGTTCTGGACGTATCTCTGGTTATATTAATTCATATGGTTTTCACGGTATTCACGGACGTGCGCTTCCAATCGCTCAAGGTGTAAAAATGGCTAATCGTGACTTAACCGTTATCGCATCTGGTGGTGATGGAGATGGGTTTGCTATCGGTATGGGACACACGGTACATGCGATTCGCCGAAACATCGATGTAACGTATATCGTAATGGATAACCAAATCTATGGTTTAACAAAAGGACAAACATCTCCTCGCAGTGAAGTAGGATTCAAGACAAAAAGTACGCCTGAAGGATCAATCGAGTCGTCTTTATCTGTTATGGAGCTTGCGTTAACTTCTGGGGCAACGTTTGTGGCTCAAAGCTTTTCAACGAATTTAAAAGAGTTAACAAGCTTAATTGAACAAGGTATCCAGCATAAAGGTTTTTCTTTAATTAACGTATTTAGCCCGTGCGTAACGTATAACAAAGTGAACACGTATGATTGGTTTAAAGAAAACCTAACTAGTCTTAGCACAATTGAAGGTTATGATGCAAACAATCGTATGCAAGCTATGCAGACGTTAATGGAGCATAACGGTTTAGTAACAGGGCTTATTTATCAAAATGCGCATCAGCCGTCGTATCAGCAGCTTGTTCACGGTTATAGTGAAGAGCCGCTGTCAAAAGCGGACTTAGGCATGACTGAGGAAAAATTTGATGAGCTAGTAGCTGAATTTATGTAAAAGAGGCTGCAACAAAAGCAGTTTCGTAGAGGGGAAATCCGAACGATGAATTGCGATTCTTAATGGAGAATCCAACTCGTTCGGATTTTTTCATAGTGATAGCGAACGTAGGTTTCATGTACGCAGCTGCTTCTACCTGTTGAGTGGAGAGTAAGGTGGGGGCTCATCGGCCGCTTGCGGAAAGCGAAGTCTTGCACGGAAATCAACAGAGGTGGAATAAGCGATTTACATGAACTCTGTTATCTCATTTGTTCGTCTCTAAAATAGATTAATTTAGTTATATATCAATCTCTTTTTGTAATTTAATAAATGTTTCGAAAGTCGAACGAATTTTTAACGAAACAGGTATAGAAAACAGGTATATGATTGTGTTCGCTACTTGAAAGTTATATACTATGTTAATGTGATGAGTTTTATGCATAAGCATAAGGCTGTCACATTTTTTTGCGATTTACAGGTGCAACGTGACAATTGTCATGGCGAAAGGAGATTTTTTTATGAACGAAAAACAACGTTTAGAAAGCAACCAAGTTAATCCAGCGGACAAAAAATCCGAAAAGGATTACAGCAAATATTTTCAAACAGTATACATGCCGCCTTCTTTAAAAGATGCGAAAAAACGAGGAAAAGAAGAAGTTTCCTATCACAATGATTTTGCAATCGATGAACAGTTTCATGGGATGGGACAGGGACGTAAGTTTTATATTCGTACGTACGGCTGTCAAATGAATGAGCACGATACAGAAGTAATGGCTGGTATTTTTCTAGGCCTTGGCTACGAGCCAACTGACTCTGTTGAAGATGCTCATGTTATTTTATTGAATACGTGTGCGATCCGTGAAAATGCGGAAAATAAAGTGTTTGGTGAATTAGGACACTTGAAGGCCTTAAAGCGAGAGCGCCCTGAATTATTAATCGGCGTCTGCGGATGTATGTCTCAAGAAGAGTCAGTTGTAAATAAAATTTTACAAAAACATCAGCACGTGGATATGATTTTTGGTACACATAACATTCACCGTTTGCCTCACATTTTAAACGAAGCATACTTAGCAAAAGAAATGGTGATTGAAGTATGGTCTAAGGAAGGGGATGTTATTGAAAACCTTCCAAGAGCACGTAAAGGCAGCGTTAAAGCATGGGTTAACATCATGTACGGCTGTGACAAGTTCTGTACGTACTGTATCGTCCCATATACGCGAGGGAAAGAACGAAGCCGTCGTCCAGAAGACATTATCCAAGAAGTCCGTCATTTAGCTGCTCAAGGCTATAAAGAAATTACGCTTTTAGGCCAAAACGTTAATGCATACGGAAAAGATTTTGAAGACATGACGTACGGCTTAGGGGATTTAATGGATGAAATCCGCAAAATTGACGTTGCGCGTATTCGTTTTACAACAAGTCACCCTCGTGACTTTGATGACCGTTTAATTGAAGTTCTTGCTAAAGGCGGAAATCTTGTCGACCACATTCACTTACCTGTTCAATCAGGAAGCAGCGACATCTTAAAAATTATGGCACGAAAATATTCTCGTGAACATTATTTAGAGCTTGTTCGTAAAATTAAAGAAGCTATTCCAACAGCATCATTAACAACTGATATTATTGTTGGTTTCCCAAATGAAACGGATGAGCAGTTTGAAGAAACGATGTCATTATATCGTGAGGTTGAATTTGATAGTGCGTACACGTTTATTTACTCACCTCGTGAAGGTACTCCGGCTGCTAAGATGCAAGACAATGTACCAATGGAAGTGAAAAAAGAGCGTCTTCAGCGCTTAAATGCTCTTGTAAATGAAATTTCTGCAAAGAAATTGAAGGAATATGAAGGTAAAGTTGTCGAAGTATTAGTAGAAGGTGAAAGTAAAAATAACCCTGAAGTACTAGCAGGCTATACTGAAAAAAGTAAGCTTGTAAACTTCAAAGCACCTAAGTCAGTGATTGGTCAACTTGTAAAAGTAAAAGTTACAAAAGCCAAAACATGGACATTAAATGGGGAAATGGTAGAAGAAACAGCAGAGGTGAAGTAATATGGCGCAGTATAATAAGAGTGACGTAATTGAACGTGCTCAAGAGCTGGCAAAAATGATTGCTGAAACGGAAGAAGTAGATTTCTTCAAGCGTGCCGAAGCTCAGCTTAACGAAAACCAAAAAGTGCGTGAAACCATTGCAAGCATTAAAAGCTTGCAAAAACAAGCTGTCAATTTCCAACACTACGGTAAAGCAGAAGCGTTAAAACAAGTCGAGGCGAAAATCGATCGCTTGCAGCAAGAGCTCGATGAACTGCCGATTATTCAGCAGTTTCAAGAGTCTCAAATGAACGTGAATGATTTGCTTCAACTTGTTGCTAACACTATTTCAACCACAGTAACCGATGAGATTATTGTGTCAACAGATGGTGATTTACTGCGCGGTGAAACGGGTTCACAGGTGCGAAACAGCCCTGGGTCTAGCTGCTCATAAAGAAAAAATGCCTCAGCAATTTGCTGAGGCATTTTTTTGTGCATCACGCGGCATGAAAATTGGGCAGATTTTCTCTCTAATAATTGTCACGTTTTTCTATATCCTTGCATACAATGGAACATAGGTTTTTTATGCCTTAAACCTAGTTTCTTAAAAATAATGTGCAAACAAGTGAATGAGCCTGCATAGGATGAAATGAAGATAGTTTGAGGAGGGTATGCTCACATGTCACAACACTATAGAGAAATTATTACAAAAGCAGTCGTAGGTAAAGGTCGCAAGTTTACACAATCGTCTCATACGCTTGCACCGAAAAATCGACCAACAAGCATCTTGGGGTGCTGGGTGATTAACCATGAGTACAAAGCAAAAAAAAGCGGCAGCAATGTAGAAGTTGACGGCAGATATGATATTAACATCTGGTATTCGTACAATAATAATACAAAAACCGAAGTTTGGACGGAAACCGTATCATACAAAGATAATATTAAGCTGCGCTATAAAGATGAAGATTCGATTGGAGACGATTATGAAGTAATTGTTCGAGTGCTGCAACAGCCAAATTGCTTAGAGTGCACAATTTCACCAAATGGTAATAAAACAATTGTTCAAGTAGAGAGAGAATTATTGGCAGAAGTGATTGGCGAAACTAAGGTTTGCGTTGCGGTGAACCCGAAAGGCTGCGATGATGAAGACGAGTTTGATTTAGACGTAGATGACGACGAATTTGAAGATTTAGATCCTGATTTTATATTAGGAGACGATGAGTAACTAGGAAGAAGTTCTTCCTAGTTTTTTTATTTTTACTATTTTAAGAAAATTCTATAAAAACAAAAAAATATATTGCTTTTTGTCGAATGGGCAGTGTATAGTAAATCTAAAGAAAATAATGCATTAATTTTCAGAAAATTTAGTTATATCAGATAAGTATTTTTTGGGGGTTTACTATGAGCTTATTTCGTAAAAAATCAATTCAAACGTTAATTAGTGAAACCAACTCTAAAGGTGTTAAATTAAAAAAGGATTTAGGTGCTTTTGATTTAACGATGTTAGGAATTGGAGCCATTATCGGAACGGGGATTTTTGTATTAACAGGCGTAGCAGCAGCTGAACATGCCGGTCCAGCTTTAGTTATTTCCTTTATTATGTCAGGACTTGCGTGTGTGTTTGCAGCTCTTTGTTATGCAGAGTTTGCTTCAACAGTCCCCGTTTCAGGAAGTGCATACACTTACAGTTATGCAACATTCGGTGAATTAATCGCTTGGATTTTAGGGTGGGACCTGATCTTGGAATACGGTCTTGCTTCATCAGCTGTAGCCAGCGGATGGTCGGGTTATTTTCAAGGATTGTTAGCAGGATTTGGCATACATTTTCCAAAAGCTTTAACAAGTGCATACAATCCTGCAAACGGCACATATATTGATGTTCCAGCAATTATGATTGTTTTCTTAATCACATTACTTTTAACGCAAGGTGTAAAAAAATCTTCACGTTTTAATGCTATCATGGTTATTATAAAACTGGCTGTCGTGCTTCTATTTATCGTAGTAGGAGTCAGCTATGTTAAACCAGAAAACTGGACGCCGTTTATGCCGTTTGGTTTCTCAGGAGTAGCAACAGGAGCAGCAACTGTATTCTTCGCCTATATTGGGTTTGATGCTGTAGCAACAGCGGCCGAGGAAGTACGCAAGCCTCAGCGAGATATGCCGATCGGAATCATTGCATCTCTTGCGATTTGTACAGTCCTTTATATCGTCGTATCGCTTATCTTAACAGGGATCGTACCTTATACAGAATTAAATGTCAAAAACCCTGTAGCATTTGCTTTAAGCTACATTAACCAAGACTGGGTAGCAGGATTCATTTCATTAGGAGCAATTGTTGGTATTACAACGGTGTTACTCGTTATGATGTATGGACAAACTCGTTTATTCTATGCAATCAGTCGAGATGGTCTATTGCCAAAGCCTTTTTCAAAAATCAGTGAGAAAAAACAAACGCCGGTAGTAAATACGTGGATTACATGTTTACTAGTATCTATCTTCTCTGGTTTAGTACCATTAGGAAGATTGGCAGAGTTAACAAACATCGGTACTCTTTTTGCTTTCATGACCGTATCAATTGGAATTTTATATTTACGTAAATCAAAACAGACTTCAGAATCGACTGGTTTCCGCGTACCGTTTGTGCCGGTGATTCCAATTTTAGCTTTTGTGTTCTGTTTATACTTAGCACTTCAGCTTCCAAAGTTAACATGGATTAGTTTCGCAATTTGGCTTGTACTAGGGCTAGCGGTTTACTTCTTATACGGACGTAAGCACAGTCATTTAAACAGCAGTAAATAATGAAAAGCTTCGGACAAGCTTCTTCCTTTGTCCGAAGCTTTTTTATTTATGTGATGAAAAGAAATTGAAGATTGTTCTATTTGAATAAATTAAGTTTAAGAAAGACTTATGTTATAATACGTGTAGCAAAAACGCACAACTAGATGTGGTATGGAGGAATAGTATGGCAGCGTATACGCCAATGATACAGCAATATTTGAGAATTAAGGCAGAGTATCAAGATGCCTTTTTATTTTTTAGATTAGGTGATTTTTATGAAATGTTCTTTGAAGATGCTACGACAGCTTCTCAAGAACTTGAAATAACATTAACAAGTCGAGACGGAGGAGGACAAGAGAGAATTCCGATGTGCGGGGTTCCGTATCACTCTGCTCCTACGTATATCGAGCGTTTAATTGAAAAGGGATTTAAAGTAGCTATTTGTGAGCAAGTAGAAGACCCTAAGCATGCAAAAGGGGTTGTAAAGCGAGAAGTGGTGCAGGTGATTTCACCCGGAACACTGATGAACGAACGCGGACTGCATGAAAAGGAAAATAACTATATTTGTTCTGTTACTGCGTTCGAGGATCAAACGTTTGGTCTTGCTCTTTCTGATTTGTCTACGGGAGAAAACAGCGTAACGCTTGTTAGTTCGTTTCACGATATCGTCTCAGAGATTTATGCAAAAGAAGCAAAAGAAGTCGTTGTAAGCTCTGAGTTTCCTGCTGACTTATTACAAACACTAAAAGAGCGCATGACGATTACAATTTCTTATGAGAATAGTACAGAGCAAGTAGAAGGGCTAGATTATTTAGTAGAGTCGCTTCAGCAGCAAAAGCTTATTACAACGTTTGCGCGTATTCTTCAGTATTTAACTCGCACGCAGAAGCGTTCGCTTGAACATTTACAGCCCGTGCAGTTTTATCAAATCAATGAATATATGAAAATTGATTTGTTCTCTAAGCGAAACTTAGAGTTAACCGAAACAATTCGTTCAAAAGGAAAGAAAGGCTCGCTTCTATGGTTATTAGATCAGACCGTTACGGCAATGGGCGGCCGTTTATTAAAAAATTGGATTGACCGTCCACTTTTAAAACAAGCGGATATTGATAATCGTTTGAATATGGTAGATGTCTTAATGAAACAGTTTTTTGAACGAGAAGAACTGCGTGAGTTGTTAAAAGACGTATATGATTTAGAACGCTTAGCTGGTCGAGTAGCTTTTGGTAATGTAAATGCTCGTGATTTAATTCAATTAAAAAAATCATTGCAAAATGTGCCTCATATTCAAGAGGTTGTGAATCGTTTGAATCATCCTTATGCCACAAAGCTTGTTGAAGACATTGATCCTTGTGAGCGATTAGCTAATCTTCTTGAAAGAGGATTAAAAGAGCACCCTCCTTTGTCAATTAAAGAAGGAGACATTATTAATGACGGCTATCATGAACAGCTTGATCAATACCGAGATGCAAGCCGAAACGGAAAAACGTGGATTGCGTCACTTGAACAGCAAGAGCGTGAGAAAACTGGGATTCGCTCACTGAAAATTGGTTATAATCGCGTGTTCGGCTATTATATAGAAGTAACACGGGCAAATCTGCATCTTTTGCCTGAAGGAATGTATGAACGAAAACAGACGTTAACCAATGCAGAGCGTTTTATTACGCCTGAGCTGAAAGAAAAAGAAGCGCTGATTTTAGAAGCGGAAGAGAAAATTGTAGAGCTGGAATATGAATTGTTTTTACAAATTCGTGAAGAAGTAAAAGCATATATTCCAAGGCTGCAAGAACTCGCTAAAAAAGTAAGTGAGCTTGACGTACTGCAGTGCTTTGCAAAAATCAGTGAAGAACGTCATTACACGAAGCCTATTTTTTCAAGTGAAGATATTTCGATTCAAAATGGACGCCATCCAGTGGTAGAAAAAGTAATGAATTCGCAGGAATATGTGCCAAACGACTGTCAAATGACGGATGATAGTTCAATTTTACTGATTACAGGACCCAATATGTCTGGTAAAAGTACGTACATGCGTCAGGTCGCTTTAACGGCGATATTAGCTCAAATTGGCTGTTTTGTGCCAGCAGACGAAGCGGTTCTGCCGATTTTTGATCAAGTGTTTACACGTATCGGAGCAGCCGATGACTTAATTTCAGGTCAAAGTACGTTTATGGTCGAGATGCTAGAAACGAAAAATGCAGTGACAAATGCCACTCAGTCGAGTCTAATTCTGTTAGATGAAATTGGACGCGGCACGTCTACGTATGACGGAATGGCTCTTGCTCAAGCAATTATTGAATACGTTCATGAACATATTGGCTGTAAGACACTATTTTCTACTCATTATCATGAATTAACCGTACTCGATGAGTCGCTTCCTGCGCTTAAAAATGTTCATGTAAGCGCGGTTGAAAAAAATGGGAAAGTCGTCTTTTTACACAAAATCAAAGATGGTGCCGCAGATAAAAGTTATGGTATTCACGTAGCGGAACTAGCGGAACTTCCAGATCCGCTTCTAGAGCGAGCTCGCGTCATCTTACACGATTTAGAACAATCTTCTGAGCGTGAACCTGTACATCAGGCTCCAAAAAGAGAAGAGATGACACAACAAGTTCCACAAGAAGGTGCTTCTTTGGTTCAAGAAGAACGTGCAGATAATAAAAAAGCAGATGAAGCCAATCAGCTTTCGTTCTTTGAAATAGAAGAGAAAAAAGAAAAGCCTGCGCTTTCGAAACGGGAAAAAGCAATTATAGATCGTTTAAAAGAGCTGGATATTTTAGAAATGACGCCTTTAGACGCAATGAATGCGATGTATGAACTGCAAAAATCATTAAAGAAGAAATAGATTGAGAGGAGTGAGTCTGTGGGTAAAATTGTGCAGCTTTCAGACGAACTTTCAAATAAAATTGCTGCCGGAGAGGTTGTTGAACGACCTGCTTCGGTGGTGAAAGAACTAGTCGAAAATGCTATTGATGCAAACAGTACAGTTATTGAAATTGAGCTAGAAGAAGCTGGACTTTCAAAAATTCGGATATTGGATAATGGAGACGGCATTGCTTCGGAAGACTGCTTGACCGCTTTTAAAAGACATGCGACAAGTAAAATCAAAACAGAACAAGATTTATTTCGAATTCGAACGTTAGGATTTCGCGGTGAAGCTTTGCCAAGTATTGCTTCGGTTTCAATGCTTGAACTTAAAACGAGTACGGGAGAAGAAGCCGGCACTCATCTTAAACTCAGAGGCGGAGAAATCGTTCATCACGAATTAACGTCAAGCCGAAAAGGTACCGAACTTGTTATTGAAAACTTATTTTTCAACACACCTGCACGTTTAAAATATATGAAGACGGTAAACACGGAGCTTGGTAACGTAACGGATGTCGTCAATCGTCTTGCGATGTCTCATCCTGAAGTTTCAATTAGGTTGATGCATCAAGGAAGACAGCTTCTGTATACAAACGGGAGCGGAGATGTGCGCCAAGTGCTTGCCGCTATTTATGGAATGGCAGTAGCCAAAAAAATGATTCCGATTAATGTTCAGTCACTTGATTATGAAGTGAATGGTTACGTTGCTCTTCCTGAAATTACAAGAGCTTCTCGTAACTATATGTCCACCATTATTAACGGTCGGTTTGTTAAAAACTACGGGCTGTTAAAAGCGGTACAGCAGGGCTATCATACCCTTTTACCAATCGGCCGTTTTCCAATCGTGTTTTTAACCATTACAATGGACCCTTTATTAGTGGACGTGAATGTTCATCCAGCGAAACTAGAAGTGCGTTTAAGTAAAGAAGCGGAGCTGTTTGAGCTTATTGAACAAGGAGTGAAAGCTGCTTTTAAAAAGCAGCAGTTAATTCCGGATGCTGTAGTGCCAACTAAGTCAAAATCAGCTGTTCAGCCAACTGAGCAGCAGATCTTTACATTTGATCATCAGTCTAAACCATCTGGCTATCAGCCGTCTGATACGGTTCGCGAGCCTAGCTTTAAGGAGGCTCCTGCTCGTGTAGACGAGATCATGCCGCCTGTTAAAACAGAGGTCATACGCCAAGATGAAGAACTTGAACCAACGTTTCGAGAAATAGAACACTATGAAGAATCAGTGGAAGAAAATGTCCCTATTCTAGAACCAACCCGTTCAGCCAAAGAGCAGCCAGAACCGCGTGTTCCTGCGATGTACCCAATTGGCCAAATGCACGGAACGTATATTTTGGCACAAAATGAAAAAGGATTATTTATTATTGATCAGCACGCGGCGCAGGAGAGAATTAAGTACGAATATTTTAAGCGAAAGCTTGGAGAAGTAGATTCAGAAGTTCAAGAACTGCTTATGCCGCTTACGCTAGAGTTCTCGGGAAATGAAGCCTTGATTTTAGAAGAATACAAAGACATGCTTGCTGAAGTAGGAGTCTTTTTAGAACCGTTTGGACAAAACTCCTATATAGTTCGTTCACATCCGCAGTGGTTTCCAAAAGGAGAGGAACAGGAAACCATTGAAGAAATGATTCAGCAAATCTTTACGATGAAAAGAGTCAATATCGAAAAGTTACGAGAAGAAGCGGCTATTATGATGAGCTGTAAAGGATCGATTAAAGCGAATCATCATTTGCGAAACGATGAGATTTTTGCTTTACTTGAAACGTTGAGAAAAACAACAGATCCATTTACGTGTCCGCACGGACGACCAATTATTATTCATCACTCGACGTATGAAATGGAAAAAATGTTTAAGCGAGTGATGTAGGCAATGCGGCTAGCTGCAGCTAGCCGTTTTGTTGAATAAATCATGGCCATTTGGATAAAATGGAATGATGTGAATGCCTATAGATGAAAGTAGTGTTGTTATGACGGGAGAGAAACCAAAACTTATTGTCATTATTGGACCAACTGCGGTTGGTAAAACAAAATTGAGCATTGAACTTGCCAAACAGTTAGACGGAGAAATTATTTCAGGTGATTCCATGCAAATTTATAAAGGGATGGATATCGGAACAGCAAAGGTGTCAGAAGAAGAGATGCAGGGTGTTCCCCATTACCTGATCGATATTAAGGAACCAGATGAATCGTTTTCTGTGGCAGAATTTCAAGAGATTGTAAGAAAACAAATCGATGATATTCACGCTAGAGGAAAAATGCCGATGATTGTTGGAGGGACGGGTCTTTATATTCAATCCGTTATTTATGATTATCAGTTCACAGAAACTCCTAGTGATGAAAAAGTTCGTGAACGAATGGAAGTATTCATTAAAGCTCATGGCATTGACCCCCTGTATGAAAAGCTAAAAGAGATTGACCCAGACAGTGCAGCTGCTATCCATAAAAACAATCATCGCCGTGTAATCAGAGCCCTTGAAGTTTATGAAGTAACCGGCAAGAAATTCAGTGACTATACAAAAGAACAGTCGCAAGAGTTATTATATGACGTAAGCATTATTGGACTTACAATGGATAGAGACGTATTATATGAGAGAATTAATCACCGAGTCGATATGATGATGCAGGCTGGACTGCTTGAGGAAGTCAAATCATTGTACGAAAGTGGTCTTCATGATGTACAATCAATTCAAGCTATCGGCTACAAAGAGCTCTATGCTTATTTTGAGGGACGCTGTACGCTCGAAGAAGCCGTTGAACAGTTGAAACAAAATTCACGCAGATATGCAAAGCGTCAGTTAACGTGGTTTCGAAATAAAATGCCTGTAAAATGGATAGAGATGGAAGTTGACAAATTTCCCGAAAAGTTTGCTGAAATTTTTACATATATTGCAGGAAAGCTGAAGAAAGAAGCGAATTAAGTAAACAGATAGAGAAACGAGGAGGCCGAATAATGAAACAATCAGTTAATATTCAAGACCAATTTTTAAATCAATTACGTAAAGAAAATATCTATGTGACGGTATTTCTTTTAAATGGTTTTCAGTTAAGAGGACTAATTAAAGGATTTGATAATTTTACTGTGCTAATTGAATCTGAAGGAAAACAACAGCTGATTTATAAACATGCTATTTCGACATTTGTACCAAATAAAAATATTACAGTAGAACTTGAATAGAGATTAAAGAGAAGCATCCGCATATTCGGATGCTTTTTTTTATGCAAATAAAGGCTTAGAAAAGTTTCTTAACATTGTTTTTACTCATTGAACATAAACCTTATAATAGACGATTATTTCTTCGGTAATAAGAGATCATTGTCTTCGTATCGTTCATCGCATGCAGCTATGCGATACAGAGAAGTGGGATGAAACGAGAGGTGAACATGGTGGAACAGCCGATAACTCTTAAAAATAATGGGCAAATTAATATCATTTTAAATAATGAAACAAAAAAGGAAAAATCGTATACGACATCAATTCCGCGTCCTGCCAAAAAAGCTGTGATAAATCATGAGCCGCTTCGGGAAATTGAACGAGAAATGAGCGGACTGGTTGGAATGGAAGAATTGAAAAAAATGATAAAAGAAATATATGCGTGGTTATATATTAACAAAAAAAGAGAGGAACAGGGCTTAAAAGCGGGAAAGCAGGCGCTGCATATGATGTTTAAAGGAAATCCAGGAACAGGGAAAACGACGGTAGCCCGCCTGCTAGGTAAATTATTTTTGAATATGAACATCTTGTCTAAAGGACATTTAATTGAAGCAGAGCGGGCAGATTTAGTTGGAGAATACATTGGTCATACCGCTCAGAAAACGAGAGATCTTGTAAAAAAAGCGCTTGGAGGTATTCTATTTATCGATGAGGCTTATTCTCTTGCAAGAGGGGGAGAAAAAGATTTTGGAAAAGAAGCGATTGATACATTGGTCAAACATATGGAAGATTCAAATGATAAGTTTGTATTGATTTTAGCTGGTTATCCAAGAGAAATGGAAAATTTCTTAAGTCTTAATCCAGGGCTGCGCTCTAGGTTTCCGTTTATTTTTGATTTTCCGGATTATGATGTCAATGAACTGATGGACATTGCGGGTCACATGATGAATGACAGGCAGTATCAGTTTAGTACAGAGGCCTATAAAAAGCTAAAAGATCATTTCATGGACGTAAAGTATAATCAGACGCCTAGGGATTTTAGTAACGGTAGATATGTGCGAAACATTATTGAACGTTCCATACGCACTCAATCCATGAGGCTTTTAGAAGAAGAAAGCTTTGAGCGCAACGAGCTTCTAACTTTAACGTCAAGTGATATTCAGCTGTGAAAAAAAGCCTTTCGTCATGAAAGGCTTTTTTCTATATATTTGGTTGTCGAATCGTTTTAATCGGCAGGCGCCATTTGTAAATATATGAACACATCCGAAGACCTACAAGTAAGATAAATAGCGTATAAAGTTCTACAGGCGTGTTTGTAATATGCAGCCCTACGCTAAATCCTGCGATAATCGCCCATACCGCATAAATTTCATCTTTAAGAACAGTAGGCTTTCGGCGTGCTAATAAATCTCGGATAATCCCCCCGCCGCTTCCTGTTAAGACCGCAGCTACAATAACCGCGCTAAGCGGATGGTTCATATGAGTGGCATAAAGCGCTCCTTGAATCGCGAATGCTGCAAGGCCAATGGCGTCCGAAAAGTTTCCCCATCGTTTCCAATGTTTTAAGATATTGTTTGGAAATAAAAAAGTGGCAGTGATAGATAATAAAGCAATCTGAAAAAAGAGTCCTTGTTCCCAAAGGGCAGACACCGGTACACCGATAAGCAGGTTTCGAATGGCTCCTCCGCCAAAAGCCGTTACGATTCCCAGTATGTAAACGCCTAAAATATCATACTCCTCTTCCATGGCGATGAAAGCTCCGCTGATTGCAAAGGCAATCGTTCCAATAATGCTAAGTACGTCCCAAGTCATGATGCTATCCCCTTTATTCTGTTTTCACCAAGTAGCGACTATTATTTTAAAATCAGGCAGCCTGATTCAAATTTCGATAAGTAAACCAATTCAAATTGTATACAGAATTTCGTGATATTTCAATGTTTTTTTAATCATCGTTTTATAGATTTTAAAAAGGGTGTTAAACTAGTAAAAGACAATGTATTCTGTCTCTTTTGCAAAGATGGAGAAATGGACATTTTTTTGATATGATATGAATGATTTGTCAATTTAATAGTAAGGGAAGGAAAAATCTTTGACAGCAGAAATGAATACTGAACTTGAACGCGTAATTTTAGTCGGATGTCAGCTTCATGACGATGACGAACGTTTTGAATATTCAATGGATGAGCTAGCATCTTTAACTGAGACTGCAAAAGGCGAAGTGCTGGTAAGGTTAACGCAAAAGCGCGATCGCATTCATCCAGCTACTTATATTGGAAAAGGGAAAGTAGAAGAACTTGTGGCTCTTGAAGAAGAGTTAGAGCCTGATTTAATTGTATTTAATGATGAATTGTCACCGAGTCAAATCCGCAATTTGTCAGCAGGGTTATCTGCGCGTGTTATTGACCGCACGCAGCTGATTTTGGATATCTTCGCACAGCGTGCTCAAACGCGAGAAGGAAAAATGCAGGTGGAACTTGCTCAATTAAATTATCTGCTGCCTAGGTTAGTAGGACAAGGTACCGCTTTGTCGCGTC
Organism: Priestia sp. LL-8; assembly: GCF_036227845.1. Taxonomy (NCBI): domain Bacteria; kingdom Bacillati; phylum Bacillota; class Bacilli; order Caryophanales; family Bacillaceae; genus Priestia; species Priestia sp. LL-8. The sequence goes on along the minus strand of NZ_JAZAQH010000001.1, from coordinate 3,900,979 downwards.
TTGGAGGCGGAATTGGAACAAGAGGTCCTGGTGAAACGAAACTTGAAAGTGACCGCAGACATATTCGCCGTAAAATTGATGAAATTAAGCGTCAGTTAAAGACAGTGGTAAGTCACCGCGAACGTTATCGAGAAAGACGTAAGCGTAATCATGTCTATCAAATTGCAATTGTGGGCTATACGAACGCTGGTAAATCGACGATCTTTAACCGCTTAACAGAAGCTGGTATTTTTGAAGAAAATCAGCTGTTTGCAACTCTTGATCCAACGACAAGACAGTATACGCTTCCGTCAGGATTAACGGCTCTGTTAACGGATACGGTTGGATTTATTCAAGATCTTCCAACAACGTTAGTAGCCGCGTTCCGTTCAACACTTGAAGAAGTAACCGAAGCTGACCTTGTTCTGCACGTGGTAGATTCATCTAATCCAGATTACAACAACCACGAAAAAACAGTGCATCGCTTACTAGAAGAGCTGAACGTAACGGACATTCCGATGCTGACAGTTTATAATAAAGAAGATATGCAACATGAACTATTTGTCCCATCCGCTTCAACATCGTTATCAATGAGCGCTTTTAAAGCCGCTGATTTAGTGAAGCTTGGGGAAAGAATTCAAGAAGAAATGAAAAAAGAAATGGCGTTTTTTCATGTGCTGTTGCCGGCTTATGAAGGGAAAATGCTCGCTGAACTCAAAACAGTCTCTATTGTTGAGTCGTTAAAATTCAATGAAGAAACTGAGAAGTATCAGTGCAAAGGGTATATTGCAAAAGAACACCCCCTTTACAAAAAGCTACAAACGCTTGAAGAAAGTTGAGGAACAAAGAAATGATGTTTGATCAGTTAAAAAACGGGGCACGCATTCGAGAACTTGCTGAAAAAGTAGAAAAGCAGATTAAGCCCGTGCATGAGAAAATTGACGAGCGTATTGAAGCAAATCAGTTTCGGGTGCTGCAAAGCTTTCAGCAAAATCGAGTGAGTGATTCACATTTTAATCCGACAACGGGGTATGGATACGACGATCTAGGCCGCGATACGTTGGAGAAAGTATACGCGGACGTTTTTGGAACAGAAGCTTGCCTGGTGCGTCCGCAAATTATTTCAGGTACGCACGCAATTGGCATATCGCTGTTTGGTGTACTGCGTCCTGGAGATGAACTATTATATATAACGGGAAAGCCTTATGACACCCTTGAAGAAATTGTTGGTATACGAGGAAGCGGCGTAGGCTCTTTAAAAGAATATAATATTAGCTATAAATCAGTAGATTTAACAGCGCAAGGTCAAGTGGATTTTGAAGAAGTGAAAGCGTCTATTCATGAGCATACAAAGATGATAGGTATTCAGCGTTCAAAAGGTTACGGCATTCGTCCTTCTTTTACAGTCGCGCAAATAAAAGAAATGATTTCGTTTGTAAAGAGCATTAAGCCTGACGTTGTTGTATTTGTTGACAACTGCTACGGTGAATTTGTAGAAACAATCGAGCCAACGCATGTAGGAGCAGATTTGATGGCGGGGTCGCTTATTAAGAACCCTGGCGGAGGTCTTGCTAAAATCGGTGGCTATATTGCAGGACGAAAAGACCTAGTGGAAGCTTGTTCATACCGAATGACAACTCCTGGAATCGGTGCAGAAGCTGGAGCGACGCTGTATAGCTTGCAAGAAATGTATCAAGGGTTCTTCTTGGCGCCGCACGTAGTAGGTCAAGCATTAAAAGGAGCGGTTTTCTCATCCGCTATGTTTGAAGAGCTTGGTATGCAAAGTGAACCGAAGTGGGACAGTGAACGAACAGATTTAATTCAATCCGTTCAGTTTGATGACCGCGATAAAATGGTTGCTTTTTGTCAGGCAATTCAATTCGCTTCGCCAATTAATTCACACGTAACGGCGTATCCTGCTTATATGCCAGGGTATGAAGATGATGTGATTATGGCAGCTGGAACGTTTATACAAGGAGCAAGCCTCGAGCTTACGGCAGATGGTCCTATCAGGCCGCCTTATGTCGCTTACGTGCAGGGCGGGTTAACGTATGCTCACGTAAAAGTAGCAATATGCATGGCGGTAGATCAATTGCTGACAAAAGAACTTTTATAAGATAGAAAGATTATTTCTCCCCGTTAAGAAGGAAAAAAATAAGCTATAAAAATAAACGAAGTGCTATTTATTTGTATAGAAAAAATGTTCAGAAAAATTTATGTTAGAATTACTAACATTCGGTTGACAGGTGAACTAACATAGCATACAATGTAAATAGTTAATCCAAAGGAGGAACTGAAATGAGTGACAACATTCGAAGAAATACGCCACTTTTCCCGATTGGAATTGTGATGCAGTTAACTGAGTTGTCTGCTCGCCAAATTCGCTACTATGAAGAACATGAATTAGTTGCACCGGTAAGAACAGAGGGAAATCGACGACTATTCTCATTTAACGATGTTGATAAGCTGCTTGAAATCCGCGATCTAATCGAACAAGGTGTAAACTTAGCAGGTGTAAAACAGCTGTTTCATCTTCAAAAGGAGCAAAAAGGGCATAAGCAAGAAGAAAAAGTTGTGGCAGAAACAGCAAAGCCAGAATTAACGGACGATGAGTTGCGAAAAATGCTTCGTGCAGAACTTATGCAAGCAGGCCGTTTTAATCGAGCAACTTTAAATCAAGGAGATATGTCCAGGTTCTTTCATTAATAAAGTTATCAATATTTATGCCGTTCGTATATGAGGGGTATAGATTATAAATATTATATAGAGATTTAGGGGAGGATCACACGATGGCAAAGTACACAAAAGAAGATATTTTCCGCAAAGTTCAAGAAGAGAATGTAAAATATATTCGTCTTCAGTTCACTGACATTTTAGGAACAATTAAAAACGTTGAAATTCCAGTAAGTCAATTAGAAAAAGCGTTAGACAACAAAATGATGTTTGACGGTTCTTCTATTGAAGGGTTTGTACGTATTGAAGAATCAGATATGTACCTATTCCCGGATATTGATACATTTGTTATTTTCCCTTGGACATCTGAAAAAGGTAAAGTAGCACGTTTTATTTGTGACATCTACAATGCAGATAGAACTCCGTTTGATGGCGATCCACGTAATAACTTAAAACGTGTGTTAAAAGAGATGGAAGAGTTAGGATTTACTGATTTTAACCTTGGACCTGAGCCAGAGTTCTTCTTATTCAAATTAGACGAAAAAGGCGAACCTACATTAGAATTAAATGATAAAGGTGGCTACTTCGACTTAGCGCCAACTGACCTTGGTGAAAACTGCCGTCGTGACATCGTATTAGAGCTTGAAGAAATGGGCTTTGAAATTGAAGCATCTCACCATGAGGTAGCTCCTGGACAACACGAGATCGACTTCAAATATGCTGCTGCATTAAAAGCTTGTGATGATATCCAAACGTTCAAACTTGTTGTAAAAACAATTGCACGTAAACATGGCTTACATGCTACATTTATGCCAAAACCATTATTTGGTGTGAATGGTTCAGGTATGCACTGTAACGTTTCATTATTTAAAGATGGTCAAAACGCATTTTATGATGAAAACGGTAATCTAGAGCTAAGTGATACTGCTCGTCAATTTATCGCAGGTATCATCAAGCACGCACACAGCTTTACAGCAGTAACAAATCCTACTGTAAACTCTTATAAGCGTCTAGTGCCTGGATATGAGGCTCCTTGTTATGTTGCTTGGTCTGCTCGCAACCGTAGCCCATTAATCCGTATCCCAGCTTCTCGCGGCGTAGGAACTCGTGTTGAAGTACGTAGCGTAGACCCAGCTGCTAACCCATATTTAGCAATGGCTGTTCTATTAAAAGCTGGTTTAGATGGAATCAAGAACAACCTTGAAGCTCCAAAACCTATCGATCGCAATATCTATGTAATGACAAAAGAAGAGCGTGTTGAAGAAGGTATCGTAGATTTACCTGCAACATTAGCTCAAGCTTTAGATAGCTTCCAATCAAACGAAGTTATGGTTTCTGCATTAGGTGAACACTTAGCAGAGCACTTCGTTGAAGCGAAAGAAATCGAATGGGATATGTTCCGTACACAAGTTCATCCTTGGGAACGTGACCAATACATGAGCCAATATTAATTCCTAAAAGGCCGAGAGATCGTTTATACGTTCTCTCGGCCTTTTTTGTTTTTCAAAATAAATAATATTCTGCACGCGTATATTAGATATTGAACTAATCTATTCTATTCATAAAACAAGTATAGCTACCTGTCGTACAATTTACGGGAGGCTTTTTTATTGTTTTGTTAGATACAGGAAAGAATTTGGTTATATAAATTAAAAAGGATAAGCTTTTTGTCTCATTGAATCTATATGTAAAAGTAGTGTATAACAGATAGAGAGATTGTTTATGTGTTCACTCTGCACTTCAGTATAACTTCAGAGAATTTTCAGCCAGGCGTAGTGTCATTAGAAAATACTGTTGGAGAGGAATGGAATGAAAATGCAAGAAGGAAATTTTTTTAAAGGTTTAGTAATAGGCATATTAATAAGCATTCCAATTTGGATTATTCTCATTGTTATAGGCGTTCTGCTTTTTAAATAGGTCCTAACGTTATAAATAATAGAACCTCCTGATCTATACTTTAATCAACCAGAATAGAAGCTGGACCAAAAGTATGTTAGGGGGAGGGAAGATCCGCACGATGAATTGTGCGGATTTTTTTATTGGTAGGGTGAACGTAGATTTCATCTATTTAGTTGCTTCTAGCAGTTGATTGGAGGGCAGGCGAAGACTCCTGCGGGAAAAGCGGAATAGGTGAAGACCCCGCAGGAGCGCAAGCGACGAGGAGGCTCACCAGCCGCCCGCGGAAAGCGAAGCCTTGCACGGAAATCAACAGCGATGTAACAAGCCATCCATACTAGCACATTTATCCCATTTGTTCGTTTTTAGGTTGAAGTGATTTCGTTATGTCGCAATCTCCTTTTTTAGTAATTTCTCACTAAGTAGGCTAGTATACGTAGCACTTTTTTCCCTCATGCATATGTTAACAATAAGGAGGGACAAGTAATATGAAAAAAATCTATCTTGATGCAGGACATGGTGGGGCAGATGCAGGAGCAGTTGGAGCAAACGGACTGTATGAAAAAAACTTAGTTTTGAAAATTCAACAATATTTAATAAGCTATTTAAATAGCACGTACAGTGATTTTACGATTAAAACTACCCGTACCACAGATACTTTTTTATCGTTATCTCAGCGCGCTTCTCAAGCTAATTCGTGGGGTGCAGATGCATTTATGTCTATTCACGTAAATGCCGGTGGAGGGACAGGATACGAAGATTATGTTTATAGAAGCGCTAGCAATGCTAGTAAAACGTTTCAATCGATTGTGCACGGCCAAGTACAGGCAACGCTGCTGTCGTATAATCATCCGAATCGCGGACGAAAATCAGCCAATTATGCGGTGCTTCGCTTAACAAATATGCCTGCAGTACTAACTGAAATAGCTTTTATTGATAGGAGCGCCGATGCAGCACTTCTTCAAAATGAAGCTTTTTTAAAAAGCATGGGTGAATCGTATGCAAAAGGAATTGCCGTATATTTAAATTTACCTCGTCGTGCAGTTCCAAATCCATCGCCATCTCCAACACCGACACCAAATCCATCACCTTCTGAACCAGGTGAAAAAACGTATACAATTAAGCAAGGAGATACGCTGTACAGTATTGCACAGAAGTACGGCATAACAGTACAGGAGCTTCAAGAAGCGAATACAGGGCTTTCTGATCCTTTAACACTACAGGTTGGAAAAACAATTGTTATTCCTTCAGGAACTTCACCAACACCTACTCCAACACCACCTTCTGAACAATATCCACTTCCCAATGGAATTTTAAAACAAGGCGATTCTGGAGAAGCTGTGAAACAGCTTCAAAGAGCATTAAACGCGGTTAATTTTAAAGTAGGGTCAGTAGACGGAATATATGGAGTACAAACGAAAGATGCAGTCAGACGTTTTCAGCTTGTGTATCTTCCTTATGATGTAGATGGCATTTATGGTCCTCAAACGAAAAACAAGCTAGCAGCCGTTTTAAAAGCAAAAAGTTAACGTAAGAAGGTCTTCTGTAAGCAGACAGAAGGCCTTTTGTTTTCCCCTTAAAAGCGCCTTAAGCACTATTTTATGGTTTACGTAAAATAATGCTTTACAAACCATTTGTACGGGAGTATATTATCTAAGAACAAAGGATAGTTATGAACGAAACTTGTTATCAATCATACCCTTTAACCGAAAATTATATTGACCTGTTATCGCTTAATTCGTCAGAAGTGGGGGACCCAAATTTGTGCATTGTCACTTGGGGTGAATCCTTTTTTAAAAGGTAGGGCTACTCTCATAGCCCGAATCCGACAGCTAACCCCATAAGCGTTTTAGAGAGGAGGTTTAAGCTGTGTAAAAACGCTGAGAACCCTTAGTGTTTTTTTTGTGCGCTTTTTTAACATAAAAAGGCATTTTTTAGGAATAATATCACTTATTCATGAACTTGTAACTGAGCTTAGCAACGAAAAGCAAATAGTAGCTAAGCAATCATCGGAGGGAAATTACGTGAACTATTCAGTTCTCAAAAGATTATTGATTGGAAAGCCGCTTAAAACAAAAGAGTTAGGTGATCAAAAGCTTAGTAAGCTTAAAGCACTTGCTATTTTATCATCAGATGCCTTATCTTCAGTGGCTTATGGAACAGAACAAATTTTAATTGTACTTGCGACAGTCGGTGTCCTCGCTTATTGGTATTCAATTCCAATTGCGATTGGTGTATTGGTGCTGCTGACGGCTTTAATTCTTTCATATCGTCAAATTATTTATGCGTATCCGCAAGGCGGAGGAGCTTATATTGTTTCCAAAACCAATTTAGGAGAAAATCCTGGGCTTATCGCTGGAGGATCACTGCTGGTAGATTATATATTAACAGTTGCCGTGAGTGTTTCAGCAGGAACCGATGCTTTAACTTCGGCTTTTCCAACGCTGCATCATTACAATGTAGTAATTGCGTGCTTGCTGGTTATTTTGATTACTGTCTTAAACTTACGAGGCGTAACGGAATCCGCTTCTGTATTAGCTTATCCGGTTTATTTATTTGTTATTGCTCTTATCTTGTTAATAGCGGTAGGCTTGTTTAAAATAGCGACAGGTCAAGTTTCACCTGAGCTTCATACGTCTCTTGGTACAGTAGTGCCAGGTATTAGTTTGTTTTTATTATTAAAAGCTTTTTCGTCAGGCTGTTCAGCATTGACAGGTGTAGAAGCTATTTCAAATGCAGTGCCTAACTTTAAAGAGCCAGGTGCAAAAAATGCTGTTCATACATTAATGCTGATGGGCGGTATTCTAGCTGTTTTATTTTCTGGGATCACGTTTTTAGCTTATTGGCTTGGCATTTCTCCAAAAGCAGATGAAACTGTTGTATCACAAATTGCATCGAGTGTGTTTGGACGCAATGGATTTTATTACTTTATTCAAGGAACAACAGCTCTAATTCTAGTGCTAGCAGCCAATACAGGGTTTTCAGCTTTTCCTTTGCTTGCTGTCAACTTATCGTCTGATAAATACATGCCGAGAATGTTTCAAATTCGGGGTGATAGACTAGGGTATTCAAATGGAATTGTGACCCTTGGAATTGCTTCTATTGTCTTAATTGTAGCTTTTAAAGGAGCGACAGAGCAATTAATTCCTCTTTATGCAGTCGGGGTGTTCATTCCATTTACACTTTCTCAAACAGGAATGATTGTCAAGTGGCTTAGAGAAAAGCCGGCCGGCTGGCAAGGGAAGCTAACCATTAACTTAATTGGTGCGCTTATTACATTAACTGTGTTAATCATTTTGTTTACAACGAAGTTTTCACAAGTATGGTCTGTGCTAGTTTTCTTACCGGTTATCGTTTATATTTTTCATCGCATTCATACGCATTATGAAGCGGTAGGAGAGCAGCTTCGTATTAAGCAAGGAGAAAAGATTGGAAAGCTTGAAGGAAGTGTAGTCATTGTTCCTGTAGCAGGAATGACAAAGGTAGTAGAAAATTCATTAAATTATGCACGAACGATTGGCGATACCGTTATTGCAGTGCATGTGGCCTTTGATCGAGAAAGTGAAAAGAAAATGGAAGAGAAGTGGGAGAAGTGGCAGCCTGATATTCGTATTGTTACGTTTCATTCTCAATACCGCAGCTTAGTGCGGCCGCTGTTTCGATTCATCGATATGGCTGAGGAAAAAGCGCGAGAAAATAACATGGCCATTACGGTCGTTATTCCGCAATTCATTACGAAAAAAAGTTGGCAAAATATTCTTCACAATCAGTCCAGTCTGCTGTTAAAAGCACATTTGCTTTACCGCAAAAATGTAATTGTTACAACTGTACCGTACCGTTTTAAAAAATAATGAAACATGACTAAAAACCTCCAACTTATATGTTGGAGGTTTTTAATTTTTAAATTCACATACACTAACCGTAATCGAATCTCATCAAAGGCGCAAACGGAGGGATTGTATGAGTGAATTAATTAAATTATTGCGAAAAGGAAATAAATCGGCCATGATGGCCGCTATAGTGAATACCATTATTTCCATTATTAAAGGGATTGCTTTCGCTTTAACAGGAAATGTAGCGATGTTTGCTGAAACGATGCACAGCTTAGGAGATGCAGCTAATCAGTTTTTTGTTTTTATAGGTTCGGCATTAAGTAAAAAAGCCCCGACTAAACGATTTCCAAACGGTTTCGGCCGATTGGTTAATCTTGTTCTATTAGGAGCCGTTCTTGTAGTAGGGATTATGGCGTTTGAAACGATTAAAGAAGGATATCACCACATTCTTCATCCGACGAAGTCTTCAGGCTTTATTTTAAATATTGCAGTACTTGGCATCTCGGTGTTACTTGAGATGTTTGTCCTATTTAAGGCAATGAAAGAAATTTTGCACGATGTCGGAATGAATACCGCAGAGGTCAATGTTTTTACGCAAAGCTTTATTCATTTAAAGAAAGCAAAGCCAGCAACCAAGCTGGTTTTTATGGAAGATCTGGTAGCTACTGGAGGAGGCGTATTGGCATTAATAGCTGTTTTCATTTCACGGTTTACACCTTTTCACCAAGCTGAAGGAATTGCTTCTATTTTAATTGGGCTTATGATGTTTTTTGTAGTAGGACGAGTATTTTTAGACAACGCTGCGGGAGCCCTTGGTGAAGCAGATAAAGAAATGGAAATAAAAATTGGCGCGATTGTCATGCAAGATGTACAAGTGCGTGATATTCAAACATTAATGGTGATGAAAGAAGGAGAAGAGCTTCACGTTGAATTAAAAGTAGAAATTGATCCTTCTTTAACAGTGGCCGAAGCTGATGATATTAAAGATCGTCTGGAAAATCGTATTTTACAGGAGAAAGGAGTAACGGATGTCATTATTGAATTTGATGAAGATGATGGAATTCCGGACTGGGCGCCAAGTGATTTACAGCTTCAAAAAGAATAAAAACAAGGAAGAAAACAACTGTTTTCTTCCTTGTTTTTTTAGCTATATACTTTTTCACGTACGTTTGGAGAATCTGTTGAAGCTTTCGAGAAGTTAATGGTTTCACGTACAACGTAAATAGGTCTATTTTTACTTTCATCGTAAATTCTTGCGATGTATTGTCCGACTAGACCTAAACCAAGTAGCTGAATACCGCTAAAGAAGGTGATAGCTACCATAATGGAAGTCCAGCCAGGCTGAATGTTTTTACCTATCAGCCAAACAACAATCGAATAACTTAAAACTAAAAGTGATACAAAAACCGATAATAAGCCAATAACCATTACTAAACGCAAAGGCTTCGTTGAAAACCCAATAATTCCATCTGAAGCAAACTTGATCATCTTTTTTAAAGGATATTTTGTTTCACCAGCAAAGCGTTCATCGCGCTCATATTCTACATATGTTTGCCTGAAACCAATCCAAGACATCATTCCTCGTACAAAACGATTACGTTCAGTCATTTTTTTGAATACATCCGCTACTTTTCGGTCGATAATACGAAAATCTCCCGTGTCTTTAGGGATTTCGATATCGGACATATAATTTAAAAAGCGATAAAAATACTTAGCCGTGGCTAATTTAAAAAAGGTCTCTCCGCTTCGTTTCTTGCGCTTTGCATATACAATTTCATAACCTTGCTGCCATTTAGCAATTAATTCGGGAATCATTTCTGGCGGATCTTGTAAGTCTGCATCAATAATAACGATAGCATCACCTTGAGCATAATCAATGCCTGCTGTTACGGCAGTTTGGTGCCCAAAATTACGAGCAAAATCAATAACTTTTACGTTAGAATCCATAGCAGCTACGTCTTTTAAGATTTCAATTGTTCGATCTGTGCTGCCATCATTGACGAAAATGAATTCATAGTTAATATGATTTTTATGCATGACGGAAAGCAAGCGATTGTAGCATTCATTAGCTACTTCTTCTTCAAAATACATAGGTACTACGATTGAAATTAGTTCTTTCATGCTTTACCTCCTATCGAGTGATTGTTTGTATGCTTAAACGTCCATATTTTATTAAGGAAAAAATTGATAAACATTCCTATACAAGTAGACAACAGCTGTCCGATTATTGGATTAGCAGGTGTGTAATGTACAAGAACAAATAAGCAAGTTGTATTAACTGCTAAAGTAATAAGGTTTACGATGAAAAATTGAGCTAACATCCATTTATGTACGGTTGCTTGAAACACCCACGATTTGTTCCAATAGTAGCTGTTTATGACGCCAATAAAATAAGATAGTACGTTAGCCAATATATAATTCATATCAAAATGAATGAGTACTAAGTAACTGATAATAGTGAGCAGGGTATTCATTATACCTACAAATCCGAATTTCAGGAATTTTATCACGGTTGCATAATCCCTTCCATTTAATTTATCTCTTCACATTTTGTCTGGGGCTTATTTTTAGTAAATCGTACTATTAAATAGGATAGAATCACTGAAATACCAAACCCTTCGAGCAGCATAAAGCTTGGAAAAATAAAGAATCGATAGCGAGTTTGAATTTCAATAAGCAAGTGAATAAGAACGTATCCTATAATTAGTAATAAAAACAGTGTATACGGATATTTATCCTGCTTCTTCAGGAATAAACATATAAGTCCAATAATGGAAATAATAGTAGTTGAAACATAAATAATTCTTTCATAACTTTGAGCAGCACTAATTAATTTTTCTTTATTAAAAGGTACATCTTCTTGAGGAGTTAATGAAATGCTCCAAAATGTAGATGCATCCGTTCCTCCCCACATATTTAGGAATTTAATGTGAAAGAGATCTAAAAGTTGCGCTTTATCTGCTACACGCTCTTTAATTACTTCTTTTTCTGCTTCAGCTCGTTTTTCTCCAATTGGCATACCCATAAAACGACTAGCATCCTCTGAAGAATAAGAACCGCTTGTTTCGTAATTAAAGCCAATGACGAATTTCCATAAAGGATCTCTGTTACTTAAAGGATATTTAGAAATACCGCTAGCTACAAAAGAATAGTTGATCAGCGCATTTGCAATAAAAAAAGTAGCCAGTATGCCTACGAGGTTTTTTCCTATTTGTTTTCGGCGAGTTTTTAACTCAGCAGCATCCTTCGTTTTGATGTAAGGTTGAAGAATTTGCGAGATGAAATAAATGAGAACAGCAACGATAATAATGGGTCCTAGAGGGCGCATTAAATTTCCTAACGACAATAGAAGGCCAATATAAAGCCAGCTAAACTTGTTATGAGCAAATCTTTTTATAATAAGGTAAAAAGCTGCATAAAATAAAAAAGTAGCCAAATGCTGGTTAGTTAACACTGAGCTATAGAGAATGTTCGGAATGTAGAACGCATATAGAAAAGCTGCCATTCTCCCAGCAAGTTCATTAAATACTTTAGCGCCAATTAAATAAATAAAAATAACGGTTCCAGTGGAATAAAAAATATTTAACAATTTTAATATAAAAATGTTATCTCCAAAACAGCGAATAATAACAGATTCATAGAATGAAAAGCCTAGCTGATATACCCATGTAGTGAAATAAACGCTTTGGTTAAATTCATAATTTCCTTTTGCGATATTACGCGCGGCATCTAACATGACAAGAAAATCAGATTTTACAGGCGTTTGAACAGAAAGCATCCATGCTAGTCGAATACCTAAGGTCAAAACAATCAGTGAAATAAAAAAAACAGTTTTGTTCATGTATCTACTTGCAATAGCTATTAGAAAAATGACAAGGAAAGTGATAAATATTCCTTCAATAATAAATGAATTACTTAAAGCCAAACCTTTTAATTCCAATGAATTTGTCATCGCACTATAACTGCCCCATAGAGACCATGTAAGAATCATGACACATAAAAGAATCAGGCTTTTGGATAAAAATGAGTTAAGCATATTACCTCCTGCAAATTATTTCATAGATAAGGTACAAAATTCCTACCCTATGATACCATATTTTATTATTTTGTATATATTTTTCTTGTAGAGTATAATATTAGATTGTTCTGAAATTACAACAGCGGCACAACGTTTGATAAAAGGTTCAGCGGAGTAGGCATTGATTTAGTAATAGATAAAAGAGGTTGGGAAAAAAGGATTTTAATCGAAGTGAAAAACGAACTATTGATCACCATGTTTGATTAGTGGTTCGTTTTTTATGGTGAACATAGGTTTCATTTGTTTAATTCCTTCCAGCAGTTGATTGGAGGGCAAGGCGAAGACTCCTGCGGAGAAAGCGGAAGGGATGAAACTCCGCAGGAGCACAAGCAACGAGGAGGCTCATCGGCTGCCCGCGGAAAGAGAAGTCTTGCATGGAAATGAACTGCGGCGTCATAAGCGGTTCAGCTCATGTATTTCGCTTGTTCGTATTTAGGTTGAATTCATTTAGTTATGTCTCAACTTCTTTTATGTTTTAAATCGATCTTTTAATAAGTTCCATAGTGAGCTCACTCCTAGGCTAATGCTGATTAATATTCCTGATAGAGCTACTATTAAAGCGATATATTCAAAGATAGAAAACTGCTTCATACTATCCCAATTGATGTTTCCCTGTAGCTTGCTAATAACTAAATTCATTCCGTAAATACCGGAAAGAACGGTATAAATCGTTAAAATTAATAATAAGTAATTGTGACGCTTGGCCGCGATTTTCTCTTGATTTTGATACAAAGTACCAAGGGTTTCTTTGACTTCTTGATAAAGAGAATTGATGTGGAAAATTTTTTTAAAGAGCTCAGAAAACTCTTGACCTTCTGTGCGAGAGCTAATTTCTAAAAATAAATATTTGCCTGAAAACACGGTAATAGAGCGGATTAGTCGCTCAATGCCCTCTGAATTTTTATGAAACGTGAGCTGAGAATACTCATAAGATAGTTTTAGCAACACGATTTTATAGAAAAAATGTAAAAATAAATTATAGTAATGCTGGCCAAATAGATGATTCATCAAAAGCTGATCCGTTTTAGAGTCTGTCGATTTAGAAATACATGAAAACACATGGTCTGTGATGACGTAATAAGTTTCAGGAGCCCACCTTTCATACACGTGTTTAGTATTATACGTTTTAATATACTCATGATTGTGTGCAGAAATAAACGCTTTCCCGTCAGGCGTATAGCTATTTAGCTGCCCAGTACGAAATAAAGTTGTGGAATTAATTTCTTGCTCTTGATTTACCGTTACATAACTTAACACAAACATCCGTTCATCGATAAAATAAGGAAGGCTCCCAACGTGCTGTTCACGCGTGGCTTCTTTCTTGATGTGTTCGTTCAAAAATGGCGCAAGCTGTGAAAAAATATAATCTTGTACTTTGCTATAGCGATGATGTTCATAGGTAATGGTGGATCCATGCTCTTCAGCAAGCTTCGGTTCTAATACACGAAAATGATTCATGAATTCTAAAATGTCATCATAGGTGTAATGGTTATGGCTCATTTCAGTGCGAATGGTCATGACGCCAATTTCAAAAGGACATAAAAAAACATCCACAGACAGCACGTTGCTAGACACGGTGGTGGAAGAAGTATGTAACGTAATGGTATGGTCTATTTTTTTTGAAAATCGAAGCAACCCTTCTTTTTCGCACGAATCAGGGAATAGAATACATTCAATGTAAGGAAGAAAATATTGATCCAGGCTATCATGAGATACGTAATATTGTTCTCCGTAGTATTCTTTTTCTAAATCTTTGTTTTGAATGGAAAAAAACTCGAACAAATTTGCTTTCAGTGCATGAACAAGCTGCTCTTTATTTTTTCGGTCAAAGGAAAAAGGAAAAAGAAACATGTTCATTGCTTTGGTAGGTACAATGGTTTGAAATGGTTCTGTTTTCCTAGGTGTATTAGTCATAAACTACATCCTTCTTATAGTCGATGGTATTTCCTTGTAAGATTCGAGGAAATGCAGATAGAAAGTAAAAGGTAAAACAAGCTTTATAAAAACTGTTCTACCTGCCTGCAATGATTCAACGTATCATTTATAATATGCCAATTTTTTTAGAAAACAAACGTAAAAAAACCAACTAACATCATGATTAGTTGGTTTTACATACAGTGTCTGATTAGTGAATCGTGCGATATACACCAGTTACTTTTCCTAAAATCGTTACGTGGCGAAGAATAATAGGCGCCATCGTTGAATTTTCAGGCTGTAAACGAACGAAATTTTCTTCTTTAAAGAAACGTTTTACCGTTGCTTCGTTGTCTTCGGTCATAGCAACCACAATATCTCCATTATTAGCCGTTTGCTGCTGACGTACGATTACCATATCGCCATCTAGAATACCTGCTTCAATCATACTTTCTCCCATAATTTCAAGCATGAATACATGATCATCTGGAGAAACGAATTTATCTGGAAGAGGGAAATATTCTTCCACATTTTCAACGGCTGTTATAGGAAGACCCGCTGTTACTTTACCGATAACAGGAACATTAATGACATTGCTTTTAGGAATGTTTACTTCATCTAGTTGAAGAACTTCGATTGCTCTTGGTTTTGTTGGATCTCTTCGAATTAACCCTTTACTTTCTAAACGAGCTAAATGCCCGTGTACAGTGGAGCTAGAGGCTAATCCTACTGCTTCCCCAATCTCACGAACAGAAGGCGGATAACCTTTTAATTTTACTTCGTGCTTAATAAAATCTAGTATGTCTTGTTGACGTTTTGATAGCTTCATATTTTTCACCTCGATTTTAGCTATTCTTTAGGTGAATTATACCACGTGATGTGTCAATATACAAACATAAGTTCGAAGAATTCCATTGACAGAAACAAATGTTCTCAATAAAATAAGAACATATATTCTGATAGGGGGATCATAATATGCAACAATTCTTACATTCTATGAAACATTACGCTATTTTTTTTGCAGTTATCGCTGCACTTACATATGTATTGACGCTGGTTTTAGGAGCGGATAAAGTAGATTTAGACAAATATTCAACGGTTACTATTACAAAAGGAGATACGCTTTGGGACTTGTCCAACAAGTATCATAATCACCATCATTTGACCACCAATGAATTTGTCAAATGGGTTGAAGACGTCAATGATTTAAACTCAGATACTGCCCAGTCTTTATCTCCTGGAGATAAATTATATATTCCTGTTTTAAAAAAAGAGTTACATAATCAAGTGGCAATTGAACAGTAGTGTGTAACGGCCGTTCCTGAATATTGTTAGAAGCCGAAAAGGTCGTGATAAAAGTGGACGCCATTATTTATTGCCGTGTCAGTACGGATAAAAAAACCCAAGAAACATCTTTGCAGCGCCAGCAAGAAGAATTAAAAAAGCTTGCTGATCTTCATCATCTAGAGGTGAAAAAAGTCGTGATGGAAAAAGCAAGCGGATATGATGTAGACAGAGAGGGTATTTTGGATGTTCTTCATACAATGAAAGAAGAGAAAATATCCGTGCTGCTCATTCAAGACGAAACACGATTAGGCAGAGGAAATGCCCGAATTGCGCTGCTTCATGCTTTTCATAAAGAAAATGCTACCATCTATACGATTAGTCATCAAGGTCAGCTTCAGCTTTCAGAATCTGATTCAATGGTGTTAGATATTATTAGTTTAGTGGAAGAGCATCAGCGGAAATTACATAATGCTAAAATTAAAAGAGGAATGAAAAGAGCCGTAGAAAACGGTTATCGTCCGCAGCAAAATTTAAAAAACCAGGGAGTTAACTCGGGAAGAGAAAAAAAAGAAGCGCCGATTGAAGAAATTGTCCGCCTTCGTCATAACGGCTTAACCTTTGCTGAAATTTCAGTTACGCTAAAAGGTTTTGGTTATAATATTTCAAAAGCGACCGTACATCGTCGCTATCAAGAGTATCAAGAGAGTGCTCAATCTCTTGATAAAACGAAAGAGATTTAGTAAGATGACTACATGTTGCCGGAACGGTTCGGTAATTTTAATTATTGATTATAAGGAGATAGGTTTTATATGCTATCAAAAGATAAACTTGCTCGTATTAATGCTCTTTCAAAAAAGGCAAAGGCTGAAGGTCTGACAGAATCTGAAGCGAAAGAACAGCAAGAGCTACGTCAGGAATATTTAAAAGTTTTCCGACAATCTATGACAAATCACCTTCATACGATTAAAGTTGTGGACGAAGAAGGTAAAGATGTTACGCCTAAGAAGTTAAAAGAGAGTAAAAAGAAGCGTCTTCACTAAGACGTTCTAGTAAAACTAGAGGGAGTGTTCCCTCTAGTTTTTTGTATATTTTTAATAAGGCGTACAAAAACTGTAAAAGTGGAAAATTTTTTGGTTCAAGTATTGTACAAATAAGCAAATCATTAGTATGATAACATATGTACATAGTTTTGAAAGGAATGAAGAGTATGACACAACGTATTGAAGATCTTTCGATTGCAACAATTCGTACTTTATCAATCGATGCGATTGAAAAAGCAAATTCAGGTCACCCAGGTATGCCGATGGGAGCTGCTCCAATGGCATATACATTGTGGACAAAATTCATGAACATCAATCCAAAGAATCCAAACTGGTTTAACCGTGACCGCTTTGTATTATCAGCAGGACACGGATCAGCACTATTATACAGCTTGCTTCATTTAGCTGGATATGACTTATCAATTGAAGACCTTAAAAACTTCCGTCAATGGGGAAGCAAAACACCAGGTCATCCAGAGTTCGGTCATACAGCAGGTGTTGATGCAACTACTGGCCCACTAGGACAAGGTATTGCAATGGCTGTTGGTAAAGCAATGGCAGAACGTCATTTAGCTGAAACATACAACAAAGAAGGTTTAGAAATTGTAGACCACTTTACGTATGGTATTTGTGGTGACGGAGACTTAATGGAAGGTGTATCTGCTGAAGCAGCTTCATTAGCGGCACACTTAAAATTAGGACGTTTAGTTGTTTTATACGATTCAAATGATATTTCTTTAGACGGAGATTTAGATCGCTCGTTCTCTGAGAACGTAGAAGATCGTTTCAAAGCTTACGGATGGCAAGTAATCCGCGTTGAAGACGGCAATGACTTGACAGCGATTGCAAACGCAATTGAAGAAGCAAAAGGCGATTTAACACGCCCAACGCTAATTGAAGTAAAAACAACAATCGGATTTGGTTCTCCAAACCACGCGGGTACTTCTGGCGTGCACGGTTCTCCATTAGGTTCCGATGAAACAAAATTAACAAAAGAAGCTTATGCATGGACATTTGAAGAAGATTTCTATGTGCCAGAAGAAGTGTATGCTCACTTCAAAGCTACAATTGCTGAAGATGGCCAAAAGAAAGAAAACGAATGGAACGATGTATTTGCACAGTATAAAGAAAAATATCCTGAACTAGGTCGTCAATTTGAACTAGCAGTAGAAGGAAAGTTACCGGAAGGCTGGGAAGAAACGCTTCCAGCATACGAAACGGGTTCAAGCTTAGCTAGCCGTGCTTCTTCTGGAGAAGTATTAAACGCAGTAGCACAAGCTGTACCTCAATTCTTCGGCGGTTCAGCTGACTTAGCTGGCTCAAATAAAACAATGATTAAAGGTTCAGAAGACTTCACTGCAGCTGATTACAGCGGACGTAATATCTGGTTCGGTGTACGTGAATTTGCAATGGGAGCTGCATTAAACGGTATGGCTCTACACGGCGGTGTAAAAGTATTCGGAGGAACATTCTTTGTATTCTCTGATTATCTTCGCCCAGCAATTCGCTTAGCAGCTTTAATGAAGCTTCCTGTAACATATGTATTCACACATGACAGTATCGCAGTTGGAGAAGACGGCCCAACACATGAGCCAATTGAACAATTGCCATCACTTCGTGCAATGCCAGGTCTTTCAGTGGTTCGTCCTGCAGATGCAAATGAAACAGCTGCTGCATGGCGCTTAGCATTAGAGTCAACTGACCGCCCAACGGCGCTTGTATTGACTCGTCAAAACTTGCCAACGCTTGAAGGTACAAAAGAAAATGCATACGAAGGCGTGTCTAAAGGTGCATATGTTGTATCTAAAGCTGGTAAAGACCAAGCGGATGCATTAATACTTGCAACAGGCTCTGAAGTAAGCCTAGCAGTAGAAGCACAAAAAGCATTAGCTGCAGAAGGCATTGACGTATCTGTAGTAAGCATGCCTGCATGGGATCGTTTTGAAGAGCAATCTGCTGAGTACAAAGAAAGTGTTATCCCTAAATCAGTGAAAAAACGTTTAGGTATTGAAATGGCTTCTACACTTGGCTGGGAACGCTATGTTGGAGACGAAGGACAAGTTCTTGGTATTAATCACTTTGGTGCATCTGCTCCTGGTGAAACAATCATGAAAGAATTTGGTTTTACAGTTGAAAATGTAGTAGCAAAAGTGAAAAGCTTGCTTAATGCATAATTCTTTTTCATAAGAAAGAGCAGACTCCTGTGGTCTGCTCTTTTTTTTCGACAAAAAAACAAAGGAATTTTTTCATCGATAGACAAGCATTGCGTACACCATTCGGTATAATGGTACAAAAAAGAACGAGCCGAAAGGGAGGATGAATCGTGAGAACGTATGAAGTATATTTAATGGAGGAAGAAGTTGCATCATCCTATTTTCGAAGAGAAAAGCTCATTTATCAGCTGCTGATTGAATATAGAATGAAACGTCACTTGCAGGAAACGCACTTACAAAAACAAGTTCATTACATTACTCGCCAACTGCCCATTTCATTTATTCAACGAGAATTGCTTCAGGCGTTTTCTCATTATCCTCATTTTTTCACTCATCAAGAGACGTTTGTGCTGGAATATCCTCATAAAAAAAGTCGAGCATCTATAAAATTAACGAATCGCTGTATAACAATTGAAGGAGATGGCAATGTTGATGCTGAGACAGCTTTTTTTGAAGTATTACGCAAGCTAGATCCTTGTTTTTTAGCAGTGAATTATGGAACGGATGAATACGGCTGGCTGAGGCCTGTGAAAACAAGAAAATTTGTGTAATTATTTAAGGAAATTGGAACGGAAATATTGTATAATAGCGTATGGTCTAGTACACTGTAAGTTAGACAACACGAAGGAGGAAGTAATACCATGGGAATGTATATTCTAGTTGGTGTTCTAGCATTAATTGTTGGGATAGCGCTAGGATTTTTCATTGCTCGTAAGTATATGATGAGCTATCTGAAGAAAAATCCACCAATTAATGAACAAATGTTAAAAATGATGATGATGCAAATGGGCATGAAACCATCGCAGAAAAAAATTAACCAAATGATGAAAGCAATGAACGGCCAAATTAAATAATGGTTAATTGGACAGACACTCTCTATTCAGAAGGGTGTCTTTTGTTTTATGATAGAGATAAGAAAATGGTTGTGGGGCTAGGGGGATACGATGAAAATTTTTCGAGAGTTATGGTGGTTTTTCAAACAGGAAAAAAAGTCTTACATAACGGGGATAGCGCTGCTCATTATTGTGGCAGCATTAGAACTTCTCCCGCCTAAAATTATTGGTTTAACGGTAGATGGTATTAAAGAAGGGACGCTGAATGGAAAGCGCTTAATGCAGATGGTTGGCATTTTGCTAGGAGCTGCTGTTGTGGCCTATTTCACAAGATACATATGGCGTATTATGATATTTGGATCATCTGTTAAACTAGCCAAGCAGCTGAGAAATACCCTCTACACTCATTTTACCAAGATGAATCAGGCCTTTTATCAGCGGCGGCGAATTGGGGATTTGATGGCCCATGCAACAAACGATATTCAAGCTATTCAACAAACTGCAGGTTCGGGCGTTTTGACACTCGTGGATTCCATTGTCACAGGAGGGCTTGTTCTATGCACAATGGCCCTCACAATCAGCTGGAAATTAACGCTTATTTGCCTTATTCCTATGCCGCTTATGGCCGTTTTAACAAGTTATTATGGTACATTGCTTCATGCGCGGTTTCACCACGCACAAGCCGCATTTTCTACTTTAAATGATAAGGTTCAAGAAAGCATTAGCGGAATTAAAGTCATTAAGACGTTTGGGGAAGAAGCAGCTGATGTCGAAGAATTTCGCATTAAGTCTGCAGATGTTGTCCAAAAGAACATGAAAGTAGCCAGAGTAGATGCATTGTTTGATCCGACCATTTCGATTATTGTAGCACTTTCTTTTTTACTTGCTCTTATTTTTGGCAGCAAGATGGTTATTAATGAAGAGTTAACACTAGGGCAGCTTGTTACCTTTACAACTTATTTAGGCCTTCTTATTTGGCCGATGCTCGCGTTTGGCTGGCTATTTAACATTGTGGAACGAGGAAGAGCATCCTATGAAAGGGTATTTTCTTTATTAAAAGAAGAAAATTCGATTGAAGAAGCAGCGCATCCTAGTGTTGAAGTGCCAACAGGAAATATTGAAGCTGTTATTCATAGGTTTTCGTATGGTAAAGCAGATGAATATACGTTAAACGACATTTATTTTACACTTTCTCGAGGTCAAACGTTAGGGATTGTGGGAAAGACGGGGGCCGGGAAAACCACGCTTTTAAAGCTACTGCTTCGTGAATTTGATGTAAGTGACGGAGCTGTTTTATGGGGAGGAAAAGACATTAAAGACTATGCGTTTGATTCATTGTACAAAAGCATTGGATATGTTCCTCAAGATCACTTTTTGTTTTCAACCACAGTCGCTGCTAATATCGCGTTTGGAAAAAGAGAAGCAAGCAATCAAGAAATCCAAGAAGCGGCTAAAGTTGCCAATGTACATAGAGACATCCTCGATTTTACAGATGGCTATCAAACAATAGTAGGTGAAAAAGGCGTTTCGTTATCTGGTGGACAAAAACAGCGTATCTCGATTGCAAGAGCTCTTCTATTAGATCCTGAGCTTTTAATTTTAGACGATTCGCTATCGGCGGTAGATGGAAAAACGGAAGCGGGTATTTTACAAGCGCTAAAGCAAAAACGTCAAAATCGAACAACGATTATCACAGCGCATCGGCTGAGCTCGGTTACTCATGCAGACCTGATTCTTGTACTTGATAAAGGGAAAATTATTCAGCGAGGAACTCATGAGGAGCTGCTTAGCGTGCGCGGCTGGTACCAGGATATGTACGATAGACAGCAGCTTGAACGTGCGGTAGAAGAAGGAGAGACGAAAAATGAAAATTGAGCATTCTTCGGTACATACACGTCTGTTTCGCTATACAATTCCGCATAAAAAATCATTTTTTTTAGCGTTCACACTATTATTAATTGCTACGGCTGCGGATTTATTAGGGCCCATTTTGATTAAAATTTTCATTGACGATTATTTAACTCCCAAGTACTTGCCTCTTCAGCCTCTTGTGTGGCTTGCAAGCAGTTATTTGCTTTTACAGCTTTTAAAAATTGTCGTTCAATACTTTCAGCTTCTGCAGTTCCAAAAAATTGCGCTTCAAATTATCCAGCAGATTCGAATTGACGTTTTTTCTCATGTTCATCGCCTGGCTCTTCGCTTTTTTGACAACACGCCAACAGGAAGCCTGGTATCTCGAATTACAAATGACACGGAAGCCATGAAAGAAATGTTTGTGGAAGTCATCGCGGTTTTTATTCAAAATGGGGTATTTTTGGTCGGTATTTTTATAGCCATGTTTATGCTAGATGTGAAGCTGGCTTTTTATTGTTTAGTTCTTCTCCCGTTCATTTGGGGACTTATGAAGCTTTATCAGCATTACAGCGCTATTTACTACGGGCAGCTTCGAGAAAAGCTAAGCCAGTTAAATGCCAAGCTTCATGAGTCTTTGCAAGGCATGTCTATTATTCAGTTATTTCGTCAAGAAAAGCGGCTGCGCTCGGAATTTGAAGAAATCAATGATGAGCATTACAAAGCGGGGATGCGTAATATTAAGTTGGATGGTTTGCTGCTAAGACCGGCAGTCGAAATTCTTTACATTTTAGCCGTTATTCTTGTGCTCAGTTATTTTGGTATTTCCGTAGCTGACAGTCCTGTTAAAATTGGTGTTCTTTACGCGTTTATCAACTACTTGGATCGTTTTTTTGAGCCTGTTAATGAAATGATGCAGCGTCTTTCTATGTATCAGCAAGCGATGGTATCAGCCTCTCGGGTATTTGACTTGATGGATGAAAAAGAAAAAAATCCAGTGATGACAGGAGAACAAAAGCAGGGGATTCAAAAAGGAACGGTAGAATTCAGAAACGTCACGTTTTCCTATGACGGTGTTCGAGACGTGCTGTCTGATATATCATTTACGGTAAACGAAGGAGAAACAGTCGCTTTAGTAGGACATACTGGAAGCGGGAAAAGCTCCATCATTAACTTATTAATGCGTTTTTATGAACAGCAAAAAGGAGACATTTTGATCGATAATAAGCCGCTGTCGTCTTTTACAAATAAACAGCTTCGAGATGAGGTAGGGCTGGTGCTTCAAGATGCCTTTTTATTTGCAGATACCGTAAAACGGAATATTACGCTGCACGAAGACCATTTTTCTGATGAACAAGTAAAAGCAGCGGCGGAATTTGTGCAAGCTCACGCATTTATTGAAGCTCTTCCTAATAAGTATAATGAAGTGCTAGTCGAAAGAGGTTCCACTTTATCAAGCGGCCAGCGTCAGCTCTTAGCATTTGCAAGAACGGTCATCCGGACTCCTAAAATCCTTATTCTTGATGAAGCAACAGCACACATTGATACAGAAACAGAAGAAGCGATTCAAGAAGTGTTAAGAGATATGGGAAAAGGCCGCACAACCATTGCTATTGCTCATCGTTTATCGACTATTCAACACGCCGACTGTATTTTAGTACTGCATAAAGGAAAAATCGTTGAAAAAGGCACTCATACTGAACTGCTAAACAAAGGCGGTTTGTACTATAATATGTATCAGCTTCAGCACAGTGAAAAAGAGGAGAATTTCAGCAAAGAAACAGGAGTAAAAGAGACTTATACAGAATTGATAGAGTGAAGGCAAAAAAAAGAAACAACCTTCATGGAGAGGTTGTTTCTGTCGTTTGAGCAGGGAATTCATTGTAAACGTTTAATAAATGATCTAATTCTTGACTATGTTTAATAGCAGGTGGAGAGTTTAATCCACTTACTCGGACTATGCGGATGAGTTCTTCTCGTTTCTTTTCAATCGCTAATAGAATATCTTTTTTGGCCAATGCTATGTATCCCTTCTAACAAGTCGTTTACCTAATTATACAAGATAATGGTACTATTTGAAAGAAGTGAGATAAGACAATTTGGTTACAAAATGGTAACGAAAAAGAACAAAAAGAACAAAAAAGGGAAGTGGGAAATGTGGGAGATTTAAATTTGTTTTTGGCATTTGGCGCAGGTTTTTTATCGTTTATTTCACCTTGCTGTTTGCCCTTGTACCCAGCTTTTTTATCGTACATAACGGGAGTATCAGTTAGCGAGCTAAAGGAAGGCGCAAAGTCACATCAGCGAAAAGCTTTTATTCACACAGCTTTCTTTTTGCTTGGGTTTTCTGTCATTTTTATTATGATTGGTTTTGCAACGTCCTTTATTGGTCAGTGGTTTTTTAACTATAAGGATTTAATTCGGCAGATTGGCGCTATTCTTATTATTTTCTTTGGTCTAGTTGTACTAGGGATTTTTAAGCCTCGAATTCTTATGCAAGAACATAAGCTTAGATTCGCAAATAAGCCGGCTGGTCTCTTAGGTTCTTCTTTCATAGGCATGGCTTTTGCTGCGGGCTGGACTCCTTGCACGGGCCCTATTTTAGTATCGGTTATGGCGCTTGCAGCGACAAACCCAGGCTCTGGCCTTTTGTATATGATAGCTTATTCACTTGGATTTTCTATTCCATTTTTTATTATGACGTTTTTTATTGGGAAAATGAACTGGTTAAAAAAACATATGAATTCCATGATGAAAGTTGGCGGATATGCAATGATTGGCATGGGATTTATTTTGTATTTTGACTGGATGACAAAAATTATTATTTATACAACGAGCGTATTTGGAGGGTTTACGGGCTTTTAAAAAGGGAAAATGATACAAAAAAGAATCTGAGAATTGGCAGATTCTTTTTATTTTTCAAAAGGCAAAATAGTTACTTTCGCTTTTAGGAAATATACAAGAATATGGTGTGAAAAAATATATAGAAAAAATTTATTTTTACTATATCTTCTATAAATACGGAGTGATACAATGAAATCGTCATATTTTTAATTGTTAAAAAGAGGTGTATAAATTGAAAGATATTTTGTTAATCTTGCTTTTGCAACTGATCTATGTACCGATCTTGACGCTGCGCACAATTTTTTTAGTCAAAGGTATGAGTATGTATGCCTCGGTTTTTGGATTTGTTGAAGCGTTAATTTATGTATTCGGCTTATCCCTTGTATTTTCAGGAGATCAAAGCACGCTTGCTATGGTTGTATATGCAGTTGGGTTTGGAGTGGGAATTATCCTCGGAAGTTATATCGAATCTAGGCTTGCTATCGGATATACAACATTCTTAGTTAACCTTATGACCAAAAATGAAGAGTTAATTAACCGCCTTCGGCAGGAAGGTTTTGGTGTTACTGTTTACCAAGGAGAAGGAAGAGACAGTGCACGCTATAGATTAGACATTTTAACAAAAAGAAGTAGAGAAGAAGAGCTATTAGCATTCATTGAAGAATATGAGCCTCGTGCTTTCATTATTTCATACGAGCCGCGTAAATTTAAAGGTGGGTTCTTACTAAAAGCAATGAAAAAGCAAAAACAAAAGCAAAAAGCAAAAGCAGATATCACCTCTACTAAATAAAAACAGAAGAGATCCTCTTCTGTTTTTTTGTTGCACTTTTACTTCTGATGTTTTTTGGATTATAATATAAGTAAACACTAAACTATAGTAAAGGAAGGATTTCATTGGTTATTGCTTCAACACTTGTCGCAATTTTTATGGCTTCTTTCATATTAGTTGTTCGAATGAAAGCTGCTGATAAACCAACGAATGCAAAAAAAATTATACTTCCGCCTTTTTTTATGAGTACGGGAGCGTTAATGTTTATTTTTCCAATGTTTCGAGTAACGGGTGCAGAACTGCTTGAGGCGTTAATAGCAGGCATGATTTTCTCAATCCTGTTAATTAAAACGTCTAAATTTGAAATTCGTGACGATCATATTTACTTGAAGCGTTCAAAAGCTTTTGCATTCATTATTATTGGTTTGCTTATTATTCGAATTGCAATGAAAATATATTTAAGTTCTTCAATTGATGTTGGCCAGCTTGGCGGTATGTTCTGGATTTTAGCATTTGGTATGATTGTACCTTGGCGCATTGCGATGTACACATCGTACAAAAAGCTCGAACGAAAGCTGCATAATGACCGACTCGCTAATACAACGATATTAAACTAAAAAAGGTGGCTACGCAGCCACCTTTTTTGATTTAAAATAAATGCTGATAGGGGACGGCATCTATTTTTTGCTTTTTTAATGTTTTTAATAAAAATTTATGATCACGTTTAGGTGTAGCTAAAATGTATCCACGTACGATTAAGTCTTCCGTTATAGAGGCTGCTTGTTCCTCAATTGCGAG
Organism: Priestia sp. LL-8; assembly: GCF_036227845.1. NCBI lineage: Bacteria > Bacillati > Bacillota > Bacilli > Caryophanales > Bacillaceae > Priestia > Priestia sp. LL-8. The sequence continues at coordinate 3,874,971 of NZ_JAZAQH010000001.1, read as the reverse complement.
TTCCCCAATTTTCCCCGCGATTTTTTGTTTGGCTACATCGCGAAATAGTTCAGGTACGGGTTCAACAAGAACGTTTAATAGCTGCTTTTGATCTGCTGACCAAAGGTGGACGGTTTTGGAAAGATAGTGATCTTGCCAATCAAGCTCAGACATGCCGTCTTCTTTTGGTAAGCGCTTTAAAAATTTCCTGAACATAAAAAATCCGCCGATAGCAAACATGCTCATTAAAAAGACCACCCAAAATAAAATAACCCATAAAAACCAGCCCTCTAGCATATTTTTCACTCCTTTATAAAGAGGTCAATCATAACATTACTATATTTATACATTTATTATAAAAGCCTTGTTCCTTTTATGGCAATATAAAATTCCTGTACTTTATGCGAGAGATGAGTCCTTTTTGACTCATAAGTAAGTTTTTATAGACTTACTTATGAGTGAATTATCGTTAGAATTATCTAAAAATCCTTATTTTTCAGCTTTTTAAAAGTTGGCACGTTTTTTGCATATAAACTAATTGAAGAATTATTTAATATGAGAGGAAGATAAAAAATGAGTCAAACTTTTAGCAAAGTAGCAACAAATTTACCGGGAGAAAATGCAAAGCAATTATTAGATAGAAGACACCGTGCCATTCCGAAAGGTGTAAGTTATGGCATTCCGACATTTGCTGATACGGCTGAAGGGGCGATCGTTAAAGATGTCGATGGCAATACGTTTATTGATTTCGTAGGCGCAATTGGCACAATCAATGTAGGACACAGTCATCCAAAAGTAAAAGAAGCGCTTCACAAACAAGTAGACCGTTTTATTCACACAGGATTTAACGTAATGATGTATGAGTCATATGTAGAGCTTGCAGAAAGATTAGCAGCAATTGCACCTGGTGAATTTGACAAGAAAGTATTACTTTTAAATAGCGGAGCAGAAGCTGTAGAAAACGCAGTGAAAATTGCTCGTAAATATACAAAGCGTCAAGGAATTATTTCCTTTAACCGCGGTTTCCATGGTCGTACATTAATGACAATGACAATGACAAGTAAAGTAAAACCATATAAATATGAATTTGGACCGTTTGCTCCTGAAGTATACAAAGCTCCATATCCTTATGAGTATCGCCGTCCACAAGGTTTATCAGTTGAAGCATACGAAGATTTCATGATTACAGAATTCAAAAACTTCTTAAATACAGAAGTAGCACCAGAGACGATTGCAGCTGTTGTAATGGAGCCGATTCAAGGTGAAGGTGGCTTCATCGTTCCAGGTAAACGTTTTGTGCAAGAAGTGTATCAATTATGTAAAGAGCACGGAATTTTATTTGTATCAGATGAAATTCAAGCAGGATTTGCACGTACGGGCCGCTACTTCGGTATTGAACATTTTGACGTTGAGCCTGATTTAATTACTGTATCAAAATCACTAGGAGCTGGCGTACCGATCAGCGGTGTCATTGGTCGTGCTGAAATCATGGATGAATCTAATCCTGGTGAGCTTGGCGGAACGTACTGCGGAAGTCCTCTTGGATGTGAAGCAGCTTTAGCTGTACTTGATATCATTGAAGAAGAAAAGCTAAACGAACGCGGTGAGTACCTTGGAAAAGTAGTAACATCACGATTTGAAAAACTAGCAGAAAAATATGACTGTATCGGTGATATTCGCGGATTAGGTGCTATGTCTGCTATCGAGCTTGTAAAAGATCGTGAAACAAAAGAAGCGGACAAGGAGCTTACACAGCGTATCGTAAAAGAAGCAAACAAGCGTGGATTATTACTGCTTAGCGCAGGAGTATTTGGAAACGTTCTTCGTATCTTAATGCCAATTGTTATTACGGATGAGCAGCTAGAAGAAGGCTTAGCTATTTTTGAAGCAGCGCTAGAAGCAAGCGTACAGCAAACTGTTGAAGTATAAGTGAGATTGAGACATGAGGTTGAGACAAACATATTTTAGTTGAAAAAAGATCCGAACGATGAAACGAGATTTTTGATAAAGAATCCAATTCGTTCGGACTTTTCATGGTGATGGTGAACGTAGGTTTCATGTATGTGGCTCTTTCTAGCTGGTGATTGGAGGACAAGCCGAAGACTCCTGCGGGAAAAGCGGAACAGGTGAGACCCCGCAGGAGCGCAAGCGACGAGGAGGCTCACCGGCCGCCCGCGGAAAGCGAAGGCTTGCACGAAAATCAAAAGCGGCGTCACAAGCGATTCACATGAGCTCCTTTATCCCGTTTGTTCGTCTTTAGATGGGACGGGTTTAGTTATGTCTCAACCTCATTCTTCATGAGTCACAAAGAATGGGTATGTTTGGACACTCTATTTATAGATTTTTCATTTTCTGATAAAATAAAATAATAATTATTTTTTGACGAAAAGGTGATTCAAATGACCATTCATAAAAAGCATATTCAGCAAATTAACGACGAACTTTACGATATATTTGAGTCATCATTTGATGAAATCTTTGTAACTGATGCGAATGGATATGTGTTAGTTGTAAATTCAGAGTGTGAAAAAAATTATGCTTTGAAAGTGGAAGATTTTATTGGAAAGCACGTAAAAGAACTGCAGGAAATGGGTATTTTTTATCCTTCGGCCACGTTAAAAGTGATTGAATCTAATCAAGCAATTGAATTGGTTCAAAAAACAAACTCCGGCCGGTATCTTCATGTACGGACAAGGCCGGTATTTACAAACGACGGTCATTTAAAAAGCGTTATTAGCTATTCTCGAGATCTCACAGACTTAATGGAATTAAAACGAAAAGTAGAAGAGATGGAAGAACAGCTTGAAAACTATAAAAAAGAGTTAAACGAAGCCGTCGATTTAGAAGGCATTGTGACAAAAAGCGAAGCGATGAAAAAGGTTTTTTCAACCATTCAACGAGTTGCTTCTGTAAATACAACCGTTCTTTTACTTGGAGAAACAGGGGTAGGAAAAAGCAGAGTAGCAAAACTGCTTCACCAGCTTAGTACAAGAAAACAGCAGCCGTATCATGAGCTTAATTGTGCAGCGCTTCCTGAACAGCTTATTGAATCAGAGCTATTTGGCTATGAAGGCGGTACGTTCACTGGAGCATTTCGAGAAGGAAAAAAAGGGATCATCGAGCTTTCGAACGAAGGCACGCTTTTTCTAGATGAGATTGGTGAACTTTCTCTTTCAGCACAAAGTAAGTTGCTCCACGTGCTGCAAGACCGTACAATTCGTCCCGTGGGCTCAACAAGAGCAGTATCAATAGACGTGCGAATTATTGCTGCTACGAATCAAAATCTAGAACAAATGGTCGAAGAAGGAAAGTTTAGACGTGATTTGTACTATCGACTTAACGTGGTGCCAATTACAATTCCACCTTTACGAGAGCGAAAAGAAGATATTCTGCCTCTTGTCTATCAGTTTCTTCATCATTTTAATACGGTATACGAACGTAATGTGCGTTTATCACCAAAGGCGTTAGATGCGTTTTTAGGACAAGAATGGAAAGGAAACGTTCGTGAAGTGGAAAATATCATTGAACGTCTGGTTGTTACAGGGGAAGAAATGATTACGCTTAAAGATTTGCCTTTTGCAAAAGAGTTTGCTATCGATCCACCTGTCCATACGCTTCCTGAAATGATTGAACATGTGGAAAAAGAGATGGTCATAAAGGCGTTTGAACAGCATAGGTCGTCTTACAAAGTAGCAGAACAGCTTGGTATTAGCCAATCACAAGCGAGTCGTAAAATTCGAAAGTACGTTTCGGACAGCACCGAACAGTGAGTAGATAAATTTAAGCAGGGAGTGAAGAAATATGAAGCAAGCAAACTTATATATTAACGGAGAATTTGTTTCAGCAAATGATACATACGAAGTGGTAAATCCAGCAACAAATGAAGTAGTGGCTACCGTTGCAAAAGGTGGAGAAAAAGAAGCGACGCTAGCAGCAGATGCTGCCTATGAAGCATTTCAAACATGGTCTAAAAAAACAGCAGAAGAGCGCGGTAAATTATTATTTAAATGGCATCAGCTGATCGAAGAACACACCGATGAACTTGCTGAAATAATGACAGTTGAGCAAGGTAAGCCTCTTAAAGAAGCAAAAGGTGAAATTGGCTATGCCAACGGATTCGTTTCATGGTACGCAGAAGAAGGAAAACGCATTTACGGAGAAACAATTCCAGCTTCTTCTCCTAATAAACGATTATTTGCTCATAAGCAGCCTGTGGGAGTCATGGCAGCTATTACACCTTGGAACTTCCCGGCAGCTATGATTACGCGTAAAGTAGCGCCAGCTTTAGCAGCTGGATGTACAGCGGTTATTAAACCTGCAGAACAAACGCCACTAACGGCTCTTCGACTAGCAGAGCTGGCACAAGAAGCGGGTATTCCAAAAGGCGTAATTAATGTAGTTACGGGAGATGCAAAAGCCATTGGAGAAGCGTGGCTTCAAGATGGACGCGTACGTAAACTATCGTTTACGGGCTCTACAGAAGTAGGTAAACTGTTAATGCGCGGAGCAGCTGATACGGTTAAAAAAGTGTCTTTAGAATTAGGCGGACACGCTCCGTTTATCGTAACAGCAAATGCTGATTTAGATAAAGCAGTAACAAATGCAATTGCTTCTAAATTCCGTAATGCTGGTCAAACATGCGTATGTACAAACCGCATCTACGTGCACGAGTCTATTGCTAAACCGTTCGCAGAGCAGTTTGCAGCGGCTGTTAGTCAGCTAAAAGTCGGAAACGGCTTAGAAGAAGGTACGGATATCGGTCCTCTAATCGATGAAAAAGCGTTAGAAAAAGTAAAGCGCCACTTAGATGATGTTGTAGCAAAAGGTGGAAACGTCTTAACTGGAGGGGCTGTACGCGAAGAGGGAAGCGGACTGTTTGTTGAACCTACGGTTGTAGATGGTGCAACGGACGATATGCTTTGTATGTACGAGGAAACATTTGGACCAATTGCTCCAATTGCGACGTATCAAACAGAAGAAGAAGTTATTCGCCGTGCAAATAACTCGCCTTACGGATTAGCAGCTTATGTGTTCACTGAAAATATTTCAGAAGCTATTCGTATTGCTGAAGCTCTAGAATATGGTATTGTAGGACTAAATGATGGACTACCTTCTACCCCACAAGCGCCGTTTGGCGGCTTTAAAGAAAGTGGACTTGGACGTGAAGGCGGACATTACGGAATTGAAGAATATTTAGAAGTAAAATATATTTCTTTAGGCTTTTAACAAAAAGTGATTTCGCTTTCCTGCGAAATCACTTTTTTAGTAATAGTACACGTCGGGAATTTGTGCATGGATTGATTGAAAATTCATGAATAAAAAACAAAATTCTTCTAGAGTACAGCATTCAAGATCTTCGCAATCGTAAGAGTTAAAAAAATCTTCAAGTATAGTTGCCTCCACGTCTTTAAATAACCAGTGGTGTTCAACATCTGCAAATTTGCCTCGATAAACCTCACTTAACCCATAGAAGTCGAATATATCTTCCAACTGCTTCTGTTGCATAGCCATCCCTCCTCTTCCTAGTATAAGAAAAAGAAAGAGATATTAAACAAGCCGTCATACTACTTTGTTTTTTTTATAAAATCTCGTATAGTTAATAGTAATGACAAGCAAAGGAGTTTCGGTATGTTTACATATATCACGTTATTTGGTTTTCTTGGATTCGCTGTGTATTCGAGTACGTGGATTTATTCTATTGTCAAAAAAGATGGAAGAGCCAAGAAAAATGGAAAGGGTACTCTTATTAGTTTTCTTGTGATGCTTATCGGGTTAGTCGGTTTGCAGCTTACGTAATCATAGATTATTTTGACATTTTTACCACCTTCACTTATAGTTAACGTTGGGCGAACGTATGTGTGATTTTGTTCACAGTGCTTGCCTTAAGTTGAAAAAGAAAGAAGGTGGCATATTTGAGATATCACACACATATTGCAACATCGATTGCTGCCGGTGCCGGCGTGGCTATAACAGGAGACGCTTCGTTTACATTTCCTTATGTTGTAGGCATCGCGATTGGAGCACTGCTTCCTGATATTGATGAACCAAATTCATATATTGGTAGAAGATCTCTTGGTCTCGCAAAAATAATTAAATCTATTTTTGGACACCGAGGTATTACGCATTCTATTCTTGCAAGCGGACTTATTTTTTATTTACATACGATGTATGACAATGACTTTACATTAGGAATAGCCTATGGATACGCTTTTCATATTCTTGGAGATTTCTTTTCTAAACGAGGGGTACCTTTTTTCTCACCTCTTAGCAAGAAGAAGTTTAAGCCTCCTTTAACATATGAAACAGGTGGTGGAGCAGAGACTCTCATCTTTTACCTGGCAGTGATAGGAAGTTTCTATATGCTTTATAAGTATCAGCTGTACACCCAGCTGTTTTAAAGAAAGAAGCCATCTGAGTAAATTAGATGGCTTCTTTTACACTTCCACCACGTAAAGTTCAGGCGTTTTCATAGGCAGGGTAATGGTAATGCTTGTGCCGTCATTTTCTTCACTTGATACGTGGAAAAAACCATTATGCTCGTTAATAATTTTGTTGCAAATGGTTAGTCCCAGGCCTATTCCTCGTTCTTTTGTTGTATAAAAAGGCTCTCCTATATGAGGGATACGCTTTGAGTCAATTCCACATCCGCTATCTTTTATCACAATGCATAGCGTTTCTCTAGCTGATTTTTCAATCGATACAGCCAGCTTGCCGCCGCTTTCCATAGAATCAATGGCATTTTGTATAATATGAATAAATACTTGGGTTAGCTGTGTTTTTTGCCCACTAATGAGCAGGGGATATTCTTTTGGATAATGGCGAATGATGTGGATGTTTTTGACTTCGGTAACCGGTTCAAATTGCTTTAATACCTCATCTAGCAAGTCTGTCATAACAAGGCTTTCTGTATATGCGTACTCTCGTTTAGCTAAACTCATAAATTCTGCGATAATATGTTCAATTTGTGAGAGTTCGTGCTGAATGAGATCTCGATAAATCATTGTTTTTTTCGGCTGCTGTGTCTCACTGAACAGTTGTATAAACCCTTTAATGGTTGTCAAAGGATTTCTAACTTCGTGTGCGATACTTGCAGCAAGGTGACCAATGACAGAGAGTTTTTCTGAATTCTGGATCTTTTTCTCTGCTTGTCTTTTCTCTGTTACGTCTCGTGAGATAAATACAAACCCTTCGATTTCTCCCGTAGCTGTGATAATTGGAGCTCCTTTACATTCTAATAAAACGATGGTGCCATTCACGTGAAACTTTCGGTATTCAAATGTGGAGGCATCTTTTGTTTTGCTCATGTTAGCTAAAATAGTCGAGATTAGGTGCTTGTCTTCAGGATACGCATTGATAAGCACATGTTGTCCAATAAGTTCATCAGGATAAACTCCTAATGTTTTAGCGTAAGAAGGAGAAGCGTATTCATAAATGCCATCTTCAGTAATAGCACATACTAAATCATGGGTATGAGATAAAATAGCTTGATGCTTTAATTCATTGTCATCCGTAATGATTCGATCTTTTAATGGATAAAAAAGCTGATCTTCTTGGTTGGTGAAGGTGTGCCGAACTTGAGTGCCGCACATTCTACAAAAATTATAATCTTCCTTATAGTTACAAGAAGGACAAACGGGCATCGAATCACTCCAATCAGATCTATGCAGTGAGAGAGTTCTCAAGCATATATAATCATTATTATATATTCAAATTATAGGAAAAAATATGAAAAATCAAATGTGCTATAGAGAGGGGAATTGGGCTTGAAAACCCTATAAATAGATTTCAAATACATGTTTTTAGTTGCAAATAGATGCGAAATGGGAATTTTTACACATTTAAAAAATTAAGACATCAAATAAGAGGTGAATAATACCTCTTATTTGATGTCTTGATAATGCTCTAGCGCACGCTCTCTAGCTGCTTTATGATCGACAATTGGAGTCGGATATGTTTTATCAAGCGTAACGTTTGCTTTTTCTAATACGTCTGCTGGAGCCTCCCAAGGTTTATGAATGTGGGAGGAAGGCAGATCTCTAAGCTCTGGAAGCCACTTTTTAATATATTCTCCTTCTTTATCAAATTTTTCTGATTGAGCAGTTGGATTAAAGATACGAAAATATGGAGCGGCGTCTGCTCCCGAGCCTGCAACCCACTGCCAGCCCATTGTGTTGTTAGCTAAATCTGCGTCTACTAAGGTATCAAAAAACCAATTCGCTCCGTGTTTCCAATGAATTAAAAGGTGCTTTACTAAAAAGGAAGCAGCTACCATTCGAACTCGATTGTGCATAAACCCTGTTTCCCACAGCTCCCGCATTCCGGCATCGACAAGGGGATAGCCGGTTTTTCCATTCTTCCAAGCTTGAAGCTCTTCATTGCCGTCCGCCCACTGAAATTGCTTGAATTTTTCATTCAGCGGTTCACTTGTAGTGTGTGGGAAATGATAAAGCAGCTGATAAGCAAAATCTCTCCATACAAGTTGACGAATAAACATTTCAGTTTGATGTTCAAAAGCATTAGAGCTTACTTTTTCTGCTTTATTTCTTAAATAATGATAAAGAACGCGAGCTGAGAGCTGTCCTGAAGCGAAATAAGGAGAAAGGAATGAATTGAATGCTTCAGCAGGAAAATCTCGTCCTTTTTCATAATGCAGCAGCTTATTCTTTAAAAACGTTTTGAAGCTATTAATAGCGCCTTGTTCCGTAGCGTCCCACGTAGACTTAATCGTTTCATCCCACGGTATGCTTGGAAGCAAATCCAGATCTGAGACTGAAAGAGATTCAATCGATGAAGAAAAGGCGTGGATGGAAGTAACTTTTTTTACAGTAGAAGATACGGCATGTTTTTGAGAAGCTTTATAGTAAGCTGTAAATACTTTATAAGGATCTCCATTTTCTTTTGTGATTTTCCAAGGTTCATGAAGGAGAAATCCCTCAAATGTGCGAATATTTATTTGTTGCTCTGAAAAAAAAGCTTGAAGCTCTTTATCTCTTTTTAGCGCATGTGGTTCATAGCGTCTGTTCCAATAAATATCTTGCGCATTCGTTTCATGGATTAACTTTTGCAACACATCTTTAGGGTTTCCTTTTTTTATAATCAGCGTTCCTTCTATTTTTTCGATCGAAGTTTTGAAGTCATTTAGCGCATGGTGAAGCCACCATTTACTTGCGCTTCCCATTGAGCTTTCTTCATCGTCATCATGAATATAAACAGGTACAACCATTCCTTCTTTCGCTGCGTGAAATAGAGCTGGGTTATCTACTAACCGAAAATCTTTTCGAATCCATACGATAATGGTTTTCTTCATCATGTGCCACCTTTCTATTTGCAATTTGCCTCGATTATAGCTTTTTTCTTATACGTTCTACAATTTTGAATGTGTAGAAAGCCTATTTTCGTATGGACGAATTTCAGATTGATTGTAAAAAGAATAACGTAAACAGAGTAAGAGAATGGGAAGGAGCCCTTAAAAATGAGAAATTCGTATGGAATGAAACAAACCGGACAACCGATATCCAATCCATATATGCAAGCAGCACCTAAACCTGCTAAAATGCCGCCAATGCCTTCTGCAAAGGAAATGCAGGCAATGCCGATACAAGAAGGCACAAGTCAAATGCCGATGCACGGAGAAATGCCGCCGATGCATGGCGGAATGAGTCAAATGCCAACTATGCAAAAAGACATGAATCAAATGCCAATGTACGGAGAACTACCGCCAATGCATGGAGGGATGGATCAAATGCCGATGAAAGACGGAATGCCGCCAATGCATGGAGGGATGGGTCAAATGCCGATGCAGGGTGGAATGCCGCCAATGCATGGAGGGATGGGTCAAATGCCGATGCAGGGTGGAATGCCGCCAATGCACGGAGGGATGGGTCAAATGCCGATGCAGGGTGGAATGCCGCCAATGCACGAAGGAATGGGCCAAATGCCGATGCAGGGTGGAATGCCGCCAATGCACGGAGGAATGGGCCAAATGCCGATGCAAGGTGGAATGCCGCCAATGCACGGAGGAATGGGTCAAATGCCGATGCAAGGTGGAATGCCGCCAATGCACGGAGGAATGGGTCAAATGCCGATGCAAGGTGGAATGCCGCCAATGCACGGAGGAATGGGTCAAATGCCGATGCAAGGTGGAATGCCACCAATGCACGGAGGAATGGGTCAAATGCCGATGCAAGGTGGAATGCCACCAATGCACGGAGGAATGGGTCAAATGCCAATGCATGATTGCGGATGCCGCGATTTCTCAGCACCCGTTGGTCATCAGCAGCCTCATTCTTTAAATGAGTGGATGTTCATGCAACAAACAAATCCACGCTCTTTTTAATAAATCCTTTACCCTAGATAAAAGGGATGTATTTTTGGATCTTTAGTATAAATATAGAATTTTATTAATTGAAACGTCATGAGAAAAAGAATAGTTCTTACTCTTTTTCCATGACATTCAATTTTTTGCAAATATTAATCACATCTTTTGGGTGTTTTCTTACATAAGAGAGTTTGGTAGAGTTTTTTAAGTATAAATACAGGGAAAAGAAGGCAAAGGCTCTATATTAAAGGGGAAAGGGTGTTTTTAGAATGATATTAGAAGTCACAGCTGCAACCTTACATGATGCTAAAGTTGCCCAGGAACATGGTGCCGATCGTATAAGTCTTGTAACTGGAATCGGTGAAGGCGGCTTAACCCCAAGCTACGGTTTGATGAAAAAAGTAAAAGAAACGATACATATCCCAATATTTGTAATGATTCGTCCGCATAATCAATCTTTTCAATATGATGAAGATGATTTGCAAACAATGATTGAAGATATTCACTATGCAAGAGAAATCGGCATTGATGGAATTGAAATTGGCTGTTTAACAGAAGACAAAATTATCGATGAGCAAGCTTTAAAGCGACTGCTGGATGCGGCAGGAGAAATGAATGTAACGTTCCACTTAGCATTTGATGAAATCAGTGATCAAGAAAAGGCGCTTGAAACGCTTTTAAGCTATAAGCAAATTCAGCGTGTTATGACTTCAGGAGCGGATAAAAGTGCACTAAACGGTATTCCTCATATTAAAAAACTGTTAAGAAGAATGAAAGATAAAGATATTATTTTAATCGGGACAAAAGGGCTGAAACCTGAAAATCTTCAAGCGTTCTTATCCGTTACTCCGGTGAAAGAAATTCGTATTGGTTCAGGGGTTCGAGTGAATTGTCAATATACGAAACCGCTTGACCCAAGGAGTGTAAAAGCTGCAAAAGAAACGATGAATAAGCAAAAGTAACAGAAGTGCTACAAGAAATTGTAGCACTTTTTTATTTGGAAATAGAAAGGGACTTATTACATAGTTTTCCCTAATTGGAAAACATCATAAAACTCTTTTAATCCTTGATACATAAGAGAAATGCTGAGTTTTTTCGACTTTAGAGTGAAATAGGAATAATTTCATATTTTCAGAATAATTATTGACAGTGATAATCATTATCATTTATTGTTGTAATTGTTAATGAAAATCATTATCAATTGAACAAACAGGAGGATATGATATGTCAACGTCAACGAAACAACTTACATCAAACGAAATGCTGCTTGCTATGCAAAATGAACGAGAATCCAATGCAAGATCTTATCCGAGGCGCCTTCCTATTGCGATTAAGCAAGCAAAGGGCGTCGTGATCACGGATATGGATGGAAAAGAGTATATTGATTGTTTAGCCGGAGCCGGCACGCTTGCTCTAGGTCATAACCATCCCGTAGTTCATGAAGCAATACAAGACGTTTTAACAAAATCTATTCCTTTACATACATTAGATTTAACAACGCCTGTAAAAGAAGCTTTTATCGATGAAGTATTTGCTAGTTTACCAGAAGAATTTGCAAACAAAGCGAAAATACAGTTTTGCGGTCCAACTGGAGGAGACGCAATTGAAGCGGCTTTGAAGCTTGTAAAAACAGCAACAGGCAACCGAACGATTTTATCTTTTCAAGGAGGATATCACGGCTCCACGCACGGAACGTTAAGCATTAGCGGTACAACGAGTCCCAAAAAGCACATTCATGCGCTAGTGCCCGACACACATTTTTTACCTTATCCATATGAATACCGCTGCCCGTTTGGCGTAGGCGCTGAAGGTCACACTTACATTAGTACATACATTGAAAATATGCTGGATGATCCTGAAAGCGGAATTGTTACTCCGGCGGGTGTTGTAGTAGAAATTGTACAAGGAGAAGGAGGCTCTGTTCCAGCGCCGATTCCATGGTTAAAAGAGCTTCGCAGAATCACAAAAGAACGAAACATTCCGCTTATTGTAGATGAAGTTCAAACTGGAATTGGACGAACAGGAAAGCTGTATGCATTCGAGCACGCTGGTATTGAACCGGATGTATTAGTGCTATCTAAAGCAATTGGAGGAAGCCTTCCTTTATCAGTTGTGCTTTATGATAAAAGGCTTGATCAATGGGAAGCCGGTGCACATATCGGTACGTTTAGAGGAAATCAGCTTGCGATGTCTACAGGACGAGCTACTCTGCAATTTATAAAACAAGAAAACTTACCTGCACATGCTCACGAGTTGGGAGCTTATATTCAAAACCAGCTAAAACATATCCAAAAGCAAGTATTGTCGATTGGCGATGTACGCGGAAGAGGTTTGATGCTGGGCGTTGAAATCATAGACGCAACAAAGCCGGCTAATAAAATCGGTAGTCATCCTGCAAACGGTGAGCTAGCTAAGCTGATTCAAAAAGAATGTTTTGACAGAGGAGTCATTTTAGAAGTTGGTGGAAGGCATGGTGCAGTTATTCGTTTTCTTCCGCCGTTAATTTTAACAAAACAACAAACGGATGAAATATTAACGAGATTTGAAGAAGCCGTAAAAGCAGCAGAAGAGAAGTGGGTGAATAAATAGAATGGCACCGTTTGAAAAGTGGTTTTTATCATCATCCAAAGAAAGCCTCGAGAATTATGAAGCGATGATAGGCGGAATGACAGAGATGATTAAACGTCACTACCATACACTAAAAGCCCCTTATACTCACATAGACATTCACGAACTATCGAACTTAGTCAATCGCTCGGTCTATTTTAGCGAACACGAACAGCCGCTAGAAGACTTGTTTAATGACGTACAAGCCGTAGTGATGGATCATTCGCTTCATATTTCGCATCCCGGGGCAATGGCACACTTGCATTGTCCTCCGATTATACCGGCCCTTGCTGCGGAAGTGATGATTTCTGCTTTGAATCAATCTATGGACTCGTGGGATCAAAGTCCGGCAGCTACGTATATAGAAGATCAAGTGATTGATGAGTTAACAAAACAAATTGGTTATCCAAGCTCTTCTTCCGGCGTTTTTACAAGCGGAGGGACTCAGTCGAATTATATGGGACTTCTGCTTGCTCGTAATGAATATTGTCATGCTGCCTTTTCAATTAATGTTAGTGAAGAAGGCTTACCGATCCAAGCTAAAAAACTGCGGATTTTATGCTCCGAAAAAGCCCATTTTACGGTGCAGCAATCTGCAGCTCAGCTTGGACTGGGCATGAATGCAGTGGTGAGTGTAAAGTGCAATGAAAGGCACGAGATGGATATAGAAAATTTAGAAGAAGCAATACGGGAAGTCAAAGCACAGGGAAACCTTCCTTTTGCTGTTGTAGCAACGGCAGGTACGACGGATTTTGGAAGCGTAGATCCTCTTTTTCAAATAAGTGAGCTAGCTAAAAAAGAAGGGCTTTGGCTTCATGCTGACGCCGCTTATGGAGGAGCGCTGCTATTTTCACATAAATATCGTGAACGCTTAAAAGCTCTTGAACGAGCAGATTCTATTACGATGGATTTTCATAAGTGGTTTTATCAGCCGGTAAGCTGCGGGGCATTTTTGCTGAAGAATTCAGCTATGTTCAAACACATTCAGCTTCATGCAGATTATTTAAATCCTGAAGAAGATGAGCATGTACATTTGGTAGATCGCAGTATTCAAACGACCAAACGATTTGACGCCTTGAAGCTATGGCTGACTTTCCATGCAGTAGGTACAAATGAGTATGGAAAAATGGTTGATCATACGATCGAAACGGCTAAGCAAACAGCTGAACATTTACGAAAGCAAAGGAATATTGCGGTGTTAAATGACCCTTATCTGAACGCGGTTGTATTTCGCTATGTGCCAGATACTTTATATGGTGATTGTCGAAAACAGCAGCATTATGAAAATAAGTTGAATCAGCGTATTCAGAAGCACTTATATGAAAAAGGCACGTTTATCATGGCAAAAACAAAGCATAAAGAGCAGGCATATTTAAAGCTAACGATGTTAAATCCTATGATTACAGTTGATTCTGTTGCCACTCAGTTAGAGGAAGTCGTGGCTTTAGGAAAAGAGTTGGAGAAAAAGGAGGAGCGATTACGTGAACGCTCAGTTATCGGCTAATTTTATTACGATGCAAAATATTATTAATTGCTATGTTCGAGAAACAGGTAAGGGAGTATGGCAGTCCGTTTCAGGAATGAAAAGCGAGGAAACGCTCGTTCTTAGGCTAGAAAAACAGCCGGTAACTCTTTACTTTCCAGTAAAGTACCGCTCAGCTACCGGACGTCACTTGTTCTTTCCGGTCTTTTATTATCGCATTCAGAAAGAGGAGCTCAAGGAGTTAGATGTCGTCACTCTTTTAGCCTTTCTTTTAAAAGAAGTAACAGAGCATTTACTACAGGTGAATGAGTTAATTGTACGTGTGCTATTAAGCTACGAAAATATGAAATTGTTCATTGAAAAAAGACAGAAAGAGTTAGAAGCGTGCTATAAATGGGACAAAACGTTCTTAGAATCTGAGCAGTCACTGCTTATTGGCCACCAGCTTCATCCAACACCTAAAAGCCGTCAAGGGATATTACCTGAAGAAGAAGAGGTATTTGGGCCTGAAGTGAACGGCAAATTTCAGCTTCATTATTTTAAAGCACATAAATCTCTTGTTGAAGAACAGTCCGCCGGGAGTCAAACCGCTTCAAACCTTATTAAAGAGCAGTTGAAAAAAGATAAGAAGGTTTCTGAAGAATTCATACAGTCGTATTGCCAAGCGGACGATTATTCACTTATACCTATGCATCCGCTGCAAGCTCGTTATCTTTTAGGAAAAGAAGAAGTGTGTGAATGGATTCAAAAAGGCAGGCTTGCTTATCTAGGGCCACACGGTCAGCCGTTTTACCCGACTTCGTCTGTTCGAACCGTATACAGTGAAGATGCAGATGTGATGTACAAATTTTCTATTCCAGTAAAAATTACTAATTCACTGAGAGTGAATAAACGCAAAGAATTAAGCAGAGGTGTAGAAGTGAGTCGTTTATTACAAGAAGGATTGCAGGCGGAGCTTCAAGAAAAGCATCCGGCTTTTCGAGTAATTGAAGATCCTGCTTACATCACGGTTGGAAAGAAGGAGCTTGGGTTTGAAGTCATGATTCGAAGCAACCCTTTTCAAGGTAACCAAGGAGATCGTACAACACTCCTAGCAAGTTTGTGTCAAGATCATGTGTTTGGAGAAGCTTCTCAAATTGAAAATATTATTAGTTATATTGCTGCAAGTGAAAATAGCACGAATGAAGACATAAGCAAGAGTTGGTTTAAACGCTATTTAGATGTCTCTTTTCACCCGATGATGTGGCTTTACACTCAAAAAGGAATTGCGTTAGAAGCTCATCAGCAAAATTCCGTTATTAAACTTGATGAAAACGGATATCCATCGGTGTTTTACTACCGCGACAACCAAGGCTATTACTTTATGAAATCAAAGGAACAAGAGCTTCGCAAGCTGCTTCCTTCCTTAAACGGAGAAAGCGATACGGTATGTGATGACGCTGTAGCAGAAGAAAGATTTCGTTATTACGTATTTTTTAATCATATTTTAGGATTAGTTAATGCTTTTGGTGCAGCTGGCCTCGTTCAAGAGTCAGATCTGCTATTGACTCTGCGACAAGAAATAGAGATGTACAAAGAAAAAGATCATACGGGGCTTGTTTCATCGATGTTAGAGGAGAAAGTGCTTCCTTGCAAAGCCAATTTCTTAACGCGCGTTCATGATATGGATGAGCTGGTAGGCTCTCTTGAAACGCAGTCTGTTTATGTGAATGTTGAAAATCCTCTGTACGAATTTGCAGGTGTACGTGTATGAAATCAGCATTACAAACGCAGTATCCCTTTATGATTCAGCAGAAGGAGCAGAGCATCACCTTTCGCTCTGTTTCTTTTGCAAAAGATTATGAACGGCTGTACAAGTGGATGCATGAACCGCATGTTATTCCGTATTGGAATTTAAATATTTCAAAACAGGCGTATGAGCAGCATTTAAAAACATTTCTAGCAGATTCCCATCAAAAACTGCTAATTGGAGAAATTGACGGTGTACCTATGAGCTACTGGGAATCTTATACGGTTGAAGGTGACATAATCAGTAACTATTACCCTTATGAAAAAGGGGATCAAGGGATTCATTTATTAATTGGAGAACCTGCTTTTTTAGGAAAAGGCTATATTTATCCCCTCCTTCTTAGTTTACTAAAGCACAAGTTCGAGGTAGCAGATACTGCTAAAGTAATAGCGGAACCAGATATACGAAATGAAAAGATGATTGCAGTATTTAAAAAATGCGGCTTTCAATTTATGAAAGAAGTGTCGCTGCCTGATAAAACAGGCGTACTGCTGAAATGTGAAAGAAAAGTATTTGAAAGAAGGTGGAGCGAATGGAACAACGGGACATTTTAGACGTAATTGGAGTAGGAGTTGGTCCATTTAATTTAGGATTAGCAGCTTTAATTGATAAAACAGATTGTACATATAAATGTTTTGAACAAAAAAATGAGTTTAACTGGCATCCAGGAATGCTTTTAGAAGGGACCACTCTTCAAGTTCCGTTCATGGCAGACGTGGTCACGATGGTGGATCCGAAAAGTCCATACACGTTCTTAAATTATTTGCATGAGCATGAGCGCTTGTATCAGTTTTATTTCTTTGAGAAGTTCCATATTCCGAGAAATGAATACAATCATTATTGCCGCTGGGTAGCGAGCCGGCTGAGCGGACTTGAATTTAACAGCAGAGTAATAGAAGTGAAAATGCATGAAGACGCTAAACCTTTTTATGAAGTAACGGTTGAAAAAGAAGGAAAGCTTCATACCTATTACAGCTATCATCTTGTAACCGGAGTAGGTACGCAGCCCGTGATGCCAAGAGACTTTCAAACAGTGGCAAGCGATACATTTTATCACTCCGCTCATTATAAAATGAATCGTGAGCAAACGCTGAAGGCTAAAAGTATAACCGTAATTGGCTCTGGTCAAAGCGCAGCTGAAATTGTCTATGATTTACTTCAACAGCAGCCTGAATTTGACTATAAGCTGAATTGGTATACGCGCTCAAAAGGGTTTTATCCGATGGAGTATTCAAAGCTTGGTCTTGAACATTTTTCACCGGATTATACCCGCTATTTTTACAGATTGCCCCAAGAGAAAAAAGAGAGCGTTTTACGAAATCAAGCTCTTTTATACAAAGGAATAAGCTTTGAAACGATCGGTGATATTTATGATTTAATTTATGAGCGAACGATTGGCGGAAAAGAAGTGCCGCTAACGATGCGGGCGCTTACGGAACTTGCAGGCGTTGAAAAGACAAACGATACACATCTTCTTACTCTTCACCAATACGAGGAGGACTCGTTTGAAAAAGAAGAAAGTGAAATTGTCATTATGTCTACGGGCTATCATGCAAAAGAGCCTGCTTTTATGGAAGGTTTAAAAGAACATTTGCTGTTTGATGAAAAAGGACAGCTGGAAATTAGCGAACTTTATCAAGTTGAGATGAAGAAAAAAGGCGCTCCGCTATTTGTTCAAAACGGAGAGCTTCATACACACGGGGTTGGAGCCCCAGACTTAGGTTTAGGCGCTTATCGAAATGCTGTTTTGATTAATCAAATTGCAGGTAAAAACGTGTACAAAATATATGAAAATACTGTCTTCCAAAAGTTTGGATTTTAAGAAATGATTTCTCCGCGCTTTGTTTTTATCTGTTTGTTTATGACCATGACGTCAGAGGTATTGTTATCACCATTTTATCCACAGTATTTTACAAATGCTTTCCATGTAGATGGAGTCGCAATGACGTCTTTTTTTATTATTTGCTGCCGGATTGTGGTCATTGTTATGACTCCTTTATGGGGAATGCTGCTTAAGAAGTGGAAAGTACAACATATAATCGCAGCGTCCCTTCTAATGACAGCCTTAATTAAAGTCATTCTGAGCGAAGTTTCTACTTTTTATGGATTTTTAGTCACTTCGCTAGTATTACTTGTGTTTCAAAGCAGTTTATATCTTTTGTACCCATATTTAGTAGGCGGCATGAAAAATGGACAGAAAAAGGCAAGTGCCGCAACAACCTATGTATTTATTGTTCATACGGCTATTATTGTGGCTAGCTTGTTTGGAAGTACGATTATTGCATGGGAAATGCCGCTTAAAGTATATCAATACTTTGCTTTAGCTGATATGGTACTGGCCGTATGGCTCATAACAAGAAAAGCATCACCTTTAAAAACAGAGAAAACACTATCCATTCAAAGCATAAACGAGCCTATTTTTTTCTATTTGCTGGCTATTTTCTTTTTTCACCTTGGACACAATGTCATTCGCCCTTATTTTACATTGTTTACAAGTGACACATATGGCATAAGCAGTCAAGGCAGCGCTTTGTTGTATGTGATGCCGAGCATTATGGCAATCGTCTTAAAGCTTACGGTACCTACAAAGCTATTTAATGGCAAAGTTATACCGCTTTTTTATGGCGTAACGGGTGCTAGTGCTTTACTGCTATGTTTGCAAGCATACGCC
The DNA here is from genome assembly GCF_036227845.1 of Priestia sp. LL-8. Taxonomy (NCBI): domain Bacteria; kingdom Bacillati; phylum Bacillota; class Bacilli; order Caryophanales; family Bacillaceae; genus Priestia; species Priestia sp. LL-8. Next base: position 3,856,124 of record NZ_JAZAQH010000001.1, on the reverse strand, counting down.
GATCATCTCAGCATGTTTATTATAAGCCGAATTTTATATGGAGCTGGGTTTTATCTCAGCATGGTTATACTTGATATCTATTTATTTCAAAAAAGCAAAGAAGGAGCTGCTTACTATTACAGCTGGCTTATTGCTGTTCAAAATATTGCCCTGCTGCTAGCGCCGCTTTTAGCACTAGAAATCAGCAAAGTAAATTTAGCGCTTCCTTTAGCAGCTGGTGCCGCTGCTTTGCTAGCTGCTAGCCTTGTAATGCCGCTGCGTAATAAAACAATCCCTATTCTAAGACAAGTAAAGGAGAATGAAGGATGAAAATCAAAGAAACGAATCTTTCCGTATTTAATAAGCAATCATGGGAAAAAGCAAATCGACAGCTTTTAGCTAAAATGCTGCAGGAATTCATGTATGAAAATATTATTGAGCCAAAACAGCTGCAAAAGCAGGGTGCGCTTGCCACATATCGATGGGAAGATCACCGGGGCGTTACGTATACATATCAAGCGAAACAGCGATTGTTTGACAGTTTTTCTGTACTGCCAGAAAGTATTAAGTTGACATCTAAAACGTCAACCCCTACATTTTCGGAGGCCTTGCAGCTGTTAATCAGCCTATCTGAAGACAAAGGAATGTCTAGCTCAACCGCAGGTCACTTAGCAAAAGAATATTTTCATACATTAATAGCAGACATGCATTTGCAAAATCGAAAATCAGCTGATGAATTAGCAGATATGGATTATGCGGAGCTAGAAGGTGAAATGACGGGACACCCTTGGATTACATACAACAAAGGGCGCATCGGGTTTGGCTATGATGATTATCTGCGGTTTGCACCTGAGCAAAAACAAGAAATTCAGCTTTCATGGATTGCTGTAGCGAAGCAAATTGCTTCGTTTCATTCATTAGATACCCTCGGCTTTGATGATGTTATGAAGCAGGAGCTAAGCGGTGAGAGGCTAGGTGAATTTGAAAAAGAATTAACAAGCCAAGACCTTTTAGCAGCGGACTATTATTATATTCCCGTTCATGAATGGCAGTGGATGAACGTAATTGTTCCTTTATTCGCTGAATACATTGCAAATGATTTAATTGTTCCGTTAGGAGAAGGTGAAGATCAATACTTTCCTCAGCAGTCGATTCGGACATTTGTGAATACAACAAATCGAGATAAATATCATGTAAAGCTTCCCATGAGTATATTAAATACCCTTGTATACAGAGGGCTTCCAAGTGAGCGGACGGTCATTGCACCTCAGGTAACTCAGCACATTAAAGGCATACGAGATCGCGATGCGTTTTTAAAAGATACGTGCAAAGTAGGACTTTTAGGTGAAGTGGCTACGTTAAACGTAACTCAGCCGACGTTTGCTTCTATAAAAAACGCACCGTATCAGTATTTAGAGATGCTTGGAGTAGTGTGGCGTGAAAGCATCTATCAAGAGTTAGAAGAAGGAGAGCATGCGATTACGCTAGCTGCGCTTTTACATGTTGACAGTAAAGGGAAAGCTTTAGTTTCTTCGTATATAGAAAAGTCGGGTTTAACTCCTAACCAGTGGATTGATGCGTTAACCAGCGCTGTGTTGCCGCCGCTTCTTCATTACTTGTATCAATACGGTACTGTATTTTCCCCGCACGGTCAAAATACGGTATTAGTGCTCAAACATAACAAGCCCGTTCGAATTATTATGAAGGATTTTGTAGACGACGTGAATATTAGCGATCAGCCGTTTGAAGAACTGCAGCAGCTATCTTTTGAATTAAAAGAAGTGCTGCGCAGCGAAGAGCCGGAAGGACTGACGCAGTTTATTTTAACAGGATTATTTGTTTGTCACTTCCGCTATTTAGCAACTATTTTAGAAGAGCATGAAGGCGTAGAAGAAGCGGACTTTTGGAAAAGTGTACGAGCAGAAATTTTACATTATCAAGCATCATTTCCACATTTGAAAAAACGATTTGAACTGTTTGATTTATTACGTCCAACTATTACGAAATTAACGTTAAATCGAAATCGAATGTTTGATTACGGATACGAAGATGACGCAGATCGTCCTCACGCAAGTGAATATGGTATGGTGAGAAATGCCTTGCATGAAGTGAGTGAAAAAGCCGTGCAATAATAAGGAAAAGCCGCAAGTGTTGTACTAGCGGCTTTTTTATGGTTAATTCTAAAGCAGGAAGCGAAGGGGATGAGCGGCAGCACTTTAGGAAATACTCATTTTATGTATGTGTAGAACGTAAAGATCAGTGAATGAACGATTTGATGGAGTAGATGGTAGAACAACAAATACGCAAGCTGAAGCAAACGTTTCGGCTTTCTTTTGTCAAAGCCTTATTTCAATGTCGCATCGCTACAAGGATAATGGTACAATTGTCTGTATATTTAAAAAAAGAGAGGGAATTACATGAAATCGCATATTCAAAAACATTTAACTTCATATAAAGAGAAATATAAAAACCGAGGTCGGCTGCTAATTAGCTGTCCGGACAAACCCGGTATTGTAGCTGCTGTGTCTACGTTTTTACATGAGCACGGTGCAAATATTGTAGAATCAAGTCAACATTCAACGAACCATGAAGGGGGTATGTTTTTTATCCGTTTCGAATTTGAATGTGAGGATTTATTAGCTAAAGAAGCAAAACTAGAAGAAAGCTTCAAAAAAATTGCCGATACATTTTCAATGAACTGGCAGTTTACATATGCTCATAATTTGAAAAAAACAGCTATTTTTGTGTCAAAAGAGCCTCATTGTCTACTAGAGCTGCTGTGGGCATGGGAAAGCGGAGATTTGATGACAGACATCGCTGTCGTTGTGAGCAATCACGAAGATGCGCGCGAAGTGGTTGAATCATTCGGTATACCGTTTAAGCATATACCGGCGACAAAGGACATTCGCCAAGAAGCAGAAGCCAAACAGCTGCAGGTATTAAAAGATTATAATATTGACGTGATTATCTTGGCACGTTATATGCAAATTTTAACGCCGACTTTTGTGGCTGAAAATCCTTATCGTATCATTAATATTCACCATTCATTCTTACCGGCATTCATTGGGGCACGTCCATATGAACGCGCATATCAACGAGGTGTAAAATTAATTGGTGCTACGTCTCACTATGTAACGGACGACTTGGATGAAGGACCAATTATTGAACAAGATATTGAACGCGTGAACCACCGTGATGATGCGGATGACTTAAAGAAAAAAGGCCGCTTAATTGAACGTACGGTGCTCGCACGTGCTGTGAAATGGCATTTAGAAGACCGCATTTTAGTGCATGAAAACCGCACAATTGTATTTAATTAACAAAGACTAAGCTATTAAAGAGTAGTTTAGCCGAAGGAAGATCCGAACGATGAATCGAAATTCTTGAGAGAGAATGAAATTCGTTCGGATTTTTTTTATGGTCATGGTAAACGTAGGTCTCATTCTCGTTTTTTCGGGGAAATCGCGTATCTAAATGATAAAAAACTTTTCTAAATGCGCTGAGATTTAGTTGTTTACTTAGCTCGTGAACACTTATACAATAGAAAAGGACTTTTTAATAAAGGAAGTGTCGGAAGTGAAACAATATCTTGAACTTTGCGAGCATGTGTTAGCAAATGGAACAAAAAAAGAAGATCGGACAGGAACAGGTACAATTAGCACATTTGGCTATCAAATGCGTTTTAATTTACAAGAAGGTTTCCCCGTATTAACGACAAAAAAACTTCATTTGAAATCAATTATTCATGAACTGCTTTGGTTTTTACAAGGAGATACAAACGTTAAGTATTTACAAGATAACGGCGTGCGCATTTGGAATGAATGGGCGGATGAAAACGGCGAGCTTGGCCCTGTGTATGGTCATCAGTGGCGTTCATGGCCAACGCCTGACGGCGAAAAAATTGATCAAATTACAAATGTTATCAATCAAATTAAAAACAACCCTGATTCTCGCCGCTTAATGGTAAGCGCCTGGAATGTGTCTGATGTAGACAATATGGCTTTACCGCCGTGTCACTGCTTATTTCAGTTTTATGTAGCGGACGGCAAATTGTCTTGTCAATTGTATCAGCGCTCAGCTGATATTTTCCTAGGCGTACCGTTTAATATTGCTTCATATGCGCTGCTTACAATGATGGTGGCACAAGTCTGTGATTTAGAGCCAGGTGATTTTGTTCATACGTTTGGCGATGCGCATATTTACAGCAATCACATTGAACAAGTAAACCTGCAGTTAACGCGTGAGCCTCATGCTTTGCCAAAAATGAAAATCAATCCAGACGTAAAGTCAATTTTTGACTTTAAATTTGAAGACTTTGAGTTAGTAGACTATAATGCGCATCCTCACATCAAAGGAGCTGTGAGCGTATGATTTCCCTCATTGTCGCAATGGATCAAAATAGGCTGATCGGTAAAGAGAATGATTTGCCATGGCGTCTTCCCGAAGATTTAAAGTATTTCAAGCGCATCACAACGAGTCATACGATTGTAATGGGAAGAAAAACATTTGAATCAATTGGACGACCGCTTCCTAATCGCGAAAATGTGGTTCTTACGCGTCAAAAAGATTATCAACAAGAAGGAGCAACCGTTATTCATTCAGTTGAGGAACTAGAAGCATTAGATGCTGAAAAAGAAGACGAGCTGTTTGTGATTGGTGGAGCTACTCTGTATGAGCAAACATTAGACGTTGCAAACCGACTTTATATTACGCATATTGAAGAATCGTTTGAAGGAGATACACATTTTCCTGCGGTTAACCTGAGCGAATGGAGAGTTATTTCGAAGCAACAAGGAATTAAAGATGAAAAAAATCCCTACACGTATTATTTTACAGTATACGAGCGAAGCTAATTTCTCTTATTAATAAAAAAATGCGAGTCTGGGACAAAAGTATTTTAGTTGATGAAAGATCCGAACCATGAATCGTTCGGATCTTTTCTTTGTGATGATGAACCTAGGTTTCATGTATTCCATTTGTTCGTCTTTAGATTGATTTCGTTATGTCTCCATCTCTTTTTGTATTGATTTTAACTGCTTCATCATTTCGTGAAAAGCGGCTGTGCTCACAAACTGTTCAGCGCTCCAGTTTGCTTCAATCCATTGAATCAGCTCGCTTGGTGTATTAAAAACTTCTCCGCTTGTATCTGCTTTGCGGAGCATATATCTTCCGTTTTCTTCGTCTGCCGTTACTTCGCAGGGAACGGCACTTTCATGACTTTGAAGCGAAAACTCCATTTATTCCACAACCTTTCTTAATTTATACCTATTATTGCATCAGCTGCATGTAGAAAGTATGGGCAATTTTGTAAGTCTATTTAGCGTTTGCTAAACATATGTAAAGTATGTGGACACTAAAATAGTCAGAAAAGTTTTTTTAGTTATTATTAATGAAAAATAATGATTTTTCTAAATTTTATGTGATATAATGTACAAATTAATAATGGTAGAAGAGGAAGGAAGTTGGTTATGAAACAACAAGTAGATAATCGAACAAAACACGTACATTTAGAGGACATCATGATTGCAAATCAATTGATTAAAGATGTTGTTGTGCATACACCACTACAGCGTAATGACGTTTTGTCTGAACGATATGAATGTAATATCTATTTAAAGCGTGAGGATTTACAGGTGGTGCGCTCATTTAAAATTCGCGGTGCGTACAACCGAATTAAAAAATTATCCCCAGAAGAATTAGAGAATGGAATTGCCTGTGCAAGTGCAGGAAACCACGCCCAAGGTGTAGCATATGCGTGTCGTCATTTAAATATTGACGGTAAAATCTTTATGCCGAGCACAACACCACGTCAAAAAATTAATCAAGTGAAATTTTTAGGCAAAGATAACGTGAAAGTTGTCCTAATCGGAGACACGTTTGATGACTCTTATGAACAAGCTATTGCATGCAGTGAAGAGGAACATCGAACATTTATCCATCCTTTTAATGATGTAGACGTTATTGCAGGACAGGGTACAGTAGCCGTTGAAATGTTCAATGACTGTGAAGATGAAATTGACTACGTATTTGCGGGTATCGGCGGGGGCGGATTAATTTCCGGTGTCGGCACATACGTAAAAAGCATCTCGCCTCAAACAGCTGTGATTGGGGTAGAACCAGCAGGCGCACCTGGCATGCAGACATCTTTAGCAAATGGAAATGTAGTGACGCTACCGGCAATCGATCCATTTGTAGACGGAGCGGCTGTTAAAACAGTTGGAACGCTTCCATATGATATCAGTAAAGAGCTGGTGGACGATATTGTAGTTGTTCCTGAAGGGAAGGTTTGTACAACCATTTTATCTCTATACAATGAAAATGCGATTGTAGCAGAACCAGCAGGAGCTCTTTCAATTGCTGCTCTTGACTCATACCGTGAGCAAATTAAAGGAAAAACGGTTGTTTGCGTCATCAGTGGAGGAAACAATGACATTGGACGTATGCAAGAAATCAAAGAACGTTCGATGATTTATGAAGGATTACAGCATTATTTTATCGTTAATTTCCCTCAGCGCGCAGGAGCTCTTCGTGAATTTCTAGACGAAGTGCTTGGACCAACAGACGATATTTCGCGCTTTGAGTATACAAAAAAGAATAACAAAGACAGCGGACCAGCACTTGTGGGAATCGAGCTCAAGCATAAAGAAGATTACTATCCACTGATTAATCGTATGGATAAAAAAGGATTTCCTTACACAGAAATTAACAAAGAAAGCAACTTGTTTCACTTATTTATTTAAATAGAAGTTCATTTTAAAAAGGAATGCTTCATCAACTGTCGAATAAGTTGGTGAAGCATTTTTATTTTAAAAAATATTTGTGTTTTCTTTTTATTTTATCAAGACAGAAAGTGCCTTAAGCATTATAATAAAATAAACGGGTAAAAAGAGGGTTGATCGCCTTGCTATTAAAAAGCCTTGAATTTAAACATGTCAGTGGTCAAAAAGTAAAAATTACTGAAATTCCAGTTTTAGAGGAAAATAGCACGTTTCGGTTCATGTTATCTGCAAAACTTGATTTATTTATTAGACAAATCACGAACGAATCAGTTCCGAAGCAAACCTACTCGTTTCAAGAATATTTAAAACGCGTGTTGAAATGGAAAGATTACGAACAGCTCTTTAAGTCTCATGTATTAAAGCATAATGCATAAACGTAAAAGTTGACTTTTCTGAATATTTCAGCAGAGTCAACTTTTTTTGTTAATCTAAAAGGTTGAACATGCGTTTTACGAATTAGCAAAACTTGCATTCTATTATAACTATATTGTTGTAAGTGTTCATGTTATACTAGTCTGCAATGCATCTTATAGGGGTGAACACATGGCGAAAATTAAAGTGGTAACGGATTCAACAATTGATTTAACGTTGGAAGAAGCTGAAAAGTATGGTATTGAGATGATACCTTTATGTATTAACATTGATAATGAAACGTATTTAGATCGCGTGGAATTAACGCCAACAGATTTTATTGAAAAAATGAAAAATTCAAAAGAATTACCAAAAAGCTCTCAGCCAGCTATTGGTTCTTTTGTTGAAGTATATGAGAGATTAGTGAGTGAAGGGTATGACGTCATTTCTATTCATATGACTGGCGGAATGAGCGGAACTGTTCGAGCAGCTGAAAGCGCGGCTCAAATGGTAGAAGGAAATATCACTGTTGTTGATTCTATGTACATTACAAAAGCTCTTTCATTTCAAGTCTTTGAAGCAGTGAAAATGATTGAAGAGGGGCATACAGTAGAAGAAATTATCACGCGCTTGGAAGAGGTGCGTCAAAATACGAATCTTTTTGTCGTAGTTGATACGCTTGAAAATTTGGTTAAAGGTGGACGTATTGGGCGAGGAAAAGGGTTGATCGGTTCTCTTCTAAATATTAAGCCGATTGCTTCTCTAGCTGACGGAGTATATACTCCTGTTGCTAAAGTACGCAGCCATTCTCAAATTGTTAAGTTTTTAACGAAACAGTTCGAAGAACATACAGAAGGAAAAAGTATTAAAGGAGTAGGGCTTGTGCATGCAGATGGACTTGGACTCGCCTCTAAGTTAAAAGAATCAATCGTGAAGGCAAGGGGCTATACGCAATTTTCGATTGAAGACACGACGCCTATTATCTCGACGCATACGGGTATTGGTGCAATTGGTTTTATGTATTTTGCTGAATAAAGTGGGTTGCTTTTTGCAAGTCACTTTTTTGGCTTTCTCTTTTTTGGAAAAAGGAGAAAGAGAAGTGGACGAACGTGTGATATAATAGAATCAACTTTCTACCAGCGAATGCTGTGCTGGTTACTATTCTTTTGAATCCGGAGTATACCGATGAAAAAATATATTCGAAATTTGAGTGTGTTTAACAAAACGGTTTTATTTTCTACTTTAATTGTAGTTGCCCTTGGAGTCATTTCTTTAGCCATTAGCTATCAAGTTCAAAAAAAGATGGCAAAAGAGACACTAACGCAGCACGCGTTAATTATGACCGATTTATGGAGGGAGTCTTTATCTAAACAAGACGTAATAGCAGCAGTGGATTCAAGGAACGGGACGCTTCCTGAAAAAGACGAGCTAGAAAAGCAGTTTAGAAAGATTTATGAATTGCATCCGTCGTACTTGCAGGGATATATTATGACGACCGAAAAATTTAAGTCGCATGGAAATAAGATTATCGTAACAGCGAATAAGAAAATTAAGCAATCACTAGAGCCTTCCATGATTTATTATGGGGGAGAAGAATTTTACAAATCATTTAAGCAAGCAGAACAAGAAAAGAAGAATATTGTAACATCTACATACAAAGACGAATTCGGGACGTGGATAACCGTTTTATCGCCTATTACAAACAGCTCTGGAAAAGTTGTGGCTATTCTTGGTGTAGATATAGATGCAAGCGCTATCTATATCTACCAAAAACGTTTAATTGTAGCATTGGTCGTTGCGTTTACGCTTCTGTTTACTTTCATTATTATTATTCAAGACTGGGGACTAAGACGATTAATGTCACCCCTAGGGGAATTAATAGAAGGAATTCAAGCAGTAAGCCAAGGGAAGTTTGATGTGAAGCTGACACACGAAAATGATTCTGAGTTAGGGAATGTACACACAAGATTTAATGAAATGACCGAGCGGCTTCAGCAGCTTTTTCAACAAGTGTCAGCAACAAAAGAACAGCTGAACGTAGAAACAAATTTCAGTCATTCAAAAGATGGAATTGCTAAAGCGATTGATGAGTTAGAAGTTATTATGGAAAAAACGAGGATGCAAAAGGAATTGCAGCGAGCAGAGAAAATGAATGCAATTGGTCAATTAGCTGCTTCTGTAGCGCATGAAATTCGAAATCCTATGACGGTGGTAAAAGGGTTTTTGCAGCTGTTTCAAGATAATACAAAGCTTTCAAACACTGAATTAAGTTACATTCATCTTATGATTAACGAAATGGACAGAGCGGAAGCGATTATTCATGACTATTTATCTTTAGCCAAGCCGGATGTTCATCAGCATCGTTTTATTAACTGCTTAGAGTGTGTTACAAGCTTAGTAGACTTATTATCTTCTTATGCTTTGTTAACAAACAATATACTCATAGAATTAGACGCAAAAGAAGAGATGTATGTTCGCGGCAGTCGAAACGAATTGAATCAAGTTCTGCTTAATATTATGAAAAATGGAATTGAAGCCATGAGAACTGGAGGAACGCTTCGAGTAGGACTTTACAAGCGAGAAGGATATGTACATATTCAAATTGAAGATACTGGTATAGGCATGACCAGTGAACAAGTGAACCGGCTGGGAACAGCGTTTTATTCTTTAAAAGAAAAAGGAACAGGGATTGGTCTGATGGTTTCTTATCAACTGGTTGAACAAATGAATGGAAGAATTGAAGTGGAAAGCATACCAGGAAAAGGTTCAACGTTTACCTTGATTTTCCCTAGCTATGACTAAACTTTAACCGTGCAGGAGGAACATATGAAAAGCTGGTCTTATAAATTGTTTTTTTTACTGCTCATTAGTTGTATGATGTTAACAGCCTGTGGTTCCAAAATAGAAAATCCGCTTAATTGGAAGATGGACTCTTTTTCTTATGTTAACCAAGATCAAAAGAAAGTAGGGCTAAGTCAGCTGAAAGGGAACGTTTGGATAGCTAACTTCATATTCACAAGCTGCGAAACCGTATGTCCCCCAATGACGGCTCATATGGCTAAATTACAAAAAATGGCCAAGGATGAAGGGCTGGACGTTCGCTTTGTTTCATTTAGCGTAGATCCTGAAGTGGATACTCCACCAAAAATGAAGGACTATGCGACTAAATTTGGCGCTGATTTTTCGAATTGGGATTTCTTAACGGGTTATAAACAAGCAGAAATTGAAAAGTTTGCGCTGGACCAATTTAAAACGATTGTGAAAAAGCCGCAAGAAAATCCGCAGGTTATTCACGGTACGGATTTTTTTCTAATTGACAAAGATGGAGTCGTTCAAAAATCTTATCAGGGAGTGACTGATCCTCCTTATGAAGATATGTTAAAAGATATCAAAATCCTTCAGTAAGAGCTATAAATCCGTCAAATCTATCCGCCAAACACAGCTATCTTTACAGTGATGTGTTAGCGGATATTTTTATGAAAGAAACATGCTTATCCTTTTTTTTACATATACTATATATAAGAAACGTAGTAAAATATCAACTTGACATAGTATGATAAGATATAAAGATATAGTTATTCAGAGCGGTAAGCAGTATTGCTTGTGACAGCGAGAATACAGCATAGTTAGTAGGTGTTATGATGAGAAAATGGAAAAGTATAGTGATAAGCAGTATGAGTGCGGTGGTGTTAGCGAGCTGTTCGACGACGACTTTTTTGCCAACGGACAATAAAGAAGAAGCCGTTCAGAAAGAAGTGGATTTAACACCTAAAAAGCATATTCCGAAAGGCTTTTTTCCTGTAGATTTAGATATTGTAGCCATTGGCGACTCATTAACAGAAGGAGTAGGAGATGAGTCTAAAAAAGGCGGTTATGTACCATACTTAACTAAATACCTTTCTAAACAAAATGAAGTGCAAAATGTACGAACAGAGAATCTAGGTAAAAGAGGAAACCGGACGGATCAGCTATTAGCGAGGTTAAATCAGCCGGGAGTAGCAGCTGAAGTATCCAGAGCAGACATCGTTTTCTTGACGATTGGCGGCAATGACGTGATGAAAGTGGTAAGGGATTACTTTTACAATATCTCAATTAAGACGTTTGAATCACAGCAGTCTAAATATGAAAAACGTCTAAATGACGTATTTTCACGTATACGTAAGCTCAATCCTAATGCTCATATTTATTTAATCGGTTTTTATAATCCATTCTTTAAATCGTTAAGTGATGTGAAAGAAATTAATGTCGTTATTAATGAATGGAATGCGGCAAGCGAGAAAATTGCTTCTCAATATGATAATGTAAGTTATGTAAAAATTGATGATATTTTTTATGATTCTGACGTAAATTTATTAGGGAAAGACGAGTTTCACCCTAATAAAAAAGGGTACAAACTAATGGCTGAGCGCATTAGTAAATCAATGGAGGAAGAAGATCCTCTCGTTGGAGACCAGAAAAAGGAAACAGCAGAAGAAGTTACATCTGATGAAAAAGAGAAAAACACGAAAGAGAGTGGGAACGAGTAAGGAGATTGTTATATGAAGAAGTGGAAAACCCTATTTATCGCGTTATTAGGGATTAATGTTCTAGGGGCTATCCTTATTATTGCGTTTATTTTTCAACCGGTTGACAAGGCCAATCCAACTCCCTCTGAAAAAGTAGAAGGAGACGCAGAATTAACTATTTTGGCTAAAAAAGCGGACTTAAATGTACTGATTGATAAATATTTAAAAAAAGAATTTAAGAATCAGCCGCTTAACTACAAAATTACTCTTACCGATGTAGTAAGAGTAGACGGTACGATTCAAGTATTCGGCGATGATATTAATATTCGAATGACATTTGATCCAATCGTACAAAAAAATGGAGATATTGTGCTTGAACAGCAGTCACTTTCTGTTGGAAAGCTGCAGCTTCCTGTCCGCACAGTGCTTCGATACGTAAATAATAACTTTGCGCTACCAGAATGGGTAACGATTGATCCAAAGAATGAATCAGTATACGTAGCTTTACAGCAGATGAAGTTAGAGAGTGATTTTGCTGTAAAAGTACAAAAGTTTGATTTGAAAAATGATGATATTCGCGTACGTTTAATTTCGCGCAGTGAATAAAAAAACCTTCCAAATTGGAAGGTTTTTTTGTTAACGATCTTGAGAAATCAGCGCTTCTAATGCAGGACGGTTTTTAGCAAATCCGACGGCATATACCGTATATGTTCGATTCGGACGAAGGTTCAGTGCCGGGATTTCGAGTACTACATTTTTGGTTCCTGCTATGCGCACACTAAGTTGAACATGCATGGGGGACAAAGGCAAATATTTTGTGACTTCTTTAAACTGCACTCCAGAAAAAATGACGTCTCCGCCTCTAGCCGCAATATCCACAGCAGGAGCATCAGGAGAAAGGTGCACAAACCGAAGCTTTGTTTCTCCACTTGGTACATCCGTATTGTCATAGATAAATAGTAAATCAAGTTTGTTTAGCTCATCTACCGCCGCTACCGTGTAATTTTGGTTTCCTTCAAATGTAAATGATTCCGTTAAAACAGGTCTTCCCGTTTCTCCAGCGGGATAAATAGAAATTGTATATCTTCCAGGTTCTTGTAATTCAATATAATCTGTTTCTTGTTTATAAGTTAAATTGCGAATCACTCGTTTGTTATTAATATAAATATCTACAGATGGAGAATCTGGAGAAGCGTGAAGTATACGAATTTGCGGCGGATTTACGCGCAAATTCGTATTTTCAGAAGAAGTTAAGATGGCCTGCTGAATATAGTACAAATGCTTTTGATAATAATGAATATGCTTAGATGGATCACTATACTTATAGTAGTTAGCTAGAAAATCGTATTTCATTGCTTTTTTAATATATTGATCAAAGGAATAATTAGCCATATGTTCAGCTCCCTTATTGTCGGAGTATAAAAACATTTCCATACGTAACCAAACATATGCTAAAACTCATAATTTATGCCGATCACTGATCACTCCCGAGACCTCCCAGAAGAAACAATGAGCCAAATGCCCTCTATGTGCATATACTGAATCAAATTATTGACTGAAGGCTTATTGTACGACCGAATTTAGTATAGGAAAAAGGAGTGAGAGCATGCGCGATTTTTATGCTCGGATGCTACGGTTAATGATGTTAAGTTTTTTACTGCTGCTACTTTTAATTCAATTTACAGAGCGCTCTACTTCATTTATTCACATTACTCCCGCGCTAAATAAAGTAACCGAGCGAATTGAGCTGATTACTTATGATCAATAAATGTATGTTTTCTGCGTTTCGATATGTACTTGTTCTTTATGCTATCTGCTTTACATTTTTATTTGTTAGTACAGTTCCAAGCCTATTTGGTTTCACCGTTACCGTTCAAGAAACGGATTATCACCAACTGCATCGCGGAGATATAGTTGTCTTTAGAGACGAATCATCTTCTTCAAAGAATGAACTTGTACTGGCCCATAATCAAGAGCTTGATGTACTGGTTACAGCTCAAAGAGATTCTTTGCCTGCTTCTTTTAAAGTGATTGGAAGCTACGCATACCATCTCCCGTATATAGGGGTCATTATTGAGTTTATGAAAGATTTTACTACGTTACTGGTGATGGGAAGCATTTTACTTTTATTGTTTTCGTATACGTTGCAGCCCAAAAGGCGAATATGGCGTAAGAGAAAGTAAAAAATGGGCGAATGCACATACAGGACAATCAACTAACGCATATAAAGTACAGTGTACGAAATAAAAAAACAAGAGGAGAGATTGCTATGTATAACTACGATTGTTACGACCCATGCCATCACGGAGGCTATCACCACCTATATGATACTTGCCACTATCCAATTGGCGGCTATCATCATTGCGGAACGGGCCAGTCATTTGCATTAATTGTTGTGCTATTTATTTTATTAATCATCATTGGCTGCACCTGTTTTTGTTGATTACGCCTCTTTTGCTCGCATGTGCGAGCTTTTTATAACAGTTGGTAAAGGACAAACTTACATATAAATTGTTTAAATAATAAAAAAATTTTGCCAAATCAACATTTACCATATTATACTATAGCTAGTAACTCAATAAGCGAAGGTGAATATATGGAAAAGGAAAAAGTATTTCAACAGCTATTTTCAATGTCATTTACACCAATGCTCGTAATGAATATGGATGGAGATATTCAAATTTTAAATGAAGCGTGCTGCCACCTTTTTAAGACGAAAGAGGAACGACTTCTTTCCTGTAATGTATTTGAAGAGCCAAATCGCTTTTTTATTGAAAAGCATGAAGTGGAACCGTTAAGAAAGCAAGAGGAAGAAGTTGTTTTACTGAAGAAAAAAGTAGATCAGCAGTTTCCGATGCACATCCATATTCAGCGCACGGAAGGGGATATTCCGCTCTTAGTTGTTCAGTGGAAAGAGTTTTCCTCAAGTATTGAAAAGCAAGAGGAAGTCATTCGGAAAATGAAGCAATATAAGCAGTTTGTCCAGCAAAGCCAAGATGCATTTATTGTAACAAGAGAAGGCAGAATTCAATATTTGAATCCCGCTGGTGTTAAACTTCTTGGGGGCGAGAAAAAAGAAGAGTATATCGGGCGTCCTTGGCTTCATTTTATTCACCCCGAACATTTAGAAATCGTAAAAGAACGAATGGTTCAGCTGATGAATGGAATGTCCGTGAGACCGCGTGTTGATGTGAAACTATTGACTAAAAAAGGAGTCGTCATTATTGAATCTTCGGCAACCAAAATTAAGTTTGAAGGACAGGATGCCATTCAGTATATTATTCGCGACGTAACCGATCGAAAAAAATATGATGAAATGGCAAGTAAATCTGAAAAACTTACAATGGTGAGCAAGTTAGCGGCAGGAGTAGCACATGAAATTCGTAATCCAATGACGGCGATTAAAGGGTTTATTCAGCTGTTAAAAGCATCGAAACAGTATAACGAAGAATACAATGATATTATGCTTGAAGAATTGAATCGCGTCGAATCCATTATTCAAGAATTTTTAACGCTGGCCAAGCCTAAAATTGAAAATTCATACCACCCCAAAAGTCTCAATCAAATCATCCGTCACGTGACATTACTATTAGATACACACGCCAATTATAAAAACTGTCGTATTATTAATGAAATTAGTGATGAGATTACAATCTTTTGTGAAGAAAATGCGCTTAAACAAGTTTTTATTAATTTAATTCAAAATGCGCTTGAGTCAATGAGTAAGGGCACAGTTAAAGTCACCGTTGAGAAAAGAAATGGATACGGCATGGTCATTATCGAGGATGAAGGCTGTGGAATTGATGAGCAATCTTTAGCCCGGCTAGGTGAACCGTTTTATTCTACTAAACAAACAGGAACGGGGCTAGGGTTAATGATTAGCTACCGAATAATCGAACAGCATCAAGGGCATATTTCATTTGCGAGTAAAGTAGGAGTAGGAACAAAAGTAGAAATTGCTCTTCCGTATATTAAAGAACCAGTGAACATTTCATAGCGCTTGCTATTCGTTCACTGGTTTTTATTTGATTAGAATAAAAACGAATGTTTTTTTATTTTTTTATTTTAATGTTCGTATATATTGTTGACTAAAGGGTTTGTTTTTGATATATTATCAAATGGCTAGAAAATAACCGAATGATAATAAAAAAGAAAATTCGGTCAATAACTTTTATCTTTTACCCAAAGAAAAAAGATGATGGGAGAATGTACAATGAACTCAAATTATGATGTTATTGTGGTAGGGGCAGGACCCGCTGGGATTTTTACTTGTTATGAGCTAACGTTAAAATTACCGGAAGCAACTATTTTATTAATCGATAAAGGACACGATATCTATCGACGTAATTGTCCGATTCTTCAGAAAAAAATTGAAAAATGTCCGCCTGCGGTTGGCAAAAAAGAGTTTGCTGGCTGTTTGCCTGCTTGTTCTATCACAAATGGTTTCGGTGGAGCCGGCGCATATTCAGACGGGAAATTTAATATCACAAGTGAATTTGGAGGCTGGATGACGGATTATCTGTCTGAATCACAGGTGGTAGATTTAATTAAATATGTGGATGAAATTAATTTAAAACACGGAGCAACCGATACGATTACGGATCCGTTAACTGATAAAGTTCGTGAAATTGAAAAACGCGGATACGCAGCAGGATTAAAGCTATTGCGTGCCCAGGTGCGTCATTTAGGAACAGAGCAAAATTTAGAAATTTTAAAAAGCATTTATGAATACTTAAAAGAAAAAATTGATATGCAGTATAAAACGGAAGTAGCCGATTTAATAACAGAAAAAGAAGATGGTCAGCATATCGTGCGCGGTATTGAATTGAAAAATGGTGAAAGAATTACGGCTGATAAAGTGGTTGTTTCACCAGGTCGAGACGGCTCGAAGTGGATGAGCGACTTACTAAAAAAACGCCGTTTAAAAATGATTAACAATCAAGTGGACATCGGCGTTCGAGTAGAAACATCCAACGTTGTTATGGAAGAAATCAACAAGCACTTGTACGAAGGGAAATTCATTTACAATACGTCTGTAGGTACAAGAGTCAGAACGTTCTGCAGCAATCCTTCAGGACATGTGGTAGTAGAGAATCATTCAGGTATTATGTTAGCAAATGGACACGCATACAAAGATCCGAAGCTTGGAAGTCAAAATACGAACTTTGCGCTGCTTGTTTCTCATAAATTTTCGGATCCATTTGATCAGCCGAACGAATATGCGCACGAAGTATCAAGATTAGCTAATATGCTGTCAAACGGGGGCTTAGTTGTTCAAAAGTATGGAGATATTTTAAAGGGCCGTCGTTCAACAGCAACTCGAATTAAAGAAGGCTTTTTAGAACCAACGTTAAAAGAAGCTGTGCCTGGTGACTTGGGCTTAGTGCTTCCTTACAACACGATGAAAAGCTTAATTGAAATGACAGAAGCGCTGGATCATGTAACGCCTGGGTTAGCATCTGAACATACGCTGTTTTACGGTGTGGAAGCGAAATTTTACTCAGCCCGTCCGAAGTTAAACGATAAGTTTGAAACTGAAATTTCCGGTTTATACGTCGGAGGAGACGGAGCTGGTATTACGCGAGGACTCGCGCAGGCAAGTGCGTGTGGTGTGTGGGTAGCGCGTGACATTGTTGAAAAATTAAAGAATCGCAAAGCAAGTTCTGAACCTGTTACTGTATAAAAAAAAGAGGCCGTCACCGCCTCTTTTTTTTATGTGTTAAATAACAAAAGCGAATAACTAAAAAGTAAAGAACTTGTACCGCTCCAACTCCGATAGTTTTATATGATCATTACCCGCTCTTTTTTTAAAAATATTACGGAATCCATACTCCTATCGTGAGTAGAATTAAGTAGAATAAGGCGAATTGATAATGTCCATTTCTTTGCGCCAATAAAGTCAGTGAAATTTTAGGGAGTTTATATCAAGCAGCACGATAAGGATAAAATCAACAGTTGAAAAGAGTTGTTTTTTGATGAGTAAAATATTTGTGAAAGCAGTAAAGTACGCGGACGTTAGAATAATTATGCGAATTTATGAATGTAATTTAATAAGAAGAAAGTTCACTTTACAAACTATTTTTTGAATTAATTTTTTATCAATTAGATTATAAGTCTTGTTAAATAAGTGTTTTTTATTTATTGAAATATGATGTAAATATTTTGAAATCTAACAATTCTCAACTTTTTATGATAAAATCATGCATTATTTTTGAATAAAAACTTGACAGAAACATATGAAATGAATTTTAATTAAAGTAACAATTATTATCATGAAAAAATATTAAAGAAAATTATTTGCTTAATCTCTTTTGTTTTATAAGAGAACGGGGGACCCATATTTGTGCGTAATGTACTTGGGGTGAATCTTGAATGAATCAAGTAGGGTAACTCACGTACCCGAATCCGACAGCTAACTCCGTAAGCATTCAGTGAGGGAATAACAGGTCTATGAAACCATGATATTCTCATGGTTTTTTGTATAGCTAAAAATATTCCTAAACTATTAATCTGAAAATTTTTAATATATTGTATATTTTGAGTGTTATCGTTATCAATGCATGGTAAAATAAGTATGGTAGTTAGAATCATTCTAATATAATTTATTTATGGGAGGTAAATCTATGAAGCTATCGACAAAGATCATTATCGCGCTAATTGCTGGTGCTGTTGTAGGAGTGTTGATTAACGCTTTTGCTCCAAGTGCTTTTGCTCCGCTGGACAAGTACTTGTTTACACCGCTTGGCCAAATTTTCTTAAGCTTAATTAAAATGCTTGTTGTACCAATTGTGTTTTTCTCTATCACGTTAGGGGTAGCTGGTTTAGGAGATCCTAAAAAACTAGGAAGAATCGGGGCTAAAACAGTTTCCTACTTCCTAGTTACAACAACCGTTGCGATTATTATTGGTTTAATTTTAGCGTATGCAATTAAACCAGGTACGTTTGGATCTTTTGATACAAAAAACGCTTCTTTTGAAGCCGAAAAAGCACCGCCGGTTGGAGAGACATTCTTAAATATGATTCCAGTCAATCCAATTCAAGCGATGGCTGAAGGGAATATGCTTCAACTTATCGTTTTCTCTATCTTTATCGGTTTTGGTATTACGATGCTTGGAAGTAAAACAAAAGGGCTTTACAATTTACTCGAGCAAGGCAATGAATTGATGATGTATCTTGTAAATCTGGTGATGAAGTTTGCTCCTTACGGAACATTTGGGCTTCTTGCAACCGCGGTTGGAAGTCAAGGCTGGGAGGCAATTAAAGCAATGGGGCTGTACATGATTGTAGTCGTGCTCGCGCTGTTCATCCATTCAATCGTAACATATGGGGGATCGGTCGCTCTTATGGCCAGACGTAATCCTATTGAATTTTTTAAAGGTTTTGCTCCTGCGATGACGGTTGGATTCAGTACATCAAGCAGTAATGCAACGCTTCCGATTTCAATGAATGTAGCTCAAAAAAATCTTCGTGTCCCTGAGTCCATCAGCAGTTTTGTTCAGCCGTTAGGTGCTACCATTAACATGGATGGAACGGCAATTATGCAAGGTGTAGCGACTATTTTTATTGCGCAAGTATACGGCGTTGACCTGTCGCTGGGCGCTCTTGTGACGGTTGTATTGACAGCGGTGCTTGCTAGTATTGGTACAGCAGGCGTGCCGGGAGTTGGCCTTATTATGCTAGCAATGGTACTAAGTTCGGTTGGCCTGCCTGTAGCAGGTATCGGATTAATTATTGGAATTGATCGCTTGCTTGATATGCTTCGTACATCTGTAAATATTACAGGAGACGCTGCGTGTGCCGTTATTGTGGCTGAGTCAGAAGCAAAGCGTATCGATAAATCTGTAACGCAATCAGCTTAATACGTGTAAAAGCTCTAGCTATATGCTAGGGCTTTTTTTATTGGCAAGAAACTCTTCTTTTCAGCATACAGTTTAATAAGAGTATGTGTTTGAAAGGAGAGTGCGGAAATGAATAAGACCCATGTGATAAAGCCGCTGCTCGACGATGACTATCCAGTTATTTCATATGGAAAAGGAATTTATTTGTACGACCAAGATGGAAAAAGATACATAGATGCTTCGTCGGGGGCAGTTACAGCAAGTATCGGACACGGCGTAAAAGAAATTATTGATGCAATGACCGATCAGGCACAGAAAGTTGCGTTTGTATATCGGTCGCAGTTCACAAGTGATCCAACAGAAGCGTTAGCTAAGAAACTATGTGAATTAAGTAGCAATCATTTCCAGTGGAGTTTTTTTGTTAACAGCGGGACCGAAGCGACTGAAACGGCTATGAAAACGGCAATTCAGCATTTTCAAGAGCAAGGAAAGCCAACCAAAACAAAGGTTTTGTCACGCTGGATGAGCTATCACGGTATTACAATAGGAGCTCTGTCTATGTCAGGGCACGTTGGAAGGCGAAAACGCTTCTCGTCTCTGCTTGAAGATTATCCTTCGGTTTCACCTCCTTATTGCTATCGATGTCCGTTTCAGCAAACCTATCCATCCTGTAATCTTGCTTGTGCACACGAATTGGAAACAGTTATCAAACGAACCGGCCCTGAACATATTGCTGCTTTTATTACAGAGCCCATTGTAGGAGCAGCCGGAGCAGCCCTTACACCTCCTCCCGGCTATTATGAAGTGATAAGAGAAATTTGTGATAAATATGATGTGTTATGGATAGCCGATGAAGTCATGACTGGAGTTGGGCGTACAGGCGTGATGTTTGCGTATGAGCACTGGGGAGTTAAACCAGACATCATGACGCTTGGAAAAGGAGTGGGAGCAGGATATACACCAATAGCCGTTACGTTGGCTAGCAGCAAAACGATTGAACCTATCATGAACGGATCCAAATTAATTATGAGCGGACATACGCTAAGCGCTAATCCGCTGTCATCCGCTGTAGGGATCGCTGTTTTAACCTATATTGAAAAGCATGATCTTGTTCAAGAAGCAGCACTGAAAGGAGACTACTTAGTAGGGAAATTGAAGAAGCTTCAACTTCTTTACCCTATCATTGGTGATATACGTGGCAAAGGCTTATTAGTTGGTCTTGAGCTTGTGCAAAATCCAAAAACGAAGGAGCCTTTTTCATCTTCGGAAAATATGACGGCGCGCGTAATAAGTAAAGCCCAAAAAAATGGTCTTCTCCTTTATCCTTCACAAGCAGGAACAGACGGAGTCGAAGGAGACGGTATTATTATTGCGCCACCATTTACGATTACTCGTCGTCAACTTGATGAAGCGGTCGATCTGCTTTCGAAAACATTACATGAAGTGCAAAATGAAAAACAGGGAAATGAGGTGAAATGAGTGACAAAGGTCGAAAACTCATTTCAAAAGATTACAACTGTGGAACAAGCGATTGAGTACGTGGATCATGCTGCTACGCTGATGATAGGAGGATTTGGCGGAGTAGGCAGCCCGCCTTCTCTCATTGACGGTCTTATTGAAAGCGGAAAATCAAATTTTACATTGATATGTAATGATTCAGGCTTTCCTCATATTGGTGCGGGAAAATTGGTAAGCCAAGGAAGAATTCAAAAGCTAATCGCTTCTCATATTGGATCGAATCCAGTGGCTGGAACGCTGATGACAGAAGAAAAGCTGAAAGTTGAGTTTTCTCCTCAAGGAACGCTTGCTGAACGGATTCGAGCGGGAGGAGTTGGACTCGGAGGAGTACTGATTGATGTAGGAATTGAAAATGACATTATTCAATTTGGAAAAGAAAAAGTGGAAGTAGACGGCAAGACATTTTTAGTTGAAAAACCACTCACAGCCGATGTGGCTTTTGTATATGCAAAAAAAGCAGACCCATTCGGCAACTTGCTTTACGATAAAAGCGCTCGAAACACTAATCCATTAATGGCTATGGCAGGTCGTATAACTATTGCTGAAGTGGATGAAATTGTTCCTCTTGGCGACATTGACCCAGAGAATGTGATGACGTCAGGTGTATTTGTGGATTATATTGTCCCTTCAAAAGGAGTGAATTGGAAATGGGTTTGGGAATAGATATTCGTCATCGTATTGCAAAACGTGCTGCGGCTGAAATCAAAAACGGCATGATTGTTAATTTAGGGATCGGCATTCCTTCTCTTATTCCTAACTATGTACCAAGCGCTGTTCATGTGATGTTTCATGCTGAAAACGGAATTTTAGGGTTAGGATCTTCGCCTCCTTTAGGTGAAGAAGATGAGAATGTCTGCAATGCAGCAGGCTATCCAACAACTACCGTTCAAGGGGCTTCATACTGTGACAGTGCTACTGCCTTCGCGATGATTCGAAAAGGATACGTCGATATGACCATTCTTGGTGCGTTAGAAGTGAGTGAAAAAGGGGATCTAGCTAATTGGATTGTGCCAGGTAAGCGAGTTCCTGGGATGGGAGGAGCGATGGAATTAGCTCAAAAAGCAAAAAAAGTCATTGTGCTAATGAATCATACGAGCAAGACAGGAGAACCAAAACTGGTTAAGACGTGCTCTTTACCTCTTACTGCCTCGGGGTGCGTGGGATTAGTTATTACGGATCGGGCAGTTTTTAAAGTAGAAAAAGATGCGCTTCTTCTAACCGAGCTAATGTCTCCTTATACCGTAGAGGATATTTTGAGTTCAACAGAAGCGACAGTTCGCCTGAGTGATCAATTGATTACGATACCATAAGGAGGACCATTACATGAACATACAGCAATCTATTCATAACTGGATGACAGAACATCGTCAAAGTGCAGTGCGTTTACTCAAGCGTTTCGTAGAAGAAGCAAGCGTACAGGGTTCTGAAAAGCATGCGCAGGCAATTGTCATTGAACGCCTTCGACAGCTGCAGTTAGATATTGATATATGGGAACCGGACGAAAAAATACTTCGTACCCATGAAGCTTTTGCCTCCAACCGTTCTACTTTTCGAGACAGTCCGAATGTGGTAGGCGTGTTAAAAGGGAAAGGCGGAGGGAAATCCATCATTTTGAATGGGCATATTGATGTCGTGCCACCCGGAGATCTTTCACAGTGGACGGAAGACCCTTATACGGCCGTTGTAAAAGATGGAAACTTATATGGACGCGGAGCAACGGATATGAAAGGAGGGAATGTGTCGTTACTTTTGGCTATTCAAGCGTTGAAAGAGCTAGATATTTCACTAAAAGGAGATGTTATTTTTCAAAGCGTAGTAGAAGAGGAAAGCGGAGGTGCAGGGACACTTTCCTGCGTGCTTAGAGGGTATAAAGCAGATGGTGCCATTATTCCAGAACCAACCAACATGAAGATCTTCCCTAAACAGCAAGGCTCGATGTGGTTTCGCGTGACCGTACATGGAGTAGCAGCACATGGAGGGACTCGGTATGAAGGCGTGAGTGCGATTGAAAAAGCAGCTGTTGTGCTTAAACATATTGAGGGGCTTGAAAAAGAGAGAAACAGCCGAATTACCGATCCGCTCTATAATAAAATTCCCATTCCCGTGCCAATTAATATCGGAAATATACAGGGAGGAACGTGGCCTTCTTCAGTCGCTGATCAAGTAATATTAGAAGGCAGGATAGGAGTGGCTCCGCATGAAAAAATGAAAAATGTTAGAGCGGAAATGAAATCGTGGCTTGAACTTTTGCCTCAGTGTGATGAGTGGTTTGCTGAGCATCCTGTCGACTTGGAATGGTTTGGGGCTCACTGGCTTCCCGGTGAAATTGAATTGGAGCATCCGCTTATGACCTCTCTTTCGTCCTCTTTTTATCAAGTGAAACAGAAACAGCCGATCATTGAAGCATCTCCTTGGGGAACGGACGGAGGGATATTGTCACAAGTAGGGGATATTCCAACAGTTGTGTTTGGACCAGGAGTAACAGAAGTAGCCCACTTTCCAAATGAGTATATTTGTATTCAAACGATGCTTGACGCAGCAGAAATTATTGCTCTCACTGTAGCAGACTGGTGCAGTATTGCGGACTAAGCTAAAAAGGGAGAGGATACAAACAAATGGCGAAACAAGAAAATATTTGTCAACCAACTTTTGCTATGACTCTTTTTTTAGATGAAGGCAACAAGCGTCTAAGAATAGATGATTACCGGGGAAAGGTGAACGATATTTACAGCTATATGTGTAAAGAAATTGATAAGGCAATGTACGAAAAGTGGATTATAAAAGCACGCGCAGAACATCTTTTAGACTGGATGAGCTTGGGATTTTCTTTAGAAGCAACCGTTCCCTACTATTTTAATGGAAGCGACGCGTATCTTTTATGCTACTATACGTCTCAATCCCGCCGAGACAGCGGGGAGACGCTAAAAGAAACAGAGCTGCTTCAAGACGTTTTGAATTTGCCGACATCTGGTTATTCTCCTTTATCGAATCAGCTGATCATGCGCCGAGCCATTTCATCTGATGCTAAACAACTTTCTCAGCTCTACCGTCAAATCTTCACAGTGTATCCTACGCCCCTCTACGAAGAAGAGTATCTCTCGAGTTTGCTTCAAGACGATAATTTGTTTTATATCATAGTTGACAAGAACGATATTGTTAGCGCCGCTTCTGCTGAAATTGACTATGTCTATCACAATGCTGAACTAACGGATTGTGCAACTCTTCCTGCTTATCGAAAGTATGGATTTATGAAGCATTTATTAAGCGCACTAGAAGCGGAGCTAAAACAACGGCATATTTTTTGTGCATACACAATAGCGAGAGCGCTTTCATTTGGGATGAATGCCGCTTTTCATCAGCTTGGGTATATCTATACGGGACGATTAACGAATAATTGTTACATTTATAAATCGTTAGAAGATATGAACGTATGGGTGAAGGATCTGTCAAAAAGTAAAGGGTGAGAAATAATTAACCAATTTATGGGCTGTAACATATAACAATAGTAAATCTTCATAAAGGAGCGATTGTATGTTATATGATTTATATAAGCCATCCCGACATTGGAAAGATATTGAGTTATGGAAAGATGTTCCTGAAGAAAAATGGAATGATTGGATTTGGCAATTAACAAACACAATTCGAACGTTAGATGATTTAAAAAAGGTCATTAACTTAACTCCTGAAGAAGAAGAAGGAGTACGCATTTCAACCAAAACAATTCCTCTCAATATTACGCCTTACTATGCATCTTTGATGAATCCAGATGATCCTCGCTGCCCTGTCCGTATGCAGTCTGTTCCGGTTGGCAAAGAACTTCATAAAACAAAATACGATCTAGAAGATCCTCTAGATGAAGACGAAGATTCTCCAGTGCCAGGATTGACTCATCGCTATCCTGATCGCGTTTTGTTCTTAGTTACCAATCAATGCTCCATGTACTGCAGATACTGCACTCGAAGAAGGTTTTCAGGACAAATCGGAATGGGCGTTCCAAAAAAGCAGTTAGATGCTGCGATTGCTTATATCGCCAAAACACCTGAAGTACGAGATGTACTCATTTCAGGCGGTGATGGCTTGCTGATTAATGACAACATTTTAGAATATATTTTGAAGAATTTAAGAGCTATTCCCCATGTGGAAATTATTCGAATTGGCACAAGAGCACCCGTTGTGTTTCCGCAGCGAATAACGGAAAATTTATGTACCATTTTAAGAAAATATCATCCAGTGTGGTTAAATACTCACTTTAATACATCTATTGAAATTACGGAAGAGACAAAAAAAGCATGTGAAATGCTTGTCGATGCAGGCGTTCCAGTTGGCAATCAAGCGGTTATTTTAGCTGGGATTAATGACAGCGTAGCTATCATGAAAAAGCTTATGCACGATTTAGTGAAAATACGCGTTCGTCCTTACTATATTTATCAATGTGATTTATCAGAAGGAATTGGGCATTTCCGGGCACCTGTTTCCAAAGGGCTTGAAATTATGGAAGGGCTGCGAGGTCATACGTCTGGCTATGCTGTTCCAACGTTTGTTATTGATGCGCCGGGAGGTGGAGGAAAGATTGCGGTTCAGCCAAACTATATTATTAGTCAAAGCGCAAGTAAAGTTGTTCTGCGAAACTTTGAAGGCGTGATTACGACGTATCCGGAGCCAGAAAGCTATGTGCCTGGGCGTGCAGATGATTATTTTCGAGCTGTTTATCCAGCATCGGATGCTAAAGATTCTTCCATCGGCATCTCGGGTCTTATGAATGATGCTCAATTCAATCTTGTACCGGAAGGATTAGGGAGGGTAAAAAGACGTAAAACGTATGAAAGTGACAGTGCTCACGAAAGTCTAAAAGATAAACGTGAAAAAAGAGATGAATTAAAAGATAAAAAGTTTAAAGCTCAATTGAAAAAAGACGGTAAAAGCGACGATGCTCCATCATCTTAAGGAGGTCCTGTAATATGACTGTTCAATGCGCATGGTGCGAAGAAGAAAAAGCGGTAGAAACAACCAATACCGCATACTGGGAATTGCCAGACGGAACGGGAAGTATCGAAATTACTCATATGCCATGTATCAGCTGTTCAGGTTGCGGGATGTCATATCAAGAAGAAGAGATCATAGAAGAAGTGGAAACACAGCTGCTTCTTGTCGATACAAAAAAACTTGATGAATCCATTCGGTATGATGAGCTATTAAAAGTGCCAAGATTATTAAAGCGCAACTACTTTAAATTCTAAAAATCCGCCCCTTGTTTTGTAAGGGGCGGATTTTCTTATTGATAAGCCTTTGTTCCAGCAGTACGCAGGCTGTACGCATGTTTTAAAGCCACTGTAACAGGACGAACAGTTGGAAGTTCGACTTCGTCTATTTTCGAAACGGGCAAAAGACCAACAGACGTGCTCGTAATAAAAACTTCATCAGCGTCTTTTAAAAAGGAAGGAGTCATATTTTGTTCTCGGATTTGAATGGCTTGTTCCTGCGCACATTCCAGTACGTTAGCTCGCGTAATACCGGATAGAATTTTTCTTGTGGCAGGAGTCGTGAATAAGACGTTGTCTTTTATCGCAAATACATTGCTGCTCGACCCTTCGGTTATGTAACCGTCTTTTACTAAAATAGCTTCTTTACATCCTTTAGAAGCTGCAGCTTGTTTGGCCAGAAGGTTAGGAAGTAAGTTCAATGATTTGATATAGCAATTAGCCCATCGTTCGTCTTCCAAAAGAAGCGTGGAAATGCCTTTTTCATAGGCTTCTTCAGGTGTTTGGCGAGGATGACGTATTGTGAGGGCTAATTGTGCAGGTACATCGGGAAATAAATGATTGCGAGGAGCAATCCCGCGCGTAACTTGAATATAAATATCAGCGTCTTTTAATGTTGATTTTTCCATTGCTTGACGAATGATGTCCTTTAGCTCTTGTCTTGAAACCGGCAGTTCGATAAAGATTGCCTTTGCACTTCTTTCTAAGCGGTCTAGGTGACGTTCAATCGAAAACGGAACTCCTTTGTATACACGAATAAATTCATAAACACCGTCTCCAAACTGGTGACCGCGTTCATCAATTGGAATAACAGCCTCATTAATATCTCTAAACTCTCCAGCATAATATGCTAATTCCATCTTGAAAAACTCCCTTCCTTTAGATATTAAAACGTTAACATAAAATTCAGCAAAATGAAATTATTTACTTGGTTTCTCTAAAGAAAATGAAAAAAGTCATACTCCTTTAGGAGTATGACTTTTATGAAAACGTACGTTTGAATGCTAACGAAAATTTCTGAATGGCTTTTTTAGGTGTAACAAACTGAACGATGAGCTTGGTACCGGTGATGAACCAATCGACAATACGGCTACCGAGAAGCATCGTTACTAAAATGGACAGTGCGATTAAGACGATAATACCCCATGACGTTGGCTCTAGACTTTTTGAGAAGTCAGTTGTAAAGAACCATTTTAAAATGAAGCCGTGCAATAAATACACGTATAGAGAGCGCTGTCCAATGCTTGTTAAAGCAAAACCGCGCGTTGGAATTAAAGCCATAAAGGCAAAAGATACAAGAAAAGCAATTCCATAGTGAGAAACGCGCATTAAAAATTCGGCCACATTGTCGTACGTGTTCGTTCCATACAGCATATCTGTGTAAGCCGTGTCGTCTAAGAAAGAATAGCTTCCAATTAATGTAACTAGTAATACGATGGATGCGATGATTCGATTTCGCGCCGTCAAAAGATTTGTAAAAGGCTCTTGTCGCTGTGACAAATAGTAGCCTAAAAGGAAAAACGGGAAGAAAACAAACATTCGGCTAATGCTTAGAATTTTATCAAATCCGTCAATATCAATGAAGCCCATTGCCAGTCCAAGCGAAATAGAGACAGTTAAGCTAATCCACATCGGGAATTTCGCAAAGAAAGGAAGCATTAATTTCCAAAAAATTAAGCTCAGTAGAAACCACATTGCCCATCTAGGAACCAAATATTGAAGCGTGTACGTTTCATCTGTATAAAGCACACTGTAATAAAGGGTATAGATAGTTTGGAAAGCTAAGTAAGGAAGAGCCACCTTTGTAAATATTTTTTTGTAATAGCCTTTTTTATGAAAATTTTTTGAGAAATAACCTGCTAGTAAAATAAAGACAGGCATATGAAAAATAAAGATAAAGTGATAAATGGACAGCATTCCGCTGCTATCTGTTCGGTACGGAGAAATCATGTGTCCAAATACAACTAAAAAAATTAATACGAATTTAGCATTATCAAAGTAAGCATTTCGAGTATTCATAGTATTATTTTTCCTCAACATATGCTGATGTAAACCTCCCACCAACAAGATTTATTTAAAGGGCGATTATTGTTAGAATAACCTTTCACTACGGAATTAAAACATGAATTCTTCTTTTTTGCAATTACATAAAGGCTTGAGGAACCTGTCGAATCAACGCTTTTGTTATAAAAACGATGTGTTTTTGTTACAAATGTCTTTTTGAAAAAAGAAAAATATTGATATAACAATATTTATTCGTTACGCTAATAGTGAAATTTGTTTTGCAACTGTAACATGAATTTAATATTTTTTGTCGGGTAAACCACTTATATTGCAGTGTTCGACATCTACATATCACAGAAGAAAGTTGTAGATTTCTTGAAAAAATGATAGAAAAGATACACATACCGCTGGAGGGGGAGTACGATGAAATCCTTTTATCACTATATAATGAAATTCCGGTCAAATAAAAAACATGATCGAATGGGAGAGTTTGCGCGAAGTGCTTATGATGATCACAGCTTCCCGAAATCTTCAACAGATTATGACGAACTGAGTTCTTATTTAGAGCTCAACGGACATTATTTATCAAGCATGACCGTATTTGATGAAGCATGGGAGCTTTATCAAAATAATGCGTGAGAAATAAAAAAGCAGGCTGATGGATATCCATCAGCCTGCTTTTTTATTTTCTTAAGCTCATGCAATAAGCAGGGGTAAAAATGATAGAGGGCAATAGATAATAAAGGCTTGGTTCTAAAGATGTTATACTTCCCCTTTTTTAGTTACTGCATATAATATTGTAACTTTTCAGTAGGTGTATGTTTACTAAGGAGGTGCGACGATGGCAGGGAAGAAAAAACCTAAATACGGAATTGGTGAAACAGTCGTTGTAACAATATACGGGACCGTTGGCACTATTACCGATATAAAAGTGATGGATGGAATTTTTGTATACGAAATCAACCATAGTGAAGGTCTTTTTTTAGAAGATACAATTGAGCTTCTAGAAGAATATGAAGGTCAAATATTAGTACAGGAAAGAGTAGAGCTTGAATATAAATTTTTCTTCGGCGATATCGTCCAGGTTTTTAATTATGGAAAAGAGTTATTTAAAATCATTGGTATTCGAACAGAAATATGGCGTTATAAAGAGGATTCATGGGAAGATATTGTCTATGAATTGTCACGTGTAACAGATGGAGAATGGCTTGAGGCTAGTGAAGAAGAACTCATTCTCGTAACTCCTCATGAGGA
The DNA here is from genome assembly GCF_036227845.1 of Priestia sp. LL-8. NCBI lineage: Bacteria > Bacillati > Bacillota > Bacilli > Caryophanales > Bacillaceae > Priestia > Priestia sp. LL-8. Next base: position 3,826,638 of record NZ_JAZAQH010000001.1, on the reverse strand, counting down.
AACAGAAAATTACGCTCAAAGTGTTGATATGTTGTATTTAGGTAAAGAAATTAAAAAGACGGAGTTGCTACCAAAGATGAAAAAACAAAACGGTTCTGAAAAAGAAGAAGTGAGGTTAACTAAAGAAAAGCATGAGATTATAAACGGTCTTTTAGATGTGTACAATGATTATAAATTTTTGTATGAGCTTTTTGAAGATGAAGAATATGCTGAAGTCATGAACTTAGTGCTGAAACATTTAAAAAAGATAGCAAAATCCGAACAAGGAAAATAGCAGGTAGATGCCTAATAAATAAAAGATAGCCGAGATAGATCATCACATCTCTCTTAGCTATCTTTTATTGTGTATACGGCGATGGTAATGAAAAAAGAATGGGTATAATTACCTTTCTATTTAAACTGCTGAAATTTTAGACATACTATTGCCGAATTGTTCATAAATGTGTATAAGGTAAAACTTCAAGAAGAAGATGGAGTGAACCTATTTTCAAGAAAAATAAGGTACGCTAATCCGTTCAAACGGGATAAGGAGTGATATTGTGAAAGAAATCGAAGTGGTCATTGATACGGAAGAAATTGCGGAGTTCTTTTACAATGAACTAGTCAAGCGAGGCTATGTTCCCGCTGAAGAAGAGCTAGGCGAATTAGCGGATATAACTTTTGATTATCTCATTGATAAATGTATTATTGATGAGCAAGATGAAGAATAAAAAGATAGATACATCTGTAACGACGGGGAAACTCGTCGTTTTGTTTGTGAGACAGCGGTTATGAAAAAGGGTTAGCAGCTTTAATAGCGGATTGCACTTTTAGATGATGCTGAAGGGGAATTTTTTTAACTGAAGAAGCGGGAATAGACTCAAGGAGAGAAAATATGCTTGCGTCTTCAAACCACTCATCTTTTCTTAAAAAAAGGTGTACGCGGTCTCCCCAGCTCATATTTAAAGTCGGGCTATACAGCTTTTTGGAATGATTTCGATTCTTTGTAAATATATCCGAATTATAATCGCTTCGAGACCCTGTGTGGGGGTGTTTAAGGCTAAATGTATAGATAGAATCATGCAAGTTTGAATAAAAAAGAAGAACGTATAAAGTTTTTCCCACTTCAATCCGTCTTAAGACAGACTCGAAATGATACACTTTTGTTCCACTTAAATCAATTTTATTACCTGAATAATAGGGAAAGACGATTTGAGTCATACCGAGAAAGTTTTGAGTGTGAAACTGCCAAGAGTGAAGAACGTCCCGCTGAAACTCTTTTTTAAAGAGAACATTTTTTTCGATATGATACTGTTCGTTCACAATCAGGGCTATTGACAAGAGCGTTTTGTTTCTATGCTGCCAAAAGTCATTCCACACAGCTTTCATAAAAGAAGATATGTGAAAAGCGGAGAGTAAATGAAACAGATTACTGTTTTGCTCTTTGCTTTTTTCATAGAGTAACAGCTGAGCGTAAGCATCATGAAAAATGGCTGAGTTGGAATGTTCTAAAAACAAGAAGTATGCGTGCTGTTTTTCTGATGAAAGCAGGGATTTTATTAAGGTAGTGGAGAGATCTGTCATATAATAGCCGCCGTTTCGTGAAACTAAGTGTGCTAAAAAAGCCCAGTGAATTTCGGGGTGTTTTTGATAATAGTCTAAATAAGCCTGGGTACGTGTAACATTGTTTTGATTAGCTGTTTTTACTTTTTTTCGAATCTCTTTAATCAATTTTACGTCTTCTCCGATAAAAGAGAGAGGGAGGGTAGCAGGAGGTTTGAGCTGCATCATCTGCTGCAGGCGAAGAACATCCTCCAATCTAATGAGGGGATTTGTGTTAGTAGAAGTCATGTTAAGCCTCCTTTGAAACGTTTAACTATATAAAAAAAGGGTAAGGGATTTTTTGAAACCTTTATAACATTTCGTACGTATAAAGGGTAACAAATGTTAAGAAAAGAGGTTTTCTTTATGTTCAGAAAAATTTTTGAATCATTAACTGGATCTAAACATCGACGCTACAGCAGCAGCGATCGACAATATCGACGTCCTCGTCACTACAGCAGCAGTGATCATCATTACAGACGTCCACGCCATCATAGCAGCAGTAGCGATTATAAGCGAAGCAAATATTATGACAGCCACAGTCATTCAAAATATGGCCACCACCACTATAAGCGCAAACGCAAAAGCGGAAGTTTCTTTTCAAGCTTTTTCTCAAGTTGATTTATGATGAAAAATCGAATGTTCAAACACCTTCATCGCTGGCTAGTTGACCGTCCTTTCAAAAAAGGAAAAGTCATTTGCGGGCGATATGAAATCATAGATGTACTGGGAATGGGAAGCTATGGTATAACATATGTCGCTAACGACATTGTGCAACAAAAAAAGGTAGTAGTAAAACAGCTCCGTAAAACGAAGCAGCGCACGCCCCAGGGGCTGAAGTCTTATCATTATGAAGCGAAATTGCTGTCTCAATTAAATCACCCTCAAATTCCTTCACTGTATGAAGCTATCGAAACAGATGAAGGCTGTTTCTTAGTGATGGAGTTGATTCAAGGGAAAACGTTTGAAGATTTAATTTTTGAAGAGAAGTGCGTGTATACGGAAGAACAAGCGCTTGATATTTTACTTGATATTCTAAAAGTAGTTTCCGTTATTCATGAGCAAGGAATCGTTCACCGTGATCTTCGTATTCCAAATATTATTGATGTTAACGGGACCATCTATGTTATTGACTTTGGTCTTGCTAGATTTTTAGGAGACCATGAAGAAACAAGCACCCTTATAGAAGAACAACAGTTTATGAGACAAACATCTGCTGCAAGCGATATCTATGCGCTTGGTCATTTTCTTTTATTCTTATTATACTCTGGTTATGAGCCGACGGAAAAACAAGAAAGAAGCTGGGAACAAGAGCTAAGTTTGTCGACACCTATTAAGACCATTATTCAAAAAATGCTGAGAGCAGATGAATCGTATGAAAGCATTAAAAGTTTACAAAAAGATATTTATGACTATATAAATAGTAAGAACTCAGGGAGGGGAAAGTATGGCGCTATTTAATAAAGCGTTAGCCCGCATTGGAATTGGCGCAGCGCGAGTGGACGCTAAGCTTGTCAATGATGAATTTCGTGCTGGTGAAAAGATTGAAGGGATTGTTGAAGTGTACGGGGGCAATGTTGAGCAGAAAATTGACAGCATCTATCTGCGTCTATTCACAACCTATGTAAAAGAAAGAGACGATAAAAAATACAAGCAGGATATTGAGCTTAATACGTTTAAGATTAACGACCCGTTCACGATTCAACCATCTGAAACGAAGTCTATTCCTTTTACCTTTCAGCTGCCTGATGATACACCTGTTACATTAGGGAGAACCCGGGTGTGGGTGGCGACGAGCCTCGACATTAAAGATGCGGTTGATCCGTCGGATATTGATCATGTAAAAGTGCTTCCTAATCAGATGGTAACAAGCACAATTGAAGCTATGGAACAGCTTGGCTTTCGCCTGCGCCAAGTCGAGTGCGAAGAAGCTCCTCGCAGGATGAGAAAAAGACTTCCTTTTGTTCAAGAATTTGAATTTGTTCCAAGCGGTGGATTGTACGCTGGGAAAGTAGATGAGATTGAAATCATCGTGCAGCCAAGCGGCTTACATGACTACGATGTATTTATAGAAGTAGATCGACGTGCCAGAGGGTTTGGCGGCTTTCTATCTGAAATGCTGGATGCAGATGAGTCGCTCGTTCATGTTCATGTTTCTGAAAAAGAAATTCCTCAGTTAAAAAATATATTAACCAATATTATTTCACGCTATAGCTAACGTGCATAGCTCTCCTTTATTTTTCGTATATTAAAGACAGTAAAAAGAAAGGAGAGAGGTATATGCCGCAATCAAAGCAAACGAAAAAAATAAATGCAAAAGAGGAATTTTCGGCTGAATTTGTCGTTCATCAAGCTCCTAAGCCAGAAGACTATATTCAGCCAAAACGTGTGAATAAGTAAAGCATGTAGAACGCTACATGCTTTTTCTTTTAATAGGTTGGAGGAAATAAAAAATGGTAAATCGCACTACAAAATATTCTCTATTTATTGTATCGCTTTTAGCTTTCTTTTTACTCATTTTATTTACGTTTAATACACCTTGGGTGAAACAGCTTGACTTTAATGTACTTCATACCATTGAAGGATGGAGGACGGACACGTTAACACCTATCATCATATTTATAACAACCGTAGGATCTTGGTATGTCACTGCGCCAATATGGTTTGCAATTATAGTATTTCTTCTTTATAAACGAAAAGGATTGCTCGCTTTATATATCACGCTCGTTTTTTGGGGAGTTCGCGCTTTAAACTGGGGATTGAAGGAGATTTTTGCAAGACCAAGACCTGATTGGAGTCAAGTCGTTCCCGCCTCTCACTATAGTTTTCCGAGTGGACATGCCATGAACTCAATGGCGTTTTACAGCGGAATACTTTTGTTAATATGGATGTATACAAGAAGCAGGGCTGTTAAAACGGCAGCTGTATGCGTAATAGCTATTGTTATTTTATTAATTGGATTTAGCCGTTTGTATTTAGGGGTACACTTTTTAACGGATATACTAGCAGGATATTGTTTAGGACTTGTTTGGTCCTTAGGAGTCTATCTCCTTTCTAAGCGCTTATATAACCAAAAATAGGAGCAATGGTTACATTTTTTTCGTTAATATTTCATTTTGTTTAAGTAGGCCTATTGATTCATCCATTCAAAAACAACTAATGATAAAATGGGAAACAAATATTTTATGTACATGTTTAATGAGGAAAAACTAGTAATTTCGACAAAAAACGTTTTGATTCGATAAAGGATTTTCGGATTTTATCACTAATTATATAAGAATACATGACGTAAAAGAGTAAATACTTGCTTTTGGGTGGAGGGAAGAATGTTGAGTGTGTGGACCACAATAAAAAAACAATTTAATATTAGCACAGAATATGATGTAACCATTATGCAAACAGAAGAAAAAGGCGAAAAGCGCGGATATAAGCCTGTCCATCGTCTAACGATTACAGCATTCGATCATCAAGACGCTGCAACACAAGTATTTCAGATGTTTAACATTGCTGATAATTTGCCAAAAGATTGTGATGCGAGGTTTATTAGCACAGGCGATATTTTGTTAATTGATGAAGGTACTCGAGGAAAGTATTACTACAAGCTATGGACAGATGGCTGGCAAAAAGTGAACCGCCTGCACGTACGTTAAACATAAGGTAAAAGCGACCTATCTGGCCGCTTTTTATTTATATGTTGACCCTTAGTAATCACGAGTATGATGGCCAGGGCCATTTTTTCGGTTTCTTGCTGAATATTCATCTCCATGGGCTTCATGTTCTGCTATAATTGCTTCTTTTGGAATGTGATTATTCTTTTTAGGCGAATTAATTCGGTTGCGATGTTTTTTCCCCATACGTATCACCTCAGCTAACATTAGTAAATCCCTTGCGCTATTAGCGTACCCTTATATAAAAAGACATACTAAGCCATTTTTTGGGCAGTATGTCTTTTTATTTTTGACGCATAATGTTAGAAGTAAATAGACATGTAAGGTATACAATATGGTATAGTGAAAGCGTAAGATTTTTTACATATAGGAGGTACGAAATGAGCGTACATATTGGGGCAAAACAAGGTGATATTGCAGAAACGATTTTACTTCCAGGTGATCCACTTCGTGCAAAATACATTGCAGAAACGTTTTTAGAAGATGTAACTTGCTATAACGAAGTGCGCGGTATGCTTGGATTTACAGGAACATATAAAGGAAAGCGCGTTTCTGTTCAAGGAACAGGAATGGGTGTACCATCAATTGCTATTTATGTAAATGAATTAATGAATGAATATGGTGTTCAAAATCTAATTCGCGTTGGTACATGCGGAGCAATTCAAAAAGATGTAAAAGTACGTGACGTTATTTTAGCCATGTCTTCGTCAAGTGATTCACAAATGAACCGCGTTAAATTTGGTCCTATTGACTATGCACCGACAGCTAACTTTGATTTATTAAAGCGCGCTTACGATGCAGGTGTTGAAAAAGGCCTTCAGTTAAAAGTAGGAAGTGTATTTACATCTGATCAATTTTACAATGAAGACGGCCAGCTAGAAAAATTAGCAGCTCACGGCGTATTGGCAGTTGAAATGGAAACGACGGCTCTGTATACGCTAGCCGCTAAATACGGCCGTAATGCTCTATCGGTTTTAACAGTAAGTGATCACATCTTCACTGGTGAAGAAACAACGTCAGAAGAACGTCAAACGACGTTTAACGATATGATTGTTGTTGCGCTTGAAGCAGCAATTAATGAATGAACATAATTTCATTTTGTTTATTTGCTGAATGGCAGCGAAATGCTGCGGCGTAACAAATAAAAAGACGAGAAGCAAGCAAGCTTCTCGTCTTTTTATTTGTGAAAATTAATTGTTTCCAAATAGGAAATTGTATGGTACGATTTGATACGTTAAAAACGGCTTTGATTTTCGTGAAAGTCGAAAATCGTATAAAAATTCATAAGAGGTGATAAACCATCATGATGGCAAGTATTAAACAGCAGTGGTTTTCAAACGTTCGAGCAGACATTTTGTCTGGGATGACAGTTGCTCTTGCGCTTATTCCAGAAGCCCTTGCTTTTTCCATTATCGCCGGTGTCGATCCTATGGTTGGCCTGTATGCATCTTTTTGTATGGCAATTGTGATTGCTTTTACAGGCGGAAGACCAGCTATGATTTCAGCTGCAACAGGAGCAATGTCTTTATTGATGATCAATTTAGTCAAAGATCACGGTATTGAGTATTTATTTGCAGCTACTGTTTTAACCGGAATCATTCAAATTTTACTCGGTGTTTTGAAAGTGGGAAGGTTTTTATCGTTTCTTCCTCAAACAGTGATGATTGGCTTTGTAAATGCGCTCGGTATTTTAATTTTTACCGCACAGCTTCCGCATTTTGAAGGAGCAAATTGGATGATGTACGCAATGGTAGCCGGAACGCTGCTCATCGTCTATTTATTTCCGCTCATGACCAAGGCAATACCATCTCCGCTTATAGCGATTGTCTTGATGACGATTGTAGCGATTGTCTTTCATTTAGATTTAAAAACGGTAGGAGATATGGGGAATATTACGCGTTCATTGCCGGTTCTTCACTTTCCAAAGGTTGATTTATCAGTGGAGACACTGCTCATCATTTTACCTTATTCGCTTCCTTTGGCGATTGTAGGCCTACTTGAATCTATGCTAACGGCAACGGTACTGGACGAAATTACAGATACGCCTTCGAATAAAAATAAAGAAGCGCGCGGTCAAGGCATTGCTAATATTGTAACAGGTTTCTTTGGAGGAATGGCTGGCTGTGCCATGATTGGACAATCTATGATTAATGTAAAATCAGGGGGACGTGGAAGGTTATCTACCTTAGTGGCCGGAGTCTTTTTATTGTTCTTAATTATGGTGCTTGGCGATGTTGTTAAACAAATTCCAATGGCTGCTCTTGTAGGGGTCATGTTTATGGTAGCTGCCGGTACATTTGATTGGCAGTCCCTGAAAGACTTAACAAAATATCCGCTGTCGGATGCTATTGTAATGATTGTTACGGTCGTTGTTGTCTTGTTTACACATAACTTAGCACTAGGGGTAATGGTCGGTATTGTTTTAAGTGCTATTGCATTTGGCTGGAAGATGGCTAAAATTAAAACAACTTCACAAGTAGAAGGCAATACAAAACAATACAGGGTTTCAGGGCAATTATTTTTTGCTACCATCAGCTTCTTTATGGATGAATTTGAGTATGAAACAGATCCGGATACGATCATTATTGATTTTAGCTCTTCTCATATATGGGATCAATCAGCCGTAATTGGGATTTCAAAAATTGTGGATAAATACGAGAGATTAAATAAAAAGGTTGTTGTAAAAGGGCTAAATGAAGACAGTAAAAAAATCGTAAAGCAAATTGGATTAACATCGCTGTCGAGCAAATAAAAGGTGTGCAGTCGCACACCTTTTATTATACATTTCGTTTTAGTAGCTGTATAAGCCGGGTGAAAAAAGAAGATGTAGATGAAGGTACAGATGTCTGTTTTAACAAAATAGCATAGGCTTTGCGCCGATATTGGTAATCAAGCATGCATATCTACTCCTTTTAAAACAGAATCAGAAAGCGTTTTCTTTATTGTAACATGCTTAATAGGTAGGCAAAAGAAAAAAGAGAGACCCTCGTCTCCCTTTAATCATTTCCAAACATATAGCGTTTGTGATGCCATGAGATTCCAAACATCAGACCCATTGCAAACATGTTCCCCATCAGTGAACTTCCTCCATATGAAATAAAAGGAAGTGGAATTCCGGTAATAGGCAAGACTTGAATGGTCATACCGATATTTTGGAATACGTGGAACGTAAGCATTGAAATAACGCCTACACATAAATAAGAATTAAATTCATTTTTTGTTTCAAGACCTAGCTTGATCAAGTAATAAACGAGTACGAAGAAAAGACTGATTACAATGCTGGCGCCGATAAAGCCAAACTCTTCTCCAATAACCGCAAAAATAAAGTCCGTCTGTCCCTCTGGCAAATAGACAACTCCATTTCCGATTCCTTTACCGTTTACCATTCCTGAGCCAATCGCATCTAACGATTTCTTTAAATGATAACCCTCTCCGGAACTGTACGACTCAGGATCCAGCCAAGAGTAAATACGTCCAAATTGGTATTGCTTAACCCCTAGATACTTTTCCAATAAGTTAGGTGCATAAACAACAAGTCCCAAAATGACAGAGCCAACTGCTGTAATGCCTAAAAATGCAGGTGCAATGATTTTCCAGCTTACGCCTGAAACAAATACGAGTCCAACGGTGATTGCTAAGAAAACAAGAGCGGTCCCTAAGTCAGGCTGCTGCATGATTAGCAATAAAGGTAAAGCAAGTACAGCGCCCAGTTTACCAAGCAGTAAAAAGTCTTCTCTTACTGTTCGGATACGATATTTTTCATTGTGCTTCACAATGACCGTACTCAGTGTGATAATCAAAAACACTTTCATAAACTCTGATGGCTGTAATGAGAAGCCGGGAAGTGTGAACCAACTTTTTGCCCCGTTAATTTCTCTGGCAATACTTGACGGAGCCACTAGTAAAAGAAGCAATAAAAAGTTCCCAAATCCATAAAAAACCCACGTTAGCTTTTGAAGCTGATCGGAGTCAAAACGCATGACAAATCCTATAATCACCATTCCAATAATATAAAAAACAACTTGTTGCGCTACGAAGTTTTTATCATACTGCCCAATTTTTTCAGCACTATGAATTGCCACGACGCTTACGCAAAACAATAGGAAGATTAGGAAAGCCAAATTCCAGTCAAATCTACTAACATTTCTTTGATTTTCACCCATATTATTCACCTGTCACTATTAAATCTCATTCTTTCTTTATGATAAAAGAAAAATGCTGTTTTTAGTGCAAAGTTGATTAATGAAGAGTCGCACTAACCTCACTTTGCAGTTTTTACTTTGAATATAGACTTGCTAAAAGTAAGAAAAGATATGTCGCAAGCTGCGTTACCATACAGCCTTTTATTATACATGAATTATTCTATAACATAAATAGGAGAAATGATAACAATTTCTTTTTTCTAAAAACTCTATTGGCAGAGATTTATTCAATTCATCTTCTTTATCTCCTTAAAGGTTAATATGAAAACATACTATAGGAATTTATCTTTTTTTGCACGTGAAAAGATAAAGAAACGTGTATATATATAACGAAAGAAAGGGGCAAATAGTTTCATATGAACGACTGAAAAATTCTAAACTGCGAGGACTAAATCTAGCAAGCTATACATATGAATAATAGTAAAGGTAAGAGAAAGTGTTCTACACTATCTTTTTCTACATGCAGACATTCAACTTCTTAGCACCCCTACGAGTAAACAGTTGAGATAAGAATACAATTATATTCTACTTTCTTGCTGATGAACGAACGTATGGAAGATATACGGATAGATTATCGAATAAAAGACACAGGATATTAGGAAAATAATAGATAGAGATTAATAGAATCATAACGTAGAGAGGTGTGTTTATGATTATAGGGGCAAGTTTGACAGCATTTTTATTATTATGGTGGACAATTTTTTATAGCGGGCGCTACCATCATTATGTTTCAGAGCCTGTTGGCAAAAGAATTTCCCTTCACGTAGGAATACATGTTACCTTAGTGGTTGGAGTGAATGCATGTCTCTGGCTTGAGCAGCCGCTGCTTTTTTCTAGCATTTTAGCAGGGTGTGCAGGACTAGGAGCCGGATGGTTTGTGGGGATTCCTTTTTCGGTAAAAAGTATTTTAAGCGGAATAATGGGGGGCATAGGAACCGGTGTTAGTTTTTATATCTCTATGAGTATGTGGATAGATCAATTTAACTCGCTGTCTTTTTTATTGATAGGAACGAGCGTTATTTTTAGCGGAAGCTCGTTATTTCAAGTGTTAAAATCGATTCCGTCATTTGAAAAGGTACTGGTGAAAATGTGGGTTCAACATCCTTTTCTGATAGCGCCTATTTTGATTACCGTATTTTGGCTGTATAATTTTATTGAAAAATATTTTCCGCAAGCAGATCCAACACGCAAGTAGTTTCCGTGTTGGATTTATTATTTCTTCGGGTAAGCCTCCTTTAAGCTCACCAAGTTTGACATCGTTCCATTAGTCTATAGAAGGTAAAAGTAGACATTCACCTATCTTCATTATGATGCATACTGTAACGTAGCAAGCATTATAAAGGGGGAGTGCGTATGTATCCATATCAATACGATCCACGTTTTCAAAATTTGTTTCCACCTGGAGGAGGTCAAGGCTTTCCATCGTTTCCACCTGGAGGAGGAGGCCAAGGCTTTCCATCGTTTCCACCTGGAGGAGGAGGCCAAGGCTTTCCATCGTTTCCACCTGGAGGAGGAGGCCAAGGCTTTCCATCGTTTCCACCTGGAGGAGGTCAAGGCTTTCCATCGTTTCCACCTGGAGGAGGAGGTCAGGGCTTTCCGCCGCCGCCACCTGGAGGAGGAGGTCAAGGCTTTCCACCGCCACCACCTGGAGGAGGGGGCCAAGGGTTTCCGCCGCAGGGAGGGGCGCAGCCACCTTCAAGTCCGCCGCCAGCTTTTACACCTACACCAAAGCTAGGTTCAGGAGGTCCATCGCTTTATGCTGTTGATCCAGGCGCTATTTCAGGATGCTTATACCGATACACCTATATATGGCCGAGAAATGGTCGACCTTACTGGTTTTACCCAACCTTTGTAGGCAGACGCTCAGTTGCAGGATATCGCTGGACAGGATCTTTCTGGGTGTATGCAGGGGTAGATGTAAATCAAATTCGAGAATTTCAATGTATATAAAACTCCGCTTGCGGAGTTTTTTTGTGCGAAAAGGTTGACGCATAAAAAATGGCGTTATATAATAAATCTCGAATTAAAGATAATTTGTTTAGTAATATCTCGAACTGATGATAATAGACACTTTTTAGGAGATGACATTTATGGCAAATGTATTATATGTAAAAGTAAATCCGCAGGTTGATGAAGCATCATTTTCAACTCGTTTAGCACAGGTTTTCTTAGATGAGTATAAAACAGCAAACCCGACTGATACAGTGACAACGCTTGATCTGTATAAAGAAACAGTTCCATTCATTGATGGAGATGTTTTAGCAGCATGGGGAAAAGCTGGAGCTGGTGAAGAATTATCAGCTGTTGAGTTAGAAAAAGTAACGCGTATGGGTGAATTAGTAGAGCAGTTTTTACAAGCTGACAAAGTTATTTTCTCAGCTCCAATGTGGAACTTAAGCTTCCCTCCACTAATGAAAGCATATATTGATAACATTTTAATTGCAGGAAAAACGTTTAAATATACTGAAAATGGTCCAGTAGGATTAGCTTCAGATAAAAAGGTAGTATTACTAGAAGCTCGTGGAGGCGTGTATTCAGAAGGCCCTGCGGCAGAGCTAGAATTTACTCAAAGCTATTTACGTACAGTAATGGGATTCATTGGTGTTCAAGATTTCCAACTGGTTGTTGCAGAAGGCATGGCTTACACGCCAGCAGAAGCAGACAATATTCTAGCAAAAGCATCTGAAAAAGCAAAAGAAGTTGCTTCAACGTTCTAATGTCAAAAGCCCTTTAAAAGGGCTTTTTTTTAGGTTTAAAATTCAATATCCTTCCTTCAGAAAATGTGTAAAGGGTTACATAAAGTGCAGCATAGGGAACGTGCTTCTCATAAAAGCGCTCATACATTTTTATTTACAAGACAAAAAAAGCATGGTTAAATAATGACCATGTTAACGTAACACGGGATAGGGGAAGTTTTTCTGCAGAATCATTGGGGTATGCTACAAGTACAATCTAAAAAAGGGTGATTGAGATGTTTAAAAAATTATTTGGTAATAAGACAAAATCAAAAGAAACAACCGTTCTAGCTCCGCTTTCAGGTAATATCCTGCCAATCAGCGAAGTGCCAGATCCGGTGTTTGCACAGAAGATGATGGGAGACGGTTTTGCAATCGAACCTTCAGAGGGACAAGTTGTTTCACCTGTTGCTGGGGAAGTCGTTCAGCTTTTCCATACGAAACACGCGGTAGGCTTAAAAACAGAAGCCGGTACAGAAGTATTAATACATATCGGCCTTGAAACAGTGGCAATGGAAGGCGAAGGATTCGAAGCTCACGTGGCACAAGGTGACAAAGTAAGTGTAGGAACACCTCTTATCACATTTGATTTAGCGCTTATTCAAGAAAAAGCGAAAAGCATTATCACACCAATTGTTATTACAAATAGTGATGCAAGTGAAAGTTTCGAGATTTTGGCTCAAGGGACGGTTCAAAAAGGCGAAACGGCTTGTGCAAAAGTAACGATGAAGTAATAAGCAAGGCCTTTTCCTTTAAGAAAGGAGAGCGCATTTGAAGATTTTAAAAGTGTTAAATAACAACGCCGTTGTCTTTAAGGAAGGCGGAGTTGAAAAGATTGCGATGGGTCCCGGCATCGCTTTTCAAAAAGGTAAAAATGATCTTATTAATGCTGCGAAAGTGGAGAAAGTTTTTGTCATGAAAGAAGAACAGGAAAAGTTTCAAGAACTATTAACAAACCTTCCTGAAGAGCATATTCAAGTGGCTGAAGAAATCATTTCGTATGCTGAGCAGCAGCTCTCTGCTACGCTAAGTCATCATGTGCATATTGCTTTGAGCGATCATTTATCCTTTGCTGTCGAAAGGATAGCTCGCGGCATTTCCATCCAAAATAAATTGCTAAATGAAATTAAGTCTCTCTATCAGCCTGAGTATGCAATAGGAGTATGGGCTCTTCAGCATATCAAAAAGAGACTAGATATCACGATGCCGATTGATGAAGCTGGATATATTGCGCTTCATATTCATACAGCGAAACTGAATTCGCCGGGAATGCAGCAGCTCATGATGAATACAACGATTATTAATGAAATGGTTACGATTATAAAAAAAGAGCTGAATATGGAGATTGATGAAAACAGCATGTCCTATCAGCGTCTGCTGACTCACTTGCGCTTTGCGTTAAATCGTTTAGCGCAAAATGAACCTTTTCATGAGATGGATGAAGAGATGCTCGACGTATTAAAAGTCAAATATAAAAAATCGTATCAATGTGCTGAAACGATAAAGCAATTTGTCAAAGATGAGTACGACATTAATTTTCCAGAAGCGGAGTTAGGCTACATCACGCTTCACATTTGCCGAATAGAGCAAAGAATATAGAAAAAAACATTGACGAATATTGCTGCTTTGAGTACAATGAAAGCGTATTAATTGAATAATCGGGATTGTGACTGGTAAAGCAGGCAAGACCTAGAATGCGCATGCAGGACAACTATGTCTTTTATAAGCGTATTTTAGGTCTTGCTTTTTTTATGACATACAAAAAGGAGGAAGTAAGATGGATGTAAAAGAAATTGCTAAAAAACTTGTTCCGCTTTTAGGAGGAAAAGAAAATATTGCTAGTGCGCAGCACTGTGCTACGCGTTTACGCCTCGTTATTCGAGATGAAAGCAAAATCGATCAAAAAGGTTTAGATGAAATAGAAGATGTAAAAGGGGCTTTTTCAAATTCAGGACAGTTTCAAATCATTTTTGGAACCGGTCTCGTTAATAAAATTCACGCTGCTTTTGTTAAAGAATTAGGCGCTGAAGAGGCTGCTGCTCCAGTGGATCATCAAGAAGAAATGAAGAAGAAAATGAACCCATTTGCTCGCTTTGCCCGCATGCTTTCCAATATTTTTGTTCCGATTATTCCAGCCATTGTAGCCAGTGGTTTACTAATGGGGCTGCTCGGAATGATGAAAGCGTTCCACTGGGTCTCAGAAGATAGCGCGTTGTTTGTGTTGTTGGATATGTTCTCAGGCGCAGCATTTATCATTTTACCGATTTTAATTGGGTTTTCAGCTGCAAAAGAATTTGGTTCGAACCCTTATCTTGGAGCGGTTATCGGAGGGATCTTAACGCATCCGATGCTATTAAATCCGTGGACACTAGCAGATGCTAAGCCAGAATATATGGATTTGTTTGGCTTAAGTATTCCACTGATTGGCTATCAAGGTACGGTCGTTCCGATTTTATTGGCTATCTACGTCATGAGCAAAATTGAAAAGGGACTCCGGAAAATTGTGCCGAATTCGGTTGATTTACTTGTTACGCCTTTTTTAACTGTTATTATTACAGGCTTTGTGTCACTTGTGTTTATTGGTCCTTTCGGTCGCTATATTGGAGATTTAATTTCGATCAGCCTTCAGTCTCTATACGATGTAGCCGGAGTGTTTGCAGGAATTTTGTTTGGTGGCTTATATTCAACCATTGTATTAACAGGCTTGCAGCATAGTTTTCATGCTATTGAAGCAGGACTGCTTGCTAATCCGAAGATTGGCGTTAACTTCTTACTTCCTATTTGGGCCTGTGCGAATGTGGCGCAGGGAGGAGCAGGGCTGGCTGTTTATTTTAAAACGAAAAATGCCAAAACGAAAAAAATTGCGATTCCAGCTGCTATTTCTTCCTTCTTAGGAATTACAGAACCGATTATTTTTGGGGTCAACTTAAGACTTCGCAAGCCATTTATTGCTGCAGCTATAGGCGGAGCAGCGGGGGGAGGCTACGTGGTACTTATGCACGTAGTAGCTAACGCCTACGGACTCACAGGTATTCCAATGATGGCCATTGCTGCACCGCTTGGTATGAGCAATTTAATTCACTATATCATCGGTATGATTATTTCTGTAGGTGTAGCATTTGGCGTTACGTGGTTCATGAAACTAAAAGAAGACTGAGAACCAGCGGTAAGCATACGAGAATAGAGAAGGGTATTAGATTTGCTCATCATATTTTATGGTGAGCAAATTTTGTGTCTTAAATATGAAACTTTTTAAAAAGTAATACGTAGAACAGCCAAAGAGATAAGTTGATGTTGTGTAACAGGAACGTAAATGCTACACTACATATATTGGATTGTACTATTATAGTCAGAAAGAGAGCTGGCACATGGAATTTTATCACGATCTTTTTCTATATGCGCCGTATTTATCTGCTTTCGTTTTATACATCCTCTGTTATTATATGCTTCGTGAAGCTAGGTTTACGGCTTTTCATGCGGAACCTGTCACCGACCATGTGAATGCAGGGATTGATCCTTCAGTATTAACAATATGGAAAAGACGAAATGTATTTATACATGTGTATAGAAAAACACCAGTTAAAGAGAAGAACAATGATGAAGAAGATCCTTTCCTTCTGAAAAACACTTCATACATTTAGTCATTATTAGGAGGAAAGAATATGAAAAGAAATAAAAAATTATTATTGCTTGGTTTAATGGGAGCGCTTCTTTTAGCTCTAGCCGGCTGTAGCAGTACAAAAACACCGGTCACGGCTACAAGCGGCGGATTCTGGGATCACTATTTTGTTTACCCTTTATCTATGGCATTAACGAAAATTGCTGAGTGGGCAGGCGGAAGCTATGGTCTGTCTATTATTATTGCGACGGTTATCATTCGTTTAGTTCTATTGCCGCTTATTTTAAAACAGCAAAAGAGCACGATGGCTATGCAAGCACTTCGTCCAGAGATGGAAAAGATTCAAAAGAAATATGCTGGTAAAAAAGATCCTGAAACACAGCAAAAGCAGCAAAAAGAAATGATGCAGCTTTACCAAACGCATAAAATTAATCCGGTTGGCGGATGTTTGCCAATCTTTATTCAAATGCCTATTATTATCGCATTTTATAATGCTATTGCAAGAACGCATGAAATTGCGCAGCATTCATTCTTATGGGTAAGTTTAGGAAAGCCAGATCCTTACTTCATTTTACCGGTAGTTGCAGCGATTACGACATTCTTACAAATTCGTGTAAGTATGACGGATGAAATTCAACCTCCAATGAAAATGATGATGAACATTATGCCAATCTTCATCTTAGTAGCGGGAATTTCACTTCCATCTGCTCTTGCATTATATTGGGTAATCGGTAACTTATTCGGAATTGGACAAGGCTACTACTTGAAAAAACGTATGAGTTTATTAAAAGAAAAAGATGCGGCTAACAATGCAGCACAGGCTAAAACAAAACCGTCACCAAAATCTAAATCAAAATCATAATAGACCAAAAGCGCAGCGAATAGCTGCGCTTTTTTATTTTTTTTAAAGAGGCTGGGACAAAAGTAGTTTAGCTCAAGTAAAAAACAAACCATTGATCAAAATATTTGATTAGTGGTTTATTTTTTTTGTTATGGTGAACGGAGATTTCAGCTATTTCGCTGCTTCTAGCAGTTGATTGGAGTCTTGCATGGAAGTCAACTGCGGTGTTACAAGAGGTTCAGCTCATGTATCCCATTTGTTCGTTTTTCGATTAAATTCATGTCGTTATGTCTCAACTTCTTTTATTTTTTCAAAAATGTGATGAGATGAGGAGATTTGTGTAACGCTATAAAAAAAGACAGGAGTGAACATGGTGAAAAAAATAGCGTTATGTCTGCTTTTCCTTATGTTGTTCCCTATGCAAATAAATGCTGCCAATACAGTGAAAGTCAGTTTTATACGGCAAGGAAACCTATGGGTATATGATAACGGTACCGAAAGGCAGTTATCTTATGCCCGTCATGCCTCCATGCCTCAATGGTCATCGCATGGAGATACGGTTGCTTATGCAGAAAATGATTCTTTAATGATTGCACCGTTAAAAGGAAAACCGCTACTTATTGAACATGATGTGACTCATTATCAATGGTCACCGGTTGCTGAGGAACTTGCGTATATTTCGAATGGAATCTTAGTATATTACAACGTTAAAACACATGAAAAGAAGCGTGTAGCCGTAGGAGTTGATCAGTTTTCATGGTTTCCAGAAGGAGATCGATTTTTAATTACGTCAGCTGCTGCGCTAGCGCCCACGGGATGGGGACCGGTAAAGCTATATACAGTGAGCAAATATGCAGGGTTAGACGTAAAAAAAGTGGAGGCTTTTACGACGCTGCCAGCAGAAAATGATTCATTTTTTGCGTATACAACAAGCAGCTTCAAATGGTCTCCTAACGGTCAATGGATTAGTTTTATTGCTATTCCAACGGCTTCGATGTCTGCAGATGCAAATAAGCTGTGCATCATTACAAAAGAAGGGAAAGCTTTTCAAGTAGTGGGAGATATGCTTAATGTACCTAATTGGTTTAAGTGGAGTAATGAGGAGCAAGTACTGGCATTTATTAATGGGGAAGGAAGGTTCGCCACTGAAAATAAAAAGTTCACTTTAAAAGAGATGCCGGTTTTTAAAGAACATGTGTTTACTCCAAAAGGCTTCGCAGATTGGGATTTTACTTGGACAGAAAAAGATAACATCATCATTTCGCGTGTGCCCGAAGCAGGGTGGTCGAATGATGAAAAAAAGAGGCCACTGCCTTTTTTGTATAGCATGAACGTAAAGACCAATAAGCAAAGTCAGTTCACATTTCCACAAAAAGGCTTAGGAGATTATGCGCCTGTTTATCATAAAGCAACGAATCAAACGATGTGGATTCGTACAAATCGAAAACAAGCAAATCTTTTAACGCGCTTAAAAGATACGAAAAATGATAAGGTACTTATTTCAGGCTTAGACCTGCCGGGAAATTATTATGAGCTGTATCGGTGGAATGAAGTATTTAGCGTGTACAGCCCTTAATAGCTAATTAAAACATAAGAAACTAAGGTGAAAAAATGAATATACGATTGTTGGTAAAAGAAGACGCTGACGTGTACTTTGAACTCCGTCTTCGTGCTTTAAAAGATCATCCCGAAAGTTTTATTTTAAGTTATGAAGAAGAATATGAAAAAGAAATTGCTGATATCCGAAATTATTTTCCAACCAGCCAATCAGGATTTGTAGTAGGAGCTTTTATGGAAAAACAGCTTGTGGGGATCGTGGGGTTTCAGCAGCAAAAGCCTTTAAAAGTTCAGCATAAAGGAGATATTTGGGGGATGTACGTAGCCCCTGAAGCAAGGGGGAAAGGTCTTGGAAAGAAGCTGTTAAAAACGGCTGTTGAACAAGCTTTTTCCAAAACGAATGTTCTGCAAATCTACCTGGCCGTCGCTGCCAAAAATGAAGGAGCAAAAGCCCTATACAAAAGCCTCGGTTTTACTTCTTATGCGTACGAAAAAAGAGCTCTTCAAGTAGATGGTGAATTTATCGATGAAGAGCATATGGTATTGTCTATGAAAAGCCTTTGATCATATCAAAGGCTTTTTTGTGCGGGAAAAATTTAGCTGAAACGTATAGAGATGGAAGCACATTCCCCATAAATATGCTATGATTTAACATATAGGATTATGGAGAGGCGAGGCAGCGGATGGAAAAACTGATTGAATTAAAAAATGTTGCAAAAGTATACAAAAAACATACCGTATTAGAAAACATTCATACGACCCTTTATAAAGGAGAGACTGTCGCGATTGTTGGAAAAAACGGTGCGGGAAAAAGTACGTTTTTAAAGCTAATTGGTGGATTATCCAAACCCACTAAAGGGACAATTCACCTTCATAAAGAAACCGGTACGCCTGGATTTGTGGTGGAACAATTTCCTCAAGAGCTGCGTTTTACGCTAGCAGGTTATTTGCAGCACATGGGACGAATTCAAGGATTGTCTAAGAAAAAGCGCAGCGCTAGAATTGAAGAGCTGCTCGAAACTTTCGAAATGGTGGAGTTTAGACATGAAGAAATCATTTCTTTTTCAAAAGGAATGAAGCAAAAAGTCAACATGATGCAAGCACTGCTGAGTTCTTCTAAGCTGCTATTGCTTGATGAACCTCTATCAGGATTAGATGCTCGTGCTCAGCTAGAAGTAGAACGGATTTTTACAAAGCTAAAAGAACGAGGAATGACCATTGTATTTACGTGTCATGAAGAAAGGCTCATACATGCTGTAGCGGATCGTGTTATCACCATTGGCTCACAGCGCATTTTAAAAAATGAGCGCGTTCAACTCATTGAGCATTTAACGGTTATTGAAGCAAATGTCATTCTTAATAAGCCACTTCGTTTATTAAAAGAAAAGTGCACGAAAATTGAACAGCACGGAAACTACTGGATTTTTTATATAGATAAAAAATATGTAAACGAGTTTCTTGCAGAATTACTTGCTGTTCAAGGTGAAGTTGTAAAGCTATATCATATGGAAAGGGAAGAAATTTAAGATGGGTGCATTGATTCGCTATCATTTTATTACATATATTAAATCGTATCGATATATTCCGCCGCTTGCACTTTATATTATTTCGCTGTGTATGAACTATACATATAGACCGAACCCGGTGCTTGATAGCTTTTTTAATACGGCGCTTTTCCTCTTTTTTCTAACCACTTGGTTTACAATGTCGCTGTTTCACGCGGAAGATTCCAGTCAAGAAGTTATTACAAAACTTCATGTAGGGAAAAAGAACAAGTACTTTATAAGCAAGCTTATTAGCTGTATGCTGCTGTTTACGTTTTTATCAGCGGTTTCCATTGCTTATCCCGTGCTGCTTGATATGTTTGAAGTGGATATATCCACTAAGCAAATGGTGTTTGGGTTTATTATTCACTGGACGTTTAGTTTGCTTGGTATGAGCATAGGCCTTGTTTTCACAAGAGATGTTGTAAGAGAAGGCAGCTTATCGTGGTTTGGACCTCTATTTATTTTAATCGTTACGCTTGCAGCGGCAGGCGTTTCATTTCCGTATCAAGGAGGGGGACTGCTGCTGTATGTATTGCCACCCGTATCTGCAATCATTCAATTTATTAACGAAGGATTAAACAAATTTTTGGTGTTTGGCTGGGCTTTGCTTTATGCCATAGCATTAATTAGCCTGTACTTGTGGAGAGCTAATAGAAGAGATGTATAAAGAATAAACACTTGCCGCGGCAAGTGTTTATTTATTATGAAGCACGTTATAAAGACGATCCGGGTAATTAGTAAACATGCCGGTTACGCCCCACTCGATAAGCATTCTCATTTGTTTTTCATCATTTACTGTATAAGGATGAACGTCTAAATCATATGAGCGAGCTTTTTGTACATATGACTTTGTCAGCGTGTTTGCATTAGGACCGATGCCGTTTGCGTACTTTTTGATTTGTCTGAACTGCTGATCTGTTAACATATTGGTTTGCTTAGAACGAATCAGTTGAATTAGTTTCATAGTAGGTCGGTATCGATGGATGGTTTTTAAGCTTTCAGGACTAAATGATTGTACAATGACGTGATCGGTGTGAATATTGTACTTAGCCATCAACGTCAACAACTCCTTTTCCATACCTGGATATTCATGAGGAGATTTGGTTTCAATATAATAGTTTGTTCGGTTGCCAAACGTACGAAATATTTCTTCTAAAGTTGGAATGACGGCTTTTTTATCACCTTTTCCTGCGTTCAACTGCTGAAGCTGCCTCACCGTGTACTGCTTTACATATCCTGTTCCATTTGTCGTGCGGTCAACTCTGTAGTCATGAATTGCTACAAGCTGTTGATCTTTCGACATGTGAAGATCAAGTTCAATGTAATCCGCTTTTTGCTGTACGGCCGTGAGATAAGATTGCATTGTATGCTCTGGCTCATATCCGGATGCGCCTCGGTGAGCAATAATGGCTACTTTTTCTGCTTGAGTAGAAGCTGCCTGCGTATGTATAAACATAAAAATGCCGCATAAACAAAGAGTGAGTGAGCTTACAAACCACCATTTTCGTCTCATATCAAAACTCCTTTTTATTGAGGGGTCGTGCATTAGTTTACTAGTGAGATGTTGTGTTCATATTAAGACTGTGTAAATATTTAAATAAAACGAACCAGTATGTAATTAAAAGTAATAAACGCCGATGTTTAGTGAGAAACATCGGCTGTTTTTTCCGGGCGGAGGCTTGTATAAATAACGAGCCTCCGCTCATGAGTTTTCTGTTTATGATCAAACGTTCCCGTACAGGTGATTAAATTAAGCTGGTGTTGAAAAGTTGGACCGAAAATCTCTCTGATAGGAGCAGAATCTCGAGGATAAGAAGCTTTATTGGTAACAACGAAGGTCAGCTGATCCCCTTGCTGATCGGTTACAAAAATTTCATCTCCTTTTGTGAGCTTGTCGAGATCATAGAAGATAGCGGGTCCTTTTTGATCATCAACATGTCCTGCAATGACCGCATTTCCTTCCTCTCCGGGTCTTGCTCCAAGCTTAAACCAAGCTACATCATGACCATTATCAGGAACGCTCATTTCACCTTGGTTAGTAAGACCCATTCCTTTTATAAAAGCCTTAATATGAAGCTTCGGAATAATAAGCTGAGATGGAAGAGGCGTAGAAGCAGTTCCTGAAGATTTCAAGGATTGAGCCGATTTTGTTTCAGCCATCTTCACAACAAAATCCGTCGAGCCGTTTGCAATTGCTGATTGGGCAAACCAGCTGCTCATGAATAGTATAAAAGAAAAGGTGAAAACCCCTCCTATCCATTTCATTCGCTTTCGTATCCTCTGTGACGACGAACAACAAATATAGCGACCGCTCCAATTCCTAATAAAGTAAGAACCGGCACAATTGAATTATAATTATCCTGTGAAGCACCGCCCATACCTGTTTTTGGCATTTCAGAAGGCATAGCCGTATTATCTTTTAATAAAAGCGTTTCAAGACTGTCGGCTTTGTTAATAGCGAGCACTGTGTAGACCGTGTTGGCTTCTAAATTAAGGTTTGGAATGTCCAGTACTTTTTTATTGTCTTGACTAGTTGCGATGGTTAAATCATAGGTTCCGGCATCTACTTCAGAATAATTTGTCATTTGTTTAAAAGCAGTGTCTTTAAACAAAGTAGGGCCGTGATTAATACCTACATTAACAGCGGGAGCATCTGGAGAAAAGTGAGCAATTCGGATTTTACTCTTTCCTTTAGCTACGTTCATATCGTCTTGAGCTACTTTTAATTCTAAGTGTGCAACTTGGTTAATAGCAGCAAGGGTATAGGCTTTGTTTGCTTCGACGGTTATATTAGTGGAAATGACAGGTTTTTCTTTTCCTTTTGTACCTATGGCATATACCTCTACTTTATGAGACCCCGCAGGTACTTTAAGATAATCTGTCACATCTTTAAATGATGCGCCGACTACGATGCTTTGATTGTCCACATATATATCTACTTCAGGTGCATCAGGTGACGCATGCACAACTCGTATCATTGCCTCCTGCACAGCTGCAGAAGTGAAATTATCTGAAAAAGCTAGCAATAAAACTGCGAGTAAAGAAGCAGCAATAATCTTTACACGGTTCATAACGTTTTACTCTCCTTTTGATCTAAGTTTGTCCTGTTAGTCCCGTATGAAAAGTGTTGGGTATGCATTCACTTTTGAACGTATTCGGGCATTTATTCACTTGTTATCATCTACAATTTTATCCAATATATGCATAATTTATTTCATTAGATGAAATTTTTGTAAAAGAGCAGGTAAATAGTTTGAATTTTGTGATAATATTAAAATAGAGCGTTTGATTAGTAGTTGATGTCTCTATCACAAAAGGAGGGGAAGTTATGTGCTGCAAACGAATCATGAAATAAAAAAGGTTGTTCATCGTTCGCTATCAGCTAAAATGATTGTAAAGCGCATGCTGTTTATTTTAGTGGGAGCCCTTTTAATGGCCGTCGGGCTAGAATTTTTTCTTGTCCCTAATGAGGTTATTGACGGTGGAATTGTAGGTATATCTATTATTTTATCCCATTTAACGGATATTCAAATCGGCTTTTATATCTTCGTATTAAATCTTCCATTCTTCTTTATTGGATACAAGCAAATTGGAAAAACATTTGCGCTATCTACGCTTTTGGGTGTTATTATTCTATCCATTGCTACCTCTATTTTTCACGACTTGCCGGTCTTAACAGATGACCCTCTATTAGCCACTGTGTTTGGCGGAATTGTTCTCGGTGTGGGAGTAGGAATTGTTATTCGGTACGGAGGTTCGCTAGACGGCACCGAGATATTAGCTATTTTATTTAATAAGCGTACGCCTTTCTCCGTAGGTGAGACGATTATGTTTTTTAATTTATTTATTTTGGGAAGTGCCGGTTTTGTATTTGGCTGGGATCGCGCTATGTATTCTTTAATGGCTTACTTCATTGCTTTTAAAACGATTGATATTGTGATTCAAGGGTTAGATGAGTCTAAGTCAGCTTGGATTATCAGCGAACAATATGAACAAATTGGCGAAGCAATTCTTGCTCGTTTAGGGAGAGGTGTTACGTATTTAAATGGGGAAGGAGCGTATACGGGAGATGATAAAAAAGTCATTTTTTGTGTGATTACCAGGCTTGAAGAAGCAAAGCTAAAAGCGATTATCGATGAGATAGATCCATCTGCTTTTTTTGCTGTAGCGGCTATTGCTGAAGTCAGAGGAGGAAGGTTTAAGAAACGAGATATTCATTAATGAAAGTTGTCTGCTAATGAGGCTGTCCCGTTATTACATGCAGCAGCCTTTTTAATTTTCTCTCTTTGTTTCGAGTATATGGAATGGTTTATGTCACTTCTGCTGCATCCTGCTTTGGGCATATCGAACCTCTCTTTTTTCTTGTATATTTTTAAAACAAACATGTAAAATGTCTAAAAGATATAAAAAGAGTACATAGTAAAAAAACAGAAAGAGGGAGTGACATGAAAAAAACGTTAAAAATAGTAGGAGTCGGTCTTGCCGTTCTTGTTGCAGTAACCGTGGCTTTTTTTGTCATATGGTCAGGTTTTGATTATGAACCTTCAAAGCAGCTTCACTCACTAGTAGATGAGAAAAAAGTAGTGAAGAAAGACGATTATTACATATTCAAGCCTCAAGCGAACAAAGAGATAAAAGCCGGCTATATTATTTATCAAGGTGCTAAAGTAGAGCCGTTAGCATATGGCTATTATGCTCAGCAAATTGCAAATGAAGGATATCTTGTTGCTGTTGTAGATTCTCCGTTTAATATGAGTTTTTTTAGTCAAAACAAAGCGACGGATATTGTGAAGAGCTACCCGAAGATTTCCGCATGGTTTATCGGAGGGCATTCCCTTGGAGGAGTGAGTGCAGCCTCTTATGCGTATGATCATCAAAACTCAATAAAAGGCTTAGTTCTTTTAGCATCGTATCCGATGAATAAAAATGATTTTTCAACCTCCACTTATCCTATTTTGTCTTTAACAGGTGAGAAAGATGGTTTGTCGACGCCTGAAAAGATTAAAGAAACCAAGCATTTACTTTCACAAAACACAGAACTGGTTCAAATAAAAGGAGCTAACCACGCTCAGTTTGGAATGTATGGGAAACAAAAAGGCGATAACAAAGCCAGTATTTCTCCTAAACAGCAGCAGGATGAGCTAGTAAAAAGAACAGTGAAGTGGTTAAATAGTCAAATGAAAAAGTCCGTCAGTAACTAACTGACGGACTTTTTTTCTTTTTTTGGAAATAAAGCTTGAAAAAATACCCAGTTAGTTATATAGTTAGTTACATGAGTAATGAACCACTTAAGTGAGGTAGTCAAAATGAAACAATCATTAGATCATCAGCGACCAATTTTTCAACAAATTAAAGAAACCATCGAAGAAAATATTTTAAATGATGCTTTCCCAGAAGAAGAAAGAGTACCGTCTACGAATGAATTTGCCAAAATGTATCGCATTAACCCTGCAACAGCAGCTAAAGGAATTAATCAGCTAGTTGACCACGGAATATTGTATAAAAAGAGAGGGATCGGGATGTTTGTATGTGCGGGCGCCAAAGAAGTATTGCTTACACAAAGAAAAGAAGAATTTTATAACCGTTTTATCGTTCCCCTGAAAAAAGAAGCACAGCATTTGGGAATTACGGTAAACGAGTTAAAAGAGCTGTTAGACAAGGGGGAAATAAAATGAATATAGAAGCGCAGCTGTTAAATAAATGCTATGGGTCCAAACAAGTGTTAAAAGACATTTCACTTACGCTATCACAAAATAAAATATACGGGTTGCTAGGTAGAAATGGAGCGGGCAAAACGACTCTTATGCAAATTGTAGCCGGACATACTCCAGCTACGACAGGAGAGGTAAAGGTGGGAAATCAGTCTCCGTTTGAAAATCGCTCTGTTTTGCAAAACATTTGCTTAATTAACGAAAGCGGAAATTTCAAAAAAACATTAAAAGTCAAAGACGTACTAAAAATTGCTTCACTTTTTTATCCTTATTGGAGCCAAGAAGCTGCTGAGAGGCTGATGGAAGAGTTCGATTTGGATTCCAATACGAAAGTTAAGGCATTATCTAAAGGGATGGAATCAGCATTAGGAATTATTGTTGGGCTATCTTCTCGAACGAGCATCACAATTTTTGATGAACCTTATATCGGACTTGATGCTGCGATGCGAGCGCGTTTTTATGAGCTTCTATTAGATGAATATGAAGAATATCCACGCACGTTCATTATTTCAACGCATTTAATTGATGAGGTAAGTAATTTATTTGAAGAAGTCCTGATCATGCAAAAAGGAAAGCTGATTCTTCAGGATACGGCAGAAAATTTGCAGCAGCGCTGTGTCAGTGTAAAAGGACCTAAAAGTCAAATTGAAGAATATGAAAAAGGAAAGCAAGTAATCCATGAACAAGTATTCGGAGGAGAGAAAAAAATAGTGCTCTTTAATGAAGATATTTATGCTGAGGAGCTTGTCGACAGTTCATTTCATGTAGAAGCTGTTCACATACAGGATATTATGATTTATCTTACAGCAAATCGTGGAGGTGTAGCGTAATGAAAGGACAGTTTGCCGCCATTAGTTATTCGCTCTACGTTGAACTAAAGTATTTAATGATTCGCTTTTGGACGATTCTCTTAGCTTTTGTTGTAGTAGATATTTTAGTGTTCAGTCAGGTGAATGAGCATCTTCTATTAGTAACAAGTATGCCGCAGTACATCTTTTCAGGTATTGTAAGTTTTATTATCATTCGAAAAAGTTTCTCCTTTTGCTTAAAGTTAGGAGCTACTCGTAAAGCATATCTTTTAACGATGACCTGTGTTTTTGCTTTATTTGCAATTGTAATGTCCTTTATCAATGTTGTCATCATGAGCATTTCAATAAAGGTGATTAATAGTTTGAATTTAATGAATGTTCAGCTTTATTATGCGAGTGATTTTATCTTTCATGACCCTACTGTTGCTGTTCACTTTTTAACGGACGCTGTATTTATCTTTTTTATTACAGCGGCAGCGTGTTTGCTCGGCAGCATCGTTTACAAATTCGGGCAAACAGGAGGGATGATCACCGGTGCTGTTTTAATTTTACTGTTTACCATTCCCGTGACAAAAGAACCGGTTATTCATTTTATAAAAAGCTTTTCGAACGGATCGTTGTTACTTACATTCGGAACAATGGTTATCGTAAGTTTTCTACTCTTTCTTATCAACTGGCTGTTTTTAAAAAAAGCGTCGCCTGCTCATCAAGCTTAGTAAAAAAGCAATCATTCCTTTGCTGAATGATTGCTTTTTTACTGTACTTTTTTTGAACAAGCTGCATCAATATCTAGAATCCAGTCGTGGAACTTTTGCTGAAGCAGCTGAAGAGAAGACTGATTGTTCGATACAATGTCCAGTCCACGCTCGTCATAAAGATGGAAAATTGTTTCTTTGTTCAAATTCACAATGTAACACTCTTCTTCAATAGCGGGATGGATATGAAGATCGCGGTTAGCAATTGATTGCAAAAGAAGCTTTTCTTTCACATCATTTGTTTTACAGGCAATAATATACTCAGCGTTATTTAATAATGCTACTGATTGAACTTCTTGTTTCTTCAGGCGAGAGCGAATGAATTTTTTAATAGCTGTTTCTTTTTTCTTTTTTAAAAGTAAATCATCTTGTGCAGCATTCGCTTTGAAAACAAGTAACAGCTCATCATTTTTTTCATGGAGTGTCTCAAAAATTTCGTAAGCGCGTGCGTACACATTTTTCATGTATTCTCGTTCCCATACGCCTTTTTGATTGGTAAGCGTAAAGCGAATACCTGCGGGCGCGTTGTAAAAAAGAGGTCTTTTCATTTGAACATTTGGAAACATTGTTGTTAAGTATGATTGAAGTCGCATTGTGGTCATACGCAACACCTCATTTAGTTTAGTCCTGACTTAATATGTTGAATTTAGTCTATCACGTGATTAGCTAAATTTGTAAAGAAGTAATGTTATTTAATCAAAAGGTAACCAAACTGTTATATTTTGTTGATTTTGCATTATTTCTTTACACAACCTTTGCGGATGAACAGGTTTTTTCATACGCCTGTCGTATTACTTAACGTAGTAACGACGTGAAGAAAGGGTGATGGACGGTGAAAAAACAGCTTATTCTTATTTCAATTATTACAGCTGCTTTCTTTGTGCTTATTTTTCACAAAACAATTTTTCAAGAGGGTAATCCTCTTCCCATTGCATGGAGTATTGTAAAATTAAAGTCTTCAGGTGAAGATGTTGTTCAAATATCCGATAAGCCTAAAAGGTATCTCATTCATTCAGATGACTACTTAACGTTTATTAAACAAATGAAAAAGAAGAAAGTGAATTTTCAATATCAAGATGATAAAAAATTTTATTTTAATAACGACAATGAACGCCAGCTGTTCGTCAGCAAAAACTACACCGATAAGTTCACGATTATGGAACTAAAGAAAAAAGAGCTGACTGAAGCTGGCGTTGAGTAATAAGAGCTAATCTCTGCCCTGTGTTCCAAAATCTTTAATTTGAACATGAACATGATAGTCGATGGTCGACTGGCTAAATATTTCATCCCATTCATGCTGATGTTTTTTCCAAAAATGAGGATGATGAATTCGTACGTAATTATGCAGGTCAATCACATCGGCTTTGTAATTATTTTGTAATAAGCGAAGTGTTTTTTCTGCGTCTTTTCGAATGATTTTTTCTATTTTTTTTTCGGTGTTCTTTACATTAGAGGCGGCAAGAGCCTGTTTTGAAGTCTCCCAATCTTCCGATAGCCTGCCGCTCGTTTGAACGTTGATGTCAAAATGAACGGAGTGATTTGAATCAATGCGGGCCTTCACATCTTGCTGAACATCTCCAATTTCATAGGAAAAGGGGTATGGACCGTGTTTGCCGTAAATAATTCCGCCTTTAATATTCCCCGTTAGCCACGTTAAAGCCTCCACTTGGTGCTGAGTTAAGGTGAATTTTGCTTTTTTATCTTTTATGATTGCCGCGCCGTCTATTTCAACGCTATTTTTTATTTTAGAAAGCCGCTGTATTAAAAAGCTTTGATCTGTTTTTAACTTAGCCGATAGCTCTCCCATTGTTAGGGGATTTAGAATTTTGTTCGTTTTGAATTTATTATAAACAAGCTCGTAAATTAAGTTGACTGGCGGTACAGACATTCCTTGAATCGTTAAAACGTTTTTAGCATCGCCTTTTGTAACAAACGCAAGGCTGCTGCGCCGTATTTCATTATCACGTACAAACTGATTGATAAGCGCATCAAGAGGGATGGTCTTGCTCGCTTTTTCTCCTATTAAAAGTGCTCGCTGATGCTGGCTATATATAGGGTCAGATTTCAGCGAAATATTTCGTGTGATTTCATGAATGGTAGGGCCAGCTGTTGTAATGTTCTTGTATGGAATGGAAGAAGACATATTTCCGGATTCCGTCTCGGTTAACGTTTGATGAGTCAGCACAAGCTGGTTTTTTCCTGTTTTTGGTTCGATTTTCGGTGTAATATCCATTGCCACTCCTATAACAAGAGCAAGTTGTTCAATGTTTCGATGATTTGTACAGCCGCACAATAAAAAAATGGTCATTATGACAGGAAGACATTTTTTCGTCATTGGAACACAACCTTTTTTATTTTCATTAACAGGCTGAAAAAAAGAGGAATAACTAAAAATGTCACTAAAAATGCCCAGCCTAGTACCGTTGAAAAATTTGACACATCGCTTGCTGTTTTGGGTGCTAAAGCGCTCATAAATAAAACAGGTACAAGAAAGATAATATTCGTCGTTGATCGATTTTTGAAGATCTTTTTAAAGCCTGAAACAGCTAAAAAGAAATACATTACAAAGGTTAAAAAAAACTGAAGAAGCCAGACAATAAGCAAAAATAATTCAAGTCTCTCAAAGAAAATTCCTTTTACTTCATGTGTTTGAACAAATTCGATTGTAGGCCAAACGGTTGTTTTTACTTCTGGAACGGATAAAGCGCCGACAACTAATACGTAAGTGATAATATATAAAAGTAAAGGAATAGAAAATCCGATGATGGAAACTTTTCGTAAATGCTTTTTGTTTTTCATATGTTTCGGTAGAAATACAATCGTTTCGATGCCTAAAAAGGAAACAGAGACGGTTGTAAAAGCAGAAAGAAGCGGGCTGAATCCATCAGCTAACACGGGCTGCAAGTTTTTTAAATCCACCATTCCGATGCTAAGAGCATATAAAGTAAGAAGGATAATGATGGTTATAGGTGTACATAGCGCCATTACTTTCCCAATAGAATCAATACCGCCAGTGATTAAATAGACGCCTGTTAAAATAAACGAAAGGATAATTAATTCAATAGGCATCGTTTCCAGTAAATAAAAATGAATCATTTCTGCCATAGCTCTTACTTCAAAACTTGCCACAGATGTGAAATAAACGACCATAGCAAAATTAAATATATTTCCAATCAGCTTGCCGGTTACTTCCTGTGTGAAATCAAACATACAGCTAATCGTAAAATACTTAACCATCCAGACTAAAAACAGAACAATTCCTATGAACAAAAGACCGTCCATAATCAGTACAATCCATCCATCTGCATTATTTGTCTGATTTGTAATGCTGCTTGGCAGTGTTAACAAACCGACGCCCAGCATAGTTGAAGAGATAATTGAAATGGCATAAAAGTCTGAAAGAAGCTTGCTTGATTGTGACTGTGATTGTCCCATATGGTCCTCCTTTTGTCAGTTTTATTCGGCTTTATTTTTAGACTGTTTTAGACTTTTGTTTGGCAGACGAATATAAGAGTCTTTCCACGCTTTTTTATTTAACGCAAAAAACGGTTTGAAGTAAGCCATACCAAAACTTTCGAGCTTGGTCAGATGAATGACAAGAACAAGAAAAAACATGGTAACTCCGTATAATCCAAAGATTGCTGCAATCATCATAGATACGAAACGCAAAATTCGAAACGAAAGGCCAATTCCGTACTGAGGAACTGTGAAGGACGCAATTGCCGATACGGATACAACAATAATCATAACGGAGCTAACGATATGGGCTTCCACCGCTGCTTGACCAATCACAACCCCGCCTACAAGTCCAACTGTTTGTCCAACAGGAGTAGGGAGACGCAGCCCGGCTTCGCGCAATAATTCAAGCGTCACTTCCATGACCACTGCTTCGATAAAAGGAGAAAAAGGAACGTTTTCTCGTGTGGCCGCAATAGTAATAGCTAGTTCGGTCGGAAGCAGGCCTTGGTTAAACGAAACGAGTGAAATATAAATAGCTGAAAAGAATAGGGTAATAAAAATAGACAAGTACCTTAGTAATCTTAGCAATGAACCAGCTATCCATCTTTCGTAATAATCATCGGGTGATTTCATAATCATATCGAAAGTTGTAGGCACTAAAAGAGCAAAAGGCGAGCCATCTACTAAAATGGCTACTCGCCCTTCATTCACCGCAGCGAGAACACGATCCGGTCTTTCTGTATTTTGTACTTGAGGAAACGGTGAGTAAGGCGCTTCTTCTAAAAATTCTTCAATCATTCCTGAGTCTTGAATGTTATCTAACGGAATGTCTAATAATTTCTCTCGGACTTGATTCACGATGTGAGTTTGACAGTGTTTATTATGAAAAACGATACTTGTTCGATGTTCCTTTGCATTTCCAATATAAATGTCTTCAATAACCATTTCTTCTTCGGTAGAACGCTGCCTTAAAAGACCAAGGTTTTCATCTAAGTTTTCGATAAGAGCAATTTTAGGGCCGCGCACTACTTTTTCTGTTGTAGGTTCGCTTAAAGAGCGCTGTTTGGTCATAGACATATTCAATGAGTATGCCGTTGTGCTTTCGCTAATAAACAGCAGGGGCTGACCTTTAAAAAAACACGAGATCGCTTGCTTGTATGTATAAACTTCTTTGTCTTTAATGACAGAAATAAACGAATCGATGTCATCGAGTGTTTGCGTTTCACTTTTTGCTTTGGTCTCAACAACATGCTGAGTAAGATTATCAAGTTTTTCTCCGTCGACTAATCCTTGGAGATAAATAATGCATATATATTTTGTGGGAGACAGCCATAATTTTTTGGAACCAACATCCGTATTTTGACCCACCAAATCTAGAAACGTTTGAACGGTGTAGTCTGCATTGGGCTGAAATTTTGAATCGAGCATAAATAAACTCACCGCCTGTTGTGTTAATGAGCTTAGTGTTTACGATGTAAAAACGAGTTATGCGAAAAATGTGGAAGAATAGAAAAGATATGTTATGGTAAAGAAAAGAGGTGATGGTATGCTACATTCATTTACGTTAAAAACGAATAAGCGTGACGAAATGATTGCCGTAACAAGTCAGGTGCAGGCAGTACTAAGAACAGAAGGATTAAAAGAAGGGGCTGTAGTGGTTTACTGTCCTCATACAACCGCTGGTATAACAATTAATGAAAATGCGGATCCCGATGTAAAAACTGATATGATTCGCCGTTTTGATGAAGTATATCCTTGGGAACATGAGTTAGATCTTCATATGGAAGGAAATACAGCGGCGCATCTCAAAGCGAGCACGGTCGGCTCCTCTCAGCATATAATCGTTCACGATGGGCAGCTGCTGCTGGGAACGTGGCAAGGAATTTATTTTTGTGAGTTTGATGGACCGAGGACTCGTACGTATTATGTAAAAATTTTATCCCTACAATAACTTTTTTTTATAAGTCGTTGTCCAACTTTTTTCTGAAAATTGTTATAAAACAAAGTTAATTTAATATAAATGTTATATAACAGTTAAAGGGAGAGATTGAACAATGGAAAAGATAGCTGCAGAACAAGAAACAGTGAAAAAAGAAAATGAAAAAACAAATTTTACATGGGTGGAAGAATATCCAACTATTTTAGACATTGTCAATGAGTATTACAGTACGTGTCGATAAAATAGGGAAGGCCGGGACAAAAGTATTTTAGTTGAAGGAGGATCCGAACGATTCACCGTTCGGGTTTTTTCATTGTGATGGTGAATGCAGGTTTACTGTATGTAGCTATGTCTCAATATGTTTTTTATAAAAAATATATAATAGTAGCAATTTTCCTGAAAGGTTTAATATAATAAATATTAGGGTACTGAATTGTATGAAATAAAGATAAAACGCATCGTTTCATACTATTTCCTTTTTTACCGCTAGTATAGCCTTGAAGAAAAAGTTTCACTTGATATACTAACTATACGCTTAGTCTTTAAGATAAAGATAAAGATGAAGATTCATTGTCATTGTTACACGCAGTGAATGAGCTGCCTTTGCTTGGCGAAAACGTCGTACAAACAAAGACAGATAGCGAATTGTTTTGGGTGCGTTCATTTAGTTCAAAACAGGGAGGCGATTAGTCTATGTTACTTGTACGTATGGCCATGATTGGTTTCTTTTCATTAACAGCCATATCATTGTTTTCTTTTCAGTCCGTTGAGATTATCCATGCTATTATGGACTTTTTCTCATCAGCTGATAAATATTAAAAACTCATATATTTCTTAAATAAAAAGCGGATAGCCCTTAGTGGGCTATCCGTCAAAAACCGCCCCGCAAGGCGGTTTTTTTATGCCTGTATTTGTTTTCTGATGACGAATTCTACATGTTTTTTTGAGCTCAACATTCGTTGAAATAAGTGTTCACGTACTGTTCAAACTGAAGCCAATCGTCCACGCGAGGGACATTTACTTCTTCGTTATACGGGTAGCTCATGGCAACAGCATGGCGACCTGTAGCTTGAAAAGCCTTCAAATTATGCGGTGCATCATCAAATAGCAAGTCTCCGTATATTTTATCTTTTTGGTGTGTAAACACGATATTGTACTTTCCGATAAACGGAAGGTGTTTTTCAACCCACTGCTCTTTTTCGGTATAAGCATAGGTACGACTGCTTGTGACAATTAAAATGGAAAACCTTTCATAAAGTCGTTTAAGAACCTCAACAGCATGAGGCAGAGGTTTTAAATGTAAAAAAAGCCCCGGCTGATCGAGGTAGTCATAAATTTTTGTGCCGCACTCCGGCTTTACATACTTTTCTGATTCCCAGCATTTTAACTTTTCAACCGATAAGCTGTCGCAATAATCTTTGTTATATTGGTTATGCCAATCCGTCATAAGATCACAAATGACAGAATCCATGTCAATTAAAAGGGTGTGCATTTATTCAACTTCCTTTACAGTATTCATCTACACGCTTGGTTTTGCAATGTAATGTAATGTGCTGCTTCTACTATACCAAATCTTTTACATGCATAAAAAGAGCAAGCCGCATCAAAATCGCACAGCTTGCCCTTTTTATCGAAACTACATTCTTTTAGCACCTAAATAGCGTTTGCTCCAATAGCTCTCTTTTA
Source organism: Priestia sp. LL-8 (assembly GCF_036227845.1). NCBI lineage: Bacteria > Bacillati > Bacillota > Bacilli > Caryophanales > Bacillaceae > Priestia > Priestia sp. LL-8. Next base: position 3,792,529 of record NZ_JAZAQH010000001.1, on the reverse strand, counting down.
GAGAAGAGATGCTCACACCTTTAGATGAAGAGCAGTGAAGAAACTGGTTATTTCCTAAATAAATTCCTGCATGAGAAGGCCCTTTTGTATAGGTTTGGAAGAACACAATATCTCCAGCTTTTGGACTTGAGACGCGCGTTCCTTTTTGATAAATTTGCGCTACTGTTCGAGGAAGCTGAACCCCGCCGCCATGCTTGAACGCATAGCCAATAAAACCGCTGCAGTCAAAGCCGCTTGGCGTTGTTCCACCCCAGCGATAGCGAACGCCCATATACTGTTTTCCTTTGTTGATCACTGCGTTAGGATTATAGCGCGCTGAGCTAGAAGGCGATTTGCCCTTTGCTGAAACGCCTAGTTTAGCATATGTTCCTTTTCCGACAATACCATCTGCTGCTAGTCCGTTCTTACGCTGAAACGATTTTACAGCAGAAGCTGTAACAGTCCCAAAGTATGTAGTCGTATTCCCTTTAAAATAGCCTTTATTTTTCAACGTTTGTTGTAATTGTTTAACATCTTGGTGATTCATGCCTTGGCGCAGCGTTTGGTCGCCTAGAGCCGCTTGGCTGACAATCGGGCTAGTAGAAACAATAACGCCAGCAAGCGTGAGAGCTGCTATTACTTTTTTCATAAAACTAGTACCCCCTGAAAATTTTTCCTGATTTGAGTAAATTCATCATATCATCTTTCGACAGTGTTCTACGTTACAATTTCATTACATATATGAAAAAAATGAAATATAACGGTGAATATAGTCGTATAAAAGCTGTGTTTAAAAGGGTTCTTTAGGCGTGTAATTTTACTAGAAAAACTTTGAATATTTGACGGTAAATAACTAAAAGATATGAAAAAGTATGTACATTTAAAATTTAACAAAGAAATATGTTGTGAATTACTACACAAAAAGTTCGAACTCGGGTAAAATGTAGAACTATAATATAGTAGTCATGTATGTGACTTTGATGAGGTGAAAGTAATGAAAAGAATAGGTGTATTAACAAGCGGCGGAGATTCTCCAGGTATGAATCCTGCGGTTCGTGCTGTTGTGCGTAAAGCAATTCATGAAGGTATGGAAGTTTACGGTATCTATCAAGGATATCAAGGCTTAATAGAAGGAAATATTAAAAAGCTAGAAGTTGGAGATGTTGGTGACATCATTCAACGCGGTGGAACTATGCTTTATTCTGCAAGATGTCCAGAATTCAAAACAGAAGAAGGGCGTTTAAAAGGTATTGAAAACCTTAAGAAGCACGGTATTGAAGGCTTAGTAGTTATTGGTGGAGACGGATCGTATATGGGAGCTGTAAAACTAACAGAGCTTGGTTTCCCTTGTATCGGTATCCCAGGAACAATTGATAACGACATTCCAGGAACAGATTTTACATTAGGATTTGATACGGCTCTTCATACGGTTATCGATGCAATTGATAAAATCCGTGATACGGCTACTTCTCATGAACGTACGTTTATTATTGAAGTTATGGGTCGTAATGCAGGAGACATTGCTCTTTGGTCAGGTCTTGCTGGCGGTGCAGAAACAATCCTTATCCCAGAAGCAAAAGATGAGTTCCAAGAAATGGTTGATCGTTTGAGAAAAGGACAAGAGCGCGGTAAAAAGCACAGCATTATCGTAGTAGCCGAAGGTGTAGCTAATGGTAATGAAGTAGCGAAGCAGCTTCATGAAGCTGCAGGCATTGAAACGCGTGTAACAGTATTAGGACACATTCAGCGCGGTGGTTCCCCAACTGCTCAAGATCGTGTGCTAGGAAGCCGTTTCGGCGGTCGCGCAGTCGAACTTCTGCTAGAAGGTAAAGGCGGCCGTGCAATCGGTATCCGTAAAAATGAAATTGTAGATTATGATATTATGGAAATTTTAGGTGAACCTCACCATATCAATGCTGATATGTACCGTTTATCTAAAGAACTTTCAATTTAATCCCAGTGTTTCTGAGGCGAAACTTCTTATATAGAAGGAGTTTCGTCTTTTTTTGATTGCATGCCTGTCCCTTCGCAGTGTTTGCATGTTTTCATGTAACCGATACCAGGAATAACGGCTAGCTTTCCGAGTCCTTTGCAAAAAGTGCAAATTAATTCAAAACCAAACATTGGTTCATCCCCTCTGTACACGTTTTCTTTCAGTTTATCATAAAAGTAGACAAATAATTTTAAAAATTATAGAAATAATCAAAAAAATGATTACATTTGAACAGCGAGTGATATAGTAAAGAGAGAAGAACATTTTATAAAAGAGGAGAGGAAGCGTGATGTTTAAACGAATTTTACTTGCCTCAGATGGCTCAGAGCATGCAGCTAAAGCAACAGAAAAAGCCGTTCAGCTGGCTCAGCTGACGGAAAACAGTTTTATTCAAGTTATTTATGCAGTAGAGGGTGATTCAAGGTTAAAATCACTTAGCCGCGACGAGGAACGGGAAAGTCGGATACATACAACGGATGAAATTTTAAAGCAAGGAAATGTGGAGTATGAGATTACCTTTATGCACGGAGACGCGGCTAAAACAGTGATTCAATTTGCTAATCAAAATTCATTTGACCTTGTGGTAATAGGAAGCAGAGGGTTAAACCCTGTAAAAGGCATGCTGCTTGGAAGCGTTAGTTCTAAGATTGCACAGCAAGTAACGATTCCTGTGCTAATTGTTAAATAGGAGAGAAATGCAATGTCAAAACAATATAAAGAATTAAAACAGCTCATTGATGATGCTAAACACATTTGTTTTTTTACAGGAGCTGGAATGAGCACAGAGTCGGGCATACCTGACTTTCGCTCTCAAAACGGCTTATATCGCCAAAACAAAAGCTTTGTGGACATAGTAGCTGCTGACTTCTATGAACAGTATCCTCATGAGTTTTGGCCGCTGTTTAAAGAAATTTTTCATATTAAAATGCTGCATCAGTACAAAGCAAATACGGGCCATCGCTTTATTGCTGAACTAGAAGAAGCCAAAACCGTGCATGTGATTACGCAAAATATTGATGGCTTGCACCAAGATGCAGGAAGCACGAACGTTTTTGAAATTCATGGGTCCATTAAGAGAGCTCATTGTCCGAGCTGTAAAAAAGAGTATGACTTAGCGTATTTAAATCAGTCAGCCCTCCCACAATGTACAGCGTGTGAGCGCCTTTTAAAGCCAAATGTTGTTCTCTTTGGAGATGCCATTCATCAGTTCGATGAAGCAGTTACAGCAGCGCTGTCATCTGATTTATTCATCGTGCTTGGTTCATCGCTTGAAGTAGCACCGATTAATCAGATTCCGCTGCTTGTGAGCCGGTACAATCGTACAAATATGGTGATGATTAATAAAGAACCTACGCATTACGATTATTTGTTTGATTTGGTTATCTACGATTCCATTGGACAAGTGGTCGCAAATTTATAAGCGTCTATGTATGAACATAGCGCTTTTTTAGCATTTAGTGATAAAGTGTAGGGATGTATCATATGGTGTAGTACATCATCCATTCGCTAATGGATAGAAGGGATGTTTTTGCATATGAGTGTAGGCTTGAGAGTTTGTCTCTTCATTGTTGGTATTGCACTCAAAGTGACAGCTGTTTTGACTTTGATTTTTGAAATGAATCTTGTCCCTATTCACGGAAGGAGTCTTACTTATTATGCTGAAGCGATAGGTATGAAACTCCCCATTATCTGTTTTATCCTTGGTTTTTTTTGTGTAGCAGCAAGCTTTTATTTACCTGCTAAAAATCGCCGCACCAGTAAATAGCAAGGGCAGGAGACTAACTAAAACGTTTGACTGCAAAGTTTTTAACATTTAAAATAAAGTCAATAAGTTTAAAAAGAAATAGGATAATTATTCCTTAATCTTTTTAGATATACGGAAATAGAGGTGATTGGATGGGGCAGTGTACCACGTTGGCGAAGTAGCATTATATGCACCAGTGTCAAAGCGTACAATACAGTATTATACAAACCTACATTTGCTTCACGCATATCGCTCTTTATCACATAATCGCTCTTTTAAGACGTTAACAGACTTTAACTTTATAAAGATTGGAAACTACTAAATTTTTTATAAATGAATAGAAGAGAGAATCAGCGCTGAAGCAACATCATGAAATGAAGCGATGTGAGCCATTGCTTCACATCTAGAACAGCTGAATAAAGAATGACCTGCTACATTAACGAGTGAAACGTGAGATAAGGAAGAAAGACTGGCAGTTTTGCTCCATATAAAAATGTTTATACATTTATCATGTGATTCCTCCTTATATGCACTTTTCCATGTGATCAGTACAGGGATAGAGTTCTTTATCCAAATTTTTTATTTTTTAGGAGGTGAGTCCTTACTCGTTTTTAAACGAGCTAAGGAACTTGATTGGACATATTTAACTTGATTTTACTAGCGGTACTGATTGCATTAACTGCTTTTTTCGTTGCTACCGAGTTTGCGATTATTCGCGTGAGGAGTTCCAAAGTGGATCAGCTTATAGCAGAAGGGAGCAGCAATGCAAAAGCTGCGAAGCAAGTTATTTCAAATTTAGATGAATACTTATCTGCGTGTCAGCTTGGTATTACGATTACTGCGCTGGGAATTGGTTGGTTAGGAGAGCCTACACTTTCGCATCTCCTGTCACCATTACTTGATCAACTAGGGATAAGCGGAGCTTTAACAAAAGTATTATCTGTTGCGATTTCTTTTGCGATTGTTACATTTATAAACGTTGTGGTCGGAGAGCTTGCTCCGAAAACATTTGCAATTCAAAAAGCAGAGAAAGTCACTTTATTATTTGTTCGTCCGCTTATACTCTTTTATAAAGTAACCTATCCTTTCATTTGGCTATTAAACAGTTCTTCTCGTTTAATAACAGGGTTATTTGGTCTAAAGCCTGCTTCAGAAAATGAGCTTGCACACAGTGAAGAAGAGCTTCGCATCTTGTTATCAGAAAGCTATAAAAGCGGTGAAATCAATCAATCGGAGTTTAAATATGTAAGTAAAATTTTTGACTTTGATGATCGCGTTGCCAAAGAGATTATGGTGCCGCGTACGGAAGTCGTTTCGATTGATCAAGAAGATACGGTCGAATATATCCTTGAGATGGTCCAAGAAGAACGGTTTACCCGCTATCCCGTCATCGATGGAGATAAAGACCATATTATTGGAATGGTCAATATGAAAGAGATTTTAACCGAGATTGTCATGAACAACAGCAAGGAAAAAATAGACTTAAAACAGTATATCCGTCCTGTTATTGAAGTAATTGAATCGATTCCTATTCATGATTTGTTGCTTAAGATGCAGCGTGAACGTATCCATATGGCTATTCTAATTGATGAATACGGTGGAACAGCAGGGATTGTAACAGTAGAGGATATTTTAGAGGAAATTGTCGGTGAAATTCGTGATGAATTTGATGCGGATGAACTTCCATTAATTCAGAAAGTCAAACCCGATCATTATATTGTAGATGGAAAATTATTAGTAAGTGAGCTTAACGAGCTGCTTGGCACAACAATTGATGATACGGATGTTGATACAATTGGAGGCTGGGTCTTAACGGAAAAATATGACGTCAAGCAAGGAGAAAGCCTTAGCTTTGATCAGTATGACTTTACCGTTACGAAAATGGAAGGCCATCACATTCAATATATTGATGTGATTAAAAAACGTCAGGTGCATCAAAGTACGGATGAAGCGGTTAACGTGTCGGACATGAACCAGTCACAGGCTTTATCTTCATAATAAGAAGGCGCATTGCGAAAGAGCAGTGCGTCTTTTTGTTATAGAAAAAGTGTGCGGGGAAGATAATAAAGTAATATGATGGAACTAAAGGATAATATTACTGCTATGAATCTTAAAATCAATTTGCTTTAATAAAAATATGAAAACTCTATCAAAACTTTTATTAGTAACATTGTTGTCTGTCACTCTAGCTTTTGGTCTTAATAACACTGCGCAAGCAGCAACCGTACATACCGTTCAACCCGGAGATACGATGTGGAAAATAGCAGTAAAATATCAGGTTGGTGTTTCCGAGCTGATTGAAGCGAACTCCGCTATTAAAAACCCTAATTCGATCTATCCGGGACAAAAAATTACCATACCAACAGATAAAGCGGGAAGTTCATACGAAGAGCAAGTGGTTCAGCTAGTGAATCAAGAACGTGCTAAAGTAGGGCTTAAACCTTTAAAATCTAATTGGGAAGTAGCTCGCGTTGCTCGCTATAAATCGCAGGATATGATTGATAAAAACTATTTCAGTCATACATCGCCTACATATGGAAGTCCGTTCGACATGATGAAAAAATTTGGTATTACATACAGTACAGCAGGTGAAAATATCGCTGCTGGACAAGCGACTCCAAAAGAAGTGGTTAACGCATGGATGAATAGCGAAGGCCACCGTAAAAACATACTATCGAGTCAATTTACTGAAATTGGAGTAGGTTACGCTAAAGGCGGAAGCTACGGCCATTACTGGACTCAAATGTTCATTTCAAACTAAAAAAGAAAGGAAAAAAAGCTGACTACTAAGTCAGCTTTTTTTAGCTTCGAGCACTTTCTAGAAATTCTTTTGGATTGCCAGAAAGCTTTCCGTCCTGCTCAACAATGAGCGTACGCGTAGGGAACGCAAATTCTACGCCTTCTTCTTCAAGAATGTCCATAATTTCGAAGTTTATATTTTCTTTTACATCTAAGTAATCAGCAAAAACGGTTGTATTTGTAAAGAAATACAAATAGATATTTAAGCTGGATTCATAGAAACCGTCAAAGTTAACCAGAATCGTTTCATTATGAATTTCTTCGTGGTCAGTCAGCATCTTTTTAATTCTTGCCACAACGGTTTCTAATTTTTCTTTTGGTGTATTATAATTCAAGTTTAAATGAAAGGCAATTTGACGTTTTCCCATCTTTGCCCAGTTAATAATAGGTTCATTAGAAAGAGTAGCATTTGGAACCGTTACGACTGCTTGAGCGAACGTTCGAACTTTGGTGCTTCGAAACGTAATATCTTCTACAACGCCTTCAACACTCGGTGTTTTAATCCAATCTCCAATGGTAAAAGGCTTTTCGGTAATAATTACAATTCCGCCGAATAAATTACTAACGGTGTCTTTTGCGGCTAGGGCAAAAGCAAGACCACCTAAGCCAAGACCCGCTACAAAGCCGTTTACGTTAAAACCCCATTCTTCTGCGATGATGGAGATAGAAAGCATAACAACAACGATGCGGATGAACTTTTCAATAAAAGGAATAATGATTCGATCCACTTGGATATCAAAATTTTTGGCAAACGTTGCAAAAAATAAATTGGTAGAAGCAGCTAGATTATACAAGCCCCATCCTGCAAGGCCAACAGAAGCTGAACGAACTAAATGTCTTTCCGTGTCGGCTGTTAAAACATCAAAGGGAAGATAGGGAAGAGCAAGCTTGAAACCAATAATTACAAAAATCCAGCGCAGCGGCTTTTCAAAAGCTTCTAAAACGCTCGTAATCAAATTGATTTTTTTATTTTTGACAAAACCAATAATAAACTTAAACAAATAAGTCGTGAAAAGCTTGCGAAGAATTAAAAAGATCAAAAAGATCCCAATCGCAATCACGATTTTTTTCCAATCATCTAACGATGACAGAGACTTCAAAAAATCCATACAATCCTCCTAGTTACCAAAACTGTGCTACAGTCCATTTATATCCGTCAATTGAAAGCATTTCTATGTAGAGTGTTCTCTACCCTAAATTCATGCTTTTTAAAAGCTTCTTCCCTATTAAAATAGCACAAAAATACCTGTAAATCTATTTAAGTGATAATTATGAATATATCTCTTTTAGGTAAAAGAGACAGACAATAGTCTGAAAATAAGTTGTATAATAAATAGGTGATATTATAAACGTTAATTTATCTTATTATTTATTTAAAACGTTCGTTGGAGGGAGAAAGCTTTGTTAAGTCAATTAAATAGAATGCTAGAAAAATTGATGCCGTTTATTACGCCGGTCAGCTTGCTCATAGGAGTTCTTATCGGTTCGTCATTAAGTCAGTATACCTTCTTAATTCCATGGCTTTTTGCATTAATGACGTTTGCCGGAAGTTTGAATTCAAACTTTCACCAGTTAAATGCCACGATACACCGTCCATTTCCAATCATTATGGCCCTGTTTGTTTTACATATTTTTATGCCAGCATGGGCTTGGAGCGTTGGTCAAGTGATTTTTCCACATGATGTATTTACAAGCACGGGTCTTTTGCTAGCAGCAATTATTCCAACAGGAGTGACTAGTTTTATATGGGTCTCTATTTACAAAGGAAGCATTCCTCTTGCACTATCCATTATTTTAATTGATACTCTTTTAGCGCCGCTTATCGTTCCTTATACGCTTTTATTGGTGGTTGGAGACACCGTACATCTGGAAGCGCTAAAGTTAGTCAAAGATTTATGTTTTATGATTGTCCTTCCATCTCTGTTAGGTATGTGCTTAAATCAATATACAAAAGGAACAATTAAGCAGACATTAGGACCAAAGCTGGCACCTGTTTCGAAAATAGGGTTAAGTGTGATGGTTATGGTAAACGGGGGAGTGATTGCACCTTATTTAAAACATATTGATAAAAAACTGCTGTTTATCATCTTGATCGTCTTTTTAATGAGTTCAGCTGGTTATTTCTTCAGCTGGATGATTGGCAAATGGCTAAGATGGGACCGAGCAAAAGTTGTGACGCTTACTTTTTGCGGAGGCATGAGAAATATTAGCGCTGGAGCCGTATTAGCCGTATCTTATTTTCCAGCTCCCGTTGCTGTACCCGTCGTATTAGGGATGTTATTTCAGCAGGTATTAGCTGCTTTATCAGGGCGTTTAGTTCAAAACTATTACCAGAAAAAAGACGCTGAATTTGCTTCATTAAAATAAATGGAAAAAGCAAGGGACGAACTACAGTAATCATAAATTAAGCACTCTGCTTTAACGATCAGAGATAAGGTACTTTTACACTTGCTCAGTTCAATATAATGAGATGATTAGAAAAAGGTACGGTGTGACATACTAGAAAGAAAAAGGTCGGATATTCTTGCTTATTAATATAGCGCTGGCGTTTGTTTTACCTTGGGTTTTCGGCACCCTCTATTTACATCCTAAAAATCGTCGTTTACTACCTTTAGTAGGAACTGCTTTTTGCATTTTAGCAATCGTTATCAATGAATTAGGGAGCTATTATGGCTTTTGGAAACTCCGGACTTCTTTAGAAAATGAAGCATTAGAAGCGCTGCCTTTTAATTTAGGTGTCTATCCTGTATTAGCCAGCTATATGATTTTTTTAATCCAGCGAATCGGAAAGCCTCATTTTTTTATTTTTCTTATTGCGCTGCTTACAACATTTTTAGAAGGAACGTATATGTATACGGACAGAGTGATATACGGAAACGGATGGAATCTCGGCTGGACATTTTTTTCCTACTGGATTCCGTACATCGTAATTTATTTATACTATAGGTATTTGGTTAGTCTTAGACTGCTTCACTAGAAGAAAAAAAGAAGTAAATTTGCACAATAAAAAAAGCCGTGAATATTCACGGCTTTTTTTGTTAGATCGCTTCTTTCGAGCTAGATTTATCTTCTGAATGATCCCATGCATCAATATTATCAAGTCCAGAAATGCTGTCTTGATAGAAGACAGGGTCTTTTCCAGCTTTCTTTTGGGCAAGATAATCTTTGAGTGCAGAAAAGGCCACTTTCGAGAGCAAGAGAATGGCAATTAAGTTGACTACTACCATAAAGCCCATAAACAGGTCTGCTAAGTCCCATACAAGCTGAATTTGAGAAATAGAACCGAACACAATCATTGCAAGTACAGCAACACGATAAGTCATCAGCCAAGCTTTATTTGTGTTCAAGAACTCAATATTTGTTTCTCCGTAGTAGTAGTTACCAATTAACGTACTAAAAGCAAATAGGAAAATCATAATCGCAAGAGCGCCTGCTGCCCAAGAACCAATATGAGTGCTTAAAGCAGCCTGTGTTAACTCAATACCGCTTAAATTTTTATTTGTGTAAGCACCTGAAAGTAAAATGATAAAGGCAGTACTACTACAAATAATAAGCGTATCCGTTAATACACCAAAGGCTTGAATCAACCCTTGTTTTACCGGGTGGCTTGTTGTTGCAGCGGCTGCGGCGTTTGGCGCGCTACCCATACCCGCTTCATTTGAGAATAATCCGCGTTTAATTCCTTGCATAAGAGCTGCTCCAAGAGAACCTCCGGCAACTTGTTCAAAACCAAATGCATTCTTAACGATTTGAGCGATAAGAGAAGGCATTTCTTGAATGTTCATGATAATAATGAAGAATGCTACACCAATATAAGCAACAGCGAGTACCACAACAATGTATTCTGACATTTTTGCAATACGCTTAACTCCGCCAAAAATAATGGCAGCGAAAGCCACTGTCATAATAATTCCTAACACTAGACGATTCGTTCCGAACGCATTTTCAAACGCAAGGGTAATCGTGTTTGATTGTACAGCATTAAAAATTAAGCCGAATGATAAAGTAATTAAGATGGCAAAAAGTCCGCCCATCCAGCGCTTTTTTAACCCTTTTTCCATATAGTAAGCCGGTCCGCCTCGGAAGCCGCCGTCTTTGTCTTTTACTTTGTATATTTGTGCTAACGTACTCTCGATAAATGCTGAAGCTGAACCAATAACGGCAAGCACCCACATCCAAAATACAGCACCAGGTCCCCCTAAAGCGATCGCAATCGCAATACCTGTAATGTTCCCCGTACCAACGCGGGCTGCCATACTGATACAAAACGCTTGGAATGGCGAAATTCCGTCTTTAGAAGAGCTATCTGCACCTTCTTTTAATACACGAATCATTTCTTTTAACAGCCGAATTTGTAAAAACTTTGACCTGAATGTAAAAAACAAACCAAATGCAATCAGCATCGCAATCAGTAAGTAGGACCAAAGAAATTCGTTAATTGAACTAACAAAACCTTGAACTACTTCTTGCATAGTTTCACCTCTTCATGAATTATAGTAGAATAATAATAAAAAACGTGAATTTATAGAATTTTCCCTCTATTTAGATAGATTTCCCTATTTCCCCGCTGTTTTTCTTCATTATCCTTGTCGAATCCTGTTGCTAAATCTGAACCTTATATATATATAAAATAATAATTTTGGTCTTTTGTCAACTAACCTCACATGGAAAAATAGGGTGATATGACAAATGAAGCGGGTATGAAAAGGCGATAACAGCAGGGATGAAAGAAATTTCATTTTGTTTTACTTAATTGTTGCTAGAAAATAAAAGTTTTAGGCCAAGTACCCCAAAAACCGTTCCTTTTACATATTTTAATGTGTGCTGAAAGATACGGCTTTTTTTGACTTTTTTCCCAAGGCCAGAAGCAAATAGCGCAATAAGTGAAAAGATGATGAGCGTTTCGGCGATAAAGATGATACCAAACAAAATCATTTGCAAACTTACATATCCAAGAGACGAATTAACAAACTGCGGTAAGAACGTAATGAAGAAAATAGCTACTTTTGGATTGGTTAAGTTGCTAACAAATCCTTTTCTAAAGTGATGGTGCTGCTGAACGTTTTCTGTTAATTCCAACGGACCGCTTTTTTCGCGAAACGATTGGTAGGCTAAAAACAGCAGGTACAGAACACCTACAACCTTTAGAATCGTAAAGGCAATAATTGATTTTTGAAAGATAATAGATAGCCCTACTGCGGCTAAAAGAGTATGTACGAATGTTCCCGTGATAGATCCCAATACGGTTTTGATGCCTGCTTTGACGCCTGAAGCAATACTTTGTGTCATTACAAAAATCATGTCTTGTCCTGGTATTAAAACGATGATAAGTGACACGGCTATGTAAGGTATAAGCCAAGAAAATGTCATGATGATTCCCTCCCAACAGAATTTTAACCATTTCGACAAAAAGTTCTCAAGAGTGTGTGCTAATGAATTAATAGACTAATGGAGTAAAGTTAAGAAGGTGTAAAAGCGTAAAAAGAGGTTATTCTCCTTAATAAAAATCAATAAAAGGTGTAGGAAAAAAATAGGTGGTGTTGTATAATAATTCGATATACTTAATTTTTATAGAAAGAGGGTAAAAATTTATGAAGTACTGCTTAGCACAGCCGGAGGACGCTGCTACAGTTCACGATCTTATGTTGCAAGCCTTCTCCGTCTATCGCGATTCTGTCCCACCGTCCAGTGCTCTTGATGAAACAACGGAATCTATTATGCAATCGTTAAAGCATGGAAAAGAAGCTGTCATTTTATACGTCGAAAATAAGCCAGTAGCGATGGCGCGTTTTACGCTAGAAGAAACGAGCTTATATTTTTACCGTCTGTCTGTTGTTCCTGCTTTTCAAGGGAAAGGAATGGCTAAGCAGCTTATTCAATGGTTAGAAGCGTACGCCAAAGAGTGTGGTAAGGAAAGTTTATCATGTAAGGTGAGAATGAGTGTTTCTCGTAATATAGCTTTGTATGAATCAATCGGCTTTTACATAGAGGAAAAAGAAATGGTGCATAGAGGGGGAGTGGATATTCCTGTAGTAAATATGAAAAAAGAGATTCTAAAAGGAGTAATGGCATGAATAAATCAACTCTTCCTTTACCGCCTCCTGTCTTTCTTTTAATCGGTGTATTAGCCGTGTCCTTTTCTTCTATTTTAATTAAATGGTCGGACGCGCCTGCTTCTATTTTAGGCATGTATAGACTGCTGTTTACCGTCCTTTTATTTTTACCGTTTTTACCATGGAGGAAAATGAGCATCCTTTTAAAAAATAGCACGGTAAAGGAATGGATTATGCTGTCTGTATCAGGCTTGTTTTTAGGGCTTCATTTTCTGTTTTGGATGGAGTCTTTTTCACACACAACAGTTGCTAGCGCTATGATTTTGACTGCGCTTGAGCCAGTCTTCGTAGTGATAGGAGCTTATTTTTTATTTAAAGAAAAAACAAGCAAAGTAGGGATCATCAGTATTTTAATTGCTGTTAGCGGATCGGTGATTATCGCATCAGGCGATATCGGAGTATCCAAAACGGCTCTTTACGGAGACTTACTTTCTGTTTTAGGTACAGTGGCCGTTTCTGTTCATATGCTGGCGGGGCAAGATCTATGCAGGAAAATGCCTCCAATCATCTATAGCTTCGCCGTTTTTTTAATCGGTGGACTGGTTCTATTTGTCTACAATATTTGTGCAAACGTATCGCTGACTCAGTATGACACAAAGGACTGGTGGATTTTTTTGCTTTTAGCGCTTATTCCTAATATTTTTGGTCATGCCTTATTTAACTGGCTGTTAAAGTACGTAGATGCTACAACGATTTCAATGGCTATTTTAGGAGAGCCAATTGGTGCCATCATTCTCGCTTATTTCTTGCTTGGAGAAATGACAACCGTTTCTCAGCTAGTGGGAGGAATGATTGTGATGATTAGTGTGATGATCTTCTTAAAGTACAAAGCAGCAGAGCTGGAAAAAGTCATGGCTCTTCAAGAAAAGTCCAATATCAGCTAATTGGATAGGCAAGCAGCACCGAGTATGATACAGTTTATTTATCATTATTTACCATTTGGTAAAGAGGCTTTTATTAAACTACATAAAGCAGGTGTAAATATGCTGAAAAAACTAACGGACCACGTTTATTACTTTCCTCATTCTGAAGAAACGGATCGGCCGGTGCTCGGGCTTATATGCGGGGAGAAGTATAGTTTCGTCGTAGATGCTGGGAATTCTCCCGCGCATGCATCATCATTTTTAGAAGAAGTGGAAAAAATGGGAGCCCCTCCAATCAAAGGAGTAGCTATTACGCATTGGCACTGGGATCATACATTTGGCATTCATGCAATGAACAAGTATACAATCAGCCATCATTTAACGAAGAAAAAGCTGGCCTATTTAAAGACACTGCGCTGGGACGAGGATGCCTTGGATAAACGTGTTCGGGAAGGTGAAGAAATTGAATTTTGCCGGGACATGATAAAGAAAGAAATGCCGAGTCGAGAGATGTTAATTTTACAGGAGCCGGACGTAACGTTTCATCATCATATGGAAGTTGACCTAGGTGGAATCACTTGTTGGATTCAGCATATTGGAGGGGTACACGCGCAGGACTCTTCCGTTGTCTATGTCCCCAAAGAAAAAGTACTGTTTTTAGGTGATTGTCTATGTCCAGATTTTTATAGCGGTGACTGGAGCTATGATAAAGAAGACCTTGAGCGGATTCAGAGAGAACTTAAAGAATATGATGCGCAGTATTATCTTTCATCTCATTTTGACCCTGAAACTTCTGAGGAACTTTGGCGAGATTTAAACCAATTGAGTGCGATTGGAGAAATTGTAGGAAATGAAGTCGATTTAGAAAAAGCATGTTTTCAGTTTGAATGTGAAACGTATAAGAAGCCAACAAATGAGCAAAAAGAGAGAATACAGTATTTTGTTAATGGAAATGTCAAACGCAAAAGCAGAGAACTGTTTTGATAGTTTATGCATAATGGTAAATAAGCCCGCCTGTTCATACTATATTATGAGCAGGCGGGCTTATTCAATTGGTTGTGCTGTGATATAAGCTTTAAGTTATGATAGTAAAATAAATAACTTGACGAAACTAAGTTATAAAAATATAATAAGTTACATAAAGTAAGTTGATTAAAAAATGATATATTCAAAAGGAGAAATAATCATGAACTTTCACCGTGCACCCCATGTATTTGTTGGGAAAGTAAATTTAAAAGTAGAAAATTTAGAGCGTTCACTTGCTTTTTATCAGCAAATAATCGGGTTTAAACTTTTAGGGAGAAAAGAGAACAAAGCCTTGCTAACAGCTGATGGACGCACGGCGCTTTTATCGATTGAACAGCCGGAAAATGTTACAGCAAAACAGCCTCGTACAACAGGCTTATATCATTTTGCTCTATTGTTGCCGACTCGTTCTGATTTAGGAAATGTTCTTCAGCATTTGTTAAATAGCGGTTATCCGCTTCAAGGGGCGTCTGATCATCTAGTGAGCGAAGCGCTGTACTTGGCAGATCCAGATGGAAACGGCATAGAGATTTATCGAGATCGTCCGTCAAGTACATGGGAATGGAATGACAGTGAAGTAGTAATGGCTACAAAGCCTTTAGATGCAGAAGCGATATTATCTGAAGGAAACGGTAAACCATGGACAGGATTACCTTCAGCTACCTTAATGGGACATATTCACCTTCACGTTTCTGAATTAGAGCAAACGGAAAACTTTTATCGAAATGGATTAGGTTTTGAGGTTGTTAGCAATTACCATAATCAAGCATTGTTTATTTCAACTGGGCGCTATCATCATCACATCGGACTAAACGTTTGGAATGGAATTGGAGCGCCTAGTCCTCTTGAAAGCAGCGTTGGTTTGGAGTCATTTACACTTGTTTTTCCAGCTGAAGAAGCAAGGGAGCATGCAATAAGTCAGCTTCGTGAAATTGGAGCAGCTGTGTCTAAAGAAAACCAAGATTTCATCACAAAAGATCCATCAGGCAATATAATTAGATTAGTCCTTTAACATAAAAGCTGCCGCAGTTGGCAGCTTTTATTTATCGCAATGTTCGTCAAAATAGGAAAGAAATGTACACTTTTTTCTCAAATAGCAAGATGATAATGGCGAAAATAGTGTTATTTTCAGGGAAATAAACGAAGAGTCTTATGCTTAAAAAAGTTTGTAAACAAGCGGGCGTGGGAATAAAATACATATCTAGCATCATTTCTTATCGTTATTGAATCTTTATATAAAGTCTTTTCATATAAAACCTTGAAGGAAGGGAGCGGAAACCTGTGAGATATAAAGTGAAACATTGGCTTAGATTAACTTCAGACGAGCGCTATCTTGTATTGTTTGCTACTGCTGCTTTGCAAAAAGAAAAGCGATAAAAGAGTTGTTAATAGTAAGGAAAGTAGCTTTATATGCTAACGAAAAGGTAATAAAAGGCCTGAAAATAATATATTTATTTTCAGGCCTTTTATTGTTTTCAATCCTTGTTTAAGTCAACTGTTGAGAGATAGCTTCGGCCGTTTGTTTGCCGTTTGTTATACACGCTGCAATGCCTACTCCATAGTAAGAACAGCCGGCTAATGTAATAGCGGGGTGCTTGTCATGCAATTTTTGAGTCAAGCTGCGTACGAGTTCACCGTGTTTAAGGTGGTAGGTAGGCATCAATTTATCCCAATTTGTTACGTCGCTTTCAATGGGCTGCTCTTTGATCCCTAAGCTGTTTTCAATGTCCTTTTGTGCCACTGCTAGCAGCTCTTCTTTTGACATCGCCCGCAGGCTGTCAAAGTGGTGACTCGTGCTTTTATAAAACAGGCGAACTAACAAATTCCCTCGCTTAGAAGTATGAGCCCATTTTTTGCTCGTCCACGTGCAGGCATTGGCGATTAAGTTGCTTGATTGAGAAGCAATAAACCCGGTGCCTTCAGCGGGAAGGTATTCGTCTGGAACGTCATAGCCGATGTACACGCTAATGAGAGAAGAATCTTTTAACTGCTCAAAGTCTTCGTTTAATTCGCGATCGTTCAACAGGTGCTGAGCAGTCGTGTGCGGTGTAGCTAACACCACGTAATCTGCTGAATAGGCTTGCCCCGGCGTACTGATTTGGTAGCGCTCACCGTTCCGTTTTATGCTGGTGGTTGGCGTATCTTTTAAAATCGTTACATCAGAAAGCTCTTCTTCTAAGCGGTGAATAATCGTTGATAAACCTTGTTTAAACGAAATGAATTTTTTATTTCCTGCCGTTTTAAATTTCTTTTCATTGGCGCCCATTCCTTTAATGATGCTGCCGTACGTGTTTTTGTAGTCGAGCAAATACGGGAGAGTCGAAGAAATCGTGAGTTTGTCTAAATCGCCAGAGTAGACGCCGGATAAAATAGGTGCAATTTGTTTTTCTACTAGCTCTTCTCCTAAAAAATGTTTTAAAAAGAGTCCAATTGAGCTGTCTTTCGTAAACGTTGTATTTTTAGTGATTAAGTCTTTTAAAGCTGTAATTTTAGCTTTTGAAGAAATCAGCTCGCTTTTAAAAAGAGATTCCACGCTTGTTGGAATACCGAACATGGTATCTTCAGGAATTGGCAG
The DNA here is from genome assembly GCF_036227845.1 of Priestia sp. LL-8. Classification (NCBI taxonomy): domain Bacteria; kingdom Bacillati; phylum Bacillota; class Bacilli; order Caryophanales; family Bacillaceae; genus Priestia; species Priestia sp. LL-8. Next base: position 3,775,437 of record NZ_JAZAQH010000001.1, on the reverse strand, counting down.
CAGCTCATTAGCAGAGTAAATAAACGATTTGCCCGTTTCGTTATAGACTAAATCGTTTGTTAAGTACAGCTCTTCTAGCAGAGGCATAACGTTTTCTTTTCGAGCCACAATAGAATCTGCCCCTGTTTCCATAATAAATTCCCCAGCTTCACGCGTATTGATTTTCCCTCCTAAATGGGCATGTTTCTCTAGTAATAATAATTTGAGCGGGAGATTACGTTCTCGTTTTAGTTTCTGCAAATAGTACAGAGTGGTTAAGCCCGTAATTCCTCCTCCAATAACAGCGACCGTTTTCAAAATATTCACTCCTACATTTTCAACAATTAGTCTGTAATATACGAAAATCATACCACTATGACTAGGAAAAGTGTAATGAATTGATTGTGAACATAGTGTGTGCAAACACGAAAAGAAATATTGAAACTATACGATTAGATATTTTGAAATTACATAAAATAAAAGCTCATACACGTAGAGAAAATGACTGAGACGCAGCAGTGAAGAAAGGAGGAAGCATCATGCTCGGCGGTTTTATGGAAACGCTGAAAAAAGACTGGCTCGCTTTAGTATTAATAAGTGTTCTTATATGCGGGATTACCTTAAACGTACGAGCCGAAGAGAAGAGCGGACGAAGCGGATACATCGAACCAAAGCTAGTTTTTCCTGTGATCAGTGATGTTCATATTAAGGAAACAGGAACGCTTGATTTGCGTACTTTTCAACATGCATTAACGCAATTAAATGAACAGGCACCGAAACAAGATGCATTTGTAGTAGTAGGAGATTTGGCTGATACCGGCGCGTTGAAAGAATACGACCGCTTTTTTTCTATTTATAATCAAAATAAACAGCCGCAGGCCGTATCTCTTTTTACAATTGGCAACCATGAATACCGGGACAGCGTAACCAATCAGCAAGCGCAGCAGCGTTTTTTATCTAAAACCAAAATGAAGTCTCTTTACTTTCATCAAGTGATAAAAGGATATCATTTTATCATGCTTGGAACAGAAAGCCGTCTGACCGCTGGTGATTATTCAATCAAACAAATTAACTGGCTTGCTGAACAGTTGAAGATAGCAAAGCGAGACGATCCTAAAAAACCGATTTTTGTCTTTATTCATCAGCCTATTAACAATACACTGTACGGGAAAAACAGGTGGGGGATAGAAGTGAATGAACAGCTTCTTTACAATACGTTAAAACCTTATCCGCAAGTCATTACGTTTTCTGGTCATACCCACCATCCGTTGGACGACCCTCGTACTATTTTTCAAAGAGATTTTACCTCTCTTGCAACGTCTTCTGTTCGGTATATATGGCCTGGTGCCGGATATTTACAAGGTGAACTTCCTCCTGGCTACCGAGATGTGAGTCAAGGTCTTCTTGTAGAGGTTTATAATCAAAAAGTAGTCGTTAAAAGGCGGGATTTTCACGCAAATAAGTGGACGGGAGAAGCGTGGGAAATTGACATACCTGCAGATGCAAAAAAGTTTCACTACACGAATGAGCGAGATTTAGTAAAACCGATTTTTCTTCCAAGCTCTACTATTTCTGTTATACAAGAAAAAGCTTCAGCAAATCAGCTTTATATCCAGTTTACGCAAGCTGTGGATAATCTGATGGTTCATTCTTATCGCATTACCGTCAAAAATAAAGAAACTGGAAAAGTGGTCAAAACATATAATGCATTTTCTCAATATTACAGCGATCCTGTTCCGGATGTTTTAAGTCTTCCGTTATCAGGTTTGCAGCCTCATACTGCATATCAAATAGAAGTAGCGGCAGTGGATGCGTTTGACAATCAAAGCGACCAAAAATTAATGATTGAAGGCTCTACTAAATAGCTAAAAGAATCCTGATTTTTATGGATTCTTTTAGCTTTTTTTCATCTGTTTTTAATGTTATTTTCATTAGATTTTTAAGTGGAGTTGCTACACTGAAACTGTATTTAAAGTCATAATATGTAATTTTTATGGAAGTATCAAAATCAAAAGGAGTTTATATGAAAGGATCTTTTGTACGTTTTTTAGTAGTAGGGCTGGTCAATACAGCAGTAGGTCTTTCCATTATGTATGTACTGCTTCATATGTTTCATCAATACTGGGCAGCAACGTTTATCGGAAACGCAGCGGGAGCAGTCGTCAGCTACGTGTTAAATCGAATATTTACGTTTAAAAGCGGAGTTCATTTATCCAAAAGCATACTGCGGTTTATTTTGGTTATTGGCATTTGCTACGGCTTGTCTTACTATATTGGACTGCAGTTCTCCAGCTGGTTATTGCATCAACTTCCTGCTGCTGTGCGTCCGTTCAAAAAAGACGTCGGTATATTAATTGGAACAGGTCTGTATACGCTTTTAAATTATACGGGTCAAAAATACTTTGTATTTAATGCAAAAAAAGAAGCGGTCGTCATGCACGATTAGCTTTTAGTAATTATGAAATGGAAATAGGTGTTAACAGATGAAGAAAGAAACAGCTATGAATGAAGAAAAAACATTGCTTATTATCGCGTTCCTTTTGCTGCTTGCGTATGTATCCCCTATGTTTTTGCTCGGGGAAAATTCACATATACGCGTGCATGATAATTTAGACTCAAACATTACATGGTATAAAGTTCTGCATCGAAGCGGAGAGCTGTTTGGCTCCAGTCAGGCCGTATTACCTCAAATTATTAACGGATTGCCGAGGAATACGTTTGGAACAGAATTTAGCGGTATTCAGTGGCTGTATGGCTTATTTCCTACCATGCTTGCGTACAGCCTCAGCCAAACGGTTACGCGCGTATTTGCTTTAATTGGAATGTATTTATTATTAAAAAAGCATTTTATTAAAAGCGAGGATGCTTATGCGATTCGAGTGCTTGTATCGCTTGCTTTTGCACTTACGCCATTTTGGCCTTCGGGCATGCTGAGTACACTAGGACAGCCGCTGGCACTGTGGGCGTTTTTAACCATTCGAAGCCGCGAAGGAACATGGAAGGAATGGCTTACACTTTTACTGCTTCCGTTTTACGCGAGCTTTGTGCTCGGATTTTTCTTCTTTTTAGCGGCGATGGGGCTGCTATGGCTAAGAGACGTAGTGAAAAAACGAGCGTGGAATATTCCTTTTTTAAGCAGTATTGCAGCGATGACCGCTGTCTTTCTGCTCATTGAATACCGACTTGTTGATTCGCTTTTATTTCCGGAGGCCCCGACGAGTCGAAATGAATTTTTAAGCTCCACTCTAAGCTTTGGGCATTCCGTTCGCCTTGCTTTAAAGAACTATACGCTCGGGCATACGCATGTAATGACGCTTCATACCTTTGTCATTTTACCGCTTTCTTTTGTCGTATTGTGGTTTGTTGCTCGAAATCGCAAGGAAAAGCTTGAAAAAACGTTTTTGCAGTTATTTATTCTTAATCTACTACTGTCGATTTGGTATGCGTTTTGGTTTTATAAAGGATGGGAGCCGCTAAAAGAAAAATTTCAGCTTTTAAATACGTTTAACTTTGCTAGATTTCATTTTTTACGCCCGCTCATTATTTATTTGATGTTTGCCGTTGGCGGCTATGTTTTGTGGAAAAGGGGCAAGGCGTGGAAAAAGTTTGTGTGGGTGTGTTTGATTTTACAGCTGCTTGTGTTATTTATAGCGAATCCTGAACTTTACTATCGCTACAATCACGAGCCGTCAGTCAAAGAATTTTATGCTGTTCATCAATTTGATGAAATCAGCAGGTATATCGGAAAACCTAAATCATCTTATCGCGTAGCGAGCATAGGGCTTCATCCATCTATTGCTCAGTATAACGGCTTTTATACGCTAGATACGTATAACAACTTCTATCCGTTAACATATAAACATGAGTTTCGCAAAATCATTGCCAAAGAGCTTGATAAAAATAAAAAGTTAGAAAGCTACTATGATCACTGGGGGAACCGCTGCTATGTGTTTGTTAGCGAGCTAGGGAAAAAATATGATTACCGAAAAGACTCAACGAAAAAAATCCGTCATTTGCAGCTTAATATCAGCCAATTTAAAAAAATGGGCGGTCGCTATATTTTTTCAGCTGTTCCAATCGAAAATGCTGAAAGTGACGGTTTGCACTTTTTAAAAGCATTTAACGATAAACAGTCCGCTTGGAAAGTGTATGTATATGAAGCAAAGTAAGGGGGCAATAACATGAACAGACCTATTTTAACGATTGTTGTTCCATGTTACAACGAAGAAGAAGTATTCACAGAGACATCTTTTCAATTAACTACTGTAGTAAAAGAATTGATAAATGAACGTCTCGTATCAAGTGAAAGTACCATTTTATTTGTAGACGATGGAAGCAAAGACAGCACGTGGTCGCTTATTGAAAAAGAAAGCTGCAGTAATTTATTTGTAAAAGGGTTAAAGCTAGCGCGAAATGTAGGACATCAAAATGCTTTGCTCGCAGGACTAGAAGCAGCCCATAAGCAATCTGACTGCGTCATTTCCATTGACGCAGATTTGCAAGATGATATCAACGTCATTCGTACTTTTGTAGAGAAGTATTGGCTTGGGTATGAAGTTGTATATGGTGTTCGAGACAGTAGAGAAACCGATACATTTTTTAAACGAACTACGGCAGTAGGATTTTACCGTTTTATGAATAAGCTTGGAATTCAGCTCGTTCAAAATCACGCCGACTTTCGTCTCATGAGCAAACGTGCTCTTGGTGAACTTATGAAATATAAAGAAGGAAACGTCTTTTTACGAGGCCTTGTACCATTAGTAGGATTTCGTTCCGCGGAAGTCACATATGACCGCAAAGAACGGACGGCGGGCGAATCAAAATATCCCCTAAAGAAAATGCTCGCTTTTGCATTCGACGGGATTACATCTTTTAGTGTAGCGCCAATACGCTTATTAACGCTGCTTGGAGGAGCTTCTTTTCTCTTTAGCATTGCGTTTGGTATTTATGCGCTGATTCAAAAATATTTAGATCATACGCAAATTGGCTGGACGTCTCTTATTTTATCGATTTGGCTTGTAGGCGGCTTGCAGCTAATGGGAATGGGTCTTGTCGGAGAATATATTGGCAAGATTTTTAACGAAGTGAAACAGCGTCCTAAATATGCGATTGAAAGAGATTTATATACAAAACACTCATTAGACAAACAAAAAGATTTGCTTATGCATTAACAAGAAGCTTCTCCTAAATGGAGAGGCTTTTTTTGTTAAAGCGTTTATCATAATTTTTAAGTGAATAGGAGATGCTACTACTAAAATTTCTAAGGAGATTAAAATCTATGAAAAGACTATTTTATACAGTCAGCACTTTTTGTTTTGTTTGGCTTGCTTTTGCAAACATTCATGTCAGCGCTCTTTCGATTGAGAAGCTTCCAATGAAGAAATCATCTGAACAATGGTCGGTTGAACTGACAAAAGCGAGCATGACGGGAGATAATCAGCTAAAGTGGAAAAATAACGTCTATCATACATATGGATTAACCGTTGCAAACATTGGAAAAGATGTAGAGCGCGTGCAGGTCCAAGCTTTTCGGCACGAAGGAAAAAATAAGGCGAAATACAGCTTGTTTTCTCCTATTGAAAGGTCTAACTTAAGCAAAAGCGGTCAACGTTTTCGCTATGCGAATTTTGCTGTTCCTGGAAAAGCGGCAGGTTTAGACATTATGATTAACTGGACGGACGAACAAGGCAATCATCAAGAACATTTTGAATTTAAATAAAAGTCTTCGCTTAGGCGAAGACTTTTTTTGCAGGAATTTATCCTCGCATGTGGAAAACGAACACAAAAGGAGAGATCGTGATGATTGCAAAAGCTACTGAAGAAGAAATACAGGAAATTCGGACGAAATCTGCTGATGCGCTGTTTGAAGGAACAATGAAGCAGTTTCATCCGTCAGCTGAACGCGTAAATGAATTAGTTGGTAATGCCCTTGAAAAAGGCTGTTATTATTTAGTTTCGAGACAAGAAAATAAACTCGCAGGCTGGGTTCTTATCGGCCCATCCGCCGACTTCTTTTCAAAAGAAGAAATTGGCTTTATCTACGAATTATATGTTGTACCGGAATACCGCGGGCAAGGTCTAGCCAAGCCGTTAATGCAAAAAGCAATCAATGAATTGTCTATCAAAGCATATCCTGAAATCAGACTCAGCGTTCATGCTGGGAATTTTGCACAGCATGTGTATCGTGAACTTGGATTTGTAGATAAACAAATATCAATGAGCCTGCAGGTGGTAAAACGTCCGTAACGTTAGTGAATGTCAGCGAGTCCATAAAACATAAGATGTTATACATGCGATGAGGTTCGGTAATGAAAGTAAAAGTAAATAAGTAGCCCAAACAGCGCCTTTATCTAGTACTTCAACGGCTCCTCCACCTGTATTGTCTGAGGAGGGGGGATCTTCAAGCGCGTTCATAATCAGAGCCGCCGCTGCTAAAATAATCCCTCCAATGCTTCCGGTTGTTTTGACAATTGCAACGTGGAAAGTAGATGAAAAGGCAATGCTAAGAAGCAGCAGCAAGCTTCCCAAAAAAGCAGATAACATATATCGTTTCATGTGCTCACCATCCTTTATAAAATCATACCATATTTTACTTCTTTTTTCTTTTTATTGAAAAGCTATTGACGTAACCTATAAAACATATTAGAATAGTCAGAAATAATTTAAAAGCGAAATATTCTTATCTAGAGAGGTGGAGGGACTGGCCCTTTGAAGCCTCAGCAACCACAATTATTGAATGGTGCTAATTCCAGCATAGCCTAGCTCTGACAGATAAGAAGAGGAATCTTTTTCTATGATGAAACCCTCTTCTTAGGAAGAAACATTTCGTATAGAAAAGGTGATGACATTGAATAATAAACAAACGGCTTTATGCATTGACGATTATTTAGATCTATACTTATTAGCAAAAGAAATAAAAGACGAAACGTGGCAGCAGGAAATCTTAGCCGCGCTAAAAACGCAGCAAAGTCGTTCATTTGAAGAAAAACAATCCGCCCTCGTTCAAGAGATATGGGAAGATTTTAAACAGTTAAATGAAGATATTTCTTTTACGTATCGCTTGATTCAAGAAGAGCCAACTAACGAACAATTTCAGGCTAAATTAAGGAAATTAAGAGAACGGCGGATCACGCTGAGCCGTGAGTTATATTTAGCTAAAAAACAGTATGTTGAACACACGCAATAAAAAGATCCGCTTGATAAACAAGCGGTTTTTTTGCATGAAAATGTTAGAATCGTTATATTTCGGGTAGTGAATAGATAAGAAAAGCAAAGGAGGGATAACAGTGGCACAAGGTGTATTATGTGAAGTGAATGAGTGTATGTATTGGAAGTCCGGAAATAAATGCAGTGCAGAGTCCATTTACGTTGTGAGTCCTGAAAGTAGTCACCATGTTTCTGAAACGGAAGAACCTGGCTGTAAAACTTTTGAACCCGCGAGATAAATGCTAGTTTTTATAAAAAAGCATAAAATGAACGATGCGCTGACGGAGTTGAGTCGGCGTTTTTCTATTTCTTAAAAATACTATTACTTAGGTGCAATAATAAATACATAGTAAAAATGCAGTGTCTGCATCTAATTGTGCGTTTAAACAAAATGATAAGATAATTTTTTCGTTTTTCGACAAAAGAAAAGTGAGAGAAAGGTGATAGAATACAAATATATAGCCTAGCTGACTTTTAGCACAAACTTATATGAAAGCGCTAACAAAAGGCTGTATTCATCTCGTTTTGACAGATTGGAAAAAGGGGAGACGTTTATGCAGGGGAAAACTCAGGGGAAAGAATTGAAACGCGGGTTAGAAGAAAGACATGTGACGCTGATGTCCTTAGGAGCAGCCATAGGGGTAGGGCTGTTTCTTGGATCTGCATCTGCTATTAAATTAGCAGGACCAGGAATATTATTGGCGTACGGATTTAGCGGAATGATTATGTTTTTTATTATGAGAGCACTTGGAGAAATGGCGATTCAAAAACCTGTTGCAGGTTCATTCAGCAAGTACGCACGCGACTATTTAGGGCCGCTTGCTGGTTATTTAACAGGTTGGAACTACTGGTTTTTATGGGTTGTAACATGTATGGCTGAAATTACAGCCGTTGGTATTTATATGGGGTATTGGTATCCGGATGTACCAAACTGGATTTGGGCGTTATCGGCGCTTGTCATCATGACAACGGTTAACTTCTTAGCTGTTAAGGCATATGGTGAACTGGAATTTTGGTTTGCACTTATTAAAATTTTAGCGATTGTGTTAATGATTGCAGTTGGATTATTAATGATTGTGTTTGGAATCGGCAACGGCGGCGTTGCGACTGGTATCAAAAACTTGTGGGACAACGGCGGACTGTTCCCGAACGGATTCAAAGGTATTTTGCTGTCGCTGCAAATGGTTATGTTTGCGTATTTAGGAATTGAAATGATCGGCGTTACCGCAGGAGAAGTGAAAAATCCGGAAAAATCTTTAGCAAGAGCGATCGATTCTGTCTTTTGGCGTATTCTTATTTTCTACGTCGGTGCATTATTTGTCATTATGTCAATTTATCCTTGGCAAGAAATTGGTTCACAGGGAAGTCCATTTGTATTAACGTTTGAAAAAATCGGCATTCCAGCGGCGGCCGGCATTATTAACTTTGTCGTGTTAACAGCAGCTCTTTCTTCTTGTAACAGCGGTATTTTTAGTACAGGCCGTATGCTGTTTAACTTAGCAGAGCACGGAGAAGCGCCAAAAGGATACAGCCAGCTTACAAAAGGCGGCGTACCGGGAAAAGCAGTTTTAGCATCAGCGGGTGCGCTATTAGTAGGAGTAGCGTTAAACTACATTGTGCCTGCCAAAGTATTTACGTGGGTAACAAGCATTGCAACATTCGGTGCGATTTGGACATGGGGAATTATTTTGCTTTCTCAAATTAAGTATCGCAAAACCTTAAAAAAGGGTGAAGAGGCAAAGTTAAAATATAAAATGCCTTTATTTCCGTTAACGTCTTATGTGTCACTTGCATTCTTAGCGCTGGTTGTTGTTCTTATGGCGTACAATCCAGATACAAGAATTGCAGTTGTCATCGGACCATTATGGTTTATCGGTCTTATTATCGCGTACTACGCAAAAGGATTCCACAAACGAAGTCAGAGTTCAGCTGGGACTGAGCAAAAGCTAGTGAAATAAACGAAGAGACCTCTTTCTTGGAAAGAGGTCTTTTTTCATTAGTTTATGTGCGAATGCTTAGTTTCGAGTTATGGATATATAAATGTAGAAAATATTCTATTTATTCTGTACTATTTAGCTATGAAAGAGAACTCATGAGTTATTGAATGACAGCCAAAATAACGGCTAGCATTACGCTTCTTAAAGCCAAATAGGACGTCGAAAAGTCGGGAGAGAATATGGAGAAATGATTGAAACATTTAGTGAAAAAGATATAAAAGGTTTGCTGCTGCTATCGCGGCTAGAAAAATGGGATTATAGTGAAGCGGATTTACATACAATTTTTTCATCTGGAAACGTATTTGGGCATAGAAATGAGAAAGGTGACATTGTATCAAGCGTAGCAGTAGTTTTATATGAAAATCAGTCAGCTTTTATAGGAATGGTAATTGTGAGAAAAGATTACCGAAAACAAGGGTTAGCCGGGCAGCTCATGAAGCACTGTTTGCAAATTCTTTCCCCTGAGGTGAATGCCTACTTAATTGCGACAAAAGAAGGTGAGCACTTATATAAAAAAGCAGGGTTTAAAACCGTGGACTATGTAAGTAAATATATAAGCAATGAATACATACCAAGAGCATTTAAAGCTTCAGGGTTTTATACACGATCCTTAACGAGAAGGGACTTCAAAGAGGTTGTAAAGCTTGATGAAGAAGCATTTGGAGATAATAGAAAGCTATTTTTAAAAAGTAGAATTCAGCAAGCTGAAAAAGCAGTTGTCTTACAAAACGAACAAAATAAAATGACAGGTTATGGTTTAGCGGTTCGTACCTCGAGCAATATCGTGATTGGTCCCGTAGTTGCTCCAAACGCTGAAGAAGCAATGCTAGTCATTGATGAAATAGCGAAGAATTACAAAGAAAAGCTGAGAATTGACCTGTCTTCTCATGAGGAAACGTTAAAGAAATTTGTGGAAAATCACGGATTTCAGCTTCAAAATGAGCCTCCTGTTATGGCGTATGGTGTCAATTCCCTACCTGCTAGACAGGGCAATCTTTTTGCTATAGCAGCTCAGGCGTTTGGATAAAAAGAAAGGAGAAGCTCCTTTCTTCGCGTCTACCGAATTCTATCAATTTTAAACCCATTATCAATTTGATGAAATCCGACTTTTGGATAGTAGTTCATAGCAGAAGGAGCGGAAAGTAAAATCAGCGCAGTTTCTTCACCGGTTTCCGATTGAACGTGTTTGATGAGCTGTGTGCCGATTCCTTGATTTTGATAGTCTTTTACAACAGCTAAATCCGATAAATAGCAGCAGTAGCTAAAATCTGTTAACGCTCTGGCTATGCCAATGAGTTCGCTGTCGCTCCAAGCGGTAACAGTAAGAGAAGCGTGATCAAGCATTCTTTGAATCCGATCAAGATCTTGTGCAGGACGTTTAATACCGGAATGTACAAATACTTCAGCAGCTTGTTCCGCACGTATTGAAACGTTGGTTTTATACGTGATAGTCATTGCGTCATCTCCTTGATTTATAAGATATAGTCCAGTATATGAAGAACTTGAACTGAGAGTAAGTGTCAGAAACAGCGAATTTAATAGTATCAGTTAGAAAGGAAAGAATACCATGTTAGAGTTAATGCCCTTGCTCAATAAAAGAAAAGCAGATCCCATATACATGCAGCTTTATACTTACATAAAGAAACAAATTCAAAAAGGTACCATTCCACCTTATGAAAAACTGCCTTCCAAACGAAAGCTAGCTCTTCATTTAAGCATTAGCCAAAATACGGTTGAAGCGGCTTACGTACAGTTAGAAACTGAAGGCTATATCGAGATACTAGCCAGGAAAGGAGCATTTGTAAAAGAGATAAAAAATGAAGTCGTGCTTCAAGAACTGCCTCCTATCTCTGTATCTCTGCAACAAGAAGATCAAAAATCAACTGCCATTGATTTTAGCCATGGAAAGATAGACGTAGAAAAATTTCCGTATAACACGTGGAAAAAGCTAACGGTTCAAACTATTTATCATGATGAAAGCCAGCTCTTTTATAGCGGACATCCACAGGGCGAACTGCTGCTTCGTCAAGAAATTGCAGCGTACCTTTATCATTCAAGAGGAGTGCGCTGTACGGCGGAGCAAATTGTGATAGGTGCAGGTACGCAGTATCTTATGTGGCTGCTGTCTGTCATCTTGGGGAAAGAAAAAATAATTGGATTCGAAAATCCAGGTTTTCACCGGACGAGGCACGTTTTTCAAGAACAAGGCATGTCAGTTATCCCTATTTCTCTCGATAATTCTGGCTTAAAAGTGAAGGAACTGAAAGAAAGCGGAGCGGGTGCGGTGTATATTACGCCGTCTCATCAATTTCCTATTGGTATGGTCATGCCCATAGCAAGAAGACTTGAACTACTAGAGTGGGCGGCAGAAACGAATGGCTATATCATAGAAGATGACTATGACGGAGAATTTCGCTATAAAGGAAAACCGATTCCGGCCCTTCAAGGATTAGATCAAGACGATCGTGTTATTTATACGGGTACGTTTTCAAAATCGTTGATGCCTTCTCTTCGAATAAGTTATGCCGTGCTGCCACACCGGCTTCGTAAAAGCTATGTGAAGCACTGCGGACTTTTTAAACAGCCTGTTTCAAGGCTTCATCAGCATACGCTTTTTCTGTTTATGAAAGAAGGGCACTGGGAGCGTCACTTGAATAAAATGAGAACAGCATACCGTAAAAAACAAGCGCTGCTGCTAGATTGCTTGACTGCTATTATGGCAGAACGTGTAGATGTTATTGGAGAACATTCTGGATTGCATATTCTTCTTGAGGTAAAAAATGGAATGAGTGAGCAGAAACTAATAGAAGCAGCTGCCAAGCAAGGGGTAACGATTTATCCAACATCTATTTATTATCATAGTGCCGGTGACAACAACACGCCCTATGTATTGCTTGGATTTGCCGGACTGTCTAATGAAGAAATAAAAACAGGTGTAAACCTGCTGTTTAAAGCTTGGTTTGAACAGCAGGATTGAGAGATACGCTAGGGGGATTTCTATGAAAGTAAAGCGGAAATTATTTGGCTTATGGACAGGAGAGCTTACGGCAGCTTTAGTGTTTGCTGCGCTGTGGGTAGGGTACTTAAATGAGTTTCCTCATCTAGGTTTTTACTTAACAACATTTTCTAGTGTGTATGCTTTTATCATACTTGAGTTTATCTTGTTTCAAGGAAGCTTATACTGGTTTATGAAATGGAGGCGAGTGAGCCGAAAAGAAGATTCTCATTTGCCCTCCAGCTACATTCAATTGTTTCTGCTTTTTAAAAAACTGAATATAATTCTTCTTGCGTTAGGTTTAGGTGTACTCATTTACCACTGTGTGCAGTTAGGGGTTAAGGGACTTGCTTTTTTTCTAGGCCTTTACGCGTTTGTTTGGATTGAATATATTAACTACTATGTGATTAGACTTTCTTATCAAAGTCCAAGTGAAATCAAAGAGTTTTTTGAGCAAAAAGGCTTTAAGCGGTCTATTTTAGCAAGAGAAATAGATAAAAACCAGCGCGTTTGATTATACAGACTGCGCTGGCTTTTTTGTCTGGAAATCGAGAATTTTTGAAAATTAGTGGATCTGTAGGTAAAGGAAAGTTTGATAGGAAGAGGATGCTTCTTGTAAGGAAGATACGAATGTATAAAAAAGAGGTGTTACATTCATGCGGTTGTTTCTTGACCAGTCATGGTTTGCGAAAAATGATTTTCTTAGTTCGGCTGTGAGTTCAAGCTGCACGCCGGCTTTTAACAGGTTATCGTTCACAATATTTTGTTCGCTTGTTCCCGCTATGTTAGAAGGAGCGTCACGGACGGTAAAGCCGTGTTTGCGCAGTGATTGCTTCACCAGCTCTTTATAAAGCTGATTTTTTCCGCCTACATATACGATAGGCTGACTCCCGCTATAGCCGTGAATCGTCATGACGGACATACTTTGCTGAGCCATTCCTCTAGCAATCGGTTCATCAAAGTTTTCTGAGGTTATGTGCAGAACCCCGTTGTTGCTTGATTTGATGCCTTCGAATAAATAATAAGAAGCGGAAAAGCGATCAGCGAGTTCTTTGGCAACTTCTGATGTACCTGGTTCAATTCCGCCGCCGTGAATGGCCATGATGGATAAGTAGCTAAAGCGCTGCTCGTAGCGAATGTCGTAGTCTTGGTGAAGAATTTCGTGCTGCTGCAGTTCTGCATAAGAGGAGTAATAGTCACCGCTTGCATAAGAGGGAGGGAAAACCAAAAAGCAGTACATCAGAGACAACAAAATGCTTGTACTCCATTTGAATAAACGGTTCATTAATAATCACCTCCATTTATTCTATGATAAATAGAGGTGATTATTAATTTTTTCGCTTTTTGATAAAATGCCAGTTTACTTGAAACTCAATAGGCTCGCGTTCTAATCTCCCCCACTCATCAAATCTGCTGTAATAATCGATAACTTTATCCACTTTGATTAGCCTCCACTTTAAAAATTAGTTATAGTAAATTATAACAAAAATAGAAATAGTTAATAGGTGCATTTATGAAAAAGTGAAGAGAAAGGAGGGAAAAAAGTGACCGCAGCTTTTATTAGTCGTCTCGCGCTATCAGGTTTTTTAGGAGCTTTAGTTGGTTTAGAAAGAGAGTTTAGAGCTAAAGAAGCGGGTTTCCGCACTCATTTTTTAGTTGCTGTCGGCAGCACGCTGATTATGTTAATTTCGAAATACGGCTTTTCAGACGTGCTTCATCAAGATCATATGGCTCTTGATCCCAGCCGGATTGCAGCTCAAGTAGTAAGTGGTATTGGTTTTTTAGGAGCAGGTATGATTATTATTCAAAAGCAGCATATTAGAGGGCTCACCACAGCCGCAGGCGTATGGGCCACTTCGGGAATTGGTTTAACCATTGGGGCGGGTATGTATACAGTCGGCATTAGTGCAACTGTACTGGTGCTGATTGGCTTAGAAATATTGAACGTCATGTTTACATCTCTTTCTACTCATTCCCTTTTAATTAAGTTTGGTGCAGCGGATCAAGAGAATATTTATGAGCTGCTTGATAAGATTGAAAAAGAAAATATTATGATTTCATCCTATGAAATTCACCAAGATCATCATCAAGGAGAACTGTTTTATTTCGTTGAAATAAAAGGAAAGGCAAAAAAGAAACGAAATAAAATAGAATTGATTAAATCGATTCACTCTATGGCTCACGTGTTATTTATTGAAATTGAATAAGCACTCATTTATTTTTTCAAAAGAGAATGGTAGATTTCGTGTATGTAGGTGCTTCTAGCGGTTGATTGGAGGGTAAGGCGAAGACTCCTGCGGGAAAAGCGGAACAGGTGAGACCCCACAGGAGCGTAAGTGACGAGGAGGCTCAGCAGCCGCCCGCGGAAAGCGAAGCCTTGCACGGAAATCAACCGCGGTGTTAAAAGTAATCCATACTAACTCATTTATCCAATTTGTTCTCTCTATCTTGCTTAAACCGTTTTGCTGTGTTTTATCATAGCAAAAAAAGGCTATTACCTAAATATAGAGAATTTTACTGGAGGTTATAAAATGAAAATTGGAGTTGTAGGTGCTACAGGAAAAGCAGGAAGTTTTATCGTGAAAGAAGCTTTAAACCGCGGGCATGATGTAACGGCAATTGTACGTGATGCGAGCAAAGTAGATGAACGAGATGTTCGAACACTGGAAAAAGACATCTTCAATATCACGGCAAAAGATATCGAAGGCTTGGATGCAGTAGTGAATGCGTTTGGAGCTCCTGAAGGAAAAGAACATCTGCATGTAGAAGCGGGGCAGTCGTTAATTCATGTATTTAAACAAGCTCCGGACGTTCGTCTTCTTGTTGTAGGAGGAGCAGGCAGTTTGTTTGTTGATGAGGAGAAAACGACGCGTCTAGCAGATACGCCTGATTTTCCAAAAGAGTATAAAGCGACAGCTGACAACCAAGCTCAAAATTTAAAAGACTTAGAAAGTACAAGCGATATTAATTGGACGTTTATTAGCCCAGCAGCATTTTTTAATCCTTCAGGAAAACGAACGGATGCTTATAAAACAGGGAAAGATCATGTTATTTTAAACTCAGAAGGAAACAGCCATGTTAGCTATGCTGATTACGCGATTGCAGTCATTGATGAAATTGAGCGAGGAGAGCATGTAAACGAACGCTTTACCGTTGTATCCGACGCTAGATAAAAGAAAAGCCGCTTTATGCGGCTTTTTTTTGTGCATGATATACTATGGAAAAAGAAAAGGAGTCCAGCAGAAAATGGAGAATAAAGAAAACGTAGCACTAACGTTTTATAGTGAAGCCTACGAGTCATCTATACATAGCTATACGCTGCCTGAAGAGCAGCTCATTTATACAGCACTTCCCGCTGAAGCCTTAGCTAGGTGTGAGCAGGAAAGAGACAGAACGCCCGTTTTGATTGTGGCAGAAAACAAACTAGCCGGCTTTTTCGTGCTCGACGCAGGGGAAGCCGTTAAAGAATATACCGAGAGCTCCGGCGCGCTTTTAATACGGTCGTATTCCATTCATCCTGATTATCAAGGAAATGGGATTGGAAAAAAGTCATTAAAGCTTCTTCCTTCTTTTATCAAAAAGCACTTTCCGACTAAAAATGAAGTGGTGCTAGGGGTGAACCATAAAAACACGGCGGCGCAGCATCTGTATAAACGAAGCGGCTTTGTTGATACAAACCGGCATATTTTTGGAAGCCAAGGAAAGCAGTTTGTTTATCAGATGGACATAAAAAAAGCTTGAACAAAAGTTCAAGCTTTTTTCTTATATAACAAGTAGGAAGCTAGAGCAAATAGGCAGTGCTACAAGTGACGTTTTTAATACGGGAGCAGGGACGCGATTTGTGAATTTTGCTCCAATATATGAACCGACCATTGTGCCGACTACTACTTGGATCAACAGTGGAATATCTAAAAAGCCCTGCTGATAATAGCCCATTCCTCCGCCGATGGCAATTGGAATAATAACGAGCATTGTCGTTCCGGCCGACTGGCGAATAGACAAGCCTAACACCATCATAAGGCCAAGCTGGATAAATGGAGTTGATCCAATTCCAAACATTCCGGACAGAGCGCCGGTAATTAAGCCAATTAGTAAAGAGTAGACGACAAATTTAGCTCCTGTTGGAACAGTACGTTCTTTTTGCTGACGGGAAAATAAGAACATTCGTAGCCAAAGCAAAACACCAGATAGTAAAAGCATGCCGGCTGTTAACCATTTTAGCTCGCCTTCTGGGATAAAGGATGAAAGATTAGACCCAATCCAAGCGCCTAATGCACCGAGGATACCAACAGAGATACCGGATTTTAAAGATACGTTACCTTCGCGGTAATGACTGACTGCGCCAGATAAAGAAGAGAAAATCATTGCGGTAAGAGCGGTTGCAAGAGCAACGTGTACAGATACGCCGTACAGCAGCGTTAAAATTGAAATAATAAAACCTGATCCGCCTGCTCCGACAAATCCTAAGATCAGTCCGACGGCTAACATTGTTAAAACAATTGAAACATCCATAAACTAATTCCTTCTTTCAACACTTATTCTATGCAGACACATAACATTTTTAGCAAGTGCTACGTTCTTCATTTAAACATGAATTTTTTATGACGTCCAATGTATAATTTATATGAAATTGATAGTATTATGTAATAAGCAAAGGATGTGAAAAAATGGAATGGCAGCAGCTCGAATATTTTAATGTTGTAGCTCAAACGGAACATTTCACAAAGGCCGCAGAAAAATTATCAATCGCACAGCCTACGCTCAGCCGCTCAATTTCTAAATTAGAATCAGAGCTTGGCGTGCCGCTATTTGAACGAAAAGGAAGGCAAGTTATTTTAAATCGATACGGACGGCTTTTTTACGAACGAACGGCCAAAGTATTAAACGAAATGGAAGAAGCGAAACGTGAGCTTTCGGATTTGATTCATCCTCACCGCGGCAGTATTTCGTTTGCTTTTTTAAAATCATTAGGCGCTTCGTCCGTCCCAAAACTAGTTCATGCTTTTTTACAAGAGTATCCGAACGTTCAATTTCAAATTTTTGAGAACGCCACGAACATCATGCTCGATCAGCTTCAAACGGGGGAAATTGATTTTTGTATGTCTTCTGTAACGGAATCTAGGTCAGGAATTCAGTGGGAATATTTATGGAAAGACGAGCTTTACGCGTATGTCCCTGATACGCATTCTTTTGCCTCAAGGCAAGTGCTTTCGATTTCGGAGTTGGCTCATGAATCGTTTATCGCGTTAAAAAAAGGATATGGAAGCCGAACAATTTTTGATCAGCTGTTTGAAGAGGCCGAGATTATTCCAAATATTACGTTTGAAGGAGAAGAATTTTTAACGGTGATTGGTTTTGTAGCGGCTCATTTAGGGGTTGCCTTGCTTCCTGAAATAAAGGGAGTAGACTTGCGAGGCATTAAAAAAATAAAGCTCAAAGAAGACTCAGCTTCAAGGGTAATTGGGATTGCGTGGAACAAGGATAAATATTTAACTCCTGTTGCGAAAAGGTTCCAGGAATTTTTAATTCAGTATTTCAAAGACCATCATACGGGAGGAAAACGATGAAGAAAATTGCTTGCCTGCACGCTCATCATTCGAACATCTCTTATATAGAAAAAGCGCTGCCGTTTGCGAACTGTATGCATTTCGTAGACCCTGGACTTGTACATCGGGTAACAACCGACCCTAAGTTGGCAGCGGAGTCAGCAGCTGTAAAAGTAGAGAAGCAGTTAAAGTGGATGGAAGAATGTTCAGCGGATGCCATTTTACTCACGTGTACGAACTACATTGCTCTTTTACCAGAAGCATTTACAAGCGATATTCCAATTGTGAAAATTGATGAGCCTTATTTTCGCCGAATATGTGAAATAGAAGAACCGCAGCTTATCGTGTTTACAAATCCGGAGACCGTAGAGGGAACAATGAAGCGCCTAGACGAATTTGCATGTTATCAAAATGTAAAGATAAAGGTTCGCCCTGTTGTGATAGAAGGTGCTTTTGAACTAGTAATGACTGGAAACCTAGAGAAGTATAAACAGAAGGTGAAACATGTCTTGCATGAGCTAATAAAAGAGCATAACACTGTTGTTTCAGTGGCGCAGCTCTCGATGGTAGAAGCAGCGGCGGAGGTAAGCGACCGTATTATTACGCCTCTTCAACCGTTAGCGGAAGAAGTAAGAAAAATAATTATTAGGTCATAAGAAATGAAAGAAAGAAAAAAATAAATGGTAAAATATTCACTTTATTTTGACAAAAATTTCATTTCCCTATATGATAAGTAGTGTTATAGAAACCACTTATTATATAGGGGAGGCATCGTTTTGTGAAGAAAGCAAATGCACGCGATAAGATTTTAGAAACAGCATCGCGGCTTTTTCAGCTGCAAGGCTATCATGCAACAGGATTAAATCAAATTATTAAAGAGAGTGGGTCGCCAAAAGGGTCTCTTTATTATTATTTTCCAAAAGGAAAAGAAGAACTGGCGATTCACGCTGTTCAATATACGAATAAATACGTCCAAGTTCAAATTAGAGAAAGTTTAAATAAATCTTCTGACCCAGCGCAGGCTATTCAGTATTTTATTGAAGAATTGTCCAAGCAGTTTGAACACGAAGAAAGTATTGCTGGTATGCCTGTTGGACTGCTGGCTGGAGAAACGGCGCTTATTAATGAACCGCTGCGCGAAGTCTGCTACGCAGCGTTTCAAGATTGGGAAAAACTTTTTAGAGAAAAAATGATAGAGAGCGGATTTCAAGAGAAGCAAGCAGGAGAGCTTGCAGTTGTAATCAACTGTCTGATAGAAGGCGGTATTTTGCGTTCGTTAACAGAAAAAACAAGCGCTCCTTTGCAGCAGATTCAGCAGCAGATTCCGGTTCTGATTCGCAAATAAAAAAAGCTTTTCACTTTTAGAGTGGAAAGCTTTTTTTTATGGATTGACGGAATTTGGCATATATTGATAAAATTTAAAGGTATATTTTCTGAAAATTCTATTTCTTAAAAAGAGAAAGAAAGGAGTAGCTTGTGATTTTTACTATTATTCAAGCTGATGATACGTGGGCACTATGGGGAATTCTAGCGATTTGGGCTTCTGTTAGTATTTTTCTCGAACAAAAGTATAAGTGGGCTTCTTTTCTGTCAGGAGCTATTATTGCGCTAGCAGGAGCGCTTATCCTATCAAATTTAAAAATTATTCCAACAGAGTCTCCGGTCTATGATGCGGTTTGGGCGTATCTAGTACCGCTTGCCATTCCATTATTGTTATTTCAAGTCAATATGAAAGAATTATTTCAAGAAAGCCGGAAACTGCTTTTTATTTTCTTAATCTGTGCAGTAGGAACGGTCATAGGGAGCACAGCAGGCTTCTTGTTGTTAAAAGATTATATTCCTGAACTAGCAAAAATTGCAGCTGCTATTGGCGCTTCTTATGTAGGTGGAGGGGTTAACTTTGCTACCGTTACGGCCAAATTTGAACCATCAAGTCAAATGGTTTCCGCGACGGTGGTTGCTGATAATATGGTCATGGCTTTACTGTTTGCCGTGTATATGTTTGTTCCTTCTATGAAGTTTTTTAGGAAACATTTTAAGACGCCTCATATTCAAGAAGTAGAGGCCGGGCAATATGGAGAAAATGATCGTCATACGCTTGCAGAAAAATATTGGGCAAAAAAAGAAATTTCGTTAAAAGACGTGGCGGCTTCCATTGGTACATCATTTTTTCTAGTGGTTGTATCTTTTAAATTAGCCGAATGGTTTGGAACAATCATTCCAGCCGGTCCAAATGCTTCCGTAGTTCAAACGTTATTACATACTATTTTGAGCGAAAAATACTTATTGCTTTCCACACTTACGTTTCTTGTCATTTATCTGTTTCCTTCGTATTTTAAAAACATTAGCGGAAGCCAAGAAATCGGCACATACTTCATTTATATTTTCTTTGTTGTCATTGGAGTGCCGGCGTCCATTCCATTAATTGTTGAAAAAGCACCTCTTTTGATTCTATTTGTGCTCATTGTGGGGATGAGTAATTTGATAGTGGGACTGCTTTTAGGAAAAGTATTTAAAATTGATTTAGAGCATATTTTACTGGCGAGCAATGCAACGGTAGGGGGACCTACGACAGCAAGTGCAATGGCGATTGCTAAAGGATGGGGAGGTTTGGTTGGTCCTATCTTGGTAGTAGGAACGCTTGGCTATATTATTGGTAACTATATCGGCTTTGCACTTGGCTATTGGTACTTAACATTTTAAATAAAAAAACGCCTCCTCTGATGACTCAAAGGAGGCGTTTTTTTATTTAGCGTGCTTGACTACTGATGATCGATAAAAGCGGCCTTTAAAGATATACGTAGCTGTAATAAATAAATAGATAGCTAGTGTAATAGTCGTAATAACAACGGAGGTTGTGCAGATAACACCAATTAAAATAGCGCTTAGTGCAATTAGGGCAGCCCACGTCGTATAAGGAAACCATTTAACAGAGTAGCTGCTCGGTGCTTCTGGCTGAACTTTGCGGGATTTTAAGTGTGCGATCGCAATAATCAACCAAATAAACAATACCGTATATCCTAGGGATCCCATCAAATAATCAAATGTTTTACTTCCTGCAAACAAAGAAATCAACACGCCGACATAAAGGGATGATGTACACATTAAAATTGCATAGACAGGAACTTTGTTAACAGAAAGTTTTGAAAATATCTTTGGCACTCGACCGTCTACTGCTTGCGTATATAAAATACGTGATGAACCGTAAAGTCCTGAGTTCATGGAAGAAATAACGGCTAGCAAGATCACGGCATTCATAATATGATCTGCTCCGGGAATTCCGATCATTTTAAATACCATCACAAAAGGACTTTGAGAAACGCCGTTCACTTCATTCCACGGAATTAAGCTCACGATGATAAAAAACGGGAACAGATAAAAAGCAATGATGCGCGTTAATGTGCTGCGCACGGCTTTAGGTACTACTTTTTCAGGGTTTTTTGTTTCAGCTAGCGTTACCCCGATGATTTCAGTTCCACCGTAAGAGTAGATGACAACTAGCATCGCCGTAATTAACCCAGTTGGTCCTTTAGGGAAGAAACCGCCGTGATCGCTTAAATTTGAAAAACCCGATGCGGTATGGTGACCAAATGATACAAATAGTAACAGAAGTCCAGCGATGATAAAGATCACAATAACCGTAATTTTAATCAAAGCTAACCAGTATTCCGTTTCAGCAAATGCTTTAACTGAAAGCAAATTAATGACTGTGACAATAACGGATACACCTAAAGCAAGCATCCAAATTGGATAATCAGGAAGCCAGTACTGAATAAAAATAGCGGCTACAACGGCTTCAGCTGCAATGTTTAACACCCACATTTTCCAGTAAATCCAGTCCAAAAAGTATGCGGGATAGCTTCCTAAAATCGACTGAACTAAATCACGAAACGTTCGTGCTTCACTATTTCGAACCGCCATTTCAGCAAGACCTTGCATGATGAATAGTAAAATAATTCCGCCAATTAAATAGGCAATGATAACTGATGGTCCTGCCATATCAATAGCTGAGCTGCTTCCTTTAAATAAACCAGCGCCAATTGCTCCACCTAGCGCCATCATCATAATATGACGTGAAGTCATTGTTCGCTGCAAACCTTGGTTGTCCTTCTTCATGACTTTTCCCTCCACTTTTTTATAAAATAAAAAAAGCTTATCGTCTCCTACCTCATTATCAAATGAGAGAAGAGACGATAAGCTTTAGCTAACCGCGGTACCACTCTTGTTGGCTCTTAAAGAACCCTGCTTAAAACCTGATAACGAAGGTTAGACGTTAAAACTTAGAGAACACTTCTGCATTCTTTCTGAATTACCACTCCTGGGCGAGTTCAAAGTATTATTGGACTACGTTACACCAACCCGTAGCTCTCTTGACCGAATAATAAGCTTTTACTACTCCCAATCGCTGTGTTTTTGATTAAAATCTGAAAGTTCTTGATGAATAACCATTACTATACGTGCTTCTTTTTTTTTTGTCAACAGCTATTTTTGAAAAAGTAAAAATGATTTCACTCTACTTTTATAGAACTCAGGACTGGTTATTTTGGTAAAAAAATCAGTCGTTTCACCTAATTTTCACCAACTCTGCTTACATTAAGAAATATGAAAAAGGAGTTGTTTTGACAAATACATAGGTGAGGAGAATGAATAGAGTGAAAAAGATGATGTACGTCCGGTTTGGACTGGATCTTTTAATGGCCGTTACGTTTGTTTTGTTTTTTAACAAGCAAGTATTGGGAGGGTTAACGTTTCATGAAATTGCGGGGCTAGCGATTGCCGTCGCCTTTTTTACCCATGTGCTATTAAACTGGCAGTGGGTAAAGAAAGTTACGGTTAAATTATTTGATCGAAAGCTTCCGCGCAGAACAAAGTTCGGTTACTTTTTAAATATCATGCTGTTGATTACGATGTCATTTATTATGATTAGCGGTATTTTTATTTCAAGAGTAGTATTTCCAAATATTAATGTTGGGAACGAACAGTGGTTTAAGGTTTCACATATTTCCGTATCATTTTTAGTGTTAATTTTAGTAGCCGCTCACATAGGTCTTCATTGGCAATGGGTTATAAATGTATGTAAAAATATGACGAAATTCAAAAAGTCAAAGAAAAGCTTGAGCATAGCAGCTAAGCTCACAACCGCTGCGCTGTTAGTCATTGGCATATACGAAATAAATGAAACGGGTTTTCTTGGAAAACTTGGAGGAGTAGCGAGAGTGCTGAATGTAAGTTCCTCAGATATGCCGCAAAAAGGCGGTGGGAAGCCGGATTTTGATCGCCATTCATTTAGCGAGAACAAATCTTCTGCGACGGCATCTGCTGGTCACGAACGTCCAAACTTTGATCACGATGGCGGAGGTTTTGAAAGAGGGATGAAAGGAAAAGAAGGCGGTTTTGAAAGTCCAAATCCTTTTGTTGTAATCGGTACTTATTTTGCTATTATGTCAGTTTTTATTATTGTTATTTATTATATTGAAAAAATATTAACAGGTGTGAAGAGACGTAAAAAAATAACGGGTCCTGTTGCGGAAATTTAAAATAAAAAATCTTTCTATTTCACCGTTTTTTCATTGTACAGAAGTAAAATCATTTATGTAAAAGCGAATGCTTTGCAAAATTAAAATGAGATAAACTTAGGTGGTGGAAATCGTGAAACAACACACACAGCCTGAAACGGAACATAAGAAAAATTGGTTTATTAATGCGCTATTAAATTTTGGTATTTATAAAAAAGGAAATCGGCACCTATACGAACTGACACTTCAAGAGTTAGAAGCTCAATATGTAAAAGTAAAATCATTTATGTATAATCAGGAACCTCTTTCGCAATGATAAAAAAGCACTCAGTGTATGAGTGCTTTTTTTATATGAGAAAGTCTTATTCTTTGACAGGCAAAACTGTACAGATTAAAATCACAGTATATTTTAAAGTTACAGTTTTAAATGACACATATTATAGGAAGGAAATAGTTTCTACCTATAATATGCCACTATTTTTGACCGTATCATTTTTGGAGGGAAATAAAATGACAAATAAAAAGTATGAGCCGCTTTTACAGCCATTTACTTTTTCAAATGGCATCAAATTAGATAACCGCGTTATTCTTGCGCCTATGACAAATTTTTCATCAAATGAAGATGGAACAGTATCAAATGCAGAAGTAGACTACTATGTACGACGTTCAAAAGGTGTTAGCATGGTCATTACAGCATGTACATACGGAACGCCGAATGGAAAAGGATTTCACGGAGAGTTTGCTGCAGACAGCGATGAAATGATTCCTAGCCTGAGCCGTTTAGCAACAGCAATTAAAGATCAAGGGGCAAAAGCAGTTCTTCAAATTTTCCACGGAGGCCGCATGTGCCCGCCTGAGCTTGTTCCAAATGGGGATATTGTTAGCGCAAGCGCTGTTGCCGCAGAACAAGAAGGAGCACCGGTGCCTCGAGAGTTAACAAATGAAGAAATCGAAGGCATTATCCACGATTTTGGTGAAATGACGCGCCGTGCCATTGAAGCAGGATTTGACGGAGTGGAAATTCACGGAGCAAATAATTATTTAATTCAGCAGTTCTTTTCTCCACATTCTAATCGTCGCGAAGATAAATGGGGTGGCAGCGTAGAAAAACGTTTAACATTCCCACTAGCAATCGTAGACGAAGTAAAACAAGCCGTTTCTAAACATGCAAAAGAGCCATTTTTAGTAGGCTATCGCTTCTCGCCAGAAGAGCCTGAAACGCCTGGAATTACAATGGCTGATACGTTGAAGTTAGTTGATGCACTAGCAGAAAAAGACCTTGATTACCTTCACGTATCGCTAATGGAATTCTGGTCAAAACCGCGCCGAGGCGTGGAAGATACTCGTTCACGTATTGAAATTATTCAAGAGCGAGTAGGAAGTCGCGTGCCTGTGATGGGCGTAGGTTCTATTCATACAGCAGACGAAGCAGCAGCAGCTCTTGAAACGGGTATTCCACTGCTTGCGATTGGCCGTGAATTAATTATGGATCCAGACTGGGTTCAAAAAGTCAAAGAAGGCCGCGAAAATGAAATTGTGACAACATTAAGCAAAAAAGATCAGGAAAAGCTTGTGATTCCTGACCCGCTGTGGCAAGCCGTTATTAACACGCCAGGCTGGTTCCCGGTTGAAGATTAAAAGAAAGACAGAAAAGCGCAAAGACGATGGGACTGCCCCCGTGTCTTTGCGCTTTTTGCTTTTTTATAGAATAACGATTTTGAACCATTAATTTACAAATGAACTTCTTTATGTTTGAATAGTAATAGTTTTCTGAAAGTGAGGTGAAACAATGAAAGCAGGCCCAATGGTAAAGATGATGGTTTCAATGAGTATTTTTGGTTCAATTGGTTTTTTCTCCACACAAACTGGACTGCCTTCTTTCGATTTAGTATTTGTTCGCTGTATTTGTGCAACGCTTTTTCTCGGAATGTGCTGGTTTGTAACGGGTGAATATAAAAGAGAAAAATGGAATGCCAAAGAAATAAAGCAGATTTTACTGTGCGGAATATTTCTTGTGTTTAACTGGGTGTTTCTATTTAAAGCATTTGAAATGATGTCCGTTACGGTAGCTATTTCTATTTATCATCTTGCACCCGTCTTAGTATTGCTTCTGGGAAGCTTTATCTTTAAGGAGAAATTAACGGTTCTTGGCGTTATGTCTATTTTCATTTGTTTTGTGGGAACACTTCTGATTATTGGGGTGAAGGAACTTACGATTGATGGCTTCATGTCGTCAGGAATACTCTGGGCGCTTTTAGCCGCTTTGTTTTATGCATGCACGACGCTGCTCGGCAAAGGAATTATTCATATGAGTGCTTATGCTGTTACATTTCTTCAGACTTTTTTAGGAATCTTTCTATTATTGCCATTTGTTCATTTTAATAATTTTCATTTCCTGACAACGGCCAATTGGACAGCTGTTTTAGTAACGGGCTTTGTACATACTGGTTTAGTGTATTATTTGTTTTTCGACAGCCTGCGCTATTTAAAAACTCAGGTGATTTCGGTTTTAGTGTTTTTAGATCCAGCCGTTGCTATTTTATTAGATACAGCGTTCACGGGATTTCTCCCAACGATTCTTCAGCTGGCAGGCATTGTTTTAATCTTTTTAGGCATGATTTTTACCTTAAAGCGAAAACCATCATCTAAAAAAAATATTTCCAATACGAAAGTTCAAAAAAGCATATAGAACTTTCGTAGGTGTTCGTTCATTAAAATAAAGGGGAGCTAGTCATGAAAGTCAGTAAGCAAAACGCAGAACACTACGTGTGGGGAGGAAAATGCGATGGGTGGCACCTAGTGAAAAATAAAGACGTAAGTATTATTCATGAGCGTATGCCTCCTTATACGGAAGAGGTAAGACATTATCACTCAAAAGCACAGCAATTTTTCTTTGTATTAAAAGGAACAGCTTCTCTAGAAGTAGACGGAATTATTTATGATGTAAAAGCACATGAAGGAATAGAAGTGCTTCCGTCCATTCTTCATCAAATGATGAATCGTTCGAGTGAAGAGGTTGAGTTTCTTGTTATTTCACAGCCCTTTGCACAAGGAGACCGCATAGCTGTTGATGAAGATAAAGACTAAGCATAGATAAGTCTATTTTTACTAGTCCTAACAGTAAGCGAAGAATACCGTCCAGTACAATAGTACCTTTTCATTCAGTAAGTGAAATATTATGCCTAATAAAATAAAAATACTTTTATTGCAGAGCAGAAATGTGGTAAATTAATATGTATGCAATATAGGGAGAACAAAATTTACAAATTAACAATTGTGTAATATTAACATCATGATAAAAAATAAGAGATTACAAGTTAAAATGTAAATTTTGTAGATGACTAAAAAAAGAGATGAAGATGATAT
The DNA here is from genome assembly GCF_036227845.1 of Priestia sp. LL-8. Lineage (NCBI taxonomy): Bacteria > Bacillati > Bacillota > Bacilli > Caryophanales > Bacillaceae > Priestia > Priestia sp. LL-8. The sequence continues at coordinate 3,748,832 of NZ_JAZAQH010000001.1, read as the reverse complement.
TGTTTGACAAATTGAATCATTTTCAGGTAATCTTTTGCAGGACGTAACCGTTACGATTTAATGTAGGGGACTTTCCTGAGGTTAGCTGAACATGAAATCTCTACTTTTTAGTGAAAGGAATTTGAAAATGAAAAAACTATTTTCAAAGCCGTTGTTTTACTTTTTTATAGCGGTTTTATTCATGTGGATCAAGTCTTACATGTCTTACAAAGTGGAGTTCAACTTAGATATAAGTGACTCAATGCAAAAAACGTTATTGTTTATTAATCCAATTAGTTCAACTTTGATCTTTTTAGGGTTAGCATTGTTTGCAAAAGGAAAAAGAGCCATCGTTTGGACGCTTATCCTTAGTACAATCATGACGGTCATTTTGTACAGCAATATTTTATATTATCGATTCTTCAATGACTTCGTTACATTGCCTACTTTAACGCAAACAAGCAATGTGGGTCATTTAGGAGGCAGTATCGCTGACTTAGTAAAAGTTCACGATATTTTCTATTTTGTAGATATCATTTTACTGATTGCGCTATTGTTTGTTCGAAAAATCGAATGGCCAAAAGCACGCCTTAAATTCCGCTATACGTTCATGGTGTTAGCGGCAGGAGCTATCGCTTTTGCAATTAACTTGCACTATGCTGAAAAAGATCGCCCTGAATTATTAACAAGAACATTTGATCGCAACTACCTAGTTAAATATTTAGGAGCATACAACTACACGGTGTATGATGCGGTTCAAACGTTTCAAAACTCAAAGCAGCGAGCATTCGCAAGCAGTGATGACTTAACAACAGTGAAAAACTTCAGTACAAGTCACTATGCAGCTCCAAATATTGAGTATGCCGGTAAAGCAAAAGGAAAAAACATTATTAAAATTCATCTAGAATCATTTCAGTCATTCCTGATTAACTATAAGTTAAACGGGCAAGAAGTAACGCCGTTTTTAAACTCATTAGCAAATGGAAATGAATTTATGTATTTTGATAACTTCTTCCATCAAACAGGACAAGGTAAAACAGCTGATGCAGAGCTTATGATGGATACGTCATTATACGGCTTGCCTCAAGGATCAGCATTTAGCTTAAAAGGCCGCAACACGTACCAAGCAGCGCCAGCAATCTTAGATCAAGAGGGCGGCTATACAAGTGCTGTGTTACACGGAGATTATAAAACGTTCTGGAACCGTAATGAAATTTATAAGCAGTTCGGTGTGGATAAATTCTTTGATGCAAGTTATTACAATATGACTGGTGATAACAAAGTAAACTATGGATTAAAAGATAAGCCATTCTTCAAAGAATCTATGCCAATGCTACAGTCATTGAAGCAGCCGTTCTATGCGCATATGATTACATTAACAAACCATTTCCCATTCGTTCTTGATAAAGGCGATGCTAGCATTGAGCCGGCAAACACAGGAGATGGAACGGTAGACCGTTATTTCCAAACGGCTCGTTATTTGGATGAATCACTTCAAGAATTCTTTACAGAGCTAAAAGCGTCAGGCTTATATGACAACTCAGTTATTATGATTTACGGTGACCACTACGGTATTTCTGAAAATCATAACAAAGCAATGGAAAAAGTTCTTGGCGAGAAAATTACGCCATATAAAAATGCTCAGCTTCAACGTGTACCGTTCTTCCTTCACGTACCAGGTGTAAAAGGTGGAGTGAACCATACGTACGGCGGTGAAATTGATGTAGTGCCTACACTTCTTCACTTAGTGGGAATTGACAGTAAAGAGTATGTTCAATTCGGTACAGATTTATTATCAAAAGACCATGATCAGGTAGTAGCATTTAGAAATGGTGATTATGTTTCTCCGAAATACACGTCAATTGACGGCAAGTATTACGATACAAACACAGGAGAACGAATTACAGCAACAGACGAAGCGAAAGCTTATAAAAAGAAAGTTGGAAGAGAACTAGAACTTTCTGATAAAGTGTTATACGGTGATTTATTACGATTTAATAAATTAGATGACTTTAAACCGGTCGATCCATCAAAATACATGTATGGAAAAGACCAAGAAACAGAAAAATAATGTAAGCTTTCACACCATACAATCCAAACAAGCAAGTAGAGGAGCTTTTTAAAAGCTTAGCTACTTGCTTGTTTTATGAGAACTTCATTGAAAAAGAAAGCTGGTGACAGAAACGTGGAGCGAACAAGACGCAAAAGAAGAAGAAGAGTTCGATGGGGCAGAGTGTTCTTTGCTTTGTTGTTTCTTTTTATTATCGTTGGAGGCATATACAGCTATTTCCAATATAGGCAAGGGCTATCGATGGCAAGCGATGGTAAATTTGCAGATGACGGTACGACATTTGAACAGTTTCAAGGCAGTCTCCCAAATAACGGAGAAGTAAATATGCTGCTGTTAGGAAGTGACTCGCGCGGGGAAAAGCATTCTCGTACAGATTCTATTTTAATTGCTCACTACGATTCTAAAAGCAAGCATCCAAAAATTGTTTCACTTATGAGGGATATGTATGTGGATATTCCAGGACACGGCAAGCAAAAACTGAACGCTGCCTACGCATTTGGAGGTCCTGAGCTGCTGCGTCAAACGATCAAACAAAATTTTGATATCGACATTAACTATTATGCAGTTGTGGACTTTGAAGGATTTTCAAAAATTGTAGATACGATTGCGCCCGATGGCATTGAAGTAACCGTGCCTCACGATATGTCTTCAGGAATTGGCATGACGCTTCACAAAGGCACCCAAGTTTTACACGGTGAACAACTGCTTGGCTACGTACGTTTTCGCCATGATAACATGAGTGATTTTGGACGCGTTCAGCGCCAGCAAGAAGTCGTTTTAAAGCTCAAAGATGAAGTAGCAAGCCTAAACAGCGTGTTTAAAATACCGAAGCTTCTGGGCGTAATGGATCCTTACATCGATACAAATTTAGATACAAAAAGCATGATGCTGTTGGCTAAAGATGTCGTAACAGGAAAGATGAAAGATGTTCAAAGCTTGCGATTGCCATTAGACGGATCATTTGAAAACAAAACGTATAGCGGTGTTGGTATGGTGCTTGATATTGATTTAGATAAAAATAAAGAAGCGCTGCAAGAATTCTTAAATAAAAAATAAAGAAAAGCCTCGAGACGGATATCTCGAGGCTTTTTCCTTACACATAGACGATGATGCGCTTGAATGACGTAATGAGACTGGTCACTATACCGGAGCATACAACAATGAATAATGAATAAATAGCTGTATCGTTTTGAAGCAGTAAAATACCTGAAATAATAATAGATGCGTCAATCACTAAAATGATGATGCCGGGGTTTAAAGATAACCATTTCGCAAGTATCAGAGAAAATAAGTCGACCCCGCCTTGACTTGCGTGCTGCCGGAGCATGATGCCGGTTCCGATTCCGTTAAAAACGCCTCCAAGGCAAGCGCTTAAGATAATGGGAAGGTGAAAAATCCCGTGAAGTGGAAACAGCAAATCAATCATAACGGCTGAGAGAACCATGCCATAGATAGCATTTAAAAAATAAGAGCGGTTAAAACCTAGTGCCAGAAGGTAAATGGGAAAGTTTAAGCAAAAAATCATAACGCCTACTTTATAGCCAAGTAAATAATTAAGGATTAAGCTAATTCCCGTAATGCCTCCTGTTACAAGCTGAAGCGGAAGAATAAAAACATTAATTCCGATACTAACAAACACACTGCCAATTCCTATGGCAATCAATTTTTTGTACATGCTGTCTCATCCTTGTCTATGAATCTCTTTATATGTATATGAAGACAAGCAGAGTTTCAGCACAAAGACTGCTTCAGAAACCATAATGCACGGATTAAATATATGCAAAGGAAGCTGTTTTAAGATGCAAATGTGTTGCATAAATATGGTTCACCATAGACAATAAGAACTAACGAAGAAGGTAAATGGAGGAGAAAAAATTGATCGTTCGAAAAGCTAGAGAAGAAGAAACAGCATCTATTGAAACAGTGACGCTTGCTGCTTATGAGCAATATGCAGCTGTAAAATCAGAAGCACACTGGAAAAGGTATCGAAAGGGAATTTTACATACCCTGAGTGAAGAAAAGAAATTTGAGTGCATTGTAGCTGAAATCGATGGAGAAATGGCAGGAAGCGTTTTGTTTTATCCGCCGAATACGGATGTATATGGAGGGTTGTTAAAGCCGTTTCCATGGGCTGAAATTCGTCTGCTGGCAGTTGCTCCGTCTCATCGCCGAAAAGGAGTGGCCAATGCACTTCTTGAAGCGTGTGAAAAAAAATCTCGGGAGCTAGGGTGTTCTTATTTAGGTTTACATACAGATCATTCAATGGAACATGCCATTAAGCTGTACACTAAAAGAGGTTACGTTCGCTTTCCTGATAACGATTTTTATCCGGTAAAAGATTTGCACGTTATGGCATTTAGAAAATCAGTTTAATAAAAAAAGCCTTTGAAATCATTGATTTCAAAGGCTTTTGTATTTATATAACGTGACGATTCCAGTGGCGGTGAGCTGAAACAGCTTCAATAAATTCATCTGTAAAGCGTGTAGTTTCTCCAGTTACGACACCGGGACTATTATCTAATCCAGCAGCTTTTAGCCACTTAACACCTTCATCCGTCGTGCCAATTGGTTTAAAATGCTCGAATGCTTCTTGAGCAAACGTCAGTGCTTCTTTACGAAACTTCTCATCAGCTGACGAACTTCCGACAACATAAACCGCATCGAATAAGACAGAATCACTTGTTAAGAACGTGTGCTGTACTTCAAGTTCTGACCCGTCTGTTCCTTTTACGTTTTGGAGGGTTGTGCTTACGATTTCAGGCTGAATGCCCTGTTGTTTTAAACTGTTTAACACTTGTGGTAGGTCGCTGCTAAAGTCATTAGGTACAATGACAGCTACTTTACGCGTATGTGGCTTTTTAATCGTCTGTTCTTGACTAAGAGCGGGAGATGACTTGGTCACTGGCGCGTCTTCGCCCGATGGAGGCGTTGCACCAATCGCTTGTGCTACTTGTTTAGCTAGCACTGTACTGACGTTGGCAAACATATCAACGACCTGCTGTTGAACAGACTTGCTTTTCACTTTTCCAAGTTCAAAGCTGAAAGCACTGATAATATGCTCTTTTTCTGGGTCGCTCATGCTATTCCAAAATAGCGTTGCCTGTGAAAAGTGGTCTTTAAAACTTTCGCTGCGGCTTCGAACTTTTCTTCCTTCCACTTTTTCTTGATAGTGAGCATAACCGCCCTCTGACTCTGGGACAGGAGCCGGAGTATTGGCTGCAAGAGAGTTTCTGTGATAGCTGACAGGCCCTTTGTTAATCGTTTGACGTCCGTAACCGTCTCGTTGATTGTTATGAAACGGGCAAACTGGACGGTTGATTGGAAGTTCGTGGAAATTCGGGCCACCAAGACGAATAAGCTGGGTATCCGTGTATGAAAACAATCTTCCTTGTAAGAGAGGATCATTGGAAAAATCAATTCCCGGTACTACATGCCCCGGATGGAATGCGACTTGTTCCGTTTCGGCAAATACGTTGTCTACATTTCGATTTAAGGTCATTTTTCCAACCAATTTGACGGGAATGTCTTCTTCTGGCCAAAGCTTAGTTGGATCGAGAATGTCAAAGTCGAACTTGAATTCATCTTCTTCAGCTATGATTTGAATGCCTAGCTCATATTCAGGGTAGTCTCCGTTTTCAATTGACTCCCATAAGTCGCGGCGATGAAAATCCGGGTCTTTCCCAGAAATGGTTTGAGCTTCGTCCCAAACGAGGGAATGCGTTCCGAGTACAGGCTTCCAGTGGAATTTGACAAAATGAGCTTTTCCTTCTGCATTAACCAAGCGAAAAGTATGTACGCCGAAGCCTTCCATCATACGCAAGCTGCGAGGAATTGCACGGTCTGACATTGTCCACATGACCATATGGGCAGACTCTTGGTTATTAGCGATAAAATCCCAAAACGTATCGTGTGCTGAAGCCGCCTGCGGCATTTCGTTGTGAGGCTCAGGCTTAACAGCATGAATTAAATCTGGGAATTTAATTGCATCTTGGATGAAGAACACGGGAATGTTATTGCCAACTAAGTCATAGTTTCCTTCTTCTGTATAAAATTTTGTTGCAAAACCACGAGCGTCACGTACTGTTTCAGCAGAACCTTTAGAACCTGCTACAGTAGAAAAGCGGACAAATACAGGTGTCTTTACACATGGATCCTGTAAAAATTTAGCTTTTGTATATTCACTTAAAGAGTCATACAGCTCAAATTCTCCGTGAGCAGCGAAGCCTCGCGCGTGAACGATACGTTCAGGAATGCGCTCGTGGTCAAAATGCGTCATTTTTTCACGGAAATGAAAGTCTTCTATTAGGGTTGGACCACGTTCGCCCGCTTTTAAAGAAAATTCATCTTCAGAAAGCTTTAATCCTTGATTGGTTGTGAGCGCTTGGTTTCGATCATCGGTTTTAAACTGTTCGAGCTGTTCTTGCTTGCTTTTTTCATTTACAGGGTGCTTTTTTGTCATATTTGTTTTCCTCCTTGACCTTCAATGGATAATCATTACAAAATGTGTACCCTGTCAAAAGTTGACGCAAACTGAAAAGTTGGAATTTTTTCGTATGAAATCCGTTATTTTCTTGTTATGATTATGAATAAGTATTCATAAATAAGAAAATAAAAAGAAAGGGGCTACATAGATGAAAACTCGTGTAACAGATTTACTAGGAATTCAATATCCAATTGTACAGGGAGGTCTAGCATATCTAGCATATGCAGAGCTTGCGGCTGCTGTCTCAAATGCTGGAGGACTTGGACAAATTACGGCTATGACGCTTCGAACGCCTGAGAAGCTTCGAGCTGAAATTAATAAGGTACGTTCTTTAACTTCTCGTCCTTTTGGGGTTAATTTTGCCGTTGGTGGTCAAACGGAAGGCTCTTATAAGGAACTTCTCGAAGCTGCAGTAGAAGAAGGTGTTCCGGTTATTTCAATAACAGGAGCAAATCCCGCACCTATTTTTGAAAGATTAAAAGGAACTGGAATTAAAACGCTCGTACTTGTAGCCAACGTGCGTCAAGCTCAAAAAGCTGAGAAGCTAGGAGCAGATGCCGTCATGGCGGTGGGGCAAGAAGCAGGAGGACATATCGGGCGTGAGGATCTGGGCACGATGGTGTTAATTCCTCGAGTAGCTGCGGCTGTGTCAATTCCCGTACTCGCAAGCGGAGGAATTGGAAACGGACAAGGATTATTAGCAGCGTTATCATTAGGCGCTGAAGGCATTGAGATGGGAACGCGTTTTATTGCGACAAAAGAATGTGTAGATGCTCATGATGCGTATAAACAAGCTATTATAGAAGCGAAAGAAACCGATACTGTGGTCATTAAACGCTCGTTTGGAGCGCCTGGACGCGTATTAAAGTCTGACTACACCCTTAACATTATTGAACGTGAACAGCAAGGAGACAGGTACGAAGAGCTAAAAGAAGTCATTAGCGGAGGAGCAAACTGCCGGTATATTTATGAAAATAAAATTGATGAAGGCTATGGATGGGCAGGACAAGTCGTTGGACTGATTGACAGTATCCCAACGGTACAAGAGCTGTTTGAGAGTATGATAGAAGAAGTAGAAGCTGGTTCTAAACGACTGCTGAGTATCGTAGAAAAAGAGTAGAGATACAAGCCGTCATACTGCAGCAATTGATCGCATATTTATAATCTATATCTCTAAATGAGGTGAGAGAATGAAAAGAATGCGAGCATTTGCTATTATGACGTTTTTAGTAGTAGGTTCAGGATATGCAGTTTTTATTAAAAAAGAAGAAGTGTCAAAAACAGAACAAGCACAAGCATACGAAGAGGCAAAACCTGTTATTAAACAAATGGACAAACTGGATATTTGGCATAAAATCAGCGGCGGTTTAACTGAAGCGGGCTATGAATCAAGGGGCGTGAATTCTTCCCTTTACTCAAAGGACAGAGTAGAGCTGGACGTGTATATGGAGCCTTCCGTTTCATCTGATGCCAAAACGCAAGAAACGATTAAACAAATGGTATATAAAATACTGGAAGAAAATAAATTTCAGCAAAAGGCCTTTCATGTAACCATTAAATTCCTGCCCGAAAAACAAGCAAAATAGACTTGTCTCGGCCAGGAATTTTTTTTATTAAAATGCTTTTTCATTGGCTGCTGGAATACTCTCTGGAATAGAAAATTCAGCATTTTTGGGCTGATACGCAATTTTTCCGTCCAGCACATCATTTGCTTTTTGTAGGTCTAATAAATTTTCCCATCTTGCGATAACAAAAGCAGCTACCGCATAGCCAATAATATTGACCGTTGTCCGGTAATTACCCATAAAGCGATCAGGAGCGAGCATCAGAGCAACGGCTGCTACCGGAATGGATCCGGTTGCTGCTGCGGTAGCAGAAAGAGCAACAAAGGCTGATCCTGGAATGCCAGCCATTCCTTTAGACGTAAGAAGCAGGACCCCAAGCATTAAAAGCTGATCTGTCAGGCTCAAGTCCACGCCCGTTGCTTGTGCTAAAAAGACAAGAGCAAGAGACAGGTAGATAGAAGCACCGTCTAGATTAAACGAATAGCCGGTAGGCACAACAAGGCCAACGACTGCTTTGTTGCATCCTGCTTGTTCAAATTTATCCATGAGCTGCGGCATAACTGCTTCAGTGGAACCCGTAGCAAATGCCAGCATAATTTCTTCTCGTATATATAGAATGACTTTCCATAAACTTAACTTCAGATAGATTCGTAAAATAGCAGCTAAGACAAGAACAAATGCTAGACAAGCAATTGTCATAGCGATAAAAAGCTTTCCAAATGCAGCAAGTGTTCCAAGACCGTACTGACTAACCGCATATGCCATGGCACTAAACGTGGCAAGAGCCGTTAACTTCATGATGTATCCCATAATTTTAAATAACACATCATTTACTTTTTCTAATACGTGTAGAAGAGTCTCCGCTGTTTTTCCACCTATATGGACAAGAGCGATGCCGAACAAACACGAAATTAAAAGCACTTGAAGCATGGAGTTGTTTGAAAACGCACCAACTGCACTGTCTGGAATCATGTTAAGAAAAAAATCAGCTTCACTCGGAAGTTCGGAGCCATTTGTCTTCGCGTCCACTTCGCTTGTGCTTAAGCTTGAAGGATCGACATTCATACCGGTTCCGGGATTCATGACGTTTGCTACTAATAGACCGATAAGTAGAGCGAATGTTGTGACAATTTCAAAATAAAGAATGGTTTTTCCGCCGATGCGTCCAACTGTTTTAATGTTTCCCACCTTAGCAATTCCGACAACGACTACTCCAAAAATCAGAGGAGCAATCAGCATTTTGATAAGCTTAATAAAACCGTCTCCAATTGGTTTCACAGCATTCCCGAAGCTTGGCCATAGATATCCTACGGCTATGCCAAGTACAATTGCCATCATAATTTGAAAGAAAAGACCTTTATAAAAAGGTTTTTGCTTACTTTTTGCCGCTGTTTGTGTCATCTGTTCTCCCTTCGTCGTACAATTTTTTGGGTATTACAATAGATGTTATGTTTTTTTACATTTTAACGTAAGGTTGTTTAATGTGTCATTGGTCTCTTTGACTAAAATTCAATAAAAATATTAGTTGAAGTGTATAAGAAGAGGAGGGAAGTGGTTTAAAACATTATTATTTTTAATGTAGATCTTTAAAAAAACTAATAAAAAGCACATGCAAAGGCATGTGCTTTTATTTGTTAAATTAATTTAATTCCGCTAATTAGAATGATGGTTGCCATAATGGCTTGAAGCGGTCTTGAAGGCACTTTAGTCGATAAACGGCTTCCGATTAACACACCTGGAATAGATCCAGTTAATAGGTTAGCAGTCAACATGTAATCCACGCTTCCAAAGCTTGCATTTAAAATACCAGCCACCGTAACGAGAAGAAACGCATGTGCAATATCAGTTCCAACCAGCTCAGATGTTTTTAGCTTAAATAAGTACAGCATCGCAATCGCAAATAATGAGCCCGAACCAATCGATGTTAGTCCGACAATGAATCCAAAGACTACGCCAATTCCGATTGTTAATCCTTTTTTCTGATTTAAGTCCATTTCCTGAAACCGATTTGGGCGAATGAATTTATCAAAAAAGACGCGAAAGATAATTGAAATGGCAACCAGCGTCATGACATATCCAAGAGCGTGCTTAATAATCGTTTCTTGATGCTCGTGAAAAGATGGAAATGCGTGAAGTGTGACAATAGCCAGCACAGCGCTCGGAATACTTCCGAAGGCTAAATATTTTGCTAATTTAAAGTTAATGGTTCGCTGTTTGTAGTGCTGAGCGACTCCAAATAATTTTGTGATAGAATTGTAGACAAGATCTGTTCCTACGGCAATGGAAGGGTTAATGCCGAGTACAATTAGTAAAGGTGTTAATAAAGCGGCACCTCCAACCCCCGTTAAGCCTACAAGGGTTCCAACGAATAATCCCATTAAGGTAATTGATAGTTCCATATTTCGTCCTCCTACTCTCAAAACCAAGTACATTGATCTGATTATAGAGCATTGTAACTCATATGTAAATAAAATTCTGAATATTTTTAGTGGAGTTGAAAAGGTTTTCTTAGCCTTCACTATTTTAGGGAACGGACGATAAAGTCATAGGAAGTTATAAAAAAGTAAATAGAATACGTTTATTTATCTATGATTACGCTCTAATTTGTGTTACAAATGTAAATGCAATAAAAGAGTTTATTTTTATATCATTTGAAAGACCGGTGAATGCATGAGTTTTGTCACGAAAGATTTGTTAATTAATTTTTTATTTATCTTATTGGCGCTGTTTTTAGTGCAGATGTTTTATTTAATCAAGTATGCTAAAAAAATTCATTGGTGGAAAGATCGTTATATCGCGGTATTTCCGATTTTAGCTATCACCTTTTGCCTTTTGTTTCCGGTTAACGGAGATTATGTCCCGGATGACTATCGAATGGATTTACGAAGAATTCCTTATATTTTAGGAACGTTATATGGAGGCTGGCCGCTAGGAAGCTTGCTTTTTGTCTTTATTTTACTGCTGCGCTTGCTAATTGGCGGGTACGATGTAGGGTTTTTATCAACATTAATTGCTCTTCCGATTTTATCCATTCCTTTATTTTTCATAACAAAATACTTTTTACATTTCTCATTAAAAAATAGAATTATCGTGAGTACCTGTCTCAGCGTAGTCGGTTCTTTATTAGCTATGCTTGTATCTATTTTTGTCTTGCACGTAACAAGCATTCCTATTAGCGTGTGGGTTCAATTCGCGATTTTAGATGTAGCAGGCATGTTTGTGATTACCATACTGTGGGAAGCGATACGGGCAAATTTATTAGTGCTGCAGCGCCTAATGAAAGCAGAAAAACTAGAAATTGTCAGTCATTTAGCCGCCAGCATCTCTCATGAGGTGCGAAATCCTCTAACTGCAAGCAGAGGGTTTATGCAAATGCTGCAAGAAGATGAAAAGGAACCTGCTAAAAAACGCTACATTTCGATTGCCATTAATGAACTAGACCGCGCAAAAGAAATCATTGATGATTACTTGCTGTTTGCCAATTCCGCTCCAGAACGAAATGAAAAAATGAATATATCAGAAGAAATTCATCACGTCACCCATATTATGACGCCTCTTGCCAATATGAACGGAGTCGCGATTGATTTTACATTCGATGAAGAAGTGAAGTTCTTCGTAATGGGAGAAAGAAGAAAGCTTCAGCAGTGTCTAATTAACTTATTTAAAAATAGTATTGAAGCCATGCAAAACGGAGGCACGTTAACTATTAAAGTAGGAAAAGAAGGCGGAGCTGTTATCGTTGATATTATTGATACGGGCTGCGGTATGACGCAAGAACAAATCAACCGGTTAGGCGAACCGTATTTTACAACAAAAGAAAAAGGTACGGGGCTTGGAACGATGGTATCTTTCAGCATTATTCATTATATGAAGGGAAAAGTGAGTGTGTCTAGCATAAAAGGAAAAGAAACGTGCTTTTCACTTCAATTTCCACTTTGTGAATAAAGAGCAGCTTTAGGGCTGCTTTTTTTATATGCAAAAGTTTTAGAGATAGATAAAAGTAAACTGATTATTAAAAAAAGTATTGAATTTAATAAATGAAAGCGTTACAATCTATTTAAAGTTATCCGAAACGTTTTGGAGGAATTTTGAGTGACAACGATTAAAGATATAGCGCGAGTTGCTGGCGTATCTGTAACAACGGTATCTCGGGCTTTAAACGGTTATTCAGATGTAAATGAAAAAACACGGCAAAAGATTGCAGCCGTAGCAAGAGAGCTGAACTACAGCCCTAATACGTTAGCTCGAGGACTGGTTATGCAAAAGTCAAAGACTATTGGACTACTAGTTTCAGGCATCAGCAGAGAAAGCGTAAAAGATAATTTTACATTTGAAGTGCTGTGCGGTGTAAATGAGCGAGCATCTACTTTGGGCTATGATTTGATTTTATTCAATACAAACACGATGATGCAGCGAGAAAAAACGTATACCCAGCTTTGTCGAGAGCGAAGGGTGGACGGGGCAATTATTCAAGGTATTAAAAAAGAAGATCTTTATTTAAAAGAAGTAGTAGAAAGTGATATTCCTTGTGTTTTAGTTGATATTCCCGTTCATTCTAATTCAGTGGGCTATGTCACCACTGATAATGCCTTGGGAGCTAAAAAGGCAGTTGAACATTTAGCGGGTCTTGGCCATCAGCATATTGGGATGATTAACGGGCATGAAGACGCATTTGTCAGCCAAGAACGTCTCAACGGATACAGAGAAGCGCTCAAAGAATGCGGTTTGTCGTTTCGTTCTGAGTGGGTTGTAAGCGGGAATTTTGAAGAAAAGAAAGCAGAGAAAGCTGCCCGTGAGCTTTTAAATCGGCATAAAGAGGTCACCGCTATTTTTTGTGCAAGTGATTTAATGGCACTTGGAGCGCTAAAAGCATGCAAAGAACTTGGCCTTGACGTACCGAAAGATATTTCGATTGTCGGATATGATAATATTGTTCTTGCCTCTTATTCATCTCCAAATTTGACGACAGTAGGACAGGAAGTATATCAGATTGGCTATGAAGCTGCAGATTTACTAATTGAAATGCTAGAAGGAAAAGAAACAAATATGGAGCGTTATCTTGATACAAAGCTAATTATTCGAGAATCAACAGCTAAAAACCACGGCTAGTGGTTTTTATATAATGTAAAAACCGAAACGTTTCGGTTTTGTGCTTCGTTTTTCCAAAACGTTTCGGTAAAATTTAGGGGGATGGAAATGGATTACCGTGTGATTAAAGAAAATGATTTATTTTTACTAACAGATCAAGCAGGAAATATCACTGAAAACCATCAGTATGGTTTAGGGCTATATATGAAAGATACGCGTTTTTTGAGCAAATTTCATTTGAAAATTAACGGTGTAGATCCTGTGTTATTGTCCTCAAGTGCCGATGAAAACCTGTTAGCCACAATTCTTCTTACTAATCCGCATATGGAAAAAGAAGGAGAGCTTGTACTATGGCGAGAGTCTTTAGAAATAGAAAGAGAGCGCTTTATATATGAGGGAGTTTTCTATGAGAAAATAAAATTAAAAAGCTATTTCCCTAAAAAAATTGCTTTTACATTAAGTATCCAAGCAGATGTCGATTTTAACGATATGTTCATCGTAAGAGGTTTTCAAACAGGGAACATCGGAAAGAGAACGGGACAAATAAAGGGAGAAAGCAGTTTAACATATACATACGAAGGAGCTGATGATATCAAGCGTTCGACACGGATTTCTTGGGATAAAAAAGCCTCACACGTGAATGAACAAGGAGAGGTTATGTTTTCTTTCGAACTGAACCATCAGGAAGAAGAAGAAATTACATTAATGGTTCAGCCAAAAATGGGCGAAGACACCAATCAAGATATTTTATCAGCGGAGGAAGCCCTTAGTTTACTAACGCAGTCATATAAAAAATGGGAAAAATCTTCTACAAGGGTAACAACGGATCATCCGACAATGCAGCGTCTTATTACAAGAGGACTTAACGACCTGCGCGTACTGCTAACGGATGTAGGATTTGGTGCTTTTCCTGTAGCAGGATTGCCTTGGTTTGGTGTGCCATTTGGAAGGGATAGTCTAATTGCAGCGCTTCAAATGCTAGCTTTTAATCCTGAAGTAGCGAAAGGAACGCTACGTACGATGGCAGCATATCAAGGAACGGCAAATGATCCATGGCGTGATGAACAGCCGGGTAAAATTATGCATGAAATACGTTACGGAGAACTAGCCAACACAAATCAAATACCTTTTACTCCGTACTACGGAACAGTCGACGCGACACCATTATTTTTAATTTTGTTAACGGAATATGTGAAGTGGACGGGAGACTTCGAGTTTGTACAAGAAATGCAAATGACTATTGATGGAGCTTTGACATGGATCAATGAATATGGAGATCGAGACGGTGATTTATTTCTTGAATACCATCAGGAGTCGAGTAAAGGAATTGCTAATCAAGGATGGAAAGACTCAGGAGATTCTGTTGTCCATCGCAGCGGTGAATATGCCAAAACTCCCATTGCTTTAGTGGAAGTACAAGGCTATGTATATCAAGCGAAAATGGGTATTGCTTCTTTATATGATGAGTTAAACAAAACAAATGAAGCAAATAAATTACGTGAAGAAGCCGAGCAGCTGCGTAAAAAGTTCAATGAAGCCTTTTGGATGGAAGACGTGTCATTCTATGCAATTGCACTCGATGAACATAAACATCAAGTAGGAACAGTTACGTCAAATCCAGGTCATGTACTTTTAGCCGAGATGATGGATGAGGAGAAGCTGAACAGAGTAGCAGAAAGGCTAGTATCAGAATCTATGTTTTCGGGATATGGAATTCGTACAATGGCGGAAGGAGAAGCCGGTTATAATCCAATGAGTTATCATGACGGGAGCATTTGGCCGCACGATAATAGTTTAATTGTTCTTGGGTTGAGTAAGGCGAACAAGCAACCAGAAGCCAATAAAGTTATAGAAGGGCTGGTTGATGCAGCTGAGCATTTTGAGTACGACCGTCTTCCTGAATTATTCTGCGGCTATTCAAGTAACCTTGGGAAACCTGTCAAATATCCCGTTGCCTGTTCACCTCAAGCTTGGGCAGCCGGCACGCCTTTAGCTTTCGTACAGGCAATACTGCGACTGTTTCCTGATAGTACAGCAGGTACTATACAGATAAATCCCTTGCTCATAGACGATATGAATGAAATCTCTGTAGAAAACCTTGTGATTGGCAGTGGAAAACTTTCATTAACGGTTAAAAAAGAAGGAAGCGAAACTATTATTTACGTGAAGGAAAATACGACAAAATACGAGCTTCTATCTCAATGTAAAGTAAGAGCTCATGTAGGTTAATACGACGGCGGCTTATTAAGCGTCACTTAATAAGCCGCAGGTCAATGAAATGAAAGGAGACAGCTAATGAAGAAGTGGGTACTCGCTTTAAGTTTGCTTCTGGCAGTAGCCGGAGTAACTTTAACTGGATGTTCAAATGTACAAGAAGTTTCTGGGAAAAATGGTCAAGTCGAAATTGTATTAGCCGGCTGGGGAGGCAACCCCACAGAGACGAAGCTGCTTAATCAAACTATTCAAGACTTTGAAAATCTTCATCCTTCCATTCATGTGAAGCATGAAGTAATCACTGATCAATACATGGATATTTTAAAAACGCGTTTAATCGGCGGAAACGGTCCAGATGTTTTTTATCTTGATGCACTTGAAGCGCCTGGTCTTATTAATACAGGGGTTTTAGAACCTTTAAATTCTTATGTAAAATCTGATTTTGATGTTCAGGATTTTGAGAAACCATTATTGAAAGCGTTTCAAAAAAATGGAGAGACGTATGGTTTTCCGAAAGATTACTCCACATTAGGCTTATTTTATAACAAAAAGCTATTTAAAGAAGCGGGAGTAGAAGTACCAAAAACATGGGATGAGTTTGAAGAGGTGTCAAAGGTATTTAAAAAGAAAGGGATTCAAGCGTTTGGTGTCACGCCCGAATTAGCGCGTATCTTCTACATGGCGCAGGCAAACGGAGGAGACGTTGTAAAGAACAATAAGGCAAACTTTGCTACGAAAGAAGTCGTGGATTCTCTTCAGCCGCTCATCGATCAGCATTTAAAAGATAAAACGTCTGTACAACCCTCTGATGTAGGCGCAAATTCAGGTACGGACATGTTTGCACAACAAAAAGTAGCTATGGTGATTGAAGGAAATTGGATGATTCCATTTTTACAGGAGTCCTTCCCAAAACTTGATTACGGTACAGCGGAAGTTCCGACAATAAACGGTCATAAAAATACGATGGCATTTACGGTCGCGTATGTAATGAATGCCGACTCAAAAAAGAAAAAAGCGTCTTGGGAGCTTATCCAGTACTTAACCGGGAAAGAAGGAATGGAAACTTGGACAAGTAAGGGTTATGCATTGCCAACAAGAAAATCCGTAGCGGATAAGCTTGGTTTTGCTGAAGACGAAAAACGAGGTCCATTAGTAAAAGGAGCTGCTTATGCAACTGTCTGGCAAGATGGTCCGTATTTGCCTATTATCATGAATAACTTTAATAACCAGTTTTTAAGCGCCTTTTTGGGACAAAGTGATTTAGAAACAGCTTTGAAAAAAGCACAAAAGCAGGCAAATCAAGAGATTAGTATTTATGAATAAGGCTAGGCGGGGGAGTGGAGGAAATGAAAAACGGAAAAATACGAACGTACAAACCTCGTGATGTAGGGCAAGGATATGCTTTTATGACACCTACACTGTTTGTACTATTGCTGTTTGTTATTGCACCTATTTTTTATGCCATCTTTTTGTCTTTACATAAAGTTCAATTGCTGGGAGGAACTGAGTTTCATTTTCGAGGGCTTGAGAACTACATGAAGGTTCTTGAAGATGACAAAGCTAAAATTGCTCTTTGGAATACGGTGAAGTATGTAGTAATTGTTGTACCGGTACAAACCGCATTGGCACTTATACTGGCTGCCACATTAAATGCAGGGCTAAAAGCAGAAAAAGTTTTTCGCATTATTTATTTTTTACCTACGCTTACATCATCGGCTGTATTAACGCTTATTTTTATGTGGATGTACAATCAGAATGGGATTGTGAACGAGTTTCTAAAGTTTGTTGGTCTTCCAACTTACAATTGGCTTGGAGATCCGCAAGTTGCTTTAATTGCCATTATGATTATGAACATCTGGGCAACAGCGCCATTTTTTATGGTTATTTATTTGGCAGCTTTGCAGGACGTACCCGATTCGCTGTATGAAGCAGCTCAGTTGGATGGGGCTAATGTGTTTCAACGATTTTGGCATATTACAGTTCCAAATCTGAGGCCGGTTACATCGTTCGTAGTGATCATGGGACTAATTGGTACGTTTCAGTTATTTGATCAATCATTTATTTTCTCAGGAGGCTCAGGAGGTCCTAATAACTCCACTCTGACTGTTGTTCTTCTTATTTATCAATATGCATTTAAAAATTTAGGTACCATGGGGTATGCTGCAGCACTAGCCTTTATGCTGGCGCTCGTGATTTTGGTGGCAACGGTTATTCAGCGGAAGTTTTCAAAAGAAGAAAGTATGTACTAAGGGGGGAAGAAAAAGTGAAGAAGAAAACGGGAGTCCTCATTTTATATACGATTTTAAGCATATACGCGCTGATTACGCTGATCCCATTTATTTGGGCGCTGTCAGCTTCTTTCAAAACGCTTGAAGAAATTGTGTCAGGTACGGTGAACTTTATTCCGAAACACTTTACGCTAGACAACTATAAACAAATTTTTGTGGAACAAAAGCTGTTCCCTCGCTGGATGTTTAATAGCTTATTTATTGCTGTTGTAGGAACAGCTCTGAATTTGCTATTTAACTCAATGGCTGGTTATGCCCTTGCACGCCTCAGTTTCCCGGGAAAGAAAAGTTTGTTTATTATTATTTTAGCTGTGCTTATGATTCCTGGACAAGTAACCATGATTCCTAATTTTTTAATTTTAAAAGAGTTAGGCTGGTTAAATACCTATCAGGGAATGATTGTACCAGGAATGGTAAATGCGACTTTTATATTTATGATGCGTCAATTTTTTATCAATTTCCCAAAAGAACTTGAAGAAGCAGCGGAGTTAGATGGGTTATCAAAGTTTGGAACATTCTTCAAAATAGTCCTTCCACTTGCAAAGCCTGCGCTAGCA
This sequence comes from Priestia sp. LL-8, assembly GCF_036227845.1. Taxonomy (NCBI): domain Bacteria; kingdom Bacillati; phylum Bacillota; class Bacilli; order Caryophanales; family Bacillaceae; genus Priestia; species Priestia sp. LL-8. The sequence continues at coordinate 3,730,587 of NZ_JAZAQH010000001.1, read as the reverse complement.
GCACAAACAATTTTTGTGTTTATGGGGTTTTGGAATGACTTTATGAAGCCTTTAATTGTGATGTCTGATGAAAATATGTTCACATTGACTTTAGGTCTCAACACATTCAAAGGTCAGTATATCAGTTATTGGAACTATATTATGGCAGCTTCCATGGTTTTTACCCTTCCAATTTTGCTCATTTATGCGTTTTTTAACAAATATTTTATTAAAGGAATCTCGTTTACTGGAGGGAAATAAAAAAGAGGCTGGGGTAAAAATATTTTAGTTAGAATTATAAACGAACGATTAATTTAATTAATCGTTCGTTTTTGGTTATTATGATGAACGTGACTTTCATTTGTTTTTAATGAAGTTCACTCACATACTGGTCAATCATTGCCTGCAGATCCTCTAGCGGTGTCTTACTTTGGTTCATAGACAGCTGCTTTAATGATTGAAGGGCACTATCCACAACAAACTTCCGGGGAGTCGACTGTTTAAACAGCTCTTCTTCAATAAAACTAATAAGCTCTGTACATTTTTGACGTTCAAATTCATCCGTAAATTGTTTGTGAACCTGCTTTTTTAAATCGATAAGTGCTGCAGAAATGTCCTGTTCTATTTGATTTTTAGTATTCGGGCAAGATGGAAGCCATTCTTTAATCGTTTGAGGATCGAGCAAAATGTCTCCTGAATTTGCTACTTCGTCTACAAGAGGAAGCAGGCGCTTGACACTGTAGCTTATAATTTCATGCGGATCGGTACTTGTGCCGTTAACCATAAAATTATAGTGAAAGTTGCGATGAAGCATGCCAAGAAACATAATTGCGCAATCTAGCAGGTACGGTTTTTTTTCTTCTCCAAATAAATCAATGAACCGTTTGTAGAACCAGTTTACTTCAATAAACTGGGTTTTTTTTATGTATGCTTTTAAATCAGGGTCATTGGAAACAAATACTTCTTCAAGTAATGTAAAAAATTTATGTTTGTGATGGTTTTTCATCTGTGCATCAATTTGTTTAACAAATATATCTACATCGTTCAGACTTTTACCAACCAGCAGCTGATTCCGCTCTTGTTCAATGGTCGTATGAAGCCATGTGAAAACAGCGATTAATAATTCATTTTTTGAAGAAAAATAGTTGTAGAATGTTCCTTTTGAAATGCCGCTATAATCAATGATGTCTTGAATAGAAGTAGCTTGAAATCCTTTTTCAACGAAGAGATGGTGTGCATTTTTTACAACTTGCTGTTTTCGGTTATTCATTATTATCACCTAAATATAAAATTAGACTCATAGTCCAACTTTATGATACATGATTTAAAGCGTTTACACAAATGTTCTTTTTGAAGCGAATTATGATATTGCGTATATGTATTGATGTAAAAGGACTGTACCGTTAAAAAAAGCTCAGTAAATAAAGAAAATTAACGCAGGATTTTTCACTTGCATAAATTGAACTCACAGTATAATATACTCTATGTAGAACATGTGTCTAAAAAAATGAACTTAAAGTATAAGGGGGTACAATAATGAGTCAATCGATAAATCAAATGGAAAAGCCGCCTTATGGCATAATTGCTATTTTGTTAATTGGCGCTTTTATCTCATTGTTGAATGAAACGTTATTAAATGTGGCGCTGCCGTCGATCATGAAAGATTTAGATGTGACAACGTCAACTGTCCAGTGGCTTTCTACTGGTTATATGTTAGTGAATGGTATTATGATTCCAACTACTGCTTTTTTAATTCAGCGTTATTCTGTCAGAGGGTTATTTTTAACGGCGATGACTTTATTTACAGCAGGAACAATACTCGCTGGTGCTTCGCCCGTATTTTCTATCTTGTTAACCGCTCGTATTATTCAAGCATCAGGCGCGGCCATTATGATGCCACTTTTAATGAACGTATTGCTAACAAGTTTTCCATTAGAAAAACGCGGAGCTGCGATGGGTATTTTCGGTTTAGTTATGATTTTTGCTCCGGCAATTGGTCCTACCTTATCAGGGTGGCTAATTGAACACTATGAGTGGAGAATGCTGTTCCACCTTGTTACGCCAATCGCGGCAATTGTATTAATAGGCGCTTTCTTCCTATTAAAAGACAAAAAAGAAAAAGTGGAAATCAATTTGGATTTCCTATCACTTGTGTTATCTACAATTGGATTTGGAGGACTTCTATACGGGTTTAGCTCAGCAGGGGATAAAGGCTGGGATTCTGTAGAAGTATATGGCACCATTATTGTAGGAGCTGTGGCTCTGATTTTATTTATTACGCGTCAGTTTAAGCTGAAAACACCTATGCTTGAATTCCGCATTTTTAAATATCCAATGTTTGCTTTATCATCAACGATTTCGATGGTAATTACAATGGCATTATTCTCAGCCATGCTGCTAATGCCAATTTATGTTCAAACGGTACGAGGCATTTCTCCGCTTCATTCAGGATTATTAATGCTTCCAGGTGCGCTACTAATGGGTGTGATGTCACCGATTACCGGAAAATTATTTGATAAATTTGGAGCGCGTGCACTGGCTGTAACGGGTCTAACGATTACAGCTGTTACCACGTATTTCTTCAGTAACTTAGAGCTTGATACGACGTATACAACGCTCATTACGCTTTACACGCTTCGCATGTTCGGAATGTCTATGGTGATGATGCCGGTTATGACAAACGGATTAAATCAGCTGCCGCAGCGCTTTAATCCCCATGGTACTGCGATGAATAACACGCTTCAACAAGTATCAGGAGCTATTGGTTCGGCTCTTTTAGTAACAGTGATGTCAAATCGTACAGCTACGCATGCAAGAGAGCTCGCTCAAGATGCAATGAGCGGAGCAGGAGCAGCGAATGCAACGGCAGCCGGGGCAGCTCAAATGGAAGAACAAATTGGGATGCAGGCAATGGTACAAGGAATTAACGATGCGTTTGCCGTCTCAGTAGTACTAGTGGTGGTTGCCTTAATTCTTTCATTGTTTATGAAACGCGCCACGCCGGCAAGTGAAGATGAATTAATAAAGGAAAAAGCAGGACGCGAGCAGTTTGCTAAATGAAAAAGAAATCCCCGCTGAGACAGCGGGGGTTTTTTTAGCTTGTATATCTAAAGCTTAAGCCCATTTTCTTTAATAATTTCCGGTAGCCGATGGACGTTTGATCAGCCATAATATGCGCTTCCATCTGCAGGTCTAAAGGCAAGTCTTCAGGTTTTTGGTTTTCAACCATTTCACGGTCTTCGTCAAAGACGCGAAGGTTAAAGTCATACACACCTTCAACGGGAGAATCTTTGTCAAAGTTTCGAGCGATTGGTGCGAATAAACGTGTTTCGCGGGCTGAAATAGGGGAGACTGCATTCATAATCCACAGCTCTGCGCCTTCTGGGAAGTATACTTTTAGCGTAGCTGTAAACGGCGGATAAACATCAAAGACGCGAAGCCATTTAAAATCAGGTGGATTTAAATGCTGCTGTTCTTTGGAATAATTGCTCACGGTGCTCGTATATTCTACATGAAGCCCATAGTCTGTTTCGCTTACTTTATATTTAGGCACAAAGGCGTTGTTTCGATCACCAAATGTGTCCGTGTGCACCCAAGCAAAATGAGCTACGTCTAAAAAGCCTTCCATTTGACGACCGGCCGAACCCATGATATCAAAGCTCGGACAAACAATTTGCTGAAAATCAGGGTCCTCCCACGCATCGAAGTAAGGCAGGTTATCTTGTTCTCCTGTAAGCGACGTCCACACTAATCCAAATCGTTCAATAACCGGATAGACGGCCATACACAGGCGGGGAGAAATGTTGGCATCAGGGTGAGCTGGAATCGATGTACATGCGCCGTCCGTTGCATAGCGGAAGCCGTGGTAAGGACAGACAATTTCATCATCTTCCACCCAGCCCATGCTAAGCGGGGTGCCTCGGTGAACGCATAAATCACGAGCCGCTACTACTTTGTGTGTGGTACGGTATAGAACTAGATTTACGTCTAGCAATTTTACCGACGTTGGTTTCTCTGTTACATCACTGCAGCGTGCGACGGGGTACCAATACTTAGCGAGCGTCGTCCAATCTTCCAGGCTGAACGTGCAGCCTCTTGGGTAGGGAGTTGCCGTTTTTGATTTGGTCATGGTTGGTTGTTGTTCCATCTATTTTCTTCCCTTCTTTTGTAAGCTCTTTTACTAAGGGTAATATAAAAAAAGAAAATTCACACAATTTATGTAAGGAGTTCTAACATAAAATATGGAACTTTGTAGAAAGTGCGAATTTCAAAAGATGCAAATTAGAGAATATACCAATAAAAAAATTAAAAAAGCGCTTCCTAAATGAATTTAAACGTGATATAATTTTCCAAGACGCTGGTGTAGCTCAGTAGGTAGAGCACTTGCATGGTAAGCAAGAGGTCGCAGGTTCGATCCCTGTCGCTAGCATACTAAAAAACCTTCTTTCTTGTTGAAAGAAGGTTTTTTTATTTGTGTTGGCTTTAAAATTCTTCTCCGCCTCGTGAAAAATTTAACAGTTTGATAGCCTTATTAGGATGCTGTGAGAAAACATGTGTATCTTCTTCACTATGTCTTATGAATCATATTTAGAAATATTCTTAAAAGAATGTTTATTGCCTCTAAGTATTGGGTATACGAAACTAGGGGTTAAATTTCAACAGGGAGTGTGAACGATAATTTGATTACGTTTAAGAATGTGTCAAAGCAATATCCAGACGGTACGACCGCCGTGAAAAATATTAATCTAGAAATTAAAGAAGGAGAGTTTTTCGTTTTAATTGGTCCGAGTGGGTGTGGGAAAACAACCACCTTAAAAATGATTAACCGTCTTCATGATATTACCGAAGGAGAACTATACATAAAAGATAAGCTCGTATCGGATCACAACATACATGAGCTACGCTGGAACATTGGTTATGTCCTGCAGCAAATTGCTCTTTTTCCTCATATGACCATCGCTGAAAATATAGCTATTGTACCCGAGATGAAGCATTGGAAGAAAAACAAAATAAAAACGCGCATTGATGAACTGCTTACCTTGGTAGGACTAGACCCAAAGCAGTATCGAAACCGAAAGCCGTCTGAGCTTTCAGGTGGCCAGCAGCAACGTGTAGGTGTAGCACGTGCCCTCGCAGCTGATCCCCCCGTTATTTTAATGGACGAACCCTTTAGTGCCCTCGATCCGTTAAGCCGCGAACAGCTTCAGCAAGATGTTATTAGTTTAAAAGAAAAAATCAAAAAAACATTTGTGTTTGTTACGCACGATATGAGCGAAGCGATGACGCTTGGAGATCGTATCTGCCTAATGAAAGACGGGGAAATTGTTCAAGTTGGAACCCCGGAGGAATTCATTCAAAAGCCTAAAAATGAATTTGTAAAAACGTTTATTGGAAATCAAGGAAATGCTTTATTTGAGACATTGGATATGTTTGTCAAAGAAAGTGAACAGCCAGACGTAGAACCTACTGAAGAGCTAGCTTCAACCGCCACTGTTCAGCAGGCAATGGACGCCCTTTACGACCATGAAGCAATAGCTGTGAAAAAAGGGAGCAAACGCATTGGCGTTGTAACGCGTAAAACTCTATTAGCGTTTCTTTCTGATAAAACGAAAGAAGGAGGAACGCTGTGATGAATGCACTAAGCACATTATTGGATCAACGAGGAGATGCACTGTTTCAAGCTCTTCTGGAACACATTCAAATATCAGTACTGGCTCTTGTTATCGCCGTATTAATTTCAGTGCCGCTTGGACTGTACTTAACGAGGCATGACCGCATTGCTGAACCGATCATTGGCGTAACAGCCGTACTGCAAACCATTCCTTCACTCGCTTTATTAGGATTACTGATTCCTCTTGTCGGAATTGGAACCTTTCCCGCGGTTATTGCACTGTTTTTATATTCGCTTCTTCCTATTGTACGAAATACATATACCGGAATTAAAGAAGTGGACCCATCTTTAATTGAAGCATCCAAAGCCATGGGGATGAACTCATGGAGACGATTAATCAAAGTAGAACTTCCTCTAGCGCTTCCTGTCATTATGGCCGGAATTCGTACAGCAATGGTCCTCATTATTGGCACAGCGACAATCGTGGCTCTTATCGGAGCGGGCGGACTTGGAAGCTTAATTTTGCTTGGTATTGACCGAAGCGACAATAGTTTGATTTTATTAGGAGCCATTCCAGCAGCATTATTAGCGCTTATTTTTGATGGAATTCTGCGAACGATTGAACACTCAGCTAAAAAAGGATCCAAAAAACGCTCGTTTATTATGATCATCGTATTAATACTCATTCTTGTTTCTCCGTTTGCAGCGATGAGCGCAACAAAACCAGACCTTGTTATCGGAGGGAAAATTGGCGCAGAACAAGATATTTTAATTAATATGTATAAAGAATTAATTGAAGATCAAACCGATATGAAAGTAAATCTTCGTTCGTCGCTTGGGAAAACGGTATTTGTATTTGAGGCTCTGCGTAACAAGGAAATTGATTTATACCCTGAATATACGGGTACAGCCATTGTGACGCATCTAAAGGAACAGCCGGACAGCAAAGATGAAACAGAGGTGTACAGGCAGGCAAAAGAAGGATTTCAAAAGAAATTCGGCCTTGTCTATTTAGATCCAATGAAGTTTAATAATACGTACACATTGACCGTAACAAAGGAATTTGCAAAAGAAAATAATCTAACGACCGTTTCAGATTTGGCAAACGCAACAGATAAAGTAAAAGCAGGATTTACGCTTGAGTTTAAAGATCGTGAAGACGGCTACGTAGGCATTCAAAAAGAATATGGCCTTACCTTCCCGAATATTAAAACGATGGAGCCGAAGCTTCGCTATCGCGCTGTAGAAAAAGGCGATATTAACATGCTTGATGCTTACGCAACGGATCCTGAAATCAAACAGTTTGGTCTCAAAGTCTTAAAAGACGACCAGCAGTTCTTCCCTCCGTATCAAGGAGCGCCTGTGCTTCGTGAAGATACGCTAAAAGAGCATCCTGAACTGAAAAAAATCTTAAATCAACTGGGCGGTAAAATCAGTGATGACGAAATGCGTGAAATGAACTATCAAGTAAATGCAAAAGGAAAAACGGCTGAAGAAGTTGCTCATCAATTCTTAGTAAAAAAAGGATTAATTAAAGAGTAATAACGAAGAAACAGAGCTAGGACAACAGTATGTTAGTTCAAAGAAGATCCGAATGATAAATCGTTCGGATCTTTTTATTTTAGTTGCTTCTAATAGTTGATTGGAAGGCAACGCGAAGATTCCCGCGGAAAGCGAAGCCATGCATGGAAATCAAATGCGGTGCAAGAAGTGATTCATACTCGATCATTTACTCCATTCGTACGTCTTTAGATTGGCGTCATTTCGTTATGTTTCAATCTCTTTTTAATGCGAGAGAAGCATTAATGAAAATGAACCCATGTGAACAAGCTAAAGGTACCGAATTTGTTTTCTGATAGAAGGGAGGCGCTTTTATGAATTTATTTTTTGCGTGTCATCCTGTACAACATTCCTTTCAGCTTTTTTCAGTGGAACATCTTGTAACTTTAGCCATTATCGTGATCATAGGAGCATTTATTTTTTTGTGTCGAAAGCAGCTGCGAAAAAAGAGATTTGTGTTCGTTTTGCTTTCACTCGTTCTAATTGCTTCAGAAACCGCCTACCAGGCTTGGGAAATCAGATGTCATCAGTGGTCTGCTAAAGCTTCCTTGCCTCTTCAGCTCAGTGATATAGTCGTGCTGCTGGCTGCTGTTATGCTGATAACCAAAAACAGGTTTCTTTTTAATTTTGTGTACTTCGCAGGAATCAGCAGCTCTGTTCAAGCGATGATTACCCCTGATCTTGGGGGCTATGCGTATGCCCAGTTTCGCTATGTGCAGTTTTATGTATCGCATGGCGGTGTGGTACTTGCTTGCTGTATGCTAATTGCTACCTGCAGATATGAGCCGACGTTTCGTTCTTTATGGGTAAGCGTAGTATTTGTTAATCTGTACGGAGGATTTATCTATGCCATCAACCGTTTACTTGGGGCGAATTATTTATACATGATGAAAAAGCCAGAGCACGCTTCCTTGCTGGATGTTCTTGGACCTCATCCTTTGTATTTAGTATCGATTGAAGGAATTATGATTCTTAGCTTTCTTGTGCTTTATCTGCCGTTTTGGATACATAAGAAAATCAAAGGGAAATCAATTTTGTTGAAGAGAAATGCTAATACTGGTAATTTATAAGTGTAAACTAGCTAGGATTTCCTGAATGAAAAGGAAAAAAACGACTGAACAAGCTGTTAGAGGCAAACGTAAAAAACAGAAAAGAATAAAGCAAGCACAGACATTAGAAGGAGAGTATCAAAATGAAAACACTGGTTATTTTAGCGCATCCAAATTTAGCATCTTCTCGCATTAATAAAGCGTGGGCAGAGAGATTAAAGAAAGAAGAGAATGTACACGTTCATGATTTATACGCAAACTATCCTGATTTTAAAATTGATGTAGAAAAAGAGCAGGAGTTAGTTGTTCAATTCGATCGTATTGTGTTTCAATTTCCGTTTTACTGGTACAGCTCACCAGCACTCTTAAAAGAGTGGCAAGATGTTGTATTAACATACGGATGGGCTTATGGCAGCAAAGGCACTAAACTTCATGGAAAAGAGTTTATCGTAGCTACTTCGACAGGAGGACCTGCAGAAGCTTATCAAGAAGGCGGCTACAACCGTTATCCAATGAGTAATCTGCTTCTTCCGTTTCAAGCTACGGCAAATTTAACAGGCATGAAGTTCCAAACTCCGTTTTTATTTCAAGGAGCAGGCGGTGAATTGAGCGAAAAAGTCATTCAAGATAGTGCAGAAAACTACGCTCAATTATTAAGACAATAAAAAAAGCCGCGTCACAGCGGCTTTTTAATTTACATTTGTTCGTGAAAAAGAAGTAAGCAGCTTTTGAGGAGCAATATCTAATCCTTCAATTAGCAATCCCGTCATAGCCGTTAGACTCCCGACTTCAAACGATTCCCCGGCTCTCCAAAATGCTGATTCACCTTGTTTAATGTAAATTTTCAGTCCGTTATCGCCAGCTACCCAGCCTTCGCCGTGAACGACTAAAAGAAGCTGTGGAATCGTAGCTTCTTGACGAGGTGTATAATCATTTTCTTGAAAAGATAAAAAGCTGATTTTGACATCTCCAGTATGAGAAAGCAGCGGGTTTACTTTATAGGTGGAATGAAGAAAGGAACGCTCTTCTTCAGATTGAAAACCATATAATTTCATACTTTCATCTCCTTGACTAAAAAATAAAAACAGAAGTGCTTCTTATTTCATATACGCATACAGGAGAAAAAATAGAACTCAAAGTAAGCAGCTGATTGCTAGAAAATTGCTTGATTCCATCTCTATTTTTTGTCGAAGCTGAAATTTTTTTGAAGGATAGGAAGGAAAAATAGAAGTTTTTTTGAATAGTATAAAAAAGGTGTCCGTTAATGGACACCTTTTCCTAATTTAAAAATGACTGTAATGCTTGTTTATTTTCTTCAAGGTCGATGCTTAAAACAGCACCAATACCGGATATTCGTTCATTTGAATAGGAACCTTCAACCGGTAAACGAAGAGATTTTAAATCTGGCTGATTTCCAACTAAAAAATCTTTTCCTATCACGATAAATGTTTTTGGCGGAATATTTGTATCCACATATGGATCAATGACTCCCCATAGCTTAGGAGCTTTCGCCAGCGTCTTTACTTGAAGAGCTTCATCCATTAATTTACCGATAACTTCTTGTTGACGCTTCACGCGCCCGAAATCACTTTGGCTATCATGTCGGAATCGCACGTATCCTAGTAATTTATCTCCGTGAAGAGTTTGTTTTCCAGGTTTTAGCGTCATGCCAATTCCTGATGACATTTCGTGCGGCACGGTAACCGTAATTCCCTCAGGGGCAATCGTATCGGCAACTTTAGAAAAACCTTTAAAATCAACAACGGCATAATAGTTTACATCTACGCCAAAGTTTTCTTTAATTGTCTTACGCATTAATTCAGGCCCGCCAAATGCATAGGCTGAATTTAATTTGTTTTTGCCGTGTCCTGGAATATCCACATATGAATCACGCATCAAAGACACAATTTTAGGCTGATTGCTGTCTTTGTCATAATGAGCAATCATGATCGTATCGGCACGCGAATGTTCTTCACCTCGAGAGTCAATTCCAAGAAGTAGCACATTCATGCTATCTAAATTGGCACTTGCACCATTAAAATTAAACTGTCCATCTTTTCCAAAAGCTCCGTCTGCTTCTGCTAACCCTTGTTGGTATTGATAATACACATACGCACCAGCGGCGATTACAAGAATGAGAAAGAAAAGAAGTAGCTTTCTAAAGCGTTTCTTTTTTCTTTGCTTTTTTCTTTTATGTTGTTTACGTTCTGTACGTTCTTCCAAATGTCTCACCATCGCATTCAAAAATATTAATACTTTTTTGTTTGAAACCCATTATGCAAAAAATTATAAAACGACATAATAAAATTAACACTAAGGAATTAGATTAGCAAGTACGTTCACTAGTAAATCCGCAGAGACAGCTAAAATAAGAGAAATACGCAAATAGAAGAAAGAGGAAATAAAGGTTATTTTTTTCTGAAAAATTTGTTATAATCTATCATAGTTAGGGAAAAAGTTCTGTCTTTTAAGAATGGAATAAGAGGAAAGTCTCTGTTTGCGGAGAATCGAATATAGGTCTAAATGTAGAAAAAAGGAGTGAAGCGAATGAGTATATATGTGTCATCTTCGAACCTTGTGCTGATTCCAGAAGCGGCGTTAAGTCATTGGAAACCTTACGGCGCGGGGGAATTGACCGGAGCTATTATTTCAGGTAAAGATAGTGCTGAAATAATTAAAGAGCTTAATCAATCGTCTATTCTGCCTTTTACAAGTTTTTTCTATCGAAAGCATTTTGTTATTCTGTTTGATAAAGAACAAGTGAAAAATCATTTTGAGCAGCTGCTTTTATTGTATAAATCTCAGGGCTATGTTTTTTATTCTTCTACTCTATACGATGATCATTGGTCCCAGGTTCTTGAAGGAACGAAGCAGCTCCTAACGGTGAATGGGCAAGTGGTGCCGGTGCTTGAGCTTGAACAAAACGGTGAATTTGATGTTGTGCGTGATGAATGCGGTCTGCACATTGTGATAGATGATGACGAAGACGAAGAGAAGCAGCTAGAAAAAAAAGTTCATGAGCTTTCGCTTGAAGAAGGTACCTATTTTATTGGCGATCCGGGATTTGTTGAAAACCGAGACATGCTGGTAAAAGAATATTTTCCTAAAGGTACGTACGAATTTATTTATAGATACGGAGAAAATGGCTGGCTGATGAAAGTAAGTATTCAGCGAAAAGCGATTAAAGAGCAGCTTACTACTCTTCACGCGGCTTTATCTTAACCTCTATTCATTGTACAATATTGCTAAATAACTATGTTATAATAGTAATATTGCACAATGAAAGGGGTTTTTTTAATGGAAGCACGTTTACAAAAAGTCGTATCGTGGCTGGAAGAAAAGAATGTAGAAGCGGCCTTTATTTCGTCAACGGAAAACGTATTTTATTTAACTGGATTTCACACGGATCCGCATGAGCGTTTGCTTGGCTTATTTGTGTTTAACGAAGCGGAGCCGATGCTTGTTTGTCCATCAATGGAAGTAGGACAAGCAAAAGAAGCCGGCTGGAAGTTTGATGTGATTGGATATGAAGATCATCAAAATCCTTGGGAACTTATTAAAGAAGCTTTACATAAACGAAACGTAATAGATGTGAAAAAGGTTGCTGTAGAGAAGGAGCAGCTGCTGTATGCGAGAGCCGAAGAACTGCTTAGCTTATATCCAAATGCTGAGCTAGTCGGAGCAGAAGAGAAATTAAATCAGCTGCGTTTAATTAAAGATGAGCATGAAGTTGAGATTCTGCAAAAGGCAGCTGCCTTAGCTGATTTTGGTGTAGAAGTAGGCGTAGCTGCTTTAAAAGAAGGCGTTACGGAAATGGATGTTCTAGCTAAAATTGAATACGAGTTGAAGCGAAAAGGAATTCGTGAGATGTCGTTTTCAACGATGGTTTTATTTGGTGAAAAAACGGGAGAAGCGCACGGGAATCCAGGTCTTCGCACCTTAAAGCCAGGAGATATGGTTCTGTTCGATTTAGGTGTAGTGCTAGACGGATACTGTTCAGATATTACGCGTACAGTCGCTTACAAGTCTATTAATGATAAGCAAAAAGAAATCTATGAAACGGTACAGCGCGCTGAGCAGGCAGCTCTTGAAGCTTCAAAGCCCGGCACTCGCATTGGCGACTTGGACATGGTAGCACGCAATATTATTACAGAAGCAGGGTATGGAGAGTATTTCTTGCATCGTCTTGGTCATGGTCTTGGTATCAGCGTGCATGAGTTTCCTTCAATGAGCCGCAACAATGATGATGTGCTTCAAGAAGGCATGGTGTATACAATTGAACCGGGTATCTATATTCCAGGACTTGGAGGCGTGCGTATCGAAGATGATGTAATCATTACAAAAGATGGATACGAAACGTTAACGAAGTACCCAAAAGAATTACAAATTATTTCATAATAATGTCATAAAAAATAGAGGCTGCCATGGTGCAGGCTCTATTTTTTTATGAGAAAAGAAAAAATTGGTTAAGGTTTCTTGTTTGCTTCTTGAGACAATTTCATAGTATGTTACGAAACGATAACATTTCTATCACATTTTCTAAAAACTATATCGCAAGCGAGTCCAGTAGTATATGCTGTACAGTAGGGAGCTTTTTAAGGTCGCAAGCAAGGAGGTTTTGTATGAGTAATTTTACAAAAGATGAAGAATTAATTATACATAAAGCAATAGATGTATTTGGTCAAAAGGATCGAATTGAAGATTATTCAGATGAAAGAAAAAAGCATGGTATTCACGTTGTGGCGTGTGAAAATCATCCGCGTCAAGATGTAACCGCGTATGCAACGCTCGGTGGACATCAATGTCCGACAGGCTATACAGTTGGAGGGATCCCACTTCGAATTGAAATCGTTGGGGCTTGTCATGAGGAATTCGGTATTTATTCTGCTATTTTAGCTAACTGTATTTTCCATATGATGAAATCTCATGTGTCCATCTTCCCAGGAGCTATTTATAAAGATGTTATCACGGTTCTTGATGACAGCTTTCATATGCAACACATTTTGCTGATTCCGCCGTTTTTATGGGATAATTTCTCAACGATTGAACTATCTGATAAAAAAGTAACGTTCCTGCAGGCCGTTCCGATTTCAGAAAATGAACGTGCTTTTGCACTTGAGTACGGAGTAGATTCGTTGCTAAGCCGCTTTGATGCTGAGCAGGTGAATGTCTTCAATTTAGAAAGAAGATCTGTTGTATAAACAAAAAGAGCGCCGACTGAGACGCTCTTTTTTGTTATTGATTAGTAGGTCAATTCTTTTTGCGGTATAGCTTTTTTATGACTCGTTTGGTAGCTGTGAAGCACCATGCCTCCTATGATAACTCCCATTCCAACCCAAGAAAGAATCGATGGTAAAGGACTTGATAGAAGGAAGACCTCTCCTAGCAGGGCAAATAAAACTTCCATCGATTGTGTAGCTTCAACTGCACCTAACTTTTGAGAATCTTTTCTAACAAGGTCGGTTGCCGCAAAAAATAAAACCGTTGCACATACTCCTGAAAGTAAAGCAACTAAACTGCTTTGATACATCTGAGTTGTTTTTGGTAGTCCATCGGTCACGTAGGCATAGACAGAAAGAATAATCCAAAACGGCAGGCTTGAAAGTGTCATTCCAAGCACGCGCTGAAACGTATTAAGTGACGACACCTCCATCATTTTACGGTTGCCAAGCGGGTACGCAAAAGAGGCAATCAAAATGGGAATGGTACAAAGCAAGGCAGTAGCAGCCGACAGCTCAGTCGCATGCTCAAGCTGCATGAGCATAACGCCTATTAAAATAATAAACGAAAAACCTAGCTGTTTAAAAGGAATGGCTCCTCGCTTCTTTCCTTCCTTGTAAAACAAAGGAGCTAGGAGAGACCCCGATAAAATTGTAATTTGCCAAGTGCCTGCAATAAGCCAGCCGGGACCGTAGGCTGAAGCAAAACAAAGAGGAGCGTAAAATAAGCCAAATCCAACCGTGCTCCAAAGCAGCCATTTTTGCGGCTGGGCTTTTATTTCTGCCACCACAGGTTTGATGCCACCCCAAAAATAAACAAGCACAAGCAAAAGAGGTACCATAAAAAAATAGCGCAGAGATGCGCTCCACGCCCAGCTGCCTCCAGATAAATCCATCGCTCGATTTAAAACGAATGTAAAAGCAAAAAAGAATGATGCAGCAACGCCTAATAAAAGAGGCTTCACTTTGATTCCTCCTCACTTGTCAGCGCTTCACCTAGTGTCAGCCAGTTTGTTTCGACAAGCTGTGATGTCAGTGCGGAATCTTTTTGACAGCAAGCGTTTATGATTTCTTTGTGCTGATCAACGGAAGCAAGGCTGGAAAGAGAAGAAAAGCGAGCGATTTCCAGACGCTGAATTTTGGCGCTTGTTTGTTTTACAACACGTTCTAGCTCTAAATTATTCGCCCGTTTTAAAAAAACGGAGTGAAATGCTTCATCCGCTTCGATCGCTTTAAGTACATTTCTTGTTTTGATTGCATGTTCCAGAGATTGATTATGTTTGGTTAGTTCGCCCATATCTTCTTCTTGTAACAAAGTACAAGCCAGCTTAGCAGCAAGTGCATGAAGAGCTGCGACGACAATAAAAGATTGTTTTGCCTCCTCAAGGTTTAATGGAGCCACTTTTGTAGAAGAACCGGGTGTCGTTTGGACAAGGCCTTCATCTTCGAGCCTTTTTAATGCTTCTCGAACAGGAGTGCGGCTAACTCCAAATTGCTCAGCCAGTTCTTTATCCTGAAGCTTTTGTTCCGGCTGAAATTCAAGCATAACGATATTGTGTTTAAGTGTTTGATAGACTTCCTCCCTGAGGGAAAGTCGTTTGAGAGGTTGAATATTATTTTTCATAAAACCAATATATCGCATATTACATTAAATGACAATGTAAAAATTAAAAAACTTCGTCTAAAAAGCAGACAACTGCTTTTTAGATGAAGAGCTTAATTACTGCTGCGTAAAGATTTAGATAAGATGCTCGCAATCGATTTGCTGTGCTCGACCTGCGTTTTTTTGGACTCTTTACGTTCAAGAGCTACTTTTTGAAGGCTTTTTTCCTCTTCAGTTTGTGCAATGACTTGAGGAACGGGTGCTGGTTTTCCATTTTCTAATGCAACAAAGGTGAGAAAAGAAGTAGCTGCAATACGTTTAATGCCCGTTAACAAATTTTCGGCAATCACTTTAACAAAAATAATCATGGAGCTTTTTCCTGTGACAACAACAAATGCTTCATATGAAATAAAATCTTCTTCTGTGACAGGTTCAATAAAGTCAACGTGATCAATAGAAGCAGTAACACACGATTTTCTGGAATGTTTAGCTGCTGAAAGAGAAGCTGTCATGTCCATATCAGCTACAATTTTTCCGCCAAAAAGGGTGTGGTGATTGTTTAGATCATTTGGAAAAATGTGCTGTGATTTGACTACTCGTGAGACGCTGCAAAGTACTGCCTTTTCGCTCATTAAAAACACTCCTTCAAACTGTTTATATGGTTTAATGTATGTTGACTACTTGTTCTTATGTATACAAGTTACAGAGAGCCCTTTCGTAAAAAGCTCTTCACAAGCTTCTATATGATAAAATAGAGCAAATACAAAAGAGAGGATGAGAGCATGAACTTAACTCAATTTTCTAGAAGAAAATATACGGATTTCCCTACACCTTTAGAAAAGCTACCGGTTTTATCGCAGCAGTTAAACGGACCTTCAATTTATATGAAGCGCGATGATATGCTTGGACTAACAGGGGGCGGAAATAAGACGCGTAAGCTTGAATATTTAATAGCAGATGCAAAAGCGCAAGGAGCAGACGTGCTTGTAACGTGCGGAGCGATACAATCTAATCACTGCCGTTTAACGCTCGCTGCTGCCGTAAAAGAGCAAATGAAATGCGTGCTCGTATTAGAAGAAGGAGAAAATAAAGCAAGCGATCAGCCTACGGGAAACTATTTTCTTTATCATTTATTAGGCGCTCATGACATGCGGTTTGTCGCTGAAGGTTCTGATTTAACAGCGGAAACGGAAAAAGTAGCGCGCGAGCTAAGTGAAAAAGGTCATAAGCCGTATTTAATCCCAGTAGGAGGTTCGAATGTCATTGGTGCAACAGGCTACGCTGCCTGCGCACAGGAGCTGCTTATGCAAAGCTATGAGCAACAAATAAAGCTTAGCCACGTAGTTTGTACAAGCGGCAGCGGAGGCATGCATGCAGGATTAGTGGCAGGCTTTCAAGGCCTTCAAAGTGGCGTGTCTGTTATTGGAATGAATGTGAGTCGTGCTAAAGAAGAGCAAGAAATGAAAGTTGCCAAGCTAACGAGCGAACTTTATGATCATTTACATAGTAAAACGCCTTTTAAAAAAGAAGACATTGTGTGTATGGATGAATACGTCGGTCCAGGCTATGCTGTTCCGACAGAAGAGATGGTGGAAGCAGTCAAACTTGTGGCCAGTACGGAAGGGATTTTATTGGATCCTGTGTATACAGGAAAAGCGATGGCCGGTCTGATTGATTTAATTCGAAAAGGTTATTTTAAAAAAGATGAAAATGTGGTATTCGTCCATTCAGGAGGTTCACCGGCTCTTTATGCATATACATCAATTTTTTCATAAAAAAGCAAGGAGTTCGACTCCCTTGCTTTTTTAGTTTATATAGGAATAGTAATTGAAAACGTCACTCCGGCGTCTGTATTTTCAGCCGTAATTGCTCCATCGTGCATCGTAATAATACGCTTTACGATGCTTAAGCCAATACCGAATTCACCGTTTGCTCCTTTTTTAAACGGTTCAAACAAGTGTTGAAGCACGCTTTGATCAATCGGCGGACCATCATTGCTGATTGTACATTGAACGTTCGTTTGGTGTTTAGCAAGTGAAAGTGAAACCTTCGTCTCGGCATAGCGCAGCTGATTGTCGAGTACATTTTCAAGAACTTTTGTCCACAGTTCTTTGTCTCCTTTAATCGTTGCGTTTACGTCGTCAAATTCCCACTGTATTTCAGGGCGTCTCCACCGCAAGCGATCTACTACTTCATGAAGAAGTGCAGTAAAATCAAAATGGTCTTGTGCAAGCTGATGAGTGGACATATAGTCAAGCTTGGTTAAATAAAGCAAATCGCGGATTTTTTTCTCAAGATTTTTGGATTCATCTTCAATAACTTTTACCGTTTGAGATAAATCACCTTTTGGATAAATGCCGTCTTGAATCGACTGAGCGTAGCTTTGAATGACCATAACCGGTGTTTTTAAATCGTGTGAAATATTTTGAAGCAGCGTTTGCTGTGCTTCATCTTTAGATACGAGCCTTTTGCGCATTTGCTCGATGGACGCGCCTAGCTTGCCAATTTCATCGGAACGGTTCACTGTAACCGGCTCATGCCAATTTTGTTCGGCGATTTTTTTTACATCTTTTTCAAGCGATACAAGCGGCTTGCTTAAATATCTTGATAGCCAAATAGATGGAAGCCAGCTGAATAGAAATACAATCGAAATCACGAGAAGCAGCTGTTTAAAAAGAGTAGAAGTGAGCGCATTTCGGTACGTATCCCACGAAAATGAAAGCAAAAAAGCAGGCTGTCCGTTTACACTTACTTTTCGAATTACATAAAAAAGCGTCCGGTTGCCGAGGTCTTTTTCATAGCGAGCGACTATTTTTCGCTGACTGATTGCATCTTCCTGTGCTTTTCTCAAAAAGTCTTGAGGCAACACCCGTGATGAAAAATAAGAGATATCTGCATGCTCAGGCAATAAAATATGATCCACGGTTCGATTGCCAAGCGTTGGTTCACTATCTTCATTGCTAAAGTAGTATTCACCTGAGCGGCTTGGCAGGCCGTATTCTTTTAAAATATGCTGTTCATTTTCAATAGTGGTATAAATTTCGTTCGTGAAAAACTGCCTGAGCGTCGTTGGGAATAAAATAGCGAGCAAAATTGAAATAAGCAGTAAAATACCGGAGATGACGAGCCAAATTTGAAATGCAAGCGACTTGTTTTTCATGCTTTCATCATCCGGTATCCGTATCCGTAAATCGTTTCAATTCGTGCTTGCGGCATTTTTTTACGCACGCGTCTTACTAAATCATCCACCACTCGGTCCGTGCCGAAATAATCTTCCCCCCAAATGAGATTCAGCAGCTGCTCCCTTGAAAAAGCCTGTCCAAGGTCTTTTGAGATAGTGACAAGAAAATCAAATTCTTTAGACGTTAAATCAATCGGCTTTCCATTTTCACTGACTGTACGGGTATGTAAATCGATTTCATAAGGAGTCAGCGCAATGGTATCGGTTTTTTTTTGATTGGAATCATATACGCGGTTTAGCAGTTTGTTTGCTCGAATAACTAGTTCACGAGGCAAAAAAGGCTTTGATAAATAGTCGTCGCTGCCCATTTCAAGCCCAAGAACCCGGTCAATATCGGCATCGCGGGCTGAGATGAAAATAACAGGCACATGTGGCGTTTGCTGCTTGATTTCGCGAATGAGCTGATACCCGTCAATGTCAGGCAGCATAATATCTAAAATCCACAGATGCGGAGGCGTTGCAATCATTTCTTTGGCGTCCGTACCGTTAAAAAATGAGCGAACGTCCCAGCCTTCTTTTTGAAGGTAAAGGGTTAAAACTTCGTTTAAATTTTGTTCATCCTCTACTAAATATAGTGTAAAGCTCAAATTTGACACCTTCCTCTGAATATATGAAAATTAAGGTAAATAAAGCATATTGCGCCATCTATGCGCGTTTCTTTAAAGGTCTATGTACCCGCTATTATACTACGTGTTTGCTGTTATAAAGAAATTTTTCACAATTTCACACATTGTTTTGATACTTATCCCAAACTTTTATTTTATAGTATAGATAACATAAAATTTGCTACGTTAAAAGGAGTGTTTTTCATGGATCCACGTGATTATGAAAGAGAACAAGAACGAAAGGAAGAATACGAAAACCGCCAGCAGCGCTATGATCAGTATCAGCCTGCGTCATCATCACAACCTCCAAAAAGACGCTTATTTCCAGTGATTGCATCTTCAATTGCAGGAGCAGTACTTGGAGGAGGAATTGTGCTATACGGTGCTCCCCAGCTGGGGTTAATGGATTCAGCTGATACGCAAACAGCGAATCAAACAACGCAGACTCAAACCGCAACAACAACGAGCACAACGCCTCGAACAGTAAGCACAACCGTGAATCAGTCAGATCTTGTTTCAGTTGTAAATAAAGTATCAGCTGCTGTTGTAGGCGTGAACAATATTCAACAGCAAACAAATCCATTTTCTGGAGATACCCAAACGCAAGAAGCAGGAACGGGTTCCGGTGTTATTTTCAAAAAAGAAAATGGAAAAGCATACGTTGTGACCAATAACCACGTTATTGATGGCGCAAGCGAAGTAGAAGTGTCACTTTCAAACGGACAAAAAGAAAAAGCTAAAATTGTCGGAGCTGATGCGCTAACGGATTTAGCGGTGCTTGAGATGTCTGACAAAAATGTTGAACAAGTGGCGAAGTTCGGGAAATCATCGGATTTAGTAGCGGGTGAAACGGTGCTTGCAATCGGAAATCCTCTTGGTGAACAATTTTCTCGTACGGTCACACAAGGTATCGTGAGCGCAGCAAAACGCTCTGTCCCTATTTCAGACAATTGGAACGTGGATGCAATTCAAACGGATGCGGCGATTAATCCAGGAAACAGCGGCGGGGCCTTGATCAATTCTTCCGGTGAAGTAGTCGGTATCAACAGTATGAAAATTTCAGAAGACAATGTAGAAGGCATCGGCTTTGCTCTTCCAAGTGATGAAGTGCAGCCGACGATTGAACAGCTGATGAAAAACGGAAAAATAACGCGTCCATATATGGGGGTAGGTCTTCAAGATGTAGGTCAGCTTTCAGCTGCAACAAAACAAAACCAGCTAGGCCTAACAAGCGATACGTCTGAAGGAGTTGTCGTCACAACGGTTGAACCATTCTCTTCTGCTTCTGATGCAGGTTTACAATCAAAAGACGTGATTGTTGCAATCGATGGAAACGAAGTCAAAACATCCAGTGATTTACGTCAATATCTATACACAAAACGCAAAGTAGGAGACACGGTAAAATTAGACGTGTACCGAAATGGAAAAAAACAAACCATTGCTCTGAAGCTTTCAGAGCAGCAGGATAACAATGGATGAGTTCAACACCGTTAAAGCTGCTGCTAGCAGTATTAACAGCGTTCGGATTTCTAACAGGCTGCGGAGGGAAGCATTCAAACACGATGTTTCCTTCTGTAGAAATTAGTCAGCTATCTTCTGTCAAAGAAGTGGCAGCGTATGAAGGAGGCAAGGTGACAGGAGCTGAATTCAACCTTTTTTTAGCCGTTAAAGGGTTCTTAAATCCAGATGCTCCGCTAAATGATACAAGCTACCGCAAAGAGTTATTGCGGCAGCTTGTTATGCAAAAAATCTTAATTTCGTATCTAAAGACAAGCGATAAAGTACAAAAACAAGTTGAGGATATGTGGAAGCAAATTAAACGCTCCTATGACGAGGATACAAGAAAACAAGGTTATGAAGTGTTAAATATTCGTTCTAGTGATGTAACCAACCAGCTAACGAATCAGTTTAAATTAGAAGAATATTTCCGTAAACAAATTACGTCTTATGAACTAACTGCTTACTATAAACATATTGAAAACGATCTAACGCGCGTATCTTTTACGCAGCTGGCTTTTTCCACTTTACATGATGCCGAGGCCGCTTCGGCTGAACTGCAAAAAGGAACATCGCTTCAAGACGTTCAAAAAGAATATGCTGATGTCCAGACAATCAGCAAACTAGAGAATGCTGATAATCTAAAGCTTTCAAGTCTATCTCCCTCTTTTATAAATGTTTTAAAAAAACAGCACATCGGGGAGTGTAGTGAGCCCATTAAAATGGGTAAAGTCTATTATATTCTTATTTTAAAACAAAAAGATAAAAAAACGGAATCAGAAGTCAAAGAAGAAATGATGAAAGAACTTGTTTTGAATCATATCAACCGGTATATCCAGGATGAACTGCCAAGGTTTCACGTGACTTTCAACCTTAGGTAGTTCCCTTTTATATAGATTGATTGTTTTCAAAAAACAAGCAGGTAAAAGAGCTTTCTGTTAATAGAGAGCTCTTTTACATTTTTAAGTAGACAGAAATGTCAGCACCTGATAAAATAAAATTGTAAAACTTTCATTATTCGGAAAATTTATACCCTCCAGCTTTGGAGGGTTATTTTTTATGCTGTTGGACGAATCCATGAGGCTGAGACAAAAATATTTTCGTTGAAGGGAGATCCGAACGGGTTTGGTTCTTGATGAAGAATCAAACTCATTCGGATTTTTTTATTGGCAGGGTGAACGGATGTCGTTATGTCTCAATCACTTTTTATCTTTTAAATGACTCAATAATGCAGGAGCCATCTCCACGTGAGAAAGGGCGATGTGTGAAATCGTTTTGGCATAAGGTGTAATTTTGTTAATAAATTGTTCGAGTACGTGCAGATGAGGAAGCTGAAGCTTTGTAATAAAGCAGGCTTGCCCGGCGATGCGTTCACAGAATAAAGCGTAGGGATACTGAGAAATAAATCGTTTAAAACGTTCGTGCTCTCCGTTTTTCATCGTTACTTCAATAAAACACGATACAGGCAGGTGCAGCTTTTCATAATCAATATCGATTGTATATCCTTTTATAACACCAAAGCTCTCTAGCTGTCTTACTCGCTCTGCCACCGAAGGAGCAGACAGGTTAATTTGTTTTCCTAGCTCTCGTAAGGAAAGGCGGCTGTTTTGCTGCAGCGCCTGCAAAATCGATAAATCAATTTCATCAATTTTCAATTGAAAACCTTCTTTCTCATTAACGTTTCATTTGATTAGTAATAGTAGATAAGATGTTTTATATGTAATCTAAAATCTCTATTTTTCTTACTATAATAATTAAAAAGGAGTGAGTGAAAAATGGCAAGAGTTTTATTAACAAACGAAGAGGGAACAAATTTTGAAAAAGCATTGAATTTAATTCCACATGTAAAAAGGTTGTATGATGAGCTTTACGACACGCTTTGGAACAGCGATATAGTAGAAAAAGAGACCAAGGAAAAAACTAGGCTTTATCTAGCAGGTGTTAACGGCTGTGAGACGTGTATGAGCATGTCATATGTAGGTGATAAGACGCTTAATCAAAAAGTGTTAAGAGAAAAAGAGCTGGAAGAAAAAGACCGGCTGCTGTTTCGATTTATTGATGTATACCGAGTGCGTCCAAGGGAGTTGACCGATGCTGATATGGATCAATTAAAGAAATTTTACAGTGATACGCAGCTGTTAGAGCTTTTGGCTGTTATTAATTTATTTGATCAATTTCACAAAATGATTGTCAGTTTAGATTTATATGATTTTTGCAGCTTGCAGGGCAAGTGAAGTCTTCGCTAAAAATATCTTGACAGACAAAATCCACAGGAGTAAGATAGCTTTCGTGAAGTGAAACGTATCATGAATCGAATCGATCATTCTAAAAAATAGATCATAGACATTTGAATAAAAATCGCTTAATCCATTACGGAGCGGAGGACCCATTATTTACGCACATATTGTGCTCCGGGGTGAATCCTTAAAAAGGTAGGGTTACTCTTAAAACCCGAACCCGACAGCTAACTTCGCAAGCGTTTTGAGGGGGAAGAGTGTGAAAAAACACAGGAGCCTTCCTGTGTTTTTTTGCGCTTTTTTTAAGAAAAAGATGTAATTTTTTAGAAAAAGTATAAGCTAAGAGAACACACAGCAGTTGAAGGAAGGAATAAATACATTATGAAAAAACAGTTTGCTGTATTAGGATTAGGTCGTTTTGGAGGCAGTTTGGTTGAAGAGTTTGCTAATCTGGATGTGGATGTGCTCGCTATTGACCGCAATCAGGAGGTAGTAAATAAATTTAGCAACTTAGCTACATATGTTGTGCAAGCAAACGCGATTGATGAAGCTAGCTTAAAGGGGCTAGGTATTCGCAATGTTGATCATGCTCTTATTTCGTTTGGAGACGATATCGAAGCAAGCGTGCTCGCAACGATGCTGTTAAAAGATATGGGCGTTAAGCAAGTATGGGTAAAAGCGGTGAATATGTATCATCAAAAAGTGCTGGAGAAAATAGGAGCGGATAAAGTCATTCATCCGGAGCGCGATATTGCTAAGCGGATTGCTCATCACGTGGTGTCAGAAAAAATTATTGACTATATTGAACTGTCTAAAGACTATAGTATTGTTGAAATTGTCGCTTCTAAGAAGCTTCATAATAAAACGCTTTTTGATTTAAATATTCGCGCAAAGTACGGCTGTAATATTATCGGCTTTCAGCGAAAAGACGGGGAAATGGTGATTTCGCCTACGGCGCATGAAACAATTGAACAAGGAGATATGCTTATTGTCATCGGACATAATCGCGATTTAAACCGTTTTGAAGAAGAAGGAGTTTAACACATGAAAAAACAAAATATTAAACTCACCCCTCCGCAGCTGTTGCTCTCTATTTTTGGTGGAGGAATTATTATTGGTGCTCTTCTATTGATGATGCCTTTTTCTACTACTGAGCCAATCCGGTGGGTAGACGCTCTTTTTACGTCAACTTCCGCTATGACAGTAACCGGCTTAGCCGTCGTAGATACAGGTACACGTTTTACCGTCATCGGTCAAACGATTATTATGCTGTTAATTCAAATAGGCGGTCTTGGCATTATGTCATTTGCCGTGCTGATTTTTATGATGCTCGGTAAAAAAATTGGATTTAAAGAGCGTATGCTCGTTCAGCAGGCGTTAAATCAGACGAGCGTCGGCGGAGTTGTCCTGCTAGTTAAAAGGCTGTTTATCTTTTCATTTTTAATTGAGTTTGTTGCGCTTATCTTTTTAGCGATACGCTGGGTTCCGGAATTCGGGTGGTCTAAGGGGCTATTCTTTAGCTTGTTTCATTCAATTTCGGCTTTTAATAACGCTGGGTTCGGACTACTGTCTGATAACTTAGTTCAGTATGTAGGAGATCCCATTATTAATATAACGATTTCTTTTTTGTTCATTATTGGTGGGTTAGGATTTACCGTTCTTGCTGATATGTGGGTGAAAAAATCGTATAAAAAACTAACGCTGCATTCAAAAATTATGATTATCAGCACGTTCGCCATTAACGTGACTGCTATGCTTTTTATTTTTTTCTTAGAGTACGGCAATTCGCATACGCTCGGAAATTTATCATTAGGAGACAAAGTATGGGCTTCTTATTTTCAAGCGGTAACAACAAGAACCGCTGGATTTAATACAATTGATTTAGCTCACCTGCATGACGCAACGGTCTTTTTAATGGTTTTGTTAATGTTCATTGGTGCAGGAAGTGCGTCAACAGGAGGCGGTATCAAACTCACGACGTTTGTGGTGATTGTCTTTTCTGTGTGGTCATTTTTACGAAGCAGGGAAGATATTGTGCTGCTAAAGAGACGACTTCTTCCTCTTCATGTGTTTAAGGCCCTAGCCATCACGATGATTTCGATTATGTTTGTGTTTGGGGCTATTTTTCTGTTAAATATTTCAGAAAACCTCCCGTTTGTAAAAATTATGTTTGAAGTTGTTTCTGCGTTTGGGACAGTAGGTTTATCCATGGGAGCGACTCCTGAGCTTTCATACTTTGGACGCGTGATTATTATCTTTATCATGTTTTTAGGAAAAGTGGGGCCATTAACCCTTGCGTTTTCATTATCTAAGCAAAAGCGTGAAGCCGTTCGTTATCCAAACGAAGATATAATGCTAGGATAGAAAAATCGCCTTCGATGAGGCGATTTTTTTATATTATTTATACGTTCAAGACATATAAGAGGTTACGCACAAAACAGTTGCGATGAATAAAAAGAAGGCAAAGACAAGAACAATGGGCAATTTGGAATGTCGGCGCATTAAAGGCCCCCCTTTTTTATAGTAAAAATCTCTTACTATATATAACGAAAGAAACAAAAATATGATTCACTTTTTTTGGCGAAATTTGAAGGTTTTTCTCATAAAAATCCGCACCCCTGTCCTAAACATTTTGCCAAGCTCTTGCATACACTAAAAGCAGATAACAGGAAGTGAGGGATGTTACGTGGGAAAACAAAATTTCGCGTTAATCGTTGTGTTATTTGTTTTACTTGTTATTGTCGGTGCGTCTGGCTTTCGCTTTTAAACGTTAACTTTATTTGTGCATAGCCCCCGTCAAAAAGGGCATACTAGGCGGAAGTGAAAACCAAAAATTTCTTCAATATTGCCGAACAATGAGTTCCTCTACTCATTCATCTAATCGGTATGTAGCCATGCGAAAGCATGGTTTTTTTGAAATAGGAGAGGATGAATGATGTTCATCCCCTCTAGAAATTAGTAGTAGCAAGAACACCCTACGATTACTAATAGAATAAATAAAACAACGATAAATGAAAAACCAAAACCGCCTTTTGCGCCCATATGTGTAACCTCCTTTAATAAAAGTCTCTATATCCTATGTACTAATTGGGTTAAGTGATTGAGAAATTTGCCTATTTTTTAACGGTAACGATCTTTTGAGAAAAATGAAGAACACTTACTTTTTTCATTTTCGTAAAAATCCTTTATGATAGGAAGAAAAGGAGGGCAAACAGGTGGGAATACATGCACAATACGTCATGAATCAGCTAGAAGAGGGAAAGTGGAAAGAGGTCAAACGCGAAATTCAACAAGAAATGAAGAAAAACCCTCAAGCATCTGATTTGTACTGTTACTTAGCGGTTTGTTTAGCAAAGCAAATCGAAGAATCAATTATCTTTGAAAAAATGGTATTGAATTTAGAAATGGACCGAGCTCTTCATCAGGCATTAACATTAAATCCATCTTCAAGCTTGGCGCACTTCGTTCGAGGAATAAAATACCGGGAAACTCCGCTTATGTTTGGAGGGAATTACGAAAAATCGCTGTCTTATTTGCAGCGGGCGCAAGATCTTGGTTTTGAAGGGATTATGCTGCCGCTCGAACTCGCCAAAACCTATATTCAATTAAAAGAAATGGAAAAAGCGAAAGAACAAATCGCCTATGCCCGGGAAATCAATTGTACTCACGCGGATATTAAAAAAGTTGAAAACATGCTGCAAACAGGACGATAAATCAAAAGTCCTGTTTTATTTTTGGTTTTTAGTAAACATATGCTGATTTTCATAAAGAATTGCTTTTTATATAACAATAAGAATACTTATAAAAATTTTAAGAAGTGCATGTAAGTCCAATGACTTCTTAACTGCTAGATTTTCTACATTATTAGAGCGTTCAGTCTACATAATTCCAAAAATAGTAAGAAACTATCAGCCTATGGATAAAATGTTAGAAAATATAGATAATTGTAAATGAATAGAGAGAAAAGTTAAACATGCGACTAACTAAAAAAGCAAAGGTCTGATTTACTTTGCTTTTTGTTTATACACACATGTAAAAAATATCATAATAAACCAATTTATTCTTTGTGAAATCCATCGTTTCAGACGATGTGAAATAATGTATTTGAAGGAGGAGACCCAGATGAAGGTTATGAAGATGTTGGTTATTGCGTTATTTAGTGTATGTTTAGTTGTCACACCAGCTGCTGCTGAAGTTCCGGGTGTCGACCATTCAATGAAACGGGGTGCTACACAAGGAATTGTAGCGGCATCTCACCCGCTCGCTGCTGAAGCGGGGAGGAAAGTTTTAGCTGAAGGCGGAAA
Organism: Priestia sp. LL-8; assembly: GCF_036227845.1. Classification (NCBI taxonomy): domain Bacteria; kingdom Bacillati; phylum Bacillota; class Bacilli; order Caryophanales; family Bacillaceae; genus Priestia; species Priestia sp. LL-8. The sequence goes on along the minus strand of NZ_JAZAQH010000001.1, from coordinate 3,703,682 downwards.
CGCTGTGGATGCGGCAGCGGCCATTCAATTATCTCTAAACGTTGTGGAACCGATGATGTCTGGTATCGGCGGCGGCGGCTTTATGATGATTTATGAAAAAAAGAAAGATAAAATTACGATGCTAGACAGCCGTGAAATGGCACCGGCTGATGTTACGCCTAAACTGTTTTTAGATTCAAAAGGAAAAGTCATTCCTTTTAGTAAGCGTCACATAACAGGAAAAGCAGTTGGAGTTCCTGGTACGTTAAAAGGAGTAGAAACAGCCCTTAAAGATTATGGAACAATGGACTTATCAGATGTTATTAAACCTGCTATTACTCAAGCGGAACAAGGAATCAAAGTAAATTGGTCGATGGCTCAGTATATCGATGAAAATGCGGACAAGCTTGAAAGATACCAAACGGCCGGTAATGTATTTGTGCCGAATGGCAAGCCGTTAAAAGAAGGAGATAAGCTTGTTCAGCCTGATCTTGCGAAAACATTAAAGCTTATTCAAAAAGAAGGGTCAGATGCTTTTTATAAAGGAGAAATTGGAAAAGCGCTTGTTAAAGAAGTTCAAAAACGCGATGGAAGCATGACCATGGATGATTTAAAAAATTACGTTGTAAAAGAACGCGAGCCGGTAAAAACAACTTACCGCGGCTATGATGTGGTTAGCGCGGCTCCTCCTAGCTCCGGCGGATTAACCGTGCAGCAGATTTTAAAGCTAATGGAAGGTTATGACGTAGAAAAAATGGGTTCCAATACGCCTCAGTATCTACAGCATTTAACGGAAGCTATGCACTTAGCTTTCGCTGACAGGGCGGCGTATATGGCGGATGAAGATTTTTACGCAGTACCGAAAAAAGGACTGTTAGATGAAGATTATATTAAAGAACGTCGCAAATTAATTAATCCCAATAAAGCAACGCCTAATGTCAAAGAAGGAGACCCTTGGAAATATGAAGGGAAAGAAAATCCAAATAAAGCAACGGTAAAGGAAGAAAATCCAATTGGCCAAACGACTCATTTCTCTGTTGTCGATAAATGGGGGAACATGGTTTCTTACACGACTACCATTGAACAAGTTTTTGGCTCAGGAATTATGGTTCCGGACTATGGATTTATGCTAAATAATGAAATGACGGATTTTGATGCCACTCCGGGAGGCGTGAACCAGGTTGAGCCTAAAAAACGTCCTCGAAGCAGCATGTCTCCAACGATGTTGTTAAAAGACGGAAAGCCGTTCATGGCAATTGGTTCACCGGGAGGCCCAACCATTATTGCGTCTGTAGCAGAAACGATTATGAATGTTATTGACCATAAGATGCCGATTCAAAAAGCGATTTTAACACCCCGTATTTATTCAGGCGGCTATCCAACCGTAAGATGGGAACCTGGATTTAGTCAAGATACAATTCTTGAAATGATGGCCAAAGGACATGCGTTTGAAGAAAAGCCTGAGCATATTGGAAACGTTCAAGCGGTTATCTATGACTATGAAACGGGGAAAATGTACGGAGGCGCTGATAATACGCGCCAAGGCACGGTATTAGGAGTAGACGCAATTAAATATGTATCCAAACAGCCAAAACCAATTAAAGAAGAGAAAAAAGGAGAGTTTACAGTTGAAGTCAACCGTGCAGTGTACCCATTTACGGATAAGCAAGTGAAGCTGATTGATGGAAAGCCTTACGTTCAGTCCGACCGCCTGCTGTTAGGCTTAGGCGTCATTGATTCGAGTGACTTAAAGCTGTATAAACCAAATCACCACTCTTATTTATCAGTTATCAAAGTAGCCAAATCCCTTGGCTACAAAGTGAAATGGGATGAAGAAAAGAAAGTGGTCTCATTAGAAAAAGATCCTGGTGAAAACGATACAGGCGATGATGAAGACGGAGACGTTATTACAAATTAAAAAAGAGACTGAGACAAAAGTATTCTAAGTGAAAGAAAATCCGAACGATGAATCGAGATTCTTGATGGAGAATCCAACTCGTTCGGATTTTTTTATTGGTATGGTAAACGTAGGTTTCATTTATATATTGGCTCACTCCCTTTTTAAGAAAGCAAATAAAATTGGCGATTTTAAACCAAACGACAAAAAAATTGGCGTGGTTTGCCAAAGAGTTGTAGAAATCGACAGTTTTTTTGGCATGTGTAAGAAAAACCGTGATAAAAAGACTGATAGAATGCTACAAACAAAGTTGGCATCATTTTTGCATAAGAAATAGATGAGGGGCTGTATCAATGAAAAAATACATAGTTAAATAAACACCTATGTTTACTTCACACAGAATAACATGCAACGGAGGTATAGAAAATGAAAAAAGACATTTCAATTATCGGTGTACCTATGGATTACGGACAAACAAGAAGGGGCGTAGACATGGGGCCGAGCGCAATCCGCTATGCGGGCATGAATACACGCTTAGAAGCTCTTGGCTATACCGTACACGATGAAGGCGATATTAAAGTAGAGATTAAAGAACGGGCAGACGTAGATAAAAATACGAATCTAAAAAACTTAGCGGCTGTAGCCAGCGGAAATGAACAGCTGGCTGCAAGAGTTGAAGAAGTGAGAGAGCAAGACCGCTTTCCGTTAATATTAGGGGGAGACCACAGTATTGCGATTGGAACGCTTGCAGGAGTGGCAAAAGGTTCAGAAAATTTAGGCGTTATTTGGTATGATGCTCATGGTGATTTAAATACCGCTGAAACATCTCCATCAGGCAACATTCACGGCATGCCGCTAGCAGTGAGCCTGGGTATTGGACATCCTGTACTTTTAAATATTGGAGGGTATACACCAAAAATTAAACCTGAAAATCTAGTTATTATCGGTGCGCGCTCGTTGGATGATGGTGAAAAAGAGTTAATTAAAGAAAAAGGAATTAAAGTGTATACCATGCACGAAATTGATCGTTTAGGTATGACGCAAGTGATGAAAGAAACGATTGATTATTTAAGCGGTACAGACGGTGTGCACCTGTCGTTAGACTTAGACGGCTTAGATCCAGATGATGCACCAGGCGTAGGTACACCTGTAAAAGGCGGCATCAGCTACCGAGAAAGTCATTTAGCAATGGAAATGCTAGCGGAAGCAGACATCGTTACATCCGCTGAATTTGTAGAAGTGAACCCTATTTTAGATCAGCATAACAAAACTGCAGAAGTAGCGGTTGCGTTAATGAGTTCATTGTTTGGCGATAAGCTTTTATAAGAAAGAGCTACTTATAGGTATCGTGTGGAGAAAATCTGTTATGATCCAAGAAACGGTCATACAGGACTAAGCGGCTGCCATCCTCGCTACGGGGGTGGCGCCATTTGAAAATCATCCGGCATCAATGGACTTCAGTCAGGAAGAGCTACCTAATAAGCGGCTATAAAAACAAAATAAACCTAAAAAAATGAAAGCGATTTCATTTTTTGTGCAGCAAAGGGAGGAAATGGGATGAATATTCCACAGGGACAGCCAGGAGAATTAAAAAGAACGATGAAAACAAGGCATCTTTTTATGATATCACTAGGGGGATGTATTGGTACCGGTTTTTTCCTTGGGTCAGGTTATACCATCAATGAAGCAGGTCCGATGGGAGCAATGATTTCCTACTTAGTAGGAGGGATCATTATGTATCTAACGATGCTGTGTCTTGGAGAATTATCGGTTGCTATGCCAGTTGCAGGATCGTTTCAAACATATTCCACTAAATTTATAGGCCCTGCAACAGGTTTTGCGATTGGATGGCTGTACTGGCTAGGATGGGCAGTCACGGTTGCACTTGAGTTTTTAGCTGCCGGACAGTTAATGCAAAGATGGTTCCCAGACTCGCCCGTTTGGTTATGGTGCGCCATTTTTGGGGCGTTAATTTTTTCATTAAATGCACTTTCAGCTAAAGCATTTGGTGAAACAGAATTTTGGTTTTCAAGCGTTAAAATTTTCGCCATCATTATGTTTATTGTTGTAGGCGGAGCGGCAATGTTTGGAATCATTGATATGAAAAGCGGACAGGAAGCGCCGCTTTTATCAAACTTCTTTGCCGAAGGGCTGTTTCCAAATGGAGTAACGGCTTTGCTGATTACAATGATTACGGTGAACTTTTCGTTTCAAGGAACAGAATTGATTGGAATTGCGGCAGGAGAAAGTGAAAATCCGGAAAAAACAATTCCAAAAGCGATCAAGCAAACGGTTTGGCGTACGCTTTTCTTTTTCGTCTTATCTGTGTTTGTCCTAGCAAGCATGATTCCTCGTGAAAAAGCAGGCGTTGTAGAAAGCCCGTTTGTTGTTGTGTTAGACAGTGTAGGTGTACCTTACGCGGCGGATATTATGAACTTTATCATTTTAACAGCTCTTCTTTCAGTCGCAAACTCTGGATTTTACGCGGCTACACGTATGCTTTATTCTCTTTCAAGAGAAGGAATGGCAAGTCCTGCGCTTGGAAAAGTTAACAAAAGAGGAGTTCCATTTAATGCACTATTAATTACGCTTGTGATTTCATGTTTTTCTCTGCTTTCAAGCGTAGTGGCAGCTAAAACCGTTTTTGTGTGGCTGATTTCACTCGCTGGACTTGGCGCTCAAATTGGCTGGATTGCGATTACAGCTTCACTGCTTGCGTTTCGTCGTGCTTACGTGGCTAAAGGTGGAAAAGTAGAAGATCTGAAATTTAGAACACCTCTATATCCAGTTCTTCCTATCGTAGCGCTTATTACGAACTGTATCGTTATGATCAGTCTTGCGTTTGATCCTGAGCAGCGAATGGCGTTATACTGCGGAGGTATTTTCTTTATAGGCTGCTATGTTTATTATTATTTGAAAATTCGAAAACAAAATCAGTCAAAACAAGAGCAAGAAGTTCAGCTTGCGGAAAATAAACGAATGATTATTTAACATAAAAACCCGGAAAATCACGATTTTCCGGGTTTTTATGTACTCGCCTTTAGCTATCTAGTGTTGTTTCTTCATTTTTACGGTGGCGAAGTCTCCATAGCGTGATAAGGGCAACCAGTGTAAGAACAATACCGCTGCCGAGCAGGATATGACTCACTGTTTTATCCTGCTTTTTTTGGCCTTGTTCAAAATATTTCTTGTACATTGCCACCGCAGCTTTATTTTTCTTGTATTTTTTCGGAACGCTCATTTCTTTTCCGAGTTTCCAGCCGTCTTTATAAGCTTTTTGCTGTAAAGGTTTCACATCTTTATTCGAATAAAAACCTGCTTTGTACCATTTTTCTAGTTGAGGCTTGTCCTGAAGACTTTTAGGCGCTCTATAGGTTTGATAAGTGAAAGCTGAGTCGTATCCGTCTGCTTTTACGTCTTTTTGTTTTTGTTTCTGTCCTTTTTCATATCCTTGCTCAAAGGCTGTTTGCAATTCGCCTTCTGCTTCTGCGGGTACTTCGAGTGGAAGGTCGTGATAACCTTGTACGTAGCCTTGCTTTTCAAACTGCTTTTTTTGCTGCTCCAGCACTTCGGCTTGAGCGGTTTCAAAGCCTTCTGTAAAAGCCTGACGTGTGACATCCTCATCATCATACATGCTCGGAACACTCATTGAATCATTTTCAAGACCTTGGTCATAGCCTTCTTTTTTTGCTTTGACAGATAAGTCCATTAAAGAAATAGCTTTCTTGTAGCCTTGAACATAACCTTTATTCCAGTCGGAGGACTTAGAAGGGAAAGGGTCGATTTCTGATTGAATAGTAGCATGTTTGTAATCAAGGACGCCTTGCTGATAGCCTTCCTCTTCGCCGGCAGCCATTTCATTTTCTTGTTCAGTCTTAAGTTCTTCCTCTTTTTGCTGCTGACCTTTTTTATATCCTACCGTATACCCCATCATAAACCACGTGAATTCTTCAGAAGATTTGTCCAGCCCTGTTGTTTGATCAAACTGTTCAAATTTTTTCTGTGCGTATCCATCTTCTTCTCCAAGCGAATAGCCTTCTTGATAGAGAGAGTCAAAAATAGCTTTTACATCTTCAGTTGTATCCACGTCTGTTGACTGGTCCAAAACATCGGAAGAGGAATCCGGGGAATCGGGAGTAGCATAAGAAGGGATGGGATCACTTGCAAGAATAAGTAAGCAAGCTGTACTAATAACGGCTAATTTTTTTTTCATCATTTCTTCACCTTTTAGTTCAAAGTCAATGTTTATTTTGTAGTTTAAGCGTACAGCTTTCCATGCAGAAAGGCGTGTAAAAGTTTTTCCAATTATGAAAATTATAACATTTAAATGAAAAGGAGAATAGGTGGTAAAAAGGAGAAATATGTGTTTTTCGCAGAGTTTTATCTTTGGCGCTGTTTTGCCTTTTTTACTCTGTATGAGCGGTAAAATATTTCAGCCGCAAAACAGAATAAAAGGAAAAAAAGAACAAATAATTCGGCGAACTCCATTACGCGAAACGGGCTGTAGGCATTTTGAAGAGCCATTGAAAAACTAAACCCTTGCATCATATCCACGCTGATCGAAAATCCCATTAAGCATCCTAACAGCAAAGCTGATATCCAAACGATTTTCATACGTCTCACTCTCCATTTTTGTTTTTTCTTAAAAACATTCTACCGATAGTTTTTGTTATTTTTTTTGTCTTACGCTTTGATCGCTCTATTAAAAATTGCATACAAAGCATTTATTTGGAAAAAGCTAAAAAAAAGAAAAGAAAGGTGTTTTTAATCGTGCCTTCTTTATTTAAAAATAAAAAAAGCAAAGACGATAAAAAGGAAACAGAAGGTTCGCTACCGGAGGAACAAGAACTGCTGAAGCAGTCGCTTGAAGGTAATATAGCCAACATAAAAAAGCGAACGGGGAACAGCTCGGATATGGTGATCCGCTATATAAAAATCGGGGAACGGGCGACCATTCAAGCCGCTGTTATTTATATAGACGGGATTGTAGACAATCAGTCTATTCAAGAGCTGTTAGTAGACACCATGATGAAAGATGATGTGTTTTCTGAACCAATAACGCCTCAAAACGCCTTTACGTTATTAAAAGAAGATGTAGTAGGAATTGGAGACGTTGCGATTTTACATACGTGGAGTGAAGTTTTTCCAGCCTTGATGTCAGGAGACACGCTTATTTTGATAGATGGAAACAACCATGCAATGAGTGCAGGTACGAAAGGCGGAGAATGGCGTTCGATTCAAGAGCCGACTACACAGCTTGTCGTTCGGGGTTCAAAGGAAGGGTTCACGGAATCAATTGCTAAAAACATGCCCATGGTTAGGCGAATTATCAAATCGCCCGACTTATGGGTAGAAACGATGAAAATTGGAAAAGTAACGCAGACAGACGTTTCAATGATGTACATCAATGGAATTGCCAATGACAAAATCGTAAAAGAAGTAAAGCAGCGTCTTAACCAAATTAATATCGATAGCATCTTAGAATCAGGCTATGTGGAGCAGCTTATTGAAGACCAAACGTACACTACTTTTCCTACGATGTATCACACAGAGCGTCCCGATATCGTTGCAGGAAATTTGTTAGAAGGGCGTATTGCGATTTTTGTAGACGGAACGCCATTTGTGCTGATTGCACCGGCTGTCTTCATTCAGTTTTTTCAGTCTCCTGAAGATTATTATTCGCGCTTTGATATTGCAACATCGATTCGTTTTTTACGCATTCTTATTTTCTTTATTTCACTAATTGCACCGGCTACGTATGTAGCGATCACAACGTTTCATCAGGAAATGGTTCCGACGAAGCTGCTCATCGCCATTGCTGCACAGCGGGAAGATGTTCCGTTTCCTTCCTTGGTTGAAGCGCTCATTATGGAAGTCACATTTGAAATTTTGCGAGAAGCCGGTATTCGACTTCCAAGGGCGATCGGTTCTGCAGTTTCAATTGTAGGAGCGCTCGTGATTGGGCAAGCATCGGTTCAAGCGGGGATTGTATCTCCAGCGATGGTTATTGTTGTGGCGATGACGGCGATTGCAAGCTTTGCTACACCTTCTTTTGCCATTGCGATTTCCGCGCGGCTCATTCGTTTTGTTTTTATGATTGCAGCAGCTACTTTTGGGTTTTATGGCATTATTCTGTGCTTTTTAATGATGATTGTTCATCTCTGCAGTCTTCGTTCATTTGGCGTTCCATATATGACGCCTCTTGCTCCATTTATTCCGAGCAACTCAGGTGATACGATTGTTCGCATGCCGTGGTGGATGCTCAGACACAGACCAAGGCTCATTAGTAGTGGAAATATGACGCGAGAAGGAGAAGACCAGCGCCCAACACCTCCTAAAAGCCGGGGAATGGCAAACACTACGGTGAAAGAAGGCGATCAAAATGATGCGTAAAGGGCTCTTATGTACAGTAATGGCGTTTACGATTTGCTTTCTTTCAAGCTGCTGGAGCAGTAAGGAATTAACTGATTTAGCGATTGTCGCAGCGATGGGAATTGATAAAACAAAAGATGGTCAGTATCAAATCACGCTGCAAATTATTAATCCAGGTAACGTAGCCGGCGGTCTTCAAGGAGGCGGCGGAGGTACACAAAGTCCGTCTGTTTCTGTATACGGAGCAAAAGGCGCAAACTTAGTGGAAGCAAGCAGAAGAGCATCGAGCACTGTATCAAGAAGACTGTACTACGCTCACACAAACTTAATTGTTATCGGAGAAAGTCTAGCGAGAACGGAAGGCATTGATGTTATTATTGATGCCATTGACCGAGATCCGGAATTTCGAATTACATCTGATATGGTCATTGCAAACGGCGTAAAAGCTTCCAGCTTTGTAAAATCTCTTACGCCAATTGATAAGATTCCAGCTAATAAAGTCCTTAAAACGCTGGAGCTCACAGAGCAAAAGTGGGGAGAACATATGAAAGTATCGGCTCAAGAAGTTATGAAAAACCTCGAATCTCCTGGAAGTCAAGCGCTGATGTCAGGGTTTGGAATAAGAGGTAGCGCTCAAAAAGCCCAAACGCTGCAAAATCTGCAGCAAACTGCTCCTGAATCGACTCTTCGTGCAGAAGGACTCGGCATGTTTAAAGATGGCAGGCTGATTACATTTTTATATGGAAAAAAAGCGCGAGGCGTGATGTGGCTGCGGGATAAAGTGCAGGGAACAGATGTGAATATTTCATGGAAAGATAAAAAGAAAGCTATTGCTTATCAAGTCGTCCGTCAGCGAACAAACGTGAGTGCAAATATGGTGAACGGCAAACCAAAGATGATTGTAAGAACTAGGGTAGAAGGGGATATTGGTGAAATGGAAGTACCTGTAGATATTAAAAATCCATTTGTGATTCTTGATATTGAAAAAAAAATAGAAGCAGCGATTGAAAACGAAATAAAAGAAGCGTTTGCTTTTGCTCAAAAGAAACAGACGGATGTTGTAGGATTTGGAGAAGTCGTGCACGAAAATTATCCGAGGCAGTGGAAAAGGCTTCAGCACGAGTGGAGCGATGTGTATTTTCCTGAAGTGGAGATGGATGTGAAAGTAGAAGCGTATGTAAGACGAGCAGGTTTGCGAAACAAGTCGTTTATGTCTGATGCGGTAAAACAACGACAGTAAACAGGAGGGAGCAATGAGTGGAAAAAGTGAAAATTAGCTCTGTGCAGTTTTTTATTTTAATCGTCCTTTTTGAACATGGAAGCGCATTGCTCATTCCGCTTGCAATGGATGCAAAACAAGACGCCTGGCTTGCTATTTTACTCGGTATGTTTGGGAGCTTGCTGCTTTACCTCATTTACTACCGGCTGTATAGGTACTACCCTAACATGCTGCCGACAGAATACATGCAAAAGCTGCTAGGGAAAGTCTTGGGATCTGCACTTGCTTTTTTATATTTGCTTCATTTTTCATATGCTGCCGCTCGGGTACTTCGTGATTTTGGAGAAATGCTGCTGACATTTGGCTACCCCGACAGCCCTTTGTTTGTCGTGAACGCGATGCTGATGCTGTTGATTATTTATACCGTGCACAAAGGACTTGAAGTAGTGGCTCGGGCAGGAGAGCTCATGTTTATTTTGATGTATATCTTGGCTGTAGCAGGATTTGTGCTTATTTTTGTTTCAGGATTAATTGATTTTACTTCTTTAAAACCGATACTTGGAGATGGGATTTGGCCGGTTTTAAAAACAGTCGCCACTCAGACTCTGTATATTCCGTATGGAGAAGCTGTTGTGTTTACGATGATTTTTCCATATGTAAAAGATCCTAAAAAAGTAAAGCTTGTAGGCCTTTGCGGCATTGTGTTAAGCGGTATTAATTTAGCAATTACAATGGCGATCAACGTGAGTGTATTAGGGATAGGGTTGACTAACAGGTCGGTCTTTCCGCTTTTAAGTACGGTAGAGAGCATTAGAGTAGCTGATTTTTTAGAGCGGCTAGACGTGTTTTTTATGATTGCGTTAGTCATTGGAGGGTTTGTTAAAATCAGCGTCTTTTTTTACGCCGTGATTGTTGGACTTTCCACACTGTTTAAGGTAAAACGACCTTCTGCGCTGACATATCCTGTTGGCACGGTGATTTTATTTTTTTCTCTGACGATTGCAAGTAATTTTCAAGAGCATTTAAAAGAAGGGCTAACGATTATGCCGGTGTTGCTTTTTATCCCTTTTCACGTAGTGATTCCGCTTGCGCTGCTCTGTATAGCATTTATTAAACATCGCATAAAAAAAACAAAAGCGCTGCAGCCATCCTAATGGCTGCAGCGCATTCGTCTGCGATCTTTTACTGCAAATGCAGCTGCTCTCGCTCTTTTTTTACTTGTTCTAGCTGTGAAATCGTAACAAGCTGATACCCTTGTGCGTGAAGCTGCTTCATAATTTCAAGCGCTGCTTCGGCACTTGTTTGGTAAATATCATGCATTAAAATAACTTTTCCGTCTCCGACTTGGCTCATAACTGCTTGAACGGAGTGAGGAACGTTTCGATATTTCCAGTCTTCAGGATCGATATCCCATAGAGTCACGCCAACATTTCCGATATAACGTCTTACATTTGCGTTCACGGCTCCATAAGGAGGACGTACATGCAGTGGTTCATAGCCGCTCACTTGTTTAATGAGAGCTTGGGTATCGCCTATTTGGTGTTTGACCTGCGCTTCGTTCAAACGTGTGAGCTGAGGATGGTCCCAAGAGTGATTTCCGACTTCGTTGCCTTCCTTCACCATACGTTCGATTGTTTCAGGATAATATTGAACGCGGCTTCCTAACACAAAAAAGGTAGCGTGCCCGTTCACTTCTTTTAATCCATCTAAAATTACATTAGTAGATGAAGGGTTAGGTCCATCATCAAAGGTCATTGCAACGACTTTTTTAGTTGGATCAATAGGCGCTCCTTGCTGCGGCATTTCGTTAACGATATATTTTGGAGGCGTTTCTTTGACTTTATTTTTATTTGCTGCTTCGTCTTTGTAAGCATCGCTCAGCATGTCTTTAAATAAATCTTTTTGGATAGCGATTGTTTTAGTTTTCGTTTGTTCAGCACCTAGCTGATAAGGTTTAAAATAGATCACAATACTGTTTTCAAATAGCGCAAACTGACTGAAATTTTGATTAGCTGCCTGAGTTCCTTTTTGAAGGTCCGGGTCAAAATCAGCTGTTTTCATTTGTTTTTTTAATTCAGCATATGAAATAGCCGAAAGGCGATCTAAATAATTTGCATCTTCTTTAAATAAATCCTTTAACGTCATTTGTTTTTGAGCGGGCAGGTCAAATGTAAGGGTTTTGAGAGAAGATGTTCCTTTCTCTCCATTTATAGATTCATATTCATCAAAGACAACGCTTAGCGTTTGCTTGCTGTAATGGACGATTTTATATGTAATCGTTAATTCAGATTTTTTCTTTTTTGACTGCTTCTTCAGCTTTTTTTCATAGTGTGCCACTTGATCTGTTACGTAAGCTTGAATGGATTGATCAATTTCTTTTTTACCAAAGGAAGGGTAGCTAATGGCATAGCCTCCGTCGGTAAGGTCCTTAACTAGCGTTTGAATTTCAACGTTTGGATAGGTTTGATCTGTTTGAATACTTGCCGTTTTTTTCTCTGTACTGTTTGCTTTGACGATATAACCTGCTGTACCAAGAAGCAAAATACAGCATCCAAGCAGTGTCAAAATACGTTTGTAGCCCATGGTTTTCATGTAGTAATATTCCCCTTTTTGTATATATCTACCTAATAGACGTATGAGACCATCATTTAGTTTTACTTTTTTTAAAAAAACCAAACTATTTTTCTACTTATTCCGTCTACCTTATAGACGTACTTCAGCAAGAGAAAATAGAAGGGGCATGAAAGACGATGAAAAAACATGATGCATATCAGATGCTCGTAGCGTGCGTGACCGAGCATAAAGCGGATTTTTACCGGCTTGCTTTTAGCTATGTAAAAAATCAAGAAGATGCGCTTGATATTGTGCAAGAATCGATAAAGAAAGCACTCATTTCAATGGACAGTATTAAGGATATTCAATCAATTAAAAGCTGGCTTTATAAAATTGTTGTACGAACGGCAATTGATTTCCTGCGAAAGCATAAACGTTTAACCCTTGTGGACGATGAAGCGCTTGAGTACTTGAGCAGCGGACGCGAAGATCAGTATGAAGATATCGATTTAAAACAAGCAATGGATCAGCTGCCGGTTAAATATAAGACGATTATTATTCTGCGGTTTTTCGAAGATTTAAAAATGGACGAAATTGCGGAAATCATTGAGGAAAATGTAAATACGGTAAAGACAAGGCTATACAGAGCGTTGAACCTGTTGCGGATTACGATGACGGAGGAGGACTTAGAACAATGAATGAAAAAATAGAAAAGTTAAAGAAGCAGTATCATGACATTCCGATTCCACACGAATTAGACGATGTTGTCGCACAGGCACTTGCTTCACATCCTCGTAAAAAGAAATCCTATATTTGGCCGAGCGCAGTTGCGGCAGCAGCGGTGATTTTTATCACAACGGTGAATGTAAGTCCAGATGCGGCAAATGCAATGGCAAAAATTCCTGTACTGGGAAAAGTAGTAGAAGTAATGACATTTGAGGAACTGAAGCAAGAAGAAAAGCATTCTCGTATTGACGTAAAAACACCATCGATTTCAGGCTTGGAAAATAAAGGTCTTCAAACAAGCTTGAATAAAAAGTATATAAAAGAAAATGAACAGCTGTATGAACAGTTTAAAAAAGAGATGAAAACATTACAAAAAGGAGAGAAAGGAAACGTGGCTGTCAGCAGCGGCTATGATATTATGACGGATACCGATGATTTGCTTGTGGTTCATCGATATGTGGAAGAATCGAGAGCTTCAACGTCGAGCGTCAATCAGTACGACACGATTGATAAAAAACACGAAGTGCTCGTTACGCTTCCAAGTTTGTTCAAAGATAAAAGCTATATAAAGGTCATTAGTGAAAATATTAAACAGCAAATGAAAGATCAAATGAAACACGAAGAAGGCAAAATCTATTGGCTGACTGAAGAAGATATGGATCCTTTTAAAGAGATTGCTGAAAATCAAAGCTTCTACATTACAAAAGATCACAAGCTTAGAATTGTATTTGATAAATACAAAGTCGCCCCAGGATATATGGGAAACGTTGAGTTTGAAATTCCGACAGACGTTATTTCAAACCTTTTAGTGGGCAAACGGTATATTCATTAAAAAACAGGCATGAACGCTTAGCGTTCATGCTTGTTTTTTTACATAAAGAAACGAAAATATTTATTTTTATGCAAAATAAGTTGAAATATATAGGCAATCATGTATAATATTTTGTATATATTTTCATTCTTTTTGTTTATAAAGCCTTAAGAGGAAATTGATGTGAACGGTTGCATTTTTAGAGAGGAAGTGAAGAGGTGAAACGCACGTTAAATCAAGATACGATTAAAGATGCCATGCTGTTTAATCAGCTTGTGATGCAGGTAAGCAAAGCTCTTTGGAAGTCTACTGAAAAGGATTGGGAGCAGTGGGTTAAGCCGTACGATCTGAGCATTAATGAGCATCACATTTTGGGGATTGCTTATCAGCTGGAAATTGCGTCGATGACCGACATTTCAAAGCTAGGCGTCATGCATTTATCCACAGCTTTTAACTTCGCAAAAAAATTGCACTTGCGAGGCTATCTTACCCTTTCTAAAAATGAGAAAGATAAGCGGAATACATACGTACAGCTCACAGAAGAAGGAAAAAAGGTGTTTTTAAAAACGCTCGAGGATTATAATCCTCTTGAAAATCCTTTGTTTCAAGGAGCGATGCCGCTGCGAGATGTTTACGGAGAGCTGCCTGACTTTGTTGAGCTGACGGCTCTGATTCGAAGCATATACGGAGAGGATTTTGTCCAGTTTATCGAACGTTCTTCTCAAGAGCCCGCTAGCTTGAAAAAATAAAAAAGCCTTCTTGTGCAAGCTGAGAAGGCTTTTTTGCATATCAACTTTTTTCAGTTAACCGTTCAAGTTCTTCTGAGGAATGTGCCATCTTCTCAATTCGCAGAGACAGCTGCTTCATTACATTCGCTATTTTTTCAAGCTCTTTTTTTGTTAGAACGGTTTGCTGTTTGTTCTCGGTTGTTATGCTAAGAACGTTCGTGAAAAAAGAAGTAATGTTGTTCATATTGTCAGCCGTATCTTTTGTTAATGTAGCGACTTCTCCCCCTAACGCCGAGACGCTTTCGATTTGTTTTTGAATGTCTCCGATAAAAGTGGAAATATTGGAAATAGATTTCTTCGTTTCTTCTGCAAGCTTCCGTACTTCCTGTGCCACCACTGCAAACCCTTTTCCATGCTCGCCCGCTCGAGCAGATTCAATCGAAGCATTTAATGCTAATAAATTTGTTTGCTCAGCAATAGAAGTAACAATGGAAACAATTTGATGAATTTGCTGTGATGTATGTTCGAGCGTTTTCATTTTGTTTTGAATGAGCGACGTATTTTTTTGTATGCTTCCAAGCATGTTTTGTTCTTCTTTTAATTTTGCTTGACTCGTAACGGATTCCTTCTCAATGACTTCTGCTAGTTCAGAGCTTTTGTTTGCATAAGAAACGACGTCAGAAGACTGACTGTGCATTTGATTCATAAATTTCTTCGTTTCTTCAGATAACGAAGAAAGGATAGATGATGTACGAGAGATTTCTAGCTGAATTTTCTCTTTTTGAGTCTGAAGTCCAGCGCGCTGCTCGTCATATTCAAGCTCATAGGCTTTTAACACAATTTGCTGTTCTAGACTAATAAGTTTTGTCATACTTGCGATAAAAGCTAGACATTCTTCTTTTGATTCCATCGTACGTTCACATACTGAAAGAAGCGACGTAAATAAATTTTGGAATGCGCACAAATACCAGTTTGGCTCAAGTCCAATTTTAACGTGCATCTTGGAAATTTTTTGACGTTTTACCACAAAAGCGTCGTCTATTTGTCCATCAAACATTTCTAAGATGTGCTGTTTTAACGTTTGTTTTAATGCATGGACGCTGCTGTGCTTTTCGATAATCGCAACCAAATGAGCCTGTTCGCCAATAGCTTTATAAAAATCATTCACGATTTCTTCGATGGCGTTCAGCGCGTGAACTTGAAATCTGGCAATTCGTTCGAGATCCTCTGCTGTTAAGGAAATCATGTTAATCTGCTTTTTTATCATCGGGTCCGATACATGAAGCTTTACAGTAACGGATTCGACAGCCGCGGCTTCGGCGTGCACGTTGTTTCGTTTAAACCAATTCATGTTTATCACCTTTATTTGCTAGAATAGTTGTTTTTCTCTTCTTCTTCTTCTTCTTCTTATATTTCGGCGTTTTACATCCAAGAGTTGAGGCTGTTTAAGAAGATTGTTATCAAATTGTTATCTTCTATTAATTGAATTGTTATCCGCAGATGGTATGGTTGTACGGTGCTTAAAACATGATTCGGGGAGGAAACGAAATGAAAAAAATGCTATCGGCGCTTCTTGTAGGAGGAGCTTTATTTGCAAGTCCGGCAATGGGACATGCTGCGTTTGGCGACACGGTTTTAAAACAAGGGATGACAAATGATGATGTTGAACAAGTTAAAACGGTGTTAAAAGATAAAGGATTTTTAAAAGGCGAAGTATCGCGTTATTTTAATTATGAAACAAAAAAAGCGGTTATGGCTTTTCAAGAGAAACATAACCTAGAAGCAGATGGAATTGTTGGAGAGAATACATACAATGCATTAGGTAAAGGCGGCGTTGTAGAAGGCGAATCAGAAGTGAATACGGATAAAGTAATCAGCAAAGCAAAATCCTTAATGGGCACGCCGTACAAATGGGGCGGCACTACACCTTCAGGATTTGACTGCAGCGGATATCTTCAGTATGTATATAAAGAAAGCGTAGGCGTTGATATTCCAAGAACGGTTGAAGATATCTATAAAGCAGGTGAAAATGTAAGTGAACCGCAGGTAGGAGATCTTGTGTTCTTTGAAACGTACAAAGAAGGTCCTTCTCATGCAGGCATTTATCTTGGAGACGGAAAGTTTATTAACGCATCGTCTTCTAAAGGCGTTACAATTAGCGATAAAAATTCAAGCTATTGGAAAGAGCGCTATATAGGAGCAAAGCGTATTGCAGCCAACTGATTCTTCATTTAATAGATAAGAAAAGACAAAGCTTAGGAGCTTTGTCTTTTTTTGTTTGGGTTTCAATAGGTAGGAGGAAGTAGGGAATAATCCTATGCAAAACGGGCTGGTCATGTGCGTATTTGTATGAAAATACACCAAAAGTTCTGTCACCTTTATGATAAAGCTTGTATATATTGGTAAAGTAATCTCTTAAGTTACGTCAATGGTTGTAGGTAATTTGAAGGGAGAACCGTATAAAAAGGAGGAACAAAATTTATGTTTTTTTGTTGTTACCGTCGCTATGTAGAAAAGATAAAACACCTGTTGTTTTCAAATCGATTTGCTGAATTTATTCAGGAAAACACAAAGAAAGCGGTAGAAGAAGTCGTTTATTCTGACACGTTCAAAGAATACGTAATAAATATTATTAAAGAATTTCAAGAATCACCTTTTAAAGAAATTGCCGAGCAGTATATCGGAAAAGAAGTTGTGATTGAAACAACGGCTGGTCCACTAGAAGGTGTTGTGATATTTGTAGGAGATGATTATTTAGAATTAGTAGAGTCTCCAACATCAACAGTATTACTTCCATTTACAAGCATTGTTACTATTCAAAGCGCTTAAACGAAAGGAGAGAAAAGTATGTTTCAAGATGCATTAAGAGAAAATGTGGGTTCATTTGTGCAAATCATCACAGCTATCGACGTTATTAATGGAACACTGCTTGCTGTTACGGACGCAGCGGCTGTTGTGCGTACATCAAGCTCATATGGTGAGCCCACGGACGTAACCATCCCACTAGTAGCCATCACGTATGTTCGAATTTTCAGCGGAGTTGAGTGAGATTGAAAGTATCAGTCATTATTCCAGTCTGTAACGAAGAAGATTCATTATTACCTGTGCTTAAAGAAGCTCAAAAAATAAAGCCGTTTGAAATTATTGTCGTAGTAAATGGATCTAGTGATGCAACTAAGGCAATAGCCGAGGATGCAGGGTGTCGCGTCATTTACTATGAAGAAGCTCTAGGCATTAATATTGGAAGAGCCATTGGTGCTAAAAAAGCAAAAGGAGATATTTTGCTTTTTTTGGACGGAGATATAGCGGTTCCTCATGAGGAGCTGATGAAATATACACAAGCTATAGAAACTGGTCATGATATCGCTTTGAATAATCTTACGTGGATTATGAAACGAAAGGTGCGTCCTCATCCTGTTTCCGTTGCAAAATATATGCTGAACTTGTGCTTACAGCGTGAAGATTTATCTGTTCAAGCCTTAACAGCTATTCCTCATGCCATCAAAAAAACATCAGCAGCTAAAATCGGCTACGAGAACTTAGCTCATCCACCCCTCGCTCATACCATTGCTCTTTTAAAAGGAATGTCAATTGTTGCACCGTGTTCTTCAGACGTTATTTATACAAACAAGATTCGAAATACTCATAAGACCGTTCCTACCAATTCACCTTTTCCAATTTCCACAAACTATATCATTGGAGATCACATTAAAGCACTGACTCACCTTATTGAAGAAAAAGGAATAAGAGGCGGACTAACAGATGGTGATCGAAACCGGGAAATTGTTTCTGCCTATACACCGAATGTGAAGCGGAAAACCGGCGTTAAATACAGTGCTGTTATTCCAGTAGGCGAAGAAAAAGAGACGATTTCAAGCGTGATTAAAGAAGTAAAAAAGGCTGGAGTCGAAGAAATCATCGTGGTTGCTAATGGGGCGGATGAGGTGACAGTTAAGCGAGCAATTGAAGCTGGAGCCACTGTTCTTCATTACAAGCAGCGGCTTGGACATAATGTACCTCGAGCAATCGGTGCCATGTACAGCAGCGGTGAAGTTTGCTTGTTCGTAGATGGGGATATCGTCATTTCTGCAGAAAATTTACGTCCGTATCTAGAAGCAGCTGATCAAGGAATTGATGTAGCGCTTAATAATTTAGAGTGTCTGCTGGATGAAGTGCATCCTATTCACTCTGTAAGTGCGGCGAAATATTTTCTTAATATCATTTGCAAACGTCCCGATTTGACAATCAATACAACGACGGCGATTCCGCATGCAATTAAACGGGATGTAATGGAGAAAGTTGGCTACGAATCTCTTATTATTCCACCTTTATTTCAATTAAAAAGTATTATGTACGGCTTTATGGTTCAGCCCGTTCATTTTGTTGATGTGGCGCGAACGAACCGGATTCGAAAGGAGCACATGAAAGTCAAAGGTTTGGCGGCATCAACGCAGCGCATTCTAGGAGATTATGTTGAGGCCCTTGCATACTATATTAGCCAAACAAGTGAAAGAGGCGAGTTTCTTCCGGACATACGAAGACATGATATCTTGTTTGAGGTGTTGAAGAATGAATAAAAAAGTTGCTGTTATTGGTCTTGGCTATGTTGGATTGCCGCTTGCTCTTTTATTTGCAAAGAAAAACTATAGCGTCGTTGGTCTTGATATTGACGCACGAAAAATTGAGGCGCTAAAACAAGGGAAAAGCTATATTCCAGATGTGCATAGTGATGTGATTCAAAGCGAGAAAAATTTTGAAGCATATGAGTTACAAAAAGGTATCTCTGCATTTCAAGCATGCGATTATGTAGTTGTGACCGTGCCAACTCCTATTACAGAAAATCATAACCCCGATCTAGGACCAGTCATTAGCGCATCTGCATTCTTAAAAGAACAGATGGTAAAAGGGCAAACCGTTATTTATGAAAGCTCTACTTACCCAGGCACGCTTGAAGAAGTCGTGTTGCCTATTTTGAAAGATTCCAACTTACAGGCAGGTAAAGATTTTTATCTAGCTTATTCTCCAGAACGAGTTGATCCGGCAAACAAATCATACGATATTGAGCATATTCCAAAAGTAATTAGCGGCTACAGCAAAGACTGCCTTCATCACGTGCAGACGTTTTATGAAAGTATTTTTCAACAGGTGGTGCCTGTTTCTTCTCCAAAAGTAGCAGAAATGTGCAAACTGTTTGAAAACATTCAGCGCCTGGTCAATATTTCGTTGGTGAACGAAACAAACGAGCTGTGTGAGGAATTAGGAATAGACTTTTATGAGGTCTTACAAGCTGCATCTACTAAGCCATTTGGATTCACTCCTTATTATCCAGGTCCTGGAATTGGAGGACACTGCATACCCGTTGATCCGCTTTATTTCCTATGGAAACTAAAGCAAAATGGCTTAACGAGCGAACTTATTGAAGCCGCTCATCATATTAATGAAGAAATGCCAAATAAAGTAATTAGACGTGTTGAAAAGCAGCTGGCAGCAAATGAGAAACGAGTGTTTGTTGTAGGCATGGCGTATAAAAAAGATGTAAATGATATGCGTGAATCGCCGGCGCTGACGGTATGTGAAGGTCTTTTAGCAAAAGGATATGAGCTGACGTATCATGACCCTTATATTGACTCCGCTATATTAAATAAGCAAACGTATTTTTCTGTACCGCTGACAAAAGAAGAAGTTGAAAAAAGCGATATTGTACTTGTATTAACCGATCACAGTCAAATCGATTGGTCAATTGTAAAATACGCAAAAAAAGTTGTGGATACAAGAGGTATTTTAAATGAATGAAACCGCTGAATTGTTCAGTGGTTCTTTTTTTAGGGGGAATATCAATGAAAACTCTTTCTGTCGTTCTGCCCGTTTACAATGAAGAAGAAATGTTAAAAAACGTGCTTAAACAAATTAAAAAAGTGAACGTGCTTGAGATTATCGTAGTTGCAAACGGCTGTACCGATGCTTCAGTTAAAATAGCGAAAGAAGAGGGATGTACGGTAAAAGTAGTAGAAAAACGCCTTTCTCCACATGAAGCGAGAATGGAAGGGGCAAAGGCTGCTAAAGGAGATGCCGTCTTATTTGTAGACGGCGATATTATTCTTTCGGCTTCCGAGCTTGAGCGTTTTGTTCAGCCGCTGTTATTTGAACATAGCGATGTGGTGCTAAACAAGTGGGAAAAAACAAAGATGAATGCTTTTAACCGCAGCGAGCTGACGTGGAGTACGGTTCTGCATCATGCACTTGGAAAGCCTCATCGTGCCAACGCTTGTTTAAAAGCGCCTTACGGTGTGCTAGTAAGCGTATTAAAGAACCACTGGGAGTTGCCGCCTCTTTCTTTATTTGTGACGTTCTTAACACAGTATCGTGTAAGCTCGCATATTACGATCGAAACGCAGGGAAAGGGAAGCTTTCGTCCGTTTGATCGGCCGCTGCGTAGCAGAGAACGAATTCAATCCTACCAGCAGCTTCTTCAAACATATTATACGTTTGCGTCACACCGTAAAAGGCGAGTGGATATGCTTTCGCAGCCTCTTCCAGTTGTTGAGCACGGCTGGGGGAGATTATCTTCTTTTTATGGAGGTAAACAGCTTTCTGTTATTATTCCGGTTTGCAACGAAGAACAAACACTCAAACAAGTGATTGCAGAAGCAAGAAAACTTGAACCGTTAGAAATTATTGTTGTGATTAACGGCTCTAAGGATCAGTCGGAGAAGTATGCCAAAGAACAGGGTGTTAAAACTATTGTTTACGATGAGCGGTTAGGGCATGATTGCGGAAGAGCTGCAGGAGCACTTGCAGCAACGGGAGATATTCTTCTCTTCATAGACGGGGACTTTGTTCTTTCAGCTCAGGAGTTGTATCCGTTTGCTGCAGCGGTAGCGAGCGGTGTCGATGTAGCTTTAAACATATGTGAAGATGAAGAAAAGCTCACGCATGTGGTCCAGGGGTGGAAGTACGTGTTGAACGAGACAATAGGAAGAAAAGATTTATTAATGAGCTCCATGACAGCTGTTCCTCATGCCATAAGCAGAGAGTGCCTCGAGAAAATTGAGCCCGAATCTCTTGCTGTACCGCCTTTTGCCCAAGTAAAAGCCATAGTAGGGGGTTTTCATGTGCAGGCCGTTCACCATGTTGATGTAAATAAATTTAACCGATTTCGATATTCTGAACACTTATCATTAAAGAGCCATTCTGCTACGGCAGAACTCATTATTCAGGATCATATTTTTGCATTTCTATCGTATCTTCAGCGTGACTGAGCAGGAAGCATGGTCTTATTTTAAAAAAAAATGTTTAAAATGAGGTAAAGAAATTTGCTGATATCTTGTTTTTCTGTTCTAACCTCTTGAATTTGTTCACAGTTGTAACTAAAATTGTTACATGTGCAGACAAAAGTAAAAAAGGAGGAAAAGAAATGAAAAGCTATCAGCTTGGAACGTTTTTACTTCGTCTTATGTTAGGACTAACGTTTTTTATTCATGGACTTGGCAAATTTCAAAGCGGTATTGATAATACGGTCGGTTTTTTCCACAGCATGGGGATTCCCGCGTTTTTCGCTTACGCGGTTGCTGTTATTGAATTCGTAGGAGGAGCTGCTATGATTCTTGGGTTTCAAACGCGCTTAATAGGTGTTCTGTTTGCGATCGTGATGATTGGCGCTATTTTTACAGCGAAAAGCGGTGCTGGTTTTACAGGCGGCTATGAGCTTGAGATTGCCCTTTTTGTCGTTTCGCTTCATATGATTCTAGCAGGAAGCGGCGCGTACGCGTTAGACAACCGATTACAAAAACCAGAAGAACATTATTCTTAAAAAGGTAGGCGCTATGCGCCTACCCTTTTTTGTAAAATATATCCTTCTATCGATTCATTTTTACTAAAATATACAGCTATCATTTTTAAGAAAATTCGTATATATGGTACTATTTGGTCATAGATGACTACATAGTCATTCTATTTGAACGATACGGGGAGGTTTTAACATGAAAACCGAAAGAGAAAACGGAATTGTCCGTCAAGTGAATACAATTCAATCAAAAGAAGAGCGCTTTAATCCTTTTTCATGGTATGAAGAGATGAGAAACAGCGCGCCTGTGCAATGGGACGAAGAAAGGCAGGTATGGGATGTTTTTCACTATGACGGGGTCAAAGAAGTGCTAGAACAAAAGAATATTTTTTCTTCTGATCGAAGACCTCCACAAAACCAAAGACAAACTGCTCTAGGAACGAGCCTAATTAATATTGATCCGCCTAAGCATGCTGAAATGAGAGCGCTTGTTAATAAAGCTTTTACGCCTAAAGCAATGAAAGCATGGGAGCCTAAAATTGCGCGTATTACACACGAATTATTACAAGAAGTTGAGCATCTTGAAGATATTGATATAGTCGAGCATCTTTCCTATCCGCTTCCGGTTATGGTAATTGCCGATATTTTAGGCGTGCCGATAGAAGATCAGCGTCAGTTTAAAGATTGGTCGGATATTATCGTAGCGGGTCCGTCGAATAATGAACGCGAAACGCTCGAAAAATTGCAGCAAGATAAAATGAAAGCAAATGATGAGCTCGAAACTTATTTTTATAAAATCATTGAAGAAAAACGCACGCATCCAGGGGCTGATATTATCTCCGTGCTTCTTCAGGCAAAAGAAGAAGGGAAGCAGCTAACGGATGAAGAAATCGTCGGGTTTTCCATTTTGCTGCTGATTGCAGGCAACGAAACAACCACGAACTTAATTTCAAATACGATTTATTGTTTAATGGAAGATAAAGCTTCTTTTGAACGACTCAAACGAGAAAAAGAACTTTTACCTTCTGCGATTGAAGAAGTTCTTCGCTATCGTTCACCCGTTCAGGCTCTTCACCGAATCGTAAAAGAAGATGTGGTTCTTGCAGGGAAGAAATTAAAAGCGGGCGAACACGTCGTTCCATGGATGGGATCCGCGCACCGAGATGCCCAGTACTTTGAAGACCCGGATGTATTTCAAATCGATCGAAAGCCAAATATCCATATGGCATTTGGAAGAGGGATTCATTTTTGCTTAGGAGCACCGCTTGCTCGAATAGAAGCAAAAGTTATGCTGGCTGAACTGATTGACCGCTATCCGCATATGGACTGGAGCCCGGCATTTGAGTTAAAGCCGATTGAAAGCACATTTGTGTATGGGTTAAAAGAATTATTGATTCGAAAACATGTATAAAAAAAGCACGCTTTGCGTGCTTTTTACTCTTTTTCTGCCTGAATTCTCGCTTCAGCAATTTTATCGGTATGATTATATCCCCATTGAAACATCAGCTCGATAATAGGGATGAGAGTTTCTCCAAAAGGCGTTAAATAATATTCTACTTTAGGCGGAACTTGTTTATAGACTTCGCGGTGGATAATTCCGTCGCGCTCGAGTTCGCGAAGCTGCAGCGTGAGCATTCGCTGCGTTACGCCAGGAATGAGTCTGCGCAGTTCATTAAAGCGCCGGCGTTCCTTGGATAATTGATATAAAATGACGCTTTTCCATTTGCCTCCGACTACATCAACGGCTGCTTCCACAGGGCAAGAATAGCCGTGAGGCTCCCATTTTGTTAAGTCGTATTTCATAGTGATTACTCCTTTTATCAGTGAGTTCAGCTGCATTTGTGCTGTTTATACTATAGCACGTCTTATTTGATAAAAACATGGAAATGATTCATGGGATTATTGACGGAAAATTAAAAAAGTAATGGAAATAATTATGAGTTTGTTGTATGATGAAACTATGAAAATAACTTTTCTATTAAAAAGCGAAATATTTTGAAAGCGCTTTATTTATAAAGGACGACAGGGGAAAGGGCGGAGGAACGATGAAAAGATTTATCAAAGTAGAAAAAAGAAATCATGTGGCGGTTATACGAATGAATCAGTCGATGCTTAATCGTTTGAACAGCGAAGTTATGTATGAGCTGCAAGAAACGATGAATGAGTTGCAGCACGATTCGTCGGTTGGATCTATTGTATTCATGGGAGAGTACTATAAAATGAACGGAGATCATAGAACAACCTCTTTCCTACGAGAAGAAACAGGAAGGCTTTATCAGCCGATTCATGCAGTAGCAGCTCGAGCGATTTTTCAGCGTATTTCATGCAGTGCCAAACAAACGATTGCGCTTCTTACAAACTTTACGTTTGGCGGAGGGTATGAGTTAGCTTTAGCATGCGACGTACGAATTGCGGAAGAACCTGTGCAGCTCAAGTTAACAAACGGTATGACTGTTAGTGCGCAAGAAGCATGCAACATGGGAAAAGTGCAGCACGTTGTGCAAAAAGGGAAAGGATTAGAATATTCACTTGCGCTCAATGCATTAGAAAAGGAAGCTTAAAAAGCGCTTTCACTTTATTTCCTATAAAGTGAAAGCGTTTTTATTTTATTTCATTGACAAAATGGTATTGAAAATTCTGAAAAAAGGAGTAGAATGATAACAAATCTACTTATTTTAAATAAGCAAAGGAGCTGGTATCAATGCCATTCATTTTTAAAGAAGCGGTAGTCGGATTGTTTACAGCGGCAGCAGCAGGTTTACTGGCGTTTCAAGGAGTAGAAG
The DNA here is from genome assembly GCF_036227845.1 of Priestia sp. LL-8. Lineage (NCBI taxonomy): Bacteria > Bacillati > Bacillota > Bacilli > Caryophanales > Bacillaceae > Priestia > Priestia sp. LL-8. Next base: position 3,678,831 of record NZ_JAZAQH010000001.1, on the reverse strand, counting down.
TGGTGACAGCCATCATTCATATGCTAACTTTTTGGAAACAGTAATAGCTAATAAGTAGAGGAACAACTTATAAAGATAAGGGGCTTGAGAGTTTCTCAGCCCTTTTTGTTGTGGAGCTCATTATTTTTCAGTATACTAACGGTGGAAATTAAGACATAATATGGTTACATAGCAGGGATTTACGAACTTAGTAGGGAAGTATGTAGACTCTGAAAAAATAAACAATGATCGCTTTTACCCGGTAACAAGTCTTGTTATCGGGTAACGTGTGTAAGGGGTGTGGATAAGTGAAAGATAAAAATTTAACAGAAGAACAGCAGCGAGTTGATTGGGTAGTAGAAGAAATCAGCCAAAAAGCTGAAAAGATAGGCAAAAGCGTAGGAAACGTAAAAGGTGAAATTGTCGATTTGCGAAGCACGTTTTGGGACGATGTTACGGTTAATATGGATGAGCCAGATGACGTAATCGAGACATTTACGAGCATTAAGCAGCAGGCAGAACTTTTAGCTGAACGTGAAATTACCCATAGACAAGCGTATGATCAATTAAAAACATTAAAAAAACTAACGCAATCCCCTTATTTTGGGCGTTTTGATTTTATAGAAAATGGTGAAAAAGAAGCGGAAGCTATTTATGTAGGCGTCGGCTCCTTAATGGATCAAAAAGATGAAGAGTTTTTAATTTATGATTGGCGTGCGCCGATTTCGAGTCTTTATTATGATTATTCACCAGGAAAGGCGCAGTACGAAACGCCAGGTGAAGCGATTAAAGGCGAGATGAAGCTAAAGCGTCAGTTTATTATTGAAAATAGCGTAATTAAAAGTATGTTTGATACAGGAATTACCATTCGAGACGAGCTGCTTCAAGAAGTGCTCGGGCACAATGCAAGTAGTCAAATGAAAAGTATTGTAGCGACTATTCAAAAAGAACAAAACCAAATTATTCGAAATGAAAAAAATAAAGTGCTGATTGTTCAAGGGGTAGCAGGGAGTGGTAAAACGTCGGCGGCTCTTCAGCGTGTGGCTTATCTTCTCTATCATCACCGAAAGCAGCTGACTGCAGAAAACATGATGCTGTTTTCACCAAATCCGCTTTTTAACAGCTACGTTTCAACCGTTCTTCCGGAGCTTGGAGAAGACAACATGAAACAAACAACGTTTCAGCAATATGCTGATGGACGGTTAGGAAACGAGTTTGAAGTGGAGGATTTGTTCGTTCAAATCGAATATTTGCTAACGGAGAAAGATGCCGCAACAAAAAAACAAAAAATGCAGGAAATCCGCTACAAAGCAAGCCGTGAATTTAAAAAGCAGGTAGATGCGTATATCGAAGAGCTGTCTACTAAAGACATCATTTTTAAAAACATTAAGTTTCGCGGCGAAATCGTGTTATCTGCTCGGCGTCTGCTGTCTTATTTCTACTCGCTTGATACGGGAATTTCCATCGCTAACAGAATGCAGCTTGTAGCCGAGTGGGCGCTTAAACTCATTAATCAGCTTGAAAAACTTGAGCGTAAAAAAGATTGGGTTCAAGAAGAAATTCAGCTTTTAGAAAAAGAAGATTATGTAGAGGCCTATCAGCACCTGCAGAAAAAGGAAGGCTATACGGAAAGCTCATTTGATGATTTCGATCGGGAACAAGCGTATTTAGCCAAAGCCGTTGTAGCTAAGAAAATAAAATTTATTAAGCAGGCCATCAAGCAGCTTAAATTTATCGACATTCGCCGTATCTATATGCAGCTGTTTGAAAGAAATCATCTTTTTTCACACGTAGAAGGGTGGGAAGACACTGCTAAAAACACGGTACAAAGAGTCATAAACATGAAGCTGTCTTATGAAGACGTAACGCCTTATTTATATATCCAAGATCAAATTGAAGGGCGCAAAGCTAACCCTGTCATTCGCTATTTGTTTATTGATGAAGCACAAGATTATTCACCGTTTCAGCTAGCATTTTTAAAAGAGCTGTTTCCGCATGCCAGGATGACGCTGCTTGGAGACTTGAATCAAGCGATCTATGCGCACGCCTTGAACGCACCGACCATTCTTTCAAGCGAGCTGTATGAAGAGAAAGAAGCAGAAACGCTGACTCTTACAAGAAGCTATCGCTCAACACGTCAAATTGTCGAGTTTTCAAGGGATATGGTCGCAAACGGCCATTTAATCGATCCGTTTAATCGAAACGGAGCGAAGCCGACCGTGACGGCTGCAGGTGACGTCAAAGAGCTGCATGAGGCAATCATAAACAAAATTAATGAATTGAAGCAGCGCAACTATAAAACGATTGCTATTATTGCTAAAACAGCTGAGGAAAGTCGTCAAGCATTCCAAGCTTTGCCTGAAGCGATGGCTGCAAGACTGCTGACAAAAGAAACAAGTTCATTTGAAAAAGGCATGCTTGTCCTGCCAGCTTACTTAGCAAAAGGAATTGAATTTGATGCTGTCATCATTTATAATGCGTCGAGTGAATGTTACCAAGATGAATATGAGCGGAATTTATTTTATACAGCATGCACAAGAGCGATGCATGAGCTCCACCTGTTCTCACTTGGTGAAATTAGCCCGTTTATATCAAATAAAGAAACTTATGAATACCACGGTAAATAAACAAAGAACGGTCAGTGTCTTGAGTGTCTGAAATAGTAGTACGAAAAATCGAGGGTGAAATCGCAAAGGTTTTACCCTCGATTTTTTATTTTTATGGATGGATTCAGTTTATTTACATTGCTTAAATAAAATTTGTTTGGTTAAAGTCCAACTACCCTAAAGCGAATCAGCAGGACAGTGAAAGGAGGAGTTTTATATCCAATATTTACGAATAAATGTATTACTCATCTTTATAATAAGTTTATTTTTCTCGGGTATTGTTCTTTTTTCTTATAAGTTATTTGCTGCGGGACTGTTGCCTATCATAGGCTTGCTTTTTATCTATGCTTTAACCTTTAAATATCGTTCAACGGTTTCTCTGTTTCTATTCTTTTTAGTAGGGACATATATGTTTCAAATAGGAAGCAATTATTTCATTGAGTGGGATCTATCTAAAAAGATGAAAATTATTGTAAACAGAGTTTTACTTCTGTTTATTATAGGTGGACTATTGCTTTCAGTTTTGTTGTCCAAGCAAAGAGTATTTCTTTTTGCATCATTGCCAGACTGGCAGAAACGTGTAGTGATGCCACAGCATTCAATTCAGCTAACGTACTTTTTAATGTTTGGTCTGATTGGTTCGGCTACGATTTTTGTACCTTTACTATTCGCTGAAGATATAAGCTATACAAAATCATTCGTCATATACGGTATAGTATTCTCAATTATAAATGCAATTTTAGAAGAGGTGCTTTGGAGAGGAATTATGTTATCTCATTTAAAAAGCAGTCTATCGACTTTTTACGCTGTTTTTATTACGAGTATTGGATTCGGTCTTTTGCACATATCAATAGGAATTCCTGTAATCATGAGTTTACTTTTTTCTTTTGGGGGATTTTTCTACGCATTTGTCGTTTTAAAGACGAAAAGCATATATCCAGCCGTAGTTTTTCATTTTATTATTAATTTAGGTATGGTCTTTAACGGATGGATATTTTAGCATCTTTCACAAAGAAGAGATTAAGACATGATGGAATCAATCCACTCCAAAGACAAACAAATAGAGTACATGAGCTGGACTGCTTGTTCCACCATCACAATAAAAAAATCCGAACAATTCATCGTCCGGATCTCCTTTACTTAAAATATGTTTGTCTCATTTTTTTTATGAGTTACTTCCTGTGTAATTACGATTATGTTACCTGAACTGCTTACAGTAGGCTGCCTTCTTTTTATTGACTTTCAAAATGCAGTAAGTACTTCACTAAATAAAGGCCTGAGTTTGTTTTTTCTTGAAGAGGAATGGTCAGGCATGTGACGTAATAATATCCTTTTGGAATGTCATAGCTTAAAGTTTCAGATAGGATGCTTTTGATTTCAATCCCATCGCTTTCGACGTGAAAAGGAAGGCGAGTGGTCTTTTCAGCCTTTGATGCGTCTGGAGTTTCGTTTACCCACACTTCAATAATGGCTTTTGTGTTCGACACGGCTTCAAATGAAATAGCTTTATCGTCTGCGACATATCCTTTTTGAATATCTTCATCACTCCAGTCGTGATGGGGCTTTGGCTGTCCTTTTTGAAATAGCGTAAACTGATGATATGACATTGTTAGCTCTTGTTCTTTCCATTTTGTTTTCATGATTTCACCTCTTCAAAGTAAAGCTTGTTCAGCTATTATTGCACGATAAATTGTACGCGTGTACCATCTGGGTACTGTTCTAACTGATTTCCAACCCATGAGCCGGCTCCGCGGTTATCAGAAGGTGAAATATAGCGAATATCAGCTCCTGCTCCGCCTTCTTCGCACATAGCCATTGGCCATTCATCACGGTCATAGCCTGTTTTTGTTGGGTATCCTTTTAGCGATTCTTCTCGGTTTGCTTCAGCACCATCGCGATCAATTGTGCAAACGGAAGAGTGACCAGCAGCAATTGCGTCGCGAATATGATCGCCGGTTTCAGGATATCGGTCCAGTGGAAAATAAAGCGTTGCATCATAGTTTGCTTCGGCTTCCGTTTTTTCAGGAGCTAAAAACGCCGCATGTCCTATAAACCCTAAAACGCATGCAATGATAATGAATAGACTTGCCATTAATTTTTTCCCGTATGTACTCATCTCAAACCTCCAGTGTAGTCGTTTTTACAGCTTAACTATACTCTCAGATTGCTAAGTTTAGATTACAGGACAATAAATACGGTGTAAACAAGTATTAACAATTATGTAAAAATGATCATTTTGTCTTATCTGTAAGATTCAAAAGGCCTCAGAATATTCTAGGAGTTATACTTTGCGGTGTGTACCTTACTTACGATTCAGATTAAATGGAGTGTGAAGTGTCTAATTGTATGTCTATGGGTCCTAGGTGAAAAAAAGAGTCAACTTCCTTTACTTGACATCATACCCTAATAGGTATAAAGTTGTGTATACATTTACTTCTTGCGTAAGCTTAAAAGCAACAAACGCAATCATGCATGAGCGGAGGTAGTAGTATGATGGAATATGATAAGCAAGTTAAAAATCGTTTGAAACGTATTGAAGGTCAGTTAAAAGGCGTCTTAAATATGATGGAACAAGGAAAAGACTGCCGTGACATTGTGACACAGCTCTCAGCAGCCAGAAGCGCAATTGATCGCACGATGGGTGTTATTGTCAGCACAAACCTTGAACAATGCGTAAGAGAAAGCATTGAAAAAGGCGAGAATACGGAAAATTTAGTAAAAGAAGCAGTAGAGTTGTTAGTAAAAAGCAGATGAGACATTCGTTTCATCTGCTTTTTGTTTTTTCTGTACGCTGCTTAAAAGGATAAAAAGCGCTGTTCCTAAACACAATACGGATAGGAACAGCGGTTTTTTAGGTTTATCTCGTTTTAAGAACAGGAAAGATATATGGAGAGAAAGGAGGAGGTCAAGGTGAATGATGACAAAAAGTCACCAACATATAATCATACGGAAATTCATCATAAAATTGAGGCTTCTCCAAAAGCGCCGGGAATCAAAGCTGCTTTTCGCTTTAACCACGCTTCTTCTCCGTGGGTAAGAGGAATCAGCTCAGGCTTGTCTTCAAGTTTGCCGATTTTAATAGGCATTTTGTTTGGTCATTTGCAGTACGGCCTCATTGCAAGCATTGGCGGGTTTACATATTTGTATACAAAAGATGAGCCTTACGCGCAGCGTGCCGTTAAGTTATTTTTAGCTTTGCTTGGCATTACGCTGTGCTTTACACTCGGCTCGTTATTTGCTGACGTGGAGTGGATGAAAACTATTTTATTTGGTGTGATTGGAGCCGTATCGGTTTATATCTTCGGAGCTTTAAAAATTCCGGGACCTTCAGCCATGTTTTTTGTTCTTTCATTTGCCGTGAGTACAAGCATTCCAGCTCCGAATTTACAGGCAGTTTTTTTGCATGCAGGCCTCGTTTTTTTAGGAGGAGCACTATCTTGGTGTATTAGCATGAGCGGCTGGCTTATTAATCCACGCGGGCCTGAAACTGCCGCTGTGGCGAAAGCTTATAGGCAGATAGCTTCATTTGTTGGATCACTTGGCACGGAATCGTTTCACGCTGAGCAGCACAAAACGGTTGTAGAGCTTCGGGCAGCGGAAACAGCGATGAAGCAAGCGAAAATTAATCGAAAAAAATCATCGTTTTCTCACCGGCTGTTTTTATTAAACCAAAAAGCTGAAGGGCTGTTTATTTTTGTGATGGCCGCTGCGAATGATTTTAATCCGGCTGTTTCGAAAAAAGCACAAGCGGTAATTGAAACGTTCGCATCCGAAATGGCCACGTTAAAAAAACATAAAAAAATTCGAGACGTGCGAGAAGAAATTGAAGAGCTGTCCATCAAAGAAGAGCTGCGAACATTATTACTAGATGTAAACGACGTTCTTCAAATGAAGGAATTGAAAGAAACGGAGTATATTCAATTTTCACAAGGCAGCGTAAAAGCACGGTTAAAAGCTGCTTTTCACAAACGTTCGTATGTACTTAAAAACGCTTTGCGCTACGGAATTATTATGATTATCGCCGCAGCTGTTGCCTACACGACAGACATTCCAAGGTCTTACTGGATTCCTCTCACGTGTGCAGGAGTGATGCTTGGGGCAACCGTTCGTGCAACGGTTCAGCGAGGTATTCAACGCTCTGTCGGAACCATTTTAGGTATTTTAATTGGAACCGGGATTCTCATGCTTGAACCAACGGGAATCGTCATTGCGCTCATTGTCTTTGTGCTTCAGTCAACGATTGAAATTGTGATTGTTAAAAACTACGCGCTCGGTACGCTTTTTATCACACCGAATGCTCTTTTAATTGCTGAAAGCGGTCATCCGGACAAAGCGATTAGCTACTTTACGTCCGCTCGAGTGATTGATATTGTTATTGGTTCTGTTATTGGAGTGGTCGGTACGGTATTAGTTTTTAAACGAGCTTCTTCGCTTCGTCTGCCGTATTTGCTTGGAGATGTCATTCGAAAAGAAGGACAATTTTTAGAAATGCTAAGCACCGAACAAGATGAAGAAAGAATTAAACAAGAAAGAAATAAGCTTCAAGGAGAACTTGTTAATCTTCGGGCGCTTTATGATAATGTGATTGGAGAATATTCTAAAACGGCCGTCAAACTTGAAGGACTGTGGCCGGCAGTTGTCGCTACGCAGCAGTTAGGTTATATGCTTCTTGCGTCGTATGAAGGATATGAGCTGTCAGAAACAGAAAAGCGAGAGCTTCAGGAAACATTTGCTCAGCTAGCCGCAGCAGCAGAGCAAAAGCGAGCGCCAAAGCTTTCAAGTGTTCCGACCTTGAAACGCTACCCCATTATTCAAGGGGAAATAACTGCTCTATATGAAAGTCTGCAGGTAGAAATATAAAAAGCACGGAACCAATGGGCTCCGTGCTTTTGTTTTTACATATCCACAACTTCACTTACTGTTTTATTTACATCGTCACGCGTCATTTTTTCTTTTCCTTTCATTAAGGCGTTTAACGTTCCATCGGCAAGCGCTAACGGAATTTTGCAGAAATGAAGAATCGGAAGCGATTTGACGTCTTCTAAATATTTCTTTCCTAGTGACAGATTGCGGCGAGCATAGGCAAACATATCTTCTCTGCTCCAGTTGTTAGGGAAGAAGCTGACTCCACGCTCTGAATCTTCCGAGGTATTGCGCAGAATATTTACAGACTGCAAGCCGCGTCCAAATGCAATGGCTAATTCTTTGTCTGTCTCCGTGCCGTCATACCATTTCCAAATGTCGTTAAGCATCACGCCTACTAGACCAGCTACGTAGAACGTATAGTCGTCTAAATCCGCTTCATTTTGAATATGCCAGTCTTTTTCTACCCAATCGGCCATCCCTTTGGCCATAATAGAAGTTGCATCTAATACTTGATCTGCAACTCCAGTCGGACAAAGCGCAATCCAATTGCCGAGCTGAAGCGTTACGTCAGGTAAATCAGCTTGATAAGGACCTACTAATGCCATGTACTCGTCTTCGTTAAAAGACTTTTTTAACAGGTCACTAATGGCGTAAAGCAAGCGGCTTTTTACACCCGCTTCTAGCTCAGGGTGATCTTCAATTTCATCAATTGCCCTCATACATAAGTAAGCAGATCCTACTGCATCTTGCAATTCTGCCGGCAAGTGGCTAATTGGAATAAAAAATGTTCGGCTTGTCTCTTTTAACATCACCATTGCGTTGTCGCGTAATTTGTTGGGTACACTCATTGATAACTAGCTCCTTTTTACATATCCACATGTCAAATTAGTTTAAGTTTTCATCTTATATACTATAGTAACAAAAAATGAGCATTTAATGGAGTTTAAAGATTACTTATTAACGATATTGTCATTATTTTGTAGTATTTAAACAGAGATACTTGTATCATGCACAAGTTTACACTACGATAATACTCGTTCATTCTTCGTTTTACAGACATAAAAAGATTATTTTTAAGAAAATTGCCGTCATGCTAATGGATGAGATGAACTTTTAAGAAAACCCTCAACAGTCGGGTATACATAATACATAGGAGAACACAGAGGTGAAGGTATGAAAATTTTAATTGTAGAAGACGATAGCAAAATATATGAATTGGTGAAACAAAAATTCGAACAGTGGTCATTTGAAGTGGCTGGAGTAGAAGATTTTCAAAAGGTAATGGAAGTATTTATTGCAGAAAGCCCAGAATTGGTCATTTTAGACGTGAATTTACCTGTATATGACGGGTTTTACTGGTGTCAGCAAATACGTACAGTTTCAAAAACTCCTATCGTATTTCTTTCGTCTCGTGAACATCCAATGGACATTGTTATGGCAATGAATGTTGGGGCGGATGACTATATCCAAAAGCCGTTTAACTTGGATGTTCTTATTGCTAAAGTGCAGGCACTTCTGCGCAGAACGTATTCGTATGGAGACACAATTTCAGACGTTATCGAGTGGAACGGAGCGGTGCTAGACTTAAAAAAAGGAAGTTTACATTATAACGATCAAGAAGTTCATTTAACGAAAAATGAATTTTTTATTTTACGGCTTCTTTTGGAAGAGCGAGGCAAGATAGTATCGCGAGAAGAGCTTATGCGAAGATTATGGGAAGATGAGAAATTTGTAAGCGACAATACGCTTTCAGTCAACATCACACGCATTCGTACCAAGCTGGAAGAAATCGGGCTGAATGATCAAATTGTGACCAAAAAAGGTCAAGGATATCTGGTGAATTAAAATGTGGAAAAATTTTTTAAGAGAAAGGCTAAGCTGGATTCTATTCGTTCTTCTATGGCTGAGTGTAATCGATGCTCTGCTGCTTCTCGAGTATGATATTGAGGTATCGTCTACTTCGTTTTGGTACTTAAATCTTTTAACGCTGTGTATGCTAATTCTGTTTCTTTTATGGAGAGGAGTAAAAGAAAGAAGATTTATAAAAAGATTAAGTTTAATGCTGCAGAATGACGCGTACGATTTACAAGAAATGCATTCATATGTTCGAACGAAAGCAGATGAAGACATGCTGAGTCTGCTGCAGCGTATAGATCGTGTCTATCGCAGACAAACTCACGCTCTTCACGTACAGCAGCGAGAACAGCAGGAATATATAACGACGTGGGTTCATGAAATCAAAACGCCGCTTACTGCTATGAAGCTGCTTATTAACGCTCGTCGTACAGAGCTTTATAAATGGCCTTGGCTGAAGGATATTGAAGATGAATGGATGAAAATTGATGGGTTAGTAGATCAGAATTTATATGCCGCACGCCTGCGTCACTTAGAAAAAGATTACCAGGTACAGACAGTGTCGCTAAGTGAACTTGTTTTTCCGAACGTTGCGTATTTCTCGAAATGGTGCATTGAGAAAAGACTGCAGATTGATGAAAAGAATCTAGATACGATAGTGCACACTGATCCAAAGTGGATGCAGTTTGTTGTGAGGCAAGTGTTATCCAATGCAATTAAATATAGCCCTCTAGAAGGAAAGCTTTCTTTTTTTAGTGAAGAAACCCCAAAGTATGTGAAGTTATTTATCGTCGACCAAGGGGAAGGTATTCCCTCACAAGACCTTCCACGCGTATTTAAAAAAGGATTTACAGGAAATGTCGGAAGAAAATCGAAAGGAGCTACGGGGCTAGGGCTGTATTTTTCAAAAAAAATTACAGATGCTCTTGGCCATCGAATAGAGGTACATTCACTTTTACACGAAGGAACTACGGTGATTTTAACTTTCTACAAACCGAATTCTTTTGATAACCTTTCAAAAATGTAAGGTTGCAAGCTGAGATTGTCATCTGCTTCAAACGAATCTTTCCTTGTTACAAAGTAAGATAGAGCTATACACAAGGAGGGAATGCATATGAAACGAAAGTGGATTAGCCTCTTAGCTCTGATTCTTATGGTAGGAGCATGTATAGGAGGAGTAAAGATTTATCAAAGCGCCGCAACGGAGCATCAATACGGGATGATACCAAAAGAAGCAAAAAAAGTGGATGACTATGGACGAGTTCAATATACCATTTCAGTGATAAATGAAAAAGGACAAACAACGTTTCAAACCTTTACAACGATTAAACAGTTAAAAGAAGGAACGGTTATTGACCTTTTTGTTCGAGGTAACGAAGTTCGGAAATATGACATTTTAACAAAAGATGAGCTGCCGCAGCGGGTCAAAAGCGTGTGGCCTATAAAAGAACGAAAGGAGGAAGAAAAGTGAGTATTGTTCTTGAAGGGAAAAATGTAACCAAAACGTTTGGATCAAGAGGAAACGTATACGAAGCGCTACAAGGAATTGATTTTACAATCGAAGAAGGAGAGTTTGTCGGTATTATGGGACCGTCTGGAGCTGGAAAAACGACGCTGATGAACATTCTTTCAACGATTGACCGTCCCACCGATGGCGAGGTATGGATTCAAGGAGAAAACGTAGCGCTCATGAAAGATAAGAAGCTGTCTGCTTTCAGGCGCAATCATTTAGGATTTATTTTTCAAGATTATAATTTACTGGATACGTTAACGGTAAAAGAAAATATTCTTCTGCCGCTTACGGTTACAAAAATGTCCAAGCAAGAGATGGAAGCGAAGCTGAAAGCTACCGCAACGCGACTAGGCATCTATGAGCTGGCAGATAAGTACCCGTATGAGATTTCTGGCGGACAAAAACAGCGCGTTGCAGCAGCGAGAGCAATGATTACGAACCCAGCCGTTATTTTTGCCGATGAACCTACCGGAGCTCTTGATTCAAAAGCTGCTTCAAGCCTGCTTGAAAAGATGTCGCAATTAAACCAAGAAGACCGTGCCACGATTATTATGGTGACGCATGATCCGCTGGCTTCAAGCTACTGCAGCCGCGTACTGTTTATTAAAGATGGACAAATTTACACGGAGCTGTTTAAAGGAGAACAAACGAGACAAGCATTTTTTAAACGAATTATGAACATCCAAGGCGCATTAGGCGGTGAAGGCTATGACCGTATTTGATCTTGTTAAAAAGAATATGCGTAAAAATATTAGCCGGTACAGCCTTTATTTCTTTTCAATGATCTTTAGTATTATTGTGTACTATGTGTTTGCTACGCTTCAGTATGATCAATCCATTTCAAAAGTTATTGGAGAAGAGATGAGGCTTCAGGGTATTTTTAATGCTTCAAATTATGTTCTGCTTACCTTTATTGTTGTCTTTATTTGGTACACAAACTCATTTTTTATCAGACAGCGTAAGAGAGAGCTTGGGCTGTATCATTTAGTCGGTATCGAAAAGCGTACGATTGGGAAAATGATTTTCTATGAGAATATGCTGCTTGGGATTTTTTCTTTAGTGGTCGGTATTCTATTAGGTACGGTGTTTTCAAGGCTGTTTGTGCTGTTTTTACTAAAGCTTATGGGACTGTCGCTTTCTATTACGCTCACATTTTCTCTTCAAGCGGTTTTAAAAACAGCCGTAGTGTTTTTAATTGTTACCATTTTTATATCGTTTCAAGGCTATTTTATTATGTACCGCTATACGCTATTAGATCTGTTTCAAGCAGAAAGCAAAAGTGAACGCGTAAATAAAATGAGTTCAAAGAAATCAATTGCAGTAGGAGGACTGGGTATCTTACTCGTTGGCTACGGGTACTACCTTTCGTCAGGGAACATTGTGACGCCTAAGTTTTTTCTAATTGTAGCAGTTGTGCTGTTCTCGGTTATTTTCGGTACATTTTTACTTTTTAAAGCCACAATTGAGTGGCTGATGGGACTTTACCGAGAGCATGCAAGCGGATATTATTCGTTTGCCAATATGCTAAGCGTTTCTACGATGAGGTATCGAATTAAAGCAAATGCACGAGTGTTAACATTAATTACGATCTTGTCGGCTACTACACTTGTAGCAGTTGGTGTGACGTATTCCTCGTACTATAACACAAAAGCCGACGCCAGAAGCATGCAGCCTTATGACTATACGCTGCACAGCAAAAACGCAGCGCAAGACTTTATAGATGTACTGGATGAGCTAGATATCCAATCAAATCAGTATGTGTATCATATCGTCAAGCACTCCGCTGATTTATCAGACTTTCGATTTATTACATCCGGTTATTACGGAGATGGTGAGCGAATCAGCTTTTTAGATGAAGAAGAAGTGCGGAAAAATGGCGTTTCGGTTCCTGAGTTAAGCGCAAATGAAACCGTTATTTTTGATTCGATGGCAAAAGGGAAAGTGTTTAAACCTAGTACAGGTAAAACCGCAGCTGTGCCGCTGAAGGAATCAGAACAGCTTGCTTTAAAAGTCATTAAATCAGAACCTTCGCTTATTCTTGATTCTGAGAGTGCCGGCTATCAGTTTGTAGTCAATCACGACACGTTTATCAAACTTTCAAAGTCTGGACAAAAGCAAGCGGTGTACGTATTTAATACAGGTGATGGAAACAAACAAAGTGAACTTACTAAGAACTATCATCAGATCGCAAAAAAAGCTGGGGAAAGCCGTACTTCATACTATGATGTGTTTCAGACAGGCTTAATGAGTAAAGGATTGTTTATTTTTATTGGAGGATTTTTAGGGCTCGTCTTTTTGATGGCAACGGGCAGTATTATTTACTTTAAACAAATCTCAGAAGCCGAACAAGAGCGCAAAAGATTTGAAGTACTGCGTAAGCTTGGGTTTTCAGTGTCTCAAATGATGAGCGCCGTTCGAAAACAGCAGCTGTTTACGTTTGGTTTGCCTTTAGTAATTGGCATATTGCATAGTCTATTTGCGCTGAAGGTTATTATGAATCTAACTGGTGAAAGTCTAATAGTCCCTGTTTTAATAGCGGATGCAGTATACGGGGTTATTTATTTCATTTTCTACTGGCTGACAATGAATTACTACCGAATGGTAATAAAGCGACTGTAAAAAAAAGACTGTTTCGATAAATGAAACAGTCTTTTTTTGTTTGGAAAATAAAAGGTATGGAGTAGCGAAAATCTGAATATAAAAAAGGGTATATAAAAACTAGAGAGTTGTATAGGAGGGGAAAAATGTGAAAGCAGATGCTGTGTTTGAAGGGGGAGGCGTTCGAGGAATTGCATTCACGGGTGCGATTGAAGCAATGGAAGAAAGCAATGTAGAATGGCAGCGTCTAGCAGGTACGTCGGCCGGAGCACTGATTGCGGCTCTTTTGGCAAGCGGCTATAAAAGTGGCGAAATTCGCAGGGAGCTTCAAAACATGGACTATGCTAAGTTTCGCGGAAAAACGATCATTAACCGAATTCCCCTGATTGGGAACTTAATAGAACTGATGGTTCATTTAGGTTTTTATAAAAATGATTATTTGGAAAAGTGGGTGTACGGTCTGCTGCGTGAAAAAGGAATCGAAACGTTTGCGGATTTGCCGGCAGATAAGCTGAAAATTATTGCCTCAGACATTTCCAACGGACAGATGCTTGTGCTGCCTGACGACTTGCCTCGCTACGGAATGCAGCCGAGCGATATGAAGATTTCACAAGCTGTGATGATGAGCGCGTCCATTCCTTTTTTCTTTCGTCCTGTCATTTGGAAATCCAAAGGTTTCAAGAGGTCATACATTGTCGATGGAGCGCTTTTAAGCAATTTTCCGATTTGGCTGTTTGATACGGAGCATCCGCGTTTCCCGACGTTTGGTTTTCGATTTGTAAAAGAAGAAATTGATACAGCTGCTATTATTCCGACGCCGGTCCATTTATTTAAAAGTATGTTTACAACGATGCTGCAAGCTCACGACTTGCGGTATTTGAACGCGGAGACAAAAGAACGAACGGTGCAAATTCCAACGGGTGTAATTACGGCAACGGATTTTGCCTTAAAGGAAGAAGAAATCGAGTTTTTATATGAATCTGGTTATATATCAGCAAAGCGCTTTTTAGAAAAGTGGGATTTTGAACAGCATAAAATGAATCGAACCGAACGTCCGCTCACGCGAAGAAAGCTCCCGTAACAGGAGCTTTTCTACGGCTGTTTTAAAATGTTGACTTCCACAGCCTCGCCTTTTGCCGGAACGGAATATTGAACGCTTTTGTCTTTTTTGAGCCATGCTTTAACGAGCTGTCCTTTTTTGTATGTTTGATTATCCGGAATTTTTACATAGATAGGCTGTACATCGCTAGAACCAAGTATTTCTTTTGTTGTATAGTCAAGCGCGGTATCTCGCGGAATGACGTTTGCAATAAGAATTTCATTCTGTTTCACTTCTAAAATGCGCCCTTGAACCAAATAGCCGGCCGGCTTTTTTGACTGCTCGGCGTTATCCGAACAGCCGCTTAAACAAATAAAAAAGAGAAGAAAAAGTGCAGTTGATTGAACGGTAAACTTCATAAAATCTCCTTTCCGTTTCAACATGACTACCATTATAGCGCGTTTGACCATTTCTTTTCCAGTTTTCGGAGAAAGTAAGAGGTAATCATTGACGTTATTTCAGCGCGCGTGATATGTTTTAACTCATAAACGCTATATTACTAGAAGCTATGCTTAGTACGGGAGGTCCTTGTATGGATGTTACCTTTTTAACCAATGTGATTCGACATATATTAGAACGAGATAATTTTGTCATAGATTTTGAAGAATCAGACGAACAAAATATTCATTTTTGGCATCGAGACGAGCCGTTTCGCCTTTTTATTTCAGAACAAAATGAGAACTATTTAGTATGGACCGTGTTTGAAAATGAAAAAGAACAGTGGAGCGGCAAGACATTTCTTCAAGAAGTGACGAATACGTGTAAAGACTGCAGTGAGCCAATCGCGCACTGGATTTATAAAGACGGAGGCAAAGAAGGGTATTGCGATCGTTGTCTTCAAACGTTTGGAAATGCGTATTTTACCAATGCTGATGATATCAAGCAAAACCTTCATTTAATTGACGGTTCCATTTGTTTTATTACCGATGAAACCGGGAGCGACTGGTGGATTGCATATGAAGGATTCAAACGAGTAATTGCAAGACTAGAAGAAAACCCCGATCAGAAAGTTGAAATGTACAAGCCTGAATATCCCGTCTTTAAATGGGAAATACATTTTCTAGAGGAAAACAATTCTGCTAGCTTTAAGTTCAAAGATGACTTTGCATCTGGAATTGTACCGAAGGGAAGAATACTCTAACATCCTTGTTATAAGGGTGTTTTTTCTTATAATGGGAAGTTTTTTTGAAAAAATTAATTAATTTAGGTTAAAAAGAAGGAATTAAAGGGTAAAGAGTAGAAGATATATCACTATAGGAAGAATGGGGGAAATAATTATGACAACTACAACAAATTTAACACTGGGGTACAAAATGTACACGATTGACTTTAGCCGTCCGACGCAGTCTAACGAGGCACTGCTTGATTTCTTTAAAGATGTGCAGCACAGACAGGGAAATAACGCAGAAAGCTTTTCTAAAACATTAAATGAAATTGAAGAAATCAAAACAAAATATGTAGATCATGAAATTGTCCTGCTGGCTAAATCGCTTGAACAGCAAATAAGCCGCTCAAATGCAGAAAAACTTGAGGTCTGATAATCACCAGAAATGGTCGATTTATCAGACCTTTTTTATTTCTATCGACGTAGCTCTATGCGGAAGTTGCCTTCCCTTGCGGGCTGCCAACTTCCGCATAGGTGAACCTTTTGGGGAGAATTCAAGAGGGCAGGGAATCTGGTAGTATAGGTTTTTGGTCGAGGATAAAGTTCTGTACGTGTCTCAGGACGTTTGATTTTATCAAAAGTTGTAAATGAATAGACTATCAAGTCGTTGGAGGCGTTATATGGTTGGAATTTGCAGCTGGAAGTGTGCAGTGAGTGGAATAAGTATTGCGAGTGTCTACAGTAAGCAGCCGTCGTGGCAGCGGGAGTGTTATTTGGTGACACCTGGTAAAGTTTATTATGAGTCGTGCTACCAAGGGTACGGAGAGTTTGCGGGAATGGATATTTTTTGTTTGATGAGAGAAAGCGGAGCGGAGAAAGAAGACAGTGAAGGGGTAGCGGCTTTTAAGCCTAAGATTGTGCTGGCGAAGTATTACAGCGGACAGCGTTATGAAGAACTGCCGGAATCAGAGTCGTGTCCGTACGGAGGCTATTTTTTTGAAGGGTGGAAGGAAGGGTAGCGAATATACATAAAAGCTGTAGAGATATCTCTACAGCTTGTTATTAACGTCTTGTTTCATCGACAGATTGTTCTAAGTCACTTACTTCTTGCGTAATTGTATTTAATTCTTCTTGCACCGCTTCAGCTTCAAGAACAGGATCTTGAACGATTTCTGTCGTTTCAAGCTCTTCTGCTGCAGCCGTTTCTGCAAGCGGCTCCTCTTTAGCAGTGCGCAGAGATTTCACTTTGTTGACAACTTGCGAAGACTGTTCGGAGACTTTTTGTGAAAGACGAGCCGTGCGCTGTTTGAGATCTTGGCCTTTTGCATATACCGTTTCTTTCACTTGACCTGTTTTAGCAAGTGCTTGATTCGCTCCGTCTTGAATAGAAGCACGCAGCTCTTTTCCTGACTTTGGCGCTACTAGTAAAGCTGTTGTTACACCCACTACGCTACCTACTAACGTGCCGACTAATAACTCTTTGCTTCCACCTTTTGTTTCTTTACCCACTGTTTCTTTTACGTTTTCTTTTGTCATGACATTTCCTCCTTTTATAATATGTAATATGAAGGGTTTACCATTTTGTTGAATACTTCCTGCAAAACGCAAATGATTCGCTAAAAAAATCTGCAAGTGCCGTCGGACGCTCGTACAGGCTGGTGAAATTTGATTGTATATAGTATTCAACCACCTGACAGAAAAACCTTCTTTTCTGCTATAAAAACAGAAAAAAACTTATCTATAAAATCCGACACAAGAAAACGACAACATTCGTTCTTTGGTAGCATTTTCACTTGAAATTTTATATCATAGAGGGCAAGGGGAATACGTTCTCTTTTTTTAAATGCTGGAGGGATTGAAGAAATGGCTGAATCGAAGTACAGAACGATTTTAGAAGCAAAATCTGGAGAGTTAGAAGCATTAAAAGACAAAGCAATCAAAGACAGCTGGCAGCCGATTTATCATATTCATCCACAGTACGGGCTGATGAATGATCCAAACGGATTGATTCAATTAAACGGTGAATATCACGTGTTTTATCAGTGGTATCCGTACGGTGCGATGCATGGAATGAAGCACTGGGCTCATGTGAAATCTACGGATTTAGTAACGTGGGAACGTCTTCCGGTTGCGTTAACGCCAACGGAAGAATATGAATCGCACGGCGCATACTCAGGCGGCGCGATCGAAAAAGATGGTCAAGGGCTGCTGTTTTATACGGGGAATGTAAAATACGAAGACGGCTCACGTTCTGCTAATCAGTGTATCGCGATGCTAAACAGGGATGGAAGTGTAGAGAAATACACGCATAATCCAGCGGTACGAGGCGTTCCTGATGGGTATACAGGACATGTGCGCGATCCGAAAGTATGGAAAGAAAATGATACATATTATATGCTGCTAGGCGCTCAGCGTGAAAACGAAACGGGCGCATTAATTGTGTATGAATCAAGCGATGCGCTTCAGTGGTCATTTAAAGGCGAAGTTAAAACATCGCTTCCTGACTTTGGCTATATGTGGGAGTGCCCGGATTACTTTAAACTGGACGGAAAAGATGTGTTTGTCTTTTCACCGCAAGGAATCAAAGCGGAGGGCCACGATTTTCATAATATTTATAATGTGATTTACGCGGTGGGAACATTTGATGTGGAAAGTTTAACGTTTGAAATGGAGTATTACCGTGAAATTGATAAAGGGTTTGACTTTTATGCACCGCAAACGTTCCAAGATGAAAGTGGACGTCGCTTGCTGTTTGCATGGATTGGAAATCCGGACGTGGACTATCCGTCAGACGAATACGGATGGGCTCATGCCTTAACGCTTCCTCGTGAGCTTTCGCTTGAAGGAAATGAACTCGTTCAAAAGCCTGTAGAGGAGTTAAATAAGCTTCGAGATCAAGCGGTTCATTTTAGAGGAACGCTAAAAAATGAAGAAGTGATCATTGATGAAGCAACAAACAATGCATATGAAATCAATATGACGTTCCGCGAGATAGGAGCCAAACAGTTTGGTTTAGAGCTGTTTAATAGTAAAGAAGAAGAGCTTCGCCTCGTGTTTGATACAGAAAAGAAAGAAGTGCGACTCGACCGCTCTTCATTCCACCATCAATATGCAACGGAATACGGTGTGGTTCGCTCTGAAAAATGGACAGCGTCAAATGAAGTCGATGTTCGCGTATTTGTAGACAAAAGCATCGTCGAAATTTATATAAACGGCGGCAAAATTGTCTTCACTTCCCGCGTTTTCCCGAAAAAAGATTCCAAATCAGCTGTAAATGTATTTGCAGAAGGATCTGTGGACTACCGCATTGATTATTACGGTATGTCGCGTGGCATTTCGTAATTGAGAAAAGAAGCTGGGACAAAAGTGTTTTAGCCCAAGTGAAAAACGAACTACTAATTAACATGTTTGATTAGTGGTTCGTTTTTTTTATGATGGTGAATATAGTTTTATCTGTTTCGTTCCTTCTAGCAGTTGATTGGAGGGCAAGGCGAAGACTCCTGCGGGACAAGCGGAAGAGGTGAGACCCCGCAGGAGCCAAGCGACGAGGAGGCTCAGCAGCCGCCCGCGGAAAGCGAAGCCTTGTACGGAAATCAACTGCGGTGTAACAAGCGGTTCAGCTCATGTATCTCATTTGTTCGTCTTTAGGTTAGGGTCATTTCGTTATGTTTTAACCTTTTTTTGAGCTCTATAAAAATAAAATACAAATACATGAAGCAACTAAATGAGGAATAGCTGCAATAATAAAACGTTTCATCCATTCTGTATCCTCTCGCTGCCGGACCGGGGTAAAGTAAGGTCCTCTCGTTTCAAATCGAAATGCGTCCAGTAAGGTTACGAGTGCAATTGCCGTAAGTAATATGCCAAGAGGGCCTGAAATATAGTAAATATACTGCCAGTTGCCTGCTGTAATAGAAATGATAATCACAATAATTAAAGATATAATGCCAGATATTAATCCTGTTTTCAAACTCAAAATCTCCTTACATCCAGTTTTTGCTTATCTATTTTACCATAACCGAATGAAGGTTTGTATATACGGCTCGGGGCGGATATTTACTTCTTAATTAACCTTCTATGTAAGTATCTTCTCGTATAAAATGAGTTTCCTAGCAAAAGCAGTGTCCCTAGAATCCAGCCGGCTGCAGGGGAATAAGGAAAGATATTTTTTATGCGTCAATCTGAGCGTTTCTTTCCTGTTTATCACGCAGTTGCATCACCATACTCACAAATCCAACGCTTACGATGATGATTGCCGCCGTTAAAAAAGTCGTCTGAGCACCTGCAAGCTTTACGACCATGCCTCCAAGAAGAGGAGCAGTAAGTAAAACGGCACTCGTTAAGGTGTTAATGAATCCGTACACTTTTCCGAGGTGTTCCTTGTCGCTATATGCTTGAACGATATAGTTAAACAGCAGTAAATTAAGCCCAACTCCGGCCCCTCCAATAGGTGCAGCAATCAAAATAAAATAGCGTGACATAACGGCTGGGTTAAAGCAGCTAATGAAAAATAAAGCCCCTCCAAATAGAAGCAGTCCAAGTGATAAAAGCCTAAATGGATGATGAATGTGTTTTTTTCGATTAAGATACACTCCTGTTGCTAGCGCTCCTATCCCGATTCCAGAAAGCAGCCAGCCGAGCATTTCCGGGTTATGAGGGAGCACATCTCGAAGAAAGATGCTAATTTGAGCGTCAACAAGCATGACGACAAAGTATGAAACGTGAAACAAAACAACGACACGTAAAAGAATCGGGTGCTGAAAAACGAGTTTCCAGCCGTTTGAGTACGATTCTTTCGCTTGATGGGAAGAACGAGCAGCTTGCCCTTGAATATTTTCACCTGCTTTTTTAAGTGAAAACATCACGCCGATAGAAATCATACAAGCTGCGGCGTTAACTAAAATACATACTTTAGGCGTTGTAAACGTCAGCGCGGCGGCTCCGAGAAACGGTCCCACAACTTTGGCAATTTGAAACATAATGTTTTGTAAAGTAGAGGCCTGCAGCAGCTGGTCTTCTTTGACCACTTCTCGAACGTAAGCGAGCTGTGCGGGCACTTTCATAACAGAACTCATCGAGCGCAGCGTCAGCACCCCTAGTGCCAAAAGCGGTTCATTTGTGAAAAATAACAGACATGTGAACAGAAGACGGACTAGTTCAGACAGAAACATCAGCTGTACTTTATCGTAGCGGTCTGCTAAATTTCCTGCTGCTTGACTTAGCAGGATGCTAGGCAAAGCGTACGCAACAGGAATAAGCGTAACCCATAGGGAATTTGCGTGCCACACGTATGTAAAAAGCGTCATCACCGCAAACATATCAAATAAATCTCCGAAGCTTGCCGCAGTGCTTGAAATAAATAATTTTTTATAAGAAGAATTAGCAAACAGCTTTTCTTTTTTCAATACCTTCATTCCTTTATGTGTTGTTCGTAAAAAATAATCGCCTCTTCAATAAATTGAAGGACTTCGCTGTCAATAGGATAGAGATTAAGTGAACTGGATGCCTCAGGAGATTTGCGAACATCCCAAAAGGCTTTCTCTAAATCGGTATGAGGGCCAAATAGCTCACTTGATAAAAGCAGTATATCCGCCGCAATTAGCTGGCCATCTTCAGACTGAGGTGAACGCTGATGCTTTAAGCACAGCTGAATTCGTTTAATGATGCTAATCCATTTATCAGCACTCTCATTCTCCAGTTTAGGCATATCACGCTGCAGAATCTCACTTTCTTCTATTGAAAGCGAAAGCAGATCAGTCCAGCTGCTTTGTGTAGTAGGCTGATTGTGAACTAAAGGAAGGAGCTGCTTCCAGTTTAATTCACCTTCTATTTTTATACTGTTGCGAAGAGTGTAGGTGTGTTCTAAAGCTCGCTGAATCTCTGAAGCTTTTTGCTGAAGTTTTTGCTGATGAATCGCTAGAAGTTCATCAATACTCACTTGATGAAGAATAAGTTCAATATCTCGCAAAGGAACGGCTAAGTTTTTTAAAAGAGTAATTTTCTCTAGTGTGACTAGGTCTGTTTCTGAGTAGGACCGCTTTCCATTTTCGGCTTTTGACGATGGATGAAGCAAGCCGATTTGATCGTAGTAACGAAGCGTACGCACCGTAAGCCCTAATTTTTTAGCGGCTTGCCCCGTAGAAAAATAAATCATGTATAATCCCTCCAAAAAAATGCTTGCAGGTAACGTTACGTCACCTTTTACACTGAATATATGTAAAAGGGAGGTGAAGTAAATTGAAACAAAAAAATCAAGGATTATGGACAATAAAATCATTTGTAATTATGCTGGTCGTCACGTTTGTTGGTGTGCCTATCTTAATTGAAGGCATATTGCAGGATGCTTTACATTCCCTGTTTAAAAATGATCTTTATGCTGGAACAGCTACTGGGTTTGTTATGACAGCTGTGTTTTTATCAGCTCTGTATGGGCTGATGGTTCAGGCTGGTGATAGAAAAATTGGTTTTCAATCGTTTTCAAAACGGCACTGGCCGCCCATTCTTTTTTGGCTTTTTGTGCTGATCTTAGGAAGTGTGGCAATTGTTGTGCTGATGGAATGGTTTGGTATGACGTATGAAAATAAAAAAACAGCCAGTTTACAGCATGACCTTTCGCTGTTTTCATTTATACTTGCTTTTGTTTCAGCTGCTGTAATCTCCCCTTTTTATGAAGAGATTATCTACCGAGGATTTTTTTATACATGGCTGAAACGTAAAGGAGGAATTGTGTTTGGATTAGTGGGAAGTTCGTTTATCTTTATGCTAGTGCATATTCCAACGTACAATACCTTGCCCGTTAACTTTTTATCAGGTCTCGTGTTTGCATGGGTGTACGAAAAAACAAAGTCGCTGCTTCCGAGTATGATCATTCATGCTTGTTTTAATGGAATCGCCGTTATTTTAACAGCGGCAGCTTAATGTAGTTTCGATAACGAGTAAGCTATGATTTATCTTACCATATTATGTCTACTGAAGAAGCGAATTACAAAAAATAAGCAGAAAATGAACCAAAAAACGGCTAGAAGCACTGCCTGTTCCTAGCCGTTTTTTGTATATGCACGCACACTTGAGGCTTGTCTTAAAGTGGACGTTAAGGTGTATGATAATAGTGATTATAAACAGCAATAAAAAGGAGAGGGTATCGATGCAATATCGAAAGCTTGGAGAAACAGGTCTGGAAGTATCAAATTTATGTCTAGGTACTATGGCGTTTGGACGATGGATTGACGAAAAAGCGTCGGCAGCTATTTTACATAGCGCCATTGACAACGGAATTAACTTCATTGATACAGCCAACTATTACGGAAAAGGGCAGGATGAAGAGTTTAGATATGGCACAGGGGAATCTGAAGACATAATTGGACGTGCGTTAAAAGGAAAAAGAGATGATGTGGTGCTTGCGACAAAAGTCGGAATTGCCGTAGGAAAAGGCAAAAACGATGAAGGTCTTTCGCGCAGTCATATTATGAGAGAAGTGGATAATCAGCTGCGACGACTGCAGACGGACTACATTGATCTTTATCAAGTTCATCTTTTTGATCCGAATACACCTATGGAAGAAACGCTTCGCACGCTAGATGATTTAGTTCGGCAAGGAAAGGTCCGTTATATTGGCTGTTCCAATTATGCCGCATGGCAAATTGCAAAGTCTCATCATATTAGTGACAACATGAACCTTGAAAAATTTATTTCTGTTCAGCCTCAGTACAATCTTCTCTCTCGTGAAATTGAACAAGAGCTCCTGCCGTTTAGTCAATCTGAAGGTGTAGGCGTCATGGTATACAGTCCGTTAGCGCGCGGCATGCTTTCAGGAAAATATAAAACACCAAATGACGTGCCGCCAGAAAGCCGCGCTGCGCATGGTGAAAAGCTGTTGCGAAACTACTTTACCGACCGAAACTTTCAGCTGGTGGAGCAGTATCGCAAGTTAGCAGAACAAAATGAAGTAAGCTTGTCTCAGTTTGCTCTTGCGTGGGTGCTAAATCAGCCCGCTGTAACATCAAGCATTATCGGAGCTAGTAAATTGCATCACGTAACAGATGCGGTTGAAATCAGCGATTGGACCTGGTCAGAAGAGCTGTTGAATACCGTAAATTCACTGTATTAATAAAAAGTCCGCAGGTGCACCTGCGGATTTTTGTGTTTAAATTTTAATTTCTTTTTGCATTATTTTTGCTTCCAGCGAGTCGTACAAAGCGAGCTTATAGTTAATTTGTTCAAGGTATTTAAACGTTTTGGCCATTTCTTCTTCTACCGCCTCTTTATGATGAAGCATCATGTTTTTTCGTTCTTTAATCGTACTTTCGCCTTGTTTATAGAGCTCTACATAGCGCTTGATTTCTGCAAGCGGCATGCCCGTTGAGCGAAGAGCTAAGATAAAACGGATCCATTCAACATTTGTATCATTATAGAGGCGCTTTCCGTTTTCATCACGTTCTATAAAAGGTAGGATTCCTTCTTTTTCATAGTAGCGTAAAGTTGGTGCGGAAAGCCCGGTTTTTTTATTCATTTCTTTCATGCTATAAGACAAGATTGTTCACTCCCACTTGTGAATCGTAAAGCTTACTTTAAGATATATGATAATCGATAGTTGAACGTCTTATCAAATTCTTTTTCGGTTGTTAAAAAATATGGAACTTTTATACAGTTTGTCCGTAATAACAAGTAGACAATAAGAAACTTACTGTAATAGGTTAAGTAAAGGGGATAGAGTAATGAAAAAAGTAAAATGGATTAGTTTTATACTGCTGCTAATTTCAAGCGGAGTGTTTTTTATCAATCATCAGTACGCCATTTTACTAGCGGCTTGGACCGTTTACGGAATGGCTTTATCAATCCTGGTTTATTTCTTTTCATACGGCATGAGTGATTCAAATCAGGAATAAAAACCGTATACGCGTTTCTTATTGTCTTCAAAATAAAAGCAGAAAATGAAAGGATGGAAGAAATGGGAGAACTTTTTTGGATGATTTTGTTCGGAGCGTGTATTTGGGTACCAATAATTTGGAATAAAATTGCGATTGGCAAGCGCATCGCACACGAAGAAAAGAAAGCCGGACGTGATTTAACAGGGGAAATCAATCCGTTTACCGGAGGAAGAATGTAAATAGGCGTAAAAAAGAGGCTGTGACAAAAGTATTTTCGTTGAATGAAGATCCGAATGATGAATCGAGATTCTTAATGCAGAATCAACGTCGTTCGGTTTTTTTATTAGTATGGTGAACGTAGGTGTCATGTATCATGTATATAGTAGCTTCTAGCTGTTGATTGGAGGGCAAGGCGAAGACTCCTGCGGGAAAAGCGGAACAGGTGAGACCCCGCAGGAGCGTAAGCAACGAGGAGGCTCACCGACCGCCCGCGGAAAGCGAAGCCTTGCACGGAAATCAACAGCGGTGTAACAAGCAGTCCAGCTTATTTATCCCATTTGTTCATCTTTAGGTTAGAGTAATTTTGTTATGTCTCAGCCTCTTTAATTAATAAAGAAAACAATAGTTTAATTTTGTAATCAATAGTATAATTAACCATATTTATTTTAGACAGAAAGGCTGATGAAAAAGTGTCAACATTCTTTTTAGCCGGCATGGTACTTGTGCTGGTGATGATTATTTTTTCGCGTACGCTGTGGGTGCCCAGGGGAATGGTAGAACGTCTCAGCAAGAAAAAGTGGTTTCAAAACCACTGGCTGAGCGGAGGCTATTTGTTTGGCATTAATGCTTTATATTTTGGTACTACGATATTTTTACTCTATCTTCTTATGTTTACAGATATCCCTTATTTACATCTTGTTCTTATGTTTTTAGCGACGATTGTAAGTATTTTCACGTGGAGCGCTTTTAGTACAGCATGGACAGGGTCATTTAAAAACCGTCTTAAAATGGCTTTAACAGGAAGCAGCTTTTATTTAATATTGGCATTGATTATGGTGATCCAGTGGCTAAGCGTTAAGCCTCTGTATCCCAATGAAGATACGTTTATGCGAGCTTTAGGATGGATGCTTGGCTTTTTCGTTTCAGCCGTTGCTTTTAGTATATGTTTTATCTTCACTGCGTTTCTTGGAAAACGTTCAGCACGTGTGTAAGGATATCATCCGTTTATTAACGTTCTTTTCTAGTTAACTACTATTGACGAAAGCAGGGGTAAACGTGATTCGAGAAATTTTAGCTTCCGATGCAGCCGCTTTTTTAGCGTTAAATAAAGAGCTTGATCGAGAAACAGCGTATATGCTGTACGAGGAAAATGAGCGTGCGACTACGCTTGAACAGCAGAAAAAAATGATTACAGCTTTTTTAAAGATGCCGAACTCGACCATTTTAGTGGCGGAACAAGACGGCCAGCTTGTCGGACATTTATCTGTGATTGGCGGAAGTGTTAACAGAAAAAAACACAGCGCATACTTAGCTATTGGCGTGCTTCAATCTTATGGAAACCGGGGCATCGGCACTTCGTTGTTTAAGAAAATGGAGAGATGGGCAGAGCAGAGCGGCATTAAACGAGTAGAGCTAACGGTTATCACACACAATGAACCGGCCATTTCGCTGTATAAAAAGATGGGTTTTGAAATAGAAGGGAAAAAAGTATGTTCACTCGTTGTAGATGAAAAATCAGTCGATGAATATTATATGGGGAAGGTTTTTGAAAAAACGTGCTTAAAGGAGAAATGAAAATGGAAACGACGGTTGTTCAGTTAAATGAATGGGTGGTAAAGCTTCCTAAAAAGCTTGAAGTATTATCTGAAGCAGCGGCGTCAAACCGTCCCGCGCCTAAGAAGTGGTCACCAAAAGAAATTGTGGGGCACTTATGTGACTCAGCCATTCACAATTTACAGCGCTTTATCAACGTGCAGCATGAAAAAAAACCCTTTGTCCTGACGCCTTACAAACAAGATGAATGGGTAGAGCTGCAGCATTATCAAGCTACGCCTATGGAAGAAATAGTTGCCCTATGGCGCAGTTTAAATAAGCAAATTGCTTCCGTTCTTTCGCATATACCAACAGAAAAGCATATGTATCAATTCGAATTAAAAGATGGAAAGTTCGTTTCGCTTGAATGGTTGGCTAAAGATTATATCGCTCATTTAGAGCATCATATCAAGCAAATCGATGCTCAAATGCCGCTAGGAGGCAAAGAGGATGAAAAAAGAACATAAAAAAGAAGAATCTCAGGTGAAAGTCGATTTGAGAGCAGGCCGCGCCTATGGTGATCATGAATACATAGGATCTTCGAAAAAGGGCGTGCTTCTTGCTTTGTTACCAGTTCTGATCATTGCCGGAGGTATACTGTTTCTGATGGTAAAATGATAAAAGCCGCATTATAGCGGCTTTTTTTCATAGAGGTGCTGGGTTTTGCTTTCTTCGGGATTGTTGCGGCTTTCTAGAGTGGAAAAGCCTGCGTGTTCTGCGACTATTTTAGCTGCGGAAGGAAGCGTTTCGACTCTTTCCCAAGATTCTGGATTCCACAGCTTTGATCGCTTGAATGCTTTGCTGCAGTGGAGAAAGCATTCTTGTACTTCGACGCCGATAGCGAGCAGCGGAGCTTTATTGTGAACCGCCATTGTTTCAAGAAGCGCTTTTTCTTTTACAATGCAAGCTTTGCCATTAATCCGCAGCGTTTCTTCTATGCCTGGAATCAAAAAAAGCAGTCCTATTTGAGGATTAGATAAAATATTTTCCAATGAATCTACTTTTTGATTGCCGCGCCTCTCTGGAATCAACAGCCTTTTCTCATCGACGACTTGTACAAAACCAGGGTGATCACCCCGCGGAGAGCTGTCGCAAATTCCTTTATAATCAGCTGTAGCAATGATAACAAAAGGGGAATGTTTAATAAATTCCCGGCAGTGTCGATCTAAATAAGGAATTATTTTTTGATGCGCCAATTTGTTAGGCGTGCCGACTATACGGCGAAGCTCTTCTTTCGTTTTTACTTGTTCTTTAAAGTGACTGTTTTTCATTCCTCTTTTCACTCCTACTGTATGCGTATACTGAAAATACCATTTTTATATATGAAATACTATATTTTTATATTAAAAAACAGAAAAATCAGTATATTCAAATGAAGTAGAAGTGTTATAACGCTAGCTTCGGTCTTTTTTTAAATTTTTGATTGCGTTATCAAATATGTCATTAACCGTTCTCATATGTTCGCTGACAAGATGATTCGAGTCTTTTTCTCGCTGGCGCATGTCTTTTAACAAATCATCCATATCATCTAGCAAACTTTGAAAATACTCATCTTTTTGTTCTTCTTTCATTGTGGAATCGTCCATTTCATCAAGCTTATCGAGCTTATCTTCAATTTTTTTGAAGTATTCATCTCTCAAGAGTCTCACCTCATTTATAAAGTAGCTTTCTGCTTATTGTATGCAAAATGTTTGTTTGCATGAGTAAGAAGTAGAAAGGGTATAAAGAAAAAAGAGTCTAAAAAGCTCATTTGCATCTTAGTAGGTTACTTTTTAGTTCCCATATTACTTTAAAGTGCGTACTTTTTTTTCGTGTTTGTATGCTTCATAATAAATTTTGTCAGGGAATAATAAGACATTTAATAAATTGATTATACGAATCAAATTCTAAAATAGAGGTATAAAAATTTCAGGAGGTTTTATGAATATGAGAGAGATACTGCAAGGAAAACTAGGTTTTGGAACGGCACCACTGGGCAATATGTATCGTAATATTCCAGAAGAAGAGGCCATCGCGACGGTCGATGCTGCTTGGGAAAGCGGCATCCGTTACTTTGACGCAGCTCCTCTTTACGGAGCTGGCTTAGCCGAGATGCGCCTTGGTGAAGCCCTGTCAAAAAGAAAGCGCGATGAGTATGTGCTAAGTACGAAAGTAGGTCGCGTTATTTCAGATGAACTAGAAGACACATCTTCACGTGATATGGGAGAAAAAGGCGGGCTTTTTGAATTTGGCCGTAAAAATAAAATTATCAATGACTACAGCGCAGATGCAACTCTTCGTTCGATCGAGCAAAGTTTAAACCGTTTGAAAACAGATCGCTTGGACTTTGTGTATATTCATGATGTCGCGCAAGATTTTTATGGAGATGAGTGGGTAGGACAATTTGAGTCTGCTCGAACGGGCGCATTTCGTGTGCTTACACGCTTGCGTGAAGAAGGAGTTATTAAAGGATGGGGACTTGGAGTAAACCGAGTAGAACCAATTGAAATCATGCTGGAGCTGGAAGAAGCAAAGCCGGATGTCTCGTTGCTAGCTGGCCGTTACACGCTGTTAGATCATGAACGTGCGCTGCAGCGAGTGATGCCCGAAGCCGTAAAGCATAATATGGACATTGTTGTCGGCGGACCGTACAGCTCAGGCGTTCTTGCTGGAGGTACACACTTTGAATATCAAAAAGCATCTCCAGACATTATGGCAAAAGTAGAAAAAATCAAAGCAATTGCAGATCGTCATCAGATCAGCATTAAGGCTGCTGCTGTCCAGTTTTCACTGGCTAATCCAGCGGTTGCTGCTGTTATTCCCGGCGCTAGTCGTCCGGAGCGTATTGCAGAAGACAAAGCTGCATTAAACACCGTCATTCCGGCAGCCTTCTGGGAAGAAATGCGTGAACAGAAGCTTGTAGCGGCTCACGCACCGCTGCCAATAAACATTAAATGAAGGTAGAACGGTAAATAGTAAGTAGAAAAAGAGGCTGAGGCAAAAGTATTTTAGACGAAGTGAAAAACGAACCATTGATCAAAATTTTTGATTAGTGGTTCGTTTTTTTTGTTAGGGTGAACGTAGGTTTCACCTGTTTAGATCCTTCTAGCAGGTGATTGGAGGGCAAGACGAAGACTCCTGCGGGAAAAGCGGAACAGGTGAGACCCGGGAGGAGCGGAGGTGACGAGGATTCTCATCGGCCGCCTGTGGAAAGCGAAGTCTTGCACGGAAATCAACTGTGGTGTCACAAGCGGTTCAGCTCATGTATGCCATTTGTGCGTCTTTAGATTGGATTCATCTCGTTATGTCTCAGCCTCTTTTTTTGTTTTGAGATAGGGGTTTGTAATATATTTAGTAAGAAATGGTTAAATACGAACAATTTATATGAATAATATTAAAATATTCGCTTTTTGTATTGAATAAACATTTTGTATTTGATACATTTAGAAAGTGAAAAATATTGCTCGTATATGCTTGGAAATATGGTCTAAGTGTCTCTACCTAGTTCCCATTCAAAGAACTGGACTACGAGTTAAAGTATAAAAATGTTCGGTTTATCCAGACACAAGCTTTATTTCATGCTTAATTTTTTATACTTTGACTCTAAAAAACGTAGACGTTCTAACATGCTCTAGTTTTTTTCTTTTGTCCGATTATCGAGTGTATGAAACAGCAAAATGAAATGGAGTGAAAGTATTAATCTATGAAAAACAAGATGTTAAAAACAGGGGCTTTATTTACTATTGGTATGGTTTTACTGCTATCTATACTTGCCGGGTGTAATTCAGCTTCAAAAAAAGAAGCAGGAGATAAACAGAAGCAGAAGCCTATTATTGTTCAAGGGCCGATGCCGATAGAAGCGCAGAAATTCGCTAAAAAATTAGAAAATGTAAAAGAAGAAAAGTCAGGGAATTTTGTTTTTTACAAAGGAACTGTCGATAATTATCCAGTCATCGTGGTTAAAACGGGAAAAGGAATGGAAAACACGGCAGCTGCTACAGCGATAGCTATAGAAAAATACCATCCTAGAGCAATTATCAATCAAGGAACATCAGGTGGACATGATGAAAACCTGAACGTGTTTGATATTGTATTAGGGAAGCGAACAACGAACATAGGCTCCTTAAAAACAGGCGATAAAAAAGAAGGCGAAGGAATGGATCCTGCTGCGTGGAAGCCGATGGATTTGATGGCTTCTGAAGGAAGCGCTGGAGAAGATCCTGATGCTGAAAAAGCTCGTTATTATGAAGGAGACAAAAAGTTACTTGCGGCTGCAAATGCAGTAAAAGATACATATAAAAAAGGTAAAGTGGTCGAAGGAACGATAGGATCAGCGGACACGTGGAATAACGAAGTGGATCGGATTAAGTGGTTTCATACTAAGTACGGGACGTCTGTAGAAGAAATGGAAGGCGCAGCGGCAGCACAAATTGCAGGAAGCTATGACGTTCCATTCTTAGGTATCAGAGTGCTGTCTAACAATAAAGTAAACGGTGGAAAATATAATCCAAACACAGCAGCTGCTTGCCAAGACTATGTTTATGAAGTAATTAAACATTATATCAGCACAAACGCTAAGTAAATCTTTCTTTAAAAAAGCATCAAAGCTTTTGTTTCTCTAACAAAAGGCTTTGATGCTTTTTTCGTCATGTCTATAGGGATTTACTGTATTTACGCTATCAAAATTTTTAAAATAAATGGATTGGTAAATTTAAAGTTTATATAACTCTTCATACTTTTGCGTCAAATAATTAATTAACGGCTGAGCATCAATTCTATCTATAGAAAGATCAGTTAATATCTCTTTTGGCGTCTTTAGTTTTCCATGCTGGTGGATATGATGTTTTTGCCAGTCTGCTATAAGGGATAGATTTTGACTCGAAATGATTTCATCAAAGTCAGGATGGTCTTTAATTACGGCTTCTCTTAGCTGAGCTGCATAAATAAATCCTAGATTGTAGGAAGGGAAGTAGCCAAACGCTCCTCCGTACCAGTGGCCGTCCTGCAATACTCCGTCACGGTCTGTTTTTGGTTTGATTCCTAAGTATGCTTCATATTTTGCATTCCATGCGGAAGGAAGATCCGAGACGCGAAGCTTGTCAGCGAATAAATCTCTTTCTAGCTCGTAGCGGATGATAATATGCAGCAGATAAGTAAGGTCATCTGCTTGCAAACGAATGAGAGAAGGTGTGACTTCATTTAAGGCAAAGTAAAGAGTTTCAAATGAAATATTACCGTAGATCGCAGGTTCTAACTCTTTGAATAAGTGAGCGTGATTTCTCCAAAACCCTTCATGTTTTCCAATGATGCGTTCCCAAAAAAGAGATTGAGATTCATGCAGTCCCATAGACGTGTATGCGCCTAACCCTGTGTCAAGCAAGTCAGGGCTAATTTGCTGATTATAAATAGAATGTCCGCCTTCATGTAAAAACATAAAAGCTGCCAGTTTTACATTGTGTTCGTCGTATCTCACTGCAAGCCGTGCGTCTTGAGGATGAATGCCTGCACTGAACGGGTGGGTCGTGGTGCCAATTTGGCCGGACTTAAAGTTATAGCCAATCGCAGTTAGCAGGTGTCTTCCGAGCTTCTGCTGATTTTCGATCGAAAACGGCTCGTTGAGAAATGATGTATCATGTGTAACCGAGGAGCGTTTGATTTTTGTCAGCAAAGGAAGAATAGCATCTTTAATTTGTTGAAAAAGCGAGTCAATGATTTCACTAGAAACGTCGGGTTCATATTCTTCTAAAAGCTGTTCGTAAGGAGCAAGGTGAGGATTACGGTAATTGGCAAGCCTTTTTTGCACATGAATCAGCTGCTGCAGGTTGTCTTCGACGAGCTTAAAGTTATTTTGCTCTCTAGCCTGTGCCCAAAGAGCATGAGTAGAAGCTTTTAGAACGGAAAATTGATAATAGTCTTCCAGTGGTACAGTGGAAAGCTTTTGATAGATGTTCCAGTAGTGCTGTACTTGTTTTTGCTGTAGTTGACTTAGGTTTTGTTCTTGAAGCTGCTGCAACTCTTTTGCGAAGGCTGGATCTGTTTGGAGCAGGTAAAGCTCTTTGGAAAGCGTGCCTTGAATGGTTGCGTGCTGCTTTTGACTGTTAGGGGGAGCAGATGTTTTTGCGTCCCAGGATAGGAGAGATAAAGCTTGTTTGTAGTGTTCGATCGTTGCAATATGTTCTTTAGTATGAAGACGGATGGCAGAGTTCATAATATCCTCCTTTAGATAAAACACTTTACTTATAAACATACTAAGAATTAAGAATTGAAACAAGACAAATTGAATCAGTAATCGTAAAGAAATAGTTTAATTTTGCTAATTTCACAAACAAATGGAAAGGTGATAGGATGGTTTATATTCCTACTAACCTTACAAAAATAGTGGGTTTTTAAAAAGCGATTTTAAACATTGGGGGAATGACGTTGAAACAGGTTAAGGTGAAATGGTTATTATTTATTGTGATTGCTTTATTTGTTGCCGGATGCAGCAATAATCAAGTAAGCTCAGGAAATAAAAGCACCAGCGCGGCCCAAAAAGACGGAGGTACGCTAAACATTGCGTTTCAAAGCGAGCCAACGACTTTAGATCCTCAGATTACGGGAAATTCTTCGGTGAAAGACGCGGCACGAAACATTTATGAAGGACTCGTTATTTTTGATAGCAAAGGCAATGTAGAACCTGATTTAGCAGAAAAAATTGATATAAGCGATGATAAAAAAGTCTACACGTTTCAGCTGCGAAAAGGAGTAAAGTTTCATAACGGAAAGGAAATGACGGCGGATGATGCAGAAGCTTCGATTAACCGCTGGATTAAGCTTTCTTCACTCGGCAAAACAAACTTTGTTGGGGCACAAGTCAAAAAAACGGGAGACTATACGGTTGAGCTTCATTTGAAAACACCAAACGTGAATACGCTGGCACTACTAGCAGATCCGATTCCGGCAGCCGCTATTTTTCCAAAAGAAATTATCGAAAAAGCACCTGCTGAAGGAGCTACTGAGTTCGTTGGCACTGGTCCATTTAAAGTGAAAGAATGGAAAAAGAATCAATATATCACGCTAGAGAGATTTAAAGATTATTCTTCGAAAGGACGAAAAATCAAAAAGACTCCTCACGTAGATGAAATCAAAATTAGTTTTTTAAGCGATGAATCTACTAGAATTTCAGGCATTACAGCCGGACAGTTTGACATTGCATTAGGTGTTTCAAGCGACAATGCTTCTCAAATTGAAAGTACGCAAAACGTTAAGAACAAGCTGGCTCCAGGCGGATTCATTGGTTTATTTTATAATACGCAAGAAGGATTCTTTAGCGATTTAAATGCTAGAAAAGCCGTAAATGCCACGATTAATGCAAAAGATATTTTATCAAGTTCATACGGCGATTCCGATTATTATGAACTGACTTCATCGATTGTGAATAAAAAGTTTCCTAACTATTACAGTGAAGCAGGAAAAGAAGAGTACAATCAGCATGATGAAAAGAAAGCAAAAAGCTATTTAAAAAGAGCTGGATACCGCGGGCAGGAACTGCGTCTTTTAACTTCACGTGATTATCAGGATCAGTACAATACGGCTGTTATCGTGCAGCAAGAGCTTGAAAAAATTGGTGTGAAAGTAAAGCTAGAAGTGTATGACTGGGCAACGTTTACAGATAAAGTAAATGACCCTAAAGCATGGGATATTTACCCCGTAGACTGGGCGGCGCGTTCAACCATTTTCCAAGGATTTTGGACGTCGGGAGGAGCTCCGGTTGAAAAATCAACAAAATACTTAGATAAAATCAAAGCGGCTGCTTCTGTAAAAGATGCACGGCCAGCTATTGATGCTACACAAAAATACGTATGGGATGAGCTTCCGTTTACGTTAATTGGTCATAAAGTCAATATTAACGCCGTATCTACACATGTAAAAGGCTATGATTTCAATTTAGGTCCTGTATTTTATAACGTGAGCGTGAATAAATAACATATATTAAAGAAAGTTACGAAAGACCCTTTGCCGGAAAGCAAAGGGTCTTTCGTTTATCTATTCTTCACGCCGCTCATCAGTAAAAACAAAGGAATACGCATTCGACGCTCGTAAGTTTCAGCGCTGTCGAAATGTTCTTTTTGAGGACATGCTTCTTTTAAATTTGTAACGGTGAATCCGCTTTGCTGCATCAAAGAAAAGTACTCTTCAAGCGTGCGATGATACTTTTGAACGTATCCGCCCATCCAGTGCTGCTGACGGAATCCCGTTGAAAAGTAGTTATCGACCGTCCAGTTTGTGCGCAGAGCGGAAGGCTGCAAAGTGGAAGTAATGATTGGGTGTTCCACAGAAAAAATAAATCTTCCTTCAGGTTTGAGTGCTTGATTTACTTTAGTGAAAACGGAGGCTAAGTCTTCCATATAGTGGAGAGACAGTCTTGCGGTAACTAAGTCGTAGGTGTCACGAGGTGGAGTATAGTGCTCCATCGATTTATGAATAACTTTTGCATTTGGATAGTTTGAAAGCTGTTGCTGAGCTGCGTTTATCATATTGATCGAGCCGTCTACTCCGGTATAAGAGAAACATCCCTGTTCAAGAAGCTCCACGCCAAATCCAGCGTTTCCGCACCCTAAGTCTAAAACGTCTGCATCTGTAACATCACCTAGAAGCTGTGAAATGACCGGTTTTTCAATCGTATCGTTGGCATTTTCTTTTTGCTGCCGGCGTTTTGTATAGGCCAAAAACGTCTCGTCATTATCGTAAAATTCAGCTCCTGTTGAGATCTTCAACTAAATCAGCCTCCTTTATGCAAAGTACCTTATTATAATCATATATTCAAATTATTTACAATGATTTAAATAGATATGGAAATGGTGTTTTATTTTGGAGATAGTGCTATCATGTGGAGTAACCGGCTTGTACACGTTTATGGAAGATAAGTCTAAAAGCTAAGAGTTGAGTATAGAAAAGGTCAGTCTATGCGTAACTCTTAGCTTTTGCTTTGAAGTCGTAAGGAACCATTTGTTTTTGGCGTCGGTCTTATTTCGGTAACTTTTCAACAATTGCTGCGTCTATTTGCTGAGATAATGCGCTGCTAATCTCTTTTTCATGCTCTACTTTTTCTAAAATGAGCTGCTTATTACCTGTCTTGATTTTTAACATCGTACCTGAGTGGATGGAGAAATCATCTCGCAGCTTTTTAGGAATGGTAAGTCGAAAACGTTCATCAATTTTTCGAGATTGAGCCGTAAATATTAAAGTCGTTTTTTCACCGAAATTCATTTCGTATTTTTGAATCACAATGTTATTTTCTTTGTTAATAAAAAATTGAACCTCCATGTTTGCATCCAATTCGACTGACGTTAAAAGTTCAGAAGTGAGCTGAATCTGCCGTCCGGTTAATGTTGCATAATAAGGAGGAGGCGCCCCAGGTTTTTGTGAAAGCGCTATCGTTTTTTCGTCTCTTTTTTTCATAACAATTTGCTGTTCTACTACGTATAGTTCTACATAATCAAATGGCTTAAGTTCATAGTCATCTCGCAGGGATCTTGGAATGACTATTCTACCCATATGGTCAATTGTTCGAATGAAGATATGAGAAGGAACGGGGACATTTTCATCATGATGATCAATAATAATCCAATCATCACAGCTCCGTAAAAGAACTTTGTCGTTCGTCTCGAGTTTCGTTAGTTGCATAAACAAAGAAGGAAGGGATACTCTTCCCATTTCGTCAATTATACACTCTTCTTTTTTTGTACGCATCTTGCTACTTAATCCTTTCTAAAAACATTTTAGATGGGGTATGTTACTTAAATTACACAGCATTTATTTCTTTGTCAAATGAAGCAAATGAGTATTTATTCATCGTACAGATTGCGAAATACAGGAAGTTTAACCGGGTTCAGTAGATGCACATGTGTCTCGTGTAAAGAATAATAATCTGAAGAAAACAGCTAATCTATTAATTAAAAAAAACATAGAAATAGAAGTGTTTTTCTTTCTTTTGGTTTTATTGTAGGAAAAAAAACCTTAAAAAGAGGTAGTATCTTTTTTAAAAAGAGTAGATAGAGGTTTTTAAACAAAAAAATACAGCGGAATTCAGTCTGAATAATGAATAGATTTATGCATATTAAGCCAAGAAAAAAATTTCACGCAACGCTTTTTTTACGCCTTTTGGGCTCAAGTCATAGTTAAAGGATAAAGAAAAAAGCTCAAACTAATGAGCTTTGAGCTGGTTTTATCGTTTTTCAACCAGCAGTAAGATGAAGGTAGCAAGCGGTCCTAAAGCAAGAGATAATAAGAACCAGT
Source organism: Priestia sp. LL-8 (assembly GCF_036227845.1). NCBI lineage: Bacteria > Bacillati > Bacillota > Bacilli > Caryophanales > Bacillaceae > Priestia > Priestia sp. LL-8. The sequence continues at coordinate 3,642,275 of NZ_JAZAQH010000001.1, read as the reverse complement.
TCAGACCGGTTCGATTTTTACCTTGCGCTAATCCGGCATTAATTAGAGCCAGCGTTCCCCATCCTACAACGTATTGATTATCCATATGACACCCCGCTAATATTATTTCTTTATATGATTAACAAATTTTATATTAGCATAAATATCCATATTTTTGATTGGAATTCCTGAATTAGGTGGAAAAGCGGTGAATTTCTTCATGAAACAAAATTCCTGTTTTCCTCCACTCAGTGAAGGTAGTAGTGAATAAGAGAAGGGTGCACGTAGTACACGTGAACGTACTGAGGGCGATGATAGTGAAGCTGATGCATATATTGATTCATAAGCCTTTGAATGGCGTCGTACACATTGGGCGGATAGCCGTAATAGCCGTGATGAATCCCAACTCGAAGCAAGGAAACGGGAGGCGTGTTATTGTTTTTGTACATTGTTCGGTACTCTTCTGCGCGTTTAACCTTGCGCAGCTGCTCCGCCCGCCGCCGGCGCAGCTTTTCGCTGTCCTAGTTCTTGATCGAGTATAAAAATAGCTGCAGGGTTATTTTGAGCAATTTTTAAGCGGTCTACAATTGTCTGAGCCTGAGCTTCTTCGTCGACTTGTTCTCGTAAAAAGTCCTGCACGATGACTAAAGTTTGAGGGTCATTCGCTTGGCTGATAAATTGAAACGCTTGACGATAAGAATTTGTGACGAACTTTTCATGCTCCAATACTTTTTGAAACGTTTCTAACGGTGTTCCAAACTCACTTGGCTGAGCAGGTAAAGAACTTAATTCAACCGTTCCGCCGCGGTCAACTAAATAGTCAATAAGCTTTAGCATATGAGTGCGTTCTTCTTCAGACTGCAGACGCAGCCAGCTGCCCATTCCTTTATAGTTTAATCGATTCATATAATTAGACATAGCTAGGTACAAAGTCGAAGAGACGTGTTCAAGTTGAATTAAGTTATTGAGCAGCTTTTGAATTTGTTCGTTCATATTTGTTATTCCTCCTTAGGGAAAGGGTTTCTTTCGTATACTCCCTGCAACCATCACGTTTTTTACGGTGAAAGAAATCTACAGTGATACTATATGTCACTTCTTTGAGTAGGTAACTTGCCCATCCTTTATTGGTGCTTCTTACTTACATATAAGGTTTGTATAATATAGGAATAAAAGTAGTTTTAAAGACTCTTTTTTTAGGTGGTTAAAATTACTATGTTCTATTTAACCAATTTAGTGATAAAATTGTCACTCTGTGCAATTTTAATTGGTGTGAAGGAGTCAGAAAAATGAATATGCAACACGTATTAATACCTGGATTTGAAAAGCTTGCGAGCTTTGTTTTCTGGTATCCATTTATTATGTCTTTATTTTGGATTGCAGGTACGCTTATTTACATACGCTATCGGGACCGGGATCCTAAAGTTGATTTTTCAACAATTGACTGGCCGTTAGTGAGCTTTTTAGTGCCTTGCTATAATGAAGAAGAGACGATTGAAGAAACGCTCAAGCACCTTTTGGCGTTAGATTATCCGTCTAAAGAAATCATCCTTATTAACGATGGAAGTACGGATGGAACGGCTGATATTTTAAAGAAAATTAGCAGAAATCATCCTGAAGTTCGTGTGATTCAACTTTATGAAAATAAAGGGAAAGCCAATGCGTTACATTTAGGTGCGCACGCGTCTAAAGCTGAGTTTTTAATCTGCTTAGATTCCGACGCTATTTTAGATCAAAACGCTCCGTATTATCTAATCCATCATTTTCTTCATAAAGGGGAACGGCTTGGAGCCGTCACCGGAAATCCGCGCATTCGAAACCGTAATACGCTACTGAGTCGCATTCAGCTAGTTGAGTATTCTTCTATTATCGGTTCTATTAAACGAACACAGCGAATTTTAGGAAAAGTAATGACGGTCTCAGGCGTAGTAGTGGCTTTTCGAAAGAAAGCACTTGTGGACGTCGGACTGTGGGATCGTGACATGATTACGGAAGATATCGCCGTGAGCTGGAAGCTGCAGCAGCGCTTTTGGGATATCCGCTATGAACCGCGGGCATTGTGCTGGATGCTTGTGCCCGAAACCTTAAAAGGAATTTGGAAGCAGCGAGTACGCTGGGCTCAAGGCGGGCAAGAGGTAATGCTTCGCCACTGGAAAGTGTTATTGAAATGGAAGCAGCGCAGAATTTGGCTTGTATACCTAGAGCAGTGGATTAGTACCTTTTGGTCATTCGCATGGCTGTTTGTGACTATCATGCTGCTTGTTACGGCGAGCAGCCCTCAAGACATGCTGTTTTGGTTTACGTTTACTTCATTTTCCCTTGTGTTTATGAGCTTAATTCAGCTGTTTATTGCGCTGAAAATTGATTCGAAATACGACAACGTGAAGCGGTATTACGTATGGGCTGCATGGTACCCAGCGCTTTACTGGATTGTGAATACGATTGTGGTAGTGGGCGCATTTCCTCGTGCTATTAGATCTAGAGTGAAAGGAGGCTATGCTACATGGAGCAGTCCAGACCGCGGCTTAACGAAGAGCAAATCTTGATTCAAGCCAAACAGCCTCTTGCTCGCTTAGTAATAAGCATCATTGTTTCATCTGTTTTTTGGGTGTATTGTGCCGTTGTTCTTTGGTTTTTCCTTTCAGCTGTTATTGGCGTAAATGATCGTTACAGCGGGGTATTAAAAATTGCGTTCAAAACGACGAACGGCGAGATTCGAACGTTTTTAGTAATTGGACTTATCATTTTTTTCTTCTTTTTTCTAGCTCTGTTTTTATGGAGATTCTACAACAAAAAGAGATTTGGAAGCTTGAACCGACGAAAAGAGCCGGCGTATACGAGTATTAAAGATTTAGAGCGTCTTGAGCTCTTATCCAAGGATCAAATTCAAGAGCTTCAGCGTGCACAGTACATCGAGTTTGATGTTAATCCGTTGAAACATACTGAGGAGAGGAAGCACGCATGAAGAAATATGTATTCTTTCTTTTGATTGCGGCAGCGGTAGTTGGCTTTATCTTCTTTAAAGTAGTGAACTGGGAAGACAAGGCGAAAGCAACAACGACCGTGGAGCCAGCGCTTGAGACGAACGGATGCTTAGGCTTAAATTATCATCGCGTGCGTAAGCATAATTGGTTTAATCGAGTTGTCAGCTCAGTTACAAAGTCTGACGAACTGACGGAGTACAGCGTCTACAGCAATGATTTTGAACATCAGTTAAAAAAGCTGAGGGAACTTGACGCTACGTTTGTTACGCCAAAAGATATTGAAACGTATAAGCAAAAAGGCACGTTTCCAAAACGCTGCGTTTGGATTTCATTTGATGATATTGACCGTACCGTGTATCAAAACGCGTTTCCAATTTTGAAAAAGGAAAACATTCCGTTTACGCTATATGTAATCGCAGGACAAGTGGGAGTAGAGGACTTTCAAAATTTAAATATGGCTTCGTGGAGTCAGCTAAAAGAAATGAAAGACAGCGGCCTTGCGACAATCGGTTCGCATACATATGATATGCACCGTTTAGAAGAAGACAAGCCTTTATTTCTGACGCCTGCTAAATACAGCGCGTTTGCTGAAGATTTACGAAAAAGCAAAGAAACGATTAAGCAACATTTAGGAGTAGACCCCGTTTACTTTGCTTATCCATACGGTAATACGAATGATGACGTAGCTAAAATTGTGAAAGATGCTGGTTTTCACCAAGCAGCTATCCTAGCGCCGCACCTTATTACAAAAGATAACGATCCGTATTACCTTAATCGAATTGTTGTATACAATAAAACCTTTCAAGACCTTATTCTTCCGTGGTTGACACGTACAAGCTCGTAAGAAGAAAGTGAAAAAGCCTCTGTCTAAAGCAGAGGCTTTTTTCTTTTCACCATCAAAAGGTATGTCAATTGCGTGAAGAAAGGACACTTTCATTTCTATAAAAATCATTTTAATGGTACCATAGAAAAGTTGTGATAAAAGATATGGATAAACGAAACTATCTATCAATCCTTTTACAAACTGCGTGTAAGAAGTTTGTAAAGGTGTAAAGAGGAAAAGCGGCAATTGTACGCTTACTATTTTACGAATGTAAGGCAATCGGACAAACTAATTCGCTGTCCATTGCTGATTAAATTGTATTCATTATTCACGATTCCTCTCTATCATTTCGTCATGGGTTTTGTTTTATCGTTAAAATTTTGATAAAGGTGTATAGGATATGGAAAACAGGCATTTTGAATATAAATTTAAAGAAACGCTGAAAAAACTAAATGATATTGAACTTGCGTTAAATGAATCATCGATCGTAGCGATTACGGATAGTCGTGGATTCATCAATCACGTGAACGATAAATTCTGTGAAATTTCTAAGTATGAAAGACATGAGCTTCTCGGTCAGGACCATCGTATTATTAATTCGAAACATCATTCAAGCTTGTTTTTTAAAGAGTTATGGAGTACGATCAGATCCGGTAAGGTATGGCACGGAGAAATAAAAAACAAAGCAAAAGACGGCTCGTACTACTGGGTGGATACAACCATTGTTCCTTTTTTAGATGAGCGGGGTAAGCCGTATCAGTACGTATCGATTCGTAATGATATTACAAAACGAAAAGCATATGAAGAAAAAATTAAGCAAATGGCTTATTATGATCCGTTAACCAATTTACCTAACCGCTACTGGTTAAACAAACAGCTGAAAAAACTGTTTTTAGATGAAGAATCTCCAGAACTGCTGGCTATTTTATTTTTAGATTTAGACCGCTTTAAATCAATAAATGATACGCTTGGCCATCATCACGGCGATGTGCTGCTGAGGAGCGTAGCAGAAAGATTAAAAAAATGTATTCCGTCCTCTGATTTTATCTCGCGGCACGGGGGCGATGAGTTTATTTTAGTGCTGCATACACTAAAAACTGTTGAGGAAATTGAAGAAATGACCGAGCAGATCGTAAAGGAAATGTCGCTTCCTTTTTATATAGATGGTGATAAAGTGCTAACCTCTACAAGCGTTGGCATCAGCTTGTTTTCAAAAGAATGTCAGCAGCATATTGTCCCAAAAGACGCAGATGAACTAATTGACAGGTTAATTAAGCAAGCAGATATTGCAATGTATGTAGCAAAACGAAATGGACGAAACACATATGAAATGAGCTCATCTTCATCAAATGAACAAATAATTAAAACAATCAGCATGGAGAATGAGTTAAAGTATGCGTTAGAAAGAAATGAGTTTCAGCTCGTTTATCAGCCGTTAATCGATTTGAAAACGTCTGAAGTCATAGGAGCAGAAGCGCTCATTCGCTGGAACAGTGAAAAATTTGGTACCGTGTATCCAAATGAATTTTTGCCCATTTTAGAAGAAGTGGGTCTGATTGTGCCCGTTGGCAAGTGGGTATTAGAAGAAGCGTGTAAGCAGATGAAAGCATGGACGGAGCTGAATTCAAAAGTGAGCAAAATAGGAGTGAACGTATCACCTATTCAGCTGAAGTCCTCACGATTCGTAGCGGAGATTGAACAAATCTTGCAAAAAACGGGCCTTGAGCCGCACTTTCTGGAACTTGAAATCACTGAAAGCGTCATTCAAAACAGTCAAGAATCGAAAAAAGTGCTAAACCGCCTGCGGAGTCTAGGGATAAAAGTGGCGATGGATGATTTCGGAACGTGCTATTCATCCCTTAGCTATTTGAAACACTTGCCGATTAATACGTTAAAAATTGATAAATCATTTATTGACGACTTAGACGAAGTTGGAAAAGTGCTGGTGGAAACGATTATTCAAATGGGAAAAAAACTTAATTTTGATCTAACTGCAGAAGGAATCGAAAACAAAGAACAGCTGCAGTTTGTGACGGAACAAGGCTGTCATATCGGTCAAGGTTATCTATTCGACAAGCCGCTTTCTCCTGAAGAAATGAGCCGATTGTTGAATTGAAGGAGAATGATGTATACGGAAAGAAGCTCTTTAATAGAGCTTCTTTTTTGATTTTTAATATGATATAAGGGGTGATAAAGTCGTGAAAGAGTACGTTGGAATCTGCACAGTATGTCAAAAGAACGTGTACTGTTTAGAGGGATTTTTAAACGGTGTGGTTGTTGAAGGGAAGCTTGTGTGCTTTTCGTGTGAAGAAGAGGAGAAACGTGACTCTCATAAAAACAAAAACTAGCTACCTGGGGTAGCTAGTTTTTGTTTACTGCGCATTCACTTTTTCAGCTTGCCAGTAATACTCGCTGAACACATCAGAAAAAGCTTTGACGGTGTTTGTGAGTTCTTCCATATTGTTATCGACGCCGCCTACTTCAATTAAAATGGAGCGGTCGGATAAGTCCTGATTATATAACCCGTTATTGCCGCTTGTTTTCTTTTTGCTTAATACTCCGCGGCTAAGGCCTGGATATTTTTCCTCTAACTTTTCATGAATCGCTTTGGCCATTTTCACGTTTTCATCAAATTTCGGGTTCGCTTCACCTAATACAATCATCATTTTAGCGTATGATTTGCCGTTGATAGCAGCCGTTGTTTTTTCTTGGCGCAGTGAATCTCGATGAATATCAATTAAATAATCGACGTCTTTGTTTTGCTGAAGAGCCGTTTCCACCACGCTGCGAGACATCATATAGGCTCGTCCTGTACCCCAGCCTTTTTCATTCAGCTTTTGTGTCATATTAGTTGTATCTACTTCCGAACCGATTCCGTCTGCTTTTAATTCCATTCCTAGCATTTGACCAACGAGCGTGATGTTGGTTTTGTTATCAACTGCTTTATTTTCGTTCGCTTCACCTTGCATACCAAGTAAAGGAAAATAAGATTCCCAGCTGTGCGTATGGTAGATGTATACAACTTTTTTATCGCCTGTGCTTTGCTTGGCCTGTGTTTGAGACTGTTTTTTACTTTCTTCGTACGTTTTGCTTTCAGCAGGATCTAAATCACGTTCTCCTGAAATGCTTTCGAGCGGAGGAGCTGATTCATGAGGAATCGTGGTATAATCTGTTCCTTCACCGGCTAATAGAATATGAGAATCAAAAATAGAAAAGCCGGGCAGTTCTGATCCAAATAGACTTCTTGTATCCGCCACGCGAATATTGGTCGCCAGCTGCAGAGCGACAGAAGAGAGAGGAGGCGGAGAGAAGTCTTCTTCAAAGGCATGAGAGAAATGATGGTTTTCCGTATGCATGAAGTAGAACAAGCTTTGGGCTTTATAATTTGATAACGCTTGATAGACAACGTTCGAGCGCAGCGTATGCTGAAGAGTTGAATACGTGACGGTAAAAATAGCGGCAGATGTTAACAGAACAAATAGTATAGCGATAATTAATGATTTATAAGAAAGAATCCAAAAAAGCTTTTTAGGCTTTTCAGTGAACTTGTTTTTCATAGAGTAAACCTCCTCTAATAAAATTTTGAAATCAGCGGATGAAAACTCTAAGAGGAGAATGTTATGTATCTACTATTTACTCTATTAAAAAGAAATAGAAATATGATAGAAACCACGATATTTAACACAACATAAAAAAGTTTATATTAGGGCATACTGTAAAAAAACGGTGCGTATTGGAGCTGGTTAGATGAACGACTCATGGATTTATCATCATTTTATTAATACACTTTTATTTCCTTTAGCAATGTTTGGCGTGGCATTTTGTTTGCTGGGGCTGTTGCTGTACATGCTGTGGAAAGAAAAGCAAAAAGAAGGACCAAAAGAAAACAAGAGCTCTTAAATAAGAGCTCTTGTTTTGTCGAACATTCAGTTAGAAAAAGGGAAATTCACTTTCTCTAAGAACTCTATTCGGTTGTCAAAAGGATCAGCCACGTAAATTCTTTCGACGCCGGGAATGTTTTGGTCTTCTATAAAAGAAATACCGAAGCTAGTCAGATGATCTTTGAACGCAGGTAGATTTTTAACGTGAAAGCCTGGATGCGCTTTTTTTGTAGGTGAAAAGGCAGTTTCCACACCAATATGCAGCTGATAAGAACCAAATTCAAACCAAACGCCGCCGCGCTTTTTTAGACTTTCCGGCTTTTCGACTTCTGTTAATCCAAGAACAGTTCCGAAAAAGTGTCGTGCTTCGCTTTCTGAGTTCGGTGGTGCTGCTAGCTGAATATGATCAATATGCGTCAGTGTAAAAGTCATAAACATTCCTCCTTAAATAGTAGAGTACTAGTTAAGTTTACGTGATGTATATGTGTAAATAAATGATAAAAAGTTGATGTGTTTCATAAGAAAAACTTATTATTTTATATACATATAACACCAAATGAGGTATATTTTATTTTGTTGTTATTTAAGAGAATTGGAGATTAATATGGAATATCACTATACGTTAACCAAAGATGATTACGTAGCTTTTAACATGCATCACGCTCAACATTCGGAAAGAGTACAAAAAGTGCTGAGAGTTCAGCGATGGATGTCGCTTATTTTTCTTTTTATTCCTTTGCTTGTTTCGTGGATTGAAGGAGAGTTTTTAGTTGGCATGTTCGCAGCGTTTGCGCTGCTTGCGGTGCTGTGGTTTTTATTTTATCCGAAGTATTTTTACGGCAGTATTAAAAAGAACATTATAAAGGTGATGAATGAAGAAGGTAACAGCAGTCTGACGGGTGAGCATACTATAATGGTTACGGAAGATGGCTTGGTAGAGAAAAGCTCAAAAGGAGAAGTGAAGACTCCTTGGTCAAGCATCACTCAAATTAGAGAAACCGATGAACATATCTTTATTCTTGTTAGCGCAATGAGCGGATATGTTATTCCTATAAACACATTTGTAGATGTAAAAGCGCTACAGCAGTTTAAAGAAACGCTGAATGCTGCAAGAGACAAAAAAACAGGCTGAGTAGTAAATAATAATGTGAAAAAACGCCCTCCTAGATACTTTTCTAAGAGGGCGTTTTTTTAACAGCAGTCCCAGTTATACAAAACATCTTTAAAGTTACGGTTGCGAAGGTCTTTTTCTTTAATAAAGAAATTGGCCACTCCTGCATCGCCAAACATAATTTCCGCTTCGTCGTCCATGGCAAATTGAAGAAGCAAAACATTGTATGCTCGCAGCGCTTCATCGTAGTCTCTTGGATCAGTTTGAGTGAAAAAAGCGTATCCGCCCATTTTATGATACTCGCCCGTCACTTCATCCCAGTAGATTTCTTCCGTTTCTTCATCGTCAAAAAAACCTGGTTCTACAGCGTTATAGCGATAGTCAGTAGGGGAAACGGGTTCGCTTCTTATTTCAAACTGTAAGCCCACTTCTTGAGGAATAGGAAACATATCTCGGTCAATGTCTTCAAGATACGAAAAGTCGGTTGTTAACTTTTTTTCGTCAGTTATTACGTCTTCATAAAAAACGACGCGAAAGTCTTTTTGAGCCGTAGGGTGGTCGAAATCAAGACCGTACACATCGCCGGCATTTTTGTTATCAGCTCCGCAAATAAAAAATTGAAGCATGCCTTGAGAGGGCATATTTTCATAGGAAGGCACGTCAGAAAAATTGAGTTGTGCCATCAGGAGCATAGGCTTGCCCTGAGAATCAAGAGGATGATTTGCTTCTAGAGGAAGGTAAGGGTTGCCGCCAAACTTGCTTTCATATAATTTTGGACTGTTCATAACCGTATGGATGTGGATGTAAGGCTTACATGTTTTTTCGATTTCTTTTCGGTAAGGTTCTAGCTTAGGAGGCAGTTCTAATTTTGATAGAGGATTCATGTGTATTCTCCTTTTTGTTTATAATGAAAAGAACATTTGTTCGTATTTATATTTTATCGCAATACATACTGAAAGGGAAGAGAAATCGTATAAAAAATCCCTTTGCAGAAGCATCCGCAAAGGGTACAAAGAAATGATAGCGTTTTCATTATGGTACTTACTGAATAGATTGCTTATTTAGAAAAGAATCCTTTTAAAGCAAATGCGACGTTTTGCGGTCTTTCGGCTAAGCGGCGCATAAAGTAGCCAAACCAGTCGTTGCCAAATGGAACGTATACGCGCATTGTATAGCCTTCTTTTGCAAGGCTAAGCTGCATATCTGTTCGGAATCCGTACAGCATTTGAAACTCAAACTGCGTGCGCGGGATGTTATTTTTGTGAGCGAACTCTTTTACTTTTGCAATAATATTGTGGTCGTGAGATGCAATAGCCGTGTATGTTCCGCTAAGCAGATGCTCTTCGATAATTCGCATATAGTTCTCATCAATTTGGGCTTTGTCTTGAAACGCCACGGTTGGTGATTCTTGATACGCGCCTTTTACCAATCGAAGAGGAACTCCTTTTAGCTCTTTTACGTCTTGTTCAGCGCGGAACAGGTAAGCTTGAATAACTGTTCCGACATTATCATAGGTCTCGCGAAGCTCTCGTAAAATATCTAGCGTCATTTGACAGTGAGCGTAGTCTTCCATGTCGATTCGGACAAAGTTATCGTATTTTTTCGCCGTTTCAACAATACGGCGCATGTTCTCAACGCAAAAACTGCGGTCAATATCTAAACCAAGCTGCGTCATTTTTACGGATAAGTTACATGTTACACCGGCTTGGCCCATAGCTTCCAGCGTTCTGACGTTATATTGAGTTGCTTCGATAGCTTCTTCTCTGCTTGAAACAAATTCCCCTAAATGATCAAGCGTACAGACAAGTCCTTTTTTATTCAGTTCTTGCACTTTTTTAATCGCATGTTCAATTGTGTCGCCAGCTACCACTTGAGCTGCACCAAAGCGAAGACCCCATTTTTTCGCCGCTTTGTTTAGCGCTTTATTTTGGGAAGCGTGAAGAAACACATTTTTAGATACCTCTGCTAACATAAATATCTCCCCCTATAGAAAAAATCCCTTGTTGTTTTAAGATAGAGCAGCCTAGGGCTGCTCTACTGAGTATTAAAGCGTTGTGCTTGTTGTTTTTGCTTGTAAGTGCAGAATTAAGTAATCAGGACCGCCAGCTTTTGAATCTGTTCCTGACATGTTAAATCCGCCAAACGGCTGGTACCCAACGATGGCACCTGTACAACCGCGGTTGAAGTAAAGGTTTCCAACGTGGAACTCTTCTTTCGCACGCTCAATGTGCTCAGGCGTATTTGAAAGAAGGGCACCTGTTAAACCGTAGTCAGTATTGTTCGCAATTTCCATCATATGATCAAAGTCGCGCGCTTTGCAGAATGCTACGACTGGGCCGAAGATTTCTTCTTGCATTAAACGTGCTTTTTCATCTACATCTGCAATGATCGTAGGCTGGATGAAGTAGCCTTTTGAATCATCTGCTTCTCCGCCCGTCATTAAACGGCCTTCTTCTTTACCGATTTCAATGTACTTTGTAATTTTGTTGAAAGAAGCCTGATCAATAACAGGTCCCATATACGTGTTCACATCTTCAGGGCTGCCCATTGTTAATGTTTTTGTGAGCGCAACTGCTTTTTCAAGAACGATATCGTATACGTCTTGGTGAACAACCGCACGAGAACCTGCTGAACACTTTTGTCCAGAGAAGCCAAATGCTGAATACACAATAGAAGAAGCAGCTAAATCTAAATCAGCATCTTTATCTACAACGACCGTGTCTTTACCACCCATTTCAGCAATAACGCGCTTTAGCCAAATTTGACCAGGCTGTACTTTTGCTGCGCGTTCATAGATGCGGCAGCCTACTTCACGCGAGCCTGTAAATGAAACAAAGCGTGTTTTTGGATGATCTACTAAATAGTCGCCAATTTCGCTTCCGCTTCCCGGCACGTAGTTCAGTACGCCGTCTGGAAGGCCGGCTTCTTTCATTACTTCTACAAATTTTGCTGCGATAACCGGCGTGTTGTTTGCTGGTTTTAATAGAACTGTATTTCCTGCTACAATCGCTGCAGCAGCTGTTCCAGCCATGATCGCTAGCGGGAAGTTAAACGGTGAAATAATAACGCCGACACCAAGCGGAATGTAATTAAATTTATTTTCTTCACCTTCGCGGCTCTCAACAGGCGCGCCGTCTTTTAGCTGCACCATTTGGCGAGCGTAGTATTCAAGGAAGTCAATTGCTTCTGCTGTATCAGCATCTGCTTCTTTCCACGGCTTTCCTGCTTCTTTTACAAGATAAGCGGAAAATTCATGCTTGCGGCGGCGAATAATGTCCGCTGCGCGGAAAAGAATATCTGCTCGTGCTTCAGGTGCTTCTTTTTTCCACGTATTAAAGGTAGAAAGTGCAGCTTGCATTGCTTTTTCAGCCAAGTCTTGATCTGCTTTTGACACGCGTCCGATAACTTCTGCTTTATTTGCTGGGTTAATAGACTGGATTTGATCTTCTGTTGTAATTAATTCTCCGCCAATTACAAGAGGATAGTCCTTTCCAATCTCTGATTGTACAAGTTCTAATGCAGATTCAAACGCATCTTTGTTTTCAGCAACCGTAAAGTCCGTGAAAGGCTCGTGTTTGTATTGTTTGATTTCGTTAATATTCATTGTGTTCATTTTCATTACCCCTTTTTTAGAAAATTTACAACATAATTAATATTCCAACACCCTATACCTGTATTATAATCACCTTATTCTCGTTTTGTACATAGTTTTTTAACAAAAATGTTCAAATTTTTTTAAAATAAACACTTTTGTTTAAAAAGCCAATAAATCGATGTTTTTCATAGTGATTTTGAACAAACAGAAAAGAAAGAGACATAAGCAAGTAATTGAAAAGATGTTTTGAAGTAAAGAATTACGATAAAGGAAAGAGTTTATCGGTAGTAAGTTAAAATACTTTTCAGATCAAAAAACAATAGACAAAGTTGTTCAAAATAAATTATCATATAATTCGAAAAGTAATTTTTGTCGAATGAAGCTAGCTTTTGCTTCGAGTGAAGGCTTCATTTGAATGCGCAGATAGAGGGAGGGTAGGAAAACAGCAGTTATTTGTCCATTATATTGTAAGGGCTTACATATTTAACGCGCGATGCGAAGAACGTGTAATTCTTTAAATGACGGTTTCTATGAGGAGGATTTTAACATGAGTCATCAACCGCCTGAGTTAAAAAAAGAATTAAAAATTCGACACATAACCATGATTTCTTTAGGAGGAATCATTGGTGCCGGTTTGTTCATTGGAAGCGGATCGCTCATTAACGCAGCGGGTCCTGGTTCCATTTTTTCGTACGCGTTTGCCGGTTTGCTGGTGATTTTAGTTATGCGAATGCTGGGGGAAATGTCTACGGCTAATCCTTCAAGCGGCTCGTTCGCCACATATGCTAGAGAAGCGCTTGGACCGTGGGCTGGCTACACAATCGGCTGGCTGTACTGGTTTTTCTGGGTAATTGTTATTGCAGTTGAAGCGATTGCGGGTTCAACGATTATTCAATATTGGTTTCCGTCTTTACCGTCTTGGGGCGTGAGTCTGATCCTGACGTTTTTACTAACTTTAACGAACTTATACTCTGTTAAATCATTTGGTGAATTTGAATACTGGTTTTCGCTTATTAAAGTAGTTAGTTTAGTACTGTTTTTACTTTTAGGAGGAGCGATCATCCTCGGTTTAATACCGGGAGTAGAGTCTCCGGGGGCATCGAACCTTCTTCATAGAGGAGGATTCCTTCCAAACGGAATCAGCTCCGTCTTTTTAGGAGTGGCGATTGTGATGTTTTCTTTTATGGGAACCGAAATTGTCGCAACAGCGGCTGGAGAATCGGCTCAGCCTGAGCGAGCGATCACCATCGCAACAAATACCGTTATTTATCGTATTTTAATTTTTTATCTTGGGTCGATTTTAATTTTAGTGACCATTCTTCCGTGGGATTCTTCAAGCTTGATGAAAAGTCCGTTTGTTTCGATATTAGAGTTGGTAAACGTTCCGGCAGCGGCTCAAATCATGAACTTTATCGTACTGACTGCCGTTTTGTCTTGCTTAAATTCAGGTCTATACACGAGTTCTCGTATGCTGTACTCAATGGCGCAAAAAGGAGACGCGCCGCGCATGTTTTTAAAAGTGAATAAAAAAGGCATTCCGTTTAATGCCATTGTAGGCTGTACCGTGATTTCTTACATCAGCGTTGGTTTTAACTATCTTTCACCTGATAAAATCTTTTTATTTTTAGTAAACGCATCGGGAGGCGTAGCGCTTCTTGTGTACCTTGTTATTGCTTTTTCACAGCTTCGCATGAGAAAGAAATACGAAAAAGAAAAGCCGGAAGCCTTAAAAATCAGAATGTGGCTGTTTCCTTATTTAACGTATGGAACGATTGCGGCAATCACAAGCATCTTTATTGCGATGGCATTTATTGATTCACTTCGCACTCAGTTTTATCTCACGCTGCTGATTGCTGTATTTGTGGTATGTTCGTACTTCTTTATGAAAAAGAAAAAAGATGATAGTTCCCTATCAGGACAGGGGAATAAAAGAATTTCTTAATAGAAGAGAAAATCATCACGAGGGGCTAGGGGGAAGTAAATTGGCAAACAAAGAGTTAAAAAGAGGGCTTGAATCTCGTCATATCCAAATGATTGCTCTTGGAGGAACGATTGGGGTAGGGTTATTCATGGGTTCAGCAAGCACCATTAAATGGACGGGGCCATCCGTCCTGCTTGCGTATGCTATTTGCGGCGTTTTTATTTTCTTTATTATGCGTGCAATGGGGGAGATGCTTTATTTAGAGCCAAGTACGGGTTCGTTTGCGACATTTGGTCATAAATATATTCATCCGTTAGCTGGTTATATCACGGCTTGGAGCAACTGGTTTCAATGGGTGATTGTCGGCATGGCAGAGATTATTGCAGTCGGAGCTTATATGCAGTACTGGTTCCCGCATTTACCGGCGTGGGTTCCGGGAATTGTCGCCATGGTCATTCTCGGTGGGGCCAATTTAATTTCGGTGAAATCGTTTGGAGAGTTTGAATTTTGGTTTGCAATGATTAAAATTGTTACGATTGTTCTCATGATTATTGCTGGTCTTGGCCTTATTTTCTTCGGTCTTGGAAACGGCGGCGAAGCGCTTGGCCTGTCGAATTTGTGGGCAAACGGCGGTTTCTTTACAGGCGGATGGTCAGGCTTTTTCTTTGCCTTGTCGCTTGTTATTGCTGCCTATCAAGGAGTAGAGCTTATTGGAATTACAGCAGGAGAAGCAAAAGATCCTAAAAAAACGTTAACAAGTGCAATTCAAAGCTTAATTTGGCGTATTTTAATTTTTTATATCGGCGCCATCTTTGTGATTGTAACGGTGTATCCGTGGAACGAGCTGGATTCGCTTGGCAGTCCGTTTGTTTCTACGTTTGCGAAAGTAGGAATTACGGCAGCCGCGGGCATTATTAACTTTGTGGTCATCACAGCGGCTATGTCTGGATGTAACAGCGGGATTTTCAGCGCAGGACGCATGCTTTATACATTAGGCGTAAACGGACAGGCGCCAGCGTTTTTTACAAAGGTTTCTCGAAACGGTGTACCTATTTATAGTACCGTTGCAGTGATGATTGGGTTAGCTGCGGGCGTTGTCTTAAACTATATTGCTCCGCCAAACGTTTTTGTGTACGTGTACAGTGCGAGCGTGCTTCCAGGTATGATTCCGTGGTTTGTAATTCTTATCAGTCAAATTCGTTTTCGAAAAGCAAAAGGAGCGGCGATGGACCAACATCCATTTAAAATGCCTTTTGCTCCTGTGACGAACTACGTAACCATCGCGTTTTTATTTATGGTGCTTGTAGGCATGTGGTTTAATGATGAAACGCGCATATCGCTGATTGTCGGCATTATCTTTTTAGCTATTGTCGTGCTGAGCTACTATGTACTAGGTATCGGTAAGCGCACGGAAGTACGGTCTTCTGAAAGACGTAAGCTAGTGAAATAAATGATTTTGTAAGAGAGGCTGAAAAGCATTTTCTTCTTTTATTAACGAGGTGCATGGCAAGAAGGAAAAAGAAAAAAGAAAAAACCAGAGTCAAAAGGGCGTGTTCAGGCATAAGATAATCCAACTCAAGTGAAATGCAAGCGGCGTTTTTCTTGAGGAAAGAGTAATTAAAGAAAAGGAAGTGTTCTTATGTCTGGAAACCCTGGATATGGTCATGGATCTGGTTTTGCTTTATTAGTTGTATTATTTATTTTATTAGTGATCATCGGCTGCAGCTGCTACGGCGGAGGCTTGGGCTGGTAATTCACTCATTTAAAAAGCCCTATAAGGGCTTTTTCTATGCTTATAAATAACGTTTTTTCCCTTTTTGATAAATGTTGACATGAAAACCGTTTACTTCACTCATAAAGATTTTAGAAGGAAAGTCTGCTGCTTTGACAGATGAAGTGATTTCGACAGTTTGATACGTTTTTGGTTCCAACTTAACAGTATGAAGCTTAGGCTTATTCATCATCACTAAAAAAGGGGTATCTTCTTTAAAATAGGAGCGCTCATCCAGTGCTACTTCAAACGTAATAGGTTTTGAACTGTGATTTTCAAATGAAAGGTCACAGGTACCCGTTAATATGGTTTCTTTTTTATTTCTCTCAAATGTACAAATGCTATTTTCCACATCGTAAGAAACGGCATATATACCTGGTAATACGGTCTTTTGTATCGCTTCAACCATATGACCAGGACCCGATATGACAATAAATGCAGCTAAAATCATTAGTTTTAAACGATGGCGATTCAAACTTTTGTAAAGGGCAAAAAGACCAAGTAAAAGTATAATTCCCCACGCATTGCTGGCATATTGAATTCCCGTCATTGTTTCTTCATCTCCATAGAGGGGAAGACCTAAAAAAGAAAAGACAGAATGACTGAGCGGAGTTGAATTAGGAAAAGGGATGTTTAAAATAAAAGCAGCTAGTAAAAAGGTGAGTCCTTTTATCAAAAGTGATCGTTCACGAATCATGTTGTTCCTCCTTAGCTATAAATCACGTATCATTATATACTATTATTATCTTATTTTGTAATTAATGGTTATTTCGCTACGCGTGGAGGGAAGATGAATGAAAACTTTTTTATTAGTTAGGCATTGTGAAGCAGAAGGGCAAGAAGCAAAAGCATCACTGACGGAACAAGGCATACAGCAAGCTCAGCAGTTAATGGATTATTTGAACAAGCTGAGTTATCCCATTGATAAAATTATTTCAAGTCCGTACAAACGAGCCGTTCAAACAATTGAACCTTATGCAAAAGATACCGGTCTGCCTCTTCATATAGATACAAGGATAGAAGAAAGGCGTTTAAGCGGACAGCCTCTTTTCAACTGGATAGAAGTATTGAAAAGAACTTTTGATGACATAGACTTTAAGGTAGACGGAGGAGAATCGACCAAAGAAGCCACGGTACGTGCTTTAGAACTGTTTAAAGAAGTAATGAACGAAAAACAGAAAACGACTCTGTTTGTTACGCACGGCAATTTGATGACATTAATCCTTAGACATTTTGATCCGAGGTTTGGATTTAATGAGTGGTCATGTTTAACGAACCCTGATGTGTACCGGATTGATCTTGAAAAGAAGAACGTTTCCATTACAAGGCTCTGGAATGAGAAGAAAATAAATTGATTAGATACAAGATTTTTTTGAAGATAATAAATTTTGCTCGATTTAAAAGCTTTATACAGCATTATGGTTTACGATTTTTGTTAGCATTAAAGCTTTCACAGTGCCGTTTAGCAGATACATAATGAATATAAAATCTGTCTTAGAACAGAAACTTGCTATTTCTAAATTGATATGTTACACTAAGGTTAATTATTTTTGTTCGGTATGAAATTGAAAGAAGAGAAATATTCTTCAAAAGAAATTTTTATCTGGAAATAGTACGATTGAGCAAGGGTAGTAATATATGCGTGGATTAATTCCACCACTGGAGGAAATAGTATGACTGAAGGTACAGTAAAATGGTTTAATGCAGAAAAAGGTTTCGGTTTCATCGAAATTGAAGGCGGAGAAGATGTATTCGTACATTTCAGCGCAATTCAAGGCGACGGATTCAAATCTTTAGACGAAGGTCAAAAAGTGACTTTCGACATCGAGCAAGGTCAACGCGGTGCACAAGCTGCTAACGTTGTAAAAGCATAATTTTATGCAATCCAAAAAAGACTCCGACTTTGGACGGGGTCTTTTTTTATTGTAGCAAACACGCAGGTAACGGAGGAATACTTATGAGTAAAGCAAAAGGTAAAGGCGGCACGGGGCGAGGCACCGGTAAAAAAGGGTGGAACCGCTGGCAGGCGAGTGCAAAAAAGAAGAAAAATGCAAAGCCTTATAAAAGCAAAGGAACAAAAAATGCTGATAAGCCGGAAGGCAACTAATCCTATATGCGCAGTATCATCTGCAACTTCGACTTACTCTGCTTGAGTAAGTTTATTTCATATGGAAGTGTTTTTTTATTGCTTTTTTTACAGTTTGCTGTCACTATATGAAATAATAAAGTGATTTGTGTGAATTTTCTATAAAAATTGATTTTTTTTGCAAACACTTTCATATTTCGACAACCTTTTTGATTTTTATCGGTTATACTTCTTTATAATAGATTATAGAAAGATGCAGGGGAGCATAAAGTGAGAGAGGAAAGCGACAGTTTACTCTGTACGCTTTTTACGTTTCTGGACCGTATTGCAGTAGCGTCGTAACAAGTAGATCATGCATCAGTTTAGAACACATCAAAACTCAACTAAGTGTAACGGGGGGATATGAGTGAGCGTAGGCATCGTAATTGAAAAAGTTCAAAATTATGCTATGTTAGAAGATCATGTTTTGGTTGAAATGGTTCATAGTGGAGACGAAAAATCATTAGAGTATTTAATCAACAAGTATCAAAATCTTGTAAGGGGAAAAGCAAGAAAATACTTTTTGATTGGTGCTGAAAAAGAAGATATTGTCCAAGAAGGAATGATTGGACTATACAAAGCAATTCGCGACTTCAACGAAGACAAGCTAACATCTTTTAAAGGGTTTGCGGAGTTATGTATCACAAGACAAATTATTACGGCAATTAAAACGGCTACTCGTCAAAAGCACGGTCCGTTAAATTCGTACATTTCATTGGACAAGCCTCTGTATGATGAAGAATCAAACTATACGCTGATGGATATGATTCCTGGCGATCAAATTGCTAATCCGGAAGCAGTGCTGATTCATCAAGAAAAAGTGGAAGACCGCGAGTTGAAAATTGCGGAAACACTTAGTGAATTGGAAAGAAAAGCATTGACGCTGTATATGGACGGCCATTCATACGCTGAAATTTCGAAAGAATTAAATACGCACGTTAAGTCAATTGACAACGCGCTGCAGCGTATCAAAAGAAAGTTAGGTCGCGACGTAGAAAGCAGACAAGCTATTTCATAATAGGCAAAAAACAGCCGGACCTCAAAGGGGTTTCGGCTCTTTTTCACGGTCTTTTAAAATGTCTTGAATGATTTCAATATGAACAGAAGCCCACGATTGTTCACGGAAATGAAGAAACACGCTTGGAATGAGAATAAAAACATACAGCACGACAAAAATAATCCAAAGCCAGCTGCCGTCTTTAAATAAAAATTGCTGCAGCCGCTGCGAAAATAAAAAAAAGAGCCAAGGCAAGGCAGAAACAAGGATAGGGATGACGCCGGAGCCGTTTTTTTCTTTGGTCATTCGGTAATACACTTTTCGTAAAATAGCGCTGTCGAGCGTAAGGTAAAGCTGCCGAATTTCTTCCATTTCCGCTAATTCATCAATATCTTCTGCGTTTTGGTTTTGATGAGCCGCTTTTTTCAGTTTAAGGTAGACTTTATGAGCATCGCCGCGCAGTGAAAACATATACCAGCCTCCCGCATATTGTTTCGTCTTCTTTAACAGAGTTTGCAGGTGCATGTAAATATATACAAAAAGTTTCGTGATACGAAAGAATAAGAAAATGGGAGTGAAAGCGCAAATCATTAGTAGAAAGTAAGAGAAAACAGCTGGTTTTCGATCTTTTTGAACGCCTTTACACATCAACTAGTAGCACATATACTAATAAAAGAACAATTAGTTACCTAGGTAAATAAAATGGAAAGGTGAGGTGGGAAAAGTGAATAACTTGGTGTTCCATGAACTTCATCAAAAGTCGAGATTGTCTATTAAAGAAGTAAATGAAGTGTTAAAGGCGTACGGGCTATATAGCTCACAGTATTCAATTTTATTTTGTTTAAAGCGATTCGGTTCGATGACGCAAACAGAGATTTGGCAGTATTTAAATGTCGAAGCGCCAACGGTTACTCGCACGTTAACAAGGCTTGAAAAAAGCGGATGGATTGTGCGAAAAGCAGGCAGTGATAAACGAGAGCGCATCGTTTATTTATCTCCTCAAGCGAAGAAAAAGCTTCCAGAAATTCAGCAAGAAATTGAACGTTTGGAAGAAAATTTGCTGATTGCTTTATCCGACAGCGAACAAGATCAGCTTATCTCGTTATTAAAGAAAATTTGTAAATCTACAGAAAAGGGTGAAATGAATGACGAACCAGCAGGAGCCAATCTGGACTAAAAGCTTTATCAGCATTGCGATTACCAACTTTTTTATTTTTGTCGTGTTTTATGCATTGCTGACGCTGCTGCCGATTTATGTATTAGACGCCTTAGACGGCACGAGTACGCAGGCAGGGCTTGTTGTTACCATCTTTTTATTATCTGCGATTATTGTTAGACCATTTTCAGGGAAAGTCATTGAAAACATTGGAAAGAAAAAAACGCTTGTATTTAGTACCCTCATTTTTGCGCTTTCTTCCTTCTTGTATATGCTTATCCACCATTTTAACGTGCTTTTATTACTGCGCTTCTTCCAAGGAATTTCATTCAGCTTAGCGACAACCGTCACCGGAGCGATTGCAGCGGATTTAGTTCCCGCTAAGCGACGAGGAGAAGGGCTTGGCTACTTCGGAATGTCAATGAACTTAGCCGTTGTTGCAGGGCCGTTTTTAGCACTAACGCTTCATCAGTACATGGCATACAACATTATTTTCCTTGTATTTGGCGTGATTATGCTCGTTGGCTGGCTGTGCGGAATGATGGTCAAAAATCTTCAAGAAAACGCTGCTCCGTCAGTAAAGAAATCATTTTCACTGAGCGATTTGTTTGAAAAGAAATCCATGCCGATTTCATCTGTAGGTATTCTCGTTTCTTTTTCGTATGCAAGTATTATTTCGTTTATTTCTGTGTACGCACAGTCGCTTGGATTGATTAAAACAGCAAGCTTTTTCTTTGTTGTGTTCGCAGCTGCGATGCTGATTTCACGACCGTTTACAGGAAGATTATTTGATAAATCTGGCCCAAACATTGTGATTATTCCGTCGTGTATTGTCTTTGCGATTGGTCTATTTAGCTTAAGCTTTACACATTCTTCTTGGATGCTGCTGTTTTCAGGTGCGTTAGTAGGACTAGGGTATGGAACGCTGCTTCCTAGCTTCCAAACGCTTGCGATTCAAGCGGCGCCTGCTCACCGAAGCGCATATGCAACTGCTACATTCTTTACGTTTTATGATAGCGGGATTGCAGTTGGTTCGTTTGTATTAGGAATTGCAGCAGGCGCTTTAGGCTATTCAAAACTGTACTTTGCGCTAGGAATTTTTGTTCTGTTAATTACGCTTTACTATAAGTGGATTGCAAATTTACGTCAAAAACAAAAAGCAGCAAATATCCAGGTGGGCATGAAATAAAAAAGCTCGGCGTAATATGCGCCGAGTTTTTTTATGGATTTTTTACAGGACTTTGGAAGGGAAGCATATTTAAGTCAAAAGGTACTAGCCAATTCCTATCCATCTGCACCATACTTTAACAGAGGAACCATTTACATATAAAACTTCTTGGATGAAATAAAAAACAAAGGAGAACAAAGATGAAAGTAATGAAACCTCTTATGGTCACAGCGTTAGGGCTTAGTCTTGCTACTTTTTATGAAGGCGCTTTTCCTGCAGAAAAAGCTGTGCAAGTACAGGCTGCTACAGATGAAAACGTGATTGCTGATAAAGCAAAAACGTATGAAGGAGCCGATTATACATCTGGAGGAGAGACGCTAAGCGAAGGGTTTGACAGCTCTGGCTTCGTTCAATATGTGTTTAAGCAAGCGCTGGATACAACGCTGCCTCGTTCCGTGAAAGAACAGTCAGGGCTTGGAACAGACGTTGATAAAAACGAGCTGCAAGCAGGCGATGTATTATTTTTTGACACAGATGAAAACGGTGAAGTGAACGTAGCCGCTATTTATATCGGCAACGATGAAATGATTTATGCATCTTCTTCAGACGGAAAAGTTGTTGTAAAAAACGTTTCAAGCAGTGATTATTGGTCATCACATTTTGCCAAAGCAAAGCGCATTACAGGAGCACCGGAAATTGCAAAAGATAATGAAGTTATTGCAGAAGCGCTAAAGCATCTCGGCACACCATATGTATTTGGAGGCGAGTCGCCAACGGACGGTTTTGATTGTTCCGCATTTGTTGCATATGTATTTCAACACGCATCGGACGTGTACCTTCCAAGATCAACCGATCAGCAGTGGCAGGTTGGAGAAGAAGTTGCTCGCGCAGATTTAAAGCCAGGAGACGTTATCTTTTTTAAAGACACGTATCGTGAAGGGATTTCACACGTCGGTATCTACGCAGGCGGCAATCAGTTTATTCATGCCAAGCGCAGCGAAAATGTGACGGTGGATTACCTGACAAGCAGCTACTGGACGTCTAAGTACGCAGGAGCAAGGCGCTACGATGACTTATCGCTGTCAAAAGACAATCCATTTGTGACGGAATCTCTTAAATATGTAGGAGAAGTACCTTACGCACAAGGTGGCACAAGTCCTTCTACAGGCTTTGATACGGCTGGTTTTGTTCAGTACATTTACAAAGAAGCAGCCGGAAAAGACATTCCGCGCTATGCGAGTCAGCAGTGGGAAAAAGGAGAAACCATTTCACAATCTGACTTGAAGCCAGGAGATCTCGTCTTTTTTGAAGGAAGCTCGCTTGTTCCGTCTATCTATATTGGAAATGACTATGTCGTTCACGTCTCTACATCTGACGGCGTAAAAATTACAAACTATAAAGTAGACAGCTACTGGGCGCCTAAATACCACGGAGCAAAGCGCATGCCATAAAGGTAAAAAACTAAGACAGTCTGGGGCTGTCTTGGTTTTTTAATAGGTAGCCAATTGTTTTTGTATATCTTTGATTCGCTCTAGCGTTATCCCTTCCCGCTGCTCGACGGCTAAAGGGTGATCGGTTGGCTCTAACTCGATGAGCGGTCTTATTCCAACAGGTCTTGTATGCACATTTGTTTTCAAATTTAACGTTTCGGGATAGCCTGGAATTGAAACTGAAAACCATCCGAAATAAGGCGGTTCATTTTCTCTTTTGTCACTTTCCCATAAATCGATCATTCGATGAAAATTTTCTTCGCTTAAAGAAACCCATATGTTCCAAGTGAAAAATTCTTCTTCATTAAGAACAGGAATTTCAACACAGCCTCTTATGAAAAAATGTTCTTGATTCATGATACAAACCTCTGAATATAGTTCAAAGTCGTTTTGTCTTTCATCGTCTGACGCGTCATAATAGTAAAAAGGAGCTTCACTTGTATAGCTCATAGGCAAAGCAGGGTTAGGGTGTTCACAGGTTAAGTCTTTATAGTGAAGTTTGTTCGTTTTCTTCTTGCCATATAATCGTCTTCTTCGCATATGATTTTAGACTCCTCAGATAAAAGTATCTTCATTATAATACAAAAAAACGGCTGCTTAAGCGTATAATGTGTAAAAAAGTTTGATTCCCCGTATCTTTTGAACTTCCTTTAATCGTTTAGTAAATAGAGAGTGCAAAAGGAGTGAAAATCATGTCACATTCAAAAGAAATCGAAACACAAACAGAAAGCTTTGACGCTGCCTGCTGGAACGAGCATTACCCAAAATTGCAGCAGTACTGCCGTTTTTTAACGCAAAATGCGTGGGACGGAGACGATATTGCCCAAGAAACGTTTTTAAAAGCTCAGCGATATAAAGGTGAAGAGCACAAGCTGTCTTCTGCGCTGTTAAATAAAATTGCGTATCACCACTGGATTGATCTGCTGAGAAAACGAAAGCGTGAAGGAATAGTCGAAGAAAAAGCTTTGGAACAGCAAGCCGACAAGCATGCGTTTGATATAAGAGGACACTTGGTCGAGCTGCTCCTTAGTCAGTTTACGCCGAAGCAAGCGGTTATTTTTTTCTTAAAAGAAGGCTTTCGCTATCAGCTGAAAGAAATCGCTTCGATTTTACAAACGTCAGAAACAGCGGTGAAAAGCAATTTACATCGTGCTAAGCAGCGATTAGAAAAAGGCGGTGATCCGTTTTCTACAGATTCTTTTTGGGATGAAAAAGAGCGTAAAGAGCTGTCAGAGCTGTTTTATAAAACGTTAGAAGCGCAGGACCCAGCACTTTTGATTCGGGCTTTGCCTTCCTTAAAAAGCGTTATTCAAAAACCAACGTATACTCCGACGTGCACTCTCTGCATGGCTGCATAGCCATATTACGTGTGATAAGGAGGATATATATGAGTACGATTCCATATGTAATTGAACAAAGCAACCGCGGTGAACGTTCGTATGATATTTATTCGAGGCTGTTAAAAGACCGAATTATTTTAATTGGTGATGAAATCAATGATCATATTGCTAACAGCGTGGTCGCGCAGCTCTTATTTCTCGCTGCAGATGATCCTAAAAAAGATATTTCACTTTATATTAACAGCCCCGGAGGTTCGACTTCAGCAGGGTTTGCGATTTATGATACGATGCAGTACATTGAGCCGGACGTTCAAACAATTTGCACGGGCATGGCCGCTTCTTTTGGCGCACTGCTTCTCCTAGCAGGAGCAAAAGGAAAGCGCTATGCACTTCCAAACAGTGAAGTTATGATTCATCAGCCGCTAGGAGGAGCTAGAGGGCAGGCGACTGAAATTGAAATTAGCGCCCGGCGGATTTTAAAATTGAAGCAGCATATTAATGAAATTATATCAAAACGAACGGGGCAGCCGGTTGAAAAAGTGGCACATGATACGGAACGAGATTATTTTATGAGCGCCGAAGAAGCAAAGACTTACGGAATTATTGACGGTATTCTGTTGCCGAAATAAAGAGGTGACAAGAAAGCATAGACGGCAGCGTCTATGCTTTCTTGTCTATAAAAATAAGAAAAAAGACCTTAGTATTATCTTTATTTTTCTTTAAAAGGTAGGTATTATATAAAATATAACAGATTTTAGAAAGAAGGTTTTACACATGCAAGAAGTGATTGGAGTAGAGCAGCGGTCTCTGTTTCAAAAAGTATTAGTAACATTTATTTTTTCGTTATTTATTTCAACAGTTGGCTTATATGTAGGTCAATATGTGCCGCCGGCTTATTTCCTTCCGTTAGCGATTGCTGAAATTGTGATGCTGGTTGCCGCATTTATGTTACGAAAGAAAAAAAGCGTAGGATATGGCTTTACATATGCGTTTTCATTTATATCAGGCATCACGCTGTTTCCGATTGTCAGCTACTATGCATCAGTAGCGGGGGCGCAAGTCGTTCTTTATGCGTTTGGAAGCACATTCGTTATTTTTACGGTGATGGGTGTAATTGGTGCAAAAACGAAAAAAGATCTAGGGTTTTTAGGCAGCTTTCTATTAGTGGCGCTGTTAGCATTAGTGTGCATCAGCATTTTCTCGCTGTTTAGTCCATTAACAACGCCTGGACTTATGGCATTTTCCGTGATTGGTACCATCGTTTTCTCACTTTATGTGCTGTATGATTTTAATAAAATGAAGCATGGTGAAATTACAGAAGAGCTTGTTCCACTGCTGGCACTATCTCTTTATTTAGACTTTATTAATCTATTCATCAACTTGCTTCGCTTTTTCGGTATTTTAGGCAGCGATGATTAATAAGAAAAACCTGTTATCACAACAGGTTTTTTCTTTTATTTATTCTCCGCCGTCTCCATCTCCACCCTCGCTAACGTCATCCTCTGTTTTCTCATAGTTTGGTCCGGTAGCGTAAGGTTCTTTAAAAAACTTTTCAAGCCACGTGGAGCTTGTAGCGACCGCACCGTTTTTAGCGTGAATAAATTCAATGATTGTATATATTTCAACGACTTGCTTTCGATATTTACGGAATAAAAATGCGCTGGCAGCAACGCCAATACTGATGATTATATACGTATTCATGGAATCCTCCTTATAAAAGGGTTAGTGTTACGTATGCCGCATAGTAAAAGAATATGCATAAGGGGTTGTAACCAAACAGATTGATGTAAATCATAATTGTGACGATTTTTCATGGTTTCTCTTATGGATATTTTTGGTATTATATATTTGTGATGAAAAATAAGATGAGGAGAAGAGCGAGTCTTAAGAGGAGGGGAAGTATGAATAAAGTAGTTCTTACATCGTTATTCTTTTTCTTACTAGTTGGTTGCAACCAAGAAAAGGTCAATGTATCTACACCTAATGATGAACAAGTTCCAGTGTCAGGAAGCATTGTGGTTAATGACAAGGAGTATGAAATGCGAGTAGGAGAATATGAATGGAACGGTGACGATGGTGCGCACATAACGAAAACGGATTCTTACTCACCAAAAGAGGTTGCTAAAGAATTTGATGACCTCACGCTAGAGAAAGATACCAAAGTTACAATTCTACTAAAAAACAATCCAAAACTTACAATTTATCAACTAAACAAAAATAATCAAAAAGAAAAAATTAAAATAACGGATAATCATATTGAAGTGTCTTCAAAGAGCGGTTACTATCTTTACGAAGTATCGGGTAAATGGCCTCATGGAAAGGCAACTTATTTATTTGATGTGAATGTGAAATAGCGAACTGATCGGATATTTGGGAGTTATAGTGAACTGCTATACATGCATGAATTTAAAAGAAGTTCGTTTAGTGGTGCGAGCCTTTGAAAAAATGGTAGTATAGAGCAGGTACATAGAGAACGCAAATTTTTTGGAAGGATGCATGCTAGTGGTGAATTTTAACGAGTTTTTTACCATTTCTTCGTATGAAGTAATGGAGCATTCGAGTCGAAAAGAAAACGGAAAGAATATAGATGAATATGAAGTGATGTTGTATAACGAAAACGTTAGTCAAACAGAAAATGTGATGATTAAATTTAAAAAGGTGAGCGATGAAATAGCAGTGGAAAAGGTACAAACTCTCTCTTACTTTGATCAACAGCGTCCTAAACACCCCTGTAAGATTTGCGGCAGTGAAGTGATGGTAAAAGAGAACAGCACTGAAGAACTGGATGTTTACGCGCATAATTGTTCATTTAACGATGAAGAAATAGAGGATTGTTTAAGAGAACTAGTACAAAATGAACTTTTGCAGGATGGGTTTACTCAAGAAGAATTTGAACGGAACTATGGAGTTAACTACCGTGATGACGCTAACCAGCAATATGGTTTTTACGATACCCAGCAAAGAGATACTTTTTACACCATCTTTAACGATAGCGTCTATCACACATCCTACAGGGGACCGCAAGAGCTTCGCTGCAAGTTTTGCGGGATGGACGAAGAGCTGCTTGTTGTAGACGGAGCCTTCTATCAAAAATGTACAGCATTAACTCCACATACCAATCGAATTATTCATATGATTGAAGCAAGAAAACAAAACGAACCAGACGTAACAAAACGCTGATGAGAGAAAAGGGCCGGAGCTTGAGAAGAACATAAAAAAGAAGCTTCCTTTTGAGCGAAAGGAAGCTTATCAAATTTGTACCTATAGGGTTGAGTGGTGCATAATTAAATAGCTATCGGAATGACCGATGAATCATTAAAGTAAGCAACTTCTGAAAGAATACTGCAGCCTTTCAGCTTTTTGAGCTGAGAAAGCGCTTCTTCTTTACTATCAAACTCGTACATTTTTATTTCATCTTTTCTGACATAACACGTAATCACATACATTTTAGAAGTACCTCCACCTATCATGTAGAATTTATTAATAAAAAGCCATAACGGCTTTTATTCCTATTAAAATAGCGTAAGTGCGCCTGTGACAATAGCAAGGACAATCAGAACAAGAGACGTTAAAACGGCCCATTTAAATGCGAATCGCTGATGTTCACCAAGATCAACACCTACCATACCTACAAGTAAGAAAGTAGACGCAACAAGTGGACTTAACAGATGAACAGGTTGTCCGAGTACTGAAGCTCGCGCAATTTCCATCGGATCGATTCCGTAAGAAGCAGCCGTTTCAGCGAATATTGGTAAAACACCGAAGTAATAAGCGTCGTTACTCATCACAAATGTAAACGGCATGCTTGTTAAAGCGACAATTGTCGGTAAAAACGAACCGAGTGAATCAGGAACTAAATGAATTAACAGGCTAGCCATTTCGTCCACCATTTTAGTGCCGGATAGTATCCCTGTAAAAATACCGGCTGCAAAGACAAGGGCTGCAACGGTTAACGCGTTTCCTGCATGAGCCATTAAACGTTCTTTTTGATCCTCGAGTTTTGGATAGTTAATCATAAGAGCAAGCGCAAAGCCAATCATAAATAAAACAGAAACTGACCAAATGCCAGAAACTAGTACGACCATAAGTGCAATCGTTAAAGCTAAGTTAATCCAGATTTTTTTAGGCTGTGTAATATCTTCTTGAGAGGTTAAAGACGCGTCTTCAGCAAAAGCAAGCGAGCTTTTTAATTCAAACTGCTCAATGTCAATAGCACCAAGTCGTCTGCGTTCTTTTTTTCCAAGGATATAGCCTGTGAAAATCACCCACAAAGCGCCGCCAATTAATGTTGGGATAAGCGGAAGAAAGAAATCTGATGCATCGAGGTTAAGGGCAACAATCGCGCGAGTAGCCGGGCCTCCCCAAGGCGTCATACTGCTCATGATACTAAGAGAAAGCATCGCAACCGTCGTTAACACTAACGGACTCATATTCAAACGTTTATAAAGTGGAAGAAGAGCAGACACCGTAATCATATAAGTAGTTGTACCGTCTCCGTCTAGTGCAACTAAAAGCGATAGAAGAGCGGTTCCAATTACGATTTTCATCGGATCACCTTTTACGATTTTTAACAGCTGCTTAATTAGTGGATCGAAAAGGCCGGCATCAATCATAACGCCGAAGTATAAAATGGCAAACAGCAGCATCGCAGCTGACGGAGCTACTTGTTTTAACCCTTCTAGCATCATGTCTCCGACGCCTTTGCCAAACCCTCCAATCACCGCAAAAAGAAGTGGAATCACCATTAAAGCTACGATAGGAGACATCCTTTTTGACATAATGAGATACGTAAAGACAATAATCATTGTAAAACCTAGTAGTGCTAGCATTCAAACAACCTCCTTTATTTTCCCTCGTTTCTCTGAAAGCGTTTTCTTTTAGAGTAAAAAAACGTGACTAACATCTCTCATCCCCATGTATGAGTCGTAGTTTGATTATTAAGAATTTTTAAAGCCGCTCTTTACCCCCGCTGATGTTTCTTGTTTTCATGTTAGTACATTTTGAAAAATAAAGGAAATATAGGTTTTTTTAGAAAGTTCATAAAAATTTTTTATAATGGTAGTCTAGAAAAAAGCTTGGTCTAAAAGAGAGATTCTTCCAAGACGCAAACTTTTTAGCTTTTTGCTTTATTTTTCACTTAGCTTTAAAAAGTCAATAAATGCTTTCACGACCGATAGATTCAAGTAAGAAGGATCATACATGAGCCACGTATTTCGAAGCAAAGGTGATTCATCTCGGTATGAAAGTCCGTATGTATATAAATTGTCGCTGGAGTGAAGGCAAATTTCAGGCAAAATCGCAAAGCCTAAATCATTTTTAACCATTTCTTTGGCCGTTTCTTGCCGGTCAACTTCCATTGCTACAAACGGAGGCTCTGAAAACTTGTCATGCCACCAGTCTTGAATGAGATCTTTTAGCGACGTATCCGTTTTATAGTTAATATAAGGCAGGTTCGGCAAGTCATCGATCGCAATTTCTTTTTTAGAAATTAAGCAGAGCCGTTCTTTCGTCAGCAGTGATTTTTCTCCGTTCCACGGGTAATTGCCTCGTAAAATACCAACGTGCACACGCGAAGAGTCTAATAGATTCATAACTTGCGTACTCCAGCCTGTATTCACACTGAACTGCACGTTTGGATAATGAAGAGAAAACTGCTTTAAAATCTTTGGAAGCTTATGCTGTGCAAAGTTACTCGATACCCCTAGGCGAAGCGTTCCCGTAACGGTTTCGCTCATATTACGCATGCTGTCTTTTGTTTCCTGCAGCTGCTTCCACATATTTTCTGCATAGCGAACAAGATGCTCACCTTCAGATGTAAACTCAATGCCTTTTTTCGTTTTGAAAAAAAGCGTCACGCCAAATTCTTCTTCAAGATTTTTAAGCCGGTAGCTTAAAGAAGGCTGCGATACGTAGAGCCTTTCAGCCGTTCGCGTAATGTTCTTTTCTTCGTGAAGCGTTTTAATTAATATCCAATCTTTTTGATCCATCCCAATTCCCCCTTGTATTTAGATTATAAAAAAATTTTTAAAAAGACAATAAATTTTATGTATTTTACTTATGACCGCCTCTATTATACGATAAATGGCAAATGAACCGGTTCTAAATAGTAAAAAAATAAAATGGTTTGATGAACGCCTCGGCGTTTGTTAGTAGGGGAGAAAGGTGATTAAGATGACGCGTATTCCTGTAACGGTTATGAGAGGTGGAACGAGTAAAGGAGTCTTTATCAATCATGAAGAAATGCCTGTGAATAAATCGGATTGGGAACCGTTTTTGCTAGATATAATGGGAAGTCCGGATCAACGTCAAATTGACGGGTTGGGCGGAGCCAATTCGCTGACAAGTAAAATTGCGATTATAAAAAAATCAGATTTAGAAGAAGCTGACGTAGATTACACGTTTGCGCAGGTTAGCATCAGCGAATCTCTCGTTGATTTTAAAGGAAACTGCGGCAATATCTCCTCAGCAGTCGGACCTTATGCAATCGAACAAGGACTTGTACAAGCTGTGGAACCGGTGACCAAAGTCCGGATTTATAATACGAATACTAAAAAAGTAATTGTAGCGGAAGTAGAAGTAGAAAACGGAAAAGTGAAAACAGAAGGATCGTGTATGATTCCTGGAGTGCCAGGTACGGGGGCGCCTATTTATCTTTCGTTTGAAAACGGAGAAGGAGCTGTTACTGGAAAACTGCTTCCGACCGGGAACGCTATTGATCTTCTGCAAACATCCATCGGGACAGTAAAAGCATCAATTGTTGATGTAGGAAATCCGCTTGTATTTGTGAAAGCAGCGGATATTGGCCTAAAGGGAACAGAACTTCCGCATGAATACACGGACAAACAGCTGAAGCTATTTGAAGAAATTCGCTCCATTGCAGCGGAAAAAGCGGGGCTCGCACCTCGAGACAAAGCAACTAAACTATCACCAGCCGTTCCGAAAATGACGATTATTTCTCCTCCTATGGACCACCGCGACGGAACTGGAAGAGAAAAATCTGCTTCTCAAATGGACGTATTAATTCGGATGATGTCGATGCAAAAACCGCATCAAACGCTTGCGATTACAGGAGCAATTTGTACAACGGCGGCGATTTATACAAAAGGCACGCTGCTGTCAGAAATGGTGCAGCTAAAAGGTGATACCGTTCGACTTGCTCATCCAATGGGAATTATGGAAACCAGCGTGGATGCAAAGGATGGACAGGTTAAAGGAATCAAAGTAGTGCGTACAGCCCGTCTTATTTTTGAAGGATTTGTTTATACAAAGCATACGTACGATGTGTGTTTATCAAGTTAATAACGTTCTCTAAAAAAAGCTCTTTCTAGGAAACTAGAACGAGCTTTTTTATGTTAGACTGTTTTTACTGAATATTGAAAAAGTAGGTGGGAGTATGAAAAAAAGAACGTATATTGATTTAAGCCACGTCATTGAAGACGGAGTTATCACACATAAAGGCTTGCCGGCACCAATCATTTGCGACTATTTAAGCCGAGAAGAGTCTAAAAAGCTTTATGAACCAGGGACTGAATTTCAAATCGGTAAAATTGAAATGGTTACAAATACAGGTACATATATTGACGTGCCGTTTCACAGATACAAAGACGGAGCGGATTTAGCTCAAACGGCTATTGATAAAACAGCCGGGCTGGAAGGAATAGTAGTTTCAGTCGACCCGACTTTAAAAGCTATTGATGAATCTCATTTTCAGCATATAGATGTAAAAGGCAAAGCGGTATTAATTCATACGGGATGGGATTGCTACTGGAATACAGACGATTATTTAGAAAACCATCCATACTTAACAGAAAGCGCGGCAGCTTATTTAGTGTCTCAACAGCCCGCTCTTGTAGGAATTGATTCGATGAATATTGACGACACAAAAGGAAAAGCAAGACCAGCTCATACGCTGCTGTTAGGAGCGGACATTGTAATTGCTGAACACTTATGTCACTTAGATCAACTAACGCAGTCCTTTTTATTTTACGCCGTGCCTCCTAAAATAAAAGGAGCCGGAACGTTTCCCGTAAGAGCATTTGCGGAGGTAGAAAGAAAATGATCCAGTTACATAGATATAGAGAAGTGCAGGAATTTAAAAACCAAGTAGAACCGCTTTTATCGAAGAATGAAGTTCTTCATAACTTAGCGCTTGGCATTTTACGCAGCTTAAATGAAAGCAGCAAACCAAATTTCATGGGTGTTATTTTAAAAGACAGTCGTGCTGCGCTTGTGTTACTGCAAACGCATCCTAAGCAAATCATCCTGTCTCAAATACAGAAGCTAACGGAGTGTGAACTAAGCGAAGCGGCAGAGCTATTACAAGAAATCGACGTACCGGGCTTAGTTGGAGAAAGGCAAACGGCTTTATATCTTTCTCAAAAACTAGCAACGCTAAAAAATCAAGAAGCTTCTTTGAAAATGGATCAGCGCATTTACCGATTAGACAAAGTAAAAAAAGCTGTGGACGCGGACGGAGTGCTGGTAAAAGCAAGGTTGGAGCACCTTCCGCTCGTGACAGAATGGATTTGGGAGTTTATGGGTATTGTTGGAGAGCCTGTGTCAAAAGAACAAGCTGTCAAAACAGGCGAAGCTTTTATTGAAGCAGAACGGTTATTTTTATGGGAAGTGAACGGGAAGTATGTGTCGATTGCCAATTCTACGCGTCCAACGACTCATAACATTACAATTAACTTTGTATACACGCCGCGGGAAGAACGTAAAAAAGGCTATGCCTCAAGCTGTGTGTCCACGCTTTCTCAGCTTATGCTAGACAGCGGTTTTCAAACAACAAGTCTATACACGGACACTACAAACCCTACGTCTAACAAGATTTATATGGAGATTGGGTATGAACACGTAGCTGATTCAGCACTAGTTTTATTTCATGAAAAAAAGTAGCAGGCTGTCTGCTACTTTTTCTATGAACTAAGGTTTCGCAACTAAATTTACGTGATTTAATGTTTTGCTATCATCAAAAATAAATTCAAGGTCATAGGCGCCGGCATGATACGTGTATCTCGTTTGAGTCGTACCATCACCTTTTACTTTACCTGTAAAGTTTGGCTGACCTAATTCTTTCTTTAAGTTAGCTTGCGTGATGGACCCTAAGTTTGTTTGACGCTCTACATTCGTACCAAAATAGCGAATTTCGTTGATGACGTTATTTTGGTCATAGCCAAATGCATACCCAGGATGGCCCATTTCCGCGTGATAGTAGTCAAAGCTATTTGATGAACCTTCAGGCGGCGGACCGAACTGATCGCGAACGTCTTGACGCAGGGTTTTGCCAATTTTAAAGTCTGCTGTTAATCGTGGTACTTCACCTTTTACTGCGGCGTTATAAATTTCGTTAATGTTCTTTACAGCTGTTTGACTTTGACTGCTTGTTTCTTGAGATGTAGCTGCATGTGCTGGTGTATCAAGCTGAGCGACAGGAGCAAATCCAAAAGCCGCAATTCCTGTAATCGTTGCCGCCGCCGCCGCTTTTGATAGTCGTTGTGTCATTTTCATGATTTTTTCCTCCTATATATAACGATTTAGCAACCTCAGTCTACCTAAAAGAGAAGGTAGGCCAGAATAGTCAAGGAGTCTTAGTTGAGTTGGTAACTGATATATATAATGTAACACGTCTTTTAGAATGTAAACGTCAGGTAAAGCAAAAAGCAAAAAACGATTCATTTATCATAGGTGAAAAGGGTGGTTTATATTCCTTTATTAGGTAAAAAAACGTAATATGAAGAAGGTTCTAATGCTTTATAAAAAACCGGATAATAATTGTAATTATGATACAATAAATCAAGTATTTGTTAAATATATATCTATATTGCAGCTGTGTATCTAGGGCTTGGCGTAAAAACAAGTTTAGGGCGATCTGTTGTATTGAATAGAAGAAAAAGAATGTAGAGGAGAGAAAGAAGTGTCAAAACGATTTTTACTAACCGTAGCGGCTGGAGGATGTATCATAATTTTCGGCGCGCTGCTGCTATTAAATTGGGAAAGAGTGTTTGGCGATTACCGTCCGATTCAAACAGCAACAGCTGTATTCAAGTTAGAGGTGGGAAGTCAAGGTGTAGCAGAGACTAAGGATTCAGATGATGCTCTTCACTATATGGTGAAAAAAGGACATTTAGATGAATATATTCAACTGATGAATGAAAAAGGCTATGTGTTAAAAGAAAAAGATATTGATCATAACCGACTTGTTTTTAACGATGGGCAAGAGGATGAGCAAATTTACTACAAGCGCTTTGCAAGGCAGTATACGATGATTGATGGAGAAGGGTAAAGGCCTTCACTTAGAATTACTACATACTAAAATCATTAAAAGAAAACACCACCTTGCGAATAAAAGGTGGTGTTTTTTTGTTAGATTATCTCATCTTAGTTTTGCTCTTGCTACCCCTGTTACGACCATACTCGTAATAAAAATAACTACGATTCCAATGTTGGTCGGGGTATCAAAAAATATTTTTGAAACGGCTAAAGCGATAATAAGCCCAATGGCTATGCCAGATAATTCTTTCATTAATTTCAACATTAACACCTCTTAACAATATCGCTAAGGAAAAGTCTAACATTATTGGTAAAGTGGTTTCAATTAATAACACATTAACCGAAGAAGCATAATAGAATTTATTTGCTACCACTAAATCCTTTCGACAGTCAACAAATTCAGTATAAGCGCTTTGTGAAGAAGTATAGAATGATTCAAGAAATGAGGTAAAGGCTTTAACTTCTATTTTAGTAGACTAAAACCATATAATCCTATCTGTTTTTAAAGTTTTTTTGTATGAAAAAGAAAAATAATATTGACAATTATTAAAAAACTATTAATATTGACTATATTACATAAAACAAATAGCTATTGTTTTCCTTATCAAGAGAGGTGGAGGGACTGGCCCTGTGAAACCCGGCAACCGCTGTCTATGACAGAATGGTGCCAAATCCTTAAGAACAGTATGTTCTTGAAGATGAGGAAGAGACGTTTGGTTAACGAGCTCTTCCTTTATATAAAGGAAGAGCTTTTTTATATTATAGGGGGAGTAAGTTAAATGAAGAGATTTCTTATTTTAGCAGTTGCGCTTGTACTACTCGTAACTGGCTGTCAGTCAAAAAGCACAAAAAGCAGTGGAAGTGAAGAGAAAGGAAAGAAGCGAATTGCTCTTGTTTTGCCTGAAAAGATTGGAGTTAACCCGTTTTTTCAGCAAATGGATGAGGGAGCAAAACGCGCTGGGAAGAAGTATAACATTGATGTAAAGACAATTGAATCTACAGATCAAGCAGCCATTGAAAGTAATTTGCGTGCTGCCGTAGCAGAAAATTATGACTTGATTATTACATCTTCTTTTGAATCCGAAGATGCGTTGAAAAAAGTAGCTCAAGAAAATCCGCAGCGTCAATTTGCGATTATTGATACAGTGGTTGATTTACCAAATGTAAGAAGCGTTGTATTCCGTGAACAAGAAGCTTCATATTTATTAGGAGCAGCCGCAGGATTGATTACGAAAACGAATAAAGTAGGAATGGTTGCAGCTGATGATATTCCATTATTAAAAAAATGGACGGTAAGCTTTAAAGAAGGATTACAATCAACAAATCCCAAAGCAGAGTTTCTAGTAAATTATGTGGGAAGTTTCTCTGATCCAGCTAAAGCAAAAGAACTTGCTATTTTACAAGCTTCAAAAGGTGCTGATTTTATCGCTGGAGCATCAGCTGTAGGCGACTTGGGTGTATTTGAAGCAGCAAAAGAAAAAGGTTTTTATACGGCAGGACAAGATATTGACCGTACGGAAGTAGATCCTGAGCATATCATTTTATCGCAGTTAAAAGGATCTGATGCGGCTGCTTATGAAACGGTAGAAGCACTCGCAAATGACAAATTTAAATCGGGCGTAGTGACATACGGCTTAAAAGAAAAAGGTGTTGGGTTAACGTATGTGACTCAAGACAGCAAGACACCTCTTAATGACTTTGTAGGACAAGATGTAATTGATCAATTAAAAGAAATTAAAGATTCGATTATTGATGGAAAAACAGTGGTAAAAGATCCGTTAGCAAAGTGAGTTGAGAAGAGAAGTCGAGTAAGGCTGGCTTCTCTTTCTTATTTTTGAAAAAAACCTAAAGGGAAAGGAGCAATGAATGGAATGAGTGAGCTGTTGCAGTTAACGAATTTGACGAAGAAATACGGTTCATTTTTAGCAAACGATAACGTGTCTCTTACGCTAAAAAAAGGCGAGGTTCACGCGCTGGTCGGAGAAAACGGTGCTGGTAAAACAACGTTGATGAGGATGCTTTACGGAATGGAAAAGCCGAGTTCAGGAAGTGTTCAGCTGCACGGGAAACCTGTTTCGTTTTCATCTCCTGCGGATGCGATTAAAAACGGAATAGGCATGGTGCATCAGCATTTTATGGTTTTTCCTCATTTTTCAGTGGCTGAAAATATTGTCTTGGGGCATGAGCCAAAGAAAGGTCTCTTTTTCAACAGAAAGCAGGCGAAAGCAGATGTACAGCAATTAACCCAAACTTATCAAATTTCAGTGGATGTTCATAAAAAAGTAAAGCATTGCTCAATTGGGGAACAGCAAAAGATTGAAATTTTAAAAGTGCTGTATCAAGGAGCAGAAATTA
Organism: Priestia sp. LL-8; assembly: GCF_036227845.1. Lineage (NCBI taxonomy): Bacteria > Bacillati > Bacillota > Bacilli > Caryophanales > Bacillaceae > Priestia > Priestia sp. LL-8. The sequence goes on along the minus strand of NZ_JAZAQH010000001.1, from coordinate 3,605,310 downwards.
TTATTTTAGACGAGCCTACCGCAGTTCTTACTCCTTATGAAGTAAAGGAACTATTAAAAACAATCCGGTTTTTGGCTTCTCAAGGAAAAAGCATCATTATTATTACACATAAGCTGCAAGAAGTGATGGAAGTAGCGGACCGAATTACAGTTCTTCGAAATGGTAAAGTAGCCGGCGTCACAAGTAAAGAAGATACCAATGCTCACCATTTAGCGAGCCTAATGGTAGGGAGAGAATTAAAAGAGCGTCCTGCAAGAGTGCCATCACAAAGCACTTCTCATTTAAGCGTACAAAATCTCTTTTTAAAAGGAAAAGGACAAAAAAACGTGTTGCAAAATGTGTCTCTTCACGTTTCTGCAGGCGAAATTGTCGGTATTGCAGGGGTTTCAGGAAATGGGCAGTCAGAGCTGCTTCAAGCAATTGCTGGATTAGTAGAAACAGACGCCGGAAGTATCAAACTTGGAGATGAAGATCTTACAGGGCGATCTGTGCGTGAAAGAAGAGAGGCAGGAATTGCTCATATTCCAGAAGACCGCTATATGTGGGGAGCCTCTAAAGACGATACGATCGAGGAAAATGCGCTGATGGGCTATCAGTATAAAGCTTCTTACTCGAAGATGGGCTGGCTGAAAAGAAAGATATTCAAGTCGAGCGTGGAGGAATGGATAAATGAATTTTCGATTAAAGCCACTTCATCTAAGCAAAAAGCAGGAGAACTGTCTGGGGGAAATCTGCAAAAATTAATTGTTGCAAGAGAGCTTGGCCAAAACACCTCTTTTCTACTTGCTGCCGAACCAACGCGAGGAGTGGATATTGGGGCAATGGAACGTATTCATGATGCCTTGATTCAAAAAAGGAATAATGGCTCTGCTATTTTACTTGTATCGTCTGAGCTGTCGGAGATTATCTCACTATCAGATCGAATTTTAGTGATGTACGAAGGCAGTATTGTCGGAGAGCTTACAAGAGAAGAAGCGACGGAAGAGAAACTAAGCATATTAATGGCAGGAGGAACGGTAGAAGGTGATACAGTTGCAGAAACTTCTTAAATCATTAATCCAACCGATTATTGCGGTCATTTTTGGCTTAGCGATAGGAGGCATTATTATCTTCTTAACAGGTGGTTCGGTTTTCCAAACATATACAGAGCTCTGGAATGGAGCGTTTGGTAATTTTTATTTCTTCACCACTACACTGGCTCGCGCTACGCCTATTCTGTTAATTGCGTTAGGTGTGGGATTTGCTTTTAGAGCAGGTGTGTTTAATTTAGGGGGAGAAGGACAAATGGTCGTTGGAGCGATTAGTGCAGCGATTGTTGCTTATTACCTGCCGGCTCCAGGGATAGTCAAGCTGATAGCAGCCATTGCCGCTGCTGTTGTGGCAGGAGGTTTGCTTTCCGTTTTAGCAGGATGGATGGAAGCCGCGTTTAAAATTCAGCTTGTCATTTCGACCCTTTTATTAAATTATATCGCTGTTTTATTTGCAAGTTATCTAGCAGGTCACCCTTTTCAAGATAAAACAGGCTCAGCTGCTCTCGCTCAGACGCCTATGATTGAGCAATCAGCATGGCTTGGAAAAGTGTTTCAAGGAATGCCTCTTCATGTCGGATTTATCATTGCTCTAGTGGGTGCGCTGCTGCTATGGACGGTGCTTCGCTACTCTGTGTTTGGCTATGAAGTAAACGCATCCGGGAAAAATCCGTTGTTCGGAGCGTATGGAGGCATTCATCAGGTAAAAGTCATGCTGTTTAGCATGTTTATTAGCGGAAGCTTGGCTGGATTAGCAGGAGGATTTGAAGTGCTTGGTTCACAGTACCGATTTGTAGACGGTGCGCTCACCGTTCCTGGATATGCATGGACTGGAGTGATGGCTGCTCTGTTAGCAAATTCAAATCCAATCGGCATTGTTTTTACGTCTCTTTTACTTGCCGCTTTGCAAACAGGAGCGATGGGGCTAGAGCGTAATACAGAAATTCCGTTAGAAATTGCGAGTATTATGCAAGCTGTTCTTATTCTATTTATCTCAGCGAAATTTACAAAGCAGTGGTGGAAAGCCAAAAAGAAAGGAGCTGATATTCGTGGAGCTGCTTGATTGGTCACTGTTAAATGCAACGCTGCGAATGGTTGCACCGATTTTATTAGCGGCGCTGGGCGGAATGCTTTGTGCGCGCGTAGGCATATTTAATGTAGGGTTAGAAGGTCTGATATTGATTGGGGCTTTTAGTGGAATTGCCGGTAACTATTATACTCACAATGTCTTTTTTGCGATCGTGATTGCTGCTGGAGCAAGCTTACTTTTTGCTTTGCTTTTTGGAATGATGGTCGTGGTGTTTAAAGCGAATGAAATTGTCGTTGGGGTGTCTATTAATTTTTTAGCACTGGGCTTAACGACATTTTTACTCCGGACTATTTTTCATACAAAAGGTGCCTATTACGATAAAAACATGCACGGGATAGGTACATGGGATATTCCTTTAATTAAAGACATACCTATAATCGGCGACATTGTTTCCGGGCAGTCACCGCTTGTCTATTTTGCTTTTTTAGCAGCTATTGCTTTTTATATCTTCTTTTATCGAACGATTTTTGGTTTTCGTCTTCTAGCAGTAGGCTACAATAAAGTAGCAGCAAGTACGCTTGGGTTGAAAGCAATAAGATATCAGCTGTTTGCGATTGCAGCATGCGGAATCCTGTGCGGGATCGCGGGAGCACAGCTTTCGTTAGGGCAAGTCACGATGTTCTCAGAAGGTATGACTTCAGGGCGTGGATTTATCGCACTTGTTGCGATGATGCTCGGTCAGTCTCATCCGCTCGGTATTTTAGCGTCAAGTATCCTTTTCGGCTTAATGGATGCCGTGAGCACACGACTGCAAGGTTTTTCAATACCGACTGAGTTTACGATGATGGTCCCTTACGTACTTACATTAGCCGCGATGTTTTTCTTACGAGATAAAGGTGTCGAAACGAATCAAACAAGTCAGCAAAGTGCACGTTGATAAAAAAATAAAGAGGTGGTACCTATGAACAAAGCAGACCGTATTAAACGAATGAAAACACCAGAAATTGATCCAAAGTATGAAGGACGAGTGCCTCCAGGGCAAGTAGTGACAGAGCGCTTTCCTATTTTACATGAAGGGGACGTGCCGGAGTATAACTTAGAGGAGTGGACGCTTCGTGTGTTTGGATTGGTAGACAAGGAAGTGACCCTTTCCTATCAAGACATATTGGATATGCCGCAAACGACGGTGAAATGTGATATTCACTGCGTAACGAGATGGACAAGGCTTGATAATGAATTTACGGGCGTATTATTTACAGACTTTTTAAAAGCAGTTGGCGTGGAGTTAAAAAGTAAATATATCATGCTGCACGGAGACAATGACTATACGTCAAACATTGAAGTAGAAGATTTGCTGAGAGACGATATTCTTCTTGCTCATTCCTTTAACGGAGAGCCGCTTACACCTAAGCATGGATATCCGCTGCGATTGGTTGTTCCGCACTTGTACTTTTGGAAAAGTGTTAAATGGCTTCGAGGCTTTGAAGTCATTGATGAAAATCATCCTGGCTTTTGGGAGCAAAACGGCTTTCATCTTAGAGGAGATCCATTTAAAGAAGAGCGTTTTTCTGGAGAAGATTTAGGTATTCCAGAAGATGAGTGGGTACATAAAGACTATGATTAATAAAAATGCCTATGCTTGTGCATAGGCATTTTGTTAGCGCTGGCGGTTTAACTCCCACACAACGTGGCGAAGTTCAGGCAAAATCAGCTTGGTCATGGCTAGACGAACCGCACCGCTTGATCCTGGTGTAGAAAAAACGGCTTTTTCGTTAACCGTCCCGGCAATTGCCCGGCTCATAATCGCTGCGCTGCCAATGTCTTCCGTGTAGCTCAGCATGCGAAACAGCTCGCCAAACCCGACGATTTCTTTATGAATCAGCGCTTGAACAGCTTCAATCGTGACGTCTCGTTTTGTAATGCCGGTTCCGCCGTTTGTAAGGACAACGTCAATGTCATCATCACTGCAGCCGGCAAGTATCGCTTGTTGAATCGACGTTTGGTCGTCTTTTACAATTTCATATGCTGCGACTTGCATATCATGTTCTTTTAGAAGTTGGATCATCAGCGCGCCGCTTTTATCGGTTTCTTTTGTGCGTGTATCTGATATGGTAATGACTTTGCAGCGAACCGGCTGCGTTGCTTTGGATTTATGTTCGTGTACGCTCATTATGTACCTCCTTTACGCTTCTGTACGTTTGTAGTCACCGTTTTTGCCGCCTGATTTTTCAAGCAGATATGTTTCGCCAATAATCATCCCTTTATCAATGGCTTTGCACATATCATAAACGGTTAATGCGCAGGCAGAAGCAGCGGTTAAAGCTTCCATTTCAACGCCCGTTGATCCTTCGGTTTTAACAGTCGCTTCTATTAGTAAACGGTACTCGTTATTGCTTGTATCCCAGTCAAATGAAAGGTTCACGCCTTTTAATAAAAGAGGGTGACACATCGGAATAATGTCAGACGTGCGTTTTGCTGCCATGATCCCTGCTACTTGTGCAACAGCAAGCACATCGCCTTTTCCGATCTTATGTTCTACAATGGCTTCGTGAATTTCTTTGTTAACAAGTATGCTTGAACGAGCTGTTGCAACGCGGCGAGTGATAGATTTTTCGCTAATATCGACCATATTGGCCCGGCCTTGATCATTAAAATGAGTAAAAGAAGACATCGGTGTTTTCATCCTTTTTCAGTAAATTTTGTTGTATGATAGAAATAGTGAGATATGCTATGATTTTACACCATAGCGCAAAAAGTGAACAGACATAAAGGAAGTGAAGAATGTATGTTAGAAAGCAGAACACCTATTTCAATTCCTGAAGCAATTGAAAAAGTTATGACATATAAAAGAAAAGGCAGCATTGAACGCGTATCGATCACCGAAAGCTACGGACGTTATTTAGGAGAAGATATTATCGCCGATCAAAACGTGCCTCATTTTAATAAATCGCTTTATGACGGCTTTGCGGTTCGAGCACAAGACTGCGTAGAAGTATCAAGTGAACATCCTGTCGAGTTCGAAGTTGTAGGTGAAATCGGCGCTGGTTCTGTCTTTGAAGAAGAACTAAAGCCGTTTCAAGCTGTGCGCATTATGACAGGAGCACAAGTGCCTCATTCATGTGATGCGGTTGTGATGCTTGAAGTAACGAAGTCGTATGAAAAAGAAGGCAAAACGTATATGGCGTTAAGCAGGCGGGCTTCAAAGTGGGAACACATTGCGTTAAAAGGAGAAGAAACAAAAAAAGGAGACGTGCTCGTTTCAAAAGGAACGCGCATCAATCCGGGCGTCACCGCTTTTTTAGCTACGTTTGGCTATGCGGATGTAGCCGTGGTGAAGCAGCCGATTGTTGGCGTGTTAACAACAGGAAGCGAACTGCTTGATGTGAACGAGCCGCTAGAACCAGGGAAAATCCGCAACAGCAACTCCTATATGGCACTTGCACAAATCGTAAGAAGCGGGGGAATTCCGAAATATTTAGGGAAGCTTGAAGATGATTTTGACCGCTGCTATGAAGCGGTAGAAAAAGCGCTTGAAGAAGTGGATATTTTACTGACAACCGGCGGCGTATCCGTTGGGGACTATGATTATTTACCGGCTATTTATAAAAAGCTTGGCGCGAACGTGCTGTTTAACAAAATTGCGATGCGACCGGGAAGCGTCACAACAGTCGCAGAACGAAACGGACAGCTGTTGTTTGGATTATCAGGAAACCCATCTGCTTGCTATGTCGGGTTTGAACTGTTTGTACGTCCGATTGTTCGCAGCTTTTTACATTCACCGGCGCCTCATTTACATAAAACAAAAGCGGTGTTAAACGGCCGTTTTAAAGAGCCTAACGCATTCACAAGAATGGTGCGAGGAGAAATTACAGACGAAGGGGGAAGGCTCTTAGTAACGCCTGTTGGCATGGACAAGTCGGGTGCTATTTCATCTTTAGCTGCGGCGAACGGCTTGATTGTTCTTCCGGGTGGAGAGCATGGATACGATAGGGGAATAGAAGTGGATGTGCTGCATCTTGAAAAAGAAGGTACAAGTTCGCTTTGGGTATAAAAGCAGAAGTCTGCTTATTGCTTGTCCTTTTTTTCAATAAGAATTTGAAGCAGTTCTGTAATTCGATCTAATTTGCTTTCAATGCGCACGAGTAAGTAAAACGATAGCGCAACTGGAAAGCCTAATTCTTTAATATAACTAACCAAGTTTTCTATAATTGCATACCTCCTTCAATTAGAAGATACACTATAATATGTGATTTCTAAGTATTTGTTCACAGGACATACATCCATTTTTAAGACAAAAGTCCTTAAGAAATAAAAAAAAGCAGCCTCGGCATTGGCAAGCGAGGCTGCTTTTTATAAGGGTTCATTCACACGTATTCAAGTATGAACGATTATTGGAATTAAACTATAACATATTTTAAAATATAAATAATACTTTTGATGTGTTCTAACATATGAATAAGAGGTGCACTTTTAATTCATCGATTTAATTGGTCCTCCTAATGAAAAACCAACTAAATTAAGGATGTATAAAAAGCTGCATATTCTATAAAAGTGACTTTTTCAGAACTCTTACTTCCCTAAGGGTTCTCTTTTTTGCTGTGTGCCTAAGAGGGTGGTTTGTTTACACGGTCTTAATCCTGAGATAAATAAATCCAGTTGATTTCATCAAATTCTTCAATACTATAATTTGAACCTATATTCTTTAACATTTTATTGAAGAATTTTAGGTTAACTTCATGATCATACAAATCTTCTTGAATGTATTCCTTAATAATAAAGTTTGTTAAATTTGTATTAGATATGTATCGTCAACATAACATTCAGTACTGGCCTGTTTTTTTACTCCAAACGAACGAACATGTAGGTTGCTGCGGTGTGCGACCTTACAATATTCAAGGTAAAACTCTAGAGTTTGGCATACACTTAAAACGTGCTTATTGGGGAAAGGGAATAGCTCAAGAAGCAAGTCAAGCAGTCATAGATTACTCTTTTACTAACCTTGAGGTAAACAGTTTATTTGCTGGGCATAACCCGAAAAATAGAGACTCTGCAAGATTGCTGAATAAACTAGGGTTTAAATACACGCATGATGAGTTTTATAAACCCATGGGGTTACAACATCCTTCTTATTTACTTACTAAAGAAGTATAGCGAAAGTTAATTTTTTAAATAGCCTATGACATGTTTGTGTTAACTAGAAAGAAATAGATAAACAAATACTTTATTAAGGAGGGAGATCAAATGCATTGTTTAGAACCAAAAGATTATGATAAGATACATAACATTTTGAAAGCGTCATTTAAGACTCCTACATTTGCTTTTTCTGTCGTTAATCATGTGATTGAAGGATCTGTGTACGTAAATGATAGTATGAAGCCAACGTCAGGATTTCTTAGAATACGTGCAGGCGACTATTATGTATTTGGTCAAGGAAATGACTTAGTGTTTAATAATTCTCTCTATCGTTACTTCGTTGAGAATGTTTATGGTAAGGAAAAACGTTTTACTGTTTTTACTCCATCGACCGACTGGGAGGCTTTTTTTGACGAGACTTTCCAACCTTACCTAAAGAAAATGATGCGTTCTAAGTATAGATTTGTTCCTTCAAAAGTTTCTTTTAGGTATACCCTTCCCGATCTTTATGAGTTAAAAGATTTTAACTCTGACGCTTTAAGAAAAAGTGAGAATTTTAATGAATCATATATAGTGGATTACTGGGGATCAGAAAGTCATTTTCTGAAAAACGGATTAGGAGTTTGTGTTATCCATAAAGAAAACATTGTCGCCGAATGTGTGTCGATCTTTCATAGTGGAACAATAGCTGAAATCGATATTGTGACTAATCCTAGCTATAGAGGACAAGGACTGGGAAAGATAGTAGGTCAAGAGTTTATAAATAAGTGTTTAGAAAAGAATGTTATGCCTGCTTGGGATTGCGATAATAATAATAAAGCATCGAAAGTATTAGCTAGTAAACTTGGATTTTCTAATGAAGAGAGGTACGCTTTATATGTATTAAAATGAAAAGCCCTAAAAATAGGGCTTTTTTGTACCGATTATACTTTTAAAGCAACAAAGTCTAGATAGAATAAGCATGTGTAAGCACTGTTCTAAAAATATGTTACAATGTAATTATAAGGAATAAGAGGGGGATATAGGGATGTTAACGGCAGCAGTTGTAACTGTTTCAATTTTATCTTTAGCTTGGATTGTAGGGAAAAAAGAGCAACCAGGAAAACAATGATTAGAAGAAAAGCATCTGAGGTGGTATATATGCAAAGGCAGCAAGGTATCACTGTACTTTTATTAATGCTAGGAATAGCAGCCATTTCTTTAGGGATGGCTTTGAAAAATGTATTCGAGTATTCTCCTATTGCAGGATGGTTTTTAGGAACCGTCATATTAATAGTTAACTCTATTTATACAGGTGTAAAGATAAAAAAGAAAAGTCATACATAATGAATTTCTAGAATGCTTGGATAATGCTTATCCAGGCACTTTTTATATGGAGAATTGAAATTTGTATTTACTAAAATTTTAAAGATATTTTAGCTCAAGTAGGTACTTACGCAAGAATTATTAAGATAGGAAGGACTAAATAGTAATGAAGTACAATGAATATGAAATGCTTGAGTTATTTGAAGATGAACCTTCAGTAATGATTGATTATCAGACAGGTATGTTTATGTACAGCAAGGATGACGATCATGGGTTTCATTTACTATTGACAATGTCAGTACATGAAAGTAAGTGCAGTGTAAGTTTAAGTTATAAACACTTTAAAGGGCTAATCTTTAACTTTGATTTAGAAAATATTAGCCAAATTAAAGGAGAAAATGATCGCTTAAAGATCTTGGGGAACGATGACAATACGGAAGTGGAAATTAGTTTCAAACCACATTTTTCGTTAAAGAAGGTCAAGCTATAATGTTAACTAAATCTTTAAATAGGATTAAACGAATCGATAAGGTTAATAAAATATTTGAAGGAAGAGGGTAAATGATGAAGAGGGTAGCAAAGGGGCTAGTGTTGATTATTAGCATAGTAATAATTGTTGTTGTAGGGGCCATTTTTATATTTAATCAGTCGTTAAAGCCAGACGAAGATAAAGAGGAAAAAGTAAAAGTAGAAGCTAAAAAGTATTTGAAGACACATTTTACAGATTCAACTGTTATCTATGATACCTTATACGACAATATGGGGAATTTTCCTTTTGAATATGCAGCAAAGGTAACTAATGAAAAAGATCAGACAAATTTTCTTGTTTACTACAACGATGAAGTAAATGAAATGGAAGATAGCTATGTTTCTTCTAAGTGGGAAAGCCAATTAGAGAAAAAAGTTCGCCCTTACGTTACACAGAAGTTTAACCCGTTAGATGAGCTGGTTGTATTTTACGATGCAAAAGTAGGAAAGACGTATAACATTAATCCTGATACTGCCACTAGTTATAAGGATTATAATGCTTCGCCTTCAATTACTATCTCCATTGCTCGAAAACCGAAAAAAGAAGATGCAGAGACTTTCAGTGAAATGGTATCTTTCTTAAAAAAAGAAGCTGAACTAAAGCATGGTACAGTTACTTTAAACTATGTAAAGAAAGGTGTACCACAGTCAGATAAGGAGATACGCAAAGAATTTTAAAATTTATGTTTTTTTAGAAGAGCGTTTTTATAGTATATTAGGAAAATATAAAAGACCTTTAAAACTATTTGTTTTAAAGGCTTTTGCTGCTTTATGACGGTGGTTATGACAAATAGGCGATATAAGAAATACACTAATTTATCTTCAAATTTCTTCTTTTTCTATCGTTCTCGCATTAATAATTCTGTTTTTATGCGTTTCGCTCTAGTTTTTCATAAGTAAATGGTAAATTTTTAAAAAATTAAGTGATTATCTTTTTAAATAGTGATAACTTTTTCATTGTAGTAAATATTGATGAAAAAGGGGCAGAGTGAGATGAATATGAAGATTGATACTTTACCAAATTACCGAATTGCATATGTGAGACAAGTTGGGCCATATGGTCCTCATAATGTTAAAGTGATGGAGAAGTTAAAACGTTTGGTTAAAAAGAAGGGATTGTTTACTAAAGATTCAATAATTCTGAGCATCGCACGGGACAATCCTGAAGAAACAGCTCCTGAGAATTGTCGCTATGATGCTGGTGTCGTCATTTCTAGTGAATATTACGTTGACGATGATTTTAGTGAAGATCAATTAGTAGGGGGAAAGTATGCAATATACAAAGTTAAGCATACTGCAGAAGAAATTCAAAAAGCGTGGGCTACCATTTTTTCTGGCTTGTTAGAAGCGGGTTATGAAGTTGATCCGAGGCCAATCTTTGAACGATATTATGGTGACAATAATGAGATTGATTATTGTGATATTTGTGTACCTATAACATTAAAAAAATAACAGCTTTTTATTTGAAGATCCTGAACTTCCCCAGAAGTTTAAGATCTTTTTTCTACTTGTAACGCGTGTTATGATAGCTATTTTTAAAGCTATACAAACTAAAAAATAGATGGGTGATGCTTCTATCCATGCTACGCGAAGATTTATTTGAAAGAATAAGTAAACTTAATTCTGTCATTATTTCTTGTTAGGGTTTAATCGTATTTGAAAAGGGGTATAGTATTCTTTAGTCAAGGCGCCAGAATAATTGCCGCAAATGTTATACCCTTTGCAATCGATATGGATACACTGTTCTAAAAGTAGCCGTACACCCTAAAACAAAGGGAAAAACATCTAGCTTTGACAGACAAGAATGCAAAGCGTAGAATTGTTCTAATGAATAGATAATTTACTAGTTTAAGATTCTTGAAATTTAGGTTGATTTTATATAAGGGAGCGTACATACTTGAAAAATCAGTTTGCTCAATTAATACAGAATAATGAAAGCGTTCATATTTACTATAATATTGACGACATGAGAAGTTACTTAGATAATCTTGTCTCTTATATTGTGTCGGGAATTGAACAGGAGAGGCATACGTTAGTTATAGAAAGTGAAAGATTAATTCCATTAATTTTTGAAAAGTTAGAGGAAATTCTAACTGAAGATCAATTAACATATATACATACTATTAATAATTTTGATTATTACTGTTCAAGTGGGAGTTTTCAGCCTGCTATCATCTTTGAACATCTCTCTCGACACTTAGATCCCTTCTATAAAAACAATAGATCTTTTCAAATATGGGCTCATGTAGAATGGGGACAGCAAGAAGGAATTGTACCTATTTTAGAAGAGTTTGAAAATGAAGCAGATAAATTAGTAAATAAAGGCGGATTACATTTAGTATGCGCTTATGATGAAGAGAGAGTACCAGAAGTTCTTAAACTTGCTTTAATGAAGTGCCATCCATACTTAATTTTAGAAAACAAAATTATCCCATCCAATTTATATATAATGACAGATGCAGTGTAATTGATATTTTAGTTGGGATTTACTACTGAAAACACACGTAAATAGAGAACAAATAAAGAGGCTTATAATTTAAGGCTCTTTATTTGTTGTTTTCTAAAATTATTATGCTAGATGAAATTGCACCTTGAATAGCTTGTTTAAGTTTGTAGGAACTTATGAATAGAAGGAAAAAGCCTGCATAACTGTGCACGAAATGTCGGATAGCCTTATTCAAATCCTGCTATTCTGATAATAAGGGAGGTCATACAAATGGATTTGCTTAGAAATATGAATAGAGCTTTACACTATATTGAGGAGAATTTAACCAATGATATCGATTTTAGAGAAGTAGCAAGGCTGGCTCTTTGCTCTGAGTATCACTTTAAAAGAATGTTTTCTTTTCTTGCAGGTATTACTTTATCAGAATATATTCGCCGAAGACGACTTACACTTGCAGCATTTGAACTTAAAGATAGTAACATCAAAGTCATTGATGTTGCGATCAAGTACAATTACAGCTCACCGGATTCGTTTACAAGGGCTTTTCAAAATCTACACGGTATAACTCCTTCGGAAGCTAAAAAAAATGGGAGTTCACTTAAAGCGTTTCCAAAAATGACCTTTCAGTTATCAATTAAAGGAGGAAATGAAATGAATTACCGGATTGAGGAAAAAGAGGCCTTTCATATCGTTGGTATTAAAGAAAGAGTTCCGATAATTTTTCATGGAGTTAACCCAAAGATTGCTGCTATGTGGGAAAGCTTGAACGATGAAACAATACGTAAATTAAAAGAACTTTCTAATGTTACACCATTAGGTTTGCTTAGTGCATCTGTGAACTTTTCTGAAGGGAGAATGGAGGAAAAAGGGCAGCTGGACCATTATATCGGTGTAGCCACAACTAAGGATTGTCCCGATCATTTGGTACAACTTGAAGTGCCAGCTGGAACATGGGCTGTATTCGAAGCAGTCGGACCATTTCCTGACACATTACAAGATGTATGGGGACGAATTTATTCAGAATGGTTTCCATCCTCAAATTATGAACAAGTAGAAGGACCGGAAATCTTATGGAATGAACATAAAAATGTAACGTCGCCAACCTTTAAAAGTGAAATATGGATACCCGTGTTAAAAAAGTAATGATGACTCCGTAATGGAGAGAAAAGGTAGATCGCAAATTTGATCTGCCTTTTCTCTTTTATAGCTTTCTGTAAAGTACGTTACGTTGACTAAACCTGTGTACGCTTTATTACATAAACAGCAGAAAAAACTCCCTATTTCCGTAGGGAGCTTTTCTGCTAGGAGAATTATTTCTCACATAGTCGATACGTTGCGGTATCTTGAGTAGTTTAAGTAAAAAGTGGAATGTTATTCGCTTTTTAACTTACAGCTTTTAATTTTAATCTTGCTTTAGAGTTCAAGCTCCATAAACTAAGTAATACGGTCATTAACCCAAGTACGACGCTAGACCAAAGCACCCCGTCTGTTAATGAATAAATAAAGGGAAAAAGAATAAACCATAATCCGGTAATGAGCGAAATCCAATTTTGCCATGAATGCCATCCGGGTTTAGTAACTCCCCAAAAAGACATAATCACTTGAAGGCTTCCAAATACAATACTTGCTGAAGTAGCCCCTGTATCGTATGAAAACCCAAGCATCCAAGGGGCAATAACAAACCAAATACCGATTACAGCGTTAATAATACCTCTTGTTTTCACCGCTGTCCCTCCTCAATGTATGACACTCTCTATGATGTCATTATTGAACTATATGTTTGTAAGTGCCGTGTGTTGAGTATTTATCAACGCCTGTTGAGATTTTTTCAATTTTTATTGTAGGAACAAGCACTTCTGTTGATGGGTTCTCATAAGATGTTTCAAAATCAAGTATAAGAAAGAGAGTGGAAAACAAATGTACTATTGTGTTAATTGCTGCAGATTGCAAAACGAAAACCTTATTAAGAGTAAGCTATTTGAAAATGGAGTCTATATAGATCCATTTGTAGGAGAGAAAATTCCTTTAGGTATGTGTGCGCATAGATGTAACCATGAGTCATGCGAGCCATGTAAAAAAGAAAAAATCATCAAAAAGATTGTGCCAAAGGAATTATCTAAATTAAAGAAAGCAATAGAGTATTTACCTGCTCATCGTCCAGAAAAAGTTCCGTTTTCACAATAAATAGCGGCATGCCGCGTTCAGTTCCCTTAATAAAACTCAGTCTTTATTCCGTAAGTTGATTCATCACTAGTTGTACAGCTATTGCATCGTCTAGATAGCCGATTGGAAAGACGTAGTCTGGGATAATATCGGTAGGCAAAATAAAATACAATAGCGCACTTCCCAATGTAGAGCGCTTGGCAGCTGAGGTTTCTTCGTTACAATATTCAAGATACATTTGCTTTAGTTGATCAATGAAAGTACCAACGCTGCCTACTTGCTCTATTTTGGATTGAAAGTTATCTAGAATCATGCTGTGTCCTTCGTCGGTCTGTGCATATTGCTCATATTTTGTTAGTTCTTGTTTTACACGTTCAATCGTAAAGTTTGTATCCACTATATTAAAAGATTTAAGTATTTCTTGAATTTTATCAATGGAGTAATGAATGCCTGTTTCTACTTCATTTTCTGTAGTGTTTGAAGCAGCTCCAGCAGGGTCAATTAATGCTTCAAGAGGAGTGTTTAAATAGTGCGCAAATTGCTTTAAATGATGTAGATTTGCTTGCTGCTTTCCGTTTATGATCCGTGAAATAGTTGCCGTATCGATCCCCGTAAGTGAGCTGAGCTTCCGCATGGATAAAGCATTTTCCTTTAATAAAGACCGTAACAACAAACCAAGGCTTTGGTCATTTTGAATCTTAGACATCGCGAGTCACCTCTTCATATTTTTCAACGCGCAGTAATCATTTTCTTGAAGGTTTATCAACAATATATGCAACAAGTAAGCAAATTTCCTCAATATTATCATCAAAAGGAGAATACAAAATGGAATGGTTATTCATTTTAGGTTTTGCCCTATCATCAAGTATAGATAACTTTGGTGTAGGAATATCTTATGGAGTACGAAAAATCAGGATAAGATGGCTTTCTAATTTACTAATAGCAGCTATTTGTTTCCTCTTTAGCATGGTGGGGATTATGTTTGGCAGGTGGATTTCAACAATCTTACCAGGAGTGTTCCATGTTATTGTAGCCGTCGTATTATTAACGCTAATTGGAATTAGAATTATTTTGTTAGTAGGATCTCAAAGAAATAACGAAAGTGATGAATTAGATAGTAAGGGTCAAGGAAACGTACGCTATATTGGATGGATTGAAAGCAGCGTTCTAGGTGTTGCACTTTCCGCCAATGCACTTACAAACGGTCTAGGAGCGGGTTTACTTGGATTGTCACCTTTAGCCATATCCCTTACATCAGCATTTGGCAGTTTTATAACGGTATGGCTAGGAGTAATGGTGGGGCAAAAAGCAGCAAATGTACAAATCGGCAGCTTTACATTAGGTCAATGCGGAACGTTGATAAGCGGGATTACGATTTTAATTGTAGCTTTTACTCAAATATTTTAAAAGAAGAGACGCCATTTAAAGCAAGTGGCGTCTCTTCCTTATGTTTTAAGTTAGTACATTATGTTGATCAAGTTCGTATATCGTATACATCTTGTCTTTATATTTAATATGAATTTTTAATTAAAATCTCTATTCCTTAAAATGAAGTTTTTGTGTATCCGCTCTGTTTCATCTTCCGTAACTTCTGGATAGTACCTAGATAAGACATTAGCTAAACTTTCTTCTTTAGGTATATGTAAAAAACGTGAATATACCTCCGTACCACTTGGGAACTCATCTTCTTCAAATAAGAGGAAGGCATCTAAACTCTCAATAAATTGGAACTTTACAGTCTGATCATAAACGTTGGTATAGCTGTCTTCACATTCTTTTGCTTTTTTTTCTGCAATTTCATAGGCTTGATCAAATGATGGAGCGTTAATTAATAAAATACTTTCTTCAAATATCTGATGTTCTTCATAATTTTCGTCGATCTTTTCTGGATTAGGTTTACCCACTATTAAGTGCTTATAAAGAACCTTTACTCCATATCATTGGACGTCTAGCTCTTCGCTATTAGTTGTTTTCATATCAACTCTCCATTCTTACCTAAAGGAACCATGATTATTAATTTTATCATCGTATTCCTTATCGTCCTTCTTACTTATATAACTGAGTTTGTATATCGTGTTCATCCACTAAGCTATGATAAAATGGAAATATAATCAAGGTATTTCTATATATTAGGGGGATGTAAAGTGGAATATATTGATCAAATAACAAATGCTGCAGTGAATGGAGAAAGTGAAGAGATAAAAGCTTTATTAAATAAAGAGCCATCTTTACTTAACGCTTTTAATTCAGATGGATGGACGCCTTTACATTTAGCTTGTTATTTTGGACAAATGGATAGCGCTGAGTTATTGCTCTCATTAGGGGCGGATATTCATATTCAAGCTAAAAATTCGAATGAAAACATGCCTCTTCATGCAGCAGTAGCAAATAAGCAAATTCAAGCTGTAGACTTGTTGCTTACAAAAGGCGCAGATGTAAATGCAAAACAAAGCGGTGGATGGACTAGCCTTCACGAGGCTTCATTGCTAGGAGATGAAAATATGATTAAACTTCTCATCGAAAAAGGTGCAGATATCGAGATACAAAAAGATGATGGGAAAACACCTTTAGAGGTTGCAGTAGAGAAAAAACAAGACGGCGCAGTTCATTTACTTACTCAGTATTTCAATAATAAAGCTTAATATAGAGTAGGAGATTTTATGTTAATGAAATTAGCGGAAGTTTACATGAAGGAGAGGGAACGCCTATTATCATTTGGTTTCGTCACTTGCCACAAATAAGCATGGACTTTTCTGAATGGACACCTTTTATCCAGAATACGTGGTATCGAAAACACTATATGAAGTTTGTATATTTGCTTCAGATTATTATTCTATCAATACCTTATTTCTTTGGAGCAGGCTTTACTCGTATCAATCTATTTTATCTCATCATGACAGGCATCGCTGTCTTTGTTGCTCACGAATGTCTACACGTGTTAGTCATTCGTAAAAAAGGTGATATGAGCTTAACTTTTAGCGGAATATTTTTCTGGCTAAGCACAAATGCCGTTCTATCCAAAACGAGATATTGGCTTTTTATGAGCTTGCCTTTTGTTGTATTATCGGTAGTTCCTGCTATTATATCGTTCTATGTATCAGGAAATATCAAATCATTTCTATTATTTGTGTGTTGGATAAATACATTCATTTCTGGCTCAGATATCTATAACTCATTTTTAATTGCTATTAAACCGAAGAACTCGTTTTTTTGCAGAGGTTATTACCAAGTAAAGCAGTAGGACAGGGGTCTAGTCGTACTAATACCTAAAAAAGGAGCACTTATAGTAATTGGGTGCTCTTTTTGTGCTGGTAATCCGTTTTATACTAGTTAGTTTCGTATAACCTCCGTTTAAACAGTGCTCTAAAACTATGTTAAAATGTAATTATAAGGAAGAAGAGGTGGATATAGTTAGGGTGACTGCAGTAGTGGTAACGGTTTCTATATTAGCGTTAGCTTGGAGTGCTGGACAAAGAGAACAGAGGGAGTAACTATATGTATTATTTATTTGTATATAGAATCGAGATGATTGGATAAATGAGCAAAAGAAATGTTTTAGTCAAGTTGATGTTCTTTTTAGGATCATTTTCTATTATAATCTTTGGGTTTATTTTAAAACAGGGATTAACAGGGTTGCTTTTATCTGCTGCCTGTATTATATCCGCAGGGTTTTTAATGAAAACTCAGGATATATAAATTAGCATAAAGGCAAAAAAAGCAAAGAGAACATTCTCTTTGCTTTTTTTCTTTATCATGATTCACCATTATAAAGTGCAAAAGTAGAACCACCTAGAAATATACGTATGTCATCGTTAGCTGAGTTATCTTTGCCTGGAATCATTGTGGCATATTACATAAACTTTCAATTTTAGGTAATAATATTTACGAAAATACAGTTTGAGGAGACAATTCATGCGTAAGTATAAAAGAAAATTGATCATTTCTTTAAGCGTGCTAATCTTTCCATGGTTAACCGCGCCTTTTATAGGAACAAAATCATTTGTCCGTTTTTTACCTGTAGCTACTTTCGCTAACTTATTCATCATTGTGTTTACCGTCATTGCCAATCAGAAAAAATGGTTTAGAAATAACAATCCTTTATTTCCTAAAGCACCTATAGATTTTACTTATATTTTAGGTCCTCACTTAATAGGAACGCTTTGGATATTTAAGCTAACGTACGGCTCTTTTCTAAAATACATACTTGCCAATACGGTGTTAGACTGGTTTAATATTTTCCCTTTTGGCGGTGCCTTGAAAAAAGTGGGCATCTTTAAAATGAAAAAGATGTCGCCAAGCATGTACTGGGGGATGACTACGGTTTTAGCCGTTGTTTTATACGGATACCAGTACATCGTGGAAAAAGTGATTAGCCAAACCAATGATTCTCAGTCAAGATTACAAGCGCTTAAAGCAACCATCCAAAAAGGATCTTCCAATAGCTGAAGGTCTTTTTTTCTTTATTTTTAACACTTTATCCGTCTGTTGTTTATTCTGAATATTCAAGTTTATTTTCAAGTAGAGTGCTATACTAGATATTAACAAAACTAGAAAGGGAGGAAGAAGTATGTTTAATCAATATCCCATTGGAAAATTTACCGTGAAGAAAAATATTCAAAAAGAAGATATTCAAGGTTGGATTCATGACATTGGAGATGCACCAAAGCAATTAGCTTATGCTGTAGAAGGGCTGACAAACGAGCAGTTAGCTACGCCTTATCGAGAAGGCGGTTGGAAATTAAGTCAAGTTGTCCATCATTTGGCTGACTCACATATGAATGCTTATACTCGTTTTAAATTAGGCTTAACAGAGCAAGCACCTACTATTAAGGCCTATGATGAAGTAGCTTGGTCAACTCTGCCTGATAATGATTTACCGATAGAAGTTTCTCTTCAACTTTTTTCAGCTTTACATAAGCGTCTTCATAAAGTTTTAAACTCACTTGATGAAAAAGATTTGAAGAAAATGATCCACCATCCTGAAAATGGGGAAGTGACGATTGAGCAATTAATAGCCACTTACGCTTGGCATGGAAAGCATCATATTGCTCATATTACCACATTAAGAAATCAAAGAGGATGGTAGAATAACATTTAATATATGTAACTCTTGAAAAGAGACTGGGACAAAAGTATTTTAGTTGAAGGAAAATCAGAACAATCAATAGTATGGATTAATTGTTCTGATTTTTTATTGATAGGGTGAACGTAGGTTTCATTTATTCCATTTGTTCGTCTGTAGATTCGATTGACTTAGCTATGTCTCAATGTCTTTTTTTATTAGTACCAATAGCGGTGAGTATGCTAACTAAGGATGTATGAAGTATAGAATACAGAAATTTTGTTTTTATGCGTAGAATTGTTACTCAACCTTAATTTTGGAAAATGGTGATTATAAATGAAATACGGTGAGAGAGAATTTACGTTTCAGCTAAGAAACAGAATCAATAAAATCGAACAAGAATTAAGAGATGTCACGATGGAACTCGAACAAATATATACGCCTTTATTTCAGAAACAAAACTTAGATCTTTTTGTGAAGTTTGAGGTTACGAACGGTGATCATTTTGATGAAGGGTATGAATCTGTAGTCATTATATTTATCAATGATGATATGGAAGGAGATATGCTTGATTTTTATAACGTAGCAGTTTGGAAATGTAGCCGTACGTTTTTAGGTATACCCCTCTCGAAAAAAATCTTTGGAAGCAAAGTAATAGGAGAACTAGTTGATGAGTCACTTAGCGATATAAAAGTTGAGCTTGAAACACACTTAGATGATTTTTTAGAACTTCCCGATTAACAGTGTTTTTTCTTGAAATATTTCAATAAGTTGCCTAAAAGTAGTTTTATAATTTGTTTTTAATCTTTTGATTTTAATTAGAAGGTTGTGAAAATTAAATGTTATAGAACATGATTAGTTTATTTTTAGACAGAATAAGTCCTCTTTTAGAATTAATTAATACTGTTTCTTTGATATCGATTGTTATTTTATTAAGAAATAAAAGGAAATTGTAATGACATTTAATAAATTCAAATGATATGGGAAAATATGCAGAAGTTAGAGAGTCGCAATCAATAAAATTTTAAACAGAAGACTACCTGAACAAGATTCTTCATACAGCTTTTTTGGTTCTAATAAATGACATTATGCTAATTAAAGAGTATAAAGCTTAAAAACAGAAAAACTCCCTCAATGCGTTAAGGAAGTTATCTCTAATCCTGAATAGTAATTCATTCATCCTGCATCTCGCTATTATATTGTACGGTGATGACTTATTTTTATAAGCCATCAGATCTAACTTTTGAAACACCTAAGGCAAGGTTTTTCCACAAAGTTTGTTCAACCATTTCGGCATCCACCGTACGACAATCCACAATGAGTATGACTTCTGAATGTTTGCCACGCAGAAGTCGTTGATTTTTCCTGATTACTTTAAATATAAATAGTTTAATTCCCAATCCTAAGCTAAATCCGATAAAAGCACTAATAATTCCCCAATAAATAGGGCCCCAGCTTAGTTTAAAGCCAATGCTTGCACCAATGACGGAAAAGGCTGTGGCTAAAGCCATTCCTAAATCAATAAGAGAAACTCCATCTGCTCGATGAAGGCTATCAAAAATTCGGCGATTTTCTGTTCGATTATTAAGAGGAACAATAAATATATCCCCTTTCTTTATCCCTTTTTTCTCTAGCTCCGAAACAGCTAACTCTATGTAACTGGAGTATTCAAATGTAGAAAAGATCTGCATGTTTTCACTCCACCTTTTTTCCTTTCACAATACAAAAGCTTGGATGTTGATACGTTTTCTCGAAGAAGTTTTTTTGCTCTCTTTCCACAAGTTTATTGTTCTCAACAGTATTCATGTAGGAATCAAAAGTAGCAAAACCATATAGGGAAGGGAAAAATAACAGCCATTCTTTATTTAAAGCGGAAGTAGCCTGTTTTATTTCTCCTAAAAATAGCAGAGAAATCCCTTCAAGTAGATGGGAATAATAAAAGAAAATGACTGCCCAAATGATAACAAAGAAAGCACCAATGATCCGATGAATATAAAGTTGTCCTAGACCTGGCATCAAAAAGGACCAGGCAACGGACAAGATGGGATTCCGTTTATCTAAATAGTTTATTTCCATGGCTCCTATACTAAAGGAGTTGAACCGATGATTTTCTCTTTCAGCTAACACGTATATTTTATTTAAATCAACGGTTGTTCGGTAACTATCCCATATAGCAAAAATATAAACGGGAATATAAATAAGAAGCCATCTTGTATTAAGCACCTCTTTGGCCATATCAATGTTTCCTTGAAAAGAATAAATCATTGCTAAATTTACATGAGATTTAAGGTTTATGACGACCTCCCATATAAATAACACAAAGCCGCGAAGGTATTTAGACAGTAGCAAGTGTCCAAACCCAGGAAAAGCTGCTGACCACCAAGCAACAATATAGGGGTTTCTTAAATGAATTTGAGTCGTTCCAAATATACTAACATGAGCAATATAGCGTCTTGCAGTATTGTCATTTTTATAATTATTCATATACGATCTCCTATGGTTTGGAAGGAAATATACTTTTTATACCTATCATTCATATTTAATATGGTCTTGTTTACTTATTTTATGCAATCCATTGATATACACTTAATCTTTGTCAAAATAGAAAATTCGTTGATAAGAAAAAGCTCTTTATTTTTCGATAGAGAGCTTTTTTACATGCTGTTTCTAACAATTGGTATTATGTTAATAAAGAGGTGGTTAGATGCTTCATGGCGTCTTGATTCGTTTGTTAAAGATATAGAAATATATTCAACTTTATGGCATTGGACATATTGGGTTGCTTTCAAATAGTCAGGTTAACGGGTACATAAAAGAAGGGCTGAATGGCGAGGGACAAAATACAAACTAATTATTTTTCAGGTGGACAAGGCAGGCTCGCCTTTTATATATTGGGGATTAGGCCGTTTGCTTTTGTGTTTCACCAGTATGGACCTGATGAAACACACCCGAAGTTACAGTATCTCTCCCGTCGAAATAGAGTAGACTGCTAAAAGTACCTCGGTTAATTGAGGTACTTTTATAGGTTCTTATACAAAGAGTCTGTGATTAAAAACTGCTTAAAGCGTTTTTTTAATCGCGCATTGCGCCTGCTTCTCGAGAAGTCATTGCACCTTGTCCTTCATTTACGTCTCTTTGGATTTCTTGTTTTACTTGTTGTGCATTTGTTGCAGAAGCTGCTGATCTTTCAGTAAAACCAGCATTTTCGTTAGCCGATTGATTTTGCTGCATATAATCTCTCCTTCTTTTTTTATTCGTACAAAAAGGAAGAATGGAGATCCATTCTTCCTTCAGCCATCGATTATAAAGTTGTCTTAGAAACGTCCGCCGCCAAGTTGTTGCTCACCTAATTGTACAAGACGCTTTGTGATTTCGCCGCCTACTGATCCATTTGCACGTGCAGTTGTATCAGCACCAAGGTTTACACCAAATTCGCTAGCGATTTCATATTTCATTTGATCGATTGCTTGTTCAGCACCGTATACTAATAATTCGTTGTTGTTGCTGCTTTTGTTGTTTGCCATGTTGTGTCACCTCCTTGTTTTCCTTAAGTTTCCTAGAGGCCAAGAAGTATATACATGGTAATTTGTGGATGTTTAGACCTTTATCATTTCTTTATCATTTAATGATACTAAAGAGTAGAAACAAGTTACGCTGCGAAAAGTGGAATTACATGTTTCATTTCCTTGTGAAGAAAACTATACTCTTGCCATGTGTAGGAGAAAGAATGACAGTTCATTTGTCATTCTTTTTTTCATGTTCATGAGTATACTAGTTGAATGACAAAGTACTAACTCTTTAAAGAGTTAGTCTTTGGATTAATAAAAATGATTGCTTTTTATAGCTATTTTAAGAATTGTGTTTAGTTATTCTTCCTCTGTAAATTCAGTTTTGACGTTTTAGTTTCCCCATTTCGTAAGACAATTAAGCATGTTGTACATGTCTTTTAGCAATAAGTATCTATTTAATTCTCGGGAAATAAAAATATAACTTAACCTTCCACTTATTTTATCTTCAAATTTTCAAACAATAGGGCTAGGAGGTGTTTTTATGCCAAAGAAAGACTTTAAAGGCGTTGATAATTCAGGAATTGCAGAAAGAGTGGATTATAACAACTATAAAAATAAAGATAGCAATAATGATCCTACGCTTAACCGTATTGTCGAAGAAGATGGGCGTGCTCTCGATCCGAGGGAAACCTTAGAAAATTTCTTTACTGACCTTGAAGGTGAAGAGCCACAAGAAATTACAACTTAATAAAAAAAGTAGAAAACGGCGGATCTTTTTTAGCGAAAAGACCTACGAAACGTAGATATTTTCATTAGAGAACCTGCTGTGAACGAGTTAAAATGGTTTGAAAAAACGAGGACTATTAATAGAGGTGAAGTTAATGTCGCATACAGAAACTGAACGAACAACGTATATGTATGATCCTTTCACTATACAAGGTCTTGAAATGAATATACCTAAAGAAGGCGAAGGCAGCCAACCGCTAATAACTCGTTCAGGACTGAGTACCTCTACGTTCAAAACAAATTTGAATAGAGAACATTTTGAACGGTATATTTATTAGCAGGAATATCCTGCAGCGTTTTATCTTATAAAAAGATCCTTCTATTTTCTATGCTAGAAGGATCTTTCCACTAAATATTCTCATTTCAGTATAGTAAATCAACTGCTTATTCCTAACGTATTGGAGATTTCATCTTGGTTTTAGGTGTGGATAGGTAATAAAAGTGGTTAGTGTTTTTTTATATATACTGTCTGTACATCCATTGTAGAAAGGATTTAACGAAATGCAGAAGCAAACCTTACTTTTTAATTTAGACGATACGCTTGTTCACTGTAATAAATATTTTAGAGACACCATAAATGCTTTTGTGGCTCAATTGCAGGAATGGTTTGAGAATCTGACTAAGGAAGAAATAAAACAAAAGCAGTTAGAGATAGATTTAAAAAGTATCGAAAAGTATGGCCTTCACTCTTCCCGATTTCCAGAATCATTAGTAGCTACTTATTTATTTTTTAGTGAACAAAATCATCAAGATATCCATGAAGATAGAGTCGAAAGAGTCAAAAAAATTGGTCAAAGTGTATTTGAAGTACCGATAGAGCCTTTGCCAAATATGTATGAAGTATTAGATAAACTTAAAGAACAAGGACATAATCTCTACTTACACACAGGTGGAGACGAGGAAAACCAAGGTAGAAAAATTGTTCAGCTAGAGCTAGCTAAATACTTTGAAAAAAGGGTGTTCATTTCTGAACAAAAAGATACACCTGCATTAAAAGAGATACTAAACCAAATTAAGTACGATCCAAAAAAGACTTGGATGATTGGCAATTCATTAAAAACCGATATAAGACCGGCAGTAGAAGTTGGAATACATGCGATTCACGTGCCTTCTGAACTGGAGTGGAGCTATAACCAAGTTAAAATTGATATTGCGCCAAAAGGTAAATTGATAACCGTTCATTCACTGCTGGAAGTTCCAGAAATCATCCAAAAGCACGCTCAAGAAACTGTTTTATCCACCTAACATGAGGTCATATGTAAACACAATATACAGAAACAGCTAACCGTTGATTAAACCTTACTCAACAGTAGCCAGATAAAGTTCTTATGTTTTTTTAATCAACTCACATACTATACAGAGGAGGTGACTGATATGGCAGGTCAATCTAAAGAATCAGAAAAGATGATATGTGAAGATCATAATTCTCCAGTTGATGAAAGAAGCTATGATTTATACGAAGCGACGCGTAATTCACTTTTACGTAATGAATTAGACGATAAAAACAAAACCATTTTAAATAATATTGATAACGCAGCGATGGATGTTAATCTTGAGGAATAATAGGCATTAAAAAACCTTTTATTTCTTAGTCTCATACTGGTCAAAATGTGTTTGTACCAGTGGTGCATCCGAGTCATACCACAAATATTTATCAAAAAAATTATAAATATATGCACTCATTCTCGCATACAGAATCCGTTGTATGCCAGGAAACGCACCAACATTTTTGTGCTCCAAGCTGTCCTCCTAGACCTCGTCCTTGGTGCTGATAGCCAAAAAAGCTCCTTCATTTTAACAATGAAGGGTTTTTACTATGTGAAATTTAGGATGTTATTTAGCTATCGTTAAACAAAGTAGCCTATTTTTGACCAAAATCCAATCGATATGAGCTATGTCTACATATAATACCTTAACCCATGTATATTTAAAGTTTTTTCCTTTAGTTAAATACCACGAAAAGAGGTGTTTGTATGTCTAGTTATGGTGGAGCTGGTTCTGGTTTTGCTTTATTAGTTGTCCTGTTTATTCTTCTTGTCATTATTGGATGCAGCTGTTATGGCCGCGGATTTGGCTATTAATAACAATAAAAAAGTCTTTCTCTAATGTGAGAAAGACTTTTTTATTCTAGGTTGTGGGGGGGACTCTTATACGCAATAGAACTGATTGGGCGGAATTCAAACAATCTATTGCAGAGAGAGTAAAACTCATATATGGGTGGGATCTGAGGATGCTTCATTGTATGTAAAATAAACTAAAAGGTTATTATTTTTTTATTTATAGTGATATAAAACGTAGTCTATCCACTTCGTGGAGCAAATTTCATTTTTCATCATATGCTAAATGTATGAACGAGAAGGAGGTGAAGTTTATGTTCTTTGGCGGTTATGGCGGAGGTTGTGGCTATGGTTATGGCGGCGGCTGCGGTTACGGCGGCGGCAGTGGTTTTGCTTTAATTATCGTGCTGTTTATCTTATTAATCATTATCGGCTGTGCTTGTTGGGGAGGATTTGGCGGCTGCTAATTATTAGCCTGCCTTTATCTCTAACTTAAAAAAGTTAGCTTTATGCTAGCTTTTTTTATTTGTTAAATTTGTACATTTCTAGTGATTATGCCTTATGTCTGCTGTGTTAACCAATGGTTTACAGCTTGTTACTAAGCGTTTATGGAATTTTTTACATATTTATTGTAAGCTAAGCCTTAGAGGTGATGAGAGTGAATTTAGGGGAACAGCTGCAGAAGTTAAGAGAAGAGAAAAAGATGTCCAGGGAAGAATTAGCTGGGGAAATGAATGTATCTAGACAAGCCGTCTATAAGTGGGAAAATAATAAAGGGTATCCTGATATTGAGAACCTTATTAAGTTAAGTGAGCTTTATAATGTGACGTTGGATGAATTGATTAAAGAGGATCAATCATTTCAAAGCAAAATAGCAATTGATCGAAAAAAAAGTGAGGATTTTTCAGATCCTGGTTTTGTGGTTGGAATCATTCTTGTATTCGTAGGATTATTTTTAGATTTAGGTAAATTTTCAGCCGGGGTTACCATACTAGGTTTTCTAACGATGTTTTTTTATGAGGATTTAATGAAAACGTTTTGGAGTATAAAAAGGGATTTTAAGGAAGGAAGGTAAGTGGACAGGCTTTAAGAAATCTTAAAGCCTGTTTTTTTACTTGTAGTCATAAAAACATTAACATTGGTTATTATTTTCTTTTAGAGGGTTTATTAAATATGAGTAATATAGATAAAGATGTTAGTAGTAAGAAAATGAACGGTTTTCCACAAAATTTCGTAGTCTAATTCACAGTTTCGTCTGTAAACGAATGGTTTACGGGCAATTAACATACGTTTTCAACTCTATGATTTTTTGTATGATTTAGGTTTTTATGTTAAGTTATGGGTATCCTTCAATTGTTTTAGAAAGGAGTGAATTTATATCTTAAAAACAGTAGTTGCTTCAATCATTGCGGGTGTTTTATTTAGCTTATGTGCAAAAGTAATGATGCATACAAGATGGTCAAAGTATTTTCTAAAAGCAAATGAAGCTACTCATAGGCCAATAAACTTTGTCCTTCAGGGAGCTTTGTTTGCGATTATCATGTTTATTATGCTTTTAATTGTAAAACCTTTTACATAAGAAAATAGTGTTATAGCTAAAGGGATCAATTCTTAAACATTCCTATTGGTTACCAACATTCTTGCCTGGGAAATGGGGCGATGTTGTTTTCTCTACTGAACCAGATATATACGGATATTAACAGTTTTTAGAAAGGAGTATTGGATGTTAGTTAAAGCACTAATTACAGCAATTATTGGAGGCGTTCTGTTTCCTTTGTTCTTCAAGCTATTTACCCGAAAATCCTTAAATAAAAAAACTACTAGCCCTGTCATTCAAGGATTTTTCTTCGCTGTTATCTTCTTTATGATCCTTATCGTTACAAAAACTTTCAGCTAAAGTCATACCGCAGATAATCTTTGTTCTATTATAGATTGCTGAGAAAGGAGATTAAGTGAATTAAGTACACTCAAACCCAAGGAATACATATATTCTTTGGGTTTTTTATAAGATTTTAAGAATATAGCCTTCTTTCACTTAGAGACATTAAAACGATAATAATGAGCATGTACGCATAGTGTCACAAGATTTAATGGTCTTTAAATATCTAAAAATAAATTTGTGCAAACGATTGCATTAAATTATTAGTTTAGTATATAATGTTCAAATAAAAGTATTCTAATGTTTTTAATAATTAGATTTTATGAAACTTTTAAGAAGGTATAAGCGATAGTCAGCAGCTTACGGATGAGCAGATAGTGAAAATTCTTACATACTCAAACAGCATTTTTAGACAGGACTATTAGTTATGCCGTATTCCTGAAGTAATCTAGCAAAATAGAAAACAGTCAGCCAAAGACATTAGCATTTACAATATTTATCGTTATTTTGAAAACGTTAACAACAAACACATGTTGTAATACTTTAAAATCAGACCATTTATCTTTTGCGGCTGTTAATTAGATCATAGGAGGCAGTTATGTTAGGAGAAAAAATCGTTGAAACCAGTGAAAAAAGCGTTCAGCCAAACTTACCTTATCTACCCATCAGTACCATATGGTTAATTAGTTTTGGGTTTTTGGGTGTACAAATGGCATTCTCATTGCAGAGTTCAAATATGGGACGCATATTTCAAACAATCGGTGCTGATCCAACTACATTAGGCTTTTTCTTTATTTTACCGCCGTTGGCCGGTTTAGTGGTTCAGCCCTTAGTTGGTTATTTTTCGGATCGTACCTGGATGCCAAGGCTTGGCCGTCGTATCCCCTATCTACTGATTGGCGCAATTGTAGCCGTAATTGTTATGTGTTTGCTGCCAAACGCCGGCAGTTTTGGTTTTAGTGCGGTGGCTGCTATGACTTTTGGCGCCATCACTATTTTGTTTATGGACGTATCATCAAATGTAGCCATGCAGCCATTTAAGATGATGGTTGGAGACATGGTCAATGAAGAGCAAAAAGGTTTTGCTTATTCTATTCAAAGTTTTCTATCGAACAGCGGTGCTGTGCTAGCTTGTATTTTCCCTTTTGTGTTAACGGTATTAGGTGTGTCAAATAGTGCACCAAAAGGAGTAGTACCGCAATCAGTTGTTATTTCATTTTATGTTGGAGCCATTGTATTAATTATTTGTAGTTTATTTACAATACTTAAAGTGAAAGAATATTCGCCTGCAGAATTTGCAGCATACCATGGTATTACGGATGAAGCTACAAAAGAAAATGTAAACGTTTTTAAACTGCTTCGCAACGCTCCAAAGGTTTTTTGGACGGTCACACTTGTTCAATTTTTCTGCTGGATGGGCTTTCAATATTTATGGACATACGGTACAGGCGCAGTCGCTGAAAACGTTTGGTATACGACCCAGCCGTCTAGCTCAGGTTATCAAGCAGCGGGCAACTGGTTTGGCATTTTATCAGCTGTACAATCGATTGCGGCAGTCATTTGGTCACTGGTTTTATCCCGCGTAGCCAACAACAAACGTAAGCCAGCATATGCCTTTAGTTTACTGTTAGGTGGTATTGGTTTTGGATCTGTCTTTTTTATTCACAATCAATGGACGCTGATTGCTTCATTTATTTTAATTGGCATCGCTTGGGCTGCTATGATGACGTTTCCGTTTACGATGCTTACCAATGCCTTGTCAGGAAAGAATATGGGAACATATCTAGGATTATTTAATGGCAGTATTTGTTTACCGCAAATTATAGCTTCTTGCTTGAGTTTTGCTTTGTTCCCAGCAATCGGATCGTCTATGACAGGGATGATTTTAATTTCAGGTATTTTACTTGTTACGGGAGCTGTGTCTGTTTCAATTATTAAGGAAACATACTCAAAGTAATCAGCAGCTGTGCGCGTGGTAAAAGAGTAACGTGATTTCTTACGTTTCTTGTCTTCAAACTGTTGACTCAAACCTATAAAAATCTTATTTTTAAGTCTATTATCATGATAAAATGTAAACGAATTCAATCTAGTGAAAAATGTAAGAACAAGAATGGAGAGCAGATAAATGAAAACTGAAAAAGAAAAAATGGTGGATGGCGAGCTGTATTTTCCAGCAGACCAAGAATTAGTAAAGGACCGGGAAGATGCAAGAAGGCTCGTTCGTTCCTTTAACGGTACAGATGAGACGGATTATGAAAAGCGTACAGAGTTACTAAAAAAA
This sequence comes from Priestia sp. LL-8, assembly GCF_036227845.1. Lineage (NCBI taxonomy): Bacteria > Bacillati > Bacillota > Bacilli > Caryophanales > Bacillaceae > Priestia > Priestia sp. LL-8. The sequence continues at coordinate 3,576,103 of NZ_JAZAQH010000001.1, read as the reverse complement.
CTATTCGGTTCAACTGGAGAACGTATCTACCTTGAATCCAACTTTCGATGTGACTATGGATACAACATTCATGTAGGAGAAAATTTTTATGCGAACTTTGACTGCACACTTTTAGATGGAGGACGAATTACGATAGGGAAGAACTGTATGATGGCTCCAGGCGTACATATTTATACGAATACTCATCCTGTGGATGCAGAACAGCGAATTACAGAAGTTGAATATACCAAGCCTGTCACAATTGGAGACAATGTATGGATTGGAGGACAGGCTGTCATCAATCCAGGCGTTACAATTGGACATAATGCTGTAATCGCTTCCGGATCTGTTGTGATAAAAGATGTTCCAGATAATGTAGTAGTGGGAGGGAACCCCGCAAAAATTATAAAAAAGTTGGATTAATTTTTACTAGCTAAACATTGTTTATAAATTAACTAAAAAATAAAGAGTTATTCCCGATAGAAATGAATCTTTCTGTAAAAATCAATATCTGTTTTTTAAAAAACAAAATGTTCGAGCAGCACTAAACCTATGGATACTCAGCAGGTTTAGTGCTGTTCTTTTATGTTGAGATGATCTCTTCATCTGACTGCAAGTCATAGCATCTCTAACTCAGCTTGCTAAAAATATCTTATAATAAGGATGTTTTCTACCATTTTTACACTGCGCGGGAATTTTCATTTATGTGTACGTGTAAAACGGGTTAAATTATTCTAAATTCCGATCTAACAATATGCCAGTTTGCTCGGCTATTACATCGGTTGGAACGTGCATCCCGTTTTTAAACCACCATTCTACGGTCCCTACAACGGCTGAGGCAAAGAATTGAATAACAACCTCTTTACGCAACCCTTTGTTTTCTCCTTCAGTTGTATCAACTTCAGGACCATACTCTTGGATGACTAAATCGAGAAAACGGCTGCGGAAATAATGAGCGCCTTTACTTTCTAACATGGTTGAAAAGAAGAGGTGATGGGTCTCAAAATATTCAAACCAAACATAATTTCCTTCTTGAAACGTCATATCAGCAGCCGAATGGCATAGTTCTTCGAGATTGTTCATATGCTCTTCAATCATCTTATCTAATAAATCATATTTATCCATATAGTGAAGATAAATAGTTCCACGGTTAACGTTTGCTTTGTCAGCAATATCTTGAATAGTAATGTCATCAAAACGTTTTTGGGTCATTAATTCAGTTACTGCGTTTTTTATAGCCTCTTGGCTTTTGAGTATTCTTCTATCCACTTTCGCCATTTTAAAAACCTCACTTTTTTTAAAAGATATTCAACAATACCTCTTCATTTGTTGAGTAATCAACGAATCGCCTTCAATTAACGATTGAAAGGATCTTATTTGTTTTTATAATTATAGACAGATGTTGATTAATCAATCAATATTGATTTATTTTTAACAAGCAGATAGATACTTTTAAAGTATAAAAAAATAAACAATTCAAAGGAGATAAAAAACATGTTTAATGAAACGTATAAATTATCAAACGGTGTAGAAATTCCGCTATTAGGCCTGGGTACTTGGCTGCTTGATGATGAACAGGCAGCGCAGGCAGTGCGTGATGCGGTATCTAGCGGGTATCGTCATATTGATACGGCACAAGCTTATATGAATGAAGCTGGTATAGGCGAAGGAATCCGTTCATGCGGTGTTGCAAGAGAAGAACTTTTTATTACAACAAAGGTTGCTGCAGAAGCAAAGACTTATAAGGAAGTTACGGAGTCCATTGATGAGTCTTTAACAAAGATGGGGCTAGATTACATTGATCTTCTAATTATCCACAGTCCACAGCCTTGGACGGAGTTTAGAGAAGAGAATCGCTACTTTGAAGAAAACAAAGAGGCATGGAAAGCAATGGAGGATGCTTATAAAGCAGGGAAGGTAAAGGCAATCGGTCTTTCTAACTTCCTTCAGGATGATATAGAGAATATTCTTTCAAGCTGTGAAATCAAGCCTATGGTCAATCAAATATTGGCACATGTGAGCAATACGCCTTTAGAATTAATTGAGTTCTGTCAGAAGAATGGCATCTTGGTAGAAGCATATTCACCAATTGCACACGGTGCAGTTCTTGGTAATGAAGAAGTGAAGGTAATAGCTGATAAATACGGAGTGTCTGTTGCTCAGCTTTGCTTGCGCTATGATATTCAGCTTGGTCTTGCAGTCATTCCTAAAACTGCAAACCCAAATCATATGAAAAACAACGCAGAGCTTGATTTTGTGATCAGCGATGCAGATATGGAAATTTTGAAAAATGTCGAACCTATTCAGGATTATGGTGAGCACAGCTACTTCCCGGTATTTGGTGGGAAGTTGAAGTAAACATGTAATAGCAATGAATGAACCAAGAGGTACAACTATGAATGATATGATTGGAGGAATCAAAATGGCAAAACATGAAGAAGTAAAAAATGGCGTTATTTTCCCAGTAGGTGAAAAGAATGAAGCGTATGCACAATTTTTTGTTGGACAAAGTTATCTCCAAACCTTAATCGCAGATCCTAAAGTGAACGTTGGAGTTGGAAATGTAACCTTTGAACCTGGATGCCGCAATAACTGGCATATTCATCGTGATGGATTTCAGCTTCTATTAGTAACAGGGGGCGAAGGTTGGTACCAAGAAGAAGGAAAACCTGCACAATTCTTAAAAGCTGGAGATGTTATTGTTACGCATGATGGTGTAAAACATTGGCATGGTGCTGCAAAAGACAGCTGGTTTGAACACATTGCCATCACTGCCGGTACGCCGGAATGGTTAGAGCCAGTAACGGATGAGGAATATAACAACATAAAATAATTAGATTGTATATATCCTAGAAGCAAAAACCCTACTGATTATTCCTAATAATCAGTAGGGTTTTTATTATAAATTCAAGATGTCATAGGGAATAGCCTTAACGCTATAAAAGTTCACCAATTGATTTGTTTTCCATCTTTAAAAAAGCCTCCGGAAGGTCCTTCAGGTCCAATCGTTGTCAACCAAAGGATAGAACTAGCAGCTTGCTGTGGCGTTCTTGGAGCCGATGGTCCACCCATATCTGAGCTTACCCATCCCGGATCGACCGCGTTAATTTTGATATCTTTGGTCCTTTCTGCAGCTATTAACTGCGTTAAGCCATTTAAAATGAGCTTAGATAACTTATAAGCGCCTACTCCTGGAGATGACATTTCACTCATGGCTCCATATTCGGAGGAAACATTAATAATTCTTCCGTAGGCTTGCTGTTCCATAAGGGGCATAAAGGAACGGATTACATGGTAGGCACCAAAGAAATTCGTTTCTAGCGTTTTCTCTAGAACAGAAGGATCCATATCTACTAACTTTTGATTTTTATCTAAATATATGCCCGCGTTATTAATTAGCACATCCAATCTTCCATATTGCTCACTTACTTTAGCCGCAGCTTGACCGATACTTGTTTGATTGTTTATATCCATTGTCAAAAATGAAACATCAAGATGAGAGTCTTTAAGTTTTTGCACGGCTTTATGTCCGGTTTCTGAATTTCGGCTCGTCAAAATGACCTTAAAACCTTTCATCGCCAATTGTCTCACTAGTTCATATCCAATACCCCGATTTCCGCCGGTGACAAGTGCCACTTTAGTGTGGTTTTCCATTTAAAGTCCTCCATTTTTTATATATTAATGCTGTAAGCATTGATTAGAACAGATTTCTGCTTTTCATAGATGTAATAAAAGAAAACAAAGGGATCCTACTAGGGATCCCGAAAGAAAGTTGCGTTGATGTCTTATTTTGAAAGTTGCCTTACAGGACGTTGCATGTAGCTTCTTGGTAAAATGAATAGTACACTCAATACCAATGACAAGATCCCCACTAGTACAACATATTGTGTACCCATTCCTGATATAAATAGTCCACCCACAGCTGTACCAATCGTTGTTCCTAAGTTAACGGATGCTAAAAATAGTCCATTTGCGAAATCAGGAGCTTCTGGAGCTGCTGAGGAAATCCAATATTGATTAATATTCGTTCCTATACCAGCAAATATTCCCCAAACTAAAGTCATGATAGCCATAGGCCAAGTAAACTGTCCGATGAAGAATAAAATGGTGTAAACGACTCCCAATGCGAAAGGGAAAACGACTACAGTTTTAATGGCATTTTTCGTAAGTAACTTCCCTGCGATAATATTTCCGAGAATATTTGCCCCACCGAATAGAATCAACATGAAGCTAATTAATTGTCCAGAGATGTTCGTAACGCTTTTAAGATACTCAGCAAGATAACTGTAAACCCCAAATACTGCTGAATTCAGTAAAAGAACGGCAATAATAGAAAGCCAAGTAATAGGTTTTTTTAATACGCTTAGCTGTGCTCCGTATGAAAGTCTTTCTGTAACAGGCATAGAAGGGAAGAATGCCCACGTAGCAATAAATACAATAGCATTAATAACAGCAAAAAACGTCATTGATAGTTGAAACGAAACTGTGCTTGCAAGAAAACTTGCGATTGGTACACCAAGTACCATGCCTGCAGATACGCCAATAAAGACTTTGGAAACAGCTTTTGGAGCGTCTTCTTTGCTAACGGAGTTCGCTGCCATTGTAAAAGCTGCTGAAAAATAAATTGGATGAAAGATAGCTGGAATCACACGTGCAATGATGGCAATAGCAAAGTTAGAAGTAAAGATAGAAATAATGTTACCTAAAACGAAAATACCAAGTACAAGTAACATTGCCTTCTTACGATTGACTCCTGAAAATAATAATGGCATCGTTGGACCGGATATTGACACAGTAAGCGCAAAGAGACTAACCAGCCACCCTGCCTTTGATACACTGATATGAAAGTGGTCAGCAATGTAGGGCAGTATCCCTATAACCCCCATTTCGGTATTGATAATACCGAAAGCTCCTAGGGTTAAGACAAATATAAGTAACTTATTTTGTTTAGACATAAAATAAAGATCCCTCTTTCTAAAAAATGTTGAGTTCTAGTTGCTGTAAAGTGGGGTGGTTAAAGGTGTATTGTAATGTTTTCACTTAGTCACTTTTTCAATTCTAACTGTAAAAGTACCGTCAACATTTTCAAAATTTTCCTTTCCTGATTCAATTTGACCTAGTATGATAAGGTCGTTTGTAGCATCCTCAAAATCTTTGTGAAAAATAGCTACATTTCCCCAAGGAGCGTAATAAGCAAAGTCTCCTTTTTTTGATTGATTTCCGGCTTGTACATCATCTATAGATAATTTTTTTGTAAAATACTAATTTTTCTCTTTACCTATATAATCTTCAAACGTTACTGTCAAAGGCAGTTGAGCTAGAAAATCCTTACTTATTGGGTTATCGTGCATCCTAACAAGCACTTCTTTGTTGTCGAATGTTAATTTTATTTTTGCATTTGAAATATTATCTTCTTTTGATTGTTCTGGTTCCCGGTTTAAGTTGTCATTTGCATTATGATCTCTGTCGGTTGCAGATGAATTATTGTTGCCACAAGCGGCGAGGGCAAGGCTTATTGCTAAGATAGAAGTGAGACACAACAGCTTTCTCATTTTAAGCTCCTTTCCACTTTGAATAAGTAAAGGTGTTGCTTTTGTGATATAACCTTCTGTGTTATTCATTCTAACGTCTTCTTTTTAATATAAAAAATACTTATATCTTATATCATGATATGTTTGATAAGCATTTCTGGAGTGTATATACTAAAGCTTATGAAAGGAGGAGGGGGATATGGAAATTCGAGTTTTGCGGTATTTTCTTACGGTTGCAAGAGAAGGAAACATCACGAGAGCCGCTAATGTTTTGCATGTGACACAGCCAACTTTGTCTAGACAATTAAAAGACCTTGAACAAGAGTTGGACAAAAAATTATTTATTCGCAGCAGTCACAGTATCATTTTGACAGATGAAGGAATGCTTCTGCGAAACAGGGCAGAGGAAATTGTTAATATGGTCGATAAATTAGAGGCGGAATTTAGTTTGATGGAAGAAACAATAGGTGGTGATGTCTATATAGGAGGAGGAGAAACAGAAGCAATGAAGCACATTGCACGAGTAGCAAAAGATGTACAGCTACGTTATCCAAATATACGATATCACCTCTACAGCGGAAATGAAGAAGATATAACGGCACGGCTTGACAAGGGATTGCTTGATTTCGGTATTTTAATTCAGCCAGCCGATATTTCAAAATATAATTATCTTAATATGCCTGCCAAAGATGTTTGGGGCGTTGTGATGAGAAAAGACAGCCCTCTTGCCCTCAAAGAAAGCATTCAAGCTGCAGATTTATTAAACGTTCCACTGATTTGTTCACGACAGGCCATGAAACAGACGTTTTCAAAAAATGAATTTGCGGATTGGTTTGGCGAAGATTTTCATAAATTAAACATCGTCACTACATACAATCTTGCATATAATGCGGCCATTATGGTTGAAGAAGGCGTTGGATATGCAATAACACTTGATAAAATAGTCAATACGTCTACTAATAGCAATCTTTGTTTCAGGCCGTTGCAGCCAAGGCTTGAATCAGGTTTAAATATTGTGTGGAAAAAGCATCATGTTCTTTCGGCCGCAGCTGATGCCTTTTTAAAAGAGCTGCAGGAGGAATTTGCACACACTTTAAACTGACAGAACATCGGTCTAGCACAAATAAATGGAGTAAAACAGCTCCCAGGTAATTTATAACCGACTAGAACATTTTAATGAAAGTTAACGTTGAAAACCGAGGGTAGTAAAAAGGTAGCTGATTAATTAGATACAATTAAATTTGCATTATCGCTAACAAAAAAAGACTTCATAGCTAGTGAAGTCTTTTTTGTTAGGAATTAGCCTTTTATTAAAGGTAAAATTAGATATAGATCTTTATTGCTATACTCAAGCTTCATCTTTAGTTGGAAGATTAAATTTCTGGGTTAAACAAGAGTATTCATTTAGTGTAGATTATATGGCTGAATAAATGGTTGAATATATTAAGCTTTTTGTAGCATTCTACTTAAAACAGTCATGAAATTGGCTGGTTTTTATTGTTAAAAAATGTGAAATAGCAGTTGCTTTATTCTTGAACTTATTACAAAAAATCAAATGAAATTGATCCATTTCTATCAATTGTGGCGGAAACTGTTAAATTTTATCTTAAAAAGTGATATTCTTACAGAAATTCAATCAGTATGCTTTCAAAGCTATTTGTGGATTTAATTTTTACAGTATAAAAAATATTGAGAGCCATGATTGTACTCTTAAACTAAGGATGAGCAATTTATGAACAAACTTGTAATACCAGCTATACTCGTTATATTCGCTTTGTGGATCTTATTACAATTAGCTTTAGATGGGAATATCTTTAAAAACCCGCTAAATTATTTTATCTTAATTACGGTTTTCTTTTTATTTATCAAACAGGCAAAAGAAAAATAGCTTGGCATGATCGCTGCTGAGTAGTCTATAGTTATAGGCTGCTTTTTCTTTTGGCCGCGTTAAAAATAATTCCATCTATAAGCTAATTAGAAAAAGGAGGTTGAACCTTGCTTTATAAAAAATACCTTACAACTATAAAAATGGTTAAAATTCAAAGAAATATTAAACAGTACCTTGCAATAAACAATAGCTGATGATATATTGTAATTATTAGGAAATCATTGTAAGTCAGTACTATACAATAAACAGTAGTGGACTTTAAAAAGAAAAGGGTGAAGAACAGTGAACGTGCAATTTAAAAAAGGAGTTTTAGAGCTTTGCGTCCTTGTATTACTTGATAAGAAAGACCGCTATGGATATGAATTAGTTCAAAAAATCTCTGATCAAATTGAAATATCAGAGGGGTCCGTATATCCTCTTCTCCGCCGATTAACGAAAGAAGAATACTTCACAACGTACTTAAAAGAATCTACAGAAGGTCCTTCAAGGAAATACTATCAGCTTACAGATAAAGGAAGAGATTATTTATACGAACTTGTCGATGAGTGGAACGAGTTTTCAAGAGGTGTTAATCAATTAATTAAAGAAGGTGTGAACAATGTCGAAGAGTAATTTTTTACAGCAATTAAACGAATCCTTAAAACCATTATCCTCAAAAGAACGAGCAGATATTTTACAAGATTATGAAGAACATTTTTCCATTGGTTTAGAAGAAGGAAAAACAGAAGAAGAAATTGTAGCGTCGCTAGGCTCCCCGAATCAAATAGCCAAAGAATTGCTGGCAGATTATCATGTTGAGCAAGCAACAGCTAAGGCAACAACTCAAAATATTTTAAGAGCCACTTGGGCCGTAATTGGTTTAGCTTTTTTTAATGTAGTTATTGTGCTTGGGCCCGCCGTTACATTAGCTGGCTTCATTTTGTCAGCTTGGGCAATAGGTCTATGTTTCTTGCTATCTCCTATTCTAGTTCTTGGTGAAGCTATTGTGCATTCAAGCGGATTTTTTCTCTTTAATTTTTTTATGTCGTTAGCATTTTGCGGACTTGGATATTTCATTATGCTAGGTATGTTCGTTGTAACGAAGCTAGCTATAAAAGGCTTTGTACGTTATCTGAAATACAATGTATCATTGGTGAAAGGCGGTTTAAAACGTGTTGAATAAAAAGAAACTCTCCGTTCTTGCAGGCATTCTCATTCTTATTGGGGTCATAGGAAGTCTCCTTACTTATCGTGCTATTGATCCTGAACCTATTTCAAAAGAAAAAACGATCAACAGTAATCAAGTATCCAAAGTAAACATCGATACGGATAATACTCGTGTTCATGTGTATCCTATCAAAGGTGATAATATCAAAGTAACCTTAAAAGGAGAAACATCTCCTAATATAAAAAGAGACTTCACTACTGACGTTAAAAATTCAACGCTTTTCATCTCCTATAATGAACAGCAGCGCAGCTGGGTCAATTTTGACATTGTTAGTGTATTAAAACCGCTATCTATCAACGTTTATCTGCCTGAAAAACAGTATAATTCATTGGGGATTTCCAGCAACAACGGATATGTGTCTGTTAAAAAATTACGCGCAGCAGATGTTTCTGTTCGTGCAAACAATGGACGTGTGGAATTAGGGGACGTTGACTCAGAAAGCCTGAATACAAACGTACACAATGGACTCACAAGCATAAAAAATGCTACGGCAAAAACAGTTGGAGTAAAAGGAAATAATGGGAAAATAACGCTGAGTAACGTGCAAGGTAGTTTAAAAGGCGAAACGCATAACGGAAGTATCGCTCTCGAAACAGAAGAACTTGATCGAGATATTGACTTTAAAACGAACAATGGAAAGATTAAAATTACAACGGAAAAAGAACCAAGTAACGTTCAATTTAACGTTTCTGTCGACAATGGGAAAGTTGATATTCTGAATAAATATGATAGTAACACTGTTATTGGAAAAGGAAAGAATATTATTAAACTAGCTACCCACAACGGCAATATTTCAGTAGTAAAGTAACTATTTGTTATATGGCATAAGCTCACCTACAAAAAGGTAGGTACAGAGCTAGCCTCAGATAATTAAAGGGGTTTCACTCATTGAACGTTAATGAGTGGAACCTTTTTAAATTTAGTATATGGTGAAGTAAAGTAATAGTGGCAGCTAAAAATGAGCCGTATACAAATCTCTCTTGGTTCTTGTAATTTGAGCATGGAAGGTCTAAAAAAAATATATCTTCTTTTATCTTTTCTTCAAAAAAGGAATATTTGTTTAAATAAAACGATACTATTTTCTGATACAACCTATTCCTGCGAAAGGAGCAAAAGTAAATGAAACGAAATGTTGTGTATGGCTTATTACTAACAGTGTCTTTAGTATTTGCGATTTTTTTAATTGTTGATTGGCGCCAGTACGAAAATGGGCTAGAACACGCTATTAAACCTGCTGATAAAAGCTATGAGAACAGCGAAAACTATATTTCTGACAAACGTATGATAGATGTAATTGTAAAGCTAACGGAAGAAAGTCCTGCAACATTTGGAACAAGATTAAAAAGTGCACAAAGAATAGACGAGAAACGTGTCCATGTGAATACCAATAAGTTGGAGGGAACTATTGAATTAAAAGATATAGAAGGTAAGACCTTGGTATGGCGTGTCCTAGACAACACATCCCATCATTTAATTATAGAAAGCAAGAACTGGGGAAATGAATAAGGGACCTGCTGATGCTTTTTCTTATGAAAACAGGCTGAGACAAAAGTATGCTAGTGGTGTCTCAGCCTGTTTATACTTTTGTTACCGATTGTTCTTAAAGCACCAAAATAGAGGAGGAAAGATATTTTTGATTAATACTCATTAAAATATTCTTGAATCTTTTTAGGGTCCTTTGTTTTCGTTAAAGCAAGCATTAAAAGAATACGGGCTTTTTGTGGATTTAATGAATCGGATGTAACAAACTTATCTTTATCATCTGATTCTTCATGTGTCACAACCCCGCTTCCTACGCGGCTAGATCTAACAATAACTATGCCTTTTTTTACCGCATCTCTAGCACCTGTTAGGGCAGCATCAGATAGCAGTCCATTTCCTGCTCCTGCGACGACTATTCCTTTTGATCCGGCTTTTACGGCCGTGTCATAAAAGTTCCTAGAGTCGTTTTGATACCCATATATGATGTCTACTTGAGGAAGCTTATCTAATTTTGATACATCGAATATTGATTGCGTTGTATGCTTACGAGTTGCTTTATTATAAAATAATACCTGATCTCCAGCTATTTCTCCTGCATATCCCTGTTCAGGAGATTTAAACGTATCAACTGCCGTTGTATGCGTTTTTGTTATATAGCGAGCTGCGCCAATTCGATCGTTAAGCGCTACTAAAACGCCGTTATTTCGTGCTTCTTTTGTAGAAGCAATTTTCACTGCATTATACAAGTTTAGCGGCCCATCTGCACTTATAGCGGTAGCTGGTCTCATTGAACCAACCACAATTACAGGTTTTTCACTTTTTACTACTAAGTTTAGAAAATAAGCCGTTTCCTCCATCGTATCAGATCCGTGTGTCACGACAATCCCGTCAACGTCCTTAGACGCTAATAGTGTATTAATTCGTTTTGCTAACTTTAACAGAATGGTGTTATCTATATTTTGACTTCCGATATTTACAACCTGTTCTCCGCTTACATTCGCTAGTTTTTTTAACTGAGGAACAGCTTTAATGATGGTTTTAATGTCAAGCGCTCCTGATTCATATCCAGTTGTGTCTGTGCTGCTTTCAGAAGAACCTGCAATCGTACCTCCAGTGGCCAAAATCTTTATATTGGGCAATTTTTCTTTCACTGAATTTTTCACAGGCATTTTAGAATCATTTACTGATGCATTGACAAATGATAAAGGTCCCGAAAATAAGGTAACGCTTGATAAAAAGGTGACAATTACTATTCTTTTCAGTTTCATCGTTACTTAGCTCCTTTTACGCAAAAGACATATAACGGTATTATTGGTAAGCTGAATTTAAAATATCCAATCATTTGTCCGCACGAAGAATAAATAGATAAACGCATTATTTTTATGAGATCCTTCTTGCTTTTTCTCTTAATAATTTTCTAATCTTCTCACATAAGTGAACTTGAGAATCTAAAAGCTTTATTTCTTTTATATCTTCTATTTGTTTAGACATGAGTTCGGCTCCTTTATAACCTTTTAAGGAACTAGTCTATTTTAAAAGATGGAAATCCTTTCGCTTTTTTACCCATTTAACATAATGTAGTCTCTATATAGGGATGAAAATAATGATTTTAATAGGAACGTTTGTAAAAAAAATCCTTGCTGCAGCAGGGAAGGAGTCATTATTGATATAAGACATGCTTGATATTTATACGGTGAGAGTTGTCTTATTTACTAAAATTCAGGTATATGATGTTTGTTCAAAGTCACATATTACTATAGTCTTTGAAATTAAATTTTAACATTTTAAAATAATTGTTGAAATTTAATTTCAAAGACGTTATTCTGTACTTGAGAACGATTTCAAACAAAAACAAAGATAGGATGATAAGTAATGCTTGAACATTTAACTACTGAGACTCGTAATGAAAAAACAATGAATCTGGATGAAATGTCCATTTTTGATTTTCTTACAACCATGAATGAAGAAGATGAAAAAGTTGCGAGTGCGATAAAAAAAGAACTTCCTTCTATTGCAAAAGCTGTAGAAGCTATTATAGAAGCTAAGAAACAAGGGGGGCGCCTTATTTATATAGGTGCAGGAACTAGTGGCCGCATCGGTTTGCTTGATGCTGTTGAGTGTCCGCCTACATTTGGTACAAGTCCAGATGAAGTAGTAGGCTTAATTGCCGGCGGAGAAAAAGCCTTTATTGAAGCAGTAGAAGGAGCAGAAGATAGTAAAGAGTTAGGCATGGAAGACTTACAAAACATTCGACTTACTAAGGTAGACATTGTGGTGGGGATTGCAGCAAGCGGTCGTACACCTTATGTCATTGGAGCATTAGAATATGCTAACTCAATTGAAGCTCAAACAATAGCAGTTAGCTGCAATAAAGATTCTGATATTGGAAAAGTAGCAAACATTGCAATTGAAGTAGTAAATGGTCCTGAAGTATTAACAGGTTCTACTCGCTTGAAAGCCGGAACAGCACAAAAATTGGTTTGTAACATGCTTTCGACAGCTTCTATGGTAGGTATCGGAAAAGTGTATGGAAATCTAATGGTAGACGTTCAGCTGACGAATGAAAAGCTCGTAGAACGCGCAAAACGAATTGTGATGGAAGCAACTTCATGCACGTATGATACGGCAGAAGAGTACTTAGCAAAAGCAAATTGTAATTCTAAGCTTGCTATAGTCATGATTTTAACAGGACTTTCATATGAGGAAGCTTTACATCGTTTAGAACAAACACAAGGATTTATCCGTCAAGCAATCGTGAATTAAGTAGCGAAACTATAAGGGAGATGGGAACAACTATGAGCAAACATCATCAAACAGCTAAAGAACTGCTTCAAGCTCTTGGAGGCAGTTCTAATATAGCGAATTATACACACTGTATGACAAGACTCCGAGTCACCCCAGTGAATCATAATAGAATTGATGAAGCGAGTATAAAACAAGTGAAAGGAGTGGTAGGAGTTGTCGATGATGATACGTATCAAATTATTCTAGGACCAGGAGTAGTTACGAAAGTTGCTGAACAATTTGGTATTGTACTTCAAGAAGGTTCTGCAGCTCCTTCACACGAAAAAGCTTCATCTGAAGATTTGACGTCAAAAGGTGCAGATATGAAGTCTGAGCTAAAAAAGAAAAACAATACGCCATTCAAAAATTTTTTACGAAAAGTTGGAAGCATTTTCATACCTTTAATCCCAGCATTCGTAGGCGCAGGTTTAATAGCTGGTGTTGCCTCTATTTTAGCAAATAGCATAACCGCGGGAGATCTTGATAAAGATACTTGGCAACAATACGTTACGATTCTTAATGTGATTAAAAATGCAATCTTCAGCTATTTAGTTATTTATGTAGGTATTAACGCAGCAAAAGAGTTTGGGGCTACTCCGGCCCTAGGTGGGGTTATCGGAGGTATTACTCTTTTAACGGGAGTTACAGAAGAGTTTCCTATTATGAATATCTTTACTAATCAGCCTCTAACTGCTGGGCAAGGCGGGGTAATTGGCGTTTTGATTGCTGTATGGTTACTCTCATTTTTAGAAAAATTCTTACGTCGATTTATTCCCGATGCAATCGATATTATTGTTACACCTACAGTTGCTCTTCTGATTGTTGGATTACTAACGATTTTCTTTATTATGCCTTTTGCAGGTCTAATTTCTAGTAATTTAATTGGAGGCATAGATTGGACACTTGAACGTGGAGGGGTTTTTGCAGGTTTTGTACTAGGAGTGGCATTTTTACCATTGGTGATGCTAGGTCTGCATCAAGTATTAATCCCTATTCATATTGAAATGATTAACACAGCTGGTATGACCATCTTGCTTCCGATTCTTGCCATGTCTGGTGCTGGACAAGTAGGTGCAACTTTAGCACTTTGGATTCGTTGTCGTAAAAATAAATCACTTGTTACCATTATTAAAGGGGCTCTTCCTGTCGGAATATTAGGTATTGGAGAACCACTTATTTACGGAGTTATTCTTCCATTAGGACGCCCATTCATTACGGCTTGTATCGGTGGAGGAATTGGAGGAGCCGTAATTGGAATGTTCGGAAACGTTGGTTCCATCGCTATCGGTCCATCTGGTCTAGCTTTAATTCCATTAATTGCTCACGGTTTATGGCTAAAATATATCATTGGCTTACTTGCAGGATATGCTGGAGGATTCATCTGCACATATTTATTTGGCATACCAAAAGAGGCTATCACAGAAGGCTCTAATAACAAAGAAGTACCTGAAGCGAAGACAAAAACTGAAGTTGCTGCAACAGGTGAGAAAAAAGAAATGAACGATACAACTTTAGAAAGCGCATTCAAACTTCCGTTTGATGGATATATTGTGCCTCTAGAAGGAGTCCCTGATGCCGTTTTTTCTTCAAAGATGATGGGAGACGGTTTTGCCATCGAACCAACTAATAATACTCTTGTTTCTCCTATCAACGGGGAGGTTGTTAGCATCTTTCCTACAAAACATGCCATAGGTCTAAAAACAGATCATGATCTAGAGTTATTAATTCACGTAGGGTTAGAAACAGTGAACTTGAATGGGAAAGGGTTTACATGTCTAATTAAAGAGGGAGAAAAGGTTACACAAGGAACCCCGCTTTTAAAAATAGACCTAAACTACATTAAAGAAAATGCTAAATCACTTGTTACACCAATCATTTTTACAAATTTATCTGAACATAATCAAATACAGTTATTAAAAACAGGGTACAATGAGCAAGGTATAACAAATATTATTGAGCTAGTTTCTAAAAAACAGTAAGTTAATTAAATCTAATTGATTATTTAAGGGTACTTTTCTACATAGAAGAGTACCCTTTTTTACTGGCAGCAATTCATCACTTCTAGAGAGTAACCAGGGCTGGATTGGCTATTGGTTCGTTTTTGTAATATTAAACATTAAGCAATGATAGGTTACTTTTACGCCATTTTCGTCACGATGATTATTTTCATATAAATTGATTAACTCACGAAAAAAGGAAGGGCGCTGACAGTATCTTTCCTCGTTACTGTTACTTGCTCCAATCTTTTTTATTGATGTAAAAAATTCCTGGACCGTCGGAAAGTATTGAATCTCTAGTTTCTCCATTTTTGATAGTTTAAATGGATCCTCTCTCAATGGAACTAATGCTTGTTCACAAATTTGAGACAACTCTTCAAGAGAAAAAAACAATTGGCCAGGTGAACTGTTACTGAAAAGACCAAGCCTTTGTTTCGCATGACTGTAGCATGAATGAAGCTCTTGAAATGTACGATTTCCAAAGGTTGAAAATAGCAGGCTGCCTGTAGGCTTAAGTTGTTTATACAATTTTTTGATTGTCGTATGAAGACTATTAAACCACTGAAATGTTGCATTCGAAATAATAAGGTCGTAATGTCCTTCTATACTTATTTCCTCGATATCTCCGCATATGAAAGAAACTCGATCTTCCGTTACTTTTTTCTTTGCTAACTCCATCATTCCTGATGACAAATCAACTGCTGTAATAGCAGCCTTAGGAAATTTTTCGCATAATAACTGTGTTAAATAACCCGTGCCGCAGCCAATTTCAAGAATAGCTATTTCCTGGTTAAAGAAATTGGTGGAAAGCTGATCTATTAATTGGTTTGCCATGCTTTTTTGTACATCGGCATAAGCATCATAAGTTTTAGCATGATTATTAAATCTTTTCTTTAAAAGTTGCTTATTAATCATAAATGAGCTCCTTTTCGAGAAATTTTTCTATAAGTTGCGTACAGTGCTGAGGCTTTGTAAAAAAAGGAATATGGCCAGCTTTTTCTAAAATACACAGCTGCGCTTTTCCACCAATTCTTTCAGCTATGAAAGAAGAAGACTCAGGCAAACATATTTGATCATCTCTTCCATGGATCAACAAACAAGGAGTTTGAATTTGATTGAGTTGCATTCTAACATCTTTTTGGAGTAAATAATCTAGCCCTGTAAGGAGGGAGTACGTACTGTCTCCTTGATAATCACGCTGAACAACTTCAATAAATTGATGATGAAATTCTTCTTCTTTTTCAGATTTAGTGAACATAGCGTTATAAAATGAAGTAAGGGTTTTTTCTTTATTACGCTGTAGTTGTTTTTTCATACGTTCAACGATGCGTTGCTCCCATCCAAATGTATTATGCATGTCGTTTGTAAAGCGACTAGTTCCGCCAATTAATATGAGTCCTTCTATCTTGTTAGGGTATAAACTTGCAAGTTCAAGCGTTACAAGGGAACCTAATGACCAACCCATTAAATAAACAGTACCTTGAGTAGAAGTAAGCAATTGGATTGCTCGTTCTCTAAAGTCACTTAGTTCTTTTACACCTCTCCAGTCTGTACACAAAACGTTACATATAGTAGACAATGGTTTTATGATCGGATGAAACGCTGCTTTTTCCATTCCCCATCCGGGAAATATTATAATAGTGGCTTGTTTCATTGAATCACACTCATTTCTTTTCCAATTAGAGAAATTCTCTTTATGGCCCAATTTAAATCTTCTCGAGTATGATCGGCTGTTACAGTAAAACGAATTCTTGCTTTATTTTCAGGAACAGTAGGAGGCCTAACTGCAATAGCAGCAATTCCTTCTTTCTGTAAACGCTCTGCAAACTGCATTGTTCTTTTGTTTTCTCCCGTCAAAATTGGAATGATTTGAGATTGACTTTTGCATGCGTTAAATCCTTCGTATGTAAGGGCCTTCCTGAAAAATAGTGCATGTTGTTGAAGAAGTGCGCGACGCCCTGTGTCTTGTTGCACCTTTTCAATTGCAGCCGTTATTGCACCGAGTATAGCAGGGGGAAGAGCAGTTGAATAAATGAGTCCTCGCATTCTATTTTTTAAATAATCTATGAGCCACTGTTTTCCGGTAACATAAGCTCCAAATGACCCTAGCGCTTTACTAAACGTTCCTATTTGAATATCAATTTTATCTTGTAGATCGAGAAAATGCGCATATCCTCCACCATTTCTTCCGTATATACCGCTTGCATGAGCCTCATCAACCATTAGTAGGGCGTTATACTGCTCTTTTAATTTAACAAGCTCCTTGAGCTTGGCGAAATCACCATCCATGCTGAAAACAGTATCTGTTACAATTAACTTCCGTGACTCCAAGGGAACTTTTTTTAATAAATTTTCTAGGTGGTTCATATCGTTATGGCGATAGCGCTGAAGTTTTGCACGGCTCAGTAGGGCCCCATCAATGATACTTGCATGATTTAACTTATCGCTGAAGATGAAGCCATTACGCGGAACCAAGGCTGAGATGATTCCTAGGTTTGCATTATAACCACTATTGATAATAAGTCCTGCCTCAGCTTTCTTCCAATTAACAAGGGATCTTTCTGCTTTCTCGTAAAGAGAGTGATTTCCTACTATTAAGCGTGAAGCTGTTGCTCCTACTCCATAAGTCATCACAGCATCACTCATTGTTTTCTTCAGTCCACTATCTCCTGCATAGCCTAAATAGTTATTAGAGGCAAGGTTTAACATTTTACGTCCATTGACTGTAAGCCATGGTTGTTCAGCAAATTCTGTAGTAACAAGGTGCCGTTTTTGAAAAATTTCATCTAAATAGGCAAGTTCTCTCTTAATATCTTCTTCCCAATACAATACACTCTCACCACCGACAATAAAATTAGTTAACTTTAATTTTTAAATGGTTAACATATATATCTAATCACTCCTTTAGAAGAGTGTCAAGATGAGATAGGTTATAAAAACTCTTGAATAAAAGAAGCAAACTCCTAACGGTAGGGAGTTTGCTTTTTTTGTTCTTTAAATATTCCTGTTTAATAACAAACGTCTTTTCCAACATGTTTTGGATTTATTTACACGCATCATATTAATCTAGCAATTTTATTAGTCTTACTGAGCACTTCATATTGATTATCCTCTTTTTCTTAGTTATAATGTAATTGTTACATTTGTAATAATAATGTAATATATTTGTAACTTAAATGCATTTTTGCGATGTTAGATAGAATGGTAGCTAATTTTAAAAAATGAAAAGCTGTTTATGGATAAGCCCTTAGCGGTTGTGGTAGCAGCCGTGAGGGGAAAACTTTAGATAAAAAGGTGAGGACGATGTTGAAAAAAATATTTATTTTAGTTGTTCTAGGATATATATTCTTGAGTAGCAAGTATTTTCTTCAAAATTATGTGTATGCGGGCACGTATGAGCAGGATATAAAGGTTAACGATGACTTGGTGTCGAGTCTTCTTTTAGAAAAAGCTGTTTTTTAACGGCTTTTAAGACGCTAAATTTTATATAGAGAGGTAATGGGTAGAGTTGTAATGTCTTCATATTGTCAGTCTCTTTCCTTATCTTCAAAGGTAAAAAGCAGGCGGTAGTTAAAATGATGGCAGGACTTCGGGTCCTAATAGATTTTTACATTGCCTAGACAACAACGAAGTAGAGAAGAACGATGTAATTGAGAAGAGAAGGCTGAGGGAGTAAGAATGAAATGAAAAACTATTTAAATGTGGAAGAAGGAAAAAATAGCTGGAAGCGTTATGTAAGTACAACAATCCTTGCTTCTGTGTTTATGCTGTTAGGATCAATTATTTATATTATTGCTGAAATGATAATGGTTTCAGCTGATGAAAGTGGAAAATCATACTTTGATTTTGATAGTGGGGTAGCTGTAGGAATCAATGCTAATCTTGATTTTCTGTTGTCTCATATTATGTACATATGCTGGATTTTTGGTTTATGGATCGGGATTCGTTTTATTCACAAACGAAAAATGAAATCATTAATCACTGCTAACAAACGTGTGAATTGGAAGAAAGTAATATGGTCTTTTGGAGCTTTTAGTCTGTTACTAATCGTTTCACAATTAATTGATGTCGTGTTTAACCACTCGGATTATTCATGGAATCATGTAAGTTTAAAAGAGTATGCCCTGTTAGTACTGATTACGCTTTTGTTAGTACCTATTCAAACAACAACGGAGGAGCTGTTTTTTAGAGGACTTCTTCTTCAATGGGTGAGTAAGAAAGTGAAGCGTCCAATTTTACTTGCTATTATTGTTGGGCTAATGTTTTCAATAGGTCATTTTGCTAATCCTGAAATGAATAAATCCATTATATTGGTGGGACTAGATTATATTGTAGCTGGTTTTGCTCTTACATATATCGCGATTAAAACAAAAAGCTTAGAAATTACCATTGGCGCACACGCAGCCAACAACATGTTTCTCGCTCTGTTCCTTACAACGGACGATTCTGTTTTCGGATCTATACCGAGTTTGTTTAAGGTAGCTAACACTGAGCCAGGAGCTAATCTTATTTGGTCGATTGTTATGTTTAGTGTTTTTTATATCTTATGTAGAGGGAAGATAAAAAAGGAAGAAGCAGCTGACAAAGATCAGCTTATTGCTTAAATTGGCAGAACCAATAACTAAACAGGATAGGAGATGTAATAGAGTGAGTGGAAATCACGATGAAAATAAACCATTGACTCGTGCAGAAATGAAGCGAGGCCACTTAGCTACTCAACATCGCATTTTGAATGTACTTATCGTTCTTGCATCGATTGCTGCAGTGTATCTAGTAATAAAAACCATACTTTAAAAGAGCAGCCTTTATGGCTGCTCTTTTTATTTTGTCCCAACACCTCGCAACTACCAATTGAAAAAAGCTTTTAACGAAATCATTGTAGCGGCGTAGACAAGAGATGAGATTAAAAAGGTAGGCAAATGCGCATGTTTTTCAAAAGGGAGCTCTTTACTGATCACGTTAAATAACATTGCACCTGAACTAAAAGCAATCATCGACTCAATAAGCAGTCCTGATGAGGGTCCGAAAACGCCCAGAATTGACCCAAGAAAAGTTGCTCCGGCCAGCATATAGCGACCTCTAGTTTTGTGTAAGCGCGGATGTTTTTTTCCTAGATGGTAAGACCATCCGATAAAATGAAGGCTGATAGCCAGTCCGTAGAATACTGATTCAACTCGCTTAACATCGGTTGAAAACACGACATAAGAAATGATAAAAGAATAAATCATAAAAAAACTAGCCTGTACCATATAAACGGTCAGTTCCGTTAGGTGTGTGGCTGCTTTTGTCTGAGCAAATGAATACACTGAAAAATAGACGAGTAAGCCGAGAAGACCAAGAAAATATAGTTCAGTATCAAGGGCTAGCGATCCTCCAAACTCTTCTTGTTTCTTATGAAGCGTCGGTAAGATATAAATAAATACATAAGCAATAGCTACACCGCCTGATAATGAGAGCAGCTTTTGTTCTCCGATTGGAGAACGTTCGACAATCGTTAATGCGTATAGTTGAATGAGAATAAAAACAATACCTATTATGATTGATTCAATTGTAACCATGATGGTCTCCTTTTAAGGTTCACTTTTAGGGTTTAATTCCCTTTAATAGAAGAAGAGAAACCATGATTTAGATGGAAACATTGCTCAATTATAGATAGATGTTTTTAAACGTAATAGTTTGATATTGGTGTTATTTTACACTATATATATAAAGTGGTAAATTAAAATAGGTGATTGATCATGTACTTAGTTATATTTCTAATCAAGAATTAGGGGTGGTGTATGTATGAAAAAAGTGATGGTCTTTATTACAGATGGTTTTGCTGATTGGGAAGCCAGTTATGTGACAGCTGAGTTAAATAAACAGGGAACAGGATTTCAAGTTCAGACAGTGGCAATCGACAAACACCCCAAAACTTCAATGGGAGGATTGACCGTTCTTCCAGATTACAGCCTAAAAGACTTTCCTTTTAAACTGGACTTTGCGATGTTAATTATGCCTGGGGGAACGGGATGGAGAGAAGAGAAAAATCATCAGGTAAAGAAACTGGTGAGCTTTTGTTTTGAACATAACATTCCGGTTGCAGCGATTTGTGATGCAACGACCTTTTTAGGGAACTATGGGTTTCTTGATCAGAATAAACATACAGGTAATTCATTACCTTATTTGAAAGAAGGAGCACCTAATTATCTAGGGGATGAAAATTATATAGAAAAACAATCTGTTAGTGATGGCTGTCTAATTACAGCTAATGGAAGCGGTGCATTAGAATTTTCGAAGGACATTTTAAATAAATTAAATGTTTTAAAGAGTAAAGAACTAGAAGAATGGTACGCTTTATTTAAAAATGGTTTTATTCCAATAACAGGAGAACATATTGAAAAATAACTCACTTTAAATTACTTAAAAAAAGGCCAGATAATAATAAAAATTTACCCAATAGGATAATATGGCTGCTTTTTTACCGTGTAGGAGGATTCAAAATTGAAAAGAAATTTGTTGTTTTTAGGATTCATGTCTATTCTTTTATTAGTATTGAGTAGCTGTGGGAGTAAGGAAGAAAGCGTGCGTTTTGAAGGGGAAGGGGATCAGTGGAAAGCTTTGTATCTTTTAAATAAAGGCGAGAATACTCAAAACGGACAAGGCAGTATCATTTATAAAGGAAAAGACAAAGAGAAATTAGGAAAAGTTTCTTATGTTGTAGAAGGGGAAACAAGCAAATTATCAGGTACGGATGACGAGACAGAAGGGAAAATTAATTTAAATGGAAGCTGCAGTGGGTGTTCGACCCAAAGCAGCAACGCTCCTTTTCATGTGACAATAAAATGGAATGGTAAAGAAGATAAATTTGATTTAACATCAAAGTAAAACGATAAAACGTTGTATGTATATGAAACTAAAAATCTGGCACATTAATAACGTATTTTTCCTATTCTAATAAAGTTAAAAACCCTTTGCCTACATCAGAGAAAGATTTTTTTGAAAAAATCTTGCATTTATTGGTTGTTAATCTAAATAAAGGGGAATTACATCTATTAAGAGCATACAAAGGGGATAAATATTAGTGACAAATTATAGGTACTATACGGGATCCCTGTTTGTCAGGGAATTAGAACGTTTAAAAGAAGAATATATTCAACTGGATCTCGACGATATGAAAAGAATGGTTGAAGAAGATATTTTACTGTTAGAAAAAGCGGTGAATATGTTGTCTATGAATACCGTTTCTTAAATTAAGCAAATTACTCAAAATACAATAAAGCATTATCTAACGACTACTGTTCATTCAATTTTAAAAAATGCTACCTCTTGTAACTGGGAAGAGGTGGTCTTTTTCAATTTCTAGACTGGATAGGGCATATGAAACAAAAAAAAGCGTTTGAAAGAAGTTTTATAACATTTCCTAGTTTCTAACAAATGTTGCCCAAACAAAAAAAGGACATTTCTTCTATGCCCTGTTCCCTCATATCAGCCCCGCCTACGCTAAATACTATGACAGCCACTCATGCCATCCAACCTATACTTAGTATAAACGAAAGCGTTTACAAAGTAAAGATATTGATAAAATATTCTGTCTATTTTTTATATTAAACTTATTTCTTTCGAATAATATCAAATATAATAGATGAAATTTTTAATGTCTAGAGATTAACTCACTCATTAATCTATTTAAAGCAATGTGTAATATATCATGTTCTGTATACTCTTGTTCAAAGGCTAGACTTCTTTTTTCTTTTTTTCTCAACAACTTTCTAATTTCATCACATAAGTAAATTTGAGAATCCAAAAGCTTTATTTCTTTTATATCTTTTGTTTGTTTAGACATAAAATCAACTCCTTTATGACTCTTTAAGAAACTATTTTATCTTAAAAAGTAAAAATCCTTCTTCTATTACATCGGAATAACGTAATGGGGTTTATTCTTTGCCTATATCCCATCTGATAAATTTTTCGGTTTCCCTGTCCCTAAAAATGCAAAGTTAGTAAAAGGAAAAGAACGTGTAAACATATATGAATGGTCTAAAGCTTCTGAAGAAAACGGCATACCGTCAGGATATAAATTAGTGATCAAATCAAAAGGGTGGAAGGAAAGGGACCGAGAAGGGGCCTCGACTTATTATGAAAAAGGAAATCAGAGAATTGATTTAATATCTCAAACCGATGAATTAACCCTCATAAATGGTTAAATGATGAACGTGCAATACGAATGATAGGCAGAACACCTTTAACTTATGAAGAGGTGGTACAAGAAGTAGAAAAGAAAAGAATGAACAACGATTTAATTCTAGGAATTGAAAGCGATGAAAAAGAATTAGTTGGGTGGATATTTCTGAAGGATATAGACCATGGACATGGAAGAGCTAGTATAGGAATTCTCCTATCTTCAGAATCTAGAGGTCACGGATATGGTCGAATGGCTATGGAGCAAATGATTGATTTAGGATTTAAACAGCTTCGTCTAAATAAAATCTATTTAACCACAAGAGGAATAAACGAACAGGCAATTGCACTATATGAAAAAATTGGTTTTATTATCGAAGGGAAATTAAGAAATCATGCCTATGTGGATGGGAAATACGTAGATACATATTTTATGGGTATATTAGCTTCAGAGTGGAACAAGTAAGTTTACAGGCCATGGTGAAATGAAAAAACAGTGCTTCTTAAGACAGGTATTTAAGTTTAGATAACCGGAGGGATATAAATGAAATCTTATAACTATTTTTGTTCTACACAAATTGAGGTAGGGATGGGCAAAGCTAGAGAATTACCAGCAATGCTAAAATCTTTAAATATCGGTTCATCAATTTTAGTCGTGAGTGATCCAGGTGTGGTTCGTGCAGGACTAGTTTCACCAATTGTAACTGCCTTGGAGGCTTCTGGTTACCGTGTGTTGTTGTTTGACTCAATTGAACAAAACCCTCGAGATACAAATTGTTCGGCAGGTGCTAAATTATTTTGTGAATTTGGTGCAGATGCAGTTGTTGCTATTGGGGGCGGGAGTGCTATGGATACAGGAAAAGCTATTGCACTGTGCGGTCCAAACGGCGGGGAACCATCTGACTATGCAGACGGACGGCTTTTGTATTCAAACATTGCACCAGTTATTTGTATTCCAACTACTTCAGGTACAGGCTCAGAGGTTACTCGGTCTGCTGTAATTACGGAGGCATCTACACATCGAAAGATGACGCTCAAACATGCTTCATTAAGACCTGTCTTGGCGATTCTTGATGCTGAACTAACATTAAGTCTTCCTCCTTCTGTTACGGCTGCGACTGGCATTGATGCACTCGTTCATGCGATTGAAGGTTATACGTGTAAAGTAACAAATCCTATTTCACAAGCGCTTGGGGCTCAAGCAATGAGAACGATTGTTTCAGCATTGCCTATCGTTTTCCGCAATGGTAAAAATGAAACGGCTCGTCAAGATATGCTGGAAGGAAGTCTCTTAGCTGGCCTTTGTTTTGGATCTGCAGATGTTGCCTCGGTACACTGCTTAGCAGAAGCGCTTGGAGGACTTTATGATACCCCGCATGGAGTTGCTAACGCAGTATTTTTACCATACGTATTACGATTTAATTCTATGGAGAATAAGCAGCTGCATGCTACATTAGCAAGGTATATGAGTTTTGCCAAAGATTCAGATTCAGATGAAATAGCTGTTGAAAAATTAATTCAAGGAATTATAGAATTAACAGAATCATTAAATATTCCTAAATTAAAAGAGCTAGAGGGTGTAAAGAAAGAAGACTTTCCGAGCATTGTAAAGTTGGCTATGCAAAACAACTCAACGCCAAGTAACGTCCGCTTAATTACCGAGGCTGATTATATGCAAATTCTTGAACAAGCTTACTTTGACCGTGTAGATAAAAAACGGCATTCTGAAGTAGAGAGTTTGAAGTAAAGAATGAAAATTAAAAACCGGCCCCAATTGTCAGACAGTGTCTAACGATTTGGGGCCAGTTTTTAAGTAGTATCTATTTTTAATAAGAAGATACATAATACCAGTTTTTATGTACTTTTTCTATCTGTTTAAAATCTCCGTCAAAATCGCTTTTGGAAGGTTTATGATCATTTGGGTCATAAACAAATCCTGAGAAATTGTCTAGCATCCCACGGTACGTAAAGAAAAGAATTGATGTCGACTTTCCTTTTGTTTCTACTTCAATGTCGCCTCCACCTTTAGACAATTGAGTATACTCTTTTGGCAATTGAATAAGTGATGGACTATCGGGTACGTTAGGTTTAATCATGCCATTTTCTATTTTAGCCGCAGCTTCTTCTCTCTTCTCTTGATGGATTTTAAAGTTCAAATCCAAGTTGACTTGAGTAAAGGGAAAGAAGAACCATAATATAATAGTAATGAGCTGAATAACAAGCGGCTGCCACTTTCTATTTTTAAAAAGATGAATCAATGCCCATACAGTTATGATGATAAAGAAGGCATATACAAATAACCAAACAGGCAACATTAAAAATTCCGTTATCATATCAACCAGATCCCACTGGAATAACGATACTGAAATAACTAACAAACTACTAACTAACGACAAAAGCAACAATCGACTACGTTTCACACATTTTCCTCTTTCTGAAATTATTCTTTTTTATAATATATATGAAAATCCTTCTGTATCATAATGTACGTTTGCGTTAGAAGCAAAAGCAAACCTTAATTAAATTTTCTTTCTGTTAAAAACCTTATTTATAAGTAGCAAAACATGATAAAAAGTATTAGATGCAAAAATACCCAGGGCAAAAAAATAAAATAACAATTGATAATCTAACTGAATTCCTTCAAACAGAAAGTAAAATGCTAAACCAGGAACTATTCCTGCTAACGAGTACATTAAGAGTTTAGACAAGTACATTTTTCTTGTCTGCCTGTTATGTGCTAGCATATCAATTAGATAGGAACAAATAAGTCCAACAACTATATAAACGGGTAAAGTATACATAAATGTAAATACGAATGTATCTGTAAAGCTGAAGTAATAAATATTAGGTTCTTTTTCACTTTCAGGTGTTAAGCTGATTATCCCGTAGACAGCACTAAAAATAGCAGTAGATAAAAGGGAAGTAACAACTAATTTTATAAAACGACTCAAGACAGTGCTCCTTTAATTTTATACTTAGTTCAGCTTTTTATCTTTTCTAGTCTTCTTGTTTGCTTAAAATGAATTTTAGTAGAGGTAAATCACTAATGCTAAATAAATCTGTGGGCTAGCTTGACCCACCCCAAGTAGGAGATTCCTAAAATAAAAGCCCAAAGAAATGCTACACGAATATTTCTAGGTATAGAAATCCATAGCTTTAACATGTTCCAAAGTAAGTGATCTTTATTCGATTTTTTCATTGTTCGTAGATCCTTTCTCAGCTAAGCCGTTCTTCCTTAAGCAGCTCTAAACCATTTTTGCTTACGTAATAGACTAAGTTTCTTTTTAGCAGCCATTGTTTCCTTGGAAGGCAAAAACGGTAGTGTTCCTCCAAATAAATCTTCTATCAACAAAATCACCTCTTATACAGTTAAAGGTAATTATATCATTGATTACCATAAGTGGAGTTCTTTTTTAATTAACTATCATATGAATTCCTTAAAATGTAGTATGTACAGCAACGACATAATAAAATTCTTGTTTTTTCACACAATGTTTACGTATATACCTTACTAGAAGGGGATTCTTTCTATCTAAAATTGTATGACAACCTTTCAATTAATATGCTATAATTATTTATAGACCTAATCTTTCTTAAACTTTTGCAATGCTTAAAATTCGAAAAAGCCATCTCACTTTTTAATATCAAAAGAATGAGGTGGCTTTTTATTTTATGATGTAGTTTATTCCTCTTCAGGAATCTTAATTAAAATAGTGATAGCAACTGTTGTCAGAAATATAACCCCTAAAATGATCAATAGATTTGTACTCATATGTCCCATCTGCCCTTCTGCTATAATCCCTATAATGTCATTTTAACAAAGAAAACAATTGAATAGAATAAGAAATGAAAGCGTTTTATTTTTTATTTATAATCTCCTTCGAAAGATACGTACTTTTAGTTCCACGTACTGTTATGTAAGTACAACATCTTGTTCTTCGCTCTTGGATGTGGATTGCAAGGCTTTGAATTTATTCGAGAAATGACTACTGCAAGAGGATCAGAAATAATGATGCTTTTAATTATAAAACAAGGGATATGTGTTTTATCCAAAGCAACAGACTCATCCATCCAATTATCTAAGTAACTTGAAACTTGGAGCACACCATTCTTCTCATGCAGCATGTACAGATGTCACGAATCGTTTTCACAAGAGCATAGGGTATTTATCGCTGATATTTTACTTTATAGATAGTAAAAATAAAATATTTTTTGAAAAAAATGGAGATAATGAAACTTTTTGCTTGTTGAGACGACTCTAATTAATGAAGGGAGTGATAATACTGTGAAACATAATATACATACAGTAAAACAAGCAATAAACGGAGACAGCAGAGCTTTTGAAGAGCTGCTTTTTCAAGAAGAGAAAATGCTTTATTATAAAGCTCTTTCTTATGTTGGAACAAAGGAAGATGCTCTTGATGTTATCCAAGAAACAGCATGTAAAGCCTTTCTGGCGATAGGTCACTTGCGAGAACCAGAATATTTTTCAACCTGGCTATTTAAAATCCTTATTCGAGAGTGTTACAAGCTATTAAAGAAACGAGAACAAATCGTACCTTATGAAGAACACGAATTATTAAAGAGGTTAGATGAAAAACAAGAAAAAGAAATTGAATCTTTTCATTTAACTGAGGCATTATCTAAACTTAATTCATCTTATCAAACGTCTATTATCTTATTTTACTACCATGATCTATCCATTCAGGATATTTCGGACGTGATGGAAAAACCGGTTGGTACAGTAAAAACGTATCTACGTAGAGCAAAGAAAAAATTGAGAAGTGAATTAGAAAGGAGCTATAAATTAAATGAAAGAATCTCATGAGCATGTAGAAAATTTCCCACAAGAACAGGTTCGGTCAGCTATTCAAGCAGGTATCAGTCAAGCAGAATCACAAATGAGTGGTAACAAGGTAAGTTATAAATATAGCCATAAAATCAGTAATAAAAAAAGGAAAGGCTTATATGCTTTGTCTAGTGTGGCAGTCGCTTTTGGACTATTAGTTGCTTCTTCTTATCAATCTCCAGCTTTAGCAAGCACTTTGTCTCAAATACCTCTTATTGGTTCTGTTTTTGCAGATTCTAATTCCGTTGGTTTGAAACAAGCTCAAAAAAATGGACTGACCAGCCAGGTTGGAGAGACCCAAACTGTTAATGGAATATCTGTTACGCTTGATGAAATTTTATACGACCAAAGTGGCATTAGCCTTAGTTATATCATAAAATCAGAAAAAAAATTGGGAGAATATTATTTTGGTAGCGGTATGGATTTTACCATAAATGGAAAATCACCTGACGGATCTTCGGGTGGATATGAAGAAAAAGTTCAATCTGCCACAACTCGAACGGCCATTCAGGAGATAAACGTATCCGAAGATATGCCAAATGCTTTTGAGCTTGGATTAATCTTACACGGTGAAAATGGGGAAACGTGGTATTTCTCAAATCCAATCAAAAAAATTACGGATATTAAGAAGGTTCCTATTAATCAATTACAGAATGTTGATGGCATCACTCTTAATGTTAAGGACTTATCTTTAAGTAAAACAGGTATGAACATATCTTATGAGAGTTCTGAAAAAGGAGAGGACTTTGAACTAAGCAGAGTTGGATATATAGAATTCCAAGTAGTTGATCAAGATGGAAAGGAAATTACAAGCCATTCAGGTGGAGCAAGCGGTCAAAAAGTGAAAGATAAGCTAGTGTTTAAGAGTAATAAAAAGTTTGATCCAATTGACTCACATGTTACTGAATTAAACGTTACTCCTTATTTATCTCTTCCAACAGACGGGGGAGGAGTCGAATTCGATGAAAACGGCGAGTCAAGAGATATAGGTTTTAAAGGTGGCTCTTTAAAACCAGTTAAATTTAAACCTTTTAAAGTGAAAATACCGCAATAAGTTTATTTTGTAAAAAGAGCTGATATCCAGCTCTTTTTACTTTTTTGAATCACCCTACATTAAGTATTAAAAGAGATAGTGTACAAAAATCCCCTCTAATGCTACTACTACAATTAAAAATCAAGTCAAATCGATAAAATTTTTTATTATTTTTTCTTACGAGGTTTCAATTGAAGTTTTTATTAATGAAGGCGAGAAAGTGATCACGAGCAGAATCTATCCTGTAGAAAATGCAAAAGGTATTTGTTTCTTTGCTGATCAAGAAATTGAATTGATTACCTTAAGCAAATGGAACTTAAGCAAGGGCGTTTCCCCGCTGATGTTTAAAGGGTAATTAGATTCACTTGAAGAACAGGCTTCCTAGAGAGGTGCTGCTCTTTTTTATAGAGTCAAAACTCCAATTCGTTTTCAGAGTTTATTAAATGTTTATACTCATTAAGAACAGGTAAATCATTAGTAAAAGACGTTTTCAAGGAGGAATACTATATGCCCTACAATTCATTAAAAGAACTGCCTGATGGAGTAAAAGATAATCTTCCTCATCATGCTCAGGAAATTTATAAAGAAGCATTTAATTCAGCCAGTGACGAATACAAAGAAGAAGCTACGGCGCATAAAGTTGCGTGGAATGCAGTAAAAACAAAGTACAAAAAGGATAGTAATGACCACTGGGTGAAAAAATAGCGAGAAAAGAGCTTAAAAGAAGTTTAGTGGAAGGAAGATTCGAACGATAAACTGTTCGGATCTTTTTTATTATGAGGGTGAATGTAGGTGCTTGTAGCCGTTAATTGGACAGCAAGGCAAAAGACTCCTGCGGGCTCACTTGCCGCCTGCGAAAAGCGAAGCCTTGCATGGAAATTAACAGCGGTGTAACAAGCAATTCATACCCCGTTTATATCGTTACTTATTCTTTTTCAGCTACGGTAAAGTATTGAACGCTGCTTTTAACGAGTACCAAGTCATTTGCTAAGTCCAATACTTTACTTTTATCTTCAAATCTATATTGTATGTAGTTCTTTGCACGAATAAGTGATTTAGTTTCAACTATATGACTGATTTCACCATTGATTAAGTGAAACGTTACTTCAAACTTTTTCATAAGAAAACACCTCCATAATATCAATTTTTACTATTCCTTCATTTCTAATACCATTTCTTTTGAACGTTTTTAAAAAAGATTTCACTCTTGAGTTCACGCAATCCATCTCTAATAATGGAATGTTTTAACCCTACCCAATTTTTGATATTGACAGATTGGCAATACTTTGTGAGACTTAATATACATGATGTTCATTAGTTTACATTATGTATAAAATGTATGTTGACGATACAGTATAGTTTAAATAGTCCATCGTATGTCTTAATAAAATTGATATAAGGAGATCAACTATGTCTAAAAAAACAAAAGTAGATCCCAGGATAAAAAGAACAAATAAATACTTAAGAGACGCTTTAGTCGAACTTCTTAAAGAAAAAGATGTCACGTCCATTACGATTCAAGAAATTACGGAAAAAGCGGAATTAACGCGAGGGACCTTTTATTTACATTATCAAGATAAGCAAGACTTTCTTGTTCAGATCATGAATGAAGTTTTAGAAGAGCTAATAGAGCAAGTAAAGCCTAAACAAAATAACGAGACTTCCTCAGAAGTAGAAGAAAAAGACGAGTCTGTTTCTTTCTTAAAGCTTTTTGAATTCATCTACGAACACGCGGATTATTTTAAAGTCATGCTAAGTGACCGAGGATTGCCTCAATTCAGAAGTCATATGACGGAAATTGTAAAGAAGAGAGTGTACGGAGAGCTCATCTCTTCGATTGGAGAAGCAGAGGATGGACTTGATATTCCTAAAGATATCCTGATTAGCTATATCACATCAGCTCATATAGGTGTCATTTGTTCTTGGTTAGAAAGCGATATGAAATTTAGCCCTGCATTTATGGCTGATAAATTAACCCGTTTAACCCTTCTAGGGCCAATTCGAGTGGCAGGTTTAGAAAATAAAATAAAGCTTCCTTACTGAAGCTTTATTTTTTAGTTTGTTGAAATAAAGATATTTTACAATCATGAAAGGCAGAAAGGAATTGTGGTATGAAAATAGAAAAACACTGGGAGATTTCCTTACTGGCAGTTTTAGCTATTGGTCCTGGTTTAATGTTAAACACTTCATTAAATTCTATACGTGAAATTCTCCAACAAACGTTTAACAATCAATCTTATATTTCGATAACACCGGTTTTAATAGGGATTATAAGCTTTGCATTTTGTATTCCGTTTGGACCGATTCTTCGACACGAGCTAGGGGAGAGGAGTACTTATGTTCTTTCGATGTGTTTGTTTCTTATAGGAGCTATCGTAAGTATTGCTTCTAACAGCTTTCTAGGAATGGGCATTGGTCGGTTTTTACAAGGGACAGGAACGGGTTTAGCACTTATGATGATGATTCCAATGCTGGTTCTTTCTTTTCCGATTTATAAACGGAACTTGGCATTACTGATTCTTATTGGTGGATTTTATGGCTCTAGCGTTGTGGGCATTTTTCTCGGAATGTTAGTGAACAGCTACGGACACTGGAGATGGTTATTTTATATAGCGGCCGTACTTTCCTTACTGGGAATATGCTTCAGCTACAAATTTTTAACAAATGATCACGCCAAGCAACAGAACAAACATCATGAACCATTTGACATCATCGGTGTAGCGTTAATGTTTATGGTTACTGCATTTATTACGTTTACATTACTTAATCTCCAAAAATCAGGATGGGCATCTACTTATGTATGGATAGGCATAGTAGGAAGCATCATTTTTTTATGTTTTTTATTTATAGCAGAATGGCATATTAAAAATCCTTTAATTCCCTTTCGATTAGTGGCTTCTCGAAAACCAGCTCTCGCTATCTTAATCGCTGTTATAGGAAATATTAGTATGAGTCTCACTCTTTTATCCCTACAAGGATTGCTTAAAAGTGGATCTAGTTTTGATAAAGGAGACATTTCACTGATCTATATCGGGCTTTTTGCGGGGATAGTGATTGCGGCCATATTAAGTGCCGTATTATATGATAAAGTCGGGCCGGGGGTATTAGGTATTATAGGAGCCATTATTATTATGGGAGTAAACATACAGTGGATGTATTTGGACGGTCAGGCTTCAGCTTTTCTCTTTGTTAGTAGCTTCGCAGCTTTAATCGCAGGAGTAGGATTCACAGTCGCTGCAGGTCTGATGGGTGCTGCTTTAGGCGGACCGCTACCAAGTTTAGTCCCTCGAATGGTCACCGTTCAATTTATAAGAGTTACAGTATCTGCAGTCATTCCTGTAATCAGCAGTATTGTTTTTGCAAAGGTGTATAAAGATCACCTTGCGACGGTAAGTGCAGAGAGCCAGGTTGCTAGTAAAGAAAATTTTACTCAGTCTCTACATGTAAAATCTGAAATCATTACGTATCATACCTTTTCTACGTTTTCGTGTGTATTGAGCATTGTGGTATTCATTCTCTCGTTTTTGATGTTTTTAACAGGTAAGGGACACAAGCTGGCTCACAAGCCGCATGATAAAGAAAAAAATAAAGAAAAGCTGAGTACCGAAGAGGTTCACAGTAAAAAAGCTATTCCCGTTTTTGAGCATTCGCCTAAAGAGATTGTTTCGAATCAAGTCATTGGTGACAGCGAGTATAGAGAAGCTTTAAAAAAGTTTGGCCAGCCTAAATTTTCTCCTGATAAAATGCTGCATATGAAAGATCAAGAATATAGAAAAGCTCTTAAAAGGATGAAGGATATGGGACAATAAGTTAAAATGAAGAAATTTGAATGAAGAAGAGAAAGAGCAAACTCACGTGTAAGAGAGTTTGCTCTTTTAATTTTTGCATATACTTCTTTTCTACTACCACAGATATGTTATAATGGTAAAATTTAATAGGTTGAAAGGGAGGGAGTTTATTGCTGTATCATCCAAAATGGAGCAAAGCAAAGAAACGTTTACTGAGTTTTGTATGCGAATCTTTGCATTCAAGAGTAGATTTTCAAGTGATTAATTATCGAAAAGCACATGACCAGTTAGGTAGAGCTGTTATAACTGTTGATAAAGTAGAAATGTTAAATATGTGTACGATTACTGCTGAAAAAGAAGAATATTATAGAGAAAGAGATATTCGTATTCAGTTAGACGATTTTACTTATGATAATGTTTTTAATAATCGAGCAATCCAAGAACAAGCTCAAGAACAATTAAAAACGGAAGGCATTTATGCACAATATGATTTCTTTTCTGCTTTGGAGGAATATTTTAATTCACCAATTGAATTATCTTTAAAGTCGAATGATATGTTAATAAAAATATTGTGTATGCTTGACCGTCGTGTAGGAAAAAGAACTTTACGTAAAATGAAAGAATCCATTTTAGAAGAAAACACATTCGTTCAGGATTTTTATAAATTACGTTGTGAAGCAGAGAATATACATAGTAGCCAATGAACATAAACAGAACTTCTATTACATTCAAAAATGACTATATACGTCATTGCTAATGAAATAACAGAAACAAATTTTAATTGTCACAGGGCACTAAGTTAGGTATATAGATATCATTATTTAGTATATTTTAGATAGAAACAGTACTTATAGATGTGTTACAATATTCCTGGTATACAAAGTGGAAATTCATTTTTCCTTTGTGCAGGGGAATGGTATAAATATGTGCCTTTCCTCTTTTCATTTTTTAGTTCTATCTTGCTTATTGAAAAAGCATATACATAAATGGGAAACAGTTTACATACGTAATTTAGAAATGAAATGGAGAGAGAGGTAACTGTGGGAAGAAACGAATTTAGAAGACAAAAAGCAACCCAGGCAAAAGAGAAGAGAAAGAAAAAGCTTAATCAGCACAATGTCTTAAACTTATTGCTAATCTTTATGTCGGTATGTATTGTTTGTCTGCTAATCAACTTATCATTGAGATAGAAAAAAATTTATCAAAAAGAGTACGTAAAAGAGAGGAAGACAATTTAATATGAGTAATCAACAAATAGCAGCCGAAGGCTCTAACATCAAAGTGCTGCCGATTATTACGTCGTTTCTTATTGCCGGGTTTATCGGTTTATTTAGTGAAACAGCGCTAAATATGGCGTTAAAAGAGCTAATTTCAGGCTTTGGTATTCACGAAACAACGGCACAATGGCTAACAACAGGGTATCTATTAACGTTAGGAATTCTGGTACCTATTTCAGGTTTTATTCTTCAGCGGTTTACGACGAGACAGCTTTTTATAGCATCGCTAATCTGCTCGATTATCGGAACATTTATTGCCGCTATCGCACCAACGTTTGGGGTGCTAATGATTGCCCGTGTCGTGCAAGCTGTGGGAACTGCCTTACTTTTACCGCTTATGTTCAACACGATTCTTGTTATTATTCCACCGCATAAGCGTGGAAAGTCAATGGGGATCATTGGCCTTGTTATTATGTTTGCTCCAGCTGTTGGACCAACTGTATCAGGCTTAATCTTAAAAACATTAACGTGGCACTGGATTTTCTGGATTTCACTTCCATTATTAGTGGTTGCCTTGGTGTTTGGAGCTTTCTTTATGCAGAACGTTACCACACCAACAAAGCCAAAAATCGATATGATTTCTGTTGTTCTTTCAACAATAGGTTTTGGAGGAATTGTATTTGGATTTAGCAGCGCTGGAGAAGGCGGGGGCTGGGGAAGTCTACAGGTTATTCTAACTCTTGTGATTGGAACTGTTGCACTAGTTGCCTTCTCTATTCGTCAAACGAAGATGAAAGAGCCAATGTTAGACCTTAAAGCCTTTAAGTATCCAATGTTTACAATTGGTCTTTTATTAATTCTAGTCTGCATGATGGTACTACTGTCTGCCATGATGATTTTACCCCTGTACTTACAAACATCATTAGCTTTATCAACCTTTGCCGCTGGCCTAATGCTTCTTCCAGGAGGAGTGATTAACGGAATTCTTTCACCGGTTATGGGCGGATTATTTGACCGTTTTGGTCCCAAATGGCTAGTTATTCCTGGTCTTTTGATTGTAGTCGGCACCATGTATGGTTTTTCAACCGTAACGCTGGAAACGTCAACAGGGTTTATCATTGGGTTACACATTGCGCTTATGATAGCTATTTCGATGATTATGATGCCAGCTCAAACAAATGGATTAAATCAGCTCCCACCTGAGCTGTACCCGCATGGAACAGCGATTATGAACACTTTACAGCAGGTTTCAGGCGCAATTGGAACAGCTGTTGGAATCTCGATTCTGTCATCAGGTTCAAGAAGCTTCCTTGAGACGGTATCAGATAAAATGGATCCATTAAACCAAGTTCTTGCCTTTACCAACGGTGTTCAGCATGCGTTCATCTTTGCGATTATTGTTTCAATTGTTGGATTGGTTATCTCGTTCTTTATCAAGAGAGTTAATGTTGAACAGAAGGCGCATTAATAAAAACCACAGACCATTATCGATGTAAAGGATTCAGTTTTCGAATACAAAAACTCAATTCATGAAAAATACAGTCCAATTGGAAACCGAATTGGACTGTATTTTTTTGTTGATATATTAGGATTTCCTGTGAATTTAATGAAGGGTTATCACTTTAGTGGAAAATATTATCAGCTTGCCAATTGGTACGCTAATTGTTATCCGGATGATTGTGTTAAAAATGGCAAGCAGGTTTTTGGATATTTATGTTGAAATCATAGGGACGCTTATGCAGTTAACGCAGCAGGATTGTTCAAGGTGGAAAATTCACCTCGACACAGAATTCTTATTTGGAAAATAAAAATTGATAAAAGGGATAACGGGGGGAAATATGCCGAAAGTAGAATTAAACAAAGCTCTGATAAATTATGAAGCAAGAGGAGAAGGTCAGCCTATAGTGTTTTTACATGGATTAGGAGGTAGCTGGAAGATGTGGCTCCCGCAAATAGATGCCTTCTCCTCTAGATATAAAATGATTATGTTAGATATGAGGGGACACGGAGAATCTACAAAAACCTTTCCAAATGATAAATTTTCAGCAAGAGTGATGGCGGAAGACCTAAAATTATTTTTAGATGAACTTAATATCACCAAGACTCATCTGGTTGGTTTATCCTACGGTTCTGTTACCGCTCAATTGTTTGCATCAAAGTACTCTAGCTACATTGATAAACTGATTTTATCGAATGGGTACAGTGAAATCCCTACAAAGGTGTCAGGGTTGGTATTAAAGTTGTCCAATGCCGTATTCAAAATGATGCCCTATGATACCATTATCACCCTGATGATGAAGGTGTATGGAAAGGACGAATTCACGAAGAAGGTATTACGTGATTCTTTTACATTCGATAAAGAAATGATAATCCTTGCAAAAAACTCTGAATTTCCTACTCATACAAATGAGTTAAAACATATAAAGGTCCCAACACTAGTGATGGGTGGAAATAAAAAAGTCATGGGAGTGGACGAAAGAAAGGGTTCACAAACACTATTTGACAATATTCCAAATGCCACACTTGCGTTGTTTGAAAATGCGTTCGACCCAATAAGCACAATGGAAATAGATATTTTTAATGAAATGATTCTTGATTTTTTAGATGAAAAAACACTTAAGGGATATGAAGGAATATCTATATTTGAAAAGTCGAAGAATCCTATGAAATAATCTCAATTTGTAAAAAGTTTCATTTAAACAAAAGGAGGGCTAATGTACAACATCATATTGCTATAAAAGAGCAAGTTCCAAGAGGTAAGGTTAAGCCAATCTTACCTCTTTTATTAGTGAGTGCTGCTATTCATTTAGCAGAAAGAGTAAAGGTATAAATAAAAATGAACAGTGCAAGCCGTGTTTTGACTGACATGCAGAGGGGAATATGGTGAAGTCTGCGCTGAAGACAGCACATATATTTTTTGAAGAGAAGGGGTTTATCCTTCTCTTTTTTTATTTAATCTCATCTTATATTCATTTTTGTAGGTTTGAAGCATCTCATTTATTAGTAGGTATAACTTAAAGTGGGATATTAATATTATTAAAATTAGTATTTATATATTTAATTTTTTTATTAATTTAATTTAATTTTATTGTTTTTAATATTAAATATTTGTTATATAATCAAATTAACTAAAAGAAGGAGATTTGATTATGGCTTATAAAGTGCTTACAAGTTGTCCTGTCTGCAGTGAAACGTTAAAAATTACAAAGCTGCAGTGCAGCCATTGTCACACGACGATTGAAAATGAGTTTGAATTATCTAAGCTGGCCTCCTTATCGAGTGATCAGCTTCATTTTGTAGAAGTGTTTTTAACATGCAGGGGAAATATCAAGGAAGTTGAGAAAGAACTGGGCGTTTCATATCCAACGGTTCGAGGCAAGCTGACTGACATCATTTCATCTCTTGGATATGTAGAAAAGAAGAAAAACGAAGTAGACGAGAAAAAAGTTGTGTCTATGCTAGAAAATGGTGAAATTACAGCAGAAGAAGCCATCAAGCTTTTAAAAGAAGAATAGGGGGATTGTCTATGAAAGATGAAATTACAAAAGTGTTAACAATGGTTCAAGAAGGAAAAATTGATGCAGAAAAGGGATCAGAACTCATTCAAGTATTAAAAGAAAAAGAAGAAACAAGCAATAAGCTTTTGAAGAAACCGACTGCGTATTTAGATAAAACGTTAAAAATTCGAGTTGTTTCAACTGAAAACGATAATGTGAAGGTTAATTTGCCTATAAAGCTTGTCAAGCTGGTATTAATGGCTGGACACAGCATTGCAGCCAGTATTCCTCAATCAGAAAAATATGTAAAAGATATAGACATAAACCTGATTGTTGAAGCAATTGAAAACGAGTTAGATGGTCAAATTGTTGATATTAAATCGGCAAACGGAGATACCGTTTCAGTCATCATTGAGTAATGGTTCGCTTATGATTCATGTAAAAGTGAAAACAAAAGATGTTCGGTTTAGCATTCCAGTTCCATATGCTCTTTTAAACGTTGCTATTAGCGTTGTTTTTTCGAAATTTATCCAGAAGCATGCAGATAAATGGACAAAAGAGCATTTTAAAAGAAAAGAGCTGAATTTTACTTTTCCGCAAATAGATAAAAGTGTGCTAAAGCCTATCGTCAAGGAACTAAAGAAACATAAGGGAATGGTGCTAGTAGATGTCAAAGCTACGGATGGTACGGAGGTAAGAGTTAGACTATAATTTAGTGTAAAGTGCAGTTGGCTTTAAAGAACTAAAATAAAAATGGCTCCGATTGTCTGAGCTTATTTAATAAAAGGTCTTAAATATTTGAAAGTAGAAAAAAACTTCGGTTAGTTATATACACGAGTACTATCTAACAGTTGGGTGTTCTCTATGTGTCCAAATAGAAGGAGCAAACTCTGGCGATACGGGATTGCTTCTTTTATTTATGTATAAGCTTCTGTTTATAGGCTTTGAGATAAGTTTTGATACAAAAAAGGGCCTCAATTTAGCTCAGAATCGTTAAGTATAGTTGCGTTTCAAAAACCACTTCACTTTTAGTAAGAACAACAAAGTTCACCCGTTATATTTTCCACCCCGTGCTCATATCCATATAAAATCATGAATATGTTTCTAATAAGCCGTTAAGCGTTTCAACTAGCTGCAAAAAAATATAAAAATTTATATTGACAGTGGAATTATAAGGTTTTATAATTATCCTTAATTCAAGATATTTTAATTCGAGATTTTAAAGTGATGAAAAAATAGGAGGAATAAAAAATGGTGAGCATTGGTTTATTGTTAATACGTTTAGTCATTGGATTATCTTTTATGGCCCATGGAACTCAGAAATTGTTTGGATGGTTTGGCGGCCACGGGCTAAAAGGAACGGGAGGCTGGTTTGAATCCATCGGAATGAAGCCAGGTGTTAGAATGGCTTTAATGGCTGGATTATCAGAGCTGGTAGGCGGGGCTTTATTTGCTGCAGGACTTCTTACGCCGCTTGGAGCGCTTTTAATTGTAGGAACAATGGTCATGGCGATTGTGAAAGTACACGGTCCAAATGGATACTGGGCAACACAAAACGGATATGAATATAATCTTACGCTGCTAGTTGTAGCAGTCGGTGTAGCAATCGCTGGACCAGGTTATTATGCACTCGATACTTTTATTTTCTAAAAGAGAGAATGGGTTGGAATAAGAAAGGTGCTTTTATTTTTTGACTAATATCTCGAATTCGAGATATTTACGATAAATAGTTGTAATTTTAAGAGGGATAACGAAACATATGACGAAAAATGTATCGAAGGAGATGGTAGTAATGAGTAAAAAAACAGCGGGTATTCATCATATCACGGCGATTGTAGGTCATCCTCAGGAAAATGTTGATTTCTATGCGGGCGTGTTAGGATTACGCTTGGTCAAACAAACGGTAAACTTTGATGATCCAGGAACGTATCACCTTTACTTTGGAAATGAAGGCGGAAAACCTGGAACGATTATCACATTCTTCCCGTGGGCAAATGCACGACAAGGAAAAATAGGCGACGGGCAAGTTGGCGTAACTTCCTATGTGGTTCCAAAAGGTGCGATGGGCTTTTGGGAACAACGATTAGCTAAGTTTGGAGTTCCAGCTACAAAGATGGAGCGATTTAGAGAGCAGTATTTAGAGTTTGACGATCCTCACGGTTTACATTTAGAGATTGTTGAAAGAGAAGAAGGAGAAAAAAATACGTGGCAAACTGGTGAAATTAATTCGGATGTTGCTATTAAAGGATTCGGAGGCGCTACGTTATTATCGGTTCGACCTGATGAAACAGCTCAGTTATTAGAAAATGTAATGGGTCTACAAAAAGTAGGGCAAGAAGGAGATTTTATACGTTTTCAATCATCAGCTGACATTGGAAATGTGATTGATTTAAAATTAACGCCCATTGGACGGGGGCAAATGGGCGTTGGAACGGTTCACCATATTGCATGGCGAGCAAAAGATGATGAAGATCAGTTAGAATGGCAGAAATACGTAGCTGATAGCGGATACGGAGTGACGGCTGTTCGAGATCGAAATTACTTTAATGCGATTTACTTTAAAGAACACGGAGAAATTCTATTTGAAATTGCAACAGACCCTCCAGGCTTTGCACATGATGAGTCACTTGAAACAATGGGAGAAAAGCTCATGCTGCCTGAACAGTACGAAACCCACCGAGATCAAATTGAAAGAGCTTTGATTCCTTTTGAAGTGAGAGAATTAGACTAAATTTTAACGAAAGAATTCTTTTAGTAATAGTAAAATGCTAGGTCGATCCCAAATTAGGTACAAAGAAGGAATTAATTTATCTATATATAAAACTAATATCTATATTTGAAACACCGTGGTAATATGAAATTAATTCCAAGTAAGGAGGTGAATAGATGACAAAAACCATTGGTCTTATTTGTGGAAGTTTACGAAAGAATTCGTATAACCGAATGATCGCTGAGTCATTGGCTACATTAGATGACTCAGCTCAATATCGCTGGATTGAAATAAGCAGCTTGCCTTTTTTTAATGAAGACCTAGAAGCCGACGGATCACCAGAGTCTGTCGCATCCTTTAGAGCTGCGATTCAAGATGTTGACGGCGTTATTATAGTTAGTCCAGAGTACAATTCCGGAATTACAGGAGTGTTAAAAAATGCCTTAGACTGGGCATCAAGACCTCGGACTTCTTCTGTTTTAAACAGAAAACCGGTTGGTCTCATTGGAGCAACTCCTGGAGGCTTCGGTACAGCATTTGCTCAAAAACAAACGAGAGAAGTACTGGAAGCTATGCAAGTTCATGTTTTACCATTTCAAAAAATGCTGATTTCGCAAGTTCATGAAAAAGTTGATGTTCAACAAAAGGTACTAACTGATGAATCAACAAAACGTTATCTTCAGCGCTACTTACAGCAGTTCATTCATTGGATTGATCAAGCGCCTGTTCCTGTTCTAGATTAAGAAAGAGAACACACCTCACGAACCTTCACCTCAGAAACAACTTTTCTTTCTATATATGTTTTACCTAACAGATCATAAATGAAATCCAAAAAACCGTTCAAATTATAGACCGCTTGTAAGGAACGAAAAAGGTACGTGTATCCTTACTTGCCTTAATTTAAGGAGGATTATAAAATGTCTGATCTTTACTCTCGCCTTTCAAAAGATGATGCTGCTGTGCTTTTAGTTGACCACCAAACGGGCCTTATTTCTGGCCTTGTACGTGACTATGGGGTTGATGAATTTAAAAACAACGTATTGGCTCTTGGTGATACGGCTAAATTCTTTGATTTACCGGTTATTTTAACAACTAGCTTTGAAAATGGACCCAATGGCCCGCTCATGCAAGAACTCGTTGATTTGTTTCCTGATGCGCCAAAGATAGCTCGTCCTGGACAAATCAACGCATGGGATAACGAAGACTTTGTTAAAGCCATTGAAGCAACGGGCAAAAAACAGCTGATCATCGCAGGTGTAGTTACAGACGTCTGCGTTGCTTTTCCTGCGCTTTCTGCCATTAAAGCAGGCTACGAAGTGTTTGTTGTGACAGATGCTTCAGGTACGTTTAATAAGCAAGTAGCCGATGCAGCATTAACGCGTATGGCTCACGGGGGCGCACAGCTTATGAACTGGTTTAGCGTAGCGTGCGAGCTGCAGCGTGATTGGCGAAACGACGTTGAAGGTTTTGGCAATTTAATTTCTAGTCATCTTCCTGGATATCAAAACTTAATGGGCAGCTATAGAGGAGCTCAGCGCGATTTCAGCAAGCAGGGCGTTTAACGTAGCGGAGCTTCATTTTGGCATCGGTCGTTCTCTTTACATATAAGACATGAAAGTAGAATGGCATCTATGGAGCATTTATGTGACGGAGAAAACGTAACGACATAAGAGCAATTGTTAGCTAGGCGAGCCGACTGATGAACAGTCGGCTCATCTAGCTTTTACTACGCTGCCTGTCATGAAGTATGCATCTCTTGTATATAAAATAAAATACATTCACTACAGCTTATAAATGATAGGAAGGGATGCGGAGTAGTGGAAGAAAAAAAAGTTACGTGGCTGGAGCTTTTTTATGATTTGTTATTTGTGGCAGCGGTTGCTACTGCTACGCATGTTTTGCTTCACGTTGAACAAGGGTATATTCATGGGGAGTACTTGTTAAAGTTTGTCTTAATTTTTATTCCTATATGGTGGGCGTGGACCGGACAAACGATGTTTATCAACCGGTTTGGACAAGACTTTTTGCATCAGCGCATCTTTATGATTCTTCAAATGCTGTTTGTTCTTATCATGATCTCAAGCCTGTCTGTAGATTTTGATCAATATTACGTCTCTTTTCTGATTGGCTATATTGGACTAAGAGCGTTAACCGCTCTTCAGTATCTTATTGTTCAAAAATTTGAACAGAGTGAGAGAAAAAAAGTTGCTGTGTTTTTAGGCACATGCTTTGGGATTGGGATCTTTATCTCGCTTCTTTCGCTTTTTTTTGATTCATGGATTCGCTACGCCGTGTTGTATACAGGAATTGCAGTGGACATGATTTTACCTATTTTAGGGCATAATAGACTGGCAAAATTACCGACCAACACCGCTCATTTATTAGAGCGCTTTGCTTTATTAACATTAATCCTGTTTGGAGAATCCGTTGTCAGCATTCTTGCTGTGATACAGCCTCAAAAAGGAGACTGGAATACAATCTTATTTGCGGTTATTTCATTTGTCCTGATCATTGCCATGTGGTGGCAGTACTTTGAAAACGTAGAAAAGAAAGTAAACAAATCTATTCAAAGAGCCGGGCAAACGATTATTTACGGACACTTACTTATCCTCATGTCTCTAAGCATGATTGCAGCATCAATTAAACTCATGTTTTTACATGAAGTTCACTATACATTCAGCTTATATTTTGTATTTGGCTCCGTGCTGCTTTACTTCATGGCAACGACTCTTGTTTTTCACCAATATAGATTCGAAGAACATCGTTTGAAAGTGTATCATTTAGGCTTGTTTTTAGGGATTTTAGCGGTATTTTTTATTGTTAACTTAATACTGATTGTTCCCAGCACGCTCATCATAGGAGAATTAGCCATCTTTTTTATGATCTACGCTAGGGTTACGACCACTTAACCAAATAAAGAACGACTATATAATGGAGGTAGCAAAATGGCAAAAATTACGGTAGGAACAGAAAATGAAGCACCTATTGAACTATACTATGAGGATCATGGGACAGGAAAGCCGGTTGTCTTAATTCACGGCTGGCCACTAAGCGGACGATCTTGGGAATATCAAGT
Organism: Priestia sp. LL-8; assembly: GCF_036227845.1. Taxonomy (NCBI): domain Bacteria; kingdom Bacillati; phylum Bacillota; class Bacilli; order Caryophanales; family Bacillaceae; genus Priestia; species Priestia sp. LL-8. Next base: position 3,532,905 of record NZ_JAZAQH010000001.1, on the reverse strand, counting down.
TCCGGCTCTTGTTGAGGCTGGGCACAGAGTCATAACGTATGACCGCCGAGGATTCGGAAAGTCTTCTCAGCCATGGGACGGCTACGATTATGATACATTTGCTGCTGATCTACATCAGTTGCTAGAACATTTGGATTTAAAAAATGTGACACTAGTCGGGTTTTCAATGGGCGGCGGAGAAGTAGCTCGCTATGTAGGAACGTACGGCACAGATAGAGTAGAAAAAGCCGTATTTGCAGGAGCTGTACCGCCGTTTCTTTACAAGTCAGAGGATCATCCTGAAGGAGCATTGGATGATGCAGGAATCCAAGAATTTGAAAACGGCGTAAAAAATGATCGTTTAGCTTTTCTTGATGATTTTACAAAAACATTTTTTGGAGCTGAAGACGGAAAGGGCTTAGTCAGCGAACCATTTCGACTGTACAACCGGGATATTGCAGCAGCCGCATCGCCTAAAGGAACACTAGACTGTATAGCTGCTTTCAGCAAAACGGATTTCAGAGATGATTTAGCCAAATTTACAATACCTGCTCTTATTATTCATGGTGATTCAGATGAGATCGTTCCATTTGAATATAGCGGAAAGCGAACGCATGAAGCCATTTCTGGTTCAAAATTAGCCTTAATAAAAGGCGGTCCACACGGCTTAAATGCAACGCATGCACACGAATTTAACGAAGCGCTGCTTTCGTTTTTAAGAGACAGAATGTAAGTGATTATTTTGTAGGTGAAAAATCTGACGTATGAATAGGAAAAAAAGAAGTTACCAATATGGTTACTTCTTTTTTGTTTTTAAGTGGTTAGGCATAGTAAGTGAATTTGCTTAACATCACTCTTTATGTGATAGAAGATTTAAAAATGCTTTTAGTATCTTTAGAAGTCTCAACAACATATAGAATACTAATAGTTAACAAGAATGTAATAAAAAGTTCAATATAGCGTTTTGCAGATCCTCATGAAACTCCTTGCGATTAAAACCTTCGGGATCCTGAGAGGGAAGGAAGGTAGGAGATCTCATAAAGTCGGGAAATGGACTGAGAACTGAACAATACCCTCCATTTTCGATAACTATATGCTGAATTCGTTCTGCATCAGAAACGCCGTTTAACACAAATTCCCCATGAAAAGAAGGAGTAATCGTATCCTTTTTGCCTGTAATCATTCTTGTTCAAGATGATTATATTGTCGTAAACCACAATATAATTACTTCGTCAAACCCCAGCACCGGGTTTGATGTGGCCTTTTTACTATTAGAGAAATTAACTTCTTTAGAGAATGTTCAACAGGTGAAAAACTTAATGGGATTTAACTAATCAACAAATATTGTTTTTAGCGAAGAAACGAAAATGAACTGTTTTTAAACAGTAAAAGGAAATGAGTACTTTATTTTTTGATGTTGAAATAGAAAAAGAGTTAGACTCCTCGCTAAGAGTCTAACTCTTTTTATTTCCCTAAATTGTATAATAATATTTATCTTTTGTATAAGTTTACTTTACCTTTATCAAAGTTTGTTGTATTATATAGTTGTAGTCAAAAAAAGGAAGGTGATTACATTGAAAGAAAAAAATGGTGACTACGTTGAAAATAAAGTGTATGAGCACCGAGTTTTAAACAGGATGTCTCAAAAAGAATTGGCTGACGCAGTTGGAGTATCTAAACAAACTATATATGTGATGGAGAAGAATAATTATTCGCCTTCTCTTGTTTTAGCTTTTCGAATAGCTGATTTCTTTAACGTAGATGTTAACGATATTTTTAGTTATGTGAAAGGAAGGGATTAAAATGATAACTGACAAAATAGAAAATGCCATTTTTACTCCTTTGAGAACCTGGACAGAACAATCGAATAGTAACTGGAATATGTTGATTTGTATTGGATTTATATCTCTTATAGTAGGAGCGGTTTTAATATATGTTTTTCAAAAGAAAATGGGCATGAGTGTGTCTGACGAAAGAACAAGTCAAATCGGTTTAAAAAGTGCCCTCGTTGTACTGTGTGGAGTCATTTTGTGCGACTTGATTTTCCCAAAAGAATATATGTGGCAAATTTTCTTCTTATTTAAATATTCCATTGCATTCATTGCTTCAGGTATATATCTTGCTGTTCGATATAAAAAGGATTTTTTAAGCTAGAGGATGACGCAGATTGATCAGCAGTAAAAAAGCCATAGAAGGCTATATGTTTCTTTGGCTTTAGTATTTTAACTATAATTTTCTTACAATAATCTTATTAACTTCATGACAATCCTACTCTTATTTTTATGGTCGTCTTTAAACGAATAAGATTGATACATTCCTATAGACCAACCATCATTCATTCTCTTTCTTTAGTGCTCAACATTTCAGACATTCAATTATAGTAGACCATTGGTTACGTTTTATAAAATGAAATAGATGATGATCAATAACTAAATCATATTTATCATTAAATTTATAGTTAACTATATTCTCTACCCAGACGAGTGTGTCTCTACAGGAAAATATAATGTTTACCGGAAAAGTATACTATAATTCATAGTAAAACAGATTCTATATTAAATTTCTCGTGAAAGCTGCCTTACTTGACAAATCGAGGCGGCTTTTATGTTTGTTATTTAAAAGGAGTATGACTATGAGCAAGTATGATGAAATAGATTTTGAAAAGATTGCGCTTCACATGCAGAAGCAAGTGGAAACAGACCCAAACAACGTGCAGCTAAGAAATGAGCTAGCGATAAGGATGAGGTGATGGAAATAAGAGCATAAAAAAAGCTATTTCAATCGTATTGGCATCGGAGTGAAATAGCTTTTTCTATTTTACATTCAAGAGTTTGTTAGTTCATATGAACATCCTTATATGTGAAATATATCACAAACTATTTTTGTTGTGAAGGTGGAAAACGAAATTTGTATGACAAATTTTAAGGTGCAAGAAGCAATCTCATTATTAGCGAGAGGTTGCTTCTTTATTGTGTTGAAGGGGTTTGAATATTCGGTTTAGCATAACTCGTACGCAGATAGAAAAGAGTGCTTGACTTGGAAGAGAAAGAGCAGGAAGAAATAGATCTTGATAAAGTATATGGATATGCTGAATACATTAGGAAAAACAAATATCTTATATAATATAATGTTTCTATAAGCCAAATCGTATAGTTTTAGGAAAGAATAGGAGTACAAGGATAGTATGAAATGGACAAAAGTAAAGAAAGATATGGGGAATTTAACCTGTGGTAAGTTGAAGCATAGATTGAGTATTCATTTAACTAAATATAACGTTTCTCGTGGAGAGCAGACGCGTATTTGGATTACTTTAGATAAAAAGGAAGTTTTTAATGCTTCTTCAGCAGAATATTTAATGGAACATGATAACCTCTGGGAGGAAGTGAAGAGAAAAACAAGCAAACCCTTTCCAGAGTGTTTATATGAATGTTTCCCAGAATTCATTGGCAAGGTAGATGATATGGACTACACTGCAAGTATTCTAGAACATAGAGGCGTTTTTAACGCTGAACATGTTTATGACGCTTTTATCCAGTATCCTCAGCTGACCATTGATCGAGCATTAAATTCTGAGAATATTATTCTTCAAGCTCTTGCATTAGTAGATAGAAGGTTAGGCAAGAGGACATTGGAAGCTTTAACATATGATTCTAATGTGCACCCCTTAATCATCCAATTTTATGAACTAAGATGCGAGGTTGATAACATCGCGCCGTTCAAACATACGCCCAGTTAATAAAAAAGGAGGCTACACTGTGAAGCCCACCAATTTTTTCATTAAAGATATCCAAGACTTTCAATCCACGAATAAAAATTTAAAAAGTATCTTTAATACGAATAAGGAATTGCCCCATCAAGTATTTAACCAAAGATGTGATTATTACTTATTTGAAGAGTTCTACTGGAGCATGTGTGAGGATTTTTGGCCTACCGTGCAATATTTAACAAAAATCTTTAATGAAAAAGAAGTTACAGTTGCTGTTTTAGATCCACATCCCAAAGATTATTTTTATAAAGAGTTTGGCTATTTTAATTATTTGCAGCTTCCTACTTCTTTATCAAGTGAAGAGTATAGGAATGCCTTAGACATTGGACCGGAGGATAGCCCTGCCGATGCTCCTTACTATCATTCAGAAAAAGTGGTATGGTTTTCGTCTTCTAAGCAATGGGCGATATGGGGAGAGCGGAGCTTAGATATATGTGTGATAGGCTTTAATGAATCTATTTTGTTAGACCATTTAATGACATCACCATCTAAATGGTCCTATTTAAATGAAGAAGTTGAAGAATTAATTGGTTTAAATTTTAGAAACATGACTCTTCCTCAAGATTTCAGAAAAAGCTTATCAAAAAACTATGCCCATGATAGAGATAGTGAATGAGTATTATATTAATCTGTAAAAGGGACAAAGCTCTCTATAACTACAAAAAAATCCTTTGCTTTGGAAGCAAAGGATTTTTGTATAAATGAATTCATTACGTTAAATAAGTTTCCATCTACGATAATGTAGACTTAATTACCTCTATAACATTCTTTTTTGTCTGGCTTAAATAAGTTCTTTTTTCAGTAGAAATTAATAATCCTATAGGCATTTTAGGATCAAACCCCTGTACTTTAAACGGGATGTTAGTTGGCTTCAAACTAGTTCCTCTAGGAATAATCCCCACTGCATGTGCAAACATCATTTCTGGAATGAGGTGCAGGGCACTGCAGCTGTAAACGGTTTTAAAGGCTAAATTATTCTCTGCTAAAAAGTGGTTAACAGATTGATAGTAATAACAGCTATTTTCTCCGATTAAAATGGGATAGTGAATAATATCGGCTATTCCAACTGTTTCTTGTTGCAGTAGTGGATGGTTAGGTGTATTAACAATAAATTGAATTTGTTCTTTACCAAGCGGGGTGAAAGTTACGCCGGAAAGATTTGTATTCTCTCCGCAAACAGCAAAGTCCAGTTTATCTTGACGTAATAGTTCTGATAAAAGTGCCGTGTTTCCAATGGTAAAATCGCAGTGTATGTAAGGTTTTTCGTCATTTAAATAGTTTAATATAGCTGACATCAATCTTTGAGCAATCGATTCTGATAACCCTATTTTGATGGTTCCTTTTTCCTCTTTGCTTATACGCTGAGCTTGAGATATGGAATACTCCCAGTGCTTCAACAAGCTATCTACTTCTTCTACAAATAACGTACCTTCCTTTGTTAATGTTGCTTCCCAGCCTCGTTCAAATAAAAGAAATCCAAGGTCTTTTTCTAACTTTTTTATATGAGTGGTGACGGTAGACTGGGCATAGTTTAGTTTTTTTGCTGCAAGTGAAAACGTTCCTTCTGCCACAATTGTCTTAAACGTCGTTAATTCTTTAATTTCCACTTTCTAACCTCATCTCTATCGGTTTTTTCGATAATTACTATACTTATTTTCAATTATACAAATGAAGACAGTGGAAGTACACTAAATATAGAAAGGAAGATGATCGATGCCATTTGTGAACGTTTATTACCCAGAACATCAATTAAACCATAAGGAACTAAAAGAAGTAAGCAGTCATATTCATCATTCTTTAATCCAACATTTTCACATCCCAGAAGACGATTATTTTCAACTGTTTTTACCGTATCCATCTCAGCATTTTTTCTATGATTCACAGTATCTCTTAGAAAGGGGAGAAAAAAGAACAGATAACATGATTTATATCTCCATTACGTGCGGGCAAGGAAGAACGGTCGAGCAGAAAAAGAACCTATACCAATCCATTGCAGAGGGACTTCACGCCGACTTAGACCTTTCTACAAACAATATTTTTATTACATTAAACGAGACACCCCTTGAAAACTGGTCATTTGGGCAAGGCCTAGCACAAATGGTAAATCAAAAGGAGGGAAAATAGCTATGAATAACCGTATTGAATCCAAGCTACTGAACGAGATGAGAGATCTCGCTCCGGATTTTGTGAAATATGGAGAACATATCTTATTTGGGGAAGTGTGGAGAGACCCCACTTTGACATCAAAAGAAAGAAGTTTGAGCACACTTTCTGCTTTAATCAGTATTGGCAACACTGATCAAATGCCTTTTCATCTGCAGCTGGCAAAAAAGAATGGAGTGACTGAAAAAGAGATCATCGCCTTAATAACCCATATGGCTTTTTACGTGGGATCGCCAAAAGCAGCTGCTGCATTGAATATAGTAGGGGAGAAATAATAAAGGTAAAGCACATAAATATCGTTATTTTTTAGTATCTAGAGGAGTTGTTCAAAAAGATGAAGGAATAGCTAGCGTGTCTTCTTATAATCAGGATCTGCACGAGGGGTCAATCATGGTGAACATTGGAGGGGTAGAAAATACATTAAAAGAAGAAACACGTACAGCAAAGATGCTCGCAAAGGCTATTAAAGTTGTACTAGAGGAAACAGCTGATTAACACTTAATTAGATAAAAAGAAAGCCTTGTTTTATTTTGCAAAAGGCTTTCTTTTTGCAATACAAAGTCTTTTAATCTGCTAACTGCGTTTGCGCAGTAACAGATACAAAAGGGGACCGAACGAGCCAATTATTAGCGTGACTAGTGCCCATGGCCAAAAAGAACGATTTGTCTTTTTTGCATCATGCCACATCCATACAAGCACTAGAATTAGTGCTATCAATAAATCAAAGAATATTTGCATAGAAGCATAGTTGTTAAATGCCTGAGAAAAAATACCAAGGAAGCCATAATGATATACGGCCAAACCTGTTAAAACAGAAAAAGATACTAATACTAAAATAAGTAATGCTTTTGGTATTCGATTATTTCTAGAAAATGTGTTACTGTCCATTGCTTTGTCGTTTTTACTTACCAATTCAATCATCCCCCTTTCTTAAAATGTAGCACTCATTACATTTTTTATCAACAAAAAAATGAATGGGAGTAATGCAAAGCAACTAAGTTTCCTTCATAATTGTATCTATACGACAGAAAAAGACAGTAAGGAGCTTTATATGAAAAAAGGTGAAAAGAAAAAACAAGAAATTATAGAAAAAACGGCTGACTATATTTTATCAAATGGTCTGCAGGCCTCCAGTTTGCGAAATCTTGCGAAAGCAGCAGAAACCAGCGATAGAATGCTACTTCATTATTTTAATGACAAAGAGGAATTATTTACGGTTGTGCTATCCTTTATTTCTCAGAAGCTTATTTACATGCTGCATAATACAGAAATGGAGAAGCATTCATTTCAGACGCTAGTTCCCCATTTGTATAACATGATGAGAGATCCTGAAGTTCGTCCATACATTAAGCTGTGGCTTGAATTAGTTGCGGTTGCATCAAAAGAGGGGGACCCATTCTATTCTGTAGCAAAGGAAATCTGTGACAGTTTTTATCAGTTTTACATGGATATCATTCAAGTGGGAGAAGGAGAGGATAAAGAACAAGTAGCGGCACTAGCTCTTGTTACAATTGAGGGAATTGCTCTTTTAGATACAATAGGTGATGATGTTCGTATTACAAAAGCGATTGCGGCAATTAATAAGGGTTGATCTGCAATAAGCAGAAAATAGAACCCTCTCTATTTTTTGAGTGATAGGTTAGGAACATCAAACTCTAAAAGCAAGTAAGATAGATGTAACTACTTCTCCTAGAGAAATGTACAGAAGGCCATAGCAGTAGAAAAGGTGGGGGTTTTCAAAATAAGAGCATAAAAAAAGCTATTTCAATCGTATTGGCATCGGAGTGAAATAGCTTTTTCTACTTTACATTCAAGAGTTTGTTAGTTCGTTATGAACATCCTTACATGTGAAGTATATCACAAACTATTTTTGTTGTGAAGATGAAAATTAAAATTTGTATGACAAATTTTATTGCGTTGAGAGATTTTGAATGGGTTATTTAGCGTGACCCTTACGCAGAGGCTATTTTAGAACAGCTGAGCATCTTAATAAAACTTGACGTCACCTCTCAATACCTCAAAAAACCTGCTTCTTTTAAAGGAACCTTTCAATTTCTATAGACAAACAAACACTAGTTTATCAGGTATATTGTTAAGAGAAGTTTTAAGTGGTAAGTTTGTGTTCACTATATTTGATATAATAAGCATCTTTGGATGGCTACTCATGGTACAGAACAAGAAATATAGATAACAGTAACTCTACTGATAAAGCATCTTTTTAAAGAAAGACATCTGACCGATAAAAATTATAAAAAGGAGAGACGTAAATGAAATTTGATGTGCCTGAATTAGTTGAAGCAAAACGTCAAATTGATTCAACTTTACATAAACTCAGACAGACAGTAAAAACGTTTGAAGCTAAAGAAAATGCGGATAGATATAAATCTCAAATAACCTTAGCTAAAAGAAGGATACAAGCATTCGAGCTTTCAGCAGCTCTTATTGAAAGGGAGATAAACGAACTTTCTAAAAGCTAGGTGCCTACTTTTAGAAAGTGTGTATTTAACGACGTTATTTAATTTATCTCCAATTGTCGCTTAGAGTGGAATATCAGAAAGAAAGAAGCCTTAAAAATACTAGGGTTTCTTTTTTTGTAATTAGTACTCTGCGTAAGCCAGTATATCTTTTGGATTTTGGCTAAACCTGTTTCCAAAGCAGGCAGCCTTCGCACTTCTCAAAACGTATCTACGCTCTCTTTATTGCACTAAAAATAATTCATTCATTCATTTAAAAATAAGGGTTGAAGGTGACGCGACGTAATCTAATATAGTTGAACTATGACATATCAAGAAGGAGAGTAACGAAAATAAACAATCCTTTTTAGAAATGTATTCGGAACGTTATTAGAATGAAAGTAAAGGATGGGGGCATGGGAAGTGGAGAATAAAAAACGAATTCGCTCTTTAGATATATTAAGAGGGCTAGCGATTCTGGGAACATTAGGAACAAACATTTGGCTGTTTGCCTATTTGGGAGATATAAATTATATATTTACTTTTAACCATAATCAATGGTGGTTATCAGGAGATGACTTTTTAAGAATCCTTTTTCTGTCCTTAATTAACGGAAAATTACTTGGTCTCTTAGCAATTATGTTTGGTGTTGGTTTAGAGCTGAAATATCAGCAATCAAAACGATTAAATCAGACGTGGCCGGGAAGGTACATATGGCTGTCTTTACTTTTATTAATGGAAGGGCTTTTGCACTTTATTTTTGTCTTAGAGTACGACATTTTAATGTCCTATGCAGTAACTGCTATTGTCGTATCGTTTATCGTAAAAATGCAAAAGACGATGATACGAATAGCAATGATTAGTGCAGCAGCGATTCATCTTTTCTTTATAGTACTTGTGTTCTTAGGTGTGCTAACTAACTCGATAGGAGATGAGCTAGTTGCTGTCCCAAAAGAAGTGGTGAACCTTTATCAACATGGATCATGGATGAATCAAATTCAGTATCGACTTTTTCATTTTTGGGAGCTGCGCACAGAAGCAATTTTCGTCATTCCATTTAATATATGCATGTTTTTACTTGGTGTTTTACTAGTGAGAATAGGGGCTTTTGACAATAATTCCAATGGTATTAATATCAGAAAGAAGATGATGAAGGCGGGCCTTTTAGTTGGTTTACCTCTAAACCTATTATTATTTATTCCTGGAGGATACTTTGATTTTCCAGTAAGGTATGTGTTTGCCCCTATTTTATCGATTGGATACATGGGAGCTATTAGTTTCCTAATTGAAAAATTTCAGGCCTTTTCATTATGGAGAGTTTTAGAAAAAGTAGGTAAGATGTCTTTAAGTTGCTACGTGTTACAGAATGTTTTAAGTTCAATTTTATTTTATGGATGGGGCCTTGGATTGGGTGGACACCCTCGTTCATTCTTCGTCATTATGATTTGGATACTAATCTGCTTGTTTCAAATGTTATTTGCTACTTTGTGGCTTCGTTATTTTAAAATGGGTCCTATGGAATCAGCGCGTAAACGCCTAGCCAGTTTAACTATAAGGAAAAATATAAAGAAAGATCTTAAAATGTAAGTCAGCTTCTTTTGGATGAATATCAAACACGTTATAAGAAGCAAAACTTTTACATAGAATTTTATGTTAAAGTGATATTAGGTATTAGAAATTTTAACCAATTAATAGTCCGCAGAGGAGAATTAAAGAAAATGGCTAACTTTTTCTTAATACTTATCGGTCTCTTTATTATAATTTCAAATATCGTTGGATTTATCTCCTACCAAAAAAAGAAAAGTCTATACGCTGCTGCTTTCACAATACTAATACTGGCGGCTTTATTTGGGGCAATAGGTGGTATATTAGCACTGTTGATCATTAGAGACGCTTTTGCAATATTTTATGGTTTACAAGTTGGATACTATTTACTGATAAATAGCGCAATTGTTCTGTTACTGGCAGTTATAGTCACAGTTATAAAACAATTTAACAATAAATAAAAAATTTGCTTAGTAAGACTTATACTTCATAAATTTGTAGTTACCATAATCTCAGTTATCCGTACAAAAAAGCCTTTAGATTCATAAATCTAAAGGCTTCAAATATGATTAACACTTTATTAGTTATACCTAATTAAAAGCTTAGTAAAAATAAGTCCACTTAATGATGGGAAAAATAAATACGCCCCTAGTGCGCCCAAAGCCATTCCATCCCATCCGCCTACTACCAAAATACTAATTGCAATTATAGTTAAAGAGATGACAAACCCAATGTTAAAAACTTTATCCCCTATGTGTTTATCAGAGTTTCTTTTTCTCTGAACCGAATGAAATATATAGGCTAATACTAATGCAGCCATGATGGTCATTAAAATGATCTTAACATCCATAGAATACCCCTTTTATCCTTTTAATTCCATTTTAACAATAATAGTAAGTAAAATCACTATGTATACCATATAAAACGCTAGTTTACATAATTTCCAAAAGACAAGAAAAAAAGGAGCCCTTAATACTCAAGGGCTCCTTTGATTTTCCAATTTATCGTTTATACACCGCTGTTTTAGCAAACCTTTTAGCTTGCTAAAAAGACAAACAAGTGCTTAAACAGGCAGCTATTTATATATAAACTCTTTTTTTAGAGTAAAAGATAAACTTCCACTTTATATAAAAAGAAAATTAAGAAAAACGTAAGATTTAAGTAAGAGAAAAGAAAATTTCATTTTATACAATAACCATATAAATTGAAAAGGAGAAAATAAATGACATATATATTGAAAACTAACCAACTTACAAAGTCGTTTAAGGGAAAAGAGGTTGTTTCTGAAGTTAATATGCACGTGAGGAAAGGAGAGATTTATGGCTTCTTAGGTCCGAATGGTGCTGGTAAAACGACGATTATGAAAATGCTCACAAACTTAATCAAGCCAACGAGTGGTGAAATAGAGATTTTTGGTGAGAAATTAACGAACACATCATTTGAAGTATTAAAGCGTATGGGAACTATTATCGAATATCCAATTTTTTATGACCAGCTCACTGCTAGAGAAAATTTATCTTTACACTGCGAGTATATGGGTTATTACGATAACGAAGCTATTACTCAAGCTCTAGAGCTTGTTAAGTTACATAATATTGAAGGCAAAAAAGTGAAGGATTTTTCATTGGGAATGAAATAAAGGTTAGGAATAGCTAGAGCTATTTCTACAAAGCCAGAGCTTCTAGTTTTAGATGAACCAATTAATGGACTCGATCCTATAGGTATAAAGGAATTAAGAGACCTTTTTAAAATACTCTGTAAAGATTATGGAATTACCTTATTAATATCTAGTCATATTTTAGCTGAAATGGAACAGATGTCAGATACAATCGGAATTATTCAAAATGGAAAATTAATAAAAGAAGTTTCTATGAAGAGTATCAACGGAAAACAAACTGAGTATATAGAAGTACAGGTTCAAAATATAAAAAAAGCTTTGTATATTTTAGAACAAAATTTAGGAATAAAAAACTTTAGAGTTATTGGTGAAGAGATGATACGTATATATGAGACAATATTAACTCAGCAAGAGATTTCTAAAGCATTCGTTATGAATGATGTTGGTATAGAAAGTATCAACAAAAAGAACAGTTCACTAGAAGAGTACTTTTTAAGTTCAATGAATAGTGAAGGAATTCACATTTAATTACTTATATCATCTCACCGTCCAACTTTTTATAACATCATTAGTTAGCTAGTATCATTTACAGTATACATTATCGCTTAAAAATCATTAAATTGAAACGTCTTAAATTCCATTGGGGGGGAGCTTTTAAAAATGTTAAAACTAATGAAATTAGAATACAAAAAACACCGATTATCAAGGTATATAAAAAATATAGTCATTTGCATTTTAGCTATCTTTTTTATAGCTGCACTTATGGGATGGGGATCAAGAAATGAAATTGAACCTATGTATCCAGATTATGCGGACTTTATGTCGTTAGCTAATATTTTTATTAGAATTGTATTTATTTGTTTCTCTAGTGTCATTTTGTCTCGGCTAGTAATTGATGAATATAAAAATAAAACAATTCAGTTGTTATTCACTTATCCATTAAAAAGAAAAAAGTTAATGCAAGCGAAACTGCTTATTGTTTTCGTATTCTGTTTTGTCAGTATTATTATTGCTACTTTTATTATCGATTTATTGATTTTTTGGATCAACCCGCACATATATCTGGTTGAAAAACCTGTGAAAGTCAATGACATTATTTCTACAGTACCTTCAACTATTATTGGCGCGCTTATGATGGCTGGTGTGAGTTTAATTCCTTTATTTTTTGGTATGAGGAAGAAATCAGTTGCTACTACAATAACTTCGTCTCTAGTGATTGGATTCTTAATTAATGCAACAATTTCCAGTGGAGGAGAGACGGTAAGTTTGTATGAAATTGTAGCAATTCCTGGCGTACTTTGTCTTCTTGGACTTCTAATAGGTTACTTGGCAATAAGAAAGGTAGACAGTGTTGACATAGCATAATACATAATTTCTAAGAGTAGAAATAGGAGGAAAAGAGATGAAGAAGATTGTATCAACTTCTGTAGCTTTAGTTTTAATTTGTGGGTTCACTTTCAATGACAATGTTGCACAAGCGAAAGGCTTTGAAAAAAATAAGTCTTACAATATCGAGAGTGTTGATGCTTTAAAAGTAGATAATGAATCTTGGGATATAAGGTTGAAGAAAAGTAATTCAAATAAAGTAATTGTATCAGCTAAAGGGAAGAAAAAAGAAAAACAACGTGTCACTTTTAAACAAGATGGAAAAACATTAATAATCAAGCAAAAGGATCAAAAGAAAAGTGGCTTTTTGGGAAGCTTTACTTTTGGAAAGAAAGGTACAGTTTCTATTGCCATTCCAAGTTCAAAAATAAACAAAATTGACTTAAATAATAAATATGGTGATATCCAATTGAGTGAAATTTCTACTAATAATCTTATAGTTCACAACAACTCTGGTGATAAAAAAATAAAAGGCCTTTCAGCTAATACAGCAATGTTTGTATCCGAGGATGGAACGTTAAGTATGGAAGATAGTACTTTTGGAAATTTAAACATTTCCTCTACAAGTGGCGATAACTATATGAAAAATGTAAATGGTTCAAAGATTAAGGTTACTTCTAAAGATGGAGAGGTTTCAATTAAAGATATAAAAGAAGGAAAATCCTTAGCTGTAGAAAGTGACTCTGGCGACGTCAGCGTTTCTTATAAACAAGCCCCAACTTCTCTATCCGTGGCTGCTAGAAGTTATTCCTCCGATGTAAAACTTAAACTCAATAGACTTAAGAAAAACACAGATACTGAAAAGCTTCAAAAAGGGAAAATTGGACAGGGCTCCAATAAGTTAAATTTATTAAGTAACAACGGCGTTATTAATGTAACAAATTAATCATTATAATACGTTTGGTAAAAATCCTTGAAATAAACTAATAACAAATTCTTTATTGAAAATGCTATCTTCATCGACATTAAGGTAGCATTTTTTTAATGAATATCTTAGCGAAACTATAGATAAAGAATTTATACCGTTTATTTACTACTAACTTTTTTTAACGCTATATTAATTAGTTATAACATTTTTCATAAAAAGGATTATAATGTAATTAATTGTTATTTTTTATGTCAATAGAATATTAAACATACTAAAGGTTTTAGGAGTGGAAAGTGTTGAGTCACAAGATACTAATTGTAGAAGACGATCCATTTATAAGTGAGATGGTTAAAGAGGGTTTAGTAAAAGAAGGATATGAAGTCACCGCTGTTTTTGATGGCGAGGAAGCTTTAGAAATACTTAATGTACAAACATATGACGTTATTTTACTTGATCTTATGCTGCCCAAAGTGGATGGCATGGAATGTTTAAAAATAATTCGTTCTAAAAGTATGGTTCCTGTTCTTATTATGTCTGCAAAAGATGAAGACGTAGACAAAGCACTTGGACTAGGTTTTGGTGCTGATGATTATATTGCTAAACCGTTCTCTATGATTGAATTATTAGCGAGAATTAAAGCGATTATAAGAAGAGAATTACATTATATGCACTCATCGCAGTTAAAAAAAGAAAGTCAAAGCAAGGTCATAAAAATAGGAGATATAAGTATCGATATGGACAGCTTTTCTGTGAAAAAGCTTGATAAGGATATTAGCCTCACAGCAAAAGAATTTAACATCCTAAAAGTATTCATTTCCAATCCTACTCATGTATATACGAAGTCACAACTGTATAAAGCCGTATGGGAAGATGAATATCATGGAGATGAAAACGTAATTAACGTCCACATTAGGAGGCTTCGAGAAAAAATTGAAGACAATCCCTCTCATCCAACGTACATAAAGACTTTATGGGGAATAGGTTATAAATTGGGGGATTTATAAAAATGTTTTACCTGGTCGTCATCTTATTGGCCTGTTCTATTTGTATAAACATATTTCTGATTCATAGGCGATTAAAACATAAAGCAGAAGTGAGATACATAGAAAGTAAGCTCAAAGCTATTATTGATGAAGAAACAAGTGAAAGACTATTATTATATACAGACAATAATCAGATAAAGTCTTTATTGAAACAAATAAACCGTCTTCTAGAACACAATCAAAAGACAGTGGCAGATTACCATAACGTAGAACGTTCAATAAGAAAAATGCTATCAAATATTTCACATGATTTAAAAACACCTCTAACAGTCATTTTAGGTTATATTGAAATTATAAATAATGATAAAAGTCTAAGTACAGAAAAAATGATGAGTTTGTTAAAAACCGTTAATTTAAAAACTGTAGAGGTGCTAGAGTTAATAAATCGTTTTTTCGAACTTGTAAAGCTTGAATCCGGAGACAAGAAATTAAGCTTTTCGAGAATTGATATATGCGAAATTAGCCGGAAAATAATATTGGATTACTACGAAATTTTAATCAATAAAGAATTTGAAGTATCTATTGAAATACCAGAAGAATCACTCTTTGTTAGAGGAGATGAAAGTGCAGTTGAAAGGGTTCTTCATAATTTAATTTCTAATGCCATTCAGTATGGTTCTGATGGTAAAATGATAGGTTTAAAGCTTAGAAAAGATAAAGATAATATCTATATAGAAATATCAGATAGAGGAAAAGGAATAGGTGAAGTACATAAAGAACGAGCCTTTGAGCGAATGTATACGCTGGAAGACTCAAGGAACAGTCGCTATCAAGGAAGTGGATTAGGATTAACTATTACGAAGAGATTGATTGAACAAATGGGTGGAAGCATCTCTTTAGAAAGTATTCCGTTTAAACATACTACTTTTACAGTATGTTTAAAACGTATTAATTTTTAGAGTAGTAATACGTTATTTGTTGTTATAAAGTTTTGAAACTTTGTATGTATATGAATCTATAAATCTGGGCAGAATAACGTATTACCGGCCCTATTCTAATAAATTTGAAAATCTTTTGCACATTTAGGCAAAAGATTCTTTTTTATTAAGTGCAATTTATTACAAGTAATTTTACTTAATGCGCGTTATAGGTGGTTCTTATCATTTTTAGCTTTCTTAATAACATCTGTTATAAATGGTGCCTTTGCTTCTGTGTATGCCACCCTATCAGAATGGTGTTTTTCAGCCAAGTCTCTTTTCAACTGCTAATACTCTTGAAGTACCAGAGGATATGCTCTCAAATTTGATACAGAGGCATTCACTCAATGCCTGAGTGGAGGAAAGATGTATAAAAAGTGTATGGTATATATATAGGCTTGTACAGAAAAATATAGTTTATGTGGTGAAAATACGTTATTGTATGCCTGCACATGATTTTTATTTTGGACCTTATAATGAGATTTATATAATTTAGTTTTGTTAAATTTAAAAAAGGAACCATTAAATAAGGCCAGCTAATCATAGCTGGCTTATATTATTACTCAGATAATTCTTTAAGGATATCCCTTTTCGACAAATACAATGCTGGAATTAAGGTTGCAATTAAACCCATTATAGGAGTAATAATTAAGCAAATTAATATCATCTTCCAAGGGAGAGTAACACTATTATTATCAAGGGATAGTAGTAGTTGGTTTAATAGTATGGATCCAAAAAGAACTCCTAGGATTCCACTACCTAATGTAACCATAGCGCCTTCTACTAATGTTAAACGAACTATACTTTTGGTCTTACTTCCTAAAGCACGAATTGTAGCAAACTCTCGTGAACGTTCTTGAAGGCTACTTGCCATACCATTCATTAGCCCTATCATAGCTAACAGACAAATTAACACAACACATGATAATAGAATGGTAACCCTCTGATTAAATTGATTATATAACGTCTCTAATTCAGTTTGACGGTTATATAATATAACTTTAGATGAAGGCTGACTTCCAATTAAAGTTTCAATCTTATTCTCTATATCACTTTGAGATTTTTTATCAAGTATTTTATAATAAACTTCATTTATACTATCTACATTAAAACGTTTTTTCATAAATTCAGGTGAAGTGTAGATACCTATGTCAGGACCTTCTTGCATAGGATAATCCTTTATAATACCAACTACTTTTAGACGGAGTATTTGCTCTTTAGACTTTTCATCTTTATACTCAAGTTTATCTTCTTTAAAATTTAATTCCGTATCATGAATAAATTTAATGTAGTCTCCTAATTTATAGCCTAACACTTTAGAACCATAATCTGTTATGACCACTCCACCTTGGTTTAATTCGTTTGTGTTTATAATTCCTTTAGTTACTTTTAAGGGTAAACTGTTCTTCATCTTATTAAAGTCTACACCTTGTAGAGCTGTCATCACTTCACTTTCTCTATTTACATTGTACAACATAAGCTTTGAATTCTTTTTAACATTAGATTTATCAAAATTTTGAGTGAATACCGTAATATCTTTATAAACTGGGACTGATTTTACCCCAGGAATGCTGTCGACCTGTTTATAAAAAGTTAACGGTAATCCAGGTTCATCATACTCTGAATTAGAGTCAATTACATGACTTAGAGGGTATTTCATTAATATTGATTTCTCCGTTGTATCTCTAACTGTAGTTAAAACACTTATCCCAACAATACTTATGATAACGCCTAGCATGGTTACACCTGCTATTTGTATGCTTCTTCGTAACTGCCTAATCGTATTACGACTTGCTAATAGACTATATTGTTTTAAAAAAGGTTTAATTATAAAGGATAATACTTTAACTGTACATTTTAACAAGAAAGAAATACCAACGAATGTAGATAAAATTAATATGGCAGCTGAAAGTATATAGATCTTAGGATTGTGGATTTTTATATAATTAAAAAAGCTTAGAGCAACAGATAGGAAAACTAAACAAACGCTAATAGTTGGTAAAACAATCCTTGTTTTATGTTCTGTATCAATAGATTGTCTATATGCTTGAATAGGAGATAATTTACTAGCTAAAGTAGCAGGAATTATACTTGCTACTATTGTTATAAGAATACCTAATAAAACGCTATGCATAATGGATTGCCATTCAATATAAATGTTTTGTACTGATATTCCACTCACTTTTGTTATTATACCCTTCAGGATAAAAGAGATTCCTATACCAAAAATGACACCTAGTATAGCAGATAAAGTTGCAATAATTACTGATTCGGAAATAACTAACCATGCTATTTGTGACTTCTTTGCACCTAACAACCTTAGAGTAGCTAGTTCTTTTTTCTTTTCCTGAATTGACATTTGCAATGTACTAATTAACAAAAGGGCACTCCCGATTAATACTGCTATATTTAATCCTTGAACAACAGGTTTTAGTCCTCCTAATTGCTCGCGCTCTTTATCCATTTTTACCTGTCTATCAATAAAAAAGTTAGGATCAATCTCTTTTAATTGATTTATTACTTGTCCTTTCGCATGCCAGTCGTTTAATTTAATCATTAGTGTTGTAACATGATTATTTTGAGAAGTAGCTTTAGCTAACCAATCATATTGGAATAAAACAACCGAGTGAAGGTATTCACTTTTCTTCATAATTCCTGATACACGTACGGTTTTTTCTTCATTTGGTGGAAATGGAAAAGTTAATTTAGAACCTATTTTTAAATTCTTTGTTTTGGCCCAGCTATATGGAATAACCACTTCAGACTTTCCAGGTAAATGACCTGAAGATAGCTTCGTGAATTCATGCTCCTTTGATAAAGAATCATTTTTTAATCCCACATACATTGGTTGTATTTCAATCTCTTTTTTATAAGGGTTACCTTTACCAATGTATGGATAAAGAAATGGGCTGGTTTGTTGAACATTGTCAAATTCATTAATTTTATCTACATCGCTATTATTTAAAAATAAACTAGATTTTTGATAACCTACTATTAAATCATAATTACCGTATTTCTCCTCAACTATGTTTTCATTTGATTTTTCTAAAGTACTCATTAATATATTGGAAGAAATAAGTAACATGAAGCCGATTGAAATCCCTATAATAGATAATATTGTCCGGCTTTTTTTTGATTTAAGAAAACTGTTTGCTAGAGAAAAAATTAAACTCATAATAAAATACCTTCCACTCTTGCAGTTATACTAGAAACTTTTTCTTTAGCAGATAAATTTTCGGTTTTCAATACTAATTCATCATGAATTGTTCCATCTTGTAAAAAAATCACTCTATGGGCATAGGATGCTACATTCGCATCATGAGTAACCATTACAAGGGAATGATTTAAATTATCACAAAAATGTCTCAAAATATTTAAAATCTCTTTTCCTGTTTTAGAATCCAAACTACCAGTTGGCTCATCAGCCAATATAATTTTAGGTTCTGTCACTAATGCCCGTGCTATTGCAACACGTTGTTGCTGCCCACCAGACATTTGGGAAGGATATGAATCTTTTAATAGACTAATTCCTAAAAGTTTTAAAATTTCTATTCCTTTCGTTTCTGCTTTTCTTTTTCCTGCAAGGTCAATGGGTAAAGTAACATTTTCCAAAGCTGTGAGAACGGGTATTAAATTAAAAAATTGAAATATAAACCCTATATTATCCCTTCTTAAAGTTGTTAAAGCAGAATCATTTAAATTGTTAATCTTTTGGTTACCCAGAATCACTTCACCTGTTGTCGGCTTATCTAGACCAGACATCATATTTAACAAAGTAGATTTTCCAGAACCACTAGTCCCCATAATGGCTAGGAATTCGCCTTCTCTGACTGTCACATTTACATTTTTTAGTGCGTAAAATTCATTAGAGCCCTCACCATATACCTTTGTAATATCTTCAAGGCTTAATATAGTTTTCATCATTAATAACCCCCTTATAGGGTTTATATTAAGAAAAATATCTAAAGATATTATTCAATAAATATAAAAAAAGTATCAAAATTAACAAAAATAAACACAAAAAGAATTTATTGTTATAATTAAGTGGAATTTAATTAATGAGGAGAACCTATTATGAATAAAAACATTTTAATTGTAGATGACGAGGAAGAAATAGCTGAATTATTAGAGGATTTTCTAAGTATTGAAGGTTATAAAGTCTATAAAGCTACAAACGGAAAAAAGGCAAAAGCAATTCTTTCTGAAATAGACATTCACTTTATATTGTTGGATATCATGATGCCAGAAGAGTCGGGTTTCACTCTCTGTAAAAGTTTAAGGGAATTGTATAGTATGCCAATCATTTTCCTCAGTGCTTTACAAAACGATACGGATAAAATTAGAGGATTAAACATTGGAGCAGATGATTATATTGTAAAAGATGCTACTCCAGGGGAAATCGTAGCAAGAATTAAGGCAATTGAAAGAAGACTAACTAATTTTAATAATCAATTGAAAAATAAAACAAATGAAGTTATACGGTTTAAAAGTCTAGAATTAAATACACTGACACGATCTTTATTTATACAGGATGAAGAAGTTACCCTAACAGCGAAAGAGTTCGATCTTATCAAGCTTTTCTTGACTAATCCTAATCAAGTTTTTACATATGACCAAATTATTGAGAAAATCTGGGGCTATAACCAGGGGGATTTTCATAGTGTAAGAGTCTATATTGGTAAATTAAGAGATAAAATTGAGGAAAAAACAAATGATTTTAAAATATCTACAGTGTGGGGAGTAGGGTATAAAGCAGAAGGAGTTTCAGGTGACTAATTTTCAATTATCTATAAAGAAATGGGCCTTAATCTTTTTAATTTTATTTTTAGTCATTCCTTTATTTATTACAAGATTAACTGTTCATCTGTATGAAAATTTTTACTCTCCTTACAAGAATGTGGAATTGGATAACTTAGATACATGGATGAAGAAGTATGTTTTAGATGATGTGAAACAATGGAATAATTTATCATGGCAGAGATCAATTAATGAAAAAACTAGTACATTAGGAATTAAAATAAAGCTAATAGATCGAAAACAAAAGCAAATATTTTCTAACATTAACAATTCTAATAAATATGAATTAAACTCAGATATTTCCAAAAATAAGGTGGGATTGTCAAGTTTCTTGGAAGAATATAAGGTTTATTCTAATGGCAAGTTACTAGGCGTAGTCTATGTACAAGATAATCGTACTTTTGAGACGAAACATACCCCTAACAGATGGATATCCTATGTAATCAATGAATGGGGAGGAGCGTTTATTTGGTTAACTATTTTTGTTTTAATTTTAGTAATTAGTGTAAGGTTTATTAAAAGAAAAATACTTTTTCCACTGAAGGAATTCAGGAAAGCTACTGACTCAGTAAGTAAACAAAATTTTAATTTTAATGTACCCCATACTCCAGTAAAGGAAATAAATCAACTTTCTGAAGCTATAGTATGCATGCAGGAAACATTAAAAGAGTCCCTGGATAAGCAGAATGAAATGGAAAAGGAAAGAAAAATTTTTATATCCTCTATCATACATGATTTACGGACTCCTCTTTTTTCTATTCGCGGGTGCTTGGAAGGAATAAAAAAAGGAATAGCCAATACGCCGAAAAAAATTAATAAATATGTTAATATTAGTTATAAGAAAGCAAATATTTTAAATGAACTGATTAATGATTTACATACTTTTACTACTGTTAATTATGTTGAACCTACACCTAAATTTAAAGAAATCAATATAACTGATACAGTTGATATCACGATTAAAGGGTTCTATCCAGCAGCCTTAACGAAAGGGATAAGCTTACAATCTAATTATAATGGTGAAGAGGTTATCATTATAGATGGAGATCAGTATCTCTTATCTAGAGCTTTAGAAAACATAATAGGAAATGCTATAAGGTATACTCCTAATAAAGGAGAAGTATGTGTCACGGTTACAACTATAAACGGAGAATATTGCAAAATAATTATAAAAGATACCGGTATTGGAATTTCACCTAGCGAGATTCCTCATATATTTACACCACTATATCGTGGAGAAAAATCTCGGAATAGAAAAACGGGAGGCAATGGATTAGGGTTGTCTATAGCCAAACAAATTATAGATCAACATAGAGGAGTTATTAAAGTTCATAGCAATAATGGGCAAGGAACTATTTTTGAAATTGTCCTACCTATTAAGACTACATCTTAGCAATGTAGTCTTTTAATTTTATTAATAATTAATGTTAAATGGAATTTTTTTCTCTGAGAACTGACCATACTCCATAATATGTAAAGATACATATCCATAAAAGTATACGTTAATGAATTTAAAAAATTATAAAAATTCAGTTTATACATAATGAAGGTCATCTATTCTTTATATGTGTACAGGCGGCTTTGTTTATATTTAATAGTTTGGGCATGCGGCATTTCTAACAACAATATTTTTAGGTGAATATACTGTTAAAATTGGTACGGAGGGTATCTTATTATATTTGTGGAGGACCTAGTTAAGGTACATTTTGTATACATCGACGTGACTCGTCCTTTTAACAAAAACATACAAAACTACATAAACGAGAAAAAGGAAATAGAGTATATTGCTTTTCAGTAATTTACTTGTAAAAAGTGGTGTTAAGTTGAATAAAGTGAGCAAAAACAAGGGATATGTATTTCTTGTTTTTTTATCTTCTTATTTTTTATAAAACTTTAAGCCAAATGCCAAGTAACTTTGTCTAATAGGTATAAAAGGAAAAAGCAGAGAGGATGAATTTCAATTATTAGGATCGTTAAAAAAGCTCAAAAAGGTAATGATAAAGCCTTTTTGAAGCTTTTTCAGACATATGAACAAGATATTTATCGAATGGCTTATGTATATGTCAAAAATAAGGACGATGCTCTTGATGTAGTGCAAGAAGTAGCCTACCGTTCTTTTAAAAAGATAAATACATTAAAAAGGCCCGAGTACTTTAAGACATGGTTAATTAAAATTACCATTAGGTGCGCAATCGATCATCTAAGAAAAAATAGCAAGGTCGTTCAATTACATCCAGAACATGAGGAAATCATCGGTTCAGACATTGAAGATATTCCCCTTACATTGTCCCTTCACCAACTAGTAGAAGAATTAAATGAAGATGAAAAAAGTGTGGTTATTTTAAGATTTTACGAAGGCTATTCTTTTAGGGAAATAGCTGAGACGTTAACCATTCCTTTGGGCACGGCAAAATCTATTTTATATCGTGCTTTAGCTAAACTTCGTAAACAAGTGAAAGGCGTTGGTATTTATGAAGAATAAACTAAAACAAGAACTTGAACAAATTGAAATTCCAAAAGAATTACATATGAGAGCCAAACTCGGTGTAGAAAAGGCTAAATTGGAGCAACCAAGAAGAACATTTAAAAAAGCAATTGTATTTCCGGCTGCCGCGGCCTTATTCCTTATAGGCTCTGCAGGTGTAAGTGCAGCGGCCTTTCCAAGTTTTAACCACTTACTATCTCTTGTTAGTCCTGACATTGCTTTGTTTCTTCAGCCTATTGAAACCACTAGTGAAGATAAAGGAATAAAAATGAAGGTTATAGGTGCCATGAATGATGATGAAATGGCTGTTATTTATGTTACGATGCAAGATTTAACCGGTAACCGCATAGACAAAACGTTGGACCTTTATGATTACACACTAACTGAAGGGCATATGTTTAATAGCCAAATTGTTGACTACGATAAAGATACAAACACAGCGACGTTACGAGTTCAAGCAAACGGAGGCACAAACTTAAACCATAAAAAAATAAATTTCCAAATAAGCTCTTTCCTTAGCCACAAGCATAACCATGATGGTATTCATGTAGACACTCACTTAGCAGATTTAAAAAATGAAGAAGTAGCGACAGTTTCTATTAACTCAGATAGTACGTCTGGAGGTGGTGGAGAGATGTTTGATAAACTTGAAAAAGGTGAAAAGATAGAAATCTTGAAACCTAACGAAACCACTCTTTCTCTACCAAAAATAAAGTTTATGCATGTATCGAACATTGGAATTGTGGATGGTCAACTTCACGTTCAAACAAAATGGTCCGATGACGATATCGATAGCCACGGAGATTTTTACTTAGTTGATTCCTTTGGAAAGCAGATAAATGCTTCTTCTAGCGTCCATTATGGAGTAGATAAATCAGGGAAAACCGTTTATGGAAATAAATATGTAGAATATATTTTTGATGTAAATAATGAAGATCTTAGTAAGTTAAAGCTGATGGGACACCTTGTATCTAACGGTAATTTTACAAAGGGTGATTGGAGCACTACATTTAAACTGCATTCTGTAGAAAATGAAAAAAGCCTGAACTTTAATGAAGACTTTGGCAGTTGGAAAGCGACTAAAATGACCCTTTCATCTCTAGGTGTAACGCTATATGGAAAAGGCCAATTTAAAGATACTGATAACATAAAAGTGAGTGTGAAAATGAAAAATGGAAGCATTCAATCACTCGACTCATTACAAAACTTTAGTGATAATAAAAGCGTTAAAGCTAAATTTCTACCTTCTTCTCCGTTAGATTTATCAAAAATCAAAGCAATCAATGTAAATGGTATAGTTGTTAAAGTATCTAAATAAAAGATAAAGCTAAGTTTCTTACTTATCGCACTAAGAAACTTAGCTTTTTTAGCATTAACGATTTTAATAGCTCGCCTTAACGTTGATTAGTTAAGGTTACAATACATATGGATTGGAAAGATATACGTTTAAAAAAGTATCCGTAATAGTACTTTCTTACCCCACTAAATAAAAACTTTTGGTATAAACGAGGAAATTTATAAGTGATAAAAGAAAAGGTCTTCTTAAGCGATTAATAAGTTTAGGAGGATTTTCTTGTATATAAGAGATTATAAAGAAACAGATGAAACTGAATGGCTTCGGTGTAGAGTATTATCGTTCTTGGACACTGCTTATTTTGATAACGTTCTTAGAGTGAAAGAGAAATATAAAAATTCAGCTGTTGAGCTAGTGGCTTTAGAAAATAAGCAAATTGTGGGACTTATTGATGTTGAATGTGAATCTCAAAAAGGCACGGTTTGTTCCGGTTTAGAGAGCGGGCTTGGAGGTATGATCTGGCATCTTGCTGTTCATCCAGATTTTCGTCGCAAGGGAATTGCCAATCAACTGCTTTGTGAAGCAGAAAATCAAGTTAGAAAGCTAGGGATTACTTATCTTGAAGCGTGGACTCGGGATGATCACTGGGTAAATAAATGGTATTTAAAAAACAATTTTAAAACCACGGCATCTTATTTACATGTATTCCTTGAAACATCTACGGAAATAAAAAAAGCCCTTAGTAGCTCAGTCCACTATTTACAGCCAGTTCAGGCATTTGCCCATTATACAGGGCCTGAAAAGGAAAAGATTATTCGTGAATACGATAGAGTGCATGAGTGCTATTGCTATCAAAAGGAACTCCTGTAATGATGACTAATTCTTTTGTGTTATCGATCAAACTTATTTTTATTAGGATATTTCTAGGAATACTCTTTTTTAAACAATAAGATTTATAAAGTGATATTAAAGCTACTTTGGACGAAGTAAAAAAATAAGTTGGGGCTAATGTAATACCTGTTTCAACAATCAAAACAGCCTTTAGATTGGCAAATCTAAAGGCTGTTAGTATATCTAGATATTTAATATTCCTTGTATGTAACAGTTACATCCTTATAAACACTAGGACTTATTGGATCAAATAGATAATGAATTTTCAATTTGTTATGATCTATCCATTCTAATTTGTAATTATCCTCGTAAAACATTCTGTAACCATCATCACCACGAATATCCACAAGTTTTTTTGATAATAATTTAAATTTCAACAGTTGATAGACCTCACTATGACGCGTTTCTTTAACCACAAAAGCTTCATTCCTGCTAGGAGAATAAAAAGTAGTGTATGCAGTATCACTATCTATAAGCAGCCACCAGCAAAAATTACTTACTATGAGAAAGGTCGAACATATAACAGTAAAGGTTTTTAAAGTTTTATCTTTTAGTTTATACATAATAATCGTGGTAACGGATAATAAGATTACGGTATTTATAGTGAGGTTAATAGTGTCCTGAGAAAAGTTGGTGCCTTGCACGTAAATGCCATTCACATTTAGAACAAGCATTATAATTTTGAGTAGAATACTTAATACACAAATGAATAACGTTATAACAAAATTTCTTCCCAAATTGATTTTACCTCTTTTAATTTTTAAATCCCTTTTAATCCCATTTTATCATAATTATTCTTTGGATAGATCTTTATATCATATATAAAACTAGTGTACATAACCATTCTTTCCGGCACACAGCCCAAAAAGAATCCTTATTCCCCAAGGGACATCTATAGATTTATTGTTATTAGTATTCAGCCTTTTGTAAATAAAATAAAAAAAACACTTGATAATTTGTATGCGTTTTCATATTATAAATAAAAAGGTAGTAACTTTTTAAAAAACATTGTGATGTTATGAAAGAGGGGTGATTTTAGTATCAACTTAGAGGAGGTTATAAGTTTGGAAGTGTATCAAAATTGTAATCTCCTATGTGATGCATCTTTAATGTGAAGTCTTAAAATGTGTTAATCAAAGGGGGAGAACTTATGGAACAGCCATTGGTTCAAAATGTAGAACATTCAATTAATACGCCTAAGAAACTAAGACTTAAAGAGAAGGTTGCTTATGGATTGGGAGATGTAGGAAATAACTTTATGTTAGACTTGGGTCAAATTTATTTGCTGAAGTTTTATACCGACGCGTTAGGCTTGCCTTCTGCAACAGCAGGTTTAGTATTTTTAATTACAAAAATATGGGATGCGTTCGCTGATATTACAGTAGGTACTTGGATTGATAATCGAAAGAAGATAGGTCCTAAAGGCAAATTTAGACCATTCTTTCTTTATGCTGCAATACCGCTTGCTTTGATAACGATAGTCAGCTTTACTAATCCCGATTTTTCAATAACCGGAAAGATTATATGGGCATATGTAACGTATATGGCATTTGGAACGATTTATAGCATTTCAAATATTCCTTATGGATCAATGGTACCTGCGATGACAAAAGATCCCGTTGAACGAGCAGAAATGGCATCATTTAGACAAGCAGGATCAAATTTAGGCCTTCTTATTACAACTGTAGGGTTTATGCCGATTGTCTTAATGTTTAACAATCAATCTACTGGTTATTTAGTGGCTGTATCTATTTTTGCATTTTTGGGCGTTTTATTACAAGTCTATTGTTATGCCAATGTAAAAGAAAGATATGTGTATGAAAAACCCCAAAATACAAATGTAAAGCTGACTGACAGCTATAAAGGGCTTTTTAAGAATACGCCTTTACTCATTCTTTGTTTAGTTAATTTGTTTACCTTTTCAGCTTTTAACGTCAAGCTTGCTGTACAAGTCTATTTTTGTCAGTACGTTTTAAAAAATGTAGCAATCGTTCCTTATATGGGCTTTTTTAGTATCGGCTGTGTATTTATCGGCGTAGCAATGGTTCCTTTCATGGTTAAAAAAATTGGAAAGAAATCTACGTACATATTAGGGTGCGCGATTTGGGCTGTAGGAGACATTTTAGCTTATGTTTTTGCAGATAACGCAGTGATCTTTATTACATTAGCTTGCTTTGCTTTCTTCGGAAGCTCATTTGTAAACAGTTTAAACTGGGCATTAGTTTCTGATGCTGTAGAGTATGGCGAATGGAAGACTGGAAATCGATCTGAAGGTGTTGTGTATTCTTTCTTTACGTTCTTCCGTAAACTTTCTCAAGCGCTTGCAGGCTTTATTCCTGGCGTTGTGTTAGGAATTGTGGGTTACGTTCCAAACGCGGTGCAAAGTGCAAATGTACTGGAGGGAATCAGAGGGTTAATGTTTATTTATCCAAGTGCATTAGCAATTGCAACGATTATTGTCATGTTTTTCTTTTATAAACTTTCAGATGAAAAATACAATAAAATCGTAGCGGATCTTGCTAAGGGTAAAAATAGAATACCAATGTAAGATGATAGGTAAAATAGACGAAATACAAAATTAATTTAATAATCTAGCAAAAAGTACTTGAAATATTGGTGGCGTTTTCATATTATAAATACAAAGGTTATTACAAATTATATAAAGGTTATTATCTTTTAAGGATGATAATCACTTACTGGAGGTATAAAGATGAAGTATTTTTTAGATAGTGCTATTTTAGAGGAAATTCGTTACGCGTATGAAAACTGGGCAATTGATGGGGTTACAACAAACCCTCGCCACATTATGAACAGCGGTAAACCATTCTTAACGGTTTTAGATGAATTTGCAAGTGAGTTTAAAGGAGTCGAAAATTTCCCGATTTCAGTGGAAATTAATCCTCATTTAGATAATGCCAAAGATATGGTAGAAGAAGGGACAAAGATTGCTAAGTTATCTTCAAACTTTGTTATTAAAATTCCATGCACAGAACCTGGTTTAATTGCAGCAAAGGAATTTGAAAAACAAGGTATTTCTACTAACGTCACTCTTGTCTTCTCGCCATCACAAGCACTTCAGCCTGCAAGAATCGGTGCTAAATTTGTATCTCCATTTGTCGGCTGGAAAGAAAATAGCGGGGACGATACAACTCAATACATTCAGGATATTGTGAATATCTATAAAAACTACGATTACAATACAGAAATCATTGTTGCTGCTTTACGTAATGGTAAACAAATTGTAGATGCGGCAAAAGCTGGTGCGCATATTGTGACTTGCGGATTTGATGTATATAAAGAAAGCTTCCAGCATGCGTTTACAGACTATGGTTTAAACAAATTTCGCAACGCTTGGGATAATACAGTCACAGAAGCTCCTGTCTTAAAATAAACATATGTATTTTATAAAAGGCGCCTCTTAGAATCTTATTATCTTCTTGGAGGGGCTTTTTATATAGCAAAAGGAGAGAAGAAAACGTTGAGCAGCTTTCAATACATGAAAGACTTAAATAAACATATACCTTTTTATCATATAGAGGACAGCAAATTTAAACATTATGGAAATGTAATAAACGAGTATGATTTCAATGAACTAGAAACATATATGGATAGTTTAACTATTCCTCAAGATCAGAATGTGTATGTAGCATCCGTCACGGAGATGGAAAATACCATTATTAAGAATCAGCTTCAAGAAGCTTTTTATGGTGAGATGCCTATTCAAATTGGATATTGTAATGGTCCTAATTCAACCTTAAATGGTCTCGAGTATCATAAAAGCAGTGAAATCAATATCGCTATAACGGATATGGTTCTTTTATTAGGTAAGGTACAGGGAGTTGAAAATAACTTTTTTAATTCAAGTGATGTAATCGCTTTCTTCGTACCTAAGGGAGCAGCAATTGAGTTGTATGGTACGACATTACATTTTGCTCCTTGTAAGGTCAATAATGAAGGGTTTAAAACAATCGTCATTTTACCTAAAGGAACAAACGATCCGTTGTCAACTAATATTCAAAAAAGAACAAAAGAAGATGAGTTATTGTTTATGAAAAATAAATGGTTAATTGCTCATCCTGAAAGAGAGCAATTAATTAATAAAGGTGCACATCCCGGTATAAAAGGAGAAAATATTAAAGTTTATCAATAGAGCGCATGAATGCTAGACAAAAGACTAAGCTCTATTAATTGATGGGAGAGATAAAAATGTCAGGTACCTTAAACGTAACTAAAGGGGTAAATGTGGAGATCTTACAAGATGGGTTTGAAGTTGCTCTTAACGGTGTAGTTCTACTTCAGCATACAATACAAAAGCCAATGCTGTTTGTTGGTTATGGAGAAGAAACGATTGAAATGTATAGAGGGAACTTTGATATTAAAGATTATGTGACCGAACGTACAGCTCTTCGCTACGCGAATGTTGAAGAAGTAGAAGGGGCATATAAAATTGATTTCTCCAGCTTTAAAAATGGAGATACTATGCTGTCTCTTATAGTTAAGGAAGAAGAGAATCGTCTAAAAGTAGAATACCAAAAACACGATGCGAACATTAACCGCTTTTGGTTACGAGTAGCTGCAGATGAACAGGAAAAAGTCTATGGATGCGGAGAACAACTTTCTCATTTTAATATGAGAGGAAAAAATTTTCCTTTATGGACATCTGAGCCGGGTGTAGGAAGAAATAAACAAACATATGTAACATGGCAAGCTGATGTAATCGATAAGGCTGGAGGAGATTACTATAATACCAATTTTCCTCAACCTACATATGTATCTAGTAAAAAGTACTATTGTCATGTAGAAACAACAGCATACGCGGACTTTGATTTTCGCAATGAGGCGTTCCATGAACTGCAGGTTTGGGAAGTACCTAAATATATGCTGTTTGAAACGGCGGATACGTACCTTGAATTAGTTGAAAAAATTACCGGTTTATTCGGAAGACAGCCCGAGCTACCAGACTGGGTATATAACGGCGTGGTTTTAGGCATTCAAGGTGGTACAGATGTTGTTGAACAAAAATTAGAAAAAGTTTTAGTAAAAGGTATGAAAGTATCTGGAGTATGGTGTCAAGATTGGCAGGGCAAACGTATTACTTCTTTCGGCAAACGTTTAATGTGGAATTGGAAATGGAACGAGAATGAATACCCGGAGCTAGATAAAAAGATTGCAGAGTGGAAAGAAAATGATATTCGTTTTCTAGGTTACATTAATCCATATGTAGCCATTGAAGGTGATTTATATAAGGAAGCTGAAGATAAAGGGTACTTAGCATTAAATACGGAAAGAAATACGTATTTAGTGGATTTCGGTGAATTTTATTGCGGAGTTGTTGATTTTACTAACGAAGAGGCTACCGAATGGTATAAACAAGTTATTAAAGAGAACATGATTGATTTTGGATTAGACGGATGGATGGCCGACTTTGGCGAATACTTACCAACTGACGTTGTGCTCAAAAATGGAGTCGACGCTAAGATTATGCATAATGCTTGGCCGACAATGTGGGCAAAAGCGAACTATGAAGCGGTATCAGAAGCAGGGAAACTTGGTGAAATTGTATACTTTATGCGTGCCGGATATACGGGCATACAAAAATACTGTACGCTTCTTTGGGGCGGAGATCAAAGTGTAGATTGGTCGCTAGATGATGGTTTGGCTTCTGTTATTCCTGCAGCTTTATCATCAGGAATGAGTGGCTGTGGCTTACACCATAGTGATATTGGAGGGTACACAAGTCTACATGGTAATAAACGTTCAAAAGAGCTTCTGATGAGATGGGCAGAAATGGGAGCCTTCACGCCTATGATGAGAACACATGAAGGAAACCGTCCTGATGATTGTTTTCAGTTTGACGGTGATGAAGAAGCACTAGAGCATTTAGCAAGAATGTCTAATGTTTATGTAGCGATTGCACCTTATATTAGATCACTTGTAGAAGAAAATGCGCGACGCGGAATTCCTGTTCAGCGACCTTTGTTTATGCACTATGAAGAAGATGAAAAAACATATGATATTCAATACCAATATTTATTTGGTGAAGATGTACTTGTTGCGCCGGTTCATCAAGAAAATCAAACAGAGTGGGAAGTATATTTACCAGAAGATCAGTGGGTCCATGTATGGAGCGGTGAAGAGTACACAGGAGGATCGGTCACTGTTCAGGCGCCATTAGGTTATCCACCTGTATTTTACCGTAAAAAATCTATATGGAGTGAGTTGTTTTCTAAACTAATTCACATCTAATTTAAAGGCTATTTATATAATGTAGTCAAACGGAGAAATAGTATTGATAAAGGTAATGATGTATCTTAAAATGGTTATAACAAATAGTTTTACGACAAGGGGAACTCTATATGCAAAATACAACAGTTTTATATGTGCCTATAGGTAGAAAAACATTTGATATTGAAGTAGCTGAAATGTATCGTCAAAAAAGTATGGAGTGGCTGAAAGGCAACTGCAGTACTCTTATCGCGCCGGAGCAAATTATAACATCAGTTGAAGAATTACAGGGATTTCTTGATTCAATTAAAGGGGATAAGATTGATACCGTCTTATATCAAAGCGTTACGTTTGCCGACGGTGAATTTATGGTTAAGATATTGGAGTATTTTAAACAGCCTGTAATTGTTTGGTCCGTACGTGAGCCAAGTGTAGGGGGGCGTTTACGTTTAAACTCGCTAACAGGTGGAAATAGCACCAGTAATGTGCTGCGCAACCATCAGCATCCGTTTGCATTTGTATTTGGAAATCCAGATGAGAAAGCGTTGCAGGAGCGTCTATTAAGACAAATTAACGTTATGGGCGTGCTAAAAGCATTAAATGAATTAAAAATTGGGGTAGTGGGAGATTATCCGCCGGGATTCTTCTTTTCACAAGCTAACGAAGATGAATTAAAAAGCGCACTTGGAGTAACCCTTCATAAGATGGATTTACAAGAAGCGTTCAAAGAGTGCGTAAAGCTTCCAGAACACGAATGGATAGGGGAAGTTGAGCGTGCAGAAAAGCAGGTAATTGGTTTAAATCGAAATGATGAAACGGTTACTAAATTTGCTCAATTTTCCACATATATTAAAAAGCACATTCAACGTGAAGAGTTAGATGCACTAGCTATGCGATGTTGGCCAGATTTCTTTAATGATTTAGGAGCTGCTCCATGCTCAACGCTGTCTCAGTTTACGGAGGATGGAATGGTAACGTCCTGTGAATCGGATATTCATGGATCAATCTCCATGTTTATCCTGCGTGAGTTAGCAGGTGGAAATGCGCCTTACCTAGGGGATTTAGTTCACATAGACGAAGAAAAAAACTCAGTTGTTTTTTGGCACTGCGGTGCAGGAGCATATTCACTTGCCAATCCTTCTACCGGAGCAACAGCAGGGGTACATCCTAATAGAAAAATTGGTTTTGCGATGGATTTTGGATTAAAAGCAGGAGAAGTAACGATCTTCAGGGTAAGTCATACGCCTGATGGATATCGCCTTCTAGTGATGAAAGGAGATGCCTTAGATGTAGAGCAGCCTTTTACAGGTACGTCTGTAGAAGTGGAACTGGCGACAAATGCATCAGACACACTTTATGAACTTATGCACGCGGGGTACGAACCTCACTTTGCACTAGTGTATGGTGATGTCACAGAACATCTAATTGAACTAGGACGTATGCTTAATCTAGAAACAAAGGTCTATATCTAAGAAAATCGTACTTCTCTGCTACAGTAAAAGTTAGCCAATACTATATAATAATACCAAACGCTAACTTAAAAGGAGTTTGAGAACATGAAAGATACAATCGGTTCTAATAAAAATATCGCGCTTTATCTTCAAGTAAAAGATGTCTTAATTAAACGTATACAAGAGAAAGTTTGGAAGCCCAATACGTTAATTCCAACAGAACAAGAATTAATGCAAGAATTCGATGTAAGCCGTACTACCTTAAGACAAGCTATTTCTATGCTAGTACAGGATGGACTGCTAGAAAAAAAACAAGGCAGGGGGACAATCGTAAAGCCTCAGCCACTGATCGGCGGCAGCTTAGGCAAGCTTAAAGGACTAGCAGAAGAAGTAGCGGAAAAAGGATTAACACCGAATTCAAAGCTCATTCGTACTGATTTTAAAAAAGATTTATATTATGAAACTTCCATGCTGGAATTGGATGCTGGAGAAGAGGTTTTAGTTATTGAACGAATTCGTTTTGCCGATGAGGTGCCTATTGCCATTGAACGTTCTTGTTGGCCTACGCATATTGGGAAAATACTAGTTGAACAAGATTTAAATCGTGCAAAATTTTATGAGGTACTAGAAGAGAATGAAATCTTCTTAAAACGAGCTAAAGAGAAGATATCTGCGATTAATGCAACCATTTATGAAGCCGATCTGTTAGGCATACGAGGCGGAGAAGCTTTACTTGAAATGACACGAGTAAGTTATGGTTTTGATGATAAGCCACTTGAATTTACGGTAACAAAATATCGCAGTGATAAATATCATTACAATATTGAGCTTACAAGATAAAACGCTAATACAATTGGGGATGTGGAGATAATGACAAGTTTAACTCAAGTCAAACAATATGGTTTATATGTAAACGGGGAATGGGAAACAACAGCAGAAAAAATGGAAGTCTTAAATAAATATACGCAGCAGCCTGCAGCTGAAATCTCAGTAGCTACAAAAGATGATGTAAATAAAGCTGTGGCCAGCGCGAAAGAGGCGTTAAAAAACACTTTTTCACCATATGAACGCTACGAGGTATTAATGAAAGCAGCTGAGCTACTGCTAAGCCGCCAAGAAGAATTTGCTGAAATTTTGGCTACTGAAGTTGGAAAGTCTATTCGTGAATCTCGCGG
The DNA here is from genome assembly GCF_036227845.1 of Priestia sp. LL-8. NCBI lineage: Bacteria > Bacillati > Bacillota > Bacilli > Caryophanales > Bacillaceae > Priestia > Priestia sp. LL-8. Next base: position 3,498,849 of record NZ_JAZAQH010000001.1, on the reverse strand, counting down.
AGAAGTTGAGCGTGCGGCTACAACTTTACAAATTTCAGCGGAAGAGGCAAAGCGTATTCATGGAGAAGGTGTACCTGTTGAATCGGCTCAAGGCTCGGAGAATCGTATGGCTTTTACAGTAAAAGTCCCGGTTGGAGTTGTTGCAGCTATCACACCGTTTAATGTGCCTATCAATCTAGTTTGTCATAAACTTGGACCGGCAATCGCAGCTGGGAATAGTGTAGTATTAAAGCCTGCTGAAGTCACTCCAATTTGTGCGCTCAAGCTAGCTAAGCTAATGGAAGAAGCAGGGCTGCCAAAAGGGCGCCTTCAAGTATTGACTGGAGATGGAGCAGAAATTGGTGAATGGTTATTAGAAAACCAGGATGTTAATATGTTTACGTTCACAGGAAGCCCAAGAGTAGGAGAACTTATCCGATCTAAGGCAGGTTTACGTAAAGTTTCACTTGAACTAGGAAATAATTCGGCTACTGTCGTACATAAAGACGCTGATTTAGAAAAAGCTGCATCTTTAATTTCTCAAAAAAGCTTTAATAACGCAGGACAAGTTTGTATTTCCGTTCAACGAATTTATGTTCATACGAATATTTATACTGCTTTTGTTAATAAGCTAAAAGAAAAAACAGAAAAGTTAGTAGTTGGTAATCCAATGGATGAGCAAACGGATATTGGACCTATGATTCGTCTTAAAGAAGCAGAGCGAGTGGAAGAATGGGTAAAAGAAGCGGTGGAAGAAGGGGCAAAAATTGAACTTGGAGGAAAGCGTGATGGTGCTTTCTATCTTCCTACAATTTTGACCAATGTAAATGATGAGATGAAAGTTTGTCGCCAAGAAGTATTCGGGCCAGTAGTAGCTATTGCTCAATATGACGAGATTGATGAAGTGATTTCAAAAGTAAATGATTCTGACTATGGGTTACAGGCAGGCCTTTTTACGAATGACTTACAGTTTGCTATGAAGGCAGCTCGTGAAATCGAAGTAGGCGGATTAATTGTAAATGATGCTTCAGCGTATCGTGTTGATCATATGCCATATGGCGGTGTGAAAAAGAGCGGTAACGGAAAAGAAGGGCCAAAATATGCAATTGAAGAAATGACTGAAGAACGTATCATTGTTCTAAATTTATAATTTATTAGTTTAAATGAAAGACCTAGATTTTTAATTTTCTAGGTCTTTCATTTGGAAAATAACAAAGAAAAAATGACGAAGGTGAACAAACATGGAGTTCCTAACAATCCTCCTTCCTATTTTCGGGATTTTTGCACTTGGATTTATTGGACAAAAGAAAATAGGATTTGATACCAAAACGATTTCAACAATGGCACTTTATTTGATGTCTCCAGTTCTAGTGTTCAAAACATTTTACACAACCAAATTTACGATTGATTACTTATATCTTACGTTATACACATTTGCACTTTGCTTTGCATTAATTGCTGTCGTCTATATTATTGCTTATTTCCAGCGATATTCTACTTCAGAAACCTGTGGAATGATATTAGCGTCCTCATTTATGAATAATGGAAACTACGGTACGCCCGTTGTTTTATTACTTTTTGGCGTGACAGGCTTAGACTCTGCTATTATTCTAATGGTCATACAGCAATTGGTCATGTGTACAGTGGGAGTTTACTATGCAGCTAAAGGAAGTCCACAAGGAAATGGTATAAAATCAGCCATTGACGCAGTTCGACGGATACCAATTGTGTATGGGGGACTTTTAGGAGCTATATTTCAGTTTCTTCATATTCCATTAAGCAACTCTGTAAAAGAAGCGGTTGATTTAGTAGCGGGTGCAGCTATTCCCACCATCATGATTGTACTTGGAATGCAGCTAGCTAAAATATCAATTAGAAATTTAGCCAAAGCAAAAGTTTCATGGTCATTAGCGATCAAACTTGTGATCTCGCCATTTATCGCTTATATACTAACACTTCTGTTACCGGTGGACGAGATGGTGAAACAAATAATGATTATTATGGCTGCTATGCCCACAGCTGCGAATACAACTATGTACGCGCTTCAATTTAATACAGAGCCGGAGTTTGTATCAAGTGCAACGTTAATTAGTACCTCCTTAAGCCTTGCTACATTACCTATCATTTTTCTAATTGTTTTATAAAATGACACAGAAAAACGTTCCAATATAGGTTGAAAAAATAATTTTATTATATGACTTTAAAAGGAGTAGTCAACGTGAATTCTCCTCATAATGCTGTTTTAAAAAGATATTTAAAATTTATTTTCTATTTTAGTTTTGTGTTCTTCTTATACTTTTACTTCACCTATAGTTTTCAACACTACCTGACGAAATATTTATTTCTTAATTGTTTACTGACAGGGATCTCTTTTTTAATTCGAAATTTAAGAGGTTATACGGAAAAACTGTAAAGGCATCGCTAAAAGAAAAAACTTATTAAAAGGACCTATGGATTCTTTTAATAAGTTTTTTTGGGTTTTAGTATGATCCTTGAGTATATCTATACAGCGGAGGGGCTCCAATCACTAGTGAATAAAAAGAGCGCCTTACAGCTCATATAAAAATACAAGAGAAATAAATAACAATTTTACTAAATTTCTTGCTTTCATCTAATCTACATAGTATATTTAAATCGTAATGATTACGATTTGTGTATAGGAGTGTTCCAATGAAGAAAATACCTGTTACCGTTTTAAGTGGCTATTTAGGCTCTGGAAAAACTACATTATTAAATTATATTTTAAAGAATCGACAAGGATTAAGAGTAGCAGTCATTGTAAATGACATGAGTGAAGTCAATATCGATGCTGAATTAGTAAAGCAGGGTGGAGATTTATCTCGAACTGAAGAAAAGCTTGTTGAAATGTCAAATGGGTGTATTTGCTGTACTTTAAGAGAAGATCTTCTGATTGAAGTAGAGAAATTAGCTAAAAGAGGAAATATTGATTATATAGTAATTGAGTCTACAGGCATAAGTGAACCCGTTCCTGTAGCACAAACGTTTTCATATATCGATGAAGAAGTAGGAATTGATCTAACTCAATTCTGTAAACTTGATACGATGGTGACGGTTGTAGATGCAAATCGCTTCTGGAAAGATTTCGAGTCAGGAGATTCTTTACTTGATCGTAAAGAAGCGTTAGGAGAAGAGGATACAAGGGAAATAGCAGATCTACTAATTGACCAAATTGAATTTTGTGATGTGCTGATTCTAAACAAATGTGACCTCGTAACAGAAGATGAGCTGCTGAAATTAGAGAACGTACTAAGAACATTACAACCTAGTGCTAAAATTATTCGTGCTAGTCATTCACAAGTTGATTTAGGAGAAATTTTAAATACGAACTTATTTGATTTCGATAAAGCGAGCGCTTCGGCTGGCTGGATAAAGGAACTCAATGAAGGTCATCATGCGCATACACCTGAAACAGAGGAATATGGAATTAGTTCTTTTGTCTATGACATAAAAAGGCCTTTTCATTCAGAACGTTTTACTGAATGGGTTTATTCAATGCCAAAGCAAATAGTTAGAGCTAAAGGGATTGCATGGTGCGCTAGCCGAAATAATGTAGCACTTTTAATGTCTCAAGCTGGACCATCTGTAAGTATTGAGCCTATTTCTTATTGGGTTGCCTCCTTGCCAAGAAACCAACAAGAGCAAATTATTAAACAAAATCCGCATTTATTGGATGAATGGGATGATCAGTTTGGTGACCGTCATACCAAATTAGTATTTATCGGTGTGGATTTAGAACAAGATAAAATTGAAAAGGAATTAGACCAATGTCTTCTAACGGAGGAAGAGCTGGAAGAGGATTGGAGTAAGTTTACAGATTCCTTCACTTGGAAGTTACAACAGGCGTAGTAGAAAATATCTTATCTCATTTGTGGCTTCTAAAATGTCAAAAGGTTTGATTTATACTGCAATCGAAGGAAGCAGGTTAATACTTTTTAACCTGCTTATTCTTCATAAGGTGTAATGATTGGTTTTTTATAATAAAACGTAAAGAAAGCGAGAATATGATGATTTTATCTGATAAAACTATCGAGCAGAAAATAAAAGACAAACAATTACATATTGAACCTTTAACGGATAATCAAATTCAACCTGCTTCAGTGGATTTAAGAATAGGATCTAGCTATTTAAAGGTTAAAGAGCATCAAATAGGTGTTATGTCTTTAGACCAAGAAATTAAATATGAACACCTGAAAAATGATGAAATAATTATTCCGCCGCATTCTTTCTTGCTGGCAACTACATTGGAGTACATTAAACTTCCCAACGATTTAACTGCCTTTGTAGAAGGCAGAAGCTCTATAGGCAGAATGGGGTTGTTTATCCAAAATGCCGGCTGGGTAGATCCAGGGTTTGAAGGACAAATTACTCTTGAACTATATAATGCTAACCGCCTGCCCATAAGGCTAATTAAAGGATGGAGAATTTGCCAACTAGTATTTGCCCAAATGGATCAATCGACCATTAATCCTTACAGAGGAAAATATCAGGGACAAAAGAATGCTACTGGCAGTAAAATTTTCTTAGATGAGGGTAGATAGAGGAATTAAGATTAATAGAAGAATTCCGGTATGATGTGAAACAACAGAGTATAACAAAAGATATATTGAAACTAAAAGTAAGCGCTCAGGTCATATGAAAGAAACGAAACATTGAATATAAAAGAAGAAATGAGTGAAGATAGGTGAAAAAAATTGAAATATATATACTTGGTGGTTTTTTAGGGAGTGGAAAAACGACCTTATTACAAACTATTTTAGAGCAAGAGAAGAAACGAAAGAAAAAAGTGGCTGTTTTATTAAATGAAATAGGAGAGCACTCTGTTGATACAGATATTATTGGAAGAGAAACGCCGTTAAGAGAGCTTTTAAATGGCTGTATTTGCTGCACGATGAAGGATCAATTAGAACTGCAGCTGTTATCTCTCTATCAACAGCATCAACCAGATGTTATTTACATAGAAACAACGGGAGTTGCACATCCTTTAGAAGTTTTAGACGCCTGTTTATCCCCTATTATTGCGCCATATATTGATGTTAAGTCTATTATTAGCGTCATTGATTTAAGCAGATGGAAAGATCGCAAGAAATTGAATAAATCGATTCAGAAGCTGCTTGTAGAACAAATAAAATATAGTGATCATTTAATCTTAAATAAAAGTGATTTAGTGACCAAAGAAGATCAATTATCTCTACAAGAGGAAATAAGAGAGGTGAATACTAAGGCTCAAATGAGCAGAACAACATATGGGAATATTTCATCCCTAGAAGAAATTAATCATTCCTTTCATTCCTCTGTGGATAATCATACTGAACTACACGTTCATCACCATCTGCATATTCAAACGATGACTTATCAATTTGAAGGTAAAGTTATAAAAGAAGAATTTGAAAAATGGATAAAAGAACTGCCTGGTACTATTTATCGAATAAAAGGCTTTTTACAGTTTGTAGGAAGTGAGGAAGATACTTATTTATTTCAATATTCATATGGAATTCCTTACTCTTTTCCACAAAAAAAATCCTTTCCAAACAATCTCGTCTTTATTGGCGAAAAATTTGATAAAGAAAAGTTAAACAAAGAGTTAAAAAGCTTAGAAGAAAGCGCGAAGCAAAAAAGCTTTCTATAAAAAAGACGAAATCTTCACAATTTACCTATCTAATAAGGGGGATAGGTTGTTTGGTTCTGATTAAAGTAGAAGAAAAGGTGTAAGAAAAGCCTCGATTTTCTATCAGTAAATCGTTTTCTTCAAAAGCATAAGGGAGGAAATAAATGAACCTAGATCATTTATACAAGCATGTAATAATGGATCATGCGAAAAATAGAAGAAACCACAGATTGATGGAATCCCACACTCATAAAGTACATTATAAAAATCCTACTTGTGGGGATATCATGACAATGTATGCAGTCATTAAAGGCGATAGAGTGCAAGATATATCTTTTATAGGAGAAGGTTGTTTTATTAGTATGGCTTCTTCATCAATGTTTACAACCATAGTAAAAGACAAAAAAATAGAAGAAATCAAGGATATTTCTACCCTTATAAAAAATATGATTGTACGTGGAAGTAAAGTAGAAGATCCTCAAATACAAGATGCGATTAGTTTAAAAGATATTCATAAGCTGCCTGCAAGACATAATTGTGCGTTAATGCCTTGGCAAGCATTTGATAAATTGTTAAAAGTGAAACAAGAACAACAAATTAAGTAAGAAGCAAAAAAATTATGCAGCTCCATTTTTGACAAACCCTCTCAAGAATCATTGTAAGACCTTAATTAAATGGTGTCGTTCTATGTGTTACCTCATGCAAAAGAAATATATGCACCTATCGCAGGAGCAATCGATTCTATTTTTCCAACTAAACATGCCTTTACAATGAAAACTGACAGTGGAATCAGCATTTTGGTTCATATTGGTACCGATACAGTACAGCTAGAGGGCATTCCTCTTGAGCTTAGTGCTAATGAAGGAGATTATGTGAAACCAGGTGATTTCCTAGGTACTGCTGATTTTGATTATATAAAAGACAAGGGTAAGGGAATAGAAATGTATGTGGTTTTTCCAGAACTTGATGATTCAAAAAAAATTAACGCTGACTAAAAGGGATAGGATTAGTAGTCAAGATATTATTGGTACGATTTGATTGTTCGGCAAACATAGAAGATAATGGTGTCTGCATGTAGAATAGTGAAAAGAGGTAACAAAAAAGACTAAGCGCCTTCGCGTTAGTCTTTTTTTTATTTGGACTACAATTTTTGTGAGAATATATCAGATGTTTTGTACAAAGATTGTCCGCGCTTAAAAGGTAAGCTTGAGGTGATGCAACAACTCCTCAGCACTTTCATGGACTTGTTCGTTCGTTAAGATACGTGCTCCTTGTTTTATGAAAGAGGGCAAAAATCGCATACCGGTCAAGTTTGCTGTTGCTTGAAACGGTTTGGTTAGTTCACTCATGCTGAAAAGGTTAGATCCACCAGCTTGATAGGCTGCTTCAGGTCCGCCTGTTGAAATGGCTAACATAAACTCTTTTCCATGCAATTTTGTGCCTTCAGATCCGTATGCCCAACCATAACTAAGAACAACATCCTGCCACTCCTTTAATAAAGAAGGACTGCTGTACCAGTAGAGCGGGAATTGAAACACAATCCGTTCGTGTTCAAGCAGCAATTGTTGTTCGTAAGCAACATCAATAGTACCGTTTGGATATGTGGCATATAAATCATGAACAGTAATGTCGCTCTCTTGACTCAAGCGATCTTTCCATGTTTTGTTAATGGTTGAAGTGGTTAAATTGGGATGTGCAACAATAACTAATGTTTTTTTCATAAATAAACTCCTTTTATATTTGTATATACAAATGATGTGTTAAAAATTTTTACTTTTCTTCAAAAGTGACCTCTACGTCTTTTCGGTTTTCAAACATGTGATAGAAGGTCTCAGCAATATTTGCAGGTGAGACGTACGTTCCTTCTTCAACAAAACCCTTAATAGTCAACGTTCCAACGTAAATTCCTTTTGAAGCAAGTTCTTGATTCAAGCTATATGCTAAATTACGAATGCCTGCTTTTCCAATCGCTAATGAAGAATAGTCAGCATATGGATGAAGAGCTAATCCGCCGCCTGTTAACAAAATGGCTCCGTTTTGCATATGGGGAACTGTTTCTTTAACAGCAGTAAGAGCTCCAGCTACACTGATTTTAAAATCTTCTACTAATTGATCAGCGCTCAATGTTGTTGGTTTGCCAGGTCTTCCTGAAGCAGCATTGTATAAAAGAACATCAACTTTTCCATAAGTTTTAATTACTTTATCGATGGCTTTTCTTAAAGATTCTTCAGAAGAGACATCACCTGGAAATCCTTTTGCTATAATTCCGTCGTTTTTAAGTTCATCTTCATATCTCTGTAAGGAGTCCATACTGCGGGAAATCATAGCCACTTTGAATCCTTCTTTTCCAAATTTTCTTGCTGTATTTAAGCTAATCCCTGGACCAGAACCAACAATTAGTAATAGTTTTTCAGACATATTAAATCCTCCCATTATATTTGTATATGCAAATGAAGGGGTAAAAAAATTACGATTCTTTCTCTAACTTATTGCTCGCTTCATGCAGCATTTTACTTAAGTCTTTACTAAATTCATCTCCTAATATTTCTGAGTAATTAGTAAACAATTCTTTTAACGAAACGCGAAACTGATGATACACTTTTTCTCCTTCATCCGTTAACGAGATCCGCGTCTGCTTTCCATCCATTTTTTTGACGACAAGCTTTAATTTTTCAAGTTTATCAATAAACCTCGTACTTGTAGAAGGAGCAATTGATAGCTTGTGGCACAGTTCTTTCTGAGTGATATCCGGATGAAACTTTACAATCATAATCATGTAAAGGTAGGAAGGAGCGACGTCACCAAAATTAAATGTTTTTTCAGCTAATTTTGTAATGTTGCGAGCAAATCGGCTAGCTGTAAAGTAAAGACAGTGTATTAATATTTGTTCTTCTTCATTATTCATGTAATCATTCCTTTTCTTCATTTGCATATACAAATTAACACGTAATAAAAGTAAAGTCAACTAAGTTGTGGTTGAATATTTGGTTCAGTTGTGCCGTCAACGCGAAAATAATAAAAACGAAAAACATACGTGAAAACGCAGGTTTTATTCATAGATGATTGTTATAATACGAATAGTGCAGGGGCGATTACAAGCCTAATACAGAGATAAGATCGGAGGTAGCAAAATGGGGAAGAGTGGGATGTTTAAAGACTTTAATTTTAAACTAGTGGTCATTGAAGCTTTATTAGATCAAGATCCGTTATTTCTAGAAGAATTAACCGATTTAAAAGATAAGTATACGAATAATTTTGAATGGTATTCTGGAGCTGGACCCATTGTTGAAATCAAAGATTATTTAGAAGAGTTAACCCTGGAAAAGAGTGATTTGGAAAAGGTTGAATCCCTTTGCTTTGATGGGGGTAATGAAATTTATCATATTCTAAAGCCAGATTGGGACGGTGAAGACAGTTTATTTGACGTACGGTCTGTGGAAGGGTTTCAGAACTTAAAGAATCTAAAAGCAGTGGACTATATTTCCATGTGCGATCCAGAAGTATTGGAACCATTCAAGGAAGCTGGAATTGAGATTGAGGATTAAGGAGAAGGATGTTATTGTGCTAAAAGAAGCAATCCGTCTTTATGAAGAATAAAGTTTCCTCATTATTGCCATCTAGAAAAATCAATAAGCAATTCTCCTATACTCTGTTTACAAAAACAGAAAACCCAACCTTTAGAGCTCACAGGTTGGGTTTTCTATTTTTAGTCTGTATACGCCACATATGTTTAGTAAATATGGTACTTCTTTGCAATACAAACTAAAAAAACGTTATTGGCTTTGAATTTGAAGTTGAATTCTTGTAATTGAATTCTCTATTCCATCCGCCATTACCTCATCAATCACGTATTCCTCATATGCATACTCCCCTATTTTTAACCCTTTTTCTCTAACGAATTGAATAATTCGATCGTAAGCATGTTCGGTTTCGGCACCTTTTTGATACCCAACAACATATAGTCCCTGGGGACGTGTATGACAATGAATTTTTTCTATCTCTTCTGGGATTTTGATATACAAATGTTCGTAATTGTAAAACTCTTTTTTTTGAATTTGTTCTCTCGCAAGCATTGCTCCAATTGGATATCCTCGATCTAATTTATGAAGTTGAGTATAATGAATGAGCTCCGGAATAACTGTAGTATATTTTTGTTCGGCTTCTTCTAAAATATTTTCACTAATCATAAAGGTTTCTTCATCTAAATATTGCAATGAAATAGAAGAAAAATCAGTTTTTAAAGCATGTTCTGCTAACTGTAAGCGCGTTTGAATAATTGCTTGTAAATGATTAAGGCTCTTAATTTTTTCTTCAATTTCAAGAGATTTTTCCTTTAAAAGAGTAATCATATTTATTGGTTTTTTATCTTTTAAAAGAACTTTTATCTCTTTTAATGGAACACCAAATTCTTTAAATAAGGCAATCACTTGAAAGGCTTCAAATTGTTCATACGAATAGTACCTATATCCATTCTCTTTTTTTATTTGAGGTGAAAGTAACCCTATCTCGTCATAATGAAACAGAGTTTGCTTTTTTACACGACAGAGATTCGCGAATTCACCAGTAGTAAAGTACTTTTCCAACTCTTCCCTCATAAAATCCTCCTTGACTATACGGTAACCATATACTTTATGATGTTCATTGTACTGGAAAGGAGATATAAACAGCAATGACGAGTCTTTTATTTCATTAAAGTAAGTGAAAAGGCAAATTGATGATGAATTTGAAGATAAAGAAATGAATAGAATTAAAGTTTTTTAATTAGAGAAAAGAAAGAGTAGATAAGATGCAAATGATAAAAAAGAAAAAATCCTCCGTAGGTCAACTCCTTCAAGGTATATGGTCAAAAAATCGTAAAGGAATTTGCCTTACCTATATGCTCACTCTTGTTGAAAATGTTTGCGATCTTCTTTACGCTGCAACAACCGGTTTTGCAATCGATGGGTTGCTTAAAGGGAATCCGGCTAGCCTTATACCACTTGCTCTACTATGGATCCTTCACCTAGGGGTTGGCTTGTTCAGACACGTTTACGATACCAAAGTATTCGTTGGAATTTATTCTAATGTTGCTGCAGAAATGGTAGAGCGCCAGCGTGCTGATGGAGTAAAAGGAACTCGAATTGTAGGACGTGTCTCATTGTCTCGAGAGGTAGTAGATTTCTTTCAGATGGAGCTGCCAGCAGTTGTAACAACGGTTATTCGATTTTTAGGCGCTATTATCATGTTATTTCTTTATGACCAGTTTATTGGGTTCTTAAGTTTATTGGCACTAATTCCAATACTAATCATAAACCATTGGTTCGGTCGACGTTCTTATCGTTTGAATCACGCACTTAACAACCGGATTGAAGAAGAGGCAGATATAGTCGTTCATCGTCCACTTACCATTGTTCAAAAACATTTTGCACGATTACGTTTGTGGCGTGTTGCTATTTCTAACGCTGAGGCTAAAACATGGGGGATGATGGAGATTGTCGTCATTCTCTTAACCCTAGCTACACTACTTAGACTTACAGGTGTTCAGGGTACTACGCCTGGTGCTATTTATGCAGTTCTAGCTTATATTTGGATGTTTCAAGAGGCAGTAGTTGGTCTTCCTGAAATTGTGCAAAATATTTCGCGTGTACTTGATATTGGTGAACGCGTTGCTGAAGACGTTAACAGCTAAAACCACAAAAGCTTAGCCAACCATTATTGTTATGTTATCCCTTAAATTATTGTTGTTGTCTTTTCAGAGAAATAAGCCCATAAATATAGGTTAGGAGGATTTTTAATGAAAAAGATTGAAACTGATCGATTACTATTGAGAAACTTTTCTAAAGCAGACTCTCAAGCTCTTTTGGAATACTTGGCTAATCCAAGGGTAAACTGCTTTCTTGAAGACAAAGTTCACACAATAGAGGAATCTGCTTTAAAAGCTCAAAAAAGAAAAAAAGATGACTCTTTTGTTGCAGTCTGCTTAAAAGGCAGTGATGATCTAATAGGAGAAATATTCTACTTAAAGGAAGATCCAGATACTTATTCCATTGGTTGGCACTTTAATGCTCAATATGAGGGGAAAGGGTACGCAAGCGAGAGTGTAAAGGAGTTCCTTAGGAATCTGTTTACTCAATTGGATGCAAGAAGAATCTATGCATACGTTGAGGAGGATAACTATAAATCACAAAAACTATGTGAAAAATTAGGAATGCGTAAAGAAGGACGTTTTGTTGAGTTTATTTCGTTTACTAAATACGAAGATGGAACACCTAAGTATGAAAATACTCTTCAGTATGCATTATTAAAAAAAGAATGGATAAAAAATATTTCTTTTAATGAATCTGAGGAAAAAGTATCTCCTTAATTGATCTAGATAAACAGAATCAGTATTAAATTTATTGATATTTAATAATCTAAGATATAGGAAATTCGTGGAAAAGATATGTATTTGTCGTTATCTAATGTAAACATTAAAACCTTTATAATAAAAAACCCCAGATATTTTGATTATCTGGGGTTTTAAGGAGGGTAGACAAAAGCTGTTTTTAATCATCTTTTTTATCTATTTTTACGTATACAAAAATAAAAAAGAAAATTATTGTAATCCACCTTGTATATAATTAGGAACCTATATTGAGCTCATTAACTGAAAAAAGTATTCGGACTTCTGAGTTTTATTTAAGCTATACCATGAATCTAATGTATTTGATGCAAATACATCTAATTTTTTTAATACGTCCCTCGCGAATTCTAGAGGTGCTACTCCTGAAGCAGTAATCATGTTATTATCGGATACTACAGGTCCAATCTCATACAACTTTTCCCCTTTATAATTAGGACAGACCATTTGTGTATATTCTAAGTTATTAAGCGTATGCTTTCTAGAATCTAAGTATCCACTATTTGCAAGGGCATCAGTAGCACCACAAATTGCAGCTACAATAGTACCAAGCTCTAAAACTTCCCCAACTTTTTTCAATATAGGTTGATGAATCTCCTCACTCCATGTATTTCCTCCCGGTAGAATTAAAAGATCTTTATCCAGAAGAGTGCACTCATCAAGAGAAATATCCGGCTGTATACTCAGCCCCCCCATTGTTTTAATAATTTCTTTATTAACTCCTACCGTCATTACTTTTAAAGGGGCTAAACCTTGCCTGAAATATCTTCCTGAATTTAATTCAGCAATTAAATATCCATACTCCCAATCTGACATTGTATTAAATACATAAATATAAACTTTTTTTGTTTGCATATTAAGCCTCCCGAACTGACGTTCTCTATATTATACCACTTTAAAGGTATATATCTATAAAAATGTTAAAATATTCAGAAAAAATAAGGAGACTGAGAATCATTTGAAAGAAAACAAAATAGAAAAAGTCGTAATAGTAGGATTAACAACTCCACATTATGTATCAACTTTTACTCGAATGAGTGATAATTTAGGATTTGAAACGTATCTCGTATCAGATGCCACAGCTGCATTTGCAATAAAAGGAGCAGATCATGCATATTATCCAGCTGAACAAATACATACTGTGTCATTAGCAACTTTAGATAATGAGTTTGCCAAAGTTTTAACAACTGAAGAATTGATCAAAAAGTTAAATTTGACTGAAGCAATACAATCATATTAATAAAAAAGGTATTGTACTAACAGAAATAACTCATTTTGATAAAAAATGGTTTTTCTATAATAAACAGCATAAATAATTTTTAAAATATTTTAAAAAATAGTTGAAATGCCCGGTACTAAGTATTACAATCTACATATACTAAGTATTACTTAATAGCTTAATTTTAAAAGTTATTAAGTAAAAATTGGCTTGGTACTAAGTAATACAGAATATAAGTCAGACAATATAGAGGAGGTTCTGAAGATCGAAAATTTAACTGAAATGCTGAAGGGTTCGCTGGAAGGCTGTGTGTTAGAAATTATCAGCCGCCATGAAACCTATGGCTATGAGATCACACGCCGTCTGAACGAGCTTGGATTTATCGAGGTCGTGGAAGGAACGGTCTACACTATTCTCGTACGATTAGAAAAGAAAAAACTTGTGAATATAGAAAAAAAACCATCAGATATGGGCCCACCCCGCAAATTTTATTCGCTTAATGAGGCGGGCTACAAGGAGCTTGAGCTGTTTTGGAAAAGGTGGGATTTTGTATCATCAAAAATCAACGTCTTGAAGTCAAACTAGCTTCATAGGATAGTTTTAAAGCATCTTATGAAGCTTTATAAAAAGGAGGAAAAATGACATGTTGGAAATATTCAAAAAAATGATTGGTGATAAAAAAGAGTATAAAATGATGATGGCACGGGTTGAAGCCTTGCCAGAGGACTATGAGTTTGTATTTAAAAAAATTCAAAACTACATGTGGAATTTCTCATCGGGCAACGGAATGGATATGCTACACATGCAGTATGAATTAATTGATTTATTCGAAGCAGGTGCTGCAGAAGGTAGACAGGTGCTCGAAATTACTGGAGACGATGTGGCTTCCTTTGCTGACGAATTAGTGGCAAACGCTAAAACTTATATGGTTAAGTATCGTGAAGATTTGAACCAGAGTATTAAGGAACGATTAGGAAAAAATAAATTTAATCAATAACATCGACTGAATAGCTAGTTGCTTTCGCTATTCAGTCATTTTTTAAACTCAGTACTAAGTGATACAGAATATCAGTCAGACTAAATAGTGAAATGTCAAAAACCTAGCTCTACGAGACGCTCAGCTTAGTTACAGCATGACAGTTCTAGCAAGCAAGCTTGTGGAGCTTTTTAAAAGGAGGAAAAACGTATGAGAAATACAGCGATTTTTGTAAAAGAGTTAAAAAAGACCTTTAAAGACAAAGAAGTTTTAAAAGGGGTGAATGTTGAGGTGCAGCGCGGTGAAATTTTTGCACTGCTGGGCTCAAATGGAGCAGGGAAGACGACGACAGTTAACATTCTTTCAACACTGATGAAGGCTGATAGCGGCGAAGTGAGTATTTGCGGATTTGACGTCCAACGTCAACCGGCTGACGTCCGCCAAAACATCAGCCTAACGGGGCAGTTCGCAGCGTTAGACGGCATGCTTACTGGGAAGGAAAACCTGATAATGATCGCCAAATTGCGAGGGGTATCTAATCCTAATGAAGTAGCTGACAATCTCCTTGCAAGATTCAGCTTGACCGATGCAGCCAATCGCCGGGCGGATCAATATTCTGGCGGGATGAAGCGCCGACTTGATATAGCTATGAGTCTGATTGGGGCGCCAGCCGTTATTTTTTTCGACGAACCGACGACCGGACTTGATCCGGAAGCCCGGATTGAAGTCTGGAACACCATCAAAGAGCTTGCTGGCGGTGGTACGACCATCTTGCTCACGACTCAGTACCTAGAGGAAGCTGAACAACTGGCAGACCGTATAGCCATCCTACATGGCGGAAAAATCATCAAAACCGGTACCCTTACTGAACTTAAAGAGATGTTCCCCCCAGCAAAAGTGGAATACATTGAGAAACAGCCAACATTGGAGAAAATCTTCCTCGCAATCATCGGTAAAAAGGAGGAAATGTAAATGAAAAACAATACAGGTGTATTACTAGGACGTTTGATGCGCACTATTATGCGCAGCCCGGATACGATTATTACGGTGGCGATTACGCCGATTATGATGATGCTACTGTTTGTCTACGTATTTGGTGGCGCTATAAATACAGGAACAGCCAATTACGTCAATTATTTATTACCGGGAATCCTGCTGATGGCTATCGCATCCGGCGTCGCTTACACTTCCGTGCGGCTATTTAATGATGTAAAAAGTGGACTGATGGCCCGTTTCATCACCATGCCCATTAAACGTTCTTCGGTATTATGGGCTCACTTGTTGACATCTTTTGTTTCCAATGCGCTTACTATCGTGATAGTTATCTTCGTCGCGCTCTTGATGGGTTTCCGTTCCAGTGCTGATATCCTAGATTGGTTCGCGGTAGCCGGGATACTCGGGCTGTTTACGCTAGCCCTGACATGGTTGGCCATTATTCCAGGACTGACAGCGAAATCTATGGAAGGAGCCACAGGCTACTCGTACCCACTGATTTTCCTACCTTTTATTAGTTCCGCCTTTGTTCCCACTGAAACGATGCCTAAAGCTGTTCGTGCATTCGCCGAGAACCAGCCCGTGACTTCAATCGTGAATACGATTCGTGCCCTCTTGTATGAAGGATCTGTTGGCAACGATATCTGGAGTGCCCTTGCCTGGTGCCTAGGTATCATGGTCATCGCTTACTTTTTCGCTAGTAAAGAATTCAAACGCAAATTAGGGTGAATTTTATAAACTGAGCAAGCTACTCAAGGTATATGGAAGCATTGAAATTTTAATGTAAAGTATTGATAGCATAAAACAGGGATTACTTCTAGTTGTCGCAATGCCTCTTTCCGGAACTCATGCAAAAAACAAACCCTTGGTACTCAAGGGCTTGTTCGCCTCTTGAGTTTATCGTTTATACAGCTAACTGAACAAAATCAAAAATTAAATAAAGGAGAAAGACCCATAGATAAGCTAAAAATACATTAAAAAAAATCGATAATAAAAAATCTCTATTTTTCATAACTAACTTCCATTACAATTTTTTCTAGTTTCTATGATTTCATCATAGAAGCTTTTTTATATTGGTATTTATTAATCATTTTTCAGTTTCTGTCATAAGTATTTTTGTTTAATTTGTAAAAATATTTTGAATTAATGATCTGTCTATGATAGTATTTAAATCAGTAAATCATATATAAAATTCAAAATCACATATGTGATTTAGAGAGGATTTCTTCATGTCAGTAAAATCAGCAGAACGTGTATTAAGGGTATTTGAATTAATTGCTCAACATCCCGAGGGGTTAACAGTAAAAGAAGTTAGCGATTTACTTTCGCTTCCGCAAAGCAGTACGTTTAATCTTGTGGGAACACTTCATAATGAAGGGTATTTGAATCAGGACTCATTAAAGAAGTACAAGCTAGGGCCAAAGCTAATTCAAATTGGAACAGCGGCTATGGAATCATTGGATATTTCTTCAGAGGGAAAACCGTATTTAAAGAAGCTGATGGAGGATGTTCAAGAAACTGTGTTTATGGCCTTGCTGTCAGATGGAGAATTGGTCTATGTTGTTAAGATTGATAATAATCGTTCTATTAGAACAACCGCTCAGCCTGGTAACCGAAAGCCGCTTTATTGTACAGGACTAGGAAAAACCTTTTTAGCTTTTCTTCCTAAAGATCAGCGAGAGCAGCTGCTTGAACATACGGAGCTGCTGCCTATTACGGATTATACAATTACAGATAAAAAAGTTCTTAATGACAATCTAGATTCTTTTGTTCAAATGGGCTATGCGATTGATGATGAAGAAAATGAAGAAGGATTATTTTGCCTTGCTGCACCTGTATTTGGAGCGAAGGGAAGCATTCAAGCTGCTATTAGTGTAGCTGGTCCTAAGGAAAGAATGCTGAAGCATAAAGACTTTATTGTAGAAAGGCTGCTTCAAACAGCGACTAATATATCTTTTATTGCTGGATATGAAGAGGCAAAGAGATAAATGAAAAGAGGGGTAAAATGGATGTGATAAGCATGGGGGAAACAATGATTCTGTTTACCCCACACTCGAATGGAAAAATGAGATATGCTAAAGACTTTTCTTCGAAAATTGCTGGAGCAGAAAGTAATACGTTAATCGCTCTGTCAAAACTAGGTTATCAAACGGGATGGGTTAGCCGATTAGGAAAAGACGAGCTAGGAGAGCGTATTCTTTCAAGTATAAAAGGAGAAGGAATAGATGTAAGACATGTGATATTTGATGATAATGCTCCTACAGGTCTTTTTTTAAAGCAAAAGACAAATGAAATGAACAGTAAAGTCTTTTATTACAGACAAGGGTCAGCAGCAAGCTTTATGAATCCGCATGATATGAATGAAGAGTATATCTCTTCTGCCAAATATTTATACGTGACAGGAATAACACCTGCGCTGAGCGACTCCTGCCACGAAGCTGTTTTTCAAGCGATAAAAGCTGCTAAAAAAAATGGTGTAAAAATAGTGTTTGATCCAAATTTACGCAAGACACTTTGGAATGAAGAAACTGCGCGTCAAACACTCATTAAAATGGCTACATATGCGGATATTATCTTACCAGGAATGAACGAAGGTCAGTTTTTATTTGAGAAGGATAACCCTGAAGACATTGCATCAGCGTTTCATCAATTAGGTGCAGAGCTAGTTGTTATTAAGCTAGGTGAGGAAGGAGCTTATTATTCAACTAAAAATGAATCCGCTTACGTAGAAGGTTTTAAAGTTGCTAGAGTGATAGATCCAGTAGGAGCTGGTGATGGGTTCGCCGCTGGGATACTATCGGGATTAATAGATAAATCCTCTTTAAAAGAAACAGTTAGAAGAGGGTGTGCTATAGGAGCTATGGTTGTAACCGTAGAGGGTGATATTGAAGGCTTGCCTGATAAGAAAGAGCTTTACGAATTTATGAATGCGATTACAAAAGAAGACGTTATACGATAAAAGAAAGGGGCTTACCCATGACGGATAGTTTATCACATTTATTAGAGCATAAAATCGTTGCGATTATTAGAGGAGCCAAACCGCAGGATGTAGTGAAAATTGCTTCTGCGCTTAATGACGGCGGTGTAAAAAATATCGAAATTACTCTAAATTCGCCGGACGCACTTTCAGCCATTAAAGAGGTTTCTACAGAGCTGGGTGATCAAGTGTTAGTAGGAGCAGGTACAGTGCTTGACCCTGAAACAGCACGTTCAGCTATTTTAGCAGGAGCAAAGTTTATCCTTTCTCCAACTGTTAACACGGAAACGATTAAACTAACAAAAAGATACGGTGCGCTTAGTATCCCAGGGGCTTTTTCACCTACTGAAATTCTAACGGCATATGAAAATGGCGGAGATATTATAAAAGTCTTTCCTGCTAGGCTGGGTGCTAGCTATATTAAAGATATTCGAGGGCCGCTTCCCCATATTCCACTTCTTCCAACAGGAGGAGTGAGCTTAGACAATATTCAAGAATTTGAAGAAGCAGGTGCTGTAGGGTTTGGTATTGGGAGTTCTTTAGTAGATACAAATCGTGAAATTACTCATGCATACCTGCGGGAGCTAACACAAAAGGCTAAAGCGTACGTAGCCGCAGTGAATGGTATAACGAAAGGGGAAAAAGTACATGAAAATTACTAATTATGAATTGTTTCAAGTGCCGCCACGCTGGTTATTTTTAAAAATAGAAACGGACGAAGGAATTGTTGGGTGGGGAGAACCTGTTATTGAAGGAAGAGCCTCTACCGTTAAAGCTGCAGTAGATGAGCTGATGGAGTATCTTATTGGCAAAGATCCATTAAATATTGAAGATCATTGGAACGTTATGTACCGAGGCGGCTTCTATCGAGGCGGACCTATTTTAATGAGCGCGATATCAGGAATTGATCAAGCATTGTGGGACATAAAAGGAAAATATTACGATGCTCCTGTACATCAACTGTTAGGCGGAAAAGCAAGAGAATCTATTAAAGTATATTCTTGGATTGGAGGAGACCGCCCTTCAGATGTAGGCGAAGCAGCAAGAGAAGTGGTTTCAAAAGGGTTTACAGCAGTAAAAATGAATGGGACAGAAGAACTTCAATACGTAGATTCATATGAAAAAATTGATCAAGTAGTAGAACGTATTGCTGCTGTCAGAGAAGCAGTGGGGCCTTATGTAGGAATAGGTATTGATTTTCACGGACGAGTACATAAGCCAATGGCAAAAATTTTAGCTAAAGAACTAGAGGTCTATCGTCCAATGTTTATCGAGGAGCCGGTTTTGCCCGAAAACAATGAGGCATTAAGAGAAATTGCCAACCATGTATCCATTCCTATTGCCACAGGAGAAAGAATGTTTTCAAAATGGGAGTTTAAAAAGCTCTTAACGGACGGATACGTTGATATTATTCAGCCGGATTTATCACATGCGGGAGGAATTACAGAATGTAAGAAAATTATTTCGATGGCTGAAGCCTTTGATGTAGCGGCTGCGCCTCATTGCCCGTTAGGACCAATTGCATTAGCGGCGTGTCTTCAAGTAGATGCAACGTGCCACAACGCATTTATTCAAGAGCAAAGCTTAGGCATTCACTATAACCAAGGCAGTGATTTACTAGATTATATTGTTGATAACCATGTATTTAAATATGAAGAAGGCTTTGTGAAAATTCCTGATGGACCTGGCTTAGGTATTGAGATTAATGAAGACCATGTTAGAAGAATGGCTGATATTGGTCATAATTGGCGTAATCCAGTATGGCGTCATAAAGATGGTTCTGTAGCGGAATGGTAAAGGGGAAACCATTTTAGTACGGGAGATCTGATTGATAAATGACCATCAGTCAGATCTTCTTCTTAAACTAGTCATATAAAGGGGGATAAGGAAATGAAGGGGTATAGCGAAAAGCCGACTCGCATTAGATTTCGTGTTTTAGCATTTATTTTCGTAAGCGTTGTCATCAACTATATGGATCGAAGTAATATTTCTGTAGCCGCCACAGCCATGTCCAAGGATTTAAAGCTATCATCCGTAGAACTAGGTCTTATATTTTCAGCCTTTGGATGGGCTTATGCTGCTTTGCAAATACCAGGAGGGGTAATGGCTGACCGCTTTGGCGCTCGTGCTACGTATGCCGTTAGTTTAATTACTTGGTCTATTGTTACGCTGCTGCAAGGATTTACTAAGGGATTTGTGAGTCTTTTTGGTCTGCGTCTAGCTACAGGAGCATTCGAAGCACCGGCTTTTCCGACCAATAATAAAGTAGTCACCAGCTGGTTTCCAAATCAGGAAAGAGCATCAGCTATTGCTTTTTATACTTCAGGACAGTTTGCAGGGCTAGCATTTTTAACACCTACACTAGTTACCATTCAGCACTTTTTAGGGTGGAGAGGTCTGTTTATTACTACCGGGATTATCGGTATAGCGTGGGGCATTATATGGTATATCTTTTATCGTGATCCTTCTCAGCATAGTAAAGTAAATAAAGCAGAATTACAGCATATCGAAGAAGGTGGAGGTTTAGTTAAAGCTGCTGATACGAAAGGAGAAAGAGCAAAGTTCGAATGGGGAAATCTTAAAGAAGCCTTTTCTCACCGAAAGCTATGGGGCATCTACTTAGGACAGTTTGCCGTAAACTCTACTTTATGGTTCTTCCTTACCTGGTTTCCAACGTACCTTGTGGAATACAGAGGGTTAGATTTCTTAAAATCAGGATTCTTAGCATCAGCTCCGTTTTTAGCAGCGTTTGTAGGAGTATTATTATCTGGCTTTGTATCTGACGCCTTAGTGAAAAAAGGAGTATCACTAGGTATTGCAAGAAAAACACCTATTATCGTAGGACTGCTTTTATCAACTTCAATCATTGGAGCCAATTATGTAAATAGCACACCTCTCATTATCATGTTTATGGCTATTGCGTTCTTTGGAAATGGTCTGGCTTCTATTACATGGGTCTTTGTCTCAACGCTAGCGCCTAAACACTTAGTCGGTTTAACGGGCGGAGTTTTTAACTTTATCGGCGGTCTAGCTTCTATTATTGTTCCGATTGTTATTGGTTTCTTAGCTAAAGGAGGAAACTTTGCTCCAGCGCTAGTATTCATAGCGGCATTGGCCCTTTTAGGAGCACTTTCGTATATCTTCCTTGTAGGGAAAGTGGAAAGAATTAAAGTGGTTAAAGATGAAAAATTAAATCGAGATATTGTGTAAGGCTGTTTATAGTTTTATAGGAATCATATATCTGAAGTTGTTTGTGGCAGGATTAAAAGAGAATTTGTAAAAATTCTATTAAAGAAAGAGCATAAATTTTGTTGGAGACCAACGGATTTATGCTTTTTTGTCTCTTTTTTATTTGTTGATAATAGAGTATATTCTATTATATAGTAATTTCTAAAAAATGGAGATATATAAATGGTGAAACTGAGAGTTACTGCTATTTTACTATTACTATTAGTAATAGTAGGTTGTCAAAAGGAAGGGCAAATGGATAAACAAGAGATTGAAAAAATTGCTTCAGCAGTAGCAGCTACCTATATGAAAGACGAAAAAGACATTGACTTTGTTCCCAAAGGTGTTGAATTTTTAGGCGGGGAAGATTTAAGTACGGTATTAGTCCACGGATATGCTAAGGTTAAAGGTAAGAAAACAGAAATGTCTGTCACAGTAGATTATGGTGATGATTACCGAGTAACATCATATGGATATAATTAAAGAAAACCAATGTACAGAACTCTGTACATTGGTTTTCCATGTGTGATGAGTGACAAGCAATGAGTATGTATTGGATCTATCATTTAGAAGTATAAACATATAGACTACATTTTACTTACTATGTTTACCTAAAGGGATCCCGTCATAAATATGTTCTTAGCTTTGATAAATCGCTTCTGCTTCATTCCATCTTTCCAAAATTCTCTATTTGTTTCATTGATTCTTTCTTTTTGCTTGAATAATCAATTGAATTAGCTATTTCAATAAGAGATTGGATCGATACTTGTTTTGAAACTCTCTTATCAATACTAAGCATATACTGCCAATTAGCTTTTTCGAAAACAATCATCTCGGACCCTGAATTTTCTATATAATGAGCTGATTGCCCATCTTTAAGAAGGTAAGATCTTTTTATGTGCTTATTTGTAAACTGTATTTTATGCTTACTAGGCCTAATTTCAATTGTGTAATGATTTTCTGGAATTTGATCATGAACACATTCTAAATCAAATGAGTCGTTAATCGTACCTTGCAAATCACTAAAGCGCCCGAAGCAATGAGTAAAAGGAAGAGATGGAACTCTAAGAGGTAGGATTACGTCTTTCTTAAAGTGACGCTCAAATGCCAATAACGCATTATCTACGGATTGATAACCGATTTTCGGATAACTTTCTTCATACGGTTCTCGCTTATCTAAGGTGGCTGATGCCTTTTCACCGTATGTAAAGTCTAGTCCTAAAAGAACAAGAAATAAACAAATGTATATCCTTTTCTTCATTTTAATCACCTACATAATATTGATTTAGATATATTGAATGAGCATGTATTAAACTAAACGATTCGTTTTAAGCTATTTAGCTCAATTACAAGACGAAAGGGTACTCTGTAAAACTGATGATCCTAATTTTTCTGTTTTAGAATTTGAAGGACGCACCTGTATCTTGACATTTTTCATCTCTTCCGTAATCCAATCGAACTTTCCAGCCCACGTAACGCCATCTTCTTCAGGTGTAGAATATAGTTTAAAACGCCAGCTAATATAACCTGGAATGGTTGCAAATCCTTCATATTGATCATACCTACCATAAGTAGAAGGGTGAGGAAGGTGAACAGCCATAATACTAATGTTTGTTCGAGCAAAACTGGGTGGATTCAATTGTACTTTGTAAATTAGAGCTGTTCCTTTTGCATTTTTTAAATGTTTATCTAGAGGTTCTAATATCAAATTACAAGGCATTTTACTGGCATTAGCTTGATATGGGTAAGCAAGTACTACAAACGACAAGACTATAATTAAAATAAGTTTTTTCACGTTATTTCCTCACATTTTTTAGTTACTATCTCCTATTGAATACATATTTATTAGGATGAAATCAAAGCAGTATTTACTTCAACAAAACAGAAGGATAGCAACAACGCAACTGGGCAAAAATACAACAAAATATGAATATAGGGTGAGTTATATGAATAAACGGGCAGTTCTTTTACTGCTGATACTTGGTATCTACGCTTATGGAACAAATTACGGAACTGTATTTGCCAATTCAACGGAAGAAAGAAATCGACCTGAGAAAGCTTGTAGCGAGGAATTTGAAAAGTATCGTAAAAAACTTGATGATAGGGTGCTAAAAGATATTGTTAAAAGTTATAGCTTAGATTTATCTGGGTTTCAGGAATTCACGCACAGAGAATTAGATTTAAAAGTAGGAGATAACATCAATGACCATTCTGACCAGATCTCATTGCAACACTTATTTGTCGGAGGTAGCATTGGATCAATGAGATTGTTTTTGGAGAATGGCTTAGAAGGAACAAGAGGATATTTTCTTTATAAGAGAGTTGACGGAAATAACGTATTAAAAGAATTAAATAAAATGGGGAATATTTGGGTTGTTATGACAGTTGATGAAAGAAAAGCAGCTAAGCTTGAGCAGAAGCCTTTTAATTGGGACAAATGTACTGACTAAGTAAGGAAAGGGGTCGAAAGTGACTTTGAATATTTGCGATTATAAAGAGAACAATAAGCCCAACTAAAAATAATGGGAGGCGTACATAAATGAAGAAGTACTTATTTTTATTTTCGTTAGCTGTTATGCTTTTTGTTCTCCATAGCAATATACAAGCTCATGCTTTAACTTTTAATCAACTTCCTAACACTCAAAGTTCTGACCAGTGGACTGTCGAAATAGACAAAGTGAAAAGTAACGATCCACATGCTATAAAATCTAAAAAAGGTGTTTATCAAACATATAGCATGGCAATTAAAATTATTAAAAATGATGCATCTGATGTACGAATTGAACTTTTTAGAGATGAAGAAAACTCTACTAGTAAATATGGAATTGTTCATTCAGAAAGAGAAACATTAAATAGAGATGATAAAGAAGCTTTTTACTTTGCGAATTTCCCACTTTCTGAAAAAGCTAAAAAGCTAGAAGTAGTAATTACATGGAAAGAAAAAGGCAGCGATAGAAACTATCAAGAGCGATTTACATTTAGTCAAAATTAACGAATAAGCAAATCAAAGACCGTCCATAATTTTAGAAATTATGGACGGCCTTTTTTATAGATTGCTTCGTAAGCTACATATATGACGAATAGGGCTATAAAAGTAATTCCTATTTCTAATAAATCTGTTATTTTCGTATCAAAGCAAGCATATTGATCCAGCCTTTTGGGCGACTTTAAAGTATCAACTCTTTGCCTTTCCCCTATTTTTGATAGCCAATATGCTCATCGGATACGGTATTAATTTGGATTTAAAGCGATTCAGAATTTAACATTGGTTTTAGTTACATCTAAAGGAATAGAGATAGTAATTTCAATATTAATGGGTTATCTATTTTTCAAAGAGGTTCCTACTTGGAAAACAGCATTGGGTTTTTTTATTATGGTTGTAGGGATTAAAATAGAACCTGCAACGGTTTAGAAGATTCCATTGATAAACTTCAAACAATAAACAACTTCTGTTTGGAGAACGTTGTAGTAAAGCTTTAGTAACCATAATCACTCTTTTGAACCACACACAAAAAACCTCTTTTCGCATAGCTCGCGCGCAAGTGGGTTAAGAAAGATTATTATTATAAGGTATGCAGGTTTTTATAAATGACGAACATGCTAATCATTATTGGTTAAAGAGATGCATAACAACCAAAATTTTTATACATATGCTCGGACAGTAGAAATCTACTCTTTATGGTAAGAATACGGTATGCTTTATTTTAAGTTATAGATTTTTTTGAAAGGGAACCTCCTTCTCCAATGCTATTAGAAAGAGGTACCCTTTTCTTATTTAACTACTAAAGAAACTTCCACTCTTTCTTTTCCTCTTATAATGATGATGTCCATAACTTCCGTGATGACCACGTTTTTTCCTATAGTCATCACTACTGCTATAACTTTTAAAAGGTTTTGATCTGCCTCTTTTATAATCACTGCTACTATAACGCTTATGCTTATTGTTCATTAGTGAATCAAACAGTTTCTTGAACATAATTTAATCACTCCTCATAGTCATTTTAAATCTATAAAAAACAAAAAGCGCTTTTATCCTTTTAGTAGATAAAAGCGCTTGATGTATAAACACAGTTTTCACCTAACTAAAAAAGTAGGCAAAGGTCTTGCTAACAATTAAGATTGCCAACAAAGCCGGAAACATTTTGTTTCGTAGTGACGACTTTTGTTGTACAGCTACTCCCCTTTGGAGTATTAAGTTTGTTCAATGTTAACTTAAAACAATTCTATAAGTCAATTAATAACAAAACGCTATTTAAATTGACATCAAAATCGCGTTTTGTTAAGATTTCCTTACGAACGTTCGTAAGGAGTGGTGAAATGAAATCAAATCAATTAAAAGAAGTCGCTTTAAATCAATTTGCTTTACATGGTTATCAAGGGGCTTCGCTTGCTTCTATTGCTAATGAAGTAGGCATTAAAAAACAATCTATATATGCACATTTTAAAAGTAAAGAAGATCTTTTTATTAGTACTTTTAATGATTCTCTAGAAAATGAATTGCAATTTATTAAACAATTCATGGAAGAAAATCATTCAGTACCTCTTGAAGAAGTTTTATATAACTTTTTAAACGAATACTTGGGACGTTATCAAAAAGATCATAATATGAGTTTCTTTATGAGAACATCCTTTTTTCCACCATTAGAGTTTGAAGAACAAATTAAGATTGGTACTAACACGTTTGTGAATGAATTAGAATCCTTGTTTTTATTAGTATTTAAAGACAGAAAGGCTGACTTGAAGTCAAACCTTGCTCCTGAATCTGCAATGATGTCATTTTTAACAATATTTGATGGATTATTAGTTGAATTGCTATATGGATTCCCAAATCGTCTTCAGAAACGTCTAACTAATTCGTGGAATGTTTATTGGCAAGGTATTACTAAATAAAAGGAGAGAGTCAAATGAATCGCGCTTGGGGTTTATTAGTTTTAGGATCCATATTAGAAATATTCTGGGTCATGGGGTTAAAACATGCTGATGATGCACTCACGTGGACAGGAACAATTATTGCCATTGTTTTATCTTTTGGCCTATTAATTAAGGCCACTTCAAAACTTCCTGTTGGAACAGCCTATGCTGTATTTACTGGACTTGGTACCACGGGTACTGTGTTACTTGAGATGCTAGTTTTTGGAGAGCCATTTCAACTTGTAAAGATTATCTTAATTCTGGTTCTTCTTGCGGGTGTTATTGGTCTGAAGCTTGTAACCGGAAGTACAAATCAAGAAGGGAGTGCTTCATAATGGGATGGATTTTTCTTGTTTGTGCAGGAGTCTTTGAAGTTGTAGGTGTCACAGGTTTAAACCTTATATTACGTAATAAAAACATCTTCTCATTTGCAGTCTTTGTCTTAGGACTGGGAAGCAGCTTCACCTTCTTAAGCCTAGCCATGCAATCTCTGCCAATGGGAACAGCTTATGCAATATGGACAGGAATTGGAACAGTTGGGTCAGGACTTGTAGGAATCCTATTTTATGGAGAATCAAAGAGCTTAGCTAGAATTATATTTATGGCTATGGTATTAAGTGCCGCAATTGGTCTAAAGCTTATTAGTTAACATAATGGATTCTCTAGGAACGAACGATAAAAGAGAACCCTTTAGTCAATCTTAGAATTGTTATAAGGGCCTTTCA
Organism: Priestia sp. LL-8; assembly: GCF_036227845.1. Lineage (NCBI taxonomy): Bacteria > Bacillati > Bacillota > Bacilli > Caryophanales > Bacillaceae > Priestia > Priestia sp. LL-8. The sequence goes on along the minus strand of NZ_JAZAQH010000001.1, from coordinate 3,471,836 downwards.
AATTTATAAAAATCAAGAAAGTGCAAAAAATGGAGGATAGAAGATACTAATTTTATAATCCAAATTATTCTTTTTTAGTAATTAACGAAGTCGTCATTCCACCTATAAAAATTGTCGAACATGAAAAAAGAAACGTTTTAGGTCCTAATAAAGGAAGACCTGCTGTTATGATAAAACCATCTATAATTAAAATAACCATCCCTATGTTTAAAGAAAAAGCTTTTGATATAAGTTGTGCTAGTAAATCTGTTCCTCCAGTGCTGGTCTCATATCGAAGCATAAGATCAATCCCTGTCCCAATACACACTCCTCCAAGGATTACACTAGGAAAAACAGGAAGTTGAAACTGGTCTTTAATAGGTTCTAGCCAATCAATCAATAAAGAAGAAATAACTAAACCATAAAAACTATTATAAAAATAAGTTCTTTCATAAACCCAAGCAAACCAGCATAATGGAAAACCCAAAATAATAATCATCACACCTGTAGGAAATTCAAAATAATAGTGAAGGATGAGAGCAATCCCAATTGTTCCTCCATCTAACAAATAATGAGGAACTAAAAATCCATTAATTCCTATACTTAACAATAAGCTTCCGACTAGAATAACCGATATTTTCCGAATAATAATAATCACCTTTTTAGTCAATTTATCTCTTACTATATGTATAAGCTTTAGCTAGCTGTCATGAATGTTTTTATCGGAAAAGCGCTTAGAATAATTTATTCTAAGCGCTTTTTAATTTTATAGATCAGGGAGATTATAAAAAATACGGATTCAGAGCCGAAAGCATTCTGACTACACTATATGTTTTCATTCTTTATCAGGCAACTTGCCTAAATTGAATACTTTTTTATCATTTGAGCAAACTACTCAAGATGTCTGAACGGCGTCTTCCACTGCAACCTTGTAAGAAAGAAAGCTGCCAGGGAGGGCAGCTTTCTTTCTTATCGATTATCTAGGAAATAAAATTCATTAGTGTAACCACACTATTCATGATGATTAAAGTCATCAATAAAAACATAGTTTGCACTAGAGAAAACTACTGCTGTCCCAGTGGTTTTTTCTATTTTTAGGTAGTTTGTTTTTTAAAGGACAAAAAGTCATAGCACTTTAAAAACAGGCATATGATTTATAAAGACCTCAACGTGCTTATAAATTGAATTAGTAAATAACCCTTGAATGTATTGATTCAAGGGTTATTTTCTTTTTATATGAATTAAAACATCGTAACCAGAACAAACTACACAAGACGCCGTGAGGCATCAGCGAAAATCCTTACTGCAATAGAGCAGAAAAAACCTACCTCTTTTGATTGGGAAGAGATAGGTTTTTTTCTGTTTTTAAGGTGTATAAGATATACATTCTTAGTTAACATAATCACTCTTTTCCGGAACACATCAAAAAAGAGAACCCTTATGGGAGTAAGGGTTCTGCAATGGTCACTTTTATAGAATATGCAACTTTTTATTCATCCTTGATTTATCAACGTTTGGCCTCGGGCTGAGTGACAAATAGATGCATAAAAAGCGCACCTTTTATTCATAGGCAGCAACATATTGAAAATATCCTATAATTACATAATGTGGTAACATGCTTATGTTTCAATGCTTCGGATACGTATGAACAAGCCCTTAGTACCACTTAATTTAATATGTACAAGATTACCTTCTAACGGTATTGCTTCCTATATACCAGTTCTTAATTTATTACCAATATTTAGAGTATTTTACAATAGGCAAATATTTTTGTCAAAGCTCTCCAATCAAAAACCTTCTCCATGTTCTTTCCCCCATGTATGCATCAGGTCTAAGATGGGCATTAACGTTGTTCCCTTGCTGGTTAAGGAATAGTCCACTTTAGGTGGTACGGTATTGTACTGAGTCCTATTAATTAAGTCATCTTGCTCAAGTTCTTTTAATTGTTTCGTCATTACTTTATGGCTCACACCAGGTAACAAGTGACGTAATTCACTATACCTTAATGTCCCGTCTACGCCTAAATGCCATAGGATCACTGTTTTCCATTTGTTACCTATCTTTCCTAGTGTATATTCAATAGAACATTTTAATTTTCCTGTATCATCTATCGGAGTGTTCATTTCATTCTTCAGTCCTTTCTTACCTTTAGGTTAGTTTCTCACAAAAAAGTGCGTTCTTCCATAATTCAAAATTGTGAAATACAATATTCATGTGTTCGACAGCAAACACTAAAATCATTAAAAAAATTGGAGGAATATAAATTATGTTCACATATCCTAAAACATTTTCTCATATCGGTCTTTCAGTACCTAACCTAGATGAGGCAATTAAATTCTATACTGATGTGTTCGGCTGGTACGTTATTATGGAACCTTCAGATGTAGAAAATGATGACACACCTATCGGTCAAATGTGTCGAGATGTATTTGGGAATGACTGGGATAAATTCAGAATTGCACATTTAGCTACTGGAGATAAAATTGGCGTAGAAATGTTTGAGTTCCCTGAAAATAAAAAACCTGAAAATAACTTTGAGTATTGGAAAACAGGAATTTTCCATTTCTGCATTCAGGATCCAGATATTGAAGGTCTTGTAGAGAAAATTAAGCAACATGGTGGTAAACAACGTATGCCTATCAGAGAATATTACCCAGGAGAAAAACCATATAAAATGGTTTATGTAGAAGATCCATTTGGAAATATTTTTGAAATTTATACGCATAGCTATGAGTTAACTTATTCACAAGGCGCCTACTAATAAATAATCTCTTTCCACCAGCAAAATCTTTTGTTGGTGTTTTTTATTATATGGTAGCGCCATGTTACAAAACAATAAAAAAGAGAGTTTATTAATATTTCTAAATTTAATGATCCAATGGTTTTTGACACTGCGAAACAGAAGTAAAAAGAAAAGGCCGTAAAAGTATACTGACTCCAAACTTGATGATAATAGAGAGAAGAGCGCATAATGAAATATGCATGTTTTTTTCTAAACTATAAGCAGCCGTATGAAATATATTAAAAACTATATTCGTAAAAAAGAAGGTGACTGTTCTATGAAAGCTGTACAAGTAACAGGGTATGGAGACGTAAGTAAATTAAGCCTAGTGGAAATTCCTATACCTGAACCGAAAGAAAATGAAGTTCTTATAAAAGTAAAGGCCTGTGCTATTAACAATACAGAAATTTGGATGAGAGAGGGTGCTTACGGTACTGACTCAAAATCTGGATGGCGACCGGAAGGAGTCCAGTTTCCACGTACACCAGGATCTGATATAACGGGAAAAGTAGTAAAAGCAGGAAAGTTAGTAGAGGAGTCTATAGTGGGAAAAGATGTTGTTTTATTCCCTTTTATATCTAGTGGAGAAGAAGGGTACGAACATATTTCTGATGATATGTCCTTTATAGGTTCAGAATACGATGGTGGTTATGCTGAATATGTGGTTTGGCCTGCTGAACTTTGCTTTGACATGCCCCTATCAAGCTATTCAGAAAGTGCTGTTTTTTCGGTAAGTGGGTTAACTGCTTGGCACATGGTCAAACAAATTCAAGCTCAACCAGGTGAGACAGTTATAGTAACTGGAGCAAATGGTGGTGTGGGATCATTAAATGTACAAATTGCCTCTAAAGTCTTTGGTGCTAAAGTTATTGCAATCACGGGGGACTTAGAGAATCAAGAAAGAATTAAGGAATTGGGAGCCACACACGTATTATCATATAAATCTGATACTCTTTCAGAAGACATTTTAGAACTGAACGGAGGTCCGGTCGATTCCGTTCTAGATGTTGTAGGAGATGCTTTGTTTTCCATATCTCTTCAAGTTTTAAAAAACGGAGGGAAATTTTGCATTTCAGGTTCTGCTGGTGGTCAGCATACAAATTTTGATTTTAGAACATTGTATCTAAAACATATTACAATGTATGGATCTGTGTTGGGAACGAGAGCAGAGTTTAAAGATATGCTTAAGGCAATTTCTGAGGGGAAAATTAAACCAGTTATCGATAAAATTTTCCCTTTAGACAAAGCAAAAGAAGCCCAAGTGTATTTTAAAAATAAAGGGAAGTTAGGGAAGATTTTATTACTTCCCGAAGAATAACCTTGTATCACAAAGGGTTCTTTCAACGAGCATGAAAGAACCCTTTTAACATTATTTTTGGTTTTTGTTTGCTTGAGCGTTTTGACGTTTAACGTGTTGTACGTCAGTCTCGCTAGCAAATTCCGTACCGTATTTGCCAGAAGATGCTTGAGCATTCTTTTGCTTCACGTGTTGTACATCTGTTCCTGAAGCTGTCTTGTTAGAGTATTTGTTTTCCATTACTATCACCTCCACAAGAATTAATATATCCAAGTGGAGAGACAGTATCCTTAGAAGTACCTGGTAAGAAAAAATTGAAAATTTCAGGAAGTATTGGGCATATCACTATGAGGCAACATGTACAAGAAAACATCGTCAATAGTTTGTTCAAATTTTTACCGATTATATATTATAATCTTTAGGCAGCATGCTCTTAAGATAATTCGTTGTGTAATTTTAGAATAGATGTACACCTTAAAATAGAGAGGTGTATAAAATCATGAAAAAGAATAGACTATTTTTAATACTGTTAGTTATCACTTGTTGGTCCAGCTTTTCATTTATGAAAGGCAAAGATTTTAAACGTTTTCTTCCAGCGTCCATTGCTATTTGTATGGTAACTAAATACCTTAATTCTTATGCTAAGAGAAAGAATTTTTGGTCTTTTAAACAAAGTATACATCCGAAAATTCCTGGTGAAGATGTGTGGACATGGGGGCCCTTTTTTACTGTATCCATGTGGGTGCTTAAATCCACATACCGTAAATTTCCTCTGTATATAGCTGTAAACTTTATGATTCATACTACATTTACATTTGTAGTTGTACCTAAATTAAAAAAGGGCAGCATCTTTAAGCTTAAGAAAATTAATCCTTTTCAGTACGTAACCATTTTGACTGTTAGACAACTCCTGTTATATGGTTTTCAACATATAAGTGAGTTTATAATGTCGAAGAAACTAGAGATAAAGTCGGATAATGGGGAGCATTAATAGGAGCATTCCTTTATTAGGTTATTTGGTAAGTGATAAAAGTATCTGGCTACAAGACAAGACAAACACCTTCTAAATAGCTGATTGTTTCTTCAGCTGTCTCTACTTGAAAGTAGAGACAGCTTTTTTAAACCTCTCATCGCTTTTTTCTCGGCTAGGTATATGAAAGACGAAGAAGACGTTGATTTTGTTCCCAAAGATGCTAAATTTTCAGGTGGAGAAGATTTAAGTACAGTACTAGTCCACGGATATGCTAATAGTAAAGAGAAGAAAAAAGAAGTGTCTGTCACAGTAGATTACGGTGATGATTACCGAGTAACAGGGTATGGATACAATTAAAGAAAACCTATGTAGAGAACTCTGTACACCTTAATTGAAGACTTACATACAAATAAACAAGTATACCTCAGATAGTATGTATAACAAAAACGAGATGCAAACGATTATGCATCCCGTCATGTGAAGAAGGAAAAATCAGCTTTTAATGCAGCATATGATCTTTAAGGAACACCTCATTTACGTAATTCCATCGCCTAATGAAACAGTAACTTGAAAAAGTATATTCTCTTTAACAAACACCTCATTTAAGCATTGAACTAAAAAATATACAATGTGAACGAAATCGTTCTTGGTCTGGGACAAACACCTCATTTGTATAGTGATAAATGAATATTATTGTCTACCCATTATATATATTCTTACTACGTTCATGACTACCATCCCCTTATGAATCAAACATACATCGATTTACAATAAGGTTTTCTGAAATATGCCTGCTGTAGACACCTCATCCCAAATGTAAGAAGCTTTGTAATGATTAGTTGTAATCAATAACTTGTTTTCCTTCTTCCCTAAATAGAATATCCCAATAGCTTCTTTATAATTCAATAAAGCTAACAGGTGTTTTTTGGATTACATATGCTCTTCATTTATAAGAAAGATTAAATAATGAATTATTATGAATAGCTATAATAAATGAAGATATACACATATTCAATACGCTCGAGTATTCATAAGCTATGCTACATATGCCTATCATAAGTTTTGGTAACGGAAAGACGAATAGGTAGAACTTGTTGAAAGGGATATTTTCCTTATTTGCTATCAATCCTACTATGTGTTACACTACGGATAACTTATTTTTGTTCGGTATATTGAGAAAAGAAAAAACCCTAAGTAGAAGTTTTTATCTTGAAATAGTATGTTTGGGCAAGATTAGTAATACATTTGTGGAGTATTCCACAGCAGGAGGCAACATTATGACACAAGGTACAGTAAAATGGTTTAATGCAGACAAAGGTTTCGGTTTCATTGAAATCGAAGGCGGAGACGATGTATTCGTTCATTTCAGTGCTATTCAAGGTGAAGGTTTCAAATCATTAGAAGAAGGTCAAAAAGTTACTTTTGATATTGAGCAAGGTCAACGCGGAGCACAAGCTGCTAACGTTCACAAAGCATAATTAAAAGCGACCCCAAAAAAGACTCCTGTAAAGGAGTCTTTTCTTATGGTTTTATAATTACAAAACCGTGATTTACCTACTATTAGTTAACTAAAAACCCCAGGCTTTTTAAAAGCTTGGGGTTTAGTCAAGACGATCGATACAAGGTTAAGTAGTTATAACATACAATAGAAATAGAAAGCAAATATGAACCAAGACTTTTTTATGGATAGATAGTGTTTGGTCTTTAAGAAAGCATAGGTTTATATTATCTTCTATGCGGATTACGGGGGATTTTATCAATAAGCCGTTTTTTAGCTTCCATCTGACTTTTACACAAAGGACATTTCTGATGACTGTCGTAAGAGAAGTCTTTCCTCATCCAGCCTTTACACTCTTCTACTGTACATTCCCAAATTTCTGTTTCCTCTTGAATCGGAGGTTCTTGATTTCTTTTACTATAATGCATATTAATCACTGCTCCTCTCTTTAGAAGTATGCCTTATAAAGAGAGCATAAATACTTTATACCTTTACGTTTTCTTATGGGGGGGTTTATTGTTTAAAAGTTAGACATGCAGTCCAGTATCTAATCTGAGAGTCTCTATTTTTTACTGTATTTCCTTCTACACTTTCCACATTCATTCTGTAGTGCAGATAAATAGCAAAAACATATAACAAAGTGAAAAGAGGCAGGGGAAGTTCCCTGCTTCTTTTTTTATATTGTGAGTTAAAAATATTCCAATCGTAATATGATGTTGTTAAGAGGGGGAATGAATGTGAGTAATTTAGCACAGGAAGAAAGAGGAAAAGAAAAAAAGAAAAGAAAAATGATACTTATTGTTTTGACATTTGTGCTCATTATTGCAGCGTTTGCTTCAATTGGTGCTTATCATAATCACCAAGAACGCGTAGCAGCAGAGCAAAAGAAAAAGGCCGAGCAAAAATATAAAGAGAATTTGTCCTCAGCCTATGACCAAATGGTAGCTGCTGGCTCAATGATGGAAGACATCATTAATGGTTATACAGAGGTTTGGCATGCGGCTATATGGAATAATGGTGCTACGATCGATGGTCAACACTATACAGATTTTAACATGGCATTAGATGCTCAAATGGCATCTTATGATACGAATGGGGATTTAGCTACGGTAGAAGCTACAATAACTGCATTAGACCAGACAATGGATAAATTAAAGAATCCTCCGGCTAAGTTTAAAGATGAGTATACTGTCGCTCTTGATGCTTATACGGCTGTTAAAGATATGAATACTTATGTAAATCCTTCCGGTTCTTATCAGACTTATTCTCAAATCACAAATGAAAAAGATAATGAACTGGCAAGTAAGTTAAATAGTTTAGAAGTGCGTATTGATTAAATCAAATAATGGGGGAAAGAGAATGTCGCGACAACAGGAGCAAAAAGGGTTCTTTAAAACGTTATTTAGTAAGTGGTGGGCATGGGCACTAGTACCTGTCGCATGTATTGCTCTTATTTTTACTGCTCTGATTATCAGCATTGGGATTACACCAGAATCAGTAGAAGAAGTGACCTCGCAAAAGGTAGAGGTTCAAGAAAAACTAGATAAGAGTGAAGCAAGACGAGAAAAAGTAGAATCTTCACTGGAACAAACAAAATCTTCTCTTAAAGACGCTCAAGCCAAGCTAGTGGATAGCGAAGCAAAGCTGAAGAAAGCTGAATCTACATCAAAAGATAAAAAAGAAGCTAGTAAAAAGGATTCGGAAGCACTCCAAAATAAGTTAGCTAAAAGTGAAAGCAGCTTAAAAGAAACGAAAGGTGACTTAAAACAAACGGAGGATAAATTAAATAGTGCGAATGCTAAGGTAACTGAGTTAACAAAACAATTAAAGGAAGCTAACAATCAAGTCGCAAAAGCCAAAGAGGAAGTAAAAAAGGCTAATGCGAAAACGGAAGAGGCAAAAGCAGAAACTGAAAAGGCACTGGCTAAAGCGAAAGAAACACCTGCACCTACCAAAGAAGAGTCAGTAAAAGAAGAACCTAAAAAAGAAACTGCATCATCAGGTAATTTCCATAATCCTGTTCTCGATCTTGATCCAAGCAATGTAGCTAGTACAATTAAATCAAATGCAGAAGAGAGGTGGAAAGATGATTATCAAATGCAAGACTATGAGGTACAGCAGCAAACGTCAGCTTATAATCAATTGAAGAACGTAGCGGTTGATAGTGAAGTGAAACAAACTCAAATGGAAAACGCATTAAGCAGGTGGGGCTATGACTTTGAAATGGTTCAGTATGAGTACAATGAGCAGATGAATGCTTATAATAATTAGAGGGGGAAGGTAGGAGGGGATAGCCGAGGCTGCTGGGGGGCAGTTTTGGTTATGCTATCTTTCTTTAAAAAATGTTAACAACCCACTAAAGTTGACGTTATTCCTTTAACATTTGAAAACACATTAAAAATCATCATTCGTAAACGTATACTTTTACGGACAAGATATTCAAATCTATTACAAGATGTTAAAGTAATTATTATTGCTAACAAAATGAAAAGCTTACCGATTACTTTCCAAAATGGTTAGTAGTAAGAAGTGAGGTGATTAAATGAAGGCTATATATCCAGGGAGCTTTGACCCAATTACAAATGGCCATATTGATATTATAAATAGAGCCAGTGAATTTTTTGATGAAATTTTAGTCGCTGGTTTGGTGAATTCTAAGAAACAATATTTATTTTCTACCGAAGAGAGAAGACAGCTAATTGAACAATCATTTAAAGATAATAAAAAAGTCAAAGTTGATACATTTGAAGGATTACTTGTAGATTATATGAAAGAACACAATTATAGAGCGATTATCAAAGGCTTGAGAACTGTGACTGATTATGGGTATGAAGCCCAGATGGCGTTAACAAATAAAAATCTATATAAAGAAGCTGAAACATTCTTTATTCACTCAGAAGAAAAATATTCTTTTCTTAGTTCAAGTATGGTAAAGGAAATCTATTCTAATGGGGGAAGGTTGAGCAGTTATATTCCCGAGCACGTTGAAAAAGCACTTTTATTGAAAGTTCCATGTTACCAAGTATAAATAATGTACACGCACATGTTATCTTGGAGTAAGGCTGCTTTTCTTAATAGAAAGGTGTCCTTTCCTATATTTTTATGAACATACTCTATTTATAGAAGTAAATGAAAAGATCCTACATCATTTTGGTGTAGGATCTTTTGGTGTTGTCATGCGGATCGTCTTTGTTTAGGTTATTTAAGGGTTAATTAACATTGTGTATAGAAACTTACTAACTTCTCGTTAGCTGTAAAATTCTTGTTGCAATGATATACATTAATTGTTTACTCTTTACCTAAATCCCATTTAATAATATGACCTGCGTGGGTAAGGCCTCCTCCAAATCCGTAGAGTAAGAGAACGTCTCCATCTTTTAATTTTCCTTCGTTTATCCCTATTTGTAGTGCTAGAGGAATGGAAACAGAAGAAGTGTTTCCCATGTACTCGACACTAGTTAATGTCTTCTCAACTGGAAACTCTGATCTTTCACATATAGACTCAACCATTCGTAAATTGGCACTGTGTGGAACGAACCAATTTACTTCACTCTTTTGTAGATTTGCTTGTTCTAGCAATTCAGCCATACCTAAAGGAATTGTTCGAGATGCCCACTTATATACTTCCCTTCCATTTTGCACCATCTTGCCACTCGAACTCAAAGGTTGTCCATGCATGGTAGTAGATAAATTGGTGCGGTATACATGTTTACCTCCCTTTCCATTTGTACCAATATGCGTAGCAATAAAACTTGGGCGCTCTGCATCACTTTCGACCAAAACAGCTGCAGCTCCATCCCCAAATAGGACACATGTAGTGCGATCTGTATAATCTGTAACCTTTGATAACGTTTCTGCAGTTACGACTAAGACTTTATCATGAAGTCCAGATGTAATAAAGGCGTTTGCCATGTGTAATCCGTATGTAAAGCCAGCACAGGTAGCGTTAAAGTCTAGCGCCCCAGTTGTAGGAATATCAAAGTAATCTTGTATTTGGGCTCCCACGCTTGGAAATACATAGTCCGGTGTTGTAGTTGAGACAACGATACACCCTACATCCTTTAATTCTTTTTGATACTGTTCCACTAAGTTTTCAATTGCTTTAATAGCTAGGTCAGAAGAATATTCATTTTCATCGGCAATTCTTCTTTCCCTCATGCCAGTTCGTTTCACAATCCATTCGTCGTTAGTATCTACAACTCGTTCTAAATCGTCATTCGTAAGTCTTTTTTCTGGTACGTATGTACCTATTGCTGTAATACGTGCAGTTGATTTCATTGTATTCACCCTTCTTTATTATCAAGATATATAAGTTGATATTAGTACTAGGTACTAATAAAGTCAATGATTTTATATGAAAAAATTGTAAAATGAGTTCACCCGATTTTAATTGAAAAATATAAACCTCTCCAAAATTGTACTCGGAAGAGGTTTATATTTAATAAGGTCATAAAAGGATTAAGTTAATAAACATATGTATAAAACACATATTTTTTATACATTCATTTTATCAATTCTCTCGCATCAAACCTTTACAAATAAGAGATTTATAAAAAACTGTATAAACGATAAATTCAAAAAGCAAACAAGCCCTTGTGTATCAAGAACTCATTTTTTGCGTGTGTTCCGGAAGAGTGTTTATGTAAACTAGCTCTGTATAGAGTATACACGAAAAAGCTTTTCATTATATTTGTTAAAGTTCAGTTGACGGTTAAATAGGTTGGTGTTAGATTAATTTAAATATCCAAAAAATGGGGGTAGAGACTTATATGATTAATGATGCAGCAATGAAAAGAGCTAAGCTTACAAAAACGGAAGTAATAGATACTCGCACTCTTGAGAATTCTCATAAGAGATTGGCAGAGATAATAAAACCAGGAATGACTGTACTTGATGTTGGGTGTGGTACGGGAACAATTACTTCGGGAATTGCAGAGCTAGTCGGTCCAAATGCTCGCGTAGTCGGTATTGATAATAATCCAACTTTGATAGAAAAAGCACGCCAAACTTACAAAGATATGCCAGGGCTATCTTTTGAAATTGCTGATATCTACAATCTCCCCTTTCATGGTGAATTTGATATTGTTACTTCTGCAAGAGTTCTTCAATGGTTATCAAAACCCAAAGATGCTTTATACCAAATGATTGAGTCTACAAAGAGGAATGGTCGAGTTTTAGTTCTTGATTATAATCACACAAAAATATCTTGGGAACCAGAAATTCCTGAAACAATGAAATCCTTCTACAAATCCTTTTTACAATGGCGTTCTGATGCAGGTATGGACAATGCAATAGCAGATCACCTTCAAGATATGTTTAAAGAAGTTGGGCTTACAGATATCAAAATAACTCAACAAAATGAAAAGACGAAACAAGATGATCACGATTTTCATAATCATATTACAGTTTGGGCTAATGTAGCTCAAATTAAAGGAAAACAAATGATAGAGGATGGAGCAATAACAGAGGATAAGTTAGAACAAGCTCAAAAAGATTTCTCAGAATGGATAAAAGGTTGCGCAAAATCTCAAACAATGTACTTATTAGCAATAGAAGGTACTGTAAACAGAGAACCTAACTAAACAAACAAACTCTTAAAAGGCCTTTGTAGATTACAGAGGCCTTTAAAAGTTCCTAGAACGCGTTTTATGGTAACTAAATAAATCCAAGTAGCAAAAAATCTACTGCTTCCGCACAGTAGATTTTTTGCTATGAATATCACTATTTTTAGATGATGCTCGGACACATCATGAATAGCTTACTCATTTATTAATTTAGCGTGACTTTTTATTTTAGGGATAAGGAATACTGTGTTTTATTTACTAATCTGCTGAGTAAAAGAAACACTTTTCTTAATAACAGCTGTATAAATTATACCCATACCAACAACAATGATGCTGAGAATGATATAAATGTTCGTGTAGCCTGAAACTCCGTTATGATCATTTAATGATGTCCCCATTAGCGTAGTGGCTATAGAACTCCCCACAAAGTTTGTTAACATAAATAATCCCATGCCTACCCCTGTTTGGGTAGAAGGAAGAACTTGTGAAACAGTGTTTGCCAGCGACATTTGGCAAAAAGACTGTGCAATATAACCAAAGATGATTGCAACCATAATAAGGTAAGGAGAATGTCCAACGATAATAGATAAACTAATAAAACAGATAAAGTAACAGCTTAACGCAATATAAGCTAGTACGACATTGCCTTTTTTATCAGCTAATTCTCCGCCTTTTTTTGCTAAAAGAGCTGTAATTGCTGCACCAGGAAACATAAATAAGCTACTTGTAAAGGCGCTTAAATGGTTTACATCTGCAAGCAATAAAGGTGTCAAGTAAGGAAGCCCAAAGCCAATACCTGAACTACACGCAAATAAAAGTAAAATAACAGAGTAACGTTTGTTTTTAAACAACTCTGCCTTAATAAATGGCTCTTGTGCCTTACTAATTCTCCAACTAAATAATCCTAGTAGTAGAATACTGATGATAAAATAATATAGGTGCTGCATAGAAATGCCCAATAAAACAAACGTTACCATTCCAGCTAATAAAGCAGCGCCCAAGTAATCTAGTTTTGCAGCATTACCTTTCGTATCATCCAAATAAGTACGGAAAAAAGGAATAGCAACAACAGGTATAATAGATACTGCAAACAAATAGTGCCAATGTAAAGATGTCGTAATGACCCCAGCAATAATCGGTCCCACTGCTACTCCTAATGATAGTCCTGTTGATGTAATGCCGAGTGCTTTTCCTCTTACTTCAGGCGGAAAGTAACGAGAGGGGATTAGCATTGCAGAAGCTGGGAAAACAGATGCTCCAACAGCTTGCAGAACTCGTGCTGAAATAATAAAAGCAAAGTTTGTTGAAAAGAAGCCAATGACGGAACCAACTGCAAAAAAGAGAAGGCCGGCCGTTAATAAATTTTTCAGTTTGTATTGATCAGCCAATCGTCCATAAGCAACAGACCCAATAGCATAGATAATCATATAACTTGTAATAATCCAGGCTGCTTGAGAAGGCGTTAGCGACAATTCATGTGTAATAGAAGGTAAAGCCACATTAAACATGGTCGCACTCATCGACGAAAAGACCAGTGTGCATGCTAATACAATAATTAACTTCTGTTTTTTAGATTCGGAAATTAAATTGTACGTATTCATCATTTATAGATCTCTCCCTAATGTAGTAAAAAGAAATACTGTTTCCTTCATATCATCATTTCAGAAACAGTACTATATAGTGTTTATCTATCTTACTGGTGTACTTTATTGAATTTTCGTGCTTTCTTTTCATTTGATGACATCTCGAAAATTGGATAGTCATGAGCTCTCATGGCTTCTTCATATTGAGAAATTCCACCATGTACGTCGGTTTGTTTCTTGTGAATAGCTATAATTTGTTCAGCTAAAATGCGCGCATCTCGCAGCGCTAAGTTTGAACCAGCGCCAAAGCTTGGTGGCATTGCATGAATAGCATCACCAATTAACGTAACGCGACTTGTTTCCCAAGGTTCTATAGGTTCTATTGCGCGAACAGGCAGCACGGATACCGTTTGAGGATCTATACGCTCAACAAGACCTCGTAAAATAGGGTGCCAATCTTTTGTTAAATCAAGCATTAACTGGTGGTGTTCTTCTGGGTTTATACGACGAAGCTCTTCATCTGATACCTTTAACTGTTCAGAGACATTCAGAGTAATCATGACATAATCCTCTACAGGTTCTATTGCAGATTCAGGTGCTAGTTCTCTAGCAGCTTCAGCTACTGGACGTCTTGGCTCATATGGACCAATGGCCATATACGTACCAATAGAATCCATTGCACTTGTAAATCCATCAAATAAGATCTCTGGTAACTGTTGTCTAATCTCTTTTGTAAGAGGGGATTTAGAATAAATCGCCCGAGCTTTTGTATCTACAGGTTGAACGTCTGGCATCAATTGACGACGAATTGCTGAATTGATACCGTCTGCGGCTACTAATAAATCACCTTTAGCAACTGTTCCATCAGCTAAAAACAGTGAAACTCCCTTTTCATCTTGTTCAAATCCTGTAACGACTGAATTAAAGTGAACGTGTTCTTCAATACCACTAAGTAGAATTTGACATAATGTTCGGCGGTTCACGGCTGTATGTGGAAATTCTTCATCGTTTGGAGCACCAATATGAGGGCGAACACCTACTTCATTCAATTGCTCATCAATTAATACAGCCATTTCACGACGTGGATTTTTTCTTGACGTTTGTACATATAGTTTGTATAGATTTTCTGGAAGAGCAGCACGGAGCGATTCGCCGCCGTCCATATTCATATGTAACCGATATCCATTTTTTGATACTTCATCTTCACGCTCATATATAGAAAAGCTAATTCCTGCTTTTTTTAAATGTTGTCCTAGGCTTAACCCTCCAATGCCTCCGCCCGCAATCAATACATGTAAATTTGACATTTATTATTCCTCCTAAAAAAATATAAAGCAACACTATGTATGTTAAAATTCAAAGTGTTACTTTATATTTTACAATTCAGTTTGAAATCAACAACCATTAATCTTTCAGAAAATGTAGTTTAAGCAACACTTATATAGAGGGTGTTGTTTTAAATCTAAAAAATAATTCAAAAGTAGGAGGTCAATTGGAGATGAAAAAGGTTGATCGACGCATTCGGAAAACAAGAAAGGCCATTATTACCGCATATCTTTCCTTGTTAGAAGAAAAGAATATGCACGCTGTGTCTGTGAGTGATATTACAGAAAGAGCAGATATTAACCGTGCTACGTTTTATGCCCATTATGAGGATAAACAACAATTACAAGAACAAAGTATTAAAGAAATATTAGATGATTTAGAAGAAGCGATCGAAATTGACGAGTCGGGAGAGAGGTCAGCTGAATTTAGTTTAACGATGCTTCATGAAATTTTTCAGCGAATGTTTGAGAATATCTATATCCATAGAGAGTTTTATGCCGTTATGCTGGGGGAACATGGGCCATCCATATTTGCAGAAAAGCTCCAAGATATTATTCGAACGTACACACAAAAAGGGTTAGAGGTTGTTCATGTAAAAGATATTAATTTGATTGTATCTCCAGATATTTATTTAAGTTATGTGACATCTGCACAATTAGGCGTTATTCATTATTGGAGAAAGCATCAATTTAAACAGTCACCTGTTTTTATGGCCGAACAACTTCTTATGTTGTATAAGTTAGGGGGAGCAACAGTAGCTGAATATAAAGAATAAAGAATCACTAATAGCATGAGAACTGAGAACTTTAACTTTTCTTGTGCTTTACTAATTCCCAAGAGAGAAAAGGTATAAGAAAATAAAAAAAATCCTTTGCATACTTCTGCAAAGGATTTTCTTATTTTAACGAACTAAGTTGTAGATTACTTAATAGTATCGTAAAAAATGAACCTAAACATGATCATGATTAGGTTAACTGGTGTTGTATATGGTATACATAGTGCTTCACTGGCTTAATCCCAGACTTTAGGACGATCAACTCCCGTTGTTCTTAAATACTGTAAGAGTTGTCCTGCGTGTACGGATTCATGATAACCTATACGCAATAACATATCACCTAAGGAACGAATATAGCCTACATCTGAACGATCTATTTGAATACATGTTAAATCCTCATGTGAAAAGGTACTTATCATTTCTAAAAATTGTTGATGGTATGTTTCTGCAAATTCTAATTCACTTGTTACAGAAATCAATGGTTTTTTTTCAAAAGGAGAGTCAAATTCTTTTAAGCTACCCTTATTTTTAATAGCTAGATGATAATAATATTCTGATTCTAAGACGTGTCGAACCATCTCCAAGCATGTCATAGCTTCTGTATCTGGCTTCCAATCCAATTTACTTTGAGGAATTGCTTCCCATATCTTTATGCTTCTTCTTCTAATCTCTTTTATGTTTAATAATATGATTTCTGTTGTGCTCATGTTTCCTTCCCCCTTTTTATCTTCTTAGATAATTTCACCAAATTAAAAAGGGAAACATCTAACTAAACTTATTTCAAATGTTTATGGTTCTTATAATACGTTTTATGGTAACATACAGTTTAAAAACAGAAGAAATCTACCATTTAGAGGGGAAGGCTTCTTCTGCTACTTTAATTTTATTCTTAGATAAAATATCCACCGCTTTTTCTAAAAGTATAATCTCCTCTTTCGCAGTTACTTTTAAACTGTCTAAATTAAGGTATACATACTTTTCTAGATTTGAGTCAATAACTTGGACACAAAAAAAACTGTCTCAAATAAGACAGTCTAAAAACGAACGTCTATTAGAAAATAGGTAAATTATCTTCAGTCGATGATTGATAGCCATCACCTAAAATCCAAATTTGCTGATTATCTGGTGCAGAGTTCTTAGTGTATAAGACACTTTTTGGTGAAAGCACAGTGCTAGCTGTACCTGCTTTGATAATGTTAGAACTTGAACCTAAAGTTGGAGAGTATTGATAGTTTACAGCATCTGTATCGATTTCAAAATGTAAGTGTGCTCCTGTAGAATACTTCCCTGTGTTTCCGTAAATACCTAAAGACGTATCTTTTGTGACGCTTTGACCTTTTGCTACTTTTATTGATGCAAGGTGATTATAACGAATTACAATGTCTTTGGTCGCTTTTGTACTATGAATGTATGCTTGAGGATATTTTACTATAATCGTATTACCTAGAACCCCATCATATCCAGTGGCTAAAACTTTACCTTTACCACTTGCCCAAACTGTACGATTACTTGTTGCTGAGACTAAATCCCAACCATAATGTTTGAAGCCAAACTTTTGTTGGTATTTAGTATTGAGGTATCCGGCTGTAATTCGTGCATTATTAATTGGTTGAATTAACTTTTGCGAAGCCGCCTCTGCAAACGTTGGTAAAGCTATTCCCATAGAAAAAACAAATAATGTAACTAGACTAAGTATTTTTTTCATATTACCCTCCTTTTTTGTCTATATTATCATATAAATGTAATAAAAAATCCAAATTTACCAAAAAATAATATTTTACATTAAAAATACAATCTATATACAGCTATGTATTCATGTAGTGACCTTGGTTTAACTATGATTAAAGAAAATCAATAATCTGAAAGAAAGCTATATGTTTTTTTCTAATAGATGCAATTCTTGCTTTAAAGCACATTGAAATAATATTCTTCAAAGCATCATAGGAGACTTTCTATTAGATTCTCTGTAAATAGAAAAAACTTTTTTTAAATATATTAAGGTCTATGAAAGGTACTTCGACCTCTTTTAACGGAAGAGCAAATGGAATAAATTAATTTCACATTGATTGAAGCGTTATATACAAATAAACAAGTTTATCTTACATACTACAAAAAGGGACAAAGTATTACAGAATAGGGATTCATCCAGTTTGTTCATTCCCTGGAGAATTTGTTTGTTTTTATCGATGAAGTATTTGAATTGAAAATAAAATGAGTTTAAGTGAACTAATTGATGTTCAATTTGTGTAAGGATAAAATAGAAAGGCTAGCAAGTTAAATTAGGGTGAAGAATGTGATGATGTATAGTTTATAATTTAAAGTAATATTCTTGAATCCCTCATAAAACTATTAGTATATTAGTTAATCAATTTACTTGTAGTATATTTAGAAAAAGATGAAGAGAATGCATTGAGAGAGATCGTGAACGATATAGACTTCATATCTCATTATTTAACCTCTGAACTTAAGTTACTAAAAGAACCTTACTCTTCTGTTCGTGAGCTGGATGTTTTAAGCATGGTACACATATATGAGCCAAGTATAGTTTATCTTCAAAGGTCTCGTATAAAACTTGAACATGTAAGTGAAATCCTGCGTAGCTATTTACATTTTGAAAAAAAATTCTTATCAAACTAAATCTGCATCTTTTGTAGACATAAATGTTATTGAAGTTAAAATCGTACACCCTGTCAAGGTAATATGCTTTAAAGATAATATTAGATTGATTAAACTCACGTAATTGTCTAATAAAAGCAAAATAGAGAAGAGTGATTAACCTGGAAGAAATGAAGGAGCAAAAAATTGATTTTGATAAAGTATATGACTATGCTGAATTTCCGGATAAGGTTAGTGGCCGGTGCGATAACTGTAATTCAGCTTACTTCAAAAGTTCTGTAAAAGGTGGCGTTTTCTTACGTGAATGACGGGAATGCGGAATGAAGAAGAGTATATAAACATATGATAACTGGGTCCTTCAGAGTTTAAAGGGGCCTTTTTGTTTATATGTAATATGGTTTAGTAATAGATACTTGAGTTTAAGCGAGGAGGCTAATAATTCAAATATTACGGTTTAGGCTCAATGTAAGAAGGAAACTCGGTAGGGTGTTGCATTCCTGTTACAATTAAAAGATAAGAAAATACAAAAAATATAGTAATGATCCCTATCACTACAACGCAACGAAAAAACTTTTTAATTTTTCTATGCCTTCGGAACTCATAAAACTTAATAACATTATTCATAAAAAATCCTCCTCATCTTATTTTTTAGAAACACAGAATAAAAAAGGAAGATAAAATCTCCCCACTTATAACTCATAAGGTAGTTTTATCTCCCAATATACCATTACTTCAACATTAATATACTTAAAATTTAAAATTATCTGTTATTTAAAGTGTTAGCAACATTGTACACAACATTGAGAATTAGACTTTGTGACATTAGAGTTTCTAGATACAATACCTTTTATTTTTGAAAGGTAAGTCTCTTTAGCTAATAAATTAGTAGTATGTCTCTGTTGACGAGATGCATAATTCATTGCACGTTGTTCTTGCATGAGTATAAATTCTAGTTCATACATCATAATCAATCACTCCTTTTTAAGCTTCTTTCTTTTGCTCTTTATTAGCTTCACTTGAGCAACAAGTGCTTTTTTCTTCTTTTACTTCCACAATCTCAATATTGCAACAATCTTTCTCTTTCTTATTTCCTTTGAAAATCGACATTAGACCCATTTTCATCCACCTCCATTAAAGTTCTAATACTAAGAATAAATAGCCTGAAACAGTTGCCATTAAAAAGACTGATACAACAAATGCACTTACTAATTTCTTGTGGAAAATACTCTTCAACATGATGATTTCAGGTAAACTTGCACCAGCACCTCCTATTAGCAGCGCCATAGTCGGAGCAATAGGGAATCCATTAACAAGTAAAGCTTGAGCAATTGGTAACATCGTTGATAGACGAATGTATAATGGAACACCAATAATAGCTGCTAATGGGATAACCCACCATTGGTTTTGATCAGAAATAAACGTTAAGAAATTGGTTGGCACTGCTTCTTTAATAATTGCTCCTACGAATGCACCAATTAATATATATACGAGAACTGAACGAATTAAATCTATAGTTTCCTTAATGGATTCCTTAATATTTAAAACCAGATCTTTTCTGCGACGTTCATCTTGCTCTGGGAGATTCCCTTTAATCATGACTTTCTTTACTTGCTCTTTATAATTTTTCTTATTTAAATACCATCCAATAATCATAGAGAATACAAAAGTTGTAACGGTATAAATAGCTGTTACCTTTACTCCATAGATATAAGCCATTAACCCTAAAATCCAAGGATCTAATAAAGGTGAAGTAAATAAATATGTCATTACTGTTTGGAAAGGAACGTTACGATTGAGCATAGTTACTAGTAACGGAATAGTGGAGCATGAACAGAAAGGTGTTATAAAACCAAGTAGTGCACCAGCTAAGTTTCCTAGAAAAGGATTTTTGCTTCCCATCCATTTTTCAACTTTTTCGAAAGGTACGTATGCTTGAATAAAGCTGATAAAAAATGAAATACCCAGAAATAAAACTAATAAGTTCTTACTTAAAGATAGAAATTCTAATAATACTTTCGTTACTACATCTGGCATAAAGTATTCCTCCTTATAATTTGAATTTAGAAACTATGTACATTTACAATAGTTGCAAAATACAACTATTATTTTTGAAAAAAGAGGCATTAACAGCAACTGCTGTTTCTCATAGCCTCCAAAATTAAATCAATACTTTCTAAAACTTGACCACGTTTATTTTCTG
The DNA here is from genome assembly GCF_036227845.1 of Priestia sp. LL-8. Classification (NCBI taxonomy): domain Bacteria; kingdom Bacillati; phylum Bacillota; class Bacilli; order Caryophanales; family Bacillaceae; genus Priestia; species Priestia sp. LL-8. The sequence continues at coordinate 3,451,243 of NZ_JAZAQH010000001.1, read as the reverse complement.
GTACGTTAGAAAGGATTTCTTGAATATATACATTCATCTGTTTAGCAATCTCATCCTCGTATTTCTCTCCTTCAGGAGTAAGCGTAATTGTTACATACCTACGGTCAGTAGGGGATTGTATACGACTTACTAAATTACGTTCTACCAACCCTTGAATATGACGACTTAATGTACTATTGTCTAGCCCTAGTGAAGACGAGAGTTCATTTAATGATGGGTTTTTTGTGCGTTCTACTTCAAATAATATATGACTTTGTACTAAAGAAACTCCACAACATTGTGCACCTTCTTTTTCAAGTAAACCAAAGCGTCTAATTAAAATTTGTAGCATTTGACGAAATTGATGAGATTCTTTTCCTACTTTTACGTTGTTCATACCCTTTTCACCACACCTTATTTGCTTGTTGAAACAATTGTAATCTACAACTATTTCAATTGTCAATAAATTAATTGCCATTTTTTTCAGAATTTTTTTATTGACGCACCTAATAATTGGTTATATCATTTAATTAACAATAGAGAACATTTTTATTTTTTATATAAAAATGTTAATTAAGTTAAAGGGAGTGTTGCAAACATGTTAGCTTTAAATCAAAAATTAAATTCTTATTTTGAAACCTTTTTTACTGAAGCAGTAGAAGGAGGAACATTACCTGAAAGAGAAAAAGTTGTAGCTATTCTAACATCAGCTACTTTGTTAAATGATCAAGCTACATTGAAGAACGCAGTTCTGACAGCTAAACAATTAGGGTTTACAAAAGAAGAAATTGGTCAAATAACAGGTATCGCAATCGCTGTAAACTCTCAAAAATTAAAGGATCAAGTTGAGTTAAAGGTAGAAAGTAAATCATCCTCTACATGCTGCCAGTAAGGAGACGATCTATGGATAATCAATATGTTATTTTAGTTAGCCCTAGAGATAATGAAGTTCAATTGGTACAAGAACAAGGTTATAAAACCATTTTATTAAGAAAAGAGATTTCATTTGATGAAATTTTCGATGTGGATGTGCCTGTTGAGATTGATTTAAACCATGAAGAAACCGTGTTAGAAAAGTGTCTAGAACTGGCTAATCAACTTGATATAATTTCGGTTTTTACTATGAATGAATATCGAATTCCTTTAGCATCTAAGATAAGTGAAATGCTGCAATTAAAGTATCAACTACCTTATGAAGCTAGCTTAAGATGTAGAAATAAAAAAATGGCTAGGCAAAAATTAAATGAATCTGGTGTAGGAGAGGTTCAATATCGTCTTGTTACTTCTGAAAGGAAGCTAGAATCTCAACTTCAAGGCATGGATTTTCCTCTTATCGTCAAACCATCTAACGATTCAGGAAGTAAAAATGTTTACTTATGCCAGAATCAATCAGAAATATCAACAGCTATTAAACATATTGTGCAAAGTAAGAAGAATATCGTGGGTCAAACCATTGATTCAGACATACTTATTGAAGAGTTTTTAGATGGACCGGAGTTTAGTATTGAGTCTGTAACGGTTGATGCCCAAACTACTATTATTGGAATTACAAAGAAACTTGTAACTCCATACCCTCTTTCTATTGAAGTAGGACATGACTTTCCTGCAAACTTAAATGCTAATGAAGAGAATGAAATTAAAAGGCTAGTAGAACAAAGCTTAGCTGCTTTAGGCGTGGATTTTGCTGTTACTCATACTGAAGTGAAATTAACAAAAAAAGGGCCAAGAATTGTAGAAGTAAACGCTAGACCAGGAGGTGATGAGATACCACATCTCGTCAAAGCAGTCACGGGGATTGATCTTAAAGCATTAGCTTTCCTTGTTACTTTAGGTAAAGGCATCGACTCTTTAGTGACATCTTCATCTACTGTTCCATCTGCTTCTATTCGATTTCTTTTAGCTAATCAGGATGGAAAGGTACAGTTTGACGAACAGTTCCAGTCTTCCTGCATAAAAGAACAAAAGTGGTATGTTAAAAATGGGGAATCAGTCAAACGAACCGAAAGTAATTTTGAACGTTTAGGCTACTTCATTGTCTATGGAGATGAACAGAACCTTTCAAGTAGCATAGCATATTCCCTAGAAAAGGAGTTACCCCTAAAAATTGGTAACTTGTTGGAGATTTAAATATGATTATAGACGTTGAAAATAAATTTAAAGCTCTTGGTGATAAAACCAGACTTGCACTTTTAAAGGAAATTTCCTGCTGTAAGGAGTTATGTGTCTCTGATCTACAAAAAAAGTTTAATATTTCTCAATCGAAGTTATCTTATCACCTAAAATTACTTGTAGATGCGGGAATCCTTGTCCGTTGCGAAAGAGGAACTTGGTGTTACTATCAGGTAAACGATAAAGAAGTTAAAAGTATTCTGTCGCCTGTTACCTACCAAGAAATCATAAAAAAACAGTGAGTCCAAGTAACTCACTGTTTTTTATTAAAAGCATTCTTTATAGGAATCTGCAGCTTTCTGATAGTCTCCTAAATGGAAGTAAACGTCGGCCACCTTTTTGCATACATGATCACATGGCATTGCTTGGTTTACTAAAATCTTCTTTGCTTCCTCATAATTCTTTAGTGAGGTCTCTGTATTAGATAATTTATAATTAATATCTCCTAAAAGTTCGAATGCCTGTGCCTTATGCTTATTAACGTCATTTAGCTTTATAATGTCCTCGCATAAAGAAGACGCTTGTACATATTCTTCTTGTAAATAATATACTCTTGCAAGTTCTACCTGCGCATTCATAATTCGTGCTTCTTCAGCGTTAACATTCTTATAAATATTTATAGCTGTTCTCAAATCAAGGTCAGCTTGATAATAGTCTTTTTGGTAAGAAAATAAAATTCCTAGATTTGTATAGGTACCGGCTTCATGGTACTTATTTTCACTAAGTTTAAAGTATTTAAGAGCCCGTTCGTAAGAGATTTTGGCATCTTTATAACGTTTCAACTCCATATTACAAATTCCTAAAGCCATAAAGATTTCCCCAGATTTATAAAAAGTACCTAGATTATCATTTAAATCTCTTGCTTCTTCTAAAAAATTAATGGCAGAATAAAATTCCTTTAATTTACCGTGAACAACCCCTAGATTAACTAAGATTGATATCCTTATCATTCCACTAATTTGGTCATAAATCATAATACGATACGCTTTATTTAAGATATGAAGGGCTTTTTCATTATTGCTAACCTGACTGTGACAAGATCCTAGGGAATCTAAAGAGCGTAGCATCTCATTCGTATGTTTGCCTTTTTCAAGCTGGGAATAACTCTTTTCAAAAAAAGTAATAGCATGATTGTAGTCTTTTTTATACTCATAATACTTTCCATGTATCCACATTAAAATGCCTTTGTCATATTCATTTAAATCGTTACGAGACAAATATTCTTTCTTCTGAATAAATGTTTCAACTTTATCAAATGAATTCGCATTTACTTGGTTTTCTGCAGTTTTTATTTCTTTTTTTACTTGTGATAAAAGTAAGTCTTTGTTTTCTATTGTTTTAAAGAAATCATCAACTGTACAATCAAGTTTTTCGCTTAACTTTTCTAATACATCAAATGAGGGCTGAACAAGGCCTTTTTCAATTTGGCTTAGATAGCTTCTAGTAATGATGCCTTCTGATAAATCTTGCTGCGTTAACTTAGATTCTTTTCTTAATTCTTTTATGCGCTGACCTAACATAAAAACTACCCCAATCTTTTCTTTATTTACCTATCTCTATTATTAACATTTTTGAACAAAATGTAAATAGTTTGTTAAATGTTCAAAATGTGTTGACAAGGAATTCCACATCCATTACTATTTACTTAAAGATTTAACATTTATAACAAAAATAAATAAAAATAAAAAATGTTAACTAATGTTAGTTAATGTTATAAGGAGGAAGATTAGGTTTTAGTTTGAAAACTATTAAAGAAGAGTTAGTCTTATTGTGATTGGTGGACAAATACAGCTTAAATATTTTGAATATTTAAAAAAGGGGATAGGACGATGAAATTAAAATATAAGGTTTTGTTTATGAAGGTTACAATGGCAGCAGCTGTTATTATCATGATGTCAGACCCAGTTTGGCCAAGAGTTTAAATAAATAAATGAAATCAAAATTGAAATGTAAAATTGGGTTTATGTACGCAACGATAGCAGCAACTACTATTATCATGCTGATGACAGATCCAGTTTGGCCATAAGAAGAAATCAGGGGGATTAAATGATGAATATTTTACTAGTTTCAAACTTTGAAGGCGGCTTTCAACCCAACACTATTGCCACAGCAGCAACACCTTTAATCAAAGAAGGATTTAACGTTTCGATTTTAGATACGTATGTGGAAGGAATAGTTGAAGAAAAATTTCTAGATAAAGATTTAATTGCAATTTCGGTTCCCCTATTTGACGCAGTTCATGCTGGAATAGAAATTGCAAAACAAGCAGCTAACCTTAACTCCAAAGCTCACATCACATTTTTTGGACAACATGCTACTATCAATGCTAATCGTTTAGCTGGGAAATATAGTGATTCCTGTATTTGTGGAGAATGGGAACACCCATTAACTTTATTAGCTAAGCATCTTTCAGGCGATGTACAAGAAAAGATTCCAGGATTATTAAGCGCCGAACAAGCTATAAAAGGAGAATCAATACATCCCTATATGGCACGTAATCACCTAGACATACCTTCACGAGATTTACTACCACCTTTGTATAAATACCCTCAAAAACAAATTAATCATATTTTAGGATCAGAAGAAGTTGTAGGCTCAACTGAAATTGCTAGGGGCTGTCATCATAAATGCTTATACTGTTCAGTATTTGCAGCATACGACGGCAAAGTTATTTTAGTTCCAGAGGATATCGTGTTAACAGATATTCGAAATCTCGTAGCAGGAGGAATGACGCACCTTACATTCATTGATGCAGATTTCTTTAATGCGAAATATCATGGAATCAAAATTTTACGTAAACTTCACGAAGAATTTCCTGACTTAACATATGATTTTACCACTCGCGTAGATCACATCTTAGAAAATAAAGAAACTCTTTTAGAAATGAAGAACTTGGGAGTCAAGTTTATTACATCGGCATTAGAATTTCCTTCAGAGGAAGTACTGGATGCCGTCGCAAAAGATACAACGGTTTCAGATATCGAAGAAGCGATTGCTTACTTAAGGGAAATTGATATCAAATTAAATCCAACTTTTATCATGTTTAATCCATGGACTAAGTTTGAAGATCTTACAACGTTCAGATCTTTCGTAGAAGAAAACCAATTAGGGAACATTGTAGATCCAATTCAATATGAAACAAGACTATATTTGTATAAAGGTTCTCCATTATTACACAAGGAATCTATTAAATCCTTAGATTTAGAAGAACATGAATTTCACTACGACTGGAAGCATCCAGATCCCAAACTGGACGAACTTTATTTTGAAATGTTAACGCCAGCTGAAGAGGGCATCTTCAAGCGATGCTGCTTGAAGTGCTAAGGAGGAATAACTAGTGGCTGAGAAATCTATGGTAGCAGTTCCTGTTAGACAAGCACATGTCTTACCAAAGCTAGACCCTTATGCTGAAACAAAGAAAAAATTGATAGCAGAGTTCATTGGGACCTATTTTCTTGTTTTTGCAGGGACAGGAGCAATTGTTGTTGACTCTCTTACAAAGAGTTTAACTCATGTTGGAGTATCCATCACGTTTGGTTTGGTTGTATTGGCTTTAATTTATTCATTTGGACATATCTCAGGAGCTCATTTTAATCCAGCAGTCACACTCGCTTTTCTATTTCTTGGTGAAATCAACAGAAAAGAAGCGACACTATACCTTTTTACGCAATTGATCGCAGCATCTGCATCAAGCATAACTTTATTACTTATGTTTGGGAATGTAGCGCACTTAGGGTCTACTCTACCTAGTGGTTCTTGGATACAAAGTTTCGTTTTAGAGTTTGTTTTAACATTTGTGCTTATGATGGTTATTTTAACATCGGCTGTGCATGGTAAAGCAGTTAAGTCATTTGCTGGCATGGCAATAGGAGCAACTGTAGCTCTAGAAGCAATGTTTGGTGGTCCAATTAGTGGAGCATCCATGAATCCTGCTCGATCATTTGGTCCAGCAATAGTATCAGGTACATTTGGTACTCTATGGGTCTACTTAGTAGCCACGGTATTAGGGGGCATTAGTGCTGCCTTAATTTATAAAATACTTCATGAAGAAGAGTAAAAAACAGGGGGAATGGAAATGAAAACTGCAAAACTAGTGTTACTTGGAGGATTTTTGGGAGCTGGTAAGACGACTACGATGATTAACTCAGCTTTAAAACTTGAAGAACAAGGTTATCGTGTCGCAATTGTAACGAATGATCAAGGAAAAGAGTTAATTGATACTGAGCTAGCTCGTAAAAATGGTCTAGATACAAAAGAAGTAACAGGCGGTTGTTTCTGCTGTCAATTTGAAGATTTATACGAAAACTTAACTGGTTTATTAGAAGAAAAGCAACCAGATGTAATTATTGCAGAGGCTGTAGGAAGTTGTACAGATCTAGCTGCTACTGTGATTCAGCCTTTAAAACAGTATTATTCAGAACAGTTTAAGACTGCACCTTTAACAATTGTGGTAGATCCAGCGAGATTAATGCATGAGCTTAATGCAACGGATGAAACAAGACCTTCTTTTTCACAGTCAGTAAGCTATATTTTTGAAAAGCAATTAGCTGAAGCAGATATCATTGCGCTGAACAAATTAGATCGCTACTCTTCTGAAGAAGTTGAAAAACTATATAACTATTTACAACAACGTTATCCGCAAACTGTCATCCAAACAATCTCCGCAGAAAGGGGAGATAACCTTGATGTACTAACAGAAACATGGTTAACAACAGATTTAGGTGGAGACAAAGTACTTGATATCGATTACGAACGCTATGCAGAGGGAGAAGCTCAATTAGCGTGGATGAATATTTTAGGTGACTTAAGTTCTGATCGAGACGTAGACCCACGTCAGTGGGCAGAAAGCTTCTTAGATAAATTAAATGCCCACTTTATAAGAGAAAAAATGGCTATTGCACATTTAAAAGTTCATGTAGGACTTGAAGATGGATACGTGAAAGCGAGTATGGTTCATACAGGTGATGAACCAACATTTACTGAGAAAAATGTACAAAATGCAAAACAACTACGAGTTGTTTTAAATATCCGTATTGAAGCATCTCCAGCTATCTTAAATCTGGTGGTGGCCGATGCGATTGGAGCTCTGAATAAAGAATTAGGTACGAAATGGAATGAAACATACAATGAGTGCTTTAGCCCACTACCACCAAAACCGGTTCATCGTTTATACGAAGTAATGTAAGGAGGACATATAGATGAAATCAAATGATTTAATCGAAATTTTCCCAAGTATCCCAAGTGGCCAAGGAGATTGTTGTGATACAGATTCAGATTTAGTTACAGATACTGGTTGCTGTGAAGATAGCCAAAATTTTTATGAAGAAAGTCTAGAGTTAAAGGATCAATTAAAAGAGCACTTTGATAAATCAGTAAATGTACATCTTTATAATTATGATATTTCAATGGATCGAGTAATGGCTCAGAAAAAACTCAGTGAATTGATTAAAAAAAGAGGATTTGAGTATATAAGTGAGGATACGATTCTTAAGTATGTAACGCCAGCTGTTGTAGTAAACGGTAACTTAGTAAGCTTTGCTACTAAGCCTCACTTAGAATTGGTAATAAAAGAATTTAATTAAGCGATAAGGAGTCAGCATGCTGGCTCCTTATTCATAGTAAGACTTATAGATAAAACATTGGCTTCCTAAATAAAAAGATAATCTTCCTTAAAGCTAAGGGACTATATCAGGATGAAAGGGTTTGAAGATAGAGATGCAAAATCAAAAGATAAGTACAGATATAGCAGTTCAAACAGGTTTAAGAAAGAAATTAAATATTGGGACTAACCCTTTAACAGGTTTAATTATTGCCATTTTAACTACATCTTTCTTTGTGATGACTAGTATTGTGCCATCAGGGTCTTTTATAACGTTTATAGGGTTATGTGTTGTAGCTTGGTTAGCAGCAGAAAATGGAGGAAACGATGTTTCTAAAGGTGTATCCTCATTAGTAGCTTCTGGCTACGCTAGTGCGTTAACAGCTATAATATATGGCGTTGTCATGACCGTAATTGGAGGAGTATGCTCCTTCTTTCTTGCTTCTAAACTAGTTGGTTTATTTACTGCCGGTTTAATGAATTCAGAATATCAACTCACAGGTATCATGGCTTTGGCTATGGCACTAGGGGCAACTCTTTGGGTAGCACTTGCCACTAAATTTTCATTACCTGTTTCTACAACACATGCCATTATCGGAGCCGTTATCCTAGTTGCATGCATCTCACAAGGTGTATCTAGTGTATTATGGGGGAATCTTGGAAGTAAATTTGTTTTACCTTTACTTCTTAGTCCAGTATTAGGTTTATGTATAGCTTGGTTCCTTAATTTATTTGTAGACAAAATTAAAATCAATCCTCAAGTAGGAAAAGGTATTGCCTGGATCTCTAGTGGTTTAATTTGTTTTGTTCGGTCGGTTAATGATACGCCAAAAATTGTAGCAATTGCTTTACTAGTCTCTGTATTAAATGGTTCCTCAGAGCAAGGCAGTACCTTACCTTTTTCATTCTTCATTTTAGTTACTGTAGCGATGAGCCTAGGGAGCTTAATTAAAGGGCTGCCAGTAACGGAATTATTAGCAAAAAAAGTGACTAAATTAGATGAAAATAGCTCCTTATCAGCAGTGCTCACTACCACCTCGTTAGTTATGGCCTCGAGTCAATTTGGATTACCGGCTTCTACAACCCACGTAAGTACTTCTTCTATTATTGGAGCTGGATTAAAAAATGGACGAGAAGCAATGAATTTCGGAGTTATTAGAGAGATTCTTCTATCCTGGGTTGTTACTTTACCTGGTGCCGGGATTATTGCAATGGTTTTCTACTATATTCTAAAGTTGATCCTTTAACCGCCATTATATCTTTATACAATTGACTAAATATAAGAACATTTTAGAGGTTCATAAAAAAAGCCTGCCTCCGTTAAGAGGTAGGCTTTTCATTTAACAGCAAGAGTTAGTGTTCGGAGCTTTTTCGTCTGGTCCTACATCAGATCCAATTTTGTGAACATCACTATTAGCCTTTGTATAAAAGAATTCCCACTCATTTCCGTCTGGATCCGTTATCCAAAATTTATCTTGAACCGCATAACAACAAGTTGTATCCATTTCTTCACGAGCAAAGAAGCCCTCTTTTTCTAATCGTTCTTTATGAGCAGTTACTTCTTCCGCGTTATCAACTTGAAATCCAAAATGGTTCACTTGGTTCCCGTTCACTTCATCGCGTACATTTAAAGTGAAATTTAGTCCTGGCTCGTCTAGCAGAAACTTAGCATAATCCTCTTTTACCTTCTCAGGTTTTACTCCGAACACCTTTTGATAAAATTCAATTGATTGCTCTAAATTAGTTACGTTAATTCCTACATGAACATATTTCATTTAAAATTCCTCCTTAGTAGTGCAAAGTTTACATTAAATCAAAAAAAATTGATTTATTAGGTAAAAAAACAAGGATAAATTTATCTTTTTGCATTTCTAAATAGACAACATAGCTCCTCAGACAATAAATTATTTAGTTCTTCATTATTTAGATCATAGTAATTCCAAGTTCCCTTTTTTTCTTTCGTAATCAAATTCGCATCCAATAAAATTTTGAGATGGTAGGATAGTTTAGATTGTGATATACCAAAGAATTCGGTTAAATCACAGACACATGTTTGTCCTCTTTGACAAAGCTCATGCATAATTTCTAGTCTTTTTTGATCTGAAAGGGCTTTGAATTTCTGCTCATATTGTTCAAATGTTTGCTTCATATCCTTTACTATTTCCATTCTCTTTCTCCTTAATCAATTTTTTTTGATTTAATAAGTAAAAGTATTATATGCTTTTTCAAAATTTGTATACGTAGTCTTTCCACGTAGCATTGGATCATCGTGAAAAAAACGCTTAAAAATAAGGCTTTTGGCTTCATTCTTTTCTATACGTTGTGTATTGATTACTAATCGAAAATAAGCATGAAAATACTCAACAGATAAGTTTCCAGAATTGTTAATTCTCATTTTTTTTACCTCACATTTAGTTAATCAAACTTTTTTGATGTATTAATCATAACGGGAAAATTTACAAAAAGCAACCAATAAATCAAAATAAATTGATATAATAATTAAAAGCTTAAGATAGGGGGAGTTATAATGAACGTTCGCGTAATGAAAGAAGAGGACTTACCTCAAGTTTTAAAGATTTATAACGAAGGTATTGAGGACCGAATTGCTACTTTAGAAGAAGATAAGAAAGATTTATCTTACATAGAAAATTGGCTATATCATCGTAATGATAGATATGAGGTGATTATAGCCGAAATAGAAAATGAAATAGTTGGATGGGCCTCTTTAAATCCTTATTCTTATCGTTGCGCGTATAACGGGGTAGCAGATGTATCGGTCTATATTAAGCGTGAAAAACGAGGAAAAGGGTTTGGAAAAGTCTTATTGCACAGCTTAGAAATTATAGGAAAGAAAAATAAGTTTCATAAGCTAGTTTTATCAACTTTCCCTTTTAATGAAGCAGGTCAGAAACTATATCGTGGTTTAGGGTTTCGAGAAGTTGGCGTTTTTTATGAACAAGGAATATTAGACAATCAGCATGTAAATGTGATGGTAATGGAGAAAATTCTTAAATAATTCGTAAAATCCTCTAAGGAATAATCTTAGGGGATTTTTCACATATAAACGGAAATCGATGTGAAGGTTAATTATTACATGAATTTCTTTATATATAAGTGAACAGTTAGATGGTTGCATGATAACAAGATGGGACTGATATACCTTGATTTAATCAAAAGGGTTGTAAATGCTTTAAAAAGCAAGTATATTAATATATATAAACATATAAGCAAATTATTATATATTAATTCTGATTAACTAGGAGGTGTATGTACGTGGGTGTGAAAACTGTAGTTGAAATTGAAAAAGCAGCTCAAATCCTAAAATTGTTGGGTGATAAAACGCGGCTATCAATGATGAAGCTTTTACAAACAAATGAATGCTGTGTTTGCGAATTAGTAGAAATCTACAAGGCTAGTCAGCCATCCATTAGTCAGCATTTACGCAAGTTAAAAGATATTGGTTTAGTGAAGGAAAAACGAAAAGGGCAATGGATTTTTTATTCTCTTAACCAAGCACATGAAAATCACGATTTTATAATCAGTTTGCTTGATTCATTACCATGTCAAGATGAACGTTTAACTGAATTAGAAAAACAAGGCTTACGTATTAGTTGTTGTGAGTAATTGGAGGTTTAAAAATTGGCATCAGTTGTCCTGGCATCACTGATCTTTTTAGTGACATTAGTTTTTGTTATTTGGCAGCCGAAAAACCTATCTATCGGTTGGTCAGCTTGTGGGGGAGCCATTCTGGCTTTGCTGGCAGGAGTCGTTGATTTTCAAGATGTTCTGGATGTAACAAGCATCGTATGGAATGCGACCCTCACATTTATCGCAGTTATTATTATTTCCTTAATTTTAGATGAAATTGGTTTCTTTGAATGGGCAGCATTGCATATGGCGAGAGCTGCAGGTGGCAATGGTGTTCGTATGTTTGTATATGTTTCGCTACTTGGAGCCGTTGTTGCAGCCTTATTCGCTAATGATGGAGCAGCCTTAATTTTAACGCCAATTGTACTAGCAATGGTTCGAGCGTTGAAATTTGAAGACAAAATGGTATTTCCCTTTATTATTGCAAGTGGATTTATCGCTGATACGACGTCGTTACCACTTGTGGTAAGTAACTTAGTAAATATCGTATCAGCTGACTTCTTTGGTATTCGATTTTCTGAATTTGCGTCACGCATGATTGTTCCAGATTTATTCGCACTTTTCGCAAGTATAGTTGTTTTATATCTATATTTCCGAAAAAGCATTCCAAAAAAATACAATGTAGCTGATCTACAAAAGCCCGTTGAGGCAATTAAAGATGAAAAAATGTTCAAGTTATCAGGAATTGTATTAGTTGTTTTAGTACTTGGCTATTTTGTAGGTGAATTCTTTGATATTCCTGTTTCCATTATTGCAGGTATTATTGCTATTTTCTTTTTAGGGTTAGCAAGACGAAGTCCAGCAGTGGAAACGAAAAAAGTATTAAAAGACGCGCCTTGGGCTATCGTTTTCTTCTCGATTGGTATGTATGTAGTTGTATATGGCTTACGTAATGTCGGTCTAACGGAAGTACTAGCCGGTGTTATCCAAGCGACAGCCGATCAAGGTCTGTTTGCAGCAACAATTGGCATGGGATTCATTGCGGCCATTCTCTCATCAATTATGAACAATATGCCAACCGTTATGATTGACGCCCTTGCGATTGATGCAACACATGCAACAGGAACGATTAAAGAAGCACTTATTTACGCAAATGTTATTGGATCGGATTTAGGTCCAAAAATCACACCAATTGGTTCTCTTGCCACACTTTTATGGCTTCATGTCCTTTCTACAAAAGGTGTGAAGATCTCATGGGGAACCTACTTTAAAACAGGTATCATTTTAACCATCCCAACATTGTTTATCACGCTTGTTGGTTTATATATTTGGTTACTCATTATTTCATAACATTTTTAAAGGAGATTTGACACATGTCTAAAAAAACACTTTATTTCTTATGTACAGGTAACTCTTGCCGCAGCCAGATGGCAGAAGGTTGGGCAAAAAAATATCTAAATAATGAACAATGGGATGTACGTAGTGCGGGTCTAGAAGCCCATGGACTAAATCCTAACGCTGTAAAAGCAATGAAAGAAGCAGGCGTTGATATTTCAAATCAAACATCGGATGTCATTGATCCTGAAATTTTAAATAATGCGGATTTAGTTGTCACTTTATGTGGTCACGCAGCAGATCACTGTCCAGTCACGCCTCCTCATGTAAAACGTGAGCACTGGGGATTTGATGATCCTGCAAAAGCAGAAGGAACAGATGAAGAGAAATGGGCATTCTTCCAACGTGTCCGTGATGAAATTAGTGAGCGTATTCACCGTTTTGCTGAAACGGGCAAATAATAACTAAAATAAGCCGAGAGCTACTCTCTTGGCTTACTCTTTACCCTCTATATAAGTATATTATTATAAGCTGTTGTTAGGGAGTTGCATTTTACTAAAAGGGGATGTAAGTATGAAAAAAGTAGAGATTTTTGATCCTGCTATGTGTTGTTCAACAGGTGTTTGCGGTCCAAGTGTTGATCCTGAATTAACAAGGGTGGCTTCAGCTGTATTCGCCTTAGAGAAAAAGGGATTCGATATTACACGTTATAACTTAACAAGCGAACCAAATAAGTTTGTTGATCAAGTAGCAGTTAATAAGATTCTTATGAGTAAAGGTCCAGATGCTTTACCAGTAATATTAGTGAATGGTGAAGTAGAGAAAACTGGAAGCTACCCAACCAATGAAGAATTTGCTGAATGGTTTGGTGTTAAAACTGAAGAATTAAAGAGCGAAAAACCACGCATGCCGATCAAATTAAACATTAATAACCCAAAATAGGGAGGTAAAAGAAATGTTCAAATCTTTTCAACCCGAAAAAATGATTCAAACACCCTTTTTATTTTTTACAGGTAAAGGAGGTGTTGGCAAAACGTCCACAGCATGTGCTGTAGCTGTTGGGTTAGCAGATAACGGTCATAAAGTACTGATTGTTAGTACAGATCCTGCTTCAAATTTACAAGATGTATTTGAAATTGACTTGAGAAACGAGCCAATTGAGATACCGATGGTTAAAAATTTATATGCTTGTAACCTGGACCCTGAACAAGCAGCAAAAACATACCGTGAGAAAGTCGTAGGACCTTATCGTGGAAAACTCCCTGATGCTGTTGTTTTTACTATGGAAGAACAATTATCTGGAGCTTGTACGGTAGAGATTGCTGCATTTGATGAGTTTACAAATTTGCTTGCTAATGAAGAAATGGTCAACCAATTTGATTATATTCTTTTTGATACAGCGCCAACAGGGCATACACTTCGCTTGTTACAATTGCCAAGTGCATGGACTGGTTTTTTAAATGAAAGCACACATGGAGCTTCTTGTTTAGGACCTTTATCAGGTCTAGATGAAAAGAGAGGTTTATACGCAAAAACGGTAGAAGCTTTATCAAATCCCAATCAGACGACTTTAATGTTAGTAGCTCGACCCGATGTTTCTTCTTTAGAAGAAGCAAATAGAGCTTCAAAAGAATTAAAAGATATTGGCATTTTAAATCAAAACTTAATTGTAAACGGGTTAATGAATCAATATGTACAAGGCGATGAAATATCTACTGCTTTTTATACTCGACAACAAGAATCATTAAAGAAAATGCCAGAAGAGCTGCAACAAATGGTTATGTATTCAGTGCCTTATGTATCTTATCCTTTAACGGGTATTAATCATTTACGTCGTTTGTTTAAAGGAGAGACATTGCCAGAAACCGAAATTAAAAATGGAGAGCCTTCTCCAGAAAAGTTATCCGAGTTTAAAGATGTTGTAGAAGACTTCTCTAAAAATGGAACAAAAGTTATTTTTACAATGGGTAAAGGCGGTGTTGGTAAAACAACAGTAGCATCTGCGATTGCAGTAGGACTAGTTGAAAAAGGCCATCGTGTTCATTTAACTACCACGGATCCTGCCGCCCATTTAGATTTTATTTTTAGTAATAGTGAAGCAAAGGAATTACTAAGCATCAGTCGAATTGACCCTAAATCTGAAGTAGATGCTTATAAAAAAGAAGTACTTACAAAAGCTAGTGAGGAACTTGATGAAGATGGTATTGCTTATATTCAAGAAGACTTAAATTCACCATGTACAGAAGAAATTGCTGTGTTTCGAGCTTTTGCAGACGTGCTAGCCAAGTCAAATGATGAAATTGTAGTTATCGATACAGCACCAACTGGTCATACGTTGCTTTTACTTGATGCTAGCGAGTCTTATCATAAAGAATTGGAAAAAGCTACAGGAGAGGTTCCAGAAAGCGTTAAAACGTTACTTCCACGTTTACGTAATCCAAAAGAAACGAGTGTAGTTATTGTAACTCTTGCAGAAGCAACGCCAGTATTAGAAGCACATCGTCTTCAGGAAGACTTGAAACGTGCTAAAATTACGCCAAAATGGTGGGTTATCAACCAAAGTTTGTACGCAACAGATACAAAGGATGCTATTTTAAAGGGAAGATCACAAGCTGAAAAAGCATGGATTAAGAAAATAAGGAATGAATTAACGTCTAATTGCGCTATTATTCCTTGGCAATCTGAAGAGAAAATCGGTTACCAAAAAGTCAAAGAATATATTCAATAACCCCAAGTTGGAAGTAACCTAATTTAAAAATGATTCAGACATTAAAATTACAGAGGTGGACAACATGAGTAACAAAAATTATCAATCATTAATTGACAATCGAATTTTTATCGGTGGTGCAGCAGATGTAAAAGAAATGATGGAAAATGATAAAGTAGATGTCATTTATGACTTACGTGCAGAATCATTAGAACATGATGCTCCAGAAATACGCGTTCATACCCCAATTGTAGATGATGCAGAAAACCAAGATGAATCTATTCAAAATGCAATTAATGAAGTAATAAAATCGTACAAGGAAGGGAAAAAGATTTATTTCCATTGTGCAGGAGGAAGTAACCGTACTGGTACGATTGCAATTGGAACTCTGTTAGCACTTGGAGAAGTTGATTCCATTGCAGAAGCTGAAGAAAAAGCAAAAGCAGCTCGTGCTAAAATTAATGTAAAACCTGAAATGAAAGCTTCACTTCAACGTTTATTTCCAGAAGCTTAACTAATAAATATAATTGAAGGTAGGGAGAGATTAGATGAATATCACAGATGGAGCTAAAAGGATGTTAGAAGATGTATTCGCTGAACAAGGAGCTAAAGGCATTCGATTTTACTCTGAAGGTGCTGGATGCTGTGGACCTCAAGTAGGTTTATCATTAGACCAACCTACTGAGGATGATACAGTCCAAGAAATCAACGGTATTCAAGTAGCCATTGAAAATACAGTACTATCTACAACTCAAGGTCTTACACTTGATGTTCAAGAAGGTCCTCAAGGTGCAGGATTTGTATTGGTAGGAATGGATAACAGCTGTTGTTAATTAAATAATTAACTTTGAAACTGTAGAATATATGTGGTAAAAAGAGAAGGTTAAAATCTTCTCTTTTTTATTTACCTTTGTTTACTTCTTTTTAGAACCCGGAAGATACAATTCGTTATGCTGCGACTGATTCTCATTCGATTTTACTCTATCTATAAACTAACTCTATGCGCTTACTATTATATTAGATCATGAATGGCCCCTTTCTCCTGAAATAAATTGGTTTTTATAATTTATCTTATGTGAACTTAAAAAGAAGAAACCTATGTACTTATCAGCAGTACATGGGCTTCTAGTAATTAACACTATGAATATATACAGTAATACTATTACCTCAGTAACTGTTCCATCTTCTCTTCTGTTTCATTCTCCTGACGAGGCTGATAAACAGTCACTTTTAATTCGGGCGCATCATACACTTGGAGCGTAATATGATCCATAATCATTTTTCCTGCTAAAGGGTGAATAATGGTCTTTTTTCCACACGGTGTACCTAAAACTTCATGATTAGACCACCACTCATAAAACTGAGGGCTTTTCTCGCTAAGTTCACTAATCATAGCTTTAAACCACTCATCTCCGACAAAGCGCGTGTAAGCTAGGCGGAATTGGGCAATTAGTCGTTGGGCATGATCTTCCCAATTTTGAAAAAGATTTTGATATTCTTTGGAAGTGAAGCAGCGCCACACTGCATTGCGGTTTCGCTCATCCATCTCGTTAAAATCCCCAAATACCATTACAGCAGCTTTATTCCAGTCTACGATATTAAGTTTTTCATCTGTTACATAGGCAGGGCAATGGCCTAATTGACTTAATAGATTTTTGACAACACGATCTATATTTTCTCTTTCATTCTGCACGGTTGCAGATGGAAGCGGCTGATTGCCTAATAAAAATAAATGCTCCATTTCTTCTTTGTTTAATTTGAAAATACGGGATATGGCTTCTAATACTTCGGAAGATACTTGTATATCTCGTCCTTGTTCCAGCCACGTATACCAAGTTATGCCGACTCCTGCTAGTTGAGAAACTTCTTCTCTACGTAATCCTTTAGCTCTTCTTCTCGGTCCAATAGGCAAATTAAAATCTTTTGGAGACAATCGTGCTCGTCTTATCTTAAGAAAATCTCCTAATTCTTTTCTTCTTTCTTTGTCGCTTACCATGCTTTTACTCCTTTGTGTAGGTAGTACTTTTACTACTAGTATAACTAGACTCCTATTACCATTATAATCCTTATTTTATGATCTAGGTAAGGGAGGTGAAACAGATGATAGTAAAAGATAGCAAAAAGACGTCTGATTTATCAAAAGGATTAGTACTTTTAATGGCTACAGTTTGTGGATTTACAGTAGCTAATGTCTATTTAAATCAAACCCTTTTAGTAAGCATGTCCGCCAGTTTTCATGTTTCAGCGGCTAGTATAGGCATTATAGCTACTTTAGCTCAAATTGGATACGCACTAGGAAATCTTTTGATAGTACCGTTGGGAGACATCTTTGAACGAAAAAAAATGATTTTGTTTTTATTATTCGCTATATGTATTGTTCTCACTTTAAACGCTTTATCTATCAACAAAACGTGGATGATGGTTACAAGTTTAGCTTTAGGAATCGTAACGGTTGTTCCTCAAATTATTGTTCCATTGGCTGCAAATATCGCTTCAGATCATAATAGAGGAAAAGTTTTAGGAAATGTCGCCATTGGATTAGTTTGTGGTATTTTAGGCGCTCGGCTTGCTAGTGGTTTTATTGATGTACATTTTGGATGGCGAACGGTGTATTGGACGTCCGCTGTGGCTACACTTTTTATGATTTTGTTAGTTTACGTCTATTTTCCAAAAAGTAAAGGAGGAAAGGGGACCAGTTATAAACACTTGCTCATGTCGTTAGGTCCGCTGTTTATAAAAGAAAGTGCCCTGCAACAAGCATGTGTAAGTCAGGGAATGATGTTTTGTTCTTTTAGCGCATTTTGGACCACGCTTGTCTTTTTATTACATACACATCCCTATTCGTATGGAAGTGACATGGTGGGGGTAATAGGGTTAGTCGGAATAGCGGGAGCGTTTGCTACGCCGATTATCGGACATTTAATTGATATAAAAGGGGCAAAGTTTGCAAGTCTTTTGTGTATGTCCATATCTTTACTTGCGTTTATAGGTCTTATACGGGGAGGGTACTGGTTGCCTGGATTAATTTTGGGAGCTCTACTAATAACGGTAGGGACTCAAGCGAATCAAGTTGCCTGTCAGTTTACTATTTTCCAACTAGGAGAAGAAAAGAGAAGTCGATTAAATGGGTTATATATGGTTTCCACATTTTTAGGAGGTTCTCTAGGATCTTATGTGGGTTTACTTGCATGGAGTAAATGGGAGTGGCATGGAGTGTGTGCCATAGCCATACTGATGATAGCCATTAGCTTTTGTTCTTTAATTCCAATGAACATTCCTAAAAAAATGATAGGGAATTTAATGAATAAGAAAGGAAGTAATATGTAATGAGAACACATACAGATAACTTTCAACGAGGATTAGATATATTAGCTAAGATTGATCCAGAGAACTACAAGGATATAATGGCAGGCTTTGAACAGTCAGCTCTCCCTGATTTAGGAAAGTTAGCTGTAGAGTTTAATTACGGACAAATTTTCTCGAGACCAGGTTTAGACTTAAAGTCACGCCTTCTTGCTGCAGTGGCTGGCCTAACTGCATTAGGCAATACGGAACAGCTGAAATTTTATATAAACGGGGCGTTGAATGTTGGATGGACACAGGAAGAAATTTTAGAAGCAATGTTACAGATGGTTATTTATGCTGGATTTCCTGTAGCTTTAAATACGATTTTGACTGTCGCTAATGAAGTCTTTTACGAAAGAAATGAAAAGGAGAAACAAAATGATTGTTGATAGTCATGCACATGTGGTTTTACCAATAGAGAAACATATTAAAACGATGGATGAAAGTGGAATAGATAAAACCGTATTGTTTTCTACTCTTGTACATCCAGAAAAAAGCAGCAACGTTAAAGAATTTACAACCGAAATGAACAAATTAAATCAAATTCTAAATAATGAGGTGAATCCCGTACAAGCACGCTTAAATGCGATAGAAGAAGTAAGCGGTGCGATTAAGCAATATCCAAATAGGTTTGTAGGATTTGGTTCAGTTCCTCTTTCTTATTCTCCGGGTGATGTCACTCTAAATGACTGGGTAGAGAAACTTGTCAAAGACCAAAAGATGAAAGGTCTCGGAGAATTCACTCTTGGTTCAGGTCAAATTCCATTGTTAGAACCTATATTTAAAGCAGCAAGTGACTATATGTCTTTGCCTATCTGGGTACATACTTTTAATCCTTTGAACTTAAAGGATATCCAGGAGTTATTTCTTCTCACTCAAAAATATGAAAATGTGCCGGTGATATACGGGCATATGGGCGGAATTTATTGGCTGCAAACGATAGAGACGATAAAAGACACTAAAAATGCTTACTTAGATATATCTGCATTTTATACAACATACGCCTTGTCTTTGGCTATAAAAGAGATACCTGAAAGAACGTTATTTAGTTCAGATTTTCCATATGGAGATCCATATTTAAATTTACAGGCCGTTAAGCGTCATACATCTAGTGGAGAAGTTGCAGACAGAGTGTTAGGTGGGAATATCTCGAATCTGCTACATCTATAAATTCAGCGTTTTTGTGTGATGTTATGTTGTATGGGATAACTAGCACTGAATTTTAAAATTATTTTCTGCGTTGAAATAAAAAAAGGCAGCCCTCTGTTTGGCTGCCTTTTAAACAAGATTGAACAACTAGAATTACGTTTTATCACTACATATGATGAATTCTATTTGAAATATATCATATTCTGTAGTCCTTCAGTTTCTTAATTCCTCTCTCATAGATAACTTTAAAGACTCACATTATAAAATCTACTTACTTAATTTTGTTTATTGCTAACAAGAGTGACATGCGGAGTTTTACCTTTTGATTTCCTAGATGAAAGATAAACACCAGCAAAGATAATAAGTAGTCCAACAATGACACTTGGAGTAATTGTCTCTCCCAGTAGTAAATAACCCCAGACCATGGCCGAGGCAGGGATCAGGTAAGTAACCGTCGCTGCTAATTCAGGGCCACCATTTTTATTGATATAAAAATAGATTAACTGACCTAATCCTGAGCCAAAACAGCCAAGGCCCACAATTGCCAGAAGCGGAAGTGGATGAATCAACAGATCTGATTTGAATGGTTCAGTAAACAACATTCCAATTAAACCGATGATAGCACCTGTTAGTAAGGTGAAGGTTGTTATAGTTAATACGCTCACCCCAGACAAAAACCGCTTTGTTAACTGCCCAGCAAGCCCATAGCAGATACAAGCAACAAGCATTGTTCCAATTCCGACAAACCCTTTCCCGAAAATCTGACCAAATTGAAAATCCATAAGGACGAGTATCCCGAAAAAACCGATAAGAATACCGATCCACTGACGTCCGGTAAGTCGATAAGAAAAAAGAATAAATCCGATAAGACCTGTCCAGATTGGAGTGGTCGCATTTAGAATGGAGGCAGTTGTGCTGTTTATCTCAGTTTCGCTTAAGGAAATTAATCCCCACGCCAAACCACAGTTAAATATACCAACAACAATCAACGCCTTCCAGGGTAGTTTCTCTTTAACTTTTCTACGCTTCCACCACAGAAACGGGAGCAAGATGATAGCACCTGCTAGACAACGAAAAAATACAATTCCCCATATTCCAGCTGAGGGGAGCAGCCACTTCATAAATACAAAAGATAAACCCCAAATGAAACTAAGTCCAATTAAGGCTCCATACAATCGAAACATAATACACCTCCTCACTTCACTTATTATGGCAAATTTTGTTGATTATTTCATTCTGAAATTTTTGCTTTTTAGAACATTTTCTTATGTTTATTTATTTTCGTTATCTCCATATCTTTCTCCATGTATAGAAAGTATTTCTTTTTTAATAATAAATTCGACGTTATTCATAGGAATAATTCGGAAAACTTTAGAGTTTTTGTTGAAAAGAGAACGTTTGTTCTTGTATAATATAGAGAACGAATGTTCTTTTTTCATAGTTTCGTTGGATAGATTAAGAATAGCTGCCAAATAGAGTCGTCATATGCACCGACATGAAGGTATTCCGTGCTTTATTTTTTTCTATTAAACGCAAACGTTGAAGAAGAGGAGAAGATGAGCTTGTTGGAGGATATTATAATCAGCGCGAAAGAAGCCTACGCGCTTGCCAAAACGATTAATTAAATTTGGCTTTCTCTTTAAGAACATCCAATTATACTATCATCTTAAAGGGAAAAGATAACCAAGATAAAAATTATATAAAATTAGTTTCTAAGGAGAAATAAAATTGAACTCTACACTCAATAATTCAGAAGATATAAAAAGGGAAGAAGGACAAAAGCAGCTGCTTGAAAAAAGTCTTCAAGCTCATAGAAATAGAAAATGGATAATCAACTTTACTTGTACTATATCCTTTCTTTTAGCAGTATTATGTTTTTGCTTTCAAGTGCCAGACGCTATAATTATTGCTATTATCTTACTGTTCATATGTGTAACTTTCCAAACCGCACATAAAATGTTAGATAGAAAAATAGAGCTGCGCTTGAAACGTATAAAGCAGGATCATAGAAAGACCATATTCAAGATAAAATAAATCCTAACTTCCTGCCTATAATTCGCCTTACATTTGATTGGTACATTGCATACTCTGTTAGAAACGAAAGTTTTACTGTAATAGATAAGTATGAAATGTATAAAGGAAGCGCTTTTGCAGCTTATTCAAAGTCCAGATATCTAGATTTTATTGAAGTTGGTACCATAGCTGACGATATACATCTTGGCCCGTTTAAACACTATGGAATACATGCTTTAAATCATATAATTGATGTGGTTCCAACTGAACCTCCAAGTATTTCAGTAATACAAAGAGATTGCGAACCAAAGTAAAAAAATGAGGTTAATATGTAGCATATCAACCATATTAAGAGGGTAGAAATGCTTGAGGGATCAAGAGGTGTTATAAGACGAGGATAGCTTTGCTATAACATTTTGGAATATTTAAGATATTCAGACGCGATTTCGAGGGAAGAAATACAAACCACGTATTATTAATTGAAGAGAGTTATAAACATAAGGGGTAAAAACAATGGAATTTTATGAGGCGTTAACCTATGTAAATGAGAACTTTTATAAACCCAATCACTTCGCTATAAAAGCTATTCGAGAAGAAGCTCAGAATTCAGATTATGGAGCTGGTACCTTTCAGTTAAATTCAAAATCTGTACGATTTAGGGTGGCGAAAACTACCCCTAACAAGGTAGGGCAGTTTGTATCCTTTTGGGAAAAAGATGCGACTCATAAAAACCAAGCCTTTTCGTATGGAAAAGCTACCGATCTATTAGTTATTAATACCTTCACTAGTACAAATAGATTTGGGCAATTCATTTTTCCGAAAGAAGTTCTTTTAAAACAAAAAATCCTTAAAACGGCTACCACAAAAGGTAAGATGGCTATTAGAGTGTATCCGATATGGGATAAACCAACTAGCACACAAGCTATGGAAACACAAAAATGGCAATTAGAATATTTTGTTGAAACGAACGATGCAAATAATTTGCTCCATCAAAAATTATTAAAGCTGTACTCCTAGAGGGGTAACGATTGAATCTTTACATACGAATTAACAAGTGCATATAAGGAGGGTCAATGCGTAACAGAGACAGGATTTATTCAGTTTGTTGATGCTCTTAGTAATTTATTTATCTTTATGGATTACATGCGGTTAAGTGAACTAATCGATGTTCGCTTTGTATAGTGAGCGAACCTACTTGAAATGTTTATAATTTTAATAACTATCAAGTCAATTGAAGAAGGGCATTTCCTATATTTGAAGAATAGTAACACCATTAAATGAATTAAAGGTTGCCTGTATGGCTGCTAGAGCCACAGATTAAAAAATTGAATAGGAGTGTTCTTTGATGACAAATAGCAAAATGAATCCTAAGGTTGATGAATTTTTAACTAAAGCTAAAAAGTGGAAAGAAGAATATGAGACGTTGAGAAAGATTGTTCTTGACTGTGAGCTGACCGAAGATTTTAAATGGATGAATCCTTGTTACACGTTTGAGGAAAAAAACATTGTTTTAATGCATGGATTTAAAGAATACTGTGCGCTGCTGTTTCCTAAAGGTGCTCTGTTACGAGATTCTCATGGTGTTTTAATCCAACAAACGGAGAATGTACAAGGAGCGCGGCAAATTCGCTTTACCAATGTGCAAGAAATAGTTGAAAAGGAGGCTATGTTGAAAGCTTATATTTATGAGGCTATTGAGGTAGAAAAAGCTGGATTAAAAGTCAAAGCTAAAAAGCCTGAAGAACTGATTATTCCTGAAGAGCTACAGCATAAATTTGATGATATACCTGCTCTAAAAGATGCTTTTACTACATTGACTCCAGGACGGCAAAGAGCATATATTCTTTATTTTTCTGCGGCCAAACAATCTAAAACTCGACAATCAAGAGTCGAAAAATGCATTCCGAATATTCTTAATGGAAAAGGATTAAATGATTAGTACATTTTATTTAAAACATGGCTAATATAAATTGTTAATGTATTTGAGTTAAAAATGAAATAAGGTTAAATGAACGATTGATGTTCGATTTGTATAAAAGTAGAGTAGATAAAAAAAATTATTTAAGGAGAAAATGCTATGGAAGCTTTTGCAGAATATTTAGCGCGTATAGATAGCCCTGACCACCGTGACCGAATAGAGGAAGTTTTGGCTTGGATTGCTAATACTTTTCCGAATTTGGAACCACAAATCAAATGGAATACGCCAATGTTTACTGATCATGGAACATTCATCATCGGCTTTGCCTCAGCGAAACATCATTTGAGCGTTTCGCCTGAAGAAACAGGCGTTGCGCACTTTAAACATGACATTGCTCAGGCTGGATACAGCGCTACCAAAGGCCTGTTTCGAATTCTATGGACTGAGCCAGTAAACTATGAATTACTTAAAAAAATAATCGAGTTTAATATTTTAGATAAAAAAGACTGTTCAACTTTTTGGCGGAAATAAAAAGCAGATTATGAACGGAGAAGAAGGAGGGTACAGAACGGTGGATTTTGAAATGGTTATGAAAGAACTTGAAGCGCTTGGTACGGAACGAATTAAAAAGACTTACATAAACAATGGTGCACACGATCCGCTTTTTGGAGTGGCAACAGGAAAAATGAAGCCGATTGCAAAGAAAATCAAGAAAAACCAGGCTTTAGCTGAGCAGCTCTATGCGTCTGGCAATTATGACGCTATGTATTTTGCTGGTATCATTGCAGACCCAACAGAGATGACTGCGGAGGATTTTGAGCGTTGGATTGATAAAGCGTATTTCTACATGCTATCCGATTATGTAGTTGCGGTAACTTTGTCAGAAACTGATTTTGCGCAAGCTGTTGCTGATAGATGGGTGGCAAGCGGTGAAGAACTTAAAATGTCGGCAGGTTGGAGTTGTTACTGCTGGCTTTTGGGTAATCGTCCTGACGATGAATTTAGCACAAGCAAGATTGCCGATATGCTTAATCAAGTGAAAAATACGATTCACGATTCTCCAGATCGAACGAAAGCGGCTATGAATAATTTTATCTATACAGTCGGTGTTTCATATTTGCCATTTCATGAGAAGGCGCTTGAAACGGCAAAGGCAGTAGGTCCAGTCGAAGTTAAGAAGGATAAGAAAAAAAGTAGTATTCTTCTTGCTTCCGAAAACATTCAAAAGGATATAGATAGAGGACGGCTTGGTTTTAAACGCAAACATGTAAGGTGTTAGCATGATTTGTAATGGAGCTACACTATCTGAAACGAGACTAACAAGCATTTAATAATAATTAGTTTACTGTACGTAGGATGTTTTGTTCCTTCATAAACCATCCATTGAAGAAGTGGCAGGGGATAAAAGCTAAAAAAATTCTTGAGAAAAGGAGAGGTTAAAAATGAAAACCCAAAAAGGAAATCTAAGAATCTGTCATAAAGGACACAAATATTATAAAAGCAGTAACTGTCCGACCTGCCCAACCTGTGAGCAAGAACGCAAACCTGACAATGGATTTCTTTCCGTGCTATCAGCACCAGCAAGACGAGCATTAGAAAACAACGGGATAACTTCTTTGCATCAGCTATCAAAATTTAGTGAAAAAGAGATATTACAATTTCATGGTATGGGTCCTGCTTCTTTACCTAAACTTAGAGCAGCTTTGCAGGCCAATGGGTTAGCCTTTAAAAATTAAGCATCAAGGATAGTTAAAATAAGAAATAGATATCGATAAAGTGTACGAATACGCTGAATTTCTGGATATGGAAGGATGTTAAGAGATAAGTAGTGGGAAAAAGAAGGGCTGGAGATTTAGATAATGAATAACAAACTAGATGAAGCATTAGCGTTACGAAAGAATGGAAATCACAAAGAATCTAACGAATTGCTAAGTGAATTAGTTAAGGAATGTCCAGACGATGCTTTATATAACTATCAATGTGCTTGGAGCTTTGACCTATTAGGAGAAGAAGAAAAAGCAGTGCCCTTTTACGAAAATGCCATAAAGATAGGATTACCTTCTAAGGATATGGAAGGTGCAGTATTAGGATTGGGCAGCACATATAGAGCCTTGGGGGAGTATGAAAAGTCAAAAGAGACATTTTTAAAAGGGATGGAATTATTCCCAGATAATCATGTAATTAAAGTGTTTTATTCTATGACCTTATACAATTTAAAAGAGCATAGCAAAGCGATGGAACTGATACTGAAATGCTTACTAAATACGACAAATAACGATGAAATACTAAGTTATAAAAAAGCCTTACATTTCTATTCAGATAAACTAGATCAGACTTGGAAGTAGCTTATAAAGTTCACTGCATATAAGTTCTTTTCCTGAAACGAGGAGAGGACTTTTTTGTAACAATATTGGCAGACTTCCTTTGATAAAATGACTTTTAAAATGATAGACTGTGAAGAAATACATTTAAACTATAGGAGGCTTTGTTGAATAAGAAAGCCCTTACATATTATATATGTCTAATATGTAAGGAGCCCTATACGAATTACATTTGAAATAGGAGATTCCTGCTTTGGATCTTGCGCTTCTTTTTTTGTTGAAGCACTTATGTTTGTACAACCCTATCCTTACTAAACTCTTCTTCAATTAGCTTATCCATGAGAAAATGATAAAAAACGTGATAATTTGTTTTAGTTAGTTTGTCCAGTTCCTGGTGAGTGATGATATTATGTTGGATTAGTAAACCTATAGCAGCTGATATACAATTTACTTTTAAATCTTCTTCCCCTAACATATAAATCACCTTCCCTTATTTACTAAGTAACCCATTCTATATAATAGGCATACTTAAGACACGGACTGATATAAGCTCTTTTCTCAAATTATTGCTCTCGTGCTGATAGAAAATGATGATAAAATGTTCTCAACACTTTTTGATGCATACTGTTATCTTTATATACTTCGCTTTCTTTTCCTGCAAAAAAAACAAAATGGTTTAAATTTTCCCTTATTATGGAATTTTTCGTTTATTTTTGATAGTTAGGGAAGCTTCTGAATGCTCAGTATGTATCTGAATGCCAACACCAAGAGCTTATGAAGGCCGTCCAAGGAAAGTGAATAATGGAATTTATTTTAATTGGTTCTTATTATTTAGCTTATGTAAATGTGAAATAAATGTGGTTTTCCTTTAAGTGAAAAAGGCAACTTTAACTATGTCATAAACCTCCCTGTAGGTAATTATTAAATTATATAGGGAAATTTACATCTCAATAAAATACTGTTATTACAAGTTAGTGAGGTAGAAGTATGGAAGAAACCAATAGTAAGAATTTAAAATCTGAAATTATCAAAAAGCACGAGGTATTATTTGCAAAGAGATTGGAACTTGAGAGTGAAGCAAGCCGTTTGATGTTAGAAATTAATTTATTGGATGCACAGAATACTCTTAATAAAGTAAGTCAGTTAAACCAACAGATAGATGATATAACCTCCGAAATGGATTATTTGAAACAAGCTCTTGAAGCCATTAATTAAGCTATATATCAAAGTGTAACTAATTCTATAAGTATAAGCACGCGCAAATTTTAAAAAGGGATCAACATGGAAGAGAAAGAAGGTATTTCTATGAAATCTATATTATTAATTGGACAATCAAATATGGCAGGCAGAGGATTTATTGAGGATGTACCGCCGATTTATAATGAGCATATAAAGATGTTGAGAAACGGTAGATGGCAAACGATGGCAGAACCACTTAATTTCGATCGTCACATATCTGGCGTTGGGCCAGCAGCCTCTTTTGCCCAAGCTTGGACAGAGGATCATCCGGGCGAGTCCATTGGGGTCATACCATGTGCCGAGGGAGGAAGCTCAATTGATGAATGGACAATTGACGGACTATTAACAAGACACGCGATTTCTGAAGCAAAATTCGCAACGGAAACAAGCGAGTTAGTGGGAATTCTGTGGCATCAAGGAGAAAGTGACAGTTACGGAGAACGTTATAAGACGTATGAAGATAAATTGCTTTCGTTATTTAAACATTTGAGAGAAGAATTGAATGCACCAGATATCCCCATTATTATCGGTGAGTTGGGGCATTACCTTGGAGACGTCGGATTTGGAAAAAGCGCCGTAGAATATAAACAAATAAACCAGATATTATCTAAAGTTGCCCATACTGAAAAAAATTGTTATTTTGTAACATCAAAAGGCTTAACAGCAAATCCAGATGGCATTCATATTGATGCCGTTTTCCAAAGAAAGTTTGGATTAAGATACTATGAGGCTTTTTCAAAACAAAAGCATGTGTTAGATGTTTTGGACATTGAGCATGAATGGATTGAAAAGCAAGCAAAGCGTGAACTAACTAAAAATGAACGTATATTTGTTGAAAGTATGAAGTTTGCCTTGGGACAAGTAAGTTTTGAGGAGTTTTCTATTAATGTCTCTACTATTAATGAAAGTAAGTAAAGCAAAATTAATCCCATTTTATGAGGAGAAATCAATTGATTCCACTTTTAATCTTAGGTTTGTTAAAAGAAAAACGCGGTTCATATGGATATGAACTTTTGGCAATTATGAATGAGTAGAGTTAGTATAGATTTGTTAATTATGAAAACTAAAAAAAGGAGAATCCTTTAAACAGGAACTCCAAAAAGCCGGTATTCAAGACACGCGAATTTTTCAAATGCAACCAGTGAAGAAGTTGCAGACAGAGTGTTAGGTGGGAATATTTCAAATCTGTATTTCTCCTCTCGTTTCAGAGAAATGGAAGAACATTCGGGAAAAGTTTATTCAACGAATTTCAGAAGACATTGCCTATGTGCAGCGCAATGGATTAGCCCGTAAAGATGTACATAATGAGCTAGTAGCAAGAGGGTGGTTTTTCACTAATGAAATGTACCTTTGGGAAATTGTTCGTAATGAGTATGAGCATCCTGTAGAACAAATTGCTAAGAATATCGCTTCTATTTATATTAAAGGACTCTATTTATAATTTCGGTGCACAGATTGCATTTGTCTGAAACAGTATATGATATCCCGTTAATATTCAACATTTTCTGCAGAAAAAAGACTGTTTCCCAATATACTCTCTCACGGATATAGATAATAGTATAAACATAAAAAGCTCACTAAATGTTGAACGTTTAGTGAGCTTTTACTGTATGGAAAAGTATTATTTAATTTGAACTTTACTTCCGTTTATTTCAATGTACCATTTACCTTTTGCATAACTATCTTTTGAAACCTCAAATACGTCAACATCCGTAACTTTGATACCTGGATTTAAATCACTTGCAATCTTAGAGTCATCAATGTTAGTTTCAACTGCATAATTTGATGTTGCATCAATATCAGCGTCGTATTTTGTCCCTTTTTCATCAACGAGGTTAATTGTTGGGGTTGAAAAAGCACCTAATGGTTTGTCAGAGATGTTTTTAACAGTCCATTGAATAGCAACAAGTGTACCGCCTTCAGAAGCTTTTTTGTTTGCATATTGGTTTCCAACTTGTTCTCTTTCCTCTACTTTTGTTACAGAAACTTCCGCTTTATCATCTACTGTAAAAGTGTCTCCCACTTTATGAGCTTTTTGTTCTTCTGATTTTGAAGAGTTAGAACTAGATCCAGAACCACTATCGTCTCCACCTGATGCTACGACAGCAATTACTACAATAAGTGCAATCAGAATAATAAATCCTAAACAGCCAATCTTAAAAAATTTTTTCATTTTAGTGCATTTCCTCCTGTACCATTAAACATGCATTTATTATGTATTTATAATGCATGTTTAATCTTTACATATAAATAGTTATATTACAATATTAAATTTCCTTATTTTAATAATAGGTTAGATCAAACTGCTTAATATACATTAATAAGGACTTATTATCCTGAAATTAAGCCTTGATATGTTTCGTGGTTAATTTTTGTATATATAAATTATTTTACCAATATATAAATATTGAAAATAGTGTGTAAGTATGTATATCAAAATACTTAGCAGAAACTTATAGCAACAAGAGAGAGGAATTGTAAAGGTAAGACCCAGTATACAGTTCATCAAAAGAGTTGCACTCCCTTCCTCGTTTGGATATGGTTATTTAGGCATTCATTTTTATAGTGCTACAGCAGAGGAAAAAGAGAGGATCTAGAAAAGTAATGAACAAATATGACTATATTAAAAGACAATTAGCGAAAACAAATAAAAAAAACGATGAGAATTATATCATTACAAGGATCTGGCATTTGCTTGATAATTACGATATAAAAATAAATACTCAACAGTATGTAGTACGTTCAAATAAAAACCAAAAGGTCGAATACGGATTAATTGATTTATATTTTCCACAGTTTAATTTGGCTGTTGAGATTGATGAAGCCCATCATAAGAACGATATAAATCAAACAATGGATGAAATTAGAAAAAATGATATTGTAAATGCGTTAGATTGTGAATTTATTAGAATAGATGCTACTCAATCTTTTGAAAAGATTCACGAAAAGATTGACCAGATAGTAGAAAAAATTAATCTGCTAACAAAGGAAAAATGGTTTATTCCATGGGATGTGGAGAAGGAATACGATCCAAATACTTATATTGAACAAGGATATATAGATGCTGATGACAATGTTTCTTTACGGTTAGTTGCAGACTGTTGCAATGTGTTTGGAGCTGGCTATGCTCACGGAATTCAAAAAAGTGGAGCCCCGCACAAATTTGAAGAAGATACAGATATTAAAAGATTAAAATTTTTCCCTAATGAAACTTGGAACAATCAACTTCTTGAAAATGAGGAAATATTTATTGAATATAATACAATTCCAGAAGAGAACGAAGCCTACTTTCAAAAAAGAATGTATCAGCTGAATCAGAAGATCGCGCTATTTGCATACGCTAAAACTTCTTCTGGACGATTTGAAGCGATATTTAAAGGACTTTATGTACTAAATCGTGAAAAAAGCAAAGATACAGGCGTTCTAACTTATAATCTTATATCGACCATAATGCCGACCTACTATCCAAAAGATGTTAAACAACCTCTTAGAATCGCAGAAGCCTATAATAACGACGGATATAAAGTAGCACACTTTTATACAGAGAATCAGGTTAGAAAATTTGAAGGTAAATATAAAAAGAGATATAAGATAATATCGTATTCATAAAAAAATGTTTTTATTATAAGTTTCGGAAAGAATGGTTATGTTAAGCTACACTTTTTTATTTTGTTATAATACTTAACGATTATCTAATGTGAGATACTTTCTTTTTATTTGAATTCTGTTTTCATAATAGAATTCAAATTCTTTTTAGCTTGGTGCCTCTTTTTCACATAAGTCTTCTTCACTCTAAAAAAGAAACCTCAGTTCAAGTCATACATTTGAACTGAGGTTTCTTATTATCCTCGAAAGGTTAAATTTATTTTTTATTTACTTGGCGTCCACTTTTTTTCTGGCTCTGGGAACTTGTGTTGCCAGTTTGAAATTCATTCCCTAATTCAACATCATTTCTTTTATCTTGCTTTTCTACTTGCTCTCTTGTCTGATTCTTTTTCTGTATCCCTTGTTTTGACATTACTTATCTCATCTCGCTTTCACCTAGTATTGTTTTTAATATGTACAACTATAAGAAAAAACATATAAATTAAATAAATAAATTGTTAGTTGCTTCTGAATCAAAGCCCTATTTGCCACTAGGCGAACCCCAGCATATAAACAACCGAGCACATCTTACATTACTACCTACACCTTACCTAATGCAGTAATTTTTCTTTTTTAGTTTTAGGGTGGACGGACAAGCTCTATGGGATTAATTTGATTTTGGAATAAGTGAGAATAGGATCGTAAAAAGGACACATAATTAGTAAAACAATTACTGTTGTTTAATATGTCAAGAGATGAAGATTTTACTCATTTTTGGAGGAAGTTGCAATGGAGAATGATCAAACGTTGAAAAATGCGATGAATGAATGGGCACGTGTAACTAAGGATCCACAAATGTTAGTGACTTACGAAGTAAACCAGGAATTCCAAGTAGATGAAACATTGACATTAAAAAAAGCTGAAAAACAAGGGAAAAAAAGAGCTATTAAGAGAGTAGCGTTAAGAATGCTACAAAAAGGTATGGATAATCAAACAATATCTGAATTAACGGAGCTTACAGAAGAAGAGATTGAACAGATTCATAAATAACGAATGTAAACCGAGGGTAGGAAGAAATAGATCCAAAACAAAATTTTATTTTATTACGATAAAAAAAGGGCTACCCCAAAATAGGAAAGAGGTAGCTTGCTCGACTCAAGCTAAAAATTGAATACATCGGTTGAGTTAAAACAACTACATTATTTTAACATGTATAAAAATTTTGGTAAAACGCTATCATTTCCAGTTTTATTAACTAATTTCCTCTGCTAAAATGGAATTATAGGGATCAAGAGAGAAGGGTAGATGAGGCATATGAGTACGAGTCTATTGCTAACTTTAGGGGTTATATTTTTGGCAACAATAGCTATGGCCATTTTAATTAAGATTCCAGAAGAAGATTAAACCGTATAATAAAATAAAAAGCTATCTCAAATAATAAAGGAGATAGTTTTTTTATTGCTTCATGTCTCATTTGAAAAATTAAAATTGATTTTATATAGAGGAATTAGAGGCATAAAAATTAATTAAAAACAAATACTTTCACTGTCATAAATAAAAAGGAGGCTAGATAAAGATGGATGCACAAAGAGCACAAGAAATTGCCGATTCAGTCGACATGGCCAATGTAACATATAACGGGAAAAGCATTTACATTGAGCATGTAGACCAACAAAATGGGGTAGCTACAATTCATAACCTGGATGAACCAAGTAATAAGCAAAGTGTTTCTATATCTGAACTAGCAGAACAATAATTTACTCTTAGAATAAAAAAGCCGTTTTATGTAGGCTTTTTTTATTTTTCTCTCATTTTTATGGAGAGGGGATAAGAAGAAAAAATAACCACATTAGAAAAGTGTTGTTAGATCAAGGATGTATAAAAATCTAACCGTAATGAACTTTACTTTTAAATGAAGGACTCAATATAATGAAACACGACTCCTTATAACTTCCATCTTTCAAAGAAATCCCTTCCCAACAGCAGTAAATCAAGCAAATAAGAAAACATTGCAGGTTAGAAGTTGTTTTTTCGTTTATGTTGACTTCTACGAAATTTTATTGTAGGATAATCTATATCATCAATAAACACATTAAATACTTATCCTACGATGTACGTTATGCCCTATTTGTTTTGAACCGTACTGTTTATTTGGGATTCCTACATTTGTTGACGGATGCCATGCCTGTCTTTGACACAGGATTGCTGGAACGTTAATATGCGGAAACCCACCTGCGAGATCGCGGGTTCACAAAACAGATTGGGAGGACGACATAGGTGGGAATCCCTTAACTATACATACCGTGCTAGACGGGGAGATGGCGGTGCCCTGTAACCTGCAATCCGCCTTAGCAGGGTTTAATTCCTAACAGAGGTATGAGTCAGGTAAGGTCTGACTTGGACAAGTGGTGTTGACAACTAGGTCCTGCACAACAGAAACCTATGAACATGGTCAGGTCCGGAAGGAAGCAGCCATAAGTAGATTCTTCTGTGTGTTGCAGCACAACCCGGTCGAGCTAACTGTACAAGTAACGCTTATTTGATCATGTCAATGACGGGTGCACGGTGTTTTTACTTAGTAATTTTTATTTAGTGTTAAGAAAACTATCTTTAATAGGTCTGGTGGCGATAGCAGAGAGGTCACACCCGTTCCCATATCGAACACGGAAGTTAAGTTCTCTAGCGCCAATGGTAGTGGGGACTTTGTCCTCGTGAGAGTAGGACGTTGTCAGGCAAAAAACAGCCCATCATATCAATGATGGGCTGTTTTTTTGTATATTAATTTCGTTTAAATTGATTTCTACGAAATTAAATGTTATGTTTTACGTAATTTATTAGTATATGTAGGAGGATTTAGAGTGAAAAAAAATAGCCTAGAAGTTATTCCGTTGATTGATGACTTTAGCCAATGGTTAATAGAATCAGGCAAATCTGATAATACGATTAAAACCTATCGAGCAGTGCTAAACCAATTTCATGAATGGCTTCTAAGTAAAGGTGAACATTTAGATCAAGTAACAAGAAATAATGTCCAAACTTATATGATTAACCTTGAATCTAATAATAAAAGTGCGTCGACTATAGAAAAAGCTTTTGTAACAATTAGCGTTTTTGCACGCTTTCTTGAAAAACCAGAAATTGTTCAAAATATTGAACGTAAACGAAAAGAGAAAAATAACGAGGTTGTACCACAGTCATTAGAAGCAAGTGAGCTTGACCGTCTTTTAGCTGAAGTAAAGCAACAGGGAAATCTTCGTGATATTGCTATTGTATATACTTTATTACATACAGGGATTCGGGTATCAGAGATTTGTGCTTTGAATCGTAAAGACGTAGAGATTAACAAATCTGACGGTTTTTTAATTATCCGTAATGCTAAAGGATGTAAAAAGCGATTTGTTCCTCTTTCTACAGAAGCAAGGAATAGTTTAAAGAAATATATTGATTCACTTGATTCTAATCATGAAGCTTTATTTGTCTCTAATTTTGATAGAAGAATGTCTGCACGTACGGTTCAGTACATGTTAAAAAAATATAATGTAAATCCCCATAAATTACGCCATACTTTCTGTCATGAGTTAGTTAAGAAAGGGATAGATATTGCAACAGTTGCTGAATTAGCAGGCCATTCTGATGTGAATGTTACAAAACGATACCTAAAATCTTCTACAAGAGATTTAGAAAATGCGATTACGCAAACCTTTTTATAAAGAAAACTCTGTAACAAGAATCATGATTCTTGTTACAGAGTTTTCTTTATTTAGGTGTATGTTCCTAATTAATAATTGCAAAATTAAGTATTAAAACACAATTTACATAGATGTTGACTTCTACGAAATTATAAGGTAAAATAATTTTTGTTGGTAACAAAACAGATATCAATTATTTAATTACTAGTCCATGTTTTATATGAAGGAGTAGCATACAGATAAACACGACTGACTGTAAATCCTTTCCATGATTATTGGTGGCATAGTCAAGTGGTAAGGTCAAGGTCTGCAATACCTTTTGCCGTCTCTACATTCTAATAGAGAGCTTAGAAAAGACCTTTAGCTCAGCTGGTTAGAGCAGACGGCTCATAACCGTCCGGTCGTAGGTTCGAGTCCTACAAGGTCCACCATTGAACCTGACATATGGAGGAATACCCAAGTCTGGCTGAAGGGATCGGTCTTGAAAACCGACAGGGGTGTCAAAGCCCGCGGGGGTTCGAATCCCTCTTCCTCTTCCATTATATCTTTGTTATTATCGCGGGGTGGAGCAGTTCGGTAGCTCGTCGGGCTCATAACCCGAAGGTCGCAGGTTCAAATCCTGTCCCCGCAACCATTTTTCACATGCGGATGTGGCGGAATTGGCAGACGCGCTAGACTTAGGATCTAGTGTCTTATGACGTGGGGGTTCAAGTCCCTTCATCCGCACCATTTTAGGAAGCGCCCGTAGCTCAATTGGATAGAGCGTTTGACTACGGATCAAAAGGTTAGGGGTTCGACTCCTCTCGGGCGCGCCATAAACGGGAAGTAGCTCATTTTGGTAGAGCCCAATTCTGATAAGCGTGAGGTTGGTGGTTTAAGTCCACTTAGGCCTACTATTATTCCACAGTATCTCAGTGGGAAATCCATACAGAGAAGTACCCAAGTGGCTCAAGGGGCTCCCCTGCTAAGGGAGTAGATCGTTAACGCGGTGCGAGGGTTCGAATCCCTTCTTCTCTGCCATTTTATAATTTTATCTGGTCCGTTGGCCAAGTGGTCAAGAGATTATCCTTTTAAAAAGGTAACACGGGTTCGAATCCCGGACGGGTCATTACAAAAAAGGCAGTTTGCTGATAAAGCAAGCTGTCTTTTTATTGGATAAGAGATATTGCTTTAATCCATTATGTAAAACTAATTTAAATGTTATTAGAATGAAGATAAAAAGCATTTGATAATAGTGCCGATAACTCGGAGTATGTCAACAGAGATATTTAATAAATTTCAACATTGTAGAAACGCTCCAGATATAACCCAAAAAGAACCACCCCCAACAAAAAAGCACTCACTAAAAGTGAGTGCTTTCCTCATTAAATAAACAATCCAACCATAATACCTGTTAAAATCGATCCCATTGTTGCGACTAGCAGCATTTTCAAACCAAACTTCGCAACGCGTGAAGCTTGTTCCCCGTTGATTGCTTGGATCGTACCAAGAACGATACCAATTGAGCTGAAGTTGGCAAATGAGATTAAGTAAGCTGATACGATACCAATCGTTTTTTCAGAAAGGTTAGGCATCATTTTTTGGAAGTCAAGCATGGCAACGAATTCGTTTGCTACTACTTTTGTTCCCATTACGCCGCCGGCTCTCATTAGTTCGTCTGCCGGGATACCCATGATAAAGGCAATTGGGTAGAAGATATAGCCTAAAATGTCTTGAACCGTTAATCCGATTACGCCATTTAATACGTAGTTCACTAATGCTAAAAGACCAACGTATGTAACAAGCATTGCTGCTACGATTAACGCAACGCGTCCGCCGTCTAGTGCTCCGTCACCGATTGCTTCAAACAGCGTGCCTTGCTTAGCAGGCGCTTTAATATCGACTTCGTTTTCATCTTCCACTTTTACAGGTGCAACGATAGAAGAAACGATTAAACCAGAGAATACGTTTAGCGGAAGGGCAATTAATACGTATTCAGCCGGGATCATCTGCATGTATGCGCCTAGAATCGAACAAGAAACGGATACTAAAGATGTTGTTGTAACGATAAATAAACGGTTTGGTGTTAAACCTCCGATGTGGTTTTTCACCGCAATTAGCGCCGTTGTATCACCAAAAATCATCGCATTCACCGCTGTGAAGCTTTCAATTTGGGGAAGTCCGGTAATTTTTGAAACAAGTCCTCCGATATATTTGATCCCAAAGGGTAAAATACGAGAGTAGTTTAAAATACTTAATAATGCTGAAACGAATACAATCATAACTAACGTTTGGATAAAGAAAATGCCTTTTCCTGCAAGATCTCCAAACACGAACGAAATTCCGTCGTTACCAAATGATAAGATCTTTGTAAATACACTTGTGATAAAGTCAAGCACCTTGCGACCAATCGATGTATTCATCATAAAAGCAGAGATAGCAAGCTGAATAACCAGCATGACTGCGATGCCTTTGTAGTTGATAAGTTTTTTGTCGTTTGACATGAGGAATGCAACTGCTAAGATAATTACAATCCCGATAATTCCCATTAAAATTGACATTTACTTTTCTCCTTACATGTATTCTATATTTATAAAAGAGGGACGTGCATAGAAATGACTATGCAAATCGGCCTCTATTTTATACAAAAACGGAACTTCTACGCCAATTTTGTTAAAAATGGGCAAAATTTTTTAGGCCATTGTAAAAAATGACGTAAGTGTAAAATAATATTTACTATGTGCTAATATGTAAAAAAACATGCAGAACTGACATAATAACTTATATTTCGACAGCCTCTACTATCTTAAATCATTTCGAACAAAAGAAAAAGAGGAAATGAAGATATTTTTAATATAATTGTGAAATATTTTTTAAACTTTCATGATATTGCCAAGATTTTAGTGGAATACACAAAAAATAAGAGCGCCATCTTTAAAATGTGGTAAAATATGACGTAATTAGTAAGGGAAAACGGGGAAGGGAGAGGTACGAATGAATCAACGTAAAATAATTCATTTAGCAACCGGCATGCCTGAACAAATGGCATACAGTCCTGACAAAGAAATGCGCACAGGCATATGCAAGAAGCAAGTAGACGAGACCTTTTTAGCAAAAGAAGGGTTTCAAGGCGACGGCGTTGCGAATTTAAAGTATCACGGCGGACCGGATCGTGCGGTGTGCGTGTATCCGTATGAACACTACAAAAAATGGAACGAAGAATTTGATACGGAGCTGCCGATGTCTGCGTTTGGAGAAAATCTTGTCTTAGCGGGCATGGTTGAAAAAGACGTATGCATTGGAGACGTTTATCAAGTGGGGGACGCTGTTATTCAAGTGACGCAAGGTCGAAATCCATGCGACACGATTACAAAGAGAACAGGCGTTAAAGGTCTTTTAAAACGAATGATTGAGACAAGCTATACCGGCTACCTTTGCCGCGTGTTGAAAGAAGGCACAATTACGAAAGACGCGGAAGTGAAATTAATTCAAGCCCATCCAGACCAAGTATCCGTTTGGTTCACGCTTGATTTATATTTCCATCATTCAAAAGATGTAGAAGGGATGAAGCGAGCGTTAGAAGTTTCTGAACTTGCGGAAGACTGGAAAAATAAATTTCAAACGCGGATTGAAAAGGCTCTTTCTGTCGCGCAGCGATAAAAAGTAAATGCCCTCCAATCGTTAGAACGTATCTAACGATTGGAGGGCATTTTTTTCTTAGAAGCGTCCGTATCCTAAGAAATGATCTTGATAGTAAGAAACATCTAGGTCAGCTACTGCTACACCGTGTGAACCAGCATGAATCATTTGGCCGTTTCCGATGTAGATTCCCATGTGAGATGGGCCGCTCGTGTATGTGTTTTGGAAGAATACTAGATCGCCTGGTTGTGGAGACGAAATTTTTGTCGCCATGTTCCAGTAGTTTGCTACGCTTGTACGTGAAATGCTGTGACCGCTATGGTTGAACACGTATGCGATAAAGCCTGAGCAGTCAAATCCGCTTGGTGTGTTTCCTGCCCATTGGTAAGGTGATCCTACTAAACTACGTGCAACATTTACTGTGCTTCCAGAAGCCGTGCTTGTTGTTGGAGCAGGTGCTGGTGTGCTTGTTTCTTTTGCTGCAGATGTAGATGCAGATGCTGTAGAAGTAGAAGGAGTTGATGTGCTTACACCTTTTACTTGGCTTGTTGTGCTTGGTTTACCTGATGCAATTGTTACGTAGCTTGAGCTTTTTGAAATCCATTTGTTTGGTGCAATTTCAACTAAGCCGTTTGCTTCTTTTAAAATAGCAAACTCTTGGCCTTGTGTTGCAGTTCCAACGACTGGAGATGAAAAGCTAGCTCCTTGACGAATATTTAACGCACTCACGTTTACGATGACTTTTTGATTAGTAGTAGTAGTTGCTTGTTGTTGAGGTACGCTTGGCGTTACCTTTTCTTGTACGGGTGCTGGTGCAGCGCCTCCGTCATTTGCACTTGCTGAAGTTGTGCTAAATGTTAGGGCAGCGGGAACAAGTAATGCTGCTAACCCCATATTCATAACTGTACGATTTGCTTTCTTTAGCATGTTCTTTCTCCCTTTCCATAACTTGTTTTATTCACAACTGTGAGTCTATCAATCCTGACAGGAAAAGTAAACATCTAATTCCAAATTACGACATTTTGTAACATAGTTTTAATATTAAAGGGCGATATAAGTAGAATTGTCACCTTCTCTGTAATAATTCTGACAATTTATCTAGGTAGAAATGTTTAGGAGATTCATAGATTTATTAGAAAATATGTAAGCTAAATGAAAAAGGGGAACAGAAACCCAGCAGCTGAATGGCTTCAAGGCTTTTAGGATGTATAAAAGCTATAGGTAAAAAATGATATCGTCACTAGCCATGCACTTTATTTTTTTCTAAATGAACACATTAGAGAAGAATGATACGCTGTCATAAAAGAAACTCAGTTACTATAACTGCTATACATAAATTACATCAAAAGCATCCAGTTGAAGCGAGTGAAAAAGAAGCGTAGTATACAAGGAGGAATGAACGCGTGAATCATTTACATTCATATATGTAGGAGTGGTTGTTGTATGAAACAGTCATCATCTTTTATTAATGGGATTCTTTTAGCTGCTCTTGTACTGATTTGGGGATTAACATGGCCGATATCGAAGCTGGCGCTTGGCTATTCATCGCCTATTTTGTTATCTGGCCTGCGGTCATTAAGTGCGGGAATCATCTTATTAGCAGTCGCACTTCCAAGATATAAACAGCTTCACTGGAAGCAGAACTGGCGTAAATATATGATGTCAGGTCTATTTAATTCAATCTTATTCTACGGCCTTCAAACAATTGGACTTATGTTTATGCCAGCAGGCGTCTTCAGTGTGATTGTCTACTTGCAGCCGGTGCTCATCGGCATCATTGCATGGCTGTGGATTGGAGAAAGCATGAACGTTGTGAAGATAGGGGGCTTGCTTCTTGGTTTTGTAGGTGTAGCTACCATCAGCATGGGAGAATTATCTGCTAATGCTTCAGCCGTTGGAATTCTTTTAGCTGTCCTTACGGCACTGAGCTGGGCGATTGGAACTGTCTATATCAAACGTATTAGCAATAGCGTAGACGGCATTTGGCTTATTACCATTCAAAGTCTTGTCGGCGGAGTGGTTATGACAGCAGCCGGAAGCGGAGTGGAAGGATGGTCTCATATGGTGTGGAATTCATCATCTGTGCTGCTTCTTTTATTTTTAGCGCTGTTTTCTGTTGCCGTTGCATGGCTCATTTATTTTTATTTAATCAGTCAAGGAGATGCCAGCAAAGTGGCGTCGTTTAATTTTCTTGTGCCCATTATTTCAATTATCATCGGCACGCTCTTTTTAAATGAACCGTTTACGTCTTCCCTTTTTGTAGGCTTGGTGCTGATTATTGTCAGTATTTATTTAGTGAATAAAAAAGCGAAGAATCAAAAGTTTAAGCCCTCTGATGGAGGAGACCAGGCGGCTTAAAGCTAGCTATAAAAAAACCGTATTCGCAACCCGAATACGGTTTTTCGTTTATTCAGCGACTTCTGCTTCATTTGCTTTTAGCTTTTCATAAAATACGCCAAGCGAAGTCGTTACATACGGAACGAGCCATAATAACCCGATGCCAAGCGTAATCATACTTAAAATTCCCCAGCCGATAAAGCTTAACAGGAGTAAAAAGTAAGTCCACTTGTAGCCGTTCATTAACCGTCTGCTTTCAGTAATAGACTGGTTGACCGAATAATCTGGGTTATCGCGGAATACGTAGTAAGCCTGTGAATAGGCAAGACTTTTGATGATGCCAGGAATAATTAATAAAATACTCCATAGCACGGTATAGATAATCGTTAGTAAGTAAAGTCCGAGTGTTCTAAAATATAAGCCTGCAGATGAAAACGAATCAAACACACTTTTAACGCAGACGTTTTCTCCTCTTACTAAACGCAGCAGTACCCAGTAGTAAGAAAAAAAGAGCGGTACGAGCAGCAGGGATACAATATTAGCTAAGGTAGACTGAGAGTATTCGGTTTCAGACCCGCTTGGAAATCCGTTAACAAGAAAGTCAATAAGTCCTGGAATACCGGCAGCAATTAGATACGTAACGAACGTAAGCAGTACGGCAAATCCCCAGCGGTTTTTCAGCGCTGCGAGTGCACCTTGCTTCACTTCTTTTATTTTCATAACGTGATGTCCCCCTCTAGATGAGTTTATACAGAGAATTTAACCTGTACATTAGTCAATATATTAGCGATTTTTAAATATATGAATGCTTGCACTAATAAGTTGGATAAAGTTTTTTTAGATGCTTGAAATTTATGGAAAGTCCTTTAAAATGGAAGTATAAGGATATTTTAAATTAGAAGGAGGGACGGAAATGACGCTTGTGTATTTGCTGATCCTGGCGGTTGTCTATATCTTTTTGGATCTTTTTATGCGAAAAAAGCTGCATACAAAGATGAAAAAAAGCTATTGGAGAAGCTTTAAAGGAAGGCGTCCGCTGTTTATCACACTTGAAATGGTGATGCTTGCTGCGTTTTTAGTGCTGATTTTCGTTATACCTCCAGTCTACACCTCCGTTTTTATGTTTCTTTTCTTTTTTCTCCTGTACGTAATTCGAGGATTTGAAGAATGGAAGTTTGAAAGAAAGCAAAAAGAGCACTACCACTCGTGGTTTGGTGCAACTTTTTTCTTATTTGGGACGTTTATATTACTGATGACAGATATGTAAAAAAACAAGAGAACGAAAAAAGTTCTCTTGTTTTTTTATGTAAAGTATTGAACAACTGTGCCCTTATCTCTTTCTACGTTAACACTCGCATACGCGCCGTTAATAAGTGTGAGCTGAGGAGGGAGGTGGCCGCAGTCGATGTCATAGATAACAGGAATATATAAGTCAGAGGCAAGGTCATGATACACATCTTCAGCGGTGTAGGAATCAACGGGTTGATTAGCGATGCTTCTGCCAAATAAAATACCCGAGCAGTTATCAAACCAGCCCGCTAGCTTAAGCTGAAGAAGCGAACGGCGAAGGTCTACAGTCGTCAGTTCACAGTTGTCAAAATACCAAATCACCGGTTCAGCAGGAATATATTTTTCTCGAAAAGCTTTTACATCTCCAAAAGGAGTTCCTACCAAGTGCCTGATTACGTCAATACATCCTCCGAGCAGGCGTCCTTGTATATGAACGTCGCTTGACGCTGTGTGCTTCCAAGCCGTTTGCTCGGTTAAATGAAACACGCATGGTGACGGGTTATCGTGCTGCCATTCTGTTTGATAGCAATCAGAAGAAACTTGAGCTACGCTTTCTCCTTTTTTGGTCGTCAGCACCTGCTGCCACATCGCAGTCGTTGGATCCCAGTATTCTCCTCGCAAGTCCACAAAGTTGGTTCCATGAGCCGTTGCAATCCCGGTATTAAGTATAATAGCCAGCAAAAGAACGCTGGTGTCAGAGTAACCAAGCACCCATTTTGCTTTCCATTTCGTAAAGTCGAGATGTTCAAGAATTTCAATCAGCAGCTCGCCTCCCCAAGGCGGGATAATGATATCAATGTTTTCATCTTCTATCATGGCTTGAAGTTCACTTGCCCGTTTTTTAGGAGAAGAAGATTTTGCTTTGTGCTGTGTCCAAACGGTTTCTCCCGGTATAACAGAAAAGCCTTTTTCTTTCATTCGTTCACACGATAAAGAAAACATGGAATGAAGAGCTTGAGGTACACCAGAAGAAGGTGCGGTTACGCCGATAGTTGGGTTGGATGTCAGAAAAGGATAGGTAATCATAGCGGCCTCCTTCAAAGGTTTTAGCTTATTTTACCAGCGGGAGAAATACTGAACAAGCTTATTTTTAATTTAATGTAGGAAGATTGATAGGTTTTGTAAAAAGAATCCGTATTAATAGATGTAAAAGCAATCGGAAAGGAGCAATGTCATGGAAGATGACTGGATTGTTGCGTGTATAACACGGAAAAAAGAAAAAGGATTAGAGCTGTTAATCGATCAGTACGGAGGGTTAATTACGGCCATTGTACGTAAGCATCTAGGCACGCTGAAAGGTTATGAAGAAGAGTGTGTAAACGACGTATTGTTAGCCGTGTGGCATCATATTCACCGCTTTGATTCGGAAAAAAATACGTTTAAAAACTGGGTTGCGGCTGTTGCTAAGTACAAAGCCATCG
The DNA here is from genome assembly GCF_036227845.1 of Priestia sp. LL-8. Lineage (NCBI taxonomy): Bacteria > Bacillati > Bacillota > Bacilli > Caryophanales > Bacillaceae > Priestia > Priestia sp. LL-8. Next base: position 3,407,941 of record NZ_JAZAQH010000001.1, on the reverse strand, counting down.
ACTATCAGCGCAAATACATAAAAACGCAGCACGAAGCGCTTGGCGAAGCGGAGTTTGGTGAAACATCAGGAGTTCATAATGTTCAAGGGGACGACGTGGAAGAACTTTTAGGTCACTTAAATGAAGGAGACCGCGAGCTGTTTAAAGCGTATTACTTACAAGAAATCGAGCTGAAGCAAATTGCTAAAAAGCAGCAGACCACCATCAGCAATTTATACAACCGGCTGTCGCGCGGACGAAAAAAGTTAAAAGCTATTTTTAAATAAGAAATAAGGAGGGACAAAGATGAAAAATCATTACGACTTATTAAATGGATCTTCTATAGATGTTGGTGAATATGAAGAAATCGAGCTAACGGCAAGCGAGAAAAAACGAATGAAAAAACGTTTAAAACGTGAAATAAAGCCGGCGCGGAAAAAAGCGCGTCCGCTGATTGCCGCTGCGGTGCTGCTGCTTGCTGTGACGCCTGTGATGATACAAAACGAAACGGTATGGGCATCGGCTGTGCGAATCAGTCAGCAGCTTGGTCAGCAAATCGAGCTGCTTATGAACAAGCCTGAAGGCAGCTTGAGCAGCTATAAAAAAACGGTAAATGAAACGGCAACGGACCAAGGCATTCAAGTAAAAGTAAATGAACTGATGCTTGATGACGGACAGGTGCTGCTCGGGCTGACGATCAGCGCAGATGAAATTAGAAGAACCGCACTAGGACTTAACCAAAACGCGCCAATTCGACCGGGAGAGCTGCGTGTAAAAATTGGAAACATGTCGTTTTTTGATTCCGCTTCAAGTATTAGAGAGGAACCAATCAAAAACAAAGACGGAAGCTGGGACTACTTGTATGCTTTAAAATTAACGCAAGCGGACACGAACGGAGACGGGAAAATCGATGTGGAAGGCTACAACGTGCTAGATCATATTGATCCAAACAAAAACTATCAAATCAGCGCGCAGTTCACAAGCCTCGAATTTGAAAAGAATCCTGGTCAGACGAAAAGCGGGAACTACCGGGATTCGTACGGAGAAATTAAAGGGAATTGGACCGTACACACCAGCGTAAACGGCTCAAAAATTATTGCTGATACTAAAGTGTATCCGTTAAACAAAGAAATTCCGATTAACGAAAAAGGAATAGAAGGTGTATTGTCCATTAAAGAAGTTCGCGTATCGCCTGTTTCGATTAAAATGCACTATACGTTTACAGCATCAAAAGGAAGTATCCGAGGCGGAATGGATGTCGGTGTAGACATAAAAGACCAAAACGGAAGAAATCTTTCTGAAAGCGGCAGTGGAGGAGGAACAGACAGAGTGCTAGAGATGGACGGAGAGTACCGAAATGATAAAGACGTCATTATGCTTAGATTTATTCCATATGTAAGTGATCATGAAAAAGACTGGTCAAAAGACTTAACCTCGGACGCCTTTAATTTGAAGGTAAACAACAACTAACCAAAATAAAAACCAGATGCCTGCTTAGCTTGCATCTGGTTTTGTATTAGATATCCATTTTATTTAACAAGCGAAGAAACGTCTGTAATTCTTCATCCGTAAAATGGCTAAGCTTTTCACCATATTCTTGGGTGAGTACTTTTTCCATTTCCTCTGCAAACGCTTTTCCTTTATCCGTAATCGATAAGTAGACAACGCGTCGGTCTTTTTGACTGCGTACGCGCGTGACAAATTCTCTTTCCATCAGACGGTCGCTGATGCACGTCATGCTGCTGTTTGAGATGTGCATATGCTCGGCAATCTCAGAAACGATATGATTGCCTTCTTTATACAGCAGGCGAAGCGCTAAAAATTCATTTAAAGGAATATATGATTTTAAAGTGGGGATAACCGATAGCTGCATTTTTTTCGTTTGGTTTCGCATCGTGGAAACCACATTTTGGATAAGTTGATCTCGTGTATTCATAGAGGTTGCATGCTCCTTTTTCCGTTCAAACAATTTCTTTTCTTTTCTATTGTACCATATTGTATATAAAGAGAAGCGGCAGGTTTTTTAGAGGGAAAAAGAGAAGTAGTACATATCTGTTGCAATAGAAAGGGGCTTGAGTGATGGAAAAGGTAATTGAGTTTAAAACGACGCTGCTTCCTTTTGATGGAGCAAAAAAGCTTGTGAACGCAAATAATTCGGAAAGTGACTTATTATACAAAGAATATTATGATCTCGGAGACGGCAAGCAGATGTGTACGCTTGTGTTTGAACGCTATTTTTTCCGCACCGGCGGCAGAGGATCTTTAACCATTATTTTAGAAAATGTGTCGGGTCCAAACAAAGTTAAGTGTATTCCTTCAGGAAGCGCAGAAGGGATATTAAATATTGACTGGGGAGCAAGCAAAGATTTTGTACGATGGGTAGAAAACGCACTGACTGCTTATACGCTAGAAGAACCGCAAAGATAAAGGCAAAGCTGGAGAAGGCAATAAGCTTCTTCAGTTTTTTTGTGAAGCGAAGGGCGAGTAGAGAAATGAAAAGATGCAAAAGCTACTGTAGAAATAAGAACTTTATGTGGACAATAATCATTTTTTCTCTTTTTACCAGATAAATGAGTATAATATGAAATTGCAGGAAGACTTCACATTTACATAACAAAGGAGAACAACATAATGAAAAAACTCAGCATCGTGTTATTTGTGTTAATGATAGCTATAGTAGGCTGTTCAAAAGCAAATGATTCACGTTCAAAAGAAGTAAAAGGAACGATTGAAGTACCGGAATCCATTCAAGCAAATGAACAAGTCAAGCTTAAAGTCCTTGTGACGCAAGGAGATAAAAAAGTGGAAAACGCGGATGACGTACAGTTTCAAGTTGAAAAAGAAGGCTATATCAATCAAGAAATGACAAAAGCACCGCACGAAGGAAAAGGTGTATACAGCACGGGCTATACGTTTAAAGAAGACGGCGAATATACGATTACCGCTCACGTGACGGTAGACGGTGACATGAAAATGTTTACGAAAAAAATAGAGGTAGGCAAGTCTAAAGAGTAGTACCTTATATAGCCATTTAAAAAGAGAATGCCTTGTGCATTCTCTTTTTTTTATAAGGTCGTTTTAATCTAAGTAATTCGATAGCTCAATCAGATTGTGATCAGGATCTCTCACATAGACAGAAACAATAGGCCCTACAGCACCTGTACGTTTGACCGGTCCTTCTTCAATTTCTACATTATGTTTTTGTAAGTGACTAATGACGCTTTCAATTTTTCCCTCCGTAATAAAACATAAATCAGCGGAGCCGGGAAGAGGATGCTTTGCTTTTGGCTCGAATTCATGGCCTGCTTCATGTAAGTTTATTTTTTGTTCACCAAAACGAAGCGCTATTCTTCCTTCTCCGAATGTTTCTTTTTGCATGCCTAAAATAACCGTATAAAAGTGAATCGTTTTTTCAACGTCCTTTACCGTTAGTACAAAATGGTCTAATTTTTTAATCATTTCGTTTCCTCCTCACATTGTGAACTTTCTTCCTCTGACGGTAGGGTAAGTACTGGGTGAGATCTGAGAGGTTTTTCTATAAATAAGTATATCATTTGTAAATTAGAAAATAGCCAAAGACAGCTTTATGTCCATTTCCAGTTCAAATGAGAGTTTTATAAATAGCCTGTTTTCTAAAATATTGTGGTTTTACACAATGCATGAAAGGTTTATGGGATTTTATGTTAATATTGGATGAAGAGTAGCATTTATTTTAGTAACTTATTACGGAAAGTTTGTTGATTAGATGTGTTAAAAATTTAAATACATATATGAATGGAGATGCTCGTATGTCTATGGGGATACTTTCTTTAATCACTTTTGTTATCTGGTTTGTAGCCATTCAAGAGTTTTTAAAACCTGAAAAGAATCAGAGTAACCGAAAGATAATGATGTTAACATCCGCAGGCTCCTTGCTGACGTTAGTTTTGACCATTTCACTTTTTCAAACGCTATAAAAATACTTCTAAAAGCGGTTTTTCCTAGGCTATAAGAAGCGGAATAGGGCTCACCTTTCTTTTTTGCTCCGCTTATTCTGCAGAAAAAAAGAAAAAGAAGCATGTGAACTGATGGTTCGCAGGCTTCTTTTTTTATGTTTTTTTGTATGACGATCTTATTTATAAATGCTGGAAGGAATTTTAAACGTATGAATGCCGTTAGAATACGGGCCGTACTCATACTCACCAAATATAATGGCAATGCCGCTACTTGTGTAGTAAAACTGATCTTCTTTTAAGTTTACAGACTTAAATTCATTAATCCAGAATTGAGCACCTTTTTTATTACGAGCGATCATTTCATTGCGAATATAGTTATTAACTTTATTTAACTTAGTGTTGGTGTTAATAATATCCTTTAAGTTAATTTGTCGAGCTTTTAACAAATCGTAGTTATAAGTATCAATCCAAGCGTTGCCGTGAACGCCGCCAGCGTACGCATCATTCGTAATAGCAACACTTAAAATATTATCTTGGTTGTAAGGTACAGAGTATGTCATATTACGAGAATAAGGACCTGGCGCCCAGCCGTTTTTGCGGTCTTCCTTCTCTTGTTCTTTTAGCTCGTGGTGTTCTTTTTGTGCTTCTTTCGCAATATTTAAGAACTTTCGATTATAGCTAGCCTCAAATGGTTTATTGATAAGACCCGATACCTGCGGATAGCTAATGTTGCTTGCTAAAGATTTCTTCGTGACCGTTACTCCTAAGGCCTGAACTTTGTCACTAGGCGCTTTTTCATACTTAATACTTGATGACTTTTGAGCATAGGTACCCTTTGATACGCCGTAAAGACCACCAAATTTACTAGATTCAGAATACACGCGGAATACTTGCCCTTTTGTCACTTTTCTAGCCGCTACTAACTTGTTGTTTTTAATGTTGTAAAGATTCGTGTTCTTTAAAACTGTAACGCGTCCTATTTGCCCTTTAACCAGTTCCTGATTCCCCCACACGACTTTTGCTTCTGCAACTGTTTGCGGAGCAAGCGGGGAAAATAATAAAGCAAAACCTAAAACAACTGCGCTAACCCTTTTGAACCTTTTCATAAAAGCCCCCTAAAGTGATTTTGTAGGTTTTAAAGCTAATCAATACTTTATTTTCCAAAAAAGCTCATTCACTAGTATAGCACAACTTTACATTTTTTTACTTTTATTAATTTCTTTTTACTGAATTATTTTTTGACTTACTTTTATTAGATAAAATAGACCCGTGTTTAACACTTTATGACTTCAGTAGAAATAAGTAAAAAGTCAATTATTTATCCTAGACTAAAAAAGTTTCCTGTGGTAAACTTTCGGTATCATGACACGTACAAACTGAAAATTTCAAATAAATGATGCTGACATGTTCATTTTTCTGCACCAGCAGAATACCCTATTAAAAATCAACGAGCATATTTTTTTACTCTAAAAGTTGGTCTAATGAAAAAAATATAACCATAGGTAAAAAAAAAGAAGGGATGAAAAATAGATGGCTAGTGTAAATAATTATCCATTGTCTACATTTACGACAGGTGAAACAGTACAGTTAGAGCGAATTGAGATCGAAGGTGCCTTAAAGCGCCGCTTGTTAGATTTAGGATTTATTCCAGGGGCCATCATTAAAGTGCTTCAAAAAAGCCCGTTAGGAGATCCTGTTGCTTATCAAGTCAGTCATACAACGATTGGTCTGAGAAAAGAAGAAAGCTCAAAAATTTATGTAAAAAAAGTAGGTGACGACGGTGAGTAAATATCGTATTGCACTAGCAGGAAATCCGAACACAGGAAAAAGTACGTTATTTAACGGGTTAACCGGTCTTAAGCAGCATACCGGAAACTGGACGGGAAAAACCGTAGCCAAAGCAGAAGGGACGTTCGAACATCATAATCAGCTTTATACGATAGTGGATTTACCTGGAACGTATTCACTTTATTCAAACTCGGCGGATGAAGAAGTAGCGCGCGATTATATTTTGTTTGAAAGACCTGACGTGACGGTTGTGGTGGTGGATGCAACGGCGATGGAACGAAATCTTAATTTAGCGCTGCAAGTGATGGAAATGACGGAAAACGTCGTGATTTGCGTGAACTTAATGGATGAAGCAAAGAAAAAAGGAATTGTGATTAACGAAAAAAAGCTGGCTGAATCGTTAGGGGTACCAGTTGTACCAATATCAGCTCGCAATAAAAAAGGAATTACGAATTTGCTGGATGCGATTGAAGGAGTCGTGCGCGGGGAAGTAAAGCTTAACCCTTACCAGGTGCAGTACACAAAGGAAATTGAAGCTTCGCTAAAAGAGCTAGAGCCTCAAGTCGCTTCTATTGTTGGAAATCAATTTCCTCTCCGCTGGATTGCTTTACGGGTTCTTGATGGAGACACGTCATTTTTAGAAACGATTCAGCAGCGTCAGCAAAAAGATATCAGCCACACAGAAAGGAGGAACAGCGCATATGGGAAATCCGTTAACTCCTGAAAACTCATTAGCGATGGAACAGCTAACGCGCTATGCGCAGCAGGCAAAAGAAAAAGATCATCGTTCAAATATGGTCGCAAGTATTTATCAGTCTTCACAGCAAATATGTAAAAAATCAGTTGTGTACCAAGACCGCTCAAAGCTTCAGCGCACTGAGAAATTGGATAAAGTCTTCACTTCACCAATCTGGGGCTTTCCGATTATGCTTGGTATCTTATCAGTCATCTTTTATATCACCATAGCAGGTGCAAACGTTCCTTCTGGATTAATTGCAGAAGGGTTCGGCTGGGCGGAAGGATATTTAACAGCTTTCTTTCAAGCAATGCATGCGCCAGAATGGCTGCACGGAATTCTTGTATTAGGGCTGTTTCGAGGCACAGGGTGGGTCATCAGCGTCATGCTGCCCCCGATGGCTATCTTTTTCCCGGTGTTTGCGCTTTTAGAAAACTACGGCTACTTGCCTCGCGTAGCGTTTAATATGGACCGTTTGTTCAAACGAGCAGGCGCACACGGCAAGCAGTCGCTGACGATGGCGATGGGATTTGGATGCAACGCCGCAGCGATTATGTCAACGCGTATTATTGAATCGCCCCGTGAACGTATGATGGCGATTTTAACAAATAACTTTGTTCCTTGTAACGGCAGATGGCCTACGCTGATTTTGTTAGCTTCTTTATTTATGGCAACAGGCTTTACAGGAAGCGCTAAAACATTCGTAACGGCGCTTGTGGTAGTGGGAACCGTGTTATTTGGAATTGTGGTGACGCTGTTTGTATCGTGGGCACTGTCTAAAACAGCGCTGCGCGGAGTACCAACACACTATACGCTAGAGCTTCCGCCTTACCGCAAGCCAAAATTTGTAGATACAATTGTACGGGCGACGTTGGATAAATCGCTGTTTGTGTTAAAACGTGCGATTATTGTTGCAGCGCCCGCAGCGGTGTTAACGTGGGTATTGGCTAATATCTATATTGGCGATACGAGTATTTTAATGCACTTTGTTCAGTTTCTTGATCCGTTTGCCAAGTCGCTAGGACTAGACGGTTATATATTAGCTGCTTTTATTATTGGATTGCCGGCTAATGAAATTGTTGTACCAGTTTTACTGATGGCGTATTTATCAACGGGCTCATTAATTGAAATTGAAGATGCGACTCGACTCAAGCAAATTTTCCTTGATCACCACTGGACGTGGCTAACGGCTCTTAACATGATGTTGTTTTCACTTCTGCATTTTCCGTGCGGAACAACGCTTGTGAATATTTATAAAGAAACTAAAAATGTAAAGTGGACGTTTCTTGCTTTTGCGATTCCAACAGTGATTGCGATTGGCGTTACGTTTGCGGTTGCTCAAGTGGTAAAAGCGTTTAACCTTATTTAAATATGAAATAAAAGTGCAGGGCTCTTGAGAGAGTCCTGCACTTTTTTTATAAGTCGCTGATTCTTTAGTCTTAGTGAGATTAATTGATATTTTTTAGGATAAATGGTAATTTGTATGATGTGTGTTTCTTTTATGATATGCACACATTTAACTTCTGGGGGAGAACAACTATGGCAAAAAACAAGGTGGCAGAAACCATCTGCTGGCTGGCAATCCTTGCTCTCCTTATTCTCAGTATCGTGAATGTCGTTTATAAAGGTACAAAACAAACGCTGTTATTTACAAGAGATGAGCTGAAGTCTGGAGAAGTAAGCAAAAGCTGGGAATCCTTTCGAAAAGAACAGCAGCTCTCACAGCATAAAGCAAAAATAGAAGATTTTCGTTTAACGCTAGATAGGGATCAAAACATATCTTCTATGCGGTTTACAGTGATAAATCCTTCTGATCATAACTCCTATACAATGTTACATTACAGCTCATGTTTTTCATGTGAAGATCAAGGAGAGGACTGGTTGACGGTTACAAGTGACAAAGTTGATGGAAAGCCTGCTCAATATGACCGATTAATGACCGCAGATGAGTTTTTTTCGAAGGTAGAAATCCTTAACAACCAACACTTCTTTACAACTAGTCGCTATGCGTACACGCACCTTCATTCTTCCGGTGAGTACGAGAATACGAGTTATGACGGCCCTTACTTTGTTTTAGAGGGAACGGAGTTAAAACAACTACAAATCTCTCATTCTTCGAACAAAGATTATCATGATTACGGCAGCATACAAGTGATTGGCAGCAACAGTTCAGGTGGCTATCAGACAAGCGAGGGTACTACGAAAAGTGTCATCATTAGGTAAAAAGAAACTGCAGGTTGAGCCAAGAGAGATTAGTAGAAAAACTCACCGATAAAATGCTGAAAGGAGGCTGACCGTGAGGGTATTTTTTAATAAAATAGATTCAAAAAAAACGAGTAGGTATCAAACAAAATTATATTTCGGTTTCACCATCGTCATCATACTGAATGTCATTAACAGCTGGTTTCTGGACTGGTTTTGGCTTTATGTGACGACAAGCAGCGCTCTTATGATATTAGTGATCCTGCTGCTAACAACACCTAAACGTGATTCAAAGGAAGAGTGGAAGCAGCTAGAAATAGAGAGGGACGAAGCGTTTGAAAACAAAGTCAATCTGATGCTTATGAATGGCCGAAGCGACGTTCAGGCTATTAAATACATACGAAAAGAAAAAAATCTTGGCTTGCTTCATGCGAAGCAGTATCTTGATCGTATCAAAGAATCAAAGAAATAATAAAAACGACCTCTGCTTGTCAGAGGTCGTTTTTTAATAGGTAGTTTACTTTTTCTCGCCAACCGTTACTTTTTTCGTAAACATTTTCATGTCGCCTTTTATCGTAACGTGAGCAGTAATCGTATATTTACCGTCTGTTTTAAACGTGTAGTCAGTGCTGTATGTGCCATTACCCTGATGTTTGGCAGGGATCATTTTCTGGTTAATATAGCCTTCTTTTTCAACTTGAATCTGTACGTCATCTGCATTTTTAATCTTTTTGTCTCCTTGTGTAACGAGCGTTTCAATCGAAACTGTTTTATTGGCATTAATGGTTTGGGGCACTTCAATTTTCCCTTTAACTTCCTGTGATTTTTGCTCATTTCCTTTTGAACAGCCGACCATGGCAATGACTAAAATGATCAGCAGCATGCTAAGCTTCTTCATAAATATCTCCTTTTTATTTTCTATCTTGTTAGTAAATAAATTTCTCTATAAAACTTTATCACTGAAGTCATAAAATAAAATCATCACAATGAGTGATTTTTATAAGTGTTCATGTGAAAGAATTGAACATTTTGTTACAAAAAATAGTTCACTATCACAACACGACGAGAGGTGCTTTACAGCATTGTGTCGTGCGTTTAGGATTAAACATAGTAAGCTAGTAAAAGGAGAGAAGGATATGGCTATACTTTATGATGAGCTGTACGGAAAATTTGAAATAGACGGCGTTCTTTTAGAACTCATTCAAAGTGATCCCGTACAGCGTTTAAAAGGAATTTACCAAGGCGGAGCGAGCCGGTTTGTAAATGGAAAATGGAATACTACACGATACGATCATTCCGTTGGTGCGATGATGCTTGTCAATAGATTAGGAGGCTCTTTGGAAGAGCAAATAGCGGCTTTATTACATGACGTTTCCCATACGGCATTTTCTCATGTGATTGACTACGTTCTTGAACAAAAAGAAGAAAATTATCATGAAATGATTTACGAAAAAATAGTAGCCCAGTCATCTATTCCTCATATTTTAAAGAACGCCGGTTTAAACTGGCGAGATATCTTACTTGATGAAAGCCAGTGGACGCTTCTCGAACAGAGCGCTCCGCACTTATGCGCTGACCGCGTGGATTATACGCTGCGGGATTTGTACGTATGCGGGGAGATCACTTTACAAGAAGTGGATGCGTTTTTGGATCAGCTTGTCGTATTTAATGGACAAATGGCATGCAGTAATTTATCAGCGGCAGAGTGGTTTTTGGATGCTTACTACAAAGAAGTGATTGGCTTTTTTATGAATCCGCTTAATATGTTTGGAAATTATCAGCTGACGGAGATTATCAAGCTTGCTTTGCAAAAAGATATTTTATCTATAGAAGATTTTCTAAAGCAGGATGAAGATGTGGTTGGGTTGCTGAAAAATGCTGGAGATAGCAGCATTGAAGTAATGTTAGCTACTCTTTTTAACAGCAAAGCAGAAACAGGTACTGCGTCTTGTCATGATGTTCACCAAACGACAAAAATGCGCTGGGTTGATCCTCTCGTCATTGGTTCAGAGGGAGCGGCTCCTGTATCTCAGTTATCACTTACCGCTAAAAGAGTAATAGAAGAAGCAAAACAAAGGATAGAAAAAGGAGTGTATATCAACGTTCAGGCTCCGTTATAACAGGAATCGTTACATAAAGAAGGGGATGCATAATAATGTGCATCCCCTTATCTCATAAGAAGTTTTATAGACCTCTAAAGAAGCCTTCTCTTAACGAACTTCATCACGCTTTGCAGTTAGTTCTTTAATCGTTTCGCCTTCAACTAACACCGGCTGATAGTAGGTTTCGTTTGGCAACTCTTTTTTGCCCTGCAGCTTTTTAATAATCCAATCCGCCGCGTCGTGTCCCATTTGTTCCTGCGGATGGGTTAACGTTGTTAAATTAATCGTCGCATTTTTAGCGATGTACGAATTGTCTTGACCAATAATTGACAACTTGTCCGGAATGGAGATACCAAGCTGTCTGCATACATTTACAACTTCTAATCCCACTTCATCGTTATAGCAGACAAGAGCCGTCATTTCGTCTTGATTTTCAGTAAGAAATTCTTTTAAATTAGCATACAAATCAAGCTTTGTCTCCGTGTTAAAAGACAAAATATGCTCAGGCTGAAAGCGGAGCTTTGCTTCACCAAGCGCTTTTATGTAGCCTTTCATTCGGTACTTTCCTTGCAGGTCATCCATTTTTGCAATGAGCCCAATTTGTGTATGGCCTTTTGAAATTAATTCATTTGTGGCAAGGTAGCTTGACTGAACGTCATCTAAACAAAAAAACGGAACCTCTAATTCTTCGTAGTAGGCGTTAATCATCGTAAATGGAACGTCTTGTTCTTTGAATGATAAATAATACGAGATGTTTGGATTGTACAAATTACTTTTTGTAGGCTCAACAATTAGACCGTCTACTCCGTAAGAAAGCATCATTTCCAATGCTTTTTTTTCTTGTTCTACATCATTATTCGTGCTCGCCAGCAGCAGCGAATAATTATCTTTATTTAACCTGCTTTCAATTCCGCGAATAATAGAAGGGAAAATATAGTCAGAAATATACGTGGTAATAACGCCGATTGTTTTGTTGGCAGAAGCCCCGCTAGCTTTGGATTGATACTGATTGCTCACATAGGTGCCAGAGCCTTTTTCGCTTCTTAAATATCCTTCATTCGACAGCTCTAAAATCGCTTTTCGAACCGTATGTCTGCTGACGTTATATGTTTCTTGCATGGCCGATTCAGTCGGGATTTGCTCGCCGATGCTGTAATCGCCTGAAAGAATTTTGCTTTTTATATCCTCAATAATCACCTGATATTTTGGCTTCATGTTTTCACTTCTTTCGTAGTTGTATACATTCAACTTTTTTTATGTATAAAATTTGTATGGACATATTTTATCATGAACGTGAATAAATGAAAAGATTTCCGTAATTTTTAATTGAAAGAAGAATGATTTAACGATTGGATACCGATTATTTGAACGTTTAAAGAAGGAAAGGTAGGATATTTTTAATATTTGTGTGCATATATAATTTTATTATTGACAAATGTACGTACAAATAAATATACTTAAGTTGTTAACAAATTCAAACAGCGTTACATAAAACGGAAAGCGCTTCCTTACTGCTATAGGTATCTTTATAGCTATCAGAAAGGAGATTAAACGTGAAAACAACTCAAGAAAGCATAAAACAAGCAATTGCTAAAGGGAAAACGTCCCTTGGAATTGAACTTGGATCTACTCGTATTAAAGCGGTGCTGATTAATGAGAGGTTTGAAACCATCGCATCAGGCAGTTACGAATGGGAAAATCTCTTAGAAGACGGTTTTTGGACGTACAACTTACTCGATATTATTACAGGTTTGCAAAGTGCTTACCGTGAAATGAAGCAAGAAGTAGAGCGAAGCTACGGGATCACCATTCGAACAGTTGGCTCCATCGGTGTTTCAGCTATGATGCACGGATATATGGCGTTTGATAAAACGGGTGAGCTGCTTGTGCCGTTTCGAACGTGGCGTAATGCTACAACAAGCGAAGCAGCAAAAGAATTAACTGAACATTTTAACTTTAATATTCCTGAACGATGGAGCATTGCGCATCTGTATCAGGCAATTATCAATCAAGAAAAACACCTGCCGCGCATCCATTACATAACAACGCTAGCGGGCTATATTCACTGGCTGCTAACGGGCAGTAAATCGCTTGGTATTGGAGATGCTTCGGGGATGTTTCCAATTGATGAACGCACGCAAAATTACAGTGAAGATATGATGAAGCAGTTTGATGAGCTTATTTCCTACAAAGGATATCCATGGCAACTATCAGATATTCTGCCTGCAGTCCATACGTCAGGCGAGCAAGCAGGTACATTAACAGCTATTGGGGCTAGCATTTTAGACCAATCTAAAAACTTACAGCCGGGCATTCCGTTTTGTCCTCCAGAAGGAGATGCGGGAACGGGAATGGTGGCGACAAACAGCGTAAGAAAGCGCACAGGAAATGTTTCAGTAGGAACGTCCGTTTTTGCGATGATTGTACTAGATAAAAAGCTTTCAAACGTTTATCCGGAAATTGATTTGGTTACGACGCCAAACGGCAGTCCAGTTGCCATGGTTCATGCGAATAACTGCTCAAGCGACTTAAACGCCTGGCTCGGATTGTTTCGTGAATTTTCGGAGGCGATGGGACAAAAAGTAGAGTCGGATAAATTATTCCAAGTGATGTTAAATAAAGCGCTAGAAGCTGATCCTGATGGAGGGGGCTTGCTTAGCTACGGTTATTTCTCAGGTGAAAATATTACCGGAGTAGAAAGTGGACGTCCGCTATTTGTCCGTTCAGCAAAAAGTAATTTTAATCTAGCAAACTTTATGCGTACACATCTTTTTACAGCTTTTGGTGCTTTAAAAATAGGGATGGATCTTTTAGTCAAAGAAGAAAACGTAAAGATTCATAGTATTTTAGCGCACGGAGGGTTATTTAAAACGCCGGTAGTTGGTCAAAAAATGATGGCAGCGGCAATTAATACCCCGGTTTCCGTTATGGACACAGCAGGAGAAGGCGGCGCGTGGGGAATGGCTATTCTTTCTTCTTACATGCTCAATAAAAGTGAGAATGAAAGTTTAGAAGATTTCTTGGATGATAAAGTTTTTAAAGAAGTGACCGCACAGGAAATCTACCCTGACGAACTCGATGTAAAAGGGTTTGAAGCATTTATTAAAAGATATAAAAAAGGGCTAGTCATTGAAAAAACAGCTGCCGAGCATCACAGCGAAGAACGGGAGGAGTTACTGTGCTAGACAAATTAAAAGAAGAAGTATTTCAAGCAAACCTCGATTTGCCAAAACACGGACTGGTCAAGTACACGTGGGGAAATGTAAGTGCAGTTGACCGAGACAGCGGTTTGTTTGTGATTAAACCAAGCGGCGTGACGTATGAAAAAATGACAGCCAAAGATATGGTAGTCGTAGACCTAGATGGCCGCGTGGTAGAAGGTGAGCTTAATCCGTCCTCTGATACGCTGACTCACGCTGTACTATATAAACACTATCCCGAAATTGGCGGTATTGCTCATACGCATTCAACGTGGGCGACCATTTGGGCTCAAGCAGGACTTGATGTGCAGGCAATGGGTACCACTCATGCGGATACTTTTTATGGTTCGATACCGTGCGCGCGCTTTTTAACAGAAAAAGAAGTAAATGACGGATATGAAGTGGAAACGGGCAAGGTGATTATCGAAACGTTTGAAGAGCGCGGCTTAGATGTGTTAGCGGTTCCTGGTATTTTACTTCAAGGGCACGGGCCGTTTACGTGGGGAAAAGATGCCAAAACGGCGGTAATGAACAGCGTTGTATTAGACGAAGTATCCAAAATGAACTTCTTTACACAAAAATTAAACGGACTGGCTGAAGAGCTGCCGCAGCGTATATTAGACAAACATTATTTACGAAAACACGGACAAAACGCGTATTATGGGCAGGGACAGTAAAAGACTTACATACAGAAAAGGGGATTATCATGTTAAAAACAGCTCAAAAAGAATTTTGGTTTATTGTTGGTTCACAGCATCTTTACGGAAAAGAAGCGCTAGCAGAAGTAAAAGCACACGCGCAAAGTATGACTGATGCTTTAAATGAAAGCGGTATCTTGCCTTATCCGATTGTTCTGCAAGATTTAGCTGTGAGTGCTGATACAATTACAAGCATGATGAAAGAAGTAAATTACCGAGATAAAGTTGCCGGCGTAATCACGTGGATGCATACGTTCTCGCCTGCAAAAATGTGGATTCGCGGTACCAAGCTGCTACAAAAACCGCTGCTTCATTTAGCAACACAATTTAATGAAAGCATTCCTTGGGAAACGATTGATATGGATTTTATGAACTTGAATCAGTCCGCTCACGGTGATCGTGAATACGGCTTTATCAACGCGCGTTTGAACAAGCAAAATAAAATCGTAGTAGGCTACTGGGAGCGCCCCGAAGTACAGCAGCAAATTGCACAGTGGATGGACGTAGCCGCTGCTTATAACGAAAGCTTCAACATTAAAGTTGCCCGTTTCGGTGACAATATGCGCAACGTGGGCGTAACGGAAGGAGACAAAATTGAAGCACAAATTCAATTTGGCTGGACGGTTGACTACTTTGGAATCGGTGACCTTGTTCAATATGTAAATGCTGTTACGGAAGAAGAAATCAATGATTTGTTTGCTGAATATGCCGACGCGTATGAGTTTGTTTACGGGGATTATTCTGTAGAAGACTGGGAATCTAGCGTAAAAGTACAGGCAAGCTATGAAATTGCGATTAAACGTTTTCTAGACGAAGGCGGCTACAGCGCTTTTACGACTAACTTTGAAGACTTGTACGGTATGAAACAGCTTCCTGGTCTAGCCGTACAGCGCTTGATGGCACAGGGATACGGCTTTGCTGGTGAAGGAGACTGGAAAACAGCGGCGCTTGACCGCTTGCTCAAAGTGATGAGCCATAATCAGTCAACGGGCTTTATGGAAGACTACACGTATGAATTAGCACCTGGACGTGAGTCAGTGCTTCAATCTCACATGCTCGAAGTAGACCCGACGCTAGCGGTAAATAAGCCAAAACTAATCGTTTCTCCGCTAGGAATCGGTAACCGTGAAGACCCGGCTCGCTTAGTGTTTGACGGTAAACAAGGAGAAGGCGTAGTGGTTTCCATGGCTGACTTCGGTACGCATTACAAGCTGTTAATTAACGAAGTATCGGCATTTGAACCGGAAGTTCCAGCTCCAAATCTTCCGGTAGCGCGCGTGCTTTGGAACATTAAGCCGAACTTCCAAGACGGCGTTAAAGCGTGGATTGAAAACGGAGGAGGCCACCACACGGTACTTTCGTTAAATTTAACAACGGATCAAATCGTGAGCTATGCAAAGCTTGTGAATTTAGAGTACGTCATTATTAAGTAAGCATCATTACTTCCAAGGGAGCGCTGCTTCCTTGGAAGTGAAAATATGGCGTTAGTAAAAGAACGCCGTTTTTAGAAATAAATGAAAGCGTTTTAAATAAGTGTGGCAGGAAGAAAAACTAAGACAATACAAAGGGGATATAATCATGAGTAAAGTATCAAGTAAGTTTATCTTCTTCTTCGGCTCATTTGCCGGTATTTTATTCGGTTATGATATTGGGATTATTGCTGGTGCAGAAGGTCATATCCGTGAAGCGTTTCATTTAAGTCCGCTGTGGCTGGGGATTGTGGTTTCGTCGCTAATGGGCGGAGCCATTATTGGTTCTATTTTAAGCGGATTATTAGGCGATAAGTTTGGACGAAGAAAGTTAATTTTAATTTCGTCTATTATTTTTCTGTTAGGCTCCATCGGTTCAGCGATTGCACCAGAGGAAATCACGTTGACGATTGCGCGCGTCTTTTTAGGTACAGCAGTAGGAACGGCTTCTTCTTTAGTTCCTGCTTATATGTCAGAAATCGCACCCGCTCATATTCGCGGGAAGCTTTCAGGTTTGAATCAGCTAATGATTGTAATTGGATTATTATTAAGCTATATCGTAGCCTTTATTTTTGAACCGATTCCAAACAGCTGGCGACTTATGCTTGGCAGTGCCGGTATTTTTGCGATCGTCTTATGCATCGGTATGATCAAGCTTCCAGAGTCACCTCGTTATTTAATTAAAAATGGAATGGCAGATAAAGCGCGTGAAGTGCTGCGCACGCTTCGTTCCTCAGCAGCGGAAGTCGAAGCTGAAGTGTCTGAAATTGAAAGCGTAGCTGTGCATGAACAATCAGGCATTAAACAGCTGTTTCAGAAAAAGTTTCGTTTAGCTTTAATTATCGGTGTCGGAATGGCAACTTTCCAGCAGATTCAAGGCTCAAACTCAATTGTTTATTATGCAACAAGCATTGCTCGTCAAGTTGGTTTAGCGCCGCAGGTAGCTGCTGGTTTTACGGTCATCGTTGGGGTAATCTTCGTTGTGACAACACTTATTTTTCTGCAGTTTGTTGATAAATTCAACCGTCGTACCATTCTTACGATTGGCGGCGCGGGTATGGCTCTTTCCTTTTTTACACCGGCTATTCTAGGAGCATTAGGCGTTAATGAAGTCGTCGTTAACTGGGTTACGTTAATTGCCCTTTGCTGCTTTATCCTTTGCTATGCGTTTTCTTGGGCGCCGCTTACGTGGATCATTGTAGGAGAAATTTTCCCGCTTTCTGTACGCGGAATCGGTGCTGGTATTTCATCTGCCTTTAACTGGACAGGATCGCTTGCAGTAGGGCTTGTGTTCCCAATTTTAGCCGACCAGTTTAGTTTAGGCGTGATCTTTTCAACGTTCGGAATCATTTGTATTCTCGGATTATTCTTCATACGCTTTGTAGTTGTTGAAACAAAAGGACGCAGCCTAGAGCAAATTGAAACAGACATGGCAGCTCGTTCTGAAAGAAATTCTTTAAGTCCAGTTGAGCGTAATAAATATGTTTAATTGTCGTAAATGTTTTAAATGTAAGGTGCTGAGATAAAAATATTTTAGCTGAAGTGAAAAACGAACCACTAATCAAACACTTTGATTAGTGGTTCGTTTTTTATGGTGAACGCAGGTTTCAGCTGTTTCATTTCTTCTAGCAGTTGATTGGAGAGCAAGGCGAAGACTCCTGCGGGAAAAGCGGAACAGATGAGACCCCGCAGGCGCACAAGCGACGAGGAGGCTCATCGGCCGCCCGCGGAAAGCGAAGCCTTGCACGGAAATCAACTGCGGGGCAACAAGCGGTTCAGCTCATGTCGGCCTTTGCTCGTCTTTGGATTATGCTCCAGCTCTTATTAATAGATACTGAGATTCTAGCTTTTATGTTGTCTTATCAGTGCTTAACAAAATGAAAGAATAGATAGGCTATAGAAACGCATTTAAATGTGCGTTCTGCTTACAAGAAGATAGTGACCTTCATCAGCAAATTTCCATATAAATAAGTAAGCTTGTTTACTTTTAACTAAATTTATTTAGTAATAGGGGGATTAACTAGTTGATGAATTTGACGCTTCATGAACGTTCTGAAAAGTTATTAAAGCAAAGAATTAAACAATTAAATCCGAGAGATCCATTCAACTTTGTTTTTATGGGCGACAGCAGAGGTGACGGACCAAACGATAATTGTTTCACGATGAGCGGTGAATTTGAGCTTGTGTTAAAAAAGGCGGTGGAATTGGACCCGCTGTTTATTATTCATGGGGGAGACACCGTCTATACAGGGAAAAAAGAGTATTTGGAGCACTTTGTTAAGGTTGTCGAAAAAATCGCACCAAACATTCCTGTGTTTGTATGCGTAGGGAATCATGATGAACTGTACCTTGATGAAAGCAATCTCGAAAACTTCAGAGCCACTATCGGAAAAGTACACTGGGTCATTGATATTCCTGTCTTTAACTTCCGGTGCATCGCATTAAATAATGTCATCAGTCCCAAAAATAAAATATATGGATTTACAGATAGAGAGCTTAATTATTTAGAGCGGCAGCTAGAGGATGCTCCTCGTAATACCGTTATAGCCATGCATGCGCAGCCAAATATTGGTCGATGGACAAACCTTGAAGGGTTTCCTGTAACGACTCCTCAAAGTCAAGAATTTTTTGATTTAATTCAAGAACACTGCGTGAAAAAAGTGTTAGTCAGCCACGTGCATGCGTATGACGAACAGTTTATTAGAAAAAACAGAAACGGGTCGTTTACGCTTGGAAGAGGCACTGATTTTGTATTGTCAGGAGGCGCGGGTGCTCCCCTTGATTTTGAGCCGCCTTTAATTTTAAATAATTATAATTTTACGGAGTTTTTTGTTAGCCGGTACGACATTTTAGGACCTCTTCTTTGGAAGGATTTTGGACGACCTCGAAGAAGTTGTTTGTAAAAACAAGAAAGTAGAAAGCTAAGTTTAATAGAGAGCCTGCCTGTGAATCACAGGCAGGCTTTTGGAAGATTGTGCATAATGTTTAAAGAAACCTTGTAGCAGAAGGCTCAGTCAAACGTTATAATAGATAGTGAATGATGATATATTCTCTATATTTGTCATATATTTGTATTACATATGTAATTGAAGAAAAACATTCACTTGATATACTGTTTAATGACTTAACTTTATCTTAAAATTTACAGTGAACTGCCTGCTTATAGAGGATTAGAAGATACACAGCAAATGGAGGAGCTATCATGGCAAACGAAAAGATGCAAGAAGGACTTAATCGTTTTATTAAGGAAGATTTAAATGACCTTTTAGGTAGACTGTTCCCTTTAATGGACCGGGAGTGTGCGGAAGAAAAGAGAATGCTTATCGAAACCGCGGTAGAGTACATCTATTCTTCAGGGTATCATCAAGGAGCAAAAGACTTGATCGAAACACATCGAAAAGATGATTACAAATTGTTAAGGCAAAAATTAGCGTCAGCACCTCCTGAAAACTGATTTTTTAAAATTTGTTTTGACAACGTAAATGTAAGGTGTTAAGATAACTCTAAATTCAAAACATTATAAACAATTAAAACTCTTATTGAGAGAGGCGGAGGGACTGGCCCTGTGAAGCCCGGCAACCATTTAACAATTTTGTTAAAAAGGTGCTACATCCTGCAAAGCGTACAGCTTTGAAAAATAAGAGAGGATTTCATAGATACTATGCCTCTCTATTCATGATAGAGAGGCTTTTTATTTTATGTGAAGGTGTTTTGAATAAACAATTTCATAGAAATGCATCAGGTGCTGTGTAACGAATGTACGCAGCTTAAAAGGGAAGACCGGTAAAAAGCCGGCGCGGTCCCGCCACTGTAATGGGGAGCAACTTATTAACCACTGTTTCATGTTGAAATGGGAAGGGATAGGAAGCGATGAACCTAAGTCAGGAGACCTGCCTGTTGTATGCACTTAAGCTCTACGGGATATAGAGAGGAGTGAGGAATACGTGTTGAGAAAAACAGGCTATCTCAACTTTAGTTAAGTATGCGTATCATCTCTCTTTTCATTTCGAAAAGAGAGATTTTTTAGTTTACCGATAAAAAAATATACAGGGAGTGGAAAAAATGAGCAGTGTAAAAAGTTCAAATGTAGGTTATCCAAGAATTGGTGAAAAACGAGAATGGAAAAAAGCGCTTGAGCAGTTTTGGGCAGGAAAGCTAGAGAAAGATATCTTTCTGCAGGAAATGGAGGCTCTTCGTCTAGGGCATCTGAAAAAACAGCGTGATGCAGGAATTGAATTGATTCCAGTCGGCGATTTTAGCTTATACGATCATGTGTTAGATACAGCTGTTATGTTTGGTTTGGTGCCAAAGCGCTTTGAGTACGAGGGAGGACCAGTATCGCTTGAAACGTATTTTGACATTGCGCGAGGAACAAAAGGTGCAGTAGCCTCTACGATGACAAAATGGTTTAACACCAATTATCACTATATCGTACCAGAGCTAGAAGGACGTAAGCCGGCTCTCGTAGAAAATCGTCCGCTTCAATTTTACAAAGAAGCAAAACAAAAGCTAAATATCAAAGGAAAGCCCGTTATTTTAGGTCCGGTAACATTTGTAAAGCTATCAAAAGGATATAAAGAAAGTGAGTTTAAAAGAGTAGTTGAACAATTTATTCCTCTTTATGCAACTATCTTAGCGGAGCTTCAGGCAGAAGGAGTAGAGTGGGTACAAATAGATGAGCCGGTTTTAGCTACAACGCTATCAAAAGAAGACCTAGCGCTGTACAAAGAAGTCTATCAAGCTTTGAAAAAAGCAGCACCGAACGTCAAAGTCATTTTGCAAACGTATTTTGACAGCGTTGATTACTACAAAGAAGTTGTGTCTCTTCCTGTTGAAGGAATTGGCTTAGACTTTGTACATGACCGAGGAGAAAATCTCACTGCGCTTAATAAATATGGGTTTCCGACTGATAAAGTGCTGGCAGCAGGAGTGATTGACGGACGAAACATTTGGCGTGAAAACTTGGACGAGCAGCTTTTAACGATCAGTGAAATTGAAGAAGCCGTATCAAAAGACCGTTTGATTCTGCAGCCTTCATCGAGTTTATTACATGTTCCTGTCACGGTAAAAAATGAAGAAACCATTGAGCCAGTGTTAAAAAATGCGCTCTCTTTTGCAGATGAAAAGCTAAAGGAAATCACGCTTTTAACAAAAGCGGTGCAGCAAGGAAAAGAAGCAATAGAAGAAGAAATAAACGTAAGTAAACAGGCGATTCAAGCATTAAATGGATCATCTTTCCGAAACCATCAAGACGTGCAAAAAGAGCTGAAGCAGCTGGACAGCTATAAAGCTAAGCGCCAAACGCGGTTTGACGTACGTCAACGCGTTCAGCAAGAAGCTTTTCAACTGCCGCTTCTTCCCACGACAACAATTGGAAGCTTCCCGCAAACAAAAGAAGTGCGACAACAGCGTCTAAAGTGGCGTAAAGGCGAGTTAAGCGATGAAGCATATGAAGCGTACATTAACGATGAAATCAAAAAATGGATTGAAATTCAAGAAGACATCGGCTTAGATGTCCTTGTGCACGGAGAGTTTGAGCGTACGGACATGGTTGAGTACTTCGGTGAAAAATTAGGAGGCTTTCAGTTTACGAAGTTTGGCTGGGTGCAATCATACGGTTCTCGCTGCGTAAAGCCGCCGCTCATTTACGGAGATGTATCGTACGAGCAGGCGATGACGATCAAAGAAACTGTGTATGCACAGTCTCTAACAGATAAGCCGGTTAAAGGAATGCTGACGGGTCCGATTACGATTTTAAACTGGTCGTTTGTACGTGATGATATCCCGCGCTACGATGTCGCAAATCAAATTGCGCTTGCTCTTAGAAAAGAAGTAGAAGCACTTGAAAGTCAGGGCATTTCAATGATTCAAGTAGATGAACCGGCGCTGCGTGAAGGATTGCCGTTAAAACGAGAAAACTGGGACAGCTACTTAAACGCTGCGGTGTATGCGTTCAAGCTAGCAACGGTATCGGTGCAAAACGAGACGCAAATTCACACGCATATGTGCTATTCAGAATTCGAAGAGATTATTGATGCAATCAAAGCGCTTGATGCCGACGTGATTTCTATTGAAACATCTAAAAGCCACGGTGAACTAATTCATGCGTTTGAAAAACATACGTACAATCAAGGAATAGGACTTGGCGTATATGATATCCACAGCCCGCGCGTACCGAAGCTTGAAGAGCTGACAAGAAACATTGACCGCGCTCTGCAGGTGCTTGATCCTGCATTGTTTTGGATTAATCCCGACTGCGGCCTTAAAACAAGAGGAATCAGCGAGACGGTTGACGCTTTAAAAGTGATGGTTGAGTCTGCAAAACAAACAAGACAAAATTTATTACAAAACGTTTAATAACGAGAAAGTAAAGACCAAGCAGTGTAAACGCTACACTGCTTGGTCTTATGGGTTTCTTAAAGGCCAAAAATATCCATTGACACTTCCCGTACATTTTTGTATCTTTTTAAAGGTGTTTTTAAAATCAGGGAGGTACAACATGAGTAACAACAGCACGCAGCACGTTAAAATTGTAACAGCAGATCCATCAGCGCTAGGTCTATTTGGGCTTGCCATGGTGACACTTGTTGCATCGTTTCAAAAGCTTGGGGTAACCGACGGAGTTTCATTGGTATTGCCATGGGCAATTTTTTTAGGCGGGATAGGGCAGTTAATCGCGTCTATGCAAGATTTCAAACATAATAATACCTTCGGCGCAACGGCTTTTGGTGCCTTCGGGTTATTTTGGCTAGGTGTAGCTATGACATGGCTTATTCAGCTTGGAGCATTTGGGGAAGCGCTCGCAAAAGCAGCGGATCCGAAGCAGCTCGCATTTGCTTTTGTCGGCTACTTGATTTTCAGCGTTTTTATGACAGTTGGAGCAATGGGCACTCATAAAGTATTATTTATTATTTTTGTGTTAATTGATTTCTTATTCATTGGATTATCGCTAAGTACATTTGATGTGGCATATGAATACACGCACTTACTAGCAGCAGTGTCAGAGCTATTGATCGCTCTGTTTTCATTCTATGGATCTGCAGCGGCTGTATTAAATACTCACTATGGTCGAGTTGTGCTTCCGGTGGGCAAGCCGTTTGGTGCATTTATCAAATAATCAAGACGTTAATTAAAAGCGAAGTAGGGTTGAATTCTGTATGATGCAGAGGTCAATCCTTTTTTGTTTGGGCATTTTTATATATAGTAGAAAGAGAGATATATAATAGTAGCTTTTAATGAAAGGAAACGTTTCAATGATTATAAGACAAGTGGATAAAAAGGATTTAAACCAATTAATTACGTTAGAAAACAAAGGCTTTACACCTGAAGAAGCTGCCTCAAAAGAAGCGTTTATCACGCGGATCAACACCATTCCTGATACGTTTATCATTGCCCAAGAAAATGAAGAAATAATCGGATATGTGAACGGCCCCGTCATTTCAGCTCCGTTTATCACGGATGATTTGTTTGAAAAAACGATTTCGAACCCTGAGACAGGTGGTCATCAAAGTATTTTAGGTATCGTTGTAAATCCCAAGCATCATCATAAAGGAATTGCTAGTATGCTGCTGAGGGAGTTTGAGAAACAAGCGCGGAACAAACAGCGCTTAACGGTTACCTTAACGTGTAAAGAAGAATTAATTCCTTTTTATGAAAAAAACGGGTATGTGAATCAAGGATTGGCGGAGTCGCAGCATGCAGGCGTGCAGTGGTTTAATATGAGTAAAAAGCTTTAATGTTACTACTATGAATCGCTTGTTACACCCCTGTTGATCTCCGTGCAAGGCTCTGCTTTCCGCGGGCGGACGGTGAGCCTCCTCATCGCATGCGCTCCTGCTGGGTCTCACTTGTTCCGCTTTTCCCGCAGGAGTCTTCGCCTTGCCCTCCAATCAACAGCTAGAAGCATCGAACGAAATAGATCAAGCCTACATTCATCATAGCAATAAAAAATCTGAACGAGTTTGATTCTTAATCAAGCTCGTTCGAATTGTCCTTCAACTAACCTGCTTTTTCCCATCCTTTATTTCAGGTATGTAAGAAATATTAATTTGTCAAACATATTTGACAAAATCGAGGAAGATAATGTAAGATATAAATGTAAAAAGTTTTTTACATTTTAGAGATGAGTGATGAATGGTGGAAAACCGAATTAAAGAACTGCGTAAAATCAAAAAAATGTCTCAGGATGAACTGGCAAAAGTATGCGGCGTCTCGAGACAAACGATTAATGCAATTGAAAACAATAAGTATGATCCAAGCTTAACGCTAGCTTTTCAACTCGCCGAAGAGCTGGGAGCAACAGTAGATGAGCTGTTTTTATTTCATAAATCATGAGTTAGTTAAAAAGGAGAAGGTAATGTGAAAATAAAAAAAGCGGACGAAATGGAAAAGTTTGAAATTAAACAAGCGGCGCAAAACGGCTTTTTATTTTATACGGTAGCGCTGTTAATTTGGTCTTCCTATGATTTTATTAAAACCGGTGAAAGAGGCTGGGAAGCCACAATTTTACTAGTAGGAATATGCGTATATTTTTGGACCCTCGTTTATTACAAGCGAAAAGTACATAGCTAATAAGTGAACAGGAAATCGAATTTACCAAGCGATGGTGGTGAAATGAATGGAAAATCGAGCTGCCGGAGTAGCTCTTACAAGTACGGGCATGTTACTGTTGATGGTGACATTAATACTTCCTGTTCCGGGATTAACGTATAGTTTACTTGTAGGAAGCAGCATTCTACTAAAAGGCTGCGGGACTGGAGGAATAAAAAGATGTATCACCTGAATGCAGCGTGATATGGAAAAGGAGGTTCCTTTTGAAAAAAAGAACAATTATTATAGCTGCACTTTTATTTATCGCAGTATTTTACTTTACATATACAGGGAAAGCCTATCAATTAAAAGACGTCATAAAAGTAGACCAAGCAAACGTTACGCGTATTGAAATAGATACAGACGAAGGAAAACGTGTAATAGACGATAAAAAGAAGACGAAAGAGATCGTACGTTCTTTATCACAGCTAGAAGTAAAAAAAAGCAAGGAGCTGGACCCAAAGTTTGACCAGGCTTACTGGGTAAAAATCGTTGAAAACGGAAAAGATGCGTACGGTTTAACGATTTACGATGATGATTACATAAAAGCCTTTAATTTTAAAGATAAAAAGCAGGCCACGTATACGATTGTTAAGGATCAAAAAGTAGATGTTAAAAGGCTATTTTCAACTAAATAAACGTGTAAACCTACTAAAAAAGACAGCCTGCGCTGTCTTTTTTTATAAAAATAATAGATTGAAAATTATGACTATTTAAAGCGGAATTAATCCTTGCCTATATAATTAATAAATGATTGAATTAGGTCAATATCAGGGTTAACCAATAGTGCTGGAAGAAGGCCGAATGTTAATAATACAAGAACGTTTGATCCAATAAAGATGCGAAGTGCTTTTTTGATTTTCATGATATTTCCTCCCTTTTTTATATTTTCGTATAAAAAGAGAAAAAAATCAATAGAAATGTGACGAAATTGTGAACTTTTTGTCTGATAGTCCCTGCTAGATTATAAAAATCCCCTCTCTATACTAGATAAAGAGGGGATTTAGTAAGTCATAAAATATGTAGAAACATTAAAAGTACATGCGCAGATTCCCAATAAACCGGTAAAGAAAGTAGCATGAAAAACCAATTAAGATACATCCAGCTGCAATAGAAACCCATTTGATATAAATCTGATTCAGCACTTTTCTAGTTCCAGAGACAATCGTCATTAAGCCTAAGTCATGAATTAAAATCCCTGTTAATATCCCCGCAGCAATCAGCAGGAAATGAAAAGAATGAGAGGATTGAAGCGAGTTGGTCAGCACTGTTCCAAACACGCTTAGCCAAAAGATGAGATTGCTAGGAGAAATGGCAACAAAGATTCCGTTCACATAAGAAGATGCAAACGACTTTTTTACCTGTTCTCCAGGAGCCGTAATATCATGGTCCGCATGTCTAATGCTATCATAGCCAATATAAAGTAAAAAAAGCGCCCCTACAAGCCACATCACAAGCTGGATAAAAGGAGCAGACAAAAAAGAAGCCAGTCCAGAGTAAAGAAGCACAATTAGTAACAAATCAACCGTCATGCCTCCAAGTCCGACAACCCATCCGTGAAGAAACCCGTTTTTTAAACCTTGCTTTGTCATTTCAATCGTCACCGTACCAACGGGAAGGGCAATCGAAAGACCGAGCAGCACATTTGTTAAAAATAACGTCACCAAAAACAAAACCTCTTTCAATCTCGTATCTACTAACATTTTCCGTTTAAGTGATCTTTCATCATATAAAAATATGTAATAAAATTCAATATTATGTATAAAAAAACATGATGAATATAAGAGGAGAAAAAAGTAAATGAAATTGACTTATGAATCGTTGGAAAAAGAAGACTACAAGCAAGAACTTCCTGAAGTGAATTTTACACATCCTTTGATCCAACAAAAGGTACGTGAACTCAAAAGCGGCTTGCCTCATTCTTCCCTAGCGTACATAAAAAAAGCATATGAGTTTGTGAGAGATGAAGTATCTCATTCCTGGGATATTCAAAGCAAAATCATCACAAAAACCGCTTCGGAGGCTTTAAAAGAAAAGGAAGGAATTTGTTACAGCAAGTGTAATCTACTAGCGGCTTTGCTTCGGGCAGAAGGGATTCCGACAGGGTTTTGTTATCAAAGACTGATACTTGGAGATACGTTAGACACAGGCTACTGTATTCATGCGTTAAATGCAGTGTATATCAAAAGTGAAGAGAGATGGATTCGACTAGACGCGAGAGGAAATAAAGAAGGAGTGCAGGCCGACTTTTCGCTGAAAAAAGAAAAATTAGCTTTTCCAGTAAATCCTGCACAGGGTGAAGTAGATTATGCGACTATTTATACAAAACCTCGTAAAGAAACAATGGACGTGTTGTCTCAGCATGAAGACTGCTTGGATATGTATTTGCACTATTTGCCTACCAAGCTATAAAAAGAGGCTGGGGCAAAAGTAGGTTAGTTGAAGCAAGAGCTGAACGATGAATGGAGACTCTTAATGGAGAATTAAATTCGTTCGGATTTTTTATTGATAGGTTTCATGTATGTGGCTGCTTCTAGCTGGTGATTGAAGGGCAAGACGAAGACTCCTGCGGGAGCAGCGGAAGTGGTGAGACCCCGCAGGAGCGAAAGCAACGAGGAGGCTCACCGGCCGCCCGCGGAAAGCGAAGTCTTGCACGGAAATCAACAGCGGTGTCACAAGCGCTTCAGCTCATCTCTCCAATTTGTTCGTTTTTAACTGAAATTAGTATGCAACCTCTTCACCATTTTAAACGCTTTCCTGCACGGTGGCTGACGGTCTTTTAAACGCAACAACAAACCACACAATATTCGTGATCAGTAAGCCCAAACAAGAAATCATTACACCTATGATGGAAGCTAAGTTTCCTGAGAAATCTTCCAGTCCAAATAAAAACAGAGCCGGCATCAGTAATAGAGTACTAGCAGCGATTAAAAGTCCAATACTACAAAAAGCGGCCATCACAAATTTTAAGAAGTTGATTCCTATCATATAGAAAGCTAAAGGCAGCAAATATAAAAACAGAATCATGCCAAGAGATAACCACATTCCTACTGAACCGAACGTATTAACGTTTGGACCTGAATCTGCTAGAGGTGAAAGCGAAGCAAGAACCAAGATAAAGCAGAAAAATAGTGCAGAAAGCAAAGTGGTGATCGCCACACTATTTTTTGCTGTAGAATTACGCACTGTTTGTTAACCTCCTTTCCAAATTAAAAGTATATGGATTAATTTTACAATATAAAAGTCCGGAAATCACCAAGTTTTTACAAAAATGTTCGATAGGCTGGATAATAATGAAGAGAAGATGGGTTGAGATAATACACGTGAACATATTTTTTGTGTGGACCTGGATAGTGGGTTTGGTGCCAGTATTGCGTCATCAGCGTTTGAATAGGGTGCGAATGAGGGGCTTCTCCGTAATGTCCGTAGTAGAGGCCGCTGCCTGAATAAGGAGAATACATAAAATCACCTGCCTGCTTACATGAATGTGTTACACGGTATGTTTTTGTGGTCACTAACGTTCTTCTATCATGTAAAAAGGGCACAAATAGGTCGGAATGCATTCCTACAGTAAAAAAGACCTCTAAAAGCAAGAGGTCATATGCTAAGCATCTGTATGTTCTTCACTTGGATTCCTTTGAAAATCCAAAAAACGAGTTCCTTGAAAGGTCAGCATTCCTTCGTCGCCTTCTGCAAGTTTGCCGTATTCGCTGCCTGAAACAGTAAATTCAGAGCGGTCGGTGCTTTCAAACTGGAAGGTTACATAGTAAGTTGTAGACGTGTGAGAGTGGTGATGTTCGTGAGCGTGACTGTTGTGGTGATGGACGTTTGTCCGTTTGCCCGTAATTTTTGCTTTTACAGATAGACGAGGAGACTGCTCATTTTTACTCCACGTGCTGATTCCTTTAAAAATAGAAAATAGAAAAATACCAATAACAATAATAAAAAATAGCATAACAAACGTAGGCATTCCGTTAAATAACGCATCGTCTGGAAAAAAAGCGCCTCCGCTTAGGTCAGTATCACCTTCAAAAACAATGTCATCTCCGGACGGATCATCTTCAAATATCATTTCATCTTCAAACATTCGTATTCCCCCTTACTATAAATACGATTACTGAATGGAAAAAGTTTCATCTTTATAGTAGGCTTATGATAGAATAGCTAGTTTCTATTCATACATATGAGTGAACAAGGAAAAGGAGAGATACACATGGGGAAATACAAAGTTGTTATGTCTGGAAAAACGTGGCCAAATGCTTATGAAAAGCTAGCGGAGCACTGCGATATTCAAATGTGGGAAGGAGAAGGAAAGATTCCACAAGAAACGCTGCGCGACTGGCTTCATGACGCCGACGGCTTTTTTAATATCGGACACATTACAGTGGATGAAGAGCTGTTAGAAGCAGCGCCGAACCTGCGCGTTATTTCTCAATCGGGTGTGGGGTATGATAGTGTAGATGTCAAAGCATGTACCAAAAAAGGCGTACCGTTTAGCAATACGCCAGGCGTGTTAGTAGAAGCGACGGCTGATTTAACGTTTGGTTTATTACTGTCGGCAGCTCGCCGCATTCATGAAGGCTATGAAAAAGTGAAACAAGGAAACTGGGAAACAGTATTCGGCGTTGATTTATTTGGAAAAACGCTTGGTATTGTTGGGATGGGTGATATCGGAAGCGCCGTTGCCAGACGCGCAAAGGCATCAGGCATGAACATCGTTTATCACAATCGAAGCCGCAAGCATGAAGCAGAAAAAGAGCTTGATGCCGTATACCTTTCGTTTGAAGAACTGCTTCACACAGCTGATTGTATCGTATGCTTAGTGCCGCTTTCAAACGAAAGCCAAGGGATGTTTGGAGAAGCGGAATTTAAAGCAATGAAAAACAGCGCGTATTTTGTAAACGCAGCGCGCGGAGGGTTAGTGGACACTGAAGCGTTGTACGAAGCGCTAAAAAATGAAGAAATTGCGTATGCTGCACTCGACGTAACAGACCCAGAACCGCTTCCGGCAGATCACAAGCTGCTGCAGCTTTCAAATGTGTTAGTAACACCTCATATTGGAAGTGCTACGTACGAGACGCGCAATCGCATGGCGGATTTAGCCGTACAGAACTTGCTGTTAGGCCTTGAGAAAAAGCCTTTAGTGACGTGTGTGAATGAAGAAGTGAACTACAAGTAAGGAGAGATTTTTTGTTAAAAGTATTACAGCTTATTTTTTCAATTATTACCGTTGGACTGGCTCTTTATATTATGCTCACTCACAATTACCAGTTCCTTTCGTTTTTAAATATACTTCTAGGCTTAACGATGCTAGTTTTAGGAGCAATTGAGTGGCAAAAAAGAAAAAAAACCAGCGCGTGGCTGTTGCTGTTAGTTGCGCTGTTTAGCTGGTTTGTTGGTATTTACCGTATGATCAGTTAAAAACGCTTGGCATTTGCCAAGCGTTTTTTTAATGTGCTTTTAGCTGTGTTTCTAACACTTTTTCAATAACGGAAGCTACTCCGTTTTCATCGTTTGTTAATGTAACGTCATCTGCTAGTGCTTTAATTTCCGCGTGCGCATTTGCCATAGCAATTCCTTTTCCAGCCGTTTGAAGCATCGATACGTCATTAAAGCTGTCTCCAATGGCAATGGTATCCTGAAGAGAGCCGCTAAGCTCTTTGACAACGTAGGTTAATGCATTTCCTTTTGAGGCGTCTTTGTGTTCGAGTTCAAAGTTGTGATCAGCGGAAGAGACAAGGGTCATGTCATGCTGCTTGCTAAAGTGATCCCAGCCTTTTTTTCGTTTTTTATCATCAAATGAAAAAGCTAATACGTTATAAAGCTCAGCGTTTGTATTTAAAATATCTTCATACGATGCAACAAAGGCAAATCCCGTTTGGCTGTACTGCTTAGCCGCAGCGTGATGAAGTCTTTCTTCATCCACATTTTGATTGGCGCTTTTTACCCGGTCAATTTCAATGGCCAGCAGCTCTCGGCCTGAGTTGGGTGTATAAATCGCATGCTCTGCAAACACTTCATAATAAAATTCGTTTGCATCCAGCCACTGAAGCGCTTCTTTTACATGATGGGCATCAATTGGAACAGAATGTCTAAGCTTTCCGTTCGGGTCATGAATAGTCGCTCCGTTTGCGGCAATCACCCAAAGATTTGAAAGCTCAGCTTTTTTTAAAATTTCCTGCACGTCGAAATAAGCGCGCCCTGTAGCAACCACGACTTCAACTCCATGTGTTTGCGCTTTTTTAATTGCTTCTGCATTAATTGTGCTAATTTCACTGCTGCTATTTAAAAGAGTTCCATCTAAGTCTGTAAAAATCATCTTCATAAACTATCTCTCCCTTTGACTATTATTACTTGTTTTTGCGTGTTTTATCTTGTTTATCCTACAATAAACGAAAAAACACTTATAATCAAGCGTTTTTACATTGTTTTTACAAAAGAAACAAGTATAATAAAGTAAAAAGCAGAAAGAAAACAGGTGAACAAGCAATGCTAAAACAAGAAAGACGCAAACAAATTATGAATTTGCTTGAAAAAGAAGGGCGCATTGTAGCTACGACGCTTAGTCAAACGCTGAACGTTTCAGAAGATACAATCCGCAGAGACCTGCGGGAAATGGACGCGCTTGGTTTGCTGCAGCGCGTACACGGAGGAGCGCTTCCGCGTTCCACGTCTGCGGTTGATTACAAAGAGCGTAAACGTGAATTGATGGATGTTAAGCATTCACTTGCCGTTGCGGCGCTTCCGTTAATTAAAGACGGGCAGGTGCTCTTGATGGACGGAAGTACAACAAATATTCAGCTCGTCAAAGCTTTTCCAAAGAATTTAAACGTTACGGTTATTACAAACAGTCCGTTAATTACCGTTGCATTAGCGGAACATGACTTTGTAGAAGTTGTTTCTCTTGGAGGAACGTTTCGAAAAGAATCGATGGTCACGGTAGGACAAAGCGTGGTTGATACGCTTAAACAAATTCGAGCGGATCTTTGTTTTTTAGGCGTATACGCGATCGATCCGAAAATTGGCATGAGCATTCCTTTGCTTGAAGAAATGCACATTAAAAGTCAAATGATTAAAAGCGCGAGTGAAGTAGCGGCTATTGTAACAGCTAAAAAACTCAATACGTCTTCAACGTACACGTTCAGCTCAGCCAACTCACTAGATTGGCTCATTACAGAAGAACATGTGAACGAAACCGTGTTAAATGCTTACCGCGAAATCGGCATTGAAGTGATCACAAATAAACAGTAGTGTTAGTAAGGAAGTATATGGTAATGTAGAGTAAAAAGGAGCTTGAGCGATGAGCGAACAAATAGATGTTACGCGGGAATTAGCGAAGCTTCAGCAAAGAGTCGAACACCTAGAGGAAAGAGTGAAGAAAGCAGAGTCCAGGCAAGGACCTTTACGCTTTCTGTGGGAAGCTATACGATCGATTTTAATAGGACTATTTATTGTAGGACCTGTAGCGGCAATTATTTTTGGCGTTCTATCAGCCCTATCAGGAAAATAAAAAAACCCGTTTCTTTATCGAAACGGGTTTTTTTATTATTTGTTTTCTGAAGCAGAACGAAACTTCGTGCTGACAAAAATGATAATGGCTAATAGAATCACAATTGGCAGCCAAATAATTTCAAATTTATAAGCAGGCTCTGCAAGTGCAGCGATAACAGCGCCAAAGCAGTAAAATACAAGAGACAGCGCGCGAAGAATCGCATCGGTTGTAAACGTTTTGCGGTAGCGAGGGCTGCGCAAACGTGCCGTTACGTCTTCAAAGAAATTAGCAAGCGTCCCTGTTAATACAGTTGTTGAAATTCCGGCTACGCCAAGCTTTCGAGCAGCCGTTGTTTGAAGTCCCATTGCTGAGCTTAATAAGAAAATAAATAAGTAAGTTAAGTGTAAAGAAGGAGAAAACGAAGATAAAAGTGCAAAAACAAGTAAAATCAATCCTTCTATTCCAAGGGCAATCGTTACGGCTTTAGGCCAAAATGTTTTTTCTTTGTTTCCAACTAGGATTGCAGCGCCTACAACTCCTACAATAAAACCTCCTAAAGCTGTCAGGGAATGAAAAACAGTTGTTTCAAGCGAGTTTCCGATTGCTAACCCGAGCAGCACGATGTTTCCCGTCATATTCGCGGTAAAGATATGGCCAAGGCTTAAGTAGCCAATCACATCAACAATACCTGCTGTTACGCAAAGAACGAGTAAAATAATGTTTCGATAAGTAGAATTCGTCACGGTAAGTCATCCTTTCTTTTTATACCAACTAAACAGTTTACCGTGAAGAAAAAAATCTGTCCAGATAGTTGTCTTACAAATTTTTAAGCGTGTCCCACCCAAAAGCCACTTCAGAGAGAGATGTACCATCAATGATAACGTCAGCGCGATCGATTCTTTTCCCGCCAAGCGCTTCGTAAAATTGACAGGCGTCGTTTTGTTCAAAAGCCCATGTGAGCATCGTATGTATATGTTGGTTTGTCAATTCTTGCGCTATTTTATGCATGAGCGCTTTTCCAATTCCTTTTCGCTGATGCTCTGTGAGTAAATACATGGCATACAGTTCTCCGTTATAGGAAGGATGCTTGTTGGTTCTTTCTTTACCATAAGAAGCGAAGCCGACAATTTGACCGTTTTCTTCTGCAACGAAAACAGAATTTGATTCCAGCTGTTTTTTCCAGACGGCTTTTCGCTTTTCAGCGTTCAACGAATTTAAAAAAGAATCCGGAACAAGTCCTTTATAAGTCGATTTCCAGCTTTCTACGTGTACGTGGGCAATGCCCGCTTCATCACCAATTCTCCCTTGACGTATCATCTGCTCACCTCGTTTTTTTCTATATTTTAACATAAATTTAAAGGTGGCATCCCCGTTTTTCCGTTTTCTTTGTATATATATAGTAGCTATTTTACATAACAAAGGAGATGACGTAATGAGTAAATTATTATTAAAAGATCAGCCGTTACTTGTACTGCCGGCGCTTGCAGTTAAAGTAGGAGTGAACGGAGCGCTGTTTCTTCAGCAGCTTCACTACTGGCTTGAAAAAAGCGTAAACGTGCAGGACGGATATACGTGGGTATACAATACCAATCAGCAGTGGCTGCAGCAGTTTCCGTTTTGGTCGCTTTCAACGATTCAACGCATCATTTCAAAACTTGAAAAAGAAGGCTTGATTATAAAAGGGAAATACAACCGCTCTAAATTTAACAACACGGTCTGGTACCGAATTGATTATGAGCAATTAGAAAAGCTTATGCCAAGGGATGAATTTGAAGAGCTCGAAGATGTCAATTTGACAGAAGGGAATCGTCAAATTGAAGCAGCGGAGCCCGTCACAGTGAAGGCGTCATTAACAGAGACTACAGCAAAAAATACAAATCAAATAAAAAGAGAAGAAGACGCGCATGACGCTTACGTCCAAACGTTGGAAGCCGCTTTTATTGCTAGAAGAAATCGAGGGATGTATCCTTCAGCCAGTGATTTAAAGCACATGTACGAAGTCGCAAAAAGCGAAATACCAATAGAAACGGCGCTATCAGGACTGCATGAAGCATTCGATCACTACGTGCCTAAATACAGCGGTGATACCATTCGAGCATTTGCCTATATTAAACAGCATCTTTTTCATAAGCATTATGTAACATCGCAGCGAGCGCTAGCGAGTCAACAGGCTGAAAAGCCGATTTCCTACGCTAATAAAAAGCGCTTCATTCGCAAGGAAATGACGCCGGATTGGCTAAAAGAAAATGAAGAGCTAGAACCTCCAGCTCCTGCTTTTAAAGACGATGCTCACTTTGAAGAGGAAAAGAAAAAGCTTGCTGAAAGTCTTCGTGAGTTGGAGCAGGAATTAAAAAATAATTGAAAATACCCCCGGACTTTTATAAGATAAAAGATAGTAAACCTTTTGAATACGAAAGGTTTACTAGGTAAAAGAAAAGCGGCTTTTAAAGAAGGTGCGCCATAAACATGATAAAATTTTTGTTTTTGCTGTTCATGCCTACAATCTTTGTTTTTTTCGGTTTGTGGCTTATCCAAAATGTGTTGGTAACATTTGTTTGCTTTTACGGCTGGATGTTTATGATTTTATATGCGAATAATAAAATTAACTTTAAGGTAGCGCTTACAAAGAAATCTCTGTATGTGGGAACTCTCAGCGGAGTTCTATGTGCCGCTGCTATAATTGGAAGCAGCCTGCTTTTTTTTGGTAAAATCTTTCATGTAGAAGATATGCAAGCGGTTTTGCAAATATGGGGATTTAGCGGATGGGAAGTTACCGTTTTAGCCGTCATTTTGATTTTTATTAATCCTGTTTTAGAAGAAATGTATTGGCGGGTGTATATACAAAATAAAGTGAAAAAGCATGTTTCTGTACTTGCTTCAAGCGCTGTTACATCAAGCTTTTATACGCTTTATCACGTATTCATTATCCTTCCTGTTTTTGTATTTCCGTTTAATGTGATCTCGGTAATAGGCGTCTTTTCAGCAGGTATGATGTGGGCGTATATAAGAGAGCGATATGGTATCAAAGGGGCCATCATCAGCCATGCGTTAGCGGACGCGGCGATTATGATTGTATACGGATTATATGTAAGATAGTGGTATTATGTCAAAAAACCATGAATCGTTATTCATTTATAACTTGTTTTCATGGTATAATAACAATAATAGTAAAATTTTATCAACACATTTGAATTGAAATAATGTATACTTGTAATACAAAGATTGAAGCGTTTACATAAATCGGAATACACATAGTTAATCTGGGTCCGATGAAAACTAAAAAAAGAGAGAGAGATAATTACTTGGAGGAGGAATAGAAGTATGTTTGTACCTATTGAGCGTAAAAAAGTGTCTAGTCAAGTGCTTGATCAATTAAAAAAGATGATTAAAGAGAAAACGTTCCCGCCAGAGTCTCGTTTGCCGTCGGAACATGAACTGTCAAAAATGTTTGGAGTGAGCCGCGCACCGATCCGTGAAGCGCTAAGCGTTCTTTCTGCAAGCGGATTGATTGAATCACGACAAGGCGGAGGAAGCTACGTAAAGCGTGTAAACTTAGTGGGCATGCTTGATCCAATGACGTTTGAAATGGTTGAAGCAGATCAGGTTCTTGAATTAATTGAAATGCGTATTATCATTGAGTCGCAGGCAGCAAGCTTAGCCGCGCTGCGCCGCACAGATGAAGAACTGATTGAAATTAAAGAATCGTTAGAAGCATTTAAAAAGACGGTTCATAACAGTGAAGAAATTGGACATGAAGCGGACTATCGTTTTCACCATGATATCGTGAAAGCAGCTCATAATTCATTCCTTCTTCATGCCGTAGAAGATTTAGGTCATTTGTATCGAAAAGCGCTTGCTTATTCGTTAAATAAAAGCCAAAAAGAAAATCGTAAGCAAACGGATGCCGACCATGAGCGTATTTTTGAAGCAATTAAAAATGGAGAGCCAGAAGAAGCAGCAGAAGCGGTTCGTGATCACTTAGAGCACGTTCGCCAAAAAGTAATGGTATCTCAATAATAAAAAAACGACAGCCCGAGTGGTTGTCGTTTTTTTATTAATCAGACCATTCATGTGAGGAAATAGCACACGATGAAATCGAAAATTCATGCTTAAGCCGGTGCACATGTGCCGGCTTTTTTGTGTGTAAAAGGAGAAAATATCTAATTATACTCTTTAATAATCAGAAAATACAGTATTGTTAATAATTTTACGGCGTGGTATTTTATTAACAAATGTTACTTTTATTTACATTTAAATGTGAGTAAATATAACATTGAGAGGAAGGGGAGGGATAGGATGCTTTCATCAAGCGTCGGGTATTTTATTTTACTGATTTTTGGAGGAGGATTTACGGCCGTTACAATCATGATGCAGCGCCGTCAAGGAAAGGAAATGACGGCTGAGCAGTTTAGTACAGCCGGAAGAAATGTAGGCGTTGGACTGGCGAGTGCGTCCATTATCGCCGCGTGGACATGGGCCGCTACGTTAATGATGTCTTCTTCCACGGGCTATCAGTACGGAATTAGCGGACCGTATTGGTATGCAGCGGGAGCAAGCATCCAAATTTTGCTGTTTGCCATTGTCGCGATTAACCTGAAGAAAAAAGCACCGAACGCTCATACGTTTTTAGAATTTATTGCACAGCGTTTCGACGTGAAAAATCATCGTTTAATGCTTGGCTTTGCTCTTATGACAAATATTATTGTGACCGCCATGGTTATTTTAGGAGGAGCCATTGCTTTAAACTCTCTCACTGGGATGAATATTTTTGTTGCCGCTTTTTTAATTCCTCTTACGTTTACCATCTACACCATGATTGGCGGTTTAAAAGCCTCATTTGTTGCTGATTATTTTAACACCGTTTTTATTTTCATTATTTTATTTATTTTTGCTGCTGCCGTTTATTATAAGTTCGGCGTAACAAGCGTGTACGAAGGGTTGAAAAATCTGCCTCAATCACAGCATATGCTTACGATGGCATCGGTGCCGGGCCTTTTGTTTGGGATGATTAATATTATCGGGAACTTCGGTACGGTCTTTGTAGATCAAGCTTACTGGCAGCGTGCCATCGCAAGTAAAAACAGCGCTGCTTCAAAAGCGTATATTTACGGCGGAATTGCCTGGTTTTCGATTCCGTTTGCGGTTGCCACTTTCCTAGGTGTAAGTGCGGCTGGGCTTGGAATTGCTGTAGATTCACCAGATTCCATCGCGCCCGTTATGGCGTCACACGTGCTTGGAAATCTAGGTTCTATTTTGTTTTTAACGATGCTGTTTATGGCGGTGATGTCGACAGGAGCAGCTGAATTAACGGCGATTACGAATATTATCGTAACGGACATTTACCTGCGTTCTATCAATCCGAAAGCAAGCAGTAAAAAAATCTTAAGCACGTCGCGAAAAGTGACGCTTGGTTTTGGGCTTGCGATGGGTGTGTTTTCCATTTTACTGTTTTACTTAGGAATTAGCCTTGGATTTGTGTATATGGCCATGGGTATTTTCGTCAGCGGAGCCGTTATTCCCGTTACGCTTGGACTGATGTGGAAAAAAGCGACGAATACAGGTGCATTTTACGGCGCGCTTTTAGGAATGGTTGGCGGCGTTGTCGCATGGAACACGTCTGCTTACTTGATTAACGGTCACATTGATGTGGAAGCCCTTGGCGGACTGTATCCAATGCTTATTGGAAATTCTACCGTTTTTATCATCAGTGGTGTCATATCAATTGGACACGGCTTGCTTGCTAAAAAAGAATTTGACTTTGATGAACTAAAAGACAAATTTAAAAGTTTTGATGAACATGGAGATGAACCATTAAGGGAGGAAGTGGCGTATGGATCCACAACAACAGTTAAATAAAGACGCAAAGCTTTGTACGCGCTGGGCGCTGGGACTTACATTCTTATTTGTCCTCTTGTTTCCAGGTGTGATGTTTTTAACGGGCTATCAATATACGCTTTCCTTTTTTAAAGGCTGGACGTATCTGGCGTTTGGCTGGCTGATTATCGCAGGGATTTGTATTATTGTGGGGCCTGTGGTGGAGTTTGTGAGGGAGAAGAAGGATAGTGCTTTAAAATAATAGATTTCATCAAAGAACAGCTTTTCTTTTGCAGAAAAGCTGTTCTTTCATTGATTACTTATATTGGTCTAGAATTCCTCTCCAACTTACACACCCACCGGTAATACTGCACCACCATCCAAAACAGCAGCGGATTTAGCAGAAGCGAATACCACCACGTCCACCATCCGT
This sequence comes from Priestia sp. LL-8, assembly GCF_036227845.1. NCBI lineage: Bacteria > Bacillati > Bacillota > Bacilli > Caryophanales > Bacillaceae > Priestia > Priestia sp. LL-8. The sequence goes on along the minus strand of NZ_JAZAQH010000001.1, from coordinate 3,369,504 downwards.
AGTGAAAATAACCCCATGGAGCAGGGAGAAGGGCCACTACTTCATAAAGTAAAACAGCAACCGACCAAAGTAAAATATAGGCGGCTTTTTTTGTGATTTTCCCGGCAAAAGGATAGTAGGTAAGAAAAAGCATGTTTACAGGCGGAATGAGAACAGTATAGGCAAAAATACCTTGCCAGTCTGTCTCTTGTGTAAAATACCAGTAGCCGTGAAATTTGAAATTAATGAAGACGTCAAAGATATGCTGAGCAGCAATGGTGAACATCCAAATGTGTACAATTTGATTTGCTGTGAAGCGCTTGTTTGTTTTAAAAGCAAGAATATTAAATATTAAAATAGAAAGAATTAATCCAATCATATTGGTTCTCCTTTTGGCTTCTTGACTATATTGTATAATTTTAGGAGATTAAATCCAATAGAGAAATGGACATACTATGAATTTTCTGCGGTATTTTTCACAGGGACGGACTGTGTTTTTTTTCGATTTCTTAAAAATGCGATCACGAGTAAAAGAGCAGGAATGACAATTTGAAACGGAAGGTGTAAAGTGAACGGAATGATTTTTAACCCTTCATATACGTGTTCGAAATAGTTTTGAGCAAGGGACAATGAATAAAACAAAACGACTAAGCCAATTGGAAATACAAGCGGTGACGGGTTTTTAAGCTCAAACACGTGGGACAGGCCCAGCACAGTGGCGTAGAAAAACAGACCTATTTTAAAGAAGCCGCCAGTGATTAAAGCCACCATAAAAAACACATCAAGCCGTTCTAAAAAACCTGCGAATTGAATGCTTTGAACAGTGCTTAAAAGCGGAAAAGCAGATCTCGATGTTAAGGTAACGCCCAGCACACCTATATTCACAATCATAGTAATCATAAGGTTAATGCCGTTTAACGTAATTGCGCTGAATACAATGAATGCGGTCTTTTTTACATTTTTTGTATGAGGAAAAATCATGGCAAATACAATGACTTCTCCAAAAGGAAAATACAGCGTCTGGCTGTAGGCAACCCTCAGCACTAAAGAAATACCGTTTTCAAGCATCGGCTTTAGGCTTGAAAAATCAAGAAGGCCAGAAACGAAGATAAGAATAAAGCCAGCGACGGCGAGTACATAAATGAAGAAAAACAGCAGTTCCGCCGAACGTGCCATCACTTCAATTCCTTGGCGAACCGTATAGATAATTCCGAGCATCAGTAAAGCGTTCACTATAAACAGCGGCGTGTCAGGATATACAAAAGTAAGAAGCATCGCGCCGAAATCGCGCAGTACCCGCGCGGCTCCGTTAGCAAAATATAATACGTAAAGAAAAGCCAGTACGCGTCCCGGCACTTTTCCAATAATTTTTTCAATGTACTCCGTCAGAGCTAAATCTGGATAATAGCGGTGCAAGCGATAATAAATAAAAATGAGTGCATAGCTGCTGATCATACCAACTAAAATGGCAATCCAAGCATCTTGCTTAGCGTCCATCGCTAAGCCGACTAAAAAGGCGCTGCCAATCTCAAAGAGCGTAATTAACACAAACAGTTGCCATCCGCTAATTCGAGCATTTTCCACTGACTACTCGCCCCCTTTTCTACAGCTAGTATGCGCTTGTTAATATGGAGCATATGCATCATGTAAGTAAAGAGTTGGCAAATAAAAAGGGGTATTTTGTTAAAAAACAGATATGTTAACCGAAGAGATAAAAGAGAAGGACGTAAAAGGAGAGAGCGTGTTGGATTTATTTGCAGTCCGCTTATTTACATAGTGGGAAGACGCTATCGAAAAAAACCTTCCGTTACTAAAAAAATATCATACTAACGAAAAAAGCCTTTTCTCTATAAAAGGCTTTTTTCTATGGCGAACATTTGTGCTATGATAGAAAAGCAAGGAGGATACAGCATGAAAGAAAAACAACAGTTTATCATACATACGAATAAAGAAAAACTTGATATAGATGTCATCTACTCGTACCTTCATCATGAATCGTACTGGGCAAAAGGAATTCCGCTTCACCTTGTTCAAACATCTATTGAACACTCCGTTTGTTTTGGCGTGTATGATGAGTGCGATAAACAAGTAGGGTTTGGACGAATTATTTCAGATTTTGCGACGTTTGCTTATTTGGCGGATGTGTTTATTCTTCCGCACGCGCGAGGCAACGGGCTTGGAAAGGCGCTGGTACAAGAGATGATTCGCTATGAGCCGATTCAACACGTACGAAAAATTTTATTGGCAACAAAAGATGCTCACGGTTTGTACAGTCAGTACGGATTCAAGGAAGTTAAAAATAAGCAGCTATTTATGCAAATTTTTAAAAAAGGGATGTACGAGCGGGCGATTTATTCAAAAGAAAATAAAATACTGCCTGGAAAAGAGGGATAAGTATGGCTGAAGAATTACGTAAAAGCGTATTTAATGAAGAATTGATTACGCACTTGAGCGACGCTTTTTCACGTGAAATGAGTTCATTTGATCAAAAAGCATTTCATGAGCTGGTTTTTCAACAGGACTGGGAAGACTTAGCGCTGAAAGAGCGCATGAGAAGAATTACGCTTTCCATGCATGAAGTGCTGCCGGCGGATTATGAAGAAGCGCTTCATATTCTCTATAAAGTGGCTCCAACAGTAGGAGGACTTCAAGGTACGATTTTTCCAGATTACGTTGAACTTTACGGATTGAATGCTTGGGAAGCTTCAATAAAAGCACTCGCTTTTTTTACGCCGTTTTCCACGTCAGAATTTGCGGTGCGTCCGTTTTTGATTCAAGATAAAAACCGAATGCTCCAGCAAATGATTGAATGGGCAGGGGATGAAAACCATCATATTCGAAGATTAGCAAGTGAAGGAAGCCGGCCTAGACTTCCATGGGGACAATCAGTACCTGCGTTAAAGCAAGATCCGAAGCAAACGCTGCCGATTTTAGAACAGTTAAAACGCGATGAATCGCTCTATGTCCGCAAAAGCGTAGCCAATCATTTAAATGATATTTCTTACATAGAAAAAGATTGGATGCTTGACGTGATGAAAAGATGGTACGGAAAAGACGTTAAAACGGACTGGATTGTTAAACATGCGTGCCGTTCACTTTTGAAAAAAGGAGAGCCTGAAGCTCTGTCTCTTTTTGGCTATGGAGATGATCCGGGCGTGAGTGTCACAGGGCTTAGCTTACAGCCGCATGTCATTACGATTGGTGATAGCATTAACTTTTCCTTTGAACTATCGGTAGAAAAAAACATGCCGCTTCGCATAGAGTACGGAGTTCATTACGTAAAAGCAAAAGGAAACCGCACTCAAAAAGTGTTTATGCTAAAAAATGTTCAAGCAAAAGCAGGCCAAACGCTGACAGTCACAAGAAAGCATGCGTTTAAAGATTTAAGCACAAGAAAACATTACAGCGGTACGCATACGCTGTCTGTTATTGTAAACGGAGTGGTAAAAGCAGAAGCGGATTTTGTGATAGAGTAAAAGCTTGGACAAAAGTATCTTAGTTAATTTTAAACGCGAACTATCGATCAAACATTGATTAATAGTTCGTGTTTTTTATTATCACGGTGAATGTAGGTTTTATGTATGCAGCTGCTTCTAGCAGTGGATTAGAGGGCGAGGCGAAGACTCCTGCGGGAAAAGCGGTTTAGATCATTTACCCTGATTGGTCGTCTTCATATTGAATTGATTCTGCTATGTCCCAATCTTTTTGTTATAAAACAGAATTCGTCTCCTACGTTAAAATAGTTAAAAAGGTTCATCTTCCTTATCTTGAAGTTATTTCCTTAAACGGTATAATTATTTATGTAACATTTTAAATATTTTAAAAATTTAAAATGTCTAACCAAAGGGATGGGGAGGAGTAAATGAATGAAAAAAACTGTAAAACGAACGGCCGTGCCGGCGATTTTGTCGATTGGATTATTGCTGTCGCCGCTTGCGGTACAAGCTGAGATGCCTTATTACGGAAAAGACTATAGTCAGCCGGAAAAAATTAAAGCGCTTTATCCGGAAATAAAGGTGAATGAAGCAACGCCGGCATTTATGAAAGGGCAAGACGCATTTACGACTCAAGAAGAAATGATGAGCTATGTCCAAAAGCTTGCTCATAAAAGCCCGTACGTAAAGCTGAAGATTATCGGTAAATCACAGCAAGGACGAGACATTCCGGCTCTATATTTTTCAAAGGAAAAGAAGTTTGCAGATGGAAAAACATCCAAAAAGCCAACGATTTGGCTTCAAAGTCAAATTCATGGTAATGAACCGGCAAGCGGTGAATCCGTACTCGCTGTGGCGACGCGTTTGACAGAAGACTTTGGAAAAGATGTGTTAAATAAAGTCAACATTGTCATTGTGCCGCGCATTAATCCAGACGGATCTTATGCATTTAAACGTCAGCTAGCAAATAATTTAGACGGAAACCGTGACTACATAAAGCTTGAAAGCCCTGAAGTGCAGAGCGTAAGAGCTGAATTTAACCGTTTTTCACCAGAAGTCGTCATTGACGCTCATGAATATACGCCGTACAGCAGCGGATTTAAAAATATCGGTAAAGAAGGCGTGTGGAAGTATCACGATATTTTACTGCAGTCCGGTCGGAACTTAAATATTCCGCAGCGCATTCGAGACATGTCTGATGAGCTGTTTGTGAACAGTACGCTTACAGCCATTGAAAAGCAAGGATATTCAGGAGAAGTATACTATACGTCTCAAGTGAATAAACAAGGACAGCTTGAAGTAGAAGAAGGCTCAGTTGAACCGCGAATTGGCCGAAACTCACTAGGCTTGTATCCATCGTTTTCGTTTTTAGTCGAAAGCAGAGGGATCGGTATTGGACGAGAAGATTTTCCGCGGCGAGTGAGTGCGCAAATTGCTACGCAAGAAAAGCTGATTACGCAAACAGCTGATCACGCCAAACAAATTAAAGCGCTGATTGCAAAAGAAAAAGCGGCGCTTGTCAAAAAAGGAAAAAATGCAAATGATCATGATCCAATTGTTGTGAACAGCGAAAATAAAAAAATACCAAACTCCACGTTAGAAATGGTTGATGTGGAAAGCGCGTCTGTTAAAGAAATTCCTGTGACGTACTACAGTGCAAAAGAAGCAGCTCCGACGCTTGTCCGCGAGCGTCCGACTGCTTATCTTTTAAAACCAGGACATGAAGAGTTAGCAGAAAAACTGCAGGGACAAGGAGTAAAAGGCTTCAAGTTAACGAAAGAAACGGCTCTTTCAGTAGAAGCGTATTCGGTCAGCAGCCGCATTGAAAATGAAGTCTACGAAAACAAACCAAATGTAGATGTGCAAACAATCGTCAAGTCGAAAACGGTGACGTTCCCAAAAGGAAGCTACGTCTTTTTAACGTCTCAGCCGCAAAACAATTTATTGTCTCTATCGCTTGAGCCGGAATCAGTGGACAGCTTCACAACGTTTGGGTATTTGCCTTCAGAGGTAGGACAAGAACTTGATGTTTACCGGTTTACGCGTTCCATTGAAAAATCGCCTTTGCAAAAAGAATCTCGTAAATAATGAAAAAGCGTGGAGCTTGGCTTCACGCTTTTTCATTGTGATCACGTGACTGCTGTCGGTTTTTTCTTCTTCTAGAAAAGAAATAAACAAAAAAGCCGGCTAATACGAGAAGTGTAATAAGAAGAATACTAGTAGGAAAGTAAAGAGAGCCTATCTGAATGCCCAAATAGTTTAACATTGTCATAACTTCCTTTCTTGATAAAAAATGGTTTATTTTACTAAATACCCTTATAAGCTGATAAAAAACGTTTCCGCTGTTTTAGTAGGGAATGTGTTGACTCTGTGCGCCAATAACCAGGATATGTCCTCGTTTCATTTCTTCTATATACTGATTTGCTTCTTGATTAGATAAGCCGAGTGAAGCCATCTTTGAAAAAAGCTCATCTTCTCTTGAAAGAAGCATATTGACCGCCGTTTCAAAAATTCCTTGCTCTGCCATTCTGTATTTTTTGGTGCGTGTTGCCTCCGTTAAATTCTGAGCCCACTCTTTATCATAGGCTAGCAGATAAATATCTTTGTTTGTAAATCCATTCTTTGAAAAAGAACGGATGACGCAGACTGCCTCTTCTTGGTTTTCTGCTACTTGAATGTGTTTCATACACCAACCAAACCTCCTGATAAAAAGATAGTTCCGACATACATCTTCTACTCATTCTGTAGCCCTTGTTTCCAACTTTAAACTTGTTTTCAATAAATTTTCTAAGATAGTAAAAAAGAATAGAAACATCATAAATTTTTAAAAAAGATGTTTGAACTTCAAAACGGAAGGCTAAACGTAGACTATACTAAAAAGTTCCATCAAAAATAGGAGGAGATTAAAATGAATTTACAAGATCAACAAACACAAGGTCAGCCCCAGCAAACGCAAGACCGCCAGCCGGGTATTGAAAGCGAGATGAATCCTCTCCCTATTTATGAGGATGATAATTATATTGGTACAGGAAAATTAAAAGGAAAAGTAGCGCTAGTTACCGGAGGAGACAGCGGAATTGGACGAGCAGTATCCATTGCTTATGCGAAAGAAGGAGCGGACGTAGCCATCGTTTACTTAAATGAACATAGCGACGCCGAGGAAACAAAAGCCCGCATTGAAGAAGAAGGTGTAAGATGCCTGCTGATTGCAGGAGACGTAGGAGACGAATCGTTCTGTAACGAAGCGGTAGAAAAAACGGTGAGTGAGCTTGGAAAGCTTGATATCCTTGTGAACAATGCCGGAGAGCAGCATCCAAAAGAAAGCATTAAGGAAATTACGAGTGAACAGCTTGAACGAACGTTCAAAACGAACTTTTATTCCTACTTTTATTTTACGAAAAAAGCGCTTGATTACTTAGGGAAAGGTAGTGCAATCATTAATACAACGTCGATTAATCCTTATCGCGGAAATCCTCAGCTCATTGATTATACGGCGACAAAAGGAGCGATCAACGGCTTTACGCGCAGCATGGCGCAAGCGCTTGTCAAAGACGGCATTCGCGTGAACGCCGTAGCGCCGGGACCAATCTGGACGCCGCTTATTCCGTCTACTTTCTCAGGCGATAAAGTAGGAGAATTCGGTACAGATACGCCGATGGGCAGACCCGGACATCCTGTGGAGCACGTAGGCTGCTACGTACTATTAGCATCCAATGATTCATCTTATATGACGGGTCAAACGCTTCATGTCAACGGCGGAGACTTTATGAACACATAATTGCTTCACCTATAATAAAGGAGGAGAAAAGATGGGAGAACGCGAGAAAAGATCTATTTCAAATACACCAAAAAAACGAGATGAAACGGAGCAGCGTGTAACAGATCAAGACGAAACGTTATTTGAGCGTTTTAAAGAAGAAGAAACGGTGGACCCTATGCCAATGGAAGACATAAGGCTTGAACAAAAAGAAGAGAAAAATAAAAAGAAAACGAAGGATGAATCGGGTTCTGAACGTATTCATCATAGAAAATAAAAGATAAAAAACAGCCTGAGAAGGCTGTTTTTGTCTTTATAAATCTACTTATTAATGAGTACTAGAAGCAATTACAATTTTTGAATCATCTTCTAATGCTTGAGCAAGATTCGATTTAATCCGTATACGGTCAAATTTTAGTCCAAGCTGCATCGCAGTAGTGGCCAATTCAGGGCGGATACCTGATAAAATCGATTTGACGCCGATTAAATCAAGTGCATCTATCAGCTGGAATAGCTCGTGTGCGACCATTGTATCAATCATCACAACGCCTGATAAATCAATATACAAATGAGCAATTTGCTTTTCTGCACACTGTTTTAACGTGCTTTCTAGAATCATTTTAGCTCTTGTCGTGTCAATATCACCAACTAATGGTAAAAGAGCCACGTCTTTTTTAATCACAATAACAGGTGAACTTAGTTCATGAATCATTTCCTGCTGAGAACGAAGACGACTTGACGCATAATTTTGAGCTTCTGTAATGAATTTTAAGATAATAATATCAAATACTCTTACTACTTTTTCGTTCCACTTATCGATATGCTGTTGAGTCACGTCATGATGAAGTTCTGCAAACTGACGAATATAATCACAATATTGTTTACGGACGTTCATAAACTCTTTAATAATACACTGAATGGGAGTTTGGAGATGGTGTTGATCTTTAGAAACTTTATTTAGCCACGTGTTAAAAGAGTCAAAAAAGCTCTTTTCTTCTTCTATAAAGATGTTGCTGATATATAAATGAAATTCATAGTTTTGCGCTTTTAACCGTTGAATGACATCAGGGTCATTAGAGATATAAACGCCTTCAGAAGATTTTCTGTCCAAAGATTCATACCATTCTTCGGTCATATTTGGTGCATTCTCTAGCAGATAAGAACGTAAAGCGATATCTTTCTTCACTATTATTCTCCTCTCAAACTGATGAAGCATCGCGCATACGCGCAGTGTATCTATTATTATAGCACTTTTGAAATAAAGATGTATATGAAATGTATGTTTATTTAATATGTGAGGTTTTAATTGATTGTATATAGGGAAAAATCCTAATAAAAGGGGAAAGAGGGAAAGTATGAATACCGTGACGAACGACGAATGGAAATGGTATCAGTTTGATGTAGAAGAAGCAGATGGAATAGCTGATGTCCTTAAAGACTATCAGTACCCACGAGATGAATGGTTTTGCCATCAGCTGCAAAAGAAAAACTCTAATCACATTCAAGTAGATGTAGTAGGAGAAAGTGAGCTGATTTATGGTTCACTCATTTATCATAAGAAGTCATTTGATCAAAGGGATTACGATTCGTTTCACTTTTATATTACCGAGGAGTTTATTATAACCGCGGGACTTGATTTAAAAATCCTCGAACAAACCAACCATGAACGAATGATTGAACGCATGAAGCAGTCTGCTAATACGGCGGAAAGTTTTTTTATTCTTTTAGGTGAAATTATGAAAAAGCACTTAAACGGGTTTGATCAGTTTGAAAGTCATTTCAGAGAGCTTCTTTGGGAAGTGCGCCATAATAATAACATCGACGTGTTAGATGAAATTCATAAAGCGCGCTATGACCTGCTTATATGGACAAATCTAATCAGTTCTGTTCGAGAAGTCACAATGGGAATCGAAGAAGCGTTTCATAAAAAAATTAACCAAACGATTCAATATCAGCGGATGTGCAAAAAAATCGAAATCGGCTTAACGCTAATTGAACAATATCAAAAAGAATTTGACGCGTTAATTAAATTAGAAGAAGTTGTGTCTACTCACAGAGGAAATGAGATTATGAAAGCTTTAACGCTTTTAACAGCAATTAGTACACCTTTAACCGCTTTTGGGGCCCTTTGGGGAATGAACTTCAAAGGGATGCCGGAGCTTGATTGGAAGTTTGGCTATATCTACGCGCTCATTTTAATTGTTCTTTCAACGGTTGCTCTTTATCTCTATTTAAAAATGAAAGGCTGGACGGGAGATCTGTTAAAAGGAAGAAAAAAGAATTCATTTTTTAAATAAGCTTTAATAAAAGAGGGTGAGACATAACTAAATGAATCCAACCTAAAGGCGAACAAAGGAGATCAAACTATATTCACCATCACAAAAAACGAACCACTCATCAAACATGTTGATTAATGGTTCGTTTTTCACTTGGGCTAAAATATTTTTGTCCCAGCCTCTTTGTTGTTTGTTATCCGCGCCTCCACGTCGTAGGCTCACCTGAACGAAGGCACCTTGGAAATAAATCGTTTTCTTTTAACTTTACTTGATTGCCGTTTTCGTCGGTATAGCGACCGGTTTGCGGAACCAATTCTCCGGTTGAAAAGGCGTCATCTACAGGCTTCCACGTCGTGGATTCACGTGTGTGTGGACACGGTGTAAAAAGGTCATCTTTTTGAAAAATCTTAATTTCGCCTTCAGCGCAAATGTAAGCACCGGATTCTGGTACAGCTTCACTCGTTCGATAAATGTTCTGTACAGTTTTCACACGTATCCAACCTTTCGTTTTCTATTAGTTGTATTTTAGTGTCCCTGTCGTGGCATCCATGTACGTGCGGTCTTCTATGATATCCGAGTCGTCTAGCTTTCTAAAAGGTGCGCAGTAGCAGACAACACCCGTCTCGATTTCAATTTCTTGAAATCCGTACGCACGGCAAAGGTACTCACCAACATCCGCCGGAGCTGGATGCGTATCCAGCTCATCTAACGCTTCATTAAACATCTCTAAAAATTCTTTTTTCGAAAACTTCTTTTCATGATGCAGTGTCACTGGGTCTCCAGAATCTGTTCCTTGTGCTAACGCGTAAAAATACATCGTCCTCACTCCTTGCATATATATAGTCGAGATTTTTCTGAATTGTAGAAACATTGATTGTTAATAAGTAAATTCCCTTAAATAAAAAAAATAAACGCATCTGGAAGAAAACGGTTTCTTTGTTATTATGATCTTAACGAGAATTCAGCGCAATCAGCGTTTGATAGCAGGCTGCAACAGGGTGATAATCGGCTTTAGGCGCGGGGCTTTTTTTCGAGCTGTAGCGTTCATTTTGCTGATTTAACAGCTGATACCAGCCTCCATATGTGTGATCAATAAAGTGTTTCTGACAGTAGGAGAACAGGGCGTCGTAAGCTTTCCAATACCCGCTGTCTTCGGTTTTTACCCCGAGCAGTGAAGCCGCAGAAATGGCTTCGGCCATCACCCAGTAGTTTTTATCCGGGTCAATGACCTCTTCTTGAGGGGACAGCGCAAAGTAAAGACCTCCGTACTTAGCATCCCAGCCTCCGTTCCAGCCCTTATCAAACAAATACTTTGCACGTTCTGTCATCCAGTTTTCCGAACGGTGCCGATCAAGCCATAAAAGCAGCTTGCTCCATTCAAACTGATGTCCTGGTATAAAGCCGTACGGACGAAATTCATCTTTTGTATTGTTTTTATTGTAGTCCCAATCCGGCTGCCAGTCTGTATCATAATGCTCCCAAATCATGCCTCCAGATCGTTCAGCAAGCTGCTGAGTAACGCCTTTTGCAAGCGTGTACGCTCGGTCTAAGTATTTTTTATCTCTTGTTGCTTCAAAGGCAGAAAGCATCGCTTCACACATATGCATGTTTGCATTTTGGCCCCGATAGAAAGAAGCAGCTGACCACGATGCGTCCCATTCGTCTCGGTAAAAGCCGTGCGCATCTTCCCAAAAGTACTTTTCCATCACGCTATATACCTGTTCAATGGTTTCTTTTGCTTCTTGAATGCCGGCTTGATATGCGATGGAAGAAGCTAAAAGCGTAAAAGCGTGGCCATATGCTTGTTTAGAATCATCTTTTACTTCGCCGTCATCGGCTATTTCAAAAAAATACCCGCCGTGCTCTCTATCATAATGGTTGTTTTGTAGAAAACGAATGCCGTGCTGAGCTGCTTCTTTGCACCAATCCGGTCCGTCTAAAAGAGCCCCTACACTGAAGATATAAATAAAGCGCGCCGTACTTACTAAGTGCTTTGAATGCGTATTGTTGACGGTGCCGTCGTCGTAGTATTCATGGATGTACCCGCCGTTTTTCTTGTCAATACAAGCAGGATAGTAGAAATGAAGCGTATCAAAAATATGCTGTTTTAATGTATGAGGTTCTCGAAACGCAGTTGAGGAAAAACCCGTTGCCATGTTCATTTTATCACCATCTCAATCTTTGTTTTTAGTTGTTTTTACCCTAAGCAGTTGGGCGTAAACGTAAGGGTTTTTTTGCTGTTTTTGCGCTATTATTCTATTTTTGTTGAAAATGTATCAGTTTGGAAACAAGTTTGAAATATTTTGATATACTTTTGACACGATTATCCTGTATTCTAAAAGTACGTGCTAGCTGGAACGAAGTAATGGTAAGCCTCTAGACGTCGAATAATTTTACTTAATGTTGTTTAGTTAAGGTTGAGCTTAAACATCGGATCCTGTTTTCACTTAACCTATTAAACTAGCAGCATATATTTCTATTATATTTTGCAAATGAGGTATAAAAAATGACAGAAGTGAACAAACAAAGATTTTACAAAAAATTAGCGGTAACAGGTCTTGCTTTTACACTTGTAGGGGCAGGAACTCTAGGTCTTCATTCTTTACATTTTACGGGTGAGCCAACTGTCGCAAGCGCAGCGGCGGAAACATATACAACAACGGCGAATTTAAACATTCGAAGCGGCCCATCGACGTCCAACGCGATTATTGCAACGGTTAAACAAGGCACGCAGCTAACGGTAATTGGACAAGCAGCAAGCGGTTGGCTGAAAGTAAGCTATCAAGGCAAAACGGGCTATGTAAGCAGTGAGTATGTTAAAAAGTCAGCGAGTTCAACGACCAAAACCTATGTAACAACGGCAAATTTAAATATTCGAAGCGGTCCATCTACGTCAAGCGCGATTGTTTTAACGGTCAAACAAGGCACGCAGCTAACGTCGACAGAACAAGCAGCGAACGGCTGGCTAAAAGTAAGCTATCAAGGCAAAACGGGCTATGTGAGCACGCAGTACGTAAAGGAATCAACGGGTTCTTCTGAACCGGCTCCAGCTCCAGCAGCTTCTGTCTATGTGGCAACGGCGAATTTAAATGTTCGAACAACTGCTTCAACTTCTGGTGCGGTTATGGCAACACTTAAAGCCGGCACACAGCTCGACGTAACGGCTAAAGCAGCAAACGGCTGGCTGAAAATTACGTATCAAGGTAAGGTTGGTTATGTAAGCGGTCAATACGTACGAGCATTAGCTGGCATGAAAGTGGTTTCGAACCCTGAAAGTATACAAGTTGTTGTGAATAAACAAAACAAGCTTCCGGAAAACTACGTTCCGAAAGATTTAGTATATACAACGATTCCATTTACATTCAAAGAACAAACGGAAAAGAAAAAAATGCGCAGTGAAGCAGCCGCTGCTATTGCACAGTTATTTGCGGGTGCGAAAAAACAAGGCGTTACGCTTCTTGGCGTATCAGCTTACCGTTCACATGCAACGCAAAGCGCGCTTTTTAGTTCGTATGTTCAACGAGACGGTTATGATAAAGCGGCAACTTATAGCGCACTGCCAGGCACGAGTGAACATGAAACGGGTCTTGGAATTGATGTAACAAAAGGAGACGGCACATGTGCTGCTCAAGACTGCTTTGGCGGAACAAAAGAAGCAGCTTGGCTCGATGCCCACGCAGCAGAATACGGATTTATTATTCGTTATCCAAAAGGGAAAGATGCGGTAACCGGCTATAAATATGAGCCGTGGCATTTGCGATATGTAGGCAAGCCAGTGGCGCAGGCGATTAAGAGTAAAGGCATTACGCTTGAAGAGTATTACGGAATTAAGTGATTTTTAAAAAAGAGGCTAAAATAACAGTAGCTTAGTTGAAGGAAGATCCGAACGCGTTTGATTCTTGATTTAGAATCAAATGAGTTCGGATCTCTTTTATTTTTGTTCATCATGTTTACCCTTCTTGTGAAGGAGGGTAGGTAATGATACAAAAGAACTACTGTTTGTACATTTAAAGTTGTGTTTGTGTGTGAAAAGATCTAGTGTATATTTCATACAGAAGTGTAAAGTACAGGGGGCGTTCATCTGTGAAAAAACGAAGGAGATGCATCCTACCATGTTGAAAAATCATATGTTTGAATTTTATTTTGATCAAATGAATGAGCTGGTTTTTTTAGCGGAAGTAAAGAACCAACATCTTTATTATAAAAAAATGAATAAAGCGGCTGCTAAGCTTGTACGGTGCCAAGGAGAAGCGGGCATGCGGCTAAAAAGCGTACTCCCTGAGCGGGCGTATCACTCCCTTTACCCTTACTATATGAAAGCGATGGAAACAAAAAAGCCAGTTACCTACCATGACATAAATATCTTCTCAGATGAAGCTGAAGCGTTTGAAACAACGCTTACCCCAATTTTTGATGATACCGACAATAGTACGCACCTATTAGTGATGAGTAAAAATATCCAGAAGTTAAAAAAAGAATTAGCTCAAACCATGGAGCAGTATAAGTCGCTTTTTATGAACCATGAAAACGCCATATGTATGATGAATTTAAGCGGTAAAATTGTTCAAGCAAATCCTGCCTGTGAGCAAATGTTCGGCTACGGTGCGCAGGATATCATCAACAGTTCTTACATGCAGCTGCTAGAAGAACTGAAGATTGATGTGCGTGCTTTGCCTCTGCATCACATCATATACGACCAAAGCTACAGTAAAGAAATCCAAGCGTGGCACAAAGAAAAAGGAATGATTTATTTATATGTTACAAACGTGCCCATCATAGTGGAAAATGAATGGATTGGTATTTACTTGATTGCTCAGGACGTTACAAAGGAAAAGGTAGCTGAAATAAAGTTGGAAAACACGGTGAAAGATTTAGCAAACATGAAGTATGCCCTTGATGAGTCCGCTATTGTGAGCGTCCTAGATCCATATGGAACGATTAGGTATGTCAATGATATGTTCTGTACGATATTTGGCTATGAAAAAGAAGAGCTAATTGGACAATCATACGAGTTATTTAATGTAAGCTATGATCTTCGGGTTCTTGAAAGTATTGGACAAGGAAAGGTTTGGAGAGGGCAAGTCAAAAGCATAACAAAAGAAGGCGTCATCGTGTGGAGCCATAAGACCATTGTTCCGCTGACAGATATTCATCATCGCATCTCAAGCTACGTGCTGATTCAAACCGATATTACTGCGCAAAAAAAATTAGAAAATCAGCTGAAGTTTAAGGCATTTCATGACAGTTTGACGGGGGTGCCGAATCGAATGATGCTGCAAAAACAAGTGCAGGCTGCGATCGAACAAAAAGAAAGATTTGGCCTGCTGTTTTTAGACTGTGATAATTTTAAAGAAGTGAACGATCAATTTGGTCATGATATCGGCGATGCATTTTTAATTCAGTACGCGCATCGTTTAACGTCTTGCATTCGCACATGTGACGAAGTGTATCGCCTTGGAGGCGATGAATTTGTTATCTTGCTTCGGCAGATTGAAAGGAGCGAGGAAATACAGCAGATTATGGAACGAATTCACCGAGAGCTTCAAAAAGAATGGAGTATTGAATCCTGCACCTTTACAGCTACATCGACAATTGGAGCCGCTTATTATCCAGAAAACGGAGAATCGTTTCAAGAGCTGTTAAAACAGGCGGATCAAGCGCTGTACGAAGGAAAACGACAGGGGAAAAATAACGTGAATTTCTATAAAAAAAACCAATCTGTAGCCGATTCTATAGATGAAGAAAGTATTGTCTAATATAGAAAGGGATAAATATGAATAAAGATAAATTAATGGTTGTTTTATCAAGCGGAGCAGTGATACTTTCTCTGCTCATACATATCATTCATGGTATTTGGCCGATGGGTATGTCCGGCATGTCCATGGAACATAATTCAACGCCAGGCGAAGTGTCATCGATCTTTTTGATGCTTCCTATTCTTTTTCTTGGTGTGCTGCTTGTGCTGTACGTTAAAAAGCATGAGCTAGTACCTGCGTTTGTGACGCTAACGCTGACGTTTTCAAGTATCAGCACGGTGGTAGGCGGAGGAGGAATGGTTGAGTATCACTTTTCAATTTTTATGGTGATAGCCATTCTTTCCTACTATGAAAATGTAAAGCTGTTATTGTTAATGACGGGTATTTTTGTCGTCGAGCATCTAGCTGGATTTTTCGTGCCATTTTTTACACCGATTATTTTCGGAACGTCTTCTTATTCTTTTTCGATGCTTTGCCTTCACGCGGCTTATCTGCTTTTTACATCAGGGGCAACCGCTTGGCAAATTACTTCCAAGAAAAAATACACAGAACAGCTTCAGCAGGAAAATGAACAAAAGCAGCACATCATTTATGACATGATGAAAAAGCTGCATGAAACGAATGGGCAGGTAAGACAGACGGTTGAAGACTTAAAGGGGAACTTAGAAGAATCGCAAGCGGCTAGTCATCATACAACGTCTTCAATGCAAGAGCTAGCCGCAGGAGCTGAGCAGCAGGTAATAATGGCTCAAAAAAGCAGTGAGTTTCTAGAAGAGATGACGCAAGGCGTAACCAAAATAGCCGAGGCTTCAGCAGCAGTCAGCGAAGCTTCTGATCAAACAGCAAATGAAGCGGTTCAGGGAAAAGAAAAAATTCAAGAAGCAATTCAACAAATTCATACAATCGATTCTTCTGTTCAGCATGCAGCTAGCGTTATTCATCAGTTAAAAGAACGTTCTGCGGAAATCAACGATATTATGAGTGTGATTTCAGGTATTGCTGCACAAACAAATCTACTGGCGCTAAATGCTGCAATTGAAGCAGCGCGCGCAGGCGAACATGGTAAAGGGTTTGCGGTCGTAGCATCGGAAGTTCGCAAACTTGCAGAACAATCCAATCAGTCAGCCGAACAAGTAGCAAGGCTCATTCAGCATATTCAGCAAGAAACGTCTCAAGCCGTAGCCCTCATTCAATCAGGAACAGCCGATGTGAAAAATGGTATTTTACTAGCCAACGAAGCGGAAAATGTTTTTAATCGAATCGCCAACGCATCTACGTACGTTCACGAACAAATTCAGCAAACGGCTGCTTCCGCACAGCAAATAGCAGCCGGATCTACGCAGGTGCTCCATGCCGTCAGCGATATGACCGCTTTTGCCAACCAATCGGCTGTAAGCAGCAGCAGCATTTCTTCTGCTTCCGTGCATCAGCTGCAATCGCTGCAGATCATTGACCAGACGGCGGAATTTTTAAGTGGGTTAGTTGAAGAGCTTGGCAGCGTAACGGAAAAGTTAGCGAAGCAAGCGTGAGTGAGGTAGCAGACTACATAGAAGTACATGATTTTATACACTGGATTCATGTTATAAATCTGGTAAAGAATTATGTACATACAAACATTTAAAAATTTTCTACGAACCTTTAAACCACTAACGTTCATATCAATCCCCTCCTTTAGAGAAATGAAGCGATCTAAAAAGAGGGGATTGATGCTTTTGTCTAAAAGCTAGTGTTAGTTATTTGTTGGAGAAGGAAATCTCGCTGCTTCAAAATGTGAGCCATCTTCGGATGTGACGATTGTACCAGCTATACTGCTTTGAACAAAAACTTCAACGCGATCTCCAGCTTCTAAATTATAAATAGTAGACACGGATACCGCATTAACAAACGGTGTGTTCCCGCCAAAGAAATCGTTATCGATAGCGATAGCGGTTGTCCCATTTACACGTATTTCTATACGAGTTCTATAATCTAGCATCTGGTCGTTAGGAGAGAATCCAATTGTAGCAATGATGGAATATACGCCATCTTTTTTGGGGCGGAAGGTAGAAGTAATCGGGTTATATTCATTTGCTAAATCAAATTGTTCAGTTGGGAAAACTGCTTTTACAAACGTATTTGCAGGAACATTTTGAGGCATCGTTAAATTGAGCGCTCTAAATGCTGACTCCCGCGCGCTTCCTTTTTTGTCTTTATCTTCTTTATATTTAGAAGCCCAATCATGTGATTCCTCATAGATGTCTTCTGCGCGTCCATAAGTCCAAACCTGTGATTCTTCAGAGCTAGCTTCTTCGTGACCATAAGCCCAGCCGCGTGCTTCCTCAGGGGCGTCTTCTTGAAGCTGCTCTTTCTTATTGTTAAGGGAAGCTTTCTTCTTGTAAGGATAAGATTTTTCTACATAATATTTATCATCGTTATCATTGTAATGGAAATAATACTTTTTTATAATAATCATCCTTTCTTTGCAGTACTCTATACTGTATTCACTCATAGAGGAAATGTTTGGATACTTGTCTGATAACTTTAGAACTGTTTTTTAAATAGCTAATAGTAACTAATTTTGAATGTAGAATTATTTGCATCATATAAAAAAACACCTCGTTTGAACAAAAGTCGAAGAGGTGTTTTTATTCGAAGGGTATTTGATTCGAGAGTCTACCGATAACCTGTATGTAAATGTCACTCTATCAGTCAACTGGGTGTACTTTTATAGCGCTGGGTCCTTTAGCTCCTTCTTGGATTTCAAATTCTACTTTTTGTCCTTCTGACAGGTTTTTATATTCCTCATGGTCGATCGCATTGGAGTGAACGAACACTTCTTTTGATCCGTCCTCGGGTGTGATAGATCCAGATCCTTTTGATTGGTTGAACGATTTAACGGTTCCTTTATGTTTGCTCATTGAAAAATCCCCCTTATAAGTATAGAAATAAATTCATAGTAGTTTTTACCCCAACGCTGAAATTTCAATCATGTTTATGGTAGGCATACCGATTAGAAGAGTAGGGATAAAAGCAAATAGGTAGGGCTTAACAATTTTTTCATTTCGGTTATATTTTTATATTGTCTGTGACATAACTATTGTTATAAAATGTAATCGTTAATTCTGCTAACTAAAGGAGATAAAGAAAAAAATGAGGGATGAGTTGTTATATATAGGGAAGAAAATTATCAATAATAAACAGGAATTAGCGATGCAATTTTCTGATCTGATGGACTCTGAATATAAGCGGAAGCTTGTTTACCACGAAGAAAGCGAAGTTTTAAGATGGAGAGCAGAACTCATTGAGTATTTAGGCGAGTCGTTATTCGAAGAACACTCGGTCATTTTAAAGAAAATCGTTCAGTGGGGTACAGATATAGGAAAAGTGGCTGTGGAAAACGGACTTTCTTTGAGGCAAACGTTAAAATCACTCGCGCTGTTTCGAACAGTGATATGGGGCGTTTTTACAGAAGAGCTGCAGCAGAAGCAGTTTGCTCCTATTACGATGCTTGATGTAAGTAAAAAAATTGATCCGATGCTTGATGAGCTTAATCATATATTTGTCGAAATCTATGAAGAACATAATACCGAAACCATAAAACGAGCTTATGCAGCGCTAGAAGAATTATCAGTTCCCATCGTTCCTCTTTCTGAAGGAATCGCTGTGATGCCAATCGTTGGACAAATTGATACGCATCGTTCGCAGCTTATTATGGAAACGGCTTTAGAAAAAAGCGCTCAGCTGCAGCTGAGTTATTTAATATTTGATATTTCAGGTGTTCTTATCGTCGATACGATGGTAGCGGACAATATTTTTCAAATTGTAAAAGCCTTACAGCTTATCGGCACTAAAACGATGATTACCGGAATACGTCCGGAAATCGCGCAAACCGTTGTTGATTTAGGCGTCGATTTTGGAACAATCAAAACAAGAGCAACGCTAGAAAAAGGTCTTGAAGAAATAGGCTTCAGTAAACTGCCAGAAAATCCGCAAAGAAAAAAAGACAAATGGCGTTATTAATAAATAAAAAAGCCTAGAGGCTGGGACAAAAATATTTTAGTTGACGTTAAATCCGAACTATTAATCTAATTGATGGTTCGGGTTTTTTGTTGTTATGGTGAACGTAGGTTTCATGTATGTAACTGCTTCTAGCTGGTGATTGGAGGGCAAGACGAAGACTCCTGCGGGAAAAGCGGAACAGGTGAGACCCCGCAGGAGCATAGGCGACGAGAAGGCTCACCGGCCGCCCGCGGAAAGCGAAGTCCTGCACGGAAATCACCAGCGGTGTAAAAAGCAGTCCAACTCATTTATCTCATTTGTTCGTCTTTCGATTGGGTTGATTTAATTATGTTTCCATCTCTTAGTTTTCTCGTGTCTCTAAAAAATAAAAGAAAGGCTTATATTACGAAAAATTTAAGGGGAAGTCACAGCGTCACATGTTACATTCCTTGTAAAAATGGGTACTGGTAAAAAGAAGCATTTCAAGCCCTTTTCAATTACATTGGCCGTCTAAAATTAATTAATTGTCAATTTCGAATAACATAAATTATTTAAATACTTAGACAAACAAATGAGGAAAATATATACTTATTAGTGTTGTCACGAAAAGATAAAGGGGAGAAACAAGGATGGATATCAAACGTCAAAACGTTGATTTTGGTAACTCAATTTTTCAAACGCTAGTGGATGGTTATTACTATGAAATTCCTACAAACGTAGTAGAAATCACAAAAGATCAGGCAGAGGGTCATTTTCCTTCAAGTGTAAATGAACCGGAATTACTTCTTCAAAATTTACTGATTTCTACCGCAATTGAAGGAGTAGAAAAGTATTATTTAGTAGGAGACGCTGCAGAGAAACATGTGCTAGGCAATATCCATATTAATAAGTTACATAATAAAACTGAATCTGATATTCCTTATGTGATGTTTTTAGCTTCAGTTGCTTATTACAACATACTTAAAGGAAAAGACAAAGAGGATAATCATGTGACGATTAATTATTTCTCGACTATGCTTCCGATTTGGCTGCTTAAGAAAACAAATAAATTCAGTGAAATGCAGCAGAAGATGGCCGAACGTTTTCAAGGAGAGCATACGGTTACGGTATTGACTCCTGGGTTAGAAAAAACGGTCACTGTGAACATTGAAACGAGCAAATGCCGTATTGAAAGCGAAGTGGCTCGCTGGGCGATCAAAAAAGATTTTGAATTACAAGATAGAGAAGAAGCAAATGCATTCAAACATTTTGAAACATTGATTGTAGATTTGGGCGGAGGTACGGTTGACCTGGCACTGCTTCCTGCAGGACTTCAAGCTCCTAAAAGCAGAAATTCGTTGAAGTGTCTTACGGATATTTCATATTTGAAGCATATTGAAAAGCTAAGAAATGAAAAGCTGCTTGAGTATTTTGAAGATGTTCGTTCATTAGAAGAATTTATTATTGCCAATATCCATAAAGCAAAAATGGAGCAAAGAGACGGCAACAGCGGGAAAAAAGTAGATCTCACGGAGCCTATTCACGCTTCGCTTAGAGAATACACGCAAATTTTATTAACGAAAGTTGAAAATCTATTTCCATCGCCAAAAGATAAAGTCTATAAATATATTTATATTGGAGGACTAGCTCCTATCCTTCAACAGTTTATTGCAGAGCAGATTGATAACATGTACGGGGAAGAGATCAGAGAAGAAAACCATCTTTTCTTGCCGGAGACACGCAAATTAAATTTATACGGTCTTGAAATTTTAAGCAGACATGAAACAAACGCAGCGGTTCACGTTTAAAAAGGGGGAGCATACATGAGTCATCAAAACACTCGCCTTAAGGAAGCATTAGACGATTGGTACGGTCAGCTAAGCTCCCAAATGGCTGCACCGTTTTACTTACTATCAAATGCGTTTCTGACAGCTGGCAATCTATCAGCAGATATGATGGGAGCAAGGGAAAAGACCGCAAGTAATAGAGATGAACGTGCAAATTTAACAATCGAAACTGCTAACATTCCATCAGAAGTGTCTTCATTTCTGAAAGAAAAACAGCAGGCAAACGAGCTTCAGGACTATATAGTAGGACTCATACAGCAAGACTTGCAAAAAACGAGTAAAGAAGAGGATATAGAAACGCTCGTTCATTCACTTCGAAAAGAGCTGTTGGGCGAAATTGACTTACTAAAAAAAGAAATGAATTCACGTCTTGCTGCAAATCGTGAGGAGTATGAGTCCAAGCAGGCAAATGAACTTCAAGATTATGTAGCGAAGCTTGTAGAACAAAACGGGAAGAAAGACAGCCGTGAAGAAGATTTTCAATCGTTAGTCCATTCATTAAGAGCGGAGCTGTTAGGCGAAATTCATTTGCTTAAAAAAGAGCTAGGCTCTGCGTCAGCTCCTTCTTATAAGCAGCTGAAACCCGTTAAAAATGAGGAAGAAGAAACATTTAAAGAAGGTCAATTAATTAAAAGTGAAAAAGTGACCGGAACCATTCAAGAAGATATCGATGTAGATTTCTAAACAGAAAGTAGAGGCGTGATATGCCTCTACTTTTATTATTTTTCAATTTAAAATGAGGCTGGGGCAAAAGTATTTTTGCTAAAGGAAGATCCGAACGAGTTTGATTCTTGATTGTGAATCCAACTTGTTCGGTTTTTTATTGATATGCTGAATGTAGGTTTCATGTGTTTAAATGCTTCTAGCTGTTGATTGGAGCGCAAGCGACGAGGAGGCTCATCGTCCGCCCCCGGAAAGCGAAGCCTCGCACGGAAATTAACAGCGGTCCAATGTAAAGGCTTTAGCGTATAAATCATAAATCTTTTTTGTTTCTTTTTAGCTTTTTTCGAAAATATAAGCAAATATCAAATGTAACGATGGTACAAATACTGCATTTTATCATAAACCAAAATAACGATTCGTTTATGCCAAATCCGCCAATCGAAGCTTTTAGTTCATTTAGCTGCCTGAGAATTAAATTTATGTCGTTTTCATAGGCCACAGTAAAAGATTTAATCACAAGCATGGTCATAATGACTGCTTCTACAGATATATATAGAATTTTTCTTGCTAATTTAAGAGAAGGATTTACGTTTGATTTGGGAATTTTATAAAATAATTTCATCGCCTGTTTGCCTTTCAGTTATTTTAAGCTGTTTAAAAAGATTAGTTTATTCTATAATTCTTTCCTTGGCTATAAAATCCTGTATGTATAGCAAGTTTAAAAAAAGCCCGCTAGAAAAGGTAGTACACCGATTTTCTAGCGAGCTTATGTTAGTTAATGTTCTTCAGCTAAGGCATTTGCTTTTGTCACATGAACTGTGCCAAACGGATGGTTTGGAGGAGCGTAGATGGAGTAAAGCTTTAGAGGAGTGGTACCCGTATTAGTGAGATCATGCCACGTTCCGGCAGGGATAAATATCGCATCATCATCGTAGACTTTTCGTTTAAAGGTTAGGTTGTTTTTACTTTTGCCCATTTGAACAACGCCTTGCCCTTGTTCAATGCGCAGGAATTGATCAACGTTAGGGTGGATTTCTAAGCCGATATCTTCACCGGGCTTGAGACTCATTAGCGTCACTTGTAAATGTGTTCCCGTCCATAACGCAGTGCGGTACGTATTGTTTTGCTTTGACGCTTCATTAATGTTAATAACAAAAGGTCTTGGTCCGTAGTCCTTTAATTTACCGTTTCTTTGCTGAAATTGTTCGCTGGTGTGATAGTGATTCGGCGCATAATAACTATATGGCTGCCAGCCGTAATACACTGGAGTCTGCCACTGATGGTAATAAGGTGTATAGTGCATACTCATTCTCCTTTTCTCGTTTCATTTTTCTTTTCATCCTATGCTTTTGTCAAAACGGTTGATACCATTTGCCTTTTTGTCCGCGGTCTTTATCCGCTTATTTTTTGCTGAAATCATTTGATTAATGATTTATCTGAGCTCCTTGCCTGTTTTTTCGGTGGTTAAAAAATACTTTCATCACTTTAATACGATAATTCATTAAAAAAATATATCGTATGAAAACGTTTTATTTGATATAATTTTAGAAGATGAAAATTATTTTAAAGGGTGACGTTCATTGAAAGAAAAAAAACTTCAAGAATTAACTGAACATCTTAATAATTTATTCAACAATTTAATTCATGGATCTATCACAGAAGGTGAATTTAATGAGCTGTCCGAAGAGCTTTACAGAAAGCAAACTAGGCTGCGCTATGAGATAGAGTGTGAGAAAGGTTCGTATTATAGAGAATATTTTAGAGGCTAAGGCTTTGTATTAGACTGCTTTATAAGAAATAAGAAAAGACCTCTACTTAGGAGGCCTTTTCTTAACTTCTAGTAGAAAGTGGAGTGATACTTTCTATTTCAATAAGTATATTAGTATATTTACTTCATAAAAAATACAACTGTTGAAGCTCTAAAACTCGCTATTCACCCCCAAAAACCTGTATGATAGGTTTAAGATTACCGCATATGAGATATATGTATAGTAAAAAGGGGTGATGAGCTGTGAAGTGGTATAAAGGAGTTGTCATGCAAGTCTTAATGACAGAAATCGAAACAGCAAGAGAGCACATGGTTATGTTAGGACTTACAGAAGGTCTTACAAGTCGTAATACAGTTCGAATCAGTCAAACCCTTGATTATTTATTAAATGAACTAAGTAAAGTGATGGCCGCAGATTAATCGTATTTTATATAAAAATGAAAAGAGCTGCTGACTTCACGGCAGCTCTTTATAAGTTGCCTTAACGTTTACTTTAATGTTTATGATACTATTTATACAGTTACCTCATAGCAAAGAAAATAGCGGATTCGATTATATATATCGTATAGTAGAAACCTAGAAAATGAGTTGAAAGCACCCGTGAAAAGGGAAGCTTAGATACATAAAGCAAACGCCGTACTAAGAATGGCGATGGAGGGTATAGTGGAATGGAATATCATATTAAAGAGGCCGCTGCAAAGGTAGGGCTGCCTACGCATACGCTTCGATACTACGAACAGCAAGGGCTTTTGCCTTTTATAAAAAGAGATGAAAACGGAAATCGGATTTTTAGCGAGTCCGATATCGAGTGGCTGGAATTTATTATTTGCTTGCGAAAAACAGACATCTCTCTTTTAGAATTACGTAAAATTGTTGAATTAACACAAGAAGGTGATGATACAATCGGTTTGCGCAAGCAGATATTTGAAAAGCATAAAGAGAAAATGATGGAAAAACAAAGAGAGCTGGACGCAGCTTTTAGAAAAGTGGAAACAAAAATTGAGTACTATGATAAATTAGAGC
This sequence comes from Priestia sp. LL-8, assembly GCF_036227845.1. NCBI lineage: Bacteria > Bacillati > Bacillota > Bacilli > Caryophanales > Bacillaceae > Priestia > Priestia sp. LL-8. The sequence goes on along the minus strand of NZ_JAZAQH010000001.1, from coordinate 3,345,044 downwards.
AAAAGTATCAAGAAGAGCTTTCATCTAAAGCTTAATTTAACATTTGTTTTTCTTATTTTATAAAGAAATAAAAAACAGGCAGCTAATTGAATTAGCTGCCTGTTTTTTTTACAACTTACAGTGTAGAAATGTCAATAACAAATCGATAGCGAACGTCGCTGCGAAGAACGCGCTCGTACGCTTCATCTACTTGATTTGCATCGATAACTTCAATCATAGGAGCAACGCCGTGTTCAGCCGCAAAATCAAGCATTTCTTGTGTTTCACGAATGCCGCCTACAAGTGAACCCGCAATGCTGCGACGTCCCATGATAAGGGAGAATACGCTGTATTGATCTGGGTTAGCCGGTGCACCAACGTTAACAAGCGTTCCATCTACGCGAAGTAATGATAAGTATTGATCCACGTTCAGGTTAGCCGATACCGTGTTTAAGATAAGGTCAAAGCGACCTGCTAGTTCAGTAAATGTCGTCTCATCACTTGTTGCAAAATAATGATCCGCACCAAAGCTTAGCGCTTCTTCTTTTTTATTGTTAGAACGGCTCAATACCGTCACTTCAGCACCCATTGCATGTGCAAATTGAATCGCTACATGTCCAAGACCGCCCATTCCTACAATGGCAACTTTTTTACCAGGGCCAGCATTCCAGTGCTTTAACGGAGAAAATGTTGTAATCCCTGCACATAGAAGAGGACTTGCTGCATCCATACTTAAATTATCAGGAATACGAACAACGAATCCTTCTTTTACGACGATTTTTTGGCTGTAGCCGCCGTATGTACGGTTTCCGTCGTAATCCAATGAGTTATACGTTTGAACAACGCCTTTTGTACAGTATTGCTCGTCACCGTTCACACAGTACTCGCACTCTCCGCAAGAGTCAACGAAACATCCAACGCCAACGCGATCGCCAACCTTGTATTTTGTTACGTTTTCTCCAACCGCTTCAACTACTCCTGCGATTTCGTGACCAGGAACCATCGGGAACATCCCGCCGCCCCACTCATCAAATGCACTATGAATATCAGAGTGACAAATACCGCTAAACTTAATATCAATTAAAACGTCGTCTGCTCGCAGTTCTCTGCGTTCGATTGTCGTGTTCTCGAATTTTGCCTTTGCATGCGGCGCACTTAAAACACGTGATGTTGTTGTATGTTGATGATTATTACACATAAGTAAAAACACAATCCTTTCGTCGTTTGATGTATTTAAAAACTACAATACTAGCTTAAACGTTAAAGTCGACTTTAAAGCAAGACCTTTTTGAAAAAAATTTTCTTTCTATGACTTTATGAAAAAAGGAAAGGAAGGAATAGCATGGCAGCTTTCTATCTATGTTTAGTTAAAAGAAATTCTTCAAGGGTGCGAGCGGCAGCTTGTTCATCAACTCCATTTGTCAGCAGTGTTATTTCATCTCCTTTCTTAACAGCCAAAGCCATTACCTTCATGATGCTTTTTCCACTTACACATTTTCCACGTTTCGCAAGAAGAATATCACTTTGAAACGAACACGCTTCGCGTACAAACAAAGCTGTATGTCTAGCTAGAAGTCCACCGGAAAGTTGCACCGTCATTCTTTTAATCAGCATTGTATTTCCCCTTTTTTGTATTTTAAAAACTATAAAACTAGCTTAAACGTTAAAGTATACTTTAAGGCAAGGGAGGATTTGGATAAAAAGAGTCATTTATGAATGTATGGGGAGCAGCAATCGTTTCTACTAGTCATTTAAATGACGGTAACAAAAAGAAAATACGGTAGACATGTTCAGAAAGGTTAAATAAGAACTTATTGTTAAAGGAATTTCCACTCCCTAACCAGAAAAACAATATAGATATCATTTTCTGGAGGAATACGATGAAAGAGCTAAAAAGGTTAGAACCGCTGCAAGCAGCTACACAATTTATTTCTAAGCATTATCCTAATTGTCAAGGCGCATTACTCGCCGGAAGCGTGGTGAGAGGCGAAGCTACCCATACGTCTGACCTTGATCTTGTTATTTTTGATGATAGTTTTACTTCTTCTTTTAGAGAATCACTCATTGAATTTGGATGGGCCATTGAAGTTTTTGCTCATAACCTGGCTTCATACCAAGCTTTTTTTAAAAGCGACTGTAAGAGGGCTAGACCATCACTGCCGAGAATGATTTCCGAGGGAATTATTTTAGTAGATAGTGGGGTTGTCCAGTCTATAAAAAAAGAAGCAACACAATTACTGGAAAAAGGCCCGGAAAAATGGTCGGAAGAGACGATTAGCTTAAAAAGATATTTTATAAGTGATGCCTTGGATGATTTAATCGGTTCTTCAAATACAGGTGAAGCACTTTTTATTGCCAACACGCTCGCTTACATAACGCACGAATTTGTTTTAAGAACAAAGGGGCATTGGATTGGGGATTCTAAATGGATGGTCCGATCTTTAAATGACTATAATGAACGCTTTAGTAAAGAGTTTGTGGAGGCATTCGATACCTTTTATAAAACAGGGAGCAAAGATAAAGTGATTCAACTGGTTGATAAAGTATTAGCACCACATGGAGGCCGGCTGTTTGAAGGGTTTTCACTGGGGAAAGAGAGTTTGGATCAGTAGCCTTGTTAGAACCCCACTATTAATTCTTGCTAGTAGTGGGGTTTATTTTTAGGGATATTCACGTATGCTTAAAGAGTTTGTCCGTTATCAATCGTAAATACTTGGCCCGTCACGGACTCTTGTTTTAACTGAAACAAGATGGCATCTGCGATATCTTCAGGAGAGGAAATGCGCTGAAGAGGCAGATTTCCTGCAAGCTGATACATTTTATCTTCGTTGCCAGACCACCACCTTGTGTCGACTGCACCAGGAGAGATGCAGTTTACGCGAATATGTGGTGCCAGTGCAATCGCTAACGATTTCGTCATCGTATGAATTGCTGCTTTTGTCGCTGCATAGGGAATAGACGAGCCGATCCCAGTTGTGCCCGCAACACTTCCTACATTAACAATCGCTCCCGACGTTTGCTTTTTCATATATGGAACAGCTGCTTTTACACAGTGAAACATGCCTTTAACGTTTACATCATATAAAGAGTCCCATACGTCATCCGTTGCAGACTCTAAGTCATGCATCGGAATTTGAGCGGTAATACTAGCGTTATTCACTAAACCATCTAATCGTCCAAATTGTGCAATGGTTTGATGAATCATTTCACTCACTTCGTGCTCGTTGGCTACATTCGCTTTAAAAGCGAATGCCATACTTCCTTTTTCTACAATTTCCTCCACAACTTTTTTGGCTTCTTTTTCTGAGTTGCTGTAGTTTATCACAAGTTTTGCGCCCATGTCAGCTAACTTTAAAGCCGTTGCTTTACCTACGCCAGTACCGCCGCCGGTAATAATAAATACTTTATTTTTAAAATCATTCATTTCTTTAAACCTTCCTTTCTCTTACCACCTTTTATTATATCTTCGATGAAAAAAAGGATATAATAGGTAATACTAAGAGAGGTATCATTTAAAATGATATCAGCGGAGGAATTGAGAGTGGAAAGCCAAGACTTACGAATTTTTAAATGTGTGGCAGAAGCCAAATCATTATCAAAAGCTGCGGAGATATTGGGATATGTTCAGCCGCATATCAGCCAGCGAATGAAAAACTTAGAGGACGAGTTAGATACCAAATTATTTATACGTACAAATAGAGGAGTCACGTTAACGGAAGGAGGGGAAGCTTTGTTTAGCTACGCCCAGCGTATTTTGCGTTTAATGGACGAGGCTAAGGCAGAAGTTAATCCAAATAAGTTTAGAAACTCTTTAATTATTGGTGCCTCGCAGACAGTTTCTGCTACTAAAGTTCCTTTTTTGTTCTCGTCGTTTCTGAAAGAAAACAAAAATATCGAGGTTAAACTAAAAACAGATAGAAAACAAGTCTTGCAAGAAATGCTTTCGTACGGGGAAATTGACGGCCTTTTTCTTAGCGGTACTTATAACGAAGCGCAGTTCGAAACGGCTTATCACTATGCAGAAAAGGTGGTGCTCATCGCACCTCTATATGAAGGTAGAGAAGAAACAGATCAACCAACGCTACTCATCAATAGTGATGTAAACTGCATCTATAGAAACAGACTATTAGCGTTTTCAAAAGAACATCATATAAATAAAGCCAACATCATGGAATTTGATTCATTAGAAGCGATTTTACAAGGTGTCCGCGATAGACTTGGCATGAGTGTAGTGCCAGCTAGCGTAGTAAATTCTCGTGGTGATATGCAAAGCATTCACTATCAAGAGCTTTCAGAAGACGTTCGAATTGATTTTGTGGTAAAGAAAGGAAAGCAACGTTCTCCAAGTCTTAAGAAATTTATTCATTTTTTAGGGAGTCTATAATCGAGTATTTATTTTAGGTTCAAATCGTATATGATTTGAACTTTTATTTTTGTCTACATTTATATATTGAATATATGTTTTTATACCCTTAATACTCGTTATGATTTGAAAGATAAATGAATGATCCACCAAGGACTTTTGTTTTTGAAAACAGAAATAGTTTATATAAAAACAAAAGGAGTAGGTTCTATGAAGGTTTCTCTTTCAAATTGTATAGAAGATGTTGAGTGGTCGAGAATGAAAGAAATTTACTGCTCTGTCGGGTGGAAGAAGCATGATGAAGAAAAGATTAAAAAAGTATTTCAATCAAGCAACGTAGTAGCGATTGCTTATGATAAAAATAAAATAACAGGGTTTGGCAGAGCTCTTTCAGACGGTGTATTTAATGCTGCGATTTATGATGTCGTGGTTGATGAGCATTATCAGAACAAAGGAATTGGACAGCAAATTATAGAAAACCTGCTTGCTCAGCTTAAGAATGTTTCTTGCGTTCATCTTGTTTCCACATCAGGCAATGAAGAGTTTTATAGAAAAGCAGGGTTTCGTAAAATGAAAACCGGTATGGCTCGTTATTTAAACCCGTCTTTAGCAAAAGAATATTTAGAATGAGCTATATCTCTATCTTAAAAACTGAAAAAAGCAAAGACTATACTATACGCTTCACTACGCTGGAAGCCATTTGTGAAGTGCTAGATTGTCAGCGGGGTGAATATGTACCAGATGAATAAAAAAAGAGGACGTAGATAAAATCTACGGCCTTTTTTCTTTCTGATGTTGAGACTTTGTAATTTGTATATTTCAATTCAGTATTATATGGTATTATTTTCTTTAGTTAGGAGGTATTTGAAATGAGTGTTTCAAAAGAAAATAAGCCGATTTTATTAACGGTTATTCTGCTGGCGGCTGCTTTTGTAGTGTTTTTTTCGAATCGGATATTCCCACTAAATTCAATTTTTCCAAATAGAAGCGGTGATTTGACCATTCCGCTGTGGCTATTTTTTGCAATAGACGTTGGCTTTATTGTGGCATTAGTTTTAGGAGTCCGAACAAAAAAGCCGAGCGTTGTGTGGTTTAGCATAATCGCAAACAGCATCTTTTTTGTGTTGCTTTCTGGCTTGATGTTTTTATTAGCGATTGCCCAGGGAATTTCTGAGCCGTAAGCTGATTATCTCTATTTTAAGTGAATGAAAAGGATTTAGAGAGGTTGATAGATATGATGATAGGCGGTCCTTTACTGATTGCCCTGCTGCCAGGTGTACTTGTACTCCTTGTAACCTGGCTGTTCAGAAAGATGAAGTGGAACAAAGTTATTAGAATGCTTCCCTCCATGCTTACCGTTCTTGCCGCCACCGTGCTTTTTTATATTGGCTATGTAGAAGTAAGAGGGTTTGAAGGTGCTGGCTATTTGTTTTTATCCGTATGTTTACTGTTGTTTGCAACTGTTGCATTTATCATTGCCAAAAAACCTGTACGATAATTTTTATAAACTTTATAAATTCTTTATAATTCCCTCCTATACTACGTGTAGGGGGGATTTAATATGAAAAATATTATTTTAGAGGTAAGAAGCGTTTCAAAAAAAGTAAGGCGTCGCCACTTAGTAAAAGAAGTATCGTTTCAAATCAGTGAAGGAGAAATATGCGGACTGCTAGGGCCAAACGGAGCTGGTAAAACGACGTTAATTCGTTTATTGACGGGGTTGATTAAACCAACCGGGGGAGAAGTTTTTATTAATAATAAACATATTGTTTCACAAAGAAAAGAAGCGCTGCAAAGCGTTGGTGCAATTGTGGAGTCGCCCATCTTTTTTCCTTATATGACGGGAAAAGAAAACCTGACAAATTTAGCCCGATTGCATTCATTTTCGACAAAACAAGAAAGGCAGCAAAGAGTAAAAGAAGTACTTGATATCGTAGGATTAACCGGCAGAGAAAACGATAAAGTTCGAACGTATTCTCTAGGGATGAAGCAAAGGCTCGGAATTGCTCAAGCTCTTTTAGGTGACCCGGACTTATTAATACTGGATGAGCCCGCCAACGGCTTAGATCCAATGGGGGTACGTGAACTGCGCGAGCTGCTTTTCACCTTAAAACGTGACTATAACAAAACGATTTTAATCTCTAGTCATTTGCTGGATGAATTACAGCGAGTATGTGATCAAATTGTTGTGATGAGAGAAGGAGAGTTAATATGGGACGGCGCTCTGGACCAGTTAGCATCTGGTAAAAATCTTGAAGATGCGTTTGTAGAGCTGGTGTCGCAATGAAGGAGCTGTTAGTAGCGGAGTGGGAAAGACTTTGGAAAAGAAAAGTGGCGTGGCTGACTTTTCTATTAGTGCCGTTGGTACTGTTGGTCGCTTCTTCCTATCTCCAAAAACAAAATGGAGCACTCACAGTCGATTTACCAGAGTATACGTTTGCGGGAAACTTTCCTGTGCTGAGCTTAGTCGAAATGTTATTTACCGTTTTTAATGGAATGTTCTTAGTTTTTATTACCCTCGTTGTTACCGGAGAGTACAGATCCGGACAGCTGCGAATGGTCATGATCCGCTCGTATTCGTTTAAAGAAATTATCCTAGCAAAAGTCGCAGTGATTCTGCTGTTTAATGCACTGTTTTTTATTACGTATTTTTGTATGAGCTATGTGATAGGCTTTCTGATGTTTGAACACCCGCAAAGCTACTTTGTGTTTTATCACAGTCATGCTTTTAACATAAAAGAAGCACTAGTATATAATCTTTCGTTTTATGGATATGCCTACTTAACGACTATTGCGATATGCTGTGTGCTGTTTTTTATCTCTGTTATCAGCAAAACGACCACTACGGCTGTTGGAGTTGGGGTTGCTTTTATACTGATTTCCTTTTCGTATCCTACTTTATTAAGAGGATTTAGGCAGTGGATGAGTGAAGAGCTCTTTGGACAGCTGTTTTTTACTTCCGTACCGATGATTCAATGGCAGGGGATCACAGTCATGATGGCGGAAAAACCGCAGTTTGTAGGGTGGAATTTCGGCGTGTTAGGGTTTTATATTTTATTCTTTGGTGGTTTAACGTATTTAGCTATTCGAAAAAAAGAATCATTTCTATAAAAGGAGAGAAGACATGATGACAGGACTTTTTATCAGTGAATTAGAGCGAACGTTTAAACGAAAGAAAACAGCGGTGGTACTAGGTGTGTACATAGGGTTACTTGCTTTTAGCTGGTTCTTTTTCTTTCAAAGGGGAGGCATTTCATTTTTTGATGCGGCTCATGACGTGAAAATTGATTCTTTAAATTCAGCACCGCTGCTTCTTCGAGACCTATCCTTTGCGATTACGTTTATTGTCATTCCTATGTTTGTGGCAGATAGCTTTAACGGCGAGTATACGTCGGGAGCTCTGCGCATGGTACTAATTCGACCGCACCATCGCGTGAAGCTGTTTTTTGTAAAGTGGGCGGTTCAATGTTTACTAGTTTTTATTATTCTTTGTATTACGTGGGTAGTGGGGACATGCCTTGGGAAAATGGTTATGCCTCATGTAAATGAAACAACATTTTTAGGCGGACATACGCTAGGGACTTTAGGGGCGTTACTATATTCGCTGAAATTTTACGGCATTTGTTTTTGCATCTTTATAGCGGTTATTAGTATCGGGAGTATCCTGAGTGTTCTTATGCCTAATTCCATTTTATCTTACGTCGCAACCATTGGTGCTTTAATTGGAAGTGTGTATGTGTCAGATAAACTAAGCTTCTTTTTCTCGGTAACCGATTCTGTTTTTCATGAATTAAGTAGGCCAAACTCTGAATTTTTAGTGAACCTATTATTTCCAATTTTGCTTATTAGCCTTATAATAAACCTATTCGTATGGAAAAAGAAGGAATGGGTAGGGTGAGATGGAGATGAAGCAAACAATTTTACTAGTGGACGACGAAAAAGACATTATTTCATTTATGAAAGATGCGCTGAGTGATGAAGGATATGAGGTGGTGTTTGCTTACGAAGGGCAAGAAGCGTTAACAAAGTTAAAAATAAATCCAGACTTAATTGTGCTGGATGTGATGATGCCAGGCATAGACGGCTTTGCACTTTGTGAAATGATCCGAAAAAGCATATCATGCCCCATTATCTTTCTAAGTGCCAAACAAACGGAGCAGGACCGAGTAAAAGGACTATTAGTGGGTGGAGATGATTACTTAGTTAAGCCTTTTAGCATGAAAGAACTAAAAGCCCGAATTTACGCCCATCTGCGCCGAGAGCAGAGAATTAACAGTAACTCCTATAACAGGCTTCACTTTGGAGAGTTAACCATTGATTTAAATGGCTATCAAATTTTACATAATAATGAAGTAATTCCGTTTACTTCAAGAGAATTTGAGATTATTCATTTCCTCGCTCTTCATCCAGGTCAGGTGTTTACACGCGAGCAGCTGTATGAAAAAGTTTGGGGCTACGACGCGGAAGGGGATTCGTCTACGATTACGGAACACGTGAAGAAAATTAGAGCAAAACTATTAAAGTATGACGAAACGCCTTATATCTCAACCGTTTGGGGAATTGGCTACAAATGGGTAAAATAAAAAAATGGATGAACCGGGCGACGTTAAAAGCGCAGTTTGTTTTATCTTTTCATTTAATTTTGCTGTACAGCCTGCTTGCGACGCTTTTAACGTGGGGAATTGTCATCTTAGTGAACTGGTTTCTTATGCCCGGAGCACTGAATCCAGCAAATTATTATGAAAAACAAATTCCTGATATTTTGCAGTTTGTGAATAAAAAAGAGGATGCGCTTCTTTCGAAAGATGTTCAAAGCCAAGTAGAAGCGGTTATTCCGCTAGAAGGAATGGATTATCAAATTATAAATAAAGAAGGACAAATCGTGTATGGATCCATGTCCACTTCATACATAAAAAATAAACGGAATCTTTATTCTCAGGTCAATACAAATATTCATTCAGGTAAATATATTATAAAAGTCTATCCGCTTTTTAATTCAAAAGACGAAGTAAACGGGGCGATTGCGTTAAGATATCAATTAAATGTGGCTTCGGCTAATCCAAATATTAAATGGATTGTTGCGCTTGTAACGTTTTTATCGTTAGCCAGCCCGTTTCTTTACTTTTATTTGTTTGCTTATTTGTTTGGAAGACGATTTAGCAAAAAAATTGAACGGCCTTTTAATGAGCTGATGACCGCAGCCAAAAATATTCAGCATAATAATTTAGATTTTTCGCTGTCCGTCACTCAAGACGCCAAAGAATTAAGTCAGCTGCTGCATGCCTTTGAAGAAATGCGAAAAGAATTAAAGCAATCGCTATCTAAACAGTGGCAGCTAGAAGAAGACCGCAAAGATATGACAGCTGCGATTGCGCATGATTTACGAACGCCTCTTACGATTATTCACGGTCACACCGAAATTTTAGTAGAAGGAAGCAAAAAGGACCCGGAGAGGCTTAATCGATATTTACATACGATCTACACAAATACACAGCGTTCGATTCAACTATTAAATCAGCTGCAAGAAGTATCTGTCATAGAAAATCCGGGCTTTACCGTAAAGAGAGAGCCTATTCATATACCCTCATTTGTTCATGAGAAGGCAAACGAGTTCCAGCCTTTATGTCAAAAAAAAGAGATTGCATTTGTATCTTCAACTAGTGTAGAAGATGCATCCAATCAATTTTACGGAGATCCTCAGCGCATTTCTCAAGTATTAGATAATATCATCACAAACTGTATTCGCTACACGCCTGAACGAGGGGAGATAGCTTGGAAGACAGTCATTCATCATAACGAAGTAATCTTTGAAATATATGATACGGGTCCCGGCTTTGCGTTATCGAACAAAGATCAGCTGTTTAAAAAGTTTTACAGAGAAGATGCGTCAAGAACAAGCGGCCACGGAAACTTGGGGCTAGGTCTTTACATTGCTCATTCCATAGTGAAAAACCACGGAGGAAGCATCACAGCGGATAATAAGGAGACGGGAGGAGCATTGTTTAAGATTGTTCTTCCGGTGGGAAAGAAGTAAACGCATAAAAAAAAGAACCCTCAAAAAAGAGAGTTCCAAAAAGGGTAAGTAAGAAAGAAATGTACATGTTCCTTTGGGGGGACTGCATCTGTACAGTGAAATTCATACCCCATATACATCTGTTGAAACGTTGAAAAATAATCCAATTACAAAAAATAGACGATGATATGTTTTATAATCTATTAAAAAGACTGCAAAGCGGTTGTATCCTGTACTTTGCAGTCTTTTTCTAGTTTATTTGCTTAAGAAGTTTCTCATGAATTCATTTACTTTTTCTGGCTGCTCATGCTGAGGAGCATGCCCTACACCATCTAAGCGGTGAATCGTTACGTTTGGAACGTACTCTTCAATTCCATCTAAATTACTGTTTTCAAACGCTTCATCTGCATTTCCCCATACAATTAAAGTCGGAGAGTGAAATACTTTATGCGGAAGGGCAACAGGTTTATGAACGCGCTCTTCAAACGGATAAAGAGAAGACGCACGGTAGTAGTTAAGCATGGATTTCATCGCATTCGGCTGATTCCACGCCTCTACGTATTTAGCTTCTTCTTCTTTTGTTAAATAGCCTTTTTTGATGCCAGGCTCCGTCAGCATGTTTCTTAGCTTTTCACTATTATTTGCGAGTAGCTCATCTTGAGAATTTGGCTGTTGGAAAAAGCTCATATAGCTGCTTGCTTCTCGTTGAGCAGGGTTTTCAGCAAGCTCTCTTATAAATGTATAAGGATGCGGTGCATCGAACATCACTAACTTTTTGACATACTGCGGATACGTATAAGCAAATGCCCATGCTACAGCGCCGCCCCAATCGTGTGCTACTAACACACACTCTTTTTCACCAAATGCTTCAATTAACTGTTTTACATCTTCCATTAGAAGAGGCATGCTGTAAGAAGAAATTTCTGCTGGCTTATCTGATAAGTTATAGCCTCGCATATCTACCGCTACCACGCGATAATCTTTCGAAAACTCTTCTAACTGATGGTGCCACGTATACCAAAAGTAAGGGAAGCCATGTAAAAATAGCATAAGCTCGCCTTCACCTTTTGTCACGTAATGGAGGTTTACATCATTCACTTTTACATAACCGTCTTTAAACATCTTACTCATCCTTTCGCTTTTAACCTTTATTATAGAAAAACTTTACTCTTTATTAGTTGATATATCAACTAATAAGCTTTTATATGTACTAAATGAGCTATAAGACCTTTTGGGAATCTTTATTTTGGTTATTGTGTGCAAAATAGAATATGGGAATTTTATTTAATTGTACAAAATTATTGTGTTTAAAAACATTATCATTTGCTCATGCATACTGTATTAAAAAATGTAGAAAGTGTGAGATATATGACGAGTTACAGTAAAAAAAAATACGTTAAAAAATCCAAAAGTGCGAGAGAAGACTATTCTTGTCGTACTAATACTCGATATGAGAAAAGATGTGACGACTTTTGTAACTGTGAAATTTGTTGTGTAGAAGGGCCGCCGGGACCGCCGGGACTTCCGGGACTTCCGGGAACTCCGGGACTTCCGGGAACTCCGGGACCTCCAGGATCTCCAGGACCTCCGGGATCTCCAGGACCTCCGGGATCTCCAGGACCTCCGGGATCTCCAGGGCCTGCGGGATCTCCGGGACCTCCAGGACCCCAGGGGCCTCCAGGACCAGCGGGAGGGCCTCCAGGACCACAAGGGCCCGAAGGACCTCAAGGACCAGCGGGATCGCAAGGGCTCCAAGGGCCAGAGGGGCCACAAGGACTTCAGGGGCTCCAAGGACCAGCAGGAACTCAAGGGCCGGCGGGACCACAAGGGCTTCAAGGGCCAGCAGGAGCTCAAGGGCCTGAGGGACCTGAGGGCCCGCAAGGACTTCAGGGGCTCCAAGGACCAGCGGGAGCTCCAGGACCAGCAGGGCCGCAAGGGCTTCAAGGACCAGCAGGAGCTCAAGGGCCTGAGGGACCTGAGGGACCGCAAGGGCTTCAGGGGCTCCAAGGGCCAGAAGGAACTCCAGGGCCAGCAGGGCCGCAAGGGCTTCAAGGGCCAGCAGGAGCTCAAGGGCCTGAGGGGCCTGAGGGACCGCAGGGACTTCAGGGGCTCCAAGGACCAGCGGGAGCTCCAGGACCAGCAGGGCCGCAAGGGCTCCAAGGGCCAGCAGGAGCTCAAGGGCCTGAGGGGCCTGAGGGGCCGCAGGGACTTCAGGGGCTCCAAGGACCAGCGGGACCGCAAGGGCTCCAAGGGCCAGCAGGAGCTCAAGGGCCTGAGGGGCCTGAGGGGCCGCAGGGGCTTCAGGGGCTCCAAGGGCCAGCGGGAGCTCCAGGGCCAGCAGGGCCGCAAGGGCTTCAAGGGCCAGCAGGAGCTCAAGGTCCAGCAGGACCGCAAGGGCTTCAAGGGCCAGTAGGAGCTCAAGGTCCAGCGGGACCGCAAGGACCAGCAGGAACTCCTGGTGGCAATACAAAAGCTATTCTGTTTGGTGGTGTTAACACAGGATTCCAAAGAGTCGCTGGATCACCTGGCGCAACTTCTCAAACTATACCATATGTAACTGGAGGATCAGGAAGCGTAGTAGGTTTCTCAGGTTCTATAAATGTTAATAACTTATCACCTGGCTCTTATAGCTTTCAAATATGTTCAGATGTAATAAACGATGCATCGGCACCATTAACAAGCAATATTATATCAACTATTGTATTGAGGGTAACTGCTACAACGAGTGGGACTTTCAAATTCAGTATTCGTTCTACAGCTGTAGGACCGCAGTCTGTGGTATTTGTTTCAAACGGCTCACCTTATGTTCTGGCTCCCGCTACAGCTACCTGGATTAGTAATATTTCAGGGAATCCTATAGCAGCTGATACTGCTCTCTCACTATTTGCTAATCCAACTCCTGCATCAAGTGCCATTTATACCGTGTTTTTAAACACTAGTATTTAATAGTTGGAGACTTAAAATATAGCCGGTGTAGGAAGTTTTTAAGCTTTCCAAATATATTCGTTTAATAAATAATAATTTCAAGAAAAAAGGGCTTAAGTTTGTCTTAAGCCCTTTTTAAATTTTATAAATCTATGCATTTAATAAAGAGGTTTATGCTATAAAATAAGAGAAACTTACTGTTATAGAATCTTCTTTATTTTTATGGTTATTATATGTTATGTGAATTGAGATTTTAAATAGAATGATAAAGGAAACTGAAAAACACCTCTCGGTAACTATCTATCGGTCCAAGTTTTTCTTCAGCGTCTCAAAAATCAAAAACTACAGTATGGAGTATTTATCTTTACATGCTATTAAATGTTACATTTTGTATAGGTAAACTTAAAAAAGTATTATAATGGAATTTATAAAAATAGTACTAAAAGAAGATAAAGGTAATAGAAAAATTAATTATGCACTTATACTTTTTTACTGTTAATTTGACTTCTAAAGGAGGAAATCAATATGGGTGGAATCTCTAAAACCCCCGAACCACCTTATTATGCCGTTATTTTTGCTTCTGAAAGAACGGAAGGTGAGAAGGGTTATAGAGTTATGGCAGACAAAATGGTAGAGCTTGCTTCTGCACAAAAAGGCTTTTTAGGAATAGAAAGTGCCAGGGACAAAGATTTAGGCATTACCATTTCATACTGGGATTCTTTAGAATCAATCAAAATGTGGAAAGAAAACTCAGCCCACCGCGCAGCCCAGCACAAAGGGAAAACAGAATGGTATCAAAAGTTTTCGCTTAGAGTTTGTAAAGTGGAAAGACATAGCTTTTTTGAGATGTAGGGCGCTTCTAACATGAAAAGATGAATTACACATACACAACAGTTTTAAGAGGAGAGAAAATGTGACAAATTTATATTTGATCCGGCACGCTCATTCGATGTATACACCTGATGAAGTCAATAGACCTTTATCAAAAAAAGGAATGGTAGATGCTGAGCAAATTGCGAGTTCACTTAAAAACGAAGAGATACATCTTGTGATTTCCAGTCCGTATCAACGAGCTGTTCAAACAGTCGAAGGAATTGCCAATCAATTCAATTTAGATATTGAACTGGCATATGATCTGAGAGAAAGAAAGTTAAGCTCGGATCCTTTAGAAGATTTTGAAACAGCAATCACAAAAGTGTGGAAAGATCCTTTATTTTCTCTAGCAGGAGGAGAGTCAAATATCATAGCTCAGCAAAGAGGCATAGCATGTATTTGTAACATTTTAGAAAAGTATCAAGGAAAAAATATTGTTGTTGGAACGCATGGAAACATCATGGTGTTAATCATGAATTATTTTGATGCAAAGTATGATTTTGAGTTTTGGAAGAGTTTACAGATGCCTGATATCTACAAATTATCTTTTGAAGGAGATAGCTTAAAGTCTGTTTCAAGAGTGCGCATAAACGACACCAATAAAAGTTAAAGTCTAAAATACATTGCAGATGTTAAAGGCTTTTCATATAGCGGAATACGTGTCTAGCATTTGAAAAAGAAAGGGCGTGCATATGGAAATGAGGAGAACCATTAAGACGCGGAGGAAAAACCATGACAGTTGATTTCTTGTCTAATCATCCTGATTATATTAAAGAAGTCGCCTCTATGATCTATAAAGAGTTTGTGGAAAACACAACTAGCAAGATGACTTTTGAAGAAGCTGTAACCTTCTTTTCACACACGCAAAAAGATGATTTGCCTCTTACACTCATTGCGCTAGAAGGAGAAGCGTGCGTAGGGACCGTATCAATTTTTGAAAACGACTTAAAAATACAAGGTGTATACAAACCTTGGCTTGCTTCCTTGTACATAAAGCCCCAGTATCGCAGTAGAGGTGTAGGTCAAACTCTCATACTAGAAGGATTAAAGGTAATTAAGAGCTTAGGATATCAAGAGCTTTATTTAAAGACTGAAACCGCCTCTGAATACTACCAAAACAGAGGGTGGAAGCTTCTTCAGACAATTTCAGGTAATAACGATAAAAAAGTCGATATCTTTAAATGGATTTTATAACACAAAGCCATGTTACAAAGTGACTTAAGTCAACTACACTGCTAAAATGGAAGTAACAGGAATTGTAATGTTTCGCCAACTAAAAGTGAGGTGGGTTGTTTGGTTCTTCATAAAAAAACAGTTTCTTTTGTTGCTCTTTTCTTGTTGTTATTAGTGATAAGCTCGAATTATGTGTTATATCATTCTTCTTTTGGAACTCAGTCTTTGCCTGCTGATCTCAACGGAGTGGTAGTAGGATCTATTTTAGATTTAAGCCTTGTGGCTCCGCTCTTGTTTCTAGCTTGGCAACGTAAGTTCAGCGTAAAATATTTTATTGTATTAATGGCCACAGGTCTTATTGCTGCGCGTTTTATCATTCCAAGTGAATATTTAGCTTCTTTTCAGTCGGTTATGTGGCTAGGCGTTGGCATAGAAGGGGTACTCATTTTCTTTGAACTTTCGCTGCTGTTTATGCTGGCTAAAAACGTACCGCCTATTTTGAAAAGAGTCAAATCAAGCTCTTTACCGCTTTTATTTTCCTTTTCGCGGGCTATAAACGAAAAGTTTCCCAAACAAACGTTTATACACATACTGTGTTCAGAAATGCTGATGTTTTACTATGCGTTTGGAACGTGGAAGAAGCAGCCGAGTACTGAAGGGGATACGTTTACTCTGTATAAACGCTCAAGTTTTATTACATTTCAAATTATGATTATTCACGCGATTGTTATTGAAACATTAGGGCTTCACTGGCTCCTGCACAACACGTCAATCATTCTTTCAGTTGTTTTACTGTTCCTTAATATTTACAGCATTGTTTTCTTTATAGGAGACATTCAAGCATTAAGGCTTAACCCTTTACGAGTGGAAGATGATCGTATATACGTTTCGTTTGGCTTAGCCAAGCGTATGGAAATCTCTTTTAAAGATATTGAAGAAATAATAGAAGACACTCACATCCTCGAACAAAAAATACCTAACACCACGATTGAATTTATTGCACGTGATTTTGAAAAAGTTTATCCAGATCTTTTATTAACACTAAAGTCTCCAGGAGAGGCGACACTTTTTATGGGGATTAAAAAGAAATACAAGCAGGTCGCCATTCGTGTAGATGATCCTCATGCGTTTAAGAAAATAGTCAAAGAACGTTTGGAGAAAGCTCAGCGAGATGAGTTGATCTAGAATTCTAGAAAGATAAGACCTTATAGAGATATCTATAAGGTCTTTTTGCTGTTGATTAGTTACCGGACATAAATAGTGAAGTGTTAGCTGTATTTTAGTAAAATGGAAGTAATAGGCAATGCGATAAAGGGGGATAGGGTATGGGAATTTTTTTTAGAGGAAAAGAGAAGTATTTAAACTCTATAGAATGGCTATCTGAAAACTCAATCCATTTAAGCAAACCAACTGAATGTACGCCGCAAGAGTTTGAATTTCTCCGTCATATCGTAAAAGATAAGAGAGTTGTGTGGTTAGGGGAAAACGGTCATAACATAAGAGAACATAATATGATGAAGTCAAAAATAATAGAATTTCTACATAAAGAAATGAATTTTACCGTACTGGCATTTGAAAGCGGATTAGCTGAATGCTACAGCGCTAATGAGTTAAAGAAAGAGTTTACAGATGAAGACTTTTTAAAAAACGCGATTTATTCTTTATGGGCAACAAAAGAAAATCTGTCTTTGTCTCAGCTAATAAAGAACTCAGATTTAAATTTAATAGGAATAGATATTAATCCTTCTTCTAATCCAGATCTTTTCATAAAATTTGTTCAGCAGCTGAGTCCCGTAGTGTCTAAAGACGTAATAGAAAAGATAGAATACATTGAAGCAGGCGTATATAAATGGTACTACCAGCTAGGGCAATATAAAGCGAGAAGAAAAAAAGTCCCAGCAGAAATGCTGCATGAGTTTGAAGAGTTTAAAGAAAAAGCAAGCGCAGTAATAGCGGACTTAGAAGCTTATCTACATGAAGAATACGTTTTGTATCTTGAAAATCAAGAGCTTGCATGTAAAGTTAAAATAATTATTCGATGCCTGCAAAATCGCTTATATTTTGTTAACCATATTCACCATAACCACCGAACCTATAAAAAAGTAAGAGAAAAAAGGATGAAAGAAAATCTAGAGTGGGTTTGTCAGGAGTTGTATCCTGACGAAAAAATTATTATTTGGGCCCATAATCTTCATATTTTCAAGCAATACAAAACGTTTACGGGATTTGAACCTCTAGGAGCAATTGTCTCTAATAAAATAAAAAAACAGTCTTATTACTTAGGCTTATTTATGTATGAAGGTGAAATACATACGGATACAGGGCAGCCATACAAAATAGAGAAGCCGCCTAAAAAAAGTCTAGAAGATTACATGCATCAAGTGCAGTCACCGGCGTTATTTACGGATTTCTCACAGCTTGAAAAAAACTCAGACAACAAGTGGATATTCACTAAAACGATCTTTTTAGAAAGCGGTACTATGCCGAATTTATTTGTACCGCGTGATCAGCTAGACGGTGCTTTATTTGTTGAATCTGTTTCTCCGCCCGAGTATCTTAAGCGCAATAAAAATAAATAAAAAATCGTAATGAACCAAGAAGAGGTGCACATTGAAAATCTATACATGCAGTAAAGAAAACGGCAAAAAAGTAGAAAAATATCAGTCGCATTTAGCTACTTACGTAAAAATGATTCAAACAAACGAAGCGGCTACGATTGGCTATATGTATATAGATGGAGAAGGAACGGTAGGACATCACCCAGCGCCTATACCTCAGCTGTTTATCGTAGTCGAAGGTGAAGGATGGGTAACAGGAGGAGATCAAAAACGAGTATCCATTAAACGTGGAGAAGCGGCGATGTGGGAAAAAGGAGAGTGGCATACGTCGGG
Source organism: Priestia sp. LL-8 (assembly GCF_036227845.1). NCBI lineage: Bacteria > Bacillati > Bacillota > Bacilli > Caryophanales > Bacillaceae > Priestia > Priestia sp. LL-8. The sequence goes on along the minus strand of NZ_JAZAQH010000001.1, from coordinate 3,326,827 downwards.
AAGTGAAGAAGGCATGACGGCCATTGTCATTCAATCCGAGGAGCTACATCCTGAAACATTTATGGAGGGAAAAAAGCACGCTTAGATAAATTATCTAGGCGTACTGCTTTCTTATAAAATGCCAAAATTTTTAAGGGCAAATTCAATTCCGTCTTCACCTGATTTCTTCGTAACAAAATCAGCAGCGCTTTTTAACTTATCAGATCCATTTCCCATCGCAATTCCAAGGCCGGCTAACTCGATCATATCAATATCGTTTTCGCCGTCTCCAAATGCGATAGCTTCGGAGTGATCGATGTTAAAATAGTTTAAGACGTTTAGGATAGCTACCGACTTTGTGATTTCTTCTTGAAGAACACTTACGACAAAAGGATGCCACCTTTTAAACATTAAATGAGGAAATCGCTGTGCATACTGTTCAGCCGTTTTTTCATCAGCGAATAAGCACATTAAATAAATATCTTCATCGTAAATACGCTCACTTATTTGAGGATAATCACTGAGCGATAATGTTTCGTTCAGGGCTTTTAAAATATTTTTATCTTTGACACCGTTCATGCTGAGCTCTTTTGTGTAAAATGAAAGGCCGTGATTTTCCGATGCTGCGTATTCAAAAACTTCGCGCACAGCGTGCTTATCCATAGACAGCTTATGAATGATTTCTTCATTATGTACAGTAAACGCTCCGTTTGCGGTAATGAGCGTATCTATACCTAATTCTCTAATTTCTTCACAGAGAGATAAAGGCCTTCCGGTAGCGGCTACGATTTTTAATCCTTTGTACTTTAAACTTTTTACAATCTCTCGAGTTTTGGTGGAAATCGTCCCGTTTTCGTGATGAGTAAGAGTTCCGTCCACGTCAAAAAATACAATTTTATAGCTCATAGTAATCTCCTTGCTTAAACAGCTCGATCTTTTTTTACATTTACAAGCAGTAGCGAACAGGCAAAAATAGCACCTACATATAAAAACGCCGAAACAACCGGTTTATGTAAAAAAGCAGTATGATTGTATGAAGAGTCATACAAGTAAAGAGCGGCTAGAAATAGAAAAGGCAGTAGTTTTTTCATGTTGTCACCCCTGGTTTTATTATACATATTTTCCTTGTATTTGTATGTAATCTTAATAAGAGTGATAGAATAATAGTATTTTACATAAGCAAAGAGAAAGCGAAGTGACGAATATGACGATACATCACTATATAGGTTCTCCTTATGAATTGCCTACAGGAAGCTTTGGCATAAAAGAAAAGTTGGTGCCTTTATCCGAAGTTTCTTCTTTTAATCAAAGTCAAAAGAAAGAAAAGCTGATTACAATCTATGAAAAAGAAGAAGATGCGTACGGTATTAGTATCAATTACTTAACTGAAGGGTACAGCGATATAAAGCATGTATTCACCTTGCCATATATCTACGAATTATCTTGCGCTGTGCACCCGAAATCCATGAGAGAGCTTTTTACATATATTGAAGAACACCTTATAGAGGGTTGTCACATCGAATTATATTCTTGCTTGGACGGTGATGAAGCGGAAGAAAAAGATTCCAGTCTAGATACGAGTATTAACTTAAAAACGCTTTATTTGGGAAAGCATTATAAATTAGATAAAAAGAAGTATATCTATGAATTAGGGGAGATGTTTACATTTGAAGATAAACAATTTGTAGTGGTGGTTAAGTGAGTTGGTTAGCCTGTAACTTTTGGGTAAGAGTTATAGGCTAACCAGTTTAGGTAGACTAATATTTATAAAAAAGGCTTAATATACGGAAGACTCAAACTAAAATAAATAACAAATGACATAAGCAAGTAACACCCAATAACACTTCTTCTAACTGGTTTAGAAGCTTTCTTCAACCAGCCCCAGTGCTTCTCGTCATAGTCAAAGATAAAGTAATCTAAAATCACAGATAACGTGATAATAGCAGCAATTATTAATAAGCCCATATGTATCCTCGCTTTCAATTTATAAAGTAATTTCCTATTTATAACAATATACCTTATTATCCAATTAATTACAAAGTGATACCCCTATAAATGGTTTATTATCACTACTAGATTATGGTAAAATCCACAGAGTATAGCAGTATCATTTTCTAAGAAAGATGTGAAGAAGTTGGACGTAGCAAAAGAAGTAAAGCTATTAAAATATCAAATGAGTCTCATGAAACATATGATTAACCCTGAGGAACATCCTTTTTTTATGTTTGCGATTGATCATGAGTTTGAAGAAAATCAAGTTCAGGCATTTTTAAAAATACTAGGTGTGTTTAGCTGCCGAATAAAAGGTGAAGATATTTCCGTATTATATCAAGATGATCAGCTGTTTTCGCCATTTAACCTTGAGTTAGATAAACTATATGTGTCAGAACAACCAACTGTAGAAGAATTAAAATCGGTTGCTGCTAAAATTTTTTATCAGGAATTTGAATTAGAGTATTTATTGTGCAGTTTAAAGAAGCAGTTTATTCAAACTGAAGTTTGCGATTTCTTCTTGCAGTGTTTAAAACCAGGCTCGAAATAAATGATTTAAGAATGTGTTTAAAAGTGAAAGTTTCAAAGGTAGGGGAGGTTAGTTGAAATGGCAGGAGTTATCAATTTTTGGTCATTTATCTTTACACTACCATGCGTTGTGTTCTTTTTCATCGCTTTTTATTATTCAGCATTATTGAATATAAATTTTTGTCTAGCAATTATTCTATTTTTTATCGGCATTGCAGGTTTCTTTGGAATAAACAATTGGGCATCGGCTCTAAGAAGTATTCTAACAGTGGTAATTAGTGCTGGGTTAATTCTAGTGACAGGGTTTATTATCTTCATCGGCAATCTTTTTTCATAGCATGTACATAAAAGTACTACTAAAGGTTCTCGTGTAGAGAACCTTTTTTTCGTGCAGATGCAATTATCTAGAAAATAAAAATAAAAATATAAAAACCTTTTTATAAAACGCTTCGTCTAAGAACAAGAAAGGAGAGGCAGAAGTGAAAGAACTAACCGTAGAATGGATACACGTGCAAGACAAAGAACTAGTGATAGATGAAATTATGGATCGATATGGACAGGAAATCTTGCAGCTGGCTTACTCATATGTAAACAGCGTAGCGGTTGCGGAGGATTTGACGCAGGAGATTTTTATTAAATGCTACAAAAATCTTTACAAGTACAGCGGTAGATCCAAGTTTCGGACGTGGTTATGGCAAATCGCAATTAACCACTGTAAAGACTTTTTAAAAAGCTGGTACAACAAAAACATTATACCGGCGACAGACTATTTTCCAAATCATATAAGTGAAAAAGAAAACATAGAGGAAGCTGTTATTCAACACGAAGAAGACCACGAGCTGATGTCAGCTGTTATGAAGCTGCCTACCAAATATAAAGAAGTGATTTACCTCTTTTACTATGAAGAATTGTTAATTAAAGACATTGCGCTCGTAACCAAAACCGGAACGAATACAGTAAAAACAAGACTGAGGCGTGCAAAATCACTTTTAAAAGAAATGCTGGAGGAATGAGTCATGGATAAACGTCTTAAAAATCTTAGAAAAACAATGAATCGTGAAGTGTTTGCTCAGCTGAAATTTACAGAAAACCATAAGAAAAGCATTCACGAAAAAATAAAGCAAGAGACTCATAGCGACGAAGAAATTTTAATCGCTATTATGCAGCTGCTTGTACAAGAAAAAACAGGCTATCAGTTAGTCAGCTTACTGCAAAGCCGAGGGATTTTAAACTTTAAAGAAAACGAAGGGGCTTTATATGTCATCCTCCATCGACTAGAGCTAAAAGGTGTATTGACGAGCAGCTGGCAAGAAGACGGAGCAAAGTTTTATCAATTAAATAAAAAGGGGCGCAGGCTACTTAAAAAAGTGGCAGAGCAGCCATTATCTAACCACATAAGTTTTAAAGAAATACTAGAGGGGTGAAGGAGTATATGGGTGAACAAAGAAATTCATTTTTAGAACAAGTGCAATCGCAAATTAAATCAAAAGAAGCCAGGGCATTTGTTTCCATGGAATTGCATCATCATTTAAACGAAGTGAAAAACTATTGGCTGCAAAAAGGGATAAGCGAAGACCAAGCAGAAGCCAAGGCTGTTACTCAAATGGGAAATCCCATCAGCATTGGTCAAAGTCTTAACCGTATTCATCGACCGAAAGTAGACTGGATGACCTTAATTTTATTTGTAGCTGCTCTTCTTTTAGGGTTTCTGCCACTGCTGTCCCAAGGGTATATGAATGATAATCATTTTTCTATGTATAAGGCTATCTTTGTAGTTTTAGGTGGGGTTTTAGCTCTTGGCATGATGTTGATAGACTATAGAAAGATGGCCAATAAAGGATGGATGTTCTATTTATTAGGTACTGCACTCTTATTGTTCCTCACAAGGCATTTTAACACCGTCGTAGACGGTCAAGCTGTTTTTAAGTTAGGGCCTTTAAAAATGGAAGGTTTAATGGCCATTCCTTTTTTCCTTATGGCATGGGGAGGGTTCTTTCAAAGCGATCGCTTTAAAATGTGGAAATTTATTCTTTTGTTCATTCTGTCATCGTATTTCTTTTTACAATTCAGCCTTACAACGCTCTTTATATATGTAGCCATGACCTTTACGATGATCTGGTGGAGTAAGCTAAATAAAAAGAAAATAGCCATTGTCCTAGGAACTGGCTTTGCGTTAGTCGCTGCTTGGGGCATAATTGGATGGATGACCGTTGCTTATTATCAGAAGTATAGAGTTCTTTCATTTTTAAATCCCTATAACGCTGAATATTTAACATCCAAATTTGGACTCTTAGAAATACATCATCTATTTGTGGGTGCAGGGTGGTTTGGCAAGCATTCATTTGCGGATCAATTTATCCCTGAGGCTCATACTAACTTCGTCTTCTTAAGTTTTACGTATTATTACGGATGGTTATTTGCAGCAATTCTTATTGTGGTTCTTTGTTTAGTTGCTCTGAGAATTATATTTATTGCCCGAAATCTAAACGATACGTACAGCAAGCTTTTACTAGCAGGAGTTGTAATGGTCTATACTGTACAGCTAGTTGGGAACGTAGGAATGATTGCCGGATTCTTTCCTATGACAAATATGTCTTTACCGTTTATTAGCTACGGATTGATGCCGATCTTGTTAAATGCTTTCTTAATTGGAATTGTGTTGAGTATTTATAGACGTAAGGATTTAATGGTTACAAACACCTTACATGGTAATCAGCAATAGAGTATAGATCGTGAGACTTTAAGATCTGTTGCTTTTATGAGCAAATAATTCACTTCATAAAAACAAGTAAAACAAACGCTGACATCCATTTGTCAGCGTTTGTTTTATATCTAGAGCGGTTATAGGTTTTTTAATTCTTTGAGGTAGTTTCTCGGTTTTCATATATTTTCTCGATAATTTTATACGTAACACCAGTTAAAACGGACAGTATTAGCACCTTTCCTATAAGGTTAAGACCATAGTTATATTTTAGATAGTCTAATAGTACGGCATATACGAATACGCAGATGCCTAATATGACATGTTTCATAAAGAACTCCTTTATTGTTGACTTAATACGTCGATATTTTAACGTATAGAAGAGGGCTAAATCGTTAGCCCTCTTCTAGGTAAGCTTGTTCAGTGACCAGCTGTTTTTTAACTCAGCTATTTACATTTAAAAGAATAGTCATTGGTAATTGGATTATGTATTTCTACTATCGCATCTCCGCCGTTATCATAACATTTTGAGGTGAACGTTTTTATTTCTGTACTATTAAAATAGCTAGAACAGTTAATCAACACAGAGATGACTAGCAGTAAAGTAAGTAGAACAATTATGATTTCTTTTATTCTGGATTCAACGATAGATTTAATTTTGTATTCTCCTTTGCAATTTCGCGTAAGTGTAGTAACGATGATTAAATAAGTAACGTTTACATTTTAGGAGCTTGATTTTCAACTATTTGAAAATCAAGCTTTTATTGTTTTACATAGAAATGTAAATGATTCTATATAAACTACGTTTTTATTCCATTGTCGTCCCGGCAAATACAAACGTAATAATCCCCAATACGAAGAACAGCTGAGAAATCACGCCTACTATACTGCAGATCAGCCCGGCAATCGCGAGTCCTTTGCCGCCTTGATTGGAAGCAGCTATTTGATTTGATGCTTTTTTGTAGAGGATAATGCCGATAATACCTGTAATAAACCCGAGGATTGGAATAAAAATGGACAGGATACCTAGAGTTAGAGAAACAATAGAGTTGGTGTTTACTTGAGGTTTTGTATTAGTTTCCAATAGTTTCACTCCCTATGAATTATATTTTTTGATTATACCATAAAAAGGAATAATATCCTTTTTACTAATAAAAGTAGAAATTTTTAGAATTATATGTGTCCCAGTATATGTTCTATTCGTTGTTTCATCAAACGTATGAAGGTATGTGCAAAAGAAACGTAGCTTTTGACTTTCCTATAAGAAAACCAGCTTTGTAGAGTATATTTACTGAGATAGCAGATTCTGCGCCATAAAATCAATTAACCTAAATTAAGGAAAATGTGATACAATAATCCATAAGGATGTGAATAAATGGAATTATTTATACCGGATGCTTTAGTGTATTTATCATTTGTGATCATGACAGCATTCTTTGTACATGCTGCTATTAAACTAGCTACATTTCAAACAATACATAAGCACGTTTGCCTGCAGCAAAAAGACCTGTATCTCATACAAAACGTAAATCTTTTACGTGCTCAGGATCTTATATGCTGCGTGTATCATAAATTTAAATTTATACATTCTGTTCAGAGACAAGAAGCAATAGGTGAACAAGACGATGAAGGTCCTTATTCGCCAGTGTTTTTTTCGTTTAACTAAAAAAATACTGGAGGAATATAGATGTTAAAACATAAAAAGAAGCTTTTCTTTATTGTTGTTTCCATCTTTCTACTTGCCGGATGTGATTCAGTAAACGTGATTCAAAGTTCGCACACTCACTTTTTTGATCACTATTTTATTTATCCTTTTTCACTGCTCATTTTGTTTATAGGAAATACGTGGCTTCATCAAAGCGTTGGCTTTTCAATTATGCTTGTGACGGTGGGCGTACGTATGCTGCTGGCGCCTTTAAATGTTCTTCAATATAAAAATCAGCTGAGCAATAAACGTATACAGCCACAGCTTCAACAGCTAAAAGAGAAGTACAAAAATAAAGATCCTGAGAGTCAGCAGCAATATCAGCGTGAAATGATGGAACTGCTTAAAGAAAATGGAGCCAACCCGCTGATGGGATGCATTCCTTTACTAGTTCAGCTTCCAGTCTTTTCAATTGTGTACTATGCGATTAGACGAATAGATGAGATTAGCGCATCGTCCTTTTTATGGCTAGATTTAGGGCACTCGGATCCGTATTTTATTCTTCCGATCGTTGCAGCGGTTGCTACGTACTTACAGGGAAGAGTTATACAAACAGGCGTAGAAGGAATGAATTCATCCCACGCACTGCTAGCCCAAATTCTTTCGCCTGTCATGGTCCTTTCTTTTGGGATATTTTCACCGTCAGGTCTCGTCTTGTATTGGATGACGGGCAGTTTGTTTATGATCTTTCAATCTCTTGTATTAAAGAAGATTTTTCGAGAGAAGGCAGTGCTTGAAGCAAAATAAAGAAATTAAAAGGTTGCTTTGCTTCGAGCAGCCTTTTAATGAAAGGAGGGGTACAGTGAAGAAATACATCATTTCATTCGGCGTAACGCTTGGAACGATAGCACTTTTATTTTTTATTGGCAATACCTTTCATATTTCGTTGCTTTCAGTTCAGTGGCTTTATGTAAATGAACCGGAAAATTTTCAAATGGAAGCAAAAGGCGGTTTAATACCGGTAGCCGTCGGACTTATTCTAGGGTTTATAACCGACTACGTATTAAGTGAAAAAGAAAAAAAGCAGGGTCATCAATTATAGTGAAGAAAAAAGGATCTTTTATAGCAGATCCTTTTTTTATTTGTGATTTTGCTAAATAGGTCAGGCAAGAATAGTACAGGCAGATGTTGTCATACATATTACGGTCATCAAAAACAAACGAAGGGGCAGCAAACCTTTATGTTATCATCGACTTTTTATAGTTTACTAGCTATAATTGGTATTAAATAGTCATTTTTGTAAATAAAAGGTGATTTAAAGTGCCGTCAAAATGAATAAATCAGTTACTTTCTATGATTACACCTAACTACTAATAGAGAAAGTGAAGTGAGCAAATGACAAATCTTTTAGAAGTTAGAAACATGGCAAAATCGTTTGGCCAAAATGAGGTTTTAAAAGATGTTTCATTTCATGTACCTCCTGGATCGATTGTAGGATTTATTGGTGATAACGGAGCAGGGAAATCGACGACGTTTAAGGCGGTACTAGGACTGATTTCAAGAGATAGCGGTACGGTCGAAATATTTGGTGAAGACAATTTAAATAAAGATGCGACGATTAAAGAAGACATTGGAGTCGTGTTTGATGCGATTAATCTGCCGGTTTCTTTAACGATAAAACAGCTAAACAACGTTTTTAAGAAGCTATTTAAATCTTGGGAAGAAGCTGATTTTCACCGGTTGATTCGTTCTTTTTCATTGCCAGAAGATAAAAAAATACATACGTTTTCACGCGGCATGTCGATGAAATTATCTCTAGCGGTAGCGCTGTCTCACGGTGCTAAACTATTGCTGTTAGATGAAGCGACAGGAGGATTGGATCCTTCGTCTAGAGAGCAGATATTAGATGAATTAAAAGCTTTTGTCAGCGATGGGAACAGCGGAATACTGCTTTCATCTCACATTATGAGCGACGTCGAAAAAATCGCGAGCCATCTTGTTGTGATTAAAAAAGGTGAAATTTTATTAAATGAAGAAAAAGAGAAAGTGTTTGAGGAGTACGCAATTGCCGTTATGAAGGAAGAGCAGCTGAATGTACTTCCTGAAGATGTAGTAGTGGCAAAAAGAACGTATGATACGTCTGCCCGTGTACTCGTATCAGATAAGCATCAGCTGCCAGAAGGAACTGTAACTGAACCGATGTCGATGGAAGAACTAAGCGTGCTTTTAACAAGGAGTGAACGATAAATGAAAGGTCTATTGTTAACGAACTATTACCTCATTCACCGAAGCTTTTTGACTTACACAGCGCTCGCCATAGTTATTTCTGCAGTCATCTTTTATTTTGCTGATCCTTCATTTTATCGTATTATAGCGATGTTAATTATTTTATTAATGGCAATGCCAGCGCTTGAAGTGATCAAACTAGAAAGCAAAACCGGCTATGACAAATACGTGCTTACCCTTCCAATTAGCCGGAAAAATGTGGTGCAAAGCCACTATATTTTTTACTTTTTAATTGTCGTCAGCGGAACCATCCTATCTTATGGTGTTTTCTCAATGTATTCGCTTATTTCCAAGAGTGCAGTAGAGAATATAGTAAATATCGTTTCGTTTGGTACATTTATCGTACTTTTCGCCGGTGCACTTGCTTATCCGCTTCTTTATGTATTCGGGGCAGAGAAATCTGACGGAATAGTACTTGGAGGTGGAATGGGCGGCCTTTTCGTTGCGATTGCTTTACAAGGAGTTGTTGGGTATATAGTTGAAATATTAGCAGCATCCAGCTTACCGATCGCTTCTTCTTTGCATGTTCCTATCTTATATACTCTTTTGGGGATGGTAATGTATATTGCTTCTTACTTTATTGCGCTGTCTATCTACCGGAAGAGAGAATTTTAGTATGAATTGATTTTGAAGTAAAGACTACAAAGCGTTCTTTAAGGCTATTTATCAACAAATAATTCAAACAAAAAACAGCTAGAACATTTGATAAACTAAGCAAACAAGATCTCAAAAATATAGCTGATATTATTGGTGATCAAGCTTAACTTATCAAGGTTTTCACAAAAGTTAATTGTGTCCTCTAGACACATGTATTATAGTAAAAGATGCAGTTTTAAAATGGGAAAGGAGATTATATGGGGAATTTGTTTAAACGTGCTTCAAACGTATCAAAAAACGCTTTTATTGCTACACTGATTTTGTATATCATTATTGTAGCGTCTTTTATTCCGTCAATTGTATTTGCAGGAGCTTTCTTTGCTATAGTAATTAAAATAGCAGCAGCACTTTTAATCTTAGTAACAATCCTAGGAATGATTTATTCGTTCTTCATTAAAGGCGGCCAAAAATTTCTTTTTTTACTGTTACACGCCGCTTCTTTATTGATTGTTTTGTTTAGTATCTCTGCTTTTATGCTCGCTAAAAGCGCTGAGTTGACATAGTAAAGAGGAATTACATATGCAAAAAGGCAGGGGAAACCCTGCCTTTTTTATTTTTGTGCAATTTCAAGATGGTTTGTATTTTCTCGAGAGGTGCCGCTGACTATTTGGCTAAACTTGTTTAACAAGAAGAAAAGAAGGAAAAGGAAGAAAAAGGAGATGTGATAATTTGGAAATAATCATAGCTATGGCAGCAGGCGTGGGATTTCTTTTCTCTTTTTATCTTTTTTACATTCACCTTGTTATAAGTGAAAGAAGGGGTAAACCTTTGAGTGAAAGTCAAAGTTATATATTGAGAGGAGTAGCTGTAATCGTTCTTTTAGCTAGCTTTATTTTAGGAAATCACTTCTTATAAAAGATGATTGATACATAATGTCGAGTGCATCTCTCAATCTGAAAAAATGCTGCCACTATCAAGCTAAGCGGGTTGAAAAAGAGAGGAGGCTACTAGAATGAAATGGTACAAGCACGCGCTCATTCCTTTAGCTATAGGCCTTTTAAGCTTTGTGTGTTTTATCATTTATAGTAAGGCAGCGGCAAATCCGAGTCTTCAGATGAACCAGTCGCTGTTTATTTCAATAGGTATAGGTATTGGAGCAGTCCCAGTCTCATTTTTTGTAGAGTATCAAAAGAACAAAGAAAATAAAAAGTTTCATAGCTGAGTTATTTACCAATTGGCCGTTCGTTCTTTATTTTGTTTGTTAAAAAGGATGTGATGACCTGTTAATTCTCGTAAAGATTGGTATGTTGGTTTTTATCATTTTACTGCACGTTGCCTTTCGAAAAATGATTTTTTACGCCCATAAAAAACAAAAGAAATCCCCAAAAGAAGGGCGAAGGATATTAATAGAAGGATTTTTAATTATGTTAGTCATCCTGTTATCTATCATGAATTTTTTAAAGTATTATTATGGTAGTTAAAAAAGCTGGGTATGCGTATTGTATATCTATGTGATCCTCATCAATTAACCTTATGGCATAAAAAATATTAAGAAATATCCAGTTAGACTACCAGCCTTTAGAGTTATAAATCCAAAGGCTGGTTTGATGTCTAGAAGTCACATTATAGTAATGAAACATGTGTGAAGTATATATACGTTCCCATAAGGACTTTGATATACAATGAAGGTTAAAAAAGAATTATTTCAGAGAGAGGGAAATATGTGAAACGTCATTTAACCTTGCTTTTATCGTTATGTAGTAGTTTGTTCATTTTTTTATTGTCCCTGTTTCAATGGGATTTAGATGATCGTATAGGGAGATACGTAAGTCCATATATATGGTTATTCTTTGTCATTCCTTTCTTTTTACTACTAACGCTGTGGACATTGATTTATCTCTTTAGTAGTAGAAAGTGGCTGCCACTGGTTATTCAAGTGATGACCGTTGTGCTGTGGTTCTTCATTCCGTTTGAGCAGCTTAATTTAGACATAAACTTTAAACTCCATCAACAGAAAAGAGAAGAAGTGGCAGCTAAAATACAAAGTGGCGTCTTGAAAGCCGATGGAGTCGACTACCCATCGCTCATTCCTTTCTCCAATGAACCCGACAACTCATCGCTGATTGATCTACCGAAAGAGTATGCGAGTGTATCCAGAGGTCGAGATGATGTCGCAGTAGAAACCAAAGGAAAGGCAACTTCCATACTTTTCTTTACAAACCTTAGGCTTTTCGGCCATTTTTCAGGTTTTGTTTATGACCCAAAAAACCGTAAACCTTCATCAGGCGATTTTGGTATGAAGTTTGATGAAATAGAAAAGATACAAAAGAATTGGTATTATATATCTTATTAGTAAAAAAAACGAGCCTGAGACAAACGTATGTTAGCCCAAGTGAAAAACGGACCCTTGATCAACATGTTTGATGGGTGGTTCGTTTTTTTTGTTAGGATGAACGTAGGTTTCACCTGTTTAAATTTGTGATTAACCTGATTCATGCAACCCACCGTCCTGTGAATTCGGATGTAATTAAACCGATGGAGGCAGTCCTGTTGTCTACTTGACCTTAAAAATCTGTGCAGCCTGTCCACATAGACTCTACAGTTACTATAGGGTCTAGTTATCTTGCTTTATTTATAATTAAGAACCACAGTTTATCTGAAAAATAACTAAAAGAATAAAAAGTGAGAATTTTTAAGAAAATTTTAATAACTGTCTAAGAAACTTCTAATTTCCTCTTTATTTTTTTGTAAGTTGTCTCCTTTAAGATAGAAGTAATCGAGTAGCCCACCTTATTTTGAACGAATGGAAGTGAAATAAGGTTGTATGACCAAAATACGAATGGGTAACCTCACTACTTAAAATGGAGGCTGATGTACACTTATGAATCTAGAGGTTTTTCGAAATTACTCCTTGCAGCATTTGAAGAAAGATATACTATCGGGTATTGTTGTTGGCATTATAGCTATACCTTTAGGATTAGGATTTGCGATAGCTTCTGGAATATCGCCTGTTACAGGACTGTATACAACGATTGTAGCGGGCTTGCTAATTGCTATTTTAGGTGGATGTAGGTTTCAAATCGCTGGACCTACGGGTGCGTTTGTTCCTGTTTTATTAGGAATTGTGTTGCAATATGGCTATGAAAACTTATTAATTGCCGGCTTTATGTCAGGGATTCTCCTCATTATCTTTGCGCTATGTAAAGTAGGAGCTTTAATCAAGTACTTTCCGTCATCTATTATTGTAGGATTTCAGTCAGGAATTGCGCTGATTATCTTTAGCGGGCAGATACCAAACTTCCTTGGGCTGCACGCGATTGACAAATTTCAGTTTTTTCATTTGAATATAAAAGAGATTTTTGGTAATTTACACTTCATCAACATCTATAGTATTGCTACAGCAGGATTGTGCTTAGCTACGATTTTAATTGTTCTTTACTTTTCACCCAAGTCGCTTGGGATGTCTTATTTACTCGGAATTATTGTATCAACGGGCTTGGCATCTTTTTTCTTTTCCAATCAGTTTGAAACCATTGGTTCCATTTACGGAGAGATACCTCGTCATTTCCCGGCGCCAGCGTTTCCAGACATAACAGTGGAGAGGATGGTAACTCTTTTACCTTCTGCGTTTGTGATTGCTATACTTGTAGGGTTACAGTCTTTGCTGACAGCTCGCGTTGCGGATGAAATGACAAAATCAAAGCACAGCAGCAAAAAAGAACTGATCGGTCAAGGAATTGTAAATATGGTAACACCGATGTTTTCAGGTATTCCCGCAGCAGGAGAGATTGCAAGAACCGTTACCAATATTAAAAACGGCGCTTCATCTCCAATTGCAGGAATGACGCATGCTATCTTTGTGTTAATCGTGCTGTTAGTGCTAGCTCCGTATGCTTCATACGTTGCGCTTGCCAGTCTTGCGCCAGTTTTAATGGTTGTAGCATGGAATATCAGTAAAAAAGAACAGTTTGCAAAGGTGATAAAAGAAAAATCATTTCATTCACTGGTTTTACTTACGACATTTTCGTTGACGGTGTTTACAAACTTGACAATTGGAATAGCCGTCGGGTTGTGCTTATGTGGTATACACTTTATGGTGAAAAAGAGCCGCGAAAAACAAAAGCTATTAAGAAAAACAGGTTAACGTAAGGTAGAATAATATGCGAAAAACCCCCACTGTAAGCTTGCACAGTGGGGGTTTTTATATTAATAAAAAGAATATCTCAATTATTTTCCTTCAAACCAGCAGCGGGCGTTATCAAAAAGCATATGCTGAATCTGCTGTTCCGTTACGCCTTTTCTTTTTAACTCCGGCACGACTTCTTCTAACACAAAGCTCATCGACCATTTTGGAAAACGTTCTTCAATCACGCCTTCTCGAAACCAGTCCATTGTACAGCAGTAGTCTTGTGAGAGAAACATGCGGTTTGAATAGCCTTGTTTAGCTAACTGGATGACCGTATTATTTCTATTTTCAGTTGAACATTCTCTAGTCAGGCCGTAGCGGTCCATTCCAATAAAAGCTCCTTGTTTTAAGATGTTTGAAATATATTCAAGGTTATCCGTATCTCCCGTATGTCCAATCAGAATTTGATGTGGATTAGCACCTTCTTCAAGTAAGATATCAAGCTGCTTTAAGCCTGTGCCGCTTGCAGGATGTGAATGGGTCATAATCGGCACGCCCGTTTTTTTATGAGCTCGTGCAACGGCACGCATTACTTTTTCTACATCCGCCGTTACGCCAGGTGCATCCGTGGCGCATTTTAGAAAGCCTGCTTTAATCGACGTGTTTTGGATACCGACTTCGATGTCTCGAACAAACAGGTCTGCCATATAGTCAATGCTGCGAGTTTGAAAATGGGTAGGGATGTAGTTATACGTATAAATTCCTGTAGCTGCAATGATTTGAGTGTCCGTTTCACGGGCAATTTTTTCAATAAAGCGAATATCGCGCCCTTGTTCCATTACCGTAGGATCACAGATGGTTTTGACTCCGAGCTTCTTCGCGCGATTAACTTGTTCGACTGCTTTTGCAACTTCTTGTTTCTCATCATATAAATGAGGAAACTGTGCGTGAACAGATTCAGAACGAACGCGCATATGTTCATGGATTAACGTTAGCCCTAGTTCTGACGTGCTGACTGGGCCTGTTACAGAATTGATAAATGTCATAGTATGATTCCTTTCATAATCTACCTGTAAATCAAACAGCGGGTGACCAGGTACAGTTTTCATATAATCTGTTTTTATATATAGACTACCGTTATAAAAAACACATATTGCATTATACAATATATGTGTCGTCTTACACAACACGCGAGACTTTTACTCACTATGACAAAAATCCTTCTTTCCAAACAGGAAGAAGGACTAGTCATATTGATGATTATCCAGCATTTACGCTGTAATTATCACCATTTAGTTTACGGAATTTTAAATAGCTGCCACCTCGCCAAATGACAATATATATAAAAGCTAGTGTCATCGTTAAGACCGCGAAGTCTATCGAGTCTAATCCTTTGAAGTACTGACTCAAAGCCATTCTTATAAAGATAATGGCGATAATCACATATTTAAAATTCTTGTTTGGCTTTGAGTAAATGAAGCCGTCTTCTCTTACTTCATAGTCTGTTTGGCTGAGCATAATAAGTCCAAATATAATACCTAATACACCAGCAATCAGCATTTCCCAGTAGGGTGGTAAGTGAAAGGGCTGGCCCGGTATGTGCATCAGCTGACTTAGACTAAGTGAAAATGCAATTAATATGAAAAAAATAGGTGCTAATATACCAAGTCCATTCTTTTTAATGGGCTTATTTTTCTTTTTCATCTTTCTCCAAATAATGAATCCAATAAGAGCGATAACAAATAGATAAATCAGTAGCATTTCCATCGTCATTTTGCCTCCTTTTTCAGTTCTATGTTCGTACAATCCACTATTTAGTATAAACACTAAAAGGATGAAGATAAAAGTGCATTCTTTCATTTTTTACACATGAGAATTCTCACTATTTTTTAGTGGTGTCATTTTATGGTTTACACGTCTCATTACTGTTTCTTTCTTTTTTACCATAATATGTTAGAATTGTAGAAAACGAGAAAACGTAGTGCAAGCAAATTTTGTTTACACGCTGTCATAGTTATAGAGGTGAATGAGTTGAGGTTAGGAAATCAATTGCAAAAGTTAAGAGAAGAACAAAAGATGTCTCAAGAAGAGGTTGCTGAGCAGCTGAGTGTATCGGTACAGCACATACATAAGTGGGAAAATAATAAAAGCTATCCTGACATTCAGCATCTTTTAAAATTAAGCGACATCTACGAGACGACTATTGATGAATTTATTAAAAAGGATGCCACATTACAAAACAGACTAAACATTGAGGAAGAAGAAAAAGAAGATGACGATGAACTGTTTCATCCAGGTTTTTATATCGGAATAGGTATTATGTTTCTTGGTACTTTTCTTAGCCTGATTATCGGCAATCTTACAATTATGATGGTCACCAACATCGCGGGCATGTTAATTACTTGTTTTTATAAAAACATCTTAAAACTTTTAAAAGATGTCAAAAAGGATTTTTATGAACAAGGATAAAAGAGCAAGCAGCGTAAGCCATCCGATGAAATAGCAGAAAAATAATGAGGTGTACCAAGTGAAAGAGTTAAATTTAAATTTTATGACCCTATCTTTTTTATGTTTACTAACCTATTACTTATTTCGAGTGGGAGCATACGCTTTAGCGAGAAAGTATGTAGATAAAACGTCTGAGGGAAGTGCTTTGAATTGGGCTGTAAATGTACTTGTTAGAGGCGGTAAAGAAATGGAGTTTAGTGACTACGTCACGTGGGCAGGATTTTGTGTGTTTTTATACCTTGTGTAGTCACAGTAAAAAAAGTAAGGAACTATTTTCTTATTTTAAAAGGAAGAAGCGTTGTCGCACATGGTCTTTGAGCTCAAATCATAAAAGGGTGAAAACATATAAAATTCTTAAAACGAATAGTATAGGTTATCAATGAAACCTAAAGCAGAAAGATGGTGTAGTGATGATCAAGTCAAAGCTTTTGTGGAAAGTTATTGGCCTAGAAATCTTAGTTATCTTTTGGTTTGTGGTAAACGGTGTATACGTGAGCATGACGCATCCTACTGCACATTATCTTCAGTTTTTAGGAGTTGTCCCTTTGGCGATTGGAATAGCATTTTATCTAACAAAAACAAAAAAGTGGCAGCATTTTTTCTCATTTCAACAAAACATGTCGTTTAGAACGAGAATCCTGTTTCTTTCTCCGCTTCTTTTGTATTTGCTTATTATCCTCATAGGGAACAAAGGTGTACACGGAAGTTCCATTGCTGATCTTGTTCTTATTTTGCTTACCCAAACTCTAGTCATAGCATTTGTAGAAGAAATGGTATTCAGAGGATTTATGCTGAATTTGCTGTTATCAAAAAGCTATAAAGTGGCGGTTCTTCTATCATCGTTCCTATTTGCCTTTACGCACAGTTTGAATATGCTAAGCGGTCAATCGGTAGCAAATACAATTTTTCAAATTCTATTTGCATTTGTTATTGGATTGGTACTCGCTTTGCTGATTGTTAACGGTCAATCGATTGGAATTACGATTGCATTCCACGGCTTAAATAATTTTCTCCAGTTTACAAGCCCTGTCGACGCTAACGATTCTTTACTTATTAATTACGCGCTGCTTCTATTTTTAAGCGGATATGCCTTTTATTTATGGAATCGAAAATCTACTTTATCTGTTTCTCAGCATCAGATTAGTAGCTAATCAAAAGAGGTTGAGACATAATGAGATATGAATCCAATCTAAAAACAATAACTAGTATGCATGAGCTGAACCGCTCGTTACATCGCAGTTGATTTCCGTGCAAGTCTTCGCTTTCCGCGGGCGGCCGCTGAGCCTCCTCGTCGCTTACACTCCTGCGGGGTCTCACCTGTTCCGCTTTTCCCGCAGGAGTCTTCGCCTTGCCCTCCAATCAACTGCTAGAAAAACCTACACACATGAAACCTATGTTTACCACAAACAAACGAACCACGAATCAAAAGTATTGATCAATGACTCATTTTTCACTTCGTCTAATCTCCTTTTGTCCCAGTCTCTTTTTAGTGTTTTAAAGCAGGGATTAATCTACCTAAAGCTGAATAACTTCTATGGCTAATGTTACTAAATTTAATTTGTTGGGACTTCATTAAACGCAAAAGGGGAGAAAGATATGTTTGAAGAAAAAGTAGGGATCATTACGGGTGGAACGTCGGGGATTGGCTTAGCAACAGCGGAATTACTCGCAAAAGAGGGCATGCATATCGTGATTGCTTCTAGAAATAGTGAAAAAGGAGAAGAAGCTCTTTCTGTATTAAGAAAGTGGTCTCCTCACTCTCTTTTTATCAAAACGGATGTAACGAATAGTCAAGATGTCAAAAATCTCGTGAGCCAAACATACTCTACGTTTGGAAAAATTGATGTGGGCTTTAATAATGCGGCTAACACGGAGGCAGCTTCTAATGCTACTCATGAATTCAAAGAAGAAGACTTTGACCATTTAATAAACGTTACGTTAAAAAGTGTATGGCTTTGCATGAAATATCAGCTGCAGGTAATGACAAAACAAAATAGCGGGGTCATTGTGAATACGTCGTCAATGGACGCTATTTTATGTTCAGCAGGGACTGGCGTATATGCGGCTGGGAAAAGCGGTGTGATCGCTTTAACAAAATCAGTTGCTCAAGAATATGGTCATCAAAATATAAGAATTAACTCTTTGTGCCCAGGTGCATTTCGTACGCCTATGTTAGAAGAAAGATTTTCAGATTTATCTGAAGACGAAAAAGCAAAGCTCAATGAATCCTATCAAAAGCTAAACGCGCTATGCAGAATTGGTGATCCGCTTGAAGCGGCAAAAGCAGTAAAGTGGCTTCTTTCGGATGACGCATCTTTTATTACGGGTCAAAACATTATTGTAGATGGTGGGATTGGGTTTAGGTTTGAGTAAGATTAATGGAGTAAAAAGGTGTTTAAGGGGATGCTTATGTCGTTCATTCTTAATAATTGTATGGCCATTAGTATCGTATTTACGGTAATCCTTTTTATAAGTATTGCGTTTAAAAAAAGAATAGTGGCCCTTGTTATTTCCTTTGTTACGGTGTTGTTCGGTTTGTTTTTACTTCTTTACGATTTTGCCAAAATAAGCGGGTTTGATGCTTTAGACATTTAAATAAAAGGTTTAATAACTATCGGAGAAGGTTTACTCTTACTCGTTATTACAAGTGTATTCATTTCCGTTCAAGAGGCAAAAAAGAAAACACTGTAAAGTGAAAAATAAACGGCTGTTAAAGGCGGTGATGGAATGGCAATTGGAGTTGCATTAACGGTTTTAGTAGTAGGTCTGATGTTCGCAAGCGGACTAAGCCAAGGCAAATCAGCTAAAAGAAAATATATAGTGTGGGGAACAACAATCATATTGATTATAGCTCCATTCTTTTCATGGGTCGTTTCAATTTTGTTTGCGATTAGCCAGGAAGAAGGTTTTGCGGGAGTTGCATTAATGATGTTATTGTTTCCGTTTTTCTTTATAGTGGGACTTGTTACGCTTTTAATAGGAATCTTTAAGAAAGAAAGTGTGAATAAATCTGTTTAGGAATAGGGAGAGACCGTTAATTTTGACGCCGCTCAAACACGGCGCTAAAAACGAGTTTTTGTAGTCTTATTTTTAATTGTTAAATAGTTCAGGAGAGGTTTTGCTGGTTTAATTTCATTTCGAATAATAGCAAAAGGTTCGGTGTTAAAATTCGAAGAGGAGCTACTGCTTATTAATAAAGGTGATTATTCCGATAATTAAAGTGTGGAAAAGCATAAAAATCCTAATTCAATAGGATTTTTATGCTTTTATTAATATTCAATAAAATGATGGGTAAATCATACCTTATAATTCTGATGAAAATAATATAAATTATAATGTATATAGTACGTTTACAGAATTTAAAGGAGTGTGTATGATGCCGTTTAGTTATGTTTCTCACTTATATTGTCCTAAATGTAAAAAAGAATATAGTCCGAAAGAAAAACATCAATTATGTGAATGTGGCTCACCGCTATTGGTAGCGTATGATTTAGAGAGATTGAAAGGTAACCTGACTCCAGAAGATGTTCAAAGCAGGGAACCAAATTTATGGAGATATCATGAGCTGCTTCCAGTAGAAGATCCTAAAAACGTCGTTTCCTTAGGCGAAGGGATGACTCCGCTTATAAAAATGCCTAAGCTAGGTAAAGAAATGAACATTCAAAACTTATATATGAAAGATGAAGGCATTATTCCAACGGGATCATTTAAAGCTAGAGGTGCCGCTGTAGGTGTGTCAAAAGCAAAAGAACTTGGCGTTGAACAGTTAGCGATGCCTACAAATGGGAACGCGGGAGCTGCTTGGTCGCTTTATTCGTCACGAGCTGACATAAAAGCAACCGTTGTCATGCCAAAAGATGCGCCTGTTATTACACGAAATGAGTGTGCTGTCGCGGGAGCTGACCTTTACTTAGTAGATGGACTCATCAGTGATGCGGGTAAAATTGTCGGTGAAGCTATTAAAGCCTGGGGTCTTTATGACGCTTCTACGCTTAAAGAGCCGTACCGAATCGAAGGTAAAAAAACAATGGGCCTAGAAATTGCTGAACAGTTTTCTTGGAATCTTCCTGATGTGATTTTATATCCAACAGGAGGAGGCGTTGGCTTAATTGGAATCTATAAAGCGTTAAATGAATTAAAAGAGCTTGGCTGGATTAAAGGTGATCTTCCTCGTCTAGTAGCGGTACAAGCTGAAAACTGTGCGCCTATTGTAAAAGCATGGAATGAAAGAAAACAAGAATCTGAATTTTGGCCGGATTCTTCAACCATTGCCTTTGGGATTAACGTACCAAAAGCAATCGGAGACTTTCTTGTTTTAGAAGCCGTATACAACACAAATGGATGCGCAATTGCGGTCGACGAAGATAAAATTGTGGAGGAACAAAAAAAGGTTGCGCAGCTTGAAGGTTCGTTCATTTGTCCGGAAGGCGCTGCTACATTCTTAGCTGCACGCCGTTTAAGAGAAGAAGGATGGATCAAAGAAAACGAAACGGTTGTTGCTTTAAATACAGGGCTTGGAGTTAAATATCCAAACACGGTAGATATTGAAGTACCTATTTTAGAGCGAAATGGCAGCCTTACTAAAAAATAAAATAAGTGAAAAAAATAGATCTCCGTCTAAGCGGAGGTCTATTTTTTTATTCTATTGCAGATAAAACGTTTATTTAATGTAAAAAAATGTAATAAATGCGTATCTTTATGTTCAAAACTATACGGATGTATTTAGGTTTAAAGTTCGTCTTATGGGGTATCTAAGAGAAGAAAGAGGATATCTTTCTATCCGGAAAAATAGCTTGGTGAGGGAGTTGAGCAGGCATATTACGTAAATTGAATAATATGCCAAAAGGGGCACTGTAAACCAGCCTGCTTTTACAGTAGAAAACTTACTTGAAGCCACGAATGATTATAGGGAGAAAGGAGTTGAATTTCTATCCCTCGAACCCCATCCAAATCTTAAAGTTTTATTCTATGGACCGAATCATCCATTGTTGAACTTGTTAGAACGAGCTTTATATTTATTTTTAAGGCTACATAATTTTTGTAATAGAAGCAGTGTATTTATTACAAAAAATAAAGCTTATATCTAATGGGTTGTAACAATAATTGTAAGATAACCTGAGTGGAAATTGCTACCAAGCGCATTGTAAACCAGATGCACTATCTTTAACGGGAATTTACTATTTCAGCGACTGTAATTTCATCGAAAACGTTCCCTGTTTTAGGAAAAATCCGTTCTTTTAGCAGCGATTAATTGTACGTTGAAATAAAAAAAGTTTATTTTGGTTCTAATTAATTTATTTATTAGCGTTCCTTCCTCAGCTTTTTCTGGCTTCAAACCCTTTAGCCATAACCTTTTTTAATATTTAACATCACATGAATAGTTTTCGTTTTTTACTCAAAAATAAGTAGTGTTCCAAGACAGTTACGTGTGAAATACAGTAAGTCAGATTTGACTTTACTACTCAGTCTTGTATAATCGTATACCGCGGAGGTGACGTGATGAAATGAAGTTTAATAAGAAAAAAATTAACGTCGTAGATATTGACAAAGCTAAAAAAAGCGTCTTTGCTACAGGAGTAGGAAACGCGATGGAATGGTTTGACTTTGGCTTGTATTCATATTTAGCCGTAATTATTAGTCAAAACTTTTTTAGCGCAGTTGAAAATGATCAGCTCAAATTAGTGTTCACATTTGCCACATTTGCGATTGCCTTTTTAATGCGTCCATTAGGCGGTGTTATATTCGGTAAAATCGGGGACAAGTTAGGAAGGAAAGTCGTTTTAACCACCACCATTATTTTAATGGCCTTTTCCACATTACTCATTGGGTTGTTACCTACATATGATCAAATCGGTATATGGGCACCCATCCTTTTATTAATTGCACGAATCATTCAAGGTTTTTCAACTGGTGGTGAATATGCTGGTGCGATGGTGTATATTGCAGAATCGTCTCCAGATAATAAGCGAAATGTACTTGGAAGTGGACTAGAGATCGGTACACTTGTTGGTTATATTCTTGCTTCACTACTAGCTAGCTTACTGTTTTTTGTTCTGTCGGATAAACAGATGGCCTCATGGGGCTGGAGAATTCCCTTCTTATTAGGATTACCTTTAGGACTTATTGGTTTTTATTTACGAAGAAGTTTAGGGGAAACACCTATTTTTGAAAATGAACTTTCCAACGAAGACGAAGTTGAAGAAGAAAGCTTCCTCTCTATTTTAAAAAATCACAAAAAAGATGTGTTTGTTTGTTTCGTAGCCGTGGCTTTCTTTAACATTACAAACTATATGCTATTATCGTACATGCCTTCTTATTTAAATGAAATTATTGGCTTATCAAACACAGTGGGTACGGTATTAATTACGGCAGTTATGATTTTAATGGTGCCGCTTGCGCTTATGTTTGGAAAACTGAGCGACAAAATCGGAAACAAGAAAGTTTTCTTAATCGGTTTAGGCGGATTGAGCTTACTGTCAGCCTTTTCGTTCTACTTAATCAACTTAAATGGTTTAGTATTTGTTTCAATCGGTATTCTTATTCTAGGTGTTTTACTTGCTACGTATGAAGGAACAATGCCAGGAACGCTGCCAACAATGTTCTACACAGATATTCGCTACCGAACATTAGCAATCACGTTTAATGTTTCAGTTTCTATTTTTGGAGGAACGACGCCATTAGTTGCGACATGGTTAGTTCACGCAACAGGCAATCACTTGGCTCCAGCGTTCTATCTAACGATTGTGAGTATCATTGGATTTTTCGTAATCTTGTTCCTGTTTGCGAACACGGCAGGAAAATCACTCAAAGGTTCATACCCAACGGTTGCTTCTAAATCTGAATACAATGAAGCAGTTGAAAATCCAAAAGATTCATTATGGTGGCACACAGAGCAAACAGAAAAATAAGTTGAATAACAAGCTGCTGTGCAGCATATGAATAAAAAAAGAGCCTTTTCCTTGTATAGATTTACAAAGAGAAGGCTCTTTTTTATCGTTCGACGATTTATTCCATTTCCTGTATTTGCTATCTGCGGTTCCGTATGTTACGATTAAATTAATTATTTTTGTTCGGTATAGGATTGAGAGAAGAGAAATCTCTTCAATAGAATTTTTTATCTTAAGATAGTATGGTTGGACAAGGGTAGTAATACAACCGTGGAGTATTCCACACCAGGAGGCACTATTATGGAACAAGGTACAGTGAAATGGTTTAATGCAGACAAAGGCTTCGGCTTCATCGAAGTTGAAGGCGGAGACGATGTATTCGTACATTTCAGCTCTATTCAAGGTGAAGGCTTTAAATCGTTAGAAGAAGGTCAAAAAGTAACGTTTGACATTGAACAAGGTCAACGCGGAGCACAAGCTGCTAACGTTCATAAAGTAGCATAATTAATACCAAGTAAAAAGACTCCACATAGGGGTCTTTTTACTTGGTATTTTAATAATTAAAAAAGAAATGATTTTAAAAAGGTTACTTTAAACATAAGTATAGACATTGAAGATAGAAAGCTAGTAAAGAAGAGCTACCTATATCCTGTGTCGTAAATAAATAGAAAAGAATACCTTATAGCTATAGAATGATATGCTTTAGGAGTAGGTATACTTAAGGTATCAAAAATAACTAACCTTCGCTGGACTAGCCGTTGGAAAAGGCTGCTGACTATCAGAATACTGATAAAGTCAAATATAAGATGCAAATTATATTTCCCGATAAATAAAGTTGAAAATTTGCTTGTTTTTGATATGAGAGAGGATGAAGGATATGAGTATAAGCTTATTTGCTAATGGAGAAACGGTAAGTATAAAAGCATCTAATGAAATAGTGATCATTTTAAAAAGTCATTATGTGAAAAACATGAAAAGATATTCTTATACAGTTGATAAATATCCCAGTACATTTTTCTTTGAAGAAGAGTTAATAAAACACGAATCATAATTATTCATGAAGAAATATTGATTTATAGTTTGGATTTTGTCTATACTATGCTATACTGAATTTACCATTTGTATTACCGATTACTATTTTTGTATTAATAAGCCCTATTCCTCAGTGGATAGGGTTTTATTATTACATTTCAAGGGAATGAAAAAGACAGACTCTATAGAGTCTGTCTTTTTGTATTTATGATGGATTACGCTTTTTGAACGTTAGAAGCTTGAGGGCCGCGTTGACCTTGTTCTACGTCAAATGTAACTGCTTGACCTTCGTCTAAAGATTTGAAGCCTTCGCTTTGGATTGCTGAGAAATGTACGAATACATCGTCTCCGTTTTCGCGTTCGATGAATCCAAAACCTTTTTCTGCGTTAAACCATTTTACTTTACCTTGTTCCATAATTGTTGCCTCCTAGTGTGACACGCACACATTGTGTTACTATCCTTGCTCAAATCTACAGACGAAAGTTCTTAAACTTATCAATCTTTACCGAACAAAAATAATTCTTCTTAAACTTAACAGAAATAGGGACTTATTGCAAGGATAGAGTCTGTAAAGCTAGAAGTTCTCCTTTATCCATGTTTGCACTATGTGAACTAAAAAACGATACGTAAGCCTCCTTAGTTCAAATAAAGAGAATGTTTGTGGTACACTTAAATAGTAAAAAACATTTAAAAGCGAGGAATTATATGAACACAACTAAAAAACACCACAGGCCTAAGCGGCTGAAAATTGCTTTCCGAGCACTAATGGTCATTATCGGAGGGATTATTGCAGCTTACGGCTTAGAAACTGTCTTAATTCCAAACCACGTCTCAGATGGAGGGGTAACAGGCATTAGTATCGTTGCTTCAAACCTATTTGGCTTGCCATTAGGAGTTCTAATTGCCGTTATTAACATTCCTTTTGTATGGTTAGGGTATCAACAAATCGGGAAAAGTTTTGCTGTATTTTCCATCCTCGGAATCGTCTCACTAGCTGTCGGTACAAGCCTCATGCATCACACTCCAGCGATTATTGAAGGAGATACACTACTCGTAACCGTTGTCGGCGGTATTATCCTTGGTTTTGGAATGGGAATTGCACTGCGTAATGGCGGCGCGCTAGACGGCATCGATATGCTGGCCGTGCTGCTTTCTCGAAAATTGCCGTTTGGAACAAGTGATCTTATTTTGTTCTTAAATGCATTTGTGTTTATTTTTGTTTCATTAGTATTTGGTTTGCAAGGCGCGATTCTTTCTGCAATTGCATACTTTATTGCATCCAAAGTTATTCACATCGTAGAGGTAGGATTAAGCGGATCGAAAACCTTCCAGATTATCACTGCTCAGCCCGCAATAATGGTAGAGACAATACGTGATCGTTTAGGTCGAAGCGCTACATACAAAGAAGCTTACGGCGGTTATTCTCATGAAAAATTCAAGGAAATCACATGCGTAATCAACCGTTTGGAAGAAAGTAAAATGAAAGAAATTATCAATGAAATTGACCCAACGGCTTTTGTTACGGTATATGACGTAGCGGAAGTTAAAGGCGGTAATTTCAGAAAGAATAATATTCACTAAGTTCACAATTCACTACATTTGTACAAACACTCTACAATACTCCACTTTTAGGTTGGAGTGTAGAGATAAGAAAAGCAGCGTGATTCTTGCATCCGCTGCTTCTTTTGTATCGTAAAATCCACTTGCAAGAAGCCGCCTGTTGGATAGCTCATTTGCTTAGCGGAGTTTTTTTAAAACCAGATACTTTTGAAAAAATGAAACGGTCAGAATGAAGCCGGATAGGGTACCTGCATACATTAACGTAATGATTTTTCCTTTGTGTGTCTTCTTTAAAAATTTGACAACAGCGCTCCATATTATAATAGAAGAAATTGTTACTGGGAAAAGCCACATACAACTTCTTCCTTCGTTAAACAGCAGCCTCAGATAGCCTACGTGTACCATATGTATTTGTGTTAACTTTCCTCTCGTGCTTTACCTAACAAAGCTAACAGAAAAAATCTCTGAACATAAAAGAACAGAGATTCAACAGAATGATGATTCTTATATAATACAAAGGATGACTTTTCCTGTCTCAGAAAGGTCATCTTTATCGTACCATCAGCAAGGACTCGGCGCTGTGCGTTTTCTCACAGCAGAGGAAGAAAAAATCTGCTATTGTATAGAGGTCGGAGTAAACTTTCTTAATTATGTGCGCTTCTTTCATATGTATCGAACCTGCTGACAAGATCAGCAGGTTTTTTTATATTACCAGCTAGCTATCATCTTCAAGGGAGCAAGAGCCGTTAATCTTTATAGCCAAATAGACTTTACACCATTTTACCCATACGTAAAATAGGTTAAAATAAAGAGGTGAGGCATGGAGAGAAAAGAGTTAAACAAGAGGTGAGTAACATTATAATCACAATTTATCTTACAGGGTTATAACGGTGATTATACTAAATGGTGAACGTTGAAAGGGGATACATAGTTTTGAACACAAAATATCTAGATTTACTTGCACAAAAGTATGATACGGAAGAAAAAGTGGTAACCGAAATTATTAACCTTGAAGCTATTCTTCATCTGCCAAAGGGGACCGAACATTTTGTCAGTGATTTACACGGCGAATATCAAGCCTTTCAGCACGTGCTGCGAAATGGCTCAGGAAATGTAAAAGAGAAAATCAAAGACCTTTTTAAAAATGTATTATCTGACAAAGAAATCAATGAATTTGCGACATTAGTGTATTATCCTGAAGAAAAATTACCGTTGATTAAAGCGCAGTTTCGAAACAAAAAGGAACTCTATCAATGGTATACAGAAATCATTGATCGTATGCTTAATCTTATTTCGTACGCTTCTTCTAAATACACGCGTTCTAAACTGCGTAAAGCATTGCCAAATCAATTTGTGTACATTATTGAAGAGCTGCTATACAAAACGGATGAATTTACAAATAAAGAACAGTACTATACAAAGATTGTTCAGCAGATTATTTCTCTGGGACAAGCCGATAAGCTTATTATAGGGCTTGCTTATACGACGCAAAGATTGGTTGTGGACCACCTGCACGTAGTGGGGGATATTTATGACCGGGGACCTGAACCGGATAAAATTATGGATACGCTGATTAACTATCACTCCGTTGATATTCAGTGGGGAAATCACGATGTGCTATGGCTAGGCGCTTTTGCGGGTTCGAAAGTGTGTCTCGCCAATATTATTCGTATCTGCGCGAGATACGACAATCTAGATATTATTGAAGACGTATATGGCATTAACCTGAGACCGCTGCTTAACTTGGCGGAGAAATATTATGATGATAATCCTGCTTTTAGACCAAAAGTAAGCTCGAGTGACAAACTATCCGATCACGAGCGACTACAAATTACGAAAATTCACCAGGCCATTGCGATGATTCAGTTCAAGCTTGAAAGTCCGATTATCAAAAGACGTCCTTTCTTTAATATGTCAGAAAGGCTGTTGCTTGAAAAAATTGATTATGATAAAAATGAAATTACGATATACGGAAACACGTATCCGCTAGAAAACAGCTGCTTTGCAACGGTTAACCCCGAGCAGCCTGATCAGCTATTAGAAGAAGAAGAGCAGGTAATGGAAAGACTGCTGCTTTCTGTACAGCACTCAGAAAAGCTGGCGAGACATATGAAGTTTCTGATGAAAAAAGGCAGCCTATACTTGAAATATAACGGAAACTTATTAATACACGGCTGCATTCCTTTAGATGAAGAAGGAAACATGGAAAAAATGACGATAGAAGATAAAACG
This sequence comes from Priestia sp. LL-8, assembly GCF_036227845.1. NCBI lineage: Bacteria > Bacillati > Bacillota > Bacilli > Caryophanales > Bacillaceae > Priestia > Priestia sp. LL-8. Next base: position 3,298,753 of record NZ_JAZAQH010000001.1, on the reverse strand, counting down.
TATGCAGGCCGTAACTTGCTTGATGTGTTTGAACATTATTTACAAGAGGCTTTTGCACATCCTGAAGAAACGGATGATTTGGCAACAGATATGGTCTGGTACCTATGGACAGGAGAATATTCATCACTCTTTGGGAAACGCGCCATGACGACGTTTGAACGATATTTTATCAGTGATAAAACAACGCATAAAGAGAAGAAGAATCCATACTACTATTTACGGGAAAATGAGGAAGTCTGCCAAAACATCCTCGCAGAATTTAATTTGAATCCTGATCATGGTCATATTATTAATGGTCATACGCCAGTCAAAGAAATCGAAGGAGAAAATCCGGTCAAAGCAAATGGAAAGATGATTGTTATTGACGGCGGTTTTTCAAAAGCGTATCAATCCACAACAGGTATCGCTGGATACACGTTGTTATATAATTCTTACGGCATGCAGCTAGTTGCGCACAAACACTTTAATTCAAAAGAAGATATTTTATTAGAAGGAACGGACGTTTTATCCGTAAAACGATTGGTCGACAAAGAACTAGAAAGAAAGATGGTTCTAGAAACAAACGTCGGAGAAGAATTATTAAAAGAAATTTCTATTTTAAAAGATTTACGAAAGTATCGCTATAGTTAAAAATAAGAAAAGAGCAGGACGCCTAAAGGCTCCTGCTCTTTTTTACACCGTCATTTCCCAGCTCGACATTTCCAGCCAGTGCTCTTGTTCACGATAGTCAGGCATGATTTTCCCGACAAGACGCCAAAAGGATCGATCATGATTCATGTGAACCATATGGCACATTTCATGAACGACTACGTAATCAATGACGTGCTGAGGTGCCATTGCCAGCCGCCAGTTAAAGGTTAGCTGACGATTAGAATCACACGTGCCCCACGCTTTTTTGCTATCGGAAATCGAGATGGATCGCGGCTTTGTTTTAAAATGTTTTTGATAGGAGGAGATACTCTTAGTTACTAGCGCTTTACATCTTTGATAGTAAAAGCGTTTGAGCGCTTGTTTTATCGCTTCATCGTCGTGCTGATTGACATAAATCTGAAGCGTGTCCGCTTCAAACACTACAGAATCCTTTGTAATAGTCGAATCGTGATGAATCTGTATCGGATAGTTTTTTCCTACATACAAAAAGCTTTCTCCGTGTTCATAGACTTTTTTCTTTGGTCCATGCGTTCTATCTTTCATTTCATTTATTTTTTGCTGAATCAATGCCCAGTTGTTCTCTAGTACCGAAAGTACTTGTTCAGTAGACGTCCCTCTAGGAGCAAGGACTTCGACCGTTCCGTATCCGTCGACTTTGATCGCAAAAGAACTTCGGTTTTTATATCGTATTTCATAATGGATACTCTGATTTGAAAAAGTGTGTATCATGTTATCCTCTATATTGTACAGTTAAGCCTCTTAGGAATTTTCGAGCAAAATTCTCTTTGCACGGTTTGTAATTTTTGTGGCCTTTTTTTCGTAATAAAGCACCTAATTCTGCTTTAGATACACGTATTCCGCCGTCATCAAATACTTCTAACATCTCTTCACTTGTTAGAGATAAAGCAATTTTCACTTTCTTTAATAAGACGTTATACATATTTTGATTACTCTGAACCGGTGCTGGAGGTGCTTGCCCTGGTTTAGGGTCTTGTTTTCCTCTTTTAAAGGTAATAAAACCGTTTAAAAAAGAATCTAACATGCTGTTACTGCACGAGATGTGCTCGTCGGCGTGAACTTCATCCTCGTCTTCTTCGTCCGGTGTTCTCGTAAGGATTTTTAATACGTCTTCTTTTGTTACGTCTACTCCGCCAAGATTAAAGATCTCTACCATTTCTGTATTTTTTAAATCTAAGGCATATCGCAATCTAATTAAAATATCGTTATTATCCATTCTTGCTCCTCCTATAACTTGCTTGCTGTATGTAAAAATCATGACTGCCACAATCTGAACGGACTTGGTCAATATCAGTACAATTATAGTAACAGGTTCCGCTGGAATTCTAAGTTATTCCATTCATTTCTACAAACATATAACTTCTCATATTTATCAGCCTTCGTCAACTCTTGAAAAAGAACGATTTGCTCATATTATGCCCGAACAGCCTCTTTACCATAACAAAAATTAGGCGCCGCAGTCTGCTAAAGGAAGCAGAGGCAGCTTTATTTTTTAAGAACGCATAGGACAATTTTTAAAGTTGGCGAACCCCTGTATGCTGCTAAAATGATATACCTTACTAAATAAATAGTTTTACGTATTTATTAAGTGTGTAATTAGGAGTATGATAGTAGTAAAAAAAGAAAGAGGTCAACAAATGAATTCAACATACTCACCAAGAGAATCAACCAAAATCAAAGCTTTATCCATGCATGCGCTTTTTATTGCACTGACGTTTGTAGCGACAATGTTTATCAACATAAAGCTTCCAATCATGGGTAACGGAGGCCTCATCCATTTAGGCAACGTTCCTCTTTTTATAGCAGCCTTTATTTACGGCAAAAAAACAGGAGCCATCGCAGGGGCTTTTGGGATGGGGTTATTCGATCTGATCTCCGGCTGGACAGCATGGGCGCCGTTTACGTTTATTATCGTAGGGGCCATGGGCTTTTTAGCAGGTCTTATATCTGAAAAAGCACCTGGTAAAAGAGCACTTGTGAACACGCTGGCAGTTGTTGCTGCGCTGATTGTAAAAATCGTAGGCTACTATTTTGCCGAAGTGATTCTTTACGGTAACTGGATCCTTCCGCTTGGCTCTATACCAGGCAATGTGATGCAAGTTGTGATAGCGGGTATCATCGTCGTTCCGCTTGTAGCGCGCTTAAAGAATAGAGCGGTACAAATTTAATCGCTCACTCGTAACTTGTGTTACCATTATCCTATCCTTAAGTGATATACTTGATGAAGGTTTATCAAGTGAAAGGAGCGGAAAACACCATGAAATATCTAAAATCACAGATGAAGCAGCTCATTAAAGACAATCAGGAACTGCAAGGTAAGCTGAATGGACTGATGAAAGAGCACAGCCTTGAAAAAAACTTTGCTCTTAAAGCTCTGTACCATGCAGAAGTGGCTGAAGGCGGGAAATATCAGCTTGCCTATCAAGCATTAGACGCACCGAAAAAGTAATGGCCTTATTGCTCATTCGTATAGTTCTTCATTATAAAAAGGCAGCCAAATCGCGTATTTGGCTGCCTTTTGTAGCAAATAGAATGACGCACAATCATCTTAGTGTTTGTACAACTTCTTTTGAACTGCTTAACTCTAGATAAATAGGGTATGTAAAAATTAAAGCTAGCTATCGTTCTAATCATATAAGAAAAGAGGAAAATAGCGATGACCATATCTGCTTTAGAACAAGCAAAAGTAGAGTTACCGAATGGAGAAATAATCAATTACCGAATGAAAAAAGGCGGAAAAGAAGTACTTTTGTTAATTCACGGAAACATGAATTCTTCCCTTAACTGGGACGTGTTAATGAACGAACTTCCAGAACATATCACAGCTTATGCCATCGACTTGAGAGGGTTTGGAGACTCCACTTATCATACACCTATCCACACAATAAAAGACTTATCAGATGATGTTAAACTGTTTGCGGATGCTTTAAAGTTGTCTGCTTTTACAATAAGCGGGTGGTCATTAGGAGGAGCAGTTGCTATGCAATATGTGATTGATCATCCGAACGATGCCAAAAATTTAATTCTATTAAGCTCCGTCAACATCAAAGGCTATCCCATTCCAAGAAGAACGTTTCTAGAACTGCCTATCCCTAACAATTTTATCCAAACCAAAGAAGAAGTAAAAGAAGCATTTAGAATGGTAGAAAACGCGAAAGAAACAAAAAACACATGGTTTTTAAAAATGATGCTGCGTCAATTTTTATATACAAAAAATAAGCCGTCTGCTGATCAATTTGAAAAGTATTTAGAAGGAACGATCAAGCAGCGCAACTTAATTGATATCAATTACGCACTCATGAGATTTAATATTTCAAACGATTTTAATGGTGTTGTTCAAGGGACAGGAGAGGTGGCAAAAATCACGATTCCTACTATGGTTATTCAAGGAGATGAAGATAAGATGGTTTCGACAAGAGATGCATCTGACATCGCAAAAGGCATAGGGGAAAATGCAACGTTGAAAATCATGAAAGGTGTAGGCCACTGCCCGTTGTTAGATGATTTAAGCAGTTTAATGGACTTATACAACGCTAATTTAAGCAGAGTTTAGGAAAATTGCGATTCTCCTTAGTAACAGAAGTTTTATTATTGCTAGATGCAGCATGTTCTAAATCTACACAAGCAAAATGGGCTGCTTACAAAAGAGATACTGTGAGATGAAACAAGCATGCTATCTTTTGAGGAAACTGACAGCGAGTAAATAAAACCACTACAAAAAACGTAAGGTCTTTTTAAAGAGGCTTACGTTTTTTTAAATGCACTCAAAGTATTCAATTCTGTTTTTCAAAATGAAGAAACAGGTTGGTAATCCATTTTGATAGCAGTATCACACCGAGATAAAATACAAATAAATGACCGTAAGTAGCCCATTCATGCAGCTGGAAAAAGCCAATCCCTGTTAATAACGGTTTGAAAATAAAAGCAAAAAATAAACAAAGAGTCGTTGCATATAAATAGTAATTTTTATGATGGTTGATTGTCCATTGATAAAGAAGCATAAAAGAGACAGGAATAAGCGAAGCATCTAGGCTAAAGCTTACGGGTATGATTGTGTTGATTTGGTAAGGATACGTCCACAGCCCGTTATAAACTCCAGCGGTGTCACTATAGTGAAACCAAACGTGCACGTTAAATCCATAAAACCCTAAGTGAAAGGCTTTTTTTCGATCAATAAAAAAATAGAGAATGACTAAAGGTAAAATAAAAGCGCCCAAGGTCACCCAAAACTGCCAAGAGCCTGGAGTGGAGTAGTGATGCCAATATTCAGCCCACGTTTTGGAGAGATCTTCCTGTATACTATGTATTTTTTCAAGATATTCTTTTTGATTGGTTGTCAACGTGATCCATCCTTTTTAAGTAAGAAAAGTTTTTTATTTTTAAATTGCCCTTTTCTTAAGGTTTGGATACCTTTCCCTGTTGAGTTGTTTGTATTTTTCTGCACGTCCATTTTAACTGGCCTTTATGCTAAAATAGGAAGTATAAAAAGGAAAAAGAAGGGAACGTATGGATAGTTCTATTTTAAACATAGTGATAGCGGTTTTTTCTATGATGACCGGGTTAATCATCCTTTCTTTATCTCGATCATTATCCGATGAATCAATGAAGCGGGTTCGGATTAGAGGGCTTCTTATCCCCATGTACTGGATAGCTAAAGGATGCTTTGGCGTATCGTTTGAGCGATTTGCACGTAAAACGATGTATGTATTCGGTTTTATCTGCATGCTTACGTCGATTTTGCTGCTCGGAGAGGCCGTTTATCAGCTAATTATCTAAAAAGCAGTTAAAGTAACTGCTTTTTTCCATTTTTATGAAACTTTTAGCGCGTTTTTTACGTATAAAAGGTATCAATAAAATAGTAGCAACAAGGAGTGATTTTTTGTCTGAAGAAAAGAAAAAGACAGATTATCTAGGGGTAGGATTAGGTTTAGGTGTTGCAATGGGGGCTTCTCTTGGAATGTTGATGGATAATATCGGGTTTGGTATTGCGATTGGGACATCATTAGGCGTTGTTTTTGGAACGACGATGAATCAAAGAAACAAAAAAGAATAAAGTTCTCAAGAAAGGAGTAGAGAATGAAATATTTTGACGAAGCAAAAGAACTATGGTTAAACTATGTTCCGAGAAATGGGCAGTCAGATATCGTAGAAGGCGAGGTCATCCGAGCCATTGAAAAGCTTCGCTGTGAAGCTCAAGGCAACGGAAATGCCAATTGGGACGGCGGATTTGAGATGCTAGTGCTATATATACTAGACGTATTAAATGACCCGGACGTATTCAGCTCAGCTATGTTAGCCGAAATAAAAGCCGATGTTCACACCTTGCTCACTTCGGCAGAAGATCCGTATTTAGAAGACGACGTATACGATCGTTTGACGGACCGCGTCATTGAGTGGCATATAGCCAAAGGCGGACCTATCAAACGAGAAAGAAATCCTCAATTGTATAGATAAACGTGAGAAATGAGCTGTTTTAAACAAGCTCTTCTTTTTTTGAGTTCCTGGAGCTTTATTTAACCGACAGCTATCTAATTGCATCATGTGCTAAATAAATACATGTAAAAAATCGGCGGTTTACATCGCACCAGCGTAGCATAAACTTCTTAAAAAATCGATTCATAAATGGTTAAATGTTTGCTGACCTCCATAAAAAGTTCATAACTGACGCTGTTGCAAACGCGTATAGTATTATATCTTTTACTAAATAAGAGATAAAGGAGAAGCGCCGATGTATATTCCAAAGTATTTTAAAGTGAATGATGAACAAATCATGTATGATTTTATTGAAGATAATGGATTCGCCACTTTGTTTTCGTATCATAACGAAAAGCCTTATGCTACTCATTTGCCCCTGATGTTAAACCGGAAAGAAAAAGCTTTATACGGACATTTTGCTCGTCCGAATCAGCAGTGGAAAGATGCTGAAAATCAAGAAATTTTGATTGTGTTTCAAGGGCCTCACTGCTATGTTTCACCGTCTTGGTATGAAACGAATCAAGCTGTACCAACATGGAATTATGAAGCTGTTCACGTGTATGGAACGATGAAAATGATTGAAGAACCAGCAGAACTGCTTGGGCTGCTGAGGAAGATGGTGGAGAAATATGAAAGTCCGAGCAGTACATATACACTAAATGACGTTGATCCTGCTTATATGAATGGTTTAAGTAAAGGAATCGTTGGATTTAAAATCGATATCACTAAAATGGAAGGCAAACAAAAGATAAGTCAAAATCATTCAGCAGAGAGACAGCAGCTAGTTATAGAAAAATTAGAGCAGAAGTCTCGTGAAAATGAAACGAAAATTGCGGAGCTGATGAAACAAAATGTGCAGCGTGCGCTTAAAAAATAAGCGCTGGTTGAAAAAGTGATCTATTCGTTAGTTTAAATCCAAAAAGAAACTGAATATGTTTTTAGTTTCTTTTTTTATGTCCACAGTAATTTTCTTGTTATTGACAAACTGGCTGTACATCCTTTAAAATTATCTTTAATTAAAGATAATTAAATTAAAGATAATTTTAGTGAAAGTTAAAAAATTTATATATTATGAAAAGAGGCGGAGCAGATGGAATTGTTAGGGTTGCATCATGTATCTATTTTGACGGGGAAAGCGGAGAAAAACTATCAGTTTTTCACCAAAGTTTTAGGCATGCGATTAGTAAAAAAAACGGTGAATCAAGATAACACGCAGTCTTACCACTTGTTTTATGCAGATGGAGAAGGGACGCCAGGAACGGAAGTAACGTTTTTTGATATTCCGGGGCTTGCAAGAACGCATCAAGGTGCATCTGACATTTCGACTGTGTCGCTTCGCGTTAAAAGTACGGATTCTTTACACTTTTGGAAAGAGCGCTTCGAACAGTACGGAGTGGAATATGAAGAAATAGCTAAACGAGCTAATCGTGATACGTTAGCATTTAAAGATTATGAAGGTACACGTTTGCTTCTTGTCGCGGATAACGGCGAAAAAGGGGTAAGAGCAGGCGTGCCGTGGAAGCGTGAAGACATTCCGTTAGAACATGCGATTATCGGTTTAGGACCTGTCACGCTAACGGTGGGCACGGCAGAACCAACTGTTGACGTACTAACAAACATTATGGGATTTCGCTACGTGGATTCTTATCCATCTCTTGCAGGAGATCATAGAGATATTTTGGTTTATGCAACAGGTGAAGGCGGAAGCGGAGCCGAAGTTCATATTGAAACGAGACCCGATTTGCCGAAAGTTCGCTTAGGGCGCGGTGGCGTTCATCACGTTGCCTTCCGTGTTCCAAATGAAGAAGAATACAATAAGTGGGCAAGTCGATTAGATGAAAACAGTCTGCCGAATTCTGGTAAAGTAGAACGATACTATTTCAAAGCACTTTACTTCAGAGAACCAAACGGCATTTTATTTGAATTATCAACGGACACACCTGGATTTGCGACCGATGAACCGCTTGAAACAATGGGTCAAACATTAGCGCTGCCGCCATTTTTAGAGCCGAAGCGCAAAGAAATTGAAGAGAAGCTGAGACCTCTAGATTTGGACGAAACACTATAAGGTTTGCAGCGATTAAGACATGAAAAAACTCCAGTGTTTATACTGGAGTTTTTTGGGTTAACACTCATCGTGGCAGAAATTGAAACCACATGCACCAATGATAATGAGTAAAATAAACAGTACGATGATAATGGCAAAACCACTACCTCTGTGGCAAGGAACGCTATATCCACATTCCATATATCCATAGTCCGGCATTGTGTATCCGCAGTGTGGAATCATATGGTCATAAGCAGGAGCAGCGTAGCCGTGGTGAGCCATAGCAGGTGAGAACGGCATATTTTCATTAGAACTAAAAGGTGCGTTTACGTTATTATGCATTTTGATATCTTCCCTTCATTTATAAAACTTTTATAAAGCTTTGATAACTTATTCATATGTTCCAAGGTCCTCATATGAAGCTTATTCACAGCCCAATTATGGTTAATTAACTATATTTTATGGTGAATGGAAATGAAGCAGTGAGTTTTACGGTGCTTGTGGCCTTATAAGTTATGTCAGAAGGGAAGGGGTTTACCTGTTTTTGACTGCGTACCGCTGTTTCTAGAGTGGTTATGATGAACGTTTTGATTTTCTTAATTCTATATCGTATACGTACCCAAGCTTTCGATGGTTCATAACGTCTTCAGGGGTTGTATTCCAAGGATACATCGGATCTCTAAAGTTTTGACCAAATGGCCCGTTTTTCATCGGCTGATAGTTTTGATTGCGATGAACAATTTGCCATACAGCCCAAATACGATCCACATTTGCGTGGTGTAAAAAGAAGACAGGATCATTCGGAGCAGTAGGGACAACGCCCATCTGTCCGCCAACCCAACGGTGTACGCGATTGTGAAGCTGCGGCCCGTTAATAAATCCTTCAAGCTGATTACGAAAGCTGTTTTGGCTGGTCATATCCCAAGGCGGCGTGTCATATTGAGTTATTTTTAAAGCATTGAGAACATCATCTCGAGTAGGGAGTGTAGGTGCCTCTTTCGTTGCTCCAAAATTACGTTTTAGCCCTCCGGAAGGATTTCCTTGTTCATCGATTGTCGTCCAGCGCCCAGCTGCAAATGGCCCGGTATCGACGATAAAATCCTTTTTGGGATTTCCGTTTCCTCCCATAAAACCTGCGCTCCAAATTGGTGATTGTGATGGATCCTGCAGCTGTGCATCCGTTTCCCATTCCCAATAAGGAAGGGTTACTTCTGGATTGATCGACTGGAGGTCACGTTCGAATCGCAAAAGGTATTCACGATGCCACGGCAAAAAAGCAGAGCTCATATGTGCTGCATTTCGATCGCTGCCCGGAGGCGTATGAAATTTACCTGCTGCACCATGCCAGGCTATATAGCGGTCATATATTCCTTTTTCCTTTAGTATTAGCACGGCACGAATAAAATCTCTTTTTTCGGTGTCTGTAAGATGTAATACGTTTTTTCTGACTCTGTACTTGTTACTCATTTTTTAACCTCTTTCTAAAAAAGAAGCAAGGGGCTGTTTCTTTTTTATATTCAGAATATGTCCAAGAGGTAAAAGTGCTACTGAAAATTTAAAGAGACTTTTTTAAAGGTGTAAATTATAAATAGAGGTAAAATCAAAAAAAAGCAGGCATGCGCCTGCTTTTATTCACTGCATTATTATTAATGACCAATTGGATACATGGTCGTTACGCTGTAGTCGTAGTCTTTGCCTCTGTAGTCGGTATACACAACTCTAACTTCTTGGTTTAAAGAACTAATATACTTTTCTTTAACGTAGTTGCCAGATTTATTGTTGGTGCCGTCTTCACCTTCGTTGATGACTTCTTCAGCAATAGACATCGCTTGTTTTTCATTTAAATACTTGCTGAACTGACTTTTACCTTGGTAATTGTCAACGCCTGGTTTTTGCATATGCGCGACAATGTGGCAATATCCGTATTTATCATTTCCTTCTTGTAAGACAAGTTCTTTGCCGGTAAATAACCTATCGCTTTGAGTCTCAGCTGAGCATTCGTTGCTTGATGTAGTGTCCGACGTACTGCTCGACGTGCTGTTTGAGTTTTCATGCTGCTGAATGAGGGAAATAGGCGAGTTGTTGGTAAATACAGCGATGAGGGCAATCACAAGTGCTACAATGGTGTATAGTATTTTGCTGTTTTTAAAAAAATCCATTCCTTTATGCGTCTCCTTTTTGAATCAACGTTAAAATCAAATCCACTTTCTTTTCTAACTGATCAATTAAGTTTTGTTTTACTTGTTCTGATTGTAATAAAGCGCTTCTTAGTTCGTCCATATCTTTTTGCATATACGCTCGATTTTCTTTTTCTTGCTGCAGCTCTTTTTGAAGAGCGTGTATCGTGGACAGCAATTCTTTATCTTGGTTCATTTCTGCGTTCACCGCCTCTGTGTTGATAAAAAGCAACTTATGCCCACTATATAAAATACCACTATCTCTGCTGTAAATCGACTATTTGGATAGGAAATGAGTCCTCCCGGGTGAGGTTTTAGCAGGATATTGCTAGTTGAGAGGAGAATAGTATGGTGGTTTACCGTAGATAGATAAGCTGCGCAGAAAAGAGGGAAGAAAATGTTTCCGGAATTAGAGACAAAACGGCTGATATTAAGAAAAATTGTAGAAAATGATGCGGGTGAGATTTTAGAATGCTTTTCTGATGAAGAGGTACTGCGCTATTACGGGCAAAAATCTTTAGAATCGATCCACCAAGTGAAGGAGATCATTAAGAATTTTTCCAAAGGCTACGAAGAAAAGCAGTTGATTAAATGGGGGATTCAGCTAAAAGAAAACGAAAAGCTGATTGGCACAATAGGATTTCAAGAGTGGTCTTCAGAGCATAAAAAAGCAAATATAAGCTATGCTCTTTTTCCGGAGTATTGGAACAAAGGATACGCAACGGAAGCCGTTCATGAAGCGATTTCTTATGGCTTCAACGAACTTCAATACAATCGTATAGGAGCGATTGTATTTACGCAAAATAGTGGATCTATCTCCTTGTTAAGCAAAGTAGGATTTAAAAAAGAAGGGACGTTAAGAGAGTACCTGTACCAAAACAATATCCCGTTTGATACATATGTTTATTCGCTGCTGCGCCGGGAAGCAAAGATATAATTATAAGCACAAAAAAGGAACATGGGGAGATGTTCCTTTTTTGTGTGCTTACTTTTTTATTAGAACGTACGTGCAGCTTCTTTAGCGCGAGCAATACCGTCTTCTTTAATTTCTTGCGCTTTATCTGGCATTGCAGCCTGTCCTTCTACAAATAGGCTTCCGATAGAAGGAACCCCGAAGAAGTTCATCATAATGCGCATATAGCGGTGACCCATTTCTAGTTCACCAGCAGGGCCGCGAGAGTAGATACCGCCGTTTGCTTGAATATGATACGCTTTTTTATCTGTTAATAGACCTACAGAACCTTCTGCTGTATATTTAAATGATTTTCCAGCTACTGCTACAGCATCTAAGTATGCTTTCATCACTGGAGGGAATGAGAAGTTCCACATTGGTGTAACAAATACATATTTGTCCGCTTGAGCAAATTGGTCACTTAACTCGTTTAAGCGAGCAACTTTGCGCTGTTCTTCAGAAGTAAGTGCATCAAATTCTGCGCCGCTTCCAAGTTTTCCCCATCCGCTGAATACATCACCGTCGATGTGAGGGATGTGCTCTTGATATAAGTTAACGTGAACAATCTCATCCGCTGGGTTTACTTCTTTATACTCATTAATAAATGCATCTCCCGCAGCCATACTGAATGATTGCGTAGCATCGTTAGGGTTTGCTGTAATATATAATACTTTTGCCATAATTCTTTTCACCTTTCTGTCTTCAATATATAAATGTTGTTTCATGAATTAAAGATAATATGTTCGAAAACATCTACTACGTTATTAATAGTAACTTACGTAACAAATTTAGTCAAAGGTTTTTTATTGGGTTTTATCATGTTCACAAACTTTTTTTAGGATGTTACGCTTTGGGGTTTTACGGATAACCCCTTTAAAAACAAGGGTTTATTTCGTTTTGAAGCGTGGTTTGAACGCGATTCTTTTAGAAGAAATATCTTTTTTGAAGATAAATAATTAAAAAATGAGAAAGGGAAATTATATATTTTTGTTACGTACGTTATGAATAGTAACAGAAAATAACAGCGTTTCATCTTTTCTTTCAACCTATTTTCAGCGTGAAACGAGCAGGAAGGTATAATTATTTCAAGGGAAATATAAGGGAGGGAACAGTAAAGAAAAAGACCTCGATCTGCTTCGAGGTCTTTTTGATTCTTCTTGAGTTTAAAACGTTTTGGCCATAGAATGCGCTTTTTGGATGGCGTCTTCTTTGATTTGCGGAACTTGATCCGGAAACTTTACTTGGCCTTCAATAATAATGCTTTCAAACGCTTCGATGCCAAAGAAGTCCATCATAATCTCTAAATAGCGATGTCCCATTTCTCTTGCCATTTCAGGGCCTTCTGAATACACGTCTCCACGGGATTGGATGTGAAGCGCTTTTTTTCCTTTCAGTAAGCCTTGAGCGCCTTCTTTTGTATATGTAAAGGTTTTACCTGACACGGTAATCGCATCAATATACGTTTTCATAATCGCAGGAACGGAAAAATTCCACATTGGCGTAACAAAAATATATTTGTCAGCGAGTACGAACTGTCCGCCTAACTCAGCTAATCGTCCTACTTTTAATCGTTCATCCGTTGATAGATCTTGGATGGAAGAGTGAGAACGAAGCTTTTTCCATCCGTTAAATACGTCTGCATCTAAGTATGGAATATCTGCTTGATATAAATCTAAATGAACCACATCATCTTCTGGATGTGTTTGCTTATACACGTCAATAAATTCTTTCCCTACAGCCATGCTAAGCGATTCGTCTTCAGCTAAAGGGTGTGCAGTAATATAGAGAACATTTGCCATGATGCTCATCCTTTCTATGGAGTAGTTTTATTAATCTTGGACCCAGCTTTCTGCCCACTGACTAATCGGTCCTAATATTTTACCTAACTCTGTTCCTTTTTGAGTCAGCGAATATTCAGAACGAATAGGGCGGTCCGGAATGACATTTCGGACAACAATTCCGTGGTCTTCAAGCTCTTTAATCCGTTCTGTCAACAGCCTTCTGCTTAAGGCTGGTATACTTTCATTTAATTCACTAAAGCGTTTAGGACCGCTCATCAGCACATAAATGATTAATCCTGTCCACTTCTTGCCAATCAGTTCGAAACTTTTTTCTACTTTAGGTTGAATATCTTTTGGTTCGTCCATATCACGTATCCTCCTTCAAACAATATGGATGAAAAATAACTTATGCATTTATTGTAACAGAAAAAGCGTAAAAACATGTGGAAACTTTGGGTGAAGCAGGGTGAAATGAATAAATTCACTAATGTTTGTACCTTGCTTTTTGTTTTATAAAAACTTTTCACACATAGGCTTGTCACAACATACGATGTACGAATTCTCTTTAAGAAAAGGTGGTATGGTCATGGCAGGAGTTATTAACATCTGTAACACGAGAATTAATGGTATGGCAAGAAACGGATCGATGAATTTTGGAGAAGTTCTTCACAACGGACACACAGCGGATGTTAAATCTGTTGGAATCAACTCAACCTATGGAGACGTTTCAGCTGCTTGTGCGCGAATGAAAAATACAAATATGGATGCAGATATATTTGATCAAACGGCTGTTGCGAATATTGACGGGGTATATGGAAATCAGCTATAAAAGGGAGCTGCTTATAACACATGAAGTTGTAAGCAGCTTTTTTATGCTGAGAAGTAGAACACTTATTTATGATAAGAGAATATGTTTCTAATTCAATAGAATGATCTACCAAAGTTCCCGAATCTGTTATATACGCCTTTTCTAAAAAAAAAATATATATTGTACAAGCACCCCGTCATTTATTGAATAGTATATAGAGGAAAAACAAAGAAAGGATGATTAAAATAGACTTGTATGATTCCTATTACAACCGTTCCGATGGAAAATACTATATTAAAAAGAAAAAAAAGAGTCCAAATCCCTTAAAAGAGACCAAAAATAAAATAAATAAAGCAGACCATTCATTATATAGTATGAGTATAAAAAATAATCATAAACAACCTATTAAAGTGAGTATTATTATGCCTACTTATAATAAATACCACCAAACCTCTCTTTCGCTTTACGGTTTATCCAAACAAACGTTTCCCCACGCTCAGTATGAAGTCATTCTAGTGGATGACGCTTCTTCTGACAACACACCTAACATTGTAAAAGAAGCTGATGTCCCTTTTAAATTTAAATATATTCGCATGAAAAAAAATAAAGGGCGCTCATCTGTGCGCAATATAGGAATTAACCATGCTGAAGGAGAGGTTTTAATCTTTTTAGACGGAGAGATGCTGGCGCCTCCTGCTTTTGTTGAAAATCACTATAAACATCATATGCATAAATCCAATCTTGTCGTTACCGGAGCTATGCATTATGAAGGAGTCTACACATTTATTATGCCAGACTATAATGAAGATCAAGTGGCCCACTTAAAAGAACTAGTAGGCAGTGATCCTGAGTATAGAAGATTGTATGAAAACTATGAACAGACGAGGCAGCATTCAAACGTTCCTTATCCTCTTGTAACAAAAGAAGACATTGATACAAACCGTTTTCAACGTTTATCATTTCCTAATCGCTATTTCCTTAACAGCGGGCTAAAACATTTCGGAGAGCGACTTGAAGGATTTACGCTACCTTATATTGCATTTTTAAGTGGAAATGTATCAGTACGAAAAGGGAACTTAAAAAAATCTGGTCTTTTTGATGAAACGTTTGTTGGCTACGGGGCAGAAGACTGGGAGCTTGGATATCGTTTATATAAAAATGGTGCACAATTTGTTTTAGATCCTTCAACAGTTGCTTATCATCAGGAACATGGGATATCGAAGCGAAAAGTGAAAGAACAGTGGGGCAATCACTATCGTTTTGTGAAAAAACATCCGAATATAGACGTTCTTATTCTATCTCTCGAATGGAAAGAGCTTCCGTTTATGCATATGCATAAAACATTAGTTGAATATAAAGCGCTGGAGCAGCGTTTTCCTGATGAATATAAGGAATTTAAACATGCTTTTCGCGTCATGCTGTTTAGAATCATTGAATATTTAAATAGTGGACAGCCCGTGACGAAACTTTACGATCTCCCAGGAGGATCAGATGAAAGAATAAAAATTATTCAGCAGTTCGAAACACTGCGCCCTCGTGGATTTGACTACTTGGCGAGTTCTTTTGAACAAATCTATTACCTATAGCGCTATTACATGCAGAAAAAGATATAACATCATCTCTTAAAAATTGTCTCGTCGTAAAAGCCCCTCAGCTTACACCCACAAATTGAGGGGTTTATTTCTATATCTATTTTATACAAGGGGAGAAAACATGAATCAAAATTCACCAAAGTACGTTGCGTTAACGTTTGATGATGGACCCTCAGCTTACACAGTTGCCATTTTAAAAATTTTAAAAAGATATAATGTACGTGCGACCTTTTTTGTCGTTGGTTCGGAAGTAGAAAGATTTCCAAAGCTGATCCAACGTATTCATAGAGAAAAGCACGTAATTGGAAATCATACGTGGAGTCATCCTGATATTACAACTCTTTCTAAGCATGAATTGTGGAAAGAAATCACTTCTACAAATGCTCAAATAGAGAAAATCATCGGTTATTCTCCCAAGCTGTTTCGTCCACCTTACAGTTCGATAAATGATCCAGCTCTTGCTGCTATTAAAGAATTGGGAATGACGTCTGTTCTATGGAATGTAGATAGCCAGGATTGGCGTGAAGAAGATCCATTGGCCATATACAAACATACGATTAAAAATCTACAAGAAAAGAATCTTATTGTCATGCACGATGGGGATCGATACGGCAGCGGAGCGCGAGACCAAATTGTTACTTCATTGCCGAAACTTATTAAGTATTTAATAAAGAACGACTATCAATTTGTAACGGTTCCTGAATTTCACCGAGTGGCATTCAAGATTGAAGGATGGTCTTAAGCAAAAAAAAAGGAATACCCAAGAGGTATTCCTTTTTTCTGTTGTGAAACAAGATAAAATCGAGAAGGGTTACATGTGCTAATTGATAGAAAGACTAGGTAGAGAAAAGTGTTTCACCTTATAGAGGAATTGATTGTTAGGAGAGATCTTACTTATACGTTTAACATAAATAAAATTGGTAAAAAATGAATCTTTTGAGGGTATGATTAGTACTAGTAAGTAGATACATAATTTTGATGAAGAAAAGAGGTAGTACATTGAAAAACAAAGGTTTGATCGCTACGATCATTGTGTTAGTGCTTGTTGTGATTTACGGAGTGAGCTCTTACAACAGCCTCGTTAGCGCAGAGGAAGATGTAGATAATAAATTTTCCCAAATAGATAATCAACTGAAAAGAAGATCTGACTTAATTCCGAACTTAGTGGAAACGGTCAAAGGCTATGCTAAGCATGAACAGGAAGCAATTGATTCAGTCACTCAGGCAAGAGCGCAGCTAGCGGGAGCTAAAACTCCTGAAGATAAAGCTGATGCTAATCAACAGTTAAGCGGTGCATTAAACCGCCTGCTCGTAGTGGTTGAAAAATATCCGGATTTAAAAGCGAATGAAAACTTCAGAAGCTTAATGGATAGTTTAGAAGGAACAGAAAATCGACTCGCTGTAGCGCGTAAAGACTATAACGATGAAGTTGCAAAATACAATAAATCGGTTAAGAGATTTCCTAAAAGCATGTTAGCGGGTACGTTCGGCTTTGAAAAAAAGCCATATTTTGAAGTAACAAATGAAGAAAAAGAAGCGCCGAAAGTTGATTTTGGGAGCGATAAGTGATGAAATTTCTTGCTTCGTTTGCTTTATTATTGTCTCTTTTATGTAATACCGCAAGCGTTGCTTTTGCTGCACCTGATATTCCAAATCCGGTAGGCGATATTTACGTTCAAGATTTTGCTCATCTATTAAACGATCAGGAAAAAGCTGAAATAAACCAAATGGGCAGAAAATTGGATGATGAAACGAAAGCTCAAGTAGCAATTCTTACCGTGAATTCATTAGGTGATGCGGATGTAGAAGAGTACGCGAATGAAGCGTTTCGAAAGTACAAACTCGGTGATAAAAAGCTGAATAATGGCGTTCTTATTTTGCTCGCTAAAAAAGAACGGAAAATTCGAATCGAAGTAGGATATGGATTAGAAGGAGCTATCACCGATATCAAATCAGGAGAAATTTTAGATTCTTATGCTATTCCTAACTTAAAAAATGGAAAATACGATACGGCGATAGAAAGTACATACAAAGCTGTCTATAACCAAGTCGTAAAAGAGTATGATTTAGGAACAGATTTTGAACAAAAAGTGCCAAAAGCATCTCCGCCTTCCGATAGCGGCGTTCATTTCACAACGCTTCAAACGCTGCTGATCGCAGCTGTTATTGTGGGCTTGCTTATTCTTGACTTCGTCTTTTTTAAAGGAGCGATTACACAATTTCTACTAAACTTTCTTGTGATGTTTGGAGGAAGAGGCGGCGGAGGTGGCGGCAGTGGAAGCGGTCCTCGCGGAGGGGGAGGCGGCAGCTCCGGAGGCGGCGGAGCGAGCCGAGGCTGGTAAAAAGATAAGAGTAAAAAGAGGCTGAGATAAAATTAGGTTAGTTGAAAGAAAATCCGAACGAGATGGATTCTTGATTGAGAATCCATCTCGTTCGGTTTTTTTCTTTGTACAGTTATACCTTAAAAAAAAGATTTTTTCCATTATATAAGCATAATTAGAAAAATTAAGGGAACTAAGAAAAAAGTTAGAGATTTACAAATAAAAAGGAAGGTTTTATATGAATACATTTAGATGGATAGCTGCAAGGAAACAGCTTTCTCCTCGTGCTTTTAAAGATGAGTTAACTAGTCAAATCTGGTTTAGTCCCTTAATTTATGCTTTTTTTTCTGTTCTTTTAGCTGCACTCACCCTGTTTCTTGACTATTATTGCAAAGTAGGAGAGAAAGTCCCTTCATTTTTTTCAATCAACATGGACTTAACGAATACGTTAGTGAGTACGATTATGCCCGGGATTCTATCGATTACGACGTTTACCTTCAACTTAATGCTCGTTGTGTTTACATCGTTTGCAGCTCAGTTTTCTCCTCGCGTGTTAAAAAACTTTGCTTCTTCTAAATCTACTCAGCGAATTCTGGGCATTTTTATAGGGAGTTTTTTGTATACACTTTTTGTCTTTCTTTTTTTAAACAGTTCACAAGTAGACGGATATTTTGCAATTCCATTTGTGACGACGGCGCTATCGGTTTTTAGTGCGGGCACGTTTGTCTACTTTATTAATCACTCTGTGAAGTGGCTGCAAGTAAATCATATGACTCAATCAATGAAAACAGCGTCCATAAAAGCGATTAAGACAACGATTCGCGAGGAACTGGAGATTCATCGAACGCAGTCTAGTCATAGCGAACAATTTTCCTTTCCAGAAGGAGAGAAACAGCGGGTATGTATTCAAACATCTGGCTATATTCAAACGCTGAACTACAGTCAATTGATTCACTGTGCCAAAGAGCATAATTTAGTTATAAAAATGGAGCGTGAAGTAGGGGATTATGTGCTCAGCGGAACCGTATTGTTTTATTATTGGCATAGAGATTCGACGGAGCACGATGAAATGGATTGCACCGTCTTTCACCAATATATCCATGTAGGGAAATCTCAGACTGATATTCAAGATACGACGTATATTATTACGAAGTTTGTAGAGATGGCGATTAAATCGTTAGGAAATGATGACTTCAAAACAGCGGTTAACTCCATTCATCAAATTAGCGATATTCTTCGGGAAATTTGTGACGCTAGTCAATTTTCTTCTTACTTAGTCGACGATAAAGGTATCATACGAATGGTGATCCCTGACAAAAAGTTTGAGGACTTTTTATATGATGGATTTGCTAATATCCGGCACTATGCAAGACGGAATATTATCATTACAATGGAACTGCTCAAAACGCTTGGAAATCTCGCTGAGGCCATTGGACCGGCTTATTACGACGACATTTGGCAGTTTGCCGTATACATTTCTAAAGGCTTTGAAGAAGAGTATTTATTTGTTCAAGATAAAAAGTATTTTTTACATATTCTTTGTGATTTAGCGGTTTCTACAAAAAAAGAAGAGCAGTATGAACAAATCGCCAAACAAATGAAGGAGTAAAAAAGCCGAAGTCAGGCATTGACTTCGGCTTTTTCTTTATTTATTTGAACGTTTTAAGATGCTTTTTGCATGTGAAAATGTATCAAAGCTTGCTTTTCCGTGATACGCACCCATTCCGCTGTCACCAACGCCGCCAAATGGAAGGTAGTGAGATGTCATATGGTTAATTGTATCGTTAATAGAGCCGCCGCCGAATGACACGCTGTTTAAGATGTGATCTTGAACTGCTTCATCTTCAGAGAAAAGATAAAGTGCCAATGGTTTTGGACGTTTTACGATTGCTTGGATTACTTCTGAGATTTCATCGTATACGATGACTGGAAGAATTGGTCCAAAGATTTCATCTTGCATCACATTGTCTTCCCATGAGATGTTGTCAAGAACAGTTGGTTCAATAAACAGACGAGAACGATCCGTTTTGCCTCCAAAAACGATATCTCCGTTTGTTAGGAAGCTGCTAAGGCGATCAAAATGCTTTTCGCTCACTACGTGAGGGAAGTCTAGGTTTTGTGAAACATCTTCGCCGTACGTGTTTGTTACGACTTCTTTTAGGTTAGCTAGCAGCTCGTCTTTTACATTTCGCTGAACAAGAATGTAGTCTGGCGCTACGCAAGTTTGACCAGCATTTGCAAATTTACCGCGCGCAATGCGTTTGGCTGCTTCTTCAATATTAGCATCTTCGTGTACAATTGTAGGACTTTTTCCGCCTAGTTCTAGCGTAACAGGCGTTAAATGTTTAGCTGCAGCTTCTGCTACAATTTTGCCGACCATTGTACTTCCTGTAAAGAAGATGTAATCAAAGTTTTCTTTTAGTAAAGCCGTGCTTGTTTCCACTTCACCTTCGACTACAGTCATATATTCTTCAGGGAAGTTTTCATTAAACATCTTAGCAAGAAGGCTTGATGTATGAGGTGTTAATTCAGAAGGCTTTAACACCACGCAGTTACCTGCAGCAATCGCGCCTACTACCGGTGATACAGCAAGCTGGAACGGATAGTTCCAAGGTGCAATTACTAGAGCTAAACCGTATGGATCTTGATAAATATAGCTTTTTGCTCCGGCGTGAGTAGAGGGTGTTTCTACTTCTTTTGGCGCTGCCCATTCTGCAAGATTCTCAACTGCAAAGTCGATTTCGCTTAGCACAAGACCAACTTCTGCACGTTTTGCTTCCATTTCTGGTTTGTTAAGGTCAGCTTTTACTGCTTTTAAAATGTCCTCTTCATGACGCACCACAAGTTCTCTTAATTTTTTTAGCGTTTCGATACGGAACGCAACGTCTTTTGTTTTACCGCTGTTGAAGAATGAAAGCTGTTTTTTTGTAAGTTCTTGATAGTTATTCATCAGAAAGTCTCCTTTTACTTCACATTTTTAGCTCTTTACTTATTGAATAGAACTAGCTGCTTATTTCCAAGTCGTAACCGTATTGACCGGTAAACGGTAAGAAGCATGACCTTCGCTTGCTGCTTTTCCGATTGAGATAAGCATAATTGGAAGATAACGCTCTTTATCTAAACCGAATGCTTCTGCGATTAAGTGTTTTTCGTATCCGCCGATTGGATTTGTATCATACCCGTGAGCACGAGCAACAAGCATAAGCTGCATAGATACAAGACCTGAATCGATCAGCACGATGTCTTTCATATCTGCTTTTGGCATGTTTTCGTAAATCGGCTTAAAGAAATTTAGCTGCTGTTCTTTAATATCTTGAGGCATATAGCCAAGCTCAACGGCTTTGCCGAAAATTTCGTCTGCATATTCGACGTTGTTCATGTCACCAAACACGGCAATAACAGCTGAAGATGTGTTAACTTGTTCACTGTTGAATTTTGCAAGTTCAGCTAGCTTTTCTTTTCCTTCGGGTGTTTCAATCACAACAAAGCGCCAAGGCTGCATATTAACAGAAGAAGGAGCGCGCATAGCTTCTGTAAGAATTTCTTCCATTTCCTCACGGCTGATTTTTACTGAGGGATCATATTTTTTAATTGAACGACGTTTTAAAGCAATTTCGTTAAAGTCTTTTATAGTCATAGTCATTATTCCTTTCTTTTTAGGCGTTAAACGTATTTATTGTCATTTCCATATATTTGATTGTGGACAATTGTTTGACATATCAATAATTGATACATCAACAATATAATACATTGATTTAAGAATTGCAAGGGAAAAAGTTTAATCTTTTGAAGTGGTGCTAATTGGAAGTGTGAAGACTCATTCTCAAGGGAATAGACAACTATAAAGAGAGTAAGGAAAAAAGAAATGATAAAAATGAACAAACAAAAAGTTTGACTACTTTATCTCTCTTAGTTACGATAAGTAACGAAAAGAAACAAAAGTGAATTTGTTGCTTTTTAAATGAATGACAGTTTGAGAAAAAAGAGATAGAAAAATGTTTATTCTCTTTTTTAAAACTTAAACTGTATCTGTAATTAGTACAGTATAACAAGACATATCACGCAGGAAAAGTAGGAGGACTTCAAGATGTATACAGATTTAAAAGATAAAGTAGTAGTTGTAACAGGCGGATCAAAAGGATTGGGTCGCGCAATGGCCGTTCGTTTTGGTCAAGAGCAGTCAAAAGTAGTCGTAAACTACCGCAGCAATGAAGAGGAAGCGCTAGAAGTAAAAAAAGAAATTGAACAAGCTGGCGGACAAGCAATTATTGTTCGAGGCGACGTAACAAAAGAAGAAGACGTTGTGAATCTTGTAGAAACAGCTGTTAAAGAGTTTGGTACGTTAGACGTTATGATTAACAATGCAGGCGTTGAAAACCCAGTTCCTTCTCATGAATTATCATTAGAAAACTGGAATCAAGTGATCGATACAAACTTAACAGGTGCATTCTTAGGAAGCCGTGAAGCAATCAAATATTTTGTTGAAAATGATATCAAAGGTAACGTTATTAACATGTCTAGCGTTCACGAAATGATTCCTTGGCCGTTATTTGTTCACTATGCAGCAAGTAAAGGCGGTATGAAGCTAATGACGGAAACATTGGCTCTTGAATATGCGCCAAAAGGTATCCGTGTGAATAACATTGGACCTGGTGCAATTGATACACCAATTAACGCTGAAAAATTCGCTGATCCAGAACAGCGTGCAGACGTAGAAAGCATGATTCCAATGGGCTACATCGGTAACCCAGAAGAAATCGCGTCAGTTGCAGCGTTCTTAGCATCATCACAAGCAAGCTATGTAACTGGCATTACATTATTTGCTGATGGTGGTATGACAAAATATCCTTCTTTCCAAGCGGGAAGAGGTTAATAAATAGAACTGAGCAAAAAAGACCTCGGAATATTCCGGGGTCTTTTTTTTGCAATAAATGCGGCAGGATATTTACCAAATATTGAAACTTTTGTTGAAGTGTTACGTATATAAGCTAACACCTAATAAAGGACGTGTTAAGATGGTGCCAGAGAATATTCAACAAAAAATAAATCAGTATAGAGATTTTTATATCAGCTTAAAAAATGAACTGAAATGGAAAGTAGGAGATCACAAGCAGTTTATGGCTATCGCTTCTATGTATGCAGTGAAAGGTAAACCGCTCAAGCTTCAGGATTATCTCGAGTTAAGCGACTATATTAAAAATCAAGTAGGGATGTTTTCTACCTTAAAATCATCGCAGCGATTTACGATCGCAGCCATGCTAGATACTCGCTATGAGAACCCAAAAGAAACGTTTCATGAGTTTCTTGATGTATATGACCAATTGGTAGAAGGCGGATTTACGAGAGGCGCGTTTACGTATATTGCGGCTTCGGCTATGCTGTCGAATGAGTCAAGTCGAAGTCATAAAGAAATGGTCCGAAGATCCGTAGAGATTTATCAAGGTATGAAAAAAAAGCATCTCTTCCTCACATCCAGCGGTGATGTACCTCTTGCTGTGCTATTAGCTGAAACGAGCGAGTCTACTGATGATCTCATGCATGAAATTGAACACTTCTATACGACATTGGCGCAGCATGGATTTAAAAAAGGAAATGACCTTCAATTTTTAAGTCATATTCTTTCAATCGATAAAAACTTACATGGAGATACCCTTATTGAAAGATGCGTATCAGTAAAAGAAGCCTGTGAATCCACAGGTATGAAAGTAAAAGCGATGCATTACCCCGTCATTGGCTTATTAGCACTGTTTGAAAAACCGGAAACTGAAATTGAAATTATCCATGAAGTAGTGAAACAGCTAAACGCAGACAAACTTTTTAAATGGCAGAAAGACGTCAATGTTATGATGGCGGTTAACTTGGTTATCAGTGAAAAACTGAAGGATTCCAGACTGGTCGAAACAGGCATCTATACAACGATTGAAACGATTATTCAAGCTCAGCAAGCAGCTATGATAGCGATTATCGCGAGCACTTCAGCAGTTGCTACTACGACTACTACTTGATAAATTAAAGAGCTAAAAGAGAGAGTGAGACATAACTACATCAATCTAATCTAAAGATAAATCAGTGAGGTAAATAGCTCGTAGATTGCTTATAACACCGCGATTAATTTCCATGCAAGGCTTCGCTTTCCGCGGGCGGCCGCTGAGCCTTCTCGTCGCTTGCGCTCCAATCAACAGCTAGAAGTACCGACATACATGAAACCTACGTTCACCATACAAATAAAAAGATCCGAGCGTATTTGATTCTCAACCAAGAATCAAACTCGTTCGGATCTTTCTTTAACTAAAATACTTTTGTCTCAGCTTCTCTCTTAAAAAGTATAAACTTCGCCATCATCTGGAACAAATACGCGGGATGCCATGTCTTTTTCGTTGATAAAGCTTTTTAACTCTTCTCTTGATAGCGCCCAGTGATTGACAGCTTCCATATGAACAGAAAGAATCGTAGCATGAGGAGCGGCTTTGTGTACTTCGTAAATATCTTCTTTCCCCATCACAAGAGAACCGCCTTCTAAAAATTGATTATCGCCGCCGTTTACGACAATGATATCCGGTTGATGGGTGTTGATTTCTTCTTCAACAGCGGAATACCATACCGTGTCGCCAGCTACATAAAGCGTTTTTTCGCTCTCTTGTTTAAACACAACGCCGCATACTAAACCGGTACGTTTTAAAATTTCTCCTCTTCCATGTTCGCCTTTTGTTTTGCTTAATTGGATGCCTTCAAAGACTGTATTCTTTGTTAGTACTTCTACATTTTTAAAACCAGCTTCTTTTACTGCTTCGCCATCTTCTTCATTTTGAACGAACATTTTGATATCGTTTGGCAACGCCTGTTTAGCGGCATCGTCAAAATGGTCTAAATGAAGGTGAGTGAGAATTACGGCATCAATACCCTCAATAATCTCTTCAACGGATAACGGTAGGCTCACTAAAGGGTTGTTTTGATCTTGTCGGATCGAATTTGGGAAAGGAGGGTACGTTCCTTTCTCCGCTAACATGGGATCAATTAAAAACGTTTTTCCCACGTATTCAACAAGTAAAGTAGCATTTCGAATGTGTGTAATCTTCATCTCTATCTCTCCTTTTTTTGATCTACATATAGTTTATAGGATGAGCTGTTTTCAAATACATAAACAAAATCAAGTCTTTTCGCACTTTTACTTGATAAATGAAAGAATATTAGTCAAAAGCAAAAAGAACCGAAACAGTGCTGTTCAGGTTCTTTTTAGTATTTCTTTTTTCTCTTCATACACACGTACTTGGTTGCGTCCGTTTTGTTTGGCAGCGTACAGGGCGATATCTGCTTTATTCAACAGCTCATCTAACGTTTCATTTTCTTGTTTTTCCGCTTGTGCTACTCCAAGACTTAGCGTAACAGAAATGGTTTCTTCATTAATCAGTACGGGCTGAGTCTCGATGTGACGGCGAAGTTGGTTAGCAAGCGTTTCAACCTTGAGATAGGATATACCGCGTGGGGACCGATTGATTTAATCAGTGTGTCAACAAACGAAATGTCAAAACGATACGGCTTTATTTACGTAGATCAAGACGATGAAGGAAATGGTACGCTTGAACGATCTAAAAAAGATTCTTTTTACTGGTATAAACAAGTGATTCAGACAAATGGAGAAGATTTATCTTCATCTACAAAAGTCAAAGTTTCTCAGTAAAAAACACATGCCTGAAAACACGAGATGTTCCTTCATCTGCGTGTCTTCAGGCATATTTTCATTGGCTCACAGCCTACGTAAGTTCATCGTTTTACAAAGATGCCAGCTGCATTTTTTTCTGTCTAAAAAAGACCCAATCTGTAAAACCGATTTCTTTAAGACGCTTTTTTACTAGTTCAAAGTCGTCGCCAATACGCTCTGGGTCATGAGCATCAGAACCAAATGTAATGTGTACCTCGTAGTGCAGGGCTCTTTCTAAAATATCATCTGCAGGATACCAGCCTCCGCAGTCTTTGGTTTTGCCTGATGTATTCACTTCTATAGCAATGTCATGTGCCGAAATCACTTTTAGCGTCTGATCAATGACAGCCGTCTCGATAGAAGAAAAAGAGGGATAGAATCCTTTCATGGCATCAATATGGCCAAGAATCTGAAACATTCTGCTCCGGGCGGACTCTTCAATCAGCTGATAATACGTTTCTTTCGTGCGCTGCTTTTCTTTTTGAGAAAGTCCTTCCCAGCGCGTTTTATGAAAGATACTGATTTCATCAACTTGATGAACAGAGCCAATTATGTAATCAAAAGGATATTTTTTATAGTGGCTTTGGTATATTTTTGCATGCTCGGGAAAGAAATCAGACTCCACGCCTAATAGCACTTCAATTTTCTCTTTATATTCTTCTTTTAGTTTCAAAATCTCAGCTACATATCCGGAAAATGCGCTTTTTCCCATAGCAATGTGAGGATACGGCTGGTCTTCTTCGATCGCAAAATAAGGAGAATGGTCCGAAATCCCAATGATATCAAGCCCTTTATCAATAGACGCCTCTATATAATCTCGAATCGTTCCGCGAGCATGTCCGCATCGGTCGTGATGGGTATGAAAATCAAATTTTAAATCAGCGTTCATTTTTCATCACCTCTGTCATCTTTTTATGTGGTGTATAAGATATTCTACAAAGAAACAAAGTATCCCCCGTAGAAATGGATGAAGAGAATATTTCTTGGATTTGCTTGTGATTCACCTACTAAAAAGAGTGTACAGAAACAAGTTATTTTATTTAATTTGCTGTAAAAATTGAATTGGAATCCATACCAAAAGTTACATTTGATTCGGCAAGCTAAAACGCATATACTACTCATACACGATCTGAAATAACGTTCAGGTAATTGCTGCATCATTTGATGTAGAGGAAAGTCCATGCTCGCACGGTGCTGAGATGCCCGTAGTGTTCGTGCCTAGTGAAAAAATAAGCTAGGGCAGCTCGGCTTATAGCTTAGCTGACGGCGGGAAAAACCACCTAAGTCTTCGGATATGGTCGAGTATCCCTGAAAGTGCCACAGTGACGAAGCTTTGCTGGAAACAGCAAAGGTGGAACGCGGTAAACCCCACGAGCGAGAAACCCAAACAATGGTAGGGGAACTGTCTTGAAGGAATTAAACGGAGAGACGGACGGTTACTTGTGTAACCGTAGATAGATGATTACCGCCTGAGTACGAGAGTAAAATCGTTTGCAGTACAAAGGTACAAAACATGGCTTATCGAACGTTGTTGAAACAGAGACTGACTATAAAATACGTAACCAAAACAAACCAATGAGGTTTGTTTTTTTGTTTGTTATTTTTCAACTCATAGCCGACTCATTGATAGAGTGCTTGAATTTTTTTAACCATAGTATCAGGATTCAAGGTATATGGAAATACATATTGCCTAAATTGCGGTATAGTTTACTTGTACTTACTAAACATGGGGAAAGGGAGAATATGCATGATTAAGAAAATGGAGCATACAGCAATTATTGTTGGAAATATGGATGAGACGATTCACTACTACGGGGATATGTTTGGTTTTAAAGTTCGCCTTCAAGGATCTACCGAAAAAAGAGAGATGGCTTTTTTGTATCTTGAGGAACAGCCGGGTATCGAAATTGAGCTCATTCGAGATATTGATCCAATTGGCGAGTATAACAAAAGTGGGATTGTTAACCACCTTGCGTTTACAGTAGAGGATATAAATAAGGCGATTCAACATTATAAGAGCAAAGGAATTGAATTTTTATCATCTGAGCCTCAGCCAACGCTCGAAGGCGGACGTATGATTTTATTTCACGGACCTAATGATGAGTTGCTGCAGTTAGTAGAACGAGTTAAACTCTAAAAAAGTTTACTTTAAAGGGGTACATACAAGAAAGAATGTGTTTTGCAGTCAGGTTTTTAATAAAAATAGCCTTGCCATAATACATCTATAGCTAACACGAACACTATTGATAGCAAGTAGACAGTAAACTTAGGTCATAGATTGGCATCAGTTCGTTCCACGTATCATTATATAAAAACGGCTTGTATTCATCTAAAAATTTACTACTTTTAACTTGGTTTCGAGTATGTGCTGTGATAAAAAAACGGGCCCCTCTAATTAGAATGACTGACAACTGGAGGGGCAGTTTTGTATGCAAAAAAGTTTATTAATTTTTATCGAGGCCGTGTTTATACGGATTCTAGAGTTAACTCAATAAATTTTTCAACAGCAGGGGATTGCCACTTTTTTGACTTGACGAGTAGATGCGAGTAAAAGGGCTCAAATTGTTCATTGTGTTCAAGAATGTTTAATAATCCTTTTTCAACCTCATTTTTTACGGTGATATAAGGAAGTACAGAAAACCCTAATCCGCTCATTACCGACTGTTTGATTGCTTCTAAACTCCATAGCTCCATTGTTTGAAATTTAGGCAGTTTATGAGCAGCCAGATACTTTTCAAACATCGAACGATAACTGCATCCCTCTTCGTTTGTTATAAAGAAGTCAGTAGTTCCATCGGTTTTATAATCATCAAAGTGCTGATTTTTATCCGGGCTTGTAATTAAAACAATTTCTTCTTTATGCAACTCATGATGAATGAAATTATCTGCTTCTAATTTTGGCCAAACCATAAACGCAACATCAACATCTCCGCTCATAAGATCTGTTTGATTTTGCCCGCAAGTTCCATTGCTTAATATAACCTTAACATCGGGATACTTAGTTGAATATTTTTTTAGAATAGGTCCTAATCTTGAAATAGTTAGCGACTCAGGTGCAGCAATTTTCAGCTCGCCGCTGACCTTATTATGAGTTTTTAGATGGGATATACGTTTATACGTATATAACAGTTCGTCGGTTAAAGGTATTAATTCTTTTCCTAGAGCAGTCAATTTTAACTCTCGTTTAGTATAAGTGAATAACTCTCCGCCAACTTCGCGTTCTAATGCTTTAATATGAGAAGTGATAGTTGACTGAGTATAGCCTAATTTTAGAGCCGCATTTGTATAACTCCCCACATCGATAATCGTTCGAAACGTAGTAAATTGTCGTATCTCCATTGGTCATAAACTCCTCTTATCTATTTAAAAAAACGATAGTAGTTATTTGTTATTTCAATTTTACCGATAGATAGGCTTATATTACAATGAAGCACGTAACTCATTCAACAATTTTTTAGTAAGAGGAGAAATTAACTATATGAATTTTACAGCATTCCTTTCCTATTTAATTATTACATCTTTTACTCCAGGTCCAAGTAATATCTTGGTAATGAACGAAGGGAGAAGGTTTGGATTCAGAAGATCCCTACGCTTCAGCGGTGGAATTATGTTAGGGTTTATTATTCTAGGTGTAGTAACCGCATTATTAGCAACAAGTCTGTATCAGTGGATACCAATGGTAGAACCTTACTTTAAGATCGTTGGTGCGGCCTATTTAGTTTACCTAGCATGGCAAATGGCTTTTTCTAAGAAGAAAAAAGAGGATGATTCCTGTACACATTCTTCTTTTTTTTCGGGGCTGTTTTTTCAAATTCTCAATGTGAAAAGTATTTTGTATTTTTTAACGGCCATGACAACTTTTGTGCTCCCTTATACTAATTCAAAACCAGCTGTACTCTTTTTGGTGTGTCTAACGATATTTATAGGGTGCACCGCATTGCTACTGTGGACTGCATTTGGTTCTGTATTTAAAAAACTATTTGCAAAATATGATAAAAAAATAAATGTAATAATGTGCGTGTTGCTTATTTATTCGGCAATTGTAATTTTCTAAAACTTGCTTGTTTATAAATTCATCTTGTATTAAATGGTGAAATGTGAGCAAAAGAATCAACTGCAAGAGGTAAGTAGGATTTAGGATAAATAAGTAATATAAATAGTTACATAATGACTGCATCAAAAAAGACCTTTTTTAGGGGGTCTTTTTTGATGTGTATTTTTCTACTTCTTGATCTAGATAATAGGATATCCCAATTAGCTTTCCTTCATTTAATAACTTTCCTTAACATTTGTAACGCGTCTTGTCTTTACTGAGCTCTTTAAAAGAAAACCAGAAAGGATAAAAGCAATCAGTAAAAAAACAATAATCATACAAATAAGGCCTTTCCAGCCCAACATTGACCAAAAGACTCCGCCGAGCGTTCCGCCTACGCTTGAACCCGTGTAATATAGAAACAAATAAAGTGAAGAAGCCTGAGCTTTATTTGTTAAAGCGCGCTGACCTACCCAGCTGCTAGCAATCGAATGGCTGCCGAAAAATCCAAACGTAAACAAGCCCAAACCGGCTATTTTAGAAAGTAAAGCAGGATCTAACGTTAAAATCACACCAGCTAGCGTAATCACAAGGTTGATCATAAGTATTTTTTGTTTTCCATAGCGGTCTACCAGTCTGCCGGTCCACATCGAACTAAACATTCCGATAATGAGAATTAAGAAGACCCAGCTGACAATCGTTTGACTTAAGGAATAAGGTGGAGCGGTCAGTACATACCCAATATAGTTAAATAAGGCTACGTTGCTGCCTAACAGCAAAAAGCCTAAGCCGTATAAACAAACTAATCCTGGATCTTTAAGATGATCAAGTAACGATTTCCCTAGCTTTCCAACCTCTAATTTACGAGATTGAAAGTGCTGGGAAGGAGGCAGGCTAATCCAGAAGATAACGGTTGCTGCTATACTTATAATACCAATTCCTGCTATTGCACCGTGCCAGCCGAAATAATCACTAAGCGTGCCTGAAATCACTCTCCCTCCAACGGCGCCAATTGCATTACCGCTTATGTAGAGGCCCATTGCTGAACCAAGGCTTTTAGCTTCAATTTCTTCCCCTAAATAAGCCATTGCCACTGAAGGAAGACCGGCTAGCGTAATTCCCACGGCTGTTCGAAAAAACAATAGAACGTGAAAAGTAGGACTACATGCAGTCAATAGGCATAATAAAGAAGCGGCAAGCATGGAATAGACCATGACCGGCTTTCTTCCCCATACTTCCGATAACGAACCGAAAATAAGCATACTAATAGCCAAAGCTATGGTTGTAACGGAAAGTGATAGGCTAGAAGTTGTTGGAGAAATATGAAATTCTTTTGTGAACGCCAGCATTAAAGGCTGTGCGCAGTATAAAATCGCAAATGTATTGAATCCTGCTGCAAAAAATGCAAAGCTCGTTTTGCGAAAGGCGGGCGTTCCTTTTTTTATATAACTCATAGAGCAACCAGCTTACGCTTTCTCAGATGTACGATACGTTTCATAACAAATCCTTCTTTCTGCTAGAAAATAATGATCATAAAATTTTATAGGAGCTGTATACAGCAGTCGTTAAAAGAAACTAAAAACATCCTCGAGTATGTTTCCATTTTTTATCGTAACACCAGCTATTTATAATGTATAATTCATTATAATCATATTTTTCATACATCTATGTAATGAATAGAACGGTTAATAAGGAGATGGTACAAAGTGGAGTGGCAGCAGTTTAAATATTTTCAAACGCTTGCACGTACGCAGCATATGACGCGCGCCGCAGAAGAGCTGTTAATTACGCAGCCTGCGCTCAGTCGTTCGATCGCTCGTTTTGAAGAAGAAGTAGGAGCGCCGCTATTTGACCGGCAAGGACGTTCCATTATATTAAATCAATATGGTAAAGCTTTTTTAAAGCGTGTAGATAACATAATGAAAGAATTTGATAAAGGACAAGAGGAAATTCAAGCGCTGCTAGATCCTGAAAAAGGGCAGGTGTCACTTGGATTTTTACATACGCTCAGCACAGATTTGATTCCAGATTTAATCGCTTCGTTTCGCAGTTTGTATCCTAAGGTAAATTTTCAGCTGAGGCAAAGTCCTTCTCACGTTCTTCTTGAGCAGCTGGAGATCGGTGAATTGGATCTTTGTTTGATTGCGCCGATGGAAGAGAAATCGTTCATTAAGTGGCAGCATCTTTGGAGTGAAGAGCTGTTTGTCATTGTGCCAAAAAATCATCGGTATGCTCATCGTAAAAGTATCGCGATAGAAGAAATTGCTGAAGAATCCTTTATTCACTTAAAAGAAGGCTTTTCTCTTCGTCTTACGTTTGAGCAGTTATTTGAAGAGACAGGGGGAAAGCCCCACATCATGTTTGAAGGAGAGGAAGCTGATACCGTAGCGGGACTTGTAGGAGCCGGCTTAGGAGTTTCTATCCTTCCAGATTTACACGGAATAGATCAAAGCAAAATAGTGAAAATCCCATTAGCTAAAGCCAACTGCCACCGAGTAATTGGACTAGCATGGATTGAAGGAAGATATCTATCGCCGGCTGTTAAACAGTTTAGAAACTTTGTTTTAAATAAATTCCATGACCAGAAATAAAGGTGTTTTTTAACCTAGGCTCGTATACAAGCTTAGTCCTTTTTTCGTTTGAATAACCGTTTTAAAATCGATCTCTTTTTACCTACTACGCTGCTTTCTTTTGAAGCTTCTACCAATTCTGAAATGGCCTGCTGTTCACGCAGACTTTTACGCAAAGATTGAATAAGCTGCTTATCTTTTTCCTGAAGAATTTGTTTTGTATCAGGCTCTTGTTGGGGTGAAGGCTGTACCGGCTGTTCGGGAGGTGTCGGCTGCTGGTCGTCGACCTCGGGCTGGTCAGCTGCTTCTGCTGTGTTTTCTGTGTCCTCTTTGTCTTCGGCTTCTTCTAGAGACACGGCAGCTTGATCCTCGCTTGTAGTCAAAGAGAATTCTTGTTGCAGCGCTTCATTGATTTCTTCTGCTTGACAGCCCTCATCATAAAGCTGCTTGATTTTCAGTAAAACGGTCGCAGCCGCAGCTTCATATTGTTTTGGTCGATGATCCTCTTTTTGAATAAAGAAATATTGGAATTTATCTATATATCTTCTAATCGTTGAAGTAGGAATATTCGTTTCTTCAGATAACTCTTTTACACTAAGCCATTTTGTCATTTTCTCACCACTTTTTAAATGATTACTTATTCGTCAGCATCAATTTGAAATTGTACTAGTATCTACTGTTTATCTTATCATGTAACGCTTCTACGTACTTTGCTGTGTTGATTTCTGTAACGTTTTTATAATCACAGTGTCATAAATGAGGCATAAGCTGCCACTCGCGCAAAGATTTGCTAGTTGAAGAATAGGAAATACAAGCATTTACCTGAGGAATGTTGCACAATGATGAGCGTACTTCTTATGTATTATCTTATAATGTTGCTGAAGAAAAATCGAGTGATTACTTCACTGTTTATTAATTATGGTAATGTTGTACTAAAGAATAAAAGGAGGGGCAGCATGAGTTTTACAGAGCGAACAGTAGCACTTATTAAACAAATTCCTTATGGGAAAGTCATGACATACGGACAAATTGCCCGCCTGGCGGGTAGTCCGCGAGGTGCAAGACAAGTTGTACGAGTACTGCACTCGATGAGTAAGAAACATAATCTCCCCTGGCACCGAGTCATCAATTCCAAAGGAGAAATTGGGTTTAAAGACGAAGAAATGCATGTTGTCCAAAAACTTTCACTTGAAGCGGAAGGAATACTCGTTTCTTCGGATGGAAAGCTTGATCTTAAAGTCTATCTCTATGAACCTGACGTGCATAAATAACAATTGAGATAAATGATCGAGTATGAATCGCTTGTTACACGTCTGTTGATTTCCGTGCAAGACTTCGCTTTCCGCAGGCGGCCGCTGAGCCTCCTCGTCGCTTACGCTCCTGCGGGGTCTCACCTATTCCGCTTTTCCTGCAGGAGTCTTCATTTTGCCCTTTAATCAACGGCTAGAAGCACCTACATTTACCCTACTAATAAAAAAATCCGAACGAATTTGATTCTCCATCAAAAATCAAACTCGTTCGGAACTTTCTTCAACTAACATATTTTTGTTATTTATGTTTTTCAAAAGCGAGCTTTAATCCAAACCCGATTAACACGACGCCTGTTGCTTTATCCATAAAACGCTGAACGCTAGGTTTTGTGAGCCATTTTCGTAAGTAGTTAATAAAAAATACGAATACGAAAAACCACGTGACAGCAAGAATGGTATACGTTATACCCATAAGAAGTAATTGAAACGTTACATTTTGATCACTTTGAACAAATTGAGGTAAAAAAGTTAAGAAAAACACCGCCACTTTTGGATTCAGAACGTTTGAGACAAGACCTTGACGAAAAGCAGACGTTTCTTTTGACTTTTCCTCTTTTACAGGAGAAGTTGTATCGCTTTTTTTAGAAAATAAAGAAGAGATCCCTAAGTACATTAAGTAAAGAGCTCCTGCGTATTTTACCACTTCAAATGCCAAAGCTGACTGAAGGAGAAGGGCCGATAAGCCAAACGTGGCGGCGAGTGTGTGAACTAAAGAGCCGCTCGCTAAGCCTAATGCCATTTTATAGCCGCCCGTTTGCCCGTCTGCCATCGTTCGTTTGGTGATAAGAGCCGTATCGATACCAGGGCTCATAATAACAAATAATGTGAGAACCAAAAAGGTCAAGACGTCATTCATTTTTTTCTTCCTCCTTACTATGATAAAATACAACTACATTTTATTTATTAAATATAATTTAACATATCCAGCTTAATTTATTAAGCGTAATTTAATAAAGTTAAATATAATTAAACGTCTTGTGGAGGAATCCAAATGGAAAATATAGATATTGGGAAAAAAGTAGAGAAGTTTCGAAAGGAAAAGGGACTAAGCAGTCGCGAATTAGCAAAATTAGCGGACATCACGCCGTCTATGTTAAGCCAAATTGAACGGGGGTTAGCTAATCCGTCCATTTCAACGCTAAAAATGTTAGCTAAATGCCTCGACGTGCCTACATTCAGCTTTTTACTCGAAGAAATAAATACCTCCCATTTAGTTGTAAGGTCGAATGAGCGTAAAACGATGAAGGTAAAAGAGCTCACGTATTCGCTGTTATCACCTGATTTTACTGGAAATCTAGCTACGGCAATTATGGAAGTGCCGCCGATGATGTCTTCATCAGAAACTCCTTTAGAGCACAAGGGAGAAGAAGTAGCATATGTCTTAGAAGGGAAAATTAAAGTGTATTTAGACGAGGAAGTATACATATTAGAAAAAGGAGACAGCGTCAAAATTCCTTCTCATCTGAAACACAAATGGGACAATCCGTTTGATGAGAAAGCCGTTATTTTATTTTCCGTTACGCCGCCGGTATTTTAAATTTATTCATAGGTGGTATGCTAGTTATTCTTCATTATCGGGTACTTTATTATATAAATGTGATAAAACTATCATGTTTGTGAGAGTAAACAATTGATAAAATAGTATTGTTGGTAATCTCTACCTAAGAGACTACATACTAAATACTTTTTTGAAAGGTGTTGAAGGGTAATGAAGACATGGAAAAAGATGTTTCACGCTTCAAAGCTCCAAAAAATGCTGCCTGTATTCGCTCTGTCGTGTGCGGCGGTTGTGGGCTTTTCAAGCAGCGGAGTACAGGCTGAGACGGTGAAGTGTCAAAAACAAGAAAGCATGAGTGATCGAGAGTTTGCTAAGCTTGAAGAAAAATATGATGCGCACCTTGGTGTTTTTGCATTAGATACGGGTACCAATAAAACGGTAACGTATCATCCGGATGAGCGTTTTGCTTATGCGTCTACTCATAAAGCTCTTGCTGTCGGTGCACTTTTACAGCAGAAGTCAATCGAAGATCTCAACGAACGAATCTTTTATACGCGCGATGACCTTGTGAACTACAATCCAATTACAGAAAAACATGTTGATACAGGCATGACTCTTCGAGAACTCGCGGATGCATCGCTTCGCTATAGCGACAATACGGCAGGGAACTTAATTCTGCAGCAGCTGGGCGGACCGGATGGGTTTAAAGAAGCTTTAGAAAACATAGGAGACGAAGTGACGCTGCCTGAGCGCTTTGAGCCGGATTTAAATGAAGTGAATCCAGGAGAAACTCATGATACAAGTACAGCAAGAGCACTGGCTACAAGTCTTCAAACATATGTACTTGGACAGGCACTTCCTGAAGACAAACGTGAACTTCTAACGGATTGGATGAAGCGAAATACAACAGGGGATGCCTTGATACGAGCGGGCGTGCCGAAAAGCTGGGAAGTAGCCGATAAGACAGGCTCAGGCTCATACGCGACGCGAAATGATATTGCCATCCTTTGGCCGCCAAAAGGAGATCCAATTGTTCTTGCAATCCTTTCCGATCGTACGGAAAAAGATGCGGAGTATAATGATAAACTGATTGCAGAAGCGGCTAAACAAGCGGTAAAGGCTCTTAAAGCTACTCGCAAATAAAAAATTGGATAATAGTAGTTTAAATGTAAAAAAAAGATTGAAAAGATTGATAGAACATTCTATTATTGATGAGAAAAATATAGGAAGGAAGTATCTGTTATGAAAAAGATTTTTCCAATTGTTCTATCTTTCGGTTTGT
This sequence comes from Priestia sp. LL-8, assembly GCF_036227845.1. Taxonomy (NCBI): domain Bacteria; kingdom Bacillati; phylum Bacillota; class Bacilli; order Caryophanales; family Bacillaceae; genus Priestia; species Priestia sp. LL-8. The sequence goes on along the minus strand of NZ_JAZAQH010000001.1, from coordinate 3,262,539 downwards.
TAACAAGCGTATCTTTTGGCACAGCTTCAAACGTAGATGCTGCAGCTAAATCTTACAAAAACTGCACGGAGTTAAACAAAGATTACAAAGGCGGCGTAGCTCGTGCCGCTAACGTAAAGAATAAAGGCGGCAAAACAAAGTACAACCCGTACGTATCAAAATCACTGTATGATGCCAATACAAAGCTAGATCGAGATAAAGACTACATTGCCTGTGAAAAATAAATACTAGCTGACTCATCCAAGCGCTTATTGTAAGCGCTTGGATTTTTTATTGTCATCAACTCCTGTATGTTGCGAGCTAAGATCAAAAATTAGTTAAATCGCACAAATTAATATCAGAAAATTCACATAAATAATAATGAACTTGCGTTAAAATTCGTATACACTATGTACATGTTAAGTTAACTTACATCTTATGTTAGAAATAAGAGTGGAAACATCATAAAAAGGAGTTGAGTGTATAGTGTCTACAAATGCAACAAGTTCCGTTATAGAAGAGGTGCATTCTCATCAAGATAGGGGGCTTGATCCTTCGCTGAAGCCAAAAAGGGATGCGGATCGAAAGCTAACTCCACTGGCCTATATGTTTATGTGGATTGGAGACGGCGTTAACTTAGGAAACATGACGCTTGGTGCTAGCTTGGTAATCGCAGGTACTGCGGTATTAAATCTTTTTCAAACGTTTGTAGCAGCCATTATTGCCATCGGTATTATTTCTACTTTTTTTGTGTTAAACGATCGAATTGGCTACAGGACGGGTATACCTTACGTGATGCAGCTTCGAATGTCTTTTGGTATAAAAGGCTCCGTTATATCGTCACTTTTACGAGGTATTCCAGCTATCATTTGGTATGGCTTCCAAAGCTGGACAGGCGGTACCGCTTTAAATGAAATCGGGAAAATTGTGAGCAAAGGGTCTTTTGACAATCTTGTTCTTTGCTTTATTATCATTCAGCTGCTGCAAATTGTGCTTTCACTGTACAGTTTCCACGCGGTTAAATGGGTAGAGATGCTTGCGTCCATCATCATATTGCTTGGTCTTGTTTATGTATTTGGCGTTCTTTTAACTTCTCATAGTGAGGTAGTAGGAGAGAAGTGGGTACATACAAAAGGTTCATGGGGACTTCCGTTCTTTTCTTTCATTATGATGTTTATGGGGAATTATGCGGCGATTTTTCTAAGCGCAGCCGATTACTCTAGAGAACTGAAGCCAGGAATTAGCGACAAGAAGCGTGGGTTCTTATACTTTATACCGATTCTAGTAGCCTACGGATTCGTTCTTACAATCGGAGCAATGCTTGCTTCTGCTACGGGTATTTCCAATCCAGTTAAAGCGTTCGCAGTTGTAGTCGATAATTCGTATATCACTGTTGCCGTATCAGCATTTATTGTGATTGGCGTCATTGCCGTAAACATGGTGGCAAATATTATTCCACCTACGTATGTGATTACGCTGCTGACAAAAGCAAATTATAAAGTGGCGGTGACCATTACTGGACTGCTTGCCTTTTGCTCGTTCCCTTGGGTGCTTGTTCAAGATTCGTCAGCCGCAGGTCTTGGCTTGTTCATTTTAATTTACTCTGCTTTTTTAGGTCCAATTGTTTCTATTTTACTAGTCGATTACTATATTTTACGAAAACAAAGAGTAAACGTAGAAGAATTGTATCAAGAAAAAGGGCCGTTTTCCGGCTACAATCCGTGCGCTTTGCTTGCGATGCTCATCGGAGCAGGTGCTGCGTTTATCGAAGTTGATTTAGGCTGGATTATAGGAGTAGTAGTCGCAGGAGTGGCGTATATTTTTTTAACGAAATTTGCTTTTAAACAGTCAAAGTTCAAAAAAGGAACCATCTTTGAACAATAACTCATGAGATAGATATTAGCCTTTGCTTGCCGCAAAGGCTTTTTGTGTGTCTTTTATCGCGTCAGAGCAAATCTCTTTGTCTAGTTTCCTAAAAAGTGGGTAAAGTAAAGAAGAGAAAAAGTTATCTCTATTATGAGTTGCTTTTAACAGGAGCGCATCTAATGTATCGCATCAATCACAGCTTAAAGGAGAGGGCAGGGTATGTATGAATTTAGAGTGTATACTCTTCGAGATGGAAGCGAAAAGATCATTAAAACGCTGAAGCATGAATCGTTTGCGGATGAAATTCAACGAGCGGGAATTAAGCAAACAGAAATTGCGCAAACACAGCTAGTAGATAAACCGAGATAATGTCTTTGCATTTATTTTTACACGTTTTAAAAAAGCCGGGTTCCTGTGTCTTTACGCAGGAACCCGGCTTTTCTGATTTCTTATAGTTCTTCACCATTTGTTTCAATCACATGTTTATACCAGTTAAAGGAGTCCTTTTTGTAGCGCTTCATCGATCCGTTTCCTTCGTTGTCACGGTCGACATAAATCATGCCGTATCGTTTTTTCATTTCGCCTGTTGTAAAGGAAACAATATCAATAATTCCCCACGGCGTATAGCCCATTAAATCCACACCATCGTACGTCACGGCTTTTTCTAACGCTTCGATGTGCGATTTTAAATATTCAATTCGCGATGCGTCATGAATGGATCCGTCTTCTTCAACCGTATCAATGGCGCCAAATCCGTTTTCTACGATGAACAGCGGAATTTGATAGCGGTCGTAGAAGCGATTTAACGTATAGCGCAAGCCCGTTGGATCGATCGACCAGCCCCAATCGCTTGATTTGATATAAGGGTTTGCTACGCCGTTTGGCAATCCGCCGTTTACGATATCGCCCGTATTATCAGCTTCAACGTCACTTTTAACCGTTGTGGACATGTAATAGCTAAAGCCTAAATAATCGACTTTTCCATTTCGTAAAATTTCTTCGTCGCCTTCTTCAAACGGAATATGATAGCCTTCTCGTTCGAATTCTTTTAATGCGTAGCTCGGGTAATAGCCGCGAACTTGAACGTCAGGGAAGAAGTAGCGCTGTCTCATTGTTTCTTCTGCTAACATCACATCTTCAGGGTTTGAAGAATACGGATAGATTGGCACATGTGACACCATTGCTCCGATTTGGAAATTTGGATTGATTTCTTTTCCTTTTGATACGGCAAGAGCGCTTGCTAAAAGTTCGTGATGTCCCGCTTGATACATCACTTCTTTTGCATTTTCACCAGGCTTTACAGAAACGCCTGAGTTCGTCCATAAGAATAGAGGATTGTTTACGTCCATTTTGTTGTTGATTTCATTAAACGTCATCCAGTACGTGACTTTGTCTTTATAGCGGTCGAAACAAACTTCAGCGAACTTCACAAAGCAATCTACCGTTTTTCGGCTTCTAAATCCGCCGTATTCTCGAGCTAAATGCAGGGGCATTTCAAAGTGAGACAGCGTAATAACCGGTTCAATTCCGTGCTTTAACAGTTCATCAAATACATCGTCGTAGAATTTTAGTCCTTCTTCGTTTGGCTCAGCTTCATCGCCCTTAGGAAAAATACGGCTCCAGCCAATAGACGTTCGCAAACATTTTAAGCCCATTTCTGCAAACAGTGCGATATCTTCTTTGTAGCGGTGGTAAAAATCAATTGCTTCGTGATTTGGATAGAATTTATCTTCTTCTACTGTTTCAGTGATTTGTCGCGCTACACCGTGCGCACCTGCAGTCATAACGTCTACTACGCTCGGTCCTTTTCCACCTTGGTTCCATCCACCTTCAAATTGATGAGCTGCTAATGCGCCGCCCCATAAAAAATCTTTTGGCATTTTTGTCATCGTTAGTTCCTCCTTATTTCACTACGGTAAATAATGTTTGGTTTAGTCCGCTATTTTCAACATCTTCAACGATTACTTCTCGGTAAGCGTTTGAATTTGTGATAATAACCGGTGTAATCGTTTGTAACCCTTGTGTTTCAATAAATTCTTTATCAAATTCAATTAGTAAATCGCCTTTTTTAAACTTTACACCGTCTTCTACGTGCAGGGTAAACGGCTTGCCGTCTAACGTAACGGTATCTAATCCAATATGAACAAGCAGCTCAACGCCGTATTCTGAACGAAGGCCGATAGCATGCTTCGTTGGTGCTACCATGACTACAGTTCCGTCAAAAGGTGCATAAAGCTTGTTATCTGAAGGATCAATCGCTAATCCTTCTCCCATCGCACCTGAGCTGAATACTTCGTCCGGTACGCTAGAAAGTGGGATAACTTTCCCGCTAAACGGTGCGCTGATTGTTTCTTCATTTTCGTTCGGGTTGCTGACAGCTACTTCGTTTAAAGGAGCAGCAGCAGCTTCTTTTGCTGCGTCTTCTCCGTAGCCAAATACTTGAATAAGCACAACTGGAAGAATAATCGCAATAGCACATCCAATTAAAATTCCCCAGATTGACATCGGATAGTCTTGGCTAATACCGTTTACAATGGTCAACGGTCCAGGCAATCCTGCGTAAGCAAAGTAATATGGGTGAAAGAAACTTGCTACAACGGCACCAATAGCACCTGAAACGCATCCAAAGATAAACGGCTTTTTAAAACGTAAGTTTACGCCGTAGATAGCTGGCTCTGTAATACCAAATAATCCTGTTATTCCGGCTGATACGCTTACTTTACGTGCTTCTTGGCTTTTTGCTTTTAAAATAACCCCAAGCACCGCTCCAACTTGAGCTACTACGGCAATTGTTTGATACGCTTGAAATGAATCTCTGCCGTTTAAATCAAAGTTTGCAAGCACCATCGGCGTAATTCCCCAATGTACTCCAAAGATAACAACAATTTGCCAGAAGCCGCCAATGATTGCTCCAGCTAAGGCAGGTACGTTTTCAGCTAAAAAGTTATAGCCGTGAGCGATTCCGTTAGCTCCCATCGTTGTAACGGGGCCAATGAGTAAAATCGTTATAGGAACCATAATCACCATACATAAAAACGGAACAAACAGCGGTCTAACCACTTCATGAATGCTCTTGTTTAGGAACCTTTCAAGGTAAGACAAAATCCATACTAAAAATAAAGGCGGTAAAACAGAAGAAGTATAGATCGTTTCGGATAAGGGAAGACCTAAAAACGAAATGCTGCTTCCGTCGGCAATTTTGGCCGCCATTTCTGCCCATGTTGGACTGACTAATGCGGCACAGCACGCCACTGCGATGTAGGTGTTGGTTTTAAAATGCTTGGATGCTGTGATGGCAATAAAGATAGGTAAAAAAACAAACGGTGCCCACGAAATAAAGCTTAATACTTGATAGGTGCCCGTTTTGGCAAAGCTATCCGAAAACAAATTAATTAAGATTAACAAGCCCTGTAAAATTCCTGCCGCTGCTAAGATATATACAAATGGTGCAAACACAGCGGACATTGTCGCAATCACACGGTTTAAAATCGTGCCTTTGTTTTCAGTTTGCTCCTCTGCTGTATCCAAATTTACTAAACTAGCAAACTCTTCATAAACGTCTCCTACGTGCTGTCCAATAACGACTTGAAACTGCCCGCTGTTTTCAACAACCGTAATGACACCAGCCATAGAAGACACCTTACGTTTGGCTTCTGGCTTCGAGCGCTTTAATACAATTCGCAGCCTCGTAGCACAGCGTGTAGCGCTTACGATATTTTCTTCGCCGCCTACTGCATCTAAAATATCTGCTGCAAGCTTGTGATAATCTCTAATTTTCCCTCCCATATGTTCAACCCCCTTGTTGAGTATACGCTTTCAGTATAATTGTACCGATACAATTTATCAATACCCAAATAAAATAATAATCAATAAATAATTTAAGTTTATGGGATGGAGTTAGATTATGGTATAATCGTGTTATTCTTGAGACAAATTCAGTAAAGAGGTATAGCTATGATCAAATACCAACAAATTGCAATTGAAATTGAAACCTATATTGAAGAACACAAGCTTCAGCAAGGAGACAAGCTGCCGGTATTAGAAACGCTGATGGCACAATTTGAGGCGAGTAAAAGTACGGTAACAAAGGCCTTAGATCTATTAGAGAAAAAAGGCGTTGTTTTTCAAGTAAGAGGAAGCGGCATTTTTGTCCGTCGTCATAAACGAAAAGGATATATTGGCTTGCTTTCCAATCAAGGATTTACAAGTGAACTTGAAGATTTTCAGTTAACGTCGGAAGTAATTGAGCTAGATGTACGGAAACCGACGCAAGAAGCGGCGTTAAATTTAAACATAGAAGAAAATAGCGACGTCTATTATGTAAAAAGAGTACGGTATATTAATGGCCAGACGCTTTGTCTGGAAGAATCGTTTTATAATAAGTCCATCGTTACGTACTTAAATAACGAAATTGTTTCTCAGTCTATTTTTCATTACATTAAAGAAGGCCTTGGCTTAAAAATCGGGTTTTCTGATCTATATCTTCACGTCGGCAAGCTGAACGAAGAAGAAGCAAAGTACCTAGGATTAAACGAAGGCGATCCTAAATTATTTATTGAAACACTTTTTCACTTAGCGAACGGCCAGCCGTTTGACTTTTCAAAAGTGACATATAACTACGAACAGTCGCAGTTCTTTTTACAAGCAACGAGTCATGTTTTATAAAAAAGTGCCCGTCTCTCAATTAGCAAGGAACGAGAGGCAGGCACTTTTTTTTTCATTTCTTCGATAAAAATATGAAAGAAGATAAAGATTGTAATAAATAGGAAATTAATATACGATAAAATGGTTACAAGGTTTATAGAAATAAGGAAATGAGGTGCTAAGTTGAAAAAGATGCTGAGCTATCTTATTCCAATGCTTTTTATGTTTGGTTTGCTTTCCATGAATTTATTTCAGCCGACTAAAGGCGATTTTATCGCTGTAGGTGTGATATCGATTCTTGCAGGTGCTGTAATTGGTTTTATAATGAACATAGGCTGTGCAGTATTAAAAACAGCCAAAAATAAGATGGAGTAAACTGATTAGAGGCGGTGGAGGTTTTGAGTGAAAGTATCATCATTCAGCCATATGCTAGTAAGTATCAACAAGAAGTAGTGGACTTAATTCTTCCTATTCAGCAGCAAGAATATCACATTCCAATAACGGAGAAAGATCAGCCCGATTTATTTAAAATCGAAAGCTTTTATCAACAGGGCAACGGAAACTTTTGGGTTGCTGTTTGCAACGAAAAAGTAGTGGGAAGCGTAGCTTTAATAGACATTGGAAGCCGCCAAGTAGCGTTACGGAAAATGTTTGTAGCAAAGTCTTATAGAGGAGCCACCTTCAAAACAGCTCACCGTTTATTGCATACAGCCATCGGGTGGGCAAAAGAGAGAGAAGTGGAAAGAATATACTTAGGAACCACCTTACAATATAGGGCTGCGCATCGATTTTATGAGAAAAATGGATTTCAACATATAGAAAAAGAAACTCTGCCTGCGAATTTCCCGGTAATGGACGTAGATAAAAAGTTTTATACATATAAGGTATAAGCTTAGCCTTTATGCAAAATCATATCGGTTATCGTAATGAACGATAGCGATATGTCTGTAGCAAAGCATCTAAAAAGACGGTCTATGTATAATAGACCGTCTTTTTAGATAGCTTGTTTATGAGTATAGAAGATAACCCAAACGGCAATGAGCAGCTCAACGTTACAATAAGGATTCGAGGAAAGAGACTAAAAGCCGATATTCCGTCACTTAGCAAAAATAAAGTTAATACGGCGAGTGCTCCCACGATACCGAAAAGAAGATATAGGATTAGTTCAATATATCCATGAAATAATAGTTGAAAGTATTCGTTTAATAAGCTTCACAGTCGTTCACCTAGACCTATTTTTTATCTAGAATAGCAATATAGTTTAAAAAATACTAGCATCTATTAAAATAAAAGTGGAGATAGGTGCTGTGACTGCTAAAAGAAAGCTCATACCTTAGCTTCATAACAAAAGCCGCTAGGTTCTTATCTAGCGGCTTTTACTTTGGCAAAGTCTCTTGATAATGAACTCTTTTTTTTAATAGCAAATCGTCTAATTGAGCAATTAAAATCCCCGCAATCACAATAATAGAACCAACAAGGTCTTTAAGCGTAAACAGCTCATGCAAAAAGAGAACGGCAAACAGCGCAGCAAAAATAGGCTCTGTTGCAAAAATAAGTCCTGTGTGAGTAGGAGTTGTGTAGCGCTGCGCAATGGCTTGACAAATGAATCCAATCGCGCTGCAAAGAACGCCAAGACCTAAAATCGCAATCCATGATGATAACGTAGTTGGAATGCTGGGGTGTTCAAATAAAAAGCTGCAAGTCAGTGCAAATAATCCAGCAAACCCTAGCTGTAAAATGCCGAGTGCAATTGGATTTTCATTTTTCGTAAACGTGCCGGTCAAGGTAATATGAATGGCATAGCATAGCGCCGTTCCGATGCAAAGTACATCACCAGTATTCATATGAAAGGAGTGCTTTAAAGTTAACACACTTATACCGGTTAGGGTAATAATAACTCCAAGTCCAATCGGCCAAGAAGGAAGCTTTTTTACTAACAAGCAGTTGAGCAATGGAACAAAAATGACCGTTAAACTGACAAGAAATCCGGCATTTGAAGCAGACGTCATGCTGACGCCAAACGTGACAAACGAAAAAACGGAAAATAGTAAAAAGCCTAAAATAGCTGATGATAAAATCGTTTTGCGCGTGATATGTAGTAAAGGCTTATAGAAAAACAGTCCGGCAACCAAAAAAGCAATTAAACATCTGAGTGCAATGATAGTAAATGACCCGAGCGAACCCAGCCCCATTTTCATAAACACGTACGACATGCCCCAAAATACGTTCACACCAATCATCATCATATTTGCTCGCGTGCGGTAACTCACGTTCAACCCTCCATTGTTTATCATGTACTCACAGTATACAAAGGAATTTGATATTAATAAAATGAATCTTTATAATGATGAACATGAATTAAATTCATGTTAAGGCGGGAGAAAATGAGCTTAGTGAAATATGAAATTTTAAACAAAGTAGCTGAAGTGAAAAGCTTTACAAAAGCGGCAGATGCGCTGGCACTCACGCAGTCAGCGGTCAGTCATGCCATTACAAATCTCGAAACAGAATTTGGATTTCCGCTTGTGAATCGAAACAGATCAGGTATTACCTTAACAACAGAAGGCGAAACGATGCTTCTTGCCATTCGGAAAGTGCTGCAAGAAAATGAAAAGGTTCATCAAGAAGCAGCCAGTCTCTTAGGTCTTGCAAAAGGAACGATTAAAGTTGGGATTTTCAAAAGCGTATCCACCAAGTGGCTCCCTGAAATTATTCAGCTGATGGAAAAAAGCTATCCGGCCATTCAAATTCAGCTAAAAGAAGGCGATTATCTTGAAATTGAACAGTGGCTGCTGAGCGGAGAAATAGACTGCGGTTTTATTAACATTACGCATTCAAGTCAATTTCATATTATCCCTTTAAAAAAAGACCCGCTGCTGTGTGTCGTATCAAATCAAAGTGCTTTGTATCATCAAAAAAACGTTTCCTTTAAAGATTTAGAGAAAGAACCGTTTATTATGCCGACATACGGCGGATATCATGATATTAAGCAATTGTTTGAAGAACAGGGGGTTCAGCCTGAAATTCGCTTTGAATTAATGGATGAAAGTGCTATCCTATCGATGATTACGTATCACTTAGGCATTAGCATTTTACCTGAAATGCTTTTGGATTCTATCCCGCAAGAGCTGCGTGCGATTCCATTTCAAGTGGACAGCTACCGTTCAATTGGTCTAGCTACTCGCTATCATCTTTCACCTGCAGCTAAAAAATTTGCTGAAACAACGCAAGCATGGCTGCAAAATTCGGACAAGTAAGAGATTATTTATAAAGCAAAATCGGTTAATTCATAAGACTCTTAGGAACTAAGAGCATCTTTGTGCTATAATAAAGCTATACAATTACCTATTAGTCATCATTGATGACTAATTTTTTTTGGAGGATAATATGGAAGATTTATTACAATTAAAGAACAAGAACATTGTGATTATGGGAGTTGCCAACGACAGAAGTATTGCTTGGGGTGTTGCAAAAGCCCTTCATCAAGTAGGAGCAAACTTAATTTTTACATACCGTAAAGAACGTTCACTAGGAAAATTGAACAAGCTTTTAGAAAAAAATGAAATTCAAGCATCATTAATTGCTGAATGTGACGTAAACAGCGACGAAAGTATTGAAGCAGCTTTCAAAAAAATCGGAGAAGAAGCAGGCACAGTTCATGGAGTGATTCACTCTGTTGCGTTTGCTCACTCAGAAGATTTAAACGGCGAGTTTATTAATACATCAAGAAGCGGATATGCATTTGCTCAAGATACAAGCGCTTATTCATTTATCGCCGTAGCGAAAGCAGCAAAACCTCTTATGACAGAAGGCGGTTCTCTTGTAGCAATGAGCTATCTTGGTGCAGAGCGCGCAGTTGAAGGCTATAACGTAATGGGCGTAGCAAAAGCAGCGCTTGAGTCTTCAGTAAAATACTTAGCATTAGACTTAGGGAAAGACAATATCCGCGTAAATGCGATTTCAGCAGGCCCAATTCGTACACTTGCAGCGAAAGGCATTTCTGACTTTAACCAAATTCTTCACCATGTTGAAGAAAAAGCACCTCTTAAGCGTAACGTAACGCAAGCAGAAGTTGGCGACATGACGGTTGTATTACTGAGCCACCTTTCACGCGGCGTAACGGGAGAAATCGTACACGTGGACGCTGGTTATAATATTGTAGGTTAATCCCGAAGAGGCTGGGACAAAAGGATTTTAGACAAAGTGAAAAACGAGCCATTGATCAAGATGTTTGATTAGTGGTTCGTTTTTTTTGTTATGTTAAACGCAGGTTTCTTGTGTGCAGGTCTTTCTAGCAGTTGATTGGAGGGCAAGGCGAAGACTCCTGCGGAAAGCATAGTCTTGCACGGAAATTAACTGCGGTGTCACAAGCGGTTCAGCTCATGTATACGAGTTGTTCGTCTTTAGATTAGATTCATTTCGATATGTCTCAGCCTCTTTTTTATAGAAAACTGAGTAGTCTATCGTTTCCTATTTTATTTCTATTAAAATTATCAGTCAAAGGACAAGCATCCAAGCATTTTTCCTGCGAATGAATAAAATAGATAGACACATAAAAAAAGGATGATTACGATTAAAAAAGATGATAAATATCATGTAGAAAGATCTTATTCTTCTAAGAAACATCATCATTGTTCTTCCACACAAGGAAATACAAGAGACTCAGCGTTTCGTGCTCTTAGCCTTACAAATCAATCCGTATCAGCAAACACTTCTATAAAGGTTTCCTATCAGTTCAAACAATTTGACTTAGCAAATGAATATAACCCGGTTACGTCCACTTTTCGTCCTAAAAAAGATGGCGTATATTCTCTTGTTGCTACAATCGGATTTCTCCCTAATGATACGACTGTAGATTATCGAGCGCGCGTAGAAATTCGTGTCAATGGCACGGCGGTTATCGCGATTGATAACGATTTCTTTGGAGGGAACACTGTGTTTGTTAACGTAGTATCGGTCTCTACTATTTATAATTTAGAAAAAGGAGATCGAGTTGAAGTCTTCGCGGAAAGTAATGTTGACGGAACAATTGTCACAACAGAAAATGTGTCGCATTTCGAAGCAGCAAGATTTCCATCTCCTTCCGAATAAAAGGCTACATGCATCTTTTGGTGTATAGAAGTCGAGAAAAACAAGTTTAATACAAGCTGGCAAAAGAAGCAGACTTCTTATAAGAAATCTGCTTCTTTTGCTTATATTCATTTAAACGTTTCTTTTATATTTTTCTCAGCTTTTTTCATGGGAAGGTAAACAAATACGTGTAAAGAAAGGCCAATCACGGCAGTAATATTAGCAATAAGGCTAATAATAAGAAATAGCCATTCTATACTTCCAGATAAGTTTATGCTTCCGCTTATAAGAGAAGAGCTTACTCCTATAAGTAAGATAGCCATTAATAATGGTAAGTTTTTAACCAATTGAAATCCTCCTGGATGTTTTATATTAATATTACCATATAAAAACAAAAGTGTGATTTAATTCATAATTAATCAAACGCCTATATTTTAAAATAGATAAGCTCTAAATCCCAACATGAACATATGATGTGGCAAAGAAAAGGAGTTGAAGGAACATGCATCAAGGACAGCAGAATTATATTCCATGGGAACAATGGCATCATCAGCATCCGCACGGCACGTGGAATCAATGGCATCAGCAACATCCACATGTACCTTGGGAGCAGTGGCACAAACAGTATCCGCACGGCACATGGAATCAATGGCATCAACAACATCCATACACACCTTGGAATCAGTGGCACCAGCAGTATCCGCACGGTACGTGGAATCAATGGCATCAGCAAAATCCATACGTGCCTTGGAATCAGTGGCACCAGCAGCATCCACACAGTTCGTGGAATCAATGGCATAACATTTATCATCAAAGCTAATCAGCTTTTTACTATAAAAGGTCCGGTTCTCCTTGGGAACTGGATCTTTTGTGTGTAGACGTGAATGATACAGTAAGCTTATTTTCTAGTAATTTATATGAGCCCAGGTGATGCATGAAAACGGAAAAGTATGTTTGATCTATAGGGTAGGGGGTACACACAATAAAGCAGGTTAAAGAAAACATTCATGATCCCTAAGCTGTATAAAGTGGATTGGTTCATATGAAAGGATCCATGTATAAGCAAAATCAAATATAATTTTATCGCTTGACAATATACCTATAGGGGTATATTATAAACGTGTAAACAACATCAATTCAATAGCAAGGCGGTGATTCTTATGCTATATATAGCAGTGTTGTTGCTTGCTATTTCATTTATCGCATACAGACGTTATTATCCTGTTAAAAGAATACAGTGCATGCGTGAACTTGAAGCGAAAGAACTTGGGCGAACGATTGTAGATATTCGCCATTACCATGAAGCTCATGATTCTAAGGGGTTAGTTATGCCGTATGCTTACCTCAAACGCTTTTATTCGGAAATTCCACAGGGCAGCGTTCATGTAATTGCCGAAGATAGAGTGGAATTAAATTTAGGCGTACGGTTCTTACGAAAAAAAGGTTTTCAAGTGCGCAGCTATGAATTAGCAGCGTGTAAGTGTCAAAGGAAAGAAAGGGGTATTCGATTATGGAGTATAACCAGCAAGTGAAAAATCGGCTGCGTCGAATTGAAGGGCAGCTAAAAGGCGTGCTTAGCATGATGGAGCAAGGAAAAGACTGTCGAGACGTCGTAACTCAATTATCGGCTGCAAGAAGTGCCATTGATCGCACGATGGGAGTCATGGTGAGCAGCAATCTTGAACAGTGCGTCAGAGAGAGCCTGCAGCATGGAGAGCCAACCGAAGGGTTAGTGCAAGAAGCTGTACAGCTGTTAGTGAAAAGTCGTTAATCATTGTCACCTTATTTAAGGTTGACGAATATCATTATTTAATATAATATACCCTTACAGGTATATGTATATAAAAGGAGAGATAGCTACTATGAAAATTGATCAAGTTTTAGATGCAAAAGGATTAGCGTGTCCAATGCCAATCGTAAAAACAAAAAAAGCAATGGATACTTTAACAACAGGCCAAGTATTAGAAGTGCAAACGACAGATAAAGGTGCTAAAAGTGACTTAACCGCGTGGGCAAAATCAACAGGACACGAGCTCATTGATTTTAAAGAAGAAGGCAGCACATTTATCTTTTACATTCAAAAAGGCTAGTTTTTTTAGAATTAAATATACCCCATAGGGTAATAGGAGGAACAACATGACTGAACAAAAGAAACGAACAACAATCGTATTATTTAGCGGTGATTATGATAAAGCGATGGCAGCTTATATTATTGCCAACGGAGCGGCTGCTTATGACCATGAAGTGACGATATTTCATACGTTTTGGGGATTGAATGCGCTTCGTAAAGAAGAAATGGTGCCGGTGAAAAAAGGATTTTTAGAAAAGATGTTTGGCAAAATGATGCCGCGCGGTGCGGATAAAATGGGCTTATCTAAAATGAACTTTGCAGGTATGGGACCTAAAATGATTAAAAACGTAATGAAAAAGCATAATGCCCTGACGCTACCGCAGCTTATCGAAATGGCACAGGAACAAGATGTGAAGCTAGTGGCTTGTACGATGACGATGGATCTTCTAGGGTTACAGGAAAAAGAACTGCTAGATAATATTGAATATGCAGGCGTAGCGGCGTATTTAGCCGACGCAGAAGACGGAAACGTAAACTTATTCATCTAAAAGATAGCTCATGAAGCGAGGATTAATATGATTATCAATGCGCTTATTATCATCTTTCTGCTGTGGTTTTTGTATCAGCGTTTTGCACCCGTAAAAGGTATTCAGCAAATAGCCACAACGGATTTAAAAGCAAAGTTAAAAAATAAAAATAACCAGTTTATCGATGTGCGAACATCACATGAATTTCGTACCAAACATATTAAAGGATTTCGAAACATTCCTTTATCAGAACTGCCAGCGCAAACAGGCCAGCTTTCAAAAGACAGAGAAGTAGTCGTTATTTGTCAAAGCGGAATGAGAAGTATGAAAGCAAGTAAGCTGTTGAAAAAGCAAGGTTTTACATCCATCACCAACGTTAAAGGCGGCATGAATACGTGGAGATAAATCAAGAAGGAGGAGACGTAGCGTGAAGACAATAGCAGCACAAGAAGTAGAACAATTAGTACAGAACCAAAAACAAATTCACATTTTAGACGTGCGTGAAGTAGAGGAAGTAAAAACAGGTAAAATTCCAAACGCTTTAAATATCCCGCTTCCTTTATTAGAATTCCGTATGCATGAATTAGATAAAGCAAAGAACTACATTATTGTCTGTCGTTCTGGCGGCAGAAGCGGTATGGCAGCTCTTTTTCTTGAACAGCAAGGCTACAGTGTAACGAATATGACCGGTGGAATGATGGAGTGGAAAGGGGAGACGGTCTAATTTTTTTAGATTGAAATATACCCCTACTAGTATTTGAACCAAGGAGGAAATAGAAATGATGCAAGCAAACTTCGTATTAGATGCAAAAGGGCTAGCGTGTCCAATGCCAATCGTAAGAACAAAGAAAAAAATGAATGAATTAGAAGCAGGTCAAGTGTTAGAAATCCAAGCAACGGATAAAGGCTCTACGGCTGACCTACAAGCATGGGCAAAAAGCACAGGTCATGAGTATTTAGGTACAGAAACAAAAGATGACGTTCTTCACCACTTTATTCGTAAAGGCGGTGCCGAAGAAAGCGTAACGCCCATTCCTGAAATTTCATTAGAAGAATTTGCGAAAAAAGTAGAAAATGATGAACATCTTCATATTTTAGACGTTCGTGAAGTAGAAGAATACGATGAAGCTCATATTCCAGGCGTTGTTCATATTCCGCTTGGCGAAGTAGAAAAACGTGCGCATGAATTAAATAAAGCGAATGAAATCTATATTATCTGCCACTCTGGAAGACGAAGTGAAATGGCAGGTCAAACGATGAAGAAGCAAGGATTTAAACATTTAATTAACGTGGTTCCTGGTATGCGTGACTGGACGGGTAAAGTAGAATAATCAATTGAACATAGCGAATTAAAAAATTTTGATAGTTTATATACCTAAGGGGGTATTTTAATATGACAGTGCATGTGCTTACTGCAAAAGAAGTTACATCTAAAATTATCAATAAAGAACCGTTATTTATCTTGGACGTTCGTAACGAAAGTGATTTCAGCGATTGGAAAATTGAAGGTCGTTACTTCGATCATTTAAATGTTCCATACTTCGATCTTTTAGAAGGAGTAGAAGGAATCTTAGAAAAAATCCCTTCTGATAAAGAAGTGGTAGTTGTCTGCGCCAAAGAAGGTTCATCCGTGATGGTAGCTGACATGCTTTCAGAAGCTGGTCTTACAGTATCATACCTTAAAGGCGGAATGAAAGCGTGGAGTGAATATTTAGAGCCTATTAAAGTTGGCGATTTAAAAGACGGCGGAGAAATTTATCAGTTTGTTCGTATCGGTAAAGGGTGCTTATCTTATATGATCGTATCAAACGGGGAAGCTGCTATTATTGATGCGACGCGTATGGCAGATGTGTACATCAACTTTGCCAAAGAACTTGGTGTCACGGTTAAGCACGTGTTTGATACGCACCTTCATGCAGATCACATTTCAGGAGGAAGAGTTATTGCGGAAGCAACAAATGCAGCGTACTGGCTGCCTCCAAAAGATGCAGAAGAAGTGATGTTTGACTACAACGCTTTAGAAGAAGGTAGCGATGTCGTGATTGGTAACACAACCATTACGATTCAGCCGCTTTATTCACCGGGTCATACGATTGGATCAACTTCTTTTATCGTAGACGATCAATACTTGCTTTCAGGTGATATTTTGTTCATCGATTCAATTGGACGTCCTGATTTAGCTGGTATGGCTGAAGACTGGGTAGGCGATCTGCGCGAGACGCTTTATACACGCTATAAAGCATTGTCAGATGAGTTAATCGTATTGCCAGCTCATTTTATGATTATTGATGAGCTAAATGACAACGGCAGCGTAGCTGAAAAGTTAGGTACGTTGTTTGCGGAAAATCACGGATTAAATATTGAAGACGAAGCAGAGTTCAGACACTTAGTAACAGATAATTTACCGCCGCAGCCAAATGCGTATCAAGAAATTCGTGAAACCAACATGGGAAAAGTAAGCCCAGATGAAGAAAAACAGCGTGAAATGGAAATTGGACCAAACCGCTGTGCGATTCGCTAAAACCTAAACAAAGGAGAGAGAGAAATGGAATCAAATAAAGTACTAGATGCAAAAGGGCTGGCATGTCCAATGCCGATTGTTAAAACAAAAAAAGCAATGAATGAATTAGAAGCAGGTCAAGTGTTAGAAATTCACGCAACGGATAAAGGGGCAAAAAATGACCTTGCAGCCTGGGCAAAATCTGGCGGTCACGAGCTTCTTCATACAGAAGAAGGCGACGTTCTTAAATTTTGGATTAAAAAAGGATAAGAAATAATGGACGAAAAGGGTATCTCTTGTAAAAGGTACCCTTTCCTTATATGAAACGGAGCGACTATAGATGGATCTTACATTTATCATCACGCTTTTTCTTATTGGATTTATTGGGTCGTTTATTTCCGGTATGGTCGGTATTGGCGGGTCTGTTATTAATTATCCGATGCTGTTATATATTCCTCCATTAGTAGGAGTAGGAGCATTAACGGCTCATCAAGTCTCCGGTGCAGGAGCTGTTCAAGTATTCTTTGCGACAATAGGCGGCGTATGGGCGTATCGAAAAAGCGGGTTTTTAAATAAATCATTAATTTTATATATGGGGAGCAGCATTCTAATTGGGAGCATGCTCGGAAGCTATAGCTCGCATTATATGAGTGAACAAGGATTAAATGTTGTATATGGAGTTTTAGCTCTTATTGCGGTTATAATGATGTTTATTCCAAAGAAAAACGTAGATGAGATCAAAAATGGTGAGCTTCAATTTAACAAAAAGTTAGCTTCTATTTTATCGCTGCTTATCGGAACCGTAGCAGGAGTATTAGGAGCAGGAGGAGCCTTTATTTTAGTTCCCGTCATGCTCGTAGTGCTTAAAATTCCAACTCGAATTACCATCGCCACTTCACTAGCGGTTACCTTTATTTCTTCCATTGGTTCAACGGTTGGAAAGCTGGTGACGCATCAAGTGCCATTTATACCAGCACTAATTTTAATTGCTGCAAGCCTAATTGCTTCTCCAATTGGTGCAAAAGTTGGTCAGAAAATGAATACAAAAGTGCTTCAGTGGATCCTTGCCGGTTTGATTTTAGCAACGGCAATTAAGATTTGGTGGGGGCTACTATAAAAAAGCTATGGATTCCCATAGCTTTTTTTATAGCACTTCATCACTTTCCACATACGTTTCAAGCGCAGGATGAAATTCTTTTTGATAGTGGTTAGACGGACACACTTTCACAACAGTCGCGTGAAGTGCGTTAGATTTTGATGTATTTAACACTTGCTTACATTTAGGGCAGCGCTCATTAAATAAGAAATGAAACCATTTCACTTTTATCACTCCTGTATTAAAACCTTTAAACCTTATCGAGTTAATAAGGATTATAAAGGGTTTAATATGGAAGGTCAATAAAAAGAGTATCTCTTTAGATGTTGCGAAGCTTCTTTAGTTTACGCTGATACGCCAGGTAAGGGAGTCCTGGAAATACTAAAAGTACCGTTAAAGTTGCTACTAAAATCTCAGTAATCGTACCTACTGCTTTAGGAAGCCAGCCGTATAAGCTCATAACGTCAAAAAGCAGCAGAAACACCATCGCGACAAGAATAGATAGAGCTGCTTTTCCTACAGAATGCTTTTCGCGTTTATATCTGTCAACAATGGTTTCTACATCGGAATAAATAGGTTTTGTTCCCGGAAGTGCGCTGAAAATATGCATAGCATTGCCTGTTGAACAAACATGCTGCCATCCGGCTTCTTTAAAAAGCAGAAAATATTCATCATCTGCATGTTCTTGAAAATCTAGTGTATATTGAAGCTCTTGAGGCTTTCCTTTTTTTAATGTATATCCTAAAAATGCAAAACGATCTAACAGCCAGCCTTTTTTCGCATAGTCGCTAAGCTTTTGTAAATCTTCTTTTTCGGCAAAAGCAGTTCCGCCACTCAGTATGTATTTTGTCTTCTTCATTTATAAACCTCCTAAAGCATTTTCAGCATGTGTAATCATTTCTTTACGGCGCTGAACTTCTTTTTTTAAAAACTGAATTCCTTTTTCTGTTGCAACATACGTTTTCTTTTTGTCTTTGCTTTCGCCATAAAGCATGATTAACTCAGCTGCAAGAAGTTTTTTAATTGTAGTGTACATAGATGCAGGTCCAATCGAAAACTGTTGATTGGTCATATCTTCAATCGTTTTCATAATAAGATATCCGTGTTTTGCTTCTAAGAGCGACACTAAGATGTAGTAGGACGTGTCGGTAAGTTCCCCCGTCTCTAATGAATCGTTTCTCGGCATATTCAACCTCCTTATATCATTAAACGATATATCGTTAATTAATATATATCATTTAATGATATAGACAGTCAATAGAAAATGTTAAATTTTAGGCTTAGAATTGCCTCGTGAACCTATTTAACGAGTAGAAAGGGGAAGAAATCTTACAAAATAGTTTACTAAGATAAATATATTTGTATAAAAAATTAAGAATTTGTAGAATTTATTGTTTATTTATTTGGTTTTTATGTTATCCTTTTTAACATACATTAAACACAAGGCCATAATTATCGTACGACCTTTGATTTGTGTTACAGATAGTGAATGAGAAAAATATATATTGAAAGGAGAAAAGGAGAGTCAGAGAGGGTGCGAATGCTAGTTGTCTGTTAAAAAGGCATCTTGCACGGTAACTGTCTGATTTTATAAAGGTAATTGTCCACAGTTATTTTTCTGACTATTCGAATAATTAATGTTAAAAGTTTAAAATCTAAAAAAGGAATGATCATCAATGAAAGATAAATTTGCCGAACGAGCTAGTCTTGTAAAATCCTCTGAAACACGCGAAATCTTAAAAGTCACGGAACGACCAGAAGTCATTTCGTTTGCAGGAGGACTTCCGGCTCCAGAACTGTTTCCCGTTGAAGCAATGAACGAGGCGTGCCGTGCCGTATTAAATGAAGACGGAGCCGCTTCGCTTCAATACAGTACAACTGAAGGGTATATTCCTTTAAGAGAAGCCATCTCTACACGAATGAAGCATATCGGCATTGAGTCCACTGTTTCAAACATTTTAATCACGTCCGGCTCTCAGCAGGCAATCGATCTTACCGGGAGATTGTTTCTTAATGACGGAGACGTGGTAATCTGTGAAAGTCCAACGTATCTAGCAGCCATCAACGTTTTCAAATCTTACAATGCAACGTTTGTAGAAGTAGATATGGACGAAGACGGAATGATTATGGAAGAGCTAGAGAAAAAGCTTCAGGAAAATCCGCATGCGAAATTTATTTATACAATCCCAGATTTTCAAAACCCTACAGGGCGCACATTAACGCGGGAAAGACGTCAGAGAATGATCGAGCTTGCGAACGCCTATGACGTGCTGATTGTAGAAGACAATCCCTACGGAGGAGTCCGATTTGCAGGAGAAACGCTTCCCCCGGTCAAGCATTTTGATACAGAAGGCAGAGTTATTTATATCAGCACATTTTCTAAAATTTTTGCACCAGGTCTTCGAATCGGCTGGGTGTGCGCAGATGAAGCTTTCATTGATAAGTACGTGGCATTTAAACAAGTAGCAGACTTGCATACGGACAGCTTTGCTCAGCGGGTAACGGCTAAGTATATGGAGCTTTATGATATCGAAGAGCACATTCAAAAAATTAAAGCCGTGTACAAAGAGCGATGTACACAAATGTTATCTTGTATTGAAGAATTTTTCCCGGAGAATTTGTCTTACAGTAAGCCAGAAGGCGGATTGTTTATTTGGGTAGAGCTGCCCCAAGGAATCGATTCAGCACATATCTTTTCAGAATGTCTAAAAAATAACGTAGCCTGTGTTCCGGGAACACCATTCTTTCCAAATGGCACAAGAAACAACGCCCTGCGCTTGAATTACTCTAATATGTCTGCTGAACAAATCGTAGAAGGCATGAAGCGCATGGGAGACGTATTGCACCGTGAACTGACAAGGGAAACGACTGTTTTATAAAAGAAATGAAAAAATCAAATAAAGCGATTTTATTGATTCATGAAATATACGGTGTGAACGATCATATGAAGTTTATGAAAGAGAAATTGTCTAAGTTAGAGGCAGATATTATCTGTCCTAACTTATTATCTAAAGACGTTCCTTATCGTTATGAAGAAGAGGACATGGCTTATCAAAACTTTGTTCAAAACATCGGTATTGATGAGGGTTCAAGACAAATCAATAACATGTTAATTCAGCTAAAGCAAGAATATGAAGAAGTAGGGGTCATAGGATTTAGTGTAGGAGCCACAATATCGTGGCTATGCAGTGAAAACAATTTGTGTGACTTCGTGATTGGCTGTTACGGATCGCGCATTAGAGACTATATAAATAGACGTCCTGTGTGTCCAACTCTTCTTCTTTTTCCTGCTGAAGAGCAAACATTTGATGTAGACTCTTTAATAAACTCATTAGAGCAAAAAAGAGAGCCGCTTTTGAAAATCAAAAAGTTTTATGGATTTCATGGGTTTATGAATCCTTTTTCAAAAACCTTTAATAAAGAATCAGCAGACCAAGCCTTCCAAACCATAAGTGATTTTCTCGAAAAAAACTTAGCTGATAACCAGTATTATAATGAAAGTGATACCTTACAATAAGCAGAAACTGACCCTTTTTCAGTACATATACATGTATTAACATTTTCTTTAGACGTATTGAAAAGGGGCGAGGTTATGCTAAAGTCAGTTGAAATTGTAGGAACAGCAGTAAAGCTAGTACCGCTTGAAAAAATGCATGAGCAAGGACTCTATGAAGCTGCAAAACCGAAAGAAATTTGGGAGCATCTCCCGGTAAAAGTTCATCGTCTAAGTGATATGAAACGGCTGATTGAAAGTGCTTTAACAGCAAAGCAGGAAGGAAGAGAGCTGCCTTTTGCTGTATTTGATATAGAGTCACATTCAATTGTAGGAAGCACAAGATTTTTAGATATTTCCCTTCCTAACAAAAGCGTAGAAATAGGGTGGACGTGGTATCATCCATCCGTGTGGCGCACTCGGGTTAATACGGAGTGTAAGTATTTATTATTAAAACACTGTTTTGAAGAGCTGAAGTTTCACCGCGTTCAATTTAAAACGGATGTGCGAAACAAGCGGTCTAGAGCGGCTATTAAACGATTAGGTGCCACGCAAGAAGGCATTAGCAGAAAACATATGGTTTTACCAGGTGGATACGTACGAGATTCGGTCATCTTCAGTATAATCGATGACGAATGGCCGTTTGTCAAAAAGCGGTTAGAAAATTTTTTGCATGCAGCCAGTGCGGAAAATAAAGAAAACGCCAGCAATTAATGGCATTTAAAGATAAAAAGCACAAGCTGTAGCTTGTGCTTTTTATCTTTAAAGAGCTTCTTTAATCATTTTTTTATAGTAAAGAACAGATAAAATACCAAAAATAGAGTACAGCGCCGTATAGACAATCATGACGATAATAATAGGTGTCCAAAGCTCTGTCCCAAAAAAGAACCAGCCGGATTGTACGGCAAAATAGCTGTGAAGCAAGCCTACGATTAACGGAATGCCGAAATTAAAAAGCTGCTTTATTTTTATGCCTTTTAGTAAATCATTTTCAGTGAAGCCGAGTTTTCTAAGAATCGTATAGTTTGGCTTTTCATCTTCACTTTCGTCCATTTGTTTAAAGTAAAGAATGCACCCTGACGTGATTAAAAAGGCCAGTCCTAGAAAAGCGACAATGAACATAATTAGACCCATAGTCTGCTTTTGGCTTTTTACCGTTTCGATACGCGAATCATTGAAGGTGTGATTGCCCAATTTCGCTTCTTTAAAAATCTTATTTGCTTTTGGTACGTCATTTTTTTGTGATATATCTATCCCTGTGTACACAGAAGATTCTTTTTGCACAGAAGGATTCACGTCTTTTTCCAGTTCATTAAACACAGAATCGTCTACAATCACAGTAGGCATACCGCTCGTAAAATAGGTAGATAAGAGAAATTTTCGATTTAAACCTATATACTTTTGCGGAATGACTTTTTTCTTTCCTCTTAGCTCAATTTCTCCGGAATCTTTAAATGAATTTACTCGTTGAAGCATATCATTATAGCCGGTAAACAAAGTTTCATTTTGAGCTACATTTACACCACTAACAGATTTTTCGCTAACAACTGAAAAAACCATAGCGGACGAGTCTACCATCGGGCCTTCCAAATTATTTTCTAAGATGTTTTTTACGTTTGCTTTTACCTGGATGACGTCGATCTTTTTTTCCGTATATGCTATTTTCTTTTGATCCAGCGCGGCTTTAAATGAAGCAGCGTCTTTTGTATTATTGATCGAAAAATCGTTAGGCACATAATCTTCGGCCGACTTTTCAGCAGAATAATAAGAGATGTAGCTCAAGCACAACAGACCAATAGCAAGAGCCGATACGGTTGTAATAACCGTCAGTAACAGTGCATTTGCTTTCATGCGAAACATAATGGAAGAAAGAGATAATACATTGTTAATCGATAAATAGCCTTTTTTGCTTTTCCGCATCAGATTTAATAAAAAGCGAACTGAGCCTTTGTAAAACAAATAGGTTCCGATGATAACCGAAGCTAAAATAGATACCATTGCGATGGACAAAGCATTCATGCTTGTAAAAGATCCGTCAAACAATTTAGCAGAAATATAGTAGCCGGAAGCAACAAAGATCATGCCAAGAATTCCAATAATAATTTCAAGAATACTGATTTTTTTTGTTTTGCTTTCTGTTGATGACGTAACGCGGAATAGTGCTAAAATGGTCTGTCTTTTAATAAAAAGATAGTTCATCGTCATGATTAACAAATAGATGACGCCGAACACAATCAGCGTTTGAATCAAGGCTTCTTCTGAAAAGTGAAGCTTGGCAATGCCTTTTGTATCGGTGATTTTAAACAAAATCATAATGACCGCTTTTGAAAACGAAAACCCAATTAAAATGCCGACAATCAGTGAGGCAAAATACAGCATAAAATTTTCAACGGTCAAAATACGGAAAATTTTTGTTTTGGTCATGCCAATTAGCTGAAATAAGCCAATTTCTTTACTGCGTCGCTTAATAAAAATCGTATTTGCATATAATAGAAAGATAGAAACAATGGCTACAAGTAAAACAGAAGCGGCCCGAACCGCCGCGCCTCCTTTAATGGAGCCTTTGGTTGCATCAAGAGCAGGATCGTACTGAAGCGTGACAAAAGCAAAATATAAAGCTGCGCTGAAAACCAGTGCAAAAACGTACAAATAATAGTTTTTTACATTCTTTTTGAAGTTGCGGAAGACGAGCTGATTAATATTCATCTTGCACTCCGCCCAGTACACCTTGAGTTTTCATAATATCTTCAAAGAAGTCTTTTCGCGTTTGATCCCCTTTATACAGCTGCGTATAAATTTGTCCGTCTTTTATAAAAATCACTTTACTGCAGTAGCTGGCTGCCACTGGGTCATGCGTTACCATCACGATTGTTGCGCTTCTTTTGTCATTAAGCTCGGTCAGTTTGTTTAATAAATCGCTAGCTGCTTTTGAGTCAAGTGCACCGGTTGGTTCGTCAGCAAAAATCATACTTGGCTCATGAATAAAGGCTCTTCCAGCAGAAGTACGCTGCTTTTGTCCGCCCGAAATTTCATTTGGATATTTATCTTTGAGCTCATAGATGCCGAGCTGTTTGGCTAGCGCGTCAAATTTTTTGTGAGCTACTGCTGAAGGAGTTTTTACAACAGAAAGAGGCAAGAGGATATTTTCTTTGACTGTCAGTGTATCGAGCAAGTTATAGTCTTGAAAAATAAAGCCTAAATGTGTTTTTCGGAAGTTTGCTAACTGCTTTTCTTTCATTCTGCTAATTTCATTTCCTTCAATTTTGATGGTTCCGCCGTTGATTTTATCAATCGAGGAAAGCACGTTCAGAAGCGTGGTTTTACCTGAGCCGGAAGCCCCCATAATTCCTACAAATTCTCCTTTCATAATGGTAATATCTACACCTTTTAATACTTCTTGTTTATTAAATTTATTTCCGTAGCTTTTATGAATATTAGTAGCTTCTAATATGTTCATATGTATTCACTCCTTTGATTTGATACGTTTATTATAAAAAAAGAGCCTTGCGTTTTCCTTTGATTCACCGAACAAATGACGAAAGCATGTGACATTTTTGTCACATGCTTTTCATATCAACAAAATCATTTGATTTAGGAAAGGCAAGCGTAAACGTCGTGCCTTCGTTAAGAACTGACTTCACACCAATGTGAATAGAAAGAGCGTGCGCAGCTTTTTGAGCGAGATACAAACCCATACCTGTGGCACGGCTGTCTTCATGCTGAGTGGTTGATGTAAAACCTTTCTCAAAAATGCGCGGCATATCTTGAGGAGAAATGCCGCGTCCGCTGTCTTTTATCTCGACGTACACTTGACCATGGTGCTTGTAGCTTCTAATCATTACGTCAGATGCTTCACTGTACTTGACTGCGTTTGTTAAGAGCTGTCTCATAATAAACGAAAGCCACTTTGCGTCACACAGTACACGTTCTGCCTGTATGTCCACATCAAACCCAATATTTTTTTGCATACACCAAGCTTGCAGCGTTTTGATTTCAGTGAAAATAAGGGACTCTAAATCCAGGTGTTCAATATACATATCATTTTCGATAAAGAAAATGCGCTTTTGATGCAGCTGTTGATCAAGTAAAAAGTGAATACGGAGCCACTCGAACGTCAAGTTTGCTTTAACTTCTCGATTTTCTAAGCGTTCAATTATTAAATGCATTGCAGTTAACGGCGTTTTAATTTCGTGAATCCAAGCTAACATTTCATCTTTTTCCTGCGTCACGTGCAGCTGAGTTTGCACCGCATCTTTTTTCGCCTGTTCTAATTGTTGCATCAGATTTCGCTGAACAATCTTTTCAAACGGACGCAGCGAATGAGAAAGGGTAGAAGAATCAAAGAAATCCTCCTCATCTTTTAACCCTTGGTAAAATTTCGTTTCTTTATGATAGCGGAAGACGCAGAAAATAAGAAAGATAATCGATGATAAAAACACGATATAAAGAATCGAAGACAGCGGAATGGAGCTATCAATATAAGCGATAAAAAGCATAAAAAGATGCATCATAAAAAAGAAAAGAATCCAGCTTAGACGCTCGCGAATAAAGAGTTTAATCATAGCGTTCCTCTTCAATCGCTACATAGCCTTGGCCGACTTTTGTTTCAATAAAAGTTCCCAGTCCAATTTCATCTAATTTTTTTCGCAGGCGATTGACGTTTACCGTCAGCGTATTATCACTGATAAACCGTTTATCTTCCCAAAGGCTATTAATCAGTTCGTCTCGGCTTACAATCGTATTCTTTTTATGTATTAAGCATTTTAAAATAAAGATTTCATTTTTTGTTAAATCGATAGCTGTAGATTCCGTTGATACTTTATTTTTTTCATAATCAATCGTTGCGCCTTGCCATGAAAGAAGGTTTACTTGCTCAACGCTGTAATTATATACGCGGCGGAGGAGGGCCTGTATTTTTGCTACAAGCACATCAAAATGAAACGGCTTTTGCACAAAGTCGTCGGCTCCAAATTGCATAGACATCACCATATCAGAAGGGTGATCTCGTGAAGATAGAAAGATAATAGGAATTTTTGAGTGAGAGCGAATCATTCTGCACCAGTGGAATCCGTCATACTTCGGCAGTTGAATATCCATAATAACCAAATCAGGTTTTACCTCGCTAAACTCCTGCATAACGTTACTGAAATCACGGATGCCATAAACATCATATGACCATTGCTCCAACCGCTCTTTCAGTTCATTAAACAGTGTTACATCGTCTTCAATTAAAAGAAGTTTAAACAACCGTACTTACCACACTTTCTGTTTTTATACTCATTTTATAGTAATATCCTTTTATTTACCATATGTGATAGTAGATTCACCGGCGTTCTTTATAAAGTGTGAAAGAATAGCTTTCACCGAGCATAGTTTATAAACATATATTGAACTCTAGTGAAAAAGGGAGAGCTGTTATGAAAGCAATGGTATGTACAAAGTATGGTAAACCGGATGTTCTTCAGCTTCAAGAAGTGGAAAGCCTATTCCAAAAGAGAATGAAATACTGATAAAAGTTCATGCCACCACGGTCACATCGGGCGACTGCAGAGTGAGGAGCTTTAATAGTCCACTGCTATTGTGGCTTCCAATGCGAATAGTTTTGGGATTACGAAAGCCTAGAAAATCAATACTAGGCGTAGAACTGGCCGGAGAAGTAGAGGAAGTCGGAAAGAACGTAACGCGTTTCAAAAAAGGCGACCAGCTGTTTGCAATGACAGGTATGAAGTTCGGAGGATATGGGGAATATATCTGCTTACCAGAAAAGGGGACAATAGCCGTAAAGCCAGAGAATGTAACCTATGAAGAAGCCGCCTCTATTTCTTTCGGCGGCACGACGGCTCTGCATTTTTTTAGAAAAGGAAACATTCAAACCGGGCAAAAAGTGCTTATTTACGGTGCTTCAGGTGCCGTAGGAACTGCCGCTGTACAGCTTGCTAACTATTACGGAGCTGAAGTGACAGGCGTGTGCAGTGCTAAAAATAATGAACTAGTAAAGTCTTTAGGAGCAGACCGCGTCATCGACTACCAAAACGAAGATTTTACTGAAAAACAAGAAAGATACGATCTTATCTTTGATGCCGTTGGGAAAATCACAAAAAATCAGTGCAAGGAAGCGTTAGCCTTAAATGGACGCTTTGTTTCGGTCGAAGGGCAAGGAATTGCCAAAGTGCAGACGAAAGATTTATTACTTCTTAAAAAACTTATGGAAGAAGGACAGATCCAATCAGTGATTGATAGATGCTACTCTTTAGAACAAGTGCCAGAAGCTCATGAGTATGTAGAAACCGGACATAAAATAGGGAGCGTAGTCATTACGTTAAAAAATTAAAAAAGAGAATCTCTATAAAAGATCCTCTTTTTTATGATATTAAACTTTACTCTCCGCCTTTAATCCAAAGTTCAAGAGGAAGCCCTACAAGGTTCTTTCCGATCCATTCTCTGGCAATATTATTAGAAGGGCCCATAGCAATGCCCGCTCTGGCATCTCGGAACAAACGTTCAATAGG
Source organism: Priestia sp. LL-8 (assembly GCF_036227845.1). Classification (NCBI taxonomy): domain Bacteria; kingdom Bacillati; phylum Bacillota; class Bacilli; order Caryophanales; family Bacillaceae; genus Priestia; species Priestia sp. LL-8. The sequence goes on along the minus strand of NZ_JAZAQH010000001.1, from coordinate 3,234,784 downwards.
GCCTTTTTTATAGCCATATCCGCCGCTTACATCCAATGCAATTCGCGTTGCTTTGTTGGCTACTTCTGAAGCGTGCACTTTAAATTCAGTCAGCGGGAGGGTAAGGACACCTTGTGCTTTTTGTTCAGCTTGTAAAATATCAAGCTGTTCTGCCAAGTCAATTTGCCATGGTTTTGTGCTTTCAATGAGGACTTTTGCTTCAGCAATCTGCTGGCGAATGACTTGATAGTCGCTAAGCTGGTTATTAAAATCGCGGTGAATCGTTCGCGTTGCATGGTTAACCGCAAGCTCTAATGCATGTTCCGCTACTCCAAGCCAAGCAGAACCAAGGCCAATTAAATAAATAGGGGAAACACCGTTTAAGACGATTTCTTTCCCTGTCTCTTCACTGCCTAGAAGGTCTTGTTTTGGCACGTGTACATTTTTATAAGAAATGGGACCGCTGTGATTACCGCGAACGCCCAGCGCTTCCCATGGACTTGCAGTAATGCCGTCTGATTTCCCGTCTACAATAAAAAAGCTAATATCCGTTGCTTCTTGTGCTTCAGGGCTGCGTGTTTGGACCACATAAAAATCAGCTTGCCCGGCGCTTGTAGTAAATGATTTGTCAGCATTAACTACATAATCTTCACCATTTCGCTGCGCTTGACTGAAGTTGTACCACCAGTGTCCTCCTGAGGCTTTTTCACTTGTAGAGTACGTACCAATCAGCCCTTGGTCAATTGGTTTTAACCAGCGTTTCTTTTGATCGTCGTTTCCGTACAGCGTAATAGTTTGAATCGCTCCGACATGCATCACGTAAACTAAAGCAGTAGAAGCACAAGCTTTTGCAATTTCCTCAGCTACAATCGCAAAAGCCACGTGATCAAGTTCTAAGCCGCTGTATGCTTTTGGTACAAGAATATTTCCCCAGCCTGCTTTAATAAGCGCTTCTAAATTTTCTCGTGGAAAAACGCCTTCTTCATCTGTACGGGCTGCATTAGGCCGGATCACTTCATCTACGAGAGAAGCAATTTTCTCCCGAATAGATGCGTAATAAGCGCGCGTTGATTGATTGTATACAGGACGTGCAGAAACTTCGATTGACATAACATACCTCCAAAAATTTTAATGTTCGTTACGATAAACTATTTATAATGCACCCGCTTTTTCTTTTAGTTCCTGTTCTTTTTGTCTTACGAGCGGAATAATGGTTTCGCCAAACGTTTTGATTTCTTCTTCATAATGTAAAAAGCCTGTCAAAATAATATCCACACCGATTTTTTTCAGTTCGATAATTTGATTGGCGACTTGTTCGGCTGTTCCGATAAGGCCAGTTCGGAAACCATCATTATACTGAACTAAGTTTTCAAACGAAGAGTTTGCCCACATGCCTTCACCTTGAGGAGAAGCTTTGCCTGCAAATTTCACTTGACTTTCAAACCCTTCAACGGCTTCTTTATCTGCTTGTAGAACAATTTCTTTTAGCACTTGTTTTGCTTCTTCTTCTGTTTCACGGACAATGACAAACCCGTTTACGCCAAATTGAATATCACGGCCGTTTGCGTTTGCTTTTACGTCTTTAATTTGATTTTTTAAGTTTTCAATCGAGTTGCCGTTCATGAAATAGACGTCTGATACCCGGCTTGCCATTTCACGCGCAGCTTTAGAGTTTCCTCCTTGAAATATTTTCGGCGGCTGAAGAGGCTTTGGTTTTAATGGTGCGTCATTTAATCGGTAAAAGTCTCCTTTGAACGTGGTCGTTTCGTTTTTCCAAAGTTCTCGAAGCACGTTAATAAATTCTTCAGAACGGCGGTAGCGCTCATCATGATCTAGCCACGGTTCGCCGTAGCCGTTAAATTCGCCTTTAAACCAGCCGCTTACCACGTTCACGGAGACGCGCCCGCTGCTGATATGATCAATAGTCGAAATGATTTTAGCAAATACGCCGGGATGCCATAACCCCGGAAGAACTGCTGTAATAATGTTGATTTTTTTAGTAGTGGCGGCCAGTGCAGAAGCGAGAGTCGCAGCTTCTAGTTGATTTTCAGCGCCGTAGCTTGCAAAAAATCTAGTTTGCAAGAGAACGTAATCAAAGCCTACCTGCTCGGCAATTTGTGCGTACCGGCTGTTTGCTTCAAATGACCACTCTGTTTTTTGAGGAATGTTGGAAATGACAAGGCCTCCGCTTACGTTCGGGGCCCAATAAGCAAATTGCAAACTCATATGTAACGCCTCCTTAGTTAAGTAGTGAAAATAAATGAGCTGAGTAAAACATTCACCCCCTTAAATGCCAAAGGCCCTTATCCCTCTTCAAGTTGAAGAGAAAATAAGAGCCTTCAGTAGCCTGACAGGCGGTATGGATGCTGAATGTACATATAGTTATATCACCGGTTATTCCGATAGTCAAAGTGAGTTTTAAGGAATTTAAAAGAAATGAAATCGTAATTAAGTTTAACTAAAGAAGGAAGAAATCATCTATTTGAACCAAAAACAAACTTGACTTATAGGAATAGTGAGTATACTATTCAAATAAGCTAAATAAATGAGAGGTCAACAGCTATTTTCTCTAAATAAACAGCTATTTAAAAACAATCGACCAGACGACTGGAGATGCTTTGAACAATCAAAGCATCTCTTTTTTATTTGTCGTAAAAAGGAGGAAGTATACGTTGAGTGAAAAAAGAAAGCTGAAGCTAGGAGCAAATATTAAAGGGCTTGGAAATACGACGGACGGATGGAGACATCGGGACGTAGAGCCTGATGCGAGCATTAATATTGAGTTTTATAAGAAACAAGCGCGTATATTGGAAAAAGGACTTTTCAGCTTTGTTTTTATTGCGGATGGATTAGCGATATCTGAAAAGTCCATTCCTCACTTTTTAAATCGTTTTGAGCCAATTACACTGCTGTCAGCTCTCGCTGCTTCTACGAGTCACATCGGACTAGTTGGGACGGTTTCAACAAGTTTCAGTGAGCCATTTACAATCGCTCGTCAGCTGATGTCTCTCGATCATATCAGCGGCGGGCGAGCAGGATGGAACTTAGTTACTTCTCCGCAAGAAGGGGCAGCGCGCAATCACAGCAGAGGACATCTTCCTCACCACAGCGAACGATACGAAATGGCAAAAGAGCATCTCGACGTAGTAAAAGGGCTGTGGGATTCATGGGAAGATGATGCTTTTACCTATAAAAAAGAAACCGGTCAGTTTTTTGATCCAAAGAAAATGCATACGCTTGGATTTAAAGGCAAGCACTTTCGAGTTCAAGGGCCGTTAAATATTGCTCGTTCAAAGCAGGGACATCCGGTTGTGTTTCAAGCCGGGTCATCAGAAAAAGGAAGAGGATTTGGCGCAGAAAATGCGGATGCCATTTACACCAATGCACATACACTAGAAGAAGCGCAGGCATTCTATCAAGATATGAAAAATAGAGCAAGAAATCATGGGAGAAATCCTGAAGAGCTTCTCATTTTTCCAAGTATTGATTTAATTATAGGAGATAGCGAGGAAGATGTAGAAAGAAGATATGGAGAGCTTGCCGCGTTAATTCCAATTAATCATGCCATTACATATTTAGCTCGTTTTTTTGATGATTATGACTTTCAGCAATTTGACGTAGACGCACCGTTTCCAGAGCTGGGAGATATCGGAGCAAATGCTTTTCAAAGTACTACAAATAAAATTAAACAAGCGGCGGCTGCTCGGAAATTAACGTTAAGAGAGGTCGCGCTTGAAACAATTTTGCCGCGTTCGCCATTTTCAGGAACACCTGAGCACGTAGCGAATGAAATGCAAAAATGGTATGAGCAGGAAGCAGCGGATGGATTTGTGCTTCGCCCGTTTATGAGCGAGACGTTTCATCAGTTTGTGGAAAAAGTGGTGCCTATTTTACAAGAGCGTGGGCTTTACGACACTTCATATGAAAGCGATACGCTGCGCGGAAATTTAAATCTTTCCGTTCCAGCCAATCGATATAGTCAAACAAAGGGGGAATTTGTTTATGACAGTCAAATCAATCGGTGAATACAGCGTCACAGAAAGCTTGAAGAAGCAAGTAATTGAATGGAGAAGACACTTTCATCGCTATCCTGAATTATCGTTTCAAGAGCACCGAACGGCTCAGTTTGTTGAAGATACGCTTCGTTCGTTTGGAAGCTTTATCATTACGCGTCCTACACCAACAAGCGTGGTGGCTAGATTAATAGGAAAAGAGCAGGGAAAAGTGGTTGCGATTCGAGCGGATATGGACGCGCTGCCGATTGAAGAAGAAAACACGTTTGCATTTGCTTCGGTTCATAAAGGCGTGATGCATGCATGCGGACATGACGGTCACACGGCTATTTTGCTAGGAGTAGCTTCCGTGCTTTCTCAGTTAAGAAATGAATTTAAAGGAGAAATTCGCTTGATTTTTCAACACGCGGAAGAGCTGCTGCCCGGGGGAGCGCAGGAGCTTGTGAAAGAAGGCGTGATGGAAGGTGTGGATTACGTGATTGGCACACATTTGAATTCTGGTCTTCCCGTCGGAGAAATCGGCGTGCTTGCAGGTCCTATGATGGCTTCGCCTGACACGTTTAACATATCGATTAAAGGAAAAGGAGGACACGCCGCAGCGCCTCATGAAGCAGTTGATGCGATCGTTGTAGGAGCGCAAATTGTGACGAACCTTCAAACCATTGTTTCAAGAACGACGAATCCAGTCGATAAATTAGTCGTATCGGTTACACAATTTCACGGAGGAACTACGCACAACGTACTTCCTGATAAAGTGGAGCTGAACGGTACCGTTCGAAGCTTTGACGCGGCTCTGCGAGAAAAAGTTCCAGCACAAATTGACCGGATTGTAAAAGGACTAACAGAAGCCTACGGCGCAGAGTACACGTTTACGTATGAAAAAGGCTATCACCCTGTCATTAACTCTGAAGAAATTACAAGGTTAATTGAAGAAACAGCCATTGAAGAATACGGAAACGACCGTGTAAAGACGCTGTCTCCTAAAATGGGAGGAGAAGACTTTTCAGCTTACCTGCAGGAAACGGAAGGAGCATTTTTTAACATTGGAGCGCGAAATGAAGAACAGGGCATCGTATACCCTCATCATCATCCGAAGTTTACGGTAGATGAAGCCTCGCTTGAAGTCGGAGTAAAAATGTTTTTGCGCGTTACTGAAAAGCTGTTGGCTCGTTAAAAAAGAGATTCAGACATACAATTACCCAATCTAAAGACGAAAAAAGGGACAAAGGAGCTTGTATGGCTCGCTTGTGACACCGCTGTTGGTTTCCGTGCAAGACTTCGCTTTCCGCGGGCGGCCGGTGAGCTTCCTCGTCGCATACGCTCCTGCGGGGTCTCACTTCTTCCGCTTTTCCTGCAGGAGTCTTTGTCTTGTCCTCCAACCAACAGCTAGAAGCTACTACATAGATTAAATCTACGTTCGCCAGCACAATGAAAAGATCCCAACTGTTTATGGTTCGGATCTTTTTTCAACTAAACTACGTTTGTCCCACCCACTCTTCTCTACGACATCTTACTTTGTATCCTTATAATTCGTCGCAAATCCTGCTGCAATTAAACCAATTAAACCCAGCACTCCTACAATAACCGTTATGACCACTATGCTCACCTCAATCGCTCTGAATAATACGTTTTCATTTGTTTAATTTTACCATGAGTCTTCGTATGAAAGAAGTTTTTCTTTTAAAGGCTCGAGCTTCTTAAATTTCCGATCATAGCTTTGCCGTTTTAACATGTCATTGGTTATTATCAGCGCATCTTCTTTACGCCTCGCATACAAGTAGGCTTCAATAACTTCGTCGAATCCCTCTGAGTAAGGAAATTTTTCGTATTTTGCGAGTTTAAATGATGCATCGTAGTGTTTCGTTGATTCTTCATATTGCTTTAGTTTTAAAAGCATACGCCCGTTCGCTAAATGTAAATCAGCTCGTTCTAAATCGGTAAGGGTATGGAGTTCAATTCCTTGATTACGTATATCAAGCGCATCTCCATAGCGCTTTTTCTCTTCCAGCTCAAACGCTCTCTCGTAAAAATGATCAAACTTCGTTAGCGGTCTCCTTGATTTATAGAACTTGTAAATGCCGTATAGAATCAAAAGCAATAACCAAAGCAATTCCTTCAACTCTCTTTCATCTCTTTATGTATAATATTTATACTAAAGGAAATTAAAACTAATTGATAGATTGAATGAAAGAAATACATTTGGAGGTATAGGGTGGTCATCAAACAGCAGATTTACCATGTAAAAGGACTTCAGTACATCATTCGTTCAGCTGACATTAGCGATGCAGACGAACTGTCTCACCTAAGAGTTCAGCTAGATGGAGAAACGGAAAACTTAGATCGTGAATCAGGAGAAGGGTATATGGACGAATCCGACTTTGAAAAACTTATTCAACGTGACGCAGAAAGTAAACGAAACTTATTTTTAGTAGCGGTTGTACATAATGAAATTGTCGGATTTTCAAGATGTGAAGGTAATGAGTTGAAACGATTTGCCCACAAAGTGGAGTTTGGCGTATGTGTCGCAAAAGAATGTTGGGGATACGGAATTGGCAAAGAGCTTTTACAGCAATCTATATTGTGGGCAGAGAGCGCGGGCATGAAGAAAATGACGCTGAATGTGTTAGAGACGAATAAAAAGGCAATTGATTTATATGAGAAGTTCGGATTTGAAGTAGAAGGAGTATTAAAAAATGACAAGGTGCTGTCAGACGGGAAGTTTTATAACACGGTAGTGATGGGGCGCTTTGCATAGTCTTTTGCGAGGATTTTTTATCGATTTTTAAAGGAAAAACACCTTCAAGGCTAATGTGCTTGAAGGTGTTTTGCGTTTCGCCTGTTTTACTAGAATGATAGTTAGTCATAGACCTCACTTTTTTCACTAAAGCTTTTATTGATTTCAAATCCTTGTTCTTCTTCTTTTTCGACATCTGTACCAATAGGCTCCCACTTAATAAGGAGTGTCGCGACCAGACCAATAACGGGAACGATTGTAAGGACGAGAAATAAATTCTAAGAATAACATAATCGTTGACAAACATAGCATAAACTTTTAATATATAATTAAACAAAGTGAATTACTTGGTATTGATGATGCTGTACGAAGAAACGCGCCTACTAGGCAACTGGAGGCCAGACCATTGTGGTGAAACAAATGGACTGGTCTCCTTTTTATATTGAATGGGTATTATGGAAGAGTTGAATTCTGGAACGGAATAGTTGGTATAGATTTAGTGATGAGGAAAATAGTCGAGTGGATAATAAGTAAGGTTTTTCTTAATAAGGTTTTTGAGAGCGCAAACATTTTAAGAGGGGGATCCGTATATGACTGCCGACTTTCATTTTCATACAGATGTATTAATTATTGGAGGAGGCCCTGCTGGTGCATGGGCAGCTCTGCAAGCAGTTAAAGAAGGTGCAAAAGCTGTACTTGTGGATAAAGGATATTGCGGAACGAGCGGAGCAACTGCGCCTTCTGGTACAGGAGTTTGGTATGTAAAGCCCACTTCTGATGAACAGATGACCGCGATGAAAAGCAGAGAAGAGCTGGGGGGATATTTAGCTGAAAGAAGCTGGATGAAACGAGTGCTTGATTGTACGTTTGAACAAGTAAATGAATTAGCTCATTTTGGCTATCCGTTTCCTGTAGATGAAAAAGGAATTTCTCAGCGAACGACACTTCAAGGGCCTGAATATATGAGGCTAATGCGGCGTCAGCTTCAAAAAGCAGGCGTACAGATTTTAGATCATAGCCCGGCACTGGAGCTTCTTGAAGATGAACACGGTGTGGCAGGTGCTTGCGGAATCAATAATCAAACGAAAGAAACATGGAGAGTGGAGGCTGCTGCAGTTGTGATTGCAACGGGAGGCTGTGCATTTCTGAGCGGAGCACTCGGTACAAATGTTTTAACAGGAGACGGTTACTTATTAGCTACAGAAGCAGGTGCGTCGCTTTCCGGCATGGAGTTTTCAAATGCTTATTCGATTTCACCAGCTTTTTCTCCAGTCACAAAATCTGCATTTTATAAATGGGCTACATTTTATTATGAAGACGGTACAGTCATTGAAGGAGCCGGTTCTCATAAAGGGCGATCCATTATAGCCAGAACGTTAATGACCCAGCCTGTTTATGCAAAGCTGGATAAAGCGGATGAACGTATTCAAAAAGCAATGCGCTTATCACAGCCAAATTTCTTTTTATCGTTTGATCGTCTTCATATGAACCCCTTTACTCAAATGTTTCCAATCACCCTGCGTTTTGAAGGAACTGTTAGAGGAACAGGCGGTATTCACATTACAGACGAAACGTGTAGAACCGACATTCCAGGATTATATGCAGCCGGAGATGCAGCAACACGCGAATTAATCTGTGGAGGATTTACGGGAGGAGGCAGCCATAATGCTGCATGGGCTATCTCTTCAGGCTGCTGGTCAGGAAAAGCAGCGGCAGCATTTGCTGTTAAGCAAGGAAGAAATGCTGCAAGTCGACATGCTAAAGGCTTATCAGAAGCGTCAGGAATCACAAAGTCAGTAGCTTCTTCTGATGCAGCTGATACGAAAGAAATGATAGCATCGGTTCAGCGCGAGGTCTTTCCATATGACCGGAACTGGTTTCGTTCAGAAGCAAGGCTGCAAGCTTCTCTGACAAGGTTACATGCCGTATGGAATGAGTTGAAGAACGGAGTGTATGATAAAGAAAGAAACCTCGTGAGAAGTCGAGAGCTTGCGGCCATGACGGCAACGGCGCGATGGATGTATACAAGTGCATTAGAAAGAAAAGAAACGAGAGGGATGCACCGCCGTGACGATTTTCCGTTTATGGATTCCAAACAGCACTACCGGATTCTAAGCGGAGGCGTGCAAGAAGTCTGGGCGAGACCCTTAGGAACAAAGTCTTCTAATCACGTAAAGGGGGTTATTTAATGATTGAGCTCCTTAGTGAAGACCGGTGTATTAACTGCAATCTTTGTGTATCCGTTTGTCCAACAAATGTCTTTGACCGCTCTCGCATGGGAGGAGCTCCTTCCATAGCTCGTCAATCCGATTGTCAAACTTGCTTTATGTGTGAACTGTATTGTCCGGTAGATGCTTTATACGTAACGCCTTTAGCTGATCAAACTGCAGAAGTAGATGAACAGGATGTAATTAATCAGCAGCTGCTTGGAAGTTACCGAGAAGCTGTAGGCTGGGGAAAAGGAAGAAAATCCACCGCTTCTTCCGATCAATCGCATATCATCTTAAATAGGAAATAGAAAAAAAGAGCGGACAAAGCCGCTCTTTTTTACTTTTGCGTTTCTCGAACCCATTTCACAATATCATCAATGACATAAGAAGGAATGTTGGCTGAAACAGCATATTCATCGGGCGTGCTTTTTTCACCAGTTCCTTCTGTGAAAAAGTGGTTGAGCTTTGGATAAAGCTTAAAGGAAGTGTTGGAACGCTGAGATAAGCTTTGTTTCCAGCCTTCAAAATCTTCGGTCGTTACTTGATAGTCACGCGCTCCTTGTAAAAGAAGCAGCGGCGTATGCTGAGATTTTGCGACTTCTGCGGGGTGCCAGTGAGCTAAGTCATACCAAAAATAAGGCGTGCCAAGCAAGAATTCTTTTGGCGGCTGAGCTGGCGAAAAGCTTGGGTCTTGTAAAATGGCAAACTGCTGCTGGAAAAAAGAAAGCTGCTCTTTCGGAAGCTGATTAAGCGATGCAAGATAGGCAAATTGTTCAAGCATTAACTCTGGAAGTGTGCGGCTCGGTGCAGCAAGTAAAACAGAGCCCCGCACGCTTTTATCCGGCGTTTGATTTAAAATTCTGGGCATCATCATACCGCCTTGACTGTGTCCCAGTATAAAAACATTGCGGCTGTCGATGCCTTTTTGTTTTGCCATTGCTTTGACTGCGAGTACGGCATCATCCGTTGTTTCATCGTCAACGTTTATTTTACTTTCACCGGACATTTTAGCTGTATGTTCGTATGTACGCTTGTTGTAGCGTAAAACGGCAATTCCTTGAGAAGCCAGTCCTGAAGCCAGATCTCGAAACGGCTTTAAGCTCATAAAGGTTTCATCCTGATCAGAAGGCCCTGATCCGTGAACTAAAATGACAACGGGTACATTTTGATGCTTTGAACGTGTTGGAAGGGTGAGCGTTGCTGGAAGTTCGTAAGGTGCTTTGCCGATTGAAAGCTGTTTTTCTCTGTAATTCTTAGGGGTGTCATAAGGTGGTCTGGAAAACGAAAACTGGCGCTCCTCCGGTACGATTCGCCAATCATCCATTTGACGATTTTGACTAAAGCGAACGGTTAAAGTAGCTGATGCATGTTCAAATTCAATGGGGATTTCTACATTTCGATGAACGGTATTGACTTCACCTTGTACAGCTGTCCCAATCTTTTTTACAGCACCTAACTGAGCCGTTAGAGATGACCACCACGTTTTTAGGTTGTCTTCACTCATTTTTGACTGCAGGATGCGGGAAAAGTAGCGCGTAGCTTCCTTTGTTTTTCCGTTTGCTACATTCGTTAAAAATGCGTTTGCGCGTTTGTATTCAACTTTAGATGAGTGCTGAGCAGCATTCGCCGATGCTTCAGCTTGAACGGTTGAAGTGGACATAGGAAGCGCTTGAAGGCCGAGTGCTAAAGAAACAGCGAGTGGAAGGGCGGCTTTTACTTTTTTCATACATCATCCTCCTTGGCAATTCTTGTACTCTATTAGTATACCAATTTTAGGTAAATGGAGTCATCTCCTTTTGAGATAAAAAGAAAGGCGCTGGGCCGTAAATATGGTAAAATAAAGAAGTTAAATTAGTTAGAAAATTAAAATAAATTTAGAAGTGTAAAAGAGGAGGAGCTTTTATGACCTATGATCCGCATTATCATCCATATCCATCTTACCGAGTTCCCGTTTATGCAAAAAAAGGAATGGTATCTACATCTCAGCCGCTCGCAGCGCAGGCAGGTCTTGATATTTTAAAAAAAGGCGGCAATGCCATTGATGCAGCGATCGCGACAGCAGCAAGTCTTACCGTATTAGAGCCCGCCTCTAATGGAATCGGAGGAGATGCGTTTGCGCTTGTTTGGACCAATGATCAGCTGTACGGACTGAACGCGAGCGGACCTTCTCCGCAGTCTATTTCCATTGATGCGCTGAAGGAAAAAGGATACAAAAATATTCCTAAGTACGGAATGATTCCCGTTACGGTTCCCGGCGCTCCGGCTGCTTGGGCTGCTTTATCGAAGCGTTTTGGCAAACTGTCTCTTTCTCAAGTACTGCAGCCTGCTATTCAATATGCCAAAGAAGGATTCCCGCTAGCGCCTACTCTTTCTAAACAATGGAAACAAGCGTACGATACGTTTAAACGAGTTCATACAAGCGAAGAATTTGAATCGTGGTTTCAAACGTTTGCCCCAAATGGACAGGCACCAAAAGCAGGAGAAATGTGGTCATCCATCGATCATGCTTATACGCTTCAGCTTATTGGTGAGACCAATGCAGAAGCCTTTTATAAAGGTGAACTTGCAGATCGTATTGATGCATTCAGCAAAAAATATAGCGGCTTTTTATCAAAAGAAGATTTGGCAGCTTACGAACCTGAGTGGGTGAATCCTATTTCCGCTCACTACCGTGGATATGACGTATGGGAAATTCCGCCGAATGGTCAAGGGCTTATTGCATTAATGGCATTAAATATCGTAAAAGGCTTTGAGCTTCAAGAAAAAGATGGGGTGGATACGTATCATAAACAAATCGAAGCGATAAAGCTTGCGTTTGCGGACGGAGAAAAATACATTACGGAAGAAACGAAAATGACCGTACCTGTCAGCGAACTGCTGTCTGATACATATTCAAACTATCGCCGCACCCTTATAAAAGAACATGCCCTTCAGCCTGAAGCAGGAGAACCTGTTGGAAGCGGAACGGTGTATTTAGCAACGGCTGATGAAGAAGGAAACATGGTTTCATTTATTCAAAGTAATTATATGGGCTTTGGTTCTGGAATCGTTGTGCCAGAAACGGGAATTGCTTTGCAAAACCGCGGTCACAATTTTTCAATGGACCCTAATCACGATAACTGTCTTGCTCCGAACAAAAAAACGTTTCATACCATTATTCCAGGCTTTCTCACTAAAAATAATGAACCTGTAGGACCGTTTGGCGTTATGGGAGGTTTTATGCAGCCGCAGGGACATATGCAAGTTGTCATGAATACGATTGACTTTCAGCTTCATCCTCAAGCTGCTTTAGACGCGCCAAGATGGCAGTGGAAAAAAGATAAAACGGTGCTTGTGGAGCCGACGTTTCCTTTATACGTAGCACAAGCGCTTGAACGAAAAGGGCATAAAATTGAAGTAGCCGTGGATTCGATGGCATTTGGGCGCGGACAGATCATTTGGAGAGATCCTGAAAGCGGCGTGCTGTGCGGAGGAAGTGAATCACGAACGGACGGATTTGTGGCTGGATGGTAAGAACAAAATAGATCATGAAAGAAGCCCGTACTGATTAGAGTCGGGCTTTTTTCATGTCTCAACCATATGTATAAATCTCTTCAAAGAACTGAAAACTAAAACAAACATTTACGTATGTATGGATAACGTGAACTTAGGGATTATGTACGGGAAATTTACATTAGACGCTGCTGCGTATCTTTATAAATTAACATAAGCAATAATTGAGCATGGTTAGAACAACCGTCTTAAGCTGCCAATCGACACGAAGGTATACTAACAACACTTGGTGAAAGGAGCGAAAAGGTTATGAGAAATAAAAAATTTGAAGTGAATTTTTTACGTACAATGCTGATTATAGGGCTGGGAATGCTCCCTTTTTTATTTAGAAAACCACCGATCAAAGACTGGCTGCTGGCTTATGCATTTAATGCACTAACAAATGGTATTATTGATAAATTTATTGTCTCTCACGGCCTTCTTCGATATCCAACTCGCTTGCTGAAAAAACAGTTTAGAATTAATGTGTTGTTCGACTTTTTACTGTATCCTAGCATATCCGTTATGATTAATCAGGCTACGTATCACGATAAAGGGTTAAAGATTTTATATAAAATTGTGCTTTTTACGATTCCAATGTTTTTTATTGAATTATGGGCTGAAAAACGAACGAAGCTCATCGAGTGGAAAACAGGATGGATGTGGTACCACACCTTTACTAGCGTAACATTAAAATCGTATCTTAACCGGCTGCTGATTGGATGGATTCGGAAAATTGAAAAGAAGCAGGACGAAACGAAAATAAAATAACATTGGTTCTAAAAACGACGTTAGAGAGGTGAACAAAGGTGCATATTTCTATCCTTCTATGGCTGATTTTTCAAAATATCCAAAAGAAAACATGGAAAAAAATTCACGAGCTTTATGCTGGGGTTTTATACGTGAGCTTTTTTAATATTCTTTATTACTTTTTATGTAACGATAAGTTGCTTTGGGATTTTAAATCTTCTCATCTTTCATTAAAAGTACTGCGTATTTTACACCTTATGTTTATTACGCCTCTCATGGTTTTGTCGTTCTTAGCTACTTATCCGCCTACACTTCTTAAACAGGTGAAGTATATTACAAAATGGGTATGTACAGCTTCATTTGTAGAATGGATTGGACTTAGGTGTAAGGCTATTACATTTAGGCACGGATGGCATTTAGGGTGGTCAGCACTTATTTATGTAATGATGCTTATCTTTTCGAGATGGTTTCAAAAAAAGCCTTTTGTGGTCTTGCTGCTCTCGGTTTTTGCAACAGTAGTTCTCAGCATTATTTTTAAAGTTCCCGTGAGCAAACGGATGCTAAAACATCCGCTGAAACGAATATTGACTCGGCCTTTAAAAGATCATGTGACTCAAGCTGTTGCGAATAAAGTAAGGCGAAAATGCCTGCTTCTCAAGCTGTTCTCGTAAGTTCCTGCTCTCTGTAAAGAGCAGGTTTTTTAGCTTACTGGAGGAATAACGTCCGTCAGCAACAGAATGAAAAAAATCAGGCCCACTCCCGTAAAGCTTAAAGAAGCAAGAAAATAAGCCGTCCAACGCAAACGAAACGAATTATGTTCAATATTGGCTCCAGACATTAACCTCATGGAGTGAGTGTTATAGTGAGAATGAGCGCTGTTGCTTCCGCTGCTTGAAAACCAAAAAGTTAAAACTGAAAACAAAAGTCCGCTAAAAAACATAAGCTCAATAAAGCGGATAGACAAAAATGATGAGCATGCATAGGTTAATCCAGCTTCAATAAGCAGGGTAATAACAAAAATAAGCTGAGTTCTCTTCAAAAAATTTCCCCCTTTTTTTCTCTATGTCTACTTTTCATTATACAATAATTTACATGTATAAAAAGTCTCAAAAATTCTTTTATTATGATATAATGGTAATTATTGTATGTTTAAAAAGGGTATTCAAAGCCCGTACGCATCACGATTAGAAGCTCTTTTATAACGATGACACTGATGATATACGCTGCGATTAGTTTCAAATGCGTAGAACGAAAGTGAGGAATATCTATGGACTTAGGAGAGACTGTGATTGCAATACTAGCAGCGGGAGCACTACTGTTATACGATACGCTAGAGCTTTGGTTTGCGCCTCGTAATTCTTCCTTTTTTAAAGGGTGGAAGCAAAAACTAGCCGTCATTTTACCGTTATACACAGTTACATTTGGCATATGGTCCGCGTTTTTTTCATAACAAAAAAGTCTTACAAAAAGGAGGAATGAAAAATGGAAATCAATTCATACCTCATTCGGTTTTCATGTATGCTGATGCTCATGTTTGGGGGAATATTTATTATTCGGTATGTAAAAACAGGGGACTTTTATTTAGATCAGCTTCTTGTCTTTGGAGCGGGTTTTGTTCTGTTTATCGGCTCACTTATTTGGAAAAGAAAACATCAGCAGCAAGGAAATAGAAAAGCTTGTTAATCTTATAAAATTGTGACAGTATAAAACAGATAAAAAACGTAATCTCGTGACCGTACTATTGTTTACGAGCTGGTGGAGGAAAAGAAAATGAATGTACCTAATTGTCCAAGCTGTCAATCACAGTATACATATGAAGATGGAAGCCTGTTTGTCTGCCCGGAGTGTGCGCATGAATGGGGACAAGATGAAAAAGCAGAAAGCACGGAAGAACAGCTTACTGTAAAAGATGCAAACGGTAATGCTTTAAAAGACGGAGATTCAGTTACTGTCATCAAAGACTTAAAAGTAAAAGGAAGCTCATTGGTTGTAAAAATCGGAACGAAAGTAAAAAGCATTCGTTTAGTAGAAGGCGATCATAACATCGACTGCAAAATTGACGGATTTGGAGCCATGAGCTTAAAATCTCAGTTTGTGAAAAAAGCATAACAATTAAAAAAAGCCAGGATGAAGAAGACTTTCATTCTGGCTTTTTTTTATGTATTTTAAGGAACAAGGTGAAATATATAGACCATTTTGTCTATTTTAGAAGGAATCTAGCTAAATGTCCCGAACTTACTTAAAGTGTCTGAAGGTTTGGATATTAATGGAATGGATGACCATTTCATTAAGGCAAAGGGGAGGGAGAAATGTGAAAAAGTTTTTAGCGTTTCAAATTTTAATTGCATTAGTAATTGGAGCTGTTATCGGGCACTTTTTTCCGGACTTCGGGATGGCTTTAAGACCGGTAGGGGACGGGTTTATCCGCCTCATTAAAATGATTGTGGTGCCGATTGTCTTTTCAACCATCGTCATAGGTGCTGCGGGAAGCGGCAGTATGAAACAAATGGGAAGTCTAGGGTTAAAGACGATTATTTGGTTTGAAATCATTACTACCATCGTATTAGGAATCGGTCTGCTGTTAGTGAATTTGCTAAAGCCCGGAGTAGGCCTCGATCTTTCTCATCTTGTTAAAAAAGATATCGGTGAATTGTCTCAGTATACCGACAAAGTCGTGGACTTTAAACAAATGATTTTGAACATCATTCCAACGAATATCGTAGATGTGATGGCAAAAAATGATTTGCTGGCCGTGATTTTCTTTGCTATTTTATTCGGTGTTGCCGCTTCAGGAGTTGGTAAAGCATCCGAACCTGCCATGAAGTTTTTTGAATCTACCGCTAAAATTATGTTTAAATTAACGCAAATTGTTATGGTCACAGCGCCTCTTGGTGTACTAGCGCTAATGGCTGCATCTGTGGGGCAATACGGCATTGTACTTCTGCTTCCAATGCTGAAACTAATTGGAACCGTCTTTTTAGGTCTTTTTATTATTTTATTTGTTTTGTTTCCGCTTGTTGGATTTTTGTTCAAGTTCAACTACTTTGAAGTATTCAAAATGATTTGGGATTTGTTTCTTATTGCGTTTTCAACAACAAGTACAGAAACGGTTCTGCCACAGCTGATGGAGCGTATGGAAAAGTACGGATGTCCTAAGCGAGTGGTGTCGTTTGTTATTCCGTCGGGCCTGTCGTTAAACTGTGATGGATCCACGCTGTATTTATCCGTTTCATGTGTCTTTTTAGCACAGGCTTTTAATATTGACATGCCATTAACTCAGCAATTATTTATGATGCTTATACTCGTAATGACAAGTAAAGGAATTGCGGCTGTCCCGTCAGGTTCACTTGTTGTGCTTTTAGCAACAGCCAACGCAGTAGGTCTGCCGGCTGAAGGAGTCGCAATCATTGCAGGAGTAGACCGCATCATGGATATGGCCAGAACAGGAGTCAATGTTCCAGGTCACGCCATTGCCTGTATTGTCGTCTCAAAATGGGAAAAAGTATTCCGCACCCAAACGCCAATTCCGCCTGCATCTCACACGGAATCTCTATAAAACCAACCCCCGCTTTAGTCTATAGAGCGGGGGTTTTTGCTTACGTTTCAAAGGTGCAGACTAGAGTGGTTCGCCATACTCAGTCCTCCACAAAAAGAGGAGCAGCCGCTTGCAAATGTTCACAAAATGTTCACTTACGAAGAAGGAAGATAAAAAGCTATACTAAGCCAAGTAAAAAAGATGAAAAGGATGAGGAATGTGCCAACAACTAAAAAAGAAAGTATGTATTTTGGAATGATGATGTGCGGAGGGATGGTGCTTGTGATGACGATGTATAACATGTTAATAAATGATGTCATCGGGCATATCACACTTGCAGAAGGTATTTTGAACTTGGTTATCACATTTGTAGTTGCCATGGCTGTCGAAACTTTCGTAGTCGGTCCCGTAGCAAAAAAAATAGCATTTTCACTGCCGTTTGATAAGTCTAAACAGTTAAAAGTCGTGTTGATTTTGTCAACGTGCATGGTTATCGGAATGGTGCTTTGCATGTCTGTATACGGCTTAATTACGATGTCATTTACAAAAGGTTTGCATGGAGAGCCGCTTCTTTCAAGCTATGCATTTATCGTTATGAAAAACTTTATCGTAGCCTATCCGCTTCAGCTTCTCATTATGGGGCCTTTAGTTCGCGGATTGTTTATGAAATTTGTTAAAAAGAATCCGGCAGCTGCTTAACTCAAAACCCTAAGAACGTATATTTTCTTAGGGTTTTGTTATGCAAAGCTGTTCGGTAAGAAGAGAAGAAAATTCACGTAAAGCCGCCGATATAAAGGCATCTTTCCGCGTAATAAAAAAAGTCGAGACCTTGCTGTATGGCTGTGGTAGCGGAGTTAACGTTAATGAATGATCGTGATTAGATACGATGGATTTCATCATTACAGCTACGCCCATACCTGCTTTTACACACCCAATAATCGCTTCAATTGTGCCAAATTCTAATATGCGTTTTGGAAACACGCCTTCTTTTGTCAGCAGCATTTCTAACGTATGTCGATATGCGCAACCGCTGCTGAAAGCTAATAGGTTCATATCGTTTAGGCTGTAAAGAGAAGGAAGGGGATGACGGCTCACAAGTACAAGCTCTTCATCTTGAATAAATAACGTGTTTACATCCGGATGGTCACAGCTTCCTGCAACAAATGCTCCTTCAAGTTTTCGTTCTAAAACCAGCTGAATAAGAACATCGGTTGTATGTGTTTCTAAAATGAAGTCTACATCCGGATAGGCAGTGCAATAAGTAGAAAGCAAAGGTGGCAGCCGAAGAGCCGCAGTGGATTCAGTTGCACCTATTTTTAAAGGCCCTATCGGCGTGTGCGCACTGCTTTGAACAGTTATAGTGGCTTCGTTGGTTAAACGCAGAATCTCTTCAGCATAACGATGCAACAGCTCTCCGCTAGAAGTTAACGTTACGCCTTTACCGCTGCGTTGAAATAGCTGTGTACCCAGCTCAGCTTCTAATTGCTGAATTCGCATTGTCACATTCGACTGCACGTAGCTTAAAGTTTTGGCTGCTTTTGAAATATTTTTTTCTTCTGCTACCGTCGTAAAAACAAGCAAATCTTTTATATCCATCTCATCTCCTCCTTCAGCTATCATTTTTATTGATGACTTTTATCTTTATTCCTTATTTTACATGATATTAGCTCTTCTCTACACTGAAAGTAGAGGTGGAGGAGAGAAAATGAACAGACAAAAAGCATCTTATAAGTGGACAATTTTATTTATTGCCACCCTTTCTCAGGCGTGTGCAACGTTTGTCACGTACGGCGCAGGACCATTGGCAGCGTTTTGGCAAAGACTATATGATTTATCGCAGTTTCAAACAGGACTGCTCGTATCAGCTGTTCAAATTGGTCCGATTTTTTCCATGCTGTTCTTTGGAAACTGGATGGATCGATATGGAGAAAGGTGGCTTGTAGGAGGAGGGTCTATTTTGCTGGGGATAAGCATGCTTTTTGCCTATAGCGCTGATCATTATTTGCATCTAACAGGCGTACTTCTCGCAGCAGGCGTGTGGTATGGAACAGCACAGCCAGGAGGAAACAAAGCCGTGGTGAAGTGGTTTCCATCTCGTCATAGAGGGCTTGCTATGGGGATTCGGCAAACGGGAATTCCAATTGGAGGCGCTGTCGCTTCAGCTGCATTACCCATGCTGTTTCACCAATACGGCTGGCATTGGGCTGTGGTCATACAGGCTGCGGTAGCTATTGGGGGTGGTTTTCTTTTTTTAGTATTCTATCGAGAATACCCATCATCGCTAGAAAAAAAAGAAACATTTACGCTTCGTCAAAAAATCATGCGTATTTCTCAAGATAAAACGCTCTATCCCTTATTTTTTGCAGGTGTTTCAATGATTTCCCTTCAAATGATTATTGTGGCGCACTTTATAAGCTATTTAACAAAAGCCATGAAGATGGATTTTGCTTCAGCGGGCATCCTGCTGAGCATCACACTGTTAGGCGGAATGATTGGGAGAATTGTTTTAGCTTGGGTAAGTGATTATGTGTATAACGGAAATCGAAGAACTTCTTTGCAAGTGACGGTTTGGGTGACTGCAGGACTAACAATAGCTATTTCTTATATTGGATTTACTTTGCCTTTTTGGCTACTAACTGCTTTTTGTTTTAGCCTCGGCTTTTTTGCAATTGGCTGGTTTAGTTTGTTTATCGTGTTAATAGCAGAAAAAGCGGATGATCGTTTTATCGGTTTAACGGTAAGCATTGCGTTAACGCTCAATCAATTTGCCATTGTGCTTGCACCGATTTGGTTTGGGCTCCTTGTGGATTGGCTCCGGAGCTACGCGTTGGCTTTTAGTACGGCTGCATGCTTCATTGCTTGTGGAGGAATATGGTTAAAAAAAGAGCGAGTTCATTCATTTTTAAATAAAAACGTCACTAAATGAAAAGTGATTTAGGGCTATTTATTTAAGAATAGAGAAGACCTCTTACTCTCTAAAACGTTTCAAAGCCATACTCCCGGGTACACACAACATTAATGAGGAGGAGATAGTATGGAAGCAAAAGCAAAGAATGTTGTGGGGGTATATGAAACGGAACAAGAAGCAATTCATGCTGTAGAGAGTTTAAAAAAAGAAGGATACGCATCAGAAGAAATATCTATCATCGGTAAACATAAAAAGACCAAAAAAGTTCAGAAAGAAACGAATACAAAAGCAGAAGGGGCAGCAACTGGAGCACTTACCGGAGGTACGCTAGGGAGCTTGACCGGAATATTAGCAGGTGCCGGCGCTCTTGCAATCCCGGGAATAGGTCCAATTGTAGCGGCTGGTCCGATTGTAGCTACATTAACAGGTGCAGCAGCTGGTGCGAGTGTAGGAGGTCTGTCTGGTATTTTAGTCGGTATGGGAATTCCAAAACAGCAGGCCGAACAATATAATGATTCAGTCAAAGAAGGCAGCTTGCTTGTTTTAGTAGACAAAGAAGACTCAGATCATGATGGAAACCCGAAAGCCCCTTTAACCGGAATGATTTTATAGAACGTATGATATATGTAGGAGAAAGCTGTCGCAGTGCGGCAGCTTTTTTATGCCCTGGTTTTATTTAAGTAAACTTAATGCACAATAATATTCCATAATAGTTAAAAATATCAAAGTATTTGAGGGTAACCTGAAAGATAATATGCCTTAAATTATAATGTAATATTATTGTAACAATAATGTATTTATTATTTTATTTTGGAATTTGAATTTCAATAAAAGCTTTAACAACGGGATTTGCGCGCAAAATACATCCATAAATTAACTGTAAACTATTATACGAAGTAGAATAATTTTCTAATTATTTTTCAGGAATTAATTTTTAGCAAATTATTCATGTTTGAAAGATGGTTAAAAAGTATATTTCAAAAGTATGTTTACTAAAAAAGTTAAGCAGGTTGTTTAGTAGCATCATTCATTTAGTTAAATCTCGAAAGGAGCTGCTAAAAAATGAGTATTCAAAAAAGTGCAGATAGTTCAAGTTTAGCAGAAGTGATTGATCGAATTCTAGACAAAGGAATTGTCATCGATGCTTTTGCTCGAGTATCGCTCGTAGGAATTGAAATTTTAACAATTGAAGCACGAGTCGTTATTGCAAGTGTCGATACGTGGCTTCGCTACGCGGAAGCCGTCGGGTTATTAACCGACAAAGTAGAGGAAGAAGGGCTGCCTGGCCGAACAGAGGAGCGAGGTGCAGGGCTTAGCTTTTAAGTCTTTTAATCGTAAGAAAATTCATTAAATAAATAATAATAAGAGAAAAGAGGATGAAACATGTCAACCACTGATAACAATGTGCAAAGTGAAAAACAACAAAATGAGCAGCAAGAAGAAAAAACGCAAAACTCTTTGAATCTTGCCATTTTAGGAGGCGTAGTAGGAGCGGGAATTGGACTTCTTTCAAGTCCGCAAACGAGTAAAAAAGTACTCAGTCGCTTAGGACAATCAGAAATTGTACGTGCGACGGGACAAGAGTTAAGAAAAAACGCACAGGATATTTTAACGCAGCAAGCGATGGGAGCGTTAAGACAGACAGCTACAGGCTATCTTGAAAAAGACAATTTAAGCAAGCTGCTGGCACCTAAAAAGAAAAAAGAAGAAACATCAAATGAACAGGGAGATTCGCAGGAAGAAGTCAGCGCAAGCGCAGAAATGGAAACGTCTCAGTACGAAGAGTTAAAAGAAGAAAATAAAAATATGAACGATCAGCTGCAGCGCATTGAAGAGATGCTAAACAAACTCATGGACGCGAAGAAGTAAGATATCCGTCCTGAAGGGGAATTTCATGGATAAAAAAGATGTGGAGAAAGCAGCCTTAAAAGCAGGAAAAAAAATAGTTGAGCACACGCCTGAACCTGTTAAGCAAAAAGTAGAAGAAAAGGTTAAAGAAAAAGCGAAAGAAAAGTTTGTCGAAAAAACCGAAGGGAAACTGCAGGAAAAAGCAAATGAAGCGTCAGAAAAACTGCAGGAAACGAAAGAAAAAAACTCCCAAAAGGTACACGGCAAAGGAGAAGACGCAAAAGAAAAGCTTCAAGACGTCTTATTATCAGTAAAAGATAAGCTTAGCGATGTGAAAGAAGCTGGAGAAAACTTTCAAGAAAAAGTTTCTTCTTCAGACGATGACGATAAAGATAAGTCAAAAAACAAGCGGAAAATAAAAGGCGTAAATCAGATTAAAAAAGCAACGGATATTAAAAGCTCTACTAAGATTAAAAGTTCCACTGATATTAAATCATCTACAGATTTGAAAACAATGGGATCATAACCGAAAGGAGAAATGGGATATGTCTATTCAAAAAAGTACTAATAGTTCAAGTTTAGCAGAAGTAATTGACCGTATTTTAGATAAAGGAATTGTTATTGATGCTTTTGCAAGAGTGTCTGTTGTAGGGATTGAAATTTTAACAATTGAAGCGCGAGTGGTTATTGCCAGTGTTGATACATGGTTACGCTATGCAGAAGCAGTAGGGCTTCTTCGTGACGACGTAGAAGAAAACGGCCTTCCTGAACGTTCAAATTCAAGTGAAGGACAGCCGCGTTTTAGTATTTAATATGAAGTGGTATGGAACCTTCCTTTTTGAGGGTGGTTCCAGCTTTTAGATCTAACTATTGGAGGCTACTAAAAATGGAAATTAAAAAAATTATGCAAGCCGTGAACGACTTTTTCGGTGAACACGTAGCTCCTCCTCATAAAATTACCTCGGTGGAAGCTACTGAAGATGAAGGCTGGAGAGTTATTGTTGAAGTCATTGAAGAACGAGAATATATGAAAAAATACGCCAAAGATGAAATGCTCGGAACGTACGAGTGCTTTTTAAATAAAGAAAAAGAAGTCATTTCATTCAAACGACTCGACGTCAGATATAGAAGCGCCATTGGCATTGAAGCATAAACGATGAGATGGCAGGAGGAACGTAAAAATGACCGTCTTAACAGACAAAAGGAAAAAAGGCAGTGGAGCTTTTATACAAGATGACGAGACAAAAGAGGTTCTTTCAAGAGCGCTGAGCTATTTAAAATCCGGCTATTCCATTCATTTTACAGGTCCTGCCGGCGGAGGCAAAACTTCTTTAGCACGAGCGCTTGCTAAAAAGAGAAAGCGTCCTGTAATGCTGATGCACGGGAATCACGAGCTCAACAACAAAGATTTAATTGGCGATTTTACGGGATACACGAGCAAAAAAGTGATTGATCAGTATGTTCGTTCTGTCTATAAAAAAGATGAACAAGTGAGTGAAAACTGGCAGGATGGCCGATTGCTTGAAGCTGTAAAAAATGGCTATACGCTGATTTACGACGAATTTACTCGGTCTAAGCCTGCAACGAATAATATCTTTTTATCAATATTAGAAGAAGGCGTGCTGCCGCTGTATGGAGTGAAAATGACTGATCCTTTTGTGCGCGTGCATCCCGATTTCCGCGTCATCTTCACAAGCAATCCAGCTGAGTATGCCGGCGTATATGATACACAAGATGCGCTTCTTGACAGGTTAATTACTATGTTTATTGATTATAAAGACATTGAGAGAGAGACAGCAATTTTAACGGAGAAAACGGACGTGGAAGAAGACGAAGCGCGCACAATTGTAACGCTCGTAGCAAACGTGCGAAACCGCTCTGGAGACGAAAATAGCAGCGGACTTAGCCTGCGAGCTTCGCTTATGATCGCTACCCTTGCCACGCAGCAAGACATTCCTATCGATGGAAATGACGAAGATTTTCAAACGTTATGTATCGATATCTTGCATCATCCGCTTACCAAATGTTTGGATGAAGAAAATGCAAAAAGCAAAGCCGAAAAAATCATTTTAGAAGAATGTAAGAATATAGACACTGAAGAAAAGTAAAGGAGCTTGAAAACATGAGTGAAACAAACGAAACAGGTATTTATATTTTTAGTGCCATTCAAACGGATAAAGACGAAGATTTTGGATCGGTAGAAGTAGAAGGAACAAAAGCTGAAACGTTTTTGATTCGCTACAAAGACGCGGCTATGGTAGCAGCTGAAGTACCGATGAAAATTTATCATCCTAATCGCCAAAATTTATTAATGCATCAACACGCAGTAGCAGCGATTATGGACAAGAACGATACGGTTATTCCAATCAGCTTTGGGAATGTATTCAAATCAAAAGAAGACGTAAAAGTTCTTTTGGAAAACCTTTATCCGCAGTTTGAAAAGCTGTTTCCAGCGATCAAAGGGAAAATTGAAGTCGGCTTAAAAGTAATTGGGAAAAAAGAATGGCTTGAGAAAAAAGTAAACGAAAATCCTGAACTTGAAAAAGTATCAGCATCCGTAAAGGGAAAATCAGAAGCAGCCGGTTATTATGAGCGTATTCAGCTTGGAGGAATGGCTCAAAAGATGTTTACTTCCCTGCAAAAAGAAGTCAAGACAGATGTGTTTTCTCCGCTTGAAGAAGCAGCGGAAGCAGCAAAAGCAAATGAGCCAACGGGCGAAACGATGCTTTTAAACGCTTCTTTCTTAATTAACCGAGAAGATGAAGCGAAGTTTGATGAAAAAGTGAATGAAGCGCATGAAAACTGGAAAGACAAAGCCGATTTTCATTACAGCGGTCCTTGGCCTGCTTATAATTTTGTGAACATTCGCCTAAAAGTAGAAGAGAAATAACGTGCTTCACAAATTAGTAACCGCACCTATTAACCTTGTAGTGAAAATCGGCGAGAAAGTACAGGAAGAAGCTGATAAACAGCTATATGACCTTCCGACGATTCAGCAAAAACTCATTCAGCTTCAAATGATGTTTGAGCTTGGTGAAATTCCGGAAGAAGCGTTTCAAGAAAAAGAAGATGAATTGTTAATGAGGTACGAAATCGCGAAACGCAGAGAAATTGAACAATGGGAAGAGCTGACAAAAAAAAGAAATGAGGAATCCTAGATGGGAGAATTACTGTATTTATACGGTTTAATTCCAACAAAAGAAGCAGCAGCCAGAGAGCCGTTTCCATCTTATAAAGGGTTTGACGGAGAACATTCACTGTACCCAATAACGATTGATCAGGTGACGGCTGTCGTTTCTAAGCTGGATGCTGACGTCTATTCAGAAGAAGTGATTAAAGAAAAAATGGAGCAGGATATGAGCTGGCTGCAGGAAAAAGCATTTCATCATCACGAAACGGTAGCCGCTTTGTACGAAGAATTTACGATCATTCCATTAAAATTTTGCACCATTTATAAAAGTAAAGAAAGTCTGCAGGCAGCTATTGAGCTTAACAAAGAAAAGCTAGAGAATTCACTGACGCTGCTTCAAGGAAATGAAGAGTGGAACGTGAAGATTTACTGTGATGATACGGAGCTTAAAAAAGGAATCAGCGAAACGAATGAAAGCGTGAAAGCGAAAAAAGAAGAAATTAGTCACTTATCACCAGGAAGACAGTTTTTTGAAAAGAAAAAAATAGATCAGCTGATTGAAAGAGAATTAGAACTTCACAAAAATAACGTATGTGAAGAGATACATGACAAGCTTAAAGAATTATCGCTTTATGACTCTGTTAAAAAGAATTGGAGCAAGGATGTAACGGGCGCAGCTGAACAGATGGCATGGAACAGCGTGTTTCTTCTCCCATCTCTGCAGATCACTAAGTTTGTAAACGAAATAGAAGAGCTTCAGCAAAAGCTTGAAAATAAAGGCTGGAAATTTGAAGTGACGGGACCATGGCCGCCCTATCATTTCTCGAGCTTTGCGTAAAGTGAGGAATTAACATTATGTCTCTTAAACAATCCATGGAGAATAAAGATATTGCTCTTATTGATATTTTAGATGTCATTTTAGATAAAGGAGTCGCCATTAAAGGAGACTTAATCATTTCCATAGCTGGCGTCGATTTAGTGTATTTGGATTTGCGGGTGCTTATTTCTTCGGTTGAAACGCTTGTACAAGCAAAAGAAGGAAATCGCAAACCCATCACTTCTGAACAATTTGATAAACAAAAGGAGGAATTAATGGATGCAACCGGTCAGCCAAGCAAATGGACGAATCCACTTGGATCCTGATCAAGCTGAACAAGGCTTAGCGCAGCTTGTGATGACAGTTATTGAGCTATTGAGGCAAATCGTTGAACGTCATGCCATGAGGCGGGTGGAGGGTGGAACGTTGACGGATGAACAAATTGAAAACTTAGGAATTGCACTAATGAACTTAGAAGAAAAAATGGACGAGTTGAAAGAGGTGTTCGGTCTGGACGCAGAAGATTTAAATATTGATCTTGGACCGCTAGGCAGCCTGCTTTAAGCGGTCAGTAGGAGGAACAGTATGGCAGTCGAACATAATATGCAGTCAAGTACGATTGTAGATGTGCTCGAAAAGATTTTGGATAAAGGAGTCGTTATAGCGGGGGACATCACCGTAGGAATTGCAGATGTCGAGCTATTAACGATAAAGATCCGCTTGATTGTGGCTTCGGTTGATAAAGCAAAAGAAATCGGCATGGACTGGTGGGAAAATGATCCGTATCTCAGTTCAAAAGGAGCCAATAGTAAAGCGCTCGAAGAAGAAAATAAAATGCTGCATGAGCGGTTAAAAACGCTTGAAGAAAAAATAGAAACAGAACGTTAAAAACTGTACGCTACTTAAAAAATGGAGGGATTTACAATGGCAACTGAAACTAAATTAAATAACGAACAGGTAGAAAACAAGGAAAACAAAAACAAGGAAAACGGTTCAAAAGAAAAGACCGATTCAAAAGCAAGCAAAACAACAAGCAGCGGGCCAATCAAACGAGCGGTAGCAGGAGGCATCATCGGTGCAACGATTGGATATGTATCGACTCCTGAAAATCGAAAAAGTCTTCTTGACCGCATTGATACAGACGAATTAAAAAGCAAAGCATCCGATTTAGGAACAAAGGTAAAAGAAAAATCAAAAAGCAGCGTGGCCAGCCTGAAAACATCTGCGGGAAGCTTGTTTAAAAAAGATAAAGATAAATCAAAAGATGATGAAGAAAACGTAAATTCTTCTAGTAGCGAAACAGAAGACGATAACGTTCAAGAGTACGACGAGTTAAAAGAAGAAAATCAAACTCTTCAAGACCGTTTATCACAGCTTGAAGAAAAAATGAACATGCTTGTTGAGCTTAGCCTCAATAAAAATCAAGACGAAGAAGCGGAAGATACAGATTCTGACGAAGAAGAGAACGACGAGAACGATGAAAACGAGCAGGACGATGAAAATGAAGAAGACACATCTAAGCCTCGTAAAAAGAATAAAAAAGAAGCTGAGCAAGAAGAGGAAGAAGAAAGTGAAAGTGAAAGTGACGAAGACAGCGAGGAAGAAGAGGAAGATTCTCGTTCAAACAAAAAAAATAAAAAAGTAAAAACAGAAGAAGACGAAGAAGATGAAAGCGAAGAAGAAAAAAAGGAAGCGAAACCAAAAAAGTCAACAGCTAAAAAATCAAAAAATACAAAAGCAAAGAAAAACACGGATGAAGAAGATGATGACGCAACATCTCTTTCTAGTGAAGACGATACAACAGCCTAAGACGTAAAGGAGGAAAGAAATACATGAGTACAGGCCCTTCTTTTTCAACTAAAGACAATACGCTTGAATACTTTGTGAAAGCTTCTAATAAACACGGCTTTTCACTTGATATTTCATTAAATCTAAACGGCGCTGTGATTTCCGGTACCATGATTTCAGCAAAAGAATACTTTGATTACTTAAGCGAAACGTTTGAAGAAGGCAGTGAAGTGGCTCAGGCGCTAAGCGAACAATTCTCTTTAGCAAGCGAAGCGAGCGAATCAAACGGAGAAGCAGAAGCACATTTTATTCATTTGAAAAATACAAAGATCTACTGTGGAGACAGTAAGTCTACTCCTTCAAAAGGAAAGATCTTTTGGAGAGGAAAAATAGCAGAAGTAGACGGGTTTTTCTTAGGGAAGATTTCTGATGCAAAATCAACGAGTAAAAAGAGTTCATAACAAACGGCGGGGTGATTGCCCGCCGTTTTTTAGTGATGAGATGTGCAGCTTCTTTTTACTAACAAACGGCTCCGTTTCTGTATCTGCCGCTGTTTGAGGAGTGTTGTCAGGTGTAGAAGTATTTTATGCGCTGTATGCCGTGCCGCTGATTAAAAAGTACAGTTCGCTTGTTATCGTTGGCTGGGCAATGGTAATCGGGGGAAGCGTCATAAGCTTTATTCATTCTCCGTAGAAGCTAGAGGTGTCAAGCTTATCACCAATAGTCTATGTCTATCTTTTATTTGTCATTATTTTCGGCACGATGCTTGCTTTTTGGTTTTATGTAGAAAGCTTGCAAAGTCTTTTACCTAAAGAAACGAATTTGTTTGGAAGTTTAGAGGCTTTAGCCGCTGTTATTACAACCGTTGTTTGGCTGAAAGAGCCTTTTGGTTTTTATCAATGGATTGGCACAGCTTGTATTATTGGATTAGTTCTATTACTCACACGAACGAAACAAGCATCTTCTGATACGACACTTTCAGTATAAATGGGGGTTTGCTAAAAGAAGAAGCAAACCAATATCACTTTGCTGCTGAATCTGTGGACACTCGTTTGACTTTTAAAATCTTTACATATTGAATAAACACTCTTTCTTTTGTAGAGACATTTAATTTAGCAAGTCTTGATGCGTCGTCTCGGTTTTTAGCAGCTTCTATTACAAAAGTTCCTTTGATTTTGGCTTCATCTTTTAGAACGGAATAATGTATTTCAAATTGTTTTGTTTTCGTTTTCTCCATGGTGATAAACTCCTTTGCCTGATAAATTAATGTATTGCTATGAAATAAGCTTTGATAAAAAGGAAGAAAAGAACGTAACATATACTACTAAATCAAATGCAAAGCGGCAGTGACTTTTATCACACCACAACCTAGTATTTCATCTTTTTACCAAAAAAGATAGGGTGTTTTACCGCCGCTGCTTGCAAAATTTTTTATTCTTTCTGCTTGACCTAGAGTTAACTCTATGGTTTATCTTGTAGTAGTATTATTTCAAGGAGGGGCTTTACATGAAGTATCATACAATTGCTAATACTGACTTACACGTATCAAATTTAATTATGGGAAACATGCGTTTAACAGAGCTTTCTTTACAAGAAGCAGAGAAGCTAATCCGCACAGCGATGGAAGAAGAAATTAACTTTTTTGATCATGCTGATATTTACGGTCCTGATTATGTAGGACAATGCGAAGAATATTTTGCAAACGCTATACAAATGAACCCAAGTCTTCGTGAAAAAATGGTGATTCAAAGCAAATGCGGCATTAACGCAGCGGAAAATTACTATGACTTTTCAAAGAAGCATATCATAGACTCTGTTAACGGCAGCTTAGAGCGTTTAAAAACAGATTACTTAGATCTTTTATTACTGCATCGTCCAGATCCACTAATGGACCCTGAAGAAGTAGCAGAAGCATTTAACGAACTGCAAAACAGCGGAAAGGTACGTCACTTTGGTGTATCGAATCACAACCCAGCGCAAATTCAGCTGCTTGAAAAATATATTAACCAAAAGCTTGTCGTAAACCAAGTGCAGTTCAGCATCGCACATACGCCAATCATTGATTCTGGTATTTCGTTAAACATGGGAATTGATCAAGCTGTTAACCGCGACAGCAGCGTGCTTGAATATTGCCGTTTAAACGATATCACGCTTCAAGCATGGTCGCCGTTCCAAAACGGATTTTTTGAAGGTCCTTTCCTAGGTGATAAAGAGAAATTTGGAAAGCTAAACGAAGTAATTGATCACATCGCAAGTAAATATAGCGTGACGAATACAGCGATTGCCGTTGCGTGGATTACAACGCATCCTGCAAATATTCAAGTAGTACTTGGTACGACAAATATTCAGCGTATGAAAGATGCAAGCAAAGGTTCAGAAATCAAGTTAACACGCCAAGAATGGTACGATATTTATAAAGCCGCTGGCAACATGGTGCCTTAAGCGCTTTAGTCTCTAAAATAAAACAGGTAACTCCGTTCGAACATGGAACGGAGTTACCTGCGTTTTACGTTAAGAACTACTGGTTAAGCTAGAAAAAGATTTAGCAGCAGCTCAATTATTTTTGTGACGCCAAAACCTAATAAAAAGGCAATAAAACCGCCGATTACAATGGTAAGCATCATGTGAGCAGTATTCATCGTATCATCCTTTCTGATTTGAATGTATGTTGCTGCTTGTACAAAAAACCTGCAGCATAAAGAGCGCAATAAAGAAGACTCTAAAAGAATAAATCCTCGAGATAACTGGAGGTCAAGACAAACTCATCATGTTTTTCTGAGAAGTTTAATTGTAGGAGGAAGCAGTATGACGTATACCATTTCACAAGTTGCGAAGAAATTGAACGTGACAATTTATACCATTCGCTATTATGATAAAGAAGGGCTTTTTCCATTTTTAGATCGTACAGCGTCAGGAAATCGTATTTTTAAAGAACAAGATATTGAATGGATTGATTTAATTTGCTGTTTAAAAAGCACGGGTATGCAAATCAAGGATATTCGAACGCTTATTGAAAACTGTACGCTTGAGAATGCCGTGCTTGATAAAAGTCTTCAAATGCTGATGGATCACAAAAAAGCAGTGCTAAAAGAAATTGAAGAAATTCATCACAAGCTTGAGACGATTGATTATAAAATCAAGCACCTGCCGGAAATGTACGAGCGAATTGTTAATAAGCCTTCAAACTAAACAAAAAAGGAAGCGTAAAAATGATCGAAAAAGTAGTACCTCTCACTGCAGAGAATATGCAGCAGTGCATTGACTTGTATCTAGATGTATTTACAAAAAACCCTTGGAATGAACCGTGGACGGAAGAATCAGCTAAAGAAAGGCTGACTGATCTACTGAACACGCCTAAATTTATAGGCTATTTATTTTATGACCAAGGAGAGTTGATTGGAATGATTGCAGGTCACGCGAAAAAATCATACAGCGGTATGACCTTTTACGTGGCCGAGCTTTGCGTCAGCGCAAGCGTGCAAGGAAAAGGATATGGTTCAGCTATCTTAAGCCGGTTTGAGAACGAACTTCAAAGACACGATATCAACAGCTTGTATCTCTTAACGGCGACTGGTGGAGCTGCACAGGCTTTTTATGAAAGAAACGGCTATACTGTCAATGATCAGCGGGTCGTCTTGAAAAAATCGTTTGTATAATTTTTTACATAAAGCGGGAAGAGAGTTGCAGAGGGACTCTCTTTTTAATTAATCTTTTTATCTATTAATATGTAGAAGAAAGGGAAGTATGAAAAGGGAAAATAAGGTAATGAGGAGAAACAGACAAGAAGCTGCAGATTAAAAAAATCTATTTTTTTTATAATGGTTAGTCTTATTATTACCTGGTTCATAAGCACGCTTAAAAACAGTGCCCATTATGTGGACACTGCTTTTTCATAATAAAGTGGAAAGCTAGCTTTTGGTAAAAAAATTAGTGGAAATGAAGCCGTTCATCATTATTTCTAATGATTAGCAACCGCCAAATCCTCCCCAGCAAGCACAGCCGATGATGATTAATAAAATGAATAATACGATGATTAAAGCAAAGCCACTGCCAAATCCGCAGCCGCCACCGCCGTAACCGTAACCGCCATAACCACAGCCACCATAGAAGCCCATATAGTTCACCTCCAAGTTCTGAGTACATTTTTAACATATGCCTGAAATGCAAAAGTGCTCCAAAAATATCCAATGATTTCAATGAAAACAAAAAAAGATAAGAAAATAAGATGGACACGGTACTTTTTTTCACTTTCTACATAGGATGAATCATCCCAAGATCTCATATATGAGCCCCCATGTTATAACGACGCAGGCTAATACAACTTCCTCCTTAGCCTGCGTACATAATGAAGTAGAAGCCGAAGAATTTTTTCTTCGGCTTCTTATTTTTTACTATGAAATAAACACGTTAATACTTTCCCTAGACCATTCTAAGTCAGGATCCGCTCCTTTTTGTATGTATTAGGTACTAAAGAGAAATCCAAGCTCATTTTCATATAAACCTAGTCATTTGCTTTTTTTCGTAATTCTTTTCCCTTATTTTCAGTATAACCAAGATATTTGCCCAAGACAGCGAATAGGTAAATGCATATTCTTGGGTGAAAGCAAAAAACAAAAAAACGGAGGTTTCTCTTATGAATTCAGAAATGCATTTTTTACCTACTATGTATTCTCATGATCATCATCAACTTCAACACGCAGATGAAAGGTTTATTGGCAGACCGTTTGGTTTCGGACGCCCGTTTGGTTTTGGCTTTGGTAGACCATTCGGCTTCGGCTTTGGAGGCCCATTTTTAGGAGGATTAGCAGGAGGGTTAGTAGCCGGTTCACTATTATCACCATATGGCTATGGTGGCTACGGTTACGGTGGTTATCCTTATGGTGGATATGGTGGATATGGCGGTTACGGATATGGCTTCGGCGGCTGCTGTTAAACATAAATAAAAGAAAAAAACTTCAAAATAAGTGTTTCTTATCGTCATTCTTTTCTGTAAAGAAATTTGTTTTTAAACCATAAGGTTTTCTATCCACCCGCAGTTAATCAGAACGTGCACCCCCTCTCATATAAAAAACCACCTGGTGATTTTTCTAGGTGGTTTTTGCGTGAAGTTTTTATTTTTCATACAGTGAAGAAACAAAAAACTTTACTCACTTACTGCATGCCTGTGTCCAAAGCAGAAGGTAACGATAATAACCTTCTTACCATTCTCAAAAAACTTAGCTCACGTACTTTCATCCTGCTAGGTGCAAAAATTAGCTTATATTGGGCATAATACAGAGAGAAAAGGAGGCATTTGTATGGATTTACTATCTGGGAAACCTTATTGGCAGACAACTGTAGCGAAGCCGCCTGTATACCCAGTTCTAGAGGAAGATATTGAATGCGATGTTCTTATTATTGGAGGAGGAAGTTCAGGTGCACAATGTGCCTACTATTTATGTAAGCAAGGGCTTGATGTTGTGGTTGTTGATAAACGTAAAGCAGGGCATGGAAGTACAATTGTAAATACCTCTCTTATTCAATATTTAGGAGATAAATTGTTTTACGAATTAGTCAACACGTTTGGAGAAGAAAAAACAGTCCGTCATTATAAACTGTGCGAACAGGCCATTACAGATATTGAGAAAGCAGCTAAAAAGCTTCCGATTGATGCAGAATTTATAAGAAGAGATAGCTTGTATTATGCAAGTTATGAAGAAGATATCACGAAGATAAATAAAGACTACTTTTATATGCAAAAGCATGGATTTGAAGCTGAAATCTTATCAGAAGAACAAATTGAAAAAGACTATGGATTTAAAAAACGCATGGCCATGCTTATTAAAAATGATGCAGAGCTAAATCCTTACAGCTTTACGCTCGGTCTGTTGGAGTATGGAAAACAGTATGGGGTTCGGATTTTTGAAGAAACAGAAATTGTCGGTCAAAAGTTAGAAAAAAATGAAGCTGTATTTTTCACTAAAAATAAATCGCAAATTAAAGCTAAATATGCCATTATGGCAGGAGGCTATGAAAATCAAGAATTTAAGAGAGAGAAAAAAGCTGTACTCACAAGTTCCTATGCTATCGTTACGACTCCTGTAAAGGATTTTAAAGGATGGAAAAACCGAAATTTAATTTGGGAAACCGCTCGACCGTATATTTACATGAGAACAACTTCCGATAATCGGGTCATTATAGGCGGTCTTGATGAAAGCACGATTGTGCCGCAAGAACGTGATGCCAAACTCGTTCATAAAAGAGACAAACTTTTAAAAGAGTTCAATAAGCTTTTTCCTCATCTTCAAGTCGAAGCTGATTATTACATAAGCGCTTATTACGGAGGCACTCATGACGGGCTTCCCCTTATCGGAATATATGACGAAATGCCTAACTGTTACTTTCTAAGCGGATATGGAGATAACGGAACGGTGTATAATATGGTGCTAGCTAAAATCATAGCAGAACATATCACGACGAAGAAAAGCAGTGATTTAGAACTTTACATTCAAACAAGAAAAGTTTAATATGTGAGAAAATGGAAGGTTTTTTAAAAAAAGCCTTCTTTTTTTACATATATTTCTTGAAGTAGAGGAGAGACGTAATATGATAGAGGGTCACGCTATTTATTTACGCCCACTAACTGTCAGCGATGCGCATGACAGCCTTCGGTTGCAAAATGACAATCGCGACTTTTTTGAACAGTTTTCTATGATTCGAGAGCCTTCTTTTTATACATTGGAAAGCCAAGTAGAAAAAATTCAGCTTCACGAAGAGAATAGGAAAAACGATCAAGAATACTATTTTGGTCTTTTTCAAAAAGAGAATAATAAATTAATTGGTACTATTAGTCTTTTTCAAGTGATGCGCGGATCTTTACAAAGCGCGTTTATCGGCTATTTTCTAGATCAGCATCATAATGGAAAAGGATACGCAACAGAAGCCGTAAAAGCGCTTGTTTGCTATGCGTTTGAAGAGTTGCATCTTCACCGCATTGAAGCGGGCGTCATGCCACGTAATGTGCCTTCTCAGCGCGTATTAGAAAAAGCGGGGTTTCATAGGGAAGGAATTGCTAGAAAAAATGTAAATATCAACGGTGTATGGGAAGACCATCAAGTCTTGGCTATCCTTAACCCTAATGATGAAATAGAAGAAATAAACGAGTTCTTAAAATTTTGATATACGTTTGTACATTTAAAATTTATAATGAGAATAAGAGAATAGAACAGTCTATATTTAAATAGTAGGTGACTAAGGTAATGGAAGAGAGGAACATCAATGAAAAAGCCGTTTGGGATGTATTGCAGATGGCCAGCGAAGTAGTCGGAAGCAGGACGCTGTTTGTAGGGATTTTCGACGAACAATTTTCAGTTATGAAAGCCTTTAATAAAGAAGGGGGAAGCCTTGTAGAAGATGGACTGACGCTGCCGTTAGAGCTTGCGGTATGCAACTTAGTCACGTGTGATGAACCCCTTGTTATTCCCAATACAAAACGCGATGTTAGAACGTCTAATTTAGCCATCATTGATGGTGCCCGGGTAGGTTCTTATTTAGGAACACCTATTGTGCTAGAAGACGGGAGAATGTTTGGTACCTTATGCGCGGTCGATCCGGATCCTTATCAGTTTAGCGAAAGTGAAATTCAAGGGTTAAACCGGCTGGCTGGTATTTTGTCTCACATTATTTATAAACATCAAGCGGCTGTTTTGCCGAAAATTGAAGAGAAAATTCTACAGCTTGATAAACTAGCGCTCGTAGGGCAGCTAGCAGCAGGGTTAGCACATGAGATTCGAAACCCGATGCAGTCGGTGCGCGGCTTTATTCAATTTTTATTTAATGAAAATGAGCAGGCAGAGCCTTTTCAAAAAATTGTTCTTGATGAACTGGATCGTATGAATGAACTTATTAACAACTTCTTGCTTGTCACGCAGCCAACAGCGCCCAAAAAAGAAATCGTATCGATTGTAGAAGTTATTCATGATACCGTTGCTTTCTTGAAAAGTGAAGCTGCGCTGTATAATGTCGAAATGAACGTAAGAATAGAAGGAGCCATTCCACTTGTATCAATCGACCCTGCTCAAATGAGACAAGTGTTTATGAATCTTTTGAAAAACGCCATTGAAGCAATGGAGAAAAAGAAACGCGGCGAAGTAAATCTTATTATCAAAGAATGGGAAGATTGTGCTCTTATTGACATTCAAGATACCGGTTCTGGGATTCCGCTATCCATTATTAATAAAGTAGGAAATCCATTTTTCTCAACAAAAGATGGAACAGGCATGGGGTTAGGGCTTTCTATTTGTAAAACGATCATCAACGAACATAATGGTACGCTTGCGATTGAGAGTGATGAGAACGGGACAGTAGTGACGGTGAAGCTGCCTTTGACGCTTTAAGATAAAACAAAAAAGAAAGGAGATTAAGCACTCATCCTTTCTTTTTTGCTGACCTTTTTAATATGCTGAACTGTCTTCAATCCAGTATTCATAGTCTTCCGCATCTTTTTTATTTAGCTTTTTGCCGTTGATGTAAATTTTGTCCCACTCGTAAATTTGTTTATCCAAATAAACGTTAAACACAATGCGCACATGCTCTTTTTCTGTATAATCGTAGCCCGTAAATTGTACAACGTGATGACGGCCTTCTTTTTTAATATAGGTCCATTTTGGATGATCGTTGTACGTTTCAAGCGTAATTGCTTCGTCGCCGTAGCGAACTACATCTTTAATATTCGTTTTTGTTGGTAAAAGTGATAATCCCGCTCCGACTCCAAAAGTAATCACAAGTGCTAAGATGCTTAAACCAATAGCAATTCCGATGTGAGTGCCGCCTTTTATTTGCAAATAAGCTTCTTTCCGCTGCTCCAGCTGAGCTTCGGCTCGAGCTAACACGTTTTTAACGTGCTTATAATACCAGCGGTTGGCACATAGCCCTGTAATAAGTGAAGCACCGCCGAACACAATTGCATCGGACCACTCTGGTATGTCTACAAAGCACAAAAGGGAAAACCAAATTACTTCAATAAGCGTTAAAATAAAAAAGTGCTTATACATTTTTCGGTATGCAAACCAAGCGCTTGTCAGAAAAAAGGCTGCCCAGTTCCACGTGTTGCTTTTAGCTGGATTAGCTGTTTTTCCCCACTTCAAATCATAATAGGACGTATTTGTTCGAACTACTTTATGCTCTTCTTCAAAAGAAACGAGTTCATTTACTGCTTGTTCTTCCATTTAAAACACCTTTCATTGGTTATAATCTATCATCTAAAATGACTCTATTATTATACATTATTTCTAGTATTTTTCTATTCTTCCTTAAATTATTTTTAAAGTAAGAATATTTGTGCTATGGGTTTTTCAACAAGAAGTTTCATAAAAAAGAATAATATGGTAGATTTGAAGAAAAAGGAGCTGCTTGAGCATGAATCATTTAAAGAAAGCCCTGCACCAATCGTGGTCAATTCATTCAAGCACAAAGTGGACGGCCGACAATCCTGCCAAAGGACAGTGCGGAGTGACAGCTCTTGTCGTTCAAGATATCAAAGGAGGAGATATTTTAAAAACTCCGTGTAAAGAAGGCTGGCATTTCTATAATCAGCTCAACGAACAGCGCTATGATTTTACACAAGAACAATTTCGTGAGCCTCTCCATTATGCAGACATTTTGTCCAGTCGGAAAGAAGCGTTTATGGATACGAATAAAGAGCAATATGAGGCTTTAAAGAAAAACGTAATGACCCATTTTGTACATAAAAATTCCCTTTAGAAAGGAACACATAAATGAAAAGTATTCAGTATTCCATTGTTGATGTATTTGCACAGAGAAAATATACGGGAAATCAGCTCGCCGTTTTTAAAGACGCCGGAAGCCTTTCAGACAAAGAGATGCAGCAAATGGCTAAAGAAATTAATTTCTCTGAAACGACGTTTATTACGTCGGCTTCTCCACAAAAAGGAGAATATGACGTACGGATTTTTACGCCTACTGAAGAAGTGCCATTTGCAGGCCATCCGACGCTTGGTACCGCTTATGTTATCCGAGAAGAACTAGAAGAAAAAGATACAGAGGAGCTTACTCTTCATTATAAAGCAGGTCCTACGCCTGTTACATATGATGAACAAAAAGATGTGCTGTGGATGACACAAGGTCAGCCGACGTTTGGGAAAGTGTTAGATAAAAAGCAGGTGGCGGACGTGTTAAACCTTGATGAAGCTTATATCGATATGCGTTTTCCCGTTCAAGAAGTATCCACCGGTCTGCCGGTCATCCTTGTCCCGTTAACATCATTAGAAGCAGCTAAAGAGATAAATGTAGACAAAGAAAAATATTTCAAGCTGATAGAAAACACTGAAGCAAAAGCAATTATGGTCTTTTCACCGGAAACCTATCACGAAGATCATCACGTAAACGCGCGAGATTTTGCGGACTATTACGGCGTTCCAGAAGATGCAGCAACCGGCAGCGCCAACGGCTGTTTGGCAGCATATTTAGTTAAATACGGTTATTTTAATCAGCAAACCATTGACATATGTGTAGAACAAGGATACGAAATAGGAAGACCTTCACTGCTGTATGTAAAAGCTAGTTATGACGGAGAAACTTTTCACATTAAAGTAGGCGGAAAAGTAGAGATGATTGCGCGCGGTGAATGGATTTTGTAACAAGCTGTTCATCTGCTGTTCACAATAAGTCTCTACCCTAATAAAAACGCAATATGAACACGGCGTTTGGTTACACTAGTAAACAGATAGAAAGTGAAAGAATAAATGATGGCGGCCAAAAGGCCGCCATTTTAAATGGTTCATAAAAGGAGTGGTAGAAAAAATGATTCACATTTTACTGGCGGATGACGATGAGCATATGCGGCAATTAGTTCGTCACTATTTGCAGCTTGAAGGCTATATGGTGCATGAAGCAAAAGACGGAGAGGAAGCTTCGGGTCTGCTTGCTAAGCAGCACATTCATTTAGCCGTTGTCGATATTATGATGCCTCATAAAGATGGATATGAAGTTTGCGAAGAAATACGCAACTATTATGATTTTCCCATTATTTTATTAACAGCAAAAGATCAGCTCGAAGACAAAGAAAAAGGCTTTTTAGCAGGAACGGATGACTATGTGACAAAGCCGTTTGAACCAAAAGAATTGATTTTCCGAATCAAAGCACTGCTTCGCCGGTACGAAGTGGTAAATGAAAAAATGATCGTGCTCAACAACACCTCTATCGACCGAAAAAGCTATGAAGTGCACTGTAGCGGGCGACTGTTCATTCTTCCAATGAAAGAATTTGAGTTATTAGCTCAGCTTGCGAGCTATCCAGGAAGGATTTTCACAAGAGAAGAATTAATTCATCTGATATGGGGAGCGGATTTTAACGGAGATAACCGCACAATTGATGTCCACGTAAAAAGGCTTCGCGAGAGGTTTGAACATACCGATGATTTTGTCATTACCACGGTTCGAGGAGTCGGCTATAAGCTTGAGGTGACGGCAAAATGAAGACGCTCTATTTGCGGATTGTCCTGACGACCATTGCTGTAATGGTATTTAGCAGTCTCCTCGCGTTTATTTTAGCAAACGTTTATTATCAGTACAGCTTAAAACCGTATAACGATCAAAAGCTTACGCGTATGGCAAAAGACATTGCGAGCTTTTACGAAAGCAATAGGGGCGTGGATCAACAAGCTTATTTACAGCATATTAGTAAACTGGGCTATCAAATATATGTGGTGGACAGGAGCGGACATGAGACGTTTTACGGACGGAAATTTAGAAATCAGCGCTTAGAAAAGAGTGCCGTCAAACAAGTTCTAGACGGGAAAATGTATCACGGAATTGCAAACTTTCCTTCACAGGTGTTTGTGACGGGTTTTTTTGATAATGTGTTAGCCAATACCATCGGCGTACCGTTAAAAGGAGAAAGTAACAAGCAGCAAGCGCTGTTTATTCGCCCTGATATTCAGCTGCAGTTTGGGGAAATGCGCATTTTTTTCTCGGTCATTTTACTGCTGATGATTGTATTAAGTATTTTATTTGTACTTATTAGTACGCGTTATTTAGTAAAACCAATCGTCAAGCTGACGGAAGCAACAAAGCAAGTGGCAAAAGGAAAATACAACGTTGAGCTGTACGTAAAGCGCCGAGACGAAATCGGCGCGCTTGCTTCACATTTTTCCGAAATGGCTAAAAGCTTAGAGCAGCTTGAAGAGATGCGCCAAGAATTTGTATCGAACGTGTCACATGAAATTCAGTCTCCGCTGGCGTCCATTCAAGGATTTTCAAAAACGCTCCGTTCCGCCCATCTTTCTGATGAACAAAGAAATGAGTATCTGACTATTATTGAAGAAGAAAGCAGGCGCATGTCATCGCTCAGCAAACAGCTGCTTACGCTTGCTTCACTTGATAAAGAAAGTGAGCATATCGACAAAAGGACGTTTGACGTTGCAGCTCAAATCAAGCAAGTGCTGTTTATGACGGAGTGGAGCTGGCGTGAAAAAGAATTAGCCATTGAAATGGATCTTCCTTCCACGATGATTTCAGGCGATCAAAAACTGCTTCATCAAGTGTGGACAAACCTTATTACAAACAGCGTAAAGTTCACAGAAGAAGGAGGGACGCTGTCTCTTCGCGTTCGTATGGAAGACACGTATTGCCACGTAGAATTTCAAGATACGGGAATCGGCATGTCAAAAGAAAGCCTCCCGCATATTTTCAATCGTTTTTACAAAGAAGATAAAGCAAGAAGTCGGACGGAAGGAAGCAGCGGTCTTGGTTTAGCGATTGTAAAGCAAATTGTCGAAATGCACGGAGGTTCCATTCACGTTGAAAGCGAAAAAGGAAAAGGCAGCACCTTTCACGTCTATCTTCCGAAAATGTAATGAGCCGTTCATCTTCCATTCATTTTCTATTTTTATACTTTAAATAGAATTAAAAAAGGAGATGAAAGAAAGATGTTTTTGGCTTTACGTGAATTAAAACATGCGAAGCTGCGCTATTTACTCATTGGCGTGATTATGGTGTTAATTGTATGGCTTGTGCTTTTTGTATCAGGCTTAGCAAAAGGGCTTTCCTCTGACAATGCTTCAGCTGTTCAAGAAATGAAAGGTAACTACGTTGCGCTTCAAAAAGAAGCGGATCAGCGCCTGACGCGCTCTGTTTTATCTATAAACAAAACAGAAGATATTCAACAACTAAGCGGAAAGAAAAAAGCTGAGCCGCTTGGTGTGATGATGACAGCCGTGATAAATGAAGGAAAAGAGAAAAAAATAGACGCCTCGTTTTTTGCCATAAGCACAAGCGGCTTTTTAGCTCCGAACATAACGGAAGGGAAGATGATTACGGACGATGCGAAACATGAAGCCGTGGCGGACTCTTCGCTAAAAGAAGAAGGAGTAAAGCTAGGTGATACGATAAAAGATACGGCTTCAGGAAAAAGCTTTACAATTGTTGGTTTTACAAAAAATCAGTCGTTTAGTCACGCGCCTGTTATTCATATTAATCTTACAGAGTGGAAGACAATTGAAAGCACAGGTGCTTTTAATGCAGTGGTATTGAATATGAACAGCCAGCAAGCACAGACTCTTCAAAAAAAAGAAGCTGAAATCGATGTAATCAGTAAGGATGAAGCGTTAAAAGGAATTCCGGGTTATCAAGAAGAACAGGGCTCACTTTTAATGATGGTCGCGTTTCTGTTTATCATTGGAGCTTTTGTCTTAGCCGTTTTCTTCTACGTGATGACGCTTCAAAAAATGAATCAGTTTGGCGTGTTAAAAGCGATAGGAGCAAAAACAAGCTATTTAGCGCGAACGATTTTATCTCAAGTGGTTGTGTTAACTTTATGCAGTCTTGCTATTAGTATTGGATTGACATACGGAGTAGCTGCTATATTGCCGGATTCGATGCCATTTCACTTGGATTTATCGCTAATCGCAGGCTGTTCGGCGCTGTTTATAGCTGTTTCTGTACTGAGTTCATTATTGTCGCTGTATCGCGTAGCAAAAGTAGATGCGGTTGAAGCGATTGGGAGGGCTGTATAATGAGTGAAGAAAAATTAGTTTTAGAGAGTGTTAGCAAGTCGTTTGGAGACGGAGAAAACGCTGTAGTCGTGTTAAATGACCTATCGCTGCGTGTGAAAGCTGGAGAGCTTGTGGCTATAGTCGGGCCTTCTGGTTCTGGGAAAAGTACCTTTTTATCTATTGCAGGGGCGCTGCTTTCACCGTCTAGCGGACGTGTAATTATTGACGGAGACGAGATTAATAAAATGTCTCCATCACAAATGAACAGCATTCGTCTGAAGAAAATCGGCTTTATCTTTCAATCAGCTAATTTAATCCCGTATTTAACGGTTCGCGATCAGCTTCTTCTTGTCACGGAACTAGAAGGAAATCGAAATCAAGAAGCAAAAAAAAGAGCGGATGATCTGCTTGAAAAGCTAGGACTTGCTCATCGAAAACATCACTACCCTGAAAGTCTATCCGGCGGAGAACGTCAGCGGGTAGCGATTGCAAGAGCGTGGATGAATAACCCTGAAATTATCTTTGCAGACGAGCCTACGGCAAGCTTGGATTCAGAGCGAGGAAGAGCAGTCGTGCAAATGCTCGCAGATGAAGTAAAGCTAAGGGGCAAATCAGCTGTAATGGTTACCCATGACCAAAGAATGCTGGATTTATGCGATCGCGTTGTGTGGATGGAAGATGGAAAATTAGTGGAATCAAATAGCGTGCAAGTCTAAAAAAGTGCTGCTCTTGACAAGAGCAGCACTTTTTTGCGTTCTTCATCATGTGCATATTTGTCGTCTCGGTTTGGCGCCTCCATACGTTCACTCCTTTATTAGTAAATCAGTTAGGTATTCATATTCCATTTTATTAAAAAGCGTGTATTGAAAATAAAGCAATGCTATTTAGAAAGTAAGAAACAGGAGATAACGGAACAATGAAGAAATAGTAAAAAGGTGATGAAATGATGAAGAAATGGAAGACAGCTGCAGGTGGACTTCTCATGGCAAGCTTTACAGGATGTTCAAGCAGTGGATTTCTTGAAGAATCCCCGCCAAAAGTGTATCTCGAAGCAAGCAACCATCTTTATGAAACAAAAGTTGGCACGTACTGCTGGGAAAGCACGTGTGTGGATAAAGCAGGCCCTTTAGAATTGTTAAAAACAGAACAGCCGATTAAAGTAAAAGCAAATGAATCGCTATCGCTTGTTATCAAGTATAAGCGGCAGCCCAACGAAAAGCATATGGCACAAATACAAAACAGCCATGAAGTGGAAATACCACTGAAGAAAAATAAGCTGAAAGCACCTTCTGAAGCAGGCACGTACTACTACTCATATTCAGTGTGGTGGATGGATGAAAGTCAACAAAATGTATCTAATGGAGATGCATCGTACGCGTTTGTATTGGAAGTGAAATAAGGAGAGAGCATATGCAAACCCCTATTATTCTCATTGGACCTATGTGCGCTGGAAAAACGACGGTCGGTGAAAAAGTGGCAAC
This sequence comes from Priestia sp. LL-8, assembly GCF_036227845.1. Taxonomy (NCBI): domain Bacteria; kingdom Bacillati; phylum Bacillota; class Bacilli; order Caryophanales; family Bacillaceae; genus Priestia; species Priestia sp. LL-8. The sequence continues at coordinate 3,192,069 of NZ_JAZAQH010000001.1, read as the reverse complement.
CAAACTAAATATTCCTCAGTGCTCAATGGATGAAGTGCGATTTTCCTACTACCGGGAAATAGGATTCAGCAAAGAAACACAGCAACAAATTCGAGAAAAACAAGGATTTCAAGGCATGTACGCCTATTGGAAACCGTTTGAAGCCTATGCTGTTAAAAGAATACTAGAAGAGAACAAGCATGCGGTCATTGATTTTGGCGCCGGTCACTCGGTGTATGAAGACATAAAGCTGTTTCAACAAGTAGAAAAGACGTTAAAACCTTACCAGTCTCTATTTTTACTGCTTCCGAGTGTTGATAAAGAAGAGTCCATACAGATATTACATCAAAGGCTGCATCAAATAACAGATGATAAAGATGTTTTTGAGCTTAACAAACATTTTGTAACGCATCCGTCAAATCAAAAGTTAGCAAAGCAAACGATCTACACAAAGGAAAAGTCGGCAGATACAGTAGCGGAAGAAATTATTTCATGTATATCAAATATATCAAAGGAGTGAAAACAATGATTACAAAAGTCGGTCAAATTATGGTGTATGTAAACGACCAAGATCAAGCTGTAAAGTTTTGGACAGACAAAATGGGATTTCAAGTAATTTCTCAACAAGAGAATGAACAAGGTATGAAGTGGATTGAGCTAGCACCGGCAGCGAATGCTGAAACAACCATTATCCTTCATAACAAACAGCTAATAGCAAAAATGCAGCCAGAATTAAATGTCGGGACTCCTTCACTGATGTTTTTTACAGAGAATGTGGATGAATTATACAGGGATTTAACAGCTAAAGGCGTAACGGTGGGAGAAATCGTATCTATGCCTTCAGGAAAAGTCTTTAACTTTTCAGACAGTGAAGATAATTATTTTGCAGTTATGGAAAACGCGAATAATAAATAGAGCAAAAACAAAAAACACCGGGAGCATATATATTGTCTCGGTGTTTTACAGGCAAAGCAGGATAAGTTACTTTTCATTTTCATCTGCTGATTGGCAGTAGCAATACTACTCTTTATAAATTTACTCCTTTTCTTCATTATTTAACGCTATGATTGTATAAACGTGTATTAAGAGTCGCTTTAAGTTTCTAAAATTTAATAAGCCATTTCATAAATCAAGGAGTAATGCCTCTCATGATAAAATTAATAGGAGAAAAAGTGTTATTAAGAGAAGCGACACAGGAAGATGTTAATACGCTCTATTACTGGAAATACGAAGAGAAAAAACAAGAAGCGAAAAAATGGAATGCTCCGTACATACTAGAAGAAAGGCTTACGAAAGAAAAATATATGAATTCATTGGACAAAGAGCATGAGCTTTTTCCAGACGTTCCTCAACTCCTTGCGGTCATCATTGATGAAAAAGCTGTGGGAACAGTGAGCTGTTACTGGGTGGACAAGCATACAGACTGGCTGGAAACTGGAATTGTCATTTACGACTCAGACTATTGGAGCGGAGGATATGGGACAGAAGCTTATGGAATGTGGATCGACTTTTTATTTGAGTTTACACCCTTGCATAGACTCGGCATGTCTACGTGGTCAGGCAATATCAGAATGATCAAAACAGCGGCAAAAATAGGTATGAAAGAAGAAGCAAGAATCAGAGAAGCACGTATCGTAAACGGTGAATATTTTGATAGCGTCAAAATGGGAATTCTGCGAAGAGAATGGAACAAAAAGATGAAGCAGGAGCTCTAATACCCTTTGTGCTATGTTGTCATTGAACTAGGCAGTTTAGTTTGATATATCCTAATACGGGGAATAGAGGGGAATAGAGGGAAAATGAGGACGTGTGAGATTTTTATATAATTTAAAACTTCTTCCTTCATGAACGGAAGAAGTTTTTCTTATGTGAAATCATGTCATATGTCAAATCTAGTATGTATAAGATAGAAAAGAGGCAATATAGCCGTCCTCTCTCATACTACAAAAAAGTTATAGCCAAGCTGTGCGTATCTTTATGAAAGAATGCACTTATGGCAGAGAGAATGATAGTTGCGATGGAGGTAACTAAATGAACGTTGATGGAGAAAATAAAGTTCCTCATTTTTATTCACTGCGGTCTGTTTCGCAAAAATTATTTGAGGTTATTACCAAACAGCTGAATGTCAGCACAACGTACGTAACTAGAAGAGGAGAAACAGCGATGACGGTCCTGAGCTCATATAACGAGAAGGAAGAGATTATTCCTGAAGGATACAGCGTTGAATACGGAGGTACATACTGCCGCTTAATTATTATGAATGACGGAGACGTTATGCATACGGCAAATCTGATGAAGGATGCCGTTACAAGACAGCTAGAAGTAACGGATCAATTGCAGGTAAAAGGTTTTTTAGGTGTTACATTAAAAGATTTAAAAGGAAATGTATTTGGAACACTCTGTGTAATGGATAAGGAAGAAAAAGAATTTTCAGGAGAAGACATTGATTTTTTACAATCAATGGCCGGTATCTTATCCCACATGATCGATCTGGATGAAACACGATATCAGATGGGATTTTTAAGCGTCCCAATTATTCCAATTACAGAAGGTGTTTCGATTCTTTCTCTTCAAGGTATTATTGATAAAGAGCGTGCGAATCAGATTATGACAGATGTGCTTCACGATGCAGCTCATAATGAAATAGATTACTTTATCATTGATTTATCGAAGCTGCTTCTGAGAGAAAAAGAGTTTCCGAATTTCTTCTTTAAAATGATTACAGCACTTCAGCTCATGGGTGCTCAAGCAGTTATAACAGGTGTAACGCCAACATTTGCGAAAGAGCAAATTAAAAATCATGATTTGAGAAACTTACAGTTAAAAGTCGTGAAAAATATTCAACAAGCTCTTCAATGTGTGGGGTATAACTTAATCAAAACATGAACCAAGCCTTGGCTCTATCAGCCAGGGCTTATTTTTGTGTATGTATATAATTCAATACGAAACGAAAAACAAGCTGGTATGCTCAGAAGCTGTGAAAGCATCAAATGCAGCATAAAGTGAATATAGATAAAGAATGTAGCTTCATTGAAGCCTTGCGTGATGATCATTACGCACCTTTTGGTGGTGTAAGAAATAGCCGGGGAGAGACCTGTGTATGGCTGATGACCCTTTTGCTGTATGCAAAAACATCATGGGGGGAAATACATGCGAGCAAACTTTAAAAGGTCCGCACAAACGGATGTGGATATGAGAAAGAAACAGCGGAGAACACTTCAGTCCACTTTAAACACAATAGGGATACTTATGTTTATTGGAATTTTGATCAGGTGGTGGACCGTGCCGTTCACTATTAGTAAAGATCTCCGAATTTACTATAATCAAGATTTTCAAATGACGTTGAACGAGTCTAAAGAGTTTCTTACGTTCGTTTTATGCGCAGCAGGCGTGTATTTTACGTTAGTCAACGTCTACTTTTTAGGTGAAATAGGTAAAAAACTAGTCTATATCGTTCTTGTTTTACTTGCTGTTTTTAACCTCTATATGATGCTTATGCTTCTTGTCGCAGTGACGCATTAAAGTTAAAGTGTGAGTGTAGCTCAAAAAAAGAGGTCAACTTCCGGTGACTTTTTTGGATTGAGCTACGATTTTTCTATGTAAAAAACAGATAGATCTTCAAACATCTTGATCAGCTGAGCTTCCATATTACTTCCACCTTTTGATAATTTCCCTTGGTACATATGCAAACATTATGTATGCTTTTACTTTCATACAATTCTATCAAATCCATTAAAGCAGTTTTATTTTCTAAATTCAACTAAAAAGTATTTTCATTATTTTTCCATAAACTAACCGAGATAAGCTGTCATAAGGTTTAAAGAACAAAAGAAAAAATGAAATGATTTTTTACGAGTTTTATATCTTGACGAAAAAATATTTCAGGAATAAGATAGGTTACATAAAGTAACGAGTAAAAAAAAAGTTACTTTTTAAAAGATTATATTTTTCCTAACAGGAGGAAGAGATATGGAAGCGATGACTTTTGTTTTATTCGGTTCAACAGGTGATTTAGCGAAACGCAAAATTTATCCTGCACTCTATAATTTATTTGTAGACGGGAAAATCCCTAAATCAATTTCTGTTGTAGGACTAGGCAGAAGGGAGATGTCCGATGCAGATTTTCAGAAAAAAGTAGAAGAATCTATTCATACTTTTTCACGTCGCGTCGAAAAAGATTCATCTCTTATGCAGCATTTTCTATCAGCTTTTCGCTACAGCCAATTGGACGCAACAAATGCTGAAGATTATAAAAATTTGTTAAATCTAGTAGAAGCACGAGAAGCAGAACTGAACATTCCAAGCAACCGAATGTTTTATCTATCCGTTGCACCAGAATTTTTCGGTACAATTGCTGAGCATATTAAAGACAGTGGCTTAGGTGCTACAAAAGGTTGGAAACGGTTAATTATTGAAAAACCCTTTGGCCATGATCTACAGTCAGCTCGACAATTAAACGAAAATTTAAGCAAAGCGTTTAAAGAAGAAGAGATTTACCGCATTGACCACTATCTTGGCAAGTCGATGGTGCAAAATTTAGAAGCGCTGGAATTCGCTAATCCTATTCTTCAATCATTATGGAATAACGAACATATTGCGAATATACAAATTACAGCAAGTGAAACGGTCGGCGTAGAGGAAAGAGCAAGCTATTATGACCATTCAGGTGCCATTCGAGATATGGTTCAAAATCACATGCTGCAAATGCTGATGATGACGGCCATGCACTTACCGGCTCGCATTAGCGCTGATGATATTCGAAACGAAAAAATAAATGTGTTAAAAGCGCTTCGTCCGCTTGTAAAAGAAGATATGGACCTAGACGTTGTTCGCGGTCAATATGAGGCTGGAAAAATAAACGGGTCTTCAGTGGAGGGCTACATAAACGAGCCTGGTGTATCACCATCTTCGCAGACGGACACGTTTTTAGCAGCCAGACTATACATCGATAATTCGCTTTGGAAAGGCGTTCCTTTCTACATTCGTACAGGAAAAAGAATGGCAGAAAAAGCGACGCGAATTGTTATTGAATTCAAAGACTCGTTAAAAGAGTTGTACTTAGACAAAGGAGAAACAACATCTCCAAATCTGTTGATTATTGAAATCAACCCGCATGAAAATATTACGCTGCAGTTGAACAGCAAAAATCCATTTAATCATGGTCATATTGAGCCTGTGCAAATTAATTTTTCAGGTCAGCAAGAAGGAGCACCGGAAGCATATGAGCGCCTTATTGCAGATGCATGTGCCGGAGATTCTACATTTTTTGCTCATTGGAAAGAAGTAGAGCTAGCTTGGGAATGGGTTCAGCCGCTTCTTGAAGCATTTGATGAAAATACAGTGCCGCTTCACAAATATGCTGCCGGTTCACACGGCCCTGATGCATCACATGCACTTTTAGAAAAAGACGGCTTTAAATGGTGGTTGGATGAAGAAACAGCGAGTCCATCACGCGAAGTGCAGCCAGTTTAATACAAACAAAGCGAAAGAAGGATGAAACATGAGTACCAACATAGACACACTTGCAGTTAATACGATTCGCACCCTGTCAATTGATGCGGTGAACGCAGCTAATTCAGGACACCCTGGGCTTCCGATGGGAGCTGCTCCGATGACCTATGCGCTATGGGCGAATCACTTACAGCATAATCCGGCAAATTCAAGCTGGTTTAACCGAGATCGTTTTATCTTATCAGCCGGTCATGGCTCAAGCTTGCTGTATAGCATGCTGCATCTAAGCGGATACAATGTATCAATAGAAGATTTAAAAAGCTTTCGCAAGCTAAACAGTAAAACACCGGGTCATCCTGAATTTGGTCATACGGACGGCGTGGAAGCAACAACAGGTCCTTTAGGTCAAGGAATTGCTAATGCAGTCGGAATGGCAATGGCAGAAGCTCACTTAGCAGCAAAATTTAATCAACCCAATTTTCCTGTCATTGATCACTATACGTATACCTTAGTAGGTGATGGTGACTTGATGGAAGGAATTTCTTATGAAGCGATGTCCATGGCTGGCCATATGAAGCTTGGCAAACTTATCGCTTTATATGACTCCAACGATATTTCGTTAGACGGGGAATTAAATCTTTCGTTTAGTGAAAATATCCAGAAAAGAGCGGAATCTGCAAACTGGCAGTATTTGCGTGTAGAAGATGGAAATGACGTAGATGAAGTCACAAACGCCATCGAAAAAGCGAAGCAGAACACCGAACAGCCAACGCTTATCGAAGTGAGAACCATTATTGGCTACGGAAGTCCAAAAGTAGCGGGAACAAATAAAGCACACGGCAATCCGCTTGGAGAAGAAGAAGCAAAAGCAACAAAACAAGCCTACGGCTGGGAAGCTGAAGAAAACTTCTATGTTCCAGAAGAAGTAAAAGCTCATTTTGAAAAGCTAGAAGAAAAAGGGATGAAAGCAGAAGCAGAGTGGAATAAGCTGTTTGCTTCTTACCAAAAAGAATACGCTATGCTGGCTGATGAATTAGAACGTGCCATTACGGGCGAAGCGTTAATTGAAGTGAATGATATTTTAACATTTTCATCAGAAAAAGCGATGTCGACTCGTGTTGCAAGCGGAGAAGCTATTAATTATTTCACTAAATCTGTGTCATCTATTTTTGGAGGAAGCGCTGATTTATCGCATTCCACGATGACGGACATCAAAGAAGAAGGCCCTTACGCACCGGGATATTTCGGTAATCGAAATATTTATTTCGGAGTACGTGAACACGCAATGGGAGCGGCCGGTAATGGAATGGCTCTTCACGGAGGTGTGAAGCCGTTTGTCAGCACATTCTTTGTTTTTAATGATTACTTGCGTCCAGCGATTCGTTTAGCTGCACTGCAAAAGCTGCCGGTCACATATGTGTTTACTCATGATTCCATAGCAGTAGGAGAAGATGGACCAACTCATGAGCCCGTTGAACATTTAGCTTCTCTTCGTGCAATTCCAGGGCTTACCGTAATCCGTCCGTCTGATGCAAACGAAACAGCAAGCGCTTGGGCTTATGCGCTTCAGCAAGTGGAGGGCCCTGTAGCCTTAGTGCTTAGCCGTCAAAACTTGCCTGTATTTGAAGAAACAAAACAAAATATCAACGACCTAGCTAAAGGAGCTTACGTATTAACCGAAACAGACGATAAGCCAGAGCTGATTTTCATCGCCACAGGTTCTGAAGTAGCACTAGCGGTCAGTGCAAAAGCTCAGCTAGAGCGTGAAGGTACATCTGTTCGAGTTGTAGCAATGCCTAGCTGGGAGCTGTTTGGCAAACAGTCAAAAGAGTATCAAGAGCGCATCTTGCCTGAATCTGTTTCAAAACGAATCTCTCTAGAAATGGGAATTTCACTTGGCTGGGAACGTTTTGTAGGACAAAAAGGAAAAGTGTTAGCTATTGACACATTCGGTGCTTCAGGAACCGGAGCTGATGTGATGAAGCTGTTTGGATTTACAGAAGAAAACGTAGTGGCACAAGCAAAAGAATTGCTAAAGGCTTAAACAATAAGACAAATAGAAGGAGCTGTTCACATGAAAGTAGGATTAGTTGGTTTAGGGAAAATGGGGATTAACTTAGGACAAAACTTATTGGATCAGCGTCATAACGTTGTAGCATTTGACGTAAATTCAAACGCAGTGGAACAAATGAAAGGGTACGGTGCGTCAGGAGTATCAAGCTTACAGGAGCTTGTTCAGTCATTAGAAACGCCAAGAGTCGTATGGCTGATGGTTCCTCATACGGTTGTTGATTCTGTTATTAGTGAAATATCTCCTCTTTTAGCTGAAGGAGATATCGTAATTGAAGCTGGAAACTCTCATTACAAAGAGTCTATTCGACGCTATAACGAGTTAAAAGAAAACAAAATTCGCTTTATGGACGTTGGAACATCTGGCGGAATGGAAGGCGCTCGTAACGGAGCTTGCTATATGATTGGCGGAGATCGTGAAGCGTGGGAAATTGTTGAACCTATCTTCCGCGATACAGCAGTAGAAAACGGATATCTATATGCTGGAGAAGCAGGGAGCGGCCACTTTTTAAAAATGGTTCATAACGGCATTGAATACGGCATGATGGCAGCAATCGGAGAAGGATTTGAAGTTCTTGAAAAAAGCCAGTTCGACTATGATTACGAAAAAGTGGCGAGAGTATGGAATAACGGATCTGTTATTCGTTCATGGCTCATGGAATTAACGGAAAATGCATTCTCTAAAGATGCTAAGCTAGATGACATCAAAGGAGTTATGAACTCTTCTGGTGAAGGGAAGTGGACGGTCGAAACGGCTCTAGACCTTCAAACAGCTACGCCGGTTATCGCGATGTCTTTATTGATGCGCTATCGCTCGCTTGAAGATGATACCTTTACAGGAAAGGTAGTTTCCGCGCTTCGAAACGAGTTTGGCGGTCATGCTGTGGAAAAGAAATAACAAGTGAAATAGTGGGTATAGTAAAAAAAACTAATGGAGGAATGAAAAAATGAAATTTTTTATTGATACTGCAAACCTTGAGGATATTAAAAAAGCATACAAAGTGGGGGTTTTATCTGGCGTCACAACAAACCCTTCTCTTGTTGCAAAAGAAGGCGTAAAGTTTGAAGATCGTATTGAAGAAATTTTAAAAACCGTTCCAGAAGTAGAATCCGTTTCAGCAGAAGTGACGCCGGATGCCGAAACAGCAGAAGACATGATTGCGCAAGCAGAAGAACTAATCAAAATTAACGGCGGGGATCAAAACATTACGATTAAGCTTCCAATGACAATTGCTGGATTAGAAGCAACTCGCTACCTTGCTAAAAAAGGTGTAAAAACAAACGTAACGCTTATTTTCACTGTAAACCAAGCGCTTTTAGCAGCTCGTGCAGGTGCAACATATGTATCTCCGTTCCTTGGTCGCCTTGATGATATTTCAGAAGACGGCGTGCAGCTTGTGGCTAAAATTGCCGAGCTGTTCCGCATTCAAAATATCGACTCTCAAATCATTGCGGCTTCTGTAAGACATCCGGATCACGTTACACGCGTAGCCCTTGCCGGAGCTCATATTGCAACTATTCCATATTCAGTAATCGAGCAGCTTGTCAAACATCCTTTAACCGAACAAGGAATTGAAAAGTTTGCGGCTGATTGGAAAAACGCTGTTCAAAACTAAGTAAAAGATAAAGAACGTGCGCATTCTAGAAAAAGAATGCACGCGTTCTCTCATAATATCCTTAAAGAGGTAAACATCATGAATACAGTAGACGCTAAAATTATTAAAACCCAATACGGTTCAGAAGTTTATGTAGATGATGTAGAGCATATTAACTTTAAAAGCCTTCATGCGCCGAAAGTTAATCAGCCGCTCTATCGCATTGAATTTGAAATTGGCTACTTTTTATTAAAAGAACACAGATATTACGAATACGAAAAGAACTATTTTTGGCTTGCAGTAAGCGAAGATTTTAGTAAGCTAACTATTCAAGAACCTGATATGGAGAGCTTATTTGGAGCTAAAAGCGAAGACGAAAGAAAGGCGACAAAAGCGCTTTTAAGTCAGTGGCTCATTCATACCGAGGCTTATAAAAAACAATTAAACCAGCATATTAATGACTGCAAAAAAAGTAATGAAACAAATAAGGGCATAACGGCTGTTTTAGAAAAGTTGCTGACTATATCAGCAGCAGACATCGAACAAGCCCCTATTGAGAAATTAGCTGCCTCACGAGCAGTTTGACTTAAAAAGTAGGTAAGTATTCATAGCTGCAATAGAAAAAGATGCTTCGTTTAAAACGCGAAGCATCTTTTTTCATTTTTTATAAAGAGCGGGTTTATCTTTAGGAAAGGTTCTTTCCGCTAAAGTCCCTGTTACTTAAATAACTTATACCAGTATAAAGTGGTTTCAATAGTAGGATTATATGACTGCTTTAGTGTGTCAACTCCACCTAGTATAAACCCTTGTTTCACATAAAATCTGCATGCACCAAGATTATCATCTTGTGCTTCCAAGGACATTCCTATAAGTTTTCTTTGTTTTGCCCACTCTTCTGCTTTATTTAAGAGCAACTTTCCGACTCCACTGCCTCTATAATCTTTTTTAGTAGCAATGTTTTCAATATAACAGAAGCGATTCCAATCCTTACTTATTCTAATCTGTCCTATGCAAGTAGTATTCATATAAGCTAAAAACAAAGATTTATCCTCTTGGTTTATATATCGGCTCCAATCAAGTTTGTCATCTGGAAAACGTGTTTCTCTAGCTTCATCAAAAAGAACTTCTTTATAAGACCACTTGCCTGGTTGTAAACTGGGGACAACTCTACCATATAGCTTAAAATAATCATTTGTCATATTGATATCCTCTATTAAGTCATTATTTAATGGAGAAATAGTGAGTTTACTTTCACTACCCAATATTACACACTTCCTTTTATGATGTTTTGAAAAAATTTTATTTAAGGATAAGTAAATCCTATCTTATTCAACATTACTGTCCGTTAGCTGAATGAACCTCTCTTTATACACTACTATAAAGAGTAAATTTTTCCTGGTTATAATTAAAAGCAACAATCTTTACGAAAAGAGCCTTAGGAAAATAAAGGATAGGAAAATAAAGGATAGCAATAAAAACGACATTATTGTCGTTTTTTTATTGACGAATTAATTCAAGAAAGGTACATTATATTAAAACGACAACATTGTCGTTTTAATATAAGGGGGCTGAAATCATGCTTATTACGATGTTAACAACAGGAACTCGAGGAGATACCCAGCCTTTTATGGCTTTAGGATTAGAGTTGAAAAAGAAAGGATACCGTGTACGAATTGCGGCTTCAGAAGCTTATCAAAATTTCATAGAGTCGTATGGATTCGAATATGCCATGCTTCGAGGTGATGTTTCTAAAATTATAGAGAGCGGAGCAGCAGACGATGCGATTAATGCAGACAATCCTCTCAAATTCTTTTCAAGCTTAAAAAATGAAAAGATGATGGGTATGATGGTTAATATACAAGAAGATTTGCATAAGGCCTGTAAAGGAGCCGATGCAATTGTATATCATCCAGGTGCAGCAATTGGTTATTTTGCTGCTAAAGAGATGAATATACCAAGCATTCTAGCGAGCCCTTTTCCAATGACACCAACAAAAGATTATCCAGCGTTGATCTTTTATGATCGACCACGGTTTGGAAAAACATATAACAAGCTGACGCACCGTATTTTTGAATGGGGATTTTGGAAGGTAGTAAGTGGTCCTTTAAAAAAATATTGGGTTCAGCAGCATGGAGAAGGACCTAACGATTTTTCATGTCCGTACCCAAAGCAGCGTACAGCAGCTAACCCAACCATTGTTTCATCAAGTCCCGCCGTATTTTCCGTATCTAAAGATTGGCCTCAACACGTTCATTCCTACGGAAATTGGTTTATGGACAGTGACCATAGCTATGAGCCGGAAGAGAGGCTGGAAAGATTTTTAAAGGCTGGAGAACCGCCAGTTTATATTGGATTTGGAAGTGTTGGTGATAAAAAAAACGCAGACGAAACGACTGCTTTAGTGATTAAAGCTTTAAAACTCTCCGGGAAACGAGGTATCATCAATACAGGAGGAAGTGGAATAAATCACACGGAGGGGATAGCAGAAGACATTTTCTTTGTAAAAGATATTCCTCATGAGTGGCTGTTTCCTAAAATGTCTGCCGTTGTTCATCACGGAGGAGCAGGAACAACAGCCGAAGGCCTTCGAGCTGGCGTTCCAAGTGTTATTATTCCTTATGGAAATGACCAATTCGCTTGGGGAAGAAAAATTCACGAGCTTGGAGCTGGAGCAAAAGCCATTCCGAGAAAAGAATTGACGGCTGAAAAATTATCCGCAGCTATTTCCTATACGCAAGTTAATGAAATTCAATCCAAAGCACAAGAAATCGGAAAACAAATCCGAGCTGAAAAAGGAGCCGAAAAAGCAGCTCAGGTAATTATTAATACACTCGAGAGATTCAGGAATAAATAAAAAAGTAAGAGAGCGTGAAAAAAATGCCAAAAGTAAGGGAAGGATACGCTGAAAAAAAGAAGCAAGAGATTTTAGAAGCCGCCAAAAGAGTATGCAAGAGCAAACCGGTGCATGATGTAGCCATGCGAGATATCGTTCTGGAATCTGGAATGAGTCAAGGAGGCGTATACAAATATTTTTCAAACCTTGATGAAGTATTTGTCGGACTTCTTAATCAAGAAAGTGTCAGCCATAAAGTAAAAGATAAAATTGAAGCCCTACTTCAGACCAATAAAGATCCCTTTGAAATGCTGCATGATTTTATTATGTATATTGGAGAGCATATCCAAGAATCAATGACAGCAGGAGGAGAAATTTACTTTGAACTAGTAGCGTTGTATTCAAAAGACCCTCAGCGTTTTATGAAAATTGAAGATCAGCTAGTTGAAGTATCTAACCTTAAATATATTCAAAAGAAGCTTCATGACTTTATCGCCGAACAAATCGAAGTAAAAAATTTCTCTCCGGCTGTACCAACAGCTGAACTGCTAGCTTTTATGGCTACAGCGATCAACGGAATTACGCAAAATCCAGCGCTGGTCTACAACGTAGATGGACAGAAACAAGCTGCAGAGGAGACAAACGTAGAGCGTCATATAAACACGCTGTCAATAGCCGTCCGAAAGCTGTTAGGAGAATAAATACAGTTGCAACCTTGAAAATTCCTCTTAGTATTGCCAGCAGTGTTAGGTATGTTTAGAAAAATGGTGTGTCACTTCTCCGTCTCGCTTTGAATAGTTTTGCAAAAATTAAGCATAATACGACTGCAAACTATATTTAAGGAGATGGAAAAAATGAAAAAAGGGCTTATCATTGCTTCTTCGGTTCTTTTCCTTTCAGGCCTAGCTGCGTGCGGAGGAAATAAGGACAATAACGCAATGGACAATACTCAAAATGACTTACGCAACACTTCTACAAACGACGGGGTTGATAACAATATCCCAATGGATAACACAGATCAGCCGACTAAGTCAGTTGAAGCAGCACAAAATGTAGAAGATATGAAGGAAGTTGATGATGCATATGTGCTTCGCGATAATAATAATGCCTATGTAACGGTAGATTTAGCTGGAAATGACGCAGCGGACAACAATGATAACGGCAAGGTCAACAACGTAACGTACAACGGCGATACTTACCATGAAGTCTCAACTGATTTTGAACAAAAAATTGCGGACCGCGTGAGAGAAGCAGATAGTAAAATCGACAAAGTATACGTTTCGTTTGTAAACACGGGCTTAGACAATATGAACAACAACAATAACGTGCCTGGCGTAGATAAAAATGACAAGATGTATCGAGATGATGAAAAAGACAACAACCGTGATCCAGAAGATATTGTAGAAGATCCAAAAGATATGATGGACCGTAACAACAAAGATCAATAACATCAAAAAGGCCTCTGAATCACCAGAGGCCTTTGGTTCATTAACTAAGTTCAAGTAAAGAAATAAAAATCGGAAGAACACAGCAAGAAACGGCTGAAATAAAATCAAGCTCGTTCTGTTTTTTTGCAGAAAGCGTGAACTCCATCAAAATAATCGTCAGGATACTCATGAAAAGCGTTGCATAAAAAAGAAAATCGCGCTGACTTTCCACTAAAAACAACACCGCATTTAAAACCAAAATAACGGCATAAAGAAACTTAAGCAGCAAGTGGAGCTGCATGCTGAATTTATTCTCTTGTTTGTAGCGCAAGATATAGACAAAAAAGAAAATAAATAAAGTTAATTGCCATGAGGCAGGGAGTAGCTGCTGCCATAGATTGTCCAAGAAACTCATTCCTCCTATAAAACAATGATGCATATATGTAACACACACGTTTTTATTTTAAAAGTGAAGAGTATCTTTAGGCAAGAGCAATTTTTCATTTTTTGCAGACTTTTAATATAAAAAAAGAAAGGTCATCACGACCATTCTTTTTACTTCACTTCAATTAAAACCTTCGTACCGTCTGGAAACTCATCTACTTGATGTGAAATCCAAGAACCGGCGCCTCGGTTGTCTGAAGGCTTTACATATTCAATATCTGCACCGCTTCCGCCTTCTTCACAAAAGGCCATCGGAAACTCATCTCGGTCATAGCCGCTTTTAGTCGGAATGCCTTTTAAAGACTCACGGCGGTTTTCCTCAGCCCCGTCTCGGTCGATTGTACAAACAGCCGATTTTCCTTTATCGATTGCATGTTGAATGTGCGCTGCAGTTTCAGGGTAACGATCAGCAGGGAAGGTAATTACTTCATCGTAGGAGGTATTCGTTGAAGAGTTCTGCTCTAACGGATTTCCTTCAATCATAACAATAACGGCTAATACTAGAATTAAAATACCAGAAACAATTTTTTTCAATCTGTAAAACTCCTTTAATAAACATTTATCACTTTTATTTTAAAGTAATAAGAAAAAAATGTAAAAACATATAATGGAACTAGCTACAATTCATGAGAAAAACATAAGCTCACGTACAGCTGCTGAACGTGAGCTTATGTCTAATGATGAGAGTGATGATGGTGCGTTTCGTTTTCAGCTGGCTGCAGTGAACGTAACTCTTCTTTAGATAAATTGCCTACTGCGACTTGCTGAGTAGGAAGGATGTGCTCACCGCGCGCGTTAATATCCGTTTTAATATAGTAAATACCATCCTCTTTAAAAGTTACTTTTGCTTTATACATACTGCCGTCATAATGTGCCTTTGCTGTTTCGACTTTACCGGGAGCATCTTTTTTCCACACTTTAAACTGAACGATTTTGGCATCATCCACCGTTTTATTTTCTTGCATTACGTGCACTTCTAACACCTGTGTGCTCTGTGGCTCTATATTTTCAGGAAGCATCACATGCGCAGACAGAGGCTTTGGCTGCTTGTAGAGCTGATCTGCGTTACTGTCTACAGAGCACGCGGAAAGTACAATCGTACTGAGTATGACCAGTCCGGACATTTTCCATTTGTTCATTGTTACTGCACCTCACATAGTTTCATAAATCATGCGTTTAAAAACCGCTTCAATGCTGGAATTCGTTTGATGACAAAGAAATCTAAAAGCCACACGATAATCAACGACAGCCCGACCAAAGGAAAGACAAGACCAAATACCACGATTATACACGTCACGATTCGCATTGCATTTCCTTCAGGAACTTTTGGAGCCCCCATATTTTTAGCAGGTTTTCGTTTCCACCACAGTAAGGCTCCGCTGATCGTGATACCAGCAATTCCGATACAAACAATAAGGCCAATAAGCTGATTTATTAATCCAAACTGTGTGCCTTTATGAAGCGTAATACCAAGCGCAATCAATTTGCCCATAAATCCATAGTTGTCGTACCGATAATCGGCTAAAACGGCGCCGGTGTATTGATCAAGGTGAATCGTTGCTTCATCTTGTGCTCTTGGTGAAAAAACAGAGAGCGTATACACACCTTGAGGCTCTTGCGGAATGGAAACGGTGTAGCCATCGTGCATATGCTGTTCTTTTGCAATATCTACAATGTCATCAAGCGATACTTTTGTATATTGCTGAGCTGTGGAGTTTGGCACTTCTAACGTTTCAGCTCCCCAAGGCACGTCCGCTACATCTTTTGTTTGCACGGTTGAAGTAGGGGCACTGCCTACCCAAATAGACGGAGGGTACCCAACGCCTGCGTTTGTGGCGATTTGCTGAAAGGCATTGCCCCACAGTCCTGACCACGGAAGGCCCGTTAGTACGAGAAAAAGCATCCCGGCTGAAATCCAAAAGGCCGGTACCGCATGAAGATCACGTATCAGTGTGTTTTTACCTTTTGAAAAACGAGGAATCCACACGCCTTTTATTTTGTCTTTTTTGCGCGGCCACCATAAAAAAGCGCCGGTTACAATTAAGACAATTGCCCAGCAGGCCGCAAGTTCTACAATACGATCACCCGTGGTGCCTGCCATCAGCTCTCCGTGAAACTCTTCAATTTGATTCATTAAGCGACTTGAATCATCCAGTTTTCCTACAATGTGACCATTGTGAGGATTAACAAAAATCGTATATGTATCGTCTTTTAATGAAATTCCTACTTCTGAAGAACGAGTAGAGTGATCGCTTGGTTGATAAGTCAACACGGTAGCACCAGGATACTTTTCTTTTACAGCCTGTACTTGTGCTGAAGGAGATACGGACTGTGACTGAGCTTGTACATGATACAAGTCGTGATACAGTTTTTCTTCAATTTGAGGCTTGAATAAATACATCCCGCCAGTAACAGCTAATATAAGAAGAAACGGAGTAAACACTAAACCTGCATAAAAATGCCAGCGCCATATGGTTTTGTACAGGCCTTGAGAACGCCCCGTGCTTTGTTTAGTTGTACTCGCTGATTCTTCTCGCTTTTCCTGCATCATTTTTCTCTTTTCCTCCTTTTTACTAACTAACGTGCTTTTATTATAGAAGGAAAGGGAGAATTAGCCATCACTCCTTAGAGTGATTGTTGGGGCTTATGAGAGAAAGGTGCTAATAAAAAAACAGCTCGTGAAAGCTGTTAGTTCATTAAGCCATTTTGAAACGCATAGCTTGTCAGCTGCACGCGGTTTTCTAAATGAAGCTTGCTTAAAATATTTTTCAAATGACTTTTTACCGTGTGTTCAGAAATAAATAACTGCGCCGAGATGTCGCGGTTTGACAGTCCTTTAGCCACTAATTGAAGTACTTCAAGCTCCCGTGCAGAAAGGGGAGTGTCTGGCTTTGTAATCGATGTTTCCTGCGGAAACTCTTTTAAAATTTGAAACGCAATTTCTTTTGACATAGGAACTTCATCTAAAGCGAACGCACGCAAATAGTCGTACCACACTTCAGACCGCAGGTTTTTTAACAAATAGCCCTGGGCGCCTTTTTTCAGCGCATCAAACAAATCCGTAATATCGTCTGAAACCGTGATGACAACAATTTTAACATACGGAAACTGAAGCTTAATTTGTTTTGTCGCTTCTAGCCCGTCCATCACAGGCATTCCAATATCCATTAACACAATATCGGGCATTAATTTTTCGGTCAGTTCAATGGCTTCTTGACCGTTGGTTCCTTCGCCAACAATAATGAAATCTTCATATTCTTCTAAAATATCGCGAATGCCTTCTCTTGCGTGAGCGTGATCATCTACAATCAAAATACGAAACGGCTGCATTTACGTAACCTCCTTTTTAATACTAACAATGGTCTGGTTCTGTTTTCGCTGAATGGAAAAGTCCCAGTTCATATCTTTGGCACGGTCTTTCATAATTTGCAGGCCAAGACCGGCCTTGAGAGATTCAGAGGTGAAACCTATACCGAAATCTGTAATTTCGCAAATCCATCCGCCTGCCGTTTCACTGGCTGTAATCCAGATTTTATTTGTTTTTGCATGTTTAATGACGTTCATAGCAGCTTCTTTCACACAGGCAAACAGTTCATTTTTTTCTTTTCTCGACAGCGTTGTTTCTGACAGTCTCCAATCTAAATTTACATCCAGTAAATGAGTATGTGTTAAATCATCGACGTATTGATGAATGCTTTCAGTCCAGCTTTCTGAAGAGTCTGAAGGAGAGTGCTTTAAATTTGTAATCGCTTGGCGCGTATCGTCATGAACATGCTGCAGAGTTTGCTTCATTCGGATAAAATCAGGATCCTGCTCTAATTTATTTTTTCTTCCGAACTTGTTCATTTTAACAGATAGGAGAAACAGCGACTGTGCAATGCCGTCATGCAGTTCTCTCGCTAATTTTTCACGCTCAATAAGCGCAGCTTTCTTTTCTTTTTCTTGCCTTAGTTCTTCTTGTATTTTTTCTAAAATAGAAAATAAATAGCGGACAAAGACAAGCGTTACAAAAAACACAAGCAGCGGAGAAAGAACATTTCCCATGTCCATTGAGATATAAGGGAGCAAAAAGGCATGGCGAACATACTCCCAAAGCGCGATGGTCAGAGTTGGAAGAAGCAAAATCAGCCATTTAATTTGTCTATATTTCACGGTACCCCTTCTTTCGTCCATAAAATGTGTCTATATTTTATCATTTGAGCGGAAAATTACTAGAGGAAAGAAGAGAAACCACTCTTAAGGGTGATTGGATGTAACTCTCAATTGAATGAAATTAATGGGAAAAAGCTTTATTTGCAATATCATACAAGAAAAACCCTAAAGTAAATGGTATGGTTAAAATGCTTAGTATGTGACAAGGAGGGATTCATCGATGACAAAAGAAATTCGCACGGCGCACGTTGATGCCGATTTACATATTGAAGCTTACCGTTTTAAAGGAATTATGCAAAAGTTTCCTGCTCATTTTCACGAGTATTATGTGATTGGATTTATTGAAGAAGGCCAGCGCCATTTAATTTGCCAAGGCAAAGAATACATCATTAATCCAGGAGATTTGCTGCTGTTTAATCCGTATGATGTCCATAGCTGTGAACAAATAGATGGCAAAACACTTGATTATCGCTGTATTAATGTGACGCCAAACGCGATGAAAAAAGCTGTTTTTGACATTAACGGCAGTGAAAGTCTTCCGCGTTTTAACAGCAATGTGCTGCAAGGAAGTGACGCTGTATCTAGTTTAAAAGAGCTTCATTTACAGATTTTAAATGGTGAACGTGAGTTTAAGAAAGAGGAGTTATTTTTATATTTGCTAGAAGAGCTCATGCACGATCATTCAAACCTTTCCTTTTTTTCGTCAGCTGCTGACACGTCTGATGAAATCAAAACAATCTGCACCTATTTGGAAGACAACTATACAAACAAGATCACGCTGGATGAGTTAAGTCAGCTAATTGGATGGAGCAAATACCGGCTGCTGCGCTCTTTTACAAAGCAAAAAGGAATCTCTCCATACAGCTACTTAGAAACGATTCGAATCAATAAGGCTAAAAAGCTGCTAGAGCAGGGACAAAAGCCGATTGACGTATCTTTTTTAACTGGATTTAGTGATCAAAGTCATTTGACTAAATTTTTTAAAAGTCAGGTTGGGTTAACACCAAAACAATACATGAAAATCTTTGAAAGTGAAAAGAAAACAGAATGCTAGTAATAGCTTAAAAGGGAGAGAAATACTGTGGATCATTTAGCTGCTTACATGCTGATGGCACTGGTTATGTCGATGATACCTGGTGCTGATACAATTCTTATCATGAAAAATACGCTTCATCACGGAGCAAAAGCAGGACGTTTTACCATACTCGGCATGGCTACAGGCCTCACGTTTTGGACGTTAATTGCTGTGCTTGGCTTGTCTGTTGCTATTGCGCAGTCGGTGTATCTGTTTAACACGATTAAATACATAGGGGCAGCGTACTTATTTTATTTAGGCATCAGAATATTTCTGACAAAAAATACGCTCTCATTGGAGGCCGTTTCAGAAGAAACAAAAACTGTAAAGTCTTCATCTAATCGCTGCTATAAAGAATCATATATGCAAGGGGCTCTTAGTAATTTTCTTAATCCTAAAACAGTACTAGTTTATATTACGTTTATGCCTCAATTTATCAGCTTGGATGCTGACATTAATCAACAGCTGCTTATGCTTGGTTTTATTCTTACCCTCATAGCGGTAGGGTGGTTTTTAATCTTAGTGTATGTAGTAGATTACGTGAAAAAATGGCTTAAAAAACCGATGTTTCAAAAAGCTTTTCAGAGATGCAGCGGAGTGCTGCTGATCGGTTTTGGGATAAGAACAATAGTGTAATAGTGGTTAGTAGGCAAAAAAAGCTGGGATAAAAATATGTTAGTTAGAAGATCCGAATGAGTTTGATTCTTGATGGAGAATCAAACTCATTCGGATCTTTTTATTAGTATGGTAAACATAGCCTTCGTATATTTATCCATTTACTTTTAGCTATATCTCAATCTCTTTTCTTAACGTTTAAAAACACGTAAACGAAACAATTTGTCGTGTATCGACACCGAAAATGGTCCAAAAACGTCCGTTCCATCTAAATCCTGCAACCGATCGTGGTCCTACAAAAACAGGGAAATACCAGAAGCTAGAGCCGTCTCTAAGCCATATAAACGTATTGCGGAATAGACAAAAAGAAATGGCACCTGGGTCAACAGCAAATGGAGTTGCCGTTTGTTGAGCCGGAATAAATGCCGGCGGAGGGGAAGTTGGAGCTTGCTGCGGGCTAGGTGCAGGTAAACCGCCCGGTGGCCTAGGAGGGCCTGGAGGGAGTTGAGGACCAGGGAATCTTGCTGGGTAAGAATAAAAATCCATGTAATTAATGTTCATTTTTTAACACCTCTTCTTTTATCACTATTTTATAAGATATGAGAAAGCTGCCTAAAGGGATTGGGCAAATATAACGTTTTTATATAGGCCTTTTTGATGACGAAAAGGTTCGTTCCTAAGTCGGAAGTAAATTCCTTCATGAACTCGCTAAAAGCCGAATAGGACAAAGCAGAGTGTGTTTTTAGAGGAGGACTTTTCATGGATAACAATCTGAACAATACATTTACACCGGTTAAAACGTACCGGCCTTTCCATGGTATTTATGATCCTTGCCGACCGATAGGAGCGAAATATTATTCTACGCCGCCTCATTTATACATGGGATTTCAGCCGCCAAACCTGCAGCAGTTTTCATCTAAAGAAGCGCTAAAAAAAGGAACGCTGTGGCCGGCTTTTTGGGACTACTATGAAAATCCATACAAAGATAAGAAGAGGGATGAAGAATGAAAAAACTATCTCCAGAGTACTATCAGGATTTAGAAGAAATACAGGCCGTTGATTTTGCATTAGTAGAATTAACGCTGTATTTAGATACTCATCCAAATGACCAGCAGGCTATGCAACAGTTTAACGAATACGCGCAGCAGGCTATGCAGTTAAAAAGAACCTTTGAGACAAAGTACGGGCCGCTCCAGCAGTACGGAAACAGCTATACAGACGGAAAGTGGAGCTGGGGAACAAGTCCTTGACCATGGCAAATATAAGCAGATAAAGGCGGGAACTATATGTGGGTGTATGAAAAGAAATTGCAGTACCCAGTGAAAGTAAGCACGTGTAATCCAACGCTTGCCAAATATTTAATGGAACAATACGGGGGAGCGGACGGAGAGCTTGCAGCAGCGTTGCGTTATTTGAATCAGCGCTACACGATTCCCGATAAAGTTGTTGGATTGCTAAACGATATCGGGACAGAAGAGTTTGCTCATCTTGAAATGATTGCTACGATGATTTATAAACTAACAAAAGATGCAACGCCGGAGCAGCTAAAGGAAGCTGGATTAACAGAGCACTATGTAAACCACGATAGCGCGCTTTATTACAATAATGCCGCTGGCGTTCCATTTACAGCTACTTATATACAGGCAAAAGGAGATCCGATTGCCGATCTTTATGAAGACATAGCGGCAGAAGAAAAAGCAAGAGCTACATATCAATGGTTGATTGATATATCAGATGATCCTGATTTAAACGACAGCTTAAGATTTTTACGAGAAAGAGAGATTGTTCACTCACAGCGGTTCCGTGAGGCGGTTGAGATTTTAAAAGATGACAGAGACAGGAAGAAAATTTTTTAACAAGCAAAAGGAACCTCCCTCTTAGTAGTAAAAGAGGGAGGTTTTTTATTTTGGCAACGTTGATTATGCCCTAGAACTGCAGTGACAAGAAACTACCTTTAATTTCCCTTCAACATCTTTCCAAACTCGCGTATAGCTGTATTCGCCTCCAATCGATTCACCGGCTGCCAGAGACCCATTTAACGCTACTTTTGTAACGGTAACCGCAAGCTCTTGAAACAGTTTAATTTCTTGTTCCAACACTTCAATGCCTGCTATATCAAGACTTTTAGAACGATACGTATTTATATCTTCCTCTTTTGAAAGCCATTGCCCCAGATGATTTACAAAAATAAGCTCCTCTGAAAGTAACTCTTCTAACAGCTCTACGTTACTAGAAAGCATGGCTGAACGAAGCATTTCCTCGTATTCTATCACTCTTGCTTGATTCATCTTTTGTCCCCCTTTACGCCTTATGTAACACTTTTCTATTTCCACTTTACTTTTCTCTTAAACGTCTGTCTTTGAGATCAGTGTTAATTTATGTTAATAAAGGGTAAAAGTGGACTAATTTTCTGTAAGCATAAAATATTCTGAAAGACGTGTTTAATTACCTTTAAATGGTATAAATTTGGAGTGAAAGAACCTTTTCTTTCCACTTTCTTAGTTATCTTTTTACTATTAAGAGGCAGTTTTTTATACTTGTAATTGTAGCGGAATGAACGTTCATTCCGTTTTTGAAAAGAGGTGATAAAGTGGAAACTACTCCAACAAAACAAAAAGCGATTTTTTCTGCTTCACTTCTGCTGTTTGCAGAAAGAGGATTTGATGCAACAACGATGCCAATGATTGCGGAAAATGCCAAAGTAGGAGCAGGAACAATTTATCGCTACTTTAAAAATAAAGAAAGCCTTGTAAATGAACTGTTTCAGCAGCATGTAAACGAGTTTTTACAGTGCATTGAAAGCGGACTGGCTAACGAAAGAGAAGGATACCGAGATGGATTTCATCATATCTTTGAAGGTATGGTGACATTCACTAAAAATCATCCTCGTGCTCTTGGTTTTATTAAAACTCATAGCCAAGGAGCTTTTTTAACAGAAGAGAGCCGCTTAGCATATCAAAAGCTGGTGGAATTTGTTTGCACGTTCTTCAGAGAAGGACAAAAGCAAGGTGTGATTAGAAATCTTCCCGAAAATGCGCTAATTGCTATTTTATTTGGAAGCTTTATGGAAGTATATGAAATGATAGAAAATGACTATTTATCTTTGACTGATGAACTTCTCGCAGGTATAGAAGAAAGTCTGTGGGCAGCACTTAGCAGACAATCATGAAACTTAACAAGTGAAAGAGGGATAACATGACAATTAAAGAGATGCCTCAGCCAAAAACGTTTGGAGAGCTTAAAAATTTACCGTTATTAAACACCGATAAACCCATTCAAACGTTGATGAAAATTGCGGATGAATTAGGAGAAATCTTTAAATTTGAAGCACCTGGCCGCGTGACGCGCTACTTATCAAGTCAGCGTCTAATTAAAGAAGCATGCGATGAATCACGCTTTGATAAAAACTTAAGTCAAGCGCTTAAATTTGTACGTGATTTTGCAGGAGACGGTTTATTTACAAGTTGGACTCATGAGAAAAACTGGAAAAAAGCACACAACATCTTACTTCCAAGCTTTAGCCAGCAAGCGATGAAAGGCTATCACGCGATGATGGTCGATATCGCCGTGCAGCTTATTCAAAAGTGGGAGCGTCTAAATGCAGATGAGCATATTGAAGTACCGGAAGATATGACGCGCTTAACGCTTGATACAATCGGTCTTTGTGGATTTAACTACCGCTTTAACAGCTTTTACCGCGATCAGCCTCATCCATTTATTACAAGCATGGTACGTGCGCTAGATGAAGCGATGAACAAGCTGCAGCGAGCAAATCCTGATGACCCGGCTTATGATGAAAATAAGCGCCAGTTTCAAGAAGACATTAAGGTAATGAACGATCTAGTAGATAAAATTATTGCAGATCGCAAAGCAAGCGGTGAACAAAGCGATGATTTATTAACGCATATGCTAAACGGCAAAGATCCAGAAACAGGTGAACCGCTTGATGACGAAAATATTCGCTATCAAATTATTACGTTCTTAATTGCAGGACATGAAACAACAAGCGGTCTTTTATCATTTGCGCTGTATTTCTTAGTGAAAAATCCACACGTATTACAAAAAGCAGCAGAAGAAGCAGCACGAGTTCTCGTCGATCCTGTTCCAAGCTACAAACAAGTCAAGCAGCTTAAATATGTGGGCATGGTCTTAAACGAAGCGCTGCGCCTATGGCCAACGGCTCCTGCTTTTTCTCTATATGCTAAAGAAGATACGGTGCTTGGAGGAGAATATCCTTTAGAAAAAGGTGATGAACTGATGGTTCTGATTCCTCAGCTTCACCGTGATAAAACGATTTGGGGAGACGATGTAGAAGAGTTCCGCCCAGAGCGTTTTGAAAACCCAAGCGCAATTCCGCAGCATGCGTTTAAACCGTTTGGGAACGGTCAGCGTGCGTGTATCGGTCAGCAGTTCGCTCTTCATGAAGCAACGCTTGTACTTGGTATGATGCTAAAACATTTTGACTTTGAAGATCATACAAATTACGAGCTAGATATAAAAGAGACTTTAACGTTAAAACCTGAAGGCTTTGTGGTAAAAGCAAAATCGAAAAAAATTCCTCTTGGTGGTATTCCATCACCTAGCACTGAACAGTCTGCTAAAAAAGTGCGCAAAAAGGTAGAAAACGCTCATAATACGCCGCTTCTTGTGCTATACGGTTCAAATATGGGAACAGCCGAAGGAACGGCGCGTGATTTAGCGGATATTGCGATGAGCAAAGGATTCGCACCGCAGGTCGCAACGCTTGATTCCCACGCAGGAAACCTTCCGCGTGAAGGAGCTGTTTTAATTGTAACGGCTTCTTATAACGGTCATCCGCCTGATAACGCAAAGGAATTTGTTGACTGGTTAGACCAAGCGTCTGCTGATGAAGTAAAAGGCGTGCGCTACTCCGTATTTGGATGCGGCGATAAAAACTGGGCTACTACGTATCAAAAAGTGCCTGCTTTTATCGATGAAACGCTTGCCGCTAAAGGAGCAGAAAACATAGCTGAACGCGGTGAAGCAGATGCAAGCGACGACTTTGAAGGCACGTACGAAGAATGGCGTGAACATATGTGGAGTGACGTAGCAGCCTACTTTAACCTCGACATTGAAAACAGTGAAGATAATAAATCTACGCTTTCACTTCAATTTGTCGACAGCGCTGCGGACATGCCGCTTGCGAAAATGCACCGTGCGTTTTCAGCAAACGTCGTAGCAAGCAAAGAGCTTCAAAAGCCAGGCAGTGCACGAAGCACGCGTCATCTTGAAATTGAACTTCCAAAAGAAGCTTCTTATCAAGAAGGAGATCATTTAGGTGTTATTCCTCGCAACTATGAAGGAATAGTAAATCGTGTAGCAACAAGATTCGGTCTAGATGCATCACAGCAAATCCGTCTGGAAGCTGAAGAAGAAAAATTAGCGCATTTACCACTCGGTAAAACCCTATCAGTAGAAGAGCTTCTGCAATATGTAGAGCTTCAAGATCCTGTTACGCGCACGCAGCTTCGCGCAATGGCTGCTAAAACGGTCTGCCCGCCGCATAAAGTGGAGCTTGAGGCCTTGCTTGAAAAGCAAGCGTACAAAGAACAAGTTCTGGCAAAACGTTTAACGATGCTTGAACTGCTTGAAAAATATCCGGCGTGTGAAATGGAATTCAGCGAATTTATCGCCCTTCTTCCAAGCATGCGTCCGCGTTACTACTCAATTTCTTCATCACCTCGCGTCGATGAAAAACAAGCAAGCATCACGGTCAGCGTTGTCTCTGGAGAAGCGTGGAGCGGGTATGGAGAGTACAAAGGAATTGCGTCGAACTATCTTGCTGAGCTGCAAGAAGGAGATACAATTACGTGCTTTGTTTCCACACCGCAGTCAGGCTTTGCGCTGCCAAAAGACTCTGAAACACCGATTATCATGGTCGGACCGGGAACAGGCGTGGCGCCGTTTAGAGGCTTTGTGCAGGCTCGCAAGCAGTTAAAAGAACAAGGACAGTCGCTTGGAGAAGCGCATTTATACTTTGGCTGCCGTTCACCTCATGAAGACTATCTGTATCAAGAAGAGCTTGAAAATGCACAAAATGAAGGCATCATTACGCTTCACACTGCTTTTTCTCGCGTATCAAATCAGCCGAAAACATACGTTCAGCACGTGATGGAACAAGACGGCACGAAATTGATTGAACTTCTTGATCAAGGAGCGCACTTCTATATTTGCGGAGACGGAAGCCAAATGGCACCGGACGTTGAAGCAACGCTTATTAAAAGCTATGCTGACGTTCATGAAGTGAGTGAAGCAGACGCTCGCTTATGGCTGCAGCACCTAGAAGAAGAGGGCCGATACGCAAAAGACGTGTGGGCTGGGTAAATAAAAAATAACCTCCGCTATTTGGCGGAGGTTATTTTTTATAGCGAGGTGAAGACATAACTAAACCCACATATCATCTAAAGACGAACAAACTTGAGAAATGAACTCGTATGGATTGCTTGTGATACCGCTAGAAGTAGCCATATACATGAAACCTCCATTCAGCATACCAATGAAAAAACCCAAACGAATTTAATTCTCTATCAAGAGTCTCAATTCATCGTTTCTTCCTTCGAAAACTACTTTTGTCCCCACCTTATTTATACCGCCTTAGCGTTTCTTCTGCGTGACAGCAGATCTTTTGAATTAGCTCCTGAGGTTCTTCAATAAGGGCATGAGCACCTAGCGTATAGAAAAAAGAAGCCATGTAGCTTAATTCATTTCCGTCCGTTATCGTATCAATATAGCCAGTGCCATCACGCGTCACCTTCACATGATTTTCAAGCCACGGAACGCCTTTACACTGACGAACGCCTTCGTGCGTCAAGGTTACTTTTAACGAAATCGGCTGTGTGTTTTCAGGAGCTGTTTCAAGCCATTCCTTTAACGTAAGAGACTTCTTTTCGTCTTTTTCTAAAATCTTTAATGAGTGAATACGATCTGCTCGAAACAATAATACTTTTTGCTTATCGTAGGAATAAGCGGGGCAGTACCATAAACCGTTATGAGCATAAATGCCAAGAGGCTTGGCTTGTTTCCTTGTTTGACCCGTCCTTGAATCATAAAGAAATTCAATATATTTTCCTTCAAGGCTTGCTTCTAACAGCGCTTTCAAATAAGGAGTGTTTAGATTTCTTTTAGGATTCCAAAATGCAATATGAGCACTCATTTTATCTACTTTTTTCTTCGTTTCTTCAGACAAATATACATAAAATTTTTGAAGAGCTGCATGAATTTCTGCATCAAATGGAAGGTTATGATAATACTGCAGAGCTTGATAGGCAAAAAAGATCGAAATGGCTTCTTCTTCTGTAAACAAAATAGGAGGGAGAATACGGTTTTTTAACACTCTGTAACCACCGCTCCGTCCTTTTTCACTGTAAAGAGGCAGTCCTAATTCGCTTAAGTCCAGTAAATAGCGCTGAACGGTCCGCACGGAAAGCCCAAATTCCTCTGCTAGTTCTTTTGCCGTAAACGTTCTTTTTGTGTTAATAAACATGAGCATATCTACAAGTCGTCTAGATTTAGCCATTTATTTTCACCTTTTTCTTTTAATATGACAAAAAGTGTCGTATTAAGATGATATCATACAGAAACAGTAAAGTTGAAAGGAGAAAAGGGAATGAAGAAAAAAATTGTCGTATATATTGCTGCAAGCTTAGATGGGTATATCGCAAGAGAAAACGGAGAGATTGACTGGCTACAAAGCGTAGAAGGAGAGGGAGACAACGGGTACGAAGATTTTTATCAAACGTGTGATGCGGTCGTTATGGGAAAGGCTACGTACGACCACGTGCTGAAGCTCACACCTGAGTTCCCGTATCTCGATAAAAAGTGCTACGTGTTTAGCCGATCAGCTCAAGGAAAAGATCAGTACGTAGAGTTTGTAAACGAAAGCGTGGCGTCATTTCTCAACAACCTCGATCAAGACGCTAAAAAAATATGGCTAGTGGGAGGCGCTGAGATCCTTGCTGATTTCTTAAAAGCAGAGAGTGTAGATGAATTTATCATATCGGTCATTCCTGTTTTGCTTGGGGGTGGTATTCCGCTATTCAAACAAGGAATTCCAGAAATGGACTTGAAGCTTACCGATATGAAGCAGTACGGGCAAATCGCTCAGCTGTATTACAAAAGAGGATAAACATCCACCTTCTGTTATTTTAGGGACAGTGACATCAAGAGCGTCCTTTTTTCATAGTATATTTTTGGGGTGAAAAAATGCCAAGAGTAAGTTATCGAGATTCAGATGTTGCTTTAATGGCAAGGATGATGAGAGCAGAAGCTGAAGGCGAAGGAAAACAAGGCATGCTGTATGTTGGAAATGTCATTGTAAATCGCCTTAAAGCAAACTGTTTAGATTTCAAAGATTTAAGATCAGTTCCGCAAGTTATTTACCAGGTGCAAGGAGGCAACTATTCATTTGAAGCAGTTCAAAAAGGGAACGTATTTTATCAAAGAGCAAGAAGTGTTGAAAAAAGGTTAGCCAAAAAGAATTTGGATTATTGGAGAGAACACCCGGGGAAATATGCCTTGTGGTACTTTAATCCATCCGCTCCATGCCCTCCAACCTGGTACGGTCAGCCCGCTTCTGGTCAATACAAAAATCACTGTTACTATGAGCCAAAACCAGGAACGTGCGCTAGCGTTTATAACGGTTAGATAGCTTATGAGATATGCTGCATTCTAAAGGTTTGACCTTAAAAAACTTTAGCTGCAGGTGACAAGGTAGTCGTTCTTCATATAATGAAAGAAAGCCCTCTTTTCATAAAGGGGGCTTTTGCTAATTGCTGCGTTTCTCATTTTGCTTCAAATTTTATGTTTTTACCAGCAGCAAATTCGGATTGATCCTTCGCTTTTGTATCCTTTACCATCCAGGACGTCTTTACCTTAGCTGCTGCTAAAATTTCTTTCATTTGCTTATCGTTTAAGCCTTTCGTATAAAGGACAAATTCTCTTGTATAGATGTTTTTATTTTCTTGCTCTTCATCTGCACCGCTGCCAAACCAATATCTTGTTTGCTGATCGTCTTTCATGTTATTAAAAGCTTGTTTATAATTAGGCAGCTTAACTTGAATATTCGACAGGTAATCCGTACCGCGTAATGTAAGAACCACATGCACTTTGCGAAAATCTTGTTTAGAGGGGCTTGTTAATTCGGATATTTCAACTTCACTAAATTCTTTTTTCGTCAGCGGTTTAACTGTAGTAGAAACAGAAACTTGCGGCTCCGACTTGTTTGTCGCAACGTCTTCGGTACTGCAGGCACTTAAAATGATCACCGTTAAAAGAGCATAAACGAACCCCACTACTTTTTTATTCATGCACGTTCTCCTTTGTCATTAATAGATAATGGTACTCATTCGTCGTATTCATTGTATTTACCTCTATTTGTTCCAATGTCCTAATCAACGAAGAAAATCGTAAAAGTATAAAAAAAAGAAATGCCGAGGCATTTCTTTTTTCGTTCTATGAGTCTGGATTAAGCGAAGTATGCGTATACTCCGGCATACGCTCTTCTTTTTCCGTTAGCTGAGTATCGGGGCTTTGCTGCTCTTGTGAAACAGGAGACAGCGTAGATTTTTGTTCAGAATTCATGTTTGTTATTCCTCCTTATATAAAGTGAGCCGTTAATCAAGCGAAAGCAAATCATCTTGAATTCGCTGCGTTAAAGATGCCACTTGCTGCGTTAAACTATCATTTTCCGCCTGTAATTTTTGATAAGACTGGTTTGCTTTTGAACATAGGTAAGGGTCTGTTTCCCACCAGTCCATGCCAATTTCTCTTGCTTTATCAATAGAAGCGACAAGCAGCCGGATTTTTATTGTTAAGAGTTCAACATCAGCAATTTGCACTTTAATATCTCCAGCAATAACAAGACCTTTATCTAATACTTTTTCCAATACTTCTACAATAGTGCCCAGCTGCCCGTTATGTTCCGCCGCCATTTTTTCACTCCTTGTTATAACACTTTTCCTAGGGGACCTAGATCAATATTTAAATCTTCATTTGTAAAGTTAAACACTGATTTTAGCTCCTCCATTTTGTTCTCTAACTTCATCAACGCCACGCCCAGATCTTCGATTTGAGCGTCCGTCAGGTTTCCGCTGTCAACTCGGCGAATCGCATGTTTTTCGATGAGCTGCCGCAGTAATTCAATGACGGTTAAAACAAGCTGCGCTAGGCCTTGTTCAGCATTTTCTGCACTCAGCTCAATGCGACCATTTCGTTTGAGGTTATTTTCCATTTCTCAACGCCTCCGTTTCCTGTTCAAACTGCTGAGAAGAAATGACTTGACGATCAGGAGAGCCTATCAGCGTTTCTACAGAAGAAATCAATACCCGCAAATCAAGATAGACTAAATCAATTCCGGCAATTGAAATCAATACATCACCTTTAATGGCAATTCCTTTATCGAGGATCACATCTAATATATCAATGAGGGCGATGTCTTTTTGCTCGAGCGTTTGTTTTCGCAGCGATGTCATCCCGCATCTTTCTCCGAGCGCAGAGTGTCGATATGATAAGCAGGCCATGGTCCTGTTACTTCGATATTCAGTCCCATGTTTTTGTAAAACGTTTGCTTATCGCTGATGGCTTTTAAAAACGATTCCACATTGTTTTTTGAAAGAAGGTAGATGCTGTTCCAGCACATGCTGTAGCTCTCGCCGGTTATTTTTTGACTCCAGTTATTTTTGATTTTATGATAAGCGGCGTAAGGACTTATCTCACTGTGCAAGTGATCACAAAGCGAAAGCTGTTCTTTTTCTGTTTCTTCTTCAATCAGCCTTTCTATCTTTTTACGTTCGAAAAACTGCCTGCCCGGAGACAACGTAGTTATTTCTTCTTTTTTCTTTTGAATCGTTTCATTGTTCGTTAGCAAATACTTCTTTAAAGAATTCGTATGGGCATACACTTTTATATTCCATTCTTCAGATCTTTTTAAAAGCTGAAGAGAAGAGAGGGTTTTTTCTTTATTATTGACAATACTTTCTCGACAGCTTTCCTTGCTTTTGTAGACCGTACAAAATTTCATGGGAAGAAGCGTGTAGTGACTTTGTAAGAAAAGAAGCGTCTCATGGTGATGCATGGCTTTGTCCTGCAGCCATTTCGTATCGTGCTCGATCTTTTCTTTCAGTATTTCTTCCGAATACTCATCGCTTGGCAAGTCGCATACAAATGCGGTAATATCATCAAAGCAAAGAGCATAGATAGGGTTGTGCTGATCCATGCCTTCAAGTGAAGGAAAGGGCATTTCCTTAGCTTCTTCGGTTGGAACTAGACCATATAAATAAATGAGCTTTTCCATCTCTCTTAACCTCACTTTGGTTTCTTCGTCATTGATTCCCATCTTTTTAATTCATATTCTTTTGCTGCTTCATACCTCAGCAGCAGTTCTTTTTCTTTTTCCATATATGCATCTTCTGGTATTTCTCCAAGCTCATACATCATTTGAAGATGAACGATTTTTTGCTGAATAAAAGAGACATCGTAAAGTTCTTTATCCGCTTCTTCCTTGATTTTCTGTCCGACTTTTACAATGAGCGTGACAGGAGACAGCAGCAGTTTATGAATCATACATTCTCTTCTACTTTTAATTGAATATTGATAAAGTTATAAGCAGCCCACGGTCCGGAATATTTAAAATCGGCTTTGTGCTTCCATTTTTCATACAGATCATTTACACGTTCATCAAACGCTGCTTCTTTTTCTCGGTCAATTAAAAAAGAAGCGTTCAAAAGCATCGTTTCAACAATAGGAGCGTTAAGTTTAGACGCTTCAGCTATCGGTTCTAAATGTTGATACAGCTCTTTTTTACAGTCGTGCTGAAGCTTTAAAAAGAATTTCTGAGCTGTTTCTCCGTGCGCAATTTGTTTATAAAAATCAGCACTGGCAGAACGCGGGTTTCGTACTTGCTGCAAAGAAGAATCTTGATTCACTTTTTGTTTCAGCCAGTCCGGTTTCCCAATTACTTTTAGTCCGACTTCTATTTTTCCTTTTAACTGTGGGAAAAGGGAGGCGAACTGTGGATATAAGTTTTCTAACAGCATTTCAACATCTTGTTGACTATGAAACACGTTGCCAAAGCTGATGGGAATAACGGAATCATGCTCATTCATTACTTTGGAAATCACCTGCTGATGCGCTGTGACATTCTCTTTTGTAGGGTGATAAATTTTAAGAGGAAAGGCAGCGGCCACTATAGCTGCATCTCTGTAGTGAATGGTAAAAGTAGCTCTTTCTTGATGATCAATTGTGACGCTGCCAAATGTATGTGCCTCGGTGGCGGGAATGCTGCAAAAAATATAAATGCCCGTTTCTTCACTCATCGATTTTTGTTTCATTCCTTTCCATTAAAGTAATCAGCTTACTTCTCTGCTGGAGAGCTTCGATAGCGCAGGCTGGTGCGTGAAAAAGACGTGATGTTATGCTGCTTATTGACCAGCACTTCATAAATACCGAGCAGTTCATCTTTTGCATAGCGCCTCATATACTCCTGTTCTTCGAATGCTTCAAGTGTTATTTTCCATCCTCCATTTTGAATCGATTCATACGAAATAATTCGGTGAGGAGGAGCGACGTGTTCTTTAAAAAAATCAGTCACGGATTCCATGATTTCGGCTACTTTCACTTCTCTAATCCACCTTTATGAGTTTATAAATCTAAGTCTTGCAAAAGGTTCAGCTGCTCAAGTTTCTTTCCACTGTTATTCGAAGAAAGAAAATCTTCTCTTTCATTATGAAGCAGCCGAACTGCTTCGGCGTACCTCAGCCATGTGTCCACACTGGCAATCACGATTCTAGCTTCGATGGTAATTAATTCAATGCCAATAACGGAAATACGAGCGAATACGTCAATTACCACGCCCTTATCTAAGATGCGGTCAACTACTTCAGCTAGACTAGAACAATCGTTTGATTTGTTAATCGTCATGATGAAAATCCTCTCATATTGCATAGTGAAATATATACGTTTGCTAATCTTGCTATTAATGTGCGTGATATTGTAAAAAATATACAAATAAAACGTGCATAAATGTAAAAATAGTATAAAATACCATGATTATTTTTGTTTAGATACGGGTAGAGTTAAGTACATTACTTTTATCCATTGATGAATGAAAACACATACATAAAAAACAAAAGGAGTGGAGAAAGATGAGAAAAGAAGAGCAGCCGGTATTATCTGATTTTATTGAAAAGGACCAATTTGAGTTAAATTCATATTTAACTTCTTTATTTGAAACGACGAGTGAAAAGGAAGAAAATCAAAGTTGATGAGTTGAAAAACTACTTTCCACTGGGAAAGTAGTTTTTTCATTTGTGAGCTTGATATACTGATTGGAAAAAGAGGTGAGAAAGGTGAACGAAAAAGACGTCATTTCGAGAAGCATTTTAACAAAAGCAACCGGCTTTTTGGCTTCAGGTTATACTCACAGTTTAAATCCGTATGCCGGATGTGCATTTTCCTGCAAATTTTGCTACGTGCGAGAACTGCCAATTCAGCGTTTTAAAGAGATGGAGTGGGGGACATGGCTAGAGCTGAAAGTCAACGCAGCTGAAGTCTATCAAAAAGAAATACAAAAACTGCGAAAAAAAGAGCAGCCGGTGCGCATCTTTATGTCTTCAGCGACAGACCCATATCAGCCGGCTGAGCGTAAAGCAGGCATCACGCGCGCCCTTTTAGAAACGATGATCAATCATCCACCTGATTTCTTATTGATTCAAACAAGGTCGCCCCTTGTGACGAGAGATATTGATTTGCTTTTAGAGCTTCAAAAAGTGTGTGATCTTCGCGTATCGATGACTGTTGAAACGGACCGAGAAGATGTAAAACAAATTTTTTCTCCTTATGCTCCGGGGATGAAACTTCGTATGAATGCGTTGAAAGAAGTAAAAGAAAGCGGAATTTCAACGCAGGTAACGATTGCTCCAATGCTTCCTTTCACACCTGAATTTCCTAAAAGAATAGACGGAACGATGGACCGGATTTGCATTGATACGTTGTACTTGGGAGACGGTTCCTTAGGTAAAACGTCTAAAAGGCTAGGGATGCCGGAACTATTTGATCAGCACGGTTTCCTAGATTGGTATGACAAAGACATTCATATCAAAGCCATTCGTTATTTTGAAAAATTTTATCCGTCTTCGATGATTTATCTTTCTCAAGAGGGATTTGCCCCGTAAAAAAAGAAGAGCCAGTAAAGCTCTTCTTTTTTTATATTAATTTTTATACGTATCAAACATGTTTGTATCGTCTGGCACGTTTTCTAAATAGCTGATTTTCCCGCTGTCATCTAGTTTAGCAATATCTTTTCCCGTTTGAGTAAATACGCTACCAGATGCACGTTTTCCGCATACTGCCCAAGGCGTTTCAAACATGTCCGTACCTTCAACTGCTTTCCACCCTTCAAACATATGCTTAATATCAGCATTTTCTTTAAAAACCATTTTCACAAACAGCTTCCAGTTTTCAATGCCTTGCTTTTCGTGGCCATTTAAGACAAATACGATATCGTCTGAAAAAAGGCTCACCAATTCTTCAAATGCTTGTTCGCTTGTACGTGATTGATCGAATAAATCAAAATATCTATTTAAGTTTTCCATGATGATCTCCTTTGGGTGCTACAGCACCATTTTTTCTTCTACTGTTGCTTTTAGCATGTCCAGGTTTTCTTTTGGACATTTTTTGTGAATTTCATTTGTGAGCGTAGCAATGGTTTGCCGTTTTAAAATGGACTGCCATGAAGATTCAGCTTCTTCCATTAAATCGGATAACAAGCAAATATCTTTGTCTTTTAAATTAAGCATATCGTGAAAAATACCGCTTGATGAGTAAAGAGACTGCTTGCCTTCAATGGCTACGTATACGTCATAAATTCGGATTTCTTCCGGCGTTTTCTTTAAGCGAAATCCACCTTTGCTACCAGGAACTGAAGCAAGTAAATCAGCGCTAACCAGCTTACGAAGAAGCTTTTGAAAATACGTAGGCGAACCCCCAAGCTGAGTGCTGATGACATCTCCTGGAAGCACCGCTTTCTCAGGTAAAAACGTAAGGAGCAAAATGGCATACACCGATTGCTCAACGCCTGTTTTCATATGCAAAAACATCATCTCCCGCTATATGTGTACAACGTGGATAATTATTATCCACGTTGTACACATCATAACGCTTATGAATCAAAAAGTAAAGCAGTTACTTAATATGCACGTGATATTCGTGTATACTGTGAAAGAAACAGCAACAAAATACGGAGATGAGAGAATGACAACTATTGCAGATATCGCTCGGCTTGCAGGAGTAGCAAAAAGCACTGTATCCCGCTACCTTAACGGAGGGTCTGTGAGCGATGCAACGAAACGAAAAATTGAAGGAATTATTAAAGAAACAAACTATAGCCCAAATGCTTTTGCTCAAAGCTTAAAAGCGAAAAAAACAAATATCATCGGTGTCATTGTTCCGCGTATGGGTTCTTTTGCGACTTCCCGCACATTAGATGGTATTGATCAAGAACTTAGAGACCACCACTACCAAATGATTGTTTCCAATTCTAATCAAGATTTAGAAAGAG
The DNA here is from genome assembly GCF_036227845.1 of Priestia sp. LL-8. Lineage (NCBI taxonomy): Bacteria > Bacillati > Bacillota > Bacilli > Caryophanales > Bacillaceae > Priestia > Priestia sp. LL-8. The sequence goes on along the minus strand of NZ_JAZAQH010000001.1, from coordinate 3,156,854 downwards.
AAATTGAAAATATTTATACGCTGGCTAAACAGAAGGTAGCCGGTATTATTTTGCTTGCCGTTCAAATCACGAAAGCTCATTTGGAAGCGTTCCGTACGATTTCAATTCCTGTTTTGCTAATTGGACAGGAGCATAAAGAAGTCCACAGCTTAATTCACCAAGATTACGAGGCTGCATGCGACATTGGAAGGTACATAGGGGAAAAAGGGCATAAAAAAATTGCTTTTTTAGGCGTAACCGAAAAAGACATAGCTGTAGGTGTAAAGCGAAAAGAAGGCGTAAAGGACGGTCTTAAAGACAGCGATTGCGAAATCCGCTGTTATCAAACAAGCTTTAACATGAGCGATGCAATCGGAGCAGCTACGGCAGTGATGAAAGAATTTAACCCATCCGTGATTGTATGTGCGACTGATAACATTGCGCTTGGCACGTTAAAGGCCGCTTATTTAAACGGACTGCGCGTTCCTGAAGACGTATCGATTACCGGCTTTGGAGGCTATGAAATTACAGGTGTGATTCATCCGAGCTTAACAACCGTAAAATATTACTATAAAGAAGCGGGACAAATGGGGGCACAGCGAATTATTAAGCTAGTCAACGGAGAAGAAGTCGAAAAGCTTACACTTTCGAACTATGAATTGATTGAAAGAGAAAGCGTTGACAATCGTTTTACATAAAAAACGATTGACAGAATGTAGGAGATGCTATAGTATAAGTGGTGTAAATACAAACAAATAATTGAACGTATCTCCTAAAGGGGAGTAGCTTTAACAGCAAAGTCGTCATTACAGAGATTATCTCTCGGCTTTGTTGGCGACATTATGTTGCTAGCAAGACCTTTACCGCTTATTTGGTAAGGGTCTTTTTTGTATTCAATTATAAAAAGGGAGGAAAAGACTCGCACATTTGAAGGAGAAACGTTACATAAAAAGAGAAGGTGGAGGTAACTATGGAGGAACTAATTGGCGTATCAGTGCAGGGTTTGCTGCAAATTATTTTTCTTGATTTAATTTTAAGCGGGGATAACGCAATTGTTATTGCAATGGCGGCTCGTAACGTACCAAAAGATTTACAAAAAAGAGCGATTTTAATTGGAACAGGCGGCGCGATTGGTCTTCGATTATTATTTGCGGCTATTATTGTCCCTTTATTGAAAATTCCATTAATCGGAGCGGTCGGCGGTTTAATGCTAGTATGGATTGCATATAAATTATTAGCGGACAATCACGATCACGGCGACAATCCTCAAGGTGGAGCAACGGTATGGAGCGCGGTTAAAACGATCATTATCGCAGATGCGGTTATGTCATTAGATAACGTATTAGCTCTAGCTGGTGTAGCACACGAATTTGTGCCAATTATGATTGGTGTATTAATTTCAATTCCAATTATTATTTGGGGAAGCAGCTTTATTATGAAAGCAATGGAAAAATTTCCGATTATCATTTACGCTGGAGCAGCGATGCTTGCATGGTCTGCTGGAAAAATGATTGTTGAAGATAAAATTATCGGCGGATTTGTTCCAAGTACAGCTCTACATCTTGCTGTTCAAATCATCTTAACCGTTGCAGTTGTAGGCATTGGGTACATGAAAAACAAAAAAATGAAAAAAGAACAAGCCCACGCAGCATAAAAAAAGAGCGTACGGATCATCCGTACGCTCTTTTTTTATGATTCGGGGTAGTGCATAAGCAGAAAAAAGCTTGCTTCTTTTTCAGAAGAATTGATATAGCTGTGAGAGGTATTTCCTGAAAAGTGCAGAGCGTCTCCTGAGACTAATTCATGTTCTTCATTTTCAAAACGAACCGTTAATTTGCCTTCTTTAATAAGTAAGTATTCATCTCCTAAATGCGTTTTCGCTTCGTGCACACATCCAGGCTTTAATGTGACGATATAAATTTCAAACTTTTTTTCCGGATGATAAGGAAAAAAAGAATACACTAAGTAATCACCTTTGTTGTCCGTGATGGGGTCTAGCTGTTTTATGCTTACTTTCTGCACATCCGGGGCGTCTTCTTTCATAAATACAGAAAAAGAGACTTGAAGGCCGTTGGCGATTTTCCAAAGTGTGGTAACCGTAGGGCTGGATTTACCTTTTTCAATTTGTGCAAGCATTGCTTTACTAACACCCGTTAATTCGGAAACTTGATCAAGCGTCAAATTTCGATTTTTTCGTAATTTAACAAGATTTTTAGCAATAATATCTTGAATTGCGTCCATTGTTGTACTCCTTTAATTATTATAAAGATAGTATAACATACCGTTGTTTAATATAACGTATAGATGTATAATATAGCAGAAAAGGAGGGAGTACGGTGATTGCAGAAAAAGCTGTACAGCAAAGAGAAAAAGGGGAGTTAACGTTCAGACAAGGGGCTAAGGATTGTGTCCCCACGCTACTCGGCTACATAAGCATAGGGCTTGCAGCTGGAATTGTTGGAGTATCCTCGCATCTTTCCGTAATGGAAGTTACTTTATTATCAGCGCTCGTGTATGCGGGGGCTGCTCAGTTTATCATTTGTGCGCTGATGGTTGCCAACAGCTCGATTTCAGCTATTATTCTCACAACATTTATTGTAAACTTACGACACTTTCTTTTGAGCGCTACGGTAGCGCCTGAATTTACAAAATATTCGTTATTAAAAAATGTTGGAATTGGAGCGCTTCTGACAGATGAATCATTTGGGGTGTCTTCAAGTAAAATTGCAAAAGGTGAGCCAATTAATGACCGCTGGATGAACGGATTAAATATAACGGCTTACGTCAGCTGGATTATTGCCTGTACGGCAGGAGCTATTTTTGGTCATTTGCTATCAAATCCAGAAGCCTTTGGGTTTGATTTTGCCTTAACAGCTATGTTTTTAGCTCTTCTTGTTTTACAAATCGAAAGCGTGTTACCTTCAAAGCTTAATCATTACTTACGTTTGATTCTTTATATGGCGATTATTATGATTGTGCTGTCTTTTTTCGTACCTTCACATGTGGCTGTATTGATTTCAACGATTATTGTAGCGACAATTGGGGTGGTGACGGATAAATGAGTATCCACTACCCAACACTCATCATTATTTTAGGGTGTGCCCTTGTTACCGTAGTTCCTCGCATTGTTCCGTTTTTAGTTGTGCGTAACATCGCGCTGCCAGAACCCGTATTAAAATGGCTATCCTATATTCCTATTTGTATTTTAACCGCACTTGTTGTAGAAAACTTTATGATTCAAGCAAATGACAGCGTAAAGATTAACTGGCCCGTCATTATCGTAGTTATTCCAACCTTACTGATTGCCCTGAAAACAAAAAGCTTATCCATCACCGTTATTAGCGGAGTTGGAATGATGGCGCTGCTTCGTTTTTTTCTTTGGTCATGAAAGCTCAAGTTATGCTCTTGAGCTTTTTTACTGTCTCCTTTACGCACGCTTTTTCATATAGTATGATAAGAGTGTAAATTAGAAGCCAATGAAAACTAAAATATAGATGAGGTGCTTTTATGAGCGGAGTAGTATCTAAATAGGAAAAATTAAATGAAATAAATTGAATAAGTAAGATGGGTATTTTTTAAAAAAATAAGGTACCCTTTGTTTGCTTATGAATTTATTTCACTGCCTATGAAGATACCTACAATGCTTTATAAAGGGTTCGGCATTTGTCCCGAAAGAGGCGTCTGTTTTTACAGAGCTTTCTTTTGTGATATGTGTTTAGACACCTTATGAACGCAAAAAGCTGTGGGATCACCACAGCTTTTTTTATTTACCTTTTTCATTGCCTTCTAATAAATAGGTATCTTCATATGTGATGACAAATCATAGTGAGGAGAAAAACCATGAATACGATGACATTTGAAAAATTGCAGTATCAGGAATTAAAAGAAATCGTAAAATCTCACTGCGTAAGTGAGCTGGGAAAACAATTAATGGATAAACTTCAGCCGAGCACATCTCTTAAAACAGTAAAAAACCGACTTAAAGAAACAACGGAAGCACGAAGACTTCTAGATGCTGAGAAATCACTTCCGCTATCAGGTGTCTCAGGTATAGGAAGAGTCATCGAAAAGCTTGAAAAAGGCATGATTTTAGAGCCCGAAGAGCTAATGCGCGTATCCGATTTTTTAAAAGGCTGTAGAAAAGTAAAACAATATATGGTGGATAAAGAATTTTTTGCTTCGCTCTTAAGTTCCTATGCCCATTCGATGAAAGAACTGACAAGTATAGAAGAGGAAATTAATTTTGCGATCAAAGCCGGAAAAGTAGACGCTGCGGCAAGCAAAGAGCTTAAGCGTATCAGAAGACATATAGAAGGAACGGAAGCTAAAATTTCAGAACAGCTTGCGAAATTTTTACGAAACGGTAAAAACAAAGAGTATATTCAAGACTTCTTCATCAGTAAGAAAGGAGACCGCTATACGATTCCGATCAAGGCATCCTATAAAAATCATGTTGGAGGAACGATTGTTGAAACATCTTCTAAAGGGTCAACAGTGTTCATAGAGCCGGCGTCTATTACAAAGCTGAATGCGGAACTAGCGATTTTGAAAGCAGAAGAAGAGGTAGAAGAATATCAAATTTTAGCGTCTTTAACAGGTTTAGTGTTAGAGAAGCTAGCTGATATTCATATTAATTTAGAGCTAATTAGCCAATACGACATGGTGTTTGCCAAAGCAAAATACAGTAAACAGGTAGATGGAATTGAACCTAAAATTAATGATTATGGATATATTCATTTAAAAGGCGCATATCACCCGCTGTTAACTGGTAAAATTGTTCCGCTTCACTTCGAAATTGGCAAGAATTATCGAAGCTTAATTATTACGGGACCTAACGCAGGAGGAAAAACCGTTGTCTTAAAAACGATTGGGCTACTGACACTCGCTACAATGTTAGGGTTTCATATTACAGCTGATGAAGGAACAGAAATTGCATTGTTTGAGCATATTTTTGTCGATATCGGCGACAACCAAAGTATTGAAAATGCGCTGAGCACCTTTTCCTCACACATGAAAAATATATCGGCTATTTTGCAAAAAGCAACGAACAATACGCTGCTCCTATTCGATGAAATTGGCAGCGGCACCGAACCGAATGAAGGAGCTGCACTTGCGATTGCAATTTTAGAGAAGTTTTATCATATGGGCTGCATAACGGTCGCGACTACGCATTACGGAGAAATTAAGCGTTTCTCAGAAATTCATCCTGACTTTATGAATGCCGCAATGCAGTTCAACAGTAAAACATTAGAACCGCTGTATCAACTGTTAATTGGCACATCTGGTGAAAGCAATGCGCTTTGGATTTCAAAGAAAATGAAGGTAGAAGAAGAGATTTTACAAAAAGCAAAGTTCTATATGGAAAGCAAATCGTATGATACAGAAGTTGTCAGAGAAAATAAAATAAAAAAACCAACTATTTTGAAGGAAAAGAAAAAAGACCGTGTTGAATACCAAATGGGAGATCGAGTCAAGCTGTTAGATTATGAAAATCATGCGATTGTGTATAAGTCTAAAGACAACACAAACAATATAGTCGTACTCTATCAGAATGAGTTAATTGAAGTAAACGTTAAGCGAGTAGCTCTTGAAATCAAAGCTGCTGAATTATATCCCGAAGGCTATGACCTCGATTCATTATTTATTAGCTATAAAGATCGAAAAGAGCAGCATGATCTGCAGCGAGGATCAAAAAAAGCATTGCGGAAAATTGAAAAAGATATACGGAAAAATAGGTAAAACAAAAGCCCAACACTTGTAGGAAAGTGCTGGGCTTTTGTTTTTATGTAGCTTTTCAAAAAACATCTTTTACCGCCCTAGTGTATTTGAGAGATGCATTCAATAAATTATTCATTTGTGGGAACGGGAAGACTCTTGAGCATTGTAAAACAAAAAGCCATTTTTTTCGCAAAATGTAAAGGAGGCTCTACAGATTGAATATGAAGATACATAAGGACCGGTTCTGTAAAAAGCCAATGGTTATGCAAAGCGCTTACGATAAGACCTTGCCGCGCAGCAGCTTCTGTAAAAAGAGGGATTTCTTCTTGTAAAATAGCAATCTCAGCCAAGTTTAGCGCATTTCCCTGTGCGTCTATCGCCTCAAATGATACGCCAACAGGAACGACAGAGCTGCTTTTCCGACCTTGAACAGAAGCTTGAAAATTTCTTTTAAGCGATACGGAGCATCCGGTTGGACTAACTTTGCTTTTAGCGTTTAAAATCTGGCCAAACTGCTGACAAATCTCGCTTGTAGTATACATATAAGCTCCTGCCTTTCTTCAATACTCTTAGTAAGCTTTATGACATAAGAGCTTCACTTATGCAAACCGTGTTCTTATAAAAAAATCCCCTTCACGATGAAGAGGATTTTTTATTATTCACCATGCGATGAGCGTTCGTTTAACAAATTTTCATAAAAACGAGCAAGTGAAGCAGAAAGGTATGGAATAGACCATAAAAAGCCGATTCCTAGTGTAATAATACTTAATAAAAACCAGCCAAGAAAGCTTAGCAGCAGCAGGAAGTACTGTCCTTTGTAACCATTCATCAACCTGCGGCTTTCTGTAATCGCTTGATTCATCGAGTAAGTAGGATTGTCTTTACAAATATAGTACGTTTGTGAATATGCCAGTGCTTTGATAATTCCAGGAATCAGTAAAAGCAGTGACCACAGCATCACATAAAGAGTCATAAGTACATAAATTCCTAGTGATTTTACATAAAGACCGAAGTCTTGGAATGTTTTAAACAAGTGCCCCAATTGCACAGATTCACCTCGTGCTAAACCTAAAAATGCCCAGTAGTTCGCCATGAGAAGAGGTGAAAAGGCGATAGCAAATGCAGTTGAAATCCATGAGGCGGAATCAGATTCATCATTCATCCAATTGTCATAGCCGCCGCTTGCCATAATTTCAAATGGAATAGGTAGAAGCGTGTAGACTCCGTACGTCACTACCGTCAGTAGAATCGCCAGTCCCCAGCGGTTCTTTAAAGAAGCTTTAGCCTCTTTTTTAATTGTACTAATATTCATGTTGTTCCTCCTTCATTTTTGCTCGTATTAACATGTAAACCATGCACAATTGTTAATTTTGTATGAAATGAAAATAATAGTCAATAGGTTCTGAGATGAAAAGCAAAGCTCCTGTGAAAAATTTTTACTAGACAGATAGAAATCGCTAAATAGGTACAATCTGCTTTTGAAGAAGGAGGAGGTACAAAAGCACTGTGTGCGATGCTTTATTTTAGTATGAAGGAAAACGCTGATGGAAAGACTTTCTAAGATAGGAGGGATTTCTATGTTTGAAATGTTAAAAATGATGCAACAAGTCTTAAACGAAAAGGAATTTTCTTATTGGGTTCATCAAGATCTCTTTAGCTTTCAATGGTGGCTCATAGTGGTAATAAATGCTCTTTTCCTGCTGCTTTTTTACTTCTTCATTGATAGACAGCGTCTTTTTTTTATGCTGCTCGTCTTTTTTATCAGCTTTGACATAGTCGGTTTGGTAGATGAATTCGGCAAATTTTTTAATCTTTGGTGCTACCCTCACCAGATGCTTCCGTTTACAGATCGCTTCAATACGGTTGACTTTGCTATTATTCCGGTAAGTATCGCACTTGTCTATCAATTCTTTAGCAAATGGAAATTTTTCTTTATCGCACATATCATTACGTCTGCCGTTATTACTTTTATAGGCATTCCGATATTCAAAGCGCTGTATTTGTACCAATTGCTGAACTGGTCGATGTTTTATTCATTTCTTACAGTATTCGTCATGGGAATCGTCGTGAAAATGATTAGCGATTGGATTGCAGGTAAGAAGAGAGGCTATAGCGTTAGCTAAACAAATAATACTCCTGTCTATTTGAGATAGGAGTATTATTTGTTTAAGTGAAAACGGCAGTATTCCTTTATAATGAATGTAAGAAAGAATGAGAGGAGACTATGAAAGTGGAAAAAAAGAATATCACTCAAACATTTTATGATTTAGAATGCAGTCACTTAAAATCAGAAATACGCACCTCTGCTAAAGAGCTTTCAAACATTCTAGCAGATGATTACGTGGAGTTTGGCAGCTCGGGCACGGTATGGAAACGAAAAGACTACAATCACAATCATGCACTATCGCCAGATGTATTCGAAATCTCTCATTTTCATATAGACGTATTGTCTCCTGACTGCGTATTAACTACCTATCATCTTATGAACCATACGGCAGAAGAAAAGACGCTTCGCAGTTCTATTTGGCGAAAAAGAGAAGAAAAGTGGCGTTTGTTTTTCCATCAAGGCACAGTGACAAAAGGTGATTAATAAATAAGATTATTCGGTTATTATTATACTTTCCCTCTATTTGATGCTATGATGAAAGTATATTTTGACGTAAGGGATGTTTTGAGATGAGCAAAAATAACGTAAAAAAAGAAGTGTTTTCATGGATTAAGTCCATTGTTATTGCATTGGTTATAGTAGTGGGAGTCCGCCATTTTTTATTTGCGCCAACTACGGTTCACGGTGAATCGATGTATCCAACGTTTGAAGATTCAAACCGCGTTATTTTAAATAAAATCAGTGATGTCGATCGCTTTGATATGATTGTATTTCATGCACCGGATGCAGATGAAAACTATATTAAACGTGTAATTGGACTGCCAGGAGATACGGTAGAAATGAAAAACGACGTTCTCTATATTAACGGCAAAGCTTATAAAGAGCCGTATTTAAAAGAATCTAAAAAATCTCTTGCACCTAATGAAAAATTCACGGAAGATTTTACGCTTCAAACGCTGCCTGCAACTGATGGCAAAGTGAAGGTACCGAAAAATTCACTGTTTGTCATGGGGGACAACCGTCGTGTAAGCCATGATGGACGAGCATTTGGCTTCATTCCACAAAAATCAGTTATCGGAAAAGTGCAGTTTCGCTACTATCCTTTAAATGAAGTAGGCGAACCGAAATAAAAAAAGGGAAAAAGGCTGGCGAAATTTAATTCGCCAGTCTTTTTTATTGGGTTAAAAGAACTGATTTTAAAAAACGATTTGCTTTATGAGAGTTAAACATCTTCTAAAGAATTAGTAAATTAGACCTTATGTTACTTCAAAGTAAGAGTAGGTACTGATAGGTAAGTGATTTTTATGGGTATACAGATATATGAAGATAAAGAAGCAAGGATTTTGGAAAGGAGCAGGTCAACATGAAAAACGTATTAATCATTAATGGACACGAGTATTATAAAAAGTCAAAAGGAGAGTTAAATCAGACGATTTTTAACGAAATGCAGCATTTACTCACTGATCAATTTGACATTAAAACAACGGTGGTTGATAAAGGCTACGAAGCAGAAGAAGAAATTGAAAAGTGGCTATGGGCTGATGTTGTGATTATGCAGACGCCTATTTACTGGTTCAGCATTCCCGGAAAGTTTAAGCAATATATTGATCGCGTGTATATGGATAACATTTTTTTTAAAGGCTCAAATCAATACGGGCGAGGCGGCTTATTAACGGGGAAAAAATACATGTTTTCTCTCACGTGGAACGCGCCGGAAGCTATTTTTAACAATGACGAAGCTTTCTATGAAGGAAAAAGTTTGGACGAAGCCATTATGCATTTGCATAAAATGAATCAGTACGTCGGTATGAGTCCACTTCCAACTTACTCTATTCATGATGTAGTCAAACATCCAAACATTGATCACTACAAGCATAAATTAGAAAATCACGTAGCAGAAGTATTTGGAATAGGTGAGGGACATTAAAAATCAATCTCTACAAAAAAACCGACTAAACAGTCGGTTTTTTTTATTCATTATGATGCAAAAATCGTATCTCTTAATTATTGGAGCTGAGGATTCAAAGCCGATTTATATGGCAACGGTTGTAAAGAGGAACTTCCCTATATTAACGGCAAAATTGTGCGCGTAGAATGTCATGAATGCAATCGCACAATGGTATTTCAAGTTGATGTTTTGAAAGAGTTTTATAAAGAGGTTTATAAGCGTGTCTCTACGAAACCTAACCGAGTATCAAAAAAATATAAAAAAGATATAAATAAATTTTTAATTGGAGCTCCTATAAGGTTAGTGAGCAAGCCTTATCGTCTCATAAAAGATTTTAACGAATCCATGCATACTATTCACCGATACAAAAAATGAACTGCTGCTTTTAAAATTTTTATATATTATATAAACGATTTCCTTAAAAATCATGTTTTGGATGTTTAAGGAAAGGGTATAGTAAATAGTTCTCCGATATGAAATGAATTATGAAGCAGTACTTACACGTATCTTTACTTTAAAGTCTAAGAAGGTGAAGGTATGGGATGGATGAACGACTAGAAAATAAACGTTGGGTTGCCTATTGCCCTGTGACGGATCGGCTCGTAAATCTAGAACTTTCTTCTATTAAAAAAGAAGGAAAGAAAGACATCATCACCAGTTGTACAGGCATTGAAGATATTTGTCATACTTGCTTTATAACAAATACCGGGGATGTATCAAAAACATAGCGCGATGTTTGTAAAAGAGATGTGAGTTAGCGCTGCCTGTTATTATGACTCATGCACAAACACCTGTAGCATTTATCTTTTTTTAAATGCTACAGGTGTTTTTTGTTTAACTGGAATCTTTTGAAAATAAGCTTGCTGAGCACTTACAGGATCTGCACATCAAGCAGCAATTTTAATTGTGAGAATGCTTTTTTAGATGTTATATAAATTTTATCAGGTATGGAGCTAGGAAAAGTAAAAACATAAAAAAGCTGCTTTATATAAAGCAGCTTTCTTACGTGACAGTTTCAAACTTCAGGGTGTGAGGTGGGATAGTTTTTGTTTACCCCCCTATATGTAAATAAAACAATCTAAATGATAATGAAGTAGAAGTTATTTATTCCATTTGTTTATAAATTGTTTAAATCCAACATGAAGCAGTTTAGCGTTGGAAAATAAGGGAAAAAGCATACTAACTTGCCTGTGTATATTTAGAAAAGGAGGGATAAAGATGTCGTTAGCTCATTTTGATGATATTTCAGAAATTTGCTATGCATGTGAAAAACAGCCTCTTGGGAAAAGACAAAAACGCATTGGCATATGGACGGAAAAAGAAATGAGAAAGCCTGTTGAAGAGAGAGTAGAAAATCAGAAGGTGGTCGCACTTTCTCGTTAATGTAAAAAAGCCTTTAGCTCATCTAAAGGCTTTTTTACGTATTGGCGTTTGGACATGTGTGAAGGGTCATAGAAGCAATCGTTATAAATCTTCTAGTCTTTGAACTTTTTTGCCTTCTATTTTATGCTGTTCCATCGTTTCTTTTAACTCTTTGTTCGCCGTTGTCATCGTTGTTTCATTTGTTACGCCCATAAATGACCAGCCGTGAGATTCAAGCCAGTACTTGAATTCCCGCAAAAACTCTTCCTGCGTTCCTCCCGTATGATAAAAAGCTCCTTGAATTGTAATAGCCGGTTTTTCCGTGTTATACGTCACATACATTTTATTTGCACACATCCAAATAGACCTCCTTTATTAATAAACAAACGTAAATTGACAAAGAAGCGCTGAATCATTCCTCAATAGTTACACTATTTCTCTATTTGACTGCTGTTTTCCTTTTTATCTCTACGATTAATCATAATTAAATCAAGTTTTTTACAGAAAGAGGAATGTAAGTAAACAGATAAAAAGCTCGTTTCGCAATGAAATCGTCATATTTCTACATATTCTTTAAGGGTCATGTAAAAGTTGTAACATAATGAATGGCACTGTAAGAAACTTAATCCAATTAGAACAAATGTTACTGTTTTTTTTAATGAAAAGGCGAATCTATGTGCTAAGGTAATAACAGGTTCAAATTTTAGGAGGTAGTTTTTGTGAGTAAAAAACGTGTAAAAAAATGGGCAGTTGCTTCTGCAGCGTCTGTAGCATTTCTAGCAAGTCAAGGAACAGCATCAGCAGCAGCTTCGCACAAAGTCGTAAAAGGAGATACCTTGTGGGGGCTTGGCCAACAAAATGGGGTTACGGTAGATGAGCTGAAAGGTGCTAATAACCGCCAAAACGACATGATTTACGTTGGAGAAACATTAACGATTCCTGACCAGGGACAAGCACAACCTGCCGCTAGTCCGGCAACATCTGTACATACAGTAGCACAAGGCGAAACGTTATATCATATTGCAACACAAAACGGCATGACTGTGGATCAGTTAAAAGCTGTTAACGGTTTACAAAGTGATATCATTACCATCGGACAAACATTAAAACTTCAAGGAGAAGCACCGGCGCCGGCACAAACTGCTCCGTCTACATCAGTTTCTGCACAAGATCAAGATTTACTAGCTAGATTAGTAGAGGCAGAAGCAAAAGGTGAGCCGTACCAAGGAAAAGTAGCGGTAGCAATTGTGGTATTAAACCGTGTAGCTTCACCGGAATTCCCAAATAACATTCACGACGTTATTTATCAGCAGCTAGGAAACGGCGTCTATCAATTTTCACCAGTAGCAAACGGAGCAATTAATCAGCCTGCATCAGAAGAATCAAAACGAGCGGTAAGCGAAGCATTATCAAACCCGCATGAAAACGATGCGCTGTTTTTCTATAATCCGAAAATCGCTGAAAGTCAATGGGTTGCAACGCAGCAAGTAACGGCAGTTATCGGAAACCATGTATTTGCAAAATAAGTAGATTTCTTTCAAATATAAACATATATTTCATATATATGTAATTGCGATACAAAGAGGCTGCGACAAAAGTATTTTGCTTAAAGTTAAATCCGAACCATTAATAATTATTAATGGTTCGGATTTTTTGTTGTTATGGTGAACGTAGATTTCATGTATGTAGTTATTTCTAGCTGGTGGTTAGAGGGAAAAGCGAAGACTCCTGCGAAAAAAGCGTAAGGGATGAGACCTCACGGAGCGCGAAGCCTTGCACGGAAAGCAACAGCGGTGAAAAAAGCAGTCCAGATCATTTATTCCTATTATTCGTCCTTAAATGGGGGCGAGGTAGGTATGTTTCAATCTCTTATGTATGAAGAGAGCAATAGCTATTTTTAAGTCTAATTGAACCTTAAAATGCCTTAACAGATCCATCTGTTAAGGCATTTTTTTGCTTAAATTTTGAGAAAACCATTGATTATTTAGAGAATAGTGATATGATAAAGAAAGTCAATTGATAATGATAATCATTTACATATGATGAAGGAGGAGGTAACTAGACTTATAGAGGGAAGAAAGGAGTAAAGAAAGTTGAAGTTTTATCAGTTAATTCTTGTATTTGCTGTACTAGCGGTTTTGTCTCTTTTTGTAGGAGTACAAGATCTGTCAGCGATGGATCTGTTTCATTTAACAAAAGAAGAAAGCCAAACGCTGTTTTTTAGTCGTTTTCCTAGGCTTTTGAGCATTATTATGGCGGGAATGAGCCTTAGTATTTGCGGATTAATTATGCAGCAAATTACGCGAAATAAGTTTGTATCTCCAACAACGGCAGGAACAATGGACTGGGCAAGACTTGGTGTGTTGATTTCTCTACTAGTATTTGCTTCAGCAAGTCCTCTATTAAAAATGAGCATTGCGTTCATTTTCTCACTGGCGGGCAATCTATTGTTTATGAGAATACTAGACAGAATTAAATTTAACGATACGATTTATATTCCACTAGTCGGTTTAATGCTCGGCAGTATCGTAAGTTCCTTAGCTACCTTCATTGCCTACAAATACGATTTGATTCAAAACCTTTCTTCATGGCTGCAAGGCGATTTTTCGCTAGTAGTCAAAGGGAGATATGAACTTTTATACCTGAGTATACCGCTCTTAATAGTCGCTTATCTTTACGCAGATAAGTTCACGGTTGCTGGTATGGGAGAAAGCTTTTCAATCAATTTAGGCGTGAAATACAAACAAATCGTAAACATTGGATTAGTCATTGTTTCGCTTATTACGTCGATTACGATTTTGACCGTTGGCATGCTGCCTTTCTTAGGATTAATCATTCCAAATATCGTATCGATTTACCGTGGAGATCATTTGCGCAAAAGCCTGCCTCATACAGCGCTGCTTGGAGCTGTGTTCGTACTTGCGTGCGATCTTTTAGGCAGAGTTATTATTTTTCCTTATGAAATCTCTATTGGGTTAATGGTAGGTGTAATAGGAAGTGCGATCTTTCTTTTTATGCTGATAAGGAGAGGTCGTTATGCATAACAAACATAAAATCATCATTCTCGCCGCGCTGGCCGTTTTATCAGTGGCGCTGTTTATCAGCTACGATTTAGGCTACTGGCAGTACACGCTGCCGCGAAGAATTGAAAAAGTCGCTGCGATTGTTTTAACCGGAGGAGCCATTGCGTTTTCATCCGTTATCTTTCAAACGATTACCAATAACCGAATTCTAACTCCTAGTATTCTAGGACTGGATTCACTGTATTTATTTCTGCAAACGTTTATTGTGTACATCTTTGGCTCGACGAATATTGTCATCATGAACAAAAATCTTAACTTTCTTCTTTGCGTTTCTCTGATGATTATCTTTTCGGTCTTGCTTTACATACTGATGTTTAAAAAAGCCGGTAAGAATATTTTCTTTATTTTACTGGTTGGAATTGTGTTCGGCACGTTATTTAAAAGCATGTCTTCATTTATGGAAATGCTGATTGATCCGAATGAATTTCAAATTGTACAAGATAAATCATTTGCAAGCTTTAACAATGTCAATACTGATTTGCTATACATAGCAGCCGTCATATTTATCCTGCTTGGCATTTACGTGTGGCGCTTTACATCCATTTTTGATGTACTGTCGTTAGGAAGAGAACATGCGGTAAATTTAGGGATTGATTATGACGGGCTCGTCAAAAAAATGCTGATTGTGATTGCCATTTTTGTCTCAGTGGCTACAGCGTTAGTTGGACCGATCACCTTTCTTGGACTGCTTGTTGTGAACCTTGCGAGAGAGCTGTTCAAAACGTACAAGCACACCTATTTAATGATGGGATCACTGCTGCTTAGTGTTATAGCCCTCGTCGGAGGGGAGTTTATCGTTGAAAAAGTGTTCACCTTCAGCACCACGCTGAGCGTCATCATTGACTTTGCCGGCGGAATTTACTTTATTTATTTGCTGCTAAAGGAGAATAAATCATGGTAGAAGTAACAAATGTCAGTAAAACATACGGAGAAAAAACCGTTTTAGAAAAAACATCCGTCGTGATTCCAAAAGGGAAAATCACGTCATTTATCGGCCCAAACGGAGCGGGGAAAAGTACGCTGCTTTCAATTATGAGCCGTCTCATTAAAGCCGACTCAGGATCAATATCAATAGAAGGAAAAAATATAGAGAATATTGACAGCTCAGATTTAGCTAAAAAAATGAGTATTTTAAAACAGTCCAATCAGCTGAATATCAGGCTTAGCGTACGTGAACTCGTGAATTTTGGCCGGTTCCCTTATTCAAAAGGCCGGTTAACAAAAAGCGATGAACAAGCGGTTGATCAGGCGCTGAGTTATATGAAGCTTGAAAGTATTCAAGATAAATACTTGGATGAACTGAGCGGGGGACAGTGTCAGCGAGCTTTTATCGCTATGGTCATCGCACAGGACACGGAGTATATCTTCTTAGATGAACCGCTCAATAACTTAGATATGAAGCATTCTGTTGAAATTATGAAGCTGTTGAAACGTCTCGTAGAAGACTTAGGCAAAACCATTGTGATTGTCATTCACGATATTAATTTTGCGTCTGTCTATTCGGATTACATCGTGGCGCTTAAAAACGGTGAAGTGATCCGTGAAGGCCCAACAGAAACCATCATTCAAACGTCTGTATTAAAGGATATATACGATATGGATATTCCAATCGAAACGGTTGGCGGACAGCGTATTTGCGTGTATTTTTCATAAAATTTATTCATGAGGTGACGAAAGTGAAAAAAGTGTTAGTAATGTTTGTAGCAGTCTTAACTGCGATTGTTGTAGCTGCTTGCGGTAATCAAGGAGCAAAAGAAACAACAGGTGGAGAAAGTAAGCAAAAAGAGACGGTAACAGTAACCGATCAGTTCAATAAAGACGGAATTAAAATTGAGAAAAACCCTAAAAAAGTTGTAGTATTCAGCATGGGTGCACTTGATACGCTAGATAAACTAGGGGTTGAAGTAGCGGGCTTACCAAAACAAGCGATTCCTGAGTATTTATCAAAATATCAAGATGATAAGTACGCAAATGTAGGTGGATTAAAAGAACCTGATTTTGAAAAAATTGCAGAGCTAAATCCAGACTTAATTATTATTCAAGGCCGCCAAGCAGATTCATTTGATGAATTTTCAAAAATTGCGCCGACGATCTATATCGATACAGATAACCAGCATTATATGAAGTCATTTAAAGAAAACACAAAAGTACTAGGACAAATTTTTGATAAAGAAGATCAAGCGAAAAAAGAGCTAGCAGCGATCGATAAGCAAATTGCAGATTTGAAAAAACAAGCGGACAAACTAGATAAAAAAGCGCTTGTAATGATGGCAAATGATAGCAAAATGACAGCGTTTGGTCCGGGTTCTAAATACGGATTAATTCATGATGTCTTCGGTATTAAAGCTGCAGACGACAGCCTAGATCCATCGGCTAAGCACGGCCAAAGCATTTCATACGAATATTTAGTCAAACAAAATCCAGACTACTTATTCGTCGTTGACCGCGGCGCAGCGATTGGTGAAAAATCATCAGCCAAACAAATTGTTGAAAATGATTACGTAAAAGAAATCAGCGCCGTGAAAAACAATCACGTTGTGTATCTTGATCCAGGCCTTTGGTATTTATCTGGAGGAGGCCTTGAGTCAATGGCTGGCATGATTAAAGAAATCAAAGCAGGGATAGAGAAGTAATAGAGAAAAAGGAGCTGGTTATAATCAGCTCTTTTTTTGTGCATCGACTGGGGCAAACTATTCCCCGTACCAAATTATGATATTAACAAATACCCTGAATGCAGAAAGTTTGTCGAGATGGGCTATCACAACACGCAATTTGATTTTAGGTTAGATCCGCACCGAATGGGAGAAATATTCCAAGGACAGACGCCAAGCAGAAATGGCGGAGACTTGAGCGTAACGCCTCCACCGGAAGCTTTTCCCGTTCCTCACTTATCTGAAATGCCAAATGAGCACGCTCCAGGTTTAGGAGACATGAATGCATAAAAGTATGCCAATTAGCTTTAATGAATTAGAGCTAAAGTAAATAAAAAAACATTGACTGAGAGCTAGTAGTCAATGTTTTTTTATGTTTCTTCAACTGTCATTCCTCTAAAGGTAAGAACATCTCGTCGTTTGCATAAGCTCCGGATGAAATGTTTGTTCTACATCTATTTGTTAATTTAATTGTTTTTTACAAGAAGAAAAGGGAATACTTTCTTTAATCGCTTGTAATAGAAAGCTAATAAGGGGCATGCTGCTATGAGTAGTCAACAAGATGAATTTTTATTTAAAAGAGAGCTCTATCGCTTAGTGCAAGAATATAAACGTTGTAAAGTTGAAGAAATTAGACGGGCCATTCAAAAGGATATTCTGCTTTTGAAAAAGGTTATAAATAACTAAAATAGATAGACACAGACAAAAAAGCTCATGTCAGTTAATAAATGAACTTTTTTGTCTGTTTTAAACTTGCTCAAACGAATTAATATGTCTATTAATGGTCTTAGGAAGATTATGGATCATATTAAACAAAGCTAACGCAGCTGTTTCCAGTTCTTCATAACGATAAATAATATCGTTCTCAATGTCGCAGATTTGAAAACTGTTTAATTGTTCTGAATAACTCAGTGTAAACCTATTAGCAAGAGTATGAGTAATGTCACTATCTTTATAATTTACTAAATTTGTTATCATATGCTTAATTTCAGTAAGGTTCATTCACCAAGTCACCCTTTCATGTTATTGAGGTTATCATATCATGTACAGGTAATTTGAATGCTGTTTTTTACAATTTGTAACACCAATTTTCAAAATGAAACATAAAGGTAATAAAAAGTTAAAATGAGCAGCTTAACGCAAGCTGAACATCTCCTAAGAGGGTGTAGGATTTTCTTTAGAGTAGGTCAACTCCAACTTTTTATCCGCGATTTCTTTTAGACCAATACGGATCATACTGAATACTAAAATCCATAAGACAACCGTCAAAATCGTATGTCCTGCTGGGACAACACCTAGTATAGGTGAGTCCCAAAGAGCGTGCATAAAAACGACAAGCAAAAATACACCGAGAAATTTCGGTTTTATCAGCATGTTCCACTGAAATTTCTTATCTCCTTGTACGATGCATATGGCAGCTCCAGTCAAGGCAGCCCAAGCCACATGTCCTCCAGGAGCAAAAATACTGCGCCAGAGTATTGTGGAATAAAGCATGTGAAAGCTGCCGGAAAGAAGTGCCCGTAGAGCATAGCCAGCGGTTTCAAAAGCAGCAAAACCAGCTCCTATTGCAGCTCCTAAAAGAAGGCCGTTAAGGATATATCTATATTTAAGATTGCGCACAAAATAAATAACAGCGATAACTTTAGCCAGTTCCTCACATATTCCAATTACAATCACGTTTGTGTTATTTCCAAGAATATCGTAAAACACAAGTGCTAATAAAAGTGAAAGGATTCCGCCAATAAAAACGACATAAACAATTTTGTAAATAGCAATATTCTGGGGAGCGTTCATTTCCCAAAAGAAAATGAGAGTAGTAAATGGAACTGCAAAAGCACCGACTACAATAAGACCTGGTATAAAGTTGATGTTTTCGAACAAACTTACGCCTAGATATAGGCCTAAGTATGCGACAAGCGCAATAAGAAAGACCCTTGCAAAAAGCCAAGGTTTTGGCCATGTATTTACAACTTCTTTTATTTTAGGAGTCGTAAGCCCTGTCCCTACAATAAAAAGCCGTTCAGCTTCCATTTCACTGTGCTGTCGGAAGACTCGAGAAAATATATTTCGAAACTTAGGTTCAACGGAACGTTCATTTCTCGGAATTTTATCAACACGATGGGCAAACAAGTAGAATATGCTGTAGTTTTCGTTGTGGTCCACGATTTCATGGCCGCAATTTAAGCAGAATTTTACCCCTTTCGAATTAGAATAAGCACAATGGGGGCATTTCATTTATCTTCCTCCTTTTTCTAGATGTAAATCGTTTGACGCTTGTCTTCTGACATCTTCTACATATATTATGTGAGCTGATGAAAAAAGCATAAGAGGGTTTGGTAGGTAATTTGCTTAAATAATGGAATGGTATGTATATAAAAGAACAGAAGCTATTTTAAAAAGATACCTTATTAAAACTAAAAAAGGGCTGTGTCATAAGTCGAATATTCGACCTACAGCACAGCCCTTTATATGATTGAAAATGTGGATTTAAGTCCGTTTTCTTTACAGTACTACGCAATAAAAAAGCTTCCTGAAATAAAAACGATCACACTAATAATCATCATTAACGTTTCGCGGTCTTTTTTTCCTGTTTTTTTATTAGCAGGAAGCAGCGATTTTGCAAGAGGCTTGGCAAAAATAATGACAAGCATGCAAACAGCAGCAAAGATGCCAAGCGCCAGCTGAAAATTACCTTCAATAAAGACGCATGCCATTAAAAGTACAAGACTTATTTTTAGAAAAATTTTTGATAGGTTCACTATCAACACTCCTTTAGAACACTTAATACGAAAGACTTAGTGATTTTTTTATGTGCCTGTTGTTTTCTACGGCTTGAAGGAGAAAATGAGCGACGTCAGAACGGCTGATATTGCGTCCGTTTTCTGGTATGCTAGCTTCTCCTATACGATAATACGTGGTTAATGGACCGCTCGTTAAACCCATTGGCCGAGCAACGGTCCAGTCGAGTCCGCTTACCTTCAAGAGCTTCACGGCTTCGTGATGATCGCGAAGCACATTTTTTAAAATACGCTGAGCAAGCCAGCCCGTCATCCCAGGAATTTCTCCGTCGATTCCCGCTGAAGCCGTGTAGGCGATACGCTGAATTCCGTTTTCGTTCATACATTGAATCAGCAGATTTGTCGTTTCTACTAAAAGGGTAGAATGCCCTAGATTTTCGGTTCCAAGACAAGAAATTACTGCATCACACCCCCGCATGGCCTGACAAACTTCATAATAATCAAGCACGTCCCCTTGTATGATGTGTACGTTCGCATGCGTTATCTTAAGCTTAGATGGATTTCGCACAAATGCTTTTACATAATGTCCGTTTTTAATCGCTTGCTTTATTAATTCCTGTCCGGTCCTGCCACTTGCGCCAATCAAAAAAATATTCATACGATCAACCCTTTCGTTTCAATGTAGGTAGTAAAAACGAAATTTTCTTTTACCATAACACATTTTTCTCGATTTAGCTTGTCAAAACATAAAAGCTGCTTACGAGATTCATCAAAGTAAGAGGTATCCTCTGTTCTTTTTTAAAACTTATGTCATAGACTGTCTAGAAAACAAGGAAATGTACGAACGGTTTATAAAGGTGTTTAATGCTATAGAAGCGAAAGGGTATTATAGGAATAAGGGACGAACAGAAGGGGCGATGCACTATGAAAAAAACGGTAAGCCGAGCACGTGTTATCATAGTACTAATAGGTTTTCCGCTCATCTTTCTCATTATGGCGCTTGTGACGGGTGAGTGGCGATATATGACTTGGATGATCCCGCCTGCACTGATGTCATGTTGGACGGCACTCTTCGTATTAAGAAAGCAAGAAGAAAGATAACAGGAAATTTGAACTATTGCATCGAATTTATAGAAAAAGTATAAAATGATAGAAAGCTATAGTAAGAAAATTTAATGAAGGACGGTGTGAAGATGAACGGACAACAGTTATTGTATGGGTTGCTTACGTCTAAAGGCGATATCCTAAGAGCTGCTTATGTGTTATGTGACCACCGCATTTATACGGAAATGTCAGCACAGTATCAGCAAACGGAGCATACGGATTTTCAAGCATCATTGGTAGAAGAAATGAAATTGCTTGAAAAACAGCCTGAAGTAGACATGCATCTGCATATTTTGCTTGAAATGGCGAAGTTTTTTGAACTTCCTGTTTCTCATGCTACGACAAATGGCGAGCTGTACGAGTTAAGTGATAACATTGGAAATTTGCTTGTATCTAAATACAATGAGCTGTTTTCAATTGCACGCTGTCATACGCTAGAAGACGTAATGCGCCATCAAATCCGACTGTTCTTTCATCTAATTGATTCGCAGTACATGATTGCTACAAATCGTCAGCAAGTTGTGTTTCAGCAGCAGTTGATGAATTGGATTGAACAGCTAAACCCCATGTATCAAGAAAGAATGATTGATGCATTAGGAGACTATCAGCAGGAATCGCTTGTGAAACTGCTGCAAAAAAAAGGGACAATCGAGCTATACAAACAGCTTCCTCCGCACGCATACCCTGCTATTTCAGGCCTTATGGCAACCGTAATGAGTATTTTTATTCCCGTTAATTACCCGCCAGCACTGCTATTTAGTATGAATGCGCCGCTGTTTTTAATGGCGAGCTTTGAAAGTCATGAAATTATTGCAAAACGCAAAGAAGCTGGAACTTTTTTACCGCTGTTATTAGTAGTTGTTCAGCTGATGTGGACGTACAAGCTTGAGCATCAGGATGAGCTGTTGAATTATCAGTCTCTGCTGATTAAATGGTCATCTGTACACACAGCGTATCAAGATTATGTAAAAAAGAAAGAGCAGTCACTGTTTGACCGTGAACGGTTGGACAGCTTTATTTATAAAACAGAGCAGTATGTTAAGCAGCTCCGAGCTACGGAGAAAAAGACGGTGAAACAAATTGAAACCCTCAAAACAGCTATTCGCCATCAGCTTGATGAAATGGAGCTCACATCATTAAACGGAGGGCTTGTGCTTCAAAAAATGATTGAAGAGCATGAATCATTAAAACAAGATGTAGAAGAACTGCAGCGTAAGCTTTCGATTAAAGGTGACTTCTTCTCTAAAGTAAGGCTGACGTTCCGTTCTGCAGAACGAGCTGTCAAAAGCAAAGTGAAAGAAGTAGAGCGTAAAAAAGTGCTTATGCAAATGACGGACTTTATTTTAGCAAATCGTTTGCCCGTATGCGTGGATATTCAAAATGAAATTTATGATTATCAAGACGAGTTGACGACGACTATTTTTCAAATTGATCAGCAGGTCGAGCTGCTTGAAGAAACAAAACAAAGCCGCCAGCTAGCCGATGCAAAAGTACGCCGCTATGATCAAGAAATAAAGCGATTTGAACGGAACTACTACGGCTTAAAAGAAGGGACCGTTGAAGAGATGGCACAGTAAACGTATTTTATCCGAACGAGTTTGATTCTTGATGGAGAATTAAACTCGTTTAGTTATGTCTCAACCTTATTCTCTGTCTGTAGGAGCGGACAGCTGATCTTTATACACATCTACATAGAGCATGCCGTTTGTTGACACAACTGCATACAGCACTTGGTTCAACTGAAGCTGACGATTTGAAAGCTCAAGGTTGATCCATTGTTCGGTATATTGAGATGTTAAATTTTTATGAATAATTTCTCCATCCATGATGAGTTCTACCGGTAAATTCATTTCTTTAAACGGCTTAGACAAAACGTCCTGTTTGGCAATGTTTTGATAAGCTGCTTTTTTTAATACTGACAGTTTTCCGCTTACTTCTAAAACAGCAAATTCTACTTCAGCAATGTTGAACGTTCCTAGTTCTCGTAAATGCTGATTCAAGTCGTCAATAGAATATTTGACTTTTTTCATATTTGCTTCAAGAAGCTTTCCTTTTTCCATAATAACCGTCGGACGGCCTGTAATCCATTTTCGTAAGCGCCTGCTTTTTAGAGCTGTTGATGCTAAAAGAAAATGAATGGCCACAAGAAAAGCAAAAGAAGCGAACATCGGCAGAAATTTTAATTTTAAATCAAATCCCATATTTGCGATGAACGATCCAATAATGATGGACATTGCAAATGTAAAATGATTATTATGCGTGTTAATTTGTTTTCCAATCAGGAAAGTTGTAATGCTTAAGATAATAAAAGAAACAAAGGTTCTAAGAAGGGACAAAAGAATGTCTTCCATCGCTTGTGATGTCACCTGCTTTCTCATAAATAGAAAGAGTATCTATCTCTATAGCGTTATCCATTTAAAGGATCGTTATACAAGAAAAAACATCAAGAAGAAGTGCGGATAATGCGTTCACATTCGGCTGCTTAAAAAGGGGTAGAAAGGCTGTAGGTAAGGGATAGAAGCAAACAAAAAGAATGTGCAAATTCCTTTGAAATTTTTTGGAGGATTTGTTACAATAAAAGTGCTTATTTTTGTTCGGTAAGGATAGTTCGAAGTGTTCGTCTTGACTTATTGTAAGAGCAGGAATAGAGTAATACACAATGTGTGGATTGTCACACAAGGAGGAAAAGAGATATGTTACAAGGTAAAGTAAAATGGTTCAACGCTGAAAAAGGTTTCGGTTTCATCGAAGTAGAAGGACAAGACGATGTATTCGTACACTTCTCTGCTATCCAAGGCGAAGGTTTCAAAACTTTAGAAGAAGGTCAAGAAGTTACATTTGAAATCGTTGAAGGCAACCGTGGACCACAAGCTGCTAACGTTCAAAAGTAATTTTTTTTATAAAGTTTAAGCCGATCAGCAGAACGTTTCTCTGGTCGTTCGTTAAACTAAACTGGGAGAAGGCCCCTTTTATAAAAGGGGTCTTTTCTTGTTCGCTTTTTACACCTTGTTGACGATTTCTTTGATTTTGTAGAAGTATTCAAATATGAAAAAAACTAGTCACGCAGTATAAAAAAAGCGTATAATGAAATGATGAAAATAGGAATTGTAGAGCAGAAAGGATTTTAAAACGTATGAGCAACCAACTTCAAGAAACAATGGTCGATTCGCGTCGTACATTCGCCATTATTTCTCACCCGGATGCCGGGAAAACAACGTTAACAGAAAAAATGCTGTTACTGGGTGGAATGATTCGTTCAGCCGGAACGGTTAAAGGAAAAAAATCAGGCAAGTTTGCTACATCTGACTGGATGGAAATCGAAAAACAACGTGGAATTTCGGTTACATCAAGTGTTATGCAGTTTGAGTATAAAGATCACTTTATTAACATCTTGGATACACCAGGACACGAAGACTTCAGTGAGGATACGTATCGTACCTTAACGGCTGTAGACAGTGCGGTCATGGTTATTGACGGAACAAAAGGGATTGAAGCACAAACGCTTAAACTTTTTAAAGTTTGTCGTATGCGCGGTATTCCCATCCTAACATTTATCAATAAATTAGACCGTGAAGGAAAA
Source organism: Priestia sp. LL-8 (assembly GCF_036227845.1). Taxonomy (NCBI): domain Bacteria; kingdom Bacillati; phylum Bacillota; class Bacilli; order Caryophanales; family Bacillaceae; genus Priestia; species Priestia sp. LL-8. The sequence goes on along the minus strand of NZ_JAZAQH010000001.1, from coordinate 3,132,584 downwards.
GAGCCGCTTGAGCTGCTTGAAGAAATTGAAGATGTACTCGGTATTGAATCATACCCTGTAACGTGGCCAATTGGCATGGGGAAACGATTCCAAGGAACGTATGACCGTTTTTCAAAACAAATTGAAGTATACCAAGGAAACAAAGAGTCATATTTTGCAGACTTTGACGGTGAAAATATCGACGATGAAATTAAAAAGCACGTCGATGAAATGTATTTACCAGGCTTAGTGGATGATTTATCTCTATTAGACGAAGCAGGTAATGATTTTTCAATTGAAAAAGTAAAGCAAGGTCTATTAACACCTGTTTTCTTCGGAAGTGCGATTGCAAACTTTGGTGTACAGTCTTTCTTTAATTCATTTTTACAATTAACATCACCGCCGCAGCCTCGTGAATCAACGAATGGCACCGTTCAGCCTACGGATGAAAACTTCTCAGGTTTCATCTTTAAAATTCAAGCGAACATGAACCCAGCTCACCGCGACCGCATTGCATTCGTACGCGTATGTTCAGGGAAATTCGAGCGTGGAATGAACGTGACGTTAGCAAGAACAAACCGTAAAATGAAGCTAGCGCAGTCTCATCAGTTCCTGGCGTCAAGCCGTGAAACAGTAGACACAGCGTATCCTGGAGATATCATTGGTTTATATGATTCAGGCACGTATCAAATCGGGGACACAATTGTAGGAGAAGGAAAAGTATTCGAATTTGATGCTCTTCCAAAGTTCCCGCCTGAACTGTTTGTAAAAGTTCGTGCGAAAAACGCAATGAAATCCAAGCACTTTGAAAAAGGGATTAATCAGCTTGTACAAGAAGGAGCCGTACAGCTCTATCGTACGCCGTTCTTTGGAGATTATATTTTAGGAGCAGTTGGTGAACTTCAGTTCCAAGTGTTTGAACACCGCATGAAAGGTGAATACAATGTCGATCTTGAATTCACACGCATGTCTCACAACATTGCAAAATGGGTAGACAAAGCAACAATCGAAGATCGCATGCTAGATTCTCGCGTGATGCTAGTAGAAGACCGTGATAAGCATTCCGTTCTTATGTTTGAAAACGACTTTGTATGGCGTTTGTTCCAGGACAAATACCCATCTGTTAAATTCCTAGATCCGTTTAATCTATAAAAGAGTATAAAAAAAGGAAAACGATACATACTACTTTCATAAGTAGACAGTCGATTTTCCTCCTTTGCTTAAGAGTCAGTATTTACTGGCTCTTTTTTTAATGAGCCACTGATTTTAAATTTAAAAGAATGACTCCTGCAATGATTAATACGATGCCAAATACCATCGTAAGACTGCCGCTTTCTTTCCAAATGACTACGCCAATTACAGCTGTCACAGCAGTTCCTACACCAGACCAAATGGCGTATGCAACGCTGAGTGGAATGTGCTGAAGTGATGTGGAAAGCGCATAGAAAGCAAGACCAAATCCTAATAAAACACCAAGACTAGGCCAAAATTTTGTAAATCCGTTTGATGCTTTTAACATAGATGTACCAAATAATTCTGAACTAATTGCAATTGCTAAAAATAAATAGGCTTTCATCGAAAACCCTCCTCTGTTAATTTCCGAAGTTGTTGTTGAATCTGTTTTTGCATGTCTGGATCCACGGGTGCGAGCCCAAACATTTGGCTGAACCATAATCCATCGGCTGCTAAGCGCACGATGGTAGCAAGGACAGGGTCAATGCCGTCTTGTTCAATATGCTGCTGCCACTTTTCATAGTGTGTTTGAAGGTGCTGCAGAAGTTCAGGATTCGTTGCAATACCTGCAAGTAACCCTGCGCTCATCGCTTGTTCACGCTGAAGGTCATGAAGCGTCTCAGCGAGATAAGCCCGACTCCATTTGCCAGGAGCATCATCATGTTCAATTTGCACGTGTAGCCCGTCATCATATTGCTTTGTGACTGAATAGAGCATTTGCTGAATCAATTCATCTTTTGATGAGAAGTGGTACAACAAGCCGCCTTTACTAACACCGGCTTCTTTTGCTACTTTTTCGAGCGTTAAATTTCCAACGCCGTCACGCTGCACAACCTGCGTGGCTGCAAGCAATATATCATCATATGTAGACACATGAATTTCCTCCTTTTTGATTTTCCCTAGAATACTTTACCGTCTGGACGGTTTGTTTGGCAATACTTTTATTTCGAATTTCAAAAAAAATTTTTGTGCACACTAAAATATAAAGTATAAAAACAAAAATGAACGCGTAAACAAAGGGTTAATCCCTTTACTACTTTTACTATATGAAGAAAAAGGAAAAATAAAGCCTGGGTATATGAAAGATAAAAGAAAGGTGTGAAGAAACAGATGAGGGATGTGTATCAAAGTTTTCAAGAACTATCACAGTGTGAACGAGCGGGAATTGATTACGAAATAGAATGTGTCATTCGCCGGAGAGAAATTGTTGTGCTTGCGATTCACGGAGGAACGATGGAAATTGGGACAGAAGAAGTAGCAGAAAAAATAGCAGAAAAGCTGAACGCAACGGTGTACGTATTTAAAACGCTGAAAACAGAAAATCCGTTTGAATTGCATGTTACGTCTGCAAACTACGATGAAGAAATGGCGCGTCACCTTGTTAAAAAATCAGCGGTCACGATTTCTCTTCACGGTGCCTACAGCGACGTCTGCACCACTTATATCGGCGGAAGAGACGAAGAGTTAGAAAAAGCGGTGCGTCATGCACTCTCAGGTTTTCCGATCAGTGAAACGCCCGTGCATTTAAAAGGCGTTTCACCTCGAAATATCGCAAACGACAATCAGCGGCATAAGGGACTGCAGCTTGAAATCACAACGCCGCAATACGAACAATTATTACAGAATAATGAGCTATTTAACGAGTATGTGAATGCGGTAGTATCGGCTGTGAACTCAGTGATGTAAAGATAAATTCAACAGCTTCCTGTATATTGGCTGCAATAAAGGCTGGTTGTACGTCAGCCCACTTTCCCCGTGCATGTAACGTGTCGTGCCCAGCCCCTGTTAACACTAAAATACATTGTGCTCCTGCTGCATGGGCCGCTACGAGGTCTTTCCACCGGTCGCCAATCACGATGCAGTTAGCCAAATTTAAGCTGTGCTCCTCGGCTGCTTGTAACAGCATGCCCGGCCTTGGCTTGCGGCACGAACAATTGTCCGAATCTTCATGAGGACAAAGGTAAACAGCATCAAACCCAAACGCTAAAAGCTCAGAGATAAAGTCTGATTTCTTTACCTTTTCTTTTGCAACATCGGGCTGATTGGTAAAGGAAAACAGCGGAATGTTTTGTTTCTTTATGTCTATAATCGCTTGCTTTGCTTGGGGAAACAGCTGAAAATTACCTGGATATTGTATTTCATTACTGCCGCCAATTGTTCCATCTCGATCTAAAAATATCGCTTCAATCATATTATTCACCTCGTTTTCTATCATAATATAAAGCAGGATGAATTTGGAAAAAAGTTGTTTTTCCGAAAAAAATAAAAGAAGTATGACTGTCTTTTTACTTCTCATCATATGGATAAGTTAAATAGAAGTGGTGAGGAGGGGAAGACAAGTGAACGAAGAATCGTTTTATTCACCATTTATAAGCGAAGACGGAAAGAAAAAAACAATTGGAGAAATTGAGTTTTCAGATGTGCAGCGCATGATGGAAAAACATTTAGAAGAAGGCTATCAGCTGGAGTTCAAGCGCGAAGTAAGCTCAACGGTCAAACGGAAAATTCCAAATATCATCGCTTCGTTTGCCAATGAAAAAGGAGGGTGGCTTATTTTTGGCGTAGATGAAGACGACCATTCCATTAACCTGCTTGAGCGAAAAGAATATGAGCTGTTTATTAATAATATGCTGAAAGATGTCACCAATCCCATTCCTCGTATCGTTACGCGTTTTTTATCACCTGAAGATCACACCGGGCAAGGTGTTTTTGTTATTTGGATTCCCGAAGGTCCGAACCCTCCGTACATGTCTTACGGGAAAATTTACAGAAGAATTGGAAGCGGCACATCTCCCGTTACGGAAATCGATGATCGCTATCATTTAGATCGACTCTACCAAAAATCCGAGGATCAAACGCAGCGAATAGAGGAATTTTGTACAAAAGAACTGTCGATCTATAACAGAAAATGGCCGATGCACGGGAAAAGCTATATTCATTACGGGATGTGTAACATGTACGTGCTGCCACTATATGATTTGCATTTAGTTGAACAAATGGAAGAAGAACGGTTAAAGCAATATATTTTAAGCAAGTCTAGCGAACCCAAACACTATCGTTTGGATGAGGAAAGTACGGTGATGCTGCATACACCGTTTGTTAAAGCTTCTTATTCAGCGGAATCCATCATTTTTCGAAGCACAGATGTGATTGATGCGTACGATAAAACAATTGCGTGGGAGCAGTTTTATAACGGATCAGCTAAGTTTCATATTCCTATCCCGTATATGGAAGAATCAAAACAAATTCATGACGTTTTAAAGTCAAGTATTTCAAGCTACATCGATGAGACGATCTTTGAGCAGTTTCAATATATAAACGGACCTTTTTTTCTCGCATCTTTAATCAGCTGCATCGGCGGATACATCGATTGTATGATGGAATTAAAAGCAGAGCTGGAAGATATGATTATTGTGATTGACTTAGAGAACGTTCGAAACGATGTGCTTTACTTTCCACATGAGCAATTTCAAACATTTCTAGAGAAAGAAGGGCTCGTCTTTTCAGATAAAAAGCAATATCGATTTAATCGGTCATTTAAAACGACAAAATTAGGAGGGAATCTGGAGCTTCTTGCCTACGTTGATTATATCGTGACAGCGTTTGGCCTTTCAAAAAACCAGTCCATTGACTTTCTTAAACACTCATTAAATCAAGGATAAAATATACAATTTTTTGACAATAGCTAAAAAAATGACAAAAGTGAAAAAAAGTATGATAATATCTTTCGTAAGTAATGAGCAAGTAAAGAAGAGAAAGGGGACTCTTTTTTACGGATGCCGTTGCTAGGTAGGGTTAAACATAAGGGGAGAAAAGGCAATGAAAAAAGCGACATCCATACTTCTAATTGTCCTAGCACTGGCTGGGTTAGGAGGAGTATGCGCTGCTTATTACCATCTGGAGCAGCAAAAGCAAACGGAAGAAATGACGTATGAACAGAACTACATAACTGTAAGAAATGCATGAAAAAACCAGCCAATCGGCTGGTTTTTTTGGTTTCAAGTCATAGTAAGTAAAATAAAGATTTTGCTTGTTCAGTTTTTTTAAATAATTCCAATGATGTATAGACGCAAAATAGAAAGCCAACGCTTGAAAAAACAAAAAATAAGCGGAGAAAAGGGCGCTTTTTTTGAATGCGAAAGTACGTAAAAACAACGAGTGAACATACAAGCAGTACGCTCATAGCAGCAAATCGAATCGCGAGGTCTGCTAAATCATCAACCGTACGCTGAAACAATCTTAGCGTTTCATCGTTCAAATCAGTTTCAGGAATGTTCGTTTTGTCTTGTTGATTTAACACCCCTACATCCCATTTTTCTCGACTATAATCATGAGAAACCGTGTAGTAAAACGGACCAAGCTTTTTTTCATCTGCACCGTCGTCAGCAAGTGCTGAAACTGGATGCATGAATGCTAGAACAAAAAATAAAAAGCTCCACTTTCTCATTACCAAAGCCTCTTTCTAACTCAGACTATCTCCCATTATAAACCAAAAATTTTTATGTTTCCATCATCCCTCTTTCCTATTTCCATTTCTATATATAAAGTGAAAGGGGGAATAAAAGATGGCAGAAAAAATTCAGCATTCAAGCCAGCTTCGCTTAGTATTAGAACAAGGAATAAAAGAGGATGGAAAACCTGATTTGAAGACAAAGTCTTATATGAACATTCAGCCTGGAAGTTCTGCAGATGCGCTCATCACAGCAAGTGAAACCATTGCCAGCCTGCAGTCGCTTCCGCTTGTTGAAATCAACGAAGTTGTCACGTTTTCACTTTTAAAATAAGAAAAGAGGTAGAGTATGAAAACTTTAACGATGCAGTTTTTGAATGAGTCACAAAAAGCGGTAAGCCTATCGATTGAATCACCAAAAGATACGTTAGACGCGGCAACCATTACAGCAGCAATGAACGCGCTGATCGCAAGCGATGTTTTTACTTCAAGCGGCGGAGCGCTCGTTGCTAAAAAAGGCGCTCAAATCGTCGAGCGAAATGTAACGGAATTTACGATTTAAAAATGAAAGTCCTTCCACTTCGGTGCGAAGGGCTTTTTTAAAAGGAGAGAGGAAGATGACAGAATGGTTTACGCTTGTCTCAGACGTTGGTTTTCCAGTGGTGGTGACGCTTTATTTACTTCACCGAATCGAAGCCAAGCTCGATACAGTTGTGCTGTCCATTCAGCATTTAACCGATGAAGTAAAAAAGTGATTATGACAATTGTAAGGCAGTTGTCATGGAAAAGTTGACGGATTTGACACCTCACACTACAATTGGTAGTGTGAGGTGTCAAATATGAAAATTGAAAAATTCAAATTTAATGAAACCGGCCTTAATCGCTTTTTTGGCCCGCTTGAAGCGAAAATTATGACGGCTTTATGGAACGGAAGTGAAATGTCCATTAAAGACGTGCAGCACGTGCTTGAGAAAGAAAAAGCAGTTAACTTCAACACCGTTATGACCGTTATGAATCGATTGGTGGAAAAAGGCGTGTTGCAAAAGCGTCTAAAAGGACGTACATCAATGTATCAGCCAATTCTTTCTAAAGAGGAATTTATCGATGCTCAGTCGAAAGAGTTAACGCACGAATTAATCGATGAATTTGGCTCGCTTGCTGTTACTCATATGCTTGATGCGCTAGAAGAAGTGGATGATTCACTGCTAAGCATGCTCGAATCAAAAGTCAAACAGTTAAAAAAGGATGAATAATCAATGAATCAAGGAATACTAAAGCGTTCTAAGCTTATTTTTAACCTGTGCTTTTTTATTGCCGTGACGTTGCTTATGCAAATGGGCATGTATGTGCTGCATTTGCTGTTTGGATGGAATTTATCGTTCAACTTAATTTTACTTTGTAATAAAGTAGCCCACTTTTTCGGCTTGTTTTTTATTGAATACATGCTGAATGCGGTTGTTTTTCATACGATGTTCGTGCTGTTCATTAAAGCTGTAAAGCAAGTGATTCAAATGCGGAAAGTCCGTAAAATGATTACGAAGCTGCGAGATGAAACAACAACGACTAACCTGCAAAAAGCGTACGGAAAGAATTTAACAGTTTTAACAACAGATCAGCCCATTGCATTAACAATGGGGTTGTTTACACCGCATATCGTCCTGTCTACAGGATTGCTGTCTGTGCTTGATGAAAATGAACTAGAAGCTGTTATTTACCATGAGCAGTCGCACGTTGCAAACAAAGATCCGCTCAAAACATTTTTACTAAGCACGCTTGCTTCTGCACTATGGTATATTCCGTTTATTAAATGGAGCCATAAACGCTTCAAGGTCATGCGTGAAGTGCTGGCTGATCAAGATGCCATTGTGAAAAATGGCACGCCTGCTCACATCGGCAGCGCGCTTTTAAAAATGGTAAAAACGGGACAGGGTAGTCTTTCGTGTGCGCACGTATCATTTGCTGATACGTCGGTTAATTATCGCATTCAATATATTTTAAATCCGGAAACCAAAATGCCGATGCAGCCTCCTGTTGTTTTAACGCTGACGTCGCTATACGTGTTTTTTATTTTGTGTGCGCTAATTTTTACAGCTCTAACAGCTTTGTAAGTTTTTAAGAGAGAGAAAGAAAAGAAGGAGATGAGATTGTGTCAAAAGCAAAGAAAAAGAAAAAAGTAACGCCCAATCAGCAAACGTCCTCGAGCAAGTGGATTTTTTGGGTGATTGGAATTATTGCGGTCTGTATTTTAGGGTTAATCGTCCTTTCTAATATGTCAAAGGGCGGAGGAGATGAAAAGGCCGCTCTTACATATGATAATCAGCCGTATCTTGGAAAAGAGTCAGCTCCGGTAGAAGTGGTAGAGTTTGGAGACTACAAATGCCCGGCTTGTAAAAACTTCACGGAATCCTTTTTCCCGCTGATTCAAAAAGATTATGTAGATACAGGTAAAGTCAAATTCTACTTTATGAACTATGCGTTTATCAACAACGACTCTTCTCGTGCAGCAGAGTTTGCCGAGACGGTATACAAAGAGCTTGGAAACGATACATTTTGGAAATTCCATGAACTTCTTTATAAAAAGCAAAACGCAGCGGACGAAAAGAAAGATGTCTTAACGGAATCCTACTTAGAAGATACGCTGAAAGAAGTATCTAGCGATGCCGATGCAAAAAAAGTAGCGAGTGCATTTAAAGATGGAAAAGGAAAAGATGCGTTTGATCAAGATATGAAGACAGCCAATGACTTAGGCATTACAGGTACACCAACCATTTATGTAGGCGGCAAAAAATTCGAAGGAAAAACAATCGATGACTTTGATCAAATGGTCAAAGATGCGGCTAAGGAGAACAAATAATGAACAAGTCTTTAGTTTTCGGGTGGATTACAGCGCTTATCGCGATGCTTGGAAGCTTAACGTTTAGTGAAGTTCTTCACTTTATCCCGTGTGAACTTTGCTGGTATCAGCGAATTTTAATGTATCCGCTCGCGATTGTGCTAGGTGTAGCCGTGTATCGGAATGATACGTTCATCTACAAATACGTCCTGCCGTTTTCGGTGATTGGTATGGCGCTTTCAGGCTATCATTATTGCCTGCAGAAGATACCGGCTCTTAAAGCATTTGAAACGTGTACAAGCGGTGTTCCTTGCTCAGGTCAATATATTAACTGGCTTGGGTTTATCACCATTCCTTTTTTAGCGTTTATTGCGTTTACCATTATTACGATTATGATGCTTGTTCTTCGCAAGCAGAAGAAAAAAGCTTAACCTCGGGGTTAAGCTTTTTTGTATGGAAAAAAAAGTCCCGCTTACAAGAAGCGGGTGCAAATAGGGTACATCTATGAAAAATGATGAAATTGTTTTGACAAGAATAGTATATAAAAGAAAAGTGAAAAAACGGTGAAAAGAGGAAAGCTTTTTTAAAAAATATTCTTTTCTTATAAAAAAAGCCCCGCTCACAAAAAGCGGGGAATAAATAGGGGTCATTTATGAAAAATGATGAAATTGCTTTGACAAACTTAGTATACAAAAGAAAAGTGAAAAAACGGTGAAAAGATGGAAGCTTTTAGAAAAAATAAAAAAAGACCTGTTTTGGGGAAACAGGTCTTTAGAAAGGGAGTAAAACTATGAAAAAATATGCTAATTGGCTTTACACATACTATCTTACCGCCCAATAGTGAAAAAACAGTGAAAAGAAACATCAAACAAAAAAGGACCTGCTCTGGGGAAGCAGGTCTTCACAAAGGAGTAAAACTATGAAAAAAATATGCTAATTGGCTTCGCAAGTACTATCCTATACCTTTATGGTGAAAAAATGATGAAAAGAGAAGCGGGATATAAAAAAAGACCTGCTTTGGGGAAACAGGTCATTAGAAAGGGAGTAAAACTATGAAAAAATATGCTAATTGGCTTCGCAAATACTATCCTATACCTTTATGGTGAAAAAATGATGAAAAGAGAAGCGGGATATAAAAAAAGACCTGCTCTGGGGAAGCAGATCTTCAAAAGGAGTAAAACTATGAAAAAATATGCTAATTGGCTTCGCAAGTACTATCCTATACCTTTATGGTGAAAAAATGGTGAAAAGAGAAGCGGGATATAAAAACGACCTGCTTTGGGGAAACAGGTCGTTAGAAAGGGAGTAAAACTATGAAAAAATATGTTAATTGGCTTCGCAAATACTATCATATATCTTTATAGTGAAAAGATAGTGAAAAGAACATTAGGATATAACTCCTGTTTTTCCATATTATAGATTTATCTCTCTTCAATAGGGTATACGTTCATTAGAATCGATATAAACTTGAAGAGTTGACAGGGAGGTAAAGATATGGAAAAGAAAAGCGAAGCAACTATGAACCAGCGCGTAATTCACCGCAGTCGAAATAGCTGGTCAGGCTTTTTGTTTGGGATAGGGTTAGTTGCTTTTATTGATGAAGCAGTGTTTCATCAGCTGCTTCATTGGCATCACTTTTACGATAAATCCACAACGGCCGCTGGTTTAGTGTCAGACGGCTTGTTTCACGCCTTCAGCTGGTTTGCTACAATCGCATCACTTTTTATGGTGGCAGATCTCAGGCGCCGGCACGGCTGGTGGATGAAAAGGTGGATAGGAGGAGTATTGCTTGGAGCCGGGGCGTTTCAGCTTTATGACGGGACCGTGCAGCATAAGCTTATGGGACTTCATCAAATCCGGTACGGAGTGAAGATTGCACCTTATGATATTACGTGGAATGTACTTGCATGTTTGATGCTGCTTATTGGGATCATTTTAACATGGTTTACACGTAACCAAGGTGCACATCATGATTAAATATGGAGTACTATCTCAGCTTTTATTAGCTCTGCCTTTTGTCGCTGCCTTTTTTTTATACATGTGGGCTGTATCGACTTCAAATGCAGCATATAGAAGATGGTCATTATATAGGAGGTGTAGCTGGACACTTGGTATTTTATGCGCCATATCTTCTGTAGCAGGACCGCTCGCAGCTCGTGCTCATATGGACTTTACCGCGCATATGACGGGGCACTTGCTTTTAGGTATGCTAGCTCCGCTTTTAATGGCGTTAGGAGCACCTCTTACGCTGCTGCTTCGCACGCTTCCGGTTCATGCAGCCAGAAAAGTGTCAAAACTTTTAAAAGGACGGTTTGTTCGGTTCATCAGCAGTCCGGTGACAGCTTCTGTTCTTAACGTAGGAGGACTTTGGATTCTTTATACAACAAGTCTGTATGGAATGATGCATCATTCTTTTTTCGTGCATGTCGCTGTACATATTCACGTATTTTTAGCCGGCTATTTATTCACCGTGTCAATGATTTCAATTGATCCTTCGCCGCATCAAAAAACTTTTATGCACCGAGCATCCGTATTGGTTCTTGCTCTTGCCGCTCACGGTATTTTATCAAAATATGTGTACGCTCACCCGCCTATGCACGTCTCGGCGGAAGGAGCGCAGCAAGGGGCTATGCTGATGTATTACGGAGGCGATTTAATCGACTTATGTTTAATTGTGCTTCTTTGTTATGAGTGGTTTAAGCGGGTTCAAAAAGTCTCTTTTACATAAAAAACGCGCAGAAAGCATGGTGCTTTCTACGCGTTTTTTAGTGAATGTTTCGTTTTTTAAAGCGTCCGCCGCGGACTTCGGTAATATCTGCAACGGCTAAAAAGGCAGTAGGGTCAAAATCTTCAACAATGGTTTTTAGCTTTGATTCTTCCAGACGCGTAATGATGCAGAAAATTACTTTTTTATCATCACCCGTATAAGCACCTTCACCGTGCAAATAGGTAACGCCTCGACCTAGACGCGCATTAATCGCATCGCCAATGTCATCGGAATGCTCACTGATAATCCAGGCTGATTTTGATTCTTCCAATCCTTCTACAACTGTATCAATGGCTTTGGCTGCAATGATGTAAGCAAGGATAGAATACATGGCGCGGTCCCACGTGAACACAAATCCTGCTGCTCCTAAAATGAAGAAGTTGAAAAACATCACAATTTCCCCTACGGAAAACGGAATTTTTTTACTAATTAAAATGGCAAGTATCTCCGTACCGTCAAGCGCTCCGCCGTAGCGAATAACGAGTCCAATTCCAATTCCGAGAATAATTCCTCCAAAAACGGTAGCAAGGAGAACGTCTGCGGTAAACGCGGGGACTTCATGGAACGCAGAAGTTAAGATGGATACAACCAGTATGCCAAAAATAGTGGAAAGGGCAAATGTTTTCCCCATTTGCTTGTACCCAATAAATACAAACGGAAGATTTAGTACAAAAAGAAAGATTCCTAGATTTACGCCGGTAATATGCGAAAGCATGATGGAAATACCGGTAATTCCTCCGTCGACAACGTGGTTTGGAACAAGGAAAATTTCAAGTCCTGTGGCCATGAGCAGGGCACCGATGGCGATGGCGATGGCCCTTCCAAATACCTGTCCCTTGGACAGCTTTCGGTGCTGAATTTTCGCTTTTTCGAGTTCTGTCATTTGCATGTCTCCTTTGATGTCTCCTATGTATTTCTCACTTTAGAAAAGTGAAACTATCTTTAATTATACCTTACTATGCACAATTAGTGGGGATAGACGGCTTAATTACTTGTTTCACTCTATAAAAAAAGCCTGCTTTAGAGTCATAAGCAGGCTTTTTAAGGAGTAAAACGATGAAAAAAGATCGTTGGCTTCACGGCTTTTACTATATAGAAACTTAATGAAAAAACAGTGAAAACGCCGGCATGTGCGGTAAGAAAATCGGGGATACTAGTTAAAAAAGGCCAAAAGGAGATGACGAAATGAGCGTGTGGATGATGTATAATCACTTGATGCATTCGCAAATCTTTTTAAGCAGCGTATTAATTGGCGGTATTCTTCTTGTTAGCGGAGGCTTTGTGTACGGGAGAATAATGAGCAAAAAGTGAACCTAATATTGCCACGGATAGGTTGTTAATGGAAGGTGCTCAATAGCTGCTTGGTTAATGTTATACTTGCTCCATAAGCTTAGCGTGGAGGTGTCAGCATGAGCAAGCATCATGATCTAACAGCATCATACGGAGAATCGTTAGTCACGTGTGAACATCAGTTTGAAGCTAGTTATTACTATCATCAAGTGCGCGAACAGTGCATGAATCACATTCATGAAATAAGCAAAGCGGTAGATGAATTTGTTGTTGATTTTACAGACGAAAGTTTAAAAATCTTAGAGCTGCTTTACTATGATTTAGAAGACGGCAATTGTTTTGACTATTTTTCGATGACAAAAGAAGAATTCGAAGAGTGCATGGGCGTATACTTTGGTGAAGTGGTTACGTCTACTATTGATGAAGCGCGCTGGGTTGTAAAAGAATATCCGCTTATGGAAAACAAGTATGTGACCGGAATTGAAAAAGGGAATCTTTCACTCATGTTTCCCCATGGCTTTTTTAACCATAAAGAGCGTCATCCAGAATGCGTTTTTACTCTTTATCATTTATATAAACAGCTGCAAAAATAGGAAAAAGGTGAACGTAAGTTCACCTTTTTTATTGTCCCAGCTTTATGGGAATATAAATATCCATTTCATATGTATCACTATATAAATTGCTGTGTATAGCTGTATTTACAATTTCAAGAGCAGGACCTTCAATCATGCTGTAAGGAGAATTCGGCAGCCATTTGTTCCAGATGCTGTTGTACGTCGACCCGAGCGATGTAATGGGACCTCTGTGTTTAAACTGCAGGTATGTAAACGAAGGAAACGTATGAACGCTCATACCGTTTGGAATACAAGCCGTATCAGTCACTTCTGTCCCTGCAATATAAAAATAATTTTCTTTTTTCGGAGCCATGCAAATGCCTGTAACCATATGAGGTTCTTTTGAAGAGGTAACCATTTCTTTTTCTTTAAATATTTGTTTCAAAAGATTCTCTTTTTGATACTCTCCGTTTTTTGCTATGCCTATCACTGAAAATCCTTCTTTATATACAACTTTACCTTGCATAATCCACCTCGAATTTTTCAAGCTCTAGCTTTTATTCTATCAATCATAAATTACTTTACCGTGATTGTAACATAATCTTAAGTAGATATCGATGCAGAAAATGGAACATTACAGTAGCCAGCTTTTGTGAATTAAGAAATAGTTTTAGCAAGCTGGTTGACGGAGGTCTTTGAACTCTTAGTCATGCAAAACAAAAGGTAAGTATATACTTTATTACCGTATATTTCATATAACTAAGAGGAGGGAAAGTAATGGGAGACGTAATTCAAAGCCAGCTGAATATATTTTCATCGCAATCTCAAAGCGTGCAGTCGTTGACTTACGGTTCTGAAACGAGCATTTTAACAGTAAATGCTGAGACGAAAAAAAACAATCAGAAGATGAAAATAGATGGGTTTGCTACAATTGAAGCAAACATTCCTCTTGGATTAACTAGCTATCAATACGGGGTAACACTTAGAGTATATAGAAATTCTCAGCTTTTGTTTTCACAGAATTTACAGCAAGGAGCTGCAGCCGTTCTAACACTATCATTTACTCAGCAAAATGCTCTTTCTTTTACATGGGTAGATACAGTAGCATCAATTGGTACATACACGTACTCAGTCAGAATGGAATTTTTTGTCCGGTCTTCAACTGGGGTGACCGTTCAAACGACTACCCGTGCAATTGCGATTACTACATAAAAACAGCGCCAGAATTCTGGCGCTGTTTTTTTACTGATGCAACACTTTATTTATATAACGTTTACGAAGAGTAAATCCGGGAAACTCCTTAATATAAGTCAAAATGGTAGCTAAACCAGTAGTCGTCTTGCACATTCTTTGTGTTTGAAGCGACAATATGCTCATGACCTTGTTCGTCCGTGGCAATCCAATTGTAGTTGATATCCATTTTAATCGGATACATATTGCCTTTTTTAAACAAAATAACGGGGGGAGTTACTTCAACAAACTCGTTTAGTTTTTTAACAACGTTTTCTTTACAGCGAATTAGCTCCATGTCTTTTTCTCCTTCGGTGTTATTGCACAATCATATTTTTTGCGTTGTGCACAATATATAATTTAAAATAACAAAAGTAAGTTTAGCACATTTTACAAAAAACAGAGAAATAAAAAGGAGCGATATCGATGAATGAACAAATTTTATTAGCAGAACGTCCAAAGGGAATGCCAACAAAAGATACGTTTAAATACGAAAAAATTGAAATGCCTACACCGAAAGAGGGCGAGGTACTTGTTCAAACACTGTACCTTTCTGTTGATCCGTATATGAGAGGACGCATGAACGATACAAAATCATATGTTCCTCCATTTGAGCTAAACGCACCGCTTGCAGGCGGCATTGTAGCACGCGTAACGGAATCAAAATCAGATCGCTTTAAAGAAGGCGATATCGTGACAGGTATGCTTCCTTGGAAACGCTATTCAGCGGCAGAAGCAAAAAACTTACAGAAAGTTGATCCAGAGCTAGCGCCAATTACAACGGCTATCGGCGTTCTTGGTATGCCTGGTCTTACAGCTTACTTTGGACTGCTTGAAATCGGTCAGCCAAAAGAAGGCGAAACAGTAGTCGTTTCCGGTGCAGCAGGTGCTGTTGGATCTGTTGTTGGTCAAATTGCTAAAATTAAAGGCGCACGTGTCGTCGGCATCGCAGGTTCTGAAGATAAAATTGCTTATTTAAAAGATGAGCTAGGATTTGATGAAGTGATTAATTATAAAAAAGGAAATGTGAAAGAAGCGTTAGAAGAAGCGTGTCCTAATGGCGTTGACGTTTACTTTGAAAACGTCGGCGGAGAGATTTCAGATGCAGTTGTTAGCTTATTAAATAAATTTGCGCGCATTCCACTTTGCGGCCAAATTTCACTGTATAACTTAGAAAAACAAGACGTTGGGCCACGTGTTCAAACACCTTTATTAATTAACAGTGCGTTAATGAAGGGCTTTATCGTAGCCGACTATGCAGACAAATTCCCTGAAGGCATTAAGCAGTTAGGCGAATGGGTGCAGCAAGGAAAAATCAAGTACAGCGAAAACGTTGTAGAAGGTTTTGAAAATGTACCTGAAGCGTTCCTTGGTTTATTTGAAGGAGCAAACTTAGGAAAACAGCTTGTAAAAGTAGCAGAATAAGCAAAAAACCTTGCGGGATCATTCCCGCAAGGTTTTTTTACATGGTTGAAGCCGTTTGTTGTTTCGCTTCTTCTTCAATATGTTCACCAGTGCGTTCGATTGGCGAGCGTTTATGATAGCGGCCAAGAAGTCCTGTCATGATGAAGATCCCAATTAACGAATAAAGCACTTGCACCACGCCAAATACCACCGTTGCAGAGCCGACAATCAGTACATCTGTTAAAAGCATTGTTTTACCTGGATTAATGCCAAATCGTTTATCAAGAAACACGCATAGCATGTTGATTCCGCCAAGAGAAGAGCCGTGGCGAAACAAAAAAATCAGTCCAATGCCGACGATAACGCCGCCCACAACCGCGGCTACAAGCGGATGCGGAAGTGCAAACGAAAAGTTGGCAGCTAATAAATCGGACATCACTGACATCAGGCTAACGCTGATGAAGCTTTTTATTGTAAACTGCAGTCCAATTTGCGTAAGAGCCATAAAATAAAACGGTAGATTGATGATAAAGAACAATACCCCAAATGAAATACCTGTTAAATGCTGCAGGACGATTCCAAGTCCTGCTGTTCCGCCAATAACGAGGTTAGAAGCGGTTAAAAATTGAATTCCGATGGCAACGCACAAACAGCCAAAGGTAATCCATCCCCATTGTTTTACGTGATTCATATCTCCATCCCCTTTTGTATATTTATACAATACTTTCGATAGAAAACACCGTCTTTTAATTCACAAAATCTATTTTACTATATATCTTTTTAAAAAAAAGCACTTTTGTGAGAGAATCTAACACAAGATAAAAAGTTAGATAATTCAGATTTATCAACTTCTTTCAAAGCAAATAAGTGATAAACCAATATGCTTCTAAAAAAAGATCAAAAAGAAAGAATGAGAAAACAAGATTTTGGAAAATGTATAAACAAATATTTGGATAATGGTTAAAAAAAGGGAGAAAAAATTAGTTAAAACGAACGATTGCAATAAAAAATAAAATATAATTCGTCTTTGTATTGATTTTTTGTTTAATTGAGGTAATATATAACATTATTGATGTGAAAATATGTAGAGATGGAAGTGGATGCAAAATGAATAAGAAATTATCAACGTTGACAGGGGTGGCTGTACTTGCTTTTTCACTAACAGCATGTGCCCCTCAGCAGGAAAAAGAAGTGTCTGCTGAGAAAAAAGAACCCGCTCAAAACCTAGCCGATCAGCAAATCATGGCGGACGCTTGGTACCAAACATCCGGCGAAATGAAAGCTTTGTATTACCAAGGCTATAATACAGGAAAGCTTCGTTTAGATGAGGCGCTTGCAAAAAGTACCGATAAAAAGCCTGCCATTATTTTAGATTTAGATGAGACCGTGCTTGATAATAGCCCATTTCAAGCTTCAGCCATCAAAACCGGCAAAGGATTCCCTTATAAGTGGGATGAGTGGGTGCAAGCAGCAAAAGCGAAAGCAGTACCAGGTGCTGCTGATTTCTTAACGTATGCGGATCAAAAAGGCGTAGATATTTACTATATTTCGGGCCGTACAACTTCTCAGCTTGAGGCAACAATTAAAAACCTAAAGAATTTACATATTCCTCAAGCAACCAAAGACCATGTGCTATTAACGGGTCCAAAAGATGAAGGAAAAGAAACGCGCCGTCAAAAAGTAGCGACGAATCATAATGTAGTCCTGCTGTTTGGTGATAACTTATCTGATTTTAGCGGCTTTGATAAAAAGTCCATTACTGATCGAAATAAGCTTGTAGAAGAGCAAAAAGAAGCGTTTGGCCAAAAGCTAATCGTGTTTCCAAATCCAATGTATGGAGATTGGGAAGGAGCTATTTATAACTACGACTACTCGATTTCAGACAAACAAAAAGATAAACTTCGCCGCGAACAGCTTCAGTATTTTAATTAAAAAAAGAGGCTGGGAAAAAGGGATTTTAACCTAAGTAAAAAACGAACCATTGATCAATATGTGATCAGGGGTTCGTTTTTTGTTATGGTGAATATAGTTTTATCTGTTTCGTTTCTTCCAGCAGTTGATTGAAGGGCAAGGCGAAGACTCCTGCGGGAAAAGCGGAACAGGTGAGACCCCGCAGAAGCGCAAGCGACGAGGAGGCTCAGCGGCCGCCCGCGGAAAGCGAAGTCTTGCACGGAAATCAACTGCGGTGTCATAAGCGGTTCAGTTCATGTATCTCAATTGTTCGTCTTTAGGCTGGATTCATTTCGTTATGTGTTCAACCTCTTTTTAATTTTTCCAATATAGTCAGTTCAAACGATAGCTTGTACAAATGATTCTACTTTTTAAGAAAGAAGCCAAGGAGCATAAGGAGCTTGCTTCCACTCGTGTTTTAACATGCCGTAAATCACAAGGTCGTGGTAGTGATCATATAGGTATTCACCTTCTCTGCAAATGCCTTCTTCTGTAAAACCTAGACGCGTAGGGATGGCTTTACTTTTTTCGTTATTAACGCCGCAGCGTATTTCGACTCGATGAAGGTTTAACGTATTAAATGCATAGTTCAGGCATCCGTGTACGGCTCTTGTCATAATACCTTTTCCTTGAAAATCATGTCCAATCCAATAGCCCAGACTTGTACTTTTGTTTCCCCAATTAATTCCGTGAAAACCAATCATCCCGGCGATTTCTCCGTAGTACCGAATGATGGCCTGGAACCCTTGGTTATTATAGTATTGAGCTCTCCATTCAGGGATGAGTTCATCATAGTCAGCAATACTTTGCATGCTATCTACCCATGGGAGCCATTCTTTTAGGTAAGGTCTTGACTCGTTAATAAGAGAAAGCAAGGGGAAAGCGTCAGTTGATTCAATCAAATGCAAACTAACTTCGTCATCAATTTTGTATTCAAACATACGAAAGCCTCCTGTGATGATGGGCCTGCTGAGATAAGCGTAGCGTGTAGGCAGTTCTAACATCTAGTTTTTCTTTATTCTACCACAAGTAATAGAAGGGAGAACGAGGAAGTTTAGGCTAAAAGTAAATAACGCATAAAGTCGATAGGATTTTAATGATTAAAAAAATTAATAATTGAAAGCACTTTTATCAATATTTTTACAGAAAAGAACCATATACAGTGATACAATGGAAGAAGAGATAAGGCGTTGTAATTTATACATACTTTATAACAAACATGATATTGGATTGATAAGCAGGTGGTAAAAACATGGATGTACAACTATTAATAACGGTATTTGCACTCGGGTTTTTCGGGTCATTTTTAGCAGGTATGCTTGGAATTGGAGGGTCAGTTGTTTTGTACCCGCTGTTGCTATTTGTTCCGCCTCTTGTAGGAGTGGGAATGTTCAGCGCGCACGAAGTAGCTGGTATAGGAGCCGTACAGTCGCTGTTTGCGTCTGTTTCAGGAGCTCTTGCTTACAAAAAGGGCGGCTATTTGAATAAACCGTTAATTTTATATATGGGTATCAGCGTCTTAGTTGGCAGTCTCATTGGTTCGACGCTATCAAACTCGTTTTCAGAAGGAATGATTAATTTCATTTACGGCGTGATGGCAACAATTGCTGCAGGATTAATGTTTATGCCCAAAAAAAATAATCCAGCGGCTGATTCATTCGAAGTGACGTTTTCAAAACCATTGGCAGCAGCTCTGGCGTTTTTAGTTGGAATTTGCGGGGGGATTGTCGGAGCAGGAGGCGCATTTTTACTCGTGCCTATTATGATTACTGTGTTAAAAATTCCCGTGCGCGTAACGATTGCAAGCTCATTAGCCGTAACGTTTATTTCGTCTATGGGAACAACATTCGGTAAAGTGATGACGCATCAAGTTCTTTTGCTTCCGGCGCTTATGATTATTGGAGCAAGCCTACTAGCAGCTCCAATCGGCGCTTTTGTTGGGCAAAAGACGAAGGTAGCGTCGCTGCAAATTATCTTAGCGGTCGTTATTACGGCGACTTCGTTGAAAATATGGTTTGATTTACTAATGAAATCTATTCACTAAAAAAAGCTGCCTTTTTAAGGACAGCTTTTTTATTTTGGTGTTGATGACACAAGGTGAGCGACTAAAATATAACGTTCAGGTGCTGAACCAACGTAGTTAAATGGATAACAGGTGCTGACGGTTAAAGTGGCTCTAGGCTTCGGCACAATAACGGTCCGGTCATCCGCATCAACGATTCGTACTTTGTTCACTTTATACGTGAAGGTGCCTGCTGCTGTGTTCACCACAAGCGAATCGCCTTCACCCACGTCGCCAAGCTTACGAAAAACCGTATCACGATGTCCAGATAGGACAGAATTATCGTTTTGACCAGGCAGTACGCTTCCTGCAAAATGACCGACGCCTTTTTCTAATTCATCTTCGTTCGTGCCGTGATAAATTGGCAGCTTAGCGTTTAATTTA
The DNA here is from genome assembly GCF_036227845.1 of Priestia sp. LL-8. Lineage (NCBI taxonomy): Bacteria > Bacillati > Bacillota > Bacilli > Caryophanales > Bacillaceae > Priestia > Priestia sp. LL-8. The sequence continues at coordinate 3,112,448 of NZ_JAZAQH010000001.1, read as the reverse complement.
GGAATATATAGTTCTCCCATTAAATCACCGATTTTTGGCTGTTTCGGATAAGACACATTTGACACTTTCGGCTTTTTTTCTGAGCTAGCAGTGCGAGAGTGTACCGCTTTTTTGGGTTCAACAGAAGAAGCTTCAGCAGAAGAGTCTGCTGTTGATGAGTCCTTGCTTTTAGAAACTGAAGCTGAGGCTGGTTCTTCTGTATCCATTGTTTTAAATGCCAAATAGCCTCTTGCAAATTTATAGGCGTTTGTGGTCGTAAACCAAAGACCAAAGCAAATGACGGCGGCTAAAAGGGAAAGAACAATCAACCGCTTTTTACGATTGATTGTTCTTCTTGTTTTTCTTGGTTCCATTTTATGCGCGTCTCACTTTACGGAAAAGAACAAAGCCAGCTGCTACAAGCACTAATCCAATTAATGTATTGGTTACATAATTAGAAGCCGTTTCCGGAAGTTTTGCACCTTTGACCGTTTTTTGTACAGCGCCATTCGTTTGTTTCTTCACAGGTTCTTGTTTCTTTTCTACTGCTGGTTTTTGCGCTTGAGCTGGTTTTGATACAGCTTCAGCAGATTTTTCTACTTCTTTTCCTGTGTCTGTGATGATATCAGAATTGAACATATCGCCTGTGATCACCATGTCTGCTAAAAATTTACCGTCTGTCGTATACAGAGAAATTTTTAGACTTGCATTTTTTAATTCTTCTAAGTTGATTAAATCAGTAAGAGATAGCGGTTTTTCATTTCCACCTTGTACAAGTGAAAATTTAGCGTCCAAATGGAAGATTGATAGCATTTCTTTATAAATAGACATTAATTCAGCGATTTGATCAGCAGATAATTCTGTTGCTGTATCAAAATCTTCGAATGCCGCTAAGCGCTCGCCTAATTGATCTAAGCGGTTAAGCGTTGCTTCATTTGAAAGCTCATCTTCTAACGATGTAAAATGTGCTTCGATTCGGTTTAACTCTTCTGAAGTTAAGCCTAATTCAGACTGCATAAATGATAGTAAGCCGCTTAAATCTTCTTCGCTTAATTCATCATCGTAAGAAGTGTCTTCTTCGTCATATGACTCATCATCTTCATACCAGTCATCACCTTCTAGATAAAAACCGACGTCATCGTATAAATCATCTAGGTACACATAGTCGTCTAAGCTTTGACCGTTCTCTTTTAATAACGCATTTAAGCTTGTTTTGTCTAAGTCAAAATCTGCATACACATCTTGCAGGTTATGTAAGTCAGCTGCAATCGGTTCACCTAAAAAATCTTCTAAATCTGCGATTGTATCGTAGTTTTCAAGACTATCGTCATACAGTGAAAGTGAATATTCAACGTCGTCTTTGGTTACTTCAAAACCTCGCGTTTGGCTTACCGATTTTAAATATTTGTTGAAGTCTGCGTCAAATGTTGACGCGGCTGCGAATGAAGACGTTGGAAATACGCCAACAAACAGCAGAAATGATAATAGTATTGCCCCCAGTTTTTTCATCAATTTTCTCCTTTTTTCTCCTTTTTTTTACGTTTTCTACAAGATTATATAGTAAGAGTTATAAATTTACAATATATACTTATATTATATATACCTTGAATATAGTGGTAATTTAAGGTATTTATAGAACTATATATTTTGAGAATACCACATGAAAGGGAGCGGAAAGCCCTAGGTAGAAAAAAGGGGAAAATAAAGAAAAAGGTTTATATTTTTTTTGACAGAGCAGAAATATAAAGAAACATCAAAAAAGAACAGCACTTAGAAGCTGTTCTTTTTGAAATGATATGTAAGCCTTAGCATAGATAGTTGAAATTCGATACCGTTCCGCTTTAGAAAAAGGTGGTTACGAGTTATGATTTTAGTAAGGATAGTGAAGAAAAGTGAGAGCGCGGTTTTGTCAGCTCTATTTTGATTCCTTTTAGCCTTAAACGTTCTACAAACTGTTTGCGTTTTTTTCGCTTTTCATGCGGGGATTGATTCATATTTGCCTCATCCTCCATATTTAGTCAAGTAGCTAACATATCATTATCATAATCAAAAGATGACGGTTACACAATAAACATTCTCAAATATTCACAAAGATTTAAAATTTGTTACATTGATAGTGTACTTGTACCCGATTCTCCGTTTTTATAACATCTCAATGTGCTGGTTTTAAATTCAGGGTTTGTGGCCCCTGTCATATATCAAATTGTAATTAAAGCGAAGTGGTTACATAAAAAAGAAACCCTTATTCATTAAGAGTTTCCGCAGCTTTTACTTATTAGCATCAAGGCCAGTTTTTATTTTGTTTTATTGATCTTCTGGATCTACCTCAAGGCTTTCAACTTCGTTACTCTTTTTTACTTCTAATCGTACGACTTTATTTTTATTATCTCCAGACATATTATCATTATCTAGCTCAAAGTCTTTCGCTTTTTTATAGGTCTTTTCTCCGCTAGATACTTTTATGGTGAGGTTATTATCTGTTTCATTCGTTAATTGTCCAATAACGCTGTAATCTCCGTCAGATTCTTTTTCATAGATACCGTTTGAATCAGCTTTTGCTAGAGCCGTTAGTTCTAAGCTTTCAGCATTTTGATCTTTAGCATTAATTTCTACTTTCACCTGTTTTCCATCGATGTTTTTAGGTGTATCTTTTTCTTTCTTAAACGAATTCCTCTTAAGTATCTTCACTTTTTTATCATCAATGACAAGCGTTAACTCATCGTTGGTTTCTTTGTCTAAAGTTCCTACTAAATCAAAGTCTTCATCTTGCTTACTGTCAGGATCTTTAGAATACTGCTGTAAATTTGATTTGTTTTCAGAGGAGGTGCTTTCATTTTGAGATGTATTTTGAGATGAATTATCTTGATTAGAGCAACCTGTCAAAGATCCTGCGGCTAAAGCTCCAGCTAATGAGAGGGATAGTGTTAACATTTTTTTGTTCATATGGTTTATTCCTCCTTTTTTACTTATAGTTAATATTACCTTTCTACTACAGAAGTAAACAGGCATAATTTTGACGTAATGTCTCAACAAATGAACACGCAGACTTTTATATTTTGATTCCTTTTGTTTAAAAGCTATACTGGTAATGCGTGTAGAAAAGAGAAAAACGAGATTGTATATCTCATCTATTCGTATACAAAAAAGAAAGAGGGATTTTGATGAAAACAGAACAGCAGTATTTTGAAGAAGGAAAATCAATTCAAACATATATGAACGACATGAGTACATTAAAAGAGGAAAGTTTAGCTGTTTATGAACAATTTCAGCTTCCTAAAGATGGACTGGCTGACACCCTAAAGGCTCATCAGCTTCACTTTTTAGCGATTACGGAAGATTGGTGCGGAGATGCGATGATGATTAACCCAATCATTCGTAAAGTAGCTGAAGCTGCTGGTATCGATGTGCGCGTTGCACTGAGAGATGCGGACACCGAATTAATTGACCGTCACTTAACAAACGGCGGCCGTGCTATTCCGATTATTTTAATTTTCAACAATGAAGGAGATTTACTGGGAAAATGGGGTCCTCGTGCTCCTGAAGTTCAGCAAATCGTGGATGAGCTTCGCGCCGAGCTTCCTTCAAAAGAAGATCCTTCGTTTGAAGAAAAGCAAAAAGAAGTCTTTTCTGCGTTACGAACAAGATATAAAGAAGAACCGGCTCTTTGGTCGTATGTTTATAACAGCTTTAAAGAAACAGTGTTAGCTGTTGTAAAATAATTTAAAAAAGCAGGGTAAAATGAGCGCTTCATTTTACCCTGCTTTTTTTTCTAGTTATTGCAACAAGATCGTTTGTAGATCACTTTAATGGAAAGGCTGCTTTTATGAATATTAGTGTTCAAAACGCGCACTTTTAATTGGTAAAACGCACAAAATTCTAAAAATAAAAATATTTTTTATTCAAAACGCGTACTTTTTTAACTTGATGATGATATAATAGCAAATAATAAATGAAGAAGGGGGACGCATGAATGAATGTAAAAGCTTCTGGTCATTATTTTTAAACAGGATTTTTAGAGTTCGCAATGAATTTTATTTTTTATTCAATGAAAGCGCTTAATAACTCACTTCTCAGAATATATAGAAGAAAGGTGTTAGATACATGAATAACTTACATAGAAAAATGGGAACGTTTTCTCTCATGATGGTCGGCCTTGGATCTATTATTGGATCAGGATGGCTGTTTGGGGCATGGAGAGCTGCTCAAATTGCAGGTCCCGCAGCAATTGCTTCTTGGATTATTGGAATGGTTGTTATTTTATTTATAGCTCTTTCTTACAGTGAACTAGGATCGATGTTTCCAGAAGCAGGAGGTATGGTTAAGTATACGCAATACTCACACGGCTCATTTCTTGGCTTTATTGCGGCTTGGGCAAACTGGATTGCCATCGTATCAGTTATTCCTGTTGAAGCGGTTGCCTCTGTTCAGTATATGAGTTCATGGCCGTGGGAGTGGGCGAAATGGACAGGCAGTTTAGTAGAAAACGGGATTCTTACTGGAAAAGGCTTGGCTATTGCTACAGGACTATTAATTATTTATTTTCTTTTAAATTATTGGACCGTAGGCTTATTTTCGAAAGCTAATTCACTTATTACCGTTTTTAAAATTGTGATTCCAGGGCTTACAATTGGTGCTCTTCTATTCGCAGGATTTCACGGCGGAAACTTTTCCTCTGCAGGAGGCGTTGCTCCAAATGGATGGGCAAGCGTTTTGACAGCAGTTGCTACGTCTGGGATTGTGTTTGCTTTTAACGGTTTTCAAAGCCCTATTAACATGGCCGGAGAAGCGAAAAATCCGGGTCGCTCTATTCCGATTGCAGTAGTAGGCTCTATTTTAATTGCGACCGTAATCTATGTATTGCTTCAAATTGCGTTTATTGGAGCGGTAAATCCTTCAGAAATCGTAAAAGGATGGAGTCATCTTAACTTTAATTCGCCGTTTGCCGATCTAGCGATTGCGTTAAATATTAACTGGCTTGTTATTGTTTTATATGCCGATGCTTTTGTATCGCCATCAGGAACAGGTATTACGTATACAGCTACCACGTCACGCATGATCTATGGTATGGAAAAAAATAAATACTTGCCGAATATACTAGGACGAGTTCATCCGCTTTACGGCGTTCCTCGTCAAGCCATGTTTTTTAATCTATTTGTCTCATTCATCTTTTTATTTTTATTTAGAGGCTGGGGAATCTTAGCCGAAATTATTTCTGTAGCTACGTTAATTTCATATCTTACCGGTCCCATCACGGCTATGACGTTAAGAAAAACGGGGACCGAGCTTTATAGACCTTTACGTATAAAAGGGCTAAACGTAATAGCGCCTCTTGGCTTCATCTTTGCTTCACTTACTCTTTACTGGGCAAGATGGCCGTTAACTGGACAGGTATTATTTATTATTTTAATTGGTTTGCCCATTTATTTTTATTACCAAGCAAAATCAAAATGGAAAGGCTTTGGTCAAAACTTCCGAGCTGGCGTTTGGATGATTGTCTACTTATTATGTATGATGACAATCTCCTGGATAGGAAGTGAAAAGTTCGGGGGACTCAATATTATTAAATACGGCTGGGATATGGGTCTTATTGCAATTGTTGCACTTTTCTTTTATGCTTGGGCACTTAAAAGCGGGTACAAAACAGAGTATTTAAAAGAAGCAATCGATGTTAATAATGAAATGAAAGCAGCGGAAGCACAGACTGCCTCTGCTAAAGAACAAATCATAGAAAAACAAATTAAATAAGTAGTAAAAATGAGGCTGGGACAAAAGTATTTCAGTTGAAGTCAAATGCGAACTATTAATTATTTTTTGATTGGTAGTTCGTGTTTTTTTGTTGTTATGCTGAATATAGATTTCATGTATCCAATTTGTTTATCTTTAGATTAGATTGATTTAGTTATGTCCCAACCTCTTCTTTTGTGGATAAATTTTATTTTTTTGAATACTAGATAGTAAAAAATGCTATAATGGTGGGCAAAATCATGCAGGGGGAGAACGACTTATGGATATCGTATCAATCACTTCTTTTTTAGGCGTAGCCGCGTTGCTTACGGTTATGCCTGGTCCTGATAACTTATTTGTTTTAGCACAAAGCATATCAAATGGTAGATATGCAGGAATCTCCACTTCATTAGGGCTTTGTACGGGCTTGCTTGGTCATATAGCTGCAGCAACATTAGGTCTATCGGCTGTTATCTATCAATCGGCTTTAGCGTTTGCTATTGTAAAATACGCTGGAGCAGCTTATTTATTATATCTGGCTTATAAGACGTTTACAGCCAAAGATTCGGCTCTCGCTGTTGAAAACAAAGAAGCGGTTGAGTACAAGGTGCTATATAAAAAAGGAGTGATTATGAATCTGCTGAATCCAAAAGTTTCGCTTTTTTTTCTTGCTCTTTTACCTCAGTTTGTTAATCATTCAACCGGACACGCAACACAGCAAATGCTTGTTTATGGAGCTGTATTTTTAGTTCAAGCGCTGATTATTTTTACGTTAATTAGTCTATTTGCAGGAAAAGTAGGGGAGTTTTTGCGAAAATCTCCGGCGCTGTCTAAGCGGCTTAATCTCGTGCAAGGCTCTATCTTTACGCTTATTGGCTTAAAAATTGCTTTTAGTGAGAAATAGCAAAAGATAAGATGGCGAACCTGCTTTTTATCTCTATTAAAAGGCGTGGACGTAGGTTAGTTAAAAGGAGATCCGAACGATAAATCCAATTCGTTCGGATTTTTTATGTTTATGGTAAAAGTAAGTTTCATGTATGTAGTTGCTTCTAGCTGGAGATACGTTTTATAGCATCGCGAAAAAATACAGCATGACCGTTCAGCAGCTGTAGGATGCAAACCCCAGTGTAGATCCTACAAAACTGCAAATTGGGCAGCAAATTATCATTCCCGCTGTTTAATATCAATAAATAAAAAAGATGACACGGCAGCGTGTCATCTTTTTTATTATTGAACTAATCTTACAAGCATATGGGCAAGGTGATGCTGTTGCTCTTCGTTTCCAACCTTCCACAGTTCGTGAAGCAGGTTTTCCTCTCGGTTGCGCGGCTCTTCATGCTTAGCGAGATAATCAGCTACTTTCTGAGCTGTTTTAGCCAGCTGTTCCTCATTCATCCCTAACTTTTCACCTTTTGAGACCTTGTCCCCTAGATAACTTTTAAATCCTTCGAAGCTAGAGAGAATATCCTCTTTTTTCTCCTCGCTCATAGAATTAATGGCTCCTTCAACTTTTGCTGAATGATTTGTTTCTACAGAATTACTCATAGTTTTTTTCTCCTCTCATGGTTATATTTGGGTGTTAGAAAGCATATTCCCCGAGCATTCAGTAAATAAACGTCCAAATGTGTTATTTTTACATTATGGCGTTTTACAAGGACTTAAAAGGGGAGGTCAAACGAGATTTTACCAACAAATAATAAAATGACAAAAAGACTTTGGATGAAGAGACCAAAGTCTTTTACTAATTTTTATGCTGAAGCATCATACCTCGGGCGTAGGAGTAGGCTTGGCATAGCCTTCCTTATATTTATGATCAATTTCTTGACGAATGTCTTCGATGCTTTTGCCTTTGCTGTAGTCTACTACAGCTTGAGCCGCTATTTCTAAGCAGACACCGCATTTTGTTCCGTGATCATCCCACGTCACTGCGCCGTTTTCTTTGTTTTCAAAGATAAAACAGTCGTAGTTGTTTTGATGATTAGCTTCTTCTCCACATCCGCAGTAGCAAGGAATGTTTTCTAGTAAGGTTTGATGCTTAGCAGCGGCTGCATAAATAAGCTGCATATCTTCGGGCTTGTCACTCAGAAAGGAAGGGAGAGTTTCACTATTTTTTGTTTCTTCTCGTTTATCCCCTAATGTGTGCGCCTGATGTTCTTCATGCTGTGTTGTTTCTGTATGTTTGCTAGCTGAACTTTCTTTACTTTCGTTTCCGCAGCCGGACACCATGCCTGCTGCAAGGACAACTGTTATGACCTTTGATTTCATCATCAAAATGTTCATCCTTTCTTCAATTAAAGCTAGACAATGATATGTACATCCATCATGTTAAAGTGACATAACTAGTCTTTGAAGTCATTCATCAACTTTTTGCAAAATAATTTTCCGATACATACCTTTCAACATCACGCTTGAATTTTCCTTCAAGATAAGCTGATCTCGGCTTGCTTCAAGCATATGTTCAAAAGAGAGGCCAATATCTGTTCCTAGTAATTGTACGAAGAGGCGGAATATTTTTTTAGGAAAAGCCGCGGATTTCTTTTTGGTTTCGAATTTATCAAAAATCAGGATTGTTCCCTTAGGCTTTACTACTCTTGTCATTTCTTTTAAAGCTTGCTCAGCATCAGGTACTACGCTAAGAATCAAGCTTGCTACAACAACATCAAACGAAAAAGAGTCGAATGTTAGCTGCTGAGCGTCCATTTGGTGGAAAGTTATAGACGGGTTTTTGTATTTATCTTTTGCTTTTTGAAGCATTTCACTGGAATAGTCAATGGCTGTTACATTTACTTCATGAGGAATAAAAGCTAAATCGGCACCCGTTCCAACACCTACAAATAAAATGCGCTGCTCAGACGAAAAGGGGACATCTTGAAAGACTTTTTTTCTAGCTCGATAAAACATCCCGTTATTAAAAAAAACATCATAAAAAGGGGCCCAGCACTTATAAATAAATTGGTTCCAGCGGTTATTCACGTAAACCCTCCTAGAAAATAAGCTTTCCAACGCATGCTGGAAAGCTTATGGATTCCATTTATTTTTTCATTTTGAGTAAGCGAAGGCTGTTTAAAATAACAAGTAGCGCTGCTCCTGTATCGCTTAAGACGGCAATCCACAGAGTAAGCCACCCTGGGAAGATAAAGGCTAAGGCAATGACTTTAACAATAATAGAAAACCAAATGTTTTGTTTGATAACAGCTAACGCTTTGCGACTTAGCTTCATTGTATGAGGAAGCTTTTCTAAATTGTCTGCCATCAAGACAATATCAGCTGTTTCCATGGCTGTATCAGTACCAGCACCGCCCATTGCAATGCCAAGATCAGCAGTAGCAAGGGCAGGGGCGTCATTAATTCCATCTCCAACCATAGCCGTTTGATACCCTTCATGTTGAAGCTGCTGTATGGCCTTTACTTTGTCTTCAGGCAGCAAATCAGCGAAATAACGGTCTACCCGAGACTGAGAAGCAATCATTTTAGCTGTTCCTTCGTTATCACCGGTTAACATCACAATTTGCTGCATTCCGTTTTGTTTGAGGCTTTCTAAAGCAGATACGGTTGTATGTCTGATAGTATCAGCTACGCTAATGATGCCTAGAACACTTTTAGCTGTTCCGACAATAATAATCGTTTTACCTTCGTTTTGAAGCTTTTCAATATGAGACCAGCAGTGGGATAGAGGTGTTTCTAAATCTGAGAATAATTTTGCATTACCTGCGTAATAAACCGTTTCTTGAATTGTTGCTTGCACGCCTTTTCCTGTAAGGATTTTAAAATTTGATCCTTGTAAAGAACCCACTTTCTTCTCCGCTGCATAATCCACGATAGCGCGAGCAATAGGGTGATTCGAATAATCTTCAAGCGTTTTGGTTATCGCTAAAAGCTGGCTTTCTTCAGCAGCAAGGGAAACAACTTCTGAAACGGCTGGTTTGCCTTCTGTCAGCGTTCCTGTTTTATCAAAAGCAATCGCATTGATTGCACCAGCTTTTTCTAAAAACGTTCCGCCTTTGATGAGCACGCCATTTTTCGCCGCATTTCCAATCGCAGATACAATGGCGACGGGAGTAGAAATGACTAGCGCGCATGGACAAGCCACAACTAATAATTCAAGCCCCTTGTAAAACCACTCGCTCCATGCACCATCAAACAGGGGAGGGATGATCATAATGAATAAAGCTAAAATAAAGACAATAGGTGTGTAAATGGTTGCAAACTTATCAACAAATGCCTGAGTAGGCGCTTTTTTCTCCTGTGCTTCTTCCACTAAATGAATAATTTTAGAAATCGTCGTATCTTCGACTAGCTTTGTTACTTTAATTTCTAAAGATCCGTTTTCGTTAATGGTGCCTGCATAAACAGCATCACCGATTGCTTTATCAACTGGAATAGATTCACCTGTAATAGGAGCTTGGTTGATACTGGATTCGCCGTTTATAATTTCACCATCTAGCGGAATTCGGTCTCCTGGCTTTACGACAATCGTAGTGCCGATTGAAATATTTTCCGCTGCTTTTTTAATCATCTGGCCGTTTTCTTTTACCCATGCTTCAGAAGGAGCTAAATCCATCAAACCTCGTATCGAGTTTCTTGTTTGTTCAATCGACCTTGTTTGCAGAGCTACACCTAAAGCAAATAGCCAAACGACGGTAGCACCTTCAAGCCATTCACCAATAACAGCTGCCCCAAGTGCCGCAACGGTCATTAAAACATTCATGTCTAAAGAACGGCTTTTGATTCCGTAATAAGCACTTTTAGCCGGCTTATACCCGCTAACAATCATGGCAATGGCGTACAGTACAGTTGTCATATAAGAAGCAATTCCTGTATGAGAACCGATAAAACCTAATGCGATGAGAATACCCGAAAAAACAATCGGTCCATTTTGGCCTTTATGGTGCCGCGACTCAGCAGACTGCCTGCTGCTGGTTACTAGAGTAGCGGTATACCCAGCTTTAGATACTTCTTTAATAATGTCATCCGCTTCGTTATCGTGCTCAATTTGTGCTTTTCCCGTTGAAAAGTTAACGTGTACATCTTTGACAGCAGGAATTGTTTTTAAATGATTCACAATCGTGTTCGCACAAGCCGCACAGTCCATTCCTTCAATCAGATACGTTTTCATTTTCTTATTTGATTGGATAGGCTCAATGTTAAACCCTAGTTTTTCTACTGAGGTTGGAATGAGTGACAGAGCTGACTCACTTGCCGCCGCTACCTGGAGCTTCCCTGTATTATAGTTGAGGGTTACGTGTTGAATATCGTTTAATGTTTTTAAACTTTTTTCAATCGTCGCGGCGCAGGAAGGGCAATCCATTCCATATACGCGGTATTCAGCTGTTTCTTCTATGTCACTGCCTGTTGCTATATCGTGATCACTGCAGCAAGAATGCTGGCCTTTGTCGGTCGTTAACGCAATTGTATCTGAACAGCAGCTGTGACTGTGTTCATGACTCTTTGTGCCGCAGGAAGAAGGCTCTTCAGCAGATGCGGCTTCTGAAGAAGAGGAGCAGCAGGCCTTGCTTTCAATTTCTGGTGAAGAAGATCCGCTGCAGCAGCTTCCGGTATGGTGATGATGTTTTTTATCTTCGTGTTTCATTGTGTCCCACTCCCTATACGGTAAGAAAAACTTAAATGGTTACGTCTTCTTTTTTAGCAAACATGATATCAATTACTTGTTTAATATGTGCATCCCTTAAAGAATAAAAAGCTAACTTTCCTTCTTTGCGATAATTGGCAATTCCTATATTTCGGAGCAGCCTTAAGTGATGAGAAGCAGTCGCAACTGTAGAGCCTACAATATTGGCTACGTCACATACACATAATTCCTCGCCTTTATACAGAGCCAAGACGATTTTAAGCCTCGTTTCATCTCCTAACGCTTTGAACAGGGCAGAAACACCTTGAACAGCTTCGGCATCGATAGCAGGCTTAATACGATTCACTTTTTCTTCATTAAAACAATAAATATCACAGCGGTCTTTTGGCATGATTTCCTCCTTCATTCAAACATTCAAATGATTGTTTGTTTATAATATATGTCAATTTTAAAAAATGTTCAAACATTTATTGATTATTCGGAATTTTTTTCTAAGCAAAACATAAATATAGTACGAATAAATATGGAAAGTATGCCTATTAGTGTATGTACGCTGGACTAAATGGTGCGGGCGAAAAGAGAATGAGTTTACGTGCAGACCAAAAATAAAAAGCCACCCTTGTAGGTAGCCTTTTAATGACTTTAAAAATGATAGAAATAAAGGAATATAGCTTAGACTTTGTTCACTTAATTAGCGTTTTAATCGATTAAATAATAAATCTGCTGCATTATTTAACACCTTGTCCGATTCTTTTAATCGTTTGTCTGAGTTTTCTAAATAGGATTGAGCAGATAATACAACATCTAACGGATCCTTGACATTCTTCTTTTCGGTACATACTAAATGCCCTACACCATTTTTCCAATGAATCGTGCATTTAAAATTTACAAATGTATCATCGCTCGTTCTCAAACGCAAATGCCTGATGATGGGGTTAGATGAGGAGTGCTGTGACAGCATCCACATTGCCTGTTTCCGGTCGTCTTTATGAATAATGCTCCACAGACTGGAGACTGAAGAAAAATAAGAATGTGCTTGACTAGAAAAATGAAGGATTTCACCTTCTTGATTTAATTGAAAGTAAGGAACGGGGATCCATTTAAGTATGTTACTTTCCATCATGCACCTCTCCCAACTTAAGTAATCTCTTTTACCATATCACAATTACCTAATATTTGTATGATTTTTATTATTTTCCCCGTTTTAAACTGTAAAAGCTAGAGAATTATTCAGTTTAAAACAGTTGAAAAAAGAACATACGTTCGATAAACTAAAAATTAAAGGAGCGAATTCTATGCAACAGCTACTTCAAGAAAGCTACTCTTCAAAACGACCTGTTGAAATTATTTATATGGACGATAAAGGATATTTGACACAGCGATTTATTATTGTGTATAAAATTTATCCTCAGAGCGTAAAAGCTTGGTGCTTACTAAGGAACGAAAAACGAACGTTTAAAATAGAGAATATCCTTTCATGCGGATTCAGCAATAAAAGGAAAAGCAGTTTTAGGCAGAAAGCTCACTCAATTTAAGAGTGGCTTTTTCATATCATTTCCTCTTATGGCGTGTGAGTTATTTTCATACACTATATCCACCAGAAAGGGGAATGAACATGACATTAAACCAAGGAAATAAAACTAAACACATCGCTAAAGGGAGAACGGAAAAAGATGATATGACAATGCAGGGTGAGAAAAAACGGCATGAAGCACAAAGTACCTCTTTGTCTCATAATAATTGTCGGGCAAACCTTGATGGAGATTAATCTAAAAAAGGAAAGCTTTCGTTTCCGAAGCTTTCCTTTTTTGTGTATATCACATTTTTAAGTTAACCCGTATTTTTCTGAGCCAATCACAATATAGTCTCTTGCTTCACGTGTTCATACTATTCTATCTCCCATCCTTCATTTTTAGGATCATTTTTCTAACGTTTGTGCAACATTGGTTCTACTATATTATTCATAAGCGAACCTCAGTTTTAACGGGAAAGAAAAGGGGAAATGAAAATAAAAATTCTGCGTTTCTTCATTATAATAAGAAAAAACGATCTGTTTACTAGTATTTAAATCTTTCGAAAAGTCAAAATAAATAATGATTGATTTCGTCACTTTATTGTGGTTTCATAATAAAGTGTAAAAAGACCATTTTTCTTTTAGAGAGAAATGAGATAGAGTACTTCTGTGTTGATTCTTTCTTTTGAATATAGTATACATACAGGGGTATAGAAATTAATTGGGAGGAAAACATGGCGATATTATATATGAGCATAGGTATTTTACTTTTATTAATTTGTTACAGTTTTTATAAACGCTATGTGCCGGTGCAAGGGATAAAGAAAGTGACAACCGTGGACTGTGCTTCTACAACGGTTTCGTATGTAGATGTTCGTCATTTTCATGAAATGAAGCAAAACCCCTGTCAAAAAGCAATTCATATTCCGCTTCCTTATTTAAAAAGACAACATGAAGAAATTCCATATAAAGAAGTGGTGGTAATTGTTCCTGACAGCATTTCCCGAAATTTAAGCATTCGGCAGCTCAAAAAACATGGGTATCAGGTCAAAGGATACATGTGTGCGGAACGTTGTGTATAATAAAAAGAATGGCAAATAATCCTTAAATAGCCTTCATTTAGAAAGCTGTAATATATAAGCTAAAAGATACCTGTGTTAAAACGGGTATCTTTTTTTGTTATGAAGATAAGAAGGGAAGCAGGGATCGGTTTCTTTTGGTTCAACAGCTACTGAGTCTTTTAGCGTATTTTTATGACAAAAGGTTTGAAAAATCCCTTTTGTGGTAAAAAAAAACGTAGTTCTCCTAGTGCATAGACAGCGGTTTAATAGGAAGTTATAATTTAGGCAATTACATAAAAGGGGAGTAAGCTAAGGAAGGTGAATAGATGTGCGAAAGATAAAGCGGTTGCTATTTCTGTTCATTTGCATAGCGGTTGTAATTGTTGCGTATGAGATGATTCGATATCCGATTGAAAACAATGCTGCAAGCGTGCAGCAGCATTTGCGAAATTGGGAGCATAAAGAAAGTATTGATGGCTCTGCAAGGATTACACTGCAAGATTTTAAAAGGGTTGATCACTCTAATACATACATAGCCTTATTCTCCATACCTGGTGATAAAGAAGGAATGGCCGTATTGAAGCAAGGATGGAACAAACGCCTGCGTATTGAAGTCAGTACTAAAATGAGCAATTTAGTGGATTATGATGATATCCATACAAATAAAGGAACATACGCGCTGTTTACAGGAACCAATCGAAGTAAGCAAATTGAGCGAGTAAAGGCGGCTTTAGTGCACGATACGTATACAATTGATGCTGCGGTCCCAAAAAGTGATTATTTTGTGCTGTATGAAAAAATACCGAGTCATATTAAACACCCGTTTCCAGCAACGACTACGCTGTTAGATAAAGCGGGAGATGACATTACAGTTAAAGAATTTATGGATCAAGAGCTGCGTGAGTAACACGCAGCTCTTTTCTATTGTAAAACGCTTTCTTAAAAAATTCACGTTTTGTTCATATTTTTGAAAGAAAGAATTTTAAGCAAAAAAATCAAATATTTGCTACAAAGTAAAGGGAAATTAACGGGCAAAATAAGCTTCATACAGGACGTCACATTTTCTTTGAAAATTTGTCACAAAATATTCAATTATGTCGATGTGTATTGATATATCAATGTTGAAGCAAACATGCAAAGCTGATTTTGCAGTTATTCCTAGAGAAATAGTTAAGAAATGGGAGCTGAATCCTTTTATTTACATTTATTCATGCCAAATTATGTGATAGAATATCGCAAGGTTGAAGCACTCTAACCCCATTGGTACAGTCACTATATTAGAATATTTTTAATATAAAAAAATAAAGCAAAAGGGACGAAAAAAATGTCATTTTGTATTACAATAGTAGTGGCCTACAAATAAGGGGGAAGAGAGTCTGTATAAAAATGTCGTTATCTAGCGAAAGATAGCGCATTTTGAATGTTCATCAATATAGGCTTCGCATCATGTGTTGTTAGAAAGGAGAGTTTTAAGTGAAACCAAAAAAAGGATTTTGGAAGCTAGTAGGTTTACTATCTGCGCTTTCACTAGTATTTTTGAGCGGTTGTTCAAAGCTTGCTGTATTGAACCCGCAAGGTCCTGTTGCAAAAACGCAATCTGATTTAATCATTTGGTCTATGTGGATGATGTTGATCGTGGTTGTTGTCGTATTTGCTATTTTTATATTTGTTCTTGTCAAATATCGTGAAAAACCTGAAAACATGGACTATGAGCCACCTGAGCAAGAAGGTAACTTAAAGATGGAGGTTATTTGGACAGCGTTCCCAATCATCATCTTAATTCTATTAGCAGTGCCAACTGTTAAAGCGATCTATTCTGCAGAAGAAGTACCGGCAGAATCAAAGGATAAAGATCCAATCGTGATTCACGTTACATCTGCAAACTGGAAATGGATTTTCAGTTATCCGGAACAAAATATTGAGACGGTTAACTACGTAAACATTCCAGCAGATACGCCAGTGAAATTTGAGTTAACAGCTCAAGGACCTATGAACTCATTCTGGGTACCAGAACTTGGCGGACAAAAATATTCGATGAACAACATGTCAATGCCGTTATACTTAGAAGCTGATAAGCCTGGTTCTTATATGGGACGTAGTGCTAACTTCTCTGGTGAACATTTCACTCAAATGCAGTTCGAAGTTCAAGCTCAAACAGACAAAGACTTCAAAGAGTGGGTTAGTGATGTAAAAGGCACAGCTGGTAAATTGACTGAAAAGAAATATGATCAAATCCTAAGCCCAGGCGTTGTTGGTCGTCAAACTTACAACGGTACACATTTAAAATGGGTTGACCATGCAAAAGATGTATACATTCCTGGTAAAGAGCTAGAACGTGGTACTGGACATGATCACAGCAAGATGAAAGAAGACGAAAAAATGAGTAATGAAGAAATGGAAAACATGGATCACTCAAATCATGAATAACATTCATTTATTACACTAAATAACGTAATGATTGGGGGAAGACATAATGAAGCTAGATGAATTTTTCGTCACTGGCGAACCTATGATTTACGCTGCTGATGCAGCAATCGCTATGACGGTCATCGGTATCGTTTTTGTCTTAACATATTTCAAGAAATGGAAATGGTTATGGACAGAATGGTTAACAACAGTTGACCATAAAAGACTCGGTGTCATGTACATCCTTTCAGCTGTATTAATGCTTTTCCGCGGCGGAATCGATGGAATCATGATGCGTATGCAGCTTGCATTCCCGGGTATGAACATTTTAGATGAACATCACTACAACGGAGTCTTCACGGCTCACGGTGTTATCATGATCTTATTCATGGCAATGCCATTTATTATCGGACTAATGAACGTAATCGTTCCATTACAAATTGGTGCGCGTGACGTAGCATATCCGTTCTTAAACGCAATTAGTTTCTGGACATTCTTTATGGGAGCAATGCTATTTAACCTTTCTTTCGTAATTGGAGGAGCTCCTGATGCAGGTTGGACAAGTTACTTCCCGCTTGCAGGTAAAGAATTCAGTGAAGGTATCGGAAATAACTTCTATGCCGTTTCACTACAGATTGCTGGTGCTGGTACATTAATGACTGGTATCAACTTCTTTGTAACAATCTTAAAAATGCGTGCCCCTGGCATGACAATGATGAAAATGCCAATGTTTACTTGGTCAATCTTCATCACATCAATTATTATCATTTTCGCGTTCCCTGTATTAACAGTAGCGCTTGCACTTATGACACTTGACCGTGTATTCGGAACAGCCTTCTTTACAATGGCTAACGGCGGTCTTCCAATGATGTGGGCTAACTTATTCTGGATTTGGGGTCACCCTGAAGTATATATCGTTATTTTACCGGTATTCGGTGTCTTCTCAGAAGTTATCAGTACACATTCTCGTAAGAACTTATTCGGTTATAAAGCAATGGTAGTATCAATGGTCGGTATCGCGTTCTTAAGTTACCTTGTATGGGTGCATCACTTCTTTACAATGGGTAACTCACCGTCAGTTAACTCGTTCTTCTCAATCACAACGATGTTAATCGCCGTACCAACCGGAGTTAAAATCTTTAACTGGCTCTTTACAATGTACAAAGGCCGTATCAAATTTACGACTGCGATGCTTTGGTCATTAGCATTTATTCCAAACTTCGTAATCGGTGGGGTAACAGGGGTTATGCTTGCGATGGCATCAGCCGATTATCAATATCATAACAGTTACTTCCTAATCGCTCACTTCCACTATGTATTAATCTCTGGTACAGTGTTTGGCTGTTTCGCAGGTTTATACTTCTGGTATCCGAAAATTTTCGGTCACACGCTGAACGAAAAATTAGGAAAAATTTCATTCTGGATTTTTGTTGTTGGATTTAACGTATGTTTCTTCCCACAATTCTTCCTAGGTTTAGACGGTATGACTCGTCGTATGCAAACTTATGCAGACAACCTTGGCTGGAATGGACTAAACTTAGTTTCAACAATCGGTGCATTCTTAATGGGTCTTGGTTTCTTTGTATTAGTAATCAACTTATTATACAGTGCATGGAAAAACAAACGCGACACTGCAAACGATCCTTGGGATGGTCGTACACTTGAGTGGTGGACTAAATCACCAGTTCAAGCTTACAACTTTGCAGTAATTCCTCATGTGAAAGAAATGGATGCATTCTGGCACATGAAAAAACGTAATGAAACAGAAATTAAAGCAGAAGACTTAAAACCAATTCACTTACCAAGCAACTCTGGTGTACCGTTTATCTCAGGTATTTTCTGGTTCATCGGTGGATTTGGCTTAGTATTTGAGTGGATGCCAATGGCAATCTTCGGCTTAGCAGGTATTTTTGCTTGTATGCTTGCTCGTTCATTTGATTATGATCCGGGCTTCTATGTAAAAGTAGATGAAATTAAGAAGGTTGAAGGAATTACAGGGGGTGACAAATAATGGCAGGGCATTTAGATAAATCATTGCCGTTAGAATACCAAGAAGAACAAAGTCGCCTGAATATCCTTGGATTCTGGATTTTCTTAGGTGCCGAGATCGCGTTGTTCTCTACGCTGTTCGTAACGTACTTAACGTACCATACGCGTACAGCGGGTGGCCCTACTGCAGAAGAACTGTTCGTTGTTAAAGATTTTATGATCGAAACGCTGTTACTACTATTCAGTAGTTTCACGATGGGAATTGCCATCTTTAAAATGCGTAATAATGATTTAAAAGGACTTTTAGTTTGGTTTGTTATTACACTTGTTCTTGGTGGAGGATTCCTTTTCTACGAAATTCGTGAGTTTTACATGTACGCAGTTCACGAAGGTGCAACAATGCAAACAAGTGCCTTCTTATCAGGGTTCTTTACACTACTTGGAACGCACGGTCTTCACGTAACAGTCGGTGTATTCTGGGCAATCAGTATTATTATTCAATTAGTAAGACGAGGATTAACACCAGTTACTGCTCGTAAAGTATTTATTATCGGTTTATACTGGCATTTCCTTGATGTTGTATGGATCTTCATCTTCACGCTTGTATACTTGAACGGATTGGTGGGATAAGACATGGAAAATAAACAAGGCCAAAAAGCAGGTTTTCCGCTTAGTCATGTATTTGGGCTTATCCTTTCACTAGCCTTAACATTCGCAGCGCTTGGTTTAGTAGTGCTAGCTGATCTATCAAGAAGCATTACGATGACTCTTATCATGATCCTAGCGTTATTACAAGCAGCAATGCAGCTAGTAATGTTCATGCACATGACTGAAAGTGAAAATGGTAAAGTACAGGTTGCAAATATTCTTTACAGTTTCTTTATTGCACTTTGTATCGTGGTTGGTACACTGTGGATTCTTGCAGCTCACTTTAACCATTAAAAATAAAACCACTTACTTCGGTAAGTGGTTTATTTTTTTTCATTCAGCTTATATTTCAACGTTTGATATTCTCCCGTGGGAACTTTTTTTACTACTTTTCCTTTATCATCTCTATAAACATTCACTTGTTCGTACACTTCAATTCGGTATCCGCCTCTTTTTTCTGTTTTAACATGAACTTCTTTGACCGACATATTTAATTGTTCCGCCTCGTCTTCATCAGCAGAGGTTTCAACAGCGCCTCCATCAAGGGAAAGGTGAGCTAAGCTGTCAAACGACTGCTGGGAATTGTTATCAACATAGCTGGTTACGACTAAAATACCAGCAAAAAACAATACTAAAAAAAGCGTCCGGACTTTCATCTTCATCTTAAAACACCCCCGTAAACTGACAAACCAGCACGACTGTACCTAATACCCAAACGTAAATCGCAAACGTTTTTAATGAATGATGTTTTAAATAATTGATCATCCATTTTACTGCTACATAACCAAATAAAGCAGATGAAAGGGTGGCGACGAATAAAAAGAAAACGGAAAGCTGCTCGACTTCACCTGTGACTACATCTTTTAACTGAAGTAACACCGCTCCGCAAATGGCGGGAGTCGACAATAAAAATGAAAAATAAGCGGCTGTTTCACGATCTAATTTTCGCATTAGCGCAGCTACCATCGTTAAGCCTGACCTGGATACAGCAGGGAATATCGCAGCTGCTTGAAACGAGCCGATAAAAAAGGCATCTCCATATGAAATATGATCCATTTTTTTATAGCCATTTTTTACGGAATCACCAAACCATAACAGCAGTCCCGTCGCAAGAAATTCCCAGCCAATCGTTAAGCCAGATTTAGAAATGCTGTCAAAATAGTCTTTGAACAAAAGACCAATTGCAACTGCAGGGATCGTTCCTATCACTAAAAGCCCTGTAAGCTTGCTAAACGGATGACGAATAATATGCCATAGCTCACGCTTATAAAAGACAAACACAGCAAGCAGAGTGCCTATATGCAGCATCGTATCTAAATACAATCCTGCATCGTCTAAGCCAAATAAGTGACGCCCTAAATACAAATGCCCCGTGCTGCTTATCGGTAAAAACTCTGTAAGCCCTTGAATGATTCCCAAAATAAATGCTTCAAACCACGACATCTTATCACCTCATACAGCGTGTCCTTATTAGTAGTGTATAGAGGAAGTTCTGAGAACATGACAAAAACATGGCAGTGCAGGCAGTCATTTGATGAAATAAATATACATAAATAGGTCATAGTATAAGAAGAGACGACCATTCTTATCTCCATCTCATCCACAATGGAAAGAGGTGCTGAAAATGATACGAAAATGGGTTGCTGTATGCGTTTTATTTGCTGCTTTTATTTTTCCGCAGGCAATAAGCGCCGAACAGCCAAAAGTAGAGGTATTTCAAATTGAAACGGGCAAAGTCGTTCGTTCAACGCTCAAACCTCCAAATGTTCAAAAAGAAGCTGAAAAAAGTATTGAGTCCATTACTGGTTTATATAAAAAGGCAAGTCCGCTTCCTAAAAAAGGCTATCTTGTTAAAGTACCTCTTGATCCAGCCGTAAAAATTGAAAATAGTGCGGTCAACACGCTGGCAAGTGAAGTTATTTTTGTTCTTGAGCCGAATCAAAAGCCAATCATGATGGTATTTGACAATGAAAATAGAACCTACTTTTTTGAATTTACTCATGATTTAACTCTTTTTAGAAAAGCATTACAGCTATAAGTCATCGAAATGATGGCTTTTTTTTACATAGTCAGTTGACAGTTTATTATGATAAATGTAATATATTTAGAAAAGTCAGAAATAATAAGGGGGAGAATTATGTGATA
This sequence comes from Priestia sp. LL-8, assembly GCF_036227845.1. Taxonomy (NCBI): domain Bacteria; kingdom Bacillati; phylum Bacillota; class Bacilli; order Caryophanales; family Bacillaceae; genus Priestia; species Priestia sp. LL-8. Next base: position 3,091,393 of record NZ_JAZAQH010000001.1, on the reverse strand, counting down.
GCTCTACGACCGTTCTCCAAAAAAGACTTTAAACAGCTAATGGATTGGATTCCCTCCGAGTCATTTATGGTGCAATGGAGCGGCTCTAGCTTTTCTTTTCCGCTTACTCCTAGACAGTTAAAACACTACATTCGATATGCAAATGAGGATGGTGCTTCTACCTATGCTTTTTCTGTCATAGATGAAAATGAACAGCTTATTGGGCATATTTCTCTGGCTCATATTGATTATTATCATAAAACAGGAAGAATTGGCCGAGTGCTGCTTGGTGAAAAGTATAGAGGAAAAGGGCTTTGCTCGCACATGTTTGAAAAAGTGTTAGCTTTCGGTTTTGAAGAACTGGGTCTTCACCGAATTTCGCTCGGCGTCTTTGATTTTAACGAGCGGGCGATTCAGTCTTATGAACGAATTGGCTTTACGCGCGAAGGCCTTCTTCGCGATGTCCGGCTTGTAGATGGACAGTACTGGAGCTTAATTGAAATGAGTATGTTAGAAAGTGAATGGGTACAGCGTGATGTGCATCAAAAATCAAGCTAACATCTACTAGTGAAAAGCCAGCTTCCCAACAAGCGGGCTTTTTTGACGTGTGCGTAAATTTCCTCAAGAAGGTATAAATTTTCATTCATTAAGGCATATAGAGAGTAAGTGATGTGTAAAGGAGGCCGTATGAATGAAAAAATACAAAGTAGGCATCTTAGCGGCATGTATTTTGCTTTTAGGAACCGCTGGATTTGGAATTGTCTATCAGCATCAAACATCTGCTAAAGAGCAGCCTCATTCGTTTAATGTACTCGTTATGGGCGTAGATGAAAGGCCAGGCGATACGGGTCGCTCAGACGTATTAATGGTGGTCAATTTAGATAAAAGCCATAATAAAGCAAAGGTTATGCCAATCCCTAGAGATACGCGCGTACGCATTGATGGAAAAGGGACCGATGAGAAAATTAACCATGCTTACCGATACGGAGGCATTCCTTTAACCGTACGCACGGTTGAGAACTTCTTAAATATCGATGTCGATTATTATGTGAAAGTAAATATGGAAGGCTTTAAAGATGTAGTAGATGAACTTGGCGGCGTGAACGTTAAGAACCCGTTTCCTTTTGTATTTGATTCATTTATCTTTCCTGAAGGAGAAAATGCGTTGAACGGGGAAAAAGCTCTTGCCTATGTACGGATGAGACATGAAGACCCAAAAGGTGATTTAGGAAGAAACAATCGCCAGCGTCAAGTGGTGGAAGCTCTATTAGATAAAGGAATGAACATGTCAACAGTGAAAAATATTCCAAGCCTTCTCACGCTCGCAAAAAAGCATATCCAAACGAATATTGATGTCAGCGATGCATTTACGATGTATAACGTCATTAAGAATGGACGGCCTGATTTCGAAACAGTAACGGTAAAAGGAGAAGGACAAATAGTAGATGGTACATGGTATTATGTTGTTAAACCATCTGAAAAAAAGCAGCTGAGCGCTATGTTTCAACAAACCCGTTAATAAAAAAGAGGGCTGAAGAAATTCAGCCCTCTTTTTATTCACCAATTTCTTCTTGACGCTGCAAGCAGGAAATTTGTTTTTTCTCTGGATGGACACCAAATGTATAGCCCCATGTTTGCAATTTATCTAGAATGATTTCGTCTTTTTTAAAGCCAAAGATCATCACTACATCTTGGTTTTCATCTAAAAGCAAATACTTTTCGTCTTTGCGCCACATCGTTAAGTTTGACGCATAGAAAAGATTCCAGCCGTTATTCATGCGATGGCCGGTTGCTTGGTTTTTATAGTTGACAATCATATTTCTTCCTCCATTAGTGAATCTTTCTAAAAGTAAAACTTCAAAGAATATTATAAACGTTCTCTTCCTAGAAATCTATTATTTATCCTGTTGAGGGGAACTCGCTGTAATGTTTATAAAATACATGTGATAAAAGATTTAGTATATAAGGATATATCTGTATAAAACAAGAGTCAATAAGTAAGAAAACGGAGAAAAGAAGGGTCTAAAAGCGTATATAATTGAAAAAAATATAAGTTATCTAGCTTTAAAGACTTAAAAACACGCTTTTCAGACCATGGACATGCTTTTTCAAATTTCTACCTACAAGAAAGAAGGCAGAGATGCGAAATGTGTAGGTGAATCTAAATGAGTTTACGGTAAATATGAGGCCCCAAAACGTTGTACACGCTAGAAAAGGGGGAAATTCAACGATGTCAAAAAAAGCGCTATGGATTAAAAATGCTTCGCAAGTTGTAACGGCCAAAGAAAGTAAAGGTCCTTTAGCTGGAAAAGAAATGAGAAACTTGACGGTGATTGAAAATGGCTCAGTCTGGATAGAAGGAGATCAAATTGTGACCGTAGGTACAACAAAAGAGCTAGAACAAAAATATGAAAGGGAAAGAAATGATGCAATGATTATCGATGCTTCTCATAAAATTGTGACTCCGGGTCTGATTGATCCCCATACACACGCTGTGTACGCTGGCTCGCGTGAAGAAGAATTTTATAGGCGGTTTGAAAGGCCAACTTCTTACTTGGATTTATTAGAAGAAGGTGGAGGTATTCACTCCACTGTCGTTCAAACACAGGAAGAGTATGCATACCGGATTTATCAGCAGAGCTATGAGCGTCTTACATCTTTTCTAGCTCATGGAGTCACAACTATAGAAGTGAAAAGCGGGTATGGCTTAGAACTAGAAACAGAACTAAAGCAGCTGCAAATCGCTAAAATGCTGAATGATACGCACGCAGTTGATGTAGTAAGTACCTTTTTAGGAGCACACGTCGTACCTCTTATATATAAAAAAGATACGCAGAAATACGTCAATTTACTTATTCACGAAATGATTCCTCAAATTTCTTCTTATAAGCTTGCAGCATTTAATGATGCTGTATGTCTTCCAAATGCTTTTTCATTCAAACAATGTCAAGAAATACTCGAAGCCGGGAAAAGCCATGGCATGCTTCCTAAAATACATGCCGACCCCTTTGAATACTGCAGAGGAGCGGAGCTCGCAGCAGAGGTAGGAGCGATATCAGCCGATTATCTTTTGTATGCTTCTGATGAAGGATTAAAGAAACTGGCTGAAAAACGGATCGTAGCCACACTTTTACCGGGGAATTCCTTATTTGTTGGAATGAAATGGCCAGATGCTAGAAAAATGATCGATTTAGGCGTTCCGGTTACTCTTTCTACAGACTGCAATCCAGGTTCATCTCCAACGACTTCACAGCAGTTTGTGATGAACCTGGCATGTATGAATATGAACATGAGTCCTGAAGAAGTGCTTGTAGCCACAACTATTAACGCAGCTCATGCTATTAATCAAGGAGATAAGATTGGGAGTATTGAAGCCGGAAAACAAGCTGACTTAGCGATTTTTAATGTCTCTAGTTATCGTACCCTTCAGTATCAGTATGGCTTAAATCATATTAATAGCGTAGTGAAAAAAGGAGAAGTAGTTGTAGAAAACGGTAAAGTTTTGTAAAACCAGTTTATAGAAAAAGAGAAAAGGGTAAAGAATAGAGAATTTGTCACATATGCAAAGGCAGGGAATTTAGACATGATTACAAAACAAAATGTTATTCCATTACTAAAAGAAGCTTGCCCATCTTTTGAGCCAAGCGAAGAAGTGGACCTCAACGATAAAGACGAGCTGCAGCATGAATTAAGCCGAGTAGCGGGTCATTTGATCTCTCTTGAATATAACGGCCAGCTCGAACGTGAACCGGACGTGTTTGAAGCGATTGAACAGCTGTATATAGAAGGTGAAGCTGATGTGAAAGAAGCTGTTACAACGGGACTCTTTCAAGCAATGCATGAAATGATTGTAGATCAGCAAATTAGTCCAGAAGAAATTGGAATGTTATTAAAACCTCACTCACTGAAGTGGTGGAAAACGATTGACCATTTTAGCGAAAACAGTGGTGAACAGTAAGGAAAAAGAACGTCATGGAAACATGATGTCCGTGACGTTCTTTTCTTTTACTGTTCTTTTTTCAGCTGGCGCTCTAAAATAAAAGGACCAAACGGAATAACCGACATAAGAAATGCAAATAAAGAGCGGCCGATTGACCATTTATGCGCGAATTTTACATGAACGACTGCAAGAGCATACAGCACAAAAAGTGCACCATGTGCTGCGCCTACAACTGATACAGCTTCGGGTATGCCTGCTGCATATTTTAGCGGCATAGCAATGCCAAGCAGCAGTAAAAATGAAATTCCTTCTAAAATTCCTACTAAACGCAGGCGACCAATTGGTGATGTAAGAACCATGTTTTCTCCTCCCGTAACGACGGAATAAATTTCTGTATCGATGACAAAAATGTACCATAGCGAGCTCTTCATATACAAGCATCATTTGTATCTGTCACAAAAAAGTCGAAAACGCTTTAATTTGCTTTATAGAAGTATTTTGTTTGAAAAACTGACACACTCTTATGATGCAATGGATAAAAGAGCACACTACGTGTTGACAAGTTATTTTAATTATTTTATATGTATAGTATCGAAAACGTATGAGAGGATTTTTATCATGACAAACCGAAAACAGCAGCGAGAGAAAATTTTAGATGCTGCTTTTGAAGTATTCGGATCCAAAGGTTATTATGAAGCAAAAATGATTGATATTGCCAAGCTAGCTGGCGTATCTAAAGGAACGCTTTACTTGTACTTTTCGTCCAAAGAGTCGCTTTATATCGCTGTGAATAATCGTTCGTTTGATGAGTTTTTGTATCATGCAAAGCGAAGAACGGATGAGTGCCAAACGTTTCATGAAAAGCTGTATTCAGTTGCGAAGCATCACCTGCTCTTTTTTTACGAAACTAAAAAATATCCGGACTCTTTTTGGCAAGCCCCGCACCAAATGCCAGAAATGATGGATCGTCTTCATCAATTTTTTGAGGATTATCACGGGCTTGTTGCGAAATTGATTGAAGAGGAAAAAATAAAAGATGCTTTTTTACATTCAAAAGCGTTTTGCAGCATGTTAAATGGGTATAGGATGGATATCGTTTCCGATGATGATATAACAGAGGAAGATATCATGAACTATGCGGAGTTCATTGTGAAGTTATACATTGAAGGCTGCTATTTTGAAACCCAAAAATGACTCGTCGGTACTGCTTGATAATGGAGGGATTTGATGAACAACAGCAGCACAGTAATTAATTTTTCATATTTTCAAGAGCAAACCGTTACCAAAGTGAACACAGATAATACCCTGCCGTTTTCGCTTGTATTTAGTAAAGGTGGTCTCGTTGCAGAATGTCCATGGAGACTAAAAAACAAACGCAGCATCTTGCTTGGTCAAGCGGACTGGAAGTCAGCACATTCTGCCGAGCAGCGTCAGCAAGTCGAAGCGCTGCTGCTTGGCCAGCACATTATCTCTATACAGTGGTATGAAGATATCGGTATACTTCGAATTACATTTTCTAATGGGTATGCGCTAGATATGTTTCACGACAGCTCTTTTTTTGAAGGTTGGGATTTATATGGTCAAGACGGCTTTTCCTTTATCTCGCTGCCAGGGGGAGCGTGCGACCATCAAATTTCAATTTGTATAGACAGTTCATCAGCATATGAAAGGAGGTGAGTTTTTTTTACGAAAAACTGACCCATGGGTACTCTAAAATTGTTTTAAAAAATAAAACGGGTCTGCAGCTATTAAAGGATGAAGGCTTCTCAAATAACTTAGTTACGTAACGGAGGAAAAAGATGAATTTTTTGACGAGATTTAGTTTAAAAAATGCGGTAGCTGTGTTTATCGTTTCATTTTTACTTATTTTAGCGGGGCTATATTCATTTTCAAAACTAAAAATTGATTTACTGCCGAATATTGAATTTCCGCAGCTGTCCATTGAAGCAACATATCCTGGGGCTTCCCCTGATGATGTAAATGAAAGCGTCACGTCGAAAATCGAAGACCAAGTGAAAGGAATTGAAGGCGTTAAAAGCGTACAAAGCGTATCGTATGAAAACGTCGGCATCATTAATTTAGAATTCCCGTTCAATACGGATTTAGATAAAGTTGAACAGCAAATTAACTCGTCGATAAAAGAGTTAGATTTACCAGAATCATCAAATGTAGACGTAAACCGTTTTTCGTTTGGTTCCTTCCCGATTTTCAACATTTCACTGTTTGCCAAAGATGATGCAAATCTTGAAAAAGTATTAAACGATGAAGTGATTCCTGAATTAAATAAAATTCAAGGTATTAACTCCGTCTCAGTTGGCGGCGTGAAAGAGGACCTTTTACAAATTACGGTCGATAAAGAAAAAGCAGCTCAAGCAGGCTTAACGCTTGATGAGATGAAAAAACAAATTAATCAAAAAGCTGTTTCGTTCCCAGCAGGAACATTAAACGGCAAAGAGCTTCAAATTCCAGTGCGAGTAGAAGAAAAAGTCGCGACAATCGATGCATTAAAAAAAATCCAGCTGAAATCTACGATGAACCCTGAAGCAAAGCCTGTTAAGCTTGGCGATATTGCCAAAGTCGAAGCCGTAACAGAACAAGGCGAATATACGCGCTATGACGGCAAAGATGCACTGTCGATGGCCATCACGAAAAAGCAAGATGCTAACACGGTTGAAGTGGCCAATGAAACGATGAAAATCTTGAAGAAATATGATGACCAGTTAGACTATGCAATCGGCTTTGACTCAGCTGACGGCATTGAAAAATCTGTTGAGACATTGGTACGCGAAGGACTGCTTGGAGCATTATTTGCATCGCTCGCTGTGCTGATTTTCTTACGTAACTTCCGTGCAACGATCATTGCGATTATATCGATTCCATTATCGCTGTTAGTATCAGCTATTTTCTTAAATCAGCTTGATATTTCGCTTAACATTATGACACTAGGCGGAATGGCCGTAGCCGTTGGGCGCGTAGTGGATGACAGTATTGTTGTGATTGAAAACATTTTTAGACGCGTTCGCCGTTCAGAAGAAGGCATGAGCAATGAGCTTGTCGAGTCGTCAACAAAAGAGATTTTAAAAGCGATTACCTCGTCTACGATCACAACGGTTGTTGTATTCTTGCCAATCGGCTTTGTAGGAGGAATTACAGGAGAGTTCTTCTTGCCGTTTGCTTTAACAGTTGTTTTTTCACTGTTAGCATCTCTTCTTGTAGCGATTACAATCGTGCCGATTCTAGCGAAATTTGCATTTAAAAAAGTACCGCCTGAAGAAAAAGAAGGAAAGCTGCAGCGCGGGTATGCAAAAGCGATTGCATGGTCGCTTAATCATAAAATCAAAATTTTAATTTTATCCTTTATTTTACTGTTTGGGTCATTTGCGCTTGTTCCTTCACTTGGCTTTACGTTTATTCCAAATGAAGAACAAAAAATGCTTCAAGCCAACGTTCAATTACCGGCATCTACGTCCCTTGAAAAAACAAACGATGTATCCTTAAAAATTGAAAAGATGTTTGCGGACCAAAACGAAATTTCAGACGTGACAACGGAAGTTGGATCACGTGACTTTTCAACAGGTGTAAAACGTCCGAACCAAGTTGGCTATTTCTTGAATGTAAAAGAAGGCGTCAATGTTGATACGTTTATTGATAAAGTTCAAAAGAAAATGGAAAGCATCACGAAAGAAGAATCACCGAAAGCAACGGTTAATGTGCAAGAAGCATCAACAGGAGGGCCGCCTACAAATAATAACGTGACGGTTGATTTATATTCTTCTAATTTAGATGACTTGCAAAAAGCAGCTAAGCAAGTGGAAAACCACTTAAACAAAGACAAACGTCTTAAATATGTAACAAATAACTTCTCAGATAAGCAAAAGCAGCTTGTAGTAGAAGTAGATCCTGATAAAGCCGCAGAGTATGGAGTATCTGGATTTCAGCTGCTTGGTACAATCTCTGATCAAACCAAACCGGTATCCGTTGGAGATTTAAAATTAGATAATACAAAACGAGCGGTTCAGCTTTCGTACGATAAAGACCTTGCCTCAGTAAAAGAAATTAAAGATCTTCAAGTATTTACAGAGCGAGGACCTGTGTTAGTAAAAGATATCGCTGACGTTCGTACAATTGATACGTTCACTTCTATTCAAAAGCTTGACGGCAAAGTATTTGCGCGAGTAGAAGCAGACATCAAAGGCGATGATGTTCAAGCTGTGACCAAAGATGTTGTAGATGGAGTGAAAAAGTTAGACTTGCCCAAAGATGTGAGCTTGGACGGAGGAGGCGGAAGCGACGAGACAGTAGAAGTCTTCCAATCTCTAGGTCTAGCCATTTTAACAGCAATCGGCCTTGTGTATTTAACAATGCTCGTTACGTTTGGAAAAGCGCGTATTCCATTTATCATTTTATCGTCACTCATTTTTGTGCCAATCGGTTCGTTAGTTGGTCTAGTACTTGCAAAAGAACCGCTGTCTGTCAGCGTCATGATTGGATTCTTAATGCTGATTGGAATTGTTACAACAAACGCGATTGTGCTTGTAGATCGAATTACCCAAAATCGTGAACAAAAAGGCATGACGATCCGTGAAGCCCTTATTGAAGCTGGGAAAACGCGATTGCGTCCAATTTTAATGACGGCGTTTGCTACCATTGCTGCATTGATCCCGCTGGCGCTTACTACATCAAGCGGAACGCTGATTTCAAAAGGCTTAGCAATCACGGTAATTGGCGGACTTACGTCATCTACTCTTCTTACTTTAATTATTATTCCAGTTGTATACGAACTCTTCTTCGCAAGACAAGTAAAAAGAGAAAAACAGCTGGAAAAAGAAACGACATAAGAACTATTTTCTAATAGAGGAAAATATGACCATGTACTATATGTTATAATAAAAGTACGTTTTAACCCCTTATATTATAGAAAAAGAAGCGGCGCTTTCGAGCGCCGCTTCTTTTTTATGTAAAATCATTATTTACAAAAAATGATTAAATGTCTTGTATGGAGGGAAAGAGTGTTAACAGGAAGCTTTACTGTATGCTCGTAAAGTTATCTAAAAAACATACAAAGTACAGGAGTGTCATTGTCGTGAGTTCAGTAAAGAAAGTTGTTTTTATCAGTTCCATTATTTTAAATGTCCTTTTCATAGGTGTTTTTGCTTTTTATGCGACAAGCAGCAGCGCGATGAAAAATCCGCTGTCTTCTAAACATTCGTCTAAGCAAAGCTACAGTGATAACCCTTATTACATTGAACGAACAACTTTGTTCAAGCAATTAAGTATTCCTAAAGAGTCCATCGTATTTCTCGGTGATAGCATTACCCAGCGCTCTGAATGGAGCGAACTTTTTCATAATAAGCAGATTGTCAATCGAGGCGTAGCCGATGACACAACAGAAGGGGTATTGCATCGACTAAAAAGTATTACCGATGCTAAGCCAAAAAAGATTTTCTTAATGATTGGCATTAACGATTTAAATGAGAAAAAATCTGTAAGGCAAACCAAAGCAAATTATGCTGAAATTCTTGAGCGTATTCATAAAGAATCACCGGATACGAAGGTCTATATTCAAAGCGTATTGCCGGTGAACAATAAAAAATGCGGCGACGCGGTGGACAATAAAGATGTGATAGCGTTAAATAACTATTTAGAGCGTCTCGCTAAGAAACATAATGATTCTTACATTGACCTGTATTCGAAAGTATCCAAAAACAATCAGTTAAAAAGTAATTTCACGGTGGATGGTCTTCATTTAAAAGGCCAAGGCTATGCTATTTGGAAACAAGAAGTTCAGTCATACGTTAATGAATAAAAAAGAGGTTGAGACGTAGCGTAACGAAACAGATGAAACTACATTCACCATAACAAAAAAACGAACCACTGATTAAACATGCTGATCAGTGGTTCGTTTTTCATTTGAGCTAAAATATTTTTGTTTCAGCTTTTTTTAGATAAGCTCTGGTAAATGTTTTTTAGCATCGTATTCGACAAGAGCATCATCGTTTTTAATACGCTGTAAATAATCAGGATTTGAAATAAGCGGGCGGCCAATAGCAGCTACGTCAATCCAGCCGGCTTGCAGCGCTTTTTCAGCTGATTCAGGCGTTAAATCACCCACTCCGATAATCGGTCCGTCCCAGTACTTACGCGTAATTTCATAAAGGTTTTGGCCGTTTTGGACATCTTCGTAAAAATCAAGCATAGACGGGTGAATAATCTCAATTCCTGTTTCTTTAAATGCTTCTGTATACGTTTGAATGGCTTTTTCAGTATCATCCCAGCGATAGTCTGGTTTATCAAGCTTATGAGGAGAGAAGCGAATCACAGCGCGCTCTTTTCCAATGGCGTCAATAACAGCAGAAATCACTTCTTTCATAAACGTTAATCGCTGTGCAAGGTCGCCTCCGTATTCATCCGTGCGTTTGTTAGACCAGTCTGAATTAAACTGATCGATTAAATATCCGTGAGCACCGTGAATTTCAACGCCGTCAAAGCCTGCTTCAATGGCATTTTTAGCTGCTTGAGCGTACTGTCCTACAACTTCTTTAATATCTTCTTTTGACATTTCTTCAGGCTCTTCGTAGGGCTTGCGGAAACGAGGCACTTGACCTTGTGCTGCAATAGCAGAAGGTGCCTGAGGTTTATGTCCATTGATTAACTCAGGATGACTCAAGCGGCCAACGTGCCAAATTTGAGCAATAATCGTGCCGCCTTCTTCATGAACAGCTTCCGTTACAGGCTTCCATGAATCAATTTGTTCCTGTGTATAGATACCCGGAACGCCAGGATTTCCTTTTGCGCGTTCGCTGATAACAATTCCTTCACTAATAATTAAGCCAATACCATCCTTTGCGCGGCGGCGGTAGTAGTCTACAACGTCCTGACCGACTACGCCTGTCTCTGGATCAGCAAAGCATCTTGTCATCGGTGCCATTGCTGTACGAGTTTGTAAATCAAATGCTTCAATGTTTGTTGGTTCGAATAATTTTTCAAATTTACTCATTTTATATTCAGCTCCTTAAGAGGAAAGTGTAGCTGCGAACGTTTTTGCAGCGGGTTCAGTTTATTGTAACAGGGGATTTGTTTTATCTTCAAACATTTCGACTTCCGAAAAATGTCCACAAAAAAAGCCGGCTGTCTTTACAGCCAACTTTTACAACATTAATGCTGTTTGTTAGGAAGTTTTTTCTCAGGGTGGCCAGTAGCTTGACCCTGCTTATTTTTAAGCTGCTTTTCTTGATTATCGTTCAGCTTTTGAACAAATTCATTTGTTTTTTCCATTATTCAAACCTCCTTTATGAGCTTTCCCTGTTACTATAACCCATTGCACTCAAAAACATGACCCCAATCCGCTAAAAGCCACTCCGTATATGCATCCGTATATAGAAATTAATAGGAAAATCGTGTATACTGTTGTAAAAATAACGTTAATGTTTCGTGAGTTTATAACTTCTTATTCATTCATGAACAAGAAAAGGTGTTACGCAATGAGTGATTTTTTTAGCGGGAAAGAAATGTCGTTTATTTTAATTTTGACATTCAGCGTGTACATATTTGTGTGGAATGTTCCCCTTCAGGCAACAAATGCCATGATGATTTACTTTATCCTGCTGTTTTTGTATACAGTCAGTAAGCTGCTTTTTTCTCCTCAGTTCCGACAATTTCCGCTTGTTAAAGTGCTATTGGCCATTTTATTCGTTCTTATGCTGGCTGAAATAATCGTTGCTTATAGCACTCATAGCATAAAGATTACAGATTTACGTCATATTTTTGATTATTTCAGTCATATGGATTTGTATTCATAATTTTTTTGAATAGCTTTGTTAACATGCTTTCGCAAACTATAGGTCTCTTACTTTTGAACATACAAGAAGATGAAAAAGCAGGGTATATTGTATATAAAGCTTAAGAAACGCCTCTATTCTTCAGCTTTTTCTCTTTTAAAGGAGTAGGAGGTCTTTGTTCATGACCATGCTCTTTCAAAAATTAACTATCGTTCATTGTACGCTTAGTAAAATGAGTATACTAATCATTGGCGTATATACCGTTTGTACATGGGTTTTTTTATGAGAAAAAGGTGCACATCAGTGCACCTTTTCTTTATGAATGCTGCTTCACTACGTGATTGATAATTTGCTCGGCTGCTGCAGCCGGGCCAGATGCCTCTTGGAAACTTGCGTTAATTTCTTTAATTCCTTTTTTATAGGAATCTTCACTGACAACTTCGTCAACGGCATTTCTTAAAAGAGAAGCATTTACCGTTTCTTTTGCTAAGCGATATCCGGCGTTTAGTTCCACGAGCCTTTGAGCAACGAGAGGCTGGTCTTTGCCATGAGGTAAAACGACCAGCGGTACGTTAAAATGAATAGCTTCATTTACGCTGTTCATGCCTCCGTGCGTGACAAAAACATCAGCTTCTTTTAACACGTCAAGCTGGGGAACATAAGACGAAATAATAAAATGCTCCGGGGCTTTTTTAATTTTTTTAAAATCAGCTCGATCGCCCGCGGCAATCACAACTTTTCCATCAAAGTCGCTAAATGCGTCGATGCACAGGTTGAAAAAGCCTTCTACATCATGAAGTACCGTTCCCATTGAAATATAAAGAACTTTTTCGTCTTTTAGTTTTTCTAACGGAAAATCATGAGAGCTGTGACGCTTTGGAAAGCTTGGCCCAATAAATAAACATGAGTCATCAAAATGTTCATGAAGAGGCTGGAAAAAGCGGCTTGTGTACACGACCGTTAATTCGCCTTCATTGTTCATAAATTGAAGCAGATTTTTAGGTTCTACGCCAAACTGATTTTTAAGCAAGCTGAGCCCGTACTGAGCTTGTTCATCCGGCTTAAATGGAACGCCTGAATCAGGATGAAGAGGCATCATTGCTAAGCGTTCTTTTGGCATTAAAAAAGAAGCAGATGAGACAATGCCGGGAATCCGCAAATAATCACGCACTAATTCGCCTGCTCCAAACTTGTCGTAGAACACAAAATCAAATTCAATTTTTTTTGATAATGTATGAACAAGCTTCAGCGTATCTAAAGAAGTTTGGATGTGGATGTTTAGAAAAGCGTTGATTCCTTGAGGAGTTTCAGGCTTGATGGATACACCGCTTAATAAGTCTGGGTGAATGTGTACGATAGCCCCGGCGTTTTCAAGGCGCTCTTTAAATCGCTCGGCCGTAATGTAATGAACGGTATCACCTCGGTCTGAAAAAGCTTTTACCATTCCAAGTGTTGGGTTTACGTGACCTTCAGCGGGAAAGTTGATCATTAAAATGTTTGCCATTTTTTCACTTCACTTTCGGTAAGATTTCTTCAAGCGTAATCAAATATAAGGAAGTTGACAACTAATTTGGTTAGCGCATTTATTTTTTGAAGCCCTACCTTTGTGTATAAAATGTGAAAAAATATAACTTTTTTCCTAAAAAATAACATAATTAAACTGAGTTTATGATAGAATTTTGAGAGCACTAGAGAGAAAGAATCATTTTTGGAGGTTGCTATTTTGAGTACGTTATCAACAAATTCAGAACCAGTTTTAAAGCCTAAAAAGAAAAAAGAGTTTACTTACTTCACATTGCTTCTATTTATCGTGTTGGGCTTTGGACTGCAAATCATAGCCGGAATTGGAGTAGCTATTTACGATGAAGTTACGGGTTCGAATATGACAGGGATTTTATTAGAAGGACCCTATGCTCTGCTCGTAGACGCAGCGTTTTTTCTAGGAGTTGCGGTGCTTTATAGACCTGTGCGCAGATTTTTAAAGCCTATGTGGAACTTCTCAGTATTAAAAGAAAGAAAAACGTATGTATATATTGTGGCAGGCTTTTTAATTGTAGCCGCGGTGCAGTACGTGATGCTTTCATTTTTAAACGTAGAAAGCGCAGATCAGCAGCAAAAAGATTTAAATCAAGGCAGTTTTAATGAAACGCTGCTTTCAAGCTGGATATTTTTTATAAGTGTAGCAGTTATCACGCCTATTAAAGAAGAACTGCTTTATAGAGGTGTTTTATGTGGTTTCTTAACCAAACGCCACCACGTGCTTGTGGGCATTTTCGTTTCCGCTCTTGTATTCGGTCTTTTACATATTGGCTTTCCGATTACAGCTACCGTCATGGGACTTGTCTTTGCCATTATTTATTATCGAACAAAATCTATTTTCCCATCTATGATCCTGCATATGCTGTGGAATGGATTAGTGAGTATAACCGTGTTCTTTTAAAAGAGGCTGAAACAAAGTAGTTTCGTTGAGGGAAGATCCGAACGATGAATCGTTCGGATTTTTTTATTGATAGGATGTACCTAAGTTTCGTGTATGTAGCTTTTTCTAGCTGTTGATAGGATGGATTTTGTTATGTCTCAATTTCTTTTTATTTCGATAAAGACGCCGAATGCTTTACGCGGATTTTCCCGACTATTAATAATCCAAGAGGGTAAAATAGTCCAAATAACAGACTGTACGGAATCCACGTATCTCTGTCCCACGTTTGTTCATAGGGAATGCTTGGATACACGATAAGTGAAAATGTAACGGCAATAATGCCTAGTGGAAGAGTTAAAATTCGGTAGTTTTTTAATTCAAGAATTTGAGCGAGTCCGGAAACGGTCGCATAATAGTAGAGAGACGTTTTGAAATAAAGAGATAAAAACCACATAATGGCCATGATTACTTCAATGTTTTTTAGAAAATCCGCAACTTCGATCCGCCTTGCAAGCTCATAGCTTGGATATAAAGCGATACGTGTATACGTATTTCCAAGTACAAGAATGCCAAGTAATAAAATAATAATCATAATGCCTCCGCCGATTAAGCTTCCTGTAAAAAAAGCGCGGTTTCGCTGATCAGGTTCCGCTACGTGAGCAGGGAAAACGGTTAGCAATACAATAAAGGTGAGAGAAGTAATACTTGTAAAGACCAGAATAGATCTGATAATAGGCTTAACGCCCACCTCTAACAAAGGCTGCAAATTCTCATAATGAATTTGAGGGAAGATCGAAAAAACTAAGATTAAAAACGGAATAACAAACCAAGGAAAGAGAATTTCAGCACAGCGGGCAATCGTTTCAATGCCAAGCCGAACACCGACAATCACAATTCCCATAAACAAAATATGAACAGCAAGCATAGGCGTTTGAATAATAATTCGAGTTGTTAGAAATGAGCCCACGTAAAACAAAACTTGACTGCAAAAAAGAAGAGTAGAAGCGACAAATAAAAGAGAGACAAACTTTCCTAGCCACTTGCCTAAAATGGCTTCGTTTAGTTCTATAAGAGTTTTATTCGGATAAAGGCTAGAGAGTTTGATATACATCCATACAAGTAAAACGCCTACAACTACGCCTAAAATAGCTGGAATCCATGCCTCTTGTTTAGAATCAGCCGTTAAGCTTCCAGGCACGACTAAAATAGTGTCGCCTAAGCTATAAAAAATAACGAGTATTCGAAACTGTGCTGCGGATAATTTCATCTGACTATGCACGTTGTTCACTTCCTTTTACTTCAGCAGACTGAACAAAAAATCACTAAAAGGTTTTAATAAAAAAGCAATGCCGTCTCCGGGGTTGGGGATCTCCACACCGCCGTATTTTAAACTAACAATCAAAATACTTACTGTGAACAAACTCCAAAAAATTCGCTTTTCTTTTTTATTGTTCACTTTTTTTAAATAAGGTATTTCTACTAAACAAACAGATGCACAAAGTAAAAAAATCCCTAAAAATATAAGCATGTATCAACCTCAATTAGTAACCCTTCAAAAATAATGAAGGGATGTTAAAGACGTTTGTGTTTCAAAGATAGTATGAACCAAAAAGGCTTCATTTATGAAAAGTGAGACTAAAGGCAGGGCAAAACCGTGTTATAATGACCAAGTTGAGCGTTATAATAGAAAAAACAGCATGATTACAAACAAGTAGATACATAACAAGGTAAGGATGGGAGAGATATATATGGCAGATGAGCTCAAAAAAATGCTAGATGATAAAGAAAAGGTGCAGCTTATTATCGCCGCTGTTGTCATGCTCGGAGGCCTGGTCGTTTTGTTAAAAAGCGTCGCAACGGGTCAGACCATGGGCCAAAAATGGCTAGAAAGTAAAGGGAATGTAGACACAGATCTGTATCTTGAAACGGTAAAGAGCTACATACACCTGTATCAAATTGTGGGCGGCGTTATGTTTGGAGGAGGCCTTCTCACGTTACTTCGTGCTAAGCTAAAGAAATAAAGCTGCAGCAAAATAAAAGATCATAGTCCAAAAGAAGTGTCATATCTTTTTAATAACTTAAAAAATAGTGAAAAGGAGTTATGTATGAATAATGAAGAAAATACACCGGCTTATCATCTGTTTATGATGATAGGAGCGCTTGCTATGCTGATTTTTGGTGTTGTCGGTTTCTTTATTCAGTATCCTGCTACGTTAAGTTTTGTGATGTGTATTGGCGGAAGTATTATATTTTTGCTGCATTTATTTGAATATATGAAACCTAAAAATGAACTATAGCATCTTCAAACGAGGAAATCTAGAAGCAAAGGAAGATGAGAAATGCGGAAACACCGTACGTATGAAACGCTAGTTGATCTTTATCAAAAAAGCGCCAAACTTCATTATGAAATCGATTATCGAAATAAAAAGTCTGTAAAAAAAGGCAATCGAGCTGCAGAAGATATGAAAAAAATTGCGCAGCTCATTCATTTATATTATCCAGGCATGCTATTTGAATTTTCAACACTGCTGACAAATCCTACTTATCGAATCGACCTATGGGCTGCACATCATATTTTAGAAATTATGAGCTATTCACCAATGCTTGAGGACAACGCGCTTTCCGTCATCGAACGCTACGCCGACGAAAATGATTTTACGGCTTTAGGAAATCGCATGTGGTTAGATCAGTGGAGAGAAAAACAGCGCTAGAATTAAGCTAGGCAAACCAGATTAACTAAAAGGAAGATAGATATATGAGTTTACGTATATTAAAGAACGGAATAGGCGTCACTATTCGAGGAGCAGAGCCAAAAGACGCAAAGAAAATGATTGCTTTTTACAACCGGGTAGGCGGAGAAAGTGATTTTCTTTCATTTGGAGAAGGGGAGTTTCTTAGACCTGTTTCAGAGTATGAAGTATTTTTAGCTTCTGTAAAACGAGAGCACAATTCTCTTATAGTTGTGGCTGAAAAAGAAGAGGAAATCATTAGTATTGCATCCATCACCTCGTCTCAAAACCCGCGTAATAAGCATGTGGGCACCCTTGGTATCGTGGTAGAGAACGCTTATAGCGGGCTAGGATTAGGCAGACAGCTCATGATTGAGCTGATTGAATGGGCACGTACGAATAAACAAACAAAAAAAATTGAACTGGTGACGCGGGAAGATAATCAAAGAGCTGTTGCTTTATACAAGCAGCTAGGTTTTCAAACAGAAGGGTTAAAAGAAAAAGACACCTATATAAATGGCGTGTACTATAATACAATGCTTATGGGGCTTCATTTATGAAAAGAGGCTGGAACAAAAGTAGTTTCGTTAAAGGAAGGTCCGAACGATGAATCGTTCGGATCTTTTTATTGGTATGGTGAATAGGGGCTTAATCTATTTAATTCCTTCTAGAAGTTGATTGGAATGGTTTAGCTATGCCTAAATCTTTTTTGCTTATTGTTTTTTAGCATCAGCAAATACACTCATCGCCTCGTTCATAAATTTCGCTAATCCTTTTCCATAGCGGTCAATGTTGGTTGTAAATCGCTCATCTTGCACATACATTTCTCCAAGACCTTTAAAAGCCTCTAACGAATACGTTCCAAAGTTCTCATTTAAAAATTGATACCATGTCGCAATAGCTTTTTGAGCTTCTGTAGATGATGGTGACAGATCACGAAGGGAAGCTAAGTGAGTGTAGATACTTTCCCATTCGTTTGACATGTGCTGCTGCTCTTCTTGTGAAAACCTTTGTACTTTTTCATTCGCTTCATCTACCCGCTGGTTTCCCCAGCGCTTCCGTGCTTCTTCTTCGTACGGGTTATGCGAAAAATCCAGTCCGTTAAACCGCTCTTTTTCGTTCATTTCAATCGCTCCTTTTTCATATTGAATCGTTTTATTAATGGTTACAATCATTTGATCGAGCCGACTGCGTTTTTCAATCAACATGTTTTTTTTGCAGTATCAATGCTTCTGTGCGATTAAACGTCGGGTCTGTTATAATCTCGTGAATTTGTTTTAAAGGGAAGCCAAGTTCTTTAAAAAATAATATTTGCTGAAGCATATCGAGATTAGCCGGTGAATAAAGCCGGTAGCCGGATTCGCTAACGGCATCAGGTTTTAATAGCCCGATTTCATCATAGTGATGCAGCGTGCGGACGCTGATTCCTACTAAGTCAGCCACTTCTTTTACTTTTCTGTTCATTCTTTCATCTCCCTTCTGAAATCTACTATAAAATATAACGCAGCGTAAGGGTCAATACTAAAAAAGAAATAATTGACTTTTAGTTTATATGTATTTATATTTAATTAGCATTAACTATTTATAACGTGAAATAAATAAGCAAGCCTGGAGGAATAGATGTGACAAAAAGCAATCAGTATCTTGGAGAGATTCGTTCATCGCTTCAAGTGCTATTTGAAAAAATGCAGCCCGAAATGATGGAGAGCCTAAATGAGCATGAGATGACTCCTACGCAACTATTTGTTCTTTCTTATTTAAAGAAAGTAGGGAGCAGTAAGGTTTCTCAAATTGCAGAGCTAATGGATGTAAAACCGAGCGCCGTTACTCTTTTAGTGGATCGTCTTGAACAGCACAATTTTGTTGTAAGAGAACATAATAAAGAGGACAGACGAGTCGTTGATATTACCTTAACAGAATTTGGGCATCGCAAGCTTGAAGATGTGCTGAATGGTCGAAAAGCCATTATGGACCGCTACCTTTTGCATTTAACAGAAGAAGAGCTTTCCATGATGGCTTCTATTACGAAAAAGCTTGCAACATCAGCTGCTTCTTATAAAGATAAGCAGCAGTAACAAAAAAGAGGAGAGACACACGATGGAAAATCAAAAAAATTCAAAGCGCACGCTTTTATTAATTGGCTTAATTATTGCGATGTTCTTTTCTGCACTTGATGGAACCATTGTCGGAACGGCTATGCCAAGAATCGTAGGAGACCTTGGCGGGTTAAGCATGATGACATGGCTGACAACAGCCTATTTATTAACGTCCACAACGGTTGTTCCGATTGCAGGGAAGCTCGCTGATTTAGTAGGACGCAGAGTAATTTATGTGACAGGACTTATTATTTTTATGGTTGCTTCTGCTTTATGTGGAATGGCAAATAACATGACAGAGCTTATTTTATTCCGTGCATTACAAGGAATTGGCGGCGGCGTTATGATGCCAATGGCAATGATTGTAATTGGTGATTTATTTACCGGAAAAGCACGAGCAAAGTTTCAAGGAGTATTTGGAGGAATTTATGGTCTTGCTTCTGTCATCGGTCCACAAATTGGCGGATGGATTGTTGATTCACTGAACTGGAAATGGGTATTTTACATCAACTTGCCGGTAGGGATACTCGCTACCGTTTTTATTGCACTGGGACTTCAAGGAAAGAAACATACGGGACCTGTAAAATTCGATGTAGCCGGTATGTTCACAATGGTTATCGGAGTAGTGAGCTTGCTTCTGGCCCTGAGCTTTGGAGGGAAAGACTACGACTGGAACTCTTGGCAAATTGTTAGTCTATTTACACTTGCTGTTGTTGGGATCATCAGCTTTATTATTGTGGAAACGAAAGCGAAAGAGCCGATTCTTCCGATGTATTTATTTAAGAACCGAACGTTTACGCTTTTAAATATCATTGGCTTTTTTATGAGCATTGGCATGTTCGGAGCCATTACGTTTGTTCCGTTCTTTATGCAAGGAATCGTTGGAGTCAGCGCCTCGGAATCAGGTACGATTATGACACCGATGATGATTTCAATGATTGTAACAAGTATTATTGGAGGACAGCTCGTCTATAAAGTCGGAATTAAGCCTCAAATTGTAACGGGTATGCTCATTATGGCAGGAGGGTTCTTCTTGTTAACAACATTAGACCTTCATACTAGCAAGCTTGTTGCCACTTCTTATATGGCCATAATCGGCTTAGGAATGGGTCTTGTGATGCCAATTTTAACACTTGCTCTTCAAGAAAGCTTTTCAAAAGAAGAGCTCGGTGTGGTTACATCATCAAGTCAATTTTTCCGTTCAATTGGAGGAACGTTCGGTATTACGATTTTAGGAGCAGTAATGAATGCAAAATCAGGTACGCTTCTTACTGACAAACTCGTTCCATATTTAAACACATTGCCTGCTCAAGCAAGTGCTTTTGCGGACGGGTTTAAAAAAGCGATTGATACGAATCCTGAAAGTGTGCTGCAGATGCTGTTTAGCCCTGAGGCGCTAAAGAGTATTCCAGCTGCGCTTTCAGACAGCATTGTGCCAATTTTGAAGACCTCGCTAATGAGCGCATTGCACAGCGTCTTTTTCATGGGCTTAGCTTTTATTATTTTAGGAGCGGTATGTACATTGTTCTTAAGGCAGATCAAGCTTTCAAATAAAAAAGCCGAAGAAAAACCAGAAGAAGGCATTGTTGAAGTAGAGCCATCACATTAAAAAAAGCGCACAAATTTGTGCGCTTTTTTCTATATCAACTAGTTGTTTCATTAGGCTTACGAAGAAAAGGGGATTGTTTAGACGTGTCATACGAAATTTGATCAAGCAAATACGTTAAATATAAGTTCAGTTCAAACCTATCTTCCGACACAAAATCTGTAAGCGCTTGCTTATTATCTTTCCACATAGTAATTCCTCCTTAATTTTACATACTAATGAATAGATTTAATATCAGAAAGCAAAAGGGAAACAACGGCTTCATTTTCGTCTTTTACGGATAGAATTTGCTGATGGAGATTTAAGTTGTGCACGCGGCCTTTGCACGTTTGCAACGTTCCATCTTTATAGTAAGAAACAGTTATCGTCCCACTTTTCGTTAATTCTCGTAAAAACATTCAAGAAGCCTCCTTAAAAAGATTACCTGATTTAAAAGCCAGTCCTTTCATTTGAGATGAGCAAAAGGGAATTGTATGTACTGCAAGCTTCCCTTTATATTCTTCAATGTGTATGAATCAATCGAATAAAAGGTTGCTAGCTCACCTATAAACTGTCCTAAATTTCAGAATATACTGTCTTTTACATATAGTGTTTTTTAAAAGGATTAATGTTACATTTATTATGTAACATTCTGATGAGAAAGAAAACCGTTTCTACAAAACTTCTCTAAAAATTACAAAATATTCATATTCGTGTGAAGGATGTAGAATGAACAAATATGGAAGGAACTTCGTTTATAAAAAACGTAAATACAGATTCAATTATTAATTATCTTAATACTAGTTATCAATTATATGTATTTTACTAATTTATTCTTCTTCGATAAAATGCAGGTAGACGAATTTGATAAGAATTTTCTAATGATTTATATAATTAAATTTGATATAATCTATAGGAATAATAATGTATGAAGGGAAACATCATTGATTAATTAGACACAGGTATTAAATGTTGTTGAAGATGATTCGTAAAAGCATACATATTTAAATTATATATTTTGGTGAGGTGGACAGTGTTGCAACTTAAGGTAGTAAACAGCCCTTTTAATCAAGAACAAGCAGATTTGCTTAATCGCCTTCTGCCGACATTAACAGAAGCACAAAAAATGTGGTTGAGCGGTTATTTAACAGCAGCTCAATCTACGTCTGCCGAAGGAACGCCAGACGTTTCTACAGCAGCGCCTGCTCAAGCGGAGCAGACGATTTCAAAAGACGTAACGATTCTTTACGGATCACAAACAGGAAATGCTCAAGGACTTGCTGAAAATACAGGCAAAACGCTTGAAGCAAAAGGTTTTAATGTAACTGTATCTTCTATGAATGATTTCAAACCAAATAATTTGAAGAAACTTGAAAATTTATTGATTGTCGTAAGTACACATGGAGAAGGAGAGCCGCCTGATAATGCGCTATCTTTCCATGAATTTCTTCACGGCCGTCGAGCGCCAAAGCTTGAGAATTTCCGTTTTTCTGTCTTGTCGCTTGGAGACAGCTCATACGAATTTTTCTGTCAAACAGGAAAAGAATTTGATGTGCGCTTAGCAGAACTTGGCGGTGAAAGACTGTATCCGCGCGTTGACTGTGATTTAGATTTTGAAGAGCCCGCAAATAAATGGCTTAAAGGTGTTATTGACGGATTGAGCGAAGCGAAAGGACACAGCGCTTCAGCAGCTGTTCCAGCGGAAGCTCCTGCAGGAACTTCACCATATTCAAGAACAAATCCTTTTAAAGCAGAAGTGCTTGAGAACTTAAACTTAAATGGCCGCGGATCAAATAAAGAAACGCGACACTTAGAACTATCTTTAGAAGGTTCAGGTTTGACATTTGAACCAGGAGACAGTTTAGGTATTTATCCTGAAAATGACCCGGAGCTTGTTGATCTTCTTCTTAACGAATTCAAGTGGGATGCAAGTGAAAGTGTAACGGTTAATAAAGAAGGAGAAACGCGTCCTCTTAGAGAAGCGCTAATCTCTAATTTTGAAATTACCGTGTTAACAAAACCGCTTTTAAAGCAAGCAGCTGAGCTCACTGGAAACGATAAGTTAAAAGCGCTTGTAGAAAATCGCGAGGAATTAAAAGCATACACACAAGGCCGTGATGTGATTGACTTAGTTCGTGACTTCGGCCCATGGAACGTATCGGCACAAGAGTTTGTAGCCATTTTACGTAAAATGCCAGCGCGCCTTTACTCGATTGCAAGCAGCTTATCAGCAAACCCTGATGAAGTTCATCTAACAATCGGAGCGGTACGCTACGAAGCGCATGGACGCGAGCGTAAAGGTGTTTGTTCAGTCCTATGTTCAGAACGCTTGCAGCCAGGCGATACGATTCCTGTATACCTTCAAAGCAATAAAAACTTTAAGCTTCCTCAAGATCAAGAAACTCCTATTATTATGGTAGGACCTGGTACAGGTGTGGCTCCGTTCCGCTCATTTATGCAAGAGCGTGAAGAAACAGGAGCAAAAGGCAAGTCATGGATGTTCTTTGGTGATCAGCACTTCGTAACAGACTTCCTTTACCAAACAGAATGGCAAAAGTGGTTAAAAGATGGCGTACTGACAAAAATGGACGTGGCGTTTTCACGCGATACTGAAGAAAAAGTATACGTACAAAACCGTATGCTCGAACATAGTAAAGAGTTATTCCAATGGTTAGAAGAAGGCGCATCTTTTTATGTGTGCGGAGATAAGACAAATATGGCACGCGACGTGCACAACACGCTAGTTGAAATTGTTGAAACAGAAGGCAAGATGAGCCGTGAACAAGCGGAAGGTTACCTTGCGGAAATGAAGAAACAAAAACGTTATCAGCGTGATGTATACTGAGGATTGAAAGGAGATTTTCAACATGGTAAACAAAACTTTAAAAGCGCCCGAAGGTCCTCCAAGTGACGTTGAGCGCATAAAAGAAGAAAGTAATTATTTACGCGGTACATTAGGAGAAACAATGCTAGACCGCATCAGCTCAGGTATTTCCGAAGACGATAATCGTTTGATGAAGTTCCACGGAAGCTACTTACAAGATGATCGAGATCTTCGTAATGAACGTCAAAAACAAAAGCTAGAGCCAGCTTACCAATTCATGCTTCGCGTTCGTACGCCAGGCGGTGTTTCCACACCAGAACAGTGGCTAGTGATGGATGATTTAGCGCAAAAATACGGAAATGGAACGCTAAAGCTGACAACTCGTCAGGCATTCCAAATGCACGGGATTTTAAAGTGGAACATGAAGAAAACGATTCAAGAAATTCATGCATCTTTATTGGACACAATTGCAGCTTGCGGAGATGTAAACCGTAACGTAATGTGCAATCCGAATCCATATCAGTCAGAAGTACACGCTGAAGTATTCGAATGGTCAAAAAAATTAAGTGATTACTTATTGCCTCGTACAAGAGCGTACCACGAACTATGGCTAGATGAAGAGAAAGTGATCAGCACACCGGAAGTGGAAGAAGAAGTGGAACCAATGTATGGTCCGCTCTATTTGCCAAGAAAGTTCAAAATTGGCGTAGCTGTTCCACCGTCTAACGATATTGACGTGTATTCACAAGACCTTGGCTTCATTGCCATTTTAGAAGACGAGAAACTTGTTGGATTTAACGTAGCAATCGGCGGCGGTATGGGTATGACGCACGGAGATAAAGCAACGTACCCTCAGCTTGCAAAAGTGATTGGGTTCTGTAGACCTGATCAAATTCTAGAAGTAGCGGAAAAAGTCATTACGATTCAACGTGATTACGGAAACCGCTCTGTGCGTAAAAACGCGCGTTTTAAATACACGGTTGATCGTCTTGGGTTAGAAACGGTAAAAGAAGAGCTTGCAAACCGTCTGGGCTGGAGCTTAGACGAAGCAAAATCTTATCACTTTGATCATAACGGAGACCGCTACGGCTGGGAAAAAGGTGTAAAAGGAAAATGGCACTTTACTCTTTTTGTTCAAGGTGGACGTATTGCTGACTTTGAAGACTATAAGCTTATGACGGGTCTTCGTGAAATTGCAAAAGTTCATAGCGGTGATTTCCGCTTAACGGCCAATCAAAATTTAATTATCGCGAACGTATCAACTCAAAAGAAAAAGCAAATTAGTGACTTGATTGAACAATACGGATTAACTGACGGCAAGCATTATTCGGCTCTTCGCCGCAGCTCATTAGCTTGCGTATCGCTTCCAACTTGCGGGCTTGCGATGGCAGAAGCTGAGCGTTACCTTCCAGTTCTTCTTGAGAAAATTGAAGCAATTGTAGATGAAAACGGTCTTCGTGATAAAGAAATCACGATTCGTATGACGGGCTGTCCTAACGGCTGTGCACGTCCTGCTTTAGGTGAAATTGCTTTTATTGGTAAAGCACCGGGCAAATACAATATGTATCTTGGAGCAGCATTTGATGGCAGCCGCTTAAGCAAAATGTATCGTGAAAATATCAGTGAAGAAGAAATTTTAAATGAACTGCGCGTCTTGCTTCCTCGCTATGCAAAAGAAAGAGAAGAAGGCGAGCACTTTGGTGACTTTGTCATCCGCGCCGGAGTAATCGAAGCTGTAACAGACGGTACAAATTTCCACGCATAATACGTATGAAGGGACTTTTCTAACTTACAGAAAAGTCCCTTTTTTATTTTAGTACTCTCTAACAAATACAGCTACTCCAAATACCCCTAATCTTTCCGCGGTAATTTGTTCAAAGCCGTTATCAAGTAAACAATGTGCTGCAGTACGATAGCGCTGATCTGGAGCTAATAAGCGTCCACAAGGATTTGCGCTGCCAATCACTGTTGCTTCCACGATAGTACGAGGAGCTTGTCTATCCAAAGGATTTCGCTCCCAAAGAATTGTTACCACATCCGGAGGACGGGGAATAGATACATTGCCTGTGTGTTCATGCATAGCCATCACCTCCTTACCCTATAGTAAATGCAAAAAATGACAGACTGCTTGTACACATGCTGATTTTTAGTAAAAAAGGCATTCAACTATGCCTAACTTGACTAATTTCATAGCAATGAGGTGATTAATAGAAACGGCTGGTAGAAAAAAAGAATGCTATAATGTAAAAGAAAGGAATTTTCATCAAGGAGGGAGAAACATGCAGCAAAAACGAGTAGCGGTTATTACAGGGGGAGCAAGTGGAATTGGCAAAGAGACTGCGTTAAAGTTTGCGCAAAAAGGAGACGCGGTGGTCATTGCTGATTACGATGAAGAAAAAGGAAAAGAGACGCTTCAACAAATTGAAGAAGCTGGAGGCAGCGCTTTGTTTGTGAAAACGGACGTCACAAAGTTCGAAGAAGTAGAAGCACTGATTGAGAAAACGGTGAACAAATTTGGACGAATTGATGTGATGTTTAACAATGCAGGTATCGGACGCCCTACATCTGTTTTAGATCAAGACTTAGAAGAATATCACCGTATTATTAATGTCAATCAGCACGGCGTTACATATGGCATTATGGCAGCGGGCAGGAAAATGAGAGAGCTAGGTATAAAAGGCGTTATTATCAATACGGCATCTATTTTTAGCTTCTTAGCCTCACCCGGTACCTATGCCTATCACGCAACGAAAGGAGCTGTTGTCATGATGACGAAATCAGCTGCGCTAGATCTCGCTAAATACGGTATTCGCGTCGTCGCCGTTGCGCCAGGATTTGTTGATACGCCCATTATTCAAGGCTATAAAGACAACGGTATGATTGAAAGAATGAAAGCTAAAACGATGAGCAGGGAGCTCACTACACCTAAACAAATTGCAGATATGGTTTATTTGCTTTCCTTAGAAGAAGCGGGAGCTGTAAACGGCAGCGTCATCATGGCTGATGATGGGTATGCGGCATTTAAATAAAAGGAAAAAGGATTCTTTTTAAGAAAAGAATCCTTTTTTATTATGTAGTAGGTAGGGAACTATAAACAAACGTATTGTGAGCTTTTCCGTTTTGATACATATAGTTTTTTAACACTCCTTCTTTTTGAAAACCGAGCTTTTCAAGCACATGCTGTGATGCTTTGTTTTCAAGAAACACAACAGCTCCGATCCGCACTAGCTGAAGGGTATCAAATCCATAAGCCATAACAGCCGAAGCAGCTTCCGAAGCATAGCCGTGACTCCAGTGCTGAGGGTGTAGCTCATAGCCAATTTCCGCACGCTTATGCTTTTGGTTCCACTGATTAAATCCAACTGTCCCAATTAATTCCCCCGTATCGAGCCGTTCAATTCCCCAGCGCATGCCTTTTTGATTTCTGTAATTTTCAGCAAAAATATCAATCAGAATCAGAGCTTCTTGAATAGTTGTGAATTTTTCTTGCCCGTAATATCTAATAACTTCTTTCTGAGAGAAGCAGTCAAAAATAGTATCTGCATCCGCTTCTGTTATTTCACGCAGTGTAGTGCGAGGTGTACGAAGAATAGGAAACATATTTTTCTCCTTTCTATTTTATATAGAAAGATTTCGTCAGCTCAGAGAAAATACCTTTTATTTTATTTTTCTGTTATAAATTAAGTAGAAATATGAGCTAAACGACTAAGAAAAAGACAGGAACAGCTTCTAAATAACGCAAACATTCGTTACGTACTAGCACTAAAAACAGTATACTAAAAAAACAAAAAGAGCTAGCTGTACGTAGAGCAGCTAGCTTTTCTGTAGGAAAGAACCTATTTTTTAGTTAACTGATTGCGATCCTCAATTTGAGGAGGCTCTTCAAGCCATCCGTTTTGAATCATAATTTTGCCGCCTTCTTTCGCCAAACTGTAAATGTCTTTTGCAAGCTGGAGCATCTTTAATGGCAAATCACTTCTTAAACTAAAGGCTCCTCCTAAAGCATTACTCCCCAGACCGAACGTACTCAAAAGACTCGTATTGTACATCATCAGCTTATCTGAAAAAGGAGGAACGGTTGAATTCGTCGCTTTTCCGGCATGAGTAGCCGGGGGTTCTATGTAGCTATGGCGTAAAATATCACCTAGTTCTGTTTCAATTTTCTTCGAAAGCTTCATACCCCTGACAAAATGCTGCTGTGCCTCTTTGTTGTTGGCCACTTGAGCAAAACCAATCATCAGCTGCATTCCTACAAGATTTGTATCAACAGCATGTTGAATAAGTGACACTTCAATGGTATTCAGCGATCGTTTTTCGCTAAGCC
The DNA here is from genome assembly GCF_036227845.1 of Priestia sp. LL-8. Lineage (NCBI taxonomy): Bacteria > Bacillati > Bacillota > Bacilli > Caryophanales > Bacillaceae > Priestia > Priestia sp. LL-8. Next base: position 3,063,719 of record NZ_JAZAQH010000001.1, on the reverse strand, counting down.
AGCTCAATCCGCCTATATAGTTTTGTTCATGGACAAAATGGACTTCCTTAGGCATAGAAACGTATGGGGGTTTTGCGATGACACCCGTTTCTAACAATACTTGTGTGGATTGATTGTATATGTCCTGTGCTTCTGCTGTTGCCTCTACGAAGAAATTTCGGACATCTTCTCGGTAAGACATGGTCGAATGCAAAGCAAACAGTCCTGTTTCAATTTGAGACATTAAGCGTATATACATGACTTCGAACATGTGGTCATATAGTTTAGGAACTCCTACGTTCACGTCATCTTTCGTAAAACCAATTGGGATAACAGCGCCTTCGTTCTCAAATATTTCTTTAATTCGAGCTACACTTTTTAAAGATCGGCTATAATATAGCTCAAAAAGTTCTTTGTAATCTTGTTTATCTTCCAGAAAATATTCTAGAAACCTCAAAATCATCGTTTTTTCTTGATAAGTCATCCATAAGTTAGCAAGCTCCGAGGACGTGAGCGGCGGAAGTTTTGATGTGCTCATTGTACACATTCCTCCTGAAAATAGTGATAAGTAAATATGTATAGCTTCATTAGTATTTCTTTTATTTATAGGAATATTCTTCTTTTTAATTTATTGAAAAGCTTCAGCAGCCGTTATTATAGTAAGATAGTTGAAGGAAATAAAACTTACTAACAAGTCAGTTGTATGATAACTGATATGAATAAAACTAAGTTTTTCTATTACTTTAAATAATTTGACAATTGATGTTATTCTTACTATTATGGAAACATAAGTTTTACATATATTGCTAGAGTTCAGCAAAATATTCTAGCAGCACTATAAGTAAGGAGCTTACGATGAAGCACATTGTCCAAGCAACAGATCACCCTAGAACGAAAGACACGTTAAAAGAAGATTTACGCAGGTTAGGCATAACCCAAGGGATGACTATCATGGTTCATTCTTCACTATCTTCATTAGGATGGGTAAACGGAGGTTCAGTAGCCGTTGTTCAAGCTTTAATGGAGACAGTGACAGAGGAAGGAACTATTGTTATGCCATCACAGTCGGTCGATCTTTCGGATCCATCAGAATGGAGCAATCCGGCTGTGCCAAAAGAGTGGTGGGAAAATATTCGGGAAACGATGCCTGCATATGATCCAGTGCATACACCGACAAGCGGTATGGGACAAATCGTAGAAACGTTTCGAACATACCCTGGCGTAAGAAGAAGCAGCCATCCAATGTATTCATTCGCCGCTTGGGGAAAGGACAGCGAAGATATCTTAAGAGATCATCCCCTTGAATTCAGTTTAGGCGAAAATTCTCCTCTTGAAAGGCTTTACAAAAAACATGCCTTTGTTTTATTATTAGGTGTCGGGTTTGGGAATAATACTTCTTTTCATCTAGCGGAATATCGGATTCCATATCGAAACGTGATTCAAAAAGGATCTCCAGTTATGGATTCAGGAAAGCGAGTATGGAGGACGTATAAAGAATTAGAGTTCCGAGAAGAGCTGTTTGAAGAGATAGGTGAAGCATTTATTGAAGCAAAAGGAATAAAAGCTGAAAAAATCCGTTCAGCACGTGCATACTTCTTTTCAATGCCTAAAGCCGTCGATTTCGCTGAAACGTATTTGAAAGCGCTATAGTAAGCAGTTGTATGTTTTCTAAGTTGTCTGTATATCAGACAACTTAAAGTGAGACAAACATGAGGCGCCGCCGCGTCTAGACTTTATATTAACAAAGCGCAGCAGTGGTTTAAGCAAGATAGTTTACTTTTTATATTCCTTGTTTCATAATGGCACTTGTCAGTGAATTTATCCAGTCAGGTTGTCTTACAATTATGAAGATGAAAAGCAAGTGTTAAATAAATTCATTAAAAAATTTAAATGTATAGAAAAAAAGGAGAGAATACAATTATGTCACTACGTGATCAAGCACTACATATGCATCAAGAAAAACAAGGTAAGTTAGAAGTTAAATCAAAAGTTGAAGTTCAAAACGCTCAAGATTTAAGCTTAGCTTACTCTCCAGGAGTAGCAGAACCTTGTAAAGAAATTCATGAACATCCAGAAACGGTGTATGATTACACAATGAAAGGAAACATGGTCGGCGTTGTGACAAATGGTACGGCTGTCCTTGGCCTTGGAAACATCGGACCTGCAGCTTCACTTCCTGTTATGGAAGGAAAAGCAATTTTATTTAAAAGCTTTGCAGGCGTAGACGCATTCCCAATTGCACTTGATACAACAGATACAGATAAAATTGTTGAAACTGTGAAATTAATGGCTCACACATTCGGAGGCATTAACTTAGAAGATATCGCAGCTCCACAGTGCTTTGAAATTGAAGAGCGCTTGAAAAAAGAAGTAGATATTCCTGTATTCCATGATGATCAGCACGGTACAGCAATCGTAACGGTAGCAGGACTTGTAAATGCACTGAAAATTGTTAACAAATCAATGGAAGACTTAAAAATCGTCTTAAACGGAGCAGGAGCTGCCGGCATTGCCATTACAAAGCTTCTTTATTCTTACGGCGTACGTGACATGATCATGTGTGATACAAGAGGTGCTATTTATGAAGGACGCCCTCAAGGTATGAACAAAGTAAAAGCCGAAGTGGCTTCTTATACGAATGTAAACAAAGAAAGCGGTACGCTAAGCGATGTAATTAAAGGCGCAGATGTATTTATCGGCGTATCTGCAGCAGATGCATTATCTCAAGAGATGGTTAAATCAATGAATGAAGATGCAATTATCTTTGCGATGGCAAACCCTAATCCAGAAATCAAGCCGGACGCTGCAAAAGAAGCAGGAGCTGCTGTTATTGGAACAGGTCGTTCAGACTTCCCTAACCAAGTAAATAATGTTCTTGCATTCCCTGGAATTTTCCGCGGTGCTCTAGACGTTCGCGCTACTCACATTAACGAAGAAATGAAAAAAGCTGCTGTTGAAGCAATTGCAGCGCTTATTACAGAAGAAGAGCTAAACGCAGATTACGTTATTCCTGGACCATTTGATCCTCGCGTAGCGCCAGCTGTAGCAGAGTCTGTAGCAAAAGCGGCAATGGATTCAGGCGTTGCCCGTATTACAATTGATCCAGCACGTGTAAAAACACATACAGAACAATTAACAAAAATCGAAAACTAATAACGGATAAAAAAGCCCTTTGAAATGCTGTTTCAAAGGGCTTTTTATGTTAAAGACTTGCTGTAACCGCAGTGAAATCTAAACGTAACACCATTTCATCTCCTATATGATGTACAATAAAGAGAAAAGAACCCAGGTTTTGTATCATAAAGGGAGGAACAAAGATGTACACCGTATTTTCAACATTTAATGTACCGGATGAAAAAGCTGAAGAAGTGATTGGAATTTATAAAAATCGTTCAAAATTAGTCGACGAGGCTCCAGGATTTGTAGATTTTCTACTTCTTCAAAACGATAAGCGAGCAGGGGAGCTCACCGTTCAGCTTACATTTGATACAAAAGAGAATTATTTAAGCTGGGTACGAAGCGAAGATTTCAAGCGTATTCATGATTTAGAGAAAAAGTACCCTGATCAAGAACTGGCAGCCGTCATCCCAAAAGTTTCTCAGTACAAAGTGGTGGCACGATGAGCTCACTTCCCGTTAATAAGATCGTCGAAAGAGTAACGGAGAAAATCTACGAGTTAGAACCTTCTTTACTCGAAAAATTCGGAGAGCGCGGCAAAGAAAGATGTCATGAAGATAATCACTACCATATGAAGTATCTTGAGACAACATATAAGTTAGACAACCTGCAAATTTTTACGGACTATGCCTTATGGTTAAACAATTTACTCACAAGCCGAGGCATGAAAACACAGCATATTATTGATAATTTTAATTTTATACAAGAAGCGCTGTTTGAACTAGATAATTATGGTGACAAACAAGTACAGGCGTATGTGACTTACTTAGAAGAAGCAAATCATATACTGAAGCAACAGCAGCTTTAAAAAAGAAGCTAGGACAAAAGTGTTTTAGTTAAAAGAAAATCCGAACGGGTTTGATTCTTGATAGCGAATTCAACCTGTTCGGATTTTTTTATTGGTAGGGTGAACGTAGGTTTCCTGTATGTAGTCATGTCTCACTTTTTTTGTTTTACATATGTATAAAGGTGGAAATAAAAAAGAAAAAGGAGAATACATATGCACAAACAGCGAACAAAAGGAATCCTGTTCTTAATTACTCTATGTATGATTGGGAGTGCGGCAGCTTGTTCAGGTGAACCGGCGAATAAGACAAAATCCGATAATCATAAAGCAGAAGAAAAGCCAATTGAAGACCGTCAAGAATTGACCAAGCTACAGCAGTATTCGAGCGACCCAAACATTAAAAAGGGGAAAGATGAAGATTTTGACTTGATCGGTACGTTAAAAAAAGACGCTGAAAAAGAAATGACGCTGAATATCGATGATCAACTCGTTAAAGTACCAAAAAGCTCTGGGATGGAAGTGGAAGGCTCACAGCTAAAAGATATGATTAATAAAGAAGTAGAAGCTGAAATTGATGCAGCTAAACAAGAAGCAACTAGTATTGAATTAACTCCAAAAGCAAAAGCAGATAAAAATGGCGTGTATGAACAAGATGGAGACGAACGTAAAATTGTAGGTGTTTTTATAGAAGAAAGTAACAAACATATAACGGTAAAAGTTCCAAACGGCAAAAAAACGTATCAAAAAAGCACAGACTTTGAAAAAGAAGAAAAAGGCAGTTTAAAAGAAAAGATCGTATACCTTGAAATCAACTCAGCTAATGAAGTAGAAAGTATAGAAAAAGAAGACCGTGAATAAATAAAGCTACAGTTCTTCTTTCCCTCCTTGCTCTCTTGACTTTTCCAACTGTGTCACTTAACGTTACAGTAGAGAAAGAAAAAAGGTGGTTTATGGAAGATGAACAGTGAATTTACCATTGCCGTGCACAGCTTAGTGTTCCTAGCAAATTTACCAGATCACCGAGCAAGCAGTGAATCGATTGCTTATAACATCTGTACCAATCCTGCACGGGTTCGGAAAATAATGAGTACACTCAGAAAAAACAACTTGGTTCGGACGAAAGAAGGATTAGGCGGCGGTTACAGGTTAAGCTGCAGCCCTGCTGAAATAAGTCTTGGGCTGATTTACCGAGTTATATCGACAGGAACGCTGAAGCCACACTGGTGCAGCGGCGATCCTGACGCTGACTGTATTGTGAAATCAAACATTCAAACAGTGATGGACGACATTTTTACAGAGAGTGAGCAAAGCGTAATCAGGCATTTAGATCAAATTACGATCGAAGATGTGCTGAAAAAAGTTAGAACTGCTCACTAAAAAGCACCTTGCATAAGCAAGGTGCTTTTGTTATGACTCTTTAGAAGCTGCTGTTTCATTCACTGCTGCTTTTAAACCATCATTTACTTTTCTTCCATTTTCTAAATACTCCGTTTTGAAGCCGCTTTTTAAAGCCCATGTGTAGAAGAGAAGAGAAACAACAACAATAATTCCCATATCCCATCCATATTTAATGACATTAAGACCGCCAAACTTTTCGCTTCCAAGCCAGGAAATAGTCATCATACAAAGTAAGTATACAACCATCCATACGCCGCCTTTGAAGTTCTGTCGAAAACCTTTCCATTTAGCTTTTGCTTGATAATAAAAATAAATAGGAAGGCCGATTAAAATAATAAACAAAACTTGTCCAGTTAGCGGCCAGCGCGCCCAATACAGCGTTAAGGAAGCAAAAATAAATCCGAGCGGCGCAATGATGCTTAATCCTTTTAAACGAAGGGGACGATATAAATCGCTGCCAGTCCTTCTTAGCGTCATAACCGTAACAGGACCTGTAATGTAAGAGATAAGCGTAGCGACTGAAATAATTTCAGCAAGTACGCCCCAGCCCCGAAATAAAAACAAAAAGATAAGAGCAACAGCTAAGTTAAAAAACATGGCTTGACGCGGAACACCATAAATCGGATGAAGGCGTCCTAAAACGCTCGGCAAATATTTGTTTTGTTCCATACCATAAATCATTCGAGCAGTAGTAGCTGTATACGTAATACCTGTTCCAGATGGTGAAACAAACGCATCTGCATACAATACAATTACAAGCCAGTTAATGTTAAGCGCAATCGCTAAATCAGCAAATGGAGAGTTAAAGTTTAAATGACTCCATCCTTTTGCAATATCAGAAGGATTTACTGCTCCGATAAAAGCAATTTGAAGAAGCAAATAGATGACTGTAGCCACTAAAATGGAGCCTACAACTGCAATTGGAATAGATCTACCAGGATTCTTTGCTTCCCCGGCCATATTAATGGGGCTTTGAAAACCGTTAAAAGCGAATACAATCCCGGACGTAGCAACAGCTGTTAGCACACTTGCCCAGCCGTTTGGTGCAATGCTGCTTCCAGAAGTGAAATTCTCGCCGTGAAAGCCTACAAATAAAAGTGCACCAATGGTTAATCCAGGTATAACAATTTTAAAAATGGTAATTAATGAGTTGGCTTTAGAAAATAATCCAACCGTCCAATAATTCAGTAAAAAGTAAACAACTAATAGCACAGTAGCGATAGCTAATCCTTCGCCAGTTAACGTTCCTTTTTCTACGAGATCACTTGTCCACTTGGCCCATTCCCAAGGCCACGAACTCATATACTGTACAGAAGCTACTGCTTCGACTGGAATAACGGATACAATCGCAATCCAGTTTGCCCAAGCAGCGATAAAACCAATAAACGAACCGTGTGAGTACTGCGTATACTTGACCATCCCGCCGGCTTCGGGAAACATGGATCCTAATTCACTGTAAGAAAGTGCAATAAATAAAATAACGACCATTCCAATGACCCATGATAAAATAGCAGCCGGTCCTGCAATTTGAGCTGCTCGCCACGCTCCAAATAACCAGCCGGAACCAATAATTGATCCAAGTCCCGTCATGGTTAATGCGAATGTTCCCATTCTTCGATGTAAATTGTTCATCTGACTAACACCTTTCATATAAAATAAGTCCTTCATTTAAGCATTGTTGCTTTATTATTATTATTCTGAAATCTTTGGTTGTCAACTTTTGTCGTTACATGCAGTTCTTAATACCTATTGATTTCCAGTTATGCAGGACAGCTATCCTCAACCTTTCTGTCACAGTAATTAAAGCGCTTTACTTTCTTTTTCATCCTACAGGAAACCCTACAGAAATAGATAAAAACCGACAAAAAGTTATCAAGTTCGTACCTTATGCACTAGCAATATGAAAAAATTAGGGGATAAGTGGTAGTTGTATTCCCTAAATACGTGAAGAAAAAACATACTCCATAATAAAGCCCCTTTTGAATAGGGAAATCACTACCTTCAAAAGGGGTGAAAATTAGCTACTTAGGTCTTTATCTTTCCTGATGCTTATACTCAAGTAGTTTTACGACGTTTTCTACATCATTTTCAGCAGAAAGTTCGTTGATGTTCACTTTATAAATGAGCGTATCTGTTGCAAAAAATTCATCTTCTCCCTGAGGCTTTACTTTTAAGTTTAAGATTTTCACCCGCACAATATGAGTGAATTTACCGCCTTTACCAGGCTGGATTTCACCCATTTGTATCCCAATATCCTCTTTTTTAATCGGACGAACTTTTACTTTTTTATGCTGTTTACCGTAAACCTTTTCATAATGAGAAGTAATATCTCGATGTACCCAAGGTTCAAGAGATTGATAAATAAAGTCTTTTACAACAGGCTGACTTACGTGTGATTCTATATTTTCTTCTGGTATATTTTCTTCTGCGGAAATGGAAAGCGTAAAACAAAAAAAGACAAAGGCTGCTAAAAATAAAAATTTTCCCACGAAAAAACCCACCTTACCTGTTCGTTTATGTAGCTGATTTTCTAGATCTGCATCATTATCTTTTGAACAAAGGGAAGAAGGTATGCACAATTTTTTTGTGGAATTTACCTTATTAAAAATCAATTTAGTTTAAATAAAATATGTTCTAAATAATTGATTGAAAATTCGAACGCGTTTATGGACAAAAAAATAGCCAAGTACGTCTTTATATATAGACACTTGGCTATTTTCATAATCATCTTATGCTGCTGTTTTCTTATTGCCTTTAAAGATAAAATAAAGAGCTAACAGCATAAATGCTACACCAATCCAGCGAGATAAATCAAACGGTACTTCCTTACTTCCAAACCAGCCAAAATGGTCGATAATCATACTTGCAAATAACTGACCGATAACAGTTGAGATGTTAGCTGCTGTTACGCCAATTTTAGGAACTGCTAACACGGTTAGAAATAAATAAGATGCTCCGAATAACGCACAAGTAAGCTGCCATTTCGGGACATCAAAAACAGAAAGAATGTTTCCTTGACCAAAGAAAACAACGACAATTGTTAAGATCATGGCACCTGTCGCAAAGGTTAAAAAAGCTGTTTCAAACGTACCTGTTTTTTTACTTAGTGTACCGTTAATAGAAGACTGAGCGCTTAGCGTTAATCCTCCTATTAACGTAAGTATCACCATTAATAAACTCATCGTAAAATCCTCCTAGAAAATAAGTACAAGCGCAATTCCCATACATACAATAGCCATTACGCGTTCTTTGTTGATTTTAATTTTGCTGCTGCCAAGACAACCAAAATGCTCAATAATCATACTTGTAATCATTTGGCCCACAATAACAGCCACCATTGAAATACCAATGCCGATAAAGGGGATACTAATCACTAGAATCGTTAAATAAACCGTACCTAATAATCCCCCGGTTAAATTCCACTTAGGCGCTTTTAAGACGTAAGGTAAGTCACCCTTTCCAGCAAACAAAGTTGTCAGGCCTAAAATGAGTGTTCCCATGATAAAAATATAATAACTGCTTTCAAGCTTTCCAACTGTTTTTCCAAGTTCTCCGGCAATAGCGCCTTCCATACTTAAGGCAGCGCCGCCTAGAACCGCAACCAAATAAACCAAAAACTTCACGTTTATCACTCCAACATTTCTTTATATTTGTATATCTAGAAAAATAGATATAATAAGTGAAAAAAACTCGTTAAAGTTTTTTTCGTAAGAATGAAGAAAGCTCTTGAAGCGTTTCTTCATTTCGGCGATAGTATGTCCACTGACCGTGCCGAATTGACTCTAACAAACCTGCTTTTTGCATCATGGAAAGATAGCTGGATACTGTTGACTGAGACAGCTGAGCTTTTTCTTGAATATCTCCCACGCAAACACCGCCTCTGCTGCTGACCTCCTTAGGCAAATGTGCTTGTTTGTCTTTAAAATGCTTTTCAGGTTCTTTTAACCACTCTAATATATTTAATCGAGTTTCATTAGATAATGCTTTAAAGATATCAATAGGTTTCATACTTATTATTTTATTCGTCACAGCTCAGATGTCAAATGTTCAAGTTTGCATTTTATAGCTAAATAACTAGCAATGGGTTGAATTATAACAGCTGTGAACAAAAAGTCAACTTATAATACCGTATAAAAAAAACGTTTTATCCAGCTGCTTTTCTATTTATATAAGTAGAAAGCAACTTATTTTTGTGAGTAGAACAGATGACATATTCCTTATTTTTCAAGAGATAGTTTAGTAAAATAGAAAAAAGTGAATAACAAAAGAAGCTAGTTCATTTACTTAAGGGGGGAGGGCTGCATATGCAAGGGAAAACAAAACAAGTGCGCTTTCGTAATATGGTAGCGTATGGATTTGGAGATTTGTTTGGGGGAGGATCCTTTTTTATTATCGGCACATTATTTATGGTGTTTTTAACGGATATAGTCGGGCTTTCTCCTGTAGAAGCAGGAACGATTGTAGCCCTTGGAAAAGTGTGGGATGCTTTGTTAGATCCAACCATTGGGTACATATCTGATCATCTTCAGACAAAAAAAGGACGAAGAAGAGTCTTTTTTCTCTTTGGAATCATTCCAGTTGCCATCACGTTCAGTATGCTGTGGATTCCTATTGAAGGCTCGCATATGTTCAAATACACCTATTTTATCTTAGCCTATCTTTTGTTTAACACGGCGTTTGGTATGGTGATGGTCCCTTACAACACGCTAGCAGCAGAAATGACTACAGATTATAGTATTCGTTCGAAAATGACGGGAATACGCATGGTCTTTTCACAAGGCGCTTCATTTTTAGGCGCTTTCTTCCCAAAACGAATCATCGATGCATTTCCAGGTGGACAAGGATATTTAATCATGGGAATTATCTTTGGTCTTCTTTTTGCTCTTCCATGGATCTTTGTCTATAAAGGAACATGGGATAGCGGAGAAATAGTGGAGCGAAAAAAGAAAAACGGATTTTGGTTAGAATTTAAGCAGCTTTTTATCAGTTTTGGAAGTGCCTTTAAAAACAAGTCGTTTAACGTGTATCTTGCCATGTATTTAGCATCTTACATTGCCATGGATGTATTTAATGCTCTTTTCTTTTATTTTATTGCTTATTACATGCTGCGCGAAGCTATCTATGCAGATACCTTGAGCTTTGTGCAAATTACACAAGTGCTATTTATTCCTCTTGTTACGTACATAGCTATTAAGTTAGGTAATAAATTAACCTATAACTTCAGTATGATTATCTGGGGAACAGGCATTATTTTATTCAGTTTTCTAACCACGGATAGTTCTTTAATTCTTATTTACTTAGCGGCGTTTTTCTTAGGAAGCGGTCACTCGGGAGCGATTATGATTCCATGGAATGTACTGCCGTTTGTATCAGATGTAGATGAGATGATTACGACAAAAAGAAGAGAAGGCGTGTATGCAGGGCTGATGTCATTTATTCGAAAATCGTCTCAAGCGCTTGCTATCTTTCTCGTAGGCGTTGCATTAAAGAATATTGGCTATGTGCCAAACGCCGAGCAGTCAGCGTCTACACTAGCCGGTTTACAAAAGCTATTCATGATTGTACCTGCTATTTTGATTTTACTTGGCATTACAGCAACCATATGGTTTAAAATAAGCCCGAAAAATCACAAAATTTTGTTAGCTGAAATTCAAAGAAGAAAACAAGGAGGTCAGGCGAAGGACGTTGCTCCTGAAGCAAAAGCGGTTTGTGAAAGTTTAACGGGTTATAAATACGAACAGCTTTGGAAAGACGTGACCATTCCAAAAGAAATTCGAGATAAAACGGTTGTTTAACCTCGAACTTCACGAAAAAGTGTAAAATTTTCAGCGTAAATATTCGCTAATTATATCCAATAAGAAACTTCCTCTGACGTATTGCCTTTTGATAAGAAAAGAAATTCTCCTGTCTATCGACTCATTTTTTAGGTGAATTTTAGAAAGAAAGGATTTATTACCACTAAAGATGTGCAATTTGGCACGTCTTGATAGGGTGGATTGTACAATTTATAATGAAACTATAAACTAGCCACAGGCGCTTTCAAGGCGCAGGTATAAATTAGAAAAAAGGAAGGTACAGTTTATGCCAATTCGATATGTTTGTCCACAATGCCAAGGAGCTGGTAAGAAATTTGGATTTATAAAGTGCAAAGTGTGCAACGGCGAAGGAAATATTATCATGTCTTCTAATGAGCCAGATCCAACTAAAAATAAAAAATTAAAATCATCTTCTAAGCAAGATAAAGCAATGTAAGCTATTATACATCGAACCCCGCTTTTTTATAGAAAAGCGGGGTTTTCTGCTAGACAGACGGGCGGTTTTCTTATGATACAATAAAATGAAAGCCACAAACATAAAGGGAACCGTAGGAAGAGGGAGATAGATGGAATACACAGCAAAACAGTTTACGCCGCAGTTAGAAAAACATATACATACAGTTGAAAGCTCTATACAAGAACTTCTCATATCCATATATGAACAATATAAACAAGCTTTTGAAAAGAAAGGCTTGCGGCTTTCTATAAGTGTGATCCGTGAAGGGGAAAATCCTTTTCAACCTGGTTATCATGCGACTATTCAAGTAGGTATTTTGGAAAAAGATGAGTTTTTAGATGTTCTTTTTATTCCTATCTGGCATTGTGTACGCACGTTTTTGGGTATTCGTTCTTCGAGGAGGCTCCCAGGCAGCAAGATAACCGGAGAGCTGATGGAAGAAACGGAGGAAGAAATTAAAAAAGAAGTAGTAGCCTATTTAAAACAGCAGCTAGAAGATTAGAAGCACCCTGCTTCTAATCTTCTTTAATTTGAAGAAAGTGTCGTTTCTTTTTCAATTTGCCTTTTAGCACGAATAAAAGCCGTCAGCTGCTGAATTTCTTCTTGAGACAGTTCCGCACCGTCGACCGTAATTCTATGAGTTTGAGGCGATGTTAATTCGATGGGGGCATCTGAAGGAGAACGGGGTTCCTTTTCTTTACCAAGTAAATAGTCTGTTGATGTATTAAATAGTTCCGCGATTGTAACAAGCGCTTCAAGAGAAGGACGACGATAGCCAGATTCATATCCTGCGTAGGTGCTTTTAGCAATTTCAAGCTGGTCGGCTGTATATTGAAGAGACCATTTTTTTTCTTTCCTGAGTTGAGCTAATCTGCTTAACATTCGTGACGCTCCTTTATATGTATAGTATGTAAAAAACCGAGGCATTCAGCTCACGCGCAGATCTCTACAATCAAACCGTGAGCTAATTTACATTTTTATTCATTATATCATTGCTGCAGAGAAAAGTGTACGCGAAACGAATAATTTTTCTCTTGATTTATTGAATTTGGGTTACTATAATTACAGGTGAAGTACGCGAAATGAATATAATTTATTTGATAGATTGTCAGGTCTTTTTACAGAAATTAAGCAAAGGGGATGTCGGTTTTGAAAAAACTATTATTGTTATCAACTGGCGGAACGGTCGCTTCACTTGAAGGTGAAAATGGACTTGTTCCTGGAATGGAGCCAGATCAATTATTAAGCTACATACCTGATTTAAATGAACATTGTCAAATTGACAGCAAATCTCTTATGAACCTTGATAGTACAAATATGCAGCCTGAATGTTGGATAGAGATGGCAAAAGCGATTGAAGAGCATTATAATGAATACGATGGTTTTGTTATTACTCACGGAACAGATACAATGGCTTACACATCGGCAGCTCTTTCTTACATGCTTCAGCATTCTAAAAAGCCAATTGCGATTACAGGATCTCAAATTCCTATTTCATTTAGTAAAACGGACGCGAAGCGCAATATTGCAGATGCAATTCGCTTTGCATGTGAAGATACAGGCGGAGTCTATGTGGTCTTTGACGGCCGTGTGATTCAAGGAACAAGAGCTATTAAACTTCGTACAAAAAGCTACGATGCATTTGAAAGCATTAACTATCCATATGTTGCGTCTATCCATGATAATGCGGTGGAATATACAAAACCTATTCATTCTAGTAAAGAAGAATTAACGGTTAATACATCTCTTTGTACGGATGTAGCAGTTGTTAAACTGTTTCCGGGAATTAAACCCGAATTTTTCGACGGATTAAAGGATGTATATCAAGGCGTTGTTGTTGAAAGCTATGGAAGTGGAGGTATTCCATTTCAAGTTCGCAATATTTTAGCCAAGCTTGTTGAGTTAACACACCACGGTGTATCCGTTGTCATTACGACTCAGTGTCTTGAAGAAGGAGAAGACATGGGCATTTACGAAGTAGGCCGAATGATTAATCATGACAGCGTCGTTCGCTCAAAAAATATGAACACAGAAGCCATTGTTCCTAAATTAATGTGGGTACTCGGACAAACCAAAGATCCTCACCAAGTGAAAAAGATGATGGAAACGTCAATTGCAGAAGATATTAATTAAAAAAGAAAGCAGGTACAGCTATGAAACAAGAAACAGCAGGATATCGTACAGAAGCTGATTTTCTAGGAGAAAAACAAATCCCAGCAGACGTATACTACGGTGTACAAACCGCACGTGCCGTAGAAAATTTCCCGATTACGGGTTATAAAGTACATGAAGAAATGATTAAAGCGCTTGCTATTGTAAAAAAAGCGGCAGCGCTTGCAAATATGGATACAAAGCGCTTGTATGAAGGTATTGGAAATGCGATTGTGCAAGCAGCTGATGAAATCTTAGCAGGTCAGTGGCATGAATACTTTATTGTGGACCCTATCCAAGGCGGAGCAGGAACGTCAATGAATATGAATGCTAATGAAGTTATTGCAAACCGTGCCCTTGAAATTATGGGAGACAATAAAGGCGAATACGGTAAATTAAGTCCTAACAGCCATGTGAATATGTCTCAGTCAACAAATGATGTATTTCCAACGGCTATTCATATTTCAACGCTCAACTTATTAAATAAACTTCTTGTTACAATGAACGATATGCATGATGTGTTTAAACGAAAAGCGCAAGAATTTGATCATGTAATTAAAATGGGCCGTACGCATCTTCAAGATGCTGTACCCGTTCGTCTTGGTCAAGAGTTTGAAGCATACAGCCGCGTGCTAGCGCGCGACATTAAGCGTATCAGCGCAACGCGTGACCACTTGCATGAAGTAAATATGGGGGCGACAGCTGTTGGAACAGGCTTAAATGCAGATCCTCGCTATATTGAAAATGTAGTCAAACACTTAGCCGATATCAGCGGTCTGCCGCTTGTGCATGCAGAGCATTTAGTGGACGCTACTCAAAATACAGATGCTTATACAGAAGTATCTGCAGCGCTTAAAATCTGTATGACAAATATGTCTAAAATTGCAAATGACCTGCGTTTAATGGCCTCTGGACCTCGTGCAGGCCTAGGAGAAATTAGCCTTCCTGCTCGTCAGCCTGGTTCTTCAATCATGCCAGGAAAAGTAAACCCGGTTATGGCTGAATTAATCAACCAAATTGCGTTCCAAGTAATGGGAAATGACCAAACGATCTCTCTTGCTTCAGAAGCAGGTCAGATGGAGCTTAACGTCATGGAACCTGTGCTTGTATTTAACTTGCTTCAATCAATCAGCATCATGAACAACGGTTTCAGAAGCTTTACAGATCACTGTTTAGCAGGAATTGAAGCAAACGAAACGCGCATGAAAGAATATGTAGAAAAAAGCGTAGGAATTATTACAGCTGTTAACCCTCACTTAGGCTATGAAGTCGTATCGCGTATTGCGCGTGAAGCGATTTTAACAGGAAAACCAATTCGTGAGCTTTGCCTTCAATACGATGTGCTAACAGAAGAGGAATTAGATCTCATTTTAAACCCATTTGAAATGACGAACCCTGGTATTGCAGGAAGTTCATTGTTTGATCGTCAGTAAATAGAGCGGCTTCCATAAGGAAGCCGTTTTTTTATAAAGACATTTGCTGAATGACGCGGCGCATTTTCTGCGCTGTTGCAGCCAAGGCGTCATCTTTTTCAGCCGATTCGGGAATTTGCGTATAAAAATCTCCGAAACACTCCTCTTGGTAGCGTGGAACGATGTGCATGTGAAAATGAGTTAGCTCGTTAAACATTCCCCCGTTTTGAGAGAGAGTAATTCCATTTGGAACAAAGAGTGTCTTCACTGCTTTTGTCATTAGCTTCGCTGCATTCATTACGGCGAGTATGTGTTCAGTATCGAATTCGTCGATTTCCACTATATGTGCTTTAGGAAGAATTAAAAGATGTCCTTCGTTAAACGGCTTGTGGTCTAATAGGCACGTCACAAGCGAATCTTCAAATATCACATGCGATTTCTCCTGGTTATTTGCTAATCGACATCCTAAGCAATCTACACTTGGATTCCCCATCATATGTTCTCTCCTTTTTTAAGTATACACAGTTGTTTTTTCGGTTAGTGAAGAGAGCCCGGATATATGACCTGGGCTCTTTGTTTCGTTCTTTTTATATATTTCGTTCTTTTATCTAAAATTTACCATGGTTTTAATTGTAAAAACAAGATCTTTACAGTATAATGACATTGTAACAGTTAACTGTAACTAATAAGGAGGGGTTGTTTGAACACGTATACAGGCAAGCAAATTACGGAGTTATTAAATAGTGAAGGTGCGGACTTGAACCTGCGTACGGTACGGTATTACACGCAAATAGAAATCGTTCCTCCGCTAGTGCTAGTGGGGAATAAACGCGTCTATACAGATCAGCATGTTCACTACTTTCGAGCCGTTTTAACATTATCAAAAGCAGGGGAGTCATTAGCTTCCATTCAAGAAACGCTGCGTTCAATGAGTGATGAAGAAGTAAAAAACATCGGTGCGCAGCTTCCTCTTTATCAAAGCAAACAAATTCAAAACCAAGAGATGCATAAAGTCAATGAAGATGTGTTTGTAGCTATGAATCGAAATTTATCAGCGGACGTACGGCAAAAAGTAATTGAGTCCGTTACTCAAATTTTAAAGGATCATTCATCGCATGATTAAATTGGCCTTGGCAAAATCAGTGATGGAAAAAGAAGAAGGAATGAATCACCTTTGTATTACATTTGAACATCTCCAAGTACAAGTAACAAACATCACATTTGATATTCAGCTGCCCGAAGGTCTGTTTAAAATGACAAACTTAAATGGATACCGGGAAAACAAACAAGGGCAAATTGAAGTAAAGCATATTGACGATGAACCTCTATTAATAGAGCTCTACACGGAAGAGACCGTTTTATATCCACAGGCAGAGATTGCAGTTGCTGTGACTTATCGCGATGAAAGCTTGCATATGCGGCAAGAAAGGCATTCTCTAATGATTAAATTTACGGATGAAGATTTGATAGGGGATTCATTTTTAAATCATGAAATCAGTGCAAAAGTGAAAAAATTTGCTCGTGCTAATTCAGGGGAAAGAGGCGGTCACATGAACTTAATTCCATATGTAGTGGAACAAACAAGCAAAGGAGAGCGTGCTTATGATATTTATTCAAGGCTGTTACTCGACCGAGTGATTATGCTCACAGGTGAAGTTACGGATGAAGTAGCTACTAGCATTATCGCTCAGCTTTTATTTTTAGATGCAGAAAACCCAGAAAAAGATATTAGCATTTATATTAATTCACCGGGAGGATCCATTACAGCGGGCATGGCTATTTTTGATACGATGCAGCTTATACGTGCAGATGTAAGCACATTGTGTATAGGGCTAGCGGCATCCATGGGTTCGGTTCTACTAGCGGGAGGAAAAAAAGGGAAACGCTTTGCTCTTCCTAATAGTGAAGTAATGATTCATCAGCCGCTAGGTGGAGCAAAAGGACAAGCAGCTGAAATTGAAATTCGAGCAAAGCGTATTTTGCGGTTAAAAGACCACCTGGATGAACTGCTGGCTGAACGAACGGGACAATCGCTTTCAACGATTAAAAAAGACACTGATCGAGATACATTCTTTACAGCGGATGAAGCAAAAAAATATGGCTTGATTGACCAAATTTTAGTTCATCAATAAGGAGGATACCGTATGGAAAAGTCAAATCGTTATTCAGTAGAATATGAATGGGGAAACGTGATTTTTTATCAAGAAGTAGAAGCAATGACTATACAGGAAGCAAAAGAGCGCATTCAACATACAAAAGTAAACGCTGCTATTCGCGCTGTTCATGTCATAGAAGATGTCGAATCGTAACGAAAAACTGGATCCTTTCGGGGATTCAGTTTTTTTAGGTAAATGAAGCAGGGATTTATATGAAGAAAAGAGAATGCAAAAAGAGATTTAAAAACGAGCAGCTGGTAGCATCATTCAGCAAGAACATCTCATTTCAATTACAAAAAGAAAGGTAGATGTAAATGAAAAAAGTGTGGTCTGGATTAGTTGTTCTCATTGCTATTTGTTGGGTGATAACAGGATGTCAGCAAAGCAGTGCTTCAAGCGGTACTGTTGAACAAAAGCTCGTAATCGAAAAATACATAGCCGATAATCAATATGGCCATGCAGTTAAAATGAAAGACCAAAGTCAAGTGCAGAAAGTGCAGCAGTGGTTAAAAGATGTATCATGGAGAGAAGAAAAAGCTGAAATGATTCGAAAACCTAACTACATTCTTCACTTTGAACCGGTAGAAACAAAAAAGGATATAAAGGTACAATCTTATCGGATGTGGGTAAACGTTGGAAACGAAACCGTTGAATTAGCTACAGATACACACTACGCACAGTTAAAGGGCAAACAAGCAAGATCATTTATTGAATTAGTAGAGCCGAAATAGAAAGCAGCTATAAAACAATGTCCAATAAAAGCTAAAACTGCACCCGTTCATATTGAAGCTATCTTCACCGATATGCTTGAGGATCTTGAAGGCACAAAGCTGCTCATTATTAACGCGCTTGATATGAAGGTGTAGAAGCATTAAATGTGAGAGGTGACAAGCAGCAATTTTTAAATGTAGCAATAAAGAATTACACTTACAGGTACGTCATTGTTAAAACATTTTGCTACAAGAAATAAGTAAAAAAGAGAAATCAAGACGCTGATTTCTCTTTTTTATTCAGGCATGTCGATGATTATTATTTCCGCGCATTTTGCGTAAAACAAAACTCACAATTAAGACTAAAATAACAGCACCAATAATAGCAGGAACAATTGCGAATCCGCCGATTTCTGGACCGAAATCTCCAAAAATTAGAGAGCCTAACCATGCTCCAATGAACCCAGCGATGATGTTTCCGATAATTCCACCTGGAACATCTCGTCCTGTTAACACACCAGCAAGCCAGCCGATAAGTCCTCCAACAATAAGCGTCCAAATAAATGACATATACCTAACCTCCTTTTTATAGGGAATTCCTTTTCAGTCTTTCCTAAAACACATTTTGTCATGCGACATGCTTGCTGCAAACCCTTTTACATTTTTTCATCTATTTATCATATATGCTAAGATAGCCGAACATTAAATTGAAGAGTTATGTATGAGAATTCACCGTGAAAGTAACGATAAAATAAAGGAGAGAAGTTCAGCTTATGTACGTTTTAGATTCAATTTAGCTCATTCTATTCGCAAAAAGGGACATCCGGTTTACTTTTTAAAGCTTTTTCTCCTAGTTTTACTTTTTTTAACGGTATTTATGATATCATTTTAAGTAAACTAATTCTTAACGGGAGAACAATATGGAATCATTATTATTAGATGAAAAACTTAAACACATTACGAATTTAATTCTAGAAAAAAAAGAAGAGTTCTCAAAACAAAAACAATATGAAGAAAAAGATATTCAACAACAGTTAGAACCGTGGCGCGTTCATTTAATTCAAATATATGCTGATTCTGTCTCCACAAATGATACGAAAAACTTTGAAGTGCTTGAGGAATGGGGAAGAGAAGTAGCGAATTTACTCGTTGTCCTTCAGCTTCCGTTGGATGTAGCATTAGAAGAAATCAGCTATTACCGAAATATTATCGGGGAAATTATTAAAGAAGAAGCAAAAGCTGAAACGTTTACGTTTGATGCCTTCTATCAAGTTATTTCTCGTTTCAACTTAGTAGTAGATAAGGCCGTACACTGGGTTAGTAAATCATATATGACCGACTTTGCAAACAAAATCCAATCTGCTCGCTATGCAATTGATGAACTTTCAATTCCTGTGGTACGCATTACGAAAGAAATTGGCGTGATTCCTCTTGTTGGCGATTTAGATACAAATCGCGCTCAAATTCTAATGGAAAATGCCCTTCAGCACGGCAGCGACTACAAGCTAAATTGGCTGATTATTGATTTATACGCGGTGCCAATTATTGATACAATGGTAGCGGACCAAATTTTTAAAGTAATCGGCGCTTTAAGATTATTAGGGATTCAAGTGGTTTTAAGCGGGATTCGCGCTGAAATTGCTCAGACGATGGTGAACTTAGGGTTAGACGTGGCTGACATTACGACTTTCAGTAGCCTTCACCAAGCAGTGGAATACGTTAATCAAGCGGACTAATATAACACAAAAGCCCATGATATGGTTACATACTCATGGGCTTTTATTGGTAGAAGAAAATTTGAAGCTTATTTAATAAAGCATCTAATGATTGACTAATTTGAAGTGTGTTAGGACTTGTCATTCCTTCACGGACAGCTGTTTGAATCATTAACGTTCTTGTCTGTTCGATTTCTTCTATTAGTATTTGGTACATGGATTTGTCTTTTGAGTGGGTTGAAAGCAGCATGTTAATTCCTCTTTTTTCTATAGTGATTATGGTTAAATTAACATTAATAGGTTTATTTTTCAATATTATGAAATTAAAAATAGTAAATTTTAAGAATTTTTTATATAAAAAAAGAACCTCTTTTTCAACAGAGGTTCTTTTTCTAATATAATAATTTATTAGGCATGTTTATGACTACCACGCATTTTTCTCATAATGAAACTTACGATTAACACTAAAATGATTGATCCGATAATAGCAGGAATAATAGCAAATCCACCTACAACTGGTCCGAAGCTTCCAAAGATAGCTGAACCTAACCAAGAACCGATAAAACCGGCAATAATGTTACCAATAATACCTCCTGGAACGTCTCTTCCCGTAATTAATCCGGCAAGCCACCCAATAATACCACCTACAATAAGTGCCCATAAAAATGACATAAATATCATCCTCCTTTTTAATGATGTATTGCTTATATAGGTTAGTACCCCACTTAAAAGAAAACTATTCATAGAATAGCAAAAAAAATAAAAAAACTTGTAAAAGGATTTTAGAACTGCGATACAATCATAGAAAATAGACTAACTAGTATATAATAGAAAAAGGAACATAGTTTAGAAGAGAAAGGAGACATGAAGTGAAAATAAAAAATCAAAGCGACGTAGTAGAACAGCACTTAATTCAGCACTGGATGTATTTTCAGCATACGAAGAAATCTGTGAAGGTGGATACGTCGGAAATTAAATGGATTTCTGCATCTCCTTACAATCGCGGCATATATGCAGGAACCCGTCATATTGAGCCTGCGTTAGGGATATGCTCTCGGAAAGGGGAGGAACCTCTATGGATTGTTGGTCCATCTTCATATGATAACCTTGGTCCAGTTCTTCATAAAAATGGATTTGTTCCTTATGAAAAGTGGATCGGAATGATTCAGCACATTCAAGAAAAAGAATACATACATACAGGAATAGAAGGGTTTCGATGTAAGCGAGTTCACACAGAAGCTGAATTGAAAGAATGGATAACTGTATACATAGACGGCTATCAAAAACCAAAAGAATATCAAGCTGACTTTCTTGAAAGGTTTGGGGAGCTTATGCAGCACACTGACCAATATCACTTATTTCTAGGTCTTTATCACAACCGGCCAGCTGTGGCTGGGTCTCTCTTTTTTTGTGACGGTACAGCGGGTTTGTATTGTATCACTACAGCTAGACATATGAGGAGAAAAGGCCTGGCCACCGCATATTTAAAGGAAGTTCTTACTGAAGCAAAAAAACAGGCGGATACGTGTATTTTGCATGCTACAAGTGCAGGAAAGCCAGCTTATGAGAAACTTGGTTTTACAGCAGTTAACGAATTTGATGTATACAGATGGAGAAATAGGAATGGAACATAATGTGCTGCAGTTCACAAAAAAGAGACAAAATTCGACAAAATTTTAAAAAAGTGTAGCTTCCATTTCGTTTTTGGTGTATCCTAGGACAAAGCAGCAGCATGAGCTAGTGTTGTACATAGAACACAGATAAAAGGAGTCATTATGAAACATTTTTTTAAAACGAGCACGTTTTGGATAGGTTTGGTTGTTGGAATCGCGCTCACATTTGGGGGATATTTTACTGTTACTAGTATTTATGATTATTATTTAGGACGAGAACAGCTGAAAGTATTGACTGCCTCTCAGAAAAACCTTCAAACTGCTTTTAAAGAGTATAATCAGCTTATGACCGAAAAAAAAACCAAAAAGCAATTTATCAATGAACTCGATGATATTTCAAATACGATAAACTATGAATATAATGAATTAGCTTCCCTTGATCCTACGATGAAAACGATGTATAAGCATACGGGCGTCATCGATGATATGGAACTGATGATTGATAATATTGATAGCATTTATGAATTAACGATGAATGATCACAAAGACGCAACAAAACCGCTTCAAACCTACGTATCTGATTTAATGGAATATGTAGAAAAAGATATGAAAAAAGAAATAAGTATGCTAAGTAAATAGAACAAAACAGCTGTCTAAACAAATAGGCAGCTGTTTTTTTATTGATTCTAAAAGGAATCTTTTGGTTGCAGGCGAAAGAGTATACTATGCACCCACTCACTTACGTGCACCACGTTCACAAAAAAGGGAGGACATAGTATGAAAAAAGTGGTGGTTATCCTATTTAGTTTATTTTCATTAGCCGCATGTCAGGTTCCTACAGCTGAAACGCTTGAAGATCCTTATCCACCCGCTATAAAAATAATAGCCGAAGGCAAAGAAGCCATCATCAAGCCTTTATTTTTTTGCTGGACCGAATGTGAAGCTGATTTTGGCGAACGGAAAAATTTTAGACAAATTGTTATGAAAGATAGTATTCCCGTCTCTCAAGGTGGTCAAGTGTCCATTAAAATAGATGGTAAAAAACCTAATGCGCTTTATTACAAACAAATTCGCAATCAGTCTATTTATGAAAACATAATAGAAAAAAAGGACATAAAAAAAACATCTGCTATTATAGTAGATTCTGCCTCTAACAGTGACAGTGATCGGTATATACTCGTAGCAGATTGGAAAGATAACAACGGGAAAAAGTTAATCGGGCGTGTCTACTATACCCCAGTGAAATTTGAAACACCATAGATATGGCTCTCTATACTGTAATAGAGAGCCATATGTTTAACTAATAGAATTAAGCGCCTGTGCAAGAGAAGAAGTAGTCTTGACATGTTCAAATGAAAGCCCTAAACGAATTGCAGTTTGAGAAATTTCCGGTCGAATTCCAGATAAAATTGTTTGCACCCCGATTAAACGAAGAGCTTTTACCAAATTAAAAATCTCTTGTGCCATCATCGTGTCAATCGTAGCTACACCGAGCAGGTCAATACATAAATGTTCAACGCCTTTTTCTGAGCATTGCTGAAGCGTGTTTTCTAAAATAAACTGACTTTTGACCGTTCCAATATCCCCTACAAGAGGCAGAAGTGCAACTTTGTTTTGAAGCATGATAACAGGAGAACTTAATTCATTAATTAACTCTTTCTGAGCGTTCAGCTGTTCTTGCGTATTCTTATGATATTCTTGAATAAAGATATAAATAGATAGATCAAACGCTTTAACAATAATGTCATACCACATAAATATCTTATCTACGCTTATCTCATCCGAATGCAAAGAGATAAACTTCTTTAAGTAATTAATGGCAATTTTTTGTGAATTAAAATATTCTCGAACGATAAAGTGAAGAGGCGTACTTAAATGCTTTGGATCACGCGCTAGTTCTATTGACCACTGCTGAAAATCCGAAAAAAAATACTCCTCATCTTTTATAAATACGTCAAATAAGTGCTGAAAATAATCTTGATTTTGCTGCTTCAGTTCTTTCACAATTGCTGGATTTTTACTCGAATAGACAGAAAACTCATTTTCATCGTCGACCTGATTGTACCAGTCTTCAGTTAATTGAAGAGAATGTTCTTTGAAAAAATGATATAAGTCCTGATTTTTATGCATGAAGACTCTCCTTATATATGTATAGTCTGATTGATTTATAAATAAAGGCATAAAAGCATAAAAGCATCCCCTGACCTAGAGTGAGGATGCTTATAAATAAATCCATTATGAAGCGCATTTATTTTCCTATACGCCTTGTTTTCCCTAACTGTATACTCTCAAACCCAATTTATTAAAAAATAAACATTTTTTAACTGACATATTCATGCATTTTAACTCTTTTTCATAAAGAACCACTTTTGGACTTATAGCTTTAGCTTCGGTAAGGCATCTTTAATGCTTTGATAGACTAAAATGAAGGACATATCATCTTCTATAGTGCTCATATGTATGGCCATGTTAGGAGAAATTCCTGTTAAAACAAGCTGAGTTCCCATGAGCTTCAGCCAATTGTAAATATTAAGAATATCACGACCGAATGAATCATTAAATTGCGCTAACCCTGATACGTCTAGGATTAAATAACGATCTTTGCTGGTTGTGTTACGCGAGGTGAAGCTATTAAATAGCATTTCTATACGCCGTTCGTTTAACGTTCCGATTAATGGAAGAACAGAGATTCCTTCCTCTATTGGCACGATAGGGGTAGATAGCCTTTCAACTTCTTCCAAAGCTTGCTGAAGCTGTTCTTGGGCTGTAATTTCTATGGTTACGTCTTTTTGAACACCGATAAAGTAATATTTATCTTCTTCTTCTATATATGTTGGGTCAATCGTTAGCTGATTATGAAAGAATGAGCCGTCTTTTCGGTAATTCACAAGCGTAACAGAGACTGACTGATTGCGGCTGATAGCGCTGCGAATTTCATCAACGTGGTGCGGGTTTGTAAGAGGACCTTGTAGAAAACGGCAATTTTCCCCTAATACTTCTTCTTCCTTATAGCCGGTCATAAGGGAAAACCCTTGGTTAAGGTAAATAATTGGATTATCAGGTAAAGAAGGATCCGTCACGATAATGCCAGTTTGTGAGCTATGAAGGGCCTTATTTAAAATGGACCATTTTGAATCTTGAGCTTCAGGTATAGTCAATGCATTCCCTCATTCCTTGGAATTTTTATAAAAATATTGTGACATAAACACGTTTAAAAAACAATTTTCGACGCGTTTGCTTCTAGATAAAGAATAAAGATAAGGAAAAATATGTTATAATAGTTTCAGGGGCAAAGGGAGTGTGAACAAATGTGATAACTATCAATTTATTTAACGTTAGTTTCTTTGTGATGGCGCTAGTAGGCTTCATTCTTATTTTTTGTTTGCATCTAAAGTTTAACCGGCCACTGCCATTATTTAAATGGTCTTTCTTGTTCGGAACGGTGCTGCTATCGCTAAGCGTATACTTGTTTATGGCGACCAGCCAATATATTCATTTGATATGGAATACAATCGGCTCAGTTATGACAGCGCTCTATCTTATCAGTATTATGGTCGGAGCAGAAGAGTCATAAATACATATGTTTGAAAGTCTATTGAAAGTGGAAGATAAGTAGAAATGCTTAAAAGAGAACGAGACGAACTTACATTCTTTGAGCCGAAATGATGACAACTGGAAAAACACCTCGGTAAAAAATGCCGAGGTGTTTTTCGTAAATAAAAGGGAAAGGAGAATATTTAAAGAAATACTAGTCATGTTTTACTGAGTGTAGTAAAATAAAAAGTTATTATTCTATTTTTAGGTTGTTGCTATTAGCAACATGTGTTAGTCTAGAAGTGGTATACATTTTAGGCCATCTTGAAAAAGAAAGACGAGAAGCTTTTATCCAAGTTTCTTAAAAGCTTTACGTTTACTGAGGTGAAACAATGAAATCTCAAGTAGAAAAATTTGTAGGCTATTTATTAGCTGGTGATCAAGACAGCGCTTGGGAAATTGTGCTAGAAGAAATCCAACAAGGAAAGAACAGCCTAGATATTTATGAAAATTTAATTACAACCGCAATGCGAGTAACTGGAGATATGTGGGAAGAAAATATCATTTCTGTAGCTGATGAGCATGTTGCAACTACGACGTGTGATTATGTGCTAACTCGCTATCGCTTTTATAAAAAAATTCAGGGACACGCTTCAGACACCGCTCCAAGGGCACTGCTTCTATGCTTGGAACAAGAACAGCACTTCATTGGTTTAAAGATGGTGGCTTTATTGTTTGAGGAACATGGTTGGAATACTCGCTTTTTAGGAGCCAATCTACCTCTGGAATACGCTGAGAAAATGGCTATAGAATGGAAGCCGCACATGGTAGGATTATCTGTCAGCATCCCTTATCATATTGAGAGGCTTGCTGAATATACCAAAACTTTGGACAAATTAGAACCGAGACCAACAGTAATGGTAGGAGGGCGCTTAGTTTCTCAAATTGATTTCCGTTCTTACTGTTCTGAGCATACACGCCTAATTCCGGATCTTCACCAACTAAATAACTGGTTAATCAGTTATCACAAAGGAGTGGAAGTTAATGTCGATGCTTGAATATGTTCCAATTCCTTACTTTTTAGTGGATACTGAATTTAATATTTTGGAATGGTCACAACAATCAGGTCATTTATTTAAGCCTTCAGCTAATTTTTTAGATCTTGTAGACGTATTTAGTCAAGAAAAGGCGAGAAAGTTTTTAAGCTTGCGCCAAAAAGATTCTCGAGAATTGTCTGTAGACGAACCTCATGATGAGCAAACGCTTGTCCAAAGCCGAGGCCAGGCTATTCAGAAAGTAGAGCTTGTGATGCAAACCAATGATTCGCCGTATTCACTTTTTGAATGCTTGATTCAATGGGATAGCGATATAGGTCATTTAGTTTGTATTCGCCAAGATGAACGTATACAAGAGCTAACGAATCTTGTTCAAGACCATCGGAAACGATTAGCAGATACAGATTTTGAACTGCTTGAACAAAAAGAACGTCTTGAAAAATCATTACAAAAAATTAAGCAATTGTCCGCTTCTTTTATTAAGTTATCCTCTAAAGTAGGACTTATACCTCTTTTTGGAGACTTAGATACAGCTCTTGTAGCTGAAAATACGTCCATTTTGCAAAACTTTGCGCATGAAGGAAATTACACCACGCTTCTATTTGACTTTGGAGGCCTAGATATATTAACGACCGAAGGAATTCAAGCTTTTGCAGGCTTTATGCAGTCCTTCTATCTCATGGGTATCACATGCTATATTATTGGCATGAAGCCGCACCATACGGCTGCTTTGAAAAATAGAACCTTTGGTGATCAAATTATTTATATGAATAACCTGAGTGAAATTATTGCCGTGAATAAAAATGTGAGTTAAAAGAGTGGAGGAGAAGAAAGAATAACTTTCTTCTCCTCTTTCTGTATACACTTCTTTTGTTACAATTAAACATTTATTAAATCATATTCGGAGGGGTAAGATGATCATAGAAGAATGGATTGCGCTGCTAGTTCTGCTAGGGGGATGCTTTTTTTTAGTCAATCGGATGACAAAAAAGATTGAAGAAGATAGCAAAGATGACTAAAAACCTCTTCCTAATGAAAGAAGAGGCTTTTTTGTTAAGAGTTTGCTGACATCGTATGAGACGGTAAAATGATATCTTGGTCGACGAGAAAGGACAAAAGTTCTCGTGTAGCATATGACATATAGCGATCTTTTTTCAAAATGATGCCGAGCTCCCACATTGGAGTAGGTGCGGCAATTGGAATACTTTTAATAAAAGGGTTATTGATTTTTGGAAACACGGACTTTGGTAAAATAGCAATACCTAATTCAGAAGCAACTAGTTCAATAATCAAATCCCATTGAGAACTTTCGTACGCTATTTTTGGATGAAAGCCCGCTTGAATGCACTCATGAATAATGCGATCATGAAGAGAGAAATCTTTGCTGAACAGGACAAACGGCTCTTCTCTAAGCTCGCTCAAAGCAACAATTGATTTAGCTGCCAGCGGATGCTCATGATGAATGTATAAATTAAACTCTTCTTCAATAAACGGATAGATGTGAAAAAGAGGGTTTTGAATAGGCAACACGATAATGCCAAGGTCTACTTGTTCGTTTTCTACAAGTTCGACAATTCGCTTTGCGCCAAGCTCCACAAGCTCTAATTTCACCTGAGGATGTTTTGCTGTAAAGTTTTTTGCAATCATCGGGAAAACAACAGTCCCTACTAAAGGAGGAATTCCTACTTTAATATCTCCTGTAGGCAGATTCCGTAAATCATCTAACAGAGCATGCAGCTCGTGAAGAGTGGATACCAGCTTTTGGCTTTGCCCATACACAATCTGTCCTGCATCGGTTAACGTCAGCTTTCGAGTAGAGCGATCAAAAAGATCTACGCCGAGTTCTTCTTCTAGTTTCTTTACAATTTTACTTAATGCTGGCTGAGACAAGTGAATTGCAGCTGCTGCTTTCGTGAAACTTTTTTGATTGACTACTTCCATGAAATGTTGCAGTTCTCGAATATCCATAAATTCTCCTCACTAGTATTCTTAGTTTTCATACTATTTATTCTATTTATCTATTTTACTTATGATTCAAATAAATGTAAACTCTTACATAAGGAAGTGAATAGTGATTCATCTAAATATAGCACATCAAATTCCTCTAAATACGTTAGAAATCCGCATGTTTGTAAGCGTTAACAAAAAAGCACCCTCGAAGAAAATCCTAGAAAAATATTTTTTTCTCCCGTAAAACAAAGCCGCGAGCGCAGAAATAACACGTGTTGAAATGTTCATTTTGTATACTGTTCTGACAATTAAGAAAGAGGAATAAAATGGTATAGTGCACCACTAAGGTGAGTCTATTCATTCTGCAAACGAGCCGTACATAGAAAAAAGGGCTGGTTTGTTAAAAATAATTGGGGGAGTGGTTGAGATGACATACGTTAAAGGACTAGAAGGAATCGTTGCAGCTGAAACAAAAGTAGGGCATGTTGATGGAGAGAAAGGTCAGCTGATTTATCGCGGATATTGGGCAAAAGATTTGGCGATCAATTATTCTTTTGAAGAAGTTTCTTATTTAATTTGGAACGGCACGCTGCCAAATCATGATGATTTAAAAGCATTTAAACAAAAAATGGTGACTCATCGTACGCTTCCGGCTAATATTGTTGCGTTAATGGACTGTTTGCCAAAAGATACAGAAGTGATGAGCGCGCTTCGCACATGTATCTCAGCATTAGGAGACCCTTCATACAGCTGGCCTCCGACAAAAGAGCAGGCGCTTGCGATTACAGCTGTAACACCTACCATTATTGCCTATTGGTATCGTAAAATGAATGATTTAGAAGTAGTAGAGCCTAACGAGCATTTGGATCATGTAGCAAACTATTTATACATGATTAACGGAGAAATTCCAGATCAAAGTTTGGTTACTGCGCTGAACGCATATTTTGTTTTGACAATTGAGCATGGGATGAACGCCTCAACCTTCTCATCACGCGTTATTTCATCTACCGAATCTGACATGGTTTCAGCTATATGCGGAGCAATTGGCGCGATGAAAGGTCCGCTTCATGGAGGAGCTCCTTCTGGTGTTATTACCATGTTTGATGAAATTGGGAGTGAAGAGAATATTGAGCCTTGGGTTCGTAAAAAATTAGATAATAAAGAGAAAATCATGGGATTTGGTCATCGCGTTTATCGCACACATGACCCAAGAGCAGAAGCATTAAAAGAAGTATCGAAACAAATTTCAGGAGACAATGGGCTATTTGATTTAATTGTTAAAATTGAAGATAAAACCATTGAGTTACTCAATGAATACAAGCCGGGTAGAGGCATTTATACCAATGTAGAATATTTCGCTGCAGCAGTTATGAAAGCGGTTGAGCTTCCGTCTGAACTATTCACCCCAACCTTCACAGCAAGCCGTGTAGTTGGCTGGACAGCTCATGTCGTAGAGCAGTCAGAAAATAATCGTATTTACCGACCGCAGTCTGCGTATATAGGTTATACGCCAGTTGAACAAAATCAATAAATAAACTCGGTTTCACCTAAAAAACGTCGGTAGATCCGACGTTTTTTCATATGGTTAAATATATTCTTTTTGAGAATAAAATCGCTTTAATAAATAGAATAATCCGACTGCTAAGCATAAACTTGCTGCAGCTAAGCTAGAGGTAATCATGGCGTGCTCACCTTCGGTAGGGGTATGTGAAAGTTTATAGCTGCTGTAGCATAAGAGAGCTGTGATACATAAACAGCAGGAGCTAATCAATCCATACCGCTTTTTGAAGCCAATAATAGATAGTAATACAATCAAATAAATTCCGCTCACCATCATCATAATTGGAAACTGAGGGTGGAATTTAATTGTATATAACAAATAATCGATGTGAGAATAGTGATGAACCGCCGAGGACTTTGTTAGCCCTCCGGTCAAACTAGCTGATAAAGGTCCTTCAAGCATCGAAGAGCCGTTATACCAAGTAGCGACTGAGGAAAGTAAAAAAACAAAACAACTTGCAAATAGCTGCGTCATGCATTTTATTGACACGTATAGAAAGCTCCTCTCAATAACCATCTTTTGTTAATACAAGTCCGAAAATTATTATAGCAGGTTTTGAAAGTAAAAAAAGTACTATTGGAATGGTTTCATAAAACGTTCATATTTGAAAAGGTTTGTTTTTTTAAAATAAAGGGAAAAAAGGTGAAACGGAAGATATGAATAGAGGAGAGAGAAAGATGAAGGCAGCAGTGATTTTGAATCCAAACGCAGGAAACAAAAAATTAGTAAATGAAATTGACTTTATATGTGATCGGTTAAACACTGCATTTGAGACGGTTACTTTATATAAAACAGAGCAACCTGGAGATGGTGCCGATCTGGTAAGAAAATTGGAAGGCAAAGCGGATGTCATTATTGGAGCAGGTGGAGACGGGACAATTTATGAACTCATCAACGCTCTTGCTCCGCTGAAGCAACGCCCTGTATTTGCTATTTTACCTGGAGGAACGTGCAACGACTTTTCGCGTGCAATTGGAATGAATCAAAATCCTTTAAAAGCAGTGGAGCAAATTATAGAAAAGCAGACGGAGGCAGTGGATGTTGGAAAACATGGCGAAGATTATTTTTTAAACTTTTGGGGAATCGGCCTCGTAGCTGATGTATCTGAAAATATTTTAGAAGAAAATAAAGAGAAATTTGGTAAGCTCTCTTACTACATGAGCGTAGGTAGAACTTTGAATCAAGCAGAGCCTTTTCAATTAAAAATGACGAGTGAAAAAGCTTCCTATGAAGGAGAAGCTGTTATGGTGTTAATTGGGAACGGTCCTTTTTTAGGAGGAACTCGCGCTATGCTAGGAAACAGCTCATTTCAAGACGGATTATTAGATGTATTCGTTATTAAAGAAATGGGAATCGAGCCCGTGATGGCATGGTTACAAACAAGCCCTGATGAGGAACAGCTTAACCCTGACAGCAACCTTATGCATTTTCGTGCAAAAGAAGTCCATATCGAAACTACTCCTGAAAAAACGGTAGATTGTGATGGAGAAAAAGAAACGACAACACCTTCAACGATTACGGTTCTCCACAATCACATAAATATGATAGTCGGAAACAGATAAAAAAACGCTGGAACTTCCAGCGTTTTTTTTATGAAGAGAGCCATCGGGGAGAAGTAAAGAGCATAATCATTATGCTGCTCATCGTAATAACAAGCATGGAATAGCAAAAAGCAGTAAATCCGATAATATGTAAGCCCACTATCATAATCGTACTGTCTAAGATAAAAATGGTTACTCCTATATTGATTTTCCATTTTTTTGATACAATAATAGCAATTAAATCAAGCCCATCCGAACTGATGCCGTAGCGAAGCATCAGTCCTATTCCCATTCCTACGAGTGCGCCTCCAAGCAATGAGCTAAAGAGCAAAGGAAGCTCCAACGTGCCTTCGAGAATAGACAGCCATTCTGTCATAAAAAAAGAAACAAATAAACCTATACTTCCATAAAAAAAGTTTTGACGATGACGAAAAAAAGCATATAAATAGACAGGTACGTTCAAAAAGAAAATGGACATTCCGATAGGAGTTCCAAACACATAATATACGATAAGCCCAAATCCTATAAGTCCACCGTCTAGTAAGTGATACGGAGCAATAAATCCGTTTAGCCCTAGTCCAATTAATAAGCTGCCACAGCAAATCGAAACCACTCTCGAAAAAATATTCCTCACCCTATACGTTAAATTTTAATAGGAGTACTCGTCCATCTATGTATATGGCAAGCTTAGGTTATTTAGAAGTAAAGAAGAAGAAAAAAGAAAATTATGTAAAAAGTATTGATTCTATAACTCTGATATTCTATAGTTAATCTAACTTCGTTTTCACGACAATTTCTTGATTTTTTACGATACTGTTTAACTGTTTGTATTTTTTAATATATAAAAAAGTTGTGTTGTGCAAAAAGCATATGATTGTAATAAGTCGATAAAAGCAAGCCGCTATATAAAGGGGTTGATTACGTGTAGGATTCTCTTTCTTTTCAGTCATACTAAAAAGAAAGAGGGATTGTCGTGAAAAATCGTTCCGTACTTTTTTTATGGTTTGGTCAAAGCCAAGCCAATTTAGCAGATGTATTATATATTGTTGCGTTAATCAGCATTCTTTATGCTCAAAATAGTTCTCCTGTGCTGCTTTCATGCATTCCGTTTACCATTACGGCTGCTAAGTTTTTGAGCAGTTTTACTGTGCCTTTTCTTATAGATCGCTACAGGGCTAAGCGTATTCTTGTTGTGTCTCAGCTGTTAAAAACCAGTGTTTTGTCTATGTTTTTCTTGTGGCATATGTCGCTTATCAGCATGCTGTGCTGCGTGGCGTTTATTGCTTTTTTCGATGGGTGGGCAGCTCCGGTTCAAAGCTCTATGCTTCCTCATTTAGTAGATAAAGAGAAGCTGTTAAAATGGAACAGTATGTTTAATGTCACCGATCAAACGATTCAGATTGCAGCCTATCCGCTTGGAAGCTTTCTGATCATTAGCTGGGATGCTACTGGCCTTTTATGGCTGTCATTTTCGTTATTCAGTTTATCAATCATATTTATGCAGGCCATTCGCATGAACGCTCATTCTTCTAAAACGAAGCAAAAACAAGGGTTAAAAGAGGGATGGAAGCTAATTTGGCATTATCCGCGCCTGCGGGTTTTATTAGTCATGGAGGTTTTAGAAGGGATGGCTGCCGGCGTTTGGGCATCAGCAATTGTCTACGTGTTTGTGAAAGAGATATTAAATAAAAATGAAGCTTGGTGGGGATATATTAACAGCAGTTTTTTTGTTGGAACGGTTCTTGGTGGTTTCGTTTTGCTGAAGATTTCAGTTGAGCAAGAGAGAAGTCTTTATCATATCGTAATACTAGGCAGTCTTTTTTCAGGTTTCTTTACATTATTGTTCGGAGTGATATCTGTGCCTTTTCTTTCACTTTTACTTAGTTTCGCTATTGGCATTGCCCTTCAAATAAGCGCTACGTGTTCTTACACGCTTACACAAACGGCCGTTCCTTTAGAAAAGCTTCCTAAGGTGCTTTCCGCTACGCTGAGCGTTTCATATGTGACGTTTGGGCTTTCGGTGCTGCTGCTTGGCGCTGTTGCTTCGCTAAATGTGACCGCGGCGTTTCTAACGGCAGGAGGACTGATTGTAATCAGCGGCTGTGTAGGTGAATTATGCGCTTGCTAACTAAAAAAGGTTGCTGTTTGCAACCTTTTTTTAAAACAGCGTATTTTCTCTCCTCAACCGCCGTATAAGGTTGTTTGCTTTAAATACCCCCTTGTGTAAAAGTAGGAAGCTTTTCACGAAAACGAAAGGAAAAAAAGTATAGCTA
This sequence comes from Priestia sp. LL-8, assembly GCF_036227845.1. Taxonomy (NCBI): domain Bacteria; kingdom Bacillati; phylum Bacillota; class Bacilli; order Caryophanales; family Bacillaceae; genus Priestia; species Priestia sp. LL-8. The sequence continues at coordinate 3,030,434 of NZ_JAZAQH010000001.1, read as the reverse complement.
TCGAATTATGTTAAGAGCGTTGAGCTAAAAGGAGTGATTAAATGGTTGTCATTCGACAGGCGGTTGAAACTGATCGAGAGCGACTGGCTACGTTAATGCAAGAATATATAGTGAAATTCTGTGAGCAGCCTGACCCTTCCCGGAAAGCTTTAACTTTACATATTAAGCGTCTATTGAATAATCCTTCCTATGGTATCCAATTTGTTGCTGAATTGGAAGGGAAACTAGTAGGTTTTGCGACGGTGTACGTATCGTGGAGCACCCATTATTTTAAAGAAACAGCCGTCTTAAAAGACTTGTACGTATCTCCTTTAAACAGAGGAAATAAAATTGGTGAACGTTTGTTTAAGATTTGCCTTGCCTATTCTCAAAAGTATGAGTTTGCAGGTATGACCGCTGAGTGCAGCAGTGAAAATAAAGTTGCTCAAAACCTTTATCAAAAAATGAACGGTAAAGAAAATGAAGGGGTTCAATACCGTTTTTTTTAAGAGAAGTACAGCTTTTACTTTTAAGACTTCTACTAAATGGCAAAAATATGTTATAGTATGAAAAGTGAAATGGATGAAAATGTCGGTGGGCTATATGTTAGATGATCGTATCAATAGTAGGGAGAAGTTGGACTAGCTGTTTGAAAGGCGGCCATCCTATTTTTAGTATAGCCGCAAGGAAGGAGCAGGACCTTGAAAAAAAATCCAATCTTAAACGCGTGGAAAATAGTAACTGCGACGAGCGGTTTTTTACTTGCGCTGTTTATCTTTAAAGTCCGAAAAGGAAGATAACCATATAAAGAAAGCTCCTCGATTGAGGAGCTTTTTATTATTTAGTAATAGGAAACGTCAAGGGAGTCACTGTTGACAAAGAATCTCTGTAAGAATGATAGGTGAAATAATGACGTGTTGGACTATAAATAGTCATGTAAAGCAAATAATCATATTTCGTTTCCATATAGAAAAAAACGCCGTCTGCGTGGAGTGTATAGAAAGAGTACGAAATCCCGAGCAGCGTTTGTTTTTGTACGCTTGTGCTTGGGTTTTCTTTAAACCATTCATACAGTTCAAACACACTGACTCCTTGTGATGATTGCAGCGTATGTACTTTGTCATATAACTTATCAGATACATCGGAAACCGACTGTTTTAATTGATGAAATAAGTTGGACATTTGTTCTTTCATTGTGGTGAGCTCCTTTACGGGTAGTCAGCTATTAGCATGCTCAGAGAAATCCACGCTTATGTATAGTTAGTGAATGGCTGATTTGAATTTGCCGCCCTGCGCTTCCTGGGTATCCATAATGGTTGTAAATGCATGTGGATCAATTTCAGAAATAATAGTTTTAAGCTTGGTAATTTCTAAACGCGTCACAACTACGTATATGACTTCTTTTTCTGTACCTTCAAATCCGCCTTTACCATACAGTTTCGTCACGCCGCGGCCTAGACGATGCGTAATAGCGTCTGATAGCTCTTCATAGTGATTTGAAACAATAAAAGCTGCTTTTGTTTCATCAAGCCCTTGAATAATCGCATCGATTGTTTTAGAAGCAATATAGTACGTAAGGATCGAGTACATGGCCTGTTCCCAACCTAGCACGAACCCTGCCCAAGCGAAAATAAAGATATTTAAAAACATCACAAATTCGCCTACAGAAAACGGGATTTTTTTTGTTAATAAAATACCTAAAATCTCAGTTCCGTCTAACGCTCCACCGTGACGAATGACCGTTCCTACACCTGCTCCTAACAGCAGCCCGCCAAATACAGTAGCAAGAAGCGGTTCAGATGTTACAGCTGGAACATGGTGCAATTGAGATTCTACAATGGATAAAGCAACAACTGCAAACATAGATGAAAAGCAGAAGCTACGACCAATTTGTTTGTATCCACTATATAAAAAAGGGAGATTAAAGATGATGATAAGAAGACTGAACGGCAATTTTGTTAAGTAAACTAAAATTAGAGAAATACCGATAATACCGCCATCAATGACGGAATTTGGGACTAAAAATAATTCGATAGAAACGGCAGCCAAGGAAGCCCCAATTAACATCATAATGTAGCGATAAATGAGCCGACCTGCCTTTTCCTTTTTATGCTGTTTCGTTGTCATAAAATCTTTCCTTTCAAAATACTGCCTATACGCAACTCTTACTAGTATAACTAAGTCTTGGGAACTCTATCCAATTATCTACTTTAAAAAAGACTAGCCAGAATAAACAAAATCCTGTTAAATTAAACGGTAGACATTTGCTGAAATAAAGGAGCTGTACATATGATAAACGTTTATATTCCAGCGCTTCAAACAAGCGCTGGCGAAAAAGCGGCACGCTATATTGATACATTAACCAAACCGATAGGAAGCCTTGGGAGACTTGAAGAAATAGCAGTTGAACTAGCGGCCATGACAGGGGAAGCTTTTCCGACAGTCACGCCCCCAGGAGTCCTCGTTTTTGCAGGCGATCATGGAATTGTAAAAGAAGGAGTTTCAGCTTATCCGCAAGACGTAACGGCACAAATGGCGCTGAATTTTTTGCAGGGAGGAGCAGCTATTAACGTGTTTAGTCAGCAAATAGATGCACAGTTCAAACTGATTGACATCGGCATTGCTTCTGACCTTTCCCATAAGGATCTTGTACAACGCAAAGTGAAGCTGGGCACAGCAAGTTTTCATAAAGAAGACGCGATGACGCGCAGTGAGGCAGAGCAGGCTGTTCAAGTAGGATATGAAGAAGCTGAAGAGCTTATTGCCCAAGGAATTAAATGTTTAATTGTAGGAGAAATGGGCATCGGAAATACCACGTCAAGCACGGCTATTTTAGCTGTATTGACAGGGGAAAAAGTTGCTAAGCTTGCAGGAATGGGCACAGGGATTTCTGACGAACAACTGCGCCACAAAGTGAACGTGATTGAAGAAGCCCTGCAAAATAGGCACATTAACCCTCAAGATCCGATTGATATTATCAGTAAAATAGGGGGGCTTGAAATTGCCGGAATGACAGGTGCTATGCTGGCGGCAGCTGCTCATCGTATTCCTATTTTAGTAGATGGTTTTATTTGTACAGTTGCAGCCCTTTTAGCGACAGAAATCAATATACAAGCAAGAGACTATATGTTTGCTAGTCACCAATCCGTTGAACAAGGTCATGCGTGTGCGATGAAGCTTCTTGACAAGAAGCCTCTTCTTAATCTCAATCTTCGGTTAGGTGAAGGAAGTGGGGCTGCTATTACATTTCCGCTGTTGCACTCAGCTTCATTGATGATTGCCAACATGGCCACGTTTCAATCTGCAGGAGTGTCTGAGAAAGAATAAAACTCAAAAAAGACATGGGAAGAAAACCATGTCTTTTTTCTTTATTTTATAAAAAAACCTTATATTTTTAACATCATAAACCAGTAAATGCTAAAACTAGCACCTGTTAAAATGAATGATCCAATAATTAACAATACCAGTGCAACGCGTCGTTTAATCGCTTGAATTTCTCTATCTTTTGGCAAACGTCCCATTGGTCTTCCTCCATTATGTAAATATTTCACGTATTTTCCTATTTTACTCCGCTTTAAAAAGAGAGAACATATGTCAAAGTTACTAAAAATCAAATTATTTTATAAAAAATTGTATCCCCGTCAGTGCAAAGAATACGTATTCTTCTAATGAGAAAAGAAATACCCTAAAGGTTTACTTACATGACAACAACCTTTATCATATAACTGACTATACTATGATGTTATCCAAAGTTGGAAGAAATCTCAATAAATGTGAGTGTTATAATTACATAATAAGAGTCAGAAAAATTTAAAAAAAGAGTGTGAGCAAACAATGAACGGTATGTTGATTATTCGGAACGGTGCTCCTTTTTATGAAGGAGCTTCCGTGCCTATTCCAAAAGATAAAGCCTGTATTATCGGGCGAAGCAGTGAAGAATGGGAGCCTTATCTGGCCTTTCAAAGTGCTTACATTTCACGGAAGCATTTTGAAGTAACGTACGAAAGCAATACATTTTTCATTACAGACTTGTTTAGTAAACACGGGACAAAAGTAAACGGAGAAGAGTTACAGCCTGGAACTCCTCGTTTATTGAAAGAGCAGGATGTCATTACCTTAGCAAATGAAGAGGCAGCCTTAGTATTTAGAAATGATGATATGGATGCAACCCTCGATTTAGGACCTTTGCTAAAACAAATAAATAAGCCATTTTACACATTAGATCCAATTTTGCAGAAAGTAAAAGTAAAAGAGGAAACATATATTCTGTCAGATAAAGAATACGCGTGCTTAGCTTATCTTCTAGAATACAACAATCAATTTGTTTCAAAAGAAGCGTTAAAAAAAAGCGTTTGGCCTGAACGAGTAGAGTCAAATGGAGAAATTCTAGTAGCAGCGGAGGAGCTGAATGCGCTGATTTACCGGGTTCGCAAAAAAATAGGAACATATTTAGAAATCGAAGTGATTCGAGGAAAAGGATATTGGCTGCACTTTAACGAAAATGGACGTGAATAGAATCACGTCCATTTTTTAATCTCGTTTTACAGCATGTACACGTATATGTTTAGCTTCTGCTAGCCAAGATCCATTTTGAAATAGTTTATCTTGCATTCGATTTTCTAAGCGCGTGATGAGGACATTTTTAGTTTCTGTCGTCACGTGAGCAAAAAGAGGGGCTGCATTTATTTCTAGCCAATTACGCAAGCCGTTTTCCCCTTTTAACAAGAAGGGACGGCTGTAGTGAATGGCCGTGGTGACTTGAAAATTCTGTGATTCCAAAAGAGAAGAATATTCAGCTACAGAAGGAAAGTACCATGGGAAATCTACATCGTTATAAGGGATATCAAACGTTTTAAATTGACGAATGATTTCTGTGAAAATTTCGTCCATGTTTCCTTTTCCCCAAAATTCTGCTACAAATCGGCCATTTGGTTTTAAAGCATTGTAAATGTTTTTAATGACAAGGTGAGGGGGACGGATGTCGTGTAAAGTTGCATTTGAAAAAACTGCGTCAAATTGTTCGTAATAAGGAAGGTTAAGGGCATTTAACTGTTCAAAGGATAGAGTTGGGTACTGATGACGAGCCTGTTCAATCATATTTTCAGAGCAATCGATGCCCGTCGCATGGACATGAAGCTTATTGAGCTGCGAAATAAATTCGCCAGTGCCGCAGCCAATATCTAAAATATGTTCGCCAGCTTGAGGAGAAAGAAGGTTCATAGCACTTCCTCCAAATGAAGAAACAAACGGAAGATGATACACTTGAGCAATTTTTTGTTGGTTAACAGTTTGACTCATGAAGTGATTCCTCCTTTGTAAAAGATGATGACTATCGTTTTATAAGAAGAAACAAGCTTTGAATAGTAGATATGAAGTTATTGATAGAATTATACCATATATCTTACTTATTATGCCGAAAACTCCAAAGAAAAAGCGCACCAAACTTCTAGCTTGGGCGCTTACAAGCACGAACTATTTTATAACCATTAACCGAACTGAACAAATAGAGGAAGATCTGTATGACCCATCTCACGTACGTAGACGTATAAATTTCCTTTATGATGAATTTCATGGTCAATCGCCATTTGTAAAAGTTGTCTTCCGGGAAGCTTTCTTCCAAACGCTGCAGTTGCGTCAATCGTCTTATTTAAATCATCTTCGCTAAGTGAGCGTAATACGTCTACTGTTTTTTTCGTGTATTCAGCTGCAAGGTCCGATAATGACTTACCGCTAAAATCAGCTTTTTGACCAAGTGGAGATAAATCACCGGATTTTACCACTGATGCAAATGCATAAAAGGATGTTAAAATATGCGTAGATAAGTCAAAAGCGGACATAGATGTCGGGGCAGGCTTGTATTCATAGTGACCTGCTTCAATTTTGTTGATTAATTCATTAGTTACGTTTCGATGTGCTAAAAAGTGATGAGTAATTTGTTCAACTGTCATGATAAAAGGCTCCTTTATTATGTATTCGCTTCTGAGTATAGCATCTGAAAATCAGAAAGCGAAGAAAAAACTTTATCAAACAGAAAAACAGCTGCATATGAGCAGCTGCTTTTCATATTATTAGAAATTACGTTGTTTTAACTCTTCAAGCAATAACTCCATACCTTCGCGGCTTAAAGTTAATTTGCCATCTGCGATTGTTACGTTGTCAGAAGATACTTCGCCAGTAATCGCACAAGCACCGTTCGGCTCATATTTCTTTAAAATAATTCGATCTGTTTCGACAAAAATTTCAACAGGATCTTTTACATCTATTTCAAGAACACGTCTTAACTCTTTCGGAATTACGATACGACCTAAATCATCTACTTTTCTTACAATACCAGTCGATTTCATTTTTTAATCACCTTTACTTTTATATTTTATTGAGTACGCAAAATATTATTTTTGGAATTTCTAAGATGATTATATACTAGATAACCGCTAAATTTGTCGAAGTTATTAATATGTAAATGAACTGTAATATTATTGAAATATTATCTGTAAATACAAATCCTCCTACAATATGGAATATGTAGGGCTCTTTGTATGATATAGGAGATGAAGGAATTAATTACATTTGACATACAATGTTATTTATGTTTATACAGCAGCTTAGGGATAGGCTACATGTAAGTATGGAAGCAAATAAGTTGAAAGAATGAAGAAAATATGATTAAATCAGAGAATAACTTGCTCAAAATAATTAAATCGTAATGATTACGTATTTCAAATAAAAAAGTAATAAAATGAAAGGATGACAAAGAGTTTGGCTAAAAAAGCAAAAGTTGTAAAAGAACAAAAGCGTCAAGAGATGGTAGCGAAGTACGCGCAATTGCGCCAAGAGCTGAAGGAAAAAGGAGATTACGAAGCGTTAAAAAAATTGCCTAGAGATTCTTCACCAACGCGCTTAAATAATCGCTGCCGCGTTACCGGTCGTCCTAGAGGCTACCTTAGAAAATTTGAAATGTCACGCATCGCGTTTAGGGAATTAGCATACAAAGGACAAATTCCAGGTGTTAAAAAAGCAAGCTGGTAGTATAAAAGCCCTCATAATGAGGGCTTTTATTATTTATTAGCTGCAAAATATCGAGCAATTCCTTGATAAATGCCTGTAGATATTTGCTGCTGATACGCGTTAGAAGAAACAATTTGCTCATCGTGAGCATTTGATAAAAAGCCTAATTCAAGAAGTACAGCACGCTGGTTGTTTTCTCGAGTAACATAATAATCTCCAAAATGAACCCCCATATCCTTCATAGAAGGCGCGTTTTCAGCCATGCTTTCTTGAATGTATTTTGCTAATTCTTTATCTTTGGCTTCACTGTAATAAAATGATGCGATGCCGTTTGCAGAAGATGAAGTAGAAGCGTTATAGTGAATGCTGATAAATGCATCTGCATGCTTTGCTTCACTAACGTTCACTCGTCCGCTTAGTGAGATAAAAGTATCGTTTGAACGAGTCATAAATACATTTGCTCCAGCATTAGCTAAGCGGCTTGCTACAAGTTTTGCTGTTGTTAGCGCTAGTTTTTTCTCAATTGATGATTTACCTGAAGTACCAGGGTCATATCCGCCGTGCCCAGCGTCTACTACAATAATTTTATCTTTTAAAGCAGCAGAAGGGGAAGGCAAACTAGCTGAAGTTGTGGAACCAGCCGGAGCTGTTAGCCCTTTTGATACCCATGCTGTTTGACTTGCAGAGTACTGAATTTGCACCCAGTCATTCTTTTCGCCTACTTTTTTGAATCTTTCGCCTGCTTTTGCTACACGGATAATTCCCGCGCTTAAGCTCGGCTGACTGCGTAAATTTGAAGCTTTTGTAATTTGAATAGACTGGGCTGTTTGTGAAGACTGTCCGGAATCAGCTTGCAAATATTGACTTGCTACCCAGCCCGTTTGACCACTTGCCGTTTTGATCTGTGACCAAGATCCGCTTTCTTTTACCACCGTTACTTTGGAACCTCGGGATAAGTTCGTCACGACCGATGCGCTTGTGCTCGCAGAAGAGCGAACATTTAATGAGCTAGCGTTAACAACCGCTGACTTGGATGTCGTAGAACCCGAGTTACTAGTCGGTGTAGAAGAACCGGATCCTGCTTGTAGGTACTGACTCGCCACCCAGCCCGTTTGACCGCTTGCCGTTTTAATCTGAGACCAAGACCCGCTTTCTTTTACCACTGTTACTTTGGAACCTCGCGATAAGTTCGTCACGATAGACGCGCTTGTGCTCGCAGAAGAACGAACGTTTAGTGAGCTGGCGTTAACGGTCGCTGACTTGGATGAAGTAGAACCCGAGTTTTTATTCGGTGTAGAAGAACCGGATCCTGCTTGTAGGTACTGACTCGCTACCCAGCCCGTTTTGCCACTTGCCGTTTTAATCTGTGACCAAGACCCGCTTTCTTTTACCACCGTTACTTTGGAACCTCGCGATAAGTTTGTCACGATGGATGCGCTTGTGCTTGCAGAAGACCGAACGTTTAATGAGCTCGCATTAACGATCGCTGACTTCGATGTCGAATTTTCGGTAGAAGTACTGTTTGTTTGCGTTTTATTTATGTATTGAGATGAAATCCAAGCGTCTTTACCGTTATAGGTAATTTTAGCCCATCCTTTACTTTCATCTACTATATTAACGGTGTTTCCCTTCGTTATTTTCCCAACGATAGCACCGCTTGTACTAGGCGTTGCACGTACATTTAACGATGTAGCAGTTACTTTGGCCGATTCAGCTGCATCTGCATCAATGGAATGCAAAAGCAATGAAGAGCTTAAAAGAACAGAAGAAACGGCTGTGTACATGACATGTTTTTTATTCATTTTTTCCTCCTTGCAAATTAATTTCAACATAAGTTTATTGGTATACAAAGCATATATCGGCAAAAAGTCCAAAATTTTGAGTGAAATCTACTATTATCTCATAATACCGATATTATCCATCATACTATATGTCGAAATTCAATTGTATAATGAATTTGAACTATCTGCCATCCTTACCGATAAAATTTTACATTAATGTAAAATATAATTATGTTAAAGGTTGAATTTAGAGATATTAAAAGCATTTAGTCCTTTGTTTATCTACATTTTGAGGACGTGTTTTATACTAGAGAAAATGTAAAATAGTATAAAGCAGCCGGATGTGAATAGGATAGAGGAGAGATAGCAGATGAAATCGTATCTATCTTTTGAAGGAGGAAACATCCACAATTATGAAACATTTAGAATAAAAATAACAAAAATATATAAAATAATAAAAAGCCTGTCTATATTGCTGTAAAGATCGTAGCATAAACTAAAAGTAAATAGTTAGAAAATTCTTTCTTTTTACTTTGAAACATGGTACAGTATAAAAAAGTGAAAGGGTGGAAACTGATATGCGAAAGATTGTTCAGTATGAAACAAAGTGGTCGCTTTTGTATCAAATGGAAAAAGAAGCGTTGCTTAATACACTAAAGGACTTTTCAGTAGACATCGAACATATTGGAAGCACGTCCGTTCCAGGATTGGCAGGTTCACCAATCGTTGATATTTTAATCGGAGTCAAACGCGAAGAAGACATAAATGAAGTGCGGGCTATATTAAAAAATAAATCTCACGTATATGTAGCGGAAAAAGAGATGTTTGTCTTATTAAAAGAAGGCGTTCCAGCTGCGCACTATCCTCCAATTATGACAGCTAAAAATGCCCGTAGGCTCATTCCACATGATGCTAGAAGAAGTCATGTGTATGTAACGGTCAGTGAATCTCCTTACTGGAACGAGCGAATTAATTTCAGGGAGCAGTTACGCTCGAGCGAACGTGCTAGAAAAAAATATGAAGGTATGAAATACGAGCTTTCAAAACGATTGTGGAACGACATTTCTACCTATGAGTACAAAAAAGAGGAATTTATTCAGAGCAGTCTATAAAAAACGTCATTTCAATTGAAATGACGTTTTTTAAGTTAATTATCTTGTAAAACAATTGTTTCAAGCTTGTCAGCAGTATTTACTGCAAGAACCGTATAGTTTTTACCGCTTTCAAGATTTGTTCCAGGAAGACTTAGTACCTCTTTTCCATCCGCTGTGGAAACAGATAGATCGTACGAACCCGGATTTACTACTTGATAACCTGAAATGCTTTTAAAAGATAGATCTTTAAATAAAGGAGCAGCACCTTTAGGGCCTACGTTTACTGCAGGAGCATCAGGAGATAAATGAGCAATACGCAGGCTTGCTTTTCCATCCATTCCTTGCTTATTATTCGTGAAAGCCTGTAGTTCAAGATTTTCCGCTTTATTTACGGCTGCTACTGTATATGATTTTCCACCGTCTACAACAAGGGTAGCTTCAATGAGCGAATCTTTTGTACCTTTTGTCTTCGCTTCGTACACTTCTACTTTATGAGAACCAGCTGACAAAGGCAGGGGATTAGAGACATCTTTAAACTTTGCTCCTTCTACCAAGGCTTTGTCATCCACAAAAATGTCTACAGCCGGAGCATCCGGTGAAGCATGAACAATGCGAACTTCCGCATTTTGAGCTGTTCGGTCATCTGCAGCAGGGGGTGTTTCAGCGGCAAATACTAACATGCGGCTAAGTGCCAAGAAGGCAATCACTGCTACCATTACGAATAGTCGTTTCATCAAGTATCACTCCTTTTTTAGTATACACAGCTTTATGTAAAGAGAAGAACTGTGCAGTTGTTAGCGTATACTAAATAAAAGCAACTATTCGTGTGTTTGTTAACTTTTGACGTGTTTACTGAGATTTCTGACGGAAAAATCGAAGAATAGCCAAAATATTGTACAGAGTTGTTAAGAGCCACGTCAATAAAAAGCCTAGGCCAAGCCCGATATTGGCATCTATATACGTATGCGTGAAATCATCATATACGACGTAGGCAAGAGGAGCAATCGACAGCAAAAATAGAAAAGGAAACAAAAGCGTTTTCCACCTGCTTGAAGTGAAAGTTAAATACAATAAAAGGAAAGCGGAGAACAATAGAAGACCGTCTCGAATAGCCCAAGGTAAAACGCCGATATGTGGATTAGCAAGAAGAAAAGTTGGGACAATTGAAAGGAGGAAAAGAAGAGAGAGCAAAGTCACGTGAAGTGTGTGCTTTTTTGTAAAAGCCGGCACTAATAAAAACGCTGCCGTTGCACCTAAAAGAAAATTACAGATTAAAATAAACTCCATATCAACACCTCATTTATTGAGTATTACTTTTAGTCTATTCAGCACGCTGTTAAAGTAGATAAAAAAGCTGCGATGTTCATCGCAGCTTTTGGTTATTCGAATTTAAATCCTTGTTTTTCAAGCATCGCTCGAACTTCTGGATAATAAATGGTTTTATAAATAGCTGATACAGTTTGTGACCAGTTGCGGTCATCAGCACCGTTTGTTCTGTTTTTCATATACTCTGCCATTTCAGCATCATAGTCTTGAATCAATGACTTTAAGTCGTGATTATAGCTTTCACGATGGTGCACGGCAGCTTGTGGCAATCGAGGCTTTTTCGCAGAATGATCTGCCGGATGTCCAACCACAAGACCGCTTACTGGGAATACGTATTCCGGTAAATCCAGCAGTTCAATGACTTCTAGCGGTTTTCTGCGAATTCCTCCGATTGGTACTGTACCTAAACCGAGTGATTCTGCTGCAACTGTTGCGGCTTCTAACGAAATTCCAGCATCAGTTGCCCCGACTAAAATTGATTCAAGCCCATCGGTTACGCCAAGAGGGGCATCGTTAAGCTCAGCTGCAATCTTAGCACGATTAAAATCTGCACAAAAGATTAAAAATAGAGGAGCTTGGTCAATCCACGCTTGGTTGCCGGCAAGCTCTGAAAGTTTTTTCTTCTTTTCTTTATCTTGGACGCTAATAATAGTCACTTGCTGTCCATTAATAGAAGAAGCAGCTGACTGAGCAGATTGAATAATCGTATCTAAATGCTCGTCGCTTACTGCTTCATCTGTATACTGACGGATAGAACGATGATCTTGAATTGTACGAATTGCTTCATTCATGATGCTTCATCCTTTCAAAGAAGTTATGATTAACCTTGTAATGTTTTTACATCTAAAGGTGCTACAAGTACGCCAGTTTGAGCAAATGCTACAAAACTTTGGAAGTGAGCTGATTTATTGTGCGCTTGAATTGCTTCTTCGCTTTTCCACTCTTCAATCATCATAAACGTGTTAGGTGTAAAAGCATCTTCAAATAGCTGATAGTTGCTGTTTCCTTCTTCTTGTAAAGAATGCTTAATTAGTTCTTGTACGTTTTCTAAAAATTGTTCTCTTTTTTCTGGGTTAACTTTCATTGAAGCTTGTAAATGAATCATGGATGATTCCTCCTTTAATAATGATGGTGCTTTATATTATTTGTTTTGTTTTTAATCTTTCATTCAATTTATGATTAAAATGAAGATAAGTTCGAATATCATCGAACAATGAAACTATAACACCAATTAAATAACAGTGCAAGGATTTAGTTCGAAAGATATCGAACATTGATACACAAAAGAAGCTGTGTTATATTTTAAGCATGAGAAAACCTTATCAACCACCGAAATCTGAAATTAAATTAACGCCTATTTTACACGCGTTGAGTGATCCTAACCGGCTGCGTATTGTACAGTGTTTAGCGACAAGAAAGGAGCAGACCTGTTCGTATTATCAAAAATTAAATGTATCGAAATCAACGCTATCACATCATATTAAAGTACTTCGCGAAGCTGGAATTATCAAACTACGTATAGAAGGCACGCAGCACTATTATTCTTTGCGATTAGAAGAACTTGAGGAATTATTCCCAGGTCTGCTTCCTTCCATTATCAATATAGATGAGCAGTTATTTTAAAAGCTGAACGATGTTTCGTTCAGCTTTTTTGTTCAAAATAAATGTGTCCATGCAGGCTGCATCCGGGATTAAAAGAAGAACGACAGTGAGGGCAAGTCGAGTTACAGGTTAAATATTCATTAATTGAGAGCTCATGTTTACATACTCCGCAAAGAATAGCTTTTTCATTAAACATAGATTTTGGCCATCTTTTAATGTCGTGATTAGCATGTCCATTATGACATTGATAACATGGATAATATGTATTACAGCAATAAAATTTTATTGCAATAATATCTTTATCAGTATAATAGTGCACACAGCGCGTTTCTGAATCCACTGTGTCACCTTTTACCACAGGTACAGATTTGTTCATTATAATCACTCCTTATGAAAAGTATAGCATGCTTTTATACGCCTTATCATACATATGTAAAAAGAAAAATGCTATAATAAAACCATCGTTTTACATGTCAGATTACATGCTAAAAAGATTAGATAAAAAATTAATGTCAAAACAGATTGATTAAGTGATGCAAAGAGAGGAAGAAAAAATGAGTAAGCAAGTTATCGTTTTTACCGGAGGCGGAACAGCGGGGCACGTAACGCCAAACATTGCGATTATGAAAGAATTAGACAGTGAAAAATGGGATATCCATTATGTCGGTTCTCACAATGGTATTGAGAAAGAATTAATTGCTAAATTAAACGTTCCATATCATGCAATTTCAAGCGGGAAGCTTCGTCGCTACGTGGATATGGAAAATGTAAAAGATGTATTTCGAGTAGCAAAAGGGGTTGGCGATGCGCGTCGCGTGCTGAAAAAACTAAAGCCTTCTCTTGTTTTTTCAAAAGGCGGTTTTGTCACAGTTCCTGTTGTAATGGCTGCTAAATCTTTAAACATTCCCGTGTTCATTCATGAAAGTGATTTAACACCGGGACTAGCAAATAAAATTGCGCAGAAATTTGCCACTAAAATTTTCACTTCTTTTGATGAAGCTGCAAACTACTTTCCAAAAGAAAAAGTGCAGGTTGTTGGTTCACCTATTCGAAAAGAGTTATTTAGCGGAAGCGCAGCGAACGGGGAAAGCTGGCTTCGCTTTTATGATAAGCGCCCAATTTTAACCATTATGGGCGGAAGTTTAGGAGCGCGCCGCATCAATGAAATTGTTCGAGAGTCTTTGCCTGAATTGCAAAAGAAATTTCAAATTGTACACCTTTGCGGAAAAGGCAATATTGATACAAGCCTTGAAAAAGAGTCGGGCTACCGTCAGTTAGAATACGTAAATGAACAGCTTCCGGATGTTTTAGCGGCAACTGATTATGTGATTACACGCGGTGGATCCAATGCCATCTTTGAGTTTTTAGCTCTTCATAAACCGATGATGATTATTCCTTTATCAAAGGCACAGAGTCGCGGAGATCAAATTTTAAATGCACAATCCTTTAAGAAAAAAGGCTACTGTATGGTTGTAGAAGAAGAACAGTTAACAAAAGAACTGTTTTTGCGTGAAGTAAATGAGCTTCAGCAGCAGGCAAGTACAATGAAGCGTACAATGCGTGAAGCAACAAAAACGGATGCCATTTCAATTCTTGTAAATGAAATTGAGAAAATGAGCTAAAAAAAGCGTTCTTATCGAGGAGATAAGAACGCTTTTTTTCTTTCAAAACTATTATTTTAAAATAATGAATAAATATAGAAAAATAAAGCTTTTAAAATTTCAAAAAATGTTGTTGACAGTAAATTTTAACAGGAGTAAGATTACTCTCATGAAACGTTCCACAGTGAAACGCTGAGTCTTTCCTGAAAGAGAGGGAAAGAGCGGAGGACCCAATTATTAGGGGTGAATCTCTTAACTGAGTAGGGTTACTTTCTTGACCCGAACCCGTCAGCTAACTTCGTAAGCGTTAAGAGAGAGGATGGTGTAATCGTGGTCGTTTTCTATAACAGCGGATAGTACGCTCCTTTCAAAATATAGGTGAAAGGAGCGTCCAGATGCATTTATCTAAGCAAATGATTCAAATGATTGAATATCGGGCAATGTGCGACCAGCAATCTTTTGATCTAGCAAACCGCTATTTGTCTACGTTGGCTAATCAAAGTTTTAAACGCAGCAGTAAAAGTCATCATTAAGTCTAAAAATTAAATAACAAATATACGCTTAATCAATTATGAGCGGGGGACCCAATATTTTGTACGTATGTACTAGGGGTGAATCTCTTAACTGAGTAGGGTTACTTCCATAACCCGAATCCGACAGCTAACTCCGTAAGCGTTTTGGGAGTAAAAAATTCGTGTCAATCACGGCTTATTTGTCGTGCATTAAACCGCGGAAGAGAACTCTCTTCTGCGGTTTTTTAGTGAAAAAAAATAGCATCACGTCTCGCGGTTAGCTTTTTTGGACCTGATGCTTTATGAAAAGAAACCGTCACTAAACTTAGAAGCTATCATTTTTGTCAGGAAACAGTTAGGAGGAAGCAACTTGGATATGATGATGCTTGGAACGCTTGCCTTATTAGCGACTGCTATGTACGGAATTATTCGCTGGTCGTCTCATGTAGTAGACGACAGAGAGGAGAAGTGAACATGTCGTTCATTTTGTTAGGTATTTCAATTACCGTTTTAATTTATTTAGTATATGTACTGTTAAATCCAGAACAATTTTAATAAGCGGAGGAATAAAACGTGGGGATTTTTCTACTATCAGTTGCGCTGCTGCTTATTTTTGTAGCGCTTATTGCAAAGCCCGTAGGTATTTATATAGCGAATGTATTTTCAAACGATAAAAACACTAGCTTGATAGGAAAGATAGAAACAGTGATGTTTAAAGCAGCAGGAATTAAAGGGCTTAATCAAACGTGGAAGCAATATGCATTGGCTCTCGTGTTGGCGAATACGTTTATGATTTTTGTGGTGTACCTTATCTTCCGATTCCAAGGGGTACTGCCGCTAAACCCAAGCCACATAAAAGGAATGGATCCGGCCCTTGCTTTTAACACAGCCATTAGTTTTATGACAAATACGAACTTGCAGCACTACAGCGGTGAGTCAGGTTTGTCCTATTTCTCACAGATGGCCGCCATTGTATTTATGATGTTTGCTGCACCAGCAACAGCACTTGCAGTAGCAATCGCTTTTATTCGCGGGCTAGCAGGGAAAGAAATGGGAAACTTTTTTGTTGATTTTGTAAAATCAATTACGCGTATTTTACTTCCTATTGCTTTTATAACAGGTATTTTATTTACGTTTTTAGGTGTCCCTCAAACGTTAAGCGGAACGGTGACTGCCCATACATTAGAAGGGGCAACACAGCAAATTGCAAGGGGACCAGTTGCTTCTTTTCTTTCAATCAAAGAGCTAGGCAACAACGGAGGGGGATTTTTTGGTGTCAACTCAGCCCATCCATTTGAAAATCCCAATGCGTGGAGCAATGTGTTACAGATTGTCCTTATGCTTTTATTACCAACCGCACTTCCTTTCACATACGGAAAAATGATCGGACAGCGTAAACAAGGTCGCATCTTGTTTGTATCGATGAGTATGCTGTTTATCGTTATCTTAAGCACAGCGTTTGTAACAGAGTGGGGCGGTAACCCTAGACTTGATGCTTTTCATCTAAATGAAGCGAGCGGTTATATGGAAGGGAAAGAAGTCCGGTTTGGTGTCGGTATGTCAACGCTGTACGCCATCGTGACGACAGCAAGTGAAACAGGCGCGGTGAACGCGATGCACGATACCCTGACGCCTCTTACCGGGTTGTTAACGCTTGGAAATATGATGTTAAATACCGTATTTGGCGGTGTCGGAGCAGGATTTATGAATGTCATGATGTACGTCATCATCGCCGTATTTTTATCAGGTTTAATGGTTGGAAGAACACCAGAATACGTAGGTAAAAAAATTGAAGGAAAAGAAATGAAACTAATCGCCGTGACGCTTATCCTGCAGCCGCTGCTAATTTTAGGAGGAACAGCTGTAGCACTTACCACTCATTTAGGAATGGAAGGTATATCAAATCCAGGCTTTCACGGGTTAAGTCAGGCACTGTATGAATTTACGTCGTCAGCAGCAAACAATGGATCCGGTTTTGAAGGATTAGGTGACGCAACGCCGTTTTGGAACATTTCTACGGGAATTGTTATGTATATTGGACGTTACTTCGGACTAATTACAATGCTGGCGGTATCGAGCTCACTAGCATCCAAACAGCTTGTTCCCCAAACACCTGGGACATTTAAAACGGATACGTCTTTATTTAGCGGCATTTTAATTGGAACTACCGTTATTGTAGGAGCACTTACGTTTTTCCCAGTGCTTGTACTTGGACCGGTTGCTGAGTATTTAACACTGTAATAAAGAAAGCGGAGGATCATAATGAATAAACGGAATTTTGCAAATGATCTTGAATTGGATCACAACAGTCCCATTCAAGGTTCTGTAGATAAACAAGCTTCATCCATTTTTATTCAATCATTAAAACAGGCTTTTATCAAGCTAAGTCCAAGAACAATGATAAAAAATCCTATCATGTTCGTAGTAGAAATCGGGTTTGTTATTACACTTTTTTTAGCCGTTGTTCCAGACCTTTTCGGAGAAAGTACAGTAAGCGCAGGCTTTAATATTGCCGTATCTCTCGTGTTATTTTTCACCATTGTTTTTGCTAATTTTGCAGAAGCATTAGCAGAAGGACGAGGAAAGGCACAGGCAAACTCATTGAAGAAATCTAAAGGCGATATTACAGCTAATCAGCTTCAAAACGGGCAGATGATACAAGTTTCGGCATCGCAACTAAAAAAAGGAGACATCGTCGTCGTTTCACAAGGTGAGATGATTCCTGGAGATGGAGAAATCATTAAAGGACTGGCGTCTGTTGATGAATCGGCTATTACGGGCGAATCGGCACCTGTTATGAAAGAAGCAGGCGGGGACTTTAACTCTGTAACTGGAGGTACAAGAGTTGTCAGTGATGAAATTACAATTAAAATTACGTGTGAGCAAGGTGAATCGTTTTTAGATAAAATGATTTCGCTTGTTGAAGGAGCACAGCGTCAAAAAACACCAAATGAAATTGCGCTAAATACGGTTTTGACAAGTCTGACGATTATTTTCTTACTAGTAGTTGTGACGCTTCCTGTCTTTACAAACTACCTACACTTTAAGCTCGACACGGCCATTTTAATTTCACTGCTCGTCTGTCTCATCCCTACAACAATTGGAGGCTTATTATCGGCCATTGGAATTGCTGGGATGGACCGAGTCACGCAGTTTAACGTGATTGCTATGTCAGGAAAAGCAGTAGAAGCAGCAGGTGACATTAACACAATTATTTTAGATAAAACCGGTACCATTACGTTTGGAAACCGAATGGCTCATCAATTAACGACTGTAGAAGGCATAGACGAACGTGACCTTTACAAATGGGCGTTTGTTTCTTCTCTTTATGACGAAACACCAGAAGGGCGCTCAGTTGTTGATTTTATTCAAAATCGCATGGGAGTAGAAGATCTTAGAAAAACCGAAGGAACGTTTGTTGAATTCAAAGCGGAAACGCGAATGAGCGGCATTGACTTACAGAATGTATCTGTACGAAAAGGGGCAGTGGACGCCGTCACGGCATGGGTAGAGTCAAAGGGCGGGATGGTTCCCTCTGATTTACAGCAAAAAGCAAATGAAATTGCAGGAGCTGGTGGCACGCCGCTTGCCGTCGCCGCTGATGATAAAATTTATGGCTTGATTTATTTAAAAGACACGGTAAAACCAGGAATGAAAGAACGCTTTGATGAACTTCGTAAAATGGGCATTAAAACAGTCATGTGTACAGGAGATAATCCGTTAACCGCAGCAACCATTGCAAAAGAAGCGGGAGTAGATGAATTTATTGCGGAATGCAAGCCAGAAGACAAGATTCAAGTGATTAAATACGAACAGCAGCAAGGAAAGCTAGTTGCCATGACAGGTGACGGGACAAACGATGCCCCTGCACTTGCTCAAGCTGATGTTGGCTTAGCAATGAACAGCGGAACCTCAGCTGCTAAAGAAGCAGCAAATATGGTCGACTTGGATTCTGATCCCACTAAAATCATTGAAGTCGTTTCAATTGGAAAACAGCTATTAATGACAAGGGGTGCCTTAACTACATTCAGCATCGCAAACGATATTGCTAAGTATTTCGCGATTATTCCAGCGATGTTTACCCTGGCGATTCCGCAAATGGAGGCTCTTAACGTAATGAAGCTTCATTCACCTCTATCTGCCGTGTTGTCAGCGCTCATTTTTAATGCGGTCATTATCCCGCTTCTAATTCCCTTAGCCATGAAGGGTATTGCGTATAAGCCGATGAGTTCGAACGCCCTGCTGCGAAAAAATTTGTTCATTTACGGGTTAGGTGGAGTATTGGTTCCATTCATTGGGATTAAAGGGATTGACTTTATACTTTCATTTGTAATGTAGAGGAGAAGAAACGATGATACAAACAGAACGAACGGGAAGCATTATTGTTCGCTTAACGATTATGATGATGATACTTTGTGGTCTTATTTATCCTGTTGTGATGACAGGTATTGCTCAAACAGCTGTTCCAAGTAAAGCAAACGGCAGCCTAATCTATTCAAACAATCATCAAGTTATCGGTTCTAAGCTGGTTGGGCAGCAGTTTACAAGCAATGCATTTTTTCACGGCAGAGTCTCTAGTATTGATTATAACGGAGCAGGGTCTGGCTCGTTGAATTTAGCACCTTCAAATAAAGATCTTACGAATCGTATCGAGAAATCCGTAGCGGTTTGGAAAAAAGAAAACGAGGTACCAAAGGAAGGGATTCCAATTGATGCCGTCACGAATTCGGCTTCTGGACTCGATCCGGATATTACGCCACAAGCTGCATATGCACAAGTAGAGCGCGTGGCAAAAGCAGCCCATATTAAAACCCAGACGCTAAAAGAGCTAATCAAAAAACATACTCAGCAAGGGGCTTTTGGTGCAAAACGCGTAAATGTAGTAGAGCTAAATTTAGCTGTTCAACGAGAACGCTAATTACACGCACTCGCTTCATGCACTGAAGCGAGTGTGATAAAGGAGCCCGAACAATGAAAGAAAAAGAAGCTCATCCATACTTTCGAAGAAAAACTCCGGAAGAACTATTGCGTGAACTTCATGATCATAAGCGTGGAAAGCTTAAACTCTACATCGGTGCCGCACCGGGAGTAGGAAAGACTTATAAAATGCTTCAAGATGCCCATGACTTAGTCAAAGAAGGCGTAGATGTCGTAATTGGATATGTAGAAACACACGGCAGGAATGAGACTAAGGAAATGATCGGAAATCTAGAAGTGATCCAAAGAGAAACCGTTTTTTATAAAGGAAAAGAATTACAAGAGCTTGATTTACTGGCGATTGTAAGAAGGCGACCAAAAGTTGTCCTTATCGATGAACTCGCTCATACAAATGTACCGACAAGCCGCCATAAAAAACGTTTTGAAGATGTTTCTTACCTGCTCAACCAAGGTATTTCAGTTATGTCAGCAATGAACATTCAGCATATGGAAAGCGTACATGACCTCGTATATGCTGTTACCCAGGTAAAAGTTCGTGAAACGGTGCCGGATTTATTTATTCAGCAAGCAGATGAAATTCAGCTTGTCGACGTTACACCGGAACAGCTGCAAAAGCGTCTTCGTGAAGGCAAAATATACGAAGTCCATAAAATTGAACAAAGCCTGCAGTCTTTTTTTAAGCTAGCAAATCTCCATGCCCTTCGTGAATTAACGCTCAGAGAAATAGCGGATGAAGTGGACGGCAAGCTCATTCATTCCCATGAAATTGGTGTAACAGGTATTTGCGAACGTATTTTAGTGTGCATTCAATACAGTGAAACAGCTGAAAAACTGATTCGAAGAGGCTGGAGAATGGCGAACCGATTGAAAGCAGATTTGCTGCTGCTCCATGTTTTTAAAGGCGAGCAGACTGAGAGGCAGAAAACACAAATCAAACAGTGGCAGGCATTCGCTGACCGCTTTCACGCATCGTTAATTGTAGAAGAAGCTAAAAAGCAAAAACCAGCCGCAGTGATTGTGAACGTAGCCAAGCAGTATCGCGTTACTCAAATCTTACTAGGGCAATCAGCGAGGACAAGATGGGAAGAGATTCGAAAAGGCTCTATTGTAAATACAATTATGCGACAGACTCATGACATCGATATTCATATTGTTTCAGATTCAGCAAAACAACAAAAATAAAATGCATATATAACAAAAGGAGAATATGAGTGAATATTGCGTTCTTTTTACTTCCTAAAAAAGAAGTGGTTACCCTATCGACACGGTCAACAATCCGTCAAGCATTGGAGAAAATGGAGTATCATCGCTACTCTTCTGTACCGCTTATTAATCAAAAAGGAGAATATGTAGGGACTTTGACAGAAGGAGACTTGCTATGGAAGCTAAAAAGCCTAGAGCATATAGAACTCCATGAGCTAGAACATCTACGAATTGAAGAAGTCCCAAGGCATCGCGATTATGAAGCTATTACAATTAATGATGAAATGGAAAGTATTTTATCACGCGCGTCTGAACAAAATTTTGTGCCGGTTGTAGATGATCAAAACATTTTTATTGGACTCGTGCGGCGAAGAGAGATTATAGAGTATTGCATCTCCCAATTTTTTATACATGAAGAAGCCCCTTTAAATGTGAAGATTTAGTTAAGTTTGCGTAAAAAACATAATTTTTACATAAAAGGTAGTCTCTTTTTATATAATTAATGTTATAATAAGAGATGTAAAGACGAAACTTGCGTAATGTAAGCCTCTAACATTTGTTAGAGGTTCTTTTTTTACATAACATAAAACATTTGATTTCAGTTCTTTCTATGGTTAAGTTAGAATAAGTGTTAAAGTAAGAGGTTTCTTGCTTTTTTACATAAGAAAAGTGAGCTGTACAAAGGAGACAAAGTATATTGACTACGGAAAAAACAAAAAGCGATCAATTACGCAGCATATTCAAAACTATTATCTTCGCTATCGCTCTAGTATTTATGATTCGCGCATTTTTATTTTCTCCGTATATTGTAGAAGGCGCTTCAATGAACCCAACGCTGCATAACGGAGAGCGTTTGTTTGTGAATAAACTGTCGTATTCGCTCCATGATCTTCGCCGCGGAGATATTGTGATTATTAAAGATGAGGCTAAGAATAAGCATTATGTAAAAAGAGTAATCGGTCTGCCAGGTGAAAAAATCGAAATGAAAAAAGATCAGCTTTATATTGATGATAAAAAAGTAAGTGAACCTTATTTAAAAACCAATCGTCAAATTGCCAATAACATGGATATGGAGCTAACAGGAGATTTTGAACCCGTTCAAATACCCAAAAACGAAGTATTTGTAATGGGTGATAACCGTCTGTACAGTATGGATAGCCGCAACGGTCTAGGTCTCATTGATGAAAAACGGATTGTCGGAAAAAGCGAATTTGTATTTTACCCCGTCAAAAAAATAAGAAAAACGACGTAAAAAGAAATGCCGGCGAAGGTATTTCTTTTTTTGTGCCTATGTCTACTCGGCTTCTAGATGGGCAAGCTAAGGAAAAAAGGTGTGAATTAATTGAAGACAGCCTATGAAAAGTTATTTAAACATTTTAAATTTGTTGATGCTCTTGAGATGAAAAACCGATTAGCAATGGGACCTATCCTCACATACGCTTCACGGGAAAACGGGGAAATATCCGATATCGATCTGACTTTTTACGAAAAACGAGTAGGGGGCGTCAGTACGGTAATTATCGGCCCCGCGTTTATCACAGAAAATGGCCAAGTAGCACCTGGTCAAATCGGAATTCATCGTGATCAGGTCATACGAAAGCTTCATCAACTAACCCAAATGATTCATAGAAGAGGAGCTAAAGCGATTCTTCAACTATCGCACGGGGGAAGAAAGTGTGTAGAAATGGAAAATAAATGGGAAGCCATTAGCCCGAGTGAAAAGCCTCACAAACGTAAAGGCAAAAAGCCTGTTCAAATGACCGAGCGCGGTATAACTTATATTGTTCAAGCGTTTGGCGAAGCTACCACAAGAGCTATGGAAGCAGGGTTTGATGGAGTAGAAATTGACGGAGGAAATGAATGTTTACTGCAGCAGTTTATATCAAGGCAAGCCAATGAACGAAGTGATTCTTATGGTGGAAGCGCAGAAAACCGCTTCACTTTTGCACTTGAAGTTATTCGTGAAGTGACGCGTCGAGCAGCACATGCGGGCAAACCATTTATTGTGGGGTATACATTAGCGCCCAAAGAAAAAGGCTATTTAGGAAATAAAGTGGAAGATACATTTGAATGGATTGACCGTCTTGTTTATACAGAAATTGATTATTTACATATTAGTGCTTTGCATGAACCTACCTTAAGTAGTGAAGAAAATCGCTCACTGCTTTCTTCAATTATTAAGCACGTCAATCACCGGGTCCCTCTTGTGGGTACAGGAGGACTTACGGCAACAGAAGTAGCAGAAGCTTTTGAGCAAGGGCTGGCTTTAATTACGATTGAACAAGCATTAGTTGTACAGCCAGATTGGGTAGAAAAAGTGATAAATAGCGATGAACCCGCTTCTATGGATGTGACGTCATTAGATAAAGATGTGAGTTTGCCACCTGAAGTACTAGTTCACTGGAAAGATCTTCATAAAAACGACCGCCATTATTAAGACGGTCGTTTTTATGTTGTTGATTTAACAAGAAGAGTTTTATTTTACTGATACTATAACCAAGCAGCACGCATAGACTAAAAGAAAAACTAAAAACACAGTTGACTTCTAGGAATAGTTAGGATTACAATATAAACAACTTATTCATAAAACGGACAGCTGATCGGACATACCGAAGGCTTCTAGCAAACAACTGTTGGAGGCCTTTTTGTGCTTTCTAACAGAAGATGAAAGTGGAGGGACAACATGAAAAAGTTAATTACGTTTGCACTTATTGGCTTTTTAGCTCAGTTAATTGATGGATCACTCGGAATGGCATACGGCGTAACATCAACTACGCTACTTTTAACCTTTGGAATTGCACCAGCTGTGGCTTCGGCATCTGTTCACTTAGCAGAAGTTGTAACAACAGCAGCGTCTGGTGTTTCGCATATTAAATTCGGAAACGTAGATAAAGCGATGGTTTTAAAACTGATTATCCCTGGTTCCATCGGGGCTTTTGTAGGAGCCTGCTTTCTAAGTAATTTACCCGGAGATGCAGTAAGGCCTTACGTCTCAACATTCTTATTGCTCATAGGAGTTTATGTGTTATTTCGTTTTTTATTTACGTTTAAGACAAATGAAGAAAAGAACACTAAACCTTTATCAACGAAGCAGTCCATTCCGTTAGGATTAATCGCTGGATTTGCGGATGCTACAGGAGGAGGCGGCTGGGGGCCGATTGCAACGCCTGTATTGCTAGCTAAAAAAGGCACAACAGCACGAAAAGTCGTTGGAACCGTAGATACGAGTGAATTTGCTATTGCCGTCTCGGCTACACTTGGCTTTTTAATTTCTCTTGGCTGGGAGCAAGTAAACTGGTTCTGGGTAGGCGCCCTTATGATTGGCGGAATTATCGCGGCTCCGATTGCTGCATGGTTTGTTCGTATCATCCCGGCTCACTTGCTTGGTTCGCTTGTTGGTGGGTTTATCATTTTAACAAATGCTCGTACACTCTTAAACACATGGGTATCAAGCAGCTCAACTCAGATAGCTGTATATGCATTCATACTTATTGTATGGGCAGCAGCGATCATTTACTCACTGTTACAAGGGAAAAAATATAATCAAAATCGAAACGTAGAAGTTTCGTAATAAAAGGATGGAATAAAAATAGCTTAGTTAAAGGAAAATCTGAAGATGTTTGATTCTTGATGGAGAATCAAACATCTTCAGATTTTTTTATGGTTAGGGTGAATGTAAGTTTCATGTATGTAGTGGCTTCTAGCTGTTGATTGGAGGGCAAAGCGAAGTCTCAAAGCGGCCGCCCGCGGAAATCAACAGCGGTGTACCAAAGTAATCCGTACTAGATTATTTTTCTCATTCCCTTTTATCATCTAAATTCTGCAAAATAGATGAGCGTAGATATTTTTTTTGCGTCTTATGATACAATAGACGAGTTCATTCATGAGTGGGAATACTTTCTAACACATATAAAATTCATTGAATCGTCGAGGTGTGAAGAGTAAGTGGTCTATTTTATTTTAGTATTAGTAGCAGCTATCGAAGTAATTGTCTTATTGATTAATCGACCTGTATTTGCAAACATTCCGTATGTTCAAGTATATATTGTTCCTTTGTTAGTAGTAATTGTCATCACGATGTTGCTTTCGCGAAATCCAAAGAGATTTATGCGGTGGTTTAAACAAGGGCTTATTACGATTTCAGTCGTTGTGCTTGTATTCGTACCGGTTCTCTATGCCAAAAATCTCCCCCTGTATGGTTATAATGAAGCAAAAAAAATGCTTGCGCAAAGAGAACAGCTCTTGCTAAGTCAGTTCCAAAAAGGAAAATACGTATATCCAGCAAAAGACAGCCCTAAAAAATACCGTTATCTATTTAAAGTCAATCGTGGAAACGGCATGCTTGAATATGTATTCGACCCATACACAGGCGGTTATGAAGTTGTGACAGATGTGATAAAAAAATAAAGGTTTAGCTTATTTAAAGCTAAGCCTTTTAATATGAGAAAAATTGAAACTTTTTGAAAATCTGTGCGTATTTATTAAAGAACGTTCACAAAAAAGTCACAAAAGGAGTTGCACAATGGGAAAGTTAGAATACCGACTGCTAAAGCCTGATGATACATTTGTATCTATTTATCACTATCAATCTATTGAACTTGAACAAGTTTTAGCACGAAGAGAATGCGAATTTTTTGTTAAAGAAGGAGTAACGTATAAACAAACTTCATCTGCAGTCGAAGATGATATCCATATTATTTATGTAAAAGAACATGAACATGGACCGAAAGAGCAAGCAGAAGATGATCACAGAGAGATTATATTAGAAGTCCGCGAACTGAATTCTCTTCGAGGACATCCGATTTTATTCGTCTCTTCATTTTATACGCACTTGGACGTATTAAGTTATATCGGAACAGTTTATACCTACTATAATGGATGGGAATGGGAAAGAGACTCTGCGGAAATTGATGAAGATCGCAGCGTGTACAGTTTATATGTAACAAAAACAGGCGTAACGTATAAAGGGGGAAAGGCGTAATGTCAAAAACAAAAAAAATGATGGCCGGGGTTTTGACCACAGCTTTAATGACATCGCTCGTTGCCTGTGGTTCAACTGATCAGGCAAGACCAGCTAAACCGAAAGATAAATCGTGTGACAAGTGGAAATGGGATGAAGATACGCAAACGTACTACTGTTCAGATTCTTCTTCTTCGCACAGCGGCTCATATTATCACGGAGGCCGCTACTACGGCTCTAAAAAACAGTTGACCTCATCATCGGCCTATAAATCATTTAAATCAAGCAGCTCGTATAAATCTGGAATTGGGAGCGGCTCTAAAGGCGGTTTTGGCGGGTAATGCACAAAGAAAAGCGAGAAATGTTTTATAAAGAAATTGAAGATTTTTGGCACGATTTATACGGAACAGAGTATGCTCTTTATGACGTACATATAGAGTCTTCTTATATTATTGATTCTATTAAAGAAGCTGCAAATCAAATTGGGGCATTATTTTTTAAAACCGCACCTTTACTTCGTTCGTTAGATGATCAGACTCTTTTTTCTTTAGGATTTCCAAAAGACAGCATCCCGTACCTACGACTGAAAACGATGGAAACAGAAAGTGTGATTTCGCGCCTTGATTTTGCTGTTACGACTGATCAAATTAAGCTTTTAGAACTAAATGCGGATACGCCTACGTTCATTAAAGAATTATTTCATGTAAATGAGTTAGTCTGTCGTCATTTTCAAGTACAAAACCCTAATAAGCTTGAGGAAAAAAAGCTTGCTTTAGCATTAAAACACGCCATTTTTGAAGCTTATAACGAGCTCGATAGAACAAACTATCCAAACGTCGTTTTTTCTTCTCATCATACACATGAAGAAGATAAGCTAACGACTCTGTATTTAATGAAGCTAGCCGATGTAGATGCTACATACGTTCCATTATCGCAGCTTCGAATTGTCCCTTCCTCTACAGTGGAAGAAGGTGAACATATAGAAGCAGGCGTGTATGATCAATATGGACAAAAAATAGACGTACTTTATCGCCAAACGTATCCGCTTGAACATTTAATTGAAGATGAAGATCCGAGCACGCATGAAAAAGTCGGACACATGCTTTTAACATTGGCACAGCAAAAACAAGTAGCCATAATCAATCCGCCTTCTGCATTTTTACTGCAGTCCAAAGCCGTGCAAGCACTCATTTGGGCTTTGTATGAACAACATCATCCTTTCTTCACTAAAGAAGAGCATCACATCATTGAAACGTACTTTTTACCAACGTATTTAGAAGAAGATCCATTTATCGAAAGAAAACAAGCATTTGTGAAGAAACCATCTTTTGGTCGTGAGGGAGATACCGTGGAAATTTATAATGAAGATGGAATCAAAATAGAAGAAGATCAGCATAAGACATATCAAGAATACACGGCTGTGTATCAACAGTTTATTCCATTGCCAACTGCAACGATGAAGACTCAAACGCAAACAATAGAGGCTCATATCATGTACGGCTGCTTTTTATTAAATGGAAAAGCAAGCGCAGTAGGAATACGAGCTGGAAATCAAATTACGGATAACGAATCATACTATTTGCCGATTGGATTAAAATGAAAAGGGGAATAAAAATGACACAATGGATTGATTGGGCTAGTATAGGAAGTTTTTTATCTCACGTAGCAGTAGGGTTAGGGCTATTATTTATCGGAGTCATGGTATTTGAATTAACAACAAAATTTAATGACCGTGAACTCATAAAAAAAGGCAATGTGGCGGTCGCTTTGAAGTTATGGGGAAAAGGAATTGGGCTTGCTATTGTCATTTTTACTGTATGGAGCAACAGCTTAAATTTGGTAGATGCAACTCTTTGGGGAGTAGTAGGTATCATTACTCAAGTAGTGGCATATTGGGTTATTGAATTTATCATGACGCCTAAAACGAGCCTAGCCAAAAAAGTAGAAGAAGGAAATGTAGCGGTTGGAGTAACTCTTTTTGCAGCGTCGGTTGCCGTCGGCCTTATTGTGGCCGGAAGCTTAACATATTAAAAGAAGGCGATTCCTATTTTACGGGGAATCGCTTTTTTTATGTGCAGATTGCTCGTGTTCACTTAGTAATAATGTACGTGTATTTTCACGGTCGGCACGAACAATTTTTTGCTGTGTGTAAAGCGGAATGACAAAGAGCAAAATAAATAAAAAAACATAGCTCATTTTTGTTATCCTCCCATGTAAATTGTAAACGCCTGCTAATAGTGTGTGACAAACAATACGTAAATATAGCATATTTGATTGGATGAACTGGAAAAAATTGAGGGACGCAAAAAGAATATAATCTTACCTTCAACAAAAACTAAAAGCAGTATAGAGGCACGTCTTTTATTGAGAAAGGAGTTGAAAAAAGTGAAAAGGTGGCTCATTTTGTGCTTAATGATTATAATCGCAGCTGGATGTGGACGCCCAGATGAAACGTCTCAACCGAGCATTTTCCTTATACCAGAAGGGTACAAAGGATGGGTTATGGTCGAATATGATAAAGATAACGGAAATCCCAGCAAGACAGAAGGCGACTACACTGTATTTAAAGTAAATGACCAAGGAGTCGGGAAAACCAAAACGCTTTTAAGCGGCGGCGGCTGGGCAAGAAATAAATATTTCTATGTAAATAAAAATGGAGAGCGAAAGCAATTGAAGCAGGGGAAGATGATTCATGGAACGACTCAAGGTAACAAAAATCATACGGTAACCTACTTTTTTGTTGGCACCGCAAAAGAGTTCGACAAGGCCGGAGACTATCGAAGAAAACTTACCGAAGAAAGTTCTTCGTAAAAAAAGAAACGTTGCCTCTTCAGCAACGTTTCTTTTCTATCTTCATTTGAATGTGCAAAAGACGGTGTCTTTTAAACGTTGAATTTCGTTTAATGCTTCTTTCTGCTTATGAATTACCCAATCTGGCAATGAATGTTCAACCGACAGCTCGTCGAAACAAGCCCCGCATGTTTTAACTTCAATATAAGATTCAATATACTGAAGATGATCTAAGTTATAAGCCCAAAGTCGACGTTCAGGGCATATCGTTTCTAAGTAAAGCGGAAGCTGAAAAAAAGGATCTACTGCTTCAGAAAGTTCTAACGGCCCTTGGCTATCAGCATTGGTTACGTCTAGATAACCGCAGTGAGGACACGTGCATGAGTGCGTTGACCCGCTCAATTTTTTATCCAGTTTTACAACTCGCGCACATAGTTCGCAGTTTGGACATTTTACTAAGATAAAGTCAAGGAACTTATCTAAAAATTGTTGCTGTATTACTTGCTGATTTGTCATTTTTTGTACCTCTAACTGTCAAACTTTTTTTAGTTACGAAAATAAATAATGAAACCTACATACTATTCATAACACATGATGGGGGTTAAAACAACAAAAACCCTTTTCGACAGAAGGGTTGTGTGATATAGTATGACAAATCAGAATAAATAAAGAAAAATGGTGAGAAAAAATGAGTCAAAACGAACAATGGACATCAAAACTCGGCTTTATCTTGGCATCTGCCGGTTCCGCAATTGGAATCGGAGCCATTTGGAAACTGCCTTATGTAGCCGGAACAAGCGGAGGAGGGGCCTTCTTTTTACTGTTTATCTTGTTTACAGCAATTATTGGTTTGCCGCTTTTGCTTGCTGAATTTGTACTAGGTAGACATACACAAAAAGAAGCAATTCGTGCTTATGATGCAGTTGCTCCCGGTTCTCTATGGAAAGGAATCGGGTATTTAGGTGTGATTACATGCTTCATTTTATTATCTTTTTATAGTGTAGTAGGAGGGTGGATTTTACAATATATTTTTGCAAGCGTCACCGGTCAGCTGAATGGAGTAAGTGACTACGGGAGTTTATTTAACTCGACCATTGCTAATCCAACAAGTGCTGTTATCTCTCAATTTGTTTTTCTTCTTTTAACAATTGTTGTAGTCGCAAGAGGTATTCAAAATGGTATTGAAAAAGCAAACAAAATTTTAATGCCTGCTCTCTTTATTTTATTTATTATTATCATTATTCGTTCTTTAACATTAGACGGGGCGATGGAAGGCGTATCTTTCTTTTTGTATCCAGATTTTTCAAAGCTTACATCCCAAACCATTTTGTTTGCGATGGGACAAGCATTCTTTTCACTTAGCGTAGGCGTTTCAGTTATGGTTACGTACAGTTCGTATCTATCTAAGCAGCAAAACTTGCCAAAATCGGCTATTTCAATTTCAGCGTTAAATATTTTGATTTCCTTACTAGCAGGACTGGCAATTTTCCCTGCGGTCTTCTCAATGGGTGTAAAACCGACGGAAGGACCAGGTCTTTTATTCATTGTATTGCCTTCTATTTTTGAACAGCTTCCGTTCGGAATTGTGTTTCAAACTTTCTTTTTGGCGCTATTTTTATTTGCCACTTTGACATCTGCGTTTTCGATGTTAGAAATTATTGTTGCTTCTTTAGCCAAAGGAGAGCAGCATAAGCGTATAAAGCTATCTTGGATTTCGGGCTTGCTAATCTTCGTGGTAGGAATACCTTCAGCGCTATCGTATGGTTTATTAAGTGACGTGTCGATCTTTGGAAAAAGCATCTTTGACGCTTTCGATTTTCTTGTAAGTAATATCCTTATGCCACTAGGTGCTCTTTTAATTGCCATCTTTGTTCCTTGGAAAATGAAAAAAGATGTACTAATTGAAGAATTTAAGCACGGTTCAACGAATGTGAAGCGCTGGTTCTCTTTATGGCTTCTTGCCATTCGATACATTGCACCTGTTTTAATTATCATTGTATTTATTAATATGCTAGGCTTTATCTAACGAAAAAACGCTGTTAAAACGCTTGGTTTTAACAGCGTTTTTTTTTGAAGGAAGAGGAGGAGTATGATGCTTGATTTCTTGTATGATATGTTTGTAGGGGCAGGGGTATTTATTTTATTAATAATTCTGTTGCTAGTAGCGAGAACGTCAGGGAAACGCAAGAAATAGGCGGGTATAATTCCCAGTGTAAAAACCCCAAAAAAGACTAACACCACAGAATTAAACTATGATAATATATTATCCTATGAGCATAATCAATGCTCACATATGTTGTGATGAAGCGTTTTTTAGAAAGAGGGATCATCTTGAGTGGAGAAGTTCTTGTCAAGATTTTATCTCAAGCGTATGAACAAAAAAAGACATTACCAATCGTCTCATTCTCGTCTTTTTTTGAACAAAAAAAGGTGGGCTTTCGTTTAAATAACGATGTGTCCGCTGATATTATCTACCATACGCTTATGTGTATTCAGAGAAAAACGTGTGTCCAAGATGTGTTAGTGGAAGTACTAAAAGTTGATAGTCCAAACAATGACGGGGCATTTTCTGATTGTGTATATATTTTAGCAAATGGTACAAAACAGCAAGTGAAAGAATGGGTTCAACCCTTACATCCTAAAAGAGTGAAACAAGGATATCAGCACGGGACACCCATTGATGCGCCACAGTTAAAAAATGACTACCACGTGTTTGCCGTTACTTGGTCATAAGCGTTTAACCCAAAAAACATCCTGCTGTCGCTGCAGGATGTTTTTTGTTAATAAGGATGAGCATCGTTTCCTTTTTCATTAGCTTCTTCTACCGCATCAGCAGCTTTGTTGCTTCCTAACGGTGAACCGCCTTCTTTTGGCAATTTCCCGTATGCAGGAGTCATTTCTGCTCCCATTTCAATTTCTAGGGAACCATCATCATGCATCAGAAGACCAATGCCATTTGCTACTCGATTGCCGTAGTCAAAATCACATTGAGTTAAAAGATTAATCATCTTTGTTTGAACTGTATGGTGACAACATTTTAAGCCGTCTACTAAATTTTGAATAAGCTCATCACGTTCCCAGTCCTCTAGTAAACGATAGCGTTCACCAGCTTGCTTAAAGTCATTTGTACGATCAATTTTTTCTTTTTTTACATTTCCTTCAACATAAGGCTGATGAGGCTTTGGATGGTCATGCGCTTCTTGAAGACCTCCAAGAGAAGAAGGCTCGTAATTTACATGCGGGTTCTGACCCGGAGCAGCATCTACATGATAGGCCATTTGACCGTCGCGTTGATTTGTTGCTACATGTTTTTTCGGCGCGTTAATAGGCAGCTGCAAGTAGTTTGTTCCCACCCGGTGACGCTGCGTATCGGAATAAGAAAACGTTCTTCCTTGCAGCATTTTATCATCAGAAAAATCTAGCCCGTCTACAAGCACACCCGTACCAAATGCGACTTGCTCCGTTTCAGCAAATACGTTGCTTGGATTTTTATCTAGGACCATTTTACCTACTGGGAGAAATGGAAATTGGTCTTCCGGCCAAATTTTCGTGTCATCAAGCGGATCAAAATCTAGTTCAGGATGCTCTCCATCTTTCATAATTTGTATACAAAGTTCCCACTCGGGGTAGTTACCGCTCTCAATCGCTTCATACAAGTCTTGAGTGGCGTGACTGATATTTTTAGCTTGAATTTCTTCTGCTTGCTTTTGTGTCAAATTTTTAATTCCTTGTTTTGGTTCCCAATGGTATTTCACAAGAAACGCATCGCCATCTTTGTTTACCCACTTATATGTATTAACACCGGAACCTTGCATTTGCCGATAGTTAGCAGGTATACCCCAAGGTGAAAATAAAAAAGTAATCATATGCATAGCCTCAGGGGTGTGAGAAATAAAATCAAAAATACGCTCGGTATCTTGACGGTTTGTCACAGGATCGGGCTTAAAAGCATGAATCAAATCAGGGAATTTAATAGCATCGCGGATAAAAAATATTTTAAGGTTATTTCCTACTAAGTCCCAGTTTCCGTCTTCTGTGTAGAACTTTACAGCAAACCCCCTTGGGTCTCGCATCGTTTCTGGAGAGTCCTTTCCATGAATTACGGTAGAAAATCTGACAAAAACGGGCGTCTGTTTGCCTGCTCCTGAAAAAACTTTTGCGCGAGTGTATTTTTCAACGGGCTCGTCTCCAAGCTTTCCGTACGTTTCAAAATATCCGTGAGCTCCCGTTCCCCGGGCATGAACAACACGTTCCGGTATACGTTCACGATCAAAATGCGAAAGTTTTTCAATCAGCTGGTAATTTTCAAGAGTAGCAGGTCCTCTGTTGCCTACCGTTCGAGAATTTTGGTTATCACGAATGGGGTGACCTTGACGCGTCGTAAGCGTCTGCTTGTTTTCTCCTGCTGCATAGCGTTTGTCTTCCGAGTCACCTGATCCGCTAACATTTGTACCATGAATGCCTTTATGGCTCATAAAATAATCCTCCTTGTTTCAAACATAACAAGACTATTTTTTTCAGCCTTCGCTTTTTTATTCATTAATATGGAAATAATATAAATTTTTAGAAGAAAACTGTTTTACTAAAGAGGGGAACAAATCCGCTAAACGAATAAATTTTAAAAAAGTTTCACATTTCAAAAAAAAAATAAATTGTTTTTTTTGAAATATAAAGATAATGTTACGGGTGATTTTTTACCTATTATTAGTGTAGGAAAAGGAATAAAATTGGAATATATTAGCTTTTTTGTCGAACTTATTAAGTGTTAAACGACAAGAAACTACGACAATATACACCATACAGCTATGCTTCTGTCGTTTCCTGTAACATAAATGTAATATTAGTGATGTTATTTTGTAATAATGTGTTGTTACAATGTAAACGTCTTATAGATTAGTAGATTATGGCATTGGAGGAACCTTTTTTTATGAAAAAGTTGATATATTCGTTAGCGTTATGTGGATCTTTAACAGTAGTACCTACAATTAGTGAAGCTGCTTTAGGAGATGCTACGCTGCACCCAGGAACAAGTAATTCAGATGTGAAAGAATTACAACAAAAATTAAAAAACAAAGGTTATTTTACATACGGTACAACAACAAACTATTACGGTTCAATCACGACTAGCGCAGTAAAGTCGTTTCAGCGTGCAAATGGCTTATCTGCAGATGGTATTGCAGGTCCATCTACATTTAATAAGCTGCTAGGAAGCGGAAGCTCATCAAGTTCATCAATTAGCTCAAGTTCATTGCTGCGCGTTGGTTCAACTGGAGCAAACGTACAATCTTTACAGCAGCAGCTAAAGAATAAAGGCTATTTTAAAGGAACTACGACTCAATACTTCGGTTCAATTACAAAAAATGCAGTAATGGCATTTCAACGTGCAAACGGACTGTCTGTGGACGGAATTGCAGGTCCAGCTACGTTAAGTAAATTAAAGAATGGCGGTTCTAGCGCTTCAACTGGTGGTTCTAGCTCTAGCAACTCAACTATTTTACGTCAAGGTATGAAAGGTTCAGCAGTAAGCAGCCTTCAGCAAAAACTAAAAAATAAAGGTTACTTCTCAGCTGGTGTAACAGGCTACTTTGGCTCAATTACAACAAGTGCAGTAAAATCATTTCAACGTGCAAATGGTTTATTAGTAGACGGAGAAGCGGGTCCAGATACGCTGAATAAATTAAATTCAAGCAGCTCTAGCAGCTCAAAACCTTCAACATCAACAGGAAGCAGCACAAGCTCAAGCTCTGCTTCAAAAGTTATTTCATATGGTAAACGTTTTATGGGAACACCTTATGTTTGGGGTGGGGCTGCGCCTGGAGGCTTTGATTGCAGTGGTTACCTTAACTATGTATATCGCAATGCAGTAGGTGTAAGTCTTCCTCGTACAGTTGCTAGCATCTATCAAACTGGTACGCGTGTAAGCTCACCTCAGCCTGGCGATATCGTTTTCTTTGAAACGTACCAACCAGGAGCTAGTCATGCTGGAATTTATATTGGAAACGGTCAATTCATGCACGCAGGTTCTTCAACAGGCGTGACAATCACATCACTAAGCAACTCTTACTGGTCAAAACGTTACTTAGGAGCAAAGCGTTACCTATAAGAGTGTAACAAAAAGGAGTAGTTGTAGAACTATTCCTTTTTTCTATGCACCATAAACGTAAAAGTAGGAAATTTTTGTGCCGTTTGGTATGATAATTAGGGAATAAACAAAAGGAGTGTATAACATGGCTATTGTAGATGTAACCATTATTCCGGTTGGTACGGAAACGCCAAGCGTGAGTCAGTATGTAGCGGATATTCAAAAAGTGCTGGCCAAGCATGAAGATGAAATTACATATCAATTAACCCCTATGAATACATTGATTGAAGGGGAATTAAGCACGCTGCTAAAAATTGTTCAAGAGATGCATGAAGTACCTTTTGAAAATGGTATTCAGCGCGTATGCACAAATTTACGAATTGATGATCGCCGTGATAAAGAAAATCATACGATGGCTGGGAAATTACAATCAGTACAGTCTAAATTAGAAGCGAACTAAATAATATGCACTATAATAAAAAACGCTTGAGTATCCACTCAGGCGTTTTTTTATTGTATTTATACTTAATTAGCGTGCACAAGAGAAAAAATTTGAAAAGCTACGCGCAGCCGAAGAGTTTCCTCCGACGTGTGAATAGGTCTTTTTAATAACTCTTCGCATTTTTCGATTCGATAGATCACCGTGTTCCGGTGAACGAATAACTGTTTAGCAGTCTCTGAGATTTGGCAATTGGAATTTAGATATGTTTCCAGCGTGTCAAGTAAGATGGAGCGATCTTTCTTATCGTACTGCAGCAAACCTTCTAATGTTTGAGAATAGTAATCCTGTAAATCGTTTGCTGGAAGCAACCTCAGCAGTTCTTTAAACTGTTTTGGCTGATAAAATTGAATAAGCTTCGACTGATCTTTAAAATGGATGGTTTCAAGAGCTTCAACAGCTTCTTTATATGAGTCAGCGATTGTAAGTAGGGATTGGCTTTGGTTTCCAATTCCAAATGACATTCGCTTATCGTAGTGACGGTAAACAGCTTCCTGCAAGCGATGCAAGCATTCTATAATCATAGGTTGAGAATGAGGTGTAAACAAAAGAATATAAAGATTGTCATAGAAAAACAAAATGGCCTCTGTATGACCTGTAGATAACTCATATTGAAGGAGCTCATAGATCATATCATCATCGCTGTAAGGCGTGAATGTAGAGTGGATTTTCCCAACGGCGCAAATATAGCTGTTTCCTGCTGATAAGCCCATCATCTGTGCTTGAAAGGAAGCATCTTCAAGCGTTTTATAATAATTGTTAACGAGCTGATTGAAAAAATCATTTTTTCGTCGTCGTTCAGCTTCATACAAAGCCTGCTGTCTCATCATTTCGAAGGATAAAACGTTTGTCGCTTGTTCAATCGTTAGGAGCGCTGAATCGGATAAAGAAACTTGGTGTTCAATAAGTAAATAACTGTACTTTCTTGTATGAGTAGCAATCGGAAAAAGCGTAACGGTTTTTTTAGTGTGTAAAAAGGAAAAGGTTGTATATTTTGACGTTCGTAAAAACAACTGCTTAGCGCCCGCTACCGCTTCTTCCATCGGGAGTGAAAAAGGTTCGCGTTTGTTTGTATAAAAGAGTTCATGGCCATGGGTATCAAAAAGGGCAACGTGAGCATTGCATAACGTTTGAATAGATTGCATAATTTTCTCAATGCCTTTTCCTTGTAAGATGTACGAGGAAAATAGCTGATGTGTAACCATCGCTTGCTGAAGCTCAGCTGTTTTTTTATCTAAAATAAAGCTGAGAGATTGGTTAATAACCGCGCCTAACGTTTCGTCCGTTTGGAAATCAATGATTGGAAAGTGAAGTTCATCAGCTAGCTGACAAATAGAAGCAGGCACGTGTTCGAAAAAGCGCTTTGTTTTGATGGCCAATCCTGCACACTTCTTTTTAGCCATTCCTTCTACAAGTTTTGCTAAGCTTTCTTCATGTTCTTTGAAATGATAACCCGTTGTAATTAAAAATTCTCCTTCTTTTAAAAAAGATAAAATATCGGGTGCGTCCATCATATTGACGTTATGTACTTTGCGGGTGACTCCTTTTTGCCCGGCTACTACAGATGCTTTTTCATAAATTGGAATGCGTAAAAGAGTTTGTAGTTCCATTATTCATTACTCCTTTTGTTAAAAATTCTCACATTTCCCTGCGCATATCTTTATCTATCTTTTATTTTATAAGAAAGTTTAGTTAAAATAAATAAAATTTTCAGAAAAAAATGTATAAATTGTTAATGAAGAAGTGTATTCAATCCTGTAAGATAAAATAAATAACATATAATGTTAGAAAAAATGACGTATATAAAATTTTACGCATTTAGTGATAATAGCCAAAAAAACACTAAATCATTGTAGGAAGTGTCAATGAAAACAATCAGTCATTTTCTTAAAATGAAGATAGCAGGAGGGATAGCAATGGTTGCAGATATGACGGGAAAATCTAAGCTTTGTCAGCAAATCGAAGAAAACATTAGCTGGTTGTCGCAGTTTGGGTTAGATGAAAAAGAAGGCGTCACGAGGCTTTTATATACGGAACAGTGGAATGCAGCTCAAAAAGCATTGGAAGAAAAAATGAAGGGACTTCACCTCAAAACGTATTACGATGATGTAGGAAATTTATTTGGACGGTTGCAAGGAACGGGTTCAGAACAACAAGTGATTTTAACAGGATCCCATATCGACACCGTGATAAACGGAGGAAAATATGACGGGGCATTTGGTGTTGTGGCAGGTATCATTGCTCTGCAGTACCTATATGCGCATTACGGCTCCCCTACAAAAACCTTAGAGGTCGTATCGCTTTGTGAAGAAGAAGGTAGCAGATTTCCGCTGACGTATTGGGGTTCAGGTAATATGAATGGATTGCACAGCAAAAGTGATGCAAAACATGTTATAAATAAAGAAGGGGTTAAGCTGAATGACGCAATGAAACAGCTCAATTTCGGAGAAGGCCTCCACAGCGAGCCATACCGCACGGACATCGCTTCTTTTATTGAACTGCATATCGAGCAAGGAAAGCAGCTTGAAATGTCTCGTTGCGATATCGGAATTGTTTCTAGTATCGTCGGGCAGAAACGATTTACAGTATCTGTTAAAGGTGAAAGTAACCATGCGGGCACAACCCCGATGAACATCAGAAAAGATGCATTTTATTTGAGTTGCAAACTCGCTAAAGCATTTATTGAATTAAGCGAAAAATATCATAACGCTTTATACGTAACGGTTGGCAAAATTACACTTTCTCCAAATGCACCGAATGTAATACCAGGATATGTAGAATTTACGGTCGATATAAGACATCATGAGTATGAGGTTTTACAAGAAGCAGAACAAGAAATGAAGGAAATTATAAAGCGAACAGCGGGGGATTTAGAAGTGAATATCAACTGCTGGATGGATGAAAAACCTGTAGCCATGAGCAAAGAATTATCTGAACTTTCCAAAATTATTTCCTCGGAAAAGAATATCTCCTCACGAGAATTAGTAAGCGGTGCAGGACACGACTCGCAAGTATTCGGGCGAAGAGTTCCCACATGTTTGTTATTCGTACCGAGCCAAGATGGAATCAGCCATTCCCCAAAGGAATTCACCAAAGGAGAACAGTTAGAAAAAGGAGTAAAGGTCTTAATAGAACTATTATATAAACTTGCCTACTAGGAGGAATTTGACATGACTATAACAAAACAGCTTCATACACCGCCGCGTACGATTATGACACCCGGACCCGTAGAAGCAGATCCACGCGTCTTAAGAGCATTAGGAACACCTATTTTAGGTCAGTTTGACCCCGCATTTACGCACATTATGAACGAAACGATGGAAATGCTTCGTGAACTATTTCAAACCAAAAACAAATGGGCTTTTCCCGTTGATGGAACGTCTAGAGCTGGGATTGAAGCAGTTCTTGCAAGTGTAATTGAGCCTGGCGATAAAGTATTTGTTCCGATTTTCGGCCGCTTCGGCTATTTATTAACAGAAATTGCCGAGCGCTACGGAGCTGTTGTACACAATATTGAATGCGAATGGGGAGAAGTGTTTGACCCTGAAACAGTTATCCATGAAATTAAAAAAATAAATCCGAAAATTGTTGCAATGGTTCATGGTGAAACGTCTACAGGAAGAATGCAGCGGCTTAAAGAAATTGGGGCTGCATGCCGCAACCAAGATGTGTTATTTATCGTCGACGCAGTAGCCACTATTGGCGGTACCGATGTAAAAGTAGATGAGTGGAACATTGACGCATTGATTGCAGGCACACAAAAGTGTTTATCTGTTCCGTCGGGCATGGCGCCTATTACGTACAATGATCGTATTGAAAAAATTATCATGGAACGTAAAAAAGTTGAAAAAGGAATTGCCACAAAAGCAGATGCTCAAACTGTTCGTCTGCGTCCGAATATTATCAGCAACTATTTCGATTTAAGTCAGCTTCAGGACTATTGGAGTGAGCGCAGGCTAAATCATCACACGGAAGCAACGTCCATGCTCTATGCTTTAAGGGAAGGGCTGCGCGTTATTTTAGAAGAAGGATTAGAGGAAAGATTTGCAAGGCATCGCCTCCATGAAAAAGCACTTGTAGCCGGTATTAAAGCAATGGGATTATCTTTATTCGGAGATGAGGATTCAAAAGTTCCAACCGTTACTTGTGTTTTAATTCCCCCAGGTATTGACGGAGAGGCAGTTCGTTCTACGCTTCTTGAACAATTCGGGATTGAAATTGCAAGTTCTTTTGGACCGATGCATGGAAAAATATGGCGTATAGGTACAATGGGATACAGCTGTCGAAAAGACAACGTTCTATTTACATTGGCTGGTCTTGAAGCAGTGCTTATTCGAAACGGGGCAAGCGTGAATGCAGGTGCTGCTTTGCAAGCAGCATTAGAAGTTTACGAGGAAGAAGTAGCGTTGTCTAGTCTGTAAAGATTCGTTTTATTCATCATATAAAGAAAAGAGGAGATTTTCTATGAGCGAATACTTTTTTACACACCCCTATGCATCGCAGCGTACGTGTACGTTTGGAAAAAACGGAATGGTAGCAACTAGTCAGCCTCTTGCCGCTCAGGCGGGTCTTGAAATGTTGAAAAAAGGAGGCAATGCGGTAGATGCTGCTATTGCCTCCGCGGCTTGTTTAACGGTTGTAGAGCCTACGTCGAATGGAATTGGCGGAGACGCATTTGCTCTTGTATGGATAAATGAAGAGCTATACGGACTTAACGCGAGCGGTCCTGCTCCTGCTTCTATCTCTATTGAGGCGCTGCGTGCCATGGGGATAAAAGAGATGCCCGCTCGCGGTTTTGTTCCTGTTACGGTCCCAGGTGCCCCGAGTGCGTGGGCGGAGCTGTCAAAACGCTTTGGCCGGCTATCGTTAAAAGAAGTGCTGCAGCCTGCTATTTCATATGCACAAGAAGGGTTCCCAATCTCCCCGATTTTAGGGTACAATTGGGAACGAGCGTTTGAACGATTTACACACGCGTTAAAAGGTGACGAATATAAGCACTGGTTTGAGACATTTACCAACAATGGATCTGCTCCTAAAGTAGGGGAAATGTGGCGATCACCAGACCACGCTGCTACGCTGCTTGAAATTGCCGAAACGAATGGAGAATCTTTTTACAGAGGGGATTTAGCTGATAAAATAGCAGCTTTTTCGAAAAAACACGGCGGATTTTTAGCAAAAGAAGATTTAGCAGCTTTTAAAGCAGAGTGGGTAAAGCCGATTTCAACTTCTTACCGCGGATACGATGTGTGGGAAATTCCGCCTAACGGCCAAGGCCTTATTGCACTTTTAGCTTTAAATACGCTAAAAGGCTTTTCTTTCGATGCCAAAGATTCTGTCGATACATACCACAAGCAAATTGAAGCCATGAAGCTAGCGTTTGCAGATGGACAAAAATTCATTACAGATGCTGATCAAATGACAGTAGCAGTTGAAGATTTGTTGAATGATTCTTATGCAAACAAGCGCAGAGGGCTGATTGGTGAAAAAGCGCTTATTCCCGAAGCGGGACAGCCGTCTCATAGCGGCACCATCTATTTAGCGACAGCCGATGGAGAAGGAAACATGGTATCATTCATTCAAAGTAATTACATGGATTTTGGCTCAGGACTTGTTGTACCTAATACGGGCATATGCCTGCAAAACCGCGGGCATAATTTTTCGTTAGATCCACAGCACCATAACCGATTAGAGCCTGGAAAACGAACCTATCATACCATTATTCCTGGATTTTTAACAAAGAATAAAAGTGCTGTAGGTCCATTCGGTGTAATGGGCAAATTCATGCAGCCTCAAGGACATGTGCAAGTCGTCATGAATATGATTGATTTTCATCTAAATCCTCAGGCAGCTTTAGATGCACCAAGATGGCAGTGGATTGAACATAAAAAGGTTCTTGTGGAAAAAGAAATGCCTTCACATATTGTAGAAGCATTAGAACGCAAAGGGCATGATATTCATGTGGCTACGAGCAGACATACGTTTGGAAGAGGGCAGATTATTTTAAGAGATGAACAAACCGGTGTATTATACGGCGGCACAGAAGCGCGAACAGACGGAGCCGTCGTTGCTTATTAGATCACAGAGAAAGGAGCGCGAGAAATGCGACAATTGGATATTTTTATAGCGTTTTTTCGCTCAGGCATGCTCGGCTACGGAGGAGGACCTTCAGCTATTCCACTCGTAAAAAAAGAAGTGGTCGATACGTACAAGTGGATGGATGACGATGAATTTGGCGATTTGTTAGCAATCGCCAATACGCTGCCTGGGCCTATTGCTACAAAGCTGGCTGGATATATCGGCTATCGAGTCGGCGGTATTTTGGGTCTCGGGACAGCTTTATTTGCAGCCGTTATTCCAACCGTTTTTTTAATGGTATTGCTGTTAACCACTTTAACGCAATTTAAAGATCAGCCGTGGGTTATGGGCATGACCAAAGCAGTTGTTCCTGTAGTGGGAGTTATGCTCGCGGTTATGACATGGGACTTTTTTAAAAAATCAACGTCTGGTTTAGGGTGGACGCCAGCTATTATCTTACTGATTATTAGCTTAGGATTAATGGAATTTGCCCATATCCATCCAGCGGTCATTATTATTGTTCTTATGGCGGCAGCTTGGATTCCGCTAAGACGAAAAGGAAAAAAAGGCGAAAGTGCTGAACACAAGCAGAAGAGGGAATCGGTATGATTTATATTCAGCTATTTATGGCGTTT
Organism: Priestia sp. LL-8; assembly: GCF_036227845.1. Classification (NCBI taxonomy): domain Bacteria; kingdom Bacillati; phylum Bacillota; class Bacilli; order Caryophanales; family Bacillaceae; genus Priestia; species Priestia sp. LL-8. The sequence goes on along the minus strand of NZ_JAZAQH010000001.1, from coordinate 2,988,352 downwards.
TTTGTTTCAAATATTTTAGGCTATGGAGGAGGACCTGCGTCGATTCCGCTTATTCAAAAAGAAGTCGTAGATCGCTATCATTGGCTTACGGTCAAAGAGTTTAGTGAAATGCTGGCAATTGGAAATGCGCTTCCTGGTCCAATTGCAACAAAAATGGCGGGGTTTATCGGATATCAGCAGGCAGGAATTTTAGGCTCTGTGATTGCTCTTTTTGCAACGATTGCTCCATCGGTTTTACTTTTAGTTATTTTACTTCGAATATTATTTAAGTATAAAGATTCGCCAAATGTTAAGAAAATGACGAACTACATTCGTCCCGTTATCGCCATTTTACTGGGTGTGATGGCGTATGAATTTTTTATGAATTCATACAGTGATTCAGGTATATGGCAAACTTTATTTTTAGTAGCAGCCAGCTTTCTTTTATTGGAAAAATTGCGTGTGCATCCAGCGTTCGTTATTGTCGGAGCACTCGTATACGGAGCTGTTTTTCTTGCTTAAATGAAGCTCTCAAATAATGAGAGTTTTTTTGTGTAAAAGAGACGAAAAGAGGGGAAGTCATGGTTGAAAAAGCGGCGCTAGAAAACGTTCAGGATTTGGTTAAACTGCGAATGTTGCTCATGAAAGAACTGGGAGAATTAAACGGGAACGAGGAGCTGTTTCAAAAAGCTACAGAAGAATATTTTACTGCAAATATAAATAATCCAAATAGCTATACGGCTATTTTAAAAGCGGATGGAGAAATTGTATCGGCAGGAAGCATCGTCTTTTTTATACGTCCGCCTTCACCGAGTAACCTCCAAGGAAAAGAAGCATATGTTATGAACATGTATACAGCTTTTGATCACCGAAAGCATGGCTATTCTTCAGCTATTTTAAAGCATTTGATGCAGTACTGCCAAAAAAGTGGTGTAAATCGAATATGGTTAAATGCTTCTTCCGCTGGAAAAAGCTTGTATCAAAAACATGGATTTATTGAATGTGAATCTGAAATGGAATACGTGTTTGAAAAAAATTAGAGTAGCAAAACTCTTGATAGAGATGGGTTTAAAGGAGCTATGGTTTTAAAAAAATAAAAAAAATTAATAAAAAGTGTTGACGAAGATAAAAAAAACATTCATAATACAAATCAACATCACACAACATTACACACAACTTGGAAGCGACAAACAGTTTCAAACGATCGGAACTGATTATCCAAGTACACATACATAGTCAATACTGAGCGTTGATAGGAGCACTAGTAGAAAAAATTTCCCTGTAACAGAGAGCTGACGGTTGCTGCGAGTCAGAACACAAATTTTTTCGAAGTACATTCCTTGAGCATCTTTTCCGAGCAGGAAAAGACGGCCTGGCCGTTATTTTAATGAAGAGGCAAGTGAAATGCTTGCAACTAGGGTGGTACCGCGAATTTTCGTCCCTACTGACTCTTAAGAAAAATCTTAAGGGTGAGTAGGGACTTTTTGTATTTCGGTCCATTATAATTTTATATCCATTACAAGCGATGAAAAGAGCATAGTAGCAAAATCTTCCCTGTATTCAGAGAGCTGATGGTTGGTGCGAATCAGTACAAAAGAGATTGCGAATTACATTCTTGGAGCTTTCTTTTGGCGATAGTCAAAAGCGGCAAGAGCCGTTATCTTAATGAAGAGGCAAGCAATGCTTGCAATTAGGGTGGTACCGCGATCAATTCGTCCCTACTGATACAATCAGTAGGGACTTTTTGTATATCCGCATAAGCGGCTGTGTAGGTGTAAAACGGATTTTTCAATACAAACTAAACGAGAAAGTCCGTTCGAGGTTATAAAATCAAAGGAGGATTTTTAAAATGACAAAATCACTAGAACAATTACGAGGACAAATCGACGAAATAAATTTAGAAATTTTAGAATTATTAAACAAACGCGGTGAAATCGCACAAGAAATTGGAAAAGTAAAAGGTACACAAGGTGTGAATCGCTTCGATCCAGTTCGTGAACGTAAATCGTTAGATCAAATCTTAGCTAATCATAATGGCCCATTCGAAGCTTCAACAATTCAGCACATTTTCAAAGAAATTTTCAAAGCTAGCTTAGAGCTTCAAGAAGACGATCACCGTAAAGCACTTCTTGTATCTCGTAAAAAGAAATCTGAAGATACAATTGTTGACATCAACGGTACAAAAGTAGGACCTGGAAATTTAGAATTTGTAATGGGACCATGTGCAGTAGAAAGCTACGAGCAAGTAAAAGAAGTGGGCTTAGCGCTTAAAGAGCAAGGCATTACATTAATGCGCGGCGGAGCGTTCAAACCACGTACATCACCTTACGATTTCCAAGGTCTTGGAGTGGAAGGATTAAAAATCTTACGTCAAGTAGGAGATGAGCTAGGCCTATCAATTATTAGTGAAATTGTTTCTCCTCAAGATATTGAAACGGCTCTAGACTACGTAGATGTGATTCAAATTGGTGCACGTAACATGCAAAACTTTGAGCTATTAAAAGCAGCAGGTTCTGTAGACAAACCAATTCTTTTAAAACGCGGATTGGCAGCAACAATTGAAGAATTCATTAACGCTGCTGAATACATTATGTCTCGCGGAAATGGAAACATTATTCTTTGTGAACGCGGTATCCGCACATACGAGCGTGCAACACGCAACACATTAGATATCTCAGCTGTTCCAATCTTGAAAAAAGAAACGCATTTACCAGTTGTAGTAGACGTAACGCATTCAACAGGACGCAAAGACTTACTATTACCATGTGCAAAAGCAGCGATTGCTATCGGCGCAGATGCTGTAATGGCAGAAGTTCATCCAGACCCAGCAGTAGCACTATCAGATTCAGCACAGCAAATGAACATTCCTGAATTCCACAAATTCATGGAAGAATTAAAAGGTGCAGCAGTAAAATTATCTTAATTTCATAGTGATACAGTGATAAGAAACTAGTAGCAAACATTTCCCTGTCTCAGAGAGCTGACGGTTGGTGGAAGTCAGTACACAAATGTGAGCGAATTACACTCTTTGAGTACTCTTTTACAGAGCGGTCAGCGGATCGTTAACAATTCGAGGTGGCAAGCAATGTTTGCAACTAGGGTGGTATCGCGAGAAAAACTCGTCCCTATGACGTGGGGGCGAGTTTTTTTATTTTTTATAACAGAAAGGAATCGATAATATGAGATATTTAACAGCAGGAGAATCGCACGGACCTCAATTAACAGCGATTATTGAAGGAGTACCGGCAGGGCTTGAATTAACAGCCGAACATATTAATGAAGATTTAGCAAGAAGACAAAAGGGACATGGGCGCGGACGCCGCATGCAGATTGAAAAAGATCAAGTTCAGATTAAAGGCGGGGTTCGCCACGGTGAGACGCTTGGTTCACCTATTGCTTTAGTGGTTGAAAACAAAGACTTTACTCACTGGAGAAATATTATGGGTGCTGATCCAGTTGATCATGATGAAGAAGTAAAGCGACAAATTACAAAGCCTCGTCCAGGTCACGCGGATTTAAATGGAGCGATTAAATACGGTCACAGAGATATGCGAAACGTATTGGAACGTTCATCTGCTCGTGAAACGACGGTACGAGTAGCTACAGGGGCAGTTGCCAAACAAGTACTAAAAGCTGTAGGCGTAAATATTGCATGTCACGTGCTTGAAATCGGCGGTGTGAAAGCTGAAAAAACGGCATATGAGTCACTGACAGAACTTCAGGAAAAAACAGAAGCGTCACCTGTTCGCTGCTTAGATGAAGAAGCGGGACAGAAGATGATGAAAGCAATCGATGATGCAAAAGAAAATGGAGACAGCATTGGTGGCGTAGTGGAAGTAGTAGTAGAAGGAATGCCTACTGCAGTCGGAAGTTACGTGCACTATGATCGTAAGTTAGATTCAAAGCTAGCTGCTGCCATTATGAGCATTAACGCGTTTAAAGGTGTTGAAATTGGTGTAGGCTTTGAAGCAGCTCGCAGACCGGGAAGTGAAGTACATGATGAAATTTTATGGGATGAACAAAACGGCTATACGCGTAAAACGAACAATGCAGGAGGTTTAGAAGGAGGCATGACAACAGGGATGCCGATTGTTGTGCGAGGCGTCATGAAACCTATTCCTACCTTATATAAGCCGCTGCAAAGTGTAGATATTGATACAAAAGAGCCATTTGCTGCAAGTATTGAGCGCTCTGATAGCTGTGCAGTACCGGCGGCAGCGGTTGTAGCAGAATCAGTGATCGCTTGGGAACTAGCATCTGCTATTATCGATCAGTTTGGGGCAGACCGAATTCAGTTAATTCAAGAAAATGTAAAAAAACACGAAGAATACGCAAAGCAATTTTAAAGAATAGAGGAGAATGAAAGGTGAAAATACGTGTATTACTTATTGGCGTTGGCCTTATTGGAGGATCATTAGCGCTAGCTATGAAGCAGCATCGTCACGTAACAGTCGTTGGAGCTGATATCAACACAAATGAAGTACAAGCAGCCAAACAGCTAGGTATCATTGATTATGTAGCTGAAGATATAAAAACAGAAGCAGCCCAAGCGGATTACATCGTGCTTGCTACTCCAGTAGAGTACACGACAGCATGGATACACGACCTTTCTACTTGGAAGCTTAAAGAAACGGTTATCGTAACGGATGTCGGAAGTACCAAAGGTGAAATTATGAAAGCAGCCCAAGTGCTGAATAAGAAACGCATTTCATTTATTGGCGGGCATCCGATGGCTGGTTCTCACACAAGCGGTGCAGTCAATGCACGAGCGGATTTATTTTGTTCGGCGCGCTATATTTTAACGCCGTTTGAAAATGAGCAAAAAGAAAAAATAGATGCGCTTATGTATTTGCTAGAGCCTACGGGTGCACAATTTGTACCGCTTGATGCAGCTACTCATGACCAAATCACCGGAGTTGTCAGTCATTTACCTCATGTGATTGCGACCAGTCTAGTAAGACAAGTAAAAGGATATTCAGCACAGAATCATCTTGTCACAGAAATGGCAGCAGGCGGTTTTCGAGATATTACGAGAATTGCTTCAAGCAACCCTCATATGTGGAGAGATATACTAAAACAAAATCGTTCTATGCTTTTAACATTGCTTGATGACTGGATGAAAGAAATGGAACAAGTAAAACTATTAGTAGAAAAAGGTGACGGTCACGAATTATTTGATTACTTTTCAGATGCCAAAGAATTTCGTGATTCGCTTCACGCATAAAAGGAGAGACATATTGTGACAGTAAAAGCTTTACGAGGAACGATTCAAATTCCAGGAGATAAATCCATTTCCCACCGTTCCGTTATGTTTGGTTCAATTGCAGAAGGAACAACAACAATTAACGGATTTTTGCCGGGAGATGATTGCCTTAGCACCATTTCCTGCTTTCAAAAACTAGGTGTAGATATTCAAATGATGGATGAACAAAGCGTCGTGGTAAAAGGAAAAGGTATACGAGCTCTAAAAGAGCCATCTGATATTTTAGATGTCGGAAATTCAGGCACAACAATTCGCCTTATGATGGGGATTTTAGCAAATACGCCTTTTCACTCAACGTTAATTGGAGACGAATCCATTGCTAAACGCCCTATGAAGCGTGTGACTGGCCCGCTTCGTGATATGAATATTCATTTAGATGGCCGAAAAGACGCTAATTTTACTCCGCTTGTTATTCGCGGTGGTAAAGCAAAAGGTATACACTACACATCTCCAGTTGCAAGCGCACAAGTAAAATCAGCTATTTTACTTGCTGGACTGCAGGCGGAAGGAACAACTGCTGTAACGGAACCGGCGAAATCGCGTGATCATACAGAACGTATGCTAGAGGCGTTTGGAGTTAAAGTGAAAGAAGAAGGATTAACCGTTTCAATTGAAGGCGGTCAAACGTTAAGAGGAACGCATGTAGAAGTGCCTGGTGATATTTCCTCAGCCGCATTCTTTTTAGTAGCGGGAGCCATTATTGCAAACAGCCGTATTAAAATTCAAAAAGTGGGGATGAACCCGACTCGAACGGGTATTTTAGATGTACTTTTAAATATGGGTGCTTCGATAGAGACAGTCAAAGAAACAAAAGAAACGGCAGAGCCTTATGCAGATTTAGTTGTAGAAGCTTCTCATTTAAAAGGCACAGAAGTAGGCGGCGATTTAATTCCACGTTTAATCGACGAAATTCCAATTATTGCACTAGCTGCCACACAAGCAGAAGGGATTACAGTTATTAAAGATGCTGCAGAGTTAAAAGTCAAAGAAACAAACCGTATTGATACGGTAGTAAATGAGTTAACAAAAATGGGTGCTAATATTGAGGCCACGGAAGATGGAATGATTATTCACGGAGGCACAAAACTTCACGGGGCAAATGTAAACAGCCACGGAGATCACCGCATTGGTATGATGCTCGCTGTTGCCTCTTGTATTGCAGAAGGGGAAACAATTATTGAAAATCGTGACGCGGTATCCGTCTCTTACCCGCAGTTTTTTGCTCACTTAGAGTCTTTACAGCAGTAAATTCCCTTATTATGTTAAAATAGCAGTTTGAAAGTTGTAAGGAATTTATAAAATTAAAACCAATGACTCTATATTTCGCCGGAGAAATCCGATATAATCATTACAACACCTCTAGTATTAAATAGAATTTGGTGAATGATTATGTTTTTGATGATTGTCTACATCGGGGCCATTTTATTTTTTATAAAAATGTTTATGGATCGAGATTTTATTTGGTTTTTGTTTCTATTACCATTTTTAATGTTTGTTATGTTTTTTGAAACAGACTACCTTGATCATGTCCCTGAATCTGGAAGGTTAATTATCTTTACTTTTTCTTTTCTAGTCATTTATGCAATGGTTTTGGTGTATAATCGATACTTTAGAAAAGAAGGATGTAAAGAGTAAACTCAAATGTGAATCCATTAATAATGATAAAAAAAGCATGCCCTACGGCGTGCTTTTTTTATCGCTTGAATTGACATCCACTGGTGTAAGCGGCTTTTTAGCAGGGCCTTCTACCACAGATCCGTCGTAAGAGAAACGAGAACCGTGACAAGGGCAGTCCCACGTGCGGTCACCAGCGTTCCAATTCACTTCACATCCTAAGTGCGTGCATGTAGTATCGACGCAGTGAAGCTTCCCTTGAGGATCTTTATAAGCCCCCGTACGTTTGCTGTTTACATATACGACCGACCCTTCATCATTTTGAAGCTGATCCAGTCCTTTTTCAGGCATTGAAAACTTACCGGTAATAAAGTGTTCAGCCACATCAAGATTTTGACGAAAGAAATGCTTAAGGCTAGGATCCGCATAAAAACGAGATGGATGATACAACTCTGCATAGGGGTTGTCTTTTCCGGTTATTGCATCTCGAATAATGTGTGCTGCAATCGTGCTATGAGTCATTCCCCATTTTTTAAATCCGGTGGCAATAAAGATGTTTGGCTTGCTTTCTTTAATGGGACCGATATATGGAATTTTATCAAGGGTAAATAAATCTTGTGCAGACCATTTATAACGAAAATGTTGAACAGTAAAATTTTCTTCGGCGAACCTCTGAAGGGACTCATAGTGGAACAGAGTATTAATCCCTTGTCCAGCTTTGTGGCCTTCTCCACCAATTAAGATGAGTTCTTCTCCGTCAACTTTTGTTGAACGCAGCGAATGAGTAGGCTGATCAGCACTTAAATACATACCTCCGGGATAAGCTTGTTCAACTTTTGCTGCCAACACATACGAACGTTTGGCATACATGCGCGTATAGTAAAAGCCCGCTCCATCATAAAATGGAAAGTGTGAACACGCCACTACATACTTACAAGAAATTCGATGGCCGTCTCTTGTGACAACGGTGGGCGACGTGCTTTCTTCTACGTCAGTTGCTACGGTATTTTCAAAAATCAATCCGCCGCTTTCTGTGAATTTTTTTGCTAAATGAAGCAGATATTTCAACGGATGAAACTGAGCTTGATCTTTCATAATAGCTGCTGCCCTAATATCAAAATTAAAAGGAAGCTCCGTTGCAAATTCACATGGAATATGTAATCGCTGATAGGCTCGAAATTCTTTACGAACTCGATGATCAAACTCCAGCGTTTCTCCGTATAAGTAAGCATCTTGTACCGAAAAATCACAGTCAATGTTTTCCGTTTGAATTAAGTTTTTCATAAACTGCAGAGCTTGTTCATTTGCTTTATAATACAGCAGCGTTTTTTCTTCGCCAATGTGTGAAAGCAGCTCATCGTAGATAACGTCATGCTGAGCTGTAATCTTTGCTGTTGTGTGACCGGTTGTACCATTTAAAATATTATCAGCTTCAATTAACGCCACGTTCAGCCCTTCTTTTTGTAATAAATAAGCCGTTGTAATACCGCTAATACCGCCTCCTACTACTACAACATCAACTTTTCGATTTTCTGAAAGAGATGGGTATGTTGGAAACTTTAAATGATCGCGCCAGTAGGGTTCAGTATCCTTTGGGATATTTGCCAATTTATTCACCTCCATATGATAAGTCTTATTTTTACCATAGTTTTCTAAAAAATGTATGCAAAATAAAGGAATCTACTCTAATAGCATCTCTTTGCTATACCTATTCAAGCAAAAGGAGGGGGAAAGAGTGATTGCAATCAGCCTTTGTACGATTGTTGCGAACGAAGAAGAGGTTAAACGAAAATATTTGGTCTTCAAGATTCTTCTTTTTCAACGTGGCTTCCGCACCTGCACCTTGCCGTCTGCTACGAAAGAATTGGTGAATAAAAAGCAAAGTATGAAATAGTAAAGGTTACAGATTTAAACATGAAGAGCAATAAATTCATATAAATGATAGGGAGCATCATATAATAAAAGTATAGAGTCTTAATTCGGCAAAGGGCATTGAAACATCAAGGTCCAAATAAAAGGGCAAACGGCATGTTTGTCCTTTTTTCATGATTATAGTGACAATTTTCATATATAGTAATAAAGTATATATATAGCAAAAAAATCCCAAATTTCAAGAAGATAAAAAACGACTTAAAACCAAAACAAGTTGTACTCTCAGAGTATGTAGAACGTGCAAAAAAACGAAATAATATGTAGTATTGTAATACAGGACGTAATTGGGAAGAAAAATGAAAACGTTGACAAAAAGAGGAGGGGTACCATGTTGGGTTCACTACCTAATGTTATAAATACGTCAACGCTTGTGTCTTCAAGTGAACAACAAGAAGCGTCATCTGAATCATTTAAAACATATACTCATAAAGGAAAAAAATTTAAGGTCTATTTACCTAAATCCTATCATATTTTAAAATCTTACCCACTAATGGTTATGCTGCATGGATGTACACAAAATGCAGATGATTTTGCGATAGGCACGCAAATGAATGAGCTCGCCGATGAAAAGGAATTTATTGTCGTATACCCACAGCAGTCTTCTAACTCAAATATGAATAAATGCTGGAACTGGTTTGAACCGCTCCATCAAATTAGAGGGTTTGGCGAACCAGCTATTATCGCAGGAATTGTAAAAAAAGTCCAAAACATGCACTTTATTCAGAAAAATAAAGTGTTTATTGCCGGTCTGTCGGCAGGAGGAGCAATGAGCATCGTTATGGGGGTAACGTATCCAGAACTATTTGCTGGAATAGGTGTGTCAGCAGGTATCGAATATCAGGCGGCTCTTAACGTATTTAATGCGTATTCTGTCATGGCCAGTAAAGGTCCTTCCCCCGTTAAACAAGGGAGAATTGCTTATCAGCAAATGGGAAAACGGGCAAAGCCACTGCCGCTCATTGTATTTCATGGTAACGCTGATTCTACGGTAAATGTAGCCAATGCAGATCAAGTGGTTCACCAGTGGATTACAACGAATAATCTTGCTTATAACGGAAGAATAGATGGATGGATTCAAGATAGCCCGGTTAAAACGAGAGAAGAAAAAATTCTCTTTGGACGGGATTATACCACATATCGCTACGAAAGCAGTAAGGGAGAATTGGCTATCGATAAATATATTATCAATGGAATGGGGCACGCATGGTCCGGAGGGAATTCAGCGGGCAGCTATACAGACCCTAAAGGCCCCAACGCTAGCCGAATCATGTGGGACTTTTTCATGAGTCAAAAAGTATAAACAGAGCATATAATGAGGTTCAGTTGCGTTCTTATCGCAGAGAAGAAGAGCTGAAAGTAGCTCTTCCGGCCCTTATTAGTATAAAAAAGCAGCTGTAGGAACCATCATTTTAACTAGACGTGTTTTTCTAAAAATTAGGATTTGATTATTTAGAAAACGGGTACTGTAATAAAGAAAATAAGAAGCCGAAATTACATAGCTTAGGATTGACAGCTTATAGTTGTAAATGTAAGATAACTGCGAGCTGCATTTTGTATGATTAAAACATTAAAATAAGCCGAAAACTGAAAAAATAAATAGAAATCGTAAGATGAGCGGGTAAGGAAAAGGAGATTAAAAAATGAATATTGCATTTTTCTTAGTACCAAAAAGTGATGTTGTAACACTAAATATTCAATCCACATTAAGACAGGCTCTTGAAAAAATGGAGTATCATCGCTATTCTACAGTTCCGCTGGTTGACGATGATGGTAAATATGTAGGCGTTCTTACTGAAGGAGATCTTCTTTGGAAGTTAAAAAGCCTAGGAGACTATCGCTTTCAAGATACGGAAAATATTAAATTAACAGAGATTGACCGCTATCAAGATTATAACCCAGTTGCTATATATGATGAAGTTCAAAACATCCTTTCAAAAGCAATTGACCAAAATTTTGTTCCTGTAACGGATGATCAAGGTGTATTTATTGGAATTGTGAGAAGAAGAGAAATTCTGGAGTTTTATGCAGAAAGCGCAAGTAAAGTGAAAAATCAAATATAAAAAAGGCCATCTTTAGATGGCTTTTTTTCTTGTCTTAGCTGCCCCGCATATACTCCTAAAAACAGGCTTAGGTCATGGCCCACAGCAATGCACTTCCTTGTACTAGTTTACATAATCTATTTATATATAGGTATAAAATTGCCTATATAAATCTTATTTATAGATAAGGATGGTTTATGTGAGTTACAACAACAAAAAGAACTGTTGCTGGTGTTCTAATCAGTATTATTACAAAACTTCTGGTTATGATCCAAGAAGTAGCCATGAAGGAAAATGCTGTCATAACGATTATAAGCATAACGATCATTGTCCTAAACATGATGATGATCATCGTTCAGGTCATAAAAAATGTCATCATGGCGGGGGTCACGGTGGCGATCACGGCGGTAACCACGGTGGGGGTCATGGCGACAATCATGGTGGACATCACGGCGGTAACCACGATGGAGGGCATCACGATGGTAACCACAGTGGCTGTCATCACGGCGGACATCACGGCGGTTGTAAAAAACGTCATTGCTGCAAAAGACGTAACTGCTGCTGGGGCTGGGTTTTTTAATACAGGAGCTTCAAAGCAACAGAAAGAACTCAAGAAATTGAGTTCTTTTTTTGTAAGTTGAAACTTATAAACGGTATACTTCGTATATATAGTAAGAGCATTTTGGAGGAGGAAAAAAAATGTTTAAAAAAATGTTTGCTAAAATTGGAGTTGGAGCTGCCAAAGTGGATTTACGACTAAATGAAACGGCCTATACGCTCGGTCAAGTAATTGAAGGAGCTATTGTCATCCAAGGTGGAAACGTTCAGCAACATATTAATTTAATTGATGTTGAATTTTGGCTTGAAGTTCAAATGAAAAGCGGTCAAATGCATACACATCGTGTGGAAAGCCTGCGCGCAGCTTCCTCGTTTACAATTAGTGAAGGAGAGAAAAAAGAAATTCCATTTACATATCATTTACCTTTGGATCTTCCAATCTCTGCGAGCAACGTTAGCTATTTCTTTAAGACATACTTAGATATTGAAGGAGGAGTTGACTCAACAGACCGGGACCCTGTGCGCATTAAAGCTCCAAAAAGCCTATATCAGCTAGTAGAGGGATTTGAAGCACTTGGGTTTAGAGAAAAACATCATTCAGGAAAATTTAACGGATACAAACAAGAATTTGCATTTTTTCCTACAGACTTCTTAAAGGGGTATGTAAATGAGGTTGAGTTTGAGGTAGCCATTGAACGAGAAGGTATTCGCGTGTTGTTGGAGCTAGATTTACCTTCTTTCGGCCGAGAGAGGGAAATAAAAAACGAACTCTTTTTTACAAACGATGAACTAAGCCAGCCATCCACTATCGCTCGCTTGCTGGAAGAAGCGATGGAAGAGATGATGGAAAACCCTCGAGACTATGAGTATTATAAGCCTTCTCACTATGATCAGCGTTCACACCACCCACGTATGAGCGGGTTAGGAGGAGCAATGGGAGGCTTTGCAGCAGGTATGTTAGGCGGGCTGCTCATTGAGAATTTGATGGATGATATGTTTGAAGACTCGGCTCTTGGTGAAATTGGAGAAGATATTGAAGAAGCCGGGGAGGACCTGTTGGATGGAGATTTTTTTGATGGAGGAGACGATTGGTAAAAGGAGTTTTGAATAACTAAAAAGGATGATTAATGATGATCATCCTTTTTTTCTTTCTTCTTTCTTTTTTTTACTTCTATATACTTAATGTGAAAATCTTCTATAATCAACACTTTAAAGTAAAATTGCTCATGCTGAATGATATCATTTTTGGTCACATCAAACTTTTCGGTTAACACCCACCCGGCAATGGTATCTACTTCTTCGTCGCTAATATCCGTGCCGAGTAAATCATTTACTTGGCTAATGAGCATTTTTCCGTCAAGAATATAATGATCGTCTTTAATTTTTTGTACATAAGGAATTTCGTCCGTATCAAACTCATCTCGAATTTCTCCCACAATTTCTTCAATAATGTCTTCTACTGTGACAAGCCCAGCAGTTCCGCCATACTCATCAAAGAGAATAGCCATTTGAATACGTTCTTTTTGCATCTTTACAAGCAAGTCATGAATAGGTACGGTTTCAATTACTTTAAAAATAGGCTTGACGTACGATTCCAACGTATTGGTGCCGTCTTTTTCATTAAATACAATATCGTTATAAATTTCTTTAATATTAACGAGACCGATTACTTTATCTTTATCCCCATCTTCAACAATTGGATAGCGCGTATATTTTTCGACATTTGCGATTTGCAAAAAAACCTCTACGACGTCGTCTTTTGAAGCACTCACAATTTCCGTACGAGGGACCATTACTTCTTTAGCTAAACGATCATCAAAATCAAAAATTTTACTCATATATCGATATTCGGATTGATTGATTTCACCGCCTTCAAAGCTCTCAGATAACAAAATGCGAAGCTCTTCTTCACTATGAGCAGCTTCATTTTCTGAAATCATCGTTATACCAAAAACCTTGGTCAGCATACGAGCTGAGCCGTTTAATATTTTAATGAACGGATACATAAGTTTGTAAAACACGATAATCGGTTTTGCAAAGTTCAGCGTAATTTGTTCAGACATTTGAATAGCAAACGTTTTAGGAGCTAATTCTCCCAAGACAACATGTAAAAAAGTAATAACAACAAATGCAATGACAAAAGATAAAATACCAGCAAGCGGCTCATTCGTATGGAAGGTAGTAAAAAGAGGGTGAAGCAACCGATCTAGCGTCGGTTCACCAAGCCAGCCAAGCCCAAGAGCCGTGATGGTGATACCAAGCTGACAAGCGGATAGATATTCATCTAGATGCGTAATAACATGTTTGGCAGAGATGGCTTTTTTATTTCCTTCTTCTAAAAGCTGATTGATTTTTGAACTCCTTACTTTTACAATAGCGAATTCTGTCGCTACAAAAAAAGCAGTTAATGCAATTAAAACCGCGACTAATAGTAATTTTACGGCGATCATTAAAGTCACCACCTTGTACGTAAATGTATATCTTAAGTGTTAGCCAAAGTGGAGAAAACATGTATTAAATCCGGAAAAGAAAAACGCACATAAAAAAACTGCTTCTATCTTTAAAAAGAATAAGAAGCAGTTTATTATGTTACATGTTCATTTAGGGGAATTAATCTTAACTTTACCATCATGGTCTATCACATATCGGTTCTACAGTTCAACTGACTTTTAGCAAACGTATTGCGAGCGTGTTATGACACCTCCTTTAACTGTAATCCGAGTATATATGATGCATCTCTCACTCCTTTCTATTGGTTAAATTTATTATAATACATAATTAATCAAAATACTACAAATATTCAGAAAATAATTCAAAATGCATAGTTTTTTGTCATTTTCTGAAATATATGCGCAAAAGAGATTGAGACACAACTATATTCATCGAATCTAAAAGGGAACAAATTGGATAAATGATCGAGTATGGATCGCTTGTTCCACCGCTGTTGATTTGTGTGCATGACTTCGCTTTCCGAAGAAGTCTTTGCCTTGCCCTCCAATCAACAGCTAGAAGCAACTCTAAATATATTAACATTAAACCTATATTCACCCTACCAATGAAAAGATCCGAACGATGAATCGTTCGGATCTTCCTTTAATTAAAATACGTTTGTCCCAGCCTCTTTTAATTAATGCAGCTTATGGTTATTAGGCATCTGAGGAGAGGCAGCTGCTTTTGCAAAACTTGTGATCATTTGCTGCATATCTTCTTTTGCAAGCTGAGGCACTTGATAATAATAGTGTTTATTTTGATAAAGAGAAATTTCATAAGCCATTTCAATCCAATTAGGAACGCTGTCTCCGAATATTCGGCGAACAACAGGATTTGTTATTTCTAAAGCGGTCATGGTTAAAAGAGATGCCTGAGACTTGACTAGACCTAGCATATGACCTGATATGCCTTTTTCATTAATTTCCTCAACGGACTGATTCGGCTTTTTAGGCTGCGAAGGCTTTAAGCCATAAACAAAGGTATGAGACTGCTTCATGTTATACACATGTGTAGAACCGGCCGGCTTTTGACCAGTAGAAAAAGCTTCTACGATTAAATTATATTCATTTAAAATAAACTGATATTGCCGATCAATGATATCAAGCAGCTCTTGTTCTTTTACATATTGCCTAAACATCATAAACTGATCCATTACATTAATCGAGCCGGCAAGTGTTTCATGAACGTCAAATAGTTCATGCCCTCCATGGTTCAATTGAGGGGGTACAGCTCCAGTTTGCATGTTTGTAGGAAGTTCGTGATTATTCATACTAAGTCCTCCTTAAAATCGGTATCGACTATAGTCTTTAAACTTCTTCAGGTTTTATACTTAAACTTGATTTATTCATAAAATGTTGCTCTACATAACTTAATTTACATCTAGTTATTTAATTAAAGGGTAAAAGTGAAAGGGTTTTATGAAAAAAAAGCGAATATCAATAACAATTCACGATCTATAGATAGGGGAATCAAAAAACATGAATGAGCTGCTGTCATACTCAAGTGAATTAAAACATGAAGCGCATCAACTGGTGGTATCCAATCATTTATTGGATCTGTTAAAAGAATATGGTTGTCCTCTTTCAGGGGAGAGTTTCGAGTTAAATGTCATGACAAATCGCATCCTTAATTTTTACGTAGGAAATGATGAAATGGATGAAGAATCTATTTTTCACATGGGGTATCAGCTTACAAAACGTTTTAACCCTTATAAGATGATATTTGCTAATGAAAAAGATAAGTATCAGTGGAGTGTGTATATGATTCAGAAGGGAGAAGAGTGGAAGCTTGATATTTCCGTGCTTCCAGAAAATATCGTGAAGGACAAAGTTGAGAAACAAGAGTTATTAAAATCACTTCTCACTGAAAAGAAGCGGGAATGCATTTTATTTTTCAAACAGCAAAGCGGATATAATCGCTATTATACGAGTGATCACGTCTATAAGGCTGTGCTAGAAGATGGCATTCACGATGATATGTCTTTTTTTATGTGGCTGCAAAGACAAAAAAAAGTAAATCAACAAACGTAAAAAAGAGCCGGTTAGGCTCTTTTTATGCATTTACAGATGTTTTTACAGGTAAAGCAGCTTTTAGCATCCAAATATGTTTTTCAATGTTGCCGATTGTTCCAATAAATAAGTCAGCTGTTACGTGATCATGTGCTGCTTCAGCTTTTTCAACTGCATTTTTTAAGTTTTTAACAAGTAACGTATAGTCATTAATTAAGGTTTCTACCATTTCGTCACTCGTTTGCTCGTTTCCATCTTCACAAAGAGTAGCTGCTTGTAAAAATTGCTTCATTGTAGCAATTGGGCTTCCTCCAATGGCTAGTAATCGTTCTGCATATTCATCTATATAGTCCGCCGTCTCATTATAGAATTCTTCAAATTTTTCATGAAGCGTAAAAAATTGAGGTCCTTTTACATACCAGTGAAAGCGATGTAGCTTCGTATACAATACGTTAAAATCGGCAATTTGTTGGTTCAATACGTTTTCTAAATTCATAGTTAATAGCCTCCTAATGAGTTGTTGTTATCTTATGTTTATATTATATCAAATATTAAATTAAAATCAATACTTATTTATAATAATTATTAAATGATAATCGAAATACTTTTAAATTGCAGTTATTCTCTTTAAAAACTTTAAAGATATGATAGGATAGAGCAAGAGTATGGAAAGGAAGAAGGATTAGTTATGCATATTACACCAGAAGCAAAACAATTAATTAACAATATACTTGAAGAGCAGGAGATAACAGGAATTCGCTTGTATTTCAAAGGAATTAGCTGTGAAATCCCTAATATTGGGTTAGCTTTTGAAGAGCCTTTTGAAAATGATGAAGTATATGAAGTTAACGGAGTACAAGTAGCAATGGAAGCTTCTATTGTGCCTTATACCAATGAATTAATGTTAGATGTTCATACAACGCCGTACGGTCCAGGTTTAGCATTAGTTGGGGCTAAAGAGGCTGAGTAAAAAATTTATGTAAGAGAAGCTAACAGGTTTGTTGTTTGTTTTGGTAAACCTTGGTTTACTTAATTCAAACGTTAGTGAAATGGAGGGGGACCTATGCTTCTTTCTCATCATGTAACGGTTGAACAAAGACAGCAAATCAAACGCTTTAAGCAACAAATACAAGACGCAAAAACGCTAGATGAACGCCGTTTGTATCAAGCCCAGCTAAATAAATTTGTTGAACGCCTATTTATTGAGAATCGCTTGCAGCGCAGCGGCGAACAATAAAAAACACCTAGAAAAGAAGCCTTCAAAGAAGGTTTCTTTTTTTTAGTAGATGATTATACTTTTACATCTTGTAATTATTCATTTTCTTATATATCGCCCTTTATCTACTTGAAATCCGGTTTTCTGTATGAATATAGAACTAAAAACGTGTAAGTTACTATTAAATGAAAGCGCTTTCTGTTATAGTGAAGGTATAGAATTGTACTTGTTCACCTACAATGTTCATAAGGAGTGGTTTGTATGATCGAAAGAGGAAACTTCTTAATTGGTTTAGCGTGGGGAACATCTTTGAGCATACCTTTATGGATCGCCTTCTTTGGCTGGATAAAATTAGTTTGGCGCTTGCTTTAAATAAATAAAAACAAAAAAAGTAAAAAAACTTCAGTAGATATGCGCTGAAGTTTTTTTAAATAATATAAATAGGTATTTAGAACTATTAAATAAATTATAATTTATAACGATAAGTAAATAAGACTACCGAAAATATTATTTTTGGATTTTTTAAGATTCTAATGTTTTAGGTCTTATTGCACAATGGAAAGCAGGAGTACAAATTGAAAAGCTATCGTTTAGTAAGTTTCTCTACCTTATGTATCTGTCTACTCGTTTTATTTATTTCACCTTTTCAAGACACATCTAGTGCATCAACTGATAAATATCAAAATTTCAAGCAGCTCTCACAGCACGAGTCTTCAGCTAGCTATAAAGTGACGACCAAAGAAACGAAAAGCCCTGTCCTTATCTTTGCTCCACACGGTGGAGGAATTGAAGGGGGAACAAGCGAAATTGCCAAAGAGCTTAGCAAACAAAATGCTCTTTACCTATTCGAATCGTTAAAGTCGAAAGGGTCACGAGACCTGCACCTCACAAGCACTCATTTTGATGAGCCCACAGCGCGTAAGATAGTAAGCAAGTATGATAATGTTTTATCTCTTCACGGGTATTCTGGGAACGAAAAACATATTTTTGTGGGGGGAACTGATCGGGAGCGTGCAAAAAAATTAACGCAATTATTAAATCAAAATGGATTTCCGGCGGAACTGATTACAAAAGGGCACGATGAGATTGCAGGCATTAACCCTAGAAACATTGCAAATAAAAATCGTACCGGGAAAAGTATTCAATTAGAGATTAGTCAACCGCTGCGAAGTGCTATGTTTCATTCATTCACTTCAAAAGGAAGAGCTTCGTCTAAAACTCAAACTTTTTATAGGTTTACAAATGTGCTTTCTACATTTGTTTCCACTTCTTACTGACTCCAAAAAAGAATGCTTTTGCAAGCATTCTTTTTTTATAAACTAGTTTTGCTACTCGTGACTTATAATAGGTTTCCAGTTAAAATCTTTTACATCTTGAACAGAAGGCTTTCTCACGTGCTGTAAGCTTTCTTTATTACACGCTCCAAAGACTATAAAATTTTGCTGCGCTTCTATTAAAGAAATAGAGTTGGCTCCTAATTCGTTGGCATTCAGCTTTTGGTACGGATCGTCTTCCCAAAAACATATCTCACAAATATCATAGTCACCATCACTGTCTAACGATTGATAACCACAGCAAGGGCATGTATACTTTTTCATTGTTTCTATCCTTTCTGTATGGGGTTTTAAGCTAGAAAAAAGTCAGCCATCTTATTTAACTATTTTACTATATTCAAGGATAGTCTGAAAGAATATTCAAAAAATTACATCGGCACCTTACCTAGGATTTGTGAACATTTTATAACGAATTGGTAATAGTTATTGTGAGACTGAGTAAAAAAGGAGTACACTTACTAGGAAAATAGATCGTGTTCGGAAACGTCTACATAAAAGCATTTTTGGATATGATGAAAAAAGAAAAAGAGATAGGGAGTCCTAAATATGAAAAAAATAATAGGTTTACTTTTAGCATGCTTTTTAGCTGTTCCGACAGTTAGTTTTGCGCATACACATGTGCAAACAACCGTGCCGGAAAACGGTGCAACTGTTACAGCTCCTCTAAAAGAAATTAAATTAACCTTTGAAACACCCATCGAGAAAATTAGTACTATAACCGTTACAAAAGATGGACAAAAAATTTCACTTGCATCGCAAAAAGTAGAGGGTCATGATTTAATAGCTTCTGTCGATCAGCCTCTTGAAAACGGCTCTTACACAGTGAACTGGGAAATTGTAGGGGAAGATGGTCATGTAATGAAAGATTCGATTGCTTTTAAAGTAGATGTGAAAGATGAAGCGAAAGAAGAGAATACTCAAGCAGCCGGAAAAGATAGTGAAAAAAAGCAAGACGCCAAGCAATCTGAACAACACCAAAAAAGTGCAGTAGCGAATGATGAAAAAACAGAGAACAATGATTCTTCATCGTTTTTTGTTATCATGATTATTGCGATTGTAGTGGTGGTTGGAGCATTACTCTTAATCTTTAGAAAGAAAAAGGCTTAAAAAGATGAATATTTTGTTGCCTGTTTTTGAGTGGTTCACATACGTAGGTCTTTCCTTATTATTAGGATTTGCCGTACTGCAATATGTGCCGCTTACAAAAAAGCCAACAATTTTATTATCAAAGCGATGGCTACTTGCAAGTGCAGCGGCTGTCGCTATTTTTTCGGTTGGAAATTCGCTTGAGATTATTTTATCTTTTTCAAAAATAAGAGGGTTAGGTGAAACAGTTCGTCTTGTATTATTAGAAACACGAACAGGACACGCCTGGATTTTTGTTGTGCTGATGGCTATCTTATGTATGATTGCTGTCACAATAGAGAGCCACTCTCATATGTATACATTGCTGACTTTGGCGTTGGTTGGAGGAATCGCCTATGCGAGTCACGCAGCTTCCGCTTCTGCGCTTAGTGGGATGCTTTCTCACTCCATTCATATTTTAGCAGTTGGACTGTGGGGAGGAGTGGTTCTAATTGTTGCCGCTTTTTCAAAAGAAACCTCTAATTGGAAAAATTTCTTAAGCTGGTTTACTCCTTTTGCGATCGGTTGCTTTGTACTTCTGTCATTAAGTGGATTCATTTCGATGATTATTATCATGGGTCTGTCCGACTATGTGAATTCATGGGCTACAGATTACGGACAGTCTCTTTTACTAAAGCATATTACGATTATTCCACTGCTTGCATTTGCCGTTATTAATGGCTTTCTTATGAAGAAAGCCATAAAACAGCCAGAATATAAGCCCGTGGCGTGGATTCGAGCAGAAAGCATTATTTTGCTTATCATTTTTTTATTTACAGCTATTATGGTGACGCAATCGCCGCCAGCCAATATAAGTCATATGGCAATGGATTCATCGATTCTTCCATTTATTTATGGAAAGCAAGTGACGCTTCCTTTAACCTTTCAAGTAACGGTGGTAGGAACCTTGTTCTTATTTGTCGCACTGCTGTTTTTTGTGTATGTACTTATTTGTTTTTACAAAAAGACAGTATGGCTTAGCGTATTAAGTGCAGGTTTGTTTGTTTTTGCTTTTTATATTGCGATGATGACAAGTATTCAAGTATAAAAACAGTGAGAAATCTCTCACTGTTTTTTTGTTAGGCATTAAAAGCTGTGTTATCCCTCGGGCCTTTTCCCGGAGAGGGAGGCATCGGCATTTGAGAATTAGAACTAGAACTAGAACTAGAACTAGAAGCAGAACCAGAGCTGGACGTAGAGCCGCTTGGAGGCGATATATTTCCTGCGTTTCCAAAAATAACGATACCGCCAGAAATGGTTCCAATTGAAATAGATTTAATATAAACAGACATTCTTATTCAACCTCTCATCTAGTAAAGAAATTCAGTGTACCATAGTATATGACCAGCTTGTCATTTTTGTATAGACGAGTTCAAAAAATGGGTAAAAGCTTAGAAGTTCAGGTTGAGAAAAGAAATGGTGTAAAATAAGATAGAACTTTGAAGGTAAAGTTTCAGGTGTCTACCTAAGGTATGTATATCACCTATTAAGAGAATTAGAAAGGAACTAAGATGAAAACGCAAAAAGGAATTAATTTTTCATTTAAAAAATTGTGGTTGTTAACAAACCCTCCGACAGGGAAGTTAGTCATTTCGTTTATACTGGCCTTAATCAATACGGGAGCTTCTCTTTCCATTCCTCTTGTTATTAAAGAAGTGATGGAGAAAATTTCAACAGGCGTCTCACCACAGCTTGTGACAGGACTTCTTGGCTTATTTGCTGCTCAAATGGTAACAAGCGCACTGTCTCTTTATCTCCTTGCTCAAGTAGGGCAAGGTGTTGTAAAAGAACTCAGACATAAAGTGTGGAACAAGCTCATAAAGCTTCCTGTTTCATTTTACGATCAAAATCGTTCAGGTGAAATGGTAAGCCGCATTACAAATGATACAACCATTGTGATGAATTTATTGTCAACAGAAATGATTGACTTTGTTAAAAATATTTTATCTATTATTGTTGCCGTTGTTATTTTATTTACGCTTGATGTACCCATGACGCTCATTTTATTAGCGGTTATTCCCGTTATGTTTGTACTGGTTATGCCGCTAGCGCGAAAAATACATAAAATTGCACGTGAGCAGCAGGATAAAATGTCCAAGCTTACGGCTTTTTTAGCTCAAATGCTGAGTGAAATCCGTTTGATTAAAGTATCCGGTTCAGAGAAAAAAGAAGTTGATTCGGGCTTACAATCGTTTCAGTCACTCTACCTCTTCGGTGTAAAGAGAGCTAAAATTGAAGCCATCATTACACCGATTATTAGCACGGTGATGACCGCTGTTATGATTGCCATCGTCGGGTTTGGTGCCTACCGGGTGAGTGAGGGATTTATCACTGCAGGAGAGCTGGTGGCTTTTGTTCTTTACCTTTTTCAAATTATGGTTCCAGTTGGTTCACTTACCCGATTTGTTACGAGCTTTCAGCAAACCAAAGGAGCTTCAGAAAGAATTTTTGATATATTAGCTGAGAAAGAAGAGAACTATGAAAATGGAGAAGTGCTTGAACAGGTAGGGAGTTTAAGGTTCGATAAAGTTGCTTTCCAATATGAAGATAAACCAGTATTGCAGGAAGTTTCATTTTCTGCTAAAAAAGGAGAAGTTACCGCTTTTGTTGGACCTAGCGGAGCTGGGAAATCTACTGTTTTTTCGCTTATCGAACGCTTTTATGAGCCTTCATCGGGGCACATATTCTTGGATGGAACAGACAGTCAAAACGTCAACTTACGTTCGTGGCGTCACCTGTTTAGCTATGTTCAGCAGGATTCTCCGATTTTAGCAGGAACAATTCGAGAAAATCTCATTTACGGGTTAGAGAGGCATGTGACGGATGAAGAAATAGAAGAAGCAGCGAAGTTAGCGAATGCTCATCATTTCATTCAGTCCTTTGAAGCTCAATACGAAACAATGATTGGAGAAAGAGGTATTAATCTCTCAGGAGGACAGCGACAGCGTATTGCAATTGCCCGAGCACTGTTACGCAATCCCCAGTTTTTACTACTGGACGAAGCGACAGCTAGCTTGGACTCCGAATCAGAAAAGCTTGTGCAAGAGTCATTGGAAACGGTAATGAAAGAACGCACATCACTCGTCATTGCTCATCGTCTATCTACGGTCATTAATGCAGACCAAATTGTTGTAATAGAAGAAGGGAGAGTTACAGGAAACGGGACGCACAAAGAGCTGTTAGCCTCTCATGCTTTTTACCGGCGGTTGGTGGAGCAGCAGTTTCAAACATCACTATAGAACAAACAAAAAAGACTGCTTGAAAAACAGTCTTTTTTAGTTTATTTATTTAGCTTTTTAACTAATTCATCACCCATTAGTTCCGAAGAAAAAGGATCTCGGCTTGTGACAATTTGATCATTTGCCCAAACGGCATATGCTTTTTTATCCATCTCCGGGATGTAATTAGCCACTTCACGAAGCTCTTGTTCTAAACTGTATGGTAAAAAAGGAAGTACTTCTTCCGGTTCAATTTCATCAGGATAACCGGTTACGTCTAGTCCTTTAATTAACAGTTCATCATCGGATCCTTTCAAGAAAGCAAAAACAGAAGGTCCGTGACACTCAGCTGCTAAAATACCTCCGTTGTCGTACACTTTGTTCATAAGTGCATGCAAGTCCACATTTTTTGCTAAGTCAAACATAGCGCCGTGGCCGCCTACTACTAAGATAACGTCATAGTTCTCAGCATCTACTTCTTCAAGCTTCATTGTCTGATCCGCTCTTCCTGATTCATATAATTTCTTATATGTTCCATTTGGATCAAAGTCTTCTGAAATACTTCGAACGTCTACTTCCGGCTTACCTCCAAAAGGTGAGGCTAAATCAACGGTGTGTCCTGCGCCCTCAAGCTTCTGCAGCGGAGCAAATAATTCTTCTGCCCACCAACCTGTGTGATAATCTTTTTCTTCGTATCCGCTTGATAATACAGCTAACACTCTTGCCATGTGTATACCTCCTAAATGATGTAAAACGTATAGTGATACATATCATGTACTTATTGTGAACTGTACCCTATATAAAAAAGGTTAAACAATGGCAAGTTATGAAAACGTAGCATGAACCATAAACAAAACCAAAAAAGAGATAGCAAATTTAAGATGCCACTTTTTATCTGTACGTTTATAGCGCTTTACGCCCATTACAAGTAAACAAGCTAGAACAGCCATCGTAATAATGCCTGAAAAGTACGTGAAATTTGCTTGAAATCCTCTTATTAAAGCCATATAACCATGTAAAATAACCAAGGCAGTTGATATAAGAGCAATGGGCACGTGCCACTGACGAACGTACTTGGCTAAAAATTGAATAAGCGGTTTTAACTCAAAATTTCCTTTTTTTATGTGCGATAACGGTTTCCACTTTAATAATAAAAAAATAGGATAAATGGCTAAAGCTGCAAAGAAACCAATTCTTGCAATTGAACCAAGCTCTTTAAAATTCCCTTCATATATTTTAGAATCAATCGGAAGGGAGTGTTTATAAATAGGGATGTAAATAAGCCCTGCTACAACTAGTAAAAAAGAGATAGTAAAGATCAAGATCACTTTTTTACGCTCACTTTTATTTTTGATTAATATCTGTAGCCATGATTGTTTAGCTGGAGATTTAGCTGAATTCATTTTCTTCCTCCTTGGAAAAAACTAGTTAGTATCAGTATGAACTTTTTTTCTTAAAAAATCTTTAAAAATCCTTCTTTTTTAGAAAAATTCATTTTTTTCTTTGCAATACGCGTTATAGTTAAACAAAGGGTTTAAAAAGGAGATGAATACATGAAAAAAAGAATAAGTATATCTATAATCAGCCTTTGCTTACTTTTAACGGCCTGTGGTCAGGAACCTGCTCAAAGCACAAATGCTGAACAGCCAAAACCGTTGAACGTAAATCTTCAAGGTCCAGAAGCGTTACGGAAAAATGAAAGCGGTAACTACAAAGCTGAAGTTACATATGGAAACGAAAAAGTGAATAATGATGATGTTGAACTGATTGAATTTGAAATAGAGAAAAAAGATGGCGACGGGAAAGGGAAGATGTTAAAACCTAAACAAATAGGAGAAGGTGTATATGAGATACAAACATCTTTCTCTGAGCCTGGCACATATACCGTGCAGTCACACGTTTCTGCAAAAGGGACGCATAACATGCCTCTTATAACCGTTACGGTTAAATAAAAGAAGTCAAGGATTCTAATTCCTTGGCTTCTTTTCGTTTAGTATGTCCATTGAATTACCATTCTACAGGGAGAAAAGGTTATTTGGGATAGGATGATTTTTTCTATCATCAATTAAAGTAATGCACTGAGCCAGCTGTTCAATTCCTCGTTTGATCGTATTCTTATTTACTTGTGAGATGCTTAATCGGAGAAGAGTGTTTCGTTTGTATTCTGGTAAAAAAAATCTAGAAGCATCATCAACATATATGTGCTGCTCGTTTAGCATGTGAACGATCTGTTTTGCTGTTACATGCTCAGGCAAACTAATGGATAAATAGAATCCTGAAGTTGGTTTAGAAAAATGTGTATGAGCCGGCAGCAATGAATCACAAGCCTCTACAAGAGTTTGCATTTTGGTATGGTATACCTCTTTTATCTTTTTAAGATGACTAGTAAACATGCCGCTTTTTAAATAAATTTCAAGAGCACCTTGAGAAAGCGCTGAACTATTAAAATCCGAACTGAATTTATATCGTAAAAAGTTGCTATTCATTAACGAAGGAAGCACGACAGCAGCAATGCGTAACCCGGGAAGAAAGATTTTCGAAAAGCTTTTAATGTAAATAACTCGTCCAGAAGGATTAAAAGAAAATAAAGGATCTGATTTTGCATCGGGATCAAGGTCGCCCAAAAAGTCATCCTCCACTATATATACATCGTATTTTTCGGCTAGCTCCACGATTTTTTTCTTCTCAAAATTTGTATAACAATGCCCAAGAGGATTGTGAAACCTTGGAATAATATAGAAAAATTTTATGTCATTATTTCGGAAAATGTACTCCAAACGATCAAGATCAATCCCTTCCATCGATAGCTCGATCCCAAAAGTAGTAGCGTGGTGCAGGGTAAGAGATTCAATAAAACCGAAATAAGTGGGCTGTTCAATTAGGATATTATTTTTTCCATTTGGAAAGGGCATAGAAACTAATAAGTGAAGAGCTTGCTGAGACCCGGATACAACAACTAACCTTTCAGCTTGAGTGAACACCTGTAGATTCTGCAAGTGTTTCACTAACTGTACCCGTAATGAGTAAGAGCCTTGTTGATCAGAGTATGTAAAAAGCTCTTCTTTGTAGTGTTCAATCGCTTGGTTTATACAATGCTGAAATTCAAGATAAGGCATAACGTTTTTATCTGGACCAGCAGACAAGAAATCAATCACTTCATTTTCCTTCGTCCTATGTTGAAATTCCGCCACAACGTAGTAGCCGCTTTTAGGAACAGAATAAATTAAATGCTCTTTTTCTAGTTCGCTGTACGCTTTGATAACGGTATTCTTGCTGCACGAAAAATGTTGGGAGAGTCGGCGAACAGAAGGGAGTTTACCACCTGCAATAAGCGATCCGCTTGCTAGGCCAAGCTTAATTTCTTCCATGATTTTCAAATATTTTAAACTCATAGGTCCTACTCCTTTAATTTGTACCCGTACAGATAGGTAAAAGAATGATTTATTTTACTCGTTGTCCTGCGCTATCCTTTTAATTATATCAGAACTTTTTTTAGAAAAATGGTACAGTTCTGAAAAATAAAAAGACAGGGGTAGGGTAAGATGCAAAAAGAAACGAGAGAGAAAATGGGCTTATTGCTCGGGGTAGTAGGTGTTATCTGTTTTAGCTTAACCCTTCCTTCTACAAGCATTGCAGTCGAGTATTTTGGAACGACAGTCGCCGGTTTAGGAAGAACAGCTGTAGCTGCTATTTTAGTAGCTGTGATATTGATTGTACGAAAAGAAAAAATTCCTTCTCTTCGCCAATTTAAAAGTCTGCTGATCGTGGCTTTAGGCGCAGTTTTAGGGTTTCCTCTGCTCACTTCCTGGGCAATGAAATCATTGCCAGTTTCTCACGGAGCGGTTGAACTCGCTCTTTTACCATTAGCCACAGCCGGTTTTGCGATGTTTAGAGGGGGTGAACGTCCTTC
The DNA here is from genome assembly GCF_036227845.1 of Priestia sp. LL-8. Classification (NCBI taxonomy): domain Bacteria; kingdom Bacillati; phylum Bacillota; class Bacilli; order Caryophanales; family Bacillaceae; genus Priestia; species Priestia sp. LL-8. The sequence goes on along the minus strand of NZ_JAZAQH010000001.1, from coordinate 2,961,665 downwards.
TTTCAAATTCTGGATATCAAGCATGATTGGTTCTGCAGCTGTTATCGTGTATGCTCTTCACCTCGGATTTGGTCAACTGCAGTTTGCCGATGCAGCTTTACTAGCAGCGGTGCTGATACTTGGACTGAGCTACGCAGAAGGAGGGGTGTTGGCAAGAGAATTAGGCAGCTGGCAAGTGATTGCTTGGGCCATTATCATCGGTGCGCCATTTTTTATGATTCCAGTGGGACTAAGCATTACAGCTGAGATGCTTCATGCGCCTTTACAAGCGTGGGTTAGTTTGATTTATCTCTCAGTAGTGAGTCAATTTTTAGCATACGTTGCTTGGTACAGCGGGATGGCTATGGGGGGAATAGCCAGAGTTAGTCAGGTTCAATATTTACAGCCATTTTTAATGATTCTGTTTGCAGCTCTATTTCTAGGCGAATCAATTACACTTTTTACTCTTGCTATAGCAATAATTGTTGTCTTTTCGGTTGTACTAGGCAAAAACGCCTCGGTATCAAAAAAAGAATCGCATCCACAGGAAATAATGAATAAAGACGCTTAACTAATATGTGAATTTATTACATTAAAACAACATGCTCTATTCCCGTTAGCAATCAGCAGGCTCATTGGGTCTCCTGTTTTCTCTATGTAAGTTTTGAGAGCCAAAATATAAGAAATGAATGAATTTCCTATGTAAAAAAGGTATATAACGGTTTTTTTTCACATAGGTTGAACATTATACGAGAACTTGTACACCGAAAAATACAATTAGACAAATAATTCGTATCGAGCTTGTCATATACATAGAGAGAAGAGGTAGTGATGAAAAAGGACGGGAAATAGAGGAGATAACGAGATGAACACTTTTTTGAAAGGAACGTTTATTCTAGCAGGTGCTGCCTTTGCGGGAGAGTTAATTGAATTCCTTGTAAATATGGTACTTGCTAGAGAATTAGGAAGGGAAGGTATGGGCATGTACATGACCGTTCTTCCTATCATTTTTCTTATTGCCACCGTAGCTAACTTAGAACTGCCTATTTCTATTTCTAAATTTCTTGCTGAACATCATCGCAAAGAACATCAGCATATGATGAAGCATGCCACCATTTTTGCGACTGCTGTGAGTTTGGGAATCTTTTTTATTACACTGGCCGTATTAGCAGCCTTTCCATTTTTTAGTCACTATCATCCTTACTTAAAATGGGTTGTACTATGTTTCATTCCGGTTGTTTCATTTTCAGCGGTGCTTCGTGGATATTTTACGGGTAAAAATAATATGACGACTATCGCTGTGTCTAATTTTATCCGCAAAGCCTTTCAGCTAACTATTTTATTTGTTGTTTTTCAAATGTTTGCTTTCACAGATGTTAAAATGTCGCTGTTTATTGCGATTTGTACGCTAATTGGAACCGAAGCTGTTATTTTGCTTTATTTTTTTATCACGTATGTTACTCAGTTAAGTGTTTTATCAAGAGGGCACAGACCTCTGCTTTCTCCAAGTGAGATTCGGAAAAAGCTGTTAGGCGTCTCACTTCCGACCACGGGACTGCGTTTATTTAATGCGGTATGTAATGCTATTCAGCCGTTTTTAATCAAACACGCGCTCGTTTTATCTGGAATGACTTTAACCGGGGCAACGCAGCATTTTGGTATGCTGACAGGAGTAGCGATGTCGATCGGCTTTTTTCCAGCTTTCTTTGCTCATTCTCTTTTAGTAGCACTAATACCTGCTGTATCTGAAGCTCATGCGAAAAATCAGGAAGAACAGCTTCAAAGACTTTTGACTCAAAGTATGCAAATGACATTTTTATATGGGATTCCGTCTATAGTGGCGATGTATTTCTTTGCTGAGCCGCTTACCAACTTGTTTTTTCATTCTACAGAGGCCGTGTACTATTTAAAGGCTTTATGGCCGTATTTTCTTTTTCACTTCTTTGCCGTCCCGCTTCAAGCTTATTTAATTGGCCTTGGGTATGTAAAAGATGCTTTTTACCATACGATTTGGTCTCATATTGTATCTTTTTCCCTCATGTTTTTCCTAGGATCACAAACCAATATTGGCATGCAGGGAATTATTATCGGAATGAACTGTGGCGTGGTTGTCTTGACCGTTCTGCATTATGTAACGATTTGCAAAGTCATCAACGTTTCCTTTTTTTCACTTAAGCATAAAACGCATTTATCTTAAAAAAACCTCCAACAGTGAAGTTGGAGGTTTTTTGGTTACCAGTTATTCATAATTGAGCTAAACAGTGTAGCAGGGTCTTGTCCGCCGCCGCCTGATAAATATTTCGTTGTTTGCGTAGAATTAGCATTATCAAAGCCAGCATGGATAGAAACGACTGCATCATCGGTATACCCGACAAACCAAGCATCTTTGACATCGTTGGTTGTACCAGTTTTACCTGCAGCATCTCGTGAAGAACGAGCGTTAACACCTGTTCCATAGCTTTTTTCAATCACGTCTTGCAGCATAGATGTCATTGTATCCGCATTTTCTTCACTCATTACTCGCTCTGTCTGAATGTCTGGCTTTTTCACTTCACCGTCGCGCATCTCAATTTTTCGAATTGCGTACGGCTTAGTCATGACGCCTTTGTTAGCAAAAGTTGTATATCCTTGTGCTAACTGAAGGGGAGAGAACGTTGTCGTCGTTCCTCCAAGAGCAAGCCCTAATTTTGACTTATCGTCATCTTCAAGAGGAAGTCCAGCTTTTTCCATAAATTTTGCGCTTGTATCAATACCAATTTGTTTTAAAAGCCAAACAGCTGGAACGTTGAGTGAACGAGTAAGTGCTTCACGCATTGTCACATGCTTTTGATATTCACCTTCTGCGTTTTTAGGGCTATATCCACCGCCAAAGTCTTGTCGTTCGTCACTTAAAAGTGAAGTTGGTGTATAATCTCCAGTTTCTAAGGCTGGACCATATACGGCTAAAGGCTTAATAGCTGAACCAAGCTGATAGCCGCTTGTAGCACGGTTTAAGCCGTTTCGCTCATAGCTGCGTCCTCCATACATCGCTGAAATCCCACCTGTTTTAGGGTTGACAGCTGAAATTCCAACCTCTACTTTGCTGTTGATGGCATCATCTCGGAACGTATGATTTGCTACAGAGTTATTAATCGATTCCTGTAAATTAGGATCTAAATCTGTATAAATGGCATAACCACCCTTATAAAGGTCATCAGCAGATACGCCATATTGTTGAGCAGCTTCTTTAATTACATAATCAATAAATGCTTGATTTGAGTTCGGTTTTTTAACCGGAATACTAGGCTCGACTACACGTTCATTTAACGCTTGCTGATACTGAGTATCGCTAATAACGTTTTGGTCATGCATCAGTTTCAATACAACGTTTCGTCGGGCTGTCGCTTTTTCTGTACTATTGCTTGGTGAATACGTACTCGGCGCTTTTGGCAGTCCTGCTAAAAGCGCAGCTTCGCCTACGGTTAAATCTGATACAGGCTTATTAAAATAAATCTGAGAAGCTGCACCAATACCATATACACCGCTTCCGAAATAAATTTGATTTAAATATAATTCCAAAATTTGATCTTTTGTAAATTGTCTTTCTAAGCCTAGCGATAGAAACATTTCATCTACTTTACGTTTAATGGTCTTATCACTAGATAAGTAAAGATTTCTTGCTAACTGCTGCGTAATGGTACTTGCGCCTTCAGCTTTACTCATTGTTACAATGTTCTTAAAAAGGGCGCGGCCAATACCTTGTAAATCAATCCCAAAATGCTTGTAAAAGCGACGGTCTTCCGTTGCAACAAACGCCATTTTTACATAATCGGGAATTTCACTGCTCGAAACATTTTGACGGGGAACGGTTTTATACAATTCGTCAATCTTACGGTCATTTTTGTCATAGACTATCGTACTTTGAACCGACTGCAGTTTCGAGTAAGATAAATCAGCCGTTTGCTGAAATTGCTTTAATACATAGGTAACTCCTAGCATTACAATTAAAACAACGACTAAAAAGGCTAAAATAAATTTCCTCATGTTGGTTCACTCCACTAAGTAATAATTCCATGTTCACACATAGCTACATTCTTTGTCTTTACAAGATCGTTATGTAAAGAATGCTGAAGTTTGTTGTCCCATTCAATCTTTTAACAGAGAGATGGATGATAAAGTATTAACGTTCATAAGCTGACGCGCTAAGTTTTATAAAGGCTATTATTCAAGTGCAGGTAAGTTTTTAGGGTATAAGATGATTGACATAAATAGCACTTTACGCAGTTATTTTTTGCTTACTCGCAGATGCTTCGTTTTTTTATTAAACTGAAACGAAGTGAAATACAATCATCTGAACTTAGTTTACCCATAAATTTGTGTTTGTCAAATAAAGTCGTATAAAGCACCATTCGGGGCTTTGTTCCCCTTTATGAAAAAACAAGCTGGTATTTTACGTTCTGTTTCTCATAGAAAAAAGTTGTTATAACACGTATAAGAAATAAGATTTAGTACGTTCGGGTATAAATACTGATATCTGTTGAAAGTAACGAAATAAAGCAAAAATTAACTAATTTATCAGACTAGGGCACTTTTTATACGAAGGAGGACGGGCGAGTTTTAATCATTATCCACCTTTTGACGGGAGCACTTAGCTAAAAGTGGAATATTTCTTTCCCCGCTGTAAGTCAAACGAATTAAATACCTAGCTGCATATGAGCAATGGCCATATGAAGTTATTCAGTATTATGTGATACTGCCAGCAAAACATACAGGTATTTCTTTGACAGTAGTTCCTTTACAAATGCTTCGAAAGTTCTTATAATAAAATTATCTTTAATTCGAGATATTTAAAAGGAGTGGATATACGTGAAACATATTTTTAAAAAAGGAACGGACGAGACGAAACCGACTTTATTGCTGTTGCATGGTACAGGAGGTACAGAACAAGATCTGCTCCCTGTTGCAGATATGATTGATTCCTCTTGCTCCGTATTATCTGTAAGAGGAAATGTACTAGAAAACGGAATGCCCCGTTTCTTTAGACGTTTACAAGAAGGGATATTTGATATAGAAGATTTAATTGAACGTACAAAAGAACTTCATCAATTTTTAGATGAAGCGGCTGAAACGTATTCATTCGAACGAAGCAACATCGTAGCTGTAGGCTACTCAAATGGCGCCAATATTGCAGGAAGTTTGCTATTTCATTATGAGAATTCTTTAAAAGGGGCGGCTCTTCTTCATCCGATGGTTCCAAGAAGAGGAATTGAAGTGCCTAAGACCGACGCCTCTATCTTTATAGGCGCAGGTACAAACGACCCTATTTGCCCAGCATCAGAAACGGAAGAACTTTCTGTGCTTTTAGAAAAAGCCGGAGCGGACGTACAGGTGCATTGGGAATCATTTGGACATCAGTTAACACGAACAGAAATTGAAGCAGCTGAAAAATGGTATCGGTCAAAATTTTAATTTAAAAACTTTCCGCACTCGTGCGGGAAGTTTTTTTATTTTTAAAAAATAATGACAGTTATCATACAAAAGATAGATATAAATGGTAAAAAGTACTTTTTTTACTGAATGAAGGGAAATTTTATGATATCATTTTATTTCCGGTATATCCTTGCAGAACAGCTATTTTTAGGTAAAGTATTAAGTTATTTTAAAATTCCTGGCTTCTATCACAAAAAAATGAAACCAAAGTCTGAGTAAACCGTTATAATAAATGCAGGATTTAAATTCAGAAGGATGGTTAAAAGCATATGACTCGTTTTTTTATTGTTTTACTTTTCGTTCTAATGGTTATATGTGTATATACCATTATTTCGCAAACCCTTTATCGTCGCTATCATTCATCAGTCATAATAAAAGGGGCAAAAAAGCATAAAATAGCTATAACATTTGACGATGGGCCTCATCCTGTTTATACGCCAAAAATTTTGGACTTGTTCAAACTGCATGGAATGAAAGCTACTTTTTTTATTGTGGGAGAACTAGGGGAAAAACACCCGTCTATTTTAAACAGGATGATCGATGAAGGACATGAAGTAGCTATACATCATCATCGTCATGTGAGTGCATGGACGCAAACACCTTGGCAATTAAAAAGACAAATTCATCAATGTGCACAGGTTATAGAGAAAGTAACAAATCAAAAGCCGCTTTTTTATCGTCCGCCGTGGGGACATTTAAATATGAGCAGTTTATCAATGGCCAAGCCATATTACCTTGTGATCTGGACAGGAATCTTTCAGGATTGGACACTAAAAACAACGAAAACGGCATTAGTTCAAAAACTAATGCGTAAAGTAGAAGATGGAGCCATTTTTGTTTTACATGATAATGGAGATACCCCGGGAGCAGATGAAAAAGCACCTGAAATGACGATTGCAGCACTAGAAGAATTTTTACCTTACTTAAAACAGCAAGGGTATGAAAGTATAACCATGCAGCAATTGATGAATCAATCGTAAATAGAGGAGCGAGCAGTGGACTTAACAATTATTTCTCAGTATATACATTCCTATGGTTATATTGTTATTTTACTTGTACTTTTTTGTGGGATTGTTGGAATTCCAGCGCCCGAAGAATCATTTTTAATATTATTAGGCATGTTTATTGCCAAACATCAGCTGAACTTATACGAATCATCTCTTTTTGCTTTTTTAGGTGTTATAACTGGAATGCTTACTGCTTACGGGCTAGGAAGGTATGCGGGAACTCCATTTTTTGATAAATACGGAAAATACGTAGGGTTAACCAAAGAGAAAATTGAAGCGGCAAGCGGCAGCTACCATAAATACGGGATATGGACCATTTTATTTGGTTTATATATTCCAGGCTTGCGTCAGATTAGCCCATATATGGCGGGAATAAGTCGCTATCCGTTTTTACTTTATTTATTGTTATCGGTAGTAGGAAGTCTAGTATGGGTCCTTTCTTTTCTGATTCTAGGTTACTATGTAGGAGATCGAATTCATATTTCGTATATTATCATGGGCGCTGTAGCTTTTTTCGTCATTTATTTACTTATAAAAAGAACAAGAAACCGAAAACGTCTTGAGAGGAGGGATGGTCAATGAGGAAGGTTTTATTCTTACCGCTTTTTCAGATGCCATCTGGTCATCACCAAGTAGCAGACGCCGTTATGGATGCCATCATGGAGCGTTTTTCGCACGTTATTTGTCAAAAAATTGATTGTTTAAGCTATTGGAGCAAACCGCTTGAACAAATGATTTCATCGATATACATGAAATGGATTTCTGTTTTTCCAAAGCAGTTTGAAAAATTTTATTACGGTCATGTATACAAAAAAAACGACCATACGATGGATGATTTTGTTGTGAAAAAGTGGCCGATTATCGAATACCATATGAAGAAATTAATTGATGCAGAGCAGCCGGATGTCATTGTTTGTACACACAGCTTTCCTTCCTGTGTATTAAGCGGGTTAAAAGAAAAAGGCATCATTGATCTTCCTATTATAAACGTATACACCGACTTCTTAGTCAGCGACGTATGGGGTAAAAATGGAATTGAGCTTCACTGCGTGCCTGATCAGGATACAAAAGCGTTTTTACAGAACGTTCACGGTGTAAAAGAGTCTTCTATTTATGTAACGGGAATTCCTGTTCATAAAGCGTTTTTAAAAAGACGGATTGACCATCTCATGCCACAGAAGCATATACTGATTGCCGGAGGGAATTCCGGCCTTGGAAATGTACGCAAAATGCTTCAGCAGCTTCCGCAAAACTGTACGTATATGTATTATGTGCTGTGCGGAAAAAACAAAAAGTTGTATCAAGAACTAATAAAATTAAACCATCCGAGAATTAAAGCGGTCTCGTATGTAAAATCGAGAGAGAAAATGAATGATTTATATGAAGGAGCAGATGCCATTGTCACAAAAGCTGGGGGAGTGACAATCAGCGAAGCCCTTCACAAGAGACTACCTATTTTTATTCACTCATCTCTTCCCGGTCAAGAACAAATTAACATTGAATATCTAAAAGAAAAAGAGCTGCTGATACCGCTTAATGATGCTGAAACCTTTGAACAGCAGCTTAAGAACATTTTAGAAAATGATGTAAAACGAAACCGTTTGATAAAACGGATGGACGAATATGTAGACAGCTTAGAAGTAAAAGTAGACCGCGTGCTTGCAGATCATTTTAAGCTGTATCGATATGAGACAAGTCAAAATCAATTTTAAGCAGAACATTGGTTATTTCTTTTTACATTCGATAAACTAACTGTAGAGATAACATCTGTAGAAGGTTAAATGAAGTAAAAGGAGATTATAATATGAACTCAGTTATTGAAACGATTTTAAATCATCGTTCTATTCGAAAATATGAAGACAAACCATTGTCGGAAGAGCAAATTCAGACGATTGTAGAAAGCGCACAGGCAGCTTCCACATCAAGCTATATTCAAGCGTATTCCATTATTGGAGTAAAAGATAAAGAAACGAAGCGAAAGCTTGCTCAATTAGCAGGAAATCAGCCTTACGTAGAAACAAATGGACACTTCTTTGTATTCTGCGCTGACTTTCATCGTCATGATGTCATAGCGGAAATGGAGAAAAAAGATTTATCGACAGCGCTCGAAAGCACGGAGCAGTTTATGGTAGCTATTATTGATGTTGCCCTTGCTGCGCAAAATGCAACGCTTGCTGCTGAATCAATGGGACTTGGTGCTTGTTACATTGGCGGTTTGCGTAATGAATTAGAGGAAGTAAGCAAATTGTTAAAACTGCCTCATCATGTAATCCCGTTATTTGGTCTAACGGTTGGACATCCAGCAGGTATTACGGATAAAAAGCCGCGCTTACCATTTAAACATGTGTATCATGAAGAAACATATGAGCCGAACGATGAGCAGACGAAAAAAGAATTAACGACGTATAACGAAGAAATTTCTGCTTACTACAACGAACGAACAAATGGCAAACGCCAAGACACATGGACTGGTCAAATGGCTGACATGCTTTCCAACCCTAAACGTATGTATATGAAAGAATTTGTTGAAAAGCAAGGATTTAACAAGAAATAAAAAAGCTGAGACAAAAATATTTAGACGAAGTGAAAAACGAACCATTGATCAAAATTTTTGATTAGCGGTTCGTTTTTTTTGTTATGGTGAACATAGGTTTCATTTATGCAGTTCCTTCTAGCAGTTGATTGGAGGGCAAGTCGAAGGCTCCTGCTGGAAAAGCGGAAAGCGAAGTCTGGCACGGAAATCAACGGCGGTGCCACAAACAGTTCAGCTCATGTATACGAGTTGTTCGTCTTTAACTTAGCTTCATTTTGTTATGTCTCAACCTCTTTTTTGTTATGAAAAAACTTAAATTCCACGTTAAATAATCAATAAAAAAAGAAGAGATATCCCCCAACAATGATAAAGAAATCCGGCTATTTTAGGAAAAAGAACAATAAAAAGCAGTAAAAAGTAGAAACGTTTCATCATATACCCAAATTATCAGAAATATTACGATTAAACGTTCTGTTTTGTTAAGTTTTGTAATAAAAGTAGCATGGCTCTGTAACGGCTGTGAAATGTGAGGATGATATCATTCAATCATTGAGTAAATAAGGAGGTATTCGTAATGAAAAAATTTATATTTACTCTAGGAACAACAGCAATCCTTTCAGCAGGATTTGTAGGTGCAGCTTCTGCTTCTACAAGCGGAACGTATCACGTAGAAAAAGGTGATACGTTATGGAAAGTCGCTCAAAAGCACAGCGTGAGCGTAGACGAGCTAAAAGATGCAAATAACTTAACATCTAATATTATTTATCCAAATCAAGAATTAAACGTAGCTACTATAAAAGAAATGACACACAAAGTTCAGCAAGGAAACACATTATGGTCCATCAGTCAGCAATACGGCGTGACGGTAGATCAAATTAAAGAATGGAACGGACTGACGTCAGATTTAATTTATCCTGGCGAACAATTAAAAATTCAGTCTCCAAACGGCCAAGCTCAGCAATCAAGTCCTTCAGTAGCCCAAGCTGCTCCAGAAGCTCAGCAAGCTCAAGCGCCGGCTGAACAAACTCAAGAAGAACAGCAGCAAGCTCAAGCTGAACAAACTCAAAAAGAGCAGCAGCAAGCCCAAGTTGAACAGGCTCAAAAAGAGCAGCAGCAAGCTCAAGCTGAACAGGCTCAAAAAGAGCAGCAGCAAGCTCAAGCTGAACAAGCTCAAAAAGAACAACAACAACCTGCTGAATCGTCACAACAAGCCAGCGGCAAATCAATGACAGTTGAAGCAACTGCCTATACGGCTAATTGTGCTGGATGTAGCGGTACAACTGCTACAGGAGTAGATTTAAAAGCAAATCCAAACCAAAAAGTAATCGCTGTTGACCCTAGTGTTATTCCGTTAGGTTCGAAAGTTTATGTAGAAGGCTATGGTGAAGCTGTAGCTGCCGATACAGGTGGAGCAATTAAAGGCAATCGAATTGATGTATTCGTTCCTTCTGAAGGTGATGCTCAACAGTTCGGAAGAAAATCTGTTAAAATCACGGTTATGAACTAAGAAGTTTTTTATAAAATTGCTAGTCTAGTATAGAAATACATAGCTAGTAAAACAAAAGAGGTGCCTTATGGCACCTCTTTTTACTTTATAATACGCTTTGCTCCCGCATAGCTATTTTTCCAGTAAGCTGTTGAAAGTGATTGCGTTTTAACGCCTTTGCTGCTGACATAAATGAATTCTTGTTTGTCTAGGTAAATTCCTACAACTGAAACAGACTTGCCGTTTTTAAAGAAAACTAAATCTCCAGCCTGCAGGCTGTTTTGCTTTACGTCCGTGCCGCTTTTATACTGATCTGCTACTGTACGGGGGATAGAAATATTCGAGCCCGCGTTTTTATATACATACTGTGTGTACCCTGATACATCAAAACCTTTTGGTGTTGTGCCTCCATATTTATATGGCTTTCCGATCAGTGTTTTGGCATACGATACAATTTGCTGCTGTTTTGTACTAACAGAAGTTTGAGGTGCTGGAGCCGGCGAAGGTGCGCTTGCACTTTTCACTTTCAGCACTTGTCCAACTTTTAGCGCATCTGTTTTTAAATTGTTTAATTTTTTTAATTCAGCTACCGTCATGCCATACTTTTTAGCGACTGCTGTAAGCGTGTCTCCTTTTTTCACCGTGTAGGTGCCAGTGCCAGTGCTATCAGCGGGTGTAGATGGAGCTGTTGGTGAAGGTTGAATATCTTCATCAAGCAAATAACTCATATTTGCGTTAAACGTTACTTTTCGCTTCGTTTTATAGCTCTTCGCTTTTTGCTGAAATTGCGTATTGTATGCGTTGATTTCTTTTTCAAAATTTGCAGAGATCTTATTAAATTCCGCGTCACTTACATCTCCATACGCATAGTCTTCAAGATCCACAATGTAATTGTAAAGAGCAATTAAACTATCATATAAATACCCTTGAAGCTGATCAGCTTCTGAATTAAGATGATTCATCGCGTAATTTTTATCGGTCTTTGTTAGAAACTGGTCAATTTGATCTGCAAGCTGATCATATCCAGCTAACGCTTTTTCGTCATCTTTTATTCCTTCAATTTCTTTTAGCTTTTTTTCTACGGTTTTATAAAATGGTGCGTAATAATCTGCTAGCGAATTAACGTCTTTTTGATAAACGCTGACAGAAGAAGCAGCATAAGCAGAGTGACTAAAAACAGGCGTTGTCACCGATGCTCCTACTAAAACGGATGCTGCTATAAATGGTACAAGTAGTTTCTCTTTTTTCATTTGTAAAGTCCCCCAAATATCCAAATAATAGTATAGCAGATAGATTATACTATATTAGGTTATAAAAGAACTAGTACTTTTCCTTTAATTTCATATTTTTTAGCAGTTTGCGTACCTGATAGAAGATAATCTAAGGAACAAAGAAAATATGTGATACAATGTACAAATATTCAGTTAAAAAGGAAGTGTACGATATGCAGCAATTTATCAAAGAAATAGCGCGCGGAAAAAGAGGATCAACTGACTTAACGTATGAACAAGCAAAAGAAGCAGCTCGCTTAATCGCTTCTGGAGAAGCTACGGATGCTCAGATCGCTGCTTTTTTCATCGCAGAACGTATTAAAACTGAAAATGCAGATGAACTATTGGGATTCGTTCATGCTTTTCGTGAAAAAACAAAAGAAATACCGCTGTCTCAGCCGTTAAAAGATAAATCAATTGATTTTGCAAGCCCTTATGCAGGGAGAAATTCATTTTTTGCGACCGTTCCTGTATCGATTTTATTAGCTGAAAGGGGGGTCCCTGCTTTTTTACATTGTACAGAAGCACTTCCTCCAAAGTTTGGAACAACGATTGAAGATGTACTTCATTCATTACATATCCCTCAAGCTCAAACGATTGAAGACATCGGTCATGCGTTTGAAACGTTAAAAATTGGTTTTGTAAATGCCGAAACAATCTCTTATCCTCTTAGCCGCATCAAACAAGTTCGTCATGAAATTGGCGTAAGAACACTAATTAATACGGTTGAAAAACTATTAAATTTATCAAATGCTTCTTCTTTAATGATGGGCGCTTTTCATCGCACGGCCATTAACAAAATTGTGCCCATTTTTGCTTCGCTCCCGTTTAAACATGTATACGTGGTGCAAGGTATAGAAGGATCTGAAGATGTACCTGTACATAGAAGCAGCTTTGTTTTTACTATCTCAGAAGGAGAGATGGAGTCGTTTATTGTTAATCCAAAAGAATACGGACTGTTTGTAGAAGAAGAGCACTTTGAAAAGAAAATAAGTGTTGAAAAACAAGCAGAATATGTGACGCGCATTTTAGAGGGAGAATCTTCTTCCGAACTGACTTACGTCTATAATCAAGTAGTATTAAACGCTGGCTTACGCTATTATCTATTTGGCCATGAAGCTTCTATTGAAAAAGGAGTAGACTATGCAAAACGTCAGCTAGCTGAAGGTTTGGGTTGGAAACACCTCCAGAAATGGAAAACACAAGCGACTTCAGAAGAGTAAAAGGTGAGCAAAAATGCTCATCTTTTTTTATCGGAAGAGATAAATCCTTTGTTTTTTGTCAGAAAATTTACTATAATTAGTTATGTGTTTGTGTTAGAAAATATCACATTTGATGTTAATAAGAAAATAGATTAGCAGAAAGGAAGCTTTCATTGAAACTTACGTCGAGAGAACAAGAGAAATTAATGATTGTCGTAGCTGCAGACTTAGCGAGACGCCGTCAGACAAGAGGATTAAAACTTAACTATCCCGAAGCAGTAGCTATCATTACATATGAAATTATGGAAGGAGCTCGTGATGGCAAGACGGTAGCACAGCTAATGCGAGAAGGCACCAAGATTTTAAAACGAGAAGATGTAATGGAAGGTATTCCGGAAATGATTCATGATATTCAAGTAGAAGCTACCTTTCCAGACGGAACCAAGCTCGTCACTGTGCACGATCCAATTCGTTAAGAGGAGGGGAAAATATGATTCCAGGGGAATATTTTTTAAAAAAAGACCCAATCACATGTAATAAGGGAAAGAAATCGATTAGCGTGACTGTAATCAACAGAGGCGATCGACCTGTTCAAGTAGGCTCACACTTTCATTTTTTCGAAGTGAATGCGGCGCTCGAATTCCCCCGCGAAGATGCACTTGGCTACCATTTAAATATTCCTGCCGGTACAGCCGTGCGCTTTGAACCAGGTGATGCAAAAGAAGTCGATCTCGTTGCTTTCTCCGGAACAAGAGAAATCTACGGTCTTAACAATAAAACAAACAGATCGCTTTCTGATAGAAAGGAAGATGTATAAGATGAGTTTTCAAATGTCGCGACGTCAGTATGCAGATATGTTTGGACCAACCGTTGGAGATGCTGTTCGTTTAGCAGACACAGAGCTATTTATTGAAATTGAAAAAGATTTCACCACGTACGGAGATGAAGTAAAGTTCGGCGGAGGAAAAGTCATTCGTGACGGAATGGGACAGCATCCTCTTGCAACTCGAAGCGAAGCAGCGGACTTAGTATTGACAAATGCAATTATTGTTGATTATACAGGCATATATAAAGCAGATATTGGAATAAAAGATGGACTCATTCAAACCATCGGAAAAGCGGGCAATCCCCTGCTGATGGATGAAGTAGACATCATCATTGGTGCGAGTACAGAAGTGATTGCAGCAGAAGGGAAAATTGTAACTGCCGGCGGTATTGATGCACATATTCATTTCATTTGTCCGCAGCAAATTGAAACTGCTCTTGCCTCTGGAGTTACAACAATGATTGGAGGAGGAACGGGACCGGCTACAGGAACAAAAGCTACCACTTGTACACCCGGAGCGTGGCATATTGAACGAATGCTTGAAGCCGCTGAAGCATTTCCGATGAATATTGGCTTTTTAGGAAAAGGGAATGCAAGTGCGAAAGAGCCTTTAATTGAACAAATTAAAGCAGGAGCGATTGGACTAAAGCTTCATGAAGACTGGGGAACCACGGCATCTGCCATTGATACAAGCTTACAGGTAGCAGACGAGTACGATGTTCAAATTGCAATTCATACAGATACTTTAAATGAAGGCGGCTTTGTTGAAGATACCATTGCAGCAATTGGTGATCGAGTCATTCATACCTATCATACTGAAGGGGCTGGAGGCGGACATGCACCTGATATTATGGAAATGGCAAGCTTTCCAAACGTGCTTCCATCATCAACTAATCCAACAAGACCCTATACTGTCAACACGCTTGAAGAACATTTAGATATGCTCATGGTATGTCATCATCTTGATCCAGCTGTACCAGAAGACATCGCTTTTGCTGATTCCCGTATTCGTAAGGAAACGATTGCAGCTGAAGATATTTTACACGACTTAGGTGTATTCAGTATGATTTCTTCAGATTCTCAAGCAATGGGACGTGTAGGCGAAGTGATTACAAGAACGTGGCAAACAGCTGACAAAATGAAAAAGCAGCGAGGAAAACTTGATGGTGACAGTGAAGCTGGCGATAACGCACGTGTCAAACGCTATGTAGCTAAATATACGATTAATCCAGCTATTGCTCATGGAATTTCCGAATACGTAGGGTCGGTAGAAACAGGTAAAATGGCTGACTTAGTCCTATGGGAGCCAGCGTTTTTTGGAATAAAGCCTGACCTGCTTGTAAAAGGCGGTTTGATTGCACATAGCTTAATGGGAGATCCTAACGCTTCAATTCCAACCCCGCAGCCGGTTTTATACCGTCCGATGTTTGCTTCTTATGGAAAAGCACGAGCTAAAACGTCTCTTACGTTTGTGTCAAAAGCAGCGTACGAGAACAAAGTGGGCGAGAAGCTAGGGTTACAAAAGCAGCTTAAACCGGTTGAAAATATTCGTCAGTTAAAAAAAACAGATATGAAGTTAAACGGGGAAATGCCTAAAATTGAAGTTGATCCCCAAACGTACGAAGTAAAAGTAGATGGACAAATGATTACATGTGAAGCAGCAGAAGTTGTGCCTATGGCGCAGCGATACTTTTTATTTTGAGGTGAAAGAAATGGTAATCGAAAAAATTATCGGAAATATGGCAACATTAGAAAAACGGGCTCCGCATATAGAAAAGGTATATATCGAAAGTGATCACTTAGTAAAACGCGTTCAGCGCGTTGTAACAGATCACGGTAAGGAACTAGGAATTCGCCTAAAAGAAAACCGCGAGCTCACTGATGGCGATGTGCTGTTTATGGATGAAAGCAATATGATCGTTGTGCAGGTGCTGGCAGACGATATTTTGACCATTCAGCCGATTGATATTCAGCAAATGGGAGAAATTGCTCATCAGCTTGGAAACCGACATTTGCCGGCACAGTTTGAAGATGGAGACATGCTCGTACAGTACGATTATTTAGTCGAAGAATTGCTTCAGCAGCTTGATATTCCCTATAAGCGCGAAAAAAGAAAAGTAAAACAAGCTTTTAAGCATATCGGACACAGTCATGACTAATTCATTGCTTTCGCTGATTCAACTATGTGATTCAAATTTTCCATCCGGTGCATTTTCACATTCGTTTGGCTTTGAAACGTATATTCAGCGAGATCAAATTTACAACACAGAAACTTTTCAAGAAGCGCTTCGTACATACCTTGATGTTCAGCTGACGTATACGGACGGCTTAGCATGCAGACTGGCTTATGAGTATGCTGCTCATGACCATTTTACCGAAATTATGAGAGTGGATCATGAATTATACGCTCTTGCTTTGTCAAAAGAAACAAGAGAAGGGACAAGACGCGTGGGCCAGCGCATGTTAAAACTTTGCTTAGAGTTATTTCAAGGCTCTTATTTAGAAAAGTATATGAGGGAGGTAAAAGCAAAGAAGGCGTATGGACACCCTGCTGTTGTATTTGCATTAGCCAGCCTGCAGTTAAACATTACAAAAGAAGAGGCAATTTTAAGTCACTTGTACGCTAGCATTTCGTCGTTAATTCAAAATGCTGTTCGCGGCATACCGATCGGTCAAACGGATGGACAAAAAACGCTCGTTCTTTTTCAACCGCTGCTGCAGCAAGCACTTCATCATATTTTACAAGCAGATCAAGAGGAATTTGGTGCGATGACACCAGGGTTAGAAATTGCTCAAATGCAGCATGAACAATTGCATGTTCGATTGTTCATGTCATAAAAAAGGAGGGAAGGCCTTCTAACGATGAAGGCGTAAAAAATGGATGCAATTAAAATTGGAATTGGTGGCCCTGTTGGTGCAGGGAAAACAATGTTAGTAGAACGATTAACGCGTGCACTAGAAGGACAGCTAAGCATGGCGGTCGTTACAAACGATATTTATACAAAAGAAGATGCGCAATTTCTAGTAAAAAACAGTATCTTGCCAGAAAATCGTATCGTCGGAGTAGAAACAGGAGGGTGTCCTCATACGGCTATTCGGGAAGATGCATCTATGAACTTTGCTGCGATTGATGAGTTA
This sequence comes from Priestia sp. LL-8, assembly GCF_036227845.1. NCBI lineage: Bacteria > Bacillati > Bacillota > Bacilli > Caryophanales > Bacillaceae > Priestia > Priestia sp. LL-8. The sequence goes on along the minus strand of NZ_JAZAQH010000001.1, from coordinate 2,944,754 downwards.
GTAGAACGTCACCCCGATGTTGAACTTATTTTTGTAGAAAGCGGAGGAGATAATTTAGCCGCAACGTTTAGCCCAGAGCTCGTTGATTTTTCGATTTATATCATCGACGTAGCACAAGGGGAAAAAATCCCGCGTAAAGGCGGGCAAGGAATGATTAAATCTGATTTATTCATTATCAACAAAACAGATTTAGCCCCCTATGTAGGAGCTAGTTTAGAAGTAATGGAAAAAGATACAATTCAAGCGAGAGGGCCCAAGCCTTTTGTTTTCACCAATTTAAAAGAAGATAAAGGGCTCGACCAAGTGATAAAATGGATTAAAAAAGAGGCCTTTTTAATCGGCCTTGAATCATGAGCTACACGGGTTATTTAGAGCTTCGAGCAGAGAGAAACAGTGAGCGAACCGTCATTAAAGATACTTATCATTACGGGGCTTTCAAAGTTGCCAGACCTATTTACATGACTCCTGAATCCCCTTTTGTTTATATGCTTCACGTAGGCGGAGGATACGTGAGCGGAGACAAGTATAAAACGATGATAACGGTAGAGAAAAATGCCCAGCTGACGACTACTACTCAATCTGCGACAAAGGTGTACAAAACACCGAACGAAGCGGTTTTACAAGAAACGTGTATAACCCTTGAAGAACAAGCAATTATGGAATATATACCAGACCCGCTTATTTTGTATGAAAATGCTGCATTTGTACAAGAAATAACGGTTCATATGGCACAAAACGCTGCTTTGTTTATGTGTGACAGCATCACCCCGGGGTGGTCGCCGGATGGGCAGCTGTTTCAATATACCTCTATGCGTTCCAAGCTTAAACTGTATGTAAACGAGCAGCTGAAGGTATACGATCACTTATACTTGAAGCCAGAAAGCCATTTGCACGGTATGATGAAAATGGAAGGGTCTACTCATTTTGGATCGATTATCATTGTCCATCCAAACGCCGACGACGCATTTATAGCGAAAGTACATCAGCTGTGCGAAGAGGCAGGCTGTAAAGTAGGAGCTTCCGCCCTTTCGATCCCGGGATGTGCTATTCGAATATTAGCTGCTAGTACACAAGAAGTTGAAGACATAACCGCTAAAGTATACGGATTGTTCCGACAGTATTTACTAAAAGCTGACGTATCACTTTTGCGTAAGTATTAAAGAGGCTAGGACAAAAGTGCTGTAGTTGAAGGAAGATCCGAACGAGCTGGGTTCTTAATGGAGAATCAAATTCGTTCGGATTTTTTATGGGTGGGGTGAACGTAGGTTTCCTGTACGTAGTTCCTTCTAGCCGTTGATTAGAGGACAAAGCGACGTCTTGCACAGAAACCAACAGCTGTGGAACAAGCAGTCCAGATCATTTATCCTACTTATTCGTCTTTAGATTGAATTGTTTTCGTTATGTCTCATTCGCTTTTAGAACCACAGACTAAATAATCCGTCGCTTACACCTAAATTATACATATAATAAAGGCCAAATATAATGCTGACAGCGCCTGTTACCTGCATTAAGAAGCGGTTTAACGTGACTTGCTTTTTAGTTGTAACGAATGGAATCCCAATAACTGTTGTAAATAACAGCATACCAAGACAAGTACCGATTCCAAAAATGATAATGTAAAGAGCACCCTGCCATACGTGAGTAACGGTGCTCATCGTTAACACAACCATCGCTGCGCTTCCGGCCAGTCCATGAACAAAGCCAACGCCTAATGACTTTAAATAAGACGTTTTTTCGTGATGCGTATGTACTTGCTTTTTGTAAGACAGAAACGATGTAAAACCGAGGTAAACGAGCATAATGCCCACTAAAAATTCAAGTGACATGCTCATACGTTCAGAAATACTGCTTTTTAACACCATTAAAATGATGCCAAAAATAAACAGCGTAAGCGTATGGCCGATCCCCCAGTATACTCCTGCAAGCGAAGAGCGCCACAGCTTTTTACTTTTTGAAGCAATGGTTGATACAGCGATAATATGATCTGGTTCTAAAGCGTGCTTGATTCCTAAAAAAAACCCTAATATTAAAATCGAAAAAAAACTTGTTTCCATGTGAGCTTTCTCATCCTTTCGTACGTATAAAACTAGTATACCGTACGCTTTTGTTTTAATAAACAGAAAATTCTAAACGAAAATGCCTGGTTGAATAGCTAAACTTTTTATTAATTTACAATAAGTTACAAATATTAAAGGAGATGTAGTATAAAAATTTTACATTTACAAAAACTATGAGTAAATTATTGTGAGGTTGATAACTATGGACAAAATTTCTACTGATATCATGCTGTGGAGTTCTTTCATACGTCAAAATGTTAGGACAGAACGTGACTAGACTAGAAGCTCTTTTATGGAGCATTGCGTTGCCGGGCTTTGGACAATTACTAAACAAAAAACATATAAAAGGAATTTTGTTTATTGTACTTGAATTTCTCATTAATATGGGGGCAAATTTTAATGAAGGCATTCGCTTAAGCTTTTTAGGAGAAACAAGGCAATCCCTAGAGGTAATGAACATGCAGTGGTTAATGTTTTATCCATGTTTATATTTTTTTGCAATTTGGGATGCTGTTAAAGAATCAGAAAACGGCGCATCGAGATTTACATTTATTCCTTTTGTCTCCTGTGCTTATTTTGTTACAGTAGGGATTATGTATTCCTCAGTAACAACCATCAACGGTGTTTTTATAGGGCCAATTTGGCTTCCTATGCTGTCTGTTATACCAGGACTTGTTGTCGGACTCATTGTCAAAAAGCTATTAGAAGTGTATATACATAAGAAAAAATAAACGTCATTACAATCTATACATCAGTAGATTTTAATGGACGTTTATTTTATTTTTGTTTATAAATAAGTAATAAAGTCTCTTATTTAGGGAACGTACTAACAGTGGCTGTTTTTACATAACTTTAAGAGAGCGCGGACTACTCACAAAAAAAGAGCACATTGAAAATGGAGAGAATGTGTACAAGCTTATATAATAGCACTTTGACAAAAAGAAGCTGGAGAGAAGGTGGATAGAGGATGATCACAAATGGTATTTATCGTTTTTTTCTTGTTTGGTACGTATGCGGAGTCGGCTTGCTTTCCTTCGATTTGCTGCCTTTATGGTTAGAATGGGCAAACGCGGTTTTTTTACACTTGAGCAGTCTTCTTGCTCTTATTTATCTAGCTAAGGCCTATGGAGTAAGGCGGGCACTGCTCGTTGCGATATTTGTGACAGGTGCATCTATTTATGTCGAAAGCCTAGGTGTTAAGTATGGATTTTTATTTGGATCCTACGATTATGAAAAAGATTTTGGCGCCAAAATTTTAGGGGTTCCTCTGACCATTGGTTCGGCTTGGTTTATGGTTGTGATCACAAGCAGAATATTAGCTCTGGGAATTATGAAACGTATGGAACTGCCGTTTATTGTCCGTGGAATTGCCTATGCAGTCATTAGTTCGCTTTTTGCTGTTATTATGGATTTGGCTATTGATCCCGTTGCCTATGTTGTTAAACAATATTGGGTGTGGGAAGGGGACAGCTTTTATTATAATATTCCTTTATCCAATTTCTCCGGCTGGTTTTTACTATCTTTCTTCATTCAGCTGGTCGTATATTTCTTTTTAGCTAAGGTTCCTAAAGAAGAAGAGCCGGTATGGGAAAGAAGAATGGTGTTTTTGTATAGTGCAGTCGTCATGATGTTTGTAATTGTAGCGTTAGTAAATGGCCTGTGGCTTGTGGTATGGCTGACGATGATTCCTTTTCTTATTCTTTATATTGTGTATAAAAAGGAGACTCGCTTATGATTTATCCGAAGAAAAACTCACTATTTGAGGGATTTTTTGAACTCTTTGTCACATATCAGCTCAAAAAACAGTTTTATCGTATTCATTTACATATAGAAGAGCTCCCGAAAGATAAAAAAATTTTATTAATTGCTAATCATTCCAGCTGGTGGGACGGTTTAGTGACATTTTATTTAAATAACGCGGTATTAAAAACAGATCTATACGCTATGATGTCTGAACAAGGAATGAAGGATTTTCCTTTTTTTCAACGAATCGGGGCTTTTTCAGTAAATGCAGCGTCTCCGAAGCATACGGTGGAATCGTTAAGGTTTGCTAGTAAGCTGTTAGAAGAGAAAAAAACCGTGCTTATTTTTCCTCAAGGAAAAGAAGAGCATCTTGAGAAAAGACCGTTAGCTTTTTCTGAAGGACCTGCTTTTCTTTTAAAGAAGCATTCTGACGTTGAAGTTATTCCCATTACATATTACTATACATTTCGCCATGATCAGCGACCGGAGCTTTTTATCTGGGTAGGGCAAGCTGTTTTTTACGACTTAGCCAATGCAAGAGAAGATATAACCAAAACGCTAGCCGGTGCAGTCACTGCTCAGCTCGATCATCAAAAACAAAAAATCATTCAAGAAAACGACGAGGAATTTACGACTTTATTAAAAGGAAAAAAGACGCTTAGCGAGTGGTTAACGTGGTGGAAAGCGAAGGTGAAATAATGATTTACTATATGCTTTTATTTATTTTTATGCTGCTTCTAACCATTGTAAATATTCAAGCAATGCCCAAATTAAATAGATACAAGTTGGATTCAAAAACACCTCAGCCTCTCATTTCTATTTTGATTCCAATGCGAAACGAAGAACGAAATGTAAAGCGAATCATTTCTTCTGTTAAAGGATTAACGTACAGCAATCTAGAATGTGTCATACTAGACGATCAGTCCACAGACGAAACACGAACACAGCTGTTGAGAGAAATTCACGGGGATCCGAGGTTTACCATCATAGGTGGAAAAGAGCTGAGAGAGGGTTGGGTCGGAAAAGTTCATGCTTGTCACCAGCTGTCGCAAGCTGCAAATGGAGACTATTTATTGTTTGTAGATGCAGATGTAGAACTAAAAGAACGTACGCTAGAACATACTTTAGCCACCGCACAAGCGACAAAGGCCGCTCTTTTAACAGGATTTCCTCGTTTCCCCGTAAAAACGTGGTTAGAAGCGTTGGTTGTTCCGCTTCAGCATGTGGTTGTTTTTAGTTATTTACCGGTTGTCGTAGCTAATCGTAACAAGATGAGCAAAGCTTCAGCGGCTCACGGTGCTTTTATGTTTATAAAAAAAGAAGCATACGAGGCTGTAGGAGGACATGAAGCCGTCAAATCTTCACTAGTAGAAGATGTCCACCTAGCCCAGCTTTTTAAGCAAAAGAAACACCGCGTCATTTTAGCCAATATTACCTCTCATGTTAGCTGTTATATGTATGAAACAACAGAAGAAGTATGGAACGGTTTTGCTAAAAACATCTTTGTAGGTCTGGGCCGCTCCGCAAAAGCAGTTTGGGTACTAAGCGTTTTTTTTGCCTGTTACTATGTGCTGCCGCTTCCTTTTTTTATAGCAGGAATATTCACAGGCAACATGCTTTGGATTATGCCTTTTTGCATCATGCTTTTTCAGCGGTTTTTAATTGACCGATCGGCTCAGCAAAAAGGGCTTTTGTTTCTTACTATGCCGGCATCGGCAATTGCGCTGATGCTGCTGATGAACCATTCTATGAAGCGTGAACGAAAAAAGCAGGGATATGAATGGAAAGGAAGGCATTATCAATGAAAAAAGTACTAATTGTTGGGGCAGGATTAGGTGGATTAGCTGCAGGAGTTCTTCTTCAAACAAAAGGGTTCGATGTCACCATTGTGGAAAAAAATGAGCACGTAGGCGGAAAAATGATGCCTGTGGAGCTAGGAGAATATTCTTTTGATTTTGGGCCTAATACCATTACAATGCCAGAAGTTTTTCAGTGGTTATTTGAGCAAGCGGGCGAACGTGCAGAAGACTATATGCCTCTTGTCAAACTAAGGCATCATACGAATAATTTCTTCACCGACGGTTCACAATTTTCTATGTCTATCGATGAACGAAAAATGATTGAGCAGCTTGAACGTCTCGATCCCTTTGCTGCGGAGCAATACCCTGCCTATTTAAAAGAAGTAAAAAGAATATATGACATTGCAAAAAGTCAATTTTTCTACCGGACATTTTCGTCATGGAAAGATTACACAAACCCTTCTCTATTAAAAGCGTTGCTGCAGGTAAGGCCGTTTGAAACAGTAGATACGTTTCATCAGCGCTTTTTTCGAAATGAAAACATTCGAAATGCATTTAATCGATATGCAACCTATATTGGATCTTCACCTTATACATCGCCCGCTACGTTTTCACTGATTGGACACTTAGAAATGAATGATGGGGTGTACTATGTAAAAGGAGGAAATACTAGAATTGCAAAAGGGCTGGGACATGTGTTCCAAAAAGCCGGAGGAAAGCTGTATACAAACTGCAGCGTTACTGAAATAATAGTAAAAAATAAACGGGCTGTCGGAGTGGAAGTGAATGGAGAAGAAAAGATAGACGCGGATATCGTTATTGTAAACGGGGACTTGCTAAAAGCCTATCCGGCACTTGTAAAAGAGCAGGATAGACCTCATTTTAAAAACAAAAAAGCAGCTGAATTTGAGCCTTCCATATCAGCCTATGTAATTATGGCAGCAGTTAAGAAGCGCTTTTCTCAGCTGATTCATCATCAAGTGTACTTTTCTCAGGATTACAAGCAGGAATTTTATGAACTATTTCAGCAAAAAACGCTTCCAACCGACCCTACCATTTACGTTTGTAATTCTTCGTATACCGATAACACGGTAGCTCCGGGTGATAATTTATTTATTTTAGTGAATGCCCCTGCTGTAAAAGAAGAGAATCAAGAAAAAATGAAAGCTTACAGAGAAGTTGTCTATCGCAAGCTTTCTCAGTTTGGTTTAGATATTAAGCCCTCGATTGTACATGAACGAATTGTTACTCCATATGAAATTGAACAAACGTTTGGTGCATTTAAAGGCGCTTTATATGGCGTGAGTTCAAACCGGAAAATGGATAGTTTTCTTCGTCCAAGCAACGTCTCAAAAGATGTTAAAAACTTATATTTTGTAGGAGGAACGACTCACCCTGGAGGAGGATCTCCTATGGTCACAATTAGCGGTATTAATGTAGCTACGCTTATTTCATCTTCCTAATTGATAAATCAGGATTGTCAAAAAGTTTAGTTTTTTGGTACTATAAGAAAGGACAGAAGCTGTTAACCACCTGTTCTTGCGGATGGAAAAAATGTTACATAATGAAGTTGAAAAGGTGATTACATAACTATATGATTGTATTTACGTGTCTTATTATTATCATAAGCATTATTCGTCCGTACTTGGAGAGCGTGACTGTTAAGCGAATTGCTTCAGAAGGCAAAAAGATTCGCTACTACAAAGAACAGTTCTTTTTTTATGTGCTAATTTTACTATTTTATATTGCGGTGATGGTATACCATGCGGTTCCATTTTCTATGTTAGGGTTGCAGGGAGTGTATCTAGATACGATTCACCGGACGGCTCCGTATCCAGCATGGATTGAATATTTGCTGCTTTTAATCTTTGCAGGCTTTATCATTCTTTCCATTATGATTCAATGGATGAAAGATCATGGAGAAACGGTTTTCGTGGAACAGGAAATGCCCACGTCAATTGAGGCAACCGTTCCTAAAACGGAAAGAGAGCAAAAGTGGTGGCTTGCATACAGCGGTATTTCCAGCTTCGTAGAAAGCACCGTCTATTTTCCTAGCTTTTATTTATATAGTCACTATATATTAGCCATTGAAAACACATGGCTGTTGGCCGTCTTAATTGGTATTGGTTATTTCCTGTCACAGCTAGCTTTCCAGCGTGACCGCTTAAGTGTCCAGACGCTGTTAGTTGGTATCGGGCTAGGCGCTTTATTTATCATGACAAAGTCAGTTGTCATCATGGTCTTGTACTATGGTTTTAGTTTCTTAATCTATGATATTTACCAGCAAGATCGCAATCTAGTAAAAAGCACAGATGATCACTAAGAAACAACACGGCATAAAGCTGTGTTGTTTCTTTTTTTTATAATTTATAAAAAAAGCTTGAAAAGCGCTTTCAATAGTCTTATAATTTAGATAAATCGATTTACTAAACCGGTTTAGTAAGTGGTTAGTTAGTATAATAAGAAAGGTAGGTCGATTTATGAATCGTATCATTATCCCGTTAAATGCATTTGAAACAACAGGCTTTCAGCACACCATGATTAGGAAAATACATGAGCAGCAAGTACATGGAGTGGAAATTCGAAGAGAGTTAATGAAAAAAGTAGATCAAGAAATTGAGCTTATTACTGAAGAATTAAAAAAATACCCGCTTTTTACAGTATATTCGGCTCCAATTGAACTGTGGAAAGAAAATGGAGAGTTAAACAAACAAGAATTAAAAACTATTCTTGAAGAAGCCGTATCACTTGGCGCTCAGTGGGTAAAAGTTTCTCTTGGTTTTTATCATCCCCAATCGTCTATGGCAGATTTACAGCAATTATTAGAGGCATTTCCAGCTTTACGTCTATTTGTAGAAAACGATCAAACCAGTTACGGAGGCAATATAGCATCTCTGCACGCATTTTTTGATAACGCTTACGAAGTTCCTGTTTCCATGACGTTTGATATTGGTAATTGGCTTTATGTACAAGAACGACCCGAAGAAGCCATCAAAAAGCTAAGGTCATTTGTGGGCTATATTCATATTAAACACGTAATAAAAAGCAGTGGAAAGCTAGTGACAACCGCTATATCAATCGATTCAAATGAAATGTGGAAAGATATTTTGAAAGGGTTTTCTCATTCGGTTTTTAAAGCTTTAGAGTTTCCAATCGATGAACCGGAACAAATCCCCGGCTTCATTTCATTGGTGCAAGCAGCAGAACAGGAGGAAGTTCAATGAATTCATTAGACGTTATTACCTTCGGAGAAGCAATGGCGATGTTCATGGCAGAACAGCCAGGACCGCTGCATGAGATTAAGCATTATACGAAGGAGCTGGCCGGAGCAGAAACAAATGTAGCAATTGGTCTCGCTCGTCTCGGTCTGCGCGCAGGCTGGGTGAGCAAAGTCGGCAACGATCCTTTCGGTACGTTTATTATGAAACGGCTACAAGAGGAGTCAGTCAACACCGATTGTGTACTAGTAGATAGCGAACATGCAACAGGCTTTCAAATTAAATCAAAAGTGGAAGTGGGAGATCCGGAAGTTTGTTATTTCCGAAAAAATTCAGCAGCCAGTCACTTGCACCCATGCGATTTTAACCGAAACTATTTTTTAGCAGCAAAACATATGCATATGACAGGAATACCGCTTGCTGTGTCAGCAAGTATGCGAGATTTTGCTCTACATGCGCTTACATCGATGAAAGCAGCTGGAAGAACGGTTTCCTTTGATCCGAATCTGCGACCCACTCTTTGGACATCAAAAGAAGAAATGGTTATTACAATCAATGAAGCTGCTAAACAAGCAAACTACGTTTTGCCGGGCATTGAAGAAGGAAAAATCTTAACCGGCTACGAAAATCCAGAAGACATTGCTTCTTACTATTTAGATGCAGGAGTAGAGCTTGTCGTTATTAAACTAGGTGAACAAGGAGCCTTTTTTAAGACGGCTAAAGAGCAAGGAATGGTTGAAGGAATAAAAGTGAAACAAATAGTGGATACAGTCGGAGCAGGAGACGGTTTTGCAGTAGGACTGTTAAGCGGCCTTCTTCAAAATGATTCTCTTACTCAATCTGTAAGGAGAGCAAATGCCATTGGGTCATTAGCTGTACAAAGCCCTGGAGATAACGACGGATATCCAACTGAACAGCAGTTGCAAAGATATATGGAATCCCAAAAACAAGGAGTGAAGTGATAATGAAACAGCAGCTAGCAAAAAAAAGATGGCTTCGGTTAATTCCTATCGTATTTATTACGTATAGCCTTGCTTATTTAGACCGTGCAAACTATGGGTTTGGAGCAGCGGCAGGGCTGGCAGAAGATCTTCATATTACGCCAGGTATTTCGTCTTTATTAGGATCGCTCTTTTTCTTAGGTTATTTCTTTTTCCAAATTCCAGGCGCTCACTACGCTGAAAATAAAAGTGCCAAAAAGCTGATTTTTTGGTCTCTGATTTTATGGGGAGCACTTGCTACAGCTACGGGTATGGTAAGCCACGTTGGATTTTTGTTTGTTATTCGATTTGCTTTAGGAGTAGTCGAAAGTGCCGTTATGCCTGCTATGCTCGTGTTTTTAAGCCACTGGTTTACAAAAGCAGAACGTTCTAGAGCCAACACGTTTTTAATTTTAGGAAACCCGGCAACCGTTCTTTGGATGTCGATTGTTTCTGGGTATTTGCTAGAATCGTTTGGCTGGAGATGGATGTTTATTTTAGAAGGTTTTCCAGCTGTTATTTGGGCGTTTTTATGGTGGAAACTAGTAAACGATGAGCCAAAAGATGCAGGCTGGCTGTCAAAAAAAGAAAAAGCAGATTTACACGATGCGCTGCAAAAAGAACAAGAAGGAATCAAACCTGTTAAAGGCTATAAAGAAGCTTTCAAAAATCGTACCGTTATTTTATTAAGCATTCAATATGCTCTATGGAGTATTGGCGTCTACGGATTTGTTATGTGGCTGCCGTCTATTATTAAAGCAGCGCCTAACATGAGTATAGTAAAGACCGGTTGGTTAGCATCCGTTCCTTACGTATTAGCAGTCGTATTAATGTTAACGGTTTCATATCTGTCAGATAAGTTTTTAAAACGAAGCGCATTTGTATGGCCGTTCTTATTAGTAGGAGCTCTTGCCTTTTACGGATCTTATTTAGTTGGCACAAGCAACTTCTGGCTTTCTTTTACTTTACTCGTTATTGCCGGAGGAACGATGTATGCTCCGTACGGACCGTTCTTTGCGATTATACCTGAAATTTTACCGCGTAATGTTGCCGGAGGAGCGATGGCTTTAATTAATAGCATGGGCGCACTTGGTTCATTTGCCGGTTCTTATATTGTAGGATTTTTAAATGGATCAACAGGAGGATTTGGCGCTTCCTATATCTTTATGGCTGGATCATTATTCCTTGCGGCAGTTTTAACCATTGTCGCAACGAAAAAGCCAAGAGAAGTTCAGAGTGTGAAGCCAGTTGAAACAACGGCTTAATGTAACGATAGAAAAGGAGAATTGAGATGCATATTGAGAAAATTACAAGTAGCGGTATTGTAGCGGTCATTCGAGGAGCAAGTGCTGAGCGAATTATTCCGCTTGCCTACGCGTTAAAAGAAGGCGGAGTAACAAACCTAGAAATCACAATGGAAAACCCTGCTGCCGTAGAGGTTATTAAAGAGTTAAAAAATGAATTTGACGACTCGATGTTTATTGGAGCAGGAACTGTTCTAGACGAAGAAACAGCACGAATTGCTATTATGGCAGGAGCGTCATTTATTTTTTCTCCTACGGTGAATGAACGAACAATTAAAACAGCTAAAAGGTACGGGGTCATTAGCGTCCCGGGCGCTTTTACACCTACTGAAATTTTAACAGCATATGAATGCGGCGCAGATATGATTAAAGTCTTCCCGGCAAGCGTAGTAGGTCCCGCCTATTTTAAAAATATAGCAGGACCGCTTCCTCACATTCCATTAATGCCAACAGGCGGCGTTACGGCTGAAAATGCGGGCGCTTATATTAAAGCTGGAGCGGCTGCTATTGGAGCAGGAAGCACACTAGTAGATGGCAAGCAGCTTCCAACTCCTGAATACTTACTTCAAGTAACAAGGGAAGCGAAACGTTTTACTCATGAAATTCAAGAAGCTAGGCTTGCGTACGCTTAATAAATAAAGCCTTCTACTAGCAAGAAGGCTTTTCCTTTTTCGTTTTTTTCGTTTACACTAGGAGTAGCATAATTTTAGGGATTGAATGAAAAGGACGGATCATGATGCAAAAAGTTACTATGCTGGACGTTGCAAAAGCAGCAAATGTCTCCAAAAGCACCGTATCACAATACATTAACAAGCGATACGAATATATGGGCGAAGAAACGCGAAAGAAAATTAAAGAAGCGATTGATACACTGGGCTATCAGCCCAACTATCTAGCACGAAGCTTAAAACAAAAGCGAACGTCGATGATTGGTATTATTGTGGCGAATATTATGCACAGATTCTCTACGGAAGTCATTCGTGCAATTGAGGATTACTGCCATTCACAAGATATACATGCCATCATCTGTAACGCAGATGATGACCCTGATAAAGAAAAGAAATATATTAATATGTTAAAAGCAAAGCAAGTAGATGGTCTTATTTTATTTCCAACGGGTGCGAATACTTCTCTTTATGAACAGATGATTAAAGAAGAATATCCCGTTGTTATTATGGACCGTAAAATTCAGGATGTAAAAGGAAAAATTCCGTCCGTAGTGGCAAACAACCAAGAAGCCACAAAACAGGCTATTTTGCATCTTCTCAAGCTTGGACATAAGCATATAGCAATCATTACAGAACCATTAACTATTACACCTCGGATCGAACGTGTAGAAGGATACAAAGAAGCGTTAACATCAGCCAATATGCCTGTAAATGAATCGATGGTTATTAACTGTAAAAAAGCGGACATGCAAAAAGCGCTTGAGAAGCTATTTTCAGCCGACAGTCCGCCGACAGCGCTGCTAGCTGGAAACGATTTAGTGTTCATTGAAGTACAGAAGTTTATTAAACAAAAAGGCTTTAATATCCCAAATGATTTATCTTTAATTGTTTACGATAATATTCCTTACGCAGATGTAGCAACGCCTGCCGTTACGACGATTTCGCAGCCCGCTTTTGATATGGGAACAAAAGCAGCAGATTTACTTATTAAACAAATTTTGAAAGAAAAGATAGCTTATGAAGAGTACCAGTATGAGTGTGAATTAATTATTCGAGAAACAACTTTGTCGCATTAAGCTAAAAAGAGCGCCTATGGCGTGCTCTTTTTAGCTCATCAAAATATTGGTTTTTTTTACGTTGTTACTAAACCGGTTTAGTAGAAAGTGAGGAGAAAAAATATGAAGATACAATTAGCATTAGATCGCGTCACAATTGAAGAAGCTATTATCCTTGCCAAGCTGGCAGAACCCTCTGTTGATTGGATTGAAGTAGGTACATCTCTTATAAAAGAGTATGGAGTTGAAAGTATTTATAAAATCAAACAGGCATTTCCGCACAAGACGATTGTAGCAGATATCAAAACGATTGATAACGCAGAGTATGAATTTACCATGTGCTATCAAGCAGGAGCAGATATAGCAACAGTCATGGGCGTATCACCTTTACCTACGATAGAGACTTGCGCAAATGTCAGCGAAAAATGGAATAAAAAAATGATGGTGGATTTATTAAACACGTCAAGCAGCTCTCAAAAACAAGTAGGTACTTATAGAAACGCTATTTTTTGCCATCATATCAGCAAAGACGAGCAAGAAAAAGAAGGGAAATCGCTGAGTCAAATAAATTTGCGGCAGTATTTTCATTCAGATGCCCAAATAGCAGTAGCAGGAGGAATTAATCCAACCTCAGCAGCATCATTACTTCAAATGAAAGCGGACGTCGCGATTATTGGATCAGCGATTACAAAAAATGCGGATGTGGCAAAGGCATCTGCTGAATTTCAAGACTTATTTATGAGCAGGGGGAACGTATAATGACAAAAACACAAACAATTTTAGACGAAATTACGGCCGTAATAAATCACATAAAAGAACCGCAAATAGAAGAAGTAGCGTTTTCACTTTACCAAGCGAAACGAATTTTTGTTATAGGCGAAGGCCGCTCTGGGCTAATGGGCAAATCATTTGCGATGAGACTGATGCATTTAGGTGCGACAGTATATGTTGTAGGGGAAACCATTACTCCTTCGATTGCAGCAGGTGACGTGTTGGTGGCCGTATCTGGTTCAGGAAAAACACAGCAAGTGGTGAGTGTAGCGAAAAAAGCTAAAGAAGTAGGATGTTCAGTTATCGGCATTTCAGCTAGTACAGAATCACCGTTAACTGCTCATACCGATGAGCTGCTGCACATTCCCGCTGCAACTAAATATCGAAGCGAAAATGAAGCAGCTTCCATTCAGCCACTTGGCTCGTTATTTGATCAATGTGCTCACGTTGTATTTGATACCATTTGCTTAGAATACGGGAATTTGAATCACACCGATCATGAACAAGCGTTTAAGCAGCATAGCAATTTAGAGTAAGTGGAAAGAGGCTAGAACAAAAGTAGGTTATTTAAAAGAAAATCCGAACGATGAATCGAGATTCTTGATGAAGAATCACATTCGTTCGGATTTTTTCATTGGTATGGGTGAGCGTAGGTTTCATGTGTGTAGTTGCTTCTAGCTGTTGATTGAATCGATGTAGTTATGTCTCACTCTCTTTTGATACAGGCAAGTCTAAGTCTAAACGTTTACTTCGCTTTTGTTTATTGCGAATATATTCCTTCTCTTCAAAGTAAATGACAGCATTTTTATGCTGAAATTGCTATAATATACAAGCCGGTACATATACTAAGGCGACTGAAAATAAAGGAGTTTTGATTAATGACAAAAATAAAATTAATTTCACATAACGATTTAGACGGGGTAAGTCCAGCACTATTGGGTCGGTTAGCGTTTGGCGACGACAACTTTGATTACAGCACGGTAAGCATTGGCCGCATCAATGATACAGTGACGCATTTTATTGAAGAAGAAAACGATGGAGACACAGCTTTATACATAACGGATATTAGCGTAAATGAGGAAGTAGCGGAAAAATTAAATGAACTGGTAAAAAAAGGCCAGCAAATCACTCTTATTGACCATCATATCTCTGCTCTTCCACTAGCTGAGAAATACGATTGGGTTCATGTTATTGCAGAAGATGAAAACGGTAAAAAGACCGCAGCTACATCTCTTTTCTATGACTACTTAGTGCGCCACAACATGCTCCAAAAAACGGTGTTGCTTGATGAGTACGTAGAACTTGTGCGTTTATTTGATACGTGGGACTGGTTCCATGAAAATAACTTGAAAGCAAAGCGCCTTAATCACCTATATTATCTAATCCCGCATGAGGAATTTAAAGAAACCATTCTAGAAACGCTTCGTGAATCTTATCATTCTGAAAATCAAGAATTTACGTTTACGGACAAACACGAAATTTTACTAGAAGCAGAAGAAAAAAAGATTGAAAAATATATTTATGACAAACAAAAACAAATCATAAAAGAAAGTGTTGAAATTGATAAAACAGCGTACAACGCAGGGATTGTATTTGCAGATACATATCAGTCTGAGTTAGGAAATGCACTGTGTCTAGAAAACGAAGATATCGACTTTTCCGTTATGGTGGACATGGGACGGCAAAAGATTGGGTTCCGTGCAGTAAAAGACGAAATCAACTTAGCAGAAATTGTTGGGCACCTTGGAGGAGGAGGTCACCCAAAAGCTTCTGGATGCAAGTTAACGGCTGAAACGTTTGCTCTTTTCGTCACGGATCACTTGTTTAAAGACGAAGAAAAAAGTGAATAAAGCGTATAAGGAGGAGATGATATGTCGTTTAAAGATTTAGTTGTTATTGTTACTGGAGCTGCGAACGGAATAGGTAAAGATGTATCCCGCGCATACGCGAAACAAGGAGCAAAAGTGGTATTGGCAGATGTGGACGAAACCGAAGGAGAGCGTCACGCAGAAGCTATTCAAAGACAAGGCGGAGAAGCCATTTTTGTGAAAACAGACGTCCGAAAAGAAGACGACATTTTAAATCTCGTTGAGAAAACGGTCAGTACGTATGGAACGATACATATTTTGATTAATAATGCAGGCGTTTCCCGCTGGAAATCACCGTATGAGCTAACCATTGATGAATGGGATGACATTATCAATACGAACTTGCGCAGCGTGTTTCTATGCTCTCGCGAAGCAGCTAAGGTGATGAGAAAAAACGAAAGCGGAGGCTCCATTGTAAACTTAGCTTCTACGAGAGCTACAATGTCTGAACCTCATACAGAAGCCTATGCGGCTACAAAAGGAGGAATCGTTGCTTTAACTCATGCACTTGCCATTTCACTTGGTGATGACAACATCACAGTAAATGCTATTTCTCCAGGATGGATTGAGACATCTGATTACGATGGCCTTCGTGAAATCGATCATACGCAGCATCCGTCTAATCGGGTGGGGACGCCAGCCGATATCTCAAGAGCGTGTATGTACTTAACAAACGTTGAAAATGATTTTGTCACAGGAGCTAACCTCGTAGTAGACGGGGGAATGACGCGAAAGATGATTTATGAACATTAAGCATCTATAAAAAAAAGGCTAAGACAAAAGTATTTTAGACGAAGTGAAAAAATGAACCATTGATCAAATTTTTGATTAGTGGTTCATTTTTTTGTTACGGTAAACGTAGGTTTCACCTGTTTCGTTCCTTCTAGCAGTTGATTGAAGGGCACGACGAAGACTCCGGCGGAAAAAGCGGTTCAGCTCATATATCCCATTTGTTCATTTTAGATTGGATTCATTTCGTTATGTCTCAACCTCTTTTGATAATCAACAGAAGAAATAATAATTTTTCTGTTGACAGATAATAATAATCATTGTAAAGTAAGTTACATAAAGTAATTAAATTTCAATTAATATTTTTTTAGTTTAATATCTCGAATTAGAGATATAAGAATTCATTATATCTTGTTTATCTCCTTTTATCAGGGGGAAGGGTATAAACATGCAATTTAAGCTTAAAAAAACAAACAATTAGGAGTGTTGAAAATGGGTTTTTTAGATAAATTATTTGATAAATCAAGTGATCAACAACAGGTTGGAAAAGATTTTTATGAAGCAATTAAAAACCGACGTTCTATTTATGCAATTGATAAAAATGTAAAAATATCAGAAGAAAAAATTGAAGAAATTATTAATTTTTCGGTAAAACATACTCCTTCATCATTTAATTCTCAAAGCGCACGTGTAGTTGTTTTATTTGGTGAACAGCATGATAAAGTATGGGATATTACGAGAGAAACGCTTCGTAAAATTGTTCCAGCTGAAAATTTTTCAGATACGGATCAAAAAATGAACTTATTCGGAAGCGGCTATGGAACAGTTCTTTTCTTTGAAGATCAAGAAGTAATTGAAGGATTGCAAAAGCAGTTCGCATCTTATAGCGAAAACTTCCCGGTTTGGTCTAACCAATCATCAGGCATGCTGCAGCATGTGATCTGGACAGCACTTGAGCTAGAAGGCCTAGGAGCAACTTTACAACATTACAATCCATTGATTGACGATGAAGTAAAAGCAACTTGGAATATTCCAAGCTCATGGAAATTAATTGCTCAAATGCCATTTGGTAATCCTGTGTCACCTGCGGGAGAAAAAGAATTTCAACCGCTAACTGAACGTGTAAAAGTATTTAAATAAGCAAAAAAAGCACGGACAAAATTATTTTATTTGAAGCAAGGTCCGAACGATTCATCGTTCGGTTTTTTTTATTGGTATGGCAAGCGTAGGTTTTGCGTATGTAGCTGCTTCTAGCGGTTGATTTCGTTATGCCTCAGCCCTTTTTTAAAATAAATAGTTTGAATATTCTTTTATGTTTAATCTAAGAAAAATGCGGTTAAATAGGAGGGGTAGTCCTCAAATCTTCGGTGGAATTTATGCGCTATACATAAGCAATTCAATGATGTTTTGTAAAAAAATAAAGTTTTTAACTTGGTTTTTTAGAGAATATTTGTTAACATATCCACTTGTGAGGTCTTAGTAAGAGGAGGATGATGTAAAGAATCCCATATCGGACGCAAGGGCGTAGATATGTGGAGTGGGAATTTTAAAGGAGGATTTTATGTCTGATCAAGGAAATCAAGGAAAATTTAAAAAATCAATATCGTTACTTGACCTAACGTTAATTGGGATGGGAGCTATTTTTGGTTCCGCCTGGTTATTTGCGGTTAGTAACGTGGCGTCAAAGGCTGGTCCAGCCGGAAGTTTTTCGTGGCTGATTGGCGGAGTCATTATTTTACTTATCGGCTTAGTGTATGCTGAACTTGGAGCAGCGCTGCCGCGTACCGGTGGAATTATCCGTTATCCGGTTTATTCACATGGTCATTTAGTAGGTTACTTAATTTCATTCATTACCATTATTGCTTATACAAGTTTAATTGCCATTGAGGTAACAGCTGTACGTCAGTATGTTGCTGTATGGATTCCTGGTCTAACTAAACATGGTTCTGAATCGCCTACAACGATTGGATGGCTATTTCAGTTCGCGTTATTAACACTATTTTTCATTATTAACTACGTAAGTGTAAAAGCATTTGCTAAGTCAAATGTCATTATATCTGTGTTTAAATATGCGGTTCCTCTTACAATTATCGTCGTGTTAGCTTATCACTTCAAATCAGCTAACTTTACAACTGGCGATTTTGCTCCGTTTGGTTTTAATGGTATTCAAGCAGCCATTTCAACAGGTGGCGTTATGTTTGCTTACTTAGGACTTCACCCTATTGTTTCGGTAGCCAGTGAAGTTAAAAATCCGCAGCGTAATATTCCAATCGCGCTAATTATCTGTATTGTACTTTCAGCGATTATTTACACAGCACTGCAAGTATTGTTCATCGGTAACATCCCGGCTGATATGCTATCAGGAGGATGGGGAACAATTCAAGAGCAATTCTCTTTACCATTTAAAGATATTGCACTTATTTTAGGCCTTGGCTGGTTAGTAACGCTTGTTATTTTTGATGCTATTTTATCACCAGGCGGTAACGGAAACATCTTTATGAATACAACTTCTCGTCTAGTTTATGCTTGGTCTCGTAATGGAACACTATTTAAACGTTTCTCAAAAGTAGATAAGAAAACAGGAATTCCACGTGCGTCACTATGGCTATCATTTGGAATGTCCGTATTCTGGACACTGCCATTTCCTTCTTGGGAAGCGCTAGTAAACGTATGTTCAGTAGCACTTATTCTGTCTTATGCTATCGCACCAATTTCAGCTGCAGCATTCAGAGTAAATGCAAAAGATCTTAAAAAACCTTTCAAATTAAAAGGCATGAGCATTATTGCTCCTGTTTCATTTATCTTCTGTTCATACATCGTATACTGGTCAGGATGGACAACAATTTCTTGGCTGCTAGGATCACAGCTTCTAATGGTTGTTATCTACGTAGCGTTTAAGAAATACGTACCAACTGACGTTGTGAAATTTGCACAGCAGCTTAAATCTGCTTGGTGGCTAGTTGCTTATTATATTATTATGCTTGTTATCTCTTATCTAGGTTCATTTGGCGGAGGACAAGGTGTGCTAAGCAACCCACTTGACTTAATTTTAATTGCTCTTGTTTCACTCGGTATTTTCTACTGGGCGAAATACACAGGTTTACCAAAAGCAGTTATCGATACAGATGATTAATAAAAAACACGGCATGAATTCATGCCGTGTTTTTCGTTTGTATAGGCGTGTACTCTATTTATTTATCAAACAGCCATGTTTTTAATATAGCAGCATACTCACGAAAGTAGGCTTGAAGTTTAATTGAATTTGGTGTCTTTGCGCCTAAAGGATAAACATCAAAACCTTGGCGCTTGGCAATAATAGAAGCGCGAAACAGATGAAAATCACTGCTAACAAGCACGACTCGTTTATCTTGAATATCAACTTTCTTTTTGGTGAAAATAAAATTCTCAAAAGTAGAAGTTGACTGATCTTCTTTTATAATGCGATTCTTTTTAATTCCTGCTTTTCGTAGAAAACGGTAGGCTGCCTCTGCTTCAGAAATTTCTTCATCAGATCCTTTTCCACCCGTTACGATAACTTTTGTTTGTTTATGAGTCTTTAAATAAGATAAAGCTGTTTTTGCTCGCTCTTTTAAACTAGGAGACATTTGATCACCATCTACTTTAGAACCTAAAACGAGGACATAATCTGCGTTTTGTGGAACAGACTTGTGGGCAGTTTGATACATACAAAAAGATATAATTACTATATAAAGAACAAGCGAACCAATAAAGGTATAAATCATTTTTTTCTTCAACTGTGAGCACCTTCCTAGCTATTTCATAAGATGTTTGGAAAATAATTGTTATTATAGCATACGAGACCCAAATAAGTATAAACACAGTAATATATAATAATAGAAGAAAATCGTTATTGTGAATGGTTATAAAATTCGTTACAATAAAGAATAAATGATTTTAAAAGTGCCTCTAAGGAGGATAATAGGGAAATCGGTGAGAATCCGGTGCAGCCCCCGCTACTGTAAATGTGGATGAACCTGCAAAGACCCACTAGTCAAACTAGGAAGGGTGCAGAAGTAAAATGAAGCATAAGCCAGGAGACCTGCTTTTAAAAACCCCTTATTTTTCGGTGGGAGAAATAAGTCAAGACAATGTGTTAATGAGCGCATGACCAAACCTTGACTTTTACAGTTAAGGTTTTTTTATGTGGTAGGGAGTGGATAAAGTGAAAAAAGGAAAACCTCTTATGATTCAAGGAACGCACTCAGACGCTGGAAAAAGCATGATTGCTACAGCATTTTGCCGTATTTTTAAAGAAGACGGCTATCAAACTGCACCGTTTAAATCGCAAAACATGGCGCTCAATTCATACATTACAATGGATGGAAAAGAAATTGGCAGAGCGCAGGGAATTCAAGCAGAAGCTGCTGGAGTAGAAGCAACAACTAATATGAACCCTATTTTAATTAAACCAACTCGTGATCATGAATCTCAAATTGTCGTTCATGGAAAGCCGCTTCGTAATATGTTTGCTTTTCAGTATCGGCAAGAATTTTTTAATGAAGGTTTGAACGTTATCACTGAGTCTTATAAAGAGCTTGCCAGTCATTATGATCGAATTGTGATTGAAGGTGCTGGAAGTCCTGCTGAAGTCAATTTGAACGATCGGGAACTGGTAAATATGCGCGTAGCAAAGATAGCCCAAGCGCCTGTTGTGTTAGTAGGAGATATTGATAAAGGTGGAGTTTTTGCGAGCCTAGTAGGAACTCTTCAATTGCTTCCAGCTGAGCACAAGCCCAGAGTTGTCGGGGTGTTAATCAATAAATTCCGAGGAGATTTAGAACTGTTAAAACCGGGGCTAAAGTGGTTTGAAGAATACACGGGCGTTCCGGTCCTAGGCGTTATTCCTTATATGCACGACGTGGAAATTGACGCAGAAGATTCATTATCCCTCAGAAATTACTCAACCCTTGTGAATCCGTTAAAAGAAATTGATATTGCGGTTATTTCGTACCCACGCATCTCAAATTTTACAGACATCGATCCTTTAAGCTTAGAAGAAGACTGTCATGTGAGGCTTGTAACCAAGCCATCACAACTAGGTACGCCTGATTTAATTGTTTTACCAGGAAGCAAAAATACGATTGAAGATGCGCAGTTTTTACAAGAAAGCGGGCTGGCTCTAGCCATTAATCAAGTCTTGAACGCAACGAACGCTCACGTTATTGGCATCTGCGGGGGATATCAAATGTTAGGCGAGACGATTACGGACCCCGATGCAGTAGAGTCCCGGATTGAATCTATTAAAGGGCTGGGTTTGCTTCCAGTGGAAACCGTTATGACAACCAGCAAAAAAACAGAAAGAGTTTCTGGATATGTTCAGTTAGAGAGTGAGAAGGTTTCGATTGAAGGCTATGAAATTCATATGGGAAAGACGGTTTCTAAAAGCATGACGGAAGCCTTTGCGGTGGTAGATGATCAAAAAGAAGGAACGGTTAAAGAAAACATCATTGGCACGTATGTTCATGATGTGTTTCATAACGATGCTTTGCGCAGAGCTTTGCTTAATCAAATTCGCAAACATAAAAAATTGCCACCTATTACGGATACATTCAACAGCCGTCTGCAAAAAGAGGAGTCTTTTTCAAAAGCAGCAGCATATGTGAGAGAAGCTGTAGATATGGAAAAGCTGTATCATTTAATAGACAACTATAAAAGCCCGGAGCAAGCACAAAAAGTATAGCTTGTAGAGGCTTTCGCTTGTTTTTTTACCGAGAACTTTAGTACGCTGTGCTACGTTGCCTAGTTCAACAGTCTAGCACTCGCAACAAATAAAAGATAATTGTTTCCCACTCTATATAGGGTGGAAACATGGTTTATGGACAGGAAAATGAATGGTTAATGTAATGTAAAACATCATGCCTCGTTTCCTAGAGGAGCTGAAAGTATTGATTTTTAAACGTATTTTTTTAAACAAAGCATCTATCTTATACATAGTTAGTTTATTTATTGTATGTGTTTCGGTGATTATGGGCGTATTTATTGGTACAGTTTCGTTAACCGTAGGAGATACAATTAAAATTATTATTGGTCACCTTACCGGACTATCCTTATACCATGGTCCAGAGAACATGGATTTAATCATATGGCAAATTCGATTTCCAAGAGTACTGGTGGCATTTTTAGTAGGAGCGTCGCTTTCGATAGCAGGGGCTGCCTTTCAAGGGCTATTAAGAAACTCTCTTGCCGATCCTTACACGATCGGAGTTTCCTCAGGTGCGACCCTTGGCTCTGTCATGGCAATTTATTTTCATTGGAGTATTTTTGGTTTATCTATCTTCACGCTGCCTGTAGTCGGTATTGTATCTGGATTTATTACTCTTCTTTTAGTTTTTGGTATTACAAAGCTCGCAAGCGGCAATTTGGCCAATGAAACCATCATCTTAGCGGGGATTATTTTATCATCCTTTATGAGCGCGCTTATTTCATTAATTGTGGCTCTGTCTCCTGAAGAAGATGTAAGGCAAGTTTTATATTGGCTAATGGGAAGCGTATCAATGAGAGGATGGTCGCATATTCAAATTTTAGGGCCGTTCTTTTTAGCCGGTACGATTATGCTGCTGTTACATGTAAAAGAGCTGAACGGTTTAGCATTTGGCGATCAATCCGCTCAGTTTATGGGAATAGACGTAAAGAAGAAAAAAAGAATGATTTTAATAGGAGCATCCGTATTAACAGGGGCTGCGGTATCAGTATCTGGGGCAATTGGATTTGTTGGCTTAGTTATCCCCCACGTAGTGCGTCTCGTAGCGGGAGCTAACCATAAGCATGTACTACCGCTTTCTATTTTAATCGGAGGAAGTTATTTGGTTTTAGCCGATTTATTGGCACGAACGATATTAGAACCTCGTGAACTGCCGATTGGAGTCGTAACCGCCTTAATTGGTTCGCCGATTTTTACCCTGCTCCTTGTAAAAGAACGTATGCGGAAGAGAGGAATATCATGATTGAACTATATAATGTGACAGGAGGATACGATAAACAGCAGCCGACCGTTCGTGACATCACGTTCACCGTAGACAAAGGTTCTTTTGTCGCTTTACTAGGACCAAATGGGAGCGGGAAAACAACGCTTATTCGCTTAATTATGAATGTATTAAGCATTCAATCAGGAGAAGTGAAGGTAGAAGGAAAGTCAGTGAAAGCTTATTCACCAAAACAACTGGCGCAAAAAGTCGCAGTTATGACGCAAGAAAATCAAATTGGATTAGAATTTACGGTTCAAGAAATTGTTTCACTTGGACGTTATCCTTATCAGGCAAAAGGTTTGTTTAGCACCGTATCGGCACAGGATGAAGAAGTGGTGGAAAGCGTGATGAAATTAACAAACGTCTGGCACTATAGAAACCATACCTTTCAATCGCTGAGCGGTGGAGAAAAACAGCGGGTTTTACTTGCTAAAGCACTGGCGCAAGAACCTGACTACTTACTTCTTGATGAACCAACAAATCACTTAGATGTGAAACATACGATGGAACTGCTTCAGCTGTTAAAAACTTTACAGCAGGAAATGAGCTTAACGGTTCTGGCTATTTTGCATGATCTCAACATTGCCTCGCTGTTTGCAGATAATGCCGTATTATTGAAAGATGGAAGAGTAGAAGAAACGGGGATGGATGCCATTTTTCATGATGCAGCTACGTTAAAAAGAGTATATGGCGTTGATTTGCATGTATTTCACCATCCTGCTGTGAACAAGCGGCAAGTTGCTTTTGTGCCGCCGCATCAATATCCCGAAACGGACTTCCATGAATTGTACCAGTTACAAAAGGAACCCGGCCTGTTGTCTTTATCATTTGTGCGTCCTCTGAGAACTCTTTCGCTTGGTTCAAACGAAACGGGTCTAGACTGGTGTCAAGAAATTGTTCAACAGCAAAGCAGTGCTAACGCGGCGTGGAAATCTTCGTCTTTATCTAGTCATGAAGTTCGCTTAAAAGACGATAAAGGTTACTCATGGCTGGCTGTGCTGACATATGGACAAAAAGAAAACGAAGTAAATATTGTTCTACTAACAAATGCACCGCTTTCGGACGCGAACTTACTTCATGCTGCGATGAAGGTAATTGAGTACCGGGCTTTCTTAGGAAAAACAGGACGTATTGTTATAGCATCATCTCATCATAAAGAAGAAAATCAAGAAGAAATTTCAGAGTTCTTAATGGAACGCCTCCAGAAAGAATTACAACTATTTATGGAAACAAAAATGACCGACAATTGCTTTAAATAAGCAGTAGCGGTCATTTTTTATTCTTCGGAGTGATCATCAGGTTTTTCTGTTTCACCTCCTGAACTCATCGTTGTCTCAGTTGTATGTTCATCAATCTTTTTTTCTTTTAGCTTAACAGAAAACAAGTCTTTGACTTCTTCATCTACTTGATCAGAGTCAGCGCTGTAAGTGGTACCGATGTTTAAGTGACCGGTCAAATCTTTAATGCCTAGCTGGCCGAAATTATTACTAAGATCAATTTTGTCTAATAATACTTTTTCGACCATGATTTTTTCAACAACAATGGACTGCTTTGGCTGAGCTACTTCATCAATCTTTTTGTCAAGAGTTTTCATCATCTCATATAAGGCTGTATCGGACGATTCTTCCTTTAACGCAGAGAGCTGATTTTGAATAGCTTCGAAATTAGGAGCTGACTGCATAGCCGATAGTAAATGAGCTGTTTGCTCGTGCAGTTGAGACAGTGATTGAATAAGGTGAGCTGATTCATTTAATTGCTGATGTAGCTCTTCTATTTTAGGGATCGCGTCGGTTAAACGCGTCACTTGATCAATAATTCCCTGCAGGTTCAGCGTTGAATCTGACGAAAGAGCAGGTTTTGTGAATTCAGCTTCTGCAGAGGTCTTAGGCTCCATTTGGCTAGGCAACTGCTTTGACTGTTGAGGGGGTTTTTTTAGATTAGACTGTTTTTTAGCTTTCATCTTTTCGGGTAATTCTTTCCGCTTTTGATTAGAACGTTGATCTATGGCACTTACTTTTTTGTGAGTTGGAAGGGAAGACGGATTTATTTTACGGACTGTTTCAATTTTAGGCGATTGTTTAAACCACTTAGAAAACATGAAATTCCCTGCCTTTCATGCTACGTATAGTTCTGCACAATAAATTACAAATCAAATTTCACATGCAAAAGACCATCTTTAAATGATGCGTGACACGGCGCTTCACCTACAGCAGGCGGAAGGATAATTGATCGCTGAAACGTTCCTTCACGTCTTTCTTTGTGAAGAACATTTGCATCCTTCACGGTTAAAAGAGATGAACCGGATATGTGTAAAGTATTTTCGTGCATGGTCAATTCGACGTCTGTTCGTTTAGCACCGGGTATTTCAATCACAACTAACAGCTGATTTGCCCATTCGTATACATCAATTAAAGGATAATCTCGATACTCATTTACAATTTGAGGAGAAGCATCTGCTTCCGTATCATTCTTTTCTTCATGATCATCATCAAAAATCTTTTCCCAAAATTTTGTATGGTTTTCTTCTTGTAACGTTTCTGCCCACTTTTTAAACTTTCCGTGATTCATATTTGTCACCTTCTTTAAAAGAAATAAAACAAGGCCTTTTGCAGCTTTCTATTTTATATGTATGCATGAAAACAGAAAAAAACGTCCACTTTAATCTAAATCGTGGACGTCTATTTGAGACATAGGAATATTAACATGTTTAGGCATCCGGATTTCCAACACTCCGGAACGATATACGGCGCGTGTACCTTTTTTACGAACCGAACAAGGAAGCTGAATTTCTTCTTTGAAGGATTCTTCTCCATCTATTCCTTCAATCGTACACAGATATGGAGTATGATAGACTTTAATGCTTGATACAATATCGCGGTTAGGAATTTTTAACTGCACAATGCATTCATCTAATGTATTGATGACGTTTGAATCAAATCTTCTTAACTGTTGTCCATGACCTTCATTTCCCACATCCTGCTGTTCTTTCATCATGTCTTGGGCTTGCTTAAAGAATTCATTTCCTTGCATAAAATCCGGAAAAGAATGGGACATTGTAGAAGAAATCATTTGCTGAATATATTTATTCATGTCTTTAGATGCCATTCCTTTTGGGATATTTTCCATCATTCCTTTAAAAGGAGACTTTCCAAATGGAAACATATTTACACACCTCCTTGTAATGTGCCAAGTAAAACGACAAAATTGTTAAAGCTAAATTTGATTTCCAATTGGAGCTGAAGGGTTTGCAATTTGATCTTGATCGCTTACATCAGGATCTAACACGCCTGTATTCATTTGAGAGCAAGTAGGAGAGAAGTTACCTAGAGAAAAATTCGCTCCGTTAAATTTTGAGTTCGCCGTGTGACTGTTTTGAATGGTGGAACCAAAATCAATATTTGCGTTTTGCGTGACACCGTTTGTTACGATATTAAAAACGTTAATTTGAAGAGGCATAAAGAGACTCCTTACTGTTTTTATTCATTCTACTCCAACGGCCTATTGCGTTTAGAGAGAATGTATTCACCGTTTGTCGTCATGTTGTTGACAAGCATTGCCCTATATCACTGCTGATAACCATTGACATGATCAACGTTTGCAATATCTGTTTGGTCATTTGTATCAGGATCGATATAAATGTTTCGCATTTTCGAGGAAGCAGGTGAGACATCGCCATAAGAAGAGTTCGTACCAGTGGATTTTGAATGGGCCGTGTGACTGTTGTGGAGTGCTTCGCCAATGTTGACAGAACCGTTGCTTGAGATACTGTTGATCTTTAAATTATAAATGTTAATAACACTTGGCATATGCTCTCACCCTTTTCTATGGTTGATTAATGTATCCTATGATGATAAGTGCCTAAACGTTCACAATTCCTCATAACTAAAATCGCCTTTTCCGATTGAAGGAAAAAGCGATTGAGAGAGGATTACTTAATGATATGATGGGCTTATGAAATGGGTGCAATACGATAATTCTTTTTTTCTAAAATGTAAGAGATGCTTTGTTGGACAGTGGAAAATGTCCGCCAATTAAACTGAGAATCTACAAGCGAGAGAGCCATTTTTGAAGAAAGACCAACAATAAGGCAAGTGGTACCAATCAAACGCAAAGCATCGTGGAGCGTGTTAATATAATAACCGTGTTCTTCATCTAACGAATGAAGGGAAGATAAATCAATAAGCAAATAGCGCGCCTGTTCTTTTACAACTGCCTCCAATACCGTTTCAGTTAGCTTCTTTCCACGTTCTATATCCATCTTACCGGTAATGGGCACAGCTAAAACCTCGTCCCATATCTTTAATAAAGGAGTGGACAAATCCTCAATTAACCGTTCTTTTTCAAGCTCTGCTTCGGCTTGATCTGTAAAGTCTAATAGCATAAGTAAGTAGCCATAACGCTCGCCGTCTTTTGTATCAATGGGGTGAATCACAGCTTCTGCTACATATTGAGTTCCAATTGTTATACGCGTTCTGTAGGTTGTATGAAGAGAGGTGAGTAATTTTTCCGCTTCTTCAGAATTGGAATGAAAGAAGTCCATATGCTTTCCAATTAACTCTTCGATACGAGATAACTGGTAGATTGGGAGTACTGGTTGGAGTGTTTCAATTGCTCTTGCATTCATCCACTGCACACGATAGTCTTTATCCGCAATGATCATGGTTTCTTGAATATTTTCTAAAATCAAATGTCCATTAAGCTTTTGTGGAAGTCGTCCAATTCCATTCATTCTCCATCTCTCCTTATGCGTGTAGTAAGTTTATGTACATCTACTTTATATTTTACAGTGAAAAGAATGAAGAAGGCTATAAGAGATTTAGTAACGTGTATAGGGATCATGGTATGTAAAAAAACGTAGGAGTAAGCACTCGCTTCAATCAAAAAACTCCCCTGTGCAAAAGGAGAGTCCACCTTACTCATATGATTTAATAAAATCAACGTTATATTTTTCAACGCTTGATAGGTAGGAATCTCTAAATGATGAATCAGGCGTATACCATGACTTTTCATAAAAATAGGCTTGAAGATCTTTCGATTTAAATACATACCCATGCCGCGCATAGATTTCATTTCGAGCTAGTCTTAGTTCACTCGAGCTCAAACTGCTAATATCACTATAGCTTAATTTGTAAGAATCCGAACCAGGAAGAATATAAGGGCTTGAAGTAGCATAAGAGCGCGGCCCAGGCACGATCACTTCTCGTTCTTTTATGACGGTTTTTTCCTTTTCAACGGGTGGCGTTTGTATATTTAACATAATACTTTCTTCACTTTGAATAGTGTAGGGACTGCTTTTGAACGTTGTGCCGTCTTTTTGCACTTCTGCATGAACAGTGACGCTTCCATCCGTGGCAACAGGCCCTATTTGTGATGAGCTATTCACCTGCAGCCCCGTGCTTTTTCCATTTACGAATAAAATAGCGTCATCTCTATTTGATGAGATTGTAACGTAAGCCCCTTTAAATACCACAGATATATTTTCTTCTTTTTGCCGGTGAAAATTTACAGTGGTTTGGTCTGTAAGTTTTCCGTAAGAGCTTTCATAAGAAGCCGTAAGCGGGTAATTCCCAATCATAAAAGGCCCTATTTTTTGCGTTTGATTCTTGGATATCGATTGTTTTGTATCATTGACTGTAACCGTTGCATCCTCTGGCGTGGTGAGGGAGATATAATATGATGACGGCACAACCACGTATTGTTTTTTGAAGAGTAGTGAATGTTTCTGTTCTTTTATTGTAAAGTAGATACTCGATTTATTTTTTAAATCATTTTCAACGTCTCGTAAAATAGAACCATCGGAAGTTGCATCTAAGAGAGCTTGAATAGATGTGTCATTAATAACTATAGTAGACTGCGAAGAGTCTAATAACTCTCTTAACACAGCTGTATCTTTCGATTCTAATGCCTCAATAAAGCGGTCAGCCGTCTTTTCTTCTGAGCCAGAGAAAAAGAAATAAAATACAAAAGTTAAAAGAAGTATAAGCGCAATACCCCCGCCAATATACCAGCTCTTTTTATACTTAGCTGCAGCTGGCGACACGGTGAAAGAAAAGCCGCAGTTATTGCAAAATAATTGGTCTGTGCTTGCACTGGCTCCGCATTTTGGACATTGATTCATTCACACCATTCCTTTCTTTTTATTCCATTAAATGTATGGAGTGTGTAGGTAAAACAGACCATTAAATTGGAAAAAGAATAGATTCAACAAGAAAGATAAACACACCAAACATGCACAGAAAAGGTGAGGTATGCTATGATAAGAACTATATATTAATCCGATAGGGACACTCTGTCATATAAAAAGGAGATGAAGCAAATGAGTGTTTCATTTGTAAATAAAAATCAAAAGTCTACGTATGAAAAATTGCTGCCTCTAGTCGAAAAATTTAAGAAACGAGCTTTTAAAATAGATGAAGAAGGTACGTTTCCGTTTGAAAATATTCAAGAGTTAAAAGAAGCGGGCTATACACGTCTTTCTCTCGAAAGCAAATATGGCGGAGATGAATTGCGCCTTTATGATTTTTTATTATTTCAAGAATTAATTGCTCAAGGAGACGCTTCTACAGCTCTTAGTATTGGATGGCATATGGGGATTACAATGGACTTGCGTGAAAAACAGCCTTGGAATCAGCAAATGCTCGATTTTATTTTTAAAGAAATAGAAAAAGGTGCACTTATTAACACCGCCGCTACTGAACCGAAGACAGGAAGTCCTACTCGAGGAGGAAAACCGGAAACGACAGCCGTAAAAACAAAAGAAGGCTGGCGAATCAATGGCCGAAAAACATTCACCACGATGTCTCCAGTGTTAAATTACTTTTTGGTAAAAGCAAGCATTGAAGGTGAAGAAGAGGTCGGCTTGTTTTTAATTCCTCGTGAAACAAGCGGACTTTCAATAGAAGAAACATGGGATATGATTGCAATGCGCGGGACAGGAAGTCACGATCTTGTGCTAGAAAACGTCGATATTAAACACGACTTTCTTGTTGAACGCCTCGGTGGTTTTAAAAAGAATGAGCCAAGCGGCTGGCTGCTTCATATACCAGCTTGCTACATGGGTACAGCCATTGCAGCAAGAGATTATGCTGTCACATTTGCTACAGAATATTCGCCTAATAGTATTGAAGGAACGATTAGCGAGTTGCCAAATGTGCAGCGTTTAGTAGGGGAAATGGAACTTGAACTTATGCAAGCGCGTCACTTTATGTACAGCGTGGCAAGTAAATGGGATGAGACCAGCGACCGAGCAGCATTAGCGGGAGAGTTAGCAGCTGTCAAACACGTGGTGACTAATAGTGCCTGTACGGTCGTCGACAAAGCAATGCGCATTGTCGGGGCGCGAAGCTTACAGCGGAGTAATCCGCTGCAGCGTTATTATAGAGATGTGCGTGCCGGGCTTCATAACCCTCCTATGGATGATATGACGATTGTTAATTTAGCGAAGCAGGCGTTTACTAGATAAAACTTAATAACATGTTAAATGATGAAAAACTGCTTATTATAGGCTATTCTATAATAAGCAGTTTTTTCGTTGCAAGAGGAGGGATTGAAGATGAAATGTATAAGAGAAATTCAGCTGACACCCTATAATATTGCATGGGAAAAGGAATTTACAAAAGAAGCTGCCACCTTAACAACTACAATGTCAGCTCAAGTTTTAGAGGTTCATCATATCGGAAGCACTGCTGTTCCCGGCTTAAGCGCAAAACCGATTATTGATTTACTTATTGAAGTGAAAGATATAAAAAAAGTAGATACATATAATCAGAGGATGGAACAGCTCGGTTACGAAGCGAAAGGTGAAAACGGCATAAAAGGAAGACGATACTTCCAAAAAGGCGGAAATGAAAGAACGCATCATGTTCATATTTATGAAAAAGGCCACCCAGAAATTAATCGGCATCTATGGTTTCGAGATTATCTGCGTACTCACCCTGATGCAGCAAAAGAATACGAAACGTTGAAAATAGAACTAGCGCAGCGCTATCGTTTTGAACCAGAAAAATATGTGGAAAATAAAACGAATTTTATTCATAAAATAGATGGGCTAGCTTTAAAATGGAGAAAGGGAAGCAGCAATAAGAATAGGAAAGATGATCTTAGATAAAAAGGAGGAACGAGCTTGACTCCAGTTCTAAATCGACAGACAAATACAGGCAAAAAGAAAAAAACAATATGGATCAGCCTAATATCCTTTGTTATTCTTTGTTTTGTACTTTGTGCGGCAATTTCTCTTTATGTAGGCATAAGCCTGACAAAACTAGATAAAAATCCTGCTGTGAAAAATCCTGGTGATTACGGCATGCACTATAGCAATCAAGTATTTTTGAGCAAAGACGGAATAACCCATTTAAAAGGATGGATGATTAAACCAACGGAACAGCCAAAAGCGACCATTATTATGTCACATGGATACGGAAATAACCGTGAAGCACAAGGAGCTGGCTTTCTGCCGCTGAGTAAAGAGTTTGTAAAAGCGGGATATCGAGTAGTCATGTTTGACTTTAGAGATTCAGGAGACTCAGAAGGAAATCAAACGACGATTGGTGTAAAAGAACAGCTCGATTTATTAGGCGTTATTCAGAAAATGAAAGAAACAACAAAAGAGCCAATTGTGCTCTACGGCATTTCAATGGGAGCAGCCACTTCTTTATTAGCAGCTTCTCAAGATGACGACGTAAAAGCAGTGGTAGCCGATAGTCCTTTTAGTGATTTAACCTCTTATTTAAAAGAAAATCTATCTGTATGGTCTCATTTACCAAACTTTCCGTTTACGCCGCTAACCATTGCTATTCTTCCTGTTATTGCAGATGTAAATCCTGCTGAAGCTAGTCCTATTAAAGCAGTCGAGCATATTTACCCTCGACCAATTTTATTTATACACAGCACAGGAGATACAAAAATTCCTTACACTGAAAGTGAAAAAATGGCTAAAACGCACTCGGATGCTTTTCACTTCTGGAAAACTGATAAAGCAGAACATGTTCAAAATTACCATGTATACAAAAAAGAATATGTAAAGCGCGTATTAACTTTTATTGATCAATCGCTGTAAAAAAATGAAGCTGGGACAAAAATATTTTAGACGAAATGTAAAACGAACCATTGATCAAGACTTTTGATTAGTGGTTCGTTTTTTTGTTGGGACAAACGTAGGTGTCATGTGTGTAAATCTTTCTAGCAGTTGATTTTACCTTGTTCTATAAGCTCAGCATATAAATTACGAAGAATATAGGTTTTGTAACTTTCTAGCTTTCTTCCATCGATTTTAGAGATATTGGCCGCTTTTAACTGTTGAACAAACCAGCCCTTGGAATAGATATAAGCCATCGTTAACCACTCCTTCAAAAAGATCCACTCTAAATAATTAACTATATTCATAAAAGGAGATAAAAAGAAGTGAACGAAGCAAATGAATTGACGTTCATTTTTTACAGCGTTATACTGCTCTACAGCTACTTATAAAGGAGGAAATGAACAATGAGTAAACAGTATATAAATGTAAATGGCGTTAATTTGCACTACATAAGCAAGGGGCAGGGAGAGCTTATGCTATTTCTTCATGGCTTTCCTGACTTTTCGCATATTTGGCGACATCAGATAGAAGAATTTTCTAATGATTTTCACACAGTTGCTTTGGATTTAAGAGGATATAACTTATCTGAAAAGCCAAGCGGACTAGAATCATACGAGATTGATGTATTAGTAGAAGATATTCGCCAAGTGATTGAAGGTTTAGGATATAGCTCCTGCACGCTAGTTGTACACGACTGGGGAGCAGGAATTGGGTGGACATTTGCTTATCGCTACCCGGAATATGTACAAAAATTAATTGCTTTTAACGGTCCGCATCCTTATACATTTATGCGTGAGCTTAGAACAAATAAAAATCAGCAAAAAGCAAGTGAGTATATGAAATGGTTTCAAAAACAAGAAGCACAGGACTATATGGAACGAGACAACTTCTCCGGTTTGCGTAAGCTTGTGATCGACCCAGGTGTAAAAAAAGGATATCTAACAGCTGATGATGTTCAAGCATACATGAACTCTTGGGAAAATGGCTCTGTGCTGTCAATGCTAAGTTATTACCGCAATTTAAAAATCTTCACGGAAGAAGATCTTCAAAGAAAATCTTTGTTTCCGTTAGAAGAGGAAGTGTTAAACATCCCTGTACAGATTATTTGGGGAAATCAAGATCCTACGTTTATGCCTGAAAACTTAGATGGCATTGAAGAATATGTGCCAAACATATCTGTTCATCGATTGGCTGAAGCATCTCATGCTCCTCAGCATGAAAAGCCTCAAGAAGTAAACGACGTGATGTGGAATTTTTTAAATAAGTAAAGAGAAAAAGAAAGGTTTCCTATAGAAACCTTTCTTTTTCTTTTGAATTTAAAATAATTTTTTAAAAAGTGATCCAACAGAATAAGGTGATCGTTAGGTAAGTATAAAAGGAAGGAATTCTTGAAAAAAGGCGGGTAAAAACTTTTTAAAAAAAGTGATCCAACGTCACTCAGCAATCGTTTAGTAGATAGAAAGAGAATACTTCCTAAAAAGAATCATTAAATGTGAGGGAACATGAAGGTTTAATATATAGAATATTCAAAATCTTCAATCTATTTAATGGTTTAAGATGTAGTAAGAATGAAAAAAGTGGCGTATATCAACTAAAAATGAGGAGAGTGGAAAATGATGAAATTAAGTAAAAAATTAATGATCCCTGTACTAGGAGCTTCACTATTGATGCCGACTATTGCAAATGCAGAGGAAGCAAAACCAACGGCAGTAACAAAATCTTCAGATCTACGAGCGAACTTAGACTACTTATTATCTGAACACTTTACGCTTGCCGTTGCCGCTATGACAACAGCCTATGACGGTTCTAAAGATGCTGACGCTGCGTTCAAAGCACTCGATCAAAATGCCGTCGACATGGAACCAGCTATTGCTTCTATCTATGGTGATAAAGGAGCGGCTGAGTTTGAACGGATTTTTAGAGAACACAACAATTACACAGATGATTTTGTAAAAGCAACAAAAGAAAACGACAAAGAAGCCATGGCGGAAGTAGATAAAGAAGTAGATCAATTCGTGAATGAATTTGCTAAATTTCTAAGCACTGCTACGGAAGGTAAACTACCTGAAGATGCTGCGAAAGAAGCGCTTCGCGTGCACGAAGATCAAGTAAAAGAAACGTTTGAAGATTATGTAGAAGGTGACTATGAGGCAGCCGCGAAGACATACCGCGAAGGATATCAGCAAATGTTTGCCATTAGTAAAGCGTTATCAAATGCAATTGTAACGCAGATGCCTGATAAATTTGACAATACCAAAGTAGATACACCAGCAGCAGATTTACGGTCTTCATTAAACAGCTTAGCAGCAGAACATTTTGCGTTAGCAACAATGGGAATGGAAAAAGGGTTTAACGGTTCAAAAGATTACGACTACGTCAGCTGGCTAGAAAATGCTAACACAGCAGATTTTAAAGCTGCAATCGGCTCAGTATACGGCGATGAAGGAGCTGCACAATTCGAAAAAATTTGGCAAGGAGATCACATCAATGCCCAAGCTGAATTAGTAAGTGCACAAGTAAAAGGTGATGAAGCAGGAGAAAAAGCTGCAAAAGATAAGCTCCATAAATTCGCGCAAGAATTTGGTACATTCTTAGGAACAGCAACAGATGGAAACCTTCCAACTGCAGACGCACAGGCAGCTATAAAAGCACATGAAGATACAGTTATTAAAACATTTGAGCAATATGCATCCGGTGACTACGCTGGAAGTTATGATACGTATCGTGAAGGGTATAAATTAATGTTTGGTGTTGGCCAAGCTCTAGGTGAAGCGATTGTAAAACAAAACCCCGATAAGTTTGCTGAAACAGCTATGCCAACAGATATGCCGAAAACAGGTATGGGCGGGGCATCTGAATCAACGATGAACCCACTAACAGCGATCTATATTGCACTAGGTTCATTAGCCGTATTAACAGCTGGAGTTATTTTACGCAAGAAACCAGTAAGCAAATAATATTTTTTCTCCTTTTCCCTATCGATTACAAGTCAAGAGTCCTGAAAAAAAGAAGAGAGGTTGTTCTCTCTTCTTTTTTATAAACAGCTGTGAAATGAGGTGACGATGTGAAAAAAGCGATTGTTTTCGCCTATTGTATATTAAGTTTAGTCCTGCTTGTTAGCGGCGGACTATATTTTAAAGAACAAATGGTAGAAGCAAAAGAAACAAAGCAACAGGCTGCAGCTAAGCAACAAGAGAAAGAAGCACAATCAAAGGATCTAAAAAGCCGGGTAACGCTTGAAGAAGAATTTGCTGTATTAAAAAAACATAAAACAGAAGCTAAACAGTTAAACAAAGAATTCAAAGGAATCATCCCTGAAAAAGTGTCCATTCCTGCTATTGGTGTGGAGGCTTCAATTGAAGAAGTAGGATTGTTAGATAACGGTGAAATGGCAGCACCATCTACAGAAAATGGAGTTGCTTGGTTTGAACCAGGAGCTAAACCTGGCGTAAAAGGAAATGCTGTATTAGCAGGACACGTAGACAGTAAAACCGGCCCTGCCGTCTTTTACAATCTAAAAAACTTAAAAAAAGACGATGAAATTACCGTAAGAGATGCACAGGGGACCACGCTTACTTTTGTTGTTAAACGTATAAAAAGCTATCCGCGAGATAAGGCACCTCTAAACGAAATTTTTGGGTACAGCAACAAACGTAATTTAAATCTGATTACGTGCACAGGCACGTTTGACCGTGGGGAAGGAACCCATCAAGAGAGGTTAGTTGTCTATACAGAACTAAAAGCTGACCAAGCAAAAGAATTGGAGCGTGAAGCAACTGCCCCGCAACCTCCTACAAATGTAAAGATGAGCGGTAATTTGCTTACGTGGTACGCGGTACGAGAAGGCAATATTATCGGTTATCGAATTTATAAAAAGAAACCAGGCGGAACATTTGTCCATATTGGCAGCGTTTCGGAATTTGAGCGAAAAAGCTTTGCTGATTCCGACGCATCTCAGTCTCGTTACTATGTAACAGCTGTTAATGAGTCAGGAAAAGAGTCTGCTCCGTCTAGTATAGCGAAATAACAAAAAGCTCTCTTCAAACGGAGAGCTTTTTGTTGTCGATTAAAAAGATATCTTCTGCCTTTCTATTTATCTAAATGCTATTAGTTTTAATAGATAAATAAAAAGCCCTTAAAAATAATACTTGAATAATATAAATATTCAGATTATTATGTACTAATAGTGTTTTGGTAATTAAAAGGAAAGAATCTAAAAGAAAAAGGAGAGAAAGCATGGCACAACCTAATTTGCAAACAGAGCAAAAATCACACCCAACAACCTTTCTAGACAAACTATTAGGAAGAGTAGAAGTGTTCGGAAACAAACTACCTGATCCTTTTATTTTGTTTGTATGCCTAGCGCTTATTATCGTAGTAGCATCTGTTGCTATTAATAGTATGGGAGTAACGGTGGTCCATCCTGGTACTAATAAAACTCTTCCAATTAAAAGTTTGTTGTCGCATGAAGGCATTCAGTATATCTTAACATCGATGCTGACCAATTTCACTGAATTTAAGCCCCTAGGACTTGTACTTGCTATGATGCTTGGAGTCGGACTTGCAGAAAAAGTAGGTCTGCTTGAAGTGGCCATAAAAAAAACGATTTTAAATGCTCCAAAAGCTCTTATTACATACGCCATCATATTTACAGGGATTATGGCCAACTTAGCGGCAGATGCTGCTTTTGTCATCGTGCCTCCGCTTGCCGCAATGATTTTTTATACAGTAGGAAGGCACCCGCTTGCTGGATTAGCAGCAGGATTTGCTGGGGTGGGATCAGGCTTTACAGCGAATCTTATTATATCTGGAACCGACGGATTGTTATCAGGCATTTCGACTGAAGCTGCCAAAACAATTGACCCAAGCGCTGCTGTCAGTCCTGCAGCAAACTGGTACTTCATGGCGGCTTCTGTATTTGTTTTGACCGTTATAGGGGCGGTCGTCACCGAAAAGATTGTAGAACCTAGGCTGGGCAATTATAAAGGGAAAAAACGCAATGATTTTGGTGAAATTAGTGAGGCAGAAGCAAAAGGATTAAAAAACAGTATCGTTGCTACATGTATTTATGTCGTTGTACTAGCTGTTTTCTTATTTTGGCCCAACTCTCCTCTACGAAATGAAGACGGTGGAATTGTTCCATCTCCTTTTTTAGATGGTATCATTCCGATTACGCTGCTGTTTTTTGTGGTAGTTGGCTCTGTTTACGGAATAACAGTAGGGAAAATCAAAAGTTCTAGAGATGTACCTGCTTATATGACTGATTCGATGAAAGATATGGCTAGCTATATTGTCCTTATTTTTGCGGCTGCTCAATTTATCGCTTACTTTAATTGGACTAATATTGGAACGTGGATTGCAGTAGAAGGAGCGGATGCATTAAAAGCACTAAATCTAACTGGACTTCCAGTTGTGGTTGGTTTTGTATTTTTAACTGTTGTTCTAAGCCTTCTTATTTTTAGCGGCTCCGCTCAATGGGCACTAGAAGCACCTATTTTTATTCCATTGTTCATGCTGTTAGGCTACAACCCTGGATTTATTCAAGCAGCTTACCGAATAGCGGATTCGTCTACGAATGTAATCACTCCTTTAAATCCATACATGATTGTCATTTTAGCCTTTATGAAAGAATACGAGCCGAAAGCAGGGCTTGGAACCATCATTTCACTTATGCTCCCTTATACTTTAGCCTTCTTAGGAATTTGGATTATAATGTTGATTGTTTTTGCTGTATTCGGTATTCCTCTAGGACCAGGAGTATATATGTATTTGTAAAGAAAAATCCTCTTCTACTCCAAGAAGAGGATTTTTTTGTGTTAGAAATTCTAACACATATAACAAATATTTCAGTTTATGTGTACATAGGAGAATAAATAACAAAAAGAAAAGTGTATAAAAAAACAAAAGTTTTCTGAAAAAATTTGCAAAAAGTAGTTGCTAAATACATACAAATCAAATATGATAGTAAACATAACAAAAGATGTTATATAATCTAACATTGAATTTAGGGGTTATTTATTCGTACTTAAGGGGGAAATCATCATGCAAATGGGCGATTCAGTATTTATGTTTTTTTCAGCATTATTGGTTTGGATTATGACACCAGCTATTGCATTGTTTTACGGAGGCATGGTTCGAAGTAAAAACATGTTAAGTACCGCGATGTATAGCGTAGGTTCATTAGCAGTCATATCTGTTCTTTGGATAGTAGCTGGCTATTCTCTAGCATTTTCGACCGGTGGCAATGCTTTTATTGGTAACTTGGACTGGGTAGGATTAAAAGGAGTCGGGTTTACTCCAAACGGGGACTACAGTGCTACGATCCCGCATAACATGTTTATGATGTTTCAGCTAACATTTGCTGTGTTAACAGTAGCTATTATCTCCGGTGCTTTTGCAGAGCGCATGAAGTTTTCAGCATTTATCTTATTTGCTATCCTATGGTCATTATTTGTATATGCACCCGTTGCACACTGGGTTTGGGGAGTTGGCGGATGGCTTCGTGAACTAGGAGCAATCGACTTTGCCGGAGGAAACGTCGTTCACATTTCGTCAGGTGTAGCAGGATTAATTCTAGCTCTTGTTGTTGGAAAACGAAAAAATGCCGATGCCGCAGCACCTCACAATTTACCGCTAACTCTTTTAGGCGGAATGCTGATTTGGTTCGGGTGGTTTGGTTTTAACGTTGGAAGTTCTTTAACAATTAACAGCGTTGCAATGACGGCTTTCATTAACACGAATACAGCGGCAGCAACAGGAATTATCGGCTGGCTTGTAGTAGAGTGGATTATCAATAAAAAACCTACGCTGCTTGGAGCCGTTTCAGGAGCGATTGCTGGACTTGTAGCTATTACACCAGCTTGTGGATTTGTTACACCGTTTGCTTCTATTGTAATTGGTTTTATCGGCGGAGCCGTTTGTTTCTGGGGTATCTTCTCACTTAAAAAGAAAATCGGTTACGACGATGCGTTAGATGCATTTGGTCTTCATGGTATTGGGGGAACATGGGGAGGTATCGCAACAGGTTTATTTGCCACAACGTCTGTAAATGACGCCGGTGCGAATGGTTTATTCTACGGAGATCCAAGTCTGCTTTGGAAACAACTGGTGGCTATCGTAGCAACGTATCTATTTGTCGGTATTGCTACCTTCATTATTGTTAAAGTGGTTGGATTAATTGTATCTCTGCGTGCGACACAAGAAGAAGAAACGCTTGGGCTTGATATTACGCTGCACGGTGAAAGAGCGTATCACGAATCGAATATGTAAAAGGGGTGGGCACAGTGAGTGATGTTTTAACAAAAATTGAAATTATTACACGCCCTTCAAAGTTTGAAGAGCTTAAGCAAGAACTGGCAAAAATTGGCGTTAGCGGTATTACAGTTACGGATGCGCTGGGGTGCGGGTTGCAAAAAGGCATTACGGAACTTTATAGAGGCGTTAAAAAACAAGACAATATGCACGCACGAATTAAAGTAGAAATTGTGGTATGCGAAGTTCCAGTATCTGACGTTGTTGATAAAGCAAGAAAAGTACTAAATACAGGTCAGCCCGGAGATGGGAAAATATTTATCTATGAATTAAAAAATGCGATTAAGATCCGAACAGGGGAAGAGGGATCACAGGCATTACGAAATAATAGTTAAACTTAGGGAGAAAGAGAAAACAAAGGGTCATATAAAAGGTGCATAATATGCACCTTTTTTTAGGTTGAATAGTTACACGGCATGTTTCCTTAGGGTGACATGCTTTTTTGTTATATATATAGCCAAAAAGTATATCACAAAAAACAAGTGAATATAATTAAAATTATTTTTATAAAATTTAGAAAATTATAAAAATACGTGTCATTATTACTGACAAGTTTGGTGAAATACTGCTGTTTATCCTTTTATAATAGTAAAAAATAACTATATTTTTACTTTTATTAGTGTCTCTTTATATATGAGAGTGAATCTATTATGAAAGGATGTGAAAAAAGATGTACATAAACAGCAAGCTGTTTCACCGTTTTCAGAAATGACATTTGTTGCAAAGATAAAAAGCGTTCTAGACGCGAACAAAGGGAGGGAAAATCGTTATAAAAGACTAGCCGCTATTAAGCGTTTTATAACGATTACTACATGCTAAGTAAAAAAATGTTATCTATTTTAGCAACAACGGTCTTATCGGTAGGATTTGTAGCTGGCTGTGGGAGCAACAGTACATCAGGAGAAGATAAAGGCAGCAATGTTATTAAAATTGCTACGCAAAGCCCTTTGTCAGGAGGTAGTGCGACGTTGGGTGAAGCGATCAAACTGGGAGCTCAGCTAGCTCTTGATGAAGAAAAAGACACGTTTGAAAAATTAGGATATAAACTTCAGCTTGTACCGTATGACGATCAGGGCGATCCTAAAAAAGGCGTAGCGAACGCTCAGTTAATTGGATCCGATAAAGCCGTCTATGGAGTGATAGGACATTTAAATTCAGGGGTTACCATTCCTTCATCTGAAACGTATGAGAAATATTCAATTCCAATGATTTCTCCTGCAAGTACAGCAACGGACGTAACAGATCGAAAGTTAAAAACGGTTAACCGCATTGTAGCGCGCGATGACTTCCAAGGACCTGCAGGAGCTGAATATGCTGTTAAAGAGTTGAAAGCAAAAAATATTTTTGTCATTCAAGATAAAACTGCTTACGGACAAGGGCTTGCAGATGCTTTTAAAACAGCAGCTGAAAAAGAAGGAGCAAAAATTGTTGGATTTGAAGGAATTACGGTTGGAGAAAAAGATTTTAACGGCGTGTTAAATCAAGTCTCTAAAGAAAAGCCGGATCTCGTTTATTTTGGTGGTCTTTATGCAGAAGGCGGACTTTTAATTAAACAAGCTCGTGACAAAGGAATTACCGCTAAGTTTATGGGAGGGGATGGCTTAGACTCATCAACTTTGGTTGATATTGCTGGAGATGCTGTAAAAGATACGTATCTTACGTCAGTAGCAGGCGATGCTTCCAAGACGCAATTTGCTAAAGATTATGAGAAGAAATTCAATAAAAAAGTAGAGTCATATTCTGTATACGGGTATGATTCCATGAAAGTTATGCTTCAAGGTATTCAAAAAGCAATTGAAGACAA
This sequence comes from Priestia sp. LL-8, assembly GCF_036227845.1. NCBI lineage: Bacteria > Bacillati > Bacillota > Bacilli > Caryophanales > Bacillaceae > Priestia > Priestia sp. LL-8. The sequence continues at coordinate 2,903,385 of NZ_JAZAQH010000001.1, read as the reverse complement.
TGATAAAAAGCTTCCTTCTCATGAAGCAGTACGTGACGCCGTACGCGGTATTAAAGAATACAAAGGAGAACTTACACAGGTAGGATTTGATGAGAAAGGAGACAATAAATACGCTAAAATCTTCATCTATAAGTTTGACGCTCCTTCGTACCCAGCTAAATTAGAAGGAGAAATCTCACAGTAAACCTTAGAAAAGAAAGGTATGGATGTTCCGTACCTTTCTTTTCTTAAAATCGATTTTATAGGACGAAAGGGACGAGGTTATATGTTTGCTCATATTATACAAACGCTGCCGCAAGTGTTAATTGACGGACTAACATTAGGAGCTGTATATGCAATTATTGCCCTAGGTTATACGATGGTATATGGCATTTTAGAACTCATCAATTTTGCACACGGCGAAATTTTTATGTCAGGCGCCTTTATCGGAACCGCTATTTTAATAGCGTTAACAGGCGTAGGTTGGATTGCAGCTTTTCCAGCTGTTGTGACGTTAATTTTAGTTCTCCTTATTACGAGCGTTGCGACTGGGTTTCTTGGTATGGGAATTGAAAGAGTAGCTTACCGCCCCCTGCGCAAGTCTTCTAAACTAATTACACTTATTACAGCTATCGGAATGTCGTTTCTATTACAGGATTTTGTGCGCTTCATTACGGAACTTAAGAATGGTAACTATATTGTTAATACCCCTGCTTTATTTTCAGGAAAAGTATCGGTTAGTGCTTCTTCTCTTTCATCATCATTTGATGATGCTACATTTAAAGTAACGTTTATAGTAGTGTTACTTGTTGCTTTTTGCTTAATGATCGGACTTGAAATTTTCGTCAATCGGACCAAATGGGGAATGGCAATGAGAGCTGTAGCTCAAGATCCTGATACAGCTTCATTAATGTCCATTAATGTAAACAAAGTTATTTCTCTTACTTTCTTTATTGGTTCGGCTCTAGGAGGCGCGACCGGTGTGTTATTTGCGCTTCATTACGGAACAATTGATCCTTACATTGGGTTCATATTGGGATTAAAGGCTTTTACAGCAGCTGTTTTAGGAGGTATAGGCAATATACGAGGCGCAATGTTTGGAGGCCTAATGCTCGGCATTCTTGAAATGTTTGCAGCTGCGAATTTATCAACAATTACCGGCAATGTTTTAGGAGCAGAGTATAAAGATGTATTTGCATTTGCCATTTTGATTTTGGTGTTAATTTTTAAACCAGAAGGCTTATTTGGAAAAGCCGTTACAGAAAAAGTGTAGGTGATGACGATGAAAAAATTAATGAGTAGGTTTGAAGGAAACAAAAAGGCGCAAATCATTTTATTTTTTATATATGTAATTGCAACAAGCGGTAGTTTAATGCTTGCCCAAAAGTCCGTCGTCGCATTTTTACTTCTTTTATTTTCATTATTACTTCTGTACTTTATGTCTCTTTCTACTAAATTAAAATGGCTAATAGCAGGGGTCATTTTAATTGTGCTGCTTCCTTTTTCAGCTAGCCAAGGCCCTGCTTATGAATCATATATGGAAGTATCTACACTAGTAGGCATTTATGTTGCTATGGCACTTGGGTTGAACATTGTAGTCGGATTGGCCGGATTATTGGATTTGGGATTTGTTGCTTTCTTTGCAGTTGGGGCTTACACGTATGGAATTTTCGCGACCAATCAAGCTGCTAATTTTATGCCTTTTGGTACGTACCCATTATCAGGAGAAAGCTTTTGGTTTTTTATTATTGCAGGGTGCCTAATAGCCGCTTTATTTGGAGTTTTGCTTGGCATACCTGTGCTGCGCGTAAAAGGAGACTATCTAGCTATCGTTACGCTTGGATTCGGGGAAATTATTCGAATTGTGTTTAACAATTTGGATAAACCAATCAATATTACAAACGGGGCAATGGGGCTGTCCTCCGTGACGCCGCCTTCTATTTTTGGGATTAACTTAGTATATCCAAGTCAGTTTTATTATGTAGTATTAGTCATCTTAGCTGCGGTTATTTTTATTGTACGGCGATTTGAATATTCTAAAGTAGGACGATCGTGGAAAGCGGTTCGTGAAAATGAAATTGCAGCTCAAGCGATGGGAATTCACCTTGTCAGAACAAAGCTGCTTGCGTTTGCTATTGGTGCCTCTTTTTCAGGGATGATGGGAGTTGTTTTTGCCGCTAAGCAAACGTTTGTCGATCCAACCAGCTTCACCCTGTTAGAATCGATTACGATTTTAGTGATGGTTATTTTAGGAGGGATGGGGAGCGTTCCAGGCGTCATACTTGGAGCGGCGGTTGTAACCATTCTTAATCTTCAAGTATTAACGGAGCTCACTGATTGGTTTAATCAACTGAGTTTAAACGGGGTTATCTCTATACCAGATGCACTTTCGCCAGCTAAAATGCAGCGATTTATTTTTGGCGGACTTCTTATTCTATTTGCTCTATACAGGTCTCAGGGGTTGCTTCCTGCTAAACAGCCTACGTTCGATTTGAAAGAGCTGAAAGAAGAAGCTGAAGAAGAAATACAGCCTGTGATTTCAGCGGCTAAGAAAAACGTCAATCTATAGAGGTGAAAGAAATTGTCTATTTTAGAAGTGAAAAATGTAACCAAGACCTTTGGCGGTTTAGTTGCCAATCAAGACGTAACAATGGATATTCAAAAAAATTCAATAACAGCTGTAATAGGACCAAACGGCGCTGGAAAGACCACGTTTTTTAATATGGTGACAGGTGTTTATCAGCCAACCTCAGGTGATATTATGTTAAATGGTCAATCCATAACAGGGCTAAAACCTCACAGCGTATCAAAACAAGGGATTTCTCGGACATTTCAAAACATCAGGTTGTTTAGTAATATAACGGTTTTAGAAAATGTGTTAGTTGGGATGCACAACCATTTGAAAGCAACCACTTTTGAAACGCTGTTGAATTTACCTCGAGCAAGAAGAGCAGAAAAATTAGCTAAAAAAGAAGCGTATAAGCTGTTAGAATACGTTGGGCTAGAAGCTTTATATAACGAAGTCGCCAATAACTTATCGTATGGAGCGCAGCGCCGACTCGAAATTGCCAGAGCGTTAGCTACTAGACCCTCACTGTTATTATTAGACGAACCGGCTGCTGGTATGAATCCGCGTGAAACAAAAGAGCTGACGGATCTTATTCACACGATACGAAAAGACCGGGAAATAACTATTTTATTAATTGAGCATGACATGAAGCTCGTCATGGAAATTTCTGATCATATTATTGTATTAGATCATGGGATAAAAATTGCAGAAGGAAACGCTGAACATATCCGTACGCACCCGAAAGTGATCGAAGCCTATTTAGGAAAAGGAGCGGCAGAGGAGATAGAGAGAAAGGAGAAAAGCACATGACTCTATTAAAGTTAACTGAAGTTGACACCTTTTACGGAGGAATCCAAGCGCTTAAAGGAATAACGATTGATGTAGAAGAAGGAGAAATTGTGACTCTTATCGGAAGCAATGGAGCCGGTAAATCTACCACACTAAAGTCCATTAGCGGTCAAGCTCCTGTCAATGCAGGTAGTATCGTGTATAAAGGCACCCACATCACGAAATTCCCTCCTCACCAAACGGCCCGGCTAGGAATAGCTCACGTACCAGAAGGAAGAAAGATTTTTCCTAAGATGACGGTAAAAGAAAATTTAACGATCGGAGCATTCTCACTTTCTAATAAAAAAGTAATAGAAGAAAATATGGCTAGAGTATTCACGTATTTTCCAAGGTTAAAAGAAAGGTTGACTCAAAAAGGAGGAACGATGAGCGGCGGTGAGCAGCAAATGCTAGCTATCGGGCGAGCGCTTATGATGAACCCTTCTATGCTTATGCTAGATGAACCTTCTATGGGGCTTGCTCCTATCATTGTAGAACAGATATTTGAAATCATTATGGAACTAAATAAAAGCGGAATGACCATTTTACTCGTTGAACAAAACGCTTATCAAGCGCTGCAAATCGCGCACCGAGGCTATGTGATTCAAACGGGCGAAATTATTCTGCAAGGGAAAGGACCGGAATTAATTCATAATGAAAAAATAAAAGAAGCTTATTTAGCTTAAAAAAACAAACCGCATCGCGTTTTAACGCTGCGGTTTGTTTTTTTTCACAATGGATGATTTGGATAAAGCAGGTAAGCATTGCTATTATCTGGTTTAGTTTCTTAATTAAGTAGGGAACGTTTAAAATAAGATTATTGAATAAGTGAGTAATTAGATAACCTCCTAGATGAAAGGAATGCTTCAATTTAAAGCTTTTTTATAAAAAACAAAAAAAGTTGAAACTTTTTTCATTAAAAAACGTTTATAAAGTAATAGAAAAAAATGGGTACGGTTATTTACACTCAAAAAGGAAGTGAGAGCGTGGCGACGCTGAAAACTAATTATTTGACTGACTTATGCTTAATCTATAGAGAAAGTCAATTTTATGTAATGCAAATACCTAGTTTCTACAAAAAAATGGCTAGCAAATACTTTCAGTTTCAGCCCCAAGAAAAAATAATTGCGTATTTACACAGCTCTTTTATAGCAGGCCTAGATAAAAGGGGAGTTTGCTTTACAAATAAGGGGATTTACTGGAAAAGCAGAGGGATGAAAAAAGGAAAAATGTTATGGGAAGAGTTCGCTAACATTCAATCCATTACCATTCGAAGAGAAGAAATGATTTGTTTTAATGACGTGGAGAAGTTTCAAGTCAATCAAAACGATTACTCAGCTAGAAAGCTAGTATCTCTATTAAAAAAAATCAAGAAATTTATTCGCACTCATTCCCATGAATATATGTGTCAAGACTATATATATCCGTGTGTGTCCTCAAAAGAATTAACTTCTATTTGTTCATCTTTTCAAATTCATCAAACCCCTGATCCAAAAGATGTGTTGTCGGTAGAAGGACAACTATGTGAAGAAGTTGAAAAAGAGATGCGAAACAGGCTCTATTTACCTGCTAAAGAAAAAATTGTAGCTCATTTAAATACATATCCTCTTCAAAAAACCGAGGGGATTACCGTTTGTTCTAAAGGGATTTATTTCTCAAAATCTTTTAAAACAGTTTACTACCCTTGGCACTTATTTCGACACGTGAGTATTTCAGTGGAAACCGAGGAATTAAAAATTGCTAAAAAACATTCGTTATCTCTCAACTCAGCTGCAGTATCAAGCGGGGAAGTAATGCTGTTTCTCAAACAAATTAAACAGCATGTGCAAGCTTTGCATGAAAAAGAAGTCGATATTAAACAAGATAATAAGTTTGCATGGAAAATGTTAATTTAAAAAACAGGTTACGCGTAATCTGTTTTTTGTTTTGTAGTTCTTTAGAATCATTTATTTGGAATATTGAAAGACATCATACAAGTAAACAAGACTAGAATATTGGAAGTTAAGAAATTTTTTCCATGACTATAAGGTTAATTTTACCAAAATATCTTTTTCGTTTGGATAATTATGCTAAAATAGAGCTCGAGTTTATTTTAAGGAGCTGACAACAAGATGGAACGTAATTATTCAATTGATTTTATTAAGTTTTTTGCTACAGTGTTTGTGGTTTGTATCCATGTTAATCCATCACATGACGATTTCTTTTTAGGGAACCAGGAAAATGTGCTAGATGTCATTGTTGACACATTTGCACGATTCGCGGTTCCTTTTTTCTTTATTGTATCAGGTTATTTGTTTATGAATAAAATTCAAAAACATCCAAAGCCTTCTGCATACTTAAAAAAATACACGTGGAATATTTCAAAGCTTTATGCATGTTGGTTCATCTTTTATTTATTGTTTGGTGTAGTTCTGCGCTTATTTCAAAACCACGGAACATTGGCAGAACGAAAAGGTGCAGTAGCGGATTATTTAACATCATCCATCACATTTAAAGATATCTTTTATTATGGAAGTGACACAAGTGGATTTCAGCTTTGGTATTTGATTGCATTAATTTGGGCTGTTGTTATCGTTTTCTTATTTCAACGATGGAAAAAGATTGGCTTATTAATGCTTATCAGCACCGTATTATATGTAACTGGGTTATTTGGGCAGTCTTATTCTTTATTTTTCCCCCTTTCTTTTCAAACGAGAGATGCCCTGTTCTTTGGTTTGTTCTATACAGTATTAGGAGCTATGTTTGCCCTTTATGGCAAGCAAATTCTGTCAGTACTAAATGTAAGGCCAATGATTTATTTAGCCAGCTTTTTTGTGTTTTCAGCGCTAGAGATCGTCGAGCGTTACTGGTTGGTTAATATCCACCACAGCAAGCCCGGAGACTATTTTATTTCTACGATCTTTTTATCGGCATCATTGTTTTTATTCGTATTGAGCAGTCCAAGTCTTGGTAAAAACTCATTCTTTTCAAAGGTTGGGAAAAATTCAGTTGGCATTTATGTCGTGCATATATGTATATTAAATGAGACCTATCGATTGCTTCGTTCCATAGATTCTTCTTTCTTTACAAATAGTATCGTCGCATATTTACTTATCGTCCCAGCAGTTTTTTGGTGCTCGTACTATTTATATAGAGGGATTCAATGGACAAAGGGAAAATTACATGCAAAGCCGCACAAACATTCGTTTACAAAGCTACAGCATAAATAAGAAAAGCACCGGAGCAAGGGACTGACCCCAAAGCTTCCGGTGTTTTTTTGATAAAAAATGAGTAATTTAAAACCTAATTGGCTTGAGCTTCGTCTAATGTATTGAAAAAGAGGTGAGTGAAGTGAACGATTTGCTATTTGCATTAGTAGAGCAAGAAGAGTATGAAATTCTTTTAGAAGAGGCTATGAATGAATATGGTCAATCCATCTTGCAGCTTGTATATTCTTACGTGCGAAATTCTACTGTTAGTGAGGATTTGACACAAGAAATTTTTGTGAAGTTTTATAATTCTCTTCCTACGTATTCTAAGCAATCTAGTTTGAAAACTTGGTTATGGCGCATTGCTATTAATCACTGCAAAGATTATTTAAAAAGTTGGTACGTGCGAAAAATGCAATTTACAGAACATATACATACGATTTTTGAATCGAGCAAAGAAATGATCGAAGAAGAAATGGTAAAAAAAGAGGAGTCTGAAGAATTGGTTCAAACTGTAATGAGTCTTCCATTAAAGTATAGAGAACTCATTTATCTGCATTATTTCGAAGAATACACAATTAAAGAAATAGCTGAGCTTTTATCTATTAATTCTAATACGATTAAAACACGATTACGGCGTGGAAAAGAATTGTTAAAACAAATGATAGAGGAGGGCTAATATGGATGAAAGATTACGTCATCTAAAAGGCTCAATGAAGCAATCTGTATTCCAAAACCTGAAGTTTACTGACAAGCACAAGCAAGCTATTAAGCGACAAATAAAACAAGAAAACATTTTACTGCCAGCGCTACAGCTTCTGTCAGTTGAAAAAAATGGAATAGAACTTGTTCAAAAACTACGGAGTAGAGGAATTCAAGAGTTTGATGAACAAGAAGGGTTTGTGTACATTCTGCTGCATCAGCTTGAGCAAAAATCATACGTAACAAGCCGCTGGAAAGAAGATCAGAAGAAATACTATCAGCTGAATAGTAAAGGTAAAAAGGTAATTAAAAGCTTAGAAAATGGAAGTCAACGATCAGCTTTTGTCCTTCAAGGGTTATTAGGAGGAGGACAATGAAAAAAGAAGAATTTTTACAGTCAATTACTCAAGAAATAAAACATAAAGAAGCAAAAGAAGCAGTGTATCAAGAGCTTGATACCCATATTAAAAACTTAGAACGAGAATCTATTCAGCGCGGTGTTTCTCAAGAAGAAGCTGAAAAAAAAGCTGTTGAACAAATGGGCAGTTCAGCGGAACTAAGCAGACGCTTTCAAAAGCTATACCGCACAAAGATTGATTGGATCTTAGTTTCATTATTTGTTGCAGCGTTAGGCTTAGGAATGTTGACAATTAAGCTAGGTTCATCTATATCAATGGAAACCAAACTTATTACTGCATTAATTGGACTAGCCCTGACAGCAGTATGTGCTTTTCAAAACTACCGCAAGTGGAGAGAGTGGGGGTGGGTAGCATTTATAGCTCCTACACTCCTCCTTGTAGTATTTAATCTGCATATATTGCCAGAAAGGATTCAACCAAACGTTCAAGGTACAACCGTAGTAAACCTATCTTTTTTTAGCCTAGATTTAAATTTCATTTTAATATTTTATTTAATAGGTTGGGGATATATTTTACAACGTAGGTCATGTAACGTTCCCATTATAGCAGTACTATTTATTTTAACCATAGTCTTATACGGGCGTTTAACTAGTATTCCTAATGTGATGATGTACATCATCATGATCGCTTCTATGTTTATATTTAGTGCTCGTAAACATGCTAAAAAGATCACTTTGTTGTTTCTGCTCACACTGTTTATAATTATAGCCGTTATGCTGCTCCTTTCAGGAAGCTCTTATTACTTAAGTCGTCTATCAATTGCGCTGCATCTAGGGAAAGATCCAGCAGGGGCAGGCTACGTCCCTGTACATCTTTCTCGCCTGTTCCATCAAGCTGAGTGGCTTCCTCAAGCTAATCCATCAGAGGGATACCGAATAGGTGGAATCGACACAGAATTTGTATATGCAGGTTTGACCTATGCCTACGGCTGGGGAATTTCAATTTTTATTATGCTAGTGTTGAGTGCTTTATTAGTAAAAATGATACTGTTAATTAAACAGATTCGCGATCCGTTTGGAAAAATGCTTGTTTCCGGAAGCGTAAGCGTGTATGCATTTCAGTTGCTTTATAATTTAGGTATGTCGTTTAATCTCCTCCCAATTATGGGTGTATGGTTGCCATTTATAAGTTATGGTGTGGGTCCCACAATTGCAAATGCGGTGTTCATTGGCATTGTGCTTAGTATATATAAAACAAAAGATATACCGATAAAAGAGCTGGCTAACTAAGCCAGCTCTTTTATGATGCAATAGCATACAATAGCTGCTTTTGCAGTTTGGGAGATAAAGGAATATTTTGATATAATTCGTAAATATGATGTTCATTCCGGTGATAACAAATCCAATCCTTGTATGTTCTTTTTAAGAAGATGCGAAAAAACACGATTCGCTTATTCGTGCCGCCTGTTTTTAATTCAATTTTCAAATCATCTGTTTCTAATGTATACTGTACTGTAGAAGAGGAAAGAGCAAGTTTAGTTGTTTTTTTACTTGTTTTAATGAATTCCGCAAGTTCAATGATCTTCATTTTTTTACCTCACTCTATTGTAAATTAGGGGTATCTTATACGTATGATGTGTACAAAGAAAATAGAATCGTTTTTTTATAGTTTAGAAGAATGATCTTTAGCCCCTTCATTAAGGGATTTGCATAAAAGGTTGACGTTTTCTTTGAATACAAATAAAATGCATATTAAGAAGTATTTCCCTCATTGTAACTACAGAAAAAGAAGAATTAAGGGGGCTCAATATGTTGACTGACTTAGTCGTAAGTCAAAAAGTAGTCAAGGTAAATGAATTTACTGTTGTAGGAGTGCCTATTCGAACAGATGAACCTGTGGAAGAAACGGGCACAGGTCTTATTCCTGAGCACTGGCAGACTTTTTATAAACAACAGTTAGCTAATAAAATCGCCAATAAAGTAAATGGTAATACATTTGCTCTTTATACAGAATTTGAATATAATCAAAAAATGGATTTTACATTTGCTCTCGGATATGAAGTTTTACCCGGCGGCGAACTGAAAGATGATATGAGAGAGTTTATCATCCCAGAAGGTGAATACATGGTGTTTACAACAGCTATCGGTCCAGCTAGACAGGTAGTCGTAGAGGCTTGGGCTTATATTCGCGAGTGGGCTAAAAAAAATCATCGTGCCTATAAAATAGATTTTGAATTATATGATGAACGCTGTATCGATCCTGAGTACAGTCAAGTTGATATTTACGTTTCGATTTAATAGCTAGTTTTGCTAAGTAGTTAAGATGCAGATAAGCGTTTTTTGCTGCGTTCTTACTTTTGACGATAGGAATACAAAAGGGGTTTAGTGAGAGTGATCAGCAACGATTTATTACAAGCTTTAAAAGACGGATATAAACAGAGAATTAAATGGGTACTTATAAGTCAAATGGCACTGTTCATCGCCGTAGCAGTCATACTTGTATCAAATTTTGTCACTAAATTTTCGTTTAACCAATTAAGCTTTATTTTTGTTTTGGTTAGTATAAGTTCGCTGTTATCAGGGGTAGAGCACGTATTGTTAAAACGTGAGAAGTGGCAATGGATTTTTGATTTTATTTTAGCTGCTTTTTTTATTGGTTTATCTATTTTTTTACACCGTTAAAGCGCCTGGTTCAGCGCTTTTTTATTTTGAGCAGCTCAGCACACAATCTTCGGACCTTTCTAGTATAAACAAAACAAAAATAGGTATTTATGACGAAAATAGTCAGAAAATTTAGTAAAAAAGTCTTGTATCCTGTCTTTATTTCGATTATGATAAGTTTACACCCTTCGTATTCACTTCTTTGGATGTCAGTACCTCTATTTTTACACTACAGAAAAGAGGTGAAGCCATTTCTTCAGTTTTCCTGCTAGCCTGCATATTAACCCTTTTAGCTATTTTATTTAGTAGCAACTACCCTCAAAATTAAAGGAGAGATCCGCGCTTATGTCAAAAGCTCCTGTAAAAACCGATATTGAACTTCAACTATCTGAAACGCACTTTTTCCAACTGCTTGATTTAATTTATTTAGGTAACTGGATGGTCACAGCATGTTCTGGAGTGGAAGATGAGCATGCACAGGAATATACGGACGTAGAAAAACAAATGTTTTCACACGCAGAGCCTTTCCTTGAAAAAGGACCTTTTCACATGCTAAACAGTGAGGTTATGTTTACAGAAGAACATGAAGATTCTCTTCAAGATATTATTGGAGAATATGATAACGAAGTGTTTTGGGAAGCGCTAGCCTATCGCATGGCTAAACGAGATGTGATAGAGCAAATAGGACCCATTAAAGAAATAAAAAATGAAGTCTTTATGCAAATTTTCCATCGAGAAATGGATTATATACGAGAGTTTGAGACAAATGGAATTAAACGAATAACTATACCGCCTTTGCAGTAAAGGAGACAAATCGGCTTTCAAACTTGAAGGCCGATTTGCTGTTAAGCTGAAGCTTTCCTATTCCGTCTGAGAGGTGGGAAAGATCGGTATGTAAAGCTCCGCCATAACCATTCACACGGACCGTAATAGAAATAATAAAGCCACCACTTATTAAAAAGAAGCTGGAGTGTATATATAATGAGACAAATAATCGTGCTTTCTGTTAAGGTAAGAGTTCCGTATAAACCAAAGGCTCGAACCATCCACAGGCAAATTAAAGTTTGGCTAAGGTAAGTTGTTAAGGCCATTGTTCCGCTATACTTAAAAAGACCCAGCATCGAAGCGTAAGGAGAAAATTGCAGGAATAACAGTAAGGTGGTAAGATAAAAAAAACATAGAAAAATGCCGCTCAAACTTGTAAAAAGGTGAATGGCCGCCTGCTGATAGAGTCCATATTTTAAAATTTCTAGTTTTAAGATAGCGAGAATGATAGTTAAAGTAAAACCTGCTGCGCCTGATATTAACTGAATTTTCTTAAAAAAAGAACGGTTTTGTTCGATACTATGTATGAATCCTTTTTTAGCAGTATATAAGCCAAACAACAACATAGAAAATACGGGAAAGATAGAAAACGGTAGATTTAATAGCATAGGCACCACTTCAACATTCAAACGATAAAACAGCCAAGATAAATAGTCTGCTTGCCTGTAGGTGGATAAATATTGGGTTAAGACATGTTCATGTGAAGCTTTATACTCCCACTGAGCCTCCTGCAAGACGTGTGCTGGAATAAAAAACTGCATACAAGCCAAAAGATAAAAAAAGCATAGCAAGCCTATTGCCCACAGCAAAATCGTCTTAGCTTTTCGATTGTAAAAAAAGAATAATAAAAGACCGCCAATAGCATACACATGCAAAATGTCTCCATACCAGAAAAAGACAAGATGAAAAAGCCCGATTAATAGCAAAGTAGCCATTCTTCTTGACCATAAAGCAGCGGCAAAGTACTGCTTTTCTTCAGCTCTATGCAAAAAAATTCCGCATCCAAGTCCAAACAAAAAAGAAAAGATGGTAAAAAACTTCCCTTGGACAAACAGCTGCAAGAATAAATCAATATAAGCATCTATTCCTTCATACTTATAAGAAACATTGTACAGCTGAAAAATAAATATCGGAGAAGTAAAAGCCGGTATATTCACTAAAAAAATGCCCAGCAAAGCAATGCCCCGAATAATATCAAGAATAACAAGACGTTCTTTAAGGGGAAGTGGAGAAGGATTCATCGCTGTCGCTCCTTTTGGTTAGATATGTACATCTTAACACGGCAGTGGCGAAAAAATAGGTGGAAGTACAAAAAAATAAGCGGAAAGATTCATAGCTTTATGGATGAAAAAGTTGGATAATAATGGTATGGTCACCCATATCAAATATGAAAGGTGGAGAAAAAGATGAAAACAGCACTTGTGTTAGGTGGAACGCGTTTTTTCGGAAAAAATTTAGTTCAGACATTGCTTTCTAAAGGAGTACAGGTTACGTTAGCAACGCGAGGTAAAACACCGGATGATTTCGGCGACCGAGTTGAGCGAATTTTTCTTGATCGTGTAGAAAAAGATTCTGTAATCGAAACAACAAGAGGAAGAAAATGGGATGTTATCTTCGATCAAATATGCTATTCTTCACACGGCGCAGCTGTTGCTGTTGAAGCTTTTCGTCATAGTACGAGTCACTATGTACTTACCTCGACTCTTTCAGTATATGGTTCTTTAGAAAAAACGTGTTATGAAGAAGATTTTGATCCATACAAGTATCCTATTTCATATACACGCCGTGAAAATATTTCCTATCAAGAAGGAAAACGCCAAGCCGAGGCAGTATTCTTTCAAAAAGCACCGTTTTCGGTAACAGCTGTCCGTTTTCCAATTGTTATGGGAAAAGATGATTATACGGACCGCTTGCGTTTTCACATAGAAAAAATTATGCATGGAGAAGAAATTGGTGTACCGGCTATTGAAGCAGAAATGAACTTCATTTCACAGGAAGAAGCAGGTGAATTTTTAGTTTGGTGTGCAGAACAGAAGCTAAAAGGGCCGATTAACGCTTGTTCAAATGGTACCATTTCACTCAAAAATTTATTTTCATATATTGAACAAGCAGCGGATAAAACAGCAAGAACAACCTCTCGTTTAACGGATGAAAATAGTTCTCCGTACGGAGTAGATCATTCTTGGACGATGAGCAATGAAAAAGCTAGCTTTTGGGGATATTCATTTACGAACCTGCAGGACTGGCTGCCTTCATTAATCAAAACTGTCGTTGAAAGCGAAAAGAAAGTACCTTTAAGTTAGAGAACAACAAAGACTGCACGTTTAGCAGTCTTTTTGCTGTTACAAGCAGAACATTTTTATTTTATGAGCAAAAAAGGTACGCTAAGTATACATCATTATATAGAAGAAAGAAGGATACACTATGGCAAAACATCACTTTCATTTGCAAGCAAATTGGCCAGGAGGCCGAAATGAAGTGGGAACAATTGAAGCAGGGCAATTAAAAACAAACATTTCTATTCCACCAGAAATGGACGGGCCAGGAGCCGGGACAAATCCAGATGAAATGCTGCTAGGAGCAGCAGCCACCTGCTACATTATCACGCTTGCAGCGATGCTAGAAAGAAGTGGAATCCATCAGGAGGCTTTAACGATGGAATCAGAAGCTATCGTGGATGTAACGAATGGTGTGTTTACGTACGAAAAAATCATTCATAAACCTCACGTGATCGTCACACCTGAATTTGCGGCCCAAGAAGAGAAAATCAATCGACTTATAAAAAAAGCAGAAACGTCCTGTATGATTTCAAGAGCCATTCAAGGAAATGTAGAGATCGAATTAGAACCTCAGTTCACAGTAAAAGCGTAATGAATCCATTACGCTTTTGTTATGTTTATTTCTAAAAAATAGCACATTTAAGATTGTAAAATACTCAAATTTGAATATAATAATTTAAGTAGCTATCATTTCTGTTCATCAAAAAGATGACGCGAAAGGAGGAACTGAAATGGTTTCATCAGAAAAACATATTCGTTTTATCGTAGCAGGATTGCTGCTCGGTATTTTTATGTCAGCCATGGATAATACCATCGTAGCGACGGCTATGGGGAAAATTATTTCTGATCTAGGCGGATTAGATAAGTTTGTTTGGGTTACGTCCGCTTATATGGTTGCCGTGATGGCAGGTATGCCGATATTTGGTAAACTATCTGATATGTACGGCCGTAAACGGTTTTTTATTTTTGGGTTAACCGTATTCTTACTTGGATCCGCATTGTGTGGTTTAGCACAAAGCATTGTGCAGCTAAGTATTTACCGAGCGATTCAAGGAATTGGAGGAGGAGCGCTTCTTCCGATTGCTTTTACCATCGTATTTGATATTTTCCCTCCTGAAAAACGCGGGAAAATGACGGGATTATTAGGTGCCGTTTTTGGCTCAGCAAGCGTATTTGGTCCGCTTCTCGGTGCTTACATTACGGAATACATCAGCTGGCACTGGGTGTTTTACGTGAACGTGCCAATTGGACTTTTATCGTTATTTTTTATTATGCGCTTTTATAAAGAGTCAAAAAGTCATAAAAAGCAAAAAATTGACTGGGCTGGTGCAGCCACTCTTGTCATTTCAGTAGTAAGTTTAATGTTTGCTCTTGAACTTGGAGGAAAAGAGTATGAGTGGTCTTCTCCGCAAATTTTATCTCTTTTTGCTATCTTTGCTGTGGCGCTGTCACTCTTCTTTTTTGTGGAAAAGCGCGCGCAAGAGCCGATTATTTCATTTTGGATGTTCAAGCGCCGTTTATTTGCAACATCACAGATTCTCGCTTTCTTATACGGAGCAACGTTTATTATTTTAACGGTATTTATTCCTATTTTCGTTCAAGCTGTCTACGGAGGTTCTGCTACAAATGCAGGTTTAATTTTAACTCCGATGATGTTAGGCTCGGTAGCAGGAAGTGCGATCGGCGGGATTTTTCTCACAAAAACAAGCTTCCGAAACTTGATGATTATGTCCGTTTTTTCATTTGCAGTAGGAATGTTCTTGTTAGGAACAATGGAACCTGATACACCTCGTTGGATGCTCACGGTATTTATGATTTTGACTGGATTTGGCGTAGGGTTTAGCTTTTCTCTTTTACCAACGTCGTCAACTCATAAGCTAGATCCACAGTTTAGAGGTTCTGCCAACTCAACAAACTCATTTGCTCGTTCTTTAGGAATGACGCTGGGAGTTACGATTTTTGGAACGATTCAAAGCAATACATTTACAAATGAGCTGCAGCGCAATTTTCAAGGTATGGGAAATGGATCACAAGGAGCATTTTCTCAAATAGGAGATCCGAGTGCAGTTTTTCAATCAAGTGCCCGAAACAGCATTCCGCCTCAAATATTAGATAAGATTGTTGATGCTATGTCTACATCGATCACGTATGCATTTATGCTTGCTCTTATTCCAATTGCAGTAGCTATTATTACTGTCTTTTTAATGGGAAATGAACGAGTGGAAGTTCCCCCTAAAAAGCGGGTAGAAGCTAAGGAACCGGCAGCTCAAAAATAGAAAAGGCACGAATTTATTCGTGCTTTTTTTACTAAATAAGATGCATGTCAAGAGGTGAAAGGTGTTATGAGTGTTAAATTAGTCATACTGGGCTTATTAATGGAAGGAAATAAGCACCCTTATGAAATTCAGCAAACCATTAATGAAAGACAAATGAAGCACTATATTAAACTTGCAAGCGGTTCTTTATATTACGCTTTTGATACGCTCGAAAAAGATCAGTTGGTGAAAGTAGTCGATGTGATTCGAGAGACGAACAGACCTGAAAAGACCGTTTATTCTATCACGGATGCAGGAAGAGAAGAATTTGAACGCCTTTATTTTGAACAGCTGTTAAAAAAAGAGCATATGCATAGACCTGTTTATGCTGCTCTTTCATTTACTTCTTACGTGGATCAAAAAAAAGTGGCTTCTGCTTTAGAAAAAAAGATTGAGGAAACGGCAGCTTATTTAGAAAAAATGCAAAATTTGTACCAAGTTAAAAAGGTGGATCATTCCATTGCAAATCTGTCGATCATTATGCGCACGATTATGCATTTGAAAGTAGAACTAACTTGGTTCACTCATTTACTCGAAGCGGCGAAAAGCAGCAAGCTTACAGAAGTAGATGATGGTTATTTTAAAGACGTTGAAAAAATCGTAGATGAGTTTTAAAAAAAGAAGCAAAACGCTGCTTCTTTTTTTAAATAGTCATAAAATATATTTCAAGCAATTTAATTTTGCCAAAAGCTAGGTCAATAACAATTAATTAACACCTGATTCGACCTTTAATCAGCTTTACTTATAAAACGCTTTCAAAAAGTAGTAAGACTATTAAAAAAGTAAAAAAAATTAAAGAAATATAGCGATTTCATTTTGATTGACGAGTAAAAGAGTGGTAAAATATAAGCAGATATCAGATACACACGCAGTGAGATTTATCACTCGTTGTAAAGATGTCAGACGATAAGGTAATCGACATTCAAAATGGAAAGATTGTTGAGTACGACAATTATTATAACTCGTTGGGGGTTTTATCATGGGTAACGAAACGTCGAATAGAGGGGAGCCTTGGCAAGGATTTTTGGGTCCGAACTATGGCTATGTATTAGAACAGTATGAGTTATATGAAGAGCAGTCAGATCTAGTAGATCCAGACTTAAAAGAATTATTTGATTATTGGGGTGCTCCTCCATTAAACGAAAGTGAGCAGGTTCAGCAAGCTGAATACGCACAGGCTGCACCTTCAGCTAACACATCTAAAATTGCATCGGCTATTAAGCTAGCGGAAAACATCCGTGCTTATGGTCATCTATACGCGTCAATTAAGCCTCTTGAAAGCGAGAAGAAAGATCCTGTCTTGCTTCACTTGGAAGATTACAATTTAACGCAAGAAGATTTAAAATCAATTCCGGTTGATATTTTATGTACGAATGCGCCATCACACGTCAAAAATGGTTTAGACGCAATTAACTATTTAACAGATGTCTACACAAAAACCATTGCGTTTGAATTCCATCACGTACATAACATGGAAGAGAATAAGTGGCTGACTGATATGGTCGAGTCAGGTGCTATTTTCCAACCTCTTTCAAATGAGAAAAGAACTTCTGTATTAAAGCGTTTAACAGAAGTAGAAGGCTTTGAACAATTTTTACACCGTACATTTGTCGGACAAAAACGCTTTTCTATTGAAGGCGTAGATATGTTAATTCCACTTGTAGATGAATTGATTGCACGCTCAGTGGAAACAAGCCCAAAAACGGTTAATATCGGTATGGCTCACCGTGGACGTTTAAATGTATTAGCACACGTATTAGGCAAGCCGTATGAAATGATTTTTGCGGAATTCCAGCATGCGCCTAACAAGGAATTAGTTCCTTCAGAAGGTTCAATCGGTATCAACTACGGCTGGACGGGAGACGTAAAATATCACCTGGGTGCCGACAAACAAATTAAAGCAGAGAACACAGTTCGAGCTCGTTTGACATTGGCTAGTAACCCTAGTCACTTGGAGTTTGTTAATCCGGTTGTGGAAGGGTTTACAAGAGCGGCTCAAGATGAGCGTGATGTGAATGGATACCCGAAACAAGATGTAAAAAAATCGTTCGCGATTTTAATTCACGGAGATGCTGCGTTCCCTGGTGAAGGTATTGTACAAGAAACGCTGAACTTAAATCAATTGACTGGTTATCAAACAGGTGGAACAATCCACATTATTGCTAACAACATGATTGGATTTACAACAGAAAGCGTCGATTCTCGTTCAACAAAATATGCAAGTGACTTAGCAAAAGGGTTTGAAATTCCAATTGTTCACGTAAACGCGGATGATCCGGAAGCCTGTTTAGCGGCTGCTTATTTTGCTTATGAGTATCGCAGACGTTTTAACAAAGATTTCTTGATTGATTTAATTGGATACCGTCGATTTGGCCACAATGAAATGGATGAACCGTCTGTAACGCAGCCGAAGATGTATGAAATTGTGACAAAACGTCCAACCGTTCGTGCTATGTATGCAAAGCAGCTCGAAGAACAAAACGTTATTCAAAGCGGTCAAGCAGATCAAATTAATGAAGAGTTACAAGCGAAGTTAAAAGCAGCTTATGAGAAAGTACCGCCAAAAGCTGAAAAACAACATAGAATTATGGAAATGCCACAAGCAGTCTTCAAAGGAATTTCAGATATTGATACATCTGTTACAAAAGAAGAGCTGTTTGAAGTGAATCAAGAGCTAGTGAAATACCCTGAAGGATTTAACGTATTTCCAAAACTTGATCGCATCTTATCTAAACGTGCCAAAGCGTTTGAAGAAAATGAAAGCGTGGATTGGTCATTGGGTGAGGCATTTGCATTTGCTACGATTTTAAGAGACGGCACGCCAATTCGTATTACAGGCCAAGATTCTGAACGTGGTACGTTTGCACATAGACATCTTGTTCTTCATGATCATAAGACAGGGGATGTTTACTCACCACTACACGCAATGAAGAACGTAAGCGCTTCCTTTGATATTCGTAACAGTCCATTATCTGAAGGTTCAGTGCTTGGATTTGAATACGGCTATAATGTATTTGCTCCTGAAACGCTTGTTCTTTGGGAAGCACAATTCGGTGATTTTGCCAATGCAGGTCAAGTTATTATTGACCAGTTTATTGCAGCAGGTCGTGCTAAGTGGGGACAAAAATCTGGAATGGTCTTATTGCTGCCACACGGCCATGAAGGTCAAGGGCCAGAACACTCAAGCGCTCGTCTAGAACGTTATTTACAGCTAGCTGGAGAAAACAACTGGACAATCGCAAACGTAACAAGCGCTGCGCAATATTTCCACTTACTTCGACGACAAGCTGCCATTTTACAGCGCGAAGAAGTAAGACCGCTAGTAGTTATGACACCAAAAAGTTTGCTTCGTAATGCTTTTAGTGTGTCAAACCTTGAAGAGTTTACAAAGGGCTCTTTCCGCTTAGTAGTAGAACAGCCTGGATTAGGCAAAAAAGAAGATGCAGTTGAACGAATCGTTCTGTGCAGCGGAAAAATCAGCAGTGAGTTAACGGAACGCTTAAACAAAGCAGAAGATGATAAAGATTGGCTACACGTTCTTCGTCTAGAACAAATTTATCCGTTCCCAAGACGCGTAATTGCTGAAATCTTTGCTCGCTATAAAAATTTAAAAGAGATTGTCTGGTTACAAGAAGAGCCTGAAAACATGGGCGCATGGAACTATGTAGAAGATCGACTGCGTGAAGTAGCACCAGAAGGAGCTACTGTTGACTACATCGGCCGCACAAGACGCTCAAGTCCAGCTGAAGGAGATCCAACAGTTCACAGACAAGAACAAGAACGTATTTTACAAGATGCATTAACTAAAAATGAAATTGCTAACGACGTTGTTACACGATAAGGAAGGGGAATGAACCATGGGAGAGATTAAAGTACCGGAATTAGCAGAATCAATTTCTGAAGGAACAGTTGCACAGTGGCTAAAACAAGTAGGAGATTTCGTTGAAAAAGGCGATTATATCGTTGAACTTGAAACAGATAAAGTTAACGTTGAAATTACAGCTGAAGACTCTGGTGTGCTAACAGAACTTCTTGCTGGCGAAGGCGACACAGTGCAAGTTGGTGAAACAATTGCGCGTCTTGAAGCGAAAGAAGGAGCTTCAGCACCAGCAGCACCAAAAGCTGAAGAAAAACCAGCAGAGGAAGCACCAAAACAAGAAGCTGCTCCAGCTCAGCAAAAAACAGTTGAAGAAGTAGCGCCAGCAGCTGAAGCGCCTCAACAAGGAAATCAAAAACAATGGCTGATTGCTTCTCCTGCAGCTCGCAAAGCAGCAAGAGAACGCGGAATCAAGCTAGATCAAGTACCAACTACTGATCCTCTTGGCCGTGTGCGTAAACATGATATTGATTCATATGCAGATCAAAAATCAAATGAGCAAAAACAGCAGGCACAAGCAAGTAAGCCAGCTAACCCGGTATCTCCGTCTCCAGCGGCAAGTGAAAATAGCGACAAACCTGTTGAACGCGAACGTATGTCACGTCGTCGTCAAACAATTGCCAAACGTCTCGTTGAAGTTCAGCAAACAGCGGCTATGTTGACAACGTTTAACGAAGTAGACATGACGGCTGTTATGGCTCTTCGCAAACGACGTAAAGACAAATTCTTTGAACAGCACGACGTAAGACTTGGCTTTATGTCATTCTTCACAAAAGCAGTAGTAGCAGCACTTAAAAAATACCCATTATTAAATGCTGAAATTCAAGGCAACGAGTTATTAATTAAAAAATTCTACGATATTGGTATTGCTGTGTCAGCTCCAGACGGTCTTGTTGTTCCAGTTGTACGTGATGCTGACCGTAAAACATTCGCTGGTATCGAAGGATCTATCGTTGATTTAGCGAAAAAAGCGCGCGACAACAAATTAGCATTAAAAGATTTACAAGGTGGAACGTTCACAATTACAAACGGCGGTGTATTCGGTTCATTAATGTCTACACCAATTTTAAACGGGCCTCAAGTTGGTATTTTAGGAATGCACAAAGTTCAGCTTCGTCCGGTAGCAATTGATGAAGAGCGTATCGAAAATCGTCCGATGATGTACATTGCACTTTCTTACGATCACCGTATCGTTGACGGCAAAGAAGCCGTAAGCTTCCTAGCTACTGTTAAAGAACTATTAGAAGATCCAGAATCTTTATTACTAGAAGGTTAATAAAAAGAACCTGCTATTCTCCGAGAGAATAGCAGGTTCTTTTATGTTCGCTTAATGCCTGCAACATAAGCAGGACCCAAAAAAGTCATGCTAGCGAGTGTCAGAGCCATTTCTCTAGGTGACTGCTTCATATCTTGTTCTAGCCAGTGCTGAATGACGCCAAGATGCGCTGACGTTACATAAGACATTAAATGTTCAAGTGGAACAAGCGGAGGCGTTTTATTATCCATGAGCTCTAATTTTTCCAGCATATTGGTTTTCATAACTTCTTTAATTTTAAGATGAAAGCCAGGGTTGCCTTTTGGACCAAGCATAACCTGCATAAAACGCGCATTCTCTTGAATATATTCAAAAAGCGCAATAATAAACGGCAAAGGCTGTTCTTTCAAATTAGCAGATACAATCTCATTTGGATTTGCTTTTTTGATAAATTCTTTTATTTCTTGAATGACTTCATTTTCACTTTTTTCAAGCAAATCGTATTTGTCTTGGTAGTGTAAATAAAAAGTTCCTCGATTAATATCGGCTTTTTTCGTCAGATCTCTGACCGTTACGCCTTCAAATCCTTTCTCTTCCATTAATTCTGTTAAAGCATCTCGGATAAATTTCTTCGTTCGAATAATTCTACGATCTGTTTTTGAATTCCCCACAGTTTTTAAACACCTACTTTTTTCTTTAATAATGAACAGTTATGTGTTTTGTGTTAAGTAAGCGACATTCCCATGATTATTGCATATTGAGAATGCAGGTAAATTTATTATAATTTACATAGTGATCACTAATCAACAGCATGTACATTATCTCTCCGTCAACGTGTATATGGTTAAAGAAGGGGATATCTATATGAAATTAAGTAACCAAAAGCTTATATATCTTTCACCAATTATAGTGGTAGCAGTTATTTTCATTTTTACCCTAACGTTAATTCCTTCAGTAAGCCAAGCACCTAAGAATTTGCCAATCGCATTTGTAAATGCCGACGAAGGAATGACAGTTCCAGCAAAGGGTAAGGTAAATATAGGAGATCATATAAAACAAAATATGAAGAGTTCAAGCGCTGAACAGTCTTCGGTTAAATGGATTTTTGTATCAACTACTAAAGAAGTTGAAAAAGGGTTAAATAATCAAAAATACTACGGAGCGCTTATCATTCCAAAAGATTTCACCAAAAAACAGGCGACTCTTCAGACGGCTCAGCCTGAGGCACCTGCTATTAGATTGTTAGTGAATCAAGGAATGAATACAGCTGCTTCAACACTAGCCAGTCAGGTGCTAAACGGAGCAGTTGATCAGATGAATGAAAATATGCGCTTGCAGCTAGTGAAAAGATTTGAACAAAGCGGAACGCAACTAAGTGCAAACCAAGCATTAGCACTCGCTGCACCGATTCAAAAGACAGTGATAAACGTCAATAAAACAGGGACTCATAGTGTCAACGGAAATGCCCCCGTTTCATTATTTCAGCCGCTGTGGATGGCAAGCATAGCAGGGGCAGCAGTTGTCTTCCTCAGCATCCACAAAATCACGTTTTCTTCTCGCAAAGAGAAATTTGTTAACCAAGTAGGATTCGTAATCATTGGTGCTACACTTGCTTTAGCTGCAGGTTTCGGGCTAGCGTGGCTAGCTGAAGTAGTTGGAATAAGCGTTCCTTCATTTTTGGATACAGCACTATTCTTAGCTATTGCTTACTTCAGTTTTTTCACCTTGATATCAGCCGCACTTTCATGGTTAGGACTAAAGGGACTTCCGATTTTCGTTATTATTCTATTTTTTGGCGCACCGCTGCTTCCAATGGCCCCAGAAATTATGCCTGATTTTTATCGAGAGTGGATTTATCCATGGCTGCCAATGAGGTTTATGGTAGATGGCGTAAGAGAACTATTTTTCTTTGGAGAACATCTGACATGGAATTCTTCTGTATCTGCTCTAGCTCTTATCTCTTTAATAAGTTTGTGTGCTCTGTTTGCTTCTGCTTTACCTGCATCTTCTGTAAAAAAAGAGAAGTCTCGCTCAATATAAAAGATACTGCAACTGAATGAGAAGGAGAGATAATGATGAAGCCACAAATCCTAATCGTTGGTGCCGGACCTACTGGCCTTGTGATGGCCTATAATTTAGCAAGACATAACATTTCTTTTCGAATTATTGATAGAAACGAAGGGCCTGGGCAAGCCTCCCGGGCAATGGCTATTTTACCACGAACCCTTGAATTTTATCAGCAGTTCGGTTTTGCAGATGAAGTCATAGACCGCGGGATTAAGATGGAAGATGTATACGTCCGAGTAAAGAATAAAATGAAAGCAAAAGTTCATCTAGGATCTTTAGGAGAAGGATTAAGTCCTTTTCCTTTTGTTCTTACATTTCCACAGGACGACCACGAGCGGTTTCTGCTTGAAAAATTAAAAAATCTTGGGATTGAAGTAGAATGGAAGACGGAGTTACTATCTCTAGCTGAACACGGAGAAGGGATAAAAACTTTATTAAAAGCCCAGCAAGAGGAAACCGCTTATTTTAAGTATATTTGTGGATGTGACGGAGCACACAGTACAGTTCGTAAACAAATGAATATAGAGTTTAAAGGAGAAAAATATAAACAGCATTTTTATGTGATGGATGTTCACGGCTCTGGTGAAGTGATGAAGGATCAAAAAATCAGTATTTCATTTAGCAATGAAGAATTTTTGATTTGTATGCCTGTTAGAAGTAAAGGAACGTATCGAATGATCGGCATTATTCCTTCAGCTCTTTTGGATCAAAACGATATAAAAGCTGAAAATATTCAAACTTTTCTTCAACAAACATTTGGTGCTGAGATTGAAAATATAAATTGGTTCTCAACATACAATATCCATCACAGAGTAGCAAGTCGTTTCCGACAGGGACGTATTTTTCTAAGTGGAGATGCGGCCCATATTCATAGTCCTGCAGGCGGACAAGGAATGAACACAGGAATTGGAGATGCAATCAACCTTTCATGGAAATTAGCAGCTGTCCTTCAACGCAAAGCGGCACTTTCCATATTAGATACATACGAAGAAGAAAGGTTGCCTTTTGCAGAGCTGCTTGTAAATACAACTGATCGCGCTTTTAAGCGAATGGTGGCACGAGATAAAACGAGTCAATTTTTTAGAAAACATATCTTTCCGTCTGTACTATCCTTTTTATTTCGTTTCCCTTATCCTCGTCACAAAGCATTTACGATTTTATCTCAAATCCGCATTGAGTATCGAAGTAGTGACCTAAGCAGCGGGAAAGGAACAAATGTGCAAAGTGGTGATCGGTTACCTTATGTAGAAGGGAATTTTGAATATTTACAGTCTATAAACTGGCAAATACATGTCTATGGAACAGCAGCAGAGAAGCTAAAAAAGAGCATGCAAGAAAAAGACTTCTCCTTGCACGAGTTTTCTTGGAACCCTTACTTAAAGAAAGCAGGGCTTCAAAAAGATGCTCTATACGTTATTAGACCGGATGGATACATTGGTTTTATTAGCAGCGAGCAGCGTATAGATCTACTTCATCAATATTTGAATACTCATAAAATCCTGCCTTTTACAAATGAATAATAACGCTAATAAAAAGCTAAGACAACATGATTTTAGCTGAAAGAAAATTGGATCGATGAATCGAGATTTCTCAAGGAAAATCAACTTTATTCGAATTTTTTTATAGTCATGGTAAACGTAGATTTCATCTATTTAGTTTACTCTAGCGGTTGATTGGAGTACAAGGCGCAGACTCCTGCGGGAAAAGCGGAATAGGTGAGACCCCGCAGGAGCGCAAGCGACGAGGAGGCTCAGCGGCCGCCCGCGGAAAGCGAAGCCTTGCACGGAAATCAACAGCGGTGTAGCGAGCAGTCAAGCTCATTGACCCCATTTGTTCGTTTTTAGATTGAATTGATTTTGTTATGTCTCAATCTATTTATTTTTGTTTACAATTTCGAAACAACTTGGAGATGTTTTTGCTAAAGCTGTTTGATAAGATAGACGAAGAGAAATATCAAATGAAAGTACGTGATACATTGAATAAAAGGATTTTAGTAGTTGATGATGAAAAAAGTATTGCTACAGCGGTATCTTATGCTTTCAAGCGCGAAGGATATATTGTAGACACAGCATCTGACGGTGAAGAAGCACTTGAAAAAGTAAAAAGCTTTCGACCTGACGTGATGATATTAGATGTGATGATGCCGAAATTAACCGGCTATGAAGTATGCCGAAAACTTGAGAATCGAAGAGGAATGGGGATTATCTTGTTAACGGTTAAAAATGATATCGTCGATAAAGTTCTAGGCTTAGAGTTAGGCGCTGATGATTACATGACCAAGCCGTTTGATGTAAGAGAACTTGTAGCTAGAGCTAAAGCACTTGTTCGGCGAATGGAAAAAAATGAAGCTCCTGAAGCTGTGGGAGAAATCACGGTGGGAAAAGTGAAGGTGAACTTAATTCAGCGCACGTTACATGTTGCCAATGAGTTAGTTAAGCTTACACCAAAGGAGTTTGATCTTATTGCTTTATTACTTGCCAATTTAGAGAGAGTATACACACGAGAAGATTTACTAGATCTTGTCTGGGGGATGGATTATGCAGGCGGTACACGTACGGTAGACATTCACATGCAGCGCCTTCGAAAAAAAGTAGGAGAAGCAGAGCCTTATTTGCTTCAAACGGTATATGGGGTTGGATATAAAGCGACAGCAGGGATCAATGAATGAAAATCAGCCTAAAAGCTAAGATGGGGCTCGTTCTTGCTTTTTTAATTATTTTAACAGTAACCGTACTGAGCGTACTTGTGTTAAAAGGAATTGAGACAAATCAGCGTGATCAGCTAGAAAGTGAACTTATTCAAAAAAGCAAAGCAGCCGAGCAGACGATTCGTCAAAGTTATGTAACCGGTGACACGTCTTTGAATACAGATTCTTTTCTTCAGCAAAAAGGACAGCGTCTTGCCTCTTCGATTGCATCACAAAGCGGAATGCAAACAGTCCTATATAATCAAAAAGGACAGGAAGAAGGAAGCTCTATTCCCATCGGCCAAAAAGATGTGGATGTTTCTGACACGCTTAGCTATGCTTTGAAAGGAAAAATAGCTTATCAAATCTCGGGTTCTTCCCTTATTTACTTTGCACCTGTGTCAATCGATAATCAATTTATCGGCGCCATTCGTTTTGACCATTCCCTAAAAAATAATCAGCAGTTTATAGCTGACATTAGGCACCTATTTCGTACTTGGGGAACGATTGCAGCAGCAGCAGCTTTTTTAATTGGCTACGCTTATTTTTACCGTATTGCTTCGCTTATTGCTAGCCTTCAAAAAACTTCACAGCAGATTCGAAAAGGTCGTTATTTAACCGACCTGCCGTTCAAACGGCGCGATGAACTCGGGGAGCTCAGTCAAGGCTTGTTTTTTATGAGTACGTCGATTGAAAAAAATATCGATCAAATGAATGAAGAAAAAAGAAAGCTTGAGTTCGCTATTTCGAAACTGCAGTCTCTTGAACAGCAGCAAAAGCAGTTTATCGGTAACATCAGCCACGAATTTAAGACGCCTTTAACATCGATCAAAGCTTATGTTGACTTACTTGATATGTATCGAGATGATCCTCAGCTTATGGAAGACGGCGTGCAAAATATTCGTAAAGAAACGAATCGCCTTCATGAAATGGTAGATAAAATCTTAAAACTTTCAGCGCTTGAGAAATATGATTTCGAGCAGCGGCCAGAGAAAGTTGAATTGAAGCGGCTTATAGAAGACATATGCGATCGTATGAAAGGAAAAGCAGCTAAATTTGATTTGACTCTTCATACAAATATAAAAGAAGCAGTTGTTTGGGCTGATCGTGAAAGCTTAATACACATTTTTATCAATTTAATTGACAATGCTATTAAATATAATGAACCAGGCGGAAAAGTGGAAGTAACGTCTTACACTTTAGAGAATTCTATTATTGTGGATGTAGCTAACACCGGAATAGGGATTCCACCCGAAGCAGAAGAGAAATTATTTCAACCATTTTTCACCGTAAATAAAGATCGGTCGCGTTTATCCGGAGGTACAGGCCTTGGCTTAGCATTAGCCAAAGACTTAACTGAAAAGCAAAAAGGCGTTATCAAGCTGCATCATTCTGATTCTAAATGGACGATTTTCAAAGTGTCGTTTCCTTTGAAAACAGAGAAATGAGTTAGCTAAAAGGAGTGAACCGTTATTGAAACGGTATAGATTAATGATATGTATAGCAAGCACTTTTCTTATTTTAACATCGTGCGGACAAGAAGAAAGCCATAGAGAAACCGTTGAAAAACCCGACAAGAAAATTACTGTATTGGACCAAGTAGATAAAGATGGAAAAATAGAAGTGAAAGACGTTCAGGATATTAACGGCGTAAGGGCGTTTCAATTTTTAAACGAAAACACAATGATTGTTAGTAAAGAAAATAAACAATTTCGTTCGCACGATTTCGGTCCCAAAGAAGTATATGCACAGAATCTAGCTACTTATAATCTAAAAAACAAGTCTACTTTTGTGTTGCATCCAAGCAATGAAATTCAACATGCGGCGAAGCTTTCTCCGAACGGTGAATATCTTTTTTATAAAGTAGCAAAAGGCGAAGATACATTTGGTTATATGATGAACCTTCAAACAAAAAAAACAGTTAAAATAAAGAATGTTCTGCTCTATCCATCAAGCGGAGAGTGGCTTAATAATTCAGAAGTAATGTTTATTACAATGGAAGGAAAGCTTTCTAAAGCAAATGTAAAAGGAGAAGCAGAACCTCTGTTGCACAGAGACGATCGAATCTTAGATGCAGTTAAAGGAATAGGTGGCATTTATTATATTGGTGTAAACAACCAGCTGTTTTTTCTTCATAACGAACAGACGGACCCTGAAAAAATCCGAGATAATGTGGTTTCTATTATCCCGTCTCCAAACGGAAAACAATTAGCGCTCGTTCAGCAAAAAGATGCCCAAACGAGAACGTTGTCTATCACAGATTTAAAAGGATCAGAGGCCTTTCAGCTTGCTCTGTCCACTCAAATTTTTGGCGTAAGCTGGTCTCCCGACGGTTCGAAATTAGCTTATAACTTTATTTCTGAAAAAAAGGGAGATAAAGGGATATTCATAGCAGATGGATTAACAGGAGATGTTACACACTTAAACGTAAATTTAGACTATGCTGCTGATCAGCTTGCTTGGAGTCAATCAGGAAATAAACTAGTTGCATCGAGCTTTACGCAAAATCAAGTTCATACGTATATTATCTTTTTGAAATAGACTGCTTAGGCTTAGGCAGTCTATTTATATTTTTTCACACCTTAATTTTTTTTAGAGTGTTTACAAGTTTGAAACAACTGAATAACAGACAGAAACATTTATATTTTATCCTTTCTTTATAGGCTTTTGTAGCGCATCAAAAGCCGTTTGAAAGGAGTAAGACATCATGAAATACTTTTTAGTTATTTGTTCTTTAGCTTTTACGCTGATGATAGCGGGATGCGGAACAAACAATTCTTCATCAAATACCGCCAGAGAATTTACAAAACATGGACAGGCTCAAAAAATAGAAAGCTCACCAGCTTCTTCACCTTTAACGAAACCTAACGTAGACGAAACAGTGGTCATAGCGAATCCAGAATCGTTTACGGCTTTAGTCAATAAAAAGCATCAGCTTCCTGACTCCTATCAGCCTTCTGATTTGGTCTATGCTGACGTTCCATTTATCTTTAGCGAAAAAATAGAAAAAAGAATGCTTAGAAAGCCTTCAGCCCAAGCACTTGAAGAACTTTTCCGAGATGCTGAAAAAGAGGGAATCAGCTTACTTGGTGTATCCGGTTATCGATCTCACGAGCGTCAAAAAGAGCTTTTTGCATTTTATGCAAAGCGAGACGGTGAAGAACAAGCACTAACCTATAGCGCCTATCCTGGAACAAGTGAACACGAAACGGGACTAGCAATCGATGTCACGGGAGGAAGCGGAATGTGTGCTGCAGCAGACTGCTTCGCTGATACACCAGAAGCTCATTGGCTTTCAAAAAATGCGTATCAATACGGATTCATTATTCGATATCCTGAAGGTGAAGAGCAGGTTACCGGCTATAAATACGAACCATGGCACCTTAGATATGTAGGGAAAAAAGCAGCCGCATCCATTTTTAATCAATATGCAACGTTAGAAACCTATGCAAGTAAGAAAAAAGCTTAATCAAAAGTTCTATAACTGGAGAACGAAGAAAAATCAAAAGTCAGGTTTATCACTCTCACATATGATACAAACTGATACTATAACATGCTTGCTATAGAGGAAGGGTATCAATGTATAAAGATATTGCGATTGAACTGATATGTGGATTTTTAGCGCTATTTATTATGCTGAAGCTTTTAGGTAAGACGCAGTTTGCTCAAATCACTCCGTTTGACTTTATTACAACGCTTGTCCTGGGAAATATTGTGGGGGATGCAGCTCTTGAAAAAGGAGTAGAGTTAACTGAAATTCTTTATAGCGTTTTGATTTGGGGGCTTCTAATTTACGCAGTGACAAAGCTATCTCAAACCTTTACAGGATTTAGGGGAATTCTTGAAGGCAAGCCTTCAATGATTATTTATAAAGGGAAAATCCTTTATAAAGAGCTTAAGAAAAACAACTTGGATTTGAATCAACTTCAGCATCTAATGAGACAGCAAGGGTATTTTTCACTGTATGAAGCAGAATACGTCATTTTAGAAACGAATGGAGAGGTGAGCGTCGCTCCTAAACATGAATTCGGCCCTCCGACGAAAAATGATTTAAACATCCCTTATTCTCAAACCAATTTACCCATTGCTTTAATTATGGATGGAAAAGTAGTGCCTGGCAATTTAAAAGAAGCTAACGTAGATGAAAAGTGGTTAAAAAAACAGCTGGCAATCAAAAAAATAAAGGAATACAACGAAGTTTTTTATGCTGAATGGCAGCAAGAGCGAGGGCTAGAAATAACAAAATTCTAAAAACCCTTTCCTTTTAAGGAAAGGGTTTTTAGCTTTCTTTTAATAGCTTAGCAAAATCTTCAATCGTTGTAGAATACGTGACGTACAGACGAGGAATAAGATAGTTTTCATTCTTTTGTCCGCTTTCAGTAAAAAAATTTGGAATCGTTGAAAGACCAAATGTATAATTCTTTTTTGTTTCGTCGACTACGCGGCTATTGACCTTTCCATAGGGGTAAGCAACAGCAATAACTGGCCTGCTCGTAATGGCTTCAATTTTTCGTTTTGAATCAGCTAGCTCATAGGATAAATTTTTCGTCTTAGTTAAGTCCGGATGAGTAGCGGTATGAGACTGAATAGAAAAAAATCCTGAATCAATAAATTTTTTTAAATCGGCTGGCGACAAACGGTTGGGACGGCCGATAAAGTCTGAAATCACAAAAATTGTAGCCGCTGGATGAAACTGAGGGCTGGCTGCTCTTTGGAAAATAGGCAAGATAGTAAGATTATTTTTATATCCATCGTCAAATGTAATAAATATAGGTTTTTTCACACGCTTTAGTTCCTGCCATTTTTCAAATGTTAGCGGCGTATATCCTTGCTTTTTAAGATAAAGAAGCTGTTTCTCAAAATTTTCAGGCGTCACATACAGTTCTTTTTCCCCGTGGCCTGTGTAGGCATCAATAGAATGGTAAATCAGGACAGGCACTTTCACTTGGCTAAAAGCGGGGGAAGGGAAAATAACAGTTAGCACTAAGATAACAAAAACCGAAATTTTTCTCATAACAATCCTTTCTGTTGCACAGTGGTGACGAGACTGTTTTAGTATGTCAAAAGAAAAGGAATGTATAAGCCAAGCTTTCTTTTTTACAAATATAAGCCTTCTTTTTTAAATATTTTATGCAGAACCAAGTGCTCAGCAGAGTTCACAACTGCAAACTGTTTTTTAGAAAGCGAATGGGGAGAAAAACGCATTAGCTTAGTAAAGTCTGATGGCAGCGTAGTAGATGAAACATCAGTAGAGAGTACCGGGGCAGACAAAGGTGTTTTCGAGCCGATGTGAAAACCCCAATCTCCGAAAGAGGGAATAATGGTGTGGTAGCTCAACGTATAAAACTGAGAAGCTTTCATCGTCTTATTAATGCTCCAAAAAACGATAGGTGTGTCTCTAGGAGAATTTGACTGACATACGACCAAGCCGCTGCGCGATAGTGAACGTTGGAGAAGTGCGTAAAATTCTTTTGTATAAAGAGCACTTATGTTTTTGTTAGTAGGATCAGGAAAGTCGATAATGATAATATCATAACACGCTGAATTCAAAGAGAGGTAGTCAACAGCATCTTGAATATGAACGGTGACACGAGAATCTTCGAATGAGCGTTGATTTAACTTCTTTAATTCTTCTACATTCATCGCAGCATTTACCACGTCAGCATCTATTTCCACAAGGTCTATTTCTTTAACTTCTTTATATTTAAGAACTTCTCGCAAAGCTAAACCATCTCCTCCGCCTAGAATAAGAATGCGGCGAGGACTTAAGGAAGCTGCAAATATAGGGTGTACAAGAGCTTCATGATACGCATGTTCATCCAATGAGCTAAATTGCAGCTGTTCATCCAAATACATTCGAATATCAGATGCTTTAATCAGCTGAATATCTTGAATACTGTTTTTCTGATGAAACAAAATGTCATGCTGGCCTGATAAGATCTGCTGTAGACTAACGTGATCTGAGTCATCTCCACCATTGAGAAGACGGGTGCTTTCAGCATGCTGACGATTTTTTGTTGGAGTTTCGGCGTGTTGAATTCCGCGAGAAATCGAATACACAACAGCTTTTTTTGAAGCTAATTGCTTCAGCAACGCATAACCAATTTCAATTATTTCTTTGTCTCCGCACGTATAAAAATCTAATGAAGCGTAGTTTTCCTCCGGCCACGTATGAATAGACAAGTGAGAGGTAGCTAATACGAGAATGCCTGTAATGCCTTGGGGCGTAAACTGGTGAAAGTAACAGTGCAAAACTTCCATCTCTGCATCTAGTGCAGCTTCAACAAGAATTCTCCTTAAAAGTGAGGGGTCGTTTAATATCACTTCATCGCATTCGAACGCATCCATTAGCAAGTGTTCGCCTTTAGTATCCACTACGTCAGCCTCCTTTCTGAGCATTATTTTCACTATCTTATGAAATTTTTTAGAAAAGGGAAACGTAAGCACGTTATTTTATGGATATTTTCGGGAAATAACTAGTTATCATCACATAGAAAGGCGGTTGAGACAAACATATTTTCGTTGAAGGAAGATCCGAACAATGAATCCATATTCTTGATAGGAATCGAAACCTTTCGAATTTTTTCATTGGTAGGATGAACGTAGGCTTCATGTATGTAGGATTTCTAGCGGTTGATTGGAGGGCAAGGCGAAGACTCCTGCAGGAAAAGCTGAACAGGTGAGGCCCCGCAGGAGTGTAAGCGACGAGGAGGCTCACGCCCCCCGCAGAAAGCGAAGTCTTGCGCGGAAACCAACAGCGGTGTCTCAAGCGATTCATGCTATCTCATTTATCTTTAAGTGGGATTGATTCAATGTCTCTACTCTTTATCAGCATTAAACCAGCCTTTTCGCTTGAACCATAAAATTAAACCAAGCGTTATCACTCCCATGAAGCCAAGCACAAAGAAATAGCCATAGTGCCACTTTAGCTCAGGCATATTTTCAAAATTCATTCCGTATACGCCAACGATAAATGTAAGGGGAATAAAGATAGATGAAATAACAGTCAGTGTCATCATGATTGAATTCATCCGGTTTGAATTAAGAGAAAGATAATTATCACGCATATCAGACGTCATTTCCCGATTTGATTCAATCATATCGGCTAATTTTAATAAGTGGTCATAGACATCTTTAAAATACCTTTTTTGTTCAGGATGAACATCTAGGCGTTCAGAATTTATAACACGGTACAATAAATCGCGCATAGGCAAAATGGTTCTTCTGATTTTTAGCAAATCACTTCGAAGTTTGAATACATCTTCCATTAAAACAGAAATGGATTTCTTTGCATCTATGTTTTCTATATCATTCAGCTCATCTTCAATCTGGTATACAGTGGGGAAATATTCATCTACCACTTTATCCATCACAGAATACGCAAGATAGCTTATCCCTTTTTCTTAAATCGAAGGTGTATGAAGCAGCTTTTCCCATACTTTATCAATTGCAGCTGACGGGTGAAAATGAAAAGTAACCATATAATTTTCGCCGATAAAAAGGTCAACTTCTTCAGCTTCTAACGTTTGACGATTTAACGAATGAAGGACAAAAAAACTGTATCCTTCATAATAATCGAGTTTTGGACGCTGCAGAAAATGAAAGCAATCTTCAATCGCTAACGGATGAAAGTGGAAGGATGATTGAAGCAGCAGCGCTTCTTCTTCAGAAGGGCAGTTAAAGTCAATCCAATAGTACTGAATAGAAGGGTCGTGAATCTGATCTAATTGTATATGTTTCACAAGTTTGTCATCGTTCGTAAGAGCTAACGTTCGTATCATTTGAAAACTCCTTCGTGTTTTTATAGCCATTTTCAATGTAGCATAAAATCATAAACTACACGTATTTTTTTAAAAAATTTTCTTTCTTCTCTTTTTATAAAACTAGTAAGGGGGAAAAAGTTGAATTATAATGATAGTAGTAGCTGGTATGGAAAGGGGAATCGTTTTGAATAAAAATGAAGCACTTCGAATGTTTTTCTTAAAACATGCAGATCAACTGACGGAAGAATGGTATGAAAGCATTGAAGACAATGACCCAGAATCGGTTTATGCATCTACTCATCCGGAAGTCATTTCAGTATTAAAAGGTCAAAATAATGAATTTCATTTATACATAGCCGATGTATTTATAAAAAGTGAAAAAGAATTTTTTGATTCATTTGAAACGTGGATTTTAAAGATTGCGGAAGACGGAGAGCATGTAAGAACGCCTATTCATTATATTATTCGAGAATTTTTCCGAGTTAGAAAACAGTATTTAACGTATTTAAATCAATTTGTAGAAGAGTATGACCAAGATATTACGCAAGAAGAACTAGACGAATGGAACGAATTGATTGTACGCGTGTTTGATATCACCGTTTATAAATTTGTTGAAGAGCACCATCAGCATTCAAGGCGGTTGCTTGAAGCACACAAGGAGCTGATTAATGAGCTGAGTTCCCCAGTTATTCCATTGAGCGATCATATTGCGATTCTTCCGCTTGTTGGGGATATCGACACAGCAAGAGCGCGCCGAATTTTAGAAAATACGCTAACTCGCTGCGCTGAACAGCAAGTGAATCACCTTTATATTGATATTTCAGGAGTGGTTATTGTTGATACGATGGTTGCTCATCAGATTTTCCAGCTGATTGATGCATTAAAATTAATAGGTGTAGAATCAACGATCTCTGGGGTACGTCCTGAAATCGCGATTACCGCTTCTCATTTAGGTTTATCGTTTGAAAATATATCAACAAAATCAACCCTTGCTAATGCAATGGCCTCACGTATGAGGAAATAAAGCGAACAAGAATTACTTTTAATTCTTGTTTTTTTTATTTCAATTCACACTTGACATATAGGTTAAAGAGGTATTATGATTTTACTAATTTAATAAATAAAAAGAGTTGTATTACATACGCTAATATAAAAATGCATCTCTGTAATTAGCGGACAAGAATTGAACAAACAATATGAAAACGCTTTATATAGAATACGAGAATATTTAGGAGGAAATGGAAATGAACATCTTATGGTTTTTCCCTACAGCAGGCGACGGACATTATCTAGGCACAACCGAAGGAAGCAGAACAAGCGACATTCACTACTTAAAGCAAATCGCACACGGGCTGGATTATCTAGGATATGACGGCGCTTTATTGCCTACTGGTTCAAATTGTGAAGATTCATGGGTGATTGCATCGGCACTTGCTTCCGTTACGAATCGACTGAAGTTTTTAATTGCACTTCGCCCAGGTGTCATGTCTCCCACACTTTCAGCACGGATGGCTTCGACATTCGATCAAATGTCAAACGGCCGACTTATGTTAAATATTGTGACGGGAGGAGATCCTGTGGAGCAAGCAACGTACGGTAACTATTTAAGTCATGATAAACGCTATGAGTTAACAGATGAATTTTTAACGATTTGGCGAGATGTAATGGCAGGAAAAAAAGTGAATTATAAAGGAGAACATGTTGATGTAACAGGCGCGTACATTCCATCGCCTCCTGTCCAAAAACCGTATCCTCCGCTGTACTTTGGCGGATCTTCTCCAGCAGGAAAAGAAGTAGGAGCAAAGCATGCAGATGTATATTTGTTATGGGGAGAGCCGCCCGCAGTGATTAAAACAAAAATTGATGAGATGAAAGAAAAAGCTGCAAACGAAGGTAGGGACATTCGTTTTGGTATTCGCCTCCACGTTATTGTAAGAGAATCGGAAGACGAAGCGTGGGAATCTGCAGATAAATTAATTAAACATGTTAATGATGATACGATCAAAGCGTTTCAAGATAAGTTTGCCTCATTTGACTCCACTGCCCAAAAAACACAGTCAAGTTTGCACAGCGGCACAAAAGATCGAAGTGCACTGGAGATTGCTCCGAATCTATGGGCTGGAATTGGCTTAGCACGAGAAGGAGCTGGAACCGCTCTTGTTGGAAGTCCTGAAATTGTAGCGGATCGTTTAAAAGAATACAAAGAGCTAGGAATTGATACGTTTATTTTATCAGGCTACCCGCATCTAGAAGAAGCGTATACGTTTGCTGAGCTAGTATTTCCACATATTCAAAAAGAACGAAGCAAGAGATAATTCTTGCTTCGTTCTTTTTGAATCGTAAAAAAATAAATACCCCAGTTGACTTATAGGAATTATAGGTGTATTATAAAGATAGTTCATTTAGTCAGAAAATTTGTGATAAAGGGTGAAGAAAATGGAACGTTATGACGTAATTCAAGGCGCAGAATCTTTTTATTATAAAGGCAACGACATTGGTATACTTGTTTCTCACGGATTTATGGGGACTCCTCAAAGTATGGAATATATCGGAAAAGAATTAGCTGAAAAAGGTTTTACTGTGTACGGTTTGCGACTAACGGGACATGGTACTCACTACTATGATATTGAACAAACAACGTACGAGGAATGGAAGCAAGACTTTTTAAATGGGTATCAGCGTTTGAAGCAAGAATGCCGTCATGTATTTATCTTGGGTCAGTCCATGGGAGGCACTCTCACCTTTCATACAGCAAGCCAAGGATTAGATCTTGACGGAGTTATTGCAATCAATCCGGCTATGACGTCCATTCCTTCAATGGAGCCTTACCGCTCTCGTCATACGCCTCGTTATTTAAAAGAAGATCATCCTGATATTAAGGATCCAAACGTACATGAAATTACGTACGACAAAGTACCAGTGCGCTCTATGCGTGAGCTGCTTTCTTTAATGGACGAAACAAAAGAACGCTTACCTTATGTAACGTGCCCGGCTTTAGTACTAACATCAACCGTTGATAACGTAGTACCGCCTGAGAATTCAGCTTATATCTTAAACCATATTCAATCAGCAGAAAAAAGACAGCACATGCTTCGAAACTCTTACCATGTTGCGTCGATGGATTTTGATAAAGACACAATTGTTGCACAAACGGCACAGTTTGTACAAGCAACAGTTGCCAAAAAAAAAGTGCATGAGCGAATTTTTTAATTTTTAAATTCGCTCCGTTTCTTTTTTACTTCAAGTAAGATAAAATGAATCTTGAATGAAAACAAAGGAGTGTACATACATGATTCATTTAGAATGGAACGATCGTCCAACAATTAAACAAGTAAAATGCATACATACAGATGCAAAAAAATTCGTGGTTGAAAATGTTTTAACAGCAGGAAAAACATATGATGTAAAAAACGAAACAGAAGAATTTTATTTTGTTGTTGATAACACTGGCCAAGTCGGCGGCTTTTATAAAGAATACTTTGAAGGCTAAACAAAAAATCATCGTCTCGGCGATGATTTTTTTGTTGTAATAGAAATGATTAACTGAACTTTACAAACAATGTCTTCTACTTCTCAATGAGAACGAATGAACGTACTTTTAAATAGAATTTCTATATACAATCACTTCGCGAAAAAGCTCTGAGATAAAAATAGGATGTAAGACCTAAATTCTTCCGTTTCTTGTTCTGATTAAAAGGGTAACTGACTATAAATACCCATGACAACAATTATTTTACAATGTAAAATGAAAGCGACGCTTAACAGAAAAAGGAAAAGAGGAGGTCATACGATGAAAAAGCGTAATACAGCAGCTTTTACATTTTTAGCATGGACAGCTTTCATTACAGCACTATTAGCTATGTTTATAGGAATTTATACCTTAGATGCATCATTACCGGTTAAAGGTTATTATGCTGTTGGAACTTTATACTTAACGATGTCCGCTTTTGTGCTTCAAAAAACCATTCGTGATAACGAAGAAGATACGGCGCATGAACGTAAATATGACAAAGCCGAAGAAGAATTGTAAGTCGAAAAAAGAGCGTTTTTCTAGCTCCTTGAAAAACATCTCCATTTTTGGGAGATGTTTTTTTATATAAAAAACAGGGAACTTGTCACTCCATGTCGTATTAATAAAGAAGGAGGCGATTGAATTGACACAACTAATGATTAATAACGTAAATTTTCACGTTGATATGTTTGAAGAAAAAATGATTACTGATGCGAATACAGGTGAAAAGCTGAAAAGGCTAAACTTTTCTTTTTCGGTTGTAGGCAAAGCAGCTTATGATAAATATGATGCATTTTTTGAGGATCCGTACTTTGAAGTAACAAATATGGAGACAAAAGAAACGCTAACACTAAAAAACATTTCGCATAGCACATTTTATCAGTCACCTGAAATTACAGAGCATACAAATATTGTTTTCAGAGTGAAGCTGCAGCAAGAACCTGTTAAAACAAAAGAACAAGTGAAAAATGAACAGCCAACAGAGAGCACGGTAAACGAAATGCTTTTATCTAGAATAAAGTTTAAGGCTCTTGTCGAAATACTTGAAGAAAAAGGACTTTTAACAGAGAATGAGTTATATACAAAAATTGAAGAAGTAGCAGAACGAGATTTTGATATTCTTCGAGATGAATTAAGTCATTCTAAAAAAGAGGTAAAAGCGTAAAAATACCCCATTCTGCAGGGGGATTTTTTATTTATATCCATTAATTTATAACCCTTTTGATAAATCATTCATATATTACATCACGATGAAAATAAAAAGGGTGAGGATAATGCCGATTGTTATTAATCATGTAGTGATTCCAAACGTTACAGGAGGAGTCGTTACGTTTGGCGACACGTACTATGTTTCTCCAAAAAGTAACAGTAAAACCGCACAAGGTTCAGGGTCTTCAAATACAGGAATTTGTGTAAATACAAATTCAGGACTTTCTAATACAAATACGCTCGATCCGGATGGTTCTGATCAAAACGGCTTCGGAAACGGATAAGGAGAGATGTTTTACTCTTCTTTCTACACGCCTTTTCAGTATTCGTTTTATCCGTATTTTATACCTTCTTTTGCACGTCCGATTGGATTTGTCGTGTCACCTGATGGAGCGATGGATAACTGGTGGGGCAAAAAACCATCTTGGTGGGGGAAAATTACGCCTTCAGCCGGCGTTTTCCCTCCTGTTACCCAGTACTATACGGGCAGTTTAGTTCCTTATAGTTTAAGGAGCTATTATTAATATAAAAAAGATGTTCGAATTAAGCTACCTTGTTGGCGTCTATTTCCTGAAAATAGGCGTTTTTTTCCGTTTTACTTGATTCAAAGTTATTTTTGCTGAATAATAAGGAAAAGAGAATTTTTAGAAGTAAGCTGTAAGTAAGGAGATGTTCAATCATGACAGATAAATGGAGAGTTCATAAAATAAAAAGTGATTGTGAACCTTGGCTGTTTTTAGAAGGCTGGGAAAAAGATATTATTGAAACCATTGAATTTGAAAAAAAAGAAGAAGCGCTTCGCTACTACGCGATGATGATTTATGAATTTCATCAAAAATATGCAAGCGTGCGAAGTGATGAACTAGCGCTCTTTAGCTTTTGGAACGAAGGCGAAAAGGAATTTTGCGAGGCCTGTGATGATGATCTTCAAATCTTCCACGGTGTTTTATTCGCTAAAAACGATGAAGTCTATTCATTAGAAGAAGATGAAGAAGGATTAAAAATGCTTCGTACTAAATAAAAACGTCCTGCGGGGCGTTTTTTTTATATAAAAAATGAACGATTTCAATTGCTAAAGCGTCATATAGGTGATGAAACAAAAAGGAGGGGTGACCGCTTTGGAACAAGATGATTTCATCCTTGTCCAAAAAGCATTACAAGGTGATGATGATGCCTTTTCATTATTATTTCAGCGCTATCATTCATTTTTATATAAATACCTTTTAAAGCTGACATTAGATGAGGACTTATGCAGTGAATTGTGTCAGGAAGCAATGATGAAGTGTTACGTGAATCTTTCTTCATACAAAAATGAAGCAAAGTTTTCGACTTGGATGATATCCATTGCTTCAAGACTGTACATGGATTATTTGCGTAAGCAAAAACGTGAAAAAAGCAGTCTTCAGCGAATAAAGCAGTCTTTATCGCACCAGCTTCAGTGGAAAGCTAAATACAAAGGAGTGGAATGGAGCGAGATGTTTTCCGATTTTAATGAACTCGATTCGCGCTTTCGAATTCCTGTCTTGCTTCGACATTATTACGGATACACATACGATGAGATTGC
This sequence comes from Priestia sp. LL-8, assembly GCF_036227845.1. Classification (NCBI taxonomy): domain Bacteria; kingdom Bacillati; phylum Bacillota; class Bacilli; order Caryophanales; family Bacillaceae; genus Priestia; species Priestia sp. LL-8. The sequence goes on along the minus strand of NZ_JAZAQH010000001.1, from coordinate 2,863,749 downwards.
CCATATGCTGAATATGCGAGCAGGAACGGTCAAATCAAGAGTAAATAAAGGAGTAAACATACTGAGAAAGGAGTGGAAAGAATGAGAGAAGAAAATGACAATCAGCCCTTGCATTCTTTAAAAAAAGATTGGGAGCAGCTAGAGAGTTTAGCAAGTCATGAACATATTTCTCTTCATGTAATTAAAGAGCAACTTCTTATTGAAAAACAAAAGCAGAAAAAAGCTTTCCGGAAAGAGTTATGCTTATTTACATTAACAGCACTTGTTATTTTAACAGTAATGGCGACGGCTATTTTACAAATACCTGCCTTATTTATCGCCATTGAAGTGATCGGGATCATTGTTGCTCCTATTTCTTTTATCGTTTTTCACTATAAACGAAAAAAGGAGATGTTTTTATAATGAATGAAAAATGGATTTTGGTTCTGTTTATTTCGCCATTTCTTCTTCTTCAAAGCTTTCTCCTTTTTATCAATGCAAAAAAACGCGGCGCCCATCCATGGTTTTGGGGAATATGGGGACTGATTCAAATTCCAATGCCAACGCTTTTTTATTGGTTTTTTATTATTTGGCTTCCAGCACGAAAAAAAAGGGGGATATAAATGAATGAAATTAACTGGTTGTTAATTGCTCCAATTCTATTATTACAATTATTTTTAATGATTCCAGCATTGATAAGCTGCATAAAGCAAGAAGAGACAAACGGACCAAAATGGTTATGGGGACTCATCATTTTATGTGTAAGTACAGTCGGTCCCGTTTTATATTTTGTTTTAGGACGTAAAAAACAGTGAGGTGGAACGAAGATGTTTATGCAAGTAGAAGGACTGACAAAAACGTACCGCAATATAACCGTTGTAGATAACCTTTCATTTAATCTCGATAAAGGAAAATGTGTAGCATTGTTAGGGCCTAATGGTGCAGGTAAGACAACTACTCTGCATATGATTGCAGGTCTTACGGCACCTAATAAAGGGAAAATTTCTTTTGAAGATAAACAACATCAAGACGTACGGTCATTTGTTGGCTTTCTGCCACAGCATCCTACGTTTTTTAATTGGATGACGCCTCAGCAGTATTTAACTTTTTTAGGTCTTTTATCTAATATTTCAAAGAATGTGCTTTCCCAACGAATAGATGAAGTACTTGAAACTGTAGGTTTAAAAGGAAAGGAAAAGCAGAAAATTGCTGGCTTTTCTGGAGGAATGAAACAACGTTTGGGCTTAGCGCAAGCCTTGTTGCATAAACCTGAACTGCTAATTTTAGATGAACCCGTTTCGGCTTTGGATCCTGAAGGCAGGAAAGATGTCCTAATGATTATCGAAGCATTAAAGAAGGATACATCCATTCTATTTTCAACCCATATTTTGCATGATGCAGAACAAATATGCGATAACATTATCATGATTAAAAACGGACGTATGAAATGGAATGGAACAAAGAGTTCGCTGCGCCAAGAGTTTACGTCTCCTACTTTTACGATTGAAACAGAAGAAAGGCTCCCTGCATCTCTTAGCAGTCTGCCAAGTGAACAGCTGTTGTTTCATTCGCCATATAAAGCCACTGTAGGTGTAAAAGATACATCTCAGCAGCAGCAACTGCTTCAACTGCTTGTTGATCAACAAGCAAATCTTGTTTTATTTGAACGAAAACAGCATTCTCTCGAAGATGTGTATCTAGAGGTGATGAACAAATGAACACATTTGGAGTCTTATTTAAAAAGGAACTGCATGAATTATTTGCGAACGGCAAAGGAATTTGGCTGCCTGTCTCTCTAATTTTGCTAGGCATCACACAGCCTTTAACGAATTATTATATGCCACAAATCATTGACATGGCAGGAAATTTACCAAAAGGAGCCATTATTCAACTTCCTACGCCCACCGGTCAAGAAGTATTGCAAGGTGTCCTTTCACAATATAGCACAATAGGAATCTTATTGATTGTACTAGCAAGCATGAATATGATTTCAAATGAACGACAAAATCATGCGGCTGTACTTGTTATGATGAGACCGGTGAGCGTCATTCAATACATTATCAGTAAATGGGCTGCGCAAATCGTACTGGTCATTGGCTCAACGTTTATAAGCTATATAGCAGCGTGGTATTATACAAATCTTTTATTTTCACATGTGGATTGGACTCATATGCTAGTTAGCTTTCTTTTATACAGTCTGTGGCTGATTTTTATTCTGTCCGTTTTAGTGGCAGCTGGAACCTTTCTTTTACAAAGCGGAGGAATTGCTGGAGTAAGCATATTGATCATTGCGTCACTTTCATTTTTGAGTACTTTGTTTACGAATCAATTAAAGTGGAGTCCTGTAGCGCTGTCACAATACGCCGGTCGTATACTTGAACAATTGCACTGGTCACAAAGTGTCACCAATACCGTAGTTGTTACATTAGTGAGCTGCTTTCTTCTTTTAATTGCTGCTGTTTATAGATACAAAAAAGTAGAATATGTATAAAAAGACTTCTGAAACGAAGTCTTTTTTCTAAGGAATTAATTTGCAAATCCACGCAATATAAAGAGCAGCGGGGACTAAGAGAATCTGGGCACATACTGTCCCGCATAAACGAGAGATGACGAGTGTACCAACCATTTTATTCATAGATTGCTTAGTAGATTCACCTTTCATTACCTTTTCAGTTAAAATGGCTACTTGCGGATCTACAAACACAGCAAGGGTAATCATCGCTAGTCCGTTAATAAGACCAGAAGACATCAGAATTGATTTAGAAAGGGTAGGCTCGAGCGTAGAAGCATAAAGAGTGGAAAGAACACCTACTGTATAAATGGTCGTAGCCATTAAATTCAAAAGAAGCAACCGCTTGGGCACTCCGCCTATTCGCAGCTGAGACAGCATAATCCACCTAGGACGCTTCACGTGTTTTTTTGCTTTTTCCAGCGTATGTATGGAAGCAATGTTTTTCATCATTTTGGGTACAGATCCCGCTACTTCTAAGTGTGAAATCATGCGGGAGAAGATCGATACAAAGCTAGGAATTAAAAGAGCACCTGCGATTGTCCCGATAGAAGCCGCGAGCAAGATAGTTTGAAGCTGATGAAGTAGAAGGGGCAAATCTTCTTTAGACTGGACCGCATCTCCTAATTTGCCGGTCAGCGGAGCTTGCACCATATTAGCTGTTCTTGAAACGATGACAATAATATTAAAAAGAGATAGGGCCACGACTAGTTTTCCAGTTTTCAAGCCCGCAAGTCTCACAGAGTAGGCTAGTGTTTCAATCATGTGAATAATTCCTACAAATACACAAATAATCAGTAATTTTTCCATCATAATAAGTAAGTTCCTTTCTTTGATACACGCACTTCCTTATTATGTATAATTTTGGTTCATTTGTAAATAAAAAGCCACTTGCTACCAAGAGTAGCAAGCGGCTTTTTATTATCGATGCTGGTTAATATCACGAAGTATATCTTTGCTAGCCTGATAATCTTTTTCCCGTTCTTTTTCCACCTGTAGACGTTTGTCTAGTTTACGGCTATATTCAGCATACCCCACGCCGTGAGAAAGCTGCATGGCCTTTTCCATTTCTGACGTGTACGTTAGGTGAAGTGCGATAATGAATCAATCCTTTCAGCATTTTTCACTTGTGGCACATGTATTGCTGCTCAAGTGTTTCGATGTTTATAATTCTTGAAGTCTTTCTAGAAATCGTTTTCCCTGTCGCTTTGGATCTAAACATAAATGATTAAAATTTCATAACATTCCAGGTAAAAGCCTTTTTTTCTTGCGTAGTATCCCATATAATAGCAGGAACAACGTTTTTAAAGGAGTTATATATGAACAATACAAAACGAGTATGGTTTGATTTACTTTTTTATATCGCTATTCCTTACCTAATATGGAATCAAGGAAAAGACATTATTGGTGATTACTATGCCATTTTGCTTTCAACAGCACCAGCGTTTGTGTATACCATTTATACATTTATTAAAGATCGCCAGTTTAACGTAACAGGATTGTTTATTGTCATTACGCTGCTGGCACGTACCATTATTGATTTAATTTCAGGGAACGCAGCGACGATGTTAAACAATCAAGTATACTTTATGATTGGACTGGCTGTAGTTGTTCTGTTTACCATTGTGATAAAAAAGCCAATTGGTTTGTACTTCTTTGTAGATACGGCTTACTTAATGGGCTATAAGCGAGAAGACTCTCTAAAACTCTTCCACCAGCCCGATTTATTCAAAATGATGAACTGGCTTACAGTACTGTTCGCAGGTCGCTATGTATTTTTAGCAATCGTAAAATACGTATTGATTCAAAAGTACGGAGTAGAAGGGTACGGGAACATGATTGTATTCCGTCAGGCCGTTACGTGGGCATTCTCCATTTTAATTGCCGTCTACACGTATTTTATCTATAAAAAAATTCAAGATAAAACAGGGATGGATAATCCGATGAATCCAAATGTAAATGAATAAAAAAAGAAGCGTGCGTTTAACTAACGTACGCTTTTTTGTGGCAGGAATAAGTTTGTTAAATTTTCTGACAAAAATATTGTAAAGAGATTCTCTCATGTATATACTAGAAATAAGAAGTAACTGGCATGCCACATGCCAAAAGAATCAAAGGAGATAAAATTATGAGTTTATCAAAATTAACACAGCCGTTATCACTAAAGCAGCAGGCGTATGAAGGAATTAAAAACGCTATTATCGATCATACCATTGCTCCTGGAGAAGTCTTGTATGAAAGAAAATTAAGTGAAGAATTAGGAATCAGCCGCACACCGATTCGTGAAGCTATTCCACTTTTAGAATTAGAAGGGTGGGTTACATCAATTCCGAGAAAAGGAACGTTAGTGAGCAGTATTACCGTAAAAGATGTAGAAGAAGTCATCCAAATTAGACGTGGTTTAGAGGTGTTGGTAGTAGAGCTACTTATTCCGATAATCTCAGAGGAACAAATTTCAATGATTGAACAGCTTTATCAGCAGCAGGTAAAACTACAAAAAGAAAATAAACTATTTATTTCTACAGATAAAGACTTTCATATCTTTTTAGCAGAATTAAGTGGAAATAGAAGATTAGTTAATCTAGTGCAAACTGTCAGTGATCAAATGCGATGGTTTGGAATTAGCGCTTCTTACTTACCTAATCGAATAGAAGAGACGTTAAAAGAACATTCAGCTATTATTGATTGTTTAAAAGAAAAAGACGTCGACAAAGCAAAGAAAGCTGTACTTAATCATATTGATCTTACTCGAGAAGCTGTACTCGCCAGCCTAAAAAATAAAGAAGGAGATGTCAGTAAATGAAAAAAGTAGCCATTTATGTGGAAAGTGTAGAAAAGGGAATAAAAGAGGAAGACATTCATATAAAAGATGTTCTTGTTGTTGGCTATGGTGGTAGAGATCTAAAAAAAGTCCAGGAGCACATTGACGAGTTGGCGGAAATTGGTGTCGCGCCGCCGTCAACTATACCAGCTGTTTATCCAATGCAACTATCTAATCTGTCTTTTGAACAAGCAATTAACGTTGCAAGAAAAGAAACGTCGGGGGAAGCAGAATATGTTTTATTTCATAACGGAACAGAATGGCTAATTACCCTTGGAAGTGACCATACGGACCGATTTCTCGAAATTGAAGATATTCAACTTTCAAAAGAAGCTTGTCCTAAGCCTCTTGCGACTAAGTTTTGGCGTTTAGAAGACGTTCAAAATCATTGGGATCAGCTATATTTACGCTCTTGGATTACAGATGAACAGGGGCGACGAAAATATCAAGACCATGACCTGACTTCTCTGCTAAGCGTTAATGATCTTCTCAATAAATTAGAGGAATTTGGTTATAAAGATATTGCAAATACAGTCATTTTCTCAGGAACAGTTCCAACGTTAGAAGGATTTGTATATGGTAGTAAATTTGAATATGAGCTTGGTGATCCGGTATTAAACCGAAAGATTGAGAGTTGTTATTCGATTGTTATACAAGAGGTAAGAGTATGAAGCTTGCGCTGATTCAATTAGATGTTAAAATTGGTGAACCAGATTGGAACTATCAGCATGCTAAAACGCTTATGTCCAAGACAATGAAAGAAAAGCCAGATATAGTTGTGCTGCCTGAAATGTGGAATACAGGCTATGCTTTAGAACGTGCACAGGAGTTAGGAGATAGAAACGGTCTACTCACAAAAGAACTGTTATCCTCATTTGCTAAAGAGCATAATGTAACGGTTGTTGGTGGAAGCATTTTAAATTGTCGATCCCACAGACAGGAAGTAACCAATACTATGCTAGTTTACAATGGACAAGGAGAACAAGTATTGGAGTACGATAAAATCCACTTATTTCGTTTGATGGATGAAGACAAATTTTTAAAAGCAGGAAATCGGTTTGGGTTGTTTTCTTATCAAGATATAAAAATAGGCACTATGATATGTTACGACTTGCGCTTTCCGCAGCTATCTCGAAAGTTAGTAAATGATGGCGCCCAAATGTTAATTAATGTTGCACAATGGCCAACAGCACGAGTAGATCATTGGAGAAGCTTATTAATTGCAAGAGCAATTGAAAATCAATGTTTTGTTATAGCTGTGAATCGCTGCGGGGAAAGTGAAGGAACTCATTTTCCAGGAAATTCAATGGTAATAGATCCATTAGGTGAAATTCTGTTGGAGGGGTCTCAAGAAGAAGATATATATATTATTGAAGTTGACTTAGAGAAAGTGAAAAATGTTCGAGAGCATATTCCAGTTATCACTGATCAACGGTTAGATCTGTATTAAAAATACAGAATTTTTAAAAAATATTGAGGAGGAAAGTAAATGGGGCAACCAGTTTATGAAGCAAAGTCATCTGACAAAACGCAGTCAAGAAAGGTCGTAGGGCTACGTTGGTGGTTAGCGCTTTTATTCTTTTTAATTGGTTTAATTGCTTACATGGATCGCTCTAACATCGCTATTATTGCTAAGCCAATGATGGAAGATTTAAATATGAATAAAGTTCAATTTGGCATGCTAGCCTCTTTGTTTTCACTAGGGTACGCTTTGTCTCAAATACCAGCAGGTTTGCTGGCCGAGAAGTTCGGGGCTCGTAAAATAGTTTTCTATGCTTTAGTTTGGTGGTCTATATTCACAGGATTAACAGCTTTAGTAAAGTCACACGGATTAATCGGACTTGTTCGATTTTTGTTTGGAGTTGGAGAAGGTCCCATGTATCCAGGAAACGCAGTATTTAATACGTACTGGTTTCCAAAGCAAGAAAAAGGAAGAGCTGCAAGTGCACTGCTTGCTGGTTCTTATTTCGGACCCGTTATCGCCCCCATTGTAACCGTTGCAATTTATCAGTCTCTCGGCTGGAAAGCTGTGTTTTATATTTTTGCTTTAATAGGGTTACTTGTTGCATTCGTTTGGTATGCAATAGGCAGAAATCGCCCAGAAGAACATTCGTGGATTAGCAAAGAAGAGCTTTCATATGTTATAGAGAATCGAACTGTTCAAAAAAAATCTAAGCAAACGGCCCCATGGGGAAAGTTTTTAAAAAATGGACGCTTCTGGGCTTTAGGGCTACAGTACTTCGTTGTATTATATATTGTAACTTTTTTCCTTGTATGGCTTCCCACTTATTTACTAGAAGCGCGTCAATTTTCTCTCAGCAGCATGGGATTTGCCGCAAGTTTACCGTGGCTGTGCATTTTTATTACAGTTATGACTGGGGGGGCACTTTCGGATTCATTGCTAAAGAAAGGAAAATCTAAAATGTTTGCACGCGGTGCTTTAGCTATTGGTGGATTGGTTGTTTTTTCTATCTCCATGTATCTAGCAGCCTATGCAACTACACCTTGGATGAATGTGTTATGGTTAACCCTTGCTTTGGGTTCGCTCGGATTTCCTGTTGTAACATCATGGGCAGCAGCGGTTGACTTAGGAAATGAGTATTCAGGATCTGTTTCGGGATGGATGAATTTATGGGGAAATATTGGAGCTTTTTTATCACCTATTCTTTGCGGATGGCTTGCCGAAACTATTGGATGGGAAGGAGCTTTACTTGTTAGTATTCTCCCAATTATTGTAGCTATTATACTTTGGTTTGGAGTACGCCCAGATCGTTCGTTAACATAAGCTTTTTATATTATCTGGCATACCACATGCCAATACAAAGTAAGATAGTCATAGAACATTCCTATGGCTATCTTTTTTTACATAGAAGCCTTTGTTACAAAACAGTGAACAATGCACAAAGCACTAACATCTCATTTAAAATTAATAGTAAAATAACGCTATTAGAAACGGGATGAAAGTAGGTCAAGAAATGAAACTATTATTAGCATGTCAAAAGCAGCCTTATCGAATTTTAGAAATGATTATGGTGTTTTTTACCTTAATTTTTGTCGTACTGTCGTTTTTTGATTACCGTCAGCTTTTTTTCCTTGTGTTTACGCTTGGAATTGTATTTGCTATTCGAGCGTTTGAAATGCAAGAAGGAGAGAAAAAGACTCAAGGAAACATCTGGCTACTTGTCGGTGTTGTGATGATTTTGCTAGATATAGTTTTATTTGTTGTATATGCCATCAATCGATCTTAACTAAAAGAAAAATGCTTCCGTGCAGAGGGTCACCTCTAGCTGCGGAAGCTTTTTTGATTAAGGAATCATCCACGATAGTACATTGGATTGTAAAAATGTTAATACGCAGACAATCAGCAGTAAAAATAAGCTGTGCTTCACCGTAAAACGAAGCAAATCGGACTCTTTTCCAGCCAACCCAACCGCAGCACAGGCAACAGCGATGGACTGCGGTGAAATCATTTTACCGGTTACTCCACCAGAAGAGTTTGCTGCAAGCGCAAGAAGCGGATCCATTCCAATAGACGTAGCCGTGATTTTTTGCAAGTTGCCGAACAATAAGTTGGCTGATGTATCTGATCCTGTAATAAAAACACCAAGCCAGCCGAGTACAGGAGAGAAAAAGGGAAATAACGCGCCTGTTTTAGCTAGCAGCAGTCCTAAGGTTGTACTCATTCCAGAAGCATTTGTCACGTAAGCAAATGCTACAACGGACATAATGGTAAGCAGCGGCAACGCTAATTCTTTGCACGTCTCGTTAAACGTAATAAACCATTCTTTCCAAGAGATGTTGACGATAAATTTTGTGACAACAGCAGACAACAGGATAGCTGTGCCGGCAGCGCCTAGTAATTCTAACTTATACACTGCCGCAATCGGTTCTCCATTTCCATTTAAAATTAAATTATTTAACCAAGGTACTTCTGGCATAAACGTTAAATAATGTCCGATGGAATTGATAGCGCTCAAAAAAGCGTTAGATCCTTCATAATGTCCTGTCAAAGCGGTTTTAATTTGAGGAATTCCCCATATAGAAATAAAGATCGTTAAAATTAAAAAAGGTGACCACGCCTTTGCAATTTGAGCCCCCGTGAATGCGGGTTGATCCTGAGTTTCTCTTGGCTCAGCCGAAGCGGAAGCTACTTCATGTGCTGCTTTTTCAGATCGAAAGCGAAACGTTGTTTTTGGTTTCCAGAATTTTAAGAAAATAGCGAGCGCAAAAAGTGAAACGAGTGCCGATAAAATATCGGGAAGTTCCGGTCCTAAAAAGTTAGAACTGACAAACTGGGTAAGGGCAAAAGAGATGCCGGATACTAAAATAGCAGGGAGTACTTCTAATGTTTTCTTAAATCCAGCCATTACAAAAACCAAATACAGCGGAATAAATACAGAAATAAAAGGAAGCTGGCGGCCTACCATTTTAGAGATTTCCATTGCCGCTACTCCAGTAGGACCTTCCATAGCCGTGATAGGAATACCGATTGCACCAAAAGCAACGGGTGCTGTGTTTGCTAATAAACATAAGCCAGCGGCATACAGTGGATTAAATCCTAAACCTACCAGCAGAGCTGCTGAAATAGCAACAGGTGCACCAAAACCAGCGGCCCCTTCAAGAAAAGCCCCAAACGAAAAAGCAACCAACAAAGCTTGAAGTCTGCGATCTTCTGTAATAGATACGACAGAGGTACGAATAATATCAAACTGACCGGTTTTTACGGTTAGTTTGTAAAGAAAAACAGACGTAATGATAATCCATCCAATTGGCAGTATACCGTATACGGCCCCTTGGCTGGCTGACATAAAAGCCATGCTAGCCGGCATTTTATAAGCAAGTATTGCAACGGCAAGTGCGACCAGTAAAGTTGTAACTCCAGCCATATAACCTTTCATTCGTTTAATAGCCAGAGCCCAAAAGAAGTAAAGAATAGGAATCAAAGCGATTAATGAAGACCAAATGACGCTGTTTCCTACAGGAGTGAACTGCTGTGTCCATGTCATAACTAACACCTCATTTTCAAATTAGTGAACTATAAATTTAGTAAAACGAAACCATTAAAACTACGATGATAAGGTCATCTGATGACTTATGTAAAAATGAATTCGCTTACATTATATTCTAATCCTTTTGTGATAGGCAAGTACTAAAAGAAACTTTTTTTCAAAAGAACGGACATTTTTTTGTTGATAAGAAGAAAATATTGGTTGAAAATCCCAAGAATAGGTGATTTAATGATTGTAAGCGCTTGAAATATATCTTTTCATCTATTCTACTAATTATTCTTCTTATTAATCTACTACTTTTAGTCGTATTATATATGGCACTTCTTTATGTTATTAGTGAAACGGTGTTTGCTATTACAAAACGAGAGGAGTCAATTTATTGAGTACGTCGAAGCTTCCAGGTCATTTAAAATCCATTTTATCTCATCCTTCTACACTTGAAGAACATCATATGAATCACTTCCTTGGAAATAACGGATCCCTTCATGTTAAGCCAACTTCAGAACAAGAAATAGCAGCCGTTTTAAAGTATGCGACGGAACACGGAAAAAAAGTCGTCATTGAAGGGAACGGTACAAAAAAAGGGTTTGGCGGACTTATAGATACAGCAGACCTTTTGCTTTCGCTGACTGAATACAGCGGAATTGTTGAACATACAGTAGGTGATATGACGGTTACTGTAAAAGCTGGTACACCGTTTGGAGAGCTGCAAACGTATTTAAAAACGTACAATCAGCAAGTTTCACTTGATCCACCTCTAGGAGACTACGCTACAATCGGCGGGGTTATTGCAGCGAATGAAAGTGGTCCAAAGCGCTTGTCTTATGGATCAGCTCGAGACGCAGTAATTGGCATGAGAGTCGTATATTCAGATGGAACCATTGTTCGTTCAGGGGGAAAAGTCGTCAAGAACGTGGCTGGCTATGATATGAATAAGCTGTTTATTGGTTCAATGGGAACACTCGGCGTTATATCCGAAATAACGTTAAAGCTGCGTCCGCTGCCTAAGTATCAAAGCGTTCTTTTTCTTTCTTTTTCAACAGGCAATATCGAAGAAATCTATGCTTTTGTTAGCAAAGTCCTAGACTCGATGATAGAGCCCGTTGCTTTGGAATTATTGAATCCTTCCCTAGCTGAAGATGTAATAGGGCAGCATCTGTTTACGCTTGTAATTAGCTTCGAAGATGTGGAAAGTTCCGTTCATTATCAAGAGAATTACATTAAAAGTATTCAGCCGTCTGATACCATTTTAAAAGTACTGCAGCAAAAAGAAGCCGAGGTATTTTGGGGATTTTTTAGTAACATTAGTCCAAATGGTGCACGTTGTTCTTCCGAAGAAGAAACGGAAGCCACGCTAAAAATTGGAGTACCAAATATGAATGTACTCGATGTAATAAACAAAAGTAATGCATTAAAAACGTCCCGTCCAATGCTGATAAAAGCACATGGAGGAGTTGGACATGGTCTTTGTTCGGTCTACATAAAAGGCTCAGAAGATGCCATTCTTTCCGTTATTACTTCATTTATTGAAACTGCTAAAACGTACGGAGGATATGTGGTCGTTAAACACTTGCCTTTTATACTGCGCCAAAAAGTAAATGTATGGGGAGAAAAACCTTCTCATTTTCCGTTACTAGCAGAAATTAAAGCAAAGATGGACGCTAAAAACGTGCTTAACTATAAACGATTTATAGGAGGAATCTAAGTGAATTCAGCGAAAGCGGATATCAAAGATGCTCCATGTCAAAGCGTTAGCAATTATCTGTGGAAAGACGCGCCAGACGAAAAAAAATGGGCGGATTGTGTACACTGCGGAATGTGCTTGGAGTCTTGTCCTACTTACGAAATAACGGGGCAAGAACAGCATTCACCAAGAGGTCGCGTTCATCTTATCAAATCGGTAGCAGAAGGAAAAATAAGCGTGAATGAACAATTTACAGATCCTGTGTTTGCCTGTTTGGACTGCCGTGCCTGTACAACTGCTTGTCCTGCAAATGTAGACGTTGGCGGACTTATTGAAGAAGCTCGCGGCCAAATTCGTCAGGCGATGCCTTTGACGGGATGGAAAGGCATGATTAGCAAGTTTTTTCTAAAGGAACTTTTTCCTCATTCCCATCGCTTAGAAGCTGCAGGAAGTCTATTAAAATTGTACCAAAAAAGCGGGATGCAAAAAATGATGCGCACGACAGGGATGTTAAATATGATGCCGACACATCTATCAGAAATGGAATATGTAATGCCTAAGATTACTCGTTCTGTTCGGAAAAAATATAAAAAAGAACGTGTTCTAAAAGCAAAAGCAGAAAGAAAAGCAGAAGTTGCTTTTTTAACTGGGTGCATCATGGACGTCATGTTCAGTGATATTAACGAAGCGACTCTTAATGTATTAAGAAGAAACGGCAACGATGTTGTTATTCCTCAGTCTCAGACGTGCTGTGGTGCTTTGCACGTTCATGCAGGAGACCGAGACATGGGAAGACAGCTTGCCAAAAAAAATATAGAGGCGTTTCAACATGCCGATACTATTATTGTAAACGCTGCGGGATGCGGCTGCATGTTAAAAGAGTATCCTGAATTATTTAAAGAAGAAGAGCAAGAGTGGCTTGAAAAAGCCGAAGTCTTTGCTGAAAAAGTCCAGGATATTTCAAAATACCTTCACGATACGGGATATCGCCCTCCGCAGGCGAAGCTGCATACGCGCATTACGTACCACGATGCTTGTCATTTAGCTCATGGTCAAGGAGTCAGAGAAGAACCAAGAGATATTTTGCTTTCTATTCCAGGAGTGGAAATGGTTCATATGGCTAATGCCGATCGGTGCTGTGGAAGCGCAGGAATTTATAATTTAACAAACCCTGAAATGGCGGGAGCCGTACTCCAAAATAAAATGGAACATATCCCTGATGACGTAGAAATGATTTCAATGGGAAACCCAGGATGTATGCTGCAGATGGCAGTAGGAGTAAAAAAATATGGACGAAGTCAGCAAATTGTTCACACGGTACAGCTTTTGGAGTGGGCCTATCAAAAAGAAGAGGAGGAAGCACATCGTGTTGAAGAAAAATAGAATAAAAGATCTTCACGTAAAAAACCTTTCTCAACTAGTAGATGCTCATTCTATTTTGTATCATAAAGAAGATTTGCTTGCGTACGACTGCGACGGGTTTACCATTCATAGACATTTGCCTAAAGCGGTGTTATTTCCTCAAAATACGAAAGAAGTTTCTAGCATTGTTAAATACTGCAATGAAAATAATTTGCCTTTTCTTGCAAGAGGAGCAGGCACAGGACTGAGCGGAGGAGCAATTCCTCTTAATAACGAAGTGGTTATTAGTTTAGTGAAAATGAAGCGCCTGCTTAGCGTCGACTATGAAAACAGACGTGCCGTTGTAGAGCCTGGATTTATTAATCTTAGATTAACCAATTCAATTTCTGAAAAAGGATATTATTATGCACCCGATCCTTCGAGTCAATATTGCTGCACCATTGGTGGAAATGTAGCGGAAAACGCAGGAGGGGCACACTGTCTTAAATATGGCGTCACTACCAACCATATTTTAGGGCTAGAGGTGGTGCTTCCAAATGGAGATGTGATTGAACTTGGCAAGCAAGGTATTCCGGATGAACCGGGATATGATTTATTAGGACTTTTAACGGGATCAGAAGGAACGTTAGGAATCGTTACAAAAATTACGGTGCGCATTTTGAAAAACCCCGAAGCAAAACAAACGGTTCTTGCCTATTTCGACCGCGTAGAAGACGGCAGTCAAGCGGTATCAGACATTATATCAGCCGGCATTGTGCCTGCTGCGCTTGAAATGATGGATAAAACCGCTATTGAAGGAGTGGAAGCTGCTGCATTTCCGGTCGGACACCCTAGAGATATTGAAGCTCTTTTATTAATTGAAGTAGACGGCATTTCAGCTGGTATCGAAGAGCAAATCCTTCGTATTTTAGACGTATGTAAAAAACAAAACGTACGGGAAGTGAAAGTAGCTGAAAGTGAAGAAGAGCGCGCCAGATGGTGGGCAAATCGCAAAACAGGATTTGGAGCGATGGGAGCTATATCCCCTGACTATCTCGTACAAGACGGCGTCATTCCAAGAAGTAAACTGCCTCAAGTGCTGAAGCGAATTAACAAAATTAGCGAACAATCTGGCCTTCGCATTGCCAATATTTTTCACGCTGGAGACGGGAACTTGCATCCGCTTGTATTATTTGATGCTAGAAAGCCAGGGGAAACCGAAAAAGCACTCGACGCCGGAAGCGCATGTTTGCAAGTATGTGCAGAAGTAGGAGGAACGATTACCGGCGAACACGGCGTAGGCATTGAAAAAAAAGAAGAAATGCGATTTGTTTTTAATGAAGAAGAAATTCAAGCACAAACGAATATACGAGAAGTATTTAATCCTAAAAATTTATTAAATGCAGGAAAGCTTTTTCCAAGTCCGAGCCGCTGCGCTGAAGTCAAAAAAGAAAAGAAAAAAATAGAATATTTTTAGAAAATTCTTGAAAATACATTCGCTCGATGATATGATTTTTTTAACAAAAATAAAACGCTGTTTTGTAATAAGAAACAGCAACGCATATGTTCGTCTTAACCATCTTGGTCAGAAAAAAATGAAAGCGCGTCCAATTCTAAAAATATAAAGAAGTAAGAGGAGGAAACAGACGGTGACAAACTATAAACAAGTTGGAAATCTGAAAGTAGCTCCAGTTCTCTGTCAATTTATCAATGAGGAAGCTCTTCCGGGCAGCGGCCTAAGTACAGAAAATTTTTGGTCTGATTTTGAAGCGTTAGTAACTGAGTTAACACCCGTAAATAAACGCTTGTTAGAAAAGCGTGATCAGCTGCAAGCTCAAATTAATGCGTGGCATCAAGAAAATCCTGACGGTGACTTTAACGAATACAAATCGTTTTTAACGAGAATTGGCTATTTAGAAGACAAGACAGAAGATTTTCTTATTGGTACAGAAGGAGTAGACAGTGAAATTGCTTATCAGGCAGGACCACAGCTTGTTGTACCAGTGAATAACGCCCGGTATGCTATTAACGCTGCTAATGCACGCTGGGGAAGTCTCTATGATGCTCTTTACGGCACTGATGCAATCAGTGAAGAAAATGGAGCTTCGCGCACGAGTTCTTACAATCCAATTCGAGGAGAAAAAGTTATTGCGTTTGCGAAGAATTTTCTTGATGAAATTGTTCCGCTCGTTCAGTCTTCTCATGCGGAAGTGGTTCAGTACAGCCTTGAAAATGGAAGGCTTGTCGCTCAATTAAATGATGGCAGTTTAACAGAATTACAGGAAGAAGAGAAATTTGTAGGGTATCAAGGAGAAGAAGAAAGCCCTGATGCTCTTTTATTCAAAAACAACGGCCTGCATTTTGAAGTTCAAATTGATCGTACGGATTCGATTGGTAAAACAGACGATGCGGGTGTAAAAGATATTTTAATGGAAGCAGCTCTTACGACGATTATGGACTGTGAAGATTCAGTAGCGGCAGTAGACGCAGAAGATAAAGTAGATGTTTACCGCAACTGGCTAGGATTAATGAAAGGTGATTTGACGTCTACTTTTAAAAAAGGAAGTCAAAACATGACAAGGCGTTTGAATCCAGACCGTACCTATATTTCTCCCGACAAGGAAAAGATTTCACTGTCTGGCCGTTCGCTTATGTTTGTTCGAAACGTTGGGCATTTAATGACAAACAGCGCTGTTTTAGATCGAGATGGCAACGAAATCTATGAAGGTATTTTAGACAGCGTGATTACTAGTTTAATTGCCAAACACACCTTGCTTAAAAACGGTACGTATCAAAATTCTAAAAAGAGCTCTATCTATATCGTTAAACCGAAAATGCACGGCTCCAAAGAAGTGGCTTTTGCCAACACGTTATTTAATTCAATTGAAGATATGCTAGGGCTTGAGCGTCATACGATTAAAATTGGCGTAATGGACGAAGAGCGCCGCACAACGCTTAATTTAAAAGCGTGCATCAAAGAAGTAAAAGATCGAGTGGCTTTTATTAATACTGGATTCTTGGATCGAACAGGTGATGAAATTCACACTTCTATGGAAGCAGGCGCTGTTATTCGTAAAAATGATATGAAGGCGTCTAAATGGCTTCAAGGCTACGAGCAGTCTAATGTAAATGTAGGATTAGCAAGCGGATTCCAAGGCCGCGCTCAAATCGGAAAAGGAATGTGGGCAATGCCGGATATGATGGCCGAAATGCTGAAACAAAAAGTGGGGCATTTAAAAGCAGGAGCGAATACGGCATGGGTGCCTTCACCAACCGCAGCAACGCTTCATGCTCTTCACTATCATCAAATTGATGTAAGAGATGTTCAAAACGAATTGCTTACTCGGTCTACTGATTTACAAGATGACATTTTGCAAATTCCTGTGGCAGAAAAACCAAATTGGAGCAAAGATGAAATTCAGCAGGAGCTCGACAACAACGCTCAAGGAATACTTGGTTATGTAGTAAGATGGGTTGACCAAGGAGTAGGGTGCTCAAAAGTACCGGATATTAATAACGTCGGGCTAATGGAAGACCGGGCAACGCTTCGTATTTCCAGTCAGCACGTAGCTAACTGGCTTCATCATGGGATTTGTACAAAGGAACAAGTAACGGAAACATTAAAGCGAATGGCAAAAGTAGTGGATCAACAAAATGAAAATGATCCTCTATATCAGCCAATGGCACCAAACTACAGCACATCCATTGCTTTTCAGGCAGCCTGCGATTTAGTATTTCAAGGCTATGATCAGCCAAACGGCTATACGGAACCCATTTTACACCGCCGCCGTATCGAAGCAAAAGCAAAAGCAGCTATAAAACAGTAAAAAAAAACGGCCTGTCACCATAGAGATGGCAGGCTGTACTTACATCTTAAGAACCTGACTACCTACGATCCTTATTAAAACAAAGCAAATGGGAAAAGGAGCCATGTTATGAAATTTGTAAGGTTTGCTGTACAAGATAGCCGTCATACAGGTGTACTAAAAGAAGATACGATCAGCGTTATTAAAGGAAATATATTTGAGAAGTGGGACTATACAGGGCAGACTTTTTCACCGAGTGAAGTAAGGCTTTTGGCTCCTTTAGAGCCGAATCAAATTATTGGAATAGGCGCAAATTATGCAGCTGCAAAGTCGGAGCTGCCAAAAGAAATGCCTTCTATTCCTGTCTTCTTTTTTAAGCCCACATCCTCTGTGATTGGTCCAAACGAAGACATTGTCATTCCAACTGCCATTAAGCACGTCAAGTTTGAGTCTGAACTTGCAGTTATTATTGGAAAAGAAGCGAAGAACATCGCAAAAGAAGACGTACGGGACTATATATTTGGGTATACAATTGGAAACGATGTAACGGCTCCGGATTATTTTCATGAAGACGGGCACTGGACCATTGGAAAATCCTTTGATTCATTTACGCCTCTTGGCCCCGTAATCGAAACAGAGCTTGATTTTAAGTCCATTCATGTAAAAGCGTTTTTAAATGGCGTTGAAAAACAAAACAGCTCAACAGATTTAATGATTATTTCCGTTGGAGAAATGATTGCTTACCTTTCTACTGTTATGACCCTTAAGCCGGGAGATGTGGTTTTAACAGGAAGTCCGGTCGGCGCGGAACTGGTGAGCGCAAACGATATTATTGAATGCACCATCCGAGAAATTGGGACCCTCCAAAATCCGTTTGTTGCAGAGAAAGAACGTGTAAACGTATAAAAGTGATAAAAAATGCCCGGCAGTAAAACGACACATAGAGGAGAGAGGAAAAATGGAGCGAGAAAATATGGTGAAGTCTGTAAGCCGGGCATTGGATATTGTCACAATTGTCAGCATGGAAAGAGAAGGGGTAGGAGTCACAGAAATTGCAAAGCAAATGGACATTAATAAAAGCTCCGTATACCGTATTCTAACTACTCTTGCTCAGTATGGCTATATTGAACAAGATCAAGAAACCGGGCGGTACAAGCTTGGGTATAAGTTTTTAGAAGTAAGTTCAAAGCTTTTAGATTCTATTGATCTACGAACGGAAGCAAAGCCGTTTTTGCAAGAACTTGAAAGTGAAACAAATGAAGTCATTCACCTTGTGGTCTACGATCAAGGTGAAGTAGTGTATATTGAAAAGCTAGAAGGAAATCAGACGCTGCGCATGCATTCAAAAGTGGGGAAAAGAGCGCCTATGCACTGTACGTCTGTCGGTAAAGCTATTCTAGCTTTTTTACCGCTTAATACGGTAACGAGCATTCTTGAAAGAAAAGGCTTACCAGCTCATACCGATCACACCATTACAGATGAAGAAAGCTTTCTTCGAGAACTTTCAGAAGTAAAACAAAAAGGATATGCGCTGGATTTAGAAGAAAATGAATATGGAATTACCTGCATCGCAGCGCCTATTTTTGATCACCTTGGTCAAGTCGTTGCCGCAGTCAGCATTTCCGGTGCTACGATGCGTATGACAAATGAGCGATTAACGTATCTTCAAGAACGCATGGTTGATATAGGCAAGAATATTTCAGAGCGGCTCGGCTACAAAACGGAATCTGTGAAAGACAAAAGTTTGTTCTGATTCTTAAAGAACAAACTTTTTTTATATAATAATCTGTAAAATAACGTAATTATATTATGTAAACTATAGGCTAGGATTTTTAATTGATGTTTTATTCATGATACAATAAAGTCGTTAGAATATATACGTAAAGGAGATAAATTATGGAACAGTTTGAGCGCAATATTGAAAAGTACGCCGAGCTAGCTGTAAAAGTCGGTGTAAACATTCAAAAAGGGCAAGTATTAAACATTAATGCCGATATTTCTTCCGCTGATTTTGTTCGTGAAATTGCGAAAAAAGCGTATGAAGCCGGAGCAAAGTCTGTTGATGTAGACTGGCATGATGATCACTTAGTTCGTTTGAAATACGAAAAAGCGGATGAATCTGTATTTAATGAATTTCCTGCTTGGAAAGCTCAGGCAAGAGAAGAGCTTGTTAAAAACGGAGGCGCTGTTTTATCTGTAATTTCAAGCGGTCCTGACTTATTAAAAGGAGTAGACGGCAAACGTATTGCTGCGTTCCAAAAAGTAAGCGGAAAAGCAATGAAAAAATTCCGTGAAGCGATTCAATCCGATAAAATCAGCTGGTCCATCGTAGCTGTTCCTTCCAAAGACTGGGCAGCCAAAGTATTTCCTGACGTTCCAGAAGAACAGCAGCAAGAAAAACTATGGGAAGCTATTTTTAAATCTGTGCGCGTAGACCAAGAAGATCCAGTGGCCGCATGGGAAGAGCATAATGCTTCATTACATACAAAAGTAGACATTTTAAATGAAAAGAGATTTGCTAAGCTTCACTATAAAGCGCCGGGAACAGATTTAACAATTGAACTTCCTGACAAACATATTTGGGTTGGCGCAGGCAGTGTTAATGAAGACGGCAACTCGTTCATGGCCAATATGCCAACAGAAGAAGTATTCACACTTCCAAAAAAAGACGGCGTAAACGGTCAAGTAACAAGCACAAAACCGCTTAGCTACGCAGGAAACTTAATTGAAAACTTCACGCTAACATTTGAAAACGGAAAAATTGTGGATGTAAAAGCAGAAGAAGGCGAAGAAACGTTAAAGCACTTAATTGAAACAGATGAAGGTGCCAAATACTTAGGAGAAGTAGCCTTAGTACCGCATCAATCGCCAATCTCTCAGTCAAACATCATTTTCTACAACACGCTGTTTGACGAAAATGCATCCAACCACTTAGCCATCGGCAGCTCGTATTCTTTCTGTTTAGAAGGCGGAAAAACGATGTCTAAAGAAGAGCTATCAGAAAACGGAGCAAACGACAGCATCACCCACGTTGACTTCATGATTGGCTCAGCTGAAATGGACATCGACGGCATCAAAGCTGACGGTACAAGCGAGCCTGTGTTTAGAAAAGGGAACTGGGCGTTTTGAATTAAACCTTGATATAGTAAGGTTTTAACCACCTGAACCTTTTAATTGGTCACAAGCTGGTCACATATTAACGAATAAAGTATTTAATTTATCAGCCACTTCTTGTTGCATACTCGGCAAGACGTGGCTGTATTGATTTAATGTGATTTGAATGGAAGAGTGTCCGACACGTTCGGAGATAACTTTCACATTTACATTTTGCTGAATCAACATGGTTACATGCGTATGACGTAAATCATGAAATCGTATCACAGGTAGTCCAAGTTTTTTAGCATGATTTTTAAATCTCTTCGATAAAGTAGATGAATCTAAAGGGTTACCGAACTTTGTGCAGTTTACTAAGTCATAATCGTTATAAGCCGTACCTTGTTTAAGTTTGTTAGCTAATACTTTCTTACGCTCTTTTTTCAATTGATTAACAAGCATATCAGGGATATGAATAGAACGTACACCAGACGCTGTTTTAGCCCCTACCTTAAGTTCTTTTGCATACCCGTCATAGATTTGTCTAATATAGATAATCTGCTTTTCAAAATCAATATCTCTCCATCGCAGCCCTAGGATTTCTCCTTTTCGCATTCCAGTGAGCAAAGCCATAAGAACGATTGTATAATATCTATTTTGCTTAGCGTGAGCAATGTAGTAATTTACTTGCTTCAAGTCCCAAATGCTCATTTCAGACTTTACCTCTCTTAGTATATTCACATGTATTAATGGATTCTCAGAGATAAGCTTTAAACCATGTGCTTTCTTCATAAGCTGATTTATTAAGAATAAAAGCTTCCGAATAGAATTGTGACTAAGAGAAGAATCTGCTACCAAACTGTTAGTGAACTTTTGAAGAACGATTGGATTTAAATCTTGTAGCTTATAATGACCTAACTTAGGTTTAAGGTGATTTCTGTATAAGCACTGATGGTTCTTTAGTGTACTTTTAGCTAACTGAGTCTGTCTTTCTACAAACCATTCCTTTATAAAACTGTCTAAATCAATAAGCTGTGGCTCTATAAAAGTACCTAAGTTCAACTCATTTAGTACAACCGCTAAAGCTTTTTCTGCTTCTTTCTTCGTTGTAAAACCACGTTTTTTCTTTTGTCTTCGTTTACCTGTTAGTTCGTCTCTACCAATATCTACTATGAAATAATATTTACCTGTTGTTTTATCTTTTTTTATACTTCCTTGCATCTTAAGAGCCTCCTGTATTGCTCTTAAGCTATTAGTAGTTAAAGGCTTCCTTACGTAATTTTAACATATAGGGATTAAAGAAAATATGTAAAGGTTCAATGAATCCTATTTAGCTAATGTTTTATCCTGACCTGAGAAAGTTTTGAATATTGATACGAAGCTAATTCTCTGTAGGATAAGCAACGATGAAGGAGAGTCCAATATGAATGCTCTCCTTGGTTTTAAAGTAAAAAGTAAGCAAGAGGGGGGGATTTTCCACATATTACAGGCTTCTTTCTGCAAGCATAACCTATAGTAGGTATAGATACACGTCACAATCGTTCCGAAACGATAGTTGATTAATAAAATATTGCTTTTATTACCTTTAGTTTTAAAAAGTTTGTTCACCATATAATTCTATAATCAGGAAAAACATAGTTACAAGTTCATTATCTTGGTAATGTTTAAATTAAGGCTGTAATTTTTATAAATTGAACAGATAACATATTAAGAGTCTCCTTCTGTATCATTCTTAAACTATTGAAATTAGAGGTTTTCCCATATTATCCCGACATATATAGGATATAAAACAGCTTTGAGTACCTAATATATATAAAGCTTTTGTGAGATAACAAATATATTGCAATAATTTTGTTTAACGATTTTTAGTGATTTCCTTAAACAAAAGTATTGATATTAAAGCATTTATTTATTTTTTGTATTTTTCTAAAAACTATTGAAATATCATTTATAAAGTAATATCATGTTGAATAAAGCGGGATGCAGTTTAATTAGGAGGTGATTTCAAACTATGTTTATTGCATACTCAGATGCCTCAGTAAGGGATGAAGAAACTTCGTTAGGTTTCTTTATTGTTTTCGAGGATAAAAGTGAAATAAGGAGAAGGATAGTCGTACATGAACATGATAACAACGTTGCTGAAGCCATGGCATTATCTGAACTGCTTGCTTTTCTCAAGTATTACAATTTAAAGAAAGGTACTATACTTTTGGATTCTAATGGAGTAAAAGCTCAACTGAAAAAAGAGTGGAAAAATAATAATAAGGTTAAAAAAAGAAGGAGGAACAAAAAACATAGATATTTGTCAAAGGGCGTATATAAAGTCCTTGAAAAGTTGCAGGTTCGAACTCAACTAATAACCCGAACACGTAATGTTGCTCACAAGGTATGTTATGGAGAAGAATTTATCTTATCCACCCCAATTTCTAAAGTTAATCGTAAGTACTATCAGGCACTAGAAACGTATAAAGATTATTTCATGCAGCAATCAGTTTTAGATGAATATAGAAAAGTACATAATACCCCCTCCGCTACGTTTCACGAAGCACAAATAAATTTGAACAATACAATTTCGTTAGCCGATATTATTGAAATAGAATCTGATTTTAGAACCTATCAACTAAAAGAAAAAAAGATAAGAGTATATAAAGACACTATTGTGAAGATTAGTGAAGAACTAAACGTACAAAAAAGGGATGAGAACTAACAATATTTAAAAAGTTCTATATTTGTAAAATATTCAAGTGAAAAGAGCTGAGATTTAAAATGATACTGTCTGAGGAAATTTTAAGAATGATTGATGATATAGGTAAACAAATTACTAGATATACGGGGAAAACATTCAATGGTTTAGAAGAAATAATTAGATATAGTCTAAATAATACACAAGAAAACCTTCACAATGAGAACTTAGACAGTGAAAGGTTTATAGACTTACTTAA
This sequence comes from Priestia sp. LL-8, assembly GCF_036227845.1. Classification (NCBI taxonomy): domain Bacteria; kingdom Bacillati; phylum Bacillota; class Bacilli; order Caryophanales; family Bacillaceae; genus Priestia; species Priestia sp. LL-8. Next base: position 2,840,565 of record NZ_JAZAQH010000001.1, on the reverse strand, counting down.
AGCTTATTTTACAGTTTGTTACTGTCAGACCTGCTTTTCAGATAATATGTATAGAGGTGATAGAACACGCTATTTAGCTAGGATAAAGGCTATGGAAGAAATAATGATATGGCGTTATGAACTTGAGGAAATGTTTAGGGAATTTGATATTGAGGAAATGGAAGAACTTGAATTACTTTTCAATGAGAATCAACCAATCACGTTAGGCGACCTAATTCGTTTCAAATATAGGTTATTACCTGAAATTTTTTTAAACTTCATAGGAGTAGAAGAAATAGATTATTCAGAATTAAAAGATAACGAATTAGGGAATTTCATCATAGAAAAATTAAAAGATGAGCATTTTAGTAATAGAGCTAAAACTTTCTTTTCTATAAATTTTTAGAATATCTATTGTAAATTATCAACTAGATGAAATCTTACACTTCAATTGAACTAATAATATAAGTACATCCAAACAGCTTAAACGTAATAAAATTTTTTTTAGTAGAAATTAAGATACAAGGTGAAGGGGAGGATTTACAAATTTTTTGCATTACTACAGTTCCGAGAAGGCTATAGTTACTTAAACTACACATCACTTCTTCTCAAAAATCCGATACGAGATGTATATTTAATTATTTTTACAATGATAAAAGGCTTTAATTACTAGAATTAATGTTACTCTTTTCGAAACATCATCCGATAAAGCAAATTAATGCATCAATAATTATAAAGCTGCCTATTAGATTATATAGAACATAAGTTGAAAGAGTACTTTTTACAAAGTACTCTTTTTGGTTTTATTTGGATTTTTTATTACAATTAAATTACAAATAAACAAAAAGTATTGACATAGTTTTCGCGAAAAAAGCGAGATTGGATAGGTTTTTGCTGTTAAAACTAGCAAAAACCTCAATATGTATAATGAGAATTAGATAACAAAGATTATATTGTTACGTTCATCAAATTAAAGAAAGGGTGAAAAAGCAGTGCAAAAGAGATGTAGCAACTGCAAGGAGTTTAAATCAGCAACAGAGTTTCATAAAAATAAATCTAGAAAGGATGGATTAGAGCCTTACTGTAAGAAGTGTTCATCAGAGAGAAAAAAGAAGCGGAATAGAAATGGTGGTAACTTTACTCAGAAACAAAAAGAAAAAGCATTTATGCAGTATGGATATTGCTGTCAAATATGTGAAAACAGCAATAAAGAAGAATTACAAGTAGACCATTTAATGCCACAGATTATTTGTAAGCCGAATACAGCTAGTGTGCAAGAAAATGCGTGGGTTCTATGTTCTAGTTGTAACATCAAAAAAGGTAAGCGAATGATAATAGACTTCATTGAGAAAGTACCAAAGAAAATACTAGGAAATATGCTAATTAAAGAATACGCACAAGCAATTGTACAACAGCTATTCAAGAAAGTGCCAGTAACAATTAATGGGAAACAGTTTACCGAAGTTCAAGTTCATCTTAAGTAAATTATAAGTATATTCTAAACTTCATATAATATCTTCGAGCTTAAAACACTAAGTAACTAAAAAATAGGTGTAGTTTAAAGACAAGGTAAAAAAGTACACCTAAAAATCAGGTAACCATCTCCTAAACTAGACCCAAAAAGTGGGTGACCCTTCACCCCTAGATACGCTAGTATCTGTCAAGACTTTTTGTGCATTCCAGAAAGGGAATAGATAGAAGATTACTAGATAGAAGACAATATAATAGATACAAATGTATGGGCGAGAGTCGGCAAAGCCGACTGTATCCCTCTCAAACAAGCTTATTTAATAAAATAAAGAATTTAAATTGAAAGGAATAAGAAAGATGAAAAATGAAAAAATATCAACAACACAACAAGAAAGACTAGAATCATTTATTAAAATTTCCAAGTCATTAACTGAAACAAAAAAATTAGGCGAAAATGGTGAACTAGACGTTTATCATTTAACAATTATTAAATCATTGGCAAATAACTTTGAAGGCGTGGCTTATACTGGTATTAACCATATCATGAGATTTATTGGCATGAGTACAGAACAGAGTAAAACAAAGGCAAGAACAAAAAAATCCCTACTTAGTCTACAAGAAATGGGACATATTGAGATTTATGAAGATAGAGAAATGCAAAGTATGGCTAACGACTTAAAGCCAGCCAATAACTACTTTATTAAACCCACAGGAAAAGATGAAGAATGTGGTTTTGCTAAGGTATTTTACAAAGATATTCAAAAAATTATTAGTATGAAGAGTGATTATAAGCCCAAGATATTCGCTGCCTATCTCAATATAATTAGTAACATGTTTTACGATAACACAGGTACAAATAAAAATGTACCGATATCATTTATAGCTATTGATACAATTAGAAAGAATACAGGAATAAATAGAAATTCTGTTGTAGAATACCTTAAAGTATTAGTTAAAGAAGAAATCTTATATTTTGTACACTTTCGTATTAATAATTCTACTACAAAGAACTACTGCACAAGGTGGATTCACAAAGAACATACTGCTAAGTGGGCTATACCATTCGCCCAGTACCATTACAAACTAGAAAAGGATAAGTTCAAAGGTGGAGGGATTGGAGTGTCAGAAGAGTAAAGAGAATCTCATAATAGAGGTTCTCTTTTTTTATTTTATATAAATATAAATCAGATTTAAAAGATAATGCTTGTTCCATACATATGTGGTATGATTTTCCTGTTGGTATGTAGAAAGTATTACTCTTTCTATCAAGGTGATTAGTTAACTGTCTTAAAGTGACAAATGATAAAAACTCATGTGCTTTTATCATTTAAAAATCTCGCTTGGAAGATACTTCAATAAAAATGATTGAAAAGTAGGGATGGTGAGAAATCAAACCCTTAGTTGTGACTAATAAAATCCGTCTTGTATTGTATTCTTCAAAATGATGTAAGTATAGAATACAAAAAGATTATTTTTTAAAATACTTCTCCTTCTATATATGAGAAAAGTAGATAATAGGTACGGATACTTATCACAATTTTTTTATGTGTACAAGTTTACTACTTTATTTTTATAAAAACTACGGGGGGGTTACTCGGTGTGTTACAAGCTTTTGTTTATAAAAATATACAAAATAGTAATTCAAAAGGAAAAGATAATGAAAAAACAAAAGGTTATGAGTTAGAGCTAAACGAAAGTGAAGTGAGACTTTATTATTTACTATTTCAAAAGTCTTAAAGATTTTGTTAGAGAACCAAATGAGGTTAGTAATAAAAAATATAGGGCAGGAGATTTTAAAAATGGATTTAGATATATATACTAATGTTGAGCAACTGTTAAGTAAAAAAAAGTATGAACAAGCTTTCTTGATGATGAAACTGTACATAGAGAAGTTGATTGTAAATAGCGGTTTTTCGGAAAAGAATTTTTTACAGGAAGTTAAAGGAAAGAAAATTTTAATTAACACTACTAACGATGCAAAAAGAAAAAGATTATTTTGTACGCCTTTAATAAACTACTTAAAGCTTAAAAATTTGCATAATTTAAATGAGTATTTAGAGCAATGTGAATATATAAATGGTGAATTTGAGTCATTAAATTTGGACATAAATGATTTTCTTACAAGGCTAAAAAAGGATAACCAGACTATAGCTCTATTCAAAATTTTAAGTACGTTTGAGAATATAAATCATACAATATTAAATAATGAAAAAAAGAATCCTTACATAATCTTTAACCATGTTGGTAGTGAGAGTGAAGCACTCTATGAAAATAATATAGAAGCTTTAAATATTTTAATTGAAAAGTGGGCTTCAATGTGCAAAGAAGGTTTATTTAGTAAAAAAGCACATAAAGAAAAAGATATAGAAAAATTAAAGCCGTTATCAATTAACGAAAAAATGTGGCAAAAAAATGTAAGTCTAAAGTTTTTATATTGGCTAATTAACGAAGTTACATTAAATAAGATGGTAGTTAAAAGAGAAGAAAATAAAGTAAGGTTTATTTACACAGATAAAGATGAATATATTAGGTATCGTTTACCATTCATAAGAGAATCATTTTTAAATAAGAAATTCACGTATAATTTAATGAACAAGAAGAAAAATGCAAAGCAAATAGATTACGGAAAAGTGCTTGAATTAAAAAGGGGAGGTGAGCATTTTTCTTTAAGGTTAACTCCTCAAATAATTTATGAAAATATGGAAAATTCTATAAACGTTGGATACTCAGAATACATAAAAATAGCGACATTATTAAAGGTTCAGGGTTATTCAGAACTGGAATATAATAACGTAAATATTGAAGAAGCATTTATCTTTTACTACTGTTTAAGAAATATGGCAACTATTTATTATGAAGCGACTGAGTACTTTATTAAGAAATATGGTAAATTTCCCAAAGCTCCTTTTCTATGTGTATCGATAAAAAGTTTACATGAACAATTGTCATATATGCTATCAAAAGTATTTAAGCGAAATATTGAACTGGATGATATAAATAAGTGGGTGAGATTTTTTAGTTTTGGGGAAGATAAAATAAATGACCTGTATTATAAGCCTTTAATAAAAAATAAAGAGTCTATTATTATAATACCAAGTCTTTTTTTAATGAATAATATGTATATGACTTTTACTCGTCACTTGCAAATGTTACAAATAAATTTGTCTAATAAAGGTACACTTTTCGAACAAGCTGTTAGGAGATTGTTTATTAATTCTGGCTTTGTAACCTATGGGGATAACTATACGTTTAATTATTACTCTACTTCTTGTGGACAAGAAGTAAAAGGAGATATAGATATTATAGCTCATAAAGGCTCACATCTTTTTATAGCTGAAGTGAAGAATCATTTAGACCCTGTCGAACCTGAAGATTATAGAAGTGGAAATAAAGTAATTAAAAAGGCTAATAGTCAAATTAGCAAAATTTTGAGATATATTGAGGAAAAAACGGATGAGTTTTGCGAGAGAGTAGGAATAAATATTGAGGAATTAAATAGGCTTAAAATAGTTCCTTTTATAGTTATTAGTGGCTATTATAGGTCGGGAGAAAAGATAAATGGTATACCTATAACAGATTATAATAGTCTAGAGAAATTTATTGAGGATGGAGAACTAACAATCCAAGCAGGTGAAGATATTTTGGCTAAAGTTCCGATAAGGAACGCTAAAATGACTACTACTGACTTAATAAACTTTTTAGAAGAACCATATTTTTATGGACTAAATGGTTGCTATGCTCCTATGCTGTATGTGGCAAATACGATGCAGATGTCAAGCAAAGAACTTTTTGTTTCGCCAGATTTACCCGATTTGGAAAAGGAAAAATACAAATATTCTATCCTCTTCCCAAATGAAGATGAGATGAGAGAAGTTTTAGGAGAGCCAGCTGGAGAAAGCAAGCGTTAAAGTCTTAAAAAAGAAATTGTAATTTGTATTCGCAAATTACAATTTCTACTTTATATTATAACCACTACTCTACAATAGAAAGTGCCAGATATCATTGAGCATTAGTATTAAAGTAGTTTAAGTAATTCTCGCGCACTGAGATTCCCATTTAATTTTGGAATCAAATGCTATATATTAAATCCTGGAATATCTGCGATTTAAATTCATGGATACGTAATGATACTTCTTAGTGAGTAAAAGCGTCAAATACATGATAGAGGTATACATCCGTAAATTGGAAATTGTGGAGAACTACAAGAAGAAGTGAAAATCGTTGCAAACCTCTCCGATAAAGGGTTTGATTCTCTTATTAAGAAACATAGAAAGTGAACAAGAATTATAAAGAACACAAATAAAAATAGGAGTAATTGGAATTAGATGGTGGCAATGTTAATTGCCATCTTTTTTTATTGGGGACATAAGGAAAATTATTATATATACAGATTTTATGGTGACAAAACTTAATGGTATATCACCATTGTTCCAGTCCAGTATTATCAAGGTATCTAAAGGTGACAAAATATAGTGACACAAATAAGAGCAGAAAACAATATGAAATGTGGATATGCACGTGTGAGTACAGTTACGTAAGATTTAGCTGTATAAAATGAAGAACTAAGGAAAGAATGGTGGGAAGTCATCTTCAAAGTGGAATTTTACAGGGATGAAAATAGATAGACTACAATTTAAGAGATTAGTGGATAAGTTGCAAACGGTTGATAATCTTACATATAAGGAAGCTTAAGAAATGATAGGCATTAATAAGAGAACTCTAATTAAGAGAAAGACCGAATTAGAAGCAAAACAACTTTAAAGGTCTCTTTTTTCATTTGACTCTCTGAAAGAGGTTTGCATAACTACACTTCAACTAAATACGGTAGTGTAGGAGTATACAAAACATTTTCTTAGTGCTTTCTAAGGCAAGGAAACCTATGTTGCTACACATACATAACACAATTTTCTACGATTCCTTCTAGATGGTTGAATTAAGATATATTGCTGATGTAATATATTGTTAAAAATCTGTTATAATTAATAGATTAATAGTATTTATATATTATGTCATACGAGGATGGTAATAGCATGAACCTTAATCATAAAATTAAAAAAAGAAAAAAGGCTCTTGAGACTATCAATGAACTTGTGAACAATGCTTCACATTTGTTGTTAATCCATTATTCATGTGAAAGTTTTTATAATGTTCCCAGTGGTTATACACCGAGGGTTACTACGATAGCAGTAAGGTATTATAATACAGCACAAACGAAATCTTTTGGTATTCATAAGATAGCCGAAATAAAAAAAATACCATTTGAAGATATTGAAAATAATTATGATGAACTTGAAAGAGAAATGTTAAAGGAATTTTTTCAATTTGTTAAGAAGCATAAGTCCTATACTTGGACTCATTGGAATATGAGAGATTTGAATTTTGGATTTGAAGCAATTGAAAATAGGTATAGGGTTTTAGGAGGAAGACCCGAAACAATAGACGATGAAAAAAAGTATGACTTAGCAAGATTGCTTATTGATATTTATGGTGTGGGCTATATTGGTCATCCGAGGTTAGAAAAACTCATTGAAAAAAATAAAATTTCATATAGAGATTTTTTAGATGGACAATCCGAAGCCGCAGCATTTACTAATAAAGAATATGTAAAACTGCACATGTCAACTCTAAAGAAAGTTGATGTTTTTCATTCCATTCTAGATAAAGTAGCATCAGGAAATCTGAAAACAAATGTTAAATGGCATGAACCCTACGGATTATCTCCCCAAGGCGTTTATGAAGCTATTAAGGACCACTGGCTTTACGCTATCATTATGCTACTTTTGGGAGCAATTGTAGGAGCAGTTGTATCTAATATAATGGGCTGAACAAGGATTATAAGAAACAATATGAATATGATTAAAGAATTGTATAAAGAGAATGATTACGAAAGGAGAGCGTATGTTAGGAATTAAATTCTATTCTGATCATGACATGGCTTTTGGTGAAGAAGTGAAAAAAATAGTGAAAAAAATTAATGATGAAGATATTTATTCTGAATGGGGTATTGTTGATTTATTAGAATTTCACAATATTTTGAAATACATAAATATTAAAAATGTTAGTGACCATATTGTACAAGAGACAAATGTTGATATAAAAGATTATGAGAAAAGAATAAGACAAAAAATTGGTAAATTCATAGGGTGTCACAAACATGGATTCATCAATTTATATGATGAAATTGACTTTGATGCCACAGATGATTTCTTTGAAGTGCTTCAAGATTACAAAATATATCAAAGAATTGAAATTAATGATTTTAAAAGGTTTCTTGAAAAGGAAAATGTACATATCTATACAATACTCAAGTTTAATAAATTGGTTGAGTATTTTGATGAAACGGTTAAAGACGTGTTACTATCTGACTCTATGAATGCAGAGGCAATTCTCTCAAAGTATTTAAAAGAAAATGTTTTATTCTTACCCCAATCTTTAAATAAGACAGATATATTCAGCTTGATTAGTGAGTATATTGATTCACCACAAGTCAACATAAATGTATTGAGGGAAATCATTACTTTTCCAGCGAGTAAAGGTTTAAGTATACCCGATAAAATCAAGTTGCATGCTAAGAGGAAAGCAAAAATAGAGGAGGAAAAAATATTTAATAATGGAACAGGTATTGAAAGAGGGGTACAGGTTTCTTATCCAAATGACCAAAATGAAGCTATATTGGTGACTATGGATGGTAGAACAGCGGATATTAAGGTAAGTAGAAAATGGCTAGAAGAAAATACTGATTATCCCACACTTTGGAATAATTTTATTCATCTATTCGAATTTGTTGATGAACAAATGAGATTAGAACTTGACTCTAAAAAAAGTGAAAGTAGTGCTTTAGAGTCAGTACTTAGTACACAAGCAGAATACCTATATTACCAGTCATCCTCTTTTCGTTTTAAAGAAATGCTGGCTAATGCTGAGATATACAGCTATGTCAAAGTTTTAAATGTTCTTAATGTAAGATTGGAAGAAATGATTGAATGGTTTTTTGATGTGTATCTAAAAGAAGAATTTCAAATCAGCAATTTCATGGTTAAAATGCCTTCGAATAAAGCATCATATTTTGAAAAGTGTAGAACTATTCTCCCTGAAATCGATAGAATTTTTAAACAGTATAATACCCTAATTGAAGATGGAATAATAGATCAGGAATTAATTCAAATGTCATCTTCTAGTTTTAAGAATAAAGATATTAAATCGTTTAATGAAAAGAAATACGTATACTCTTCTAGTGACTGGTATAAAACAGCATCATTCTTATTGTTTTCTGACCAGAGCGGCATATTTTATTTGCCACACAAAGAAGAGAGATATAAGAATTTTTTCAACTTGATAATTTCTGAAAAATTAAACAGAAGTGATTTTCAAAAACATCAACAGTTAAGAATGCAATGGTTATTTGATAATAACTTAATTTATGAAAGCAGCATGGGCTACTTAGAATTTGTAGACCAAAGAGTAATATATGTTCTTAAGCAACTATATTATGGAGAAGTAATTAGTTATTGGCATTGTCCTGAGAGTATACAAGTATTGATAGATGAGTTAGATACTCACAAGCTTATTAATTTTGAAAACAGTCTATTTTCAAGAAATGAACAAGATTATCTTGATTATTATCTCAATAAATCAAAGTTTACTAACGGTCATGATATCCGAAATAAATACTTACATGGAACAAATGTTAACGATGAGGCACAATACGAGTTAGATTACTACTTAATTCTTAAACTATTTGTCATAATAATTATTAAAATCAACGATGATTTGTGTATCAAAAGCAACAGAGGTGAATAAATTAAAAAGCAAAGACCTGCCTGATTAATAGGTAGGTCTTGTTTTATTGCTTACTACTATCAGTATGCTGTAGTATCGGATTAAATTTGTCTATAGAAAAGGTTAAGGATTCTATTACAGTTGAAATTGGTGAACTTAAATTTAAAGTTCCTAAAGAATTAAAAAAGAAGTTGTGACAAGAGAGTCCTATAATGAAACTTTCTTTTTATGTTAGAACGAATATAGATTTAGAATTAACAATACTTTTATGCACACAGAACAACTGTAAGTTATATCATGGAACTATAATAAAAAGGCGATATTACGTACCTTGATGATGAGCTAGATAAATTTTCTCACTGTTTTATACAATAATGACCTAGGCTAATTTATTTAATATTAAACCAATACTATATAACTATTAAGAGACTTTAGTGGTATAATTTTGATATAAATGTAGATTTATGTATTTTTTTAGTTATTAACTATTAAGTATAACAAGGAGATATTGTTAATGGGAAATTTTGTAGAAATTGTTGTGTCTGATAATACCACTAATACTCAAAAGGGGAGACTTCTAGAGGAGTTAGGGAAAGAGTTATTATCTATCCTGCAGTATGAGGTAGTAGAAGAAGTGAGAGTTACAGCTATGGAAGTTGATTTGCTAGCAAGACATCTCATTAGTGGAGAAACAATCTTTGTAGAATGTAAAGCTCACCAAAATAATTTATCTGCGGATGTACTTACTAAATTATTAGGAAATGTTTTTTTTAAAGGTGTTTCTTCAGGGTGGCTGTTCACAACTGGACCGCTGGGGAAAGATGCAAAAGGTTTTAGAGAGGAATGGTCCCAAAAAATCCCAGACGAAAGAAGAAAATTGAATATTTATACATCTGATAAGTTAGTAGACTTATTAATTAGTTCAGGTAAGATATGCAATCCTATAGCGTTACCAAAAGATAAAAAATACACTTATGCGGAGGAAAATACTCTTATAATTTCTGAGTACGGAAGGTTTTGGGCTATTAAAGTGTTACATGTTTCTGCGGGTATACCATATGGAGTGATTTTATATGATGCTGAGAATTCTAAGTTAATAATTGATAAAGATGTGATTAATTCTGTCTCAAAATTGCAGACTTCATTAAACGACCTTGAATTTATCATGACTGAACTGAACGATGAAAACAAAGTACTTACAGAGGAGCTTACAGAAGAACTTAGCAATATTGCAATAGTTACAGGTGGAGACCAATGGGCGGATTATAGACCTTCTAGACCTAGAGATTTCATAGGGAGAGAGGATTTACTTCGTGATATATTTAAATATTTTAATTCTGTAGTAGAAAATGAAACTAATACAAGACTTTTGGCTATTAAAGCTCCTTCAGGATGGGGAAAGAGTTCAGCATTACTAAAATTAGTTTCAAAATCAAAAAGTAAGAGATACAAAACTAAGTTCTTTGTTCATGCAGTAGATGTGCGGGCAGCAACTTCACGTAGGTATGGAGAGTTATCACTATTATCATGTATTAATTCTGCAGTGGAAAAAGGATTCATCACTAAACCTTCAGAAGAAATCATTATAAACAGTGTCACTAATCCCTTGTCTAGTAAAGGTTTGGCTGAAATATTACAGTCGCTGAGAGACGAAAATAAAGTATTAATTTTATGTTTTGACCAATTTGAAGAGATATTTTCTAAAAATGAATTAGCTGATTTATTCGAAAGTATTAGAAAGTTAGCAATTGCTATAGATTCAGCTAGAGAGAACATTATCCTTGGGTTTGCTTGGAAAACGGATGGAACTACACCTACAGACCATCCAGCTTATTATATGTGGCAGAGTCTATCTGATAGAAGGAGGGAATTTCAACTCTCTACATTCACACCCAAAGAAATAAACAAAGCTCTAAGTATATTTTCAAAGGAATTGGGACAATCTTTAAATCCTAGCTTGAAGAAATATCTTATAGACCACTGTCAAGGTTATCCATGGTTATTAAAGAAACTTTGTATTCATGTTCATTCTTTAATCAAGAATGGTATCGAACAAAATGAGATAATGGGGAAAGGACTAGATATCGAATCTTTATTTGAAAGGGATTTAAGTGAATTATCTTCATCTGAGCAGGCATGTTTAAAGAAAATTGCTAATGAATCTCCTGCAGATTTCTTTAAAGTTGACCAGGATTTTGGAAGCGAAACTGTTCATGCTTTACTTAATAGAAGGTTGATAATTCGTAAAGCACATAAACTAATATTGTATTGGGATATTTTTAAAGATTATGTTTTAACAGGTTCTGTACCTCGAATAACCATAACATACATCCCTCAGGGGAATCTAAATAAATATAGTAACCTTTTACAATTGCTGCTAAACCAAAAAGAAATGAATTTATCGGACATAGCAAAGAATTTGAAGATTAGTATAAAAGCCTCAGACAACCTTATTCGGGATATGGTTATGTTCGGAAATGTCACCAGGCAGGGAGAGAGAATAATACTTCTTCAAGAGACAGAAAATGAGGCAATAAATAAAGTCTATTCCTTTTTTAATAGCCACATTTTATTAAAAACTTTAGTAACACAATATGGTGACGGTTTTGGAGTAACTTTTCAAGAGTTTGAAAAGACATTTATTAATTTGTATAAAGAATCTCAATTTTCACAAAAGACATTTGGCGTATATATAAATAGAGTTATAAACTGGTTTTTAGGATTGAATATTATAAGAGTTAGCCATGGACAAATCACTTACTTGTCAGAGAAGACTCCTGTGCCTAAACAAATATTAATACCTAATGGTAGGATAGCTGTCAACGCTCGAATACACCCATTTTTAGGGTCTGCTCCTGCGGAAAGGGTTCTAGAGTTAATTGCAAAAATTGAACATGGTATAGATAATGAAGAAGAATTAAAAAAGTTGGGCTTAAGAAATGCAGTTACTGTTCTAAAGTCACTTGGACTAGCAATAAAACAAATTGACACAATAAAATTAGTTAACTTAGACGATGACTATAAATTAACTATAGCGGAAAAGATAATTGAAACTCAAACGATACAACTAATTGTACACTATATTAAGGAACAGGGGACTGCACCTAACTCAAATGAAGTAGGAACAATGGTAGCAAAACTCTTAAATAAAGAGTGGAAAGACGCTTCTAAAACTCGTACTGGACTAGCTTTATTAAAGTGGCATAAGTGGGCTACAGAAGTTATTAAGGAAAAAAATTCTGCAACTATAATTTAAAAATTAGAAATACTATAATTGGAACTTTAGGTTGGGGAAGCTATGCTGATAAATATAAGTAAGGAAACCTTTAACAACAAGCTTAAGAGCCTAAATTTTTTGGTCACACAGTGGTCACGGATTGGTCACAGAACCCTAATTTTCCATTCTAAAACGACAGCATCACCCACGTTGACTTCATGATTGGCTCAGCTGAAATGGACATCGACGGCATCAAAGCTGACGGTACAAGCGAGCCTGTGTTTAGAAAAGGGAACTGGGCGCTTTAATAAACAGTTTAATCTATGAAGTCTCTACAATAATCAAGGTAATAAATGAATTAGCCACTTCTCGATTTATAGAAGTGGCTATAAGTTTTTTTAATGTAAAGAGGAGAGTAATACGTTAAATGAATGAATTAGTAAAAATTGTTTTAAATAGTGTAGACCAATTATTTGGCAAAAATTATGTGCAATTGATTACTTATTTATTAATAGCATTAATTGGAACATGGTTGTACAAAGAGTTCAGAACTCAATTACTAAATAGTGAAAACTATAAAAGAGAAAAGTACAGTGAGGTATTAACAATTTTACTAGAATTGGAGTATGCACTAAATAGATTCTTAATAAATGAATTAGAGTTTAGTCAATTAGAAGAGAATTTAAAGGCTGCTTATCCGTATTTATCTTATGATCTAAGTAAGGATGTTGGAAGCTTTAGTACTGGAATAGAAAAGAAAAAAGTCGAGGAATTCGTCGAAAGATTGAGTGCAGAGAGAAATAACCTTAAATATAACCAACCTAATGCTTTCTCTTATTTAAGTGAAAGAAGTATATCTCGGTCATTTGGTCACTTATTTAGAACAATGCTTTCACCTGTGCTTATACCTTTCCTGTTGACTTTATTAACTGTAGTGGTTTCATTTATGCTATTATATCTCACGTCTGCTATGTCAACTGTTGAATCTGTTGTCAAACAATATTATTTGATACAAGGTGTAATAGATTACATATGTTTCTTAATGATATTAGTTGGTATCGCTGATATTATTAATAACCAAAAGGTGTCTAGCATGAAACACTTAGTTATTTTTCTTATTATTTTTATAACTTTGTCTATTACTGCATTTTTACTTTTTTCAAAATTCATTATTATTCCTACAATTCTATTTGTATGCTACGGAATATTATTAAAAATGTACTTACCAAAAATTATTGTTGGGCTAAAAATAAAGAATATATAAATAAAAAGAAGAATCACGGCAGGCGAACTTCACTCAGTTCCACCTTGCTGTGATTCTTCTTTTTTTACCGGAGCGTCACGCTTGAACATGTGATAGTAGGTAAACCCTAAGCATAGAGCGCCGGCGATTGAACAAAAATATTGCAAAAAACGGACGAAATCCATTGGAATGACCTCCCATTTTCAGTTTCGCTTCTAGTATGTACAGGGAAGTGAAATAATATGTGAAAAAGGGAGGTTTTCTCTTATAGTTCGTATGGTTCTTGGAGAGTAAGGTAAGGCTGCTGATCTTCAAGACCAAGACGCTTATTTAATTGTCTTTTCATTAAATCGTACTGGTAGATGAGGTGAAATTGATTTTTTTTCGGTGTTTCACAGCGAATGTAGGTTTCTTGCCCGTTCTTGTCTGTGAAATGAATGGTTAACTCACCGAAATAGCGTTGAACAGGAGCTCCGTGAAGGCCTTTTTCATTTTTGACAACCTTTGAAAATTCTGCTCGTTGAATACGGTTAAATGGAATAATAGCTACTTGATTGATAACAAGACGCTGATCGTACATGTCAATTTTAGATATAGAAATTTGATTAATTCCTTCTGCAAATTTAACATGCCCGTTTACAGAAACAAGCGGTTTGCGATCCTCAGGATCAACAGCGCCTTGAGGCCGCTTAATGACGTAGAAGCTACCTACGCCAAGTGCTACGATACCAACCACAACAATAAGTGCAAACATCATTTTGCATTCCACCTCCTGAGTATAGATGTGTAATCTGAATTTAACAGCAAGCTGTTTCAGTTGCCATATTGCCTCAACAATGAGGGTAGAGAAAAGCAGTTCGGCAGTTCATTATAAGTATATACATACGTTCGACAATATGGTGTGATATTCCTTCTTATTATGACTTTTTTACGACAAAATGGGCAAAACTCTTTTCGAAAATGAAGCGAATCAGTTACAATTTAAGGATAAGGTACCAAATTTCTTTTTTATCTCAAAAAAGTGCAGAAAAGCGTAAAAAATTCTAGGTACTTTCTCATATTTTTACTATTTTTATAGAATTTATCCCAATTTCTAATCCTTTATCGTGTATAATCTCTTGTGTGCAGCATGATATACATAAAGGTGTAAGGAGGCACAGTTCATTGTCTTTATCAGCAAAAAAGATATTATTATTAGTTTTAGTAGTTATATGTTTAGTGTTAGTTGTGATGCAATTCATAAATCGATCAGCAGAGCCGACTTCTGAACAGGCCCAAGAAACACTGAGTAAGCTTCCTGAACAAGAAACCGTTAAAGAAAAAGCAAAGGGCGACGAGGAAGCGCACAAATATCGAGTGTATTATATTACTATTGAAAAAATCGAAAATGGTACATACAGCGGAACAACCAAAGAAGGAACGGGCATTAAATTTTCCGATAAAAATTTAAATGAACCGATTCCAAGCAATTTGAAAAAAGGGGATATCGTTAAAGCATACTTTGATCTTGAATATAGCACGAAAGGTCTAGTCAAAGTAGAAAAGGTAGACGAGATACCCGATGATGACGAGAGCTCAAGTTAATTGAGCTCTTTTTTTGTGTTTTACGAATGTGGTAAAATATTGAATATACAGATACGATACAGGGGGAAGAAGATGATAGCAGCAATTATAGTAGGAGCGGTAATTCTTTTAGCTTTGATTATTAAAGGGATTGGAAAGCCAAGGGGATTTCGCTTGTATAAAGAGGAGCTTCCAGATGAGCTCGGAATACATAAAGGTAATGGTTTTGAAGATATTGTTCATTCACTAGAAGATTCTTTACCGATAGCCTATGTTCAGCAAGTGAAACAGCGTATGAAAGGGAAAAATACAAAAGACGATGAAGTGGAATGGACGTTTTTTGAGATGAAGCGCTACTTTTTATTAAATGCAGTCATCAAAGATGTACCGATGTTTAGTGCAAAAGTGGATGAAGTATGGCATGAAATGATTATGTTTACAGTGGATTATGAACGTTTTACAGACCGTTTTTTCAACCGCTTTTTGCATCACCAGCCAAATGTAGAGACAATTCCATCCCCACAGCCGAATAAGCGAGCGTTCTTTGATTGGATGTATGCTCATTTGTTTGACATAACGGGTAACAGCCGACTGCTTTGGGGGAAATTTTTTCAGCATCCGCTTGATAAAAGTACGCTTCAAGATTTTCAAAGGTTATCAGAAGATGAATTACTAGATCGCTATTTTTTAAGAAACAGCAAATGGGAAAAACAACAGAGGCACTTGATTCAAACATTAAAAGAAGAAATTAAGGATGCAAAAAAACGAATGAAATCCGGAGGATCGTCGTACTTTAAAAAAGCATTAACAAAAGGGAATGTATCAACCGAACTTCTCTTTCAAGGCTTTGTTTTTTATTCACTTTACGAAGCTACCGACTTTTCAAGACATATGAATGAACTGCTGCTATACAAAAAGACAATCTATGCGGGAGATACAGCCTCGTACAGCGGCTATAGCTGTTCAAGTCCATGGGAAGACAACCGTCATCATCACCACGACGGAGGTCACCACCATCATGACAGCGGCAGCAGCTGTTCAAGCTCTAGCTGCGGGAGCGGGTGCAGCAGCAGCTAGTACAGTAAAAAAACTCGTATAAAGCGAGTTTTTTTACTGCAAATGTAACGATGATAAAAAGGTTAACTGACAAGCAATGAAAAATTTGGTATAATCGTTACGTTTTTAAAAAGGAGAGACAGCGAAAATGAATATTTTATGGGACTTTGATGGAACCATCTTTGATACCTATCCGACTATTGTAAAAGCATTTAAAGAACTACTAACAGATCAAACGATCTCAGAAGATAATATTCTAAGACAAATGAAGGTTTCTTCTGACGTAGCAATTAAGCATTTCAATATTGAAAAGTCTTTGTTTGATAAACACTTCCATGTGCTCGAACAGAAAATCAACCCTAAAGATAAGCCTGCTTTTCCTCACGTAGAAGACGTACTGAGCTTTGCGGATACAAATGTAATTGTTACGCATAAATCTAGACAGTCTACTCTTGATATTCTTGCATTTTTTAATATGGAGCACTATTTTACGGAGATTATTACAAAGGATGATGGCTACAAACGAAAGCCTGATAGCGGCGCTTATGCATATCTTCACGATAAGTATCAGCTCGATTTAGTGATTGGAGATCGCGAGCTCGATTTAAAACCTGCTCGTGAACTGGGAATTAAAACATGTGCATTTCAAAATGACGATATTGAAGCAGATTATCACCTTACATCATATGATCAATTCTTTACAACGGTCGTAAATAAAAACTCGTGAAGCTATTCTTCACGAGTTTTT
Source organism: Priestia sp. LL-8 (assembly GCF_036227845.1). NCBI lineage: Bacteria > Bacillati > Bacillota > Bacilli > Caryophanales > Bacillaceae > Priestia > Priestia sp. LL-8. Next base: position 2,823,510 of record NZ_JAZAQH010000001.1, on the reverse strand, counting down.
ATTTGTTCAGGTGTATGTATTTCGGGAATTTCACCGAGCGTGTAGTTCGCTACTTTTGTAATGTTACTATTGGCAAAAAAGTAAAACTCTCCGTCAACTCCGCGAATTTTTGTCGTGCGCAATCCAATTTCTTCAACAGTTCCTTTCGTATCATTTATGGATACGTGATCTCCTACTGAGAATTGATCTTCAAACAGAATAAAAAAACCGTTTAAAATATCTTTAATTAAATTCTGTGCACCTAAGCCTGTAATAAACCCTGCTACGCTAATACCAGCTAAAAGTGCTTTCATATTAATTCCGATTGCTTCTAAAGATGTGATAAGTACAATAAAATACACGACGTACATGATAATGCTCAGACAAAGTTTTTTGAGCGTTATTTCTTTACGTTCATTGTACCTCAGCAGCTTAGTTTTAAATCTGAAATCAAAGATTTTATTAATTACACTACGAGCAAACCGGATGACAATTTGAGCAATGATAAAAATGAGGATAATCTTTATGATTACTTCACTAATGTCAATCCACTTACCGGTATTAAATAGAGTTTGCTGTATCCACTGTATGTATTTCATGACTAAGTCCCTTTCTTGCTTTATAAAATTTTCTCTACTGAATAGTATAATTTATTTTAAAAAATATACTACTAGAATTTATTAGGGTAAGTTTGAACGATTGTATAGTTTTATTTTAATTTAATTTATTTGTATCTGGTATATGTAATAAAAATTCCTTAATTTAGAAAAAAAGAAATCTTCAAGTATAGAGATTTTTAAAGCATTTCTTTATACAAAGATTAAATAAACAATTATAGCAGATATTAGTATAGATCTTATTAACAAACATTATATACAGATATTAAAGAAAGAAAAATCTTCTAAAAACCCAATGATATCAAGGGTTAGAAAGAAAATAGCTTTTCAATAAATAACTGTGTGGAAAATAGACCCTTTTTGTGAACAGCATCCTTTAGCTAAAGGATGTTTTTTATCGTAGTAAATATGGAATATATTTTATTTACTATGTTTTTTCTTCTACAATAGATGGATTTTAAAATCAATGGTATGAAGATTGCTTTTAAAAGTATGAATTATTTCCGCTGTGGATAAAAGTAGTTATGTTAAAGAGTAAATAACCTGGAAATTATCGTTAATAAAAAAATAAAAGGGATGTTTTTATTAACAAAGAGGATGATATAACAATCATTGAATATGTTTTCTTTCTTTTGTGGATAAGTATGAAGGTGTTTTTTTAGTAATATTCCGTAGTTATACACAAGAAATATCATTTATTTGAACTCATCACGTTTATATGGATAGGATAATGGAATTGGAGAGCTGCAAAAATGGGTGTTTGTTTGCGCTATTTGTATCAAAAAGAGAAGAGAAGGGAGAGAAAATAAAAAAAAGGCATGCCAAATAAGCCCCTTATGAAGCTGTAAGTTCGGCAGGGACTTGATCTTGAAGATTTTTTGAAAGCTCTTTTCGAATGAGCGTACGGATTTTTCCACCGTAATTTTCAACAACTTGAGCGTCATGGCTGAAGAAGGCCTGTTCAATCAGAGAATAAAGGGCAGACTTCACTCGTTCAATACCATATTCAAAAGAAAGCTGAACCAAATCAGCGATGTCTTCGTTTTGGAATGAAGACATAACAATTCCTGTAGAATCTGTGCTGTGTCCAGATAATTTTGCAAAAATCTCTTCAATAGTACGTCGAATCGCCGCATTATATTGATCTTTCTTTTCTTGTTTTGACATCTTGCCATTTTTCGCTCCGTCTTTTAAAACAAAGAAAATAGTAGATCCTTGGACAACGGTTTTAAATGCGCTCGTCTGTGTTTCAGCTATTTTTTGCATCATACCCTTGTAGTGAGTATATTTCGGCGTAAAAATTTTATAGTCATTAAAGCTAATTTTTGAAGTGTTTTCTCCAGGATTAAACTGACGCTTAATCGTATCGTTGTCATAAACCAATTCTTTGCGCAGCTCTAAACGAAGGGCATTTACGTTTTCAATTAGAATAAGTTCTTCAAAGCGAGTATATTCTAATTCCATAAACCCAAAGCCGTGTTCTTCAAAATATTGAGGATAGGGAACAATACAAATATTGATTCCTTTGCCGCTGCGAGAATAGGAAATTAATTCTGTTTCTGCTAATACTACATTGTTGTTGCGAACTGTTCGAACTGTACAATTCAAAGCGGCTGCAATCTCTTTTTCAGAAACATCACAAATAATACCTCTTTCATCAACGTGAAGGAAGTGATAAAAAATTAATTGTGAAATTTGAGATTTAGATAAACGGTGATGTTCTGCCACTGTTTTGATTGTAGGGTTCCCATGAGCGTCTAGGTCCATGTGATCTTCAATATCTTTATATTTTTCTACGGTGCTAGACAATTGGCGAATAATTTGTTTTCCAATTTTCGCAAATTCTTTTTTTATCATGAGAATCCCTCCAATCTATTTCATATCAACAATAATTTATTAGGGTAAAATAACAAAGAATACCTTGTGAAAATTATATCAATAAGAAACAGAATCGCAAACGAACGAGTAGTACGCTAAAAACGGCAAAAGGTTCAAAGAATGCTGTCGTATCAAGGGGTTCAGCGTATAGGTTTTTTAGTACGACAAAAACGGCAAAAGCAAGCAAGTACCGGTAGAACAGTGTTTGTTACGATCAGTAAAAACCAAAAAAAACTTTATGCGTTTTAGTACGTAAAAAACGGCCAAAGTTTCAGTATAGTACGCTAAAAACAGCAAAAGTGAAGAATGGTACGCTAAAAACAGCAAAAGCTACCTCGATTCACCTAAAAAAAGGTAAAAAAATCACTTCTCTAATCGCTGTAAATAACACAATGAATTTCAATAGTACGTCAAAAATGGCAAAAGCTATTTTTAGTACGTGAAAAACGTCAAAAACGACCTGGTAGTACGCTAAAAACAGCAAAAGTTATCGTTTGGTACGTCAAAAATGGCAAAAGCTTTATATATGCTGCGAAAAAAATAAAAAATGGGGTTTGAAAAGGCAATAACAAAGGGAAAAGCAATGTTTAGTACGCAGAAAACGGCAAAAGTAGTGAAGGAGTACGTCAAAAACGGCAAAAGGTAGGATTGTTTTACGAAAAAAAGAGAATAATTAACAATTAATAAGTGATGACGAGTAAATAAAATGAATTTAGTACGTCAAAAATGGCAAAAGAATCAGAGTGGTACGTCAAAAACAGCAAAAGGTAGTAATTAGTACGCTAAAAACGGCAAAAGAAGCGAAGAGGTACGTAAAAAACGGCAAAAGCTTCTGGTTAGTACGTTAAAAATGACAAAACTTCCAAACTATGAAATAAAAGTAGAGGGATATTTTGTATTTATAAGCTGAAAGTGGCAAAATATCAAATAAAAAAGGAAGGGAACAATTTACCCTTCCAATGTTTCTCTATGTTCTCCTCCAAAATAATCTTGAATTTCATAATTTTGAAGAGGAATAAAAGAGATTTCAAATCCTTGAAGTTTTTGCTGATAACTTTGGATCAGCACTTGATTGCTAACAAACTCTGCTAGAGATTCATTAATTAATTTTAAGTTGACATCAATTTTCTTTGAACGAAAACGAACTTTTGAAGCAAAATATTGATACGGGTAAAAATGGGTGTAAGACTTCTCTTGTAAATAACAATCTAATCGCTCTTTTTGAAATGCATACAGCAGTAAAGAAGACAGCGAGTTATCTTTAAACTTTTTAATAACGTCACTGTAAATTTGTACAAACTGCTGATTTAAAAAGCCTTGATGCGTATCGTCGCTAAATACGATGGTTGCATATCGTCTGCCCGTTACTTCATCGGTTTCAATAACAGCTTTTTGGAAGAAGTTTATCGCAAATTTTGTATCTCTGGAATTTTTCTTCTTCGCTACACCTTCTACGTGATATCTGGCAATTTTCATAATGCGGGCTTCAACCGCTTCATAGTTTTTTACACCTTTTGAATTATAAATTTCTTTAACGATATCCGCTAAATCAAGAGTCACCGTTTTTTCTTTATAAAACATCTCGTCGCGCTGTGAAAGAGCAAACTGGATAATTTGGGAATCTTTTGGGTCTAAAACCATATTTCGTTTGGAAAGAACTGTTTGATTATCATTCACAGGGATAATGGTGCGAATGAAATATTCTTCATCAACTTTATAGTCATTATATAAAACGACTTCTTGGGAGTTTGTTTTAACTTCCATATTGGTTTTAAGAGAATGACTTTCATTTGAGAAGATAGGGGCCTCTACCCACGAATTTAATCTTTTATCAATCCAGTTACTCAAATTTCCATTGTATTTTTCTAGTATGATTTCAGCAATTAAAAAAGTAAAGTCTGTGTGAAATGCTTTCTCTATTTGATAATTCATCTTTGAATCTAGATAAGGAAAATCGGTAATATTTGTTTTTTTACTTTTAGCCCATGCCTCTACTTCTTTTAACTTTATCTTTAAAATATCTTCAGGCTTTTCCACGCCAAACAGCTTTTTTAAGTGTTCGGTATCCACTTTTTTATCCATCACTTTTTTGGCCAATTCAATGTCTTCAAAAATAGGGTTAGGCTTTTCTGCTTTAATATCTTTTTTTAACGTTTGCAGCCAGTTTTTCTTATTCGACTGTCTTCTTTTGTAGGCAGGGTTTCTGATTTCCTTAGGATTTATTAATTTATTCTCTAAAACAAACGTATCTTGCAATATATTTAAAATGTAGTCTTCTATAAAATCTTTTTCATTCGAAAAGAACGAGTGAGAATCATATAAAAAGTCTATACACTTTGCTTTGATATTGTCATCGATCGCATCGCTGATTTGTTTAATAAGGTAAGGAGAAAAATTGGATGGTTCTTTCATGTTGACCTCCTCTGTATGTATTTAATCTGTAACAGTCTTATTATATCTTTTTTAAACGATACTCTAAAGACTAAAAGGAAAATTCATTTTTGTGAAAGCTGTTTTATATCAAATAAGCCCAGCCGGCTATTAGTATATAAAGGCTTATTGCAAATATAAAATTCTTTCTTTATAGCGCTTGTACAATTTTAGATGTAAGGAGAGTATTGTAGTAGCTTTATAAAAGAGAAAAGCAAAGTACATTCATTGAGTTTAAAAATGGAAAAGTTTATACTTGCCAAGTACACTCTTTTTACAAATAGGGGGAATAAATATGTTGTTAAAACCTAAAGCAATTTTTTTAGATATGGACGGTACGATATTAAATCGCTCCAACAAAGTAAGTATTCAAACAAAAGAAACCATTGACGAATTACGAAAACAGGGAATTTTTGTTTTTATTGCTACGGGAAGAGCGTTTGATGAAATAGAAGAGTTAGTTCCTGAAGGCTTTCAAGTGGATGGATTTATCACGTCAAATGGTATGGCAGGGTACGTAGGAAAAGAAGCAGTCTTTCAGCACTCGCTTTCGCTTCAATTGGTGGAAACTATTATTGAAAAAGCAAGAGCGAACAAGGTATACTACGAGCTTTTCCCGTATGGCACACCTCGCGTGACGTTAAAACAAGATCAGCCATATGTTAAAAATGAAATTAGAGAGCCAAAGCCAGACAGTGTGGAAATTAACGAATGGCTTTCTCGTAAACAAGCAATTAAAGAAGAAATTGACTGGAAAGATTCCGTAGAAGGAAGTGAATTTTCAAAGTTCTATTTCTTTGCAAGAACGCACGAGCATATCGATAACTGGAAAGAGGAGCTTGAAGAACTTAAAAAAGAAATCGACTTTACAACTTCTACTTCATCTAAACACAATGTTGAAGTGATGGTGGCAAACGTAAATAAAGCAACGGGAATTCAGCAAATGCTAAAACATTTTAATTTGCCTGAGCAAGACATTCTAGCAATTGGCGACAGCAACAATGATTTACCAATGTTCCAGTTTGCCAGCTATGCCGTAGCGATGAAAAATGCGCCGAATCATATTAAAGAAATTGTCGATGACGTAACGGAATTTAACTGTGACGAAAACGGCGTATCTCATTATCTTTCTAAATTTTTATTGCAAAAATCTACTAGAAGTAATCCCGTTTTATAAAAATAAGTCTATTTCACGACAATGCATTATAACCAACTATTCAAAACATCGTCTTTTAGGCGGTGTTTTTAGTATGTATAAGGTAAAAAGTAAACCGTTCATTATTTTTAGTTATAGCACTCTTAGCTAAAAAGAATAGCTAAGAATAAATCTTCTATAATTTAAAAATCATGTTATAAACAACATAACTATCCTCGTGCCTATTCCTGCAAAACGCCTCTCAGCCCTGATGAGTGCACCATGCCAAAGCATAAAACATTTTAAAATCTAAACTTTTTCTTTCTTCAAACTTTTTATAAAATGCGCAGAAAAGGGATTGTATCTCCGTATATTTAATGCTAATATAACATTTAATGAAAATAGTATAACATATTTAGCTTTATTCTGTAATTAGTATGACATAAATTCTTGATTAAATTGTTTTGTTAAAGTGTTTATAATCACAGTGACCAGCATATTTATCTATTCATTACTATTAAATTGTGTATCTTGTAAGCTGCTAAATAAAAAATATTAGCGTTATTAAACTATTAAAATCAAAGAATAGGAAGATTTAATGTGAATAAAAGAAAAATTGTCTATATAGTTTCCGACTCAGTAGGTGAAACGGCTGAGCTGATGGTAAAAGCAGTTTTAACTCAATTTAGTGGAGAAGATATTGAAATTCAAAATACTTCTTACGTAGAAAATGAGGAAAATATTGATAATATCATTGCCGAAGCAAGGTGTAACGAGGCCATCATTGCGTATACTATCGTCATCCCACCTTTAAAACAGTATCTTGACCAAACGGCACAAGAAGAAGGAATTGTAGCCATTGATTTGATGACCCCTCTTATGAGTGCCTTTAGCCAAACCTTTAATAAAGAACCTAATCTTCAACCGAGATTAACGAGAAAATTAGACGATAACTATTTTCGAAGAGTAGAAGCAGTTGAATTCGCTGTTAAATATGATGATGGACAAGACTTCAGAGGCATCAAGCGAGCTGATCTAGTGTTGATTGGTGTTTCGAGAACATCTAAGACGCCACTTTCTATGTATTTAGCTCATAAAAGTCTTAAAGTAGCGAATATACCGTTAGTTCCAGAAGTGACGCCTCCTGACGAACTTTTTACTATTCCAAAAAATAAATGTATTGGTTTAGTTATTACACCGGATAGGCTCAATGAAATCCGAAAAGAACGATTAAAAAATTTAGGTTTAGCGTCTCAAGCCAATTATGCCAATGTAGATCGAATCCTTGAAGAGCTGGACTATGCTGAGAAAATTATGAAGCGCATTGGCTGTCCTATTGTTAATGTCTCAGGTAAAGCAGTTGAAGAAACCGCTGAAGTGATATTGAGCATGTTAAAAAAGGACAAGATGAAAGGGTATGTATAAAAACTCCCATTATGTAAGACAGACAACTTGTCAGACATACTTAATCTATAGAGAGTCAAGTAGAACAGGCGTGTTGCTAAAAGGTGCTTTTTTAAAATATAAAAGATAAGGAAGATTGTGATGAGCAATGTATATAAAAAAACAGACGTTATCTTAATTGGGGCCGGAGTGATGAGTGCAACGTTGGGATCTTTACTAAAAGAGTTAGCGCCGGAATGGGAAATCAAAGTATTTGAAAAACTCGCAGATGCAGGAGAAGAAAGCTCCAATGAATGGAATAATGCAGGGACGGGCCATGCTGCACTGTGCGAGTTGAACTATACATCTGAACAAGCTGACGGATCCATAGATATTACGAAAGCCGTGCGAATTAATGAACAGTTTCAACTTTCAAGACAGTTTTGGTCGTACCTTGTAAGCAGTAATTTAATTCATCATCCGCAAGAGTTTATTATGCCAATCCCTCACATGAGTTTCGTACAAGGAGAAAAGAACGTATCCTTTTTGAAAAAACGTTTTGAAGCGCTATCAAATAATCCGTTGTTTCAAGGGATGGAGTATTCGGATCGTCCTGAAAAGTTAAAAGAATGGATGCCGCTTGTTATGAAAGGCCGTACATCGACTGAAGCAATTGCGGCAACCAAAATTGACTCAGGGACGGACGTGAACTTTGGAGCTTTAACTCGTATGTTGTTTACACATTTAAAAAGTAAAAGCGTAGAAATAAACTATAACCACAGCGTTGAAAATCTGACACGTAACGCAGACGGCTCGTGGGAAGTAAAAGTACATGATATTCATAGCGGCAAACAGGAATATCACACAGCAAACTTTGTTTTTATCGGAGGAGGAGGCGGAAGTCTGTCTTTACTCCAAAAAACGGGTATTCCTGAGTCCAAACATATTGGAGGGTTCCCGGTAAGCGGATTATTTATGGTATGCACTAATCCCGAAGTTGTAGCGCAGCATCACGGGAAAGTGTACGGAAAAGCAAAGGTTGGCGCTCCACCGATGTCGGTTCCGCACCTTGATACACGCTATATCGACCGCAAAAAAACACTGCTGTTTGGACCTTTTGCCGGATTTTCACCAAAGTTCTTAAAAATGGGTTCAAATTTGGATTTAATCAATTCTGTAAAACCAAATAATATCTTAACGATGTTAGCAGCAGGCGTCAAAGAGATGGGCTTAACGAAATACTTGATTCAGCAGGTGCTGTTGTCCAATGAAAAGCGTATGGAAGAACTTCGCGAGTTTATTCCAAACGCAAAAAGCGAAGACTGGGATATCGTCGTAGCGGGTCAGCGTGTACAAGTAATCAAAGATACGGAAGCCGGAGGTAAAGGAACTCTTCAATTTGGTACAGAAGTTGTGAGTTCAGCGGATGGTTCCGTTGCTGCATTGCTCGGGGCTTCGCCAGGTGCTTCGACTGCCGTTCATGTTATGCTTGAAGTGCTAGAAAAGTGTTTCCCCCAGCATATGAAGAAATGGGAACCAAAAATAAAAGAAATGATTCCTTCTTACGGCTTGTCACTGGTAGAAAATCCAGCGCTTTTTAACGAAATTCATGCTTCTACAGCACAAACGCTTGATTTAAGTAAAAAAGAACTTGCGTACCGATGATTTTAGGCGCCTTTGACACGTATGCTTTAGATTAAAAGAATTTTTCAGGCTGCTTTATAAAGTGTTTAAAATATAGGTGAAACATATAATAAAAAATGAAGGAGCTTCGTTATATAACGGGCTTCTTTTTATTTATTTCCTTTGCTAGCAGAATTTACTTCGTATTCATGATATAATTCTTATTAGTAAGCGTTTACATATAGTGAAGTGAAGAAGTGGAAAATAGCTATTTCGAGGAGCCGATAAAAGATGATTCTAACTAATACATCTTTACTAACGAAAGAACAAACGATTTTTAACCATTCAGGGAATAAAATTAAATTAGAAGACAGAGAGATTGATATTGTTGCTCGATTTGAAGAGCCTCTTGTTCTAGTTTTAGGAAATGTCCTAAGTAACGAAGAATGTGACGAACTTATACAGCTATCCAAAGATAAAATGCAGCGATCAAAAATTGGTGCTGAACGTGAAGTAAACAGTATTCGAACGAGCAGCGGCATGTTTTTTGAAGAAAGCGAAAACGAGCTTGTACATCAAATCGAAAGAAGACTTTCTAAAATAATGGGACCATCTATTGAATATGCTGAAGGTCTTCAAGTTTTAAAATACTTGCCTGATCAAGAATACAAAGCGCATCACGATTATTTCACTTCTGCAAGTAAAGCATCTAAAAATAACCGTATTAGTACATTGGTTATGTACTTAAACGATGTGGAAGAAGGAGGAGAAACTTATTTTCCTAAGCTGGGTCTTTCCATATCTCCGACAAAAGGAATGGCCGTGTACTTTGAATATTTTTATAGTGACGCTGAACTTAATGACCGTACTCTCCACGGGGGAGCTCCTGTTATAAAAGGAGAAAAGTGGGTCGCTACCCAGTGGATGCGCAAACAAAAAATTCGATCGTAATAACAAAGGTTTGAAGAGCCCTATTAGCTATTGTTAATGAGGGCTCTTATTTATGTTACAAAAAATAGCAATCATGTTAGCTAGTTATTATATTGAAATATTCATACTTATTCTATTTGTGCGGCTATTCCTTATTCTTATAAGCCGGTAGACGATAAATGTATTTGTAGTGTAAAATATCCTCATGATTAAAAATCTGGATACACGAAAACGAAAAATGTGTTCGTGAGATAAAAATAAAATAGATGCCATTTAAATAATGATTTTAAAACAGGTAACCAATTTTTATAACAGGTGCACGAAAAAACTCGTGAAAGGTATTTTCACGAGTTTTTGTTTTTAGGTGATTTACACTATTTATAAAATCATTTTACTTTTATATAGTAGATAGGGAACGTGTTAAAGGAGGACCCGGGTTTTGAAAGAAATAAAAGCAATTATTTACGCCATGCTCGCGACGTTTATGCTGCTTCTTACTGGATGCAGCGATGAGCAGGCAAGTCATTCAACCACATCTTCTACGGATACAAAACAAGCAGTTCAAGTAGAAAGTTCATCAGATCAAGAAGACGATCATAGTCCTTCTAAAGCAAGTCGTGAAGATGTAGTAGGTGAGGCAGCTACGGTAGAAAGAGTGGTGGATGGCGATACGCTTAAAGTGAAAATGCTGAACGGAAAGACGGATCGAGTGCGACTACTTCTTGTCGATACCCCTGAAACAAAGCATCCCAAACTAGGCGTACAGCCCTTTGGTCCAGAAGCATCTGCTTACACCAAAAAAAGGCTAGAAGGGCAGGAAATCACTCTTGAATTTGATGTACAAGAGCGTGATCAATATGGACGCTTGCTTGCTTATGTATGGATAGACAATGAGCTGTATAATGAAGAGCTGCTAGTAAAAGGGCTAGCCCGCGTAGCGGTATTTCCTCCTAATACAAAGTACGTAGATGAATTTAAGAAAATACAGGAGCAGGCTCGAAAAAGCGAAAAAGGCATCTGGAGTATTGAAAACTATGCACAAGAAAAAGGATATAACACGGATGCTGTAAAAAATCAGTCCTCTTCTAAACAAAAGGATACTCAGTCTGCCAAAAACTGTGAAGGTAAAATAAAAGGAAATCAAAACTCTAAAATTTATCACGTGCCAACAGGGGCACACTACAACCAAACCATGAACAACATCATTTGGTTCTGTACCGAAAAAGATGCACAAGAAGCAGGATACAAAAAAGCAAAAAACTAACAAAGAAATTCAGTAGCTGCTGAGTTTCTTTTTTTGTGAGTTCCGTAAGTATGTGTATAGGATTGGCTAAATACCGTCCAACAAAGAACGACCAATTCGTATAAGAAGACGCACGGGCCATATGAGCAACTGAGGCACTTGTAAAAGAACCTCCGCTATAAGTTCTCTCCCGCTCATCGTATTATCTTTCTGCTGCCGGCGTTTTTTCATAGTCATCATCCATTCATTTGAAAATATACATTAATTATACAATGAAAGGAAGATTAGGAGTTAATTTTTTCTTTCTTTTCTTTTTCGTGTTAAAGTAGATAGGTAAGAAGTTTTGCTGCAAATAAAGCAAGCAAAGAGGATAAAGGGAGTTTGAAAATCGTGAAAATAAGGAAAGCAAGAAAAGAAGATGCTTCTGCTGTAACGGAATTACTTTATGACATGCTTGGCAGTATTGCACGCTCTCATACGGCGGCTACAACGAATGAAGAAGCGCTTTTAAGACTTAAAGCGTTTATTCTGTCTGAGAAGAATCGCTATAGCTATCATCATATTACAGTCGCAGAAGTCGATGAGAAGGTAGTTGGACTTATGCTTTGCTATGAAGGAAGTATGTTACAAACGCTTTATGAACCAGTTAAGCGTTTTGTACGTGCTAAACTTAATAATCCAGCGTGGGAAATTGATATAGAAACGGAACATGGAGATTATTATATTGACTCTCTATGTGTAGATGAAGCTTACCGCGGAAAAGGGATAGGAACGGCTCTTTTAAATGTAGCCAAGCAAGAAGCCAAAAAGCGTAAGATGTTTTTATCGTTAAACGTTGAATATAATAACGTAGAAGCCAAAAAATTGTATCAGCGTATAGGCTTTCAAGAGCATAAAACCATTTTTATTGATAAAAAACCATTTTTTTATATGAAGACTGCCTGATCATCTTTACGGTAGTATTTTTTGTGATAAAATGGATATATAAGTAAAATAATAAGAACCAACAGCTCAGCAGTTTTGCTGAGCTTTCCTGTAAATCGCGTAAACGTATCAAAATGGAGAGAACCCTACATCAAATGGACCATAAGCAAGCGGTCATGAAAGTATGTTTGCTGATGTGCCACACGAAAGGAGCGTGCATGAACATCAGAGATCTTCCGTTTAATATGAGTTATCGATTTAATGAACAGCTTCGAGAAGTTCCGGTTAACCCACACCAAATGAAGCAGGGAATTATCTATTTAAAGAAACGAGCTCTTGAAGAAGAGGATGAGTGTGCCGCTGCTAAAACATATGGACATATTGGTGTATATGAGCGCATACTTGGAGAATTAATGAGCAGTGAAAGACATCTGCAGCTGGCCATTTATCTATATGACCGACATGCTGATACAAAAGGTGAATTTTTGAATACGATCCGACTTGGACATACATATCACTGGCAAGAACAGTGGGATAAAGCGAATGAAACGTTTCAGCTACTCATTGAACAATTAAAAGCAGATGAAGACCTTCACATATATGAAGACTTTGTCTATCAGCATTATGGAAAATGTTTACTTGATCAACGGGTTGTTTCCAGAGCGCATCACTATTTTCAACGCGCGTTAGAAATTCGATTGAAAAAAGGCGATAAAGAATTAATTGAGTCGACTAATTCCTGCATCCGTCTTTGTTTAAATAAATTAAAACATTCCTAGTATACATAAAAGATAAATGACTCATAGCCTTGGTTACACATAATGCATAAACTTTCCGTTTGACAAACGTATGTGAACATATTATAGTCATACATGGCAATTTAAGAATACGTAATATAAAAACTAAACATAAGCGTCTCTTCTCTTTTGGAGAAGGGGCTTTTTTATGTGAATTTTTATGCTGAGGAGGGTTTAATCGATGAGTAAAACAGTAAAAGATGTCATCTTTTTATTAATAGGTTCGTTTGTATTTTCACTTGCAGTTAACATGTTCGTCATTCCAATAGGACTAGGTGAAGGCGGCGTTACGGGTATCTCCATTATTTTATATTATACAACGCATCTTTCAACGGGCATCACTAACTTTATTTTAAACGGTATCTTACTTATCGTAGGGTATAAATTTTTAGAGAAAAAAACCATCGTTTATACGATGATTACGATTATCGCTACATCTATTTTTCTTCACGTAACTGAAGGCTGGGGTCTTCATCTTCATGAAGAGCTCATCGGCATGGTTTTTGCCGGTGTACTGCTAGGGGTTGGAATTGGGATGATTTTGCGAGTTGGCGGAACGACAGCAGGTTCAGCCATTATTGCTCGAATTCTAAATAAGTTTTTAAACTGGAAAGTCAGTTACGCACTTTTAGCTGTTGATTTACTAGTGGTATTGGCTTCTTATTTTATTATTGGAGCCGAAAAGTTATTATTTACAATCGTTATGCTTTACATTACAACAAAAGTAATTGATTTCGTTATTGAAGGATTTGATGCGAAAAAAGCCGTTACCGTTATTTCAAGCAACAAAAACGAGGTGGCGGACCAAATCAATGAACAGCTTGATCGCGGTGTAACGATTCTAAACGGTCGAGGGAACTATACAAAAGAGTCAAAAGAAATCTTGTATGTTGTTATTAACAAGCAAGAGCTTATTAAGCTTAAAAAGCTGATTAAAAAAATTGATGATGAAGCATTTGTTATTGTGCACGATGTACGAGATGTAATTGGAAAAGGCTTTTTAAGCGCATAAAGCCGCAATTCTTGGCAATTTTTTCTGACGTTGGTGTTTTCCGAAAAAGTATGATATAAGTGTGTCTAAAGACAATTCAATATACGAAAGGAAGAACCCATATGCGTAATAAAAGGCATGTAAAACGTCTTCTTCAACGTCGAATTCGTTCTTTACGATACGTTGTCTTTATTTTATTTACGATACTGATTTTAAAGTACGTTAGTGAAATTATGTAGCTTTTTTTATATGAGTCTTATCGCTCATTTGGAGTGCTTTTTCTTTTAAATTAGTAAACCAATTTGTATAATAGGTTTTAAGAAGGAGGAATTCCATGAGCATTCCAAAGCCATTAGTTCAGCTTAATCAATTTTTTGTCGTTATAACGGTTTTGATTGCCTTACTTGCAACAAAATGGCTGTTACTTTTGCCTTTTCTTGTTGGAGTAGTCACACTTGTAACAAAGCGTAATCCTGTAATTATGGCAGGGAAAAAGCTTCTCAAGAAACCTATTTCTTCGTATCAGATGGAAGACCGTGATCAGCAGCTTTTTAATCAATGGATTGCAACGATATGCATCGGGATTGCTTTCATTTCATTTTTACTTAGTTATACGTTTGTTGGCTATGTATTTAGTATAATGGTGATTCTTGCTGCGGGTGTAGCGCTGATGGGATATTGTATAGGCTGCACGATTCGTTATCGATATATGATGTGGAAATATAAAAGAAAGAAACACGCTGTATAAACAAAGCCTCGAGAAGGCTTTGTTTTTTTTATGCTCATTTGTATACGTTATCAATAAATTCAATCATCACAACGAGTGAAAGCAGGTGCTAGAGCACCTGTATCCTTTAAAAACCTTTGTTGACAAAGTAAGGTAAACAAATTAAACTTTTTATGATAATAATAATCGTTACGATTTAAAGGGGGATTATATTTAGAGGCAGTACATAAAAGAAGGATAGTTTTTAATAAAGGAAGGGTTTATATGAGAAAAAAGATAAGTCTGCTGTGCTCAATGCTTGTTACGATAGGTCTGCTGGCTGCATGTTCGGATAACTCCGCAAGTACCGAAGAAAAGAGTGGAAAGAAATCACTTACTTTTGTATCAAATTTTCCAAGCGACACGCTCGATCCGCAGCTAAATTATACAACTGTAAGAGCGGGAATTGCTGAGACGCTAGTCAAAGTGAATGAGCAATTACAGATTGAACCATGGCTCGCAAAGAAATGGAAAACAGAAGATAATGGGACGACCTGGATATTTGAGATTAGAGACGGAATTACGTTTCAAAATGGCAAGGATTTGAATGCTGAAGCCGTGAAACAATCGTTAGAAAGAACGATAAAAGAAAGTGAAGCAATGAAAAGTGCACTTAAAATTAAAGAAATGAAAGCCAGTGGCCAAATCTTGACCATTACAACAACAGAGCCGCTTGCCACGCTGCCTTCTGAACTTGTTCACCCAAACACGGCAATTATTGATGTTGACGCTCCAAATATAAAAAATAAACCAGTCGGAACAGGGCCATTTAAAGTAGCTTCGTTTAAACCGGATAATGAAATGAAAGTAAAAAAATATAACGAATACTGGGGTGGAGAACCAAAATTGGATGAAGTTGTGTTAACATTTAATGATGATGAAAATGCACGAACGTCCGCTTTGCAATCAGGTGAAGCCGATATTGTGTACCGTCCGGCAATTGAAAGCTTAAACATGTTAAAAAAAGATTCTTCTATTGTAGTAGATATACAGCCGAGCCTAAGAAATCAAATGCTTTTGTATAATTCAAGGCAAGAAGCGTTTAAAGATAAAAATGTGAGAAAAGCGTTTGATGTATTATTAAATCCAAAAGATGTTGTCGACACAGCGCTTGCCGGTCAAGGATCCCCGGCAAAAGGTCCATTTTTAAAGAGTTTAGATTTTTCGAACGATCAAAAAACGAAAACCTATGGACCAAGTGAAGCTCAAACATATTTAGAAAAAGCCGGTTATATACTCAAGGATGGAAAAGCAATAAAAAATGGAAAACAGCTTTCTTTTAAGCTTGTTACATACCCTTATCGTCCAGAACTGCCTTTAATGTCACAAATGCTTCAGTCAGAAGCAAAAAAGATTGGTGTAAAAATAGATATTCAACAAGTTGAGAATATGGATGAGTATATGACAACAAAAGATGATTGGGGAATCGTTACATACAGTCTAGTAACCGCGCCGCGAGGAGATGCAGGATATTTCTTTAATGCTCTTTATACGGAGGGAGGAGCATTTAATGTCGGACATTTTCATGAACCAGCATTAGCTTCCATTATTGATGAGCTTAATAAAACCGTTGATCAAAAACAGCGCAATAAGTTAGCAAGACAAGCCGGAGAAATAGCAGAAAAGGAAACGCTGCATTCTTCGATTGTTCACCCAAATAATTTTGTAGCCTATAAAGACAATGTGAAAAATTGGGTTACAACCAAAAGTGAATACTATGTGATAACAAAGGATTTAGATGTGAAGTAGATATGAAATTAATTGGTAAAAGAATAATAGAATTACTCATCTTTTTAGTTATACTATCGTTTCTCAGCTTTGTTTTAATGAAGCTAGCTCCAGGAGATCCAGTTAAGCAAATGCTTCGCGTAGATGACGTGGCAGTTTCTGAGGAACAAATGAATAATTTGAGAACAGAGCTAGGGTTTAACGAACCTGTATATATTCAATATGGAAAATGGCTGACGCGTTTTTTTCAGTTTGATTTAGGATCTTCATACATGACAAAAGAGCCTGTCATCGATGAATTGGTAGAGAAGTTTCCGGCTACGCTGCGCTTGACGGCTGCATCTTTGGTTGTGATGCTGTTAATAGCTGTGCCACTCGGAACGCTGTCAGCACTATATCCAAATAAGTGGATTGATTATCTCAGCAGAAGTATTTCTTTAATTGGAGCGTCTATTCCAAGCTTTTGGCTCGGCCTTTTGTTTATACAGCTGTTCTCTGTACGTCTTCAATGGCTTCCTTCAATGGGTACAGGCACAGCAGCCCATCTTGTGCTGCCTTCTTTAACGCTTGGTTTTGCCATGTCCGCTGTGTATATGCGAATGATTAGAGCTAGTCTGCTAGAAGGATTGAAACAAGATTTTGTACGATCTGCTCGAGCAAGAGGAATAAGTGAAAGCCGCATTTTTATTTTCCACGCGTTTCGGTATAGCTTAACACCGCTTCTGACTATTTTAGGGACAAGCTTAGGCAGTTTGCTTGGAGGAACGGTCATCATTGAAGTGCTTTTTGCTTATCCTGGAGTTGGAAAATTAGTTATTGATGCGATTATGAATCGTGATTACCCTGTGATTCAAGGGTATATTTTGTGGATGGGCTTGTTTGTTGTGTTAATCAATTTACTTGTGGATTTGAGCTACAAATATGTAAATCCCCAGCTCTATGTAAAGGGAGGGGATAAAACGTGAAAAAGCCGCAGCTTCCTTTTGTAGTAATAAGCGTGTGTGGTATTATGCTTATTTTATTTTGTCTGTTTGGAAGTCAGCTAACACCGATGGATCCCACACAAGTCAATATGCAAGATCGGCTTCAAAGATCCACCGGTGATCACTGGTTAGGAACTGATCACTTAGGCAGAGATCTCTTTTCACGAATCGTAGCTGGAGCTCAGACCACAATTGGGACTAGTTTTCTTGTCTTAACTCTTTCTCTTTTGATTGGAGTACCTGTTGGCTTAGTTTCAGCGTATATTGGAGGGAAAATAGACCGCTTTTTAATGAGAATTGTAGACGCTTTTTTAGCTTTTCCTGACTATATTGCAGCCATCGTCTTAAGCGGACTGTTAGGGCCTGGATTATTTAACTTAATTGCTGCGATGGTTATTGTAAAGTGGGTTAGTTATGCAAGGGTAGTGCGCAGTATTGTACTTCAAGAAAAGTCAAAAGAATATGTGCTGATCGCTAAATTAAACGGAGTGGGAACATTACCTTTAATCCTGCGCCACTTTCTTCCTCATGTGGGAGGACATATTCTCGTGCTTGCTACGCTGGATATAGGGAAAATTATTTTAATGATGGCTTCACTATCCTATATTGGACTAGGGACTCAGCCGCCTACTCCGGAATGGGGAACGATGCTAAATGAAGGCAGGACCTACTTTTACAATGCTCCGCAGTTAATGTTGATACCAGGTGTGGCCATTATTTTATTTGTGCTGACGTTTACAGCTTTAGGTGAATATATTCGAGGGAAATATCAAGTTAATCGATAAAAGAGGTGGTCGTCATCGTTTTAGAAGTAAAGCATCTAGCCATTCATAATAAAACAAAACAAATCGTAAAAGACGTTTCTTTTATAATCGAGCAAGGACAGTGGATGGCGCTTGTTGGAGAAAGCGGAAGCGGTAAAAGTATCACTGCTGCTTCGATAGGAGGACTGCTGCCTTCAGGTGTAACGCTTAAAGGAGGATCTATTATCTTTAAGCAGAAAGGAGAGGCGCCTATCCTTGGAAAAGATATTTCGTATATCTTTCAAGACTATCGAAGTGCTTTTACTCCTTTTTTAACAATTGGAAAGCAGTTTGATGAAACGATTCGTACACATAGTAAGCTGTCTAAAAAAGACAGGAAAGCCGCCATTTTTCAGGCTTTAAAAGCTGTGAATTTACCTAATGAACGCGTATATAAAAGCTATGCTTCTCAGCTGAGCGGAGGACAGCTTCAGCGAGCAGCGATTGCTTTAGCGCTGGTGATGAAGCCTGCCTTGATTATCGCAGATGAACCAACTACGGCTTTAGATAGCGTGGCAGCAGCTGAAGTTCTTCAGCTGCTGTATAAGCTGAAAGAAGAAGCAGGCTGTGCCATTCTGTTTATTACCCATGATTTGCGTCATGTGCGGAAATATGCAGACCGAGCAGCCATTATGCTAGAAGGAGAAATCGTGGAAGAAAATAGTATTGAATCTTTGCTTCACGCTCCGCGTCACGTTTATACAAAAAAACTGTTTAACGCCATTCCTTCTTTACAGAAAACGCCTGATCGATTATTAGATACGCAGAAAAAAGTGTTGGTATAGGAGTGAAATATGAAAGAAAAAAGTATATTACGCGTCACGCAGCTTGTGAAACAGTATAAAGACGTTAAAGCGCTAAATAATGTTTCCTTGTATATCGATAAAGGGGAATGTGTAGGGATTGTCGGAGAAAGTGGAAGTGGAAAAAGTACGCTTGTAAAAAGTGTGCTAAGGTTAACAGAAATTCAGCAGGGAGAAGTATGGTTTGCAGAGAAACCTCTTCACCGGTTAAAAGGAAAAAAAATGCAGCAAGCTCGTCTAGGCATGCAGGTTGTATTTCAAAACCCAGCGGCTTCTTTTAATCCGAAAGTGAAAATCATCGACTCTTTGCTAGAGCCTTTGCGGCAGCAGCGAACCGTCCCTTCATTTTTATCTCATGTTAGCAAGAATGAAAAAGAAATCGCTTTCTATTTGTTAGAAAAAGTCGGACTCAGCTCGGAATATGCGCTGAGTTATCCTCATGAGCTCAGCGGCGGACAGCTTCAGCGTGTAGCGATTGCGCGTGCCATTAGCGTAGGTCCGTCTCTAGTGCTATTAGACGAACCAACAGCTAGCCTTGATGTTACAGTACAAGCGAAGATTTTGAATTTATTAAAAGATTTGCAGGAGACGTTTCAGCTATCTTATTTGTTTATTTCGCATGATTTAGCAGCAGTAAAATTTATGAGCAGTCGCATGATGGTTATGCAGCAAGGCGAGGTTATCGATCAATTTGACCGTGCACAGCTATTTGATAAAAACAGGCATCCCTATACAAAAAAGCTTGTGCGTTTATTTGAATAGAAAATAAAGCTCTTCGTTTAATATACTAAACGAAGAGCTTTTTTATAAATGAGAATGAGACAAAGTCAGGGACGCGGCGGTGGAGTATGCATATGGATAAAGTGATAGCCTGCTTGAAAGAGCATGATAAAACTAATGCTGAGTACAATGAGAGGAATTAGTTTGTTTTTTCCACGTTCTTCATATAGTCCGGCTGCGCTTAAAAGGAAGCCAATAGTAGCTAATGGAGGAGAGACGCGAAAGAATAAATCCGCAGCGGTAAACGCTTGGTTTGTATATTTATAATAAAAAAATAGACCTGTAATCAATAAAAATAGTCCAATCCAAAACAGCGTAAGTTTTCCAAAAAGGGTTTTAGGCACTGCGATTTCACTCCTTTTGTCAGTCAAGTACCATAAAATACTAGCATAAAACGTTCTAGCTTGCATTAGAGAAAAAGAACGTGAGTTATACAATATGTGTAAAAAAACAGGTTTGAAGTAGGAGGAGATGAGGTATTCAAAGCGCTTCATGTAAAAAAATACATATCGTTGGACCTGTTGGAAGTGGAAAAACAGCTCTTGCCCGTTTATTATCCCATAGATTAAAAGTTCCTCACTACGAACTTGATAATATTATGTGGGAACGAACACATGAAGGAGATAAAAGAAGAAGTGAAGCGGATAGAAAGAAGTGTTTACATCATATTGCAGCTTCAAAGGAATAGATCGTAGAAGGTGTACACTATACGTGGGCAAATGAAAGTTTTAATGAAGCTGATCTTATTATTTTTCTTGATACCCATTATCTAAAAAGAATATGGTTTATTATAAAAAGGTATGTTCTGCAAAAAGCTAAAATCGAAAAAGCGAATTATGCACCCACATTTTCTATTTTTATTAACATGTTTCAGTGGAATTCAGATTTCGAAAAGCAAAGCAGACTTAAAATTTTGCATATTCTTCGTACGTCATATAACGATAAATTTATAATAGTGAAAAAGAGAGAAGAGATAGAGCACTTCATACCCTAAGAAAACGCCGCTCAGTTGATGAGCGGCGTTTTTTTGTTTTTATCCTATCAGTATAGAAGTGCATTTTTTATCACAAGCTTTTGCAAGGTTTTTGAGAAGCTGATTGAGAAATTCTTTGTCCATTTTAAGCCACTCTTCTTTTTGCAGACCTTCTACGATATAGGAAGAAAAAACCCATACGTCGTTTTTGATGGCAGAGCGATTTGTTTCAGCGATTATGGTTAATGCCTTAATGATAGCAGACATCACGGAAACATCTTCTTTTCCATAATGGCGAATTTGATAGAACGCTTTGTACAAATAATCCATAAAAGAAGGTTTTTCTAGCAGCACTCGAATGCGTCCTTCTTCATCGCAATAATAAGGAGAAGAAGAATAGCTTTGTCCGAGTTTGATAAACACTTGGGTGAGCTGTTCAATGCAGTTAATGGCTGTTTCAGGATCATTAATAGCTGGTGAAATAGCTCTTAACGCAATTTCACTTATTTTTTGAATACCTAACTTTACGTCTTGGATCGATTCTTGATCATTTGTAATAAACAAGCAATGAAGAAATCTTTCACGTTCTAACGATTGATTGTGAGTGATCACAGTTAACAACGGTGTGTCCACTTCTACATACTCACCGGGTGCTTTTTCCAGTTTAACAATGACATTTAATTTAGATGCTAGTGCTGTTAAGTGGTTGAGTTCGATATATTGAATATATCCTTGTCTGTTACTTCTAATTTGCAGCGTGTTTTCACTATCGAAATCAAGCTGTATTTCATTCTTTGATTGGGGGTGCTTTTGTTGTTCTAGCCGTCTCTCTTCAATGGTAAGCATCGTTTTTTTTGCAATGTTTGAAATTAAATTTCCAACTTTAATCCAGTTGATGACGTGGTGAATCAAAAACACAAACATCCCTAAGCAAATGAATGCTACCACAATCGCTAATGAAGGAACAATAAAAGTATTGCTGACTTGGTTGCTGCGAACTTGAATGAGCAGTACGAGCACGTATACGTATCCACCGATAAAAGTGCCAAGTACACGCTGAGTTTTGGCATCTGTATTAAAATTCTGAATCGTTCTAGGAGAAAACTGACCTACAAACGTGGTCAGTACCACCAAAACAGAAGAAAAGGTAATCGTCGTCATCGTTAATAAGGAATTTGATACTGAACTTAAAATAGTATGAGCCAGCTCTTTATCCGTTAGAAACACGGAAGGAACTAACTTTAACCACTGTTTGTGAGCCGTCAAATATCGATCTAAAAATGTACTAATAGTGGCTAAAACAAAAGCAACAATTCCGTATATAGAAGGAGTAATCCAAAAATTAGCTTTTATTCGATTTTGCTGTAGCTTTATTGACATAACGAAATCTCCCGTATCATGATTTAATAAGTTCGGACTTCTTTTAGTATGAAGAAAAAAGTTAGCCATACTTATCCACCTATTATTACCCGCACCTGCATGTGAAAAACTTCTTTAAGAAAAGTTTTATCATTCATTTGTAAAGGGTAGAGATCAAAAAAGGAGGGGAGAGCCGTGGCATTTGATTATTCACTTGACTTTGAACATATCGATTTTAGAAAACATCCTGAAAAGTATAGAGTAGGAAAAGGAGAACAAGGAGTTCTCCTTGTTGAGCCATATAAAAGTGAAATTCTTCCTCACTGGCGTTTTCGTACACCTGAAATTGCTGAGGAATCCGCCGACGCCATCTATCAGCTTTTTTTAACCTACAAAGAAAAAAGCGATTTTGTTGGAATGGACATGGCCCGGAAATTTCTTCAAATGGGATACACGCGATCGAGGCGCTACGCGAACTACAAAGGCGGAAAGAAATACAACAAAGACGGAGAGCGGAACGAACGGCAAATTGATGAACGAAAAGCAGAATCGGCATCTATTTTTATGAAAAAATGGAAGGAGGTACGAGAGAATAAAGAGTATTTGCAAATGAAAAAAGAGCATCAAAAAAAGTACGGATAATTAGCTGGTATCCGTACTTTTTTCCTTTGTTATTTCGATTCGTTTAATATGGTGATGTTCAATATCAATGACTTTAAATGAAAAACTTTCGTTTTTGATGCTATCACCTTTAGCAAGGTCAAACTTTTCGGTCAGCATCCAGCCGCCAATGGTATCAACATCTTCTTGTTCAATATTTGTTCCGAGTAAATCATTTACTTCTTCAATCAACACCTTCGCATCTAGTACGTAGTGATTTTCATTAATTTTGTGTACGTCCGGTATTTCATCATCATCAAATTCATCACGAATTTCACCAACAATTTCTTCTAAGATATCTTCTACCGTTACAAGCCCTGTTGTTCCTCCGTACTCGTCTATTAAGATGGCCATGTGAATTCTGTCTTTTTGAATTTTAAGCAATAAGTCGTAAATGGCGATGGAATCAATAACTTGAATGATGGGTTTCATATATGTTTGCACGGTACGCGGTTTAATATCATCTTCTTTTATGTAATCCGCTAATATTTCTTTAATATTAACTAATCCCACCACTTGATCTTTGTTTCCATCTACCACTACTGGATAGCGAGTATATTGCTCTACTCTAGCCATTTTTAAGAATTCTTCTATCGTTTCATCTGCTGATACGCTAACAATTTCTGTACGAGGCACCATGATTTCTTTAGCCGTACGATTATCAAATTCAAAAATATTATTCATGAACTTAAACTCCGATTGATTAATTTCACCGCTCTCATAGCTTTCAGATAAAATAATTCTAAGCTCTTCTTCACTATGAGCTACTTCATTTTCAGAAGCTGGCTTCAGGCCAAATAATCCGACAACGCCTCTGGCTGAGTGGTTTAAAAGCCAAATAAACGGATAAAGTAACTTAGAAAAAAGAATAAGGGGACGGGAAAATAACAGCGTCACTTGTTCGGCTTTTTGAATCGCCACCGTTTTGGGCGCAAGTTCTCCAGCTACCACATTTAAAAATGTGACAATCGAAAAAGCAAGAACAAAAGATATGACATGCGAAAGTGATGTAGCAAAAGGAAGCATGTCAATAAGCGGCTCTAATAAATGACCTACCGTAGGTTCACCTATCCAGCCTAGACCTAGTGCGGTAACCGTAATGCCCAGCTGTGTGGCTGAAAGATAACCATCTAAATTTGATACTACTTTTTTTGCTGCTAAAGCGTTCCGGTTTCCTTCTTCAATTAACTGGTCGATTCTAGTCGACCGTACCCTAATGACGGCAAATTCCGTTGCAACAAAAAAGGCTGTTAATATGATTAATACGATGAATAAGATGACATTTACTGTTTCCAAATTTATCTCCTTACCCCGTTGAAACGGATAAGGGAACACCTCCTTTATAAAAGTTTGATGAGCTGATTTATATGGTAAATAAAGAATATCATGTATACTGTTCCCTTAATCTCCGTAGAAATAAACTTACCGAAAAGAAAGAGCACTTTTTAATAACCCGCAACATTTTTTGGCAGAAAAAGCGTAAACTAAACACTATAAAATGAACGAAAAGAGATAACGTGAAACTTTAAAAGGATGTAAATAGAAGTAGGAGTCGATTGTTTTTATGGAATTTTTTCTGACGATATTAGTCTTATTGGCTTTGATTGGTCTATCTAATATCATTAATCATTTTGTACCATTTATTCCTGTTCCATTAGTTCAAATAGCTTTGGGAGCAGGGCTTGCTATCTTGCCGTTTGGCGGAGATGTCCATTTGGAGCCTGAATTATTTTTTATTTTATTTATTGCCCCGCTATTATTTAATGATGGGAAAAACGTGTCAAGAGCTGCTCTTTGGAAGCTTCGTACACCTATTTTATTACTAGCGCTGGGACTGGTTTTTGTAACGGTGGCAGTAGGGGGATATCTAATCAATTGGCTCATTCCTTCCATTCCGTTACCGGCTGCATTTGCACTAGCCGCTATTTTGTCCCCAACAGATGTAGTGGCTGTTGGAGCTATGGCGAGCCGAGTAAAGCTGCCTAAGCGAATTATGCATTTGCTGGAAGGCGAAGGGCTGATGAATGATGCCTCTGGTCTTGTAGCGTTTCAAGTAGCAGTAGCTGCTACCGTAACGGGCGTCTTTTCGATAGTAGATGCTACATTTCAGTTCCTTTGGGTAGCGCTAGGCGGTTTGTTTGTAGGAGCATTTATCGCTTTTCTGATTATCAGACTGCGTGTACTTGTTCGACGTTTAGGAATGGAAGATATTACGATTCATATGTTAATACAAATTCTAACTCCATTTGTTGTCTTCTACATTGCTGAGCATTTTCATTTATCAGGAATCTTGGCAGTTGTAGCAGGTGGCATTGTGCATGCGATTGAGCGCGACCGAGAGGAATCACCTAACCAGCAGCTTAAAGTAGTATCAAAAAGTACTTGGACGGTTATTTTATATTTGTTAAATGGTTTGGTGTTTGTACTGCTTGGTCTGCAAATACCAAAAGTGGCGAAAGCAATTATTCAAGATCCAAACTTTAATAATGGACAAGTGCTTCTTTATATTTTGATTATTACTGTCTTTTTGCTTGTACTACGATTTATTTGGGTGATGGTGTCATGGTCAGTAGGCTGGTATTACAAAAATAACAAGCATCTAAAACCTGAGCCTCGGTCTATTGGCATTATTACGGTTTCAGGTGTACGAGGAGCTGTTACGTTAGCCGGAGCGTTTTCGATTCCATATACGCTTGATAACGGCAGTGATTTTCCGGAACGCTCTCTGATTATTTTTCTAGCAGCAGGCGTTATATTGTTAACCTTAGTTGCGGCAAGCATTCTTTTACCTGTTATTGCGAAAACAGAAAAGGCGCCGAAGAAGCCTGAGCGCAATACAAAAGAGGTTAAAGCACGCATCAAAGTGCACAAAGCTGCTATTCAGCGGTTAAAAAGAGAAATGACCGAGGAAAATCGTGGAGCAGCCCTTTCGTTAATTTCAACGTATAATACAACGATTAATAACATCATTGTTAAAACTCATCCTTTAGAAGCCTCTGAAAACAAACAGTATGAAGAAGAAATTCGATTGCTGGCTCTTCAGGCCAAGGGGAAATTGGTGGAAAAGCTATTAAAAGAGGAAAAAATAGACCGTGAGACAGCGTATATTTGTTTGGAACATACGCACAAGCTTGAAATGGCTGTAACCAATCGTGTAAGGTACAAATTATTGGTGAGCTGGATGAGGTTTAAAAAAGTTTTATTATTATTAGTCCGAATTTTTTCACCGAATAAGCAGGCTTTAAGAAAACAAAGCTTGCGAAGAAGAAGCAAAGTGAACAAAGTACGTATTCAAATGATGGAAGAAGCAATAAAGGTCATTAAAGAAAATATGAACGAAGAAAATCGAATGATTTCACTTGCTATCATTAGTGAATACCATAGATCCATGGCAAGACTTAGAAAAGAGAGTACGGAGTATAATTCAGGCAAACGTAAAAAAGCAACGAGAGATTTATGTTATAAAGCGTTTCATACCGAGCGGGAAACGGTGCAAGAACTTTATGAAAAAGGAGAAATCACGCGTGAAATCGCTCATAATATCCGAAAAGATATCGCTTTGCGTGAAGCATTAACAATTGAAGAAAATGGTTATTAAAAAGTCGCAGGGACTGACCTCTGCGACTTTTTTATGAATGTTTTTCTAGTAAGCTTCATTCTATTGCTTTTCAAAAAGATAAAGCTTTCCGTTAACAGCAATATCAAACCGAGGCCCTTTAAAGCCGCGTTTTATAAGTTCTTTACGCATAAACTTCATAATGCCTCCGTGGCTGACAATCAGCAAATCGTCTTCTGACTCGGAAATAGCGCGATCTAGCACTGCTGCTACTTTTCTCTTAGTCTCAGACATATCTTTACGAGCTTGTTTGTTGATGAGTCCGGACATGCGAAACAGTAATGCCCAGAGAATAAAAGGAAGTTTAAATTTTAATGGAATAATAGGCATAGGTATTTCTCTAAGTTCCGGAAGAAGAGTAATCTCTTGTTTATAAATATGCTTTGCCGTTTTGTGTGCTCGTGGCATATCGCTTGAAAAACAGCGTTTCCATTCAATATTATTCAAATCAGTCTCTCCATACGTAATATCTGATTCATCATATTCCTGAAACCAAGCCACTAGTTCATCGGTGGATAAGCGGTGATTCTCTGGAAGCCCTTTGTTTACTTTGTAATGACGTACTAATGCTACTTTCATTGTGAAATCTCCTTAAAATCTAAGCGCCAAAAACACTTACTCGGCGCAGCTTGATTTTCTTATTTAACGTTATTTTCATCATGCTGCACCTCCTTTCAAATATTTGTAAAATAAGTATAAGATGGATTGAGAAAATTGTAAATACGGCATAGAAGAAGATTTTGAGATAGAATAATTGGAAAATGAAACCTTTTTATAACATAAAACGTATTACTTATAGATAATTCAAACAAATTGAAATACATATAAAAGGGTGGATTACAATGATGGATACAGAGAGAAAAGTGAATATCAGAGAAGAGTTTGGAACTTTATTTGCAGAAGGGGACTTTAAGAAGCTTTATGATTGTGTAAGCGAAGAATTTAAACGTCAAGTTTCACTTCAGCAATTTTTGGAGCAGAGCAAATTGTTTAATCAAGGAGAACAGTTCTACAGACTAGAAACAAATCTTTATTTAACCCCTCAAATTGAGCAGTTTATTTGGATAAATTCTACGCAGACAAAAACCATCAGCGTTATGTTTGATGAACATAACATTATACAAGCACTTGTGCTTGCTCCTATAGAATCATCTTCAGAGAGAGAGCGATGGAGTACAAACAAATATACAATGCCGATTCAAAGTGAATGGTTTGTCTATTGGGGAGGAAAGCATGAGGTGTTAAACTATCACCATCCAGTCGAAAACCAAAGGTATGCGTATGATTTAGTCGTGCGAAAAGGAAAGCAAAGCTATAAAAATGATGGAATGAAAAACGAAGATTACTATGCATATGGAAAAAAGGTTGTAGCTCCGCTTGAAGGAGTCGTTATCGCAGCAGCTGATGGCCAAGAAGATAATGAAATAGGACACACGAATAAAAAAAATCCTTTAGGAAATCACGTTATCATTGAGCATGAAGGAAAAGAATACAGTGTGCTTTCACATTTGAAGAAAGGGTCGGTTTCTGTGAAAAAAGGAGACGTGGTTCGTAAAGGAACGCTGCTCGGAAGGTGTGGAAATTCTGGGAATTCATCCGAACCCCACATTCATTTTCACGTCATGGATGCCGCTGACATCGAAACGTCAAAAAGTTTGCGAATTCAGTTTCATGCGGCTATTGAACCGATTCGCGGAGATACAGTTATTCCATTTTTCTATTGATTAAAAGCCATAGCGTTTGCTGTGGCTTTTTATGCAGGGATTTCCTCAAATATAAAGTCAAGCAGCCGTTGAAACAAGTAAAGAATAATGGCTACAGTAGTCATGACAAGGAAAAGCCCAAAATGACTAATTTCATACAGATTATAAAGCCCGATTTTAGCGAGAAAAGGAACAATAACATAACCATGAATCAAATCCAAAATCACGTTAACAATTATGTACAAGATAAACCCGGGATACGTAAGGTAAAAGACAAAGATTGTAATCACAATATGAAGGCAATAAATCGTTGCTCCCATGCTAGTAAGAAAAAATACGTTTTCTTGAACCGTCCACCAGTGCATTTTTTCCGCTACTTGATAAGCGATTGTCATCATTAATGCAGCAAACAACCCTACAGTAAAAAATCGTTTAACTCGCTGTTTATCAAGAAGCAGCAGTAAAAACCATGGAATAACAAGAATCCCCCACAATATAATTTGATTCATTCATCTTCCCACCTTTTATTTATCAGTAGTTCTTAGTGTAAGAAAGAATTGTAAAAATATACATTTTATAAAGAAAACGTTTACAAGTAGCTTTCTTATCTATATACTAAATCTTGAATACTTGTATACAAGTTGGCTAAGGAAGTGATGACACATTAAAAAGGTAACCTACCCGGAAAGATGGCTTCGGGGAGCCTCCCTAGGAGAACAAGTTGTAAGCAAATTGAGAATTCAAATTATGAGTGGCGAGCTGAAGAAAGGAACCATACTATCGGAAAATCAGCTCTCGGCAGAGTTTGGAATGAGTCGATCTCCTATAAGAGAAGCGCTGCGGACCCTTTCAAACGAAGGACTAATTGATTTACAGCGAATGGGAGCAGTTGTTATTGGTTTAACAACTAGGGATTTAAACGAGCTGTACGATGTTCGTCTGCTTTTAGAACATTTTGTCTTAGAACGTTTATCTGAAGTTAATCATGATTCGCTTATTAAAAAGCTGGAGCAAAGCATTGATCAAATGAACATGGCAGCTAAATACGATGACTATGTAGAGTTTGCTTATCAAGATTTGCGGTTTCATGAGCTCGTGATTATCGAAGCAGACCACAAGCGGATATTAAAATTGTGGGAAAGCATCCGTGAAATTATTTTAGCTGCTCTTTTAATTACGACTGAAAAAAGGTTTCGAGATGATAAAGCAGCTGTGCTCCCACTGATTAAGCAGCATCATGAAATGATTAAGGCATTAAAGTCTCAAAATACAGAACGTATTCAAGATGAAGTGAAACGTCACTTTGAAGACACGCGAAATACGATAACAGCTTCACTTTTGAATGAAGCATAAAAAAGGGATAAAAGATTCAAAATGTTTTTGGACCTTTTTCTCTTTAACTTGTCGACAAGTATACAAAAGGGGATTGAGAAATGAAAGCAGGTGTCTACGTTTCAAAAGCAAAAGCCGTTATGCAGCAAAAAGCGAAACCGGTTATAAAAGAAGGAGAAGCGCTTGTAAAGGTATCTCATGCTGGAATTTGCGGAACGGATATGATGATTTATTTTGGAAAACACCCCAGAGCACAAGCACCACTTATTATGGGGCATGAATTCAGCGGAGTGATAGAGGAGATCCGAGGAGAAACGGAATTTTCTTTAGGTGACCGGGTAGCAGTTGAACCTACGCTTAGCTGCGGAACATGCGAAGCCTGTGTAAGAGGACAGTTTCACGTTTGTAAGAAGTTAAAACTAATTGGTATTGATCAAGATGGAGGATTCGCACAGCACGTGGCTGTTCCAGTGAACCGCCTTCACCTCTTGCCAGAGAAACTGTCTAGCGATCATGCAGCTCTTGCAGAACCTGTAGCGGTTGCCGTACATACAGTAAGACGCTCGCGCTTGAAAGTAGGAGACCAAGCTGTCATTTTAGGGGCAGGACCTATTGGACTGCTGATCGGGATGATTGCGAAACGAGCAGGAGCAAAAAAAGTAATGATCTCAGATATTAGTTCTTATCGCTTAACTAAAGCGAAAGAACTTGGCTTTATACCAATTGATGCAGCGAAAAAAGACGTTGTAAAAGAAGTGCGTTTGCTTACGAATGACGTCGGTGCAGACGTTGTATTTGAAGTAGCCGGAAATCAAATTACAGCAAAACAAATGGTTGAAACAAGCCGTATTCAAGGAGAGATTGTAGTGGTGAGCGTATACAAAAGCGCTCCAGAAGTAGATTTAGCAGCGATGCACTTTAAAGAAATTTCATTAACTACAACGAGATGTTATACAAGGGAAGATTTTCAGACGGCTATTGATTTACTGGCAAACGGTGAAATAGAAGCAGATTCTTTAATTTCTCATAAACTGCAGCTTGAAGATATTCAAGCGGGGTTTGAGTTTATGCAGCGGCCTGATGAATCACTTAAGGTTTTATTTGCACCAAACGGAGAGGAGAATGAACAATGACAGTAGATTTGTTTTCTTTAGATGGTAAAGTGGCAGCGATTACAGGAGCAACAAGAGGAATTGGAAGATCAATGGCGATTGCTTTGGCAGAAGCAGGTTCGGATATCGCTCTGCTGCAGAGATCAAAGGAATTTCTTGGAGTAAAAGAAGAAATTGAACGTCTGGGAAGAAAATGTTTTATTGTTAATTGTGATCTAGAAAACGCTTCTGAAGTAAGCGAAGCGATCTCATCGGTTGTTGCTTATTTTGGCAAGCTCGATATTTTAGTGAACAACGCGGGCATTCAAAGACGTTCACCCGCTGTAGACTTTGCAGAAGAAGATTGGGACGCTGTTATGAACGTTAATTTAAAAACCGTATGGCTGTTATGTCAGCAGGCGGGCCGCCAAATGCTTAAACAAGGAAGCGGAAAAATCATTAATATGGCATCTTTGCTTTCTTACCAAGGAGGTATTACCGTTCCAGCTTATGCCGCAGCAAAAGGCGGAGTTGCTCAGCTTACAAAGGCTTTATCTAATGAATGGGCAGCAAAAGGCGTAAATGTTAATGGAATTGTACCAGGGTACATTGCTACTGATATGAATGAAGCACTTATTAACGATGAAACGCGCAGCAGACAAATTATTGAACGTATTCCTGCAGGAAGATGGGGACAAGCAGATGATTTTAAGGGAGCGGTCGTCTTTTTAGCATCTGATGCGTCTGCTTATATTCACGGGCACTTGCTTGCCGTAGACGGAGGATGGCTAGGAAGATAACGCATGAACCAATAAATTTTTTCATATCATGAACAAACTCGATTAAAAGGGGCGTTCATGGTATGAAAGTGTGGGTATTGAATGTTGGTATTGCTGTCACAGTGCTGACAACTGCTTGGGCGGTGTATACAAAGCCTGAAGAGAAAGAGGTTTCGCTAGTTTCTTACAATCAGTTCTCCATAGCTGTCCCAAAAGAAAGCAGCGACTTTGAAAAAGAGTTAAAATCAGCTTTGACGCAGTATGGTTTTCAAGAGGTTAGAGTGCTGAATGACTATGCGGAAGCTCAAGTTCTCGTTCTTCTGCCCGCCGAACAACTTTCTTCCTATAAGAAGAAGGAGGTTCAGCAAGTCGTAAATCAACTTGCCAAGCAGTATCACGTTAATCCTGATGTAGTTAATGTTCAGTTATATGAAAAAAAGTAAAAGCCTTTTAGAAAGGGGAATCCCCCTCTATAAAAGGCTTTTTTTACTCTTTTTTCTTCTCTTGTTCAGCGAGCTCTTCTTGTCTTTTAAAATGTGATTTTCCTAACGCATACACAAAACTAAAAAACAAAGGAAGTAAAATAGTCAACAGCACAAGGCGAGTAAGCATATCGCCCAAGTCATTTCTCGTTAAGTAAATATTAATAGCTGCGATGACAATATAAATAAAAATCCCGAGGTTTCGTAAAAATCTCTTTAGCATAGATGCATTCATTTTTTTCACCTTACTTTTATATACTCACATTTAAGGTAAAGGAAACGATTAATAAAAGCAACCTATTTACTACAAAGCAAGAAGGAATACAGAAATTTATGATGAATGTTTATATGTTATCTGAAAATTATGCGAATAAAATTGCTAACATGAAGCTTCTTTATACAGCAGTCTGCTTTTAGTACACCGAGTCAGTATAAACAGTTGCCTTCTCTTCAATTAGCTTTATTTTTTAAAAAGGTAAGGTGATGAGATGAAAAGAGTGCTGGTAATGGGCGTTTCTCCAGGAGTAGGAAAGTCCACATTTGCCAAGAAATTAGGGAAAAAGCTTGATCTAGAAGTACATCATTTAGACAGCCTGTATTGGCAGCCGGGCTGGGCGGAAAGAGACAATGATAGTTTTAGAGAATTGCAGGAGCACATTGTAAAAAAAGACAGCTGGATTATCGACGGGAACTACAGCAATTCGTATGACCTGCGAGTGAAGCGTGCAGATACCATTATTTATTTAGAGCTTCCGCTAATCGTTTGTGTGTACCAAGTGATAAAGCGGAGGATTGTATATGCAAGAAAAACGCGTGAAGATATGGCAAAAGGATGTCCTGAAAAAGTAGATTGGTCATTTTTTACATTTATTCTTACGACGTACAGAGAGCGGCAAAAAAAGATGAGAAAACGGTTTGAAAAGCTTAGAAACGATGAGGATTGCAAGGTTTTTATGCTGATGAATAGAAAGGACATCGAAAACTATATACAAAACCTATAGGTGGAGTACGAGCTGAATTTTGAACAAAAACAGCCACGTAACAAGTTCGCTTGTTACATGGCTATATTAAAAAAACAATCATTTATTGTGTAATCTTCAGCATTCTTTTTTCGTCCAGCGCAACTGTTAAAGAATGATTGACCTTCACCGTTAATGGATGAACTTCAGAGTCTCGGTCCGAAAAAAACCACCGTCTTTTAGGCGCCCCTACAAGAAAAAATGCACTGCCGCTTCCTAAAAAGTTAAAGGTCTCGTTTAACGGCCTGTTGTTGCGCACGGTGATACCGGAGTTAATAAGCTGTGTCCCTACAGAGCGGACATGAGGCGTTGTCAAGTTGATTTCTCCTATGCTTAAAAGCGACTTAGAAGAAAAGGGGTCGTTGGATGGTGGGCAGTCTGAATATCTGGAAATGTATTCAACAATATTATGAGCAGGATCTTCAAAATAAAACGAATGAGCATCAAATGCTTCAAAATAAATCTCATCTTTCTTCTCTTCTGTATTGAGGAGGACTCTCTGAGTAGCCCATTTCTTTGCTTCCATAAAGCGGTTTGCTGGAACATTAAAAGCAAAATGGTAAAAGGGCTTTGTATGTAGAGAAGTTTCTTTAAAAGTTAGCTCACTTTCACCAACTTTAATGGAAAAAGAATCAGCCGAAACGGCGGTTAAAGGGAAATCGAGAGAGTTTACATAAAAATCCTTCATTTCGTCCAATAGATGAGTGTACAGGACAGCTTGATTAATCATCATAAACCATTCCTCCTCGTTTAAACGTTGTCTAAATCACATGGCATTAAACAGATGTTTCATTATCCCTTTGAACGCTGCTTTTCCAGTGAAGCTGAAAAGAGCCTTTATGCTCCGAGCCTATAAAGTTAACGCGATATCTTCTCGTTTTTTCGGGTGTTAGATAAAGAGAGTTATTAGTCATCTCAAAGAAACGTGTACGTCTTGGATCTTCTACATATAGAGAAAGGTCTCCACTTTTAGTGTTTTTAGATAGCGTAAAAGCATAGGTTACGCCTTTTTTGAGTTTAATGCTCCGAGAGTAGCGGCCTGTAAAGCTGTCATATTCTCCAAAAAAAACCTCACTTCGCTCTTTTTTTATTCTCCCACCTACAATTTGATTTTCCTGGCCGTTAAAGTTAATAAGTAAAAAAGCAATAAGAACAATAAGAAAACTATATTTAAACATAAAAACCTCCATCTACTAAATTATAGATAGTTTTGGATTTCGTCAAATAGTGTTATAGTTTAGAAAGGTAAAAATTAACAAAATATATTATCCCTTTGCATGTTATGTCTAACAGAAAGGAGAAAAAATTGACTCAGCGTTTTTATTTTTTAGCAGCAAGTCAAGTAACCACAAATGTAGGTTTTGTTCTTTATACAATGGCCCTCACTTCCTATATAAATCAAAACACCGGTTCAACAGCTCTTGCATCGATGATTACGATGACGAGCTTACTTGCTCGCCTCCTTAGTGGCCTTAGCGTACCTCTACTAGTTGATACATATAAATCTATTCATATTATGCGGGCTGTACAGGTTATGCAAATAGGAATGCTCGCTGGATTGTATATGCTACTCACACAAGAATTTACAGTCACAGTACTAGCGATGTGTTTTGTCATTGTTGGGATCATTTCTTTTTTTAACGGTTTTTTTACTATTTTTAAAACGTCGGTTGTCCGCAGCTTAGTGAGTGACAGTCAAAGAATGCAGGCAAATAGCTTGCTTTCAACAATTGATCAAACTTTTCTATTTGCCGGTTGGTCGCTTGGTGGTTTCGTTTTGTCTTTAACGGGATTCACTCAGTCTCTATTTATAACGGTAGGTCTTCTATTGATCTCATTTGTTTGCTTGCTGTTTATAAAAGAAGCCCACACATATAAACAACCAGAAAAGCGAAGCGTGGCAAAACTAATGGAAGGATGGCATTTTTTATGGATACATAAACGTATTAGAGCACTCGTTATAATGGAAATAATTGAATCACTCGTTGGAGGCATTTGGATTGGAGCTATTACTCTTTCTTTTGTGAAAGAAGTGCTTGGAAAAGGAGAAGCGTGGTGGGGATATATAAACGGTGCGTATTATTTTGGAAGCATAGTCGGAGGAATTATTGTGTATCGAATCTCCTCTATGGTAAAAGGAAGGCTTTTGCTTTTTATGTTCGCAGGCTCAATCAGTTATGCTGTTTTAACCGGTTTTTACGGATTAGTAACGAACTTGTATTTAGCTTTAGTACTTTTAATAATGATGGGTCCTGCTTATCAGCTTCGAGACGTAGCGCAGGAAACCATTTATCAAAATGTCTGCAGCAGTTCGGTATTTCCTAAAGTAATAGCGGCAAAATCAACTCTTGTACAGGGTGCGTTTATTCTTTCTATCGCGTTTGTAGGGACAGTAGCGGACTTCTTTGGGGTGAGGTTTGTATATCTATTTTCAAGCTTCATATTGCTGTTAACGGCTCTAACAGGTATCGCCGTATTCGTGCATAATAAGCATTCTATCGAAACAAAATCATCTGCTGAACGGAGAGGGAATATATGAAAATCATCAGGCTAACGTATCTTATGGAGCAGGATATAAAAGAACTGCTAATGGAAAGTCAGCAGGAAGGTTTTGTCTTTCTTACAAAGCTAATAGCAGAATATAAAAATGCTCAAAACGTATTTAACAAAATAGGAGAAAGGTTGTGGGGAGTTTACGGTGAACAAAACCAATTAATAGCCGTAGCGGGCCTTAATCAAGATCCTTACAGTAAGTGTGCTAACGTTGGAAGAGTAAGAAGGTTTTATGTTTCAGCTCAGTTTCGGAGAAAGGGTATAGGCAAGCGACTTTTAAAAGAGGTCATTCATTATGCAGAGAACTATTATGACACCCTCGTTCTCTATACAGATACGGAAGAAGCGACGTTATTTTATGAACGAAACGGCTTTAAACGCGTATACAATCAACATAAAATTACTCATGAATATAAACCAAAAATCAATATACTAAATGTTCATTAATCAAACCAACGGGCGTTTAATTCAATTTAGGACATTAAAATAATATACAAATAACGTTCAGAAAAAATCTCAGCGTTATTCATTACCATTCACATTGCCAATTAGGTTTTTATTTACATGGATTTTAGCATTTTTTCCGTATTGACCAAACCTGTTACTCTTTTTAGTTTGCTTTTTTGAGTTTGAGAGCTGTTTTAGGAGCAGGGCTTTTTTTAACAATATATAAACCGCTAAAAATAATAAGTCCTCCAAGCAGCTGCATGGAATTGATGGTTTCTCCAATGGCTACAGCAGCAAAAACAACGGCGAACAAAGGAATAACATACATGTAAACCATTACTTTTGTAGATCCAATTTTTCCAATTCCTACGTACCACATTACCAGCCCGTACACCGTCACGAACAAAACAGAGTATGCCAAAGAGCTCCAGCTGCCTATATCTGTTGGCCAGGTAAGTGTTTGATAGGTGAAAAGACAGTAGACAGTAAGTGGAATAGCTCCGATCAAAGCAGACCAGGCAGTCACGCGCAAGGCAGAATATTTTACGACTAAAGGTTTTGCTAAAATCGGGTACCAGCCCCAAGCAATGGCTGCCACAATCCCCATGATGTTTCCGAACCATGCAAGCTGCGACAGCGCATGACTAGAGTGACCAAACAGCAGTACAAACGCAGCCCCGAAAAAAGCAAGCACAGAGCCTAGCTGTGTTTTTAACGAAAAAGCTTCATGCTTATATAATATAGCTAAGATTCCTGTGAAAATAGGAGACATGGAAATAAGTAAAGAAGCATTTGTAGCTGTCGTATACTTAACAGATACCATAAACAGCGTTTGATAGAGCGTAACGCCTACTATGCTGACCGCTATTAAACGCCCCCAGTCTTTTTTTTCGATCCGAATGCCTCGCTCTATTATTCCTGTAATAAGTAAAAGAATAGGAGCGACCATTATAAAACGCAGTGCGCTAAATTGAATGGAAGACATATGAGCAACTCCAAATTTTCCGATTGTATAATTGGCTCCCCAAATTAACGCTACGGATAATAATATCCATTCCAGCCAGCCTTTTTTCATGTAATCACCTCGAGTAAGTATAGAAACTAAATAAGTGCGAATATCCTTAGTTACAAAGTATACAGGAAGAAATTATGTAAAAGGCCAGCCAATTCAGCTATTTTTACCTCATCCACTTGTTTTTAACACAAACAAAAAAGCAGCTGCATTAGCTGCGTTCATGACTGTTATCCACATTGTTCTATCTCATCTAATCGCACAAGTTCGACCTTAAAAGCATGATCAATCGGTCGAATTTCACAGTATCCTGAATCATATACGTGAATTAGTACAAAGCGTTTTCCTTTATATAACACTTCTTTGTAGGCTGTCACGAGATACACCCTTTCTTTTCATAGGTTTGTTTTTCATTCTATGAACAAAAAGCGGCGTAATTGCCTAATATAAAAATAATCTTTACGGTTGATAAAATTGCTTGGCAAAACGAGTTCGTTTATACTGTACTGTGATTCTAGTCTGATTACTAGAACAGCTTTAGCACAGAGATAACGAAACAAACCAGCGGTACATAAGGAGCAGCACATGGATATTAATTATTTATATACATTTAAAGAAGTAGCGAAGTGGGGGAGCTATACACGAACGGGCGAGGAGTTAGGGTATGCTCAGTCAAGCGTTACCACTCATATAAAAAAATTAGAGGATCATTACGGTCAAAAACTATTTGAACGAACAGGACAAAAAATGAAGCTGACTCAGCCTGGTGAAGAATTGCTTTATTATGTGAATCAAGTAACCGAGTTATTAAATGAAGCAAAAGAGCGCCTTACTACGAACGAAGATGCTAGAGGAACCGTTTCAATAGGAACCGTGGAGTCGCTGGCCGCTTATTTTATTACACCGTATATTCGTGAATTAAAAAAGCAGCACCCTTCTCTAAAGATTATGCTAGAAGCGGGTTTATGTCCAAATTTAACACAAGGAATTATTGACGGAAAGTATGATGTAGCCGTTTTGCTTGATCGCCTTCAAACATCTTCAAGCTTAGAAGTGATTCCTATTCGAAAAGAAAAGATGGTTATGATTGCTTCCCCTTCCCATTCTTTTAGTAAAAGAAACAGCGTTCTAATGGAAGAGTTTGAGGGAGAGACCATCATTTTAACTGAGAGCGGCTGCCCTTATCGCACGCTTTTAGAAGAGATGATGCGCAGCAGCGGTATTCATATGCAATCGGTCATATCATTTAGCAGTCTTGAAGCGATTAAACAGTGCGTAGCGGATAATTTAGGTATTGCTCTTGTACCGGAAATAGCGGTAAAACAAGAGATGGAAAGTGGAAAACTGATTAAAGTCCCGTTTGACCACGAAGAGTTTTATCTTTATTCACAGCTCATATTCAAAAAGAAAAAATGGCTGACGGCACCTATTCAACAATTTATTTCACTTGTTCAAGAAGGTTATCAAAAATATTGATAATAGATATAGAGAATCTTCAATAATGATGAAGTTGTTTTCGTGCTACACTTTTTATAAGAAAAGAAAACTAGAGGTGTAGAACATGAATATATTTTTGCAGCACAATCCTACAAAATTATACTTTGGAAAAAATCAAATTACGAAGCTATCGCAAGAGCTTGCTTCTTATCATAAACAAGTAAAGGTTCTGTTAGTATACGGAGGAGGAAGCATCAAACGAAATGGCGTATACGACGAAGTGAAAGCTGAACTTCAGTCTATTGACGCAGTTGTTCACGAGCTGTCTGGTGTAGAACCGAACCCTCGTTTGACTACGGTTGCTAAAGGCGTTGACATATGTAAAAAAGAAAACATTGATTTTCTCTTAGCCGTTGGGGGAGGAAGTGTGATCGATTGTACAAAAGCTATCGCAGCTGGAGCCGTGTATGAAGGGAATACATGGGACTTAATTACACGTAAAGA
The DNA here is from genome assembly GCF_036227845.1 of Priestia sp. LL-8. Classification (NCBI taxonomy): domain Bacteria; kingdom Bacillati; phylum Bacillota; class Bacilli; order Caryophanales; family Bacillaceae; genus Priestia; species Priestia sp. LL-8. The sequence goes on along the minus strand of NZ_JAZAQH010000001.1, from coordinate 2,784,750 downwards.
AGAGATTGCAGGTGCTCTTCCTTTTGGAACGGTCTTAACACTTGCAGCAACAGGATCTGAAATGAATTCAACTTCTGTTATTACAAATTGGGAAACAAAAGAAAAGCTAGGTTGGACGTCTTCTCACGTATTTCCCGTCTTTTCTATCTTAGATCCGGCGTACACATTTTCAGTGCCGCGCGATCAAACCGTCTATGGAATTGTTGATAGTATGTCGCATGCGCTTGAACACTATTTTCATCGCACGGAAAATACGCCGATGATCGACGGCTTTATTGAATCTTTACTAAGAACGGCTGTACAAGAAGGTCCTAAGCTTCTTAAAGACCTGACTTCTTATAAGTATCGTGAAACGATGATGTATATCAGCACGACGGCATTTAACGGAAGCTTAGCAAACGGAACGGACGGGGGAGACTGGGCTACTCATCGTATTGAACATGCTCTGTCGGCCGTATATGATATTCCCCACGGAGGCGGTCTTGCTATCTTGTTCCCTAACTGGCTGGAGCATGTACTAAAAGAAGATCCTTCTCGTGTAAAACAATTGGCTGTAAACGTATTTGGCATTGATCCAGCAGGAAAAAACGATGAAGAAACAGCAATGGAAGGAGCAAAAGCGCTTCGCACTTTCTGGAATGACTTAGGAGCCCCGAACAGCTTGCGTGACTATGATATTGATGATTCTGAATTTGATTCGATTGTTGAAAAGACCTTTGTAAAACCAGGTGTTGGAACTTATAAAGAGCTTGACTATGCAAGCGTTCGAGATATTCTAGAAAGATCCAAATAAAAAAAGACGAGCTGCCTGCTCGTCTTTTTTATATGTACTCAATAATCCATTAGAAAATAAAGAAAAAGAAAAAAGCACAGCACGATGCCTCCTGCTCCTACCGTTATTTCGGAAAATCCTTGAATAAACGTACTTTTAGGACTGCCTCCTTCATTTTGTAGCTGAAATACACGTTTTCTTTTGCGTTCATGTACGATTACCAACAAACCCAAAGCAACCGATAATAATGTAAAGAGCGGCACCGCAATTAAAAACAGCTTAATAGAATACGCCCAGTACGATATATAAAGCGTATAATACATTGCGCCGGTACTTAAGGCAAAGAGTATTAAAGAAAATAAAAACCACTTCGTAAAACGGTTTTTGCTCATGTATCGTTCACTTCCTTTTATCAAGTGCGTCTTATGATGTAGACAATAAAACACGTCTATCATTTTACCAAAACTTTTTAATACATTCTATTTTAGCGGGAAAATAGGGTTTGTAAGTTTCTTAAAAGTGGTATAGTTCCTAAGAACTATCCATGTGTACATACAAAAAACTGATGATAAATGAGGGAGAAGATGAGCTATGGGGTGCGACGCGTGTCTGCCAATTAGGACAGGATATACGGTTTCTTTTCAGCAATCAAGCGATGTGAAGAAATTGGAAAAATACTTTAAAGATATTTCTCAAAACCAATGGAAGACTCTTGGAGAAGATATGTTCTGGATGAGGGAAGATATCTTTTGGAGTTTTATGGATTATGTTCATCAGCATTTAGACCCTCGGCACGTGTGGGCTGTAGAAGCCAAGCCGCGGAGCCCGTTTGAAAACCTGCGGCGTATGGAGCCAATCACCGTTTTTCAAAAAATGAAAGATGCCTTGTGGATTGATGAGCTCATTGAAGACAAGCGAATTTGCTCATATTATCAGCCGATTGTATCGGTTAATCACGAACGCGTGCATATCGTTGGCCACGAAATTTTATCAAGAGGATTAGAAGAAGACGGAAGTATTATCCCGCCTTTTAAAATGTTTGAAGCTGCTCAAATAAGAAATAAAACCTTCGCTCTTGACCGAGCCTGCCGCTTAGAAGCTGTAAAAAATGCTAGTATTATTGATCGTCAGCTGATTTTTATTAACTTTATTCCTACAGCAATATATAATCCCGAACATTGCTTGGCATCTACATTTGCGTTAATTAAAGAATTGAATATAAAACCCGAGCAAATAGTGTTTGAAGTGATTGAAACGGAGGATGTTCAAGATATTGAGCATTTAAAAAACATTTTGAATTATTATCGTTCCCACGGATTTAAATATGCTTTAGATGACGTAGGGGTTGGTTATAACACGCTGAAGAGGCTTTTAGAAGTGGAGCCTGACGTGGTGAAGTTAGCATTTGAATTCACAAACGGAGTTAGTAAAAATGAGAAACAGAAAAAAGTGGCCCAAGAGATGTTAGCTATCACCCATAAAATGGGGGCGAAGGCTCTTGCGGAAGGGGTAGAGACAGAAGAAGATTTAAAATGCCTGATAGAGATGGGTTATGATTTGTTTCAAGGGTATTATTTTGCAAAGCCTAATCCTAAACCGTTAAAAGAGATTCATTCTATTTACGTTTAGCAGCCAAAAGCAGAAGAACAGAAACTTCTGCTTTTTGTATGAACGAAAGTAAGAATACTCAAAAAATAAACAATTCACTTTCATTTTGCTAAATAGTTTACAGAGAAAGGGAAGTGCTATAAGATGATAAATATTAATTCTTAGTATTTCTATCAGAAAAGGAGTGGATGATTTGGCACAAACGTTGCACTCATCATATAAATCAAAGCCAACTACTGTTGTAACAGAATTAAGCCCTATGCAAAAGCCGTTATTTGCAGGAGGGGTTATAGCAGCAGTTATTTTGCTTCTTGCAATTGTACTAACGACTAACTGGACGCAAGGTGTGTTATTTATTATTGGCCTAGCGTTAGGGATGACACTTCTGTACGCACGCTTTGGCTTTACATCAGCATTTCGCCGACTGGTATCTGTCGGAAATGTTCAAGGTTTACAGGCGCATATGCTTATGCTAGCGATTGCTTCAACGCTGTTTGCTATCATTTTAAGTACAGGCTTTAGCTTTACAGGCGTAACGCCAAAAGGATATGTTTCACCTGTAGGAGTCAGCGTGATAGTTGGTTCGTTTATGTTTGGAATTGGCATGCAGTTAGGAAATGGATGTGCCTCAGGAACGCTGTATTCGTTAGGCGGCGGCTCTTCTTCCATGATTTTAACGCTTTTATCCTTTATTGTAGGTTCTATGTTCGGGGCGTATCATTTGCCATTTTGGCAAAAACAACCTTCGCTTCCCCCTATTTCATTAGCTGAATCGACAGGCCTTGGTTATTTTGGTGCTTGGATTGTACAGCTTATCGCGTTCGCAGCGATTTACTGGATTACGATTCAAATTGCCAAAAAGAAAAATCCGCCGATGATGAAGCAGCTTCCTACGACAAAAGGGTGGAAAAAGATCATTCGCGGCTCTTGGCCTCTATTTACTGCGGCGATTGTGCTGGCTGTATTAAATGCATTGACGCTGGCTGTAAGAGGAAATCCTTGGGGCATTACTTCTGCCTTTGCTTTATGGGGCGGAAAAGCGATGATGGCAGCTGGAATAGATGTATCAAGCTGGGGATTTTTCCAAGGTGCAAATGGAGAAGCGCTAACGCAAAGTGTGCTAGCAGACTCTACCAGCGTGTTAAACTTTGGGATTATACTAGGGGCCTTCATTTCAGCGACGGCGCAAGGAACGTTCAAACCAGGGAAAATTAAGCCCGGCGTCGCAGGAGCAGCTGTTGTTGGAGGCCTTTTAATGGGATATGGTGCGCGTCTTGCTTTTGGCTGTAATATTGGCGCTTACTTTGGCGGCATTGCTTCATTTAGTCTTCATGGATGGGTATGGATGGTTATGGCGATGCTAGGCACAGGCTTAGCACTATTTATCCGCCCGTTATTTGGACTCAAAAATCCTAAATCTAATGATTCGATTTGTTAAGTTTAAATAAAACCTTCTTTGCATGAGCAAAGGAGGTTTTTATTTTAGGTGACGTTTGGAATCGCTCTGCTATTTTGTGAATCACTTGAAGTTTAGTACAGCTCATCAGTTTTCTCCGCAGCGTTTGCGCTACTTTTCTCTTAGCCAAATCCTCTTGTTCTAACCCAAAAAGAATATAAAAACTTCCTTTTTTTATAAAAATTTCACTTATTTTGCCGATAAAACAGGAGAATTGTATGTATTTGGCGAAATAAGCAGTAAACACCAAGTCCAGACACAGTTATCAAAACGTAAAAAGGGGTTTTAACGTTACATGAACAAGTATTTAAAAAAAGCTGTTATTTATGGAAGTTTGTGTTTTTTATTGGGAGCGTGCGGAGGAGCAGGAGAACAAACCTCTTCTGAGCCGCAGAAAAAAGAAGAAACAGTAAAGTCTAAAGAAGAAGCGAGTAAAAAAGAGAAAAAAGACGCAATCAATACAACCATTAAAGTTAGCGCAGCAGGAGATTTTACCTTAGGAAACGATGAAAGCTTTGGGTACGATTCTACTTTTAACGACGTAGCAGCAAGAAATGGCCTGCCGTATTTTACGCAAAATGTAAAATCGATCTTTGAGCAAGATGACTTAACAACGGTTAATTTAGAAACAACGCTGACAACTGCGACGGAAAAAGCAAGTAAAACATTTCGTTTTAAAGGTGATCCTTCGTTTGTAAATATTTTAAAGCAAGGAAGTATTGAAACCGTTAACTTGGCTAATAATCATACGCATGATTATTTACAGCAAGGATATGATGATACACGAGAAAACTTAAAGAAAAGCGGAATAGGCTATTTTGGCTATGAAGATACATATATTACAACGGTAAAGGGAGTCAAAGTAGGATTGCTTGGATATCCGGGCTGGGATGACACAAAAGAAGTAAGAAGCCAGATTAAAGACGGAATTAAGTCTTTAAAAGAAAAAGGCGCTAAAATTATCATTGTGCATTTCCACTGGGGATCTGAACGACACTATGTTCCTGATACAGCGCAGCAGGCACTGGCGAAGTATACAATTGATAACGGAGCAGATTTAATTTTAGGTCATCATCCTCATGTTGTTCAAGGAATTGAAGAGTACAAAAATAAATTTATTGTCTATAGCTTAGGAAACTTTATGTTTGGCGGAAACAAAAATCCAAGTGATAAAGACACATTTGTATTTCAGCAGACGTTTACGATTAAAGATGGAAAGCTAACGACAAACAAAGACATCAATGTCATTCCATTCCGCATTTCTTCCACAACTGCGCGAAACGACTACCGACCTACGCCTTTAACAGGAGCAGAAAAGGATCGAGTGAAAAATAAACTGATTGATGTTTCCAATCAAATCAAACAGGAAAAGTGGACGGTCTACGATGAAGATAGTAAATGAAGCTCTCAGCACTGAGAGCTTTTTTTATAAAATAAAGCAGAAATAACTAAAAAAATGATATAATGTAAAAAAATAGATAAAAGGTGGAACTATGGTTAATATAGGTGATATTATTTTTCAAATTCTTATGCTGCTTATCCTGATAGGAATAGCAGGAGTAATAATTGCGTTTATTATAGGCTTAAAAAGGTTGATTCAAAAGCAGGGAGCAAATGAAAAAAGGCTTCAGCGCATGGAGCAAAAGTTAGATGATATGCTGAAAAACAAAGAGTCTTGACTATACAGAAGCACTGTGAATACATCAGTGCTTCTGTACTTGACATTTTATAAAAAAGCAGTAAGATATGTATACATCGTTTATATAGGGAGGAAGTTACATGGCAAAGTCAAAAGCAAAAAAAATGCGTGATAAAATGACGCGTGAAGGAAAACGAAATCCAGAATTAAACCGCAGCCTGTTTGTATTTACAGACATGGAAACGCGCAAAACTAAAACAAAGCAGGAAAAACTTCAGCATCAGCACACAAAACATAAAAAACGATTATCAGACGGAGCGTACAGTACCGGAGATAATCGTTTTTTTGTTTGCATTTAATTTATCCACAAAATGAAAAAGAGCTGTTTCACTATCCATCTTGCTTTACTCTGCCCCAAACATTTTTACTGTAAACTTTCATAAAAAACCCTTATGATAGTAAAAGAAGGAGATGAACTAGGAATGCTTACGATTGAAAAAGTACCTAAAAACCAAGCGGGCGTTTTGCAAAATTTGTATTCTCTTTATCTCCACGATTTATCTGCGTATACACCTTCTTTAGATATTCGCGAAGATGGAGCTTTTCATTTTGAAGAGCTGCCCTTGTTTTGGAAAGTAGAAGGCCTCTCGCCATACTTTATTAAAGTAGATGATAAGCTGACGGGCTTTTTTTTACTTCTTGAACAGCCCGCACTTCAGCAAGAAGCAGATTACTGCATCAATGATTTTTTTATCTTAAACAAATACCGAAAGCAGGGCATTGCTTCTGAAACGGTAAAAGACATTTTCTCTCATCGAAAAGGAACGTATATGATTATTGAGCTTGCAGGCAATAAGCGGGCTATTTCATTTTGGAAACATATTTATGAAAGCTTACATATTTCCTTTCAAGAAAAGAAAATTGAACTTGACGGAGAGCCAACTCTTATTCAAACGTTTAGTGTGTAAAACCCTTCTGGAAAGCAGAAGGGTTTTTATTAAACTAAATATTAACAATTTTCAACAAATTATGTATAATTAAAGATGCTTGTCGACATTTATTCACAGGAGCATTCCTGTAAAGGAGGAGTAAAATGAAAGCGTTATCTAATTTCTTCACGGCGCTTGTTCAGCGCTTTTTACCTGATCCGTTTGTATTTGCTTTAATCCTGACGCTGATTTTATTTGTATCAGGTATTGTTTTTACTCCTCACGGGCCGATTGAGATGGTTCAGTTTTGGGGAAGCGGCTTTTGGAACCTTCTTGCATTTGCGATGCAAATGAGCTTAGTGCTTGTCACAGGGCATGCGCTTGCTAGCTCGCCGCTTGTAAAGAAGTGGCTTGTAAACATAGCACTGTTAGCCAAAACTCCGGCGCAAGGGGTTATTCTGGTCACGCTAGGCGCAGCCATGGCCTGTATGATTAACTGGGGGTTTGGCTTAATTGTAGGTGCGCTGTTTGCGAAAGAAGTAGCGAAACGCGTGCCGGGATCTGATTATCGGTTTTTAATTGCCTGTGCTTACATAGGGTTTTTAACATGGCACGGAGGCTTGTCAGGTTCGATTCCTCTTGTTGCTGCTACACCTGGAAACCCAATGGAAAAAACGGCTGGACTTATTCCGCTGTCAGACACAATTTTTACAGGCTACAACTTATTTATTACCCTCGGATTGTTGATTGTCCTTCCTATTATGACAAGACTGATGATGCCGACGGGAAAAGAAGTGGTAGAAATTGATCCAAGATTATTGGCAGAAGATGAAATGGCTCCTGCTACAGTTGTTGAGACAACTTCTTCTAAGCCAACATTTGCTGTACGCATGGAGAACAGCAGGTTTTTAAGTCTAACAATTGCACTTCTTGGGTATTCATATTTAATTTATTATTTTGCTACAAACGGCTTTAAAATGGATATCAACACAGTGAATTTATTGTTTTTTACGACGGGTATTTTGCTTCACCGCACGCCTTTATCTTATATGAATGCCGTTTCAAATGCTGCGAAAGGCACCGCTGGGATTGTGATTCAGTTTCCGTTTTATGCAGGTATACAAGGCATGATGGAGCTATCAGGTTTAGGCGGGAAGCTAACGAACGCCTTTATCTCGATTTCAAATGAAACGACATTTCCGTTTCTCGCGTTTTTAAGTTCCGGCGTTGTGAACTTTTTCGTTCCGTCGGGAGGGGGACACTGGGTTGTACAAGGACCTTTTATTATGCCGGCAGCTGAACAGCTCGGCGTAGATCCGGGAGTCGCTGCGATGGCCATTGCTTATGGAGAAGCATGGATGAATATGGCGCAGCCGTTTTGGGCACTGCCTGCACTAGCTATCGCAGGACTGGGAGCACGAGATATAATGGGCTATTGCGTGACGACGTTAATTGTATCAGGCTTTATTTTTGCTATAGGACTAACGTTTTTCTAATACGAAAAGGTCAGCTGAAAAGCTGACCTTTTTTCATTGCTTTCTTCTTTCCCAAGCGTATCTATCTACTTTATAAACCAACTTCGCGCGCACTCCAGTCCCAAAATTCTTCTGCTAGCCGCTCATCTTTTGCTCTTGAAGAAGGGGGCGTCACGCGTTTTTTATAAAAATAAGCGCCGCTAATATGCGTTACTTCAGGGCTGTCCGCTAAATAAATAGCTGTTTCGGCACCTTCAAGAGGCGTTAAAAAGAAAGGCCGAAGCACGGCGTGAACGCTTTTTCCAAAGCCGGTTTGACGGTTAACGCCGATAGCGGTAGAAACTGCTCCGGGGTGAAGGCAATTTACGGTTACCGAAGTGTCTTTTAACTTTTTACTTAAATGAACCGTAAATAAGTTATTTGCTAATTTAGACTGAGAGTATCCTCGCCATATTCCGAATCCCGTTGTTAAATGAGGGTTGGTGAAGTCTATTTTTCCAGCTTTATGAGCACCGGAGCCAACGTTTATAATGCGTCCTTGCTGAGATTTTTTCAGCGGATTTAAAAGCAAATTAGTTAATAAAAAGTGACCCAAATGATTGACACCAAGCATCATTTCAAATCCGTCTTGTGTTGTTTCACGCTTAATTGTCACCACACCTGCGTTATTAATCAGCACATCAAGTACACTGTAGCGAGACGTAAAGTCTTCACTGAAAGCCCGGATACTGTCAAGAGAACCTAGGTCACAGGTCATAAGAGATATGGAATCCGATCCGCTTTGGCGTTTCGCTTCTTCTAAAGCGGCATTTCCTCTTTCTTCATTTCGGCATATCATAATGACTTCGAATCCTTTTTTGGCTAGTTCAATCGTTGTGGCCAGCCCCATTCCAGAATTGGCACCCGTAATTAACGCTCGTTTGGCTGTCATGAGTATGTTCCTCCCAACTACATCTTTTTTCTAGTGTATAGGATAAGAAGATACGTCGTCCACTTCTAGCTTTTCTTTAATGCATGCTTTAAAAAAATGCGTAAAATGTGCACAGGGGAGAAAATGTTGCACAAAGGTCAATATTTTACACCCTACTTGTCAATTAAAGCGGTTTCATAAATAACGGATTTCGCTAAAATAAGACATAGGGAGGTGCTAGTAAGATGAATAGCCAAAGTAAATTACAGGAGACAGAATATGTTCCTTTAGAGCAAGAACTTAAAAGAGAACCATCTATTAATACGAAAAAACGTAAAAATTTGAAAAATGTGGGTTTATTTGCTCTATTTGTAGGGCCCGCACTTTTAGCGTTTTGTGTGATTGTACTTATACCATTTTTTACAGGGATTTATTACTCATTTACAGACTGGAACGGAGTAAACGGCACGATTAACTGGGTGGGACTTGATAACTTTAAGTACTTGTTCACCGAAGATAAGCAGTTTCAGCAGTCGTTTTGGATCACAACAAAATATACGGTCGTTGCAATTATCTTAACGAATGTGGTTGGGTTCGTGTTAGCAATCCTTGTTACTCAAATGTTAAAAACACGAAACATTTTACGTACGGTTTTCTTTATGCCGAATTTAATTGGCGGACTTTTACTAGGATTTGTATGGCAGTTCATTTTTGTAAAAGGATTTGCATCTATCGGACAAATCACGGGAATTTCGCTTTTTGAACTTCCTTGGTTGGGAGACGCAAAAACAGCATTTTGGGGCATCGTGATTGTAAGTGTATGGCAAGGAGCAGGTTATATCATGCTTATTTACACAGCAGCGCTGCAAAACGTACCGCAAGAGCTAATTGAAGCAGCAAAAATTGACGGAGCAAGCAGATGGCAAATTCTTCGTCACATCACAATTCCAATGGTAGCACCGGCAGTAACGGTTTGTTTATTCTTAACGATTTCATGGTCATTCAAAGTATTTGATGTCAACTTATCATTAACAAACGGTGGTCCATTTAAATCAACAGAAATGTTAGCGCTTAACATTTATACAGAAGCATTTGTGAATAACAGATACGGTCTAGGTGAAGCAAAAGCCTTAATTTTCTTTATCGTCGTAGCAGCAATTACAATTATTCAAGTAACATACACCAAGAAGAAGGAGGTTGAATCGTGATGGGAAACAAATATACGAGCAAAACCTTTATTGTTGAAATTTTGGCAGTCCTGCTTGGACTGGTGTTCTTGGTTCCATTTTATTACGTGCTTTCAAACTCGTTGAAGTCATTTGCAGAAATTTTATCAAACACATCGGCACTGCCGACGACGATTCAGTTTCAAAACTTTGTTAATGCATTCAACCAAATGAATTACTTAAAGGTGCTTAGCAACTCGCTAATCATTACTGTTATCAGTAACGCAGTTCTAGTCATCTTCTGTTCAATGGCAGCTTACATGCTGGTTCGAACAAAGAAAAAAATCAGCAGCATTATCTTTATGGCATTCGTAGCGGCAATGGTTATTCCGTTTCAATCCATCATGATTCCACTTGTAAAAGTAGCAGGAAACTTAAATCTGTTAAACAGCATTTGGGGTATTGTGATCATGTACTTAGGCTTCGGTTCAGGTATGACGATTTTCTTATACCACGGATTTATTAAAGGAATTCCAGTTGAGCTAGAAGAAGCGGCAATCATCGACGGATGCTCACGTCTAGGCGTATTCTGGAGAATTGTATTCCCGTTATTAAAGCCAATTACAGTAACCGTCGTTATCTTAAACAGCCTATGGATTTGGAATGACTTCTTACTTCCGTCTCTTGTTCTGCAAGATCCTGAGCTAAGAACGATTCCGCTTGCGACATTCTTCTTCTTTGGTCAGTATACAAAGCAGTGGGATTTAGCACTAGCAGCACTTGTAATCAGTATTATCCCGCTATTAATCTTCTTCTTTGCAATGCAAAAACACATTGTTAAAGGAATTACAAGCGGTTCAATTAAATAATAGAAGCGGCAACAGGGCTGGTTTTGAGGCTGAGGCGTCAAAACCAGCAGCAAATAGGGAGGAACAGAAAATGGCATTCAAAATGAAAAAATGGCCTTTAGCAGTAGGGGTTTTATCGGCTACGCTTTTATTTTCAACCGCATGTTCAAACGAAAGCGCATCTGGTAATAAAAAAAGCGGCGGAGATCAAGTAGTAGTAGATGTATTTCAAGGAAAAGTAGAAATTGCAGACCAGCTAAAAGCTCTAACTGATCAATATACAAAAGAACATCCAAACGTAAAGTTTAATATCCAAACGGTCGGTGGAGGAGCTGACGGTGCAGCAGCTTTAAAAGCGCAGTTTGCGTCGGGCAATGCACCTGACCTTTTCACAAACGGCGGATATCAAGAGGCGAGAACGTGGAAAAATAAATTAGAAGATTTATCGGATCAGCCTTGGATTGATGACGCATATGAAAACACACTTACACCAATGACGATGGACGGTAAAGTATATGGACAGCCGATCAGTCTTGAAGGCTATGGATTTACATATAACAAAAAACTGTTCAAAAAAGCAGGCATCAAAGAACTTCCAAAAACGTATTCAGAATTAGAAGCAGCGGCTAAAAAGCTAAAAGCAGCCGGCATTACGCCATTTTCTATCGGCTACGGAGAGTGGTGGGTGCTTGGAAATCATGGCTTAAACATTCCATTTGCTAGTCAAAAAGATCCGGATGCATTTATTAAAGGATTAAATGACGGCAGTACGAAAATCGCAGGAAACGAGCAGTTCAAACAGTATGTAAAGCTGCTTGATTTAACAGTGAAATATGGAAACAAAAATCCGTTAACGACGGACTACAACACGCAAGTAACGAAATTTGCGAACGGTGAAGCAGCGATGATTCAGCAAGGAAACTGGATTCAGCCAATGCTTGATAAAATTACGCCGAACATGGATGTAGGGATTCTACCTATGCCGCTAAGCGACGATGCAGCTGCATCTGACAAGCTTGCAATTGACGTTCCAAGCAACTGGGTTATTCACAAACAAGCCCCAGCGGCAGATAAAAAAGCAGCAAAAGACTTCTTAAACTGGATGGTCACATCTAAAGAAGGTCAAAAAGCGCTAGTAGAAGACTTCAAGTACATTCCAGCCTTTAAGTCAATCGAAGCAAAAGACATCGGACCTTTAGGTGAAGAACTTCTTAAATATTCTAAGGAGCAAAAAACGCTTCCTTGGGAATGGACAAAATTCCCTGAAGGCGTAACGCAAAAATTTGGAGCAGATGTACAAGAATACATTGGCGGCCAAACATCTGAAGATGAGCTATTAAAATCATTAGATAAAAGATGGGCTGAATTGAAGTAATGGAAAAGACAACCTTTGGGTTGTCTTTTTTTGCAATCAAAAGCCTAATACTTTTAGGTTTCTATCCTTATGGTAGAATTAATTGTGCGTAAAAGGTTATATATTCCTATTCGGATAGAACAGTGGAAATTTTATAATGGATACACTTCCTATATAGAAACTAGAGGTGTTGTTTATGAAAATATGGAAATTAAGTACAAGTTTAGAAAGTGAGCAAATAGCCGCTGCTAACAAGGAAGATGACGAAACACTATTTAGAAATCTGCTGCAGCAAGGAGAGTATCTACATAGTAAAACAAATCTTCCAGTTGAAACATATGAAAAAGGAGAGTTAAATAACCTTTTAACTTATAAAGGTTTTGCAACTCCTCCAATTATCGATGGATATGCTGTTCAGAGCTTAGAAAAACTAATTTCTGAGTTTGTAGAATTTGTTCCTCTTACTCACCCTGAATACAAGTGCTACGCTGTTAATATTGTTAATGTGATAAACGAATGTGTGAATTATTCAGAATCAATACCTGATGATTTTGGAGGGTTTGACAAGCTGTCCTTTATAGAGGATAAGGTAAAGAGACAGCCAATTTTTCGAATAAAGTATACCGAACATAGTCTAGGAGATTTTCCTATTATCTCTCCAGAAATTTATGTTTCTGATGCATTTCGAGAGGTAGTGTTTGAGAACGGGCTAACCGGTTTTACTTTCTATGAAGTATGGTCATCACAGGAAGCAGAAGCTTCAGTTGAAGAGTTGAATCCATTTGTGCGCGAATCGCTCGATGAGGATGTGGAAGCTCACTTACAAGCATATTATGGGCCAATTATCCGCCGTGTCGAAGCAGAGTCAGCTGAGCTGACAGAGGCAGGTTTTTATGAAATGGCTCCTACAGAATCAGTGCCGTTTTATACGGTCGCAACACATGGTTATAGTACGCTTCGCCTGCCGGCACCCCCTGGATTAGACAGCGCGTACGTTGAACTGGTGATGCATGCAGATCAAGATCCGTTTGAAGATGAAAAGTACAGCTGGATTCCTCAAGTCATGCATCAAGTAGGAAGCTTTGCGGTTAACAATATGAATTGGATTGGTCAGTGGATGGTGTTTCCAAATCAAGAGCTGGATCGCTACGTGGATACCTATGAACGAACGTTAACAGGTGAAAAAGTGAAGCTGCCATTACAGGTTCAACCGTATTCACCAGAAAGCGGCTTTTGTGGTGTTATGGTCGTGCCTCCTTTGCCCCAGTGCCAAGAGGCATTTATGATGCCGTATCTTGAAAACGGAAAAGAAACCCACGGAGAGTGGCCAGTCTATTTCCATACGCTTCTCCCTTTGTACGAAGAAGAAATGGAGTACTATTTCCAGCATGGACAAGAAGCTTTGCTAGAAAAGATGATGGAAAATGGCATCGAACACTTATTTAATTTACATAGACCTAATACGTTTAAGGAAAAAAGAAAAGGCTTTTTCGGCAGATTTAATAAGTGATAAATAAAAAGAGGCTGGGACAAAAGTATGTTAGACGAAGTGAAAAACGAACCATTTATCAACCATGTTGATGAGTGGTTCGTTTTTTTGTTAGGGTAAACGTAGGTTTCACCTGTTTAGATTCTTCTAGCCGTTGATTGGAGGGCAAGACGAAGACTCCTGCGGGAAAAGCGGAACAGATGAGACCCCGCAGGAGCGTAAGCAACGAGGAGGCTCAGCGTCCGCCCGCGGAAAGCGAAGTCTTGCACGGAAATCAACGGCGGTGTCTCAAGCGGTTCAGCTCATGTCTCCCATTTGTTCGTCTTTAGATTGGATTCAACTCGTTATGTCCTAGCCTCTTTTTATTTTGCTTCTTCTTACAAAAAGGGAAAAAGCGCGCTCCTTCCTGTGTGATTGCTTAACTTCTTGGCCAAAGCATAACCGCTACGCCAATCAGACACACAAGTCCGCCAATCCAATCGTATGTATCGGGCATTTTTTTATCAACCCACCACGCCCAAAACAGGCTTAAAACAATAAAAATACCGCCGTAAGCTGCATATACACGTCCAAAGTCGGGGAACGACTGCCACGTAGCAATAACGCCGTACAGCACCAAAGCAATACCGCCCAGAAGTCCTAACCAGCTTGATGCTCCCTCGCGCAGCCACTGCCAAATCAGATAGCCTCCGCCAATTTCAGCAAGACCCGCTAAGATAAAAAGAAAAATCGCTTTAATCATAACCTATACTCCTTATATCATCATTTCGTCTCTTTATTCTATCTTACTTTTTTCGTTTGATGAACCATTCGTTTGCTTTAAATAAGTACACTGGAAAGCATTCCTTTATCAATTTGTCTTCAAACCTGCTAAACTATTAATAGTATGAGTTTATGTGACTCTTTGTACGAGTGCAAAGAGCTATGTAATGACTGCTGCTCAGAGTACTTTTACAGGTAGACGTTAGCAGGAAATTGACTAATTAAAAGAATAAGACGTTTAACAGTATAAAAAAGTAAAAAGAATGCAGATATAGGGGTTTGGTAAAATGAGTTTAGATTATAAAGTGATACGCATTGAACTGCCTACGCCATTTCCAATTGGACCAGTGAATGTGTTTTTATTAAAAGCAGACAAGTTAACGTTAATTGATGCAGGTATGAAAACCAAAGAAGCGTGGAGCGTTTTTGAAGAGGCGCTTCGTAAAGAAGGATATAAAGTAACAGATATTGAACAAGTGATTCTAACTCACCAGCATCCGGATCACACTGGATTTTTAGAATGGCTGCCGAGTGATATACCGGTTTACGGTCATAAGCTTGTGGAGCCTTGGATTTACCAAGATGAAGAGTTTGTTCAGCAGCATAATGAGTTATACCGTAATTTCCTTATAGAGTTTGGAGTCAGTGATGATGTAATGGAAGAATGGCTTCGTAAAGCAACGGCTGCGATTCAAGTTTATTCACCTAAAGGGCAGAAGCTGGCAGGTTATTTAAAAGAAGGCGATACACTTCCGTATGCGAGTGAGTGGGAAGTAATTGAAACGCCGGGACATTCTTTGAGTCAGCTGATGTTTTACAATCGAAAAGAAAAAGTCGCGTTTGGCGGAGATCATATTTTGCCAAAAGTCCCGTCAAATCCATACCTAGAGCCAACCATTCAAAACCCTAAGCCAACGCCGCTATTGGACTACTTAGCGTCTCTAGAAAAAACGTTGAACTACGACATTGATTTGATTTACAGCGGTCATGGTGAACCGCTTAGTGACATTCATTCTTTAATTATGGAACGTATTCAAAAGCAGCATAAATGGGCGCTGCGCGTGTTACAAGCGATGGGGGAAGGAAAGAAAACAACGCTTGAAGTCAGCGCTGCATTTTTCCCGGATATGTATCAAAAAGCACCTGACTTTATTTTCTCAGAAGTGTACGGCCAGCTTACGTATCTAGAAAAAGAAGGCTACGTGGAATTAACAAAAAATAAAGACGGCGTCTTGCTGTGGGAAGCTGCACGTGTGCTTGCTCCTCAGTCATAACATAAAAAAACCAGCTTCTTTAAAGAAGCTGGTTTTGTCTGCTTACAGTGAATGCAAGCGCTCAATGCGTTTTTCAAGCGGTGGATGAGTAGAAAATAAGCGTGAGAATTTTTCTTTACCGCTAATTTTAAAAGCGGCAATTGATTTTTGACGGTCATCTACTAATGAAGTAGTATGACGAAGCGATTCTAACGCATAAATCATTTTTTCTTTACCACCGAGTTTAGCTGCAAGCTCATCGGCTTTGAATTCACGTCTTCTTGAATGCCAGAAAATAATTGGGCTGCTTAAGATACTAAAGAGAATCTCAAATACAATCGATGTAAGGAAATAAACAACCATCGCAAACTCTTCTCGCACAAAGTTTGACACCGCTTTGGCTACTAAACGAGAGAAGAAAATAACGAATGTATTTAATACTCCTTGCAGAAGCGTAGTTGTGACCATATCACCGCTTTTAATATGCGCTATTTCGTGAGCGATAACGCCGCTGATCGCATCGCGGTCCATTCGTTCAAGCATTCCGCTTGAAACAGCAACAAGTGAGCGTCTTTTACTTGGCCCTGTTGCAAAAGCATTAACTTCCGCCGAGTGATAAATTCCGACCTGAGGCATTTTTCTTAATCCTGCAACAGATGCAAGTCGGTGCGTTTCTTCTAAAACAAATCGTTCATATTCACCTTGAGGGGAACGTTCATCAATAACTTGAACACCCATCATCCACTTTGCCATTAAGCGTGACATCATAAGAGAAATAATCGCGCCGCTGAAGCCGGCAATGACGCTAAATGCCAGCAGGCCGCCGTAACCGCCGCTTCCCATATAGCTTTGAACACCTAATAAAGATGTAATCGTTGTGATTGTAATTAATACTAAAATATTAACGAAAATAAACAGTGAAATTCGTTTTAGCACAAGTCTTCCTCCTTTAACTAATACGTGCATGATAGGTATACGGTTAGTAGAGAGGAAAGGTTTCATTTATTTATTCAAATTTACTAAAAAGATTACTATGTTAAGTGGTTTAATAAAAAAAGTAAATAAATGGTTGAATACTTACCATAAATCGGTTATTATGAGTGATGTAAAGCTATCTTGTCTTGCAAGGTAGCTTTACTTTAAAAATGTATCTTGTATAACAAGATAGTGAAAAGGAAGAAATCGATATGTCTTTGAGAAGTCAATTGTTAAAAGGAATTTTAGAAGGGTGTATCTTATCAATCATTCAAAAAGAAACGGTTTATGGCTATGAGCTATCCCAGAAGCTTCAACAATATGGATTAAATGATGTGAGTGAAGGTTCGATTTACCCAATTTTACTACGTCTTCAAAAGGAGGGATTAATAAAGGGAGAAATGAAAGCATCGCCTTCAGGTCCTAAACGAAAGTACTATCATCTTACGGCATCTGGTGAGAGCGCATTATGTGAAATCCAAGAGGAATGGATCAACATTCAAAACCCTGTAGATAAATTGTTGAATAGGAGTTTTTACGATGAACGCTAAGGAATTAATTAAATTAAATAATAAGAAGCGAAAAGAGCTGACCAAGGAAAATGAAGAGTACTATGATAATATGCTTGTTTACATTCGAACAAGTGTGTCAGTTTCTGAACAGCAGGCTGAAGAATTATTGATGGAGCTTTTAGATCACCTTATTGACGCACAAGCGGAAGGGAAGCGTGCTGAAGAGGTGTTTGGAGAAAACCTTAAGACGTACTGTGATGAAATGATTAAACAGTTACCTAAAGAACCCTTAAAAAGCACTGCTTTTTTTATAAGCTTTTTATTGTTACAGCTTGCAAGCTTGATGGCTATAGTAAGCGGGATAGGAAATATTGTTGTACATTATGTTAAGGATAGCAGCCAGACTGTTTATATCGGAACGGCAATCGTCACTTTTGTTATTGTTGCAGCTATTATTTCTCTTGATGTTTTTCTGCTTTTAAAATGGATACAAAAATCTGTTTACAAAATTACGAATAAGATTAAGGACTTTTTTCTACTCTTTGTCTTAATTTTTATTTCTCTTGCAGGGATGGTTTTTTTACCAAAGCTTATTCCACCTTTTGGCTATGTAATAGAAGTTGGAGGCTTCTTATATTTAGCTGCTGGTGCCTTAACGCTCATCGTTTTAAGGTGGTTAAATAGTAAATATCAAATTACAAAATGAGATATAGGAAGCAGCAAAATGTATTGTTTAGTCTATAATCAAGAGCATGTTTAAATAAATTTCATAATTTACGTCTATCTTGGGACAAGACGTACTAAAATAATTAAAAAGGTGTTCAACTCATGAACACCTTTTTGGTAACACCATTTAAAGATTACTAACCTTAGTACGTTTAAAAATGTACCTTAGGTTCTGTACCCAATTTAATTCGTTTGAAGTTTTTAATATGCTTCCATGTAATGAAAACAAAAATAATGGCTGCAAATACGATTAGTACAACATCACCTACATAGAGTGATGCCAAAAAGGCAACCAATGCGCCAATAGGTGAAGATAAGGATACGTATTTAGAAATTTTGAGAGAAATTAAAAAAGCAAGAATCCCTAGAATGAAAGCTAATGGTGAAAATGCAAGGAATACACCAGCGGCAGTCGCTACAGATTTTCCTCCTTTAAACCTTGCAAAAACCGGATAGCTATGTCCGAGAATAGCAATAAATCCAGGGACAAGCATATGCAAGTGACTATTCATCATAAGCGGTAAACAGACGGCTAGCGAGCCTTTTGCTATATCGCCGATCAATACTATAATACCTGCTTTCTTTCCTAAAGTGCGAAAGGTATTAGTAGCTCCTAAGTTACCGCTTCCGTGCTTACGAACATCGGTTTTGTAAAACCCTTTTCCAATCACTAAAGCAAAAGGAATTGATCCAATTAAATAAGCTAATAAGATAATTATAGCGTTTGTTAGTACGTTCATTATTGGCACCTCAAATTGTGTTGTTAGTATTCATTAAAATATAAATGCGGTAAAAGCAGTCTTTTGTATGGCTAAAGGCCTCTAGTTTTTTCGGTGGAGTTTTTGTAAATTCGATTGGATTTCTAGTGAACAACCCAATAATTTTTGATATGTTAAGATATTTTTGAACTTTTAAGCCTTGATACGTATTAGTATAGGTTGAGATGTCTATTGTGAATACGTAAAAAGATGAAAAGAGGAGAAACGAAAAGGAAAAAACAAAAAACTTGTAATACAATTTTAAAAATATAACATAAATATTTAAAGGTTAAAAGATATTTTGGGTATATTGTAGTAGAAAAAAGCGTTTTGATCATTTTTTTATGAAAAACAAGACAAAAAAATTAACAAATCCAAAAAAATATAATAAAATGTAAAACAGTGTTTCGAAATATTAACTTCTTAAAATTGAAAGGGGTTCTGCACTTGTTGTGGACAGATATCAAAGAACGAGAAGTAGTTATGTACAAAAACTGCCAGGCGAAAATTTTAGAAAAAAAAGGGCCGAATAAAATAGTCGTTCGAAATCTAGAATTCCCGGAAAAAGGCGATTGGATATCAGCTGAGCTTGATTTTGAGGCTGTTGAAAAATTTGAGAAGAGTCGAGAACACTAATACTAAAAACATTTTATAATACTTTTATTTGTTATATAAGAAAAAGCCGAGCTTACATTTTGAGTTCGGCTTTTTTGTTTATGTTTAATTCGTTCTCTTTACGAAGAGCTCCTCGTTATTACATGTAAAACGCCGCTTTTCCTCTCGTTTATGTTCCACTATTAAACTATTTCTACATAAAAACTTATTTTCGTTTGGGACTATCAGCTTATTTTAGAACGCGCATTTTTGCCGCTTTTTTCATATACAAACGTTCAGAAACAAAACTTTTGTGCATACATTGAAGGCAAAGGGGGAGGATACAATGGGAAAAACAAGTCGTATATTGAAATGGGTCAGCGGAGGATTGGAGGCTCTCTGGGGGATTCCCCTCTTAGGCGGTACCTTGGTTATAAGTCTAGCCTACACGCCACTCATTCTAATGCTCGCATTGCACGTCGTAGGTTTAGTATTTGCGATTAAAACAAACAAAGTTCGGACAGGGCATATCATGGGAATTGTCTGTTCTGCTATTGCGTGGATTCCAATTGTCGGCATGATCATGCATATCTTAACGGCTATTTTCTTACTGATAGAAGCAGCCAAAGATAACGAGCCATCTGAAGACGCAGTATAAAAGAAAAGCCGCCTGATTTTTAGGTGGTTTTTTTGTATTTAATGCCACAGACTTGGAGGCTATATTATTTTGGGAAATCCTTTTTATGTTAGAATATTAGAAGTATTTTCTAAAAAAGGGGGTAAACACAATAGACAAAGCAAATCAAAAGAACAAAAGATTTCTTGCCGCAGGAGTTATATTAGTCGCTCTTGTAAGCTTTATATTTTTACTATGGAGTAAAGGCTGGGTAATTCCAAATGCAATGAGTGCCAACCGCTATGAAGTAAAAGGTGTGGACGTATCTTCTTATCAAGGGGAGATTGTTTGGAATGTGTTGAGTAAACAAGATATTCAGTTTGCTTTTATTAAAGCAACGGAAGGGAGTTCATTTCAAGATCCTTTATTTAAACAAAATTGGGCACAAGCAAATCGCAAAAGCATGCGGATCGGAGCTTATCACTTTTTTAGTTACGATAGTAAAGGCTCCACACAAGCGGCTAATTTTATCAAAACGGTTTCTCTTAAAGATAACGATCTGCCTCCCGTGATTGATGTTGAATTTTACGGAGACAAAAAACAAAACCTTCCGTCTCAGAAACATGTATACAAGGAGCTTTCTAGTATGATTACACGTCTTGAATCTCATTATGACAAGCGCGTTATTCTTTATACGACGCCTAAAGCGTATGACTTGTACATTAAAAACAGATATCCCGGATGTGATATTTGGATTCGCGACGTTGTGAAAAAGCCAACTCTTGAAGAACAGCGAGAATGGACGTTTTGGCAGTATACGGACAAAGGGCGGTTAAGCGGCTATAAAGGTGAAGAAACGTTTATTGATTTAAATGTGTTTAACGGAAACCAAGCAGAATTTGAAAAATACTAGTTTACTAGAAAGATAAGAGAGGGAGGTAAAGCGATGCCTACTTATAACAAGCTAGTGCGAGATAAAATTCCCACAATTATTGAACAAAGTGGAAACACCTTCAAATCACGCGTGCTGCAGCGAGATGAGTATCAAAATGAGCTGAAGAAAAAGGCAAAAGAAGAGCTTCAAGAATACATAGAAGCCCAAACGCATCAAGATGCCATTGAAGAACTCGCAGATTTACTAGAAGTTATGCACGCGCTAGCAGCTGTACACGGGGCAACGCCCAAACAGCTGGAGAAAGTGCGTGAGGAGAAGGCCAAGAAGCGCGGGAAGTTTGATGATCGGATTTATTTAGTGGAAACGGAAGAAGTGTAGACCCGTGTTTTGTTATCTTAAATTGGTCACCGTCATTCCTTAGTATTTCTCTTTTCATCTCAGTTACAAAATCCCCTCTTGAAATTTTGTTCACCAAACAAGTAAACTAAAGACATAAGTTTGGTAAAATTGGGATAAGAAATTCATGAGGTAAGGGAGAACAAGTCGATGGAGATGGATCAAGAGAAATTTAATAAGGTGATTGAAGCGGCAAGGATGTATTATATTCTTGATTATAATCAAAGTGAAATTGCAAAAAAACTTGGTGTATCAAGGCCTACGGTTTCTCGATTGCTGCAGACAGCAAAAGAAGAAGGCATTGTTCAAATTAAAATTGTGGATTCATCTATCAATAGTGAAAAATTGTCTTCTCAGCTTGAACAAAAATTCAATCTAAAAAAAGCAATCGTCACACCGGTGCCTCAATATGAAAATCACATTATTAAAAGTCATCTAGGCGTGGCAGCAGCTGACTATCTCTATGACATCGTAAAAGATGGAGATATTATTGGGGTGACGTGGGGAACAACTCTTTATCAAGTGGCCATCGATTTAAAACAAAAGTATGTGAATGACGTGCAGGTTGTGCAGTTAAAAGGCGGAGTAAGCCATTCGGAAACGAGCACGTATGCTTCTGAAATTATGTACTTATTTGGAAAGGCATACAATACGCCTCCTATGCATCTTCCGTTGCCTGTGATTGTTGATCACGTGGTAGTCAAAAAAGCAATGGAAACAGACCGTCATATTAAGCGCATTTTAGATTTAGGCAAGCAAGCCAACATTGCCGTGTTTACTACGGGCCCCATTAAAACGGATTCGCTGCTTTTTCAGCTTGGCTACTTTTCCGAGCAAGATGTAGAGATGATTTCCTCGCGAGCAGTAGGAGACATTTGTTCACGCTTTTTTGATAAGGATGGACAAATTTGCAATGAAAGCCTGGATGAACGGACGCTTGGACTTGATTTGGAGGAGCTGAAGAAGAAAGAGTACGCCATTTTAGTAGCTGGCGGGGATCAGAAAATCGACAGCATTTACGGAGCGCTGCAAGGGAAATTTGCAAATGTACTCGTTACTGATCAGTTCACGGCGCGCTTTTTATTAGATAAACAAGAGTAAAGGAGATGAAGACGCTGTTTTTTCAAGAGCAAAAGCTTCATCGAATTGAAATAGTAGAAGATATTGTATCTTATTCCGTGTCGTCTCTGCAGGCACAGCGAAACCGGTATCCTTTTCAAGGGGACGTTTCAAAAGACGGAGTGATTGCCAAAGGAACCACGGGCTATATCATTAAACGGTGGGGAAGAATGTATTTTTCTCCTGATGCTAATCAAAAAGGAATTGAACAATTTACACCCCCTGATCAGCCATATGTATTAATTCCTTATAAAAAGGTAAAGAATAAGTACAGAATCGTATTGTCATTTGTGATAAAAGCTGAAAAATAAGGGAAGACTTCCGAGTGCGGAAGTCTTTTTTTATTCACTAAAACAGCGGCTATAAATATTTTTGAACAAATGTAAATATATCTGTTTACAATTGTTCAAAGCTATTATATAGTAAGGGTGTAAGTTGTTGAAAACGTTTTAGTGGATGCACAATATGCAGATACTTTTAGGGGGAAAACGTCATGAGAATGGTTGACTTAATTGAAAAAAAACGTAATGGACATGAATTAAATAAAGCAGAAATCGATTTTATTATCGAAGGTTATACAAAAGGGGATTTACCTGATTATCAGCTATCGGCATTTGCGATGGCGATTTACTTTCAAGGAATGACGCAGGAAGAACGCGTAAATTTAACGCAAGCAATGGTTGAATCAGGCGATCAAATTGACTTATCAAAAATTGAAGGTATTAAAGTAGACAAACACAGCACAGGCGGCGTAGGTGATACAACAACACTTGTATTAGGTCCTTTAGTAGCTGCGGTTGATGTACCGGTTGCCAAAATGTCTGGCCGCGGCTTAGGACACACTGGCGGTACGATTGATAAACTAGAAGCAGTGCCTGGCTTCCACGTTGAAATTACAAACGAAGAATTCATTCGTTTAGTAAATACAAATAAAATTGCCGTTATCGGTCAAAGCGGAGACTTAACGCCAGCGGATAAAAAACTTTATGCGCTTCGTGATGTAACAGCAACGGTTGATTCGATTCCGTTAATTGCAAGCTCAATTATGAGTAAGAAAATTGCGGCTGGAGCAGATGCCATTTGCTTGGACGTGAAAACGGGGAACGGCGCATTCATGAAGAAGCTTGAAGACGCTGAAGAATTAGCAAAAGCAATGGTTGAAATCGGAAAAGGCGTAGGCCGAAACACAAAAGCAATCATTTCAGATATGAGCCAGCCTCTAGGTTTTGCGGTTGGTAATGCGCTTGAAGTGAAAGAAGCAATCGACACGTTAAAAGGCGAAGGCCCTGAAGATTTAACGGAGCTTTGCTTAACATTAGGAAGTCATATGGTTGTACTTGCTGAAAAAGCAAGCAGCTTAGACGAAGCGCGTGCAATGCTTCAAGAAGTAATTAAGAACGGAAAAGCATTAGAATCATTTAAAACATTCTTAAGCGCACAGAGCGGAGACGCTTCTGTGGCAGACGATCCGTCTAAATTACCGGATGCAGCGCACAAAATTGAAGTGCCAGCAAAAGAAGATGGCTACATTTCAGAAATCGTTGCAGAAAAAATTGGCGTAGCAGCAATGAAGCTAGGTGCAGGACGTGCAACAAAAGAATCTGAAATCGACTTAGCAGTTGGTATCATGCTTAATAAAAAAGTTGGAGACCAAGTGAAAAAAGGCGACTCTCTTGTTACAATCCACAGCAACAGCGAAGATGTACAAGAAGTGATGGATATCGTTTATGATTCTTACAGCACGGTCGCTGAAAAAGTAGAAGCTCCAACGTTAATTTATAAAGAAATTCATTAAGAAAGAGAGAGGAAGAACAAAATGAGTCAAAACATTACGGGTATTATTGATCATACATTATTAAAAGCAGATGCAACAGAAGAGCAAGTTACGGTTTTAGCACAAGAAGCAAAAGAATATTCATTCGCTTCAGTTTGCGTAAATCCAACGTGGGTAAAAAAAGCAGCTGAGTTATTAAAAGATGCTCCAGAAGTAAAAGTGTGTACGGTAATCGGTTTCCCTCTTGGAGCTACGACTTCAGCAGTAAAAGCATTCGAAACAACAAATGCAATCGAAAACGGTGCAGATGAAGTAGATATGGTGATCAACATCGGCGCGTTAAAAGATAAAAACTATGACTTAGTGCAAAGCGACATTCAAGCAGTAGTAGATGCTGCAAAAGGAAAAGCGCTAGTAAAAGTAATTATTGAAACAGCTCTTTTAACTGACGAAGAAAAAGCAAAAGTTTCTGAGCTAGCTGTAAAAGCTGGAGCTGATTTTGTTAAAACGTCAACGGGCTTCTCAACAGGAGGCGCAACGGTAGAAGACGTAGCGCTTATGAGAAAAACGGTTGGACCGGATGTAGGTGTAAAAGCTTCTGGCGGCGTTCGCGGCTTAGAAGATGCAAAAGCAATGATTGAAGCAGGTGCAACACGTATTGGTGCAAGCTCTGGCGTATCAATTGCAAAAGGTCAATTAAGCAACTCTGATTATTAATAAATGACAGCAGGTTAGTACTAACTAACCTGCTGTAAACTAAGCAAAGGATGATGACGGTGGAGCCAAAACAATTAATAGATGAAGCAATCGCAGCAAGCAAACAAGCACATGTACCGTATTCTCACTTCCATGTTGGTGCAGCTCTTTTAACAACCGATGGGAAGATTTATCGTGGATGCAATATTGAAAACGCTTCCTATGGATTGACGAACTGTGCTGAGCGAACGGCTATTTTTAAAGCTGTTTCAGAAGGGGACAAGCAGTTTTCAGCTATTGCAGTTGTAGGAGATACGGACGGCCCAATTTCTCCTTGCGGCGCATGCAGACAAGTATTAGCTGAGTTCTGTGATGATCACACACAAATTATCTTAGCAAACCTAAAAGGAGATTTTGTGATTACAAACATTAACGAAATCTTACCAGGCTATTTTTCATCAAAAGACTTACAAAAATAAGTAAGCAGTGGAGGATACTATGAAATATTTAATTGGCATCTTAGGATTACTCGTTGTCTTTGGATTAGCGTATCTTGCAAGTAATAACCGTAAAGAAATCAAATATAGACCAATCGTTATTATGGTTGTGATTCAGCTTCTTTTATCAGCTTTACTTCTAAACACGAAGTTTGGCTTGATTATTATTAATGCGATTGCCAGCGTTTTTGGAAAGCTGCTTTCATACGCAAATGAAGGCGTAGAGTTCGTATTTGGCGGAATCGCGAATAAAGGATCAATGCCGTTTTTCTTAAACGTGCTGCTTCCAATCGTTTTTATCTCTGTCTTAATCGGGATTTTGCAGCACTTTAAAATTCTTCCGTTCATTATGAAATGGATTGGGTTGGTTCTCAGTAAGATTAACGGAATGGGAAAATTAGAGTCTTATAACGCAGTAGCTTCTGCCATTGTAGGTCAGTCAGAAGTATTTATTACCGTTAAAAAGCAACTAGACAAACTGCCGCCAAACCGTTTATATACGCTTTGTGCATCAGCTATGTCGACTGTTTCAATGTCTATTGTCGGTGCTTATATGACAATGATTGAACCAAAATACGTGGTAACAGCAATTGTGATTAACTTATTTGGCGGATTTATTATTTCTTCTATCATTAACCCTTACACAGTAACGGATCAAGAAGATATTTTAGAAGTACAAACTGGTCATAAGCAAACGTTCTTCGAAATGCTTGGCGAATATATTATGGATGGATTTAAAGTAGCAATTATCGTAGGTGCGATGCTAATTGGTTTCGTTGCGCTGATGGCTGCGATTGATAACGTGTTTGAAATGTTATTTGGTCTGTCGTTCCAGCATCTGCTTGGCTATGTGTTTGCACCGTTTGCATTCATCATGGGTGTTCCTGCTTCAGAAGTTGTGGCAGCGGGTGGAATTATGGCAACAAAGCTTGTAACAAATGAATTTGTGGCAATGATGAGTCTTTCAGATATGGCTTCAACATTCAGTGCTAAAACACTTGGAATTGTATCCGTATTCTTAGTATCATTTGCTAACTTCTCATCAATTGGAATCGTGTCAGGAGCGGTTAAAGGCTTAAGTGAAAAGCAAGGAAATACAGTAGCGCGCTTTGGTCTTCGTTTACTGTATGGAGCTACGCTTGTAAGCGTATTGTCAGCGATTGTTGTCAGCTTCATTTTATAAGTGTAATAGAAACAGAAAGAAAAGCAGTTTCCTTTTCAAAAGGAATTGCTTTTTCTTTTTTACATGTAAACCGTAACTCCGCACATCCTAAAGAAAAACATCGACACAGAGGAGGACAAGAAAAGCTGGGGGCTTTTCTTACTGAAAAATGGATCAAATTGGACTATTGCTGTCAGGTGCAGCTTTATTTTTAAACGGACTGATGCTGCTTGGAAAAGCAGATGAAAAAAATGTAGGCGTATTTAACCTATTTGTTGGAGCTTTTCAAGTTATTGCTCCGTTTTATTTAATTATTACGTCAGACCAAAGCAACTGGATTTTATATGAAAGAACGGCAATCTTTTTATTTGGCCTCACGTATTTATATGTAGGCGTGACGGTATTAAAAGGAATGCAGGGAACGGGGCTGGGCTATTATTCACTTTGGGTATCGATTATCGCTTTAGTGTACGTTACGGTTTCTCTTGTTCACTATCATGACGTAGTGAATGCCATTACATGGATTCTTTGGTCGTTTTTATGGTTTTTATTTTATGTGCTTAATACGAGCAAAAAAGATGTATCTGCATATGTAGGGAAAGTGGCGATTGTACAGTCTTGGGTGACCTTAACAATCCCAGCGCTGTTTTCGCTAACGGGCGTATGGGGAAATAAAGATATGTACAATATGTGGGGAATTGTGTTGGTAGCTTCCATCATTTATTTTGTATACGTAGGATATCGACTATTCTTTTCTCAGCCGAAAAAAATGA
The DNA here is from genome assembly GCF_036227845.1 of Priestia sp. LL-8. Lineage (NCBI taxonomy): Bacteria > Bacillati > Bacillota > Bacilli > Caryophanales > Bacillaceae > Priestia > Priestia sp. LL-8. The sequence continues at coordinate 2,757,596 of NZ_JAZAQH010000001.1, read as the reverse complement.
TTTTGAAATAAAGTATTTACAAAAAATAGATAATAATGGTAAGATGTTAGAAATTAAATGCCGTGAAGAGAAAAGTAGACAGCGCGTATTCTTAGCAGAGAGCTCCGGAAGCTGAAAAGGAGCAAGAAAAACGCTGTTGAAACAAGCCTCTGAGCAGCGCATTGGATCTAACGTGATAGTGCGACGGCTGCTTCCGTTACAAAGCTAGAGTATAAGCGAAAGCCGTACTCGATAAGGTTTATATGGCGACATATGAACAAACTAGGGTGGCACCGCGATTTATAATCTCGCCCCTAAGACAGATGTCTTGGGGGTGGGATTTTTTTATTGGCAAAAATCAATAATGAAGCGGAGGCCTTTCTTTTATGAAAAATAAGCTGTTGTCTTGGAAATACCCGTGTTTATTGCTGTTTGGAATTGGCACTAGCAATATCGGCGACTGGATTTATTTAATTGCTTTAAATGTCATGATGCTTGATATGACGAATTCGCCGCTTGCGGTTTCAGGACTATACATGATAAAGCCGCTTGCTGCGCTCTGTACAAATATATGGTCTGGAAGCTTAATTGACCGCATGAACAAACGGAAGCTGATGATGTTTTTAGATTGGATGCGCGCCGGAATTATTGTTTGCCTTCCGTTTTTCTCATCCATCCTTATCATTTATGTGCTGGTATTTATCATCAGTATGGCAAGTTCGATGTTTCGTCCGACATCGATGGTCTATATCACAAAGCTTATTCCAATTGAAAAGCGAAAAAGATTTAATTCACTGCGCAGTTTGATTGACTCAGGAGGCTTTCTTCTTGGTCCGGCTGCAGCCGGTGCGTTATTTATGATTGGAACGCCTGCGTTTGCTATCTATGCCAATGCTGCAGCGCTCGTGGTGTCAGGAATGGTTACTTTATTAATGCCGAACTTAGATATAAAAACAGAAGCTAAAGAAAATAAACTCTCTGTAAACACAATTGGAGAAGATTGGAAAGCGGTGTTTCGTTTCAGTAGAGCTAACAGATATATTATGACCATTTATGTATTATTCAGTTTCTTAATGGTCATGGCCACGGCAATTGATTCACTTGAAGTTTCATTTGCAACAAAAGTCATTCATTTGTCCGAAAGTGAATACGGATTTTTATTAAGCGTAGCAGGCGCTGGCATTATGATTGGCGCAGTTATTAATACACTGTTTGCTAAGAAGCTGTCCACGAACTTTCTAATAGGTGCCGGCAGTGTAGGAGTATCGCTTGGCTATTTGCTGTATGCGTGTTCGTCTTCTTTTCAAACTATTGGAGCGGGATTTTTTAGCTTATCTTTTGCGTTAGCTTTTGCAAGTGCTGGTTTTCAAACCTTTTATCAAAACAGCATTCCCGTTGACATGATGGGGAGAGTAGGAAGTATCTATGGGCTGCTTGAGTCACTGCTAATTATTATTATGACCTTCCTATGCGGAATGGCTGCACACATTGTTTCAATTCAAGGAGCTGTAATTGGTGGAAGCCTGGTTATGCTTTTAAGTACGGTTGTACTGTTTTTGTGCACGTTAAAGCCGGCGTTTTATAAAATAAGTTTAGTTAAAAAAGAAGGAATCTAACGCATAGGTACTAATGGACAAATAAGCTAAGAAGCCGATAAAAAGAAATGAATACAGAATAAAGGATGAGAAAGCATAGTGAAAATGAAAGATGCGTTAAAGAAAAAAGGAATGTTTGTTAAAAAATTACCGAATCAAGGTGAGCTCTTTCGAAAGCGGTGGGAACATGAATTTGCAAGTGCTTTAAGCGCATCGCAAAAAAAGAAAATTTATATGGATGAATTTTTGTGGCATGCGTTTAGCTATGAAAAGCTTCCTTGCTTGCAAGGAGAACAAGCGATCCAAACGTTTGAGCACCAAGTTAAGAACGACTGTTATTTGTTATTTGAGCATGATGAACGAGTGCTGCAGCTATCTAAATGTAAGCATTTATCAACCACTGATTTGAGTGGAAATACAAATATGTATTTAGAAGATTTATATGTGGTGGATAAAGATTTTACGTGGACTTATGTGATCACGCATGAAAGTTCATGTGGACCTTACTTTTACCGAACATAAGTAAAGATAGCGTCTGCCGTGTTTATTGACACGGCAGTTTTTTTGTTATAAAAGAACATTTTATTAATTAAAAGTAATTATAGTAATAAAATGGTTTTTATTATGGGGTATTTGGGTATTTATTACTAACTATTATCCAGCTCTCTCCTATATCTATATTACCATTTGGGATTTTTTCAAAAAATAGGATATGAAAATAATTTTTTGTATGCTAAGGTAATTACTGCTAGTAAGCTTGTCTTACAAAATTCGGTTTAAAAAGGAGGTTTTTGTATGAAATGGTATTTACATGTGCTAAAAAATTATGCAACGTTTCAAGGAAGAGCAACGCGTAAAGAGTATTGGATGTTTGTCTTATTTAATTTTATTATATGGTGTGTGCTTTCAGCTATTGAACTTATAACAGATATGCCTCCGTTTTTGCGTATAGTTTATCTTGTTGCAGTCTTCATTCCATCTCTTGCTGTGACGGCGCGCCGACTGCATGACATAGGAAGAAGCGGTTGGTGGCAGCTCATTACTATTATTCCGATTGCCGGAAGTATTTGTCTATTAATTCTTCTTTGTCTAAGAAGTGAGTCGCAGTTAAACCGTTTTGATGTACCTAATAAAGTTGCGTAGGACTTAAACGGTTAGGTAGTTTAATTTAATAAACAAAGAGAGGGTTTAAAAATGTACTGGTATATAAAAGCGTTAAAAAATTATGCGACGTTTCGAGGAAGAGCAACGCGTACGGAGTATTGGCTGTTTACATTATTTGCTTATATCTTTATGATCATTCCATATATCTTGGTTTTTATCGATTCACTTGCAGTATTTGGAGTTATTTTAGTATTACTTTATGGAGCAGCAATGATTCTGCCTTCACTTGCAGTTACTGTTCGCCGACTGCATGATACAGGAAGAAGCGGCTGGTGGTATTTAATTAACTTTGTTCCAGTTATCGGAGGCATTTGGCTGCTCATCTTACTTTGTCAAAGAAGCGAAGTAACAGCCAATATTTACGACACAGACACGCAGGCTTCTTAACCAGAGTAGTTTATTAGTTTAAAAAGTTAGTAAACTAAACGTGCGAATTGTTTCTAATTAAAAAGAGGTTGGGACAAAAGTAATTTAGTTGAAGGGAAATCCGAACTAATTGAGATTCTTGATAGAGAATCCAATTAGTTCGGATTTTTTCATAGTGTGATGGTGAACGTAAATTTTATGTATGTAGATTCTTCTAGCAGTTGATTGGAGGGCAAGGCGAAGACTCCTGCGGGAAAAGCGGGAGAGATGAGACCCCGCAGGAGCACAAGCGACGAGGAGGCTCAGCGCCCGCCCGCGGAAAGCGAAGCCTTGCACGGAAATCAACGGCGGTGTCATAAGCGGTTCAGCTCATGTATCTGATTTGTTCGTCTTTAGATTGGACTGATTTCATTATGTCTCAATCTCTTTTTTTCATTTTCCCATACGCTGCTGGGAATTTCTTTTCGAAGAACAGGTGCAATATCACTTGCAAAGCGCTCTAGCTGTTCGCGCTGTTCTGCTTCGCTTAGACCTTCTACGCTGATGCTCAGCACTTCGTTTCCATAAGCATGGTGATAATCTATTATTTTTTTAATGATTTGCTCCGTGCTTCCTACTAAAGCAGGACCGTGTTGAACGATATCTTCTAGTGACGTGAACGGCGATTGATTATGTTTCGCTGCCTCTGTATTGCTAAACGCGTTATAGTACGGGCGATAGCGGCGAATCGCTTCTTCCGTTGTATTAGAAATATATAGGCTGCTTGCCCCTGAACCGACTATGGCCCTGCTTGGGTCATGACCATAATAAGCAAAACGTTCGCGGTAATGGTCAATCAGCGCTTTATATTTAGCCTGAGGGTGAAAAGAATTGGATGAAAATAGAGGCTCTCCGTATTTAGCTGCAAGTTCTGTAGACAGCGGGCTTGACGCGCTTCCATGCCAAACAGGAATAGAAGGTTGAAACGGGCGAGGCTGAGTCGTAACGTTTGTTAAAGGCGGACGATAACGGCCGCTCCACGTGACATTTTCTTCTGTCCAAAGCTGTTTCAAAAGAGCGTATCTTTCAGCAAGAGATTCCCACTGTTCTTCTTCTGTAATGCCAAAAAGCGGATAATGACGCGGGTCATTGCCTTTTCCGATAATCAGTTCAAGACGGCCACCCGACAGGTGATCGAGGGTGGCATAATCTTCAGCTACTCGTACAGGGTCTAAAATGCTTAGAACGGTAACGGTAGTAATGAGACGAATATGTGACGTTTTAGCAGCGATTGCACTTAAAACAACGGGAGGAGAAGAAGACAAAAAAGGAGCTCCGTGTCTTTCGCCGACTCCGTAAGCATCAAAACCTAATTTTTCTGCCAGTACTGCTTGATTTAACACATGCTGAAATTTTTCTTGAGCAGTTAATGTTTTTCCAGTAACCGGGTTTGGAATGTTTTGAATAAGGCTAAATAAAGCAAATTTCATACGTTTTACCTCCAAAAGATAAAATGGTGGACGACAATAAAAAAAGCAAACGTACACTCATTATCGTGTCCATTTGCCTCCAGTTGACTGGTAGATATGCAGTTCCATTGTTTTATTAGTTGTATCTTAAGCGGTAGGCGCCGAGCTGTCAAGATAATCTTTTCTGAAAACCTACTTGATTTATCGGTTAACTAGTATTATGATGTGAATAATCTTACACGAAGTAAGCCCACTGGTTAACCAGAGGCTCTTGATGAAGCAGGTGCTTTATCAAGAGCCTCTTTTTATTACATAACATAAGGATTCAGGGGAGGAACGTATGAAAAAATATTGGCTGTTTTTACTTTCAATTGTAGTAGCTGTGAGCGTGGCAGGATGCGGAAAAAACGTATCTTCAAGTGCAGGAGAAAAGGAAGAAAAAGATGTTCAAACGATTGTTGTTGGAACGGGCACTCAGTTTCCTAACATTTGCTTTATTGATGATAAAGGTAAACTGACCGGCTATGATGTAGAAGTAGTAAGAGCGATTGATAAGGAGTTAAAGAATTATAAATTTGAATTTAAAACGATGGAATTTTCAAATCTGCTTCTCAGCTTAGAAAGTAATAAAATTGATATGATTGCTCATAACATGGCTCAGAACGCTGAGCGAAAGAAAAAGTTTTTATTTAATGATGAAACATATAATTATTCTCCGCTTTATGTAACGCTCCCTAAAACACGAGATGATATTCATTCCTTAAAAGATTTAGAAGGTAAAAAAATGATTGTAGGAGCTACAAGCAATGCGGCTGTCTATCTAGACAAATACAATCAAAAACATGGTAATAAAATCGATGTAGTTTACGCTGGTCAAGGTGCTGATGATGCCACAACTCAATTAAAAACAGGCCGGGCAGATGCTACGCTTGCGACACCATTTTCCATCGACTTTAGTAATCAAGCGCTGAAATTTCAGCAAAAAACGGTTGGAGATATTGTGATTAATTCAAAAGTGTATTTTATGTTTAACAAAAAAGACGAAAAGTTAAAGTCGGAAGTCGACCAAGCGATTAAAAAGCTGAAAAAAGACGGTACGCTAAAAAAACTCAGCACAAAATGGCTAGGAGAAGACTATACGGTGCAAAATTGACTATAGCAAAAAAAGCAGCTGACCATACAGCTGCTTTTTTTGCATGATATAAATTCAATAGATAGAAGAAACGATCTGCAAAGAAAACAAAAATTAGTGTATAGTAGAGCTATAAGTACTATAAAAGCAGGACCGCAGTAGGAGGCAATTCATTGATTACGGATTTACAGCGCGGAGATTTCTTTCAAAAAGGACATCGTTATCGCAGAAAACAAATTCATAAGCTTTATAAAGGACAAGAACAAAGCGAAATATCAACGCCAAAAGCGCATCCATATATTTTTATTTTCACAAAAGAAAGCGGAAGTGAATACGGAACAGGACACGGATGGAATAGAGATAAAACCTCTTTTTTCTATACGGGAGAAGGTCAAAGAGGATCCATGCAGCTCATTAAAGGCAACAAGGCGCTTCGTGAACATTTTTTATCAGGAAAAGCCGTTTACCTGTTTCACTATGTGGAGCCGGGAGTAGTCGAGTTTATTGATGAAGTGACGTATATTAATCATCAATTAGAAATTATGTGGGATTCAGACGGAGAGCTGCGTGAAGCGATTATTTTTGAACTTGAACCAAATCCTGTGATTGAGGAAAAAGCAGCAAAGCTGGATGTTTCAGCTTATTCAACTGAACAGCTTCGTCATATAACGTTAGGGAAAGAAAAAAAGGCAAGTGTTTATGAACAAACGGCAGCTCTTAAACAATATGTTCATAAACGAGCGGCAGGTATCTGTGAAGCCTGCGGAGAAAGCGCGCCGTTTATCGCAAAAGATGGAAGCTCCTTTTTACAAATGTACTATCTTTCAAAGCTGTCAGAGGGCGGACTTGCTAAGCCAAAGGACGCTGCTGCACTGTGTCCCAACTGTCATAGCCGTCTACGCTACGGGAAAGATAGTGAAGTATATAAAGAAGAGCTTATCATTAAAATTAACAAAAAAGAAGCAGGGGAGAAAAATGAGTAATATCACTTCTCCTATTTTCTAAAAAACCGTCTCTAGACAGTACAACTGCCGAGGCGGTTTTTTGTATGTAGAATGACTTCAAAAAATAAAGACAATAAAGCGTATAAAAATAATAGAAAAACAGATAATGAAAAACTGAAGCTTTCGTTTAGAAAATAGTAAAAGCTGGGGTGATGTGCTGTGGCAGACAAGTATGATTGCGTCATTGTTGGCGGAGGAATTGCAGGACTTCAAGCCGCTATTCAGCTTGGAAGATATAAGCGCAACGTGTTAGTTATTGATTCAAACGATGGACGTTCCAATCTCTGCAAAAATTATCAAAATATATTGGCATGGCCTGAGGGAATAAGCGGGCAAACTCTAAGAGAAATGGGAAGGCAGCAAGCAAAAAGCTACGGCATTCAATTTGCAGAAGAACGTGTCCTTCAGTGTGAAAAAGAAATAGAAGGGTTTAACGTCATTACAAACTCTGCGAACTACGAAGCAGCTACTTTACTGTTTGCGACGGGAGTAGTAGACCGGATTCCGCCTGAACTTCAGCAAGAGCTATATCCTTGTATGGGAAAAACCGTATATGTATGTCCCGACTGCGATGGGTATGAAGTAAATAATAGAAGGGTATTAGTACTAGGGTCAGGAAAAGCAGGAGCCAGTTTATCTCTTACGTTAACATATTGGACAAATGACATTACGTACATTAATCATGACAAAAAAGAGATTGGACCTTTAGCAGATACCTTGATGCAAAAGGGAATTACCTATAAAGAAGCGGCAATAAAAAAAATCATAGCTGAAGCAGAAATGTTAAAAGGAGTCATCCTCGAAAACAATGAAATCGTCTATGGTGAAAGAGGTTTTTTAGCGTTCGGAGGAAATAAAGTTCGAACAGAATTAGCGCATGAGCTCGGAGCAGAACTTCTAGAAAATCAGCACATTATCGTAAATCCGCGTACAAAAGAAACCAATGTTTCAAACGTGTGGGCAGCAGGAGATATTGTGGCGCACTCTGAACAAGCGGCGGTAGCGATGGGTGAAGGTTTGCAAGCAGCCATTTGGATACATAAACGACTGCTGGAGCAAGAGGGACAAAATAATTTTTAATAAAAATAGAAACAACATGTTTCATTTACTTTTATTAGGGAAATGGAAATAAAAGAGAGATAAAGAATGATTAAAAACAAGGAGAAGGAGTGTCAAAAAAGTGGTATATAGTCAAGCAGTAAGAAAGCCTGAGTTTCAACAAGCGGAATCGGAAGGGTTAAATGAAGCCATTCACGAGTACATAACTCGTCGTACACGTCACAATGCACCGGTTGTGGATGCGCTTCGATATATTATGACCATTGAACATAAACATGAACGTATGCAGATAGCGGCAGAGCTGTTCGGATCAGCTATTCAGCGTGTAAAAGATCAAGATATTATTCAATATCTAAAAAAGTGCGGAAGCTACAGAAGAATTTCTGATACGACGGAATAAAACCGTTTTCTTTGAAAAAGCGCCTTTAATGGAAAGGGGCTTTTTTTGTTTCCTGCATTTAAAAGCGAAGGCAAATACATAGAATTCTTCCAGTTTGTGCATAGTAAATGAAGCAGAATTAATTGAGGAAGAGACAGAGTTTTGTATCTGACTACGTGAATGAACATTAAAGTAGAATACAATCTTCATTTGTACAGATACCCACTCTTGAATAAATAAAGCTATACGTATGTAGCCCTAGCAGGAGGTTTAGTATATGAGTCAAGAAATACCGTTAAGTTCAAGTGAAATTGCTACTCTTTGGATGACCTATCAGCAAAAGACAATGATTCAAAGAATTTTAGAATATTTTATTGCCCAGGCAGAAGATGACAAGGCGAAAGAAATTATGCAAGATACGTATACCCAAGTGGTGAACTACATTGAAGATATCAAAATAATTTTAAAGAATGAAGGGGCTGCCATACCGGTTGGATATACAGAAAAAGACGTAAATGTTGGCGTTTCTAAGCTCTATGATAAAATGTTTGATATTATGTTTCTTCGCCTTTTAAAAGAAATTAGTATGGGATTACATACGCTGCATTTAACGATGTCCTACAGAAAAGACATCATTCGTTTTTATAAAGAGCTTACCGCTTTCACGCAAGATGTGTACGACAAATGTGTAGATTATCTTCAGGAAAAAAACGTGCTTCCAAGACCTCCAGCTGTTTCAGTACCTAAAACAGCGAAGTTTGCTGAAGGCACAGATTACATGAACGGAATCCATTTATTTTCGAGTAAACGTACATTAAATACTGTAGAGGTAGCACATATTTATTACGCTATCGAAAGCAACGTTCTTGGCATGCAAATGATTACAGGGTTCGCTCAAGTAGCAAGTGAGCCTGAAGTAAAGAAGTATTTTATAAAAGGAAAAGAGCTGGCTAAAAAAGTTGTAAGTAATTATAGCAAGATTCTTTTGGAGAGCGATATTCAGACGCCTGCTACTTGGGGAGCGAAAGCGACAGAATCAAAAGTAGCACCTTTTTCAGATAAACTGATGATGTACTGCGTGAGTTTATTCTGCAGTTTCGGGCTGGGGAGCAACGCTTTAGGCACTGCGTTTAGTTTGCGTGGAGATCTTCCCCTTACTCTTGTCAGTACGGCAAAAGACATTTTAACATACGGGCAAGACGGGGGAAAAATCATGGCCAAAAACGGATGGCTTGAGGAACCGCCAAGTATGGAAGACCGAAATGATTTGATTAAATAGAAAGATTATAATACATCAAGAAAACTTCTTTTTTTAAAAGAAGTTTTTTCTTTTGGATAAAAATGTCGTTATTTGTTCATTTAACGGTTTGTTTTTTGAATAAAAAGGATATATAAACTATAAATTTACAATTATATGATAAAAAAGGAGGATTTTGCAGATGAAATGGTACATAAAGGTGTTAAAAAATTACGGGGTATTTTCTGGTCGAGCAAGCCGAACTGAATACTGGATGTTTGTGTTAGTTAACTTTGTTATTTCGTGTATTCTTTCGTTCCTTCAGTTCGTTATTGATAAGCCTCTTTTTCTGCCGGTTATCTATTCGTTATTGGTTGCAGTCCCATCGTTAGCGGTAGGAGCAAGAAGACTCCACGATACGGGAAAAAGCGGATGGTGGCAGCTTATTACATTGGTTCCACTTATCGGCGGTATTTGGCTAATTGTGTTATTCTGCCAGCCTAGCGATCCAAAAGAAAATCGTTTTGGTACAACGGCCAAAGCAGCATAAATAGAACTCCCCCTTATATAAGGGGGAGTTTTTTAGTGCACAGGTTCCACTATAGCTCCATCATAAGCCGATTGGTAAATGGCTCGTATGTCTTTTTCATGAAGAGGTAAAGGACTGCGAGCAAGAATTCGTTTTTGCTGGACGCCATCTTCTGTCAGCCTTTGAAGGGCACTTTCTGGAATATCAAATCCGCGAAGGGTTTGAGGAATGCCGACGTCTTTAACAAGTGACTGCAGTTGTTTTACACACTGATAAGAAGCTTTCTCTTCTGATAAAGAAGTAGCGTTTCCGCCTAGTGCTTCAAAAATATCCCGCATCTTTGTCACGCAGCTGCTGCGGATATAGCCCATAACGTATGGAAGCAGTACGGCGTTTGATTCACCGTGAGAAATATGAAACTGACCGCCTAATGGATAAGCAAGCGCATGAACACCAGCAACACCGGCGTTAAAAAAAGCAAGACCTGCTAAATAGCTTCCGTAGCTCATCTGAGTTCGCGCTTCTTTATCTTCGCCATCTTCTACAGCTGTTCTTAAAGAAGAGCTGATCATGCGTATAGCCTTTAGGGCTAAGGCGTCCGTTACTGGATTTGCATTTACCGATACATAAGCTTCAACGGCATGAGTTAATGCATCAATCCCTGTAGCCGCCGTTACTTTAGAAGGAACGCTCAGCGTAAGCTCGGGATCTACAATGGCGGCGTCCGCAAGCAAATGGTCGTGGGTCACGACGTCTTTGCTGCTTTCAAGAGATAATACAGAAATATTCGTTACTTCTGAGCCTGTGCCGGAGGTCGTAGGAATTAAAATTTTTGGAAGCCCTTTTTCCGTAATTTGTTTCGTGCCAGTTAAGTTCAAATATTCTTCTACAGCTCCGTCATGAACGGCTAAAACGGCCGTAAGCTTTGCTAAATCTAATGCGCTACCGCCGCCAACGCCAATGACTAAATCATATTTTCGGCTTTTTGCGTAAGATACGAGTTTTTCACCAAGCGCTAAGGGCGGCTCTGGTGCCGTATCTGCGTATACATCTACTTCGTATCCATTTTGGATAAGAGGAGCACTCACTTTATCGACAAGTCCAATGTCTTTTAACACGGGATCTGTGACGATTAAAATATGAGCAGGGTCATATTTTTTTACTTCCGGAAGCAGTTGCTGAAGTGATCCCCATCCTGTATAGCTAAGAGGGGTAAAAACTAGTTTTGACACAGTCATTCTTTTATCCTCCTATAGGCACTGTTTTGTTGGCGGTTTCAAAGATGTGGTTTTGCTTCTACGTATATTATAATGAAGTATCGCAAATTTTTCATTGAATGCAAATTAGCCGTCACGAAAAAATTGAGCTTTACTTAACAGAGGCAAAGGATGGGGAAATGTTGAGATACGTAACAAAAGAATTAGCTCAGAAAATTGTTTGTAGAACGATGGAAATTATTGATTGCAACATTAACGTGATGAACGAAAAAGGAGTCATTATTGGTTCTGGTGACAAAAAGCGAATGGACCAAATTCACGAAGGAGCGCTAATGGTATTAAAAAGCGGCAGTTCTTACGAAATTACTCAGCAGCAGGCTGACACGCTGCGTGGAGCCAAACCGGGCGTGAATTTGCCTATTTTCTTTAATGGAGAAATTGTTGGGGTTGTAGGATTAACAGGACTGCCAGATCAGATTCGTAATTACGGAAAGCTCGTGCGCATGGCGGCTGAAATGATTTTTCAAGAAATGATTTTAATAGAGGAAATTCAGTGGGATGAACGATTAAAAGAAGAGCTGGTTCATCAGCTTCTTCAACAAGAAGAGCCGCTTGATTCCTTATTTTTTGAACGAGCGAATCGGTTTAATATTAACTTATACCTTCCAAGAATGGCACTAATTATTAAAACTGAAAATCGCCATGAAGTTATGAAGGTTGTAAAGAAATACATAGCTAATAATGATTTATACGCTATGCTTCCAGACGGAGTAGTCATATTAAAATCTATAGAAGCGGGCAGCGCCAGTAGCTATGCTGAACAGCTGGAAAAGCAGCTTCGTGCGTCTGTTTGTCCTTATAAGTTATCTGCAGGATCTGTTCAAGCTGATTTTAAAGGCCTTCATACATCGTATCAGCAGGCAAAAGATACGCTTTCGGTTGGTTCAAAGCTTCATCAAGAAGCTGATTTCTACTGCTATTCGGATTATCAAATTCCAGTACTGTTACGTCAACGCGCCGGTTTTCAAGAAAATCATGATTTGTTGCAATACTATGAAAAGCTTAAGGAATATGATAAGAAAAAAGAGCTTATCGAAACGTTAACGATCTACATAGAAGAAAATGGCGAAGGAAGCACGGCAGCTAAAAAGCTTTTTATTCATCGAAATACGCTAAGCTACCGTTTAGATAAAATTCAAGATATCACGGGAAAAGATCCAAGGAAAGTAAAAGATCTTTTCGAACTGTATGTAGCGCTACTGCTATCTAAAATTTCATAATTGTGCACGTGCATAAAAGATCTTGCGATAGCAAGGTCTTTTTCTGTTGAAGTGACTAATGAAAGAATATTAGATAGCGCTTACAATTTACTTTAGGGACAGGAGAAACAAGAAAGGGGATGCTTTATGGACGTTCAAGTAAGCGCATTAGGCGCTATTTGTGCATTAGTAATTGCTATTATATTAATCTTAAAGAAAGTGGCTCCAGCATACGGAATGATAGCCGGAGCTTTAATTGGAGGACTGATTGGCGGAGTTAATATCGCTGATACCGTTAATTTAATGATTGAAGGAGCGCAAGGCATCATTCCTGCAGTGCTGCGAATTCTTGCAGCTGGGGTATTGGCCGGGGTATTAATAGAATCAGGTGCTGCAGCGGTTATAGCAGAAACCATCGTAAAAAAACTAGGTGAAACAAAAGCGCTTTTAGCTCTAGCGCTAGCTACACTTATTCTTACGACAGTAGGCGTGTTTGTTGATGTAGCGGTTATCACAGTGGCGCCTATTGCTTTAGCTATTGCTAAACGTACGGGTATGTCAAAGCCAGCTATTTTATTAGCAATGATTGGAGGGGGAAAGGCAGGGAATTTAATGTCTCCTAATCCTAACGCTATTGCTGCTTCAGATGCATTTAATATTCCGCTTACATCCGTGATGGCTGCAGGAATCATTCCCGCTGTATTTGGCGTAGCGGCCACTTATCTAGTAGCCAAACGATTAGTGAAAAAAGGAACAATGGTTCAAGCTGAAGAAATAGATACAGTGGATGCAAGCAGCTTGCCGCTGTTTTTAACGGCTATCATAGCACCTATTGTTACCATCGTGCTGCTGGCGCTGCGTCCGCTTTTTGATCTTAATGTTGATCCGATGGTTGCACTTCCTGCAGGAGGGATTGTTGGTGCCATTGTGATGAAAAAAGGAAAACAGCTTAATACATACGCTATTTCAGGTTTAGGGAAAATGTCAGGTGTAGCCATTATGCTGCTTGGAACAGGGACATTGGCAGGAATCATTGCTAACTCTCAGTTAAAAGACGTGATTATTCAAGGCTTGTCTGCCATTGGATTGCCAGCTTATGTTTTAGCTCCGGTTTCAGGTATTTTTATGTCAGCCGCAACCGCTTCGACAACTGCAGGAACAGCAGTCGCAAGCCAAGTTTTTGGCTCGACGATTTTAGAGCTAGGCGTTTCTGCTTTAGCCGGGGCTGCTATGGTTCATGCCGGAGCAACCGTACTTGATCACCTTCCGCACGGAAGCTTTTTCCACGCAACGGGCGGAAGTGTAAATATGAAAATAAAAGAACGTTTAAAATTAATCCCTTACGAATCGCTTATTGGACTCATTATGGCAATTGTATCCACGCTTATATTTGGTGTATTAAAGCTATACGGGTAAAAACAAAAAGGAGTGTTTCTATGAAAATTGTGATTGCACCGGATTCATTTAAAGAAAGCTTAACGGGTTTGCGCGTTTGTGAAGCGGTTGAAAAAGGAATAAAAGCTCATTTTCCTAACGCGGAGATTAGTAAAGTACCTATGGCAGATGGAGGAGAAGGAACCGTTCAGTCGCTTGTAGACGCAACGGGTGGAGAGATTATACAAACGCGAGTAACCGGACCTTTAGGGAAAGAGGTGGAAGCTTTTTACGGAATTCTTGGAGACGGCAACACGGCTGTTATTGAAATGGCGGCCGCTTCAGGTCTTCATCATGTCTCTGTCGATAAACGAAATCCGCTTATCACAACAACGCGAGGAACCGGCGAGCTCATTCTTAAAGCGTTAGATCATAAAGTGAAGCATATCATTATTGGCATTGGAGGAAGTGCTACAAATGATGGAGGAGCCGGTATGGCAAAAGCTTTAGGGGCAAAGCTTCTTGATGCTAACGGAGCAGAAATAAAAGAAGGAGGCGGCAGCTTAGATCAGTTAACTGCTATTGATCTGACAAACTTGGATTCCAGGCTTGCTGAAGTCAAAGTAGAAGTGGCGTGCGACGTAGACAATCCGTTAACAGGTGAAACCGGAGCATCCGCCGTATTTGGGCCTCAAAAAGGCGCAACTTCTGATATGGTTAGACAGCTTGACCGTAATCTAGCTCATTACGCAGCGGTTATTGAAAAAGAAATGGATATTCATATTCAGAACGTCCCTGGTGCCGGAGCGGCAGGAGGACTAGGAGGCGGCCTGCTGGCATTTTTATCTGCGGAGTTAAAGCCAGGTGTAGACATCGTCATTAAAGCAACTGAGCTAGAAAGCTATATTAAAAATGCCGATCTTGTCATTACCGGTGAAGGAAGAATAGATGGACAAACCATTTACGGAAAAACACCCATTGGCGTAGCCAAAACAGCAAAAAAGCATAGCGTTCCGGTGATAGCGATAGCAGGGAGCATTGGAGCAGGAAGCGAAGCTGTGTATGAACATGGTATTTCGGCTTTATTTAGCGTCGTGCCCGGAGCGGTCGATCTGTCAGAAGCGCTGGAAAAAGCGGGTGAAAACATTGAACGAACGGCTAAAAACGTAGCGTCAGTTATACGCTTAGGCATCAAGTGAAGAAGTTACAGTTTTTATTGTTCTCTTTTTAATAAATAGTAAAAGGTCTCTTTCATCAGAAGAGGCCTTTTTTTCGTTTAGTGCTGAAGTAAGCTGCTATCATTCTTTTAAATTTTATATAGGAAATAGAACTAAACGTTTTCTGAAGCGTCATAGTAAGTAAGCAGTTACAAAGATTCGCTAGCATGCTCGTCGGCTTACTAACTGCTACTTACGGAAAGGAGAAGTAAACGTGCAAAAAAAGTTTAGGTTCTTGAGAATTCTACGAAACATGATAGTAGCTATTTTAGGGATATGCATGATTTGGGTTGTAACGAATCAAGTTATAACGGCGGTAGAAAAGAAAAAGTACCCGCCTATTGGTCAATTAGTAGAGGTTAATGGCAGAGATATTCATGTATATACAAAAGGTAAAGGGGAAAATACAATTGTACTACTAACCGGCCTAGGAACGACTGCGCCTGCACTGGATTTTGAACCGTTAGTAAATGAACTGTCGAAGGATAATAAAGTTGTGGTAGTAGAACCATTTGGATACGGATGGAGTGACACTACGAATAAAAAACGTACGGTAGAAAATAGTGTAAGTGAAATGAGAGAAGCTTTGCAAAAATCGGATATAAAGGGTCCGTATATATTAATGCCGCACTCAGTTTCTGGCGTGTACAGCATGTATTACGCTAATAAATATCCAGATGAAGTAAAAGCAATTATTGGAATAGACCCTACGTTACCAAAAGCGCTGGATTATTTTAAAGAAGAAACGCCGAATATACCAAGTTTGATGAGTGTTTTAGCGCCAAGTGGAGTTGCTCGCTTAGCCCTGCTTACTAGTCCTAATCAGTATCTACCGCTAGCCGAAGAAGGAACGTATACAGCAAAAAATTTAAAAATGACAAAAGCAATCTCCAGCTGGAAAGGCTACAACAAAAACGTCATTGATGAAGCAAAAGAACTGAACAACAATATAAATAAAACTCTCGATATGTCGTTTCCTTCAAAAATGCCCGTAATGATTTTTACTAGAAAAATAGATAAAGAAGCAAAAGAAGGAAAATCGAATATCACGTTTTATCAAGATCAATTAAGTCACGTATCGTCGCAAAAACTAGTTGTTTTACAAGGTCATCACTATTTACACTGGACGAAGTACAGAGAAATGAGCAAATATGTGAATGATTTTATAGATACATCTATTAATTCAAGTACAAGGAAATAAAGTTGATTTAAGAAAAGGAGTCCGAACATTGGATCTCCTTTTTCTAGTACAGTGAAGAACGATAACTAATTTATTCGTTCTATGTATATAAATGTTATAATTAACCAATAACTGGAATTTTTTGTGTATAAGTGAATTTTAAGAAAGTTGATAGGAAAAGGAGTAACATGATGAAAAGTCAAGTTCGTTTACTAAGGGATAAAGAATTAGAAGAAGCAGCAATCATCTATACAAATGTTTTTAGTGGGTCACCGTGGAATGAGCCTTGGAGTATAAACACTGCTTATGCTCGTCTATACAATATCAGTAAAACTCCAGGTTACATAGGGATAGGTTTCTTTCATAGTGAAAATAATAAACTCATAGGATTTATAGTAGGAAATGAAGAACAGTGGGCGAACTATAAGACGTTTTATGTAAATGAAATTTGTGTGTTAAGCAAGACTCAGCAAACTGGCATAGGAACGAGTCTTTTATCTTTCCTTAACGAGTTACTTATAAAAAAAGAAGTGAAAGAAGTCTATGTGTCTACTGAAAGAGGCCAAGGCAAACCAGAACGTTTCTTTGAAAAGAACGGTTTTGTTACTCATGAATCTCGTATACTGATGACAGTAAATGTAGATTAAATATAAGTGAATGAATGTAGGGTATCCGCTTTGTTATTTTAAGAGGAAGGGTTCATAAAGCAGGAGGAAATAATCTATGATTTTTTCGCTACTAGTTTTAGCCGCTATTTTAATGGTGAGTATTCCGTTGATGATTATTATGATTAAAACGGTGTGGCATCGAAAGCTTCCCCGTAATTACTATACGCCGTTTGATTATCTTGCTGCACAAACAGAAGAAGAGTTTCATGAAGAGCAAAATGAACGAGAACTAGAAGAAAAAGAAGGAGATGTTGCAAACAGAAAGAGCTAAAGGTCGTTTTCAACTCCTTCTGTTTACAGCCCACCCCTCCACAATTTCCGTGAATTCATCTAGGTGTTCTTCAAATATCCGTTTTCGATGTCCATTTGCTCCGGATGGATGAGGAAAGCCAAATAAATACGTATGCCGAGAAAACGAAGGTTCACCCGAAAGCTTTCTTAAAACATTTTCAACGGCTTTTCCTAGTGGAACAATTAAACATGGATTCGTTATTTCGCTCAATTCATGCGTGAACACTTCAAAAGCATAGTGAGAAAGAAGCGCTGATCGTTCAATTGGCGGCTGATGGCCCGTATAGTTTTTTCCTTTATAAAACACGGGATATTTCAGTACAGAAGTTGTATGCAGTAAATCTCGCTGTGAAGCAAATAACTCAGCGGCACTGTCTATACCGATCGCTTTTTGAACGCCGCACCTGTCTAACATGTCTATTAAATTTACTCTCATCGTCCCGCTAAAGCTAGCGGCTTTTTTTGTTTCGTACAGTACTTGTTCAAGCGGATGATGATGGGACAGGCTGGAAACGCATTGTTTAAAAGCGGTTTTCATTTGAAACCAGCCTGGTGTGATGCCCGCAATGAAAATATGAGCGTCTGGATTTATGTAGTCGTTATGAGGTGAGTAATACATGCTTAATCCATTTTCTTGCCGAATTAAAAAATCTTTTTGCAACAGCTGTTCTTTCGTGAAATTCATATTATGCAATTGTTGAAGGGCAGGCAGACATTGTTGAAAATAAGAATGTTTGCTAATCATATGCGCTCTCTTTCCTTATCAGTATTTCTTCTTTTATTTTCCCCAACAAACCGTTTTATATCAAATATGAACAAATTCTTATAAAAATTAATATTTACTAAAAGTTTACTTAAGTTTTAGTGCGGTTTGATAAAAACAAGGCAGTGGTAGCGGCTTTTTTGTCACTTTAACGGCGAAACTAACAAAAGAAATGAAGAATTTTGGAGAATATTTTAATAAATTTACTGAAATTTTAAAATTATTTATTGAAAGCGTTTTATTAATGTGCTATTCTTCCAATATAAGAGATAAATATTTAGTAAAAATAGAAGATTATAATAGAGAGGTAAAAAGATGGCAACTTTAAAAGATATAGCGGCGTACGCTAATGTTTCCAGTTCAACCGTATCCAGAGTACTAAATAATGATCATACGCTTTCTGTATCTGAGGTTACCCGTGAGCGCATTCTTCATGCAGCCAAGGAGCTGCAATATACGCCTGTGAAGATACGAAAAGGAACGGCAAACGGAAAAGACATAGAAGCTCCAAGGATAGGCATTATTTTTGCTCAATCGCTTGAAGAAGAGTTAGTGGACCCTTTTTTCTCTTCTATTCGCCATGGAATAGAGAGTGAATGCGCAGAAAAAGAAATTTTTACAGTAAAGTCATTTAGACTAAAAGGCATGAAGCAAGAAGAGTTGCTGCAGGATCTTGATGGAGTAATTGTAGTGGGAAGAGTTAGTCCAGAAACGGTTCAAGAAGTGAGCAATCATTTAGATACTATTGTTTTTATCAATCACAAAGCGGATGAGGATTTGTACGATTCGGTCATGATTGATTTTGAGAAAGCTACTAAACATGCATTAAATCATTTATTTGACCTCGGTTATAAAAGAATTGGCTATATCGGAGGGACAGAAAGAGAACACTATATAAATGGAAGTTCTATTATTGAAGATCAGCGTCAAACAGTTTTTGAAAGCGTTATGCATGAAAAAGGCCTGCTTGATTCCGAGAAAGTTTATATAGGGGAGTACTCAATGACTGAAGGATATGAGCTGATGGGACAAGCGATTAAGCAAGGAAATCTTCCTGAGGCATTTTTTATCGCAAGTGATGCAATGGCGATAGGGTCGATGCGTGCCCTGCAGCAATCAAATATAAAGGTTCCTGAAGACGTAGCGATTGTAAGCTTTGATGATGTGGATGTCGCAGCATTTGCGAGCACGCCGCTCACCACGGTTAAAGTATATACCGAAGAAATGGGAAGGCAGGCTGTTAAAATGCTAGTAGATCGGCTAAGCGGCAGGTCTATTCCTTTAAAAGTCATGGTACCGACTAAATTAATTTACCGTGAAAGCTGCGGAGCTTTACTCAAGAAGTAGTAACCTAAAAGCTATAACTCGAAAGGGGGTGATAAAAAAGCAGAATTCATACATAAAGAGTGATAAGGGGGAAGGAAAATAGAAAAAATCATAAAAAAGGCAGGTTAAAAAGCCCTAGAAACTACATACTTATTGGCAGATAAGTATGTAAATGAAAAAGCTTTTTCATCTCTAGGACTCTTTGAACCTTTGTAAAAGTATAGGACTAAATTATAAGTGACTTTATTTCGTTGTGCAATGAATTTGTCTATGATTAAAATACTGAATATTCAGTTATTTATAACTTGATAGAGTATAAGGAGGAAAGAAGATAAATGAAAAAGCTTACGTATCTTTTCGTTCTATTACTAGTCTTTTCTGTTGTGGCAGCGGGCTGCGGAAATAAAGAAGCGTCAACAGGCGGAAATGGGAAAACAACGTTAACGCTTTTTTCTACGATGAGTAATAAAGGCGAGAGAAAAGCGCTTCAAAACGCGATTGCAGAATTTGAAAAGCAAAATCCAGATATTAAAATTGATGCAAATTTTCCGGGTAACGGCTATGAAGATATGCTTCGTGTGAAAATGGGTGCAAATGATATGCCGGATTTATTTGATACGCACGGCTGGTCTCAGCTTCGCTACGGGGAGTATGTAGCAGATTTAAAGGATATGGATTGGGTTCAGCATTTGGATCCAGCGCTAAATCAAATTTTAAAAGATAAAAGCGGCAAAGTGTATGCGTATCCTTTAAATCAAGCAAAAGACGGAATTAGCTATAATGCGACGTTATTAAAAAAGTACGGAATAAAGCCTCCTAACACAATGGATGAATTTATAACAGCGTTAGAAACAGTAAAGAAGAAAAGCAAAGGAGAAGTAGCTCCTTTATGGATTCCAGGAGGAGAAAATGGCAATATTGCTCAAGTGTTTGATCAGCTGGCTACACCTCAGCTTATTACAGCAAAAAATAAGAACTATGCTAAGCAGTTAGAAAAAGGAACATTTAATTGGTCAAACTACACGCCTCTAGCGGAAACAATGGCAGAAATGAAGAAAAAAGGGCTGCTGAATGAAGATGTATTAACCGCAAAAGTATCTCAAGCAACGGAATTAATGGCTCAAAATAAAATTGCTTTTACATTTGTGGGGGGATCTCTTGGGCCTGATGCAACTGAATTAAACCCTGAAGTAAAAGTAGGAACGGTACCGGTGCCTGCTATTCATAAAGGGGGCACGCAAAGCTGGATTGGCGGAGAGCGCTTTACCCTTGCTGCGTGGAAGGATTCTAAGCACCTTAAAGAAGCGAAAAAATTTATTGAATTTGTGTCACAGCCGGAAGTTGCCAAAAAGATTGCCGAAGGAACGTCTTCAGCATCGGCTCTGACAAACAATAAAACCCAAAACTACTACTCTGAATACTACGATAAGTATAGCGATATTAAAGTTGAGCCATACTTCGACCGGAAGTATTTACCGAGCGGCATGTGGGCGGTGATGTCTTCTACAGGTCAAGAATTGCTAGCGGGAAGTTTAACGCCAAAGCAATTATCAAAAGAGATGGAAAAAGAGTACAAGCGTCTGAGTAAACAATAAAATAGTGTGCAAAAGTTCCTTGTTCGCTAAGAAGCAGGGAGATAGGCTTCTGCTTCTTTTCAACACAAGCTGAAATAGGAGTGAACACGATGAATGAAATAGTCAGGAAAGAGCCGGTTTCTGTAGTAAGAGATACGGAAAAACGAAAGAAAAAATTAAAAACAGAGTCTTCTTTATGGTGGATGTACCTTCCCGGCTTAGTAATTATCACCGTTTTTATTATCTATCCTTTTATTAACGGAATTAGACTTTCCTTTACTAATTGGAATGGATTTTCACAAACATACGATTGGATTGGGCTCCAGCAGTATAAACGTTTGCTTGCAGATCCAACGACTTGGCTTGTGATAAAAAATACGCTGCTCTACGGAATAGGCAGTACAATTTTCCAAAACATTATTGGCTTGTTATATGCTTTGCTTCTCAATCAAAGCATTAAAATGAAAGCTGTAACAAGAACAATTGTCTACCTTCCGGTTATTATCAGCCCAATTATTATGGGGTATATTTGGTACTTCTTTTTTGCCTACCAAGGAGGCGCTTTAAATGACCTTCTTGTATTTTTAGGCTTTGAGAAGATTAATGCTTTGGGGACCCCGGAGCTTAACTCTTGGATTATTGTGTTCGTCAATACGTATCAATTCGTTGGAATTGCGATGATTATTTATTTAGCGGGGCTGCAAAGTATTTCAAAAGATTACTACGAGGCAGCGCAGCTTGACGGAGCATCTGCTCTTCAGCAGTTTAAAAACATCACGCTTCCACTGCTTATGCCTTCGATTACAATTAACGTCGTTTTAAATATTATCGGGGGTTTAAAGCTGTTTGACGTAATCGTTGCGCTGACAGGAGGAGGACCTGGAGATGCATCGCAGTCGATGTCTACTTTCATGTATGATTTATATTTTAGAAGACAAGACGCCGGCTATGCTGCAACTCAAGGTGTGTGCATGGCGGTCATTATCTTAGTCATTAGCTTATCAGCACTTGTGTACTTTAAGCGAAAGGAGACAGAAGCGTGATGGACTATACAAATAAACGGAAAAAACGATTTTTTACCTTTCTAGCGCTTTGTATAACGCTCGTTCATATTGTCCCTTTTTATATTCTAGTTACGACTTCTTTAAAGGCAACCGGGGATTTTAGTTCAAAATGGGTATTTCCAAAAAGCATACACCTTGAAAATTTCACAGCGGCTTGGGAGCAAGCGAACTTAGGAAATTCTTTTGTTAATACATTTATCATTACATTCGTTTCGGCGATCCTGCTTATTTTTTTAGGATCAATGGCCGCGTATCCTTTAGCGCGCCGCCAAACGAAACTAAATAAGTACGTCTATTTTATCTTTATCGCCGTGATGGTAATACCGCCTTTAACAGCGTTAGTTCCGCTGTACAAAATGGTTGTGAATATGGGGATGATGAACACGTACCAAATTGCTATTTTAAATAATGTCGCAGCATTTTTGCCGCTAACGATCTTTTTGTATGCAGGCTTCATTCGCTCCACTATTTCTAAAGAGCTGGAGGAAGCAGCAAGAATTGATGGGGCCGGTACGTTAACGATTTTCTTTAAAATCGTATTTCCACTGCTAAAGCCTGTTACTGCATCCATTTTAATTATTGCAAGCGTCTATATTTGGAACGACTATCAGTTTGCAATTTTCTTCCTTCAAGATAAGGAAATGCATACATTAACCGTTACGTTAGCAAGCTTTTTTGCCGAAAATCAAAATAATCTTAGCTTAGTAGGAGCAGCTGCGATTATTGCGATGCTTCCAATGACCATTTTATTTTTAGTGCTACAAAAATACTTTATTGCAGGGCTTTCATCAGGATCTGTAAAAGGATAAAACCAATACGAGGAAGGAAGATGACAATGTCTAAAATCACATTTATCGGAGCGGGAAGTACAGTTTTTGCAAAAAATATTTTAGGAGACTGCATGTTTGTGCCTGCTTTAGCTGGCTTTGAATTTGCGCTATACGATATAGATGCTGAGCGTTTAAGAGATTCGGAAAATATGCTAAACAATCTAAAAGAAAACTACAAAGTGAATATTACGGTTAAAGCCTATTTGAACCGCAGAGAAGCTTTAACAGGAGCAAAGTATGTGATTAACGCCATTCAAGTAGGCGGTTACAAACCAAGCACCGTCATTGATTTTGAAATTCCTAAAAAATACGGCTTGCGTCAGACGATTGGAGATACAGTAGGAATTGGAGGAATCTTCAGATCACTGCGCACGATTCCGGTCCTGTTTGATTTTGCAAAAGATATTGAAGAAGTATGTCCAGATGCGCTGTTTTTAAATTACACCAATCCAATGGCAACACTAACGGGTGCAATGCTGCGCTATACAAATGTAAAGACGGTAGGCCTTTGTCACAGTGTTCAAGTATGTACAAAAGATTTATTTGATTCTCTCGGAATGGAGCATGAAGGAATACAAGAGAAAATTGCAGGCATTAACCATATGGCATGGCTGCTAGAAGTAAAAAGAGATGGACAAGATTTATATCCAGAAATTAAGCGTCTAGCAAAAGAAAAACAAAGAACAAAGCATCACGATATGGTGCGTTTTGAGCTAATGGATAAGTTCGGTTATTATATTACCGAATCGTCTGAGCATAACGCAGAGTATCACCCATACTTTATTAAACATAAATATCCAAATCTTGTTGATCAGTTTAACATCCCTCTTGATGAATATCCGCGCCGATGCGAGGAGCAAATTAGCAATTGGGAATCAATGAGAGAAGAAATGGTTAATAACAGTCAGTTAACTCATACGCGTTCAAATGAGTACGGCTCTAGAATCATTGAAGCAATGGAGACAAACGTGCCGTTTAAATTTGCCGGTAACGTATTAAATACCGGGGGCTTAATTAGTAACCTCCCGACAAAAGCGTGTGTAGAAGTTCCATGTGTTGTAGACCGAAGCGGTATTATGCCGACTTATGTAGGAGACTTACCAGAGCAGCTTGCGGCGTTAAATCGCACGAATATTAATACGCAATTATTAACTATTGAAGCAGCTGTTACTAGAAAAAGAGAGCACATCTATCAAGCAGCGATGCTAGATCCTCATACAAATGCGGAATTATCCATGGATGACATCATTCGTATGTGCGATGATTTAATTGAAGCCCACGGCGAGTGGCTGCCTGACTTTACAGGGAAAGTGAACCAATACGTGTAAGAAAAGAATCCTCGGCTGAGATCAGCTGAGGATCTTTTGTACTTAGGAAAAGAAGGGAATATCATCCAAATGGATATTGACATTTAAAAATGTTCATCATACACTGTAAGAAGCAAGTCATTTTATACTAAGAAAGGAAAGGTACCGTAGACAATGGATAAGTAATCCTATTTTTTTTAGACATTCTTTTAAAACTTTATTTTAAATGAACATTTGTCTAGATAGGATTAGTCTGTACATTTTTAGGTGCCATTTCTATATGTCTTATATGAAGTGATTTCTCCCTTTTTTTACTCTATAAAAAGGGTGCATATTTGCGTATGCCTAATTATGACCTCTAATCCTCTCTAGAAATCCTAGGGAGGTTTTTTTATGTTATTGTTAGAAGCTATAAATATTGAAAAAAGCTATGGAGACCGCCTGCTGTTTCAAGCAGAGAAACTTCAAGTACATCGCGGAGAGCGAATTGGAATTGTTGGGAAAAACGGAGAAGGCAAATCGACGTTGCTTCATATTTTAATGAAAAAAATGAGTCCAGATCAAGGGATTGTGCAAACATATGGCCGTTCCTCACTGATTCCACAGCTTGATATTCAACCTACAGGAGACGTTTCTCCTGAGATGAAAAGTCAGTGGAGTGTGCCAACTGAAGCGGACTTTCTTAGCGGAGGAGAAGAAACAAGAAAGAAAATTGCTGCTGCTCTTTCATCCGGCGCGGAACTGCTTGCAGCCGACGAGCCAACGAGCCACTTAGATGTAAAAGGCGTAGAGAAGTTTGAAGAAGAAATGAAGTCTTTTACAGGCAGTCTGCTGCTGATTTCACATGACCGAGAATTATTAAACCGCCTTTGTACGTCTATTTGGGAAGTAGAAGGCGGCAAAATTCACTGTTATGAAGGCAATTATCAAGAATATGTGACGCAAAAAAAACACGCAGTTGAAAGACAGCAGTTTGAATATGAACAGTATGTAAAAGAAAAGCAGCGGCTTGAACTGGCGTCTGAAGAAAAAAGCCAAAAATCAAAGTCGCTTAAAAAAGCGCCGAGCCGCATGGGCAACTCTGAAGCGAGACTTCATAAGCGAGCGGTCGGAAAACAAAAAGCGAAGCTAGACAGAAGCGCAAAAGCGATTGAAACAAGAATTGAAAAGCTGGAGAAAAAAGAAAAGCCAAAAGAAATGGAAGAAATTCATTTTGACCTATCGCAGTTTCACCAAGTGCACAGCAAGCAGGTACTAAGTTTTGACAAAGTCTCAGCATCAGCTGGTAATCATATCTTGTTTCAAAACCTAAAAGGCGGTGTGAAGCCAGGAGCGAAAGTAGCAATTGTCGGCAAAAACGGCGCCGGAAAATCTACGCTGCTGAATATGATTGAGCAGCGAACAGAAGGAATCACGGTTGCGAAGCCTGTAAAACTCGGCTTTTTCCATCAGCGCCTTGAAAATCTAGATCCCGCTAAAAGCATTTTAGAAAACATTAAAGAAGACAGTCCGTACACCGAGCAGTTTATTCGTACGGTGCTATCGCGCTTACTTTTTAAACGTGAAGACGTGTATAAAAAAGTAGAGATGCTAAGCGGAGGAGAACGAGTCAAAACGGCATTAGCAAAAGTCTTTTTAGGAAACTATAACGTTCTTCTTTTAGATGAACCGACCAACTATCTTGATCTTTATACAAAAGAAGCGCTTCAAGAAGTGTTAAAAGCTTATCCAGGGACGATTTTATTTGTGACGCACGACCGCTATTTTGTTAAAAAGCTTGCGACGCATGTTTTGACGTTAAAACAGTCCAAAGCGGAGCTTGCGGCGATTGAAGATACGGGTAAAAGCAAAAAAGCGTCACAGCAGCAAAATGAAGCCGAGAAACTTGCGCTTCAACTAGAATTAACAAAAGTGATTAGCGAGCTTTCTATCACGCCAGAAGGAAAAGACAAACAGCGTCTTGAAAAAAGATACGAAGAGCTTTTAGAAGAAAGAAAACGATTAAATAGAAAGGAAGGGTAATATCACTTCACCTAACAATGAATACAATGATGTTACTGAACATCAAAAGCGTATTGAAGGAAAATTAACGGATATGAATGTAAAAGGAACGCCCAAAAGAATAAAATGGATTGGCTATGGAATCATTATTTTCTTTGTGATTCTTATTCTAACGATGACCATCGGCGTATTTAT
The DNA here is from genome assembly GCF_036227845.1 of Priestia sp. LL-8. NCBI lineage: Bacteria > Bacillati > Bacillota > Bacilli > Caryophanales > Bacillaceae > Priestia > Priestia sp. LL-8. The sequence goes on along the minus strand of NZ_JAZAQH010000001.1, from coordinate 2,731,438 downwards.
CAATTAAAACAAAAAGCAGCCGCTTCAATGTTGAAGCGGCTGCTTTTTTATTTTCCTACTTTTGTAACGATCGCATCTCCATTTTTTCCAACTCGTACAGTAGCAAAACGAGCTTCGCTTTCCACTTTGCTGCCGGTTCCTTCTGGAATAAAGTAATGCTCAATTCCGTACTGAATTCCCCAGTCGTGATAGCTGCCCGTAATGACAACGTCTTTTTCTTTAGAAGTATACGGCTTATTCCAGTCATCATCCGCTTGGTAGATTTTTGCGTATTCATACACGCCTTGTTTGTCAGGGCGAAGAACGAGCTTCACTTTTTCACCGTCTTTTACATGAGGTAAGGTAACGTGCGCAATGTCGTAATTCAGCTCAACGTAATCGCCTTGCAGCAGCGAGCGCGGATCGATCGGCTGTAAAGCGAGCTTAATTTCTTTTCCGTTTTGAAGAAGCACTTCGTTTTTAGTGAAAATGCCGCCCAGCATAATAAGCTGAACAAGAATGATGATCCATACAGCGGTTCGGCTGCGATCAAGAAACGACGGCTGCGGCTGATCAGGCGTTGACAGGTCCCATTTCCTGCTTAGGAAAAGAAAGATAAGACCTAAAATAACGAGCACAAGTGATTTATTAAATAAATCCCACACAAAGTCGTAATATTTCATCGCTAAAAAAACAAACCAGAAGATCATGCCGACAATAAAATCATATTTTGGCTCTTTTCGTACCGTCACAAATAAAAAGACGGTCGAAATTACAAAAAACACCGTACAGTAAATAATATTTAAAAAAGAAGGTTCGCTTAATTCAGTCAGCGACAGTAAAAAGATAAAAGCAAGAAGCAGCGCCGCTTTTTTAAACGCGTGGTGTACGTTTATCGCGTACACAGCGGCATTTAATAGAAACAAAGCGAGCAGCACATAATCTATTTTGATAGTGTCATAGTAAGCAGTCGGAACCTTTATTAACAGAAGCCCTTGCACTAGCACAAAAAGCAACAGGCGAACGGGCGTATGCTTTGTGAATACTAAAAGCGCTACAAGTGCGATGACGTAGATAAAAAACAGAATGTCGTTCACAAAAAAAGAAGCGCCGCCGCTAATTAATACGCCCATCATTAAAAGCGTATATTTCACGGTTGGAATATCAGCTTTAATTAAATAACATGCCACAATCAGTAAAACGCCAATCACAAGCATTCCATTTGTTGGGTACGTTCCTGTAATAAGTGTGACAAGTCCTCCTAAAGAGCTGCTGCCGATGACCGATGCAATGGCCGTAATCCCAATCACCGCTATTCGTTTGATTACGCGGAGCGAGGTTTTTTGTGCTGCCGTGTTAGCAGTGAGCCATTTGACAAACCATACGCTTGCACCAATAAATAAAATCACAAATCCTAAAGCTAAGAACAGTGACCATTCAGCGTAGTGTTTAAAAATAAAAGAGAAAAACTGTTCAATAACAAATAAAGCAAATGCTACGATGGAAATCCCTAAAAACGACCTTTGCGGCTTCACTTTTGAAAAATAAAAAAAGGAGCTTAGTAAAAACAGCAAATAAAAAATAATAAGACCAATCCGTAAGCTAGAGCTCCCTGTGAAATCCGGCAGGGAAACAGTTAAAAAAATGTAGTGAAACAAACAAAACGCTGCATACATGATCACAGGAGACGAGCGCCGTTTCTTTTTTATGATCCAAAAAATAATCAAGTTCACAAACGCCATTCCTGCGTAAAGTAAAAGCGTCTCGTGTTCGCCTCGCTGTGAAACTGCGCCAGTTGGTGAAATGAAAAAAGCCATGGTGAATTGAAATAAAACAAACGATAACACGTAAAACGGCTGATACTTTGTAAAAAAGCTAAACAAAATAACCGGCACAAGCCAAATTAAAAACAGCCAGTACGATTCAGCGTGCGTGTTGTAAATTTGAGAAAGAAGCGCGATGCTTAATCCAAATGAAAGAGCGCCGGCCAAAAGCGTCCAGTGACTTAAAAACGCCTGCTGAGGAAGCAGCTTTCGCACTGCAAATGCACTTCCGTAAAACAGCAGCATCAGCCCCACGCTCAGCGCAATTTTAGTGTAGCGGTCAAAGCCTTGCCAGTTCGATGCAAAGAAATATAAAATGCCGGACAAAACAAGAGCCAACCCCAGTAAATAACCGAGTCTTACGAGCTTTTCTCTCATACTCAACCTCCTCTTTATATTATGTATATACTAGCGCATGTTTAAATATTTGAAAATAGAAAGAATGAATGCGTTTTAACAAAAAAATTGTGTAAAAAGGCCTTTTAGTGGCGTGGAAATAACACATGAAGTAGTCCGAAAATCTTGATAAATTGTCAATGGTAAGATAGTTTTGGTTATTTTATCCTGAAGAGTGGGTATTGAACTAAAAACCTACATTATTCCCAAAAAATATAAGAAAACGTGCCGATGTGCTCTCTTTCTTTATTTGATAAGCTATAAAAGGGAATTACTGTTAGAAGAACCAAGAGATAGATATAAAGGAAGTGTCATCATATGAATGAGATGTTTGTTGCTCATCTTTACACCCAAGTGAAGCAGGCACATGAAGATATCCATCAGCTTACCGCTAGTAAAAACACGTTAACGGAAGTCAAAGGCGAGCTTGAACGTGCAAAGGAAAAGGTAAAAGAACCAGAGCTCACTTCCGCCACTTGGTCAGGTAGCCTTGCTGTTGGGTTTGAAGACATCCGTACGGCTATGTTAGACGAATACGATGATTTGCTGACCCGTCAGCTGACGGATGCCCTTACGACAATTGATGCAAAAATTACGGCGCTTCAATCGGATATACAAGGGATGGAACGCGCCATTAAAATGCAAGAAGACGAAGCAAAAGATAAGGTGTGATGCAATATGGCAGACGAAATTAAAGTAATAGATGGTGAAATTAATAGAACGCTTAGTGACCTAAGCGCTGCTGCGCAGCAGTTTCAGCCGCTTTTTCCGTTTCACGTAGGAAGCGGACAAGAACTAGCGGTGCTTGATGAATTAAACCAGCTGAACCAGCAGCTGCAAACCTTAATTGTGGACTACAAGCAAACGCTCCTCGATGATTTAAACGCCACCAAAAAATCCGTGCAGTCCATAAAAGAAGCAGATGAAAAAGCTGCAAACGCCGCTAAATAATGTTCATATTTTATATAAAGCTATCAAAAACAACCTTTCAACCAGCATAGATTTGGCATTCAAATAAAAAGGTTTTACCTAGCGGATGATGCAAGCCTTATAAAGAGGAGCGTCCGCTTAGGTTTAGAAAAATGACGGGCGCTTGTTCGTTAACCGTTTGTTGTTTTTCTACATCGATACAGCTAGGAGGTTACAGGTTATTGAAAACACTTGATGTCGATGCTTTTCACGAAAATATTCAAGCTATCTTAGACTCTATTAAAAGTCAAAAAGAACAAATTCAGGGCCTGATTTCACAGGTTCAGGCATTTTCAAGCTTAGATGATGCGTTTAAAGGAAAAGGAGGAGAAGCGATTCGGTCTTTTTACGAAACGGGACATGCTTCTTTTTTAACGCTGTATCATTCATTACTCACTTCCTATGAAGCTCGATTAACTCAAATCACACATGCGCTGCGCTCATTTGAACCGAGCGAAGACGGCTACATTACGCAGCCCTTTCTGCAAGACACTATTCCCGCGCATTTAAATCAAACAAGAAATACAACTGTCTCGCTTGTCGATCAAGCGAATGCAGCGATTCAAAAAGTCAGTCACCTTGCTTCTGTTTCAGTGCTTAACGACCAAGGTTTTTTAACAGAAGTAGAACAAGCAAAAAACAAAGCGGACAAAACGATGAACGATTTAGTCCGTTTTGACGAACAGCAAACGCAAAGCCTTTCAGCCATTCAAGATCAGCTGACGTCTTTAAACTCGCTGCTTTCTAAAGTGAAAGCTGGGTTTCAAAATGGTTCCATTCAGCCGGGCAATGTAAGTGAGCTGAGCGCGTTAGCGAAAAAAGCGATGACCGATTCAGGAGGCGTCTCGGTTTTTGAAGAAGGTATTCCAACAACCTTGACAAGAAAAGAAAAACAAGAGAAAGTGATAAAGGAAGTAGGCCTTAAAAAACTGATTCAGCTTCAGGCGATGACGCCTGCTGAACAGTTAAAAGAAATTCACAAGCTTGAAAAAAACTCGCCTTACATAAGAGAAGTGCTAACGCAAATTCAGCAGGATACAGCACCTGCTAACATGAAAAAACTAGCGGAACTGTCACCTGCAGAGCAAGCAGTGGAACTAGAAAAAAGTCCATACCTGCAGGCGCTCAACGATTCTTCAACTGTGGGCATGCTAACGTCTCAACAGATTCTTCAAAACGCTACGAGCGTTGAGGGAATGCTTATGCAGTCGGTGGTGCGTCAGGGGCAGATTAGGAGTGTTGGGACTAAAAAAGAAACTACAAGTCCTAAAAAGCTGACTATTCAACAAAAAGAAAAGCAAGTTATTAAAACAGTTGGACTAAAACAGCTAAAAGAGCTGGAAATGATGCATCCACTGGATCAAAAAAAGAAGCTCGAACAGCTTGAAAAAAAAGCTCCCCATGTTAAAGAAGTTTTTAAACATATTCAAAAGGAAAACAGTCCAAAGGTTCAGCGCGATCTTGCGGCACTGTCTCATTCTAAAGCAAAATTAGAAAAAGAGTTGAAAAAGTATCCGTATCTATATGAGAATTACAAAAAGCCTGAAATCGCAAGAAGTGTATATGAGGAGGAAGCCAAAAAGCAACAACAGGATGGTCTAGCAGCTGTTTCTTTTGTAGCGGATATGGTCCCTGTAGTTTCCAATGTAAAAGGTGGATGGGAAGCAAGTGTAGGATACGATCCTATTACTGGGAATGAACTATCTAGTTTTGACCGTTCTGTTTCTGGAGCAGGAATTGTTTTTGGCGGCTTTGCGAGAGTGCCAGGGAAAGTGGTGAAATACGGAAGCGAAGGAGCAGAATACGTACTTCGTGTAAACAAAGCAGAAAAGACCGTAACCAAGCATAAGGTTAAAGATGTTTCCAAGGGCGAGTCGAAAGCTGTGGAGAAAGTGGAAAAGCCTGGTGGTAAGGCGGATGTTGAAGGGGTTCGTGATCAGGCGGCTGTTTCTAAGGGTACGGGTAATATCGGGAATCAGACAAGAGATCAGGCCAGACATATTGCTCAAAATCAACTAAAAAATGGAGAAGTTAGTATGTCTAATTTGGAATCAATGATTCCTTCGAATATTCCAAATTCATTTAAACCAACCGATACTATTACTGATGGAGCAAAATATGAATTTACTCTTGCCGATGGACAAAAGGCTATTATTCGATGGCATTCTCCAGACCCTATAGCGGCAAGCAAATATCCAGGATCAGCATCAGGTTCAAGATGGACTGCACAGATAAAAATCGGAAATAAACAGCTAAAATCGGACGGAACATGGACAAAAAATCAATCTTTAAATGAGGTTCATATTCCAATAGAAGGGAAATAAAATATGGATATAAATGAAATTGAGAATCTACCTGATAGAATACCAACTGGAACACTAATATCAATGTTTCAAAATGCATTAGATCAATTTAGAAATAATAAAATTGAAAAAGATGATTTTTTATTAATCCTTAGTCAACTAACAGACAGGCAAGTTATGACATACGAGTTATTAAGAAGTGATATACGAAATGATATTGATAGAACTCTCTCTAGATTATGGAATACAGATTCCTATGATGAAGTAGATATTATTCTTTCTATTGTAGTAAATCTCGGTCTAGAAATTTGCTTTAATAAAATAAAAGAATCACTGGAACAGTGTAAGGATATAGATAAATCGATCCTAAATGAAATACAGGAAACAATAGATGAAGTAGGCGAGAATATCTCTAATCCGTATTATAGTTTGGAAGAATTTAAATAATCTGTCACTAGTGTGAAATACCGTAAACTAAACTTACAATGGTTAAAATGGATCTTTAATTACTACCTTCTCTAGATCAAAGATATCAAGACTTAAACTTAAAGAGAAGTATACAAATCGCTGAGGAGTACATGGATTAAATTTGAGGTACAAATAATGATATTTTGTATCAAGAGAGATTAATCCTGGTTTTCAAGCAAAAACCTTGATTGGCTAAATGCCTTTCAAGGTTTCTTTTTATTATATATGGCATGATGAAGCAAAAAACAGCTTATTACCCGTAACCTGTAGTACAAGAGAAAGAAGTAGTTTGGTAAGGGTAAGGCTAATTTTTTTATTTGTAGATTTTAAGATTACAACATCAACATAGGGTACGGGTAATAATAGTCAGCCGGTCAGCGGAACTAAAACAGATTTTGGAGCAGAGAATCCAGTATCTGGACAAGATTGGAATAATTATTTCAAAAATAAATATGGGAATGAAAATGTTCAATGGAAACCTGCATCATTTGATGACATCATTGCGAATCCTGAAAGATTGTATGGAAACTCTATTGGAATGAGGTATGTACGGAAGGGGTGGATACGGTTGGAAATTCACTAATCCGGATGGAAGTGTGTTCTATCATGGCGGTGGAGGAGTGCATAAGGGTTCATACTATGGATTTTCAAATGGAAAAACAAAAAAAGTGAAGGTATATAAAAAAGAGGATGGTTACGTTCCTACTATTGATGATAAAGGTACTACAATACAAATTGATTAAAGAAGGGGAGTAAATTGTGATATCAATTGGAGAATCATTTAAACTATTTTTAGAGACATTAAAGCATTCTAATTCTAATGTTTTAACATTGTCAGATGATTTAATGGAGTATTATCTTCTTGAAGAGTTTGCAATAGAAGCACCCGCCTATTTAAGTGAATTTACCCTTGATAGATTAGCTAGTGAAGGAATTATAGATGAAGAAATTTTTGAAAAAAGTAAAAAATTAAAAGATGTGTATTTTTCAATGAATCAAATGAAAGTATGGGATAGTTCCTCTATAAAAAAAGCTCAGAGTGGAAAGAAATTTTTTCTCTTTCCGATCAAATCTGTGAGTTAATTAATAAAAAATGGACTGGTAAAGAAATAGAATATTTAGAAACAATATAAAGGCGATAAATATTATACTATAGTGTAAAAGGTTTGTTACCCCGCTTTAACATGCAGCAAGCCATAATTCGATACAGGCAGCTCAATGGTTAATTAATCAAGGTGCGAATGTGAATGCTGGCGAAGATTTGCATATACATGCTACAGCTCTCGTAAAAGCTGTTCAGCAGGGACATTTTAAAATGGTCAAGCTGCTCGCAGAAAGCGGAGCCAATATTGCTGCTTGGTACACGTTAGGTGAAGGTCAAGAAACTACAACAATTAATGCTGTAAAAATGGCTCAAATGAAAGGTCATAATGAAATCTTAGCCTATTTGTATAGTAAAAGTGAAAATGAAATGAATAAATTAGAGTGGGAAAATAATAACTCAATTTTTAATTATGTTGAAAATAAGATAGGAGAAGTCAGTTTTACCTTAAGTGAAATTGTTTCAATAAGCCGAGTCGAGATAGATGTACATGTTATTATGCCAACCGAAGAGAGAAACGCAATTACATTGTTTACAACAGGTATGAGTACACTTCCTATGGCTGAAGGTAAAGTAGAAGAAGAGCTACAATATGCAGAATTGATCATGACTCTACCGCCTAATTGGCCGATTAATGAAGAAGCGTTAAAGAAGGAAGAAAACAACTGGCCTTTGGGTTGGATAAGACAAATAGCTCACCTTTCACATATGTATGAGGGGTGGATTGACGAAGGCATAATTATTCCTAATGAGGAACCTCCTCAGCCATTTGCTAATAATACAAAGATGTCAAGTTTATTAATCATGCGACCATGTGGAGAAAATCTTCAACTGATCGATGAAGGTAAGGGTGTTATTAATTTATACCAGTTGATACCACTCCATGAAACAGAGAGACAAATAGCCATAGAAAAAGGTTCTGATTATATAGTAAAGCAATTGAAGCGCAGCGATCAAGCACCATATTTTGAAAACATAAATCGTAGTAGTGTCTGCTAAAGGAAAAAGAGCTTCAAACGAAAATCAGGAAGAAAATCTATATTCCTTATAGTGGGGTAAATATACAAAACCTTACATTTGTAAAAAAATATTAAAGTTTTAGCGAAAAAACTACAGTTACATAAAAAGCACTTGATTGTCTATGAGAGGCAACAAGTGCTTTTTTGTGAGGAATTAACCCTGTGGAAAATGTAAAAAATGACTGTATGAAGTTCATAGCTCATGGATGCTATACCATTAAATAGTATTAGGTGCACTGTCACCTGCAAAGTAAGCAGTTGAACTAGAAAACAGCCCAAAGATTCAGCAAACTCTTGCGGCGCTTGCTCATTCTAAAGCAAAATTAGAAAAAGAGTTGAAAAAGTATCCGTATCTATATGAGAATTACAAAAAGCCTGAAATCGCAAGAAGTGTATATGAGGAGGAAGCCAAAAAGCAACAACAGGATGGTCTAGCAGCTGTTTCTTTTGTAGCGGATATGGTGCCTGTGGTTTCCAATGTAAAAGGTGGATGGGAAGCAAGTGTAGGATACGATCCTATTACGGGGAATGAACTATCTAGTTTTGACCGTTCTGTTTCTGGAGCAGGAATTGTCTTTGGCGGCTTTGCGAGAGTGCCAGGGAAAGTGGTGAAATACGGAAGCGAAGGAGCAGAATACGTACTTCGTGTAAACAAAGCAGAAAAGACCGTAACAAAGCATAAGGTTAAAGATGTTTCCAAGGGCGAATCGAAAGCTGTGGAGAAAGTGGAAAAGCCTGGTGGTAAGGCGAATGCTGAAGGAGTTCATGATCAGGCGGCTGTTGCTAAGGGTACGGGTAAATTTGTCCACAATGCTGATGATGTTGTATTCAAACAAAGTTCAATAGATAAAGCTTTCAGTAAACACAGAAATGATTTTGGAAGTTATCCTGATGGTAGCAAATCTAGTGTGGAATTATTCAAAAACGATGTTTCAGAGCTGATTAATACTGGAGTTCAAAAACAAGGTAAATATAGAAACGTTGAAGGAACGCATATTTACAACGAAACTACTAAACAATGGACTTTTATTAACTCAGATGGAACTATGAATACAGCTTTCAAATTAAGTGATTCACAATACAAATATTTAATTGAAAAAGGAGTTGTAAAATAGTGAGATTAGTTAATACCCTTCTCTCAGAACATGAATTAAAGAAAGAAGATATTGAAGTGATTTGCAATATATTTAAGAAACAATATGATGAAAATATAGAAGTAAATAGCTATAAATATGATGATCGTAAATATTATGAAACTGATTTTGATATAATTGACGTAGAATTTCTAAAGGAAAATATATATATAGAAATTGATAAGTTGATTAAGATTCATGAAAAGATTATTCAATTAGTTAATCAAAATGTAGAAATAATTGTAGCTAATGATGATACAGATACGGAAATCCAAATATTTGAAAAAAATTGTAACGATATATCAGGATTTGGACTGTTTATTACTTCAAGAAAAATTCTAGAACTTGAACCCTATTATACTTCTGATATTTGCAACGCATATTTGAATTTTGAAAATGTTAGTTTTGGTGTAATGTTTGAATAGTGTTAATTAGGAAGAGACGGTTCTTCCACTTTAGGATGGATGAATGATTTGCTAAAATTTTTATAAAAGAAAAAATTATGAAATTCATGCTGGGAAATGAGATTTTACGAACATAGACAAGAAAAATATTTGTGTTAACATTTTTTATTACTACCTTGATTGGCTAAACGCCTTTCAAGGTTTTTTTATAAAGTTGGATTTGGTAAAAAGGTATCCGAAGAAGAATAGATATAGTGATCAAGAAGTAATGAGAGTAGCTAACTAGGGGTAAGTCTGTATTTAACTAACCTTGACAAGAAAAGAAAAACAAGGGAATGTGATAAAGGAAGTAGGTCTTGAACAAAAGATTTAGCCCAAAAGCAGCAAGCAATTGGTCGGAAAAGGTGTATGAACCGTTTCAAAAGCAGATCAAACCTTTACTAGATGCTGAGATACCGACTTTACGTCCTCAACCTCAACTGGTAGGGATAGGAGAGGCGTTACCTCGATAGACCTTTGGTAAAGCGTTAAATGGGTTAATGACGTATAAGATAGGGAATGTTTCGAAAGGTCAGTCCAAAGCGTTGGAGAAAGTGGAAAAGCCTGATAGTAAAGCGAATGTTGAAGGGGTTTATGGTCAGGAAGCTGTTGCTAAGGGTACGGTTAAAGGTAATAAACTAAAAATAGAAGATTTCACTAAAGAGATATTGGAGGCTAAACCAATGAACTCTCCAATACCTGAAAAGTGGTATAAAAAAGGTGGAAGTATCTCCATCGAAAATAATGGTACTTGGACTTATACTAACAAGTCTGGAACATCAGTAAGCTACCCGAATGGTTATCCAGATTTTACACCTTTTATGCATCCAAATGTTAAGCCTGTAAAAATAGAAGTTCATTCGCCTAAAAATAATCCGAAAGATTTTGAAAATACAAACAAAGCAGCTAGACTTACAAAAGATACTGATCCACCAATAATAGATATTAGAAGGCCGCCAGACGGTTATACGTGGCATCATCATGAAGATGGAAAAACAATGATGCTAGTAGATGAAGATATCCACAGAGAGTTTAGGCACATTGGTGGTCAATCAAAGGTTAATGGAAAAAATAAGTAATGATATAGGAGTGAGAGTATGACAAAAATGCTTAGTGTAAATCCAAAAGTTTCTTTACAGGATATAAAACAATTTGAACAAGAGTATGAACTTACGCTACCCAAGCAATATGTTGATTTTCTACTAGAATACAATGGAGGATTTCCTCAAGAATCTAACTTTAAAATCTCTGATGATAAAGGAGAAAGTTTAGTCAATAAGTTTTATGGAATTGGCGATATGAAAAGTAATTTAAGTAAAGTTTTTGAGGTATTAGAAGGAGAAATACCAGAAGATTTTATTTCAATTGGTAATGACCCTGGAGGAAATGAGATTTTATTAGGAGTTAGTGGAGAGTATCAGGGAAAAGTATATTTTTGGATTCATGATATAGAACCCGAAGACGAAATGGACAATATGTTTATCCTTGCAGATAGTTTTACTGGGTTCTTTAATAACTTATATGAATCAGGATAATGGATACTTATAGAAAGCTACATTTACAGAAAGGGAAGGAATGGAATGAAGATCGAATTATTAAAAGCAGTGGACCAAGAGTTGGAAATGTACCCTGAAGCTTTTGGCGGTGCTGTTACTAGTGAGGAAGTGACACAAGCTGAAGCGAAGCTAAAAGTGAAACTTCCAGAGGACTTTAAAAAATTTCTTTTGAGGTATGGTTCGGGGGCAATTGGTGAAGCGGTTGTTTTAGGGTTAAGAGAGGCAGAGTTTGTGTCTACACCGTCATTTGTAGATAAATCTCTACAGTTCAGAAATATGTTGCCTCAAGGATACGAGCATTTTGTTGTGATTGGAGTAGACAGTGCGGGAAATCCAGTAGGCTTTCAATACCCTAATAAAGAAATCGTCATAGTTGATTTTGACTTTGGCGGAAAAAAAGTTATAGCAGGAAGCTTTGAAGAATATTTAGATAAATCGATTCGTGAAGAATTAAATATCCATTTCTGATTGGAGTTATGGAATAGTCCCTATTTATAAGGAGGAATTAGATGAGAAAAGATTTAGAGTGGGAATATGCTGATCGAGAAGTATCAGAAAATGAGGTTGAAGAAAGTGGAAGGCAATTAGGATTCCACTTACCTAAAGATTATATTGATTGTGTAAAAATAAATGGAGGTGCTAGCGTATTATCAGAAGAATTTAATGTAGGCAACGTAGAGCTTTGTTTTGGTAGTTTATTTAGCTTTGATAAGAAAAGCAGTGAGTACATTGTTCAAAAATATGAACTATATAAACCTATGCTTTCGAAAAAGGTTTTTCCTATTGCGAATGATCCCGCTCGAAATTTAATTTGTTTAGATTATAAAAATAATATAGACAACCCGATTGTGGTATTTTGGGAACACGAAAATGCCCCTGAAAAAGAAGTGTTAATGGAAGAGAAAGGTTTAACTGAAGAACAAGTGGAAGAACGTGCAAGGAGCAATGTATTTTACATCGCAGATACGTTTACGGATTTTTTAAGTAAATTACATGATTGAAAAGCTTTTTGTGAGTGCACGTTGATTTGCTAAAGTCTCTAAGGGGTATTTTTGTGGAAATGCTTCATCGAAAAAATGCTCGAGCGTATAACAATATGTCACTCGTCAAAATTTGGAGGGTTTTCTTTTAAATATTCAAATATAGTCTATGTAAAAGTCAACATACATGTTAGGTTTTATAACATAAATTTCTGAATAATCATTTACTTATTCACTTATTTCATGGTATGTTATATGACATAGATATTGTAACTTGCAATATGAGCTGAAAATTAGCTGTTATAATATAATACTTATTTCTCTAAATATGCACCTGAACGAGCCGGTGCTCTATACATATATGAATACATCTACGTATAGCTAGTCAAAAAGAATGAAGGCTTTTCTATTTATAGTGCTGATTGTTCTTTGGGCTGAGTATAGTTATAGTAGGTGAAATTTTCAAGGCAGTTATTTTGGTTTTTAAGCTGAATTTTTGGAATAGTTTGTTATTTTATTAATCAATGCTTTGCCACTTAGAAGTAGGTATAAAAGTTTACTAATAAAAGAAAATGCAGACGAAATTTAATAAGTTTTTTGGAATTTGTGGGCGATTTTCTCACTTTTTTATCATTTTTGAATAGTTTATAATCATCAGACAATTATACTGTGATATAGTTATAAGTGAGACAGAAAAAGGTGTGTTCTTAGGTCGCACCTGAATTTTTTTACTACGTAAGCAGGAGCGCCTACATCTTTTTACAAATATAGGGGATGAGGAAGGTTATAATGAGCAACGTACAGAAAAAAACAGACGTTATCTTAATTGGTGCCGGAGTCATGAGCGCAACTTTGGGATCATTACTCAAAGAGTTAGCACCTGAATGGGACATTAAAGTATTTGAAAAACTCGCAGACGCAGGGGAAGAAAGCTCGAACGAATGGAATAATGCAGGGACGGGCCATTCTGCGCTGTGCGAACTAAACTATACATCAGAAAAAGCTGATGGATCTATAGATATAACGAAAGCGATTCGAATTAACGAGCAGTTTCAGCTGTCAAGGCAGTTTTGGTCTTATCTGGTAAGCAGCAAGTTGATTCGCAATCCGCAAGATTTTATCATGCCAATTCCGCATATGAGTTTGGTACAAGGGGAAAAAAATGTATCGTTTCTGAAAAAGCGTTTTGAAGCGCTGTCAAACAATCCGTTGTTTCAAGGAATGGAGTATTCCGACAGTCCTGACAAACTAAAAGAATGGATTCCGCTAATCATGAAGGGGCGCACGTCAAATGAACCGATTGCCGCAACTAAAATTGATTCGGGAACAGACGTAAACTTCGGTGCTTTAACACGCATGTTGTTTGATCATCTGAAGAATAAAGGGGTTCACGTTCATTACAAACGAAGTGTAAAAGATATTAAACGTAAAAGTGACGGTATGTGGGAAGTAAAAGTCGCAGATGTAGACAGCGGCAAAGTTGAGTACCACACGGCAAAGTTCATCTTTATCGGAGGTGGAGGCGGAAGCTTGCCTTTACTTCAAAAAACAGGTATTCCTGAATCCAAGCATATTGGAGGATTCCCGGTAAGCGGATTATTTATGGTATGCAATAACCCTGAAGTGATTGCGCAGCACCACGGGAAAGTATACGGAAAAGCCAAAGTCGGAGCTCCGCCAATGTCAGTTCCGCACCTTGATACACGCTATATTGATAACAAAAAGACGCTGTTGTTTGGTCCATTTGCCGGCTTTTCACCAAAGTTCTTAAAAACAGGTTCAAACTTGGATTTAATCAGTTCTGTAAAACCGAATAATATTTTAACCATGCTAGCAGCAGGTGTCAAAGAAATGGCGTTAACGAAATACCTGATTCAGCAAGTGCTGTTATCAAATGAAAAACGTGTGGAAGAACTGCGTGAGTTTATCCCGAACGCGAAAAGCGAAGACTGGGATATCGTTGTAGCAGGCCAGCGTGTTCAGGTAATCAAAGACACGGAAGCCGGTGGGAAAGGAACGCTTCAGTTTGGTACAGAAGTTGTAAGTGCCGCTGATGGTTCTGTTGCTGCACTTCTTGGCGCTTCTCCTGGTGCGTCAACGGCCGTTCACGTTATGCTTGAAGTATTAGAAAAATGCTTCCCAGAAAACATGAACAAGTGGGAGCCAAAAATAAAAGAAATGATTCCTTCTTATGGCATGTCGTTAGTTGATCATCCAGACTTCTTTAACGAAATTCATGCGTCTACTTCACAGACGCTTGGTTTAATTAAAAAAGAATCCGTTTATAGCTAAAGATTTTACGCCGTAACAAACAGTACATGTGTATGTGAAGAAATCTACAGGCGTGCACAAACACCACCTTTTCTTGAGGTGGTGTTTTAATGGTCTTTATATGTAGAGTTTGATTTAAGAGCGGTATTGATTGCTTCCAGGCTGAAGTTTCAAATGCTTCCACGCCGCAATTGCATCATCGCGGCTTTTTCCATTGTTTTTCGGATCGTTAAAAAAATCGCGAATAAAGCGGTTGTACTCAAACTGAGGCGCAATTTCTTTTTGATAAGAAGGCTGCTTTCTTCGTTTTTCTTCTTCATGCCACGCTTTTACCACATCTCGATAGGTTTTCCCTACATTTTCTTTAAAGTAGTTTTGAATATACGTGGAAAAATGAAACGTAGGATGAATGGCTTCTTTAAAAAAAGCCCGTACTTCTTGACTGCAGAGGTGATTTTCCCCAATGACGGTATCTAATGTTAGCAGCGCTTTCGTTTTAGAGGACGAGCGTCTTTTAGAAGGTGATTTTGATTGTTGAGTGTTACCGGTTGTTAAAAACACTTCAATTCTTTTTGAAAGTTCCATTTTAGATCCAGACGGGCTCATATTGTTTTCACGGCAAAATTGCTGCAGCTCGGTTTTGAGCCAGTAAAAATCGGTAAAGTCTTTGATAAGTAAATCTTTTGTAAGTTCAGGTCGCATCGTTTTCACCTCCATATATTTACTATAGAACGTTTGTTCTTGTTGGTCAATTGTTTTTAGAGAAGTACGAAGGAATGTCTTTTATGTTTCTTCCTACATAGTGAGAAGAAATAGGCTGTTTATTCACCTCTCTTGCCCAAATAGAAAGCTGGCCGATGTGATGGATTTCATGAATGATGATGTGATGCAAAATGTCAGCTTCCGTGTAAGAAGTAGAATCCCAAGGGACTGTTACGTACCTTTTGTTGGAAAAATTCAAATGACTTAGAAAGTCGGCAATTTCGGGTCTATGTGCGGAAGAGAGTGCTTGAAGCTTTTCGAGCGTATCGTGTTCTTCAAAAGAAAGAACGATATCTGGTTTACCTTGGATGGCGCGTATCCAACTGTCTTCCACATCAATAATATGAAACAGAGTTTGTAAAATGCTGCCCGTTCCTCCAGTCCGCTTCTTCAACAGTTCTTCTCTAGAAAGTTGATAACACCAGCTAAACCATTCATCTCTCACTTGCCAATTATATTCAAAAAAATGAATCATCTACCACACCTCACATGTTTTTTTACCTCTTACTAAATTAGATTAAGGCTTGTAAATTCCTTTGTAAAAAGAAGAAAAAACGTCTAGGCAAGAGATCTCTTGCAAATTCCAAAATCAAACAATTACAATAATAGAAAGGAGTTGATCACATGACGCTACATAAAAAAGTCCTTTCTACGATTCTAGGAGGAGCTGTCGGAGACGCTTTAGGCGTTCCAGTTGAGTTTAAAAAGCGCGATTCATTTCGAATTACAACTATGACCGGCTACGGTACATACAACCAGCCTAAAGGAACGTGGTCAGATGATACGTCTTTAACGATGTGCTTGATTGATAATCTACTAGAAAAACAAGATGAATATGATTTAATGCAAAAGTTTGCGAACTATTGGTCGGACGGCTACTGGACGCCGTACGGAGAAATGTTTGATATAGGCATTGCAACAAGCGAAGCGATTCGCCGCTATAAAAGAGGACTTCCTAAAGAAGAGTGGGGAGGAAGCGCTGAATATGACAACGGAAACGGAGCGCTTATGCGTATTGCCCCGCTTGCGTTTACACTACGTCAGGAACTTAGCTTTACAAAAAGAAAAGAAGAAATAGAAAGAATTGCGCACGTCACGCATCGCCACTTGCGCTCTACTCTTGGCTGCATTATATACGTGGAGCTGCTTATTCGTCTCCTTCACGGCGACGAGCCTTTTGAAGCATATGAAAAAGCGGTAAATCTCTGTCAAAAGCATTTAACAGGTACGGAGTATGAAGCAGAATTTTCTGCGTACGAACGAGTGTTAAACCTAAGCTTGCCCCACGCAGCAAGAAATGAAATCGGGTCAACTGGATACGTCGTCAGCTCGCTAGAAGCATCACTTTGGTCTTTTCTGCAAAGTGATGACTACGAAGAAGCTGTACTTACTGCTGTGAATTTAGGGGAAGACACAGATACAATAGGCTTTATTACAGGAACTATGGCAGGAGCATATTATGAGCTGGATGGTATTCCTGAAGAGTGGGTTTGTCAGCTTGCTAAAAAAGAAGATCTAGAGAAATCGTGTAAGAAGTTTGCAGATATATGTTAACGGATCATGAAAATTACTTTAAAGTTCGGAGGAGATAAAGTGAAATTTTGTATGGATTTTGGCGATACCAATTTTATCGGAGTGGCAAACGCAAAAGAATATCAATCATTTGTCGATGAGGATTGGGAGCTAGATCAGCTTTTGAACCATTTCGGCAGTGAAATGAAAAAAAGAAATATCCTAGTATGTCAAATGACAGAAGAAGGAATTGAACACTCTTGGAACGTAGAAGTGAAGATTGGAACAGAGTCAGATATAGATACATACTTTAGAAAAGCAACAGGTTATATAAACGTAACCAATCACCAGCTTTATCTTGTAGATTATGACTGTCTTACGATGGCCGCCCAGTTTGAAGATCAGTTAGTGCCTGATAAAAACTGCTCCAAGTATAGAATTGATATTAAAAACGGTATGTACAAGGTCGAACTTATCCAATTTTATAATGTTGACCAAGATGAGTATACAGGAAATGACCAAACGGATCTTTTATTGAACTTTATTAAGGTGGAGCACGTTGAAGAAACAGCCGATAAAGTGTTTTGGTGTACGTATTAAGTAGTAAACGTACCGTAGGCTCTAACTTAGAGGCGGGGTGTGCTGGTCTGAGTGAGGCATCTATTTTATTTATATATTCACTGAAACCCTCTGGCTTTGCGTCAGAGGGTTTTTATGGTCAAAATCATTTATAGTATACTTTTACATAACATACAAACTAAAAGTTAAAGAAAGGTGATCACAATGCCAAATGCATGGGATGCAGAACAAATTGTATCAGCACCGCTTGCCAAAATGCTAATCGAGACGCAGTTTCCAGAACTTGCGCCCACTAAAATTTTGCTGCTTGGCTACGGCTTTGACAATACGGTTTATCAAGTAAACGACCGCTTTGTTTTCAGGTTTCCAAGACGAGAACTCGCAGTAGGACTATTAAAAACAGAAAATCAGCTTTTACCAAGTCTTGCTTCTCAGCAGCCGCTATCCATTGCAGAGCCCATTTTTTTCGGTCAGCCGAATGCAGGCTATCCTTGGCCGTTTACGGGCTATCACTACGTGCAAGGAACTCCGCCTGCAAGATTAACAGAAGAAGAGCGTGTACAATCGGCTTCTGTATTAGCAAGATTTCTTCGCACGCTGCATCACTATCCTCATTTAAAAGCCCAAAAGCTCGGCGTGCCGTTTGATGAGCTAAATCGGCTTGACATGATGAAGCGAAAGCCTGCGCTAGAGAAATATGTTAAGCAAATGAAAGAGCATAACCTTTATTCTAACCAAGGGGTTCTTGAAGACTATGTAAATGACATACAAGAAATTAAGTATCAAGAAAAACATGTACTAGTTCACGGAGATCTTCATATTAAAAACATGATTGTTAATCAAACCAATATGGTTTCAGGCATCATTGACTGGGGAGATGTTCATATAGGTCACCCAGCAGTCGACCTAGCGATTGCCTATAGCTTCCTACCATCTAAAGGAAGAGCTCGTTTTTTCAAAGAATACGGAGAAGTAGATGAAGAAACGCACAGGCTTGCAAAATGGAAAGCCGTATTTACAACCGTAGTGCTTGTGGCACATAGCTACGATCAAGGAGATAAACAAACGTTAGAAGCGGCTCTAGAAAGTTTAAACCTCATTTTTCAAGAGTAATAAAACTGTAATAGAATTTCTGTTCAATTCCTGTATAGTTAAGAAAGGATAAAAATAAAAACAACAGGTGAAGCAAACGATGAATACAAGCCATTGGAATGAATCAGCAGCACATTTACTAGAAAGGTGGATACAGCTATATAAAGAAAAAACATTTCTTATTGAAGAAACGGTATCTTTAAACATGCTAAAAGAAGAAGTAGACGGGATGGATAAAGAAAAATTTCTCTCCATAGTAGAACGTCAGCTGCAGAAAGTGTATGACGAACTAGAAAAAGAACGGACAGAGTACAACATGAACAACAGTGAATATGCAATGGTGACGTTTCTTTCAAACGATTATCCGGAGTACATAAACAAGCGTCAAAGCAATATGAAACAGCTCCAACAGTTAACAAGCATACATAGAAGTGTTACAGAGCTTTTCGGAAAAAAACTTTCTTCCGAAGCGGATATGGTGGCATTTAGGAATGACTTTTTTCAACTAACGGAAAAACACGCTAACACGTCATCATTAAAAGAAATCAAGGAAAGCTGGAATACGTATTTGTCGGCGTTCGTTGACTTTCAAAAAAAGCATGAACATGTAAAACAAGCGACCGCCACAGTACTCGAAGAAGACAAGAGCTTAAAGCAAGAGTGGAAGCAGCTAAGCAAAAATAAAGTAGTGACCAAACAAAAAGCAACCGCCTTTCGCACAAAGCAGCATGAGCTAAATGAAAGTATTCGAAAAGCCACGACTGCACAAAAACAGTTACTCGAACTGCACTGGCCTGATATTCGCAGTCAGTTTGATGCCCTGCAAGAAAAAATGAGTAAGAGTCTTTCTACCGTGCTGAAAGAAACGCAACGCAGTATGGAAGTCATTAGCCAAAACGATGCAAATGAACATGCCAAGTTAAAGCAATCACTTACCGACCTACATGCAGTCCACAAAGTCGACGTTCATCAAACGTGGTTAGCGGCTTTTATTAAAAGATCACGACCATTTTTTAACGAACTGAGTGAAGATATCAAGGATACTCGGTGTCAGGAACTGTGGAACCGAATTTACGGCATGTATAAAGGAATAGCAGTAAATGAATTTATTGTTGCATATGAAGAATTTTTAGCACTTCAGCCGCTTAACAGTATAAAAAGCACTGAGGTGTCAAAGCCATTAGCACGGTTAAAGCTAGATATAGAACCTGTTACGCTGCCAGCCTACGCAGACTTTCCCGTGCTCAAAAAGCAGCAATCATCAAGACACACTTTTCCTATTTTAATAGGAGGCGCTATTGTTATGGTCTTATTGCTGACGATTGTATATATGAATCGTGATAATCAAACGGTAGAAACAAGCTCAGACATAAAAGCTACGGCCAGCAAGAAGTCGTTAAAAAATGAACAGCCTAAGCCAGATGTTGTAAGCAAAACGGATCTTGAAAACTTTTTTATTTCCTATAAAGCCGCGTACTTTTCAAGCTTAAACAGCGGCGACTTTAGTGGGATGGCGCCCTATATAGACTCGAATCAGCCAGTGTATAAGCAGCTGAAGAGCTATATCACATCACTTGCCGGCAAAAACGTATCGTTTGCTAACGATCAGTTTCTCGTGACAAAAACAGAATCACACGACGATGGAACCTACAGCATTTATACAAACGAAGTATACACGTTCACCGACTCATATGACGCGAGCACGCAGTTTGAAAAAGAACGAATTTATCATGTGAAAGCTGCTGGCAAAGACAAACTTCAAATTACTAAAATTGATACGTTAACAGATGAGCAGACGCCGGTGGAAGAGTGAGTGATTTTTAAAAAATAATAAATAGCCGCTAGTTCCTTTTGGAGCTAGCGGCTATTGTGGTTGGGGAGAGGAAAGTGCTTCAAGTGACTTCTACGCTGCCAGCGTGGAAAATGAAATTTCCTGTAGTTTTCTACTATGTTCAGAAATACCTCTATATCAAGGATTCAAGGGGGTTTTTAAAATTTAAATGAACTATAGTTTCCCTTGATTTTCTATAGTGTATGACCAAAATATGACCAGAGTGTGACCATTATTTTTGGGGTGAATGTAGCTTTTCTTTTGTAGAATGACATGATTTTAAGATGTGATAGTATGCCGTATTTATTAAGTAGATTATATATTTTTTTAAATTCTCATTAAAGAACCCTAGGTTATTTAATAAAGAAAAATAATCATTTCCTAAACATGATTTTTTAACTCGTTAAGCTTATCATTCTTTCATTATAAGTATGATGGTAGGGAGGAGTATACTTTACAGTCCTCCGGCGTTTATTGTTTAGGAAAAAGCTATGTGACGAGAAAATAAAACACTGAAAAGTATGTTATTCATCCAGGTTATATTATTATAGAGATAAGACACAGGGCATGATAAAAAATAAAAACAGAGCAGTCGTACTTGCTCTGTTTTTATTTTAGCTTTAACTATTTATAAAATTTATGAAATAAACCGCTTGAGCTAAAGTTTCTATTACTTCCCGGATTATTATTGATCGCAAGCAATTCCATCTCCATCACGATCTAAGTGTCTAGCATATCCAGGTTCACCTTTATGAATTGGTGCTGCATTAGCTTCACGTACTGCAGTACAATTTTTGTAAAAAACGTTGTTTGCCGCTTGTTGACGTTGTTCTTCAGCAAGACGAGCTGCCTCTTCTTGCTTTTGTTTTTCTTCAGCTAATCTTTTAGCTTCTTCTTCTTTCTTGCGTTGTTCCTCTGCAAGGCGAGCGGCCTCTTCTTGTTTTTGCTTTTCTTCAGCTAATCTCTTAGCTTCTTCTTCTTTCTTGCGTTGTTCCTCTTCTGCAAGGCGAGCAGTTTCTTCTTTTTTGTCTTTTTCTTGATCTAATTTCTTAGTTTCTTCGTTCTCTTTTGAACTCACTTCAACACTTTCATCATTTTTGTTAGGCTTAGAGGTCTTAGTTTCCTGCGGGTCTTCACCGAATATAATGATACTAGCAATTAATAGAATAAAAAGATAAGTAAGAGATGCAATTGATCTTTTCCACCATTTCCCGCTACGGAAACCTAGAATTTTTTGATACCATTTTCGAGTCTTTATTTTAAAGGAAACTCCCTCTTCAGACAGTAAGGATTCAAATTTTTTCCCGGAATTGTTTAGTATAAGTCTACCTTCATCACCTGCGATCTCAGTTTTGAGAGCAAAATGATCAATAATCATACCATTAAAAAATGAGAAGGGCCATGAAAAAACTTTTTTAGCTTTTCTATGCTCATTGTCATATTCATAAAGATAAACAAGCTTATCAACAACAATAAAGTTACCTTTTTTATCTTTTTCACGATAGTGACCCTCTATAATAAGGGGAGCATCAGGATGTTTTTCTTTTAATAATCTACTGCCATTTTTAGAAAATCCCATATCATCACGTTTCATAAGGAACGCAGTAGTTTTGATATTATCTTCTTTGAGTTCATTTAACCTTTCAGCATGTAGGAAATAATCAAAGTTATGGGTAACAGTTGTGAGAATATTAATATTAGGATTTAAAATCTTCTCTTCCAAAATATCTAAAAATTCTTGAGTATCATCATTCTTTTTAATATCATCAAATTTTTGAGAAGTATAGCCCACAAATATGGTTAACTTCCACTCATTTTTGTCTTTTTCATCGGCTTGGATATTCATATCATTAATATCCTTATATTCAAAAGCACGATGTTCGTGTTTAGTGATAAATAACAATCTATAGTTAGTAAGCACAAGTATGCCATCTACTTCTTTTCCACTTTTCTTGTCAAACTCAGCCTCAATAACTTTTAGTATAATTTCATCCAAACTAAGGATATTATGTTCGGCATGAATAAGTAATTTCTCATACTTAGATTTTACTGCACTTTGTGACATTGTAGGTTTATTTCCAAACCATTTCTGCATATTCTGCATAGTTGACCTCCTGTTAATTGTAAACATTAAAATGCACAATTTTAATCTTACACCAAGTAACGTTAAAATTGTAAAAAAAATTCATAAATATATAATTTGGAATTATACCAAGTTAGAATAATTAATTAAGTTAGTTTTATTAGCATGGCAGCCTCGATAGTTAACCTTGTCTATACAATTATCAACATAATGCAATGTAACTAAAAAATGATAAAAATCGTATTTATTCTACAAAAAAGGTCCGGAAGATCCACATGATTTGGATAGAGACGGAGATGGAATGGCATGTGATGCAAATTAAGCCAACTAACAGAATAAAAAGCCCACAGTATAAGCAGTGAGCTTTTTTGCAGTGTTTAACCAAAAGTGAACATCTATAAGGAGCTTCTACCGAATATAGTATGGTGAAAATATATATAAAGGAAAATAAATAATCTAAATTATATAATGGTTACTTATTAAATCATGAAGTGCCAAAAAGGAGTTGTTTTTAGGTTCGAAAGGGAATTTTTAGAATTAAAAAACTAAGCTGAAGTTAAAAGTGAAGCATGATGTTTTTATAAATAATATAAACTAGAGATAAATATTTGTGCCTATGACTATCCTTTTTTATTTTGAAGTTATATCCTTTTTAATGAATCAAGAAGCTTATAAAAGGGATTATTATCCTATTTAGATAGTGTATTAGCAGTTTTATAATGGATAATAGAGGGAAATCTCAAACCAGAGATATATTAATCATAAAATAAAAGAGGGTATGGAATGGGAAAAGTATATGAAGCCAGTACGCTTTTAGCTTATGCAACAGACAGGATGCAGGCGTACAAAGCATTTGATGAGCAACTAGATGCATTAAAAAAAGCCCTTCATGCCGTGGCTACACTGGATCATGAATTTCAAGGGAAAGGTGCCGACAGAATAAAAAGCTTTTATACATCACAAGTAGATATCGTCACACATTGGAAAAGCCTTGTTTCTTCACATCAAGCCTATTTTAATAGTATTGCAGACTATGCTGAACAAGCTAAATTAGAAGGTAATACGGTTGTAGATGTATCTTTTTTAGAACAAGAGCTGGCTGTTGCCAATGATCGTTCCAAGCAGATGGTCGAACAGCAACACACTGAACTTGAAGCGATTTTAAGCAATATTGAAGATATTATACATATTACACCGTTTTCCACAGAGGCCTTTGAAGATGAGTTAAGCGCTGCTGAGAAAAAAAGAACAGAAACTATTACCGCAGTAGAAGAACTAGATAATCAACTTTCAAGTGAATATGAAATGTTGAATTCTTTCTATGAATCCGTTCAATTTAGCGTAAATGGTTTGGAACAGCTAACTTCTCAAGGCGGCAGCGCTTATCAGCTTACTTTTGATGCTAAAGCTTACAAAAATAGTCAAGCATACAAAACACAGCAGCAAATTGATGAAGTCGCTTCAAATTATGTAGAGGGAAAAGCTGAACAAAAACAAGAGGTTAAAGAAAGAAAAGCAGCCATTGAAGCTGAGAGACAAAGACAAATCCAAGCCAATAAGCCGTGGTATGAAAAAGGCCTGGATATTGCAGGAGAACTTACTGGGTACTATGATTTTAAACGAGCCGTAGACGGAGTAGATCCGGTTACGCGTAAGAAACTTTCTGCTACGAAAAGGGTGACAGCTGGAGCGATGGCGGCAGCTGGATTTATTCCATTCGTGGGGTGGGCAGGACGAGCTGTAAAAGGTGGCAACGTTGTCTATAAAACGGCAAAAGGCATGAGTGCTGCGCATCGTGCAATGGCTCTTTACCAAACACCTAAAGCGTTTAAAGTGCTTGAACAAACAGAAAAAGGTTTGTATGGGCTTGTCTTAACAAATGGCATGTATGAGTATACAATGGGGAAGGACTTACTAGGAAATAAGCTTACTAAAGAAGAGCAGCAGGCTAGTTTGTTTCAATCGTTTGGCATTGCTGCAGGAGGCGTTCTTGTTTCAAAAGTAGGAAGTGGTATAAACAACGTACAAAGGCCCTATATTTTATCAGAAATTAAAAATACGTTAAGTCATAGGTTTACAAACAAAAAATTAAAAACGATAAAGAAAAATGAAAAAAACTTTGTATCCACACTCCATTATCTAAAAAATGAAATTAAAAATATTGGAGAAATTAATCTTCCGCTACCTAGAAGAGTAAAAGTAGTAGAGCAAGCTCTTACTGGAATACGTGTACCTGTGGCTACTGAGTGGGTTAAACTAAAAGATCTGGCTCATGCATTTACAATTAAGAGTAATGGGACACAACCCAATCTTAATCATCCAGTCAGGGTTTATCGAAATATTCCCGATGAGATTTTAAATAAAGAATATACAATTGTGACGAAAAAAGGAACATTTACTACAAAAGTGATGGCAGACAAAAACTTAATTGTTGAAATGCCATTTGTAGGAAAAGGGAAGAGTAGTACAAACTCAGAAGGATGGTTAAGAGACCATAAGTATTATTTTAAAGAACTGTATAAGCAGCATCCAGAATATTTCAGTAAAGCTAATATAGAAAACTTAGAAAATGGATGGGCTATCAAAAATGATGCAGTATTTCGTCGCTATTTTCCTCAGTATGACATCACTGGTTTAAGAGGAAAACCATTATTACATCATCATATTGGCGGTGGAGGTCAAGCTATGGCTATTCCTCAGCCACTACACCCAGGTAGTGGGGGGATACATAACATTGAGAAAGAAATTAAGGTGTGGGGAAAAGATCAGGTTAATGCTGATAGACTTCAAGTATTTATTGATTAATAAAGGAGACTTAAGATGAGTGTAAAAGCTGTAATGACGGATTATTTCGAGAGATTACTAGATTATTGGAATGAAAAGTACAATACGTTTCCAAAGGCTCCATGGGATGAAGATATAAATCCATTGCTATATTTAAGTGAGCCCGATGAAGAAGAATATGTTTTTTGGAAACCAGTAGAAAAAAAAGATGTTGAAAACTTTAGTGCAGTTGAAACTGAAATTAAAATGCCTTTGCATTATTCAATCAAAGATTATTTCAATAGTTATTTATTTTTAAGCTTAGAGGGGCTTTATCATTCAAATTATATATACCTTGAACCTGTCGAGCCAGATAAAGATTTATTAAGTTATTTTAAAAATCTTAAGAACTACGAAGAGAGCCAAGGTAAGGAATTTAGATATATACAGATAGGTTTTATTTCTCCAGATGAAATGGCAATTAACGTAGATAATGAAACAGGAAAAATTTATATAGAGGATTATGAAACTGATGAATTAAAATTATTAGCAAATTCTCTTGAAGAATTAATAGAGGAAATAAAGTTGAAGAAATAATAATTTATTGGATAAATTTATTTTAAAATAGGGTTCTTAGAAGCCCTATTTTTATTATGTATCCATTTTATCCAATGGATGAGGAAATAAAAGGAGCATGAAAAGTGAAACAAGCAATGGAAATATACTTTAGTAAACTGTTAAAGGAATGTGCGATGTTAGAAGTTGTAAATTCCGAATTAGAACTGTACTAGTCTGTCTAATTATGGATACATTAGATCAAATATCCGTTCCTATTTCGGAAACAGCCTACATATAAAATAGGGAGGTCTTATATCATATACCTTTTAATTATTGTTGTTATTAGTTGAATATACATTACTCTAGCTAATGAAAAGCAACGGGGAGAGTGGAATTTTATTTGTCTTCATCTAATGGGTAGCTTTTGGTCAGTGTTAGGCTATCATTTTGGCAGCCATTTTTCTTACTCAACTATAGAGCAGGTTAGTTGAAGAACATTTAGGGCACGGATTCTTTCTTTATCATGATGTATAATAATCACATGGAAAAAAACTTTCGGAAATTAGGGGGAAATCGAGGGGGAGGTATATTATGAGTAAACAAAAAGCGCCTTTAGAAAACTTAAAAGTCATCAGAGATGAATTGAAGGAAAGAAATTGGGCTGTAGACGCTTTTCTATTCCAGTATAAAAAGCAAGAATATGTCGTCCTAGTAAAAGTTTATTCAGATAGAGAAAAGAAAGAAAGTACCTACGCGATTGTAAAGCTTGAGTTTATTAAAAAGAGGCATAAGAACGAAAATTTTTGTACCTACGCAGATTTATACAAAATACATATCCCTGATATGAAATCATTTAGAGAATTTTTCGGAATTGAGTATAAAGAAAATCTGGGGGATGTAATTCAACAATTTACACAATATTTTTCTACTTTTATTCCAAATCAATTAATGGCTAATAAAGAGACATCTTTAAAGAATTCTATAACAGAGTACTTGAATAAAACGGATTCTGAATCTTCTACGGGTATCTACTGTATTGGCGTGAAGAGAAATGGAATCAAAAAGGATGGTACATCAGGGAAAAGGAGTCCTGAAAATAATCAAAAAGCAGCATTGCTGAAACCAGAGTTATTTAATAAACTGATGGATGATACTACAATAAGTTTTTGTTTTTCTGAGGATCCTACTAGGGAGAATACAGATGAGGATATTCTTCTACGATGGGCAGAGAGGAACAATAATTTGTAATTAAGAGATTTTCTTTTTTACTTTAACTTCTCTATAAATAACCATACTCAAAGAGGAATCTTTATTTCAAATACATCATTACAAGACAAAGCATCCTTTCGGGGGTGCTTTTTATATTGTCACAAAACACATTAACAATAAACGACAGGTTATGGCATACATTAGTCGAGTTCCTTTCAAAAGGGAGGAGATGTGCTATGTCAAAATTAATAACTTTAGAAAGAGCCAAATCAGAAATTAAAAAGTTGCAACATTATGCTAATTTAGTCGAGAACTACGAAGCTGACGTATTTAAAAAGGCTATCATTAAAGAACATGTCATCACGAATAGAGTTATAAAACGAACGGAAAACTTAGGTGTCGAAAGAGAATTTGCCATATCCCTTATTAAGAAGAAAGGAAAAGATGAGCTTTCTAAATTGATCAGAAGCATGTATATGACGAGGACAAAACCAAGTAGAAGTTTTAAATATTAGCATTCATTATTTGTCTTTTTTTGTACGAAAACTTGTTCGTACCACAAATTTAGGACTATAAAAATGTTCCTTCATTATATGCAACAGTATCAAAGGAAAAAAGAAAACTATAAAGAAATATACTTGCAACAGGTAATTGTAAGGAAAGATTTGTTTTTAAAACATCTATCAAAGCATTAAGTTCTTTTAAAGAATATTGTTGATTTTTTTCTTGAACTAACGGGGCAGAAAAGTATAATTCAATAAATTTAATTTATGGAATGAAGTCCCAATTAATACACGATTGCAGAAGACGAAAATAATTCACTAGCATGGGAAGATCGGGAAAGCTCTCCGGCCGAGCAGAGGATACGATGGAAAATAGACAAATCAAAAAAGAAAGAAGTCGGTACCGTGGTGGGGGATACACTCTAATAGCAACGTCCCGCTACTATTGGGAACTGCTCAGTGATTTATAGGAAATGTTGATCCCCATGGACTGTGCCTTCAAACATCTCCAAATGAACGACTATATAGTCCTCCAATTATGGGGAAAGAAAGGTGCGAACTGTTATTTGATTGATCAGGTCCGGGATCGAATAGGGATACGCGCCAAGATGGACACAATCCGCAATTTTTCCCTTAAATATCCCAAAGCTTATACCAAAATCATCAAAAGCAAAATGAACAGCAGCACGGTTGTCGAAATGCTAAAGATGGAAATCGGTGGGATCATTCCTTATTCTCCAAAGGAATCGGAAGAATCGGGAATGTATTCCGGTAATCCGAATGTGGAGGCGGGAAACATATTTCTCCTCATCGTTCTCTTGCTCATTGGGTACATGATTTTTTAGATGAATGGCCGGTAATTCCTAGGGGGAAGTGGGATGATTAGTGAGATGCTTTTACGATGCTTCCCATTTGATGGTAGTCAACCCCGCCGATTTTTATTGGAAGAGCCTAATTTTTAGAGGGCTTCTCCCAAAACGAATTTGCGATAAGATAATAGATGAGAGGATGAACAATATGACGGTAATAGGAAGAAATAATAAATACAACCATTTAAAAAATTTTTTAACAGAAGAAAATTTAAAAAATACTTTAATCAAACATAATTATAATCGTAAACAGTCAGCCAAAAAGTTAGGAGTAACCACGACCACCCTCAATAAATATTTAAAAAAATTCGGATTAGATGATTTAAAGAAACCACCATTGTTTACCAAAGAGCAATTAGAAGATTTACATCTCAATCAAAAGCTATCGCTAGCGGAAATTGGGAAAATGTTTAGTTGTACGGATAGTACAGTTTCATATCACTTAAAAAAACATAATATCCCCGTTGTTCTTCATCATATTAAAGATGTAACTTTAGATGATATTTTATCTTTAGTTGAACAGGGTTTTTTAATCCATGAAATAAGGGGAAAATTAGGCGTAAGTCGAGGGAAGATTTACGAACTGACAAAAAATGCGGGGCTTAATTTTACACACCATGAAAACCAAAGGAAAAAACATTCTAAATTTATGAAGGAAAATAATCCAGTTCCGAAAGGTGCAAGGAGAAGTGAGGAATTTACAAGAGGATTTAGGGAGTATGTCAAAAAGCAATCGGAAGTGACACAGCTCGAATATGAGACAGTTCATTTAAAAGATTTTAAAAAGTATGCCAAAGTTTCTAGATATATTGCCTATCGCTATTACGGAAATGGAGAACATATTCCGGATGGAATGGTGATCGACCATAAATACTCTATAAAACAGGGATATGTAAATGGAGTTCCCGCTCCAATCATTTCTCATCCTTCTAATCTACGATTAATTCCAAAAGGAGAAAATCTTCTTAAAGCTGACCAAAGTATCATTACCTTAGAAGAACTTTATAAAAACGCAGGTGAACAGTGGGATCCATCCATTCGTGAAATAAAAACATTAACAAAACCATGTGAATATTGCGGAAAGGAAATCTCGT
This sequence comes from Priestia sp. LL-8, assembly GCF_036227845.1. NCBI lineage: Bacteria > Bacillati > Bacillota > Bacilli > Caryophanales > Bacillaceae > Priestia > Priestia sp. LL-8. Next base: position 2,702,141 of record NZ_JAZAQH010000001.1, on the reverse strand, counting down.
ATAGAAATAATAGAAAGCGGTATTGTTCCCTAAGTTGTAGTAAAAAATGGAGATATCGCAATCATTATACAATTATAAAAAAAACTTGTGCTTTTTGTGGAGAACCATTCGAAGCCAAAAGTACACCGGAGCATCCCGAAACTGCTATTACATGCAGTCGAAGCTGTGCATCAAAACTTCATTGGGAAAAAAGAAAAGAAAAGAAAGACCACTCTTAATTATGAATTTAGAGATTTTCACGTATAATAGGGCGTAAATATTGACGTATACATTGACATTTCAGAACATTAGAAAATCAAAAACAACTTTTCTATAACGATATCGTCGAAAAACAAACAATGGAAACGGTATGAAATTTATGTGGATGTGGAAAGTGGTACGACAAATAAGCGAATTTTTTTAAAATGAATGATTGATGATGCTGAGAAAGGTAAATTTGATTGTATTCTTGCAAAAAAAATGTCTCGTATAGCTAGAAATGGTGAGTTGGCATATAAAATTAAAAAAGTACTGCTTTCCAATAACATAGATTTTATTACATTAAATGGCGCAATTAACACGATGGAAGACAATTCCGATAAATTCGGTATTTATACTTGTCTATATGAGGAAGAGAGCAAGAGAATATCTACCCATATAAAAACTGCTTTAGAGCAAAAAGCATTAAAGGGAGAATTCAAATGATTCAGTCCTCCTTATGGCTAATTTATTAAGGATAAAAAATTATATCCACGAAATCATGCAACATTAGAAGCTGTCAAGAAAAAATTTTCATTTTAAAGGTAATGACTTAAATGATGAAGAATTAAAGTCTTATATTAAACGTATTTACTACGTATTACTATCCCGTGGAATAAATGGTTGTTATGTATATACAACAAACCCTAATATGCAAAAATACTTGAAGGGAATTGTCGAAATCAGTCAGTAATAGTTTATGAAAAGAGCTACTTAGAATGAGGAGACTTCTTACATAAACTTAGATTGAGTTCTGAAGTCAGGAATCAATCGAATATTTTTCTCTCTAAATTGTTAATATACTCCTAATAGTTAAGGGAACAAAATACGAAGTATTAAGTGGTTAAAAAATTTCAGAGGTAATAACTGTTATAATTTCTGATGAAATATTAAAAGAATTTATGGGAGGATAAGCATGATTGATTGGTCAAAACTAAAACCATATGATACTGATCAAAAAAGAAGTTTTGAAGAGTTATGTTATCAAATTACTAGAGTTAAATTTGATAATGAAGGGATTTTCACCTCTGTAGATGATAGTGGTGGTGGGGATGGAGTAGAATTTTACCTAACACTTCCTAATGGGGAGGAGTGGGGGTGGCAAGCTAAATTTTATTTGGATGGACGGCTAGTTTCAGGTCGAAAAAGAAGTATAGTTGACTCATTGGAAAAATCACTAAAAGTTCACCCTAATCTAAAGAAATGGTATTTATGTATCCCCATGGATCTTACGGTTGGAGAAAAAGAATGGTTTGATAATAGTTTAAAAGATATCATACCTGAAGGCGTAGAGATAGATCTGTATTTCTGGGGAGACAGTGAATTTAATTACTATCTAGGAACTCCAGAATTAGCGGGCAGGAAGAACTATTTTTTTGGTGATCTTGAGCTAACAATGGATTGGTTTAATAACCAAGTTTCAAACCAGTTGTCAGCCATTAAAGGGAAGTATAATCCAGCAGTTCATACGCAAACAGAAGTAGATTATGAAATAGACTCTTTTTTATTAAATGAAGGATATAAGCAAAGACTAATAATACAGAATCAGGGGATTTCTAATTTGATTAAGGAAGTGCAACCCTTAATTATTGAAGTTCAGGAAATAAAAACGTCAAATCTTCCATCGTTAATAAAACAGGATTATTTAAAACATGCACGAAATACGGTCGATGCTTGTGTTGAGTTATTATCTATTTCTAAGGAAGAAATTTCGTTCTTGGAAAAGAATCATTACCTGGGAAAGCGTTCTTTACCGTTTGAAGAAATGTTAGAAAGACTCTTTTTATCTATATTAGCCTTGAGAGAAAAAAGTTATTCTATTGAAAGTGAGTATCTTGATGTAACTAAAGAAACAGATGAACTAGAAAGACGCAATATTAGAGAGTTAAGAAGAATCTTGTGGAAACCAAAGGAGCACTTTGAAGAAATTTACTACACCTTTAAAGACAATATCGCTAAAGTAATCAGAAGTAGGTCTAATAACTTACATATTTTAGGTGATGCAGGGTATGGAAAAACCCATGTTACTGCTCATATTTCCAGAGAAACAATAGGAAAAGCTCTGCCTGCAATATTTATCTTAGGAAAAAATATAATAGATAGTCGATCATTATCTGAGCAGCTTTTAGTTAACTTGGACATTCCAAGAAACTATAGTTGGAGTGACTTTTTGAAGGCGTTAGATGTTTCTGGAAAAGCATTTAGAACAAAAATTCCAATATTTATTGATGGATTAAATGAAGTAAGAGATATTAGTGTAGTTAAAAATGGGTTACCTGGATTAATAAAAGAAATTTCAGCTTTTCAAAATATTTGTCTTATTACTACTTGCAGGAATACATACGTTGAGCCAATCTTCGGAGAAATCCCGGAGAATAGTGTTCACTTAGAGGGATTTTTGGATGGGAAACTGATTGAGGCTGTCAAAATTTATTTTGATTATTATAAAATAAAAGCAGGTATATCCGCTGTTTCACTTGAAGCTTTTGAGCATCCTCTTTATTTGCAAATTTTCTGTCAAACTAAAAACCCTGAAAGAAGATACGAAAAAAAAGTATTTGTTAATGAACAATCTATGTTCGATATTTTTGAAGCCTATATTGATCAATGTAATGAAACGCTTAGCGGAAGATTGAAATTTAATCCTAGAAGAAAAATTATTACGAAAAAGCTTACGAGTTTAGGGAATGTTTTATGGGAAAGAAATACTAGGTCTATTTCAGTTGAAGAAGCTGAGGATATTCTAGAATATAAACAGGCGCCGAATTGGAATGAATCTATTGAGAAAAACCTAATGGATGAAAACTTATTAATCTATCGGGATTGGTATCTAGATGGAGGCAATGAGGTTATCACGTTTACCTATGATTTATTGGGTGGTTTTATCATTGCAAAACATTTACTTGAGGAAAACAGGGAACGTCTGAAAGAGTTTCTAACTGATTCTAACACTGTAAAGCTGCTTTTTGGGGAAGACTACCGATCTAGACATCCATTATATGAAGATATTAGTCGTTGCATTGCTGCAATGCTACCACTTTATCAAGGAGATTATTTAGTGGGTTATATTAAGAATCAAACGACTGTTAATTTAACTGTAGAATCTTTTTTTGAAATGTCTCCGGAGAGTATTAATGATAAAGCAAAAAAAATAATTGAAACTCTTTTTACAAAGCCAACTAATCAGAAACGACTTTTAAAATTAAGTGAAAAGACATTAAGACAAGTTAGTCATCCATTGAATATTCATTTTTGGACGGTATTATTAAATGATTTAAGTATGGTTGAAAGAGATGCTTCGTGGAGTGAGCATATAAGAGAATATAAAGGTGATATAGAAAAAGAAATTGAGGTGTTAGAGCAATGGTGTAAGGTAAATCAATCAGCATTAGGTTTGTATGAGAAAGACTATTTATACTTATTAGCTCGTAATGTCATGTGGACATTGACAAGCACAGTTAGACCTTTAAGAGATAGAGCTACACGAGCTCTTTATTATTTTGGTAGAGCTTTTCCTAAAGAGTTTTTTGAATTACTTCGTTACTCTTTTTCAATTAACGACCCTTATGTTTCAGAACGTATGTTGGGAGCTCTTTATGGTATAGGGATGGCTAAGCAGTATGAATTTGAAGATGAAGAATTCAGATTGGATCTTTTACCTTTTATGGCTAAAGAAATATATGATTTGATGTTTGCAGACAAAGCTAGGCATTTTACTACTCATATTTTATCAAGGGATTATGCAAAGAGGTTTATTGAAATAGGCTTGAGTCATCATGTAAAACTTCTTACTGAAGATGAGAAGGCAAATATCTCTCCTCCATTTAATCAATCAAAGGGAATAGAATGGGGAAGTGTTGAAAAGGAAGAAATTATAGATCATGGAATGGGTCCAATTAGAATGGATTTTGGGAACTATACCATTGGTAGACTAGTGAAAGATCGTTCAAATTACGACTATGAGCATGAAGATTTCAAGAAAGTCAGAGCTAATATCTATTGGCGTATTTATAACCTAGGCTATTCAGGTGAGCTTTTTGAGGATATTGACAATGATATCGATGAAGGGAATTTCCGCTACGGGCGATCAGAAGATGGCACACAGACTGATCGTTATGGAAAAAAATATTCTTGGATTGCATTTTTTGAAATGGCAGGCTATAGAGATGATCTGGGGATACTCGGAGATGATTGGTATCAGGAGGAATGTAGAATCTCTGACTTAGATATCGATCCAAGTTTTCCAGTTAAATTACCTGAAGTTCAAATTGTAAAAAAAGAATATTTCGCCAATGAATTACCTATCAATGAGTGGCTATTTGGAAACTGTGTGCCAAATTTTGATGAGTACTTAGTAATGGAAGAGATAAATGGTGAGAAAGGCCCATGGGTTTTATTGGATGGTTATTTCTCCGATGAAAATAAAGAACAAACCAGAAGTTGTTTTTTCTTTCCAAGGGGATTGCTTGTAAAGGAAACGAATTTTGAAAAGATTATATTTCTATTGAGGAGGCAACCTCTTGGAGGTAGATGGTTACCAGAAGTACCTACTGATTCATATGTGTATGCTGGAGAAATTCCTTGGTCTGATACCTATAATAAAAACGGGGAAACTGAATTAAAATTTGTAACAGCGAAAGTAAGAGAACAGGCCCAGGTTGAAAAAAGGATTCTGATTAAGGAAGGGAAGAAGTTAACCGATGCAGAAGAAAAAGAGTTTATGGATAGGCTGGTAAATGAAGAGAAAATTGATTTTATTTCACGTTTCATGAATGGGTTAGAAGCAATAGAGGAACACTCGGTAAATCTTAAACCTTATGGTATAACCATGGAAAAAGAAATAATTGAGAAATTAATAATAAAAGAAGAAAAAGAGAAATTTAATGTCCTTTTGCCGGTCCGCGAAAATAATTGGGGAGAAGGCAAAAGTGGCATTATTCCAAGTCGAAATGTAGCAATTCCAACTAAAGAGGTAACAGATGCATTAGGGCTGATTAATCAACCACAAACTTTTGACCTGTATGAAAAAGATGGAAGAAAAGCATCTATGACAGTGGAATTTGGAAAAAATTATAGGGATAGACAACATTTCATATACTTAAGACAAGATTTATTAAATAAATTCCTTGAAAAAGAAGAATATCGATTGATCTGGGGATTATGGGGGGAAAAAGAAATTTCTTACAAAAGTAAAGGATTCAGGGACTACTTTCATAAAAGGTATGGAGAGGTAAGAAAAGATTTTCAAGAGATTCTAATATATGAGGGGAAGAAAAAATACAATTAAATAATATCTAAGCAATTTATTTGTATTATATTATTAGTATCTATATTAAAGTTTTTGCTTTTAAATATAAGATAGATTGCCAAACAAACTAATAAAATGGCCGCTAAGCACACTGAGTGTGTTAGCGGCCATTTTATTAGTTTGTTTAACTTTTTCCTTTTCCTTACTTTAAATAATCTCTTATAACTTACCTAGATCCATGAATTTCTTTGCAAAAAAAATTTTTTAGGAATATAATACCTTTACAACCAATAAAAATTTTGTTTTCCATAAATTTTTAAATGCTTAATAGATGTTTTGTGACATTAGTAATGTGTAACAAGTTCTGTTTTCTTGAAAGTTGTAGACAAATAATCGACAAGTGAGAAAATTTGAAAATCCGAAGATTCGAAGATTCATAGTAAAAACTATAGAGTAATAAAAAGTCTTAATAGATAAAAAAATTAAACGAAAACACTGGACAACAAGAAAGTTTTGAGTGTTTTCTCCATATTTTTAAAAAAATAAGGCAGATAACGTTTGCAAAAAGGGGAAAAGGATGATTTCTGAAAGAACATGTGAAATATGTAATTGTAAAAAAATAAAGAGATCTAATCAGAAAAGGTGTAAAGATTGCCTTCCTTTTTATAATGCAGCTAACAGAGCATTTACACGTTGTGAATTAAAAGAGTATGAAGACTGGAAAATAAAATCACAAATAATCAAAGCTCAGAAAAAAGAAAAAAAACTAAGTGTAATTGAAAAGAAAGGCTTATTAAACAAGAAACAAAAGGAAGAGTTAAAAATATGTAGAAAACGAATAAGAATGGGTTTTCTAACAAGAAGAGATATGGCTCTTCATATTAAATATTTATATTATAGACAAGAAAGGAGGTGTATTTATACAAAGGTAGAAATGCAAATAGCAGGTTTTAAAGGTTTGAATTTTAGTGTTGAACGTATAGAAGTAAAAGGTAGATATGATATAAATAACGTGTCTTTATGTTTAGATATTGTAAATAAGATGAAAAATAAACTTACTAATGAAAAAGAATTTTTTGAAATGTGTATGTATGTTATTACTAACTACATAAAGAAAAAAGTAGAAGATGGAACTTACACAAAAAATGATATTAGAAGTTACTTAGTTTCAAGTATTTTAAAGCACATAAATTAGCAAAATATTTTTACAAAATTTGAAACTAGGTTTACAGTTCATATATTCTTAAACATAATAAGGCTCTTTGTAGAGTTTATAATCATTTGCTAAGAAGTAATATTATTAAAATTCAGACTATTGATTAACAATGAAAATTCTAAACATTTTTATCATGTAAAATAATTAAAAGGGTGAAATTTATGAGCGCAAAAATGAACTGGGATCACTTACTAAATAAAAAACGACAAAGAAAAACACAGTCAAAGACAATGCCTTACCGTAATGAATTTGATAAGGATTATGATAGAATTATTTATTCCTCATCTTTACGTAGACTTCAAGACAAAGCTCAAGTTTTTCCTCTACAGGAAAATGATTTTACAAGAACTAGGTTAACTCATTCTATGGAAGTAGCTTCACTTGGTAGATCTATGGCCTGGAATATTGGTTCGTGGTTATTACAAGAGAAAAAATTTAAAAACTTTTGGGAAGTTAAAGAATTAGCTTCATTAGTTGAAGTTTCTTGTCTAGTGCATGACCTGGGAAATCCACCTTTTGGACATTACGGAGAAGATATCATTAGAAACTGGTTTAATAATTGGTTTGATAGTGATGAATTTAAAAAGGTAGAAAATAAGTATGTGGAAAAAGGGTTTTGTTCTTTAGGTAATCAACAAAAGAACGATTTTAGATATTTTGAGGGTAATGCACAAGCAATAAGAATTCTTTCAAAATTACAATTTCTTAATGATCAATACGGAGCAAACTTTACTTATGGAACTTTGGCTACATTAATGAAATATCCTTGGGCTTCAGATCATCCTCAAGCAATAAATAAAAAGAAGTTTGGTTATTTTTATGCTGAAAAAGAATTATTTGAAAAGTTACATAAAGAAGTAGGAATTGGTGACAGAAGACACCCTGCGACGCATATACTAGAAGCAGCAGATGATATTGCATATTTAACAGCAGATATTGAGGATGGAGTAAAAAAAGGAATTGTCAATTGGGAAAAAGAGTATCAAGATATCGCTGCCTATTTACAGCTAAACTATGCTGATAAATACGATTACCTTGAAAAATATAGAAAACAGGTAATTCAGTATAAAGTTCCTAACAATGATTTAGTTAATGTGCAGAATTTTAAAGTGATTGCTCAAGGAATTATGATTGAAGCTGTTGTTGAAGTTTTCAAAGATAATTATAATGAAATTATGGAGGGAACATTTCGAGGCAGTCTGTTAGATGCTTCTACAGCAAAAGAATTAGCTAAAAAGTTGGAAAAAATTTCGATTAAATATTGTTATAATGACGAAGAGGTTCTGACATTAGAACTAGTAGGAGATAGAGTCATTAGTGATTTATTAGATCTGTTTGTTGATGCTGTAGTAAATATTGAAGAAGATCCAAAAACAAAGTTAAAAAAAGAAAAATTATTTCATTTAATTTCTAAGAACTTCAGACATATTCAATCTCTTGACAGCAATGGTCTTCCTAATATAGAATTTAAAGACGTATCTTTATACAATCGTTTATTACTTGTTACCGACTTTATTTCAGGTATGACTGATTCATATGCAGTTAATTTGCATCAAAAATTATTGGGAGTTAAACTTCCTTAATTTTTATGCCATAGAAATGGGTGGTTAAAATAAAAGCTAAAACAACAATAAGAAATGAAATTTTTAAGTTGTTAGAAGATTACCCAACTTCATTGAACTTTATTAAAGACCTGTCTACTATAGGTGAATTGTTGTTCTTTGGTGGTTCAATTAGAGACTATTATGTATATAATAGATATATAAATATGCCCAGAGATTTTGATATTGCAATAAAGATATTTCCTAATAATGAATCCTTACTTGAAGAATTTATTGGGAAATATGTTCACCGAAAAAATCGTTTCGGAGGATATAAAGTAAAAATTGAAAATATAGAGTTTGATATATGGAATTTGGAAAATACATGGGCTTTTAAAGAGAATAAATTACCCGCAAAAGAAGATAATTTAGTAAAGTCTGTATTTCTTAGTATAGATGGAATAGCTTATAACTTTAATAAAGATACCCTATATGACGAGGGGTTAAGAAGATCAATAAATAATAAAAAGATTAATATAGTATTAAATGATAACCCTCAAAAGGATTTAAATTTATTAAGGGCATTAGTGTTTAAGAAAAAATATAAATTAGATTTTGGAAACGATCTAAAAGAAGAATATCAGAGATCATTAAGTATTCATGAAGATCTTTATGAAAGGCTTCATCAACTTCAGTATTCTCATTATAAATTTGAATATTTAACTCGTAACGAAGTTATAGAGGAGCTAAATTCTATTATAAGTTAATAAGGCTTTACTGTAATTTTAGTTTATAAAGAAAATAACACGTAATATCACGTGTTATTTTTTTATCCAGTTTTTCTGTTAGTCTGAGTCTAATAATCATCCTAATTTTACGTAGCTACTCTTATGGTTCTTCAGGAGCTTCTTTTAGGTCGTTGAAAAAGAGGATTAGGCGAGAGGCAGCAAAATCTATTTCATGTTTGGGCTCGTTATTTTCTACGCTGCGGTCACCCAATTTTTCAATTAAATAGTCAGTAGTAACATAGAAAAAATCAGCAAATTTATTAAGTGTTTTATTATCTTGATCAATCTTTCCATTTTCATAATGAGAACATCTTGCTTGAGATGTTTCATATCATTGAAAAACATCTTCTTGACTTTGTTTACCGCATAACCGCTTTAAACCATCACCAACCATGGCTTATTTAATGAATAGTTTGTATCTTTTGACCGTTCCAGAAACAACCATTCTTCAGGTAACAACCATCTATTTAATGGTTCTACCTTTACTTAGAAATGAATTTTATTCTCTTATTAAAGAGGCTGAGAGTAGTAGATTATGAGCAAGAATATAACTTATTATTCAAAACGGTTGCAGAAAGCAGTAAATCGTTTAAGGTATAAGGATCTCAAGTTATTAGTGAACTTTATATGAGTTTTTTAGGTGAATTATACCATGAAGTATATACTGGATTTAAAATAAATGAGACACCATATTATAGATTTTAAAAAAAGCGTTATATAAACTGGAATTCGTGTTAAATAATATTATAATTTATCAAGAATACTCATTTGTCTTTAGGAAATGAGTATTTTTTATTAAAGTATTAAACTACAATCATATAAATGCTGATCATAAAGATGCTTAACTAGAAAGGAGTAATTATACTCACTTTGATAAAGAATCGATTATGATTTATGCAATTGATTCGAGTTTAACCAAAGATGGTTTTAAAGTGGAATGGAACTATAAATTATCGGATACTGACAAAGAATTTATAAAAAGCGTTTATCCGAAAATAAGTGATATAAAACAAATTCCTAGATGGTTTGGGTGAGAAAACTAAGGCGGTGGAATTGCTATCTCGGATTTGAATGGAAACGGGAAATTAGACTTAATTGTATATCACATAGATACTCCCGCTGGTGAGAATCACGGTTACTATCATATTGTTTGGGATCTTGATTCAAACGTAAATCCATAAAATGACTGGAGTAATCTAGCTCCAAATGACAGAAGATCGATCATTTCAACTTATTTGTTTTATTTATTATCATCATAAATCCATCTACTTTTCTTTTGTTGATAGGAGCATATATTCTCTAAGTTTAAAAAGTAGATGAGATTTACAGTGCGATCATAGCCGCTACTATTACAACTTTTGGGAAAATGATCCTAAGCTCTGTTACCGCCTCCACTCTTACTAGTTAATGGTCTGACCGCACCTTTCAATATATCAAAGCTGAAATATTGAGAATAGGCGAGAAAACAGGAAGGAATACTACTTTAATCGGAGGAAATAAATATAAATCTAAACGTTAAAGGAGACTAAAATGAGTATTAGACATGTTTCGAATGCTGATAATGAAGGATGGTTACTTGTCAAGTTTTCAGGGAATAGTCACCCGGAAGCTCTACCGCAATATTTAAGAGTAGAATACATAAAGACTGAGGGGGGGCGTGATTATTTTAAGGTAATTGAAGGTGTACATGTAGGCAAAGAAGGAAGTGTAAAGCAACAGGAAGGCGGTGGATCATATTTAATTGAGGGGGATCCGAAGCAGCCTGCAGCTAAGGTACACTTTGTCATAGGTAGTAAAAAATTATGGTATCAAAATGACGGAGGGTGGATCGGTCCTATAGATACTATGACCGATCCTGATAATAAGGTTCCTGTTGGTACGTACAATATTGAAATCCCAGATGCACCTCATAAGGTCCCAGATGAATATAAAGACAAATCGAGATTTGCAGGTACATGGTTTCGGATTGGTCATACAGGGGATCGCTACCTTCACCCCGGATCAGTATCAGCTGGTTGCGCTACAGTGACTGATATTCCCAAATGGACAGATTTATATAATTACTTAATAAATCGTAGGAAAGATGATAAGAGTGTAGGCGAGATTTACGTTTTTGCAACGGATTCTGACCGCCCTCAATAGACAATAGTACGTTTCGGTTTAGATAGCCAACTTACTTCGTAAGGTGCTTATCAAGGTTTCCAGTGTTTGAACCAATGTGTATCTTAGCAGGCTCGTAATTGCGGGCCTGCTTTTATTTAGAAATGTATCAACTTGGACTTGGTTTAATAAGAAACTACTTTATTTTCGTTAAACATCGTGAATTAACTCCGCAAGAGCGAGGAGAAGCGGAAAACCTCGGCAAAAGGAATGAATTTCGAGATTCTCCTAATGAATACGGTAGTTTTCTTGGAGATATATTGATTGCTCTTCTATCAAGAAATACCGCCACAGCTTACATGTAGTCTATGTCTGCAGTTGGCGGTGCCTTTTATTCGAGGCTACTACCTGCCCTACTATTCTACATCGATTACGCTTAGCTTGTTTGCCTTGCTTATATAGGGTAAAAAGCCCGCTGCCGAGTGAACTCCCAAACACCGGAAGAATAATTTATATAATTTCAATAATTTGGTAAACATAGGAGTGTAATGTAAAATAAGAACAAGGACTTTGGGGTGAAAATGATGTCGGTTACCTTCAAATTATGCTCATTCGATGCCAAGGGGCATCTTTATATTAGTAAGCCTGATGCGCCTGACCAAGGGTACATTGCTTATGTGCTCCCGAGGAAAATCCAGTCGACTTTGATCAGTCTTGAGCAGGCGTTGCATCAATATAAAGGCACTTTCGTCTTCTCATTGACGCCTCTTCCCGTCACAACCGAATCGGATACAGGGAAATTCATGAAGCTTTTACAAGCCGTCCTGCCCGCCCCGCCGGCAAGATGGTTCATGTGGCTTCACGATCCATTGGCAGTTAAGGCCACTACCATATCCCGTATGGAAATAAACGCATCCGGCAGACGGATTGCTTCATCGGGCAGCATTCCCATCAACGGCAGGCGATGGCGTTTCATGCTACCTGAAGGGTTACCGCTTGCACTCACAGACAATCAATCGATCGAGATGAGCGCGGGCCGGGAAACGCCAATCCGTTTCGCTGGCCGTCAGGCGCCGGCGGTGAAGGACATACGTAAAGTAACGATTCCTTTTACAGGTCCATACCGGGGCTGTATACAGATCAATGCCTTGTATATCAACGTCCGTTCCTTGGCAGGGAGACATAAGCTTCGAACCGGTTTTCAATTTTGCCATCCGGATGGGGCGGATGAGGGGGCGGTTCGTTCCGGCTGGTATCCGCTGCTAGAACAAAATGGAAGCGAATATATCGGTTTTGCGGCGAGCTTTGATCCGTGTGCAATGGCACGCGGAGCGCGATCAATTGGAGAATCGGGCAATATTAGAGCATATCTGCGTTTTACGGGACATAATTGTGATGGCAGACGTACGCTTTTGAATACTGCATACATAACAAAGCTGGGCTATCCGGTCCAAATGACGCCTATCGTTGGAAGCGGAGACGACGCCATGCTTGTATTTCATGAAACTCCGGGAGACAGAGGGCGCTCAACCGGTCTCATGCTCTCGCCAGCAGGAAAGTTTGCACTGTCCGTTCAAGACGGCATCGGGGGATATGGACATGATTTACTGTGTGGGTTATCAGGTACCGAGTCTCTTTCCTTCGAGTCGGGCGATTTTATTTATTATTCGCCTTTCAATTCGGCTTATGCCCGTAGCTATCCGTTTCAACAAACGACGACAAGGAGCTATCCTGTCGACGAGATTGAGCAATTGCTTCGGAACGACTATCTGACCTCGTATGCCGTCCTGAAGCCGATGACTCCGGGTCCCGCTCCTAATACAGTCCGTTACTGGTCGCAGTCGGAGGGAGCGGTTCTGTATGGCAGCGGAAGGATCACCAAGGAATTTAACAAGATGTTCCTCGATTACGAGCAAACATGCGTTGCGGTGAGGGAAAACAGTCCGCCGTTCCCACTTGTTCCGTACGGGCGCGTTCAAGAAGAAGCCGGGCAACATCATTTTACAGAAATGGATTATATCGATTTCGAACAGAAGGTGATAGCCCTTCTCCGGCGACATCTGTTGGAAGTGGAACATGAAGAGGCCTTCAAGTTAACTGACGTGGATTTTGCCGATATGGAATATCAGGCGACAACGTCGTCAGGCCAGCTGGTCGCTCTGAACGGCAGCCGTTATCTCAAGGTTCTACTGGGACGGTCCGCGAAACCCGATGCGCCGGACTTGAGCTTTGTCCGTCTAGATGAGAAGCTACAGAAGGCGTTACAGACGAATCAATTATTTCTGGTCGCTTCCTCTAATCGGTATCTTAGCGCTTCTCCGGCGGAAGGGGACGGACCAGGCTTTAACAACCGCTTGGATATTGAAAATTGGATGTTTAGCATCGAGACGGGAACACGTAATCAATACATGGATTATCGGGATATTATTCTGATCAAAGGGCGTAAAGATACAGAGATGTGTATCCGGGATCTTGTTGCAAAGCCCGAAATGTGGACGCAGACGAACGATTTCTCCGTATCGGCGGACGGGCAAAGCCTGGATGCATCTGCGGAGCTGGCTGGATTGTCCTCATGGCTCGTGAATTATATAGAGGATGCATGCAACCAGCCCGATCCGGCATTCGAGAACTTCAGGTCGATCGTCAACAGTAAGAACTGGAACGGCATGCTTATTCTGAAAGCCACACTGGCCGACATTCCGGAGGAGGTTGGGATGCTTGCCGCCGGGATGGACCCGCAATACATGTTTGCCCATCACCTGGGGACCGGTTCGACCCCGGTCAAGAGGGAATTGAATGCGGAGGAAAATAAAGCAAGCGCCGTCTTCGGGCTCATTCACTATGTTCATCCTCACTATACGCCGCCTGAAAACGATCCATATTATACCATCGACCCGGATCCAGGCGACTTTGATTTCAAAGTGCTGTATATGAAGGTCAGTCTGTTTCAAGGCGCCGTAGCTGACTTTTATTGCTTGTCGCAATTGACGGTCAACAAATTGTTCGACCAGCCCGTCGCCGGAATGAAAGGGATGCCGAAAGGAACGCACACGATGCTGATCGAAGGCAACGAGGAACGGCAAAACGGCCTGTTATCCTACCGGTTTCAATTGAAGCACGACTATGTGTATCATTTTTCCAGCAGTTTATTGGATAGAGTGGAGTTGATCGGGATTAGCCTGAGCAACGGACAACGCAGCCAAAACCTGGACCAAACCGCCGCCACATTGTATCAGTTTAACCTGTCGGGTTACATAGCCTTTCATGCGTGTAGGCAAAAGTCGGGAACAGAACACTTTTTCGATGTGATGTCTTTCGGAGCGGAGCTGCCGGCGAACTCGGGGAGGAGAATACGCCTTGCCGAGCCCGAAGCGGCAAGGCGTATCGGCCTCAGTTTCTCTGCACTATCGATTACGATGAAGGTGCCTGATGCGATGCAGGGGGAAAACTCGTTCGAAGCGGATCCGACGCGTATGGTGTTCGACCCGACCGTCAGCACTATCCGTCAAAATAGCCTTTTCCGCTCATTTCCGCTTGAACTGCAGGGCTTAATTGTCGGCGAAGGGGATATAGGGAGCCTCGGTTATTTGCCGGTCGGCGTTGTCCCGCAATTGACGGGAGTGGGTAAACGACGCTGGCACGGGCTGCGGATGCGTTTAAATCTTGGCGGACTCGGCGCTTTGGCAGGCAATGCGGGAATCGATGCGGAGCTACTGCTGGCATGGAGCTCGGATGATGGGAACGACATGCAGTCGTACAACCTATCGGTAGGGCTTAAACTTCCTTCGGCCCTCAAGCGGTTTGAGCTGCAGGGCGTGGTGGAACTGGTATTCGAACATCTGTTTCTGCGGTTTGATGAGAAGCAGGGATTCTCCTTGGAGATGAATCCGGTTGCGCTCAGGCTTCTTGGTCTTAAGCAGCTACCAACAAGCGGCGCGATATCGATGAAGCTGTTCGGAAAGGATGGAGAGAAGAAGATAGGCTGGTATGCCTTATATCCTACAGAAGGGAGCTAGACGGAGTGAGTGATTTAAAAGAGTTATACATGGATCTTGACCGAGCGCTTCTTCCGGGGGGCAGGATGGAGCTTCTTTCGGCGCTCGGGGGGACGGGAATTATCGCCGATACCCTGACTAGGTGCGTCGGGGACAATGCGCTTCAGCTACAGAATGCTACGGTCGTCTTCAATTCGTCTCAGACGCAGATTGTCGTTGAGGGGATCGAGACAGATTTTGGATTCGGACAAACCGCGGCGCATTTGGTCTTCACTGTTTCTTCAGAAGACCGTTATCACTTGGCATTGACGCTTAATCCTGTTCAACAGGACGAAATATGGCGGTGGAGAGGATTGCCCTGGATCGCTTTTCGTCTGGTTGCACTGGAGCTCGCAGTTGAGGACCGGGACGAGCAGGCTGTATCTGGTAAACTTACTGTCTCAGCCAAAGTCGGTACTCAGTGGGTTACCTTTTCGGCAAATTATCCATTTAAGGACCTTACTTCCTTCAATACGGAAGGCGTTATCACCAATCTGGGAATGGCCGATTTATCACCGTTCACTGGTAGCGCCAATTTGCTGCAGCTGTTGCCCAACACGCTCAGAACGTTCGTTTTCACACCGGAGAATATTCGCTTCAATGTGGAGGGTAACGCCGAGAAACTAAAATCGATCCATGCTAGACTACGCTTGAATGAACAATGGACTTTGTTTCCGGAAGTCGATGTGAAATCCTTATTGATTGACATCGAGGTAAACGAACAATCGTCGAATACCGATCTGGAAGTGAAGATTTCGTTTGAGGGTGATGTCGTACGCAAAGATAAAGTCATCTTAAAGCTGTACGGAACGCATGATCAGCTTAAGCTCAAGCATGCAGGGAAGTTGCCACTCTCAGAATTTCTGGAACTGTTTGTTCCTGTTACGATGCCGGATATCGGTCTGGGTGATGTACTGGCGTTGGAGGCATCAATCTGCTTTAAGCCGGATTTCGTCTATTCGCTGGAAGCCAAGATAGGCAAGAACGAACCTCCACCGCTGCTGACTGTGACAGGCATTCAGCTTGAAGATATTACGATATGTGTGAATGGCGATTCGCGCAAACAGTCAGTTGTGCTGAAAGCTGAAGCGGACTTTTACGGGTGCGAACTTAAACTTGAAGCGAACTATTCAGGTTGGAAAAATCAGGTGGAACTCGGCGAAGGTCAGTGGATATTTACCGGAAGGTTAACGGAACCGGAGAAAAAGCTGAAGAAAATCGTCAAGCAGCTTGCTTTGCCAATCAATCTCCCAGAGTTGAACGGCATCCATGAGCTCGAGGTTGTTTATAAGCCGAAAGCGACGGCGGGCCTCGATGAATGGTGCATTATCGGATATACCGATGAATGGAAAAGTCCGATCGATGATAGCACCCGTGTTCATGCCGAGCTAAAGCTGGAGCAGAAGGTAGTCGGTGATCCGCCTTCCAATCCTCAAGTTTCATTCAGCATGTGTGCTGTCATGCATCTCGGGAGCGACGAGTTGCGAATATGCTACGATGGCAGCGGCGACTACACCTTATGCTGGAACGGTTTCAAAGGTAGGTATTCACCGGGGCAGGAAGTTGCAGAAATCGATCTTAACGCTGAACGTCAGTGGACCATCGGCAATATTGTGGAGTGTGCTGTTTCATGGGTAACGGGCATTCGCTTCGGTTTGGCGCCGCCATGGAATGTTCTGGACGACATAGGCTTGGGCGACTTGAAGTTGCGTTTTTATTTTAAAGACAAAAAATTAGACCATATCGAATTTTCCAAAGACTTGGACGACTACGATTTTGGTTTCGGCACCATTAAAAGCCTGAAACTGAAGCATATCTGGGATAGTAAAAGCGTCATGATTACGCTGGACGGTGATATCACAAACTGGTTTGGTGAGGATGAGCCTTTGGAGTGGAACGTAGCGGACCCGTCCAAGACGCCTGCACTGCCCGGAATGGGCAATCAACTGTTTAATTTGAAGTTGCTCGCGCTCGGTCAGCATATCGGGATAAAGGATACCGTCAAGAACGTCAAGGATGCGATTGATAAGATACATGATTTTCCTGATTCCCTGCCGCTTGATGAAAACTCTTCTAGAACGGCTGTCTTCGATCCAAATGCAGGCTGGCTCATTGCCGCGGACTTTGACGTGCTGAAGACAGGGAGCGATTATCTGTTTTCGCTCGGCCTCATCTTTAACGATCCCAATCTGTATGGGCTTCATCTGTCCATGGGCAATCAGGCCGGAGGACTATTCCGCGGCCTCGAATTCGAAATCCTGTATCAAAAGATCAGCGACTCGATAGGTGTCTATCAGGCAGAAATTCAGTTGCCGGACAGTCTGCGCTATCTCGAATTCGGCGCTTATTCCATTACGCTCCCGAACTTCTCGATCGCCATTTATACGAACGGCGATTTCAAGCTCGACATCGGGTTCCCATGGGATTTAGATTTCTCGCGTTCATTCACGATCCAGACAATCGTTCCCCCAGGGATTCCGGTAATCGGTTCTGCAGGATTCTACATCAATAAGTTGTCTGGCGAAACTTCAGATCGTGTACCTGTCAGTGACAACGGACGGTTTGGAGAGGTGCTAGAGTTTGGTTTCGGCATGAGGCTTGGCATCGGCAAGGAGATCGTGAAAGGTCCGTTGAAAGCCGGATTCAGCGTGACGATCATCGGTATTTTGGAAGGCGTGCTGGCCAAGTGGATTCCTTGGGATAAGGAAGATCATCACGCTGCGCTCGCAGAATCATCCGACTTTAATCTTCAGGGAGAATATTTTTTTCAATTAATCGGAACCGTGGGTATTCAGGGGAAATTGTTTGGCTCTGTTGATCTGCCGCTCATCAAAGCGGACGTCGATATAACGGTAACCGTGGCGACGCAGCTTACGTATGAATCCTACCGCGACATCGAGTTCGCGATTATTGCGGATGTTCGCGTGTCCGTCAAAGTCAAGATCGGTTCAGGCCGGTTCGCCGTTAAAATCAAAATCCATTATGAAGAAAGCGTTAAAGAAAAGTTCGTCGTGGAAGCCTCCGGGAAGGCTCCTTGGGATCCCGTCCCGCCTGGCTCGCGATTGATACCCGAACATGGATTAGCCCCGGAGCGGGTTGAAGGCCCATGCAGGCTGACAGATGTTGCTGATACCTCTTGTGCGGATGTTGCTGATACTGACGATAGGCGCGTTCCGATAAAGATGAACTGGCGCAACTTGCAAAAGAGCGAGCATCCTGTAAAGGCTCGATTGACGCCAGTGCTTACGGTTAACACCGAACAGTTTGCAAACGGAGACTACGCGGCCCATCCCGCCTATGTTCTGCTGCTTGCGATGGATACGATGGGTGAAATGGATGAAACGGGAAAAGAACTTCCGGAGCTAAGTGACTTCGAGATTATTTGCAGACAGCTGTTTCGCTGGTTAATCGCAGCCGCCGGGAAAGGGAGTTGTCGTGAGGACGAACTAGATACCACGAGCCTAACCCGTACGCAGCTGTGCAGGATTAAGCACTATTTATCGGGCGAACAGTCGGAAAGTCTGGTTTCAGAGGGAGACGGCCGATACGTGGTTGAAAAGGATTGGAC
Source organism: Priestia sp. LL-8 (assembly GCF_036227845.1). Lineage (NCBI taxonomy): Bacteria > Bacillati > Bacillota > Bacilli > Caryophanales > Bacillaceae > Priestia > Priestia sp. LL-8. Next base: position 2,683,409 of record NZ_JAZAQH010000001.1, on the reverse strand, counting down.
GCCGATCCCGGTTGCTGAGATTGTGCATTTTATGGAGCAGCACTGCAACCTGACGATTTATATCGCCCCGGAGGGAGAAGAGCCGCAGGAAGGAGAAGAGCCGGAGCTGCCTATGACGACCTTCTTCCCGATGGTGCCGCAGCTGCGACTGACAGTACCAGACCCGCTCCATCCAGAGAGGATCTATATTCAGCATCATTTCCATGACGTTGCCTGTGTAGACAATGACTATTTGTCCAATCTTCAGCGAAGCTTTATGCAGATGGCGGTTCAAGTCGGACAGGAGGAAGCAGCGGACGATGAACAGCTTAGACGATCATCCGGTCACGCCTGCATGCACTCCATTGCAGAGTTTGTCTTTGCCGACTATTTCCTGCTACTTTGCCGTCAGATGACGGAGGCTGCCCTACATGCGCTAGATAATACGAAACATCTGCTAATACGGAATCAATCGATTCATAGTATTGCTTGTACGTATGCGAAGCATAAACAGGAAGAGTTTACCGTTGCCGACCTGCTTCATGCCAACCGGGATGTTCCGTTAAACTCACAGCTCACGGCCTTTACAGCTCTAAAGCATAAAGTGCGGGCGGAGGACACCTTGAATACCATATTCAAGCAGTATGGCTATGTGCCAAATTGGTTCAACACTTCGCTCCCGGGTCAGACCGATCTTCTTCAAATAGGTGTGAAAATAACGTGCGAGCTTCCAAGCGGCGAGCGAGTATCGTACGACATTCGAAGCGGCGATACCTTGCTTACCTTGATGACACAATTCGGCTATACCGATTGGGAACTGTTTAAATCGAAGTGCAGCCTTTTCGACATGACGGCACTCCGTCCCAATGCTCAAATCACGCTGCCTGACTTTTCCTTTCAACCACAGAGCGGTTACACTCTTGGAATGATTAGTGGTCAAACGGGGCTGAGCTTCATACAGCTTGCAGATAGCACTGCAAACCTTGACAGCATGGCGTTGTTCGCGGCGGAAGAGAAAAGCCTGTTAATCGGGGAACTAATTTCCCTCGAAACTGGAAGCTTGTTCGATCAAATGCGCATTGACCATGCTTTGCGCAATCTGTCGGGCATGGTTTCTCGTTTCTTTCTGCACGGATTGCGTCTCCCGCTGAAAGGAATCCGGCTGCCGGAGCAGTTGCTGGACGAAGAAGGATATCGCGGCTTGTACCAATTAACCGGACAGCAGTTTGACGTGCCGACTTTTAAGGATGCGTTATCGTTTACCATCGACAATCCGGACGAATTATCGTGGGTCACTTTAATGAAGGAGGAATGAAAGCAATGTGTTCGTTGAATGTTAAGCTTAATGCGAAGGAAATCATCAAAATCAAGGCAGTCGCCGAGTATATAGGACAAGAAATGTTCAGCCCGCCTGCGAACGTTACCGTCGGAGAGACGGTACAAGAACTGCCGATGAAGTATACGACCGTGCAGGGCACCGCTTGGCAGGCAGCACTGAAGGGTACAAATAAGATGTTGACGCCTTTGCAAATTTGGGATATGCCGGCCGATTTTTCGAATTTGACGGCCAAAGCGGTCTTGACCAATCCTTCCGGGACTGAAGAAACAGTCTATTATCCGAAAGCTTTCCCCATGCGAATGTTGAAAAAACGTGATACAGATCGGTATGAGGAGAAACAGATCTCCGATTTTGCATGGGCGACCAAGCTGAATGTCACCATCAGAAGGATTGCTGACGGCGACAACAGCGTCTTTAACAAATATACGTACGAGCTCGCCGGAGTCCGGGAATCGGATATGATTTTGCTGGAGCGGCTGATGCGGCATGTGAAGATGAATCCATCGGATCTTCCTGTAAAAGTGAAGCTGCTATATAAAGACGAAGCGAACAGTAATGAACTGTCCTGCTCGGAAAACCAGTTGTTGTTCATCCAGAAAGCGAACTGCAGCATCGAGACGAATCCGTCGAATTCGGGCTTGTTAAGAATGGAGGAAGCGCTTGCTGACGGGCTTGACATGGATCTGTTCATTCGCAGTCTTTGGGAAGGGAGCGTAACCCGTTCTGGGGGGTTCTTCCTGTTTCATTACGATATCGACAACAAATCCGGTATTCCTGAGCAGCTGTTCGAAAATCGGGGCGAGGCTCAGGTCAGGCTGCTGTTTCTCTGGCCTGTTTACGAGGTGGAAAAGGAGGAATTGCTGGAATTGCGCCCGTATATCAATACGGTTGTAACCGCTATCATCCCAGAGGATGAAGAACGCGCCTCCATTTATGTCAAATTGCTCACCTCTACCATCGATCGGCCAAGCGACGGGCATCCTGCACTTGAGAAGCTGGCAAGCAGTTACTTCACCGATGCATCCGCCATTGCAGTGACGAACCGTCTGCTGCAACTGACTCCCGGCGTGTCGCTGCAAATAAGGAACGGCACATACATGGTAAGAGAAGGACAGCCGGACGATTCTTCCACCATAGCGGAGCATTTCACAATCAAGGAAGAAGATCTGTTGTCTACTAATCCCGGCTTGCGGCAAGGCGAGAAGCTTCAAGTGTCTATGGCGGTTCGGTTGCCCGAGCTTGTGGTCGTGACGACCCCGGAGCAGCATTTGGAGCAGATTTCGAAACAGTTTGGCATACCCGTTGCCGCGCTTGGCGCTGATAACCGTCATATTCCGGGCTTGTTCGCTCCTGGCGGCACCATACGGCTTGTGACGGGAAACCGAAACCAGATCGGCGTTACGCCTCCCGGATCAGTGGAGGTCAGAGCCGAACGGCCGGCTCCTGTCGAATGGTCAGACGGGAAGGCGTTTATGGCCGATCACTATCTGGCGAGCATGTTTCAAATGCTACAGCCTCGGATCTGCCACAATTTCGATTTTCGAGCGAGTAATCCCGGTTTACCGGCTGGACCGAAGATGAGCGAAACGGTAGACTACGTCAATTTTCATACTGCCAATCCGTCTGCCGAGTGGTGGTACAGCCGTTCCGTTCCTTATTCTATGTATGCGGTGGCAACTAACTACAATGCGCCGTCTTCCCCAGTATCGAATCCGTACGAAGGAGCAGGAAAGATGCTCCAGCTCGATTTGCAGTGGCTGGATTTATTCGGCAATCGTATCCGATCCAACCTTGATGATTACTCCACAGGCAGCGGAACCGCAAACAGGATGCCCACGATTGTCGGCTACTCGGATACGCTGCTTGGCCTTTCGAGATGGCCTTTCGTTTCGATTGACTATGTCTTAGAGCCAGATGCAGAGAATCGTTCGCAAGTTCTGCTACGCATACTTCTTAAATTTGATGCATCCTCCTTCCGCATTAAGAAGGGAACCGGCGAAAATACGGTTCGAAAGAGAGCGTTGGAAGCGCTGGCGACTTACCGCACCATCTTAAATCAGTTGATGCCGCTTGCTAGCGGAGGCGATCTTGGCTTCCAATGGTGTACAAGTCTGCTGCCGGGTGGACCGAGAAATCTATCCAAACTGAATAAACGGTTAATGCTGAAGATGCTGAAACGCATATGGGAATGGCTATCCGATCTTGCCTGCCATCCCGGTAGATTCAAAGATCCAGATATTGCCTATACGTTGGATCAGCCGATTGTTCGAAGGGAGATCAACAAATCGAATTTGTTCGAGCTTACCGTGGATGTGCTGCTGACAAGACCGCTTGATGCCGTTAGCCCGTTATTCCGCTCGTCGAGACATGTCTTTGAATCTTCCACGCGCATTCTTCCCCGCAGAATCGCTGAACCCCGAGATAAAGAGAAGCGGTCCCTGCGGCAGTTTGCGATTATGGCAGAGCGGGCTCTATGTATGGAGGACCGGTATTTCTTTAAACTAGCCGTGGGCTCCGACCGGAACCGGGTTGTGCATGCCCGCACCGAGCAACCGGTATGGCTCGTCCGATTCGCATCGAAGGGTAGTAACGAAGGGATGCATTACGACATACCCATACTGGATAAATCCAAGCTGGCTATCTATGCTCCGAAACCGATGATCAACCGCTCAGAACCGTTCGAGTATAAGCAGACGTGGTGCTACAAGTACCAATCCGACGAATCTGACGAATCTGGTTTCTACGAAAATCGAGATGCGGGCATGGTGCAGAAAAACCGCGAGAGCATGGAAAAGTGGGCGCGGCACTACCTCGCTTCGATTGACCGAATGCTGTCCCCTCGAAATTGCTCAGCAATGGGTGTGATCCGCAAGCTTACACAACAGGATCATACTTTAGCTTTGCAGGAGCTCAAGAAGAAGCTGGCGAAGGTTGTCTCAGGGCTGCTAGACTATGTTTACCGAGGCACCCCTCCGGATAGTGAGCGGCATGAGCCCGTGCGCGAGCTTTACCGGCAAAGGTTGCTGAAAGAATTATCGAATGCCTACTCCATCGGCGCTGCTATTCAATTTCAAGTGGAAGCAAGCGGCGGTGAGGCGGGCGACGAGCCGCCAAGCGAGCTTTGCCGGCTTTACGGACCGATCGTACCGAACGGGAAGGAGGTGCCTGTCGGATTCTCGCTCACCAATGCGAGGCTACCCTTGTATCGGACAGCAGATGGAGCGAAAGAGAGAGCATTTCTCCAATTTTCCCTCTCAGGCAACAGGGTAGGCGCCGGCGCGGCACTTCCAGGCGAGGATACCGTTCAACCTTTCGTCGACCTTGACGTCGGCTTTTTGCCGACACATATCGAGCACCAGATAGAAGCGCTGCCTTCTTCGGAAGCGGAGAGCCCGGAGGACGTCTATCAAGCCTCGTCATGGCTGCATTTCATTGTGCCTCCGGTGGAGGGAAAGCAGAGCGAGTGGAAGCTGTACCGAACGCTTGGTTCCTTTAAAGTCCCGCTCATTCTTAGAGCGTTTCCAGAGGAACCACATCTTGTTACGCAGTCTTTCGAAGACCCGTTGAAATCCGTCAAGGAACAGGGGCCGCTTACAGACTATCTGATGTATGATTACCTTTTCACATACAGGCGTACCAAACATTATACACAAGACCGGGTTTATTTTTACGTCAAGTTCAATGAACTGATTAATGAGACGCCTTCGTTCACTAATACTGCCGATCTATGCACCACGTTGGCCCTGTTCAACGATGTTTACAAAGACTTGGAGAAGGACCTTGACAATGAGATTGGAAAGCTGACGAAAATACCGGAAACTTTCAACGAAAAGACGCTCCCGCAGATCGACAAGATTTTCCGCGATTATCTGGAAATGGCCAATCGCGTCGCAGATAGTTGGATCACCGAATCGGAAGCGGAGAAGTTTCTGGATGACAGCGGCTATCGCTTCTTTTTGTCCGAAACCGGGATAAATGATGAAGACCGACAATCAGAGGCTTACCTGGTCGTCCGTTTCGAAGAGCTGACGCCACCGCCTAAGGGGATGAAGCAGCCGACGGTAACGATTAACGGCTACCGGACATTGCTTAATAAAGTGACTTGCAGAAAGGACCCGAATACCGATAAAGTGCTGCATGTTTACGAATTTACCTTTCAGGATGAGAATGGGACGAAGCTGCTGCCGGCCAGCGACGGACAGACAATTCCCGAACGGAAGGTCCGGCTGCCTAATATAAACATCGTTGTCAACCAGAACGTTTGCCTATATTCGCATGTGACGCGCAACGAAGAATTGATCGACGGTTGTCCTCTAGCAGAACCTTTTGTTTATCGGACGGGCGAGAAAAAAATGGCCAAGCCGCTCAAGCCGCATTTGTTACGGGACAACCGGATTGATATGGCCAAAGTCAGCGGAAGCGGCAGACCGCTTGAGGAGCATTTGAGCGCATTCTTTAAAGCGTTGTTTGACGGATGCGCCCCCGATTCCTGCCAAAAGGTCCAGCTGGAGTTTTTCTATTCCTACCGGATATCGCAAAAAAGCTTCCGCCCGTCCTTGCCGATGGCGCTATTCCCTCCTCTGGAGATGGAACTGTCCAAATTGCATGTCGTTTCCGACAACTGGACGGTCGGTCGGTACAATCAGGATGCATCGTTTGTCTGCAACTTGACTTCACGTCTATGGAGGGCGTTTAGCGAAAATCCGCCTCGAGGTGCCGACGGTAGCATCGAATTCAAACTGACCGTTATGACGAACCGGACGGCAGAGGATATACGTCTTGTCGACCTTAACGCGGTTACGCTCGGGATCGAGCACGTGAATCCTGCGCCTCCCCTTTATGACTGACGTAGCCTGTAAACACGTTGACTAATAACACCTGAATGGGGAGGAGGATGGCTCATGTTAATGCCGGTAGTCTACTTTAACAGCTTGGAGATATGCAGATGAACGAACAGAAGGGCAAATCTACTGCGGTCATATATTGTACGAGGCTGGTGAATGGTACGATTATTAATGAAACACAGGAATGTTCGGAGCAGAGCTAGGAAAGGCTAGCTGAACGGCAATGGGCCGCACAGGACTTGACCTGTACGGTCCATAATTAGTGTTGCGTTGGGTGAAAGGAAGCCCGATAACACAAACATAGGTGTTTTTGGATCCCCGTAAATTGGGGATTTTTTATTTCAAAGCACAAATGTTTGTGTCGCGAAGCCACAACACAAACATAAGCGCATAATCGTAGATTCATTTGGATCGCAGTAGTTAATGATTTATTTTTCAGTGGGCTCGCTCCGCTAACGGGTAGTAATCATAATACATTCGGGGTGTATATATATCATCTGACTTTTATACAAATCAAACTACTTAAATATAGTTAGCACTGATGGACACGACTTGTACATGGTTTTGTAGAAATAGCGTTGTTATAATGGAGAAAAACAGTGAGAATGAGGTAACTAAATGTTGAATACGAGCATTGGAAGATTGAGGTTCAGTGGATTTTTCGAGGGTCTTTCCTTCTTCATCCTGCTCGGAGTTGCCATACCGTTTAAATATATTGTCGGTATACCAGTGGACGTCTTTGCGGTCGGCCTGTTTCACGGAGCCTTCGTTGTATCTCATTTCGATCGGCCATGCATCATGGTGCTTGCGCAAACTATCTCTGGGAACTTATTACTGGCATTTATCGCAGCATTTTTACCAACCGATTTCCAAACCATTTAGAGTCAGCACTTGTAGCTACTGGGTTATCAGGATTCTTTGCATTATTTAAGTTTTTATTTGGGTTTTAACTATGTTTAATAAGAATATCTAAAGAAGAGACTACAAAGTCTTTTCTTTTTTGGGAGAAAACAGCAGTCATTCCTTCAATACTATTAGCATAGCGTTCAATTCTCTTTCCTAGCGTCAGTTTTGTGCGAGGAATGGCTACAATAGTAAGTGCCAGTACGCTTATATAAGTATATTTTCTAAAGGAGCCCCTAAAGGAGCTTTGTCTGTTTTCTTTAATAAAATAGTATTTAATGTCATATGTACGTGGTACTTATATATATAAGGGGATCAGTCATGTCCCCTTTTCTTTATTTTTTGTTTTATCTCTTCTATTAGCAACTTTTCTTTCCTTTCTTTTACTGTTAGCCTTCCTTTTATTAAAACAAGCAGAATTTTCTGTTTTACTACAAAATTCTTTATCAATTCTTCCTGTAATTATATTTCCGCATAAAGCACAGCTTTTAATTGATTTCCCTCGTTTATTAACTAAATTATTCAGTTCCCACCAGAAATAACCTTCCCAACCAAAAATACGTGTAACAGGAATCATTTCACGAAAAACCTCGTCATATTTCTTATGATTAAGTAAATCTTTAAAACTATCAACTTCGATATTAAAGCTGCCTTCAATATTAAAGAACAATTCTTCTAATCCTTCAGTTACGAGGGTAGGTAAAATTAATTGATTTTCAAGGGTTGTCCATCCTTTTGAAGTAAATTTACTTACCTGTTCAGCAATTCTATTCTGATTTTTTTCAGCATGTAACGCATAGTATTTCAACTGTTGTTTTTGGTTAAGTAAATCCATTCCGCCACCAAGAGGAAACATTTCTTTGAATGGAAAATCCCAAAGTAATATCGTGTGAGTAGCCTTTCTGCCACTTTCATTAATTACAGTGTTCAGACCATCAGCAACTGGTTCTTCTTCCCATCCATAACTTCCAAAAATTTCTCTACTTTCTGCTTCCGGACTAATACTTTCAATAATATTACTATCATCAGGAGGCCATTTTAATTTAATTTCATTGTTTTCCTCATCTATATCCGCGATTGGAAATGAGGGACCTGGTGAAAATCCAACATCTACTTCTCTAAAGAACACTTTTTCATCACTAAAAAAAGGAAGGTTCATTTTAAAATGGTTACTCGTACTACCAAACGCTGGATCATTTGAATTTAACCATAGATCCAGCAAGTTATGAGGAAGCTTTCCGTTCCAATCTTTTGGTAAAGCAGTGTCTACTGGAGGATACATACCTGTATTCTTAGAAACATCTGCAATTGTAATTACATTAAATGATTCGCTCGGAATAGCACATTCCTTATATGTAGAGACGCCAGCTTGCAAACACCAACGTTTTGTTTCCTTTAACCCAGGAAGTAGCCAAACTTTATCTTCACCAAGCCATTCTCGTTGGGCACGCTGAATATCTCTTGAGAAAGAGGGAGTATCCCAACTTACATTTAATAATGGTAACCATAATTGAATAGGTTTCATAAATTTCACCACCAAATGTCGCACGATATGTCGCACAATTTTTTCTTATGTAATTTATCTTACTATAAATGTGTAGTTATTAAAAATAAATGGTGGGGAGTGAAGAGAGTATGACAAAACTTGAATATGTAAGGAGAGAAGCGGGATTATCTCAGATCGAATTAGCTAAGAGAATTGGAATTAATTCTACCGCTATTGTTCAAGTTGAAAGAGGGCATAGGAAATGTTGGCCAAAACTCCGAAAGCAGTTAGCCCAAATTCTAGAAGTTGAGGAAGTAAATCTTTTTGATGAAGAAGGATGGCCTAAAAAAGTAAGGATTGATGTGAGAGGTGAGTAAAGATTGGACATATCGAATATGGTTATGTGTTACTTGCCAGGAAAATAAAAAATTCTCCTTTATGGATAAGCCTTAAACCTACTCACAGACTAGTATTAATAGAATTGATATTACAAGCACAGTTTCAAGATGGAGAGGTAGTAAGAAATGGAGAGATAATTTTTTTGAAAAGAGGGCAGGTTGCTACTTCATATCAAAATTTAGTAAATGATATAAAATCACCTGAAGTAACAGTCAAAGTAGTAAGGAGTGCCATTAATAAATTAATAAAATATAATTTTTTGGCAAAGGATGAGGCAGTTGCAAGGGCAAAGAAAGGATTGTTGTTAACCCTAGTAAACTATGACTTTTACCAGAGTCCAGATAATTACAAGGGCAAAGCTAGAGGCAGAGAGAAAGGCACTTTAAAGACAAAGGAAAGACATTATGAAGGCGAAGTAGAGGCAATAAATAATAAGGTAAATAATGATATAAAAACAAATAATAATTACCAAAGCGCCATTAATTGGGATGATATTAGAGAAGAGGTGATGAAAGAAGATGAAGAAAATTGAAGTTGTTGATTTACTCGATCATTTATCACGAATTTATTTGGGAAGGTTTAAAGCAGATGAGAGAACACTAGACGCTTGGTATTTTCATTTAGCTGATAAAAAGAAAGATGAGATTCTTAACAATTTAAAGGCTTATGTTGCTAGCAATAAATTTCCTCCTGTAGTATCTGACCTGCTGTCCAAACAAAGTGATTTAAAATATTTTAACTTTGATAAGAATTTTAGTAATGGAGAATCGGATAATGAACCAAAAGGTTGAACAGGCTTTGGAAAACGAACAATTTTACCTTGGATCAATTTTAGCTGAAGGTATTTTAGTTGAAGAAGCAACTTTAAGTATGGAACATTTTTTAAAAGAAGAACATAAAAAATTATTTAAATTTCTTCTAGAATTTCGAGATGAAAATAAAACAATCAATTTATATAGTATTTCACAATTGGGCCGTAAAACTGTAGATTCTCTTGGAGGTATACAATATCTAACCGATATGGCGTTAAGTGTACCTTCAATAAGTAGTTTTAAGGTATATGAAAAACAAATTCTTAGCTACTGGTTAATTAATAGGGCCAGTCACCTTGCAAGAGACTTTATACAAAGGGCAGAAGACGCTATTAACATTAATTTATTGAATCAGCTGATTCAAAAATTAACGGAATTGGAAACTAAAACAGTAGAGAATACTATGAATTTCAAAGAGCTTCTAATAAAACGTCATGAAGATCATTTGAGCAGTTCAGCAGAGGGACTAACTGGGGTGAGTTCTGGATTTAGAGAATTAAATACACTAACGGATGGATGGCAGCAGGGAGATTTAATTATTATTGGAGCCCGTCCTTCTATGGGGAAGACAGCATTTGCTTTAAATTCAGTCCTTAACGGTTGTCTAGATGATAGAGTACTAGCCACTGTTTTTAGTTTAGAGATGTCAAAAGAACAGATCCTTGATCGTCTTATTGCAATTACAGCAGGAATTAACTTAATGAAAATGAGGAATCCTAACAAGAACTTTACAGATTCAGATTGGGATAGGTATACACAAGCAACAGGATATCTAGAAAAGGTAAATATTCAAATCCAAAATGAGAATGAAATCCCCAGCATGAGAGCTATTATAAGAAGAAGTAAAATGGAATATAAGGATAAGAAACATGTAGTGTTTATAGATTTTTTAACTTTGATAAAGCCAACAGGATTTGAAAAAAACCGTCATCTGGAAGTTGAGCAAATTATATTGGAACTAAAAAGGATGGCTGTGAACCTTGAGGTGCCCGTGATAGTTTTAGCGCAGTTAAACAGGCAGATAGAGCAGCGTTTAGATAAAAAGCCAGTAATGAGTGATCTACGAGAGTCAGGTTCTATTGAGCAAACTGCTGATATAATAATTTTTCTTCATCGTGAGGATTATTATAACCCTGATACGGAGCTGAAAGGAATAACGGAGGTACATGTTGCAAAGAACCGGAATGGGGCTATTGGTAAAACTGACATGCTTTTCATTAAGGAAACAAATCTTTTTAAAGAAATGTGTACAGAAAGGAGAGAGTGAGTATGAAAAGTAATGAAACGAAGAAGAGATTTATTGAGCTTCGTGCAAAGGGAATCAGTTTTAACAAAATATCAGAAAATTTAAAGGTAAGTAAAAAAACTTTAATAGAATGGAGCAGGGAGCTAGAACGAGAGATTACTAACTTAAAAGCTGTAGAAATGGAAGAGTTACAGGAGATGTATTTTGTCCAAAAACAAAAGCGAATTGAGTTGTTCGGCAGTCAATTAGAACAAATTATAAAAGAACTTGATCAAAGGGACTTTGCTGATATATCTACTGAAAAACTCTTGGAACTTCAATTAAAATATTTAGATTACTTGAAGCGGGAAGAGATTGATTTGTCTTTTCAAGTAGAGGAGCGGACAAGCTTGGATGAGGCAATAATGAATATGGGTAAATCAATAAGAACTGTTAGAGTATAAAACCAAAACTAATCTAAATCTAAACCGCTTGAGATCTAGATTAATGTTAGCTATAGGAGAAAGGGGCATCACCATGAAAGACTTAAATGATTATCCGGATGTTTTAAATGTTGCTGATGTTCAGAGGATATTAGGCATTGGTCGTCGGCAGGCTTACGAATTAGTGGCCTCTAAACAGTTCCATACAGTAAGAGTTGGTAAAAGAATTAAGATTTTAAAAGCTGTATTTGTACGTTGGCTTTATGGCGAGAAGTCGAGTGAATAAAAAGGTAGTAATCCACATTTAAGGGATTGTTTATCTGACCAAATTTATATATATTTGAGATGGCATATACTATCACATCTCAAACAATTAGTTTATATATGAGATGTGCTGTTTTGAAGCACTCTCTTCTTAAAGTGCTTATCCGCTATATGTGGTTAAGCACTTTTTATTTTAAAGTGAGGAGAGATTGACTTAAATGAATGGATCTGTAAAAAAAGAGGGTAATAGCTGGTACTATGTCTTCTATTTAGAAAAGGATGCTAATGGTAAGCGGAGACAAAAGAAGAAAAGAGGGTTTAAAACCAAGAAAGAAGCACAGAAAGCTTTAAATGAAGCTATTAATGCTATAAACAAGGGTACCTACATTGAACCATCTAATCTTCTGTATAAAGATTATTTAGAGCAATGGTTCTCTACTAAGAAGAATAGCATTGGTATCCAAACCGCGAAGGTGTATGAAAACTACCTTAAGGGACGAATTATACCTGCACTAGGAAACTATACTTTATCAAAGTTCTCTACTATTCATATTCAGTCTTTCATTAATAGCCTAAATGAAGAGGGATTAAGCAGTGCCACGATAAAAAAAGTTTTTGAGATTATAAGAAATTCTCTGGAGCATGCAGTGGATTTCGAGTTAGTTCACAAAAATGCTGCCTCAAAGGTTAAACTGCCAAAATCCAACAAAAAGGAAATGACGGTCTGGAATGAAGGAGAAGTAAATAAGTTTTTAAAGGTTGGAAAAGAAGACCCTGGCTATATAGTTTTTTATTTGGCTTTAACTACGGGAATGCGTCAAGGTGAAATACTCGGTTTGCGTTGGAAAGATATTGATTTAGATAAAGGTCTTATAAATATCAAACAGACCCTAAGTCATGATGGTAAGACATTTATAAGCGGGGCTAAAACTAAATCGAGCTTGCGAACGATTAACTTATCTGAGTCGACTGTAAGGACTCTTAAAGTACGTAAATTAATCGTTTCAAAAGAAAAACTTAGTTTAGGACCAATATACGAAGATTTTGATTTGGTTGCGTGTACTCAGCATGGTACACCGTATAATCCCGCTAACGTCAGAAGAACTTTTAAGAAATTAATTAAACTAGCTGATGTTTCTGACATCCGCTTTCATGATCTAAGACATACTCACGCAACGCTGCTTCTTTCAAAAGGAATAAATGTAAAAGTTATATCAGAACGATTAGGGCACAGCAACATAAAAGTAACGCTTGATACCTACTCACATGTTCTGCCGACTATGCAAGAAGAAGTTGCTCGTAAATTGGATGAAATCATTAAATAATTGTGTTTATGACCAAAGTATGACCAATAGAGCATTTTTAAAGAAATAAACGTTTAAGGTAAATTTAGAAAAAAAGAAGAAGCCTTGATAAATCAAGGTTTCTCCCGCTTATTTGTCAATAGAAAAGAGGAGGCCTAAACCCTAGACCTCTACGCTGCCAGCGTGGATATCTTGTTATATAAACTTTTAAATTCTTCCATATAGAAGCAAGAAATTAATCTAAAGTACGATCATATTAATACCAGTTTTTCTCGATAAAATGAAATGCCGGTCGTAAATTTGTTTTATTAGCAATTGAAATAAGAGCGGGTACCACTGAAGGATCCGTTTTAGAGAAATTAGGAATCCTCGGATTTAACCGGAAAAACTGATCGCCTAAAAGCTCAGAGCTGACCATTGATTCATAGTAGCTCGATCCACCAGAGATAATCTGAAGAAACGGCAGCAATGGCTCATTTGGAGACCGGTCTAAAAGCACTCCCCAATTTGGCGGCAGGTCCTCCATATCTTCTGGTCGTATGTTATCGGCACTAACCATTCCCCATCCCTTGGTATCTCTTCTTAATTGAGTGGGCTGCTCACCTGTTCCGATGGATAATACGGCAATTTGATCCAACGGCTGCTTTGCTTTTCCCACTGCAAACGCGATACTAGCTGTACTGGTGTTAGTTGCTACTGTATACCCATCCACGTAGTTTTGATAAGCTCTTTGCGTTGCTGGAGCAGCGCTGCTCCTAAGTATTACGTCACTAGCTTTCTCATTAAGATAAGGAGAACCTGGAAAGTTGTGAAATAACACAGGATTCCAACGATTCAGTTCCGGTGCAAACAAATGAAAGGCAGGCACAACAATTCGTTTCTTTAAGTCTCTAAGGCGAAGGTCTCGGGGGAAAAACGTTCGTATGGCTTTAATAAAACCAGAATAGGGTACTTGTTGGTTAAAAACCGGTCCGCCCGGTCGTGAAACACTGAATGCCGGTAAGATTTGATCTTTAAAAAAATCAAACGTCTCTTCTGGTGATCTTCCGCTTGCTAGTGCAAGGGCAGTAAATGAACCAATCGAATTTCCTGAAAAAACATTGGTTTCACTAATTAACTTGGGGTTTTGATAAGCCAATCTATTCAAAAGTTGTAAACTTAAAGCACCTAAAGTACCGCCTCCATCAAAGGTTATAATTCTATATTTTGTCAAAGGTTATTTCTCCTTTCGAATCCCAATAGAGGTATCATTCTGTATATGTTTATTTGATGTGTTGGAGAGGTATGAGTATCTCTTTTACTGATCCTTTAGGAGCCGGGTTATGCAGATGAACATTCTTAAAAATAAATAAAGACCCCCACAAATAAAACCATTGGCTAAATCTTAGCCGATGGTTTTATTTGAGTAGATGTTGTTAATAAGGAACATTTCCTTGCTTAATTACAAAAATAAGAACAAGAAAGAGTATGAAAATGGAAATGAAGCTGAAAATATTATACTCATAACATTTCGTTCCTTCTTTTAATCTTTTCATTCCCTTTATAAGTGCAGGTCAAATCTAAAATAGCCCTTTTAAAGAAATTAAAGGAAATATAATACCCGTTTATACAACATTTTATTGTAAGATAGATTAGTTGCATATGAATCGAATATTAGTAGGTCCACACTAACTTATCTATTTTTAGTGTAAGGAATCAAGAAAGAGTGAGGGAAAGGTCAAAATGTCTAAGACAAGGTATAAGAACCAAAAAGAATCCAATGAAGCAATTGCAAAAGCTTATATACAGAACGATTATACAAATAGTCAGAATAAGCTGTTGCTAGTATCAAAAGCTAATTACGGGGAAAAAAGTTCAAATGTATGCTACTCGTCAGTAGACGATAAAGGTATGAATTTTTATGAATTTAACAACAACGCTGAACAGAATTTAATGTTAATTGAGCGGTATGAATGGGCTGATTTCTCTAGCGTTACAATTGACCATAGCATTACAAAATCAGCATTTACATTTGTCGGTCATGGTGAAAATAGGGATATTACAATAGAAGTAAAAGGAAAGGAAGTAGAGCAAGTTATTCGTAACCACTCTTCTATGGAGGTTAACGTAGTAAAAAGACCTGTCTGGACTAAAGTATTAGGATATCGTTCACAGACAAGTTGGAAAATGTTTGTGGCTTCGACTGTTTATACATTAATTCTTTTATTTATTTTAAATGCTTTGTTACCAGCATCTACTCATAATTTTATTACGGGACTATCTTTATTCCTTTTCCTTCTAAGCATCATAGGTTTCCTTGTTGGATTAATAAAGCCAAAATGGGTATTGCCTAAATTTAAAGTCAAAACAAGAAAACGTGTATTATTTTCTTATCTATATTTAATTCTTAGTTGTTTATTTATTGTTGGAATCTTTAGTGATGAAGAATCAACATCTACTCCTGCTTCAACTCAAATAAGTTCTTCGCAAAACAGCGTCACTGTTGCATCTAAAAAAGATGGTGCTGATAGCAGCGAGCAAAAAGTTGAAAAGAATGATAGTGATAAAGCAGTAAAAGAAGAGAAAAAACAAAAAGCTGAAGAGCAAGCGGCAAAAGAAGAAGCAAAACGAAAAGCCGAGGAGCAAGCAGCAAAAGAAGAAGCAAAACAAAAAGCTGAAGAGCAAGCAGCAAAAGAAGAAGCAAAACAAAAAGCTCAGGAGCAAGCGGCAAAAGAAAAGGCAGAACAAAAAGCTCAGGAGCAAGCGGCAAAAGAAGAAGCGGAACGAAAAGCTCAGGAGCAAGCGGCAAAAGAAGAAGCGGAACGAAAAGCTCAGGAGCAAGCGGCAAAAGAAGAAGCGGAACGAAAAGCTCAGGAGCAAGCGGCAAAAGAAGAAGCAGAGCGTAAAGCTCAGGAGCAAGCGGCAAAAGAAGAAGCAGAGCGTAAAGCTCAACAACAAGCAGCTAGTCAACAGGCTACAACAAGCAGTTCTACTAGCAGCAGTGGAAATTATAAGCCATTTGAAAATGATCCGAGTGATGATCAACAGTCTAATATGTCTTGTTCGGGTCAAATCAAAGGTAACAAAAACTCGAAAATTTACCACGTACCTGGCGGAGCTTATTATGACAGAACTCAAGATAACATTGTTTGGTTCTGTTCAGAAGCGGATGCACAAGCAGCTGGATATAGAGAATCCCAACGATAAAAAATGTATGCAACCTTTAAAAGCTCTCCTATATGTTTCTTGGAGAGCTTTTTTCTTTATGAGAGGATTAATATAACGTATGTATTAAAGGCACAGGACGAGTAAGTTTTAAAAGCAGAAAAGATATGAAAAAAGAATACTTTGAACAAAATAATTTGGGTAAGAAAGCTTAAAGTAGAGTTTTGTAAACGCGTCTGTAAATAAAGTTCACTGGCCCATCTAATGCTGTCATATAATAGAATTAGCTATTATACTTACATTTATTAATACTTTTTCAAAAACGGTCTTAGCTCTAAGGTTTTAAATAGTTTTATAGATGGGAGTTAAAGCAAGCTTATGAACAGAGAAGAAGTACTACAAAAAATAAAGAACTTAAACATCTGGAAAAAAAGGGATCAACGAGCTCCGCACAAACCATTGTTGATACTGTATGCCCTAGGTCAGCTACAGGCCAAGCAACGAATGCACCTGCCGTATAGGGAGGTGAAAATCCCTTTAAAAGAGCTGCTTATGGAGTTTGGACCTTCTCGGAGTTCCTACCATCCAGAGCATCCTTTTGTTCGTTTGACAGGAGATGGAATATGGGAGCTAAGCGAAGCAGTGGATAAGCGTAGCTTTACAGATAAATATTTACTAAGTACAAATATAGTAGGCGGTTTTAGACAGGATGTTTATAACCTTTTTGCAAATGATCCTACGCTGCTTCAAGACGTCGCGCAATTTTTATTAAATGAACATTTTCCGGATACGATCCATGAAGATATATTAAGAGCCGTAGGCTTGGATTTTGAAACACAGTTAAAGCGAAGAAGAGATCCAAAGTTTCGAGAGAAAATTCTGCAAGCTTACGGATATAGCTGCGCTGTTTGTGGGTTTAACGTTCGTCTTGGACATAATTTAGTTGGTGTAGAGGCCGCTCATATTAAGTGGCATCAAGCGGGAGGGCCAGATATTGAAAGTAACGGAATCGCGTTATGTTCAATGCATCATAAATTATTTGATCGAGGAGTTTTTACTTTTTCAGATCATAATGAGCTGTTAGTGGCAACTCAAGCGCACGGGACGAATGGATTTGAAGAATGGCTTATGAAGTTTCACGGGCAAAAGCTTAGAGATCCTATTCATCCGGCGTATCAGCCGAGTGAAGATTTTCTTGGGTGGCATGTTAGAGAAGTATTTAGGGGACCTGCTAGATATCAAGCAGGTGATATAAATTAATTTTTGTGAATGATAGATTGCTGCGTCTATAATTAGGAAGTGATTTACATATTGTAATGTCAGTTAAAATACGTTCAAGAAGATATAGACGGAGGAAGAAAGATGCTACGAAAAAGCGGTGCGAAACGAATACAGACTTGGTTTTACGATGAAGATCCAAATGGGATTAAAGTATCTGAGGTGCCGAATACAACGATACAGGCTGTATTCATTCCCAGAAATAGTTTGAAAGATTTAAAGGGTGAAAGCGAAGTAGAAAAGCCCGGCATTTATTTTTTATTTGGAGAAGATAAAGAGACATATATTGGAGAGGCAGAAGTGGGATATGAACGTTTAAGACAGCATGCTAGTCCATCAACAGGTAAAAGTTTTTGGGATGTGGCCGTGTTAATTGTCTCTAATGCTTCTCAAGATCAATTAGATAAAGTTGATGTAAAATACTTAGAACATATGTCTTATCTAGCAGCCATGCGCTCTGGTACATATGATATTAATCAAACCGTTCCCACAAAACCGTTTGTGCGTGAATTTAGACGAGACGACCTGACAGATATTTTTAATGTTATTAAAGTTTTACTTGGTGGGTTAGGCTTTTCAATTTTTGCGGATGCTTCAAATGGAATAGAATATGAAAGCGAAGCTGTACAGTCTGGTGACATACCAAAGATTGAAGCAGAGCAAGCGATAGAAAAGGTTGTTCAAGTTGAGACACATTTGTCAAAAGATATAAAATCAGTAATAGTAGAGGACGTTCTATATTGTAAGCGCCGAGATGCGTATGCGACCGGGAAATATGTTAGCGATGGATTTCTTGTCTATAAAGGAGCTTTGCTTGCGAGCGAACAACAGCTAGAAGGACCTAAACTTAAAAGGCACCAAGACCATATTAATACTTTCTTAGCAAACGGTGTATTAGAAATAAAAGATGGTAGATACGTGCTGGTACAAGATCAAATTTTTTCTTCTATCTCAGCTGCGGCAGTGTTTGTGACACAGCGAAGAAGCAGTGGAACTTCTGAATGGAAAGATAAGAACGGGATAACAGCGCGTAATAAAATCGATCAAATGTTAAGTGCAGAAACAAAATAACTTAGATCTAACCCTTTTGAGCTCAATAAGTATTTCAAAACATTGACATTCCCTTCCAAACCGCATACAATAGCTACTAATAAAAGCACACAAATTCGTTGAAGAGAATCAGTACGCTGCAAGTTTGTTTCACAGAGAGCCGGTGATAGCTGAAAGCCGGTGTTCAAGCTGCAGGGGAATATCCTCTCTGAGAAGTCAAACTGAACTGTAAGTAAGTTTGAACGGTAGTCTACCGTTAAAAAGAACGCGTATGATTGTACGTTGCTGAGTGCTATTGATGAACGGATCAATAGAAGCCAGGGTGGTACCGCGGTTTAAAACCCGTCCCTAGTCATAGGGACGGGTTTCTTTGTGTGCTTTTAACTTTAAAAGGAGTGGTATCACATGAAAGAAGTGAATGTAAGGGAGTCTTCGCAAGAGCGCGAACAGCGTATTCAGCAGCAGTGGCAACAAGGAAATGTGTTTCAGCAGTCGGTTCAAAACCGAGAAGGGCATCCTTCGTTTGTATTTTATGAAGGGCCTCCGACAGCAAACGGTTTGCCTCACGTGGGGCACGCGCTAGGCCGGACGATTAAAGACGTGGTGGCTCGTTATAAGACGATGACGGGGCATCAAGTGATTCGAAAAGCAGGCTGGGATACGCACGGACTGCCGGTTGAGCTCGGTGTTGAAAAGCAGCTCGGGATATCGGGGAAGCATGATATTGAAAAATACGGGGTAGAAGCTTTTATCAACAAGTGTAAGGAAAGTGTGTTTGTGTATGAAAAACAATGGCGCACGTTCACGGAGCAGCTTGGCTATTGGGTTGATATGGAAGACCCTTACATCACCTTAGAGAATTCATACATTGAAAGTGTATGGAACGTGCTTGGCACGATTCATGACAAAGGACTTCTTTATAAAGGCCACCGCGTATCACCTTACTGCCCGAGCTGTCAAACGTCGCTGAGTTCGCATGAAGTAGCGCAAGGGTATAAAGATGTAAAAGATTTAACGGTAACGGTGAAATTTAAAGTGAAAAACCGCGATAATGAGTATTTTTTAGGGTGGACGACAACGCCTTGGACGCTTCCGTCAAACGTGGCGCTTGCGGTGCATGAAGAGATGAACTACGTTCGCGCCCAGCAAGGCGGCAGCGTGTATATAGTGGCAGAAGCGCTCGCAGACAAAGTGTTAAAAGGAGAATATAGCGTTTTATCTCATCATAAAGGAAATGAGTTAAAAGGGATGTCGTATGAGCCGCCGTTTGATTTTGTGAACGTTGAAAAAGGTCATGAAGTCGTAACGGCTGATTACGTAACGGACCAAAGCGGAACAGGAGTTGTTCATTTAGCACCTGCATACGGCGAAGATGATTACAGAGTTGTAAAAGAAAACGGCTTTTCATTTGTGAACGTAGTGGATGAAAAAGGACAGTACACGTCTGAAGTGCCGCCTTTTCAAGGACGTTTCGTGAAAGACTGCGACGTTGATATCGTACGTTATTTAGCAAACGAAGGCGTGCTGTATCATAAAGAAAAGCATGAGCACAGCTATCCGTTTTGCTGGCGATGCGACTCGCCGCTTCTTTATTACGCAAATGAAAGCTGGTTTATCCAAACGACGGCGTTAAAGGAACAGTTTTTGAAAAACAATGAAAGCGTGACGTGGTACCCGGATCATATCAAGCACGGCCGCTTTGGCAACTTTTTAGAAAATATGGTGGACTGGAACATCAGCAGAAAACGCTACTGGGGAACGCCGCTGAACGTATGGGAATGCGGAGCATGCCAGCATCAAGTAGCCCCGAAAAGCATCAAAGAGCTTCAGGAACATGCGTCACATTCCGTGGATGACAGCATTGAACTGCATAAGCCTTACGTAGATGACGTGCAGCTGACGTGTCCGGTCTGCAGCGGAGAAATGAAGCGAACGCCGGAAGTCATTGACGTTTGGTTTGACAGCGGGTCGATGCCGTTTGCGCAGTATCACTATCCGTTTGAAAACAGCGAGCTGTTTCAAAAACAGTTTCCAGCAGACGTAATCGCAGAAGGAATTGATCAAACGCGCGGCTGGTTTTACAGCCTGATGGCAGTTTCAACGCTGTTTACAGGAAAAGCACCGTATAAGCGCGTTTTGTCTCTTGGTCACGTCTTAGATGAAAACGGTCAAAAGATGTCTAAAAGTAAAGGAAATGCGCTGGACCCTGTTGATCTTATTCATACATTTGGTGCCGATGCGCTTAGATGGGCGCTTTTAGCAGACAGTGCCCCGTGGAATCCGAAGAAATTTTCAGAGCGCGTCGTGCAGGAAGCGAAGTCAAAAGTCATTGATACACTTGTGAACGTGTACGGCTTTTACGTGCTGTACGCTAAGCTTGACGGCTATGACCCGAAGCAAACGTATGAATTGAAAAAAACAAAATTGGATGAGTGGATTCTTTCACGTTTACACAGCACGGTCAAGCGCGCAACAGTACATCTTGAAGATTACGGATTTACAAGTGCCGCTCGTGAAATCGCGGCATTTATTGAAGAGCTAAGCAACTGGTATGTACGACGTTCTCGCGATCGCTTTTGGTCAGAAGAGATGGATGGAGAAAAAGCAGCGGCTTACGATACGCTTCATGAAGTGTTAGTCACGCTTAGTCAGCTGTTAGCACCGTTTACGCCGTTTGTTGCGGATGACGTTCATGAAAATCTGACAGGAAAAAGCGTTCATTTAGCAGACTATCCTGTGTATGACTCCAACAAAGTGAACGAAAAGCTCGAAAAAGAAATGGCAGCGGTGCTTCAAGTAGTTGAACTAGGTCGAAGCATCCGAAATACGCATTCGTTAAAAGTAAAGCAGCCTTTGCAAAGTCTTTCGCTTGTGGTAACGGAAGAAGATGTAGAGTGGGAAGCATACCATGACGTCATCAAAGATGAGCTTAATGTGAAGAACTTTAACGTGGAGCAAGATGACGACAAGCTTGTTTCATACGTATTAAAACTGGATTTTAAACAGGCTGGACCGAAGTTTGGAAAACAAGTGAATGAGGTCAACCAAGCGTTAAAGAACCTTTCAGAAGAGCAAGGAAAAGAGTTTGTTGAACGAGGCAAGCTGAGTGTTACGCTTGCTTCAGGAGAAAACCTAACGCTTGAAACGGCAGAGGTACTTGTTGAAAAAGTACCAAAAGAAGGCTTTGCGGTTGCATCAAACGGCACGTATACTGCGATGTTGGATACGGCGTTAACCGAAGAACTCGTGCAGGAAGGAGTCGCTCGTGAAGTAATTCGAGCGGTCCAAGACTATCGCAAAAAGCTGGACTTACCCGTGAATTTACGTATCGATTTGGAGCTTAGCGGAGACGAAGAAGTGAAGGAAGCCGTTGCGAAGTTTGAAACGCTGCTTCAAGAAAATCTTCTGCTGCACAGTCTCAGTGTGACAGAAGCCATCAAAAACGGAGAGACGGTAAAAGTCGGAACAAAGCAAGTTACGCTTCGTATTTTAAATCAGAGCTGATAAAGAGAGGCAAAGATAAGTTGAAGTAATGTACGAACGGTTTATTTGTTAACCGTTCGTTTTTTCTGTTTTTATAGTGAACGTAGCTGCTTCTAGCTGTGGATTGGAGGGCAAGATGAAGACTCCTGCGGGAGAAGCGGAATAGGTGAGACCCCGCAGGAGCGAAAGCGACGAGGAGGCTCACCGGCCGCCCGCGGAAAGCGAAGTCTTGCACGGAAATCAACAGCGGGGTAACAAGTGATTCATACTAATCATTCACCCGATTTGTTCGTCTTTAGGTGAGATGAATTTCGGTATTTCTAAATCTCTCTTTTTACCTTTAATCAAACTGTCCGAGAACATTTTTAAGACTCGGCCAAACGATTTCAAAAGGAGCAGCTAACACATACTCTTTTCCGTTTTCATCTTTAAAGTGCTGTACAAAACGGTATTTTCCTACCTTGTAGTTAGGAGTTGCGATATCTAGTTTGAGTGATTTCCCTGGCTTTAGCGTGACGGTTTTATCAGGAAACTCTAATCCGTTTAGCACAACTTCGTACCACTTGCCGTCTTTTAAGTGATCCGCCGTATTTTCATAAGGAATTGTTAAGGTATGCGTCGAATTGTTTTGGATAACAAAAAAGCCAAACTGCGTTTTATCGTATTTTTCGCTTACAGCAGATAGCTTAATAGTTCCCCCGTTAGTGTTAATGGAAGAAGGAATGTTTTTTTCTTGTTTGGCTCCTAGTTCCATTTTTTGACCGTTATAATCGATATAGCCAAAGATACAAAACAAAATAATAAAAATGCCTAGTATTAGTAAAAGTGTTCGTACTATTTTCAAGAGCTTTGCACCACCTTTTTTACTCTTCCATTATACGGAAAACTGCTTGTTTGAAATAGTATGAATTTACATTTTCTATATCACTTTTTTGAAAGGAATGATTGAAATGAGACAAATTATAGCCATGGGCGGCGGAGGTTTTTCGATGGAACCGGATAACTTGCTGCTGGATCAATACATACTTTCACAAGCTCATACAGATGTGCCGAAAATCTGTTTTATCCCTACAGCCAGCGGAGATGCGGATAATTATATAGAAAGGTTTTATGAAGCGTTTGAGAAGTTGGTATGCAAACCGTCTCATTTATCGCTGTTTTCACCAAACTTTATAGATTTAAAAGCATATGTGCTGCAGCACGACATTTTGTATGTAGGCGGCGGTAATACAAGAAATATGCTTTCTTTATGGAAAGAATGGGGACTTGATACGATTTTAAAAGAGGCTTATGAAAAAGGAGTGATCTTAGCAGGAATAAGCGCAGGTTCACTTTGCTGGTTTGAAGAAGGCGTCACTGATTCAATGAACGACAAACTGTCTAATATCGACTGCTTAGGTTTTTTAACGGGAAGCAACTGTCCTCACTACGACGGAGAAAGCAATCGAAGACCTTCGTATCACGAGTTAATGGCAAGCGGGGAAATCAAAGCAGGCTATGCTGTAGATGATGGAGTCGCGCTGCATTTTAAAGATGAGAAGCTATTAACATCAGTTAGCTCAAGGCCTACAGCAAAAGCGTATGTTGTTAATCGAAAAGCAAGTAAAGTCATTGAGCATGAACTCCCGGTGACCTATTTGGGTGATAGCAAGCAATAAATGGCTGCTTTCGATGTTTCTCTGCATAAAATCGAGCTTATTCGTACATACATAAGCAGAGATTCTATATAGGAGGGTGCTTCAGTGAGTTATAAACAATACTGGGGAAACATACATGAACAAAGCGATAAGCTGCAGGAGTTATTATCGTCGTATTGGCATCAGTACTCAGATTTCGGAAACTGGCAGTTTTGGGTGGTGGTTGCTTCGCTCGTTCTTCCTCTTGTGTTGTTGTATTTTACCGTAGATCGGACGAGGATCTTTGAGGTGTTTTTCTTCGGTTACACAGTGCATATGCTCTGGGCATATATTGATATTGCACTTGGTAGAAGCGGTCATTTAACGCACACGTTTTTCTTAACGCCGCTGCTTCCGAACGCAACGAATATTACCGCCTCTATTTTGCCAGTAGGCTTTCTGCTGCTTTATCAATATTGTACGAATCACCAAAAGAATTTTTATCTGTATACGATTCTGCTGAGCGCTGTTTTTTCATTTGGACTGGCGCCCCTTGAACACCATTTTAAATTTATTGATTCAGGAAAAGGAATGAGCTTGTTCTATATTTTTCTGATTGATATAGGGATAACGCTAGTGGCGTACTGGGTTACAAGGCTGCTTGTAAAAGCAAAAGCCGCAGCCTATCGTAAAGTAGAAAAAGAACGCTGAAAAAATGTTTTAAAATGAGTAGTTAAGGGTATACATACACTTAAGATAAATTGAGGTGAAGAAATTGTATTACTACCGCATTTCAGAAGGGCAAGGCGAAACGTACTCTGAAACAATTGTTGTTCATGAAGAACAATTTGATCAAGGTACATTTGAAAAAATGGTGAAAGAAGCGATGGTCGATAAGCCTGGCAAAATCGATCAAGTGGATATTGTGAAATATTTAATTGGACATTATCATTTCCAAGTTGCATATATTGAAGCCGCTTTTCACAGTACATATACAGATTAATAACGTTATGTATTCGTTAAAAAAACCCGTTGCACTGGCAGCGGGTTTTTTTGTCTCTACCAATATCGATAGTGATAGGGATTTTGAGGAGAGTAATAAGAATTTTGAGGCGGAGGATACGTATAAGGAGGAGTCTCGTGGTGAGGGGGTCCGGCTTGTTTTTTCTTTTTATAGTGTTCTTTTTCTCCACATTTGTCCGTTGGTCCAATCACGATGGTTTGATTTTTTAACGGAGCCAGCGTTTTCTTTAGCTGCTTCGGATCTAAGCAGTACGTGTGAGCAAGGACTTCAATAGGCGTTTTATTTAAAATATCAGATCCAAAAATGTATTCCGGATAAGGAGCGTCAAAAATGGCAAGTAAATGCGTATTGTCTTCAGACGCAATTTCCCAGTGCCACCAGCCTTGAGGGATATTAGCTACTTGACCGGGAGTAATCGGAATATTTGTCACTTCATTGTTAAACGGATTGATTAATGAAACGACGGCTGAGCCTGAAATGCAGTAGACTAGCTCAGCGGCATTTTGGTGATAGTGCGGTTCGACTACGCGGCTTTTGCTTAAGTAAATATCAAGTAATGATACGTTTCCTAATGTGTTGAGCACATCCCGGCCTAATCGGTTAATGTAATTTTGATCGTTTCGCGTATTAAGTCTGTTTTTATTCACATCAGAAAAGTATTGTACGTTTGGATTATTGTAATCCATATAGGGCGTTGACAAGGGTCTCCAGCTCCTATCCTTGAATTTTTTATGATGCTGTATCGTATGTGAAGAGTTTTATTTCGTGACAGAAGCCTAGGAGGATCTGTAGGTAAGGCCTATTTTTGATAACGTGTACAAACATTTGTCCACTGATTTTCATACACTGTAACAGGTTCTTTTTTACAGAGCCATGATCAATGTCAGACGCATACGACAGATCATTTTAAGGAAAGTGAGTTGCAGAGCTGTTGCTTGATCAATATGAAAAAATAACTAGTACGTATGAAAAGCTGGATGAACTTCAGCTGCCGTTTGATAAGCCCGTTTTAGTAGGAATCGAGTGGAACGGAGTGCTGTTTGAGTTTTTAGTCAGGTTAAAAAAAGAGTCTTCTCATTTGCTTGTGTTTGGCTCAGGAGGAGGGGCAAGTCAGGAAATGCCTGCAGGCCCTCCATATTTTCAGCGCCATTCGTGGATGAATGAATTCCAAGATTCAATTATTTACTATAACGATCCTACGCTTTATTTAGGAAAGGTGTCGCTTGCGTGGGGACAAGGGACAAGCGCTCGTTTTTATTTAAAAGACATTGCGGTTTTAATTGAAAAGTTCATGAAAAAAGTACAGGTGAGTTCGTCTAATGTGCTATTTTACGGATCATCGGGCGGCGGCTTTATGTCGATGTTTTTAGCAGGGTACGTAAAAGGAGCAAAAGCGCTTGTCAACAATCCGCAGACTTGCTTGACCAAGTGGCTGAAAACGCCGGTTCGGCAAGTGTTTAATTTATCTTATCCGAACCTGACAGAAGATGAAGTGATCGCCTCATACGGTGAGAGAATCAACGTAGTGAAGTTTTTTCGCCATATTAACTATGTGCCAAAGGTGTATTACTTGCAAAATGGGGCGTTTGAATACGATATGAACAATCACTTGCTGCCGTTTTTAACGGATTTGCAGGATATGCCAGATGATTGTGAAATCAATAATATAAAAGTCGAGCTCTATTATAATCCAAAGCTGAAGCACGCGGCTGTTAGCAAGCAAGAAACGATTGATTATGTGAATATGGCAAAGAAGATATAAGAAAAAAGGCAAGAGTTTATCCTTTAAGGAGCTCTTGCTTTTTTATGTCGAATTTTCTAACTCAATAGATACAAGTAGGAAGTTATGTTGCTTTTTCTTTTGAATATGATAGTGAAGATGAGGTGTAAGGAGGGGAAGTATGGCCGATCAAGATGAGAGAAAAAGATACTTGATGGAAGTTCAGACCTGGCTTGAACAAGTATGTGATCCTGTATTTGAAGAAGCCTTTACAGAAGTAGATATAACGTCATATATCACGCGCACGCAAGAAGACGTTCTTGAATATTTAAGTGAAGAAGATGTGAACGAATATACGTTAGAAGAAATCAATAATGCGGTACGGCACATTGATAAAATCTTAAAAGAGCGGCTTGGAGACGACGGCAGGGAGAGGGAATCGATAGCGCCGGGGCAGCATGAGCTGCCGCCGCTTGGTTATAGTTACTCAGCTCTTGAGCCGTATATTAACCGGGAAATTATGCGCCTTCATCACAGCAAGCATCACCAAAGCTATGTCGATGGATTAAATAAAGCAGAGCTCATGCTGCAGCAAGCCCGTAACACAAATAATTTTGACCTCATAAAACATTGGGAACGGGAAGCTTCTTTTCATGGCTCCGGTCATTATCTGCATACAATCTTTTGGGAAATCATGAGTCCAGAAGGAGGAGGAAGGCCGAGGCGCCAGCTGCTGCAGCAGCTTCAAAAAGACTTTGGCAGCTATGAGAAATTTGTGATGCACTTTTCTCAAGCCGCAAAAAAAGTAGAAGGTGTGGGCTGGGCTATCTTAGTATGGTCGCCGCGTTCGCGAAAGCTTGAAGTCTTGCAAGCGGAGCGCCATCAGCTTCTTACGCAGTGGGATACCATTCCGCTGCTCGTATTAGACGTATGGGAACACGCTTATTATTTGCAGTACAAAAATGAACGTGATCCGTACGTTGATAATTGGTGGAAAATCGTTTACTGGCCAAATGTAGAAAAAAGGTTTGAGGCAGCTAAAATGCTTCAGTGGCAGCCGTATTAACAAGTATTGCAGGTATTTTAATTTCAAATAAAAAGGCTATGATAAAAGCATTTTAGTTGAAGGGAAATCCGAACGGTGAATTGAGATTCTTGATGGAGAATCCAACTCGTTCGGATTTTTTATTGTTATGGCGGTGATATATGTATACGCTTCTAGCAGTTGATTGGAGAGTAAGACGAAGACTCCTGCGGAAATAGTGGAATAGATGAGACCCCGCAGGAGCGCAAGCGACGAGGAGGCTCATCGGCCACCCGCGGAAAGCGAAGTCTTGCACGGAAATCAACTGCGGTGTACAAAGTGATTTATATTAAGATCCTTTAACGCATTTATTAATTTTAAATAAACTATGTTCTAAATAACCAATATAAAATAAAATATAAGCCTCTAGAACCAGTGGAATGTTACAAATGAAATAATCCAATATAAATGTGTGTAAAAGCACCGTTATATGCCTGAATATGTATGTTTTTGAAATGTTAAGGTGATTAATTTACTAGTTTAAAAGGAAGAATTTTTATTTTTGCTGTAACTAAACTATCAAACTATTGACATGTTACTGAAATATAACTGTAATATTCATGTGTTATTTTTTATGTATTGGTAGATAAAGGGGAAATCAATTACATGAAAAAGACAATGATTACGTTCAGTTTAGTTCTAATGTCACTGTTCGGAGTGGCAAGTGGTGCATCAGCTGCAACAAATACATATACAGTAAAAAGCGGAGATTCGCTATATAAAATTGCAAAGACATATAAAGTATCGGTTAGTCAGCTGAAACAGTGGAATAACTTAAAGTCAGACAGCATTCATCCGAAACAAGTATTAAAAGTATCACAAGTAAAATCAAGCACGCCTGCTAAAGCAGCGCCTGCGAAGTCTTCAAACGTTGTGAAAGAATTTAAAGTAACAGCAACAGCGTACACAGCGAACTGCAAAGGCTGCAGCGGAAAAACGGCGATTGGAATCGATTTGAAAAAGAATCCAAATCAAAAAGTTATTTCTGTCGATCCAAAAGTGATTAAGCTTGGTTCAAAAGTATACGTAGAAGGTTATGGGACGGCAATCGCAGCTGATACAGGAGGCGCGATTAAAGGAAATAAAATTGATGTTCTTCTTCCTTCTCAAAAAGAAGCGTTAAAATGGGGAAGAAAAACAGTAAAAGTTCAAATCTTAAAATAAGTATTTCTTAAGGAAATGAGAGCCTTCGTTGAAGGGCTCTCATTTTTTTCTTCATTAAAGGGTATGCTACTTTATATATACTGATGGAAAAGTTTTACGAAAATGATCATATTTGTTGACAAATATTTCGGAAACAGATATATTTATCCGGTATATAATTAAGTTCATTAAATATTCGTGACATAAATTAATAGAATGAACACATAAACTATATTCTTAACCTGTTTGTCATCTGAAGATTTACATACAGATAATTTTAAAAGGGAAAGGTCTTGTTAAAATGAATACACAAACACAACAGTCCGATCAAGCCCGAACTCGGTCTATTTTTGGCGTAATGATAATGGGAGCGCTCGTCGCTTTTTTAAATCAAACGCTAATTAACATTGCGCTTCCGCAAATGATGGATCACTTTCAAGTAACGGCGGCTACGGGTAACTGGTTAACAACCATCTTTATGTTAGTAAACGGAATTGTTATTCCAATTACAGCATTTTTAATGAATCGATTTACGACAAGGCAGCTGTATATTACAGCAATGGGTCTGTTTACAGTAGGAACACTGCTTTGCGGTATCGCACCGACATTTTCTGTTATTTTAGTGGGACGCGTCGTGCAAGCAGCAGGAGCAGGAATTTTATTTCCGTTAATTACAAACGTTATTTTTACGCTATTCCCGCCTGACCGCCGCGGCTTTGCGATGGGGATTTTTGGGGTAGCAATGAACTTTGCACCGGCAGTAGGGCCGACGCTTTCTGGTTTAATCGTTGAGCACTACTCATGGCGCGTTTTATTCTTTATGATGTTTCCAATTGCACTTATTAACGTAATTGCGGCGATTATTTTAGTGAAAAACGTGACAGAAACAAGCCGACCTAAGCTAGACGTGCTTGGCGTTATTTTGTCAACAATTGGATTTGGCGGCTTGCTTTATGCGTTCGCTACGGGCGGTACAAAGGGCTGGACCAGCACTGAAGTATTAGCCATGTTCATTGTAGGCGGTATTTCAATTCTGTTCTTTATTTTCCGTCAGTTAAAAATCGATCAGCCGCTTCTTGAATTCCGTATTTTCCGTTACCGTATGTTCACGCTGACAACAATCATTAACGTGATTGTGACAATGGCAATGTTTTCAGGTATGATTTTAATGCCGATTTATATGCAAAACGTACGCGGCTTTTCACCGTTTCTTTCAGGATTGCTGCTACTTCCTGGGGGAATTGTAATGGGGATTATGTCTCCGATTACAGGAAGGCTGTTTGATAAGTTCGGCGCAAGATGGCTTGCTGTTATTGGCTTAGCGATTACCGTTGTGACAACATATGAATTAACAAAACTTGAAACGACCACAACATTTATGTATGTGATGATTGTCTATACTGTTCGTATGTTTGGGATGTCACTGCTCATGATGCCGATCTTTACAGCAGGATTAAATGAGCTTGCGCTTAGTCTAAATAAATACGGCACGGCAATGGTTAATACGCTTCGAATGGTTGCTGGAGCTGTAGGAATGGCGTTCTTTGTATCCATTATGATGAATCAAGGTGAAAAACACGTGAAAAACATCGTAACGAATCAGCAAATTTTGCCGACAGATAAAGGCAGTATGGCTGAAGCTGTGAATCAAGGTACAGCAATGGGTATTAACGATGCGTTTATGATCGCAACGATTTTAAGTGTAATCGCGTTTGTTTTAGCCTTCTTTATTCGCAAAACATCACCAAAAGAAGATACCATTACAAATCGTGTGAAAAAAGCAAGCTAATAAAAAATCCGTGCCTTATATGGTACGGATTTTTTTTATGAGTTAAATTTGTCTTTTTTATAGTCAATATAAAGCGATCCGTCCGACTGAACCTCAGCGTAAAAGACGTCATCAATTGAGTTGACTCCCGCTTTTTCTAGCTGCTTATGCAGCCAGTTATGGTCTACGTGCAGGTCCTTCAAAGCATCTTCATTCGCTTTCCCATCGTAAATAACGCCGGTTGAAGTGGGAAATAAAAGCGTTTTTGACCATGCGTTTGGCTTTTTATCTTGTTTTTGCATAACGGAAAGGTTTCCGTTGATTTCTAATATGGCGTATTCTACATCTTTTATGGAAAATACGTTTTGCTGCCTCAGCATGCCCAAAAGAGATTCAATATCTAGCCGGACTTGTTTTAATGCCTTTTCCATCACTTTCCCTTGCTTAATCACAATTTTAGGCTCACCGGTAATAAGATGCCGCGCTTTTTTCGATTTCATTCCAATATAGCCCATAGCGATTGTTAAAAATGTCCATCCTAGCAGTGAATAAACTCCTTTATCAATTTCCACTCGCTTATCAGTGGAGAGGGAAGAAGCAATATTCCCAATCGTAATCGCCGTAATAAATGTAAATACATTTAACTGGCTGATTTCTGTTTTTCCCATGAGCCGCGTTAAAAGAAGCAGCACAAAAAATGAACAGGCGATTCGAAACGTCGATTCAGCATAGCCCATACATTTCACCCTTCCTTCATTTCATTGTTTTATGTTGTGAAAAAATAGAAATTTTATGCAGTTAAAAGGATAAATTCCATGCTTCTTTCCCAATCGCTTTTGCTTTTGCGCTACAATAAAGAAGCAACGTGTTTAACTAGACAAAAGAAGGTGAAAAGATGAAACCATTTAAAGCCTCAGCCCTACTAGATGTTATTAGTGAACTGTTTTCCGATGAAGCGTCGATTGCTGTTTCAGATCTAGAAACATACGTGTATTACAGGGCAAGTAAACGAATTAATTTAAAAATTAGCCCTGGAGATCACATTAAAAAAGGAACGATTACATATAAAGCATTAGAACGAAAGCAAAAAGTATCGGAATTTATTCACCGAGACGTGTTCGGCACACCTTACTACGGCATGGCCGTACCTTTCTTAGATGAAGGAGATGTTCAAGGATGCGTAACGGCGATTTTTCCCGCGTTAACGAGCGGAAAGTCAGTTGTGACGTTAAAGGTGAACGAGGGATGGATACCGGTTCCTTTCTCAAAAATCATCTACGTAGAAGCGCGTGACCGAAAAACATATGTGTACGCACAGAAGTATACGGGTACGCATAAATACACGTTAAATGAATTTGATTATGTGCTTCCAAAAGAAGAGTTTGTGCGCTGTCATCGTTCCTTTATCGTCAACGTGACGCAAATCCAAGAAATTTATCCTGATACACATTCAACTTTTTTATTAGTGATGAACAATGGAGAAAAAATTCCGGTCAGTCAGTCGTACGCCAGTTATTTTCGAAAGCTGCTTGGGTTTTAACCTTCATTTAGCTTCATTATCATCAAATATGCTGTTTTGTCGCTATTTTTGTCCATTTCATTCCAAAAACTCTTGTGGACGCTTTCTTTACAGTAAAATGGTAAAAAGAGCAAAAACAAGGAGTGAAGAGAATGGAAAACGTACGTAATCGAATTAAGCATGAAGCATTACAGAATCGCGTTGTCTCTGCTGAAGAAGCAGCGTCTTGGATTCAAGATGGAATGACGCTTGGTCTAAGCGGTTTTACACGCGCGGGCGATGTCAAAGCTGTACCGTTTGCGCTAGCGAAACGAGCGGAAACTGAGCCGATAAAAGTCAGCGTGTATACCGGCGCCTCGCTTGGGTCAGATGTAGATAAGCTATTTGCAGAAAAAGGCATGTTAAACAAACGCCTGCCGTTTCAAGCGGACCCGACGATGCGTAAAAAAATTAATGAAGGTGAATTTCAGTTTATTGACCAGCATTTATCGCATACTTCTGAATGGGTGCGTTCAGGCGTGTTAGATTCAATAGATTTCGCTATTTTGGAAGCGGTTTCTATCACGGATGACGGAATGATGATTCCAACAACGTCAATTGGCAATTCGATGGTGTTTGCCCAGCATGCAAAATCGATTATTATTGAAATCAACACAGCGCAGCCAGAGCTGTTAGAAGGTATTCACGACCTGTATGATCCGGGCGCTCAAGGACAGCGAGATGCAATTCCTTTGAAAAAATCCGATGATCGTATTGGTTCGTTGGGCATACCAATTGATTTAGATAAAGTAAAGGGTATTGTGTTTACAAATCAGCTAGATTCACCGTCTACGATTGTAGCACCTGACGAAGAAACGGTTGTAATGGCTCAAAATTTGATTTCATTTTTACGCCAAGAAATTACAGAAGGGCGATTAACTGAATCGCTTGCTCCTTTACAATCTGGAATTGGATCTGTGGCAAATGCCGTTTTCCACGGTTTGTTAGATTCGGAGTTTCATGATTTACAAGTATATTCCGAAGTATTGCAGGACGCCGTGTTTGATTTATTTGACGCAGGAAAAGTTACGTTTGCTTCCTGCTGCTCGATTACGCTTTCAGCGGATAAAATGGAACAAGTTTTCTCTAATTTTGAAACCTATCGAGATAAACTCATTCTTCGTCCGCAGGAAATTTCAAACCACCCAGAGATTATTCGTCGCTTAGGACTAATTTCCATTAACACTGCGCTAGAGCTAGACATTTACGGAAACGTTAATTCAACGCATGTGATGGGAACAAAAATGATGAATGGCATCGGAGGTTCAGGG
This sequence comes from Priestia sp. LL-8, assembly GCF_036227845.1. Lineage (NCBI taxonomy): Bacteria > Bacillati > Bacillota > Bacilli > Caryophanales > Bacillaceae > Priestia > Priestia sp. LL-8. The sequence continues at coordinate 2,650,272 of NZ_JAZAQH010000001.1, read as the reverse complement.
GATTTCGCCCGAAATGCGCGTCTCGGCATTTTTGTAACAAAATCTATTGCCAAAAACGGTGATATTTCAAGCATAGTGCCGTTTGTTCCACACGTTGATCATACGGAACACGATGTGGATGTCATTGTAACAGAGCAAGGATATGCAGACTTACGCGGACTTGCTCCAAGAGAACGGGCCAAACGCATTATTGAAAATTGTGCACATCCAATGTACCGCGACCAGCTTATGGCGTATTACGAAGAAGCGCTCACGCGAGGCGGCCAAACACCGCACGTTCTTGAAAAAGCCTTTTCTTTTCATACGTCTTATCAAAAAAATGGAACGATGAGAGAAACCGTAGCACAAACAAATTAAAAAAACGCTTTGTCTCATGAGGAGACAAAGCGTTTTTTCCCTGAGTCAGAAACTTGTGTTTGGTATCTCTTTGAATTACGATGAAAGGGAATACATAAAGAAAACGAGGTAACTTATCTATGAAAGCATTAGTATTTGAAAGATTTGGAGGACCTGACGTTCTTCACTATCAAGATATACCGAATCCCTCTATTGGTCCAACAGACGTACTAGTAAGAACAAAAGCAATTGGACTTAATTTTGCGGATGTGTACCGAAGAAAAGGGAACTACCACTTAACGGGTACACCTCCGTATATTTTAGGATATGAAGGAGCAGGTGTGGTAGAAGAAGTAGGAGCAGAAGTAAGTCATGTTAACGTAGGAGACCGCATTGCGTTTGCTGACGTTCCTTTTGCAAATGCAGAGCTTGTTGCTGTGCCACAAGATAAAATAATTGCTGTACCTGACGATATTTCGTTTGACACAGCTGCTTCTGTGCTTTTGCAAGGGTTAACGGCTCACTATTTAACACAAGACAGCTACAGCATTCAGCCGGGTGATTATGTACTTGTGCACGCAGCTGCCGGAGGTGTAGGGCAGCTTTTAGTTCAAATTGCCAAGCTATTAGGCGGACAGGTTATTGGCTTAACGTCATCTTCTGAAAAAGCAAAAGCAGCGGCTCAAGCAGGGGCTGACTACGTCTTTTTATACGAAGATAACTGGGTGGAACAAGTGAAAGAAGTAACGAAGCGAGGCGCAGATGTTGCCTACGAATCTGTAGGAGTTACGCTAGAAAAAAGCTTTGAAGCCGTAAAAACAGGCGGAACCGTGGTATTTTACGGAATGGCAGGAGGCGATCCGGCCCCGGTCGACCCACGTATGCTGATGGATACCTCTAAAACGCTTACAGGCGGAGATCTGTGGAACGTGCTTGTATCTTATGAAGAACGCAAAGTACGCTCACAGCAGCTGTTTGAGTGGATCAGTAAAGGTCAGCTTGTGCTAACCGATCCTGTGGTATTTGACTTAAAAGACGGAGCGAAAGCACATGAGCTTCTTGAAAGCCGAAAAAGTACAGGTAAAATTTTGTTAAGACCGTAAAAGAAAAGCCCTTTCGTCAAGGGCTTTTTTCCGTTAGTAAAGGAGAAATCAAGAAGCTGTCTAATATATATAGTAGAGAAGTAGAGTAAAAGAGGTGAAGGTCGATGAAACATGCATTAATTACAGCAGGTCATAAAGGTATCGGCAAAAAAGTAACAGAACAGTTTCTAAAAAAGCAGTATTCCGTTACCGTCCATTTTCGCAGTGATAAAAATAAAGTGCGAGAACTGCAAGAAGAATGGCATCAATATAGTGATAACGTACAGTTTATAGAAGGAGACATAACAAATAAAGAAGATATTGAACATGTCGTTGCGCAGGCTATGGAGCGGTTTGGACGTATTGATGTTTTAATTAATAATGCAGGTCCGTATGTATTTGAAAGAAAGAAATTAATAGAGTACACAGACAGTGAATGGTATGAAATGGTGGAAGGGAATTTAAGCTCTGTTTTTCACTTTGTCAAAGCTGTTGTTCCTATTATGAAAAACCAGCAGTTTGGACGGATTATTACATACGGCTTTCAAGATGTAGAGCATACCCCTGGATGGATGTACCGCGCGGCTTTTAGTGCCGCTAAGTCAGGGCTAGCTTCTCTGACCAAATCGCTTGCTCTAGAAGTAGCGGAATACGGGATTACGGCCAATATGGTCTGCCCCGGAGATATTGTAGGAGACATGAAAGAAAGTGATATTATAAAAGCAAGATTACTAGAAGACAAAGCAACGCCTGTCGGTCGATCAGGGACAGGAGAAGACATTGCGCGTATTATTGAGTTTCTTTGTGATGAAAACTCAGATATGATTACAGGCAGTATTATATCCGCTTCGGGTGGAGTAGATGTTGTTCATAAAAGTAAAAAAACAAGCCCCTGACGTTGATGCAGGGGCTTGTACGTTACAGCAGCGATTCTCCGCCGTCAATAAACATTTCACTTCCGGTAATATGTTTGGACGCGTCAGAAGCTAAAAAGGAAATTAAATCTGCTACTTCTTCGGGCTTAGCCGAGCGTTTAGCAAGCGGTTGATTGCCATTTGGATATTCAATTGGAATCGCGACTTCTTTTAATTTGTCTTCTTGACGGAATGTATTGCTTTCAATATTTGTATCAACTGCTCCTGGACAAATGACGTTTACCCGTATTCCGCATGTAGAAAGTTCAAGAGCTGCCATTTTGCCGAAGGCCATTTGGCCAGCCTTTGAGGAACTGTATGCGCTCATGCCGATGTTTGAAAATGTACGGTTGCCGTTAATGGAGCTAGTAATAATAACGCTTCCTCCCTGAGCTTTCAAATAAGGAATAGAATGCTTCACGGTTAAAAAAGTACTCGTTAAATTTGTATCAATTGTTTTTGTCCAATCTTCTGGTGATAGTTCTTCAATAGAAGAAAACGTACCGTTGATGCCTGCGTTAATAGAAACAATATGTAATTGACTCCATAAGCTGCTAATCGTTTCGATACTTTCTTTTATACTTTCAGAGTCAGATACGTCTGTTTTAATGGCTATACACTCTCCGCCACTCGCCATGATGGTCTCTTTTACTTCGTGTAGTTTTTCTTCCTCTAAGTCTAAAAGAGCAACGCGCGCTCCTTGTTCAGCTAAGGTAATGGCTGAAGCCCGTCCAATTCCAGATGCCGCTCCCGTCACAAGCGCAACTTTTCCAGTTAATGCAATCATTTGTAACCCCTCCATATAAAAATGTTGTTTCCTTTCTTTAACCTATAAGAAGGAAATAAAAACCTCTTTTAAACTATTTGTGTTTAAATTTGCTAAAAGATGCCAAAAGGAAAAGAGAAAACAGCGGCGAATTATTAATATGACGCCAGAACACGAAAAAGGCTAATCTCAAATAGGCTTACTTGAGTAGCTAAAGATATACTCTGTCTTTTCAGAAGAATGTTTATATAAAATTTTACATCAGAGGGACTTGCAAATCGTTCCTTGAAAGCTTACACTAGTAAAGCACAGAAAAAGGACGGTGTTTTATGAAGAAGAAAGATAATGTGATTCCATTCCCGCAAAGAAGGGAAGCAGCTGCTTATGTTCCCGCTTCTATTAGCTTAGATAAGGATATTGTGGAGTTTTTAGAAATTATGAATTTTGAAGATCGAAATGATTTTTTAAATGAAATGATTGATTCATTTTTTAAATATGTAAAAGGTGAAGAAGACGAAGTAAGATAAAAAGTAACGTAAAGACATCCAAAGAGATGTTTTTTATTTTGTGACCAATTGCTTAAAATGCATGCTTAAGCCTCGTATAGCTATTTATGGTATAGTATACATTAGATACTATCTAGCAGGTGCAAATGCGAGGAGTGATAAGATGAGTGGATTTAAAAAAGACATTCGTGCCGGATCTGAAGAACCACACTCACTAGAACAATTAAAGCATGAAATGGAGCAAAGCCTGTGGAATTTAAGAAAAGATTTGCGAAATGAAAATCGTTCGGAAACGGAAATGGAAATGATTAAAATTTCGCTGCTGTCACTATTTGAGGAGCAGGCCAATAATTTGAGCAAAACGGAGCTCTCTGATTACCTTGCGGACTATCACAAAAGAGTCGAGCAATTATTCGACAGGTATAGCTATAAATAAGACAAGCATCCTTGCGGGGATGCTTGTTTTTATTTGAGCAAAATTCGCTTGTATTCGCTGCGCTTCAGAGGTTTGGATACATATCCGTCAGCTTCTAGCTGATAAATAATGGTGGCAGCTGCATACACGCTAAAGGCATGATCAAGACCAAAGTAGTCTTGCAAGGCGGCGACGCTCACTTCCTCTTGAAAGATTTTACTGCGATTCGATAAGACAATAGGGTAGACGTTTTTAACGATTTGCTTTGAAATTTCGAGTGTTAACATATTGAATCCCTCCTGTGTGAGTGTACATAACTAAAGGTATTCAGCGGGGTGTACATTCATGAAAAAGGGAGCGATTACATTTTTAAAAGGTACAGAAAAGAGGAGTAAATGCCCATAAAATCAGATATTTTATCACTTTGTGGAACTTGTTTGAGAAGCTCAGTATTTTAGTGTATGACAAACATTTTCAAAAGTTCTATGGAATTATTAGGAGCAATTTAACTAAATCCACATATCTTAAAGTATAGCAAATGGAGGTGAAACACATGGGATACTACGGAGGTTACGGATACGGTTGTGGTTATAGCGGTGGTGGCTGCGGCGGCGGTTTCGCTTTAATCATTGTACTTTTCATCTTATTAATCATCATCGGCGCTTCTTGCTTCGGCGGCGGCTGGTGCTAATTATTAAAAAATGAGGACGACGCAACATCCACACTTTATTTCTTCAACTATTTCTTCCACAAAAGGTCTCTTCGGAATGAAGAGACTCTTTTAGTTTACTATTTATAATAACGTGTACAAACTACATGTTAAAAAAATTTATGCGTAGCTCTACATAAAAAAAGACTCTGACTGAAATCAGAGTCTTTTTACTACTTATGCTTTTTGAACGTTAGCAGCTTGAGGTCCGCGTTGACCTTCTTCAACGTCGAATGTTACAGCTTGACCTTCGTCTAAAGATTTGAATCCTTCGCTTTGGATTGCTGAGAAATGTACGAATACATCGTCGCCGTTTTCGCGCTCGATAAATCCGAAACCTTTTTCTGCGTTAAACCATTTTACTGTACCTTTTTCCATGAATGTTGCCTCCTCGTGTGCTATGCACACATTGTATTACTATCCTTGCTCATGATCAAAATCTTTAAGACGAAAGTATTCACCTATCGATTGTTGCCGAACAAAAATAATTCTTCTTATAGAATAGCAAAAGATAATGATAATTGCAAGGAATGAAGAAAATTTAACGAAGATGTTGCCTTCATTTAACGAAAGAAAACGAAAATTATACGACTGAAAATAAGTAAGAAAGAGCGTATCAGGTCACACTATCTCTATATATAAGGAGAAAGGGGTAGTCATATGTTTAAACAAAAAGCTGGGGAAAAACTGATTGAACTGCTAATTGAATGGGGCGTTGATCATATTTACGGCATGCCGGGAGACTCCATTAATTCAATTATTGAACCGCTTCGCAAAGCCCAAGATAAAATTAAGTTTATTCAAGTGAGGCATGAAGAAGCGGGAGCTCTCGCAGCGGCTGCATATGCGAAGCTAACGGGTAAAATCGGTGTATGCACGGCTATTGCCGGACCGGGAGCAATTCATTTACTAAATGGTTTATATGATGCCAAATTAGACAAAGCACCCGTTTTAGCACTTACAGGGCAAGTAGAATCTGACCTCATCGGCAGCGATGCGTTTCAAGAAATTAATTTAGAGAGAATGTTCGATGACGTGGCTGTATATAACCAGCGAGTCATGTCCGCTGAGCAGCTTCCGACTGTTGTTAATCAAGCGATTCGAACAGCTTATGCTAAAAAAGGTGTGGCTGTGTTAACCATTCCCGATGATATTCCTCGTTTTGAAGTTGGATCAGAAGCACGAGAAACATCAAGCATCATTGTCAAGCAAGACATTTTCCCCCATAGAGAAGATCTTGAAAAAGCAAAAGATTTGATTGGTAAAGCGGAAAGTCCGGTTATCCTAGCCGGTCGAGGCACACATGAAATGAGAGAAGAGCTGCTTGCATTTGCAGAAAAAATCGCAGCACCTATTGTCCTTACGCTTCCTGGAAAAGGCGCAATACCGGATGAGCATCCATATTGTCTTGGAGGACTTGGATTAATCGGGACAAAGCCAGCGTATGAAGCGATGCAAGAAGCGGATACGCTTATCATGATTGGGACGTCCTATCCGTTTACAGGCTTTTTGCCAGACCATGCAAAAACGATTCATATTGATATTGATCCTGCACAAATTGGCAAAAGATATCCTGTAGATGCAGGGCTTGCAGGAGAAGCGAAAGCAACGGTTCAGTGGTTTTTAGAAAACGTGGGCCGCTCAGAGCATCGCCAGTTTTTAGAGCAAAGTCAAGAACGTATGAAAAAGTGGTGGAATCAGCTTGATACCCAAGAAGCCAAAGAAAGTGTACCTATCAAGCCTCAGCGAGTGATTCGAGCGCTTCAGCACGTAGCGGATGATAACGCGGTCTTGTCTGTAGATGTAGGAAACGTCACAGTATGGATGGCGCGTCATTTTCGTATGACAAATCAGCAGTTTGTAATTTCAAGCTGGCTAGCAACTCTCGGCTGCGGGCTACCGGGCGCAATTGCTGGAAAAATTGCTTATCCCGAGAAGCAGGTGTTTGCGATATGTGGAGACGGCGGCTTTGCGATGACAATGGCAGATTTTATTACAGCCGTTAAATACAATCTTCCGCTAGTCGTAGTGCTATTTAATAATCATAAAATCGGCATGATTAAATTTGAACAAGAAGTAATGGGAAATGCTGAATTTGGGACGGATTTAACAAACCCGAATTTTGCTAGGTATGCAGATATCTGCGGAGGTGTTGGCTACCGAGTAGAAAAGGAAGACGAGCTGCTTCCGGCTTTTGAAAGTGCAGTTAGACAGAATAAACCGTGCATTATCGATGTAATCGTCGATGCAAATGAAGCGCCTATGCCAGCAAAGATTACGCTAGGGCAAGCAACAGGGTATGCCAAGCACATGGTGAAAGAATTGTTTCAAGAAGGCAAGCTAGATTTACCTCCTCTATAAAAAAGAGGCTGTGACAAAAGTATTTTAGTAAAGATCCGAACGATGAACCGAGATTCTTAATGGAGAATCAACTTCGTTCGGATTTTTTATTGTGATGGTGAATATAATTTAATTAACAATAAAATTATTATGTAAACTTAAGTGCTAGCAAATGAAAAGTAGTGATATCATATTTTTTGTAAAGTGGATGAGTAAAAAAATACCGAATTGGATGGTCTTTTTTCATAAAACTGCTTTAAGATAAGAAAGATAAGAGATAAACTACTAATAAGAAAGTTTAAATGTAAGGACTGACGCCGCATGAACTGGAAACCAGATCGCGCTAGCAAAAAAGCGATTTATAAACAAATTGCAGAATATATTGAAAGCTGTATTTCATCGGGAGCGTTTCCGCCGGATTCTATGTTGCCATCAGAACGAACGCTTGCCGCTGAGCTAAACGTGAACAGGAGTACGGTAGTAGCTGCTTATGAAGAGCTGCAGGCACTTGGAATCGTAGAACGTAAAAAAGGAAGCGGCACGCGAGTTAGTTCGAGCATCTGGGGGATTTCCCGAAAACGTATTCCAAACTGGGGGAGATATGTAGAAGACGGTTCATTTCTGCCTAATTTGCCGCTCGTACAGCGAATCAGAAGCGAGGCTTTGCGAACAGATTTTGTGAACTTAGCCAGCGGAGAGTTAGCTCCTAGCTTATTTCCAAGCGAAGATTTTCAGCAAATATTAGCGGGCATGCCTTTTAATGAACATTTAGGCTATGATCATCCCCACGGCAATGAACGTTTGCGCGACGCTATTGCTGCTCATGTTCATGAGTACCGGAAAATCTCCACGGATTCTAATTCTATTCTAATTACATCAGGTGCACAGCAAGCACTTCATTTAATTGTGCAGTGCTTGTTAAAACCAGGGGATGCAGTAGCGATTGAAGATCCGTCCTATAGCTATTCACTGCCACTTTTTCAATCAGCAGGTCTACGAACGTTTTTACTGCCTGTAGATAAAAATGGAGCCAACCCGGACGACTTAGTAGAATTACATAAAAAGCATCGCATTCGAATGGTTTTTTTAAATCCGTACTATCAAAATCCGACCGGTATTGTGTTATCAGAAGCGCGCCGAAAGCGGTTTTTAGAGCTTTCTTCAGAATACGGCATTCCGCTTATTGAAGATGATCCTTATTCACTCACGGCATTTGATGGCAATGTACATCAAACGCTGAAATCGATGGACGAGAACGGAAATGTCCTCTATATCAGCTCGCTTTCTAAAATTGTTGCATCAGGCCTTCGAATTGGCTGGATAGTGGGTCCGGAGCAAGTGATTCAGCGCCTGGCAGATGCTAAGCAGCAAATTGACTTTGGTCACAGCATCTTTCCGCAGTGGATCGCTTATCAATTCTTAGATTCTCCTACGTTTTCTTCTCATATTGAAAAGCTTAGACAAGAGCTCAAAAAGCAAGAGTATGCCCTGTCGTCGAGTCTGAACGAATTGCTTGGATCAAAAGTATCTTTCGATTCGCCTCAAGGCGGTATTCACTTATGGTGCAAAGTAAATCAGCCGGTCGATGACTATCGTCTATTGGAAGAATCGCTTAAAAAAGGAGTAGCCTTTGTCCCAGGAAGCGTGCTGAGTTCTCAAAGCGGAGCTATTCGCTTTACGTTCGGCAGAGGGGAAGAAGAGGTTATTCGAGAAGGAATTAAACGATTTGCGAGCGCCCTAGAGTGTTTGGAATAGCTATAAACCTAGCTAAACGTGCCGGATGAAAGTTTTATTTTATTATTTCGTATAGATTGTTATGATCTTGTGCTATACTAAGAGTACCATTAACTTTACTTCTGTATTTGTACCGACTGGCCCTGTTGAAAAACAGGGCTTTTTTATGTTTGTACACAAAAAAACAGATCCTTTAAAGGATCTGTTTCTGATATGTTGTGTTTCTTATGCTTTTTGAACGTTAGCAGCTTGAGGTCCGCGTTGACCTTGTTCTACGTCAAATGTTACAGCTTGACCTTCGTCTAAAGATTTGAAGCCTTCGCTTTGGATTGCTGAGAAGTGTACGAATACATCGTCTCCACCTTCGCGCTCGATGAATCCAAAACCTTTTTCTGCGTTAAACCATTTTACTTTACCTTGTTCCATAATTGTTGCCTCCTCGTGCGGACTCGCACATTGTGGTACTATTCTTGCTCAAATCTAAAGACGAAAAGTGACAATACTCATACATCCCCACCGAACAAAAATAATTCTCTTACATCTTAGCAGAAATTTCCTATGTTTGCAAGCGCTTTATTTAAAAACCATTCGTATTTTTTAGACAAGTTTTTTATAAATTATGTCTAAAAAATGTCACATTTTGAACATTATAGAAAGGCTATTCTTTGTATTCGCTTTTACTGTAGTTATATAATAATGAAAATATGTTTTTTCTAAAGGTAGAAAACAAGTATAAATGTACATACTGAGCGCTGAAATGGAGTGGTAAAGATGAAGGTAGGTTTAATTGGTTTAGGGAACATGGGATTACCGATGGCGGAAAATATGATAAAAGCGGGTCATGAACTTGTGATTTATAACCGCACAGCTTCAAAAGCAGAAAGTCTTGTGAAAAAAGGAGCAAAGGTAGTGGAGACACCCGCTCAAGCAGCGCAAGAAGCGAATCTTGTCTTTACGATTCTTTCCAATGACGAGGCTTTAGAAGAAGTAACGATGTCACAAGACGGTATACTTGCAGGCCTCCAAGAAGGCGGTATTCACGTTTCTGTGAGTACCATTAGCGTAGATTTGTCCGAAAAATTAACAAGCGCACATGCTGCATCAGGACAGCATTTTGTTGCAGCGACTGTTTTAGGTCGCCCTGACGCAGCAGCAGCTGCGGCTCTCAAAGTAATAGTGGCAGGTAATAAAGAAGCAAGAGAGCACGTTTGGCCGCTGTTTGAAGCGATTGGTCAAACTATTTTTACTGTAGGAGACGAGCCTTACTTATCAAATGTAGCTAAGCTTGGCAATAATTTTTTATTAGTATCGATGTTAGAAGCCATTTCTGAAGCAGTAGTCATGGTAGAGCAGTATGGCATGGAAGCGGAGCAGTTTCTTGAAGTGGTTAACAGCTTATTTGCATCTCCTGTGTATAAAAATTACGGCAATTTAATTGCTAAAAGAGACTTTGATCCAGCCGGATTCAAGCTGGAGCTTGGACTAAAAGATGTAAACTTGGCTATTGATGCAGCCAAAAAAGTGTCCGCTCCGCTTCCGTTAGGAGAGCTTGTGAAAGGTCATTATGAACAAGGAATTGAAAATGGCTGGGGTCATTTAGACTGGTCCGCGTTACTAAAAACAGTTGAAGCTCTAAAAAAAGATAACTAAAAAGACGAAAAGGAGTGCAGCCAGTGAAAGCGAAAGGAAAGTGGGTATGGATTGTATCTTTTATTTCGATTATTTCGTGTCTGCTGTTTGCAGCAGGGCTTGGAATGTCTATTTATGATTACGTTAGCGCCTCAAAAGCTACTGTAAAAGAAATGCCAAAGCCGAAGCAAGAAACAAGCAGCAGTAACAAAAGTACCAAAAATTATACGATTGTTGCTTTAGGAGATTCACTGACAAGAGGAACAGGAGACGCAGCGGGGAAAGGATATGTTGGGTATTTAAAAGATAATCTTGAAGAAAAAACGAAGAAAAAAATCCTCTTAAGTAACTTTGGAATAAAAGGTCAAACGTCTTCGCAGCTGGCAAGTCAAGTAAAGCAGCAGCAAATTCAGCGGCAGATTAAGTCTGCAGATACCGTGTTGATTACGATTGGAGGAAATGACTTATTTCAAGGCGGACAAACGCTGCAGAACTTAAATAAAAACAATATTCAAAAGCTAGAAAATGACTATTTAAAAAACGTAGACAGCATCTTAAAAAGCATCCGTTCGGCAAATAAAGACGCGACGATTTTTTTAATTGGTTTATATAATCCGTTTAGTAACCTGCAAGATGCAAAAACGACAACGGCTATTGTACGAGAATGGAATTATAAAAGCAGTGAATTAAGCGCTAATTATAAGCAAACTGTTTTTGTTCCGACCTTTGATTTGTTTCAGCTAAAGGTAGATGACTACTTATATACTGATAAGTTTCATCCGAATGCAAAAGGCTATAAGCTAATCGCCGAGCGTGTAGCATCGCTTATTACGTGGTAAGGGAGGGAATGATATGAGTGAAGTAACACTCTCAGTAAAAGGACTGAGAAAAGTAATAGGAAAACGTGAAATCATCAAAAATATTGATTTTGAACTAAAAAGAGGCGAAGTATTTGGTTTTTTAGGGCCAAATGGAGCTGGTAAAACAACAACGATCCGAATGCTTGTAGGCTTGATTCGCCCGACGGCTGGTTCGATTTCTATCTGTGGATACAGCGTATCGAAGCAGTTTACAAAAGCGATGGAGCATATCGGCTGTATTGTTGAAAATCCTGAGCTGTATCCATACTTAAGCGGCTGGGAAAATCTGCAGCACTTTTCACGTATGATTCCTTCTATGACGGAAGAACGCATTCATGAAGTTGTGGCATTAGTTGGCTTACAAGAGCGTATCCACGACTTAGTTCGCACGTATTCGTTAGGCATGAGGCAGCGTTTAGGAATTGCGCAAGCGCTTCTCGGAAAACCCAAAGTGCTCATTTTAGATGAGCCAACGAACGGACTCGATCCCTCTGGAATTCGGGATATGCGTAAATTCATTCGCTTTTTAGCTGAAAGTGAAGGCCTAAGCGTCTTAGTATCGAGTCATTTGCTGAGTGAGATTCAGCTGATGTGTGACCGAGTAGCGATTATTGCAAAAGGCGAAGTTATTCACACAGAATCGGTGAAGACCCTGTTAACTCAGCAAGAGCGTTTACTGTGGAAGCTAGATCCGCAGCCTGCGGGAATAGACGTCTTAAAACAAGTGACGGACTTTGTGCAAGTGCAGGGAGAATATGTTACGACATTTTATGAAGAAGCGGAAGTGGGAGAGTGGAACAAACAGCTCATTCAAGCAGGAGTAACGGTAAAAGAAATGAATCGAAAGCTTCCAACTCTTGAAGATTTATTTATCGAAATGACAGGAGGCGAATCGATTGATTAGTTTGGTTCAAAATGAAATGATCAAGCTCGTTCGAAAAAAGCGCCTGTTAATCGTTACCCTTATTATGGGCGTTTTGATTTCAATGTTTACCTATGCTCAGCTTCGCGAAACGCAGCGCCTTCAAGAAAAGCTAGGAACGACCGATTGGCGCAGTACGCTGCAGCAAGAAATTATCGATACGCAAAACCGGCTGAGCGGAAGCCAAATTTCAGATGATTGGCGCAAACAGCTTGAAATTCGCGTGGCGCAGCAGCAGTATTACTTAGATAACGATATTAATCCTTCGGAACCAGGAGCCCCAACGTTTGTGCGAGGGTTCATTGAAAACGCCATTCAGCTTTTGCTGCCGCTAATGATTATGATTATTGCAGCGGATTTAGTGTCTTCAGAATACAGCTTGGGATCTATCAAGGTACTGTTGACGAGGCCTGTGAAACGGTGGAAAATCCTGCTTAGTAAATACATCACGCTCGTCATGTCCGTCTCGTTTTTAATTTTAATGTTTGGCGTTTTGTCGTATCTCATTTCTGGCGTTGTATTTGGATTTAAAGGCTGGACAGCGCCTATTCTTACGGGATTTAGCGTGCAGGGCAATGATTTGAATACAGCGGACGTTCATTTAATTTCGCAGTGGAGATATATTTTAATGGAATTTGGCCTTGCTTGGTTTGTATCCCTGGTGGTTGGAACGCTTGCTTTTATGCTGTCCGTGTTAATTAAAAGTACGGCTGCTGGTATGGGTGTGATGCTTGCTTGTTTGATTGCAGGTACGATTTTAAGCAGTATGGTTTCTTCGTGGAATTCAGCTAAGTACTTGTTTATGGTCAATTTAAATTTAACTTCTTACCTGCAAGGCACAGCTCCTCCGACTGAAGGAATGACACTAGGATTTTCCTTAGGTGTTTTAACCATTTGGGGACTTGCCGGGCTGCTCGTGTCGTTTCTGGTATTTACCAAAAAAGATGTGTACTAATTCCATATAAGTTGACGATAATCAGGAACATACGTTATGATTGTGTTAACAAAAAATGCTGTTTTGCTCAAAGGGGAGTAGCTCTTGCAGTAAAGTCGTCATTTCGAGATTATTATCTCCGGCTTTATTGACAATGCAAATTGTTAGCGAGACCTTTGCCAATGTTGCCATTGGTAAAGGTCTGGATACAAACACCTTTACCACATGTGGTAAAGGTGTTTTTTGTTATTTCAAAAGAAGAGAGGAGCTTAAAAATGTCAAAACTATCGAGACTGTTAAAAAGCCCCGCTGTAAAAAAAGGAATAAAAAAAGCTGTACCCATTATTATGAAAGAGTTAAAGAAACGAAAATCGAAAAGAAGATAGCAGAAAAGAAATAAGAAAGGTTGAGTGCTAAGTGAAAAAATGGATGCTAGTCATATCAACTGCTGCTCTTTTGATAGTCGGCGGCTGTTCTTTTCTTGAAGATACAAGCAGTACGCTGAACTACGCAAACGATGCAAAAGATTACGTGAGTGAAGCCCAAAAGTTTGCTGAAGAAATACCGCCTCTAGCGGAAAAAGCTGTTAATGACGATGAGGCAATAAAAAAGCTCGAGCAAAAGCTGCAGGAAATGAAAGGGAAAGCTGAAGAATTTAATCAAACCAAAGCGCCTGACATCGCTTCTGATGTGCACGATCAGCTTGTTCAGCAAAACGAAAAAATCATTAGTGGAATTGAAGCGTATGAAGCCAATATAAAGGATGGCAGCTTTAATCCAGAAGCACTAAAAAACAGTGAATTGTTTCAATCAATTCAAGATGTATCAAGTATTATGAAACAAATTAAAGAATTAGGTCAGTAAAAAAACGAACCTGGGACAAAAGTGTGTTAGCTGAAGAAAATCCGAACGATGAATCACGATTCTTGATGGAGAATCAACTTCGTTCGGATTTTTTTATTTGTAGGGTGAACGTAGGTTTCATGTGTATAGATGATTTAGATTGGATTGATGTAGCTATGTCTTATGACTCAACCTCGTTTTCCTATTATAAATGTAAAATTATATAAATATATCTATTTATTAGAAGACAAAACCTTCTCTTTCTTTTTTATATCTACGAAATTTTGTTAGAAACTGTGACAAACTTAATGTCTGCTTTTCATATCCTATGTATAGTACATATATACACACCGCTTGAAATAAATTTTTTTTGAATGAAAAGAGAACGTGGGAACGTCGATATATTAGGTAATAAGACTCATTTAAAAAGGAGGGTTCATCCAATTAATAAAAACTATAGTCCTTTATTTTAAAGAGAGAAACTAAAAAAATTTTTTCGGTTTACAAAAAGTTAATAAAACGCATACAAACGGTTTACTAAAAAATCAAAAAATTTACATCCTTTATAAATCTTTTCTGCTATACTATTTTTGAACAGTTGCTAGATTTATAGCGATGATAACTTACTTGAAAGGTGAATGGTAGATGAAAAAGAACAAACGCAGCAAAACGAAGAAAATACTAACTACATCACTGGCACTTTCTTTATTATCAATGCCGCTTCTAACTACACAGGCAGGAGCAGAAGAACGTCACCCTGGACAAAGCTCACAGCAAAGCAAGCATCAAGGCCACAATAAAAAAGATGCGCTTGTGAATATACGCCTGATGGAAACAACTGATGTTCATACCAATCTATTAAACTATGATTATTTTAAAGATGCTCCTTATGAAAAAGTGGGTTTAGCTAAAACGGCTACTTTAATCAAAAATGCTCGAAAAGAAGTAAAAAATAGCTTATTAGTAGATAACGGAGACCTCATTCAAGGAACGCCTCTAGGAACGTATAAAGCCAAGATTAATCCGCTGAAAAAAGGCGAAGTTCATCCTGTATTTAAAGCGATGAATCAGCTAGATTATGATATTGCAACGCTTGGAAATCATGAGTTCAACTACGGATTAGACTTTCTAAAAGAAGCGTACAACGATGCGAACTTCCCTTACATAAATGCCAATGTCTATGTTGACGATCATGACAGCAACCCGAAAAATGACAAAAATAAATTTACGCCTTATAAAATTATGAATAAAAAAGTCGTTGATGAAAACGGTAAAAAACGAACGATTAAAGTCGGTTTCATTGGCTTTGTGCCGCCTCAAATTAACGATTGGGACAAAGCAAACCTTGACGGAAAAGTCATTACAAAAGGTATTGTAGAAACAGCCAACAAGTACATTCCAGAAATGAAGAAAAAAGGTGCGGACGTAGTTGTCGCGATGGCTCACTCTGGGTTTAGTAGCAACAAGCAAAACACGGAAGATGTGATTTACTCATTAAGTGAAGTAAAAGGCATTGATGCTATTACGTTTTCACACACGCATAAAGTCTTCCCTGCTAAAACGGAAGCTGCGCTAGACGGTTTGTTCCTCGGAGCAGATAAAAAGCCTCTTCCTGGCGTCGATAATGCGAAAGGAACAATCAACGGCGTTCCGGCTGTCCAAGCAGGTTACGGAGGAGGATCACTTGGCTTAATTGACTTAACGTTAAAAGAAGAAAAAGGAAAATGGAAAGTAGTAAGCTCTCAATCGTCTACGCGTG
The DNA here is from genome assembly GCF_036227845.1 of Priestia sp. LL-8. Classification (NCBI taxonomy): domain Bacteria; kingdom Bacillati; phylum Bacillota; class Bacilli; order Caryophanales; family Bacillaceae; genus Priestia; species Priestia sp. LL-8. The sequence goes on along the minus strand of NZ_JAZAQH010000001.1, from coordinate 2,634,523 downwards.
AAACGTATAAAGACGTAAAAGATGCGTCAGGGAAAACGATTACGCAAAGTACGGTAGAACCGGATAAAGGTGTTGTTAAAGCAGTTCAAAAAGATCACGATGCAACGGTTAAATATGTGAACACACCAATTGGTAAAACGACGGATGATATTCACAGCTATTTTTCTCTTGTAAAAGATGATCCATCTATTCAAGTGGTAACAAATGCACAAAAAGATTACGTAGAAAAATACGTTTCTCAAAACAAGCCGGAATATAAAGACCTTCCGATTTTATCAGTCGGAGCACCTTTTAAAGCAGGAAGAAACGGCGTAGATGAATATACGGAAATTAAAAAAGGTGACTTAACGATTCGAAGCGCAGGCGATTTGTATCTATATGACAACACGTTGAAAGCGGTCAAAGTAAAAGGTTCTGTTGTAAAAGACTGGATTGATATGTCTGCCGGTAAGTTTAATCAAATTACACCGAATAAAACAGAAGAGCAGGAATTATTAAACCCAAGCTTCCCTGTTTATAACTTCGACGTCATTGACGGCGTTCAATATCAAATTGACGTCACAAAACCAGCAAAATACGATGTGAATGGAAACGTGATTCACGCAGATTCAAGCCGAGTTGTTAACTTAACGTATAACGGTAAACCAGTTGACCCGAATCAAGAGTTTATCGTTGTGACAAATAACTACCGAGCTGGTGGAGGCGGAAACTTCCCTGGTCTAAAAGGAAGCGAGCTTGTGGTGGATTCAGCGGATGAAAACCGTCAAATTCTAATGGACTACATCACCGAGCAAAAAGAAATTACGCCTACAGCTGACGATAACTGGTCTATTGCACCAATTAACGGAACGGCTAACGTGACGTTCACAAGCTCACCGCGCGGAGAAAGCTATTTAACTGAAGGAAGTAACATTACGTATACAAATAAAGCGGACGACAAAGGATTCGGCATTTACAAAATTAATTTAAACGGCGAATCAAAAGATAATACAAAGGTACAGCTTTTAGGCATGAACGACCTGCACGGTCAGCTCGATACAGATACAAAAATTACGTCAAATGGCCAATCGTTGTTAGCTGGAAATATGAAGTATACAGCAGCGGCTATTCGTAAACAAGAAGCTGAAAATCCGAATACGCTTTTAGTTCATGCAGGAGACATGATTGGCGGAAGCCCGTTAGTTTCAGCGCTGTTTCAAGATGAGCCAACGGTTGAAGTAATGGAATCACTTGGATTTGATGTAGGCACGCTTGGAAATCATGAATTTGACGAAGGCATTGCTGAGCTTCATCGTATGATTGAAGGCGGAGACCATCCAAAAGGCACAAAAGGATACGACGGCATGAATTTCCCAGTAGTAGCGGCAAATGCTTATGATACTTCAACTGATAAATTAATTACAGAACCTTACGCGATAAAAGAAGTAGGCGGCAAGAAAATTGGATTCATAGGCGTTGTAACACAAGAAACGCCAAGCATGATTGTTCGTAAAGGAAATGAAAACTTAAAAATTACGGACGAAGCAGAAGCAATTGATAAATATACGGCAGAGTTAAAAAAGAAGGGTATTAAAGCAATTGTTGTACTTGCTCATAATCCATCTAATCAAAATGGAACGTCTACCGAATTTGATGCAGCCGATATCGCTAAAAAAATTGATGATGAAGTTGACGTGATCTTTTCAGCTCACAATCACGTATACAACAACAAAGTAGTAGATAACAAACTAATCGTTCAAGCTTATTCATACGGTTCAGCGTTTTCTGACGTAGACGTTGAAATCGATAATACGGGTGACATCGTGAAAAAAGATGCAAAAATTGTGACCGTTTATCAAAAAGACTATACGCCAGATCCTGAAGTTTCAAGCATTATGAGAAAGTATGAAGACTTAGCAGCACCTATTAAAGCAGAAGTTGTTGGAAATTCATCTACTGCTCTAGCAAAAGGTTATCCATCTAGCGGAGCAACGGGCGATATCGCGCTTGGAAACTTAATTGCTGACGGTATGAAAGCAGAAATGAAAGCTGACTTTGCGTTAATGAATGGCGGAGGCGTTCGTTCACAGCTTGATGCTGGTGACGTGACATATGGTGATTTATTTGCGATTCAGCCGTTTGGCAACGTCTTAAATAAAGTAAAGCTAAGCGGAGCGGATTTAGAAACGGTGTTAAACAATCAAATTACATCATCTGGACTAGATTTCCATATTGCAGGCTTTAACTATACGTGGGATGGAAGCACGAATAAAGTAGTTGATATCACGCTTCCAGATGGAAGTAAAATTGACAAAGAAAAAGAATATACAGTAGTAGTCAATAACTATATGTATGGAAATGAAAAATACGGTATTGGCGCACTTTCTTCAGATATGGAAGTGGGACCAGAAGATTTACAAGCAACGGTAAACTATATTAAAACACTTAATAGCCCGTTTGAATACAAAGCAGAAGGACGTATTCAAAACGTGGCAGCTGCTAAAACAGCTGAACAGCAAGAGCCTGCTTTGAAAATAGCTCAATAAGCCAAAAAAGACTGTCTCATAACCCGGATTTCCGGTTTAGAGACAGTCTTTTTTTAGTAGGCTGACTTACCTTTTAAACTTTAAATCAACTAATTTATGTCACAACAGCCCGCTTAATTTTTGAAACAATCACCAGATTGTGGTATTCTTTCCATGGAAAGAAGATTTACGTAAACGTTAAAAGTGGTATAAAAGATTTCACTATTTTTTCATTTATTTGCGCTATGATATAGAGCTATATAGAGTCTGAAAAAGAATGTGTTCGTTACAGTAAAGGAGTAAATAAACGTGGCTATTAATCTACAAAAAGGTCAAAAAATTGATTTAACAAAAGGAAGAGAAGGCCTATCTTCTATTACAGTTGGATTAGGATGGGATCCTGTAAAAAAACGCAGCTTTTTTGGTTTCGGAGGAAACGGACCAAATATCGACTGTGATGCGTCTGTGCTTATGCTCAATTCAAACGATAAGCTTGTAAGTAACTCAGCCGTTGTGTATTTTGGAAATCGTCATAGTAACTGTGGGAGCGTCAAGCATTCAGGCGATAATCTTACCGGAGCAGGTGAAGGGGACGATGAACAAATTTTTGTTAATTTGAAAAATGTTCCTGGAAACGTACATAAACTTGTGTTTGTAGTCAACATCTATCAGTGTGTTGAGCGAAACCAAGATTTCGGTATGATTAAAAATGCTTTTATTCGTGTTGTGGACAGCGCTAAAAACGAAGAGCTTGTACACTTTAATCTATCTGAAGACCATTCAGGAGCAACAGCTTTATTTGCAGGTGAAATTTATCGAGACGGAAAAGAGTGGAAGTTTTCAGCAACTGGAGATGCAACGAGAGATACTGGATTAGGTGAAATTGCAAATAAATATACAAAATAAACAACTTGAAAAGAGGGAAACGAAATGGCTATTAATCTTTCAAAAGGACAAAAAGTAGATTTAACAAAAACAAATCCAGGATTAACAAACGTAGTAGTAGGTCTTGGATGGGATGTAAATAAGTATGACGGTGGAAACGATTTTGATTTAGATTCATCTGTCTTTTTATTAAACGGAGCAGGAAAATGCGCTTCAGAATCTGATTTTATTTTTTACAACAATACGACGGGTGCAAACGGAGCGGTTGAACATACCGGAGATAACCGTACAGGCGTAGGTGAAGGAGACGATGAGCAGGTTCAAGTAGATTTGAAGAATGTGCCTCAATCTATTGAACGCATTGCGTTTACCATTACGATTCATGAAGCGGAAGCACGCGGTCAAAACTTTGGTCAAGTAAGCAACGCCTATGTTCGTATTTTAAATGCAACAAATGACGAAGAGTTAATTCGTTATGATTTAGGTGAAGACTTCTCTATTGAAACAGCGGTCGTGGTAGGCGAGCTGTACCGACACGGTGGAGAATGGAAGTTTAATGCTATTGGCAGCGGCTATCAAGGCGGCTTAGCGGCACTTGTCAACGACTTTGGTTTAAACGCCTAATCATTAAAGTAAGAAAACGTACGGAGGATGTTTTTATGTCAATTTCTTTATCAAAAGGTCAGCGCATTGACCTAACCAAAACGAACCCAGGCTTAACAAAAGTAATAGTAGGTCTTGGGTGGGATACAAATAAATATGCTGGATCTCAAGATTTCGATTTAGATGCATGTGCATTTTTAGCCAATAAATCAAGCCAAGTTGTAAATGGCGAGGAGTTTGTTTTTTACAACAATTTAAAAAGTCCAAACGGAGCTGTGGAGCATACCGGTGACAATCGTACAGGTGCAGGAGAAGGAGACGATGAGCAAATAGCTGTTGATTTTTCTCTTCTTCCTGACCATGTTGAAAAAATCGGAATTAGCGTCACGATTCACGACGCGGATGCTCGAGGACAAAACTTTGGACAAGTATCCAACGCGTTTGTTCGTTTGATTGACGCTGAAACAAATGAAGAAGTGCTTCGATATGACTTAGGAGAAGATTTTTCGATTGAAACAGCTGTCGTTGTATGCGAGCTATACAAGCACGGAAGCGACTGGAAGTTTAATGCCATTGGCAGCGGATTTTCCGGTGGCTTGGCCGACCTTTGCCGCAACTACGGATTATCCGTATAAAAAAGGCATGGGATAAATGAAAAAGAAAGGGTGCTTTAACGAGTACCCTTTCTTTTTAGCATGTATATGTCTGAAAAGAAAGGAGCTGTAAGGTGTGAGTAAATTAATTGATCCTCATATGATTAATCTTAACGAGCAGGATGGAACTTCTCTTTTTTCTAAAGATGTTTCTCTGCGAGGTGACTTTATACAAAATGAGCAGCAAACTTCCTATAAACAAGTGGCAGGAAGATATGTAGGCACCCATCTTGATGCGGACGAGTACGCAGCTTTTCTTTATGAACTTGCACATTCATCACCATCAATTATTGTCTTGCAAGATAAGCTTGATAAGTCCATTTCTAATGATAGATTAAAAGAAGTACAAACGATCCTTAAAATTAATCAAGAAGAGCGCGGCCTTTCTGTCAATCGACTGTTTGCTTTTTTAGAAGGAAAAAAGCTGATCGTGAAGTCAGAAAATCCCGCTATACATAGAAGAATACGCGAAAAATTTATTGAAACGTTAACGTGTTTTAAAGAACAGCACGCAGACGGTTTTATGGACGGGCATTTTCAACGCGTATTAATCGATTTAATAAAGTGGCAGTGGAATCATGTAAAACCTTGGATGGTCGATAAAGCATTTCCTGAGCACGCGCCTCGCATCATGTGGTACGGGGATGCGAATAAAAGCGAGCAGTATTTTCTCTATTATTTAATTTTACTAGGTTTTGACGTCCTTACCTTTCATCCAGAAGGAAAGGATAATTTAAAAGAAGTAGATAAGAATCAGCATTTAACAACGGTTTATACGTTTCCTTCTACTAGCTCTCTTGTACCTTTTCCAACGGATAAACCGGTTCGAAAAGGTACGGTAGCATTTCGAGCTTCTCAAGAAATTGAGCAAGTGCTTCATTCAGAGGAGTCCATGCTGTATAAACCTTGGCAATTTCGTTCGTATTTTCCAACTTCAGTCACTCTCAAAACGACGTATGATGAAATCTTTTTATTAATGAGAGAACGGGCCTTTATTCGTCCTAATTTTGAAGTGTCAAAGCCATATGTACACGTGCCGGTTCTGTTTTCAAAAGTGCTTGGCATCTCTAAAAACCGAAAAGAGTACTGGAGTAAAGTGCATGAGCTCATGCAAACGGAAAATGAGTTAGCTCTGACGATTGATTCTGTTCCTTTTGCCAAAAAGATAGAGGGGAATAATCATTTTCACTATCAAGGAGCTCTCGGAAGTGATGGGACGCTCAGTCCTGATAAAATGATTGAAAGCAACTGGTGGCGCTATAAAGAACTGCCTATCGGGCTTCAGCAAGGGCTAGCTGCAGCCATTTCTAGATACTGTGCACATCCAAAGCTTCTTCGGTTAGATCATGAAGATGCGTATCAGCATCAAATGTACTTGTTTAATCAGTCTTTGAAGCTTCCAAACAACGTGCTTCGCATGCTTCAAAAGTTTGATTATACGCAGCATGTACCCCATCTCATTATTTATCATGGAAATGAACGAGAAGCGTTTACGCGTGAAGATGCAGCTTTACTGCTTCTATTAAATGAATTCGGCGTTGATATTGTTCTCTTTAATCCAACCGGTCAACTGGATATAGAAGCGTTCGTCGAAGAAAAGTATTTCGATATGCACTGGCTAGAAGATATTAGCTTTAATGAAGAATTCAAAGAGCCGTCGCTCATTCAAAAATGGTTAAAACGAATCTTTTAAAGAAAGAAGGGTTTTTAAATGGCAACAAATGAATTACAGCCTTTAGATGTAAACGAAGCCGAAGAAGTTTTAGAAACAAAGCCTAACGAAGTAAAAGCAAAACTGCGAGAAGAACCGGAAGTACGTCGCTTAGCAGAACAAATTGATTATAAAAATCAGATGTCTCTGCTTGAATACGGGAAAGAAACAGCTAATGAAATTTCCTCGTTTTCTGGAAAAGTACTTAGTACAATTAAATCGTCTAGTATGGAAGAGTCCAGTCAATTATTAAAGCAGCTTGGAAAGATTATGGATAAATTTGATGCAAAGGATTTTGTTGAAGATAAAGGGTTTTTCTCTAAGCTTTTTAAACGCGGTCAAAAAATAGTGGATAAGCTGTTTCAAAAATATGAAACAATGGGCTCTGAAATTGATAAAGTATATGTAGAGATTACAAAATATGAAACGGAAATGAAGCATTCGACCACAACGCTTGAACAGCTTTACGAGCAAAACTATCAGTATTATATGGAGCTTGAAAAATACATTGTAGCGGGCGAAGTGAAAGTAGAAGAGTTAAAACAAGAGCTAAAGGTGCTTGAAGAAAGAGCGTCGAGTGGAAATCAGCTGGCGGCAATGGAGCTTCAAACTTTAAAAAACGCAGTTGAGCTAATGGAGCAGCGATTATATGACTTAGAAATGGCAAAACAAGTATCTTATCAATCCGCTCCTCAAATCCGTATGCTGCAGCGAGGAAATACAAAGCTGATCGGAAAAATCAATTCGGCGTTTATTACAACGATTCCTATTTTTAAAAATGGACTTATTAACGCAATCGCAGCAAAACGTCAAAATTTAGTAGCTGAGTCGATGAACGAATTAGACAAACGTACAAATGAACTGCTCATTCGAAATGCAGAAAATATTTCACAGCAAAGTGTCAAAATTGCCAAAATGTCGGGTGCGCCCAGCGTAAAAGTAGAAACGATGGAACAAACGTGGAATATTATTATGAAAGGAATGCAGGAAACAAAAGCAATTGAAGAGGAAAATAAACGCCTTCGTGAAGAAGGACTTGTTCGATTGGAGCAATTTCAAGAAAACTTCAAAGCGCTTGAACATAAGATGTAACGAAAAAGCGGGAATCTTTACGATTCTCGCTTTTTTTGCATATACGTTTGCTAGAAGCCTAAACCATAAGCGATTAGTGAAAAGCGTGAAAGGGTATCAGATATAAAAGAAGTATTATCCAAAATAAGATAGTTATTTCCAGAAGACGTTTGTGTACTTTTATAATTTAAGTTAAAAATGCAAAAAACTTAATTATTTTAAGTTTTTTTGCTGGTTTTTAACTTTTCTTTGCGCTACAATTAGCTCATATCAAAGTAAAAAAGGAGGGTATTCGGGTGTATCAAGAGCAGCGCATGAGTGCGATTATTGAATACCTTCACACACACCGCACGATTACATTAGACGAAATTTGCGATATGTTCACCGTTTCAAAAGATACGGCGAGACGCGATTTAGTCAAGCTTGAAGAACACGGTGAGGTTATGAGAGTCAAAGGCGGAGCGACGCTATCGTCAAGTCATATCATCGATTACAGTGAGCGAACGCCTACCAAAGCGAAAGAACAAATTGCTAAAGAAGCAGCTTTGTTAATGTCGGAGGGGTATGACGTGCTTTTAGATACGTCTTCTACCATCGCACTGATGGCGAAGTATATGGATGTAAAGCATGTAACCGTTATTACGAATTCCATCGATAATGTGGATTTGCTCGATCAATATACCCCGTGTGATACGTTTTTGCTGCCGGGCAAGTTTAACGGGAAAAACCGTAACGTCACCGGGCCAAGAACGATTTCTACGTTGCAGGAATACAAAGTAGATCAGCTGTTTTTAGGTACGTGCGGCGTTGGTGCAGATGGTATTACGTCTCCAAGTGAAGAAGAAGCGTTTTTAAAAAGACAGATGATTCAATGTGCAAGACAAGTGATTATGCTTGCGGATCATACGAAGTTTGAACGTGAATTTTTACATCGAGTATGTGATATGAGCGACATTGATATCTTAATTACAAATAAAGACCCAGAAGCGGATGTTAAAGAAAAAATAGAACAAAATCAAGTGCGGATTATCGTCACAGATTTTGATAAAGGAGAGGAAACGCAATGAAGAAAATAAAAGTAGGATTAGTAGGATACGGATTTTCAGCAACGGTCTTTCACACGCCGCTTTTAAGCGTGTTAGACGAATTTCATATTTCAAAGGTAATGAGTTCAAATCCTGAAAAGGTGACGAGTGACTTAGAAGACGTTGAAGTAGTGAGTACTTTATCTGAACTTCTAGAAGATGACAGCATTGATTTAGTTATTATTACAACGCCTAGCGGCATGCACTATGAAATGGTGAAAGATGCACTACGTGCAGGTAAGCACGTAATTGTTGAAAAGCCGATGGTCGTATCAGAAAAAGAAGCAAATGAATTAATTCAATTAGCAAAAGAACAAGGTGTTCAACTAAGCGTCTATCATAACCGTAGATGGGATAATGATTATTTGACAGTGAAACAGCTGATTGAAGAAGGGAAATTAGGCGACGTAAAAATGTATGAAGCTCATTTTGATCGCTATCGTCCAGCTGTTCGAGACCGCTGGAGAGAAAATGAAGGACCTGGGTCAGGAGCGCTTTACGATTTAGGATCTCATTTAATTGACCAAGCTTTACATCTTTTTGGAATGCCTGACTTTGTTCAAGCTGATGTGTTTGGGCAGCGAGATCATGCACGTACGGATGATTACTTCCACGTAGTGCTTGGATACGGTTCTCTTCGCGTTATTTTACATTCAAGCGCTATTGTGCCAAGCAACGGGCCGCGCTTTCAAGTTCACGGAACAAAAGCAAGCTATATTAAATACGGAATTGACGGCCAAGAAGATATGCTAAGAGCCGGCAAGAAGCCTGTGGATGATACGTGGGGAGCCGACAGCCCTGAACACTACGGTAAGCTGACAACGGGCGAAGGCGAAACAACAGAAATTGAAACGCTGCACGGTTCTTATGTGACGTATTATCAAAAAATCGCCGACAGCCTGCTTCGAGGAGAAGAGCTTCCGGTTTCAGCAGAAGAAGCTCGTGACGTGGTTAAAGTTATCGAAGCGGCATTTGAAAGCAGCAAAGAAAAACGAGCGGTTTATTTTAACTAAGGAGCGAGAAACAGTGAGTAATCATTCGGTAGAGACGCTGCTTGAAAAAGTAGTTCAACAGGAAAAAGAACTGATCTTTCATCAATTTACAAATGACCAGGCTTTACAGATCGGAACGGCCATTATTAATGAAGCGAAAAGCAAAGGTAAGGCAGTAACTGTCAGTATTAAACGAAATGGTCAAACTCTCTTTCAACATGCGATGGAAGGGGCTATTCCCGATCATGAAGAATGGATTAAACGAAAATCAAACACCGTTCTTCGTCACCATCACAGCTCGTACTATATGAAGCTGTACTGCGAGTTAAAAGATCGTTCTTACGCGCAGTTTTACGCAGCGAATCCTCAGGAATTCGAAGCAGTAGGAGGGTCATTTCCAATTTCGGTTAAAAACGTCGGCGTAATTGGAACCATTACCGTATCAGGCATGTCGCAAGAAGAAGATCATGCACTTGTGGCAGATACGATTCGCAGCTTTATTTCGTAAAGAAAGAACTTAGGGTAGGAATAGTTTAAGGAAGATCCGAACGATGAATCGTTCGGATCTTTTTATTGGTTTGGTAAACGAAGGTTGCGCCTACTTAACTATGTCTCAAGCTCTATTTTTGCGGAGCCATTATCTGCTGAAGTGCTTAATGGCAGAATCATTTAAAGAAAAATCTTCTTTAGTAAGTGCCGTTTGATTCTGTGTTTCGCATTCTTTAGTAGGGTGCTCTTCTTTTTTAGAAACAGTAGAAACTTCTTCGTTATTTTCATACGTGTAGTTTGTTGACATTATGTTTCACCTCTTGTATCTAGTGTTTGAGGTACAGAAAATAAAATAAGAAGAAATATCAGGAATACCTTAAAAAGAAGGGTACCCTTTAAATTATTTGAACTTATGCAAAAAATTGTCTACACTAAACACTGATACATAAATCAAGTGAGGAGAACGTGGACAGTTTATGAAGTTGATTTCCTGGAACGTAAATGGCATTCGCGCGTGTGTGCGAAAAGGATTTTTAGATTATTTTCAAGAAGTAAATGCGGATGTATTTTGTATTCAAGAGACGAAGCTGCAGGAAGGCCAAATTGATTTGCAGCTAGAAGGATATTATCAGTACTGGAATTACGCCGTGAAAAAAGGCTATTCCGGAACAGCTGTTTTTACAAAGCAGAAGCCTTTATCGGTTTCATACGGTGTGGATAAAGAATCGGAAGACGAAGGACGTATCATTACGCTTGAATTTGAACAATGCTATGTAGTAAATGTGTATACGCCAAATTCTAAAAGAGACTTAGCAAGGCTTGAAGAAAGGCTTCAATGGGAAGACGATCTGCTCGTGTACTTAAACAAATTAAATAGCCGTAAAGCGGTGATTTTGTGCGGAGACTTAAACGTAGCACATGCAGAAATTGACTTGCGTAATCCGAAGCCAAACCGAGGAAATTCTGGTTTTACAATAGAAGAGCGAGAAAAAATGACGACGCTTCTTGCTAGCGGATTTCTTGATACGTTTCGCTATTTGTATCCGAATCAAGAAGGAGCCTATACGTGGTGGTCGTATATGAACAAAGTGAGAGAACGAAATATCGGGTGGCGCATTGATTATTTTATCGTATCGGAGAGAATGAAAAACGTTATTCAAGAAGCTACTATTCATCCGCATGTAATGGGAAGCGACCACTGTCCTGTAATGTTGGAATTGAATGTACCCTATCTATGATATCTTTCTATATAATAGAAGAAAAACGGAAAAAAGGTTGGTTCACGCGAACGGTTGCGGTATAGTAAACATATCAAAAAGTACAGAATGTTTCATGAGATAAAGGGGGAGACAGAGGTGAAGCGAGACTCGCTGCAAACCATTGAGCACGAAATTGCGCTGCTTGTTCGTCTAACAACGACGCACAGTCCTAAGCTTGGAAGCTTGGACCGTTCTGAGTATTTACTGTTAAGCGAGCTAGATCAGCGCAGTCCGCTCGGGATTAATGCATTAGCTGAAAATTTAAAGCTGAGCTTATCTACAGCTAGCCGGCAAGTATCTGCGCTTGAGACTAAACAGTTTGTTCGTCGCTTTCCGAGTCCAGAAAATGGGCGGATTAGTTTAATTGAAATGACGGATGCAGGGAAAGATATTTTGCAGCATGTACAAAGCAAGCGTAAACAAGCCTATGCTGAAGTGTTAGAAAATTGGTCGGAAGAAGAGGTTTTGGCACTGGAAAAAAGTTTATCACGCTTGAATCTTGATTTTAAAAGATGGCGCAGTAATGGATGTTAAAGCGAATACATATAGATGAACAAAAAGGCTATTGAAAAATAGTCTTTTTAAGTTGAAACAAAGAAGTTGATTTCTTCATTAAAAGATGTATAATATGTAGTGCTGCTATAACTTGCATGATACAACTTGTACAATAAAATATGTAAGGAATTGTTAGTCTTATGAAAAGAATTTAATAAAAGGAGGAATAAATATGAGTCAGAATAATCCAGCAGTAGCCTCCGACAAACAAGGTTTAAGCGTACCTAAATACTTAATTATGGCGATTTTAACGCTATTTTCAATTGGCCCTCAGTATTTTTTGAATTTATCCTACACGGTCAATCAAGTATTAATTCAAAATCGATTTGATGCGAGTACACAAAGCTTACTATTGCCATCTATTATTTCTAACTTGGCATTTGGACTTGGAGTACCTATTGGTCCGATGCTTGCGAAAAAATATGGCGTGCGTAAAGCATACTTAACGTTCGTTTTAGTCTTTTTAGCAGGTTCGATTATCAACGTTTTTTCCGAAAACGTTGCGTTTTTATCCCTTGGTCGTCTGATTCAAGGCTTAAGCTCAGGAATGCTGTTTTTAACCATTATTCCAGCTGCGCTGATTTCGTTTCCGAATAAAATCCGAAACTTCTTTTTAGTGTTAGCGATCGGCGGACTGTTCGGTTCAACGGCAATTGGAGCCTTTTTAGGTGCTGTATCTCTTAGCATGGATAATTGGCGCTGGGTTTTTGTTTTAGGAATAATAGCTTCTCTTGTCTCTCTGTTTATCGGATATAAGGTATTACCTGCTCATGATCCAACTCAGCAAGAAGACCGTCCAGTGGATAAGAAAAGTATCTTTATTCTTAGTCTTATTATGATTTTATTAGTGTATCCACTGTATGAACTAAGATACGAAGGATTTGCTTCTATCCAAGTGTGGCCGTTCTTACTAGCTGCAGCAGGGTTAGTTGTCATTTTTGTCTTAGTTGATTTAGCGGCTGAAAATCCGTTAGTACCATTAAAATCGCTGCTAGCCGTAAAACCAGTTGCGGGTACAATTATGGCCATTGGCGGTCATATGGCATACATCTTAGCAATTGCAGGTATTAATGGCGTCATGCAAAATGTGCAAAATGCATCGTACACCACGCTTTCTTATTTTTATTTATACTTTTTTGTTGGGGTACTGATTTCAGCATTTGCAACGACATTCTTATATGACAAATTTGGTCCAGGTTACCTTGGAGCAATTGGATCACTTCTTATTGTCATTGTAGGATTTAGCTGGGTGAACGTATCAGCCGATACATCACTAGTGAGCTTGTATGTTCACATTATGCTCTTTGGTATGGGTGTTAGTATGGCACTGGTATCCGGTGCATTAGGAGCGGCACTAGCCGGAGATTTACATCAAGCTTCGATGCGTTCCATTTCACTGCACTCCATTCGAAATTTATTAGGAGCCATCGTAGCACCTGTGATTGGGTGGTTTGTTGTTCGACAAAATGCGATTTATTATGAAGATTTTCGAGGTCAAATTAGCTCAGTAGATCCTCAGGTGAAGATGCAGCTGTCTGAAATGATCAAACGCTATATGGGTATGGGAATGAGTCAAGCAGACGCAAAAACATCGGCTGTGACGGCTGTTGTAGCAGGTGCTAAAAAAGCATCGATTTTACATGCGTATCACAACTTATTTTTCATGCTTGGTATTTTAGGCGTAATTATGCTCATTGCTTCACTAAGTAAAGCGTGGAGCGGTGAAAATAGAATTCTTGTTCAAAAAGAAGAGGTGCAAGAAGAAGCTGAGCCGCAAGAAGAAAGAAAAATGCTGCCAGCACCTCAAACAGAAGAAACCTCTGTATAATATACTAACTATAGAAAGAAGGAATTCCGATGAGTAAAAGTCGTTTATTGGTTACTAACATTGTTGGAATCATTGTGATTTTATTACTAGTAGGCTTTGGTGGATATTATTTCTACGAAAAAGCAAATTACGTTAAAACAGATGAAGCGCAGGTAGAAGCACCGCTTTCACAAGTCATCGCTTCAGCTAACGGTCAGTTAAGCGAATGGAATGTAAAAGAAGGAGATAGCGTTTCTCAAGGTGATTCTGTTGGAAGCTTAAAAGAAGGCGAAAAATCAACAGACGTAACGTCTATGATTGACGGAACAATTATTAAAAACAACGTATCTCAAAATCAATTAGTAAAAGCTGGCGATGTGTTAGCACAAACAGCTGATTTATCTAAAATCTATATCAATGCAAACATTAAAGAAACAGACCTAGGTGACTTAGAAGAAGGAGACAGCGTCGACATTACAGTGGATGGAGATTCAGGTAAAGTCTTTAAAGGCCATGTTGAAGCAATCGGCCGCGCAACAAACTCAGTGTCTTCTATGCTTCCTGCTCAAAATACAGGAAACTACACAAAAGTAACGCAAAAAGTACCGGTGAAAATTTCAATTGATGACGCATCAGATAAAGTTCTTCCAGGTATGAATGCGGAAGTGAAAATTTCAATTTAATAACGGAAAAAAAGCTGCTTCCTCCAAGGGAGCGGCTTTTTTTATGCCTAAACAAATAAAATAAAAAATGTGCTAAAAAGGGGATGTATACAAAGGAAATGTGTGGTAAGATACTTCTTGTTTGAAATTGGATATCGGTAAAGAAGGTGATGGGATGACCGCGGTCGAAACAAAAAAAGGGCCAAAAGAAAAGCTGAATTTGTTTTTCTTAACGTGGCCGATCTTTTTAGAAGTGTTTCTTTTTATGTTAATGGGGATTGCTGATACCTTTATGCTAAGTGCGCTGTCGGATGATGCCGTATCAGGAGTCGGAGCAGCCAATCAATACCTTCACATTGCGATTTTGGTGTTAGAGGTCATTGGTAACGGAGCGGCAATTGTTGTGTCTCAGTATTTAGGATCAAAACGGTATATGGAAGCGTCAAAGATTTCTGCTTTGGCCGTTACGTTAAATTTAGGAGTCGGGCTAGTCATTAGCGCGGGTTTTCTTTTGTTTTCAAGACATATGATGGAAGCGATGAATTTACAAGGTGATGTGCTGATGTATGCACAAAGCTATTTATCCATCGTTGGAGGAGCTATTTTTCTTCAAGCGATTATTAACTCTCTTGCAGCGATTATTCGCGTACATGGCTTTACGAAGCAGGCGATGTTTGTTTCACTTGGAATGAACATTTTTCATATTGCAGGAAACTATGCTTTAATTTTCGGGAAGTTCGGCTTTCCGGAAATGGGCGTGCAAGGAGCAGCGATTTCATCTGCGTTCAGCCGATTCGTTGCCCTTATTGTGTTCTTTTGGCTGCTGTATCAAGTGATGGAATATAGAGTGAAATTTCAGTACTACATTACGCTTTCAAAAGAATATATCGGTAAAATTTTAAAAATCGGTATTCCGTCGGCTTTTGAACAAGTGATGTATCAAGGCTGTCAAATTGTCTTTTTATACTATGCAACCTACCTAGGAGCAGAATCACTTGCTGCGAGACAGTACGCGATGAATATTTCAATGTTCATTTACTTATTTGCCATTGCAATTGGAATGGGTACAGCGATTATTGTCGGCCGTTTAGTAGGCGGAAACGAAAAAGATGAAGCGTACCATCGCGTATGGAAAAGCGTCAAATGGGCCAGTGCCGTAACGATGATGATGGTTGTTCTTGTGATGACATTCAGAACACAGCTGATCAGCGTGTTTACAGACAATCCGCATATCATTGAGCTTGGGGCGACGGTGCTGCTTCTGAGCATTGTGCTTGAAACGGGAAGAACGATGAACATTGTGCTGATTAACTCGCTGCGGGCAGCGGGAGATGCCAAATATCCGGTGTTAATTGGTGCGATGTCGATGGTCATGATGAGCTTGCCGCTCGGTTATTTCTTCGTTTTCCATTTAGACATGGGGCTCGCTGGCATTTGGCTTGCCATCGCAGCCGATGAATGGACGCGCGCGGTTATTATGTTTTTCCGCTGGAAAAGCCGAGCATGGGAAAACTACGGACTTATACAGCACGAGCAAACAGCTGAAGAACCAACGCCGGTTCAAGTATAAAACAAAACCTCTGCAGGATGTGCAGAGGTTTTTTGCTGTGTAAAAAAACGAAGTGAAGTTGGTCTTTTTACGCAAAAAGCTTTAATTTGTGGGAAAAAACGGGTATGGGTACAAAGGAATGGTTTTATTCTACTTATTGTTTGTTTTAGATAACGGTATATGGTTGGATAACGTATTTAGACATGAGTCTTTTTTCTCTTATTTTTCATTTTTATCTCAATTCATGAAACTAGAAGCATAAAAAAGAGAGTTTTTTCCTATTTAGCTATAATGAGACAAATTTTATACTTATAATTATTGGATTAAACTCGAAATGTGCGGAACAGGAGGAACGATATGGGGTTAGGAAGCGTATTAGACGGACTGCTGGGTGAAGTATCTGGAAGAGTCTCAGATGTAGAAGGGAAAATTTCTAAGCTAAGAACGGCTAAAAGTAAAATTGAGCATGAACAAGCTGTTTCATTAAAAGAAATTGAACACATCAAAAAGCCTGAGCTGGGAGACAAATGGACGGGTACGTTATCGGATGATTTTGATGAAAAACGTAAGGCAGCCTACGACAACATAAAAGGCATTTTAGACGGTGATTACGATGGATACATTCGTGAAATTGAAACAAAGATATGGGCGCTAGAAGCTGAAAAAGGAGCTTTGAGCGGCTTGAACGCCGTTATTGGAGAAGCGGATTCTTTATTAGCTAAAGGTGAAGAAGCCTATGACGCAGTAGAAAACAAGATTAGTGAAATTAGAAGGGGGCTGTTTTCATGACAATTAAGCTTGATCACGCTGACGTTATTAAAAAGCTTGAAGCAGTCAGCACAGCGATTGGAAATTTATCCATTAGCAAAATGCCTGACCTTGGAAAAAACAGTCTTGATACTACAGAGAAATGGGAAGCGCGCGAAGAAGAAATTCAAACGCTTATTTCTACTTATATAAAAGCACTAAACAAAAACGTAAAAGATACAAAATCTAATGTAGACTTACTAAAAGAACAAGACGAATCTATTATCCATTCGTAGCAGCAAAGGGGGATGACTGTGGGAAAGGTATACGATGCAAAAGCGCTGTTTGATGTAGCAAAAGACAGGGAAAAAGCCTACGATGAGTTACTAAGCCAGCTGGGTGAACTGAAAAAAGCGCTGCAGGGCGTAGCGGACTTAGATGGCAGCTTAGAAGGAAAAGGCGCTGACAATATAAAATCTTTTTATAAGCAGCACGCCGATACGGCCGGACAGTGGGAAAACTTAATTAAAATGCAGCAAAGCTATTTTTCAACGCTTCACGTCAAAGCTGAAAAAGCAAAGCTATCAGGAAGCACGATTGTAACTGAATCATTTTTAGAAACAGAGCTAAAAAACGCCAACAGCAATGCTAAAGAAATGGTTGCGCAGCAGCACGACGATCTGCAGAGTATTTTAAACGGTATTGAC
This sequence comes from Priestia sp. LL-8, assembly GCF_036227845.1. Classification (NCBI taxonomy): domain Bacteria; kingdom Bacillati; phylum Bacillota; class Bacilli; order Caryophanales; family Bacillaceae; genus Priestia; species Priestia sp. LL-8. The sequence continues at coordinate 2,617,244 of NZ_JAZAQH010000001.1, read as the reverse complement.
GATATCGTCTCTATTTCAGCGTTTTCAACGAGTGAGTTTAACGATAAAATAGAAGAAGCAGAGAAAAAACGCACCGATACAATTGAAGCAGTGAACCAGCTTGACGCTGAATGGTCAAAAGAATACAGCGAAATGGACGACTTCTATGCGGTAGTGGATACGCTAGTAAGCGGCTTAGAGCTTGCTACGAGTCAAGGAGGAAGTGTCTATCAGCTTGCCTTTGACGAAAAAGCCTATCACGACAGCGAGCTGTATAAAGTTCAAACAAAGCTAAACGACTATGCCACTTCATATGTTGATTACAACAAGCAGCAAGAAGAAGTATACGAGCTGGAAAAAAAGCAAGAAGAAGAAGCAAACAAGCCGTGGTATGAAAAAACGTGGGACGCGGTTTCTACCTTTACAGGAGAGGTCAGCGGATATTATGATTATAAACGAGCAGCAGAAGGCGTGGACCCTGTTACGGGTGAAAAACTTTCCACCTCACAGCGCGTCGCAGCGGGAGCCATGGCAGCAGCCGGCTTCATTCCGGTTGTTGGCTGGGTAGGACGAGCCGCAAAAGGCGGAAAAGCCATCTACAAAACGGCTAAAGGCCTAAGCGCAGCCGATCACGCCTTAGACGCCTACAAATCCGCCAAATCCTTCAAAGTCCTGGAGCAAACCGAAAAAGGGCTCTACGGTCTTGTGGCTGCAAACGGGCTAGGAGAATACATGACCGGACGCGATATGTTCGGGAATAAAATCAGTGAAGAGCAGCGTAAAGCAAGCCTTCTGCAATCATTAGGAATTGCTGGAGCTGGAGCGCTTTCTACGAAGGTAGCGGGGAAAATGGGACAAAGCCTTGCGACCAAAGGAACCGAAAAGCTCAACAACATGCGCAACACGCTTCGCACAAGCGCTGTTGCCAACGTCACAAAGCAAGCCTACCAAAGCGTCAAAAACGCACCGGCCTCTTGGACTCAGTCGCTACATAAAACGTATAACAACATCTTAGACAGCAGTATGCCAAGACTCATGCCAGATCTTGTGCCGGCAGGTCCAGCACTTGCCCAGCAGACGGTGAGGGAGACCTTGCAGAATGTGAAGAAACAGACGCTGCAGATGATTGGTAAGGTGACCTACGATCCTGTTCATAATCGCTATCGCAAAGCTGATGGAAGGTTTATGTCCAAGCGTGATGTGGAGAAGCTGGGTGATTCGGTTAAGGTAGAGACGGTTCGGAAAGTTGATAAGCCTGTAAAAGTGGAGCGTGTGAGTGAGCCTCAAATTCGAAAGAATACTAAGGGTACGGGTAATCGTTTAGCTGGAGAAAGTGAAGTTAAAACATTCGTGGGAAGAGGAGAACAGTATACAAATGGAAGAAAAAATAGATTAAAGCCTAATATAAGATATATAACAGGAGAGTATGACTACTTCTATGAAACAGATAATGCAGGTAGACTTGTGAAATTTGAAACAGAAAATTTACAATTAACAAACAGAGAAGAAAGATTACCACACAGTAAAAATACACCTGGTAAAGTTAAAGGGCAAGATCATGCAGGCCATTTGGCAGGTGATAGATTTGGTGGATCGCCTAAAATTGATAATCTAGTTTCACAGTTATCGGATGTTAATCTAAAACAATATAAAAAGATAGAAGAAGAATGGGCTACAGCCTTAAAAGAGACTCCTCCTAAAGAAGTAAAAGTTAATGTTGAAATTAAATACGAGGGAAATAATAAAAGGCCATCAGAATTTATCGTTGAATATGAGATAGACGGAAGATATGAGGGAATAAATATACTAAACTAGGAGTGAATATATTGGGAAAAGTATTTGAGGATTACTTTAGTGAATTGCAGGCGGATATGGTTTCGATATGTTTAGAGTATGTTTTCGATAGAGCAAATAAAATATATATATATTGTTCTTATGAAGAAGGTCTTATTTCAAATGATTTTTTTTATAATATCAATGGTAAAATTGTCGAGAGACATAAACTTAATGATGCATTGATCAATGTAGAGAATAAAAACGATTTTTCTTATGATACTTCTGTAGTCCGTCAAAAAGCAGTTGTTAAAATAATCAATGAAGATATTAAAGAAATGATTAAATTATGCAAAGAATACAATCGTGAAATGCCAACAGAGATTAAACTGGTTTACGATGTTAAAGCAAATAAATTAACCGCAGATTATAAGTATGAGCTTGTGCATACAATTGATTCTAATGAAACTGCAAGTTCCGTTGCTAGGCGGTGGTTTGAGCAAGTTAAGAGGGAACATATTTAATAATAAAATAGCTTTTTACTTATTAAGAACCCTTGATTGAGTGTCAGTTACTCGTTAAAGGGTTTCTTTTTATAAAAGGCAGTTTCGCTACTGAGAGAAGGCGTAAATTTTGAGGAGGCTCCTAAGGGTACGTTTGAAGTTGGGCAGAAGAGCCCAGCTAGAACCTTTAACAATACGTATGGAGAAAGACTTGCACAAATGCCGGTGAATAATGGAAAATAGAATGAAGAACGTGGTGACTCCACATTTGCTTATAAAAATGAGAGGGTCAATGAAACCCTAAGTGGAGTTTTTAAGGCAGGTAAAGTAAAAAAACAAGTAGAGGGTGGCAGCAATGAAGACCATTCAACATAAAATGTTTGGAGAATTAGCCTACTACCATGGTTGGAAGAGGGCTATGAACATTACCTTGTTTGGACATGAAAAGACTGTAACATTAAATATTGAAGCGGAAGATGATGCAGAATTTGAAGATGCACAGGTCAATGCTTATCATAAATTTTTTAATGACAAAGAACGTCTTTTGAACTTGGCTGAGGATGCTATATTGAACTATTATTTAGAAGTTTACGAAGATTACAGACAGCGGCTCGGTGAGAAATTCGCTGATAAGATGGCTCCTGTCATATCTACAAAGGACGAGATAGCTAATATTGTTGAACCTAAGCAACTGATATTTCCTATGGTCTTTGATGAAGATGTAAGACAAGTTGGTTTGTTACTTGAATGCACGTGGGAACCTGAGCATGGTCTTGCGGTAAAATTTGAGGATGAAGAAATAGTCGAGGTTGGTTTTCAAGATATTGTTTTATAATTTGGGGACTACCCAGTGCCGAATGGACCCAACGGTTTTTATGAGATAAAACTAATAAATAAGGTAGTGGTTAAAGAGTTCATTAATTATTTAAAGGATAGTAATACTTCGCTAAAAAAAGATGATATTATGAACTTTTTAAAAGGGTTACAATAGAATTTAAAGCACTTGATTGTCTACTTTAGGCAACAAGTGCTTTTTGTTTTTTGTGAGAAATTTATGCTTTGGACTACATAAAAAATGCTAATGAAAATCAATAGCTTATGATGGTTGTACCATCAAGGCATTATGTTTTAATACTTGGTTTGTGAAAATAATATAATAATTAGGCGATAAACAATGGATAAAGTAAAAGGGTGTTCGAACTCTGCTTTGGCTTAATAAATTATGAGTTGTATTTTTACTAGATACGGCCGTATAATACTCGCTATTCGTTAAAAAAGCGTTACATAAATTTTAATTTCGCAATGGGGGGCTGAAAAATTAAACGTTGTTGAGTATACAGAATTCTCAACTCAAGGACAGGTAAGTTGAAATATCAAAAAGACGAAATCAAAGTATACTGTAAGGAACAAGGCTTAAACTTAATACATATTGTTAGAGATGAAGGGATAGAAGAGATGGCTAAAGATATGACGCCTGAACAACTCAAAAACACGTATTTAAATGTAAAGCTTACACACCAGGGAGGAGTAGGAATTGAATATATGCAATGATTTTCGGCAAATTGGAACAGTAGAAGAAGAAACAATCAATAAATATAAAGAGTATCTTCCAAAAGAATTGATTGAAGCGTGGAAAACATATGGATATGGAACTCTTCTGAATGGTTATTTAAAAGTAATTAACCCTGATGATTTTAGGGAGTTGATAACTGACACATATTTAAGAAATGAAGGGACCATTCCAATTTTTGCTACATCCATGGGTGATATTATACTATTTGAGATGGATGAAAATAATGAGTCCTATGTAGTGATGGTTAACTATCGTAAGGCTAAAACGAAAGTGCTAGCTTCAAAATATTCTTTATTTATTAGATTTTTAGAGGCAGAACCATTTAGACAGAGATCATTAGAATGGTCACCTTATATAGAAGCAGTAGACCACTATGATTTGCCAGCTTATGATGAGTGTTTTGGTTATACTCCATTATTAGGGCTTGGTGGAGCAGAAAAAGTAGAGAATCTAAAAAAAGTCAAATTGAAGGAACATATTCTTATTATTACTGAATTCATGGGACCAGTACAGTAATGTTCAAGGCTATATTACAAAATGAACTATAAGCACTTGACTGCCTTTTAGGCAACAAGTGTTTTTTTGTGAGCAATTTTTTGTTTTTAAGTCATCCGATGTGAATGTGAAAAATATCAGAAAGTTAAAGAGAAATAAGGTTGGATTTTTAAAAAAATATTTCAAAAAAATAAGTGTTGACGTTAAAAACATTTATACTGAGAGTAATATGCAAACAAAGAAATTTATAGTTAAATATATTATTGATGGCAAGCATGGCCTTACAGCATTTTATTAGTGTTAAAGAAGTAAAAGTAGTATGAAAGAATTTGAAGATTTATTCAGTGAATTAAAGGCTGATATGATATCTAGTATGGAAGGAGGATATAAATGAAACCTAATTATTTTTCAATTTCAATGTACCCCACAGTAGCTTTTAACGAAGAGGAGCTATTAGGTCGTCTTTTGGATGTGTTTGAGTCAAATGAAAAATTTGCTCCTACTCATTGGGGGAACGCTGAAACGGTACGGGTAGAATATAATCGTGAGGAAATTCTAGAAGAAGTAATTTCGGGACGTAAAGTATCTGAAGTTCATCTGTATCGTGATAAATCTGTGCACTATAGAGGACGCTTTGAAGTTAACTTGAACTATGGTTCATTTCTGAAATTTGAATTTCAAAAATCTATTCCTCAAAAATTTTGGTCAGATTTTTTTGTGCTATCTGATCAAATCGCAGAAGTTGCAAAACCTTGTTTTGGAGTAGCTCAAATTTGTTGGCCAGTACCTAATCCTTGGAATACTGAACGTGAACGCTTACAAAAATGGATGAATATTTCATCTCTACCTATACCGGTTAGATTTCTTCCTAACGGTCCTTTGGGGGTAGGAGCTAGAACATATTTTAGTGGTCAGGTTTTGGAAATGTTTGATAAAGAATTCTTACTAAATACTCCCGCTGTCGTATCGGAATTAGAATGGGGCGGAGTTTGTATGGATCTTTTACAAAATCCATTAGAAGCTGATAGGGATACATGGCTAGATCGGTGGTTACATGTAATGAAATACTTAGAACCAGCTCAAGTAATAGCTGTGCCAAGCTTTCATGAAAGTCGAATGGTTGTCACGTATTCGCCTAATGTTGCTTGGAAGAAGTATCTAGAAAATTAAAGGAAAGGAATTTGTAATCATGGATGAGGAAAGTAACGATCGAATAAGGGTCATGGAAATAGTAAATAGATCTCAATATAATGATGAGGTTATAGATCAGGTAGATATGAGTGATTTAGACCTTAGTTTTTCAGACCTGTCAGAAGTAATGGCAAGGCGTATTATGGCAAAACGTGTTGTGTTGAGAGCCTCTTCACTAATGAGAGCAGCGTTTCATGACTGCGATTTTGAGTTAGCTGATTTCAGAAGTTGTAATTTAGAGGAAATTAACATGGCAGATTGTAGGTTTGGCGAAGCGGATTTTTCTAAAGCAAATATGAAATATGCAAAACTAAATATAAGTAGTTGCTTTGAAACTCGTTTTGATGAGGTTGATTTTTCACATGGAGAATTAGTTGGAACAATTTTAAATCATGCTACATTTCGCCATGCAGATTTGTCAGGAATTGATGCGGAACAGGCCGACTGTACGGGAACGGATTTCAGCGGTGCCAATCTGACAAATAGTAAATTTGAAAAAGCGTATTTGGAAAATGTGAATTTATCAGAGGTAGATGCTAGAAATGCTAATTTCACAGAAGCGGATTTTACCGGTGCTAAACTCAACAATGTAGTTTGGACAGGAGCAAATGTAGAAGGAGCTAAGTTTGACGAAAATGTGAAAGAACAAGTGTTAAAAATGATATAGAAGTTGATTTTAAATTGTATGTAAAAGTGGCACCTACGTTTTAATGTATGATTTGTCACAGCATGTAAAGGGTGTCACACTCTCACTATAAAACTTGAAACTAAAAGAAAGAATCTCTAGGGATGATATGGGTTGCAAAGTTATAGACCGAGATAATTTATAGAGGGAGGTTAATATTTATTTATGAATATAGAGATTAAAAATAATAGTAAACCTGCAAATTTGCAAGAGATTCAATCATTTGAAGAAGAGTGGAATATTGAATTGCCCGATGATTATAAAGAGTTTTTACTTAAAACCAATGGCGGCAACCCTACTATACGAAGGTTTCAAACCTTAGACAAAAAAATCACGTCATCTTTAACATCTATACTTCCATTTACTAGAGAAGTGCATAAAAATGTACAGAATGTATTTTTAGCTTTTCATAGTAACCATATAATACCTGATAATTTTCTAATTATTGGCGAAGATCCAATTGATAACAAAATTTGCTTGTCATTATCAGGAGAAGATGCTGGAGCGGTTTATTATTGGAGCTTAGACATGGAAGACATCTACGAAGAAGAGTATGAACCTTCTAACACGCATTTTAGCCTTATTTCTTATAGCTTTGAAGATTTTATAAAAAGCCTAAAAGACAAATAACTCTAGAGGGCTGCTAAACTTATTTGTTTGTTAATTTTATTGGGAAACTTATAAAACCTACGTTCGTAAATAGGTATAAATTCTTTTATTCCTGAATTAATGAGATTAATTTGGGAATAAAAAATTTGCAAGAGTAAGTGGGAGCACCGATTGAATTTTCTAGGCAATCGGTGCTTTTATTAAACGCATTTGCGCATTTCAGTATTTATTTTCTATTTTATAAAAGTTACGGCTTATAAAATAGAATAGCGCCAAAATAGCTTATCCCAATCGCTAGTCATTGCAAGTATCTAAACAAATAAGGTGGGTCACTCTATGATGACTAAAGGAACGAAAAGATTTTTTAGGTAAGGTTAACTGGAATTCTTGAGAGTTAATCTAAGGAGTGAAAACAGTAAAATGAAAGAATATGAAGATAAGTTTAGTGAATTACAAGCTGATATGATATCTATATGTATGGAGTACGTTGAAGATAGAGCTGATAAAGTATATGTTTATGCTTCACGTGAAGGAGGAATTGTTTCAGGCAGTTTCTTTTATTGTATCAATAATAAGTATGTAGAATGTCATAAAGTGAATGATGCATTGGAGAATGGAGACGAAAGATATGATGTGTCTCAAAAAAGAATGCTTATGGTGTTGCGAATAATATGTGAAGATATCGAAAAGATTGAAGAATTATGCAAAGAATATGAAAGAGATATGCCAACGGAGATGAAGTTAATCTATGATGTTAAGAGTGGCAATTTTAAAGCTGAATACAAGTATGATTTAGTATATACTAACGATGATAGTAAAACAGCTGATCATGTTGCTGATGAGTGGTTTGAAGAAGTGAAAAATAACAAGCTTTAATTTAGTATTGGTGTGTGGTAATGAAGCAGTTAGTGCATATGGTAATAACATGATGAGAAATTACACCAATTTTAGAACTATCATAGATAATAAAATAATTGTTACTTTATAGTACATCAAATGGTTTGACTTAGTAAGCGATAATTGGTAACCCAATTATCGCTTTTGGTTTTAAATAAGGATACGGATAAAGCCAAGCATTTAGATGATATACCTAGAACAAAAGAAATTAAAGTGAAATTTACCTACAAAACTAAATTCGATTCATAAGAATTTACAAGACAGTTAAAAGATCAAGAAAAAGGGATGAATGAATTAACCATATATGAATATCAGAAAAATCGAGAGCAATTTATTGATAAAGGTAGAGCGAAAGAAGGAAATGCAGTTCAAAAATAGCTAGACAAAAAGCTTATGTACAAAAGGTAAATGAACTTCAAAGTGAGGGATTACCGTTATCACAAGCAAAGAAAAAAGCTCAGGCATGGTTAGTTACTTAAGCACCCTGACTCCTGACTAGATAGCAGGTGGACAAGCTGAAATAATAGGAGATAAGAGGATTAATTTCTCTATAGGTAGTTAATGGAGGTCTAGAATCAAGAGTATTGATAAACAAATAGAGGAAGTAGCGAAAAACATGACACCAGAACAATTTAAAAATACGTATTTGAATGTAAAGTTAACACTTTAGGGGAGGAGGTTGAATGGAGCAATATTTAAAAGATTTTAAGTTGCATAGTAAAGTTCCGAGTGAAATCATTGAAAAGTATAAAGAATTAGTACCAAATGAAGTGATAAATTTTTGGAGTAATTATGGATTTGGTACATTTATGCAAGGGTATTTTAAAAGCGTAAATCCAGAGGAATTTATAGAAATCTTGGAGGAGAGTTGTCCAAGATTTAAGGATTCAATCGTATTGTTTGCTACGAGTATGGGAGACTTGATTATTTGGGCGGATGGATATGTTGGATTACTTAATTACAGGTATGGCATAGTAAAGATTATTATGTTTACATTTGAATTTTTCTTTCAAAATATTGCTGATTTAGAATTCAGGGATGAAGATTTATCTTGGCAGCCTTATCCCGAAGCGCTTAAACAATACAATGAGTTAGAGTATGATGAGTGTTTTGGTTATACACCTCTATTAGGGTTAGGTGGAGCAGAAAAAGTAGAGAACTTAAAAAAGGTCAAATTGAAGGAACATATTCTTATTATTACTGGTTTTATGGGGCCAGTAGAGGTATAAGGTTCGTTCTAATGAAGTAGACTTACTACTTATTTTATATTTTACAAGCAGATCGTATAGGAAACACAATAACGAATATATAAATAAAAAAACAAAGTACGAGTGAAATGAGTAGAAAAAGAATTACGAGTCTAGGTGAGATGACATTTTATCATTTTAGTCTAGAAGACCCCTACCTGAAGGAGCGGAACGAGCTTAGCTCAGCGAGTAAGTGGGGGGAAGTTCCATGTATGAAAAGTACAAAGACGTATATAAACAAACATGGCATGAGTTAGGTTGTGATGTTAGTTAAAATAGGCATTACCTAGAAACTGAAAACACTGACCAAATACTTGAAATAATTAGCCTAGTGGGTATTATTGTTTCGTATAAGGATATTTATGATGAACGTGATATTGGACTAACATTTGATTGTACATGGGATATAGAAAATGGATTGGGACTTCGTTTATTAGATGAACAGGTGAACGACGTAGGGTGGCATGATGTGACCATCTAAATAAACTGTTTTTTATCCGACAACAATCTATAAGCATATTTACAAGAGAAAACACGGTAGAAAATAAAGATAGTTTAATAAATGAATTTAAGCGGATAAATAGGAGTGATTCTAAGTGGATAAGTTGTCTTTTCTGCAACAATACAGAAAAAGTATTGAGTTTGTATCTAATGAAGACTTACTAAATATTAAGAAAGAGAACATCCCGAAAGAATGGGTGGAAGTATTTATAGAAACTGACAAGACTGAGAGGAAAGATAAACTAATTGCTTTATGGAATCGGGTATGTGAAAAAGAATTAAGTCACACGATTTCATATTTAAAAGAGAATTTAGTAGATGTTGAACTCATTATAGATAATGGACAGTACGCCATTCTATATAGTGTGAAGAGTGAAAATGACGAAATTCTTTATTATGAAGGGGGAATACCAAACAAATCAATTTACGATTTAGACATGGAACAAGCTTGGTCAAGTGTTCCGCAATCTATTGTTAAATTTTACGGAAAGTTACATAATGGCTTTTATTATATGCCAAGTCGAGCAATGGGTCTAGTACCGTTAGAGAGAGTAACTTATTTTAAAGAAGATGAATGGGGGATTCTTGATGATTTAGAGCATCCATTAGAAATCAATCTTGATACCACTTATGGATTTTTTGAGAATGGTATGGGTGGATACGTTGCGGTAGATTTGAACAATTGTACGCATAATGGAGCAACACTGTGGTTCACCAATGACCAGCCTGAATATAGTGTTGATTTCTGGGATATTGTAGATGAATGGATTTTAATAGGGTTACAAGATAATTAAAAAATAATGTGTAAATAGACTAAGTAAGTTTATATAGCATATAGCACTTGATTGTCCATAAAAGGAAGCAGGTGCGTTCTTTTATTTGAGCGTAACAATCAGTACAATCATAGAAAAGTTCAAAAATGAATTACGTGTACGTTAAAAAAATGGAAAGATTATTAAATAAACATAAAGAGGATTTTGTGAAAAATAAATTCATTCTTAATTTGCAAAGTGAACGAAAAGTTGGGGTTGTTTTAATTGTTGCTGAAAGAGTATTTTCTGTAATAAGTAAAGGTGATGAAAGATATCCAGCAGGTAGAGAAGCGTTAGACAAATGTTGGTTATGGGGTGAATCTCATACTGTAACTGGAGATGAACTCTATGAGCTTATTGACAATGCAGACTATACAGGGATCTCAGAATTTGCTGAGGAAGAAGAAGACTTGAATATGGCTAGGCTATGGTCACTACTAGTGGATGCCGCCGCTTATACATCTTGGGAAGCTTATAAAAACGAAAAAGTAAAATATGTACCGCAAGCACTGGAAGGTATCGGTGCAGATAGTAGCACTGTCTTTTTGAATAGCGCAGTTGAGACCGGTTTTATCACAGTAGAGGAAATTGAAAGAATGGAATTAGTTTTTTATGATTATGAGTGTACAAGCAATGAAACCTCAATAAAAAGAGAAGATTTTATGAAATTATTTTAACTCAGTGTATGGAACCCATTGAATAAAGAGAACGAATGAGTAAGTGTAGACCACTACAGCAAATAGTGAGAACTAACAGTCAGCAAACCTCAATAAGCAGTTAAATGCACTATTTTTAACAGCACGTAATTGTTAAAGAAAAGAAAAAGGTGTTTTTTACGTTTTAGGATAGGGATTAATAGGTCTAGTCAAATTTTATAAGTGCAAAACTATTAAATAACAATGTATCTTTAGTCTTAACAAGTCATCCCATTTTATTAAGGAGAATGTAAATGAAAATGGAATTAAATATCCAACAAAGAGTTGGAGAATATAGAGTGAAAAGTGATCAGTTATTTGAACAGAAAAATTACCAACAATCTGTTGATGTATTAATCAAAGGGTGGGAAGAAATTCCGCTTCCAAAAGGGTTATATAGTGATACTTATGAGGTGGTAAAAGATATCATTGATACCTTTATCATAATGAATGACTATGAAAGTGCCCAATATTGGCTAACTCATCTATACTCATCAGGCTTTAAACGATTTGATGATGGTGAAAAAGAGTTTATTTCAGGCGTTATTTATTATGAAGTGGGATCTCTTTTAATTGCCAAAGAGTTTTTTGATATAGCTAATCGAAAATCAGAAGGAAGATTATTTGAAGGGAAAGATACGAAATACATAAAATTACTCAAAAGGTAATCATGTATGAAGGAGAATCACCAAATCAAATGAATCGATTTAATAATTTGAGCAAGGATGCTAAAGTCGAGTATCTATTGTCACTATCTAATTTACTATTACACTTCATCATAATGTTAAGGAGGTATACAAATGGAATGTAAGGATGGATCAATCAATCATTTATCCCTTGCCGGACGATACTGTGCTTTCTGAAAAGGAAGGTAAATGGAGAATAAATTTACCAGAAACGTATAAAGAATTTGTGAAAAAAAACAGCACTGTTAGTAGAAATATTATGGGAAGGTGTACAAGTGACTATGGAAATGTATTATTGTGACGAATGGTCAGATATCAAAAAGAAGCCTTGGAACATTCTTGATGAGCATACTGCATACACATACCACCAAAAACATAAACCCTATACGGTCGTACTAAGGGAAGATGAGAAGCACAAGTATATTATAAATATTACAAATGAATGGGTTTCGGTAGGGTTTTACGATGAACTAATTCGTAAATATTTAAATTATGACTTCGAAGTTATGAGTGAAGGTATGGTTTTTTTAAGAACAGCCATGTATTGGGAATATGATGATGAAACTGATACAGAAGTAGGTATTTTGATTTTACATTTCCGAGAAGATGGTTACATAGCAATGGAAAAGCGAGATTTAAAGAATGGTTCAGTCGAGGAGCGCGAAACAAACAATATCCTTGGGGAAAACTGGGATGCGTTTCCTGAATTTGGCCAATACTTATATTTGTGCAAAGAAGAACGCTAATTCTTTTGTAAAGCTAGAGTTCATAAGATGTGTCAGCGTAATAGTTGCTACGATATATATAAGTATCATACTTTTACTATGAAAGTTACAACATTAATGCTACTAAAAAACAGATGGCCTTAAAGCACTTGATTTTGTACAAAAGTAACCAAGGGTCTTTTTTTAGTTGTCTGACATGGATTTGAAGAAACATAAAAAAGTTAAAGATAAACAGTTAGAATAACATACCAAATTGAAGATGAAGAACTAGGGATAGCAACAGTTGAAAACCAGTCAGGAGGATAAATTCTATGCAAATGGAAAGCCAGTTACAGGAATTGTATCAAGAAATAGCAGAAACGGTTAATAATATGATTCCAGAAGAATGGGAAAGATTTTATTTTTATGCACAGATTGATGAATCCGGGGGGCGAGTTTACTTTTTTTATAAATCAATTAGAGATAATAGCTACACGTACAGCCTAGATATACCAAAACAATTTAATCTATCGGAACTAGAATTTAATAATAAAGAAGATAAGCTTTTTGATCTTAGTGAACAGCTTAGAGAAATCTTTAAAGAAAATAGCCAGGAGCTATGGTATTCTTTTACGCTAATGTTAGATCAAACAGGGAAGTTCTCTGTATCATTTGATTATACAGATTGGCTGAATACAGATTACGGATTTGTAGCACAGAAAAAGATTTGGAAGTATAAATATTTGGATGAAGCACCAGCGGATGAAAAAACTAAAAGTTTAATAGATCAATATTTAAAAGAATATCCAAATAATCCTATTTAAACAATTATTAAGGCTATACAAATGAAGGAAGCAGTAAGCACAAAGTGAAAATGCGGGATTTTCGAGTACAAATATTTAAGTAGAGAATTAGCGGATGAAAAAGGTAAAGAACAAATGATAAAAAGAAATAACGGGGCTTCTCCAGAAGCAAAAGCTTTTAAAGTGAAGAGTCATAGCTATGTATTAATAAGGTTTTTATGTATTCTTGAAGCCCCAGAGAACAATGAAGCCGGTACGTTTGATATTGATGTAACATGGACTCAATTAGAGGATCGGCTTACAGATGATGGAGATTTATTGGGAGTAGCTTTATTACCAATCGCGACTTTATTTGCAGGAGATTTTGTGTGTTTAGATTATAGAAATTCAAGAGATAACCCTAGCGTTTGTGTATGGGATCATGAAAATTCTGCTGAGCTTGAGCCGAACACGTACCCTGTTGCAGATACATTCAAAGAATTTTTAGCTATGCTTCATTAATCCGCAGCTAAAGTAGGGCATGAAAATAATTGTGGATTTTTTGAGGCTCTCATAGAAGTAGGCGTGATCAAATAGTAAATGTTGATTCAATTAATTATAAAAAGGGGATACAAATGAAGAAAATCGTAGAATTATTTCATGATATAGATTGTACGTTGTCTCCCATGATAAGTTTTTATAGCGCTTTATCAGATCAAAAATTTTTAAAAGTCTTACACTATTTTTCAGAGGAAACTGGTTATGGAAATGAGTACCACATTTGTACATTTTCAGACGACTTAGAGCCGTGGGAAGAGGGCTATGTTGAAAACGGCATTGAATTTCTAGACGGTACGGGTGACACTGACAAAAGTGTTATTGTCGATTATGAAACGTTTTTAACTTACTTGCACAAAATTTGCCACGTATATATGGAAGATCATGCCCATGATAAAGAAAAAGTGATGGCTCTTTTACATAAAATCAAACAAAATCATAGTAATGAAGACTAGTAGGAGTATATAAAGAAGCAACGAATCGAGTCTTGCTATAGACAATAAGCTCCCCACACTACAGCGCATCACACCAAGCAGAGAGACGATATATTTTGGAGAGGATTCTACAAGGTAGAAAGTAGAGGGAAAACGAAAAATGGAAACAACTCACATAGCAAAAGCTATTAGAGGTGCTATAAAAGGTCGTCACTTAAATAAAGTAAGAGACTTATTTGAGAAAAATCCAGAAATGTTAACATTGGTCACACCTTTTGGCACATGGCTACATGTAGCAACAGCTCATGGTCATTTAGAAATTGTACAATACCTTATTCGTGCTGGAATAGATGTGAATGCACAAGGAGGAACTTTTTCTACCAATGCCTTAGAAAGAGCGGCTGCAAAAGGACATATAGATATTGCTAAGTATCTTATTAACCATAATATTGAACTTGATATTAGTGAACCAGATAGAAATCCGCTGTTTGCTGCCATATATAACGGTCATTTTGAGATGGTTAAACTGTTAGTTGAGAATCATATTAATATATCGATTACATACTCTGGTGAAAATATGAAAGAGATGGATGCTTACGCATTTGCGATTGAACGAGGACAAATAGAAATTGCTGAATATTTAAAGGGAAAGTTGAAATAGATAATTTACTTAGCGAAAGCAGGTGTAATGATGGTAGGCTCAAGAAACCTTATGAATAGTATATGGTTTGGTGAAAAAACCACTTTATCTCAAGCTGAAATAAAAGAACATCTATTGAAAAGCCATACAGAAAGAGACATTTTATTTAATTTAATCGAGTTATATAAAATAGGGGATTTTACTCAAAAGCCGCTATTAATTCAATTGATGAACGGGACTCAAGATGAAGCGGTTTTGAATTTATGTATAAGGGTCTTTTTCGCTATCGCAACACATGACGACTTAAGAGATTTAAACAACCTGCGATTTTTGAGTAAAGGTACTGAAGAAACGATTGATACGTTTGCATCCGCAGCGACAACATCATTTTCTCTTGAAGTAGTTCCGTATTTATTGGCTTTACTTGAAGACTGGAATGAAATTGACGATACGGCTATTATCATAAAGGATTCGCTTGATTTTTTCCTTGACTATGAAGCAAAAATCGGAGAAGAGGCGACTGTCGAGGAAATAGGAAACTATTATGTTGAGTATTGCAATGAGAATGATACAGAAAGTTATTACTTTCAACAAAATGTAGCTTTTCCCGGAGACTTAGCAAAAAAATTAGTCCAAAGAGCGATGATTGCAGCACATAACGAAGAACCATTAAAAATGGAGTTGATTCCATCTTTATTATCCATTTTAACTGGGGAAAAAGTGCCTGTAGATTACCGCACAATTATGAATGCAAGCTATTATAAAAAAATGATGGAGTATATCGATAATCTTTCCATTAAAAACTGGGAAAAAGGACAAAAGTATTTTTATGGGTATAAGCTATAGAAAGCAACCTTACGTACTGTCCAAACGCAATATATTTGGCAACAAAATTAGTGAAAAAAGAAAGGGAAGAATAATTGAAAAAATTCATTAAAAATATAGGGGATAAAGTAGTCGTAGTTCAAGCAGAACACGAATTAAAAATGCAGATTGAGAGTCTATTTCGTATCTTTGAAACGATAGAAAGAGAAAAATGGACTGACGGCTTTTCGATACAAATAGGATGGTCGAACTTTATTGTTTGTGTAAAGAATGAAGAGTATTACATTCTTTCACCGGACTATTCAGGGAATCCCTTTGAGGATTATACAGAAGATTTAACGCTTGCTCTATGGGTGCAGTTGGAACAAGTTCACTTTTTGCGCAAGTTAAACATAAAAAATGGTGAAGGTGTCAGCTTTAGAGATAAAGTCGTGGTAGCTAAAAATATACTAGAAGTAGATAGTATTTACTTACAAAGAAGCGGCGGAGCTGAACGAGGAGATTCTGGCTGGTACATAGGGCCGGTAAATGAAGAAGATGATACAGAAGAGCTTGAGGCTTTTTATGTTTATCAATTATTAAAGATTCGTCCATCCCTTATTCAAGTTTTAGCTTTACCATACGAATATATGGTGATTTTTGAAAGAGATCAAGTGAAGGCAGTATTAAATGAAAGAGATGAAGATATTTTGAGTGGAGGAAGAAATGATACAAATTGAACCTGAAAAGCAAGTGAGAATTGAGAAATATAAGACCAAAAGCGATGAATGCTTTGAAAATAATGATTACAAAACATCTATAGATTTATTGGTACAAGCTTGGGGTGAAATTCCACAGCCTAAAGGTTTATATCCTGACACTTACAATATTGTACGGGATATTATTGATACATTTATAGTGATAAAGAATTACAAAAGCGCTAAGCAGTGGTTAAATCATTTATATACATCGGATTTTGAAAGAATAGATGAGAGAGAGCGTGAATTTTTATCAAGAACTATTTATTATGAGTTGGGCGAATTAAATGTCGCAAAAGAATTTTTTGATATTGCTAATAAAAAGTCAGAAGGAAGATCGTTCGAAGGGCAAGATGTCAAATATATAAAGCTGCTAAAAGGATCATGAAGATGAAACCTTATTATTTCAGTAGGGAGATGCTGTAATGGAAATGAACAAGCAACTTCACCAGCAAATTGTCAAGTTATGTGAAGAAGGTGATCGATTCGCTGAACTGAAACAAATGAGTGAAGCGATTGCATCTTATCAACGAGCACTTGAATTAGTTCCAGAGCCAAAGGAAAAATGGTCAGCGGCTACGTGGATTTACGGAACTTTGGGTGATACATACTTTTTAATAAAAAACTACGAAGATGCTATACGCAGCTTGGAATATGCCTTGAAGTGTCCGGACGGAAATGAAAATCCTTTTCTGTTGTTGCGGTTAGGGGAAAGTTTTTATGAGCTTGGAGAGTTTGAAAAAGCAAAAGCGTATTTGTACAAGGCTTATCAAATTGAAGATTATAAAATCTTTTTTCAGGAAGATGATAAATACTTTAAACTTATTATAGAGTTAATTTAAATAGAGAAAAATACAGTTTAAGTGAAGAGTAAAACCCTCAGTAGAGCAGGCTATTGAGGATTTTTGGTTTTAATGCATATGAGTAGGGCGTGTGAACCAATATGCTGAAATAGAGTAAGAGTTTAATAGAGCACTATTTAAAAGAATATCCACATAATCCTATTTAAATCATTAGAAGAATTCTGGAAGGGGTTTCAGAAGGCTAAAGAAATCTCTCTGATACTATAAACTGGTGAAGAAGCCGTATGAACAAAAATATCTTAGGAGGTTTCTATGGATAATAAGGAAAAAGCAGTTAAAACCTATGATTTCATTAAGAACGGTGATACAGAACAAGCAAAAGAGATTCTGATTGCAGATAAAAGGTTGCTTGAATTTATAACTCCTTTTGGAACGTGGCTACACGTGGCTGCTAGAGCTGGTAGCCTTGATATGATAAAGTTCCTAGTTGAATACGGGATGGATATTAACACAAATGAAGGTGTACCAAAGTCAGCGCCAATTGCACATGCAGCGAGTGTAGGTGAATTTAGCATAGTTCAGTACTTATACGATAGAGGTGCAATATTAGATGTAAGCGATTCGAGTAGAAATCCTTTATTTTCAGCGATTTATGGTGGTCATCTTGATATTGTAAAATACCTTGTTCAGAGTGGTATTGATATTACTGTAACATATACAGGGGATACGATGAAAAATATGGATGCCTGTGAATTTGCGATTGAACGAGGACAAATAGAAATTGCTGAATATTTAAAGCAGAAGGTGGACAGTAAATGGAATTAAAGCTTAATAATATTTATCAAAAGGTGGCCGATAATTTAAAGGAAATGATACAAGAAGACTGGCGAGAAATCTATTTGTATGCAGAAGTAGGAGAAGGTTCTCAAACAACGTATTTCTTTTATTATCCAAAAGGAAGCGATGAACCTATATATAGTCATGATATACCTGAACTATTTGAGGTGTCAGAACAGAGCTACTTAGTGTTATTAGATAAACAGTTAGAGTGCTTTCGTGAGTTGTTAGATGTATTTATAGAAAACAAACAGGAGATATGGACAAGTTTAACTTTGCATTTAGGTCATGATGGGAAATTTGAGATAGACTACAGGTATGAAGATATTCTTACTGTTGACCCGTATGAACAACAGGTGATTTGGGAGTATAAGTACTTAGGGATTATTTCAGAAGATGAATATGATAAAAAGATCATAAAAAAATTTCTTTCCTAATCATAGAAGAGCAAAAGATATATAGACGGAGGAGTTAAGCTCATCATAGTGAGAGAAGTGGAAATGGAGTTTAAGAATGACTAATGCTAATTTCAATAGTTTAACAGAACATGATAAAGTGATATTTTTTCTGGCACTTTCAGAAAAAGTAGTACCGGTACTTTCTCGTACGGAAGATCAAATTTCAGCCCGGAAAGTTATATGTAAATGCTGGGAATGGTTAAAAGACAAAGAAAATAGTGGAGATACTCTTTATGAATTATTAGATCACGAGGAAAATGGTATCACAATAATTCAAGAGACGTCAGATAATAAAACAGATGTTATAGCCTGGGACTGTATTATTGATGCAGTTGCCTATACTAGTAGAAAAGCATTTGAAAGAGAAGGCGTCGAATATTATCCCGAACCCATTGCTTTAGTTAATGATACATTAGTAGAGCATTTTATAAATGGTTTTGAAAGATGTATAGAGAATGCGGATAGTTACATAGAAAGATTAACTTCTTTATTAAATGATGATAAGAATAGGAAAACAGTGAATGATCTGCGAACAAAAGTCTTAAAAGAACTACAAGTACGACAGTGAAGTTCACTGACCACAACTATTTAAAAGTAAAAACGGTAGAAACAGCTAAATTAAGGGGGATATGCTTTGGAGAAAAACAGTGTCAATAAAGCAATAAGAAATGCAATTAAACGTGGTGACATTAACTCAGTCAAAGAATTAATAGGTAGTAATAAAGCAATTCTACACACCATGACTCCATTTGGTAGCTGGTTGCATATAGCAGCAAAAAAAGGACAGATGGAAATAGTAGAGTATCTAGTGCATAAAGGAATCGATGTAAATATAAAAGGGGATATATTTGATGCTTCTCCCTTAAGAGTGGCAGCAGGTGAGGGGCATGTAGAAATAGTACAGTACTTAATCCAATCTGGAGCAGAATTAGATGTAAGCTCAGCAAAAAGAAATCCATTATTCGCAGCAATTTACGGTGGTCATAGAGAAGTAGTTGAACATCTAGTTGATCAAGGTATAGATATTTCCGTTCAATATACCGGAGAGAATATCGAGGATATGGATGCGTATCGATATGCTAAGGAATTTGGACAAATAGAAATTGCTGAATATTTAAAACGAAAGCTGAATGGAAAAGTACAAAAGAGAGTGCTTGAAGACTAATAAAATTGTATACAACAGGTCACAAAACTAATAAAAGCAAGGAGGTCCATCTCATGCTAGAACCCATATATGCTGAAACCGTAATTGTCGGAGTGATACATAAAAAGCAGTTTCAATGGTATGTAACCGATCGAGAGCTATGGTATTTAGATTATGTAAAGTTTGCACAAGCTTTTGAAAATGAAGTTGATTCAGCGGTTAATGAATACATCGAACCTGAACGAAAAGGGATCGAAGTTCTCAGCAATGAAAATGCTGAGCTTTTTTTAAAACGTATAGAGTCGTATCAAGCAGACACAACTACTCTTTTAAAGCTGTTTAAAGATAAAATAGAAAGCCAAGATGAAGAAGACGTATTAGATTTTAGCCCTTCGTTTTTGGTGGATTTTGATCAAAAGACGTTTTACTCACTGTTTCCTGAGCCGGCTTCATTTGAAGAATATGTTCCAAGCGATTGGAAAGGAACGTATGAAGACTTTACAGCTTTGATTCCAAAAATAGAAAAGTATTGGGTAAATAAGGACGGAGAAAATTTATTTGAGCTGTGAAAGTAAACAGAGCATGGAGGGATAACGTTGTTTTGTGTTCAAACATTCATTAAGCGTCCAGATATTTTGATTACCGATTTATCATCTCTATATGAAAAGGAATCGCACTATTTTATCGATATATCGAACGAAGAAGAACTCATTCGTTACGGTAATCAGCTTGATTTTACTTGCCTTGAAGGAGCTATTAAGCTTGAATACTACGGTGAGTCGCTTCTTGATGTATCTGCATGGGATGTTATAGATGGGATGTGGCTTTATTTGGTGGATGTAATGGAGAGTTTAAAAGAGACCGGATATGGAGAGATGAATTTTCCAGATCAATCGTTAGTATTAACCTTAAAATCGGCTTCTGAACAGTTTGTACTGTATACCTTGCATACATCTCCTCCCGTAAAAGCAGTGCTTCCGAAACAAGACTTTTTTATGATGGTGTTAGGAGGAGCGGAGCAGTTTTTTAAAACGATGGAGAGATGTTTTAAAGGGAACTTTCAGTATTTCAGTGAAATTAAACGTATTGAAGCGTTAAAAAGGCAGTAAGGAAGACGAGGTTACTAGTAAAAGACTACAGGGACTATGGCCACATTGTGACGGCAAGTGTAATTACTCGGCGGGCGCTTCCTTTTTCGAGCTGTTGTCCGATAGCACTTGATGTTTGCACCCAATTCACTTCATCCGGATAATTTGTAATGACTCCGTCGCTTTTTGTTTTCCACAAAAATGAAGCGGGAAGCCGCTTGGTTCCAGACCACGGTGATATTTTCATTCCAGCAGAATGGACTTGGTGGATAAGAGCAGGCGTTAGGATGTCATAGGAAGGGTTAAAGTAAGTGGCAAAGTCAGCGAATTGCTGAATTGAGTTTGGGTCTGTATCTCGCTCTGAAGAAGTTAGTATGCCTATAGGAACGTTTGGGAGAAGCTCATGTATTTTTTTCATGGATGAAACGTTAAAAGACTGAACGATGACGTGATCGAGCTTTCGCTTGTTGATTTCAAAAGCTACTTTTTTTTCAATTCCAGGATAAAGTTCCGGGGCTTTTAACTCCATTAATATACCGATTTTCCCTTGAAATTCATCTAACACTTGTGAAAGAGTTGGAATTTTTTCATTCGCAAACGAATTGTCTTTCCAGCTTCCTGCATCCAAGCGCTGAAGCTCCGCGTACGTTAACTCTCGAATGTGTCCGCTTCCGTTTGTCGTTCGGTCTACGGTACGGTCATGCATAATAACGAGTACACCGTCTTTGCTTTGCTGCACGTCAAGTTCAATGTAATCTGCATTCATTTCTAGCGCTTGGTGAAAAGCAGCCATTGTGTTTTCAGGTGCGTAAGCGGAGGCTCCTCGGTGCGCGATATTTGTAAGTTTTTCTTCCGTGCGTGCAAAAGCAGAAGAGGCGATTGAACAGCATAATAAGGCGACTGCGCTTAGACCAGCTAAATATTTTTTCATCACGTTTCTCTCCTATACGTTAGTATAGAAATAGCGTAACGAAAAAATGTGATGCTGATATAGAGAAAGTGTGTAAAAAGCGTTGACATTTCGTAAAGAAAAATAGGGATTTTTTCATGGCGATGTTTACAAAAAATGCGTAAACGAATAGGGATTTTAATCAAACGTTAAGGAAACAGCGCTATAATAAAAGGTGTGAAAAAAAGAATAGGAATTTCTTAGAAAATAGTTGTATAATAGGTGAGTCAGTCAATGAAAGGAATGGAACATGGATATTCAGTACATACATACGTTTACGATGCAAACGAAAGAGGAGTGCCGGACGCTTCAGCAAAAGCTAAAAGCACAAATTGATTTAACATCAGGCGTCAAAATGACGCATATACATAACTGTGCTGGTGTTGATGTTGCGTATTGGGAAGAAAACGGCATATCTTACGGAGCTTGCAGCATTGTAGTGGTTGATTATCAGATGAAAAACGTTGTAGAAAAAGTGCACAGTGTAGGAGAAGCAACCGTTCCTTATCTCCCTGGATTCCTAGCTTTTCGAGAGCTTCCTTTAATTCTTGAAGCGGTTAAAAAACTTCAGGTAGAGCCCGACGTGTTTTTATTTGATGGCAACGGATATTTGCACTACGAGCACATGGGAGTAGCCACACATGCTTCGTTTTTTCTCAATAAACCTACCGTTGGAATTGGGAAAAGCTATTTAAAGATCAAGGGACATGATTACGTTATGCCTGAAGATACAGCAGGCGCTTATGAAGATATTGTGATTGATGGCGAAGTTTATGGTAGAGTAGTAAGGACAGCCAAAGGGGTAAAGCCTATTTTTCTGTCGTGCGGAAACTATATTGATTTGGACATGTCATATCAGCTTATGATGCATTTTATTTCAAAAGAAAGTAAGCTTCCGATTCCAGTCCGCCTAGCAGATCTGCATACGCATGAGCTGAGGAAAAGGTACCGGCAGTCAACAGGGAAGTAAGCTGTTCATAATGAGTTCATAGTTTCCTTTTATACTGATGGTTGGAATATAGTAGTAGTGTAAAATTATTAAAGAATGAGTAAGGTGATTAAAGGTGAGTTCATTTATTACGAGTATTTTGGATTTTTTAACGAGCCTTGGCTATTTAGGTATTGCGCTCGGCTTAATGATTGAAATCATTCCAAGTGAAATTGTACTAGCCTACGGGGGGTATATGATTTCTCAAGGCATGATCAGTTTTCCAGGAGCAGTCATTGCCGGAATTATTGGCGGAACGATTGCACAGTGGTTTTTATATTGGATTGGAGCCTACGGAGGACGTCCGTTTCTTCAAAAATACGGCAAGTACTTATTTATTCATGATAAGCATATCGATCTTGCGGAAAACTGGTTTAATAAATACGGCGCGGGTGTGGTTTTCTCCGCTCGTTTTGTCCCGGTTGTTCGACATGCGATTTCGATCCCTGCAGGTATTGCTAAAATGCCGTTTTGGAAGTTTACGTCTTTAACCGTGTTAGCGATGATTCCTTGGTCGATTTTATTTATTTACTTAGGCGGAAAGCTAGGCGAGAACTGGGCGAACATTGAAGACGTAGCAAGCAAATATACGCTTCCGTTTGTAGTTGCGGCATTTGTGATTATTGTTCTTTATTTCGTATTCAAACGCACGCGTACAAAGCGCGTATAAGATCGTTTTTGGACTACAAGCATGGCGAAAAGCCATGCTTTTTTTGCATGCGCAACCAGAAGCTCTTTTATTTGCTCATGACTTCTTCAAGTGCTATTATTTTTCATACGCACTAAAAAAGGAGACGATTTAACGTGGTACAAGAAATTGTATTAAATGATACGCCTATTCAAATTTACAGCTATGAACAAGAAATTGTAAAAGGCAAAACAAAAGTTTCAGTTGATTTTAAGGTAACAAGTGAGGAATATCATGATATTACTACACTTTTATATAAAGGTACTTTTCATGTAAATGTCCCGGAAGAAGATCTCGATTTCCAAGGAACGATTCACCAGTACTCTACGTCTTTTACAAATTTATATGAAAAAGGCCAGGTAGGGGATTTTTCATTAAGTTTAATTGAAGTGAACGAATAAGGAGCAGATGCGTGATGAAAGTAAGTATACTTGACCAATCGCCCGTTTCATCCCATCAGACCCCAGCGGAAGCGTTAGAAGCATCAATGGAGCTGGCCAAAGCGGGTGACAAGCTTGGCTATGAGCGCTACTGGATTGCAGAGCACCATGATTTGTCTGGACTTGCCTGTTCGGCTCCTGAAGTGATGCTTGGCTATATCGGCGCACAGACTAATAGAATTCGAATTGGATCGGGAGCGGTGCTGCTGCCTCACTACAAGCCGTATAAAGTAGCTGAAACGTATAACATGCTGGCAACGCTGTTTCCTGGGCGCGTTGATTTAGGGATTGGGCGCGCGCCGGGTGGATCGGCTGAAGCAACAAATGCGCTGTCGGATAACTTCTTGCAGCAAGTATTTAAAATGCCTGAACTTGTTGAAGAGCTTCTGCAGTTTTTAGACGATAAATTTCCAGCTGAACATGAGTACGCCAAGCTTTCAGCTTCGCCGCTTCCGCCTGTCTCTCCAGAACCGTGGCTGCTTGGCACAAGTAAAAAAAGTGCCGAGCTCGCTGCTAGAAACGGAATGGCCTATACGTTTGGACAGTTTATGAGTGAACAAGACGGTTCAGCTATTATTGATCAGTACAAGCAGGCTTTTCAGCCAAGACAGAGCGGGAATCAGCCCTATGCGATTGTCACTGTATCGGTCATTTGCGCTGAAACAACCGAGCAAGCGCATCGCATCGCAACGAGCTCACTCGTATGGAAAATTCAACAGGATAAAATGGAAGCAAAAGGTGTGCCTTCTATTAAAGAAGCGGCCAGCTATCCGCTGACAGAAGAAGAAGAGAAAAAAATGAAGAAGATGAAAGAAGCTATGATTATCGGAAACCCGGAAGAAGTACACGTCCGTCTTCAAGAAGTTCAAGCACGCTACGGAGCGGATGAACTCATGCTTGTCACCATTACGCACGATCCGGCTGACCGATTAAAATCATATGAGCTTGTCGCAGAGAAATGCAAAAAATAAGAGCCAAATGTCGGCTCTTATTTTTTATGCCCGTAATAGTACTCAAATAAGTGCTGAAATGCTTCTATAGCACGTAAAAAAGAAGCGGCGTCTTGGCGGTCTTCTATTAACCAGCACGTGGCTAATACAGAATGAGCGTATCCCCACAGTAAAATGCGTTTTTTATTTACGTTCAGTTCTTTTACAAATATATTGATTCGATGGTCAATTGTCTCTGCTACGTTTGTCTTAGGCAGATGATTTAAAAGAAAAGGGATAATTTCGTACTCTTTTTCTCCAATCAACCCTTTTGGATCAATTATTTTCCACGCTTCACCAGACTGTAAGATGTTATCATGATGCAAGTCTCCGTGAAGCAAAAAAAGCTGCTGAGAAGTCCGGTTTAATTCAGAGAAAACGGCTAGCGCGTGTTGAAGCGTTTCGGAAGAAAGAAAATCAATGCCGCTTGGATACATTTGTGTATACTCTCGAAGCTGCTTCTCTCTTTTAACGGCTGTTTCTTCGATAGTGGAGTCTGATTGAGGCATGCGCCACAGAGATTTCATGAGCCCAGCAGCGATTAACACAGCCTCTTCTTTAGTTGATAAAGAGGAAAGCGGGCATCCGGGAGACAGCTTTTCAAGCAGTAAAATGCCTTTTTCAGCATCGCTGTCCACTGTTTTTACCGTGTTCTCACCAGCTATTGCTGTCAGTGCTTCTTGCTCATGAAGCAGCTCTGAAGGCTCTACAAAAAATTTGACAACTAGTTCGCTTCCATCTGCTTTGCGCGCAGGAGCAACAAAGTGGTAAGAAAGGGGAAAGTGACTGTGAATGGTGATACCCCAGCGCTGTTCGCAGTAGCGAATCAGCTGAGGGAAGTCAGCGAGCCACTTTTGGCTTTTATGAGGGTAAAGGTGAGTAATTGTATCACAAAATGTTTGAGGCAGCGTATACATGCGTTTATCTCCTTTGTCGTTTCCAAATTTTTCTGATAAACTCATCATATACAGCCTACATAGAATCTGTAAAGAAAGAGGAGATCGTACGTATGAAGAAAAAGAAGGTGAAATCTCCTTGGGCTCTCGTTGGGTTTCCTATTTATATCATTGGATTTTCACTTTTACTTGCTGGAAGCGCACCTGAGTGGGTAGAAACAGTGAGTAAAATCATGATTGCTCTTGGAATCATTTTGCTTATTATAGCAGGAATTGATCTTAAAAAACGAAAAAAATCAGCACAAGCCTAAAAAACTGCCGTTTGGCAGTTTTTTTATTTGGAGAAAGGGTAACAAGATAACTAGATAAAAATGTTGAATTATTATTCTTTTTGATGTATAAATATAATATAGAAAGCAACGGTATTGAGAGGAGAATGAACGTGTCTTACGTAATAAAAAAAGAGGTTCCGTTATTTGAGCAGTTTGCAGCTCTGCATGAAGCGAGCGGATTACATAAAAGTAAAAAAGGCAATTATACAAAAGAACAGCTGTTTGAAGCGGTAGCCAACAGCTGGTTTAGAGTCGGTATTTATGACAATGAACAATTAATTGCATTTGGCCGTATGATTTCAGACGGAATTTACCAAGCGCTTATTTGCGACGTGATGGTTGATCCCTCGTACCAAAACAAAGGACTTGGAAAGCAAATTATTCAAGAACTGTTAACGAAATGTCAAGAAAGCGGAATTGAATCGATTCAGCTGTTTGCAGCAAAAGGAAAGCATCATTTTTATAAAAAATTAGGGTTTCAAGAAAGAGAAGAAGACTCGCCAGGCATGTCGCTTGTTATGTAAAAAGCTCAGTGATCAATCATACTCACTGAGCTTTTTGTATTATGCCGTTTTTAAAACCGTACTTTTTTGGACTAAATTCCAAGCAACTTTTACTAAATAAACAACAAGCAAAACGTTCAGCATCGACGTAGCAAACATAGAAAACGGATAGGACGTACTGTTTTGCATATTGTTGTCACCGTATAAAACAAAAAAAGTGTTCATAAAAATACTGATGCTAAATCCAAGGGATAAGTAAAGCAAGTTTTTGTCTTTCAAATAAATATAAGCGAGCAAAGCAAGCGCTGCTGCTGGAAACAAGTAGCGTTCATGCATGCTTGAAGAAAACGTAAATACCCCGGAAATTTGAATAAGCGCTGCAAGAGCGGCGTATTTAAAGCTGCGCCCTTTTATATAAATAAGCCATGAAAAAATAGTTGTCGCGACGATAAAAATAAGTCCCCACGTATGATAGCTGAAAAGCAGCAGCGTTGCAGAGCTGTCTTTATAGTTTGCGCCTATTAAACTAAAGAAGTTATAGGCGTTAACAGAGGCATACGGGTACTCTCCAATGGTGGATGAGAATAAATCAATAATCCACGTAGGACTTTTTCCTGCTGAAAAAGGCAATAAAATCACTGTAGCAGTGAAAGCAGCCGTTAAAGCAATGCCAAAGAAATGCTTAACTTGCTTCAGGCGAATGAGTTCGAAAAATAAAATAGGCAGGATAATAATCGCCTGCGGCTTCATTAAGACCGCTGCTGTAAAAATAACGGCCGACGCGTAAATTCTTTTTTCCGTAATCATTACAATCGCTAGGACAATAAGCAAAGTGAAAAATGAATCGACTTGTCCCCAAAACGTTGAATTAACTAAAATGGCCGGATTAAATAAATACCCAATTGCTAACAGATAGGCAAAAGAAGGTGCCAAGTATTTACGAGCTAAACGATAGAGTAAATAAGATGTGACAACATCTGCTAAAATAGGCGGGATTTTAATCAACAGCGAAAAATACTGCTGAAAATCCGGTAAACTGCCAACTTTCCCAACGATAAACAAGATATAAATATAAAACGGCGGATAATCGCTTCCGCTTTTAGCATAGAAATTTGAAAAATGATTAGCCGCAACCGATGCCCAGTTTTTGAAAAGAGATGCATCCATATGAGAGCCTACCCACGGAATCAGCGCAATCCGGATAAATAGTCCAGTGCCAAGTAATGACCATAAAATAACGCGAGAATGCTCTATCGAATGATGCCATTTCTTTTTCTTTACTAATCCGTAAACGAAAGCTGCTGCTATAAAAAAGCCCACCGTATAAAGAGCGAGCGGCATTTCATAGTCTTTATTAGCTCCTTGACTTCCGGCACCGTTATCCATAGATAGATTATGAAAAGGCGTTACGTGTTCTCCGGAGTTGGTAGACGAAGCGGGACCGTTTCCTGAAGGAAGACGATGATCCCTCGAATTATTATCAAGAACAGATATACCATTCGTAATCTTTTTTAACTGATGACTTTCTTGAATCGAAAATAAATGTTCTTCTCCTTTATAGTGTGATAGTGAAACGATACTGAAAACAAATGCTAAAAGAAAAGCCGCCGTTACGATAAAAGCCGTTCTTTTTTGTAGTATGTTCATATAAAATCCTCCGATGACAATGTATCGAATAAGTAGTAGTGTGTATCCATACTATAAGGGGAGTTAGTGAAAATAAAGTGAAACTTCGTTAATAAAGAGCTGATGAGCACACAAAAAAGCAAGGTCTTGGTAGACCTTGCTTTTGGTACTGCTTATAGTACAGCATCAAACTTATTTACTTTCCACTGTGAACCAGATTTATAAAATGTAACGGTGCGTTTTACACTTCCTCCGTCAACTG
Organism: Priestia sp. LL-8; assembly: GCF_036227845.1. Classification (NCBI taxonomy): domain Bacteria; kingdom Bacillati; phylum Bacillota; class Bacilli; order Caryophanales; family Bacillaceae; genus Priestia; species Priestia sp. LL-8. The sequence goes on along the minus strand of NZ_JAZAQH010000001.1, from coordinate 2,588,915 downwards.
TTGGAACCGTAAATTGATAAGAGCGAACATCGGCGCGCTGATAAGTTAGTTTTGCTTTTGCTTTGTTCCACTCTAGCATGCTGAATCCGTCACCGACAGGACGAGCAAGCTTTCCGTTATATGTGATGTAGCGATAGTTTGTTAATCCTTTTTGAATAGCACTGTTTGTAAACGTTTCAGATAAATAGCTTACTAGTTTGGTTTTTGTATTAAAATCCTGACAAAGATATGAGTACTGAGTGCCTTTATAATTAAATGTTTTTTGAGTACATAAATTACCTTTAGATCCATGAAGTGCATTCCAGAAATGGTTGCTTGCGTTTGCTGCAATTTTTACCGCATTAGTCGTTGATAGATTTTGTGATGCTGCTTGAGCTGTAACTCCTGTGCTTAGTGAAAAGAAAAGAGCAAGTGATGCTAAGATTATTCCAAATTTTTTCATTTCCATTTCCCTCCTACTCATTCATTGAAATATATGTAACATTCGTGCTGTTAATATTACAATTGTTACATTTATATTACAATACTTCTTTAAAGAAATAAAGAGTATTTCTTATATATGTTTGAATTATTCCCGTATTTTCTTAAATAAAACGTAGAATTAAAAGAAAACATATAAACAGTATGTCAATTATGTGTCACATATTTCGTCACTTTACAAGTTCGTATATAATAGGAATAAACCGACCAATATGCTGATGTAGATAAAAAGGTCAGGCACAAAAGGAGAACGTAAACTAATGGGTGTTTCAGAAGTAACATCAGGAATTATTATTACCACTGCTGTAATTGCTATTGTGATTATTACAGTTGGTGTTTTGGCTACAATGATTGCGATTGCGAAGAAAGCAAATAAAAAGTAAGTGTGTAGAGGAGAGTTAGTATAATAACTAATTCTCTTTTTTTTGAAAAAAACCTATTATTATTTTTATAATAAAAATGCATAAATGACGCTTGCATTATTCATAGAAAAAAGCAGGAAATTTACGTTTTGAAGCTAATAGATACATAAGGCAAGCTGCGCACTTTCATTACAAAAACAATGGAAGGGGTTCTAACAGACTTCAAGTGATATCGCCTATTTTATGTCATAATGAATGATATTCATTAACACCGCATCTTAGACGCACTTTATGACCAAATAATGAGGAGAGTGGTTGAGTTGCAACGACAAAAAGTAGCAGTGAATGGAGAAAGGTTAAAAAATACGCTTGAACGATTTGCCGAGTATGGACGAACACCTAATAACGGTGTAACCCGCTTAGCGCTGTCAGAAGAAGACCGCTTAGCACGAGACTATTTTTGTTCATGTTGCCGTGACCTTGGAATGGATATTAAAATCGACGATCTTGGATGTATTTACGCTACGCTTGAAGGACTAGAAGATAAGCCGCCTGTTGTGATTGGCTCACACATGGACAGCGTAAAAAAAGGCGGAAGGTTTGATGGAATCCTCGGTGTAGTTGCAGGATTAGAGTTAGTAAGAACGCTGGTTGAACATAATATTAAGCCGAAGGTGCCGATTACCATTGTTAACTTTACGAATGAAGAAGGAGCGCGTTTTGAGCCTTCTATGATGGCTTCAGGTATTTTATCGGGCAAATTTCAAAAAGACGTTATGATGAAGAAGACAGATGTTGACGGCGTGACGTTTAAGCAAGCCCTTCAATCATGCGGATATGAAGGCGATACGAGTAGCCGTCTTACTGAAGCGTCGGCATTTGTAGAATTACATATTGAGCAAGGGCCTATTCTAGAACGAGAAGCCAAATCAATCGGTGTAGTCGAGTGCGTGCTAGGAATGGTATGCTATGAAATTGAAGTTGCCGGGGAGTCAGATCACGCCGGGACGACGCCGATGGATATGCGGAAAGATGCGCTATTTGCAACTAATAACCTGATTGCTGAAGCTCGTCATGAGCTCGGCAGATTGGATTCAAATTTAGTCTATACAATGGGTCGTATGAACGTACTGCCTAATATTCATACCGTTATTCCAAATAAAGTTATTTTTTCACTTGAAGCGAGACATACCGATGAAGACGTCATTGCATCCGTGGAAAAGATCATTCAGTCACTGCCTGATCAAGCGGAGCTGTTAGAAGGCTGCGAAGTGCGGGTGACCAAGCTTTGGGGACGCGATACCGTGTGGTTTGATAAAACCGTTTGCGATGAAGTGGAAGAATCTGTTCGTTCGCTTGGGTATTCCTACAAGCGAATGGTCAGCGGAGCTGGACATGACGCACAGTTTTTAGCTAGCTATATTCCGACGGCTATGATTTTTATTCCGAGCGTAAACGGAAAAAGTCACTGTGAAGAAGAGTTCACTCCTTGGGAAGAATGCGAAAAAGGTGTAAATGTACTGTTAGAGACGGTGATGAAGTTAGCTCAGAAGTAACAGGACCAAAGAGTAAACCTTAGAGGTTTGCTCTTTTTTAGTGCTTAGAAAGACTGCGAACTATCACATTGAACTTTTGGTTTATTATGGATACAATAAATGAGAAGCATCCGGATGGGTGTGAAAAAAGGATGTGAAAAAAAGTGAGATGTTCTCACTTAAAGAAATGAAAATTACTATTATTATTGCAGATGATAATTCGTTTATTCGAGAAGGAATGAAAATTATATTAAATACATACGAGGAATTCGACGTTGTCGCTACTTTAAAAGATGGTCAGGAAGCTGTTCAATATTGCAAGAATCATTCCGTCGATATTGCGTTGTTAGATGTAAGGATGCCTGTTATGGACGGTGTAGAGGCTACAAAGCTTATTTCAGAGTCAACGAAAGCAAAGCCGCTTATTTTAACTACGTTTGATGACGATGAATATATTATTGATGCCGTAAAAAACGGAGCTAAAGGCTACTTGTTAAAAAATACAGAACCAGAGCGCATTCGAGACGCAATCAAAAGTGTGTTCAACGGACATACGGTGCTGCAAGATGTTGTGCTTGATAAGATTAAATCAAGTTTAAACGCTGCAACTGAGCGCGAGTCAAAAGCGGATATGACACAGTTTACAGAGCGTGAAACAAGCATTATGAAGCTGATTGCCAAGGGGCTTTCAAATAAAGAAATTTCTAAAACACTTTTTATTTCAGAAGGTACCGTAGCAAACTATATTAGTTCGATTTTAAGTAAAACGGGACTTGAGCATCGTACTCAAATTGCTATTTACTATTTAACCGGTAAAGGGAAGTAGAGCTATGGAAGTTGGATTAATGATGACTAAGCTCATCCTCATGCTATTTTTGGCTATTACGTACATTCAGTTTAATTATGTACACTCGATTTCAGCTATTGTGTTGGCACTGCTTCTTTACAGCTGTGTTAATATTGCAGCGTCCATTGTGAAAAAGAGCGCGTTCAAGCGCATGTTTATTACTTTTTCAATAGTCCTTATTCTATATTGTGCGTATAAACTTCATCCTTTGTTTTTTCTTCTTTTGCCGCTAAATCTTTGTGAACTTATTGGAGAATCAGTCGCAAAAAAATGGGTGGTGCTGCTGCTTGTGTTGCTTCCAGTGCTGCTTGTTCCCTCTGACATTAGCGCACTGTATGCGTTAGTCGCTGCGTTTACTTTCTTTATTTATACAGGAGCAGCTCTCTATCAAAAACGAACGATTAATTATGAGCAAAAGCTCGATGAAATGAGAGTAAGTATGCAAAAACTGCAAAAGCATGTCAATGAAAATAAAGAGTATGTAAGACAGTCTCAATATGCTTCAAAATTAGAAGAGCGAAATCGATTATCACAGGAAATTCACGATAAGATTGGTCATTCAATGACAGGAGCGCTTATTCAAATGGAGGCAGCAAAGCGCGTAATGAAGCAAGACGAGGAAAAAGCGCTGTCTCTTCTTCAAAATGCGATTACGATTTCCAAAGAAGGTATTGAAGAAATTAGGCTAACGTTAAAAAGTATAAAGCCTCCTGCTGAGCAAATAGGAATCAGCCGACTTAAATTATTTATTGGTGAGTTTGAGGCTAAGCATAGTATCGCAATGCCTCTTGTATACAAAGGTAATTTAGATCTTATCACGCCTCTTCAGTGGAAAATTATCCATGAAAATATAACAGAAGCTATTACAAACGCTTTAAAATATGCAGAAGCAACGATGATTTCTATTGAGCTTCACGTACTAAATAAAATGGTGAAAGTAGAAGTCAAAGACAATGGAAAAGGCGCTCACTTGTTTCAAAAAGGCCTTGGCATAGCAGGAATGGAAGAACGAGCTGCTTCCATTAACGGAACGGTGATTGTTGACGGAGCAAACGGATTTTCTGTTACCACACTCCTGCCGATAGGTGAGAAACTTCATACATAAATAATGAGATTTCTCATGTGAAAAAGGTGAACTTATGCACTGACGTAAGTTTGCCTTTTTTTCATAAAATAAGGATATACCAACACACTAGAGGTGAAATGATGAACGTATTATCAATTCAAAAACTAACAAAAAAATTTGGAGATTTTATTGCAGTAGATAATTTATCTTTGCAAGTAGAAGAAGGAGATATATTTGGCTTTTTAGGAACAAACGGAGCAGGAAAAAGCACAACGATTCATATGGTTGCTAGCCTGCTTCAAAGCAACAGCGGCGATATTGAAGTGCTGGGGAAAAATATAAAGAAGCACCGAAATTTTGCAAAGATGAACATCGGGATTGTTCCGCAAGACTTAGCGATTTATGAAGATTTGACAGCCTATGAAAATGTGAAGTTTTTTGCAGGACTTTACGGATTAAGAGGCTCACTGCTTAACGAACGAGTCGAAGAAGCTTTAGCATTTGTAGGGCTTTTGGATAAACAAAAGGCGTATCCGAAAAGTTTTTCAGGAGGAATGAAAAGAAGGCTAAATATCGCATGCGCAATTGCTCATCGCCCAAAGCTTATTATAATGGATGAACCGACGGTGGGCATTGATCCTCAGTCGCGAAATTATATTTTAACATCTGTAAAAAAGCTAAATGAAATGGGAAGCACAATCATTTATACGAGTCACTATATGGAAGAAGTAGAAGAGGTATGTACAAAGATTGCGATTATTGATCACGGCAAAATTATTGCTGAAGGAACAAAAGAGCAGCTGAAAGCGATTATCACCGATACAAAAGATATTTGGATTGAAGTAAAAGAAGCGGACGATATAGATTGCAGCGGTCTAAAAGACATTCCGGGAGTAACAGCCGTTACGTATGAAGATGGAATCATTAAAATTAATTCAAATGCTGAAGTGAATAACTTGAACAAAGTCATTCAGTATTTAATGAGCCACCATATTGAAATTAAAGCAGTCAAGGAGCAAGCGCCAAATTTAGAGACGGTCTTTCTGACGCTCACAGGACGCAGTCTAAGAGATTTATAAAAGAAAGGAGGAATAACGAATGAATATTATTGCAATTGCTTTGAAAGAAATGAAAAGTGATCTGCGAGATAAGCGTGCATTTATTTTTATGATTCTCTTTCCGCTAGCTCTTGTCCTTATTTTAGGAACAGCTTTGTCTCAAGCTTTTAATAACGACATGACGATAGACGATAGCTATGTTCTCTATAAAATCGACACGAGTAATGAACAATCTGCCGCATTTAAGCAGTTTGCTGCAAACGCAGAAAAATCCGGCATTCACTTTAAAGCGTTGAAAAAAGATCAGGATGGAAAAAAAGAAGTAAAAGAGCAGCGTTATACAGCTTATGTAGAAGTGAAAGACGGAGACATTGATCTCTACGGAAATGAAGAAAACAGCATTGAATTTAACGTGGTGCAAGGTATGTTAAGCACGTTTACGGATAAGTACAACGTGGCTATGGAAGTGGCAAAAGTAAATCCTCAGCAAGTGGAGAATCTGCTGCGTGCGTCTAAGCATGACTATATTCAAGAAACATCCCTTCATTCTCAAAAACATCCCAATTCAATAGACTACTACGCTATTTCAATGACAACCATGATTGTTTTGTACGGATCTATCTCAGCGAGTTATTTAATTAGAGGAGAGCGTATGCGAAATACGGCCAATCGATTAGTAGCCGCTCCGATTAAAACCGCTGAAATTTTTGTCGGGAAAATTTTAGGTACTGTTTTGGTTCACACTATTTGTGTATTAGTCGTCATTATGTCGACTAAATACTTTTTTGATGCGAATTGGGGAGATCATTTACTCTTAGTACTCGTAATGTTAGTATCTCAAATTCTTTTTGCTATTAGCTTTGGACTAGGAGTTAGCTACCTTACGAAGACAGAAGCGGCGTCAAGAGCAATTATTATGGTTGTGATTCAAGTGTCGTGTATTGTAGGAGGAACCTATTTTCAAAATGGATCTGGAGAGGGCTTCGTCAATGTATCACCTTTAACTTGGATGAATAATGGACTTATTAAATTGATTTATACAAATGATATCGGCGCTTCTCTTTCAGTTATTGGGTTGAATGTAGGCTTCTCTATTTTATTCTTGGGCACAGCCATTGTGCTTTTGAGAAAAAGAGAGGGGTTATAACATGAAAAATATCATGTGGCTTGTCACAAATATGCTGAGAAATATGCTGCTTAGAAACAAAAGGACGCTTGTGCTTGTTATTGGTTTGCCTATTGCAGGTATTTTGATGTCCGTTCTTATTTATGGAAACACAGGAGGGACTTCGGTGAATATCGGAGTTGTCAATCACGACTCAACGGATATCACAAAAGACACCGTTCAGTTTTTAAAAGGGCTGCATAAAACAAATGTTAAAATGCTTACGGACAAAGAAGTGGACCATGAAATTACGTCAAAGAAAGTTGATGCTGTTATTACCTTTGAAAAAGGGTTTTCTGAAAGCGTCAAAGCGAACAAACCAGGTCATATTACGATTACTTCAATAAAAGGAGCAGAAGTAACTGGCTTTATTAAGTCTTATTTGTATCAATATATTGATAATGTTTCTGCGCTTAATCAAGCAGCAGGCGGCGACGATGCTGCGTTTAACCAAATGTATGAGAGTTATCAAAAAGCGCCATTCCACGTCTCTACGCACGCCCTTGAAGACAAAGGAACCGATCAAAATATTGTCAAGCAGACAATTGGGTATTTAATTATGTTTATGCTTTTTTCTGCCGTAAATCTATCGGCTCTTATCACAAAAGAAAAAGAGCAGCGCACGTATTTTAGACTGCTAGCTTCGCCAGTTAGCGCAAGGCAATACGTGATATCTAATGTTATTACAAATATGATTTTATTAACTTTGCAAGTAATGATTACACTTGTTTGTATTACAACTCTTTTTCACGTAGATATGAACATTCCCGTGTGGCAGCTGTTTTTCATTTTAGTTTTGTTTGGTCTAGTAGCCATCGGCTTGTCTCTTGTAATTATCGCTTTTACAGAAAGTTCAAAAGCAACGAATGGTCTTCAGACTCTTATCATCACGCCAACTTGTTTACTGTCCGGCTGCTTTTTCCCGCCTGAATTTATGCCGGATGTGATGCAGAAAATAGCCGACTTTCTTCCTCAAACGTGGGTATTAAGTACGTTAAAAAGTGTTCAACAAGGAGCTGATTTAAGCAGCCTATGGTTAAATATCAGCATTTTACTAGCTTTTGCACTTGTTTTTTTCCTGCTGTCGATTTATAAATTAAATCGAAATAATACTGTTCAAAAGTTTATTTAAATGGTAAAGTCAGAGAATACCTCTGGCTTTTTTTGTAATTTTTAAAAAGTTACAAAAAAGATTGAAAAATATAAGATGAAATTTTAGAATGAAAGAGGAAAGGGGTATACAAAAAGAGAATAAATAGGGGAGAAAAACGAAGTTCATGTTGGTTTTTTGCACAAATAAATGAAATCGCTTACATAAGTCAGCATGAAAAGACGGAAGGAGAGATTGTCAGCGAGATAACAAAGGGGGAAAAAACAGTGGCAATTTATGAATTACTTGTACCACGCACGGTTTTATATGGAGAAGGATCATTTTCTAAAATTGGAGAACAGGCTGCACTGCTTGGGACAAAGGCATTGCTTATAAGTGATGACGTTATGGCGAAAGCAGGCAATGTAGAAGCTTGCCGTCGTTACTTAGCAGAAGCTGGCATGGACTGTGCCGTGTATACAGGTGTAAATTCAGAGCCAACGGATATTCATCTAGATGAAGCGCTTGCCGTATGCAAAACGGAGCAGTGCGATGTGGTTATTGCTTTAGGGGGAGGCAGCTGTATCGATACTGGGAAAGCGGTTGCCGTGATGATGACTAATGAAGGGCATTTACGAACGTATTTTCAAAATCAACAAGATTTTCAAGGTAGCCCTCTTCCTTTGATTGCGGTGCCTACGACTGCCGGAACCGGCTCAGAAGTGACGAAAGCGACAGTTATTACAGACACGGCGTACGATGTAAAAATGATGCTCGCAAGGCCTCAATTATTGCCTGATACAGCCATTGTTGATCCGTTATTAACTCTATCATGTCCAAAACACGTAACGGCAGCTACAGGAATTGATGCACTCAGTCATGCAGTGGAAGCGTATTTGTCTAAAAAAGCACATCCTTTTACAGATTCCCTTGCGCTTCAAGCAATTGAGTTAATCATGAAAAATATCCGTCTTGTGTACAGAAATGGAGAAAATGTTCAAGCAAGGAACGAAATGGCCTATGCTTCTATGCTGGCAGGGATGGCGTTTTCAAACTCATCCGTTGCGCTAGTGCACGGTATGTCAAGGCCAATTGGCGCGTTATTCCATGTGCCGCACGGTATTTCTAATGCGATGCTCCTGCCTGCGGTTTTGGACTATACAAAAGAGGCTTCAATCGATCGTTTAGGTGAAATAGGACAAGCTCTTTTTCCGAACGTATCATATACAAAAAAAGAAGGAGCAGATGTGTTAATTGAAGCCATTAAGCAGCTTTGTATCGACTTAGAGATTCCTAATCTTCAATCGTGGGGCATTGATCGACAGCTGTTTTACGCGGCGGTTGAGAAAATGGCAGCGGATGCGATTCAAAGCGGAAGTCCTGCTAATCATCCGATCGTACCGACGGCAGAAGAAGTTATTCAGCTTTATTACACGTGCTATGAATATGAGTTTGAGTCTGCACTTTATAAAAAATAAGACAAATTGAATAAGGGATGAAAGGGGAAACGTTATGGATTTGCTGATTATTTTGCTGTCTCTGGGGCTTTTGATGCTGGTTGCTTACCGCGGATTTTCAGTTATTTTGTTTGCTCCACTTTGTGCGCTGCTAGCCGTTATTTTAACGGAACCAAGCTATGCACTCCCGTTTTTCTCAAACGTTTTTATGGAGAAAATGGTTGGGTTTATTAAAAACTACTTCCCTGTCTTTCTATTAGGAGCGGTTTTCGGGAAGATGGTTGAAATGTCTGGAGTCGCTGAGTCGATTGCGAAAACAATTGTTAAAGTCGTAGGGGCTAAACGTGCGATCTTGGCGATTGTTTTAATGGGAGCAATCTTAACCTACAGCGGCGTAAGTTTATTCGTTGTTGCGTTTGCAGTTTATCCGTTTGCAGCTAACTTATTCCGCGAAGCGAATATTCCAAAACGATTAGTACCGGGAACGATTGCATTAGGAGCTATTTCGTTTACCATGGATGCACTTCCGGGTACACCGCAGATTCAAAACGTTATTCCAACGACTTTTTTTAAAACAGACATCTATGCTGCTCCGACACTGGGGATTATCGGATCGGTTATTGTCTTTAGCTTAGGTCTTTGGTATTTGGAAAGTCGAAGCAAAAAAGCAAGAAAAGCTGGAGAAGGCTACTACGGATTTAATAATGAACTAGCGGCTGCTGCAGAACTAGAAAAAGAGTCAGTGCCTTCTACAGAACCTAAGTATGAACCTAGCGTAGCAAGACAGATTTTAGCATTTGTTCCTCTTGTGCTTGTAGGGGTTGCAAACAAATTTTTTACTGTTTCTATTCCAAAATGGTATCCAGAGGGTTTTGATTTTGCCAAAATTGGCCTTGAAGCGTTCGGAAAAGTAGATTTAACCGCGGTTGTTGGTATTTGGTCAGTGGAATTGGCACTTGTTATTGGAATTATCACAACGATTGCGTATGATTGGAAGCGAGTGACCACCGGTTTCCAAGCAGGTCTTAATGCAAGTATTGGCGGAGCGCTTCTTGCTGCGATGAACACGGGAGCTGAGTATGGCTTTGGAGGCGTTATTTCATCTCTTCCTGGGTTTGCAGCCGTTCGTGACGGTATTTCACATACATTTACAAATCCGCTTGTCAATGGAGCCGTTACGACAAACATTTTAGCGGGTATTACAGGCTCTGCTTCTGGAGGTATGGGAATTGCGCTTAGTGCGATGGGAGATAAGTATGTAGAAGCTATTAATCAGTACAACATTCCTCCTGAAGTTATGCATAGAGTTGTAGCGATGGCATCAGGCGGTATGGATACGCTTCCTCATAACGGAGCCGTTATTACACTGCTTGCTATTACCGGGTTAACCCACAAGCAGTCTTACCGAGATATTTTTGCCATCACTATTATAAAAACGCTTGCATGTTTCTTAATTATTGGAATCTACAGCTTAACTGGACTCGTATAACCAGTAAAGAGGTTGAGAAAAAAGTAGTTTCGTTGAAGAAAGATCCGAACGATGAATTGTTCGGATCTTTTTATTGTTGCAGTGATTTAGTTGTATATCAAGATTTTTGCTCTAAAACAGATTCTTTGACTTTCTAAACTGTAAGTATTATGATTACACTACTTTCTGCAGTACTATATGCCGTTACATTAATTCTTAGCATGTTTATGAAGAAAGGAGAATGACTGTGAAGCTATTTGAAGGAAATTTAAAAGTAGGCGACTGGGTCAAAGGAAAGTCTCGCGACGGTGAACTTATATACGGATATATTAAAACGATTAATCCATCTAAAAAAGCAGCACTAATCAACGTTGTGAAAAGTGATGATGAAAAAATGGTCGGCACAACCATTGGCATGATGGATGAAAAAATAGAAAAGCTGCCCCTTCAAAAAACGGCGCACGAAGAGCAAATTCTTTCATTAATTGATCTCGCGCTGCTAACGAAAGACGAAGCTTGGTTTATTGAATTAACAGCTGAATTAAAAAGATTACAAGATAAAAAGCAAGGCTGACATTCCTGATAAGGAATGAAGGCCCTGCTTTTTTTATTATTCCTAGGGGAAAAGCAGGAATGGAAAGCAGCTTGCGAGAAGAAGTAAATGACGACATTAAAAGAAAAGGTGATAAAAGATGAGTAAACGTGTCTTGATTTTAACAGGAGATGCCGTGGAGGCTTTAGAAGTTTTTTATCCGTATTATCGCTGTTTAGAAGAAGATATTCAGTGTACCATTGCTTCTCCAGTGAAAAAGAAGCTCCAAACGGTTGTTCATGATTTTCTTCCAGAAATGGAAACATTCACAGAAAAAACGGGATATAAAATTGATTCTCACGCTTCTGTAGATGAAGTGGATCCCGCTGATTTTGACGGACTTATTATTCCTGGAGGACGAGCGCCTGAATATATTCGAATGAACACAAAAGTTCAGGAAATTGCCGCTCATTTTTTAAAAGAAAACAAACCTTTAGGCGTTATTTGTCATGGTCAGCTCGTGTTAACGACGGTTAGAGAGTATCTGCAAGACAGAGAAGTGACAGCGTATCCTGCTTGCCGTCCGGAAGTAGAAGCGGCGGGTGCAGTATTTGTTGAACAGACGCTTCATGTAGACAGAAACTTAGTAACGGGACAAGCTTGGCCAGATTTACCTAAATTTATGAAAGAATTTTTTAACGTGCTAAAAAAAGCTGAAAAAGTGAACGCATAATAAAAAAGCGGGCTGAGAGAAAAGAATTCTTTCAGCTCTTTTACATGATGATAGGTGAGGTGTAAACAACGTGCAGCTTGTGTCTGAACTTTCGAAGAAAATTATAAAAGAAGTGCAGCTTGTGATGAAAGAACATGTAATTGTAACAGATCCAAGTGGAATTATTATTGCGTCAACAGAAGAAAAACGGGTTGGTTTTTTTCACGAAGGCGCGTGGAACGTGATGCAAAGAAAGCAAAAATTATATATATCCAAAAAAGAAGCAGCGGATTTAAAAGGAGTTAAGCCTGGTATTAACTTGCCTATCAGTTATCAAGGAGAGATTATTGGGGTTATTGGCATTACAGGTACTCCAGAAGCCGTTGAGCCTTTTGCAGATATTATTCGAAGATTAACAGAGTTAATTATTCGTGAGGCATATTACATAGAAACAAAGGAATGGGAAAATAAAGGAGTGGAAGCTTTTTTTCGTGAATGGATTTATAGCCAGCAGGTAGATGCAGAATTTATTGAACGAGGCCATATTTTAGGAGTACAAGCAGACAGTGCTTATTGCTGCACACTGTTTCAAATTGATTCATCTCTTTCGAAAAATAAGCAGCAGCAGGTACAAGAAACAATTCGCTACTGGTTTGAAAGTCATAAAGCTGACGGAGATTATATCGCAAACTGGGGATATGATCGTTTGCTTTTACTGAAAGAGGCGGTAGGTGAAAAGGCAAGGCATGGATTTAAAGAAGAATTAAAAAAATGTCAGCAGTACATTCAAGCAAACAACCAAGTTATGGTCACTATTGGTGTAGGAAAGTCAGCGGAGCAATTTAATTTGCATGCTTCATATGAAGAAGCGAAAAAAGCGCTTAAAGTGGCTTCAAAACGTCAAACCGTTGTTTTTTATGAGGAGCTGCTGATGGACATGATTTTAGAAGACGTTTCTAAACCTGTAAAAAAGGAATTCTTGAGTCGAGTGCTTTCCACTCTCTTAAAAGAAAAAGAGCTGCTTGAAACGCTGAAGTGCTATTTGGCCAATGATCAATCATTAAAAAAAACGGCAGTTGATTTACATATTCATATTAATACGCTTCATTACCGCTTGAAGCAAATAAAAGAGCTCACAGATATTGATCCTAAAAGCGTAAAAGGTATTACGCTTTTTTACCTTGCGCTATCTTTACTAGAGTGAAGTGCGTCCTTCGTTGGATAAACATACAAAAAAAGAGTTTTTAAAGCGCTTTTTTTTAGTTCTTTATCTATAGTCCCTCGTTGCTTCTGTAACTATAATAAGAGTAAGAGATACATATAAGGAGGAACGTTATGCTTAATGAACGAACAAAAGCAAAGCTCATTGAAGTTGTAGGATCAGCCAATTTTCAAGATAGCAGTGAAGCAAGACTCGTGTATTCCTATGACGCAACACCTAACTTTCAGTCGCTTCCTGATGCGGTTATTATGCCTGAAAACAAAGAACAAGTGAAAAGAATTTTAACGATATGCAACGAAGATCACGTGCCCATTGTTCCAAGAGGTTCAGGTACAAATTTAAGCGCAGGAACGTGTCCCACGCAAGGAGGAATTGTTCTTACCTTTAACCGGATGAATAAAATTTTAGAAGTTGATGAAGAAAATTTAACGGTTACCGTTCAGCCGGGTGTTATTACGTTAGATTTAATTAACGCTGTAGAGGCAAAAGGTTTATTTTATCCTCCTGATCCAAGCTCCATGAAAATATCAACTATTGGAGGAAACATCAATGAATGTTCAGGAGGATTACGAGGCTTAAAATATGGCGTGACAAAAGATTATGTTCTTGGTCTTGAAGTAGTTCTTGCAAACGGCGACTGCATAAAGACGGGCGGCAAGTTAGCTAAAGATGTAGCTGGCTACGATTTAACGAACTTGTTTGTTGGTTCTGAAGGAACGCTGGGCGTCGTGACAGAAGCGATTTTAAAGCTCATTCCAATACCTGAAACAAAACAAACTCTGCTTGCACTGTTTGAAGACATGGACGCAGCTGCTAAGACGGTTTCAGCAATTATCGCCAATAAGATTATTCCGGCTACGCTTGAATTTTTAGACCAGCCGACGTGTGAAGTAGTAGAAGATTTTGCGCAAGTTGGGCTTCCAACTGATGTAAACGCTGTCTTATTGATTGAACAAGATGGCCCGCCAGAAGTGGTGAAGCGCGATATTGAAATGATTTCACGCATCTGCAGCGAAGGAAACGCTGTATCGGTAAAAGTAGCGGCTTCGCAAGCAGAAGCAGAAGCGTTAAGTACAGCCAGAAGGTCAGCCCTTTCTGCTTTAGCACGGATGAAGCCAACGACCATTTTAGAAGACGCAACCGTTCCACGGTCTAAAATTAGTGAAATGGTCAAAGCAATTAATGAAATTGCTGTAACATATAACGTTAAGATCTGTACGTTTGGTCATGCGGGAGACGGAAACCTGCATCCGACTTGTTTAACAGATGCGCGTGACGAAGAAGAGCTTCACCGGGTCGAACAAGCTTTTGAAGCAATTTTTCATAAAGCCATTGAGCTCGGAGGAACGATTACAGGGGAACACGGAGTTGGAGAAATGAAAGCACCGTATTTGGCGTTGAAGATGGGCGGAGAAGGAGTAGCAGCGATGAAAGCAATTAAGTATGCTTTGGATCCGCAAGGAATTATGAATCCAGGGAAAATTTTTGCTAAAGACACGAGAAAAAGAGTGGTGGTTCGTTCATGACGGCAACAAAAGACATTCAGCAAGCGTTCAAAGAACGGTTAGATTATGACGAGTTAATGAATTGTATGAGATGCGGTTTTTGTTTGCCGAGCTGTCCGACGTATGGACAAACGAATCAATATGAAGCAGCGTCACCGCGCGGAAGAATTGCTTTGATGAAAGGAGTGGTAGACGGACTTATTGAACCTGATGAATCTGTTGAAAAGCAATTGAATCTTTGCCTTGGCTGCCGAGCGTGTGAGCCTGTTTGTCCTTCGGGTGTGAAGTACGGACACTTATTAGAAGAAGCGCGTGATATTATTCAGCAGAAAAAACGACATAAATGGCCGGTAAAAGCGCTCAGGCATATGGTGTTTGAACAGCTTTTTCCCCATAAAGAACGATTAAAAAATGTACATTCTCTGCTTGCTTTCTATCAAAGAAGCGGCTTGCAAAAAGCTGTTCAAAAAACAAACATACTAAACGTTCTGCCCGGTAATTTAGCACAAATGGAAAAAACGCTTCCGCCTGTGCCAACAAAAAAAGAAATGAAGAAACGTCCTTTTTTATTTGAAGCAGAAGGAACAAGAGAGCGTACGGTTGCTTTTTTTACAGGGTGTTTAATGGATACGATGTTTATGGAGACAAACAACGCGACGATTGCACTTTTACAAAAAGCGGGGTGTAAGGTCGTTATACCAGAGGTGCAGACGTGCTGCGGCGCACTGCATGCGCACGGAGGAGAAAAAGATCAGGCAAAGAAGTTAGCGAAGCAAAATATTATGGCGTTTGAATCCATTCAAGCGGATGACATTGTTCTTAATGCAGGAGGCTGCGGTGCGCTGTTGGTAGAATACGATCATTTATTAAAAGATGAGCCGGAATGGAAAGAAAGAGCGGCGGCTTTTTCTGCCAAAGTCAAAGATTTTTCAGAGATTTTATTGCAGCAGCAGTTTGTGGAAAAACAAAAGTTATCGCTTTCAAGTCAAGTTATTACGTATCAAGACTCGTGTCATTTAAGAAACGTGATGAAAACGTCCAGCGCACCGAGAAAACTGATCCAAGCGATTAACGGCACGGTGTTTAATGAAATGGAAAATGCGGATCATTGCTGCGGCTCAGCCGGTATTTATAACTTAACGGAACAAGAGATGTCTATGCAAATTTTAGATTATAAAATGGAAAAAGTGAAAGAAGCCCATGCACATACGATTGTAACAGCAAACCCGGGCTGTCTCATTCAAATGAAGCTAGGCGTAGTCAGAGAAGGAGTAGAAGAAAGTGTAAGGGCCGTTCATCTTGCAGATTTACTTCTTGAAGCAGTAGAAAGCAAATAAAAAGGCCGGACACGTCCGGCCTTTTTATTATTTGAACAGCTGAGAAACAATTTCGTACGAACGAAGGCGAGCTTTGTGATCGTAAATTTGAGCGTTAATCATCAGTTCATCTGCTTCTGTTTCTTCAATAAACTGTTCCAGCTTGACTTTAATCGTCTCAGGGCTTCCGACAATAGAAGAGCCCAGCTGCTGTTGAAGAGAAGCTTTTTCAAAGTCAGTCCATAGTTCATCCATATTATCCACAGGAGCTTTTAGTTTACCTGGTGTGTTTCGAATTAAATTTAGAAACTGCTGCTGCATAGAAGTAGCCAAGCGTTCAGCTTCTCTATCTGTATCAGCAGCGATTACGTTTACACCTAACATTGCATATGGTTTCTCTAACACGTCGGACGGCTTAAAATAACGGCGATACATGTTAAGAGCTGTCATTGTATTATTAGGTGAGAAGTGACTCGCAAATGAAAATGGCAAGCCTAGCTGTGCAGAAAGCTGTGCGCTAAAACCGCTTGAGCCAAGCAGCCAAATCGGAATGTTTAAACCTTGACCGGGAACAGCTTTAACGCGCATCTGACTTTCTGAAGCCGGTTTAAAGTATTCTTGCAGTTCAGCTAGCTGTTCTGGGAAGTCACTGCTGTCGCTTCTGCGGTTGCGTCGCAGGGCATGCGCTGTCAGCTGATCTGTCCCTGGCGCTCTTCCTAAGCCTAAATCAATACGTCCTGGAAATAGTGATTCAAGCGTGCCAAAATGTTCAGCAATAACAAGCGGAGAATGGTTAGGAAGCATAATACCTCCAGAGCCTACGCGAATACGTGACGTGCCTGCAGCTACATGACCAATTACAACAGATGTAGCGGAGCTTGCGATACCTGTCATATTATGATGCTCAGCTAGCCAGTAGCGGTTATATCCCCATTTTTCAGCGTGCTGAGCTAAATCTAATGTATTTCTAAGCGAGTCAGATACAGTTCCTCCTTCAACTACAGGAGAAAGATCTAATACGGAAATCGGAATATCTTTTAATGCTTTACTCATCAATTTCATCTTCTTTCTTTAAAGACTTCATAGGCCTTGTTATTTCAATGGAATACAAGTATTTTAACAATAATCTTTCGAGTTCCAAAATATTTTGCTTCGGTTATTTTCCTTTACGTTATTGTTCTTTAGTTACACAAGATTCCAAGAAGCAAAAAGCTTGTACGGTATAAGGCAGAAGCCGCCTCTTTCTATAAAAAGCTGTCATATTTTATAGTAGAAGGGAGGATGAACATGGTTACTTTAAATGAACTAAAAAGCAAGCAGTACGATATGATATATAGCTTAGGCTATAACTGTTTTCCAGGGATATACATGAAAAAATATTCTTTGCGAAAACAAGCCGGCGTGATTGATTGGTGTATTAGCATTTCTCTTTCTCATGTTAACCAGCTGTTGAAAAATCGCTGTAAAGACTTATTTTTGTATGAACACTTAACCTATATCAGTTCTTTCGGAGATGGTTCTACGCTTAGGCTGCGTGATAAGGTGTATCAAATTGATTCTGCTCATGATTTTCCGTCGTCTATTAATACAGAAAATAACTGGCTTTCGTATAATGAAGTCAAAGAAAAGTATGAGCGGAGAACGGAGCGATTTTTAACGTCGATGGAGACCAGTTCTTGTATATTGTTTATTCGTATGGGTGGAACGTATGAAGAAGCGAAAGAATTAGAGCATACTTTAAAGGGAATGGTCAAAAGCGATTTCTATATACTGCTGCTGACAAACAGTGAAAAAGAACTTTTGTCCGAAGCTAACTGGGACTTGCCTTATACATGTGTCTTACATGCACCTATTTTTTCAATGGATGTGCTGCGCGACGACAAAGTATGGGAAGAGCTTTTAAGCGGACTTGTTATAAAATAAAAGGAACTCTTTTTGCTCAATACGGGAATGAAAAAGCTCGTTTTTTTCATAGACTTTGTTATATCTGTTTATCAAAGGAGATGAAAAGATGGAGTCCAATGTGCGGAAGGCGATAAAAGAAATTGTATGGCTGCTACTAGAACAAGACCAGCGCTGGAACGAGTATTTAGTACAGCTGGAGGATTTGAAAATACAAGTGGATTTGAACAGTTCCGCATATGAAGTTCTTAGAAAGATGACGGGTAATTACGAAGTGCTGCTTGAACATATGGATCTCATTCAGCAGTTTGAAAATCATTCTAAAAGTGAAACAGCGCTGAATGACTTGGTTAACATCGTTATGAAGCATTATTCGTTAAAAAATTCATAAGCCTGCTTTGTGCAGGTTTATGGAGTTTCATCTCTCGATGGAATCGGGTAAAGATAATCGTTTATAATAAGTACATATGGTGATGAAAGGGTGATCGATATGGAAGAGAAACAAGAAATTGTACCCGTTCGTACAGAGGAAACAGCCAAATATTATTCGGAAGAAAAATTTTGGGACAAGCTTAAAAAGTTTGGTAAAAAAGCAGGGGCAAACGTTGTTTATGCCGTATTGCTTTTATACTACACGCTGCAAAAGCCTGATATTCCGCCAAAAGCAAAAGCAGTTATTATAGGAGCATTGGGTTATTTTATTCTTCCTTTAGATTTAATTCCGGACTTTGCAGCAGGAATTGGGTTTACAGATGATTTAGGAGCTCTAGGGCTTGCATTGATTCAAGTTGCCATGTACATTGATGAAGGTGTTAAACTTAAGGCAAAAGAAAAAATTAAAACGTGGTTTTCAGAAGAACACAATTTTTCCATTATTGATGCTAAAATAAAGTAACGTTACGATCGAAATGTCATTATTAAATAAAGTGAGCAAAAGAAGGTGATAGATGAATCATCTTCTTTTTAACCGATAATATATAGGTCTTTATGACTATTTTAATCCGTTTTATGTAAAAAAAACAGGATTAAAATATTTTTTTCATTAAAATTTTAAGCAATGTAATTGAATAATTGCCCTACAAATGTTAAGTTAAAACATGTTCATAAATTCGTCACAGAAAGCAATATACAAATAAGTAAGGTTGTTTGTAAAAACTTTGTGAAATTATGGAACTTTTTAACTAAGAGTTTCAAACTCTTAGAGATTCTTCCTCATCAATCAGAAGTAGCTTTCTTTCGTCACAAGATTAAGCATCTTTCATTTGAAGGTGTTTTTTTTCAGCCTAAGTAAGCCAACAACATGATTGTATGACAAGTTTTTACTAAGGTTGTATAGTTACTGTATTGTATGACAAGTTTTTTGTGATTTGATGTTAACTAAATGAACAGTTTCGAAGTAAATAAATGATTGCAGAAAAACAAAGTCCATGCGTTTTCATGAACCATTATACGTTACTTCATATTTGTAGAGATGTTTAGCAAAAGGGGAGATGAATGGCCTGACGTAAACAATATCCATAAACAAGCCTTAGAAGATAATTATCTTTCTAAGAAAGCAAATTTATATGATTGATTCTAATCTAAACAATGGAGTGTTCAAAAATGGAAATTAGTCAAATCTTTATTATTTTAACCCCAATCTTTTTTGTTATTTTGCTAGGTTATTTAGCAGGGTATTTTAAAAAGTTTGATGCAACAACATCTAAAGGGTTAAATACGCTTGTAACAAAATTTGCGTTACCTGCACATCTATTCGTTGGTATTACAACAACATCAAAACAAACGCTTATTGAAAAATGGCCTTTTTTACTAGCATTAGTTCTTGGTATTATTGGATTTTATGTTCTTTTCTTACTTGTTGCAAAATATGTATTTAAATACTCACTAACAGGCGCGTCTATGTTCTCTTTAAACTCTACGCAGCCAACGTTTGCGTTTATGGGTATTCCCGTATTAGGTAGCTTGTTTGGCGCGGATGTAGTAGCAATTCCAATCGCTATTACGGGTATTGTAGTAAACGCGATGCTCGATCCTTTAGCAACTATTATTGGTACGGTTGGACAGCGCGAAAGAAGTGAAGGGGATTCAGAAGAAAGCTTATTTAAAGTAACGATTAAATCAATCTTACACGGTCTTTCTGAACCATTAGCTTGTGTTCCGTTAATCGCAGTAGTATTAGTATTATGTGGGTTCCAGTCTCCAGATTTACTTTCAAGCAGTTTAGATCAAATTGGTTCAATTACATCTGGTGCGGCACTATTCGCAGTTGGGGTAACAATTGGTATCCGTAAAATTCAATTTAGCCCAGCGGCATTTGGTATTGCGATTTTAAAAGTTGCTATTCAGCCGCTTGTAATGTTAGGAATTGCAACAGCAATGGGCCTATCATCAGCTGACATCGTAAAATTAGTATTATTAGTAGCGTTCCCGGGTTCAGCTGTAGCAGCGATGATTTCAGTTCGCTTTGACAGCTTAGCTGGTGAAACAGCTTCAGCATTCGTACTTAGTGCCATTATGTCACTTGTTACATTACCACTGTTAATTTCTTGGTTAATGTAGTCACATATATAAATATAGAACATAAAAAAAGACTTTGCTATTTTAGCAAAGTCTTTTTTTATGCATTTATATTTAAAAAAGCTTTAAAAATTCTTGGGCGATTTTGGGAAGGTAACTATCCGTACGCCACGTAACTAAAGGTTCTATTACAAATGGATTATCTTCTATACTTAGAATTTTAATATGTTCTAGCGAAAAAGAGGAAAGCATTGAATAAGGAACAATGGCAGCACCAAGGCCACGACATACTAAATTAAGAAGCATCGCTGAATCATGGCATTCGCATAAAATGTTGGGTATTACACCTATCTTTTCAAATTCCTTCACAATGCGATTATATATGCTTATTTCCCGGTTTGAACGAAGAAGAATAAGAGGGAGAGAAGCAATTTCAGCGACTGAAATTTTTTCTTCTGCATGATCACTTTCTTTAGGAACGGCTACAACAAAAACATCTGGTGCAAGTGTTTTTGTTTTTACCTGTTGATAAGGTAAGTCTGTAGTGGTGACCGCTACATCAATTTTCCCTTCTGTTAATAATTCATTTAAATGAGCTGGTTCGTTTTCATAGATATTAAAAGTGCTGTTTGGATACTGTTTTTGGATAAGAGTTAGCTTATCTAGAACCGTAGATGCACAGTAGATTGTACATCCGACTTCAAGCTTTTCATTTGTTACGTTTTTACATTCCTGTACTTCTAATACTGATTTTTCGACCCTTTGCACAATTTCTTTCGCTCGTTTTAAAAAAAGCTTTCCCTCTGCCGTTAACAATAAGCGCTTATTATTGTTTCGTTCAAAAAGCAAAAGGCCCAGCTCATTTTCGAGCTGTTTTAGCTGTCTGCTTAAAGGAGGCTGAGCCATATGCAGGCGCTTTGCTGCTTTAGTTACATTTAATTCTTCAGCTATGACGATAAAATAATGCAGCTGTCTTAATTCCACTGTATTCAACTCCATACTTTAAAGGTATTATTATATACTTTATCAATATTTTAATTGTATGGAAAATGAGTGTAAAGTTAAATGTGTAACCAAAGCAGAGAGGAGGAAAAGAAATGAAAATAGCTGTAGGAATCACAGGAGCCACGGGAGCTATTCTAGGTATTCGAATTTTAGAGCTTTTGAAGAAGACTTCTGTTGAAACGCATTTAGTTATGTCGCCTTGGGCTCATGCCACAATTAAGCTGGAAACACCTTATAGCGTTCAGCAAGTAGAAGCGTTAGCAGATTATTGCTATTCATATCAAGACCAAGCAGCAAAGATTTCGAGCGGTTCTTTTCGTATAGATGGAATGATTGTTAGTCCTTGCAGTATGAAAACATTAGCATCTATTCGAATGGGACTAGCAGACAACTTAATAGCGAGAACGGCAGATGTAATGTTAAAAGAAAGAAAGCCGCTGGTGCTACTTCCTCGCGAAACGCCTTTGAATACAATTCATTTAGAAAACATGCTGGATCTTTCAAAAATGGGCGCTATCCTTGTGCCTCCTATGCCGGCATTTTATAACAAACCTGAGACGATTGAGGATATCGTCACGCATATTGCTGTTCGAACGTTAGATCAATTAGGGATTGAGCTTCCTGAGGCAAAAAGATGGAATGGAATTAAACATTTATCACAAGGAGGAAAATAAACATGGCTTATAAAGACTTTAGAGATTTCCTTAATACGCTACATAAAGAAGGGCAGCTGCTGAAGATTACAGATGAAGTACAGCCTGATCCAGATTTAGGTTCAGCAGGTCAAGCCATCAGTAATTTAGGAGACCAAACGCCAGGGTTATTATTTACCAATATTTATGGGTACAACAGCGCAAAGGTAGCCCTAAACGTAATGGGTTCCTGGGCAAATCACGCGTTAATGATGGGACTGCCGAAATCAACTCCTGTAAAAGAACAGTTCTTTGAGTTTGCTCGGAGATATGAAAAATTTCCTGTCAAAGTAAAAAGAGAAGAAACAGCGCCATTTCATGAGTGTGAAATCACAGATGATATTAACTTATTCGACCTTTTGCCGTTGTTCCGCTTGAATCAAGGAGACGGAGGCTACTATCTAGATAAAGCGTGCGTCATTTCTCGTGATCAGCATGATAAGGAGAACTTTGGCAAACAAAACGTAGGTATATATCGTATGCAGGTCAAAGGGAAAGACCGTCTAGGCATTCAACCTGTGCCACAGCATGATATTGCCATTCACTTGAAACAAGCCGAAGAAAAAGGTGAAAACCTCCCTGTATCAATTGCTTTAGGATGTGAACCTGCGATTGTCACAGCAGCTGCTACGCCGCTTCATTACGATCAATCAGAGTATGAAATGGCAGGAGCTATTCAAGGTGAGCCGTACAGAATTGTGAAGTCTCAGCTTTCTGATTTAGATGTACCTTGGGGAGCAGAAGTGATTTTAGAGGGAGAAATTTTAGCCGGTGAACGTGAATATGAAGGTCCTTTTGGCGAATTTACAGGTCATTACTCCGGTGGCAGAAGCATGCCTGTTATCAAAATCAATCGCGTATATCATCGTAAAGAGCCTATTTTTGAAAGTTTATATATCGGTATGCCTTGGACAGAAACAGATTATTTAATTGGAATCAATACAAGCGTTCCTTTATATCAGCAGCTAAAAGAAGCATATCCTGAAGAGATTGAAGCTGTGAATGCGATGTATACTCACGGTCTCGTTGCTATTATTTCAACGAAAAGCCGATACGGAGGATTTGCTAAGGCGGTTGGTATGAGGGCATTGACTACGCCGCATGGATTAGGATATTGCAAGCTAGTTATTTTAGTAGACGAAGATGTGGATCCGTTTAATTTACCGCAAGTCATGTGGGCGCTATCGACAAAAATGCACCCAAAACATGATGTTATAACAGTGCCTAATCTTTCAGTTCTTCCACTTGATCCAGGATCTGAGCCGGCTGGTATTACAGATAAAATGATTTTGGATGCTACAACACCAGTTGCACCGGAAACAAGAGGCCACTATTCGCAGCCTTTAGATACACCACTTGAAACTGAAAAATGGGAAAAAATCTTAACGAATATGATGCAAAAATAAACAAGGAGGAATCGACATGCATACTTGTCCAAGATGTGAAACCAAACAAGCAAACGTAGTATCTAAATCACCAGTTGAAGGAGCCTGGGAAATTTATTTATGCGACGTGTGTTTGTTTACCTGGCGTTCTTCTGAACCTGAGACCATCACCAATCCTGAAAAATACCCTCGACCATTTAAAGTCAATCCAAAAGACGTACCGCTGGCAACGCACGTGCCTCCTGTGCCACCCCGATCTTACTAAGCAAAGGCGGTAAGTAAAATGAATAAAGCAGAGCTGCCAAAAGCCGTGCGCGTATTTTTAAATGGAAAAGACTTAGAAAGAAAACAGCGTGATGCGATGTTGCTATCTACAGTGACATCCGAGGGTTTTCCTCATGTAGCAATGATTAGCGCAGGAGAGCTGGTAGCTATTAGCTCTTCACGCGTCAAGCTGTTAGTATGGAAAGGTACAACGTCTGCAAAAAACATGATACAGAATCATAAGGCAACCGTTACATTAGTTGTTGAAGGGAAAGCTTATTACATTAAATTTTGGCTGAAAAAAGAAGCTCCTGTGTTATCAGGCTATGAGTTATTTACAGGAGAAGTAGCCGCTGTTAAAGAAGATTATGCAAAATATGCCGTTCTAACATCAGGAATTCAATTTCAGCTTCATGATTCCAAACAGGTACTAAGCCGCTGGAAGCAATCAATTGCAGCTGTTCTTTCTACTGAAAAAACCGATTCTTAAAAATAAGAATCGGTTTTTTAGCTGTAGTGAAATTTTTTCAAATAGCACGCTAGCTGGACTTTTAATAGGTGCTCACTATTTGTAAATGATATGTTCATTTTGTCTTCGATTTTCTTTAAGCGCTGATAAAGTGTATTAACGTGAATATGAAGCTGCTTAGCTGTAAGTGAAGCAGAGCGATTATTATCGAAGTAGGCTTCTAACGTTTGTTCTAAAGGTTCATCATTCAAATAATTGTTTTTAAGAGGGAGGAATACTTCATCAATAAAGGTTTTTACCTCTTCTTTCGATTGATTAATAAATAATCGGTTAATTCCTATTTCCTCATACAATATGCATCCATCTTGCTGCTGAGACAAAAGGTAAGAAATCGCTTTTTCAGCTTCGCTATAACTTTTTCCTATTTGGGTAAAGTGAGAATAGCGACTTCCAATTCCTATCTTTACATGACATTCATTATAGTAACGCCATTTTGAGAGTAAATCCTCTAATTGTTTGACAATAGCATGATGTTCTTCGTAAGGATCAAGCGTAAATACAATGGTTACTTTGGTGTCAAATCCGTATACGACCGGTGCTTTTGAAGTGAAAACAGATTTGATATCAGACACAAGGCGATGAAGATGTAAGTTTAAGAGCTGCAGATCAGCTTGTGAACGAATGGTGATGAGAGCGACTAGAATATGCTTTTTTGTATCAATGTTTAACTCATTTGCTTTTTGATACAGCAAAGTGGTGTCATAACATGCTAAGTATTCACTAAATAGTTCATGCGTTCGCTTGTAAAATAAATCGACTAATGTTTGTTTTTTCAGCATTTCTAGTGCAATAACAGAGCTGCTTTGTTCGAGTGCCACTTGATCTAAAGGGGAAAGGTCTCCTTGATTTGCCTGCAG
Source organism: Priestia sp. LL-8 (assembly GCF_036227845.1). Classification (NCBI taxonomy): domain Bacteria; kingdom Bacillati; phylum Bacillota; class Bacilli; order Caryophanales; family Bacillaceae; genus Priestia; species Priestia sp. LL-8. The sequence continues at coordinate 2,563,949 of NZ_JAZAQH010000001.1, read as the reverse complement.
AATAACTAACCCTAAGAGCGTGTCAATGCCGTGTATAGGTTGAATGTAGACGCTGTGCTTCTGGTTGTTTGACTCAATAGTATAAAAGCAAGGTTTTGTATGTAAAAGAAAGCGCGTGTGAAATTCAGCTGTTTTTGTGTCTACATCAAGGAATTTTAAAAAGCCATAGCTCTTATTATCAACAAAATCTACAATGGTCACAGGAGATGTAACCATTCGGCGCAATTCTGTAAGTATCGGTTCAATTCCGTTACTATGAAGTGAAACATTCATGAATGTGCGGTGAATTTGATCGCGGCGTATTAAAAGTTCATTTTGTTTTTTAACACCTTCAAAAAGCGCTGAGTTTAAGAGAGCAATCGATACTTGATCGGAAAAGCTTTCTAACAGCTCTTTATCCTCTTCATTTAAAAGAGGGGTTGTGCCGTTTTGATAAATAATGAGTACGCATACCGTTTGTTCTTCCATACAAATTGGGACAGAAATAATAGATTGAATGTTTGTAAACGTATAGGACTGATTAAGATAATGAATATTATCGTCAGTCATAGTAGAAGAATCGCGTAATATATCCTCTAAGTTCGTATACATATAGCTTTTATTACGCTGAAATGTCTTTCCGATAATTCCTTCCCCAACTTTCATTTTCATGTTTTGAATTTCACTGTTTGGACCCCCTGACCAGGCGCGAGGCAAAAGAAATTGAGTGGAAGAATCAAACATCCACAGCACGCCCATATCCGCAACAGAAATAACTGAAAGAGCATTTTCTAGAATTCTTGTTAATAGATAATCAGAGTCTTGTAAAAGTGAAATTTCCTTAATACTTTTCATAAGTACGTTCAAAATGTGCTCATGCCGCTCTAGCTTTTTTTGCAGCACGTAAGGAGAAAAGTTAGCTGATAGCTGTTTGATTTGTTGTGGTGTCCAGTGATGCTTAGCAAATATGCGAACGACAAACGCATAGCGATTTGGAAAGGATAAGTAAATTTCTTCGAACTCTTCATATGCGATATGCTTTTGAAAGGAATCACTGCCGTTATGTAGGCTAGTGGGAGGAGCATAAAGTAGAGATGAGCATGAGGAACTGGAAAAAATCATGTTGAAATTTGCGGAATCAACACTTGCCCAAATTTGATACGAATTGTTTTTGATAACAGATGTAAGATAACCTTTCATATTAGCTAATAAATCATTCACGTTAACAACCCCTTATAGACTACTTAATGTAAAAAAATACATAGTTATAGTTCTTATTATATAGAAATACACATTGAAAAAATAGTCAGAATTTTTTAATATTTATATAACGAATCGATTTGTTACAAAACATTACATTAAATGGAATAAAAAGGAGATGAGCGCGTTTATGCTAGCAAGGTCGAACTGGAAATACGTCATTTTATTTTTATTATTTTTAGGCTGGTCGCTTGGAAACTTAGATCGTTTTATTATTAATTACGCTATTTTAGATATCTCGAAAGATCTACACCTTAATGCTTCTTCTACGGGCATCATCTTAAGTAGCTTTTTTGCAGGATACGCACTGATGCAAATACCTGGTGGGTGGCTAGCAGACCGCTTTGGATTTAAAAAAGTCATTACAATTGCCGTGCTTTTATGGTCTTTGTTTACGGTTTTTACTGGAATGGCCTGGTCTTTTGCTTCTATTATTATCATTCGCTTTTTATTTGGTTTAGGGGAAGGGAGTTATTTTCCATCCGCATCGAAAGGAATCGCAGGGTGGTTTCCTCAGCAAGAACGCAGTAGAGCCATGTCCTTTTTGTTATCGTCAGGTACGATTATGGGCGTGGTTACACCGATTCTAGCGACGCAGTTGATGCAAACAATAAGCTGGAGAAGTATCTTTTATATCATAGGAGCCATCGGGCTTGTTATTACAGTTCTGTTTGTTTTTTTACTAAAAGAAAAGCAGCAGGGGGAAAAAAGAGAGGCTTCTGCTATTCCTGCTAAGCAGATGACATTAAAAGAAATTATCAAAACCCCGATGATTTGGAATTTATTTATTGCATATTTCAGTATTTACGCTATTAACTGGGGGCTCATGTCGTGGATGCCTACATATTTAGCCGAAGTAAGACATTTGAATTTAACGGACATCGGTTTTCTTTCCGCTATCCCAGCATTTGTAGGCATTATAGGAATGTTTGTTAGCGGCTTTATTTTAGACAAGCTTCCAGAAGGAAAAGACAAGACGATAGCAGCGGTTTTTGGTTTACTGATGGGCGTTTTTCTTTGCTTAATGGCTATTTCACCTAGCGTAGGCATGTTTATCGTTTTTCAAAGCGCAGTAACTTTACTGTTTTCATTTAATGTGATTTTAATCGCTTCAGCTCCTTTAAAAATGTTGCCTGAATCAGTGGTCGGTTCAGCAAATGGTTTTATTAATACAGGGGCTCAAGCAGCCGGCGTATTAACACCAATGCTTATTGGTTTTTTAGTACAATCGTTTGGCGGGTCGTATAATGCAGCGTTTGCTTTATTAATTATCTGCGCTCTTGTCTGTGCTATTTCGTTGTTTTCGATTCGACCTGCAAAAGTGGTAGTGAACGCACAAAATGCTGTTAAATAATGAGGGAAAAAGGAGAGTGTCTCATGGATATTGTCAAAAAAGTCGAACAACTTATTGAACAAAAGCGACACGAGCTAACTCAAATCAGTGATCAAATATGGGAATATGCAGAAACGAGGTTTGAAGAGTATAAGTCGGCACAGCTAATTTGCGACATGTTAGAAAAAGAAGAGTTTACGCTTCGTACACATATTGCTAACCTTGAAACAGGTTTTATTGGAAGTTACGGGCACGGTTATCCGATTATCGCTATTCTTGGTGAATATGATGCGCTTACCGGGCTGAGTCAAAAAGATAAGTGTGCAGTAGCAGATCCAGTCAAAAAAAATGGAAATGGCCATGGGTGTGGACATAACCTACTTGGCGTAGGCTCACTAGCAGCTGCGCTTGCAGTCAAAGAATACTTAAAAGAAAAAAATGTTCCGGGAACCGTTCGATACTATGGATGTCCAGCTGAAGAAAGTGGATACGGAAAGACGTATATGGTACGAGAAGGATTTTTCCAAGATGTAGACATCGCGTTTTCGTGGCATCCGGCTACCGTTAATGGTGTCATGCATACGTCATCGAATGCGGTTATGCAAGCAACTTTTAAATTTAAAGGAAGAAGCAGTCATGCAGCTGCTAGTCCTCACCTTGGCAGAAGCGCTTTAGACGCTGTAGAGTTGATGAATATTGGTGTGAATTATATGCGTGAACATATGATAGATGAAGCGCGCGTACACTATGCCATTACAAACAGCGGAGGCATTTCTCCTAATGTTGTTCAAGCAGAAGCGGAAGTCATGTACTTAATTCGTGCTCCGAAGCCATCTCAAGTAAAAGAACTTTATGAACGGGTTGTGAAAATTGCAAAGGGAGCGGCTTTAATGACTGAAACACAAATGGAACAGGAAATTCAAGGAGCCTGTGCTAATCTAATTCCAAATCAAACAATGGAGCAGCTGATGCATAAGCAAATGATGCAGATAAATTTGGCTGAAGTGAAACAAGAAGACATGGCTTTCGCCAAAGCTATTTACGAGTCTACATCCGCTGAAGACAAAGAAGCAGCAAAAAAACAAGTCGGTTCACTGCTAGACAGAGCTTTAGCAAATCATCCAGTCTTCAACCAAATTGCTCCTATGTCTAAAAATGTTTCCTTCATGACGGGATCAACCGATGTCGCAGACGTTAGCTGGAATGTTCCCACTGCACAGTGCGTGACCGCAACGTGGGCTTATGCTACGCCGTTTCATACATGGCAAGCTGTTGCTCAAGGGAAAACAGAGTATGCTCACGATGCGATGTTGTTAGCTGGAAAAGCCATTGCGGCTACGGCGATTGAAATGATAGAAAATCAAGAGCTGATTAGTCAAGCGAAACAAGAGCTAGAGGATAGGCTAGAAGGGGAAAGCTATGAATGTCTTGTGCCTTCACATATACAGCCACCTAATTACTCAGAAAGTGAGCACGAAGACTATAGTGTGGTATAAAAAATGAGGCTGGGAAAAAAGTGTGTTAGTTCAAGGGGAATCCGAACGATGAATCGTTCGGATTTTTTCAATATGACGGTGAACGTAGATTAGATTGATGTAGTTATGTCTCAATCTCTTTTTGTTTTTATTAAAAATAAATGGTTAAAAATATGTCTCTTTGCTGAACCTAACCCTATCTAATTGTTTAGGAAAAGAGGTAAAAACATGAGAGCATATAAAATAGAAAAAGATGGTTCAATTTCAACTTCACTAAAAGGAAAATCAGTTTTATCCACTTCTTATTTAAACAAAGGTTCTGCTTTTACTGAAGAAGAAAGACAAGACCTTCATCTGCAGGGGCTTCTTCCTCCGACGGTCTTAACGTTAGAAGAACAGGCAAAAAGAGCATATGAGCAGTTCAAAAAAGCACCGAATGATCTTCAAAAAAATAATTCGTTGAATGATCTACATAATCGGAACGTCGTGTTGTTTTATCGTTTATTAACCGATCATTTAAGTGAAATGCTTCCCATTATTTACACGCCTACTGTAGGTCAATCCATTCAAGAATACAGCCATGAATACCACCGTCCTGACGGCTTATATTTATCCGTAAATGAAGCGGATCGATTAAGTGAGGCGATTGAAAATTTAGGGCTCGACAGCGAAGATATTGATTTGCTTGTAGTCACGGATTCAGAAAGTATTCTAGGCATTGGGGACTGGGGTGTAGGAGGGATAAATATTGCAGTGGGAAAGTTAGCGGTCTACACAGCTGCAGCAGGAATTGACCCAAGCCGCGTACTGCCTGTTGTTCTTGACATGGGGACCAATAACAAAAAGCTTCTTGAAGATCCTTTGTATTTAGGAAATCGTCATGAACGAGTAAAAGGAGAAGACTATAATCGTTTTATCGCTCAATTTGTAAAAGAAATAACGGCCAAGTTTCCTAAAGCGCTTCTTCATTGGGAGGATCTTGGTAATATTAACGCGCGTCACATTATGAAAGAATATGGCGATAAAATTTTAACATTTAATGATGATATTCAAGGAACGGGAGTAATTACTCTTGCAGCCGTTTTAACAGCGGTTCGTATTACAGGAACGCCTTTAAAAGATCAGCGAGTTGTTGTATTTGGACCAGGATCTGCTGGAATTGGGAATGCCGATCGTATTCATAGTGCGATGATGCTTGAAGGGCTATCTGAAGAAGAAGCGTATGATCGTTTTTGGGCATATGATTACAGGGGTCTGTTAACCGAAGACATGGAAGATTTAGCTCCTTTTCAACAGCCTTACGTTCGCCAAAATGAAGAGATTAAAGAATGGGAAAAAGACGATGAAAATAAAATTTCACTGTTGGAGCTTGTGAAACAAGTGAAACCTACCATTTTAATTGGAACGTCAGGCGTCACGGATGCTTTTACCGAAGAAATCATTAAAGAAATGGCCAAACATGTAGAGCGCCCCGTTATCATGCCGCTTTCCAACCCAACTAAACTTGCTGAAGCTGTTCCGGAAAATATTATAAAATGGACGGAAGGAAAAGCGCTTATTGCAACGGGAAGTCCATTTGAACCCGTTGAATATAACGGGCATACTTATGAAATCGGACAGGCTAATAATGCATTTGTGTTTCCGGGTCTTGGTTTAGGTGCAATTGTGGTTCGCGCTCAAAAGTTTACTGAATCTATGTTTGCAGAAGCAGCCAATGCAGTAGCGCGTATAGCAGAAACAGATACAAAGGGAGATACGCTTCTCCCAAATATTAAAGATCTTCAAAAAGTATCAAAGGCGGTTGCTGTGGCAGTTGCCGATGCTGCTGTAAAAGCTAACGTAGCAACTGTTACCGAAAAAAATGTAACTAAACTTGTAGAAGAAGCGGTATGGCAGCCTGTTTATAAACCTGTTAAGGCAAGAAATGAATGAGGTGAATGATAAATGAGCATAGGTCAAATTTTTCTCATTCTCGCGCCTATCTTTTTTGTCATTTTGCTTGGTTATTTAGCAGGGCGCTTTAAAAAATTTGACAAGCAAACGTCTAAGGGGCTTAACACATTAGTAACGAAGTTTGCGCTTCCTGCACACTTATTTGTAGGTGTGACGACAACGCCAAGAAAAACACTCATAGATGAATGGCCGTTTTTAGTTGCGCTGATTTTAGGCATCGTCGGGTTTTATCTCATTATATTGCTCATCGTGAAGTATGCAGGGAAGCATACGCTAACTTCTTCTTCTATGTTTGCTCTAAACTCAGCTCAGCCAACGTTTGCTTTTATGGGCATTCCGGTACTTGGAGGCTTGTTTGGTGCAGGTGCAGTAGCGATTCCAATTGCCATCACAGGAATCGTGGTGAACGCGATTTTAGATCCGCTGGCAACGATTTTGGGAACCGTTGGCCAAAGGGGACGAAAAGAAGGGGAAGAGAAAACAAGTTTATTCAAAGTAACGGTTCATTCTATTTTGCATGGTCTATCTGAGCCTTTGGCATGTGTCCCGTTAATTGGAGTGATTTTAACGCTTTGCGGCTTTCAGTCACCTAAACTGTTACAGGATATGCTTGATCAAATTGGAAGTATCACATCCGGAGCAGCTTTGTTTGCAGTAGGAGTAACGATTGGAATTGGAAAAATTAACTTCAGTAAAGGCGCGCTTGGGATCGCTGTCTTAAAAGTAGCGGTTCAACCGATCGTTATGCTCGGAATTGCAGTATGGATAGGGCTGTCTTCAGATGAAGTGACAAAAGCTATTTTACTGGTAGCTTTTCCTGGGTCTGCTGTAGCTGCCATGATTGCTTTGAGGTTTGAAAGCTTGGAAAACGAAACGGCATCTGCTTTTGTCATTAGTGCTATTTTATCGCTGGTTACGCTGCCGCTTCTTATTTCTTGGCTTATGTAAATAAAAAAACGAAAGAGGAGAATTCCTCTTTCGCTTTAAGACGGATTAATAAGCTAATGCGAATAATCCTTTGATATGAGATAAGTAACGAACGTTACTTGCTTCTTTCATAAGTGATGCTGGTAAACCTTTTAATTGCGTTTTGTTTCCGCCGATTGTACCAATTGCATCTTTGCGTCCAAGACTTCCTAGTGTACCAGAGAAGACAGGAACGAATGATTCCATTGCTCCGCCGCGAATAGCTACTGCTAAGTTCACGCCTACAACTTCACCCATTTGCCAAGCTAATTGAGCAGTAGGTGGGTAAGGGCGACCTTCTGGACCCATTACAACCGCTGAGTCACCAGCAAGGAATACATCTTTATGAGATGTAGATTGTAAGAATTCATTTACAAGTGCACGACCGCGGTTTACTTCGATACCTGAGTTAGCAACTACAGAGTTACCTTGAACTCCGCCAGTCCATACCATTGTTTTTGTTTCGATTTTGCTGCCGTCTTTAAGTTCAACAGTTGTAGCATCCATTTTTGTTACAGGTGTACCAGTAACGAATGTAACGCCACGTTTTGTTAAACTTGATTGAGCGCGCTCTACTAATTCAGCAGGGAAGCCTGGAAGAACTGTAGGAGCTGCTTCTACACAGTATAGAGAAATTTCTTTTGGATCAACACCGTGTTTTAGACATAGGCTTGGCATTAAGTCAGCGTATTCACCAACAAGTTCGATACCTGTTAATCCGCCACCGCCAACTACGATTGTACCGTCAGCTTTATTTTTTGTTTTGCTGTATTCAGCGATACAAGCTTCTACGTGTGCACGTAAACGGTTTGCATCATTTACTGATTTAAGAACGAAGCTGTGCTCTTCTAAACCAGGGATACCGAAGTAAGCAGTTTCACTACCTAAAGCTGTAACAAGGTAGTCGTAGCTTAATTTTGTACCATCTTCAAGAGATACTTCACGTTGATCTGGTGAGATTTCTTTTACCGTTGCAATTTTTAAATCAACGTTGTAGTTTTTAAGTAATTTATCAAGTGGTAAAGCTACCGCTTGTTCAGAAACGCCGCCTACAGCTAGACGGTGTAATTCTGTAATGATTTGGTGAGTAGCAAAACGGTTCACTACTGTAATTTTTGCTTCATCCGCACTTAGGTGTTGGCGAGCTGTCATTGCAGTTAATAAACCACCGTAACCGCCGCCTAAAATTAAAATATGTTTTGACATAGTCGATCCTCCGTCCACACTTTTTAATGAAAATTATTTTTGTTTTTCGTTTGTAATGTCTAAATACGCTTGTGCAAAGCGGAATAGTTTTTGAGCTTGTGGATCTTTAAGCATGCGTAATAAACCGAATAAACCGATTGAGTTAGAAGCATTTGCTTCTGCACGATCGTTTGCTTCGATTGCAGTAGCTGCAAGACCTTTTACTGTTCCTTCTACCGGCTCGATAAATTCTTTTACTCCACCAAGTAGATCTTCTTTTAATACGTCGTCAGTTAATAATGATTGCGCAACGTCGTAAGTTTTTGTAAGCACCGTTACCATTTCAGATAATTTTGGTAAATTATCTACAAGAACAGTAAGAGCTTCTTGTACTTCAGGCTTTAACAATTGATCTAACACATCCGCTTGACCTTTGTTAACTGCCGCTTCTGTTTGTACAGCAGCATTTTCCTCTGCAGCTGATTTTTGAATAGTTGATTGAGACATGAAAAGTCCTCCTTTGCTGGATACTGTTGCATATGTAGTTCCTAGTTATCTGCTAGACTTTCAAACTACATTGTGAAGTTGTGAAATCTTGCACATAATTCTATTTTAATTTTAATACGAGATAAAATCAACTCATTTCGTTGAAAAAATAAGTGAAGAACCTCGTAACCCTTTGTTTAATAAAAGTTTATAAGAAATAAAGCGAATAATTGCCTAGGTAAATAAAATTAAAATAGGGAACTAACATAATTCCTCTTCCTACGATAAAACAAATAACGTCATATTTCAACACATACGAACTTAATATTCTATAAGTAGTAAAAAGATAGGGCGCATTTACTATTTAAAGAGTTTTCAAAAAATTACATTGACTTACTATAGTGTTCTACATATAATCTAAATATAACATCTTATGTAAGGAGATATAACATGGTTATAGTGGATGAACTTTATCATAATGTGGTCATTACATTGCCTCAATTAAAACTAATTGAATTTATAATGAAGTTAAAAGAAGCTAAAGCACAAGAAATAGAAGATATAAAAATGAAAATTAGTAAATACGAAGAGAAGAAACGTGCTGAAGAAGCTTGGTATCAATCACTATCACCGTTTCGTAAATTTTTTACCGGGCGTCCTTTAAGTCAGCATCAAGCGGTCGAGTATATGGTATACGTAAAGGAACGCTTTAAAAAAATTGATCACCTTAAAGCACAAATGCGAGAACTTCATGAAGTTCTTGAATTAATAAAAGCGGAAAATGAAGAAACAAGTGAAATTACGCTTTCGCCTGCTATTGTACAAGAAATAAAACGACTAAAAAGCAGTGGAGGCGCGGAGATATGAGTGTTAATGAACTAAGTTTAGGTATAAATACGACGTGGGTTGTGTTAACAGCCGCGATGATTTTGTTAATGGAAGGCGGCTTTGCCTTGCTAGAGGCAGGGTTTGTCCGCTATAAAAATAGCGTGAATATTATTATGAAAGTATTCGCTGATATTACAATAGGAACGCTTTGTTTCTATTTAATTGGGTTTGGATTAATGTACGGAGATGATTTAGGTGGAGTTGTCGGTAAAAGCGGTTTTGCGCTCTCAGGTAATTTATCGCACCTTGACATTCCAATTGGGCTTGAAACGTTTTGGCTGTTTCAATGTGCGTTTGTGATTGCAGTCATCTCGATCGTTTCTGGAGCGGTAGCAGAACGAATTAATTTCCGTGCATACCTTTTATATGCCATTTTAATGACTACATTTATTTATCCTATAGCCGGCCACTGGATTTGGGGAGGCGGATGGATTAGTAAGCTAGGAATGCTTGATTTTGCCGGTTCGGCAGTTATTCATGCGCTAGGCGGTTTTTCAGCTTTAGCAGCTGCAATAATGATTGGACCAAGAAAAGGGAAATTTACGCAGAATGGAATTAGTTCCGTTTCTCTTCCAAGCAATTTGCCGCTTGCCTCAGTTGGTGCTTTTTTATTATGGTTTGGATGGTTCGGGTTTAATGCAGGAAGTACGCTAAGTGCCACTGACGTTAGAATTGGTCACATTGCTATTGTCACAATGTTATCAGCAGCAGCAGGCGGAGCAGCTACTTTATTTTATACTTTATTTCGCTACAACCGTTCAGATGCACCTTCTGTGATAAATGGATCGCTTGCCGGACTGGTTGGCATTACGGCCGGGTGCGCTTTTGTTAACACACCATCTGCTATTTTTATTGGAGCTGTATCTGGCTTATTAATGATGGCAGCTACAAACTGGCTCGAAGCACGTCAAATCGACGATCCTGTAGGAGCTTTTCCTGTACACGCTGCTTCGGGAATATGGGGCACGTTGGCTGTGGGCTTGTTTTCTACAGACGGCGGTGTGTTTACAGGAGGGGGCTGGACGTTACTTGGCGTTCAACTTCTTGGATTAATGGCTCTATGCGCTTGGGGATTTGTTACGACGTGGATAGGGTTAAAGGTTATTTCCTTGGTGGTTCCGCTTCGGTCTACGGAAGAAGAAGAAGAAGTGGGCTTAGATATCAGCTACCACGGTATCATGGCAGCTCATCAAGCTCCTGAATTTATTGAATATGAAAACTACTATGCGGAAGTAAAAGAAAAAGCCGCAGATTCGTAATAAAAGGCCGCGCTTTATAACAAAAGGGCGGCCTTTTGTTATAAAAAAATAGATTTAAAATACTTGGTTTAAATGATTGAAAAGTCAGAATATTTGTGTTATATTATAAAAAAGCCAAGGAGTTGATTTCTTATGAAAAAGAATTTACTTAATTCACCGCAAAAATCCAACGGAAAGGTGCTTGATGCATTATTCGCTGAGATGATTTTAGACAAGGCGATTGCAGAATTTCGTAAAGCACAGCTAAAAGAAGAAATCGACCGCACGCTATTGATGAAAAATAAAGAAGAGTTTTTAAAACTCTCATCAGAACTTAAACAAATTTCTTAATTACTTACTATACTTCACACACCATCTAAAATAGATGGTGTGTTTTATTTTTGAGACCTACTAAAAGGAATTAATTAGTAATAATTATGGACCTCCATGTACGCTTAATGAGTTTACAGGGTCTCGAAACGGGGAAACTGTTCCAGAGTTCAAATTTGATAACTATTATCCACCAGCAAATGGATTTATTCCATACAATGACACCACTTTCACAAAAGAAGTTTCTAGAGAGGCTGTTGAAGAAGTGTTTTTTGTAGCTCCGTATGCTATTTATCAAAATGAAACGTTTGGAGTATCAGATGCTTCTAATAGTCGAGTGCTTCTGACCACATCTGAAGAAGAAAAAGCTGATAAACATCATTTTCAACGAACGGATAAATATCTATATGAAAAACGTGTGTTAAAGGAAGAAGTGAAGTTAACGGAGAAAAAAACTCCTTATTTATAAAACGCCACAATAAAAAGAGGATGCAAATGCATCCTCTTTTTATTTAATCAATTTTCTTGAAGTGTTTCTGTTCGTATTATCATTTGTACGAAGGAAGGTAATGCCAAGACCGATTAATCCTCCTACAATAGCAGGAACTACCCAGCCGAGACCCACTCCATACATAGGTAGAATCGATGTAAACAGATCGTTTACTGCCGCGATTTTGAATCCAGCAGCATTTAAGCCATCAAACAAACTAACGATAAACGTGAAAAGAAGGCTTACTTGGTAAACTTCTGAACGTCCTTTAAATAAAGGATGTAAGAATGTCAAAGCAATTAACACTATAGCTAACGGATAAATAGCTGTTAAGACTGGAACTGAAATAGCGATTAATTCCGTTAAGCCAAAGTTTGCTACAACCGCGCTGAATGCTGATAAAATGACAGCAATCAACTTATAAGAGACCTTTGGAAACAACTTATGGAAAAAAGATGAACAAGATGTTACAAGGCCTACACTTGTCGTTAAACAAGCAACGGTAATCATCAGACCTAAAAGAATTCCTCCGTAAGAGCCAAAGTAGTAATTCGATACTTCAGCCAAAACCGTACCTCCGTTATCAAGACGTCCAAGCTCTGATACGCTTGAAGCACCCATATAGGACAATGCGCTATAAATAAGAGCTAAAATAACGGCAGCGATAGCCGTAGCTTTTGCACAAATTGCGATAATTTGTCGATTGGTTTTTGCTCCTTTTTCTTTGATTGCATTAATGATAATAATTCCAAAAACAAATGATGCTAGTGTATCCATTGTTAAATAACCTTCTTGGAAGCCTTTAAAGAATGCGTGCGTTGTATAAGCTTCGCTTGGTGCTTCAAATTTTCCAATTGGGTTCACAACGGCTACAACTACCAATATTCCAATAAACGTTAATTTAATAGGTGTTAAAACTTTTCCTACTAAATCGACAATTTTCGCAGGATTTAGCGAAAAAAAGCACGTAATAGTAAAGAAAATTACCGTGAAAATGATAAGGGGAAGGTGACCTGAATTTTCTGATAAAAAAGGCTTAACGCCAATTTCAAACGAAACACTTCCCGTTCTTGGCATTGCAAAAAGCGGTCCAATTGCCAAGTATAAAATTGTAGTAAAGATAATACCGAAAGCTGGGTGTACACGACTAGCTAAAGACTGCAGATCCTCTTTTCCGGAAAAACCAAATGCGAGAACACCTAGAAGAGGTAGACCTACACCCGTTACTAAAAATCCAGCATTTGCTGACCAAATATTGCTTCCAGCAGACTGACCTAACATTGCAGGGAAAATTAAATTACCTGCGCCGAAGAATAGGGCAAAAAGCATGAAGCCAATAACCACTATAAATGAAAAAGGAACTTTGTTTGACACATTAAAACCTCCAAAATTATAAATGCTTTTTATTATCGTGTTGAATAATTAAAATTTTCAGAATTTTATATTCGAATAATAAAAATAAACATGTATCGTATTATACTAACCTAAAATGCATATTTCAATATAAAATTTTATTTTTTTAATTAATTCGCTGAAATAGCAAAAATAGAAAAATACTTAGCAAAAAAATCTCAATATACAACAATTATTTGATATGATAAAACAGAACCGTGGCTTTTAAAAATTCGCATGTGCGGCCTTACATCCTTTTAGTAAAGAACTGTTTACATAAGGTGCTGTAAGGATGTATATTTATACACGGTTCGCGGAACCGCATATGCTCGATGGATGAAAGTCAACTGTGCGAAAGGAGCAAGAAAGTGAAAAGGTTAGGTCTAGCAACTCAGATTCTAATTGGACTGATTTTAGGCGTAGCTGTAGGTGCTATCTTTTACGGAAGCGATACAGCCATTTCTATTTTACAGCCGGTTGGAGACATATTTATTCATTTAATTAAGATGATTGTCGTACCGATCGTGATTTCAGCATTAATCGTAGCGGTCGCAGGAGTAGGCGATATCAAAAAATTAGGTAAGCTTGGCGGAAAAACAATTCTTTATTTTGAAATTGTTACAACCATTGCGATTGTAGTGGGGATTATTGCCGCGAACTTATTCCATCCTGGTGCAGGGGTTGATATGGGACATATTGAAAAAAGCGATATTTCTCAATATGAGGCAACGGCAAAAACGTCTGAAAGTACAGGGATTGCTCAGGAGCTTCTTCATATTGTTCCGACAAACGTCTTTCAGTCGGTAGCAGAAGGCGATCTTTTACCAATCATTTTATTTTCCGTACTGTTTGGTGTAGGCGTAGCTTCGATTGGAGAGAGAGGAAAACCTGTTTTAGCCTTTTTTGAAGGCGTCTTGGATGCAATGTTTTGGGTAACTAATTTGGTGATGAAATTTGCTCCAGTAGGTGTATTTGCACTTATTGGTGTTAATATTATAAAGTTTGGTGTCGGATCACTTATTCCATTAGGAAAATTAGTGTTCGCCGTTTACTTCACCATGATTTTCTTTGTGCTTGTGGTTCTTGGAATTATCGCTAAAATGGCTGGAACAAGCATGTTTACGCTGATAAAAGTGTTAAAAGACGAGCTGCTTCTTGCTTTTACAACGGCAAGTTCAGAAGCCGTTTTACCATCTCTTATCAAAAAGATGGAAGACTTCGGTTGTTCTAAATCGGTTACATCGTTTGTTATTCCAACAGGCTACACGTTTAACTTAGATGGTTCAACCATTTATCAGGCGCTGGCATCGCTGTTTATTGCTCAAATGTACGGCATTGACCTTTCCATTATGGATCAAATTCAGCTCCTTCTTGTGCTAATGTTAACCTCAAAAGGAATGGCTGGTGTACCAGGGGCATCGTTTGTAGTTGTACTTGCTACGCTTGAATCTATGGGCTTCCCTCTTGAAGGCATGGCATTTATTGCAGGAATTGACCGCATTCTTGATATGATGCGTACCACAGTTAACGTAGTAGGAAATGCTCTAGCTGCAATTGTAATGTCCAAGTCTGAAGGCGAGTTTGATAAGCAAAAATCATTAAATTATACAAATGAATTAAAGAAATCAAACATAGCTTAAAACAAAAAAGCCGGGCAGCTGCCCGGCTTTTTTGTTTGGAGCTGCGTGTTATCTTTTTTGAAACATATGGTAAAATAAAAGAAATGAGAGACAAAGGAAGTGTCATAATGACGGAAACTGTTCAGTTAATTAAAAAGCTTGTTTCGATTCCCAGTCCTTCTGGAAATACAGAAAAGGTGATTTCATTTGTCGAAGACTATGTAAAAGAGCTAAATATTCAAACGTATCGCAATCGAAAAGGAGGCTTAGTCGCTACTATTCCCGGTAAAGATACAGATCATCACCGCATGCTGACGGCTCATGTCGATACATTAGGTGCTATGGTAAAAGAAATCAAACCTAGTGGACGTCTGAAAATCGACCTGATTGGAGGGTTTCGCTACAATTCTATTGAAGGAGAATATTGTGAAATTGAAACTTCATCAGGAGAAGTATTTACAGGAACCATCCTTATGCATCAAACATCTGTTCATGTGTATAAAGATGCAGGGAAAGCTGAGCGAAATCAAGAAAATATAGAAATTCGATTGGATGAAAAAGTACATAGCGCAGAAGATATTCGCAGCCTTGGAATTGAAGTCGGCGACTTTGTTTCGTTTGATCCTCGTGTAGAAATAACCAAAAGCGGTTTTATTAAATCTCGTCATCTCGATGATAAAGCAAGCGTAGCTTTATTGCTTCAGCTCATGAAAACAATTCAAGAAGAACAGATCGAACTGCCATACACTACGCATTTTCTCATTTCAAATAATGAAGAAATTGGATACGGAGGGAATTCAAACATTACGCCTCAAACGGTAGAATACTTAGCGGTTGATATGGGTGCTATGGGAGATGGACAATCTACTGATGAATACACCGTGTCTATTTGTGTAAAAGATTCAAGCGGACCGTATCATTACGGTTTGAGAAAGCATTTGGTGGAGCTAGCTAAGCAGCATGATATTCAGTATAAATTAGATATTTATCCGTTTTACGGATCAGATGCTTCTGCTGCTATTCGTGCGGGGCATGACATCGTACACGGCTTAATTGGTCCAGGAATTGATTCTTCTCATGCGTTTGAGAGAACGCATCAAGATTCATTGAACCATACGTATAAGCTTCTTCACCACTATGTGCAGTCAAACATGGTTCTGCTTTAAGAAAGGAATATTTAATTAGTGTATTTTTTATGCAGAACAAAGAGCGGGACGGGACTGTGATGTCTGTACTTTCCTTTCCTAAAAAAGAAGCCGACTGTCCGGCTTCTTTTTTTAATAAATACTATATATTTTTTTACTGGTGAAGCAACAGTTGGTAAAAAAGCACCTTTTTTAAAGAGGTATAATACTACTTCAACCTTTTGTACATTTTGTTCATTTACAGAAGTTAAAATGTTTTTAAATTTTTAAAAGTTTCTTGTGACAAGTTTTGTAGAATGGGTTTTCAAAAGGAAATGCTTTCGTCATAATGTGGATATAGCGATCACTACAATAATCGGAGGCGAATCTTTTCATGTGGGTACTGACGGTGTATGCTGGAAAAGAAATGAAAATGTTTGAATTTGAAACTGAAACGCAGGCGAGAGAAGCTTTTGCAAAAACAAATGGCTGTAAAGTTCTTTCAGAAGTCGTGTATTATAATGATCCTCATTTAACATTAGTAGCTATATAATGAAAAACAAGAGCTGACTTTATGCTCTTGTTTTTTTATAGCTTCTTGTATCTTACGAAAAGAATAGAGTTGAAATAAAAAAAAATGTACGCTATGATATGGTAGTTACTTCTATTATTCTGATAGTTTAAAAGGTTCATATATATCAAACAGCAACAGTAAAGATGCCAAGAAGGCTTAATAGGGAAACTGGTGTAAGACCAGTACTGCCCCCGCAACTGTAAGTGTGGACGAACGAGTATAACCACTGTGAAAAAATCACGGGAAGGTTCTCAAGTAGAATGATACACAAGTCAGGAGACCTGTCTTTATTGTGAAGTTTCTATTTCTCCGGGGAGCGGGAAGGGAAACGTTGGCTTAAAGTGGCATTCGTGTACACTCTTATTCTGACGTTTTACCCGCTCGCATATTAGCGAAGCGGGTTTTTCTCATATCCTAAAACTACATATCGTGCAAAAAAGGTGCGCAATGACCACATTGCGTTAAATGGGAAGTCTGGTGTGAAGCCAGCGCGGTACCCGCCACTGTGAAGAGGAGCTGATTGCATATGCCACTGTATTCGGGAAGGCGCAATCAAGTAATGAATCGAAGTCAGGAAACCAGCCTTTTTCTAATGCGAAGCTTACCCTACGGGATATAGGTGGAAGTGCAAAAACTTAGTTTGAATTTTCTGCGCCTCTATCATTGATAGAGGCGTTTTTTTAGTAAAGGAGAGAATGAGTGTGACGACTTGGAACTTGAATGCAACAAAGCATCACGTATTGATTTGTAATGGAAGCAGCTGTATGAGAAAAGGTGGAGAAGAAGCCACGCAGGCTATTCGAAATAAAGTGACCGAACTGAATCTAGATGAAGCGGTTCATACAACCCGCACGCGCTGTAACGGAAGATGCAAAGATGCTCCTGTAGCTATCGTGTACCCTTCAGGAGATTGGTACAAGCAGGTCACTGAAAACGTAGCTCATCGAATTGTTGAAGAGCATTTAGCAGGGGGCTGCAGTATAAAGGAATCGCTTATTTATGAATATGATCAAAATGGTTTCGTTTCTCCAGAAAACAGTGACTCCATAGAAGGAATTGACAAAGTAAAAAGTAACGCATAAAGGAGGAGCTAGCATGAAAGGTAAACTACTAGTTATTGGATTCGGTCCAGGAAGCTTTGAGCATATCACACAGCGAGCAAGAGAAGCCATTCAAGAAAGTGATATGATCATTGGTTATAAAACCTATGTGGAATTAATTCAAGGACTGTTAACGAATCAACAAATTATTAGTACAGGAATGACCGAAGAAGTAAGCCGTGCACAAGAAGCTGTAAAGCAAGCTGAAGCGGGGAAAACAGTGGCGGTCATTTCAAGCGGAGATGCAGGAGTATACGGAATGGCCGGCCTTGTGTATGAAGTGTTGATCGAAAAAGGATGGAAAAAAGAAACGGGCGTAGAGCTGGAAGTAATTCCTGGCATTTCGGCTATTAATTCATGCGCATCTCTCCTTGGGGCGCCCGTGATGCATGATGCCTGTACGATTAGTTTGAGTGATCATCTTACACCTTGGGAGTTAATTGAAAAAAGAATTGAAGCAGCTGCACAAGCAGATTTTGTAGTAGCCTTTTATAATCCGAAAAGCGGAAGAAGAACAAGACAAATTGTGGAAGCGCAGAGGATTCTATTAAAGTACCGTTCTCCTGATACGCCTGTTGGCCTTGTGAAAAGCGCTTATCGTGACCGTGAAGAAGTCGTAATGACGAACTTAAAAGATATGTTAAACCATGAAATAGGTATGCTGACTACCGTTGTTGTTGGGAATTCATCTACGTTCTTTTATGACGATTTGATGATTACACCGCGAGGGTATCAGCGGAAATATACCCTCAATCAAACGGAACAGCCGCTAAGACCGCATCAGCGACTTCGAAAAGAAGCAGAACCATGGGCTCTTGATCAAGAGGAGACTGTACAGCAAACGGCTTCAGCTATTGAAGCTGTTCAGAATAAAAAAGAAGAAAAAACAGCTTCACGAGCTCTTGCAGAAGAAGCGCTTCAAGCAATTTTAGGTGAAACTACTTCTCCGGTCGTACATCAGCCAATAGAGTCTATTTTTGAAGTGGCGGTTAGTCCAGGGCTTGCGAATAAGAAGTTTACGCCCGTTCAAATGACAACACTAGCAGAAGTTGTTGGTGAAAAAGGTACGATGGAGTATACGCCTGATCATCAAATTAAATTGCAAATTCCAACGGCTCATCCAGATGTGATCATTGAAAAACTTCAAGCAGCTTCCTTTTTATTATCTCCGGTCGGAGACGTGTTTACAATTAAAGCGTGTGATTTTTGTGATGGAGAAAAAAGCGACGCCATCCCACATACGGAAGAATTACAAAAGCGCCTCGGCGGAATGGACATGCCAAAAGAGCTGAAGCTTGGTATTAATGGATGCGGTATGGCCTGTTACGGTGCTGTTCAAGAAGATATCGGCATTGTCTATAGAAAAGGTGCGTTTGACTTATTTTTAGGAGCTAAAACGGTTGGGCGCAACGCGCATTCAGGTCAAATTGTGGCGGAAGGCATAGCGCCTGATGACATTGTTGAAATAGTTGATAACATTGTCCGTGAATATAAAGAAAAAGGTCATCCTAATGAGCGGTTTCACAAATTCTTTAAGCGTGTGAAGAACGTTTATGGATTCGATTATCAGGATATAACACCAAAAATAAAAGTAGAACCAGCTCCTTGTGGAGATTAAGAAATGGGAGGGCATTATATGAAATCAGTTTTATTTGTAGGTCATGGAAGCAGAGATTCTGAAGGGAACGATCAAATTCGCGAGTTTATCTCTACGATGAAGCATGATTGGGACGCATCTATTTTAGTAGAAACGTGTTTTCTAGAATTTGAACGTCCGAATGTAAGTCAAGGAATTGACACGTGTGTGGCAAAAGGAGCACAAGATGTAGTTGTGATTCCAATTATGCTCTTGCCTGCTGGGCACTCTAAAATACATATTCCGGCGGCTATAGATGAAGCTAAGGAAAAATATCCACACGTAAACTTCGTATACGGACGTCCCATTGGCGTTCATGAAGAAGCTCTTGAAATTTTAAAAACGAGATTACAAGAATCAGGAGAAAATTTAGAAACTCCAGCTGAAGACACGGCTGTTATTGTCTTAGGACGAGGAGGAAGCGATCCTGATGCAAACAGTGATCTATATAAAATTACGCGCCTTCTTTGGGAAAAAACAAACTACAAAATCGTCGAAACTTCTTTTATGGGCGTGACCGCTCCATTGATTGATGAAGGGGTGGAACGATGTTTAAAACTGGGCGCTAAAAAAGTGGTTATTCTCCCGTATTTCTTATTTACAGGAGTATTAATTAAGCGTTTGGAAGAAATGGTGAAGCAGTATAAATTGCAGTATGAAGACATTGAGTTTAAGCTAGCCGGCTATTTCGGCTTTCATCCAAAACTACAGACAATTTTAAAAGAACGTGCTGAAGAAGGATTAGAAGGCGAAGTGAAAATGAACTGCGATACATGTCAATATCGCCTCGGCATTATGGAGCATATTGATCACCATCATCATCACGATCATGATCACGATCACGGGCACCATCACCACGATCACCATCATGGTCATCACCACCATGAAGATAAGGTCGGCGAGTTAAAATGATTTTATTGTTAGCGGGAACTAGCGATGCACGTGCATTAGCTGTTCAAGTGAAAAAAGAAGGTTACGACCTTACGGCGACGGTTGTAACCGACAATGCAGCAATCGAATTACAGCGTGCAGAAGTGAAAGTGAAAATTGGACGTCTCACACAAGAAGATATGATTGATTTTGTAAACGAACATCGTGTAAAAGCTATTGTGGATGCAAGTCACCCTTTTGCCGAAGAAGCATCTAAAAACGCTATCGGCGCAGCTGCTGAAACATCGATTCCTTACATACGCTATGAGCGGGCTTCACAGGCTTTCACCTACGACAATATGACGATGGTTTCCACGTACGAAGAAGCAGCTGAAGTAGCGGCTCAGAAAAAAGGAGTTATTATGCTGACAACAGGCAGCAAAACGCTGCAGGTTTTTACAGAAAAGCTCCTTCCTCTTTCAGATGTACGGCTTGTTGCTCGTATGCTTCCAAGGCTGGATAATATGGAAAAGTGTCAGCAGTTAGGATTTCCGCAAAAAAATATTATTGCTATTCAAGGTCCGTTTACAAAAGAGTTTGACCGAGCCCTGTATAAGCAATACGGCGTGACGGTCATGGTCACAAAAGAAAGCGGAAAAGTTGGATCTGTGGATGAAAAAGTAGAAGCAGCCAAAGAGTTAGGCTTAGATATTATTATGATTGGGCGACCAAAAATCGAGTATGGGACCGTGTATTCCACGTTTGAAGAAGTGGTTCATGCTTTAGCAAACCAAACTAGGAGTTGATTGAGATGGATTTTCGTACAGAATTTAAACCGTTAACTGTTCAGCCTCAGCAAATTGAAGGAAAAAGTTTTGAAATGATTACAGAAGAGCTTGGGCCTCACCCGTTTACAGATGAACAGTACCCAATTGTTCAGCGTGTGATTCATGCGTCTGCAGACTTTGAGCTTGGACGCAGCATGCTGTTTCATCCGGATGCGATTCAAGCAGGAATTAAAGCCATTCGCAGCGGCAAGCAAGTGGTTGCGGATGTACAAATGGTGCAAGTAGGAACAAACAAGCAGCGAATTGAAAAACACGGCGGTGAAATCAAAGTTTATATTTCAGATCCGGACGTAATGGAAGAAGCAAAGCGCTTAAATACAACGCGTGCAATTATTTCAATACGAAAAGCAATTAAAGAAGCAGACGGCGGAATTTTTGCAATTGGGAACGCACCGACAGCTTTACTTGAATTAATTCGTTTGATTAAAGAAGGAGAAGCGAAGCCTGGGCTTGTTATTGGTCTGCCGGTAGGATTTGTTTCAGCAGCTGAATCGAAAGAGGAACTTGCAAAACTTGACGTGCCGTTTATTACAAACATCGGGCGAAAAGGCGGCAGTACGGTAACGGTTGCTGCATTAAATGCAATTTCAATTCTTGCAGATCAGGTGTAACGCATGAAGGAAGTACCAAAAGAACCTAAGAAACTCAGAGAAGGCTACACGACGGGCGCTTGTGCAACGGCAGCTACGAGAGCAGCTCTGCTTACGCTAATTTCAGGAGAAGTGCAAGATGAGTCAACGATTTACTTACCTGTCGGCCGCTTTGCTACGTTTCATCTTGAAGAATGCGAGTATCGCACAAGCAGCGCTGTAGCTAGCATCATTAAAGATGCTGGAGATGATCCCGATGCCACGCACGGAGCGCTGATTATTTCTGAAGTTTCGTGGTGTAATGGTGCAGACATTATCATTGATGGAGGAGTGGGAGTAGGGCGTGTGACAAAGCCCGGCCTCCCAGTTCCTGTCGGTGAAGCAGCCATTAACCCTGTGCCAAGAAAGATGCTGAAAGAAACGGCTGAACAGCTTTTAGCTGAATACAACATACAAAAAGGCGTTAAGATTGTCATCTCGGTTCCTGAAGGAGAAGAAATGGCGAAAAAGACATTAAATGCGCGTCTAGGTATTTTAGGAGGCATTTCGATACTGGGGACGCGGGGGATTGTTGTTCCGTTCTCAACAGCTGCTTATAAAGCAAGCATCGTGCAGGCAATCAGCGTGGCTAAAGCGAGTAATTGTGAGCACGTTGTCATTACGACAGGGGGCCGAAGCGAAAAGTATGGAATGAAACAGTTCCCTGAACTTCCGGAAGAAGCGTTTATCGAAATGGGAGATTTTGTTGGATTTACTTTAAAACAATGTAAAAAGCAAGGAATGAAAAAAGTGTCGCTCGTAGGCATGATGGGAAAGTTTTCAAAAGTCGCGCAAGGCGTTATGATGGTTCATTCAAAAAGTGCACCTATTGATTTTAATTTTTTAGCAAAAGCAGCTTCTGAGTCAGGCGCTTCTGCTGAACTGGTAGAGGAAATAAAAGGTGCAAACACAGCTTCTCAAGTGGGAGATTTAATGACGCAAAGCGGTCATCATCAGTTTTTCGAAAAACTGTGCGAGTACTGCTGTTTATCAGCATTAAAGGAAGTAGGGGACGGAATCGATGTCGATACGTCTCTTTACACATTAAAAGGAGATTTTTTAGGACAGGCGGTGCAACATGGCAATTAAAATTATTGGAATAGGTGACGACGGAAAATTAAGTTTGCTTCCTATGTATGAACAGTGGATTTATGAAAGCAATGTGCTAATTGGAGGAAAGCGCCATCTTGACTTTTTTCAAGATTTTGAAGGAGAAAAAGTAGCCATTGAAGGAGGTCTTTCTTCCCTTGTTGAACGTTTAAAAAACGAAGAAGGAAATGCGGTTGTGTTAGCCTCAGGCGATCCGTTATTTTACGGAATCGGAAGCTATCTTTCTACGAGGCTAGACGTTGAAATATATCCTTATTTAAGTTCTATTCAACTTGCATTCTCACGTCTAAAAGAGCGATGGCAAGACGCTTATTTTACAAGCGTACACGGCAGAAGTATAAAAGGGCTGGCTCAGCGCATTGATGGCTATAAAACAGTGGCGATTTTAACCGATGAGCAAAATTCTCCTAGTGCTCTGGCAAACTACTTATTATCATTCGGCATGACAGAATACAAGATGTTTGTGGCAGAGAATCTAGGTGGAGAGGCGGAGCGCTGTCAGCTGCTTTCGCTAGAAGAGGCGGCGAATCAACTCTTTTCTCCGCTTAATGTCGTGATATTAAAGCAGGTAGAAAAAAGCCCAGTTTGGCCTCTTGGAATAGAGGACGATGAATTTATTCAACGCAAGCCGGACAAGGGACTTATTACTAAAAAAGAAGTTCGTACACTTAGTATTAGCGCCCTGCAGCTAAAGAGAGACAGCGTGGTGTGGGATATCGGAACATGTACGGGTTCAGTCGCGATTGAAGCAGCTAAAATTGCGCGTGAAGGACAAATTTTTGCTGTGGAAAAAAATGAAGCAGACTTGGAAAACTGCAGGGAAAATCTAGCGAAATTTCGAGTAGATGCCCATACTGTGCACGGAAAAGCACCGGAAGGGTTAGGTGAGTTTGCTGATCCTGATGCGGTGTTTATTGGAGGGACAGCAGGAGGCATGGAAACCATTTTAGACGTGTGCTGCAGCCGATTAAATTCAGGAGGGCGCATCGTATTAAATGCCGTAACGATTGAAAATTTAGCAGAAGCGATGAAAGCTTTTAAAGAGCGAGGGTTTGAGACTGCTGTTACCCTTGCACAAATTTCAAGAAGCAAGCCAATTTTACACTTAACACGATTTGACGCTTTAAACCCCATTTATATTATTACAGCCAAAAGAGGAGAATGAACATGATTGGAACATTGTACGGACTTGGAGTTGGACCAGGAGATCCAGAGCTGATTACAGTAAAAGCATTTCGTAAATTAAAAGAATCACCCGTTATTGCGTACCCGAAAAAACAAAAAGGAAGCAAAAGCTACGCCCAAAAAATTATTGATGTCTATTTTAGTGCAAATGAAAAAGACATGCTAGGCCTTGTGTTTCCAATGACAAAAGATCCTGCTATTTTGGAAAGAAAATGGACCGAAACGGTAGAGCGAGTATGGGAAAAGCTCAAGGAAGGAAAAGATGTAGCGTTTGTCACAGAGGGAGATCCTATGCTTTATAGTACGTTTATTCACATGATGCGCCTGATGCAGGAACGTCACCCTGAAGCTCCGATTCAAGTCATTCCTGGTATTTCATCCATTAATGGAGCTGCATCTCGTTTAGGTATTCCATTAGCAGACGGTGATGAACATGTGGCCATTGTTCCTGCTCGTGAAGATTATGAAACAATGAAAAAAGTATTGGTGGAAAACGACTGCGTTATTTTTATTAAAGTGGCTAAAGTCATCGATTTTATGGTCGGTCTTTTAAAAGAGCTTGATCTGCTTGAAAAAGCATCGGTGGTAACAAAAGTAACGTCAGATGAAGAAATTATTTGGAAAGCTTCAGAACTAGAAGGAGCCGATTTACAATACTTAACGCTAATGGTGGTGCGAAAATGAAGTTATACATAATCGGAGCTGGACCCGGAGATCCAGATTTAATTACCGTAAAAGGCTTAAAATTACTTCAGCAGGCAGATGTTGTTTTATACGCTGACTCACTAGTAAGTGAAGAGCTAGTTGCTAAGTCTAAACCAGGAGCTGAAGTGTTAAAGACAGCTGGTATGCATTTAGAAGAAATGGTCAGTACGATGCTTGATCGCATGCGTGAAGGAAAAATGGTTGTAAGAGTTCATACCGGAGATCCTGCTATGTACGGAGCCATTATGGAACAAATGGTGCTTTTAAAAAGAGAAGGCGTTGATATTGAAATCGTTCCGGGCGTCAGCTCCGTATTTGCTGCAGCTGCAGCGGCTGAAGCAGAATTAACCATTCCAGATTTGACTCAAACAGTTATTTTAACTCGTGCTGAAGGAAGAACGCCTGTACCTGAGTTTGAAAAATTAACTGATTTAGCAAAACATAAATGTACGATTGCGTTATTTTTAAGCGCGACGCTCACAAAAAAAGTAATGAAAGAATTTATAAACGCCGGTTGGAGTGAAGACACGCCGGTTGTAGTAGTCTATAAAGCAACGTGGCCAGATGAAAAAATTGTTCGCACGACGGTAAAAGACCTGGATGATGCTATGCGAACAAACGGCATTCGCAAGCAGGCGATGATTTTGGCGGGCTGGGCACTTGATTCTCACATTCATGACAAGGATTATCGTTCAAAACTTTACGATAAAACATTTACCCATGGCTTTCGAAGAGGAGTGAAGTCGGAATGATTCAACTCCAAGAAGGAAAAAAAGCTCCCATTACACAGCGCGGGGATTATGCCGTCGTGGCCATCACGAAGCACGGCGTAGAAATTGCAAGAAATCTCGGCCGCATCTTTCAGCAGTCTGACGTGTATTACATGAGCAAGTTTGAAAAAGGAGACGAACAAGAGCAGAACATTCAGCTGTTTTCAGGAAGCGTTCGGATGCTTTTGCCTTCTCTTTTTGAATCGTATAAAGGACTTATTATTATTATTTCACTGGGAGCAGTTGTGCGTATGATTGCCCCTATTTTAAAAGATAAGAAAACGGATCCCGCGGTTGTTGTGATTGATGATAAAGGCGAAAATGTCATCAGCGTGCTTTCAGGTCATATCGGAGGAGCAAATGAGCTTACGCGTGAAGTTGCGGCAGCTCTTGAGGCCCATCCTGTTATTACAACAGCATCTGATGTTCAAAAAACGATTCCCGTTGATTTATTTGGAAAGCGTTTTGGATGGGTATGGGAATCCGCAGAAAAGCTAACGCCTGTCAGCGCTTCTGTGGTAAATGAAGAAGAAATAGCAGTGGTTCAAGAATCAGGTGAAAAGAGCTGGTGGCATTATGATCATCCAGTTCCAGCTAATATTAAAACGTATTCATCAATTCACGCAGCTCTTGAAGCATCGCCACATGCAGCCTTGGTTGTAACGCATCGCAATTTAAAAAAAGAAGAAGAAGCGATCTTAGAAAACGGTGTTCTTTACCGACCAAAAGTATTAGCGATTGGGATGGGATGCAACCGCGGTACAAGTACAGCTGAAATTGAAACCGTTATTGAAAAAACGCTTGCTGAACTTCAGTTTTCAATGAAAAGTGTAAAAGCATTATGTACAATAGAGTTAAAGAAGGATGAAGAAGGGCTGCTAGAAGTGGCGTCTAAGTACGGCTGGGAGTTTGTCTATTATTCGCCCCAAGAGCTAAACAGCATAAGTATAGAACAGCCTTCCGATACAGTCTTTAAATATACAGGTGCATATGGCGTCAGTGAACCTGCTGCTATGCTATACAGCGGCGCTGATACGCTTGAACTTGTCAAGAAAAAGTCAGGGAATGTCACCATTTCTGTGGCACTTATTCCATATGACTAAGGGAGAGAACAACATGTCAAACAGAAGACTCGTCATTGCCGGTACCGGAAGTGGCGTAGGGAAAACAACCCTTACAATCGGGTTGATGGCAGCATTAAGACAAGCTGGTTACAGAGTTCAAGGGTTTAAATGCGGACCCGATTATATTGATCCAACGTATCATACGGCTGTTACAGAACGAACGTCTCGAAATATCGACAGCTGGATGCTTGAGCACGATATGGTTAGAGAAATTGTCGCTCGTGCTAGTGAAGATGCTGATATTTCTATCATGGAAGGAGTTATGGGATTTTTCGATGGGAAAAACCCGTTAACAAACGAAGGCTCAACAGCAGAAATCAGCTTAATCACCAATAGCCCTGTCCTTTTAGTTGTCAATTGTGCTAGTATGGCTAGAAGTGCAGCGGCAATTGTAAAAGGGTTTCAGCAATTTTTACCCGAAGCGAACATCGTCGGTGTGATTGCTAACCGAGTTGGAAGTGAAGGGCACTATAAGCTTGTTAAGGCAGCGATTGAACAGGAATGTCATATCCCTGTAGTAGGCTACTTGAAAAGAAACGATGAGCTCACGATTCCTGAACGTCACCTCGGGCTCATTCCGTCTATTGAACGAGGAGAATTAACACCGTTTTTTGAACAGTTAGGAAAGCTTGTTCATGATACAATTGATATCGAAAAAGTATATGAACTGGCTTTAGCTCCTAAAATAGAAATTAATGATCCTATCTTTACAAAGCCGTCCGTACCTCAAGTGAAAATTGCTGTGGCAAGAGATGCCGCTTTTAACTTTTATTATGAAGAAAATTTCGAATTGTTAAAAGCTTACGGAGCAGAGCTTGTAGAATTTTCGCCTTTAAAAGGAGAAACAGTTCCACAAGATGCTGACGGTCTTTATATAGGAGGCG
Source organism: Priestia sp. LL-8 (assembly GCF_036227845.1). Lineage (NCBI taxonomy): Bacteria > Bacillati > Bacillota > Bacilli > Caryophanales > Bacillaceae > Priestia > Priestia sp. LL-8. The sequence goes on along the minus strand of NZ_JAZAQH010000001.1, from coordinate 2,536,796 downwards.
GATTTCCAGAAGAATTTGCTGAAACGCTGGCTCAGCAAATCGACGTTAAAAACTCTGTTCGAGCAGCCATCCAAAAAGGGATTCCTACACTTGCGGAGTGCGGAGGCTTTATGTTTTTAACAGATGGTATTGTCACAACAGATGATACATGTCATGAAATGGTGGGGCTTATTCCCGGACAAGTAAGAATGCAGACAAAATTAGCTGCTTTAGGATACCGAGAAGTGACGGGAAAGCAGGGGAATTTTTTATTTAAAGACGATATACAAGCTAAAGGCCATGAATTTCATTATTCAACCTTTCATTCAGAGAAAGAGTTTTCGCCTGCCTATGATACAAAAGGGATGCGAGGAATGAAAGAAGAAGGCTATATGAACAATAATTTAATTGCCGGCTATACGCACTTTCATTTCGGCTCTTCTACGAAAATGGTAGAAAACTGGGTGGAACAGTGTAAAGCGGTGAAAAAAGAAAGAAGAGATGCCATGTGACAGTTGGAAAAGTATATTTAGTAGGAGCCGGACCAGGAGATCCGAAGCTAATAACCGTATATGGAATGGAATGTATTCAAGAAGCGGATGTCATTTTATATGACCGCTTAGCCAACGAACAGTTGTTAAACTATGCTAAAAAAGACGCGGAGCTTATTTTTTGCGGGAAATTACCTGGCAAGCACGGAGTCATCCAAGATCGTATTCACGAACTTCTTGTTGAAAAAGCACTTCAAGGAAAAGTAGTGACGCGCTTAAAAGGAGGCGATCCTTTTGTGTTCGGGCGCGGAGCAGAGGAAGCTGAAGTACTTGCTACTCGAGGAATTCCTTACGAAGTAGTGCCTGGTATCACGTCAGGAATTGCAGCTCCAGCCTATGCAGGAATTCCGGTTACCCACAGAGATCATGCCACTTCTTTTGCGATTGTAACGGGTCATGGAAGAGAAGAAAAAGGAAAAGATTATTTAAATTGGTCAGCGCTCGCTCAAGGAATAGATACGATTGCATTTTATATGGGCGTTGGAAATTTACCTCATATATGCAAACAGTTGATGGACCACGGACGAGATAAACATACGCCAGTGGCGCTTGTTCAGTGGGGAACGACAAAATATCAGCGCACCGTAACGGGAACGCTTGCCACAATCGAAGAAATAGCAAAAAAAGCAGAAATTGCTCATCCTGCCATCGTGCTTGTAGGTGAAGTGGTGACAATTAGAGAAAAAATAAAATGGTTCGAAGAAAGAGCGGAAAATATTCTGCTTTAACGTTAAAAGGAGGAGACAATATGACGATTATCTCACAGTTAAAAGAACGAAGAGCGGTACGAGATCATGAAGCACGTGAAGTGGAGCAAGAGAAAATCGAACAGCTGCTTGAAGCAGCGACGTGGGCTCCAAATGACCGAATGAGAGAGCCATGGAGCTTCTACGTAATTCAAGGAGAAGCAAAAAAGAAGTATGAAGAACTGGCTGAAGCATATTTAAAGGAGCGCTTTCCTACAAAGCCTCATTTAGTAGAAAGTTCGTTAAAAGCAGTAAAAAATACGCCCGTACATATCGTCGTAACAGCTGACATAGTTGAAGGAGACGAAGAAGCCACAGAAGATAACAAATATGCGGTTTCATGCGCGATTCATTCCATGTGGTTAGCGGCTAAAGAACTAGGACTTGGCTTTGTTTGGAGAACAAGAGGTGTTGGTCTTGTTCGAGACGAGAGATTGTATGAGTTTATTGGCAACCCTTCAGGTAAAGTCGTAGTAGGAAACGTTTTTTTAGGTTATCCAAATGAAGAGTCTCTTACAAAAATGAAAGAGCCTGCTAGAACATCGTTTACAGAAAAAACAACATGGCTGTAAACTGAAATTCGAAGAAAAAGAGGTTTTTAGATTGAAAGACAAACGGGGTCTTACGTTAATTTATACCGGAGACGGTAAAGGAAAAACAACCGCTGCTTTAGGTCTCGCTCTGCGCGCTACGGGACGCGGACAAAAAGTATTAATGATTCAATTTATTAAATCTCCTCAGCGTACATATGGCGAAAAGCTGATGTTTGACAGAATAGGAATTGAAATGATTCAAACAGGAGTCGGCTTTACGTGGACAAAAACACCGCCTGAACATCGTGAAGCTTTGCAAAAAGCCTGGGCGCTAACGAAGGAAAAAGTCTTCTCAAACGAATATGATGTGGTTATTTTAGACGAGTTAAATAACGCACTGGCTATCGAGAAATTTCCTATTGATGATGTGCTACCGCTACACGAAGTAATTGACCTTATTCAAAAGCGCCCGGAGCATATGCATTTGGTCATTACCGGGCGTTCTGCCAAAAAAGAAGTGATGGAAGCAGCAGATCTTGTGACGGAAATGAAGCCTCATAAACATTATTACGACGAAGGAATTCCTGCTGTAAAAGGAATTGAATTTTAAAAAGCCCTCAGTGAAGAGGGCTTTTTTTATTGAGCAGGGGCATCTACTTTTTCAGCTTGCCAGTAAAATTGGCTAATGACATCAGACAGTGCTTTTGTTGTGTTAGTTAGTTCATCAAAGTTATTGTCAACTCCGCCCACTTCAATTAAAATCGCATTTTTGGAAACATCTTGGTTATATACACCGTTACCGCTGGATTTGTTTTTGCCAATAACTCCGCGGCTTAAGCCGGGATATTTCTTTTCAAGTCCTTCATGAAGCGCTTTTGCCATCTTTAAGTTTTGTTCAAAGTTTTGATTCGCTTTCCCTAAAACAAACACAACTTTTGCATACGATTTATTGTTAATCTTAATAGTTGTATTATCTTTTCGAAGTGAATCTCGGTGCAAATCGATAAAGTAAGTTAAATCTCTATTTTCAGTCATCGCCGTTTCAATTACTGTACGAGACATGGCGTACGATTGATTGGTGTTCCAACCTTTTTCTTTTAATTTCTGTCCAATATTGGTTTGATCTACTTCTGCTCCAATTCCCTGAGCCTCTAAATCTTTTCCTAGCATATTTGCAACCATATTGATATTTGTTTTGCTATCCACCGCTTTATTAGCATCTGGATCACCTTCAAGTCCTAACAGAGGCAAATAAGATTCCCAGCTGTGCGTGTGATAAATATAAAATACCTTTTTTCCGCCAGTTGTATTATTATTCGGAGCGTTCGTACCATCGTTTTCTTTAGGCTGCTGAACTTTTGCAGTAGAATTTCTTTCTTTTAGCGTTTCATCTAACGGTGGTGCAGATTCTCTAGGGAAGTTTGTGAAATTTGTACCTTCACCGGCGATGATAATATTGGAGTCGTAAATACTGAATCCAGGAAGTTCTGAACCAAACAAGCTTCTCGCGTCTTCTGCTCGAATACTTGTTGATAACTCTAGCAGTGTAGAAGAAAGACCTGGAGGCGAGTAGTTTTTATCAAAAGCTGTTGAAAAGTGGTGGTTTTCTTGGCTCATCAGATAATAAAGGCTCTCCGCTTTATGCTTCGATAACGTTTGATAGACAATAGAAGAATTGAACTGTTCTTTAAATGCTGAGTAACTTACTAGAACAATAATAGATGATGTCATTAAAACAATGGATAAAATAACAAGAACCATCTTATATGTTAACACTACAAAATTGGCGCGATTACTAGATTTCAATGGCGAAATCTCCTCTCTATGTCAGCATCAGGCTAATAGGTATGAAGGACTTTGCTAATCTAGTAATCATTATATGAATGGAGATTTCTAATTATGATAGGCATTTAATAGAGAAAGTAGTCTTCAAAATCAAAAAAGAAGAATCACGCGAGATATAATCTCATATTCTCCGTGATTCTTCTTCAAATAGACGTCGGATGGCTTCGCCTTTTGGAGTGAGGCTGAATCCTTTTTTCTCTTTTTTAAGCAGCTGATAGTTTTGTAATTCTTGTAAATACGTAACAATGCGCTTGCGCTTTACCGAATTTAATAATCCAAATGCGGGTATTTTATCAAGCTCTTTTTGACGAATACTGTTAGTAGAAACGCCTTCTAAAATTTGCACGTAACTCTGCTGAGTTTCCGTGTTCTTTAAGGTATCTATAAGCGTTAATAACCGTAGCATTTGGTTTGAATCAAACGTTATTTGACCGATTTTTAGCGGAGTCGAAAGCAGATCCTGACGCTGCTTATGAAGTTCATTTTCTATCTTAGCGCTTATTTCTGTCAGTTTCTTTTCTATTTCGTTTGGATCCATATAACATGTAAATTTGTTTGTTTCCTGCAGCAGGGTGACATCTGGAAAATCCCATTGCGAAAACCATTGAATGGAACCAACTTCGAGATTTACATTCGGTATTTTTACTTGTAATACGTTTTGAATGAAGGAAAGAAAGGGATCGTTTTCCTGTAAAACTTGTCTTTGATTAAGTTGATAAGTGGTTAGGCTGCACAATTTGTCTTGGATCTCTTTAATGTGCACTTCATGATGCTTTAAAAGACTTTTCCACTTAAAAAAGACAAGAAGTTTTTGAATCACTTCTTTATTTTCATCCATAATCTCTTCGAACTGCCGCTGAGTTGTCGCTAAGCGCTTGGCTGCTAGTACTACATTATACTCATCATCAAGTGAAATGGCATCACCTGTGACATCATATGTTACGGCGAGACCTCTGTTTTCTGAAGTTAAGCGAATGATCTCGTTTTCCCCGTGAACAGTTAATACCGTATCTTCCGTATCTGAAAATCCTCTCTCAAAAGCGGTGGAAGAAAGAGATCGAAAAGGTCTCATAATGATTTCGATCCGATTGCGCCAAAAAGCAATTTGCTCAGGGTTTTTCATAATAAAAAGCAAAGGTGATTTTTTTGATTGTTCAATTGCTTCAATCACATTTGCATTTCGGTGATAAAGGGAAATGAGCGGATGTTTGAAGAAACACTTATTAATATGTTGAATCCATTCTTCTTTTGAAGAATCATGTATTCTAGCGCAAAACATGTAATCTTTCATAATGCTTCCGAGATAATTTTCCAACTCATTTTTAGTCAAAACCGTAAAATCTTGAGAATAAAACTCATCATGATGAATAGGAATGCCGCGATTCTTATTATATTCTTTCCATAGAAATGAAGTTGGTTTCCAAAAGTGAGGATAAACGTCTTCATTTTTGTCAATTGCGACGGGAAAACCGCCCCTATGATTTCCATATAAGAATGTTTGAAAAAGGATGATATCTTCTTTAGGTAACTCATTCATTGCTCGCTCAAAGTAGTCATTTAAACGTCCAAGCAGCCCTTTAGTATGTTTACTTCCTACGGATCGAATCGATTTATTCTTACGTCCGAGCGGAAGGAATGTTAAGTGGTTGTAAGCAGTAAAATCAACAGGCAAATTCTCTGGTAAAGTCATTTATCTAACTCCTTTCATTTATTGAGTATTTTACCCATTAAAGAAAAGAAGAAAAAGTTTTAATGTGTCTTGAACGCAAGAATCGTTTTTTAAAATTTTCTGTTAATTAATCTGCAGAAATAAAGAAAAGGGATTCAAAGTAATTTTGAATGGGTATAGTAATAAAAATTTTGACACATATTATCGAATATATATGAATGTTGTCAAAAAAACCAACAAAAGTGATGATTCATCCAAAGGAGGAAGCTTATGGAGAATAAAGGTCCGTTTAAAAAGACGATATCCCTATTAGATTTAACATTGATTGGATTAGGGGCTATTTTTGGCTCCGCTTGGCTGTTTGCCGTTAGTAATGTCGCTACGCAAGCAGGTCCTGCAGGAAGTTTTTCTTGGGTTATTGGTGGAGTTATTATTTTATTAATAGGCCTTGTATACGCTGAGCTAGGGGCTGCCTTGCCTCGTACAGGAGGAATTATTCGATATCCTGTTTATTCACACGGTCATCTTGTAGGCTATATGATTTCGTTTATTACGATCGTAGCTTACACTAGTTTAATCGCTATCGAAGTAACAGCAGTGAGACAGTATGTGGCCTACTGGTTTCCGGGTTTAACAAAATCTGGATCTGATTCACCGACGATATCTGGATGGATTCTACAATTTGTGTTGCTTTGCTTATTCTTTTTACTCAATTACTGGAGTGTAAAAGCATTTGCCAAATCGAATATTATTATTTCTATTTTTAAATATTTTGTACCGCTTACGGTAATCGTAACGCTGGCATTTTATTTTAAGTCAGGAAACTTTACGATGGGAGAGTTTGCTCCCGGGGGATTTGATGGTATACAGGCCGCCATTGCTACAGGCGGGGTTATGTTTGCTTACTTAGGCCTTCATCCGATTGTATCGGTAGCTGGAGAGGTGAAAAATCCTCAGCGTAATATCCCAATTGCTCTTGTGATTTGTATCATTCTAGCGGCACTTATTTATACCGCTCTACAAGTCTTATTTATCGGGGCCATTCCATCTGATATGATCACGGGCGGTTGGTCAGGCATTCAAGATAAATTTTCACTGCCGTTTAAAGACATCGCTGTTGTTCTTGGTCTTGGCTGGCTAGCAACACTTGTTATTTTAGACGCTATTTTATCACCGGGTGGTAACGGTAATATTTTTATGAATACAACCTCTAGACTTATCTATGCTTGGTCTCGTAACGGTACGTTATTTAAAACGTTTGCTCATGTGGATAAAAAAACAGGGATTCCACGATCATCTCTATGGCTTTCGTTAGGGCTTTCGATTTTTTGGACACTGCCATTTCCTTCGTGGAATGCACTCGTAAACGTATGCTCTGTTGCGCTTATTCTTTCTTACGCGATTGCACCAATTTCATCAGCGGCCTTTATGGTGAACGCAAAAGATTTGGAAAAGCCTTTTAAATTAAGAGGAATGAGTATAATTGGTCCATTATCCTTTATTTTTGCTTCCTTTATTGTGTACTGGTCAGGCTGGAAGACTATTTCATGGCTGTTAACTTCTCAATTGGTCATGTTTGTTATATATTTGATTTTTGCTAAATATGTGCCTAAAAACGAAGTAAGTCTTCGTCAGCAAATTAAGTCAACTTGGTGGTTAGTTGCTTATTATATCATCATGCTCTTCATTTCTTATATCGGTTCGTTCGGCGGAGGGAAAGGTTTGATCGATACGCCTGTAGACTTAATTATCATAGCCGTCGTATCTATTGGGATTTATTATTGGGCTAAATATACCGGTCTTCCAAAAGCGCTTATTGATTACGATCACCATCCTGAACAGGAAGAAAAAGCACCTGTATAACCTGTAAAGCAGCGATATTCGCTGCTTTTTTCTATGTTATTTGAACATGAATTTCTAAAGTTTGTCGTATAATTTAGTAGGAAAGAAGGAATTAGCACATTATTGTTTAATTAATGTAATGTAACCGTTTTAAATCCAACGCTTGGAGGAAGAGTATGATTGAAAAAATAATAAATTCACTTCGAAAGCGGCTGTGGGAAAACAATAATGTTATAGAAGTGTGTAAAAATGAAGGAGAAGTATACAGAACCACTTGTACTTTTTTTGATGGAGTAAGCAAGAACCAACTGAATGTTTTTGAAGAAGAAATGCATGTATCACTTCCTGAAGACTATAAGCAGTTTTTGCAGCTAACAAATGGGTGTAATTTGTTCATTGATGCTGACAAACAAATAACAGGGAATCTTTATAGCTTAGAAGATGTAAGAGAAACAACTTATAGAAGTCAGAGTCTCTATATGACAATTGGGTCTGTTGGAGAAGAAGAGATTATCATTGACTCCAAAAAATCAGCGCATCCTGCATATATAATAGTAAAAAAGCGGAACGCATCGTTTCAAGATGCACATGTATTACATATGAATTTTCAGAAATGGCTGGATTGTTTTATAGTGAGTCAAGGGAATTGTTTTTGGCACTGGAATGGGCTTTGTAATAAAGTTCATTCAACGGATAAAAAGACGACGGCTCAATAATATTATCTTCTAATAAATAAACGAGCACACTAGTGTGCTCGTTTATTTATTAGAAGGAAGACGTTCCCAACCGTATGCTTCGTCTTCAACTTTAGTTTCTCCAAATTGACTTGTGCGATTCAAGATTTTTTTGCCGCCTAATTTTTTATAAAACTGAACGGCTTTCTTATTTTTCTTCATAGCCCAAATAATCATAGACGTATAGTGCTGATCAGTAAATTCTTTTACTGAATGAAAAAACAGAAGATGACCAACTCCTTGGTTTTGCACTTCCTTGCAAACGTATAGCGCGTATATTTCAGCACCGGACAAATGAGGCTTACCTGCTGAAAAGCCGACAATCTTTTCTCGTTCATCGATAGCGAGCAAAATAAAATGAGAAGGCTCGGTAAGAAAAAAGGACCATTTTTCTGCACTTTGTTTATAAGACAAGCTGTTTAAATAAGCATCAGGTACTAACCCTTTGTATGTAATGCGCCAGCTGTCTACGTATAAACGGGCAACAGAAGGGATGTGAGAGGAAGTAGCTTTGATAATCTTCATTAAAAAGTCTCCTTTTTTAAAATATTAAGGCAGATAGTATAACTTTCAGCCTAAGAATATTATGAAAAATAGATCATAATTTTCCAGTAATTCATAAAATGGTAAAAAAGGTGGTGTTCATTCTCACTCTATCACGGTAAAGTGAGAATATACATTTGTTTTGTTGTTTTAATTTTTGCTATATGTATAATGTCTAACGATCTATTTGTTATTCACCTTTACTAGTCTATCAAATAGTTTTGTTAAAGCCAAAGGGGCATAGGGTAAGTCATGTCAATTCAGCTGCGTTTTGTTTTAACGTATATCAGTATTGTGTTTGTCTTTATTATTTTGCTTTTTTTATCGGGCTTTCTCATTTTCTTCTCTATTACTGGAGACGCCGATTTTGTAAGAAAACTGTACAGTCACTCCTATGAGTATAAATTGTTAACGCCAGAAGAAGAAAATGCATTCTTAGATTTAAAGTTATTGAGTGAAAAAAAACCAGAACAGCTGCTGTGGCCGGAGACGGTTAAAAAATATGAATTTGAAAATATTGATATTGTGATTCAAAAAAACACAGAGGTTGTATATGCTTCAGAATCCATTAAAGGAGAAAACCTTCGTAAATACTTGCCAAAGCATCAAAAAAGTAAAGGAAATCATTCGTATCAGCAGGACATGCTGCGCATAGGCAAGCAGTACTTTACATATATCAACCTTGATTTCCCTTTCTCAAATCAAGAAAAAGGAAGCATTTACGTTTTGCGAAAAATCAGCCCTTATGTAGGCATTATTAATCGAATTTTCCCTTTTTTAATCTTTCTACTATTAATTTTAGTGATTGTGATTATTGGATTTTTAAACTATCTTGTTTCAAGAAGCATTATTAAACCCATTCGTGAATTAAAAGAAGCGGCTGAAAAAATAAAACAAGGTGATCTTCACTTTGAGATCTCTGCTAATTCAAAGGATGAAATTGGCGAATTAACGCAAGCTTTTGAAGAAATGAGGCAAAAACTAAAATCTTCTGTTGAACTGCAAATTCAATATGAAGATAACAGAAAGCAGCTGCTTTCAAGTATTTCACACGATTTACGAACTCCTATTACTTCCATTGTAGGATATGTAGAAGGAATTCAAGATGGCGTAGCTAATACGCCAGATAAGTTTTCTAAATATTTGTTAACGATTTCAACGAAAGCAAAAGACATGAATGCGTTAATCGATGAGCTGTTTTTATTTTCTAAATTGGATTTGCATGAAATTCCATTTGTATTTAAAAAACTTAATCTTTCTGCTTTTATGAAAAGTTATGTGCAAGAGCTTCAGTTTGAAATGAGCGAACATGATATTGATGTTTTATTTTCCGATAATTCTCTAACCACACTGTATGCAAAAGCAGATGCTGAGCAGCTGCGAAGAGTTTTAATAAATTTAACAACCAACAGTATTAAATTTATGGATAAAGAAAGAAAAAGAATCGATATCGTTCTTTCCGCTACCGAAAGCGAACTCATTATTGAAGTGAAAGATAACGGCTCTGGTATTTCACCGGAAGCATTAGCGCATATTTTTGACCGGTTTTATCGGGCAGAACAGTCCCGCAATAGCAATACTGGAGGAAGTGGACTTGGACTAGCCATTGCAAAACAAATTGTTGAACGCCACGGGGGAGACATCTGGGCACTAAGTAAGCTTGGCGAAGGAACAAGTATTTTCTTTTCTTTGCAAAAAATGAATGAAAATGGTGATACACATGAAGAAGATATTGTTGATTGAAGATGAAGTAAGTATTGCTGAATTGCAAAGAGATTATTTAGAAATTAACGATTTTGAAATAGACGTTCAATATAGTGGTGATAAGGGATTAGAAAAAGCGTTAAATGAACATTTTGATTTGGTTATTTTGGATATTATGCTCCCTAAAGTGAGTGGATTTGAAGTGTGCAAGCAAATTCGAGCTGCAAAAGATATTCCAATCATTTTAGTTTCAGCTAAAAAAGAAGAAATCGATAAAATTAGAGGGCTCGGGCTAGGTGCAGATGACTATATTACCAAGCCATTCAGCCCTGGGGAGCTGGTCGCAAGAGTCAAAGCGCATTTAGCGAGATATGAAAGACTCTCTGATAAGCAGGAAAAGCGTATGATTCGTATTCATGGCTTAGCGATTGACACGCTGGCTAGAAGAGTATTTGTGAATGACAAAGAAGTGTTTTTTACAGCGAAGGAATTCGATTTGCTGAAGTTTATCGTTTCTCATCCAAATCAAGTATTAAGTAAAGAACATCTATTTGAAAAAATTTGGGGGTTTGATTCTTCAGGAGACATTTCAACCGTAACAGTTCACATTCGAAAACTAAGAGAAAAGTTAGAAGAAAACCCAGCAGATCCTCAGTACCTAGAAACGGTTTGGGGAGCGGGGTACCGGTTTAATATTTAAAAAAGAGATCCGAACGATTAATCGTTCGGATCTCTTTTTTATTACGTAGTAACGATTCTATGACGAGCTTTAATCTTACTGACGGGAGGTTCGGAGGAAAATATATTTTTTTCACCGATCTTATCGTATAGACCGGTTGACTTTAACATTTCTTTCGGCTGGTGCTGTAAGCCAGAAATAACGACTTGGCTATGCGAATCTTTCAACCGTTCGACCACCTTTGATAGTAAAGCTTCTCCAGATGTATCAATAAAGGATACTTGGCTCATTCGAAGCAATAAAACTTTCGGTTTCGCTTCGACGATGTTATCAAAAGAATCTTCCAGTACTTCAGCCGATCCAAAGAAAAGAGATCCTTGCATGGTATATTCCATCAACTCAGATTTGTTAGCGTTTTCAGATGTTTCCGCTAAAACCTTTGAAATCTTCAGTGATCCGCTCATTCGTTTCACGAACATGACAATAGCTAAAAGTAGACCCACGCCTACACCTGTTGTTAAATCGATTGAAACTGTTAATAAAAACGTAGCTACAAGTACAAATGAATCAGCTGACTTGGTTTTTAAAATATGCGCAAATTCTTTACGCTCACTCATATTCCAAGCCACAAACATTAAAATAGGTGCCATACTTGCCAGCGGAATGTTTGATGCATAAGGAGCCAGCATCACAAGGACCGATAAAACAACTAAGCCGTGTATGACTCCTGATAACGGAGAAGCCGCCCCGTTTTTAATATTGGTAGCTGTTCTGGCAATGGCACCAGTTGCTGGAATTCCGCCAAATAGAGAGGTAGCAATATTAGCAATTCCTTGACCGACAAGTTCTTTATTGCTATTATGCTTGGTTTTGGCCATATTATCAGCAACAACAGCCGATAGTAAAGATTCAATACCTCCAAGCATCGCGATTACGCAGGCAGCCGGAAATAGCATCACGATGTTATCCCATGTTAAATCTGGGAAGCTAAAAGATGGTAGTTTACTCGGAATGGCACCGTAAGTAGAGCCAATCGTTGCAACTTTTCCTGGGAACAGTGTAATGGCTACAAGTGTGGAGACAAGAAGACCTAGAAGGGCACCTGGAATTTTAGGTAAAAACTTTGGCGTTGTAATAACGATAGCTAAACAAATAGCGGCTATGATAACGCTGTAAATGTTAATCGTTGCAATTTTTCGTAGGATTTCAATCATATTTAAATGAAATTCCTCATGTTTTGCAATTCCTTTTAATCCTAAAAAATTAGCGATCTGACCTGAGAAAATAATAATCGCAATTCCTGCTGTAAATCCAATCGTCACAGGGCGCGGAATAAACTTTATAAATTTCCCTAGCTTAAATACTCCGAGAAGCGTAATCATAATTCCAGCCATAAAGCCGGCAATAATGAGGTTCTCATAACCATATTGCATGACAACTCCAAGCAGCACCGGAACAAATGCACCCGTTGGACCTGCAATTTGAAATTTCGATCCGCCTAATATTGAAACCATAATCCCTGCGATAATGGTTGTATAAATCCCATATTCAGGTCTTACACCAGAAGCGATGGCAAAGGCCATCGCTAAAGGAATAGCAACGACCCCAACAACCAAACCGGCGATAATGTCTTTTTGTAAATGCCCTGCTGAATAGCCTTGAAATCGGTTATCTTTTAGCATTCAATAGGATCCTCCTTCATGAGCTTACGGTTTCAGCTCGGTCTTGGGAATAGCCGTTTACAACGACGTCAAGTTTTCCTGTTGAAGGATGAATAACCATTCCAGAAACAAGCACGTCTTTTGGTAATAGAGGGTGATTTCGAATCATATCCACACTGTTTTCGACACTATCCTCTACACATTCAAACCCAGTCAGCCATGATTCTAAATCAATACCAGCATATTTTAGATTACGAATCTGTTCCGTGCTAATCCCTCTTTGTTCAGCAGAGGCTAAAATAGCTTCAGCTTTCATGCCCGTCATTCCACATTCATGATGACCGATGACACATACTTCATCAGCTTGCAAAGCGTAGACGGCAACTAATATACTTCTCATGACGCTGCCAAAGGGGTGGGATATAACAGCTCCGGCATTTTTCACTATTTTTGCATCTCCATTTTTTAGCCCCATGGCTTTAGGAAGTAATTCTAACAAACGTGTATCCATACAAGTTAAGATTACTATTTTTTTGTTAGGAAATTTAGATGTTTGAAAAGCCTCAAATTGATTATTTGTTACAAATTTTTCATTAAACTTTAAAACTTCAGATAGACAAGTCATTGTTTTCCTCCTGCGTTATTTATTTTTAACTTATTTTTTTAGTCTAAAGATAAAGTTTAAAAACGAACTAAATAAAATATTAAAATTTTCTTAAAATATTCAGAAAAAACTTATAAATAAATAGAAATTATATGCGTGAAATTATGTAAGCGCATTCTTTGTTTGTTTCCACGAAAAATAGGAATTATATGTTAAAATGGTACAAAGTTGGAATTTTTTAAAAGAATGGTAGAGAGGAGGAAGGCAAAAGTGAAGGCTCTTATAGCAATAGGCATTATTTTCTGTTGTTTAGTAGGGTGCAGTTCTAATGCCCAAGTCACCAACGACAAAGAAATGGGGGAAAATATTCAGGAATCATTTGCAAAAAAAGGTGTAAGCTCAGTGGATGTATCCAAGTTAAGTGATTTTAAATGGGAAAAAGGATATTTATTCACAAACAAAAGCAAGAAAGCCGACGTAGAAAGACTTGTAAACGCACCGATTAGTGAAGAGGTGATGAAAAAAATATCTTCTGCTAATCAAATGCTTGTGTTTGTACACGAAGGAGAAGTTGTCCGCTATGTAGAACTACCCCAAGATTTCATAGCACATGATAAAAACCAACTTGAATTTTCATTTTCTCATTCGGAACTAAAATTTAATAAAAACAGGGAGGGCAAGCCTATAAAAGTAGGAGATAAAACGTTAAGTTCAGAAGATTCCTTAACTGTAGAATCAATTATGAAACAAATTCAATGGAAAAAAGCTGATTACAGCGTCGCTCTTGACCCAGATGTACAGCTTACTTATGAGGGCGTCGTATACAATGTACGATTCACCTCCGAGAGTGCGGAACTTACTTCTAAAAAAAGAGGAGTGTACGGTAAAGTAACAGGAGAAACAGCACAGCAGCTATATGACATATTGATGTAACCTATTGATTTTTCAATAGGTTTTTTCGTGCACATATTTTTAAGATTTACATAAAATACCTTAATATTATTGACATTAACGTTAACGTTAATCTATAATGAGTGTATAAGTAATTGACGTTAACGTTAATGTTAATGAAAGGTGAGGTGAAACATATGTATTTAATCGATGATGTGACGAAAATGACCGGTTTGACCAAGCGAGCTCTTCGGTATTATGAAGAGATTGGACTCATTTTACCCCCGCAGCGCACAAAAGGAAATGCAAGGATTTATTCCGAAGAAGAGGTAAAAGAACTAAAAAAAGTAGCAGAAGCAAAGGAAGTTCTCGGTTTTTCTTTACAGGAGCTACAGCAGTTTATGTCGCTCAAAAGAATGATTGAAGAAAGAAGTGAGCAGCAAGGGTTATCAGCGAAAGAGATAACGCAAATAGAAAATTTACTGGAAAATCAAATCAAGATGATTGAATTTAAAGTGGTTAAAATGCAGGCATTTAAAACAGAATTAAAAGAAATGCGAGAATCTGCTATGGAAATACATGAAAAAACAAAAACAAAAGGAGAGATGAAAGAGTGGAAGGACAGCATTCAAATAACCGATTAGGTCAAATTATTACGGTAGTAGCTACTTTTTTAGCATTTATGGGAATCGGGGTAGTAGATCCGATTTTACCGGAGATTGCTAAGCAAATTGGAGCTTCTCATTGGCAAGTTGAAATGTTATTTACTTCATATTTATTAATGATGGCTATCATGATGATTCCAGCAGGCATCTTAGCATCACGTGTAGGAGACAAGCGCTTGATGGTAACAGGCCTTATCATTGTGACAATTTTTGCAGCGCTATGCGGATTTTCTAACAATATTCCTCAGCTTTCTATTTTCCGAGCGGGATGGGGACTTGGTAATTCGTTTTTCTTTGCAACAGCTATGACGCTGCTTATTGCATTATCAGGTGAAGTGAAAAAAGCAGTAGGATTATATGAAGCTGCAATTGGTTTGGGAATGGCCGGAGGACCGCTTGTAGGAGGCGTGTTAGGAAACGCTTCTTGGAGATTGCCGTTTTTCGGTACAAGTGCTTTAATTTTTATCGCCTTTATTTTAGTATTAACGATTGTTAAACAGCCTACAAGCACTAAGCCTCGTAAAGCAGCGGGTTTTAAAGACATGGTAAAACTTTATAAATTAAAACCTTTTACTCAAGGCGCTGTATCAGGCATGCTTTATTACTATGGATTTTTTACAGTGTTAGCTTATACGCCGCTTATTCTATCGATCGGAGCTCTTCAAATTGGCTTTGTTTTCTTTGGATGGGGATTATGTCTAGCGTATGGCTCAGCGGTTTTAGCACATCAGTTAGAAAAAAGATATCAGCCAAAACAAGTGTTACATGTTAGCTTAATTGTTTTTTCACTTATTTTAATTTGTTTATTTGCCTTTGATGCAACATGGTTGCGCATTGTTTTAATTATGGCAGCAGGTCTTGTATCAGGACTTAATAATGCATTATTTACGAGTCATGTAATGGAAGTATCTCCTTATGAACGAGGAATTACATCTGGAGGATATAATTTCTTAAGATGGTTAGGCGCAGCGTTTGCTCCTTTATTATCAGGAGTTATAGGCAATGCCGTAGCGCCTCAAGCTCCTTTTCTTGTAGCAGCGATTCTTGGATTGCTAGCTTTTGTTATTATGGTTATAAAAGTAAAAACAACTTCTCAAACGAATGAAGCTGTATCTAAATAAACGTTGAAATAAAAGGCTTTTTCCTGTAAAAAGCCTTTTATTTTGTTTTATGTTATAATAGTAAAAACGTTTTTAATCATAAAAATGAAACTCTTTACCAACTTGTACGTATACTTTATATGTACATAAATTCTTTTTAGGAGCGTGATGCCCATGGCCACCTGTCAAAATTGTAATCATAAATGGAACTGGAGGACAACCTTTAAACAACTGTTAACATTTAGAAACGTTTTAGAATGCCCACACTGTGACAAACAACAGTATATCTCTGCAAAATCCCAAAAGCGATTATCAATCTACTCATTTGCACCCCTTATTATTTGGCTTATTCTCTCACTACTTGACTTTTCCTTTCCATCCATTGTTGTCGCGGAGCTTATTTTCTTCATAGCAGCGGTTATTATGATGCCACTTTCTTATGAAGTAAGCAGCGAAGAAGAACCCTTGTGGTAATAAAAAAACCTTCCGTTAAAACGGAAGGTTTTTTTATGCGGCTTTACCGTCTAGCTGTTGTCCGTGATGGCGCTGATAATATACCCACCCAGCATTCAACAGTAGAAGAACACTCGTTGTTAAGAATACGTAAGGAATTCCTTTAGCTCCGGCAATTTGTCCGCCAATGACTGGACCGGCTAAATTCCCAAAGTATTGCGCTGTTTGATTATAGCCAAACATTTTACCTGTAATCGAGTCCGGCACAATTTTCTTTAAATAAGAATTAATAGAAGGTAATAATCCTCCCATTGCAAAACCGAGTAAAAAACGCAGTAAGAATAGCTGCCAAGTACTATGCACAAAGGCCTGCAAGCCGCAAATAACCGCTACGATAAGCAAGCATATTTGAAGCACATTTTGAGGACCCACGCGATCGCTGACTTTGCCAAGTCTGGATGCAGCTAAAATATTTGAAATTCCTGTTGCCGCTACGACAAAGCCTGAAATAAGGGCAAGATGGTCGGTATGAGTAGACAGTTGTTTTACATACAGTGTAACAATTGGCTGAATAGCCATAACCGCAAGCTGCAGTAAAAAAGTTGTAACAAATACACCAATCACGGCCTTTGAATTCTTAAGAGAAAGTAACCCAATGTTAGACTCTTTCGTCGTTTTCGCCGTCTCTTTTTTGTCTTCTTGAATTAAATTTACAATTAAAAAAGACAAAAACATAAATGCGCCTGTTACGAAAAAGACGTGACGCAATCCAATTGTATCTCCTAAGTAGCCGCCTACTAGCGGTCCTAATAAAGATCCTGATACAGCCCCTGTAGACAACGTCCCTAATGCTTTACCGCTGTGCTCTTTAGGTGTTTGAGTCGCTACTAACGTAATGGCTGCAGAGATGAAGCCGGAAACGGCCCCCATTAAAAAGCGCAGCCCGACAAGCTGATAGACATTTTGCACAAAACCAATAGAAGTCATAACAATTGCCATACCCAAGCTTGCGCGAAGGAGCATAAGCTTTCGCCCGTATTTATCGGCCAAACTCCCCCATAAAGGAGAAACAATAGCCGCCATTAAAAAGGTAGCTCCAAACGCAATACCAGCCCATCTGCTGATGGAGCTTGTATCGTGAACTCCCAGCTTTTCAATATAAAGCGGTAAAAACGGAATAACTAAACTCATCCCGGCTGTGGTGCAAAAAGAACCGAACCAGCAAATGTACAAGTTTCGTTTCCATAATTCCATTCTATTTCCTTCTTTCGTTGTGCCACATAGCGTAAAAACAACAAAAGAGCGAAACCATATGGCCTGCTCTTTTAGCATACATGCAGCATCTTTTTATCGGTTTAAATTATACCATATATCAGAAATATTTAAAAATAAAATGATTCACTTAGTGAACTATTAACGTGAAATGAAAATAGAAGGATGTCTGTGTTTACGCTCCGCTTAGAACATAAAGTGACCCTTAGTTCACTCATTACCTTATGCTGTAACATTAGGGAATATGTAAAGAACTTATGCTTCACTGAAAAATGCGTCAGATAATCTGTCCAAAATATACGTTATATCCACACAGTATTATATTGCGGAAACGAACTTAGCTTACGTAATGAAAGGCAAACAAAATAAAATAGTATCGATGGTCCTTAAGGCAGCTCTTTTAGCCACTACTTTGTACGGATCTATCCGAACAGCTGAAACTGCATGGGCATTAGCAGACATCGGAGTTGGAATAATGGTATGGCTCAATTTAATTGCAATTTTGATTTTAGCTAAGCCTGCTTTCATAACCTTAAAAGATTATCGCGAGCAGAGAAAACAAGGGATAGATCCTGTCTTTTCTCCTGGGAAATTAGGAATTCAAAACGCTGATTATTGGGACGAGGAATATCAGCATAATCAAGATAAAGAAAATGTTTCATAAACTAAAAAAAGCCAACTGGGGTTGGCTTTTTTTAGTTTGTGAAGAAGCTCTTTCGACCGCTTGAAAATGGTAATGATTCGTTCTTTTCGGGTATAATGTGGCGTGAAGCGTCCTCAGTTTATTTTCGTTTGAGCATTTATTTATAATAGAAGACATATAAAAGGACGGTGGTATGTGCATGACTAAAAAAGAAAATGAATCCATTTATATTCAACAGCATTTAGCAAACGAACGAACGTATTTAGCGTGGATTCGAACGTCTATTGCTACACTTGGCATTGGTTTTGTTGCAGGTGGTTTGCATTTTAATTCGGGGGAAAATTTAAGTGAAGCAGCCGATACTCTTATTATTGCTGTTATCATCTTTTCTTTAGCTGCAAGTGCAGGGTTGCTTCTTTTCTCAACCTATCATTATTTTTCAACCCGCAAAAAAATTAACAGCCAAACGTATCAATCATCTCACGCTTTGGTTATTTTTGTTTCAATGATTATGCTGATGCTGATCGGCGCTCTTATGTTTTACTTTTTTAACATAGCGTAAAAAAGTTTAAGATATAAGAAAAAAGGGAAATCAGTCCCAAAGAATTTACGGTTTTATAAAAGAAAAAGAAGATCTATTAATATGGTGGTAATGGCAGAGGTAATGATAATAATATCTTCTTTTACAAACCGGCTGTGTGATTTTACAGGTTAAATTCTTTGTTAACCGCGGATAATGGAAAAGGACAGCTTTATAAGCCGAAAATTATCCAATACATGTTGAACATAAAAATTGAATATGAATTTCACTACACGGTGAAGCGAAAGTAAAGGAGAACGCTGTATGATTCAAACATCTAAGACCGTTGCCGCTCGTTTTTTTACGGAGCGTTTCTTTGATCAGGCTGCTCAAACAGCCTACTATTTTTTGTTATCTTTTGTACCGTTTATTATTTTTCTTTTTTCACTGCTGAGTTTCTTTCCAATTGACACAAACAATTTGCTCGTCTTTATTGAACCATTTACCCCTAAAAGCGCCTACGACGTAATTGAAAGATCAATTGAAACAGTTAACAATAGCGGGAAAAAAGTTTTGTCTTTTAGTTTATTAGCAACTTTTTGGCTCGCATCTATGGCTATACAATCTTTGGTTCGCTCGTTAAATGATGCGTATCATATACAAAGAAAACAAACATTTTTGCGCGGTTTAATCAATGATTTAATTTTGACCTTTGGCTTTATGGTTGTGGTAGCTATTTCATTGTTTGTGCCAATTATTGAAGAAGTCATTCGACATTTGGTGTTAACAAAAGTTCATGTTCCTGATATCTGGTTTCAAAGCTGGACGACGATTAGATGGGGAATCGGGACATTGTTTTTACTGGGCTTTTTTATTCTTTTTTACAAACTGATGCCAAGTGCAAGAGTAACGTGGAAAGATGTACTTCCAGGAGCTGTTTTCTCCACGCTAGGATGGCAAGTTGTATCTACCGGATTTGGATACTATGTCCAGTTTGGAAGCTACTCGCAAATCTATGGTCAGCTTGGAAGTATTATTATTCTAATGGTTTGGTTTTATTTAACGGCCGCTATTTTATTAATTGGCGGTTTAATAAACGGTAATAAGTTCATCAAAGCTCACAAGACAACGTATAGAGACGCGGAAAATGACTAGGGAAACCTAGTCGTTTTTTTTATATTCAGTTTTACAGTTAAAAGGTTTATTAAAAAAATATCGCGGGTAAGTATTGAATATCTCGTTGCCTTTCCTGTACACATAACCAAAAAGCAGTAGGAGTTCACGTTGAGATGAGGTGGAAACTTGAATAATTTTAATCGGTTTTTAATCGCAGTTATTGGAATTGCAGGACTGATTTGTTCCGGTATGTTAGCACTGATGGTTTATAAGGTTCCTCACCTTTCGAACTGGGTAGAAAAGTGGCAGCATCAGGAGTGGTTTTACTACACAATATTGTCAATAAGTGCATTTTTAGCTGTTATTTTTATTATTTTTCTTTTAACAGGCATATTTAGCAGGCCTCCTAAAAAGAATTTAGCAATTGTAACAGGCGAAGGCAAAATAACCATTTCTAAAGCCACGATTGAATCTACAGCTTTGCGAGCAATTAGAAGCTTTCAGGGAATACGCTCTCCTGAAGTCCAAGCATCTATTCATTCTCGTAAAGAAAGAGTTAGTCTATATATTAACTGTTCGCTGTTTGGACGAGATGGACTACCAACACTAGGAAAAGAGATGCAGCTTGAAACAAAACGTGCCGTAGAGGCTTTACTTGAGCTTCCCGTTCACTCCGTCCGCATCGATTTAACAGATACACAAACGCGAAAGAAAGAGCGTGTTGTGTGATGAAGGAGGGACATAATGGGTACTCCAGATAAATTGATTCCATACCGTGGCCGAGTACTTGGTATTCTGGCAGGTTTAGTGTTGGCAATTTTACTATTAACAATTGGTTTTGGCCCCACGCTATTAATCGTAGCTTTTATGGGAATTGGTTATGTGATTGGGAAGTGGCGAGACGGTCATTTAGACATAAACGCTTGGGTAGGATTCTTTACTAGAGGAAGATAGAAAATCACTTTAAGGGAGATGTTCATTATGGCAGTTAATGAAACAAATACAGCAGTAAAATCTCAGGAAAATACACATCAAAATACCTTAACATTTGAAGATCAAGTTATTAAAAAGATTGCTGGAATGGCAGCTAATGAAATTAAAGGGATTTTATCTATGAGCGGCGGATTTATGAGCGGGTTAACAGATCGCTTCCGCAGCACGGAAGATATCACAAAAGGGATTAACGCTGAAGTTGGAGAAAAACAAGTGGCCCTTGATTTAAAAGTAATTGTAGAATACGGAAAAAACGTTCCAGTTATTTTCTCTGAAACTGTTCATAACGTGAAAAAATCCGTTCATGATATGACAGGCTTAGAAGTAGTAGAAGTAAATATGCACGTAGAGGACGTAATGACTCGCTCTGAATTTGAAGCGAAAACGGATCGAGACAAAGAGCAAGAGGCAAAGCGTGATCTCGAATAGAATATAAAAGGTAAACACTTCCATTCATCATATATTCTTTGTATGATGAATGAGAAGTGTTTTTTTATGGGAGGGATAATTCTGTGATTTTGGTTAGTTCCTGTTTAGCAGGTCAAGCTTGCAGATATAACGGAAGCAGTGCCTTAGTTAAGGAAATTGAAGCGCTCATTGAAAGTAAAGAAGCGGTGATGATGTGCCCGGAACTGTTAGGTGGATTTCACACGCCTAGAGAACCGGCAGAAATTATAAAAGGAACGGGAATAGACGTAATAAACGGAAATGCGCGAGTTATTGAACGATCGGGAAAAGACGTGACAGACATATACATAGACGGGGCCTATAAGGCACTGAACATCGCAAAAGAGATAAAAGCTACTGTTATTGTACTAAAAGAAAGCAGTCCTTCCTGCGGAAGTGAACATATTTATAACGGAGCATTTTCAGGTGTTAAAATAGCCGGTGAAGGGGTAACGGCTGCGTTGTTAAGGAAGCATGGCTTTACCGTTATGTCCGAATCTCAATTTGTAGCTAAAATGTATTAAGAACAATCATAATGAAAAGAGGATGGGACAGAACGAAATGAATCCAATCCAAAGACAAACAATTTGGATGCATGATCTGGACTGCTTGCTCGACCGCTGTTGATTTCCGTGCAAGGCTTCGCTTTCCGCGGACGGCCGATGAGCCTCCTCGTCGCTTCGCTCCTGCGGGGTCTCATCTGTTCCGCTGTTCCCGCAGGAGTCTTCACCTTGCCCTCCAATCAACAGCTATAAGTACCTGCGTTCACCGTGATTATAAAAAAACACGAACTATTTATCCATTTTTGATAGATAGTTCGTGTTTCACTTTTATGAAATTATTTTTATCCAATCTCTTTTTGTAAAAGCTTATTTACTGTGAAGCGTATCTGCTGTGCTTTCTGTTCGTGTTACCGCATAAAGAGAGCAGAAAAGACCAAGTAAAACAAAAATAGACCCGACCCAGCCGTTATAAATAACAGAGTATTGATTAACGACAATTCCTCCAACATAGGAGCCAATCGCAATTCCTACGTGTGAAATCGCTGCATTAGTGCTGATTAAAATGTCCGAAGTGTCGCGTGCACTATGAATAATTAAATTGCTTTGAGCGGGTGAGACCGCCCAGCTGAGCGCACTCCAAATAATCATAAGAAGCAAGAACACAACGAGTGGCAAATGAACGCCAAAAGGCATAGCAATCATGCTAACAAAAAAGAGAGCAATCATGGTGATAACAGATGAAGAAGGGTTCCATTTGTCCGAAACGGCTCCTCCAAGTCCTCCTCCTGCCACGGCAGCAAGACCGAAAATACCATAAATAATGGTCACCATCGTTGTATTTAATCCTAGCGTTTCTTGTAAAAATGGTGTGAAGTACGCATAAAGCGTTAAATGGCCTGCAAGTACAAGTAATGTTGCTAGGTGAATAGCGAGCATTTTTTTATTGCGTAAAGCTTTTACCTGAGTTTTTAACGGTACAATTGGAGCAGGAGCTAGACGCTCCATTGTGAACCAAACGGTAATCATAATAATGGCAGTTAAGATCGCAATCATAACAAATACTTGACGCCAGCCAAGCGCATTTCCAATCAAAATACCAAGAGGAATACCCAAAACAAGTGAGCCGCTGATTCCCATAAACACAACGCCAATTGCTCTGCCTTGATATTCAGGCTTTACCATTCTAGAAGCCATTGTGGTAGATAGGACAATAATAAAAGAGCCGCTCGCAGCAGCGAGGATACGCCCGATTAATAGCATATAATAACCTGAACTGTAGGCTGAAAATACATTGCTCAATAAGAAAATAAATAATGTCCACATGTAAACTTTTTTACGCTCTATCTTAGCCGTCACATTTAGTAAAATCGGCGCAGACAAAGCATAAACAAACGAATAAATAGAGATTAAATAACCTGCTTTTGCTAGTGATACATGAAATGCATCGGCAATTAAGTCTAAGATGCCTCCTAGAATTAATTCGACCGTTCCAACAACAAAGGAAGCAATCGCAAGTATGTAAACTTTTTTATTCATCAAAAAACCCCCTTTTTTAAAAAGTTACAACTAGAATAGTAACCTTTTTTAGAGGGGATTTCAATAGGTAATATTAAAAAGGTTACTAATGAATTAGTAACCTTTTTAATATCGCAGGCGAGTAAGCAGCTCCATGATCTCAGAATCTTGAAGAAGCTGCTCTTGATATTTCTTTGTAATATGGGTAAGTGCAACGTCATGGTAAAAGAAATCAGCAAAAACTTTTACAAGCGGCTGCGACATGGTTTTTATTGCTTTCCATGTCTCATGTTCAATGCCGGCAAATAAAAGGTAAGCATCGTCAACAATAATCAACTGCGACGGCTCAAGGTTTTTATGATCATCTATTGGATTTAATGTATGTAAATGTTTGAGGGCAGTCTGCAAGTTTCCTATGGTTAAGACCTCGACGTTTACGCCTTGTTTCTCTTTTTCTTCTAGCAATGAGCGGTAATGTTCTAACTCATCATTCCAAGCGGATAAAATAATAGAAGATTCCGCTTCGTGAATCAATTGTTCGATGTGAGCAGAAATAGAGGATTTATCTTTTAAACTCCAAACATAATCATCCGTAAACGTTTTTTTAATTTTATATGTTTTTAATTCATTAATGTCATTTTCAAAATCAGCAGTAAGTTTTTGAATGACGGTTTGAAGGGCTACTGCTGAATAAAGTTTCTTTTTGCCGGACAATGTATTTACTACAATGCCTTTATCAATTAAACGATTAAGTACTTCATAAATCTTTGCTTTTGGAACGTGCGAATACGTGACAATCGAACTAGCATCCAGCGGACCTTCATTCGCAAGCAACGCTTCATATACTTGACTTTCATACTGTGAAAAACCAAATTTTTGCAGCATAATTCTCTATTCATCATCCTTTCTTTTTTTTAGTATATCACGGTTTGTAAAAGTATTACTAATTGTAATTATATCTTATTAAACTATGTTCTAAATAATTAACAAAAATAAAAAATAGGCTATTAAAGAGTCTTTACTACGATAAAACTATTTTTAATCATATGCTTTCCATACTAAAACACTCATCATCGGGTAAAGAAAAGAAAGAGGTGAAAAAAATGAAGAAAAATGAAAAACTACTGTTGAAAAAAATGAACATAAAACAGCAAAGAGAAGTTGCTGCTCAGCTTGAAGACGTACTGGATTCCTTACTGTCTCTTGAAGAAAAATTATGCTCAGCACCTGATAATAGCGAGTGGCTTTCTTTACAAGCTCAGCTTGAAAAAAGAGAACATGAACTGAAATTCAAGCATAAAATGCTGTGCGAAGAATGGACAGCGCTATAAAAGACAGGCATTTTGTCTGTCTTTTATGGCATCTAAATTTTCATGACCCGGATAGGACTCACCATCAAAATGGCTAAAATAATCATAAGATAAGGATTCACATAATAAAACATGCCAAGCAGTGCGATAATTAGAGCTGGAAAAGGAATAGGCAGACCTATAAAGTAACCTACGGTTGGATTTGCACTAAATTTAGCTAACCTTAATGCGCCCATGCTTGGATAAATCATAAAAGCGAGTACGGTTAGCCAAGAGTGGGGAGAAAGAGTATGAAATAGCATTGCAGGCGCTACGCCAAAGCTTATAATATCAGCCAAAGAATCTAGCTCTACACCAAACTCACTGTTAACTTTTAGCTTTCTCGCAATTTTGCCGTCAAATAAATCGAAAAAAGCGGCTAGAAAAATAAAAAGAGCAGCTAAGCGTTCGTAGCTGTTCATATTAAAAGCTATGGAAAATACGCCGCTTAGCAAATTTCCAATCGTAAAGAGATTCGGAACCCATTTTAACAGTCGAAGCATCAATGTCATACAACCGCCTTTCACAGTGTGTACGATTAGTGTAACTGTTAAATCGCATTATTATGTGAGATACAAGATAAAAAGAAGGTAGTATTGAAAAATTGCTTTCGTTTCTGTAATATATATATATCGTATAATACGATAATAACTAAAAATACGATATAAAGGAGCAGGATCATGAAAGTAGAGGAGTTAAACAGCTATTGGACGTCTATTTATTATCGTTTGCACTATACGCATCAAGAGAAAATTACGCACCAAACCATACGTCTTTTACAGCATATCGACAAATCATCTTCGGTTGGAATAAGAGAAATCGCAGATTATTTAACTATTTCACATAATACGGCATCTGAACATGTAAAGAGAAGCATCGAGAAAGGATATGTGTATAAAAATAGAGATATACAGGATGAAAGAAAAGTAATTCTGCATTTAACAGAAGCAGGAAAAGACATCTTAAAACGGAATTCAAGCTTGGATGAAGAAAAACTATCAGCTATTTTACGCGAAATGACAGCATCTGAAAAACAGCTGATTCAACAGGCTTTTCAGTTATTGAGCGAGCGTGCAGAACATGTATAGTATCATCAAAATTTTAATGTCGGCTCTTATTATTGCAGGGGTAACAGAAATGGCCAAAAGATTTCCGACATACGGTGGAATTGTGGCTGCCCTTCCAATTGTGAGCTTACTAAGTATTATATGGTTATCAGTGCAAGGAGAAAAAAAGGAAGTGGTCAGTCAGTTTACACTAGGCGTTCTGTATGGACTGCCAGGCACTATTTTACTACTTGCTATCGTCTATATTTGCTTAAAAAACTCTCTTCATTTGTTTATGAGTTTATCGATAGGCGTTATGTGTTGGGGCCTGTTTTTAGGCCTTCAAAAAATAGTGATTAAACTAATTAATACATAAACTATTGGAATTTAATTCAATTTTCTGTAAAATGAAAGTCTAAGTAAAAGATAGGAGCTGAGTAGAGTTGAGTGTAGCGGAGAAAAAGTTAGGAATTGACCGAGTTGTTTTTATCGGCAGAACGTTTGAAGAGTATAGAGCTATGTTTAATTTGAATGAAAAGTATTTAAAAGGAAAAAAAGTGTTAGATTGTGCTAGCGGGGCCTGTTCTTTTACTGCTCATGCCTTGCAGCAAGGTACGGAGGCTACTAGCTGTGATATTGCCTATAAATTTACGGCAGAAGAGCTTGAAAAGAAAGGAAGCCTGGATTTAATTCATACGATGAATCAAATGCAGCACGTACAGGAACAGTATGTGTGGAAGTATTTTTCGTCTATTGATGATTTAACTGAACATCGAAAAAGAGCATTAAAAGATTGTATTGCTCATATGAAAAAGAACCCCGAAGCCTATCAGTACGGAGCGCTTCCTAATTTGCCGTTTCAAAAGAACGAGTTTGATTTAACGCTTTGTGCAAACTTTTTATTTATGTACAGTGACAGGTTAGATTATACGTTTCATTTAGAGACTTTAAAAGAACTGATACGCGTTACAAAAGAGGAAGTACGTTTGTTTCCTTTAACGAATTTAAGCGGCAAGATTTCTACCTATTTGCCGCAGCTGTTAGAAGAGATTGCGCCTCTAGTAAAAGGAACAGAAATAGCAGACGTCCCGTATGAATTTCAAAAAGGTGCCAATCAAATGCTGAAAATATATGTATAACAAATGTAATGAAGAGGCTGGGACAAAAGTATTTTAGCCGAAGTGAAAAACGAACCCTTGATCAAACATGTTGATCAAGGGTTCGTTTTTTTCTTTTGTTAGGGTGAACGTATGTTTCATCTGTGTCATTCCTTTTAGCAGTTGATTGGAGGGCAAGGCGAAGACTCCTGCGGGAACAGCGGAATAAGTGAGACCCCGCAGGAGCGGAAGCGACGAGGAGGCTCAACGTCCGCCCGCGGAAAGCGAAGCCTTGCATGGAAATCAACTGTGGCGTCACAAGTGGTTCAGCTCATGTATCCCATTTGTTCGTCTTTAGATTGAGTTCATTTCGTCATGTCTCAACCTCTTTTGACGGTCAAACGTTTTTTGGCAGTTTGAGTATGCTTCGTTATGGTTTCAGATCCAAGGGCTTTAGCTAAACCGAACGAAGGCATATTCACATATACTGATTCATAATTTCCTGCAGGAATGACATACGTTTCATGATAAATGCCCACTGCATTCGTTTTTGAAGCCTGTTTATAAAAAGAATTCCAAGCTTTTAAGTGCTGAGGGCCTTTGGCATAGGAGGTCAATTGATCAACTGACTCCCAATATTGAATCAGGGTGATGGTTCGTAAATTAAAAGATCCTTGCAAAGATAAAAATCCAAGGTTTTTGTTTGCATACAATTCGCGAATCATAGGAGGCATTGCTTTAAATACAGGGAACCATTTGTGTACGGCTGTCCATTTGTTAATGCGCATTCCTATAACAAAGACGACCAAATCCTGACCGGGCTTAGCCATCATACGATTGGAATGAATCATAAATTATGCGCCTCCTCATCATATAATTTATTAATCGTATCTTTGCACCATTCTATCGAAGCACACGTTGTTCGTTTACCGTAGTCTAGGGTAATAAGCCAATACGTTCTGTCGGGAGAAGGGCTGTTAGAAATGCTGTCTTCAATTCCGCAATACATGTGATAGCGTTCAGTTAGTTTCTGCTGAGCGTTTTTTAACTGGGAAATTGTGAGCTGCTTTTCTTGCTGACTACTAAAAAAGAGTTTTAACAAAATTTCATTTCTTTCTGAAGGGAGCTGTTTAATAGGTTCACGCAGCCAATTTTGCAGAACTTCTTTTCCTTTAGTTGTTATGACATACTCTTTTTTATCCGGTTTATCACTTTGAGCAACGGAATTGACCGTTGCTAGTTCATCATTCACAAGCTTTTGTAAAGTGGGGTAAATTTGGCCATAACTAATTTTCCAAAAATGATTTAAACTTCGATCCATTAACTGCTTAATTTCATAACCAGTTCTGCATTCCGTGGTAAGCAGTCCTAAAATTGCATATGTTGTTTGATTTTCCTTCATTTATTTTCCTCACTTATATCTTTTTGATATATATATATTACCATAAACAGGATAATATTCAATAAAAAAACGCGAGAGTTATGCACTCTCGCGTCTAAAAAAAGGTTTGTATTGCTGAACCATCATTTGCGAAGCAGCAATAAATAAAAAGATAAAGCCTCCACACATTAGCAACATGACAGCACCTATTCTCCATAAAAGCTTTGGCATCAGCATATCTCCTTTTTTGAAGTTATTACCTATAGTGTAAAGAATAGCTTGCAAAAATTCTAGTCATAACTAGATATAATTTTATAACTTTTTTAGACTGACTCTTCCTTTGGATCATCTTCATCAAAAATAGGAACTTCTGTATACGCTTCTTCTTTTTCGAAAGCGGAAGAAGAATTCTCTTTATCCTCTTGTGCAGGCTTCGTTTTGTCTGAAGAAATATCTGATTTAGCGTTTTTTAACTCTTCCATATCTTTTTGGATTTGGTCCGTGAAATCCTTTGGTATAGCTCCACTTCCGTATGTAGCTCCGATGTTTAAAGCACCGCCGAGCTCCTTAATGCCAACTTGGCCAATATTGTTGTTTTGTTCGTATTTATCAAGAAAAAATTTATCAATATGAATAGGCGGGGGAGCATTTTCTAAAAGTGCCGCTTTTTGATGAATCAATTTTACTTCTTCTTGAAGGGAAGACGTTCGTTTTAGCATGTCCACCTGTACTTCAGTTAAAAGCGACATACTTCGCTCTAATGCTGAAACTCTTTCATCTAGTTCGGTCATTTTTTCGAGATAAGGAGCCATTTTTTTCTCTACAGATTGTTCTACTAAGCTAGCTATATCCAGATAAGGCACAGCTTCTTTCTTTTTATCGCGAGGGTTTTGCGTGGAGATGATTTGTTCCAATTGCGCTACTTTTTCTTTTAAAAAATGAAGCTGCCGAGCAGTCTCTTGCATGTCTTTTGTATATGGTTGTTCAGTATTTTTGTGAGCACTTCTTTGTGAAGATGAAGAATCGTTGGAAAGCGCTGGCTGAGACTCCAGCTTTTTTTTGAGCATTATGAGAGAACCCATTTGCGGTTCGAGTTTTAAAAAACGGTTCATGTGAACTTCAAGCGTGTTAATACGCTTGATTTGATGTTTGAAGTCCGCTAGCTCAGTTTGAAGATGTTGGTTAGTCTGTTTGGGGTTAAAAAATCCTTTCATAGACATTTCGCTTCTCCTCATCTTGGGCTTATTTCCTCTGTAATCACAGTTAGATAAATACATATTGATTCAGTTTGGGAGTTAATATTAAATTTTTTGCATTTATAAATGCTTATGTGCAGCATTACGTTTCATTCGTAAAACTACTAAACCTTATTCAATATGAATACGCTCTTCTTGAAAAAACTGCCTGTGATAAGAAAGAATAAGCAGTCCATTTTCAAATTTTGCACGTAGATGATGCGCATCTGTAGGCTCAGGCAATTCGATAATTCGGTTAAAATCTCCAGAAGGTCGTTCTTGTACAACAGGTTGCCCTGTAATGAAAGGGTGGGGCGAGCCTTTTAATAGAAGCCGGCTGCCTGAAACAGAAACGTGCAAGTTTTCTTTTAGATAACCAGGCAGGTCAGCGATAACAATGATTTCGTGAGGAGTAACATAAATATCGACAGGCGGAAAATTACTTTTAGGAGCTTGAGGAGCTTGAGGAGCCTGATAAGAATCCGGAGCGTTCATATCCATATTTTCTTTCATAAAGTCGTTAAAAGCAGTCTGATCAAAGACACCGTTCCAAAAGTCATTTGTTTGATATTTTTTAGCAAATTCCATCCACTGCATAAGTTTATCAAAGTCCATATGGTTTCCTCCTTACCACACATCATAAAAAGATGGAATTTGAATATAGTTTGAAAAGGGGGTGGTTTAAATGGCAGGTGCATCTATAAATATTAATATTTTAATGCTAAAGATAAATTCCTTTGAAAATGCGTCTGCGGTAAATATCGGACAGAATTTACTAGCAGACTGGAATAATTCAGATAAAAAAACACAGGGGTTTGGGCAAAATTTCGGTGATGATAGCGGCTTTATAGGAACGAGAAGCTGTGTTGATGATCGAGATCAAATTGATAGCCCATCGTCCTTTCAAAAAGTGCCCATTTTATAGAAAAAGCCTAATAAATATAGCCAGTTCAGACGCAGGTTATATTTATTAGGCTTCAGATTGAATACTGATAGACGAATAGATGAAGGTATGCTGCTAGTCATGCTCGTTAGAGGCGGTGTAGAAGCTTAAATTACGCTGTTTTTAACTGAGTTTGAATCGTTTACATCTGAATCTATAATCCAGGAGAACGGAGTTACGTTTGGAGAAAAATCTCCGTTTGATTCTCCTAGTCCTTGATTACGTTTATAAGATACGAACACGTCAAGCTGCTGATTAGGTCCTATACTTAAAACGGACGAATTGTCCATAACGTTCACTTTGAAAGCTTGTAAGTTAATGACCATAGGTGAAAAAATCATATGGTTTCCTCCTTATTTATCATTTTTTGTTGCAAATGCATCCACATAATCATTATCTGCGGTTTTTTGAGCAGATCCTGCTGAAAAACATTGATCAGCGAGCTGTTGTCCGAAGGCCTGATTTTTCTTTGCTGTTACATATCTTGTAACTTTTAACGTATTTCCAATAGAAATACTGCTCGCTTCATCTACATTGTGAACGTTCAATTTTCCTAGGTTGATTTTTGTTGAGTCAAATAACATACTATTCTCCTTTCAAACGATAGTTCTTCTAAGTCTTTAAAAGCTTATTGTAGCTTCGTTGAAAATATGAATAATACATGGTTTATCTAAAGAGTAGAAGCGGTCTACTGTAGCGTATTGTAGGTCGGCGTAAAACGTGAAAAAATTTTAAAGACTTTGAAGGAACAGGAGGGGATCCTGAAAATGTACTGATAACTTTTATTTTTTTCTTTACTCAGCCAAAAGCATCAGACGTTAAATAATCATGTAGGATAATGGGTGTTTTATCCCTGGGCACACAAGCTGCTTATTCTTCTGTTCATATCATTGCCTCTTCATTCATTAAGCCCCTAACGCTTTTCTTTTCTGTCATGTTTCATTAAAATGAACATAAACATATATGTAGAGAAAAGAATAATGTAGTGTTTCCTAACGTTATAAAATAGCTTACTATACGAAGAAAGCGTCTATAATAAAAGAGATGAACCTTTTGCGTGGTCAGCTGACGATGCTTTTTATTTTTACAAACTGCAGTGAAGGCAGAAAGGAGAGAATTCGATGAGTTTGCGCGAGCGGCTACTGTACGTAGCGGAACATTATAAACAAATGGGTGGAGACGTACTTGTAAAACATGAAATAGAAAATATGCTTACACGCAGGCTTCCGATTTCTCTTTATCGATTGGAGCATATAAATCGAGAAGAAATGCGTATATCAGGCCACCACGCTGAAACATTTCCTTACGTGACCCTTGCCAATAAGAATATAGAGAGTGATGTGATAGTAGCATATTTATTCAGCGAAGACGGTCAGCGCATTTACTTAGTCATGATGAGAGGAGACTTAGAAGAAGGAACTGATCTGAAAGACATTCGATTTTTCACTCCTGAACATGCCCGCGTATTGAAAGATAATCATCTTGTTATTGGTACAAGCATGGAAGCGAAAAGCTTTGAGGATAGAGTAGCTCTTTACCTTCCTTACAATATAGCAGACTTACCTAGCAATGATCAGCTTCAAGATGACTTGCATTTACTGCTGAGTATGCATGAACAGTATATAAAAACATACGGAATGAGCAAAGAGATGATTGGCGACAAAGACGCCATCGTCCATATTCATGAGTATATTAAAAAATCTGGATTTACATATGAACGACAAGATATAGCCAACGCCTACTTTGCTTTAAAGACCAAGCCTTTTATTGTTTTATCAGGAATGAGCGGGACAGGGAAAACAAAGCTTGCGCAGCTCTTAGCAGATAGTATCGGTGCTACGATTGAAAATGGAAGACAAGTTCTCATTCCAGTTCGCCCCGACTGGCACGATAGTTCAGATTTATTAGGATATATTGATTTAAGAGGAGATTTTCGCAGAGGATCATTTCTGTCGATTATGCAGCAAGCCATTCAGCATCCAGCTTACACATATGTCGCTATATTGGATGAAATGAACTTAGCTCGAGTTGAACATTATTTTAGCGATATTTTAAGCGTGATGGAAAGCAGGAGCTGGTCAAAAGGGAAAATTAAAACGGCTCCGTTATTTCCTGGACATAAGATGTTCCGAGATATTTATTTGCCATCTAATCTTCTTATTATCGGTACCGTTAATATGGATGAAACGACTCATGGGTTTAGTCAAAAGTTGTTAGATCGGACCAACACCATTGAGTTAAATAAGATTCAGCTCGACGCTTTTGATTTTTTAAATGATAAAGAGCCATCGCAGCACAGCATTCAAAATGTACAAATTCAAAGTCAATACGTGCACTTAAAAGATGCGTATGTTGAACATGCTGAGCTCATTCACGAAGTAACAAATGAACTGCTAACTGTTAATGAGATGCTTCAAGAAGTCGATTTGCAAATAGGTTACCGCGTACGCGACGAAATATGCTTTTATTTAATTTACGCAGTGAAAAGCGGGATGTTTACCTTTGATCAAGCGTTTGATTTTCAGATTTTACAAAAAGTTTTACCTCGTATTTCAGGAAGCGATGCTTACACATTTGACTTATTAAAAAACCTTTATTATTACTGTACAAATACGCTGTTAGATGATGAATTTGAGACAGCTATTGTCAACGTAGACGGGATGAGGTTTCCTAAAAGCGCACGCAAAATAATGGAGATGATGAGACGTTTTGAAGTATACGGATACACGTCATTTTGGATTAATACCGTACGTTGAAATTGAAACCGACACATGTACGGTGGTTATAAAAGGGAAAAATAAGAAGAGAATAAAACCTGCAGAAGAAGTGATGTTTTTTTCTTGTACGGGAAAAGGAATTACACATGTAAAAGTATTAAATCAAACAAAAGGCATGATGACTTCAAAACCGCCGCTTGAGCCTTTATTTTTTGAAAATGAAACCTATCAAATCACAGTTGTTTCTAAAAATGAAACAAGTCTGTTTGTTAACCACGATTCAAAAGCAGTTGAACAAAGTTTTCAAACCGTAGGATTTCCCTACATTTTAACAGGAAATATAAGCTTTCAAAATGAGGTAGGGTATTCTACGTTTCATGTCTACAGTGAAAGAGAAAAAGAGCTGTCTTTTACTCTTGAAATTTTCCCATCAAAGATGAGCTACAAGACAGATTATATACGCATGGTTGATGAAGTGAACGGATACATTCATGATTTGGCATACGATATGCTTCGTAAAACATATGTGGAAGCAAAATCAGTTTGGTCGAAACAAGCAACATGGACGGAATTTTATCACGTGCTCTCTCACTATATGAAACCCTTTCTTCATTCTGTTCGTCAGATTGAAAATCAGCCGTTTCAATCGGTGAAAGTTGAACATGAGCTCATGAGAGGAGATCAAATAAAAAAACAAGATAGCCGTGCTATATCATTTGTCCGAACACACCCTACCTATCTTGCATCTTCAAGCAGAGGAATTAAAATTAATCGAAATATAAAAGTAGTACCCACAAAAGCCATTGGCACAAGACATGTAGCTACCTATGATAATTTGGAAAATCAAAGTGTGAAATGGATGATGACGCAGCTGTACCACAAGCTAACTACACTAATTGACAAATTGATAGAAGATAGATATGTAAAAAAAGAAGCGGTATCGGCTCTAGAAACCAACCATACCGAATTAAAAAGGCTGCTAAACAATGTGTTTTGGAAAAGAGTGAAGACCATACAAGTTTCAACTCTTCCTTCTCCACTGCGTACGGCCCCCCGCTACCGGGAAGCAGGCAGGTACTTTATGTTATTGACGCGAGGATTGGCTCTTAATGGAGAGTTTTACCACCTTTCATTAAAAGATATCGCAACTCTCTACGAATACTGGACGTATGTTAGTCTTTTAAAGAAGTTGAAAACTTACGGCAAACGGATAGAACAAAACATTATGACAACGACAGAACAAGGGTTGAACGTCAGGATGCAGGCCTCTTACCATCGTTTTCAGCTAGGAAAAGCAGAAGTAACGCTATGGTATCAGAAAGCATACCATCATACTCATACCGTTATTCAAAAGCCGGACTTACTGCTTGAAGTAAAGCAAGGTGAGAAAAAAAGTGTATATCTTTTTGACGCTAAGTATCGTATCAAACCAAATCATGATACGCCCTCTCCTAGAGAAGAAGATATTAATACCATGCACCGTTACCGAGACGCTATTGTAGAAGAAAATGGAATAAAACCGGTACAAACAGCGATTGTGCTATTTCCAGGGAAAGCAAAGGGCTATAAGCAGCATCATTTTTATAAAAGTATTGAACGCGTTGGAGTGGGTGCGCTGCCTTTTTTGCCGGGAGAGGAAGGGCTAGTAGAAGAATTTATTGAAGCTATTTGTACGGTAGAACCACATTTTTTCAGCGCTGATTAGGTAAATAGGTAGAACGTGAACAAGTCTTTTTTATGCGTTGACACAGTGTTAAGTTTTTTATGTTTTGATGACATTTCGAGATTTTAGTTGTATTTTCCTGTTGAATTTTCTAGAATAGTAGAGAATAAAACCGTATCGAAAAGAAGTCGTATCATGTGCAGAGAACGTATCAGGAGGACAACGAAGTGAAAAAGATTCTACTATTCACGTTAGTAGCGCTATTGGCAACTTTTTTTATTGACAGGGTATACAGCGAACGCAACCAAGCGCAACTTCAGCAAACCGTAATTAATGAAATTAAAAAAACAAATCAAAGTAAAGAAGAAGCTTCCATCCTTGATTTTAATGAATTATGTGATTTTAGATGGGATAAAGTATATGTTTTTGGACCGGAAACGACCCGCAGTGAGGTAAATGAAAAGCTGGGCTTCAATTGGTCTGAAGCAAAAGCAAAAGGTATTGGAAAAGATAAAAAAGATAACTTTATTGTTTTTGTGGAAAATGATCAAGTAACGCAATATTTAAAAATACCGGCGTCATATGGAGCTATTGTTCCTAAGACTTCTGTTGCAAATGAAAGCTAACGAACTTCTTCGTTAGCTTTTTTTATGCTTTCTTTTTTAAGGATGACGTTTTTTTCTCTGCTGTTGATTTTGTCGGCTGTAAAGTAGAAGGATCTATGCTCACCTTTAACATTTCCATTAAGTGTCGAATATCTCGTTCTTCGCTTCCGCTTACTTTTGTAACTTCGCCTTGATTTATTTTTTGTTGAATGACGCTTTGTAAGGCATCTCGGTAGTTGTTTTTGTAAATAGATGGATTAAAAGAAGTAGATAGCTTTTCAATTAGTTCCACCGTCACTTGTGTATCACTTTCATTAACAGAAGAAGTACTAGATAAGTTAGGCACATCTGTGACTGAACGAAGTTCTTCTTCAAAATGCATCGTGTGAAGAACGAGAGAGCCGCCCACGGAACGAATAATTGCGATTTGCTGTTTGGAATATAAAAATACATTGGCAATACCGACTTTGTTCGTTAGTTCAAGTGCATTTAATAACGTATAATAAGCTTTTAGGCTCGTTTCTCTAGGAGAAATATAGTAGGGCTTATCAAAAAACAGGGGATCAATGTCATCTAACGAAACAAAGTGTAACAATTCAACGGCTTTGTTCGCTGAAAAAGGCTCTTTGATACTGTCAATTTCCTGTTGCGAAAGCACAACAAACTGACCGGTCGCGGTTTCGTATCCTTTAACCAGTTCATCGGATTCTACTTCTCGTCCACACGTTTGGCAATGTTTTTCTTGATGAATAGGTGTATGGCAAACGGAGTGCAGTGTGCGCAGCTTTATATCTTTTTCTTCAATTGCTCCGTGCAGTTTAATAGGGATATCAATTAATCCAAAGCTGATTTTACCTTTCCAAGCAGTATGAAGCATAAACGTTCTCCTTTTACTCTTTTTTAGTAGTGTGCCGTAAAAAAGATGAGATATCCCATTGTTTTGAAAAGGAAAACTTTCTAAAAAAACTATGTGCTAAATAAACAATTAAATAGTTCCAATAAAGCTGCAGATGTTGTCTCTGCAGCTTTATTGGAACTCAATAGGAACTATTAGCTGATTAGATTCATTTGTCTCATGTTTAGAAATTGTAATTTCAAGGATTTCGTTACTGAATGTAGCGGTAATCTTTTTATTCATCAATGGAAATGGAAAGTCAATTGTACGTTCAACGCTTTCTTCCATTTTTTCTCGTGCAAGCGTTCCTTGCTTTTCATCATGAAATTCTCTAATGCAATATTTCTTGGCTGTTAGCTGTAAGTGGTCAGCTTGTATCTGAACGATAATATCCTTAGGTTGATACCCTAATAATTCAGCTTCAACAATAAATGATTGTTCTGTTTCAAATAAATCGATACGAACAGAATCATAATCCAAATAACTCATAAAGGGATTTGAAAGCATGACTTCTAACAATTCTTGAAAGCCTTTTACAAACATTTGGTCTGCTGGCAGACGCTTGTTTTTCATTTCTGCGTTCCTCCATTATTTAAACTGTTTCACTTTACTATCATATGCGCGTTTATGTACTTAGTGAACTCCTGCGCAAAGAATAAGCTTGAAGTACTAGCTGTCTTTTCTACGCATAAAAAAGCAAGCTCTGTATAGAGCTTGCCGCTGTTTTACATATCATGTCCGCTATTGTGTTTTTGGCGAGAATGCTTACGGTTTTTTACTTTATGAGATCCGCTTAGCGGTTCGGGCTGTCCAGAATTGCTTTTTGGCGCATTTCTTCTGATGTCTTTGCTGCTGTTTTTGTTCATAGTTAAACCCTCCCTTTCATTTATTAGGGTAGGATAGTGACAGGGAATTTATCCGATGAAAAATTCCCCTTTCTAAAAATAGGTTTAACAAAAACAGGAAATGGGAACAGAAAAAAAGCGTCATATATAATGACGCCTTCTCGTTAGATTTCATGGAGTTAAACGATTTTGCATTTCTAACTAGTGATTAGTATATCCAATAAGAGAGTGTTTTATTGATTTTTTTTGCGTTTTTTATTATTTTGTTTCTGTTGTTCCGTTAATGGTTCATTTGAAAATTCTTCATTATAACCCGCTCCTTTTCCTTGAGCGCTAGCCGCGTTAGCTCCAGGAATGACGTGGTTTGACTTGCGTTTAGCCATGTTGAATCACCTCCGTTTCTAGCATGCGTAAAAATCAATGAAATATGAATTATTAGAAAAATAAAAGGGAGATGGAAGAAGGTTATAAGTGAAACTTATGTTAATTAATAACATTCTTTTTATTTACTTATGTATAATATTATATTAAGATAGATGGTGAAGGGAATAGAGGATGGGGTAAGTAAATCCTTTATACATAGAATTTTAAGGGGGTAAAAGCAATGACTAAAAAAGACGTTTTTAACGCTCGTTCGTCATTCGATCTTAATGGCAGCACATATAATTATTACCGCTTACAAGCTTTAGAGGAAGCAGGTTTAGGTAACGTATCTAAGCTGCCGTATTCAATTAAAGTATTATTAGAATCTGTTCTTCGTCAGGTAGATGGCCGTGTTATTACAAAAGAACACGTCGAAAACCTTGCAAAATGGGGAACAAAAGATATTAAAGATATCGATGTTCCTTTCAAACCATCTCGCGTTATTCTTCAAGATTTCACTGGAGTTCCAGCGGTTGTAGACTTAGCGTCACTTCGTAAAGCAATGGCTGATTTAGGAGGAGATCCTGACAAAATCAATCCAGAAATTCCAGTAGACCTCGTTGTCGACCACTCCGTACAAGTTGATAAAGCAGGTACAGCTGACTCATTACGAATTAATATGGACCTTGAGTTTCAACGTAATACAGAGCGCTATAATTTCTTAAGCTGGGCTCAAAAATCATTTAATAACTATCGTGCAGTTCCACCAGCTACTGGTATCGTGCACCAAGTAAATTTAGAATATTTAGCAAACGTTGTTCATGCTGTTGAAGAAGATGGTGAATTCGTAGCTTTCCCTGATTCTCTAGTAGGTACTGACTCTCATACAACAATGATTAATGGTATCGGTGTTTTAGGATGGGGTGTTGGCGGTATTGAAGCGGAAGCAGGTATGCTTGGTCAACCTTCTTATTTCCCAGTTCCTGAAGTAATCGGTGTTAAACTTGTTGGTGAATTACCAAACGGCACTACAGCTACAGACTTAGCGTTAAAAGTTACGCAAGTGCTTCGTCAAAAAGGAGTAGTCGGAAAATTCGTGGAATTCTTCGGTCCTGGCGTAGCAGAACTTCCATTAGCTGACCGTGCGACAATCGCTAATATGGCTCCTGAATACGGTGCAACATGTGGATTCTTCCCGGTTGACGCAGAAGCATTAGCATACATGCGTTTAACAGGAAGAGATGAAAAAGACATTCAGGTTGTCGAACAATATACAAAAGCAAATGGTTTATTCTTCACACCAGAAAATGAAGATCCAATTTTCACTGACGTTGTTGAGATTAACCTTGCAGAAATTGAAGCGAATCTTTCTGGTCCAAAGCGTCCGCAAGATTTAATTCCACTTTCTCAAATGCAAACAGAATTCAAGAAGGCTTTAACAGCTCCTGTTAGCAACCAAAGCTTCGGACTTGATGCTAAAGACGTAGATAAAGAAATTACGTTTAAGCTTGCAGACGGTTCAGAAACAACAATGAAAACAGGTGCCATTGCCATTGCGGCTATCACAAGCTGTACGAACACATCAAATCCTTACGTATTAGTAGCAGCTGGTTTAGTTGCCAAAAAAGCGGTAGAAAAAGGATTGGATGTTCCAGCTTACGTGAAAACGTCATTAGCACCAGGTTCAAAAGTAGTAACGGCTTACCTGCAAAATTCAGGATTGCTTCCATACTTAGATAAAATCGGCTTTAACATCGTAGGTTACGGCTGTACGACTTGTATCGGTAACTCTGGTCCATTAGAAGCTGAAATTGAAGAAGCGATTGCAGACAACGATTTGCTTGTAACGTCTGTTCTTTCAGGAAACCGTAACTTTGAAGGACGTATTCATCAATTAGTAAAAGGTAACTATCTTGCTTCTCCGCCGCTTGTTGTAGCATATGCACTGGCTGGAACAGTAGATGTGGATTTACAAAAAGATCCAATCGGTATTGATACAGACGGAAACGAAGTATTCTTTAGTGACATTTGGCCTTCACAAGATGAAATTAAAGAAGTTGTTAGCCGTACGGTAACGCCTGAATTATTCCGTAACGAGTATGAGCGCGTATTCGATGATAACGAGCGCTGGAATGAAATTAAAACAAGCGAAGATGCTCTTTATACGTGGGAGAATGATTCAACGTACATTCAAAACCCACCTTTCTTTGAAGGGTTATCAGAAGAGCCAGGTGAAGTAGAAGCGTTAAATGATCTTCGCGTAGTAGCGAAATTTGGTGACTCAGTGACAACGGATCACATTTCACCAGCGGGTTCAATTGCAAAAACATCACCTGCAGGTCTTTACCTTCAAGAAAACGGTGTAGAACCAAAAGACTTTAACTCATACGGTTCTCGTCGTGGTAACCATGAAGTGATGATGCGCGGTACGTTTGCAAACATCCGCATTAAAAACCAAGTAGCTCCTGGTACAGAAGGTGGCTGGACAACGTACTGGCCAACAAATGACGTAATGAGCATTTATGATGCTTGTATGAAATACAAAGAGCAAGGTACAGGTCTTGTTGTACTTGCAGGTAAAGATTACGGCATGGGAAGTTCTCGTGACTGGGCAGCAAAAGGCACAAATCTTTTAGGTATTAAAACAGTAATCGCTGAAAGCTTTGAGCGTATTCACCGTTCAAACCTAGTATTAATGGGTGTTTTACCTCTTCAATTTAAAGATGGTGAAAGCGCGGATACATTAGGTTTAACTGGAAAAGAAACAATTGCAGTAGCAGTTGATGAAACAGTAAAACCACGTGATCTTGTAAAAGTAACAGCAACTGATGAAGCTGGAAACAAAAAAGAATTTGAAGTACTGGTTCGTTTCGATAGTGAAGTTGAAATTGATTACTATCGTCACGGTGGTATCCTTCAAATGGTGCTTCGTGATAAATTACAGTCTAAAACACATGCGTAAGGTATAAAGAAAAAGAGCGGTTCTCGTGAGCCGCTCTTTTTTTATGCAAACGCACCGTTTTCGACAAAAAGTGAGAGGGAAATATGCTATATTATAAAAGAAAATGCCCGATAAAAGGATTATTTTAGTAGATATTGCACATATCTATTAGTACATAGATTATCACTTTTTAGAAGAAATAAAGGAGCCGATCATATGGTTAAAAAAATAATTGCGGTCTTGCTTCTAGTAGGCTTTCTTAGCTACGCACTTTGGCAAGGGCTTTCTCCAAATGAAGCATCCGATAATTCTAACTTAAGCGAATACAAGGATTTAAATATTAAAAAAGGCGATAGTGCTCGTCAGGCTTCGGGTCAAGCTTATGGGTTAGAACCAAAAGATACAGCACCTCCGTTTACACTTTCAGATACGAACGGAAAAACTGTTCAATTATCGGACTTTAAAGGAAAAAAAGTTATTTTAAACTTTTGGGCCACATGGTGTCCGCCGTGTCAAAAAGAAATGCCCGATATGCAAGCGTTTTATAAGAAATATGGAAACGACGTACAGCTGCTTGCGGTTAATTTAACTTCATCAGAAGGCAGTAAACAGGCAGTATCTAAGTTTCTGAAAGAAAAACAGTTTACGTTTCATGTATTATTGGACGACCAAGATACTGTAGGGAGTAAAAAATATCGGGTGTCCACCATTCCGACATCTTACTTTATAGATGAAGAAGGGAAAATTGTTCAGCGAGTGAATGGTCCAATGACGCTTAAACAAATGGAAAACTTTGCTCAACAAGCAGCGAATTAACTTCGCTGCTTGTTTTATTAAAAATGAAACTTATTTACTTTACCATCGTATATATAGATAAGTCAGTAAACATGTCAAACTTTCTTACAACTTTTCAAAAAGTATGTTTACTTATCTGACAAATTGGTTACAATATAGATAGTTATATGATATCAGTTTCTTTTGATTTTTCAGATTTTTCATAAAAATTACATAAAGTAGGTGTTGGAATTATGAGGAAATTACGCAAACGTTCATTTGAAGAGTTAGTGCAAGAAAATAAAACGCAGCTGTTAAAAGATCAGTCAGAAATTGAACGCATTGAATTGGAAATTGAAAAGCGGTTAGAAGATCGTATGCTTGAAAGAGCTGAATAACTTTAAAGTAAGTTGGTTAGAGTAACGGTGAGGAGGGGATAAGCATGGGAAATCCTAAAAAACAAAGCAAAAGTTTTGTTCCGAATCACATCGGCACTCAACCGAGAGAAGCTGGTGGAAATAACGGAAAACAAATGCAAGATACATCCGGCAAGCATCCTCAAGTTATTCAAACCAAAGGTGAATGAATAAAAAGTCGCTGAATTCAGCGACTTTTTATTATTTGAATTCTACTGTGAATAAATAAACGTAAGGGTTGCTCGAAATAAGCTCTTTAACAGCCTCTTCATCATCGGTTGAAAGCGGAGCAACTCGTATGCCACTGCCATCGTCACCAAATAAAGCAGCAACTGGATATGGTTTATTCATTTTTACTTTTTGTTTTTTCTCTAATCCAGTAAAGGAATAGCCGTTCATTTTTTTGGGCTTTTCCGCTTCTATCCCTAAGTTTGTATCGTTGCTTCCTACATTAAACATAACTTTGTGAGTATCATCATCGATTTTATATGTAATAGCAAACATGTCAAATTCTTTTGAAACAGTCAACCCTCCTGAAAATAAAGATTGTTTGGCTTTTCCCTTTTCATAATAAGTAGCTTTTACATAAGCTTCTTTTGCGCCATTAGGAGCTTTAACATCATATGCAATGATATTGCTTTTGTAGTCTAAGTTTGTCACGGCTAACATTTTTTCTTCATGTTTTGAGTAATGATGAGGCTTCATAGAGGCACTTGCTGTCAATTTTGATGCCAATGAGGTTTGCGACATAAAAAATACAACAAGCACTGCAATAAAGATTGCGCTTAGTAATGCTATCAATCGTTTGGTCATAGCGATTCCCCCTTTGTATGTATATATTACCATATTATGTATGTTTTATATATACATTTTAACTTTATTATAATTATATTATGTAAACTAAAATCATTTTTTTCCACTTATAGAGATGAACAATTCCGGCATACTACAATTGTAACAAAGTTATTTTGAGGAGGAAGATACAATGGCATGGAATAAATCGAATCCAGACGATCGCAGTGATAACGTTGAAAAATTACAAACAATGGTCCAAAATACAATGAAAAACATTGAAGAAGCAGAAGAAGCTGCTGCATGCAGCACTGAAGAAGAACGTCAGCGCATTCAGCAAAAAAATCACAATCGTGAAGTAAGTATCGAAGCAATGCGCAGCGAAATAAAAGATGAGTCAGAAGCTCGTCAAAATGGTTACGAAGGTACGATTTAATAAGTAAAACAGCGACAATAAGCAGCTAAAAATAAACGGTTTTAGCTGCTTTCTTTCTATATTTTTTTAGTAAGGTGAATAATAATATAAACTAGCGAAGAGGTTTATGTAGGTGAAAAAGCACGTGAAAAAGAAAATAGTAAGGATTTTGGTCAGTTTGCTTGTCGTCTTGATTATTGTGGGCTCTTATCACACGCATAAACCCTTGCCTAAAGGAGTGTCATACGAAAGTAAGCCCCACAAAGTAGAAGATGTATTTCTTTTGTCAGACCTAACGTATCAAGACCAGCAGACATCTGTTTCTGAACAACATATTTTTCAAGCAGTTACGAATGCGATTGATGACGCAAAAGCTTTTATTATTATGGATATGTTTCTATTTAATGGCTACTATAACCAAGGCGAAACGTTTCCTCACCTTAGTGATACGCTTGCAAGTAAGCTGATTGAAAAGAAACGAAAACATCCTAATATCGAAATCGTCTTTATTACAGATGAAATCAATACAACCTACGGCTCACATGATTCAAAGTGGTTAGATTCACTGCGGCTAAACGGAATCAAAGTGGTGCAAA
This sequence comes from Priestia sp. LL-8, assembly GCF_036227845.1. Classification (NCBI taxonomy): domain Bacteria; kingdom Bacillati; phylum Bacillota; class Bacilli; order Caryophanales; family Bacillaceae; genus Priestia; species Priestia sp. LL-8. Next base: position 2,493,515 of record NZ_JAZAQH010000001.1, on the reverse strand, counting down.
CCAATTTATCTAAGCTCAGAGATTCCATTCCACTATATTCTTCAGTGTGGAGAACTTTTGTTCAGTGGTTTGGTGAAAAAGGAACCGGATGGATCACGAATCCTTTCGGAAATAATGCGCCTAACGTGACGGCCCGTGCTTATTTTAAGTTGTTAAATGTAAAAGCTAATCACAGAAAAGTAGTAGCAACCGATCAAAGCGTTATTATCTCCTCTGCCAATCCTCATGATGCAAGCTTTTATAATTCCAACATGGCCTTTGAAGTAAAGGGGAATATCATTGGAGATGTGGTAAAAAGTGAACAAGCGGTGTCAGATTTTTCTTACGGAGGAAAGTTACCTCGGTATAAGAAGAAAGAAAAAGAAAAGGGAGACCTCTATGTTCAGCTGTTAACAGAAGGTAAAATTTATAAGCACGTATTAAATGATTTACGTCATGCTAAAAAAGGCGACGATGTATGGCTTGGCATGTTTTATCTTGGAGATCGAGACGTAATAAAGGCGCTTTTAAAAGCTTCTAAACATGGCGCAAACGTACGATTAATTTTAGATCCTAATGAAAATGCGTTTGGAAAAAAAAAGTTTGGACTGCCTAACCGTCCAGTAGCAGCAGAACTTGTAAATAAATCCAAAGGAGATATTAAAGTTCGCTGGTATCATACAGGGAAAGAACAGTATCATCCCAAAACTTTATTTATTCGAAACAAAAAAAATGCAACTATTATTGCAGGAGCAGCAAATTTCACAAAACGAAATTTGGATGATTTGAACTTAGAAACGGATGTTAAAGTATCAGGACCTCCTAGCAAAAAGGTTATGACCGAACTAAACGCTTATTTTGACCGCCTATGGACAAATAAAGACTACACATATACACTTCCTTATAAAAGGTATGAAAATAAGATGACGAGGCTGGAAATGCTGATATATCGCATTCAAGATGCGCTTAGTCTTACAACATATTGAGTAATAACCAAACTAGTAGGAGTATATTCTCCTTATATGGTAAGATAAAACAGGAACAGTGCAAGAGGAGGTAAAATCATGCTAGTATCGAAGAAAGAAATCGAAGTGCGCTATGCAGAAACTGATCAGATGGGCGTTGTGTATCATGCTAACTATTTAGTATGGATGGAAATAGGTCGAACGCAGTTTATTAGTGATTTAGGTTTTAGCTATGCACAAATGGAAAGAGACGGTGTGCTGTCGCCGGTTATTGATATACAGGCATCATATAAAAAGCCGCTTCATTATGGCGAGACAGCTGTAGTACATACTTGGGTTGAGAGCTATGACGGGCTACGCGTTGTGTACGGCTACGAAATTTTTAATTCAAATGAAGAACTTGCGTTAACAGGAACATCGTCACACGTATGTGTGAAAAAAGAAAACTTTAAGCCTATTTCAGTTCGCCGTAATTATCCGGAATGGCATAAAGCCTATGAAGGTGCCAAGAAGCAGGGTTAAGCGTAAGAATAAAAAGCATCGATAAATCGATGCTTTTTTCTTACGCTTCGTAATGAAAGTCAGGTTCTTTTGTTTCTTCATTATAATTTACGGTCAAATCATGACCATCAAAGTACCAAAGGTCTTCATCTTCTACGAAGAATGTTAAACCGTCAACTTTTGTTTCAACGCCAACGTTTTTAGGAGAATCTGTGTTTACACCTAAAGAAAAACCTTTTTGAACGTTGCTGCATCCGCCGTAGCGAACAAAAAAGCGAATTGTTTCATTTCCTTCTAGCATCATTTCGTCTTTGTACCACGTAGCTGCTGCTTCTGTTACTGTCAATTTCATTAATTATGCTCCTTCCAATACTGCGGATACATTTATTATAGTAGAAAGATAGATAAATTACCAATATATACGAATCCAGCTAGGAAGGAATGAGATAAAATAAAACGATTTAATATAGAGGTGAATGCTTCATTTCTATATTAAATCGTTTCATTCTTTCATTTGAAATCATATTGTTTTCCAATGGTTTCCCAGCAGTGAACGCAGTAGCGGCTTCCTTCTAGCTGTGAATCCATTTTCTTATTTCGTTTGCAAATAGGGCATTTTTTCTTCACATCATTCACCTCCTTATTTTAGTATCAGTATAACTAATAAACAAGAAATGTATTCGCTTACAAAGTGGTTATAAAAAAAGAAATAAGAGGAAGATCCTCTTATTTCTTTTTACCTGACAAAAATGTGACTTTCGGTTCTGTTTTATTAAGAATTCGGGTAATGTTTGCGCGGTGTCTGTAAATGACAAAGGCTACAATTACACCAATAATCATAATAAGCATGTAGTCTTGCTTAAATAGCGTGTAGATAAAGGTTAATACCCCAGTAACCATTGATGACAGTGATACATACTTCGTTATGTATAAGCAGATAAAAAAACATAATAGCACGAAAACAAATAAAAGAGGTTCATAACATAAAATCACTCCGGCGGATGTGGCAACAGCTTTCCCGCCTTTAAATTTCGCGAAAATAGGAAAAATATGACCAATGACAGCAAATAAACCAATGAAGAGAATGTTTTGATTTGTATCAAATAAAAGCGGTAAAGAAGCTGCTAGGGTGCCTTTTAGAATGTCTCCAAGCGTAACGATAATTCCGGCTTTTACACCCAATGTACGAAATGAGTTGGTGCCGCCTAAATTGCCGCTTCCATGCTCTCGTATATCGATGCCGTATCCTAGTTTTCCAACAACTAGTCCAAAAGGAATAGAGCCCAAGATATAGGCAAGAATAGGTAATAAATAATTCATGTTTGAAAGCTCCTTTATTTCTATATCGTTTCTATTTTACCATGAGATACTTAAAAAAACATAGTTAGTTTTGGGTGAGAGACAATTATTTTAAAAAAAGAAGACGTTTACAAAAATAGAGAAAACGGGTACTATATGCAGGAAATCAACTGTAAATCGCGAATGTTGTTCAGTACATATTATATAGCTAAGAGAGGTAATAGACATGTCCATTAAAATTCCTTCCCGTCAAGAGCTTGGTAAAATATTAAAAAAAAGCAAGCGCATTGCTGTAGTAGGTTTATCAGATAATCCTCATCGAACGTCTTATATGGTTTCAGAAGCCATGCAGCAACAAGGTTACGAGATAATTCCGGTGAACCCAACAATCAACTCAGCGCTCGGCGTAAAAGCCGTATCTTCATTAAAAGAAATTGAAGGGCATATTGATATCGTTAATGTATTTCGTCGCTCTGAGCATTTGCTTGAAGTTGCAGAAGAGTTTTTAGAAGTAGATGCAGACGTATTTTGGGCACAATCTGGTTTAATTAATGAAGAAGCATATGACCTGCTCGCTAAAAAAGGGTATACTGTAGTTATGGATCGTTGTATAAAAGTCGAGCATGCTTTAACAAAGTAAGATCTATAAGCAGAACAACCAACCCATGCACACTGCTTGCATGGGTTTCACCATGCGTTGAAATAGTAAGAGCGTTTCCGCTACAATAGACGTTAGACAGCTAGCTTTATAAGGCTTATAATCCATGAATACACAAGATATTGCTTTTATAATACGGAAATTTGTGCTAAAATCTTGTAAGTACGCAAAAATAGAAACATACGTTCTATTGATGCGAACACTATAAAATTAAAAGATAGGATACATGATCATTTATTCTTAGACACGAAGCGCAAACGTTTGTGTTTCATACATAATGTAGTAATGTTCGTTGTGATGAAAGGGGTAGTATGAATGGCTCGGAAACAACAATTTAATTATAATGAAGATGCAATTCAAGTACTAGAAGGATTAGATGCCGTTCGTAAACGTCCTGGTATGTATATTGGAAGTACGGATACACGAGGTCTGCATCATTTAGTATATGAAATCGTCGACAACTCTGTCGATGAAGCTCTAGCAGGCTACGGAGAAGAAATTATTGTAACCATTCACAAAGATAATTCAATTTCTGTACAAGATAAAGGTCGAGGTATGCCAACGGGCATGCATAAACTAGGAAAACCAACGCCTGAAGTTATTTTAACCATCTTGCATGCAGGAGGTAAATTCGGACAGGGTGGATATAAAACAAGCGGAGGCTTACACGGAGTAGGTGCATCTGTTGTAAATGCGCTGTCTGAATGGTTGACTGTAACCATTCATAGAGATGGATTTATTTATGAACAGCGTTTTGAAAATGGAGGAAAGCCGGTTACGACGCTAGAAAAAATAGCGAAAACGAAAAAAACGGGAACAACGATTCATTTCAAACCGGATGCCACGATTTTTTCAACAACCGTGTACAATTATGACACGCTTTGTGAACGGCTCCGCGAATCGGCTTTTCTGTTAAAAGGATTCAAAATAGAGTTAATCGATAAAAGACATGATCGTCACGATATCTTTCATTATGAAACAGGTATTCAAGCCTTCGTTTCATACTTAAATGAAGAAAAAGATTCACTTCATCCAGTCGTCTTTTTTGAAGGGATTCATCATAATATTGAAGTTGAATTTGCCTTTCAATTTAACGATGGTTATTCTGAAACCATTTTATCATTTGTTAATAATGTTCGTACCAAAGACGGGGGAACGCATGAGTCCGGTGCAAAAAGCGCTATGACCCGTGCATTTAATGAATACGCCCGTAAAGTAAGCCTGCTAAAAGAAAAAGACAAAAACTTAGAAGGAACGGATATACGAGAAGGATTAGGAGCCATCGTTTCCGTTAGAATACCTGAAGAGTTGCTTCAGTTTGAAGGACAAACCAAAGGAAAGTTAGGTACAAGTGAAGCTCGTTCGTCGGTAGATGCAGTTATTTCTGAAAAACTTGCCTATTTCCTAGAAGAAAATCCGGACGTAAGCTCTCTTCTTGTAAAAAAAGCAATCAAAGCTGCTCAAGCGCGTGAAGCGGCACGAAAGGCGAGAGAAGACGCAAGAAACGGGAAGAAACGAAAGCGTCAAGAAACCGTTCTAAGCGGGAAGTTAACACCTGCGCAATCAAGAAATCCTCAGCGAAACGAACTGTACCTAGTCGAAGGGGATTCCGCCGGAGGTTCAGCAAAACAAGGAAGGGATCGCCGCTTTCAAGCTGTGCTGCCACTGCGAGGGAAAGTTATCAATACCGAAAAAGCTAAGCTTCAAGATATTTTTAAAAACGAAGAAATTAGTACGATCATCCACGCGATAGGCGGAGGAGTAGGTGCAGATTTTACAATTGATGATATTAACTACGATAAAATAGTCATCATGACTGATGCGGATACGGATGGCGCTCATATTCAAGTGCTTCTGCTAACGTTTTTCTACCGCTATATGAAACCGCTTGTGGAAGCAGGAAAAGTATTTATTGCTCTTCCACCGCTCTACAAAGTAAGTAAAGGGTCAGGTAAAAAAGAAGTGGTTGAATATTCATGGAGTGACGAAGAATTGCAAGGTGCTATCGATAAGGTAGGAAGAGGGTACATGATTCAACGCTATAAAGGTCTCGGTGAAATGAACGCAGATCAGCTTTGGGAAACAACAATGAACCCAGAGACGCGTACGCTGATTCGTGTCCGTATTGATGATGCTGCTCGCGCTGATCGTCGTGTGACCACTTTGATGGGCGATAAAGTAGAACCACGCAGAAAATGGATTGAAAGTAATGTAGCGTTTGGGTTAGAAGAAGATCCAAATATTTTAGATAATGAAAATGTATTAACGGTCGCAGAGGAGGACGTACAATGACACAAACAGAACGCTTTTTAGATTTACCTCTTGAGGATGTACTAGGCGACCGTTTTGGTCGATACAGTAAATATATCATTCAAGAGCGTGCACTGCCAGATGCAAGAGACGGGTTAAAACCCGTTCAGCGCCGTATTTTATATGCAATGCACGTAGATGGAAATACAGCAGAAAAAGGGTTTCGCAAGTCAGCCAAAACTGTAGGGAATGTAATTGGTAACTATCACCCTCATGGTGATTCATCCGTATATGATGCCATGGTTCGAATGAGTCAAGAATGGAAAGTTAGAAATGTATTAATCGAAATGCATGGAAACAACGGAAGTATTGATGGAGATCCCCCAGCAGCAATGCGTTATACAGAAGCTCGACTTTCGTCGATTGCTGCAGAACTTCTACGAGATATTGACAAACAAACGGTTGAGTTTGTATCTAACTTCGATGATACAAGCAGCGAACCAACTGTGTTACCAGCTATGTTTCCTAACCTGCTAGTGAATGGGTCAACGGGTATCTCAGCTGGTTATGCTACAGAACTTCCTCCTCATCATTTAGGTGAAGTAATTGACGCAACAATCATGCGAATTGATAAGCCAACGTGTACAATTGAAGAGTTGATGACGGCTATTCAAGGTCCTGATTTTCCTACGGGAGGAATCATTCAAGGGGTAGACGGGATTAAGAAGGCCTACGAGACAGGTAAAGGAAAAATTATTATTCGCGGAAAAACGGAAGTGGAGTCCATTCGCGGGGGGAAACAGCAAATTGTCATTACGGAAATTCCGTTTGAAGTAAACAAAGCCAACCTTGTTAAGAAAATGGATGAGCTTCGTTTAGATAAAAAAGTGGAAGGCATTGCTGAAGTTCGCGATGAAACGGATCGTACCGGTTTGCGCATCGTAGTAGAACTGAAAAAAGATGCAAATGCCCAAGGAGTACTTCACTATCTTTATAAAAATACGGATCTGCAAGTACCGTATAACTTTAACATGGTTGCCATTGCTAAAAAGCGACCAAAGCTTATGAGTTTGGCTAACATTCTTGATGCTTATATTGATCATCAAAAAGAAGTAGTAACAAATCGTTCTAAATACGAACTGCAAAAAGCACGTGAACGTGAACATATTGTAGCGGGATTGATTAAGGCACTGTCGATTTTAGATGAAGTTATTGCGACGATTAGAGCTTCTAAAGATAAGCGCGACGCTAAAAATAATTTAATTGCTAAATATGAATTTACAGAACCTCAAGCAGAAGCGATTGTGTCGCTTCAATTATACCGTTTGACAAACACGGACATCACAGCTCTACAAGCAGAAGCTGAAGAGCTAGGTGCTAAAATTAACGAGTTAGAAGAAATCTTACATAGCGAGAAAAAACTTTTTAATGTCATCAAAAAAGAATTACGCCGTGTGAAAAAGCAATACAGTACAGAACGCCGCTCAAAAATTGAAGCGGAAATCGAAGAAATTAAGATTAATCTAGAAGTGATGGTTCCTTCTGAAGAAGTGATGGTGACAGTCACAAAAGACGGATACGTAAAACGAACAAGCCTTCGTTCTTACGCCGCGTCTAACGGACAAGACTTCGGTATGAAAGATACGGACCGAATTTTAGCGAAGTATGAAATTAATACAACTGAAACGCTGCTCATCTTCACAAACAAAGGGAATTATTTATATATGCCAGTGCACGAACTTCCTGATATCAGGTGGAAAGACATGGGGCAGCATATCATGAACATTGTTCCAATTGATAAAGAAGAGCAAATTGTACGGGCGATACCGGTAAAAGAATTTAAAGAAAATCAGTATCTGCTTTTCTTTACGAAAAATGGTATGGTCAAAAAATCAGAATTACTTCAATATAAAGCACAGCGCTACTCCAAAGCTCTTGTCGCCGTTAATTTAAAAGGCGATGATGAGGTAGTCGATGTATATCAAACGGACGGTAAAAAACAAGTGTTTATTGCCACTCGCTCTGGCTACGGACTGCGTTTCCGGGAAGAAGAAATCAACATTGTAGGAACTCGCGCTTCTGGTGTGAAAGGAATTAACTTAAAAGACGATGATTATGTTGTAAGCGGCGTTATCTTCGATGAAGATGAAGCTCTATCAACTGAATTATTTATCGCCACGCAGCGAGGAGCTGTGAAAAAGACAAAAATTACTGAATTTGAAGAATCAGCACGAGCAAAAAGAGGGCTAGTGATGGTCCGAGAACTAAAATCTAATCCGCATCAAATTGCAAAAGTAAAAGTAATCTCTAAAGAACATTACATGATAGTGGAATCATCTAAAGGTCAAACCGAGCAGGTTGATCCATCTACAATGCGAGCTAGCGACCGATACAGCAATGGTTCATTCGTATTGGACCAAAGCGAAGCTGGCAATTTAGTTGATGTGTGGCTGGAAGAAAAATAACAAAAAAGTAGTAAAGTTTTTAAAGCTTTACTACTTTTTTTGTTTAATGTTTTTAAATTAAACTATGTTCTAAATAAACAATATAAAAGAATTACCCTACTTCTCATCCCAGATACACATTATACGCCTCCTACACAAGCCTCTAAGAAACTTTTGAATGTTCCAATTGTCCTAAACATATATATAAAAGAACAACTAGGAGGTGTTATACATGAACTATTTTATTCACGTAACTCCTAAGACTAAACTTTTTGTTCGGGATATTGGAAAAGGGGAACCCGTTCTTTTCCTTCACGGGTGGCCTGTTAACGCTAAAATGTACGAATACCAATTTACAACGCTGCCGGCCCGCGGTATTCGATGTATCGCTCCTGATCTTCGGGGATTCGGAAAATCAGATGCACCTTTCACCGGCTATTCTTATAATCAATTAGCAGATGATATTCGCATGTTAGTAGAAAGACTGGAACTTAAAAATTATACGCTCGTAGGCTTTTCTATGGGGGGAGCCATTGCCATTAGATATATGAGCAGACATTTAGGATATGGCGTGAAGAAGTTAATTTTATTAGGGGCAGCGGCTCCAAGCTTTATTCAAAAAACTGATTTTCCATATGGACTTCCTGTTGAGGAAGTAAATACAATTATCCAAAATACGTATAAAGATCGTCCTAACATGCTTGAGAACTTTGGGGGAAAGTTTTTTAATCAGCCTATCAGCTCAGCTTTTAGAGGATGGTTTCAAGATTTAGGTTTAGAGGCATCTGGTCATGGAACCATTAAAACTGCGGTGTCTTTACGAGACGAAGACTTACGGGAGGATTTGAGTCAAATTTTCGTCGAGACATATATATTACACGGAAAAAAAGATCAAATTTGTCCATTTGATCTTGCAAAAGTAATGAATCGTCACATTTCGTTTTCTACACTTATCCCGTTTGAAAATAGTGGACACGGCCTTTTTTATGATGAACGTGAGAAAGTAAATGACACCCTTATTGAACTCATCAATAAAAGCTCAGCCGATAAGTAAGGATACACATTTAAAACCGAATTGGCAGCCAAATAAAAAAAGGAGAAAACCAGCACCTAACGTAATGAGGCGAAAAAGCTTAGGCGTGATAAATTTTCTTGTAAAATGAATGCTGCTCGCAATATTTAAATTCCAAAGAAGGATGCCAAAAATAATAAAGAAGCTATGAAAAAAGACGGATAGCCACGTTTGACTTTGAAGGCTTTCGCTTAAGCTTGATCCAAATACACCAAACCAAAACACAATATTTAAAGGGTTCATAAGAGCAATAAAAAAACCTGTAAAAAACGACTTATCTTTTTTAGCAGAAGGGTTATTTACATCTACTGAAAAGGAACGAGAGACAGCTTGTTTCATACTTTGAAAGCCAACAAATGTGAGCATGACAAAACCCGTTGCATACAGGACAACCGTAACAGCCTGCATCTGAACAAAAGGCGTTAACCCTATTAAAATGAGAAGCATAAATAAAATATCGGCCGTCATGCCTCCTAAACCAACTAGCCAAGAAGCCCAAAATCCTTTTGTCAGACCTCTTTTAATCATCTCTATATTGATTGGACCTACCGGTGCTGCGAGACTAACACCTAGAATTATTTGTTTTATAGCAATCAAAAACCACTCCAAAAACACAGCCTCCTTTCTAACTTGTCCAACAGTAGCTTATATATATATAGATTAGAGTTTTATAATTTAGAAGCGGGATTTAGTTAAAAATACTCATAAACTTTCTTTTTTTTAATACACATGTAACGTTGAGTTCCATAAGGAGGGTTTTAATGGCATCAAAAATGCTTTTTCGAGCTAATGAGATTTTAGAGTCAACGCATGTCCCGTTCTGGGGAAAAGATGCTTTTCAATATTTCCAAAGCGATATATTATCAGAAGAAAATCCATTTCCTTGTATATTAGGGGTAGAAGGCTTTAAAAAAGATTTACTGCGTTTTTCATTTGTGACGAATCCTTATAACTACCAAGATATTAGGAGTGCAGCGTCGGCACTTAGAGAATACATAGATACGTTCAAGACCATAGGTCGCTATACATCTTTTGTGTTATTCTTTAAGCCTGAACATAAAGAACGTTCAATGGAAGAGTACGAAACGATGTTTTGGGATACGCTGACATTTCTTCATCAAATTGATCAAAAGAAATGGCCGCAAGACATTCCAAAAGATCCAAAAGATGCATTCTGGGAATTTTGCTTTCACGGAGAACCTATTTTTGTCGTCTGTAATACACCTGCTCATTCTTTACGTAAAAGCCGTAAGAGCAGAGGATTTATGATTACATTTCAGCCTCGGTGGGTGTTTGAAGGAATGACAGGGGATTCGAAAATAGGGAAGCATGTACAAAAGATCGTTCGCGATCGGTTAAAAACATATGATGACGTAGCAGCTCACCCTGAATTAGGCTGGTATGGGCAGCAGGAAAACCGAGAGTGGAAGCAATATTTTTTACACGATAATAATAACCATACTACCGGACAATGTCCGTTTAAATTAAAAAGGAGTGAGCAGCATGGACGTAAAAAAAGCCTCTATTAAAAAAGGAGTTGGCGGAAAGTTTGAAGAAGTAATTAAAGAACTGCTTCCCGCGTATACTGGATACGTTGAAGTACAGCACGATATTGCTTTTCAAACGCACCCATCTCATACGCATCCAACTGATGAAATTCTTCATATCCTTGAAGGATCTATTCACTTTACAGTTGAACGTGATACGGTTCTATGTCAGGCAGGAGATCGAATACATTTACCGAAACAAACGGTTCATTCGTCAAAAGCTGGTCCTGATGGGTGCACATACGTTATTTCCATTTTAAAATAAAGACGAAAGAAGATGATGCTTATGCTACGTTCCCGGCCAGTGCTGCTGCTTATCGATGTACAAGAAGGGTTTTATTCACCCGAGTGGGGAGAAAGAAACAATTTAGATGCAGAAAAGAATATGCTGACGCTACTGCAAGCATGGAGGCGCCAAGATTATCCTGTCATTCACGTGCAGCATGCATCAGAAAATCCAGATTCTCCTTTACACCCAAGTTCAAAGGGATTTCAGTTTAAAGAAGGATTTGGTCCACAAGAAGATGAATACTTAATTCGTAAACACGTAAACAGCTGCTTCATTGGAACAGAGCTAGATAGCTATTTAAAAGCAAATGGCTATGAGACGCTTATCTTAATAGGACTAACTACTAATCACTGCGTCTCTACGACTGCCCGCATGGCTGGAAATCTAGGGTACAGGACGTACGTTGTGAACGATGCAACGGCTTGTTTTGATTGTATGTCCTACGATGGAAAAACAAGGCTTCCTGCAGAAGATGTACATACATTCGCACTGTCTTCTTTGCACGGAGAGTTTGCAACGGTCGTTTCTACAAAAGAGACACTTCAAGTTCTTCAAACCTTTCAATATGCTCAAAATCATAACTGATGTGCATGCGCACATCGGTTTTTTATGTAGATTATGTTTATTAAAAGAAGTAAAATAAAGATAATTCTATACTATAAGGAGTTTGTACATATGATCATTCGTTATGCTAAAGAAGAAGATTTACCTATGCTTGTTGAAATTTATAATCAGTCCGTTCAAACAAGTGCTGCTACTTTTGACTTAACGCCTGTAACAGTAGAACAAAGAAGGGGCTGGTTTAATAATCATATTAGCAATGAACTCTTTCCGCTTATTGTCGCGGAAAAAGATGGAGTAGTAGCGGGCTATGCTTCGCTTTCTTCTTATCGAGATAAAGAAGCGTACATTCAAACGGTAGAGCTATCGATTTATATTGATAAAAATCAGCAGGGGTATGGCATTGGAAAACAGCTTATGAAGCGGATTTTGGAATTGGCTAAAGAACTCAACCATCACGTTGTCATTTCAGGGATTACAAAAGGGAATGATATCAGTATCAAAATGCATGAGCAATTTAATTTTACATTCTGCGGAGAATTTAAAGAAGTAGGCTGGAAATTTGATCAGTGGCAAGATGTGCTTTTTTATCAGCTTATTTTATAAGATGTATGACACCTTTACACATTGTAACGTTTTAGTTTCATGTGTAAAGGTTATTAAAATAATAAGTCATTTTATTATTTTAATACGAAAGGTGTTAGCTATCATGAATACACATTTTCAATATCAGCATATAAGAGCTATTCCAAAAAGATGGTCCAAAAAAGAACTGCATATCCAGCTGAATAGAATCAAACACAATTCTGAACTATCTACTATAACAGCAGATCCGCTTTTTCATCTGTTACAATGTACTCGTTCGGGCCTTCAAACTAAGCAAGAAATCATAGACTACATCCAAAGCATTCCTACTCATCAACTTCCATCTTTTGTAACCCATTTAAGCAGGTTAATTCAGCATATTTATTATATAGAAGCCGCTGATTACTATAACCGTCCCCTCAAAGGTTATATGCTTGTTATGAAAAAACAGCCCCCCTATATATCGCTTCATTTTGCTGATCAGATCACATAAAAAAAGCTCTCTATTCTTTTGAATAGAGAGCTTTTTTTACTCGTATTTTTTCACTGTTACTTGGCATTCTTTTAACGGAATAAGTTTTGACTTTTTCGTCCATTTGTATCCTAACCAAACAATTAAGAATAAAGGAAGTCCGATATAAGAAACAAGTACACCGTACCAGTCAATCGAATCACCCATAAACGCCGAATAGTTTTGACCTAAAATAACAACAGCACATAAAATAAAGGCAAAGATAGGACCAAACGGGAAAAGTTTTGCATGATATGGAAGTTCACTCAAATCATGACCTTGGGCAACAAATGCTCTTCTAAAACGATAGTGGCTGATTGCAATTCCTAACCAAGCAATAAAACCAGACATACCAGAAGCGTTAAGTAACCATGTGTATACCGCACCGTCTCCAAAAAATGAAGCACCAAATGCAAGTGTACCGACAAGTGCCGTTGCGATTAAGGCATTAACTGGAACGCCTCGTTTATTCACTTTTGCTAAGAACCTTGGTGCTTTTCCATCTTTCGCTAAGTTCCACAGCATACGCGTAGAAGCATACATACCTGAGTTACCAGCAGATAAAACAGCTGTTAAAATAACGGCATTGATAGCCGATGCCGCAAACGCCAGACCTGCTCGTTCGAATATTAGAGTAAACGGACTTACCCGCACATCATCACTTGCTAATGAATCCGCTGTGTATGGAATAAGCATTCCAATAACAAAAATAGCTAAAATATAAAATAACAAGATGCGCCAGAAGACTTGTTTAACTGCGCGAGGAACCGTTTTTTCGGGATCTTCACTTTCTCCAGCCGCGACTCCAAGCAACTCTGTTCCTTGGAATGAAAAACCAGCAGCCATAAAAATACCTAGTACAGTAAAGAATCCACCGTGAATCGGTCCATCACCAAGCGTGAAGTTTTTAAAACCTGGTGCTTCATTGTTAAAGATACCAAAAATCATCATAATACCAATAACTAAAAAGATGATAACCGTTACTACTTTAATTAACGAAAACCAAAATTCAGATTCACCAAATCCTTTTACAGAAAGGTAGTTAAGCCCAAACATAATTAATAAAAACAGGGCACTCCATAAAATAGAAGAAGAGTTTGGGAACCAAAATTTCATAATAAGGGCTCCAGCGGATAATTCAGCTGCAATCGTAATAGCCCAGTTATACCAGTAGTTCCAGCCGAGAGCGAAACCAAAGGATGGATCTACAAAACGAGACGCATACGTACTAAATGAACCAGCTTCAGGCATATAAGCTGCGAGCTCTGCTAGGCTGGTCATCAAAAAGTAAACCATGACGCCAATGATAGCGTAAGCTAAAAGCGCTCCCCCAGGTCCTGCTGTGTGAATTGCTCCACCACTTGCTAGGAATAAGCCGGTTCCGATGGCTCCTCCTAATGAAATCATCGTTAAGTGGCGAGATTTCAACCCACGTTTTAATTCTTGCTGCTCTTGCATAGATAAATACTCCTTTCGAATGTACGGAAAGAGACGGGATAACATAAAAAAAGCCCGCAGTATATGTGCGCGCTTTTAAATCTGAAAACCGCGTCAACCTTCCGTGAAGATAGCTCTTCACATCACTCGCATGATGTGACAGTTCTGTTCCTGTTCGGAGACAGCCCCAGCTTAAATCAACCGAGAAGTGATCTAAACTTCGGCAATTTTTCCTTTCAAGCAACATCCTCAATGTTCTCTGCATTTCCGTTACTTTACTATTAAAAACTGCGACCTCTACCTCATCGATTAGGATGAGGGTTTTTTATATTCAATTGACATAGAAGAAGTATAACAAATACTAAAACGATTGTCATTATAAAAAATAGATTCAGAAAATAGAAACATCTTTGAAATCTCTCGAATCTATTTTGTTACATATGATATAATAAACATTGTCTTTATACTACATAAATATCCAAACGTACCACAGGGGGAGCCGCCGTGCTGAGAGTGAACGAAATGTTCAGACCCTTAGAACCTGTTAGTTAACGCTAGCGCAGGAATGTGGGAATAGTAGCATATATTTGCTTACTCCTGTGTAAACCGTTTGATATGAATGATTCAAAAACAGGAGTGAGAAACGTGAATAAAGCATTACCTTTACAGGCTAAAATTGAAATAGCTATTTTTGCAGCATTGGCACTTCTACTTGACCTTTTGCCTTCCATTAAGATTGCAACGGCTGTAAGTATTTCGTTCTCCATGGTGCCCATTTTTATTATGTGCTTTCGCTGGGGAGTAAAAGGCGGGGCTCTATCTGGTCTATTATGGGGGCTTTTGCAGTTAGCGACAGGAACGGCTTATATTTTAACAGCGCTACAAACATTTATTGAATATATTGTGGCTTTTGCTTTTATAGGTTTTGGAGGTATTTTTTCACAATCTATTAAAACAAATTTAGCTACCAATAACAGATCAAAAGCTTTTGTTTTGATTGTTTTATCCCTTATTATCGGAAGCTTCGCACGTTATTTCTGGCACTTTATTGCTGGTATTATTTTCTGGGGATCGTACGCACCAAAAGGTATGTCCGCTCTGTGGTATTCTTTTTCAATGAACGGTATTTCAATGGTAGGGTCACTAATAGCCTGCTTAGTCATTCTTTCATTGTTAATTCCATCGGCATCAAGAATGATTGTAACTAAATCACATTCATCATAAGAAAAAAGACTAAATCTACCAAGATTTAGTCTTTTTTGTCATTTGTCACCTTTCTTTACACAAAAGTGTGTCAGGTTTGATAACATAGTTAGTGAAATATTCAAAAAACTGTTTTATGATAGTCAACATATTCAAACGAGATAAAGGATTGATAGCATGCTACAGAAATGGATCACGAGCATAGGTTTAGATATTGGAACAAGTACAACAAAACTGATTGTAAGCAAGCTGTTAATAGCAAATCAACAAAATCAGTTTACGCTGCCAGGCTGTCAAATTATTGATCGTCAAGTAACGTATGCAAGTTCTATCTATACCACACCTATGCTAAACGAGGTTGAAATCGATGTTCAACGATTAACGGTACTACTAGAACAAGAGTACAAGAATGCAGAAATCTCCTTATATCAAGTGGAGGCGGGCGCTGTGATCATCACAGGAGAAACTGCTAGAAAGCAAAATGCAGAAACTATCGTTCACTATCTAGCCGAACATGCTGGAGATTTTGTTGTTGCAACAGCCGGTGCTGACTTGGAAGGAATATTGGCGGCAAAAGGATCAGGAGCAATCCAACATTCCGCTGAAACAAATGCAGTAATTGCCAATATTGATGTAGGAGGAGGCACCGCTAACATCGCTTTATGTCAAAACGGAAAAGTGATCGAAACGTTTACGCTGCATGTAGGTGGAAGATTAATTCGGCTGAATTCAGACGGCTTTGTTACCTACGTTTCACCTTATTTAACTGAATTTTTAAAAAATAATTCTTTAATACTGCGAGAAGGTGAAAAAGCAACATTTGAAAAACTCTCGTCTATCTGTCAATTACTAGCTGAAGAAACCGTGAATTATGTAAGAGCACTAATTCAAACCTCTTCGCTGCTCGTTTCTCCTCATACAAGATCTTCTATCCAACCAGAAACAATTATGATTTCAGGAGGGGTAGGAGCAATGATGGAGAAGCAAAAGCCGAAAACAGTGAGGGAAGTGGCTGTACATGGAGACATTGGTCCTCTGCTAGCGTATCAGTTTCAATCCATACACGTATCTCAAGCCGCTGAAACAACGCGCGCTACTGTCATTGGGGCTGGCATGCAAAATACAGAAGTTAGCGGATCAACCGTATACATTAAGTCTAAAAAACTGCCGCTGAAAAACATTCCGATTATAGAAATACCTGTACAGCCAGAGGAGGAGTGGAATCCGCAGCTGTTTCAAGAAAGAGCTCGAGCGTCATGCATGCAGGCTTCAACTATTTTCAGCGCAGAAGATCCTCCCGTTGCTATTGCTTTATCGCATTTTCCTTACTGCAGCTATAAGATGCTTCAAGAATTAGCAAAAGTAATAAGCGCTGAATTTGGTGCTTGTTTTAAGGGAGCTAAGTGCCTCGTTGTTTTATGCGAGCAAGATATTGCAAAAGCCTTAGGACAAGCACTAGCCAAACAGAAGAAAGAATTAGAAATTATTTGTTTAGATCAAATTGATTTTACACACGGAGATTACATCGATTTAGGGTTACCAGTAGCTGGAGAAGCAATCTCCGTTTCCGTTAAAACGCTCGCTTTTTCATCCTAATCCACTAAATATACAAGGAGGAAACGATGTTTAAAACTACACGATTATTAGGAGAAACATTTTCATTTTATAGCTTAAAAGAAATCATGGCCAAAGCAAACGAAGAACGTTCTGGAGATCAGCTAGCAGGAATTAGCGCCGAGTCAATGAAAGAACGAATGGCAGCCAAACAAGTTCTAGCTGATATCACACTTGCTGATATTCGAAATTACCCGCTGCTAAGCGCAGATGAAGACAACGTCTCGGCAATAATCGAAAGTCAGATCGATTCATCGGCTTACGACATTATAAAAAACTGGACGGTAGCAGATTTGCGAGAATATATTTTATCTGATCAGCATAGCGGAGAAGACCTTCTTGCACTTAGCAAAGGATTAAGCAGCGAAATGATTGCGGCAGCTACTAAAATTATGTCCAATTTAGATTTAATTCAAGGAGCTGCCAAGATAGAAGTGCAAACTACTTGCCAAACGACTATCGGCCAAAAAGGAGTATTGGCTTCTCGGGCCCAGCCTAATCATCCTTCAGATAACTTAAAAGGAATGAGAGCATCTCTATACGAAGCGTTAAGCTATGGAATTGGAGATGCGGTTATTGGAATTAACCCCGTTATTGACACAACGGATAATATTTACGCGCTTTTAAATGAAACAAAAAATATAATCAATGAATGGTCCATCCCTACTCAAAACTGTGTATTATCACATGTAACAAGTCAGATGAGAGCAATCGAAAAAGGAGCATCTGCTGACTTGATCTTTCAAAGTTTAGCAGGTACAGAAGCTGGTAATGATTCATTTGGAATTTCACTGTCTATGCTCGATGAAGCGACAGCGCTAATTCATGAAAAAGGAACGGCAAAAGGTCCAAACCGCTGGTATTTTGAAACAGGACAAGGTTCTGAACTGTCAGCAGAAGCTCACTATAACATTGATCAAGTAACGCTCGAAGCTAGGTGCTACGGCTTAGCTCGTCACTACAAGCCTTTCTTAGTTAACACGGTTGTTGGATTTATTGGACCTGAATATTTATATAACAGCAAACAAGTTCTACGAGCTGGGCTTGAAGATCACTTTATGGGCAAAATGCATGGCTTGCCTATGGGAGTAGACGTATGTTACACCAATCACATGGATGCTGATCAAAACGATATGGATAATTTAAGTATGCTTCTAGGAACCGCTGGAGTGAACTTTGTGATAGGAGTGCCTATGGCTGATGACTGCATGCTAAACTATCAGTCTCTTAGTTATCATGATATCGCAACGGTGCGCAATGTACTTGGACGTACCCCAACGCCGTTATTTCAAAAATGGCTTGAAGATCAGCGTATTATGGAAAACGGACGGTTTACATCAAGAGCTGGAGACCCAACTGTTTTTATGAATTTGATTTAAGGAAGGTGCTTACTATGATACCAAAGTCAAATCACGATCCGCTTGAAACACTTAAACAATTTACCCCTGCCCGCATAGGTGTCGGCCGTACAGGAACAAGGCCGCTAACAAAAGACGTTTTATCTTTTCGCACCGATCATGCTGCAGCCGTAGACTCTGTATACGGCGCAGTTTCAGAAGATATTCTATCTGAGTTTAACCTTTTTCCTGTGAATACACGCGTGGAGTCAAAAGAACATTATTTAAAACGGCCGGATCAAGGGAGGTTATTAGCAGATGACGCTAAGAAAGAAATTTTTAAAAACTGCGTGCCACAGCCTGATGTACAAGTAGTGGTATCAGATGGACTGAGCGCTAAGGCAATTGAAGAAAACATGAGCGACGTGTATCCTGCTTTAATTGATTCACTGGAGTCATATGGACTTCGTATCGGGACTTCGTTTTTTGTAAAAGGAGGACGAGTTGCATGTATGGATGAAATCGGCGAGATCATAAAGCCAAAAGCACTTGTGCTATTGATTGGAGAGCGACCTGGGCTGGTCAGTGCTGAATCAATGAGTGCTTACATGTGCTATGAACCTAGCAAAGGCAAAAAAGAGTCTGATCGTATGGTTATTTCTAATATTCATAAAAGAGGAACGCCTCCTATTGAGGCAGCCGCACATATCGGTACCATGATTGACAAAATGATCAAGCAGCAAACAAGCGGCGTACATCTTATTGTCTAAACATCAAAAGGAGGAGAAGGTATGGCGTTACAAAAACAATTAAAACCTATTCATTTATGGGCTATTTCAGTCGGCATGGTTATTTCAGGACAATACTTTGGATGGAATTATGGGTTTGAACAAGGTGGGATTATCGGACTTGCCATTGCGACGTTAATTGTAACTGTGTTTTATACGACGTTTATGTTCAGCTATGCAGAGCTTTCAACATCTATCCCGCAAGCTGGTGGACCTTCAGCTTATGCAAGAAGAGCACTTGGACCTTTCGGCGGATATATCGCCGGAATTGCATGCTTGCTTGAATTTATTTTTGCTCCTCCTGCTATTGCCGTATCAACAGGAGCATACCTGCACTTTCTTATCCCAGCAGTTAACCCTGTATATGCAACGGTAGGTGCCTTTATTTTCTTTGTTTTACTAAATTTAATCGGGGTAAAAGAAGTAGCGGTGATTGAGCTTACAGCTACCATTGTTGCACTAATTGGTTTATCTATTTTTTATGTAGCTGGTTTGCCTCATGTACAAACATCAAATATTTTTAATGACCACTCATTTATTAATGGTCCAACGGGGGTATTAGCAGCTATTCCATTCGCTGTGTGGTTTTATCTAGCAATAGAAGGCGGAGCGATGGCAGCGGAAGAAGTGGAAAATCCAAAGAAAAATATCCCTAAAGGGTTTATTGGAGCGATTATCACTTTAGCAACCGCAACGTTATTTACGCTATTTGTAACAGCAGGACTTGGCGGAGGAAGCGGGAAGCTAGCCGATTATCCACTTCCACAGGCGCTGTCTTCTGTATATGGAAACGGTATTTCAACCGTTGTTGCGATTATTGGATTATTCGGGTTGATTGCTAGTTTAAATGGAATCATCATGGGATTTTCAAGACAGACCTATGCGCTTGCACGAGATGGTTACTTTCCTAAATTTCTTGCTAAAACGAATAAAAAAGGAGTTCCTGTCGGCGGTTTGTTGATTCCAGGAGCAATCGGTGTGATTTGTGCTGGATCTGCCACGTTTGCCAATGCCCTTATTATCTTATCTGTATTCGGAGCAATGATGATGTACTGCATCAGTTTAGTTTCTCTTTTTATTTTACGCAAAAAAGAACCTAACTTGTCTCGTCCCTTTAAAGTAAATTACCCGGTAGTGCCAAGCATCGCCTTAGTATTAGGGATTCTGTGCTTATACAGCATTATAAAATACAGTGTGCTTACAACAAGTTTAATGCTGTTTGGCGTTTCTCTACCTTTAATGTATGTGATTCTTGGAATTTTCCTTCTTTCAATTATTTACTATGTCTTTTATGGTTCTAGACAGCTCAAAAAAGAAGCAGCCAATTCGTATCAAGAAGCATCCATTAAATAGGAGAAAAAACGGCTCGCTGTAAAGGCAAGCCGTTTTTCTTGTGAAATTAAAGGGTTGAGCGTTTTTTTGTAGAATGATATACTAGGTCTGTTTGTTGGAAGAATATACATACATTTATATTAGATAAAGAAGGGGCAATTATGATGAACAAACGTAATACAATCATTATCACGGTTGTTTCATCTATTCTGTTATCAGCCTGTCAGCAAGAAGAGACAATAAAAGACGGAAATACAATGATAGTAGAAAAAGATGCAAAAAAAGTACTAAATGAACCAAAAACACAGGTAGAAAGCATTCAATCGATTGATTTAGATAAAGAAACAATGACCGGAAAATTTATTACAGCGTGGATGACTGATTACTTTTCAGCATTTGGAAAAGCAGTTGATCAAAACTCCTTTGATGATCTAAAAGCTTTTTTGAAAACAGACAGTTCTTTTTATAAAGAGCAGAACCTTCTTGTTGAAAATTTCACACGCCAAGGCATCAAGCAGAAGAAGCAAACGTTTCATATTGTCAATTGGTATGAAGAACCTAACCATGTGTTCAAAATACAAACCCACGAAGAAAGCTTATTAAAGCAGCCGGGTAAAGATCCTTATACTAAAATTTGTGACCGCCTTTATACAGCCGTTTATCAAAACGATACGTTAAAGTTATCTAGTGTAGAACCATTTGACTTTTCATCTAAACCAAATGCAAGCACTGAAACTCCCACTACACAAACAACAGATTTACACGACTACGATGGAAAATGGACCACTGGCAATGATAACGGATCTCCTATCATTCAATTTCTTGCTACATCCAACTCGGAAGCAACGATTAAAATAAATTCGTACCAGCCACCTAGCAAAATCCGCGTGTCAACCGTTGAACAAAAAAATATTCGCTTTGAAAATAACCAAGCAGCCATTGAATATGAAAATGATGGACAAGGAAATAAAGGAACAATTGTCATTACGCTCAAAGAAAATTCGATTTCATTACTTGCTAAAACAGATCAAAATAAAAAGGCAAAGTGGGGAATTCCAAGCGGTGATTACGTGCTCGATACGTTTGAGAATTAAAGATCATTTTTAAAACAGACTAAATTCGGCATTGAGGAGGACACCTTATGCATAAAAAATGGACGATTGCATTCGTTCTACTGCTGCTAATGGTTTTGACAGCCTGTGAAGAAAAAGAAACAGTTAAGTTATCCAAACCAACCGAACCTTCCTCAGATGAAGTGATCCCAAAAGATCAAGCTAAGTCATCTCTTCCACCTGATCTTGTATCAGAAAAAAAAGCAGAAAAAACTGCGGTTGAGACGATGAACAAAATTTCAAGTACCTATAAAGAATTAGGTGAAGAGTATGAATGGGAAAATGAATCTAACCCTGCTGATTATGAAACGCTAAAAAAAGCGCTAACGCCATATGCGACATCGTCTTTAATTGCAACAAAGTTAAAAAGTATCTCTACTAACTATTACTGCAAAGAATGTAATATGAGCTTTTTTCCTGATGTAACTCACCTTATTCGCTTTGAACTTATTAACAACCACGCTGGACAATTTTCAGTATCAGCCATCGAGCCAATTAGTAAAGAAGGAAGCGGCGGCCTGACCATTTACATGAATTTTAAATACGTTAATAAGCACTGGAAGTTAAATGAATGGGATGAAGTTACCTATCATCAAAAATACCTGAACATTACGGCCGATGAATATATCGAATACGTAAAGTCAATTAATCCTTCGAGTGATATTTCATACCAAGGTGAAACCACTCGTACAAATGAAAAAGGGGAAAAGGAAGAAATTTTGATTTTTAAAGAGAACAATAAAAAATATGCCATCAGCAAAATCAGCTCTCAGCGAATCGACGATTTTACCGAAGGTGAAAAAGAAAAAGAAGAGAAGGATGAAAAAGATTTTAATTTAAAAAACATCCAAAAGGTTGATCAAGAAACAGCAGATATTTTTATTGAACATTATTTGCAAGATTTAACAAAGTCCATTAACACGAATAAATTTGAACACGTACAGCCTTATATCCAGCGGGATAGTGTTTTATGGAATGATCAAAAGCAACTTGTGAAAATGCTGTATGAAAGAGACATTCGAGAAGAACTCGTTGATTATTCGGTATTAGACGTGGAATCTGTGAGTGAAGAAGAGGACGAAGCGGTCTATACAATCCAAACGAAAGAAGTCATTTCCATTACAACGAACGGTCAAAGTCAAGAAAAAGAGTATTACCGAACGTATACCGTTTCTTACAGCAACAAACAGCTGCACCTGACTAAAATTGAATCACTTTAAAAAACATCACGCTAAGCGTGATGTTTTTATTTGTAAAGAGGCTCCTTTGAGGACGTCAATCTAATTTACTGATTATCCAAAGTCAGTACCGCTTAAACTTCTAATAGTGTTCTTCAAACATTACTGTATAACACAAATAGAATCCTTTAGTTAACTAACGCAAGATAACTCTTCCTTATCAAGCGTTTATATGATAAAGTAGAAAAATAAGCAGAAAATAGAATAAATTTTACATATAATGGATATTCGTGTTGAAATCTTTAAAAACCGGCTTTCTAAATTACGTTTTGAGAGGTTTTTGAAAACTTTTAATGGTATTTGTTGCGAATGAATAAAAATTCGTTATATTTAATTCTGGTTCGTTTAAAAAGTATATCTTCGTTTTTTATAATTAGGAGGGGTAAAATGGAAGAATTTGAATTGTCGCCTGCGAAAAATTCGTTTCGCCAGCTAAAAGAGCAGTGGGAAGAGGCAGAGCTGTTAGATGAAGATAACAACTTGAATTTAAAGCACGTTTCAGATGAAGAATTTATTCAGCTCTTTTTTTCAATGCGTATTATTAAAAAATCACTTTCTCCTCATACGATCAGATCTTACAATCAAGACATGAAAACGATTCTGTCTTTTTTCTACGAACGAGAGATTACATTAAAATCGATTGGATTTATGGAAGTCAAATTATTTAATGAAGAAATGATGAATCAATATGCAAATCGAACTGCTGCAAGAAAGCTAGAATTTTTTAGAAGAATGCTAGAGTTTGGACACGCTACTCATTTTTATCCTTCGCTGTATACCACATGGATTGAAAAGCCATCTATTGCAAAAGGACATTACAGTGATAAAGAAAAACAAAATCGTACTGAGTACCGAGAGCTAACCGATCGCGAAGCACAGGTAATTGTAAATGCGTTAGAATCCGTCGTGCGCATTCGCCAACATGAAAAGGAATTCAAAGCGCGCAACCGCTTAATGGGAATGCTTTTGTATATGAGTGGAATGCGTTCAAGTGAACTGCTGAGTTTAAATTGGGGAAGCTTCCGCGAAGACCGCCGCGGAAATTTGGTTGTAGATGTGATTGGTAAAGGAAAAAAAGAACGCACTATTCCCGTGTTTGATGATGTGAAAGAAACGCTTTTCACTTACCGGCAAGCGTTAAATGAAAGCACCGAACTAAGTCCTTTTAATACTGAACCGCTTTTTTATTCCATTAAAGAGTACTATCGTACCGGCGAAAAGAAGCGATTATCCTATACAACGTTGTATCGAACGATTAAATCAGCTGTTTATAAAGTAAAAGGAAACGCGTCTATTTCTCCTCATTGGTTTCGTCATACCTTTATTACAAATAGTTTAGCTAATGATGTTCCGCTTGCGGTTGTGAAGCAAGTAGTAGGGCACTCTTCTATTGCTACAACGAACGTTTATCTTGAAAAACTTCAAGAGGATACGGTATACGACGCGTTTCGAAAGTCGGGTTATCGCTAATTACTTATAATATTTTTATGTAAACTAAAAACAAATAGATTTTCATTTTTACTGCTTATGCGTATGAAATAAGTTGTATAAATGAATAAGTTACTTTTCCTACAATATAATGGTAGAAAGTCGATAAAGGAGGGAGCTACCTATGACGGCTAAACATCCGCTTCACTACCATTTCGGAGAAGTAACGGAGCTTTTTCATTACATATACGAAGTTTGTGAAACAGCAGGTATTTATATTGACTGGAGCGGAACAGCCCAAACCGTTCAGCTATATCGAAGCAAAGAGTCTTTTTTATCCGGAGAACGCTACATCGGAGCGATTCAGTATGAGGGAAGCAATCAGTTTCAAAAAAGATGGCCTTCTACCGTCAGTTTGAGATTTCGACGTGCGAACTTGTCGTTTATTTTAAAATATTGTTTAGAACAAATTGAAGACTACCGCAAAGACACAAACAAAGAACCCTTCATTAATCCAAATGCAGAATCCATCGCGTTTAAATTCACCTCTTTAACAGATGAAACCAAACAAGTGATTTCAAAAATAAAAGAAGTACTATGCATCGCCAACTACGTGTAAAACCCCGCAGAATGTTAGCTGTGGGGTTTTGGGTATTTAACGCAGGTCTTCTGTGTCTTGAAGCAATTGTTCGGCGCGGTATTCAAGTTTTTGTAAAGTTTCGGTGTAAATTTTAACCTGCTGCTCGTTTAATTCGGACGTTAATTCGAAAAATACCTGTTCTACAGCAGGCGTCACTTCTGTTTTTAAACGCAGGCCGTCTTCTGTTATTTGAATAAAAAACGAGCGGCGATCTTCTGGATTCCTAACACGCTGAATCCAATTTTGTTTTTCTAGTAAATCTAAAATTTTAGTCAGCGTCGCTTGATCTTTATCTGCTCGCTCAGCTAATTGCTTCTGTGTACTATATTCAGCTTCTGATACGCGTTTTAAAACGGTCCACTGTTCTGGCGTAATTCCAAAAGGGCGCAAGCGTGCGGCAACCACTCTACTTAAGCGCTTACTTGTACGAACCGTGGGAATGCCGAATATTTCTTCTAACGATTCCATATAAAACCTCCTGCATACATACATGCTGTGATTATATCAGCTGTTTTTATTTCTGTAAATTTGTTTATAAAAGTGACGCTTTATAAAAAGAAATTTACAGAATAAATCGCAAATACACTAGACTTATTGGGTGTATCCTTGTAATCTAGTGTAAGAATAGTTAAACTTTTTCAAAAACAGTAGGAGGTACACACATCCATGATTAAAGCGGTATTTTTCGACCTAGATGACACGCTACTTTGGGATCAAAAAAGCGTAAAAGAAGCATTCGTTGCAACATGTACATATGCAAGTGAGAAATATAATCTAAAACCTGAAGAACTAGAAGAAGCGGTGCGTAAGGAAGCAAGGGAATTATATGCTTCGTATGAAACCTATGAATTTACGCAAATGATCGGCATTAATCCATTTGAAGGATTATGGGGGAATTTTTTAGACGATCATGATGAATTCCGCAAAATGAAAGATATTGTTCCTACTTATCGCAAAGAAGCTTGGACTCGAGGTCTTCGTGCTTTAGGAATTCACGATGATTCTTTTGGAGCAGAGCTAGCCGAGCGTTTTCCATTAGAGCGCCGCAAAACACCGTTTGTATACGAAGAAACGTTTGAAGTGCTTGATCAATTAAAAGGAAAGTACAAGCTGCTGCTGTTAACAAACGGTTCACCTGACTTACAAAATACCAAATTAGATATTACATCAGAACTAGTTCCATATTTTGATGAGATTGTGATTTCAGGTGCATTTGGCCGCGGTAAGCCTGATCCATCTATTTTCGACCATGCTTTATCACTTATGGATTTAAAGAAAGATGAGGCGATTATGGTTGGAGATAATTTAATGACAGATATACTGGGTTCTTCTCGCGTTGGAATGAAATCTGTATGGATTAATCGTCACGATAAAGAGCGAAATGAAGTCATTCCTACTTATGAAATTACCCATTTAAGTGAACTGCATTCAATTTTAGATGAACTAAATTCATAATACAAACAAAAAAGAGGCGGAAATCGTCTCTTTTTTGTTGTAAAAATAAGCACAGCAGTCTTTGTAGGTCCTATATCCATTCCAAATCTCACTGATTTTATTCACATTCTACCAATCTTATCCTTGATTACCATATAAACACCATGTAGGTTTCTCATAGAAAGAGCAAACGATACTACAACTCCTGAATAAAAAGAAGGAATATACAAGGGAAGCGGAGCAAACGATAGACATAAAACGCGTTAGTGTAGTCAAGTTCAAAAAGAACGTGTATTATTGTAACTGCTGGTAACAAAAGATAGACATAAAATATAAATAACAAAGTTATGAGAAAGGAAAAGGTGCGTACATCACGTTAAAGACATATGAATGATAAACATACAAAAACAACTACTGAATTTAGTAATAAAAAAATAAACATGCATTTGAATAGAAAGCTATCCGCGGCTATTATAGCTGCGTTTCTTTTTGCTTTGCTTTTTTGTTTTATACCCGGGATAAAAGAGTCAATTCCCAATTTTACTATAAATAAAAACGGTTCGCATTTCATCGAATTATTTCCTTTATACCTTTTATTCTTTACGCCCTTCTTTTTAATAATGGGGACGTTGGGCACGGTTATCGTTGATTTATTAGTCAGTGCTTTTGTAAAAGACCGTAGTAAAAAAATTGATTTTGTCCTATCCTTCATATTCCATGCCATTTTTGGATTACTAATGTTTGAATTTGGAATGATAGGAATTGTTCTTATTTTTGTTGTTGATCGTATACTTTCAATCCGTAAAGAAAACTATTCTTATTTATATCCACTGGGTTGCTTAGTACTGTCGGCCATTATTGGAACTCTCGTCTACTTCATTTTTACTATCGTTTAATAAAAAATAATAAAAAAGAGACCCAGTTGTTAGACTATATCTAACTTTTCAGGGTCTCTTTTTTGTTTTTTCTTGAAAGTTTGATTTACTTACTATGCGAACGTTTGGTAAATCAAAAAGATATTTAAACAAATGACTAATGCAGCTATCACCCAAGCTACAGACGTTGTAGCTTTATGATTAACCAATCCGCCCATGATTTTTTTATTACTTGTGAACATGATAAGAGGTACAAGCGCAAATGCAATTCCGAACGATAAAATAACTTGACTGACAACTAGTGCACTTGTTGGATTAACGCCAAGCCCAATAATCAAAAGCGGCGGAATAATTGTAATAAACCGGCGAAGATATAAAGGAATTCTCCGTTTAATAAACCCTTGCATGATGACATCTCCAGACATCGTTCCGACCGAAGAGCTTGAAAGTCCTGAAGATAATAATCCAACACCGAACGCAATAGCTGCAAAGGGACCAATTAAATGTTCAAATTGTGTAAAAGCCACGTCCAAATCTTGCACGTTTAGTCCGTTTTTAAAGAATAGAGCGGCTGCGACAATCAGCATGCTTGCATTAATTGCACCAGCAATAATCATGGCAATAACAATATCAATAAATTCAAAGCGGAAGATCGCTTTTTTCTCCGCTTCAGTAGTTCCTACCACGCGTCGCTGTGTAAGAGCTGAGTGCAAATAAATTGCGTGCGGCATAACTGTAGCACCTAAAATTCCCGAAGCCAATAGAACGCTGTCTGTTCCGTGAAACTGAGGGACGAATAAGCCATGGACAACACTTGCACCGTCTGGGTGTGCAAGAAACATTTGGGTCCCGAAAGCTAATACCACAATAAAAACCATCGCCGCAATAGCTGCTTCTAGCAGTCGAACACCTCGTCTTTGCAATTCTAAAATAGCAAAAGAACCTACCGCTGCGATAAGTGCAGCTGGGAACAAAGGAATATGAAATAATAAATAAATGCCAAGAGCAGCCCCAATAAATTCTGCTAAATCCGTCGCCATAATGACCAATTCCCCTTGTATCCAAAGCCCAAAAGAAACGAAGGATGGGAAGTGTTCTTGTGCTATCTCAGGTAAATTCAGGCCCGTTGCAATACCCAATTTAGCTGACAACGATTGAATTAAGACAGCCATTAAGTTAGAAATTAATACAACCCAAAGCAGCATGTATCCGTATTGAGATCCTGCTGCAATGTTAGTAGCAAAATTCCCTGGGTCAATATAGGCAACCGCTGCGATAAAAGCAGGCCCTAAGAAAGGCAATAATCGCTTAATTCCTTTTGTTTTACCCGACAATACGTCTTGAGCACTTAGCTGCATAGCTGATAATGCTTTACTGCCGTTTTGATCTTTCATGTCTAGTGCTCCTTTCTTTGATGAACAACAAATAGCCCAAGCTAATTTTTTTATATGAAGTATAAAATGTTTCCTTAATGCAAATTATATGCTAGCAAAGGTTCTTTTGACAATAAAAAAGTTTATTAAAAAATATAGACGATTTCCAAGTGATTTTTATCCTGTTTGGCACAACTCTTTAAATGCACAGCCGTGACAGGAGGCAGGCGTATCTGCTTTAGGAAAATGCTCAAGCGGAAGAGGCTGATTTACCTCTGAGTCTTCCAAAAAAGTTTTCATATAATCAATGCTTGTATCAACTTGCCAAAGAATGGCTTCAATTTCGTGAAGGGTAAGCTGATACGTACGCGAACTGCCCGAAAGCAAGTATTCGTTTCGGACTTTTATCTCATCAACGGAAATATTGTATTCGGCTAGCACGTAGAGGGCGTATATCGCCAGTTGAAACAAATCATCTTTTGTTTGTTTACTCGTTTTCCAATCAACAATCGTAAATTCTTCTGTATTTGTATGCTTAAAAAGAGAATGGAAGGGAGCATATACTTTATGATCATACACATTTATAGAACGAAATGACTGATGAGACTCTACTTCTAAAGGTGAAGATACCATGTCGCAAAACGATTTACTTTGCAAAAAGTGATGTATACAAATTTGTACCCGTGTGTGCATGTCTTTAAGATCTTTTTTAGAAATATAGCCATTTTCGTAGAATTCTAAAAGCATTTTATACTGAGCGGGCTTATGATACCAAAGCTCTCCGTAGTCAGTAGAGTCACGCAGTGCGTTATTTAGTAGCTGCTGCACTTTCTCGACTAAGTTCTGTTCACTCGGGACAAGCTGTGTAGATGTATAGTCATAAATGGCCTCTGTAATCACTTGACGGACGGCTTGTCCTGCGTACATAGATAAAGTAGAAACCTTTTTTAAACGATAAGCGCTTTGAGACTGTGCAGAAGCGCTGTCGAGCCATCCGTTGTGTGAGACATAATAATGATATGCATACTTTCGTTTGCACTGTGTGATCATTTTATGCCTAGAGTACGACCATGAAAATTCAGGGAAATCAGTGATTTGAAACAAGCTATTCACATCCTTTTTCAAAAACTGCGCATAGGTTGGTCTATTAGTGTATTCGAATAAGGGATAAAATAGACTAAAAATGGAGAGATTGAATAGCTACGCATGCATATTATTTTGTGGATTCTTGCGAAATATGTATAAATAGAAAAAACTATTTAAAAATTGATTGCTTTTTTCTATGGCGGATGTTATATTAATAAAGCGATGAGCTAATTTGTGTAAGTCGAAGGACATGCTTTCGAGCTAAACGTGTGAATGTGGTCACACGGTCCCCGCCACAAACGCATCAAAGACGTCCTGCGTGGACGTCTTTTTCATTTTATAAAAAAGAGAGCATATTGCTCTCTTTTTTTGTGATAACTTTTTGATCCCTTCTATAATTTCTGCCCCTTTTATTTACTGCAACCAAACTTACTGTATTTGCACATTTGCCGCATATTGCATGGTTCCTCTTGTAGAGTTAATCACGATATCTACAACGTAAAAACCTTGATTTTTAGGAATCTTAAATTCATTATTTTTGACAAACAGCTTGGTTTTTTCGCCGTTATTTTTCCATATATGCACGTTCACGCCGCGAATATAAGCGCCGTCTAGGTTGGAAAAATGGAGCTTAACTGATTGCTGCTGCTTCAATGGTATGCTTTTTTGCTGCGATATGTATGTATATAAATCATATACATTTATTTCTTTTTTTGTTGTTGAACGGCCGTTTGACCAGTTAATAGAACCTTTGTGAAGGTGATAGGTATGTTCGTTGACCGCAAGCGCAGCTTCAGGTTTGTTTTGATCGTATTCTTCCTCTAGAAAGAAAGCACTGTTCTTAAGTAAAAGTAAGAAGAACACCATAACAGCCCCTAGACCGCTTAAGACATATACACCACATTTTGCGGGTTGTACTTTCATAATGATTTCCTTTCACAGACCAATAATTAAGGAGGATAGGTACATAAAATTTCCACTTTTTCTATTCTAAACGATTATAAATAAAATTACATTTATCGCTTTCTTTCTTCACAAAAAACAGGATAATAGTCATGTGTTTTCTATAAAAGGTCTCCTTAGATCCAATTCAAACCCATATAAAAGGAAGATAAATGGAAATTAAAAGAGGGAATCTAAAAAATTTACAGAAGTTGATAAGTGATTTAAAATTATACAGAGGAAAAAAGGATTTCAAAAAAAGGGAGATTAGTAGGTTTTTCGTTCTACTGCAGCTACTTAAAAAGCCGTATTTTTCGTAAGAAACTGTAAAGCTATATTTTATAAAGGTGAACCAATACATATACAAACAAAAGGGACACACAAAAAGGGGGATCAGCATGCAAATTAGAGAACTAGAATTACATGATGCTGCAAACTTTGTAGATTTGCTTAAACAGATTGAAGAAGAAAGTAAGTTTATGCTGTTCGAAAGCGGAGAGCGAAAGTTGAGTACAGATCAGCAGGAGAAAAACATCGAAATCTTTAAGCAGCAGCCAAACTCTACGATTATTGTAGCAGAAGAAAACGAGATGCTTGTGGGATATATAGCTGCAACAGGGGGCGAAGCTAACCGAAACGCTCACATCGCTTCTTTGACATTAGGTATTCGAAAGACGTTTCAAAATCAAGGGATTGGGACAGCTTTAATCGGTGCACTTGAAGAATGGGCGAGAGAACACCATATTCATCGTCTTGAACTTACAGTCGCTATACAGCATGAAAAGGCTCTTTCTTTATATGATAAAGTAGGATTTGAAATCGAAGGAACAAAGAAACATTCACTGCGAATTGGCGGTTTGTTTATTGATGAGTACTATATGTCTAAATTGCTCAACTAAAAAAAGAAACGACGTTTAAAGACGCCGTTTCTTTTTTTAACTTCCTCTATAAATTTGGTACCCCCACGGTGACACAAGTAAAGGGATATGATAGTGTTCTTGTTCAGAAGACAATCCGACTCGAACAGAAACTTGATTTAAAAAGGGCGGATTTGTTGTTTGGACCTCTTGTTTTTTATAATATTCCCCAATGTGAAACAAAAGTTCATAATCTCCTGACTCAAACGCTTCAGAAGAGAAGAGCGGAGTTATTAACCTCCCGTCTTCATTTGTAGTACCATGAGAAAGCTTTATTCGTTTACTTTCCGACTGGATGTGATAGAAATCAACTTTGACAAAAGCAGCCGGACATCCGTGGGTGAGGTCTAAAATATGCGTTGTAATTTTAGTCATGCTCGTTTCTTTGTCTCCTTATCTTCAGTAATTTTATCAGTTAAGCGAAAGAAAGCAATTTTATATACTTCTTCTAACGCTGTATCGAACTCTATTTGCTCGGTATTTAGTAAACGACTTTTCATTGCCTCGTAGATATCTTCTTTTTGTTTACCTCGTACTGCCAAAATAAAAGGAAAAGGAAACTTCTCCATATACCTTCCATTAAGAAAAGAAAACTGTTCATACTCATCTTGTGTTAAGTTTTGTAAGCCTGCTTTGGTTTGTTCTTCAGTAGAAGCAGATGTCATAGCAATATTTTCACCTAGATTTGGATGAGCTTGCAGCAGCTTTAGCTGTTTTTCTACAGATGCTTGCGCTACAATTTCTTTCATCATGCCATGAAGTTGTTCAACGGAAGAGAAAGGGCCTTTAAAATAAGCCTCTTCTGCAACCCAAGGTGAATGTTCAAATATATCACCAACTAGTGAAACAAAATGCTTCTTGCTAAGCTGATTTACATACTGCACGGATACGTTATTCATACTACACCTCTTTATTTTATTTCTGAATAATCTGTCTTCTCTAAAGAGACAGAAGGTACTTTTCGTTCAATTGATGCGTTAAAAAAGAGATTTAATAAAATGGCAGCCAAGCTTCCCGTAATAACTCCATCACTTACAATTACGCGCAAAGCACTTGGGAGCTGAGCGAATAAATCAGGTACCACCGTTACACCAAGGCCAAGTGAAAGAGAGCACGCAATAATCAGCAAATTTTCTTGTTTGGCCAAATCGACAGCACTTAGCATTTTGATGCCTGATGAAATAACTAAACCGAACAACACGACCATTGCTCCTCCTAAAACAGGGGTGGGAATAATGGTTGTAAAAGCAGCTATTTTCGGAACAAGCCCCAGTAATACGAGAATGAAGCCGGCTACTACCACTACATTTTTTGTTTTTACTTTCGATAATTGAACCAGTCCTACATTCTGAGCGAATGTATTGTAAGGGAAAGCATTAAATAGTCCTCCAAGGACAATGGCGATTCCTTCTGCACGGTAGCCTTTTGCAAAATCTTTTTCCGTTAATTCCCGATCACACAGCTTTCCTAACGCTAAAAATACGCCTGTAGACTCAATGATAATGACCAAGCATACGAGAATCATTGTTAAAATAGGGCCGATTTCAAAAGTAGGCATCCCGAAATAAAAAGGAGTGGGAATGTGCAGCCAAGAAGCTTCATTAAAATTAGTAAAATCAACTTTTCCCATTAATACAGCGGCTATTGTTCCAACTACAATTCCAATCAACACAGAAAGAGAACGAAGAAAACCGCTGAAAAATCGATTTAAAGTCAAAATAAGCGCTAGAACACCAAAAGAAAGAAGAAGATTAGAAAGAGAACCAAAATCTTTGCTTCCCACTCCTCCTGCCATATTTCGGACAGCGGATGGTACAAGCGATAAACCAATCATCGTCACAACCGTTCCGGTGACAACGGGAGGGAAAAATTTAATAATTTTCCCTAAAAAACTTGCTGCCAGTACGATGAAAATACCACCGGCAATAATCGCTCCGTAAACGGCACTAATTCCATATTGAGTTCCAATTGCAATCATAGGAGTCACCGCTACAAATGAGCTTCCAAGTACAACAGGAAGGCCAATCCCAAACCACCTGTTCGTCCAAGCCTGCAGCAGCGTAGCTAGTCCGCAGGTCAGTAAATCAATGGCTACGAGATAGGCTAAGTCATGTGCATTTAAATTTAATGCGCGTCCTACCATCAGCGGAACGAGAATGGCACCTGCATACATAGCGAGTACGTGCTGTAATCCTAATGAAGCTAGTCGAAACGGTCGATTTTGGTTATTCACCTAAAAACCTCCTTTAATTATATCACATGTAATGTTAATAAATATTACATTTAGAATGATACATTAATAGTAAAATGTTTTTTAAGGGATGTCATTAGTCAAGTTGACCAAAAACAGAGGTTTCAATATCTACTTTTTTACAATATATAGAGAAGTAGGTAAGCTATCGTGTAAAAAGATGTTACATTTATTTTTTAGTACCAGATATTAATATCAAGTGATATAATTTTGTATATATTTTCAAATAATAGAGGGAAGAGGAAATGTTTATGTATAATCTTGCGGCTCACGCATGTAAATTTTTATTAAAAAGAAGAGGTAAGCTTTACATAAGGAATAAAGAGTCTTTACCAACAGACACAGGTTTTGTGATCGCTTGTTCGCATAAGGGATGGGTAGACGTTGTAGCGCTTGGTGCGGCTATTTTGCCTCACCAAATTCATTTTATGGCAAAAAAGGAGCTTTTTAATCATATACTCACTAGTAATGTATTAAAAAAACTTAACGCATTCCCAGTAGATCGTAACAACCCGGGACCCAGCAGCATTAAAACACCTATTAAATTAGCAAAAGAAGGACATATCGTCGGGGTTTTCCCTAGCGGGACGCGAACAGAGGAAGACGTTCCCTTAAAAAGAGGAGCAGTCACTATAGCAAGTATGGCAAAGGTTCCTATTGTACCCGCAGTTTACAAAGGACCCGCAAATGTAAAAGAGATATTTTCAAAAGATCCCATTGTCATTTCCTTTGGGAAGCCCATCTATCTTGCTGAAGGGAAACTTACAAAAAATCGCCTTGCTGACGTGTCAAATCACTTAACAGCTTCGATTCGTGCGTTAGAGGAAACAGAAAAATAACTTCATAGCGGAGGTGCATCATGAAGGATTGGGTACAGAGAAAGCTAAACGATGTGATTAGTGATAATGTGCAGGCGAAAATGAAAGAAAAGATGGCTGAAAGCGGTGTAACCGTTCCTATATCCGCTTCTATGCTCATGCGAATTTTTCAAAAACAAATGACAAAGCAAGATCAAATTCAGCAATTTTCTATTTCATTTCAAGACTCCTATATTCACGTGAATGGAATTATTAAAAAATTTCTGGTGAGAATTCCGTTTTCCATTGTGCTAGAACCTCTTGAAGCAAAAGAACGTACGCTTTTATTCAAAATTCATGAAATGAAACCTCTTAATCAAAATTGGATCAACTATCGAATTTTTCATAAGCCGCCTGTTACTACGTATGAAGAAAAACAAATTCATATCAATCTCAATGAAATTGATAAAATAAAGGTCATTCCAGTAGGGAAAATCAAACAATTTTCAATACAAGATGAAAAGCTTCGAGTGAAAATTGGTTTATAAATGGTTGTAAATAAAATGTAGAAATAGTTTTTTTAGAAAGAAAACCTTTTCAGTTCAGCACTTAATTCGATTAGGTGCTATTTCTTTATAATTTTTATAAAATTTTTAGAATTTTTCGTCTCTAACTATTGTGACACGCTTCCCTAAAGTTGTACAATGTAACTTATATAGAGGTTTAAGCGAAAAACCCGTAAATATAAAGAGCAAGGAGAAACAACTATGACAACTTATTCAATCGATGTAACACTAAGTCAAACAAAAAAAGAAAAGCCGCAATCTGATCAATTGCAATTCGGGAAAGTCTTTACGGACCATATGTTCATTATGGATTATACAGAAGGCCAAGGATGGCACGATGCTCGTATTGTACCTTATCAACCTATCACATTAGATCCGGCATCCATGATCTTTCATTACGGGCAGTCTGTTTTTGAAGGACTAAAAGCATATGTAACAAAAAAAGAGCAAGTATTACTATTTAGACCAGATGAGAACTTCAAACGTTTAAATAAATCAAACGATCGTCTTTGTATTCCTCATGTTGATGAAGACTTAGCGCTAGAAGCGTTAAAGCAGCTGATTAAAATTGACCGCGAATGGATTCCTACTGCTGAAGGTACATCACTATACATTCGCCCGTTTGTCATCGCAACAGAGCCTTACTTAGGAGTAGCGCCATCTGGCCGCTATCAATTTATCATTATTCTTTCTCCAGTTGGTTCATATTACAAAGAAGGGATTGCTCCTGTAAAAATTGCGGTTGAAAGCGAATTTGTTCGTGCTGTAGCCGGAGGGACAGGGACAGCTAAAACAGGCGGAAACTATGCTTCAAGCTTAAAAGCTCAGCAGCTTTCTGACTCAAAAGGCTATTCACAAGTACTGTGGTTAGACGGCGTTGAACGCAAGTACATTGAAGAAGTAGGAAGCATGAATATTTTCTTCAAAATCGATGGAGAAGTAGTAACGCCATCTGTGAACGGAAGCATTTTGGAAGGAATTACGCGTAAATCCATCATTGAACTGCTAAAACACTGGAATATGCCTGTAACTGAGCGCCGTATTTCTATGGAAGAAATTAAGCAAGCTTATTCAGAAGGCAAACTAGAAGAGGCATTTGGAACAGGTACAGCTGCAGTTATTTCTCCAATTGGCGAACTATTTTGGAATAACGAGAAAATGGTCATCAACGGTGGAAACACGGGAGAAGTATCACAAAAACTGTATGACACTCTAACAGGTATTCAAAATGGTACAGTGGAAGATCCATTCGGCTGGGCAGTGGAAGTGGAATAAATTTCGATAATCGAACATCTTTTTACGTAAAAGAAGCGGGAGCTGTCCCGCTTCTTTTTTTTTGTTTGTTGCCGAATAGTCCAAAAGAAACAAATTATATTTTGAATATTTAGAACTATTTATATACTTTTATTGTAAAATAAAATATAATTATCCTTATAAAAGCAAGACTTTGTCTTTATTAGAATTGGCCGCGTTACTTATTCGTTATAAGGGGGAGAACAAAATGCTTTTTTTATCACATGATGAAAAAATTAAACAGCTGGCTTCACATTTAGCTGAACGACTCGAAAGAGAATTAAACCAAGAAACTTCAGATGAACAAATGCACGTGCTCATCGGCTACTTATTTGCTTCTCATTTAATCGAGCACCGTCCTACGGGTTATTACGTAAGGTCTCAATACCCTGAGCAGCTAAAAGATTTATATGAAACTTTACACGTCCACCAATAAATTA
Organism: Priestia sp. LL-8; assembly: GCF_036227845.1. NCBI lineage: Bacteria > Bacillati > Bacillota > Bacilli > Caryophanales > Bacillaceae > Priestia > Priestia sp. LL-8. The sequence continues at coordinate 2,456,751 of NZ_JAZAQH010000001.1, read as the reverse complement.
TCTCTTCCTCTTTTGTCCTATATCGTGTAGAATTTTAGAAAATATATGATTTTCTAGTTGATGGCAGAGCTAGGACATAGCGTGGTGTGGCATTTACCTTTAAATGATTAAGTAATGGCTTTAGAGGTGAATAATGTTAGCGCAGATCAAAGAAATGAGTTTAGATAAAAATCGTCGTAATCCACATTACCGCGTATTGTTGCAGTGTCCAGACGGGAGTGAACTATTCATTCACTTTAATTATACATACCGATCAAAAACATATTGGTCAAGAGATGTATATCACAACAATGTTCATAAAAAATCTCAGCTTGCTTGGTATACCCAAAGCGTAGAGGAAATGACTGCTCAGCAGTTTCTTGAAGAGCTAGGAGCTAAAGTAAATGAACATTTCAACTTTACACTGCGACGATAACCAAAAAAAGCATTCCTTCATATGGGGTGCTTTTTTTGGTTGTTTTACATAAATAAGGACAGAATAATGTATATTCTCTTTTTTTGAAATGAAAGGCGGAATGTTCATGGCGCAAATTGTAATGTGGGTGTTTTTTATCGGTCCTTGGCTATTGCTTTTTGCAGTTGATAAAGAGCGAGTAAAGCGGTATATGGCTGTATCACTATTCGGAGTGGTATTGTTAACGATGGTTTTTCAAATTGCAGATCGCTTTAACTGGTGGGAAGTGAATAAAACTCTTTTTTTCTTTGTTAATATGACGCCTTTTCCTTTTGGCATATTTATAATAGGCACACTTTTTATTTTTTATTTTACCTACCCTGGCTTTTGGATGTTTATGATTATCAATGCAGCTTTCGATTTATTTCAGGCATTTGTCATGAGTCCTATCTTTGAAAAACTAGACATTTATACACTGAAGGAAATGAATCATTTTTTATTATTTGTACTAATGATAGTTATTGCTGTTCTACTTTTTCTTTATCAAAAATGGCAAGATACTGCGTTTAAGTTATCTATCAAGTGATGGAGAGACGGGTTGTGTTTTATCGATGACTTTTATATAATGAATGTGCAAAACCCTCTATTTACATCGGAAATAAAGGTGTTTTTTCCTATGAAAAAGATACAAAACAGCAAAATATCTGCGGATGAACATTATTTTTCGCAAAAAAATTAAAATAATGTAAAAGTTTATGTTAAAATGGCAATGTTGCGTGAACGCATTAACTAACTTTACGCAAGAATGCTATTTACATACGTAAGAAGGAGAGAGATTTAAGATGGCAAAAACGTTAATTTTTGGACATAAAAATCCTGACACAGATACAATCTGTTCTGCAATTGCATACGCTGATTTAAAGAATAAATTAGGTGTAGACGCTGAACCAATTCGATTAGGTGATATTAACGGTGAAACGCAATTTGCTCTTGAAAAGTTCAACGCTGAACTACCACGTTTCGTTGATGAAGTATCTAAAGAAACAAATGAAGTTATTTTAGTGGACCACAACGAACGCCAGCAAAGTGCAAACGACATTGATCAAGTTCGTGTGCTTGAAGTAATTGATCATCACCGTATTGCTAACTTTGAAACGGCGGATCCTTTATACTATCGCGCAGAGCCAGTTGGATGTACGGCAACGATCTTAAACAAGATGTATAAAGAAAACGGCGTAGAAATCGAACCTAACATCGCAGGTCTTATGCTATCAGCTATCATTTCTGATTCTTTATTATTCAAATCACCAACTTGCACAGACCAAGACGTTGCAGCTGCTAAAGAATTAGCGGAAATTGCAGGCGTAGATGCAGAAGAGTACGGATTAGCAATGCTGAAAGCTGGAGCTGACTTAGGCGATAAAACAGCTTCACAATTAATTTCATTAGATGCTAAAGAATTCAGCATGGGTACAAGCAAAGTAGAAATTGCACAAGTGAATGCAATTGACGTAAACGACGTTTTAGTACGCAAAGTTGAATTGGAAGAAGCTATTACTAAAACAATCGAAGAAAAAGGATTACAATTATTCCTTTTAGTTGTTACAGATATTTTAAACAGCAACTCTACTGCATTAGCATTAGGTTCTGCTGCTTCAAAAGTAGAAGAAGCATACAACGTAACGCTTGAAAACAATACAGCTGTCTTAGAAGGCGTTGTATCACGTAAAAAACAAGTAGTACCTGTATTAACATCTGTATTTGCTTAATAAAAAAAACGGTTCGTGTCTACACACGAACCGTTTTTTTGTCTATTTGCGCGTTAAGCCAATTTAGTATATCTTCTATCACTTCATCTTTATTTAATTCATTCAGCAACTCATGACGACACTCTTTAAAAAAACGGTAGCTTACATCCTGCAATCCTGCTTTTTTAAAGTCGTTATATACTTTGACTACCCCTTTTGTATAGCTGCCTACTGGATCATGTTCTCCAGACACTAAATAAATAGGCAGATTTGATGGTACTAACTTTATATTAGCTAAGTTAGAGATTTGTTTGATTCCTGTTAGTAAGTCATAGAAAAACCCCGCTGTGAAAACTCCTCCGCAATAAGGGTCATTTACATATAAATCTACAGCCTCATTATCTTGACTTAACCAATCAAAAGGTGTTCGAGCAGGATGAAAGGATTTGTTGTACTGTCCAAAAGAAAGTTTATCAAGCAATGGACTAGCAGATCGTAATCCTTTTCTTTTTTTCTCTATTTTCGCAGCTAATATGCCACCCTGCAGTGAAAGGGAAGGAATGCTGCCAGTACCTGAGAGCATCACACCATGGATGTGCTCTGTATTCAATTGAATATATCTTCTCGTTAGAAAAGACCCCATGCTGTGACCGAAAAGAAAGATTGGTAGGCCGGAGTGTTCCGTCGAAATGTGCTTAGTTAGAGCAATCATGTCGTAGACTACTGTATCGAAACCATTTTCTTCAGCAAAAAAACGCTTTTCTTCATCTTTTAAAGCGGTTTGACCGTGACCTCGGTGATCATTTCCATATACGATATAGCCATGTTGAGTTAATACATTAGCAAAGTATTCGTAGCGTCCAATATGTTCGGCCATTCCATGGGCTATTTGGACAACGCCTTTTGCAGAATTGTTTTCAACATTCCATTTTTGTGCAAATATTTCTTTTTCCTGATGACCTCTGTAGTAAAAGGATTGTTTCATGCTCAGCATCCACCTTCTGCCTTCCTGTAAAATAAGGGATATATGTATATATTATACTAATTTATGCAGGTGATTTTACTATTTTAAAATAAAAAATGATTATTTTGTCATAAACCTTTACAAACCTTTATGTGATTTGTTAAATTAGTATTTATATTAAAAATTATTAAACAATTTAAAAAGATTCAGTTTTTAATAGGTTAGATGAATACGGAGGGAATTATTGTGGCAGAATTAAGAAGTAACATGATCAAAAAAGGATTCGACAGAGCACCGCACCGCAGCCTACTGCGTGCAGCTGGTGTAAAAGAAGAGGATTTCGGCAAACCGTTTATTGCGGTTGTCAATTCATATATTGATATTGTACCAGGTCATGTTCACTTACAAGAGTTTGGTAAAATCGTAAAAGATGCGATTCGCGAAGCTGGTGGCGTACCTTTTGAAATGAACACTATCGGTGTAGATGACGGTATTGCGATGGGACATATCGGTATGCGTTATTCATTACCAAGTCGTGAAATCATTGCTGACTCAGTTGAAACGGTAGTATCTGCTCACTGGTTTGATGGAATGGTATGTATTCCAAACTGTGATAAAATCACACCTGGGATGTTAATGGCTTCATTACGTCTGAATATTCCGACAGTTTTTGTTAGCGGCGGACCAATGAAGGCTGGCGTAACGAGCGACGGTCGTAAGATTTCTCTTTCTTCAGTATTTGAAGGCGTAGGAGCTCATCAAGCTGGTAAACTTGATGATAAAGGATTACTTGAATTAGAACAATTCGGCTGTCCGACATGCGGATCTTGTTCAGGAATGTTTACAGCGAACTCAATGAATTGCTTAGCTGAAGCGTTAGGACTTGCTTTACCTGGAAACGGTACAATCTTAGCAGTTGCTCCTGAACGTAGAGAATTCGTTAAGAAATCAGCTAAACAGCTTATGGAATTAATTAAATTAGATTTAAAACCACGTGATATCGTAACAGAAAAAGCAATCGACAACGCGTTTGCTTTGGACATGGCGTTAGGTGGTTCTACAAATACAGTTCTTCATACGCTAGCTCTTGCGAATGAAGCTGAAATTGAGTACCCATTAGAGCGTATTAATGAAGTAGCAGAACGCGTGCCTCACTTGGCAAAACTGGCTCCGGCTTCTGATGTATTTATTGAAGACTTACATGAAGCAGGAGGCGTATCGGCCGCTTTAAACGAGCTATCTAAAAAAGAAGGGGCTCTTCACTTAGATACGATGACAGTTACTGGAAAAACACTAGGCGAGAACATTGCAGGATGCGATGTAAAAGACTATAACGTTATCCATCCAATCGATAAGCCGTTCACTGAAAAAGGCGGACTTGCTGTATTGTTTGGTAACCTAGCTCCAGACGGCGCGATCATTAAAACAGGCGGTGTTCAAGACGGCATTACTCGCCACGAAGGACCAGCAATTGTATTTGAGTCTCAAGACGAGGCGCTGCACGGTATTGCTAACGGAAAAGTAAAAGAAGGACATGTCGTAGTCATTCGTTATGAAGGACCAAAAGGGGGACCGGGAATGCCTGAAATGTTAGCTCCAACTTCTCAAATTATGGGAATGGGACTAGGTGCAAAAGTAGCGCTATTAACAGACGGACGCTTTTCTGGCGCTTCACGTGGATTATCAATTGGCCACGCATCTCCAGAAGCTGCTGAAGGCGGCCCGCTAGCATTTGTAGAAGATGGCGACCACATCGTGATTGACATTGAAGATCGTTCGATGAATGTTCAAGTTTCTCCAGATGTTTGGGAAGAACGAAAAGCAAACTGGAAAGGCTTTGAGCCCAAAGTGAAAAAAGGCTATCTTGCAAGATATTCTAAACTTGTAACTTCTGCTAGCACAGGCGGAATTATGAAAATCTAATAGTACAAAAAAGGCTCTCTACGGAGAGCCTTTTTCTTTACTAGAGCAACCGTGCAAAGAGTTTTTAATGCGTAAACTCTTTTTTCATAATAACGTGTGGAATACCGTCTTCCATAAAGACATCAGAAGCAGTCTTATACCCTAATTTATGATAAAAAGGTTCAGCCTGAACTTGACCGTGAAGCTTAGATTGAGTTAAGCCTTCTTTTTTTGCTGCTTCTTCTAAGCTGGTCACCACTTTTTTTCCAAGTCCATATTTTCTAAATTCTTTTAATACACATATCCGCTCTATCTTAGCGAAACCATCTACTATGCGGAATCTTCCAGAAGCAGCTGGTTCGTTGTTATAATAAATCAACATATGTTTTGCCGTTTCTTCATGTTCATCAAATTCATCTTCTAACGGCACTCCTTGTTCTTCAACAAACACTGTTTTACGTATATGAAATACTTCTTCAAGCTGCTCTTTTGTTGTAACATGCTCAATTTTCATTAAAATCCTTCCTTTTCTACGAATTTGCGCTTCTTTTTTGTATAATAAAAATAAGTGATATAAAAGAGTATAAAGGAAAAACAAAATGTTGTAAATGCAACAAAAATCAACTAGTGAACATATTACACAAATTTGAGGTCATTGCTCACTGTTTAAACGACCTCAGCAATAGTAAAATCAACTGAAACATGTTAAAAAAGCAAAGAAAAGGGATTATGAAGCGCTGTGAATCTACATAACTTGTAAAAAGAGAACTATTCACAATAGTAGTGGGATGAAAAAGGGGAATGTATCATGCAAATAACCTTAGTGTATAAAGATGAGCAATCGAATAAATTTTGGAAAGTTGAAAGAAGAGACAGCAAGTTAGTCATTCACTTCGGAAAAGTTGATACAGCCGGTCGCATGCAAGTGAAAGAGTTTGCTTCCACAGAAGCTTGTGAAGCAGCAGCTGAAAAGCTGATTCGTGCAAAATTAAAAAAAGGATATAAGCCTTTAACTTGTTCAATGCAAGTAATGAAAGACAGCACGATGTCAGAGGATCTCTTTTGGGAACTGATAAAAAAGGCGAAGACAAAATTGGATGTCGACGAGCAAATGGAATGGCTCCGCTCCACGCTAGCAAAGCGTTCTGAAAAGGACATTTTCCGCTTTGATCAGCTATTAAATCAGCATTTTGATCAATCCTATACTTCTTCATTGTGGGCAGCAGCATATATTGTAATGGGCGGTTGTTCAGATGATTGTTTTGATTATTTTAGAGCGTGGCTTTTATATCAGGGAAAAGACATATATTATAAAGCGATTGAATCTCCTGAGACGATGATTTCTGTACTTAAACCACTAGAAGCAGAAGGCTATGCTCCTCAATTAGAAGAATTACTTTCTGTAGCGTCTGAAGCTTACGAAGAAAAGACAGGTTTAGATAACGACTATTATTATGATAAATATGACCAGTTTGACCCAGTGTGGTACGATGAGCAAGATTTGGATCTTGATTGGGATGAAGATGATGAGGATGGTTTACAGATGCGATTCCCTGTGCTTTGGAGCCGCTATTGGAACAATCATCTCGAATATTAAAAAGAGGAGATGGAAACCTTTAAACAGATTTTCATCTCCTCTTTTTTTATTTTGATAGAGTACGTGACAGGGCGGCCGAAGACAGTTTTGTTTTTTTGTTTAGCATACTGTTCATAATCATTCCAATTACGATTATCGTCATACCAGCTAACGCAATCCCTGTTGGCATACGTCCATTTAATAAAAACACTTCGCCAAGCACGGTAAAAATCATGCTGCCTGATTGAGTTGCTTCAACCGCTCCAAGCAAACCTAAATTTTCTTTTGCCAAGTCTGTTGCGTAAAAGAACGTCATCGTAGCAATTACACCTGAACTCATTGCCAAGATGAAGGCTTGAGAAAATTGGGGAGAACTTGGGATACCTGTAGTAAAGAAGCCGTATATGGCGTAAATAATACTTAACGGAATACTTGCTAATGCCATTCCTAAAACGCGTTGGAACGTATCGAGCTTCCCGCTGCATATTTCCATCATTTTACGATTTCCAAGCGGGTATAAAAAAGCAGCGACAACCACAGGTAGAAACCCTAAGATAAACTGCATAGGCGTAATATTTTCTGCTTCTTTCACCTGCATAAGAATAACGCCTACTAAAATAAACGCTGAAACACTAAGCGTTTTTAGCGGGATTTTCCCTCTCACTTTTTTATATCCTTCCGCAGTTTGAACCTTTATAAAAAACAAGGGCGAAAGAAGAGCTCCTGCTAAAATAGTCACTTGCCACGTTCCCGCCACCAGCCAAGATGGTCCAAAAAGGGAGGAGAAACTTAAGAGAGAATAAAAACCTACTCCTGCAAGTGTTCCCCAGCCAAGCCAAGCCCAAGGGTGTTTTTTCATTTCCTGCCATAGAGGCATAAATTTCTTTTGCAGCAGCACTAAAATGAGTAAAATAGGAATAGCGAATAAAAAGCGGAGGGATGCAGTCCATGCCCAACTCGTTCCAGATACATTCATTGCTCGGTTAACAATAAACGTAGCGGAAAAGAACATGGAAGATAATAGTCCCCACATTATTGCTTTCATTGTTTACCCTCCTTATTAAATATATTATAATATGTTAATCACTTAAAAAAGTTTATCATAATATACAAAAGAAAGGAAGGAAGAAATGCACACAGAAGAGATGATTAGAAAAGTAGGCAGTGAATTACGAAAAATAAGGGTGCAAAATCATTTGACACTGGATGAACTAGCTGAAAAGACAGGAGTCAGTAAACTTACATTAGGAAAAATTGAAAGGGGAGAGACCAATCCCACTTTAGGGGTGATGTGGAAAATAACAACAGGTTTAAATATTCCTTTAACCAAATTAGTATCAGTAGAGCCTTCAGTATCCCTATCTAAGTGCGGAGAAGGATTTTCTCTCAAAGGACCAGATGAAGCTTGGAAAATCGAATTTATGTTTCAAAACCAAATGGATTCGACGATTGAAATGTACCGAGCCTTTCTTGCGCCTCTCGCTACATACCGTCCTGAACCGCATCACAAAGGATTAATTGAAGTAGCAACGGTAATGGAAGGAAGAATCGAAATGAAAATAGAAGAAGAGCTATACGAGCTAAAACAATTTGACTCTATAAAATTTGAAGGAAGTCATGTACACTCATACAAAAATCTTGAAGAACGTCCCGCTGTTCTGCATTTACTGCTAAAATATGAGGAGTAAAACGGCAGAGCCGCAGTAAAACGAACCATAAAAAATGATTCGTTTTACTGCGGCTCTAATAGCTGTTTATTCATCAGCTTGTTTTGATAGCTAATATATTTTTTTACTCTAATGATAATTAAGGAATATTCTTCAATCAAACGGTGGATGGATTGAACCATACACTCTGGATAATGATGTTTCTTCTGTAAGTACCCTTTATACTTTCGAATTTGTCTTTCGAAATATAAAATAACTTGCTCAGGCGTTTTCACCAGTAAAGATTGCATGTATTCATCTACTTGCTTTTCGAGAAACGAATAGCGATTTGTGATAAAAAATGTCTTCATCTTATTTTCCTCCCTATATGTTAGTGGTACAAAAAAGAAACCCTTGTGCTAGGATTTCTTTTTTGCTTTTTATTTGAATCAGCTGTGCGCACCTTTTAGGCGCTGATACTTGAAATCGAAGACTGTCTATATTTTTTTATTTTGCATTTTATATATGTAGGCGTTTCGCCGAAGAGATTTGCTACATGTGCAATAGCTCCGTAATACGTTTTAGCATCCATCATTTCTTTATTTACAATATAGTCATACAGGGATGATTCGATATCATCAACAAAAGCTAAAATGTGACGCTTTTCGAATAGGAGTTGATAAAGTTCATTAATTAAGTATGGGCTTTGATCAAATTTGTCTTGAAGCTGCTCTACTCGGTACTTTGTCATAGGCACTTCACACAAGATAATGTATCGTAACTCTTCTAAAAATAATTTATTCATCTTTCTCACATCCCTATTCTGTTAATAATTATATAATAGCACTATGCCTTCATATTTGGAAGCGTTTTCAATGGATTAATTTTAATATTTTTTTCTTCTCATTTCCCTTCATTTTTTCTGTTCTTACGTGAATTATCTGTAGTATAGTTCGTTTTACGTAAAGACTCTAGCTAATTGTTAAACTACCTGACATACTTTTTGAATTTTTCATTATTGGTGTCAAAAACTCTTACATACCTAAGCAAAAACACCTTAAAAATAAAGTCCTATGAGTCGGAATCATCTTTATTTGTGATAAAATAAAAAATGGAAAATACATCATATAGGAGAGAGGCTATGGAAAAAGATCATATTTCAGAGCTTAAGATTTTAAAAGACATTGCCGAGATTTTAAATGAAGGCACTAATTTACATACCATGCTTCATGATGCGCTTTTAAAACTGCTGCAAATCACAGATTTACAAACAGGATGGATCTTTTTTATTAATGAAAATGGAAAGCATGAGATGATTGCCGCTCAGCATTTGCCGCCAGCTTTATTAAATAAAACCGCTCAGCCTATGTGTAATGGAAGCTGCTGGTGTGTTGACCGGTATATGGATGGCCGGCTTCAAAAAGCGTCTAATATTATGGAGTGTAAGAGACTTGAAGATTCCGTCATTCATCAGTGGGGAGATACACATGACATTACTCATCACGCAACGGTTCCTTTACAAGCAGGGGATGAACGCTTTGGATTATTAAATGTAGCTGCTCCTCATAAAATTCATTTTGAACAGCGAGAGCTTGATTTATTAGGATCCGTCGCTCTTCAAATTGGCACGGCTATCAAGCGGATTAAGCTGACTCAATCTCAGCAGGAAGTAAAACTTATTGAAGAAAGAAACAGGCTGGCAAAAGACCTTCACGATTCTGTTAATCAGCTGTTGTTTTCAATTAATGTCACAGCTAAAGCAGGAAGCAGCTTAGCAAAAGATGTGCAGTTAAAAGAGACTTTTTCCTTAATCCAAGAAACCGCTCAGCATGCTCAAGTGGAAATGAAAGCTTTAATTTGGCAGCTTCGTCCTCAAGGATTAGAAAACGGCATTGTCAGTGCGTTAAAAAGCTATGGTCAAATGCTAGGGCTTAACGTAAAAGAACAAATTAAAGGAGTGTCCGTTTTGCCTGCTGTGATCGAAGAGACACTGTGGAGAGTCGGACAAGAAGCTTTTAATAATTGCCGAAAGCATGCGGGTACGGCAGAGGTAGATTTAAACGTAAATATAAGCAAAGAACAAGTGATTATGAAAATTCAAGATAGCGGCAATGGGTTTATGTATACCCCTTCAGCAGAATTGCCGACGCTTGGGCTAAAAACTATGCACGAGCGAATAAAAAGATTAAATGGAAAACTATCTGTTACAAGCAGCATAGGAAACGGAACGGTTGTGGAAGTATCTATTCCTCTTTCATAACGGAAAGGAGCGCACATGAAAATAAAGATTTTAATCGCAGATGATCACCATGTCGTCCGAAAAGGACTTGTCTTTTTCTTACAAACGCAGCCTGATTTAGAAGTTGTAGGAGAAGCTTCTAACGGAGAGGAAGCTTTAAAGTTAGCGACATCTCTAGAGCCTCATATTGTTTTAATGGATTTATCGATGCCGGTTCTCGATGGAATCGAAGCAACAAGAGAGTTGAAAAAACAAGCGCCACATATACAAGTCATGATTCTAACAAGCTTTTCAGATCAAGATCACGTGATACCGGCATTAGAAGCAGGAGCTTCAGGCTATCAGTTAAAAGAAAGTGACCCAGATGAACTTGTAGCGGCTATTCGAAAGCTAATGAACGGAGAAAATCAGCTTCATCCCAAAGTCACTACGCACTTGCTAACACGGTTAACTAAAAGCAGCGAAAAGAAAGTCAATTTTATTGACCACTTAACGAAACGAGAAAAAGACGTATTAAAAGAAATTGCAAAAGGTAAAAGCAACAAAGAAATTGGTGCTGCCTTACATATTACAGAAAAAACAGTAAAAACACATGTGTCTAATATTTTATCGAAGCTTGGGGTTCAAGACCGCACGCAAGCTGCTCTATATGCTGTTCAGCATGGAATTTCCTAACCTACGACTTTAGTTGTAGGTTTTTCTTTATTCACCTCAGTCTATATTGGTAGCTTTCTTTCTATCAATAGCATGACGAAAAAAAGTTCAATCATCCCTATACTATACATATAACCAAACGACAGAGGGGTAGATAAATATGAATATACTTATTATTAACGGAAGTCCTAGAGAAACAGGCCGAACAACACAAGTGACGAGAGAACTTCACAAAAGCTATCAAAGTTCTTTTCTAGATTTAAGTCAATTATCACTTCCTATATTCACCGGTGAACCTCATCAGTATGAAATAGAAGAAGTGAAAGTGCTGACTGAAGCAATAGAAAAAGCGGATGGTATCTTACTTGCGACGCCTGAGTACCACGGCGCTATGAGCGGAGCATTAAAAAACGCGTTTGACTTTTTAAACAGTGCGTATTTTGCACATAAGCCCGTAGCACTTGTAGCCGTATCAGGAGGAGGAAAAGGAGGTATCAATGCTTTAAACAACCTTAGAACCGTTACACGCGCTTTGTATGCGAATGTTCTATCTAAGCAGTTGGTATTAGACCCTGCAGACATCGTGGAAAAAGGAACTTTACGAAAAAACGCCGCTGACGGAATTCATGAATTAGTTAATGAGCTGACTCTGTATGCACAAGTGTCTAAGCAAATTTTAGAAGCTAAGCAAAATGTTTGATGAAGGCGCTCTATAAGGACCGTCGCTTTCAAGCCGTAGTAGCTGCGAATGTTTTATCCTCTATTGGTTCCGGTATTACGATGCTTGCCATTCCTTTACTGTTAGTTGCATCTCCAGATGGAAATAAACTATTTGGCACGATTATGCTGATTATGACGGTGATTAGCTTTGTTGCTACTCCGTATATCGGCGTTCTTATTGATCGAATGTCACGAAAAAAATTATTGCTAACAGTAGAACTTATCGGTTTTACCACGGTTATACTATTTGTGATCCTTGGTTTTATGACAGACTATTCAACCATTCACTACATCATTTTGTACGGAACCGGAAACCTTTATTACACGTTTTTTTATCCAACGATTTTTGCATTAAATCAAGAAGTTTTTTCAAAAGATGCGTTTCAATCATTAAACAGTATTATGGAAATACAAGGCCAGCTATCGAGTATGCTTGCAGGGGCTGCAGCGAGTCTAGTCATTACCCGGTGGTCGCTTCAATGGATTTTAACAGTAGATGCAGCTACGTACATAGCTGCATTCCTTTTTCTATTGAGTATTCCATATAAACAAAGCAGTGAACGAAGCGATAAAAAACACACTGCGATGAAAGAGGGATTAGCATTCATAAAAGAAAATCGCTCGGTATCTCTTTTTTTACTGCTTTCTTTTATGCCTTTCATTGCTGTGATGATGACGAACTATTTGTTTCCTATTTATCTGACTCAAGAATTAAACGCAAGTCCAGCAGCATACGGGATTGAAAGTGCTGTATATGGTTTCGGGGCGTTAACGGCAGGGATATTGATTGTATCTATTATGAAAAGAACAGGCACTGAGCTAGCGATTATGCTGAATATAAGCCTTTTTGCACTTGGAATATCGATCATCTTCTTTATGAAGCTTCTGCCCGTTTACTTTTCTATTGTGTTTCTTCTTGCTTTTGCAAATGCAGGTACAAGAGTAGCTCGAAATACGTTTATGATGCAAAAAATACCGAATATTATCGTGGGAAGAGTCGACAGCTGTTTTCGCTTTATCACGTTAGGGATTCGTATTTTATTGATTTTCTTCTTTACGTACGTTACGGCTAATGATCGTATAGGACTGGCTTTTTTAGGACTTAGCCTGCTTTTATTATCATCCGCTGTGGCAGGCTGGACGCTCTACAAAAGAAAACACCGAAAACAGTCTGCACTGCTTAAGAGTGTTTTATAATGTCTGTTGCATGTTATAATAGAAGAATTGACAAATAATGTTCAACGTTTATGACGTTGGACATTATTTGTTCTGAATAGAAATTAAACAGCAACAGCATTGACTGTTATGCGATTGGAAGATTGTGAAGCGATGATAAATAAAACATTAAACAAAGAACAATTAAAAGATTCGTACTCAAGCAGAACGTACTATAGAGGACACACGTATTACAAGCAGGGGCGTGTGCTTGATTTGGAATACAATGAACAGACCACTACGTGGACAGCATCCGTTCGAGGTGCGGAAATGTATACAGTAATGGTTGAACAAAAAGGAAATTCTTTTTATTCATTCTGCGATTGTCCTGCTTATCACGAGTTTTCAGAATGCAAACACGAAGTAGCTGTTTTATTAACCATTTGCGATGAGCGAGCAAAGCCGCAGCCAATTAAAACGAAGCCTTTTCGCCAAAGCAAAGAATACGAAAATGTAAATCACTTTATCGACTTATTTTCGAGCTATCAGCAAACAATAAGCGACCATAGAAAATATGCAGATAAAGATCCGTTGAAAGTAGAATTTATTTGCAAGTCTTACTCAGAAGAATTTTTACGTTCAGAAGGAATGTACGTAGCGCTTGAAATGAAAGTAGGCGTCGACCGGACATATGTAGTAAAAAACATTCAAGAATTTTTGACAGACGTTAAAGAATTCCAAACTCACGAATTTACTAAGCGCTTCGAATATGACCCTGAGGAACATTTTTTTATAGAAGAAGATAAGAAAATCATTGAGCTGCTGATGGATATTATGACAAATGAATCATTTTATAAAAATTCTTATTCCATGTATCGTTCGTCTGCAAATAACAGAGAACTAATCATTCCCTCCATCATAGCCAAAAAGTTATTTCAATTGCTTAAAGATCGGAACTTTACATTTATTCATGACGGGCACTCATATGAAAATATTATCTTTGCTGAAAGCTCAGCTCCTTTTTCATTTCAAATAAATAAGCATTCGGCAGCTGGATTTGAGCTAGACTTTACGGAACTTCATCAAGCTTCATTTTTTGATCGATATGGATGGTTATTTTTAAACGGGACGTTTTATGAGCTATCTCAAGATCAGCGAATGCTTCTTGAAGGACTTCGAAAAACGGCGCCTTTAAAGCCAGTCGTACCTATAGCAGAAGAGCAGATGGGCAATTTTTTATCTCACGTCGTTCCAGGACTAAAAAAAGTGGGGAAAGTAGATATCGCAAAGGAAGTATCTCATCAGATTATTGCACCTGAACTAAAAGCAAAAGTATTTATTGATCGTGAGGATGAACAGCTGTTTGTGACGCTTCGGTACAATTACGGAGAGATTTCAATTAATCCATTTTCACCTCAACCTGAAAAGTACGATAAAATCTTAATACGAGATTTAGAAAAAGAAGATCGCGTCATGGACTTAATTGAAACAGCTCCTTTAAACATTTATAAAAACCAGCTGTATTTAAATCAAGACGAATACTCTCTATATGAATTTTTGTTTCATATTGTTCCAAAGCTTGATGAAATAGCAGATGTGTATATTACGGATGAGATGAAAGACTATGCCTATACGGATTTTTCGGATCCGGTAACAACGGTTGACATCAAAAACAGTAATGGGTTATTAGAGATCAATTTTGACTTAGGAGGCATTGATCATCAGGCCGTTCAAGATGTTTTAAAATCTGTTTTAGAAAAGAAAAGCTATCATCGTCTAGATAACGGTGCGTTTATTCCTCTTGAAAACGAAGGCTTTGAACATATCCAAAATCTGTTTCGCGAGCTGAACGTAACCGAGAAAGACTTAAAGGATAACTCATTGCAGGTACCTTTATATAGAGGAATGCAAGTGGAAGAGATTATGAGTGCGGGTGATAAATCAGCTGCTAAATTTGGCTCAGCATTTAAAAGGTTACTTACACAGCTTAAATCCCCAGAGGAAATGGATTGGGAAGTACCGGAATCCTTGCAGGCATCACTGCGTGATTATCAGTACAATGGGTTTAAGTGGTTTAAATCGCTGGCTCACTACTCTTTAGGAGGCGTACTGGCTGATGATATGGGGCTTGGAAAAACGCTTCAAAGCATTGCCTATATCTTATCTGAAAAAGAGCTTGATGAAGACAGCAGTGCTTTTTTAATTGTTGTGCCGGCTTCCTTGATTTATAACTGGCGCAACGAATTGGAGAAATTCGCACCGAATTTAACGGTTCAAACCATTACAGGAACGCCGAGCGAGCGTGAGGAGAAGCTAAAACGCACAGCTGACGTATGGATTACATCTTACCCAACGCTGCGTCAAGATATCGATTTGTATCAGCATCTTCATTTTCATGCTTTAATTCTAGATGAGGCTCAAAGTATTAAAAATCATACAACGAAGACAGCAGTAGCTGTTAGGACTATTTCAGCTAAAAAACGTTTTGCGCTTAGCGGTACCCCTATTGAAAACTCACTTGACGAGCTTTGGTCAATATTTCAGACTATTCTTCCAGGTTTATTTCCAGGGCTTCGCCAGTTTAAAAACATGTCATCGGAGCAGGTCAGCCGAATTGTAAGACCATTTTTACTGCGACGAGTAAAAAAAGATGTGTTAAAAGAACTGCCTGATAAAATTGAAACCACTCATTTATCTGAGCTGACTAAAGAACAAAAAGAGTTGTATGTAGGCTATTTAGAGCAGTTAAAATCATCTTTAGCCGGTGAAGATTTTAATAAAAACCGAATGAAGATCTTGGCGGGATTAACAAGACTTCGCCAGATTTGCTGTCATCCGTCCCTATTCGTTGAAAATTACGAAGGGTATTCAAGCAAATTAGAGCAGCTGCTTGAAATTACAAGAAATGCGGTTGCCAACGGAAAACGTTTGTTAATCTTTTCTCAGTTTACAAGCATGCTTCACATTATTCGAGAAGAGCTTCAAAAAGAAAATCTCTCATACTTTTATTTAGACGGTCAAACGCCATCAAAAGAACGAGTGGAAATGGCGGATCGGTTTAATAATGGAGAACAAGACATTTTCTTAATTTCATTAAAAGCCGGAGGCACGGGTTTAAATTTAACGGGAGCCGATACGGTTATTTTATATGACTTATGGTGGAACCCCGCGATTGAAGAACAAGCGGCAGGGCGTGCACACCGTATTGGACAAAAAAATGTGGTGCAGGTCATCAAGCTTATTTCTCAAGGAACCATCGAAGAAAAAATTTACGGCTTGCAGCAAAAGAAAAAAGAACTCATCGAACAGGTTATTCAGCCGGGAGAAACAATGCTTTCTAGTTTGACAGAAGAAGAGCTTCGAGAACTGCTTAGTATGTAGCAAAGGACGTGTAAGGAATGAAAAAATGGGCGTTTGTATCAGATTTTGATGGAACAATTTCAAAAAAAGATTTTTACTGGATTGTGATTGAAAAGTATTTTCCAGAAGGTGAAGAACTTTTCCACCGATGGAAAGCAGGAGAAATGAAAGATATTGATTTTTTATCTACTGTTTTTCAATCCATTCACCAAGAAGAACCGAAAATTTTAGAAGAAGTAGCGAATATTCCAATTGATGAATACGTGCCCGCTTTTATTAAAGCTGTTCAGGAAAACGGCGGAGATTTTTATATTTTAAGCGCTGGAACAACGTACTATATTAAACCGATTTTAGATAAATACGGTGTTGAAAAAGTGGAAGTTTATTCGAATGAAGGATATTTCCATCAAAACAATGTTCATCTGCGTCTAGATCCTGCTCACAGATGGCATTCAGAACGCTACGGCATCGATAAATCGGCTGTTATTCAAGAACTAAAAGAGACATACGAAACGATTTATTTTGCTGGCGACAGCGAGCCGGATTCGCATCCAGCAAAATATGCAGATGTTACATTTGCAAAAGATTCTTTGCAAGATTTACTGCGCGAACAAAACGTTTCATTTGTTCCGGTTGAGACATTTAAAGATATTGAGCAATATTTGATGCAACATAATGTGATAAAAAAGGCATAAAAACAGCGGTATTATTTGATTACTTCAAATAATACCGCTGTTCCTATTCCGCCTCCGCTTCCTAAAGCAGCTATTACATATCGCACGTCACGGCGCTTACTTTCATAAAAAAGACGCGTAGCTAAAATAGCTCCTGATGCTCCGTATGGGTGTCCTAGCGTCAATGCTCCTCCGCAAATATTTACTTTCTCTTCTGATATCCCCAGTTCTTGCATGCAAGCGACAACTTTAACAGCAAATGCTTCATTGATTTCAAATAAATCAATATCATCTACCGTAAGCGAATTTCGCTTCAAGATATTTTTAATCGCAGAAACGGGCGCAATAGCAGGGTAAAGAGGTGACACTCCTGAAATATCAGCGTCAATAAAACGCGAAACGGGCTGAAAGCCTAAAGCGCGTGCTTTTTGTTCTTCCATCACAAGTGTAATGCAGGCTCCGTCGTTAATTCCACAGCTGTTGGCTGCGGTGACGGTGCCTTCATTTTTTAAAAAGACGGGGCTGGCTTTTTGCAGCAGCTTTGTTAGGTTTCGTTTTTTCATAAATGCTTCATCGTGCATCACGTTTGGAAGAGGAAGCGTTTCTTCTTCAAACAATCCTTTCTCAAAAGCCTCCCAGCTTCTTTCATGACTTAAAAGAGCGTACCTGTCCTGCTGATCTTTAGATATATTGTATTGCTGGGCTACATTTTCTGCTGCAATTCCCATGTCGGGATCACCAATTTTGTCAGGAGAAAAACGTGCTCTTTTTTCAAAAGGAGAAGTGCTTGTACTTTCAACGCCTCCAGCTAAGTAGCACGTTCCTGCACCTGCTTTTATCAAATAGCTGGCCATTCGAATCGCCTCTAAGCCAGCTCCGCACTGACGATCAATGGTCATTCCCGGGATAGAAAAAGGGAGGTCCGCTTCTAAAGCGGATAACCTGGCTACATTTCCTCCTGGACCTACAACATTTCCTAAAATAACGTCATCAATTTCATGTTCAATTCCAGCGCTAAGCTGTTTTAATAAAGGAGCCGCTAGCTCTTGAACGTGAAAATCTTTCAGTAGACCGTTTTCTTTTCCAATGACCGTACGCTTCGCTTTTACAACGGCTGCTTGATACATAGTCATCACATCCTTACATAGAAGCAGTGTTAGAACGGCCAGGTACCGCTACTGCTTTTCGAACTTTTGTAATTAAATAAGCCGCGACCGCTGCTTTTATACAGTCACCTGGAAGGTAAACAAAGCTTAGCTGAAGAGACTTCAGAAACGGAATGTGAAGCTGCATTGCCTGCACAGGAATGCCACAGGCATAGACTAACACAATCCCAAATAACACATTGACAGCAAAAGCTTTTGCAACCGTTACATTTTTTAAATTTGATAACGTCCAGCCAATAAAGAAAGCTGCAAACACATAGCCAATGATATATCCAGCACTCGGACTCAAAAACACACCAATTCCTCCGCGTCCTCCAGCAAGTAAAGGAACGCCAGCTGCTAGCAAACATAAAAAGAGAAATTGACTTAAAGCTCCTAATCTAGCTCCGAGGATTCCTCCTGACAGCATGACACCCATAGGCTGAAGAGTAATTGGAACGGGTGTAAAGGATAAAAAAATAGGAGGGACGAGTCCTAGAGCGCCCATTATAGCCGTGAATAATGCAACATACGTCATATCTTTTGTTTTCATCGTAAACCTCCGCTATGTATGATAAAACATGACTATCGTATCTTATTAAACTTAAATTAGTCAACTTAATTTTTGTATAAGTTTACATTTTTGTTTTCTCAAACCTGCATTTACGGTACACTAAAAATAAAAGAAAAAGGGAGTTTAAGCAGTAATGAAACGAATCGAAGAACTAATTTTTTATCAGTGTCAACAAACGCCTGACAAACTGGCACTATCGGATTCTGTTAATAAACTAAGCTACGGTCAAGTGTGGGATCGTGTATGCAAAGCCGAAAATCAGCTGAAAGAAAAAGGGATGGAAAAAGGAGAGCTTGTTGCGTTAAGTATGCCAAACAATGCAGAAGCTGTTGTGTCATTTTTAGCGATTTTAAAAGCCGGTGGAATTGTGATGCTTTTACATAATGAGCTAACAGAGGCTGAAGTGGATACCTATTTTTCTATTCAACCCCCGAATTGGCTATGGAAAACGTCTTCTTTAACTAACATAACAAAAGAAAAACCAATCCTGCCTGTACGGCAAGTGAATGCACTGTCCGATCTATTTTTATTTGGATTTACCTCGGGGTCAACAGGGAGGCCTAAAGGATTTGTAAAATCGCATTATTCTTGGTCTTCATCATTTCAAGAGTGGTCAGATATATTTTCTTTAGAGCAACACGACAAAGTGCTTGTTCCTTTACATATCTCGTATTCTGCCCAGCTTTATCCAGTTTTGCATGGGCTTTGCAGCGGCATGCAAGCTATCATGCTAGAATCGTTTACACCTTCGGCTGTTTTTAACAAGGAAGCTAGCTGTATGTCTATTACACCCGCATTAATTTCTCCGTTGCTTCGTTATGTACAAAGCAGACCAAAAGAAAAACGACTTCTGCCAAACACCCTAATCTCAGTAGGCAATAAATTATCGCCTTCCGTTCGAAAGAAATTTTCACAAGCATTTCCTGATGCCTCTTTGTATGAATATTACGGATCTTCTGAAATGGGATTTGTTACGGTACTTTCATCAGATACAGCTGAAACGTTGCCTCATACAGTAGGCTATCCTGTTGACAGTGTAGACGTTTTAATCCTGAACGAACGTGGAAAAGAAGTAGAAAAAGGAGACAAAGGAACACTGTTTGTGAAAACAACTCAAGCATTTGAAGGGTTTGTTAAGGACAGCGAAGAAACGAACCGCTCATTTTTTAACGGATATGTTACATCGCATGATATTGCGGTTCAGCTTCCAGACGGAAGCATTACCATCGTAGGAAGAGATAAAAATGTGATTAAAAGCAGCGGAAGCTTAGTATATGCTGAAGAAATTGAAGAGCTGCTATTACAAATACCGGGCGTTAGCGAAGCAGCTGTCTTTAGCATAGTAGATGCTGAACGTTCAGAAGTTGTAGGTGCAGCAATTGTTTTAGAGAACATTTCTCTTTCTGAAGTAAGACAAGCGCTGACACAACGAGTATCTGCTTATAAAATCCCGCGCGTATGGAGAGTTTTAACGTCCTTTCCGCGAATGAAAAATGGTAAAATTGACAAAGCAACGATATACAGCTACTTTACAGAGAAAGAAGGGAAGACATATGATTTCATTTGAACCCGTCACAGCTGACACGATGTATATTCTGTCAGAGATTATCAATTCAAACGAAGCATACAATGCGTTGGAAAACGGCAAGAAAGAGCGGAGTGAAGAAGAGCTTTTTAAAGAATATATGAATGAAAAAACGGACAGTTATTTTATAAAAGCCGACGATACATACGTAGGGGTTATTGATTACATGAAACAAAATCCTAACGATGATCATCCGTGGATTGGAGCTTTTATTATTCATAGCGCCTATCACAATTTCAGTTTCGGAACGCAGGCGTATCTAGCGTTTGAAGAGAAGCTAAAGGAAGAGGGGCTTTCCGTTCTACGTCTTGGGGTTCTGTCTCAAAATCCTAGAGCTAAGCTGTTTTGGGAGCGCCTTGGTTTTACACAGTATTCCACTAAGCCGCTGCATCATAATCAAGTTAACTGCTTGGAAAAAGAACTGTAAGAAAATCCGTGGATTATATCCGCGGATTTTTTACTGTACTGGAATGCAAATGGAAGAGGTCCGTATTTTCACGTGGTAGATGGGTTAAATCCTTATAAAAAAGGTAGATATGATTAAAGAAGCATCCATTACCCAGAAAATCGTTCAGGATACAAAAAGCGAGGGAAGAACAATAGATAACTATTTAAGAAAAGAAAAAATAGCTGAATTAAAGAGAAAAAACTACTTAAAAAGAGCTGAAGAAGATTTCAAAAAATGCATTCCAGATATTTCATCGTTTGAGATAAATAACGAAAAAGTTTACCTGGACAAACTAGAGTTTATTTATTCGTCAGAGCTTAAACTTAAGGCATTCTTCAAACATGATGAACAAAGAATAAAAGTTGAATTAGAAGAATTTCAAAACAAAATAAAGGGTTATCTCAATCAAAAAGTTGTAATTTACAATGGTAGAAAACATGAACAACTGCCTAATTTAATAATTAAATTAAAAGATTTTTATGAAAACTTAGAAAGTGTATTATATTATACAGAAGCTAATAATTCTGAAGCTTATTTCTGGTTCATACTTACAAATGTTGATGAGAAATTTGGCATTTTCATCAGTGAAGATGAGTATGGAATGGACTCAATTTTCTATTGGGGAATTGAATAAAGAAGATTAAATTACAATGTTTAATAAAAACTGCACCTTCGATTATTTTAAATCTAGGTGCAGTTTTTTTGCACTTATTGGTTTCCACATGATTAAGGGTGTAAAACACCGTATGTAAATAAAGCTCTTTCAATATAAAGAAATAATGAGAGAAGATACTATTAATTAAATAAGGTGTGTTTTTTTAGATATGACTATAATCAATTATTTTTCATCTCAAGCTGGCCACATTTCTTTTTCAAAACTTATATTAAAAGTTTGATGTAGAATCCTACTATTTTTAAGCTATTCGTTCTAACACACTATCAAGATTCGATTTGAATCCATCATTTTTTTCTAATAAGAACGTTCGCAAAGTTTTATGTGTTTTAGAGAACGTTCGTATATTATTTCAAAACTTAAACGAACCGTGAAAATGATAGATTTTCTATATAAATCAAAAGTTCAAAAAAGTATACGTTTACGAACTTTTATTTTTTTAATACGAAAAACATGGTAAATTAATTCGGATAATAATATACCGAAATTAACAATAAATCATAAAAGTCATCCAGAATATCCCTTATGTTAAGTTTGGTGTTATATAATTGGAATATATGAAAATATATGGAACTTTTATATATGTGAATCGTATAAGCATATAGGAGGGGATTTGGATGTTTGGTTTATTTGGAAAAAAGAAAATTGTCATTGATTTTGAAGAGAGATACTACAACCTAACTGATTTAAAAAAAGCTGTCGTAAAACATTTTCAATACAAAGGAACGATCTGTGAAGTTATTGATACTCATACCTTATTAGTTGATCATCAGAAATATACGTTATCTGAAAAGACGATAAGCATGGGTGGTGTTCCTTTACAACGAGTCATTTTAAAAGAAGCATAGATAGCTAGATGTTTCTACATAATGTATTTGTCATTAAATCTATTGGAGGTGTAAATCTTACTTAGGTAAGATAACTAATTGGACATAATTAACTTGTTATTGGTAGCAGTATTAATTGGATTGACTGGTTTCTTTGTAGCCACAGAATTTGCGATTGTTAAAGTACGAAGCTCTAAGATTGATCAACTTGTAGCTGAAGGTAAAAAGGGTGCTGTGTCTGCGAAAAAGGTCATTACGCACTTAGACGAATATTTATCTGCTTGTCAACTAGGTATTACAGTAACAGCGATGGGGCTAGGTGTTCTTGGTGAACCTACGGTAGAAAGGTTGCTAAGTCCCATTTTTATGAAATTTGATTTAAATGAGTCCATTACACACCTTTTATCGTTTGGTATCGCCTTTATTGTGATGACTTATCTTCATGTTGTGGTAGGTGAATTAGCACCTAAGACATTTTCAATACAGAAAGCAGAAGCTGTCACGTTGTTATTTTCAGCGCCCATCATCTGGTTTTATAAAATCATGTATCCGTTTATCTGGATTTTAAATGGTTCTGCACGAATACTGGTTGGAATGTTTGGATTAAAACCTGCTTCAGAGCACGAATTGGCCCATTCAGAAGAGGAACTTCGTCTCCTGTTAGCTGAGAGCTATAAGAGTGGTGCTATTAATCAGAGTGAGCTAAAGTACGTAAACAATATTTTTGAATTTGATGAACGCCTGGCGAAAGAAATCATGATTCCACGAACTGAGATGATAACAATCTCTGAACATGACACAATTGGTGCATTTTTAGAAATGGCTACATTGGAGCAGTATACTCGTTACCCAGTAACAACCGATGGAGATAAAGATCAAATCATAGGGATGGTAAATATAAAAGAAATCTTAAGCGATGTTGCATTTGATGACACCTTACGAAACCAACTCATTAGCTGTTACATTAAACCCGTGATTCAAGTCATTGAATCGTACTCTATCAATAAGCTATTAAGAAAGATGCAAAAGGAACGTATCCACATAGCAATCTTACTTGATGAATATGGAGGGACAGCTGGTTTAGTAACCGTTGAAGATATTTTAGAAGAAATCGTAGGAGAAATCCATGACGAATTTGATTCTGATGAAGTGCTCGATAGGCAAAAAATTGGTGAATATCACTATGTTTTTAATGGGAAAGTATTAGTAAGAGACGTAAATACACTAATGGGAACGAACATTGAAACTAATGAGGTCGATACGATAGGTGGATGGATCTTATCTCAGAAAATAGACGTTAAGTTAAATGAAGTCCTTGTGTATAATGATTTTGAGTTTATTGTGAGAGAAGTTGATGGGCGAAATATTCAAACCATCGAGGTAGCAAATAAACAGCATTCTTTGAGCTTAGCTAAATAGTAAATAAAAAGCAACCTCATATCCCATGGCATTGGAAAGAGGTTGCTTTTTGTCATTCATACTCGTTGAAGAATGCATAGCACCGCAAGTGAATAATATCATATATTTACCATAAGTTCTATATTTTTCTTTTTTAAATATGAATAAAGTGTGCACTTTTTATACATCCTCCCACTTAGGTATCGAGTAAATGCCGTCATATCAAGGATGTATAAAAAGCTGCATAATCCATAAATATGAAAAGCGAACGAGCCCTTGTGTACCAAGAACTCGTTTTTTTGCTAGGTTCCGTTAAGAGTGTTTATGTAAACTAGCAATGCATATCATATACAACAATTCTTTAATCCATTTTCTTATAAAATAGTAATTAATAGTATTTTGAGGAAGGGAGCTAATTAATGTGACTGTGAATGTTATTTTCAACCCATTTTTTGCTTTAATGATTCTCGTTACCGGGGTGTGGATGGGAAGTACAGTTAATGAGTTGTTCGGATTGATAGCTATTTTAGGAGGTTTGTTATTAGGATTCTCTAACTTATTTAAAAACGGGATAACAATTAATAAAAAGGCAAAGGTTTTACTTTTTGCATCTTTTGTTTTCTTATTAAGCTTATTTTCATTAACTTATTTAGTTGCATCAGCGTTTATTTTTAATTTCTAAAAACCAATGAACAATAAAAAAGCTTTGATTATTCAAAATCAAAGCTTTTTTGGTACCTAGAAATTACATTATGCATTTTAATTTGTTTGTATTTTTACTTTTAAATGGAATAAAAGGTAAAAATTATGATTTAATAGATATTGGAAATGTTTATTAAAAACGAACGGGGATTATTTAAATGCATAATATAAAATTCAATTATTTAACCGACTTATGTTCAAGGTATCAACAAGACAAATTTTTCATTGGAGAAATTCCTCTCTCTATTTTATCCAAGGCAAATAAAAGGTTTAACATTTCAAATAATGAAGAAATGATTGCTTTTCTCGACTGTACGATATTTGGATCAGGGAAAATCGGTGTGTGTTTTACCGATAAGGGGTTAAGGTGGAAAAATCTAAGTGGTGAATTAGGCAATATTGAATGGACTGAATTTGGTAAAGTAAATCAGATTACAGTTCAAAATAATGTTGAAGTTCATTTTGACAATAGAAAAGCATGCTTAATAGGTGGAGGAAATACGTATCCAACCCCATTATTTATAGAACTTTTGACAAGTATAAGAGATTTCTTGAACGAATATTCGTACGAATTACTTGTAAAACCGCACAATGTATCTTCTTCTGTAACGTATAATGACTTAATGAATATAAGTACATTATTTGAGAAATATGAAGAAGCTTTTGAGCCTAATAATGGTCTGTTGGTAAATCAGCATATTCCTTCAGATTTGAAAAAGAAAATAATAAAGTATTTTAATTTACAAACTAATAAAGAGATTGTTGCTTTTTTATGTACGTTTCCTTTAAAGAAGACAGACGGTATTATTATTGGTGAAAATGGAATTTATTTTAGAGAAACATTCGTCTCTCTTTATTATCCCTGGTATGTATTCCGAACGTTGCCTTTATATTTATCAGAAGATGAGCTTAATATTGGGAAAGATAATATTTTTCATCTTACTCATGCCAAAATGGAAGGTACAGAGATTCTACTTTTTCTAAAAAAACTTCAGGAGTATGCTAATTCTGTTTATGAGAATGTTCCTGATGTAGTTGACCTCGACGCTGCTAACGCTAAAATTTAAAAGTTACGCTATATATTAATTAAAACCCACTTCGTAATAAGATGAGAATCTGAAGTGGGTTTTTGACGCTTCCTAGAATTTACATTATGTTAACTTGTTTTGTATATGATATTCATGTTGTAAAAGAGCATTTATGCTATTGTTTTCTATAAAGGGGGATTTGCATGAATGTTGAATTAACAAGGTTTAGAGTCAAAGAAGGAAAATCTGAAATTGTCGATGAATGGCTAAAGTTTCTCAATGATAATATGAAAGATGTACTACTAACACTTGAGGAAGAAAAGATGTACGTAGAGACTATATTCAGAGAGCAACTAAATGGCGATGAATATCTATACTGGTATTCGATTCAAGGCGAGAATGGGCGAGATGTTGAAGCTTCTAGTCACTGGATAGATAAAAAACATATAGAGTATTGGAAAGAATGTATCGATGAAAGATTTAAACCTGTTGATTTAAAAACAGAGGTAGTCATGATTCCCAATAATATAAGAAAAAGCCTTATGTAGTTAGTAAGGCTTTTTTGCTACCTATAATCTGGATTATGGTAACTAGAAATGAATATAGTATATAACGTAAATTAATCCATTTTCTGATAAAATAGTAATTAATAGTAATGTTATTGCATGATGGAGGAGTGGATTAGTATGTCTGATAAAGAGAAAAAGGAATCAGAAATTGAAAAGCCTAGCCTAGATAGAGCAGGGATGAGGTCTTATATGGGGAACCCAGAGAAATTCGAGTTCTCGCTTTATGGAATTTTAATGGCTTGTGTGCCTTTAATAATAGTCGGAATTTTCATTTGGTATAACTGGTAAAGAGCTTGGATCAATTGATCCAAGCTCTTTTTTGCTACCGGTAAGGTATATTATGGTAACTATCTTTTCATGTAGTGTTGAGCTCTTTATTAATAACGTTTAGATAATATAATCCAAGATGTCCACATTGTAATAACCATTAGTGAGATTAATACTGAAGCGATCTCAAGTGAAGTAAAAGCAATGATTCCAATCTTTATTAACGCTATAGCTATGAAAAGATAGATCATTAAAGCAAAAAATGAGTAATATAACCCTTTTTGTCTAATAAGATTCATTCTTTCATCTTTCTTTTGAAAGTGAGGAAATAAGTAACTTAAAGCAAAACACATATATGTAAATGCGCCCCATATCAACGCTTCAATATAAGATGCTGAGTTTGTAATTGCTGAAACTAATTTGAATCCAAAAATGAATGTAAACATAATCCCGATGAGAAAATATCCTTTTTTTAAAGCCATGTTATATTACCTCCTAAAAGTTCTATCCTTCTTCAGTGTCCAGAATAAAGATTGCTTCTACTGGAGTTTTAAAGATTTTTCCTATTTGTAAAGCTAAAGGAAGTGAGGGGTTATATCTTCCTTTTTCAATTGATATGATGGTCTGTCTCGATACACCTAGCTTTTCAGCTAGTTTATCTTGAGAATAACCATATTTCTGTCTATGTTCTGCCAAATGGTTTTTCACTCACATAAATCCTCCTCTGTTTTATTATTTAACCTTATTCTATAGTAAAGCGACCTTTACGTAAAGTGTACTTTACGTAAAGGTCGCTTTACTATCCATCTTCTGTTTTGTGCCGATAATACGTTTTATGTTAACAGTTATAAAATCAAAAAAGGGGTACCGTTGCCAAACGAATTGTCGAACTTCATCAAGGAGAAATATGGGCAGAAAGTGAGAAAGAAAAGATAACGATGTATGTTGCGTTGCCTTTTCCTCATGATAAAGAAGAGAAAGAGATTATTTATGAAGATTTATGAACTAATTAGATTAGCAGTAGAAATTATGTTTACACTAATTTCTGATGATGTTCTCATGCTAATTTTTTATGAAAAAACACCTTCAAGTGATTACCAGGTAATCACTCGAAGGTGTTTTCTATTATTTTATTAAAACCGTTGTATTAGCCGGAATTACAAGCTGATTTTTAACCTTTTTTGCACCTTTTTCACTAGAGAAAATCAATTTACCTTTCTCTGCTACAGATACTTTTACAGGTTGATTTGAAATATTATGATACACGCTAATCGATTTGCCTTTATACGTGCGGCTATAGGCAACGACTTCTTTACTGTCTACTGAAATGGATTGAAGCGTTCCTTTTACTAACTCTTCGTGCTGCTGGCGCACGCGAATCATTTCACGGTAATGATTTAACAAGGAATCCTTTTGTTTTGTTTGTGCTTCTACAGACACACCATTGCCGCCTTTGTTATATACAGGTGTTTCCCAGCTAGTTTGTCCAATTCCGTTGCCTTCGTACCAGCGGAACGGTTCACGGATTAATTCATCAGGCTTTTCACCGGTCATGCCAATTTCTTCACCGTAATAAATATACGGATTTCCAGGAAGCGTAAGTAAGATAGAAGCAGCTGATTTTGCTTTATTCACATCTCCGCTTAGCTCACTCATGACGCGGTTTTGATCATGGTTGGTTAAGAAAATGCCGTCAATTTTATTTGAATTGTATGATTTAAAAAGCTCATCCGTTGCCGCTGCTGCAGTGGCAATTCCTTGATCATTTCCTGCTTTTACAGAGTTGACAATTTTCCCTGCTAAATCAAAGTTAAATAAAGAATCAAGCGATTGATAGTAAGGGGCTACTACTTCCGGCTGATCCCATACTTCACCCGTTAGATATACGTTAGGGTTTTCTTTTTTCATTGCATCTCTAAACTCATTCCACCACAGGAGATTTTTCTTAGCGCCTTCAGGTGTTTGACCTTTAAAGATATGGAGGGCAGCATCTAAGCGGAACCCGTCAACGCCTTGCTTTAGCCAAAACTTTCCGACGTTAATCATTTCTTTTCTTACTTCAGGGTTATCGTAATTTAAGTCAGGCATTCCTTCCCAGAACGTTCCGTAAAAATACTCTCCGTTTGGAGCTTTATGCCATACTTGTTGTCCCCAAGATCCTTTTTCATTCAAGTCGGTATTTTTATCAGCCCAAATATAGTAATCTCTGTACTTGCTGTTTTTATCTTTCAACGCAGCTTGAAACCAAGGGTGTTCACTGCTCGTATGATTCACAACAAGGTCCATAATGACTTTTACGTCTCGTTTATCTGCTTCTTTCATCAGCTTGCGAAAATCTTGCAGATTTCCGTACTGCGGATCAATATTATAATAGTCCGTTACATCATATTTATGATAGCTAGGAGAAGGGTTGACCGGCATCATCCAAATCCCGTTTACTTGAAGATCATTCTTTGTATGAGAATTTCCGTCATTTAAATAGTCCAACTTTTGTGTAAGGCCTTTTAAATCACCATGTCCATCTTTATTTGCATCGTAAAAAGAGTTTACATACACCTCATAAAAGACACCGTTTTTATCTGCTGTTGGAGCTTTACCTTTATGTACGGTTTCGGCGTGAACACCTGTTGATAAGCTAGCAGCCAGCGGCAGTGTTAGAGCTAAAGCTGCCCATTTTTTCCCTTTCATCGTTTCATCCCCTTTTTTTGCAATCGTTTGCATAAATTGACTACAATTGAAATATAGCACCTATTTGAAAACGATTACAACGAAAATTTTATTTTGATTATTTAGAACTAGTAATTATTCTGACAACCTAGTTATTTACTGTGTCCAATGGCATTAAGCGGCTGCGTTATATTAAGGCTATAGATAGAAAACATCAATAAAATAAGGTATTATTATCCAAGTAAAAATAATGACTATGTCAAATATTCTGACAATGTTGTTGTTCAATTCATCATCTCGTGCTAAAATCCAAATATAACTGAAAAACGGTACTAAGATTCCGAAAAACGGAACTTGAAGTATTGATGCAGATAATAAAGCTTGCATTTTCCTTACTATCTGCAAATGGTTACGCTTACATTAAAGGGTTTAAGGGGGAAGAACGCATTGAGTAAAGTAGATTTAAACTGTGATTTAGGGGAAAGCTTTGGTGCTTATCGCATTGGCAATGATGAAGCAATCTTAGAGCATGTGACGTCTGTAAACGTAGCTTGTGGATTTCACGCAGGGGATCCGAGCGTCATGCGAAAAACGGTGAAATTGGCTGCTGAAAAAAAAGTGCAAATTGGTGCTCATCCTGGTTTGCAGGATCTTATAGGTTTTGGACGCAGAAACATGAATATTTCACCTCAGGAAGCCTACGATATCGTGGTTTATCAAATTGGGGCATTAAACGGCTTTTTGCAAGCGGAAGGGTTATCAATGCAGCATGTAAAACCTCACGGTGCACTATATAACATGGCTGCTAAAAATAAAGCCTTGTCTGAAGCAATAGCAAAAGCTGTTTATAACGTAAATCCTGAGCTGATTTTGTTTGGATTATCTGGAAGTGAGCTGATTCAAGCAGGTAACAGAATTGGTTTAAAAACGGCTAACGAAGTATTTGCAGACCGTACCTATCAGTTAGACGGTTCTCTCACTGCTCGCACAGAACCAAATGCTTTAATTGAAGATGATGACGAAGCTGTTTCTCAAGTTATTACAATGGTGAAAGAAGGGAAAGTCAAATCTCAGCAAGGTAAGGATGTAGAATTGCAGGCAGATACGATTTGCATCCATGGAGACGGGGCCCACGCACTTGAATTTGCTCGTCATGTCAACAGTTCTTTACGAGCATCAGAAGTGGTAGTTAAGGCTATTTCACAATAAAAACTACATACAATCAGGAGGAAGATGATATTGGAGCCAATAAAGAAATCAACACCTCAGCAAAAGCTTTCAGCTGCGCCTAAAGTAAACTGGACGTTAATGCTTGGAGCCGCTTTTTTAATGGCCACATCGGCTATTGGGCCAGGCTTTTTAACTCAAACTACCGTATTTACACAAAATTTAGCCGCAAGCTTCGGATTCGTTATTTTAATTTCAATTATTCTTGATATCTTTGCTCAAACCAACGTATGGAGAATTATTGCCGTTTCTGAAAAGCGCGGACAAGAAATCGCCAACATGGTATTTCCTGGATTAGGGTACGTGCTCGCTATTTTAATTGTTATTGGAGGACTTGCATTTAATATTGGAAATATTGCCGGTGCCGGGCTTGGATTAAATGCGATTACGGGTATTTCTCCAACAGCCGGAGCTGCAATTAGTGCAGTTATTGCTGTGCTAATCTTCGTTGTAAAAGAAGCTGGAAAAGCAATGGATCGCTTCACGCAAATTGCAGGTTTTGTCATGATTGGGCTAATGCTATATGTAGCGGCTACCACTTCACCTCCCGTGGGAGAAGCTGTGGTGAAAACTTTTGCTCCTGATAAAATTGACATTATAGCGATTGTTACGCTTGTTGGAGGAACCGTGGGTGGTTACATTACCTTTGCAGGTGGACATCGCCTTTTAGACGCTGGTGTAAAAGGCATCGATTCTTTACCTCAAGTGACCAAAAGTTCTGTAACAGGAATTCTTATCACTTCCGTTATGCGAATCGCTTTGTTTTTAGCAGTACTTGGCGTCGTATCTAAAGGATTACAAATTGACCCAGCCAATCCTCCGGCATCCGTGTTTCAGCTCGCAGCAGGGAACGTTGGCTATAAAATCTTTGGGATTGTCATGTGGTCTGCCGCTATTACGTCTGTAGTGGGAGCTGCTTATACATCTGTTTCATTTATTCAAACGTTTAGTGAAAAACTTAATAAAAACTCAAACTGGATTATTATTGGATTTATTATTATTTCGACTCTGTCGTTTGTCTTAATTGGAAAACCTGTAAAAGTTCTTCTTTTAGTTGGAGCAATCAATGGATTAATTTTGCCAATTGCTCTAGGAACATTACTGATCGCTGCGTACAAAAAAAGCATCGTTGGTGAGTATAAACATCCTTTATGGCTTACCATTTCTGGTGTACTTGTCGTTATTGTAATGGCTTTAATGGGCGGCTATACGTTAATGGATCAACTTCCTCAATTATTTAAATAAAACAAAGTGCCCGCACGTGAGTTGCGTGCGGGCACTGATGGGAGATAGAAATATGATAACCCTTTCACAGCTAACTCCAGCTGAACTTCGTCAACAAATCCGTAACAATCAGCTTATTCAACCAACAGCAGGCATGGCAAACGGCTATGCTCAAGCTAATTTAGCTATTTTACCAAAGCAACAAGCCTTTGACTTTCTATTGTTCTGTCAGCGTAACCCTAAATCTTGTCCGCTTTTAGATGTAACAGACGCTGGATCTCCGGTGCCAAAGTTTGCAGCTCCGTCTGGAGATATTCGTACAGACCTTCCCAAGTATCGAATCTATGAAAATGGGGAACTAGTAAAAGAAGTAACTGATATCACAGACTATTGGACAGAAGATATGGTAGCTTTTCTTATCGGATGTAGCTTTACATTTGAACACGCGCTTTTAAACAACGACATACCTGTTCGTCACATTGAAGAAAATTGTAATGTTCCTATGTATAAAACAAATATTTCATGCGCTGAAGCAGGAATATTTCACGGCTCAACGGTGGTTAGTATGCGTCCAATTCCCCAGCAAGACGTGGTGCGGGCAGCCCAAGTAACTTCACGTTTCCCGGCTGTGCACGGGGGGCCTGTTCACATTGGAGATCCGGCTGCAATAGGGATCCAAGACCTGCACTCTCCGGATTTTGGTGATGCTGTTTCCATTAAGGCAGGTGAGGTGCCCGTGTTTTGGGCTTGTGGTGTAACTCCTCAAGCAGTAGCGATGGAAACAAAACCTTCTATTATGATTACACATGCTCCGGGGCATATGTTTATCACAGATATTCGAGATGAAAAACTAGGTGTTTTATAAAAGAAAGAGGTGTAGATATGAATCAAACCGTAACAAAAGCGTCAGCTGTTATTTCTCCGCTTGGGGACTCAGCGCTTGTTATAACGTTTGGAGATAGCATTCAGTATGACATTCATAAACAAATTAAAACGTGCAAGGATTCTATAGAATTAAATCCGTTCCCTGGGTTTATCGAATGCGTGCCAGCATTTACAAATCTTACAATTTTCTATAACCCTCTTGAAGTTGTAGCAGCCGTGAAAAAGAAGGAGAAAAAAGAATTTGTGTCTCCTTTTGAAGCAGTGTCTTCTATCCTTCAAAGTAAATTAGAGAACGAACAGACAGAAAAAGAGTTAGACCATCGTACGGTTTCCATTCCAGTTTGCTACGGAGGCGAGTATGGACCTGACCTTGAATATGTGGCTCGTCACCATAACTTAACAACTGAAGAGGTAATTAGTATTCATTCTGAAGGTGAATACTTAGCGTACATGATTGGATTTGCTCCTGGATTTCCGTTTCTTGGAGGATTATCTGAAAAAATTGCTACGCCTCGTCGGTCGTCTCCTCGCACGTCTATTCCTGCCGGTTCGGTTGGTATTGCAGGAATGCAAACAGGAGTGTACCCTATTTCCACCCCCGGAGGATGGCAGTTAATTGGTCAAACGCCTATTAAGCTGTTTTTGCCGGAGCAAAATCCGCCAAGTTTGCTTCAAGCAGGAGATATTGTGAAATTCAAACCCATCTCTAAAGAAGAGTATCAAGAAATGCAGGCAAAGGAGGGTGAAAAATGAGTATAAGAGTTAGTAAAGCCGGATTATTAACGAGCATTCAAGATTTAGGAAGAAGAGGATTTCAGCAGCACGGTGTGATTGTAAGCGGAGCAATGGATTCTTATTCTCTTCGAATTGCTAATTTACTAGTTGGTAACGACGAAAAAGAAGCGGGACTTGAAGTTACGCTAATGGGGCCTACCCTTGAAATAGAAAGTGATTGTCTAGTAGCGATTACCGGAGGAGACTTAACTCCTTCCGTCAACGGAAAGCCAGTTCCGATGTGGAAACCTTTATTTATTCCAAAAGGAAGCACTTTAGCATTTGGTCCTTGTAGAACCGGTTGTCGTTCCTATCTATCTGTAGCTGGAGGATTTTCTATTGATGAAGTGTTAAATAGTAAAAGCACGTATTTGAGAGGTGAAATTGGTGGCTATAAAGGAAGAGCATTACAAACAGAGGACGTTTTACCTCTATCTGTTCCAGCTGCTTCAAAGCCTGCTTTTCTTTCCAATGAACTGATAAACGGAGTATATACTTCTTCATGGTCCGTAAATTATAAAGAATTTGTTCATTTTACAAAGAAACCAAGTGTCCGTGTTATGAATGGCAGTCAATTTGATTTATTTACAGCTGAAAGCAAAAGTCATTTTATGAAAGAGCCCTTTAAAGTATCAAATCAATCAGATCGAATGGGCTATCGAATGGACGGACCTTCTCTTCAGCTTCAAGAAAAAAAAGAGCTATTATCTGAAGCCGTCTCACAAGGTTCTGTTCAAGTCCCGCCAGATGGAAATCCCATTATCCTGTTAGCAGACCGTCAAACTACAGGAGGATATCCTAAAATCGCTCAAGTCATCACAGCAGATTTACCGCTTTTAGCTCAAGTAAAACCTGGAGAATCCATTTACTTTTCTCACATTTCGCTTCATGAAGCAGAAAAAATTTATTTAGTAAAAGAACAGATGCTTCAAGAATTGAAGATTGCTATTAACCTTGCGTCAACTAAATAAAAAAATGGGAGTGACAAGAAATGATAAACGTACGTGAATTGCAAGAAGTTGTTTCATTAATGAATGAATCTGGTATTCAAAAGCTCCATATTGAACATGAAGGAACAAAAGTTGTTATTGATAAAGCGGGGATTCCTTTAGAAGACATAGCTGTTACAAAAGTAAAAACGGAAGAAGTAAAAGCCGCTGCCGCTGAGCAAGTGCCTCAAGACTCTATGTCTGTAAACGCCGCAGAGAACAATGAAAAGCAAATTTTATCACCAATGGTCGGAACGTTTTACGCAAAGCCAGAAGCAGACGCGGATCCGTTTGTCCAATTAGGACAAACCATTGAACGTAAAGATGTTGTATGTGTAATTGAAGCGATGAAGCTGTTTAACGAAGTAGATGCAGGAATGGAAGGAGAAGTGCTTGAAATTCTTGTGAAAGACGGAGATGTTGTTGAGTTTGGCCAGCCTCTATTCACCGTAAAATCATACTAAAGTATACATACTGTCAGGAGGAGTCATTATGTTCAAAAAGGTATTAATCGCAAATCGCGGCGAGATTGCAGTTCGTATCATTCGGGCTTGTAAAGAGATGGGAATTGCAACCGTGGCCGTGTATTCAGAAGCAGACAGAGACGCACTTCACGTGAAGCTAGCAGATGAGTCATTTTGTATTGGAAAAACGTCTTCTAAAGAAAGTTACTTAAATATTCGTAATCTGCTTACCGTAGCACAAGTAACCAAGGCAGACGCTGTTCATCCCGGCTACGGATTTTTAGCTGAAAATGCTGATTTTGCTGAGATGTGTGAATCCTATGACGTTACCTTTATTGGTCCAAAAGCAGAAGCCATCCGCAAAATGGGAGCAAAAGCTGTAGCAAGAGAAACAATGAAACAAGCCGGCGTGCCTATTGTACCTGGCACGGAGGGACTGATTGAAGATAGCAGCTCAGCTATTCCAGTAGCAAGAGAAATAGGCTATCCAATCATCGTAAAAGCTACAGCGGGCGGCGGTGGAAAAGGAATGAGGCTTGCTCATAGCGAAGAGGAGCTAGAAAAAGCGATTCGTCAAGCTCAGCATGAAGCGGAAACAGCCTTTGGAAACGGCGGCGTATATCTTGAAAAGTATTTAGAAGAACCAAAACACATCGAAATTCAAATTATTGCTGATGAAGAAGGTAATGTAGTTCATTTAGGTGAACGAGATTGTTCGATTCAGCGACGTCATCAAAAGTTGGTAGAAGAAGCTCCGTCTCCTGCGGTAGATGAAAACCTTCGTGCTAAAATGGGCAAAGCGGCGGTCTCGGCAGCTAAAGCAGTTGATTATACAGGTGTGGGAACGGTGGAGTTTCTGTTAGATAAACACGGACATTTTTACTTTATGGAAATGAACACACGGATTCAAGTTGAACACCCTGTTACAGAACTTGTAACAAACATTGACTTAATTAAAGAACAAATTTCCGTAGCAGCGGGCTACCCGCTATCATTTTCTCAGCGGGATATTCAGTTAAAAGGATGGGCAATTGAATGTCGAATCAATGCAGAAAATCCGGCTAAAAACTTTATGCCTTCTCCTGGAAAAGTCGAGATGTATTTACCTCCCGGCGGCTACGGCGTTCGTGTAGACAGCGCGGTTTACCCAGGCTATGAAATTTCTCCATTTTATGATTCAATGGTGGCGAAATTAATCGTAACAGGGAAAGACCGAAATGAAGCGATTCAACGAATGAAACGTGCGCTCGAAGAATTTATCATTATAGGTATTCACACAACCATTCCTTTTCATTTAGAATTACTGAATCATCCTTCTTTTAAGGAAGGGGATTTTACAACCAAATTTCTAGAAAGTAACCCTATTTCAATTAAAGAACTAGAAACGGTGTAAGAAAGGAAAGTGCTCTTATAAGGGAGTGCTTTCCTTTTTTTCTTCATGTATAATAAAAAGAACATATAATTAGCTAGTAAGCTATACGTCTATCAAATACATGTATTCGCACAAATAAGGGAGAAGGTTTTATGCAAGCTAATAATAAAACAGTCGTTAAATCCATGCAGATTCTCACGCTTTTTATCAAGCACCCTAAGCTTACCTTCACAGAAATGATGGAATATTCAGGCGTTCCAAAAACTTCTTTGCACCGGATGGTTGGTTCGCTTGAAGAGATGGGATTTTTAACAAAAGATGAGCAAGGATACTATTCGCTAGGACTTTTATTCTTGCAATTTGGTCAGCTAGTGGCTAATCGCTTAGATATTAGACATATCGCAAAGCCTGTAATGGAAACGCTCCGAGACGAAGTAGAAGAAGCGGTTAATTTAATTGTACGAGATGGGAATGAAGCCATGTATATTGAAAAAGTAGATACGCTTCACCCAGTGCGTCTTTATACATCAATTGGAAGGCGTTCGCCTCTTTATGCAGGAGCTTGTTCACGCATTATTTTGGCGCATTTACCCGAAAAAGAACAAGAGGCATATATTAGTCAAACGGAGCTAGCTCCAATAGGTATTGGAACCATTACAGATAAAGAGAAGTTAAGAAATTTATTAAAAGAAGCAAAAGAAAAAGGGTATACCATTAGCACCTCTGAATTAGAAAACTATACAACATCCGTGAGCGCGCCGATTGTAAATCATCAAAATGAAGTGGTTGCAGGCATTAGCGTAGCGGGAATTGAAGCGAGATTTCAAGGAGACAGACTGCCGTTCATTATTCAAAAAGTAACAGAAGCGGCGAGCGTGATTTCTGAAAAACTCGGTTATCAAGGATCATTAAAGTAGCATACATAGAAAAATGGAGGTAGACCATTGAAACGATTAGAAGGAAAAACAGTCGCACTCGTAGGTCAGCGTAAAGTAGAAGAAATCAGCAAAATTGTTGAAAACCTTGGCGGGACCCCGCTTGTACGGCCTGCTCAAGGAACCATCTTTTTAGATGACACACACTTAGAGGCAGATATTAAAGAACTGGTAAAAGGAAATTATGATTGGTTTATTTTTACGACAGGAGTCGGGACAGAAATTCTGTATAAAACAGCAGATAAGCTAGGACTAGCTGACGAATTCCTCTCTTCTTTACAAGCAGCCAATATTGCTGCTCGCGGGTATAAAACCGTAAACATGTTAAAAAAGCTTGGCGTTACTCCAACCGTTCGAGATGATGATGGAAGTACAGCGGGACTAGTCAGAGCACTTCATTCGTTCTCTTTT
The DNA here is from genome assembly GCF_036227845.1 of Priestia sp. LL-8. Lineage (NCBI taxonomy): Bacteria > Bacillati > Bacillota > Bacilli > Caryophanales > Bacillaceae > Priestia > Priestia sp. LL-8. Next base: position 2,419,555 of record NZ_JAZAQH010000001.1, on the reverse strand, counting down.
GAAGAAAAGCATGTAGCGCTTCAGCTTCACGGAGATCCTGCACCAAAATTGATTGATTTTCTATCGAATCAAAAAGCCCAATTTAAAGAGATTTTACCGTATCAGCATATTCCGCCAAAAGCAGAAGTCATGGAACAGCTTATAAACGAATTAATAAGCGGAAAAATTGATGCTGTTAATTTCACAAGCGCTCCACAGGCCAGATTTTTGTTTTCATTTGCAAGAGAACACGGACAAGCTGATCACATTCGAGAACTCTTTAACAGCTCTGTAGTAGCTGTATCCGTAGGAAAAGTAACCGCTGCTGCTTTAAAAGAAGAAGGGGTAGATCGTATTGTTATTCCCGATCAAGAGCGAATGGGAAGCGCAATTGTAGCTTTAGAACATTATTATCAGCAGCGTGATTAAAAAAAACCTTCTCGCTATGAGGCGAGAAGGTTTTTTTTATGGCTTCATCCAAGCGTTGTCGAATATTGTTTGAAAATTGCCTATTGCCCTCTTTTTGAACTTCTTCAAACATCGAATAGAAATAAATTCATTGTTATTCCAGAAAATCATTTTCAAATATTGTAAAAATGGTAGATAAAGGGTAAAAATAGACGAATATGTTAAAGAGTTGTTACGTTTCTTTTAGAAATATCTTAAATCTAAACAGCTTAAACAATGATAATTATCTACTTCATAACGCTAAAAACATTGCTGCTTGAAGCTTAATAGATGTTTCACTTGCATGGGGAAATAAAGGTATATTTTTGCAGGCAAGAAGTGAATGTATACACAAGCTTTAAATGTTACATGACTGAAATACAATTGTAATATTGTTATTCTTTTTTTGAACGCTTATCGTGGTATAATTTTCGTAGATTTTCATTAGCATATTTAGCTATTTATCGACAAATACAGTGAACTTTACATAAATTTTCAGACTTTTATACATATTGATACATAATTAGAAATTACTAGTTTAACAGAGCGAGAAAGCGGAGGAATTCATATTGAAAAAGAAAATGCTTTTACTTAATACAACGGTTTTATTAGGTCTAGGAGGAGTTTTATCAACCCCAGCATATGCCTCTACCATTCAGGATATGGAATCACAAAAATCTCAAATTCAAAATCAGCGCCAAGATGTGCAATCTAACATCAAAGCAGCTTCTGATGAATTAACACGCCTTCAAGCAGAACAAGATCAAATGAAAGCACAGCTTGAGCGATTAACATTGGCAGAAGAAGAAAATAATAAAAAAGCCGAAAAAACAGAAGCGGATATTAAAGAAACGTCTAAACAAGTAGAGCAGCTTGAAAAAGAAATTAAGCTGCTTCAAGAAAAACTTGAAAAGCGAAATGATATTTTAAAGGATCGTGCACGTTCCATGCAAGAAAGCGGCGGTAACGTAGAGTATTTACAAGTTTTACTTGGTTCTTCAAGTTTTGGTGATTTTGTAGACCGCGCGCTAGCTGTTTCGACGATTGTAGATGCAGACCGCGGTATTTTAACAGAAACTAAAAATATGCAAGACGAACTAAAAACAAAACAAGCAGATGTTAAATCTAAGTTAGCTAGCTTAGAAGATATGAAGGCAGAACTGGATGAAATGACTGTCCAGCTAGCAGCTCAAAAGAAACAAAAAGATGCGTTAGCAAAAGAACTAAAAGATAAAGAAGCAAAAAATGAAGAACTAAAAGCTTCTCTACAATCAAAAGACAGCTCTCTTGCGAATGAACAGTCTACGCTTGAACAAAATATTAAAGATCAAAAAGCGGCGGAAGAAGCAGCAAGAAAAGCAGCTGAACAAGCGGCTAAAGAGGCAGCTAAGAAAGCAGCCGAACAAGCTCAAAAAGCAGCGGCGGCACCAGCTGAAAAAGCCGATTCATCTTCTGCTAAGGCAGAAGCACCAAAAGCAAGCAGCAATGATGTGGCACCTACAAGCGCTCCGGCTCCAAAAGCTAGCAATGTTGTAACGGTAGGAAACCGCTGGATTGGAAACTCTGCTTACGTATTTGGCGGAGGACGCAGCCAGTCTGATATTAACCACGGTTTATTTGACTGCTCGTCATTTGTACACTGGGCATATTCTCAAGTTGGTGTTAACCTTGGGCCTCTTGGATCTGTAAGTACAGAAACGTTAAAGCATGCTGGAACGCAAGTGTCTTCTAGTCAAATGCAGCCTGGAGATCTTGTTTTCTTCGATACATATAAAAAAGACGGACACGTTGGTATTTATGTAGGCGGAGGCAAGTTCATCGGTGCTCAAAGCTCAACAGGTGTTGCAATTGCAAACATGAGCAGCGGCTACTGGAAACAAAAATTCAACGGACGCGTAGTTCGTATTTAATAGGGTATAGTAAAGAGAAAACATCCAAATTGGATGTTTTCTTTTTACATTGTAAGGAGCGTATGCCTATGAACTCTATTTTTGATCATATACAGCCCAACTTAGATATTTTATTTGTCGGTTTTAATCCAAGCATCCGTTCCGGTGAAACGGGTCATCATTTTGCTAATCCAACCAATCGTTTCTGGACAATTCTTCACAAAGCAGGTTTGACAAATCGTAAATATCATCCAGAAGAAGATCACTCGCTGTTACAGCTAGGATACGGTTTAACAAATATTGTAGAGCGGCCTACAAAGGCAGCTGATGAGATTACAAAAGAAGAATATGCAGAAGGCAGAGAAATCTTAAAGAAAAAAATCGCTACATACACGCCTAAAATCGTTTGTTTTGTTGGAAAAGGCGTTTATCAGCAGTACAGCGGACGCAAGCAAGTAAAGTGGGGCAAACAAGAGGAATCGATGGTATCAGGAATAATGGATTTTGTTGCCCCGTCTTCAAGCGGACTCGTTCGGATGAAAGTAGATGAAGTAGTGGCTATTTACGCAGAGCTTCCGAAGCTGCTGCGTACATTAAAATAGAGAAAGCCCTAGGGCTTTCTCTATTTTGCAAATGTAATATCAATTTGAATAATTTCTGATCGGCTTCCGATTCGAAGCGGAGGACCCCAAAAGCCAAATCCTGAAGAGACAATGGTATGCAGTTGATTAGTTTGCTTGTAGCCCCAATCAATTTCAAATAACCGCTTTGTGATCAAATGATTAGGTGCCATTTGTCCTCTGTGAGTATGACCGCATAGAAGTAAATCTACGCCCGCTTGTTCCGCTTCTTTTAAAGAAAGGGGCTGATGATCCATCGCGATGACCGGAAGAGAACGATTCGTTTCACTGGCTAAATCGAAAAAGCTGTCTCGGTTTTTATCCGTCTTATCTTTTCTTCCGATTAAGTACAAGCTATCACCTATGTTTAAGACTTCATCCATTAAAATAGGAATGTTCATTTCTTTCATTCTTTCCACAAACTGAGGAATCTTCCCGCCGTAATACTCATGGTTTCCCAAAATTCCATATGTGCCTAAAGGCGCTTTGAGCTGCTTCATCATATAATCCATTTCTTTTTTAAAGAATACGTGGGGGTCATCGTCAATAATATCTCCAGGAAGTAAAATAAGATCTGGCTGTATCTTTTGTACATGAGTAATTAACCTCTGCAAATGTTTTTTGCCGGACAATGTGCCAAAGTGCATATCGGATGCTACGGCAATGCGGAGGTTTTTTCGATTCGTCTTTTTAGCAACTGATATCGTATATTTCCTTACCACAGGGCTGTAAGCATTATACGTACCGTAGGCGAAAATGAATAAAAAAGCGGCAATTATAAAAAGTCCGATTGAATCGATAGCTGTAGAAAGCGAAGCACCTAGAAAAGCGAGAATATATACGGCTAGATTGCCTATAGGAAGCAAAAGAACCGAATATTGAATAAATCCTAACCAGTACGATCCCACAATTTTAAATATGCTCACTTGTTGAAACGCACGACTGATGATAAAGGAATAAGCAAAAAAGACAACGATCACCGTAAGAATCCATTTGTTTTCCACTTCAAACATTGTGTGAAGCCACATCCAAGCGTTCCATCCGATGTACAGAACGAATAAATTATATAAAATAACAACTAAAATAGATCTTACTAACACACTTACTTTCATACGCTAACCTCTTTTCTTTCATCCGTAATTCCACTATAGCTCATTTTTATTGCTTCAACAAAATTTTATCTCTTCTTCTCATCAATAAAATTTTTGCTTGTCACACAAACGAAAAAACACACCTATAAAACAAGGTGTGTTTTTTGTATTAATGATGGTGATGCGCGTGGTGAAGGCTGCTAATCACAAATTCAGGCTCTGGAACGTGGAAATATTGAATCCATACGCCTTCTAAAAATTTCTCGCGTTTATCTAAAACGATATCGATATCTTTATCTGTTTTTACGATTTCATCATGTTCAGTCGGCGTATCGAATTTCCAATCATAATGCGCGTGATCACCGTGGTCGATAGTTACATATACACGAATCATTTTTCCTTGACCTTCTGGGCTAGCCAATGCATTTTTTAACACTTTTGCTGCGTTTCGATTAATTTTTACTTCCATTTCGAAAACTCCATTCTGTAACTTAGTATGTAAAGTATTTTCGCAAACTTAAACGAAAAAGAGAAATTTTTTGCCTGACGCTCCGTATAGAGTTGCTTCATTCCAACGTAATACGATACACTACACCATAATGAATAAACGAAAAAGGAGGGTATGATGAATGAAGATTGTTGTTTTGGGCGACACTCATATTCCAAAGAGAGCGAAACATTTTCCAAAAAAACTCCTAGCTGAACTGAAAACAGCTGATGCGATTATTCATACCGGAGATTTTCAAACGGTAGATGTATACAATGAACTGCGCGTTTTTGCTCCTGTACACGGTGTGAGTGGAAATGTAGACAGTGAAGAGCTTCAGCAAGTACTTCCAACTTCATTACTTCTTCCGTTTGATGATGTTACGATTGGCGTAACACACGGTCATGGAAAAGAAAAGACGACTGAAAAACGTGCACTTTTGGCATTTGAACATCAACAAGTGGACGCAGTAATTTTCGGTCATTCTCATATTCCTGTTCATAAACAAATTGGTGATATTACAATGTTTAATCCAGGTTCCGCTACTGACAAGCGGCGTCAGAAACAATTTTCGTTTGGACTGCTGTACATACAAAAAAACACGCTTCATTTTGAACATGTTTTTTATGATTCTAAAGACTAAAACAAGAGGGGAACTCTTGTTTTAGTCCGTTTACGTCGTGTGGTCTAAATGAGCAATATATTCGTGAAGCTTATTTTCTTCGTAATCGTTCAAGTCGTGCATCGGAATAACCTGCTGAGTTTGAGGATCCGTTCCTCTTACTTCTGCAATTTTTACTCCTTCTTTATAGATATTAAAAATATCTTTTTCTTCTCCGCGCTGAACCTTTTCTGTTTCAAACATTGAAAAAGACTTGCTGTTTTTACTTTCTTCCATTAAATTCACCTACTTTTTTTATCGTACTCTTATCTTTTCACTCCCATTGTTAATTATGTATACATTCGATGACTAAAGGAATATGAAGTCTTGCCGATAGAAAGGAAGTGCACGATCACTTTTAACTACAGAGAGAGAGGCTACATAGCATGGAGAGAGTAAGAAAAAAAAGGTCCCTTAATAACTTTAAGACAAAGCTGGTGCTAGCATTTGCAGCGATCTTATTAGTGCCATCTGTTACGATAGGTGTATCAGCTTACATAACAGCGAAACATGAAATTGAAAACCAAATTATTAACACAGCACAGCAAAATGTACAGTCCATTAATTCAGTAATTGACGATACCATTGGACCAAAAATTCATGATGTAGAGTTTTTTGCATCAGTGGTAAGCAACGAGCGCTACAATGAAAAAGATATGGCTACTTTAAGCAAAGATTTTAACTTATATGCTTCGCTTCATCCAGAAGCCATTAGCATTTTTACAGGAAATCAGCAGGGAAAGTTTATTCAATCGCCTAAAAAAGTGATGCAAGCAGGCTATGATCCTAGAAAACGAGATTGGTACAAGCTAGCCATGCAAAACAAAGGGAAAACAGTTGTCACTGAACCTTATCCCTCAGCCTCTACAGGTCAAACCGTTATTACTGTAGCAAAAACAACGGCGGATGGCACAGGGGTTATTGCTTTAAATTTAGATATAAGCCGCATCAATAAAGCTGTCAGCAAAGTAAAAATCGGAGAAAAAGGATATCCATTTCTTTTAGATGGAGAAAGAAAATATATTGTTCATCCTACGGAAAAAGCAGGTACAAAAGCGACAGATTCTCTTTTTGAAAAGCTTTATGCAAAGAGCTCCGGATCTTTTGAATATACCTTTAACGGGGATGAAAAAAAGATGGTCTTTACGACAAATAAAACAACGAGTTGGAAAGTTGCAGGTACGATGTATTCATCAGAAGTAAGTGAAGCAGCACAGCCTATCTTTTACAAAACGCTCTTTATTATCGTAGCTTGTCTGATAATCGGGAGTCTTACTATTTTAGTGGTGCTGCAATCGATTATTAAACCGCTCAAACAGCTTAAGAATCAGGCTCTGAGCGTTAGTGAAGGAGATCTAACAACAGCGATTACCGTCAATTCAAAGGATGAAATCGGCGAGTTAGGGTATGCTTTTAGTCAGATGCAAAACAATCTTCGCACATTAATTCAAAATGTTGAAATGAGTGCAGAACAAGTGGCTGCTTCTTCAGAAGAGCTAACGGCCAGCTCACAGCAAACGAGCGCTGCGACTGAACAAGTATCAGTTGCGGTTCAAGAAGTGGCTTCTAGCGCGGAAAAACAAACGGCTGTTATTGACCAAAATGCAGCTTCTTTAGATGAGATTGTACAAGGAGTTTATACAATTGCCAAGCGTACAGAAACTGTTTCTCAGCTATCAAATCACACAACGTCTGAAGCCATAGAAGGCGGAAAAGCCGTGAGAGAAACGGTCGAACAAATGGAATCCATTTCTCAATCCGTCGAGCTGTCTAATACAACAATTCGTACTTTGTTTCAACGTTCAAAAGAAGTTGGAACTATTTTAGAAGTAATCAGCGGCATTGCTGCTCAAACAAATTTACTAGCCTTAAATGCTGCAATCGAAGCGGCACGAGCTGGGGAACATGGAAAAGGGTTTTCTGTTGTAGCAGCGGAAGTGAGAAAGCTGGCAGAACAATCACAAGTGTCCGCATCTCAAATTTCTGAGCTTATTCAAGCTATTCAACAAGATACTCAGGAGTCTGTACATACAATGGAGCAAGTAACAAATAAAGTGGAAGAAGGACGAACAATTTCACAAACGGCTATTCAAAAGTTTGAACAAATTCTAAGCAGTATGAATGAAACGGCTCCGCAAGTAGAAGAAGTTGCTGCGACTGCTCAGCAAATTTCAGCAGCCGTTGAAGAAGTAGCGCGCACAGCGGGTGAAATGGCGATCCTTGCTAAAGGAAATGCAGCTACATCTGAAGAAGTGGCTGCATCTACTGAAGAACAGCTCGCTTCAATGGAAGAAATCGCTGTTTCTGCACAATCTTTGTCTCAAATGGCAGAACAATTAACAGCGCTCATCAGCAAATTTAATTTGTAAACTTTCGTCAAATCGTCATAGACCTCTTTTATATTGGAAAAAGTAGAACATACACACATGAAAGAGGTGACAGTATCTGATGGAGCAAACAAAAATGACCTTTGAGCCAGCTTCAATTAACGACGATATGTATGCGAAGCTTAAACAGTTAGAAGAGCAGTTTCAACAAACGTTGGGAAAAAGAGTGGCTTTAGTTGCATACGAAGCTGAAAAATAAAGAAACAAAAAAAGAAAAGACCTGGTGTCTTTTCTTTTTTTTATTTCAATAAGGTTAACATACATTAAATTACAAGTTTTTTTCATATGCTTTCTCAAAATAACACTAATATAGTGTAAAATTACACTATATTAGTGTTATTTCACTTTTTATATGGTATAATTTCACAGAAGTAAAGAAAGGAGCTTACAGTTTAGAATGAGGAAAAACGTGTTGTTAGGAACTTTTTTATCTTTTTATCTAGTAGGTTCATATGCCTCCTATCATATTTATAAACAGCAGCAAACCCGTCCTGTAACGGAGGATGTTGCACAGCTTCTTCCTACAAAAGTTAAAGAAATAAAGCATGGGACCACTGAAAAGCAGCTTAAAAATTGGGTGAAAACTGCTTCACAGCATCATGAAAAAATAGCGATTTCAGGGATGCAGCACAGCCAAGGAGGGCAGACGTACTATCCTAATGCTATTTTACTTGATATGAAGCAGTACAATAAAATTATAGATTACAAGCCTCGTCAAAAAGAAATTACAGTTCAAAGCGGGACAACATGGAATGACATTCAGCAATATATACATAAAGACGGTCTTGCTCTTCAGGTTATGCAGTCACAAAATATTTTTACCGTTGGAGGTTCTATTAGCGTGAACGTACACGGCAGAGATATTCGATACGGCTCTTTAATGGATACGGTCAAATCTATGCGTCTCCTGCAGGCGGACGGATCTATTATCGAAATTAGCCGGACAAAACACCCTGAGCTGTTTTCTTTAGTAAACGGAGGCTACGGGTTATTTGGGGTCATTTTAGATGTTACGCTTCGTTTAACGGACGATGAATGGTACGAAGATGAAATTATTCGCTTAAATTATAGACAGTATACAGCTTATTTTAAAAACTACGTACAGCATAACCCTGACGTTCGTATGCATATGGCGCGTATTTCTGTTTCTCCTAATCAATTGCTAACAGATATGTACGTTACAAACTATCGCTTATCTTCTCAGAACACTTCTACTGTAAACGAACCGCTCAAAACAGAAAAAATAGTGGCGCTTCCTAAATTTATGCTAGGGCTGTCTCGGTATAGCGACTGGGGCAAAGATATGCTGTGGGAAACACAAAAGGCTTATTTCTTAAAACAAAATGGAAGGCTTGAAACAAGAAATAATGTTATGCGTTCTGAAAGTGATTTTATGGAATATGAAAGTGCTAGCCGGACGGAAATTTTACAAGAATACTTTGTTCCAGTTGATGAATTTGCTTCTTACATCGATGATTTACGTCAAGTGTTAGCAACTGAGGAATTAAATTTATTGAACATTACTGTTCGCTATGTAGAAAAAGACAATAAAGCAGTCATGTCTTATGCAAAAGGCGATATGTTTGCTCTCGTTTTACTTATTAACCAAAAAAAGGATCACCAAGGCATCTCTGATACACAAAGAGTTGTCCGGAAAATGGTGGATGTGACGCTGCAGCATCAGGGAAGCTATTATTTGCCTTACTACGGCTACCCAAGCAAGAAGCAGTTAGAAGAGGCTTACCCTCATACAACCGCCTTTTTTAATTTGAAAAGAAAATATGATCGGAACGAAACGTTTGTTAATTTATTTTATAAGGAGTATGGAAAATGACGTACAAACAACTCTTACATTCACAAAGCCTTATGATTACCGCAAGCAGTATTGTGTTTCCTTTTTACCTTTTACTGCTTCGGAATCTTGGCGATAGCTATTCACAATTTGGCTTAGCTTACGGAATTTTTGCTTTAACCGCAGCTTTGAGTCATCCGTTGATCGGTTCATGGAGTGACAGAGTAGGAGAAAAGCGCTTGCTTCTTTTATATACGTTTGGGATGGCCGTTGTTATGCTTGTGATTCCCGTTTTAACAACGATCACGCAGGTGTATATCATTCAAATTATAATGGGTCTGCTTGGAGCTCTTCAAAAAACAGCAGAAAAAATAGCGTTATCTAGGCAGACAGATCGTGCTCACACAGGAAAACAAGTAGGACACTATCATTTATGGACCTCTATATGGGCAGCCTTGGCCGTTATTGCAACAGGGTATATCATTGATTTTCTGACAATCGGAAGCCTTTTTTACATCACTTCGTTTATGTACGTAGCAGCAGGGGTATTAATATGGCAAAAACCAAAAACAATCGAGCTTGAACGCCACCATTCGCTGTAAAGCATATATGGACAGGTCACCTGAATTTTTTAGTTCGTACAGTAAGATACTATAAAAAATTTATGTTCTCCCGATATAAGTACTGAAAGGAGAAACGTTTATGCAAGGTATAAGTATATCAGGGCAAGATGCATGGTCTTCTATTATAGTATCGTTCGCTATTTTCATCATTATATGGGGTCTGATTCCAGGCTTGACTATAAAGTATGTATGTAAAAGTCAAACACTAGGTATAGCAAGTTTTTTTGTTGGTATTGCCTATGGGGTTAAAGCAGGTCATTTCCTTATTTAAATACGAATTGGTGTAAGTAAGGAAGCTTGGACCACTATTAGCTAAGTGGTAATGCCTTTTGTTTCCTGTTATTTTTTTAGAGCAATTCTCCATAATAACAGTTAAAGAGGTGAATCCGATGACCGATAACAACGTTGGGTTTGGAGTTAGCGGAGGCGAAGAGACTAGAAAAAAATCTACTGTTTCTAGTGAAGCTCCTATATCTAGTGATGTACAACAAAACCAAAAACAAGATAACTACGAAAAGCTTAGCCATCAACTAAATTCATTATCTGATGATGAATTTAGAGCAGATCGTGATGAAGATTAAGGGTTACCTATCAAAAAAGACTATTTAAATTAAATAAAGTATTATGAAAGTAAACTAAGTGGATTCCATGACTTTAACGTGATAGCATTAACTACTGGTACAAACATACCACTTGACTATTTTGACATGCTATTTTGTCAAAGTTCTTAGTTATTTCTTTGATAACTGAGAATTCATTTGTAACCTTTGAGTAGAGATATAAAGGTAATCCTTCACTTTAATAAGTGGAGGATTTTTTTTATCATTTCGTAATGATTTTGCGATTGTTTGGATTAACGGGGATAAAACAGATACATTGTATACAATGTAAACGTCGTCATGTATAATGTAACTTATTCTTAGTTGAAAACTTGAATGAGCAGGATAGACATAGTCGAGATAAGCGGAGGCATACACCAGTGTCTAAGAAAATACATGATTTTAATGATATTATCCGAAAGCTGCGCAAAAAACTTTTTGGAAAAGGTCCAGAACGAATTCATACTGTATTTGTTCAAAATATGGCTATTTCAACTTTGTACGGCAACTTAACGCCAGCTGAAAAATTTATCGCGAGAACAACCGAAGGTAAAGAGACGGTACATATGGCAAGAACAAAGCTTATTCAAAACCTTTATGCTTCATCTCCTCCAGAGGGGCTTGAAGACTTGTTAGGAGCTAAGCTGGAGTACTTATTTTCTGATATCAAAGTGGAAGAAGATATTGCTGTTTCTGTGTTTGTGTTTGAAACTAATATTCAGTAGAACAACGCAAAATACATAATTTAATTAAATGAAAGAGAAGTAGGATCTGCTTGTTTTTTATTTGATTTTATTATAAATAATGATGACTGATATACTGTAAAGAAAGTGCAGGATTATTAGGCAGCATTCAAAAACCTTGTGTAAAAGGTGTTTTTGAGTGCTGCCTTTTTTAGTTAAGGAGGAGTTTTATGGCATTTCACAAGCCCGATAAAATGTTAAACATCGCTTTAGAAGCGGGGGTTTCAAAGACGAAGTTATCCCTTTCTTCTATTCTTATGCTTGGGTTTCTAGGAGGCGCGTTTATTGCGCTTGGTTTTTTACTAGATGTGCGCGTCATTGGTAATTTACCAGCTGAATGGGGAAGTTTATCAAATCTTTTAGGAGGGGCCGTCTTTCCTGTAGGTCTTATGCTGGTCGTACTTGGGGGAGCAGAGCTCATTACGGGGAATATGATGTCTGTCTCCATTGCCCTGTATGCAAGAAAAGTTTCGCTTCGCCACTTGCTTCATAACTGGTTTTGGGTCACGCTTGCTAACTTTTTAGGAGCCGTATTTATTGCGTATTTCTTTGGACATATTGTCGGCTTAACAGAAACGGGGCCTTTTTTAGATAAAACGGTAGCAATTGCTCAAGCTAAAATTGATGACTCATTTTTTAAAACGCTTATTTCTGCTGTGGGCTGTAACTGGCTTGTATGTTTAGCTATTTGGCTTTCATACGGCGCTGATGACGTTACGGGTAAAATTCTTGGTATTTGGTTTCCGATTATGGCTTTTGTTGCGATTGGCTTTCAGCACGTTGTAGCGAATATGTTTATTATTCCCGCCGCTATTTTTGCAGGTCACTTTACATGGATTGATTTTATTGCAAATATTATCCCTACCTTTATTGGAAATATGATAGGAGGAGCTGTATTTGTAGGCCTTATTTATTTTTCTTCTTATCAACAGAAACAAAAAGAACAATTAAAAAAAGCTTCTTAAGCGGTTTTATCAGTCGTCATTAATAAAAGCAGTCTCTTAGTAAAGAGGCTGCTTTTTTGATAGCAAAAGGTGAAAAAATGTATTTTTAACAATTTATGTATGATAACATATAAAACAATTAGAATATGGTGCCATGAACATTTGAATTCGCACTATTATTTTCATAATAATATTATAGTTAACTAGATGTTGATTAATACATTCGGAAGGTAGAGAAAGAACTATTGAATATCTAGTATTACTTACTGGTTTATATGATCCGTATGCAAATCATATTTAATAACGTATTAAAGGAGAGTGAAGAAATTGAAGTTCGTGTTTGCTGTTTTATTGATTATATTTGGCAGCATTTTAGTTGGATTGACTAGTAACAGTCTAGGCGCGACAAGTAATAACATCATGCATTTAGCTGGAATTGGGTGCCTTATAGCAGCTATTTTCATAGCCAAAGGCAAAAAAGATACTAAACGCCGTACAAAAAGGGAATGCGATGTTTAATCACGCATTCTTTTTTGATGTGAGCAGTTCTAGGCCTTTGTCGTCCACTTTTTCTTACGATTATTATAAAATAGAAAGTAACAGCTATACATACAGCAGTAAGGTGGTATTTAACAATGAAACAATCTAACAAAACCATCGGCATCGTAGCGCATGTCGATGCAGGAAAGACAACGTTTTCCGAACAGCTTCTTTATCATACCAAAAGTATTAAACAGCGAGGAAGAGTTGACCACAAAGACTCCTTTCTTGATACCCATGCGATTGAAAAAGAACGAGGAATTACGGTATTTGCCGACCAAGGAACTTTTTCATATAACGGTTCTACTTACTATTTAATTGATACGCCGGGCCACGTCGATTTCTCACCTGAAATGGAACGTTCTATTCAAGTGATGGACTATGCGATTGTTATCTTAAGCGCAGTCGAGGGAGTGGAAGGGCATACAGAAACGGTTTGGCAGCTGCTTCAAAAACATCGTGTGCCCGTATTCTTTTTCATCAATAAAATCGATCGTGTAGGAGCAGATCCTGAACGTGTTATAAATGATATTAAACATAACTTAACCCCTGATGTTTTTGACATAACTTCAGAGCTTATAGACGGCTCGTTAAGTGAGGAACTTATTGAATTTACAGCTGAAAAAGATGAAGAACTTCTAAATGCATTTATGGAAGGCAAGAATGATCAAGCTTATTGGAAAGCGGCTATACAAAAGCTTATTCAAGCCAATCAGATTTTCCCGTGTGCTTGTGGCTCAGCTTTGCAAGACATCGGTATTGAAAGTTTTTTAGAAAAGCTCGATTTGCTAACAGAAACTCACTACTCGCAGGAAGAAGCATTTTCAGGGCGTGTATATAAAATTCGGCACGATGAAAACGGCATGCGCATCACGTTTATCAAAGCTCTAAGCGGGACACTGCAAGTGCGTGATGAAGTGGCTTATGAAAAAAACGGAGAGCTATACGAAGAAAAAATCACTCAAATTCGTGCTTATAACGGAAGCACATTCAAAAACGTAAATGAAGGTTCAGCCGGCGAACTTTTTGCAGTTACAGGATTGACTTCCGCATCCGTTGGAGACGGTCTTGGAACGTTAAAAGAAATCCGCTCCTATGAACTTTTGCCTACGTTAAAATCAAAAGTTGTTTTTGAGCCTTCTGTTCATCCAAAAGAAGGAATTAAACTTTTTCAACTATTAGATGCCGAAGATCCTTCTTTACATATGACGTGGGAAGAAAGGACTCAAGAGCTTCATATTCATGTGATGGGAGCTATTCAGCTTGAAGTTCTCGAAAAACTGATAAAGGAACGTTTTAATATAAACGTACAGTTTGAAGAACCAGAAATTTTGTACAAAGAATCCATTGAAAATACAGTGATGGGCTACGGACATTTTGAACCGTTGAAACACTATGCAGAAGTTCATTTGAAAATAGAAGCAGCGGAACGAAACAGCGGAATTACCTTTGAAAATGCTTGTCACACCGATGATTTATCTGTTGGGTATCAAAATCTAGTCCGTCAGCATATATTTGAAAAGCCGCATCACGGTTTGCTGACAGGTTCGCCTATTACTGATCTAAAAGTAACGTTATGTACTGGACGAGCTCACAACAAGCATACAAGCGGAGGTGATTTTAGAGAAGCAACGTACCGTGCACTGCGACAAGGATTAGAAAAAGCCAAAAATATTGTGCTAGAACCGTATTATGATTTCAAAATTAAAGTAGATATTGATCAAATGGGGCGGGTATTAGCTGATGTTCAAAGCGCACACGGCCGTTTTGATTCTCCTCAAACAACCGAAAACAAAGCGATTATTACAGGAAAAGTTCCTGTTGCTACTTTTATGAACTACGGTTCGACGTTAGCATCTTTTACGCACGGAAAAGGGTCGATGTCTCTATTATTCGGAGGGTATGAACACTGTCATAATGAAGAAGAAGTTATTGAACGAATCCGCTACAATAAAGATGCGGATTCAGAATACAGCTCATCGTCCGTCTTTTGCGCAAAAGGACAAGGCTATACGGTTTCTTGGAAAGAAGCAGAGGAAAAAATGCACTGTTTATAACAAGCACTGTAGCAATCGCTACAGTGCTTTCTTCAGCTGTTTTCTCCATACCTTTACAATAAAAACCACATTATAGTATAGTTTACTTATATTTCTATAAATGAGGTGATAGAAGCATGGATACTACTGTTAAAACAACTAAAAGCGGGATAATAGGTGGAATTCTCGGAGGAATTTCACTTTTATATGTCATTATTAATACTTTATTGATCCTTAACTTTTTTACAGGACTTATTGCGGCTGAAAAACTTCAAGGACTGCCTATTGTAGCTCCTATCTTTTTAGTTCCGCTCATGATTGTTCCTGCAATTATTGGTTTCTTTATAAAAAAAGACAAGCTCTGTCTATGGGCGATTATTTTAAATATCATCTTGTTTCTTGTACCAATTGGCTACCATGTCATCGGTACGTTAGTATTCGGTCCTTAATCAAAAAACGAACAAACTTCAATATAAAGTTTGTTCGTTTTTTTATATCACATAACCACTATTGAGCCGGAGCAGTAGCTGTACTGCTGTTTTCGTCTTTCACCATCATCCTTACGCCTTGTACAACCGCAATTCCTTCCCATTTATCAAGATCAGGTTCAAGAAATTCTAAAGCAAACGTGTGAGGACGTAATGACAGAAACGAAGAAAGTGTGCGGACTTGAATGACAGGGACACCGGAACACAAAACGTCGAATTTGCGATCTGTTATATTCCCCGTAATTTCGTATGTATCGCCATCGTTTCTGATATAAAGATACTTCTTTTTAAAAAAAGTGAATTTCCGCTGAATCACGCCAACTTCATTTCCGTGGTGATCTGAAATGATCAGCTTTGGCATAAGGGCAAACATTTTAGATTTACCTGTAAATACAATCTCTTCGTCCTTTAAAATCTCAAATTTATTAGCAATAGATAACTTATATGCGACATTTCCGATAACGTCTTGTGATTCATTATAAATAGGAGATTCGCCTAACTCGAAAAACTTATCTTGCAAGATAATCCCTTGTTTCTCCATTTAAAAAACCTCCTTTTACAATATATTACCATATTTTACACCTTTTGAGTTTGGTAAGACCATTTTCATGGGTATTATTAAATAAAGTTCGTCCTTACGTGCTACAGATAATGAAAAGAATGAAAATAGTCTTCAAAGCTCATAATGTGTAAAGGAGACCCTGCTTCTTATAGCACCAGGTAAACGTAAAGTAATTTTTAGATATTCAAAGTGCACCATACATAAGGAGATGATATTTTATGCCTCAATGGCATCCGCATCGTGAACAAAAAAATTTACCTGATGAATTTCCTGTTAATCCGCTTTTTTCTCGACAAGGAGAAGTGACAATTCCAAGGCTGCGTATTGGTGATCAAGGTATGCTTCCCGAAACAGCTTATCAAATCATTCATGATGAAATTGCTTTAGACGGAAATGCCCGCTTAAATTTAGCTACGTTTGTTACTACTTGGATGGAGCCTGATGCAAAGCGGTTGTACGGCGAGTCTTTTGATAAAAATATGGTTGATAAAGACGAGTATCCGCAGACAGCAGCTATTGAAGAGAGATGTGTACGTATTTTAGCGGACCTTTGGAATTCACCTAATCCTGATACAACGATGGGTGTTTCTACTACAGGTTCATCTGAAGCTTGTATGCTTGGTGGACTGGCGTTAAAAAGACGGTGGCAGAAACTGCGTAAAAGTAAAGGGCTATCAACAGACCGGCCGAACATTGTATTTAGTTCATCCGTTCAAGTGGTGTGGGAGAAGTTCGCAAACTATTGGGACGTAGAGCCTCGTTATGTGAACATTAATGCAGATCATCCTTATTTAGATCCAGAAGGCGTCATTAGTGCGGTTGACGAAAATACAATTGGTGTCGTACCGATTCTTGGAGTGACGTATACAGGAGTTTACGAACCAATTGCTGCTATTGCAAAAGCATTGGATGAGTTACAGGAAAAGACAGGATTAGATATTCCTATCCACGTAGACGCTGCTTCTGGAGGTTTTATCGCTCCGTTTCTTCAACCAGACCTTATCTGGGATTTCCGCTTGCCGCGAGTAAAGTCCATTAACGTATCGGGACACAAGTACGGTTTAGTCTACCCTGGTTTAGGGTGGGTGATTTGGAGAGAAAAAGAGGACTTGCCTGAAGATCTTATTTTCCGCGTTTCTTATTTAGGGGGCAACATGCCAACATTTGCGCTTAACTTCTCTAGACCAGGAGCACAAGTCCTTTTACAGTACTACAATTTCTTACGTTTAGGTAAAGAGGGCTATTATGCCGTGCAAAAAACCTCCCAAGAAAACGCGCTGTTTCTCAGCAAAGAAATTGGAGAAATGGAAGCATTCGAAATTATCGCCGATGGTTCAGATATCCCGGTTCTTGCTTGGAAACTAAAAGAAGGATACACGCCAAACTGGACTCTTTATGACTTGTCTAGACAATTACGCACGTATGGATGGCAAGTGCCTGCTTATCCACTCCCAGCAGACATGGAAGAAATCACAATCATGCGCATTGTTGTTAGAAATGGATTTTCAAGAGACCTTGCTCATTTATTTATGGTTAATTTCAAACAAGCCGTTGAATTTCTTAACTCATTGGATAGACCTGTTCTTAAAGACACGAAATACGACAATGGATTTCATCATTAACATCGATTACAAAAACACAAAGCCGTGTTATGAAAAATACATGGCTTTGTGTTTTTTATGCATAAAAAGATAATCTTTTCAAAAAAATACCATAAATTAAACAAGAAAATATTCTTATATTTTCTTAATTTTGGTATAATAACCCCTAAGGTTTTATAGTCCTTTAGAATTATATAAAACCTAAAAAAAGATAAAAAAAGGGGATAATAGTCTATGAAAATGTTGAAACTTGCTTTTGGTATTCCACTGTTAGCTATATTGCTAGCAGCCTGTAGCGAGGAGTCCAGTGAGACTGTATCGCAAAAAGAAGAGCCTACAGAGAAATCAACAGCGGTTCATACGAAAGAAAATGGCAATAAAACGGCTGTAAAAGAATCATCGCCGAATACATTACAAACAAAAGCATCAACCATTAAAAAAGCAGTTAATTCTAAAGAAGCTGATCGCGATTACTTATTAAACGTAATGAATGGTTATCAGTATATCCAAGTAGGTGACAATCAGTATATTTACTACGGGATTAATCAAGAGCAAAATGTTTTTTGTATGATGGAAGTTAATTTTGACGCCAGTGGTGATTATGTAGAAAACATCAATTTTGTTGATAATGCTTCAGAAGAACAAATTGCTTTGCTTCAAAACCAAATCCAAGAACAACAAAAGCAATTATCAGACCTTGAACAGCAACAAATGGAAAAAGAATTAGATGATTACTACGCGCAGCTAGAAGATGACCGACAAAAAGAAGAAGAGGCGCAGGCCAAGGCTGATGCAGAAGCTGAAGCTCAGGCAGAAGCAGATCGCAAAGCGGAAGAAGAACGTTTAGCAGAAGAAGAGAAGAAACAGCAGGAGGAAGAGGAAGCTCAGGCAAAAGCGGATGAGGAAGAAGCTGATGCTGAAGCTTCTTTAGAAGATGAGGTGCAAACAGAATCGGAATCAGAGCAAGAAGAAGATACAGAAGCCCTTGAGGAAGAGGAACCAGCCGAACAAACAGTTTCCCAAGAGCAAGCTATCCAGCTAGTTCGTGACCAACAAGGCATATCTGAAGATTCACCTTTCTTTGTAGCATATGATCACCTTGACGACTCAGGAAACTATATTATCCATGTTTATGAAAATGTTGTGGATAATGAAGAAACAGGAGAAGAACATACAGCTACACAAGGTTGGTATCAAGTAAGTCCTAGTGATGGGTCCATTACTGATGTTACGCTAGATGGTTACTAAATAAAAAGTCTTTATTAAAAGAAGCGTTCCTAACTAAAAGGGAGTTGCTTCTTTTTTAAGGTATAATTTTATAGAATATATTTCTAAATTATGCAAAAAAGGAGAAATCAGATGAAAAAACGTTATATATTCGCACTACTTGCTCTCTTTCTACTCACGACCGCTTGCCAAAATCCCTCTCCACCTGTGGATAAAACGAGCGGACTAAGTAAAAAAGAGGCTCGCGAGTTAGGAAATCACCTTGAACTTGTGAAAGTGGATGTATCGATTGTTACGGATAAACGTTTAGTTGGTTCAACCATTATCACAGAAGGAAAAGACAAAGGAAAAGAGCTCGTGCCTACTAGTTTATATTACGAAATCGACTTAAAAAACACAGGTAAAAAACGCGTTGGGAAAGAACATCCGGACAAAGGAATTGAAATGGAAATTCAGCCTCATATACCATTAAAAAATGCACTAGAAGAGAGCGTTGGCTTCAATGTATTTAATCCTGATGATAATCAAGATAGGTCTGGACTGGGATATGGTTTTTCTTCTCCTAGCATTCTCGAATATAATGAACAAGGAAATTTTACTTTGAATTATGATTTAGGGTTTAAAGGTTCAACTAATAAAGAGCAAGCTTCTCCTTTGAAAGCATCTGACCAACAGTTAAAAAAGCTAGAACTACAACTTTTAGATGGAGTTTTAGTTGTCAAGCAAGAAAAACAGGTGTTAGCCAAATTTGATATGAAAACTAAAAAGAGAATTGAAAAATAATAAACAAGGGTAACATGGTAAAAGCCTACTTAACTAAGTAGGCTTTTTTAGAACCACATTTTTTTACATACGTTTTTACGATGAATGTCATATATTTGGCTGATGCCGTGTTTATCAAATTTATCAAGTAGCTTATCAGTTCCACGCTTCATTTTATAGTTCATTTCACTTTCGTAAAGAGGAAGTACATTATAGAACTCAACATCTTTTCCTTCACGGATATGAACTCTCCAGGCTTCTTCTTCAGTTAGTGGAGGGAGTAAAAGAGAAGCACAAAGCTTTGTGTTAGAGCTAAATGGTTTGATTGGGTTGTCATTTTGAATCGTGTGACCAAACCCTACCCATGTATCCAATTCATGCGGGAAGCGAGCTAAAAACTTTAAATTTTCAATTGGCCAATATATTTCTTCTTGCTTAAATCCTTCTTCTGAAAGGTCCCATTCAGGTGGTAAAAAACAAAGGAGTTCAGTATAGCGACCACCTTCGACTTCTGGCGGAGTGTTCATTGCCTTATCACTCATTCCTTGAGTAATGAGCGTATGGTAAGGACGTTCTTCACTAGGTGCAATATGATAGACATCTACATGTACAAGATGAGACATAATTTCATGATAGACCATGTAAATAGGTCCAAAATAACGTTCAATATGAGCTTCCATAATCTCTCTTGCTTCTTCGTCTATATCGACATTTGGATCAAAATCCTTACCTGAACCTTTATGAGTGAACAAAACATCCCCTGATTCTGTGTATTCATATTTATCTTCATTGTTTGACATGCTTTTAATTCCTTTCTATCTAGTAATTAGATAAATCAGCTATTTTAAAAGGTAAATTATCTATTTAGGTGATAACTTATGATAGACTTATATTACCATAATCACCCAAATAAAGTTAGTTAGGCTTATTTAGTTAAAGCAGGCGGGGGAGTGAAAGCAGAGATTAATTAAAACCATTAGGGATATTTTATTGCATAAAAACATACCAAGAAAACGAGGAGATTAGCAATGGAACTTGATCTAACTGCAAATTCGAAGAGACGCTACGCAAATTTTGTTAAAAGAGTTTCAGAAAGCACTGTGGTCTGGGGGTTAAAAAGTGAAGATGGCTGGTGCGTATGTGAATCGAATGAATATGAAGAGACAGTCGTTATGCTTTTTTGGTCGAATGAAGCATATGCAAATCAATGTGCAGTAGAAGAATGGTCACATTATAAATCAACATCTATACCGTTGGAGGAATTTATGAATAATTGGCTATACGGAATGAATGACGACGATTTGTTAGTTGGTGTTAACTGGAATGCCAAGTTAATTGGGTTAGAAGTCGAGCCGTATGATTTATTGAAAGAATTAGAAGACTTGTTAGAAAAACAGTAGATTTACTTTTCTTTTTTATAATATAAGGGGTGACCAAGTTTGAACATTGAAGCGGCGACTATTTTTAGTATTGAACCTGATGACACTTATTTAACTATTATTGATGCAGATTATAGAGATGAATATGGACTGGTCTTAGTTCAAAAACGCCATAATAAATTCGAACTGTCTGTAAACGGTACTACACTTTATCCACGTTTAAAAATAAACTATCCTTTTGTCAGATGGATTGATCATAAGCATTTTTTGATAATGAATCCCAGAACCAAGGGAGAAAAGCACAATTTGTTTATTATGAATATTGAGGGAGAAGTCATGCGGTCATTCTATTGTGGAAATGCTGTACAAGACATAGCTGTTAATAAAGAAGGAATATGGTGCAGCTATTTTGACGAAGGCGTTTTTGGTGAAGGGATATCAACAGAAGGGTTAGTATTATTTGATCATACAGGTTTACCAACTTTTCAATATCACTCTCATTTACCAGATGCTCCGTCCATTGAAGATTGTTATGCAATTTGCAGAGGTGAAAATACAACACTTTGGTTATATCCATATACAGATTTTGAGTTAATTCAAGTAAATCCCGAGAAAAATTCCTTCATTTCACATCAAACTCCTGAAACGTTACATGGATCACAAGCGATAAGTATTAGAGGAAAATATAGTTATTTTTACAGCCCATACAACAAGGGAGGAACTTTATACAGTTGGAAAACAGGAGAGAGCAGTGTTAAAAAAATAGGTAAGTTAAGCGGAACCCTTAGAGGGCTAGATGCAAGGCAAAATGCTCATTTTATAGGGATTGAGGAAAAGAACATAAAAGTTTACACCATCATGAACCCGAAAGAGTATTAAAACATAAATAAAGTATTTTAAATTATATAATTCAAAGAGGTAATGTATTTTATGAAAAGTTGGTTCAAAAAATATTCTAGTAATAAAAAACATGAGGATAGCAATCCATATTGGCAATTAGATAATATTTATGAAAGAAACAAAGAATCTCCTTATACATTTTACAAGCCAAGCAAAGCGGTGACGGATAAATTAAAAGCGGGAGACCTAGTGAAGTTAATTTTCTTTAGTGATTCAGATCAAGCTGGTTACAAAGGAGAAAGAATGTGGGTGGAAATTACGGATAGAAACAAAGAGAACTTTGTTGGAAAGCTTGATAATGAACCTTATCATTTAAAGAGCTTAAAACTTGGTCAAACCCTGCATTTCGATACTGAACATATTTGTGATACTGAATATGAAGACGATGATGCTGCAAAGATGGACTATTACTTTGATACCCTCGTAACAGTTAGCAATGATGTTTTAGAAAGAAACGAGTTTAATTTTTTGTTAAAAGATAAACCAAACGAACCGAATGATTCAGGATGGGGTATCTTTAGCGGACACGAAGAAGATGAGTTCAACAGTAATACAGATAATTTTCAAATTGTAGCTCTAGGAGTCGTTTTAAATGTTGATGACTCAATTTTAGCTTTTATAAATGAATCACCGCTATGTGCTTACGAAAGAAATGAGTTTGGGCAATTTGATAAAATTCATGACTACGATTGGGAAACATACCTTAGTGAGTGAAGCCTTGAAACTAGTAACTTGAAAAGTTTGTATGACAAGCGGATGGAGGGGAAGAAGTTATTCTTTTTCCTTTTTTTTGCGCTTCTACATTAAATCAACTACTATCACACTGATTCATAGCTACTGTAAACTTGTGATGCAAAATTGTAAAGTTCTAGGATAAACCATAAGGAAATTACTTAATTACATATAAAATGATACGTACTGGCGTATTCAGGCAATTGCGATTAAGTGAGCGGCCATTTTAACCATTTCTAAGATATAATCCATAGCTTGTACATAATTTAATTCATTTGACTTAAAGTTCGTCATTTAGGCGATTTTTAAGAGTTCTGTTTACAGCCAGCAAATTAAACTTATAAAAGCAAAAACTAGCTGACTTGAAAGAGAACTTACACACTTTAAGGAAAAAGTAAAAGATGATAGGTATTCTAAGGATCTAAGAGTAAGGGAGACCTCAATGATTTTATTTCTTTTTCTAGTTTACATAATATATATTCTAGGAACCAATAGATAAAACACAAATTCTGTCTCATTTATAAAGTATACTTATGATAGTGAGACAGAATTTAAAAAATGAGATAAGGTTTATATTTATATCAATCGACTCACTAAACTAATTATCAACAAGATTTGTTCTAATTGAACAATTGTAGATATGATTTTATAGAAATACATATGAATTTCACCAGTTTATTTTCAGGATTGATCAGTTCGATTGATGTTTAGATTATATTTAGAGAGTTTGAAAAATGAATGAGTTTACTTATAGAAATTAAGTTTTACACTCATTCGTTTTTTCTCATCGTATTCTCAATGAACGCTTTGCAAAACGATGAAATCTGTTTGCATTTAATATCTTAAGGATTTATTTGCTACTGAACGTATATTTTTCATTTAGTACATATGTTTGCATTAAATGGATTTTTATTCATTGACGAAAGTAAAAACCTCGTATTTTCTGTAATAAAATACACTTGTTAGTATTTTTATTCTATAAGATTCTATGTTAAAATTACAACAACCCCCTTTCCTATCAGCTTTTTAGTGATTTTAGTTGTAGTTTCCTTTTTCATCGGGTATAATATTAAACAAATAGATGACGGTATAAATTGGATGTCATTATCCAGTTTTAAAGGAGCGATACTCATGAACATTACAATTTATTATGGAAATCATGAAGATAAAACAATTCATACAATGGATTGTCACGTAGATATCGATTTAGATGATGAAGATATGGTAGCTTTAACAGAAGCTCGTTAATGAATATATAAAAGGCTGTGGATGTTTTTCATCTGCAGCCTTTTATTTTTTTGCTCACCCTCTTCTTTTCCATCTTTTAATGACCGCTACGTTTTAAGATCATTAGCTACTTTTATTATAAAATTTCAAATTCTCCGTTAACTTCTCTTTACTTTTCGACACATTTTTTGTATCATTAGATAAGAACATATGTTCGATTTATTTTTTATCGTATTGATGATCACAAGGAGTGTTTTTGAATGACGGTACGAAAAAGAAAAAGAAAGAAGCTCCCTCCTACCCTATCCAATACAGGCTTTATTGGAGCAACGTTTGCTGATACAGATGAATTAGCACGCAACGAATATCACTTTCCTCGTAAACAAATGAAAATTACCCATCATGTCTTAGATGCCTTGCTTCAAGGGGCAACGCACTTATTTCAACAGCATAAAGTTGAAGCCGCTATCTCATGCGTGTATCTGCCTAAGTACAAAAAGATCGGTTTGGTTCTTTCTAAACAGCCTTTTGGCCGCGATGAAGGCATTGGGTATTTTATTAATTACTTAAAGGAAATCGGACATATTGAATGGGATGAAAAAACGAAAGACTACGAAATACATAATACGAGTTTTATCGGCGTGGTATTTGCAGATCTAGAAAAAATTGCTAAGTTCACCTTCGACTTTGAGTTAGAATTACTGTCAAAGTTCGTCAAGGACTTAATTATTCCCGCTAAAGAGCTATTCTTGCAGCATAATGTAAAAGCGTATCTCTCAGGCGTTGAAAATGAAGATCAGCATAAAGTAGGGTTTGTTTTATCGATTAAGCCTTATGATGAACGTAAGGAAGCAGACTTATATTTTGTGGAGTATTTAAAAGAACGTGGTTTATACGAAGAGGACGAGTCTGAAGAAGAGCTAGTACCTATTCATACAAAATGGAGCTTATTTAAATAACATACGTTATACCCGCTGTCGTAATAAGACAAGCGGGTCTTTTTTTGCTTTTTTACTAAAACCCAAAACAAATTAGTAGCAAGTACTAATAGTTAGTAATATAATAATAGTAATGATAAAAAATCATTGATATCTATAATATAAGGAGTCGTTTTTATGATTCAACTAAAAGATTTAGTTCCAAGTGAACATTACAACTTAACAGAGGAAATTGAAAAACATGCATCCGATCAGCTTGCGCTAAAGTGGCAGGACGATGACGGTGTGCGTGAAGAAATTACATATAACCAGCTGTTAGCAAAAGCAAACAAAGTAGCAAACGGGCTAACGGATCTAGGCTTAACAAAAGGTGATCACGTGTTGGTTATCGCACCTCGCCTTATTGAATCGTATGCTATTTACTTAGCATGCTTAAAAGCAGGTATTATTGTAATTCCTTCTTCAGAACTATTACGCGCAAAAGATATCCAATATCGTTTACATCACGCTGAAGCAAAAGCGATTATTTCTTACCATCCTTTCTGCAATGAGATCGATAAGATTGAAAACTTCCCTACTTCTCTACAACATAAAATTACATTTGGTGCTGATGTTACGTCGTGGACGCGCTTAGAGTCACTTACAGCGGATGCATCAGAACAGTTCCAAGCAGCTAAAACAACTAAGGATGATACGGCATTCCTTCCTTATACATCTGGTACAACAGGACAGCCAAAAGGCGTTGTTCATACTCATGGATGGGCTTATGCTCACCTTCGTATCGCTGCTGCTGAATGGTTAGATATTAAAAAAGGCGATACGGTCTGGGCAACAGCAGGTCCTGGTTGGCAAAAATGGATTTGGACTCCGTTTTTATCTGTACTTGGACAAGGTGCAACGGGCATTATCTATAACGGACGTTTTGAACCTAAAAAGTTTTTAGAAATTTTACAGGATGAAAAAGTAAACGTACTGTGCTGCACGCCAACAGAGTATCGCTTTATGGCTAAAATTGATGAGCTTGAACGTTTTGACTTGTCTCACCTTCATAGCGCTGTCTCTGCCGGAGAACCGCTAAACGAAGAAGTGATTAATGTGTTTAAAAAATATTTTAATATCCAAGTTCGTGATGGATACGGCCAAACGGAGAATACTCTTTTAATCGGTACCTTAAAAGGTGTAAAAACGAAGATTGGTTCAATGGGTAAACCGATGCTTGAAGGGTTTGTAGAAATCATTAATGAAGACGGCGAGCCTTGTAAGCCTGGAGAAGTTGGAGACATTGCCGTTCGTAGAGACCTCCCTTCTCTTTTCAAGCACTACTATAAAGACATGGAGCGCACTGAGAAAACGTATAAAGGAAACTACTATTTAACAGGCGACCGCGCTTCTAAAGATGAAGATAACTATTACTGGTTCCAAGGACGCGGAGATGATATCATTATCAGTTCCGGCTATACAATTGGGCCATTTGAAGTTGAAGATGCATTAATTAAGCATCCAGCGGTGAAAGAATGTGCCGTTATAGCTAGCCCAGATGCTGATCGCGGCCATGTTGTAAAAGCGTATGTGGTTCTTGTCGATCATGCAAAAACAACAGATGCAGGGTTTATTAAAGAGCTGCAAAATCACGTAAAGACTTTAACTGCACCTTACAAATATCCTCGCGTAATTGAATTTATTGATGAATTGCCAAAAACTAATTCAGGTAAAATTCGACGTGTGGAACTTCGTGAACGCGAGCAACAAAAAGCATAATAAATGAAAAAAAGACGTATCTGTTAGGATACGTCTTTTTTTATTAGATAGCACGCTGTGAAGTACGAACATCTACCGTTAAAATACCGGTATTTACGTTTGCATATGCTTTAATGATGACAGGGTAATCTTTGTTGTTTGTGAACTTAAAATCAGGTCCTCCCCACGATACGGTTGCATCTCTTCCTGCAGGTACATAACCTACATGTTTTGAATGGTGAGACCTAGCTGTCACTTGAAGACCAGCGCCGTCAATCGCATTAAATAGCGTAGAAGATGTTTGGCAGATTCCTCCGCCAATTCCCATCACCAGCTGTTTGTTGATAATTTCAGGAGCAGGCTGATAGCCTCTTTCTGCTGTGCGCTCCCCAACTGTTTGATTATAAGAAAATGAATCTCCTGGACCTAATACAACGTTATTAATTGCTTCTGCTGATAGCTGAACATTTCTGTTTCGACTTGTA
This sequence comes from Priestia sp. LL-8, assembly GCF_036227845.1. NCBI lineage: Bacteria > Bacillati > Bacillota > Bacilli > Caryophanales > Bacillaceae > Priestia > Priestia sp. LL-8. Next base: position 2,392,679 of record NZ_JAZAQH010000001.1, on the reverse strand, counting down.
TCACTTGGACGAAAACGTGTAGAATACGAAGCTAGCGATACATCAGCGATCCCTTGAGCAGACGCTGCCGTTACATTTGGAGCGGTTTCGTAAACCGGAACCTTCACATCCAATTGTTTCGTATTTAAGTTCTGCAGATTTTCAACAAGCTCTGCTTCTTTTAAAATGATTTGTTTGGACCCGCCGGTTAACGATCCATTTGCATCCATTTTTATGTTTTGCATAGGCGTATCGATCCCTTTTGCCAGCTCAGACGCTAATTGCTTAATTTCTTGGTCGTATACGTCTTTATCCTTGTAATGAACCGGCTTGAATTCTTTCATTACTTGTCCTGTGCGGGAATCTTTCAACTGATACGTCAGGTCTTCGATTTTAAGGACTGGTTTTTTCTTTTTCTCAGTCTTTTTTTCTGCTTTTTTCGCTGCTTGTTTTTGTTCTATCGCGGCTGTTTGCTTTGCAGAATGATTGGTATACATGCTGTACGCAATAAACGCACTAACAATTGTCGCGCCAAGCAAAAGCGCCCCTAAGACTTTCTTCATGTAATTGAATCCCCCCATATCTCGGCTTTACCTCAATATGTTTTTTCTATAAAAATATGTATACATTCATTTTATACAAACATCTTATAAAAGACGATATGTCAAAGTGAATAATCACCATTTTTTATATTTTTTTCTTTGTTCAACACATGAGGTAAAGCGGAATGATGTTCATAGACCCCATTTTTTCTTATGAACTCAATAGAAAACAAATGCTGTATGCGTTTCCTATTATTACTATTCTTATATATAATAGCACGAAAACAAGGATTTTTTAACGAATTATGGTAATTATTTTAAAATTTTTCTGACAATTTTCGCGGTGTTGTTCATTTTTCTATGGGCATTATACATGGTATAATGGTAAAAATGGAATTTGTTTTATGAGGAGGATTTACGCTTGACTGAACGTTATAGCAAAGAAGAGATTAGTCATCAGCTAGAAAGTATAGATCATGTAAAAGAAGCTCTTTTAAAATATAAAAACACCGTAATCGGTGAGAAATATGATTTGCTTCCCTACCATTTAACTTCAACAAAAGAGGCAATCTTAAAGACGATTCACGATAAAAAAAGCTGTATTGTTAGCGATATCACAAAAGTACTTGGGCTCTCACCTGGTGCTATCACCATTGTATTAAATCAATTAGAAGATGATGAGCTTGTGAATCGTATATATAAAAAGCAAAACCGCCGAAGTGTGTGGGTAGAGTTGACGGAAAAAGGCGAAAAAGTTGTCGAAATATTGCAAGCTACTCGTGTCGATTTTTGGTCAGATTTACTTTCACACTTATCAGAAGAAGAAAGAGATCAATACTTTCACATTATGAAAAAAATATCTCAAAAATTACAGCAATAAATATAAAAAAAGCGGCTATAAAGGCCGCTTTTTTTATTATGCGTGTGCTAAGGCTTGTCTTTTCACTTCGTTTTTCAAAACTTTTCCTACGCTGTTTTTAGGAAGTGATGAAACAAATACAACAGTTGGCACTTTATATGGTGCTAATCGTTCTTTACAGAAGTTCACTACATCTTCTTCAGTTAAAGCAGATACTTCTTGTTTAACAACAAATGCATATGGAACTTCGCCGTACACATCATCAGGCATGCCGACAACTGTCGATTCTAACACACCATCTGCTGCTAGGACAACTTCTTCTACTTGATCTGGGTAGATATTGTCTCCTCCATATACAATTACATCTTTATAGCGTCCTTCAATGTAAAGAAATCCGTCTTCATCTAATCGACCTGCATCGCCCATCGCTAACCAGCCATCTTGTAAGACAGCGTTTGTTGCTTCTTCGTTTTGCCAGTAGCCTTTAAATAGATAAGGGCTTCGTACAAGTACTTCACCTTTTTCTCCAGTTGGAACTTCTTGACGTGTTTCGGGATTTACAATTTTAACTTCCACATGTGGAGCAGGTTTTCCAGCAGAGCTTACTTTCTTCCATCCCATTTGAGGATGCCATGAACTGATAATCCAAGCTTCTGTGCTTCCGTATCCTTGAGCTAAAATCATACCGTTACGGTCATATTGTTCGATTAAAGACTCTGATACTTTTGTTCCGCCTGACACAGCAAGTTTTAGAGGGAAATCATAGTGATCTCCTTTTTCAAGCTCTTCTACGATGTATTTTAATGCTGGTGGTAGTGCAAACAGCATTTTAATGTTTTCTTTTTCGATTACCTCAATTACTTTAGCTGGATCTGTTTCTTCAGAACATACCATTGTGTTTCCTGTGTTAATGCACATAAATAAAATGCTCATCGAACTCATGTGGAAGAATGGATGAACAAATAAATAGCGCATGCTTTTATCAATATTTGCACGTTCTTCCTGTCCACCAGAGTTTAAAAAGGCACTTACCGATCCGTGTGCAATCATACATCCTTTTGATTTACCTGTTGTACCTGATGTAAACATCATTAATGCTAAATCTTCAGGAAGTACTTCAGGAAGTGCTTCTGGTGTGTTTATGTTATACGCTGAGAATTGAGTTGTAAATTCTTTTGCATCCTCAATTTTTAACGTAAAGCTAAGTCCAGCCGTTTGTTCCGCTTTTTCTAATACAGACGTAAATTCATTATGGTGGATAATCGCTTTTAACTGTCCGCTTGTAATAATGCTATCAAGCTCATAAGGTGTCATGCTCTTACTTAATGGAACAACGACTGCTCCCACTTGTAAAATCCCCATTGTAACGACTGGGTAAGCAATACTTGTATGAGCTAAAATACCAATACGATCTCCTTTTTGAATTCCTTTCTCTAAGAAGTAATGAGACAATTGATTTACTTTTTCATGAAATTCATTAAATGTATAACGTTCATTATGTTCAACTAGTGCTTCATGTTGAGGAGAAATCTCTGCACGTTCTGCGACTAAGTATTGTAATGTGTTCATTTTATCCTCTCCTTTGTCCGCTCGGACTAAATATTTCGTTCGTGAATATTTTAATGACTAAAACATAATAACAAAAAATTTTTCCGAAGTAAAAGTTTAAAATTATCAAAATGCGTTTATATAGGTTGTATCGGGAAATGTTAAAAGAGATACTGTTTTTAAGAAATGTTGTATTACCAAGGGTTTGATAAAATTTTACAAAATTTAAATAGTTCAGACACTGGGTTTAACGAACTATTTTTTTCCTTTTTTTGTTTGTAAATTAGTTTTTATTTCTTGTTTTTCATTTTTTTAATATATTTTCTTACTTTCCCCTTATTCACCGGATTTTGAGCTCATTTATTGAATGAAAACGGTGAATATGAAACAATAATATATAAGTATTTGGATTTGAAAGGAGCAAATTTAGACATGAAAGTTCTTGTAATTGGTGCGAATGGTCAAGTAGGCAAACATATTGTAAACATTTTGAATGAAAGTGATGTGCACACTGTACGTGCGATGGTTCGTAAAGAAGAACAAGCAAAAGAACTTGAGGCAAGAGGTATCGAAACGGCTTTTGCAAGCTTAGAAGGCACTGTGCATGAAATTAAGGAAGTGATGAAAGGCTGTGACGCCGTTATCTTTAGCGCAGGATCAGGCGGAAATACAGGCCATGATAAGACACTTTTAATTGATTTAGACGGTGCGGTAAAAGCGATGGAAGCTGCAGAAGATTTAGGGATTAAACGATTTGTGATGGTAAGCGCACTTCAAGCACATCACCGTGAAAACTGGAATACTTCACTAATTCCTTACTATGTAGCCAAACATTATGCAGATAAAATCTTAGAAGCAAGCGGATTAACATATACAATTGTTCGACCAGGCGGATTGTTAAATGAACCAGGAACAGGACGTGTAGATGCTGGGGAGAACAAAGAGCGTGGGTCCATTCCTCGTGAAGATGTCGCGCGTGTTGTAGTGGAAACGTTAAGTGAAGATCATACATTCGGACGTTCTTTTGATTTAGTTTCAGGTGATACGCCCATCACAGAAGCTATTCAATCTATTTAATATAATAAAAAGCAGCGAATGCGTATTCGCTGCTTTTTATTTATCATTTAATACATGTATTAAATGATAAATCACTTTTGCTGTCAGTCCCCATATAACTCTATCTTCATAGTAATAAAAATGTTCTTCCATCTCTCTTGTTTGCCAATTATAATTTTCACCGCCAATAATCGCGTCATAAGGAAAATTATGTTCGGGTTCTACTCTGAAATGAATATTGTGTATATCAGGTTCGGTACGCTGAAAAAAAGAAAGAGGCACGGTAAATACTTCTGCTACTTCCGAAGGATTCGGTCGAAGTTCAAGCGACTCATCAATGAAACCTACATAAGGATAAATGATTGTTCCAAATTGAGAAACAATATAATCTAAAGCTTGTACTTGCTGGATAGATTTGGGCGTAATCCCTAACTCTTCAGAGGTTTCACGGATAGCCGTTTCTTTTTCGTCTGCATCCGTCTTTTCAACACGCCCTCCTGGAAAACAAATTTCTCCGGGCTGTCTACGTAAATCGAGCGCTCTTACTTCAAATAAAACATGTAGTTCCCCTTGTTTTTCAATAAGCGGAACAAGAATGCCGAAGCGGGAGAACTGCTCCATCCCAAGGATTGTCGGCATCCGTTTTTCTAACTTAGCTATAATGCGGGATGCATCCATACGTCCACTTCCTTTCACAAAATGAATTATCAAAAGAATAGCGAGTTATAAGCTGCGATGTCAACTAACCTGCAAAAGAAAGCTGTTATCTTTATTATATGAAGAGATGTATCGAATTGACACTACAATTGATAAAAATATATAACATGAATATAAATAAAAACAGATAGCACAGGCTACCTGTCTTTTTGTCTTGTTTTTAACAAACCATAAATAAGTAGAAAGAATGCCACCACACTGATAAGCAATCCTCCTACTTGCTTATCAGTGAGTCCAAAACGAAGCTGAAGCCAAAAGATAACCAAGCAAATCAAAATGACGCTGGTAGCTAAATAAAAGTAAATGCTGTAGAAAAACGGATTCGTTCTTTTCCGTTTGTAGACAAGTAGTGAGATGCCTATATACGTACCCAATAGTGTGAGTAATACAACAACTTCCGTTAATGTTCTCACTGCATTCTCCCCTCTCCCTTTTTTCTTCTATACCCCGTTTCTTCTTTTATCAAAAGGTAAAAAGGTATTCATAAAAAACCGCTCTTACGACATAAGGCGGTTTTCTCGATACGCTTTATCTTGAATTATTTGCTTTTTTACATTGGTCGTTTTCCTGTTGCTAACATCAGCTGTTTTTTTACAAAGGTGTTTGTACTATACATCAAGAGCAAAGGTAATGACCGCTTCACAAGCTAATTCCCTGCCTACAAATGCTTTTCCTTTTCCTTTTACAATCTTTCCGCGCTGCTTAAGAATCTCAAATTCTAAGCGAAGTGTATCTCCTGGCCTTACTTGACGCTTAAAGCGGCATTCATCTATCCCTGCCAAAAAAGCAAGTCTTCCTTTTTGTTGGTCATCCGCAACCATAGCAAATCCACCAAGCTGAGCAAGAGCCTCGACAATAAGTACCCCTGGCATCACCATATAGTCCGGAAAGTGACCTTGGAAAAAAGGTTCATTTGCTGTTACTTGTTTAATTCCTACAGCAAGCTTTCCTTCTTCTTGCTCTAAGATGCGATCAACAAGTAAAAAAGGATAGCGGTGCTGAAGGGTATGTTTTATTTGTTTTATATCTTTCATATGTATCGCTCCTTTTTCTTATAATAAGGGGTCCTTTCCGTCAAATGCAGGAAACGTATCTGGATGAAGAAGCGGTGCGAGTTTTTTTAACCCTAACAGCAACCTAGGTGAAGGACGACAATACAGCCATTCTTCTAGTACATATACACGATGTTCTTTTATGGCAGACATGTCAGACCAGTTCGGTCTCTTGTGTAAAATCGTTGGATTCACTTTGTTTGTCTGTACGCCCACCCAAGCCAAACACACATGAAGTGGATTTCGTTTGAGCACTTCTTCCCAATCACTCTGTACATTTGCTTCTTTATGATCAGCAAATATATTTTCTCCTCCCGCTAACTCACTAATTTCAGTCAGCCAATTTGCTTTGCCAGGAGTAAAGACAGGTTTTGGCCACCATTCCCAGTATACAGTGGCTTTTTCGTCAATTTGATTTGCAATCCCTTTATATGTAGAAAGAAACTGATCATAACGCTTTAACAGTTCAGCTGCTTTTGTTTCAATGTTTAATCGCTGACCTAAATCCTGTAGATTTTGACGGATATCTTCTAGCGAATTAGGATTATATACGACGTAAGGAAGCTTTCGTTTTTTTAGTTCTTCAATATTTCGCTCCATTCCAGGAACGCTTAGTGATGCTAGGACTAAATCTGGTTTAGCTTCTTCCACCGCATCCATATTAATAGATAAATCGGGACCTAAACGCGGCAGACCTCCAATAGACTGCGGCCAATCGGAATAATCATCTATTGCTACGAGCAAATGCTCACATTTTAAATACGCTATTAGTTCTGTATTGCTTGGACAAAGCGAAACAATTCGCATAGTTTCCCTCCTGCATTCATTTCTTTTTTTCTATTATACAATAGATCCAAATATAAAAAGCAGAGACTTTCACTGAAGTCCCTGCTTGTGGTGCTCTCTTTTATCCGCCCATCGCGTGATAAAAGAAGTAAAAAAAACCTAAACAGCCAAGTGAACTAATGCTTGTAGTTAAAATGCCGATTGAAAGCAACACCTGTCCGTCTTTTTTTTGTTTGTATCGCAGCATATAATAAAAAGCTAAACAGGTGCCAAGAAGTAAATAAATAGCCCATATGTACGGTAGATTCTGTAGCTGAAAGATGTATCCTTGATTAAATAATAAACAGTAAATAAAAAAAAGATTTACGATAAAAAATATAGGAAGTACACTTTTCTTCATCTATTAAACCCTCTTCTATTCTTTATTTTCTGCTATAGTTGCTCTGTTTTGATTTCTCAGCTCATCCCGTATTTCACGTAAATATTGATTTCTCTCTTTCATTCGCTTTAACACTATAACGATAACAGCTATAATACCAGCAATGATTCCTATATAAAGAACTCCAAACACTAAGATAGGTACTACACCCCAAAGCTCCATCTCATCCCTCCTTTTTTTTGGTTATTACCTTATTTTACCGTATTTTGTAAGGATGTCACGTCTTTTATCCATGAAAAAGGGAGTTTGAATATACATTCAAACTCCCTAAAGAGATAATAAAAAATAATATTTATTATAGCGCTTTGCTTTTGACACTTGCTCCTGTTCCGAAGAACTTATCAAAAATTTGATAAAGAGCAGACAGACCAACTAACCAATAAATCGTTGTTACTAACCAATCCCAAGAGCCAAATAGCTCTTCTACTACATTCACGCCTAATGCTACAGCTAACCAATTTAAACCGCCTAAAATCACAAGAAGAGTCGTTAAACCTGAAAGAAATTTCACGTTGTCACCTCCTTGCGAACTGCATTAGGAAAAGCAGCTCATGTTACATCTTATGCGCTGTGTAGATCAGTATATGCATAGGCGCTATGTAAAATAGTTATAAAGAATATGTGATTTATTCTTTTTTATTTCCTTATTATTGTGCAGCTGCAGCTTTCCCAATTTGCTTAATCGTTTCTACATGCATCGCTTCATGATAGAAGCTGAATAAAAACGTTTCGCCAACTGTTGTAAAGTTGATACCCGCTTTATTTGTAAAAGGTGTGATTAACTGCTTATCAAACTGCCCGGGCATGAACTCTTTAATACGATGTGCTTGATCTTTCAACACATTCGCAATTTCTTCAAGAGAAGGAGCAGCCTCCGTCCAATCGGCAGGTTTTGTTCCTGCGCCGAAAAAGCTTTCATAACTCTCTGGCGTTTGCATCGGTTCACCAGCTAAGCCAAACACAAGTTTTTCTTGAATAAAGGCAATGTGTCCGAGATTCCAGCGGATATTGTTATTGAATCCTTTTGGTGTGATGTCCGCTACCTCTTCTGTTGTTTTTTCGAGGATACTAATCGTAATCCCTCTTACAACGTCCATATGTTTTAAAATCATGTTTTCCATCGTCTAATCTCTCCTTACGTTGTCGTATTAGATAAACTATTCAATGTCTATTGTGCACAAATTAATCTTTAAATGCCACTCATAACATTTAAACCTTAAAATAAAAGAAAATTCAAAAGAAAATCCCCCTATATAAAAACTAGGGGGATGTTTTAAGCAGAAGACTTTAAATTTGAGACAGGTCCTTTGTTTGGCTTCGGTTTTAGTTGACCAAGCTTATTTTTCAGATAATCTTTTAATGCGCCGCGTTTTCTCTTGCGTCTTTTATCACGATTTTTAATAGTAATCTCCTCCTTTCCTTTTAGTTTTAAGACCTGCGTATTAAATGGATTCTGCTTTTATACATAAAATCCTTTTGAATTCTCAAATTTACCTTCATGTAATTCTTTCCTTTTTATAAAAAAAGACCAAAGTAATAATACTTTGATCATTCAAGCTACATACGTAATCGATCCAATAGTGGAAATAATAGCGCTGTTTCTGTCGTACCAAACAACAGGTTCGTATCTAACCGCAAAATAACTGAGGTGAGCGGTCTGAAGCCTCACAATTTCATCTGACAGGTAAGCCGAGCGTTTTGGATCGTCTTTTCGCTTTAAATTTAACACTTCAATAATTCTTTCACGCGTCGTAATCCCAATTCCATGACCAAAATATAAAGTCTCATCTAATACAATGGTATTTTCACCTTTCCACTGAGGAGTATCAGGATTATAGTCAGGGTTTTTAAAGTATGCACAGTCTCCGGGCAAGTAGTCAGATCCTTTATAACCATGGAGCTCAAGATCTTCATCGTATTGCCAATCGTGTAAGTAAAGGTCAGCAAAAAGCCGGTTAAAGTTTGCTTTTCCAATATTATTTAATACCGCTTTATAAAAGATGATGATAACAGCCGTCGCGCATTCAAATGCATATTCGTGTCCGTTGTAGAAAATATCATCGATGGCCTGATGAGGAGAAACGGTAGGAAGTAGCTGAAATCCTCCATCATCGGTTCGTTTCCAATACTTTTCGTTACATCTAGAACGTGCAAATGTAGCAAACCTGGCGCCGCTTTTACGCAATAATACAGATGATTCAATGATTTGCAATTTAACAGATACATCAAAATCAAGATGGTCAAATGTAGCATACTCATACACTTCCCTATAGGCATCCATTTGTTTTAAAATGTCTGCTTTTTCTTTTGTTAACGAACTATTATTTAAATCGCTTATTTTCACAATTTGTTGATTAACTTTAATCATAGACGTTCTCTCCTTTACAGAAAATGATATCAATCACCTTCTCTAACAGGATATTGATAAAAAATTATTTTGTGTATCTTCATTTATTTAAAATCGTGAAGATTAGAAAAAACGATAAAAAAAGTAAGTTAACCGCTAATCTTTTCATTTGTTCCTTTTTGTCCTTTTGTAACCTTTTTAAATATAAAGCGAGCAACTAACACGTACAGTGGTAACACAATAATGACGGCAATAACATTTAAAATCCAAGGTATTGTCCCCATAAAAACATTTGAAGATGCTTTATCATACCAGCTCACAATCAGTAGTAAAAAGACCACGCTGGATATAAAAGTACTTATATATCCCTTCTTATAGTTGGTACTTCTCACAGCAATAACAAAGCCAATTACCAAGGAAATGCCTGCTGCAATTAAGACAAAAATCAAAAATAAGTTTGCTACCTTTTGAACGTCCATTACTTCCCTCTTTCTTATAAAATTTTCACTCCAGAATCTTCGTTACGTCACTTATAAAAGAAAGTAAATTTAAGTAATTTGAACTCCCTAAAACAATTAACCCCCTTTTCTAGATACAATTCCTACAGTTAAAATTAAAGTCATACCTACAACATATAGTGCTATAAAAGTATAAAGTGATTTTATGTAGCCAGCTGGATAAAGCGTAGCGCTCATTATTAATAAAATTCCTAATATGTTTAATAACTTTGTTTTTTTAATTTTTGTTTCAACCTCTTCCTTTCTATCTCAATATCCCTTTGACTTATGTAAAATCTGGAAGCTGAAATTTCTTGGCAATCCACTCGGTAAATGCTTATACTTCTTTTCTTAGGTCTTAATATAAATTCGTAGATAGACCAATAAGTTAAAGGAAACAAAACGATAACGAGAAACCCGTTTTCAGCTGATATATATTTTTAGATTAATAGCATAATATTTAATGTTTTTTTGTACGGTCGTGTAAATAAAAGCTTAAATTAAAGAAACTTCACTTCTTACCAAGCTTTTTAAATAAAATTATAAAGGCTGTAAAAGTTACCAGTGCACCTATAGCGATCCAGGCATTTAAAATATTTAGCCAAATACATATACCCATTATTAAGATAAGCAATAATACATTAACAACAATAGGGATCTTCTTACGAGTATCGATGGCTGTGTAAAATAGACTAAAAGCAAAGAAAATTATTATAAGTCCTAGAGTTATGTTGATGCTGATCTTCATCACTCCTCATTCTTATATGTACTTATTTTATTTACATTTACAACTACATTTGGGCCCTTTAAAAGAAATAAACAGACTAAACCGATAACGCCTACAAGTACTGAAGCAAACCCATACTTATTCACTACTTCCCCCCCCTTTATTAAATGACTTTACCCCTACCATACTCTATTTGATTAAAATTGTAAATTTATAGATTAATTGTATTTTAATTTCCTTATCATAAGTCTTATTTATATACATACTTGGTTAAACAGTATGTTTTTTGTTACTAAGATGTTAGCAAGAAAGGTTAAGTTTAAAAATCTCATCTCTTTTATAATTGGTATGTAGTCTATATTAAAAAGGTGGGATTTACCGTGGAATTTAAAGAGGTTATAAAAGAAGATTTTGTAATGGTTGGATTTAGCGGCGCCGGTAAGTGGACTAAGGAGGTTGTATACCCTATTCCTGAACTTTGGGATAAAGCATACAAGTCTTTCTTAACTAAAAACCCAAAACAAATTATCGGTGTATGTTTGCCGGCAAGGAGTGATCATTATTTCTATACGTGTGGAATTGAAATATCTTCTGTACTCTATAGTGAAATTGGAGAAGGAACGACTGTACATACTTTCCCTGCGCAAAGATATGTCGTTTTCAAGCACACTGGTCCTGCTACAATGATTCCTAATACATACGGCAAGCTATGGGATACATTTGATTCAAATGGCTATAAAATAAAACCAGGGGCTCCTGAAATTGAAATAGTAAATAGTGATATGGCTGGACAAGAACAATCTCCATTATATGAAATGGAAATATGGATTCCTGTAGAAAGCTCTTTAAACGCTAAATAAGTAAAGTAAGTCTTTAATATCATTATTTTGGAGCGGAACACATAATAACCTAATTTGTTATGTCAACGTAAAAAAGAGCATCAATGGATGCTCTTTTTTTATTAGATGTATTTATTATGGAAAGATGAACGTAATAAATAAGCAAAAACTGCCCAATGATTAACCTTTCATTATAGTTTGCACACATAAAAGTTGGATTGATGTGGTGTGTTTGGGCATAGCTTTATATCCCCTACCTGTACACTTTATGGCAAAAAAAGAGTTGTTTCAAACAAAGCTAATTAAAAGGCTACTAGAAAATTTGAATGCATTTCCTGTAGATAGAAAAAATCCAGGTCCTAGCGTCTTAAAAATACCTATAAAATTACTTAGACAAAACAAAGTAGTGGGATTTTTCCAAGTGGGACAAGAGCCTCAGAGGAGAAAGAATTAAAAAATGGGGCAATTCATATTGCTTCAAAGGCAAATGTACCAATTATACCTGCAGTTTATATTGGGCCCTCTTCTATAAAAGACTTATTAGGGAGAAAGAAAAGAACAATTATAACAGGAGACCGCATTAAAGTTCCTAAATTGCATATTGACAAAGAGGCTATTATAAAGACAGCAAATGAATTGATTTCAAATTCGTTTGAAAAGTTAATACAAACAAAAAGCAATAATATATAAATACATTAAAAAAACAACTTAGTTACTAAGAGAATATCTTAGCCGCTAAGTTGTTTTTTTGTTTATTTATTATCATTGGTAAGCTCAATTGAAAGTTCCTGAGACAAAATTTTGTTACCAACAAACCAAAATATAAGCGTACTGCCTGCCAACATTAAAAGCGATACAGTAATTATTACTTTATAATCTATTACAAACTCGCCAGGATCAACTAAAAGAAGTATAAAGGTCGTTAGTAAGCCCATTATTATACCAATAATTAATCCAATCCCAATATATAGGTTCACTTGTGACAGTATAACTTTACGAAGACCTTTTGGTGTCACGCCCATTGCACGTAAAACAGCAAATTCTTTCCGTTTAGAGTATATGTTATTTGCTAAAGAGTTAAATACACCAACCATCGTAGATGCAACTAATGTAGCTATGACTAAAATAAATATCCCCCAGCGCTGATAAAACATTTTGTTTGCTTCTTTGACCGATTGTTCATAGTTACTGATTTTAATTTCTGGATACTGACTCTTTAATTCCTCAAGTTCATTAACTGTATTTTTTATATGTTCGGAATCCACATAAAGGGTATAGAAAATAACATCCAGCAATTTTTGGTTATTCCAGTCTACATATGCATCTGCGTTATTTAACAGTTGCTTTTCTATGGCAATGACTTTAAAGGTTCCTTTAGACTCGACAATTTGTGTCTCGTTAGAAAACTCTCCCACTGGAACTGTCTGCCCTACTTTTAAATGGCTCTGCTGTGCAAATCTTTCAGATAATATTAAGCCATTACTAGGAGTTTTACTGTTTAAGTGAGCCATCAATCCTTGTGCTTGTAGTCTTTTGAGATCAACTACTGCATAATTCATATCTACTTTCTTTCCTTCGGTTTGTAATTCTGCCAACCCTAGGGTGCTAAAGTTACTAACGGACTTTACACCTGATAGTTCCTCTACTGTTTTAGTGAATTCCATAGAATTTATTTTGGAATTATCAATTCGAGTTTCAATTAGAATAGGAGTGGCAAAATCTTTTTTCAACTGTTCCAGTTGGCTTATTTGAATTGTACGTAATGTAACAGATCCAAATACGGCAATTATCATTAAGCTGCTTATCATTAAAATAATAGCAGTGTTCTTTCTGACTTGAGGAATAAGGTTTTTCACAGAAATATAAAACTCTTGTCCAAATAACCTTTGCCCATAAGGTAAGAAGAACCATTCTAAGATTTTTGGTAACCAGATAGGAAAAACCAACACAAAGGCTAGCAATACTAAAACCGCTGATATTAAAAGCATAGCAGGCCCATACGTCCCCCTTGTGGGCAACACTTGGCTACCAATAATTAAGAATACAGCAATTCCGACTAAAACTTTTGAGAGAGTAACCCTTACTTTTGAATAACTATAATTAAGTTTTTCGTTTTCCTCCATTGTTTTAAGCGGTAATACCTTTGTACTACGGTAAGCTGGAACAAATAAAAAGAGCTGAATAACAATAAAAGCTAAAATAGAAATACTTATAGCGGCACCCACATTAAATTCCGAAGGTGTGGTTGGAATATTAAATAGCTTTTCTACCCAACTATACAGGGTTCTCTGACTTAAAAAGTTTAGTATAAAACCCAAAGATATACCGGTAATGTTAATCACAGTGCTTTGTATCATAATAATTTTACTAATTTGTTTAGTACTTGCACCTAATGAACGCATAATTGCGAATTGATTTCGCATTTTATAAAGCAATAGTTCGAAATTTGAAATGATAATAAGAGAAGTAACAATTAACACTAATACAGACAATACAACAATAAATAGATGTAATGATTGCAAATTACTTTTTACCCCATAATCTTGCTCAGCAATATCAATGTGTAAGTCTTTATCATAAGATTTTATTTGATTAGCTAAAGTCAGAGTATTTACATTCTTCTTTGCTTTAATTAATAAATAAGTAGCTTCGGCTTTACGATTATCCTTTGCTTGGATATAGCTCTTTACAACCTTTTGGTTAAGTATTAGCATATCTGGGGCAGAACCCGTAGCAGTTAAGTCATCTACTGTCTCTACCAAAGTGTATTTTTTGTTTTCAATAAGGATCTTATCGCCAATTTTTGCGTGTAGAACTTTTGCTAATCCTTTGTTCATTACAACAGACTCTTCATTTAAATCCTCAGTAAAATGGTATCGGCTTTTGGGTAGATAATTATTTTCTGCACCTACTGTATAGATAGCGGTGTCCATCTTGTTTACGTTTAAGTGAGCAATAGAAACTTTAGATACTTTATTAACTTTTTTGTTTTGAACAATTTCGTTCACTAATTTTGGTGTAAGGACGTTGCTTTGGTCCATATTAAATCCTACTGATAAATCCATTTCCCCATACGCCTGTTTCATCTGATTCTTAAGCGTATTCTGAGCATTAAATGAAAATAACACCATACTAAGTACAAGTGTTGCAGAGATAGCTATGCTTAAGATAGATGAAAAGACAATAAACTTATTAGCTTTAAACAAACGTAAAGCTACTCCTTTTATGGTCCTCATAGCGTTTGTTTCTCCGGCTTTGTAATAAGTTTAAATTTCTCCAATATGTAATCTAAATCATTATTTCCGTTACAGTTATACGTATCAACAATGCTACCATCGTGAAAGAATAAAACTCGATCTGCATAAGTGGCTACGTTAGGGTCGTGAGTAACGAGTAATATACTTTGGTTAAGCTGCTTCTTCGTAGACACCAGTGTATTTAATATATCTTCCGAAGTATTAAAATCTAGATTACCTGTTGGTTCATCCGCCAATATGATAGGTGGTTCAGTTATAATCGCTCTTCCTATAGCTACCCGCTGCTGTTGTCCACCTGACAGTTGTACAGGACGGTGTTTTTTCCAAGCTGTTAAGCCCAAGAGCTCAACAATGCTATTTACTTTTGAATCAATTGCATCCGATGTAAGTCCTTTTAAAACTAGCGGCAGAGCTATGTTTTCTTCTACAGATAAATCTTTTAATAAGTGGAATGATTGAAAGATAAATCCAATATTATCTTGTCTGTACGCTGAAGCTTGAGGTTCTTGGAACATATCTTTTGAAAGCATTCCTTTTAATTTAATCGTTCCACTAGTTGGCTCATCGAGTGCTCCTAAAATGTTCAGCAGCGTACTTTTTCCTGAACCACTCGTTCCCATAACAGCAACCATTTCACCTACCCCTAACTGAAAGGATATATCATTTAGTGCAGTGACTTCATAGCCCTCTCCTTTATAAACTTTAGTTAAATTTTCCACCTCTAAAATATGTTTATTTTTCACGTCTTCACCTCGAAGTAAGTTTCTTTTTTGTAGTAACAAAGATGGTTAACTCTTTTATCGCATCTACCTTTGTAAATTTCTCCTATATCTAGTACGTTTCAAAACAGGAATAGTTTTACATTTTGTGAAAAAAAGGAAAAATTTTTAGTTATTTATAAGAAACACAAAAAAGTAGAAGTTTATTAGATAAGCTGCTACATTCAAATTCAAACAAAAACAGTGTTGTATTTGACTCTGTTTTCTTGCTTAAATTCACTTGAACTCACATAAAATATTTCCACTTTTACCCTTATGTCTTGTAGTCCAACACGTAAACAATTATACTTATTTTAGTAAAAATTCATAAAAAAGGAAGTGAAGAAACGTCATGCCGCCAAATCCATCACACCATCCTATTATTCTATTTGATGGTGTTTGCAATCTTTGCAACGGATGGGTACAGTTTGTTATCAAACGAGATCCGCGTGCTCTATTTCGTTTTGCGTCGCTTCAATCTGATAATGCTGGGATCTTGCTGCGTAAGCATAACTATGAGCATCCACCACTTCAATCGGTCATTCTTCTTATGAACGGGAATCTTTACACAGAGTCTACGGCTATCCTACATATTGTCCGCCAGCTTCGAGGACCCATTCAACTAATGGCGTGTTTCCAAGTGGTTCCCGCATTCATTCGAAACCCATTCTATCGTTTCATGGCACGTAATCGGTATAAGTGGTTTGGAAAACAAACGTCATGCATGTTGCCAACCCCTGAAACTAAAATACGATTTTTGGACTAAGCATACAAATGGAGGAAAACAATGCGTTTATCAACAAAAGAGAAATTTCGTTTAAGTATTCTTGCGACCCTAAGGTGGACCATGGCCATTACGTTTCTTATTTATGGAATGGCCAAAATTTACCCAGGACAATTTATAACAGGCGATTTCGTGTTCGATTCAACAAAAGATTCTGCGATGAAACTGGCGTGGTATTTCTTTGGGTATTCTGATTTCTACAACTATTTTATTGCTGCTGGCGAATTATTAGCTGCGTTGTTATTGGTGATTCCGCGTACCGCAACACTAGGGAACATTATTTTTCTCCCCATTATTGCCAACATCACCGTCCTTAACTATTGTTTCAACATTCCTGCCAAAGTGGTGTGTGTTCCGCTGCTTGCAATGAGCTTGCTATTAGTATTGATGGAATATTCAAAGTTAAAAGGCATCTTCTTTGTCAACACTGCTACCCCAATGCAGAAAGTAGACGTTCACTCATCCGAAAGGAAGGTGACCGTTAAATGATTGTCTTTCTTTTGCCGCCCATTATCTTCGGTTTGGCATGTACCTATTATTTTGGTCTTCGAAAAGAAGACTGAACACAGACAATTGCTGTTTTGTTTTGACTAGTAGTTACGGAAACCAGAGAAGTTCTCCATAAGATGCTAAAAAAACTGCTGCAGATAAGGTAATAAAAGCGCAACTTAATGCCACTCTCAAAAACAATAAAAAAGGCAGCAGCTCAACTTATGAGCTGCTGCCTTTTATTTATAGAAACACAGAAATAACCTTTTAACGATACCAAATCGTTTTATCTTGATATGGAATACGTTTTGATGAAGCTTCTTTATTAGGGTGTCCGACGTAAATTAAGCCTAAGAGCTTATCGTCTTCTTCTAGAGATAAAAAGTCATTCAGTTCTGACTGATAGACAATATCACCCGTTCTCCAAATTGTAGCCAAACCTTGTTCTTCCGCTACTAATAGCATATTTTGTATGCTTGCCGCTACGGCAGAGATTTCTTCAATTTCAGGCACTTTTCCTGAAGGACTTACTGCTACAGCAATAATGACAGGAGCACGAAGCGGGCCTTTTTTAGCTTTTGTTGTTTTTTTCAACGCTTCTTCTTCACTTAAGTGAGCAGTTTTTTGCTTCATAATACGTTCCATTTCGTCTCCTAAACGAACGCGTGAATCCCCTGTAAACACTCGGAATTTCCAAGGCTCTGTCTTTTTATGGTTAGGAGCCCAAGTGCCTGCTTCTAACATAAGATTGATAGCATCTTCTGATACATCTTTGTCTTGCATAGCTCCAATCGTTCTTCTGGCTTTAATAATATCTAATACGCTCATGCTTTTCGTCTCCTTTTTCACATTCAATTTATTATAGTTATGTATTTGTCTTGAATATAGAATAATTGAAAATCATTCTCACTGTCAAATGTTTTGATTATCAATTAGGTAACGATGAATATGCCAATTTTTTAAGCGTGTTTGTTTTTTTAGCAGTTTTTCTTTTAATTATTTGGCAGTTCCGGCAAATAAAAAACGATTTGGAACATGTAATCCAAATCGTTTTTTTATCTTATACCCAGCCGCGGAAACGAGAAGCTTCAGCTGATTTTTTGATTCCTGCCATGTAAGCAGCGAGTCTCATGTCTACGTCATTTTCTTGAGCGATTTGATAGATCGTTTCAAATGAATCCACCATTACCTTGCGTAATTTGTAAGCTACTTCCTCTTCAGACCAGTAGTAGCCTTGATTATTTTGCACCCATTCGAAGTATGAAACCGTTACGCCTCCAGCACTTGCTAAAATATCTGGCACTAAAAGCACGCCTTTTTCATCTAAAATGCGCGTGGCTTCAAGCGTAGTCGGTCCGTTCGCCGCTTCGACTACAATAGAGGCTTTAATGTGATGAGCGTTACGAACCGTAATTTGATTCGAAATGGCTGCGGGTACTAAAATATCACATTCTTTTTCTAATAGTTCTTCGTTTGTTATCACATTTGTAAATAAATTCGTTACGGTACCAAAACTGTCGCGTCGATCAAGGAGGTAATCAATATCAAGACCAAGCGGATCATAAAGAGCTCCATACGCGTCTGAAATGCCAATTACTTTTGCACCTGCATCATGCATGAACTTAGCAAGAAAACTGCCGGCGTTTCCGAAGCCTTGAACGATAATTCGCGCTTCTTGCAAGTTAAGGTTTTTCTTTTTAACGGCTTCTTCAATACAAATGGTTACGCCTTTAGCCGTTGCAGTTTCACGTCCTTGAGATCCTCCAAGCACGATAGGTTTTCCAGTAATAAACCCAGGAGAATCGAACTCGCGGAGTCGACTATATTCATCCATCATCCACGCCATAATTTGAGAGTTTGTATAGACATCCGGTGCAGGAATATCTTTAGTAGGCCCAACTATTTGACTGATGGCTCTTACATAGCCGCGGCTCAGTCGTTCTAGTTCACCAAACGACATGTTTCTTGGGTCACATACGATTCCGCCTTTACCGCCGCCGTACGGAAGGTCGACAATCCCGCATTTTAAACTCATCCAAATGGATAATGCTTTCACTTCTTCTTCATTTACTTCAGGATGAAAGCGCACGCCTCCTTTAGTAGGCCCGACAGCATCATTATGCTGAGAGCGGTAGCCAGTAAATACTTTTACCGCTCCATTATCCATTTTAACTGGAATACGAACCGTCATCATGCGCAGCGGTTCTTTCAGCAAATGATACATTTCTTCACCATACCCTAGTTTTTGAAGCGCTTCTTGAATAACGGTTTGAGTAGATAAAAACAAATTAAGTGATTCCTGTTCTTGCTGCTGTTCTTTTTTTAATTTACTAGCTGTTTTTGTAATGGACATTCTGTTCACCCCATATTAATCATTGAATTTTCTCAACGATTTAACATGCAATTCCTGTGCCAATTTCTGCTGCTTTACAACGGTTCTTATATTATACATAATCCGCATTAGCAAGCCTTATATTCCCTGCATAGGCTGATATTAGTATATACTTAAAGAAATAAGACAAACTATTTATACTGAAAAGGAGGAAAATACTATGTTAAATGAAAGAAAAGAACAAGAGCGAAGCAATCACTATATAGAATGCTGTTCCATCTGCGGAGAAAGGCTAACATCTTTTCAAGAAAAAGAAATTTTCACATGCGACAGCTGCTTTGAACAAAAAGTCAACGATGTGCTTTCTGAGCTGTAATCAGGTACTCTATTTTTTAGAAACAGGTGTCACAATATTAAAGTTTGGATCGATAGAATCCTGACAAGACAAAAAGAAATCCCATTTTGATTTATCTCCTTGAACAAATATGACTGAGCTATAAGAGTGATCATTTGTAGTTGTTAGCCGATATAAGGTATCTTGCCACATCGTTACCGTCACCTCAGCTTTCTTTCGCGTATCTCCGAGGTACCTAAAGATTCCATGCTTAAGTTCTGTGAGAGCTACTTCATTGCGATCGGGTATCACAAACAATATACGATAGTTACATGCGCCTGCCTTTAATCCATCTACGCGAATGCTAAATAGTTCTAAAATATTTTTTAAAGGAAGTGTGTCCCATACTTCTTTTGTAATAATGTTGACTGGCAGCGGTATATTACCTAAACGAAGTTCTTTGGCTCCTGTTAAATATTCATTTCGCCAAGGACCAGATTCAGCTATATACCCTAATTGTTCAAGCGCGTCTGCGCATAAAAGTTTTGCCTTCACATGGTGAGGATTAGCGTAAATTACTTGTTTGGTCACTTCAGCTACCCATTGATAGTCGCCTTGCTGAAAACAGCGCTGTGCTTTTTTGACAATGTTGTCCGCTCCGCCCATATACTCTACATATTTCTTAGCTGACTCTTCAGGAAACAGTTTATTTAAATCTACAGGATTGCTGTTATACCAGCCCATATAGCGCTGATAAACCGCTTTTGCGTTATGGTTAACCGTTCCATAAAAGCCGTTTGTATACCACTCGTGAGATAGAGTTTCCGGAAGCTTCATCATTCGGCCGACGTGGTCGATGGTATAACCTTGATTCATCAGCCTTAATGTTTGGTCATGAATATATTGATAAACATCTCGTTGATTTTCGATATAGGTAATACACGACTCGTTTCCGAACCTTGGCCAATTATGTACCCCAAATACAGTTGTTAGTTCTTGGCCAAATAAATTGATTGCTTGCTGCAAGTACCTTGCCCATGCTGCTGCGTCTCTTACTTTTGCTCCTCTGAGCGTATAGAGGTTGTGCTGAGTAGCCGTGCAGTTTTCTGCAATACACAGAGACTTTTCACTAGGAATATAGATGTTCATTTCAGCAGGCGCTTCCGTCCCTGGCGTAAGCTGAAACTGAAATGAGACGCCGTCAATTTTCTTACTTACATAAGAATGATATTCGGAAGGAAGAATTTCTTCTATTCCTGTAATAAGCGTGATCGTTCCAAATGAAATTTCTTTTCCGATGCCGTTGTCAATTAAGCCTTTTTCATCGCGTCGCAGTCGAATACCGTACATATATTGACTTCTTCGTGTCATTGCTGTTGCCGCCGTGACGTTTTCATCGATAACCGCATCCATAAATCCAGCAGGAGCATAAACTTTACTAGTTTTATTTTGTATTGAGTCAGGTAATATCCCTAGAACTCCACCGTAATGATCTATATGCGAATGAGAGAAGATAACGGCTCTAACAGGACGCTTCCCGCAGTGCTCATTTACTAGTTTAAGTGCTTCTTCCGCTGTTTCTTTTGACGTCAAGCAATCAATAACAATCCATCCCGTTTTCCCTTTAACAAATGTAATATTAGCCATATCAAAGCCTCTTACTTGAAAGATACTTTCAGTTACCTGATATAAGCCGGCTTGTACATTTAATTTCCCTTGTTCCCACAGTTTAGGGTGGACAGTAGCAGGTGTAGATTGTTCAAATAAAAAAGCGTACTTTCTTAAATCCCATACAGGATACAGTTGATTTCTTTTGAAAATCAGAGAAAAAGGTACGCGTACAAGAGCTTGGTAATCCGCAAGATTTTGTTCTAATTTAACTTGTTCCCAGTCTATGTTTTTATAAGTCTCAGCATTAGTCGCTGCAGTCTTTTGAGTAGCATCTTTTCGGTGAATCGTTAACTCCTGTTCATAATCAAACAGCATAACCCCCTCCTTTTTATTACTTTATGCGTAAAAATAAGACGAAGTACAAAAGAGAGGGAAAATAGAGTCAACAAAAAAGAAGATGCGCTTAGAACGCATCTTCTTTTTTATACTGAATGTTATGTTTGAATAGTCGAGTATTCTGTCTGAATTAGACAGCCTAGCACTTAGTATAACGATTGTTTACCAATGTGCCTTTTGTAATTAAAGCAAATCTTCCTTCTAAGGTGCTCAATACGTTTCTTGAAGTCGCTGTAGAACAATGCATTTGTACAGTCTCTCCTTTCCTGTATTGGCCTTACATAGAATGTGTACCCGGGGAAAAATAATTAAAACTTGATTTGGGTATTTTTTCAAAAATAATAATAAATCCATTCCGGTGTTTTTTTAAGAGAACGTTCCCATTTAGGGATTTCATCTATTACTGTTTTGGTTAATCTGCGACTGTTTGTTTTATCTTCATTAATTTCTCGTTCTATGTGTGCAATCATCTCGCGATCGTAAATAATACAGCTTGCTTCATCATTTAAATAAAAACTTCTGGGATCCCAGTTGGCTGTGCTAATATTGGCAATCGTATGATCGATGACCATTACTTTTCCGTGAAAAAATCCCTTTTTATATAAGAAAATTCGAATACCTTGGTTTAATAGTTTCTCTGTTTTAGGGTAACTAGGCGGTTTAGTGAACCACGCATCGGTATTGTCTGGAAGTATAATATCAATTAAAACGCCTTTTTCTTTTGCTGAAATAAGTGCATTCATTAAATGTTCACTTGGAATAAAATAAGGGGTAGCAATGGTAAGCTTTACTTTGGCACGGTTGATTAGATCAATCATCTTTTGCTCAAGTTCTTCTCCAGTTGAAAACAGTAGCTGATAGTTTGCTCCGTTAGAGCGAGCGATAGGAACTCGCTGAGGAGATATATGTTGTCCCGTGTCTTCTTCCCAATCTTTCAAAAATTGCTTTTCAATTTCAAAAATCCCTTCTCCTTTGATTCGCAAGTGGTAATCACGCCAATAGCCCAATTTTTTATGCTTCCCTAAGTATTCTTCTCCTATATTAAAACCTCCGAGATAAGCTTCTTGGCCATCTATTACGACAAACTTTCGGTGATTTCGATGATTAATGCTATAGAAAAAGTGCTGCCTGCTTGCTTTTCGGCTAAAAGTAAACTCAACTCCATTTTTCTTAAGATCATCTATGAGTGTTCGGGAGAGATCGTTTCCTCCAAAACGATCTACAGAAAGTTTAACCTTTACCCCTTCAGCTGCTTTCTCTTTCAATAGCTTAAATAGCTTCATGCTAATGTTGTCCGCTCGAATAATAAAAAATTGAATGTACACGTACTTTTTTGCTTTTTTAATGTCCTCAAATAAAGCAAAATATAAACTACTTCCTTGTGCATACAGCGCTATCTCGCCTTGGTAAACAGGCGTTTCGATAAGCGGATGTACGCGAACATAAGCGTTATAGCCTTTTTTTACGTCCCATTGAAAAAACAAACACAAACAAAGCCCGCATACTAAAATAAACAGCATTCTTTTAACCATACTGTACTCCTGATTCATCTAATATGTATATATAGGCTTTGGAGGTTTGTTTTATTTTATATGAGGAAATGTATGGAAATATAAAACGTGTAACACAAAAAGCTTAATCATTTTTTGATTAAGCCTTTGTGTACTTCGCTAGCATTTAGTAAATATAGTCCTTATACAAGTCAGACTGAATAACCTTTTTATAAGCGAGACCGTGTTTCTTAGTAAGAGCTTTTACCTCATCTACACAGCTTTGAGCGCTTCTTGGTGATACATAAATTTCATTGATAAGCTGATGTAAATTACATGTAAGGAGGTTGCCATGCTCGTGAGAAAACTCATACGATCTTTTTTCAAGGATATCCATTCGTTTTTGCCATTGATTTGCGGAAATACCTTGAATTTCAAATAGCTTTTGCAGCTTCCAAGCGTGTATACGACTTGCCACAATAACAAGCCTCAATTCATTTTCATGCTGATAGGATTTGCGCTTGTAAAATAACGTGTCATATACAGAGTGACTGATCATTTCTTTTTGGAAGTCTATGTACTGCACTTTGCCAGAGAAGATTTTATAGCGCAAATCTTTAATACTGCACAATAAATTTTCATAGGTGGTTTTAATAGCTACGCCATCATTCCCCTTTAAATATAGATCCCACATTCCAGCGGCTTCGTAGTCATTGATATGCCAGGATGAAACAGCAGAAAATTCATGGATTTTTCTTATATAGGTTCTAGAGGTACGGTTATGACGTTCGCCTGTTTTTCTTAACTCTTCTATGTTCCACATCGAAGAGCATCCTTCAAGTGGGTCCGAAAATGCATCAGGTTTTGCGAAAAAAAGCGCATTGGTTTCTAGTAAATCTTGAAAATCAGACAGCGGCATAAATCGCCACACTGTCGGATTATTGTGCACCTTATAGCGTTCATCATAATCGTCATAGCTAGATTCGAATCTTTTGGCATATTCGTACGCTTTCTCTCTATAAGCTAAATCCATTGGTTTTCCTCCTCTGAATGCATATTCATACTTGAATTATAGCACTTAATTGTTGTAATTTTCAAAATTATCCACCTGCATTAAGTTCTATTATCAGAAAAGAAGACACGCCTCAACATTTACAGCGCGTCTTCTTATTTAATGAAATGAATGTTTTGCTTAACACTTTCACTTTCTGGCTGATTTAATTCTAATAAATAAATTTCATCCGCTCGAAAATCAGTATTCTTCATTTCTTTTTTTAAGGTACGAATAAAGGCAGCTGAACTTTTTCCATAGGCTTCAAAATAATGAAACGTGTGTACAACAAATAGAATGGATGCTCCACTGTAATCTTTTTTGCTCTTTTTTTGGATGTTTTCTAGCACTTTTTCTATATACTCTTCCACAGAACCTTCCGTCTGGATACGGGGTAGAGCAAAATTTCCTGAATTGACCCTCTGTGCATCTTCAAATTCCAGTTTCCCATCTTTGTAAGAAGTAATTTCAATTCGTTTTTCAGTACCATCCGGCTGAAGAATTAATCCGTCGTATCCTTGACTTCCAATAATAAGCTTCAATTTTGAATTTCTCGGACAATAAGAAGATTGGCTGAAACAATAAAGCGGATAAAACTCTTCAAAAAACTTTTTGAAACGCCCTTTTTTGAGTCGAGCTAATTTTATATACTCTTTGTTTTGATGAATCATTTGCTGCGTGTGTTCAAAATACTGCTTCATTTCTTCTTGCGTTCTGTACACATCAAGGTCTTTAAATAATTTATCCATCTTTTTCACCTTCAATCCTGCCAACTAAAAAAGTATCCTTACTTAGTAGATACATATTCACAAACGTGTGTGACAATTTTCTTTTTTTAGAGATATAGCCTTTTTTAAAACAAAACAAGCACACTTTTCTTTTTTGTACATATTCTGTTATTCGTGCGTTCAATTATAAGCGTACGTTTCAGCCTTTAGTTGTAAAAAATGAACCGTAAACTTACAGCTGATGGCCGATGATATGCGTTTGATTATTTCATAAACTATAACAAACAGGAAACTTAACAATGATTGAGGTGTTGGAAATGTTTGATAATGATTACGTAGTTAAAACCATTCATGATTTACATGTAAAACGTACAGAAAGTAAATTAAAAATCTTCTTAACTTATTTTTGCCATAAAAAATAACGCATGTTTATAGATGGTAATATAGAGTCAGTTATTACTTGAAGTTTCTTATAGGAAGAAGACAGACTGGGACAATTTAAAAGGAATTTGATACAAGTAAAAAGGAACAGTGGTTAATCCGCTGTTCCTTTTTACTACACCTGCAATTCTCGAATAAGTTCAGCAAGAATTTTAATGCTTCTATCGATATCTGGTAAAGAGGCATAGGCGTAAGAAAGCCGAAGATAACTGCCGGTTTCTTGTGCATAGATACTTCCAGAATTAAGCAATATCCCTCTTTTTAAAGCACGAGAGTATAAAGATTTCATTGAAATAGAAGGTTGAATATGCACCCATATAAAAAAGCCTCCTTCAGGATTCGTCCATGTTGCTAAATCTCCTGCGTATGTTTCTAAAGCATTAAGCATCACTTTTCTTCTTGTTCGCAATTCGGTTCGTACGGTCTCCATATGCTGTTGATATAAGCCATTTTTAAACCATTCGGCTGCCACTCTTTGAGAT
The DNA here is from genome assembly GCF_036227845.1 of Priestia sp. LL-8. Taxonomy (NCBI): domain Bacteria; kingdom Bacillati; phylum Bacillota; class Bacilli; order Caryophanales; family Bacillaceae; genus Priestia; species Priestia sp. LL-8. The sequence continues at coordinate 2,367,138 of NZ_JAZAQH010000001.1, read as the reverse complement.
AATGAGCTAGAACCATAATCTGTTTGCATTTTAATATCCGCCAAACGCTCAATGACTGGTTCTGGGCCGACTATCCATCCGATACGTAATCCCGGGCTTAATGTTTTAGAAAGACTGCTAACATATAATACGTGTCCATTTTTATCTAAAGCCTTCAATGGCAAAGGAGGCCGTTCGTCTAGCCATAATTCGCGGTATAAATCATCTTCAATAATAGGAAGCTGATGTTCCTCACATTCTTTCAACAAATCGTAACGCCTTTTTTGGGACATTAATGTTCCCGTCGGGTTATGGAAACATGGATTTGTATATAAAATAGCTTGCCCTTCTTGAGGATCGGCTTGTTTTAAAGCTGCTACTTTTATTCCTTCCTCATCCATAGGGAGACCTTTAAGTTTCATTCCGGCTGATTGGAATACATGTAAGGAGTATAGATAAGAAGGTTTTTCTAGCAAAACCGAAGAGTTCTTTTGCAGCAGTCCAATCGAAATAAGCTGAAGAGCTTGAAGAGCTCCGGAAACAATTAAAATAGAATCTGGAGAGGCTTCAATGCCAATCGTTTTCATGTATATACTTAACCCTTTTCGCAAAGGAAAATACCCCTTTGGTTCTTCGTATCCGAGAACCTCCATATTTTCTGCTACTTTTTTCACGGCGTATTTCATTTTGTTTTTAGGAAATATATCTGGTGAAAGTTCACCTTTGCTTAATTGAATAAGGTTAGAGTTAAATTCGGATTCATTAATATCTTGTACCATTGCTTGACTAGGACGATGCATACCTGATTTCACATGAACGTTCCAATCCGGCGGGTTCGTAGCTAAAAGTGTCCACGTATTATTTATAACAATTGTTCCCGTTCCCATCTTACCTTCAATTAAACCGTCCGCCGTTAATTCATCTAATGCTGTGATGACCGTACTTCGATTAACCTCAAACATAGCCGCAAGCTTTCTCTGACTAGGAATTTTACTTCCGATCGGCCATTCGCCACGAGCGATTTTCCCTTTCATAAAATCAATAATTTGCTTGTATTTTGGATAACTTGAACTGTCCTCTTGAGTCATACGTTTACTCCTATTTTAAAAGTGGTTGGGTTAATTGCCTTTAAACTGGTTGAAGACATTTTATCAAATGTTTATTAACATGGGAACAACAATAGATACTGGTTGGGTTTAAAACAAACAATGGAGATGAATAGGTATGAAATTAACGTTTAGTCTTGTGTTTTTACATTTACTGATGATTAGCTTGTGGGCTTCCGCATTTCCAGTTATTCAAATAGGACTGGAATCGTTCTCTCCTCAGCATCTCGCAGTTGTTCGATTAAGTATTGCTTCTGTAGTGCTATTAGTTATTGCAATAGCCACACGCATGCGCTTGCCTGATATAAAAGATATTCCACTTCTTTTAGTGCTCGGATTTTTAGGGTTTACCGTATATCACACGGCATTAAATATTGGAGAAAAAACCGTGAGTGCGGGTATTGCGAGTTTACTGATCTCGACGACTCCTATTTTTTCCGCGTTTTTAGCTATTTTCTTTTTTCATGAAACGTTCGGAAAAAGAAAATGGATTGGATCTGCAGTAAGCTTTGTAGGTGTTGCGCTTTTAACCTTTAGCAAAGAGAATTTTGTACACTCAGCTAATGGAATTTTACTGATTCTACTAGCTGCCCTTGCAGAAAGCATTTATATCGTATGTCAAAAAGATTTATTAAAGAAGTATGGTTTTCTTTCTTTTGTGACGTACAGTATTTGGGGAGCTACAATTTCTATGCTGATTTTCTTGCCAGGATTAGGAACAGATTTTTTAAATATCTCGTTCAGATCAGCGATAAGCGTTATATATTTAGGGTTATTTCCAACCGTTATTCCGTACATAATACTCGCTTATCTGACATCACGTGTAGGTTCTGCTGAAGCTGCCATTTCTCTTTACTTAACTCCTGCGCTGTCCTTTTTCTTAGCGTGGCTGCTTTTAAAAGATATCCCAAGTGTAGCAGCTATTGTAGGAAGCATTATTACGTTATGCGGCGTGTTGCTTACACATAGTAAAAGACGAGCAGTAGTAAAAAAGACGAGGTTCACAATACAAAGATAATGTGTATGGTTTAGGGAATTCTCTTAGAAGCTATGTTTTTTATTTATATATTTTATTTAGAACATACTTTAATTTCTTCTTTTTGCAGTTTAATTAATATAAAAAACCGCCTTTCTTTAATCTTGGTTTGAGATTTAAAGAAAGGCGGTTTTTTATGCAGTTTCTAATTCTGCTTTTATTTTTCCAGCCACTGCGTGAGTCAGCTGCTGAAGGTCATAAATCTCTTCTCCTGAAAGTACTACATGTCCGTTTAAAACGTGGTTATGTTTATATGCTCGATACGTCACTTCAATACTTTTTATCGCACGCTCTACTTCATCGTTCACCATAATGTTTTCGTAGTGATAGGACAGTGTTTCAATTCGAATCTGCGTATTTTTCATATTCATTCACCCTCCATGAACTGTTGACTAAAAATATGACTGTTAGAGGTGAACTATACATAGAACCTTTTTTGTTACCACCTCCTTTGTTATTTAGAACATATTTTAATTACTTAATTGATGTTTGCTATTCTTATTTTATAAAATCCCAAACCAAAACCCCGCTCTTCGGAGCAGGGTTTTATTGCTTGTAGTACCAACCTTTTTTATCTAAAAACTGCTTAACTTTTACGAAATCAAGTCCAGCTACTGTGAGTTCGGCTGACGGATTACCTATTGCATGTACATTTAATTCACTGTCAATTCCTTCATTCTTTAAGAAAGCACGGAACTCCGTTTCCATGTCTTTACTTAATCCACCTGTTTTAATTGTAACGGGAATAGGTTCCACGTCTTTCATTTGCACAAATCCACCCGGAACAGCCCATGCTGCATACGTATAGCCATATACGCTAAATACCGTATCTTTTTTTATAGTTCTAAAATTTTTTGTTACATTGGCATACTTGTAAACCCCAATATCCTTCTTCGCTTTTACTTGGAAAGAATATTTATCTCCCAGTGAAGTAACCTTAGGTAATGCTTCTTCCATAGGATTGCTTACACCTTTAAGCAATTCCATCATTTTAGCTAAGGTTTTTTCATCAGCTTTTCCAGTTGACGCTAATCCATACTTCTCTTGAAAAGCTTTAACAGCTGCAACGGTTTCATTTCCGTATTGACCATCGCTTCCTTTTTGAGAAAGATCAAACCCTAATTTAATTAAGTTTTGCTGCAGTTCTTTTACGGCTAGTCCGCTATCACCTTGCTGCAATTGTGCTGAGGGATTATTATTATCCACCACCGTAATGCCTGTATTAATACTATTAAAGAAGTCCAGATCCATTTCATTGATATCAACATTGCCTTTAATTCCGTTTACTTTTCCTTGATCTGTATATTGAAACATAGACCATCTATCCCAAATGGCCGTATCACCTGGGTTAGTAAATCCCTTAGAACGGTTACTTCCACTGTAACGAGCTATCCATAGCGGATATTTTGCCACAGCGCTTGTAAAATTGGATTTAATAAAACTATACCCGGTGTAAAGAATAGGCGTAATGCTTGTTTTCCTTTCAATATACTCCATCCATCTAACTGCAAAGGCTGTGACCTGCGCTTTTGTTTTCCCTTTATTTTCTTCCAAATCTAAGCAATGAGGCAAATCAACTTTCATGCTGCCTAATTTATTTAAAAAGAAATTAACTTCTGCAATAGGATCATTATCAGCATGAGCAAAGTGGTAAAATCCCACACGTAAGCCTGCATTTTTCGCTCCTATATAATTATCATATGATTTTTTATCTAAGAAGGTTGTGCCTTCTGTTAATTTAATATATGCGCCTTTTACCCCATCTGACGCCACTTTTGTCCAATCAATTGTTCCGTTGTGATGAGAAACATCAATGACCTTAATATTTTGATTATTACGGTTTTGCACTGCTATCACTCCTTCCTACAAACTATGAATAAAAAAGAAAATGGCAACTGATACAGGCCTAATAGATAGATTTTAGGCTTTGTAGTAAGCTGTCTGATAAGGAGTGATTTGAGCTACTAGGACCTTTTTTGAGGATTATCTTATTAAAATAAAGGAATTTATTTAATTTAATAAAGTTATAAGAGCTATAGTCGTTTATACTAAATATAAAAATATTGTATAAAAAGTGGAGGAATATGATGTCTATAATAAAGGAAGCACGTAGATATGCAGAAGACGCTCATAGCGGTCAAATGCGCAAATTGTCTGATATACCTTATATTGTTCATCCTATTAACGTAGGTAATATCTTAGAAAAAGCAGGTTTTAGTGAAGAAGTAATAGCAGCAGCTTATCTGCATGATGCTGTAGAAGATACAAATGTAACACTTGAAGAAATTGGACAAAAATTTGGTTTAGAGGTAGCGGAGATTGTTGAAGCACACACAGAAGACAAATCAAAAAGCTGGGAAGAACGTAAACAGCATACAATTCAAACCGTTAAAACAGCTTCTCTTGAAGTGAAAGCCTTAATTGTAGCAGATAAATTAGATAATTTACGGTCTTTAAAAGAAAGCTATGATCAGCACGGAGATACGATTTGGAATAGCTTTAAAAGAGGATTTGAAAAGCAGAAATGGTACTACGAGTCCATCAGTAAATACGCTGAAAAAGGATTAGAATCAAGTCAGATTCCAAGCTTCTTTTATACGTACGAACAAGAAGTAAATGATTTTTTTAGAAGTTAATATTCATATAAAGAAATTAGAAAACACTGAAAATAACTATTGCGAACGTGCCATATACGTATTAAAATATAGTAGAGTCAATAAACGATAAAGACTCTACATAATCGGGACTGTAGTTCAGTGGGAGAATACTTGTCTGGCAGACAAGGGGTCGTGGGTTCGAATCCCATCAGTTCCATAAAATCAGTTGTATCAAGGGTTTAAAACACTTTAAAACTCTGCACGATGGAATGGTCGCAATACTGTTTCATTTGACCTCTTCATGATTTCCATGAAGAGGTTTTTTATTTTCTTTTTTTATGATTGATCCTCATGATTTTTATAATTGTTCTTTTCATTGCTTCTACTTACAATTTCTCTAAGTTCGCCCTCGTCGCCTTTTGCATTAATAATTTCAAAAAGCTGATTCAGCCCTTCACTTGTTTCATCTTTTGTTTCTTTGTCCATTCTATCCCCTCCTTTTGCTTTTAGGATGCCCATTTTTTACACAATGTTTCATTTAAAAAGCAATTTATACACATTAATGGTCCATAAAAGTATACCTTTACTCGATACACGGATATACTTAATCAATCCTTTAAGTTTTGCAGCGCTTTATAGTTTTTTTAATACTCATCTATAATAAAATACTCATCACAAACTTCATCAAAATCGTTCTCTTCGTGTAATTCTATTTCTTGATCTTTAGATATCTCGTTTTTTTGTGTAAATAGTTTAAAAAACTTGTTTAACATTGCTCCACCTCATATAAATTATTCATACATTCAGTATGATTAATTTATATGAAGCCAGTATGAATTGAAGCTTAAGATAATTTGAAGTTAGATATTAACGTGAGATGTTAAGCGTGTTTACTTCTCTTTGGTTCTATCCATAATCGAAAGAAAAAATGCAAACTATAAAAAAGAACTTTGCATGCTGCTGCAAAGTTCTTTTTTGTACCATCGTTAAAAGCTATTCAGTTAACAGTCCTTCTTACGCTTTTTTTCAAACCATCCATAGGCAATTTCAGCTTCGATTTCTTTATTTCCTGGAGAAACTAAGAAAATAACGTATGAACCGTTGTTTGGAAAGATAAATTTGCCGTCTTCATCACTTACTAATGTACTTTTCGGCGGAACAACACGGTTAAATACGTTTACCCCTTTAGCAGGAACGCCTTTTACCATTTCTGCAAATTTAATTTTCCCTTTTGGCTTTGAACGTATTGTAGTATTTGCTGGACTCACATTATCTGAAGTTGTTCCTTTTCCAGGGGGGATAGAATTAAACCAAATTTCAGCAGTAAAAGGTTCGTTTGAATAGTTAGTGATAGTAAAAGCATTCACAAATAAATCTACTCCGGAGCCGGAAGGGTTCACTAATCCGCCCCAAGCGTTTCTGTTTCCACCAAAACGAATAGGCTCAGTTTGTCCAACAAAATAGTCTCCTTTTAACGATTGATATAAAGGATTAGGTATATTAACCGCTTTAATATACTGTTTGTTCGACTCATAACTTGACATACAATCACCCCCTTTTTTGTACTATATTTTATGAAGTTTTTCGATAAACGCTTGGACAAGTGTATATATAAACGAAAAAAAGATAGACACCCTCTTGTGCCTACCTTTTTCTATCACTTTTCCAAAATGAAATTTCACTTTTTTCTTTTCTTCCTAGTACTCTTGTCTATACCTGGTGTATAAAGGATTGTTTCGTTACTTTATCGTCCAATGTTTATTTAATATTCCCACAATCACTTATTCTTAACATAGTAATCATCTATTCTTTTACGGTCATAAAATGGAGAATTTTAATCTTTTTTTCGCAATATTCAACGATATCATAACAAGTTGTGAGGATATCATGTCTAGACAGTTCTATTTCATCCAATACAAACTTTGAAAGCTGCTTTTGCAGAACCTCCAGCTTTTTGCTGTCTTCTTCATCGATCCATAGTCCTTCCGTAATACACACATCTGCTAGTTTGTTAATAGATTGAGCCGTCCAGTTTAAGCCGGCTGAAGAAACGGTTATTGTCAGTAAATCATTTTTTATAGCTAGAATAACTTGACACACATGGGTATAGGCATCAACTTTCTTTTGGATAAATGCTTTGCGAAGCTCTTGCTTGTATTGCTCTTTCGACATCGCTATAGCTACGACAGACGTAATGAATGTTCCTGCCAGCGCGATGAGCGACCCTATCAAAATTCCTATCATTTCTTCTGACAAAACGTTCACCTCTTTAAAGATATTTCTATATGCTATGGGACTGAAGGAAATGATATGAGGATAAATACCATGTAAAAACAGCCCTAACTTAGAAAAGTTAGGGCTGAAACACTAAAATATGATGGTAACCAAATTAGATAATACGACTTGTAATAATTCCTTCAATTTGACCAATTTTTTCTTCTAGCTCAGGCACAATCTCGTCACTTACTTGATTGTCAATATCGATCATTGTATACGCATATTCACCGCGGCTTCTGTTCACCATATCTGCGATGTTTAAATTGTAGTTTGAGAATACTTGCGTAAGCTGTCCTACCATATTCGGCACGTTGTGATGGAAAGCAGCTACGCGTTTTTTCCCAGTGTAAGGTAGAGATGCATTCGGGAAGTTCACTGAATTTTTAACGTTTCCTGTTTCTAAGAAATTTTTCACTTGACGTGCTGCCATTACCGCACAGTTTTCTTCTGATTCTTGAGTTGATGCCCCTAAATGAGGAATTGGCACAACATTTTTCATGTTCAAGACATTTTGATTTGGGAAATCTGTAATATATCGACCAACTTTTCCACTTTCAAGAGCAGCTTTCATATCTTCTTCGTTTACAAGCTCACCGCGTGAGAAGTTCAAAATATGAACATCAGGTTTCATGATGCTAAACGTTTCTTTATTGAAAACACCTTTTGTGTCGTCCGTTAATGGAACGTGAACCGTAATATAGTCAGATGCTGCAAATAGTTCTTCTAGAGACATTGCACGCTGTACGTTGCGAGACAAATTCCAAGCTGTATTAACAGAAATGAATGGATCAAAACCAATTACGTCCATATCTAAATCAAGCGCGTCGTTTGCTACAAGAGCACCAATTGCACCTAAACCAATAACGCCTAATGTTTTACCTTTGATTTCTTTTCCAACAAACTGTTTTTTACCTGCTTCAACTAACTTAGGAATTTGATCACCTTGGCCGTCTAATCCTTTTGTCCATTCAACTCCAGCAAATAAGTTACGAGAAGAAGCCATAATTGTAGTTAAAACCATTTCTTTTACTGCGTTTGCATTAGCTCCTGGCGTATTAAATACAACGATACCTTGCTCCGTGCAAGCGTCCACCGGTATATTATTAACCCCTGCTCCAGCTCGTGCAATAGCTTTTAAATTTTGGTCAAATGCCATGCTGTGCATGTTAAAGCTACGCACGACAATCGCATCTGGATTTTCGCTGTCGTTGTCAATTTGATAACCTTCTTGATTAAAAACATTTAGACCTTTTTGTGCAATGTTGTTTAATGTTTTGATTGTTTGTACTTTTTCTAATGTTAATGTGCTCATTTTGTACTCTCCTCTGATTATCATCGTAGTTTTACATGTTTTTACCTTTGGATAAAGGAACTTCATTTTTAATTTTTTTAAAAGTCTGGTTTTTTAGCCTACATGTCTGATAACTTCTATATCCTCTCCCCCTAAACAGAAAGAGGTAAGAGATATGTATTAATCCCTTACCTCTGCCCAGGCGAACGGCTACGTCACTATATGCTTCCTCACGGTTATCCGCGTTTCGCCAGTCACATATAGTCTTTGAAATTAAGTATATTCTAGCAAACTCTTTCAGAACGTTCAACCTTTTTTTAAAAGTTTGCTTTTTTCAGTCTAATTTTTAATCTCTTTAGTGAATCTCCTAATATATTGACAAATATCCTAATACATGTTAAATAAAAAGAGTGATTAGCACTCTATCCACTCAAGTGCTAATTATTTTATAAGCCCTATTTGGAAAGGAGAACTTCTTATGTCAAAAAAAGAATTCAAAGCCGAATCAAAGCGATTATTAGAGATGATGATTAATTCCATCTATTCTCAAAAAGAAGTATTTTTGAGAGAACTTCTATCAAATTCAAGCGATGCAATCGATAAAATTTATTACAAAGCCTTAACAGACGACTCCTTGCGTTTTAACAAAGAAAGCTATTACATAAAAGTAACACCAGATAAAACTAACCGTACCTTAACCATTACGGATACTGGGATTGGCATGACGCAAGAAGAGCTTGAAAGTAGCTTGGGCACAATTGCGCGAAGCGGTTCCCTTGCGTTTAAAAATGAAAATGAAACAAAGGACGGACACACGATTATTGGCCAATTCGGCGTTGGGTTTTACGCAGCGTTTATGGTGGCAGATGTCGTAACGGTGATTAGTAAAGCGTTAGGCAGCAATGAAGCCTATAAATGGGAATCTACTGGTGCTGATGGTTATACAATCGAACCTTGCGAAAAAGAAACGGTTGGAACTCAAATCATTTTAAAAATCAAAGAAAATACAGAAGATGAAACATATGATGAGTATCTAGAAGAGTATCGTTTAAAAGAGATCATTAAAAAATATTCAGACTTTATCCGCTACCCGATTAAAATGGACATAACGGAAAAACGTCCTAAAGAAGGTTCTGATAACGAGCTAGAAGATTATACAGAAGAGCAAGTTATCAACAGTATGGTACCGATCTGGAAGAAAAATAAAAATGAATTGACTTCAGAAGACTATGAGCAATTTTATTCAGAAAAGCGCTACGGGTTTGATAAACCGCTCACTCACCTTCACATTAATGTGGATGGAGCGATTCGCTACAATGCTATTTTATTTATTCCAGAAAATAGTCCGTTTGATTACTACTCAAAAGAATTTGAAAAAGGACTTGAACTGTATTCAAACGGCGTATTAATTATGAATAAATGCGCAGATCTTCTTCCAGACTACTTTAGCTTCGTGAAAGGTATGGTAGATTCTGAAGATTTATCTCTTAATATTTCGCGTGAAATCTTACAGCAAGATCGCCAGCTTCAGCTGATTGCCAAAAACATCGGCAAGAAAATCAAAAATGAATTAAAAAGTTTGCTTAAAAACGAACGTGAAAAGTACGAGAAGTTTTATGAATCATTTGGCCGCCAGCTAAAATACGGCGTTTACAGTGACTTTGGCAGCAACAAAGATGTATTAAAAGACCTGCTTTTATTCTATTCTTCTACAGAGAAAAAGCTCGTAACACTAGACGAGTATGTATCACGCATGCCTGAGGATCAAAAGTATATCTATTATGCATCAGGCGAATCGTACAACCGCATTGAAAAGCTTCCTCAAGCAGAATTAGTTGCAGATAAAGGGTACGAAATTCTGTATTTTACAGAAGATATCGATGAATTTGCGATTAAAATGTTAATGACGTACAAAGAAAAAGAATTTAAGTCTGTTTCAAGTAGTGACTTAGGGATTGAAGCAGAAGAAGAACAGCTCAATGAGTCTGAGGAAAAAGAGAATAAAGAGCTATTTGACTATATGAAAAAAGCTTTGGCGGGAAAAGTAGGAGATGTGCGCGCGTCTAAACGTTTAAAAACACACCCCGTTTGCTTATCAGCTGATGGTGAAGTAACGATTGAAATGGAGAAAATTTTAAGTGCTATGCCTGATAATCAGAATGTAAAAGCAGAAAAAGTGTTAGAAATTAACGTAAATCATGATGTATTCGCTTCTTTAAAAGATGCATTTGAGAATGATAAAGGGAAATTAGACCTTTATACAAATTTATTATATAACCAAGCTCTTTTAATTGAAGGCTTATCTATTAGTGATCCAGTTGAATTCACAAATGATATTTGTAAAATTATGATATAAAAATCAGGCGCAGAATCATTCTGCGCCTGATTATATGTATGGCATAATAAAATTAGTTATATAGTAAGAAGCGATAAAAATGGGTACGGGCAGTTCTTCTGTTACTCTTATTGAGTGTTTGCCTTCTTTAAAATGAAAAAGATCTGATTTAAATTCTGCGACTTTTTCTCTTTTTCCATTAAAAATACACGCTTCCTCTACGGCTTCATGACTGTTTAACATGTAGACGTTATTTCCCCATCTAATTTCTTGTGCTCCTTCGTTTTTGATTATTCCTTTCCCTAATAGATACCCCACTGTTTTTCCACTTTCTTTTATCACCCACCGGTGTTTTTTTATGTGATCAATAAACACCGTTCTTCCTTCCCATTGAACTTGTAAATGTACCTTTAAGCCGCAGGAAAAGATAGGAAACCAAGAAATAGAATCTAAAACTGGAAGTCCATCACGAGTTAAAAAATCAATACTTTTAGTCCACATATTTTTATGCACTCTCTTAAGCTGTCCGACATTTTCTCCATTTTCATTTGTAACTGCTACGGTCTTCCCCGCTGATTTAAAATAGGGAAAATAAAAAATATATTCTTGCATATAAGCCTCCAAAGCTTCTGTACCTTATATTAAAAGCGTGTACATAGTTATGTTTCTATCTTTCATATATTTCGTTTGTTTCTTTGGATTTCTTCCTTTGTTTAAATTGGCTTTGATTTTCTTTTAAATGCTTTAGTAAAGCAACAATCAAGAAACTAACAATCACAAGAAGAAGCCAAGAGCTAATTTTACTTATATGAACCATTGTCCACTGCTGCTGTTGATCTGGATACTGCCATGCTCCGAAAAATGTTGCGATATTTTCAGCGATCCAAATGAAAAAGCCAATCAGTACAAAAGACAATACTAAAGGCATGCGATATGTACGTTTGTTAACCGTAAAATACACAAAAGTTCGATAAAAAATAAGTAAAGTAAAAAGTTTTAAAAACCAGCGGAAGTCGTAAATGAAATGATGCGTGAAAAAGTTAAGGTAAATGGTTATACTTAGTATACTGACAATCCACGTAGAAGGCCAATTCGCAAGCTTTAATTCAAGCCTTCTCCACACTTGGCACATGTAGCTGGCTACACTAGCATACATAAATCCGCTGTACAGCGGAACTCCCCAAACTTTAGTGAAAGCTTTTTCCGGATAGCTCCATGAGCCCATATGAACTTTGTAGAGTTCTAACGCTAGTCCAATTAAATGAAATACTGCAATGACTTTTACTTCATCAAGCGTTTCGCGTTTAAACATCACCATTAAAACTTGAGTTCCTAGACAGACTAATAAAATAAGGTCATATCTAGAAATAAACGGTACTTCAATTATTTTTGTCAGAGCCAATGTAAGAAAAATAATAACAGGAAAAACACAGGATTTTGCTTGTTCTAAACCAAAATAGATTAATTGCTTCATTGTAACATCCTATCTTTATAGTATTCCTTAGTATTTTCACAGAAATGATTCTCTGAAAATTATTGCAGATTTTTCAAATTTATTCAATAAGCATCTCCGCTGTTTTTGTAACTAAACTATGATACCCAGCGGAGATCATTTTTCTCCATTAACTTTTCAAAAAATCGGTTACTCGCTGTACATAGCCCTCTTTATCGTAAGATAAGTACAGATAACTAGTTAACTGTACAGGCTCACCAAAGAAAAAACGTTCATACAGCGTTTCTCTTGTGCCAAACGGACTCATCGTTAAATCCCACGCTAGTCGAAAAAGCTTAATTCGATCTTCTGCTCCTCTCGATTTAGCTTGCAAATAACGCGTAATATCTTCCTTAACCAATGAGCGGCACGTATTTTCTGTTGGTATTGCCATTAGTCCGCTTGCACCTAAAAGCTGGATAATTTCTGTAAAGGTAGGATATGTTTTTGAAAATATATTTGCGGCAATACGAAGTGTAGTTTCATTCGGACGCATGTATCCCCATGTATCAATCTCCGCTTCTTCTTCTGCTTTCATCACGAGAGCTTTCATCGTTTCTAACGCAATAATAAGCTCTGTTGCTTTTTCTCGTACATGTGGATAGTCTGTAATGTTAATGGTTTCAATCAGAGATTGTACAATTCCTAATACAAATTCTGTTTTGACAATTCTCCTTGAAGTTACTTGATGCAGAGCAAAAGCTGAGAAGGAACTAGAAGCAAGGAATGTATTTGATACGTCTACATTTTCATAGAAGAACACGCGGTTCCACGGTACTAATACATGGTCAAAGACAACAATTGTATCCATTTCTTCGAATCTAGAACTTAATGGATAATCAAACGTCGACTCTTTTCCTGCAAATGATTCTCTACAAATAAATTTAATTCCTTTTGTATTACTTGGAATTGAAAAAGCAAACCCTTTTTCTTTTCCTTGAATGCCCGCTGAAGACAGTACGAGCAGCTCATCTGTCATTCCGCCCTGTGTAGCAAGCAGTTTCGCGCCTTGGATAACGATTCCCTCATTGTTTTTATCAACTATTCTTGCTGCTATCGGTTCATCGTTTTGCTCGTAATAAAATTGGATTCGATTGACTTGAGGATCGATGAATGTATGAGTGAGCGATAAGTCGTGCTCTCTCACATATTCATAATAAGAAATGATGTTTTCAGGAAAGCAATTTTCTGCTCCTCTCAGGAGTTCTGCAGAGGATGCAAAAGCCATCAATACGGTATTCATATAATCTGGACTTCTCCCCATCATACCGTGAGTTAAGCGAGCCCACTGCTGAGTCATCTCTCGCCTCTTTTTTAACTCCTCTTTTGTTTTAGGCTGTAAATAAGATGTACCGACAAATTCCTTAGAAGCCGGAGATTGGTATGTCATGATATCTTTGATTTTTTTATCATGCTGAAGATCATAAAGCTTAGCTTGACTGTTAATGGCTCCTTTAAAAGCCGGATGTTCTGATATATCGCCTGTTACGAGCTTGCCATCAACCCATACATTTGCTTTTAATTGGTTAATTCTCTCTACGTATTGCTTCCCATTAATTGCTGACATACTCCCACTCCCAGACTTTCGATAAATATTTTCACCTATTGCATTTTTATCATATTACGATGTCTTTTCCATGTTTCCTTCATACATCACAGCTTTGAGCATAAAAAAAGAAGGTTACAGTAACCTTCTTTTTTTATGATTTATTTATATTGAATATCATTTCTTAGGGATTCAACTTTACTTAATGCTTGGTCAATATCAGGCTCTTCAACATTAAAGTGAGCAAGTGCATCGTGAAGATGCTTAGCAATTGCATTAAAATGTTCGGGTTGAATATTCATATTTGCATGTGCTTTGGCCATCGACTTTCCTGAATATTGATTCGGTCCACCTAAGGCAAAGCTTATAAACTTTGCTTGATGTCGACGCTGTTTATCCATATCCGTGTGCTCGAAAAAGTGACTGACTGTTTCGTCTTTTAATACAAGCTCAGAATAAAAATAGTCTACTACTTTTTCAATCGCTTCTTGTCCGCCCACTTTTTCATACAATGTTTGTTCCAAACCAATTCCTCCTTTTGTACCTTTACCCATTATTACCCAATACAAGTATTCATATTCTTTAAAAGGCTTCTTTATGGAAATTCGTTATTGTCATGTTTTATTCCTCTTCCTCATAAAGAATAAAATGTAAAGGGAATGAACGTAGTGCAAAGGAGTTGTAGAAACTGCATTTAATATCTATCGCTAACGGACTTTAAGCATGACGACATTAGATAAGCGCTTCTCTAATACACGTAAGTATAAGCCGGCACGCCTTTTACTCCTACTCGACATGAAAAAAGAGAGCCGGCAGCTTCTTCGTATTTTTCTTCTTCCTTAGCTGTGGTGATAAATAAGGTTTGTAAATCGTCTCCTCCAAATGTACAGCAGGTTACATTGGAAACAGGAAGATGAATAGATTCTATAATTTCTCCTTTATCTGGATCTACACAAATAACTTTCGAACCTCCCCAAAGCGCTACCCATAATCGGTCGTGCTCATCAATTGTCATTCCATCAGGAAACCCGTCCATATCTGAAAGGTCAATCACCACTTTTTCATCTTCGAGCCTTGTTGTTTCTTTAGAAAATGAATAAGACATAATTTTATTTTTCGGTGAATCAACCAGAAAAAATTTGTCTCCTGTTCGATTCCAAGCTAGTCCGTTTGACACGCTTAATCCTTCTTTAGCGCTCTTAATTACACCTTTTTCATCTACTACGTACAGCTGGGCTTTTCCTTCTTCATCTTCTTCACTCATCGTGCCAATCCAAAAGCGATTATATGGATCACATTTCCCGTCATTAAAACGCATGGTTTTTTCAAGAGTATCTAAACGGATATACTCTTCATGATTCTTTTTGTTTTTATCCACTAAAAGCAGCTGATTACGAGTGGAGACGATCAATTTTGAATGATTGGTTGTAGAAACGCTTGTAACGACTGAAGGAAAATCCATATCTTCTAAGGTTGTCGTTTTTGGATCGTACGTAAGAAGTTTTTTATCTAAAATGTCTACTAGCACTAATCTTTGATTTTCTTCATCCCATAGGGGTCCTTCCAGCAAACGTCCATCGTACTTTTTTTCAATTTTCGCTTCCATTTTCAAGCTCCTTTGTTGTTTTTATGTACAACCGTTTTTTAATTGCTTTCTAAAAAATATTCCTTTAAGTACGCAAAACAAAAAAACAGGAATATGTTTCCTTTTTATAAATACCCGTTGCATAACCTTCTCTAAACACTAGGTTACAAGAGAATCTTTTCATAAAAAAACAGCACGCTATATATAGCGTGCTGTTTTTTTATTATAAAGTTACGTGTTCTTTTTCTAACTCTTTAACACGTGTTGCAAATTCTTCTTCTGTTAAACCATGTTCTTTTACATAGCGGTTACGAGGACTTACTCGGCATTCATGTGAACAAGCGCGTAAATATTTGTGTTCGTTTTCTTCAGAAGCTAAGATTTTCTTGTTGCATTCTGGGTTTGCGCAGTTGACATAGCGTTCACAAGGCTCGCCGGTAAAGTGATCCTTCCCGACAATCACATGCTCTTTTTGGTTAACTGGTACGCTGATGCGCTCATCAAATACATAGCACTGACCATCCCATAGTTCACCTTGTACTTCCGGATCTTTTCCGTATGTTACAATGCCTCCGTGAAGTTGGCTTACATCTTCAAAACCTTCTTCAAGAAGCCATCCAGAGAATTTTTCACAGCGAATACCGCCTGTGCAGTACGTTAAGATTTTTTTATCTTCAAACTGTTCTTTGTTGTCGCGAATCCATTCAGGAAGCTCACGGAAGTTTCGAATATCCGGACGAACAGCTCCTCGGAAGTGACCTAGATCGTATTCATAATCGTTTCGTGCATCGATTACGACCGTATTTTCATCTTGCATTGCTTGATAAAATTCTTTTGGGCTTAAGTAGTTACCCGTTACGCGGAGAGGATTCACATCTTCTTCTAATCGAAGAGTTACTAATTCCTTGCGGTGACGCACGTGCATTTTTTTGAACGCATGTTCATCTGCTTCGTCTATTTTAAATACAATACCTTCAAAACGAGGATCATTTTTCATCGTTTCCATGTATTTGTCTGTTTGTTCAACTGTTCCTGATACCGTTCCATTGATCCCTTCAGCCGCAATTAAAATGCGTCCTTTTAATTCAAGCTCTTTACAAAATGCCAAGTGCTGAGCTGTGAACTCTTCGGGATTTTCAATTGGAGTGTACAAATAATATAGTAGTACTTGATATGGTTTTCTTTCAGTCATGTTGCTTCTTCCACCTATCTGTTTATATTTGCAAGATATAATGCATGTAGGTCGGTTATTGTGAACCGAATTGATGGTAACAATTCATTACTTAAAGGTACATTACGACAAAAACAACATCCTTTCTATAAGGATGCTTCTATCTAAAAAGTAGTATAGTGAATGATTGTTTCAAAAACATACAGTATTTAAGCCTGTAATAGTATAACATATCAAAGCGTTCACTTCTAGGATTTGTTTTTTTATGAACATTTTCTTGCAGAGATACGTTCTACCTGAGCTTTTCTGCGCATACATGATGAGATATGAACCTTTGAGATTGGGGGGGGGAAATGATGCCTTTTTATCCATTAAAAGACGGTGCAACTTTGTACTATGAGCAACAAGGGGAAGGAACACCTATTATTTTCATTCACGGAGTTTGGATGAGCAGTCGTTTTTTTCACAACCAGCTTTCTTTTTTTTCGAAACAGTATCAAACTATTCTTTTGGATTTAAGAGGACATGGAAATTCAAGTCATATTCCGTACGGTCATACAATTTCCACTTATGCTCGTGATGTGCATGAGTTTATAACCACTCATCAATTAAAAGACGTCATATTAGTAGGCTGGTCGATGGGTGCTTTTGTTGTGTGGGAATATTTGAAACAATTTGGTCAAGAAAATGTAAAAGGGAATATTATTGTAGATGAAATGGCTTCAGACTTTAAATGGCCAGACTTTCCGATCGGTGCATTTGATTTACCTGCCCTTATTTCGCTCATGCAGGGTATTCAGCTTGATCGAACAAGTACATTAGAAAGTTTTATTCCGCTTATGTTTAAGGATGAATTAACTGAAGAAGATAAACATTGGATTATGAAAGAAGTAACAAAAATGCCTGAGTCGATAGCCAGTGCCATTTTGTTTGATCAATCCATTGTGGACTATCGAGATTTTCTTTCGTTTATTACAATCCCTACCTTACTGTGCTTTGGAAAAGAAGAAAAGCTCATTCCGGTAGCAGCTGGAATCCATATTCAAAAGCTGATTTCAGGTTCTGTACTTGAAGTTTTTGAAAACAGCTGCCACTGCCCTTTTCTAGAAGAAAGCGATCGATTTAACAAAGTTGTAAGCGACTTTATCGAACATATCTAATTTACAACAAAAAAAGAATTGCCTTGTTTCTAACGGATTCGGTTGATAGAAAGAAGCATAAGTTAGAACTACAAATCAGCAATATAAATGATAAGTAAAAGCGCTCGAAAAAAATCCGAGCGCTTTTACACTTAATGTTCTCCGCTCTCATTGAACTTAACTCTTTTACAGTTTGAGGCGATAACTTATAAGAATATCTTTTGGTTCAAAACCAACTTTCATATATACTCGATTTGCTTGACTATTTGCTTTATCAACAGTTAGTTTAATTTCATCAATTTGTGGAAATAAAAACATCTCTGTTAAAACTTCTTTTAACAACATCGTTCCTAGACCTTGACTCTGAGCATTCTTCGAAATACAAATATACTCCAATGAGGCCTCTCCCATTTCAGTATCCACTTCAAAGTACGCATAACCTTGCAACTCGTTAGAAATATTTTTAAGTACCTTTAACATATTTCTATCGTTAAGTCTCTCAATAATTGTTTTTCCATTGTAATAAGTATTTTGAAACATTGCATTATGCAGCATTTCAAATGCTTGAGAATCACTATGTTTAAATGACTCACTTCTCATTTCAGTAACTTTATCAAAATTTTGTTCTTTAATTTCTAAGATGGAGTGTTCACCAGTCTTTTTTGCTTTTATATCATTCATAAATACTTGTTGCTGTATATTTTCGTTATTAATAAAAAAATGAAATTCTTGGATCAAAGGATTTTCATTAACTAACTGTTTCCATAATTGAGATTGCAATTCAATAGAAGATGTTTTATTAAAAGGTCCCCACACTTCTACTACTGTTTCTTCGATATCAAACCCAATAGCTGCTAAAATTTCTCCTGTCCTATTTCTAGCGATTAAAAATTTAATATCACCCTCGTCACTAATAAAATCTTCTTTTAATGTCTGGTAGATTTCTTCTTCTTTTTCACCACAATAACCAATATGTGATGTTTTCTGACTATTTGTTTCTGATAGAAATCGAGATAATTCACCGAGGTTATTTGCTTTTTCTATAATAGCATCCATAACACTATCCCCTTCTTTAACTCCAATTTAGTGTCGTGTTCGTTCCTATTTCAAGCTATCCCTGCTTATTAACCTCTTTTACCTCCCTAGTTTGAAATTATTATTCTAAAGATATTAATTAATCTAAACACAAATAAGGTAATAAAATCTCGTGTCCGTCATAGGCAAAGCTTACGTTTTCATCTGAGAGCATCTCAGCGTGCTTTGGGATATCAATATCATGTGATAAATGAGTGAACACCATGTTTTTTGCCTGTAGCTTTGCTTTAATCTCCATTGCCTCTGTCACGTCATATACAGATCTTTTTTCTTTTTGAAGATATTCTTTCCAAAAAGATGTACCAAATATCAGTAAATCTAAGTGGTAAAAGGGCTGCCACTGTTCTTTTGTTACATTAAAAGAATCGGATACATACGCCCAGCGTTCGCCTTGTTTTTGATGAACCACAATACCGTAGGAATGACCGTTAAATCCGTGATTTACTTTATGAAACGTAATGGTTGTTTCTCCACTATCCCATTTTAACGTTCCTTTAAAGGTAAGTCCTTTTCTTTTTGCGAGATAAGGAAATCTTTCGGTTAACTCGCTGATGACTTCAGGCGCTCCTACGACTTCTGTATCTACATTGTTCCAGTAGCATAAGTCGGCTAAGTCTCCTAAACCAGCAACATGGTCATTGTGAGGATGAGTAATAAAAACGGTAGAAGGGATTTTTTTGTTATTATATAAATGAAATTGATGTTTAAAATCAGGTGAGACATCAATCAAAAACACGTTACCGTTCATTGTAAATTGTGCACTAGGTCTTGTGCGCTGATTTAATGGATCTTTTTGTATACATACTTTACAGTCACATAATAATCGAGGTACTCCTTGAGCATCGCTCGTCCCGTAAAATAAAAGCTTGTTCATTACTCTATTTCCCCCTTTTTTTCTTCTAAAGGTCTATCTTTTTATTTCAAGAAATGTCCTATGTTGTTCTGCATCTTTCCTTTATTTGTCCTTCTAGAATAAAACCAGCTTTTATGTAAAACAGCCAGTCTTTTTAACGACTGGCTTTGCAATATCCCCTATAAAAAACGTTTTTATGCTTTTTCTATTGATTTCTTTCTTCATCTCTTTCAACAATATGCTGAAGAATAGATAATTTGTTCGTCCAAAATTGTTCGTAGTAAGAAAGCCAATCTTTTACTTCTTTTAAAGGCTCTGGCTGAAGATAATACACTTTTTCTCTGCCTTTTTTTTGTCCATGGACTAAGTCTGCTTCTGAAAGTATATGAAGATGCTTGACAACAGCGGTACGACTTATTGAAAAATGAGACGTTATTTCTGAAATAGGCAATTCTTTTTCAGAAAGCAGCTCAAGTACTTTTCTTCGAGTAGGATCAGCAATGGCTTGAAAGATATCATGCTTGGCAGCTGATGAAGTCATTTAGTTTTCAACAACCTTTCGAAGTTTTTCATTCACGAGACTAATCCACCCGTAGCTCATTCTATCTCGTACCACTGAACTCTTTTCGTTTCCTTTTTCAAGAAGTGTTTCAGCTTCTTTCCATCCGCTATGAATAAGCGTAAATTCAGTTTGATTACCCATTTCTTTTAAGGTAAACGAAACGACCCATCCATCCGTATCCCAAGAGAAAGAAAGATAGTTTGGTGCATCTATTTCTAATACTTTACACGGAGATGGTCCAAAAGGCGATTGTAAATGAAATTCATATCCTATCTGAGGCTGAAAATCATTAGGCATGAACCATTGTTGGAGCCCTTCTGAGGTTGCTACTTTATCCCAAACTTTTTGAATCGGCGCGTTAAAGATTATCGTCTGTTTTACATCTTCTACTACACTTTTATCATTCATCGTTATCTTCATTCTCCTTTTTAAAAAAATAACACCAAAAGGTTTCATATAAGAATGATATAACACCTTTTGGTTTCATGTCAATTCCTTTGAAAATGAAGTCCTTCAATACATCTCCGTTCTTTGATAAAGAAAGTTGTTATGATGTTGAATGAGTGCATTTTGTTATATTTCAAATATATCTTTTAAACAATGCTTCGTCCGCTTTGTGCCAATGCATAATGAATGCCGTGCTGCAATGTTTGAAAACAATCATATTTTGATAAATCAATATGGGTCTCTGATATAACTAAGCCTAAGTCAGCAGAAATTCCTACTAAAATTGTTTTCGTACCAATCAGGGACGCTGCTGCACCTAATTTTTCGATAAGACTTGCCGTATATTCAGTAAGTTCTTTATCCAATCCGGTTAAATCCAGCACAAGATAATTAGCCTGATGTTTTGGGAGGTTATTTAATGTATTGACAATCAAATCTTCTGTTCGATCCTCATCGTATTTGCCAATCAAAGGAACGACGACTATGCCTTCCAAAACCGGAATAATAGGAGAAGAAAGCTTTTTAATAAGATCTTTTAACTCTGCTGTTTTTTCTGCTACAATGTTTTGCAAATGTTCTATTTTCTGCGCTTCTTTTCTTCTGGCTAATTGATGAATATTTTGAGTGATATCAATGTTGGAAGGGAAGTATTCTACTGTGGTGTATTCATGCCCTTCTATTTGATGTTGAATCACCTTGTACCAAATATTTGTTCCGAATAGTCCTGTGAAAATCCCTGCATAATGGGCCGGAAGAAAATTTCCTCCCTTTGTTTTCTTTTGCGCCACGTTAATTTTATGTTCCCAACTGTCTTTTAATTCAGCAGATAGAGTTTTACTTTCAGGATTTAAATATTTAATAGTTGTTTTTCCCCATCCAGCCGAAGCGTATGTATTTGTAATTAACTCAGCCGCTTCAAAAACCGTTACGCCTTTCATATTTTGAAAGTACTCTCCTACTACTAATCCTTGTCGGAAACCAGTGGTTTCCAGTACTACAGAAGCTGCCTCTTCTCCAGATATTTCTTCGATTGTGTCAAACAATGTTTTCATCGCAGAAGAAATCCAAAAAAGGATCGCATCTTCTCCTTCAAAGCTAAATTGTCCCTTTTCTAAATCCCACGCAAAATTAAGACCACCTATATCAATATTCTTTTTTTCACCCATGGCGGAATCTCCTTTTTATATAATCTCTCTACTAATAGTGGTTTTTACGTAAAAGTGAGTATGAATTACCTTAGATGCTACTTTTTTTAATCTTATCATTATTATTAGTTCTAAAGGAACAATTCTTTTCAAACTACTGGGCTTGTAATCGTGATTAAATAAAAAAAGCTTCTTAAATAAAATAGAAGCTTTTTGCCGAAGTATTTAGTTTTCTTCTTTACCTTGGCAGCTCGGACACTCATAAACATGTACAAAATAAAGTCCAATATGGTGGAATCGTTTCCCTAAGCAATCTGGACATGTTCCTGCTTCGCGCATTTGTTCTCGTCGTTTGTCTCGCTGATTAGCGAAGAAATTTACAAATTTCATAAAAGAACCTCCCTCATGTTTTTGACTATAGGTTTTCCTGATGAGAGGTCTTTTATTCGACTAGGTGTATTTATAAAAGCACCTGCTTGATTGTGCTTTTAAACTATACTCACGTTTTCCAATAATACAAAAAGGATAGATAGAGCATTCTTATGACGCTCATCTATCCTTCATTTTTATCCTATATAATGCTTAACGCTATACAGGCGCTTATCACTATTTCCTAACAAGTATCTGATTTTTGATACAGCTAGCATATACAAGTTATTCTTCTACTTTGTATTTTTCTTTTTTCCGAATAAACGGCCACCAGTTTCCTTCTCCAAGCGTTACGACAATCGCTGGCATAAGAAGCGGAAGAATGACAAGGCCATAAAGTAAAAGACCAATAATAACAACCGTTGCTACATGAACAAGTGTTAATACACCTGATGGTATCATAGTCCCAAACGTTCCGGCTAAGATAATAGCAGCAGTGATAATAACCGATCCCATCTTACTCATAGACGTAACCATCCCTTCTGCTACGCCGCTTTTTACTTCTTCGTTAAAACGGTCCAATAAGAAAATAGAGTAGTCAATTCCAAGGGCCACTAAAATAACAAAACTAAAGAATGGCACGGCCCAGCTGATTCCGTCATTCCCCATTATATCCACGAATAGAAGCTCTGAGATTCCCATTGCTGTATAATACGTAAGCAGCAGTGAAGCAATCATGTATACAGGCATGATCATTGAACGGAATAAAATGGTCAGCACAATAAACAGTCCAATCATCATAATAACCATTGTGCGTGAAAGATCCGTTGTGGATAAATCTTTTAAATCTGCATTCGAGCTCGATACGCCTCCGTACACAATTTCTGTATGCTCAAACGGCGTATCAACGACTTCGCTTGCCACCGCTTTTTCAATATTTTTTACGGTTGAAATGGCTTCTTCAGAATATGGATTTTGATCAAGCACTACGCTGAGCTTAACTCCTTTTCCATCTGCAAAAGAATAGTTATCGATGGATTGTTTAAACCCTTTATCTTTCATCACTTCTTCTGGAAGATAAATCCCCGTATCACTAACTGTTGAGCTGTCACTCATGTTATCAAGCATATCTGTTGCTTTTGTTAAGCCATCCGAGATCTTCGTCAGTCCGTCATTCGCACTTTTAACTCCTTTTGCTAACTGGTTGATACTGTCTGATAGCGTTCCAACTTGACCTTGCTGAGCTGAAAGATTCTCATTTGCTTGCTGGAGACCGGTTTGAATGGTAGTAAGCTGTTTACTGATTGCAACAAGCTGCGGGACCGCTTGCTGCACATTTCCTGTTGTAGAGAGCTGAGTGCTGACAAGCTGCAGCTGTTGATTAATTTGAGCTAATCCGTCTGCAGCAGGTGCAAGCGACCCGCCAGATTCTTTAGAAGCAGAACCGGTTTTGTCAGCTATTTGATTTAGCCCTTTTTCAATATCACTTAATCCTTTTTGTACATCTCCGATTCCTTTAACAGCCTCTTTGATTCCGTCTGATACAGAGCCCAGCTGTGAATTAACATATAAATCATCGATCTTTTCTCCGGTAGGCTGTGTGATCGTCATGACAGAGTCCACGTGATCCACTTTTTCAATTGCTTTGCTTATATTTCCTAAATAAGGAATAACATCCGCCTTTGTTAACTCCTTATCTCCTTTAATAACAACATTGACAGGAAAAGCTTTTCCTTCTCCCAGTGCGTCACTGATGGCGTTTAGTCCTTTTATAGATTTATAATCACTGCTGATTTCAGCAGTAGAATCAAACGATACTTTTGAGTCATAAGTTACAATAAAAGGCACGGTAATAACCGCTGTAATAACTAAAAACACGAACGGTCGCGCCACTGCTTTTTTCCCTAAAAAGCCCCACAGCTTATTGTCGCTATGAGAAGCCACTTTTTTAGACGGCCAAAATAATTTTTCTCCAAGCGTAACCATAAAGAGTGGAAGCAGGGTAAATAAAATGACTAGCAGTACACCTACGCCCACTGCTACGCCGACAGCCGATTGAAAAATGGCAAACTTGGCAAATCCGATGGCTGCAAACCCAATAAATACGGCAATTCCGCTGATAAATAGCGTTCTTCCTGCTGTACGATAAGCCGTGATTGTGGCCTCTACTTTATCATGTCCGTTTGCCAATTCTTCACGGAAACGATTAAGTAAAAGAATGCAGTAATCCGTACCAATTCCAAACAAAATAGCTACTAAGAACGTTTGCGTGAACGTTGAAATTGGAAAATCGACATTTTTAACTAAAATTCCTAGTAACGATTGACTGATTAAGTATGTGATCCCCACAATTAAAATAGGAATAAACGGCGTCACTACTGAACGGAAAACGAGTAAAAGCAAACCTAAAATCAAGAAGATAGTAATAAACTCGGTTTTCTTTAACCCTTCTTCTGAACTGTGTGCAAAATCCTGATTAATAAGAGATGCACCTGTTACATATGCCGTAATGTCTTTTGGCACGTTATCATAAATCTGATTCGCTATTTTTTCAACTTTTTCATCCGATCCACTGACAGTAACCGGAACTAAAACGGTTTTTTTGTCTTTAGACATTAATTGATTACGAACATCTTGATCATCTGTTAAAGGCGTTGTGACATCTTTTACACCTTTAATTTTCTCTGTCTTGTCAATGATTTTCTGTATTTGTTTCTCACTATCTTTATCTAATGCGTTATCTAACTTGATAACCATGCTGATGGTATTACTGTCTTCTCCGGCATTTTTTAGAATTTGGCTGGCTCTAGATGAAACGGCATCGTCGGGAAGCTGAGACTGTCCTTTTTCACTTGCGAGCTTTGTTAAATTTGGTGCCGTTAGCATCAATATAACTGTTAAAGCTAAAATGAAGGCCGCAATCACCCATTTAAATTTCACAATAAATTTCATTCTTTGCTTTCCCCTTTTGTAGTTAACTTTTCTTTTGCCATCGTAAGAATTTCAATAAATGTATCTATTTTTTCTTCTTCTACATCATCAAACAAATTCTCAATGATACTAAAACACGCGGCATTTCCGTCATTTATTACCTTTTCGCCTTCAGCCGTAATCTTAATAAGCTTAGAACGTTTATCGCTCTCTAGTTCATTAGTGTCCCACTCCACAAGCCCTTTTTCGAGCAGTTTTTTGATTCGATTCGAAATGGCACTTTTATGAACACCTTGCAAGACTGCAAGACTGCCAGGTGAAGACGGACCTTTAATCATTAAACTATTTAACAAATCAAACTGCTGCCTAGAGACATGTTCGAAGAGGTTATGGCTTATCTCTCTGTGAATTACTTCTGTTCCTACAAACAGCACTTCTTCAAAAAGTTCTACAGCTTGATATAACTTGCTTTTCGTCACTTCTTTCCCTCCTTTGCACATTTAGTTTATAGGTATAAACTATTCAACTTTAAAAATAGTTTATAGGACTAAACTTTATTCTGTCAATAAATTTATGTCTGACTGTCTTCATATATGATAAAGATAAATGGAATTCGAAAAGATACCGCTTACATCAGCTTTTTTGGTTGTCAAAGCTCAATCACTTAAGTATTATTAGTAATTGACTTCTTTTCAAGGAGATATAAATTTTACACACAGAAAGGGTGAACACACATGAATACAATGCATGCTAATGAGCAGGTCAGTAAGAAAGATTCCTTTCCAATTGCTCTCATCTCGTTAACTCTTGGAGCTTTTGCTATCGGAATGACAGAATTTGTTATTATGGGGATACTGCCTAACGTTGCAGAAGATCTTCATGTTAGCATTTCGACTGCTGGTCAGCTCATTACAGGCTATGCTTTAGGAGTAGCAATCGGCGCGCCAATTTTAACTATTTTTACTCATCGACTTCCTCAAAAGCTTCTGCTTTGTTTACTCATGCTTTTATTTATTCTCGGAAATGCAATTGCTATCATTGCACCCAACTATGGAATTTTGATGGGAGCTCGTTTAGTTACGGCATTATGTCACGGTACTTTCTTTGGAGTAGGCGCTGTTATTGCTTCACGGCTCGTGCAGCCGCATAAGCGAGCAAGTGCTGTCGCAACGATGATGGCAGGTTTAACTATTGCAAATATCATCGGTGTTCCTGTAGGAACATTTATTGGTCAACACTTAGGTTGGAGAGCTTCGTTTGGAGCTATTACGATTATGGGGATTATTGCATTTATCGGTATTATTCTGTTTATCCCAAAGCTTGGTCAAGACAAATTAACAGGTCTAAAACAGCAGTTTGCTGCTTTTACCCAACCAAAACTTCTAGTAATGCTTCTTTTAAGCGCAATAGGATGCGGTAGTTTATTTACTGTGTTTACGTACATTACACCGCTTCTTGAAGACGTTACAGGAGTAAGTGAACACAGCGTTACGTGGATACTTGTATTATACGGATGTGGTGTTACGCTTGGAAACGTTGTTGGAGGCAAGCTTGCAGACTGGAAGCTAATGCCTTCGGTTGTAGGTATATTTGCTTTTCTTTGTATCGTGCTGACTATTTTTACGTTTACTGTTAAAAGCCCAGCAGCAGCTATTATCACGCTGTTTTTCTGGGGAGCAGCAGCTTTTGCTGTAATGCCTGGTATTCAAGTGAAGATTATGAACTTAGCACAGGAAGCACCTGCTTTAGCTTCTACTTCGAATCACTCATTTGCTAACTTAGGAAATGCTTTTGGCGCCTTTTTCGGAGGCGTAATTATTAACCATATGGGACTTACTTCACTTCCTTGGGTTGGCGCCATTTTTGTAGGAACGGCTTTTGTTATTAGCACTTGTCTGTTTATTGTGGAAACACGCAAAAAACATAGTGAACAATCGCCCTAACTGTCTAACAACTGAACAACAAGCAAAAAAGAGCCTTTCTTAGATGAAAGGCCCTTTTTTGCTTTTAACTTGCTTTTTTCATTTCTTTACTTGTTAATCGACTGTGTTTACGAGAGTAACCTATATATACAAATATACCAAGCACAATCCATATGCTAAAATACAGCCATGTTGTTTTAGGAAGATTAATCATTAAAAATAAACAAGATAATACAGATAAAATTGGTAAAACCGGGACAAACGGCATTGTAAATCCACGTTTTAAAGTTGGGTGCGTTTTACGTAAGATGATAATGCTGACGCCCACCATGCCGAAAGTTAAAAGAGCTCCGATATTTGCTAAATTCGCAAGTTCTTTTAGATCGATAAATCCTGAAATTAACGCTCCGATAATCCCTACTAGCCAAGTAGAAAGAATCGGAACTCCTGTTTTCTCGTTTGTTTTGGCAAATGCTTTTGGCAGCAAGCCGTCGCGGCTCATCGAGAATAAAATGCGTGTTGCTGCATAAATGTAGGCGAAAATAACAGCCATGATTCCAATGACAGCTCCTGCAGCAATAACTCCTGCCACTGCATTTTGTCCTACTGAATGAAGAACATAGGCCATTGCTTCTGGAACATTCAGTTCCTTGTAAGAAACAACTCCTGTCATAACAAGGCATACTGCTACATAAATAATCGTGCAGATCACGAGTGAACTAATAATTCCAATTGGCAAATTGCGCTGCGGGTTCTTTACTTCTTCTGCTGATGTAGATAAAGCATCAAAACCTAAGAAAGCAAAAAATACGGCCGCTCCCCCTGTCACAACACCTTCAATTCCATAAGGCATAAAAGGAGTCCAATTAGACGGCTTCACATAAAAAGCCCCTACAATAATAAAGAGAAGGATAATAAATAATTTAACAAGCACCATAAAATTATTCACTTTTTTACTTTCTTTAGTTCCTCTTGAAAGCAACCATGTAATAAGAAGTGTAATACAAATGGCAGGAAGGTTTACCAGGCCTCCATTTGCAGGGATCGTAATCAATTCTTTTGGCAGTGAAAAACCAAAACCTTCTAAAAAATTGTTAAAATAAGAAGACCATCCATTTGCTACTGCTGACATCGTTAATAAATAGACGGAAAGCAACGTCCATCCCATTAAGTGCGCTACCACTTCTCCGATGGTTGCATATGTATAAGTGTAAACGCTCCCAGATACAGGTATAGTTGAAGCAAATTCCGCATAACACAGCGCTGCAAATCCGCATACAATAGAAGCCAATATAAAAGAAAAAATAACGGCTGGCCCAGCATCGTTAGCAGCTACTAAGCCTGTTAATACTAAAACCCCTGTTCCTATTACGGCTCCAATACCAAGAAGAGTCAAATCGAATGCTCCTAATGTTTTGACTAGAGATTTGTTTTGACTTTGTTCTAATAATTGCTCGATTGACTTCTTTTTAAATAGTTTTCCCATTGCACTCTCTCCTCTCTGTTACCACTCATCCCTTAAAAAAACTTGAAAATGACGTCTTTTCCCATTCGGCTGCGCATTTTTACTTCAGATACAGAATCAATTATATAGAAATAATTACTAACTTGTCTATTAGTATACTAATATCATTATATATATTTCAAGAGTTTTTGTAAGCGATTTCTTAATATCACTCTATTTTGGATTTATAAACTAAATAATAACATTATCATTGTGCTTATGTATAATAAGTTTGAATAAAAATAATATTCTAAAAAATTATTTTATATGTTTTTAGATAACTTTTTTACTAACTATCTTCAAATATAAATTCCTGACATAGAGATTATTTAGAGAATGATGAATGTTTTATCTTACCGGGTGTTATAATGATGAAAACTGAAGTGTATGAAGGGCGGAGAAAGATGATTAACTTACTTATTGGCTGTATTCTATTAGCACTAGGAGTGTACTTTATGTTTAAATTTCTTTTTTATTCTCCTTCTAAAAAGAAGAAAGCTCAGCAAAATACGAACAAATTGTCCGATGAGGCTTCAGCTTCATCAAATACAAGCGATTCGAATGGAATAAGATAATTTTTTTCACAAAATACCGGCGTTTGTCTAATGCAAAAGTTACACTGCCGATATATAATATTTTATACCCTTCTAGTTCAATATTCCCTTCATTTTGGTGTAAGACAAGATGAAGGGAATCACTATCCGACTTAAAAAATCGGATTTTTCTATTTAGCAAGGTAAATGGCTTCAATAAACTCCGTTTGAATTTTTTTCTTTATTCAAGTTTACAGCTGCCTCTTCCACACTTATTGTTCCTATATTTTTCTTCCCATGCTTTCGCATAGCAAGCGATTCATCTTCCACTTCTTTATCTCCTATCACAGCCATATAAGGAACTTTCAGCATTTCTGCTTCTCGAATTTTTAGCCCTATTTTTTCAATGCGATCATCTACTTCCACACGATATCCTTTTAACTCCATCTCGTGTTTCACTTTATATGCATATTCCATATGCGGCGGTGAAATAGGCAATAGTTTGAGTTGAACAGGAGCCAGCCAAAGAGGAAATTGACCTTCGTAATGTTCAATCAAGATGGCCATAAATCGTTCAACGGAACCGTATATAGCGCGGTGAATCATTACGGGACGATGCGGTTTATTGTCTTCCCCAATATACATACAGTCAAACTTCTCTGGCATTAGAAAATCAAGCTGAACTGTTCCACACTGCCAGCTGCGACCTAAGGAATCTAAAATATGAAAATCGATTTTCGGCCCATAAAAAGCTCCGTCTCCTTCATTAACCTGGTAATCTAAGCCTTTTTCACTTAACACAGATTGAAGCGACTTTTCTGCTTGGTTCCATGTTTCAATATCTCCCATGAATTTTTCAGGTCGTGTGGATAGCTCCACTTTGTAATCGAAGCCAAAATGTGAGTAAAAGTCATGGATAAACGCTAGGATGCGGCTAATCTCAGCTTCAATCTGACTGAGTTCTACGAATAAATGAGCGTCGTCCTGTGTGAATGAACGGACTCTTAGCAATCCGTTTAAAGAGCCAGAAAGCTCGTGGCGATGAACTAATCCAAGCTCTGCGTATCGAATCGGAAGTTCTCGGTAGCTTCTTCGTTTGCTGTTAAACAATAAAATGGCTCCCGGACAATTCATCGGTTTAATCGCATAGTTTTGTTTGTCAACATTTGAAAAATACATATTCTCATGATAGTGCTCCCAGTGTCCTGATTGTTCCCATAGCTCCTGTTTCATCATGATTGGTGTTTTTATCTCCTGATAGCCTGCTTTGTAATGCTTTTGTTTCCAGTAGTTTTCTAACTCATTTCGAACAATCATTCCGTTAGGTAAGAAAAACGGCATGCCAGGAGCTTCTTCCATCGACATAAACAGCTCCAGTTCTTGACCTAATTTTTGATGATTTCGTTTTTCTGCTTCCATTTGTTTTGACATGTTCATTCCTCCAATATGTTTTTATTCAACAAAAAAGCCGCACTCATCCCTAGTAAAGGGACGAATGCGGCCGTGGTACCACCCTAATTCCGTAAAATACCCATACGTATTTTACGCTCAAAAAAGATAACGGTTTTACCGATTGCAGTTTCAGTTATGCACGTTCCCTGCAATAGCTCTAAGGTGGTAAATTAGATGATTTCTTAAGGGCTCTCAGCCAGTGACCCTATTCTCTGCGAAGAAAACAGCACCTAATTCATGTCCTTTTCATTGCTCGTATATTCATTTTTTCTACATAAAAAAAACCGCACTCATCCCTAGTAAAGGGACGAATGCGGCCGTGGTACCACCCTAATTCCGTAAAATACCCATACGTATTTTACGCTCAAAAAAGATAACGGTTTTACCGATTGCAGTTTCAGTTATGCACGTTCCCTGCAATAGCTCTAAGGTGGTAAATTAGATGATTTCTTAAGGGCTCTCAGCCAGTGACCCTATTCTCTGCGAAGAAAACAGCACCTAATTCATGTCCTTTTCATTGCCAAATACTGTTTATTAGTTGTTAAAAGCGATTATAGTGTATAAATTTAACAGAAGTCAAGAGATAATTTTTTATTTTTTAATGTTATAGGATTACTTTATGTTTAAATTCCTCAAAAGTTACTTAGGAATACATGAACTTAAAAAGTTTTTTATTATAATATTAAAAACTGTTTTTTATTCTTGTTTTTACACAATAAAGGCGAATAAGAAAAATATTAAAAGCGCGGATTTATTTTATATACGCTTTATCAACGAAGTAAGATACAATACTTCTCCAAATCAGAATAAGTAACATAGCACCCGTATCATCAAACTTTTATTTGTATACTAAAATATTAAATATGCCTTTTCTACTCATAAAAATATTCAACTTATATTCGTAGAAACTATTTTGTTATCTATCATTACGCGGAAGCTCATCAAGCATGATTCCACTTTGCGGCAAAATCCGTTTTTTCCTGATTTGCTCTTTAAGAATAACATCAAGCTGCCGTTGAATTTTCCTTGTTTCATTTGTCGAAAAATACGGGTGAGCCAGATTTACTGTTTCCAATGGATCTTTGGTCAAATTGTACATTTCAATTTGATCGGGAACCCCTGTTGTTTTGGGGGTAGTAAGACTTACTGGGTAACCTTCATATTGCTCTCGGTGAACGACTTCATCCGGTTCGTCAGATGTTGACCAAAATTGCAGATTATCATGGTAGCGAGCGTATTTCCAAATTTCCTTTCCTGCCGCTGACGAAAACTCTACAATGACCGCTTGAATGTGATTAGGCTGATCAACTGAAGGGTAGCTTTCTTTTAAAAAATTTGTTTGATGAAGTCCTTTTGTTGGGTCATCATCCGTCATGAAGAAAATTGGCGTTTTTTCTTGATGGAGTGTTGTTTCTCCTAGCAACGTGCCAGATAGGTCTCGCCCAACAAGTGGATGTACTTCCGTATGACTTTTTTGAAGTTGTTTTTGAACAGCGGAAGCATCGATATTAGCCAAACTAAGCATTGTCGGGATCAAGTCAACGTGACTAGTCAACAGGTCTGTACGTTGATAGCTAGGAAACAAATGCTTGTTGTGAATGAGAAACGGCACATGAATAGATTCTTCATACATGTTGTACCATTTTTGATGTAGTCCTCCGTGAGCCCCAAGCAAATCACCGTGGTCAGACGTAAAAATAATAATGGTATTTTCATAGAACGAAGATTGTTCGATGGTGCCAAGAATTTTTAAAATTTGTTTATCAACATTTTTTTGAAGCTGATAATATAAGCGCCGGTAGAAACTAGAATTTGGCGTCGGCTGCAGCGCTTTTGGGTAAATGTATTTATAGCTGCTTTGAGCGCTAGGCTTTGTTTGTAAAGATTCTCTAATGGTAGGTGGCGGCTCGATGTCCGGAATTGTCTCGTCAATAGAAAACTGAAACATAGGAAGGTGTTTGGTAATCGCTCCGAACAGCGCAATGTCATGCGGGTTCACAAACGAAGCTACCATGAGCCAAGGCTGCGCAGTCTTTTGATATTCTAATCGTTGGATAAGCTCTATGATTTCCTCTGCATATATTTTGTCTCGTCCACTCACTCCAATGGCCGCAGATGAACCAGAATTGTGCGGGTTTCTCCCTTCCGGCTCTGGACCAATCCACTCTGAAAAACCAAACTTTTCAAGCTTATTAGCCCGTTGATAGAGGCGCTCTTTTTCTGGATCCGGTCTTCCTGTTTGCATCTGGTAGCTAGAAAAAACGTTGTGTGTTCCTGGAATTAAGATGTTCTCATCAGAAATATGCCATTTTCCTTTATAAAAGGTTTGATACCCAGCCTGCTTAAAATAATCTCCCATCGTTGGGACGGTATTAGGCTGCAGCCAAAACATATCAGGATCTTGTGACTTCTTTGCGATACCTTGCGTTTGCGTAACTCCGTGCAAGGAAGGGTACTGCCCTGTAAACAATGTAGCTCGACTCGGTGAACAGGCTGTAGAACCGACGTAGTGACGAGTAAAGGCCATTCCATGCTGTTTTAAAAATTCATGTGCTTTTAAATGTTTTTTTCGCCACTTTTTTACTTCTTTACTTTCATATACGGGTGGAAATCGTTCTTCGTCCACCATAATTAACAAAAAATTAGGCTGCTCCTTCATGTTTACTCCTCCGCGTGTTTATCAAATGTTCTGTATTGATAAACTATGTAAAAAGTACTTTTTTTAGAAGAACGGAGTACGGTTCATGTCTTTTTATACCCAAACAAAAAAAGACTTGGAGGATTTCTCTAAGTCTTTCATAGCTCATTTCAATACGATATTTCTTATTTTTTGTACGTTTTTAGGTGCTGATTTCGTTTATAGGTACCAATTATACTAGGCATACCTACAATTATGCTTATCATAAAACTCCACATCATGTAGCGCTACTCCCATAAAAAAAATGAGCTGACCGACCAGAGCTAACCATGAAGCTATCCAAGCAAACATCATATTCTCTTTCAAGTTATCACCTCATATTTTTAATAAGGTTGTTCTACTGTTTATTTTATGTACATAACTAAAAAAGCTAATGGCTACGCTTATCTAGCCATTAGCTTTTTCATTATTTTGCGAATACATGATGCCCTATTTTAATTGTTTCTTGTTTTTGGCGCAGCCATTGATCTCCCGTTTTATCAGGGTTAAAGAAGAATAATGAACCTTTTCCTTGACCTTGGAAGTTAATTGCTTCTTCTACAGCTTTTTTTGAACCCTTGTCTGCAGGTTTATTAATTTGACCGTTGCTGACTGGGCTGTACTGACCTTTTTGATAAATAACGCCTTTTACAGTGTCCGGGAATTTGCTGCTGTCGACTCTATTTAATACAACTGTCGCCACGGCTACTTTGCCTGCGTACGGCTCTCCTTTGGCTTCAGCTGATACAAGACGAGCTAATAGTTCTTTATCATTTTTATTTACTTGAATGTGCTGTTCATGAGCGGGCGCTGCAGCGAATGCTGAGTAACCTGCACCAAAACTTGGGATAAGCATTGCTATAGCGATCACTAGTTTCTTTATCATAAAAATAAAAAGCCTCCTTGCTATTTCTTGACGTGGTTCATATGCTAGCAGAAAGATAAGAGTCTTTCATTGCAAAAAATTATCCAGTTCCAAAAGAAATTGTATATTATCGTATTTTTTTAACTATTTTTCAGCATATAAAAATATAACTTTACTCATTAAATATGAGTTGCATTTCATTCTTTAGTGGTTTATGATATAAAAATATAAATAGTAATGATTACGATTTTCAAGAAGGACTTTAAGAAAGGATTGATTATTTGGCTAAAAAATCAAAAATAGCAAAAGAAAATCACCGACAAGCACTTGTCGAAAAATATGCTGAGTTAAGAAAACAGTTAAAGGAACAAGGAAATTATAATGAACTACGAAAGCTTCCTAGAGACTCTTCTTCTACTCGCTTGCATAATCGCTGTGAAGTAACGGGAAGACCTCGTGGATATTTACGTAAATTTAAGCTTTCGCGAATTGCATTTAGAGAACTTGCTCACAAGGGACAGCTTCCTGGGGTGAAAAAATCAAGCTGGTAAAATTCTAATGAGGTAAAGGGCCCTCTTTGCTAAAAAAGGAATTAGTATACGTCATAAATCGTAATCATTACTTTTAATAGGAGGGATCAACATGGCTACATGGAACTTAGGTACAACGAAACATCACGTTCTCATTTGCAATGGAAGCAGCTGCAATCGAGTTGGAGCCGAAGAAGTTACACAAGCGATTCGAACTGAGATAGCTAATCAAGAGATGGACGAATACATACATACGACTCGCACTCGATGTAATGGAAGATGTCATGATAAATGCGTCGTCATTTCCTACCCAGACGGTATTTGGTATAAAGATATGAAGCCTGATGATGCACGAGAGCTTATTAACTCTTTAAAGACAGATCAACCTTTTGTCCAAAAAACAAGTCATACTTTTTGCGGAGAAGGTTTCCAGCGAACAGAAGGTACTGTTAAAGGTATCTCAAAACAAAAAGAAACCGTCATCAAAGTATCTAAAAAACTTTAATTTACAACATTGAAACCATGGTCTTTATAAAGGTAACCAACTAAAAGAGAAACATCATTAAAAATGTCTGTTTGTTTTCTCTAATGCGCCTATTGCTTAATCTAAACAAAAAAACCGACCCTAGCAACCGGGTCGGCTTTTTTCACCTCTAAACCTTTAAGAAATTAGATTTTTTCTGTTTCACATATAAAATCTGAACTGTATACTTTCTTGACTACTGACGAAAGAATATCAATTCCTTTCTTTAACTCCTCATCTGTAGCAGTAAGACTTATGCGAATGCACTCCTGGTTGTGAGGACAAGACCGGTTGCCGTGAAAGAATGATCCGCCTGGTACTACAATCAAGTTTTCTGCTTTTAATTTATTGTATAGATCGTTATCACTGAAAGGCAAACCTTCTAACCAAAGCCAACCAAACAACGAACCTTCCGCTTTATGTAAATACCAAGAAATATCATCCGGCATACGTGTAGTTAAAAGATTTTTCAAATAGTCATGTTTTTGTTTATAATGAGTTCTTATATAGTTAGCTGAAATTTCAGGTAACTTCCCGTTCTTTAAGGTGTTAACCACCATCCGCTGACCTAACCTAGAAGAGTGAATCAAAATGTTTGATTGAAATGCTTCCATTACTTTTATGAAGTCACTTTTTCCTATAGCAATTCCTATTCTCTCTCCAGGCAATCCGGCTTTAGAAAGACTCATGCAGTGAATGATGTTGTCATGTATAATTGGATTCATTTCAACAAAGTTCATAGCCGGAAAAGGAGGTGCGTACGCTGAATCAATTAGCAATGGAATGTTATAGTCCTTGCATACTTGGGATATAAAGTGTACGACTTCTTTTGAAAGAATGTTGCCGCTTGGATTATTAGGTCTTGATAATACGACAGCTCCGATATCTGGGTCCTGTGCTATTTTATCTTTGAATGCCTGTTTGTTAAATTCATAACGAAACGTATGATGGTCAAGCTTTGAGACGATAGGAGGAATTCCTTCTATTATAGCTTCCTCTAGTGCCACTCCGCTGTACCCAGCGTAATCCGGCAGCATAGGTATTAATGCTTTTTTAACTCTTCCTTCTTTACTTGTACCGCAAAATGAATTTATAGCTAAAAAAAACAGATTTTGACTTCCTGAAGTGATTAAGACTTGTTCTCTGTCCAGCTCAATACGATAATTCCTAAAGAAGTATTCTCTTATGCAATCAATTAATTCATACGTACCGTAACTAGAACCATATTGGCTAATCAAATTCTTTAGTTGTTTGTCGTTCACAATATCTCTTAAAGCTTCTTCCCACATTTCATAAACTTGAGGGAGTATGGCAGGATTGCCAGCGCTTAAATTCACATATTGATTGAGACCAGAATTGAGCACTTCTTGGATGTCATGCATAATAGCGCGAACGCCTACTTTATTAGTCATTTTGTTTCCGATTTTACTTAAATGCAAAGCATTCATTAGTGCATCTTCTCCTTAGAGATTATGGTCATCGAATAGTAAGTATGGAACTTCAATCTTTTTATTTTGCTGATTAATAAAGTACTTGTTCGGAATAGTAAATTTATCACCATTCTCACTAGGCAATAAGTATTTTCGAACATAATGTTCAGCTTTTTCTTTATAGTCAGAGTCACTTTGAACCGTTTCAAGTTCTTCAATTTCTTTTACTAAAAGATCCAGTTCTTTTAAGCATATGTCTAAATCTAAATAAGCATGGTCTCCTTTTCGGGATATTGAATGCCCATTTGCAACTAACCAGCTAAAAAGAAAAAATCCTGTTCCAGAATCAAAGTTTCGGGGTGCATTATGCTGAATAGGGTATCTTAAAAGTCGTTCAAAGAGAACAAATTCTGTTATCTCTTCCCAAAAAGGATATTTTCTTTTATGAAGAGTCAGCACCGTCTGACAGTCTACTTTAACTTCTTCCAGTATGCCTGCAAAAAAATTCATTTTTGCCTGTATATGCTGGTCAAAAGGTTTATTTCCGCAGTGATGGTAATAATCATGTAGATATCCCCAGATTACCCTTGCCTGATAGGTGTCTTCTCTATTCATAGTATGAGATTTAAAGTTAAAATCAGGAAAGATAGAATACGCTCTTTTTAATGTATCATCATTGTATATGCTGTGAAATTTATTAAAGAAAAATATCGCGAAGTTTTGACTTGTTACCTTTTCTTTTGTTTTTACATTCTCAGGGAAAAATACAATACACTTCCCTTCCATAAATCCTTGAGTACCAGCCAACAGCTTTAAAGATTCACATCCATTTTTAGGATGAGGAAGGTCTGCTTCAATGGAGTTCATGATTTCAGGTTCATCACGAACGGCGATAAAGGCTTCTAAATAAAACCCTCTTTTTGTAGGGCCATTAGGCGTTACAATCGGTCCTAAAAAGAACGTCACCTCTCCGTTTGCAGGCGGGCTATAAGCAATTAACGTTTGATCAAAATAAGGAGATTGATCGAGTCCTCTTTCAATCCAATCACATACGTCATTTTTTAATGCATTCCACACTTCAGGTAAATTTAAAGAGTTATATATTGTTTCAGTTTCAGTAACTACTTTTAATAAGAGCTCTCTAGCTGTTTCGTAATTTCTTTTGACCTCTCCATTTGGGCCCTGATATTTTCTTATCTCATATAGAGCAGGTACTATTTTATCGTTTAATAACTCCACTAAACTTTGAGTATGATTTTTTGTTAACATGATTAAAACCCTCCTTTTTTTAGAACAGCTACTTAGCAGAAATATTTTTAGATGATTTAAGAGTAGAGTTATGTGTGTTTTTCTCTATTTGCTTTTTCAAGTTAATAAATATAACCCCCGTTATTACAAACGCTGTACCTATATAGACCTGTTTGTTTAATGTTTCACCTAAAAAGACAAATCCTACATATAAGGCGATAACCGGTGAAATAAATAGATGCGCCGTTGCTTTTGATATATGCCATTTTTTTAATAAATAAATATTAATAGAAAACCCCAAGACCGATCCTATAATAGCCAAGTACAATAATGAGATAAGACTAACCCCAGAGAAAGTGCGGTTTCCATTCTCTATAAATAAACTAACAATCAGTAAACAAGCGCCTCCACTTAGCATCGAAAAAGAATTAAAGGTCATAATAGGCAAGGATTTTATGCGAGATTGAACTTGAACAGTTATAAAAGCAGAACCTAGCATAGCCATTAAAATGACAATCATGGCTACTATTTGAATAACATTTCCCTGTATAAACAGCTGATTTCCAAATACAACGCTCATACCAATTAGGCACATGACTACACCTATCTTTTGCCCTTTTGTAGCGGGTGTTCCTTTAAATAAGCGATTAAATAAAAGAGCAAACACTGAAATGCTGGCAGCTAAAACGGAAACAAGCCCGCTTGGCAAATAGACGGATGCCCAATAAACAGAACCAAACGGTAGAGCAAAGTACAAAATTCCGTTTAATGCTGAAATGATTACTACTTCTTTTGAAACGGCCATTTTTTTTGTGAATAAGAGGTAGAGGGCAATTATTAAACTAGCAATTAAAAACCTCATACCTGCTGACCATAGAGGCAAGCTATCCTTTAATCCAGTCTTTTGAAAAGCCCATGTCGTTCCCCCGATGACGGCTAATAGACAGAACAAAAGATGTACATGAATACGGGTTAATTTAGAAATCACTGTTTCACCTTATTTCTTTTTTAAAGTTAAGCCTATTTTCTTCCGTGGAGCGTAAAACACATCGGCACTTCTCCAAAATCTTTTAAAACTGTTAACCCCTGCTCGTTAGCAGCTTTACTTGTTGTAATACATGCGTCTACTTTTCCTTCTAAGCAATCAATCGCCGCTTGAGCATTACTATTTACTAACTGAACATTGGGACTGATGGAATGAGCTAAATCAACAGGGGCAGGATGTGAAGCAATTAACAGGTTGTTGTTTGTTATCACCTCTTCTTTTGAGGCAAGCACCATGTTATACGTTGGCATAATAAAGCTATCTACTAGCTCTAAACTAGTTAAATTTTTGAACACAATATCATGTAAGTAAGGATATACCGCACAGCCTAGTAGAGCAGAACTCTCTGTTTCTTTCACATGAACTAAAGCTTCTTCCAACGTTTGATGCAAAAAGACCTGACCTTGTATGCTTTGGCGTTCAAACCACAGATAGCCTGCTTTTTCACAATTTGTTCCTTCAGGCCCTAAGGTATGGATAATGCTAATCTTTTGAAGCTGCTTATTTTTGTTACTAGACGACTCTGCAACTATCATAGCCTTTGATACCCCCTATGCGTTTACTTTATTTTGATAAACGATTTTTACTTTGTTATCTAAATAGCTGTAATACTGCTCACAGTCGGAATAAGAGTCATGAGTGGTTAAAATAAATCCAGGATACCCTGAAAAGTGCGGATATGGTAAAATGTCTGTCCCTTCAGTTATAAATTGAATAACTCTTTTTACTTCAGTATCTCTGCGCACGTCTTCTAAGCCTCGAATTTCTTTAAAAATCCCATGGCCTTGCACAGGGATAATGTAGTTGCCCACCACTTTCTTTCGTTTTCTTTCATTTTTTAATACAGGAGGTTTTAATCCTAATACATAGTGAAAAACTAGCTCCATATAGTTAATACCTGTACTTTCTTTTACGATATAATGAGAAATCCCAGACCCTCCAATGCGCGCTCCTATTTCAATTACATAAGGTTTTCCTGCTGGGTCCAAACGTAATTCAATATGAGCGGGGCCATTCTCAATCCCTAAAGCGGTTGCTGCTTTAGCTGCTTCTTGCGAAATAGATTCCCAAACGTTTTCTTCTAGGTGAGCTGGCGCTATATAAACACCTTCTTCAAAAAAAGGCCCTTTGGAATTTCCTTTGTAGCCTATAGAGAGTACACAAACCTCTCCTTGTACAGAAAACGTCTCAATAGCAAACTCTGGTCCGTCTACAAATTGTTCAATTACCATGCCCGTTTTATTTTTTATGAATTTACTTAGGTCTTCTTCATTTACGCGTCTCACTTTTTCTATGCTGTCAATCAGTTCTTTTTTATTATTCGCTCGTGATACACCTTGACTGGAAAATCCGTTAGAAGGTTTTACTACGACAGGATAAGGCAGTGAAAGATTCTTTAATTCCTCCGTATTTTCAACCTCTTTAAAATACGGAGTGTTAAGATCATTATCTTTTAAAACCTCTCTCATTTTCTGTTTGTTGCGACAGTTACTAATCACAAACGGTGATAAACCCGGTAAGTTTAATTCTTCTGTCAGCTGAGATACAAACTCTAATGCAGGCTCATATAATGTCATAATGCCGTCAAAAGGATTTTTGTGATGCTCTGCTTTAATAATCTCAAGAGCTTTGTCTGAGGTGTGAAATAAATCAATGGGTATGAAATTTTGTACGTTTTTAAGATGCTTAGGTTCTACTTCTTCTTGGTTATAAAAAAACGTCACTTTAATTCCGAGAGCTTCTGCTTCTTCAAAAATAAACGGTAAATATGTATTTTGTAACACAACTGCTAGATGCTTGTTTTGTAACGGCATTTACTTCCCCCCTACTTTTAAACAGCTCTTCACTGTTCAATGACTAAATTCTAATAATCGCTTCATATATTTGTCAATTTAATTTTATATAACATTAGGAATATATAGAATATTTGATATATTAGTAAAAAGTAAAGAAAAGAATGGTTTATAGGGTTAATACTAAAGCGAACTTAAAAGCAGGAATTTTGCTATTCGATTATAAAGATATTGTTAGAAAAAATTTAATGATAATTTTTCTAAAAAAAAGAAAGGTCGACATAGATTCAACCTTTCTTTTTTTATTTTTTATTAAAATAGATATTAACCATTTATAAAGTTACATCTTTTTCAGCCATCTCATTTAGTACTCTTTTTAATGCCACGTCGGGGTTTAATGCGGGATCCTTTATATTCACTTCTTTCATATTGCACTCCTTTTTCATAGATATATCCATTTTTCACTTTTTAGTTTGAATTTATGTGAACCCTTTTTGTTTACTATAACGAAAGAGAAAATAAAAAGAAAAAGAAGTGAACTTATAAGTTCACTTCTTTTTTTGACGTAACATTTATTTCATAGGCTGCAAATGATTATTAGCTTTTTGTTTTGCATCACGCTGAACGAAAAAAATGATGCAGAGCGCCAGAAGATATAAACATGCAAAAGCTGTTATGTACCAAAGTGCTGAGGTAATTCCGCTTGTGTCCATAGTAAAGCCAATAAGTGCAGGAAAAATAGCTCCTCCAAGCCCTGAAAAACCAGTAATTAAACTTGTTACAATACGGGCAGATCCGGTAAACGTATGGTTAGCATATACCATCGTTATCGAATAGATACCTGACATTGCAAGCCCTAAAAACCCTAATAAAATATAGCCTGCTACTGCTTCTTTTAACACAATAAACAGCACTAAACTCACAATTGTCCCTCCAATGCTACCAAAAAGATAACGTTCGTATGTAACAATTCGAATAATCCATCCAGTAGCCACTCGTCCTATGAGCATAGCTACCCAAAAAACGCTTATGCTTAAAGTAGCCTGTGAGGGAATTACGTCTAGATATGTGATAAAAATAGACGAAAGAAAATTATTCATACTGCTTTCTACTCCGGCATACATAAAAATCATCACACTAAAAAGAGTAAGTATTTTCCACCTTTGATTTTTAGTAAGCACAGGCGCAGGTTCTGAGCTGGCATCTGAAGCATCGCTTTCTGAAGTTGAAACAGTCTCTTTTTTAAAAGGAATTATTTTACAAACCACAACCATTAGTAAAGCTAGTACACTTGTTATAAAAAATGAAAACCTCCAGCTGTTCTGTGAAATCAATAAGCTAGCTACTAACGGCATCAACAGCGCACCTAGACCGAATGATACTTCTAAATAACTCATAACAATAGCTCTTCTACCGATAAATACTTCCATCATTAAAGTAGCTACAACTACTTCCAATGCGGCTACACCAATACCGTTTAAAAAATTGAATGCAATAATCCACTCAAATGGAGGCAATAAAAGCATACCTATTTGTGATAACGCTATCATTAGTGCGGCAATTGTAAGTAAATTCATTTCGCTGAAGCGTCCTAATAGAAAAGAAGAAAGCGGAACTCCTATCAAAAATCCTAAAGAACCTAATAATACAAGCTGTCCGCCAACTGTATAGGACACATGATAATGTGTTAACAATTGCGGTAAGACGGATCCTACGGCTGTAATGACTAATCCGCCCAACAAATAAAGCGCATATGAAGCTAGCGCAAACTTTTTCATCTCCCCACTCCCTTAAATTCTCTAAAACTTTCTTTCTGTACTTAATTATAAAGCTTTTCCTTTAGTTGTTAACTGAAATTTGAGAAAAAAACCATTCTTCCTACTCTACTTAATTTCCAGTCATTTATAAGATAAAACAAAAAGAAGAAGACAGGTGTCTCCTTCTTTTTTATTTTTCACTTTACAGTG
The DNA here is from genome assembly GCF_036227845.1 of Priestia sp. LL-8. Classification (NCBI taxonomy): domain Bacteria; kingdom Bacillati; phylum Bacillota; class Bacilli; order Caryophanales; family Bacillaceae; genus Priestia; species Priestia sp. LL-8. Next base: position 2,324,693 of record NZ_JAZAQH010000001.1, on the reverse strand, counting down.
ATGCTTTTAAAATAGCTAAAATATCATCTTTATTTAGTTTCTTAAAGTTACCGAAACCTCCGTGCTCCATTTCACGAGCAGCAATTCCAGCAATTTCGTCTAGTCGCTCTTCTCCGATATCGTAATCTGCTAAGCGAGAAGGTGCACCAAGGCTTGACCAAAAAGCGCTTAGCTTATCGATTCCTTCTAACGCAATTTCTTTGTCACTTTTACCTGCAGTTTCAATATCAAACATGCTTGTCATGACGCGTTTCATACGAGTTACATCTTGATCTACAACGTGTCGCATCCAATTTGGGAATAAGATTGCTAAACCGCCCGCATGAGGAATGTCATATACTGCTGATACCGCGTGTTCAATTGTATGTGAAGCCCAATCTCCAAAGTATCCCATTTGAAGTGTTCCGTTTAATGCGATTGTTCCGGAATATAAAATCGTTTCGCGATGTTCGTAGCTTTGCAGATCTTCTAGCAATTTCGGTGCTGTTTCAATTACTGTTTGTAATACGGAATAGCACATACGATCTTGTAAAGGCGTGTTTTTCACGTTATGGAAATATTGTTCGAACACATGACTCATCATGTCTACCATGCCGTAGATAGTTTGATCTCTAGGAACAGACATCGTGTTCACAGGATCTAGTATAGAAAATACAGGGTGCGTAACGGCGCTTCCCCAAACGTATTTTTCATTTGTTTCCCAATTCGTAATAACAGAATCAGGATTCATTTCAGAACCTGTTGCTGCCAACGTTAATACCGTTCCAAACGGCAGTGCTTTTGTAGCCGTTACTTTTTTGTTAATAATATCCCAAACGTCGCCTTCATACTCAGCTCCGGCAGCGATTGCTTTTGTGCAGTCAATAACGCTTCCTCCGCCGACTGCTAACATGAAGTCAATGTTTTCATTTCGGCAAATTTCAATTCCTTTTCGTACCGTAGATAGTCGAGGATTTGGCTCTACGCCCGCTAACTCATGTATATTTACGTTTAACTCTCTTAACAGCGTAAGAACTTGATCGTATAAACCGTTTTTCTTAATGCTTCCTCCGCCATATACAAGCAAAATATTTTTTCCGTATTTCGGGAGTTCTTCTGATAATGCTTGAAGCTGATCTTTTCCGAAGATTAATTTTGTGGGATTATGATAAATGAAATTTTCCATACTATCTGTATACCTCCTAGTTGAATATAAAGTAAGTTGTCGCATTACGCGAACAAGAATGTAAGTATAAATGTAAAACAAAAATTTTTCAAGAGTTAGGTTCTCAAATCGCGTACTTTATTTTATTGAGTAATTAAAATAAAGAAAATGGCTTCTTAGGTATAAAAAAGAGAGCAAGTAAATGCTCTCTTTAAAGTTCTTTATAAACCATTTTTCTATACGTAACAAAGCCTTCTTTTTCGTAAAAGCTCTCGGCAATCGTATTGTCACTCCAATAGTCTAACTCAATTGTAGTGATCTCTTTTTCACGAGCAATACTATAAATTTCTTTCATCAAACTCGAACCAAACCCTTTGTTTTTATAATGTTCGGCGATATTTATTTGATGAACATAAATTGACTCGTAAGCTTTTTTAAACACTGTCTCTGAATACTGCTTTATTTCTAGCCAAGCGAATCCCACATGCTCTCCATCGTCTTCTCCTAAAAGAAAGATAAATCTATCGTTTTTCATCACTTTCTTAAAAAATTCATGTATCTTCTGAAAATCATATGATTGAAAGTGCTCGGGGTATAATTCTACATGCAGTTGATGAACGGACTGATTAAGCTTGGCGATTTTATCAGCATCGAAAGTACGGCTAATCTTCAATTTTTTCTCTCCTATATATCTCGTATTTAGTAATGTGATCGTTATGAATTTATTTCGTTTAATATAGCCGGTGCGTTTGAGGTAAATAACAGATAGTTTTTATTGGTCGTTTTTATAAAGATGCGGTCAGTCGTTCCGTACGGAGGGCCGATTCGAATGGCGTTTGCTTCTTTGCCTCCGTACGTGTCATCTTCCGTTACTTCAAGAATGTCTTCTAACGGAATCGTAAAGTGTGCAAGCTGCCATTTTATAATGAGATTATCATTTATTTTTCGGACACTGATAGTTGGTGTAAACATTTTGTCCATCCCCTTTGGCTTCTATTTATCTTAACTTTGTCTCTCTGTAACGTGTTCTTTTATCCTTAAAATCGCTTCTTTCGGACAGCCTTGAAAATAGCCTCCGTGATAACAAATAACATGCTCGATCTCATAGTTTAAAAACTTTTCAAGTGATTGAACTGCTTGGTCCATATTTAAGGTCGTTTGTTTAACAGGTTCCATTAGCTGTCCATTTGCCAATACTAGAGCATCTCCGGCAACCAGCGTTTTTGATTTTCTTAAATAAAAACTAACGTGCCCAGGCGTATGTCCGGGAGTAAAAATAACTTCAATGCCTCCGCAGTATGGAAGCAGTTGACTTCCTTTTAATACTATATCCACGTCAACTTTTGGAGGGGTTTTATATAAATATTTTATTTCATCAGGTATAGCTGATAGTTCTTCTTTACTCATTTGACTCGCATTCGTTTTAATAAGCGGAAGTTTTCCTTCAATGTACGGCTTATCAAATTCATGAGCATATACGATGATATTTTTATCTGAATTATTTCGTATATCAGCAGCGCATCCTATATGATCTAGATCTTGATGTGTTAGAAGAATTACTTTTAGCTGTTCAATAGACATATTTAATTTGTTTAACGCCTCTTTGAGTTGATCGATTTGGTCAGGCATTCCTGTATCAATTAAAATAACTTCTTCATTATTCCAAACTAATGTAGGATTTAATGTTATGTCTTGATTAAACGCTCTGGCAGTCAACTGTAGCATTTCAACACCTTCTGAAATTCTCATCACAAACCCCTTTTCCTATTAAAGTTACGAAGGTTTTAACCTCCCTTGTGCAGATTCCAGCGCTATTCTTGAATTTTATCAATAAACAAAATAAAAACCAGACTGGAAAAAAATCACTTTTTGTGTTATGCTATCTATAGAATGAAGCCTAATATGAATGATTTTTATAAGTAAAAAGGTGAGCCTTGTTGTCTAAGGCTCACCTTTTTTTATTTCCTGTCCTCTTTTTGAATACACTCGTGCAAAGGTACAACCTTGGTTTTCTTTGCTATTTTATATCCCCACCACGTCGCTAAAAAGAGAGGCAGACCAATGTATGAGACCGTTAAGCCGTACCAATCAATTTTGTCAGAAAGTACCGCTTGATAGTTCTGGCCTAAAATAACGATGAGGCACATTCCAAATGCAAGAACAGGACCTAGAGGAAACCATTTTGCTTTATAGGCTAGATCATTTATATCCCGTCCTGAAGCAACATATGCTTTTCGGAAACGATAGTGGCTGATGGCAATACCAATCCACGCAATAAATCCGCTCATGCCTGAAGCGTTTAAAAGCCACATATACATTTGATCGCCAAAAATTGATGTTAAAAAGGCAAGACCGCCAATGATAGTGGTTAAAACAAGTGCGTTTACTGGAATTCCTCGACGATTAATTTTTCGAAGCGCTTTAGGCGCTTGCCCTTCATTGGCCATGGACCATAACATTCGCGTAGAAGCATATAAGCCAGAAGTTCCGGCTGATAAAACCGAGGTAAGAATAACAGCATTCATCACTGAAGCAGCTGCAGCAATTCCTGCTTTTTCAAAAACAAGCGTAAATGGACTAACAGCAATGTTATCCACATCTCCTCCTAGAAGAGATGGACTTGTGTAAGGAATGATAAGCCCGATTACAGCAATGGCTGCAATATAAAATAGAAGAATGCGCCAAAAGACTTGGCGAATGGCTTTAGGGATATTTTTTTGAGGGTTTTCACTTTCCCCCGCCGCAATGCCGACTAGCTCTGTACCTTGAAAAGAAAATCCCGCGATAAAGAAAATGCTTAGTACGGACAGAAATCCGCCGTTGACCGGCGCTTCTTCTAATGTAAAGTTTTTAAAACCGATATATTCACCGCCGAAAATGCCAAATATGGTCAGAAGGCCCACTCCGATAAACACAATGATGGTTACTACTTTTACGAGAGCAAACCAATATTCAGATTCTCCATAGCTTTTTACAGATAGGAAATTAAGTAAAAAAATTAAGCCTAAAAACAAAGCGCTCCAGATAATACTTGGCACATCAGGGAACCAAAACTTCATGATAATAGCAGAAGCAGCTATTTCTACAGCGAGCGTAACAGCCCAGTTAAACCAGTAGTTCCAGCCGAGCGCAAAGCCAAGAGCTGGATCTACATAATGACTGGCGTACGTTGAAAAAGAACCTGATACCGGCATAAACGTAGCCATTTCTCCAAGGCTAGTCATGAGAAAGTAAACCATAATTCCAATAGCCCCGTAAGCAATCAGCGCTCCTCCCGGTCCAGCAGTTTGGATAGAAGATCCCGTGGCTAGAAATAAGCCCGTTCCTATTGACCCTCCAATAGCAATCATGGTCATATGACGTGCTTTTAAGTGACGTTTTACATGCTTATCGTCCTGCTTTTTTTCTTCTTCATTACGATTTATATCGACCGCTTCCATACTTATCCCACCTTTATAAATGAACTATGCGCACATGTTTAACGTAAAGCGTATAAGAATATCCATCTCCCACAAAAAGCAGGAGATGGACCCTTCATTGCTTACTTTGAAAAATCAAAGTAGTTTCGTTTTAATAGACGAGGCAAGCTCATAAGCTGTTCGTACGTTACACTTTTTTCTAAGGCAGAGGTGTTGATTAAAAACAGTTGATCTTCAATGTGTCCAACCGTTTCATCTGTTTGATACGTAATTCCGCATTCTGAACATGTAATGGAAGGCGTCTCTTTAATTTCTATAGCTTTTGTGCCGTCAGGAAGCTCCCAATATACCGTTGCATCCGTCTCTTTCGCTTCATAGGATTCGCACCATTGACATTTCAATATTATTCCTCCTTCGCTCCCGCCGTTTCGTATTTTTTCATTTGCGTTTCAAATTTTTTCTCTTTTAATTGATCGCGCTTTTCACGCTTGTCTTTTAAAGAGCTATGCTCTGGATTTTGATCGTACGTTTTCCGGCGGTCAAGACGGTTCAGACCTTCTGGCGTTAAGTTGAACTTTGTATCATCAATAATCGAAAGAACACCGTTGCTTTCAAATTTTTCAAACACTTCAGGATATACTTTTTTATAAAATTCTTCTGCGCTACCACTTTGGTAATTTTGCGGCTCCGGATAAGACGTAATAACACCTTCAAAGTTTCGAAGCACAACTTTATTGGAGCTTTGAGAAATAATGTAATTTGGCTGCAATGGAATTTTACCGCCTCCTCCAGGAGCATCCACGATAAACGTAGGAACTGCATAGCCGGACGTATGGCCGCGAAGTCCTTCCATAATTTCTAGCCCTTTACTGATCGGCGCACGGAAATGGCCGATTCCTTCTGATAAATCACATTGATAAATGTAATAAGGACGCACACGAATTTTTACTAAATCATGCATAAGCTGCTTCATGATTGGCACGCTGTCGTTAATTCCGGCTAAAATAACCGCTTGGTTTCCAACTGGAACTCCTGCGTTCGAAAGCATTTCACAAGCACGCTTTGATTCTTCTGTAATTTCAATTGATGTGTTAAAATGCGTATTTAGCCAAACCGGATGATATTTCTTTAAGATATTGCACAGGTTTTCTGTAATGCGCTGCGGGAACACCACCGGTGCTCTTGTACCGATACGAATAATTTCTACGTGCGGAATATCGCGCAAATTTTTCAAAATATATTCTAAAATATTGTCATTGATTAATAGTCCGTCTCCTCCAGAAATTAATACATCACGGATTTGAGGGTTGGCTGCAATGTAATTAATAGCTGTATCCAGCTGTTTTTTTGGAACGCCCATGCCAATTTGTCCTGAAAAACGTCTTCTTGTACAGTAGCGGCAGTACATCGAGCATTGATTTGTAACTAAAAACAGCACGCGGTCGGGATAACGATGAGTTAAGCCAGGAACCGGTGAATCTTCATCTTCGTGAAGCGGATCTTCTAAATCATACCTTGTTTTATGCAGTTCTTCTGAAATAGGAACAGACTGCATTCTGATTGGACATTTCGGATCGTTCTCATCCATTAACCATGCGTAATAAGGAGTGATATTTAACGGAATCGTTTTGGTTGCAATTTTTACGCCTTCTTCTTCTTGAGGTGTTAAATTTATGACTTTCTTTAAATCTTCCAATGTTTTAATTGTGTTTGTCAGCTGCCATACCCAGTCGTTCCACTGCTCGTCCGTTACATCTTTCCAAAGCTCGATTTCTTTCCAGTGTCTGCTTACTTTATATAATGTATTTTTCATTTTATATTCCCTCCAAAGTTCATTTTTTGAATAGATGTTCTACTAAAAAATTGACCGCACCATATAATAGCGATCTTCTCCTTCGCCAAACTCTCCTGATCGCGTTTCTTTAATCGTAAAGCCCATTTTTTTATACAGCTTCACAGCGCCTTCATTTTTCACATTCACAGTCAAACAAACGCTTTCAAAACTATCTTTTTGTAAAATCGAAAATATTTCTTCTAAGAACAGCTGTCCAATTCCGCTTCCTTGTTTATCAGAGCGGACGTAGAAACCAAAGATATAAGCTTTTGTGACATCTTTGTAATCTCGAAGCAGCTCGCAAATGGCAATTGGCCTTGCGTCATTTTCCTGGAAATATTGAATGAGCTTTCCATAGCGTGCTAAAGGTACAAGCGTCTGTTCATCAACGGCTCCCATGCCGGGAAACGCATCTTTTTCAAGTTCAATCATCATTTTTTGCTGCTCAGGATTTAACGATTCCGGCACTTCGATATAGTACTGCTCTTTTAATGCATCCATTTTTCTTTCCTCCTTTTTTCACTTTCATATTTTGCATCTTGCAGCGGCCATATTGGACTTGGAAGGTGCTGATAATTAAAGGTCGTTAAGCGGTTTGACGCTACGCCTGGCGCATCCACATAGATGATAGATCCTACAAGCGGTTCAAAAGCGGCTCTGAAATGATTTTTAGCTTTTAAACCAATGATTTTTTTCGTCGCTGGCTCAATGCCAATATGGCGAAAAAGTTCAGGATCATTGGCTGATACCGGCCTTCCAATCAGCAAAATATCCAATTCTCCTACTTGAATGTGAGCTGCACCTTTTACATTTACTTTTAAATGCTGATTAAACGGTCCTGAATTGTAAAACTCACCTTCCGACAAAGCAACGACCTTGGCCTCAACTTCAACGGGCTTTCCGAACTCAGGAGAAACTTTTCCTCCTAAGGAAAGAGAGACGTAATTCCCAGCTCCTGCTTGCACGCATTGTTTAATAGATTCAGGGTCATAAAGACCTCCAAACAGTGTCCTCGGCATATTTAGCTTCAGCATGTATTCCAAAAGCTCTGTTGTATCGCCGCTTCCGCAGCTTAAAGGATTGTCCGCTATATCAGCGAGCACTATTGGCTGTTCGTCTGATAGTTTTAACGCTGTTTGCAGACCCTCTTCAACGGTAGGCAAATCCACGATAAAATCTTCTTTTATACTCCAAAACTGAGAAGCTAGTCTCTTTGCTATTTTTTCTGCTGTTTCAGGATTCAAAGCTGTTACGAGCACGCTTGCTCCGGCAATTGAAATATCAGAATAAGGAAAGCCTCCAAAAATAGAAACATTGTATACGTCTTCTTCTTGCTCGGCTTGCTTAGCAAGGTCCATCATTTTTTTCATCGGCCCTTCTGCTGTTCGCATATTAATCGACGGCAAAAGCATAGGCATTTTTTTAAAAGATGCATAATAGATAGCGCTTTCTTTTACTTGTGTTAAAAGCGCTCGCGCAGCGTTCACTCCTTGTTCGTACATATCAACATGAGGATATGTTTTAAACCCGAAATGAAGCGGCGTGTACGTAAGCATATCTTCACTGATATTTGCGTGCATATCGAGCGTAGTAGCAATGGGAACGTCGCTTCCTATGCAGCTTCTTATCTGACTTAACAAATGAGCTTCAGGATCGAAAAGATGCTCTACTACCATTGCGCCGTGCAAAGCGATTAATAAGCCATCTAGCGGGCCGGCGTGAGTAAGCGTATGCAACATTTGCTTTTCAATTGTGTAATAAGCTGCTGAAGATACAATCCCAGACGGAACTGCAGCTGCACAAACAAGGGGAACGATTTCTACTTGCTTCTCTTGCTTTAATACATCTAAAAATCCCCCTACTTCTGTTTTGGTTCCTGAGTATGCTTTATATATTTCCGTTCCAACAAAATAGCCTTCTTGTACAAAGTGTTCTATTTCTGTTTTTAATGGACTAAAGCTGTGAGATTCATGATAAAAAAAGGCAATGCCAATGCGATATGAAGACATGTGCTCCTCCTTTTCGCTAAGGTGCGAGATTAATAGTTGGTGTAGACAGACTTCCATTCTGTCATCACATCAAATGCATGATGAGAAACTTCCCTGTGGCCGTTGCCAGACATTTTCATTCCTCCGAATGCTACTCCCATTTCAGCATTAGATGTTCCGTTATTGATATAGACTAATCCGCTAACAGCGTCTTTTGCCGCTCGGCTGGCATAGTGCAAGCTGCTTGTATAAATAGAAGTGGAAAGCCCGTACATCGTTCCATTATTGACGCTCATTGCTTCTTCGTAGCCATCTACTTCAATAAAAGCAAGCACGGGACCAAAAATCTCCTCTTGAGCAATTGTGTGGTTCGAATGGACGTTATCAATAATTGTAGGCATGTAATAACAAGTTCCTAACTCTGATAAAGCATGACCTCCAAGCGCAATATTTCCGCCTTCTTCCACCGCTTTTTGTACGTAATTTTCTACTAAACGGCACTGCTGTTCATTAACAAGCGGTCCTATCACAACTCCTTGTTCAAGACCATTTCCAATCTTCATTTCTTTTGTAAGAGCTATTACTTTTTTCAAAAGCTCTTCTTTTACTGAACGCTCCACAATCACTCTACTAGCTGCGGTACAGCGCTGCCCCGTTGTCGTAAATGCTGATTTAACAATTCCTTCTGCTGCTTTATCCAAATCGGCATCTTTTAACACAATAACAGCGTTTTTTCCTCCTAGCTCTAAAGAAATTCGTTTTAAGGTTTTGCTGCTCATTTCTGCTAACTGCTGACCAACTTCCGTAGAACCTGTAAATGATATGATTTTCACTTCAGAGTGCGTAGCAAGCTTTTGTCCAACAATTCTGCCCGATCCTGTAAGCAAGTTAATTGTTCCTTTTGGAAGCCCCGCAGCGTGCAATACTTCCATAAAAATCTTCGCTGAGAGCGCTACTTCTGAAGCCGGCTTCCAGACAACGGTATTGCCAGCGATTAAAGCGGCAAACATTTTATAAGAAGCGAGAGAAACAGGAAAGTTCCAAGGTGTAATACATGCCACAACTCCAAGCGGTTCGCGAACCATTTTTATATCTCGGTCAGGAAAGCCAGCGGGCACTATTTCGCCAAACAAACGTCTTCCTTCTCCAGCCATATACTGAGCTGTTGCAATGACGACACCAACTTCCCCTATGGATTCTGTCAGCGGTTTTCCCATCTCTTTTGTCATCACTTGAGCTAGCTCTTCTTTTCTGTCTTCAAAAAGCTCAGCTGCTTTTGTTAAAAATGCTGCACGTTCAGGAATGGATGTATTTTTCCAGTGGCTGTAGGCTGTACTAGCCGCTTTTACCGCATCATCAACTTGACTAGCCGTAGCGGCTGCGCACGTTCCAACGAGCTCTTGTGTTGCAGGGTTTATACTTTCAAAATAGGTTTGCTCCTCTTCACTTACCCACTCGCCGTTAATATATAAATTTCCTTGTAACAGTTCGATTTTAGTCTGACTCATATTGTTACCCTCCTTTTCATTTAAAAAGCTAGTTAATTGAAACTGCTTCTGTGATGGCTTCTTCTAGTAAAGACAGTCCTTGATCCAGCACGTCTTTATCAATATTTAGCGGCAGCATTAAACGAATGGTTTGCCCTTTGACTCCACAGTTCATAATTAGCAGTCTTTTTTCCAGCGCTTTTGATTTAATAACAGGGACATAAGCAGCTGCTGTTTCAACATGAAATTCAATACCAATCATCATACCAATTCCTCTAACCTCTTTAATAGCCGGTAAATGTCCGATAGAATGCTGAAGGCGTTTAACAATATCAGCGCCTACTTTTTCACTGCGCTCTACAAGCTTTTCTTCTTCAATGATTGAAATATTAGCTAAAGCCGCTGCGCACGATACTGGATTTCCGCCAAAAGTAGAACCATGTCCAGCTGTTGGCCATTTCTCATGCAGTTCTCGGCTTGCTACAATGGCTCCTAAAGGCATGCCGCCGGAAAGAGCTTTTGCTAAAACTAAAATATCTGGTGTGACTCCAGCATGTTCTGCGGCAAACATTTTTCCAGTGCGCCCAAATCCCGTTTGCACTTCATCAAAAACAAGCAGAATGCCATAATCATTCGCTATGTCTCTCAGTGCACGTAAAAAGCTAGAAGGAGCAGGGTAATAGCCCCCTTCGCCCATGACTGGCTCAATTACAATCGCCGCTACGCGTGAAGGATCCACTCGCAGATCAAACAGCTTTTGCAGTTGATTTAAGCAATATGCTTCTGCATCTTCCTCGTCAACATTAGGAAGCTGACTTGGATAAGGATAAGGGACGTGATACACTTCTCCTAAAATCGGCTCGTAGTAGCTGCGGTATTTTGAGCTTGAAGCCGTAATAGCTGTAGCTCCTAGTGTACGACCGTGAAAAGAACCTTCAAAAGCAATTATCGCTGGTCTGCCAGTGGCCGCTTTTGCTAATTTGAGCGCACCATCAATGGCTTCTGCGCCTGAGTTTGAAAAAAACACCGTGTCTAAGTTTCCAGGCGTAATTTGCGCAAGTTTTTCTGCCAAATTCACTGCTGTTTCGTAATAGCCGTAGTTTAAGCCTAGGTGAAGCAGCTGATCTGCTTGTTTTTTTATCGCTTCTACCATCTTTTCATGCGTATGACCCACTGCATTGACAGCTACTCCTGATACAAAATCAATATATTCCTTGCCATCAGCTGTCCAAAATTTCGCACCGTGCGCTTTTTCAATAACAAGCTCTGTTACTCTTGTCATCACCGGTGATAAATGTTTTTTTCCTTTGATTTGAAGCTCTTCTGTTTTATTTTGTACTTTCATATGACTCATCCTTTCTTATGTGCTGATAAAAAATAGAAAACGCATAATCTAGCAATCTCACTATTTCATCAACTTCTGATTTCGTTATATTTAAAGGAGGACTGATAATGATATGTTCTCCTTTATGTCCATCTATAGATCCGGATCCTGGATAAAAGACGCCTCCAAGCTCCATACAAATTTCATTGAGCTTTTCGCTGGCTGCTTCACGTGGCTCGAAAAATATCTGTTGATTGGCGTCTTTCATTAGTTCTAATCCAATTAAAAGTCCGCGGCCGCGAATATCTGAAATATAAGGATGCTTGCGCTGCAGCGCTACTAAACATTCCATTAAATACGCGCCTTGAGTTTCAACGTTTTGAAGGATATTCATTTCTTCATACATATCCAAAGCAGCAAGGCCTGCCGCTATTGAAACAGGATGTCCACTGTACGTATAGCCATGAAGAAATTTCCCGCTGCTATTTTCTAACAAGCCTTGAATCAGACGGTCATGAACAATCATTCCTCCTAAAGGAGCGTACCCCGCTGAAACTCCTTTACCAAACGTTAGGATATCCGGTTCGATTCCGAATTGTCCCACTGCAAAATCAGTTCCCGTTCTCCCGAAGCCTGTCATCACTTCATCAACAATCAAAAGAATGTCATAACGGCTACAGAGCTCACGTACTTTTTTGAAATAGTCAAGCGGAGGTACAACAGCTCCTTGCTGACTTCCTACGATGGGCTCTGCGATAAAAGCTGAAATATTTTCTGGACCAAGCTCTAAAATGGTGCGTTCAATATCGGTGATACAGCTCCAGTTTTGATTTGCCACGCAGTCTTCTTGATTGCGATTATACGGACAGCGATGACAATACGGCGAATAGACATGCGCAAAATGTAAAAGATTAGGTGTATAAGGATATCGTCTTTTTACGTCTCCTCCAGCTGATAGTGCCCCTATCGTGTTTCCATGGTAAGACTGCCACCTTCCGATTACGATGTGTTTTTGCATCTTTCCGGCATCCCTGTGATATTGCCTTGCTAATTTTAATGCACTTTCATTTGCTTCTGATCCTCCTGATGTAAAATAGACTTTGTTTAAATGAAGCGGCGCCATTTCTCCAATTTTGCCTGCAAGTTTATGCAAAACATCCGTTTCAAAACGCAATGTATGAACAAACGCCGCTTTTTTTGCCTGCTCCGCCATCGCCTCGGCTATTTGCGCAATGCCGTGCCCTAAGTTTGCCGCCACGGCGCCGGAGCAGCCGTCTAAATACTTTTTTCCTTGTTCATCTATTAAGTAGCTTCCTTCACCATGCGTAATCATTGGATACTTTTTTGTTAAATCTCTATGAAAAACATAATCTCTTTTTATTTCGTCCATCTTTCCACCACCATCGCCATTCCTAATCCTCCTGCAACGCAAATAGTAGCCAGGCCGTATCGTCTTTTTTGCTTTTGGAGTTCATGACACAGAGTTGTGATGATTCTTGCCCCGGAGCAGCCTAAAGGGTGTCCAAGAGCAATCGCTCCTCCGTTTACATTCACTTTTTCTGATGTGATGTCCCATTCTCTTAAGCAAGCAATACTTTGAGCGGCAAATGCTTCGTTTAATTCAATCAAGTCCATATCACCTAAGCTTAAACCAGCTTTATTTAAAGCAATTTGCGAAGCAGAAACGGGGCCAATTCCCATTTCCTTTGGAGAGACGCCCGCTGCGGCAAACGACACAATCTTTGCCATAGGCGTTAATCCAAGCTGCTCAGCTTTTTCTTCCGACATCAACAGCATCATTGAAGCGCCATCGTTTCTGCCGGATGAATTGCCGGCTGTCACCGTTCCATTCTTTTGAAAAACAGGCTTAAGCGCACCAAGCTTTTCTTTGCTAGTAAGACGAGGAAATTCATCTGTTGCAAAATGCCTCATACCTTTTTTTCCTTCTTTTACAGGTACCGGGATAATTTCTTCTTCAAACAAACCCAGTTCTATAGCCCGCCTAGCTTTTTCCTGACTATAAAAAGCAAACTCATCTTGTTCCGTGCGGCTAATACTATATTTTTCAGCGAGCCACTCTGCCGTCTGTCCCATCGTAAACGTTCCGTATAACGTTTCAGGCTGTGATTTTGGCTGACTTTCTGTATTAGAGTCATAGAGTGTTAAATCACCAACGTGAAAACCAAAACGAGTGCCTACCGTATAGTGCGGTGCTTGAGACATGCTTTCCGCTCCTCCGGCTAATACCACTTCGGCTTGACCTGATAAAATGGACATAGCTCCATTCATTACAGCCTGCATGCCTGAACCGCACTGGCGGTGCACGGTATAAGCTGGAATACGTTCAGAGAATTGAGCTCTCAGCCCGGCTACTCTCGCTATATTAGGAGCATGAGCGCTTTGTTTCGTCTGTCCGACAATGATTTCATCAACAATCTCTGAAGTATATCCCGCTGAAGACAAATTGTTTTTCATCACAAGAGAGACTAGTTCTTCTGGAAGCGTATCTGCAAGCGAACCGCCAAACTTTCCAATAGGGGTTCGAAATGCATTTACAATCACTGCCATTATGCTGTCACCTCATTGTTTTTATTAAATAATTTAGAAACGTGAAAAGAAGCCTCTGTTTTTTGTTGTACTTCCTCTAAAGAAACACCCGGAGCTGTTTCAAGAAGTTCAAGACCAAGATCCGTTACCGAAAAGACAGCTAATTCCGTAATAACCATATCAACTCGTCGCTCTGAAGTAAGCGGGTAAGTTAACTTCCCAACTAGCTTTGACTCTCCTTGACTATTCGTATGAAGAGTCGTAACAATCACTTTTTTTGAGCCTTCTAATAAATCCATTGCTCCTCCTACGCCAAGAACGCTTTTCCTAGGAACAGCCCAGTTCGCAATTCTGCCTGCTTCATCTACTTGAAGCACTCCAAGAATGGATACATTCACATGGCCTCCGCGTATCATGGCAAAGGAATCAGCGCTGTTAAAAAATGAGGATCCTTCTAAAACCGTGACGGGCAGCTTCCCCGCATTCACAAGTTCTGGATCTATATAACCTTCTTTAGGAGTAGGGCCAACTCCGAGAATCCCGTTTTCTGAATGTAAAAACACATGAACATCGGGTGAGATATAATTAGCAACCAAAGTAGGAATCCCTATCCCTAAGTTCACTACATCTCCGTGACAAAGCTCTTTTGCAGCGCGCGCAGCAATATATTGTTTGACGTTCATCTTATTTTTCTCCTTTCACTACGATATAAGTAACATATAAATGAGGAGTTACAATTTCTTCAGGAGAAATTTGTCCAACTTCAACAACTTCTTCTACTTCCGCAATCACGATATTAGCGGCCGTTGCCATAATTGGATTAAAGTTTCTTGCTGATTTGCTGTAAATAAGATTTCCCAGTCGATCTGCTTTTTTAGCTTTTATAAGAGCTACATCTGCGTGCAGCGATTCTTGCAAAACATATTTCTTTCCTTTTAACACTCGTTCTTCTTTTCCTTCCGCCAGCTGGGTCCCTACGCTCACAGGCGTATAAAATCCTCCGATGCCTGCTCCTCCTGCTCTAATTGCCTCGGACATTGTTCCTTGCGGGATGAGCTCCACTTGAAGTTCTTGTTGTTGATAAGCGTGTACAACTTCAGGGTTGGAAGTAAAATAAGACCCTATGGCTTTTTTTACTTGTTTTTTTTGAACCAATACACCTAATCCTTTTCCAGGTTCACCGAGGTTATTACTAATAATCTCTAAATCTTTAAGGTTTGATTTGGCAATCGCTTCAATCAGACTAAGCGGGCTTCCAACAAGACCAAATCCACCTACCATAATGCGTGCGCCATCTGTTATTTTTTCTATTGCTTCTTCGCGCGTGATGATTTTGTTCATTTTGTTTCCTCCTTTTCTTTTTATATTTCACAGCGCTTTACACGAAAAAAACCAAGCAGGACACAATGACTCCCCAAAGAAAAAGGGATGTCCCCCACTCTTTGTAAAGTGTGTGTGTCTGCTTGGTTTTAATAAGACCATGAAAAGAGGTTGTCTTCTCACTTTATTCTAACCAAACGCTATGTAATTTTTTGATTCACATTATCCCAGTAACGTTGGATTGCAGCCTGAAGCGCTACGATAATCGCCTGTTGAGATGGAGCAAAATAATAATTTTGAATACGTTCAATAAGAGGTTCAATTCCATCTGCAAGGCAGTAACCAATAAGCAGCTTCCGGAAAAAATTTTGCGTTAGCTCCGTAATAAACGTAAACTCAGCATTTACAATTTTATGCTCTGTCAGATCCACTTCTAGTACAATTCCCGCATGCTTATACATTTCATACATGGAAGTTCCCTGTGGAGCTTTTGCATATCCTGTCACAATGACTGTATTCAGTATTTGCATGCCCCTTAATCTCCTTTTAAAAACTATTTGATTACTCTGCACTTTTACACTAATAATTCTGAAAGGTCAAATGAGGCTAACTCATATGCTTTTAGTTATGTAAGTGCTTTCATTTTTAAAAAGATATGTTCTTACACAACTAACATTTCGCCTTTTCTAGACAAAATCCTTCTTTTCTTTTAAAAAACTTTCTATTTTTTTATTTATTCCGCTTTATTGAAATTTATTCGAGTCTCCATCAAACTTTTCATCCGCTATACGGATGGACTCTGTTGGACAGCCTTCAAACGCATCTATCAAATCGTCTTCCAACTCTTGGGGCACTTCAACCGTGCCTTGATTATCATCAAGTATAACGAACGCAATTCCTTCATCATCATAATCATAAATATCAGGTGCCGCAGCTCCGCATGCGCCGCACGCAATACACGTTTCTTTATCAACTATCGTATATTTCCCCATGGTCATTCTCCTAACTAAGTTTAAAAGTTATTACTCATTACCAGCCGCGTTCTTGCATACGATTTTCTGGTAATAATGATGAAATTTCAATTCCTTTCATTGCACTTCCTAACCCTTTTGACAAGCTTGCAATAAGTTCATAGTCTTGATAATGTGTTGTTGCTTCCACGATTGCACGCGCAAATTTTTCCGGGTTGTCTGATTTGAAGATTCCTGATCCAACGAACACACCGTCTGCTCCAAGCTGCATCATTAAGGCTGCGTCTGCTGGTGTTGCTACGCCGCCTGCGGCAAAGTTTACAACCGGTAAACGGCCTTCACGTTTAATTTGCAGTAAGAGCTCATAAGGCGCACCTAATAGCTTAGCTTCTGTCATTAACTCATCTTCATCCATGCCTACCACTTTACGTACTTGAGCGTTTACTTGGCGCATATGACGCACTGCTTCGACGATGTTTCCTGTTCCTGGTTCGCCTTTTGTACGAAGCATTGAAGCACCTTCACCAATTCGTCTTGCTGCTTCGCCTAAATCACGGCATCCGCATACAAATGGAACCGTAAATGTACTTTTGTTAAGGTGATATTCCTCATCAGCTGGAGTGAGTACTTCACTTTCGTCAATATAGTCTACGCCCATTGCTTCTAGCACGCGCGCTTCAACGATATGGCCGATGCGGGCTTTCGCCATAACTGGAATGGATACAGCGTTCATCACTTCTTCAACAATTGTTGGGTCTGCCATACGAGACACGCCGCCTGCTGCACGGATATCGGCTGGAACACGCTCTAACGCCATAACGGCAACAGCGCCTGCTGCCTCTGCAATTTTTGCCTGTTCTGCATTGATCACGTCCATGATAACGCCGCCTTTTTGCATTTCTGCCATTCCCCGCTTCACGCGGTCCGTTCCATTTCTCACCATATTCAATTCCTCCTTTATATGTTCAAACACTTATTATGCAACTTCCATGCCAGTGTTAAAATATAGAAGAAATTAGTAAAAAACATTGATTTTTATGCCAAATTATTAAGCGGTTTTTAAAAAATTGGCAGGTGAAAGCCAATTTTTTAAACCAAAACAGCTCCCGTCCCTATTAGAGACGGAAGCTGTTTTGTTACGGAACTAACACTAATTTTCCGGTCGTTTTTCTTCCTTGAAGCAGACGATGTACATCTGCCGCTTCATCAAGTGAAAATGTGCCGCCCAGCATTAATTTTAGCTGACCGGAATTTACGTAGTTTAATAGCTCATGCAGGCTTTGCTGATAAAGCGCTGGTTTTGCCATCATTTGAGGTAAGAAAAAGCCTAGAACCGATTGATTTTTTTCCATCAGGCGGGCAGGGTTGAATTTTACAGGTTTTCCGCTAGCCATTCCGTAAAAAACGAGACGCCCAAATGGTGCAAGACATTGAAGAGATTCATAGAATATATGCCCTCCTACCATTTCTAAAATAATATCGGCTCCTTTTCCTTCCGTTACTTCTAAAATTCGTTTTTCCCAGCCTGTTTCTGTATAGTTAATCGCTTCGTCAGCTCCGAGATTTTTTGCGAGCTCAAGCTTTTCTTTAGAGCTCGCTGTAGCAATGACTTTTCCGGCTCCAAAAATTTTGGCAAGCTGAACAGCTAAGGTTCCGACGCCGCCTGCTGCCGCATGAACGATGACGGTTTCTCCTTTTTCAAGGCGACCCATCGTTTTTAAAATATGATAAGCCGTTAGTCCTTGAAGAGGCAAAGCAACCGCTTGTGTTAAATCCACATTCTCCGGCAACGGAATAAGGCCTCTTGAATCTGCCAGCGTGTACTCCGCGTATCCTGTTGCTCGATTAGATCCTAGCAGCGTCACGACTTTTGTACCTACTTGTATCCCTTTTACATCCTCGCCTACTTCAACCACTTCGCCCGCTACTTCAGAACCTGGAATAAAAGGAAGCGGTGTTTCTACTACATATGCTCCTTCACGCCGCGCAGCATCGGCATAATTAACGCCGATTGCCGCAACTTTAATGAGCACATCTTTCTTTTTTGGTACAGGGCGTGCAATATCGATAACTTGAAGAACATCAGGTCCCCCGTACTGCGTAAATTGAATGGCTTTCATCGTAGATCCCCCTTTTATTTCCCTTGAAATAGTGGCTTTCTTTTTTCTTTAAACGCAGATATTCCTTCTTGATGATCTCTTGTTTCTACCATAAGAACTTGCGTTAGCCTTTCTTGTTCGAGCACTTGTTGTAACGTTAAATGAAATGAATCGTTGACAATTTTTTTCATTTTCCCATACGCTTTCGTTGGTCCTTGTGATAAGCGGCTTGCAAAGGAAGTTACCTCATCTTTCAGCTGATTTAACGGCACTACACGGTTTAAAAAACCGGCTTTATAAGCTGTTTCGGCATCCATAGGCTCTCCTAAAAATAACAGTTCCTTCGCTCTGTGGGGACCGACGACCTTTGTAAGAAAGTAAAGGCCTCCTCCGTCTGAAATCAATCCAACTTGAGAAAAGCTTAATACAAATCGGCTTTCTTCTGACGCAATGATAAAGTCAGAAGCGAGAGCTAAATTAAAAGCCGCTCCTGCTGCAAACCCATGAACTGCTGCAATAATTGGCTTCTCTAAATTTTGCATCGCTAAAATACATTCATTTAAACGGCCGATATGTTCATACACATCCGCTCCGGATGCTTGACCCATCGTTTTTACATCGCCTCCGGCAGAAAACGAGCGCCCCGCTCCATTTAATATGACTACTTTAATAGAATCGTCCCTTTGCGCCTGTTTTATTTCAGCTGTTAGCTTTTCAATCATTTCTTCACTGAATGCATTTAAACGATCTGGACGATTTAACGTTAAAGATAAAATAGTCCCCTGCTTTTCTACTACTAAATCACTCATAATTCGGATTCCCTCCTCTTTACTTTGCATTAAACGATAAGCCACCCGCCGTCTACTAATAAATCACTTCCCGTCATATACGATGCCTCTTTAGACGCTGCAAAAGCAATAACATTTGCAATTTCATCTGGTTTACCTACACGTTTTAAAGCCGTATTTTTTTCGATTGCCTTAGTGAAGCGCTCATTTTCAAGTCCAGGCTGTGTTAAAGGTGTTTCTACGAATCCAGGAGACACAGAGTTTACTCTGACTCCGTGAGGTGCTAATTCAAATGCCATTGCTTTTGTAAAGTTTATTAAAGCAGCTTTAGCAGCGCTGTAGTGAGGAATTTGCGCACCTGCTTTATGTCCTGAAAGAGAAGCGACATTAACAATAGATCGATTTTCTCCTATTCCTTCAGTTAAAAAAGGAATCAACTGTTTTGTTATAAGAAATACGCTTGTTAAATTAACGTCCTGTACGTGTTTCCACTGTTCAAGCGTTGTTTCTTTAATTGTTGAATTAACAGATCCGCCTGCATTATTAATTAATAAATGAATTTGTCCGTACTTTTCTTTTATAAACTCAGCAAGCTCTTTGACGTCTTCTTCTTTCGTTACATCAGCTGGGAAAATATCCGTGCATTTTCGTTCACACAGTGTGTCAATAGCGGATGCAGCCTGTACTAGCTTTTCTTGCGTTCGCCCGACAAGAATGACGCGGGCTCCTTCTTTTGCCATTCTCTGAGCGGTCGCTTCTCCAATGCCGCTTCCAGCCCCTGTAATAACAGCTATTTGCCCTTCAAAACGCATGATATCCCTCCCTATACAACATATCGCCCGCTGTCAATAAACTCACGAGCGATGCCTCGATTGCGCGTGAATTCGCCTTCACTTTGCAAATCATTCATCCATTTTCCAAGAATGGTGCGGTACTGCCGATGTTTTTCACCCGTTAACATCCCGTTTATTAATTGTCGGGCCTGTTTTTCAATTTCAAAGAGCGTTTCACTAACAACCGTTGCTGTCAGCTTGCTTTTTAACTTTTCTTTTTCTTCTCCATTTCTAGTTACGGCTTTTTCCGTGCGCAGCACAGATGACTCTATGGCAAATAGTCCAACAGCAATTTCTGCGAGCTTCATCAGCGTTTCTTGTTCTTGTGCTAGATTGGCTTGAAACGTTTGGAATGCTGTTCCTAATAAAGCAAGAAATAAATGTCTTGTGGTAATAACCGCCTGCTTCTCTCTGGCTAGAAGTTCATTTGAAGGTATTTCCCACTGACCGCTCATCAATTCACTAACGGCATGTTCTACTTGTTTGCTCAGCTCTATTTCTCCTTTGCCTGCTTTTTTTAGAAGCTGAGTTGGAAGTAATAGGCGGTTAATTTCATTTGTACCTTCAAAAATACGATTGATGCGTGAGTCACGATATACTTGTTCGATTTTATATTCTTGAATAAACCCTGCGCCGCCATGAAGCTGCAGCGATTCATCGGCAATTAAATCAAGAGTTTCCGATCCGTACACTTTACAAACTGAACATTCCATTGCAAATTCAGCCAGCTGTTTAGCTACTAACTTATGATTTTCACTTTCATATAGTCCACCAAGCGCCTCTTCTAGTAAACCAGCTGTACGGTACTGGATAGATTCAGATGCAAAAATACGAGCCGCCATTTTAGCTATCTTTTCTTTTGAAGCATTAAATTCCGCAATAGCTGTTTTAAACTGCTTGCGTTCTTTTGTATAAGATAAAGCAAGTTCAAACGCATATTTTGCTGCGCCCATACATGCAGAACCTAAGTTAAAACGTCCAAGGTTTAAGACGTTCAACGCAATCAAGTGACCTTTTCCTACTTGTCCAAGTACGTTTTCTACAGGTACTAAACAATCTTCGTAAATAACTGTACGAGTAGACGACCCTTTGATTCCCATTTTCTTTTCTTCTGGGCCGAGAGACAGTCCTTCAAAATCTTTTTCTACAATAAAAGCAGTAAAATGTTCTCCGTCTACTTTTGCATATGTGATGAACGTATCTGAAAAGGCAGCATTGGTAATGTACTGCTTCGTTCCATTTAATACATAATGCGTTTTTTCAGGATTTAATACGGCTTTTGTTTGGGCTGCAAGAGCATCAGAACCAGCTTCTGGCTCTGTCAGACAGTAGGCGCCAATATATTCACCGCTTGCCAATTTAGGCAAGTATTTTTCTTTTTGCTTCTTGGTGCCAAAATACGTAATAGGAAGTGTCGCAATGCATGTATGATTAGAATGAGCGACTCCATATCCACTTGTCCGGCCAATGATTTCACCGACGAGTCCTTTGCTTACTTTATCAAGACCTAGTCCTCCATATGTTTCTGGAATACTGTGAGCAAGAAGTCCAAGCTCGCCTGCTTTATGCATCAATTCTACTACTTTATTAAAATCCTGCTGCTCAATGTCACTGTGGTAAGGGTCTACTTCTTTTTCAATAAACTGCTTTGCTGTCTGAGCAATCATACGATGCTCATCCGTTAAGTCTTCGGGTGTATAAACGTGATGCGTAGATGTTTTTTTTAGTAAAAATGATCCGCCTTTTGCTTCGGTTTTCATTTCAGACATATCGTTTCCTCCCCGTTTACTAGCTTTTTTTTCACTACCTTAGGAACTACGGAATAGACGTTTTTCCGGCTTACAAAGCCAATTTCGTCTAGAAAGCCATACTGAGTGAGCATTTCTCCTACGGATGAGCGTTTCAATATTTCAAGAGGTGAATGCTCATAAGCTTCATACAAAAGCAGTGCGGCTTTTGCAGCATCCGTTAAATGAAATGTTTTTAATCGCAGCAGGCAGTTTATAAAATGACCCGCTCCATATAAATCTTCTAGACAGAAGCGATCCGACGAACCTGAACAAACTAATAAAACAGTTTCAGCTTGTCCTTGCTGATAGACAGCTCTGGCAACTGCTTCTCCATTTAAAAGTGAAGCAGCATACACCTGTTTTGCTTTTTCAGCGCTACGAATGGCCACCGTTCCATTAGTGGTAGACAAAATAACTGTTTTATTTTTAACATGCTCCTTTAACGTGCTGGGGTTTGGATCAAAAAAGCCTTCAATCGTTTTTCCTCTATATTCGCCTACAAGTGCAATTTCGTCAGGCTTATACGTTTTTGCTTTATTACGCGCTTCTTCTTCATTTTTTACTGGGATAACTTCTGTTGCTCCTTGCTGTAAAGCAGCCGCAATTGTTGACGTAGCCAATAAGACGTCAAATATAACGACCGTTTTTCCTTCTAGCTTTTTGGCAAGAAGCTCTTCTTTTTTGAGTATTACGTGAACTTTTCTTTTCATATATGCCCGCGTTCTGTATGCAGAGCATGAATAATTAGTGTTTTTACATACTCTCCAAATTGTGAAAACCGTTTATCATTTGTTTGGCCTTTTTTATAACGGTAATAAATTTGCTGACAAATGACAGCAAGTTTGAAGTACGCAAATTTCAAGTAAAAGTCAATGTGTGAAACATCTCGTCCGCTTTTTTTAGCATACGCTTCTACAAAATCTCGACGGGAATAAAAGCTTTTTTGCACAGTAACAGGTGGGTTCCCCAATCCTCTTTTTAAAAGTTCAGGGTCACTATCTTCCATCCAATAGCTCAGCGCAACTCCCAAATCAGCAAGCGGGTCTCCAACGGTTGTCATTTCCCAGTCAAATAATCCTACAATTTTCTTTCCATCCGGTGAAAATAACGTATTGTTAAGCTTATAATCATAGTGAATAATGGTCGAATGCTGTGTAGTGGGAATGTGTGTGGTCAACCATTTTTTTAAGGCTTCTACTTCCGGTATGTCACTTGTTTTTGATTTTTCATAACGATGAATCCATCCGTGTACTTGACGTTCTAAAAATCCTTCGGGCTTGCTGATTTTTTCAAGCAGCGTGCCTTTATAAGGAACATCATGAAGTTGAGCAAGAACATCCACCATTTGTTCTGAAATACAACGGCAAAGTTCGCTAGTTCCTTTCACGTCTTCTGGAAACGCTGTGTCGATGAGAACACCGTGCTTTTGTTCCATTAAAAAAAAGGATTTCCCGACCACCGTCTCATCTTCACAAAACACATACGGCCTAGGAGCGAGAGGAAAAGACTTCGATAAAACAGATAAAATTTTATATTCTCTTTGCATGTCATGCGCTTTTGGCGCAACTGGCCCAAAGGGAGGGCGTCTCAACACCGCCTCCCACTCTCCGACTGAAAGAGCGTAGGTTAAATTGGACGCACCTGATCCAAATTGCTTGATTAAAAGAGGCTCTTTAGGTAAATCAGGAATCGAAACACGGAGAAACTGATGCAGTTTTTCCGTGTTTAATTCTTCTCCTTTTCGTACAGGAATGATTTGTGACATTCTTTTACCACCTGCTTTTTTATAGTTAAACAGCTACTTTATAATTCATCAAAAACTGCTTAATGTCCGCTGGAATAGAAACGCTTTTTTGCGCATCAAAATCAAAGTACACAATGACAGCTTCTCCTTTAGCAATCAGCGACCCCGTCTTGCTGTCGGTAATTTCATGGCCAATTGTAAAGCTTTTATTCCCGACATTAGATACAAAGGTTTTAATCATTAGCACTTGATTAAAATAACCTTGCGCAACAAAATCACATTTAGTAGACGCTAAAATATACTCCCACTTTTTTGTATGCATGGATGCTCCCATTTCTTCAAAAAAAGCAATGCGGGCCTCTTCTAAATAAATGAAATAGCTCGTATTATTAATGTGACCAAGTGCGTCTGTTTCGCAAAAACGCACTTTGACCTGTGTTTCATACATGGTTTTCTCCTCCTTTACTTATGTGAAAAAACAGCGGGACGCTTTTCAATAAATGCTGATACTCCTTCTTTAATATCTTCTGTTTGAAAGACTTCTTCAAACAGCTCTGCCTCAAGTTCAAGACCTTCAGATAATGTACGATTCATTCCTTCGTTTACCGCTGTCTTAATTCGAGAAAGTGACGGAAGAGAGTGGCGGTTAAATTTCTTAGCCAGCTCTTTAGCTTTTTCGAGCCCTTTTCCTTTAGGCGTGACATGATTGGCAAAGCCTGCATGAAGCGCTTCTTCTGCAGAAACAGGACTGCCGGCAAACATCCACTCTTTAGCTTTAGAAACGCCGATTACGCGTGGAAGACGCTGAGTGCCGCCTCCTCCAGGAAACAATCCGAGTTTCACTTCCGGAAGACCGATTTGAGCATGTTCTTCGGCAATGCGTATATCAGCAGTTAGTGAAAGTTCGCACCCTCCTCCAAACGTTAAACCGTTTAACACGACAATTGTTGGTTTTTCAATGTTTTCAAGTTTTTGCAAAACGCGATGGGTTTTCATAAACTCTTCTTTAATGCCGCTTTGCCCCATTAACTGAGGAAACTCTTTAATATCAGCTCCAGCCATAAACGCCCGGTCGCCCGCTCCCGTTAAAATGATTGTAATGACATCAGGATCTTTACTAAGCTCTTCATACGTTTCTTCAAGCTGCTGCACAACAGCTTGGCTCATTACATTTAAAGGCGGGTTATCAATGGTTACAATTGCCGTTTTCTCTTCTTTTTCAATACGTACAAATTTTTTCATCATTGCTTCACTCCCTGTGTGTGGTATGTGTAAAAACCTTTTCCTGTTTTGCGCCCAAGCTCGCCTTTTTGAACTTTTTCTTCAATGCACGCAGCTGGCTTGTCCTCTGGATCCCCCGTTTCGCTATAGCGCTGCTGCATCACAAAATATCCGACGTCAATTCCTGAAAGATCCATCAATTCAAAAGGACCGATCGGGTGGTTGAGCGCTTTTTTGCAAATCGTATCAATATCTTCAAAATCTGCGTATCCATTCTCATAGAGAAAAACGGCTTCTTTTTGCAACGCTCCTAAAATTCGATTGGCAATAAAACCTGAGATTTCTTTTTTCAGAAGGACTGCTGTGCGATTAATTTGCTTACAAACTTCCATTGTCGTTTGAGCTGTTTGTTCACTTGTCTTCTCACTCATCACAACTTCTACGCAGTCCATTACAAGAGGAGGAAAAAAGAAATGCATGTTAACGATTTGCTCTGGACGGTTTGTTGCACTTGCAATAAGCGAGTTAACAATAGTTGAACTATTTGATGCTAAAATGGCGTGACTTGGTGCGTACTCATCTATTTCTTTAAAAACGCTTTGTTTTACATCTAACTTTTCTACAACGGCTTCAATCACAAAATCAGAATTTGAAACCGCTTCCTTTAATGTGTTTGTAAAAGACAACCTTTGAAATGCGGCTTCTTTAGCATCCGGGGAGATTTTGCCTTTATGAACCCACTTGTCTATAATTGCTTCCAGCTTATTTTTTGCATCAATGAGTGATTGTTCATTCATATCTTGGATAATCGTTTCATATCCTCCAAGTGCACAAAGCATACCGATTTGATGTCCCATTTGTCCTGCGCCAATGACAGCAATACGCTGTATATCTTTACTATCCATGTTATATCCTCCTTTTAATATAAAAGGAGAGAAAGAGCTTATACTTTCCCGCCTTTTACGAGCACTGTCTAGCCTAACAGCTACTGTGACTGAATACCTTTCATTAGCATCTTATAAAAAATAGCTGCAACTTCTCGATCTGTCTTTTCACCATCCGGCTGAAACCAAAAATAGCTCCAATTTGTCATTCCTAATATGCCTAGCGTCACGATATCTGAAGGCAAATCTGAACGGAATTGCCCTGCTTCCATTCCTTTTTCAATAATTTCTTGTACGTTTTCTTTAAAACGATCGCGCTTTGGAATGATTTGTTCTAAGTGTTCTTCACTCAAATGACGCATCTCTCGAAAGAACACTTTAGCTCGAAGACCTTCTTTCTCAATATCATGAACAAGTTTAAAAATAATACTGTGAAGCTTTTCTGGATAAGATGTTGTCTTATCTGCAAGAATCGTCTCTTGGTTTTCTATTAATCTTTCAATATATTGAAGATGAATATCCATTAAAAGCTCTTGTTTGCTTTTGAAATAATAATAAAACGTTCCTTTTGTGACGTTTAATTCATTTACAATATCTTGAATAGACGTTTCTTTGAAACCTTTTTGAGCAAAAAGCTGAATGCTTCGTTCCATCATCAAATCTTTCATCGTCAAACCCTCTCTGTCTTTTCTCATTTTCACAAATTATACCATGGCTTAGAGGGAGCTTTTGAAAAAGTTTGTTTATGTTCAGCTTCTTTACATCGTTTCTTTCATCACTTCTTCTCGCAGTGCCCGTCGCAAAATTTTCCCTACGTTAGTCTTAGGAAGCTCGGCGCGAAACTCAAAGATTCGCGGAATTTTGTAAGCTGCAAGGTGATGTCGGCAATAAGAAGTAAGCTCTTCTTCAGAAAGAGATTTCCCTTCTTTCACTACCAAAATCGCTTTAATGGTTTCTCCTCTGTAAGGATGCGGCACGCCAATTACAACGGCTTCTTTAATGTGGCTGTGTTCATATAAAACTTCTTCAATATCTCGAGGATACACATTAAAACCACTCGCAATAATCATATCTTTTTTTCGATCAACGATAGATAAATACCCGTCTTCATCTATCTGTCCTATATCTCCCGTGTACAGCCAGCCGTTTCTGAGCGCGTGAGCCGTCTCTTCAGGCTGATTCCAATAGCCCTTCATAACTTGAGGCCCTTTAATCACTATTTCTCCAAGCTCTCCTCTTGGCATTTCTTTTGTTCCGGTAGCCACGTCTACAATTTTATAAGCAGTTTGCGGAACGCCAAGTCCGACTGTACCTGGCTTTCGTTCACAAAACGGCAGGTTGCAATGCGTCACGGGGGATGCTTCTGATAAGCCATACCCTTCTAACACTTTAGCGCCCGTTTTTCGTTCGAACTCTTTCATCAGCTCAACAGGCATCGGCGCACTGCCACTGTTGCAGATGCGAATACTTTCGATGTTGTATTCTTCTGCCCGCGGATGATTTGTAATCGCAACATACATAGTTGGCACGCCAGGAAAAATACTAGGCTGCTCTTTTTTGATTGTATTTAGTACTTCTTCCAAATCAAAACGTGGCAATAGCAATATTTCATTTCCGCAAAGAATCGATAAATGCATACAGGAAGTCATGCCAAATACGTGAAACAATGGAATAACGGTTAAGCATTTTTCTTTTCCTAATTCAATATCATGTTTAAATATTTCGTATGATTGAACTGCGTTTGTGTAAATATTTGTATGTGTAAGCATCGCACCTTTAGATGGTCCGGTCGTTCCTCCCGTATACTGAAGAACAGCAATATCGTGTGCTGGATGGATAACCGGCTGATGAAATTCATGCTTGATGGTTAAAAAATCTAGGAAGGAAAGGTCTGGTGATGTAGGAACAAAAGGTTTTTGCAAGCTGACAGTTATCGCTTCTTCTATATCAACGCGGTTTCTTATCTCTTGAAGTCTCGTATAAAAATCATCGAGTAGAATTATTTTTTTTGCCCCGGAATCGTGTAAAATATGCTCTAGCTCTTGCTTGACAAGCATAGGGTTGACCTGAGTAACAATGCCGCCCGCCGCTACAATGGCGAAATAGCTTATTATATATTGCGGACAGTTTGGCAGCATAATTGCTACACGATCTCCTTTTTTAATTCCTTTTTTCTGCAGCGCTCCTGCAAATACGCGAACTGAGTGGTACAGCTCTTGGTACGTTAACGTATGCTGATACATGCGCGTGGCTGTGTGAGCAGGATAACGTTCGGCTGTTTCTTTCAGCATATCAAATAGTGAAATATCTTCGATGTGAATGTCATGAGTGTAGGTTTCTGGATAAGGTGTAAACCATTTTTTAACGTCTTCCATCAAGTTACTCCTTTCTTATTCACATAGCATGAACTCCACCGTCTACTGTCAGAATATCGCCCGTAATATAATTAGACGCTGCAGAAGCAAGAAAAACAGCCGCTCCTTTTAAATCAGCTTCGGAGCCAAAGCGTTTTAAAGGGGTTTGACTTAGAAAATAATCTTTTCCTTGTTCCATAATCGCACCTGACATTTTAGTAGGAAAAAATCCCGGCGCAATCGCATTAACTTGAATATTATGCTGACCCCATTTGACAGCTAAATCTTTCGTGAACGTAATGACCGCTCCTTTACTCGTGTTGTACCCGATTGTATCCATATACTGAGGGTCCGTTCCTCCAAGACCCGCAATTGAAGCAATGTTAATAATCTTACCAGCTTTTTGTTTAATCATTTCTTTTCCAGCTTCTTGGGACATTAAAAACGTTCCTGTCACATTAATATTCATCACTTTTTGCCATGCTTCAAGAGGCATTTCTTCAACCGAAGCTCCCCACGTAGCTCCGCTGTTGTTAATTAAAATATCAATGCGTCCAAATGTTTCAATCGTTTGATGCACGACATTTTTAATATCTTCAGGCTGACTGATATCGCATGCTAAAGCGAGAGTTTTTACGCCCATGGTGGCCAATCGATCAGCCACTTGCTGACATGCTTCTTTTTTTCTTGAACATAGAACAATATTTGCCCCTGCCTCTGCAAGCCCTTCTGCCATTTGTTCTCCTAATCCTCTGCCTCCTCCGGTAACAATAGCTGTTTTTCCAGTTAAATCAAACAAATCCTTTATGTGCATACGTTGCCTCCTGTTCTTGATAGGATTTTAGCTCAAGTCTTGCAAGCTGTGCTTTGTGCACTTCGTCTGGACCATCAGCGAGGCGAAGAGTGCGGGCATTTGCCCAAAGTGCCGCAAGCGGCGTATCTTCTGAAACACCTGCTGCTCCAAATGCTTGAATAGCGCGATCAATGACTTTTAAAGCCATAGCAGGAGCCATTACTTTAATCATGGCAATTTCTTTCCGCGCTTTTTTATTTCCAACTGTGTCCATCATATAAGCAGCTTTTAATGTTAATAAGCGAGCTTGCTCAATTTCAATACGCGATTCTGCCACCCATTCTTGAATAACCCCTTGTTGAGAAAGCAACTTATTAAACGTAGAACGATTTTGAATACGCTTACATAATTCTTCAAGCGCTCTTTCAGCTGCTCCTATTAGACGCATGCAGTGATGAATACGTCCAGGCCCTAATCTGCCTTGAGCAATAGCAAACCCTTTTCCTTCGCCTAAAAGCATATTGGATGCTGGCACACGCACATTATCATAATGAATTTCAGCATGTCCATGAGGAGCGTGATCGTATCCAAAGACTGGCAGCATTCGTTCAATTTTAACTCCCGGAGTATTTAATGGAACTAGAATCATAGATTGCTGTTCATATTTAGATGCGTTAAAATCACTTTTTCCCATGACAATAGCAATTTTGCAGCGAGGATCTCCCGCACCTGAAGACCACCATTTTCTTCCGTTGATTACATATTCATCGCCTTCTCTTACAATACTGCACTGAATGTTTGTGGCATCAGAAGAACCTACATCTGGTTCTGTCATAGAAAAGCAGGAGCGAATGTCTCCATTTAACAGCGGCTTTAGCCATTTTTCTTTTTGTTCAGGCGTTCCGTATCGAACCAGTACTTCCATATTGCCAGTGTCAGGAGCTCCGCAGTTAAAAGCTTCTGGTCCAATAATAGAACGGCCCATAATTTCGCAAAGGGGGGCATATTCGACATTTGTTAGACCCGCTCCGTATTCGCTTTCTGGCAAAAATAAGTTCCATAATCCAGCTTGCTTTGCTTTTTCTTTTAACTCTTCCATGATCGGAGGAACAGCTGACCATCTAGATGGCTGTTCATTCAGCTGATGTTCGTATAGCCGTTCATTTGGATAAATATGCTCTTCCATAAAAGAGGTCAATTCTTTTTGCAGCTTCACTACTTTGTCAGAGTAAGAAAAATACACGGTAGTCCCTCGCTTTCATTTACTTACTAACCGGTTGGTATGTTACATATTTATCATAAATGAAGGGAAATAATTCAGCAAGATATTTTTAGAAAAATTCTAAATATTATATTATTTAAAAAGAAAAAAAGAGAGGTTTTAAGCTCTCTTTTTACGCGGATGTCATTTCCTCAAATACGGCTGATACCTTTTCAAACTCATCGTCATCTTCAATTGAAGACCATTCACCATCACCTTCAATTTTCAAAAAGAAAACGTCAATTTCTTCTTCTGTTTCAATTAAAACTTCTTCCACAAACGCAACAGCAATATAATCTTGCCCTTCAATCGTCATTTTTCCAAGCACTTCAATATCTTGCTCTTGATCATTTTCATCTAAAATTGTAAAAATCTCTCCCGTTTCAATACGTTCCATCGTATTCCCTCCTATTTTAACCTCATTATTCGTTCACTAACATGTATTCCCCTTTAGAAAAGGTTTCATGCTTATAAAAGTAGAATCTACTTTTTAAAAGGCAAAAGAATGTCTACGGTAGTTCCTTTTCCAAGTTCACTTACAAAGTTAATTTCTCCTCTATGTTCTCGAATGATCTTATAGCACACCATCAGTCCAAGACCCGTTCCTTTCTCTTTGGTACTATAAAAAGGTTTTCCTAAATGCTGCATTCTTTCCTGAGTGATGCCTGGCCCCTCGTCGCTAAACCGGACAACAAGGTTGTCATGATTAAATCTTTTTAGCTGAATCGTTACGGTTCCTCCACTTGGCATAGATTCGACTGCATTTTTAAATATATTGCTAAACACCTGTTTCAACTGATTTTCTTCGCATAATACGAGAGGAAGATGAAGATCAATTTCTTTTTTTACGTGAATTTTATCTGTAATACCTTGCACCTCAGCTAGCTTTAACGTATTCTCTAAAATATCTTGGACGTGTTTGTCTTTGTAGGTTTTCGCCTGAGGCTTTGCAAGACTCAAAAACTCATCGGTAATCAATTCAATTCTATCTAACTCATGATTTATCATTTCTACATAGTAAGGCTGACTGCTCGTTTCTTTCAATAACTGCATAAATCCTTTTACCGCCGTCAGAGGGTTTCGAATTTCGTGAGCAATACCAGCCGCTAACTGTCCGACTAAGGAAAGCTGAGCGGATTCACGCAGCAATTTTTCAGTTTTTTTACGTTCTGTAATATCACGAAATAAAACTTGAATGGCCTGCTTTCCCATATAGGGAATAGGAAAGGCAATGGTTTCGGCATCAATCGTATGACCGTCTTTATGAATAAACTGTTCTTCCTGCAGATCTACAGATTTATTTTCTGTTTTCATTCGATAAATTCGCTGTTTCACAACATCATAGTAATCAGGGTGAACAAATTGATAAACACAAGCTCCTAATACGTCTTGAGGATTTTTGTATCCTAGAGCTTTGGCTCCTGCAGGGTTGATGTAATCAATTTTCCCTTCACTATGAACGATAATAGCTTCCGGGGATAACTCAATCAAACTTCGGTAGCGCTGTTCGCTTTCTTTTAAAGCCGTCTCATCCTGCTTGCGCGATGTTATATCTCGATAGACAAAAGCGATGCATAACGGCCAATCATTCATATTTTCAACGCGGAATAGTGTGACGCTTACATTAATTAAATACCCGTCTTTATGCTGTCTGACCGTCTCGAATTCCGTTTTCGATTCCCCTGATTGAATAGTTTTATGAAGTTCGCACACGGGCTCCTTTAAAAACGAAGGTATAATCGGAAGAGGCTTTTGATAAATTTCTTCAAACGTCCAGCCAAATGTATTCTCAAACGCAGGATTCACTTGAAGCGTTTTACCTTCTAAGTCAACAATTGCAACAGCATCTGCGTTATGATAAATAAAAGGTTGAATCTGTTCTTTTTTGTCTTGATAACTAGTTATATTCACGCAATGTCCCATAATTTCAGGTTTTTCTGTGTAAGATAAAGGGGTTAAGTTTACTACATAGCGTTGATCATTTATTTGAAGCTCGTACATAAGCTTTTTCTTTGTATTTAGCGCTTCCAAAAAATGCTCATACGAGACCCATTCTTCTAAAGGTACCTTTTGATCATGAGCGCTTTCACCTTGATACATACTGTAAACAAGATGGTCGCCTTTTTGTTTGTAAGCAAATATGATTCCTAGCGCCTCAGCTGAATGATTTTCTGCATGTAATCGGACTATTTTTTTATTTTCGTTCATATTTACCTACCCCTCACTAGCATCTTTCCTACTCGTTCTCATTCTCTTAATTTTACATGAGGATTTTAGAATTTACTAGATAAAGAAGCGGATATTTTCCATTCATTCACATAAAAAAAACGCCTGTAAAGGCGATTTTTTATGTGAATATGAATTACTTTGAATGATGCATTTTATGACAGTGTCGCTTCGGCACAAAACCATTTTTCTCCATATGCTGATAGCGATTTTCCATATGTGAAGAAATGTTTTGACTCTCCGTTTTGCTTAGCACGCCGTACTCCACATATTTTGAAAGTATTTCTTTCTTTTTTGCTAGCATTTCTTTGTACAGCACGGACAATTCCTGCTTTTGCTGAGACGTCAGCTGCACGTCTTTTGTTTCTGGCTGAGGATTGTTTTCTGCTAATACAGGCGTCGCGCTCATAAATAAAAAAGCTGCTGCTGCACTTATCATAACCTTTCGCAAACAATCTACTTCCTTTCATCCTATAGTAGCTATAGTTTGCGAACTTCTATTTGTTTTCATTCATTCTGTTTGCTTAAGACTCGATAGCTCCTCTTACATCATAGTCGCTAAGATCAATTTCCATTTCCATTTCAAGTGCTAATTTAGCAAGCTCCGAACCAAGATAAGGACCCGACGTTAAGCCTGAAGCTCCGAGACCATTCGCCACTAGTATTCCTTCGTAAGCCGGAAGAGCCCCAATGACTGGCAAGAAGCCTGGAGTAAATGGTCGAAACCCTACCCTTGTTTCTAAGACTGTGCTTTCTGTTAAGCCGGGAGCAATTGATAAGGCCTTTGAAAAAATTTCATGAAGTCCCCCAGCAGTTACTCTCAAGTCATAACCCGTTTCGTTTTCATGTGTTGCTCCAATAACAATTTGACCTTGTTCAAACGAAAGAATATATTGGTCGCTTGGAGGCATCACAACGGGCCAGTCTTTTGTATCTAAATCAGAGAGATGCAAGTGGACAATTTGCGCTTTTTGAAAGCTTGCTAAAAATTTTACTCCAAGAGGCTCTAGTAATTGATTTGCCCACGCTCCTGCTGTCACGATTGTTGTACTTGCTAGAAGGGTTTGTCCATTTACGGAAACGCCCGTTACTTGATTATTTTCATAAAGTAGTTCTGCGTTTCCTTCTATTATTTTTGCACCGTTTTTCTTCGCTGCATTCACAAGTGCGTTTCGAAGAGCTCTTCCGTTAACACGAGCGGCTCCACTAATATGAACTGAACTGTATTCTTCCGAAAGAACCGGAAACAAAGCCTGTGTTTCTTTAGCAGATAAACGTGTAATTTCGCCTATTTCGGGAGCTTCTTCCCGACGCTTATATGCTCTTTCTTCCATTTTTTTAAGCTTTTGTTCATCAGTATGTAAGCTAATTGCTCCTACTCGCTTATATCCCGTATCCGTTTCTCCATCTTCTTCTAATTGCTGAATTAATGTTTGATAGTACTTAGCGCCGCCTTTTGCTAAGCGGTACCATGCTTTATTTCGACGCTGCGAAAGCCATGGACAAACAATTCCTGCTGCTGCATCAGTAGCTTGACCAGCATCCTGGCGATCTATCAATGTCACATCTGCTCCTGCTTTTGCTAAATGATATGCTGTAGAAGCTCCAAGTATCCCAGCTCCAACTACGATGTATGTTTTCATACCAAAACACCCTTTTCCTTCTTCTAGTATTCTCATGCTACATGTATGCAATTTTAGCATAGCAAAAAAAGAAGCCACATACTAGGCGAAGCTATTTTGAGCTTACTTTTACGTCTTGCTGACTTTGACATATAGCTCCCTTCATTTCGTAAACAAAAGCGTTAGAAGTTCTTTTACGGAGATTATAGCAGGGTGAAGACAGTCATAAATAGTGGTAGTACGTCTTTAACGATGCTGCTTACGGCTTTTCTATTATAGTTTCTGAATAAAAGCGGAGAGAATAAAATTTCTATAATATGTAAATAAAAAGAAATAACCATTATTTTAAGGAGAGCGTATGCAATCTTCATTTGTATTATTTTTCATCATTCTTGGTTTACTATTTGGTAAGTGGCGAAGGTATCAAGAATACTATCCTACTTTGCTGTTTTGGGTCACGGGGAATTTGCTTTATGAAGTGCTGCTGTTTCATCACCGCGTATGGGTATTTCACCCTGTTGGTATTGATCACCTTTTTCTACCCGATCACCTAATGGTTTCCCTTGGAATAACCTTAATTATTTATCCGTTTGTTATACCGGTTTTTTTAGGAAGGCTGCCGCTGCATGTAAGCGGCCGGCTGTGGTGGATTCTTTTGTGGGCGCTTTTATTTACTGTGATTGAGTTCATTGCTTATGTTAATCACAGTATCACTCATCATTATGGATGGTCGCTGCTGTGTTCTTTTCTCTTCAATATTGTCACGTTCTCACTTTTAGTCATTCATCAGAAGACAGCGCTGGCTGCTTGGATTTTATCTGGAAGCTTCATAGCTTTTTTATTTATTTTTTTTGATATTCCTATGCCTTAATTTTTCATTGACTAGACAGCGGAAAAAGAAATATAATAGGAATTACATTTAAATATAATTTTCCTCTCTGAGAATAGAGGTGCATGAAATCAAGAGTCACTTATTGGAGACTAATGGAGTCTGTGAAGATAAGTAAAAGGGATTTCGTGCCGAAGTATATAAACATCCATTGTGTTCATATACTGGTTCAGTATTGAATAAATGCTGAGCTGTCACAAACCATTTGGTTTGTGGAGAGCTATTGAAGAGATGTTGATGCCTAGAATGTAATAATACTTTATTATTATGAAACCAAGACGCGTGAACATCACTTCACGGGTCTTTTTTGTGTTTTTCTACTGACCATCAAAGTTCAAAGTTATAGTTGAATGATTTAAATGGAGGGATACGGATTATGTACTTACATGGAACGAGTAAAATTAACAGCAGCAATCATTTAGAAATTGGGCAGTGCGATACGGTCGAACTGAAAAAACAATACGGCACTCCCCTATACATCTACGATCAAGAATTAATTGAGACGAAATGCAAGGCCTTCCATTCAGCCTTTCAAAGAAGCGGATTTTCATATCAAATCGCCTATGCAGGGAAAGCGTTTCTTTGTATGGAAATGGCTAGCCTTTTAACGAAGCTTGATATGTCATTAGATGTGGTCTCAGGAGGCGAACTATTTACAGCTCTTGAAGCTGGATATCCAGCTGAACGCATTCATTTTCACGGAAATAACAAAACGATTGAAGAAATTGAAATGGCTCTTGATGCGAATATTGGCTGTTTTGTTGTGGATAACTTCACCGAACTTGAAGTTTTGCATGCCTTAGCAGCTGAGCGTAAACAGAAAGCATCTATTCTTCTGCGTGTTACTCCAGGGATTGAAGCCCACACACATGAGTATATTATGACCGGACAGGAAGACTCCAAGTTTGGATTTGGTCTTTCCAATGACCAGGCTATGAAAGCGGTAAGTTCTGCATTAGAAAAACCTTACTACGATCTTTTAGGCATTCATTGTCATATTGGTTCACAAATTTTTGAAGTAGATGGTTTTTCTCGCGCCATTGATATTTTAACTGATTTTTTATTCAGTATTCGTGATAAAATGGAGTTTGAAGTAAAAGTTTTAAACGTAGGTGGTGGTTTTGGTATTCGTTATACCGAAAGCGACTCTCCTCTTCCAGTTGAGTATTATGTAGATGCACTGACAGAAAAACTAAGCCGTACATTAACTGAACAGAATTATACCCTTCCAGAAGTCTGGATTGAGCCTGGAAGAAGCATCGTAGGAGAAGCGGGTACAACGCTTTATACAATTGGCTCAACGAAGGAGATTCCAGGTGTACGTAAATACGTAGGAATTGACGGCGGTATGACCGATAATATCCGCCCTGCCCTTTACGATGCAAAACATGAAGCTGTCTTGGCTAATAGAGTGACGGATAAAAAAGATGAAACAGTATCAATTGCGGGGAAATGCTGTGAATCAGGAGATATGCTTATTTGGGATATCGATTTACCGCGCGTTAATCAAGGAGATTTATTAGCAGTGTCCTCTACAGGTGCCTACAACTATTCAATGGCTAGCAATTACAACCGTATTCCGCGCCCTGCTGTTGTATTTGTAAAAAATGGAGAAGCTCGTCTTGCTGTAGAGCGAGAAACATACGAAGATTTGGTGCGTAAAGATGTAAAGCCAGTCGTTACTACGTATGCAATGAGCAAATGATAGCTGTTCTTGCGTAGTAAAGAAGCTATTGTTGTTTGGAGGAAATTTAACTATGGTTTTAAGTGTATTTAAAACGTACAGATCATCGCTTATTCTGCTTCTCGCTATTTTAATTGGCGGGATAGCAGGATATGCTATCGGGCCCGATGTGGCAGTCGTAAAGCCCTTTGGTGATTTGTTTCTTAATTTAATGTTCATGATTATCATTCCCCTTGTCTTTTTTAGTGTTGCTTCGGCAATCGCAAACATGAACGAAATGAAACGTCTTGGTAAAATTATGCTAGGCATTGCCGTTGTGTTTGTCGCCACTGCTGCTGTTTCAGCCGTTCTAGGCTTTTTAGGCGCATCACTTTACAATCCGCTGCACAACGTAGATACTTCTGCCATTAAAGAATTGATGGGTGACAGTGAAAATACAGCTGAAAAAATGACGCTTTTAACTCAGCTTGTTGGCACATTTACTGTACCTGATTTTGTTCAGTTGTTTTCGAAAGAGCATATTTTACAATTAATTGTCTTTGCCGTCATTTTCGGTATTGCTACTACGATGGCTGGTGAAAAAGGACAGCCCATGGCAAAATTTCTGACTTCGGGTCAAGAAGTATCGATGAAGGTTGTTAAAATTGTGATGTACTATGCTCCAATTGGTTTAGGGTGCTATTTTGCTACTGTAGTAGGAGAACTAGGACCAAAGATCTTACAAGGGTACGCTAGAGCATTTATTCTTTATTTATTAATTGCAATCGTTTACTATTTCGGCTTTTTTACGCTATACGCATGGATTGCTGGCGGTAAAGCAGGAATTAAACTGTTCTGGAAAAATGCAGCTGCTCCTTCTATCACCGCTATTGCTACCTGTTCTTCTGCTGCATCTATTCCAGTCAATTTAGATGCAACAAAGAAAATGGGTGTGCCACTTGATATTGCTGAAACGGTGATTCCATTAGGAGCAAACACGCATAAAGATGGTTCTGTTATCGGGGGTATTCTAAAAATTGTTTTCTTATTCAGTTTGTTTGGAAAAGATATGACGTCTGCTACGAGCATTTTGAGTATTTTAGGCGTAGCCTTTTTAGTTGGAGCTGTAATGGGAGCAATCCCTGGAGGCGGTATGATTGGCGAAATGTTAATCATTACAATTTACGGATTTTCGCCAGAAGTTCTGCCCATTATTGCCGTCATTTCCACGATTATTGACGCCCCTGCTACCCTGTTAAATAGTACGGGAAATACAGTAACAGCGATGCTTGTTACAAGGTTTACAGAAGGAAAAGACTGGATTAACAAAATTATCACCACCGATAAAGTCGCCTAGTAAAAAAGCAAAGGGAACAGTCTTAGTGACTCTCCCTTTGCTTTTTTCGTGTCCAGTAATATCGATAGCGGTGTATAAAGTCTGTAAATACGCACATTCTATAGGTATGTTTCATAACCGGACTGGAGGTGTCGTCTAATGAGTAACGCTGCAGGAGGTTCAAAGAAGAATCAACCGAATGATGCGAATCACGTAAGTGCAGAAACAAAAGCTCATCAAAAACGTCTAACTGAGCAAAACAAACAAGAGCATCAAGCTGAAGAGCGAAAATAAAATGACGTTAAAGAGCGCAGCGCCTGCGTTCTTTAACGTCATTTTATTTTGAGAGAGAGCTTCATTACGCCGCTCGTTATAGGTCTATCGTACAACCTCCTTTCAAACTTTTACATATTCTATTAATAGGTTTGTAAAAGGAGGAATGATATGATGTTTTCTTGGCTAGAGATTACCGCCGCAGCCTTTGGGCTTTCAGTTATTTTGATAAGTTTTGCATTTTTGCCCGAACGTACAGGCAAAAATCTTTATATCCCTCATCAGCTAGTAGCAAAATCTATGTTTCTCTATAAAAAGAGTATTCGTTTTATAAATCAACTTCGGCAGAAACTTTAGTTCACTTCCTTTCCTCGTTTTTATTCATTGGATAGACCCCCCTTTTTAATCAGCGCATTTACAGTAAATAATTTAATAGTTAAAATAAAGAGTAAAGAAAAAGGATAAGCAGTTTGCAGAAATGGAGTTTCACATGGAAATCAGAGACTTAGAATACTTTATAGAGGTAGCGAATCATAAAAATTTTACAAAGGCAGCGCTGCAAGTTCATTTGTCACAAACGGCTTTAAGTAAAGCCGTCAAAAAAGTAGAAAATGAACTAGGATTTGAGCTTCTTGATCGTTCGACAAGAGAATTAAAGCTAACGGATGCAGGAGAAGTTGTGTATCACCAAGCAGCTAAAGCTCTGTCGGTGTTAAAAGACATGCCTCACTTGTTGGGAGATTTGATGAACTTGCAAACAGGGCAAATCAAGATGGGAGTCCCTCCGCTCATCGGGACCTTGTTTTTCCCGAAGATTGCAAAAGCATTTAATAATCAATACCCTAAAGTATCTCTAGAACTTATTGAATTTGGAGCAAAAAAAATTGAAGCACTTGTGGAAGAGGCTGGCGTAGATATGGGGATCGTTATGCTTCCTCTCACAAGCGGTCATGATGAGCATTTTCACGTATACCCGTTCGTTAAGGAGAGATTCCTTTTATACGCCCATAAAAACCATCCTTTAGCGAAACGTGCTTCCGTCTGGATGAAAGAACTGGAACACGAAAAATTCATTATGTTCAGTGAAGAATTTACGCTGCACGACCGGTTAATTCAAGATGCTTTAAAATCAGGCTTTGTGCCTTCTATCGCGTATAAAAGTTCTCAATGGGATTTAATTATTGAATTAACAGCGGCAGAACTAGGTATTGCTATTTTACCCGAATCGCTTTATGCCAAAGTGAAAGATCCCAATATTATTACCATACCTATTGCAGATCCTGAAATGATGTGGGAACTTGGAATTATTCTGTTAAAAGAACGCTACAGTTCATTCGCTGTACGAGAGTTGATTAATTTTTTAACCGAAAAACAAATGACAGATAAATTGGGGCCCATTTAAAAAGAGTCTGGAACAAAAATATGTTAGTTGAAGGACAATCCGAACGACTTTGGTTGAGAATCCAACTCGTTCGGATTTTTTTAAGATGATGATGAACGTAGGTTTCATGTATGTAGGTGCTTCTAGCTGCTCATTGGATAAATTTAGTTATGTCTCCGTCTCTTTTTATGTGTAATACAAATTTTATCATTCAACAATCCCTACAATGAATCCATCATAGCCTTTGCTTCCAACGGTTTGTATAGCCGTGGCGCTGATTCGTTTTTCTTGAGCCAGAGCATTCATAAACTGTCGAATTCCCTTTACATTTTCATCTTCACTTTCTGAGTTCACCACATGCCCTTGACGAACAACATTATCACAAATAATCGTACTTCCTCTTTTCGATAATTCCAAAGCCCACTTTAAGTAATTTGGGTTATTCGGCTTGTCAGCATCAATAAAGATAAGATCAAACGGCTCTGTTCCCTTATCCTTTAATACAGCTAATGTATCAAGCCCAGGGCCCACAATAACTTCTACTAAGTGGCTTACTCCCGCTCTTTTTAAATTAGCTCTTGCTACTTCTGCATGCTGAGCGCTTAATTCGAGCGTAATCAGCTGTCCGTCTTTGGGAAGAGCCCTGGCTAGCCAAATCGTGCTGTACCCTCCAAGAGTACCAATTTCCAAAATGCGTTTAGCTCCTTTTAATGAAGCTAACAAATGGAGAAACTTTCCTTGACTAGGCGATACATCGATGGCAGGTAATTCAGCCTCTTGATTTGCCTTCAATACCTCATCAAGAATAGGGTCAGGTTGTATAAGCTTATCATTCATATAAAGATCCACTTCATTCCAAATTTCATATATAGACATTTCCATACTCCTCCACATAAGTGATAAAAGCTT
Organism: Priestia sp. LL-8; assembly: GCF_036227845.1. Classification (NCBI taxonomy): domain Bacteria; kingdom Bacillati; phylum Bacillota; class Bacilli; order Caryophanales; family Bacillaceae; genus Priestia; species Priestia sp. LL-8. The sequence goes on along the minus strand of NZ_JAZAQH010000001.1, from coordinate 2,284,593 downwards.
TACTATTCAAAGATACGAATATGTGTTTCTCATATCCACCTTGTTGCCTTAATCGTTCGTATTATGAATGTGTTCTAGCTCTCTAATAAACTATCCTGCTCGCTCTTAAAAAGAATTGTTATATGTCCATAAAAAAAGACCTTCAGAGAGGTCTTTTTTATCTTTAAATAATCGTAACTTTACTAAGATCTATCTTGGCACTTTTTAAAAAGTTATATGTCAATTTATCCATTTTTGCACCTTCAAAATCGGATTTTTTTAAATCTGATCCTCGAAACTGTACATTTAGCAAAGTTGCGTTGCGAAATGAAGCTTTTTTTAATGATGTTCCTTCAAAGATTGTTCCGTTAAATGTTTCTTCGTCAAATACAATGTCTGTTAAATTACATTGCTTAAAGTACGTGTTGTCATAGATACAGCCTTCAAAACTGGCCTGTTTAAAATTTGCCCATTTAAATTGTACGCCTGTTAAATTAACGTGATGAAATATTGCTTTCGTTAAATTGCTGCTTTTAAACATGCTGTCTGTAAGATCTGCGTAGCTAAAATCAGATTCATTCAAATTACTGGCATTAAATTTCCCTTTATACACCGATACAGAACGAAAATCAGATTTTGTAAGCTCGGTCTTTGAAAAATCCATAGGGACGGTTTGCTTTAATTCCTTTGTTTCTACATTCATTGATTGAATTAGTTCTGCGATATCGCCGATAGAATTGATTGTCATATAATAAGCCTGTTCTTCATTATGCCCGTCTTTTTTATAATCTGTAAATTTTTCCTGCAAATTCTGTGATAGTTCTTCTTCTAGATCTTGAACATTTTTTACATCCTGATAAGGAGCCAAAATGTTATGCACATGATTTTTTATTTTTTCGTTCATTTATAACATCATCCTTTCTTACAACAATAAATCGATAATTTTTTTCGCTTGCTCCCAATTTTCTTTGTTTTGTTTATATACGCTTTTTCCTTGTTCTGTAATTTTATAATACTTTCTGCGGCCGCCTTGTACAGCATCTCCCCAGTAAGAAAGAATATGGCCGTCTTTTTCCAGGCGCTTCAAGCTTGAATACATTGTGGCTTCTTTTAATTCATACTGCTCTTTAGAGTAGGTATAAATAAGCTTACTAATTTCATAACCATACTTATCGCCGCTGAGAAGTAATTTCAAAATCATTGTATCTGTATGTCCTCGAAGTAAATCTGAAGACATTTTTGCATATACCAAAGTATCACCTCTTTATGTATAATTTAAATCATATTACTATGACAGTCAAGGTATTATATTCAATAAAATACACTAATATATAATTGCACATATGTAAATAGCTTAACCAGTAGAAAATAGCCGGTAGAAACGTACCGGCTATTTTCTGGGAGACACCTTATTCTTCGTTATAGCCGAGCTTAAATACTATCGGCGTATTTTCTGCTGATATTTTCCAAACCATGTGATGATACCCCTTGCTCCAGTAATCTTTTACTAAATAATCGGGGATTCCAAATATGTTTTTCCATACTTCCTGAGCATTTTTGTATCCGCTATCCAAACAAATTTTTTTAATTTCTCTGCTTTGAAGCGTAAGCAGCATAGTATGTAAAAGCAGCGTCCCTATACCTTTTCTCTGGTACTTTGGATGAACAAAAACTGTGCCGATTTCAATCCATCCTTGCAGCTCTCCTTTTATACACGCCGTAATTAATTCACTAGCAGGACCATATTCAATACAGCCAATAATCTTGTTGGTGCACGTATCTATTCCGAGCCAAAAGAATCGATGTTTTCCATCGCTATCAAGGTCACTTTTTAAATATTGTTCTTTACTTTCAATTTCTATTTGTATATCGTTCACCATGTCAGACAGACCCTCTCTATGAAAGGTATCTGTAATTACTTCATTAAAAAGCTCGTGAAGTTCTGCGCGGTCTTCTATTTTTGGTCTTCTTATTTCAATATGACGCAATATTCATTCCTCCTTGTTATTTCACGGCAGAATATGAAGCTTTACCATTATTATTTATCCATATATGTTGATAATCCTTTTCTCTTTCTACAGTTTTTCCAATAAAAAAGCACGAGAAACTTTGAGTTCTCGTACTCTTTTATAATATGGATTCTACTTTTCTATTGGGAACTGTTAATACTGATTCACAAAGCCCTGGATTTTACATACGAATTCAGAAAGATTCTCCTTTATCTCTTTATCCTCTGTTTTCTCTACTTGCTCCTGTATGGCATCAATCATTAAACGTGCTCTTTTAGGATCTATAGAGGCCGGTTGGCTGCTATTGTTTGATAGACTTTTCAAAATTTGATTGGTCATTTTGTTTTTATCATGAATATAAAATAATATTTGAGGAACTTGATTAATTAACAAATTTACATATCTGCGAAACTCCTCTATCTCATATAATTCTCTTGAAGTACCTTTAAAGCCATCAACTGAAAGCATAAGACTCTGGTAGCCTTTATCACTGCGTTGATTAAGTGCTTTAATCACTTTCAAAAATCGATCGAACTTTAGATAGCGTATTTCATCTTTCCTTAATTCTAAAAATTCAATTTCTCCTTTTTCCAAAAAGGGATCCTTGATAAGACTATTATCATTCATATACATTCTCTCCCTACTAATTTATTAGTTGCAGAGCTTGTTTTGAATTCATTTGTCTATCGTTTTAGTAATTGTTTACCTCTTTTAGGGCCATTTTAAAACCTTTATTTGTAAAACGCTTACATAAATGTTCTCAATTGCCTGTCGCGTTGAGGGCACCCTGCTTATTATCTGATAAATGACGAATGAAAAAGAGCTCCTTTACAGAAGCTCTTTAAAAAAAATTACAGGGATGCTGATAACTTTATATCTTATTTGCTTCTTTTAATACTGCTAATAAGTATTCCCATGTCTTAATAGTAGACGGAATGCTCAGGTGCTCATCAGGCGTATGAACGTCGTACATATCGGGTCCGAGCGAAATGGCGTCTAATCCAGGGATTTTTTCTAGGAAGATACCGCATTCAATTCCAGCATGGATAGCGATGATCTCCGCCTCTTCTCCATACTTTTCTTTGTAAACCTTTTTACATAATTCACGAATTTTTGAATCTCCATTGTACGCCCATTCAGGATAATTACCTTTTGTTTCAACTGTTCCTCCGACTAATTGAGCAAGGATGCACACTTGGCTTACTATTTTTTCTTTTAAGCTTTTTACTGAGCTGCGAATTTCATTTTGAAAAACAACCTCAGATTCTGTTGTCGTGATCACGCCTAAGTTGGTAGAAGATTCTACTAATCCTTCAATATTTATACTCATGCTTTGAACTCCGTTTGGTGTTAGCATAATAGCTTGTACAATTCGTTCTGTCGTTTCCTTTGTAAAACATTTCTCAACGGAAGAAGATTTGTTCATTTTTACATATACGCTCGGATCAGCCGCTTGTAGTTCATTTTTTGCTATTTCGTTCCACTCCCGAACCTTATTTTCTAGCTTTCCTACCTCAGAAGGCTCAACTGATAGAATTGCTTCTGATTCACGGGGAATCGCATTTGATTTTAATCCTCCACTAATGCCGCTTAAAGAGTAGGAAAGTTCGTTTTGCAAATCATGTAAAACTCTCCCTAGCAGTTTATTCGCATTTCCTCTTTCTTTGTCAATTTCCATCCCGGAATGTCCACCGCGCAGTCCTCCGATGCTTAAGCTATATGTTTCTGATTTATTGGAAGACGACTCCCAGTTTACGGGGATACGAAGCACTCCTTTTACCCCACCTGCGCTGCTGACAAGCAGTTTTCCATCTTCTTCTGTATCAAGATTAATAAAGATTTTCCCTTCAAAATGAGCAGGATTTACGGCAATGGCTCCGCCCATAGTTGTTTCTTCTTCAGTGGTAATGACTACTTCAAGAGAGGGGTGCGCTATATTTTGAGCATCTAGTAAAGCCAGTGCATATGCAACGGCAATTCCGTTGTCAGCTCCTAGCGTAGTACCATCTGCATAGAGCATATCTTCCACAACTCGCAGTTGAAGCGGATCTTTTTCAAAATCATGGACAGTTCCTTTATTTAACTCGCATACCATGTCCATATGTCCTTGCAAAATGATAGCTGGAGCATTTTCATATCCTTTAGCTGCCGGCTTTTTAATGATTACATTTAAAGCTTCGTCTTGTATAACCTCAAGGTTTCTTTCTCTTGCAAAAGAAACTAAATAGTTACTAATTTCTTTTTCATTTCCAGATCCTCTAGGAATAGCTGAGATTTCGTTAAAGAAATAAAAAACCGGATGTTTAATTAATTCATTTACTGTTTGCACCATATGTATCATCCTTTCTAATCTGTAGGCTTTTTTATCCTACTATTTATCTTTACAGGAGAAATAGTATAAGGCTGCTTTTATGTATCGCCTAGTTATATTTTAACGTTGATTAACTCAATAGAATAGATATAACCTAAAAAAGCATAAATGAGCCCGTTAGACTTATTTATGCTTTTGGTAATTTATTCTATTTTTATTGAGCTGTATATCCGCCGTCCATTACTACCGCTTGACCAGTTACACCTTTTGCTTTATCACTCGCCAAGAAGATAGCATAGTCAGCAATTTCGCTAACGTCTAGTAATCGTTTTTGAGGGACTAAAGGATAAATAACTTCTTCAAGAACGCTTTCTAATGGTACGTTTCTTGTTTTAGCTAAACCATCTAACTGACCTCTTACTAATGGTGTATCCACATAGCCAGGACAAAGTGCATTAACCGTAATACCATGTGCTGCACCTTCAAGAGCAGCTACTTTTGTTAAGCCGATCACACCGTGTTTGGCACTGTTATAAGCTGCTTTGCCTGCAAAACCGATTAAACCGTTGATAGAAGAAACGTTAATAATACGTCCGAACCCTTGTTTTTTCATGATTGGAAACGCGTGCTTAATCGCCATAAATGGAGCTGTTAGCATAATTTTAATCATTAACTCATACTTTTCAGTTGGAAACTCTTCAATTGGAGAAACATGCTGCAAGCCAGCGTTATTAATGAACGTATGAACCGCTCCAAAATGTGCGTTTGCTGTTTCGATTAAATGTTTGATTTCTTCTTCTTTTGTTACATCGGCTTTGACACCAAGCGCTTCGAATCCAGCTTCACGAAGATTTTGTGCTGCAGACTCTACGGCAGTTTGGTCAATATCAGATAACACAATTTTTCCGCCGTTTTCAGCGAATCGTTTACCTATTTCAAACCCAATTCCTCTTGCTGCTCCTGTGATTACAATTACTTGATTTTCAACCATGTGTATTCTCCTCCTGTTTTTAAATAATACCAGCTGCCGCTAATGCGACTCCTGCAAATAAAGCGATAGTTGGAATAATAAATGCAACAACAAATACGTCTTTATACGTTTCTTTATGCCGAAGACCAGTTACGGCTAACAGCGTTAACAGTGCACCGTTATGCGGTAAAATAGATGCACCTGACGCAACGCTTGCAATACGGTGCAGAGCGTCAGCACTTAAATTCGTCGTTTGAGACAAGTGATACCACGTATCTCCTAATGCTTGAAGCGCAATACCCATACCACCGGATGCTGAACCCGTGATCATCGCTAGCACTTGAACGCTTAACGCTTCTGAAACGAGCGGATTACTCGAAATGTTTAATAGCACGTGCGTGACATCTTTAAACTCTGGAACTGCTGTAATAACCGAGCCAAAACCAACTGCTGCACTCGTGTTAATAACAGCCATTACGGATCCTTTTGCTCCTTCATTTATAGAAGAAATAAACGTCTTATAGTGTTTGAAATTAATAAGTAAAATAGAAAAAATACCAATTAATAATGATACGATAGGCTCCCATTTTAAAACGTTTAATGTCACGACAACGATAATCAGAGGTAAAATAGCTAATATTACATTCATCGAGTCCTGCTCTTCACTTGCGGCAACCGATGATTCATTAGGCTCAGTAAATCCTTGATTTTTAGCTTTTAATTTTTTATCGCGATAAGCTAACCATAAATAGCCTCCCACTGCCATAATAAGGCCTGAGACAATTCCAATAATCGAACCGGACATTGCATTGGTTTTAAATGTAGCAGTCGGAATCAGATTTTGAATTTGAGGCGTACCTGGAATCGCTGTCATTGTAAATGTAAATGCTCCGAGTGCAATGGTTGCTGGCAGTAAATTTCGCGATACGTTAGCTTCTCGAAATAATGCGATTGCTAAAGGATAAATTGCAAAGACAACAACGAATAGACTCACTCCGCCGTATGTCAAAATGGCTGAAGCAATCAGCACCCCTAAAATGGCTCTTTTACTTCCAAATAATTTAGCAATACGCTGCGCCAACGATTTAGCTGCTCCTGTATCTTCCATTAGCTTTCCAAAGACGGCTCCTAATAAAAAGATGGGGAACCATTTTGCAGCGAAATCTACAAACCCTCCCATATACACATCTGTGTAAGTAGGCAGTACTTTTAAACCGCTAAAATAAGCAACGAACGTAGCTACGACAGGTGCCACCCAGATAATAGACCATCCTAGATAAGCAAAAAACATCAACAATAACAATCCTACAATAATAACCACACGGTAACCTCCTTTCCTTTTAATACATATACATAATGGATTATTTCACAACACAACAAGTTTACACCCGTTGTTTTTATAAGTAAAATGAATAAAAGGAATCAAAACTATGAATAAAAGTCGTAGTTTATTTAAAAATTCACTCTCGATTATTTTTCCCCTATAATTTCATTCTGAGTAGAAGCTATAAAATACACTTCCTTCCTTTTTTCTTGTACAAGCTAATTTTTTTCTGTCACATCCCGCTTTCTTCCTTTATTTTCTTTTCTCTTATAAGTTTTTCCGAACATATAGATGGGTATTTGAATGTTATGACACAGAAAAAGAGGCGATCTTATGCTACACTTCATAACAGATTTACTGAAACAATTTGGAATTTGGGGACTTTTAAGCGGACTGGCCATTGAGGCTTCATCACTGCCGTTTCCTGGTTCTCTTCTCACCCTTACCTACGGATACTTATTAAACATGCACATAGTAAAATTATTATTAATCGCTCTTGCAGGAAGCGCCGTTTATACAGCTTTTAGCTTTATACCGTATGGGATAGGCTATAAATTAGAAGATAAGGTAAAGAAAAAATTATCAAAAAAGAAAAAAGCATTTGAGAAATCACAAAAATGGTTTAAAAAATGCGGATTATGGAGCATTGCGATTGCTCGTCCTTTAGGGCTCGGAAACTACATTTCCTACCTTTCAGGGCTATCTAAAGTGAAACCTATGCCGTTTGCTCTGCTCACATTTCTTGGTATCTTTCCTTTGAATATTGCCATGCTTTGGCTAGGACAAATCGGAAACTTTAAGTCCATTCAGTCTTTTATCTCAGATGCACAAACGTATATTCTAATTGCAGCGGTAGTGGCTGTATGCGGATTTTTAATTTATAAGTTCTATTTTAAAAAGAGTAGTTGCAGCGAACAGTCTAGTTCAACTTAAGATTAAGAGTATAAAAAAAGACCCTTCGGGGTCTTTTTTTATTAAATGGAAATAACACCTAAGATTAATGCTGCTATTGTCATCACTGCCGTAGTGCCTAGAGCCCACTTAATTAAAAATCGTTGCAAATCACTGAAGTTTAGCACCCAACTTCAAATGTTTACAAACAGACTTCTAAAGGGAAAAATAAATCGAATAAACGCTTGACTTAAAGTGTACTTTAACAATTATAATCAATTTGAAAACATCGAAAATGGAGGAATCAACATGAAATATACAGTAATTACTGGCGCAAGTTCAGGAATTGGATATGAAACAGCTTTAGCTTTCGCAGCGCGCGGAAAAAACCTTATATTAGCTGCACGTAGAGAGGACAAGCTGGATGAATTAAAAGGAAAGATTGAAGAACTGAACCAAGATGTAAATGTTATTATCCAGTCGGTTGATTTATCCGTGGCAGAAAATGCTCATACGTTTTATGAGTCACTCAAAGAGTATGAATTAGAAACTTGGATTAACAATGCTGGATTCGGAAACTTTGCTTCTGTCGGTGAACAAAAATTAACTAAAATTGAAACAATGCTTCACTTAAATATCGAAGCTTTAACCATTCTTTCTTCTCTATTTGTAAGAGATTATGAAAACGTTGAAGGTACACAGCTTATTAATGTCTCTTCTGGAGGCGGCTACACGATTGTTGCTGATGCAGTCACTTATTGCGCAACAAAATTCTACGTAAGTGCATTTACAGAAGGTCTTTCTCAAGAATTAAAGGGAAAAGGAGCAAAAATGCAGGCTAAAGTTCTTGCTCCAGCTGCTACTGAAACAGAATTTGCACAGCGTTCGATGGATATGAGTGATTTTGAATACGAAGGACGAGTACCTAAGTTCCATACGTCAAAAGAAATGGCTGCTTTTATGCTGGATCTTTATGATAGCAATAAAACGGTAGGACTTGTAGATGGAGTGACTTACGAATTTCACTTAAAAGATCCTATCTATCCATATGCAGACAGAGCAACCAGTTCAGATTCTTAAACGAAAAACACCCTTCCGAGGGTGTTTTTTTATGGCCGTTTAAATGAGTAACTATCTTGTTTATGTAATGAAGATGCTTAAAGATAATCTTTTCATATTTATCTTTCCACTCTTTACTTCCTGATTTTTGTTTCACTTTTTTGCACATACTAACCGAACGGAGGTGACAAAAATGGGTACAAAAAAATCTGCTAACCGAGGTCAAGTAGCCCCTGGTGTTAACCCTCAAGGACATGGAAAAGATGTTGAATTTTCAACAGAACCGAAAAGTGAACTTGAAAACAAAGCGAAGAAATCGAATACAAAAATTTAATTAAAAAGGAGAAGATTACTCTTCTCCTTTCTACCCCTCTTAACTACTTTTTCTAAGACGAAACTCCACAGATTGTTTACTCCTTTCTGCTTCTTATAAAACTGCATCAATAGTATAAAAAAGTATACTATACAACAAAAATGTGCGTACTTGTTAGAATGATTTATATGATTTATGATAAATCTGCAAACGGATTTTATGACAAATTGTATGTTAACTGACTGTTAGTTGTAAGCTATACAGGGTATAGATTACTCTGAACAGTTCATCATTAAATATTTTTACAGAAAGGTTGTTTACACATGAACAATACAGATAAGAAACAAGAAATTTTAGACGCATTTAACTTTCGTCATGCTACAAAAGAGTTTGATCCAACGAAGAAAATTTCCGATGAAGATTTCCAATTTATTTTAGAAACAGGGCGCTTATCTCCAAGCTCAGTAGGTTACGAGCCTTGGAAGTTTTTAGTCGTTGAAAATAAAGATTTAAAAGAAAAATTAAAAGCTGTTTCTTGGGGAGCACAAGGTCAAATTCCTACAGCAAGTCATTTTGTTATCATTCTTTCTCGCACAGACGCAAGATATGACTCTGAATATGTATTGGATCTTCAAAAAAACGTAAAAGAAATGCCGGATGATGTATTAGAGACATTAATGCCTCGTTATAAAGATTTCCAAGAAAATGATTTTCACTTGTTCGAAAGCAAGCGAGCGCTATTTGATTGGGCTAGCAAACAATCTTATATTGCACTAGCTAATATGATGACATCAGCTGCTCAAATTGGCATTGATTCTTGCCCAATTGAAGGGTTTAACTATGACCAAGTACATGAAATTCTAAAAGAAGAAGGATTACTAGAAGACGGCAAGTTTGATGTTTCCGTTATGGTTGCATTCGGCTACCGAATTCATGAACCTAAGCGCGGCAAGACAAGAAGAAGTATGGATCAAGTTGTACAGTGGATAAAATAATAACAAAAAAAGAAGGGATGACAGCAATGTTATCCCTTCTTTTTTATATCTTTATATGCTGCTATAAAATCAGCAGGATCGGTGTGTATGGTATAAGCGAACATCCCTTGATTTGTATGTAAGTATAAAAAGCCGCTTTCTTTTGAGACGCATTTGTAAGAGATATCAAACACGCTGTTAACGTGGAAGCAATTTTTCTCTGTTTGAATACTATCAGCGTATAAGCATATGTCTTTTGAATGCTGAATCGTCACCTTTTGTGTTCGTTTCACTTTTCTTTCAATGTATGTATAAGGAATCATCGAAATAATGCTCATAGCGCAGCTCACCTTCCCCATGGATATTTGTCTTTGAAAAATCCAACATCTTATTAACAAAACTCTATCACTTACCAAAAAACAATTCCAGAAAGAGTATTTCTGGAATTGTTTTCAAGATTGTTGCTCTTTATTTTCTTCATCTTTGCAAAAGTCGATATTACTGTTTGTCATAGAGGCAATAGCAGGAGAACCATTTCCAAACGAAAAACAAGCTCCTACCGATTTTGTATTTGCTGTGTGGCTATTTTGTACAACACAGCCTACGCTTACATTCGAATTGTCTTTTAACCCGTTAGTCACGATATTCTCAATGTTAATAATACAGCCCATTTTAACACCTCTTTCGTTTCTATTAACGTATGTCATCTCTGTGTATATGTATAGGATGTTCGCCTATTAATGATAAGTTGTTTTCTGCAAAATACAAAAAAAGAATCTTCGTGTACTCTTTAAGCAGAGAAGACACTAAAATGATGTCTTCTCCTTAAGTCAATTTAACTTTTTACGGCTTTTTCCCAGTCTGATGCAAATTTTTCAATTCCTTGCTCTGTTAACGGGTGTTTTACTAATTGTTCAATTACGGCATACGGAATGGTCGCAATATGCGCCCCAGCAAGAGCTACTCGTGTGACGTGATCTGGGTGTCTTACTGACGCTGCTATAATTTGTGAGTCAATGTGTTGAACTCGAAATAGCTCTGCAATTCGAGATACCAGATAAACCCCGTCTTCTGAAATATCGTCTAAGCGTCCTAAAAATGGCGATACGTATGTGGCACCGGCACGAGCTGCTAGAAGCGCTTGATTCACTGTGAAAATTAACGTTACGTTTGTTTTTACGCCTTTTTTAGCTAGATAACGGGTTGCTTCCAATCCAGCAATGGTCATAGGAAGTTTAATCGTTATATTTTTGTCTCCTCCGTTAATTTTGATAAGCTCTTCTGCTTGAGCAATCATGTCATCTGCTGTTACTGTGTCGGGCGTGACTTCTGCTGAAACGGATTCTACTTCCGGGACGGTTTTTAAAATTTCTTCGATGCGATCTTCAAACTTTACGCCTTCTTTAGCTACTAGCGAAGGGTTTGTAGTAACACCTGATAATACCCCAATTTTATATGCTTTTTTAATATCTTCCAGGTTAGCTGTATCAATAAAAAATTTCATCATGTATTCCTCCACTCGTTATAGTAAAAGCAGCTTTTCAGGGGCGTTTTTGCATGACTTTATGTTCAAATAGAATTGCCCTCTTCATATTGTCTTCATAAAATAAAATTTATTTCCTTTCAAATGCTGTATGTTTTTCTCCAAGTTTTCCCTCTCTTAAATTCATCGGAATAACTTTTATTTGCATGTATCATACTAATGATGTTGAAAAACCCCTCATATGCTCCACTAAAAAACCTTCAGCACTTATGCTGAAGGTTGAGATTCATTCTATTCTTAATTTTTCAGTCCTCTATAGCGAGCTGTTTTTAGTTCTTGAACGTAAGGTTCAAAGTCCGGCATCTCTACAGATCTCGCCAATTCGATTGCCTTTTCAATATCGTATGGAATACGCACGAATTGAATAGAAAATGCTGAAGGGCTTTCGTCTTGATCCTTTCCTTCCAAGATAAGATAGGAAGCTTGTGGTAAATCAAGCGGGTTTCCTACACTTCCTACATTACATAGCGTTTTCCCTTTAATATGTTGAATAAATGCATTATGTACATCTCCGTAACAGATGACATCTGGCTCTCTTGATCCTTTTATATTTTCCGTATATTCCGTATTAGCAAATAGACTAAGGCGCTTTTCAAGTGAATCCCAGGGTTGAATTCGGTCATAAAGACTTCTAGGTGAAGCGTGAAACATTCTAATTAATTTTCCGCTCATCATAAACTCAACAGAAAAAGGAAGTTCCTTTAAGTATGCCTCTTGAGCTGAACTTAACTTCTTCTGATGCCATTTTAGCGCTTCAAATTCCGCAGGCTTTGTAATGAAGTCATCCCAGTTTCCCATTACTGTTACTTCGCACTTTTCTTTTATGATATCAATCGCTTTACTTGAGTCAGGTCCTTTTCCTACTAAATCACCTAGACAAATGATGCGATGGATATCTCGTTGTTGTATGTCAGCTAAAACTGCTTCTAATGCAGGAAGATTTCCGTGGATATCTGAAATAACAGCAATTTTATCCATTGATTCCTCCACTCCTTTTTCATATGTATGTATTCAATTCTTTTCTTTATTATAACATTTTATAATAAGACCGTTTACTAAAACGGGTCCTCTTCATTTAACAAACAACGGTATAATTCGAATGGATATAAAAGGGAGGAATAAGAAGCGGATTTTTATGAATTGAGAAGAAATCTATCTTCCTGATTTATTAACATAAAATAAAGGAGTACTGTAATATATTTATACGAGTACTCCTTTATTGGTAGTAAGGTAGTATAGAAAGTCGTAAGATACCTCATTTATCTTGCGACTTTTGGTTTATAACTTATTGAACACCAACTGCGTCAAATGACTTGCCTACTGAAATTACTTCTTGAGATCCTGAACCGTATAGATCAGCAGCAGCTTGTACTAAACCTGCACGCGCTTGGCTAAACGTTGTAGATTGAGTGAAGTATAGCGTATTAGCACGGTAATAAATTTTTCCTAGCTTATCGCCGCCGATGCCTGTTACAGTAACGCCGTAATGCGTTCCTCCGTTAGCTAGCAAGTAAGCAGCTTTGTTGATAATACCACTGTTTGTATGAACTCCGCCGTTGTCACTAGAACCTGTATAGCGCTTTGAATAATGATCCGGATCTCCGTATTTCGCTGGGTTGCTCATTGAACGAAGGGCATCACCGCTTGTTCCAGGCGTATAAATATCTTCTCCAATTTCCCAATCTGGATTGCGGTTGTCATAGTATTCTACCAATGTTCCGAAAATATCGGAAATTGCTTCGTTTAATGCACCTGATTCATATTGATAGATTAAATTAGAACTTCTTTCTGTGACCGCATGCGTCAATTCATGTCCGATAACATCTAATCCTCCTGATAGCGGAACAAAAGTAGTTCCATCTCCATCTCCATATACCATTTGAGAGCCATTCCAAAACGCATTGTTGTAGCCGCTGCTATAATGAACAGTCGATTTTAGCGGAGCTCCTGCATTGTCATAGGAGTTGCGGTTAAACTTGTTTTTATAATAATCATATGTCACGCCTGCATAATAGTGAGCATCTACTGCAGCTGCATCGCGGGTTGCATTGTACGTATTATCGATATCTGCCCATAGCGTACCCGGAAGAGATGTACGATTTTTTGCATCGTACGTATAGATTGTAGCGCCTCTTGTATTATCTTGTAAGTAGTACGTAGAACCAGATAACGTTGTCTTTAAGGATTTAGTATCTCCAAGCACTCCTTTCCCTGAGCCAATAGCATTTGTGCCTGTTACAGGTTTCGCTGCCGGTTTTGCCGCTTGCTTCACGTCGGCTTTTGAACCAGCTACGGAATCAATTGTATTGTACTTATCCAGTACTTTACCGCTAGTAGCATCAACAAAGTAATAATAGTTGCCTGGTTCAGGATTTAAGAAATTTAAATTTACTACATAAGCATATGTAGTGTCTGAACCATTTTGATAAATATACAGTTCAGATGAAGGAGATTTTTCATACGTCGGCTTAAATCCTAAGTCTTTTTCAGCTGCTTGAATCGCCTTTTTGCTGTCAACTTGCTTCTGTCCTTTTAATTTTTCCTTTTTATCTAAATCAGGAGCTACTGTACCTGATACAACTTTTAAGGTTCCATCTGTCGCTACGTGTGCTAATTGAGTAGATCCCCAAACAGGAATATTATTATATACTTGCTGCAAGCGTACCACGGTTGCTTGTTCCACAGGATCTTTCACCACTTCTGTTACTTTAAATGAGTTTTGAGCATTTTCATTTCCTAATTTATATTTGTCTTTATTTGTATTCATATAGTGAAATACAACGTCTTGAGCCTTCTGTGATGACGGTCCTGAAAGCTTTCCGGAAATAAACTCAGGAGATTTGATTTCTTTGTTATACTTTTCAGTTGAAAGTACATTATTTGGCGCAGCACTGCTCGTATGTGCAAAAGCAAATGATGAAGAAAGAATACCAACTGATAATAATACCTTTAAAGCCTGTTTTTTCTTTTTCATAGTTTTTTCTCCCTATCCCTAGTAAATTTAATTACCTCAATTTTTCTGTTAATTGTGATAATTAGCAACATTATAGCAACTAAAAATTACTACGTCTATATATTATTTTAATATTCCTATTATTATGAAAATTAAAAATAAACACTCTGCAATAAGTCTTTTTTACCTATTTAAACTATATGAAAATCATTTACGTTGATTTTCATACAAGTAAAATAATTCTTCTAGTCAGCTGATAAAAACTAGCGGTCTAGGTAGTGTTATTCGGTCTTACTATCAGTTCTATTAAGCATTTTACAAAAATTACTTATAAGGAAAATTATAAATTTCAGACCCTTTTTGCAGCTTAAGTCTACTCTTCCTCTTCATTTTTTTATTTTTTTAATCTATTAATTAAATTTTTTATATGTTTTTTATGTATGTGCACAACATTATTTTATTATAGTACTGCCCTTCTTATGAACATAAAAAAGCACGAATCTACTAAAATCTTTGCAGATTCGTGCTTTTTTTTATTTGAAACATGTACAACCAACGATAACTAATAAAACAAATAGTACAACGATTAATGCAAAACCGCCACCGTAATTACCGTAGCCGCCGTAACCGCCGTAGCCATAACCACCGCCGTAACCCCAGTTACAAAATCCCATTTCACTTCACCTCCGTAGCCTGTTTACTCTATAGCATATGTACAGGCTAGGAAAAATGCTCGCCCATTTATCGCCCTTTTATGACGATAAAAAGAGATTGAGACATAACGAAATCACTCCAATCAACCGCTAGAAGCAACCAGCTAAATTAAACCCATGTTCACCATAGCAAAAAAATCCGAACGATGAATCGTTCGGATCTTCCTTCAACTAAAATACTTTTGTCCCATCCTCTTTTAAGATAACAAATATTAACTTATTTACTTTTAGAAGCTTGTTCTTTAAAGCGAAGTATGTAATACGGAACAATACAAATAACCGCCAAAACGAGAGCCGTTAAACTGACTATGCGGGGATTATTCAGCCCAAAAGAATAGTCTCCAAAAGATGCTCCAATCGCAATAATAGCAAAAATAATATACAGAATACGAAATATGTTAATCCACTTTTTCTGTTTAATCGTAACCACTCCTTTGCTTATTTTACTCCAGCATAGAATATTATAACTTTACTAAACAACTTGTTGCAAAATTTCTTCTTCCTTTAACTGATTACCTTTTATTCTAACGGTAAACAAATTTCCACATTCGTCCCTTTGTTTACTTCACTTTCAATACTAAGAGTTCCTTTATGCTGCTGGATAATATTAAAGCATATCATTAACCCTAACCCAATGCCGTCTTCTTTAATACTGTAAAATGGTTCACCTAAATGTTTGATACGATCTTTTGAAATTCCTACACCTTCATCAATAATTTGAATATAAAGGTGATTGCTGTCTTTTTGTCTCAGCTCAACTTTAATTTCTCCTCCAGAAGGCATTGCTTCAATCGCATTTTTAAGAATATTTATAAACACCTGTTTCATTTGATTGCTTTCACAATATACAAGAGGCATTTCTCCATATGAATGAAGTTCAATAAAGATGTTTTTCATGGTTGCTTGAGGCTGCAGCAATAAAATCACTTGTTGAATTAACAGCTGCAAATCAATTGACTGAAATGTTACGGCCTGTGGTTTTGCCACTGACATGAATTCATCTGTAATCATTTCAATACGCTCAATTTCAGAGGATATAATATTCATATAGGTTAACTCTTCTTTACTCGCTTTTTCAGTTAATAGCTGCATAAACCCTTTGATGGCCGTTAAAGGATTTCTAATTTCATGAGCAATAGCTGTAGCAAGCTGCCCGACCGCTGCTAATTTCTCAGATTTCTGCAGCAGCTCTTCTGTTTTTAAGTACTCTGTTCTGTCTCTTGAAACAATAAGAAGCACTTTTTTGTTTTCTATATTGAACAGCTTTCCACTATATTCTAGTTTTTTTATTTCGCCAGACTTAAATGCAAACTGTGATTGCAGCGTAAAAGAAAGATTTCCTTGGCGGATTTCTTCGACTGTTTTTTGAACAATGTCAGAATCTCTAGGTATAATATGGTGGCAAGGCATGGATAAAAGCTCTTCTCTCGTATATCCAAAGCGCTTACAGCCGGCTTCATTTACTTCAATAAAACGAGAAGGAAAATGATTCGAACCTATTTCAAGTAAATAAATTGCGTCGTTTGCATATTCAAATAACGTGCGGTACTTTAACTCACTTTCCTTAAGCTTACGATGTAACAAGTCAAGCTCTTGTTTAGCTTTTTTAGCTTCAGATATATCCACACATACTCCAGACAAACCTACCAACTCATCTTTGCCATTAAAAATCGGCGAAATAGTGATGCGAAGGTCTACTAAACTTCCATCTTTACGAGCTCTTACTACTTCTACTCGATTGATTGCCTCTTTTTCAGCAACCGTCTTTTTTATATTCTCATGTACGTCCTCACTAAAAGCTCCTGCTATATCGTAATATTTTTTCCCAATGACTTCGTGGGCTTTCCAACCATATACTTTTTCGTAGGCTTCATTAACTCGCAAGATCCGCCCTTCTAAATCAGTTATGATCACCGCATCCATGTGATGATTAATAAAAGACTCCAGCTGTTCTTTCGTATATTCTAATTCTTTTTTCATTATTCTGATAAAAAAAGAATCTTCTTCATCCTTACATGAATCTGATCCAGCATAAGCAGCTTCTTCTGCTACAGCGTAAAATTTACGATAAAATTCTATCGTCGCTACGGCTATTCCCAGTCCGAGAATTCCGAACACTAAATATTCTACTTCGCTATAAAACGGCGACTGAATAGGTGTATTCCAGAAGTAATTTGTCAGTAAGACATGAACGATAAAATGAATAAAAAAACAAAGAAGAGATTGTTTTAATAAAGCAAACTTCTTTCTATATCGAATAAGAGGAAAGGAAAACAAAAAGGTAAAAATTAAAATTAAGATAGTCAGTAACCAATGACTTTCTAAATAGATACTGCACACGGCCATAGTAATACCTGCAACTGCACCGGCTCTATAACCAAAGTATAAAACGGTCAAAATAAGAGGAAGAAAACGTAAATCATATGTAATCTGTTGATACGTAACGCTATATACCATAAGAATAGCAGAAACAATACTTGCATAAATACCACTCATCCATTTGTATTTATGGGCTAGACGCTGTAACAAAAATATTCGTATCGCAATCATAATACTCACAAAAAACGAAAAAATACATAAGTTAACAAATAGTCCGCTACTAACCACTCCTTCTAATCCTCCTTTACTTGTAAATATGCGTGAAATAATTCCCTTATATAGAGAGTGTAACATGAATAAGCGCTGCTATTTATAAAATTAATAAAAAAACTAGTCTTGCCCGAGGCAAGACTAGTTTTTTTATTATCTATGCTGATCTTGATACATAGGTCCTTCTGAAATCATATTGCTTTCAGAAACGTACGTAGGATCTGAATGCACATCTTTATTTAGGCTAGCATTTACCTGCTGTTTTTTAGATAAACTTGAAAGTTTTACTTTGGCACTTCGAACAAATCCTTTTACTTTTCGTCGTTTCGCAGCATCGCTTAATATATAAGACGTAATGCCGACTCCTACAGTTGATAGGGTAATACCTGATATCAATGCTTTTTGTTTTCGTTTTCTCATAATAGCTCCTTCCTTGTACCTTTTTGAATCTTACAGTGACTTTTCCCTATTAGGTAATCTCTCAAACCAGATTATTCAGATTATTCACTTCTTTAACAAGACGCGGCAGTGTGTCCGCTCCTGCTATCCCATCTGAAAAAAGGCCATATCGATTCTGGAATTTTTTCACCGCAGCGATTAATTCATCTCCATAGAAACCGTCTGCTCCAAACTTCGGAAGAGAAAAACCTAGTGCAAGTAAGTTTTGCTGAATTTGTTTGACTCCTAACCCTCTATCACCTTTAGAATACACAAAGGGTCCTTTTGTATTATTCGTCATAGAGAGATTTGTTGTGACTTCTTTAAAAAATGAGTAGTCCATTTCATTTATATCCACGTTTGTAGAAATTCCTTTTACTCTGCCAGAATCCGTATACTGAAACATTGCCCATCGCTGCCACTGACTTAGCTCACCAGGGTGCTGCATACCGCCTTGTCTGTTGGCTGCACTATATCTTGCTACCCACAAAGGATACTTACTTATTTCGTTTGTAAAAAAAGTTTTAGCAAAATGATAGTTCGTATATACGATAGGCTTAATCCCTGTTGTTTTGTGAACATGCTCGAGCCAGCTTGCGGCAAAGCGAGAAATAAACTCTTTGGACTTTTTCTTATCTTCTTCTAGATCCAAACATGGGGGAAGGTCTAGTTTCATTTGTCCGAGCTGAGTAATAAAAAAAGCAGCTTCTTTTTCCGGACTATTTGTACAGTGAGCATAATGATAAAATCCTACTCTCAAGCCCGCATTTTTGGCACCTATATAATTTTCATAGGATCTAGGGTCTACAAAAGTTCCGCCTTCTGTTAGCTTTATATACACCCCTTTTACTGAGGTGTTTTTTATTTCTTTCCAATTAATGATTCCTTGATGATGAGAAACGTCGAGAATAATAGGATTATTTGAGTGTCGCCTTTGCATAGTTTTCACCTCTTTTGCTAGCTTCCTTATGTATACGACGAATACTTTAAAACCCCTGTTTTTCCGGATCCTGATATTCTTTTATAACAATGTGTAAAACGTTGCTCATTTGAATGGCTAAATAAGCTTCGTGTTTTTTGTCATAATAACGATACCATCCTTGCGTATGAATAATAGATTCCTCAAGCTCTTTTACATTTTCTGATTCAACCAATGTACTGATTGATTTTTCATTTCCAAAATAAAACTTCACTTCGTACGTCACTTGAATTCCTCCTTTATAAATATGTAAATACCCTAATCTTATGTACTTGAATCTAGTATAAGGACGTGTAAAATTTCTTTTAATCCGCAGTTTCTTTTATATGTTTATTTAGAACAATGTTTATTTTATTAAAAAAAGAAGCCAAGCAGCTCGGAATGCTTGGCTTCTTTTTTTATTCTGATGGATGAATCATATTCGCAGGATTTACCCATCGCTCAAATTGTTCTTCTGTCAGGAGTCCTGTTTTGACCGCTGCTTCTTTTAATGTGGTTCCTTCTTGATGAGCCAGTTTGGCGATTTTAGCCGCGTTTTCATAACCTATGTGCGGATTTAATGCTGTTACAAGCATAAGAGAATTTTCTAGATTATGCTGAATTTTTTCTTTGTTGGGTTCAATTCCTACTGCGCATTTATCGTTAAAAGCCTGCATGGAATCTGTCAGCAGTCTGACTGATTGTAAAAAATTATAAATAATAACCGGCTTAAATACATTTAATTCAAAGTTTCCTTGACTAGCCGCAATGCCAATCGTCACGTCATTCCCAAGCACTTGTGCAGAAACCATTGTTAGAGCTTCACTTTGAGTTGGATTTACTTTTCCAGGCATAATAGAACTTCCTGGTTCGTTAGCAGGAATTGTAATTTCGCCTAGTCCGCTCCGAGGACCGCTTGCCAGCCAGCGTACGTCATTGGCGATTTTCATTAAGTCAGCTGCTAAGGCTTTGAGTGCACCGTGGGCATAAACCACTTGATCATGACTTGTTAATGCATGAAATTTATTAGGTGCTGAGATAAATGTTTTTCCAAGCGTGCTGCTGATTTCTTTCGCTACTTCAGCACCGAAGTCAGGATGTGCATTTATCCCCGTCCCAACAGCTGTACCGCCAATAGCTAATTCCTTCATATACTCTACGCTTTGTTTAATCATTTCTTCGTTCTTTTCGAGCATATGATGCCATCCGCTAATTTCTTGTCCTAGTGTTAGCGGTGTAGCATCCTGCAAATGGGTTCTTCCTATTTTAATAATATCTTTAAACTGCTCTTGCTTCGCAGCGAACGTTTCTTTTAATGTTTTTAGAGCAGGCAATAATTTATCTTCGACTTCTAGTACAGCTGCAATATGAAGAGCTGTAGGGAAAGTATCGTTAGAGCTTTGTGACATATTGACATCATCATTTGGATGGAGCGTTTCGTCGCCGTTTATTAGCTGGTTTCCACGGTGGGAAATCACTTCATTTACATTCATGTTTGATTGCGTTCCGCTTCCTGTCTGCCATACCACTAAAGGAAAATGTTCATTCCATTTCCCTTCAATAATTTCGTTAGCAGCTTGTACGATGGCTTCCGATTTCCCTGCTGATAGTTTGCCTAGTTTATGATTACTAATAGCCGCACTTTTCTTTAAAACCGCAAAAGCGCGTATTACTTCAATCGGCATTTTTTCAATTCCTATCGGAAAGTTTTCTTTACTTCTTTGCGTCTGCGCTCCCCATAGTTTATCTTCTGCCACTTTGATTTCTCCAATTGAATCTCTTTCGATACGATAGCTCATAGTTAGAACTCCTTTTCAATATTTTCTTTACCTATTAGTATTGATTATATGGATGAATTTCATGACATAATAACAATTATTCACTGTTGAAAATTCCCTTTTTTCTATTTTTTAAACGGGCTTAGCGTCTTTGATTATTTAGCTCATAGTTTATTTTGATTTTATGATACAAAAAAAGATCCGAAGAATACGCTCTTCAGATCTTTTTAATACGTCCAATTCTACTTATGAATCCATACAGCACCAGCTGAATTGTCTTTCGCTTCACCAATTACGTCTAATTTTAATCCGTTTTGAGGAAGCAAGCGGCCTGCATCTTTAATTCTTTCATCTAAATACGATTTTTTGTCGTTAAAGCTTGTAACGCCGTTTGATTCTTTAGATGAAATCGTTCCCCATGTTTTATGAGAATATGACCAAGCAGGTGATTTATCAAATGAGAACGCCGCGTCTGCAATTTGATATCGGCTTGAATTTGCTGTAGTGCTAATACCATTCACATTAAAGTAAAGAACTTTATGAGCATGTGAATCAACTACACCAAGGAATCCTTCACCTGGATGTTGTCCTACCCAGTTATCAAGATAGCTTTCATCTGCGTACCAAAGCAGCATGCCTGTATTATATTTTGCACCGCGCGCGAATTGAAGTGCTTTATCACTGCCTGCGTAGTTTCTCCACTCAAGGTAATAATAGTTATCTTTGTAGCTGATGCCGTTTGTCTTTTCAAATCCATCTAACGTTACTTTTGGAGCTCCTTCAGCATCGTCCGTAAATACCGTTTTTCCATCTACTACTAAACTAGCATTATCAAGGGCGAATCCTTGAAGAGCAAGTCCACCGTCCGTTACGTATTCAAATTGAAGCTTGATTTTTTTACCTTTAAACTGCGTCAAGTCATAGCTTTTATCTTCCCATTTTCCGTTAGATGTTTCAGCAGAACCATCTGCATTATTCGCTTTATCACCAATTGTATCTAACAGAACTTTTGAACCGTCAGGAAGAATCGCATTTACATATAAGTAATCGTATTCTGCCTCTACTTCATAGAATGCTTTGTAATTGAATTTAGCTGTTTTTGCTGCTGTTAAATCAAACTCTGGCGTAGTCATCGTCGTATGCAGATCGTCTCCGCGTTTACTGTAGTAATAGTTGCTTCCAAACTCAGGCTTAATCCCTTGAACAGCTTTTTTAGGTAAATTAATCTTCACAATACCTGGTCGTTTAGATTTTGTCACACTTTGATCAACCACGCTCACAGAGCCCGATTTTGTAATGTTTTTGCTGTCGATTTGTTGAATATTTGCCCAGTTTCCACCCATATTTGCTTGGAAAAATTCTTTATTTTGCGGGGAGAAACTTGTCGGTTCTGTTCCAGCTACTTCACCAGCCCAGCTCCCTCCGCTCATAATTGACCAAACGCCTACCGGCTCACCTTGACCCGTATACTGTGTATCATACTCATCCGGCAAACCTAAATCATGGCCAAATTCATGAGCAAAAACGCCAACTGCTCCGTCTTCTGGTTCAATTGTATAATCATAAGCAGCCATGTTTGTTCCAGGAACTTTATACACTTGTCCCAAAGTAGAGCGATGAGACCAGATAGCATCGTTTCCTAGTTTACCTCCACCTGCTTCTTGCCCAGTTCCAGCATGAATGACCATTAAGTGGTCCACTATGCCGTCAGGCTCATTTCGGTTGCCGTCTCCATCGATATCATATTGATCGAACTGATCATAATCTGAAAGATTAATGCCGCTTTTTGCTGCTGCAGCAAGCGCTTCTTTTACGAGGTTACGAGGCCCTTTAGATCCAGGCGCATTATCGTTTCCTCCCGCTGGATTATCTGCTCCGTATTCTTTTGCGTTTCCTGGTACAGTTAACCAGTCAGAAACCGTTCCATCTACTGTGTAACTACCTCCAGACTGTTCTTCATAATATTGTTTAAACGTTTTAATTTTCTTACCGTTAAATAGCGTAAAATCTTTCTTTCCAAACATTAATTGCTGATAGTGATTTCGGTTAAAATCTTTTGCATACATATAACCAGGTTCTTGAACGACATTGTTGTGCTTAAAGTCTGCGTATTCGACTAAAAGAACAAGAACTTTATCTTTTCTCACTTGTCCGTTATATTTGGCCTGAGCTGCAGGTTTAACATTTACCCCGTTCCCCGAATTGTTTCCTTGAGACTTAATGTTAGCAAATTCGCCTCGTTGAAACTTTTCTTTTTGTTTTGTTTGCATTTCTTTCGCTTTCAAATCAATTTTGCTAGCTTTATGTCCCTTCATGCTCTCTTTATGTGCATCTTTTTTGTTTATGTAAGAAGTAACGGCTTTCTTCACTTCTTGCGGTGTTGCACTTTGAGAAATGACTCCTTGGTTTTTCAGTGCGTTAGCCAATCTTTCTTCCGGTACTGTATTCATATCAATTGGTGAACTCGGAAGTTCCTCCGATTGTGCGGTTTTAGCTGAAGCAGTACTTCCGTTCATAAGTACTGGCCCCACTCCGCTTAATGTAACAGTTGTGGCAAGAAAAGATGTCCCCAAAATCTTTTTCCAGCTTTTCAAGTAAACCCCTCCATTTTAGAATTTTCAAACTATTAGCAAGATTTATTTTATATTCTAAAACTAGGAAGGTCAACTACATTTTACTATATTATTAAAATTTTTTGATTCTAGTAGATAATGTAAAATAGTTTTATAGTATGTAACTAGTTTTCTTTGCCTGACAATTAAAATGTCTGATAAACCCTTATTACATATGCAAATTCCATGCCAAATGGATAACCAAAACTAAAAATATACGAAGCGTATTTTTTAGGGAATTAGAACTATCTTTTCTGTATTACTATTATATGAAAACAAAAAATTCCCCATTATGGATACAGAAAGATAAAAAAATCACTTCTCAATAGACAAGAAGTGATAATCTCTGTATGCAAGTAAATTTAAGAATGTTCTTTTTGACGCTGCAGCAAGATATGATAGAGCGACATGCTCCAAATAGACATATTACGCGCTGCGATTTCATAAGGTTTTTCATCAATTTTAAACAAGAAATCCCCTTCATAACTCACGGATTTCCCTTGCTTTTCTAGCTCTTGTTTGACAGCTTCAATCCATTCTACTGCATTCGTATAATGTTTGTTCAAACGAACTTTAATAGTTTGATTCCTGTAATGAATAAAAGATGTAATTCCCCAAAAAATTAAGACAAGAAAAAGTACCATATACAGCAATTGCATGATAACGATCCCCTTCTTCCTTCATTTCATTATTTTCAATGAAGACTTAATTTAGATGAGTAAATATTACTATTCTCCTTTGCTATCGTCATCTCCTTTAAAAAAGTAAATTCCTTTTCCACGCAGGCGTATAAAATAAATCCATGTACGTGCTCCCTCATCTTTTTTACTAACGTTTTCTGTTAAAAAATGATAAGCTAGTAGAATGATAAATAGAAAGGGAGGGCGACGAGTTGTCAACTGAACAAGTGAAATTAGCAGCCGTTTTAGATGTTGAAACAACGGGATTAAGTGCGCAAACATGCGATATTATCGAATTAGCAATTGCTGTTGTTTCTTACGATTCTTCTACCGGAGAAATAATCGACATTGTAGAAGAATATGAAGAATTTAATATGCCTTCAACTCCCATTTTCCCGTATATTACAAACTTAACGGGAATTACAAATGAGATGGTCAAAAATAAAACATTAGACGATAAAAAAGTGGAATCGCTGTTAACTAGCGTTTCGGCTATCATCGCTCATAATGCTTCTTTCGATCGCAGTTTTCTTTTAAAACGGTATCCATCTTTATTTAACCAAAAATGGCACTGCTCTATGCGTGCTGTCAAATGGAAAGAGTACGGCTTTCCTAATAAAAAACTAACAACGCTTCTTGACCATCATGATATTGAGAGAGAGCACGCTCACAGAGCTATGGATGACGTGAAAGGAACCATTGACTTGCTAAGACAGCAAAATCCTAACGGAGAGCCCTATTTTTCTGAAGTATTAAAAAAAGCAATGAGCAAACCTAAAAAAACAGCGGCTTCCACTCGTTTTTAACTCAATAAAAAAAGCGCAGAAGCTGCGCTTTTTTTTATTTTTATTCGCATATTTCTTAAGTGTTGAGTTATATGTTTGAGGAGTATGATTGGAAACAGCGAGGCTGTAAACGCACCGGAAGAAAAAGAAACGTGCCTGCTTTTAAGCAAAAAAGCAGCGGAGAAACAAACTGAACAGCTGGTGTTTACACACATATACGAAATCAGCTGAATTTCTAATAATCTGGGGGATTTTAATTATACTTCTCTTACCTTTTGGTTTTGAAGATCGTGATGCGTTTGTTCTAGTTCACTTAAATTCAATTCGTACAAATGTCTCCCGTCTTCTGCTTTAAAATAACCTGATTCAATAATTTGATTCATTAAAAGATCTTTCTTTTGCTCAAATGCTTTTTCACATGTCATGTTATCATCTCCTTTTTTAGGTAAATATCTTTCATAGAAAAGACGTACACCGCTTGTGGCATACGTCTTGTTGCTTTTCACACTCGTTACCTATGTTTAAAAACAACGCAATCGTTACATTTTATCGAGAAGGCTGCTTATATCTTGCAGCCATATTGAACATTTTGTTGATGCACTACTTTTATACCCTTCATGATGTTCTTAAAACGCAATTGGAAAAAAAATTTCACAAAATTTGTTTTCCATCTACCGCCCCGCTTTCAAAATGCGGCTGTGCGGCGATTTTTTTCGTTGCTAAACTGACCACCATTAATACAACTAAATTAATAAATAAAGAAATAACGCCGACATTTGTATCTTTAATGATTTGTGGCAACGCAGGAAACAGCGTGCCAAGCGTTGTTTCAGTAATGGTTATATACATCACAGACGCAATGCCGGCAACAATACCAGCACACGCCCCATATTTAGTCACGATATTGTTTTTCATTAAACTAAAAATAAAAGCAGGAAACAGCTGCGTCACAATGCTGTAGCCCATTAGTAAAAGCGTTACAATCGTATTCCCTCCATGAAGTGTAAAATAGACTGAAACAAGCGCAATGACCGGTACGAAGCATTTAGCCAGCATCGAAATTTGTTTGCCCGTCGCTGAGGGAACAAGAACGCCATAAACGTTTTTAGACAGTGACGTAGAAGCTGCCATCAAAAGCATGGATCCAGGCACAAGCGCTGTTAATAAACCAGCTGCGCCAATAAAGCCGACAATCCACGGGTCAAATGTTTGAATGGAAAGACGAAGCAGTGACAAGTCCGCTTCTGCGCCTTGTAGTCCAGGTACCTGCATAAGAGCAGTAAACCCTACAAAAAAGACAAAAAGCAGCATTAACGTATAAATAGGACTTATAATAGAATTCTTTCGAAATACATTCTCGTTTTCAGCTGAATACGTTGCATTAAACGTATGCGGCCACATGTAAAATCCTAATACGGTCAGCATGACTGTAGAAATAAACCACGAAATACTTAGACCTGTCTTGGGAAGAGTAAGAAACGCTGGATTTGCTTGATGCACAGCCTCAAACATTGGCTGTAAACCTCCGTAGTAATGAAACGGCATATATATTCCTAAAAATAATACGACAATAAAAATCATAATATCTTTGACAATAGCCGTCCACGCAGAACCGTGTATGCCTGATATCATTAAGTAAACCGTTAATGATATGGCTCCAATCCAAATGGCTGCAGTTGAAGAAATAGAGCCATAAGAAGCTTCAGATACAATAATACCTAGGCCTTTGAATTGTAAAATAATATAAGGAACAATTGCCAGCACCCCTGCGCATGAAACAACGATGCCTAGAAACGGGCTTTTGTATTTTGAAACAAAAAAATCCGGCTGAGACATAAGCTTATGCTGCTTCGCATATCGCCATATTTGCGGACCGATCCAATACCCTAACACGTATGCTAAAGAAATATAGGCTAAAATATAAAACGCCGGCCCTCCTTTTCCATATGCCCAAGCGCTTCCTCCTAGAAACGTAAAAGTAGTATAGATTTCACCCGCCATCAAAAAGAAGACAAAAATGGTTCCAAAACCTCTCCCGCCTACGCTCCACTGTTCTAAATCCATTTTTTTGCCCCGCGTAGCTCGAATTCCAAGATAAATAGCTAAAAGTAAAAAACCAAAAATAATAATCAGTGCGATATTCATTATTTATCTCCTCCTTTAACAGCAGGATCAAGCTTGTACACAATACCCATAATAAAAGACGTAAGGATTACCCACATAACAATCCAAAAGAGAAAAAAAGGCATACCTAAAATAAACGGCGTCACTTTGTTAACAAGTGGCAATAAACCTAATATTCCTACAAACGGAAGCAGGCAAAGAAGATAAATGATTTTCATAGAACTCCTCCTTAATCACACGGCTTATCAGTGCTCACCTAAAACTTTAACTATCTCATTATGTACTTCTCTTATTCTGCTCCTTACACCTCCATTCTTGAGCTAAACGAGACGTTTGGCATAGAAAACCGCCGTTCGTTTGCTTCTTAGTATCTTCCATTTCTCTCCATGTGAAAAGGAGTTTGTAAGGCATGCTTACAAGATTTTGAATGCAGCAGAATATCATTTTGTATTTTCATATACAGAATATAGACAAACAAAAAAACGGAACTGAAAGCAAAGGTCTCAAACAGTTCCGTTTCGATCTAGCATTTCTATACTTTACTCTTCTTCTTTTTTCTTTACACCAAGCGAAGAGAGAGCTTGTTTTAAATGCCCAAACGTTTCAATTTTGTTAAAACTAATTCCTACATTAACAGCCGTCTGAGCCATGTCAGGACTCACTCCTGACATAATCGCATGGATGCCTAGCAGCTGCAAAATGTTAATCAAGTCAAAAAATTTGTGAGCGACATACGTATCTACATAATTTACACCCGATAAGTCAATGACTAGATGCCTTATATGTTTTTCTGCACATCTTTTTGGAACAACCTCGATAATAGAATCACCTTTGATTTCATCAATAAGCCCTACCAAAGGCAAGACCGCGATGTGATCTACAATTGGAATAACAGGAAAACTCGTTTCGTCGATTAGCTCTTGCTGAAGGCTTATTTTTTGCCTTGTGATTTTATAATACTGTTCGGAGAATTCATTAATGAGTTTATCAAATGTTGTATGATAAACTTCACTCCAAGACAGTATATCTTCTTTTGTAATAGATGAATGTATCAGGCTATATGTTTTGACATACGTCCAAATAATTTTTCTTGTTTTGCTTAGCGCTTCTACTACTTCGTAAATTGGCGTATCAAATTTAATTCTGCTGTTTACTACTTCCGTCGTCCATTTCATCATACGTTGTTTGAAAATCTCTTGATTATCAAGAAAGCCGCTCGCAATTGTTTCGATTGTATAAAGATGCTGTTCGCGCAGCTTTTTCTCAACTGAAGCATCTGCGTCCTTTGAGTAAATCGATCCTTTAATATTACTTCTTTGGCGCAGCCATTCTTCACTGATAGAGGCTGAATTCTCTAAAATATATTCAAAAAGACGTTGATTTTGTTCACTCACTACTTTTTAACCTCCGTTCACTTTCTCCTTCTGTCCAATTGCTTACAAAACCCACCTTATGATAAATTCGTGCTTCATATTTTTTCCTTGTCCATCTCTATCATACACGATAACCGCTCTGCATACTTATAGAGAATTAGATATAAACAAGCAGGTATTTGATTATCTACATAGATAAACTGCCGTGTATGATGCAACTATCGTTTATTTTTACATGAAAGGATGTTAATTGTATTGAAAAAATCAATTATTTTGCTGGGGATTCTCGCTACAAGTATTGGATTATCCGCTTGCTCAAACAATACAACAACTTCTTCTGCTACAAACTCTTCTGCACATTCAGGTCATGAACATCATAAAGCTGCAGTTGCTGATATTCGCGAAGAGACTCCAGGAGTAGATGTGTTACCACAGTTTTTGAAGAACCAGCCTAAAGACATGAAACTAGTTTATTTATCCGTTGCTAAAAATCGTGAACTACTTGAAAAAATCCCTTGCTACTGCGGGTGTGGTATGGAAGCGAATCACAAAAACAGCTATGACTGCTTTATTTTTAAAAACAAAAGAAATGGAGCAGTTGTCTGGGATGATCATGGAACAAAATGCGGATTGTGTATAGAAATTGCAGCTAAAGCTATGCTCGACTATAACCGAGGCAAATCAATAAAAGATATTCGCAAAGACATCGATGAAAAATATAAAGAAGGCTATGCACAACCCACTCCTACTCCTTCCTTGTAGCACATTAGCATTTTTTAAGTAAACATTGGTGACAGGTATATGTAAAAGTAGAAAGCATCAAAAAACACTCAAATAGCTATTTGAGTGTTTTTTATATACTATTCTTTCACAAACTCTTTTGTACTTCTTACTGTATCAATCGGACGCACGAGCTTCTCAATTTCTGCACGTTTTGGCTCTAAAAATGGAGGCAGTGATAATTTTTCTCCGAGCGTTTCGTAAGGTTCATCTCCCATAAATCCTGGTCCATCTGTCGCAAATTCAAATAAAATTTGCGGAGCCACTCTTGCATACAACGATTCAAAGAAGTGACGATTCACATAACCAGACGTATGGAAACCAAAGCTTGACATTCGGTTAATCCATTCTTCAAGAGCCTGTCGATTTTCTACGCGAAAAGCAACGTGATGAACCGTTCCAAAACCTTGCTGAGCCTGCGGAAGTTTTTCATTGTGTTCGACTACTACTTGCGCACCGTTTCCTCCTTCTCCTACTTCAAATAGGTGCAGATCTCCTTCTTGAGCAATCTCTTTAAATAAAAGGACTTTTTCCATCATTTCTTTAAAGTATTTAAACTCGGCAATACGAATAAAGATAGGACCAAGTCCCGTAATAGCGTATTGAAGAGGTACAGGGCCTTTTTGCCAAGGAGTGCCTGATTCAACTCCTTGATTTCCTTCATCGGAAATTAACTGATACTGCTGATCATCAAAATCAACAAACGAAAGCGTCTTTTTCCCAAATAGCTCTTGAATCCCCGTATGCTTTACTTCTAAGCGATCAAAGCGCTTTACCCAATAGTCTAAAGCCTCATCATTCGGAACGCGGAAAGATGTTTTTGAAATTTCATTTGTTCCGTGAAAACCTTTTGGGATGCCTGGAAAATCAAAAAAAGTCATGTCCGTTCCGGCGCTTCCTTTATCATCTGCGAAAAACAAATGATACGTTTGAATATCATCTTGATTGACCGTTTTTTTAACTAAACGCATACCTAACACATATGTGAAAAATTCATAATTCTTTTCTGCGCTACTTGTAATAGCCGTTACGTGGTGTATTCCTTTTAAGTAGTTCATTCTACATTCCTCCGGATAAATCGTCTAGTTTACCATTCGTCATTTATCTTTAATTTAAATATCTTTAATTAAAGATAATATACCATGATTAATTTTCCTTTGTCAATAAAGTATGGATGATCGTGGGAGAAAATTAAATTGATAACTACAGGCAGCTAACTTTTTTAATCTTTTTACATAAAAGGAATAGTAAGAAAAAATTCATCACATATACTATATAAATTTATATAAAAGGCAGGGATATGATGAAAGCACAGCGCATGGTAGATGACCAAAAAGGAACATACAACAAGGAAGTTCAAAAGCACTTTAAGCTAAAAGCAAGTGGAAAAACTTATATGCAATCCTCGATGCAATCACCTCCATCACCCCTAATTTATAAGAAAAATCTTAAATGTAAACATCAAAATAAAGCTCTACGCACATATGATAAAAGAGACGGTCTACTAAACGGCACACAAGAAAAACACATAAAATCAGAAAAAACTAGACTGCCTAAATATGAAAAATTTCTATTAAGCAAGCAACTTTCACAATCCGCAGCTCTTTACTCTCCTGCTGGGTTAGAAGAGCTGATACAAATGGCTAGTAGAGAGGAGTGAACGATTTGTGTTTGATGAAAAAGTAATCATTGATACAAACATTTGGGCTTCACATGCTCTTAACTATCCGGAAGTTGTCGAGTATATTAATGAACTTATTTCAAATAATACGGAATTTTTAATGCCTACCATTGTGGAAATGGAACTGCTCTCGCATTGGGAAGTAGAAACAAATCCTCAAGTCAAAGCAGTAAAAAACCATTATATTTACGATATGACAGATAAGATTGTAGACATTACAAGTGAAATTGCACAACTAGCAGCTCAAATTCGCAGAAAAGCTAAAATAGAATCAAATAAAAAAATTAAAGGCCCAGATGCGATGATTGCTGCATCTGCTTTTATACATAACGCAAAGCTGATTTCCAACAATAATAAAGACTTTGCTTGGATCACCTTTAATTTCAGCTACCAAGGTCAACAATTATCTTATGTAAATCCTATTAAAGACACGATTGCTTACGCTTCCTTTATTAAAAGCTTCGAACTGCCTACTTTGCCTCATACAGCAGATACCTTACAAAAAAATAAAAAAGACAACTAAGTTCTTTTTATTATTAAAATACTCCTTATCTCCCGTCGAATTTTCAAAGGGAAAATTTGATGGGTACATACTCCAATTCTTTCTATAATGAATACAGTAAAAAGCATAAAAACTTAGGCGGTGAAAAAAGTGAACTATCCATATTACCCGGAACAACCTTTAGAAGAGTATCAATATGGCTATGATTATTATTCAAATCCCCAGGAAACTGACGAAAGATTCCCTTATGGTTATTATCCATATCCTCGCCCACGTCCATTTTATCCTTACCCTTATCCTCGTCCTATTTATTACCACCCCCCTTACTTTTACCCTCGTCCTCGTCCGTTTTACCCACATCCAGTGTATTGGAGATAAAAAAAGAAGAGCTATCAGCTCTTCTTTTTTGTTTCTTGATATTTAAACATCTCTTCTTTAATAATGATCACAAACGCTTCATTTTGCTCAATTTCAAAAACAGTAATAGCTTTTTCGAGGTAGGCTATTCCTTCTTTAAGCTCACCAAGCTGACAGAGTGCTTCCCCAATTTGATAGTGCAGTTCTCCTAATAAATAAAGCGTCTCATGCTGAATACACAGCTCTAGTCCTGCTTGTGCATATTTAACCGACTTTTCATAACGTTCCATTTGCAAAAGCGCATGTGATAATCCATATAAAATTCGAATTTTGACAAGAGGATCTTTTAACTTAGGAAGCAAAGCAATATGCTGCAATCCTTCCATAAACGTACTGAACGCTTTTTTTAAATGACCTTCTTCTTCATAAATAATGGCAATACTATTTAAAATAGCAATCTCTTTTTCTGAATAAAACTGTTCGCTCGTACGCGTGAACGCAATGGCTTTTTCCAATTTACGAAGCGCTTGTTCAAATTTATTTCCAATATAATAATCACATATGGCTTCGTGCCATAGAAAAAATTGTGCGTGAAAAGGATCTTGAAACATAGGGTTATCTTTTTCTTTGTTCACCATATGTAACACGGTTTCATAATCGCGTTTTCGTATATAATGCCTAATGGTCGATTTAATTTCTTTTGAATAATCGTTGGGCGTTAGCTCTCCTGCTTCAAAGAAATAATTCATCGGAACCCCTAAGCGTTTCGATAAATGATAGAGAACTTCACTGCTTGCATGAATTTCACCTTGTTCAAATCGATGTAGCTCTTCTTCTGTACAAATTCCTTCTGATAACTCGACAGTTGTCATTTCCGCAATCTTTCGCAGATCTTGAATCAGCTGACCTACTTGTTTTTTATCATTCAAAAAATCACCTTACTTAATGTCAATAAATGTTTTTATCCTACTTTTCTACTATACTCTAAACAAAATGACTTTAAAAGAGATAATGGGCTATTTTTTGAAACTCTTGTCAATCTTTTCTCCCTATCAACACAGAAAAACAGCACATCAATGTGCTGTTTTTCTCAAGTTTATATGCTTTATGACACTATATATCCTTAAATAGAATCAAATACTTGACGCAGTTGAGCTGCGCTTTTATTAATTGCCTGCTGAGCGAGTGGCACAAATTCATGAAACCCTAAAAACCCGTGAATCATTGTTTCATAATTTTCATAGGTGACGGGAACACCGTGATTTTTTAATGCGTCCGCGTAGTCTTTTCCGCTATCTCTTAGAGGGTCGTACTGTGCTGTAATAATGGTAGCGCTTGGTAGACTCGATAAATCTTCTAGTAATACCGGAGCGTTATAGGGATGCTGTTCTTCTTCTTTATTATTTAAGTACTGAAGGCGAAACCAATCCATAAGACCTTTTGAAAGAAGATATCCTTCGGCATTTTCTTTCATAGAGGCAGGGTGCTGATTTTTAAATCCTACAGACGGATAAATAAGCAGCTGATGAACAATGGATGGACCTTGTCTTTCTTTGGCTAAAATGCTTACAACCGCAGCAAGGTTGCCACCGGCGCTATCTCCTCCAACGGCAATTTTGTTTGAATCGATATTTAATTGAGACGCGTGAGATGAAATCCACTCCAAGGCATCATACGCATCGTTTACTGCAGCGGGAAATTTATCCTCAGGAGCAAGGCGGTAATCAACAGACACTACAATACAGTTTGTTTCATTTGCATACGACCTGCATATGGAGTCATGAGTGTCCAGGCTTCCTAATACCCAGCCTCCTCCGTGATAATAAACAAGAGCGGGAAATAGCCCTGTCCCTTCAGGTTCATACACTCGTATAGTGAGCGTACGTTCATTTAATTGGATTTCTTCATTATATACTTTTTTAACTACTTCTTTAGAAGGAGTTAAAGACATCTTTTCCATTTCTCTCAGCTGCGGGGGTGTAACGTCCTCTAAAGAAGGACGGGGCATTTCATTATATTGATTTAGAAATATTTGAATATGCGGATCTAACGGCATTCTTCTTCTCTCTCCTTTCAAGGTAACTCTATATGTAATGATGAATGAAATTTCAGAAAAAATCCAATATATTGTCTTCTCAGCAGGCTTTTGTTTGTTTTAATTAAAAATGGGTATAACAATTAAATAAAGAGGATGATATTCGTATATATTTTATTCTCACCTATATAAATATAAATACGTACAAAGGAGGCACAATGATGATTATTGTTTATATAAGCTTAGCTGTTGTTTTGGCATCACTTGCGTATCTTATTTACGCAGGCGTATCATTTAATAAAAAAATCAAGCCAACTGTGAACTCTGTAAATGCCACTTCTCAACATCTTCAAAACGAAACTGATCATATTAAAGAAAAAACAAACCATTTAAAAGTAACACAAGCAGCGATTAAAACGGATATACAGTACAAGAAAGATTCGGTCAAATATACAGCCAACTCATTTAAACAGCTTGTTAATAGCTTTAAACGTTAAAAAAGGAAACCTCTATAAAGGTTTCCTTTTTTATTACATCGCCTGAGACGTATCTTTAGGAGGTGCAGCCGTTTTGTTTCGGTGATAAATAGCGTTAATCTCTCCTCCAATGACGAGAATTAACCCCGTTAAAAATAGCCAAAGCATCAGAACAATTACGCCTCCTAAGCTTCCGTAAGTAGCAGAATAATTGCCAAAGTTGCTTACGTAAAATGAGAACCCTAAAGATGTTAGCTGCCATAGCAGCGTAGCAGCGAGTGCTCCGGGCCATACGTGAGCAAAAGCAAACGTTTTGTTTGGCGCTAATCTGTATAATACGGATAAAACAAGTACCATAATGCCGACACCGACAATCCAGCGCAGAATATTTAAAACCACTGTTGTACCTGAAGGAAGAGAAAACCATTCGCTTATCCAATTTAATAAAACTCCTCCGAACACTGGTAAAAGAAGCGATACAACAATTGTTACAATTAATCCAATTGTTAAAAGAATGGACAAACCTCTTACTTTAATAAACGAGCGCTGTTCTTTCACATCGTAGGCTTGGTTCATCGCACGGATAAAGGCGTTCATACCGTTTGAAGCGGACCAAATGGTTCCTAAAATCCCTACAGTCAGTAACCCGCCGTTTGGTTGGTTTACAAATTGAGCTACGTTATCTTTAAAGATTGCAGCCGTTTCTCCCGGCATAACGCTTTGAAGGACATCGATTGCCTCTTCCGGTTTGATAGATAGATACGGAACAATCGATATCAGTAAAATAAGCATAGGGAATAATGATAGCATATAATAATAGGCTTGCTCAGCCGCTAGTCCCGTTGCTTGGTCTTCTTGAATTTCTTTACCAAGACTTTTTCCAAATGATAATAGCTTTTTCATGATAAACCTCTACTTTCTCTTTTTTTGTTCTTTTCCCATTTTATGCACTTTTCAACCTTGAAAGTGGAGAATTTCAAGCGAAATCTCAAATCAAACGACCAAGAGAAAGTAGAATAATGTTTTCTACAAAAAAAAGTTCCGGCTCAAAAGAGCCAGAACTTTTCATCAAAGTGTTTATGTAGAGCAGACTAGCGAATGTGTCCTTGTGAACCACTTAATTGTTGTTGCGCCATTGCAACAAGATGCTTCGTCATTTCTCCACCAACAGAACCATTTGCACGAGCCGTTTGCTCAGCGCCAAGCTGAACGTTAAGTCTTCCCGCGATTTCCGTTTTTAACTGATCAAGAAGCTGTTCAGCACCTTGAACTAAAATAGGATTACGATTTGCCATGTTTATCACTCCTTTCCTTCAACAGCTTATATAGGTTAATGTTCCTTTCACTTGAAATTTTATACAACATCCCTCAAAAAAAGATCCCTGGCTATCGCCGAGATCTTTTTTTCTTTTTAAGCTTTTTACACTCGTTCAAGAGGCATAGTGCAGCAGCGGAAAGAACCGCCGGACTTAATAATTTCAGATATATCAACTTCAATCACTTTATAGCCTCGTTTCCTTAACTCTTCATTCACTTCTGTATTCATTGGCAGGCTAATCACCCGTTGATTACCAATGGATAATACATTGGTTCCCATCGTAAACTGCTCTTCTTTTGTTACTTCAATTAAGTCATATTTCATGCGAAGTAAATTTAATTCTTTCTCGTGTAAAGCAGGTGAAAATACAAGCGCTTCTGTAGGTGATAAAATATTTAACACACAATCAAGATGAAGATAAGACCGATCAATAGGAATCGGAACAACCTCATACGCTGGAAGCAGCTCTTGGATATGCTCCACGCCTTCTTTACTTGTACGGTCGCTGAGCGCAATAAAAATAGCTTGTCCATCAATGAGCACATCTCCACCTTCAATGGGATGATCCGGTACCTGATGGAAAGGAATACCTTTCTGCTTCAGCCAATCGGCTAGCACTTGTTCTTCTCCACTTCGAATTTCGCTGCCCATTTTCGTGACAATAACGGTATCTCCAAGCGTATAGCCAATATCCCGCGTAAATACTTGTTCTGGAAATGGCTCTTGTGCAGATAGCCCGATGACTTCAACCCCTTCTTTTTGAAGGCATTCGACAAATTGACGGTGCTGCTTTGAAGCCAAGCTCTCATCAATGTTTTCATCCGCATAATGCTTTTGTGTTTCATTAATAATTTCTTCAATTTTCATATATGTAGGTGGGCAAACGACCACACGTTTTAATGTATCATACTCATTTTTACACCCATAACTATTGGTCATTTTAGCTGGCTGTTTCATTTGCATCTTTTTAAATCCCCCTTCGTGCATTTATGTACAGTGTTCCCTAAATCTCCTGAAACATAAACACGATTTTACTGAGGAAGGACCCCTGCTCGTCTATCTAAAAAGCTTTTTCAGGCAAGAAAAACAAAAAAACACAATACTTCTTCTAATTACAATAACTGTTAGTATAAAATAGTCTAGTAACTGTACAAAAAATTGGAGGTTAATATGAATAAAGTAGCGAACGCATTATATGCGGGCAGAAAAATTTTATTAATACTGTGGATCATCCTAATTGTCGGATTTGGCTTTTATGCGGCTAAGCTTCCTTCTGTGCTAGGAGGAAACGGATTTGAAATGAAAGGAATGTATAAGGATACCGAGCAGCTTTTAGTTAATAAATTTGATGTTAGCGAAGCTCAGGTCATCGTTTTGTTTAAAAAAAAAGACGGAGTTTCTGACTCGAAATTCCAGCAAACCATCGCTCAGTATATGCAAAAAGCAAAAGACAAATCAGACGCGTCGAAAGTTGACATACCAACGGCTTCTAACAAGATGATAAAAGGAAGCACAGCGTATGGAATTATCCACTTTAATCACGATGATGGAACGATGGATAAACGAGTGGAAAAGATCAGAACTCTTTCAGCTGATGAAAAAGAAGTTAGTGTAAAATTAACCGGTGGTCCTATTATTGAAAAAGATATGAATACAGCAAGCCAAGCTGATTTAGCAAAAGCGGAAGCAATCGGCATTCCTGTTGCTTTAGTTGTGCTTCTTCTAGCTTTTGGTGGCGTGGTAGCCGCTGCAATCCCTCTTATGATAGGAATTGTAACCGTCGTTACCACCATGGGCGTTGTCTATTTCTTTCATCCGTACACAGAGCTGTCCATCTTCATTTTAAACGTGATTCCAATGATTGGATTAGCTCTTAGTATTGACTTTGCCCTTTTATTTATTAATCGCTTTAAAGAAGAAATTCAAACAAAATCGGTAGAGCAAGCAATCAAAATCACCATTCAAACAGCGGGACGCTCAGTCATCTTCTCCGGATTATGCGTATTTATTGGATTAGCGGGAATGCTGTTTATCCAAGTCGATATTTTTCAAAACGTCGCTCTTGGAGGAATGGCTGTTGTTTTTATTGCTGTGTTTTCAGCTCTTACGCTGCTTCCTTCCATACTGGCTATATTAGGTACACGCATTAATCGTTTACGCATCTTAAAAGTCAGTGAACAAGGCGGTCAGTCTAGGTGGCGTTCATTCGCTACATTTGTCATGAAAAAGCCTGTAACTATGACAATTGTTTCTCTTATTATTCTGTTAGTAGCACTTATTCCCGTTCGAGACATGCATCTAGAAATACCGTCTTCAGAAGCGTTGCCAACAAAATACGAGTCCCGTCAAGCTTTTGACACGTATAACGATACGTTTATAAATAAAAACACGGCAGACGTTTATTTTGTGTTAGAAGCTAAGCAAGATATGCTGAAGGAAAAGCCTTTAACAAATGCCTTTACTTTTATAAAACAATTAAAAGAAGATTCGTTAGTTAAGCAAGTTGATTCTATTTCTACCACTTTAAACGTAAAATCCAGTGATCAGCTTCAAGCTATGCTGAACAACCCGCAGATAAGCGCGCAGACAAAGCCAGCTGTAGATTCGTTCATTAACGAACATTATATGCTCATAAAAGCTACGCTAGATACAGACCAAAATTCAGATCAGGCAAAAGATTTTGTTCGAAAATGGAAAGAGAAACGTTCACCTTTCACCGTTCATATTGGCGGCTATCCAAAATTCGAACAAGAAATATTTGATGAAATTTATGAAAAGGCGCCTTATGGCCTGGCTCTTGTTTTATTTTCAACCTATGTCATTTTAATGATTGCTTTTCGTTCCGTCCTGATTCCTTTAAAAGCTATCATTATGAATATTTTAAGCTTAACAGCTACGTTTGGTTTACTTGTATGGCTGTTTCAAAATGGACATTTAGGTCTTACCCAATCCAATATCGCTTTAGTGCTGCCAGTCTTTGTTTTCGGCCTTGTATTTGGGCTTAGCATGGACTACGAAGTCTTTTTGATTTCACGCATTCACGAAGTGTATCATCAAACCCGCGATAACAATGTAGCAACGGTAGAAGGCCTAGCTTCCACTAGTAAAATCATTACGAGCGCTGCTTTAATCATGATTGTCATTACAGGAGCCTTTGCTTTTACAGACGTAACGCCTGTTAAACAAATGGGCGTAGGAATTGCCTTAGCTATATTTATCGATGCAACGATTGTCAGAATGCTTCTTGTGCCTTCTCTTATGAAATTGCTTGGAGATGCTAACTGGTGGTTTTTCACTAAAAAAAGCGATAAGTCCAGTTCCAACGAACAGGTAAAATCATGATAAAAAAACCCGCTCAAGTGAGCGGGTTTTTCATTGAAGATTTCTTTATCGACTTAATTTAGCAAAAGCGATAATGCCTTCTTCATCGTCTAATTCCAGTTCTAGTCCTGCTGCGTATGGGTCTACGTTCATTTCCGTATCCAACCAATAGCGCAGCGCTTCAATAATGTTCAAAGTAATATGAACCTGCTTACGATCATGTACGTATGACTCTGCTGAAAAACCGTAGTCATCATCATACATTAGCTCAATCTCTACTTCTTGAGGCTGAACTTGTTTTTTTTCTGCGATATATAGGCACATCGCATTGATAATATCTTGTTCAGAAATTTTTATTGTCTCCAAGATTTCACTTCCTCATTTTTACGCTTGTTGCTACGTACGCTTTGGAATAACTTTACTACAAGAAGAATTAAAGCGACAATCACAAGCATATTTACCATAAAGCCTAAAATTGGGCCTAATGGTCCTAAGCTAGATAGTAAGCTTCCAAATAATAAGCCCGCGATTCCTCCCATTAAAAGACCTTTCATTAAGCCGCCGCGCTTTGAGCTAGCCGCTGTACTTTTAGATGATGAGTTTTTAGACGTATTGTTTTGCTTAACCGAATTACTGTTATTGTTTTTAAATAAGCTTGATTGGTTATTGCTTCCGCTGTCAAAAGAGCGCTTTCCTGATTTATACCCTTTTGCACTTGCTACGTTTGAACCGTCATGAATAAGTGATCCACCGACTGGTGAAAACACAACCGCTAATGCGATAAATGCGGCCAATAATTTTTTTACCATTGCTTTCCCTCCACTAAATGACTAACGTCACATATGTTTTTTCATATATGATTTCCATATATGTTCCTACGTTTCATCATACCAAAAGGTTTCACTTTTTTATATAAAAATGTATCAAGCTCCATTAAATGTTCACAGGATTAAACATTTAGACGTGTTTCATATGGATATAAGACCCTTTATGTACATATCAGTGAAATTTATAAAACTAACAAAGACCCTTCATCTTCGTTAACGCTTATTTTACACTTTGCCCAGCATATTACTTTCGCAGAGTTCTGTAGCAAGTCCCTCTTTTAAAAATGTCTTTATACGCTGCCTTCGCTCTTATTGGTAATAAAGGAGATATGAGTTTACATGACGAATACCATACAGGAAACAGCGCCTCAGTATAGTACAATGCATCGAAAAAGGGTTCTGAACACCTTTAACATTCCACGTTTGTAGTCGATTCGTAGTCAAATGTTATCTACTCCCGATTTCATAAATAAGAGCTTTCTC
Organism: Priestia sp. LL-8; assembly: GCF_036227845.1. Classification (NCBI taxonomy): domain Bacteria; kingdom Bacillati; phylum Bacillota; class Bacilli; order Caryophanales; family Bacillaceae; genus Priestia; species Priestia sp. LL-8. The sequence goes on along the minus strand of NZ_JAZAQH010000001.1, from coordinate 2,244,437 downwards.
TTATATGAATATAGATAGAGTATAATCAAAAAGGAGAGATATGATGTTGAATGAACAACTCCCATTATCAACAGCAAATTTATCAGATGCAATGGAAGGTGCAAACCACTTAGACTTTTCCATTAAGCCATTGCAGCGTCATTACAAACTATTCGGACCGGCTCTTACCGTAGATACGCCTGCTGGCAATAATTACTCAGTGCTTGAAGCGATTCGACTAGCGGAGCCCGGAAGTGTGCTCGTTATTGATGGAAAAAGCTACTGTAACCGTGCCTTAGCAGGAGATTTCGTAGTAGCCATGGCGAAACTTGTTGGAATAAGCGGTATTGTACTAGATGGCGTTATACGAGATCAAGAAGACATTGAAAAGCTCGATTTTCCCGTATTTTGTAAGGGCTCTACGATCGCAGCAAGCAGCAAAAAAGAAAAAGGAAAAGTAAACGAGATCATTTCCTGCGGGGGCGTGAAGATCCGTCCTGGGGATTTTATCGCAGGTGACGACGGTGGAGTCATTGTCATTCCTAAGGAGGAAGTCGAAGAAGTACTAGCAAAAGGGCGGGAAAAGTGGCAAATAGATAAAGACCGAGAGAACGAAGTATTAATTAGCAAAGAAACGGTATATACGTATTTAGATAACGCCCTAAAATAAAAGACCTCCGCTTGGAGGTCTTTTATTTGTCATATTGTAAAAATTCTAATCGATTTCCAAACGGGTCGTGGACAAAAAAACGCTCTCTCCCTGCAATAGGCTCTTCTTCAGAAAGAACGCAGCCCGAATGTGCCAATTTACGTCTAAGCGTCTTGATATCTTCCACGACAAAAGCTGGATGCGCTTTTTTAGCAGGTATGTAGTCATCTTGAATACTGATATGCACTTCTTGAGTCCCACATTGAAACCATATGCCGCCTCTGTGCCTTAAATTTTCCGGCTTAAGAACAGTTTTCATTCCTAAAAGACTTTCATAAAAATTTCTTGCTTCTTGCTCGCATCCTTCTGGACCAAGAAGCTGAACATGATCAATTCCTAGAAACATCCACAAACCCCTTTCAAAAACGTCTTCCTAAAAGTTATTAATCAATGACTCTAGGATTATGAATAACCTGCAGCTCTTTTACAGCTTGCTTCATTTCGCTTTTGCAAATTGGACAAGTTGGCTGATCTCCGCTTTTAAAGTTATCTCGAACCCAACAATTACACGTATCTGATGTACATTCCCAAACTTTTGTTTCTTCAATAACAGCCGGCTCTAAATTTTTACGATTATACATACACATCGTCTCCTTTAAACAGTACTTTTTAAGTGGATAATAAATGAAGATTAACTTAGCGTGTAAATGTGGTAAATGGTGCAAGATAAAGTGATACTATACATCCGTAAATCAATCTTTGAGGAATAATACGGCGTCTTGAAAGACTAAAATAAAAATGAAGTTATAGCAAAGCAGATAGCAGTTGCTTTTCTTAAAACAACGGGATAGTCTGAAAAGAACAAAAATGAAGATCACAAAAATTATATATTTTACTATTATAACAGAGTTTATAATTTTTTACAAATCAGCTTCCATTTACTTTTTTTGCTTTTCATAAAAAAAAAGCGAGCACATGATTAGGCTCGCTTTTCATTTCTTATCGAGTTTGTCCGTTTCCACTCATAATATACTTAATTGTCGTAAGTGCAGGAAGTCCCATGGGACCGCGTGCATGAAGCTTTTGAGTGGAAATCCCAATTTCAGCTCCAAATCCTAAAGCTCCTCCGTCAGTAAAACGCGTAGATGCATTATGATACAGTGCGGCTGCATCCACTAAAGACATAAAGCGTGAAACGGCTTGTTCATCTTCTGAAATGATGGCTTCAGAGTGTTTTGTTCCATATGTTTCGATATGGTCAATCGCTTCATCCACACTCTCTACTACTTTCATCGCAATTGCTAAGCGCAAATACTCTTCAGCCCAGTCTTTTTCAGACGCTGGTTTTGCTCCAGGAATTTCACCCACTGTCGCTTTATCACCATATACTTCAATATTATGATCGTTGAATGCTTGAATCAATTCATCTTTATGAGAATCGAGCCAATTTTTGTGTACAAGAACCGTTTCTGCTGCATTACACACCGCTGGTCGATCTGTTTTTGCATTAATTAAAATCGGAATGGCCTTCTTAACATCAGCTTGTTCATCGATATAAATATGACAGTTTCCGACTCCCGTTTCTAACACGGGAACCGTTGCGTTATTGACGACCGCTTGAATCAATGAAGCCCCTCCGCGCGGAATCAGCACGTCAATATGCTCTTTCATTGTAAATAATTCTTGCGTAGCCGCACGATCTGTACTTGAAATAAACTGTACGGCTTCTTTAGGAATTGGCGTTTCATCAAGAGCTTTATGAATAATGTCCACGATAGCTTGGTTAGATGAAATAGCTGAAGAGCCGCCTTTTAACACAATAGCATTTCCAGATTTCAACGCTAGCCCTGTTGCATCTACCGTTACGTTTGGACGTGCTTCATAAATCATTCCGATAACGCCAAGAGGCACGCGTACTTGTTTTACATCTAGACCGTTATCCAATGTCCAGCTTGATAAAATATCCCCTGTTGGATCATCTAGCTCAGCAACTTCACGAAGGCCGTTTGCAAATTCTTTTACACGTTCCACTGAAAGAGCAAGGCGGTCCATAAGCGCTTCATCAAAACCTTTTTCTTTTCCGTTTTTTAAGTCTACTTCATTTGCTTTTAAAATATACTCCGTGTTGCTTTCAAGTGTAGAAGCAATCGTTAACAACGCATCGTTTTTTTGCTTTGTTGTTAGTAAACTTAATTGCTTAGCTGCTTTTTTTGCTAAAATAGCTTGTTCTTCTACTGAATACTTTTCATTTGTTTGTAACACCAAATCACTCCTGGATTCGTTTTAGTTTTGTTTGATTTTAAAGTGTGAGGCATAAGAGGTAAATGCAATCATGCAAAGAAAAGGAAGGGCTCCTTTTCTTTACAGCATGTTTGCTTACAAACCGACCGGTACTGGAATTTCTAAGTGACACACTAGACCTTCGCTGTCTACAATCGGTTGATCAATTGGCTCATTCAGTGCAAGTTCATCAGATGAATAATTTGTCACGCCCAGAGCCAGCTCATTTTCTTCTTTATCTAGAATACGTACAACTGCTCGTTCACTAAAGTGGCCTTTAATATATTTAACATGCTCGCGAAGTAAAGGCTCTTTATCTTCAATAATTGCACGTTTCGCGGCATCTTCGACTACTATTTCCCCTTCAGGACCAGAGTTAAACGCAATCCACTGCTTTTTCTGATTAAGGTTCGCAGAATCATCTTCAGATTCAAAATAAGTTCCTGTTGCATCTCCGTCAACCGCTTGTGTTAAAATGTTTGGCACGCCAGCTCTTCCTAAAAATGCTGGAATTCCTGACGCCATAGCGATTTTGAAAGCGTCAATTTTCGAGCGCATACCGCCTGTTCCAACTGAACTTCCTGAATCTCCTGCAGATTCTTCGATTTCTTGCGTGATTTCCCCTACGTGAGGGACTAATTTTGCATTTGGATCCTGGCGAGGGTCCGCGCTGTATAAGCCATCGATATCCGATAAAATAATAAGCAGGTCGGAATCCACTAGTCCAGCAACTTTAGCTGAAAGTGTATCATTATCGCCAAATTTTAATCGATTGATGGTTACCGTGTCGTTTTCATTGACAATTGGCACAATGCCGCGTTCTAACAGCACGTTGATTGTATTTCGTGCATTGTTGTAACGATTTTCGTCTGAAAAATCGTCTCTTGTAATTAAGATTTGAGAAGCAACGTATCCGTGTGATAGGAACAGTTCCGAATAAGCCTCCATTAACAGTCCTTGACCGATTGAGGCAGCTGCTTGTTTTTCAGGTAAAGAGCTAGGTCGCTCTAAGCAGCCGAGCTTTCGGTATCCTGCAGCTACAGCTCCTGATGAAACCAATAGCACTTCATGACCGCTGTCTTTTAAGTCTACGACTTGATCCACAAGGCGCTCGAGCTTCCTTCTGCTGATTTCACCGTGTGAACTTGTTAATGAACTACTTCCAATTTTAATTACAACCCGCTTCTTATTGTCGGGACTCATCAAATCACTCCTAGTGTGTTCTGTATGTTTTCTTGTTTATGATTATTTTTTTGTGGTGAGGAATTCACGAAGAAGATAAGTGACGAATTAATTAGTACTTGCCACTTTTTGTAGTTGAGCACTCATTTCTTTTGAACGCTTTGATGCTCCTTTAACTGCTTGCATCATTGCTTCTCCGCCGCCGTGTTTAGCTAAGGCGTCTAAACCAGCTGCTGTTGTACCGTTTGGAGACGTCACATTTTCACGAAGCTCCGTCGGCGTTTCATCTCTTTCCATCATCATTCTTGCTGCACCGTAAATGGTTTGGGCGCCAATTTCACGTGCTAGCTCAGGATCGAGACCTTCTTCTTTAGCTGCTTTTTCGATATGCTCCATAAGGAAATAAAAATAAGCGGGTCCACTTCCGGCAATTCCTGTGAAAATGTCCATTTGAGGCTCATCAATCACGTACACTTTTCCAATTGCAGAAAGCAGCTCTTTTGCTGTTAGCACAGCATCCATTGCAGCATATTGACCTGGAGATATAGCCGTTGCTGATTGCTGAATCATACTTGATGTATTCGGCATCACTCGAATGACCTGCTGTTCATCATGCAATAACTCTTCCATGTAAGAAGACGAAATCCCTGCAAGAACAGATAGGACAAGCTGGTCTTTGTTGATTTGAGGCTTTAATTCGTTTAATGCCTCTTCAGCGCCTTTTGGCTTCATCGCTAGAATAAAAACATCAATGTCATCTGTTTTCAGCTCGCTGCGCTTTACTGCTTTGATACCATATCTATTTTCAAGTTCGTGCAGTCGCGCGTCATTGCTGCGATTTGTTACGATAATATTTTCAGCAGGTAATTTCTTTGCATTGACCATACCAGAAATCATCGCTTCTGCCATTGATCCAGCACCTAAAAAAGCAACTTTTTGTTTTTGATCCATCAAATCTCCCCTGTCATTTGTTCGTATTTTTGTTCTCGTTTCTTTCAACGGTTCCTATAGTAACATGCTGAAAAAGAGTGTCAAGTTGGATTTAACCGTTTTTTTCCTCCTTGAGCGTATAACCTTATGCATATGTAAGCGTAAACAAAACTTTTTTAAATAATTTTTCACGAAAAAAAAACCGATTTTTTTTATAAAAATACGTTTATATAAAGAAAATCGGGGCATACTATATAGTTTGGCTCTAAAATTTTTTTACGAAAAATAGAGGAATTTTGAAAACGTTATTTGAACAATATAATAGGTTTGCTAAAATGAACCTATGTACCAGCATCTTGGTTTTTTTAGAAAAATTTACTTTTGATGTAAACCATGCTGTGCTGTCGACATTAAAATAGACAAAACGACATACAATCTACGAAGTGTCTAAACATTATTGGAGGTTCTATTATGAAGAACAACTCGTTTTCTACAGTTCCATCGTCTACAGAAGGAATAGAGAAACAGGATTTACACGTTGTGGGAATTGGCGCTTCTGCCGGAGGGTTGGAAGCTATTGAGCAGTTTTTCGCTAATATGCCTTCACCAAATGGAATGGCGTTTATTATCGTACAACACCTTTCCTCTAAATATAAAAGCTTTATGCCAGAACTTTTAGCAAAGAAAACAGGAATGAATATCGAACTGACACAAGACGGGATGACTTTACAAGAAGACACAATTTATTTAAATCCTCCCCATCATTATGTGACCGTTGTTGATCATACTCTTCACCTTCGTCCTTATGAAGAAAATGATCAGGTAAAGTATCCGATTGACGCCTTTTTTCATTCTCTTGCTGCTGCAAAAAAACATCGGTGCACAGCCATTATTTTATCGGGAAAAGGAAATGATGGAACAGGAGGAGCAAAAACGATACGAGAGTACGGAGGCACTGTACTTGTACAAGATGAAAGCACAGCGAAGTACAGAGATATGCCCCTAAGCGCTATTGATGCACACCTTGCTGATTATATCCTTTCTCCTGCTGATATGCCTGACCTTGTGCAAACGCATGTCAGCCAAACTGAATTTACATATAATGAAGAAACACTGCAATACATTTATTCATTAATAAAGAAAAAAACAGGCATCGACTTCTCTATGTATAAAAAAAACACGGTGCTGCGACGACTCGAAAAAAGAATGGCTTTACTCGACCCACCCTCTCAAACGATGGAAGAGTACCGGGACTATTTATGTAAAGAAGCCGAAGAAATCGTCGAACTGCAGCGAGACCTGCTGATTGGAGTGACGCAATTTCTTAGAGATAGAGAAGCCTTCTCTATTATCGAAGAACAAGTTATCCCTCAATTAGTAGAAAGAAAGATTCATAGTCAAGAAGATGAAATCCGCATCTGGGTAGCAGGTTGTTCTACCGGTCAAGAAGCATACACATTAGCTATTTTGCTTCATGACTATTTATCAACAATCAACCGTTATTTCGATGTCCGAATCTTTGCTACAGACATCGATCGTCATGCAATTAAAAGAGCAAGCCAAGGTATTTATGAAGAAGCGGAAGTTCATTCCTTCTCAGCATCTCAAATTAATGAATATTTTGAGCAAACAAAACACGGTGGTTATCAAGTCAAAAAAACAATCCGCAAAATGATTGTTTTTGCCCCGCATAATATAGGAAAAGACTCACCTTTTGTAAACGTTGATTTAATTAGCTGTCGAAACATGATGATTTATTTCCAAGCTGAACTGCAGCAGCGCATTCTGTCTCTTTTTCATTTTTCTTTGACAGAAGAAGGCGTACTTTTTTTAGGCCCTAGTGAAACAACAGGAAATTTGTCTGATTTGTTCCGCCCTATCAACAGTAAATGGAAAATATTTAAGCGTTCCGGACAGTCCAGCCGACAAATTACGGGGGCTTTTAATCTTTCGAAATCCAACTTGCATGAAGGTGATTTTTCTAGCGTGCCGCTGCCAAGTCAACTTTATAAGCCTCTTCCTTCGCTTAAATTAGATGAGATGTATCAGTCAATGATTGATCACTTTATGAGCCCTTGTCTTGTATTAAATGAATACAATGAAGTAATATTTTGTTCAAAAGAAGCGACTCAGCTTATTAACGTTCCTGTAGGTAAAATTAATTATACGATTTTCAAAATGGTTCCAGTTCACGTCTCTTTAGCCATTGGAGCAGCTATTAAACGTGTAAAAGAGCAAGGTATGAGCGTATGCTGTCAGCACATTGAGTTTGTCATAAACAACGTTCAGCGCCGTTTTAATATTACAATATCTGCTCTTCCAACAAATCACTCTCTTTACTTACTTATGTTTGATGAACAGACAGATGGTGCCATTATTGATAAAGAAGAGCCCTTATTTCTTAATCAAACAAGTTCTATTAGTGAACTTGTAGTAGATTTAGAGCAAGAGCTTCATTACACGCAGCAGCATTTGCAAACGACGATTGAAGAGCTGGAAACAGCAAATGAAGAGCTAAAGTCAACAAACGAAGAACTGATTGCTTCTAACGAAGAGCTGCAGTCTACAAATGAAGAATTGCAGTCTGTTAACGAAGAATTAATTAGTGTTAACAACCAGTACGAGCGCAAAATTGAAGAATTAACGGACTTAAACAACGATATTGATAATTTATTAATCAGTACAACTATTGCTACCATTTTCTTAGACGAGCAGCTGAATATTAAATTATTTACGCCGGAAACGAAAACGGTAATCAACGTTCTACATCAAGATATCGGAAGACCTTTCTTTCATATTTCGCATAACTTTAGGTATGACCATCTAATCGAGGATGCAATGCATGTTTTAAGAACAAATAACACCCTTCAAAAAGAAATTCAAAGCTACGATAACCAATGGTACAGCATGAAAATGATGCCTTATCGTACGAATGAGAATTTAATTAACGGTGTAGTTATTACGTTTATTAATATTACAGAAATTAAACGATCCAATGAGGAATTGGCTATTACATCATTTGCAGTAGCTCATAGCCCTACCGGCATTTTTATTACCGATCATCAAGGTAAAATTAAGTACATTAATCAAAAATTCATGGAGCAAAAGCATGCGCCGCAGGAAGTATTTGGGCTACACCTCTATGACTTATATACTAAAAAGCTAGGCGTTAAAAGATTCCCTAAAATTTGGAACGAAGTATATAGAGGAGAAAAATGGAACGGAGAAATTTCCTACGTTCAAGAAGACGGGGAAACCGTTTGGGAACAGTTAGCCTTAATGCCTGTTAAAAATGATCAGGATGAAATCATCCATTACATTGGGTTAAGTGAAGACATTTCACAGCGCAAACAGTCGGAAATGATGCTCAAAAATTCAGAGATGCTATCAGCACTCGGGCAACTGGCTGCTGGGATTGCCCATGAAATACGAAACCCTCTTACATCATTAAAGGGCTTTTTACAGCTTATGATGCAAGAAGAAACGTATAAAAAAGAATATATGGATGTCATGATGTCCGAGTTTAACCGCTTAGAACTGATTATTAGCGAACTGCTCATTCTAGCCAAACCCGAAGTCGTAAAATATGAAAATAAGCAGATAAATTTAATTCTTCAAGACGTATGTACACTACTGCATACACAGGCCATTCTTAAAAACATTACTATTTCAACGGATTTTGAAGAAAAATTACCTGTTGTTCATTGTATTGAAAAAGATATGAAACAAGTATTTATCAACATGGTGAAAAATTCTATTGAAGCGATGGATGACCCCGGGTCTATTCTAGTGGTATCTAAATTTGATCCAGATACAAATCAAGTAGTCATCCAAGTGATAGATGAAGGAAAAGGCATGCCGAAAGATCGATTAACACGAATTAGCGAGCCTTTCTATACAACAAAAGAAAAAGGAACAGGATTAGGATTGATGGTGAGTCACAAAATCATTAGTAATCATAAAGGAAGCATTTCGTATGATAGTGAAGAAGGAAAAGGAACAACGGTAGAAATTCGATTACCGCTTTCTTAATGTACTTTGTTCTTCTGTCTTAAACAGTCAAGCTCCCGATTAATTAAATCTTGAATGTCAAACAAATGTGTAGAGACCAATTCAATATATTCTCCTTTCCCTGCTTCAATTACGTCGGAGCGGATAATACTTAGGAGGTCTTGAATGGTTAGCACATTTGTTTTCATTTCTCGAAAATGACGCTGAAGATCAACTAGCTGCATTTTTTTCGCCGTTTCTACATCTGTTTCCCTGACTGAAAAATCTTGGTTTACTTGTGATGAGTCTTGCATAAGCACAGAGCGAAACTGTTGAAGGGTTGATTGAACACTCATCATATGCTCATGAATAGGATAGCAGAAAACCGCGTGCAGCGAATGATAGGCTTCAGGCTTAAAATGAAAATCAAAAAGAGCAACTGGGTTAGAAAAGGTGCGCATATTTACTTCGATTTGCACTTCTTCCTTTCCCTGGAGTGCTCTTTTTACTTTTTCTTGGCTGTCTTCATCAACTAAATCTAAAAAGTTCTGAACAGGCGGGAAATTTTTCGTGACGCTTGGTGTAAATTCAATTATTTCGTTGTCTTTATTGAGTAAAAACATTGGAACCGGAATGTGTTGAATCGGCAAACTGATCATATTTCTTCCCCCATTACTAACATTTTATCTTGCGTCGAACTTTCTTTATTGTTGATTAGAAGCCAGTCTTTAAAAGCTTGAATATGATTAATGAATATAGTTTTTGAAGATCCTGAAGCCGATAAATCATGCGTGCTGAGAAGCCTGCTGCCCACTAATACAAGAGGACTTTGCGCCATGCTTTCAATCTCAGCAATGTATTTTTGTAAATCCGGCAGCAAATGCACTTGTGAGACGGACAAACATACTACATCAGGATCCCATCTTTCAATGCTTTTTAGAGCAAACGGCAGCGGCAAGTTTGCTCCTAAGTTTTTAACTTCCCATCCCTGCTCTCTCATAAGTCCTGCAATCATTTTAATGCCTAAGTAATGCTCTTCTCCTTCAATGCAAAAAAGAAGTGCTCGATGGCGCTGAAGCAATTGATGCTGTGATAGCTGAAAGCGAGTTAACACATAGTCACAGGTTGCAGTAGCCAAATGCTCGTCCGCGACTGAAATTTTATTTTCTTGCCACCTTTTCCCTATCTCATACATTGCTTCTGTCAGAAACGTGTATACGTCAGTTGAAGAATGGCCTTCTTCTCTATATATAGCAATGAGCAGCCAGCTTTTTTGAACGTCTCCTTCTAGCAAACAATCAGCTAAAGCCGCTACATTACGAGAGTAAACGATAAGATCACGCCCTTTTCTTAAAGTTACAATAAATCTCTAGGCAAAACTTCATTTTTGCACGATAGACAACATGCGTAGACGCCTTTATTTTCATTATACTCTACGTTCATCGGCTGCTTGCATACTTTACATACAGCATGTACGTAGTTTAAATATTTCTCAACTAATAAACGTGTTGCCCCACTTGTTTTCCCGCAATAATAGCAAATAAACCTTACTTTTCCTTTTTTTGTTATCTCTACTTCTCGCATATGCTGACAAGATTCACAGCGATCCCAGCTGCGAAGGTAATTGCTCAAAGAATATTGTGGTTTATTTGTTTCTATATACATTTTTGTTTCTTGATTTCTTGTTTTATCTTCGGTAAAGTCAATTGACCGAATAAGCTGTTTAGCGCCTAGCTTTGACTCAATTCTAGCTGCCATAAACGCTTCATTTTTTCCGCCGTAAGGCATATTGATCCATATAGTGGATTCATCGATGATAAGCAGTGACATCGGAACAGCAGATGAAATGACATGAGCGCCCTCAATTCGAACTTCTTTTGGTTCACGAGTAAGAACGGTCACTTCACCTTTGAATGAATGTAACATATCCCTTATTTCTTGAGGGACAAGGGAAGCATAAGGAATACACAATAAAATCTGCTGCTGAGCTTGATATAAGTCTTTTTTTAACTGACTGCTGTTCGCTGGATGGTACCAAATCAATTTAGGATGCTGAATGACTTCTTTTAAAAATTGCTGAGGTTGGTATACTTTTTGATTTTCGTTAAAGTGGTTGACCAACTTCCATAACGCTCGCTCCTTTGATACACGCTGCTGGGCAAACGACTCGTCTGAAAGCATCATAAATTTTCCTTTTGAACGCGTCACCGCTACATTTACCAATCGGTCGCTATTTTCATTTGTTAAAAGTAAACCTGGTTTTGACTGCGGCTTTGTATCGACCGTATCAAAAATCATGATATCTCGTTCTGCGCCTTGAAATTTGTGTACGGTTGCTGCAATTATATCGCTAGCTGGTTCAATATCTTGAAGAAAGGCATTGATCAATTTAGCTTGAGACTTATAAGGAGTCACATAGCCAATAGTAGCCGAAGAAGCTTTGCGTGCCCGCAGCATCAAACTTACCGCCAAAACAGCCGTTATCACATTGTAGCGTGAGCCGGAAACGACATCTCGCATAGCGGAAGAATGCAACTGACCAATGTTAAGCATAAGCGCTGCTTCATGAGCAAACGGCCGGCTGCTTGCTACTACTTCTCGACTTTTTGTGACAGATGGATGATCCCCTACTCGATTGCTGTAAATATAGCGATTTGTAAAAGCCGAGATATCTTTATGCATTCTTCTTTGCTTCGTCAACATAAAAAGATGCGGGTGTATATCACCGCTTTCTACTTGCTCTACAAGACCCGTCTGCTCAAATAAATCTCGCTGCAGCCACTTCTTCACTTCAGCATGAGAAGATTGAGATACCGGGGGAAGCTGTTTAAAATCCCCGCATACGACAATTCGTTTTCCTAACGTAGCTGCAAAAGCAATTTGCGGTGCGTATGCCATGCTAATTTCGTCTACCACAACCATATCAAATTCACTTTGATAAAGTAATCGGTCAATAGCCGCTTTTGATAAAGTAGTGCCTACAATATACGCTTGATCAAACACATTTTTCTCCGCTTCAATCCACTTGTTACGAAGGGCGTTTAGCTTTTTGTTAACTTGCTGAAGCTGGTGAGCTCTATTGGGATACCTGCTTAAGTAAACTCGTTCTTCTTGTAGCTCCCGCATCTCCTGAGCTAAATCAGGATCATCTTCTCCAATGACTTCTTCTACTTTTATATTTTCTAAGCCGCTGCTTTTTGTTGCTCCGTATCGAATGAGTTTTCCTTTTTTCCAAGCTTCTTTCTTTTTTAACTGACGTGCAGTTTCTTGCAGCAAACCGTCCACCGCTGCATTACTGTGAGATAATAAAAGGATCCGCTTTGATTTCCGGTAATAGCTTGCCGCGATTTTGGACAGCGTATATGTTTTTCCTGTTCCAGGAGGCCCCCAAATATAAGTAGTACGGTTATAACGCGCTCGCAGCAATACTTCATGAAGAGTGTTCTTAGACGTATACTCCTTATGACGAACAGGACTATCGCCTCTCATAAGACGTTTGATTCTTACTATTTTTTGCTTGTAATCTTTTGCTTCCGTGAGTCTATCAATGAGAGCCTGCAATAATTCCCATGGTTCGTTATATATATCGAGTTCGTCTACTTCTTGTCCAATAAACGCATCTATTTTAAGGTACAAATCAAATCCTTCTGTTCCGATAACTTCTCCTTTACTTTCTTTATGCTGGTGGACGAGGCGCACCTGAGCTCCATCAAAAAGGTATAAATCGGCTGTGCGTTCAAACCGGTAAAGATACGCATCTCCCTGCTGCCCTAAGTACTCTCCTTTTCCTACCGTATACTTTTCTCCGCCGTGTTTCTTCATATAATTAATCTCAATTGAAAGTGCGCGCACCCATGCTTTTAAATATGAAGAGATAGAGCGTTTTTCCATAGATGTCTAACTCCCTTTTTATCCGTTCATTTCTAACTTGTCTATTCTATCACGTCATTTGAATATAGCATAGCTTCTTTCTTCTTCATTTTTATAAAAGGAGAACACCTTTTTCACTATTCTATTTCTACAGACAAATTAAGACTTTTTTCATCATAATCGTAAAAAAACTGCGTTTTTTCTATAACTTTAGACGTATTGTTACAAACTTGTAATATAAAACCCACCATTTTGTCATGAGTTTGTTACATATTGCTGATAGAATAAGAGACAACTATTGGAAATAAAGGAGAAATATTAGATGAAAAAACACATTTTTACATTAGGGGCTACAGCTTTAGTATCAATTGGAATTGCAGACGCAGCATCAGCTGACACAGACACGCATAAAGTAAAAGCTGGAGAAACGTTATTCAGCATCTCACAGCAGCATAATGTAACAGTTGAGGACTTAAAAAAGTGGAATGGTCTTTCTTCAACATTAATTTATGCAAACCAAACATTACAAATTGGATCTACATCTACTGACTCTTCATCTAGTTCAACTCCAACTACAACATCTTCAAATCATACATATACAGTAAAATCAGGTGATACGCTTTATCGTATCGCTAAAAACAACGGTACTTCTGTACAGCAGCTAAAAGAGTGGAATAACTTATCTAGTCATTTAATTTATGTGAATCAAGTCTTAAAAATAAACGGAACAGGAACTGTTTCATCATCACCTTCAGCACCTGTACAAGAAAAAACAAACGGAACGCAAGCATCCCCGGCTCCTAGCAACAGTAAAAGTTACAAAGTTCAGCCTGGAGATACAATGTGGAGCGTAGCACAGCGACACGGCATTTCAATTTCTCAATTAAAACAGTGGAATAACTTATCGTCTAATACGATTTACATTAATCAAGTGCTACAAGTAGGCGGACAAGCTGCAGCTCAGGCGAAACCATCAACGCCATCACCTGCTGCTCCTTCAACACCGTCAACTTCAACGCCGGCACCTGCTCCAGCGCAAGAAAGTAAGTCGGTTTCGAAAGAGATTACGGTTGAAGCAACAGCTTATACTGCTTACTGTGCGGGCTGCAGCGGAATCACTGCTACAGGCATCGACTTAAGGTCAAATCCTAATCAAAAAGTAATTGCAGTTGATCCTCGCGTGATTCCATTAGGTTCTCGCGTATACGTAGAAGGTTACGGAGAAGCAATTGCTGGAGATACTGGCGGTGCCATTAAAGGTACTCGCGTTGATTTATTTATGGCATCTCAGAGCTCAGCTTTAAATTGGGGACGCAAAACGGTAAAACTTCAAATTTTAGATTAATCACTAAAAGCAGAAGCGTGTTAGTCGCTTCTGCTTTTTAATTTTTTTTCAAACATAATCATATCGATAGCTTGCAAGCCATTCTCGTAAATCGGTGGAACGTACTGCAAAAAGAAATTCTTTTTGACACCCCTTTTATAAAAGCCTGCCTTTTTATAAAATGCTATGTTTTCAAGGCTGGAGTCCGCTGTTCCTACAATCATTTTAGAATATTGGTTACGTTCATACAGTACTTCTAACTTTTTAATGACTTTGCTGCCGATTCCTTTTCCTCTGTATGCTTCTTTTAAACCGATATTCTTTACTTCTACTGCCGATTCCTCTTCATCGGTGAGGCACTGCACAACTCCTACCTCCTTCTTTTTATACACAATGGTAAATAAGGAACCTTCATTTATATATGACTTCACTATTTTTTCGTCTTCATCCCCTATTAATAGCAGGTTTAAATAGGAAGCGCGCCGGTCTTTGTGGATTTCAATAAGGTCGATACTCATTTTCATCCTCCAAAAAATAAGTCAATAATATTGCTGCCTCTTGAAGATGATTTATTATATAGCTCTGAATACCCGCAGCTCGTGCAATATACCACTGTGAAGTGATTGTGCTGAACATCTAAGTATCTAGACAGTCCCGTTCCCGTTGTAGCAATTTCTTTTGTTTTTGCTTCTGTATGTCCACATTTTACACAACCGTTTTTCCCCATTGTCATACTCCTTTATAAATAAAATAATTTCTTATTTATATAAACGGATATAAAAGGAAAAAGTTTCATTTAATTGATAAATAAAGGAAAGGAAGAAACCGCATCTCCAACAGAAGATGCGGTTTCTTACTTTTAATATCGACTAATATCGACGGGATGAATGTACACTCGATTTCTATAACAGCAATTCTCTTTTCATAATTTCAACATTTTTTTGATGACATTGTGCCGTGAAATCAGATGGAAATGCCAATTTGTCGTTTAGCTTATCAAGCGCTTCTTTATTGTTTTCTTTCACTGCAGCTTGCAGTTCATCTAAATAAGAGCTGGCCATTTCCACTCGTCTTTGAATTTCAGCTCGGTGATGTGTCGTTTTTCCGTGTCCGGGAACTAGCGTTAGATTTTGGTGCTTAGCTAAAATGTGTCGCGCAGTAGCAAGCGTGTCGCGGTAATCGTTTACACTTTCATATATGTACGGATATTCAAAGTCCGATAAATAATCCCCTGCGATCCATATTGAATTATCGACAATCATAAATAGGCCATCGTTTGTATGACCTTTTGCAAAATAACAGGTAATGGATGTTTCGCCTAAAGTAATGTGCTGTTCATTTTCGGTTACCACAATATCCAGCTCCGGGAATATAATATCATGAGATCTTTTTATATAATAATCATGATCAAACTGCTTAATCATTTGAACTTTTTCTTCTTTGTCCGGATGATGTTCTAAAAATTTGCTGCCGATAAAGATGGCATTTAATTCTAAGAAAGCGCCATACCCAATGACGTGATCAAAATCTCCGTGAGTAAAAAACACATACAGCTTGCGATGATTTAAGATCTCTTGAACATGCTGTTTAATTTCATTAATTTCGTGAGGAAGCCATGTTGGATCAACAACAATCACACAGTCTTTTGTTTCAATCACTGCAGATGTTGTTTGAAATAGTGCGCTTTCAAAAACCGTCATTTGCTCCGTTTTATATTGAATCATGAGAACAGCTCCTTATTTTTTCTATCACCATTATTATAGCGGAAATAGAAGGATAAGGGCGCGTATGACGATTTATAAAACGAAACTATGCAAGATGTGATAAAATGCGGAACCAGCCAAACAATGAAATCCAAATAGGAATACTAAATAAGGTTCCCCAAAATAAACCTTTCAAAAAGTTCCCTTGATTCATTCTGATATTCCTCACCTTCATCGTATGTTGGTTATTAGTTTAGCTCAGCTTAATGAAATTTTAGTGAAAAATAAAAAAGAAGCAGTTGCTTCTTTTTTATTTATTATAAAATTGGTGATCATACTTAATTTTCGGCAGCTCGCGTACTTCCTGCGACATTCCTGTTCCGCACATCGGACAGTTATAATCAACCGTAACAAAATCTTCTCTCATCCACCCATTACATGATTCAGATTGACACGCATATACAGTCGTATCCATCATTTGATCTACTTCTTCTTCTACGGCTTTTTTTGCAAAATACATGTGCACAGCTCCCTTTTTTTCTTAGTATATGTAAAATTCCCATTTTTTATTTACAGCTTGATTACTTTTTCACCAGCGTTATTGGACACCACTATTTAATTGTGTATAATTAAATAAAAAGCAATAGACTGGAGGCAACATGAATGGAACAACTTTATAAGCAGCTGCAGTTAGAAAATCAGCTTTGTTTCTCAATTTACGCCACGTCTCGAGAAATTACAAAGGTGTACAAGCCGCTGCTCGATAAATTAGGAGTAACCTATCCGCAGTATTTAGCCCTTCTTGTTTTATGGGAACATGAAACACTCAGCGTGAAAAAAATGGGCGAACTTCTGTATTTGGATTCAGGCACCCTTACTCCTATGCTAAAAAGAATGCAGGATCAAGAATTAGTGATTCGTGAGCGTTCTCATGAAGATGAACGCGTTGTTTTTATTAGTTTAACCGAAAAAGGAAAAAAATTACGTGATAAAGCTTGTCATATTCCAGAAGAAGTTTTTAGTATGACAAATAAGTCACAGGGAGAATTAGAAAAGCTGAAAGAAACGCTGCAGGAGTTACTGCAATCACTGCATACGTACAATCAAAAATAGACCATATAAAATTGCACATAAAAAAACGCCTGGATATAATAAAAATCCAGGCGCTTTTTATTTACTCAGCCGTTGTATTTAACGTTACGCTAACATTTCCACGCGTTGCTTTAGAATACGGGCAGAATTGATGTGCATCTTCTACTAGCTTCTCAGCTACTTCTTGTGAAACGCCTTTAATATGAGCGTTTAACACCACGCCAATTTTGAAGCCATCATCAGTGTGGTCTTTTAGTAGACTTACTTCTGCAGTAATAGACGAATCAATGTCTTTTTTTTGTTTCTTAGCGATTAAATTTAGAGCACCGTCAAAACAAGCAGAATATCCTGCTGCAAACAGCTGCTCGGGATTTGTTCCTTCTTTTTTGTTATTTGGAGAAGGATTTACAAGGGTTAAATCAATAATACCATCATCTGATTTAACTCGACCATCTCGGCCTCCAACGGCTGTTGCTTTAGATGTAAATAGTACGTCTGACATAAGATCACCTCATAGATTATTTTATGTAATTTCATTGCAGACAATCAAAAAAGTCGCAATCAAATTCATTTTGTAATCACTTTGATTACCGTGATAGTAATGTACTTCCCCTTCTATAATGAGTGTAAACCTATTATTTTATACAAAAAAAAGAGAGTTACCTCTCTTCTTTTCCTCTTTGTTTTTTTAAACCGCTTTGAATAATGTTATCTCCATATTTTTCACGCAAACTTTCGACCGCTTTGTATAAAGGCTCTTTTTTTGCTTGCTCTCCGTATGTAAACAAATCCAACTGTTCTTCTTCTTGGAGTTGGTGACTCACTTGAAGAGCAGCTACGCCCAATAAACGAATCGGTTCTCCGTTCCAATGCTTTTGAAATAATACTGCACTGTAATGAAAAAGATCGTTTGGCTCGCTAATTGCTTTAGAGATAGTTTGGCTTCGAGTAATAGTTTTAAAATCACTATATCGTATCGTTAACTGAATCGTTTTGCTTACAACTTTTTTTGCTTTCATACGAGAACTTACTGAGTGCGATAGTTTATTTAAAATAGGCAGAACTTCATGTTCATCTACTGCATTTTGAGATAGCGTCGTAGAGTTTCCAATTGATTTAAACTGTGATTGGCGATCAGGGTTCACCTGTCGATCATCTTGGCCCCGCGCTCGGTCTCTCATCACTTCTCCTTTTACTCCGAGAGTTTGTTTAAGAAGACCGGGAGCGGCATTTGCTAGATCACCGATCGTCACCACCTTAATCGCATTTAGCTTTTCAGCTGTCTTCTTACCGATTCCGTGCATTTCCTCTACGGTTTTTGGCCAAAGAACTGTTTGGACATCTCTTTTTCGAAGAACGGTAATTCCTAGAGGTTTTTGCATATCACTTGCCGTTTTGGCTAAAAATTTATTCGGTGCGATTCCAATTGACACAGGAATTTGCAGCGTCTGTATTAAATGCTGCTGAATGGACTTTGCTATGTCAAGAGGAGAGCCTAATTCAGCACAGTTTGTAATATCCAAATAGCCTTCATCAATTGAAGCGGGCTCTAAAAGAGGTGAAATGGTTACTAAATAATCAAACATGTTTTTGGACACTTGGCGATATAATGGAAAATTAGGTTTTATAACAACCAGCTCGGGGCATTTTTTTTTCGCTTCCCAAAGAGGCATAGGCGCATACACTCCGCGTTTACGAGCAATATAGTTACAGGTTACAACAATTCCTCTTCGTTCTTTTGGATTGCCAGCAATAGCAAGAGGCTTATCTTTGAGCGTATGATCATGTGCGGTTTCAACAGATGCATAAAAAGCATTGGCATCAATATGAAGAATAACTTTGCCGTTTTTAGGGTACATCATTTTCATACTATCACCTCTTTCTGTATAATTAATCCCCGAAAGAAGAACGTACATTCTTATTTATTATAACTCTTTTTTCCTAAGTTGTGCGTACCTATACTTTATTTTTATTTTGAGCGAACACTGTGTGTCACTCTCTCGTATTCTAATGAAGAAAGGAGGAAGAAAATTTGATTGATCAGCTTATCGGAGCCATTAACCAATTAGGCTACGGATATTTCTTTTTTATCATTTTAGTCGGAGCCAACCTTACTCCGATTCCTGACCCAGTATATATTATGCTTGCAGGCAGTCAGGCTACGTCTCCATCCGTTCAGTATATTCCAGCTTTTATACTTACCTACAGCGGCATGATGCTTAGCTTGTATCTTAAATTTTTAATAGCCAGTCTGTTTTCAGCTCAGGCGCTTGCGCTATTAAAACGCCCGCGATGGGAAAAGAATGTGATGAAAGTTGAGCGAACGATTCAAGAATATGGATCTCACGCCATCATCGCAAGCTACTTTTTACCAGGAATGCGACATGTGATGCCTTTTTTTCTCGGAGCAAGCGGAATGAAGCATCGTCATTACATTAAAGTCTCATTTTCTTTCGGTTTCATTTGGACGCTGGCTTTATTTATTTTCGGTTCCTTTTTTAACACGACATCTTCTTATACTGATGTGATTGAGATCACTTTAGCTTTTTGTGCGATCAGTTTGATTATCTATGCCGTCCAAAGAAGAAAAATACGAAAAAAACAGCAGTAGTTTGTGTAAAGAAGTTCTTTTTCACAAACTGCTGCTGTTTCATTTATATTAAATGACTTCATTATATCCCTTCACAAAGTATTTGCGCGCGCGGTAAAGAGCTGATTTTAACGTAGTCATCTGCATATTTAATAACTCGGCAATTTCTTCATATTTAAATCCTAATCCATATTTTAACAGAAGTAAATTGCGATATTTAGGATTCAATTGATTTAAAATCGCCTGACATTCCGCCGCTTCTTCATTTCTGAGCACCTGCTGAATAGGCGTATACATAACGGGTTCTTCTTTGTAGGAAGACGTATAGCGGTCTTTCACCATTTTACGCCTTCCTAAATCACAGCGCTTATTTAATGCGACGCGAAACATCCAAGCTTTTATTTTTTCAGGATCGACCATTTCTTGTTTTTCTAAATATTTTAATGCTACTTCTTGCGTAATATCTTCAGCGTCTTGTCTATTCACGCCATTTTTTAATAAATAAGCCAGCACCTGATTTAAATAATCTTGTAATTCCTCGCCGCACATAATAAGTTCTCCCTTACTATTTTAGTTTTTCTTTTAGTTCGATTGGCAGTTCATTTTCATTCAACATATAAATCTGAGGAGTATCTACTTGATCTTTGTAATAAAAAGCAACAAGATAATCTCCCGTGTCTCGTAAGTTCGCATGTTGAAGAAGTGTTTCTACCTGCTGATTGTTTTTTACTTTAATTGCTTTCTCATCCTTCGTTAAAGATGTAAACTCTTCTTGAAGACGATAATCGATTTTAAGATGAGAAGAATTTTTAAACACTTCGGTTTTTTCTACATCCTTTGGCATCAGGCGAGCACGTTCATATAAATGCTCTTTCTTCAGCCATGCTTCTACTTCGCTATAAGACTTATCCCAAGAAGCAGTTTGTACGTACTGTCCTTTTCCATCCATAAACTCAATTGAAGCCCAGCTTTCTTTTGTGCTGTACATTTCATCAAACGTTTCGTTCATCATCGACTGTTTGACTACGTGTATAAGTTCTTGTACTTTATCTGGATTTGTAATGTTGATTGAATTTGACTTTCCTGGAACAGAAAAACTCACGCTTTTAATTTTATCCGTGTTTTTTGTTCGTAAAAGCGGATGGAAATTTTCTTTGTATTCTTTTGTTTCTGCAATTTCTTTATAAAAAGCTTTATAGTCTGAAAATGGAATAAAGTATTCTCGGACCATTTGTTTTCCATTTTTTAATTTATAAGCAAATACAGCTATTTTCCCGTTTCTGCTTTCTATTTCACTTTGTTTATCAGGATCCAGCTTCTTATCTTTAGATGCTGTAATTTGTTTTTGCAGCTGACGAACACTCTGAATCGTTTCTTTACTTGTATAATAATATGGAGCTTCATAATAGCCATTCATTCCATTTGCATAGTTTTCAGGTTTATCAGTCAATGGATATATATCTTCATCGAAATATACACTTTCAATCTCTGAAGCTGCTGGCACTTTAGTAGAATAGCCGAACACATCTAGATGAATGATAAAGCCCACAATAGCTGCAGCTATAACAAAGCCTAGATACCCTTTCCATTTCGTAAAGATACGCCACGTTTTATTTAAAATGATTTGAGCAACTGTATAGCCTATTAATGAACCAATAATATAGCCCACGACCATCCATGAAAATTCACCTTTCATGCTAATAAAGTAAAATCCGCCTAACATGAGTGAACAAGACGTTACTCCGTATACGAATACCGGTTTTAACCAGCTAACTGAAATGGTTTGCGTAGCAGCTTCTACTTTTCTTTTTTGGTAGGTGATTAAAGCAATGATGTAGAATAAGACAATGAGTCCAATATAGACAAATGCACTAGTAGAAAAGCTTTTATGAGCTACCATTTGCGCTACGTGTGAAAACGGAACAAGGCTGTCAACATTTTTGTTCACGTAATAGTCATACGCATAGCCGTACCAGTAAAACTTTACATTGGATATAGCTAAATAAGAGATTCCGCCGGGTAGAAGAAATAGAACATATAAAAAGATTCCTTGGAGGACAGACATTCCGGTGAACATTCCCGCTAAAACAGTTCCAGTCAGCACAAATAAATTAATTAAAATACTGTAACCGACCCAGCTTAGAACATCTCCTGTTGTATAAACATCCTCAACGGTTAAAACTCCTTTAACGGCAAAAGTAACGACTCCCGTAATTAAAATAGGAACAACTAAAACCAACGCGCCCAGAAGCATATTTTGATGAAACAGCGTAGAACGCTTAATTGGTAAACTATGAATATAGTCAGCCGCAATCTTCGTTTGTATATATCTAAATAGGAAAATACCAAGTAACACTGGTACAACAAACATAAACACAAATTCCAGCCCATCCAATACGTTAAATAGCGTATCTGGTTTTTCTATATAAGGCTCTACCTTTCCTGTGAAAGTAAAAATCAGTTGTAAAGGTAAAGCGAACAGCAGTACTAGCAAGTATACAAGCCCAATCCATCCCACGTTTCTCATAGATTGAATCCACATGCCGCGGTTAAACGATGATGTTTTCGATTGCATAACCCACATCCCCCATTTCATAAATAAAGATTTCTTCCAGCGTAAGTGGCAAGATGTCAAAAATTAAAGGCTTATACGATCGAACTTTGTTGACTAAGTGATTTTCTTTTCCTCGAACAATACAAAGCAAGACGCTTCCTCGTTTTTCTTGATATAAAATGTCTAGCGTATCATAAAGCGCTAGCGGCACATCTCCTTCAAATGCGACTTGAATTTTGTGCACGTCTGATTTTAAATCATCCAGCTCTTTTTCAATTAATAATTGACCGTGATGCAAGATACCTACATGATCACACAGATCTTCCACTTCTCGCAGGTTATGTGACGAAATTAAAATCGTCATTTCCCGTTCTGCCACGTCTTGAACAAGAAGGTTTTTAATTTTTTGACGCATTACCGCATCTAAACCGTCGAGCGGCTCATCTAAGATAAGTACATCAGGCATAGCAGACAGCGCTAACCAAAAACCTACTTGACGCTGCATTCCCTTGGACATTCTATGTACCTTTTTATGTAATTGAATTGGGAAAGCTTCTTTTAATTTTTGGAACCTCTCTTCGTTCCAAGTCGGATAGACGCTTCTATAAAAAGACGCTAATTGCTTAATCGTTGTTTGAGGGAAAAAATAAAGAGAATCTGGCATAAAAATAAGACGTTCTTTTAAACCAACGTTTTCGAATACTTCCTCGCCGTCTATGACAATCTTTCCGTGATCCTGCTTGTAAATACCCGCAATGATTTTTAATAGCGTTGTTTTTCCTGCCCCGTTGGAGCCAAGCAGTCCGTAAATAGATCCTTTTTTTATAGAAAGCGTGACGTCTCTTAGAGCTTCCATTTCTTCAAACTCTTTTTTTATCGCCTTCAGTTCAATCACTATCGCTTCCTCCTTTTACTGCTTTTTCAGCCTGTGAAATAAGTGATAGAATTTCATCTTTATCCATCCCTAAATACATAGCTTCTGCCAACAGCTTTACTAATTCTTCTTTCATCTTTTTCACCTTCTCGTTATTTAGTGTATCAACTTGAGGCGTTACAAAACTTCCTTTGCCTGGAACTGAATAAATATAGTTTTGATGTTCTAGTTCACGATACGCTTTTTGAATTGTATTTGGATTAATCGTTAATTCTTTTGCTAGCAGCCGAACAGATGGAAGCTTTTGATCGGCCTTAAAGACTTCATGGATAATAAGCTCTTTCAATTTATCTACTAATTGCTCGTATATCGGCTTACGACTACGAATATCTAAATCGAACATAGTCTGCCTCCCTTCATCTACCCAAAATCATGATGTGTGTACTAGGTGTATTAACTGTATTACTTATCGTATTACAGTTAATATTATAATATGTTTTTTGGAAAAAACAAGTACTTTTTTTACTTTTGTTACAAATAGATGACAAAAAAGTGTTTAATAGCTTTATAGATAAAATAAAAATAACTGTAAACAAATTGCGCAGGCTTCCTTCGTTATAAGCAAACATACTCCTTTAAGTCAGCACCTTGTTTTACTTTTCTTAACCAAGTGCCTCTAGTTATTACCATAATAATGTTTTATAATGTTTATAATTAATTTTTTTAATATAAAAGGAGCCATACTCTATGTACTATGATGCGTTAAAGACGTTTGTTTCTGTTGTAGAAGAGCAAAGCTTTACAAAAGCTGCGGAAAAATTAATGATTTCACAGCCAAGCGTAAGCGTACACATCAAAAATCTCGAAAAAGAATTTCAAACTTCCCTGTTCCTGCGTTCACCTAAAATGTTAAAAATCACACCCAGCGGCGAAATTTTATACGATCGTGCTAAACAAATGATTCAAATATATGAGCATACAAAACGAGATATTTACGAACATCATCACCGTGTCAAAGGAATGCTAACGATTGGCGCCAGTTTTACGATTGGCGAATATATTCTTCCTTCTTTTTTAGCAAAGCTTCGTGAACAATATCCTGATATTGATGTAGAAGTGACTATCGGTAATACAAAGGAAATTGCTCAGCTTGTTCGTCATTTCAAAGTAGATGTAGGGCTTATTGAAGGTCACACGGAAGAGTCCGACTTACATATTCAGTCCTTTATGGACGATGAACTTGCCATCGTTGCGTCAGTAGATCACCCTTTAGCTCAGCTTAAAAAAGTAGAAATTGATGATTTACAAAATCAGCGGTGGGTAGCGCGTGAAAAAGGTTCTGGAACAAGAGAATATTTAGATCACGTTCTAATGTCCAACGGTTTAAAAATGAAAAGCATGCTAACAATCAGCAGCAATCAAGGAATTAAAGAAGCGATTGTTCACAATTTAGGAATGTCTGTACTCTCGCTTTGTGCTATTAAAGAAGATGTAGAACAAAAGCACCTATCAATTCTCAATGTTAACACCGCTCCTTTTAAGCGCCGTTTTTCTTATATCTATCCTGCTAACAGCGCTCATAAAAAAGTAGCGGAGCTTTTTATTCAGCTTTTAAACTAAGAAAAAAGATTATGACATAACGAAATCAATCCAATCTAAAGACGAACAAACTGGCTAAAGGAGCTAGTACATAAAACTAGCGCTCACCATCAAAATAAAAAAATCCGAACGCGTTTGATTCTTAATCAAGAATCAAACGCGTTCGGATTTTCCTTCAGCTAAGATGCTCTTGCTCCAGCCTCTTTTTTAAGATAATAGCCATACATGTCTTTACATTCTTTTTTTAGTGAACATGCGTCTGCTGAGCCGGCATTTTTGATAAACGAACAGCTAAGAAAAAGGCTGTCGTAAGAAACACACCAATTAGAGCAATCACACCTTTCCAGCCGTACGCGCTCCAGCATAAGCCAGCCACAGTCCCTCCAATGCTTGATCCTGCATAGTAAAAAAACAAATACAAAGACGAAGCCTGCGCTTTGTCATGCGTTGCTCTTCTTCCTACCCAGCTGCTTGCGATGGAGTGACTTCCGAAAAAGCCAAACGTCAGCAGCAAAAGCCCGGTAATTTTTATCCATAAAATCGGATGCAGCGTAACGATTGAACCTATAAGCGTAACAGCAATCGTACATAACAGCACCTTTTTCCGACCGTATCGATCCGCCAGCGTCCCCATCCAGACTGAGCTGAATACTCCTACAAAGAAAATAACAAAAATGAAACTTACAAGCGTATGATTCCAAGAATACGGAGGAGCAGATAAAGCGTATCCAATATAATTGTATAAAGCTACGTTACTTCCAAGCAGTGCAAAACCAATAGCAAAAAGACAAAGCATCCCTCTATCTTGAAGATGACTGCGAAGAGAGCCGGTAAGCTGCCTAAGTTCAAATGACCGAGAAGTAAAGTTCTGTGAATCAGGCAAGTTCATAAAAAAAACAAATGTGGCCAATAAGCTGATTGCGCTTACAACATCAAGAGCTACCGACCAGTTAAAATACTCCGTGAGCACTCCTGTCATAAGTCTTCCCGCTACGCCTCCAAAGGCGTTTCCGCTTATATAAATCCCCATCGCTTTTCCTAAACTCCCGGGTTCAATTTCTTCTCCTAAGTAAGCCATGGCCACAGAAGGCAGCCCTGCTAACACGATTCCTTGAATAACGCGAAAAACTAACAGCGTTTCAAAGGTAGAGCTAAATGCTGTCATGATGCATAGCAATGACGCAAAAATTAACGATAGTCCCATCAATTTCTTTCGTCCCCACACTTCCGATAAAGAACCTAAAAAAAGCATACTAACAGCAAGCGTGATGGTTGTTAACGAAAGAGATAAACTCGCAAAAGCCGGGGATATTCCAAATTCTTTAGAAAACTCGGGTAAAATGGCCTGTGTACAATATAAAATCGAAAATGTGTTGAAGCCTGCTGCAAAAAGCGCAACATTTGTTTTGCGAAAAGCCGATGTCCCAATTACGGTATAGCTCACAGTTGGTCACTTCCTTTTTTCTCTAAAAAAAAGCATATCACGGTTTTTTAATTCTGTATAATTCATTATGTAAATCGTTTTCATGCATTTCAGTAATGAGTAAAATGTCAATAGAAATGGACAACAGCCTGAGTATTTTCAAACGACTGTATGCAAGACTGTTATGCTTTCTTGTTTTACACACATAAAAAAAGTCGAGCCAATTTTTCATGGCTCAACTTTTTTAATCCAATACATAAGATGCTAATACTTTTTGCACGTCGTAAATGCTTTTATCTTTACGAAATTCTTTTGAGATTGGCGCGCTAGAACCCGATACCCAAATATTTAATTCGGCATCTAAATCGAACGTTCCAGCCGTTTCTACGCTAAAATGTGTAATCGTTTTATAAGGAATGGAATGATAATCTGTTTTCTTTCCCGTCACTCCTTGCTTATCAACGATAATTAAACGTTTCGTCGTAAACACCATTAAATCGCGAATGACTTTATACGCTTGTTCCACTCGCTCGTTGGCAATTAAAATGTTTTGTAAATCTTTTTCAGTTCCTCTTATATCTGCTTCTGATGCATTTCCTAATAGTCCATCTAATATACCCATGCTTATCACTCCTTTCTATCTACACTACCGCATTTTGTTCTGTCTGGAAACCCAAAACGTTTTTTTAATGAATTAATTTACTTTCACGCGCTTTTTTTGTTAGTTTTGCACTCGTTTTACTAAGAGGCTTATGAAGAAAAATGCCAACGAGCAGCACGCCAAGCCAAATGCAAAGAAGAACCGTAACGTCTTTTCTTACAATATCCGCTAACATGCCTCCTACAACTTCTCTCATCATGCTTATTGCATACGTAAATGGTAAAAAAGGATTGATTGCTTGGAAAAAAGCAGGCACGACTTGAATCGGAAATGTACCGCCTGCAGCGGAAAGCTGAAGCACAAGCAAAACAATGGCCATTGCTTTTCCTGCATTGCCAAATATCGCAACAAGCGTATAGACAATCGTCATAAATACGAAGCTGCACAGCAAGCCTAAAAAGATAAAAGGCACTTTATCTACGACGTACGTTTTGATTAAAAATAAATCGCCTAGCGTCACAATAAAAGCTTGCACAAGAGCAATAGACAAAAACGTTAAAAGTCTTCCAAGATAGACTTCATAGCTTTTGAACCGCTCTTCATCGGCTACTTCTACGCTTAAAATTGAAACTAACAGCAAAGCCCCGACCCACAAGCAAAGCGTTGTATAAAACGGTGACATAGCCGATCCGTAGTTCGGAATAGGATAAAGTCTTTCTTCTTTTAAAAGAACCGGTTTAGCAAAAAAATCACTTTCTTTTTGTACATCATTTTTCAACAAATTAATAATATCTTCAATGTTTTCTTTTCGCTGAAATTCGCGTATTTTATCCGCTATATTGTGCACGTTTTGTTCAATTCGCGGAAAGTCTTTTGTTATTTTCGCAAGCTCCTGCTGTCCGAGCAAAATGCCACTCGCTGTTTTAGACAGCACGCTAGAAACATCCGGCATGCTTTTATTAGCTTCATCAAGCAGTGAGTTTGCCCTTGCTGTTTTATCTTTCGCTTCTTTGATTGCTTGTTCAACAGCCGGTACAATCGTAGAAGAATACGAATTCGTTAACGTATTTAATTTAGAAACAGCTTGGTCGGTACGAGAACTGAATTTCTCAAGCACACTTGGATCTGGAGCATCTCCATTTTTTGTTTGCTGCTGCAAGTCGTTTACATCCGACAGCTGCTGCTGTAAAAGCGTATGTACACTTTTTATTTGATTAATAACCGGTGAAAGGACGTTCCCTTGAGAAACCGCATTTAAATCCGTAAGAAGCGTAAGAATCTCTCCTATGTCAGCAATTTGTTTTGTTAACTGCACTTTTAGCTGTTCCGCTGCTGCGCTGACTTCAGCCGGTGCGATATCTTTTTCCATCAGCTGATTCTTCAATTCTTGCACTCCGAGAGCTCGTTGTTGAACACGATGCAGCGTTTCGTTGATCGTTGGCTCAGCGTTTTTTAAAATTTCATCGCTTTTAGTTAAAAAAGTGTTTAGCTGCTGAGTCATCTGTGCGCCGTCAGCTGTTAGTCTCTCTACTTCAGGAAGAGCGGCCTGAGCTTTTGATACAATAGCTCCAGCTTTTTGAGTGGTGTCATTCGCTTCATTAATTACTTTTTTGATTTCAGGAAGACGATTTTCAAGTTCAAAAATTCGTTGTTCAACTTGTTGAATGGTCGGTAAATCCCGTTGCAGGGTAATACCTAGTTCGTTAAAAACAGAAAAAATGGCTCCATTCGCTGTTTTGACGAATCTTTCACTGATCTGTTGTGTTAAGCTGCTGGCTCCTTTGCTTGTAATTTTAGGCGCCACGGCGTTTATTTTTTCGTTTACTTTGTAAAGAATGACCGGCTTTTCCAAACGATCTTGAAGAACGGTACCAAGCTTTTGTGAAAAATCTTTTGGAATAACAATACTTGCATAATAGTCACCGTGCTTTACTCCGTGATCAGCTTTTTCTTTAGAGACAAACGTCCATCCAAGCGTTTTATTTTTTTTTAACGTTGCAATAATATCTTTTCCCACGTTTACGTGCTGCCCTCTTATCGTAGAACCTTCATCTTCGCTCGTTACTGCAATGGCAATACCTTCAGTCCGCCCGTATGGATCCCAAGATGCTTTTATATTAAACCATGCGTAAAAAGACGGCAGAATCATAAGCGTCAGCACAATGATAATCATCGCCCAATTGGTGAAAATTCTTTTTAAATCCCGCGTATAAATATAAACAGTATTTTTCATATGTCCCACCCAGTTTTATTGTTACAAGTTAGCTTATCCATGTTCGAAGAAACATATTTCTGATACTATAGAAAAAGTTAGATATGGTTTTAGTAGAAAGGATGATGAACATGACAGAAAGACTTTATTATAGCAATCCCTACACAAAAACGTGGGAAACAGAAGTGACAGAGACGCGCGCTCTTTCAAATGGCTACGCTTTAACATTAAAACAAACTGCTTTTTATCCAGAAGGCGGCGGACAGCCTTCTGACTACGGTACTATTGCCGGAATCGACGTAAAAGATGTTTACGAAGAAAATGGAGAAGTATATCATCTCGTTGATACACTGCCTGCACAAACGAACGTCACGTGTGAAATTGACTGGAATCGCCGCTTTGATCATATGCAGCAGCATAGCGGACAGCACTTACTTTCAGCTCTATTAATCGATACATACGATATTCACACCGTTAGCTTTCATTTAGGAAGCGACGCTGTCTCTATTGATTTAAATGTACCTCAGTTATCTCATGAGCAGCTATTACACATTGAAAAAGTTGTAAACGACGCTATTTACAGCAACCGCCCCATTAAAACGTACGAAGTGAAAAAGGAAGACTTACATACTCTTGCGCTTCGCAAAGTGCCCGAGCTAGAAGACGAAGTGGTACGCATCGTAGAAATTGAAGGCATTGATGTTTCTGCCTGCTGCGGTACTCATGTGAACCAAATTGGAGAGCTGGGTCTCATTAAACTTACGAAAACAGAAAAGCAGCGCGGCAATACACGCCTCTTTTTTAAATGCGGTATGCGTGCATTAGCTGATTATCAGCAGTCTCAAGAAATCGTAGCAGAACTTAGCAACAAATTCAGTACAAGCCGTGAATTAGTTGTAGAACGCATTAAAAAATTGGAGACTGAACAAAAAGAGCTGCAAAAACAACTAGAAGAATTAAAAAATGAAAATGCTGCTTATTTAGCGAGTGAACTAGAAGCAAAAAAAGAAGGTTCATTTCTGTACCATCACTTTGAAAACCGTACATTAAAAGATGTGCAAGCTTTGACAAAGCAGCTGCTTCAAACGCCTGATACGACGCTTCTTTTTGCTTTTTCAAGTGATCAAAAAGTCTTACTGGCTCACAGCGGCAGTGTGGTAAAATGCGGAGAGCTTTATAAAGAGCTGCTTCCGCTTTACGATGGAAAAGGCGGCGGCGGACCAAAACAAGCTCAAGCCAGCTTCTCATCTTCTGAAAATATGAACGCATTTATTAGCGCAGTAAAAGAAAAAATAACTGAAGCATAACAAAAAAAAGCCTGTCTTTAAAAAGACAGGCTTTTTCCACTCAATTAGCTTACTAAATAGCCAATTAATAATCCAATTGATAAAGTAAATCCAAAAAACGTATTTGTTTGCGCGGTTGCTTTCATCGCAATAAGCTCTCCGCGTACAAATGCTTGTACGGCTTGAATTGGCTTAGGTGCACTAAGAAACACTAAGAAAATCCAAGGGCTAATATCGAAGAATACCACTAATGCAACGGTCCAAATATACGCAATGCCAAACAAAGCAGCTAAAAATCTGATCGCATTTTTAGAACCTAATAAAATAGCTAGCGTACGTCGTCCACCTTTTGTATCTTCTTCTATATCACGAATGTTGTTAGACAAATTAATCGCGCCTACTAAAATCGCAATCGGAAGTGATACAAAGATGCTTTCAGACGTTACGGTATTCGTTTGAATAAAAAATGAAATCAACACGAACATCGCGCCCATGCAAAGACCTGAAAATAATTCTCCAAACGGCGTATACGCAATCGGAAGCGGTCCGCCTGTATACAAATACCCAATCGCCATACCTACTAATCCAACTAAAGCAAGCCACCAGCTGCTGTTTGCACATATATATACGCCTAAAATAAGAGCAATTCCATAAGAAATCAGTGCTAAATTTAATACCGTTTTCGGCTTCATTCCGTGTCTGACGATGGCTCCTCCGATTCCTACGGAGTCTTCTGTGTCTAACCCGCGTTTAAAATCATAGTACTCGTTAAATAAGTTCGTCGCAATTTGAATCCACAAACATGAAAAAAGCATCGCAAGGAACATCCAAACGTTCACATGGCCATAAAACATAGCTAGAACTGTTCCAATTAAAACGGGTACAAACGATGCTGTTAGCGTATGAGGACGGGTTAATTGCCACAAAATTTTCCCTTTACTATACTGCTCGACTGCAGCTTTGTTTTCTTTGTTATGACTTGTCATCATCCTCTTCCCTTCTATTACGAACCGTATCTCTATTTAAAAGTGCTGCTTTTAACATAATGAATGATAGCAAACTTACTCTAAGACAATACACGTCCGCCCAACAAAAAAATCACGGAATCCTTTAAAATATAAGTTCCATCTTATATCATAATAATTTATTGCTCTTTTTACAAGATGACCGCTTATACATTTCCGCCTTTTTTCTACAAAAATCTGCTTTGGCGCAGAAATTCGCAGCAAAAAAATTAAAAGCCTGTATAAAAAATGAGATTGAGACATAAAGAAACGAATTCAATCTAAAGACGAATAAATGGGATACATGAGCTGAACTGCTTGTGACACCGCAGTTTATTTCCGTGCAAGACTTGACTTTCCTCAGGAGTCTTCGCCTTGCCCTCCAATCAACCGCTAGAAGCCTCTACATACATGAAACCTATGTTCACTATCACAATGAAAAGATCCGAGCGATTTATCGTTCGGATCTTCCTTCAACTAACATACGTTTATACAAGCCTCTTTTTTATCTCTATATCTTATTAATTAAAATCGTAGTCGTCCCCATGTCTTCTGCGAAATCTTTTATGAAAACACGAATCGCATATCGCATGATCATGATTCCAAGGAAGGTCTTTAGAACACGCACTGCATGTTCTTTTAAATTTTTTCATATCTTTTCTCAATACGTTATGGATTTTATCTGTAAGCTCTTCTCGGACACGCTCCCAGTAAATAGCTTCCGGTCTTCTATCCATTCGATATAGAAATAAAAGATGCAGGCCAATCGCTTTATAAGACAGCTCTAATTTTTCCAGTGAACCTTCTATTATCCTTGGTTCAGGTAACTCTTCTCTGTTAACAATCGCATTCATGCTAGCCACCCACTGCTTTTTCAAAGAGCTTTCTTTAGCTGAAAAAGGAAGCTGCAAGTAGCCATATAAATCAACAATTGGCATTTTCGCTTCAATCAGCGTGTCTTTCACTTCCTCATAAAGCTCACGTTCTTGTGCCAGGTTTGATTTTTGTGTACCTTTTGGATTTTTAAATTTAGCCCACATGTCAAAAAACGTTCCGAGGTCATGATGATATTCTTTAAATCTTCTTAGCATATCTGAAGTAGGCGCAATTGAAAATTTGCTGATTTGCTCGTCTGTTGAAAATAATAGTTCTCTCATTTGCTTTGCATCTTTAGCGAATGCAACTTCTCCAACATTGTAGAGCCCCTTCCTTCCAGCACGACCTGCAATCTGCTTTAACTCTTGAGAAGTCAGCAATCTCCTCTTTTGCCCGTCAAACTTCATGTTTTCTAAAAGCACAATTCGTCTAATTGGAAGATTTAATCCCATTCCAATCGCATCTGTAGACACAATGACATTTGTTTCTCTATGAATGAACTGCTCAATTTGTTTTCTTCTTGTTTCAGGCGGCATACTTCCATAAATCACGCTAACTTTATGACCATCTTTTTCTAGCTTAGCCGCTGTTTGGAGCACCTTTTTACGCGAGAAAACAATTAAAGCATCTGCGGGTTTCACTTGTTCAATTTTGAACTTTCGAAGATCTACTTTTAAAGGTATATCTCTTTCATACTCATAAATTTCTGAGATCACACCGTCTAACATCTCTTCTAACATACTTCGAATGCTTAAACTTCCGATCACATGAACTTGTTTGGCATTGGCTCGGGTGATGGCTTTATACCATGAAAACCCTCGGTCTCTGTCTTGAATCATTTGTGCTTCATCAATGACTGTTACATCGCCATGTTCTAATTCACTAAACATCTCTACGGTACCGGCCATGTGCTGAGCATCTTCAACAATCTTTTCTTCTTCACCTGTTTTTAATGAACAAGCAACTCCGTCTTTGTTCAGCTTTTCAAAAACTTCTAAAGCTAACAGGCGAAGCGGCGCTAAGTAACTACCCGAAGCAGCTTTTTTTAATGACTTTAATGCTGTATACGTTTTTCCTGTGTTTGTATCACCGAGATGAAGAATGTATTCCGTTTCTTTTCTTGGGTCCATTTCGTATTCGGCCCCAAAAATATAATTTAATTGTCGCTGTTCTTCTTCAATCAGCTTTTTCTTTTCTTCACGTTCACGTTCTTGTTGTAATCGTCTTTGTTCCAGCTGCTGTTGATATCTTTCTTGATGCTCTTCGATCGTTAAATTGTGATCTGAAACTTCTAGTACATCGGAAAGCTTTTCTTCTACAAGCATTCTTTTATATTCATAGACCAAATCCGATAAATCACTTCTAAGTGCTTTTATAATATCAATTCGTGTTACCGAAGCATTTGTATAAGATTTATATTCTTCTTTAAATGAAGCAGGAAGGTCATCCATAATCATAGTTGGAATGATTTCATAAATCTTATCGGTGATAAATACCTCGTATACATCCTCATACGTTTCAAACAAGATAATCGTTGAATATCTGTCTAATTCTGAGCTTACGTTCCCGGTGAGCTCTTGAAAAAAGTCATGAACCGTTTCATAATCATGACGTGTTAAATCACCGTTTTCTATTAATTCATCTTCAAGCTCAGTATGCGACGCATAGTTTTCAATATACTTTGAGTTTGTTTCAATGTCTTTTGATAGCTGATATGAAAGCTTTTCTCTTATATGTAGGTAATACAGCTCTTTGTTTGATTCCAAAATAGGAGCTGATTCTAAATTCAACTGTAATTGATACCTGGCTTTTCGATCATTAATACTTTGCTGTCTTTCTTTCTCTTTTCTTTCTTCTTCTTTTTTGGCAAATTCAACTCTTGCTTCTCCGTATAGAGATAGCCACTCTGCTTTATTGCCCTTTCCGTACTGCTTTTCTAACCAAGAAAAAGCATCAAATTCTATACCCTTTCTCGTTTCTTTAGCAAATAACTTATCGATAGCTTGAGGTTTATATCCTTTTATCTCAAAGCCTCTTTCTGTTAAATACGATTTTCTGTTTTTCTTAGATACAGAAGAAACAACTATTTTTCTCCACGCAGTCCCCCAGGCTTTTTTAATAAAAGAGTGCCTGTCTGTTAAATATGTCTCCAAATCCGGACATTCGTCTTGTTCACCTAATACGCTTTTTATATCCTGTAGCAATGTATGCTTAGTTTTTTCAATGGCCTTGCCTTGAATAGCCTCTAATTCGAGCATAAAATTCTCCTTCGGAAAGTTTTCCTACATTTATTATAGAAAAGACCCCTTATAGAATCAAATACATTGTTACCACTTTATTTGAAGCTAGATTAAGAACTTCTCTTTCCCATGCTTTTGCTTATTTCTCACCTATTTTCAAGACAAAAAGCTCCTTTAAACAGGAGCTTTTGATATTTTTTAGATAATTCAGTCTATTTAAAATATCTATCAAGCATTTCTGTCGATTCCCTTTGAGTAAGTGATGGAGAGCTGTGAAAGCTTGGTTAACGATACGTGTAAAACACCTGTAAATAAAAAAGCTAAGATTGTTGCGCCTGTGGCTAGCGGGTGAACGTACGTAAAATAATAGGCAAATACAGCCCCCACTACGTATGATACATACACATGAAGGTTAAATCCTTTTATATACCAGTATATTTTATTTTCCTTATCTAAAATAGCTGAAATGTCATAGTGTTTTCGGCGAATGATATAATAATCAACAAGAACAATCGCAATAATAGGAATAAATAAGACGCCGATCATAAGCAAAAAGCTTTGAAAATTTGTCATTAACCACTCTTTTAATAAAGAACCTAGGACTGTGACAACTCCCATCGTTAGTGCCGGTATCCAAAAGCGCTGCTTTGGAAAAATAGATAAATAAGACATTGTTGCGCTATACAGTACCATTACGTTGGTCGACAACACCGATAAAAAAATGACGATGGCTGCTACTAATCCTAACAGCGGGCTATATGCGCCGATTAAATTTACCGGGTCATACGTTTGCGTCATATTTCCGAGAATTGAAAAGCCGGAAACCGTTGCGCCTAATCCCATCGCAATCAAAGTCGCAACGTTATAGCCTAAATAAGTTCCCGCAATTCCCGTTTTTTCAGATTTACAGTTTCGGTTATAATCGCAAACAATAGGAATCCACGTAAAAGCTGTAGCTACTACAATATCAAAAGCTAACATTCCTGTAATACCAGGATTTTCGCTTGCTTTCATTTGAATTAATTTTGCTGCATCAAATTCGATAAACAAATAGCTAAACACAACGGTTGCTAAAATGACCATAAGCGTAGCTACTAATTTTTCCGTTGCTTCAATGCCTTTGTGTCCGTATATAGAAATAGCTACTACTAGTACTTGAGTAAGAATTGTAAATAGATTGATATTGCTGTAACCGGTCAAAAAGGTGACGGCATGATTTAAACTTAGCCCTGCCATGTAGGCTTGAATCCATGCCCATCCTATTAATGTAATAAGATTAACAGCAGCAGGAAGCATAGCTCCTCTTTGCCCAAAAGCTGGTCTCATCAAAACCATGGTTGGAAGACCGGTGCGAGTTCCGATATTCCCCATCAGCACGAGCGGTATAGCACCAACTAAAGAGCCAAGCACAATAATAAATAATGCCTTTAAAAAGGTCATATCGGGTACAAACAGCATTCCCGTAAAAACAGTCGTTACTACCACATTGGCTCCTATCCACATGGAAAATGTAGAGAAGAAGCCCATACTTCTTTTATTCATTGCAATCGGCTGCACATCATCATGGGCGAGACCACTTTTTGTTGTCATTGCTTTTCCACCTTTCACTTTTATTGATACCAATTGGCTCGAGCTAGCTTGGAATTTGTATTCACATGTTTTGTTTCAGTAAAAGCAGCTAATCCTGATGGACCTAGCTCTCGGCCAATGCCGCTTTCTTTAAAACCGCCCCAAGCCGTTTCAATATGAGGCGTATGGTAGCCGTTGATCCAAATCGTTCCCGCTTGAAGATGTTCAGCAACTCGCTCTGCTTTCGCTACATCATTCGTTAAAATTCCTGCAGCTAAACCAAATCTCGTGCCGTTGGCAAGTGCTAGGGCTTCTTCTTCACTTGAAAAAGATTGAACAGTAATGACCGGACCAAATATTTCTTCTTGTACGACTTTCATATGCTGCTTCACGTCAACGAGCACAGCCGGCTTTATATAGTTTCCACCTTCGCAGTCGATTAACGTTCCTCCCGTTAATAAATTCGCACCTTCTTTTTGACCTAGCTTTATAAAATCCCGTATTTTATTCAGATGCTCCTTGCTAATAACCGGACCCATCTCCGTTTCTTCTCTTAACGGATTACCAATTTTTATAGTAGCAACAGCCTCCGTAAGAGCAGAAAGAAATGGCTTATAAATAGATTCGTGTACGAGTATACGCGATGAAGCTACACACACTTGTCCTTGATTAAAAAACGAGCCAAACATTGTCCAGTCTACCGCAATATCAATTTCGCTATCTTCAAAAATAAGAAGCGGAGATTTCCCTCCCAGTTCAAGCGAAACTCTTTTCATTTCTTTTGCACACTGCTGATAAATACGTTTGCCTGTTTCTGATCCTCCTGTAAAAGAGACTTTGGCTACGTCATTGTGTTTAACTAGCGTACTTCCCACTTCACCGTCTCCCGTAAGTAAATTAAACACGCCTTCTGGTATACCAGCTTTTTTACATAGTGAAGCTAACTTTAAAAAAGAAAGCGGCGTTAATTCTGACGGCTTAAACACCACCGTATTTCCAGCTGCTAAGGCAGGAGCCAGCTTCCACATGCCCAGCAGCAAAGGAAAATTCCAAGGAACGATTAGCGCGCATACGCCAATAGGTTCTTGAATGATTTTACTGTTTGTGTCGTCAAACATGTTCTTTTTCCACGGCTGATTTTCTTCTATTAAATTTGCGTAATATTTTAAACAATTAATTGTATCTTCAATATCTAACTGCGCTTCTTTTATCGGTTTGCCTGTATTTAATGTTTCTGTTTCAGCGAATATACTCGCTTCATTTTCTAATAAATTTGCTAGTTTCGTAAGCACCTCTACACGCAGTGACTTATTTTTCTTCCATTCACTCTGTTCAAAAGCCTGCTTTGCTTTACCTACCGCTTCCTCTACTTGTTGAAGCGACGAATCAAACACTTCCGCTATGATTTTATTGGTCGCTGGGTTGATTATTTCTCTTTTAAATGGTCTTACTTGCTTCTTATCTATTTTTACATTTACTTGCCCGTTCATAGTCAAACGCTCCTTATAGAAAACTCTTATATAAAAGTGGGAAGATAATAGTACCTTCCCACTTTTAACGTCTTGTTTATATTCAGTCGCGTGCTTTCACTAACAGCGCTTCTTCTTCTTTTGCTTTTTTCCTTAACGCAATAAGCGTGATAAATTCATAGACAATATTAGCGGCCGCTGCTGCTGTAATTTGACCATGATCATAAGCTGGCAGTACTTCCACTAAATCAAAACCGACAAAGTCAATATTTGTTAAGCCTCGAACGAATTGAAGCGCATCGTCAATACTTGCACCTGAGACTTCAGGTGTTCCTGTTCCCGGTGCGTAAACTGGATCTAAAAAGTCAATGTCAAACGATAAAAATACGGGTCCTTCTCCTACACGCTCATGAATAATATCTAGCATTCTTTCAACGCCCAGTTTTTTATATTCATTTGTCGTATACAGAGCTAGACCTAAGTTCTTTGCATCTTCTAAATCTTCAATGCCGTACAGACCGCCTCGCATACCGATTTGAATCGAGCGCGATACGTCGATTAACCCTTCTTCAATTGCTCGTCTGAATACCGTACCGTGATTGTATTTTTGTTCAAAATAGCTATCCCACGTATCAGAATGAGCATCAAACTGTAAAAGTGCTACCGGTCCGTGTTTTTTTGCAATCGCACGAAGTTCACCAAGGGTCATCGAATGATCACCACCTAGTGAAATAGGAATAATACCTTCATTCACAACCGGTGCTAGCCCTTCTTCAATTTTTTTATATGTTTCTAAAATATATCCGGGAACAACTGACAAATCACCGTAGTCCACGCCTGAAATGTAATCAAAAATATTAATCTTTTGTTCTGGGTTATACGGGCGAAGCAAAATGGAGAAATCTCGAATAGCTTCCGGTCCAAAACGTGCTCCTGTTCGAAAAGATTGACCTGAATCAAATGGAATACCCGTTACAATAAAATCCATCTCTGAATTTACTTGTTCTACGTACGGAAGTCTCATAAATGTACGTGGTCCGCAAAAACGCGGAGATTCAAATGAATTTTTCGGCTGATATTTTGGCATGATTTATTCCTCCTAGTGGGTTTCATTCATTAGCGCCGCATCATTATTTTAGATACTGACGCTTTTTATTTAGATACTTTTTACTAATGCAAAATGCATGCCAATTTTTATCGCCTTATTCCGCGCAATTATGGACGATTTTTAATTCATAATAGAATCAAAACAAAAAAACTGATTCAGTATTGAATCAGTTAATTCATAATGAATTAAAATCTCATTATTTAATATTGTATTTTCTTAAACGTCTTACGACCGTAGGCTGGCTAATTCCTAATGTATTTGCCATTTCATACGTTGTTTGACACTGTCGATAAGCGCGAATCAACCAGTTTTTCTCCACTTCTGCAAGTGCTTGCTGAAGCGTCATTCCCTGGGAGGTTAACGTGTCAAGAGACTCCCATTCTTCTTTTTCACTGCTGCCATTTTCTGAATAAAACGGGAGGTCTTGAGGCGAGATACTGTTTTCATCCGTTGTTAGCACAAGGCGTTCAATTGTATTTTCAAGCTCGCGAACATTTCCAGGCCACTGATGTTCAAGAAGTAGATTTAATGCTTCTGCGTGAAAAAATTTCTTCATGTTATATTTTTCATTTTGTTTATGTAACACGTGATAAAGCAGTGACGCGATGTCTTCTTTTCGCTCGCGAAGCGGAGGAATGGTAATCGGAATAACGTGCAAGCGATAAAATAAATCTTCGCGAAACGTTCTTTTTTTGACCATTTCTTCAAGCGGCTGATTTGTTGCTACAATCAGCCTGAAGTTTACGTGTTTGGCTCGTTCACTTCCAATTTTAGTGACTGTTTTTTCTTGCAGCACTTTTAACAGCTTCACTTGCATATCAAGAGGAAGCTCTCCTATTTCATCTAAAAAAAGCGTACCGTTATGAGCTAATTCAAACTTTCCTATTTTCCCTTTTGTACTTGCACCTGTAAAAGAGCCTGCTTCGTATCCAAACATTTCAGATTCGAACAAACTAGCTGGAATGGCTCCGCAGTTAATTTCAACAAAAGGCTCTTCTTTTCGTTCACTTCCA
The DNA here is from genome assembly GCF_036227845.1 of Priestia sp. LL-8. Lineage (NCBI taxonomy): Bacteria > Bacillati > Bacillota > Bacilli > Caryophanales > Bacillaceae > Priestia > Priestia sp. LL-8. The sequence goes on along the minus strand of NZ_JAZAQH010000001.1, from coordinate 2,205,020 downwards.
TAGTGTAAAGCACGGGCAAAAGCCGTTTTACCAACACCCGATTCACCTAGCAGCACAACCGTTGCATCGCTGTCTGCCACGCGATTAATAATCGACCATACCTTTTTCATCGATTCACTTCGTATGACCATCTCATTTGACTGCTGTTCACGAAGCTCTTCCACTTCTAGCTGATATGTTTTCATTTTCACTTCGAGCTGCTGGTAATCTTCTTTTAAGCGCTGAAGCTCTGTTAAATCATGGGAAAAGCTGATTACTCTTTTCATACACTGATGTTCATCATACACGGGAATACCGGTTGCCATTACAACTTTGCCCGTTTCTGTTTTTTGCATCAGCTGTACTTCTTTCTTTTTCTTTAACACTTCAATCGTAACGGAAGGTGAAAATATCCCGCGGTCTTGCAATTCATATACGGTTTGTCCCACTAACTCTGACACCTCATACCCGTATATATCGCAGCAGTTTTGACTCGCTCGTAAAATACACCCTTTTTCATCAGTGATGACGATATTGTCGTTAGAAGCATGCAAAATAGCTTCAAGCTCTCGTTCAATCATCTCAGTGCAGTACTCCTTTTCATTTAATCTGACTTTTCAAATATTTATTTCTTCTATTTTATCAGTAAACTCCCTTATTCAACACAAAAAGCTCCTTTAATAGGAGCTTTTGTCTAAGATATCTGCTTCATTTTTCGTTTGAATAACGCTACTTTAATCATAAAATAAGTAATGTTTTCAGGTAATTCTTCTTTGATTGGCTTTAACTTTTCATCACCTACTGACGAAGCGGCTTGTAAAATAAGCTGTTCGTCATCATCCGAAAGAAAAGGCGCCCAGTCAATTTCTTTTTCCTCTTCCGCACATTTAAACAAGTGATTTTCAATAGTAATACGGCTCAACTCACGTTCTTCAGCAATTTCATCTAACGATTTGCCTTGCTGAAATAGCTCATACGTCATTAAGTGAGAGCCTTCTTTTGATGAAGCTCTTGCTTTTTTCGGAGCAGGCGCTGACACTTCTCGCTTTCGATCTGGATGTTCTTCACAAAACTGTTTGATTTCAGAAGTGAATCGTTCTCCGTATCGCTCTTGTTTTTGTTCTCCCACTCCTTTTACAGTGGCGAACTGTTCAAGCGTTACCGGAAGTTTTGTACACATATCATGAAGAGTATCGTCTGAGAAAATAACAAAAGGAGGCACGCCGGCTTCGTCTGCCAGCTGCTTTCGAACGGAGCGCAAATGAGCAAACAGCTCGTCATCTTGGACAATTTGCTTCACTTCCATTTGTTCTTTTCTCATTACTTTTTCCGTTCCAAGAAGCACGCCTTTTCCTTTGGCCGCTACGGATAAAGTAGGAAATGACCCTTGTCCTACTAAAATAAACTGCTCTGAAATCAAATACTCAATAAAATCGCTCACTTCTTTAGCGGATCGATCGCTCATGACGCCGTACGTTTTCAGTTTATCAAAACCAAAATCCACTACTTTTTTATTTCGAGAACCCGTTAACACTTGAGCGATCATCATTTTACCAAAACGTTCGCCCATACGAATCATACAAGATAACACTTTTTGCGTATCAACCGTTACGTCTATTTCTACACGATCATCCGTACAGTTGCTGCAGCGCCCGCATTCATGCGCTTCACTTTCTCCAAAATAATGAAGAATATACGCTTGCAAGCAGCCTTCTGTATGACAGTAGTTCACCATATTTTGCAGCTTTTCAAGATCTTGAATCTGCTTTTTAGGATTCGACGTTGACTGTTCAATCAAAAAGCGCTGCACGCGAATATCTTGAGGTGAATAAAGCACAATACACTCACTTGGAAGTCCGTCACGACCAGCACGTCCTGCTTCTTGGTAATAGCTTTCCATATTTTTTGGAAGCTGATAGTGAAGAACGAAGCGAATATTCGATTTATCGATCCCCATTCCGAAGGCAGACGTGGCTATCATTACCTGAACGTCATCTTGAAGAAAGCGGTTCTGCTCTTCATCACGGCTGTTTGCGCTCATACCAGCATGGTATTTCGATACGTTAACTCCTGATTTTTGCAACCTAGCGTGAAGCTCTTCAACATCTTTACGCGTAGCGGCATAAATGATGCCTGCTTCTTGATCATTTTTACGGATATACTGATCGATATAGCTGATTCGATCCTGACCTTTCACCACGGCGAACGATAAATTTTCACGTTCAAACCCAGTCATCACCGTGTACTCTTCATTAATATGAAGAGCTCTGCAAATATCTTCACGCACTTGAGGCGTCGCAGTAGCCGTCAACCCCATCACAATCGGAGCGTTAGACAGCTTGGTAATTAGATCACTGATACGCAAATAACTCGGTCTGAAATCATGACCCCACTGTGAAATACAGTGCGCTTCATCTACCGCTACAAGCGGAATAGGAAGCATTTGAAGCTGTTCTAAAAATTGAGGTGACTCCAGTCGTTCCGGCGCTACATAAAGCAACTTATACTCGCCAAGTGCCACTTCTTCCAAGCGCTGCTGCACCTCCGTATGCGTCAGCGAGCTGTTAATATACGTGGCCGGAATACCAGCTGCGTTCAGCGTATCCACTTGGTCTTTCATCAAAGAAATCAACGGAGAAATAACCAGTGTCGTTCCTTCTAAAAGCAATGAAGGAATCTGATAACAAAGTGATTTCCCTCCTCCTGTCGGCATAATACAAGCTGTATTGTGCCCTTCTAAAACGTAACGAATCGACTCTTCCTGTCCTTTTCGAAATGAATCATAGCCAAAATAGGACTGTAAATGTGTTAAAGCCTGTTCAAACTGCAAAATAGCGTCCTCCTTTAAAATAAGTAGAAATAGTAGTTGAGGGATCCATTGGAAAGAATTGAGACGTAGAGTTTTATTTTATCAAATCTTATAGGAAGTTGCACAGAATTCGTTGATTTAAGGTTATAGCAAAAATGATAAGCGAAAAGCCCTCAATTTATAACTCTCTTTCCTATTACAAACAGTCTTTTTATGTATGTCAGGACTCCTTTCCTAAAAATCTTTCCCCATTCCATTCTTTTTTCCTGTATACTTAAGAATAGGAAAGAGGTGCTTATCACGAGACATCCTGTAGAAACGATTTATTATTTAGAAAATCCACAGCGTAATATTTCAACATATGCTTCGACAACACAGTTAACGGTTGAGTCTGTTGTGAAAGATGTGTTTGGTGTTGCTTGCGTAGCAGATATTAAAATTATGCTCCAATATAATAAAGAATTCCGCAAAAGTATTAGTCAATTACACAATGCAATGGACGATGATCTTACATTAGAAATGGTTTTTCGAGTTGCTTCAAAAGAAGATTTGCTTCGATTTAAAAAAAGTTTACTTGAAAGTAGTTTAGATGACGCAGAAACGTCAATAGACTGTCCATTCAGCGCAACCATTCAATTACAAGACGGTCGATATACATGGAACGAGTCTACTTCTGTTTATGAAAAACAAAAAGAACGTCTTTCATCTTAAATTTCTCTATTTTTATGTATGCAAAAAGCCTGGATCTTAGCTGTTTAAGATCTAGGCTTTTTTGGAGTTCGTTCTGTCCCTTGAGGGTAAAAGACTAAAAAGATAAGTGCGGAATTTTCATTTTTATAAAAATATTACTTTTACAATAACCTTTATAATGATATGTTTCTCCCACCCTGGTATCATAGTTATCATAGAAAAAACCATTTGCTTTGATTATAATCCGCGCTTGCTGTGACATTTCTATTTAAACGTCCAGTTTCACTGTAATTATTTTTTAAAAAAAGAATCGGACTGTTTACAATCTTTTATACTAATACTATTTTTTAAAAAAAGTTTTAAAAATACGCCCACGTCTTCTTTACCACTAGAGTGTTTATATTACATTCAGAAAGGTCATACTAACTATGCGAAAATTTTGTGACAGAATGGAGCATAGCAAATGAATGTAATGGAATCACTTCTTACGTACTTAAAATCCACACATAATGACGATTTTCCTCCTTTGCACATTGGTGAAGCAATGGGGTGCTGGCTTTATTTTACAGCTTTAGCAGAAGAAATCCCTGCGCTTGAAACATCTTTACATACTACAACTGATAAAGAATTAGTCAAACTTGTAAACGAATCAAAAGATTTGGCAGAATCTCAGTTGGATGCTCTTAAGCACTTTATGCTGAAAGAAGGACTCCCTCTTTCTGAAATCCCGGCTGCTAAGCCTGAATCGAACTCACAAGATATCCCTCTTGGTGCAAAAGCAACCGATACTGAAATTTCGAATTTGATTTCAGTAAAAGTAGCTTCAAATATCGTGATGTGCAGTACAAACATTAGCCAGGCCATTCGAGAAGATCTTGGAACGATGTGGCTCAAATTTCATACCGAAAAAGTATTGTTTGGCGTAAAGGTCAAAAAATTGATGCAAGAAAAAGGCTGGCTAAAGTACCCTCCTACTTATTATCCGCCAGGTGCTCCTCATAAATAACAAAGGTTTTTATCTTCCTTGTATGTTAGACTTTTTAACTCAATTTTATAAAATAGGTTTTATCACTTTCAATAACGTGTATACACAAAACAAGAAGACAAGTTAATTAAACTTCTCTTCATTACTAAGCGTATTGCAGAAAGCTGTCTATCATACAAGGAGGTTTTTTGAAATGGTAAATGTAAAAGTAGTTGAAAATGGGGTACAGGCAAAAGATACAATTGAACAATTTTTGCGTGAAGGATTTACAAAAGATGAAGTTTATTTACTTGCACACCATCAGGATCGCTCCGAGGATTTAACAGCCGCAACAAACACAAGCACTATCGGTCTTTCTGAGCAAGGTGTATTTGATTCAATTGCGAATGTATTTCGTTCTCGAGGAGACGAGCTTCGCGCCAAAATGCGTTCGCTAGGATTATCACAGCCAGAAGCTGAACGCTATGAAGAAGAATTAGATCACGGTAAAGTAATTGTCGTTGCATCAAAAGTTGCTTAATCTAAAAGCCCTACAGCAGGGCTTTTTTATTTTTGGCTTCTGCCTTCCTTACCCTTTCATTAAAAAATACTTTCCCTCCCCTCATTTATATAACAGAGATGAGCAGTCCATTTTTATTGACTCCCTTTTTTATATGCTATTTTAATTTGTTGATGAGGGATTAAAAAATGAAATAGATATGATTAAAGAAGTTGTTAAGACATATGATTATGGAGATAGAAGTTACTGCGAGGAGTGATATATTTGATTATAGGAATTGAATACACAAAACGTGTAAAAGACGGATTAGTCGTTAAAAATATTCCTTACAAAATACACGATAAACCTTGTGATGAAGGCTGCTGCAAAAATGATAAAACGATAGGCCTCAGAGATAAATTGAGGGTTAATTGGCTTTTAAATGTTTTTATGCCTAGCAAACATATAGCAGTATTTGATTATAAATATTGGTCAGAAGAACTAACTTCACTATGGAGAGAGCATCGAAGAAAAAATATATAATAATAAGATAAAAAAATCTCCTTGATAAGCAAGGAGATTTTTTTCTATTTACTGCACCTTCTAGCCCCAACGTATTTATCGCAATTTTAACAATCTTTATACCTTCAGATAGTGAACTAATTAATCTCGTTCAGGACTTAAAAACTGGCTCAATCTCAGATTGATTCACTAAAAAATTAATAATAAAAAAAGGAATCCCCCTTCCGGAAATACCGGCTAGCCGAACCCGGTCCATAAAAGTATCCCATTGGGAACAAAAACCGTTGATTCTAAAATCACTAACTTACTATCTGTAAAAATTGCCTCTATTATCGTAATATGCAGCACGAATGTGAGACAATCTATTAGAAACGATATTGGATTAATGTGGTTAAAATTCCACCTTATTATGATCCACTTGGAGCACCTCATATCTAATTGAGGTGTTTTAAGGTAAGCAACATAGATAACCTTACATCTAAAACATTTAACGAGGTGCTTGAACATGGATTTCCCGACAATTCATACAAACTTTTGGGACGCAGTCATTGGCGTTCCTGTCGTATTAATCGTCACACAGCTCATCAAATGGCTTTTTCATCCTAAAAAGCAGTATGTTCCGACCATTGCTTTAGCTGTGGGCGTTCTCTTTTCAGTATTTATCAGTCATCCTCATCATATTATTGCCGGATTGTTTATGGGATACTTTTATGGATACGCCGCAATTGGCAGTTATGCCGGCCTTAAAACAACGTGGAGAACCGTTAGAAGAGATACGTCTCCTTATTCATCAGACTAAAAACCAGCGAAGTATTCGCTGGTTTTTAGCTTTCACTACTTATTTCTTCTGCTCCTAGCTCTTTTGCTAAGTGAACAACTGATTGATTGATTTTCCATACGTAATAGATGTTGTGGAGCAGCTGCAGATGCTGTAAGTTTCTTGATTGAACGGACGTATCAAAATAATCTAAAGATTGTTCAATTTTTTGTCTTACATCTTCAAGCGTGTACACATACGTTCCTCTTTCTCCTCGCAGCGCTTTTTCAAGCTGAGTGAAGTTGCTGGCTACTTTCTCTTCCACTTCCTTGACTACGCCATGAAATTCTGCTTCTTTATAAAAAGCTTCGTTTCTAGTAGAAGATGCCACCAAATGCTTGGCGTAATAATTAATGGCGGTAAAAACGGTCAAAAATTGCTGAAGACGTGAACGGCCAACGAAGCCCTTGATAATAGGATCTGAATCGACATGAAGCTGTTTTAGCTTTTTTTCTAATTCCATTCCTTTATCAGCTAAATTGGCAAATGCATACTGATTCGTAAAACGATGCAAATAGGTGTGAACAAATTCTTTTAAAGCCACTACGTATTCTACTGAGGTGTCGGTTATTTTATCTCTTGTTTTTTTAGGAAACACAAGAGCAGACACGGCTAAGCCAATTCCAACTCCTACGACTGTATCTAACACGCGAGCCAGCAATAAGCTCTCTGAAACCCCGCCAAGAAGCATGTCATACATGAAGGCCAGCATCATCGTAATCCAAAAGCTCATAAACGAATACGTAATGGGAAAGAAATAAAAAGCCATAAACACACAGATAAAAAGCAGCATTACTTCAAGTATTCCCGGTGAGACAAAGCTTGCGACAACAAAGCCGATGGCTGCTCCTAAAAGCGTTCCTACGCTTCGCTGCACAGCTTTTACAAACGTACTTCCTATCGTTTCTGTACCAAGAAGCACTAAATAGCCTGCTAACAGTGCCCAATATTGGTGCGACGGAGATAGAAAAGAGCCAAATACTAGCGTCGCAACAGCAGTGATGACCGCTTGAATAGACTTTTTCGTAGACGGTTTTAGTCCTTTTTCTTCTTCTTTACTCTCATCGTCTTCTTTTTCTTCCGCTTCTTTTTGAGGCTGTTTTTCTTGTTTTACAATTGCTTGCTGCAGCTCATACGCTTCATCAATGACATGATTTGATATCGTTTCGATACGGCGTATTAAGTAAAGCCAGTCTTTATACCTTTCGTCTTGAGGTTCGAGTTCGCTTAATTTTTGGCGCAGCTCTTGCAAATGCTGAGCTGCATCCGTTAAGGAATGAGTAGGATTTTCATTTAATACCTCTGCTTCGCGAATCGATTCCACTAGCTTTAACAGCACCTGCTGAATATCAAAATGATTAAATGCCTTTAATTCACTGAGCTTTCGAATCGCCGGAGAATATGTCTGTAGCAGCATCACTGTATCAAATACATAAAGGCGCATTTGTTCAGCTGTTACGCCAGGCCATATGTCGTGAGGATCTGTATTTCCAAGCTCTTCTGATGCTACACGGGCATACTCTGCTAGTTTTTTAATATTGCGGTTGTATTGTTTAATTTGAGCCGGTTCAATTTGTTTCTTTTGAATTAACTCAATAATTAAATCAAGCACCAAATTCACTTGAATATGAAATGATTTCATTGAAGACCTTAGCACGTTGGCAGGCCGGTCTTTAAAGATAACAAAATTATAGATAAACGCACAGCAAGCTCCTACAATAACGCCAGCTAACAGCCACGGCAGCTGAGAAAATGTGACGTGTAAAATAGAAGCAAAATAAAATGACATAAAGGCTACCATCGACAGGGAAAAATAGCGAATACCAAATTTCTGTAAATAAAAAGACAAAAACACCAATAGAACGAGAAAAATATTTTCTGCTTGTCCATATTGTGATAGAAATGAACCAATTCCGAGGGAAACGGCGCTAGAAATTGCTACTAAGCCTGTTGTCACTTTTTTTGCTTTTGTTGTTTCATCATTTACAACCAATATACCCATCAGGCCGATTACGCCCGATAAAATAGCAGCGGTAATTTGGGAGCTTCCCGCTGCTTTTAATACAATCAGCATAATAACGACCGCTGTAATGACACTGATCGTAGCTTTAGAAGCTGTTTTGAGCCTTTTTCGTCCAGGATCTGCAGCGACTAAGCGGCTAAACCAATATGAAAAAATAAACACCCTCTCCTTTCGTGCTGTAAAGTTCTTTGTAGAAAGAGTAATATTATTACTTATACCCTTTTTAATTCTTTTCTATCGTATGTAAGTATGTTTTTCACTATAACATTGCAAACGGCTAAAGAACTAAACAAATGCTTAAAAACACATCTGTTTTCTGTCAGATGTGTTTTTAAAAAATAATGGCTCATTATAGTGTAAGTGAAGAAATTTCCCACCCGTTGGTTAACGGATTTCTTTTTAAAGTAAAGACCATCGTTGTCTTTTGAGCCCCTTTATCTTCGTAATAAATAAGACAATCTACGGCGATTTTCTCTTTTGTTTTATACTTTTTCGCATGAAATAAGTCCGTTTTATAATAAATGGTGGAGATCCTATGCAGTTTTGCCCATAGCTTATGCTCTTGCTTCACGCGCAAAACCGGCTGCATTAAGGCATCGTCATCTTGCTTTAATCCTGTTAAAAACATATTTACGACTTCTGCCGGCTCAGCTTTTAATGCATATTCATCAAGCTTTCCTCCTGCTTTTAATACCATTAACTGATGACCTGGATCTACATTTTGAGACTTGTGAGTCGTACTTCCTGCAAAATGAATGCAAAAATGACCAGGGAACCCATTGTCAAGCGCACCGGCTCCGTGAGGCATTCCGTTCATGGAAGCTGCAAGCATTTGGCCTTTAAACGGAATAAGAACAGCTCTTCGGTTCCAGCTCCATTTTCCATTATATAAGTGCTTCATTACTTTCGTATCTTGACGTGTAAGCGGCTGAACATCGGCATGGTGTGAGCCTGCTCTTCGCTGCACATAAAAGTAAAAACCGGTTTCTACATCAATAATTTTAAATTTTTTCCCCTTTGGCAGTAAGCTTTCTACACGTTTCCATTTTAATACTTTTCCTGTGTCACTTACCGGAAAGTACGTAAGGTTTTCTTCTGCTTTCATCTTTTGGGGATGCACAAAAAAACTAATAAGCATAAAGACTAAAATCATTAATTTTGTCATTGTCTACCCTCATTACCTTGTAGTTTCTCTATGTAATATGCGAAAGTACACATACAATTATAAATAGAAATTTTTACACGCTCGACTCATGGAAAATAATACAAAAAAGAGCTTGTGAATCCTATACATTAAACGGTTCATTTTATTCATACTAACAGGTGAAAGCGAGGTATATGATATGAATTTCACTTGGATGGTTGGACTTTTAATGCTCATTCAACCTCTTTCTACACAAGACCACCTATCTATTACTCATGACGGTAAACCAATTGAACAGATTGAACGGGACAAAGTGGCCGTGCCTCTTCTTCCTGTACCTATGGTTGATTATGATCGATACAATCTTCTTCTAAAAGAATTGGATAAAAAAACATATAGAGAGCCCATAAATGCCCGCATTGATAAAAGCGGACAAATTGTTCCTGAGCAAGCGGGTGTCAAACTATATCATAAAGATTTTGTGGAGAAATTTTATACTTATTTTTTTAACGGCGGTACGTCAACATTAGAAGTTCCGACGCTGCCTGTTCCGCCCCGCGTGGATAAGGAGCTGCTTGCAACGATTAGAATTAAGCAAATCGGTCATTATCATACGGTATTTAACCCTCATAATAAAAATCGTTCTCACAATATTTCTCTTGCGGCTGAATCACTAGACAGCAGCGTCATATTTCCCGGAGAAGTTTTCTCTTTTAACCAAACCGTTGGAAAAAGAACGGCAGCAAAAGGGTATATGCGTGCGCCAATCATTGTAAAAGGAGAGTACTCTGAAGGAGTTGGAGGAGGAATTTGCCAAGTTTCTTCTACTTTATTTAATGCCGTCGATAACGCTGGCGTAACGATTACGCAGCGTTACTCACACAGCCGCAGTGTTTCCTACGTACCTCCTGGACGAGACGCTACCGTGAGCTGGTATGGACCTGACTTTCATTTTAAAAATACGTACAGCGACCCTTTATTGATTCGAGCGCAAGTACATGGCGGCGTCGTAAGCGTAGCTGTGTACTCTACTGATGCGATTGAATACAAGCCTCGCCGCGTGCCTTGGGCTTCTAATGAATCCTTGCCAAAAGAGAAAAAACCTAAATCACATGTTCATAGTGACATTGCTGATTAAAACATAAAAAAGCAAGGAGTAAGTTCTCCTTGCTTTTATTTATACAGCTTTTGTTTCATCCGCTTCTTGATTATTGACGCTTCTGTCTATATCAGATGTGCGGTCATATTTTGCAGGATTTTTTGCAATTTTGAATAATGCATACAAGATGCCTAGCCCTAATAGCAGTGCAGGAACACCACCCAAGTTTGAAAGCATTTTAATACCATCAATCTTTGCAAAACTAATCATAGACCAAGAAATAAAACTAACGGTTATCCCCCACACTACCTTAATCCATAGTTTAGGCTCTGGACTTTCAGGAGAAATGCCCGCTGAACTGATGCCGCCCATTGCCGCAGTATTAGCATCGGCTCCGGACACAAAGGATAAAAATACAATAAATAAGTAAAACGGAATAATAATTTTTGCAAATGGTAGTGCTTCAAAAACCGCGTAGAGAACTGCTTCCGTTCCGTTGCTTTCCATTATCTTCGAAAGTGTTCCTCCGTTCATTTGCATATGAATAGAAGTACCTCCAAAGATAGTCATCCAGATTCCTCCGAATATAGCAGGCAGAACAAAATTTACTAAAATAACCTTTTTAACGGTGTATCCATATGCAATTCTTCCTAAAAATAAAGCTGTAATGGCTGCCCAAGAAAACCAGTTTGCCCAATAAAATGTAGTCCATCCTTGAGGCCACGTATCTCCCGAGGCTCCTCCTGTAAACAAACTTTTTTCAAAAAAGTGAGTTAAATAGTTACCAAATGATTCTGTACCTAAGTTCAGTACATAAGAAGTAGGACCTGCAATAAATAAAAAGATAGCAATTGCGTAGAAGGCTTTCACGTTAATGCTTGATAAAATACGAATGCCTTTTGTTAATCCGCTCGAAGCTGAGGCAATAAAGATCGCTGTCGCTACAACCGTAATAATCCCCCATACTAAAGGCGTACTCTTAATACCAAATAAACTATTCATTCCTCCAGCTAAACTCAACGTGCTCGTTCCCATTGAAGCGGCCATCCCTAAAGCTAGAGTATACAAGCAAACTGCATCCAGAATTTGTCCTCCTTTTCCATTTAGCTTACTGCCTAACACAGGCGCTAAAGTGGAAGCTAAACTATACGCCTTTCTCATATTGTAGTAGGTAAACGCAAAAACAATAATAGGAACACAGTAAATAGCATAAGGTGTAATTGTCCAGTGAAGATACATAGTAGACATTGCAAAAATAGCCGCTTGAGGGCTGTTTGGTTCAATTCCAAGTGAAACAGGAGGAGCTGACACATGATAAACCGGCTCTACAATCCCCCAAAACGTTAACCCTGAAGCAATTGTTGTAGTAAGAGTAATAGCAAACCAATTTTTAAAATTTAAAAGCGGCTTTGCTTGTGGGCCTCCGATTTTCACATTCCCTAGCGGTGAAAAATATACCGCTACACACGATATCACCATAAGAAGCCCGCTTACGCTAAATACCCATCCTAGATTAGCAATAACCCAATTATTTGCTTGTGTTGTCAGTCTAATGAACGCCTCTCTATTTGTAAGACTCAATATTACTGCACCGAGTAATAATAGAAATGGCGGCCAAAACACGATATGCCGAATACTCTTCACGTTTTTTCCCCCTGTCTTTAATTGCCTAACCTAGCTGCGTTTACTTATTTACTATCTTCCCTCACTGCTTGACTCTATTTTTTTGATTGGTAAAACAAAGAATTGCATGTGCAAACTGCTGTAAATCATCTTCACTGGCAAAACGTGCATTATTTACTTTCATCGGTTCATTTTCAACTGAAAGCATCACGTCCACAAAGTCGGAGATGTTCACGGCCGGTTCATGCCCCTCTCCAATCGCAAGGTTTAATCCACTTACAGCCACTAGACGCTTAAATTCTTCTGTACCTGCATAAGCAAGCTCTTCCTTCGTCGAAAATGTTTCTTTTACCCCCAAAGCTCTTGCTACCTCTGCATACAGTTCCACTGCGCCTTCAATATTCCAATCGTACACAGCGTGCAAAGCAATTGAAACCGCTCGGCCGTGATGAATTTTTCCGACTGTTCCTAGAGCATGTCCTATGCAGTGTGCAAGCCCCGTTCCTCCTTGTTCGATTGCCATTCCTGCAAGCGTTGCTGCTATCGCGAGTTTTCCTCTTGCCTCTAAGTTTTCAGGCTGCTGCAGAGCCATTTCTAAGTTTTGGCTTACTAACGTAATCGCTTGAAGGCTCAGCGCTTGAATAAAAGGATTCGTACGCTTGCCCGTGCATGCTTCAATTGCATGCACAAGCGCATCTAACGTAGTGGCAGCTGTCAAGAAATCCGGCAGTTTTGTAGTAAATCGCGGTTCTAGTATCGCTAGTTCCGGTGCCATATCTTGATCCCACGCCCACACCTTTACTTGATTATGAGTAGAGAAGACAACTGTGCTCGTGACTTCTGCTCCTGTGCCGGAAGTAGTGGGAAGCATAATCGTTTTCACTTTCTTTTTCGCAAAAGGGTTCGCCATTAAAGCATAGTGCATCGTTTCGTACTGATCACCTGCAACTAGCGAAGCCATTTTAGCGACGTCCATCGCTGAACCGCCTCCAAGACCAATGACGCACTTTATCTGCTGTTCACGAATAAGCTGTGCAGCAGCATCTATTGAAGCGGCCGTAGGATCACTTTTCACATCATGAAAAACGAATGTTTCTACCCCTTCACTTTGAAGCGCTTTCAATACAACGTCTGCTAAACCAACTTTTATTACCCCTGGATCTGTCACTAACACGGCTCTTTTTTCACCGCTCACTGCTTCAACGTCTTTTCCAATTTGCAAAGCTCGGTCTACTCCATACGCTATGCTTGTTTTTGTTGTAAATTCAAATACCGAATTCATTGTTTTTCCCCTTCCTTAGCTCATTTACATTATGAAACGATGTCAAATTCATCTCCGTTTTCTAACGAATCTTGAGATACAATTGATGGAAATTCGATCACCGATCGGCCTACGTTTACACAATTACAATCGTGAAATGACTGAAAAGCTTCGTTAATATCATCAAGCTGCATGCGTCCAAGAATCAGTTCGTCTAGCATAAATTTTCCGTCTAAATAAAGCTGAGCAATTTTAGGGAAATCACGAAAAGGCTGCGTGTCTCCGTAAAAGCTTCCTTTTAATATTTTTCCAACGCGATGAAATCCTCCGCCTGGTAAACTGATAGACATGGATGGGTTAAAGGCTCCTACAACAACTACCGTTCCTCCTTTTCTCGTTCCATTCCAAGCAGATTCGGTAGCTTTTGTATGACCGGAGCAGTCAATGGCGAAATGGACGCCATGTCCTCCTGTTAAAGCTTTTAAAGCTTCGCTTGCTTCTTCTGAAGCTACATTTATCGTATGAGTAGCTCCGAATGTCTTAGCAAGTGCCAAATTAGCTGGTTTGACATCGCATGCGATAATTTTGCTTGCTCCTGCAATTCGCGCTCCTTGAATAGCATTAACCCCTACCCCTCCGATGCCAAAGACGGCTACGGTCGAACCCGGCGTAACTTTGGCAGCATTCACAGCTGCTCCGTATCCCGTCGCTACACCGCATCCAATTAAAGAGGCTTGAGCCATTGGCATCTCATCAGGAAGTTTAATACAAGACATTTCCGGCACCACCGCATATTCAGCAAAAGTGGAAAGCAGCGAGTTGTGAAAAACCATCTCTCCATCTTTGCTTAATCGAGAAGTACCGTCTAACAGCGTTCCGTTAAACATTGGACCAAAAGCCGAATCACACAGATGTACGGCCCCCGTCACACAAAACTCACACGTGCCGCAGTAAGGAACCCAGCTAAGCGCTACTTTATCTCCTACTTTTACCGTTTTTACATTCAAACCGACTGCGGTTACAATACCTGCACCTTCGTGCCCTAAAATGGTAGGCGTTGGTGTAGAAGGATCTCCCAAAGCATTTAAATCACTGTGGCACACGCCCGTTGCTTCTATTTTTACAAGTACTTCATTGGCTTTTGGTGCTGCTAAATCCACCGCTAAAATTTCAAGAGGCGCATTAACGCCCGTCATGACCGCTGCTTTCATCTTCATCATGCTTTCCTCCAGCTTTTTAATTTAATAAGCCATCCATATCGCTTTCATTTTTGTGTAAGATTGAAGAGAATGAATCCCATATTCCTTCCCCCATCCGCTTTGTTTCCATCCTCCAAATGGGCTAGCAAAATCATAGCAGCCGTATTTATTGATAAAAACCATGCCTGCTTCTAGCTTTTTTGCTACACGATTGGCTCTTGACACATCTTTTGTCCAGAGTCCAGCTGCTAAACCATAAATCGTATCATTCGCAATTTGCACCGCTTCATCTTCTGTATCAAACGGAATCACACACAGGACAGGGCCAAAAATTTCTTCTTGTGCAATGGTCATCTTATTATCAACATCTGCAAAAATAGTAGGGCGGATAAAATAACCGTGCTTATTATCTCCGCTCATATCGCGCACGCCGCCCGCTGCTAGCGTAGCTCCTTCACGTATGCCGCTCTCGATATAGTGCAAGATTGACTGCATATGAGATTCAGAGACTTGAGCTCCTTGATTTGAATCAGGATCAAAAGGACTGCCGCACTTGTAGCTATTTGCATAATCTGCTAACTTATCAACTACTTGCTTATAAACACCACGCTGTACTAACAAGCGAGTAGGCGCTGAGCATTTTTCTCCTTTATGTGTAAACAAGCCGTAAAAAGAACGTTCAATCGCTGCATCCAAATCCGGTGCATCGCTAAAGATAATATTAGGTGATTTCCCTCCAAGCTCAAGCGTGACAGGCTTTAAATTAGAATCCGCAGAATCATGAACCAATTGTTTTCCTACTCCTGTGCTTCCGGTAAAAGATACTTTATCAACTCCCATATGACGGCTGATATGAGAACCAATCGATCCTTTTCCTAGAATTAAATTTAAAACACCTGGCGGTAAGATGTTTGCTTCATCGATGATTTCCACTAAACGAATCGCAGAAAAAGATGTGGTGCTAGACGGCTTTAAAATAACGGTATTCCCCATTGCTAGAGCCGGCGCTAGTTTCCATGCGGCCATATCGATTGGAAAGTTAAATGGTACAATTTGACCGCATACGCCGATCGGATCGCGGGTTGTATAACTCACAAAATCTCCTTCTACCGGATTATTTTCACCGTAATATTTATCCGTCCAGCCAGCGTAATACTCAAATAAATCGGACGCTTCTTGCACATCATCATGGTACGATTCTGTATAAAGCTTACCGTTATCAAGAGACTCTAATGTTGCGAGCTCTGCCTGATGTTTTTTAATTAAGCTGCTTATTTCTCTTAAAATTCGCGCGCGTTCTTTTCTTGTAACGCTTGGCCAAGGACCGTGGTCAAACGCGTGTCTAGCTGAAGCTACTGCTTCATCGATATCTTGTTTTGCTGCACTTTGAATTTGGCCATTAATTTCTCCGTTTGCAGGGTTAATAGAATCGATTAGTTCACCGCTTGAACTCTCTTGCCACTTGCCGTTGATATATAATTTTTTAGGCTCTTTAAGCCACTCTTTTGCCCATACCAATGCAGGTTGTTCCATTCCTTTAAATAAGGTTTTTTCATTTAGTTTTGTCATATTCACGTTCCCTCCATTTTTTGAGTCCTTCATAGCCTGTCTTTTTTAAACTATCTGCAACACGGCTGTAGCCATGTTTTTCTTTCATTTCTACAATCAACGGAATAAACGATTGAGAAAGCTGCTGACAGCGCTTTGAATTAGCTGATAAATCTTGCACACAAGAAGTCGCAAAATTCCTTACAGCATTTGTTAAAAACTGAATGCTATCTAAAATATTAATTCCAGCAGCTCCTTCGAATACATTTAAATCCAATTCTCCGTGTTCAAGAGCAGCTTGAACGGCTCTGTCACATCCTAAGACTTGAAAACAGCATTGAATCAACGTTTCTGGTACGACGGGATTGACTTTACCCGGAAAAAATGAGGAACCCGCTTGAACAGACGGCAACTGAATTTCTCCAAAGCCAGCTTCTGGTCCGGAAGACAGCAGTCTTAAATCTTTAGCAAACTTTATAAAAGATGTAGCCAGCTGTTTTAATTCGTTCGAAACATTAGCTAAATCATCAATATTTTGTGCTGCATCAAATAAATTAGCGCGGTGGTAAAGCCCCATACCAGATAGACGAGACAGCTGCTGAACGACTTTATTTCGGTATATTTCTGGTGCTCCTATCCCGGAACCAATCACCGTACCTCCAAGATTAACAGCGTGCAGCTCTTCTACACCCCTTTTTAAATAGCGCGTACGCCGTGAAAAAACCGCTTCATATCCGCTGAATATATCACTAAGCGAAATACTCATCGCATCTTGCAAGCAAGTCCTTGCGATTGTCATCACAGGTTGGAACTCTTCAATCTTTTTTTGAAGAATAGAAAGGAGATGCTCCATTTCTTTTTCTAAAAAATGATAGCTTTTAATAATCGCAATCCGAATAGCGGTATGACACACATCAGAAGTTGATTGAGATGCATTTACATGTTCAATAGGATGAATGGGAAGATGATGTGGGCACTGCTGGTTTATCCAGCCTGCTATTACTTCGTTCACATTCATATTCGTCCCAATACCGCCTCCGCCGTGCAGCACATCAACCAAAAAATGATGTTGATAAGCAGTGCTTCGCAACTGGTCACATGCATTTGATATGGATTCTCCAATTTCCTTTGGAATTACGCCAGCTTCTACGTTTGTTAAGGCAGCTGCTTTTTTTACGGTTAACAGTGCATGCACGTAGTCCGGATATTCATGCAATCTTTTATTAGAAAATGATAAATTCTCAATTGTCCGGGCCGTATGAATGCCATACAGAACCTCTGCTGGGAGCTCAACTTTTCCAAAACTATCTTCTTCCACACGCGTTTTCCCCACCTGTGTTCACCTGCTTTTTAAAATTAAAATTTCATATAAACTGTTTTCACCTGTAAAAACTCTTCAAATCCATGCTTGCCATCGTCTCCGCCGATTCCCGATTGCTTCCAGCCGGAATGATAGCCTTGATATGCTTCGCCCTGCTGGCGGTTCACGTATACTTCACCGCATTCCAGCTGCGTAGTTAGCTCCATTACGTAGCGATAGCTGGATGTATATACATTAGCGGTTAAGCCATATTCAGAATCGTTCGCTAGATTAATTGCTTCTTCAAGAGATTCAAACGAAATAATGGGAAGAACAGGTCCAAACACTTCTTTTTGCACGATGTTCATTTGTTGCGTACACTGATCTAATAGCGTTGGCGGATAAAAGCTGTCACCCAATTCCTCTAGCAAATAGCCTCCGCATAATACAGCGGCTCCTTCTTCTACGGCCCCAAGTACCATCTGATGAACGCGATTTGCTTCAGAACTGTTAATAAGACAGCTCATTTCTGCATCTGGATTAGCCAAACCATCTTTTACTTCTACATTTTGAAACGCTTTCAATAGTTTAGTAGTAAACGCTTCTTTTACACTTTGATGAACATACACACGCTCAGTGTTATTGCAGACTTGACCGGAGTTAGCTAATCTTCCCCCTTTGATTGCTTCAACCGCTAAATCAATATCAGCATCTTCCATCACAATAGCAGGAGCTTTTCCGCCTAATTCAAGTGATGTACGAATCATGTGACGAGAGCATTTTTCCATAATGCCTTTGCCTACTTTGGTACTTCCGGTAAATGTCACCATGTTCACATCAGGAGATGAAGTTAACGTTTCTCCTACAATGTCATCCATACCTGTTACGATATTAATAACACCTTTTGGAAAGCCGGATTGATGAATACATTCTGCTAATGCTAAAGCAGATAAAGAAGATTTTACGCTTGGCTTAACTACAACCGTATTACCCGCGACAAGCGCCGGTACGATTTTTCTCATCAGCACATAAATTGGAAAATTCCAAGGTACAATCACCACGACTACGCCAAGAGGCTCTTTATAAGAAATAATCTTTTCTTTTACGTTATCGCTGTCTACTACGTGACCTTCAATGCGTCTTGCCCACTGAGTTTGGTATTCGCCAAGCTCCGCTCCATAAAACACCTCTGATTTCGCTGCATTTAAAGGTTTTCCCATTTCCTGCGTAATAGCTGTTCCAATGTGTTCAATATGTTCTTCTATTTTCATGTTTGTTAAAAATTTTTTAATTTGTTCAGCTCGGTCATATGAAGGACGAAGCTTCCACTCTTTAAAAGCTTGTTTAGCGCAATAAACAGCGTGCTCTGTTTCTTCTACACTGCAGGAAGAGACTTGGGCTACGACTTCACCCGTGCCTGGGTACGTAATATTCATTTGATTGCTGCTTTGAACAAATTCTCCGTTTATATAAGCACTATATTTCTTCACTTTGTGTTCACCCTTTATATCAGTTAAATAGAAACTGTATTTTTTTCACCTACGTAGAAATGATTAATTTCGTACTGCTTTAAAGCTTCTTCATCCAAATCAATGCCTAAACCCGGCTGTTCTGGAGCTACTAAGTAACCATCTTTGTCGATCATAAGCGGTTTTTGCTGAATATAATCTCTCCGTTCGTTAGACCATGCCGGAGGATCATAAGGAAACTCTAAATACGGACAGTGGCTGACCGCCGCTGCTAGATGTAAATTTGCCAGTAAACCAATGCCGTTTGTCCATGTATGCGGACTAAACCAAGCGCCGCTTCCTTGAACAAGATCCGCAACTTTTTTCGTTTGCGTAATTCCTCCTGACAATGCTACATCCGGCTGATAAACGTCTAATGCATTTACTTTGTTCAACTCTCTAAAGTCATGCATATGACGGTTCATCTCTCCCCCTGCGATTCGAATACCTACTCGATCCCGAAGTTTTGCCATCAGTTCAAACTGATGAGAAGGCAGAGGTTCTTCAAGCCAAAACACTTTCAGCTCTTCAAGTTCTTTAGCTACTTGATAGGCCATTTTTAAGTCCCACGTCCGTTCAACGTCCCATGGCATTTTCCATCCTTGATTTGCGTCAACCATAATCTCTAGCTTGTCACCAACGGCTTTTCTGACCGCTTCCACTACTTGAATATCGTCTTTTACATCTTTGTGATGAAAACGAATTTTCATAGCCTTAAACCCTTGCTCTACAAATCGAATCGCACGCTCTGCACGTTCTTCAGGAGTCACGATTTCTCCCGTTGAAGCATAAGCGAGAAGCTTGTTAGATCGGGCTCCAAGCAATTTATAGACGGGCTGGTTTGTTGCTTTCCCCATCAAATCCCATAGAGCTAAATCAAGCGGCCAGCATCTGCCGTAGTGAAAATCTATATTTTGAATCACTTGTGCATGTCGTTCAATGGCAAAAGGATCTTGACCGATAAACAAATGTTCATGTCCTTCAAGCCCCATCATTAAATCTCCTGATCCGACTCCCGTTATTCCTTCATCTGTATGTACATAGACAACGGTAGAAGCAAACTTTTTGCGGGGCTCAGGGTCCCAAGCTGCTTTAAAAGGCGGATTTAAAGGCAGTAAATAATGTTTGATCTCTATTCCCGTAATTTTCATTGAATACTAATCTCCTTACGTTTCAGCATTTTTACTTTCACTTATATCTATTGCAAGATGCATGCCAAGTTCAAACGGCTGATGTAATCGCTACTTAATAAAAAATAAAAAATAAATTGTAGAAAATTCACACAATTTACTGTAGAAATTTTCTACACTCTACAATAAAAAAAGCTGCACAGTGTGCAGCTTTTAATGTTTTGTATCTATCAACGAGTAAGCAAGTGATTTTCTAGTAAAAATTTATAGGCAACATCTGATACGTCTTTGTGTAAAATATCAACTTGGTAATTCAGCTCTACCATCTTTTTATTCGTTAGTTTACTTGATAGTTCATTTAAAGTGGAAACAACAGACGGATAACGGCTTGCTAATGATTGTTTTACTACGGGAGCCGCATAATAAGGCGGAAAAAGAGATTGATCTTCCTTTAGTAACACAAGGTCGTATGCTTGAATTCGACTATCAGATATCATTCCAATTCCTACGTCTACTCTGCCTTCTTTCACTGCTAAAGGAATAATTTCCGAGTCAATTCCAATGATTTCAGTTGAAATAGACTTTAACTCATAGTTATTAGCTAATTGCATCAAGCCGTCTTTTCTTTTTAGAAATTCATTGTTTGTAGCTATTTTCACTTTTTCATTTTGCTTTTTTATATAGGAAATCAAGTCAGAAACAGAGTTTAAATGATGCTCCTTTGCAAAAGAACGGTTAACTAAAATCCCCCAGCTGCTGTCAAAATGGCTAGTGTTCAGCCACGTTAAGTGGTTTTTCGCATCCGTTTCTTTCACCAGCTGATACAACTTTTTTTCATTATAAACCGGCTCTTGGTTTTGATGCACAATCCTTGCCGTACTCGTATATTCCCAGTACATATCAATATAGCCTGCCAAGCTTGCTTTTCGAATAGAATCGCTGTCTAAAAAGCGCCTTTCATGTACAGTAGCTCCTTGTTCTTTTAATAGAAGCGCGGTCATTTTCATTAGTAGGTATTGCTCTGTCATAGATTTCGATCCAACTGTAATACTAACAGAATCGAGAGGCTTCTTTTCTTCCCTAAGAGGGGTAGTACTGGGCTGCTGGCATGCTCCCAGCACTGTAAAACACAGTACCAGTAAGCTGAATATTTTACGATAGGTCATTTCTTTCATATCCTTTTTCTAAAATTTAAGACCCATTTTTTTCATTTTATAAATTAACGTATGGCGAGCAATTCCTAGTTTTTGAGCTGCTTTCGTTTGATTGCCTTTCATTTCTTCAAGAGCGGTTTTAATCATTTCTTCTTCTACTTCACCTAATGCGTGTGATAAATTTGTTTGTTTTGCTTTTATCGGCTGATTCCTATATGAATGAGACTCTTGCTTATTAAAAAGATACGTTAAATCGGAGAGCTCAATTGTGCCATGCCGTTTTAAAATATGAACTCTTTCAATCGCATTTAACAGCTCACGAATATTTCCCGGCCAATCATAAGAAATTAGCTGTTGAAGTGCCGCGTTTGAAACAGCAAGCGTCTTATTGTATTTTGCATTTAACTTTATCATGTGATGATGAATGAGCGGTTCAATGTCTTCTTTTCGGTGCCTTAAAGGAGGAATGGTGATCTCCATTAAATTTAATCGATAGTATAAATCTTCCCGAAATTTCTTTTGTTCTACTAATTGTTGAAGCGGTTTATTTGTAGCTGAAATAATGCGAACGTCCAAGGATTCATACTCGTTGCTTCCGAGCTGCATTACTTTTTTTTCCTCGATCACATGCAATAGCTTTGCCTGCATGCTTAACGAAATTTCTCCAATTTCGTCTAAAAAGATGGTACCGCCATCCGCAGCAGAAAACTTGCCTTTTTGAGAAGAAGCAGCACCTGTAAAAGCTCCTTTTCTATAGCCAAACAGTTCACTTTCAAGAAGGGCTTCCGGTATGGCTGCGCAGTTGATAGCGACAAAAGGATTATTTTTTCTATGACTCTGCTCATGTATCCATTTAGCCATCGCGGTTTTACCTACTCCGCTTTCACCTAGAATTAAAATGCTAGCGTCTGTATCTTTTACGTACTCCACCATTTCAACTAACTTGTTCATTTCTGGGCTTTTTGAAATAAAGTCTTTGTCTTTATCTTTTTCCATCACCGCATCCGATTGCTTTTCCGTACATAGCGAAGCAATAATATTTTTTAGTTCTTCAAGTTCAATAGGCTTATTCAAATAATCAGCAGCCCCTATTTTCATAGATTGCACAGCGCTCTCAACATTCCCGTATGCAGTAAGCATGATTACTTTTGATTGCGTTACCTCTTTTAACTTCTTTAATACATCTATCCCCGTCATATCCGGAAGCATATAATCTAGTATCACGACATCTATATCCAGCGTTTTAGCCATTTCGATTCCTTTTTCTCCAGTATATGCCGCGTGCGTATGAAAACCAGATTTCTGAAGCTTTTTGGCTATCAGCTTACAAAGGTTCTGTTCATCATCAATCATTAACACACTGCACTTATTCTCCATGTTTTTTAGCCTCCTTTTATATTTTTTTGTTTAGGAAAACGGCATGTAATGGTTGTCCCTTTGCCTTCTATACTTTCAATAAATAATTCTCCTCCATGTTCTTTTACAATATCTCTTGCAATTGTTAACCCTAGTCCTGAACCTGTTTCTTTCGTGGAGTAAAAGGGATTAAACAGCCACTCTAAGTCCTGCTTGTTAATGCCTGAACCAGTATCTTCTATACGAACAACCACATATTCTTCGTTCATATTCATCGTTTGAATGGAAGCGATAATATACCCGCCCTCATCCATTGCTTCCATTGCGTTTAAGACAATGTTTAAAAATACTTGAATCAATTGATCGTAGACCCCTTCAATCAAACATTTTTCTTCAAAGTCTTTTACAATGCTAATGTTTGCTTCATTACACTTTAAACGCAGTAAATGAAACACTTCTTCTAACACTTGTACAAGTGACACTTCCTTCTTTTCCTTTTGACTCATGTTTGCAAAATTAAGAAAATTATTTGTGATCTCTTTGAGACGGTTTACAACGATGAATACATCCGCAGCAAGCTCTTTTACTTCTTCTGAGCAGGAGCTTTCTTCCGCTTCATCTAGCAAAAGTTCAGCTGATCCTGATAAAATGGCTAGAGGATTCTTTATTTCGTGGGCAATTCCTGCCGTAATTTGTCCAATAGACGCTAGCTTATCACTTTGCTGCAATCTTAGCTGTAACTGCTTTATTTCAGTAATATCTTGCATGACCGCGATAATCCCCATCACTTCGCTTGTTTCGGTATAAAAAGTAGATGTCGTAACTTTAACAATTCTTTTTCTGCCGTCTGAATCGAGAATATAGCTTTCTATCTCTTCCATGTCTTTCCCAGATGCCAATGTGTGAAGCAAAATAAAATCTACGCTTTCAGATTTTATTGGTAAATCTTCTAAGTTAACACCAAGCATGTCCTGACGCTGAAAAGCAACCATCCTTTCAAACTGCTGATTCACGTATGTAATTTTACTCCTCGGGTCAATTGTAATAATTCCATAAGGAATTCCTTCTAATACATCGTGAAGGTATCTCTCACTTTGCTCAAGCATTTTTTGTTTTTCGTAATTGCTATTTCCCATTTCAATAATTGTACGTGTCAATATACTCAGCTCATCATCCCTTGCCGGCGCTTCTTTATTTAATGGCACGAACGTTTGAGAATTCCGGTACGTTTTTGCATAGCTTGTAAGCTTTACAATTGGCTGTAAAATATTTTTGATGCCTAACCATATAAAAAATAAGGCAAGCAGCAATATACTAATAAAACTAACGCGCAGTAAAAGAGATAATTTATGTAAAGGAGAAAAGGC
This sequence comes from Priestia sp. LL-8, assembly GCF_036227845.1. Classification (NCBI taxonomy): domain Bacteria; kingdom Bacillati; phylum Bacillota; class Bacilli; order Caryophanales; family Bacillaceae; genus Priestia; species Priestia sp. LL-8. The sequence continues at coordinate 2,181,028 of NZ_JAZAQH010000001.1, read as the reverse complement.
TACGTTAGTCGGTACACCGTAAACCAAGTTCCAGCCTTCTTGGTTCGTTTGATAAGCTGCTAAACTCTCTTGTCCATTATGATTTATTTGAGTATAGCCAGAAACGTTTGGTATTTTATCCACTGAAAACTTCTTGTTAAGCTGCTTATCGCTTGTAGATGCGATGACATTTCCTTTGCGATCTGCTAAAAAACCGAAGTGTCCTCGTGACAGGCTGACGCTTTTTAACACCTCTGATAAATAATCCCGGCTTAGTTCTGCAACAATAATTCCTTTAAATTCTTTATCCTTAGTAAGAACGGGTACAGAAATGGTTACTACTTTTTGATGATGATAATTTTGAATAAGATCCGATAAAGCGTACGTATGTGTCCAATACACTTGGGTAAAATTAGGGTGATGATAAATTAAATTGTTTTGACTTGAAGCAAAAGGCGTTTCAAACTTTAAACGTTTTTGTTCATTGATATAGTAAATGGAATGAATAACTGAACTTTGTGAATTTGCTTGTTTAGCTCGGTTATACATTCTATTTATGTTAAGATCTGACTCTAGACCCTCTCCTGCAATAAGCTGCAGCTGCGAAGCCACATGTTCAATTTCTGAATTCAGCCTTTTAGCTATAATATCTTTACTTGCAATGTTTTGAACCTTTACATCTTCTTTAATAATTTTGCTTGCATAGCCCGTAATGATGTAATAAATGAGGATGCCCGGTACAATTAAAATAACCGTAAATAAAAGAAGATATTTAGTTGTAATACTTTTGGAAATAGGAAAGTTCACCTTATGCCCTCTCTTTTTGTTTGCTGTTCCATATATGTAAGCGTTATTATCCGTATTAAAAGTATAGCAGATATCGATCGTCGTAGGGTCTTTTAATTGTTCAACCGTTCACCATAGCCGCTAATGAGTAAGTAATTTTCTTAGAAACTATCGGACTTTTAAAAGACAAAAAAGCCTAAAGAAATTTCTTTAGGCTATTCAGTGATATAATTAGCAGCCGTAGTAGCCACCGTAACCACCGCTATAACAACTACATCCAATAATTACTAATAGAATAAATAATACAACTAATAAAGCGAAACCAGAACCGAATCCACATCCAGCATTAGACATACAAGCACTCCCTTTCAATGTGATTTTCTGTTGCTAAAACAAAGAAGGTTCAAACATGGGGTGTTTCTCATGGATAGCTTATTGTATGTCTGCCTAGACGTTTTGGTTTGCTGTTCTGCTCATTTTTTAAAAATTGGGCTTGTTTTCGTCTTTATAACTCGGAAAATGTAATTCCGTAAAAGTAAAGCTCATTTCCACTCTTCCTTTAAAATCGCGTAATAATATTCATCCCACCACCCTTTTTCAGTTGGAATACATTTTTTAAAATACCCTTCTCTTCTCATCCCGATCTTCTCCATAACACGATAAGAAGACGTATTCTCAGGTTGACAAGTAGCAATAATCCGATGCAGTTTCATTATGTTAAAGCCATAGTCCACTATTGCTTTTGCCGCTTCTGAAGCATATCCTTTCTGATGATAGAGAGAATTAAATACCCAGCCAATTTCATAAGTATGGTCCCCAAAATAGTCAAAAAAGACGATATGACCAATTAGGATTTTTTCGTTTTTTAATACAACTGGAAAATTTTTAACGTTTTCTTTCATATTTTCATTTACAAATTTCTTCGCATCATCCTTACTAAAAACACCTTCTGGTATGTACTTCATGACAGTAGCATCAGATGTATATGTGTAGACATCTTGCCAATCCTCATATTTAAATTTGCGTATTAGTAGCCTGCTAGTCTCAATGTTCATGTGGTTCTCTCCTATCTGAAAGCTATCTTTCTATACGCTTGTTTCGATAGTGAAGATATAAAAACCTCTTTGTACCAAGTTACTGTTGTTTTTGTTGACGCTTCTTTAAAACAAGGTAAAGTGACTCTGCGAAAAAGAAAAACAAAAGAGAAAAAAGGACAAATAATTCGGCCACTTCCATTACACGAAACGGGCTTAAAGCATTGTATAGTGCCTGCAGTACGTTCGTTCCTTGAAAAAGATCAATTCCTACAGAAAGAGCAATCACAGATCCAAATAGCAGCAGGCTAACTCCAATAATTTTCATTCCTTTCACTCCTTACCTAATCGTTACTTACCTCATAGGGTCGTCATTTTCATTTACCGTCATGCAAAAGATATTTTGTTAAAAATTACATAATTATACGGTTTTTGGTCAAATTAATAAAAACTATAGTAAGGGTGCTTTCATTTATGCCTTCGTTCTTTAAAAATCAAAAATCTAAAAATAAACTTCAACCTCAGGCAAATCAAACAAGCAGCGAACAAACAGTGTCTTCTCTTAAGAGTCTGCTGTCTGAGAACCTTACCCTCATTAAAGAGAAAACTGGAAACAGTTCAGATATTGTGATTCGTCATTTTAAAATAGGCGTCAATAACAGCTTGGCTGCTGCTATCGTCTACATAGAAGGGATTGTAGATAATCAAGCTATTCAAGATTACTTACTGCAGTCTCTTATGAAAGATAATCAAAAAAACGAACTAAACGATAAAAATGCATTAGAGTTAATTTCCGAAGACATCGTAACAATCGGCAACGTATCGTTTGCAGACAACTGGAATGATTTACTTTCTTCTTTGATGTCAGGAGACAGCCTTCTTATTGTCGATGGCATAAACCGCGTACTCAGCGTGAGTACACAAGGCGGTGAAAAGCGTGCCATTTCAGAATCTACTACCCAAATGGTAGTGCGGGGACCAAAAGGTGCCTTTACTGAGGCTATTGGCACAAACTTAGCCATGGTTCGCCGAATTATTAAAACACCTGACTTATGGCTAGAGTCGATGAAGATTGGCCGGGTAACTAAAACGGATGTCACTGTTATGTATATTCATGGCATCGCAAATGATAAAGTTGTAAAAGAAATTCGAAAGCGATTAAAAAACATTGATATTGATAGTATTTTGGAATCAGGTTATGTTGAACAGCTAATTGAAGATCAAACGGTCACTCCTTTTCCAACTATTTACAACACAGAAAGACCCGATGTCGTGGCAGGTAACCTTTTGGAAGGAAGAATTGCTATTTTTGTGGACGGAACTCCTTTTGTACTTATTGCTCCAGCGTTGTTCATTCAATTTTTCCAATCGGCTGAAGATTACTACGCACGCTTTGATATTGCGACGTCCATTCGTCTTTTGCGGGTGCTTATGTTTATGATTTCACTTATCGCTCCTGCTACATATGTAGCGGTTACGACATTTCATCAAGAGATGGTGCCTACAACGCTTATTGTAGCTCTTGCAGCACAGCGAGAATCCGTTCCATTTCCCGCGTTCGTGGAAGCTTTTTTTATGGAAGTCACCTTTGAAATTTTGCGTGAAGCAGGGATTCGTTTACCAAAAGCTATCGGCTCTGCTGTATCGATCGTCGGAGCCCTTGTTATTGGGCAAGCAGCAGTTCAAGCAGGGATCGTCTCACCAGCTATGGTTATTATTGTATCGATTACAGCCATTGCTAGCTTTGCCACACCGTCTTTCGATATGGCTATTTCAGCGCGTTTAATTCGCTTTTTATTCATACTGGGAGCGGCTACATTCGGTTTCTATGGCATTATCCTTATTCTTTTAATGGGGGTTGGACACCTATGCAGCTTACGTTCATTTGGTGTTCCTTACATGACGCCATTAGCACCCTTTATTCCTGCAAGCAATGAAGATACATTGCTGCGGTTACCTTGGTGGACGATGAGAAGAAGACCTAAATTAATTAGTGATAACAAAGTTCGTCAAAGCAAACATCAAAAGCCTGAGCCTCCTTCTTCAAGAGGTATGATTAACCAGGAAATGGAAGAAGATGATCAAAATGAAACGTAAAAGTTTATTTTTACTGGTAATGACCATAATGATGGTATTGCTTACTAGCTGCTGGAGTAAAAAAGAGTTAACGGATCTTGCATTTGTATCAGCAATGGGCATTGATAAAACGAAAGATGGGCGGTATGAGCTTACCTTTCAAATTATTAACCCGGGAAATGTAGCTGGCTTACAAGGGGGCGGCGGTACCCAAAGTCCGCCTGTTACGATCTATGCTGCTTCTGGCGATAATTTAGTTGAAGCAAGCAGACGCGCTTCGGCTAGAATTTCCCGAAGACTTTATTATGCCCATACCAACTTAGTCGTGATCGGAGAAAAACTAGCGCGTGAAGAAGGAATTAACATTCTTATTGATTCTATTGATCGCGATCCTGAGTTTCGAATTACGACTTCCTTAGTGATCGCAAACCAGTCAAGTGCTGCTGATTTGGTAAAAGCACTAACACCTGTCGATAAAATTCCAGCAAACAAAATTATGAAAACGCTGGAGTTCACTCAAAGAAAATGGGGAGAAAATCTAAAGGTTTCCTTTCAAGAAGTGATGAGATCTCTCGAATCACCCGGAGGAGAAGCATTGGTCTCGGGTTTTCGTTTAGTTGGAAATCCTCAACAAGCAGAAAAATTAGCTAACCTCCAGCAAAGCGCACCAGAAGCTACCCTTCGTGCTTCTGGCATTGCTGTTTTTAAAAATGGAAAGTTAATCGACTGGTTGTACAATAGTCCAGCCAGAGGCAGCGTTTGGATTCTTGATAAAATACAAGGAACCGATATTAATATAGACTGGAAAGGAAAAAAAGAAGCGCTTGCCTATCAAACAGTTCGTCAAAAAACGGATGTATCTGTAAAAATGGTAAAAGGAAAACCCTATGCGTCCGTTCACACTCGCGTAGAAGGCGATCTTGGAGAAGTGGAAGTCCCTGTTGATACACGTCAACCTGCTGTAATCAAAAAAATGGAAAAAGCTGCAGGTAAAGAAATAAAAAAAGAATTACAAACGGCTATTAAACAAGCTCAGACAGACAAAGTTGACATCTTTGGATTTGGAGAAGCACTAGCACGCACGCGCCCCAATCAGTGGGAAAAACTCAAATCAGAATGGGATGACGTTTATTTTCCAAAATTAGATGTAGACGTTACGGTAGAAGCTTATATTCGCCGAACAGGTCTGCGCAATAAATCATTTCTTTCTAGCGTAAAAGAAAAACAGCACTAAGATAAGGAGGTACTGGGTATATGGAAAAAGCAAAAATTAGCGCCACTCAATTATTTATTCTCATGGTTTTATTTGAACTGGGAAGCGCTCTATTAGTCCCTCTTGCAATGGGAGCGAAGCAAGATGCGTGGCTAGCTATTTTAATTGGAATGCTGTGTAGCTTTCTTTTCTTTTTAGTCTATCATAAGCTCTATTCCTACTATCCGGACCTCCTGCCTACAGAATATATGCAGAAAATTTTAGGTAAGGTATTGGGAACACTTCTTGCATTTGTATACATTGTCTATTTTTTATACGATGCATCACGAGTTCTAAGAGATTTCGGAGAGATGCTTCTCACTTTTGCTTATCCCGATACGCCTTTATTTATTGCCAATGCCTTATTGATGCTGGTCATTATCTATATTACCCGAAAAGGAATTGAAGCAATAGCCCGGTCAGGAGAGCTTCTGTTTATTTTTATGTATTTTCTGGCTGTTGCAGGCTTCATCTTAATTATTAGCTCAGGGTTAATTGATTTCAAGAATTTACAGCCGGTATTAAAAGAAGGAGTACTCCCTGTTGCAAAAGTTGCTTTAACCGAAACGCTGTATTTTCCTTTCACAGAGGCTATTGTATTTACCATGCTTCTTCCTTATTTGAGCAATCCCAAAAAAGCGAGTGTCACCATGCTATGCGCAACGGGATTAAGCGGAATTAATCTAATTATTACAATGATCATTAACATTAGCGTGCTTGGAGTTGATCTGACGACAAGATCACAGTTCCCTCTTCTTAGTACTGTCCAAACGATCCAAGTAGCTGATTTTTTAGAGCGTCTAGATGTATTTTTTATGTTCGCGATGGTTATTGGGATTTATTTTAAAGTTAGCATCTTGTTTTATGCTTCTATAATAGGTACAGCTACTTTGTTTAAAATTAAATCGCCTTCACGTCTAGCTTATCCTTTGGGCATCATTGTGTTATTTTTGTCGATTACAATCGCTAGCAATTTTCAAGAACACCTTTATGAAGGATTACACGTTGCGAGATATCTTTTACATATGCCACTATTTTCTATCATACCCCTACTGCTTCTAATTATCGCATTTTTAAGGAATAGGAAGAAGCAGCACGGATAGTTGGATCTCTAGTAAATAGAAAGAATGGATTTAAAATGATTGAGGTGTTTTTTTTGTATATATGGTTTTATGACCACTTTGTTAATACTATCTTATTTCCGCTCACTTGCATCATGCTAGTCTGCCTTTCATTAGGACTGTATGCATACTTTAAATTAAAAAAATAAAAAATTGATAATAGACGGCTATCTTTCTCATTTAAAATAAGAAAGATACAACAAGGTAGAAAGCAACTGTTATTCCCGCTGCAATTAAAGCTGGCTTTAATTTATATTTGGCATATTCAATAACAGATAAATCTAATATTTTGGCGATGGTATTCGTATCGTCGCTTAAAGGTGAAGAAAACGCTCCAAATGAACCGCTCGCAAATACCGCACCGATAATCAACGGTAAAGAAAGATCTGCAGAACTTGCAAGCGATACGCCAAGCGGCATTAAAATCCCCCACGTTCCCCAAGCAGATCCGATAAAGTAAGAAATAGCGGCTCCAAAGATAAACATGAACGGAGTGACAAACATTTGAGGAATCCACTTAGAATGTGCCGTCACGAAATTTGAAAAACCTAAGTCTTCTGTAACAGCCGATAATCCCCATACTACCGATAACAGCAGAATAACGGACATCAAGTCATTGCCTCCTGTGATAAAACCATTAAGCAAATTCTGTAATGTAAAGCGCTGAAACAAGAAAAAAATAAGGGTAATTAACGTAGTCATAATTAAAGCTACTACCATCGCTTCTAGCACGTCTGCTTTAATGAATGCTTCAAAAAAGCTGTGGCTCTTATGATGTCCACTCCACCATGTTAACAGTAAGGTGAGTGAAATCACAACAAGTAAAGGTACTAACAAATTCCAAGGCTTAGAAGGCAAATCCTTCGATACACAAGGATGACAATCATGCCAATCTTTTTCGTCTTCTTCCTCCAGCTTCATAGGAGCGGTAGATGTTGAATGATGAAAAAAGCTCAAATAAATCCCTACTAAAATAATTACAATCGAAAAGAAATTATAAGGAATGCTTTGAATGAATAAAGAATAAGCGTCTTGTTTTATGCCTTGATGATCAATTGCCATTTGGATGATTGATACCATATATCCTACAAATGCAGTTGCCACGGGAATTAAGACGATAACAGGAGTAGCAGTTGTTTCAATAACAAACCCTAGTTCTGCTGTCGTCATTTTTACTTTCTTCAATAACGCTCTCATGATGGGCGCGATCGTCACAAAACGAAATGTGGGAGCACTAAATGTTCCAATGGTTGAAACATAGGTTAAAATAAGAGCTTTTTTTCTTGTATCAATTCTTTCTGCGGCTGTTTCCACAAAACCTTTAACTCCTCCAGCCATCTTAATCATTCCGATAAGCCCTGAAAACGCGTATAAAAAGACAACGATTTCTATATTACTTTTATTTCTAAGAGCTTGTACAACGTAGTGAAGTAACTTTTCAACACCTCCGACAATCGAATGATCAATCAAATAAGCGCCTACTAATAAGCCTAAAAACAACCCTGGCAGTACTTGCTTGGTGAAAATAGCTATGGGAATAACAATTAAAAACGGTATAACTGAAAACCAGCTAGATTCCATGGGACTCTCCCCTATCTTAAAAACCATATTAGATGTCTTTACGTATCGTTCATTAGCTTTTAATGTAACCCCAATAATATGTGTATATTCACGAAAACAACACGTATAAGCAGCACTGCTTTAATAAACTATTTCTAATTAAAAACAGCATAGTAAAAATCTTTATTTCTACAACAAAAAAAGCAGTTTGCACATGCAAACTGCTTTCGAAAAGAAGCGGAAGACGAGGTTCGAACTCGCGACCCCCACCTTGGCAAGGTGGTGTTCTACCACTGAACTACTTCCGCACAATATATAAAAGCAAAGATGCGGGTGAAGGGACTTGAACCCCCACGTCATAAGACACTAGATCCTAAGTCTAGCGCGTCTGCCAATTCCGCCACACCCGCGTGTGAATTAAAAGAAAACTCCAAAATGGCAGGGGCAGTAGGAATCGAACCCACACTGACGGTTTTGGAGACCGTAGTTCTACCTTTAAACTATGCCCCTAGAAATGATTTCTTCAAAAGAACCTCGTTTATTGACGACGCTATATTATAATAAAACATATATGAAGTTTCGTCAATAGGGCTTTTGATGAATCACGACTAGTACTAGCGGTTTCAAAAAAACTGTGAGGCATATCACAGCTTTTTACACATTCCCTTCACCAGCTGCAGTCCTCTTTAATCTCCGCTACTTGTTTTAGAGACTCTTCTGTAACACAGCATTATACAAAATGTCTCCAAAACCGCGTAAAGACCGAAAGAATATGGAGGAGTGCAGATTTTACAGGAGGCACGTTTTTTTGAGAATCCGCATTAAAATCCACAGGTTCTCCCTCATTCCCCACAAGCATACTGTGAGAAATTTTAGTTTCAATAGCTCCTGTTAACTCGGCTGCAAATTCTTCACTATCTACCATAACCATGGATTCAGTATTTAAAAATACAGAACGTGAATCTAAGTTAAAAGAACCAACTGCACTCAAACGCTGATCATAAACAACGGATTTTCCGTGAATTGAATAAGGCTTTTGATATTCATAAAGCTTTGAACCAGCTTTTATAACGCGATTCTTTACTCCCAAGTATGCAGAAAAAGCCATAGCATTTGGAGTGGATGTAATAGAATTAGTTAAAATAATTCTTTGTACTTTTGGTTTTACTCGCTTATCTATATACTGTTCCATCTCTTTTGTTGGCACGATATAAGGACTTTGAACAACAATGGATTTTTCAGCTTGCTGGGAAAGCTTAATAAACGTTTTCCATATAAAAGGGCTTTTATTCATTCGTTGAATAGGATTTGTAATAAAAGAAATCTTTCTTGTAGGCATCGTTGCCTCTCTCCATACAATATAAGGATGGACAAAAGGTTCGTTTGCTTTTTTGGCCTCTTCGTATTGATCTATCAACAATTTTTTTCCTGAAAGACCACGAAATTGTTTAGTTTTCTTGAGCTTTGGAAAAGCTTTGCGTGTATACGAATGATTCCATAATTTCTCTACATACTTCTCCATTGAAAGAATGACACTATTACTTTCTTGCTTTGTGTTATAAATCAGCACATCACGGTCATAGACAAAATTTTTATCTGGTTGACTGGCCAAGTATTTATCTCCAATATTTCGTCCTCCACTAATACCTAATTGACCATCCACTACTATTATTTTATCGTGAAGACGATTATGCCATGTCCAAGGTTTAAAAATAGTAAAGGGCTCATAGTACTTTAATTCAATATTATTGTGGAAAGCTAGAGCATAAAGAACGTTTTTTCGCTTACCTTTTAATCCATGAGAGATCCCGTCTAACAGGACTCGAATACGTATACCTCGATCCGCAGCTTCGAATAAAGCGCCCATAAGTAAATCCGAAGAACGACCTTTACCAATGGAAAAGTACGCAATATCGATTGTATGCCTCGCTTCTTGAATCATCTGCATCCGAACAAGCCCTGAAAAATAACCGTTTTCCAAAAGCATAACCCGGTCTGTGGACTCTTTCTTCCCGTAGAAACTTTCAGTATTCATTACTTTTAAGTCTTTTCCCTTGTGCAAAGGGAAGTAAAACAGCACCACTGCAGTTACGAATACATATATGAAGTACAATACGACAATCATTATTAGTATATTTATTAGCATGTTTCCTGTCACAATCCCTTTCCATTCTTATCGTTCTGTTTTTATTAGGATTCTTACTTTTTTAACTTCTATACCTTTTAAAATAAGAATGGAATGATGGATTATTTGTTACACTACTGTTGATTTCCATGCAAGACTTCACTTTCGCTCCTGCCGGGTCTCACCTATTCTGTTTTCCCTATAGGAGTCTTCGCCTTGCCCTCCAAACAACCGCTAGAAGCAATCATATACACGAAACCTACATTCACCCTACCAGTAAAAAAAAAGCAGAAGTTCATTATCTTCTGCTTTTGCAATTTATCCCCTATTATGAACCTGCTCTAAGTAAAACAGCAGCTCTTTTATTGATTAAGGTCGTTTTCCATATCTTTTATATCTTGCTGAAACTCTGTTAAACGCTGACGCTGTGTTTCAGAAGCATTTTCAAGCGCATTCTCGATTTGCTGAGAGGCTTCGTTCACTTCACCTATGGCTTGCTTCGCTTCATGTCCATACGATGCATCATTTTTAGCTTCATTTGCCTGTTCATATGCATCTACTGCTTCTTTATGCCCCTGCTGTGCTGCTTGAAACGATTGTTGTTTATCTTTGTTATATGGGAATTTTTTCATCATAGTGCTCCTTTCCATTTGTTCACTCTATAGTGTGGCATTTTTCCACTTATTCATACGACGTTTCAATAGCTTGAAGCTGCGTAAATATTCTGCATAACGAATTCCTTTATTATTTAAGAGCATCCAATGATATCTTTTATCCCTTGAAATACTTTCTATATTTTACATAAATGTATAATCACTTTCTTTAGCGGACATCATACGAATAGCTTATTTGAACGTCAAAATATATTGGGGTTGACTGCATGCACTTGTTTCTTTCCTTTTTGATCATTTGTGCAGGGATTATATGGATGGAAATAAAAAGATTACCTCAACCCTCTCATAAAAAGGAACGGAAAATTTTTATTTTATTCATGACAATCAGTATGATGATCGCTCTTGCAAAAATCTTTCGACTGCCTCTACCGAACCCTTCTGATTGGGTAGAAGCAATGTTTCAACCTTTAAGTCACTTATTATTCCGTTGGATTACTTAATTAGTGTATATGGCAAAAGGATGTGCTCATTTTGCTTAATGAAATCAATATTTCGGCTACTCAATTTCGCAAGCTAGTAACTTTATATAGCATCGGAAGCACAATTATTGTTGTGCCTGCCGCTATTACGGCTGATGCTCATCAAGATGCCTGGATTACAGCACTTTTCGGTGTAGCATCAGGAATTGGCTTAGTTTTGCTTTTTACCTCACTAGGAAAAATGTTTCCAACGCTTACGCTGATGGAAATGAACGAAAAAATTTTAGGCAAACTGTTTGGAAAGATTGTTTCTGCTGTTTTTGTATTATCCAATTTATTTATCAGCAGTCAAGTTCTTTACTATGTAGGGAATTTTCTCACTACACAAATTCTTCCCTACACGCCGCTTACAGCCATCCACATTGCATTTATGGGTGTGGTTATCGTAGGAGTACGCCTAGGAATAGAAGTTATTGCACGAAGTGCCGAGATTTTATTTCCTTGGTTTGTCGGATTATTCGGACTTCTGATTTTGTCTATGATTCCGCAAATTAAAATAGAGCATATTCAGCCTGTGTTCGAAATACATCCAAAAGCTTTTATTCGTGCTGTTTTAACGTTTTTAAGCATGAGTTCTTTGACTTATACCATTCTGCTTATGATTTTTCCTTCCCATACACCAGACACGAAAAAGGCCACTCAATCTTTTTATATAGGGAATATAGCCGGTGGACTAGTGATGGTGACGTTAATCTTACTCGGAATTTTAGTACTTGGTCCTTATTACTCCCAAATCACCATGTTTCCAAGCTATGAATTAGGAAGAAGAATTGATGTAGGAAACTTTCTTCAAGGAATTGAAGTAGTCATTGCTATTTTGTGGTTTATTACTCTCTTTTTTAAGCTTTGCATTTACTTTTACGCTACTCTTTTGGGGTTTGCCAATGTATTTCACATAAAGGACTACAAGCTATTTTCTTTTCCAGTCGCACTCATCATGATTACACTTTCCCTTATTGTGTATCCGAGCGTTTCTTATCAAAAAGATTGGGATACAAAAACGTGGATTCCCTACAGCTTAGTTGTAGGCATCTTATATCCGCTTTTCCTTTTAATTGCAGGATTTATTCAAAACAAAAAGCAGCATTCTTCTAACAGCGACTAAAAAATCAAAAACCTTTAATAGAGAATGCACCTTCGGTATAAGTAATTATTTTTCTGGAAAATATAACATTAATTATTCATGTATAGGAGCTAGTCTATGCTAGGGGTATTGGGGTTACTTATTGTTTGCACGCTCGTCATTTGGTTTGAAGTACCTAACTTACGGCAAAAAAAAGCGAAGAAAGAATTATGGCTATTCTACACAGTTCTTGCAATTGGAATGTCCGTAAGCATCTGTAAAGCACTGGGTTTATATGTTCCAAATCCTTCTGATTTATCAGCTGCTATCTTCAGGCCAATCAGCATATTTTTACTTCATTTATTATCTTAATACGTAAGACGAGGAAGTGAATACCGTGAAACCTGTAGTTAAAATTTCAACGATTCAATTTCGCATGCTCGTCATGCTTTATACAATTGGAAGCACAATTGTTATTGCTCCAGCATCTATGACTATTGATTCTAAGCAAACTGCTTGGATTCCCGCTATCCTCGGAGTAGCATGCGGATTTGTATTAGTGAAAGTATATATTGCTCTCGGACTTTTATTTAAAGATAAAAATCTGGTAGAAATCAATGATGTAGTATTTGGAAAATATCTAGGAAAAGTTGTATCTTGTTTATTTGTCATATCTACTGTCATAACGTGCAGCCGTATTGTATACTACGTCGGGAGTTTTTTAAATACCCATATTATGATGGAAACGCCACTGCTTGCTATTCACATTATTTTTATGCTTGTGGTTGTTTTCGGGGCAAGACTCGGGCTAGAAACAATTGCACGCTGCTGTGAAATCTTTTTCCCGTGGTTTGTTGGCCTTCTCGGGATTTTTATTTTTTCACTAACTCCTCAAATGAAACTTGAAAATCTTATGCCTTTAATGGACATTCACTTAAAGCCGCTGACTCATTCGGTTCTTATCTTTCTTAGCATTACTTATTTTACTTTTGCTCCTTTGATGATGATTTTCCCCCTTCATTTAAGAAAACCTGAAAAAGGAGCTAAAGCTTTAATGAGCGGCAGCCTGCTAGGTGGATTTATTATGGTAATTGTTATTCTCTCTTGTATAATCGTTATTGGTTCGTATCATTCTTCAACTACCATGTTTCCTGTATATGAAATGGCTAAGCGAATTGAGGTGGGAAATTTTTTGCAAGGAATCGAGGTAATTATTGCTATTATATGGTTTCTCACTCTTTTCTTTAAGGTTTCTCTTTATTTTCATGCTTCCATCGCTGGACTTTGTCATATTTTTAACATCAATGAAACTCGATTTCTAACGTTACCGATGGGATTAACTGTTACGACTTTTTCCATTATTGTGTACCCAACCATTACCTATCAAAAAACATGGTTAGCCGAAACGTGGATTCCCTATAGTTTTTTGCTAGGAGCTTTATATCCTTTTATTCTTCTTATCATAGGATGGATCCGCTTTAAACCTGCTAAAATAAAAATAAAAAAGATAATAAAATCCACATAAAAAAAAGCAGGTAGTCACCTGCTTTTTTATGCTTGAAGCGCTTGAAGCCCTGCTTGGTTTAAGAAATGCCAAGGCTTATTAAAGTGGGGTTGAAAGAAAAAGTCCATAAAGCCAAGCTCATCGATCGTCATTTCCTGCTGTACGCATACGGACAATGTATTGATTGCTTGAGTAGCATCAATTTTAGAAATAACCTGTGCTCCTACAATTCGTCTTGTTTCTTCTTCATATACTACTTTTAACGTAATATTTTCGTACGTTGGCATGAATTCAGGTCGGTTATTTTCTGATATTGTGATACTTTTCACATTCATATCAAAAAGAGAAGCCGCTGTTTCAGTTATGCCGGTAGATGCAACATTGTAATCATAAATATGCAAGCCTGATGTTCCTTGTGTTCCCATATACTTAATCGTCGGTTTAACAAGGTTTTGAGCAACTAATGTTCCCATTCTAACCGCATTTGTAGCAAGCGGAATATAGGCATGTTTCTTAATCGGATTGTAGTAAATGGCACAACTATCTCCGGCCGCAAATATATCTTTTTTGCTTGTTTGCATATATTCATCGACCACAATTGCGCCGTTTGGAAGCATTTCTACCTGCCCTTTTACTAAGTCTGTGTTTGGACGGAAGCCAACACACAAAATCACAAGATCCGCTTCGTATTCACCTTCAGTTGTCACTACTTTTTCAACAGATCCATCGCTGCCTACAAATTTAGTAACCGCTTGGTTTAATGCTAATGTAACTCCGCGTTTTTTAAATTCCGTTTCCATCAAGCTTGTAAACTCTGGATCAAGATATTTATTTAAAATACGATCAGCACTATCAATAAATGTGACTTCTTTTCCATATACTTCAAATGCTTCTACTAATTCTGCACCGATATAACCAGCACCAATTACGGCGATTTTTTTTGCTTGTTTTGCTTTTTCAATAATGTGATTAGCATGCTGATAATTTTTACAAAGCACAACATTATTTAAATCGATGCCTTCAAGGTTTGGAATAATCGGCCATGATCCAGTTGTCATCACTAATTTATCAAATGTATCTTCAAATTCTTCGTTGGTTTCTAAATTTCGCACTGCTATTTTTTTGTCTTCTGTATCAATATTCGTAACTTCATGTTTCATTTTCATATTTACACCCATCTCTTGCAATTCAGACGGTGAAGAGTAAAATAAACCATTTGCATCTTTTACGACCCCGCCTACATAGAGCGCAATTCCACAAGACAAAAATGAAACATTATCATTTCGCTCATAAACTGTAATTTTAGCTTCCGGATAAAGTTCTGCCATATTTTTTACTGCTGCTGTTCCTGCATGTGTACACCCTACTACTGCAATTTTCATAGATGATATCCCCCTTAGGATTATAGAAAATATGATATTGTGAAGTTATTCACATATATTGTGAAATGTTTCACATATCTTTTACAATTCTTATTATACAAACATGTTTGTCCTTTTTCAAGAGATATGTGAAAAAAATCACATACTTTTTTAAAAAAATATGTTACAGGGTTCTTTAAATAGCGTTGAAGCTTGATATGATGCGTTTTTTTGTTGATGCGCTGCTGATGAAAAACTTCATCATCTTGTTTTTTTACGTAGAAACTCACTATCCAATACACTCTCCATCCAAAAAAATAAGACGGATAAAAGAGTCACCGCTAAAATAGATACACGGATTCCGCTCACAAGCAAGTCTGCTATATAAACTGATAGAAAAGTAAAAAATATATCCACAAAAGCTGCAGATGTTATAAATAGTACTCTGTTCATCCTAGCATTCTTCATTAAAAAAATAAGTGCCTTTGAAAAAAGCTCTGTGATAGAACCAAACACAAAAATAAAAAATAGAAATAAACATATGGCCCAGTAAGAGTCATATTCCACTCCCATCACTCTAAGGAAGCCTATAAAACCAAAAAAGTAGCTTCCCATTAAGATAGCTAAAATGATTAGTACCATCACTCCTGCTATAAAGAACGCAATTAAACGATCCATTCCCTTGTTTTTTCTTTTCATTGTTCCACGCCACCTTGCTTACTCATCACTTAATCCATATTATACTAAAAAAGTGCGATACCATGGTATCGCACTTTTCATCGTTACTTATCTTTTTTATCTTGAAGAGCTTGTTTTAAAGCATCCCCCAAGCTTGAACCAAATGCTCCGTCATCGTTATATTTGTTAAGAAGCTTTCGTTCTTCTCGTTTTGAAATCTTTTTCTTTTTGTCCTCAGCTTTTTCCACTACTTGACATGAACGGCATTGGAAGTACGTACCGGCTTTTCCTGAATGAATTTCCATTCGTTTATGACACTGCGGACAGCGGCGGTTCGATAGTTTAGGGTCTTTTGCGCGTCTATAGCTGCACTCAAGACTTGAACAAACGAGCACTCTGCCTTGCTTTGTTTTCTTTTCTTTTAAAAACGTACCGCATTCTGGACATTTAGAGCCCGTTAAATTATGGGGTTTGTACGTTTGATTACTTGTTTTTACTTGTTTAACCAGCTTTTCCGTTTGCTCACGAATATTTGTTAAAAACTCTTTTGCATTTCCTTTTCCTTTAGCAATTGCTTCTAACTCACGTTCCCACTTAGCCGTGAGTTCAGGCGACTTTAACTCATCCGCTACTAGGTCAATTAGCTGCTTTCCTTTTTTGGTTGCATGCAGACGATTGTTTTGGCGATCAATGGATTCGTTTTGCAGCAGCTTTTCAATAATATCTGCACGTGTTGCCGGCGTGCCTAAATTATGTTTTTCCATTTGTCCAAGAAGATCTGCTTCTGTATAGCGCTGCGGCGGCTCTGTAAATGCACTTTTCATCGTTACATCTTGAATGCTCAGCTTGCTGCCTTCTTTCATATCAGGTAGCTTCACCGTTGCTTCTGATTCTCCACCAGAAACTTTTTTAAAGCCTGCATTTACGACTTGCTTTCCGCTTGCTACTAACTGTTCCCCATTGACTTCAAGCTCGGCTTTGACCACTTCATACTCATATGCAGGATAAAATAACGAAATAAATCGCTTTGCAATTAAGTCATACAGCTTTCTTTCATCAGCTGATAAGTCCTGTAAAAACACAGGCTGATCCGTTACGATGATAGCATGGTGATCACTTACTTTCTCGTTATTCACCACTCGTTTTGGCAACTGTGCATTTCTTAAAATTGGGCGAACTTCTTCTTTATATACAGCAGAGATACTTTCCAAGCGCTCCTTCATAGTGGAAACCATATCTGTCGTTAAATAACGAGAATCTGTACGTGGATACGTGACTAACTTATGCTGTTCATATAACTTTTGAAGTACATTTAATGTCTTCTTAGCAGAGAAGTTAAAGCGTTTATTAGCATCTCGCTGCAGTTCGTTTAAGTCATAAGGAAGCGGCTGCGCTTCTTTATGCATTTTGCGCTTAATTGTGTTTACAACTGCCTCACCTGATAATTTTGAGTGCAGCTCTTTTGCGCGTTTTTCATCAAAAATGCGCTTTTCATTGCCTTTTTGCCAAGCTGCTTCAAAAGATGAAAACTGAGCTGTAAGCGTCCAATATTCACTAGGCTTAAATGTGTTAATTACTTGTTCACGCTCAATTATCATCGCAAGCGTCGGTGTTTGTACCCGCCCTGCCGATAAAGGTTCTTCGTATTTAGTCGTTAACGCTCTCGTTACGTTTAAACCGATAAGCCAATCGGCTTCTGAACGGCAAACCGCTGAATCATACAAGCGATTAAATTCTTTTCCTGGTTTTAACTGTTTAAACCCGTCACGAATTGCTTTATCCGTTTGAGACGAAATCCAAAGGCGTTTAAACGGCTTGTTCCAGCGTACCTTTTCCATAATCCAACGTGCTACAAGCTCTCCTTCACGCCCTGCATCAGTCGCAATAATTAACTCTCCAATATCCTTTCTTTTTGCTAAATCAGATACTGTGCGAAACTGAGAGCTTACTTTACGAATTACTTTTAGTTTCATTTTCTCAGGCATGATTGGCAGATCTTCTAATCTCCATGTTTTATATTGGTTATCATAATCCTCTGGTGTTTGTAATTCAACTAAATGACCGAGTGCCCATGTTACGACGTACTTTGGCCCTTCAATATACCCTTTTTTTGTTTGTGTGCTGCCAAGTACACGTGCAAGATCACGTGCTACACTTGGCTTTTCTGCTAATACAAGTGATTTCATTTTATGTATACCTCCAATTCACTTGTTCCATTATACATGATTGGATACCTTTTGTACGACTTCAAGGCTAAGTTTACATAATCATATTATAATAAAGAAAGCTGAAGAATTTCTCTTCAGCTTTTAGCTACTTCTTTTTATAAAATAGGCGCGAAATAATTAAACCGATGGCTCCTAAGACGATAAATAGTAAGGCACGTATAGCCATTGGAATAAAAGGTAAATCATATAAAACAAGTTTGAAAAGTGTTAAAAATAACAGGCCGACACCGATATACGTGGCTGTTTTAAAGGTTCGAAGTAATCCTATTACGAATGCAGCAATGGCCAAACATAGCCAAACAGCCGTCATAATAAGCGTTTGCGTATTAGCGGAAAGATCATTGGTGCCAGCGGCCGTCACTTCCGTTGCAAAAATTAAAGAAAGAATAGAAAAAACAATACTTCCTCCAATTTTGAACGTATCGTGCTCATCTTTTTCTGTTTTTTGAATACTGATCCATACAAATACTAGAATAGAAGCTAACACAACAACCCAATTTAATGTCGGAAGAGACAGCACTTGTTCGATTGGTGTAACTAAGATATACGTGGCACTCAGTATATAAATCGTATAAGAAAACAGTTGATGAAGTAGATTTTTATACGTCATGGCGATATAGTAAACAGCAAGTCCTTGAATCACATATAAAATGGCTCCTTCTCTTAAATCGACGAGCTGATGAATAAAAAACGCTACTGCAACAATTAAATAGGTAATAAAAAATTCAAATTTCTCTTTAGAACTTCTTACTGTGTAAACACCTAATGCGTAAATAATAACTAGCGCAAGCAGCACCATTGTGGTCGTGCCATCGTCAAAAACGGCAAGCAGCCAGCCGTACGTAACTGCTAAACTCGATAGAAGGGTAAACGCATATACTTGGAGTACGGATTGTGATAGAAAAAAACTAGAAATTAAGCATAAATGCTGAATCAGAATCGCCATACCTAATAACTCTTTTACACCATTATCACCAACAAACGAGTAATAAATGAGTAGCGTAAGATTTAATAGTACCGCGGAAAGAACATATAAAATTGAATATTTTTGTTTGATTGCCACATATAAAAAGGCAATATACAGAAGCGTTTCATAGCCAATGAAAACGAGCGCATTAGGCGAATTACTTTCAATAAGAAAAGGAACTAGTACGCCTCCAACCGCGCTAATAACCCCTAATGCCTGTGAACGATAAAAGACTGTCGCGATAATCCCTAAGATAATCCAGCTCGTATTTAGTATAAAAGCAAGCGTTGGTCCCGCTAAATGATATAGGCTATGCATCGCAAACGTCGTTAACATGAGAATAGGAATAGCTCCTCCTACAAGTACTTGCCCGAGCACCAACCTACCCTTTTTAATTTGGAAATGACCTGTCACAGCAAAACCTATTGAAACAACGAAACCGAGAACAACTTTTACTTTTTCATTCATTAATCCATAGTCAGAGGCTGCTTTAAATCCCCATAGCACGCCAATAATAAATACAAAAATAAAGATTCTCGGCAGCCATATTTGAAAAAGGACTTTTTCCCAATCAACAGGTTCTTCTATTACCTGTGAACTTTTAGCTGCTGTCTGAACAGGACGTTTAGCGGTCTCTTCGCGCCGCTGAGGAGGAGGGTGAACTGCTTTTGGTCTTGGAGAATTTGTTTTATATACGAGCGACTTTAGCTTGGCTACGTCTTCTTCTAAACTGCTTATTTTTCGTTCAAGTTCTTCTATTCTTTCTTTTTCCATATTTCCTCACCCTTTCTCTTTAAAGTATTTGTGATTTTTATATGTATATCTTACAGCACTTAACTATTATACCATTAAAAGGAATATCACTTAGAAACATTCTATTTTTAGCAAAAAAAAATACAGCGCCCTTTTCAAAAGAAAAGTTCGTTGTATAGGATGTGCTGCATTTTTTATGTCACTTTCTCGCTGTATGTACTATGAAATCCCGCTTCGATGTGGGCTACTTGAAAACTATGGTGACCAATTAAATACTTAACAATATCCACACGGTCAATTTTACCGGGCTTATTGTTCATTGCTTCTCGAACCATAGATTGAAATGTTTCTTTGCAAAACTTCTTTTCATGAAGCAGAATCGTTTCACAATACTCTTCATGGTCTCCCTCTGAAATACGATAATAATGCATTTCTTTCACCCCTTTTTAATGTTATACCTATTACATACCCCAAATATTGCTATTTTAACAAATTAATTTTATTATTCTTTATTTTTCCATTTATATATGGTTTACAGCGCAACGTTTCGAAACTCTTCGTTATAAATGCTAATTTGAAGCCGCTGAGAAAAACGTTCTTGTTCGATATATGTTTCAGGCATTAATCCAACAGGATATACCTTAGGGTTTTCGCCACTTCCTAATATGTATACATACATCTTTCCTTCGCTTGTATATCGAACCTTCGTCGAAATACCTCCTTGCCCTTGAAGAGGCGCATAAACAGCTCTTACATTATCTCTTATTTCTTGTACAAATCCATGTAGTTCAATATCAGAATCATAGTAATGGTTTGCTTCATACAAGCCGTAAATACGAGACTTATCGATATCGCATAATATGTTCCAAAATTCAGATAAATCTTCTTGGAACAACACTTGAATAAAATTCCGTGCAGCTTCTTGCTGTTCTTTTGTTAATTCTTTTGTTAGCGCAAACTCTTCATTCTTTAACATCTCAGTCACCTCCCTTTTGTATGTAATACGACAAGAGATAAAAATAACCTCTTTTTTTCAGCTTATTAGCAAGCAATTTATTTTTTTACATTAAAAATTGAAAAGTTATTTTGACTAAGGTGTCAGAATAACTTTTCAATTACTGTAGAATAATTACGTAAAATATTCGATTTTTGCATTTGGAAAATACTGATCAATGTAATATTCTAATGTTTCTCTTAATTCTTGTTCTTCATCTTTTGCGTATACATACTTTCCAATTCCGTAACGCCCCCATTTGTAGCGGCGCTCCTCTTCATTCATCTCAAGCTTCGTTTTTGGATAATTTTTCTCAATTACCCGCTTGGCCGGCTTGGTAAAGCGATGCTGAATCATTTCAAACGTAATATCATCTCTTGACTCCTCAGGTATAGAGGCGTCAAGCTTTTCAAACAGCTGACGGTACCCCTCTTGCCAACCTTCATGAATGTAAATAGGGGCCACAATAAAACCAAGTGGATATCCGGCTTTTGCGACTTTATTAGCAGCTTCAATCCGGTAATCGAGAGGAGATGTACCAGGTTCAAAGTTTTTTATAACATAATCTGCATTTATGCTAAAGCGAAAGCGCGTGCGACCATTATGTTTAGCATCCAATAAATGATCCACGTGATGAAACTTAGTCACAAAGCGCAGTTGACCTAGTTCACTTTCTCCAAAATATTCAATCGCGCGCTTTAATGAATGTGTTAAATGGTCAATTCCTACGATGTCAGATGTACAAGCCGCTTCAAATCGCGTTATTTGAGGGGCTCTTTCCTGCATATATTGTTCTGCTTGACCTAATATTTCTTCAACATTCACGTACGTGCGAATATATGGTTTGCTTCCCATTGTTGTCTGCAAATAACAATAGTGACAGTGCCCCATACACCCTGTTGCAAACGGTATTGCATATTCAGCTGACGGTTTAGATGTATCAAATTTTAACGTTTTACGCACACCAACTACTAAAGTCGACTTGGCATTGCGGTATTTTTGTAAATCATTTTTTCCCGGTATATTACGCACTTGATTATGAGAAGTTGTTTGACGAATCTCAATTCCCATCTTCTCAAATTTTTCTTTTAATTGAACACCAAGCGGGTACTCCATTGCCCCTGGCTCAATGTATACTAATTGAGGTACAAAAGGTTTTATCATCATGTACACTTCCTTTTTTCTAATACTAATAGCGTTTGAAAAACAAAAAGACTCTATCCTTGGTAATTATTTTTTACACAAAAAAGCTCTCTGTTTAAGAGAGCCTTGCGTCAGTCATATTGTTCATAATCAAATATCTTGTTATACATTTTCTCTGCTTCGTCATACGTTGAATACACCGCATCATCTTCAGCTAACAAATGATAAGACTCATGTAAAAAAAGCGCTTTTTCGCCTTTGTTTTCAGGATGTTCAACAATTTCAGCTTGATTGATATTGGCAACATTTGCTGTATGAGGATTTCGATAAATAACAAATACTTGATCTCCCACTTGATATTCTTTTTTCTCCACGATCATCATCCTTTTCTTCTTACTTTACTCGTATGATGTCCGCTTTTGCTCATTTTATCCGGTAAAAACACCTCATAACGTCATCAAGAATTTATACGCTTTTACGCTCAATAAACCGAAAAGGAAGCTCAATTTTTTGAGGATCCTTGCTCCCGACTAGTTTAAAAAGCGTTTCGCCCATTTCTTTAAGAGGAAGTTCGATCGTTGTGATTTGTAAATAAGAAGAAAGCGGATGATTATCAAAACCAATGATAGCTAAATCGCCTGGAACTGACATACCAGCTTGTTCGCACTGAGCTTTTATACCAATAGCGACTTGATCGTTTGTTACTAAAAGCGCCTGAGGCCGATTTTTCATCTGCACTAGTTTTTCCACCACTTTTTCACCATCTGTCACGTTCAAACAGCCTTGAAAAACCCATTCCGGATGATAAGACTGATTTATTCTTTCTACATATTCTTTGTATGCTTGCTGCCGCTGCTGACTATTTGTACCCGTCATTCTTCCAATACAGTAGCCAATATCCTTATATCCTTTTTCTTTTAAATACAGGAGCGCATGCTTAAAAGCTGCATAATGATCAACGTATACGGAGCGAATAGAACGATTTTGTACGTTTTCGCACACGGCTATCGGCCCGTACTGCTGATAATATTCAATCGCGCTCCAGCTGCTTGCTCTAGAACAAATAATCACTCCATCAACTTGCTTTGTTTTTAGCATATGAAGCGCTTGTTCTTCTTTTTTTACATCATAGTTCGTCTGACAAATAACAAGCTGATACTGCTTTTCTAACGCTTGAGATGCCACCCCTTCTAAAAGCAGACTAAAATACGGATGATTAATAAAAGGCAGTACGACGGCAATCATATTTGTTTTCCCTTTTGATAAGTGAACGGCATTAATATTTTGTTCGTAATTAAGTTCTTGAATCACTTCTTCCACCAGTCGGCGCTTTTCTTCTTTTACATACGGATGATTATTTAACACCCGTGACACGGTCGAAACAGATACACCAGCTTTTTTTGCGATATCTCGGATATTTGTCATGTTTTCACCTTTTTCTCTTGCGCTGAAACGCGTTTCATACTTTATTCTCATTATAAAGTGAAGCGGCAATAAGCTAAACCCGTTACAATCATCTTTTTATTCATTTATACAAGGAGGTCATGTCATGGGTATTTTATTATTTATTTTATTATGCGGAATTGAAATCGGAGGAGCGGCTTATGCACTTAAACAAAATGAGACGATTTGGAAGGAATTAGGTGAAGAAAAACCGACTGATTTTTTCAAGCAGTAAAAAAAGAGGTTGAGACATAACGAAATGAATCCAATCTCAAGACGAACAACTAGTATACATGAGCTGAACCGCTTGTGACACTCCAGTTGATTTCCGTGCAAGACTTTGCTGTCCGCGGGAGTCTTCGCCTTGCCCTCTAATCAACTGCTAGAAGGACCTACACACATGAAACCTGCGTTTAACACAACAAAAAAAACGAACCACTAATCAAACATCTTGATCAATGGTTCGTTTTTCACTTCATCTAAAATACTTTCGTTCCAGCCTCTTTAGATTAAGCAGCCTCTTTAGATGATTTTGATTTTTTATTTAAACGTGGAAAGCCAATTACAATCGCAATGATACCGCAAACCGCTGTTAACATTGGATAGAATGTAAATGGAATAATCTCAATCGGTGAAACTTTAGCAAATCCTGCTGCTAGAAGCATTTGTGCACCGTAAGGGATAAGCCCTTGAACGCTGCATGAAAACAAGTCGAGCAGACTGGCTGATTTACGATTATCAATTGAATACTTATCAGAGATTTCTTTCGCTAACGGACCTGCTGTAATAATTGAAATCGTGTTATTAGCCGTGGCTAAATTAGTTAAACTTACCAATCCAGCGATACTGAATTCTCCGCCTTTTTTTGTTTGAATGCGTCGTGTTAATAAGTTCAATAAGAACTGAATACCGCCGTTATAGCGAATGAGTTCAACCATTCCGCCAATTAAAAGAGATAAAATAATTAATTCCGACATTCCGCCAATACCTTCTGTCACAGTTTTAGCAAGAGAAGAAAGCGTGTAGCTTCCGTCAGCTAATCCAATCACGCCGGCTAATACAATTCCTCCGGTTAAAATGCTTAATACGTTTGCACCAAATATGGCAGCAACTAGTACGCCGACATAAGGCAAGATTTTAAACCAGCTAAAATCTTTAATTTCTACTGATGATGTATTGCCTAGCGTCATTACAAGTAATAAAACTACCGTAACAATCGCTGCAGGAAGTACGATAAAAAAGTTTACTTTTAATTTATCTGACATATTTGTTTTTTGCGTACGAACTGCTGCAATGGTCGTATCAGAGATTACGGATAAATTATCTCCAAACATTGCACCACCAACAACGGCAGCAATTGCCAATGTAATGGATACATGCGCCTGCTCACTGATTCCTACAGCGATAGGCCCTAATGCAGCGATTGTTCCCATTGACGTTCCCATCGAAATTGAAATGAATGCGCCAATAACAAAGATTCCGACTACCACTAAGCTTTGCGGAAGAACAGACAGAGCTAAGTTTACCGTTGAATCAACAGCTCCCATGCCTTTAGCGACTTGAGAAAAAGCACCTGCTAAAATAAAAATAAGTACCATAATAATGATATCAGGATGCCCTGCTCCTTTAGCAAATCGTTCCACTTTTACATTAAGTGAATCTTTGCGGTTCATAGCCAGCGCCACAATGGCTGCAATGATAATGGCTACTAATACAGGCAGCTTATAAAAATCTCCCGTTATGATTCCTGATCCGACAAACAGGACTAAAAAGACGCCCAGCGGTAACAGCGCCCAGCCGTTTCCTTTTTGTTGTTCCATTCTTAACACCTCTTGTTTACGTAATAAAAAAAGACCTCTTCTTATTGATAAGAAGAGGTCTCTTATTTGTATCATAAGATTACCCTTCTCATCTTCCAAACGAAACATCGTCTGCTGGATTTGGCACCGCACTGCGTACAGCCAGTTGCCGAGACATCATAGGGCCAGTCCCTCCGTCTCTCTTGATAAGAAGTTTATAGTTGTTTTAAAAATAGTCTTTCACTACTGTAATCTCTTTTTATTTAATTGTCAAATGCTATTTTAGAAAAATATATAGTGTGAAAATTCCCACATCAATTAGCTACGTCTCGTTTTAAAAACGCCACCCAAGCTACGCCCATGAAGAAGACAAAGTGTGCAACTAAGATGAAGATTGAAAATGGAATTGTCATGCCGTCAAACATCGTCTTCATTCCGTCCATATACTGCACAAAGTTTGTGTTGGCGAACAGTAAAAATTTCCCCCACCATAAACCAAACTGTGATACTATCCCAGTTACTGCTTTCGCCCCGATACTTACGACAATAGCTAGACTTGAAGCAAGCGCACTGTTTCTAAATAAAGACGACAGCATGAATGCGAACGTCATCATCATAAACGTTTCCATATACGCACTGTCATACGTAAGCGTAATGTTTTTAAGCAGCTGTGCATCTCCTTCTAGACTGGTAAATCCAAAGAACAATGCTCCCCATACAAACGAAAAAAGTAAATAGCTCAGTAAGTAATACAAGCTAATTAAAATGAGCGTTATGTACTTGGACGTTAAAATCGTTGAGCGTCTAGCTGGACGAATTAAAAGAAGCTTAATGGTACCTGCTTCAAACTCTTTTGCAACCATTGACCCTCCAACAGCAAGCGCGAAAAATTGAACGAGAATCAGCATACCTGAACTAAATGACAGGAAGTTCAAAATGTTGTCTTCTGTTCCTGCACTGTTTGCTACTTTTTTCATTAAAAGAGCCATACAAAGAGTTAAAATGCCGATTGTAATAAACGTGATTTTTGTACTTCTTTTGTGAAACCATTTCATGTGTTCATTTTGAATTAGCTTAAGCATGGTGCTCTCCTTCCGTAACGGACATAAACGAATCTTCAAGCGTCTCATACACAGGGGTAATTCGGTAGACTAAAATATCGCTGTCCACTAATTTTTTATTCACAGCTGGAATTTGCTCTTTTACAATCGCCACGTCGATACTATGTGATCTCACCGTTACTTCAAATTCTTGTGATAAAAGATCCGTTGCTTTTTGTGCATCAGACACTTCAAATTCTACGTACATTCCTTGATCTTGACGATTTGGAGATAGATCTTGAATAGCTTTTAACTCGCCGTTTTGAATAATACCAACGCGGTCACATAGTGCTTCTACCTCTTTTAATAAGTGGCTCGCGATTAAAATTGAAATTCCTTCTTCCCTGCAAAGCGTTTGTAAATATGTACGAAATTCTCTCATTCCCGCTGGGTCTAGACCGTTTGTTGGCTCGTCTAGTAAAAGCAATGCAGGTTTATGTAAAATAGCTTGAGCTACTCCTAAACGCTGTCTCATCCCAAGAGAATACGTCTTCACTTTTGCATGAATGCTGTTTTCAAGTTTTACTAAAGCAATCACTTCATCCAAGCGTTCTGATGTGATCCCTTCATGCATATTCGCAAAGTGTTTTAAATTTTGATAGCCCGTCAGATAATCATAGAACTCAGGGTTTTCAATAATCGCTCCAATTGATTTCATAGCTGATGTAAACTGTTCCTTTAAAGGAAAGCCGTTAACGGTAATCGTTCCCTCTGTTTCTTTAATGAGTCCTACGACGGTACGAATTAGCGTTGTCTTTCCAGAGCCATTCGGACCAAGCAACCCGAAAATCTCACCGCGCTCAACCGATAAGGATACATCATGCAAAATGGTTTTCTTCCCAATTACTTTACTGACATGATCTACTTGTAGCACTGTTTCTGTCATCATGTACATCCTTTCTTTAATTAGCAATACGCCTTCTATTGTTTCTCTTTTTTAACTATTTGTCTACTATAACCTTATTTTTGGAAAAGTAGCTCATTCAAATCATTCGTATTATCCGCTTACATTTGATAAAATAAAACAAACTTTAGTTAGAGGAGGACTCCTACATAATGAACTTAACCGTATACCTTGCCGGGCAAATTCACGATAACTGGCGAGACGAAATTAAAAACCAAGCAGAACAATTAAACCTTCCCCTTACCTTTGTCGGTCCGATGACAGACCATGACCGCTCCGACAACATTGGAGAAGAAATTTTAGGAAAACAGCCTAACGCTGTCTTAAAAGATGAAGCTGCTTCTCAAATTAATAATTTACGTACGCAGGTGCTCCTTAAAAAATCTGATGTGGTTATTGCTTTATTTGGCGAAAAATACAAGCAGTGGAACAGCGCAATGGATGCGGCAACAGCCATTGCATTAGATAAACCGCTAATTTTGGTTCGCCCAGAAAAACTGCATCACCCGCTTAAAGAACTATCAAACAAAGCGCAAGTTGTAGTCGAAACGCCAGAACAAGCTCTTCAAGCATTGGCTTATATTTTTGAATAACAAATAAGAGCTGTCGGTTCTGGACAGCTCTTATTTGTTATTTATCCCTCAAGTTCCTTACTAGGGGGAAATATTTTTTTTAGAAAGCTCTAAGATTATTCCTTTGAGTTTCTTTCATTTTCAGCATCAAAACAAGCAAAATTGTACTTAACTACTCATTTTTGTGATCCTGACGTTCCATAATCTTTAATCATTAATTTCACATCATAGTTAATTGGAACTTCACTAAACGTTTGATCCCAATTATCTTTAACTCTCATCCATACTCTGGGCCTTTTAATTCTCAATTGATTTCCGAACCCGGCCACATCGACTTTATATTCTTTTTGTATTTTTTCTACCGTGGTTCTTACTAGGTGCTCCACTTTTTTTTCTGAGTTTTTTTGCACCTTCTGTAAAAATTGATTTTTCAAAGGATCTCCTGAGGCTACCCAATTTTCAGATAGCCTTCCTTCTGATTCAATATGCACATTGAAGGAGATGTTATTTCCTTTCACATGAGGTTCAATACGACTTTTCATAGATTCTATTTCATATACAATCATCTGACCGGTCTTTTTATCAAAGCTTTTTACTAGCCCGCCTTTCCCTTTTCCTGTGATCCAAGTTAGACCATCTACCTCTTCTTCATTTAAAAAACCAATCATTTTATTTGTTTTCCCTTTAATAACGGCCGCACCAGCAAATTTGATTTCCCCATTTGCTGATAATACATTTTGCAATAAAAAACTAGTCCCTGATTGAATGTTGCTCTCTAATTTAATGAGCGACGTAGGAGGTAAAATTCTTGTCGTTCGATACGCATTTTCCACCATTCCAACCAAACGAAATGCTGGGATCTCTCCTGCTGTCTTCGATTCTAGCCCATTGCTAGCTCTCCCTTTACTAATAAGTACAAGACAGCTTGGTCTAATCTCATTATCACGAAGAAACTCATTCACTAATTTTCCTAAGCTATATGTTCGTGCAAGAGCCTCGCCAATAATAATTACTTTTAGATGCTGGCTGGCAATGGAAGTCTCTCTTCTCAATGATAATTCACGTGCCATTTGGTGAATAGAATCTCCCGTTTCAGCCATATTCACGTAAGCCTTCTGCTGAGAGCCTCCTTGGACAGTTGTTGAACTTGCCACTTGCGGGGTGATCAGTTGGTAGGTTGTCGTAATCAAGTTCTTTTTGGGATACTCTTCTTCTTGTTCATCGAATCCTTTTTCGGTCATGGATTTTTTAGCTTTATCAAGAGCCACACCTACTCCTAAACTTCGTTCTTCAATTTCATGACTACTCCAACAGCCCGCCAGAGAAAAGAGCAAAAACACAGAAAGCAAAACCGATAAGAAGAACTGTACATGATTAGAGGCTCGTCTCATACTTTCTCCCCTTTATTTTTGAAATAACAAGAAGCAGCACCGGTAAAAAGCCAAATAAAATCAGGGCAGCGTTGCCAACCATATCTCCTAATTTAAATACATCATTGATATTTCGAGGGATCATGGAAATGAGATAAATAACTGGAAGTACACCATACATAAATGGATGGATATTTTTTTTAAAAAGCTGAGACAGTCCTAATGAAGCAGCGTAGTGGTTAACATTAAAAGAAGTAAACATTTGCATGATCCATACCACCAGCAATAAGGAATCAAAGCGTTCAAAGATTAACCCAGTGAATTCATAACTTCTTATCAAATCAAGCGTAGGCCATGTTCTCGTAGCCACTCCATCCACTGAGAACGCTCCGATAACCATCACGACGGTAATAACATAAAGAAACAAAGGAATTGCAGTACCAACTAATACAGCTTTTACTGCTTTGTTTGGTTCTTTCATAAATGCCAATATTAACAGCATGAATTCAGGCCCAGTAAATGCAAGAGCTGTTGTCCTTATCCCTTTTAGCACCGGCGTGATACCTGAACCTAGTACCGGGCGCAGATTATCTACTTCAAATATCTTGATACTCATAAAGGCAACAAGTAAAAAAAGAATAACCGTAATAGGTAATATAATCTCAAATATACGGGCAATTGGATTTATTCCCCCTCTTATCAGATAGAGACTTGCCCACATAAATGGCATGATAATAGCCCATTTAGGAGTTCCTTCCAACAATAGATATCCTGTTACCTCTGCCAATGAACGAGCATGAAACCCACCAAGCGTCAAAAAATAACCTATCATGAGGAAACTAAATAACTTGCCTATCCATTTCCCTACAATTTCTTGACTGTATTGATAAAAGGTTTTTTCGGGGAAGCGTTGACTTAATTTCACCATGATTACCCCTGCTACCATGGTGGTTATCCCCCCTAAAATAACAGTGAGCCAAACGTCTGGTGTTTTCACTTTTTCCGCAGCTGCCCGAGGCAATGTAAGAATCCCCGTTCCAAGGATAAAGTTGGTAATAATAATAGTTGTTTGAGGCGTCGTAATACGATCTTTTGAATTTATCATTTCTAACGGCCCATTTCCTTTCATCATAAGCTACCCTTTTCGTAGAGGATCTTTGGTGTGCATCATCTTTGGACGTCGTTTCATCATCATCAGAGGCATACGTACTACCAAGTCTTTCCATTCACTTAAACGATAAGGAACAGCTGGACTCATATAAGGTACGCCGAAACTTTTTAGTTTCACTAAATGGCTCATCATAAAAAGGAAAAATAAGATGACGCCATATAATCCAAGTATGGCGGCACAAAGCATGGCTACAAAGCGAAGAATACGCAATGTGATTCCTACACTATATTGCGGAATAGAAAACGATGAAATGGCAGTTAAAGCCACTACAATCACCAAAATAGGGCTAACGATTCCTGCCTGCACCGCAGCTTCTCCAATGATTAACCCACCGACAATGCCCATTGCTGGACCAATTGGTTTCGGCAATCGGAGTCCGGCTTCTCTCAAAATTTCGATAGATAATTCCATAAATAAGGCTTCAATAAGGGCGGGAAACGGAACACCAGACCTTGATCCTATAATAGAAATAGCTAACTTAGTCGGAATTAATCCTGGATGAAACGAAATAAACGCAATATACAAAGCCGGTGTAAAAAGCGAAAGAACTACTGCGATATAACGAAGAAAACGAATAAATGTACCGGGAATCCACCTTTCATAATAATCTTCCGGCGACTGTAACATCATGCTAAACGTAACGGGGGCAATCAAAGCAAAAGGCGTCCCGTCTAATAAAATGGCTACTCTCCCTTCCATCAAAGCAGCAATTACACGATCGGGACGCTCCGTATTCTGCACCTGAGGAAAGGGACTAAGGTAATTATCTTCAATGAGTTGTTCAACATATCCTGACTCCGGTACATTATCAAGATCAATTTTTTTAATTCGTTTTTCTACTTCTTCAACTAGTTCTGGATCAACAATCTCCTTTATGTAAGCAACAACTAAGTCTTTTTTGGAACGCTTTCCTACTTGAAATTTCACCAGCGACAAATTTTCAATGTCTCCGCTTCCTCTTAATAAAGAAGTATTATCACTTAAAGATTCAGTAAAGCCTACTCTTGGCCCTCTCACTAATGCTTCTGATACGGGCTCTTCAATCGTCCTTGTTTTTACTTTGCTTGTACCAAGAATTAAGGAAGATGATAACCCGTCAATTAAAAGAGCCGTAGATCCTGTTAAGACTTTTGATGTTACTTCTTTAATGGAATAAACCTCTTCTACATCACCGATTGATAATACTTGGCTTTTAATAAACTGTTTTGAAAGGTTTTCCTTTACGTAAAGCTGATCCTGTTGGTATTCTTTTGAAAAATCAGCCATCAATGATGACAAAATATGTTTTTCAATAAGATCTTTATCTGATAGCCCCTCTACAAAAATAATAGCTGCCTGAATGCCGGTGCGTCCTATAATAAACTCCCGAAAATGAACGTCGGAGTTATGACCAATTTCATTTTTAACTACTTTTAGAGTTAAAGCTAAATGATCCGTAACATGATTAGATGAATTTTGAGGTGTAAATTCCTGTTTGTTTTCCTTTTCATTCGCATGGTTTCCTATTTTTTTTATTGTTGATCTCCATTTTTTCACTTTCATCACTCTTCCTCTGAATTACGAATCCCGCTTAATAATTTGTAGATTATATACGGGATGAAAAAAACCAGAACTGCTTGTATAAAAACTGGCCCTTCTGGAAGATAGGAAACAACTAATTTCCACATGATAATCACCCTATTTATGTCTATATCAAACCAACTTTAGAAATAAGCATCTGTAAAATATCAGTGTTTACTTCATAGAAATTCTTTTATTTACCAGGTAGTATTATTCTTCTTTTTGTTTCTTATACAAGGAATACAACATCCATCTTAAAAATGAAAAAAAGCTGATTACTGAAGGATTAGACATGCTGGTTTGCTGATCAAAGTTTTGGTGAATGCTAGAATAATCAAGTTTTACCGCTCAAAAAACCCCTTAAATGGTTGACGAGTGCTTAAAGTGTCGGTTACACTTTATGTTTGAAATATTGTATTCATATCGCTCTTATCTCAAAAGAATGGTATAATTTTATAGATATTGAATTTGGAGGACTGCTCATACATGATTACAGTTAGTAATGTAAGTTTACGATTTGGCGACCGAAAGTTATTTGAAGATGTGAATATTAAATTCACGCCTGGTAACTGTTATGGATTAATCGGCGCAAACGGTGCTGGAAAATCAACGTTTTTAAAAATTTTATCTGGTGAAATTGAATCTCAAACTGGTGATGTACATATGGGCCCTGGCGAACGCCTTGCTGTCTTAAAACAGAACCACTTCGAATATGAAGATCAAGAAGTTATGAAAACCGTTATTATGGGGCACGCTCGCCTTTACGAAGTAATGCAAGAAAAAGATGCTATTTATATGAAAGCAGACTTCACAGATGAAGACGGAATGAAAGCAGCTGAGCTTGAAGGTGAATTTGCTGAATTAAACGGTTGGGAAGCAGAATCAGAAGCAGCTATTCTTTTAAAAGGATTAGGTATTTCTGAAGATCTTCACGCCAAAAAAATGGCTGAACTAACAGGTAGTGAAAAAGTAAAAGTGCTTCTTGCACAAGCTTTATTCGGAAAACCTGATGTATTACTTCTAGATGAGCCTACGAATAACTTGGATATCCAAGCAATTCAATGGTTAGAAGAGTTCTTAATTAACTTTGAAAACACAGTTATTGTTGTATCACATGACCGTCACTTCTTAAACAAAGTATGTACGCACATTGCTGACCTTGACTTCAGTAAAATCCAAGTCTACGTTGGTAACTATGATTTCTGGTATGAATCAAGTCAATTAGCACAAAAAATGGCGTCAGATGCGAACAAGAAAAAAGAAGAAAAAATTAAAGAGCTTCAAGCCTTTATCGCTCGCTTTAGCGCAAATGCATCGAAATCAAAACAAGCAACGTCTCGTAAAAAATTGCTTGATAAAATTTCATTAGATGACATCCGTCCTTCTTCTCGTCGTTACCCATACGTGAACTTCACGCCGGAACGTGAGATTGGAAATGACGTACTTCGCGTTGAAGGTTTAACAAAAACAATTGACGGCGTAAAAGTACTTGATAACGTAAGCTTTATTATGAATAAAGATGACAAGATTGCTCTTGTAGGCCGCAATGAACTTGCAAATTCAACATTAATGAAGATTTTAATGGGTGAAATGGAAGCAGACAGCGGTACGTACAAATGGGGTGTGACAACGTCTCAAGCCTTTTTCCCAAAAGACAACTCCGAGTACTTTGAAAACGGAGATTTAAACTTAGTAGACTGGCTGCGTCAGTATTCACCTAATGACCAAAGCGAAAGCTTCTTACGCGGTTTCTTAGGTAGAATGCTATTCTCTGGTGAAGAAGTGTTGAAAAAAGCCAACGTTCTTTCCGGAGGAGAAAAAGTTCGCTGTATGCTTTCTAAAATGATGCTAAGCGGTTCAAACGTTCTTTTACTAGACGATCCTACGAATCACCTTGACTTAGAATCAATCACAGCACTAAACAATGGACTTATCAGCTACAAAGGTTCAATGATTTTCACATCTCATGACCATCAGTTCGTTGAAACGATTGCGAATCGTGTGATTGAAATTACGCCAAACGGAGTAGTTGACAAGCAAATGACGTACGATGAGTATTTAGAAGACAGCAACCTGCAAAAACAAGTAGCAGGCATGTATGCTTAATAAAAAAACCCCCTTTCTTTAAAGAAAGGGGTTTTTTTATATATGCACCTCTTGATTTAGCGATGACTTCGGAGAATACGTTAAAAACGCTAGGCTAGCAAACACTAGTGCTGCTCCGCATATGTTCACCAAAGTCAGAGATTCCCCCAGCAAAAATACGCCAAGTAAAAAAGCGGTAACGGGCTCTGCTAGCGATAACGTCACGGCGGTAGACGCATGCACAGACTTGAGCGCTGTAGAAAATAATACATAAGCAAGAGCCGTCGTAAGTATTCCTAAATGAAGAGCGATGCCTATCCCATTTAAAGAGGCTAGCCAGCTCATATCATACATAAACCAGCATGGTATCAGTAAAACGGCGGCGGCTGTGAATACAAGAGCAGCGCCCACTTGCGGATCAACATGCCCAACAATGCTTTTATTAACAGTCGTGTAGCAAGCAAAAGACGCCCCTGCTCCTATCGCCATACCTAAACCTATCACATCGATTTGACTATCTTTTTTTAACAACAAGCAGCAGCACCCTATAATACCAGTAACCGTAGCAAGCAGCCATTTTTTTGTAGGTTTCTTGCGGTATACTATGTAATCTAATACTCCTGACAAAAGTGGCGCACTGCCAATTGCCACCATTGTTCCTACTGCAACACCCGTTTTAATGACAGCTGAAAAAAATAAAGGCTGATAAGCGGCCATACTTGCTGCAGCAACCGTAAGAGGCAGAATAGGAAGGCGTCTTAGGTCCACTTTCTTTCTTTGAATAAAACAAGCTGCAAGAAGCGACAGCCCCCCTACAGCTAAACGTACGGCTCCAATCGCCACGGAATGCGCTCCAGCAGATGCTAAGGCTTGGGCGGTTCCTGTTGTTCCCCATAAAACAGCGGCACATAAAATAAGTATTTTTGATAATGAAGTATTCATCGTTTCATCTCCTTTCTTTTATCATAGCTAAAAGAAAGAAAAAAGTTTTTCCGCTTTTACGATCTTATTTGTCTGTTTTTAAGATACTTCGATAGTGAGTAGGTGAGATTCCTTCTTGTTTTGCAAACCATTTCGTGAACGAAGACAAGCTGTGATAGCCGACTTCATGTGCAATATACGTTACCGAGTAGCTCGTCTCTTTCAACAATTCTTTCGCTTTATTTAAACGTATACGTGCTACATAACTTTGAGGCGAATAACCCGTTTTTTGTTTAAACCAAGTAGAAAAATAGGCAGGATGATAATTTTCCAGCTTAGCAAGACTTTCTATGTTTAACTCTTGATTAAAGTTAGCATGAAGGTAATCAATGGATTTAAACGTTTGTTTCTTTGGCAAATAATGCTGAACGTAACGGACTAAATCTTCAAGCGCCCCCCTGTCAGTGCTTTTTTGAAGCCCCTCAAGTAAAAGGTAGCGAATTGCTTTCCACGTTGAATCCCATTGAATAAAAGCTGCTTCTTGAGAAAGATGCGCACTTTCTGTAAATTTCAACGGAATATCAACGACCAGACATTCATTTGTATTTTTAGCTTGATACGTATGAAGCTGACGAGGCGGAATGTAAAAGCATCCTTCTTGTAGCGTTAAGTGCTGCTCACTCGCTTGAATATTAAGAGCACCTGCTAGCGGAAACAAAAGCTGACTGTAGTTATGATCATGAGTATGAGGTGAATAGCTGTAGGCTCTTTTTTCGCAAATAATTTCACGTAGCGTATCCATTTTGTACTCCTTTCCTTACTCTCTATCTCACAGAATCTTTTCTATACCATCCAAAACGGTTTCAAGCGCCTTTAACGATTCCGCGGGAGTATACAAAACGTCCAATGAATGATCGGCATTTTCAATCACATCAATATTCATTGTGTTTGTTTTTAATTGATAAACTTCTTCAGTATAATAGTGATCACGAGTTCCTATTGCAATAAGACCTTTATGAGTGCTTTCTAGTAAACTTTCAAACAGTTCCGATCTGGTTAAAAGCGGCGTCAGTAAAAGCATCACTGCGTCTTTGTAGACTTCATCTTTCATAACTCGCTGAATCAGCGGAATGGTCCCAAGTGATTTTCCTGCAAATATGATATTTTTATAGTCATTGTGAGATAAAACATCTTGCAGCACGAGATCAATGTCTTTCATCATAACGTCTGCAATCTCATCTGTAGACTTCGTCATCAGCTCTTTTGAATATGTATAGTGAATCTGAACCACGTCAATTTTATGTTTTAGCATCAGCATCGTTATATAATACAATAACGGCTTTTCGTACGTATAGCCTAGCCCTGAAAACATGAAGCAAATGCGAGGCCCTCCTGTTTTAATATGTGTATAGGGAATTCTATGAGTTTGGCTGCTTACACTTTTCTGATCTACGTGCATGTCACTCCTCCTTTTTAAATATTCTAACATTTAATTCCGTAAAAAAACCCCATCTTTTTCTTAAAAAAATGAGGGTTGAGGAAATAGCTCTGCAAGCAGTTCATAAGACTTCTTTTTTGCTTCATGATCATGGATATTTGTAATAATTAAAAATTCGTCGTTATCGTATTTTTGCTGCAGCTGAGTTAGTCCTTTTTTTACTTCAGCAGGGTTTCCTACAATCATACGAGGACGATTGGTGCTTATTTTTTTGAGCTCTTCTTCTGAATAAGAACGATTGTGTAC
Source organism: Priestia sp. LL-8 (assembly GCF_036227845.1). Classification (NCBI taxonomy): domain Bacteria; kingdom Bacillati; phylum Bacillota; class Bacilli; order Caryophanales; family Bacillaceae; genus Priestia; species Priestia sp. LL-8. The sequence continues at coordinate 2,144,582 of NZ_JAZAQH010000001.1, read as the reverse complement.
TTCTTTTATCGATGAAATTGTTGTATCGCCACCTTTTGCTACTTTCAACAGCCAATCATCCAGCGTTTTGGCGTGCTCCTCCGCTTCTTCTGTTGTTTCAGCACATACAACAAATACGCATACATTGGTGTTAGGCTTTGACTGATACGAAGAAGGGATAAATTCTTGTTTATAATGACGAATGGCTTCTTGTCCACCAACTGAATAAATAAAGTGTCCAAATGTAAAAGAGATGCCCAGCTCAGCAGCTGATCTTGCTCCTCTTTTATTAATGCCAAGATGCCACAGTTCTGGTTTTGTTTCACTTAACGGATAAGCTGTCACACCATAATACGGATGATCCGACGGCAAATTATGCTCAAGATGTCCTTTTAACGCTTGAATTTGACGCGGAAATTCATTGAGGCTTTTACGGACTCCATCTGTAAGCGCTAGCCGAGTCAGCGCATCTCCTCCCGGTGAACGTCCAAGACCTAAATCAATTCGGTTTGGAAACAGATTTTCAAGCAGCTGAACATCTTCTGCTACTTTATACGGACTGTATTGAGGAAGAAGGACTCCTCCAGATCCAATTCGGATTCGGCTCGTTTGAGATGCCAAGTGCGTCATTAAAAGTGTCGGAGATGACCCTGCCAAACCGTTCGTATTATGATGTTCCGCTACCCAAAAGCGATGGTAGCCTAACTCTTCCGTTAATTTAGCGAGCTCCACCGTGCGTTTCAACGCTTCCTTTGGTGTTGATCCGCTTGAAATAGGAGACTGATCCAATACGCTTAGCTTAATCATAGGTGATTCTTCCTTTCGATTTTCAATGTCTATTGTATCTATTTTAGGAGAAAAATATGAATTCGTCTTGAAATTTGCTTCATGCTCATAAAAAAAGCAAACGCTAAGGCGCGTTTGCTTTTTCTATTTCTTATTTTGCTTCGTGCATTTCTTTCACACGCTTATCGCTCGGCAACAGCCACGTTAACAGCCCTAGGATTGGTAGATAGCTGCAAAACAGCATAATAAACTGAAGGCTGAAGACATCGGCTAATTTACCGAATACAACAGCTCCTAAAGCTCCCATTCCAAAAGCAAGCCCTACAATTAAGCCGGAAACCAAGCCAATTTTCCCTGGCATCAGCTCCTGAGCATAGACTACCGTGACGCTGAAACTTGACTGAAGAATAAAGCCGATTAACACTAGAAGAGGTGCCGCAACTCCAAGAGAAACGTGAGGGAGTAATAAAGTAAAAGGTACTGATCCTAACATAGAAAACAATAAAATATTTCGTTTCCCGAAACGATCGGCAAGCGGACCTCCAAAGAATGTTCCAAACACCCCTGCAATCATAAATAAAAAAACGTAAAGCTGAGCGCTTTTGATAGGCAAATTAAATTTTTCAATGATATAAAACTGAAAGAAATTAAGAATGCCTGCTCCGTACCATGAACGTGCAAACACAAGAAAAATTAAAAGTCCAATCGCAAAGATAATTTGCTTGTTCATCGTAAATGAAGCATCTGACTGCTTTTTCTTCAAGCGTTGACGAGTAGCTAACTCTGATTTATACCATTTAGACACGCTGTACAAGACCACTACGCCGATACCTGCAATTAACGTAAACCAAATCGTTCCAAACTGACCGAGTCCAATAAAGATAAATGCTGTAAACAGCGGAGCCATCGACTGTCCGGTATTCCCGCCAACTTGATAAATAGACTGCGCCAGCCCCCGCTTTCCTCCCGCTGCCATATAAGCTACGCGAGAACCTTCAGGATGAAAAATAGCTGATCCGAATCCTACAAATAAGACAGATATAATCACCAAATAAAAATTCGGCGCTAAAGCGAGCCCAACCATACCAATCATGCTTAGACACATTGCAATTGGCAATAAAAATGGCGAGGGCCGCTTATCGGCAAATACACCAAACACCGGCTGCATAATCGATGACGTCATGTTCAAAGCAAAGGCAATCCAGCCGATTTGCGTGTAGTTTAAATTCATCGATTTTTCAAGGACAGGAAAAAGTGCCGGTATAACGGACTGCATACAATCATTTAGAAAATGTCCTAAACTAATAGCAAATAAAATACGGTAAATCGTCGCCGGCTGCGCTTGCTGCGTTCTTGCTGCTACTTGCATTCATAACCCTTCTTTCTTATTTAATCTACATTAAAACTGTTAAAGTCTTACAATGTCTTTTTCTATTATACAGTGAAAATGAAGATTGTAGTTGTTTTCTTTTTTATAAAAAAGGGAAAATTACCTGTGAGGTGAGAACAGTGAAAAAACATGTGCATATGATTGTAGACGGACGCGTTCAAGGGGTCGGATTTCGTCACTACACGCAGCTAAAAGCAATGGAATGCTCCATTAACGGATGGGTGCGAAATCGAGATGATCAAAAAGTAGAAATTGATGCTGAAGGTGAAGAAAAAAACATCGAAAAATTTATTGAAGAAATTAAAAAAGGTCCCTCGCCGTTCGCTTCTGTTAGCAATGTGGAAGTAAAGATAGTAAACACCCCTTCCCACACCCATTCTTTTCGAGTGAAGTACAGTTAAAAAACTCGCTAAATCAAGATAATTTTTGATAAAATGGAAAAGTAAGCGATTTTATATTTTCTACATATAAGGGGGAAAAAACGATGGTTGAAAACAAAATTGTGTTAATTACAGGTGCAGCTCAAGGTATTGGTTATCAAATTGGTGAGCGCTTTGCTGAAGACGGCGCAACTGTTGTCTTAACTGACTTGAATGAAGATGGCGTTAAGAAAGCAGCAGACAAGTTGAAGACAAAAGGCTACGAAGCATTAGGCATTAAAGCAGACGTGACAAATGAAAGTGATATTGAACAAATGATTGCTCAAACGGTTGAAACATACGGCCGCCTTGATGTATTAATTAACAATGCTGGCATGCAATTTGTTTCCCCGCTCGAAGAATTTCCTACTGAAAAATTTGAACTTTTAACGAAAATTATGCTTGTTGCACCTTTTGTTGCGACTAAGCATGCGTTTCCTATTATGAAAAAGCAAAAATTCGGCCGCATTTTGAACATGTCCTCCATTAATGGATTGATTGGTTTCTCAGGAAAAGCGGCATACAACAGCGCTAAGCACGGCGTGATTGGCTTAACGAAAGTGGCTGCTCTTGAAGGTGCAGAGCACGGCATTACGGTAAATGCAATTTGCCCTGGTTATGTTGATACGCCGCTTGTTCAAAATCAATTAAAAGATTTGGCGCGTACGCGAAATGTAGCGCTTGAAAAAGTACTAGAAGAAGTCATTTATCCTCTTGTTCCTCAAAAACGCTTGCTTGCTGTCGATGAAATTGCAGATTATGCAATGTTTTTAGCAAGTGACTTAGCAAAAGGCGTAACCGGCCAAGCTGCTGTGATTGATGGTGGATATACGGCTCAATAAAAAAAGAGTGTCAGTTAGACTGGCACTCTTTTTTTTATTTATTTAATTTCGAATTCTCCTAAAGAACCGGTCGTCTGACCTGCTTTTACTGCTTCTGCGTATAAATAATACGTTCCCGCTGGAAGAGCTTCGCCATTAATCTTTCCGTCCCACGTTGCGCTAGAGAATCCTTTTCCTACATTCGTATACGAACTTAACAATTCCCCTTTTTCTAACGTTGCATCGTAAATGTAATAGCTAAGCTTCTCTGCGCCTCCTGGTAAATAACTGCCGTATTCAAATGATCCATTTCCAAGTACATCTACATACGCAGAAGTAACGCGAGGATAATCTGGCTCTTTTACAAATAAGATGGTTGGAACATCGTACGTTTCTTTATTGTTACTTACGGTAATTGTCCCTTCGTAATAACCAGGAGACAATTTCCCTGCATCTACTTTTACATTTAGGTTTACTTTTTGTGTCTTCCCTGCATTAATCACTAAATCGTTTGTTGATTTAACGTCAATTGCTTGATGACTTTTCTTAAATTTCACTTTAATCGAGTATTTTTGACTGCGATTTGATAGATTTTTAATCTTAAAGCTTTGTTTTTCTACTTGTTTCCCTTTATCTTTATAAAAAACACCGTACGAGTGACTTCCTGGTGTAATAAGTGTTTTTGCTTTAATTGCATCTACTACGCGCATGCTTCCTGCGCCTTGCGTATTATGAGGATAAATCAGCCCGTTGCGGTCACGAAGCAGTTCCGTTGTGTTCATTAAAGATGCTTTTACGTCTTCTACTTTATAATTTGGATGCGCCTGTAAAATTAACGCTGCTGCTCCTGCTACGTGCGGTGCCGCCATACTTGTTCCTTGTTTTGATCCATATCCATGAGGGTTGCTTGGATCATTGGTTGGCACTGTGCTGATGATATCGACTCCCGGTGCCGAAATGTCCGGCTTAATCATCCACGTATCTACAACCGGTCCGCGAGATGAAAAGTCAGCCATTGTTTCATCGACCGTCTGATTAAAGGTTGCATTAAAAGAGCCCGTGACGGATCCTTTTGCTAAAGAAGCTACCAAAGCTTGGCCGTCTGCTTTTGATAAACGAATACTTGGCAGAGATGTACCTGGAATATCAGGGATTGTTCCTTCTACGTTGTTGTAAATGACCGTTGCAGCAGCACCGGCTTTTTTCGCATTGTCAACTTTATCTACAAACGCAATGTCACCGCGAGAAATAACCGCTACTTTCCCTTTTACATCCTTTCCTTCAAAGTCTTCTGGTTTTCCGAGTCCGACAGGTACAAATTCATAATTTTTACCGCTTGCATCCAGTAATGCCTTGTCATTTGGAAAGCCCATTACTTCAGCAGAAGCATAGCTGGCGTTATCTACAGTTAATGTCGTTTTATACAAATTGTAAGGAAGCTGAGTCGCACCAACTGAAATAGCTTCACGAGACGTTCCCGGAGAGCCTACTGTCCAGTTAGCTGGTCCACTGTTTCCATTTGATGTAACAGCTACTACCCCTTCTTCCATTGCCCAATCTAACGCAATACTCGTTGCCAAGTCCGGATTATTAATCGTATCTCCAAGCGAGAGGTTCATTACATCCGCCCCGTCTTCTACCGCACGTTCAATACCGGCGATCACATCTTCCGTTGTACCCGTTCCTCCTGGACCTAATACACGATAAGCAAGTAAATGAGCATCAGGAGCTACCCCTTTAATTTTCCCGTCCGCTGCAATTGTTCCCGCTACGTGCGTACCGTGCGTTGTCGCTTCGCCTTTTGGATCTCCAGCCGGCGTTTCTTGAGGGTCTTTGTCATCGTCGACAAAATCCCATCCTTTATATTTCTCAAACGCTGACTTTAAATCCGGGTGGTCGTAATCAACGCCTGTATCGATAACGGCTACGGTCATATTTTTACCTGTATATCCTGATTTCCACGCTTGATCTGCTCCCACATAGTAAATGCTTTTATCCATCTCAGAACCGTATTCTTCAGCGCTCACTTCTTTCGATTTCACTTCTGTTGTATGATATTCAACGCTTGGGTAAATAGCTTTTACTCCAGGTAAACTTGCTACTTTTTCAAGGTCACTAGCGGGAAGTTCCGCTGAAAATCCGGAAAACACTTGGTCATATTCACGCTTTACTTTTGACGTTTTAGAAGCTTTTGAAAGCTCTTTTTTCACTTCGTCACGCGCTTTTTTAATCTTTCCTTTACTTTGCGCTACTCCTTTTTTCTTCGCTTCCGCTACAGACTCTTCATTTAACTCCACAATAACTTTTACTTTTTTAGCCGACTTTAAGTTATAGTCTCCTTGAATTTTAACTAGTGACGGTTCAAGAGCCGGCTTTGAATTCCCATTAGCAGATGCTCCCATTGCAAAAGAAGATAAAGCAACCGAAAATGCTACTGTACTCAATACAGCCCGAATTGATACTTTTTTCATCGTTTTGTCCTCTCCATTTCTCTCTATAATTCATGCAACTATGTATGTCTTCATCCCCAGAACATACGCATCTTTTACTTAGCTTGTAAGCTAAAAATTAGAATAGTATGGAAGTTCTATATATTACTATAAAATCCTTGAGTCTATTGAATCATTTTATATATTCCTACAAACTGAGTACTAATGCTCAAAAAATGAAGAATTTTGTCTGTTTATCGTCTTTTCATAACTTTTCCATTCCTAAAATTATGAAGGGATTAGATGGATATACAAGAATACTGACGAATTTCTGTTAATTTAGCTATTTCTATCAGGGATTCATTCCTACTTTCTCTTCAATTATTTATAAGGTTTTTTATTATTTTAAGAAAATTGTTCTTATGAGCGTTTTTTATTTTATTATTTATTATTTAGAACATAGTTTAATTTAATATAAAATATCACACTTAATTAAATGAAATTTTTAAAAATTACGAATAATAAAAGTAGTTCGTGCAGATACTAACGTCAACGCTCGCAAAAAGGGAGGCATGATTATGATAGATTTAAATTTCATCCTACTCATCCTTGATCTTCTTTCATCGCTTGTCACGATTGGCATCTACTTTACAACTAAGTAAGTGCTTAACCTTCTCTTTAATCTTCTAGCGTATGTACCCAAGCTATCACAAAAAAGAAGCAAGCCAATTTTTACTGGCTTGCTTCAGCTATATAATAAAGTAGTTAAAGTGGAAGGGATTTATCCGCGTCTTCCGCCTCTGCCACCTCGTTTTGATTCAGTGCTGCGTTTTAGTGTAGATAAATTATCTTCACTATCTTTTAAGAAACGCGCCATTTTTTGTTCGAAGTTTTCCTTTGGTTGGAAGTTGCTTTTAGAACGATTATCATTATTTCTTGCCTGACGTGGCGGGCGTTGTGAATAAGAAGATGAGGGTCTTTCCGGTTTATCTATCGCTTTTTTAATCGATAATCCAATTTTTCCGTCTTTCTCATTAACGACTTTCACTTCAATTTCTTGACCAACTTTAAGATGGTCATTAATGTCTTTTACATAGCTGTCAGCTACCTCACTAATATGTACAAGCCCAGTTTGACCTCCAGGTAATTCTACAAATGCTCCAAAATTAGTAATACCTGTTACTTTACCTTGTACCTTGCTACCTACTTCAACTGCCATAAAAAATGTTCCTCCTCAATAATATTAAAAGCACTTCATTATACCAAAGTGCGTAAGAATAACAAAGTGTGTATGTGAAAACAATTCGTTAAATTACACTTTTTCCGCCTCTTTTTTGTTTTATGAAAGAAATCAGTCAAAATAATGCCCATATTAGATATACCTAATATGGGCATTTCTCTCATTTCCACCATTCATCAAACATGCTAGCCGGTAATTGACGCTTATGTTCAGTAATACGATAGCGCTGTTCAATTTTTTCAGCGGCTTCTTGTGATACTTCTTTTCCTTCCAAATAATCGTCTAGTTCATCATAAGAAATTCCTAGTTCCGTTTCATCAGATTGACCAGGACTATTATCTAATAAGTCAGCGGTTGGTACTTTTTCGTACAATCGTTTATCTGCACCTAATTCTTTTAGCAATGCTTTTCCTTGACGTTTTGTTAATCCTGTTAGAGGCAGCACGTCTGCTCCGCCATCCCCGTATTTTGTAAAAAAGCCTGTTACTGCTTCTGCTGCATGATCGGTTCCGATAACTAAAAGGCCGTTTTCTCCTCCGATTGCATACTGTACAATCATACGCGTACGTGCTTTGACATTTCCTTTATGAAAATCAGACAGCGCTATATCTGTCGCACCTGTAAACGAACTTTCAAATGCTTCCACCGTGTTTTTAATATTAAATGTATATGTTTCATTAGGTTTAATAAATTCTAGTGACGCCTTCGCATCTGCTTCGTCATGCTGCGTACCATGAGGCAAGCGAACGGCTACAAATTTTGCTTCGTATTCTTCTTTTCGCAATTCGTCTACAGCAATCTGCGCTAATCGTCCAGCTAAGCTAGAGTCCTGCCCTCCGCTTATACCTAATACAAAACCTTTTGCATTTGCTGACTTTAGGTAGTTTTTCAGAAAATCAACGCGGGCACGGATTTCTTGTGCTGGATTAATTTCAGATTTCACATGTAGCTCTTTTCTTATTTTTTCTTGCATGTCTGACATGATACATGCTCTCCTTCCATTATATGTAGATTTCTTACTGATACAATCCATGTTTTTTACTATAAAAATAACAGAGATCAGGCATTAAATATCTTGGTTCTCCGCCCCGGGCAAATTCTTGACGAATATAAGTAGAGCTGATTTCCATCGCTAGCCCCTTATCAAGAAGCTGAAACCGCCCGTCGTCATAATTTCGAAGCAAAGGAGAATGACTAATAGCTTTCAACATGTCTATTCCCTCTCTTGCCATGATGATAAACTGGTTTTCACTTATAAGTTCATCTGCTTTCTTCCACTTGCCCTCACCAATATCTTGCAGTAAATCGGCTCCCATAATAAAAAATAAGTTAGCGTGTGGGAGCAATTTTTTAAAGTGCTCCATAGTGTAGTATGTGTAATGATAGCCGGGCAATACGTCTAGCTCATACGTATCGAGCAAAAATTTCGGGTTGTCTTTAATCGCTAAGCTAACCATATTTACACGGTGCTCATCGGACGTTTGGAGCTTTTTATCTGTCCGTTTGTGCGATGAAGGCAAGAAGATAATAGCATCTAACTTCTTTCGATGCGCAACCGTTGATGCCGTCCAAAGATGAACGTTGGTAACCGGATCAAAAGAAGAACCATAAATCCCAATTTTCGCTCCTTTTTCTAAAAGCTTATCTATTTTCTTATCAGGGTTTAGCTGTTGAAAATAAGCAAGCGTATCTGACATGTCTCCAGCTCCCTACTATTTTTTATTTAGGGCTTCCGCTACTTTTTGTTTTACGTACGCAATTTGACGCGTTTTATTTTCCCAACACTTTTCGCTTAAATCTACTGGATATTCTTCTGGATTGCGCGTGCGCTTATATTCATCCCAAAGCAGCTCTAAATTATCTTTTACGTACTGCTGAATTTCCTGAAGTTCTTCTGTTTCATACACAAGCTTTCCGTTTACAAAGATATCATGATGGAGTTCTTTTGCCTCAAAATTTGTGACAAATTTACTGATAAACGTATGAACAGGATGGAACATTTTTAAACGTTCTTCGCTTTGAGGATCTTCTTCTTCCATCGTGATATAATCCCCTTCAGATTTTCCATTCAAATTATTGATAATACGATATACGCGCTTTAACCCTGGTGTACTCACTTTTTCAGGATTCGCGCTAATTTTAATCGTATCCATCATCTCGCCATTTTCTCCTTCAATAGAAACGAGTTTATACACTGCTCCAAGCGCCGGCTGATCATATGCAGTAATGAGCTTCGTACCAATTCCCCACATGTCTATCTGTGCACCTTGCGACTTTAAATGCATAATCGTATCTTCATCTAAATCGTTGGAAGCAACAATTTTTGTTTCTGTAAACCCTGCTTCATCCAACATTTGACGAGCTTTTTTAGACAAATAAGTTAAATCGCCGCTGTCTAAGCGAATCGCCGTAAAATTAATTTTATCACCTAATTCTTTTGCTACTTTAATCGCATTGGGAACTCCTGATTTTAACGTATCGTACGTATCAACTAGAAACACGCAGTTTTTGTGACGACGAGCGTATTTATGAAATGCAATATATTCGTCCTTATAAGCTTGCACCATGGCATGGGCATGCGTTCCTGCAACTGGAATTCCAAATTTCTTTCCTGCTCGCACGTTAGAAGTAGCACCAAATCCGCCAATATAGGCTGCTCTTGTTCCCCAAATAGCAGCATCCATTTCTTGAGCGCGTCGTGTTCCAAACTCCATTGCTACCTGATCTCCTACTACATGTTTGATTCGAGCTGCTTTCGTCGCAATCAGCGTTTGGTAATTCACAATATTTAAAATCGCTGTTTCTACGAGCTGAGCTTCAATTAAGGGTGCCTCCACACGTAAAATTGGTTCATTATGAAACACAAGCTCACCTTCACGCATACATCGAATTGTTCCCGTAAATGTAAGGTCTTTTAAGTAAGCTAAATAATCCTCTTTAAAACCTAATTCTTCGTGCAAGTAGGTTAAATCTGATTCGCTAAATTTAAATGCTTTAATATATTCAATAATTCTTTCTAATCCAGCAAAAACAGCATACCCATTCCCAAAAGGAAGTTTGCGGAAGAAAACTTCAAAAACAGCCTTTTTTTGATGAATGTTATCTTCCCAATACGTTTCTCCCATATTAATTTGATATAAATCGGTGTGTAGCATTACGCTGTCATCTGTAAACATATTCATTGATTTCCTCCACTTTTATGTCCTTAAATAATTTTTGCTCCTAGGCAAGATTTAAAGTGTTCAAGCGCCCACTCATGGCCTTTTTGATTAAAGCTCGCTACAGCTTTTTCATGAATATAAATAGCAAATCCTTTATTATAGGCATCTACTGCTGTATGAAGTACACAGATATCCGTACATACACCTGCTAAGTAGACATCGGTAATTTGTCTTTCTCGCAGTTTAATCTCCAGCTCCGTTCCAGCAAATGCGCTGTATCTCGTTTTATTCATCCATTCTACATTTGCCTTTGATTGATACACGTTATATAAATCATTTAACTTTCCGTATAGCTTTCTTCCTGCAGAACCTTCAATATTATGAGGCGGAAACAGCGCTGATTCTGGATGCAGGGAATCATTTTCTTTATGAAAATCAATGGCAAACACGACATACTCGTCTTGCTCAATAAATTGACGCGTAATATCGTTTATGGATGTTTCAATGTGTCGCCCTGGTTCTCCGCATGTCAAAGCTCCGTTTTCAGCTACAAAATCATTTGTATAATCGATGTTAATCAGTGCTTTTTTCATTATGTTTCCCCCTCATAAGTAAAAATTAACAGTTAACATATTGTTAATTATTTGAATTGAAAGTTTTTTCTTTTAATAGCGTGCTGTATAGATTGGCTTCATCACATTCATCTCGACAAACCGGTAGAGCTTTGTTGGCTTTTTAGACGTTCTCGTCGTTGTTTTTCCGTCTACTTCTTCAATAAATGGCAGCATTCTTATTTTTCGTGCAAACGCCTGATCACTTTTAATTGCCGCATCATCCGTTACGGTAAGTAGAACAGCCTGCAGTTCAGAGTATGTAAACTGAGAAGGCAGAAACTTCTGAGCAATGGTCGTTTGCAATAAATCTTTCTGAATTTCCTTGATTGCATCTCGAATGATGATTTCATGATCAAAAGCTAAAGGCAATGAAAAGATTTCATCTATTTTAAATAATTCAACTCGAGCAGCATCATCATTCGCTTTTCGTTTTATTAGACTATCTTCTGGAACAATTGCATAATGTGCGTTTGTGATGACCCATCCCCTATCATCTCTGCCGGGCTCATCATAGACACCATAGTGTTTTAAATGAATATCGTTCACGCCCGTTTCTTCTTCCAGCTCTCTTTTAGCCGCTTCAAAAGCTGATTCATCAGGATGGACAAATCCGCCGGGAAGCGCCCACTTTCCTGCTTCGCTGTTCTTTTCTCCCTCTGCGTTTAGTATTGCTCGCTGAATAAGCATTAATTTCAAATTCATTTTAGGTGGTTTGTATGGTTCTTTTTCTTCCGTCACAATCGTAAATACAGCAATATCTGACGTATAGCCATAGGGTTTAGGGTATTCTTTTTTCGTTTGATTCGTCACTGCTTTTTTGTTCGACATTCAGCATTTCTCCTGATCACTCTTTTTACAATTAACAATATGATTAATGTTAATTATATTTGTTTTATGGAAAATGTCAATACTTTTCCCACTAATTATAAAGAGAAGGTAATTTATGTTGTAAATAACGTTATGTTTCGTATTTTTTAGAGTTTATATGCATAAAAAGCCGAGTGAAGAAGTTCCCATTCGCCTCTTCCCTCAGCTTTTTTTCCCTTTTAATTAGCGTGCTGCTAAACCAATCATCATTTTACCGTCTTTAAAATATTCAATGACATAGTCAACAGACGGACAGTAAATAAACGCTTCTTCTGTAAGATCAGCTGTTTGTTGAAAAAACGTTAAAGCCTGAGCTAAATCGACGCTTACGGCTTTAGTTGCTCGTTTCCAAAATAAAACAACCTGATGTTCTTTTATATTCATCTCTTGAAGCCATTTTTTGATTTCTTCAATATGCCGGGCCGACTTTTTAATTAATACTTTTCTCCAATTAATTTGCATGATTGTTAAAAAAGGAAAGGTGTTTGAAAGTTTTTCGAAGTAAATGCTTGTCTGCTTTTTCGTTAGCAAATCTGCACTGTTACCCAATGTTTGAATATAATGTTCTACTTTTGTCATAATCATCCTCCAGTCGAAATTGGAGTTTGCTAGAATTTTCAGAGACGTTCTCTACTCTTCTTGCTAAAAATCCTGCAGCTTTCCAACCGTGCTTTTTCTCAACAATTTTGAAATTTCACCTTTTTATACAAATTATTCAAAATAATTTGTGTATTTTAGTTTACCATAAAACTTAATCTTTGACTTTGATTATGTAAAAGCTTATTTGTGTTTTGACCAAAGAGCGAATTCCATAGAAGAAAAGCTATAAAAAAGTTGACATTAACATTTATAAAAGTTAATATACTTACTAAAAGTAACTTAATTGCATATAACAAATAAGGTGAAGAAAATGAACTATCAAACAGATGTGTGTATAATAGGAGCCGGACCAGGCGGTGCTCTACTGGCCTATCTACTGGCTAAACAAAATATATCAACTATACTGATAGAGAGATCTGATAAACTTGGAAAAGAATTTCGAGGCGAACATTTAAATGAAGATGGAGAAATGATTCTTAAGAAACATCATATATTTGAAGAAATTGAAAGCTTAGGCCTCCTTCGAATGTCTAGGGTCGAATACTGGAAGGATGGACATGTATTCAAAACGATAGAATCTGAACTTGGACATGCAGGAATTCATGTTCCACAGCAGCATCTTCTTCAGTCTATAAATAGGCAAGCAAGCCTCTATCCCTCCTACAAACTTATGCTGGGCACAAAAGTAACGGAACTCATGCAGAATGAAAAAGGACAGTATACTGGAATAAAAGCTGAGCAAAAAGGCCGGGGTGAAATAATAGTTGAAAGTAAAATCATTATTGGAGCAGATGGTCGATATTCAACTGTTCGCAAACTTGCGCACATAAAAAACAATATTCATAATCCTGGATACGATTTGCTTTGGGCGAAAATTCCTGCACCTGCCAATTGGGAGCCTTCTATTAAATTTGCACTTGTGAATCAGCAGCAGGTGGCGCTTTTTTCTCAAGCAAAAGGCTTTGTTCAAATCGGATGGAATATTGAAAAAGGCAGCTATCCTGCTCTTCGAAAACAATCGTTTAGGCCGTTTATTCAGCGTTTAATAGATGCTTTCCCTACCTTAAACCTTTCATTAGAAAGGTTTATTAAGTCGTGGTCAGACTTTACGCTTCTTTCTGTGCAAAGCAGCATAAGCGAAGTATGGTCAAAGCATCACCTGTTATTATTAGGGGATGCTGCTCATACGATGACTCCTACTGGCGCTTTTGGATTAAACGAGTCATTAAAAGATGCTGACTTACTATCTGACTTACTGCATCAAGTTTTTTATCAAAACAAAGAGATTTCAGAAACATTGAGACGGTTTGAGCTGAAAAGAAAGCCAAAATTAATAACTCTTGAACGTATTCAGTTTCAACGTGAAAAAGAATTCTCGTCCCATTTTATTTCTTCTTAAGCCTAAAAAAAGAGATTCCATAGATAAATGGGATCTCTTTTTTGCAATCATGATTTTTTAGCAGTTGTTCTATGTAAGTTCTCTTTTATGTACATTCCGCGAAGTTAATCTTGCTTTGCCCGCTGCCATTTTTGAAATTCAAGAAATTGTTTGAACTGCTCTTTGCTTATTCCTGACTCCGCTGCTTCTTTTGCTAACTCAAGCCACTCATCATCAATATCCAACGATTCAGATTTATCCATAGGCTCATGAATCAATCTATCAATACTAACGTTCAATGAGGTAGAAATTTTATTTAGAAATTGAATAGATGGGTTGAGCTGAATTCCTCTTTCTACTGAAGATATGTACGATTTAGCAACACCCGCTCGGTTTGCAAGTTCTGTTAGCGATATTCCCTGTTTCATTCTGAGATCTCGAATACGTTGGCCAATTGTCATTATAATCACCCTTACTAATGCTTACTTATCGATAATAATACCATAATTTCACTTTACCGTGCATTATAAATAAACGTTCTTACTGTAAAGGGATGATTATACATCTAGTGGACGTAGCTTGAGACTCGCTATAAAGGTTAGCTATGCGTAAGGAATTCTTTATTTCCTTGCTGGTGTATCGGCTAAGAATTTGAACTAATATTTTGTAAAAATTGTCTAACTTCCTCGATGCTTATACCTGTTTCTTTTGCTTCCATTATGAGCATAACCCATTCTAAGTCTAACGCATTTTCGTCTTTAAAATTCATAATTCGCTTCCTTTCTTCTTTTTCGGGAATTGAGAACGTTTTCTTTTTGCTGTTTTTGGACATTCTCCCTTATTTTTCACTATGGTTTTACAGTATAATGGATATTACTAGAACATTAGACATTTTACATTTGCTAAAAAGCACCAATTTTTTTGAAATTTTTGTCTATTCCTATCATAATGATTTTACCGTTACACAAACGCTACAGTTAGATACTAGGAGGATTGCTTTTATGCCTTTTCTGCATACGGCGACAGAAAAAATTTACTATGAAATTCATTCGCCCGTGTTCACTGACAAGACAGAAACCGTTGTTATGGTTCATTCTTGTGTCACTGATCATACGCTTTTTGATTCTATTACTGCGGAATTAACCCAACATTACCGTGTTATTCAATACGATTTGAGAGAGACAGGACAGAGCACCTCTGCTACAGGGGAGTTATCGTTTGAGGCTCATATTGAAGATCTTTTCCTCTTATTACATACGTTAAATATAAAGAAGTGCTACTTAGTTGGAGTGGGATTTGGAGGACAAATCGCTGTTAAATTTGCTGCACGCTATGAATTTCTTGTTGAAGGACTGATACTATTGTCTCTTCCTTTTTATTCAGATAGCACCATTCAAAAGATTAAGAGATGTTACAACGAAGAAAGCAAAAATCAAATACCCGTAGAAAAAATTTTCGAATTAGGCAGACTAGAAAGTATTGAACATGCAAATATACAACAGCTGATTGAAAGACTTAAAAAAATGGATCCTAATGTATATTTCCACTTCGTTAAACTTTCTATTACAGCCAATCTATTTCAAGAGCTGAGCAGCATTTCAATTCCTGTACTCACTTTATCTGGCCAAAATGATTTGTTGTTTTCATCTCAGTATCTGATTTCAAAAACGATGTTTTTAAAAAACTACAGTCATATGACCATACCTAACGCACATTCTTTGTTTCTAGTAAAAGAAAAAACAGCTTTATTCAGAGAAATTGTCGTAGATTTTATTAAAAGTAATACATACCAGCTCCCTTCTTTAAAGAATGATTCTATGAAAATACTAAAAAACTGGGAAAGTGATACGGCTATAGACATACAAAAAGACTTCCATGCCCACACACCCTCTCTTAAAGTAGATTTCTTGTACTCTTTTTCCGTCTATGTAAATGGTCAGCTTATTACAGAAGGCTGGAATAAGCGCTTTGCTCAAGAAATTTTACTATATCTTATTTTTCACCATTCTATCAGCAGAGAACAGCTATGCGAAGCGCTGTGGCCCGAAATGCCTTTAAGCAACGCCAAAAAGAATTTACGCGTCTACTTGTCTCATTTAAAAAAATTATTGAACGCAGAAAATTCAGAGCCGGTTTTACTTGTTAACAGGCAGCTCATTTCTTTAAATGCAGATGTGTCAAGCGATGGATTAGATTTACTAACTGACCTTCAGTGGATAACCGAACAGTCTGACCCGACGCTGAAATTCAAGGAAGCTGAACAGCGACTGCATCAATTAGTTCCTCATTATTTAACAACGATTTATGACGATTGGTTCCTTGATATCCGAGTGAAAATAGAGATTATTCTTCTTGATCTATTAATATGGATGAAAGAATGGCTTTGTGAAAATGGAAAAGTTTCAAAAGCCGTATTTTTACTTATTAAATTTATTGATTTAGTAGAAGAAAAGGAATTCATTTATGATGAAATTGTCGATTGCTATATCAAGCTCGATAACAATGAAAAATCAGAGTACTGGCTGGATCAAAAAATGCGGTATTTAGTTGAATAAAAAGGATGTGAATACATGAATTCGTACTGTGAGATGGTGTTTAATCAGATACACGTCAACATCCATTCTCTAACCGCAATCATTGATGAGGTTACAGAAGAAGAGCTTGCCTATCGTCCCCTCCCTCACAAGCGGTCTATTCAAGAACTGCTGCAGCATTTATGTCTCATTTGTAGTGCAGACTATTATATTTCCTTAGGCTACTCTGCAGATAAAATGAATGACTTTTATCTGCAGCATCCAGCTTATACAAACCTTGAACTCAAAACAGCTTTAATAGATGGTTTTAACCAGCTAAAAGCAGACTACTCTTCTTTTGACGAACAAAAGCTATTTTCACTGCAGACATCCTATTGGGGATGTACGTATACGCACTTTGAATGGCTGCTTGAAATTCAGTCTCATTTATATCATCACCGTGCAGAACTGTATACGCTTCTAACCTGTTACCGCAGAAACCAATTGGATGTCGTGCTTTTTGAGTGATATAATTTTCACTTTCAATATTTCCTTAGCTTTTTAGAGGCCTAAAGGAAGCTTCTTTTAGTTATTTACCATTTTCCATCCATTATGAAATATAATTTGTATATAGAAAGCATTAAAAGAAAAAGAGGTTGGCTTATGAAAGAAACAATTGTTGCAGCTTTAAAGAAAATTGAAGAAGATTACGACGTGAAGATATTATACGCTTGTGAATCTGGAAGTAGAGCATGGGACTTTCCATCTAAAGATAGTGATTATGATGTTAGATTTATTTATATTCATAAGAAAAATAAGTATTTAAGCATTGATCCAATCGGTGTAGGTAAAAAGCGAGATGTAATAGAGCTACCTATTAATGACCTGTTAGATGTTAGCGGCTGGGACTTAACCAAGACATTAAAACTTTTTAGAAAATCAAACCCACCTTTACTAGAATGGATGCAATCAAACATTGTATATTACAAGGCGTATTCAACATTTGATAAAATGAAAGAACTACATTCTAACATCTTTACTCCTACTTCTTGTATATACCACTATTTAAATATGGCTAGAAATAACTTTAGAGAGTATTTGCAAGGTGATGAAGTAAAAATCAAAAAATATTTTTACGTTTTAAGACCTGTGTTAGCTGCTAAGTGGATTGAACAATATAACGAATTTCCTCCGCTAGAATTCCCTATTCTCTTAGAGAAACTGTTACCAGAAGGAGAATTAAAAAAAGAAGTTAGCAAGCTGTTAAAGCGGAAAATTAGTGGTGATGAGTTAGATTTAGAACCACGCATTAATGTTATTAATGAATTTTTAAACTTAGAAATTCACCGTTTAGACAAATACGTCCGAACTTTATCTGTAGAATTAGATGACCCTACATATGAATTAGATCAATTGTTTAGAGATACTTTAGACGAAGTTTGGAACTAAGTATAAAACAAAAAGGCTTATCCCTAATGCAATTAGCAGCGGATAAGCCTTTTATTTATATCTATTAAAGCGGTATATTATTATTCGTATTTTTTGTTTCATTCAAATAGTTCTCCACATATATTTGTTCTGCATCTGTAGCATTTTTAATTCCATCCTCTGGACTAAATTCAATGTTTCTCCTTATTGCTACACGATCTGCAATGTAACCCATTGCTAACAAAAACACTATACATCCGCCTGCCCACAACCACATTGTCATCTTAATACCCCCTTTTTCTTCTTTAGTTCACCTAGCGTTGCGTAATACAGCATATATCCTCCGCAGGATAAAAGCCCTCCAACAAGTAAAATCGCAATTTTTTTAATAACTATCCCCTCCACATTCTTTTAAACAAAACAGAACTAACAGATAATTCGACTTCATATTAAACGTTTTTCCGCAAAAAGGAATTTAAATTAACATTCCCTATACTTACTATACGTTTTAGTACGAAGAAAAGTTTCAGAAAATTACATTAATAATTTTTAAGTTAATTTTCAACAAATCTGATTATAATTTTTTATGTTTCATCCTACTAGTTCTGATTCAAAATAATAAATTTGCAATTTTTGTAGTAAACTGACTTGTTTTTCTAAAGTGGAAATTAACCATTTTCTTCATAAAAATAGTACTATTTTCAAGAGGAATCTTTTATTTCTCCTGAGAATAGTACTACACTATATTAGATAACCTTTATTTTTGTTTTAATTGTATAATATGTATCTGCTAAGAATCCTACTGCAAGTCCGCTAATCATACCGTACGGTAATACACCTGATACATTTTGATAAAAAGTGCCGATTAACATTGCAGCTAGGATGCCGAAAAGTACGCCTATCACAATATGCGAACCAAACTTCACCTGTTTTGCGGTATACATTCTTCCTCCTCCTCACTTTTTTTCCATTATATCACAACAGCATCGTTTATTTAATGATAACTGAGCGAGGAATGCGAATGTAATAAAACTGTAACCTTATATAACTATTTTAGTACTACTCTTTTGGCGAATAAAATGTCATATGAGGCTTTTCTTCTTGGTAATACGCTAAACGGTCTTGGAGCGTACCGGTATGAAGTTCAAATTTATGCCCATCTGGATCCGTAAAATAAATAGATTTTTTGTCTCTCTCGTCACGATTTCTTCCAGGTAAGATATTTACATTATGCTGTTTTAACAGCTCTTTTGCCTCGTCAAAGCTTTTAATGGAAATAGAAAATGCTAAATGAGTATACGAATACTGAATTTCTGATCTAGGAATATTTTTTTCTTCGTTTAACGCCAGCCACAATCCATTTAGACTAAAGTAAGCGGTGGACTTTCCTTTTACTAAAAGTTCCGCTCCTAGCACTTTTTGATAAAATGTAATGGACCGTTCTAAATTTGACACAGAAAAGCACATATGATTAATTCCTTGAATCATCTTTACCCCTCGCTTTCTAGAAAAAAAGTATTACATAACTTTCCTTTTAGCATCTATTTTACTGAAAAAACATACTTTTTGCCATGTAAAGAGCTACTCCCCAAATCATACATGCAGAAGCCTTATTGACCCAAATCATTATTTTCCCATTTGAATCCATTTTTCCTACTGCTTTTCCTGCAAAAGCTAAGGATAAAAACCATATCCACGAAACGGATATCGTCACCAGCGTAAAAACCCATTTTTCTTTTCCGCTGTATAGTAGAGAATTTGTTCCGATTACGCCCATAATATCCATCAGCGCGTGGGGATTTAGCAGAGATACAGAAGCAGCAAATAAAATTTGTGCTTTTAGCGTCATCCCTTCTTTTAATGACGTTTTTGAAGGTTCGCTCTTCCAGGTCACAAAGCCCATATACGCTAAAAAAAGAAGACCTATTCCAAAAATAAGCGTTTGAAAAAACGAAAAAGCAGCAACTACTGCTGAAACTCCCACCACTGCGACTAGAATTAAAATCGTATCACAAACAGAAGCCGTCACCACTACGGGAAGCGCCTGTTTGATCGTTCGTTGATTTGCTCCTTGGTTAAAAACAAACACATTTTGTACTCCTAAAGGTAAAATCAAACCGAATGCTAACAACAAAGCGTGTATAACCACTGTAAACATGTTGCTCTCTCCTTTCTCTTTCATCTTACAATTGACATCCCCTGTTGTCTCCATCCAAGTTTTGATTTATAATACCAACCAAATTACAAAAAGGTGGTCTCACATGAATTGGACTCCAAATCCGGCTGATAAAAAGCCAATGCACAAACAAATTCAAGAGTATATGACAGAAAAAATCACAAATGGAGAATGGCCTATTGGAACTAAAATTCCTTCGCAGCGCCATTTGGCTGCTGCCTTTTCTGTAAATAGAAGCACGGTGGTGACGGCAACCGAAAACTTAATTGCGGAAGGACTTCTCAGTGGAAACAAAGGCGGTGGCACTAAGGTCATTAACAATACGTGGAGCTTACTAGCATCAGCCTCTCAGATGAACTGGAATTCGTATGTAGAAGCAGGAATATACCAACCAAATTCTCCAACTATCCGCCGTATTAATGAAGCTGAATTTCAAAGGGGCATTATTCGTTTAGGAACTGGAGAGTTAGCACCTGACCTGCTCTTTTCTGATCAGCTTTCCGAGCTGTTTAGCGGAATGAAACATAGAAGCGTACACTTGGGGTACGAGCACCCAAAAGGTAACGGTGAACTGCGACAAGAATTAGCGAAGCATGTAAAAAAACGAGGCATTGAAACGTCTCCTTCATCTATTTTAATTGTATCTGGTTCACTTCAAGCGCTTCAATTAATTTCAATCGGCCTGCTGCCTCCAGGTGCCAATATTTTAGCTGAAAAGCCATCTTATCTTTATTCTCTGCCCTTGTTTCAGTCCGCACAAATGAAAATAACGGGCGTTTCATTAGATAAAGAAGGAATTCAATTATCTTCATTAAAAGACCAGCATGAAAAAGAAAAAGGCGCAGTCTTATATACGATACCCAACTTTCATAACCCGACCAATGTGACGATGAGCGAACAAAGGCGTCAAGAGCTACTTCATCGGTGTGAAATGATGCATTTGCCTATTATTGAAGATGATGCTTACGGAGAGCTTTGGTTTCATTCACCCCCTCCGCTTTCATTAAAAGCTCGAGATAAAAACGGAATGGTTCTTTATTTAGGAACGCTCTCTAAAACATTCAGTCCAGGATTTCGAATTGGATGGATTGTAGGGCCTGAACATGTAATTGAGCGATTGGCCGACCTTAAAATGCAAGTTGACTACGGAGCCAGTTCCTTATCTCAATGGGCAGCTGCTGAAGCTCTAAAAACCGGAATTTATGACAAGCACGTTGCCAGCGTACGCTATAAATTAAAAGAAAAATCTCAGCAAACACAGGCTATTTTAGAGAAGCATTTAAAAAGTCTTGCTACGTGGAATACTCCGATCGGAGGTTTTTATTTTTGGCTTACGCTGCATAAGCCTATTTCGATGCGGAAATTATTTAAGCACTGTCTCCACGAAGGAGTTCTTTTAAATCCAGGCGCATTGTATGACCATGAAACGTCACAGCATATCAGAATATCCTTTTCTTATGCAACGCTTGCAGAATTTGAATACGGCATCAAAATAGTAGCAAAAAGCCTTAAGAATCTCTACAAGTGATTCTTAAGGCTTTCTTGTGTTAGCGGCAGCTTTATCAAAAAAGTGAGCTTATTATGCTGACGCTCTGCTCGTATCTCCCCTTGATGCAGCTGAATGATTTGTTTTGCAATAGCCAGTCCTAAACCTGAACCATTCGCGTCCGTTCTTGATTCATCACCTCGATAAAATCGATCAAATAACTTTTCTACCTCAATTTTTTCACTGATGTTAATGCTGTTCCTAAAGGAAATTACCAACGAATCCTCATCAATTTCCTGATTCACCTCTAATACGGAAGGCTTTTTGCTGTACTTCTTGGCATTTTCGAGCAAGTTTTGAAAGACTCTTACCATTTTTTCTACATCAATAAATGCATGCCATTCACAAGCAAAGTTAGTCTGAACGTCAATGCCTTCTCTTTTTAACATCGGCTCGTACTCTCCTATTACCTGCTGAAGCAAACGTTTCATATCAACCTCATTTCGCTGAAGCTGAAAATCCGGACTCGTTAATTTTGTATAGTCAAACAACTCGTCTATTAAATCCGTTAAATAATTTGCTTTTGAATCAACAATATATAAATAGCTATCTAATGTTTCATCGTCCATATTTTCTCTTTTTTTGATTAAATCGAGGTATCCCACAATGGACGTTAAGGGCGTACGCAAATCGTGAGACACGCTGGATATTAGCTCATTTTTTGCTTGTTCGATTTCTCGTTCCCGATCAAACTTTGTACGAAGCTGTGCAGACATTTTGTTAATATTTTGACTTAGCTCAGCCAGTTCATCTTTTCCTCGCACATGGATGGTTGCACCTAAATCTCCATTTGATATTTTTTGAACCTGTTCGGAAATTTCTTTCAGGTAACGAATATGGGAACGAATAAGTACTAAAAAAACAAAAATAAAGACCACAACCGCCATAGAAATAAGCCCAAACGCCAATAGGTTATATGCAGAAACATTCATTTTCTCTTCTTGTATATACCTGCTTAAAACAAGCCTAGCAATTAAAATAAAAGTTAAATTGGTGACCAAAAAGCTTATAATCACAGCGAAAAGAAGCTTTACACTTAATTTTCTCATATCCTGTATCCTACGCCCCATATGGTTTTAATATAAATAGGCTTTTTCGGATCATCCTCAATTTTTTCACGGATTTTCGTGATATGGACCATTACAGTATTATCGGATTTAAACGCGTCTTCTTGCCACACGGCTTCATATATTTTCCCCATACTCATTACCGTTCCCTTATGGCGTGCAAGCAGCTCTAAAATATCAAACTCTTTTGGTGTTAAACGAATCTCTTGACCGCGCACAAAGACAAGGCGAGTACTGCGGTTAATTTCCAAATCGCCAATTTGAATAACGTCACGCTCAGCGCGTTCATTGTATTTTTTATAGCGTCTAATTTGTGATTTCACTCGTGCGATGAGTTCGAGTGGGTTAAATGGTTTTGTTAAGTAATCATCTGCTCCTGCTGTTAGACCAGAAATTTTGTCCATATCTTCTGACTTAGCCGAAAGCATAATAATGGGCATATTTTTTTCTTCACGTATTTTAAAAGCAGCGTCGATTCCATTCATCTGCGGCATCATAATATCTAATATAATTAAATCTACTTCTTGTTCCTCTAAAAGCGCTAAGCCAGATACAGCATTAGAAACTTTCAGCGCTTCAAATCCTTCATTTTCTAAGTAAATAGCAATTAAATTACGAATTTGCTCATCGTCATCTATAATTAAAATTCTGTCTTTCATTTACAAACTCCTTATATCTCATTCTTTTCGCATGTAAAAATGTATGCGGGAGGAACGTTTCTCCACTCTTTTTCAACTTTAATGTGCGGGAAAAACGAGCGGATCAGCTGTTTTTTTAAATTCGTATACTGAAACGTAATAAATTTCCCTTCATCGGCTAATACGCTGCGCGTGTTTTGCAAGATACAGTCCGACACTTCAGACGTTAAAGAAGCAAAAGGAAGACCTGATAGTACGTAATCCACTTTTGGAATATCATACTGTATCAAGTACTTTTGAACGTGTTCAGCGGATCCGTGTATCACATACACATTTTTTTCATCTCTTACTTGTTCCTTTACTTTTTCGTAAAAATGCCGATTGTATTCGATAAGAAGCAAAGTTGTCTGAGCGCTTCGTCTTCTTATTAATTCACGGGTGAAAACTCCGGTTCCTGGCCCGTACTCTACTATACAGGCTGCATGTTCAAAATCAATCCCTTTTACCATTTTTTTCGCTAAGTGCGTAGAGCTTGGCAAAAGTGCTCCTACCGTTCGCGGCTGGTGAAAATATTGATACATAAAAGCTAAATTCATTTTCTATTCCTTCTTTCTACTCTTTCTTTCTAGAATAGAAAAAAAAACTAAAGAAACGTTAAGTAAATTTCTTAAGAATTCTTAAGAAAATAAAAAGGAGGATGTGACAAACGTATTTTAGTTGAAGAAAGATCCGAACGATGAATTGAGATTCTTTATTGAGAATCAAGTTCGTTCGGATTTTTTATGGTTATGGTGAACGTAGGTTTCAGGTATGTAGCAGCTTCTAGCCTGTGATTGGAGGGCAAGACGGAGTCTCCTGCCGGAAAAGCGGAACAGATGAGACCCCGCAGGAGCGCAAGCGACGAGGAGGCTCATCGGCCGCCCGCGGAAAGCGCAGTCTTGCACGGAAATCAACTGCGGTGTAACAAGCGTCATACTAGATTATTAATGCCACTTTTTCGCCTTTAAATTGAATTGAGGCAGTTATGTCTTAATCTCTTTTGAAAGAGTATTCAGCGCAAATAACATCCGCTATTTAAATCAAAGGTAGCTCCTGTATAATGTTTTGCTTGAGGACTCAGCAAAAAAAGAACCGTATCTGCCACGTCTTGAGGCGTAACAAAGCTTGGAACCAGCTGATGAGCGATGTATTCATTTTTGCGCCACTCTGGAATATTTTTCATCATATTGGTATTTACCATTGTAGGTGCTACGGCATTCACCCGGATATAAGGAGAAAAATTCATTGCACAGCTCTTGGTTAATCCTAATATCGCTGCTTTAGACATTCCATATATAGCATCGGAGCTTCCTTCCATTCCCGATACGGACGATATATTAATAATCGCTCCTTCTGTTTCCTTTTCCATTAATAATTCGCCAAAATATTTGGAAAAATAAATATATCCTTTAATATTAATGTCCATCACAAAATCTATTTCGCTTTCTTCATAATCCAATAAATTTTTTCCTAAATACACGCCTGCATTATTTACTAATCCATATAAATTTTTATCTTTTATTTGATAAAAAAGGTTTTTTACGTCCTTCCCTTCTTTAACATCTATTACATACGTTTCAATATGACCTTTCGTATCTTCAGCTAGCTGTTTCAAAGCTCCTTCATTAATATCACAAGCAATAACTGAATAGCACTTCGACACACATTCTTTTACAATTTCTTTGCCAATTCCAGAACCTGCACCCGTGACGATTATCCATTTTTCTTTCATCTCGACACCTCTTGTCTACTTTCTGTTACACATACTTTTTATGTAAATATTCAAACATTTATTATACCATTATTTTCTATATGAACATCCCTTTCTTGCGCTCTTTTTTAGCTTACCTGACAAAGAACGTATAGTTTTTTATACGAGTGATAACGATAAGACAGTACATTATTCCAAATAAGAAAGAGATGATAAGACATGGCAAAAGTACTTTATATTACAGCTCATCCTCACGATGAGTCTCAATCATTCAGTATGGCAACTGGAAAAGCGTTTATCGATGCTTACAAAGAGCACAATGCAAGTGACGAAGTTGTACATATTGACCTTTATAAAGAAAATATCCCTCATATTGATGCAGATGTATTTAGCGGATGGGGCAAACTGCAGTCTGGCTCGGAACTCTCTTCTCACGAACAAGAAAAGGTCAATCGCCTTGCAGAACTGAGCGAACAGTTTGTAGGAGCGGACAAATATGTTTTTGTAACGCCAATGTGGAACTTTTCGTTTCCACCGGTTATGAAAGCTTATTTAGACTCTGTAGCCGTAGCGGGTAAGTCATTTAAATACACGGCAGAAGGTCCTGTTGGGCTATTAACGGATAAAAAAGCGCTTCATATTCAAGCACGCGGAGGCATTTATTCTGAAGGTCCTGCAGCTGAGATGGAAATGGGACATCGTTATATTGGAATTATGATGAATTTCTTTGGAGTCCCTTCATTAGACGGCATTTTTGTCGAAGGGCATAACGCAATGCCAGACAAAGCCCAAGAAATTAAAGAAAAAGGAATAGCAGAAGCAAAAAAACTTGCACAAACTTTTTAATACAAAAACCCGCGTAAAGCGGGTTTTTCTACGCAAAAAAGCTTTCTCTTTCCTTTTCAATCCACCTGTCCATTTCCTGATCACTTTTTTCTACAAGCCTGTTAACGAGAATATCATGCCAAATATAGTTTTCAAGTAAATTAATGTTGACTGCGTTATTTGTATAGTAAGCCATTTCTTTATGACCATAAATCATTTCACTGCTGTCAACAGATATAATAAACCAGTTTTGATTCCCAATGTTTTCGGTATAGCTTGTATGACGGTGCTGGTCAAATTCCTCCATCGCTTCATCTTGTTCAAACACAATTCCTTTTAGTGTTACGCTCTCCCTTAGCTGTAATAAAAGAGGCTTCAACTCATTATAAATATCGGGCCAAAGCGAGATGACAATTTTATTTTTTGCTTTTAACAATATCGACTCACAAAAAGCAAGAATGGCAGTTTCTCCTTTCATCGTCATAACCCGGCTTTCTTCTATAGACTCTGCAGCTTCAAGACGTTTAAGCGTTTCGCTAACGTCTTCATACGTTTCGTTCCATTTTTTCTGCAGTGAATGCAAAAAAGCATCGACGGGCAGCGACGTGTACTGAGTGCCATCATTACTCTCTTCTTTTAACACCATGCCTTTTTCCTCTAGTGTTTGTAAAATATCGTATACACGCGCTCTTGGCACACCTGAATGTTTACTAATGCTATAAGCAGTGGAAGATCCTTTTTTGACAAGCGTCACGTATACCTTTGATTCATACTGATTAAATCCAAGCCACTGCAGCTGCTCAATAATATTTTCCATAAAGGAAGCCTCCATGTTTTTTAAGTTATTTGAAATTTTCATCATTTACATATTTACAACTGCTTTTTATATAGTTACTATTTAAGTAGTCACTATATATTATGACATGAGGAAGGTGCTTTATGGAAGAATTAAGTTTACAGATTGTTCTTTTGCTTTTACTATTTGGTTTTTTAGCTGCATTCATTGACTCTGTAGTTGGCGGAGGCGGTTTAATTTCAACGCCTGCCCTTTTATTTTTAGGCCTGCCTCCCGCTGCTGCCTTAGCTACAAATAAATTAGCTGGAACGATGGGCGTATTAACGAGTACCATTCGATTTGTCAAATCCGGAAAAGTCGATTTTCGCGTCGTAGGTAAATGGTTTCCTTTTGTATTTATTGGTTCTTTAGGAGGTTCAATCACCGTTCATTTTCTATCCTCTGCTTTTTTGAAACCTGTTATTTTGATTCTCCTTGTTTTAGTTGCTATTTATACAATCTTCAAAAAAAACTGGGGCACCACGTCCACATATAAGCCGCTGTCTATTAAGAAACTTATTTTCTTTACTGCACTTATTTTTATTATTGGCTTTTACGATGGATTTTTAGGA
Organism: Priestia sp. LL-8; assembly: GCF_036227845.1. Classification (NCBI taxonomy): domain Bacteria; kingdom Bacillati; phylum Bacillota; class Bacilli; order Caryophanales; family Bacillaceae; genus Priestia; species Priestia sp. LL-8. Next base: position 2,117,548 of record NZ_JAZAQH010000001.1, on the reverse strand, counting down.
GCAGGCACAGGTTCATTTATTTTATTTGCTTTTTTATTTATGGGGTTTGATTTCCTGCAGTCAGCAGGCAGCGCAAAATTTTTAAATTTCGGCAGTAATTTAGGTGCTTTGCTTGTATTTTTATATTTTGATTCTGTTGTATTTTCTTACGGATTAATTATGGGGTTTGCGATGATCGTGGGTTCTTTTGTTGGATCAAATGTCGCTCTATCAAAAGGCGTGACGTACGTTCGAACGCTTTTTATTCTTGTCACTTTAAGCCTTATTAGCAAAAACATATTTGATTATGTGAATCAGTACAAATAGATCAATGGTTTCTTTAGAACTATAACAATGAACCTATATATCTATTAGATTAATAAAACCACCTCTTACTATTTTCTTATTTTTGGGTAAATGTGTAAAAAAACACTAAAATTGTTGTATACTGGTCGATGTTGTTTTACATAATTTAGAAACATTATACAGAGGTGAACATTTTGTTTAAGAAATTTAGGTTTTTATGGTTTATTTTGCTGATCTTTGCACTTATTTTTGTCAAAAATACGTTCTTTTCTTCTTCAGAGAACGCTACTGAGACGCTAGCAACGTCAGATGTTCCACAAGCCGCAGCTACTTTCAAAGAGGGAAACAATCAGCAGGACGGAGTCATTATTCAAAAATATCGCAAACAGCTAGATGCAGCACAGAAAAAAAACGATGAAAAAGCAACTAAAGAAATACAAGAAAAAATTTATGAAGACGGAAGACAGGCGGCACTAAACTTTTTACCGCGCAATAAATTTCAAAGAGCTTTTTCTCAGCCTTCGAAAAAATCGGTCGATGACATTTATAACTTTCTAATTGGCCAAGTAGGGTTTGGAGGATATGATTTTCTTTATCAAGAAGTAATAGCTTCAAAAAAAGAGACAGCTTCTTCTACTGATGAATTAAATATGAGTGGCATTCAATCTAAAACCGCTGCACTTACATACGGCACACTAGCACAAAGAGAGCAACTGCTTGTTACAAGTCTTGCCTATGACTTAAGCAGCGTGGGCGTCATTTCTTCCGATACAGCTAAAGGTATTGATAAAAAAGCTACTCATATGCTAGAAATTAGAAAAGAAGGAATAAATGCCGCGATGCAAGAATAGTTCTGCAAAGTGAAAAGCAGCAGGTAAAAACTGCTGTTTTTTTATTCTAAATAACGATGGTTATAGCTTTCATATAATGATATAAAAATGGGGGGGATTTTTATGAAAGAAGCGATTGTTTATCAATACGACGCGTTTAGCACGCGCCCTAATAAAGGAAATCCTGCGGGAATTGTGTTTAACGGAGATGATTTTCCGACTGAAGAAATGCAGAAGATTGCTTATCAAGCACAGTTTAACGAAACGGCTTTTATCATGAAGTCTTCCCGCGCTGATTTACGAATTCGATACTTTACGCCTGGACAAGAAGCGGATTTGTGCGGCCATGCGACTGTCGCTTCTCTTTATGCTTTACATAGTAAAAACAAACTTCAAAAGACTACATTTACAGTGGAAACAAATGCTGGAATTTTGCCTATGACTGTACAGAGTAGAAACGGACAACCTGTTATCACCATGACTCAAGCTTCTCCACAGTTTCATCCGTTTTCAGGTTCACAAGAAAAGCTGGCAAAAGCTCTTAATCTTCATATTGATGACCTTGATCAAAGACTTCCTATTGTATATGGAAGTACAGGAAACTGGACGCTTATTGTACCTTTAAAAAATTTAGATGCCTGTAAAAAGATGAAGGCTAATCAAGAAGATTTCCCTCATATTTTAACTGATATGCCAAAAGCATCTATTCATCCCTTTTGTTTTGAAACAATTCACTCAGAAGCTCATATGCACGGAAGACATTTCTCTTCACCATTTTCGGGTACGGTAGAAGATGCTGTAACTGGAACAGCATCAGGCGTGATGGGCGCCTATTATGCGAGATATGTGGATCAGCAAGATAACGACCGCTGGCAATTTGTGATTGAGCAAGGACAGGAAATAGATAGAGATGGCTTCGTTCATGTAGAAATTACAAAAAAAGAGAATACGTATGGTGTGGTAATCGCAGGAGAAGCTGCCTATGTAACAAAGCAAATCGTTTCTATTTCCTAATAAAAACGTGTCCGCCTGTTTGGCGAACACGTTTTTTTGTTTAATAAATAATAGCTTGTACGCTCATTATTGTAACGGTTAAAATAAGAATCACGTTCCCTATAATTAACCACGGCTTTGCGCTTCCTCTTCTCCCTTTAATAGCCGTGATTAGTCCAGCAATGGGCAATAAAGCCATAATGATGACCCAAATTTTACGAAGAATGCTGGAATCCAAATAAAAACCAAACTGCATCATCGCAAATAACACGACTGTAATAAGGAAGAAAAGTGTAGGCACGGCTAAATGAATGCCTCTTGGTCTCATTGAGTAGTACACAACATCACTTTCTTTCTATGTAAAATCTTACGTAAAATAACGTTATCATTTACACAGAGTTTTGACAACTTTTTGAAGGATTTTGTCAACAAATTTTAATAATCTAGAAGAAATTACTTCTCACTCAGCTGTTCGAAGACTGCCGGAAGTGCAGAAATAACGTCGCTTGCTAACATATCTATCATTGTATGCCCCTGGTCCAGCAGCACATCCGCCGCTTTTCCGTGAACATATACCGCATTACTGATTGCTTCTTGAAGAGAATCATGCTGCATGATAAAAGCGAGGATGATCCCTGTTAACGTGTCACCCGTTCCACCTTTCGCAAGTCCCGCGTTTCCAGTTACATTTACGTATTGTTTTCCGTCAGGTGTTGTAACAATCGTATTTGGACCTTTTAATACAAGGTACACACCATTTTCTACTGCGTATTGCCTAGATATTGAAAATCGATTTGCTTCTACTTCGGCGATTGTTGTGTCCACGAGCCTTGCCATTTCCCCCGGATGAGGCGTTAAAATCGTTGCGTGTTCTCTTTCTTTTACTTCTTTTTCTAAATGGGGAAGATGAAAAAGACCATCGGCGTCCACCACAACGGAAACCGGCTGTTGAAGCACTTGTTCGACTACTTTCTTCGTTTCTTTCGTTCTCCCAAGCCCCGGTCCGACTGCAATCGCATCATACTTCGCTTCTTCTAAAGGAATCTCGCCTGCAAAAAAGCCATCTTTGCTTGGACATGGTTTATACATCACTTCCAACATGTGAGCAGCTGCAATCGCATGAATATCACTTGGAAGCCCAAGAGTTAAAAGCCCTGCTCCGCTGGTGAGTGCTGCTTTTGACGTTAGCATCGGCGCTCCAGGTGTTTGGAGTGAACCTCCTATTACGATTCCTTTTCCGTGTGTACCTTTATTGGACGAAGCGTTCCGAATAGGAAAAGATTTCTTAATATGCTGCGTTGACCATATTTCTTTAAAAGATGAACTTTTTTCAATTGCTAGCGGTGGGATACCGATATCTACTACAATCAATTCACCATAGCTTTCTTTGCTCGGGTATGTAAATGCCGTGACTTTCGGCTGCTGAAGCGTAATCGTAGCATCTGCACGTACCGTAAGCTCTTGCTTCTGTTCCATTACTCCACTTGGGACATCGATGCTGTATATGTAAGCATTAGAATCGTTTACTTTTTTTATAATGTTATCATAAGGAGATTTGATGCTGCCTTTTACTCCTATTCCTAGTAGACAGTCAATAATCACCGTATACTTTTTTACAGAGAAGTTATCTCCCGCCGATTGCCACGTGAACCCGGCATTTTCATAGATGATCATGGCTTTTTTAGCTGCCCCTTTTATTTTTTCCCGTGCAGGAACTACCCAGACGTCAACTTCATAGCCTTTTGACTTCAGCGCACGGGCAATAACAAAGCCGTCTCCTCCGTTGTTTCCCGTTCCTATAAGCAGCCCTATGTTTTCATATTTTTCTATTCGCTCACTCAGCACGTTTGCAGCAGCCTGCCCGGCATTTTCCATAAGGGACTCTTCACTCATCCCAATTGTATTCATCATATAATCATCTACTTGATACATCTCTTGATTCGTTACAATTCTCATTATGCTGCTCCTTACTGAAACGGAAATGGTTCGTCCGTATTTACCGTTCCTTTTATTTTCGTTATAGTTAATTGTTCTCCTTTCACCCAATCCTCAAACGAAAAAATGAGAGGTTTTGCTTTGCGTCCAATCCCCACAATGACTTGCAGCGTCTCCGGTACATACGCCACTGTATGAAGCGTTCCAGCAGAATTCCGGTAATCTTCTTTAAAAATACCGTATTCATCTTCATTAAATAAAGAGAAAGCTTCAAGAGGCGATAGCTTTTTTTCAATATGATCTCGAATATGATCGAGCCTTTCCTTTGACTCTACCAAATGATGACGATTTTCTTCGACTAGCTGATTAAAATGGTTCGTGCACCCCATCATCGTTCCTCTTTGTACATGAACGCCTCGTCCAGATGCTTCGACTACTGCTCCCTGTCCGCTGCGGTCATAAATGGAATAATTAAACGCATGACGGTGTGGTGCCCTTTCTAAAATAGCAACAGCCTCTTCTGTCGTTTCACATGTTTCTAAAATAAACCGAGCAAGCGTACAGCAAATAAATCCGTTTGTTTGACGGCGGCGATTAACAAAATGATAGCCAATTGCTAATCCTTTTTCGTTCATTCCATCCATTCGCCCAATCATTCTCGTTCCAAACCCGACGCTTGCATATCCTTCATTTGGCTGAAAAAGCAAAAATCGACCTTCGTAGGTTTTAGGATGATAATCGTAGTTTCGCACGTACACGCCGTGCTGCATAAGAGCCGAACATCCCGTTTTTTTCCACTCTTGCTGATACCCGCTGTACTCATGTATAACGTCTTCAAGAGGCCAATCTAAACCTTCTGCTAAGCCCACCAGCTCATCCCACAGTCCAGGAGCAAATAAGTCGTAATAATGACGAGCTTCTTTTGCTATCGTTTGATAGCTTCGTAATGAACGTTTTCTTCTTTTTTGATGATTTTCAAACAGCTTTGTTCCTTTATGTAACTTCCCTTGCATTTTACCAAGCTCTCGGTAAGAGCCTCGTCCTTGAATGACTTCTACCTGTATTTCTTTCACTTCTATCACTCCAATTTTCCAGTACCTTTATTGTGCAGCAAGCGCTCTATTCTTTGCAACTTTCTCCTCTCATAGAACTCTCTTCCTTTGAATACAGTTATAAAGAAACAGGTCGAAAGATTGAAAAGCATTATTATAAGAGGTGATCATATTGCTAAAGGAAGTTCAGCTAGAGATTCAGCGAAGAATCGCCTATCTGCGCCCAACACAAAAAAATGACGGGTCATTTCGCTACTGTTTTGAAACAGGCGTTATGCCTGATGCGTTTTTAATTATGCTTCTTCGCACCTTTGATTTAGATAAAGAAGTGTTGATTAAACAATTAACCGAACGGATCGTTTCCCTTCAAAATGAAGAGGGTCTTTGGACGTTGTTTGATGATGAAGAACATAACTTATCCGCCACTATTCAAGCTTATACAGCTCTTTTATATTCAGGCTATTACCAAAAAAATGACCGGATTTTGCGAAAAGCAGAAAGATATATTATAGATTCAGGAGGCATTTCTCGCGCTCATTTTCTCACAAGATGGATGCTTTGTGTGAACGGCTTATACGAGTGGCCAAAGCTATTTTACCTCCCGCTTTCTCTTTTGCTCGTGCCTACCTATGTACCGCTTAATTTTTATGAATTAAGCACCTATGCCAGAATTCACTTCGTTCCGATGATGGTAGCGGGAAACAAAAAATTTTCACTTACTTCTAGGCATACACCTTCTCTTTCTCATTTAGATGTAAGAGAACAGAAACAGAAATCGAATGAAACTGCTCAAGAATCACGCGCTTCTATTTTTTTAGTCGACCATTTAAAACAACTGGCTTCTTTACCGTCTTACATCCACAAGCTTGGTTATCAAGCAGCCGAGCGTTACATGCTAGAAAGAATTGAAAAAGATGGAACACTCTACAGCTACGCCACCTCTACTTTTTTTATGATTTACGGTCTTTTGGCTCTTGGCTATAAAAAAGATTCCTTTGTGGTTCAGAAAGCAATTGACGGTATTTGTTCACTACTTAGTACATGCAGCGGCCACTTGCACGTGGAAAACTCCACGTCAACCGTTTGGGATACCGCCCTGCTATCTTACGCTCTACAAGAAGCCGGTGTACCGCAACAGGATCCCATGATTAAAGGCACAACCCGTTACTTAAAGAAAAGACAGCATACAAAGCTTGGAGACTGGCAGTTTCATAACCCGAATACAGCACCTGGAGGCTGGGGGTTTTCCGATATTAATACGAATAACCCTGACTTAGACGATACGTCTGCTGCTATCAGAGCTCTTTCTAGAAGAGCACAAACCGATACAGATTATTTGGAGTCTTGGCAAAGAGGCATTAACTGGCTGTTGTCCATGCAAAACAAAGACGGGGGTTTTGCTGCATTTGAAAAAAATACCGACTCTATCTTATTTACTTATCTGCCGCTTGAAAACGCAAAAGATGCAGCGACGGATCCGGCTACTGCCGATTTAACCGGTCGAGTGCTTGAGTGCCTCGGAAATTTTGCCGGTATGAATAAATCCCATCCTTCGATTAAAGCTGCAGTAAAATGGCTGTTTGATCATCAATTGGATAACGGGAGCTGGTACGGCCGGTGGGGTGTTTGCTACATTTACGGAACGTGGGCCGCTATTACAGGACTCCGTGCTGTAGGCATTTCTGCTTCTGATCCGCGTATCATCAAAGCCATCAATTGGCTCAAAAGCATTCAACAAGAAGACGGCGGCTTCGGAGAATCATGCTATAGCGCTTCTTTAAAAAAATATGTGCCACTATCGTTTAGCACTCCTTCTCAAACGGCTTGGGCTCTCGATGCTTTAATGACAATATGTCCATTAAAAGATCGAGCCGTTGAAAAAGGAATTAAATTTTTACTGAATCCAAATCTTACAGAGCAGCAAATTCATTATCCCACGGGAATTGGTCTTCCTGGACAATTTTATATTCAGTACCACAGCTACAATGATATTTTCCCTCTTCTTGCACTTGCCCACTACGCAAAAAAACATTCTTCGTAAAGAAACAGCGCCTATAGCTGTTTCTTTTTATACATAAAAGCAGGTTTTTTTAGGAGACAAGTGGAATACCTTTTTAATGTTAGGAAAGAAAGGATGCATCAAATGAATAATGTTTCACCACTTTTAAAAGGAAAAAACGTGATACTAAGAAAACCAAAAGACAGCGATGTACATGACTATTTAGCATGCAAGCAAATAAAAGAACTTATTCGCATGTACGGAGGCGATACCCGAAACTTAAAACCTCTTACATTACAAGATGCCAAGCGACACGTCGAGTACATAAAGTCTCAAAAGCTGAATTGGTGTATTGAATATCAGCAGCGTTTTGTTGGAGAAGCTCGGCTGACCGTTAACGAGTACGACCGGCGCGCACGGTACGCAATTGGCTTATTTGATTCTTCCGTTTGGAATCAAGGGCTCGGCACTGAAGTTACAAAATTGGTACTGGCCTACGCATTTGAACACCTTCACTTGCACAGAGTCGATTTACGAGTGCTCGAATACAACCATAGAGCCATTGCTTGTTATGAAAAATGCGGTTTTGTAAAAGAAGGAATAGAGCGTGAAGGTGCTTTTATTGAAGAAGCATTTCAGACAGACATTATCATGAGTATACTCGAACAAGAGTATTATCAGCTTTAGAGGAGAGAATCAGCTGTCATCATCGTACTTCTTTAAAAGTTCGTATAGCCCAAGCCTTTTGTGAATAAAGTAACATAACGATATAACCAAAGGAGCCAACGATGACAACTTATGATTCCTCTTCTTTTGTATTTGTAACCATTGATAAACATGACATTGCTGCTTTTTTACTAATTGATATTATTTGCAGCACCACTATTTATGTAGCATGTAAACATTATCTCCACAATGAGCTGGTTTCCATTGCAAGCAGCGCTCTTTTTCCCATGGTATGTAAGAAGGTTTCTCGACGCTAGCTCAGCTTTTTACCGGTTCTTTTAATGACAGCCAAGTGCGTTCCTTCTGCTGCTGAATCTCTACGGAGTGATTAAAAAATTTAGAAAGATGCGGCTCAGTGAGCTGGTCTTTCGTTTTTCCAGAAGAAAACACTTCTCCTTGCCGCATACAAAGCGTATGGGTAAAGCAAGGCAAAATTTCTTCTACATGGTGAGTAACATAAATAAGCGTAGGAGCTTTTGGCTGCTCTGCCATTTTTGCAATCAGCTGAAGAAGCTGTTCTCGAGCCATTATATCTAGACCTGTACATGGCTCATCAAGTATTAAAAGCTTTGGTGAAGCCATAAGAGCTCGGGCAATTAGTACTCGCTGGCGCTCTCCTTGAGAAAGTGTTCCGTAGGCCTGATTTTGTAAATCTTCGCAATTTAACAGCTTCATTAATTCTATGGCTTGGTTCATATCTTTTTGCTCCACTTGTTCATATAACCCAATAGATGCAAATTTTCCGCTTAAAATCATTTCTACAACCGTATCGTCATCTCGAAACCGCTGTTGAAGCGAAGAGCTTACCCATCCAATTTCTTTTCTGAGCTCAGACAGATTTGTTTCTCCAAATTTCCTTGAAAGAACTTCTACTTCCCCTTTTGTAGGCCAGATATATCCGTTGATGATATTTAAAAGCGTCGTTTTTCCGGAACCATTTAATCCAAGTAAACACCAATGTTCCCCTTTTTCCACTGACCACGACACGCTTTTTAAAATTTCTTTTTCTGCTCGTTTTACCGAAACGTTGTTAATGTTGATCATGCTAACACTCCTTTACTCTCATTTTTCATTATGTATACTATAAAAGAATAATGATTTATCCCATTTGTTAACTTGCTTTTCTTTTTTCATGCCAATTCTTTCAGCTACTTTAATCGATGGGTAATTGGCTGGATCAATTAATGATATAATCTTCTGAAATTTCAGCGTATTAAGTCCGTAATGCAGGCAAGCTTTTGCTGCTTCACTCGCATAGCCTTTTCCCCAGCAGCTGCGTAAAAATAAATAGCCAAGCTCTGGATCTACCTTTCCGTCTACTTTTTGAAGAACCATGCCGCACTGCCCTAGAAACTCTCCATTCTGTTTATCCTCAGCGACCCACATGCTAATGCCATATGTTTGATAATGCTGCTTCATCCATTGAATCCAGCGATATGTGTCTTGTTCATTTTTAGTAGAAGAATAATACTTTATGGTTTCAGCATCTTCAAATATTTTCATTAAATTGCCTGCATCGCTTTCAGCCATAGCTCGCAGCGTCATTCGCTCTGTCTCAATAATCGTATGAATCCTCTCCTTTCTTCCATTCCATAGCGTAATATCTTTATTATCCGCTACTATTTTCTTTTCGTAAAGTTTTCCTTTTTTATTTAAATGAAACAGAAAAAAGGCACCAAAAAAGGCTGCTACACACAGCCCTTTAATCTGGATCACACGTTTTCCCGTACCGTAATACGTTATATATAGCACGTCCATCACTTGCAGATGTTTCTGTATATTGAATTGGCAACAGTGAAAAAATAACATAATAGACTGAAAAATAAACAAATTGATAGCAAAATATATCTTCAGGCAGAATATTAGCCATAATTAATCCATTTATTATAAAAATAGTAAGTAAATTAAACAGTACACCACCCGCATACACCACTGCATGGGAAAAGCGACTATCGTTCTTAAGATTTTCATATTTACAAAACGAGTCTAGAAAATAGACTGACTTAATTTTAAACTTCCCCATTTTAAGAATTGTTTTCCCCCGCCCAATAGTAAAATCGACCTTCCCTCCGAAAATAATTGCCATGACGGAATGCCCCAGCTGATGAACAAATGATACAAGTGGCAATACAAGACAGAATGACCACACAAACTTTGGAAGATCATTTAACCCAAACACGTTTATCCCTCCTTTTTGTTTCTTCTCTCTACTTTTCCTCCCCGGTTTCACTTAAAACTACATTTAAATTCTTTTTTAAAACTCATACGAAATGACTAGCATTCACCGTAGGCCTTATGCTTTAGATAAAAACCCTTGTATGTAATTTATGAAAAATACATTTTCCGAAAAACAGTTGGGGTCACGTTTTCTTGTTCTTTAAAGCGCTTGATAAAATAGCTAGGATGTTCATACCCTACTTGTCTTGCTATATCTTGTACAGAGATTTGGCTGTTTTTAAGCAGCAGTTTCTTTGCTTTTTGAATTCGTACGCGCGTTACGTATTCAAACGGACGGATACCAAGAGATTGTTGAAAAAGCAAGCACGTATACTGCTCCGTTACGTTGAGCTGCTGCGCCAGTACTTCTAGCGTTAACGGCTGATGATAATATTCCTCGATATAACGAAGGGCTGGGTTTAGCTGAGTAATTTGCTGCAGGCGACTTTTGCTTTCTATATATACGCTGTCTTGGCGAAGTTTCAAAATGGCGCTATATAGTAGTTCAGAGCACTGCATGGTGCTAGAGGTATGATTTTCTTCTAATCGATCCATTAGCTCTTGTAGCATCCTATAAAGACTTTCAGCATGTGTAAGGACGATTTTTCCCGAATTAATAAATTGAAGAGAAAGCATGATATCATCAATCACACTTCCGTTAAAAGAAACCCAGCATACTTGCCATTCGCTCGTAACGGGATAGTATTCGTGCGGAACGTGCGGCGTCAGAAACATTCCTTCATTTTCTTTTATAATATAAACCTCGTCATTTACACGAAGCTCGCCTCTTCCTTTTATACATTGAATCCATTGATAATCAGGAAACTCTCCCTGACGTTTAATATGCGTTTGATGTCGCCAGCTTCCAGCGCTTGTAACATAAAATGGCAGTTTCATATCTTCATCTGAAAGAGCCGGAAAGTACATACGGTCCACATTACTTCCTCCTTTTTATGTGAATATAGTTATATTATCATGAAAATAATTAGATTGATAAGGTTCTCAGAAAACGTTATCATTTTCATATAAACTAATAACCTAGTAATCTAGAAATGAGGGATCGACATGTTAAAAACCGGCAAGAAATTTAATTATACAGCACCTGCAAACGGATACCCTGAATGGAATAACAACCCTGAGATTTTTCAATTGAACCGTGCGAAAGCACACGCTTTACTAATGCCTTATCAAACGGTCGAAGAGGCCTTAAAAAATGATAGAAAATCTTCTGTTTACTACCAAAGCTTAAATGGCAGCTGGTACTTTCATTTTGCTGAAAATGCAGATGGCCGCGTTAAAAACTTTTTCGCTCCTGAATTTTCACATAAGAAATGGGACTCTATTTCAGTTCCTTCACACTGGCAGCTGCAAGGATATGACTATCCTCAATATACAAACGTGACATACCCTTGGGTTGAAAACGAAAACCTCGAACCTCCTTTTGCACCGACTAAATATAACCCTGTCGGTCAGTACGTCCGTACTTTTACACCTAAATCAGAATGGAAAAATCAGCCGGTGTACGTCAGCTTCCAAGGCGTCGAATCTGCTTTTTACGTATGGGTTAACGGTGAGTTTGTTGGATACAGCGAAGACAGCTTTACTCCAGCTGAATTTGATATAACTTCTTACCTTCAAGATGGTGAAAATACGATAGCAGTAGAAGTATATCGCTGGAGTGACGCAAGCTGGCTTGAAGACCAAGATTTTTGGCGAATGAGCGGCATCTTCCGAGATGTGTATCTCTATTCTACTCCACCGGTTCACATCTATGACTTTAGCGTTCGTTCGTCGCTTGATAACAACTACGAAGATGGTGAACTTAGCGTTTCAGCTGATATTTTAAATTACTTTCAGCACGATACTCAAGATCTAACATTTGAAGTCATGCTGTATGACGCGAATGGCCAAGAAGTACTACAAGCTCCGCTGCAAACAAATTTAAGTGTAAGCGATCAACGTACAGTCTCCTTGCGTACACACATTAAAAGCCCTGAAAAATGGAGCGCAGAAAGTCCTAATTTGTATACGCTTGTACTTAGCTTAAAGAATTCTGCTGGTTCTATTATCGAAACAGAAAGCTGTAAAGTCGGCTTCCGTACCTTTGAGCTAAAGAACGGCCTTATGACGATTAACGGCAAGCGCATTGTACTTCGAGGAGTGAATCGCCACGAATTTGATTCAGTAAAAGGCCGGGCAGGCATCACACGCGAAGACATGATTCACGACATTTTGCTGATGAAACAGCATAATATTAACGCGGTGCGTACATCCCATTACCCTAACGATTCAGTATGGTATGAACTGTGTGATGAATACGGACTGTACGTGATTGACGAAACCAACTTGGAAACGCACGGCACGTGGACTTATTTACAAGAAGGTGAACAAAAAGCCGTTCCAGGAAGCAAACCAGAATGGAAAGAAAACGTATTAGATCGCTGTCGTTCTATGTACGAACGTGACAAAAACCACCCTTCTATTATTATTTGGTCACTTGGCAATGAGTCATTTGGCGGAGAAAATTTTAAGCATATGTATACCTTTTTTAAAGAAAAAGATTCCACGCGACTCGTTCATTACGAAGGAATCTTCCATCACCGTGACTATGATGCTTCTGATATAGAAAGCACGATGTATATTAAGCCAGCAGATGTAGAACGCTATGCCTTAATGAATCCGAAAAAACCTTATATTCTGTGTGAATACAGTCATGCGATGGGTAATTCTTGCGGAAATCTGTACAAATACTGGGAGCTGTTTGATCAATATCCAATCTTGCAAGGCGGTTTTATATGGGACTGGAAAGATCAAGCTCTTCAAACAACAGCAGAAGACGGTACACCTTACTTAGCTTACGGCGGAGATTTTGGTGATACGCCTAACGATGGCAACTTCTGCGGAAACGGCTTAATCTTTGCTGATGGGACAGCTAGCCCAAAAATTGCAGAAGTAAAAAAATGCTATCAGCCCGTAAAGTGGACAGCAGTCGACGCTGCAAAAGGAAAGTTTGCCGTTCAAAACAAACACCTGTTTACAAACTTGAACGCCTATGATTTTGTTTGGACTGTTGAAAAAAACGGTGAACTCGTTGAAAAGCATGCGTCCCTTTTAAATGTAGATCCTGATGGTACAGAAGAACTGACGCTTTCTTATCCTCTTTACGAGCAAGAAAACGAAACTGATGAATTTGTTTTAACTCTTTCTCTCAGATTATCCAAAGATACAGCTTGGGCTTCAGCTGGATATGAAGTGGCGTACGAACAGTTTGTACTGCCTGCTAAAGCCGCTGTACCTTCAGTAAAAGCTGCTTATCCTGCTTTATCAGTTGACCAAAACGAACAAACGCTTACGGTTACAGGAACTAGCTTCACGGCTATTTTTGACAAGCAAAAAGGGCAGTTTATCTCTTACAACTATAAGCATACCGAGCTGCTTGCGTCGGGTTTTCGTCCGAACTTTTGGCGCGCAGTAACCGATAATGACCTCGGCAATAAATTGCATGAAAGATGTCAAACGTGGCGTCAAGCAAGCTTAGAGCAGCACGTGAAAAAAGTAACTGTTCAACCGCAAATTGACTTTGTTATCATTTCGGTTGAGCTAGCTTTAGACAGCTCTCTTGCTTCTTGCTATGTAACGTATACGCTATATAACGATGGTGAAATGAAGATTGAACAATCTTTAGCACCTTCTGAGGCAATGCCTGAAATTCCTGAAATCGGCATGCTGTTTACGATGGATGCGGCTTTTGATTCTTTAACATGGTACGGCAGAGGCCCTCACGAAAATTATTGGGATCGTAAAACTGGCGCTAAGCTTGGCCTTCATAAAGGCAGTGTAAAAGAACAAGTTACACCGTATTTACGCCCTCAAGAATGCGGAAACAAAACGGACGTTAGATGGGCAACTATTACAAACGATCAAGGACGCGGCTTTTTACTAAAAGGTTTGCCAATAGTCGAGCTGAATGCTTTACCTTACTCGCCTTTTGAACTGGAGGCTTACGATCATTTTTACAAACTGCCGTTAAGCGATTCCGTAACCGTACGGGTTAACTACAAGCAAATGGGCGTTGGCGGAGACGACAGCTGGGGAGCTAAAACACATCCTGATTACACACTATACGCCAACCGCTCGTATACAAATATGTTTACGCTAAAACCTCTATAATATAAAAATCAAAAGAGACTGGGACAACAGTATTTTAATTAAAATTAAACAAGAACTATTAATCAAAATTACTGATTAATAGTTCTTGTTTTTTGTTGTCATGGTGAACCTAGGCTCCATGTGTTTAGTTGCTTCTAGCTGTTGATTGGAAGGCAAGGCAAAGACTCCTGCGGGGAAAGCGGAACAGGTGAGACCCCGCAGGAGCGCAAGCGACGAGGAGGCTCAGCGGCCGCCCGCGGAAAGCGAAGTCTTGCACGGAAATCAACGGCGGTGTCACAAGCGGTTCAGCTCATGTGTACGAGTTGTTCGTCTTTCGATTGAATTCATTTCGTTATGTTCTCAACCTTTTTCTTATGATGTCACCTCTGGCTTTCGCTGAGAAAGTAAAAATACCGTAGCGATAATAAGAATTGTACCTAGCCACTCCGTCCACCCAAACGTCACATGAAGCCATAGAACAGATAGCGCGGCTGCTGATAAAGGCTCCGCTGACGCAAGAACAATGGCTTCTGAAGCGCTAATATGCTTTAAACTTTCCAAGTAGCAATAAAAGGCAATGAGCGTTCCAAAGATAATCACAAATAGCACCGCACACAGCGACAATAGCGACCACTCACCGGCTATATGCCACGGCTGGTGAATAAATGAAAAACTTACACCTCCTATTACCATTCCCCAGCCTACTACTTCAATTGAGCTCCATTTCGCCAGAAGGCGTTTAGGCTGAAGCGTATAAAAAGCAGACGTCACGGCTGCCCCAATCCCCCAAAACAACCCCCATCCTGTAATAGACAGCTCGTTAAAATTTCCGCTTGTTGCAAGAAAAAATGTCCCCGTTATGACGAGCGCAACAGAAATCATTTCTACTTTCACCGGCCACTTTCTTGCTTGCACAGCTAAATAGCCAATAATAAATATTGGCGACGTATATTGAAGCACTGTAGCTGTAGCAGCGTTTCCTGCTTCAATAGCTGCAAAGTATGTATACTGCACGCCGAGCATACCGATTACACCAAACAAAAGCAGCGAAGTCCTCTCTTCTTTTGCTTTCCAAATCGCAAAAATATTGCGCTGCTTAGAGGCTATTGCCAAAAGCAGCAATCCGGATACTAGCATACGAACGACGACCAGCCACTCTGCGTTAAAACTCTTATGCTGAAATAAATATTGAGCTACCGTGCCAGATACTCCCCACATTGTGGCACCAATGATTACAAGCAGCAGCCCCCATGCTCGTTTAGATGACGTTTGAACTCCTTCCACTTACCATTCCTTCTCTCTTTTTCATATATATTTTAACTTACCTCGCTCTTCGTTAACGGTCAATAGCAAAAAAAGTCGAAGCATATTGCTTCGACTTTTTTTAAATACTTTTATGAAGTAATTTCTTAAGTAAAGGAAATAGCACATCGGGAAGTTCTTCGATGTTTGGTACTAGAATACTATATTTCCCGTACATATTTTGAATGGTTTTCTTTTGTCCTTCATCAATTTCACCGTTCGATAAAAAGACGTTGATGACTTCGATTCCATGCTTTCGTGCCTCTAATACCGCTTCGTGCGTATCTACAATACCATTTTGTTCATATCCCATAGCGGCTGGTTCACCGTCTGAAAACACAAGTAAAAACTTCTGCTGTTCAGAACGCTGAAGCAAGCGGCGTGTCATATGACGAATAGCAAATCCATCACGGTTATCTTCTTCAGGTTCAAGCTGCATAATTTCAGGACCGCTTTTACGCTTTAATGATGCTTGAAAGTCCATAACCGTCTGCAGGTAGTTAGGCTGGCTTGTTTCAGTAGCATCATTTGTATCTTCCCAAAATCCTACAATTTGATGAGGCACCATAACGGATTTTAACGCTTCGTGAAATAGCGTAATCCCGAGCTTCGTTTCATCCATTTTGTCGTACATCGATGCCGAACAGTCAACTAAAAGAGAGAAGACAGCATCAATTTGTGCAGAATCTTCATCTTTTTTATAAAACAAACGAGGATTATCATCTGTCCATAGTTTTAGAAGCTTTTTATTTAATCGGCCAAAGTGCAGCTCGCTTCTAGGCAGCGTTTTTTTATGTTCAAGCGTTTTTTCAATCATTTGCTTTAATTTTTTTTGATACGATGCAATGATTTTTTTATTCTCATCATACTGAACAACGTGATCGTCGTTCGGAAGTTTAGAATCTACAAAAACAGCATAGGCATGCTTATTTTCTTTCCCATACTCATAATCCGCTTCCCCGTCTTTTTCCGGGTGCGTTTGCTCCATGGCTTCGATTTGAGAATAATCGTTTCGTGATGTTTTTTGAGAAGATCCTTGCACCATTCCCATTGCTTGATCTCCATCGTCGCCTTCACGAACACCATCGCCTAGCATATCTGTTTTTGAACCTTGATCCATATCAAACTGTAGAAAACTTTGCGTCGCTTCGCTTGTCTCTCGATGCCACATTTCCATTTTCTCTTCGTGAATGTCTTCATCTCCGTCTTTTTCATGCTCTAAAATATCATCGTTCACTAATGAATCTTTGCGTTTTAAATCTTCAAATGTTAACCCTTCTTCTAACTGATCATACTGAAGTTCAGCCAAGAAGAAATAAGTATTCAGCATATCTTTTTCGATAATATCATCAAAAACATCTACGAGTTCAAGGCAGATGCGCGATACATCTTTTGTTGTTTTAGCTTCATATACATTTGTTAGCTGTCTGCGAATAAAAGGCATCGCTAAGTTAATCGATTCACTCATTGAAGGAATTTCTTCAAACGGATTTTCAGCCGTTAATAGCAAGTAAATGCCGTTAAAAAGTGCATCCGTGTACACGCTTTTTGTTAAATTTGCGCTCATTTGTGTAGCAAAATATTTTCTATAGAGCTCCCTTCTGACGGCGAAGGCTTTTTTCGTTCCAGGACGTTCGCGTTTGCATACTTCTTCTAAACGAATATCTTCAAACAGCATAAACAGCTGCTTAGCTAAGCTAGGTACCGAGGTTTTATTTATTTTCTTTAAATATGCATTAATTTCTTTGAAGTTTGAATGCTTATAGCTTCCAATACTTCTTAAAAACACATCACTTTTTAAGCCGTACACTTTGTCTTCTTCTGGACGGTTATCCCAAAAGTGACTGAGATAAATAATGCCGTGTACAGGATCATAATAAGATGAAACGCGATACTCTACTTCAATTTCATCATTTTTTGTTAATGTTTTCGTTAAATCTGCCAGCTCCATATAGAGAAAGGAATCTACATTTTTGTCGTTAAATTTAATAAATCGCATAGCGCCACTCCTTACTCAAATAATGTTTCAGCAATATTTTGAATGGCGGCTTTTTCCCTTTCATCTTCTAGCTTTTCAATAATACCGCGTTTAATCGCGCGAAGAGGCGGCATATAAAGAGCTAAATCACACGTATCGATAAGCGCACGAATAGACGCAGCTTCTTCTGATACATGGCCGCTTTGAACTTGAGTAATTAAATCTGCAGAGAGCGTGACAAATTTATCAATTAATTTTTCGTCTTTTAACTGAGACTGAGACATTAGAACTTGCTTTAAGCTGCTCCCTTGAATATATGGCACTTCAATAACAACAAAACGATTTTTTAACGCTTCGTTTAATGGAACAGTCCCAACATACCCTTCGTTAATAGCCGCTACTACGCCGAATGTTTGCTGACCGCGCACTACATCTCCAGTGAATGGGTTTGTAATCATTTTTCGGTAATCAAGTACCCCGTTTAAAATAGGAAGCGTTTCAGGTTTCGCCATGTTAATTTCATCAATATATAATAAATGGCCTTTTTTCATTGCCTGAATAACAGGTCCTTCTACAAACTCGATACCTGTTTTGCCTTCTTGTTCAGAAATTGTTTTGAAGCCAAGCAGCGCTTCTGCATCTAAATCAACCGAGCAGTTAACGCTATGCATCGGCTGAGAAAATAAATGCGACAGCGTTTCGGCAAGCTTTGTTTTACCTGAACCTGTTGGCCCTTTTAAAAGTACGTTTTTTCCTAGTGACAAGGCAATAATGGCATCTTCTAAAATATCTGCTTCTTCTGCTGTATAGCCGCCTTTTCCGATTAATAGCTGATCAGCATGAGACAGATTTTCATATTTACGATTCGCTAAAAGCGAAAGAACCTCTTTTGGTAATGATAATTGTGATAATTGAATTGACATAACAAAAAATCCTTTCTTTCTGCATACTTTCTATAGTTTACTAAAAAACATTCTTCTTCTCAAAGAATTGCTTTACCTATGCGTTTCTCTAAGGTTTCCGATAGAAAAATTGCCGTCTTTAGACATATATTCAGTAAAAAAAAGTAGGTTATTCACCTACTTTTTTACGATTTTATAGTTTTTATGATTAACGACTGTTTTCATGGATTCGCCCGTTTCAGCATCTTTCCCAAAATCTACGATAACCGAATTGTCTCGCACTACCATAACAATTCCTTTAAATCCTTTATAGTCGCCTTTTTTAGGCTGAATCGTATCGCCAACTTTAGCTGCTTTGACTTTAGGTGCTTGTTCTTCTGTACCTTGTGTATTTTCTACGTCCATCATGACCCCACCTTTTCCAATTTACCGTGTTTTTTATAAGTGAAAACACAATTTAATTTACTTTTTGTTGAAAATACTTAGTTTATTTTCCCACAAACATCCATGGTTAAACACCATGTGTTTGTCCTTTTTCATTTTGCAAACAAACGCTGTATTTTTTATTATGTATGTAGCTGTTTTTTGTAAGAGCACATCCTTGTTCTATCATAACATTTTCTGTTTCTTTCGAACACCAATTACCCTTTAGTTTTTTAAAAAAATGACAAATTACACGGAATTATGTCGAATTTCATATGATTTTCTTTTTAGTATGATAAGCTATATATCGTATTTTAAGCATCTTTTATCTATTACATACGATTTTTGATAAAAAAACCGAAACTTTTATCTACAAATTGCGTTGATTAAATGAAAGGGGGAGAAAATGGCACAACAGCATAACTTTGAACACATTTATAAACAGCACATGCATGATTTGCTGCGCTATCTTCTCTCTCTTACTCGCAGAAAAGAATCAGCGGAAGATTTAATGCAGGAGACCTTTTACCGGGCACTTTTACACTTAGAAACGTATAAAGGCGAGGAAGTGAAGCCTTGGCTGTTCAAAATTGCTTATCACGCCTTTATTGACTGGTATCGAAAAGAAAAAAAACGCCCTACTGTCGAAATAGAAGAATGGCACTTTACTCCTCAGCCAAGTGCTGAAGAACAAGTGATGATTCAAAGTGAAATCGACGGCTGGCTTTCTGATGTATCTGCTTTGCCTCCGGCTAAGCAGAATATTGTACTGTTACGAGATTATCATGGCTTCACATATGAAGAGATTGCAGAAATGACTGGCTTTACTCTGTCAAAAGTGAAAATGGACTTGTATCGTGGTCGTCAACAATTGAAAAAAAGAAAGGAAGAGGACGGATGAGCTGTCAAGATATGAAGCATCAATGGGAAAAATATAAAAACGGCACTTTGACAGACAAAGAAGCAGAAACACTTGAACAACATACGGAAAATTGTGAAGCATGCTCAGCTCATTTAGAGTACTTGCTAATCGAAGATGAACCGTTATCGCCCACTCCATCAACTACTTCACTAAGTGACGATACGATGTTGGATAATAAAAAAGTTAAAAAGTCCATTTATATCGCCAAATGGAAGCAGCGCCTTTCAAATGTGACAACTGTCATTAGCTCTGTGGTTCTGCTATGGATTATCGGCAGCTTTTTATCCATTGTATATTATCATCAATCAAAAACCGAATACATAAACAGCGTCAATCAAGCGGCTATCGAATCTGCTTTTCCGAACGTTCATATACGTGAAACCACTTCTGATACACAGTCCTTTTTCCGAATGCAGTCGCAAATGGAAGCTTATAAGCAAATTGGACGTGAAGAGCAGGCCATTGGGGCGTTTACATTTCATCAGCTGTTTGATAAAACGAGCGGTGTAGAAAAAGAATTTTCCGGCGGTAAATACGATCTTAACCTTTCCTTTGTCTATCCTGATCAAAAAAAACTAAAGCTACATGCAAAAGAGTATAAGGAATGGACGAATGAAACATGGAATGCATTAGAAAACCTACCTAAAGGAACGGTAAGTGAAGTGGCTATTTCTTTTGATGATACGTATTCGCTAAAAGAAGTTCAGCAAAAAATGAACGCCATCGACAGCCGTGATTTTTCTACCTCTTGGTACGCGCTTAATACAGGGAACGAACAAAAAACAAGCACAAAAGATGAGCCATTAATTGACTTAACATCAACATTTGGCTTTCCAGAGTTTTTAGACTTGCCTTACGAGCACAAAGAAAATCAAACGCACTCTACTAGCAAGTCGAACGTTTTAGGTATGATGAAACTATTAGCCGATAATGAAGAAACGGTCCAAAAAGTTCGTCAGCTAGACCATTCCGATTTGTTGCTAAAGCAGCGATATTCTTATGTAAAAAAACATGGAGTCGGTGTGTACGGCGTTGTGATTACAGGACCTACCAAAAAGCTTCTGAAATTAAAAAATGATCCGTCTATCACCTATGCGTCACTTGGAGATGTAGAGCTATGGAATTGGTTCAACCGTCCTTCATCCGGCACGTTAATGAATCAGTAACAAGCACTTGAAAGCAAGTGCTTGTTTTTATTTCTTTGTTAATTCTTCAAATCTTTCTACAGCTTCGCTTTTATCAAATGAACTAAACCATCGATAGTCTTGGTCATCTAAAATACGATAGTGCTGACTAATCATATTTTGCTGCAGACGAAAAGAACCTTCTTTTTGAATCTCTTTCCACCATACTCTTCCTCCGAGCGTTTTATCTTTTGGAGAAGATACGCCGTTATGAGCAATGATTTCTACTACTTCTAAGGGGACGTCTCCTAAAACTGATTGAAGGATTTCACTGTCACCAAACAAACCGCATACTGCAACAGTAGTCGTCCACCCTGCTTCCGTGCGCCCTTTTTCAATTTGAACCAATGTTTTTTTGGAAATACCAATGACTTCAGCCATTCTATCTTGTGAATAGTTTCTTTCTAAACGAATTAATCGTATTTTATCCGATACTGATTTAATCACTTCTTGTTTATTCATTTTTACAGCCCTTTCTTTCTATACACGCACATGTCTTTAGTGTAATATTACACCTAATTAAAGAAGCGTTTCAAGCGTTTCCCTTCATCACAAGACGGGGAAATATACTAAAATGGTTTAACAATTAAAAGGAGTTGAGAATATGTATATCATTGTATGGGCTATGTTTGTACTATACGCCTTTTTGCTAGCTCCGGGAGCAAGCGCCGCTAATGATTTGCTGTTTAAAAATCTTATCACAGGAAATTTTCAACAGGTAGATCCGCTCGTGGTTATGGTATTCTCTTTTTTAGGACTTTTCCCAGTATTGTTCCTGGTAATGATTTGTAAAAAAGATACGTACAAACTGCCTGGATGGCCATTTTCTCTTCTATCATTTGGGCTTGGAGCTTTTTCTCTTTTGTTCTATTATCATTGGAAAGGACAAAAAGTTCGAACACGTTCGCGTATTTCTTCACGTTTCATTGCCATCATTTCTTCTCGTCTATGGATTGGACTATGCTTAGCGCTCACGATTGCAGGTTACGTATACGGACTATCCATAGGTTCAATAAGAGCTTATGGAGATGCTTTTATGCAGTCACAGCTTGTTAGCGTGATGACCGCTGATTTTTTTGTTTTAACGTGGCTTTCTTATTCCGTTATGACAAAAGAAAGGATAGCATCCCGACCTTACCTTCTCTTATGTTTCATTCCAGTTGCGGGCCCTTTTTTTATTTTGTTACTGCATAACCGCCAAAATATTAGAGAAGAAAAACTTTAAATAAAAGTCTTGCGTTCCATTCATTATTCCGTTATAATCATTTCTTGTACGATGAAAGTTGATTAATTAGAAAACATTTATATATCGGCATTTTATTTACATTTGTTATACATACCTGCGCTGTGCGTATACTCATGTTGTCTTAAACCTTTGAGTGTTAAAAGGGAGCTCAAAATTTAGCTGCAGATAGCACGCCCTTCTTGGGACGCTAAACCCGGCTATGAGGGCACCCACCTAGTAGATCTGGGTATTTAAGACACTTAGGGTTACGGCAGTGCGGGCTTATTTTTTAGTTAGCTGTAGCTAACTTTTTTATTTTTTAATTTATTAGTTTACATAATTATTTTATTGTTAACTTATATTTTTTTTAGACATGTATGTTTTATTTATCTTCGATTGAGGAACATAAAAAGTAATAAAGGAGATGGATAAAATGAATGAACAAAAAATTGCTAAAAAAGTAAATGAAGTATTAGAAGGAAATCGTGTAGGAACATTAGCCACAGTTGTAAACAACAAACCCCACTCTCGCTATATGACATTTTTCAGCGATGAAGATGGTATCGCTCTTTACACACCAACAAATATCAATACACATAAGGCAGAAGAAATCGAAGCCAATCCGAACGTGCACGTACTATTGGGCTACAGTGGCGAAGGATATGGCGATCAATACTTAGAATTATCTGGGACAGCTGTTCTTCGTACCGGTGATCAATTAAAAGGACGTATATGGAACGATCACATGAAAGAATGGTTTGACGGTCCAAATGACCCTGAGTATGTTGTTCTTGAAATTACGCCAAGCGAAATTCGCTTTATGAATGAAGGCGAAGAAACTCCTCAAACTGTTCAGCTATAATAAAAAAAGCGCACACTGTGCGCTTTTTTTATTTTCCTACCGCTTCTTTCAATTGAGCTGCTTTTTCTTTTGGAGACGCTGCTAAGCTAATCGCGGTAATAATAGAAACGCCATCTGCACCTGCTTCTACTACTTGTTTGGCATTTTCAGGCGTGATGCCACCGATTCCTACAATTGGAAAGTCAATATTCTGGTTTCGCACTTCTTCAATTAATTTTGTACCTTGTACTGCTTTTGCGTCTTTTTTTGTAGAAGTAGGAAAAACAGGTCCCATTCCTACATAATCCGCCCCGTCTTTTATCGCTTGCTGCAGCTCTTGTACATTATGAACAGAGACGCCCACAATTCCTTTTCCTATTTTTTCTCGAACAATATGAGCTTTTTCATCTTCTTGTCCAATATGAACGCCATCTGCTTGTAAGCGGATCGCTAAGTCAAGATCATCATTCACAACAAAAGGAACGCTGTGCTGCTGACAAATTTGCTGAAGTTCTTTCGCCAGCTGATATTTCGCTTCTCCTGTTAAGGCACCCTCGCCTTTTTCACGAAATTGAAACACGGTAACGCCGCCTTCAATTGCTTCTTTTAATACTTCTTTCGGATCTTTTTTACAGTTATTGCTGCCCATTATAAAATAAACTTGCAGCAGCTTTTTGATTTCTTCGTTTGTCATTTTCCGGCTCCTTTTAACGTTGATGTACTCTTGCATATGATTCAATATCCTGCCCAGATAAAAGATGAAGCTGGTTTAACAGCTCAATTTGAAAGCTTCCCGGCCCTTCTTCACCTTTTTTCGCTGCGGCGATTTCACCTGCCACTCCGTAAAAACTTAAAGCAGCAACGCTTGCCTCGACATATTCTTTGTCTACAGCAGCGAAAGCTCCTATAATTGATGTCAACAGACATCCAGTCCCCGTCACTTTAGTAAATAACGGGTGACCGTTGTCTACTGTATACGTTGTGTTTCCATCCGTGATTACATCTTGTTTACCCGTAATAACAATCACTGTATCTAATTTGTTCGCCGCTTTCTCAGCAAGTTCAATGACGTCTCCTTGCCCTTCTAATGAATCAACGCCTTTAATGAGCCATGACTCGCCTACTACATTCGCAACTTCAGCAGCGTTACCACGAATAACTGCAATATTTAATTCTTCTACAAGCTGACGTGCTACTTCTGTACGAAACGGTGTCGCTCCGGCTCCTACAGGATCGAAAATAACCGGCACGCCATTTTCATTTGCTGATTTTCCTGCTATTCTCATTGCTTCTACTTCTTGAGCCGTCAGTGTACCCATATTTAAGACAAGCGCTCCGGCGATTCGAGCCATATCAGCCACTTCTTCCTTCGCATAAGCCATAACAGGTGACGCTCCTAGGGCAAGCAGTCCATTTGCTGTAAAATTGGTTACCACAACATTCGTAATATTATGAATAAGCGGACTTAAGTCTCTTACTTTTTCTAATTGAGCTGAAATTTTACTAATATCCATGTTCTCTCACTCTTTTCATTTAGTTTTAACACTGCAAAAAAAGACAAAAAAGCACCTTGCATGCGCAAAGTGCTTTGGTATGTACTCACATTCCCTGCGCTGGCATTATCCAACAGGTTCAAATGGTCAACAGGCGCCCCTGTACTCTCAGCCTGCCCCGCGCAAGCTCCCATACTATTCTTGTTACGTTTAAAGTTTACTATTAACCCTTTTTATTTGCAACCATTTCACTGTTTTGCCGATAAAATAAAGCTTCGCTATAGGCTGAGTGGTGTTGTAAATCTTACAGCTTTACTAAAAGCATCATTAAAAGACCTCCAGTAAGCTACTGGAGGTCTTCTATCCCCTAAAAATTCTATCATTTTTCCTTCTCGTTATTTCTCTTGAATCGCTTGATTTCTCACAGCTGTTTTTCGGTCCTTCCCTGCTCTTAAAGATAAAAGAAAACAAAGCAGCAGTACAAGTGCAGCTGATACGTACGGATAATTAATGTTTATATCAAAGAGAAAGCCTGCGACAACGGGTCCAATAATATTCCCAAGACTTGTATAAGCAGAATTTAGTCCGGCTACATACCCTTGGTCGTCTTGTGCCATCATCGACATTTGCGTGCTGATTGCCGGACGTAAAATATCTGTTGCTAAAAAGACGATAAATGTTACAACAATAATAAGCCAGTACGTGTGCACAAATAGCGTAAGTAAAATAAAAAGTCCCGTCATCATCAAGCAAAACGAAATCACTCTTTTTTCACCGAACTTATTTAAAATCCAGCCAAAAATCGTAACCTGCACAACAGCCCCTGCAATAGAGCCAAACGTAATAACAAACGCAATATCTTTTGGCGTAAAGCTAAATTTATGATCCACAAATAGTGAAAAGATCGTTTCATAATTGGATAATCCAAACGATGTCACAAAAACGATAATTAAACTCAAAAAATAAGGTTCTTTATAGGAATTCATAAGCTGCAGTAGCAGACGCTCTTGCTTTGGATTTTCGTTGCTTACAGAATCTTGTACAGGGCGGGACTCTGGCAAAACAAACAGCGTAATCACTGCTGCTAAGCCCCCTGCTACTGCGGCCATATAAAACGGTACGCGCATGCCGTATTCAGCTAAAAAGCCCCCGATACCGGGCCCAATAATAAATCCTGTTGTAATCGCCGCCGTCACATAGCCCATTCCTTTAGCACGTTCTTTAGCAGACGTCACGTCCGCTGTATAGGCCATAACAGCAGGCATAATAAGCGCGGCCCCGACCCCGCCTAGCATTCTCGATACAAATAATAAGAGAGGTGTACTCACTGAACCAAAGAACCATTCAGACAGGGCAAAAACAATCATTCCCGCTACAATAATTTTCTTTCTCCCTAACGAATCTGATAACCGCCCCGCTAAAGGTGAAAACAGAAATTGAGTTAGCGAAAACACCGCTACTAAAAGGCCCATCACGCTGCCGTTGATATGAAGCTCCGTCATATATGTTGGCATAATTGGAATAACGAGACCGATTCCCGTAAAGATAATAAAGATATTTAGCATAAGCAGCAAAATCGCCGCTCGATTTCTCAATAATAATGACATATAAACCTCCTGATTACAAAAATACTGAACGTTCGGTCTATAAAGATACAAAATAATGAGGGATTACTCATTGCTAAAATAAGTATCCCCAATTATTTAAGAAGACCTTACTATAATTCCGTTTAAAAATACATCGATCGCTGAATGATAAAGCTGCATGGCATTTTCCGTACTCGTTTTTCGAGACATGCGGCTCATTCCAACAAACAGCCCTTCTAAAATCACTGCAAGCTGCTCTGCATTTTTATGAGAAAACTCACCTTCATCGATGCCTTTTTGCAAAAGTTCGCGGTTAAACTCCACGTGCCGTTTCACCATTTCATCAATTCGCTCTTCGATATCGCTTCCCTTTTCCTCATTGTTAAAAAACTCATCGGCGGCTTTTGTAAGAGGATGATTCAAATCATCTAAAATGATTTGCTCAGCAATTCCAAAAAGCTTATCTCTTGTTGTTTTGTAAAGAGACTCTCTTTCTTTCCAGTTTCTCTCCCACTCAAGGTCCCATTCGTCTATTAAATAAAGAAAAAGTCCTTCTTTACTTTTAAAGTGATAATAAATATTCCCTTTACTGCTTCCTGTAGCTTCTACAATATCCTCAATAGACGTAGCTTTATAGCCTTTTTGAGAAAATAATGCTTTAGCAGCATCTGCCACTTTTCTTTTGGTTTGTTCACTTTGAAGCTTTTTTTTATTCAAGCTTTTTCCACCGCCCCGCACATTTATTATTTATACTGAACATTCGTTTTGTATTATCTGTCACCTATACTACATAGGAAAAACCCTTTTGTCTAGTGAGAAAACCTAGTTTATACCTTTTTATATGAATCGTGACAAAATAAAAAACAAAGAGATTGTGACTTAACGAAATGAATCCAATCTAAAGACGAACAAATGGGATACATGAAACCTACCACCATTACCATGAAAAAATCCGAACGAGTTTGATTCTCCATCAAGAATCTCAATTCCTCGTTCGGATTTTCCTTCAACGAAACTACTTTTGCCCCAGCCTTGTTTAATCATTCAATTTCTTTGTCATAAATACACTGTATGGATCTTCTTTGTAGGTGGAAAACGGTTCGCACTCGTAAAATCCAAAACTGGCGTATAGCTTTCTAGCCGGTTCAAAAGCGGGTGCGGATCCTGTTTCTAAGCTTAAGCGTCGGTACCCTCGTTTTTGTGCTTCATTTATTATGTACTGCAGCAGCTCTCTAGCAATTCCTTTCCGCAAATGAGCCGTGGCTGTTCGCATCGATTTAATTTCTCCGTGATGCTCATCTAGCTCTTTTATAGCCCCGCATCCTGCTAGCTGACTGCCTTCCCACACGCTCCAAAACGTAATGTCCTGTTGTTTTAAGCTTTCAATATCTAGAGCATGAATACTTTCAGGCGGCGAATGTAAGTTCATTCCTTGAAGGTGTGAACTTACTAATTCAATAACTTCATTGTTCGTTAAGTGATCTCTTTTTATTTTAATCATCTTCTCTTCCTTCCTCTTACTAAGGGGTAGTCAACTACAAACCGACTAGTGAATAGATTCACTGTCGACCTTCAAAAATCCTTTTATATCCTCTCTTCTTTTTCTCCATTCATTAAAACCGACTTTGCCAAGCAGGTATTTCATACATTGTTAAACGGAGGTGAAATTCGTTGAAGAAAGTTTTATTTTGTCTTGTCCCTCTTTTGTTTTTATTATCAGCCTGCTTTAGTGACCCTGTTCAAGATGATTTAATCGACTATAACAATCAAGAGTTAAAAAAAGCCGCTCAGCTTGAAAAAGAAGCGATTGACGCATACGATTCTGTTACAGGCGCTAACTACACAAGTGACGCTGTTATGTATGATACGATGACGAGTGAGGTTATTCCTACCTATCGTAAATTTGTTGACGAACTAGAAAATATCGAGGTGGAAACCGACGAGCTTCGAAAGGTTCATGAAGGCTATATAAAAGCTGCCAATACCCAGTACAATGCTTTCATTAAAATTGTCAGCGCTTTAGAAAAGCAGGATCGCAACCTTATTGCTGAGGCAAACGCTATGCTTGATGAAGCACGAAAAGGCATACGCGATTATAATGCAGCTATTAAAAAGCTGGCTAAAGAACATGACGTAAAAATTGATGAACCAAAAACACAGCGAGAAAACAGCCTATAGTTTTAATGCAAAAAAAGAAGGTCTCTAAAAATAGTAAGAGACCTTCTTTCGTATGGTGTTTCACTTTTTCTACGTTCAATAAATAAAGATGAGTGTTAAGAAATATTGCTTAAAGACGCATAATAAGAGGCAATAATTTCTTCGTCTGAATGCGGAATTTCCTTTCCTTTTACAAGCTGAGCGCCGTTAATACAGCCGCTTGTAAGTAAAATAATATCATTCGGCTTTCCTAAAGAAAGCGACTTTAATACTCCTTCCGTTCGAGTAGGGGCGCGGTGAATATTGCTTGCGCTCGGATTCGAAAAACCTGTCATCACTTGATCTACGATTATATTCGGATCATGATGACCTGGATGATCAACCGTTACGATAATTTCATCAGCTTTTCCTTCAATGGTGCGCGCCATTTTAGACATTTTGTTAAAATCTCGAATGCCGATCCCTGCAATCATGACAATCAGCTGGTTGTACTCCATTTTTTTTACTTCTTCGACCAAACGAGTAAGAGCAACAGGCGTATGGGCATAGTCTAAGATCACTTTTTGGTTATTTGGACCTTCTATCACTTGAAAGCGCCCTTCTGGACTTTCCAATTGAGGAAGCACGCTAATAATATCTTCAATGTGGTATTCAAAGTGAAGGGCTGTACCGACGGCTGCTAACACGTTGGCAATGTTGTAATCGCCATATACAGGCACTGCTACTTTGTATGACTGTCCTTTATAAAGTAAATCAAAGAAAGAGCCTCCTTCTTTGACAATAATGTTTTTTGCTTGCAGAGTTGCTTCCGCATTATTTAATAAACTATACGTGACTTTAGGTCCTTCAAATACCCTGCTTAAGTCTTTACCCATGTCCTGATCATCTATATTAATAACGGCATGTTTGGCCTGTTGAAATAATTTCATCTTGCATTTTTTATAGTGCTCAAACGTTTTATGATACTCTAAATGCTCTTCCGATAAGTTTGTGTGAATGGCTACATCAAAATAAATATTTTCTACTCGCTGCTGATCAATCGCAATTGAAGATACTTCCATCACTGCCGCTTCATCGCCTCTTGTATACAAATCATAAAAAATTTTATGCAAGTCTACCGATTCCGGCGTTGTAGGCGTACTTTTTTTATAAACTAACTTTTGCTTTGATGACCAAATGCCGGTCGTTCCAATCGACCCTGTCGGCAATTTTAAAAGAGTTAAAAGCGACCTTACGTAAGCTGCTACGGTTGTTTTACCATTTGTACCTGTAACGCCAATTGTCTCAATTTTTTCATCTGTATAATCAAAATACATTTTAGAAAAAGATGCCATTACTTTACGGACGTCGTCAACAGCTAAAAACGTACAGTGAGCATACTGAGTGCTTAAAAGACGAAGCTGCTCAACGCTTGTCCCAAATACTGCTACCGCTCCTCTAGATATAGCTTCTTTAATATATTGATGTCCATCTTCATTTTCACCTTTTATACTAAAAAATACGGATCCGTCGTGAACTTGCTTTGAATGATATGTGAGATGGGTGATTGTTTGAGATGCAGGCCCAAAAATATGTTTAATTGATAAGTCTGTTAATGTATCAAAGTGGATGTTCATAGCTATTCCTCACAGTATATAAATTTTATTTTTAATATGTTCTAAAATCCCTTAAATACTCTTTGAAGGATATTTTTTCTTTATCTCCATTTATAAAGAACTTTCTACAATTCAATCTTTTTATTTTGCTTTCATGTGTAGAACGAAAATAAAGAAAAGACGGATCACTATTTTTTAAAACTAAAAGCATGTAAAATATGGATGAAATGTGTATATCATACCAACAGCAAAAGCAAAGTATTGTAGTAAAATATTCCCCCTACACGCGCAAAACGAAACCTTTCTTTAAAATAAAATGATTTCATAGAGTAAGTTGAATCATGATAAATACTTGAAAAGGGGGGAAGAAAGATTACTTGTATTAACCAGTCCCTCCCTTTGCAAAATCATAAAGAAAACATCATAATAAAAGATGCGCATAACAGCGTGAACAACTCTGCTTTGAAAGGATGGACTACAGCAAATGACGCGTTCTCTTTTAGCGATTGAACCACTTCCTCTTTCCGTTTATCAACAGCCTACGCTTGAACTAGCTCAGTCGCTGTTAGGGTGTCTTCTTATTCATGAAACGCCAGAAGGAACTGCATCTGGTTTTATTGTAGAAACCGAGGCTTATAAAGGACCTTTCGACCGAGCAGCTCATAGCTTTAACAACCGGCGCACAAAAAGAACAGAGGTAATGTTCGGTCCTCCTGGTCATGCCTATACCCATACAATGCATACACATTGTTTACTCAATGTTGTAAGCAGCGATATCGATTGTCCAGAAGGCGTCCTCATTCGAGCTATTGAGCCATTTAGCGGAAAAGATTTGATGAAAACTAGACGTCGAGGGATGGAAAATGAAATAAATTGGACAAACGGTCCTGGGAAACTAACAAAAGCACTAGGGGTTTCAATGGATTTGTACGGCCATGATTTAACCACCCCTCCTCTTTATATTGCTCGTGGCTTCACTCCTTCAGCAATTTCCGCCGGACCTCGCGTTGGCATTGATAATTCTGGTGAAGCGAAGGATTACCCTTGGCGCTTTTGGGTTACCAATCACCCGTTTGTATCGAAATTTAGGTGAACAGAAAGCAAATAATTTATCAACGAAAATAAAAGAAGCAACTCTTTTTTAGAGATGCTTCTTTTTACTTACGCCCACCACATTTGTGAGGGAGTTTCTTCAATTAATACACTTTGTAAGTTTGTAACCGCGCGTTTAAACCCTTCTTCAATCGACATGATTGGATCTTCGTGTTCAATGCTCACTACATAATCGTATCCGTATGTGCGAAGTGCACTCATCATATCAGACCACTCTTTTACATCATGTCCGCACCCTACGGATCTAAACGTCCATGCACGCGTTTGGACTTCTCCGTATGGCTGCATATCCGTCAGTCCATACATGTTAATATTATCTTGGTCCAAGTACGTATCCTTTGCATGGAAATGATGAATCGCATTTTCTTTTGCTAAAATTTTAATAGCTCCTACCGGATCAATTCCTTGCCACCATAAATGACTTGGATCAAGGTTAGCACCAATCGCTGGACTTGTTTTTTCGCGAAGCTTTAGGAGCGTATACGGAGTATGAACTAGAAATCCACCGTGAAGTTCTAAACCAATTTTTACATTATGCTCCTCTGCTAGTTCTCCAATTTCTTTCCAATAAGGAACAAGCTTATTTTCCCACTGCCAATTCAATACGTCTCCATACTCGTTAGGCCAAGGAGTAACAGGCCAGTTTGGGTACTTCGCTTCTTCGTGATCTCCTGCTGTTCCAGAAAAGCAGTTAACCACTGGAACATCAACTAATGATGCTAGTTGGATGGTCTTGCGAAGCGTTTCGTCAGATTCTTTTGCAAAACTTGCCTCAGGTGAAATAGGATTGCCGTGGCAGCTAAATGCGCTGATTGTAAGTCCGCGGTCTTTTATCTGCTTCATATATGCTTCTCTTTTTTCTTCATCTTCAAGCAGCTCATCTAGCGGACAATGGCTGTTTCCCGGATAGCCGCCCGTTCCGATTTCAACAGCATGAAGACCTGCTGCTTTTACTTTATCTAACATCTCTTCAAAAGAAAGATCCGCAAATAAGACCGTGAATACTCCAAGTTTCATTTTAATTTCCCCCTGTGCGATATATTTCATCAATAATAGCTGAGACTTGAAGCGCTTCTTGTGGCTTTACCACTAATTCAGCATTTCCTTTACACGCTTCAACGAAATTTTTAGCCTGACTCAGGCTGTAATCATCTTCTCCATCTATCCAAGGTGATGTACTATTCAGGAGCATACCGTTTTTAGATGTGTATAGTTCAAACGGAAACACGCTTAAACCGCCCTCTACCCCTGATATGCTTACGTGTTCTTCATCATCTTCGATATTAGCAGCCCAAGAAGTTTCTAAAAGAAGCGACGCTCCATTTTCAAATTTAATATAGGCCGTTACATGATCATCCACGCTGAATGTTTCATGGTCAAATGCTCCCCATTGATTTAATTGGTTAGGCGTTTTACTCAGATCATTATATGTACTCCCCAATACTTCAGTATGCTTTGGGTTTCCCATTAGCCAAAGCGTTAAATCAAGCAAATGGCAGCCGTAATCAATTAAGCTGCCTCCCCCTTGAAGATCTTTGTTCGTAAATACCCCCCAACCGGGAACCTTTCGACGACGCATTGCTCTGACACGTGCAACTAATGGGCGCCCTACCTCTGTCATCATTTTTTTCGCAGCCTGCGCTTCTTTCATGAATCGGTAATGATACGCAATCGCTAATTGCTTACCTGATTCTCTAGCAGCAGCAAGCATTTCTTCACCTTGCTCTTTAGACATCGCCATTGGCTTTTCACATAGGACGTGAACGCCTGCTTTTAGCGCTTCTACTGCAAACTCGGCGTGAAATTTATTCGGTGTACAAATACATACAGCATCCACTTCTTTAAACATATCTTTGTAATCAACAAATACGTGAGGGATATTATGCTCATTGGCTACCTCTGTGGCTCTTTCACTATTAATATCGCTAAGCCCCCAAATCACACATTCATCACCCAGTTGTTTGAATGCCGGGATATGCCTGCTTACAGCAATCCCTCCTGCTCCGATTATGCCAATTCTCACGTTTTTCACCTCTTACACGCGCGTAATTTGTTTCGTTTGACTTGATTTTAAAGCTGCTAAAATAACAGCAAGTGATTTGAATCCTTCTTCACCAGGAACAGGAGATTCTTTGTCTTCTGCAACTGCATCTACAAATTGTTCAATGACGTGAGAATTACTTTGTCCGCCTTCATCGTTCGACTGGATCTTTCCTAATTCATAGTTCACCACTTCACCCGTTGCATATTGGGCAACTAATGAATACGTCGGATCGTCCTCTAAACGAAGAATCCCTTTCTCTCCGTAAACAATCGTGGAGTTATCTTCTTTTCCATTGTAAGCCCAGCTTGCCGCAAGCGTCCCGATAATCCCGCTTTCCGTTTTTAATACACACACAGCGTTGTCGTCTACATTTGCAAAGTCTTTTGCATTGCTTTCCACAAATGCACCGACTTCTACAATTTCTTCGCTCAATATGTAGCGAAGCATATCGGTTTTATGAACGCCTAAATCTCCCATAGCACCAATAAACGCTTCGTCTTTTTTGAAGAACCAGCTTTCTTTTCCGTCCACGCTCCAGCCTTCAGGACCACCGTGGCCAAAAGCCGTACGGAAACTATAAATTTTACCGATTTCTCCTTTTTCAATAAGTTCACGAGCTTTTTGATGAGAAGCTACAAAGCGCTGATTATGTCCGATCATTAGTTTTTTACCGTTTGTTTTTGCTGCTTCAATCATTGCTTTCGCTTCTTCTTCTGATGTTGCCATCGGCTTTTCACACAGGACATGAACTCCGCTGTTTAACGCTGCAACCGAAATAGGCGCATGAAGATAGTTGGGCGTACATACGCTCACTGCTTCCACTGTACCGCTTGCTAAAAGCTCTTCATAGTTTGTGTAAGCTTTTACACCGTACTGCTGCGCTACGCTGTTTGCACGTTCTGTGTTTATATCGCAAACGGCTACTAATTCTACTTGTTCATTCGTCTTATATTCTGGTAAGTGACGGTGTTGCGCAATGCTTCCGCACCCAATAACGCCAATTTTTACTTTTGCCATCTTTCCTATCCCCTTTGCTTAAGCATGATTAATTAGTTTTTAACAGCGATTGATTCAAGCGGTTGCGCATTGCCGTAAACAGGACGTTTTCTCTCTGCTGGCTTCGCCCATTTAATAGCATTCATAATGACACGCTGAATGTCTTTGTTATGGTATGTTGGATATGTTTCATGGCCAGGTCTGAAATAAAATACTTTTCCGTTTCCACGTTTGTACGTGCAGCCGCTTCTGAAAATTTCTCCGCCTTCAAACCAGCTCGTGAAAATCAGTTCATCAGGTGCTGGAATATCAAAGTGCTCTCCATACATTTCTTCGCGCTCAAGCTCGATAAATTCACCAATACCTTCGACAATCGGATGGCTCGGTTCTACTACCCACAAGCGCTCTTTTTCATCTGCTTCACGCCATTTTAAGTCGCAGCTTGTGCCCATTAACTCTTTAAAAATTTTAGAAAAGTGACCTGAGTGTAAGACAATAAGCCCCATACCGTCTAGCACCCGCTGCTTTACTTTCTCAACGATGTCGTCTTTTACTTCGTCATGTGCTAAATGACCCCACCATACTAAAACATCCGTTTGATTTAATACTTCTTCAGTCAACCCGTGTTCTACTTCGTCTAATGTGGCGGTGTGCGTACGAAACCCTCCTTCTTCTAAAAAAGAAGCGATGGCACCGTGAATGCCTTCAGCGTAAATTTCTCTTACAACCGGATTTTTCTGTTCATGACGATTTTCATTCCATACTGTAACATTAATCATTTTCATATCCCCTTTTTTTGTGAATGCTAACTTATATCCCCTTTTTTTATAAATGCTAAACTTTGGTTAACCGGTTAACTTACTGTGGTTCACCCGCGCTTAGCAGTCGAATCTCGAATAACAAGTTCAACCGATAATTTTACATGCTGCAGCGTGTTGAAACGGTGTTCAATTGCTTGAATAACAGACGTTGCGGCTACCACTCCTTTGTTAAATACATCTTGACGAATGGTTGTTAGACTTGGAGATGCATAGCTGCTAAACGTGATGTCGTCAAACCCTACAATTGAATAGTCTTGCGGAATTCTTTTCCCTTTTTCTTGTAGCGCTTTCATAATTCCAAGCGCCAGCGTATCAGAGGATGCAAAAACCGCCTGAATATCCTTATGATCTTGCAGCAGTTTGTTTCCTAAATTGTATCCGTTATCAAATGAGCTTTCGTTCACTTCAAAAACAAATGCCCTGGACGGTGTAATGCCCGCTTCTTTTAATGCTTTCTCGTAGCCTATATACCGCTTCTTATCAACTGGACTATTGACGAGATGGTGCGCGACAAAAGCAATTTTTTGGTGCCCAAAATTCACTAAATGTTTTGTAGCGAGATATCCTCCATACTCATCGTCTACCGAAATATGATGATAGTCACGTTCGTACTTTTCATATGTATCTACTAACACAATCGGATTCGATAACGCTTTCATTTTTTCATATAATCGATGCGGGAAGGCTCCTAAAAACAGAAGACCATCAATATTTCTCGTCCGAATCCATTTTAAGCAATCAGCTGGGCTACTCACTCCGGATATGACTAGATCATAACCATGCTTACGTATTACATATTCAATTCCACTAATCATTTCGCTGTAATAATGGTTATCTTTAAATATAGTAGAAAGTGAATCGTCCGTAAGTGGAAACATAACGCCAATCATATTAGACTTTTGCTTTGAAAGACTAACGGCGGTTAAATTTGGTTCGTAGTTTAATTCTTTTACCGCTGTTAAAATTCGCTCTTTTGTTTCATCGGATACTTTGTTAATTCCGTTTAAGACGTAAGATACTGAAGCTGCAGACACCCCTGCATGCTTTGCTACATCACGAATCGTTATCTTTTCTCCCATAAAATCTCTCCAGTTAAACGGTTAACTATTTACTCGTTCATTATAATTCACTCCTTTATTATCAGTCAACGTATTTTTCAAATTATCTGTTAACTATTATAATATCTTCCTAGATTGGTATGTTTTAAGCAGTGACAAGATGTATTGACACCTGTTAATCTTTGAAACGTACATATAAAGTTCGGTGCACAGCACGTACCGATCCATGATAAAAGGGGCGTTCAAAAGGATTTCAGGAGGTACTTACTTTATGTTTAAGAAACTAGCAATTATCGGAGCACTAGCAATTCCTATGTTTGGCATGAATCACGGGGCAAATGCCGCTGAAACAACTCATCGCGTAAAATCCGGAGAGACTCTTTACAAGATTGGCGCTGAATACGGGGTTACGGTTAAACAGTTAAAAGAAGCGAATCACAAATCTACCGACTCTATTAATGCAAATGAAACATTAACAATCCCTAACTCTATTAGCGAAAGTGATAAAGATCTGTTAGCTCGCCTTGTACAAGCTGAAGCAAAAGGCGAACCTTACGCTGGCAAAGTGGCTGTAGCAACAGTCGTCTTAAACCGCGTAGATAGCGATTCTTTCCCAGACTCTATCCACGATGTCATTTACCAGGGTACGCAGTTTACACCTGTACAAAACGGTGAAATTAATAAAGCAGCCGATGCTGAAGCGAAGAAAGCTGTAAATGAAGCTCTAGCTTTTAGAGGTCAAGGAAAAGGTTCGTTATTCTTCTTTAATCCAGATAAAACAAGTGATCAGTGGCTTCGCCAAAAACAGGTTACGATCACGATCGGAAATCACGTTTTTGCAAAATAAAAAAAAGCACTCAGATGAGTGCTTTTTTTAATATGCAACAAGTAAGCTTAATAGAACAGCTATAATAATAATAGGTAATACGTATTTAACTAGAAAGAACCATGCGTTGAATAATTTAGCGCCTTTTGTACTTCCTGAAATAAACTCTTCATACACGGCTTCTTTTTTCATTTTAAATGTCACAAAAATCGCAATGGCTAAACTTCCAAGAGGCAGCATTAAGTTGCTCACAAAAAAGTCAGCTACGTCAAATATACTTCTGCCAAAAAGTGAGACATGTTTTAGTACACCAAACGAAAGCGCTGATGGGATACCTACTACGAACACAAGAATCCCTGATAAAGAAGCGTAGCGAGTTCGTTTTGTCTGATCGTCTTTGGTTAAAGCAGCTACGATAATTTCCAGCAGTGAAAAAGCAGACGTAAGCGTAGCAAATAGGAATAAAATTAAAAACAGTGCTAAAAAGACGGTGCCAAACGGCATTTTCTCAAATACTGTTGGCAAGACCACAAACAAAAGTCCAGGTCCTTCAGTTGGCTTTAATCCGAACGAAAAAACAGCTGGAAAAATAGCCAAGCCCGCCAGCAGCGAAACAAACAAGTTTAAAATAGCAATGGTGCCTGCAGAACGCGTCAAGCTTACTTTTTTCCCTAAATAAGAGCTATATGTCACCATGCAGGATAATCCCACGCAAAGCGAGAAAAACGACTGACCGAGCGCATAGAGAATAGATGACCCTGTAATGGCTGAAAAATCCGGTTTTAAAAAGAACTTTACTCCGTCCATAGCTCCGTCCAATGTTAAAGAGCGCACAACAATAATGATAAAACAGATAAATAACAGCGGCATCATATATTTATTAGCACGCTCTATTCCTTTTTGTACGCCTTTTGAAATAACAAACACTGTAATTAATAAAAACAGCGCCTGTGCACCTAATACTACATAAGGTTGACTAATGACAGCATTAAATAGCGGACCATACTCTTTTCCGCTTAGCATGCCGGTTACGCTCATAATCGTATATAAAATCACCCAGCCGCCAACGACGCTGTAAAAGGAAAGCAATACGACACAGCTGACTACTCCCAGCCTGCCAATCCATACCCAAGCGGACTTCGGGGCAATTGCCTTATAAGCACTAATTGCTTCTTTTCCCGTATGTCTTCCAATGATAAATTCTGCCAGCAGAAGCGGCAATCCAATAAAAATTGTAAATAAAATAAACAACGCAAAAAATGCTCCACCGCCACTGGTTCCCGTTACGTATGGAAATTTCCATATCGCTCCTAGACCAATTGCTGCCCCAGCAGATGCTAAAATAAAACCGAGGCGTGAAGACCACTGATTTCCTTTACTCATATAATGTTACTCTCTCCTCTTCTAAACTCAAAACTCACCTGATTAGTACTGTACCATAAATGCAGAAGAAAATCATTCCCGTTTTACTTTTTTGTATAAAATGATATTTATATAAAAAAATGAAGAAGCAGCGGCTTCTTCATTTTAGGTTCGATCTTTTTATTCAACAATTATTCTCTGTACGATGATTCATCTCCACGGTAGGCTTCCTGATTTGATATTTCTTCAATATGCATATGCCCTTCTCTTTCTAACCGAAGAACCGTACGCTCTGCATCTTCATAACTCTCGCACGTCACTTGTTTATACTCCATAGTATCTTTATCTGTGTAAGCGACTATATATGTTTCCATTTTAACTCCTCCTATATAACCTATATGTAACGTATGTTGCCTTTTTCATTTATTTCTAAACATATAGGCTCCAAACCAAGAGCCTAGCATACTATAATAACGGGACTTCAATTTAAAAAAGTTGAATTTTTCATTACGCACCGATGCAACATGGAGGTTACACTTATGACATTTATTTTATCATTCATACCAATTGTTGTTCCTTTTGGTATTTTAATTAGCTTAATTGCTTTTACAGCTGCTTTTTTACAATCAAAAGAGCATCATAAAAAGCTCTAGCTTATATAGGCTAGAGCTTCTTTTTACAAACGTCTATAGCGCTTAATCAATCCTACAATAATAGCAATTGCTAATAAAACAACTGAAATAATGACCGTGATTACAATGGACTGATTTCCACTTTGTTTTACCGCAATGGCAATATAAGCCCAAACAAAAACAAGCGGATAAACAGCGTCTCGGTTTTTTAATGTGAATGTAATGCCAAGCACGGCCCCTACTAGCAGCATAATAATCGTCCAGGCTAACTCGTTTAAGCCAAGCAAATGTTCTATTCCATTCGCTTGAAATACGACAAACACATTAACAATAGTCGCAACGGAAATCCAGCCAAGATAAAGGGAAATCGGCAGACGCATGAACCATGTTGTCATCCGAGAATGCTGAATGATGGAATACACAACCATTAATGTACCCAAAATAAAGAACATAACTAAAAGTGATAACTTATAGTAATCGTTTTGGAAAATAAAAATCCATGCACTGTTCAACAAACAGTTTAGGAAAAACCAAATGCCTATACGTGCGTATATCTCCTTTTGATCTTCTCTTGCAAAAAATTGACGTATAACCCAAATGGTTAATAATAAATAAATAACGCCCCAGATAGCAAAGGCATAACCGGCTGGTGTAAACAACGTAGGAACTTGTGCAGAAGCCTCTGCCGTTGTTTTTCCTCCTATTGGAATAGCATTTGCTAAATAATTCACAAGTAGTGTAATAGCCAAACCTACTACATTTAATACGGCATACAAACGAAATTTTGCCATTTTATTCTCTCCTTTCTTCTATTTATAGGGGGAAATGTTTTGGAGACCAAAACGGCTCTTCCCTTCATTAATACCTCTTCTCCCCTAAAAATATGCATTTTTACACAAAAATGATTAAAAACAGCTTAAAGAAGCTGCCTCTTTAAGGGATAAAAAACAGTTTGCTTCCAAGTTTTAATATCACTTTTCATTTTTCAGAATATATGGTAAGTTAAACATAGATTAACAGGAAGTCCACTAGGGGTGCCCATCG
The DNA here is from genome assembly GCF_036227845.1 of Priestia sp. LL-8. Classification (NCBI taxonomy): domain Bacteria; kingdom Bacillati; phylum Bacillota; class Bacilli; order Caryophanales; family Bacillaceae; genus Priestia; species Priestia sp. LL-8. The sequence goes on along the minus strand of NZ_JAZAQH010000001.1, from coordinate 2,077,858 downwards.
GCTGAGACAAGTTTTCTTGATCCCTTTGAACCTGATCTGGCTCATACCAGCGTAGGAAAGTGGCAATGTTCAGTTTCTTACTGTCCTTTGCCACTCCGCTTATAAACGGAGTGTTTTTTATTTCCTTTATGTGCTTGTTTGTGACTTCCTCATATTAAAGGAGGATTTTGATGTCATTTTCATCTCAATTAAGACAAGAAGCAAACTATATTTACGAAGCAATTTTTAACCATCCTTTTATTAAAGGAATTGCTGAAGGAAACGTGCCAAAAGAAGCGCTTATTCACTACGTTTCTCAAGACTATGAATACTTAACAGCATTTGTCCGCATTTACGGCGCTGCTTTAACAAAATGCCGCACGCGCACCGAAATGGAAGCCTTTAATGCCGGCATTTCTACGGTGTTACATAGTGAAGTTCACCCTCACAATAATTTTTGTGAAGTAGCAGGCGTACGCTATGAAGACCTTCACACTGAGACGCTTTCACCGACGGCTAGTCACTACATCAATCATATGATGAGCGTTGCGCATACAGGCAGCTTAGCGGAAATCATTGCCGTGCTCCTTCCATGTCCGTGGACGTACGTTGAAATTGGCCAGCGCATTACAGAGCAAGTAAATCCATCTCCTTCTCATCCTTTTTATGAATGGATTCAGTTTTATAATAATGAAGAAATGAATGGCACAACACAATGGTTTTGTAACAAGCTTGATGAACTTGCAGAGCAAGCCACTGAAGAAGAACGTAACCGTATGAAAGATCACTTTATCAAAAGCTGTGAACTCGAGTATTTATTTTGGGAAATGGCATATACCCAAGAAAAATGGCCGCTTTCTCAGCTTTCACTTTCAAAATAACAAAAAAGCCTCCTATCAGGAGGCTCTTTTATTTCAATAATTTTTTGATCATTTTCAAGCTTTGTTTTTCCGAAGGATAGCGGAATGACAAATCAAACTTGGTTGTTTGAGACAGCATGCTTTTAAAATGAGAAAATGTCCGGAAGCTGTCTTCTCCATGATATTGACCCGTACCGCTCTCTCCTACTCCGCCAAAGGGTAAATACGGCGTAGCGATATGCATAAGCGTATCATTTATACAGCCTCCTCCAAATGAAAGACGCTCCGTTATGACGTTTTGCACATCTTCACTTTCTGTAAATAAGTAAAGAGCTAACGGCTTAGCTTTTTCTTGGACTTTGTGAACGACTTCGTCTAGCGTTTCGTATTCAATTAAAGGAAGAATTGGTCCAAAGATTTCTTCTTGCATAACGTCCGAATTCCAGCTCACTTCACTTAACACCGTAGGCTCTATTGTTAACCTGTCCTTCTGATATCCGCCTCCAACTATAGCATTTCCGTCTTTTAAAAACTCAACTAGCCGAGTAAAATGGCGCTCACTGACAATACGGCCGTAGCGGTCGCTTTCAAGTGGATTACTACCGTAAAATTGATAAATTGCTTCGCGAAGTTTCTCTACCAGCTGCGCTTTCACTTTTTTATGCACGAGCAAATAATCAGGAGCAACACACGTTTGGCCTGCATTCATTCCTTTGCCAAACATAATCCGTTTCGCTGCAAGATCTAGGTTTGCATCTTCATGTACAATGCACGGACTTTTCCCGCCTAGCTCAAGCGTGACTGGAATAAGCTGCTTCCCTGCTTCTTGCATAATAATTTTCCCTACATTTACACTTCCCGTAAAGAAAATATAATCAAGGGGCTGTTTTAAAAGCAGGCTTGTCGTGTCTACAGCGCCTTCAATCACCGTCACAAATGCTGGATCAAAAGCCTCAGCTAGTAATTCTTGTATAACGCGAGATACGCTAGGCGTTAATTCAGAAGGCTTGATAATCGCCGTGTTTCCAGCGGCAATCGCTCCTACTAAAGGAGACAGCGCTAATTGAAACGGATAGTTCCACGGGGCAATAATTAACGCGACTCCATACGGTTCAGGAACAATTTTCCCTTTAGAGCCCACATGTGTTAAAGCGGTTTTTACTTTTTTAGGCTTCATCCATTTTGCTAAATGCTTAAGCGTAAATCGAATTTCCTCTAGTAAAATTCCAATTTCTGACGTGTACGCCTCTACTTCAGATTTATTCAAGTCTTGTTTTAACGCATCCATAATTCTCTGCTCGTTTTGTTTGACTACGTCTCTGAGCTTATTCAGCGCTTGAATGCGGCTGCTGATGCTCTTTGTCTTTTGCGCATAGAAATATTGCTTTTGTGTGGAGACAATATGCTCAATGACCGTTTCATCTGTGATATAGAATTGCTCGTGTTTCATCTCTTTCATCTCCCTATAAACATTCGGCTTCAACTGTAGCAAGCAAGCTTTTTAATAGCTCAACTGCCTCGTTTAAAGCTAATGAATAATATCTCTGCGTCCCTTTTTGCTCAATTTTTACAAGCTTTTGATCGCGTAGAATTTTTAAATGATGAGAAATTGCCGGTCGTGATAAAGTAGACTCGTTTGCAATCTCATTAACGGTTAAAGGCTCTTTTTCGGCGAGCAGCAAAATAATGTCTTGTCTTGCTGAATCACTTAGGGCCTGAAAGACAGGAATGCTGGCACGAAATAACTCGACTGCTTTTTCACTCATACATAATCTCCTTTATTTAATTTCTTGTGTTCTGCGCACAACGGAGGAAAGCCATTTTCTTGGCACGAAGCGCGGGATGAACGTGGCAAGGCGAAACTGTACTCCTGGTACAATAACCGTCTGCCCTTTCATAAATTTTTTATAGCCCACTTTAACAACTGTTTCTACATCCATTGCACCGCTTTGAAAAAGCTTGGAGTTGCTTAGCTGGGCTCGGTCGCTAAAACCAGTTTTAGTTGGACCTGGGCATAGAGCACTTACCGTTACATTGGTACCTTTTAATTCATTTTCAAGGGCCTCTGTGAAAGATAACACGTACGCTTTTGTTGCGTAATATACCGTCATAAGCGGACCCGGCATAAATGCAGCAACAGATGCAATGTTTAAAATTTTTCCGCGGTTTCTTTTGACCATATCGGGTAAAAATAATTTTGTTAAATGAGTTAATGCTCGAATATTTAAATCAATCATGTTTAACTCTTCATCTAAAGCTGTTTCAATAAATTTGCCGTATAGTCCAAAACCAGCATTGTTCACTAAATAATCAACGTGCATTTTTTTATTTTTAAGTTCTTCATATAATGACTGTATCTCTTCTTCTCTTGATAAATCCTTAACAACCGTTACCACTTCAATATTATAAGTAGATTTTAAATTCTCTCCAAGCGCTGTTAGTTTATCAGCGCTTCTGGCAACTAAAATTACAGGATGTCCATCCTTTGCGAATTGATAAGCTAACTCTTTACCTATTCCTCCGGACGCACCGGTGATGAGCGCATAATGCTGTGACATAATATTCACTCCTTATGTTTATATGTTCAAGAACTTAAACATTTAAACTTATCTTATAGGATTCATTTTTTCCCGTCAACTGTTTTCTATACTCTCTTGATCTTCTCTATTTTTAATTTTTTCCATTAGCGGATTTCTGTACATTTTTTTACAAAATATGCGCTTTCTTTACATAGAAGGCTAATGTCGTCTAGTTTTGACAACCTTTGTCACCTAGCAGGAAAACAAGTGAAGATATGGTGAATACAACATACAACAAATAATCCATTACATAGTTGGATGAAAATAGATAAGGGAGGAAATGAAAAATGATGGAGACATATACAATTAAAAAAGTAAGTGATCAATTAGAGGTAGAAAAGAAAACGCTAAAACAATGGGAAAAATTATTGGGCAGCTATTTAACAATTGAACGAGTAGATGGGGCCCGTGTCTATACAGAGGAACAAATTGAATTATTTAATGATATTAAACAGCTGTTTGATGAACAATGTACGTTAGATGAAGTCAAAGAATACGTTCAGCTGCTGATAAAGGAACAAGAAGAACAGGAGCATTTAGTGATGGAGTCAGAGGCAGCGGTTTCAAAAGAAGATGGACCGGCACAGCTAAAAACAGCTAAAAAAGAAAACGTCATTGATTTTCAAGAACACTCCAATAAACAAGTAAAGCAAGAAAAGAAGAAAACTGCCGACAAGCAGGAAAACATTCCAAAAAATAAGCAAGAAAAGATCCCCCCTATACCTGAAGCGCGATTAGCTACCGAAGAAGAAAAGCAGACCATTTCTGCTTCTATTGAAGAGCCAAAACCAAATGACCTTGTCGTGAATGAAAAAGAACTGCTTCAAGGGGAATTAGTAGAAGCTGTTCGCCGCTATGAAGATGTGTTTGAGGTACTTGATACATTTAAAGCTGATTTGTTAAAAGAAATGCGAGAGGGTATGCGAAATGAAGTTCGCGAAGAAATTGTCGGAGAAGTAAAAAGAGAGCTTGAAAAAAGTGCTACCCAAACTGTAGAAATGGTGGAGTCGGTCGGGGCATACATCTCTGAGTCTTCAGAACGCAGCGCAAGAGATGTAGAAAATATGTCTAAAAAAATTATCCGTTCTAACGAAAAATCGTTTGATGAAGTCACTTCTTTGATTGAAGATTATTCAACAATCGCTGAAGAGAAAACCGAGGATATGCGCCTGTTCATGAAAGATGTGATGGAGAATGCGGATGAATCCTCTAAAGAAATGCAGTATTTACTAGACCGATTCTCAAGCAACTCCACTGTTGCGATGAATCAAGTAAAATTTATGGTTGAAAAATTAAACAATTCTTCAACTAATACGACAGAAGAGCTTCGTGATTTAATTGATTCAATGAATGAGGAACGAGTCTATTATTTAAAAGAAATGGAGAAAGAACGTAAGCTTCATCGTCAAAGCGTAGCTGAACGCGAAGAGATGTTTAGTGATTTTGTCCAAACCTTTAGACAAACCGCCGCTGCTGATATGAAGCGAAAACGGAAGTGGTGGAAGCTGTTTCTCTCCTAAAAACACCGGCCCTATGGTAATAGGGCCGGTGTTTTTTAATAGTATGAACAATAGTAGTTTGTATGTAAGAAATGTTAAGGTAGCGTGTGGCGATGAGACGTTATACTTTGAAAAACATGATAGCCGCTTACCGATACGCCTATAGTTCCTGCTCCTGGAAACACTGTATCTCCGCATAACCACAGTCCTTGTAAGCCAGATCGATGCGAAATGCTGTTGAACAAGGCATGATCTAACGTTTGCGGAAAGCCTCCCACTCCGCCGTTTGGGCGAGAAGTGAACCTTTCCCATGCTTTAGGAGCTCCCGAAATTTGATGCTCTGCTTTTTCAATGCTAGGAATAATGGTTTTAATGCCTGCTACCATTTTTTCCTCAAGAACTTTTTTTTGAAGGTCATAGGCTTCTTTGTTACTCCACTTACTAAGATCAATGTGAGTGGACGCTGTAATTGTACGCTTGCCTTCAGGCGCTCGAAAACGATCATCAGGATGAGACACGGAGATAAATAAATGATTTCCTTCCGTCATTTCTCCTTGTTCGGACTGAAGTACTTGCTGAAACAACTCTACCTTTTGCAGCAGATCTCTTTCATCAATCGCAAAATACATCGAAAACGTTCCCCACTGCGGAAGCTCGCTTTTTTCTTTTGCCCGCTTATGAATATGTTGGTAATCTTCATCATGTAATAAAGACTTTAAGCTTTGAACCGGTGCGTTGCATACAACGTCTGATGCACGGTAACGGTTACCTCTATGATCATGCACGATCCAGCCGTCATTATCACGCTCTACCTTTACTACTTTCCTTCCTAGAGTCGTTTTTCCTCCGCTGGCTTTAATCGATTTTTGCAGCGCTTCTGCGACTTTGTATAAGCCACCTTTTACATAAAAAGCACCTTCGTGATAAATATCCAACGCTAAACATCCAATAAGCATTGAACAGTTCTCACTCGTTGTCTGCATGCTGTCTATTAATTGACCATCAACAAAATGAAGAAAGTCCGCTTCGTCTAGCAAGCTGTGTTTTTTTAGTAAATAACTAAACGATTGATGAAAATAAGGCAACAGCTTCATAGAACCAAAATTAAACGAACTTGCCAGCCTGCTCCACTCACCGACTGTCAGAGGAGGAAGAACCGGCAGAGACTGCATAAGCTTGCGAATTTCTTTTGCCATTCTAAACACATTTTCATAAAAGCTCTTAATATTCTTCGCTTTATGAGGAAATTGTTTTTGAAGATAGGAAATATGCTCATAACGGTCTTGGTAATAAATCAGTGTACGATGGGGAAGATGAACTTTCATGATTTTCTCAAGAGGAATCTTTTCAATTTCTAGACCAAGGTACGTGCCGATTCGCTCATGTATCCCTCCGCGCTCAAATCCCATTCCAAGCGTCGCCCCAACAGGAAACGTATACAAATGGCGCTGAAATTTCCCTGCACAGCCTCCCCATTCTCGAGAAGCTTCTAAAATCGTCACTTCATAGTCATGTTTAGCTAAAAGCGCTCCCGCTGTTAACCCACCTATTCCTCCGCCTATTACGACAACTTGCTTATCCATGTTTTCACCTTCTTTAGCTCTTTCTTCTATTGTGCAAAAAAAAGAAGCTCACGGCAATTTAGAAGCGGCTCGTTACTGAAATAAAAAAGCCGTGAATGATCTCACAGCTTTTTGGCTTATTTTGTAATCACTCCACAAACAATCCGATCTCCTGAGTTTCCTGAAGGATCCGTTGTGTAATCGTCGACTTTATCATGTATCACTAATGCCGATCCATCCATATCCAAAAGAGAATTCGGCTTTCCTTCTTGCAGCGTGACAAGAGAAGCAAAAATTTCTGTATCTACTTTGCCATTTGGAGCAACTTCTAGATTGGGCAAATCGCCTGCATGCGGGCCTTTTGTATTTTTATAGCCGTGTTCACGTTTAAAAGGATTAAAATGGGCACCCGCTGTTTTAAAATCTGGCACCTCACATTTTCCTATTTCATGAATATGAAATCCATGTCTTCCCGGTGAAAGACCTTGAGCAGTTAATTTAATGTGCACGCCGTTCTTTGCTTCTGACAGGGTAGCCTCTCCTACTTTTTTGCCTGACGTATTTGTTAAATCCACTTTAATAGGTTCTACCGATACTTCGCTTGTTTCTTTCGCTTCCTCTGTTTTCAGGTGATTTTCATGAGCGTTATTTTGCTCTTTTACCATGCTGCATGCTGCTAGCAATAACAGAATAAAAACGACGCATCCGTTCATTATCAACTTTTGCATCCGTGATTCCTCCTTTTGCTTATTTATCACCATCCTTTCACTATTTTCCTTTTTTTAGACATAAAAAAAGAGGATGGGACAAAAGTATTTTAGTCGAAGGAAAATCTGAACAAGTTGAATTTTTCACGGTGATGATGAACGTAGGTTTCATCTAGACAGGTGCTTCTAGCTGTTGATTGGAGAGCAAGACGAAGACTCCTGGGAGAAAAGCGGCATAGATGAGACCCCGCAGGAGCATAAGCGACGAGGAGGCTCATCGGCCGCCCGCGGAAAGCGAAGTCTTGCACGGAATTCAACAGCGGTGTCACAAGCTATTCATACTAGCTTATTGATCCTCTTTTTTCGCCTTTAGATTTGGTTGATGTAGTTATGTCTCAACCTCACCCGTTTTTCCACTTTTTTCTTCGCTTTAACGTCTTACTTTTGTTTAAAGTTGTATTCTTTTTCCGTTCCATTTGAAAAACGAACTTCTAATTCAAACGACTGAAAATCTTTTTTTAGACCAAACGCATCGATGACTTCTTTTTTTACATCTTCATCGGGGGTGCGCTGATCAAAATTTAACTTTTTAAATTTTGAAGATAATTTATTAAAAGCTTTGTCTCCGTTCAAGTGCTCATCGTTAATATTATCATCCACTTTGGCTTCTATCTCATCATTTTCGTTTTCATAGTCGGCTTCATAATCATTATTAAGTCCCTTGTAGTCCACTTCTAAATCAAATTTTGAAAAGTTAAAAGACGTGTTTTCACTTTGATTATCATAGCTCATCGGCGTTCCGCCATTCGTCACGCCTTGTTTATTTTGAGCTTCTCTCGCCGGTGCCGCATCATCATTGTGGCAAGCTGAAAGTACGCTCATACCTATAAGGGAAAAGAATATGAAAAAGGGTCTTTTCTTCACTGTATTTCCTCCTTTGACTTCACTCTTCCTTCCCTTTATGTCCACAAATTTGATTTTTATACGCCTTCACTAGAAAACCCCGCTCTCTAAAAAGAAAGCGGGGTTTTTCGTCTTGTTTATTTTACATTAGAATAAGAAATACTGTACATGCTGTTAAAATACGTATTGTAAAGAGCTTGAACAGCACGGTCTAAAGCGTCTGCTTTCACACCAAACATCATGCTTACCTCAGAAGAACCTTGGTTAATCATTTCAAGATTCACTTCAGCACGAGCAAAAGCTTCTGTAGCTTTTGCAGCAATTCCTACTGTGCTATTCATGCCTTCTCCTACTACCATAACCATAGCAAGATCACGTTCAATAAAGATTTCATCTACTTCAAGTTCCTTTTCAATTCGAGCAAATACGCGTTTTTCCACATCTGGCGTAAGCTGATGCTCGCGCATGATGACAGAGATATTATCAATTCCTGAAGGGGTATGTTCGTATGAAATACCTTCATCTTCTAAAATTTCAAGCAATCTTCTGCCAAAACCAATTTCACGGTTTAATAAGTATTTGCTCACATGAATGTTGCAAAAACCTTTGTCCCCAGCGATTCCGACCACCGGCGTATCGCCGTGAGGACGCTCAGCTACAATAAATGTACCCTTTGCTTCAGGATTATTTGTATTCTTTACACATACAGGAATGCCTAGTTTATAAACCGGCTCTAGCGCTTCATCATGGAAGACAGAAAAACCTGCATAGGATAGTTCACGCATTTCTCTGTATGTGACTTCTTTCATTTCATGAGGCTTTTCCACAAGTCTTGGATCTACGCTATAAATAGCATCTACGTCCGTAAAGTTTTCATACAAATCAGCTTTTACTCCCGCTGCTACAATTGAGCCTGTGATATCTGAACCACCGCGCGAGAACGTAACCATGTTCCCTTCTTCAGAGTAGCCAAAGAATCCTGGAATCACCAAAATGCCCGAACGCTCTCTTAGCTGTGGCAGTTTTTCATAAGACAGTGGAAGCACTCTTGCTCTTCCGGGTTCATCAGAAACAAAAATACCTGCTTCTTTTGGATTTACATAATGAGCTTCAAACCCTAAATGGTTTAAATAAGCAGCCATTACCTTTGCGTTATTATCTTCTCCGCTTGCTTTTAGACAGTCTAATAAGCGAAACGGATCGTTTTTATGTAAATCAATAAGTGATTGTAAATTCGCAATAATATCAGTAATAATCGTTTCTGGCATAGACAAGTCAACCACAATTTCACGATAGCGATCGATTACTTGCCCAAACTCATCGACGTAATCTTCTCCAAGCTGTATTTTGGCAGAAAGTGCGATTAGCAAATCTGTCATTTTTGTATCTTCTCCGTATCGCTTACCCGGAGCTGATACAACTACCAGCTTTCTCTCTTTATCAGACGTTACAATATGCGCAACCTGTTTAAATTTCTCTGCGCTTGCAACTGAACTCCCGCCAAACTTCGCAACCTTCATGTTTGAGACACTTCCTTACTTTGTTTTTAATATTCGATTATTGTACCATATTTTATCAAGCAGAAAAGCTTATCTATCTAACTTTTCTAAAAATTAAAGGAATACTACCGTAATTGTACTCTCATAAAGAACAAATGTCTACCACAAAAATACAAAAAGACTGATTTTACATAGTGTAAAATCAGTCTTTTTTTGTTATTCTGCTTTTGGCTTTTTTAATACACCTACAAGGACCGCTGTTACAATTGCACCAATTAAAATTGCTAGTGCATATAAAAGAGGATTTCCTTGTACAATTCCGATAACGAATACGCCGCCGTGTGGTGCTGGTAAACCGATGTGGAACATCATTGTTAAAGCACCTGCTACTGCAGCACCGATAACCGATGCGGGAATAACACGGCCTGGGTCAGCTGCTGCGAATGGAATCGCACCTTCTGTGATAAATGAAAGACCCATTACATAACACGTTTTACCTGTTTCACGCTCTTGGCGAGTAAATTTGTTTTTGAACAAAGTTGTCGCAATAGCCATACCTAATGGTGGAACCATACCTCCTGCCATAATCGCTGCGTGTGGTGCATAGTTTCCAGCATCAATCATTGCGATACCAAATGTAAAGGCTGCCTTATTAATAGGACCACCCATATCAATAGCCATCATACCGCCTAAGATAATACCTAATAATACTAAGTTACCTGTACCAAATCCACTTAACCAGTGCGTTAATCCTTTGTTAATTGCACTAACTGGTTCATTTACAACATAAAGCATAATCAATCCTGAGATGAAAATTCCAAATAGCGGATAAAGAAGAACTGGCTTAATTCCATCAAGCGCTTGCGGTAAACCGCTGAATAATTTCTTTAATCCCACTACTACATAACCCGCTAAGAAACCAGCGATTAAACCACCTAAGAAACCGCCTCCACCAGAAGCTGCTAAAAGACCCGCAACCATACCAGGAGCTAAACCAGGACGATCAGCAATACTCATTGCAATGAATCCTGCTAGTACTGGTACTAGTAAGAAGAATGCATTATCTCCGCCAATTGTTTTTAGCGCCGCTGCAAATGCATTGTACGTTGGATCTTTCGGTTCTGCTGAGTGAATACCAAACATAAACGAGATGGCAATTAAGATTCCGCCCCCTACAACAAACGGAAGCATTGCTGATACACCGCTCATTAGGTGCTTGTAAAACCCTGTACGCTCTGATCCTTTACTTTCTCCGCCTTCTTTGCTGCCACCGCCGCCGCTGTATACAGGAGCGTCTCCTTTTAACGCGCGGTTAATTAATTCTTCAGGCTTGCGAATTCCTTCAGCTACTGGAACTTGAATAACTTTTTTACCTGCAAAACGTTCCATTTCTACTTGCTTGTCCGCTGCAACAATAATAGCGGTAGCGTTTTCAATTTCTTCCTTCGTCAACGCGTTTTTAACACCGCTGGAACCATTTGTTTCAACTTTAAGCGTCACGTTCATATCTTTCGCTTTTGCTTTTAGGCTGTCCGCTGCCATATATGTGTGGGCAATTCCTGTTGGACAAGCCGTTACAGCAAGCACTAATTGATCTGAAGCTGTATCCACTTCTTCTTCCGGCGCTTCATTTTCAGTTTCTTTATCATCAATTGCTTTGATGACTTCATCAATTGATGATGCTGTTAGCAACGTTTTTCGGAACGATTCGTCCATTAATAACGTAGACAAACGAGATAATGTTTCTAAGTGAGCATTATTCGCGCCTTCACTCGCTGCAATCATGAAGAATAGGTGTGCAGGCTGTCCGTCTAATGATTCATAATCAATACCTTCTGTTGAGCGTCCAAATGCAATGGCCGGTGTTTTTACCGAGCTTGTTTTTGCATGTGGAATAGCAATACCTTCCCCAATTCCCGTTGTGCTTTGAGATTCACGATTTAAAATTGCTTCTTTATAGCCAGCTCGGTCGCTTAAGCGACCAGCTTCGTCTAATTTTCCAACTAATTCATCAATAACATCAGCTTTTGACGTGCTTTTTAAATCAAGAATGATTGTATCTTTTTTTAGTAGTTCTGTAATTCTCATTCTCGGTTCCCCCTACTCTACCTTTGTGATTGACACTTGTTCACGAAGCGTCTTTACATCTTCTGCTGTACATAATTCAAGTGAGAATGCTGTGGCACTTCCTGAAGCAACTCCTGTTTGGAAGGCTTCTAATAAATCCCCTTGTTTTACATAAGAAGCAATAAATCCAGCTACAAGTGAATCGCCAGCTCCAACAGAATTTTTCACTGTTCCTTTAGGGACTGTGGCACTGTAGACACCGCTTTCGTTAATAAGAAGTGCTCCATCGCCTGCCATGGATACAACGACGTTTTGCGCTCCTTGTTCCACGAGTTTTTTACCGTATACCAGCGCATCTTCTGCACTGTTTACTTCTACATCAAACAATTCTGCAAGTTCATGATGATTTGGTTTGATAAAAAACGGCTTGTGAGACACGACGTCTAGCAAGGTTTTTCCACTTGCATCTACTACTACTTTTACTCCGTTCGCTGCTGCTAGCTCAGTCAACGTTTCATAGACAGAACTTGGAAGCGTTTTCGGTATACTCCCTGCTAATACGAAGATATCGCCTTCAGTCATTTGCTTCACTTGAGTCAATAAAGACTGAAGCGCTTCGTCTGTAATAGCAGGTCCTTGACCGTTAATTTCTGTTTCTTTTTCTGTTTTCAACTTTACGTTAATGCGCGTATCTCCATCAACTCTTGTAAAAGCTGTTTCAATATTCTCCGCTTTTAAGTAGTCTTCGATATAAGTTCCTGTAAAACCGGCTACAAAACCGAGAGCTTTATTATCAACACCTAATCGCTTTAAAACGCGAGAGACGTTAATGCCTTTTCCTCCTGGAAACTTAGCTTCATTCGTTGTGCGGTTAAGCCCGCCTTCTTCGAATGCTGAAACATGTACTACGTAATCAACGGATGGGTTCAACGTACATGTATAAATCATGATTTCACAACCTTTATGTCTGTTTTGTTTGCATACTGTATAAGCACATCGCTAGGTACGTCATTTGTTATAATTTTTGCTTCGTGTAAATCGGCTATTTTCGCAAAACTTGTTTCAAAAAATTTAGTGGAATCTGATAAAATATAAGATTCTCTAGACAGCTTCATTGCCGTTTGCTTGATCAATGCTTCTTCTGGATCAGGAGTTGTATATCCGTATTGATGATGAATCCCATTCGCTCCCATAAAACATTTATCAAAACGATACTGTTCAAGACTTAAAAGGGCTCCATTGCCAATTAAAGCGCCCGTTTTATGTTTAACCGATCCTCCAATTAAATAGAGGGTGATACCTTGTTCTAGCATCGGGTTTAAATGCATTAAACCATTTGTCACGACAACTACATCTTTTTGCTTTAAAAAAGGAATCATTTCATACGTTGTAGTTCCTGCATCTAAAAAAATACAGTCACCTTCATTTATAATGGAAGCCGCATACTCTGCAATGTTTCGTTTATCTTGAACATTTTTGGCAGATTTTTCGATAACGCTCAGTTCGATTCGTTTACTGCGAATAAGCGAAGCGCCACCGTGAACACGTTTGAGCATTTGCTCTTCTTCTAGTTGACTTAAGTCTCTTCTAATTGTGGATTCCGAAGCGCCTGTAACTTCGATAAACTCTTGCACTTTTACAAGTTCTTTCTCTTTTAAAAGTTTTAAGATTAGTTGATGTCTCTCCGGCGTTAACATGTTCTAGCTCCTTTTTCAAAAAAGCGTTTTCATTTATTTCATGTACTTACTTTATCACGGTTTACATTCAAAATCAATCATAAAAAATCAAAAACATTCATTTTTTTAATTACAAAATGAAATTTTTTGAACGAATAATTAGATTTACATTTGTTTTAATAATAGTTCACACAAAAGGAAATAAGCTGGTAATTCAAGAATTTGTCTACTTTTATCATTATATGTAAAGGTTTTCTTTCACTCAATTAGCCATGACTGTTTTTGACTATTTCTTGACCGATTGAATTTTTTCTGACTGAATTACGTTTAGCTTGTCCTGTTTTAATGAGAGCCTATACATCAAAAAAGTTGTCCACCTTTTTGGACAACTCCAAGTGACCCATCATTTAAATAAAAACAGAAGCATATATAATATAGAAGCAAGTGCAGAAGAAATAGCTAAACTTGAGATAAAACGAACGAGTCTTTTTTTAATGAACTGCGTTAATTCAATTTCTCTTACTTGAGTTTTTTCATTTTGCATACGATATCCCTTCTTTAATCAAAATTTCCTAGTAGCTCAAAGTTACTACTCGCAGAATATGCTTTTATGTATTGTATGCAAGCGTTAAAAAAAAGATACAAAACGAACAAAAAAGCTACTCTTAGCTAGAGTAGCTTTCATCTTTCCATACATCTGCTTCAATTACTGCATCCGCTCGAATCGAATATGTATAACAAGGCCCTGTCACCATCAGCGTATTCGACTGGAGCGAGACTTTATCGATCGTCACTCGTTCATATCTTTGAATATGTCCTGCTTCATAGACATGAAGCGTTACTGGATGATGCTCCGAGTAACTGTTCATAATGACATTTTCAATATGCTCAATCTTCTCTTTTTCCAACCCTAAAGGCTGCTTATGCGCTTTGGGACTGTACATTTTCTTCATTTTCTCTAAATGCTCGGGCATTACTAACTTCGCATACTGTTTTAATTCATCTTGATACACGTTCATTCTCCCCCTTGACTCTTGCTTCTATTTTACCGAACAAACATTCTCATTGCAAAACTTTTTAATCAAAATAAAAGCAAACAATTCATTTTTTCATACTACATAAAAACTGTCAAAAGATTTTATATTGATAGCAGAAGCTGATTTTTAAAAAAATAATAATATCCCATCTTTAATTCGGTCTCTAGAGTTGGTATAATACATTGTCATGATTGTGTTTTCGGAGTTTTTGATGATTGGAGGTAACGTTCATGATTAATAAAATAAAAGAAATTAGCCTCATTGTTCTGGGTAGCCTTATTTTTGCACTGGCCATTAATTACTTTGCTATTCCAAATGAATTAGCTGAAGGCGGTGTAACCGGTGTAACAATGATTACTTATTATGTACTAGGCTGGTCTCCGGGTATCACAAACTTTATATTAAACGGTTTGCTGGTACTGATTGGATACAAATTACTTCACAAACGTGTTATTGCTTACACAATTATATGTATTGTTTTCACGTCTCTATTCCTACATATAACTGAAGGACTGGGAAATCCTCTTGACGATACGTTACTGGGGGCTATTTTTGCTGGAATTTTAGCCGGAGTAGGACTGGGACTTGTGTTTAGAGGAGGCGGAACTTCCGGCGGCTCTGCAGTCATTGCGCGCTTAGCTAATCAATATCTAGACTGGAATATTAGCAAAACGATGCTAGCAATTGATTTATTAGTTGTAGCAAGCGCTTATTTTGTCATCGGTGGAGAAAAGACGATGTATACGGTTATTTCTCTTTACATCGGAACAAAAGTGCTTGATTATATTATTGAAGGACTCAACCCTCGCAAAGCAATCACCATTATTTCACACCGTTCAGCTGAAGTAGCCGAACAAGTCAATAAAAAGATGCAGCGCGGCGTCACTGTCTTTTCTGCTCATGGAAGCTATACAAAAGAAGCAAAAGACGTATTGTACGTGGTTGTGAACAAACAAGAACTGCTAGAGTTAAAGCGTATTATCCATAAAGTCGACGAACAAGCCTTTGTGGTTGTCCACGATGTGCGCGACGTCTTTGGAGTAGGTTTTACTATTCCAAAAGCCAGCTAAAAACCCGCTGTAAAAAAGCGGGTTTTTTCTATTATATATGTTTGCGGTGAAAATACAGTGAACCTGCTGCTACAAAAAGAAGAAAGCTGCTTATGATAACCACTAAGAAAGTCTGTGTAGTCAGCATCAAATCCCATGACTCCCTTCCCGTTACACCTAACATTCCATACATCGGCTGAGTCCATGGGTACCAGGGACCAAATCTTTCAGAATTAACAACGAATAAATTCGGTAGTGTTAAAATGACGTTAACTGTTAAAGATGCTCCAAAGCTAGAAAGTGCCATCGACACAGCTAACATAAATGCAAGAATTGGCAACACTGCAATCCAGCCGCCTAGCATATTTCCAGCTATCATTTTTAATGGAATAGTACTCGGATAGTCTTTCAACATGCTAACCCCTAATAAAACAACAAATACAAGCACTTGAAGAATTCCCATAAAAGCCGCTGCTGTGATCAATTTTGCTCCGTATACTGCTGTCCTTGTCACAGGAAGAGATAATAATTGTTTCCACCCTCCTGCTTCGTGTTCGTATCGACAAACGAATGAAGTTACTAAACCGCCAATTAACGGAAAAAGCAATAAGCCGTGAACATTGGCAATGAAAGCACTTGCCATAAGCCATTTCATTTTCCCATTTGGCAGCGCCGGGTCTCCCACAAAAAGGATAGCAGCGATAAGAATTGGACTAATAAAAAGATATATCCAGGCTTTTGTTTTCAACAATTTAAACCATTCTACCTTACATAATTGCCACAACATTTACGCCACATCCTTTCTGATAAAGTGAAAGGCGCCTGCACCATATAAGAAAATACCAATAATTGCACCTGTTATCATATACGTATTCCGGTAATCAGAAAATACTAGCATCGGCCATTGCCAAATAAACCAGCTTGGCAACTCTCCCATACCACTCATTGTCACACTCATCATAATACCTAGTGCAAGAGAACGGCTTTGATTTTTGAAAAGCATGGACAACCATATTTGAATAGCTACAAACGGGATGGCTGAAAAGAACGGATAGAAGTTATAAACAAAAAGAGTTTTCCAAGAAGGGGGAAGACCAAATCCCAACCACCACCCTAGCCCGATTATACCAATCAATAGAAAAGCAGAAGCGATGAGTAACATAGCCATAACTACTATAAATTTTGCCGTATAAACACTTAGGCGGCTTACTGGTAAGCTCAGCAGCTGCTTCCAGGAGCTTCTGTGATATTCAACATGCGCTATATTTGAAGCAAGAATTGTTCCTCCCAGTAAAAAAGCTGTAGGAAGCGTAATGTTTATTTCATGAAAAAGACCTTCCCACACATTTGGATTTTGTTGAATTAAATATTCATATCGAACGCTGTAATCTACCAGTGTTAAGCCTACTACACCTGCTGGACCTAAAAATAATAAAAACCAGAGCCATTTTCTTTTTAATTTCATACACTCAGCCTGCAGTATTTTTATGAACATGTTCATTCTCCTCGTTCGTCAGCTTTAAAAAGATATCTTCTAGTGACTTTGTTTTTTCTTCGACGCGATAGATAGAGACATTTTCTCGCACGAGTTGATAAACAAGATGTGCCACTCGCTCATGATCAATATAATCTAAAAGGAGACTGTTTTTATTGACAGTAGGTACAAATCCGTTTGTTAATAGTATTGTTTTTGCCTTTTCTATTTCCCCTATTGTAAATGCCACTTGATGTTTGGCCTTTTTGCGAAGCGATTCAATTGAGCCATTAAATAGCATCTTTCCTTTTGTAATAATGCCCACTTGAGTCGCTAAGTGGTCAATTTCATAAAGTAAATGACTTGAAATTAAAACGGTAACGCCATTTTCCCTTGGCATTTCTTTAATTAATGAGCGAATTTCTTGAATCCCTGCAGGATCTAGTCCATTAGTTGGTTCATCTAAGATTAATAAGCGAGGGTTTCCTAGAAGTGCTGAAGCAATGCCAAGACGCTGTTTCATCCCAAGAGAAAATCCTTTAACTGGACGATTTGCTTCTTTTGTTAACTTTACAATATCTAGTACTTCATCCACTCTATTTCTAGATACGCCCAGTATCTTGCGAAGTACCTCTAGATTTTCTCTTGCAGTTAAATGTGCATAATAAGAAGGGCTCTCTACAAGTGAACCTATCTTTTTTAAGGCTCGAATATGCTGCCTATGATTTATTATTCTTTCTCCAAACAGCTCAATTTCACCGCTCGTTGGCTTCATTAGACCAAGAAGCATTCGAATCGTTGTTGTCTTCCCTGCTCCGTTTGGTCCTAAAAAACCATAGATGTCTCCTTCTTTAATGGAAAGATTCACTCCGCTTACAGCTTCTACTCCTTTAAATACTTTTGTCACCTGAGTCGTTTTAACAATTTCCACTTTTATCACCTCTCTATTACTATAAACAGAGAAAGTTAAGAGGAAGGAAAAGAAAGGTTAAAATTCGTTTAAAAAAGCGAGTGAATTAATCACTCGCTTCATACACAATTTGAATATCCGTTCCATGCTTTGTTGAATGAATTGACCACGTTAACTCCATTTCTTTAATCATTACATCCACAACCGCTAAACCTACACCGTTTTGTTTGGTCTCACTATTCTTTTTAAAGCCTGACCCTTTATCAGAAATGATAAGAGAAGATGAACTATGTTCTTGAACAAGGCGAAAACCAATAAAACGACCTTCTTTAGCATGACGAATTACGTTTTGACATAAGTTATCTATTATTCTTTCTAACCACTGCACGTCTCCGTACCAGTATAGAGACTGAGGTGGAAGTTGAATATCCACTTCCATATTCTCTTCTTCAAATAGTGGATACCACTGCGCAATGCTTTTTCTAAGAAATCGAGTCATATCAATTTCCTCTTCTTGATACGGATATTTTCCATTTAACAGCAGCGTATAGGAAAATAAATTATCTATTAAATTACTAACAAATTCTACTTTAGCATCAATTACTTCAAGAGACTGTTGAACATTCAACGTTACTTCTTCATTTTTCAGCTGATAAATATGAGTCCGAACGGTCGTGAGCGGTGTTCGTAAGTCATGCGATAGACTCATAATTAAGTCTTGCCGCAGCTGTTCTTCTTGCTGCTCTCGGTTTCGACTTTCATGAAGCTGTTTAATCATTTGATTAAATGATTGTTCTAGCTGTCCAATCTCATCTGTGGAACCAGGTACAACAGGTAAAGGAATTCCTTGTTCGTCTTTGTTGTTCATAGCAGCCTGTAACGTTCGCAGCCTTTTTCGAATTCGAAGAAAAAAGAATAGAGAAAGCACAATAAAAGAAAGCACAATGATAAAAACAAACCCTAAATAAATATTATAGTAGGCTGGATCTAGTTTCTGAATAGGAGGCTCAACGGCTTTTTCTGGCACTTCAATGACCATAAAACCTTGCTTTTTATCTGTTCCAATAAAGGTAATAACCGTATACGGATCGTTTCCGTATCGTTTTTTTATAAATTCAGCCGTATAAGACGATGACCATTGCTTCGGAAGGGATTCATGATAAGGAATCGGAAGCTGTGTTTGTCCAGCAGCGTTCACCCAAAACATTGAAGCTTCCGGATATTTTCTTTTTAATAATTTTAGCTTTTGGTTGATTGTTTCCTCATTTGCTCCTTCTAGCT
Source organism: Priestia sp. LL-8 (assembly GCF_036227845.1). NCBI lineage: Bacteria > Bacillati > Bacillota > Bacilli > Caryophanales > Bacillaceae > Priestia > Priestia sp. LL-8. Next base: position 2,058,776 of record NZ_JAZAQH010000001.1, on the reverse strand, counting down.
TTTTGGCTTCTTGATTCCACATTTGTTCGTAGTAGCTTTTTCCTTTATACTCTTCATCTAATAATCCTTGAATACGCATAAAAGGAACAGTGATCAGCCATGAGCCCGCAAAAAATGATAACGGTATAATCAATACAGCTACAATCATAAATAAGATATACTTCGTAACAAGAGACTGTGCAACGTTCATTGCTTGACCCTGTAGCCAATCCCACGTATTGTTTCAATAATTTCAGGCTTAGCCGCATTTTTCTCAAGCTTCTCTCGCAAATAGCGAATATGTACCATTAAGGTTTTATCTCCTTCGATATAACGCTCTTTCCATACTCCTTCATAAATTTGTTCTTTTGTTAAAATTTGATTTAAATGCTGAAGGAAATACGTAAAAATATGAAATTGCTTACCTGTTAAACTAATTTCTTCACTTGTCTCTCTGTTCATTACACGATAGTCTATCATCGAAATATGCAAATGTTTTAAAATAAGTTCTTCTTTCTTTCTTGAAAACCTTCTTAACAATACTTCGAGCCTTGCGAGCAGTTCTTCTGGATGAAACGGCTTTGTGACATAGTCATCGGCAAACTCTAGCCCAATAATCTTATCTTCTAGAGCTGTACGAGCTGAAAGCATTAAAACAGGGACATCAGGCGCTAACTTTTTAAGCTTTTTTCCCACTGTAAATCCATCTAAGCCGGGAAGCATTACATCTAGAATGACAATATCCGCTTGTTTAATAAACTGGCTGGCGCTATCTCCCGATTGTAACCAAGTAACTTCATAGTTTTGCTTTTTAAGCTCTTTTTGAATCATTAACCCAATTTCTTCATTGTCTTCAATGTATAAAACATGATTCATATACGCCCTCCTTTACTTCTTTTTCCATTTTATCGAACTCTTGTTAACAGTAAAAGACAAAAAAGCTAAAAGGCGATGCCTTTTAGCTTTTTTCTTTACACGTCCATTTAATTAACAAGCCGCAGTGCGTTAATCCTCCCCCAAACCCATAGAGAATAAGGAGGTCATTATCCTGTACTTTTCCTGTCATTATTCCTTCGTTTAAAGCAAGCGGAATAGAAGCTGAAGATGTATTTCCGCAGTATTGCACACTCGTTAACGTTTTATCCATTGAAACACCTGTTTTAGCACAAATAGCTTCAATCATCCGAAGGTTTGCACTGTGCGGAATAAACCAATTTACATCAGAAAGAGAAATGGAAGTACCCTTTAACAATGCTTCTACTCCTTTTGGAATCGTTCGGACAGCAAAACGATATACTTCACGTCCGTTTTGAACTAAATTTCCACTGGAGTTAATTTCTTTCCCTAAAAGAGTGTCAGATAAATTGGAACGGTATAAATTTATACCTCCGCTCCCATCCGTTCCATAATGACATCCTAAGAAACTTGGATTACACTCGTCGTACTCTACAAGCATCGCTCCCGCTCCATCACCAAACAGTACGCATGTTGCCCGGTCCGTATAATCTGTAATTTTTGACATGACTTCCGCACCAATAACTAAAATTTTTTTATGCAATCCCGACGTCACTAAGCCGTTCGCCATGTGAAGTCCATATGTAAAACCGGCGCATGCGGCACTTAAATCAAATGCAGCAGCTTGATTAATATGAAAGTAATCTTGAACCTGACATGCTACGCTAGGAAAAAAGTGATCCGGCGTTGTTGTCGAAACAATAATTGCATCTACATCTTCTATTTCTACAGCATATCGGTTGAGCAAATTTTCAACTGCTCGAATGGCAAGCGTAGACGTGTATTCGCCTTCACCAGCAATTCGTCGTTCTTTCATTCCCGTGCGCTGTACAATCCATTCGTCACTTGTATCAACCATTTCTTTTAAATGGTCGTTCGTTATTTTTTGCTTTGGTGTATATATCCCCATTCCTGTGATTCTAGCTTTTGATTGCATCATTTCTCCACCTCAAATCAGTTGATACTTAATTATAACACCTACTTTTAATATCTGGTACTAATTTATTAGCAGATAAAAAGCGCAAAGGCGTACCCTTCACGCTTTTTATCAAATAGAATAATCTTCTGGAATAAATACTTTTAGCTGCTTAGGCTTTACATACACCTGCTCTCCTACTTGAAGGCTAAGTGTTTTATAATGCTCTTTGCTTAATTCAGCTTCTAAAAATTCTTCTGCATCTTCTCTTTTTAATTCAATTTGCACGATAGGTCCTATCACATGAATATGGCTAACGGTTGCAGAAACAGCATCTGCGCTTGTTTTTACTTTTTCAAGGTGAATATCATGAGGTCGCACATATCCAACAGCTGCCTCTTCATTTCTTCCGCTAAATTCTGGAACATCCATTTCAAAGCTTCCTTGTTTTAGCCTGCCTTTATGAATTCGTCCCTTAAATAAATTGACGTTCCCTAAAAAATCGTACACGAATGGACTGTTAGGATGATCATATACTTCCTCAGGACTTCCAATCTGCTCAATTTTCCCGTTGTTCATCACAACAATACGATCGGCCACATCTAAAGCTTCTTCTTGATCATGCGTAACGAATATACTCGTAATATGAAAGTCATTATGCAATTTACGCAGCCATCTGCGCAAATCCTTACGAACTTTTGCATCCAAAGCGCCAAAAGGTTCATCTAATAGCAGTACTTTTGGTTCCACTGCTAACGCTCGAGCAAGCGCCACTCGCTGCCGCTGTCCGCCGGATAATTGAGAGGGATAGCGATTTGCAAGCGGCTCTAGTTTCACAAGCTGCAGCAGCTCGGCTACTTTCTTGTTAATGTCCGCTTTAGAAGGTCTTGTTTTTTTAGGTCGTACTTTTAAACCATACGCAACGTTATCAAATACAGTCATATGTCTGAACAAAGCATAGTGTTGAAAAACAAACCCTACATTTCGCTCCTTTGGATTTACGTGCGTAATTTCCTTTCCATCAAATAAAATAGCTCCTTGATCAAGGTGTTCAAGACCGGCAATGATGCGAAGCAAAGATGTTTTTCCAGAACCGGACGGACCAAGTAAAGCTACTAATTCACCCGTTTGAATATCAATGTTAATAGAATCCAGCGCTTTAAAATCACCAAAGTTTTTTGATACGTGCTTAATATGGATACTCATCTCATAAGCTCCTTCCTTTTTAAATATGTTTGGCTTTCCACTCAATAATATTTTTTACAATTAATGTGAATATAGCTAAAACTGACATTAAAGATGCTACCGCAAACGCTGCTGCAAATTGATATTCATTGTAGAGAATTTCAATATGAAGAGGCATCGTATTAGTCATTCCTCGAATGTGCCCAGACACAACGGAAACAGCTCCAAACTCCCCAATTGCACGCGCATTACATAAAATAATGCCATATAATAAGCCCCATTTAATATTAGGTAATGTCACTAGAAAAAAAGTTTTGAAACCGCTGGCTCCTAACGTTAACGATGCCTCTTCTTCGGCTGACCCTTGAGCTTGCATGAGTGGAATTAGTTCCTTGGCAACAAACGGAAGCGTTACAAAAAGGGTAGCTAATATAATACCGGGAATAGCAAAGACAATTTTAATATCTTGATTAAACAGCCATTCTCCGAATAACCCTTGTGCACCAAATAATAAAATAAAAACCAATCCAGCAATAACAGGCGAAACGGCAAACGGTAAATCAATAAGCGTAATTAAAATATTCTTTCCTTTAAAATCAAACTTCGTAATTAACCATGCAGCTACCACGCCAAAAACGGCATTTAAAGGAACGGTAATCAGCACAACAACTAACGTTAGTTTAATAGCAGCTAAAGCATCCGGATTTGTAATTGCAGCTAGATACGTTTCCAACCCTTTTTGAAAGGCTGTCATAAAAATGGTGATGAGCGGAAGCACTAAGAATAGAGCTAAAAAAGCCAGCGCAATAAATGTAAGCAGCCATCGGACGACTTTGGGCTCTTTTAAACTAGAATGATTAAGTTCCACATTCGTTTTTGCATGCTGCATTGGAACATGTCCTGCCAATGCCATCCCTCCTTAACTATGTACAAATTTACGATTTGTCCACCATTGAATAATATTAATAAGTAATAACAGAAAAAATGATACAACGAGCATGACTGATGCAATAGCAGTAGCTCCCGCATAATCGTACTGCTCGAGTTTTGTCATGATAATAAGCGGCGTAATTTCAGTTTTCATCGGCATATTTCCAGCAATAAAAACAACGGACCCGTATTCTCCAAGCGCTCTTGCGAATGAAAGAGAAAAGCCTGTTAAAATAGCAGGCAACAGCTCTGGAAAAATAACTTTTCTGAACGTTTGCATTCGGCTGGCTCCTAAACTAGCAGATGCTTCTTCAATCTCTGCATTAAAGTTTTGCAATACTGGCTGTACCATTCGGACAACAAACGGCAGACCAATAAACGTCAGAGCGATAATAATTCCGATAGGCGTAAATGCGATTTTAAACGTAAATAATTGACCAATCCATCCTTTCGGAACGTAAAGAGTGGTCAAGGCAATGCCGGCAACAGCCGTTGGCAAGGCAAACGGCAAATCCACAAGTCCGTCAATAAACCTCTTTCCAGGAAAATGATACCTCACTAACACCCACGCAATAATGGTTCCAAAAATAACATTAACGATGCCGGCTGCAAATGCTGCTCCAAAACTTAATTTATATGATGCTACTACTCTAGGGTCTGTAACAGTTTTAATAAAGTCGCTCCATCCCATAGATGCCGTATTTAAAAAAATCATAGCTAACGGAAAAAGAACAAGGATGCTTGCATAAAACATTGTAAAACCTAAAGAAAGCCCAAATCCAGGTAAGATGCTTTTCTTTTTCTTCTGTCGTTGTAACACGCTCACGTCTTACACCTCTCTCTCTGCTTTCAAGATAAATGTACACAGAAGATACGAATCACCATTCGTATCTTCCTCGTTCTACTTTTTTTAATGAATCATATTATTTTGGCTGATAAATCTGATCGAATGTTCCCCCATCATTAAAATGCGTTTCTTGAGCTTTTTTCCATCCACCAAAATCCTTAATGGTGACTAGGTTAAGAGAAGGAAATTGATCTTTGTGTTTCTCTAATACTTTTTCATTTCGAGGGCGATAGTAGTTTTCTGCTGCGATTTCCTGACCTTTTTCTGTATATAGGTATTTTAAGTATGCTTTTGCGACCTTTGTCGTGCCTTTCTTTTCAGCTACTTTATCTACTATAGCAACAGGCGGCTCCGCTAAAATACTTAATGACGGTGTTACAATTTCAAATTTATCTTTCCCTAGCTCATTTAACGATAAGTAAGCTTCATTTTCCCATGCAATTAACACGTCTCCAATGCCTCGCTCTACAAAGGTAGTTGTAGCTCCGCGTGCACCTGAGTCTAACACTTCGACATTTCCATAAAGCTTACTCATGAAGTCTTCAATCTTTTTGTTATCGCCGTTATATTTATCCTTCGCGTATGCCCAAGCCGCTAAATAATTCCAGCGTGCGCCTCCAGAAGTTTTTGGATTTGGCGTAATAACAGAGGTACCTTTTTTTGTTAAATCACCCCAATCTTTAATTCCTTTTGGATTTCCTTTACGAACTAAAAAAACAATCGTTGAAGTGTATGGTGTAGAATTATGAGCCAATTCTTTTTCCCAGTCTTTGTTTAATAATTGGCGAGTTTGAGCGATTTCATCAATATCGTAAGCAAGCGCCAGCGTTACTACATCCGCTTCTAAACCGTCAATAACTGCTCGGCCTTGCTTACCAGAGCCACCGTGTGATTGCTGTATCGTGACGTCTTGCCCTGTTTTATCTTTCCAATAAGACGCAAAGCTCTTATTGAACTCCTGATAAAGCTCACGTGTAGGATCATAGGAAACGTTTAAAAGTTCTACCGGTTTTTTTGAATCGTTTTTACTCGCAGAACTATCTTTCCCTGCTGTTTCAGTAGATTTTCCATTGCCGCAACCTGCTAGCACCACGAGCAGTGCTGTCAGCACCATTAAAAACTGAACCGCTTTTTTCTTCATGTTTTACTCCCCTTTTTATAAAAAAATACAAAAAGGCCGCTATCTCTTTGAAAAGAGAAGCAGCCTTCAGTTAGTCTGATCAGCGTATATGCTCTTAAATTATTCTTATTAAATTTATTAGTAAGAATAAAAAGAAAATACTTTCTGAAAAGACAATTTATTCTTGTTTTTATAATAAACACACTTCACCTATTAGTCAACTAGGTTTTTAGTCTTTTTTACACTTATTTTAGTTCTTTTTGCGTATTTTCCTTACTTACTGCGTGCCTGATACTCTTTTTCTAAGTCAGAGAGTGTGAGTTCAAAAAGATGATGATTTTCTTTTTTATAAATCCCTTTTTTCAGTAACTCTTCAATAAGGTATTGTTTTCTTTGCCGCACCGCTGCTCGTAATAAATTTTCCATCTTTTCTCCTCCTATTATATTAATTTAAGAATAAAAAAAGACTCCTAACACAGGTCAGAAGCCTTCGGTAATCCGATCAGCACAGGAATGAAACTGTCAGATCTTCATCATTTTAAAAAGTATAAAGCTGCTTTAGCAGCTTTACACTTCTCATCGTCATACTCATACAACCTATAACTCAATTTTAATTCGAAAAATTCTAAATCTTTGACCGGAAAGAAAGTCAATTCTTCTTCGAATACGCACGTTTTCTATATTTAGTACAGTACTTGCTTGCCCCGCCGTCAAGCCTTCGCTATCTAGGCCGGCCCTTCAGTTTCTCTAAATACGTATTTAAATAGGCTTATTTGTGGCTTGCTACTTTGCTTTTAGCTAAAAAACGGTTTTTTTCCGTGCTGTCTACTTGAGTAATTTGTCCGTCGTGAAGAGTAATTAGTACAGATCCATAGTTGATTTCAGTTAGTAATTTAACAATATAATCTAATTTTTCTTGTGTAATTGAAGCCATTTTATCATTCTCCTATTCATAGATAAATTTATATTTTAGTTGCAGTTGAATAAACAAGGCGAACAACATCTATAAGTACTTGTATAATGTGCAGAAGATAAATACATGGTAATCCTCCCCATATGTTCAGTTGAAGATTGAGATTTTAATGACCACAACCAATGTACAGAAAAGGCCCACACTAGTAGCGAACAAGTATGAGCCTTCGGTTGACCGATCAGCTTCTTTAGCATCCCAATTTTTTCAAAAGATTTATACTATCTATATTATTTACACTTTACCTATATGTCAAGTAGGGATTAAAAAAATAAATAGATATTATTAAATTTTTTTATATCTATAAAAAACTCATCTGTATGAATTTACACAGATGAGTCTTTTTTATTCCTATTTTTTTGGATAGGTAATGTTACAGTAAAGGTGCTTCCTTGATCACTTTTGCTTTCTACATGTATGGATCCCTCATGCAGTCGAACAATTTTTTTGGTAATAGCTAGACCAAGCCCGCTTCCTTTTAACGTTCTGGATTTATCTACTTTATAAAAGCTTTCAAAAATATATTTTTGATCTTCTTCGGCAATACCAATTCCATTATCTTTTACTTTCACTTCTATTTTTTCGTCTTTTAGAGAAATGGATATTGTCACAAATCCATGTTCAGGCGTATATTTAATAGCATTTGTTACTAAATTTAGCCAAACTTGCTCTAACAAATCTTTATCTGCTTCTATTTGAACATTGGATAAATCAAGGTCAATTTCTATGTTCTTTTTTATCCACTGAGGTTCTAAAGCCATGACCACATGCCTGATTTGTTCATCTAACCGGTATTGCTGCAGCATTAGCGTTTGATGTTCAGAGTCAAGAGAAGCAAGCTTTAGCAAATTGGAACTAAGCTGAGAAAGTCTTGTACTTTCTTTTTCAATAATCGTTAAATATTGTATCTTTTTATCTTCACTGACGATATCGTCTTTAAGTGCCGCTGAAAAACCGCGAATAGAGGTCAGCGGTGATTGAATTTCATGCGAAACGCTAGCAATGAACTCTTGCCTCATGGTTTCTATTTTGTTTAATTCTTTAGTCATTTGATTAAAGTTTTTAGTTAACAGGCCGATTTCATCATTCGCTGCGTGCTCGACTTGCACATTGTATTCGCCTTGTCCGACAACTTTTATCGCCGTACTGAGACGCTTAATCGGTTTAATAATAATCGTTGAAACATATGCAAATAATACAATACCTACTAATAAAATCGTAATAAGCTGGATATTTTGAACATCTTGAATAACTGAAAACTGCCGCTGTGGATGAGACTGAATAAATAGAGCATACGACCGTCCATTTTCTTGAAAAGGAAGACCCACTACGTTTGGCTGTGGACGATCACCTTTTTCCTCATTTAAATTAGAATAATGCTTCCCGTCTAATACTTGATCTACTTCTTTCGATGTAATTGGAATAGGCGGCCCTGGCTGTCCTAATACCTTTTCTTTATGCTGATCATCAATAATAATAAACGAAAAATGAATGAATGATGAATTAGATAAAAACCTTGCAGCTTTGTCGGAGTCTTCTGCTCCGTACAAATCGATAAAATCTTCTCCCATCTTCACCATATCCTGACCTAATCGCATTTCGAGCTTCTGCTTGCTAAGAAATGTCGTGACGACAACGGTAATCACAACGCTCAATAAAATCGTAATGATGAATGACAGAACCAGCTTTACATAAATTGATTTCACGTTAACACCCTTCTGCTCTATAGCCTAGTCCGCGAATTGTTTTGATTTCCATACCGACGTTTTTCATATGATTAAGCCTCTCTCGCAGACGTTTTATGTGAACGTCTACCGTGCGCTCATCGCCTTCATAATCATATCCCCAAATTAATTGAATAAGCTGATCACGAGTAAAAATCTTTCCTGGAGAACTAACTAACGTGAACAGTAATTCAAACTCTTTTAGCGGAAGCTGTTCGCTTGTTTCTCCTGCACTCATCTCTAATTTGGTACGGTCTAATTTTATATTTCCCATATAGATTATATTGTTGGCTTCTACTCGGTACCTGCGTAAAAGCGCCTTTACACGAGCAACCATTTCCTGAGGATCAAAAGGCTTGACGACATAGTCGTCTGTTCCGATATCAAATCCTTTTAGTTTATCATGCGATTCGCCTCTAGCTGTTACCATCAAAACCGGTATATCAAAATACTCCTTAATTTCCTTTGTTAGTTCCCATCCGTCTTTAAATGGCATCATGATATCAACGACCGCTAGATCAATTCGAAACTCTTCCATTTTCGCCCACGCTTCTTCACCATCTGCTGCTTTTATAATTTTAAATCCTTGATTTTCCAAATATAATGATATCAGCTCTCGAATATGTTGATCATCATCTGCAACTAATATTTGAATCATACATGTCTCTCCCTATCCCTAAGTTTGTCCAGCTTTTACGCACAGTAAGCTCTCTGTTTATAGTAAACAGAGAGCCACATAAGATCATACAATGATTTTATACTTCAAATATGAACTGAATATGAACAAACTGATTAACTCTTATTAGCTGAAGTTGTTTGCTCGTTCTTTTTCTACAATTCCTTCCAAATACGATAAAAACGTTTGACGTAAATCTTTACGCTTTAACGCCACTTCTACCATTGCTTTCATATAGCCTACCTTATCTCCAATGTCAAAGCGTTTCCCTTCCAGTTCAAGAGCAAACAGCCTCTCTTTTTCACATACTACACGCAGTGCATCTGTTAATTGTAATTCATTTCCTACCCCTCTTTCAATCGTTTTTAGATAAGAAAAAATAGAAGGGTTTAAAATGTAGCGGCCCATAACGGCAATAGTTGACGGAGCTTGTTCTATCGATGGTTTTTCAACCAAGTCATTCACTTCATGAAGGCTGCCGGATTTATTTTTTGGCTGAATGATGCCGTATTTCGATACCTCTTCAACATCCACTTTTTGAACTCCGATAACTGATTGATTAGTCGTTTCATACGCTTGGATCATCTGTTTAAGGGCAGGTTCTTCAGAAGTCATAATATCGTCTCCAAGAAGAACGGCAAACGGCTCATCTCCAATAAACTGCTCGGCGCAAAGAATAGCATGACCAAGTCCTAACGGCTCTTTTTGACGAATATAGTGAATGCTGGCCATTGATGAAATCGTTTGTACTTCTTTTAACATTTCGTACTTGTGCTTTTCTTCAAGCATTTGCTCTAATTCAATTGATTTATCAAAATGGTCTTCAATTGATTTTTTATTTCGGCCTGTAATAAAAATAATACTTTCAATACCTGATTTCACAGCTTCTTCTACAATATATTGTACAGCAGGCTTATCAACAATTGGCAGCATTTCTTTCGGCTGTGCTTTTGTCGCCGGTAAAAATCGAGTTCCTAAACCGCCTACTGGAATAACTGCTTTTTTTATCGTCATATATGAATCCCTCTTTCTTTTTTAGTAGTAAATACAAATAATTTAGTACCAATAAAATTGATACCGACACTTACGATTGTGATCAAAAGTTTACTGATTAATAGCGGTATACCCCATTCATTATATAGAACAGTCAACAGAAAAGATGTTAGGGATAAAGTGATTAAATTCACGACCACGAATGAAATCACTTCACGCTTACTGCTTTTTTCTTTTTTCTTAAACGTCCACTTACGATTCATGACATAACTGTTTAAAATCCCCGCGCTGTATGAAATCCACTGCGCTAGTATGTAGTTAACACCGATTGTTGTTAAAAGTGCGTATACTACAAAATCAATCAGTGTATTCACAACTCCTACTATCGCAAATTTAATCAAAGGTAGCCATTTGTTAGTCACGGAGAGATACTTCCTTGCGTGTTTCAAACTGATATTTTTCACGGACGATATAAAGCGGACGATTTTTTGTTTCATCGTAGATGCGTCCAATATATTCTCCGATCATACCAAGAATGATTAAAATGATGCCGCTAAAGAATAGCTGAATGACAATTAATGACGACCATCCTGTGATGGTGCTTTCTGTAAACAACTTCAAATACAGTACTACTAAAAGATAAATAAAACCAATACCAGATAGCGTTACACCAGCATAGCTAGCTAGCTTTAATGGTTTATATGAAAAGGATGTAATACCATCCATTGAAAGCTTCAACATCTTTTTCAAAGGATATTTGGACTCCCCAGCCAAACGCTCGTCTCGCTCATATTCTACTGCTATTTGCTTAAAGCCCACCCAGCTTACTAATCCGCGAACAAAGCGATTTTTTTCTTGAATGCTATTCATTTGATTGCATACTTTACGATCCAGCAAACGAAAATCCCCAGTATCGAGCGGAATATCAATATCGGTCATCGCACGTAAGAAACGATAAAACATAGCAGCCGTTTGTTTTTTAAAATATGTTTCTCCTTTTCGCTTTGTACGCTTAGCGTATACAACGTCAAACCCTTGCTCCCATTTTTCAATCATCTCTAAAATCAATTCGGGCGGGTCTTGCAAATCAGCATCAATCACAACAACCGCTTCTCCTCTTGCATAATCCATACCAGCTGTAATAGCAATTTGATGACCAAAGTTACGGGCAAAATCTAATAAAACAACCGCTGGGTCTTGCTCACTGTACTCTTTAATGATTTCTGCTGTTCGGTCTCTACTGCCGTCGTTCACGAAAAGAAGCTCGTAAGCTTCTTTCGTTGAACGCATCACTTCTGTTAGACGGCGGTAGGTTTCATGAATCACTTCTTCTTCGTTGTAGACAGGAACAACAATAGAATATTTAATAATTGAACTCATGTTCATGCCCTCCTTATTTAAGCGTTATTTCGTATAATGTTCCGTTTCCAGATGGCCCTTGCTGAGCACTTGATGAAGTAGACTGCCATTTGGAAGAAGGAATCTCCTTACTATTTTCTTTAATCCACGTGATAACGTCAGATTGACCTCCCTTGCCCATTCCAGACAAGTAGAAATATTTCACTTCACCTTTTTTAATCATGGCTTTTAATTTACTCACCGTTAAAATTGGGTCTGAACCGCTAAATCCTCCCATTGCCATGACTGGCTTGCCCGTTTTGATAATGTAAGGCGCAGCTGAAGTTGAATCCGTTGTGGCAAATAAATATTTTTCGCCTGTATTATTTTTTGTTAAATAGTTTAGTAACTTTTTGTTCACTTCTGCGTTCATCCCTCCACTTTTTCGTTTTGAAGATGATAACTTGCTTGAAGAGCTACTTGGCATTTGCATTTGACCATTATTATTGGACGAGCCTCCTGGCATTTGACCGCTACTTGACGAACCATTTGGAGGCTGCATTTGACCATTATTGGACGAACCGCCCGGCATTTGCATTTGACCGCCGTTCGATGAACCGGTTGGCGGCTGCATTTGATTGTTTGAAGATGAATTGCTGCTAGAGCTTCCTGGAGGCTGCATGCCGTTAAAGCCAGACTGTTTGCTATTCGTTGCTGTGCTTGGAGGTCCTCCCATACCGCTTGAAGAATCAGGACCTGCTGCTGGAAGCATGCTATTTCCACCATAAATAATTGGTGTCATCGCCCAGTACGCCGGCATTGCAAGCAAGACAACCATTGCTGCTACTCCTAAATAATTCGTTACAGAATTTTTACGCTCTTTACGAACAGCTAAAACAAGAGCTAAAATGACGCCCAGTGCCCCTACACCTGCAATTGGCGCTACGCCGATTGAGCTGACATAAGGAGACATAATATATACTTGAAGCGCTGCTGTTGTTAAAATACCTCCCGGCAACAGCCATGATTTCCAACCATTACGCTGTTTGTACATACTCCATAAAGCTACTGCTCCCGCTCCTGCAAATGCTGCGATTGGAGGTGCCAGCATAATTAAATAATACTGATGAAAAAATCCTGCGATACTAAAGAAAACAGCTACTGGCAGCAGCCACGCTAACCAAAATAAACTTTCTTTTTGTTTTGTTGTGTAAGGTCCTTTAAATTTCACTCCTGCAAATAGACCTACGATTGAGAAGATTACAAATGGCAATAACCAGCTGATTTGATCTGATAATCCTTTTTGGAACAGTCGGAATGGACCAGGGTTCCCTGTGTTGAACATTCCGTTTTGATTTCCTCCACCTGGAGCCTGCATCTTTTTAGAAGAGCTGCTCTTGCTTTGATTTGAGCTTTGTGAAGATTCAGCATTTGAATTACTAGTTTGTTTTGTTTCACTGCTTGCTGTTTGCTGCTGAGCTTGAGCAGGCTGTTTATGACTGCTTCCCGTCACGCTTGTATTTCCAGTTAAACGATTGATACCGTTATATCCAAAAGCAAGCTCTAGAACTGAATTTGTTTGACTGCTTCCCATATAAGGCCGCTTATCAGCAGAAGTTGAATCTACTACAACTGCCCATGAGACAGAAACAGCAAGCATCAGTGCAGTTGCTGTTGTTAAAAAAGCAATTTTCTTTTTCCACGTAATTTTGGTCGCCACTACATAGAAAACATAGAATGCTGGTAAAACCATGTATGCTTGAAGCATTTTCATGTTAAAGGCAACACCGATCATCGCAAAAGCCGCTAACACCCAGCCAAATTTAGCCGTACGCACAGCACGAAACAACATCCACGTTGCTACTAATAATGTAAACACAAGCATACTATCAATATTATTTGTTCGGCTTACCGCCGGCACAATTGGCGTCAGAGCCATGGCAAGAGCAGCAAACCTCCCAGCCCATACCCCAAACGTACGTTTTACGAGTACGTATAGTAAAAGAACTGAACCGATGCCCGCTAAGGCTTGCGGTAAAATCACGCTCCACCCGTGAAATCCAAATATTTTGGCGCTAATTGTCTGAATCCAAAACACAACCGGCGGCTTATCAATCGTTACATAGCCTCCTGGATCAAAAGATGCGTAAAAGAAATTATGAAAACTTTGAAGCATACTTTTGACAGCTGCCGTGTAATAAGCGTTGGCGTATTCATCTGTCCAAATTTTAAATAAGTTCAAAAACGCTGCAATTAAAACAATTGGAACTAAAAATAAGTCTATTCTTTTTTTGTTTGAAGTCCGTTCTTCTTTCACTTCACTGTTCATGTGTTTCATTTCACTCCTTCGTAATTTCTGGCTTTAGTCTAACAAGCTTATGTGAACTGATTATGAACAGTAAAAATAATGTTTTTATTTTTTAAAAAGCTATTTGACCTCTTACGCTCAGCAATGAAATATTTTACAATTAAAGAATCAAGTACATGAAATGAAAAGCATTCTTCTTGGATGCTGCAGCTTCTATGAAACATTCTTATCAACACTTCATCCACTTCTTGCCGAGAAAGGAGACAACTTTATGATTCAAGTAAAAGATATATACGGAAATTTACCCACACTAGAAACAGAAAGACTCCGCTTGCGGAAAGTTACCAAAAAAGATGTGCGTGACATGTTTGAATATGCCTCAAATGAAAAGGTAAGCAGATATGTAAATTGGGAAAAGCACCGAAAGCTTCAAGATACAAAAGAGTTTGTTTCCTTTGTTTTAAAGCAGTACAGCAACCAATCTATTTCTCCTTGGGCTATGGAAATCAAAGCCTTGAAAAAATGTATTGGCACCATTGACTTTGTCACTTGGAACCCTACTCATCGCATCGCGGAAATTGGCTATGCGATTTCTGAAGCATATTGGAATAAGGGATTCGTTACGGAAGCAGCTGAAAAAGTAATTGCGTTTGGATTTGAAGAAATGGATTTGGTCCGCATTCAGGCGAGGTGCTTTGTTGAGAATGCCGCATCTGAGAAAGTGATGAAAAAAATCGGTATGTCTTATGAAGGAACGATTCGAAAAGCCATGTTTATTAAGGGAGCTCACCAAGACTTAAAGTTATATTCAATCTTGCGAGAAGAATATACGCGCAACGCGTAGAAAATGTATAAAATACTTTCCATAACATAGGCTAACTTCAACACTAACTCTTCCTTTTGAGGTGAACAATGTTGGAGCAAGCAATTCAGCATTTAGACTTATCTGCACATGGTTTGTGGTTTCCGATTACCGTTAGTTTATGTTTATTTATTCTTGCCTTTGTTTTATTTAAACGACAGCTAACTTGGCGAGATTTTTATATCACGTTTAGCGCAGTTGGATTTGTCGGATGGCTTTGTGATGTTATCATTACGCGTGTTTTTAACGTAATTGATTTGGGAGATCCAAAAGTTACAGGACTTGGAGATATTGTAAGCTATACGTTTATTCCACCTTCCCTTTCCATTTTATTTTTGACTTACTTAACAGCTAAAAATAAATGGGTTTTAGCCCTTCTCTTTTGCGCTGGTTCACTACTCATAGAATACGGAATGATTAAAAGTGGCTATATGCATTTAAACGGCTGGTTTTTTATCTATTCAATCGTGGTATACTTCCTCGTTTATGCTTTTGTGCTGCCATGGCATATGGCATTTATTAAGCAAAAAAGCGGATGTTAATTAACATCCGCTTTTTTACTATGCGCTTACTTTCTATCTGCTGAAATCCACATTTATGGCCAGTCATTTTATGCGCCGTGATGACACATGCGCGCGGCTATGTTCTTCAGGGCGTATAAACCCAATTTTTAAGAGCGCCGCTTCTAAATTTGCTTCTGTTTTAATTTGATTAAAATCAATTCCTAGTTTCACTACCGTTTGGGCAATTTCAGGTCGTATCCCCGTTATAATAGCTTCCACTCCCACCAATTTAAGAGATCGATGAATTTTAAAAAGATTGTCTGCTACCATTGTATCAATAATCACGACACCTGAAATATCCAAAATAAGATAAGATAATTGAAGGCTTGTCCCTTTTTTTAAGCAGGTTTCCATAATAACCTGCGAGCGGTGGGTATCAATTTCTCCAATAATGGGCATAATAGCAATCCCTTTTGTAACGGGTACGAGCGGAACTGAAAGTTCTTCTAGTGACGTATAAGCTAAATTCATCATATATCGATTATGCTCGTCATAAATTTGACCAAAAACACATGTTACCGTATCTAAAAGTGGATCAATTCGTTCACTGACATGCAGCATGGTAATTGCAGCAAACTGGTGCTCCTCTAGTTCTCTTGTAAATACATCCCAAATAACGCTGCGATAGATTGGAAGGATACCTAGTGCTTTTTCTAAAGGAATATTTTTTTCCACTGCATATTTTCCCGTTTCTAGTGCCCATTCTTTAACAAGTTTAAGTAAAGTCTCTTGTTCTTCAAATAGAGATCTTCCAAAGTATTCCATAATTAACACTCGCCACTTCAGAATTTTCTTTTCTTTCAATTCCTCTAGACTTAGCGTATGTGTAGCATCTAAACGTTCGGCTAATTTTTCTGACAAGCTATATTTATGTTCAAGAATCTTTTTTCCTATATACACGAGCTCCTCTTTCATAAAATACGTTCAGCTCCTCTTTTCTGCTATTTTTACTGCGTATATAACTTTGACTAAGCCTACTTACCCACCCGACAATTGACTAGCCTTCCTAAAAATAACAAAAAAGCGGTTATTTTATGAATTTTCTTTCTTTTTATTATAGTATCAGAGTAAGAGCCGCACAACTTAAAATTTGCTTCGGAAAAAATTTATGCTTTTATATAAAAAGCGAGATGGGGACATAACGAAATCAACAGTTAGAAGTCAGTACATACATTAAATCTACGTTTACGATGATCATAAAAAAACACGAACTATCCATCACCTTTCAATAGATAGTTCGCGTTCAACTTTAACTAACATACTTTTGTCTCAGCCTCGTTTTTTATATTGACTTTCTTTTGTCTCACCTTACACTTGGAATAGCCAGACGACAATCGGTCCAAAAACCGATCCTAATACAGCGCTTAACGTCATCGATACTGAACTCATCGATACTGTTAGTTCACCGTATTCAAATGCTTTAGAAGTTCCTAGGGCATGAGAAGCACTGCCTAGTGCAATGCCTTTTCCTAAAGAACTTTTGATGCGAATCCACTTTAAAAGTAAAGGTCCAAGGATTACCCCTGAAAAGCCTGCAATCATAACAAATACCACGGTCATCGATGGAACGCCCCCTAGTCCTGTGGCAATTTGAATCGCTACCGGGGTAGTAATAGATTTAGGAATAATGGATAAAATCAGGCTTCGATCAATGCCAAATACTTCAGCAAACACAAGTCCGCTGATCATGCCTGCGAATAACCCTACAAATACCCCTCCAATAATAGGAACGCTGTATTTCACCAGCATCTCACGCTGTTTATAGAGTGGATACGCTAATGCAACAACCGCTGGTCCTAGAAGTGAATTAATCCATTTGCCTCCAATCATATACTCATCATAGGAAACATGAAAAGCAAGCAAAAGAAGAATAACGAATATGGTTGTAGTTAAAACAGGAATAAGAATCGGATAGGAGAACCGCACGTATACTTTTGCCATGACTAGATACAAAGCAACTGTAGCTACGATTATAAAGACCGCGATAAAGAATTCTTGCACTGTTGTTTCTCCTTTCGTTTGTTTGCTTTCTTTTCCAAAAGTTGGCTGGCAGTCCCTGCGGCGGCCATCGTAACAATCGTACTAAGCACAATAATTAAAAATAGAACCGCTCCGCTGCTTGAAAGAAGCGAAGGATAATTCATCACACCTGCCATAGCTGGTATGAATAATAGCGGTAAAAAAGATAACAAGAAACTTGCTCCGTCTTCAATTATTTTGATGGGAACAACTTTGCACGTTAAGCAAATGAGCATTAAAATTAAGCCTATAATACTGCCTGGAATAGGTAGATGAAGCATATGGTGAACAGCTTCTCCAATCATAGAAAAAGCATAAAGAATCGCAATTTGTAAAATGATTCGTATCACTTTCATTATAGGTCACTGTCCTATAAATAAAGAACAGCTGCCCTCCTCTCTTTATTTTGTCATGTTGTCTAACATTTAACTATATAAACACCTTTACTTTACCTACTTTTACTTGTACTATACAACTATATATACATTTGTATTATACAAGTATATATTTCTTTGTCAATGAATGATTTTGTAAGGGGCGATTATGATGCAAGAAAAGAATTCAATTGAATTGATTGAATATGAACTTACTACCTTTATTAGACGAGCGGTCTATCTTGATAATTCTGAAAATAAAATAGGAAACCTAGAAAGATCAGCTTATTTATTATTGCGACAATTAGATGAATTTGGACCAGCTCGTGTAAAAGAACTGGCAGAAGCGTTTAAACTAGACATTTCAACTCTTTCTAGACAAGCAGCTGCTCTAGAAAATAAAAAGCTTATTTCTCGCTCCTCTGATCCTTCAGATGGACGAGTCAGCCTATTTAACATCACAACACGCGGGAAACAAATGCTGCAAACTGATAAGCAAATGCGTCTTGAACGCTATCATAGTATGTTAAAAAAATGGTCAAGTGAAGAAAAGGAGCTGTTTGGCAAACTATTAATGCGAATGAATGACGCATTTATCGATTAAATAGAAATTCAGGAAAATTAGGCCGCTGCTGCAAGGTGTTTGTCTCTGTCCTTTTTTTTCTTATTGCATTTACTGTAAAGAGACTATTGAAAAGGATGTATGATTATGTCTGTTCCGAACAAAAGGAAAGCCACGCCCTGCCTTTTCCCAGGCTATAAATGGTGCGGCCCAGGATGCAGTGGTCCAGGATGCCCAGTAAATGATGTAGACTGCTGCTGTAAATACCATGATTTATGCTATGAAGATTACGGTTCATGCCGCTCATGTGATGAGCAATTTCTTAACTGTCTTTGCTCCAAAGCAAATCCGTACAGTTTAAAAGGAAGACAGGCATACGCTATGTATACCTATATGCGACTGAAATTAGCTTTAAAACAATATGACTAAGCATAAAAGAGGTGAATTTAAAAATTCACCTCTTTTTTATACTATTTTATCCGTATGAATCCAAAAGCGCTGAACAACAGCTCCGTTTTCTTCTATATAATCCTCGTCTTGTATACCACCGTTTGCCAAAATAGTTTGACGAGAAGCGGTGTTCCAATCATCGCACACTACTAATGCCCGTTGAACTCCTAGCTTTCTGATCTCTTGAAGAGATAACTTTAATAGAAGCTTTGCATACCCTTTTTTTCTTTCGCTTGGCCGAATACCATAACCTATATGCCCCCCGCTGTTTCGGAGCAATTCACTTAGTTCATGACGGATATTAACTACGCCTATCACTCTTTCTTTATACATTAGCCAATAGGTAGAATCCGATACATATCCTTTTTTTAATCCGATCCCTTTTTCGGCATTTATTAACTCTTGAATCATTCCTTCAAAGTGAGTAGGGTCTTTAGCAATTACCCACGGAATCATTTTTTCTCCGCTTTCTTTCCATTCATTATAAAAACTCATATAAGCATTTCGATAAGCTGCATCTGGTTTCACCAAAACGGGGGTTTCCACGTACCTTCCTCCTTTTTTATTTATTAAGTTTATACTACCTGTTGTCTCCAATAAGTAAAAGAGAATAGTGGAAAATTTTTCGCTGAATTTATTTTTTATAGTCTGAAATTCCTGCAGACTGCTGCAAACGACGGGCAATTTCTGCAAATTCATCCGGACCGATGCCAGGAGCAAACTCTTCTGGTATGTCATCTAAATCAGGAATGCTGCTTCCGTTAGGGGTTCCTTCGATGACTTCTAATAAACTGCCATCTTCGGGATGCGTACCTTTCCATATTTGAGCTATTTTTTTGTAATCGCCGTCGCTGAACGTATAAAGTCGACGATGAACTCCTTGATCTTCAAATTTCCTTGCTGTATCAAATGCCTTGTTGCTCAAATTAGGAATTGGAATAAGCTTTGTCATCTCCACGCCCGTTGCTATTTCGAGTGCTTTTGCGTAGGCAATAACATGGACTCCGCCTCGTACTAATAAATACCCAATCATTTCACGAGCTACGGGATTATCCGTCATTTCGTATACACGCATTTTATGTGTACGTGCTCCGCATTCTAAAAAGAAATTATGAAGTAAATCTAAGATTAAATTTCCGCTGTTAAACACGTTACTCCCTGTCCATGGTCTTCCCATCGAATCAAAAGGGTACGCTGTTTGAGCGGTTTCAATAAAATGAGAAGTATTTCGAAGGTTCTTCGCATTTTGTAGTGGTGCAATGTTTGGGTCCCCTGGAAATGTTGTTCCTTGCAGCATAAGATTGATTGTATTGGACACAAGTTCCACATGTCCAAATTCTTCTGCAGTAATACTTGCTACTAAATCATAAAACGGTCTTAGCTTTTTCTTGGAGCGAAAATTGAATGATTGATACATGTAATTATTCAGCGTTGACATTTCTCCAAACTTGCCGCCCAACAATTCTTGAACGGCAGCAGCCGCATTTGGATCTGGGTTTTTGGATTCAGGTAAATCGATGAGTAACTTATCTATTCGTTTGAACACAGCACATTCCCCCAACCTAGTATAATTAGATACTGACTTATTTCGATACATGTAAATAAAATTAAAACGTAAATCCGTCTATTTACTTGTATGTGTCCAAAAGGTTGTTTCATTCTCTCTATAAGAATTAAGTATGTTTTCCACATAAAAAAACAGCAGAGATAACTCTACTGTTCATTACCTATTCGGGCATAATCCACACAATTTGCTGAATTCGAACAAAAAAGGTAGAGCCTTTAGCTGCAATCACAACATGATCAATTTTCACATCTTTCACTCTGCCTCTTACACTTCCTCTTACCGTCTCAATCACGACATCCTTCCCTTGAACAGACTGCAGTGTAGCATATACATAAGGATCGACGTGTGTCACCATCGACGGCGTTTCATAGTTGCGTTCATCTTCTTCATAAGACATGAAATCGCTCCTTTCACTTTAAAGATTCGCTTTAATGTATGCTTTTAACATCGCCTCCTGAACCAAAACTTCTTTCTTCTTAGGATATAATAAAAAAACAGCCAATGAATGAATATTCATTGGCTGTTTTTTTATTATATCGTCACTCGTTTAAATAAATTCCTTAAAAAACCTCGTTACTTTTGCAAGTGTGTATAGGAAGGTTCGCTTTATAACAGGTTCTTCTTTCTTTTGAATCTCAGGAGATTTAATCCATCGCTTGTGATTGGCAATAAGAATACTTTTATCCATTTTGTTTTCCATCGCCTTTGTCAGCTCTTTTGCAAATTCTTGACTATCGATAATGACCATTGATTCGTTATTCAAAAACGTAGAACGGGAATCTAAATTGAAAGAGCCTACGGCGCTGAGTCTTTGATCATAAATCACAGATTTGGCATGGATGGAATAAGGTCCTTGGTATTCGTAAAGCTTTACACCTGTCTTCACAATCATATCACGCATACTGATATACCCGGAAAAAGCCAACACATTGGGCGTAGATGTAACTGAATTTGTGAGTAGCGTCCATTGAACGTCTGGCTTCTTTTTCATGGCTGTATACTTTCTCATCGCATTGGTGGGCACCACATAAGGACTTTGAATAAGAACAGAGCCGTTAGCTGCTTCTGCCAGGTTAATAAACGTTTTCCACATAAAAGGTCTTTTATTAAAGCGTTCAATTGGATTATGAATAAAAGAAACACGCTTTGTAGGAACGGTGGAATCATTCCAATTAATCTTAGGCGTCGCAAACGTTTCTCCTACTTGCTTAGCTTTATCATATTGCTGCAGCAGCAAAGCTTCCATTCTCTTTCCCTGATCGACCTGGTACTGTGTGAGATGATGAAAAGCTTTTTTAGTGTAAGGATGAGCCCATAATTCATTTATATAATTTTGCATTTGAGTGATGACGCTATCTTGTTTATGTTTGCTGTTTGTAATAAAGACATCACGATCATAGACGAAGTCTGGAGGAGGCTTTTTAGCCAAATATTTGTCCCCTATATTCCGTCCTCCTATTATGCCTAGCTGTCCGTCTACAACCATTATTTTGTCATGCATACGATTTTGCCACGCCCAAGGTTTAAACAATTGAAATGGTTCGTAATACTTCACTTCAATATTAGGATGTGAAGCTAATGCATAGAGCACGCCCCTTCGGTTTCCCCGTAAGCCGTTAGCTATCCCATCCAAAAGAACCCGAGTATGGACGCCTCGATCAGCTGCTTTAAAAAGAGCGGCCATAATTAAATCAGTTGACTCTCCTTTTCCTATTGAGTAATAAGCAATATCAATCGATTTCTCAGCTTCTTGAATCATTTGAATACGAACTCTTCCTGCCTCATAACCATCTTCAAGAAGTCTCACTCGATCCGTAGACTCACTGTGACCAAAAAAGCTAGCCGGTTTAATTGAGGTCGTTTCCTCACCTGTTTTTAAAGGTACATAAAAGAGAACCACCGCCGTTATAACCACATACAGAATATATAAAGATAAAATAATAAGTAATCCTTTGAATGCTATTTTTATCATCACAACTCCAGCTTTTTGTCTTTTTCTGTTATCGTTCACAAATAATGATCATTACATGCAAGAAACTGCTTCCTTGATTGCTTTGCGCTTTGTTCTTTTGACACATTTATTTTTTCTGATTCACTATTTGTATAGTATGCTAGTACATATCATAGAAAAAAGGATGATGGTGATGGAGGAATATTCTTTTCGTTTTCATATTACAGATTCTTACCCTTTGCAAAATGAAAACGATAAAATAGAAGCTGTTGTACGCACCAAAATCAAGCATGCGGAGCGAGGATGCTTGTATGAGGGGTATCTTCGTGTTCATATCACTAAAATCGGTGTATTTCCCGTGGCAAAAGATATTGCTGAAGCGATTAGCGTTCGTTCGCTTCGTCAGCAGTTAGCGGCCGAATTAAAAAGATACGTACGGCCGCACCGCAACTTTTTATAACTTTATCCAAACATTTGTCCAAGTGGACTTTCATCTGCAATAATATCTTGAATAGCATAGATAGAAATTGGAAAGTAAGGAATTCCATATGCGTAAGGAGCCAGGTCATACAGCTGATAAAATAGCACAAGTGATTTATCCGCGATATAAAAATCTTGATCTGGTTTAATTCCTTTATATTCTCCAAGAACCATAATATCGCGCTCTTTTATTTGCTCTCCTACTATTTTAGAAAGAACACTCACGTAATTACTGTCTTTTTTAAATAAATCTTTTAGTTGATACGTTTTTCCATTCAGCACGTTAAATGTTAACGGAACTACCACGGTCAATCCGTGCGCTCCCCCGGAATAAGCAAAATTGACAAGCATTAAGCTGAGCACATTTCGCTCGTTTGTTTTCAACTCATAATAACCCGTTTCTTCTGTATCCGGATTTTCTCCATATCCCTGCTGACGAATTAATTCATTCGTACGCTGCAAGATTTTACTGTTAATGCTGTGCTGAACAGCTTGATTAGTCAAATGAACAGCTGGATAGTAAACGTTTAACTTTTTCTTCACCATTAGTTGAGAATATACCGTTGCAGGTAACGTAACCATCGCTTCCTCCTCTTTCTATACAGATTGTTACATTCTATTCTTTTAGCTTTCATTCCATTACTGAAGCAAAAAAATCCCGTGCATATACGCACGGGATTTTTAACTTTCTATTATTTTACGTTGTTAATTGTTTTAGCAGCGTCTACCGTATTTTTTAATAGCATCGTGATGGTCATCGGACCAACGCCGCCTGGTACTGGTGTGATATAACCTGCAACTTCTAAAGCCGCTTCGTAATCAACATCACCAACGAGTTTACCATTTTCCATTGTGTTACCTACATCAATTACAATGGCACCCGGCTTAATATCATCTGCTTTGATAAGTCTAGGTTGTCCTACAGCTGACACAAGAATATCAGCTTGTTTTGTTAAAGCAGATAAATCTTTTGTGCGAGAGTGAGCAATTGTTACCGTTGCACTTTCTTGAAGTAACAGCATGGATACTGGTTTACCAACAATATTGCTTCGTCCAATTACTACCGCATGTTTACCTGAAATTTCTTCACCTGAACGTTTAATTAACTCAACGATACCGTGTGGTGTACATGGTAAATAGCACTCATCGCCAATGACCATATTCCCTACGCTTACTGGGTGGAAGCCATCTACATCTTTTTTAGGAGATACGGCATTTAATACTGCTTTTTCATCAATATGTTTTGGTAATGGAAGTTGAATAAGAATACCATGAACAGATGGATTTCCATTCAAGTGATGGATTTCGTTTAAAAGCTCTTCTTCAGTAATCGTTACGTCACGTTTGATAATTTCAGATGCAACACCGATTTCTTCACAAGCCTTTGCTTTTGCTTTTACATATGATTGGGAAGCAGGGTTTTCTCCTACTAAAATCACGGTTAAACCAGGAACGATACCTTTTGTTTTTAATTGAGCTACCTCTTCTTTTAATGCGGCGCGCAGTTCTTGCGCTACTTCTTTTCCTTTAATTACTTTCGCTGTCATGATGTTTTTTGCTCCTTTCAACTGTAGCCATTTAATAAATGTACGAATTATAGTTATTAATCTAACACAAAAGTTCGGTTTTGTTCAATGTTTTTATTATTTTTATTTTAAATAGATGAAAATAAATAACAAATAACGTATATTCCATTCTTATCGCACTATAATATTTTGCATTCACCAAAGCTGTTTTTATTCAAACGTTGCTTTTCCAAATTAAAAACCGCACCTTCGGCACGGTTTTCGACGATTTATTTTTCTGTTGATACGCTTTTCTTTGTAGTCAACGGCAGTACGTCTTCCTCTGTTTTTAGATCCTTTACATGCATTTCCTTGAGAGGCACACTTATTTTCTTATTTTTCGGAGGTTCTTCAAAATTCTCCACCCAATCACATAGTAGTTCAAATCCTTGATACACATAAGGCAGAAGAGGCTGAAGCTTTCGATCTGGATCAATTTGATGATTCCACACTAAGCTATCAATGTGGTTTCCATTTTCAATTACATAGTGACGATGAAGGTGCTGTTTACCAGAATCTTTTACTAGTTGTTCATAAGGATAGGCATGAATATCTGGAAAAATAAGAGCATCTAGCGACCCTGTAATGCTTATCAATGGAACGGAAATATCACCTGTATTTTCAATTTCACGGACGCGTTGCTTTACATCTTGCGGTCTTTCTCGATAATCATACTTTTCAAAAATAGAGTCTAACGAGCGATCTCTCACTCCGTTTTCAAAAAGCGTCAAGTATTTTTGCCACGGAATGCTTCCAGGTGCCTGACTGTCAAACTCATCTCTATATATATTAAGCGTTAAAAACCAATAATACTGGTCATGATATGGCCATAGAAACTCAGATCCTTTTGGCAATCCTGCTTGATACAACCGATGCAAAGCTTCTTTTTGCGATTCACCTACTGTATACAGTGCTTCTTGGGCATGATTTACAACAGGTGTTAGGGAAGTAATTAAATTATCGTGATCAGCTCGCCACATAACCCCTTCCCATTCAACGCCTCCATTAAAAAGCTGCGGCTCTCCATGTTTCCCGTCGTTTTCTAAAGCGTAGCGAACAACGTAACCACCATTAGAAATACCCAACGCATATGTTTTTATATCAAAATATTCTGTCACTTCTTTCTGAAGTTTATGACGATAATTTTCAAATAAAAATTTCTGCGCGATTTTTGTCACTTCGCGATATTGAATATGCCATTTTTTAATGGAGTCTTCTTCTTTGACTAACGCATTCTTTGCTTTAGCAAATGGATCATCTCTTACTTCTTCTCCCTGAGTTCCTTTATCAGAAGCAGCAAACGCAAATCCTTTTGCCAACACATAGTCGCTGAATAGTAAATCCGTTGATTTCTCATCTCGGGTAGCTGGGACTCCTGACATAACTAACTTTCCATTCCAATCATCAGGAATTCGAATGAGAAATTTACCACCGTCAGCTTCACCTTCTACTTGAACGCCCGTTATTTCTTCAGGCTGATACATGTAATACCATCCATTTTTTTCTTCTTTTGTTCCCCAATAGATAGGAGCTAGCCCGATGTTTCCATAAGCAGTGGCTGCTTGAAATTGAAGAGGATTTTTAGTCGTTAACCAGTTTCCATACTTACCGTCAAACGTTATGATATTCAAGTGATAACCTCCATTCACATTTGCTTTTGAAGATAATCTGTGGGGACTGTACACGCATCATTTTAGTTAAATATTACCATCAACCTTTTAAAAAGTACATCAAAACGCCTTTCTTACAGAAACAAAATAGACATTTATCACAACTGAGCCCATAGCACCGTATAATATTGAAATTTATTCAAAAAAAGGAGTGTCAATGACTATGAGTTCGTTTAATTCTTCAAAACTTTCTACGACCCTTATTCCACCTGCTACTTCCTCCTATCCGGTTTCCGGACGAAAATATACCCTTACTCATTCCGATACAACCGGTCAGCTTTTTTTAAGCATCGGATGCTCATACAACAAGAAGGCGATAGATAAAAATATGCGTGATGAAGTACTAGCTGCTCTTCATGTAACAGACCGACAAGCAGTTATTCAAGGCGAAGTTTTTGTTAGCGGAGGTGAATTCAGCCGGGAACAAGCGCAGCTTCGTTATCAGATTTTCCGCCGGGAACTCCCCCTTGCTTTAGAAGCAATGTTTTACGGAGACCAAGCGTTTTTTCAACATTATCCCGACTTGCTAAATACACCGATTTACATTTATTTTATATCGACTTATCAAGAATTTAGAGGGTGGTCCTATTATCAAACTCCTAAATTTTATTTAAAACAAACATGCAGCAGCTAGCACGCTCGTGCATAAACTAATGGGAAATGAACGAGGAAGGTGTGAATGTTTCATGTACAGTCAATGGGTTTACCCCTATATGCCGCGCTATTACCATCCAGTGGTTCCTACTACGAATGAAAATTATTTAGAACCTTATAGATACAACGAAGACTTATTTTCTTATATCCTGCATGAAGAAGAGGAAGTTAGATCTACACGCGATGTAGACAGAGTGATGAAAATTTTAAAACGACAGTATCAGTCCATCTACAGAGATGCTCAACGAGGCGGGATGGATAGCAAACTAACAGAATACTTATTTCGTTCCATTGTAAGATTTGTTGATGATAACTATAGCAATTACAGCGGATCTATTAACGAACGTGTCGAAAAAGCGGCGCGACAGCTGAAAAAACGTGACCCCTGGATATTTGAACTTTTTAACTTATACAGCGTTTCCCCCGCTTCACAAATTCGAATCACCAACACGATTTTAACCGTTTCATTTGAAAATTTACGAAGAGGAAATGAAGTGCCAAATCCTAGATAAACAAAAAACCGCCACAATTGTGACGGTTTTTTGTTATGGTAATACAGTTGCTCCCATTAGATGGCTATCAACTTGTTTAGCTACTTCACGACCTTCATGAATAGCCCATACGATTAAACTTTGCCCACGACGAGCGTCACCAGCAGCAAAAACACCTTCAACATTTGTTTTGTAATTTCCATACGCTGCATCTACGCGACGATTTTTCGTTTCAACACCAAACGCTGATAGAACCGGGTGCTCTGGACCTTCAAACCCAATCGCAATAAAGACAAGCTGAGCTGGCCATACTTTTTCTGTTCCTGGAATTTCGGTAAAGATGTACTGTCCATTTTCACCTTTTACTTTTTCCATTTGAACCGTATGAAGTTCCTTTAGATTGCCTTGCTCATCTGCCACGATTTTTTTCGTTTGAATTGAATATTCACGTGGATCGTCCCCAAATTTCGCCTGTGCTTCTTCATAAGCATATTCAAGATTAAATACATGTGGATATTCAGGCCACATATTATCTGCCGTACGCTCAGCAGGAAGCTGAGGATGTTTACCAAACTGAACAACGCTGCGGCATTTTTGACGAAGAGCAGTAGCCACACAGTCAGCTCCCGTGTCTCCGCCTCCAATAACAATAACGTCTTTTCCTTCTGCATCAATAAATTGACCATCTTTGAAGTTAGAGTCTAAAAGGCTTTTTGTTGAAGTTGTTAAGTAGTCCATTGCAAAGTGAACTCCTTTTGCTTCACGACCTTCTAATACTAGATCTCTTTGCTTCTGAGCTCCTGTACACAAAATCACAGCATCATATTGTTCTTTTAACTCTTCAGCAGTAATGTCTTTTCCAACTTCCGTATTCGTTACAAAATCAATACCTTCTTGCGTCAATAAACGAACACGTCTTTCCACTACTTCTTTATCTAGCTTCATATTTGGGATTCCATATGTTAATAAACCGCCGGCACGATCTGCTCTTTCATATACCGTTACTGAATGACCCGCTTGGTTCAGCTGATCTGCGCTCGCTAAGCCTGCTGGTCCAGAGCCAATAACAGCAATTTTTTTGCCTGTTCTTTTCTCCGGAATACGCGGAGTAATCCACCCATTCTCAAAGCCTTTATCAATAATAGCGCGTTCAATATTCTTGATCGAAACCGCTGGATCTGAAATAGCAAGCGTACAGGAACCTTCACACGGAGCAGGACAAACGCGTCCTGTAAACTCCGGGAAGTTGTTCGTTTTCATTAAACGCTCTAAAGCTTCTTTCCAGCGTCCTTTATAAACTAAATCATTCCACTCTGGAATTAAGTTATAGATTGGACATCCGGAAGTAAAAGCATTAATATCCATTCCCATGTGGCAAAAAGGTGTGCCACAATCCATACATCGTGCTCCTTGACGGCTTAGCGCTTCATCAGATAAAGGAGCAGCATACTCTTTCCAATCACCTAAACGTTTTAACGGGTCACGTTCCTTCCCTTTTTCACGTTTGATTTCCATAAACCCTGTTGGTTTTCCCATCGTACTCTCCCCTTTCTTACTGAGCTACCGCTTCTTGTTGTTTTGCCGATGCTTTCTTTTCTTGTTTTGCATTTTCCTCAAACGCACTCATAGCTGCTTCTTCTTCCGTTAGTCCAGCTGCTTTTTGCTCTTCAATGCGATTCATCATGCGTTTATAATCATTCGGAATCACTTTTACAAATTTTGAAAGTGATTGTTCCCAATTTTCCAAGACAAATGCTGCTTTATGACTGTTCGTATATTTCAGATGATTTGAAACCATCTCTTTTACTTCTTCTGCTTCTTCGCCTTTTAAGCTCTCAAATCCAATCATGTCTTTATTGCAAAGGTTTTTGAATGCTTCTTGGTCATCAGCAAATACGTAAGCAATACCGCCTGACATTCCTGCACCAAAGTTTTTACCTACATCGCCTAATACGACAACACGTCCGCCAGTCATATATTCACAGCCATGATCGCCAATTCCTTCAACCACTACGTTCACACCGCTGTTACGAACTGCAAAACGTTCCCCT
The DNA here is from genome assembly GCF_036227845.1 of Priestia sp. LL-8. Taxonomy (NCBI): domain Bacteria; kingdom Bacillati; phylum Bacillota; class Bacilli; order Caryophanales; family Bacillaceae; genus Priestia; species Priestia sp. LL-8. Next base: position 2,029,517 of record NZ_JAZAQH010000001.1, on the reverse strand, counting down.
GCTAGCCCGCTAACATAGGCTTCACCGCTTGTTGCACCGTAAAATGCAACGTTCCCGACGATAACATTCTCACCTGACACAGCCGTTGTTTCCTTAGGTGGAGCAACAATGATTTTACCTCCTGATAAACCTTTTCCGATATAATCATTTGCATCTCCAGTTAGATACATAGACATTCCTTTTGGAACAAACGCACCAAAACTTTGTCCTGCAGAGCCAGTGAATCGAAGAGTAATCGTATCTTCTGGCAGACCTTTCTCACCGTAACGTTTTGTAACTTCACTTCCTACAATTGTTCCAGCTACACGGTTAATATTAGAAATTGGCAGTTCTAACTCAACTTGATACTTATGCTCGATTGCTTGCTGTACCGCAGGCAAAATCTTTTGCATATCAAGAGATTCGTCAATTTTGTGGTTTTGAGGTGTTTTAAAGGTACGTACACCTTCAGCTTGATATAAAAGAGTTGTTAAGTCTAAGTGCTGCGCTTTCCAGTGATTTTTTGCACGTTCGCTAACGCTTAATACGTCTGTACGTCCAACCATTTCATCCACTGTTTTAAATCCAAGTTCAGCCATAATTTCGCGCACTTCTTGTGCAACAAATTTCATATAGTTAACGATGTGATCCGCTTCTCCTAGGAACTTTTTACGAAGCTCTGGGTTTTGCGTTGCCACTCCAACTGGACATGTATCTAAGTGACACGCACGCATCATGATACAGCCTAAAACAATTAAAGGCGCCGTAGCAAAACCAAACTCTTCTGCTCCTAAAAGTGCTGCCATGACTACATCTTTACCCGTCATTAATTTCCCGTCTGTTTCAAGCACTACCTTTTCACGAAGACCGTTTAACATAAGCGTTTGATGAGCTTCTGCTAAGCCAAGTTCCCACGGTAGTCCAGTGTGTTTAATACTTGTTTTTGGAGATGCTCCCGTACCTCCGTCGTAACCGCTAATAACAATAACGTCCGCTACTCCTTTTGCTACTCCGGCAGCAATCGTTCCTACTCCTGCTTTTGAAACGAGTTTGACGCTGATTCGTGCATCACGGTTTATATTTTTTAAGTCATGAATAAGCTGTGCTAAATCTTCAATCGAGTAAATATCGTGGTGTGGAGGAGGTGAAATTAAGCCTACTCCTGGCGTTGATCCACGCACATCTGCTACCCATGGATATACTTTGTTTCCTGGAAGCTGACCGCCTTCTCCTGGTTTTGCACCTTGTGCCATTTTAATTTGAAGCTCATCCGCATTCACAAGGTAATGACTTTTCACTCCAAAACGGCCAGAAGCAATCTGTTTAATCGCACTGCGGCGATTATCTCCATTTTCATCCACAGTGTAGCGGCTAGGATGCTCGCCACCTTCTCCACTGTTACTGCGTGCTCCTAAACGGTTCATCGCGATCGCTAATGTTTCATGAGCTTCTTGACTTAAAGATCCAAACGACATAGCACCTGATTTAAAACGTTTTACAATCGAATCAACTGATTCCACTTCATCAATGGAGATAGATGAACGCGTTTCATTAAACGAGAATAGGTTGCGCAAGAAACCGATGCGTTCTTCATTAGCCGATTCAGAGAATTTTTTAAATAAGCTGTAATCTCCCTTACGGCAAGCCCACTGCAACGTGTGAATTGTTTTTGGATTAAACGCATGATGCTCGCCCGTGTGTCTCCACTGGAAGTCACTTCCTGATTCTAACGTTTGCTCAATTGTTTCAACATAAGCATTGTCATGACGCGTTTTCGCTTCTTTTGCAATAACATCTAAACCGATACCGCCAAGCTGCGAAGCAGTACCTGTAAAATATTGCTCGATAACCTCTGCACTGATTCCAACTGCTTCAAAAATTTGTGCGCCCCGATAACTTTGCACCGTTGAAATACCCATTTTAGACATTACTTTTACGACACCTTCAGTAACAGCTTTTACATATTTCTCAACAGCATAGTCATACGATACGTTCAACGTACCTGCGTCAATTTCATTTTGATATGTTGCAAAAGTAAGATATGGATTAATTGCGTCTGCGCCGTAACCAATCAGCGCTGCAAAATGGTGCACTTCACGTGCTTCTCCTGTTTCCACTACAATGCTCGCCTTTGTACGGTTTCCTTTTCGCACTAAGTGCTGGTGAAGCCCGCTGACCGCTAATAAAGCTGGAATAGCTACAGATTGAGCTCCTGCTTCACGGTCTGTCAGAACAAGAATGCTAGCGCCTGCGTTAATTGCCGATTCAGCTTCAGCAAATACGCGATCAAGATCTGCTTTTAAATCATTTGTGAACACAGCAGAAATAACAGCACTTTTGAAATCTGGATGAATAGCAGACTTCAGCTGATCAGTTTGATCGTTTGTTAAAACCGGCGTCTCAAGCTGAATTCGATGAATATTTTCTTTTGTTGGATGCAGTAAATTCCCTTCTGCACCAAGCAATGTCATTGTTGATGTAACCAACTGTTCACGAATAGCATCAATCGGTGGGTTCGTTACTTGAGCAAACAGCTGCTTAAAGTAATTGAACAGCGATTGAGGACGATCAGACAACACGGCTAATGGAGTATCATTACCCATCGAACCAAGCGGATCTTTTCCTTCTGTAATAACTGGAACTAAATATTTATGAATATCTTCATACGTGTAGCCAAATGACTTCTGGCGAATAACCAAATCATCGAAGTATTCAGATTTTTCTTCCTGCACTTCTGGCAACGTTACCAGCTGTTCATCTAACCACTCTTGATAAGGCTCAGCCTGTGCCATTTCAGATTTAATTTCTTCGTCTGAAATAATTCGGCCTTCCTCTAAATCGATTAGAAGCATTTTACCTGGGCTTAAACGATCTTTATATAATACATTTTCATCTTCAACATCAATGACGCCTACTTCTGATGAAAGTATGATGTAATCATCTTTTGTAACATAATAGCGAGCTGGACGTAAACCGTTACGATCTAAAATAGCACCGATTTGCTTTCCATCTGTAAACGAAATAGCAGTCGGACCATCCCATGGCTCCATTAATGCGCTATGATACTCATAGAAAGCACGTTTTTCTTTTGACATGTGCGGATTCTCAGACCAAGGCTCTGGAATAAGCATCATCGCTGCATGCGCTGGCTTGCGGCCGGCCAATACAAAGAACTCCAGCGCATTATCTAACATGGATGAGTCGCTTCCTTCAGCATCTAAAATTGGAAGAACCTTCGGTAAATCCTTACCAAATGCGTCCGAAACAAACTGCTGTTCGCGCGCTCTCATCCAGTTTTGATTACCGCGAAGCGTATTGATTTCACCGTTGTGAATTAAATAACGGTTTGGATGTGCTCTTTCCCAGCTTGGGAACGTGTTTGTGCTAAAGCGAGAATGCACTAAAGCAAACGCTGAAGTAAAGTCTTCATCTTGTAGGTCAAGATAAAAAGCATCAACTTGTTCAGGCGTTAATAACCCTTTGTACACAATTGTTCTACTTGAAAGACTCGTAAAATAAAAACGGTTTTGACGCGCCTGCGCCCAATTTTCTGCTTGCTTGCGAATAACATATAGTTTACGCTCAAACGCTAAGTCATCTTGAATACTGTCGTTCGCTCCAATAAATACTTGTCGTACATACGGACAGCTTTCTTTTGCAACTTTTCCGATTTTTCCGACATTTACAGGTACAGTTCTCCAACCTAATAACGTTTGTCCCTCTTCTTCAATTAATTTATTAATATAAGCTTCAATTTCTCGACGCTCGTCTTCATTATTTGAGAAAAAGATCATTCCAACTCCATAACGACCTTTTTCTGGCAAGTTCAGTTCAACGCATGTCTTTTTAAAGAACGCGTGTGGAATTTGTACCATTAATCCAGCTCCATCTCCTGTTAGCGGATCGCTTCCCTGTCCGCCTCGATGGTCAAGCTGGCAAAGCATATTTAGTCCTTTTTTAACGATATCATGTGACGCTACGCCTTTTAATTGAGCGTATAGTCCGATTCCACATGCATCGTGCTCAAATTCAGGACGGTAGAGACCTTGAGCTTTCGGCATTTGATTGTATGTCATCTTCTTCTCCCCCGTTCGTTTTCTTTATCTTTTTAAGATCACCTGTTTACATTGTAAGTTTTCAAATCAATATAAACAATATATAATTTAGATAAAACTAATCTAATTTTGATATATATAGATGGAGGATGCCTATGGAACTGCGTCAATTACGCTATTTTATGGAAGTTGCAAAAAGAGAACACGTATCTGAGGCGGCGGAATATCTGCATGTAGCTCAATCAGCAATCAGCCGTCAAATCGCGAACCTGGAGTCTGAGCTAGGTGTTAGTTTATTCAAACGCGAAGGACGAAATGTCAAGTTAACAGCAATAGGAAAAGTCTTTCTCGAGCATACCGAGACGGCTATGAAAGCGATTGACTATGCGAAAGAGCAAATCGATGAATACTTGGATCCCGAAAGAGGAACGATTAAAATCGGATTTCCAACAAGTCTTGCTAGTCACCTTCTTCCTACTATTATATCAGCCTTTAAAGAAGAACACCCAAATGTTGCTTTTCATCTTAGACAAGGTTCGTACAAATTTTTAATTGAATCGGTTAAAAAAAGAGATATTAATATCGCTTTTTTAGGCCCTGTACCTGTAGAGGATCAGAGTATAGAAGGGCATATTCTATTCACTGAAAATCTTTTAGCCCTTGTTCCTTCTCATCATCCGCTCGCTGAACGGGATAACATTCGGCTGCGGGATTTAAGAAATGAAGATTTTGTGCTATTTCCAAAAGGATTCATTTTACATAAAATGGCCTTTGACGCTTGCAAACAAGCAGGATTCATGCCCAATATTTCATCTGAAGGAGAAGATTTAGATGCGATTAAAGGCCTTGTATCCGCAGGAATTGGCGTCACTCTTCTTCCTGAAAGCACAGTGTCTGAAACGACTCCTCGTTTTACGACTAAACTTCCTATTCATACGCCGCAGCTTCAGCGTACAGTCGGGATGATTATTCCTAGAAATCGTGATTTAGCACCTTCTGATAAAATTTTTTATAAGTTTGTCAAAACCTTTTTTGAACGGTTGGAGCAGTATAAATAATAGAGGCCCCCTGCCTCTCTTATTCTTTGCTTTACACACTATTTCTCAGCTGATCAATTCTATAAACAGATCTTCTTTTTCCCTAAAGCTAACAGGCATTGACGCTTACCGGACTCTTTCTTATACTGAAGTAACTGACTAAAAAGAAACAAGGTGACTGCTATGGATTTTAAAATTAATTTTTTATCATTTTACGTAATACAAGTAGAAGGAAAAGAAGAACAGGCTTCTAAACAATATAAGCATTTTCAAACGCTTGATACAGAAGAATATGAAGAAAGTTCCATTAAAGATTTTTTAGACGGTGAATTTAAAAAGATTGTAAAGCGCAAAGTAGAGCGACACCCTAAAGCAGAACAAGTGCCTACAAAGCTCGGGTATTTTATAGTTGAACCAGGACACGCTCTCGACTCAAACCCTAATTATAATTTATTTCACCGCACTCGTTTTGCCACAACCAAAGAAGAATTTGAAGAAAATAGCGAGCAGTTTATCAATGCATACCTTGATACTGCAGCGGTTCGAGGAGGAGCATTTTTAGTTGTATCTGCTGTTCCAAGAAAATATTTTGATCATGCTTTTGTGTTTATTTTAAAATGTGACTTCGAACCAAAAGTGGCTTCAATTTCAGATGAATCAACCCTTATTCGCCACGTAGAGATGGCTATTACTACTAAAAACATGAAATCCATTCAATATCCATACATGCCTGAAGAAGGCATGGTGGAAGAAAGCGAACTCGTCATTCACCAAGCGTCTCACGCCCGTTACTTTGAAGACTTCTTGAAATTCATTGACTATAACGAGCCGATGCCTGAGATTATGAAAACACAAGTGATGGATATGGTGCGTGAACACGTCAGCGAAACGTTTGAAGCAGAAAGCGTAGAGCTTGAACAGTTTGAGTCAGACATGGAACTGTGGGCAACAAGTGAAAAGCGTGAGCTTCAAGAACGTTTGGATACCCACCAAGTCATGGAAGCTGCTGCTCATATCGTCGAGCATACGCCTGATGCGGAGCTTAAAATGAAGCTTGGCGAAACAGAGATTAAAGGACTGTTAGCTGATTTTGGGGAGAATATTCACTTGGCGAAAGTAAACGGACGCTACGTGGCGTTAATTGAAGCAGAATCGATTCTGTTTGAAAAAGGCGCGTCTCCGATTGAGTTTCATAAGCCGGATGATTTGCACGGAATTATTGAGAAAATCAGCAGTAAGAAATGGGAAGAATAAATAAAAGCCAGAGAGTATAACATAGCTCTCTGGCTTTTATTTAACTAAAAAATCAGCTCTATTTATCCACCTTAATTCTCTACTAATTGGCTCACGGAAACATTTTGTTCATTCTCCGGCTGACCTAGCGGATAAATTCTTACCGTATCATTTTCTTCGCTTACATGTTGAATATAAACGGCCGTATCGTTATACGTAACGTTAGCCATAACGGGTGAATCAGCAATTTGTTTTGCTCGCTGCTTGTCCACGTTTCTTACCCCCTCTATGCTGATATACATATAAGGTTTGCTTAAAGAATGGATGATATTCGCCGTTTAGAATAGTTCTAGCGCTTTTTAGCGGTGCGGTAGCCAAGGTAAAAGATGAAAGAAGTATAGATAATAAATGCAGCTCCAGCTAGCAAGATCATTTTGTGATGATGCCAAAGCTCTACGTATGTTTTGATGAAGATCCCTTTTGTAAGTAAAATATATTGATACACAATAAAGCCAACCACCAAAGCAAGAAACAGCACTCGAAACAAACGAATGAAATCAATGTTAGATAAAACGGAAGCAGCTTTTACCCAGGGCGATATAGAAGGCTGCGCTTTTTTGGTGCTGCGGCTCTTCGACTTTTGTTTCTTTGCAGGCGGAGCTTTTGATTCTTCTATTTTAGGTGCTGGTTTTTGTTTCCCTTGAGCCATCGGTCACTTTCCCTCTTTCTTAAATAAAGTGTCTAAAAAAGAAGCTTTTCTATTTTGCATATTCAAGAAAGAGGCAGCTATCTCCTTTTCGCTTTTAAAAATACTTTCCTTTTTAAATACAGAATGTCTTTAGGTATGTGCCTATAGCATTTTTCTTATCTTCGCATACGTTATATCGTGTTTAATTTGAATTTACTATTTAAAAGGAGCGGTGCCCTAATGAACCCTTATTATTTCAACTCTGGATATATTCCTCAGCAAGTTGATTACTCAGTTCAACAATACTATCCCCCTTACGTACCACAGCATGAAGAATACGATGAAAGACAGCAGCTTCAAAATCTTGGAGGATTTGAACGAAGAATACGTGCCCTTGAGAGACAAAATGAGGAGCAAGTCAGAGAAATTACTCGTTTAAATCGCGTTGTGGAGCGACATACTGACCGTATAAACAGATTAAATCAGCGCTTACGCAATGTAGAAAGAAGACTTAACATTCCATTTACAGCAAGCCAGGACGGATTTTAAACTCACCTTAAGCATTCCCGTTTCTTTTGAGCGAGAATGCTTTTTACATGTCTTCCGTCGTTTTTGATAGCACAAAGGATATTTGATTAAACTTTACATAAAATAAAATTTGACTATGAAAAAGAAAAGGAGAAAATCACATGAAATCCCCTGTTGTTATTTGTCCTAACTGTCATTCTCAAAAAGAGCTTGCTACCGTTTTAACTGCTCAATCCAATCAAAACGTTATCTATACATGCTCAGCTTGCGGCTATAAGCTGACAAACATTAAAACAAGCAAAGGATAATCAGTATCTCTGACTTCACTTAGTACCTATACTCAATACGTTCTTCTGTGCATATACAAAAATAACGTTTACGTAAATGTTATTAATTTTGTATACTGATAGTATTATGGGAAAGGGAGTTGAAGAAGTTGAAGTTTAAAATGAAGGAACGCGGGCAGCTGCATTTGAGTCCCGAAGGAAAACAATTGATTTTAGACTTATACGAATCAAATATGATGGAATCTGTAAATGAAGCTTTGGATGCTGAAACAAGAAGCTTTCACAGTGGAAAAGCCGATGGGATACAGGCTATTCTACTTCTTTTAGGGGTACAGCTAGAAGAAAACACTTCACAATCCTAAATGAATGCCCTATAAAAACCATAAAAGCAGACGCACTCTTCTGGTGAATGCGCCTGCTTTTTATGATTCTTCCTGCTCAAATTTTACAATTGCAGTCTTAGCACGATCTCTCAGTGACAGAAGGTCAGACTCTACTTTTAAGATATTTTTCTTTTTCTGTTCAATCAGCTTGAGCTGCTCTTCTACCGTATGTAACACTTGCTCTAACTTTTCTTTTTGTTGACTTGTTCCTTTCACTTGCCTATAATCCATCTTTTGTATTTCAAGAGTATCACTTAAAGCAAGAAATTCCTGTAATTCCTGAAGTGAAAAACCCATGACTTCTTTGGCATTCGTAATTTTCTTTAAGAATTCTACATGTTCTTCAGTGTACAGACGAAATCCACCTTCACTTCTTGGAGGTGCTGGCATCAGTCCAATTTGTTCATAATAACGAATCGTACGTTTTGTTAAACCGCTTTGCTTCGCTACATCATCTATTTTTAGTTCACTCATTTTTAAATCCCCTTTAATCAATTAACAATGTCAACTTTTCGTACTTGTTACTATTATACACTAACGCTAGATATCTCAAAACAAATCTGAACAGCTGTACACTTATTTAAAAATAAATAAGCAATTTCTTTACCCTTTTTTAGAGTAAAAAAATTGCTTATACAGTATATACTGGGTTCTTTTCTCTAAAACCTTATCATAAATGCCGTTTTTGTTAATTTACGATTTAGCATACAAATTAATAAATTTGTTTTTGAGACTTCTTTTTTCTATCCACTAAATGTTTATTAACTTGTATGTAGCCTTCTCTTTCTGTACTAGCCCCGCCTGCGCTGAGTACACCGATAGCCACGCATGCTATCCAACCTAGTTTCATTATAACAGAAAGCGCTTACATAATAAAGTGTTATGCTTTAATTTCTAAAAAGTTATAAATACAATCAGCAGGTCTTTTTCTAGCCCCTGCTGATTTGTTAAATAGAACCGGCGACGCGGCGACGGTACAGCTTTATAAAATAGTAAATAGGTCGTCTTAATAAGCGACTTTATAAATCAAAAACCGTTCATATGGATTTTTACGATCCAACTCTGGCAGCATTACCTCTTCTTTCAAAATGAAAGAAGGGTGTTTTTCGAGATGATGAAGATAATCCTCCGAACTATAATACAAAATCAAATCAATCTCGCGCTTATTCTCTTCCCACGAAAGCAAAATATTGTTCACTACTTGGATAAAAATTTGAACTGAAAAAGGGTTAAAAAAATAAAAGCAGTTGTCTAGTGGATGAATCTTATATTCCTGGGCTAAACAACACTGAAAATGAATATGACGTTTTCGACCCTTGGCTTTTTTTAAATAGCGCCTCTGATTATCTATGGCCTGCTCATAAAAGTGCTCATTCATTTCTATCCCTACAGCGGTGGCATTACATAGGTAGTTCACATAAAAATTCAGCCTCCCTTTCCCACACCCGAAGTCGACAATTCTATCGCTGCTTGTTAGCTCATACTGAGTGAAAAGTGTTTCTAATGCACTATAAGGCGTGGGTTCATAACGGTGGTAATGGAATGAATCATTAAATCCCTTTTGTTCTCCCGTTGTTTTTATATTTAATAAAGCGTCATAGTATTGCTCATTCATGGCCAATCTCCTGTTTATAGTTGTTGAAAAAGAGAAAGAAGGACAGATGTCCCTCTTTCTCTTTTTTCTCACTCTACTTTCACACGCATTTCTGATATTTTAAGACCAATCTCTTCGATTAAATGCACAGCTTCCGCTCGTTTTTGATCATCTAATGTGCTGATTTCTGGTATATCTATGCTTTTTAAATATCGATAAGAGGCTTTAAGTCTTTCTAGGGTATCTTCTTGGTCAAAATTTTTCATGATTATCTCCTCCAGTTTATGTAGTTACTATATGTATACCACAAACATGTCCGTAATAAATCTAACCTGTTTAATAAATACTAAACGTATCTGATTTATCTAAGAGGAAATGCACTTCTAATAGCTGATATATACTCAAAAAATTCCTGGGTTTTAGAATTTTTACGTTCATTTCTCGTGTTAGTTGCAAAAAAAGCTTCTCTTTGCGCTTTACTTATCTCAATTTGCACACCCATCCGCCTAGCTGTTTTATTGGTTATATTTCTAGGGCTTGTACCGGAAAAAGGATCTTGATCTGATAAAATTTCTGTACTAAAGCCTTTGGAAACAAGCGCTTCACGTACTTTGGACCTTAACGCTTTGTCAGCACCACCGATTTTAGTGTGTTTTTCACTTTTATCATTGTATCCATGAAAAGATACTGCATAGTCTTCTTTCGATATAATAGTTAGCGCATGAGGTTCATCAAAATGAGTGGATGTGATATGAAGGTCGGCATTTCCTGATTTCTTTAACCCTTCAAATATATAGTACGAGTATTCGTTTCCTGCTAGTCCAACAGCAAGTTCGGATGTTCCCGTTTCGATACCTCCGCCGTGTATCGCGAGCATAATAATGTTAGAAGGTCTGATTTCAAATTGAATTTTGTAGTCTTGGTTGTATACTTCATAAGAGGCAAGTTCAGAGAAGCTAGCATATTTATCTGGCATCATATATCCTCCTTGTGAATAAGACATAGTAAACAAACTTATTAGTTCTTTCTTTAATGTACCACATCTTTTCTTTCATCACATACTATGTGATTGCAATTACCAATAAATATGGTACGATTAAGTTCGAGTTTCTTGCTCGTTAAAAGTTCACCAGATAGTCAAAATTTTCATTTTTAAGCATTCCATTTTTATCTTATAATAAAGGATGTACTTATTTTTAATTGGGAATTCGACATTTTTCTTTGTTTTTTTAAAAAGTTCAAGGAATGTTAACAAATTTTACGAGCAACCTTGATGTAATTACGATATTTTTTTGTTAAAATAGTTTAGTTGATTAATAAAGATTAGGTTTATTCATGTAAGAATAAGCTCAAAAAGGAGAATTGCTGTGAAAAATACCGAAGTTATCACAAAGGAATCACTTCCTATCAATCAGTATTTTTCCCGGGAAGTAATCAGTGCTATTATAAAAACTGGGATTATTAAATCGAACTCACTAGGAATGGTTGCTGGGCTTTGTCTCGCAATTGCTGTTAACGACTTAAGCTTTGTGACACAAATTCCTATCATTATTTTGGCTTTAATTGGGACATCCTTTGTCGTAGGAGGAGCTGGGGCAGTTAATAACTTCTATGACCGTGATATCGATGCGATCATGAAACGTACAAAAGACAGACCGACGGTAACAGGAGCGGTCAACCCTAAATTTGCTCTATGGTTAGGACTGGCTTTATTTGTTATTGGTGTAGGTATTTTATTTTTAGTTTCTAACATGGCCGCCATTATGGGTATTTTAGGATTTTTCTTTTATGTAGTGCCTTATACTATGCTTACAAAACGTACAACCATTTATAATACCGAAGTCGGAAGTATTTCTGGAGCTATGCCTCCAATCATTGGATGGGCCGCTATTTCACCAGACTTATTCCATCCGGTAGCAATTGGATTGTTTGTATTTATGTTTTTATGGCAGCCTCCTCACTTCTACGCTATTGCGATTAGAAGACTTGAGGAATATAAAGCCGCAGGTGTACCAATGCTTCCTGTAGTAAAAGGTATCCGTCGTTCCAAAGTCCAAACGCTTGTATACCTAGTTATTTTGCTAGCGGCATCTTTCTTATTTTTATCGTTTAGTAAAATTATCGCATTTACAATGTTCGGTTTAACACTAGTGTGGATGCTTCTTGGGATTGTTGGATTTAAAAAATTAGAAGATACAAAATGGGCTACTTTAATGTTTGTGTTCTCATTGAACCATCTTACGATTATTTTTGCCCTTATGATTATACTGTCATTTTTTAAATAATAAATGCTCAAAAGCAGGTAGCTATCAGCTACCTGCTTTTATATTAGATACATCTTTTGCTTTAAGCGAAATCATTCCTCCGTATCTCGCCGAAACTGCTCCACCTAACGCGTTGGCAAACATTGTGTACCGCTTACATGCTTCCTCACTTTCAGGCAAACCTTTTTCATGAATACACCAGAGAATTCCTGCCATAAACGCGTCACCCGCTCCTGTTGTATCTATCGCCTGCACTTTTTTTGCACTCACATGAAGCATTTGATTTGCAGTAACGGCTACTGCACCATTTTCTCCTTGCGTGACCCATACGTACGGAATATGATACGCTCTCAGTTTTTCTAGACTTTCTGTCAGATCTGTTGAATTCATCAAAAATAGCAGCTCATCTTGAGAAATTTTCAAAATATCTGTTTCGTACAAAAACGGTGTTACGGTATTTCTACATGCTGCTTCACTTTCCCATCTTTTCATTCGAATATTTGGATCAAACGCTACAAGCATACGATGTTTTTTTGCGAACTTCACAGCTTCTTTTGTAGTTTCTTGGGAAATCGGATGAAACAACGTACCTGATCCAAAATAAAAAATCGCTGCCTGCTCAAATAAAGCTTCCTTCAGCTCATGTTTATACACTTGCTCATGAGGTGTAGAATCTATGTAGGAATGGAAGTAACGATCTTCTTCTTTACTTTTATGTACATACACTTCACAAACTTTTTTAATCTCCGATATTACACAGCCGCTTTGATCCACTCCTTCCATTAAAAGATTCTTTCTTACGAAATCACTTGTTTCATCACTGCCTAACTTGCAGATATAATATGCTTTTGCTCCTAACTTCTGAACTCCGACTGCTACATTAACGGTTGTGCCTCCTAAAAAAGGGTCAAAGCTGGTGTTAAATTCGTTTTTAGCAATATAATCAATAAACGCCTCACCGTATGAAATAATTCCTTTTTTCAAGTTAATCCTCACCTTCTTTCTTCTGTCTCCCAACGCATTTTACACATACACACGCTTTTCCTCTGCTTTCTAAAGGAATTTGTTCAAACAGATCAGGGGTAAAAACTTTCTGCATGCACCAACACTTTTCTATTTCTCTACCTTTTACAGAAGCACAATTATTTTTCTCTCCGCAGATAGGACATCTGCTATCATCGCCTGAAAATGCCATGAATTCCTCTCCTTTTTTTCTATGCAGTTGTATAGATTATCTTTATTAGTATACAAGAGGTGGTTAAAATGCGCTTTCTGCTTTTTGATATTTTCGTTTTCAACTTCTTCTATTCTTGATACTATACATATAAAGGAAATAACATATTGCGAAAGGAGTCTTTATGACAACACATTTATTTCACCAAAAACCCCTTGCTACATGGATGCATGAATATCCTTTATTAACACCTTTAATCAATAAACAGGAAACACTTTGGATAAATCCTTATATAAAACCTGCTCAAGAAGCACTTTCTTCTCTTTCTTTACATACCAAAGACATAAAAGATGCAAAAGAACGACTTTCTCGCTTTTCTTCTTTTCTTCAAATCGCTTTTCCGGAGCTGAAAGCATCAAAAGGAATCATTGAATCACCTCTTCAAGAAATTGCATACATGAAAGACTATTTAAATCAACAAATGAATAATAAGCTTCAAGGAAAATTATTGATGAAATGCGATCATGATCTTCCCATATCAGGTTCTATTAAAGCAAGAGGCGGCATTTATGAAGTATTAAAGTTTGCTGAAAGTCTTGCTATCAAAGAAGGGCTTCTTACCAAGGAAAGCAGCTACGCTCTTCTAGCTGAAGAACGATGTAAAAAGTTATTTTCTTCTTATTCTATTGCAGTAGGATCTACCGGTAATTTAGGTTTAAGCATTGGTATTATGAGCGCTACTCTCGGCTTTAACGTCACCGTCCATATGTCAGCCGATGCGAAGAAATGGAAAAAAGATCTGCTTCGTTCTAAAGGTGTAACCGTTATTGAATATCAGTCTGACTACGGAAAAGCCGTGGAAGAAGGACGAAAGCAAGCCGAAGCAGACCCCGCCTGTCATTTTATCGACGATGAGCAGTCTAGAGATTTATTTCTTGGTTATTCCGTTGCGGCTTTACGTTTGAAAAAGCAGCTAGCGGAGCTGCGGATTCAAGTAGACGCCGAACACCCTTTATTTGTCTATTTACCTTGCGGAGTAGGCGGAGGGCCTGGCGGTATTACGTTTGGATTAAAAGCAATATACGGTGATCACGTTCACTGCTTTTTTGCTGAACCTACTCATTCTCCTTGCATGCTGCTTGGATTAATGACCGAGCTGCATGATGGCATTTCCGTTACCGATATTGGACTTGATAACGTAACAGCTGCCGATGGACTAGCTGTAGGAAGGCCATCTGGCTTTGTAGGCGAAACGATAAAATCGCTTATTAGTGGAATTTATACTGTAGAAGATGATCAGCTTTTCCGATTTATTTATGAGCTAGCCAATCGTGAAAATATGTATATAGAACCTTCAGCAGCGGCTAGTTTACAAGGACCTCTTCACCTGATGGAAAGCGGGTCTTCCTATATACAAGCGCAAGCACTAGAAAACGATATGTCAAAAGCTACTCACCTTGTATGGTCAACTGGAGGGAGTATGGTGCCAGTTGAGGTAATGAATAGCTATTACGAGCAAGGAAAAAATTTAATGAATAGATAACGTCAAAAGGCATGAAGAACAATGATGTTCTTCATGCCTTTTTAGAAGAAGTAGCTTGCAGAAAGATAGGATGCCAAATCTCAAATGGAAAATATCCTGACTTATAGCTGCCGCTTGTACCCATAGTTGAAATTTTTATTTTCCTGTATCCTTTTTTCCATAAAAAGGTGCCTGCAAACACCTCAATTTCTTCTATTTTCTTCCTTCTAATAATCGTTGTTTTTCGTGTTAAAAACTGCGATCGAATACTGACAAATACATCGTTCATCATCAAGCCACCTTGGCGATAGCCTAACCAGTGAATAAGTACATATGCAAGGCACAGCACAGCAATAATCCACACAAACATTGATTTCCAAAAGCTGATGCCAATTCCTGCTGCTGCAAATAACAAGATCGGTAATAGTAATGGATACCACGCATATTGAATCGCTGTATTTCTTGGACACTTTACATATTCATAGTGCGGCACATATACGTTCATTAACGCTGCAATCTCTTTTTTCTGGATAAACGGGTGCAAATAGACCTTTTCTTTTAAATCAGAGGTTACGACGTTTAACGAAACGGAAGACCATCCAAATAAGCGTCGAACCAACCCTTCCTCTATCGTAACAGCCTGTATTTTATGAAAAGGAATCGTAAGGGATTTCTTATTTAACAATCCGTATTTAATATGTAGATAATGATCGTAGCGTTCTACTGTAAAACCGCCAAATCGTATTACATATAAAACGATAGACAGCAAATAAGCAAGCACCACAATTACAGCCACTAATACAAATAAACCAAGCATCGATTGATGAATCACTTCTTCGTAAGCTGTCTTTACCCAGCGGTTGATATACGTATCAATATACTGATAGAGAAAACCAAGAGCAGCAAATATATAGCCAAAATTCCCGGAAAACGCAGCAGCTAACGCCAGCTGTTTCACCGACACTTTCATCGTACGTTCAGGACTTTTTTCCCTTATTTCCGGCTGACTTCCTGACAGCTTTAACGTATCTTTAAGATGGTGCGCTTCTTTTAGTGAAATACCAGATAAATCAATTTCAGCATCCGTACCGCTGCTGGCCGTGTCAATACGAAGCCGGGCTAAGCGAAGAATTCTAAAAATAAATGGCTGATCTAACTGAATCGATTGGATGCGATTTCGTTGAATAAATCGTTTTTCTTTTTTAAAGACCCCTTTATAAAGACGCACTTCCGTTTCCGTTACTTCATAACGAAATTCCTTCCAAGTAAAAAAAGCAAATAAAGCGACTACGCCTCCCGCTAATAGCGTTGCCCACCAATATGTAAACAACAGATGCCGATTGACGATAAATATAAACACAAAAGGCAGGATATTATTTTTTATATGTTCAATAAATGCTATTGCAATATATAGCGGATGCAGCCGCTTACTCATCTTCATCATCTACCTCTGCTAGTCTAGCAATATACTCTCGCAGTGCTTCAGCATCTCTTTGTACAAGTGCAGGAATTTCCACGCTTCCGGCTGCTGTGATGATTTTAACAGATGCCAAGTCAAATTTTCGAAAAATCGGCCCTGTCAACGTTTCAACGTGCTGCACTTTCACAAGCGGAATTTTCGTATGATACCAGACGAATAGCCCTCTTTGTACATCAATTTGAGTATCTGTAACTTCATATGAATATACATTCATATATACATTTGGAGCTATAATTGTATATATGATAAAGCTCACGACTAATAGTCCAGCTGATATCCATCCAATAATTGACCACCAATCAAAAAAATGAACGAGTAGAAAATAACCCGCTGTTGCAAGAAGCCACAGGCTATGCGTAAAAATGGATTGCCAGCGCATTGCTTTTTTAGCCTCGAGGGGCAATTTGCCTTTTAAATGTTCAAACTCCATAAAAACTCCTTTCTCTACCTTTTTTACTATTTCTATTACTATATTACGTTAAAAAAGGAAAAAAGTTTCATAGTTTGCTATTTTCTTATTATTTTTTGATAAAAACAAACAAGGCTGCCTCGAAATAGGCAGCCTTGTTTGTTATCGATAAACGCCGTCTTTCTCTCCGTGTACAACAGCCGCTCTTTCAACTGCTTCAGATACTGCTTCATGTACAGCTAGATTAAGAGGGTGAGGAACTAAATCGCCTGGACGCGTTGAATTCGCAATGGCTTCAGCTGCAGCTACAAGCATCGTATGCGTAATATCGCGCACACCCGCATTTAACACTCCTCTGAAAATACCTGGGAAGCCAAGTACATTATTCACTGACCTTCCGTCAGTAGCGTAAATAGCTCCTGCTTCAAGAGCATCTTCAGGTTCAATTTCTGGCTTTGGATTAGAAAGTGCTAGAATGATTTGCCCTTTTCGGATCCATTCTTTTTGTATTAAGCCAGGTACACCTGTTGTTGCGATAACAATATCACAGTTCTCCATAAGCTCTTCTAATGAATCCGCTACTTTTCCACCATAGCTGACTAAGCGCTCATTCGCTTCAGGAGACTTATCAGCTCCTATCACCTGTTTGACACCGTAAGCCATGAACATTCTGCAAGTAGCGATACCGGCAGCTCCTAAGCCAATCTGCCCTACTTTTGCTTCTTTCAAATTCACACCTGTGCTGCGACAAGCTGAGATAGCTGCTGCTAGCGTCACAACTGCTGTTCCGTGTTGATCATCATGCATAACTGGAATATCGAGCTCTTCTTTTAAACGTTCTTCAATTTCAAAGCAGTGAGGCGACCCTATATCTTCTAGTAAAATTCCGCCAAATCCCGGTGAAATATTTTTAACCGTTTGAATGATTTCTTCCGGCTCATTTACATTCAACAAAATGGGGATAGCGTTTACATTGGCAAGCTGATCAAATAACGCAGCTTTTCCTTCCATAACGGGCATTCCTGCAACTGGACCAATATTTCCTAACCCTAATATAGCGGTGCCATCCGTTACAATCGCAACCGTGTTTCCAATGCTCGTATAAATTTTAGCTTTGTCGGGCTGTTCTTGAATAGCACGGCAAACGTTTGCTACACCTGGTGTATATACTCTTCTTAAGTCAGCGATCGACTCAATTTTCATTTTGCTTTTCATTTGAATTTTACCGCCTTCATGCGCATGAAGAACTTCATCTGATACTGTATGTAAAGTAATGCCTTCTAAACTGCGAACCGCTTCAAGCAATTCCTCAAGCTGGTCTTCACTTTCTACTTGAACCGTAATGCTTCTCATGGTGTAGTTATGTCCTACTTTAACGGTTTCAACCTCGCCAATGTCCCCTCCAACATTTCCAATAGCTGTTGCTACTCTTCCTAAGTTTCCCGGTACAGTCGGTGTTTGTACCATTAATGTGCGTATTAAATTATTCATCATATCCCCATATCCCCCTTGTCCTAATCTTGCAAGTACGTCTGCTTACTCAATGAAGCGTTTAAAACGCTCAAATTCCCCATAAGTTCATGTTATCTACTTATCTTACAAGTAGATCTATGCGTACTGTCTTTTCCATAAAAAAAGAAATAGATAACGCTTTCAAAAAGCTGTTTCGCTTTGATTATAAGCAAAGTTTTTAGAATAATCAAGCGATGACATTGTGAAAATTCATAAATTATTAAGAAGGAATTTGTTCTCCATAAACAGAAAAGACTTATATAGAGAAGAAACAAAGGAGTGAAGCAATTGAAATCAATTTGTGTATTTGCAGGATCGAGCGCTGGAATAAAAACAGAATATAAAGAGGCCGCCGTCTCACTAGGACGCTACATGGCCCAAAAAAACTACCGGCTGATTTACGGAGGCTCACGAATGGGACTGATGGGAGAAGTCGCAAATGAAATGCTTCAGCATGGAGGCGAAGTCATCGGCATTATGCCCCGCGGTTTGTTTAGCGGTGAAATTGTTCATACCGCGCTGACAGAACTCATCGAAGTAGAGAGCATGCATGAGCGAAAGGCAACTATGCACGAGCTAGCTGATGGTTACATTGCACTTCCTGGAGGTTTTGGGACGTTTGAAGAATTGTTTGAAGCTCTTTGCTGGGCTCAAATTGGCATACATAAAAAACCAGTGGGGTTATTAAATGTGAACGGCTACTACAACCCGCTTATGCAAATGGTTCAGCATGCCGTAGATGAAGGGTTTTCTACAGATTCTGCTATCCGTCTCATCAACATTTCTGATACTCCCAAACAGCTTATCTCTTCAATGGACACCTACACGTCTCCTTCAGAAGAACAAAAATGGAACACTGAACACTAAAAAGCAAGCGCATCATTTGCGCTCGCTTTTTAAGCATTATTAAAAGCAATTTCATATTTTTTTACGCCAAAAACAAAAGGGCTGTCTATTGGCTTTAAAGACTGATTCTGAACTTTGGAAAATTCCCCTTTTTCTAGTAGCTTAGTAAAGGCAATTTTCCCTTCCATTCTGGCTAGCGGTGCTCCTAAGCAAAAATGGATGCCAAATCCAAAGCTCACGTGAGGATTTGTTTTACGATGCACGACAAAAGTGTCAGGTCGTTCAAACTTAACTGAATCTCTATTTGCACTTGCTGCCCAGCTAATTACCTGCTGCCCTTTTTTAATTTTACACTCTCCAAGTTCTACATCTTCAGCGGCTATGCGTCCAATCGCTTGAATAGGAGGATAATAGCGAAGCGTTTCTTCCACTAGGTTCGGAACTAGCGATATGTCTTGACGAACTTCATTCTGCACGTCTAAGTCTTCTGTCATATACCGGACTCCGTTCGTAATTAAGTTTGTTGTTGTCTCATTACCTGCTACTAACAATAAGATACAAAATCCCAGTACTTCCTCTTCTGTTAATTGCTCGCCGTCAATTTCTGCTTCTAAAAGCAGCGAAATCAGATCTTCTTGTTTCTTTCTCTGACGCTGGGCGATAATTTCTTTAAAATACCCTTGCAAAAAAAGCACGCCTTCATTACGCTTTTGCATCATTTTCGCAAAAGCTTCGTCTGAATTATTTTCGGCACCGCTCACTAAGTCATCGGAGTACTTTTTAAACAGTGCTCGGTCTTGTATTGGTACTCCTAGCAGCTCTGCTATTACAATAATCGGCAGTGGTCCAGCAAAGTCTTCTACTATATCAAACTTTTTTTTGCTGCTTACTTCATCTAATAAATAATCTGCAATCTCTTCAATATGACCCTCCAAGTGCTGAATAGCTCTTGGCGTAAAAGCTTTGTTTACTAAATTTCGTAACTTTGTATGTTTTGGAGGGTCCATCATTAGAATACTTTCTTGGCGTTCTTCCATTGCTCGTTTGGATGAAAAAAGCGACGGGTTTTTTAAAATATACTTTACTGTTTCATAATCAAATACATCCCAGCAGTTTCGGCTTTCATCGTAACGAATAGGTGCCTCTTGACGCAGACTGTTATAAACGTCAAATGGGTAAAGCTGCTGTTCGACGGATGTGATTTCTTGCATAGGAATTAAGTTGGCATAACGATTTTCTCTTTTCACTGCTTTTGGGTTCATCTCGTCTTCCTTCTTTCGTTTAAAAGTAACCTCGTTAAGTTTTTTAATCTTCTACAGATGAAAGAATTTTTTTCCATCTTTATATCTTTTGATCAGACTATCACAAGGTTTTTTCACTTTCAACGGACATAATCAGAAAATTTTGTCAATTATACAGAAGACTTATTTTATTTAAGGTCTAAATCAGTGATTCTTTTCCATTTTTTTAGTTCTTTTATCTTGTTTCATAATAATCGCATAGATGGTTACACTACAAATAAGTACGCAAGAAAGTAGGGATCTCATGTGATAGATGCCCTTATGTGGGGTGGTGTCTCAGGCTCAGCTGTATTAATTGGAGCTATTATAGCCATTTTTGTACCTTTAAAAAAACAGTTGACTGCTTATATTATGGCTTTTGGCACGGGCGTTTTGTTAGGAGCTGCTGCTTACGAGCTCATTCAAGATTCGGTAAAAGAAGCAGGCATTATTGCTTCTTCTTTAGGATTCTTAACAGGCGCAGCACTTTTTACTCTTCTTGACATGTCCTTAGCTAAAAGAGGCGCTCACAAAAGAAAACGTTCAGACCATCTAGTCCCCGCTAGCTCAGGACTAGCCATTTTTATTGGTACCATTATAGATGCTATACCTGAGTCACTGATGATTGGCGCAAGTTTGATTGAACAGCACCACGTTAGCTGGCTGCTTGTTGTTTCTATTTTTATCAGCAATATACCGGAAGGAATCTCCGGGACAAGCGGACTACTAAAAAGCCAATACAAGCGAAAGAAAATTTTTTCATTATGGCTTTCTGTCTTCTTTATATCAGCTCTTTTTTCTTGGATTGGATATCTATTTCTTCAAGACGCTACCCCAAACATGATGGGCTTTATTGCCTCATTCGCCGGTGGTGGAATTGTGGCAATGGTTGCTTCTACAATGTTGCCAGAAGCTTTTGAAGAAGGTGGTCCTGTTATTGGTTTTATTGCTTCATTAGGGTTATTAACTTCTATTATTTTGGATTATATGTCTTTTTAATGAATAAACTTATATTTTGTATGAAACAAAATATATAGGTCTTTCGTCTTTACAAGTAGATATAAACAAAAGGAGTTACCATTATGAAAAAAATATATGCTTCTCTTACACTTTGCACAGTGCTCACTTGCCTATCAGGGTGTGCCTATGCGCCTCATAATAATCTGTCTGCCAAAAGAGTCTCTGCTTCTTCTATTCAACATACTTCTTCTTCAAAACATGAGGCTTCAGTAGAGGAAATTACAAATAAGCTTCCAGGACACGTTTATTTAAAAGGTATAACCTTTCAAGATACGCAAAAACCTTACTACTTAGCAATTAATTACGCTGCAATAAATAATCAGCATACGTTTGAAAAAAGCTGGACGTCTTTGAAAACTAAACGCATACTTTTACATAACGCAACCATCTTACTTTCTGCCGTACAAAATGCTGACAGCGTTCACTTTACTATTAATACGACTGTTCCTCAGACAATCACCATTACTCGAAAAGAGTTAACCGACTTCTACGGAAGAGATCTGGGGAATTATAATGACGTGAAACAAGTATGGAAAGAAAAATTCGAAGGACAGCAAGAAAAAATCGAGGAATTTTATGATGCACATCCAATTACGGAAATGCAGTAAAAGCGGCCCATGGCCGCTTTTTAAAGTTGTTTTTTCATAAACACCTGCTTAAGTTTGATTCTTTCATCTGTATATAAATCTTGGAAACCAAATGATTTTAACATTTTCACGAGTAAGCTATTTCTTTTTTCAGGTACATTATATGTATTGTAAGCAATTGGTCCATACATATTAAAAATGGTTGCTAATAAAAAGCCCAGAATGTCCTCTGAATTCGAGATATGTTCCTTAACGCTTCCTTGATAAAAAGTAACGGAATTCACGATCCCTATGGAAGAAAAATTCTTTTGAAATAACAGATAGCCCACTTCTTCGTTTTTTTCATTCAACGCAATAAACGATTCTCCATCACGAATACAGTCAAATTGATTTTTCCACGGAACGTCGTATGTATAAAAGGGTAGGTTCTGAATATCTTTTGCAAGTTTTCTCTTTAACGAATACGCAAGCTGATTCTTCTTTTTAAGTAAAGAAGCGGGAAAACTACCTCTATGCTTTAGAAATAAAAGCATATCTACAATTTCATATCCGTATTTCTGATAAAGGTGAATGGCTTTTTCATTGACTTTAAATGCTTCCAGACTGGCTTCTACTACTCCTTGCTGCTCGTATCTCTCAAGTGTAGCTTTTAGTAAGGCTTCTCCAATTCCCATTTTCCGGTAAGGTAAGACTACGCTTGTACCTCCATTCCAAGCATGTTTTTTTCCCTTGACCTTTTTTATTCCATTTAACATAATTCCAGCCGGTGTATTATTATAAAAAGCCATAAAAGAATGGTCGACAGATAGCTGATCGAAACCAAATCTACAAGTGAATTGATCTAGTGACATCTCAACCGGAATGTAATAATCTTCAAAACCCTTATTAAATGCTTCTAGCGCATCAGAAAAAGAACACTGACTTAAAGACTTAATTATAATCACAGGACATTCCTTCCTTTTTTAAAAAGATAGTAATAAATAATTAAAGTAAAAAAAGAAAACTGCTTCCAAAGCAGTTTTCTTTTTAACTTAAGGCAATTTACATTGTATTCGATGAAAAACGTAAAATTCCTTGTTTATAAAATCGATTTCTATTTAGCTGAATTAATTTGATCTTCATTCATTAGTTTTTTTACTTTCTCACGTTTGTTTACACCACTATAAAAATAGTATCCTACATAGATAAAACATGCCGTCGGAACTAAAAAAGCGAGTTGAAGCGACCCTGTTAAGTCTGATACAAGTCCTTGAACGGCAGGAATAACAGCTCCTCCTACAATAGCCATAACTAGAATAGCTCCCGCGACTTCCGTATGCTGTTTTTCTTCTACTATTTCTAAGGTTTCACTATAGATTGTTGCCCAACATGGACCAAAAAGCATGCTTACAGCAACAGCTGCATATACAGCCATCGTACTGGATGCAAACGACGTATACGCAAGTAAAAGCGTACCAATGATTGAATAGATAACTAACACTTTCTTGGCTGAAAAACGTGTCATCAATAGATTAGCTACAAATTTCCCAACAAAAAAAGCAATAAAACTATAGATCATGAAATTTGATGCGCTTCGCTCATTAATTTCAGAATTAAGGTCTAAGGCCAATCTGATGGTAAATGACCATACAGCTACCTGCATCCCTACGTATAGAAATTGGGCTATGATACCTTTACGAAAACGCGAATTCCCCCCTAAATACTTTAGCGTTTTTATCAATTCGCTTTTTTGCCCTACCTCGGTCTTCTCTATTTGAGCTTTACATGAAGGATATTTCGTTATAAGAAAAAGTACCAGTACGGCAATAAGAACTAAAATCATATATTTATAAGGCTGCAGCGTATGCTGTAACATTTTAAGGCCAAAGATATGTGCTTCTTCCGAGCTCATTTTAGCAAGCTGATTATCAAGACTTTCCCCTTCTTGAAAGATTAAATACTTACCAAGTACAATTCCTAAAAGAGATCCGATAGGTGTAAACGTCTGACTGATATTAAGGCGTAGCACTGCGGATTCCCTAGGTCCCATCATGGAGCTATACGTATTAGCTGATGTTTCAAGAAAACCTAAACCAATGGCGATTGCAAAAATTGCGCATAAAAACATAAAATAGGTAGCCATATGAGAAGCAGGAAAAAACAGTGAACAACCTATAATATAGAAGATTAGTCCTGTAATAACAGCAAGCTTATAATTTGTTTTTTTAATAATTAACGAAGCTGGAATAGCAATTAAAAAATATCCTCCGTAGAAAGCACTTTGCACAAAAGCCGTTGCAAAGTCGCTAAGAGTAAACACACTTTTAAACTGAGCAATTAAAATATCATTTAAACTCGCGGCTGCTCCCCAAAGTGGGAAAAGAATAGAAAGTAAAATAAATTGAAAGATAGGCGTTCGATTAAGATACCCATTAGGCATTTGAACTAAATTTTTATGTTTCATTGTAAAGCCTCCCTATTATCACTCATCATTTCTTTACAAATCCACTTGCTTCTGTGTTCACCTATGCTGTTAAAATACTCCTTGACATCTAAAGTAACGAGGCTGCTTCTTTGTCTACAATAACTGTGACGTTAGGATGTAACTGAAGAAGAGAAGAGGGACATCTTGTTGTAATATGTCCATGGAACGTTTGATAAACAGCCTCTGCTTTTTCATGACCACTGGCGATAAAGATAATGTGTCTTGCTTTTAAAATGTCTCCTACTCCCATTGCTATTGCTTTTTTAGGGACATCTTCTATATTTGAAAAAAATCTAGCGTTGTCTCGTATCGTTTCTTTGGTTAACTTAGCAATATGTGTAGCCCCATGCAAGTAATCTTGAGGCTCGTTGAAACCAATGTGCCCATTCCTTCCAACTCCCAATATCTGTACGTCAATCCCGTTGGCTTTTATTAATTTCTCATTGTATTCTTTCACTGCTTGATCTTCGTTCTCAAATATACCTAAAGGAATATGCACCTGCTCTGCTTTGATATTTACGTACTTTAAAAAATTTTCCCATGTATAGTACGTGTAACTTTGGAAATGCTCTGGCTCCAAACCGATGTATTCATCTAAATTGAATGTTGTTACATTTGAAAAATCTACTTTTCCTTCCTCGTATAACTGAATTAAATTTTTATACGTGCCTAGAGGCGTTCCTCCGGTGGAAAGGCCCAATACTAACTCTGGATTCCCCTTTATACATTTAGCCGTTTCAACAGCTGCCATGTAACTCATTTCCTCATAATTTTCTGTGCGTATAATCTTCATAAGAGGCACACCCTTCACCTTTTTGTAGTCTTTTTTGTTAACGCTTTCATTTTTGGTTATCTCTGTTTTATGTAAGTGAAGAGGAGAAACATTTCCTCCTCACTCCCTTATTTCCCACTTACTTTTGATTGATTAAACTCACTTGAAATTCTTTCAATTTCAGTAAATTGCTCATTGTTTAGTTGAATTTGGAACACTTCTGATATTACCTGAGTCCATCCATGTATGAAATAAATCCATCCGTCTTCAACATATAATGACTGCGTATCTTTTTGCGACAGTGCTTGATGCATAAACAACAAATCCCCTCGATAATTCAGTTCCCACACAAGACTATTGTGAGGAAATAGCGCCTCGTTGCTTAGCGGAGAGCCTGGTCGATCTTTTCCAAGCCCTGTTGCATTAATGACTAGAGAATAGGGCTTCAGTTTAGATAACACTTTATCATTTTTAGATGGCTCGTCTATTGTAAGATACTGAATAGGTACATCCGTAGACATTTCCGAGATAATTTTCTGCATTGAATCTAACCTCGGTTGACTTCGGTTTGTCACATAGATAGCAGACGGCATGCCATTACGTTTTGCATCGTGGATCAGGTTTGAAGCAATAGCAATGGCACTTCCGCCAGCTCCCATAATAAGGACATCCCCCTTATGTTTGTTCCAATAATCTTTTGGAAGAAAACCCTCCATGGCTAACCCGCTAGAGATATGATCCTTAGCATGTCCAATCAGCTTTCCGTCTCTTTTGGAAATACTTGATAACTCTCCAAATAACAGCGCATAAGGATCAAGCTCATCGAACAGGTCTTTTGCCGCATGATATAAATCAATTTTGTGTGTTGTGACCAATGCCCCCAGCGACAGAGGATCATTCTTTAAAAAAGTTACCACTTCACGGTACACTTCACGGTTTGCATGAATATCAATATCAATTCCTTTAATCTCCGCATCGATACAAAGAGATTTAGCCCATAAAGGAAATAGCTTCATGATAGAGGATTGTCCTGTTGTAACGCCAATAAAATAAAAGGTTGGTTTGGTTGCATTTACTAGATTTAACATAGTGTCCTCCTTGATTTTTCTAAACGCTTAAAGCTGCGAGCGGATTATCCAGAACTAAGGTACTAATGGTTTTATCTGAAATCCCACTTACTTTCAACTTTGGAATAAAGGTTTTAGTTAAGTAATCAATTCCTATTTCTCCCCCATATGCTTGCAGCCTCGCTCTGGTTGTATCCAGGCTAATTAAAAGAGATTCTTGAAAGCCGCTATTCAACATGTGGTGAATTAACTCAATTTCTTGATCGTCGCTGTGATATTTAAACCGTCCAATCGTATCGTACTCAAGGTAGACACCCGTTGCTGCTACTTCTTTATGCAACCCGTAGTCATGATGAGTACGATCGAGATGACAAAGAATTATTTTTTTAGCTGCTACCTGTTTATCCGTCAAAAATTGAATAATTTCAAACGGATCGGATTCTTTTTCAATATGAACCATAATAGGAACGTTTGTTAAAAGCGACGCTTCGGCAGCTGCCTCAAACTTCATTTGATAATAGGGAGTTAACCCCTTTTTATCGACGGCTGTTTTAATTAGCCCTGCCTTTGCATCAACTTTTTTAGTAGGCCTCTCTATTCCATTACCTACATACATTCCTTTTTGGATTTCAGAAACAAAAAGCGCTGTAAGGATTTCTGCTGATTCATTATGGATCCAATGATCTCGCCAATAGAACATGGATTTATGAAATCCTGTCGAAGCAACAATATGAACACCTGTTCGTTTAGAGACTCGTATCAGGTCCATTGCCATGCGCCCCGCGCCGATCGGCTGTGCGTCCACTACAAGAGAGCGCGCAGGCAGTTTCTTTACTTCACTTACTGTAACATCGACATTATCAATGCATAAATCTGAATTAGTACTCGCTGCATAACCTTTTTCAAGCATAAGGTGCTCATGCGGTTGAACATGTATGATTTCGTTTGAATCCACAAAGCCTAAAACAGTTTGTATACAACTTGAATTTTTCATTATCCAATACCGCTAAGCGTCAATTTAGCCTGTTGCGCTTTACGCATCAATAAAGAGGCATATTCACGAATTTTTTGGGAGTCAAGCGAATCCCCACCTGCTTTTGTTAAATTAGATCCTACCCCTACAGCGATTGCTCCCGCTTGAATCCAGTGCTCAATATTTGTTTCGTTAACGCCTCCAGTAGGCATAATATTAGCTTGAGGCAAAGGCCCTTTTACATTTTTAATATGAGCCGTTCCTGCTAAGTCTGCTGGGAATAATTTAAGGATTTCGCACCCTGCTTTAAGCGCAGTAACCATTTCTGTCATTGTAAAAGTTCCGGGCATAACAAGAGCTTGATATTGATGGCTTACCGCAATAATGTCCATGTCCAAGTGAGGAGTCACAACAAAATCTGCTCCTGCTTGAAGGGCACTAACCGCCGAATGAACATCCATGACGGTCCCCATTCCTATGTAAACGGACTGAGAGGCACATTCACTTTTTAATTGACGTAATACGTCAATTGCATTTGGAACCGTCATCGTTAGTTCGATTGCCTGTATTCCGCCATCAATTGCAGCTCTAGCTGTCGTTAACACTTCCGCTTCTGTACCTCGTAAAACTGCCACAACACTACTTTTACAAATACCATTCATAACTTCACGTTTGCGTGACATGCTGGTTCCCTCCTTGCCCTTTTGAAATTTCTTGCTGAAAAAATTTAATAACGCTATGCGTTGACTGCAATGTCATACGCTCGATTGCCTCTTTACTGGCCGCTGCATTATGAGGGGTTAAAACAGCATTATCTAACTCTAGCAAAGGAGAATCTGTAGGAGGCTCAACGGAAAATACATCAATGCCCGCTCCTAGTATTTTTTCTTCTTTTAAAATATGAAAAAGATCAGTTTCATTTATGATTCCGCCTCTTGCGGTATTGATGAGAATTGCCTCTTTCTTCATCTTCTTCATCATTTGATAGTTTAAAAGGTTTGTTGTTTCAGGCAAAAGTGGCATATGAACAGATACAACATCACTTTGTGTTAACAACTCATCTATGTGAACGTAGGTTGCACCATATTCAGCGGCTGCTTGTTCATCTTGAAAAACGTCATAGACAAGTATATTCATTTGAAACCCTATAGCACGGCGAGCAACAGCTTTTCCTATTGCACCAAAGCCTAGAATACCTAGCGTTTTCCCATAAAGTTCGACCCCTACGTTTTTTGTCCACTGTCCTTTTCTAAGCCTTTGAGAAGATAATGAAATTTTTCTGGCCACAGACAGCATTAAACCAAATGCGTAGTCTGCAACAGCTTCGTTATTCACAGCGGGGGTATTCGTTACAATAATTCCTTTTTTTTCTGCATATTCTTTAGGTATATTGTCGATGCCAGCTCCATATTTTGCTATAATTTTAAGCTGCGGAGCATGGTTTAAAATTTCTTCGCTAAGATGATCAGTTCCTATAATTAAAGCTTGGACATCTTGTATAAGGTCTATAAATCTCAGCTCGGAAATGGGCCCCACCTCTCTTATGACCTCAACTCCCACTTCACGCCATTTATTCATAATGTCTTCTGTAAACATTCCATATGATCGAGGTGTAATTAATACTTTAAGCATTTGATTTTCTCCTCTTTTTTTATTTTGCTACTTGCATATAGCGAGGGTTTTCAATGTAGGTTGGCTTATCATTTTTTTCAACTAACGCTTTTACAAATCCTTCTGTTTCAATACCTCCATAATCGTGGCCTGCATCGCCTGGATAAGCTGCAAAAAATATAAAAGGTTCATCTCCCGTGTTAACCGTGCGGTGAGCCCATTCTGGTGCCACATATGCCACTGTTCCCGGCACCATTTCTAGACTAGAAAACTCTCCATCTTTTGTTTGCATTAGCAGCTCGCCTTTTCCTTTAAGGCAAAAATAAATTTCGGCTCTATCTAACACTTCATGATAATGTCCCTTGGTCATAAAATACTCTTTTCCTACTTTTCCTGGATACAAAATAGTTACGCAATGCTGAATGTGAGGCATTGTCTCTGGAACTACTACGTTATAAACCTCGTAAATAAGTGGATTTTTCTCCAGTTGATTTTTAAATGCTCCATCGTCTAAGTACATGCCTTTCATATCTGATAAATGTCGAATAATGACTTTTCCTTCTGGGTTTAATTTACCTGTTTTAAAATCTAATTGTGTGGCAAAAGGTTGAAATAATGTACTCATTTATCATGCATCTCCTCTATTTTTAATTAAAAACTTTTAGCTTTTGATAAACTGGCTTTAGCTGTTCATACGTTTCATTAAATATGGAAAAAAACTCTTGATACTGTTCTTGAATATCTGGCTGCGGATGGTGAATACCCACTCTCTTCACCCATTTTTTAGCCTCTTTAAAATTATCTAAGATTCCTACTCCAACGGCTCCAGCCATCGCTGCCCCCATGGATGTTGCTTCATCTAAATAGCTAGGTACATACACATCAAGCCCGTAGATATCAGCTAAAATTTGACGCCATAAGGTACTTTTTGCTCCCCCGCCTAACACCCACATACAGTCAATTGGTGCTCCTTCTTTTTGAAAAGTATCAAGTACAATTTTCAAGTTATATGCTACTCCTTCCATGACGGAACGAGCGATGTCTCCTCTCGTGTGAGTAATGGACAAACCAGCAAAAACTCCCCTAGCATCTGGATTCCACCTTGGTGAGCGTTCTCCCATTAAGTAAGGTAAATAAATCAGCCCTTTTGAAGTGGGGGGTGATTGCTCTGCTTCACTATTCATAAGTTCATAGCTTTTGTTGGAATTTTGATAGAGCAACTCTGTAATCCATTGCATAGATCCTCCACCGCACTGCATTGTTCCATTGGGAGAATATTTAGTAGAATCAAGGTGAACCCATGTATACGTTTTCATTTCAGGGTCAAAAATAGGCTTGTTTGATGCGGTTGCAATCCATGAAGAAGAACCAATGTAATTAAAAGCTTCTCCTTCATCCATAACGCCCACGCCGGCTGCTGCACAAACTCCATCGCCTCCTCCTATTACAACAGGGGTTCCTTGAAGTAAGCCTGTTTCGGCTGCTGCCTTAGCTGTTACTGCTCCTACTACGTCAGTGGAAGCATACAAATCTGGAAAAAGCTCCGGCTCAATTCTCCATGTATTTAAAATTTCATGAGACCATACTTTATTTACTAAATCAAAACAGTTAGTTCCGCATGCATCTGAATAATCGGTTGCAAATATACCTGTTAGTTTATAAACAAGGTAATCTTTCGCTTGTAAGATTTTATATGCTTTTTTAAAGCGTTCCGGCTCATTTTCCTTGACCCATTTAATCTTTGCTCCAGAGTATGATGAGCTAATGCGGTGTCCTGTGATTTCATAAACACTTTTCATACCTATTTCATTCTCAAACCGCCGAGCCTGATCGGCCGCCCGCATATCTGCCCATATAATGGCATTACCAAGAGGAGTTCCCTCTCGATCTACAAGCAAGCAGCCGAGCATTTGCCCGCTGAAACTCACGGTAGAAATTTCTTCGCGTTTCACTCCACTTTGCTCAAGCAAAATTTTTGTTGTTTCACAAACGGCTTCCCACCAGTCCGATGGGTTTTGTTCAGCCCATCCAGCTTTAGGATAGAAGGTTTTATATTTATAGAGCGTACTATTAGCCAACGTTCCGTCAGCCTTGTATAAAGTTGCTTTATTTCCCGTTGTTCCGATATCATGAGCAATAATATACCCATTACTCATACCCATCCCTCCTTCAATCGCTCATAGACTGAATTCATTATCTTGTAATGATGTAATTACCAGTTAGTGCAGAGAAATGAACAAGTTAAAAAACTCGTTCAGCTTTCTTATATTCTTTCGTATTTTACCTCTACTGTAAACTTGTTTAAATCTCCACGGTAACGCCCTATAGAATACTCAAAAGGCTGAGAATCTTTTTGAAAAGCCGTTGTTTTTGTAATTTGAACAGCAGACATCAGAGGAATATTTAAAGCGCCAGCGTCCTCACTCGTAGCATTAACAGCCTCTATTACACGCTTAGCATGACTGATATGAAATCCATATTTTAATTCAAGCGTCTTGTACAAAGACTGAACCTCTAAATCTTCATCAAGCAGACCCGATGCAAGAGATGCTGGAATATAGGTCGTTACAAGGACGTATGGATCTTCCTCAATATACCTTAGTCGATCAATTCGGTAAAAAAACTGATATTTATCTCCAAAAATCTCTTGAAGAGTGGACGTTTTTTCAACAATCTCTTTGTTTAACACTTTTGTTTCAAAGGAAAGTCCTTTACGCTCCATTTCATCTCCAAAACTACTCAAACTTTCTAAAAACATTTGGTCAATCTTCTTTGGTGCAACGAAGGTTCCTCTACCGTGCTCCCTTCTCAAAAAACCTTCAGCAACCAGTTCATTTAAAGCCTGCCTTACAGGTGTTCTACTTATCCCATAAGTATCAATTAGTTCTCGTTCAGAAGGAATTAATTCATCTGGCTTATAAATTCCTTTTTCAATTTTTTCTTTAAGTACTTCTTTCAGCTGAAAGTATAGAGGCAAAGGTCTATTTTTTTCTACCACTATTTTATTCGTATTGTCTATCACAATGCACCTCTTCTAAAATTTATTTCTTTTCTCCATTGTAAGACAAATGAATTAAAAAATAAATTTTATTTACACTTACAACTCATAATGATGTAATTACCAGTTGAATAATCTTATTAAATCACTATAAGGAAATTCTGTCAATAAAATTCTGAATTTTTTATAATATTTTATTTAAAAAAGAAAGAGACATACCGTTTAAACACCCTGTCTCTTCCTTTCTTTTAACAGTCTATTCTATTGTTTTTTAACCTCTACATCCGAAGCTTTCACAAACGCATAGCGGTGATTAAAATAAATTTGATAATATTCGTCTTTTCCAGCAATCATTTTGTGATCGTTTGGATTTGTTGTAAAAGTTGGTGCATAGTAATAGTCACTCCTTACTTTTTCTACCCCCACGTACACCTGGTCTGGAGAGATTGTGTACTGAAGTGGCACCATGTCTTTAACTGGTATATTAGAAGGATAGACTGAAGCTTCAGGAAAAGCTCCTCCATACACTTGAATGCTTTCTTTTCCTGGTTTTGGCGTTAATAATATGCCTGTACCTTTACTTGTATTTTTATTATGCGGATTGTAAAACCAGGCTTTTTGCCCTCCGTACCAAATCGCTGTCCATTCTCCTTTTGTCTCAGCTACTGCATACGTTTGGCCAGTTACAGCTTTGCTTCCCCAGTCTAACGTTTGTTTTGTTCCCGGCCCTGAAGCTGCAGGCTCATTAAGTAGCGGTGAATCATTGCTCGGAGCTTGATGCAAATACACAAAGTTGGCCGGCTGCTTTGGTGCATCTGATACCTCAGGCTGATTGTTTTGAAAGACGGGATTAATCGTAACGGCTAGTTTGTTTGTGTGCTGGCGCTCGACTGGGCTTCCTACTAAATCCATATAGTGTCCCCAATCCCAAAACGGTCCGGGATCTGAATGCATACCTGATTGAGCCTTAGGAGACAAACCTGGCACCTCGTCATGACCAATAATGTGTGCTCGGTCTAACGGAATATTATATTCTTTGGCAAGGTGGCGTACGAGTCTTGCTGAAGAACGATACATTTCTTCTGTAAACCACGTAGATCCTTCAAGGGCGAATCCTTCATGTTCGATTCCAATACTGTGCGTATTAAAATACCAGTTTCCTGCGTGCCATGCTACGTCTTTGTTATGGATCATCTGTGCGATGTGACCATCACTTGAACGGATTACATAGTTTGCAGCGGCTCTATTAGGGTTAGCAAACAAATCAATCGTTCCATCATAACTTACTTCTGTATCATGAATAACAATATAGCGAACATCTGATTTTTGACGATTCGCAATATCATAGTTTCCGTAATCTGAAGGACTTTCGCTGAATTTCCCGTAAAATGCAGGGATGTATTCACATTTTAAAGATGCGGGACAATCCGCTTTATTCGTATTGGAATTTTCAGTGCGAGGAATCGATATATCTATGTTTTGAGGAGAAATTTTAAGATGCTGTCCATCTGAAGTTGTAAGCTCTGCTCCTTTTTCCAACGTTTCATATACATCATCGGCAAATACTTGAGCGTTTTCTTTATCCTGAGAAGAACTGTAAGCTGCGACTGCTTCGTACCATTTTTGATCAGTGGACGGTACGTTTCCATTTTTGTCTTTTGCAATAAAAGCTAGCACAGCAGCGCCACCGCGAATATTTTGTACAGGATCTTTTTTTAATCTTTCTTTATCTGATTTAAGCAGCTTAGCAGCTAAGGAGAGCGTTTGCTGTTTGTCATATGCTGGCTTTGAAGGCGCAGCTCCATTTCCTTTTCCATCTTCTAAAGAAGGGATGTCTGTTAAATGCATCAGGCCGTATCCCCCGGCTGCGCTGGGTTTTCCATTATGACTTTCCCAGCGCGACTTGTTGTAGGAAATTGCTTTTAAAAGCGAAGCTGGCACATCAAATTCTTTAGATGCTTGTGCAAATGCTAGCTCCAAAGAATCCGACTGATTCTCTGCAGCCTGAGCGACTAGAGGCGCTTGTAGCATATGAATAGGCGTATAACCTGTACACATAACCCCAGCCGTAAGCATGGCTATCCCTATCTTGTTTAGTTTTAATCGTTTTTTTAGTTTCAAACGTATTCCTCCCCCGTAAAATATGTAAATGAGGTAAATAAAGACATAATATGACTTTACCTCGTTCTCAACCATTTCGTCTTCTTTCTTTCTATTCCCTTGAGACAATAGTCTAAAAGATTCGACAGAGTTACTAGGAGGAAAGATGTGGTAGGAGGAAAAAATGATAAAACCATCCCTCTTTTTTAAAGCTGAGCTCTCAAAAATGGTTGAGTACAAAGGCGGTACATTCATCCCTTTTGCTGCCTTTTTAATAAAGCAGCAATATTGTAG
Organism: Priestia sp. LL-8; assembly: GCF_036227845.1. Taxonomy (NCBI): domain Bacteria; kingdom Bacillati; phylum Bacillota; class Bacilli; order Caryophanales; family Bacillaceae; genus Priestia; species Priestia sp. LL-8. The sequence continues at coordinate 1,995,360 of NZ_JAZAQH010000001.1, read as the reverse complement.
ATAATGACATTCTTTCTATAATTCAACTATTACTAAACCAAATTTCTTAATTTACCAGTTTTTTAACAGACTGTACGTTCGACATTTTAGTAACTTTTCACCATAGTTAACCATGGGAAAGGTTGCTATTATTAAAGACAAGAGAATGTTTACATATGATTGAACGCAGCAAGAACTGCTCTTGAAAGGAGATACCTTATGAGAGGACACAGCATTCCAGCAATTAAGTTGAATGAAGAAGAAAAAGAAAAATTAGAGGAACTTATTGAACACTATAATTTAAAACGAACGTCTCTCATTCGAAAATTTATTATGGATGGAAAAGTTAAGCCGCCTTTAATCGGCAAAGAAGCAGGTGTGGAACTATTAGTTAACCTGCGAAAAATTGAGTCTGAGCTAAGCCGGCTAAGCAATAATATGCATCAAATCGCAAAGTATTTACATAAACCAAAAGATAAGCAAAATCATTCACAGAACCTTGAAGAAATCCTGTTAGAAATGATGAAAAAACAAAAACATGTGCAAGAAGATGTAGAAACTATTTCAGAGCAGCTTAGCGATCATTTATACGTTAAATAGAGAAAAAACGCTCTTTTCATTTCAAAAAAGAGCGTTTTTTACAAAGAAGTAGGGATTTAAATACTTTTTTTCATGCCGCACTTTGCGCATGTACGAATAAAAATAAAGTCTTTTACTAAGCTTTTAAATTTTACATGTCCGCAGTTGTCGCATCTGCCTGCAACTTTATCCGGAAACTCCTCATATACATATACTTTTGTTAAATCAATCGCTTCTTGTTGCTCTTCCATTTCCATCACACCTTTATGCATCTTTACGATTCAGCTCTTTATATTCTATCAAAAATAAGTAAAATTACTAGGGTGAAAGCTTCAAAAAAACAAGCAGGTTTTTTCACGATGTTTTTATCCGTTCAGCTTTGTACCACCATTTTTCTCTATCTAAAAATGCTTTTACATTCAATATTTTTTTATCGTAAAGTGTAAAGATGGCTACCGCAGCTCCTTCTTTAGAAAAGGTTACCGCTGTTTCTAACTTTTCTTCCCTCACAAACAATTTTAATGCTTCCAAATTTTCTTTTGTTAATTCCGCAGTTGTGATAGTTTCTCCTTCAATGATTGTATCTTTTTTTTCAATAAAATGTTCTCCATCAATTATCCAGGCTGCATGCGTTTCACTATAAACTTGAAAGAGGGTATTCTTTTTTAAATAACCTGTTCTCTCTGACATATTTGCATACTTATACGTCTCAGTATCCTGGGTTGTTTTTATCCATAAAGGTTTATATAAAAAAGTAGGCTTTGGGAACCCTTCCTCGTCAGAATCTCTCACGGGATTTGTAGATTTAGGCTCCAAGTTTAAAAACTGCGCAACCCCTTTTGCATATGCCACCCCCATATCTTTTAGAAATTGAGGATTTTTTAAGAGCTTTGCATCGTGTTCTGTATCAATAAACCCAATTTCAGTTAATACAGACGGCATATATGAACGCCTTAACACACTATGATTAGCCAATTTTCTGCCTCGGTTAGAGTGATTGTATTTATCGAGAACTAATTTTGCGTGATCATGAATATCGTTTCGGAACACAATGGTTTGGTTATTTATATTCTTACTATAAATAAAATCTTCATATCCCGTTTCTCCACCTGAATTTATATGAATAGATAAGTATACATCAGCCCCCCACGCATTGGCTTTGTTAGCCCGTTCATTTAATGACAGAAACACATCGGTTGTACGCGTTGTACAAAGAGAAAACCCTTGATAGTGAGTAGAAAGAAAAGAGATAATGTGCTGCTGAACAGCTAACACTACGTCTTTTTCATATAACCCGTTGGCTACAGCCCCTAGATCTGCCCCTCCGTGACCTGCATCTAAATAAATTTTTTTCATATAACCCGTCTCCTCCTTATTCTTAGCATATGCATGAATAAGCGAAGACGTTTGTTATACAAAACTACTTTTATGTATAAAGCTTTTTGCTATAGCTCATTTAGAAGTCTTTACAACTGATTTACCATAGCTGGTAACATTAAAATATGTATTTGATCCATCGTCTTCATTGATCACAACATCTAAGTCATGAAAATAACGATGAAGTTCTTTTAACAGTGCTTGATCTTTCGTCTGCTCTAGCTGTCCAGCGAGCTTCTCCATATGCTGAAAGTCTTTCTTTAAAACAGAATCTTTTACTTCAATCGTGCCAATTGTATTTTTAATGGCTCCCGCTTCTTCTTGTACGGCAGGCCAGTCTGGGTGCTCAATGGCACTCCACCCCGTCAAATCATTTAGTACGTCATGATGTTCAGCTATAAAATCTTTTGCCTGCTGATCGTTGCTTTCCAGCTTATCAACTTTTTGTTGATTCACTTTAATGGCACTTGCCTTTATACTTTGCTGTGATAAAAAAGGAATTTTTCCGTTTTGGTACAATATCCATCCTGTCGCTCCTCCCCCGACTAAAAGAACGGATAAAGATATCGACATGATCATACGCTTCTTCTTACTTTTATGTCTTTTTTCCATTTGACTCCTTTCCGGGTATTCAAAACCCTTTAGGCCTTATGAACTGAAACGAATAACCTACAAAAAGAATTTTACCATATTTTTAATATTAAAAATATTAAAAAAGGTCGAGACATAACTAAATTAATTCAATCTAAAGACGAGCAAATGGGATACATGAGCTCATATGGATGGCTTGTTACACGGCCGTTACTTCGCTTTCCGCAGAAGTCCTCGCCTTGCCCTCCAATCAACTGCTAAAGGGAATTAAACAGATAAAACCTGCGTTCACCATAACAAAAAAATGAACTATCAATCAAAAAATTTCGATTAATAGTTCATTTTTCACTTCAGCTAAAATACTTTTTTCCGGTATCTTTGAATCTACTTCAGTTAACTTTCACCTTTGTGTAGCGATTTTTAGGAACATTCAACTGCAAGTTACTTCTTAACGTACTCCCTTCGTATTCTGTACGATACAGGCCTCTTTCTTGCAGTATCGGTACAACGTGTTCAACAAAGTCATCTAAGCCATGGGGAACGCTTGAATGAATAATAAAGCCGTCAGCTCCTTTTTCTTCAAACCACTGTTGCATCAAATTAGCGATATGCTCTGGTGTCCCAATAAATTGTGTTTTAGGTGTAGCAATTCGCAGCGCCGCTTCTCGCAGTGTCCACTTATGTTTTTTAGCGTTTTCTTTGATTTTATCAGTTGTACTGCGGAAACTATTACTTCCGATATCCCCTAAATCAGGAAACGCCTCATCTAATGGAAACTGTGAAAAATCAAAATGATCGAAAAAACGTCCTAAGTAGTTGAGCGCATGTTCAATTGTCACCAATTGAGAAAGTTCTTCATATTTTCTTTCGGCTTCTTCGGTTGTACTGCCAATGATAGGACCTATTCCCGGGAAAATTAAAAGTTCGTTTTCATGGCGTCCTTGCGCTACGGCTCTTGATTTTACATCTTGGTAAAAAGCTTTTGCTTCTTCTAAATTGTCTTGTCCCGTAAACACTGCGTCAGCCGTTTTTGCTGCTAAATCTTTGCCGCTTTCAGAAGAGCCTGCTTGAAACACTACGGGCTGACCCTGAGCTGAGCGGCCAATGTTTAACGGACCTTCTACAGAAAAAAATTCCCCTTTGTGATGCAGGCGGTGCAGCTTTTTCTCTTCAAAAAATTGTCCGGTTTCTTTATTTCGAATAAATGCATCATCTTCCCAAGAATCCCATAACCCCTTCGTTACTTCTAGAAACTCTTCAGCTATTCTATAGCGTTTATCATGAGTGGGATGCTCTTTTCCATAGTTAAGCGCAGATCCTTCCAATGGAGATGTTACAACATTCCATCCCGCTCGGCCGCTGCTAATATGATCAAGTGAAGCAAATTGTCTAGCCACCGTAAACGGCTCGCTATACGAAGTCGATAGAGTGCCAACTAAACCAATATGAGAAGTGACAGAAGCAAGTGCTGATAGAATAGTAAGAGGTTCAAAACGATTCAAAAAATGCGGAAGCGATTTTTCATTAATATATAATCCATCGGCAATGAACACTAAATCAAATTTTCCTTCTTCCGCTTTTTGAGCCTGCTGCTTGTAGAAACCGAAATTAACGCTGGCATCTGACAAAATTTCAGGGTGTCTCCATGCCCCCATGTTTCCTCCCACTCCATGAATAATAGCCCCTAGCTTTAATTGTCTTTTTATTGTCATATTACCATTCTCCTTTTTCATATCCATTCATAAATTCTCGTAGTTGATTGGTCAAACCGCCTGCTCCAAAGCGAAGGACCCCTTCTTTTTCTGTCTTTCTTTCATTTCCTTCCTGTGCAAATTGCAAAAAAGCGATAACGTGAACTCTTCTAGGGTGAATATTTTCAATTCCTTCGTCATAAAACCATTGATCAATTGTATTGTAAATCCCTTTATTGACTCTGAATTGACTGTGGCACCAATTAAAAAACTGTAGATCAGGTAGATTTAAATATCTCGCTTGCCCTAGCTTAGAAGCTGTATGTTCACTAGATACATAGCCCATATGTTGAAATCTTTGCTTAACTTGCAGCGTATCGGCTTTAATTTGATGTTTTAAAAACTCAATGGAAGGGAACTTTTTCTCTCCTCGCACCCGAAAGATCACGTCGCATTGAACTGTCTCTCCATAAATAACGTCGTTAAAATCCAAAATATGAACCTCAAATGTTTTAGATAGTTCCGATCCAAATGTCGGCTTAACGCCTACATTCATAACTCCTATATGTTCAAGTCCCCGCAGATGAACGAGGACACCATACACGCCATTTTTTAATTCCTCATGCTGAGTATCTATATTAGCTGTTGGAAAACCCAAATGTCTTCCTTGCTGCCTTCCAGGTACAACCAGGCCTTTTATAATAAGTTTTTTGCTTGTTTTAGCTTTTAATGCTCCTCTATTCACTACGTTCACCCTTCTTCCCTTAAGTCTAGTTAAAAATAAAAGGTTCTTTGCACAATGCGTGACATTGTGCAAAGAACCTCTAGTGATCTAGTCGGTTTGTTTAATTTGATGATTTTATCATATACTTATTATTCCTATGAGTCAAGTAGGTTTTAGGATAAAATATTAGATTGTTTTTTCATAAACATAAGAGTAAGGAGCATGCGTTGGGTTGATACGTTTGAAAAATTGCTTTGTTCGATCTTCTTTTGGATTTAAAAATATTTCATCAGGATGACCTTGTTCGACAATCTTGCCTCCGTCCATAAACACCACGTGATTAGAAACTTCACGGGCAAAGCTCATTTCGTGCGTAACAATAATCATCGTAATTCCTTCTTCAGCAATTTTACGAATAACAGACAGTACTTCACCCACTAGTTCGGGGTCCAAAGCAGACGTCGGCTCATCAAATAAAATGACTTCGGGATTTAAAGCAAGAGCTCTAGCAATGCCCACTCGCTGCTGTTGACCTCCTGATAATTGACTTGGATACGCATTTGCTTTTTCAGCAAGCCCAACTTTTTCAAGAACGTCTAAACTGCGTTGTTTTGCTTCTTCCTTTGACAGCTTTTGAACAATAACTAGCCCCTCCATAATATTTTCAATAACGGTTTTGTGTTTGAACAAATTGTATTGCTGAAAAACCATCGTTGTTTTTTGTCGAAGAGTTAAAATGTCTTTGCGATTTGGCTTTTGGCACTGCACCGTAAATTGATCAATCGAAACTTCTCCTTCATCTGCTTTTTCTAAGAAATTAATGCAGCGTAAAAACGTAGTCTTTCCAGAGCCACTCGGCCCTAAAATGGTCACAACGTCCCCTTTTTTAACAACTAAATCAATACCGTCCAATACTGTATGTTGACCAAATGTTTTTTTAATATTTGTTAATGTAATCATACAACCCCTCCTCGATTATAAACCGTTAATTTTCGTTCAAGCAGCGCTGTTATTCCTTCTATTAACATCGTCAGCATCCAATAAATAAGAGCAGCAGCAATATAGGCTTCTAAAAACTTAAGATTATTTGAAGCTACGATATTAGCTGCACCGTTTAACTCTTTTTGTGAGACGATGAATGCGATAGAAGACGTATGCAAAAAGCCAATGAAGATATTGCATAAATTTGGTAAAGACAAAGCAAACGCCTGTGGAAAAACAATTCGTTTCATCGATTGAAAACGATTCATACCAATGGAATACGCAGCCTCAATTTGTCCTTTTTCTACAGCTAACAAACCAGAGCGAATGATCTCTGACATATAAGCTCCCGCTGTAAAAGACAAAGCGATTAATACAAATACGACAATAGGAATGCTGTTTGCATTGAAGCCCCATCCATAGTAGCTCGATAGTTTATTAATCAATAGCGGGAACCCTAGGTAAATAACCATAATATGAAGAATAGCAGGCGTTCCTCGGAAAAATGATACGTATACATTGGCAATAGGCGTTATTATTTTCACTGAATTGATTCTCACAGCCGCAACAGCAATACCAATAAGCAATCCGCCTAGTAATGGACCGATGGTAATAAGGAGTGTTAAAGGTAATGCCTTTAAAATTTCTACAAATGCTGTCCATATAAACGGTACGTCAATAATCATGTTTACACCTCTTTTAGTAAGCTCGTTTTATACATGAACAGGCTGATCGTGTTTTTGCAGCTTCTGTTCGGATTTCATAAAAAATTTCTCTAATATAATGGCTACAAAATAATAAATAATGGCAAGTGCAATATATACTTCAACTGCATGAGCCGTTGCTGCGATAATGGTATCTCCTCTTCCCATCATATCCATCACACCAATGGTAAAGGCTAAAGACGTATCTTTTAAGGACCCTATCACAAGATTTCCAAAGTTAGGAAAGGCTACAACGAGAGCTTGCGGCAGCACAATTCGAGTGAACGTTTGTTTTCCGGTCATTCCTATACTATACGCTGCTTCAGTTTGCCCTTTATCTACGCTATTAATGGCGCCGCGCATCATTTCAGAGAAAGACGCCGCCGTGCTCAGTGAATATGTGATAATAACAAATACAAGCGGAGCCATTCTTGAAACGTCAATATGAATCAATTGTAAAAGGGCAGGTACCCCGTAAAAAACTAGAAATAATTGAATTAAAATAGGCGTCCCCCTCATAAAAGAAATATAAACTGCTGCTAGTTGACTTAACACCGGTACTTTATAAATACGAGGCAGGGCAATAAACAATCCCAAGGTACTGCCAATCACAAGTGAAGCAATCAAAATCCAAATTGTAATATGCAAATAAGATAATAATTGAGGAATAGAGGTGAAAATCAGCTCTATATCAAATGCTTTTCCCATCTTTTTCTCTCCTTTGTTTCCCTCTACAGGTAGCGAAAGGACCCAAGTTCAAGGCTTGGGTCACAGTAAGTGCTTTAGTTATTTCCAGCTGCTTTTGTATAATCTTCTCCTAGCCATTTTTTACTTAATTTTGTCAATGTTCCGTCTTCTTTTATTTCTTTTAGCGCTTTATCAACATCTTTTTGTAAACCTGTTTCATTTTTTCGAAGCATAAAATATACTTTTGAATTTGAAATAGCAGGTCCTACAACTTTTTGCTCTGCGTCCGCTTGCTTATTGACAAAGTCAACCGCAAACGGCGTACTAATTGTAGCGTCCGCACGTCCTGTTTTTAGCTGCGTTTTTGTATCATCAGATCCTTGACCTGAATAAACGATATCAATTTTATTTCCATGTTCTTTGTTATACTTATCGATTAAGTTAGCAGAGTTACTCGTTGCTCCTACAATTACCTTTTTACCGCTCAAATCTTTAATTGATTTAATTGACGTATTTTTTTCATTTACAACTACATGTAGCGGAAAGATATTATAAGGTTCTTTATTAAACAAGAACTTTTGTTTTCTTTCTTCATTCACTTCCATCTGATGGGCTACTAAATCAATTTTGTTGGATTCCAAGCTCAAAAGTAAATTAGAAAAATCCATGGTTTTGAATTCAAACTTATAGTTTGGAAGACGTTTGTCTATTTCTTTAACAAGCTCTACGTCATACCCCGTTAGATTTCCTTTATCGTCAAGAAAGCAAATGTTAGGAAATTGCGTACCCGTTCCTACAATAATTTTTTGCACTTTATCTTTGCTTGCGTTAGCTGCTGTTTCTTTATTGGGTGTTCCGCAAGCGGCTAATAATAAAAGAAGTGATAAAAAGATAGCTGTCAGCTGTAGTTTTTTCATGTGTTTGGTCCCTCACTATGTCTCAAAATAATTTATTGTTTTAACGAATGAATAAAATGGATGTTGCAGCTATTTAACGATTGGTGAATAGTCTTCAATCAACTTTTCTATTTGTTCATAATCTTTTTCAATAACTCCTTTAAACTGCCCCTTATCTCCAATTTCAACGACCGGTACATGACGAATACCGTATTTAATTTCAAGTAAATCTCGCAAATAATCTTTTCCTTCTACATCGATACTTTCATATTGATAGCCTTTTTCATGAAAATATGCTTTTAGTTCTTCGCAATGATGACAACCTTTTCGATTCCATAATAAAATTTTTACTGACATGGTTTCTCCTCTTTTCTTTTAAATGATTAATTAGCTTGTTGTAACTCCTTGTATTTTTCTAACTCATATCTTTCGGGATGCAAGATCTTTCTTAAGAATACGCCTTTTCCTTCTTCTCCTTGATCGACTTCAAAAAAGCGTTCATACCCTTTTCTTTCATACATAGGAATCAACCATGGATGTCGATCAGAAGTAGCTAATGTAACAGCAGGAGCCCCCAGTTGATCTCGAATAACCGTTTCTTCAACCCACGTTAAGAGTTTAGAACCTACTCCTTTCTTTTTAACCAAAGGATCTACCGCAAACCACCATAAGAAAGGCCAGTTCGTTATTTCTTTATACGTTCTTGCTGTAATCGTAGCTACGATTTTTCCATCACTTTCCAGAACGTAGCAGCGGCTGTTTTGAATGTTTTCTTTTACAAGTTGAATCGTTGCCGTCGCGGCAGGAAATTTAATTCCTAGCTTTCGAATCGGCTCGTATGCTCGAAGCGTTAAATCTAACAGTTCTTCAGCATCTTCTACGGTTGCTAATCGAAATAATTCACTCATTTTCTTCACCTCATTTTATAAATGTTTGAAGAGATAGATTCCCTTTGTAAATCAGCTCATCCACCGCTTCCTTTAAACGACTTTTGGCATTCGCATTGTTGATACCTGTAAAAGAGACGTATTCATGCAGTAGAAAAAGACTGCTTAGCCAGTAAGGTCTACCTAAAAAAGACGCTAAAAGTTTTAAATCATACTTAGCTTTTAGTAAAGAATTCACATTTTCACCAATAAGAATTGGCAGAAGTATTTTTTTATACAGTAAATCTTCCGGCAATATTTTTGTTAGCCGTTCAAAAGATTCTACGTATGTTTCATTTACTCCCGATAACAGAACGACAATACTTTTAGCTTGGTTCATTTTCGAAATAAATGCCTTTACTTCTTTCTGTGCTTCCTGCTTCAAAGCGTGTACATCATGATACGAGATAGCTTCTGCGTGCACTCCTTTTGAGGTTAAGCAAGCTTCTAGCTCATCTTTCACTGAGGCTATTTGTTGATAATTATGGGAGCTTCCGTTATATAAAATACATACATCGCTCACTTTTTTCCCCTCCTTTTTACAGCAAAAAGGCTCCTGGAGTTTCCTCAGGAGCCTTTGGTAGACCAATCAGCTTTAACTGTTTCTTTGATAAAACCGGAGAATAAAGTGAAGTGTCTTTGAAACATACTCACTCAATTCTTATTTATCCAAGTTGTTTTATCGGCTTTTCTGTTTGATGATTCAACTATATAGCCTCAAAATGGCAAAGTCAACTTATTTTTCAAAAAATATTTTTCTTTCAAAAAACTCTTTTCATCTGGAAAATCCTTTGCTAAAATTAATCCCAATTATTCTTACCTTTTTTATCAACTTTAAGGAGTGTTTTCAGTGAAATTAAGTATTTTAGATCAAAGCCCACGTTATGAAGGTGAACGTGCTGAAGATGCATTTCAGCATACCATTCAATTAGCTCAGCTAGCAGAAGAACTTGGTTACCATCGCTTTTGGGTAGCGGAGCATCATGACTCTGAACATGTTGTAGGATCATCACCCGAAGTGTTAATTTCTCACCTGCTCGCTAAAACGCATCATATTCGTATTGGTTCAGGAGGTGTTATGCTTCAGCACTACAGCCCTTATAAAGTAGCAGAAAATTTTAACGTTTTAGCCTCACTATCTCCAAATCGCATCGATCTTGGCATCGGCAGAGCACCAGGAGGACTACCTCATTCTACTCAAGCCTTGCAACAAAATTCTCAGCCCACTAAGTCCTTAACAGACAAACTGATAGAACTTAAACAATACCTAAACGATACGCTGCCGGAAGATCACCCTCTTTACGGTTTAAAAGCCTATCCAAGGCCCCAAAAAGCAGCAGATATGTTTTTACTGGGAGCAAGTGCTTCAAGCGCAGAGCTTGCGGCATCTCTAAACCTTCCTTATGTATTTGCTCAATTCATTAATGGTGATCAAAAAGTGCTAGAAGAAGCGATTTCTGTCTATAATCAGCACGTTTCATCCCATGCACGCTCGCTTGTCGTTGCCCTTTCCATCATCGTAGCGGATACCGTAGAAGAAGCAAAAGCATTAGCATCCAGCACAAAAATATTTAAAGTATACTTACAAAATGGGAAATCCGCTACATTAGGTTCCAAAGAAAAAGCGGAAGAATTTGGTCAGCAGTCCAAAGAAAGCTTTCAAATTGAAGAAAAAGAAGCGAACGTCATATACGGTACAAAAGAAACCGTTCGTCAAAAGCTTCAAGCTTTGAAGCAGTCATTTTCTATTGATGAATTTATTATTCTTACTGCTCTTCAAGATTTTGAACAAAAAAAGCGGTCTTATACGCTCTTAAAAGAAGCTTTTAACGAAGGAGACGCGCAGAAAACGAATCAAACTCTAGCAGCTTACTAATCAAGAGGCTGAAATAAAAGAATTTTAGTCGAAGTAAAATACGAAGTAATAATCAAAATGATTGATTATTACTTCGTATTTTTTCGTTGTCATGGTAAACGTAGCTTTCATGTGTTTAATTGCTTCTAGCTATTGATTGGGCTGTTTTAGCTATGTCTCAAGTTCTTTGTTTCATCTACTTACGAGGCGTTCAAACAAAGTATACGCATGCTTCTTTTTTTCAAAAAATCATTAAATTGAATCAAACGTTTTTTTATAGTACCATATGAAGATATGAGTCTAGTAGAAGAAGGGAATTTAAAATTATGCCTTACAAAATGATTGTTTTAGATTTGGATGATACACTATTATGCGATGATCACACTATTTCTCCCCGCACAAAAGAAGCATTAATGAAGGCGCAAGAATCGGGAGTAAAAGTTGTACTTGCTTCTGGCCGACCAACTTACGGAATGGTTCACATCGCCAAAGAACTGGAGTTAGAAAAGTACGGAAGCTTTATTTTATCGTTTAACGGGGCGAAAATTATTAATTGCTTAACAAATGAAGAGCTATTTAGCAGCACCTTATCTCCGAGAACCGTTGCACGTCTCGACGATATTAGCCGCGAAGAAGGCGTTTTAATTCATACGTACGTTGGAGATGAAATTATAACAGAAGTAGAAAATAAATTTACGGATATTGAAAGTGACATTACAGGTCTGCCGATCCGTGTTGTTTCATCTTTTACTGATGCCGTTACAGAACCTGTTGTAAAAGTACTCATGCTTGCAGAACCGGAAATGCTGGTTCACGTTGAAAAGAAACTTCAAAAGCAGCTTCAAGGAGAGCTAAGCGTAATGCGCTCTAAACCATACTTCCTTGAATTCACAGAAGAAGGTGTCACAAAAGGGACAAGCTTACATTTATTAATTCAACAGCTTGGCATTACACGCGATGAAGTGATTGCTATTGGCGACAGTTATAATGATCTTGCCATGATTGAATTTGCTGGACTTGGCGTAGCAATGGGAAATGCTCCTGAAGATATTAAAGAAAAAGCCAACCACGTAACAGATACAAACATGAACGACGGTGTGGCAAAAGTTGTGGAAGAATTCATCTTAAAACCTGTTAGCGTTTCATAAGACAAAAAAAGCAGCTCGTACGAACCGAGCTGCTTTTTTGTTTTGAATTTATACTCCTAAAAGTTTCATAAGAAGCGTAGCTAAAATAACAGTGGAAGCGCCTCCAAGTCTTGTTGCTACTTGAGCAAATGGCATAAGTGACATACGGTTGGAAGCTGATAAAATCGCTACATCTCCCGTACCTCCTAAACCGCTGTGACAGCCGGTTACAATGGCAGCATCCACTGGATGCATTTTCATCATTTTACCTACAAAATAACCGGTTGCTACCATAGCCATAACAACTGCTGCACATACGACTACATAACCTGGTGTAACAATTTTCACTACATCTTCAAGAGGAATATATAAAATTCCTAGCCCCACCATTAACGGCCATGTTAAGCTCGTAGAAATGAATTTGTACATATGGTAAGCACCTTGCTCCATCTTAGCAGGCATTACTTGTAAACATTTGACTAGCGTTGCCGCTACGATCATTAAAACTGGACCTGGAATTCCTAAAAATTTATGTGCTAAGCCTCCGAAAATAAAGAAACTACATGCAATTAAAAGACCTGCGCCCATTAACGAAAAATCTACTGGTTTCTTGATATTTGTATCTTCTGAGATTCCATCTCCGCCTTTTGTCTTCACAAGAACTCCATTACCTGTTAATTCTGGCTTTTTCTCTCCTAGACGTTTCATTAAGCCAGCACATACGATAGCAACGATGTTTCCAATAACAGCAGCTGGAATCATTTGCGACACAAAAGATTCTGCTGAACTACCTAAAATTTGAGAATAAGCAAGTGAAAGCGGTAAAATACCTTCACCAATTCCTCCTCCAATGATTGGTACAACAATATAGAAAAATGTATGTTTTGCTCCGTAACCAAATAACATCCCAACGGCTACGCCTGCAGCTACAGCGGCTAGCGTACCTAACACAAGCGGTACGAACATACGTGTAAAGCCTTGAATTAAAACTTTACGGTTCATGCCCAGAATACTTCCGGCTACTAAACAAGAAATATAAAGATATAAAAAGTTTGATGTTTTCATCAAAGTTGTTACCGCTTCCATAGACGCGGGATTTAAAACATTATAAAAAACTAATACGGAAGGTACAAGCAGTGATAAAATAGCTGGTCCGCCAATATCTTTTAAAATCGGAATTTTTAATCCTAAATCACCAAGCAGCATTCCCATTACCATAATAATCGCAAATCCGCCAATCATATCTGGAGGAAGTTCGTTGTAAACGGCCGCGCCATATACAATCAATGCAAGTAAAACGTATAGCGGTAGAGGAATAACTCCTACTTTAATATTGTTGATTCGGTTCCAAAAACCCTTATTTTCAGGCTGTGAATCTTGAGTAAACGTTTCCAATTTACGTGCTGTATTCATCTCATAACCCCCTGTGGTTCTAATATAGAGAATCATACACAAGTTTAAAAAAACTATATACGTTATGTAACTTAAGAATTCTTTTTGTAACTAAAAAAAGCACAGCTTCTAAAAAAGAAGCTGTGCTTTTTCTATCTAAAAATTAAGCATTTACTGTTTCTAAAGCTTTAATTTCTTTGTATGTTGGTTCCCACATTGCTGCTTTTACTGCCGCTTTAACATCTGTTGGAACTTCTTTTGCAACGCCATCTTTAATTGCTGCGTTAGCAACCGCTAAAGCAACGTTATATGATACTTCACGTAATTCTTCTACGCGTGGTAGTAATGAAGCACCCGGTTTGCTGCTGTCTACCATTTGAGCTACAGCGTGTGCACATGCTGCGAACATGCTGTCTGTAATAACTTCTGCTTTTACCACGATTGATCCAAGACCAAGACCAGGGAAAACAAAAGCATTATTAGATTGACCAATTTCATATTCCACACCACCGTAGTTAACTGGTTCAAACGGACTTCCAGTCGCTACAAGTGCTTTTCCTTCTGTCCAATTTAATAGGTTTTCAGGAGTAGCTTCCGCAAGCGGAGTTGGATTTGACATTGGTAAAATAGCTGGGCGTTCTACATGCTTCGCCATTTCTTTTACGATTTCTTCTGAGAATGCACCTGCTACACCAGACGTACCAATTAAGATCGTCGGTTTAACTTGTCTGACAACTTCTAAAAGAGAAATTTTGTCTTCTTCACGGTTCCAGTCCTTCACTTCTTCTGCTTTTCGTGCATAAGGCGTTTGGAAACCTAATAAGTCGTCCATGTCATCTGTTAAAAGGCCTCGGAAATCAACTGCCCAGAAGTTTTTGTATGCTTCTTCTTCTGTAATACCGTCTAATACCATTGCGTCACGAACTTGATCTGCAATACCGATACCTGCTGTACCCGGTCCAAAGATTAAAACGCGGTGGTCACGAAGTGGCATTTTAGACACTTGAACTGCTGAGAAAATAGCTGCAAGCGTTACAGCACCTGTTCCTTGAATATCATCATTAAACGTTAGAATTTCTTTTCCGTACTTGTTAATAATGTTACGAGCATTTACATTACCAAAGTCTTCCCAGTGTAACAGTGCGTTAGGGAATATTTCAAGAGATTTTGAAATAAATTGGTCCACGAAATGATCATAGCGCTCACCGCGGATACGTTCATGACGGTTTCCGATATATAAAGGATCATTTAATAATTTTTCGTTGTTTGTTCCTACGTCAAGAACAACTGGAAGTACTCTGCTTGGATCGATTCCTGCTGCAGCTGTGTATACGGCTAATTTACCGATAGCAATATTAATACCGCCAACGCCCCAGTCGCCAATTCCTAAAATACTTTCTGAATCCGTAATAACCATTAAATCAATATCTTCACTATTTGCATCGATATTTTTAAGAGCTTCTTCAATACCCTCTACATTATCGATTGACAAGTATACGCCACCCGGACGGCGATATTCATGGCTGTATTCTTGGATTGCTTGTCCAACTGTTGGTGTATAAACAACAGGAAGCATTTCTTTCAAGTGATCTTGCAATAAACGATAAAATAATACAGCATTACGGTTTTGTAAATCGTTTAAATATACATTCTTACCAAGGTTATCTGGCTGAGCTAAAAATTGCTCATATGCACGTTTTGCTTGCTCATCTAAAGTTAAAGTCATTGGAGGAAGTAAACCTTCCAATCCTAACGTTTTACGCTCTTCTTTTGTAAAAGCTACCCCTTTGTTTAACATTGGAGCTCCTAAAATTTCTTTCCCGCGTAAAGTCGTTTCGATTGTTTCATTATCTGCAAAAAATACGTTGCGCATACGACTATCTTCCTTTCTGTAGACTTGTATGACAAGCATACAAGTTGGTTAGATTTAAGTGATTAACATCTTATATGGATATTACATATTATTCAAATGTCCGTTAACTTTTTATGAATAGCATGCTAATTCATTTGACAATAGTATATTTTATGCCTATCTATTTCTGCTGTCAACTATTTTAGTAGAGCAATTTTTTAATTATAAAGAGGTTGAAATTTCTGAATTAACTATCTTTTATTAATTTTCTTTTTATATAGGTATTAAGAACCCTCTTTATTCTGTTCATCTCTTTTGGAAAGTCAAAATAATCCTTTAATATGGAAAAAATGTTTAATTATAAAAAATTTATTTTGAAATAATTTTAGTTTGCTTATAAAAGAATATTTTTTATTTTTTTGTCTATGCTGATTAGTGAATTACTATGAATATTCTTTCCTTTCTATCTATACATATAAACTACATAGTTCTTTTTTATAATAATGGAGGTTATTATATGTTAAAACCAGATACAGCTATTATTTTTGGATTTCTTATCGAAGAGGCGGCCAGTCGATTAGACGATCAAGAGATTAAAGAAATTGCGGCTAAAGAGCTAGAAAATGGAGAATTGGTGTTTGAAGAAGCCAGTTATTTTTATAAACGCTTTTTTATCCCTGCTTCTTCTGAATTAAGACAAGCTCTTCGCCGAGAGGTCTTATCGCTTCATTTAACATTAAATCAAATCAAAAATGCTCATGGTAACGGATCCATGTCTAAGATTGCTCATATGCATCAAATTATTGCAGAAACTGAAAAATCAACAAACGAACTTAACAGACTTTTAAATCTTGCGTTCTATGAGGGTGAAGACGATCAGACCTACGCCTCCTTCATGAATATTTTTTCAAATAAATCATAAAAAAACCGTCCTTAAGGACGGTTTTTTTTATTGAACACCTTTCATTAAACGCTGAATTTTTGGCGAAATCATTAGTACAATTACCCCTAAAATGACCGAAACTCCGCCCAATGCAGCGAAATAAACAACTTGCGAAATGTTTTCATAATATTGAACAAGCTGAGCATTGATTGCCTGTGCCGCTGCGCTTGTTAGGAACCACAAACTCATCGTTTGAGCAGAAAACGCTGCAGGTGCTAGTTTTGTTGTAGTTGATAGCCCTACTGGTGATAAACAAAGCTCTCCAACTACAACTAAGAAGAAGCTTAGCACTAGCCATAGCGGGCTCGCTAATGTTTCATTTCCATGAATACTAGCCGGGATAACCATGACAAGGAAAGAAAGCCCTGCAAATAATAGTCCTAATGAAAACTTCTTTGGTGTAGAAGGCTGTCTGTTTCCTAATTTCACCCAAATTGCTGCAAAAACTGGGGCAAATATAATAATGAATAACGGATTTAACGATTGGAACCAGCCAACTGGAATTTTAAAGCCGCCATACGTTAGCTGTGTATGATCTTTTGCATACGTTGCTAAAATTGTTGACCCCTGCTCTTGAATTGCCCAGAACATTACTCCAGAAACAAAAAGAGGGATATAAGCTAATACGCGTGAACGCTCATCAGCTGTTGTCTTGGGACTCTTATACATAACCACAAAGTAAATAATAGGAATAACAATCGCTAAAATACTTACAAATAAAATAACGCCTTCAACTGTTAAAATACCTGCTAAAGAAGTCAGTACAATAAAGATAGCAAGTACAACTACAGCAAGTGCAATAGTACCAAAAACTTTTTTGCGCTCTTCTGGTTTTAAAGGGTTTGGAACTTGTCTACCTGCACGCCCTAGGTTTTTACCTCGTGTAGCCATAAATACGATTAGGCCTAAAAGCATTCCTACTGCCGCGATTCCAAAACCTAAGTGATAGTTATACTTTTCACCTACTGTTGAAACAACTAGCGGCGCGATAAATGCTCCAGCATTTACACCCATATAGAAGATACTAAATCCAGCATCTCGACGGTTATCAGTCGGGCTATACATATCGCCCACAACGCTTGAAACGTTTGGTTTTAATAAACCTGTTCCGATGATAATCAAGAACATTGAAATAAACAGCGCTGTTACACCTGCTGGCAACGCAAGCACTAGATGTCCGAGCATAATAAATATACCGCCGTAAAACACCGTATTAGACGTACCTAAAATGCGGTCTGCAATCCAACCGCCAATAATTCCAGACATATAAACAAGGGAACCATAAATAGAAAAGATCGCTAAAGCGGTTCCTTGTTCCATTCCTAATCCACCGTTTGCAATTGTATCGTACATGTACAATACAAGTAGCGCACGCATTCCATAGTATGAAAAACGCTCCCAGAATTCTGTAAAGAACAAGGTAAATAAACCTTTAGGATGTCCGAAGAATCCTTTTTGAGGAACTGTTTCATACACTTTTTCTCTCTCTACCGACATATTCCTTAACCTCTCTTTCAACCGTAAACCATCATAGACAAAACTGTCAAAAAATTATGATGATATAAAAAAATAGAAACAAGAAAATTTTATTCTTATAAAATGATTCTGTCAATATCAGAATTTTACAATGAGTGCATAATATACGGTTTTTCGTTATAAAATTGCACCTATAAAAAGCTTTAAATCAAGATTTCTTTTCTTGAAATATCTTTTTGAAAAATTTTTTATACAAAACCCTTGATTACAAAGCATCTGATTATCTACTTTTCATACAACCAGATAATATTTTTATTTTTGGGAATTTTTTCTTTATATTTAAAAAGAAGCTTTATTATTTTTTCATTATGTTTCCTTCAACCGAAAATATACTTTTTTAAAATAATAAAACCCTCTTTAAAAATGTCTCTTTTGTTATAGTAGATACTCTTTTTTCACCTATGTAATACCTTTAATATAAGTCATCCTCATTTTTTTATGTAAAAAAAGAGATAAAAGGTTTATTTTTCACCTCTTTTTTCACTGTACCTACAATTTGACGTGTTCACCGTTTACCATTTGTCCTTTGTGAAGAGGAAACACACCTTCTTCTTTAGTGTATACAATCGTTCCTCTATTAATGGTAGTTAAAATAACGCTATTAAATACCGTTCCTTCATATATACTGTGCTTATGTTTGAAAACCATTCCTTCTTTTGTCACTTTTTCAGTTTGATCCAGATCAACGATAACCAAATCCGCATCGGATCCGAGCAAAATGCTTCCTTTTTTAGGATATAAGCCGAATCGTTTAGCTGGATTGGTTGATACAAGCTTTGAAATGTGAGAAAGAGAAATCCCTCTAGTGATCACTCCCTCACTAATCATTGCTTGCAAAGAGTACTGACCGCCTGATATTCCACCCCAAACTTTAAATAAATCATTCTGATGAGCTGTTTTTAACTCAATCGGGCAAGGAGAATGATCCGAAGAAATCATATCTACTTCCTCTGATTGAATACAAGCCCATAATTTTTCTTTTTGACTCCTGCTGCGAAGAGGAGGTGCACACTTAGCCGTTACGCCAATTTCTTCAAAGTCTTCCTCTGTAAAAAGTAAATAATGCGGACAAGTTTCCAGCGTAACGTTCATTCCATTCTTCTTTGCTTCCGTAATAAGCTGCACTGCTTCATAGCTGCTAATGTGTACAAAGTGAAGCGGACATCCCGTTTCTTCACCGTACTCAAGCGCTTGCTTTACTGCGTTTACTTCTGCTACAACCGGTCGCGTTTCTAAATAATCTTTAATAGCCGTTTGTTTTTGCTTCTGTTTAGCCTGTTCAAACTTTTGTATTAAGTCATTTCTTTCAGCATGCAGGGCAAGCACTTTATTTAGTTTTGCAATCTCTTTCATTCCTTCGTATAATGTGAGGTCATCTGAAAAATCAAATTCAGAACCGGCTTCTGACATAAATGCTTTAAAACCTATTACACCCGAATGAGCCATTTTGGCTAATTCTTCTTTATTACCAGGAACCAACCCTCCCCATAGACCGTAATCTACTACTGACTTTTGATCAGCCAGCTTTTTCTTTTCCCACAGCGCTGCTTCTGTTACGGTAGGAGGAACGCCGTTTAAAGGCATATCAAAATATGTAGTGCAGCCTCCTGCGGCCATAGATGCTGAACCGTAGTCAAACCCTTCCCAATGGTCTCGGCTCGGTTCATCAAAATGCACGTGAATATCAATCATTCCAGGCAGAACATATTTGCCTTTAGCATCTACGTATTTTTTTGCTGGTGTGCTAACACCTTGCGCTATTTCTGCAATCTTTCCCTTTTTAATACCTATGTCCGCTTTTACTATTTCATCTTCTAATACGACCGAACCATCCCGAATAATTAAATCGTACATGTTATCAAACTCCCCTTTATTTAACTACTCCATCTTCTTATTAAACGAAGCAGTCTGCTATTGTTCTATCATGCACTGTTTCCTTTAAAAAGTCTTTATCCTTGTAAAGAAACCTGACACATAGACTGGTTATTACGCTAGTAAATATAACTGAATTATCTGATTTTTACACTCACCATTTTGTCTAAACTTTTCTTTTTCATTTGGTCACTTTCACTAACTAAAAAGAGATTGAGACATAACTAAATCACTGGACGAACAAATTGGATAAAGGAGCTAGTATAGATTCTTTTGACCTTGCTGTTGATTTCCGTGCGAGCCTTTCCTTTCTGCTGGGTCTCACTTATTTCACTTTTCCCGCAGGAGTCTTCTCCTTGCCCACCAATCAACAGCTAGAAGCAACTACATACGCGAAACCTACGTTCACCCTAACCATAAAAAAATCCGAACGAGTTTGATTCCCCATCAAGAATCAAACTTGTTCAGATCTTCCTTCAACTAAAACCCTTTTGTCACAGTCTCTTTTAACTCTTTTTCACTTTTTGTGACATGGGCAATCTTACTGTAAATGTACTGCCTTTTTCCTGTTCACTTTCTACATCAATTTTCCCTTTATGTGTTTCTACGATCCATTTAGCGATTGCTAGGCCTAGTCCATGACCTCCCATTTGACGGGAACGCGATTTGTCAGCACGATAAAAGCGGTCAAAAATCCGATCCTTTTCATCTGGATGGATCCCAACGCCCGTATCACGTACTTTTAATATACATTCACTCCCATGCTGAACTACTTGAATGTTTACACTTCCATGAGGAGTTGTATATTTAATCGCATTATCTAACAAAATGTAAATCAGCTGAGTTAGACGCTCTTGATCTCCAGTTACCACTAATTTTTCCGGCGTATCCAGTTGCAAATCAATATGTTTAGAAACCGCTAGGGTTTCAACGGATTCCATTACCTTTTGCACCGCGGCTGTAATATCAAAGGGCATCATTGCTTTTTCTACTTTATTAGAGTCTGAGCGTGCAAGCGTAAGCAAATCACTGACGAGACTCGTCATGCGCTTCACTTCAGCTTTCATATTATTGATTAATTTTTTAGAAAAAGGATCTTCTGTTACTTCCTCCTGCATTTCTAAAGCGTTGATAGAAGAAAGCATAACGCTAAGCGGCGTTCTTAACTCATGGGATGCATCCGCCACAAACTCTTTTTGCTTTTGGAAAGCTGTTTCAATTGGGACCATAGCCCGTTTTGACATTAAGCGGCTGATATAAATGGCTACTCCTACAAACAGTACGGTAAGGCTTAACATAATAATAAGGAGCCACTTTAACAGCTGATAAAGAAATGAAACGTCTTTTCCAATATAAAGCATCCCTAAAAATTGACCTTTATAAAAAATAGGTTCACCCGCCATCATCAAATCAATATCTATTTTGCCTTCCCCGTTTTGCCCTTTTACTCCTTCAATGTGTTCAAAACTAGGACGGGGGGCTTTTATTCGTTCTTTCCTCACTTCATTTTCAATAGGGATCCACCCATCAATTAAATCTAATAAGTTAGAGCGAAGCCGCTCACTCGCTTCGTTTCCCATAATAAGATCCCCTTCAGGACTGATGACATAATAAAAAAACTGATCTTCACCGGCTACGACAATGTTTTTGTACTCTTCTTTTGACTGCTGATTCGAGCTGTTTATCGCTTGTTTAATTAAGATGCTTTGGACAATTCGAGACTCTTGCTTTAGCATGCTATTTAAGTTTTGCTGCTGACTGTTGGATACAACCACATACACCAATGCATAAACAATAAACACGAATAATAGCAGAAACAGCATCAGTAATGCGCTATATCGGAATGTTAAACGATTTTGCGTCTGGCTGAATAAATCTTGCTTTACTTTTTGTTTTACTTTCTGTTTAGCTCTTGTAAGGAGTTTAGCTTTCAATTTTGTAGCCTACTCCGCGAATGCTTTGAATAAGATCCTGTTTGTTGAATTTCTCTAGTTTTTTCCGCAAAAGTTTAACCGTCGCATCAATCGTTTTAATGGAAACATCTGATTCATATCCCCATACCCGGTCTAAAATAATATCTCGAGAAAGAACTTGTCCTTTGTTTTTCACTAAAAAATCTAGCAGTTGAAATTCACGAGGACTTAATTGAATAAACTCCTCGTCAAACTGCACGGTTTGACTTGCTCTTTTTAATATCATGCTGGCGATCTCTACTTCTTCTTCTAAAATTGGTGCATAATTACGACGAGACAAAGCGCGAAGCCTTGCAAGCAGCTCGTCAATTTCAAATGGCTTAATAACGTAATCATCCGCTCCCGCATCTAAGCCTTGTATACGATCTTGAACCGCATCTTTTGCTGTTAACATAAGAATAGCTCCCGCGTATCCTTCTTTTCTTAGACGTTTACATACATCAATTCCGTCTCCGTTTGGCATCATCCAGTCAAGAATTAACACATCATAATGCGCTTCAGATGCATAATCATATGCATCATTCCCTTCCGTCACCCATTCGACGTTATAGCCTCCTTTTTTCTTTAGCATATAACTAACTAATTCACCTAGCTGCAAATCATCTTCTGCTAGCAATACGTTCATTCCGCGTAACTCCTTCCTTCATCCGATACATGTCGCTGCATCCTTTTGTTTACTTTATTATACAAAAAGAATCAGCAGAAACAAGCTGCCTCTACTGATGTCTTCTTATTTTACTTTTTCCTATCTGTATTTAGTAAGGGAGCAAACTTCCGTCTACTAGTTTGCATCTTTTGTACTCTTTATGAATGCCTAACGATTTGATTTGAATATGAAGGATTTGATCCATTAACAGTTTCTGTCACCTTTACAACACGCCGGCATATTTCAGCTCGTACACCTCTGTGCTTCAATTGTTCGACGATTTTTTCTAATTTACTATAAGACGCTGTTTGTTTCATATCCATCCCCTCATTTCGTTAAGGTATTATTTATGAATCAAGTTTGTTTGTAATATCATACTTTTTCTTTAGCTTTTGTAACCATGTTGGATACTCTGTTTGGTATTTTTGATCAAGCAGCGTTTGCTTGATTTTTGCTTTGCTATTTTCATATGTTGCTTTTTGCGCTTCTTTTTTGCCTGTTACTTTAATAATGTGATAACCGTATTCTGTTTTAACAGGATCACTTACTTCATTTACCTTCATTGAAAATGCTTTGTTGGCAAAAGCTTCGACCATATCGCCTTTTTTGAAGTATCCAAGGTTTCCGCCATCTGATTTAGAAGCTGTATCTGTTGAATATTCTTTTGCTAGCTTAGCAAAATCTTCTCCTTTATCAAGCTTTGCCTTTACTTCTTTTGCTGTTTTTTCGTCTGCTACTAAGATGTGGCTAGCTTTCACCTGTGCTTCTGTAGCTAGTGAATCTTTATTTTGATTAAAGTACGATTTCATTTCACTATCTTTAATACTAATAGTCGACTCGACCATTTTTTTTGCTTCAATATTCGTCTTTAAATCTTTTTTCAGCTCTGACAATTTTACACCACTAGATGCTAATGCTTGATTTAGTGCATCTTCTCCCCCATACTGACTTTTAAGGTTTTCTAATTCAGCATTAATTTCTTTATCGGTTACTTTAATATTTTGTTTAGCTGCTTCTTTTGAAATGACTTTTTGTTCAATTAGTGAATCAAGGACGCTTGATCCTCCTTGAGCAAGAAGAGCATCGTACAGCTGATCTTTTGTGATTTTTTCATCACCAACGGTAGCAACCACCTTGGATTTATTCATTGCTACGGCACCAATAGCTACTGCAGCAATAATCACAACGGCTGCAATAATCATAATTATTTTGTTTTTAGACATCGTTAAACTCCTTTTCCATTTCTCATTACTTACCTAAACTTAAACTTTTGCGCCTTGGTAACGGTTTAAGCTCAATTAAAGGTCTTGCAATAGTAGATACGTATTTACTCGACAACAACCACGCCACTCCACAAGCTCCAATTAGAAGAATACTGTATCCTTGTACACTTTCTATCCAATCTCCAAAAGAAGATAGGCGGATATATTTAATCAGAAACCCATGTAGCAGATATACATAAAAGGTTTGAGCACCTCGAGATGTAAAAGACATCGTTTGTGTAGGGATCAAAGCTAGAAAGGAAATCGTCATGGCTAAGCTGATGCTATAAAATAGCATACGAATGGTCATTCCCTCTAATTGATTTACACCTAAAGAGGCATAAGATTTTGAACCAAATAACCACTCTTTCTCAAAGTCCGGTGCTATATACTGGATCCATAGAGCAATAATCAGCAAAGTGCCTCCAGCTACTTTTTTGCAAGAAACAGACGTCAACTTTTTAAAATGTTCTTTTTTCATATAAAATCCTGCTAAGAAGAAGGGAAAGAACACAAAGGTTCTAGAAAGGCTTAACGTTGTTTCCAGCGGTTCACATAAGCCAATCATAATTCCTAAAACTGCCGCAACGGCTAATGGATATTTGATTTTTGTAAAAATGAACAACATGGCGTTCCAACAAAATAAACTCAATAAAAACCATAGCGACCAAGCCGGCTGAAACACTGAAACTTCGAATGTGGATTCATCATACAGTTTATAGTCGTATACCGCATAGATAAGCTGAAAAATAATATAAGGAAGTAATACTTTCTTCGCCGCCTTCCACATATATCCTTTTTTTCGATATCCCTTTGCAAAATAGCCGCTTATTAAAATAAACGCTGGCATATGAAAGGTGTAAATAAATATGTAGAGCGTTCGTAGCCACTGTTTATCATTGATGAAGGGAGTTAACAAATGGCCAAACACTACTAATACAATTAAGATAAATTTTACGTTATCAAAATACGCATCCCGCTTAGCCATTTGATCTCCTCCTTTCTTTCGCGTTCTACGGATCTGTACGACGTGCTGCTGCGAATATCTTTTCTTTACATTCCTTACTATACATAGTGAAAATGAAAAAACAGTGAAAACCTTGCTTTTTTCTATTTTTAAATAAGGCGCGGCTAAATAAGTTTGACAAATGGCGCCTCTTTCTCTACTATATAGATACGCACCCTATCCAATTCAATTTCGCTTGTTGCGGGACACTTAACCAGTACGGATGGATAGGGTGTTTTTGTATGCAAAAAAAGCAGAAAACCTAGGTCTTCTGCTTTTTATTTTGCTATAGGCTGACTTTCGTTTTTTCTGTTTCCTTTTTTATTTTTCAAATAATAAAACAAGTAACAAAAAAGGACAAACGGAATACCGCAGTATAATGCGATACGCTGACTCTCATCAAAAGCCAGTCCTACACAAGCGGCAAAGCATAAAACAAACGCTAAAATAGGAACAATAGGATATAAAGGAGCTTTGTAAACAAGCTTCGATACATCATTCCCTTCTTTAATATAGCGTCTTCTGAACATAAAATGAGAAGCCGCAATAGCCATCCATACAGCTACAACCGCAAATCCAGAAATAGAAACTAATACTAAGTAAACAGTTGTTGGTGCAACCACGCTTGACAGCAAGGACAGACATGCCACTCCCATGCTGATAAGTAACGAATTAAATGGAACCCCTTTAGACGTTACTTTCCCTAACCAAGTGCTGACCATTTTTTGATCAGATAATGACCATAGCATTCTCGAACATGCATATAATCCTGCATTAGCGTTTGATAATAAAGCTGTTAAAATAACCAAGTTCATGATATCTGCTGCGTAAGGAATACCTATTTGATCAAATACCGTCACAAAAGGACTTTCTAACACTCCTGCTTGTTTCCATGAAATCAACCCTGATAGTACAAACATGGCACCAATAAAGAAGAAGAATGTACGCCAAATGATATTTTTAATGGCTCGAGGTATGTTCTTTTCCGGATCCTCTGTTTCTCCCGCCGTAATACCAATTAATTCTGTTCCTGAAAAAGCAAAGCTAACAGAAACCATCGTAATTAATACAGGCATAAGTCCATTTGGAAATAAACCGCCCTCTCCTGTAAAATGAGAAAGCATTGGCGCTTTTTCATGACCGCTAAGAGGAATGAATCCAAACATCGCTGCTGCGCCTAAAATAATAAATACAATGATCGTTAATACTTTAATACTTGAAAACCAAAATTCTGTTTCGCCGAAAAAACGTACAGATGTTGCATTTAAACCAAATAATAAAAGGGCAAACAGCGCGCTCCATATCCAAACCGAAACGTCAGGAAACCATCTTTGCATAAGCAACCCAGACGCTGTAAACTCCGAACCGACAGATACCACCCAAGTCAGCCAGTAGAGCCAGCCAACCGCAAAACCAGTTCCCGGCCCGATAAACTTTGTAGCGTATACTTGAAATGATCCTGATACAGGCATTGCTACGCTTAGTTCCCCCAGACATATCATGACTAAATACATAATTAATCCACCGATTAAATAAGCAAGGAGTGTTCCCCCAGGACCTGCTGCATTAATTGTATAGCCTGAATTAAGAAACAACCCCGTACCGATAACACCGCCAAGGGAAATCATA
Organism: Priestia sp. LL-8; assembly: GCF_036227845.1. NCBI lineage: Bacteria > Bacillati > Bacillota > Bacilli > Caryophanales > Bacillaceae > Priestia > Priestia sp. LL-8. Next base: position 1,969,132 of record NZ_JAZAQH010000001.1, on the reverse strand, counting down.
AATAAATGACGGCTTTTCATTTTTCTTTGTAATTGATTCATAGATGTTGTATTCTCCCCCATTATGTACCTCCTTTTTTATAGTAAGCCCATCTAAAAACTTGGTTTATTTACATATTCTCTATAGTCTCTTCTCTGCAGGAGTAGGCTCTATTTCTTCGATATGTACGAATTTTGTATATTGTATACAATATACACTTCTTAAATCTTTTTACGATTATATCATTTTTCAGATTTTTTACAACAATGAATAGTAAAAAATATTTCAATAATTCTATTTTTTATATTCTAACTAAGATTAAATGAAGTGATATGATATGATTATTTTTACACCTGTACGTTCTTTCATGCTATTTTTATACTCTTTCGTCACCATGACATGAAGAGAAGGAACGGCTGATGCGATATTTATTTTAGGGGGAAACAATGAACAAGGGGCCTATGATTTATCATTCATTAAAAGATCATGTATATAACTACATAGCAAGTCAAATTCAAGACGGTACACTGCTGCCTAACGACAAAATAAATGAAGCCAGTATTTGTTCTCAGCTGAATGTCAGCCGAACGCCTGTGAGAGAAGCGCTTATTAAATTGGCTTCAGACAACCTATTAGAATATAGACCGCGCAGAGGGTTTACTGTAAAGGAAATTGATACACCAAAAAAACTAGAAGTATTTGAAATCGTCGGTGCTTTAGATGGTCTTGCAGCTGCCCTGTCGATTGACCACTTAACTAAAGAAGATTTTACGGAGATGGATGAGCTTATTAAAAAAATCGATGTTTCGATTGAACTAGAACATTATCAGGATTATCAAAAATATCAAACGTATTTTCATCGAGTATATTTGAACCGATGCGGTAATGTGACCTTAAAAGAACAGCTTATATCTTTACAAGACGGATTCATCAGACAAACGTACTTTAGCGATGACACTAAAGAGCTATACGCCATTTTACATGTGATGAATGAACATCACCGCCACATTCTAAAACTTCTGAAGCAGAAAAAAAAGGCGGATGTTCAGCTTTACCTTCAAAATGTTCACTGGAGAATCGAATATCCAGAAATGATCTGATCAAAAAGAGATTAAGACATAACTAAATCAATCCAGTCAACAGCTAGAAGCAATGAAATACATGAAACCTACGTTTATCATACCAATAAAAAAATCCGAACGAAGTTGATTCTCCATCAAGAATCTCAATTCATCGTTCGGATTTTCTTTCAACTAACATACGGTTGTCGCAGCCTCTTTTATTTTGCTATAGCAGAACGGTGTTTTTCCTCTTTTACGTACCAAATGAACTTCCCTGTATATCCGTAAATAATTGCCAAAATAATAGAGACAAAGCTGAGCCACATAAACGGCAGATAAGCGAATGTAGAAATCCCAAGCGTTGTAGCTAGAAATACACCGTTGTCCGTCCACGGAACCATCCCTGAAGTTAAGGTTCCCCCTACTTCTGAGTTACGGGCAAGCACTAGACGCTGTATTCTTAACTTGTCATAACTTTTCTCCATAATTTTCGGTGTTAAAATCAATGAAACATACATTGCACAACCAAATATATTCCCTAATAACCCCACGAAAATAGTAGAAGCCGTAACGTTTCCTGAATTGACAAGAATTTTTTCAAATTTAGATAGCAGGACTTCTAAGACGCCGAGCTCATCTAATAACCCGCCAAAGCCTAGTCCAAAAATAATGACAATAATGGAACCGACCATGCTTAAAATTCCGCCACGATTTAACAGCTCACTTAAAAATGTGTTGTCGGTATTAATTTTAAATCCTTCATAAGCCGTATTAAATGCGCTCGCCACATCCATATGTTGAAAGACAACTGCCCATATAATTCCTAATAACGAGCCAATCGCAATTGCTGGAAGAGAAGGTTTCTTTAATGCTAAAAGGACAATGACAGCCAAAGCCGGAATCAGCATCCACCCGCTGATATGGAATGTATCCAACAGCGAAGATTTTAACCCTTCTACCCGTCCAGCATCAAAATCTTTTCCGCCATACATAAACCCTGTTACCGTAAATAATACTGCCGTAATGAGGTAAGCAGGAATATCTAACACTAACATTGCTTTTACGTGATCAATAACGTTCACTCGAGCCATTGACGCAGATAAAATGGTACTGTCAGAAAGAGGAGAAAGCTTGTCTCCAAAATAAGCTCCTGAAATCACAGCTCCAGCTACTAAAGGAAGCGGCATGCCTAAGCCTTGTCCGATTCCCATCATCGCGATTCCGGCTGTACCAACCGTTCCCCAAGATGTTCCTGTTGAAATCGAGGTAATAGAGCAAATGATAAGTGTAGCAAGTAAAAAGAATGTTGGATTAATAAACTCTAATCCAAAATAAATAAGAGAAGGAACAACTCCTCCGGCAATCCATGTTCCAATTAACGTACCGACGGCTAATAAAATTAAAATAGCTTCTAAGCCGTTTGATATTCCTCTTGTAATGGCCCCTTGCAGCTGATTATACGTATACCCAAGTCGTACTCCTAGCGCCATAACAATAAACCATGAAATAAATAAAGCGAGCTGAATAGGTAAATCAAAAACAGTTGCAAATGAAATAACAACTGCTAAAAATAAAGCAAGCACAATCATTATTTCCCACATAGATGGTAAACGGGTTGTGTTCAAACTAGCTCCTCCTAAACTGGTATGTAGATTCTGGAATGTGGTATCGTTTAAGAGCAAAACGTCCTTATTTTTTAATTGTTCCTCTTACTGCTTGAACGTATGTATTTCTATGAGTACTTAAACAATAAACTGCATCTTTTTAAGAACATAAAATAAGGATACTTGCGTAAACAATAAGCCATTTTTCTTTTATCCAGTGGTCATAATACCATAAGATTGTGCTTTCTTACAAGACTCGTTATAAAGCGCTTTCTGTTTGTTTATACATTTTAATATATAAATATATTTTCATTTATTTTATTCAACGAAAAGAGGAAAGTAACATGAAAGAATATGCAACGTTTGCGGGAGGATGCTTTTGGTGCATGGTCGCTCCTTTTGATCAGCTTCCAGGAATCAGCAGTATCCGCTCAGGCTACGCTAGAGATGAACAAATCACTTCTGAAGCTTCTGCTCTTGTAAAAAAGGAAAACGAGTACGTAGAGGCTGTGCAAATTGTATGGGATCCTTCTCACATTACGTTTGAAGAACTGCTTAACCTGTATTGGCAACAAATTGACCCTACGGATTCGGGCGGACAGTTTTCAGACCGCGGGCCGTCATATCGAGCCATTATTTTTTATCACAACGAAAAACAAAAAGAAGCGGCTTTCGATTCTAAAAAAAAGCTCGCCCAAAGCGGACGCTTTAAGCGTCCTATCGTCACACCTATTTTACCTTTTTCTTCTTTTTATGAAGCAGAAGAGCAGAAGCAGGATTATTATCGAAAAAACGCATTTCACTATAAATTATACAAAGAAGGCTCGGGGCGAACTGATTTTCTAACACAGCATTGGCCAAAGGACCGCTCTTACCTTAAAAAGGTCCTAACGCCCATGCAATATTTTGTTACGCAGGAAAACGGAACCGAACCTCCTTTTACAAATTTATATTGGAATAACAAAAAACAAGGAATTTACGTTGACCTTCTAACGGGAGAAGCACTGTTCAAAACGTCAGATCAGCTTCCTTCTCATACAGGCTGGCCCATTTTTAAGCGCCCTATCTTATACGGAAACATAAAAAGAGTGCCGGCGCAGCATTCAACAGCGCTAAAAAGCAAAGAAGGAGATAACTACCTGGGTTTACTTTTAACAGAAGAAAACAGCGAATACTATCAAGTAAATTCCGCGGCTTTACGCTTTATTCCAAAAGAGAAGCTTAAAGAAGAAGGCTATGAAGATTTTTTAATTTTGTTTTGATGCCTATACTTTTTTAAAAGGGTAAAAATAAGCGGTTACTTTCTTTGCGTAGTGTACAGTTAAATCATGATGGTCCGCCGGACGCAAAAAAGGCTGAGTGATGGAGTCTTCTCTTATTTCACACTCCCCTTTTTGGAGCTCCCAAGGATCATGATAAAGGTCTCCTCTGTAGACATTTCCTTGATGAGTGGTAAATAAGCAGTAGCGCTCTGTAAGCCAATGAGCTAATTCTCCTTTTCTACTGCGATAGGACGGAGAAATACCTCTATATGTAAGCTTTACTCGCTCTTTTTTTGAGTCTCTGTGCGTTCGAACTGACTGAAAAGAAATATGGTTATGAGTTTTGTTGAATGTCATAGCAGCGTGGTAATAAGGCAAGTGAAAAAACTGACGAGCAATCCATACTCCTAGTGGATTGCTTGCGTCTAAACTAAAAAAATAAACGCCTTTTTCCCCTTTATATGTAACATATGTACGCACATTTAGCTCATATAGCCGTGAAAAGATGGGCACGGCGGGCGTTCCTTTAAATCGAATACCTGTCATCGTAAAAGGCACAAGTGCAATCCACCCTTGACCATCATAGGTGTCAGGCTCTAACTGACTCGGCAATAAAGAAGCCAAAAATGCCGGATCTACAGGCCAATGAATAAACAGTAAATCTTTCCACGTTTGTTTCATTATCCAATTATTTTCCACTTCTTGGTCCCTCCTTTTTCTAGATGTTCTTTCCCATTAATTCAGCGGCTGCCGATTTGCCTGACAAATATGCGCTCTCTAACCGTGAGTGATTCGTCTCGTCTTCCCTTCTTAAAAAAGCATCTCCTGCCACCAGTAGCGACGGCATAATTTTAGCAAAGGGCTGATGAAGAACTTGTTCAACCTCTGCATAGCGCCATTTCTTTAACTGAATGCTTTTAATATGATTTGCACCTATCCATTCGTTTATTTCATTTTTTATCGCCCGCAGCAACTCATGTTCATGTTCATCAAAATGTTTTTCTGACCAGTCTTTATTCATATATATGCTAAGAACGGGCGTCTTTGATATTCCTTTTTGCTCATGATTAACGATTCTTTGGATTGTGCTAGATGGATTTGTGATTTGACCATGATCACTATACAACATCTCTGTGTCAAGCTCCACGATAGCAACCAAGCAGGGACTAAATTTCAGTGTTTTAAGAATAGATTGGTCCGCTTGCAGGTTACTATTATTAAATACCTCAATAACCTGAGGAGACGGAGGTGTAAGAATGATATCAGTCGCTTCAAAAATCTCATTTTCTTCTGTATACAGCTGGTACCTTCCGTTTTGAAAATCAATGGTTTGAACTTTTTGATTCAAGTATACGCGTAGATCTTTTGCTAAATATTTAGCTAATGCATTCATGCCATTTATACTTTGATAACGAGGGTGATGCTCACCAAACCACTTCTTAACCTTTCTATCAGCTATCCATTTATTTACGGCTTGCTGAAATTCATCGGATCTCACTGTAAAAAATTGAGCTCCGTGATCTGCTTTTCCATCCCCTACTCTTCGTGTAGCCATTCGTCCCCCTACACTTTTACTCTTATCAAGAAGAAAGACCTCTATTCCTGCTTTTTGTAATTCAGCCGCCGCTGTAAGGCCGGTCATTCCTGCACCTACTATTCCTACTCGTTTCATTTTTTCCTCCTTATTTAACTCATTTACTTACAGTATAAAAAAAGCGGAATGATTGAGCTAATTTAAACTGTCTTTTTCATTTACCTTCGCTCCTGCTTGTCTCAAAAAAATAGTCTACGATTCCTTTCAGCTTAATATACTTGTTGTATACAAATATATTTTTACCCGCTAGCACGTCTATAGATAGGAGGACCGTCACATGATGCTCTATGATATTAAGCACAAAGTATATTACGAAGTATTTAATACAGCTCGCCCTAAAATGAAGGACGCTCACCAAGGACGAAGCTGGGGATATGTTTATAAAAATCTCAATGGACAACCTACAAAGTTCTGGATTGACTTTACACACGGTCGTTTTATGTACTTTCAAGTTGAAGACAAGTGGTATCGCGTGCAATATTTGCAGTCCAATGATAAGAAAAAAACAGCCGATGTCTTTAAAGGCGCTCTCATTGATTTGATTTTAGATGGAATGGATCTCAAATTAGTACGAGGAAACTTTGAGAAGAGAAGACTCTTAGCTTTATAACACATAGAAAAACAGCCGTAAAAGCAGTCCTGCTTTTACGGCTGTTTAATTGTACGAGGAGTAATCAATATTTCAACCCTTCTATTTTTCGCTTGCCCCTCTGCTGTATTGTTAGATGTCACGGGTTTGAACTCTCCAAATCCTTTTGCACTGAACATGCTTGGATTAAGCTTATCGTTTTTTAAGATAACTTTCATAAAGTTAACTGCTCTCATCACGCTTAACTCCCAGTTGGATTCAAAACCAGCGTTCCGAATAGGTACGTTATCGGTGTGACCGCTAATAATAATGTTACGAGGAGGATCAATCACCAAAAGCTCTGAAATATCATTTGCGATTTTTGTATCTTCACTCCGAACTTGTGCTCTTCCCGAATCAAACAATACATTGTCTCGAATGGAAATTAAGAGACCTTCATCTGTTAGCGAAGTCTGCAATTGATTTGTTAAGTTTTTCTTTTGAATATACGCATTAATTTTAGATTGAATTTGCTGAAGCTCTTCTTGGTCAGCTTCTCGTATGGTTTGCTCCTTTTGTTCGCTCGTTAACGATTGTGAAGAAGCAGGAGACTGATTGGGGGCTGTCTCCACTTCATTTGTTTTTTCCGTACTTTTAGCTGCAGGAGTATTTGAAGGCTGAACCGCTTCTTCAGATTCCTGCAGAGATTGAAATTCCATCACACCCGTTCCTCCAACGAATGCTTCATTAAACGCGCGAGAAAGGTTCTTAAATTTTTGCGCATCCACTGAGCTCATTGCAAACAATACGATGAATAAAGCAAGTAAAAGTGTAAGCAAATCTGAGTAAGGAAGCAGCCAGCTTTCGTCAACATGGTCCTCCTCGTGCTTTCGTTTTCTGCGTCTACTCATTTATGCCCACTTCACTTTCTTGAAGAAGCTTTTTACGTTCCGCTGTTGGCAAATAAGAAGCCAGCTTTTGCTCAATCACTTTTGGTGTTTCTCCTTCTAGAAGTGAAAGCACTCCTTCGATCATCATATACTTTACCTTTACTTCATGTTTCGATTTACGCTTTAGTTTATTTGCAAACGGATGCCATAGTACATACCCAGTAAAAATACCAAGAAGCGTAGCAACAAAAGCCGCGCTGATCGCATGTCCTAGCGTATCTGTATCTTCCATGTTCCCAAGCGCAGCAATTAACCCTATAACAGCTCCAAGTACACCCAGAGTTGGAGCATATGTACCTGCTAAAGCGAAAATACTTGCACCCGTTTGATGTCTTTCTTCCATAGCATCAATTTCTTCAGACAACACGTCTCGTATATAATCCGCACTTTGACCATCAATAGCTAAATTCAAACCATTTTTTAAGAAAGGGTCATCTACATCAACAATTTGGGCTTCAAGTGATAGTAACCCTTCTTTTCGAACAACTTGTCCCCATTCTGAAAACATGGATACTAAATCAACGGGCTGCAGCATTTTTTGTTCTTTAAACAGGACACCAAACAGTTTTGGGACTCTTTTGATTTCATTTGAAGGAAATGCAATCACTACTGCTCCAACGGTTCCGACAATAATAATTAAAATAGCAGCCGGATTTCCTAACACAGATGGATTAACCCCTTTGAAAAACATGCCTACAATAAGAGAGGCTATTCCTAAAATCAGTCCAATAAAAGATGTTTTATCCATATGTAATTCTCCTATCCTTAACTTCCTGTTCTTTCTTTTTGTGTATTTTATCCTCATCTTTTATTTCGACTATTTCATAGAATTTTTAAGCTTTTTATGAATCATATTTACAATTACAGCTTTTCTCTATTATAAAAACACTTTTTTCAACTTTTCATACAGAATGTCTGAAGGACCAGCTATAATCGCTACAATTTGATTTTCCACATAAATAGCAGCCGTCATCTTATTATCAATATCAGCTAAAATGGCAAATCCGACGTTAATATTCAACTTTACTCACCTCTGTAACGTTCTTGTTTATTCAACATATAAAAAGAACAGTCTTACCATTTATTTTTCCGTGTTTTATTGACATTTGTAAATTTTATATTAAGATTATGTAAATGAGTTGACAAAATGGAGGTGGTATTATGCTACTAGAAAAATACTGTAAAGACACTGATTTAATGATTATCCAGTTTACAATCGAACTAACAAAAGACATTCACGCTAAAATCTCCGCACGTACTTTATTTTATGAAGAACAGGTGATACGTTATGCTGAAAAAAGAATACGTTCTTTCTTACATCCTCTTTCCCTTAAACATACGCTAAAATTTGTCTATCAATCTGAAATACTACAAACCATTCTATTCAAATTAAAACCAACTTTTGAGCAGCAGCATGTACTGCGCTGTATCTCATCTTAAAAAGGAGTTTCCTTTAGCGGAAACTCCTTTTTGATTTGATTCTACGATATAGACGATATGCTTTTCTGATAACGTTTAAAAGAGGGTACGGCAAGCGGATATGGTACTTATCAATAAACGGATAAAAAGTGTAATAAGCTTTTACAAGGTCTGTCCATTTTTTATCGATACCTTCTTTATAAAAGTCAGAAATATCGACCACATATCCTCTTCCATCTTTCATCATGACATTTTTGCCATGCACATCATACGGGTTTAACCCCTGGCTTCTTGCATAGTCCAAAGCCTTGTTCACATCTTTTATGACTTGTTCTGGAATCTTTATGCCCCGCTGGACGGCATCATACAGTGTAACGCCTGTAAGTCTTTTTAAAATCAAGTACGTCTTTCCCTCATAAAAAAGTTGAGAATAAGCTGGGTGAACGCCCAGCTTTCTATACACTTGCGCTTCTTTTTTTACACCATAAACGTCTCTTCCGTATACTTTTACGACAAATTCAGGATAATTTTCGTGCGTAAACACACCGGCATAGTTTCCTTTACCAATAAGTACCCACTCTTTTGTTTTGTTCGTAACTTCAACTGGATCATAGTCACTTTCACTTTGAATCATAACTTGCGTTAGTAATGATGTTTCTACTAGCGACACTAACTGTTTAATTGTTTTATCCATAGTCCCCTCTAAAAATCCTTCAGTAATCTCTATCAAATATTACCCTATGATAAATCTCAATGCAGGATGTGTCAATAAATTGACAGCCTGATAGAAAGAGGGAAAGTATTCCCGTTCATTCAAGACTGCGTGTGGACTTTGTGAACATTCACATTCAGTTCTTCTTTCATATTCAGCATTACGCCTGCCATCGGAGCAATAGACTCGGGCTTAGTCAGCTGAAATAAAAAGCGCTTTGTCATTTCTGACAGAAAAATGGTTACTATTTCAGTGATATAGTCCATGCCCCTTTCCGCTTGATGATCAATCCCAAGCGGCATATACATATAGCTTGGGACATCAATGGACCCTCCTTTTTCAAAACGGTCAGGTAAAAATTCACTTGGCTCTAAAAAATAATCTTCATGGCGATGCATCATATAAGGGCTAATTAACATAATCTCCCCTTTTTTAATACTGTAACCATCTATTTGTATATCTTCACGTGCCTGACGCCCAAATAACCAAAGAGGCGGATATAACCTCATGCTTTCAGCAATTATTTTGCGCATATAGGTCAGATTTTTGGTTGAAAGCGATTCGCCGCTAGCATAGGCTTGAATTTCTTTATGCAGCTGAAGGTGCTCCCTAGTATTTTGAGACAGTAAATAAATAGACCAGCTGCATACGTGCGTAATCATTTCATACATCGAAAGGAATATAGAATTTAGCTGTTGGTATATTTCTCTTTCATCGATGTCTTCTCCGCAAGAATTCAATATATACTGCAGTAAATCCTTTCCTTCGGTTTTGTTTTGAACACGCATTTGAACGCGTTCAAAAAGGAGTTGTTCTAGCTGCTCATCTGAGTCAGGCTGGTGCAAAGGTAGACGAATATAAATTTTGCCTAACTTTTCTTTTTTTCTCATAAGCGCTTGAACATAGTGAATTTTATCTTTATCCTGAATCGAAATGCCAAATACAAGTTGAAGGAGTACAGCTACGACTATCTGTCTTATGTCTTTTACTATCATTCGAAGCTGCCCTTCTTCCCACGTTTCCGTATGTTTTTCAATTATTTTTGCAATTGCTTCCTTATTATAAGTTAGATGTTGTTTTATTTGTGAGGGTTGAATGGGGCTCATATATAATGCTTCATCTGTCCATAACATTTCTTCGCCTAGCAGCGTTTTAAACATATGCGTTAGTTTAATTTTTTGAAACGCCTTGTTGTTTGTAATGACTACATCTTTAATAAGTTGAGGGTCTCTCGTTACATAAAAGCGTTTGTGCGCAACTCTAAATGTTGCAATTTCTCCATACTGAGTCAAGTTTTCTAAAAAACCCAGGGGGTTCTCTCTAAACTTTTGCAGGTGACCGGTAAGCTTATACGACGAGGGGCCCTGTATAACCGGCAATGTTATCACTCCTTTTCTAAAAATGCGGGACTTAAACAAATAAAAGAGTAGTCCACTAAAGACTACTCTTTTTCACACAAAGATATGCTATTGATTTTCACAAAAAATCCTACTTATTATTCCATATTGATCCATACGCTTTTCACTTCAGTGTAGTTATCAAGCGCATAGCTTCCCATTTCACGACCAATTCCCGACTGTTTATAGCCTCCAAACGGGCTTGCTGCATCAAATACGTTGTAACAGTTCACCCACACTGTACCCGCTTTAATACCATGAGCAATATAGTGTGCTTTCTTTAGATCTTGTGTCCAGACGCCCGCTGCTAGACCATATGCTGTATCATTTGCTTTGGCAATCAAATCATCAAGATCGTCAAACGGCATAGCAGCTACGACCGGACCGAAGATTTCTTCACGGGCAATCGTCATCGAATGATCGACGTCTGCAAAGATAGTCGGTTCTACGAAATAGCCTTGATCAAATGGAATGTTTCCTCCTGCGAGTACTTCCGCTCCTTCTTCAATTCCTTTATCAATATAGGTTTTCACTCGTTTTTGCTGCTGCGCAGATACAAGCGGACCCATTGTTGTCTCATCTGCTAATCCATTTCCTTGTTTAATAGATTTCGTTTGAGAAACTAAATCAGCTACGACATTATCATATAAGCTTTTTTGGACATACAGACGACTTCCAGCACAACATACTTGTCCTTGATTAAACATAATACCTGAGAGCGCACCAGGAACTGCTTTTGTTAAGTCTGCATCCGGGAGGATAATGTTTGGTGATTTACCTCCAAGCTCTAACGTCACACGCTTTAAGGAGTCGCTAGCTTGTTTCATAATTGCTTTTCCGACAGCAGTAGATCCTGTAAAAGCAATTTTATCGACAAGATCATGATGAACGAGCGGTTCACCTGCTGTTTTCCCGTAGCCTGGCACAATGTTTAGCACGCCTTTTGGGAACCCTGCTTCATCGGCTAGTCTAGCTAAGTAAAGTGCGGAAAGCGGCGTTTGTTCTGCCGGTTTGAGAACAATTGTACATCCAGTTGCCAAAGCGGCTCCGAGCTTCCAAGCGGCCATTAAAAGCGGGAAGTTCCACGGAATAATTTGGCCAACAACTCCCACTGGTTCATATCTTGTATAGTTAAAATACGCTCCTTGCACAGGAATAGTTTGTCCAACCATTTTAGTTGACCACCCAGCAAAGTAGCGGAAATGTTCGATGGCTAATGGAATGTCTGCATTTGATGTTTCACGAATTGGTTTTCCGTTATCAAGCGTTTCAAGCTGCGCAAGTTCCAATTGATGTGTTTCCATTAAATCAGCTAATTTATAAATGAGTCGACTTCTTTCAGCTGCTGACATCTTTGTCCAAGGTCCATGATCAAAGGCTTCTCTAGCCGCTCTGACGGCACGATCAATATCCTCTGGATTTGCTTCAGCTACATCTGCCAACTTTTCACCCGTTGCTGGATTTACCGTTTCAAACGTTTTTCCTGAAACAGAGTCTACCCACTCCCCGTTAATGTATAGCTGTTTAACTCCTTTTAAAAACTCCACTACTTTCGGACTCATTTCAACTTTTTTCGCTCCAAGATTTTGCATCAAATACATACCTCCCCACGAATTTTGAAAACGCTAACAATGAATATTTTACCATGTTATCTAGTAAAATCAACAATTTCGCATACAATATTCTGAATTTTTCTACATAAATTCTAGCTATCTCAAACTTATCTTACTAGTACAAATGTCGAAAGAGGCGAAACGTTTACTGTATTTCCTTTCACCGTACGGAGCGTTTGTGTTCCTGCCCGCTCGCCGTCAACAAGTAATCTCCACGTTCTGTTAGAAGGTAAATGAACTGTTTGAGCTTGTTTATTTGCATTATGAATCACCATTATTTCGTTTGCTTTATCTTTATTGGCTTTAGCATTTAACGTATAACCTACTACGTTTGCTGGTGCATCAACAAAGCGTAAATTTTGATGAATAGCCTGTGCACTTGTCATTCTAAATGAGGAATATTGCTTTCGAAGCGCAATAAGTCCCTTCATGTAATCTACCTCTTGGCTGAAAGCTGCTCGGCGCTTCCAATCTAACTGATTGACAGAATCGGGTGACTGATAGCTATTATGATCTCCGCCTTTTGTTCTCATAAACTCTTGACCTGCATGTATAAAGTTCATTCCTTGAGATGTTAAAGTAATGGAAGAAGCAAGCTTATGCATCTGCATTCTCGTTCGCTCCGTGTCAGCAGGGTTCGTCAGCTGAAGCTTATCCCATAACGTATGGTTATCGTGCGCTTCTACATATGTGACAACTTGATCTGGATCTTCATACGTGGCAGTTGAACGATCGTAATCTATTCCAGCTGCTATACTTTGCTGTATGAGCTTTTCTTGTCCTTGCTTTCCATTAACAAATCCGTTGTCATGATCAAAAAACACGCTGCCTTTAAGGCCATCTCGCATACCGTCATTAAAGTGAGCAATGCGTTTCATATCCTGAGCGTTTTTCTGGTTAGCTTTGAGCTTAGCATCAAGCTCGGTTCCTAGATCCCATCCCTCTCCTAAGATGATAATGGAAGGATCCATTTCATCTAACTTCTTTCTCACTTCATTCATTGTCTTTGTATCGTGAATCCCCATTAAATCGAATCGAAACCCGTCAATGTGGTACTCTTTTGCCCAATAAGCCACAGAATCTACAATAAACTTCCGAACCATTTTCCGTTCAGAAGCCGTGTCGTTTCCAACACCTGTTCCGTTGGATAGAGTTCCATCTTCTTTATAGCGGAAGTAGTAGCCTGGAACTAGTTTATCAAAGCTATGCTCACTCACTGCATACACATGGTTATAGACAACGTCCATTACCATACGAAGCTGCTTGTCATGAAGCGTTTGAATCATTTGTTTAAGCTCAATAATTCTAGTCTTAGGATTATATGGATTTGTTGAATAGGAACCTTCTGGTACGTTATAATTTTTCGGATCATATCCCCAGTTAAACTGCGGCTCGTTTAATTTCGTTTCATCCACCGTACGATAATCATAAATAGGCAGAAACTGAACATGCGTTACACCTAGGTCTTTAATATGACTGAGTCCTGTTTTTACGCCATTTGGTCCCTTCGTGTTCCACTCCGCTACGCCCAAATACTTTCCTTTATTTTTGATACCGCTCTCTTTTTGAGACGATAAATCTCTTACGTGTAGTTCATAGATGATGGCATCTTCTGGATTTTTAAATTTTGGCTTATTCGTACTCCACTTTCTTGGATTTGTCTTAGCCAAATCCACCACAACTCCACGATCTCCATTCACCGTTGTTGCTCGTACATATGGATCAACCGCTTCATTCCAGCTGTTCCCAATTTTTACTTTGTACGTGTAAATTAGCTCATCTTGATTTCCTTTTAACTCCGCTTTCCACGTTCCTTTTTCACTTTTAGTCATAGAAATTTCTTTTACAGCTTTGGAGTTCCATGAAGAATAAGTCACTAGCTTGGCTTCGCTTGCGGTTGGAGCCCATACGCGAAAATTTGTTTGTTTCTTAGAATACGTGTTTCCTAAATCATTCCCGCTGTACGCATACTTTTCGTCAAATTCTTTGGTACGAACGACATTTCCATTGACTACATTAGCTGAGCCGTATCCTTTTTGCTTAACTTTATACGTTTTTGTAACGTCCAGAGGCTGTTTTGTTATGATTTTAACTTTAGTAGTAACAGAGTCTTCTCCCTCTTTATAAGGTGTCACTTTCTCAATTTGAGCTCCGTCAATTTCAATGTCTCCTACACTCTTAGAAGAATCGAACGGTACGTTTGTTTCTAATGTAATTTGATTAAATGCATCCATAGTCGCTTTCGTGATTTTCCGAGTGATATCTACTACAGCTCTATCATAATAAATTCGATTTTGCCCTTGAACAATCCATACTTCTACATTCCCATCTTTCCCAACCTTGGTAATAAAGCGGTCTCCTCCGTCTTTATTTTCCCAATCGCTATCACTAGTAGAGTGGCGTACAATAAAACCTATTTTGTCAAATAAGTTACCAGTTCCACTGTTAAGCGTGTAAGTGGCTCTCTTCCCAAAATTCGTGTCTTCCGTAAATTGGATCTGCTTGCCTTCTTTTTCGTCACCTGGCCACGTCCAAATGTTCCACCCGCTGTAATCTCCGTCATATCGGTGATAGTTTAAAGTAACGTTTACTTTATCAAACTTCGGTAAATCCCGGTATTCACCGTCAGGAGGAGACGTATATGTATGTTCATCTCCACTTTTTACCCATACTTCTCCTTCACCGTTCTCCACTGAGACGAAGCGGTCTCCTCCATCTTTTTCCCATGACTCTGTTCGTACAATAAAGCCTACTTTATCATAAGTACCGGGTAGTTCAACTTCCGCTACTTTTCCAAACTGATCTTCCCCTGTAAATGCGTAAGCCTTCCCTTCTCCACCTTCAGGAAAAACCCATAATCCCCATTCTTTTGTGTCGTTTGAAGCAGGCTGATAGTGAATCGTGATTTTTGTGGTATCCGCTGCAGATGCAAACGATTGCATAATCGGGCTAAAAAAAGAGCTTACTAGTAAGAGTAAAGCCGTCAGTACCATTGCATATTTAATCCAACTACGTTTCAATTAAAACCCTCCCATAAAATAGAGTACGTACACATTTTTCACTATAACCTTTTTTGAAAGCGTTATCATAAGTATTTTTTCCTATTTTATGTGAATAAAGAAAAAAAATCCATAGTTAACAATGTTAACTATGGATGCTGTATCTCTTTTACACTTCTGCTGTTTCAGGAGAGATTGTTTGATCGTTGTATACGCTTGTATCTAGCTCTTTTGTTAGTTTACTAGTTACAACTCCGGCTGTCATACTTCCACTTACATTAAGCGCCGTACGCCCCATATCAATCAATGGTTCTACCGAGATTAATAATCCTGCTAGCGCTACGGGCAAATTCATAGAAGATAATACAAGTAAAGCCGCAAATGTAGCTCCTCCGCCAACACCTGCTACGCCAAACGAACTAATGGCTACAATGGCAATCAATGTGAAAATAAATGAAGGCGTCAAGGGATCAATACCTACCGTTGGTGCAATCATAACGGCTAACATGGCTGGATATATTCCAGCACATCCATTTTGACCAATTGTAAGACCAAATGAACCTGCAAAATTCGCGATTCCTTCTGGAACTCCCAACTGTCTCGTTTGTGTATTAACATTCAAAGGCAATGCTCCAGCACTTGTACGAGAAGTAAAGGCAAACGCCAATACAGGAAATACTTTCTTAACATATGTGATCGGATTTACACCGATGATTGTTAGAATAACTAAGTGAACAATAAACATAGCTGCCAATGCGACATATGATGCTACAACAAATTTTCCAAGTTTAACAATTGCATCGATATCACTCGTTGCTACTGTTTTGGTCATAATCGCAAGTACCCCATAAGGAGTTAACCGAAGAATGAGCGTCACTACACGCATCACAATTGCATACAGCGTATCAATAATTTTTGAAAATAACGCTGCTTCCTCTGGCTTTTTACGCTTCACACCTAAATATGCAATTCCCACAAATGCTGCAAAGATGACAACGCCAATCGTGGAAGTTGAACGTGCGCCTGTTAAGTCAAGGAACGGGTTAGCTGGTAATAATTCTACTACTTGCTGCGGGATTGTTTTTGCTTCTAGACTAGATAAATTGTTTTCTAAGTCCTCTCCGCGCTGAAGTTCCGCTTCCCCTTTTGTAATTTGGACAGATTCTAAATTAAAGCTCGTCGTTGTAAAAATACCAATAGCAGCTGCTATCGCTGTTGTAACAAGCAAAATGCCAATAATTAAACTACTAATCTTTCCAATGTTGCTCGTCAATTTTAAGCGAGTGAATGCCGCTACGATCGACACAAATACAAGCGGCATGACAATCATTTGAAGAAACTTCACATATCCGCTTCCTACAATGCTAAACCAATCGGCGGTCGTTATCGTTACTTCATGAGTCGGACCATACACCCACTGAAGAGCAAAGCCAAAAATAATCCCTAGTCCAAGCGCCGTAAACACACGCTTTGAAAATGATACATGTTTTTTCTGCATCATAAACAGCCCCGCAAGCAGTGCCAGCATAATAAGGATGTTTAGAATGACTAATAAGTTATTCATAGATGTTCCCCCTGTGATTTTTCCATAATTTATGTCTCTATTACTTATAATACAACAATACCAATAAGTCAACTAGGTTTTGTATTTTTTCCTAAAGACAGTTTTTTTGAATAATTTTGACAAAACAAAAAAGCTAAGGATTTTCCTTAGCTTTCTATTTTACGCTTGTATGTACTTCAGTGGTCTTTTGCTCCGTTACCAGAGATGGCCTTTCTTTCATCAGACCGGATGTACTACAATTCATATATAGGATTACATTTCATATAATTCATTCAGCCATTTTACAAACAAATGTCTAGGTAATTCTAGTTCGTGAAGCTCGACATATTGAATATCAGATAGCGTCGTTCCTCTAGCCATATAAAAGTACCACTGCCAGCCAATATCTTTAGCAATGGCATAAGATTTAGCTAGATCTTGCCTATTATCTGTCTGCTGCATATCATTCATCCACTGCGTTTCATCCGCTTCATACTCATAATAATGGAGAGTATATTTATCACACCAATACGCAAGGTCTTGATGGGAAAACGGATTTTCTCCGTCACATACTTGAAGCAATAGCATTCTTAAATTTTCCGGTGTATACGGTAATATAATTTTTTGATCTGCACGTCTCATTTTGCTACCTTCCTGACATGTTCGTTTCTTTTATTACATCATGTACGGCTGCGTTTAGCAATAAGAAATGGATGACGTTTTCATTACTTTTCGTTTACAACATTTCATTTGCTTGCAAAAACCGCCGTATCTTTTACATACAGAGGCAGTCGGATTTTAACAATCGTCCCTTTGTTCTGTTCACTCTCAATCTGCAGGGTACCGTGATGATCATGAATAATTTTGGAGCTGATTGTTAATCCAAGCCCCATTCCTTTTTCTTTTAAAGTAAAAAACGGTTCTCCTATATGTTCTAGACGGTCTTTAGAAATTCCTACTCCTTCATCTCTAACTTCTATAAAAATATGGTCATCCTGCGCTGTTTTGATTGTAATGTAAATATTCCCAGGCTTATCCATTGCTTCAATTGCGTTTTTAAAAACATTAAGTAATACTTGAATAAGGTGATTTTTATTTCCATACACACTAGCTTTACTTGTTTGTTCATCGTATAAGAAGTCAATGTTTTTCAATAAAGCTTCATGGGAAGTTAAACTCATTACATACTTAACCGCTTCTGTAAGAGAAAACACGCGAAAATGTTCACTTTCAGGTTTTGACAACAGGAGCATTTCACTGACAATACCATTAATTCGTTCCAGCTCATCAAGCATGATATTAGCATACCCTACCGCGGATCGGTCTGTTTCTTTCATGAGCTGAACAAACCCTTTAATACTCGTAAGCGGATTTCTAATTTCATGGGCAATTCCAGCAGCTAATTCGCCTACTACAGAAAGCTTTTCCTTTTTTATCAGAAGCGCTTCTGCAAGCTTTTGCTGAGTGATATCTCGTCCAATCGTGATAAGAGCTTTTCTTGAGCCATCATCAAAAAACACAGGTACTTTAATAACATCAAATGTTTTGACCTCGCCGTTTGGTATTTCAAATGCTTCTTCCATGCGTACCTTTTCCTTTTTTCTCCAAGCTTCTTCATCCGATGAAATACAGTGTAAGAAAGCGGCTTGAAAGAACGGCACAAGCTCTCCAAGTTCTGCATCGGTTTTACCCCTGTAATCAATACCCTTTAAATGATAAAGTTCTCTTCCAAAATCGTTCACCGCCAACCATTTGCCAGCTCCATCTTTAAAACAAATAAAATCTGGCATTGAGTTTATTAATGTAGCAAGCTGATACTGTTCATCAGACACCTGTGTATGAACCGAACGCTTATGAAGTAAATAAAACGTGCCAGCCGTTATGCCCACTAGTAAACTATCTTTTATCAAACTGCTAAGAGCATATGCTCCTTTAAAAAATGCCATTGTTTGAAAGACGATGTACACCCCTACAACCAGAAGACCAGCAACCGCCGCTGCTTTTCGTACACCCTCCCTATTTTTTATCAATATTTCCCACCAGCCTTTGTTTTTTACGTTAACACTCTCTATGTCTCATCAATTAAGTTCTGAACATTCTTCTTACTTTTAAACTAGTTTACCTTATTTTTTTATTCTTATCTAATACCTTTTTTTATTACTTTTGACACAGTTTCTTTTATCCCCTTTATTTGTTTCCGCATTTTCATTTTATTTGAATTATTTTTTCTATCAAAATAGGAATTTAGATACGGAATACTCTGGAACATTTAGGTAATAATGCTCTTTTTTGTATTTTCTTAATATTGTAAATTCGAATAGTACCAACTACATCGATAAATTTAGGGGGATTTTAATGAAAAAAACCGTGATTTCTTTGGCTGTAGCAACAAGTTTGACTTTATCTTTTACAAGTGTACAAGCTTCTACTTCTGCAAATGTTTCTCACAATCAAAGTTCTGAACAAAAAGTATTAAAAAAAGTAAATTCCGAGAAAATTTATCAAGACATTGCGTATCTCTCAAAAAAACCTCGTGTGGCAGGAACTGAATCTGAACGCGAAGCTGCTACATTTGTTCAAAAGCGTTTGTCTAAACTAGGCTATGAGAGCGCAGTAGAGCCTTTTACATTTACCGGTTACACACCAGCAGCTAGTTTTTCACTAAGCGTAAACGGTACCAGCTACTCTCCAACAACTTTTACTTATACCACCAATGGAAGTGTCACAGATGAAATTGTAGATGGAGGGCTGGGTACAAAAGATAATTTAGCAAACAAAGATGTGACAGGTAAAATTGTATTAGTTCAGCGAGGCACTATTACTTTTGGTGAAAAAGTATTAAATGCTGCTGAAAAAGGGGCTGCAGCCGTCATTATTTTTAATAATACAGACGGTGAGCTAAACGGAACGCTTGGCGGCGCTAATGATAACTACATTCCGTCTCTTGCTGTAACCAAAGAAGAAGGTGAAAAGATTCTTACTTCTATTCAAAAAGGCGAAAAACCTTCAGGTACAGTAAAAATTGAAGGAGCTGTCGTAAGTGAGCGAACATCTTATAATGTAACCGCTACTAAGCCTTCTACTTTTAAGAAAAAAGGAACAAATGATATTATTGTAGTAGGCGCTCATCATGATTCTGTAGCCGGAGCGCCTGGGGCAAATGACGATGCTTCTGGAACAGCAATGGTGCTTGAATTAGCTCGCGTATTTAAAAGTCTTCCTACTGATACAGAACTGCGATTTGTTACATTCGGAGCTGAAGAAGTAGGCTTACTAGGATCCGAGCATTATGTTAGTGAGTTATCTGAAGATGAGAAAAATCGTATTGTTGGAATGTTTAATTTAGACATGGTAGGAAGTCGAGATGCGGGAGATTTAGTGATGAATACAGCTGATGGAACACCAAACCTTGTCACAGAATTAGCTCAAGCTTCAAGTACAAGATTAAATGGATCACCTACCCCATTCCAAGCTGGCGGCCGAAGTGATCACGTTCCTTTTGCAGAGGCAGGAATACCGGCTGCTCTATTTATTCACAGTCCGTCTGAACCTTGGTATCATTCCCCTGAAGATACCCTTGATAAAATAAGCAAAGAAAAACTTCAAGATGTGGCTGAGATTGTTGGAACAGCTATTTACGATCGTTCCCGTCCCGATCAACAAGGTTCTTCCGTTAAAAAGAGAGCAACATTTAAAGCACCTCATCTTTATCACGAGCAAGATGTCAAATAATAATCTATCCCCGTTATTCATACATGACCAAAAAAGAGATGTTTATGCATCTCTTTTTTTGATAAGCAGATTTCTCAAGGTTTTAAATCCATTATGCTACAATTATCATAGAGGAACCTCGCTTAATGCTTACATAAAAATTTTGAACAAAAGAGGTGTATTTTTTGGATTTTACGGTAGACCATTCAATTCTTTTATTATCTATTCTCCTTGTCATAGGGGTACTTACTGCAAAGTTCTCTACTCGCCTTGGGGTCCCTTCGCTCGTACTTTTTATCATCGTAGGAATGGTTGTTAGCCACTACATCTACTTTGACAATGCTCTTTTAACACAAGGATTCGGAATATTAGCACTTATCATTATTCTTTTTGATGGAGGCGTGCAGACCAAATGGAAAGATGTCAAACGCGTTGTTCGCCCTTCCGTTTCATTAGCTACTTTCGGAGTCCTCATTACGACAGTTTTAACCGGCGTACTTGCCAAATATATTTTAGACGTTACTTGGCTTGAAGGCTTTTTATTTGGGGCAATCGTTGGCTCTACAGATGCTGCAGCCGTGTTCTCTGTACTCGGGACACAGAACATCCGCCAAAAACTAAACTCCACGCTAGAAGCAGAATCTGGTTCCAATGATCCGATGGCCATCTTCTTAACCGTTTCTATTATTGAATTAATTCAGCATCCAGACTCTCCCATCCTCTCATTAATCCTTAATTTCTTTTGGCAAATGGGAATCGGACTATTACTTGGTTTAGTACTTGGAAAAGCATCCGTTTGGATTATTAATCGAATTAATTTGGATTCTTCAGGACTTTATCCTGTTCTTACATTGTCATTGGCCGCCTTGACCTATGGAATTTCCACATTTGTAGAAGCAAGCGGTCTACTTGCTGTATATGTAATGGCAGTGGTAGTAGGAAATGCAGATCTAACTTATCGTCACACAATTGTCCGCTTTAACGAAGGTTTTGCATGGATGATGCAAATTTTAATGTTTATTTTACTCGGCCTTCTTGTCTTTCCTAATCAACTGCTAGATATCATCTGGCAGGGTATACTGTTATCTCTTTTACTTATGTTTGTCGCTCGTCCACTCGGCGTATTTCTTTCGATGATGTTTGCTAAATACTCATCCAAAGAAAAACTGTTTATTTCTTGGGCCGGTTTAAAAGGAGCTGTTCCAATTGTATTGGCTACTTATCCTATGATGGCAGGTTTGGAGAACAGTACGCTCATTTTTAACGTCGTTTTCTTTGTTGTCTTAACTTCCGCTCTTCTTCAAGGAGCAACAATCGCTCCTTTAGCCAAATTTCTAAACCTTTCTCAAGGTGAAAAAGAGACGGTTCCTCACAGTCTCGAGCTTGTTTCGATGGGCAAAACCAAAAATGAAATGATTGAGTTGAAGCTCGTGGAACATGCAGATATATCAGGAAAATCGCTTGAAGAACTTCACCTCCCTGAAGATATTTTAGTGACTGCTGTTATTCGAGATGATAAATTACTTACACCTAGAGGAAATACACAAATTTTTGCAGGTGATACATTATATATTCTTATTTCGAAGAAAAAACGGGATAAAGTAAAAGCATTTTTCCAAAAAAATACGTCTGATGGGGATGAAAGAGAAGGAAAAACCAGTTAAAAAATTGACTAAAGCTTTTACTGGAAAAACAGCACCCGCTTATTGAACGGAGTGCTGTTTTTGCTGCTGCATCAAATAAAGAGATTTATAATTGGGGTGATGTTTTAAAAGTTCTGAGACCGTTACAAACTTATAACCCTCTTCCTTTAACTTCGGTAAAATTTGTTTTAATGCTTCAATGGTTTGGGTTCGATCTCCTCCCGTATCATGAAACAATACAATATCTCCTGATCTGGCATGGTTAAGCACTTGACTTACAATTTTACCTACGCCTGGATTTCTCCAATCAAATGTATCTTGATGCCAAGACCAAAGAATAATCGTATACTGCTGATTTTTAGCAGCTTTTACTACCCGATCGTCATAATAGCCAGTAGGTGGACGAAATAAGTAAGGTTTTATTCCTGTAATAGCTTGTATACGTTCATCGGCTTTTTCAATTTCTTGTTCAATTCTTTCTACTTGCTGGCCCCTTACTTTCAAATGGCTATATGTATGATTAGCAAGTTCATGACCTTCACGAACTTCTCTTTGAGCAAGCTTGGGAAACGACGTTATTCGATCGCCGACTACAAAAAAAGTTGCTTTAGCACCGTACTTTTGCAATAAATTTAAAATGGTCGGCGTATATTTAGGATCTGGTCCATCATCAAATGTAAGCGCAATTAACTTCTCATCTTTCATGGGAACTTCCCACACGATATCTCCTTTTTTTTCATAATAAAATCGGCTCTTCTTTGCAGCATCTGCGTGAATACCATAGAAATTAATGGAAACAATAATGATAATTGACAAGCACCATTTCACTCAATGACCTCCTTTTTTGTTTAGGTGTGATTCATACGTATTGTCAATAAACGCTTTAATACCAACTGCAAATAATCGTTCATCACCCAAACACATGCGCTGTTGACGGCGATTAGCCGCAGAAGTTGATTTACGGTTTTTCATAGTCTTCTCTCCATTACTAATTGATTGTGTTTTTAGCTTTACCAAAAAGTCAAAAATAAACCTACGGGTTCTAACATGACGAAAACATTTTTATATAGTAATTACACGCTGTCTAGCGTTTTGAATAGGAGATATATACATGCGAAAATTTTATTTAGCGCTTCTGTTAATGATAAGCGGAACCATGGTTATACTGCCTTCTGTTAAAGCAATCAGTGAAAGCAATGAGAAACAGCAGCAGCTCACGGTAAGCGAACAGGGATATTCTCTTTCATTGCCCGGTGAATATACACTTCAAAAAGAAGAAAATGGAAAGGATATTCTTTTTTCAACCAAGACTCCCTATACGTGGATGCGAATTGAAGTCCTTTCCGGGAAAGAAAGTACAAGCAAATCATATCTAGATCGTTCAAAAGAATTGTTTGATGACCAGTTTGGAAAATCATTAAAAATTTCTTCTACATCCCTATTTATCCAACCCGTTGTGTTTGCATCTACATCCGGGAGTAAAAAAGAAACGGCAAAGCTATATGTACTAAGAGAAACAAAGGGGCATCCTGCTTTAAAAATCACGATGGTTACGGCTAAAAATTCTGATGATGAAAAAAAGTTAATTTCAATTGTTAACTCAGTAAAAACGCATGAATGAAAATAGATAAGGAAGCCAGCTATGAAAAAAAAGATATTTCTTGTTTGTTTTATATGTTTGATAAGTGGCTGCTCAACTGCTTTTCGTGAAGAGCTTATCAACACACAAAAAGAAACTCCAAGAGAACGCTTGCCACAGCAAAAGTTCACCTATCCTTACAAAGGAAGCAGCAGAACAGATGTGGGTTATCTTAAAAGAAGCACCAATCAAAACTATACGCTTTACGTACTAGAAGGATACGAGTTTACAGAAGAAGAGCCACGAAAAGATGTCATTTACAACAAAAAAAATGATGCTTTGTGGATGCGGATTGAAGTGTTTCCACCAAATAAAAGCGTAGAGGAGCTCAATAAAGAAACAAAAGAAATTTTAAGAGCTGGCTTTTCGGAAGTGGCTTCCCTTGACACGCACCTCATTCACCATAACCTAGAGATAGAAGCTGCGTACAAAGCATCAGATGATAAAAGTAATGCATACGGTTTTCTCGTTCGAAAGCAAAATCAACACCCTACTTTCCGGTTAACGATCTTTGCTCCTAAGTCCGAAAGGGATTTAACTCCGTTTTTGGAAATGGCGAGAACGCTTCAAAATGCATAAAACAGAGAAAAAGTCGGTTTACAAAGTGTGTAAACCGACTTTTTCTTTATTTCATATCTAACAGTTTAGTTTTTAAATCTTTTTCCATTTGATACAGCTCTGATTCTGCCTCGGTACGCTTCGTACGCCCTTCTTCTTGTATCTTTAGTACTTCTTCTAACGTGGTAATCAAATCGGACTGCGTTTTTTTCAATGTTTCAATATCGACAATCCCCGCCTCGTTTTCACGAGCTACTTCAATTGTATTCTGCTTGAGCAGCTCTGAATTTTTAGTAAGCAAGTCGTTTGTTGTCTTAGATACTTGTTTTTGGGCTTCCATTGCTTTCTTTTGGCGTAATAAAGTGGTTGCGATTACTACTTGATTTTTCCAAAGTGGAATAGCTGTTAAAATAGAGCTTTGAATTTTTTCCACAAGGGTCTGATTGACTTCTTGAATTAATCGAATCTGCGGTGCACTTTGAATGGCAATCTGACGGCTCAGTTTTAAATCATGCACTCGTTTTTCTAGCCTATTGATAAATTGATTTAAATCATTGACCTCCTGAGCCATCAAGTAGTCATTTTTTTGAGATGCTGTTTGCTGAAGCTGGGGCAGCGTTTCATTCTGCAGCGCCACTAACTTGTATTCTGCCGCTGCAATGTAGACGTTAAGCGCCTCGTAAAACTGTTTGTTTTTATCGTATAAGCTATCTAGCATCGTAATGTCTCGATACAGCATTTGTTTTGAGCGCTCTAGCTTATCTGCAATTTTATCAATTTCAACATTAATGCTTTGATATTTTGTTAATAAATTTTGAATAGGCCTAGAGACTCCTGAAAACAATCGACCGATGACTCCTTTTTTCTTTGCAGAAAAATCATCGGGATTCACTTGGCGAATCTTACTCATTAAATCTCCTATAACGTCTCCTACTGGTCCCGTATCTTTCGTTTGAACATGCTGTAGTACAGATTGAGAAAACTGAGATAGTTCTGACTGAGCTGCTACCCCGTACTGTAAGATAGCCTGCTGATTTTTATAATCAATTTGATTTGCGATTTTCTGCGCTTTTTCCTGGTATTCCGGTGTCAAATCATCGTATGTGTTTCTTTTTGCAGCGCGAGAGTCCGATTGTACCTGCGGGGTAGGCGATGCAAAAGGATCATCAAGCAGCGCATCTAACGATTGATTTTGATCATATTCTCTCATCATAAAATCCCATCCTTTGCATTTACATTACTTTGTGCGATTAGTAGCTGTCGGTATATACGGCTGCTCCTCTTCAAATGCTTGTTTTAGCACTTTAAGCTCTACATCTAATGTCAGCTTATCTTGTGAAAGGGCATTTGTTAATAAATGCTCATACTTCCCTGATAACCCGCGCAGCATGTCTTCCGCTTCATGAAGACTTTCTTTTACTTCTATGCTTTTCGTTGGTTTTGATAATAAAAACATATACCTTTCAATGACGGTAACCGTTGATTGTAAGTAGTTCGTAAAAAAGGGCTGAACATCTTTATATCGTGCGGGCTCTTTTTCTACCATTTCAATGATGCTTTTACCTACTTTGTATAGTTTAGAAAGTTCTGTCCACATATGAACAGACCGAATTTTAAAACGATAGCTTCCAATGGTTCTTAATTGCTTTCTTGCCTCTTTTACCTGATGACGAACGTATGCAATTTCTTCTCTATACGGATTTTGATAATGACGTCGAGCACTGCTCATAATAAAAAACAGGCTCAGCACGACCATTACTCCTATACTAATGCCAAATGATTGAATCATCGTGGTACTAAATCCAAAATAGCTGACCGGAACGGCTACTGCTCCTGTTACCCAAATGGCAAGAATCTTTTTTATGATTCGAACGACTTTCATCGCTTTCACTCCTATCTCAAATGTGACCGAACTTTTAAACGTATACATATTATACCATTGTCTTCCCGTCTCTTAAAACGATTACTGTTATAATTTATATACGGATAAAACCTTTAAAGGTTTCATAAAACAAAAAAACAGGCAGCTTTTAAAAGCTGCCTGTTTTTTATTGATCTTCGCGCTTGTTGTAATCATACTTCGAGCGTTCAATTGGTTTGAACCCTTCTGGTGTATGAAAGCGGAGTAAATCTCCGTAAACAAGTTTATCTGATAGTTCTAGCTTTTTCTTAACTAGTTCATCATACTTATCATACTGTTTCGCTTCCTTATCTGAAAGCTGCTTGCCCGTTGCGTTGTCATACACTTTCTGATCAACTTTTGTTACCTTAGGTGTAACAAAGTCACCGTTACGGAAAGGTACAACTTGCTGATGTTCTTTTGATAATAAGTCTGTACCAAAGTCAATATAGTCTTTTGTATCAAGACCTAATAAATGCATCACTGTTGGACGAACATCTACATCTCCACCATACGTATGATTTACGCCGCCTTTAAGGCCTGGTGAAGTAATAAATAATGGTACGCGCTGAAGTTGAGCTTGTTCAAAATCATTGATGTTTTTACCCATTACTTTGCCCATTGCACGCTTATGGTTTTCAGAAATACCGTAGTGGTCACCGTACATCACGACCATCGTATTGTCTGCTAAACCAGAGGCCTGTAAGTCCTCAAAGAATTGCTTGATTGATTCATCTAAATAACGAGCCGTTTGGAAGTATTGGTCAACTGACTTATCCCCCGTATTGTGAGGCCCAATCGTTTGGTCTTCCTTATCTAGTGGATAAGGGAAGTGGTTTGATAACGTAATGAACTTCGCGCTAAATGGCTGCTTTAAGCCTTTTAAATAAGGCATTGATTCTTTAAAGAATGGTTTATCTTTTAAACCATAGTTCAGCGTATCTTCGTCTGACATATTGTAATAAGCTGAATCAAAGAATTTTTCTACACCCATTGATTTATACATTTCATCACGGTTCCAGAACGATTTTCCATTTCCGTGGAACACAGATGTTGTATAGCCTTGCTGATCTAGAATACCGGATAGCGACTGATAGGTGTTATTTGCTTTTGTTGTAAATACAGAACCTTGAGGTAAACCGAATAATGAGTTCTCCATCATGAATTCAGCATCTGACGTTTTACCTTGCCCCGTTTGATGGAAGAAGTTATCGAAATACATTGTGTTCTGATCTTTTAATAGTGAATTTAAGAATGGCGTTACTTCTTCACCATTTAACTTATAACCAATCATAAATGACTGAAGTGACTCTAATGAAATATAGATAACGTTTTTGCCTTTTGCTTGACCGAAATATTCTTTGTTCGGCTCAGCATATGTTGCTTTTGCATAGTTCTCTACCTCAGCCACATCACTGCTATCTGCTAGCGCGCGCTGTGCTGAAGATTTCGAGCTCTGGATGATATCATAGATCGTATAGTTATACGTTCCTAAATATTTCACTAAATAGTTGCGGTCAAATGTTCTCGTTAATAGTTGAGGACGATCCATTTCCGCTAGTGCAATGTTGGCACTTAAGAATAAAATCCCTGATAAAAATACACCTGTCACAGTACGTCGACTAATTGTTGCTGGTAAGTCAACTTTTTTCCATAGTACTAAAACTAAAAGAATAAAGAAATCTGTGAAGTATAAAATATCAGTTGGGCTGATTAAAGCCATGGCACTGCCGCCTAATTGACCAAAGTTGTTTGACTGAGTCAATACAGGAACAGTAATAAAATCATTAAAGAAGCGATAGTATACTACATTTGCGTACAGGATGAATGAAAGTAAAAAATTCATTCCAAGCAGTGCTCGTACTTTTCCGCGCCCTTTAAATAGTAATGCAATGGCAAAAAAGAAAATTGCCGAACCAATTGGGTTTATGAAAAGTAAGAACTTTTGCATAAAATTGTCTAACCCTAAGTTAAATTCGATACGATAAACGGTATACGTTTTAATCCAAAACAACAAAACTGCAATTAGAAATAACGGCAGCTGTTTCGAAAAAATATTTTTACCGTTTGTCATGAGCTGTTTCATATTCCCACCTCTGTCTCTATTGAAATTTAAGCTCACTTTTATTTTTATAGTAAATGTAAAAAGAAATCTCTCTTACAAAAAATGTAAGAGAGCTAATCTGTTCTTTCACATTTTAACTCTTTAAAAAAAATTGTCAACACCGCTACGTATAATTTTCACCAAACGTGAGAAAATAACTACTTTCTTATTCCCAGCTCTATCGGCTTTCAAACACAAATGTATCCTGCGCTTTTTTCTTCTCACTATTTAATACGGACAGCTTCTCTTTAGGTTTCACTATTTTATATTTATTTTTTATTTTGTCCACTATACATATAAATTTAACACTTGCCTTAGTTTTCCTTCTACTTTACAAGAGAATGCATAAAAGCACTTGTGAATATTTGTTATATCAATACCTCTTATTTTCTTTTCTTTCTACAGTAAACCACATATTTTGAGTCATTTCTTTCTTTAAATATGAAAAAAATGTGTCAGTTTGCATCGAAAATTTTTATTTTTTTACCTTTTTGTTTATAATATAAATTATAAATATTATTTGAAATTTCAGATCTCTTTAACGTCTGATCTAGAAAGTGCATTTTTTATATAAAATTGGAACGAGTACAGGCTATGCATGCTTGTATACCTAGAAGCTTAAACGTCTTACATTTTTATAAAGGAGAAAAAATGAAAGAATGTATTGTTTTCATTACAAATATTATTAATGTATTGCACGACGGATTAATTTATATTTTTTATTTACTAGGATTTTCTCTTTCAGATAAAGAACTTCACTTCTGGATTATTGGCATTATTGGACTGCTCACGTTCTTAAGCGTTTATATGATCTTTAAATTATTGTCAAAATGGAAATTTAGTATTACAGCTATTTCCTTTATCTATACCCTTACCGTTATGCTTGTCTTAGTTTTTGCCATTGAAATTCAGCAAGGAATTACTACCCGGGGCAATATGGAATTTGATGATGCCATAGCAGGTTTATGGGGGTTTTTAGTCTTCTTTAGTATTTATATCGCCTTTGCTTCTTTTTTCCTTTTATCCAAGAAGTTATTGTCTTCGAATAAGGAGAAAAAAATAAAAACTGAGGCCCCTACTCGGAGCCAAAGGCACGTTAATTAATTTCGTTTGAGTTTCAAAACGACTTGATGAATCCGTATTCGATTATATCGTTGAACCAAAATAAACGGTACGTTTGCAACAATCGCATAAATAACCATCCAAACACCTATAGAAGGAGAGTTCCATATAAAAAAAAGAATAGAAGGAAGTATGCTGATCCAGTGAGTTAACTCTGCTCGATTTGTTTCAATTAAAAAAAGCTGTGCATATTCCTTCGTTCTACTCTCCCATTTCTTTTTATAAAATCCTCGTTTAAATAGCTTTCCTGCATCAGGAAGCCACATTTTCCATCGGTGCACCCCGAATTTTTTATATATTCCAACTGTTTCCCAGCTGTGAACCTTAAACAGCGCAAGGTCTTTTTTTAAATAAAAGGTAGAAATTTTTGTGCACCTGTAGGCGATGAACATGTGAATCACAAACCATGCCATGATATTAATTAAGAGCTGAGCACCTGTCATTTTATCACTTTCTTCTTTTTTTCTTCTTCTATAGATATGCTGCGTTCTTTCCATTTAACTTGCTTTCTCACCGCTGTTTGGATGAAGGACCATACGAATAGGCCCAGAAAAAACAGCACGTGAATAGGAAATAAGCACAAAGAAAAAAAAGTAAACGAACCTATTTTTCTTAAGCTATTAAATAAGAGACTTACATAGCAAACATAGCTGCTAATTGCCAAGCCTGCATGTTGATTCCATAGAGTAGGTAAAAAAAGAACATAATTAATCATGCTAGTAAGCCATAAACTTACTAGAAATAAATAAATGGCTTCCGTTTTCCCCGCACCTGAAGCAAAGCTTTTACTCCACCCTCTTATAAGGCTTTTCATACCATCTGGATACATGCGCATGGAAAGAGCTCCTTGTCCACTCATACACGTAATAAATTCACCTTGTTTACTCATTTTCTCAACCAGTGCCATATTTTCAACCACTTCTTTTTTTATCCCTTCGTGGCCTCCGCTTTGAAAGTAGGAGGCTGCGCTGCAAAGCAAGCACTGCCCGAAACCGACGGAAGGACTTTTCCAATTTTTAAAAGGGTGAAAAGCGCCAATCGATGCAAACGTAACATAGTGAAATAAAGCAGAAAACATTTCATAAGGCCTCTTAACAAGATGATAAGGATGAATCGACAGCACCCCCCCTTGCTGTTGATAGTAGAAAAATACTTTTTCAATTCCGTCTTTCTCTACTGTAATATCAGCATCTAAAAACAAAAGCACCGAGCCTTTTGCTTCTCTTGCTCCATTCCAGCATGCCCATGACTTTCCTAACCATCCAGCTGGAAGTGTCCCCGGGTGCACTACTTTTACGCCAAATGCTTTGGCTACCCGCTCAGTATGATCTGTTGAGTTGTCATCTACAACAATCACTTCAAAGTCAGCGTTCTGTAACTGGAGTGACTGCAATAAAAAGGTAAGGTTTTTTTCTTCATTTCTAGCTGGAATAATAATGGACAAACATGACATATCGTTTCTTACTATTTTTACACGTTTAAATGTAGGGATAATGATGACAAGCGTACCTGTCAAGACAAGAGCAACCAGTAAAAAAGACATCTCTTTCTCCTTTCCTTCACGTATGAAAATTAGCGAACTGGATAAAATAAAAAGTTGTAGACCTATTTTTATTTTGCGTGAAGTCATTTTATACACATTGTTGACAACTCGCTTTTGTTTTATAAGGAGGAAAAAGATGAAAAAGAAAGTAATTGTTGTAGGCGCAGGTTTAGGTGGTCTGTCAGCTGCTATTCGTCTGTCGGCTGATGGATATGATGTAACAGTCGTTGAAAAAAGCGAGCGAATTGGCGGTAAGTTAAATATTCGCAGCGGCAAAGGATTTTCTTTCGATACAGGACCTTCTATTTTAACAATGCCGTGGGTGCTAGAGCAGCTGTTTGAAAGTGCAGGCCGCAATATCCACGACTACTTAACAATAGAACGAATTGAGCCTCAGTGGAGAACTTTTTTCCAAGATGGAACACAAATTGATTTGACCAGTGACCTTCCTCGCATGCTTCAGCAGCTTCAAGAACTTGCTCCAGAAGACATTGAAGGTTTTTTTGACTATTTATCTTATGCAAATAAAATGTATGAATCGAACTTAAAAAGTTTTTATAAAAAAAGTTTATCTGGACTGCACGATTTACGAACGATGCACACGGTAAAAGAACTGCTTCAAATGGATCCAATGAGATCTATGGATGCTACTACACGCAAATATTTTTCAAACAAACATTTGCGTCAATTGTTTAATTTTTTAATTATGTACATCGGTTCTTCTCCTTATCATGCGCCAGCTGTATTAACGCAGCTTGCTCACGTTCAGCTAGGGTTAGGTATTTATTACGTAAAAGGCGGAATGTACAAAATTGCTGAAGCGATGGATAAGCTCCTTCAAGAACTTGGCGTCACTGTGCATCTAAATACGCCAGTAAAAGAAATCACAACAAGCGGAGCAAAAACAACTGGAATTACACTAGAAAACGGTGAAAGCCTATCAGCAGATGTTGTGGTATCTAATCTAGAAGCCATTCCAACTTACCGCTATTTATTAAAAAATCATGCGCAAGCAGCTAAGCAAACTCAGCAGCTTGCAAAATTTGAACCTACTGTTTCTGGCCTTGTTCTTTTATTAGGGGTTAACAAACAGTACAAGCAGCTTCAACATCATAATTTCTTCTTCTCAAAGGATCAGAAAGAAGAGTTTGATACAATCTTTAACAAAGGGAAAATAGCCATGGATCCGACAATTTACATTGGCGTATCATCTAAATCAGATCCTACGCAAGCTCCTGAAGGAAAAGAAAACCTGTTCGTTCTTACTCATGTACCTCCTTTAAAAGAAGGCGACGACTGGGCTGCATTAAAAGACCGCTACCGTGATGTCGTATTGAAAAAGCTTGAGGCAATGGGATTAGAAGACTTACGTTCGAGCATTGAGTTTGAATATACGTTTACTCCTAACGATATCCAAGAGCTTTACGGCGCTAACGGCGGGTCCATTTATGGCGTAGCAACTGACCGTAAGAAAAATGGAGGGTTTAAAATTCCGGCAAGAAGTCAGCTTCTTTCTAACCTTTATTTTGTAGGAGGCTCTACACACCCTGGAGGCGGCGTGCCAATGGTGACATTATCAGGTCAGCTTACAGCGGACGCAATTAATGAAGATTTTCAGATTCCTCGTATGCAAAAAGATATTGGATAATGAAAAAGTGCAGGAAATTCCTGCACTTTTTTTAAAAGTTCATTTTTGACTGTCCACCATCTACGTTTAACGTCGCACCTACTATCCATGAAGCTTGAGAAGATGCTAAAAAAACAACGGCGTTTGCCACTTCTTCTGGCTCTCCAAAGCGGCCCGCTGGTATTTCATTTTCAACAAACTGCTTGATCTTTTCCGGATTTTCCTCCATTCTCTTTTTCCAATTACCCGTTTCATGCAAAATGCTTCCCGGAGCAACACCGTTTACACGAATTCCTTTAGAAATCATTTCATCTGCAAATGACTTTGTAAAGCTGATAAGCGCTGCTTTTGCATTATTGTACGTAACTTTCCCTCCACTTTCCCTTCCAAAAATAGAGGTAACGTTAATGATGGACCCACCTTTTGTCATATGTGCCGCTGCTAATTTACTCAAGTGGACAGCTGAAAAGTAGTTTAGCTCCATCGCTTCCTGAAAAAGAGATAAATCTGTTTCCATTGCAGTGCTTCCATTACTTCCTCCAGCGTTATTAATTAAAATATCAATACTCCCAAAGTCGTTAATGAATTTCTTAATTAACGCAACTCTATCCGCTTCGTTTGTTAGATCTGCTGTATATGTACGTACGTTTTCTAATTCTGACTGTGCATGCTGTAATGCTTCCTCTCCTCTTGCAGCAATTCCAACGTTTGCTCCTTCTTGAATAAACAAAGCAGCTATAGCTTTCCCAATCCCTTTTGATCCACCGGTAATGAGTACATTTTCACTTTGCAACTGTAAATCCACACGTATCCCTCCACGTTAAATGATAACTACTATACTTTCTATCATATCCCACCGCGTCTCAAAATTAAAATCATATACTACTTTACCTTTTACTTCCTTTCAAAGTGCTGTTCTTTATGGATACATTCTTTGAATTTATTGTCAGAACTCTTAGCAAAAACAAGCCTTTGCGTGATATAATGCTTTTTGGTGTAAATGTTTTCAAATTGGGGGTTTTTTAATGCAACAAACGTTTTCAACGTCTCAAAAAGTTAAGCAGTTCGTTTTTATTTTATTTCCGATATTGGTCACCCAGTTTGGAATGTTTTCAATGACTTTCTTTGATACGATGATGTCAGGAAGAGTTAGTGCAGATGACTTGGCAGGGGTAGCAATTGGTTCGAGCTTATGGGTGCCTGTCTTTACAGGGCTAAGCGGAATTTTAATGTCTATTACGCCAATTGTTGCACAGCTGGTGGGAGCTAATCAAAAGAAAAAAGTTCCGTTCTCTGTCATTCAAGGGCTTTATGTCTCCATTTTAATGGCCGCCGTTATCATTTTAATCGGCTTTTTTGTTGTTAGTCCTATCTTAAAAGGAATGAATTTAGAAGCAAACGTGATGCGCATTGCCAAACAGTATTTAATCGCTTTATCTTTTGGTATTATTCCGCTTTTTATTTATACGGTTTTACGAAACTTTATTGATGCTTTAGGGCAAACTCGTACGTCTATGCTGATCACCATTTTAGGGCTTCCGATTAATGTGGCTTTAAACTATGTATTAATCTTCGGTAAGCTGGGCTTCCCTCATTTGGGTGGAGTAGGCTCTGGTTATGCAACGGCCATCACATATTGGTGCATACTTGTCATATCAATTTTAATTGTTCATAAAAAAGAGCCTTTTTCTAGCTTCGGTTTATTTAAAAAATTTCACCGTATCTCTTTTTCTGCCTGGAAAGAAATATTAAAAATTGGTTTACCTATCGGTTTTTCCGTATTTTTCGAAACAAGTATTTTTTCAGCTGTCACGCTGTTTATGAGCTCGTATAATACCATTACAATCGCTTCTCACCAAGCAGCTATTAATTTTGCCTCATTTCTCTATATGATTCCACTGAGTATTTCGATGGCTTTAACAATTGTTGTAGGATTTGAAGCGGGTGCTAAACGGAATCAAGATGCACGAAGCTATAGCAGAATTGGTATAACAATTGCTGTTGGCATGGCTTTTGTTTGTGCAGGTCTTTTATTTACTCTTCGAGAATCCGTAGCATCTTTATATACGAAAGATGCAGAGGTGCTGGCATTAACTTCTCACTTTTTGATTTATGCAATTTTCTTTCAGCTTTCTGATGCTCTTCAAGCTCCTATTCAAGGCGCTCTGCGAGGATATAAGGATGTAAATGTAACCTTTTTAATGTCCTTGGTATCTTATTGGGTAATTGGTCTACCTTTAGGCATTGTGTTAGCAAAATACACCGATTTGCAGGCGTTTGGCTATTGGGTTGGACTAATTGCGGGGCTCGCTGCAGGAGCAACAGGACTTGCGTATCGTTTGATAAAAATACAAAAAAAGCAGCTGCTAGAGGAGGATAAATCTTCTCGAACGGCTTAATCAAAAAAAGAACGTTCTGTTGAGAACGTTCTTTTTTTGGTTTAAAGATGGATGGATATTCTTCTTTATACTAAGACCTAAAACTTCTTATTTATTTAAGGTACGCTCTAACTCTTGTAAAAGCTGTTCCGCGCCTTTTTTACTTAACACAACGTTTCCATTACCAAAGGTTAAGTTTTCACGCGTAATTTCCCCAGTTACTAAGCAAGCACCATACGGGCTATACTTTTGTAAGATAATAATATCTTCATCAACATATATTTCTACTGGATCACCTGTGTTGATATTTAAAATACGGCGCAATTCAATAGGAATTACTACGCGACCCAATTCATCTACTTTTCTTACAATTCCTGTAGACTTCATAAAATCCATTCCTTTCATAGTAAACAAATAATATCTTCTCGATACAAATCTAGTCAAATTCGTCAAAGTTGCTAAAACCAAAATGCTCCAATGATGGTCTGATAACGGTTTATAAGTTCTTAAAATATGGCAAATAACGTATTAAATAGATTTATATACACTTTGTATCATATCAATTCGTACACTATTTATGAATAGTGCATAATCTTTAAAATCGAATTCATCCATATATGTTAAAAGTGTGTATTTTATCCATAATATAACTATATATCCATCTTTTACACTACTTTGTACCCATTTTATAACTTTTATTCCGACATAAGACGACAAAATCAGCTATAGAAAAAACGTGTCTTTTCTAACTAAAGACACGTTCATTTGGACCCGAAGTTGTCACGAATAGCTTTTTGAATCATGGCTTCACACCGCTCCAGCTCTACTTTTAATTGTTTTTTATATAATTTAGCTTTCTCTTCTCCCTCATTTGTAAATGTATAATAAACCACTTCTTGAAGCTTCATTCCTTCTTTTTTACGCTTCACCTGTTTGAGGACACCGTCTTCAATCAAGTCATGAAGAGCTTTGTATACCTCAGAATGATTAGGTTTGAATCCAAAAGGTCGAAATTCATCTCTCAACACATCTAATAACCGAAGACCATACAGACGCTCTTGCTCCGTCATCGTAATCATATATAATTTTAAGAAAGCACGTTGTTTTAATAGAAAACCACTGGATGTACGCTTTTCTCTCATCTCAACTTCCCCCTTCACATACTTGCTTTTATTCAGAATAATAGAAAGCTCTATACGTAATTATACTTTTTTTATTCTACATAATCCTTCTTTTTCACTCAAAATCTCTTTTTTTTCTCATATTTTTTCACTTATTTACGCGTTTTTCTCATTCTTTGTAAGCAGGCATTGAATTTTCTTTTTTTCATATATATAGAAGGAATTTACGTGAATATAAGGAGGGGTTCCTTTGAGTAAAAAATATGAAGAGATTGATTGGGGTTCGATTCAGCATAAGGTAGAGGATATGCTTGGAAATCACTTTTGGAGCGATTTAAATCACATCTTGCCAAAGCGATTTCCAAACGTCGACTTATATGAAACCGATAAAGAAGGCATTATCGTCGTTGAAGTTCCTGGACTACAATCCACTAACGACATTCAAATTAAGTTGGACGCAAATATATTAACAGTTGAAGGGAACGTTCCTTATGCTTATGAAGCATCTAAACAAAAGTTAAAGCTGAACGAACGCCATACAGGCGTATTTTCTCGTACGGTTAAACTTCCTTTTCACTACACGGACGAACCGGTTCGCGCTAAGTACAAAAATGGATTATTGGAAATTCGACTGAACAAGATAGAAAATGATCAAACCATTGCTATACAATTTGAAGATGATTAACTGCACGTAAAAAAACCCTTCTGTTAGCAGAAGGGTTTTTTTAGAGCGCTGAACTTAACACAATGTTTCCTTTTGGCGTCTTATTATTCGCATTCGGTTCTAACGTAATGGCCATAACATCCCACTTTTCAGTCTGTTCTTTTTGGCTCATCGTATAGACCACTGTCCCGTTTCCATTTTTATCTGTTACAAAAGCACCTGCCGGATGAGGCTTATCACCTTTTATGAGCCACACCTGATAAACTTCATTCCCTTTTACGTTTTTCAAGTTATTCGCTTGAATAACCACATTTAAATTTCCACCTTTTTTCGTAAGAGATGCTGTTGCTTCACCAGAAACGTTCGCCTCTGCCTGCAGCTTCATTGTTTTCTCAGATGTAAGAGGTTCGTTTTGAGGAGCAACCGAAACATTTGGTTCTTGTTTGCCTTTGTCTTCATCTTTCAACAGAAAGTAGCTGTTTCCTGCAAGGGATAAAAGAAGTGCCGCAGCTAATCCAATAATGACGGATTTTTTATTTGATTTCTTAGACGCAGCATATTGTTTTTCATTTTTTAAAGCTATTGGTTCTCTCTTTGTCTCACCTTGATCTTCTTCGAATACATTCGCAAGTATTCGCTGTTTCATTTCTGGAGGAGGAGATTGTTCTGATGTCAAATACGTTAGATCTCCAAGAACTTCTTCCAGTTCTTTTAGTTCATCTTGACAGCTTTGACAGTTTTTTAAGTGCATTTCAAACTCTTTTTTCTCATGGGAAGTCAACTGATCATTATAGTAATCAATTAGTTTATTGCACATACTCATGAATCAGCTCTCCCTTCTGCATCGGTACCTAAATATGTTTTTAATTTCCGCAACGCTAATCGCACCCTACCCTTTACTGTTCCTAATGGGATTTGCTGCTCTTCTGCTACTTTTTGCTGCGTTAATCCCTTAAAATAAACGGATTGAATAATCTTTTTTTGGTCTTCAGACAATTTTGATACAGCGTGCCGTACTCTCTGCTGTTCTTCTTTCCACTGAAGCTGCTCGTCAATCTGAGGATGATCGTCTTCAATAAAATCAAAAATTTCTTCTGAGAAAATAGGATCGGTTTTTCTTTTTCTCACAATATCAATCGCGGTGTTTCTTGTAATCGTAAACAGCCATGATGAAAACTTCCCTTTTTCATCGCTGTAAACTCCCTTTCCTCTCCACAGCTTAATAAATACTTCTTGAACAGCTTCTTCAGCAATATCAGAGCTATTTGTTAACCGGTATACAAACGAATAAAGAATTCGCTCATACTTGTCATACAGCAGTTCAAGGGCTTTTTTGTCTCGTTCTTTTATTCTATTGTATAAGACAACGTCGTTTTGCTCTTTCATACCCTTCTCCTTTAACTCTTATGAGTCCTTATTATATAATCGAATTACCTTTGAATTTGGATCACTTTCACATCTTTTAAACGTACCTTTATTTTTCAAAAATGACAAGTAATTATACTTTTTTTATGGAATAGGAGCGAAATTGTCCAATGAAACATTTGATTCTTTTTGATGGCATATGTAATTTATGTAATAGCAGTGTTCAATTTATTATTAAACGTGATGAACAAGCTTTGTTTTCTTTCGCTTCTCTTCAATCAGATTTCGGAAAGCAGCAGCTAGCCTCTCACGGCTTACTTCCTGAGCAATTAGACACCATTGTATATATTCATGGAAAACAAAGATATATAAAATCAACGGCTGCTTTAAAAATCGCCAAGCGCTTAGATGGACCCGTTAAATTTTTATATGCACTTATTATCGTCCCTGCGCCTATTCGAGATATCGTATACAATTGGATCGCTCGCAACCGATATAAGTGGTTTGGCAAACAGCAGCACTGCATGCTCCCAACTTCTGATACGAAAAAGCGATTTGTCGATGACTAAAACAGCTCGGCACATAGAGAAAAAAACAACTCTAAAGAGGCATATTTTTATATTAAGAAAGTCTATTTATAAAAAAATCCGAACTGATTCAGCATTCTAATGAAAGAATGCTGAACTATAGTTCGGATTGTTTAGCTAACATATGGTTGTACGAGCTTTTTTAGCTTCCACCCATTGCTTTTTTATTCGTTGCTTCAATTGCCTGCTTCATTATTAAGGAAAAGTCTTGTTCTTTCATCACTTTTAACCCTTCGGCAGTAGCGCCGCCTGGAGTTGTTACTTGCTCTCTTAAAGACGCAGGGTCTTTGGTTTCATGCAGCATTTGTACAGAGCCATACATCATTTGAATAACTAAATCTTTGGCGGTTTTTTCGTCCACACCGTAAGCAGTAGTTGCATCAATTAACGATTCTGCAAAATAATATAAAAACGCCGGTGCACTGCCAGTTACAGCCGTTAGCTCATGTACTTCTTTCTCTGAACACTCATGCGCTTCACCAATTCCTTTTAAAATCATTTGAAGCACTTCTTTATGCTCTTTTGTGGCAGAAGTTCCAAGTGTATACAGAGACATCGATTGTCCAATCATAGCAGCTGTATTTGGCATAATCCAAGCGACGGGCGTATCCTGCGGAAGATGATTTTCTAAGTAACTCGGACCAATTCCTGCAGCTAACGTTACAACAAATTGTTGATTTAAATGAGTCGAAAGTTCCTTGAGCACGGAAGGATGGGCCTCAGGAGGCATCGCTAAAATAATAACATCCGAATTGTCAACTTCTTGGCACCAATTTTGCGTCGTTTGTACGCCGTACGTTTTTTCAATACGCTGTAACCGCTCAATATTTCCGTTGTTTGACATCACCACTGCCTCAATACTGTCAGCGCTGCTCGTAACCAAACCAGCCGCTACAGCTTCAGCCATTCGTCCTGCTCCAATAAATAAAATTCGCTGTTTTTTCATCTGTTACTCCCAGTTATATGTCCAGAATTCTTCTCTTGTTAATAAACGTTCCATTTGCGGATAGTCAGATAAGCGATCGAAGTCAATTGCGTTCATCATTCCTTCTGTTTGAGAACGATGCGCTTTTAACGCTTCAATTTTTTTATCTTTCATCGCTGTTACATCAAAAATAACATCTGGTTCTCCAATATGTTCAATGCGATCTTTTGAAAACGCATGACACCAAACAACCGGACGCTTTTCTTTTGGCATACGTTTTACCGCTTGAATCGTAGCTGCACCCGTAGCATTGTGATCAGGATGTACCGCAAATCCAGGATAATGCGTTAAAATGTGAGTTGGCTTGACATCGTTAATGATTTCTTCAATTTTATCTGCAAAAACATCAATATCAAGAAATTCCAGCGTTTTATCACGAAGCCCTAGCATACGCAAGTCTTGAATATCTAAAACGTTCGCTAAATCTAAAAGTTCTTTTTTTCGGATTTGAGGTAAAGTTTCACGGTTAGCAAACAGCGGTCTACCCATATTTCGTCCCATTTCACCTAGCGTAACACAGGCATATGTAACCGGCGTTCCTTTTTGTCTAGCTTGCGTGATCATACCTGCTGCTCCATATGCTTCATCGTCAGGATGTGGAAATACAATTAATAATCTTTCTTCCATGTTCTATTCTCCTCTCTTTTCTGTTATGAAAACGGATGTTCACTTAGTTGAAGGGCAACTGCTAAACGACCTTCAAAGTCGTGCCCGGCTAGAAGAAGTCTGCCTTCTTCATCGATTTCCCAATCTGTTAATCCCTCTGCATAAATCCATCCTAAATCAATTTGAAGACCTACACGATAAGGACCTTCTCCCGTTATCTTTCCGTTTGAAATAGTGACTTTACCATTGCGAATAAAAGCCCCAACTGTCATTACTTTTTCATTTACGTGTGAAGCATATGCACCGTTTGTTGTTTCCAGGTGTACATATACGTCTTTATTTAAAAATGTTTGTATTTTTTTTTGGACTGTTTCTTTATGAATTGGTTGCACGCTTGTTACTCCTTTCTCATGTTCATAAATTGTATTGTACTAAAAATCATGAGCGAATCCTAATGTTTAGTTCTAGACTTTGAATTTCTTTATTCCATCGTTCATAATCATACATAAATGTTAATTCTTCCCAACTTAACATACTGATTTCTTGAATGTCTATAATAATCTCAGCAAGTTCACGACTAAGCATACCTAGTTCTTTTCCTTCGGCCAGCTTTTTTTTGTAACGATTAAAAGCTGGATCTAATTGTTCAATTTGTGCATAAATTTCATGGATAGAGCCATATTGTTGAATAAGAGGCAGTGCGGCTTTTTCTCCTACACCAGGAACGCCCGGAATATTGTCAGATTTATCACCAAGCAATGCTTTTACGTCCACCCATTGACGAGGGTGAATATTGTATTCTTCTTGAAAGTGCTTAAAGCCATATACAAGATCACCAACCTGCTTTTTGGCAATAATTTGCGAAATATGTTGATCTAGGAGCTGAAGCAAGTCTCGGTCGTTGCTATAGATGTACCCTGGACTTTGCTTTTCTTTACTCCACTTGCTTGCAAGTGCTCCAATTAAATCGTCTGCCTCATAAGAAGACAATGACATTTGATAAATGCCTACTGTGTCAAAAAATTGCTTTAACGTTTCGTACTGCTGAATCAGCGGCTCAGGCAGCTCTGCTCTTGTTTGCTTATATAATGCGTATGTATCTTTACGTTTTGTATCCTCACGCTTAACATCCCAAGCGACGAAAATATGGCTTGGCTCATATTGGTGAATCAATGCATGCATTTTTTGAATCGTTACTCTCAGGGCATTCGTAAATTGGCCCTTACTGTTTCTTGTCAACGCTGCTTCATCTCTTCCATAAGAAGTAGCAAAATAACAGCGGCTTAATAAATTAAATCCATCAATTACTAATAGTGTTTCGTTCACATAGTCACGTCCTTTGAAAACTTTGCTCCTTTAGCTTTTAGAGCAAACATACTATAGCACTTGTTCTTTGCACGCGTCAATGAAGTGCACAAAGCTCAAAACCCGCCCATTTTTTTCTCTCAATGTAAATGTAGTATAAAGATGTTAAATTGTTGTTATGATTTATTCGT
Organism: Priestia sp. LL-8; assembly: GCF_036227845.1. NCBI lineage: Bacteria > Bacillati > Bacillota > Bacilli > Caryophanales > Bacillaceae > Priestia > Priestia sp. LL-8. Next base: position 1,927,382 of record NZ_JAZAQH010000001.1, on the reverse strand, counting down.
TTGACTTTTAGAACTTTTGACTATCCTATAAAATGAGGATGAAAGATCAATCCTACAAATGAAGGTGAAAAAAGTGAATAAAAACACGATGATTAAAACATTAAAAGTTATATCTGTTGTGTCGCTTCTCGCTTTGTTATTTATCATTGCTTATGATCGTTCCATGTCTACATCCATGATTATTTTGTTCAGTTCGCTCATTTTCTTTGTATTTGTACTTAGCGACTTTTTTTTCGATCGCAAGCCGTGGGGATTAAAAGGCCTTCAATTATATATATCACTGATGTTATTCATCATTGCCATTTTTGAAATGCATCAAGTTGTCAGTTCACTTTGCGTTATTTCCATTATGGCTCTACCAAAAGTTATTGACGAATTAGCTTAAATGTGAATGATAAATGATAAAATCCATGATCACAATGATCATGGATTTTATTACGTTTTGAGTAATTTTTCAGAGATGCGAAGAGCTTCTTCTATGCCAAATTTACGCACTAAACTGATGGCTTCCTTTATTTCTCTCTTTTTCAAATCATGAGTCGGATTTAAATTTAACAACACTTGAATAACAACTAAATCCCGCATCGTAAACATCATATTCTTTTTCATATCTCGCTGAAATGTATACTGCTCTTTTAAGAGCCGGTCACTTATTGCTAACACTTTCGACTCCGGAAGATGCAGCTGCGCTCCTGCTTCTTGACAAGACCACAATTTTTTCACTCGATCTTCAGCATTCATATTTGCGACTCGTGCATATGTAATATCGCTGTTTTCTTGGCGAATCTCTATCTCTTTTAACGTTGGCTTTAGCACCGTTTTTCGCTTGGAGACTTTTTTCTTATCAACTTCTGTATCCCTGAGGACTCTGCCGTGAACGGTGTAAATGTCGTATTCATTTTCTCTTTTTACATCTTGTTTATTGTATTTTGGAAAATAACCATTTACAAGCATCGTTCTCAGCATATCTAATTCTTTTTTTAATCCATGAACTTCAATATATCCAACAGCATAAATTTCTTCATGAAATTTTTTTGTGTTGCTAACACCTTTTCCTGCAACGTGAGCTCTTACTCTTTCTGATAGAGAGCCCGTCGTGGTTCCGATATACAAAAGTCTGCCGGGTTTATCAAAGAAAAAATAAATGCCAGGAGCGGAAGGCAATTGTCCCATTTCTGCTGTACTTAGCAGCTTTTGCAGTACCTGCATGACTGCTAAATCAATTTTTGCTGTCATTATTTTTTATAACCTTTTAACATTTCTTCATATACTTTTAGATGCGTATGTACAGTTTGAAGAAGCGGTACGTGTATAGACGATTTTTCAGCTAACTTCAGCAAATATCCTTGAAGGTGGTCTCCTTCAATTTGAGAGCTTTTTTCCATGTCACGCTGCATCGATGACTTCATGTCATACGTCATTTTGTCCATCGTATTCATATGCTGTTCAATAATTCCTTCAGCTAATGGTGCATCGTAGGCCATCATAATATTTTCCACTTCTTTAAAAAGTTCTTGCACAAATTGACGCCCGCCTTTTGCTGCTAAAACTGGGCCAACAGGGGCACGCATAAGAGTAGTCATGCCTGACATAACCGTAATAAACAAATACTTATGCCACATATCCTGTTCAATATATGAACTTTTCACAAACGAAGCCTTTGTACCACTGAACGCTTGCTCAATCAGTTGTAATCGTTCTGTGTCCTTCTGCTTAAATTCACCAAATACAAGTCTGTGAGCAGGACTCGTCTGGACGACATCTCCATCTTGGTTTAAAGTAGTTTCAATAAAGCACAGCCCTCCAATGACTTTCTCTTCCCCAAAAGCTTCCTGCAATGGAGCGACGTGAGCCATACCGTTTAACAAAGGTATTACAACGGTCTGATTCCCTACAAAAGGACGAACATCTTCAATTGCTTGTGTAAGATGATAAGCCTTCGTTGTGAACAAAATAACATCATAAGGTCCTTTCACCTCAGATTTTGTAATAGCTTGTACAGGTGAAGTGAAGTCACCGTGTGCACTTTTAATCACAAGTCCGTTTTGTTCCAGCTCTTTTTTTCTGCGCTCTCTGACAAGGAAAGTAACATCTTCCCCTTTTTCCACAAGCCTGCCTCCAAAATAACCGCCAACGCCGCCTGCGCCTAAAACTAATATTCGCATAACTTTTGCTCCCCTTTTCTTTTTCTTTTATTGTAGCACAGCTAGTTTGAAATTTTATAATATTCTTATTTCATTGTATTTTGAGTTTTCTACAAAAGATAGCCATAGCGCTTTTAAAGTTGTTATAATGAATACAAAAAAGCATAAAATTTACGTTTAGACATTTATACCCTCTTGGATATACTATTTACCAACCCGCAATCGGAAAAATTCCGATTTAAACAATGTTATTTACATAGGAGAGACTGAAATGAAAACAGAAATCTACATTTTATCTGGATTTTTAGGCAGCGGAAAAACAACGTTGCTTAAACAGCTGCTTCAGCAAGAAAAAGATCGTAATCGCAATATTGCTGTTGTGATGAATGAGCTTGGCCAAGTTTCGATTGACTCAAATGAAGTAGAAGAAGACACGCCGTTAAAAGAATTGCTAAACGGCTGCGTATGCTGTACGATTCAAGGTCAATTTGAAACGCAGCTTCATTCACTTTTACAGGAGAACACATTGGATGCTATCTATATAGAAACAACGGGAGTTGCCCATCCGATTGAAGTATTAGATGCTTGTATGTCTCCTCTTTTTGCGCATCAAGTTACGATTAAAAGTATTATCACCACACTGGACGCAACAAGATGGAAAGAACGTGGTTCCTTAAGCATTCAACTTCAAAAACTTCTTCAAGAACAAGTAAAACATGGGGATGTAATTTTATTAAATAAAACGGACATGCTGTCTGAGTCAGAAAAGTCTTCCCTGCTTTTTGAGATTCAATCCATTAACGCTAGTGCAAGGACATTATTAACGACATTTTCCCGCGTGAAGCTTGATGTGATTCAAAAAGCTCAGCTGTCTCAAAAACAGCCGCACCATAAGGCTCATGTTGAAGATCATCTTCATTTGAAAACATTTGTATATGAGTTTACAAAAAAAGTGGATCTTGAATTATTTGAAAATTGGCTGCGCCAAATGCCAGATACCATTTATCGCATTAAAGGCTATATGCGCTTTACTCATTCGAACGATACGTATTCGTTTCAATATTCATACGGCATGCCTCTATATATGAAAGAAATGATGAAGCTGCCCACCACTCTTGTCTTTATAGGGGGAAACCTCGATCACGCTAAGATGAAACAAGAATTATTTAATCTTGAACAGCAATCTCATTAAAAATCCCGCTCTAGGCGGGATTTTTTTATTACTTATAAACAGGCATTTTGTACTCTGCGCAAAATTTCATATGCACGATTTCCGGCTAACTCTGTCAATTCTTCAAATTTTTCATCTCTTTTCAAATCGAGTTCAATAATTTCTTTTGCCAGCTCAATAATCTCTTCTTTTTTCAATTGTTGCACAGCCATGTAAAACGCCCTTCCCTTTTAGAATTTATGTATATTCTCACATTTATTTTCTATTCATCATTTTGAAAGCAAGTGATTAACCACAAGGCTTTATCCTGTATGGTTAACCACTTGGGATCGAGTTAATCATTAGTTTATAGGACTCTTTTCCCTATTTCATTATTTATGTCACTTTTTCTCACATAGTAATTCAAAAATATAACATATATATGTTAGAATGTATTACATGTTATAATTTTTTGTATTTTTTTCCTTTATAATAACATACTACTACGTACTCAGGGGTGAGGGAGATTGTCTACGAATGAAGCGTCATATCGAGATAAAAAAGTCATGTCTATTGGGATTGTAAAAGAATTAACCGGTTTATCAGAAAGACAAATTCGCTACTATGAGAAAAGAAGCCTGCTCTTTCCGGACCGAACCAATACGGGTATCCGGAAATATTCATTTTCAGACGTCGAACGATTAATGGATATTGCCGATCGTATAGAAGAAGGAGTTCAAACGAGTGAAATACGCACAGAACTGGCTAAAAAAGATGAAGCGAGAAAAATGAAAGAAGTAAAAAACCAAATGCTTCAAGGTCAGTTGAACGCTCATTTCAAGCGGAAGCTATAAAGTATACATACGGTGACTTTTCCGTCTCCGTTTTTATTTCTTTACAGCAGACAAAAAAGCGCATATCTAAAGATATCCGCTTTTTTGTCCGTTAAGCTGAACGCCCTTTAAAGAATTTCGGCTGATGAGAGCTCATGAACTTAGTTTTAGATAAAATGAACATCACCGATCCGCCCCAAATGAACAAAAAGGCAATCATCTCCACGCTAGAAAACGGTTCGTGATACACGAATACCCCTAATAAAAGCGTCATGGTAGGAGCAATGTACTGTAAAAAACCGACCATCGATAGCGGAATAAGTGGGGCCCCTTTAGCGAAATACAATAGTGGCATAGCTGTAGCAATACCGCCTCCAATTAAAAGAGAACTCAGATCAAGCGACTGAAGGGAAAAACTTGAAGATCCTTTCACTAAAAGAAAAATAAAATAAATAACTGCAATAGGTGCAACCATCATCGTTTCAATCGTTAATCCTACTTTTGCTTCTAATTGAATAGTCTTTTTTACAAGACCGTACAAACCAAAGCTAAACGCTAAGCTTAATGATACCCATGGGATATGTCCGTATGTAACTGTCATAACGATAACACCTATAGCAGCCAATCCAACAGAAGCACCCTGCCAAAAATTAAGCTTCTCTTTTAAAACGACTATACCAAGCAAAATACTAACGAGCGGATTGATGTAGTAACCTAAACTTGTTTCAATAATATGATTATGGTTAACCGCCCAAATGTAAACGAACCAGTTGATGCTGATCAGCACTGATGCCACAAATAAAATGATCGCTTGTTTCGTATTACGAAATAATAAACCAAGCGTCTTCTTTAAAGAACTCATTTGCTTTGTCACAAGCAAAAGTAAAAGCATAAAAACAAATGACCATATAACGCGGTGAGCGAGTATTTCATTCGCATTCACCTCGCCAAGAAGCTTCCAGTAAAGCGGAAAAAGCCCCCACATAACGTAAGCGCTGGCTGTATAAACAATACCTGCTCGTTTAGAATCTTGATTCATTTCTCAACCTCTTTTCTTTATCTCTCTGTCTCTTATCATTATAGATGCATTTACCTCTTTTTTATAGCTTTATTTTGCCTATCGAAATAGCTCATAAAAAAAACGATCGCTTTTAGCTCGACCGTTTTTTATACGTTATTTTTTAGGCTGTTTAAATACTTTGGCACTGCGAATATACTCTACGTCTTGTACATTTTCTCGCGCATTAGCAATTCGAGCCGCAGCAAAGAAATAATCGGATAAACGATTTAAATACTGAAGCACCGCCACATTAATTTTATGCTCACGCTGCACGCCAACAACAAGCCGTTCTGCGCGGCGTGTAATCGTCCGGCAAATATGAAGCGTTGTCGCTGCAGGCGTGCCTCCAGGTAAAATAAAACGCTCAATGGCCGGGGCTTCTGACATATAGACATCAATGCGCTTTTCAAGTACTGATATCATGTCATTTGTTACTTTGTACGGATGATCATCTTTTGCAAATGCTAAATCACTTCCGCAGTCAAAAAGCTCATGTTGAATCGTAACTAGCTCTTCTTTTACATCTTTTAGTGTGCTGTCATCCAGCTGATAAATCGCTTGACCTACAAAGCCATTTAGCTCATCAATCGTACCGTATGCTTCCACTCGAATATCATCTTTATTTACTCTTCCTCCAATTAAGCTTGTTTGCCCTTTATCCCCTGTTTTTGTGTAAATGTTCATTGTACTTCCTCCTTCAATCGATTAGCAATTCCGTACCAAATGTGATCTACTTTCTTGGCATGTGCCGCTAAATGCTGATACGCATACCCGCATTCATCTCTCCACTGCCGCTCTATTGGATCTAAAGGAACAATCCCTTTGCCGACTTCAGTTCCAATCACTATTAACTGTTCCCATACACCGCTGTCTCTCCACTTCTGTATGACCTTTTTAACAACAAGATGCGGAGCCTCCAGCTCGCTATGTATTAATTCCTTAACATAGTGCTCAAATCCTTCTAGCACAATGTAACTTTCTTCAAACTCAATGGCCGGTAAAACGGGGTCTTCATACAAACAATGCCATTTTATCGACTCACTGGCATAATGCTGCTTCACCCATTTTCTTTTGCCGGTAAATGCACCGCCGAATACGAAATGCATGCTCTTCTCTCCTTTGCCTGTTTGTATGTGCACGTTACTGAAAAACCTTCTCCATAAGAAAAAGAAACATCCCAAAGCGACGCTGTCTGTTTAAAATGGGACGCAAGTAAACGCAGTGGTCCGCCGTGTGAAACAATAGCAATGTGACGCAATTGCTGACTAGCCGCCAAATCGACCGCTTCTTCCCAAGCTTCCCAAACTCGGTTTGAAAATCCTGAGAAGCTTTCACCATTCGGAGGCGTATGTTCTGCCCAGTGATCGATCCAATTTCTATATGCCCGTATGTTTTTTAAATCTTCATACGTCTTCTCTTCCCAATCTCCAAAATGCAGCTCACGCCAACTTTCCCTTTTAACCACCTGAGATTTAGGAAAAACAACTGAACTTGTTTCTAGCGCTCTTTTTAAGTCACTGGAAATAACCAGCTCCGGTTCTAGAGAAAGCTCTTTTAATTCATTTTTCCCTTCTATACTTAAAGGCGGATCACTCCACCCTATATATTTTTTTTGTTGATTTTCAAGCGTCATACCGTGGCGAATACATGTGATAACCAAAGAATTATCCATAAAAACGTTTCTCCTCCTTCAATGGTTGCCCCTATAACATCTCCTGTTACGCCACCAAACTGCGAACGATAAAACCGTATCCAGAGCCATAAAAAACCGGCAAAGAAAAAGATAATGAATTTATTGTCTACAAAAACAATGAAAATAGCAACTAAGAATAGGCTCATGACGATAAATGCATAAATAGACCGTTTGGTGACTCCTTTTTGAAAATAAGCAGCAAGCCCCGTATCTTTAGCGGGCTTATCTCTCATCACTAAGAAAGCGGCTCCGATTCTTGGAAGTGTAAAGACGGTTATACATGCCCAAACCGATAAAGAAGACAGAGACGTTAATTCATAGATTGCACTAAAGCGCAGCAGAAGCAGAACAATAAGAGAAAGAATAGCAAAAGACCCAACGTGCGGATCGCTTAAAATCTGCAGTTTCTTTTCCTTTGACTGATGGGAAAAATACGCATCACTTACATCCATCCACCCGTCTACATGAAGACCACCCGTTAAGACAAGCGGCAAAAGCAAAACTAAAATACTGCTAACAATAGCAGTGATAGGTGAATAGTGAAGCAGCTGTAAAAAGCTATAAAACATTAAACCTAGTAATATGCCAATCCAAGGCAGCACAAAAAGTGAGCGTGCTGTTCTTTTTTCAGTCCATTGAACGGTTTTAGCCAGTGGTAAGATCGTAAAAAACTGAAGAGAGATTCGTAGTATGGCTATCCATTCTTTCATTTGCTTACACATTCCTTTCCTTTTTTAAAACAGGAAAGTCCCGCTTCTACACAAATAGCCACATCTGCTTTTTCTACAATATACTGATGTAATTTCCCTAACATATGCATATAGCTATATGTGGGCTCCTCTAACACACCCGCTTCAAACAGTTCATTAGATACTAGCACGACCGTCTGAGACTGCGCAAACAGCTTATCGAGCGCTTTTATCATATGACGAAAAACCTCTTGTTTGCCTTCTTTTGTTTGCCACCTTTTTTCTGTTAAAAAAAGCTCATTGGCAAGCCAGTTCGTGACACAATCCAAAAGTACAGCATCATCACTTTGAAGATTTGGAAGAATTTGTTGTAAATCTACAGACTGTTCGATCGTTACCCAAGACGTATTCGCTGCCTGGCGTTCTTTTTGGTGAAGCTGAATGCGTTTTTGCATTTCATTATCTGTTTGCCGGCTTGTGGCAATATAAACAGCGCGCTTTGTACAAAAAGTTTGAACCATATTCTCCGCTGCACGTGATTTTCCGCTTCGAACGCCTCCGCTAATAAAGATGATCATATTTCATCGAGTCCTTGTTTGATTACTTTAAGTAAATAGTCATTTTCTTCTTTCGTTTTCACAGCCAAACGGATATAGCGTCCATTTAAAAATGGGAAGTTTTCAGTATGTCGGGCTACCACACCGTGGCTTGCTAAATAGCCAAGCCATTCACGCGTTTTAATAGGAGACGGAACGCTGCAAAGATAATAGTTTGTTTGAGAAGGAGAAACCAAAAGCCCCCATTCCTTGAGTTGACTCAAGATCCGTTTTCGTTCTTGTTTAATATAATGTACGGTGTTTTTCACAAAGTCTTTTTCATCTACACATATCATCCCTATTTGCTGCGACAATCCATTTACACTCCAAGGAGGCTGCTTTTTAGACATCTCGCTGATGACTTTTTCATTTGCCAAGATATAGCCAAGCCGAAGCCCGGCAATATTAAACATCTTTGTCATCGAACGCACAATAATGATATGTTCATAATCCAGAATAAGAGAATCAAATGAAGGCTGATGTTCGACAAAATCAATAAATGCCTCATCAATCATTAAGTATGTACCATGATGAGCAGCAGCTTTTACTACTTTCATCCACTCCTCATGATTATACATAACGCCCGTTGGATTATTCGGGTGACAAATCCACAGTACTTTTATGTCCGGTAGAATACTCATAACCAATTCTATATCCCAGCTCCAGCCACTTTCTTCAACCAAAGGAACGTACGTCACTTCACATCCATAAGCTTTACTTGCCTGTTCGTATTCAACGAAAGTCGGCTGTACAATCCCTGCTTTCTCTTCTGAAAATAAAGAAGCAATAAGGAAAAACGCTTCAGCAGCGCCATTTGTAGGCAGCACTTGAGCAGCTGAAACACGATGGTGAGCTGCAAGTTTATTTTTTAGCTCTATTACTTGAGGATCAGGATAACTAAACGCTGCATCCTTGAATTCGTTCCACTTTTCGTGAAGCACAAGGGGAGCCCCTAAAGGATTTGTGTTCACGCTAAAGTCTTTTAGATGCGACAAATTCTCTGCCCCTATTGCTTTTAAAAAGACATGAGGATTAGCTCCATGTGTAGGTAATAGCACTAATAATTCCTCCTAACAAAAGATATAATAACCACGTAGCATAGACCGTCCTTTTCATAATGAAAACAGCTTGTTCAATATGACCGGCTTGCAGGGGAATGAGTGGTTCACCCATTTTTGCACGATTAGATTCTATGCCTTTATATGTATTAAGCCCGCCGAGTTGAATACCTAAAAGAGCAGCCACTGCGCTTTCCCCGTATCCGCTATTTGGACTTGGATGCTTTTTAGCATCGCGCTTAATCAAACTCGTTACATGCCAAAGAGAATATTGGCTTTTTGCTACATTAACACCCGTCATCACTACTGCAGTTAACCGACTTGGAATATAGTTTAATACGTCATCGGTTTTTGCACTAAAGTAGCCGAACAGAAAGTAGCGGTCATTTTTGTACCCAACCATCGAATCACATGTGTTAATAGCTCGGTAAAAAAAGGCTAGGGCTCCTCCTCCTATAAATGCATAAAAAAGCGGAGCTGTAATACCATCACTTGTATTTTCAGCCACGGTCTCTACCGTCGCTCTGGCAATTTCTCCTTCTGACAAACGATCTGTATCTCGTCCCACAATCATGCTTACTTCATATCTAGCTTTCTCCATATTTCCTAGCTGAAGCGGCTTTTGCACCTTATAAGCAGCTTCGCTTAAGGAACGAGTGGATATGGTAGTTGCAATTATTACGCCCTCTACTAAAACACCTAGTATAAAATGAACTCCGTACAAAGCATCGAGGAGTAAGAAAGGAACAACTCCTGCGAGCACCACCATACTTATCACAAGAAGCAATCCTTTGAATCGTTTTCCTGCACCTTTATTTAATCTGGAATCCATCCAATAAATCCACTTGCCAAACCAGCGAACGGGATGCGGCCAATTTTCTGGGTCGCCTATGATTCGGTCAATGAGTAAAGCAATCGTCATGGCCGTCAGGTGTGCAATTATCGCTTGCATAATACTCATTTCTTCACCTCTTTCCCTTAAGTGCCTGCTCTAAGCTTATTTTTACCAGCTTGGCTACCGCTTGACCTAAAGCGGTCATAGAGCCTGCATATTCATATAATGGTCCTTGCTGAGACGCTGCAACTGAGATGCTGTCCGTAGATGTTCCCGTAGCAATCGTCTTTGTAGCTGGATCTATGACACCCAGCTGTGACAGCGTTTTTGTTTTGGCTTCTGTAGCCGCAATAAAAAGCTGTAAAAACGCAGCATCCGTAAGCGTGCCTTCCACGAAAAAAAACATATTAATTGTACCGGGAGAGGAATAGAACGGGACAGCTTCATCAGCTGTAATATCCACTGCGTTTCCTACGCCAGCCGTTATCACGGAAGCTACTCTTACTCCGTAGCCTTCATAACAGTAAATTGCTCTTTCTTTTAACCAAACGGCTGTCATCAACCCTACGATTTGCTCATGGCGAACATTTTCTTTCATCAAATATTGCTCATACTCTAAAGAAGGCGTATCTGAATAATAGTCTTTATGAACAAATCGATTGTAAAAGGTGTCCGTTTCCGTGATGCCTGTTCCTAAAACGCCTGAGCTGTATGTTTTATAAGAAGTCTCGGTTTTCATGATTAAAAGCTCAGGCCGTTCTTCAATTTTAAGATGTGAAAAGGGACCAATCCCCTTTTCAATTCGAACTGGAATATGGTCCCTCTTTTTATTTATTGTACACCTCAGGGTATACTGCTTTTGCTAAGTCCTCTAAGCCATCTACAATACGAGGTCCTAAGCGGTTGATTTTGTTTTGATCAACCTTCTCGATGTTACCCTCTTTTACAGCAGTCATGCTGCTCCAAGCGGGACGCTTCATAATCTCATTTTTGTCTGCATCATACGTTGCGATAATAACGTCAGGGTTTAACTTAACAACTTGCTCTTCAGAAAACTTAACCCAACCCTTTTCACTAGCAGCTACGTTATCAGCACCGATCATAGTAAGCATTTCGTTCATGAACGTACCTTTTCCTGTTGTATAAATCTCAGGAGCTCCTGATACCTCTATCCATACTTTTTTACGATCTTCTTTTGAAATCGTTTTTGCTTTTTTCTCAATTGAAGCTACTTTTTCTTTCATGTCTTTAATTGTTTGATTAGCTTCTTTTGTTTTACCCGTTAATTTACCGATTTGCGTAATAGAATCATAAACCGTATCAAACGTTGTTGAATCTTTTACAACAAATACCGGAATACCCGCACTTTCAATTTGTTTAAATACTTCATCCGAAACGCCCATACTTGAAGCGTGTGCCAGGACTAAATCAGGATTTAAAGCGATAACTTTTTCTGCATTAACGTTCATATCTCCCACCTGCGCTTTTTTCTTTACGCTTTTAGGATAGTCATCGTTGCTTGTGACACCGACTAATTCTTTTTCAAGGCCAAGGGCATATACAATCTCCGTATTACTTGGCATTAATGAAACAATTTTCTTAGGCTGTTTTTTCAACGTAATTTCTTTATCACGTGCGTCTTTTACCTTTACTGGAAACGCAGCTTGTGACGTTTGTGCTGTATCTTGCTTCGTTTTTTTATCACTGTTGCTTTGGCTGCCTGCACCGCATGCAGCAAGTACGATGACTAACAGTGCAATAATGGAATACGAAAGCCATTTTTTCATTTAAATACTCCCCCTATATATTGTTCATTGTGAATACGAAACCTCCACGTTAAAGAAAAAGCAAATGATCATGCAAAAAGCAGCGCTATCCCGTTTTTCCGCTTTGACTATGTATACTGCTCGCCGGCAGCTTCAAAATAAAAAAGCTTTACTTTCAATTGAAAGCAAAGCAGGTAACGTCAAGATAAGCAGGAAAAGAATCCGTTCACTATACTTGATATGTATGTTCATTACCCTGCTTCACCCTTCCTCGAAGGTTTCACAGCTAACAATAAGGCAGGTCTCCTGACTTACGCACAAAGCGCTTACAGTGGCGGGACCGCGCTGGTTTTTCACCAGACTTCCCTTTTCACTCAATCTTTAAATTGAGACCTTATTGCTTTACGATTATTCACTTGTCCTAGTATACCCCACTCATCGAAAAATGGAAATAGCCATTCTCATAAAAAAAAGCTGCGAGAATGCTCTCGCAGCTTAGGGAATTAAAGAGTTGCTAAAAATTCACGGACCGCTTCAGGCGTTTTAGCATTTGCACTGTGCAGGTGCGCAATTTTTTTACCGTTTTTATATACAAGAAGAGAAGGAATACCCATTACATTGTTTTCAGCAGAAAGTTCTTCAAACTCATCCTTGTCAATTTTAAACCATGCTTTATCTGTATTTTCGTCAACGATTTCATCAATGAACATATCCAAACGTTTGCAATCAGGACACCACGTTGTCGTAAAAATCCCAACGCTTAGTGTTTCGTTCTTAATTTGTTCGCGAAATTGTTTTTCTTCCGTAAATTGTTTCATTGTGTTACCTCCGGCATCTATTCGTTCCTTCTCACTATTCTATGGTAAGAAGTCTGACTTCATTATAAACGATTTTTTTATCGTTGTGCTAATGTTTCAGCTTATTTAGACCATAACGGTTTTAGACGCAAAAAAATGCTAGCTTAAAAAAAGCTAACATTTCGAAATCGTAGAATGTTGTGTCTATTATCAGCTAAACCATTTAGGCGGCATGTTTCGGTTCCAATAAATTTTCCCTAAATCATAATGCTTTTGAAAATTATCTGCAGCCGCATGATAGTGAAAATTAAACCAGTATCCATCTTTTGGAGGATTTTCGCGCCGTACATGAAACCGTATTAAGTCCTGACCGGTTTCCCGGTCATATACATGGAAAATCTTTTCACCGTAGCCAGCAGCAGGATGCTCGCTTATCTCGAGATTCTGAATTGACTGTTCACGTTCAGTGCCAATGTCGGTCAGCACTTCTTCAATTTTAGGTAACACTGCTTGACGAAATTCATCTTCAATGACAGGCCCAATTTTTGTTCCGAATTTTTCCACTGACTGTTTTTCAGCTGATTCCATTGCATACGTAACAAATGATGAAACGTCTTCATATTTTGGTTCTTCATATGGCAAATGAATATCTTCTATAACAGCTGTGACAGGAGTTGTTTCTCTTACATACCCTGCTTTATGTTGCTTGTCCGCTTTTGCATCATCAACGTATAAATATTCTGGTGGAGTGACAAGCCCAAATGTAAATACTGTAATAAATACAACTAGCATTCTTTTTATCCATCTAGGCATTCGTATCTTTCCTTTCTCATCTTTTCCCATATGGTCTTTTCATATCGTAAAATTCATTATCATAACTCACTAGGTATTGTAACATACTTATTAATTTTTTACCTATATTTGCTTATTCATTTATGCTGTCTACGGGCATTCGAAGACTTTTTAGTTAGCACCTTCCTTCTTCTGTTTGAGGTTGTCACACCGAGCGGAAACCTATACAAGATATTCCTTTTTTGCTGGATGCTTAAACACAAAAGTATTTTTATGTTCAAAAATATATCATACTTTTATGAACTTTAGATGAAATTCATAAAAAAAACTTCCAAAACTTTTTAATTCCTAAAAGGTTTTGGAAGTCTTTTCAATGAACGTTATCCATTTTACTTTTTTGTTTATTTTTGTATATCAATTGTCCCGTAATGAAATTTTGATGTTTTTCGTTTTTGCACGGTAAATCCGTGTTCTTCAAAACGACTGCTTTTCCAATGATCTTTGAGCACGACCTTTTGTTTGGCTACTCTTTTTGCTTCTTGTATAGCCATTGGTGTCAGCGCGGTATACAGTGCTATTGCTTTAATACCGTTAATTCCATTCGATCCATCAATTTGCTCTTGAAACATAGGGTCAAAGTAGACAACATCAAAAGAATTATCTTCACAACACGCCAAAAACGATTCAAAATTTTGATGAACCACGTTTATACGCTTCATTGCATCATTCAACTCTTGTACGTCACTTTCCCAATTTAAAAGTCCTTGTTTGACTAAATAAGCTACATAGCGGTTGCCTTCTAGTCCGACAACTTTTCCACTTTTCCCTACCGCTGCGCTCGCCATCATACTATCCGACGCAAGACCAAGTGTACAGTCAAGCACGCTCATTCCGTTTTCCAAACTAGCAGCTTCAATAAACGGATCACGTTCTCCGCGCAGCCATCTCTTCACTCTAAACATAGCGGAATTTGGATGAAAAAAAATAGGTTCTTCTTCATTTTGGACGTGCAATTCTACTCTATTTTTACCGACAACCAGCACGTCTGCAGCTTCAAGATTTTGAAGATCTGCGACAGATTTCTTCTCTCTTGTTACAAAAGGTATACTTAAATCAGCGGCTACCTGCTTGGCTTTTACAATCATCTGTTCATTTGTTCGACCAGCAGTCGTAACAATCACTTTCATAACTCCCCCCTACACTGTTTGGCTATTTACATAAAGAAAAAGGATGCCCATAGACATCCTTTTTCTTATAAAGTATATGCGATTTTTCTTTAAAAATCTATATACTAGATGTGACAAAAGCAGGACATTTTATGAACAGTGCTGCTTAAAGCCATTTAAAATGTTTTCAAAAATAACTTCTAACGGCTGACCTTCAATTTCGTGTCGAGGAATAAAATGAACGACTTCTTTTCCTTTTAAAAGCGCCATAGACGGTGATGAAGGCTCAATGTCTCCGAAATATTCACGCATTTTAGCTGTTGCTTCCTTATCTTGACCGGCAAAAACTGTTACCACTTGATTTGGTTTTTGCTCAGACTGTAAATACGCTTGCGTTGCTGCAGGACGTGCTAAACCAGCAGCACACCCACAAACTGAATTAACGACAACAAAAGTTGTTCCTTCAACATTTTCCATAAAATCAACTACGGCTTCTTCTGTTGTTAATTCTTCATAACCAGCTTGAGTTAATTCTTGACGCATTGGTTTAACTAACTGACGCATATATTCTTCATATGCCATTGACATATTAACATTCCTCCTAACAATCATTCACGCTAAAAGCATACTATAAAACCCAGGAAAAATCTAGCTACTCACCTTTCAAATCCTCATCGTTGTCCCATTCCCCTTTTCCATTTGACAAAAAAAGATTAAAACCGGGTCATATCATCTAATTTTTTTCCATAAAAATGTCGATTTTTACTATTAATATTCCATTTTTTGTACTATAGTAGTAAATAGTAGTTTAGTAGAAAGGATTTTCAAATTGAACCAACGATTTAAGCCAAACAAACGATTTTATGCATTCTTGTCTCTAGTGTTAGTGATCGTCGCTTCTTTGTTTTTTATTACAGAAGCCAAAGGAAGTGAATCCGCTGCATCTCAGCAAATCTTAGCATCTACTGCGTTGCCGCTGAAAGAAGCTGCATCTTCAGCACAGCCTGAGAAGCTGCTTAATACACTTCACCATAATATGTATGTAGCAAATACGGTCAACGATCAGAATCAAGCTCTTACAAAGCCTGTTTACCTTACGTTTGACGATGGTCCAACGCCCGATACTCTTCATATTTTAGATGCTTTGCGACAATATAACGTAAAAGCAACTTTCTTTATGTTAAAGTATCAAATTGACGCTCACCCTGAAATTGCTAAAAAAGTAGCACAAGAAGGACATGCCATCGGCTGTCACGGCGTCTCTCATGATATTCATGTCATGTATAGTGAAGACGGCGCTGCATTAAAAGAAATGCAGGAGTGTCAAGCGACAGTTAAGAAAGTAACCGGTGTTGACAGTAAGTTAATCCGCGTTCCTTACGGCAGCGTTCCTTATTTAAAAGAGCCGCACCGTACAGAGTTGCTAAGCCACTTTAAATTATGGGACTGGAATGTAGACAGTGAAGACTGGGCACTTCGTTCTGCACCTAGAATTATTCAGGGCCTTGAACCTCATATTCAAGGGGTTAACTCCAATGGAAGAACACCCGTCATTTTATTTCATGACAAATCCTTTACGGCACAGTCTCTGCCGACTATTTTGACTTACTTAAAACAGTCCGGTTATCAGCCTATTCAAATTGATAACACCATGCAGCCTATGCAGTTTCCAACTCCCGCTGCAAAACAGTCATAAAAAAAGATCATTCAAGTGAATGATCTTTTTTTATGCTTTTCTGCTTTCCGTCATTTGTTTCCAAACGGAACCTTTTGCTTCTTCTCCGCCTTCGATACGTTCAATTGCTAGCTTGATTTGTAAATCTACCTCAAATTCTTTATCATTCTCTGCTGCTTTTAATGCAGGAAGAGCCGTCTCGTCCCCTACCTCGTATAAATACATAGCTGCACGCCAGCGCACAAGCTTGTTTTTATCACCAAGAGCTTCACACATTGCCGGAATACCTTCTTCAAAACCTAAATCTGACATGCAGTCTCCAGCAGTACGGCGCACAGTGACTGATTTATCTTTTAATGCTTTGTATAAATAAGGCAGTACCGCTTTTGATTCAATCATTCCTAAGTAGACCGTAGCTAAGCGGCGAATAGATGCTTTTTCATCATCAAGCGCTTTATTTAAAACGTCTAAATCAGCTTCTGTTGGATCCATTTGTTCTAAATGGGCATAGCGCACTGACCAATCTTTGTCTTCTAGCATCTCTTCTGTAACTTTATAGGTTTTACGCGGCTGTACCGTTTTTCCGCCTTCTTTTTCTTCTTGTGCATTAGATACAAGGCGAGTTAATCTTTCTTGCGGATATGCCGCTGCTAATTCTTCCACTACTTCGTCTCCGATAGCCGCTAACTCTCCGTAACGAACGCCTTGTTCCTTCCATTTCCGTTCTAATACTACGTTATCTGAAAAGCTTTGAAGCTCTGCTACCGCTTTGGCGAATCGTTCGGGCAGACCAAAGCGCTTTTCTTCATTTCCGTCCGTTAGCTTAACTTGCATTGGTACGTTTTTGAACATTTGAACGGACACATTGACTTCACCAAAATGCTCATTCATTTTGTGCTGTTCACTGTCACTTTGCAAATCTTCACCAAATGCTGCACGAACTTGCGGCAAAATTTGCTTCCAATCATATTTAGCATTTCGCTCTACTGCTAAGAAGTCCGCTACATGGTAGACTCCTTTTACCCCTTCTACTTTTAAAATATCTTGAACAACTTCCGGGGCCGCTTCAGCATTCTTTTCCGTATAGTTATTGCTTTTTCCGCCTGATAATACTTCGTCTAAATTAATTTTCATTGTATTCGGACTTGGCGTTGGCTCAATTGATTTAATGTTCATGTCGTATCGTACTCCTCTCATTAAAATTGTAGCATGTGGCTTATACTCAGTCTAACGACTTGTTTACGCATTTTCAATTTCTTCAATCAGCTCTGAAAGCTCTGCCCAGCGATCAAGCAGTGCACTTAATTCTTCATTTGCTTTTTCTTGTTCTAACGATAGGTTATGCGCTTTTGTATAATCGCTGCCCACCTGTTCAATTTCACTTGTTAAGCGTTCAATTTCTTCTTCTTTTGCTGCAATATTATCTTCGATTTCTTCCCATTCTTTTTGTTCTTTATAAGTCAAGCGACGCTTTTTGGTTTTCTCCGGCTGTTTTGGCTTTTCTTCTTTCACTTTAGCCTGCTGAGCTATTGCCTGCTTCTTTTTCACCGCTTCTTCTAATTGATCTGTATAAGCGCCAAAATAAGTCGAAATGTTTCCTTCTCCTTCAAAGACAAGTAAGTAATCTGCTACTTTATCTAAGAAATAACGATCATGTGATACGGTGATAACGACACCTGGAAATTCTTCAAGGTAGTCTTCAAGCACCGTTAGCGTTTGAGTATCCAAATCATTAGTCGGCTCATCTAGCAGCAAAACATTTGGCGATGTCATCAACAATTTCAATAAATATAAACGACGGCGCTCTCCTCCGGACAACTTTTGAATCGGTGTTCCATGTGTATGTGAAGGAAATAGAAATCTCTCAAGCATTTGCGATGCAGAGATCATTTTTCCATCCGTCGTATGCACAACTTCTGCGGATTCTTTAATATAATCAAGCATGCGTTGATTCAAGTCCATATCGTCGCTTTCTTGAGTATAGTAAGCAACTTTAACCGTTTGTCCTCTGTCAATTTCACCGCTGTCCGGCTCGATTCTCCCTGCAATCATATTCAACAGGGTAGACTTTCCGCTTCCATTTTTTCCGACAATCCCAATTCGATCTTGTTTTTTAACGATGTGCGTAAAGTCTGAAAGAATGATTTTATTTTCATACGTCTTAGACACATCTTTTAATTCAAACACTTTTTTCCCAAGGCGGCTGCCTGCTAAACTTAAATCTAGTGATTCTTTTTCAGAAGAATCGAGTTTTCCTTCTAATTCATCAAATCGCTGAATACGCGCTTTTTGTTTAGTCGTACGCGCTTTTGCTCCTCGGCGAATCCAAGCCAATTCATTGCGATATAAGTTACTTAATTTTGCTTGAGTTGCTTTTTCCTGCTCTTCTCGAATCGCTTTTCCTTCTAAAAAAGCAGCATAGTTTCCTTTATAGCTGTATAAATTTCCACCGTCTAACTCAAAAATTCGGTTTGTAACAGCATCCAAGAAATAGCGATCATGAGTAACAAGCAATACGGCTCCTTGATATTTGGATAAATATTCTTCGAGCCATTTAACGGTCTCATAGTCCAAGTGGTTAGTCGGCTCATCTAAAATCAATAAATCAGGTGTTTGAATCAGACTTTGGGCAATGGATACCCGCTTTTTCTGTCCACCTGAAAGCTCACCAATTTTTGCACTCATATTTGAAATTCCAAGCTTCGTTAAGATCGACTGTGCGTTAGAATTGGCTTCCCACGCGTTCATCGCATCCATTTTCTGCTGTAAATCATACAGTGTTTGCTGGTTTTTTTCGTTTGCAGAATCTTGCTCTAACGCATACAGAGCCAGCTCATAGTTTTTTAGTAAGTTAAGAAGAGGCGTATCTCCGCTGAAAACTTGCTCTAAAACCGTTAAGCCTTCATCAAAATCCGGATGCTGCGGTAAATATGTCACGCTGTAGTCTTTAGCATGAACAATATCCCCTTCATCTCCAAGCTCTAGACCTGCGATAATTTTAAGAAGCGTCGATTTCCCTGTTCCATTTACACCAATTAAGCCGATTCGCTCGTTTTCTGTAATGGTAAACGTTAGCTGATGAAACAGCTCTTTTTCTCCGTATGTTTTTGTTAAGTTTTCAACAGTCAGCATTTTCATAATGATAATTCCACTCTTTCTTAAATTGAACTAAAAATTCTTTCATATATGTATGTCGCTCTTGCGCTAGAGACCGTGCTGTTTGAGTATTCATTAACGCAGTGAGCTTTAATAACTTTTCATAAAAATGTGCAATAGCCGTTGATTTCCCGTGTCTGTATTCTTCTTCCGTCATCTCACTTCGTACAGCAATGTTTTCATCATACAGGGCCGTGCCTTTAGCACCTGCATACATAAACGTACGTGCGATACCAATTGCACCGATCGCATCTAAACGATCTGCATCTTGAACAATTTGACCTTCAAGCGTAGCCATAGCCGGACGGTTTCCGCCTTTAAATGACATCGTTTGTAAAATGTGAACGATATGCTTGCAGTTCTCTTCTTCTACGCGCTGACTCTTCAGCCACTCCCGCACTTCTTCGTACGCCTTTTCAACATCTTCCACTAGCTTATCATCTACAACGTCGTGTAAAAGCGCGGCTAGTTCAATCACTTCCCGATTGCCGCCTTCTTTTTTATATAAAAGCACTGCATTTCGACGCACACGATCGATATGCTGCCAGTCATGTCCCGTCGTGTCATGTGCAAGCTTTGCTTGAACCCACTTTTCCGTCTTTTCTATTTTGTTCATTTGCTCACCTCAATTATATCCACCATTATTTTAGCACAAAGTAAGGCGCTCGTCTCACTGACAGCTGAGCACCCTTTGAAAACCCTGGCTGAAAAACAAAAAACAGATGGAGATCCACCTGCTTTTACAGCAATTCTTTTATATCTTTTTGAATATCTTTTGG
Organism: Priestia sp. LL-8; assembly: GCF_036227845.1. NCBI lineage: Bacteria > Bacillati > Bacillota > Bacilli > Caryophanales > Bacillaceae > Priestia > Priestia sp. LL-8. The sequence continues at coordinate 1,907,193 of NZ_JAZAQH010000001.1, read as the reverse complement.
TGCAGTTTGAGGTGCGTATCGCTTCACGACTTCACCTTGACGATTCACTAAAAACTTTGTGAAATTCCACTTTATCGCTTTAGAACCTAGTAGACCCGGTGCTTGTTCCGTTAAGTATGTAAATAACGGATGTGCATGCTCACCTTTTACATCTACTTTTGCAAACATTGGAAACGAAACGCCGTAGTTTAACTCGCAAAATTGTTCAATATCATTTGAACTTCCTGGCTCTTGACCACCGAACTGATTGCAAGGAAAACCTAGAACCGTTAGACCGTTTTCTTTTTCTTCTTCATACAGCGCCTGTAAATCTTTATATTGAGGGGTGAAGCCGCATTTGCTAGCTGTATTCACAATCAACAGTACGTCACCTTGATAGTTAGATAGTGATACGTCTTCGTCTTTAATTGTTTTTGCAGAGTATTCATACACGCTCATTAAAACGCCTCCTTTTCTCTATTGTAATTCACTTTATTTCTAGAGTACAACTGAAACGCTCTTATGATTTGTCGTAAAGAACCTTTAGCTGGTCAGTCGTTTGCAGCATATAATCAATCATTTCGATTAAATCTCCCACTTGATCTTCGTAAATAAATCGGTTAAAGGTCACCTCAATATTGTTTTCATATTCGTTTGCTCCGACTTCATGAGTAACACGCTGCTTAACAACTCTTGTTGTTCCCCAAATCCGCTCACACATCTCCTGGATGTTTTGAAACTCCGCTTCCTCAAACGGTTTTTGTTTTTTCAGCTGAAAATGAATATAAACTGTACAACCTGGTTTTTCTACACGGGAAGGCGTTAATTCCGCATGAATATTATCTAAGTCGGTTGATAAAGTTAGCGACGCGGTACAGCAAAAATGCTGTTGAAAAGAAATGCGGTACGTTCGAGTAAACTGAGCTAAGTCTACAAAATCTTCGCGATTCGTAACAGATACTTGCCCAGATAAGTCAAGATCATAGATCTCTCCTTCTACAACTGCTTTTAAATTATCAAATACAATTGGATCAAACATTTCAACTACTTCCTTTTTTATAAAATACGAACAGTCAACTCTTCTTCTTTCTTGCCAAATTAATTCATAACATACCTGTTATTTTGTTTTGTATCATAAGAAAAGCGATGCCAAGGCATCGCTTTTCTCTTAAAAAATACCTAGTGCATGTCCATTCTCGTCAATATCCATATTGAGCGCAGCAGGTTTTTTTGGAAGTCCAGGCATTGTCATAATTGAACCTGTTAGCGCCACGAGAAAACCAGCGCCGAGCGAAGGACGGAATTCCCTCACTGTAATCTTAAAATCAGTTGGTCGCCCCAGCTTCGTCTGATCATCACTTAACGAATACTGCGTTTTGGCCATACAGATCGGCAGGTGATCCCATCCGTTTGCTTCAAATTGCTGTATTTGCTTTAACGCTTTTGGAGCAAAATCTACGCCTTGTGCTCCGTATACGGTTTTAGCAATAGCTTCTACTTTTTCTGGAATCGAAGCTGACACATCGTAAAGAGGAGAAAACTGACTTTCCGTCTCGTTCATGACTTCAAGAATTTTTTCAGCAAGCATGACGCCGCCTTCTCCACCTTTTTCCCATACTTCTGTTAAAGCAACTGGAACATTCTTTGAAGCACACCAATTCATAAGCGCTTCTACTTCACCTTTTGAATCTGTTACAAAACGGTTCACGGCTACAACATAAGGAACACCGAATGCCTGAATCGTTTCAATATGTTTTTCAAGATTTTCAATTCCTGCTTCTAAAGCCTCAATGTTTTCTTCATTTAAACGCTCTTTAGGAACACCTCCATGCATTTTCAGAGCGCGAATTGTCGCAACGATTACCACCGTTTCTGGTTTAATATCTGCCATACGAGCTTTAATATTTAGGAATTTTTCTGCGCCTAAATCTGCTCCAAATCCCGCTTCTGTTACTACGTAGTCGCCTAGTTTTGCAGCCATTTTTGTTGCAATGACGCTATTGCAACCGTGGGCAATATTAGCAAAAGGACCTCCGTGAATGAGGGCTGGAGTATGTTCCAATGTCTGTACAAGGTTGGGCTTAATCGCGTCTTTTAAAAGAAGAGTAAGCGCTCCTTGTGCACCTAAGTCGGCAACCGTTACAGGCTCATTATCCATGTTGTAAGCTACAACAATAGACGCTAAGCGACGCTTTAAGTCTTGTAAATCTGACGCTAAGCAGAAAATAGCCATAATTTCTGACGCAACCGTAATATCAAAACCATCTTCTCGAGGAACACCTTGCATAGGGCCACCTAATCCAATGACAACCTGACGCAACGCGCGGTCGTTTAAATCAACCACTCGTTTCCACGTAATTTTACGTGTATCAATGCGCAGTTCATTGCCTTGATGTATATGGTTATCCAAAATAGCGGCCAGCGCGTTGTTAGCTGTTGTAATGGCATGCAGGTCTCCAGTAAAGTGCAAGTTAATATCCTCCATTGGAAGCACTTGAGCATAACCGCCTCCAGCGGCACCTCCTTTAATTCCCATTACCGGACCAAGAGATGGTTCACGCATGGCTACAATTGCTTTTTTACCTAATCTATGTAATGCCTGAGCTAAGCCAACCGTCACTGTCGACTTACCTTCTCCTGCTGGAGTTGGATTAATAGCTGTAACTAAAATCACTTTTCCATCTTGTTTTGTGTGTAAACGTTCCATAACGGATAAAGAAAGCTTGGCTTTATAATGTCCATACGGCTCTAACTCGGCCTCTAAAATATCTAGCTGCTCGGCAATCTCTTTAATCGGTTTAATCGTTGCCTCTTGTGCAATTTGCAAATCACTTTTTATTTGCTTCTTAGTTGTCATATAAAAACCCCTTTTCTGCTGAGAATTCTTTTTAAACACTTCATCAAAAAAGGATAAAATCCATTTTCTGGGGGAGATATGAAGTTTAATAAATACAGGAACGACTGTGCTATAAATTTTACTGAGTTTCAGTCAAGCTAAAAAAGCATAGCAACGCTCCAGTTTAACCTTATTGTACCATTTCATTTTAGCCATTACGCATATTAATGCTCTTTTTTTAAAAAATTCAATTGCTTAATATTCTGTATATTCCTATAATAGTATATTGTACATAAATGTTGAACCTCATCTTCACGTGAGAAAGAACATTTATACGTGTCATTACTTCGAAATCGAATAGGAGGAATTTTATTGCCTATTAATATTCCACGTGATCTTCCGGCAAAAGAAATTTTAGAAAAAGAGAGAATTTTCATCATGGACGACGTGCGCGCGGTTAACCAAGAAATTCGCCCGCTTAATATTGTTATCCTAAACTTAATGCCGGAAAAAGAAAAAGCTGAAACGCAATTATTACGTTTACTCGGGAATTCACCGCTGCAAGTGCATATTACACTTCTTTACACGGCAAGCCATAAAGCAAAAACAACGAGTAAAAATCACCTAGATCAGTTTTATAAAACGTTTGAACAAATTAAAGAACGAAAATATGACGGAATGATTATTACAGGAGCACCTGTAGAACATATACCATTTGAAGAAGTAAACTACTGGAAAGAACTTCAAGAAATTATGGATTGGTGTAAAACAAATGTGACTTCTACCCTTCATATCTGTTGGGGAGCTCAAGCCGGACTTTATCATCACTTTGGCATTGACAAGCGACCTCTTTCTGATAAATGCACGGGTGTATTTACACATGTTGTATCGAGTGAAGAACCCATTAAGCTGCTGCGAGGATTTGATGATGTCTTTTATTCTCCTCATTCGCGTCACACTGACGTCGACATGAATGAAGTACAAAATCATCCTGACCTTGAGCTTCTTTCCTACTCTGAAGAAGCTGGTGTTTATATGGCTATGTCTAAAGACGAAAAGTTTGTTTTCGTTACAGGTCACCCAGAGTACGACGTTCAAACACTGCAAGAAGAATTTCTTCGAGATACAGAAAAAGGGCTAGAACCAAAGCTTCCGGAACACTATTTCCCAAACAATGATCCTGACAAAAACCCTTTAAAAACATGGCGTTCTCATGCCAACCTGCTGTTTATGAATTGGTTAAACTATTATGTTTACCAAGAGACTCCATATCTGTGGGAATGAAAGAACCGCTCTATCCCAGTCCTTAATTAAATAACGCTTGCTCTTTTTCATATTGAAACTGCAGCGAACAAGAAACAAACTAAAAAACCTGCTACTCCAAACAAGTAGCAGGTTTTTTATTACTAATCCTTCTTTATTCCGTAATTAAAGCTTTCTTTCAGAAATTTCGCATCAACAACACTGACCTTAGAACCCAAAGGTTTTGCTCTCCTATTCACTCTCCCTTTTCATCTCCATTTAGGTTGGTACCCATCTCCTTCTTTTGTTCTTCTATCATTGTGTCCAGCCATTCAGGCGGCTTTTCACCTTGGTTTTCATTGTATACTTCTGAAGCATCTTTTTCCTCTAAAGAGGATAAGATGTCATGTATATCATTTTGATTGCCCAAAATATTGCCAAATCCCTGACTCACTTTTTTATGACTTCTAAAATTTGTCGGAAAGTTATTGCCAAAGTTTACAGCTGAAGCATCTTCGATTGTGCCAATATGAATGTCACCTATGCTAAAGGTTGATTCTAGAGCCTGATTAGACTCCCTCATTTCTTCTGTATGGATTAGTTTATAAGGGACACTTCTTTCATTAATTTTAACTGATATTTCAGAAGGACCCTTTTCTTTATTTTTTGCTTTATTATTCTGACTACCCGATTTCCGTTTGACATCAGAGTCATTTTTTGTTTTTTCACCTTTCTTTCTCGGCGCTTGATATTGATTCGTTTGCGCAGGAAAAGTATTACCAATATTCAACGTTCCACTAAGTTCCTTTACATCAATATGTTCTAAATAATAAGACAGTTCGTCCAAGTTCAGTGTTTCAACGTTCTTTATATCTAAATGAAAAGAGTGGACCTTTTCATTTGAAAGTTCATGCAGGTTTTTTTCTAAACTTGTGAGCCTTTTTTCAATGTTTTGGAGTATATTCAGCACCTTTTCATCCATAGAGTTTGACCCCTTATTTGATTTAACACTTTTAGCCCATCTACAACATATAATAGTGTATTAGATGACTTCTGTTAATGTCTCATATGTACAAGGAGGAATTATGAAAATAAATCTCCGTTCTCCACAAATCATTTTTGATGACCTCACCGTAAATACGGTTAAAAACAACGCAGGAGTGTTTATAGGAAAAAATACGCAAAAAAATTGGGAAACTACAATCAGCAGCAGCAATTCAGGTTTCGGCACAATTTCGGGAGATGATAATCAACTATCCTACAATACACATCTTGTTCTTGGTGAAGATGATGTAAATGACTCTTTTAAGCAGGCTGCAAAAGAAGCTTAACTCTACGATTTTACTCATCATTTTTTTTAGGGGTTTTCGCCACGGTGGTATTATTTAAAATTTTATTAGAATCACCAACTATTTTTCCGAAACCGTCAGAAATTCGACTTTTATGACTCCATTTATATTGAATATTAACGCCATAAAATAGGCCTGAACTGTTTTGGATTTTATTTACTTTGATGGAATGATAGTGAATATTAGACATAAAAACACCTCACAGACAGCAGTTTACTTCATCTGATTCAATATAAAACTGAAAATACATTATCTTATGTTTAAATTCTTATTTGTTCGTCTCAAATTGAACGTCTCTTTAATCATTTAAGCTTTTACGCCTTTTCTATGATACTTACTCCATTTACTATAAAAGTATTCCTCTCATTCCCCTTGCAGTGTATATTAATAGCTTTCCCTCTAAAATAAGCTAGCAAAAAAACCATCTGTATAAAAGATGGTTTAAGCCTGTTACTCATATATCCTCGCCACTCTGCCAAAACAACCGATTGATAGAATGCCTAGTTACTTTTACTTCTTTAACTTTGTGTAACAGGAGCATTGTTGAAATCTATGTGTTCAGAAAAATTGGAATCAACGACGTCATTATCGTTAATAACATTTACCATTTGAGAGGCAAAGTTATTATAGCCGATTATTTCACCAAACCCCGTATTACTTTTCCAATTCACTTCCCAATCTGATTGAGTATTTTCTCCTGTGAAAATACCAGAGTTATTAGAAATATACGTAACATTAAGATTAGTAAATTTTATAATCAACTTTTCTCAACTTCTTTCATCTTCTTTTTCCTAGAACTGAGAAACTGGCTGAGGATTAATATTTTCAGGCTGAGTAATTGGCGTATCACAAACATCCTGATCATTAATGATATTCGTGCTCCCCAATATAGCTGAATTTATAGCAAAACCGTTTCCTAAGTTAAATTTACCTTGGGAATTCCAATCTGGCTGGCTATTTTGACCTGAAGCAATTACTGAATTGGACACCATACTTACCACGTTTATTTGGTTGAAAATGACGGAAACAGGCATTAGTCCATTCCTCCGTTTTCTAAAATTTTAATGTAGTATATGCGTCCGTTTAAAGTATGGTTCAATTGATTTTCTGCAATTAAAAATGTTAGTTAAGTCTACCGTCACTAACTTTATATATTCTTCTCATAAACTCTTTGCATTACCTTTAATCACCAAGCTTAAAATGGGGCATTTCTCGATTATCTTTGATAAAGAAAAGTATTTAGGCCTTGCTTCTTTTTTGTAAGCAGCCATGTTTTCTTTTTAATTCGCATTTAGAACATAGTTTTATCAAATAAACAAAGAGATTGAGACATAACGAAATCAATCCAATCCCAGAACGAATGGGATAAATAATTGAGTATGAATCGCCTATGATACTGCTGTTGATTTCCGTGCAATACCTCACTTTTTATGGGATGATGATGAGCTTCCTCGCCGTTTGCGCTCCTTCGGCGAGTTCTTATCTATTTAGCTTTTCTACACCTTGTCCTTCAACCAACCGCTAGAATCAGCTACATACATAAGGTCTACGTTCAGCCTATCCATGAAAAAATCCGAACGATTCACCGCTCGGATTCTTCTTCAACAAATATACGTTTGTCTCAGCCTCTTTAAAGTTCTTTAATATATTCAATGACCGAATCTGGAAATTCGTTTCGAATTCCGCAATTCCCACAATAAAATCCGCTATATTCGTCTGTCGCAACGTACTGTCTTAAAAGAAACAATGTTAACCTGTTTGGGAGACCGCATTCTGTGCAAAACGCCAAGTACTTGCTGCGCTGTCTGTTTGCTGACATACGTTTCATCCTTTCGATTAACTATAGAAAGCGTTTTCTTATTTATATGGAGCTTTCTTATCAGTTTATGACAGCAATTACCGCCTATCTCCAATTGTTGTCGCGGCGAGAAGAGCGAAAAAAGCGCAGAATTAAATTAATGACAAGCACAATAGCCAAAATGTTAATTAATAACCCAAAAATCCCGCCCAGTGCCCCCATATGACCAAGCAAACCTCCAAATAAAAGTCCTGCTAGCCCTCCATACAGAAGTCCACGGGCGAATCCTCCCCGGTTTGAACGAGTAACACCTCGATTTACCGTTCCATTTCTGCGGTTTGAAAAATTAGATCTCGGCTCATTTTGTCTAACGCTTGGCTGTCTATTAAACGAACGCTTTCCCGAACGATACGACCTTGCACTTGCGTTATAGTCATCGTGATAGGAAATATATTCAGCTAAAGGAGATAAACTTAGCGAAAAGATTAATGCTACAGCGATCAGTATTTTTTTCATCTGTTTTTTCCTTTCTTGACCTAATAGTAACTGTTTATTATAGTGCGCTGTTTCATGCATATCATACGTTTTGGAACAAAAGGGCAATTCAGCTTCATACAAATTTTTTAATCGGGTATCATAACGTTATACTTTGTCCTAGAAAGGAGCGTGCATGTACATGATACGAAGAATTAGTATACTGCTTCTCACACTGTGCTTCTTATTTAATGGAGCCCTTCCTGCACTATGTAAAGCGGAACAAGTAAAAAATATAGCTGTGCGTGACCGTTTGCTTTATCAAGGTAATAACCACCTAAAGCAAACCGCCCTAACATTTGATGATGGACCGGATCCGCGCTTTACTCCACATGTATTGGATCAATTGAAAAAGCATGGTATTAAAGCAACCTTTTTTCTTATTGGGGCAAAAGCTCACGAACATCCTGAGCTGGTGAAGAGAATGGTAGCTGAAGGTCATGCTGTTGGGATTCATACCTATTGGCACCCCAATTTACTAAAAGAATCGACTGAAAAGTTTCACTGGGAAATTGCTAAAACTCAGGCTATTATTAAAAACATTACCGGTTTTGAAACACAGCTGTTTCGTCCTCCATATGGAAATTTAACGCAAGAAATGATCAGCGAGCTGCCAAATGAAAATGTCTATGCGATTAACTGGTCTTCTGATTCATTAGACTGGAAGCAAATCCCAGAAGCAGAAATCACCAAGAATGTATTTAAGAACATGCACGCCGGAACAATTGTTTTGATGCACGACGGAGGTCATTGGACCATGGACCTTTCCAACACCGCAAAGTCGCTGGATACCATCATTCCTAGACTTAAACAAGAAGGATATCATTTTGTGACCGTCCCAGAACTTTTGCACATCCCTTATCCAAAAAATTAAGCTCCAACGAGTTTCTGATATAGAAACTCGTTGGAGCTTTACGATTTCCCTTAATAGAAAGTAAATATGCCCCTCCTACAAAAAGAGCGTGTCAAAAGATCTAATTCAAATCCATCTTAAAACTCAAAGATATGCCTTATTTCTTCAAAACGTTATCATACTAAAGATACAAAATGAGGCATTCTTTTTTGTTCCATCGCTCTACAATAGAGGGAATTTAAGGATAACCTCTAAAATAGGTTTTAAGTTGCATGATTAGGAGTAAATATTACTATAACTACTCTCATATTTTTAGACAAGCTGCATATGTATAAAATGAGAGAGTCGAACGCATTCCACATATCCCTAAATTTCTTCTTCTCACAAAAAAATTGACGAACTTTTTTTGTCAACAGGTGCGTATAGATATGATAGAATTCCTATATAATGACCTGGATTCATTTCTAAACAAGGAGTTTTGACTATGATTAATGAACAAGAGACGTTGTTATTTATTAAAGAACTTGGCCGCTTGTTGAAAGACTATCAAAACTGTTCAAACGCCTCTGTAAAAAGTGAAATATATAAAGATATCGTGTTGTTGAGCAATGTTATCCAGTTAGATCACGTGAACGTTTCTTACGCTTAGAAAATCCTTTTTATTTCTTTATAAATTTCAGTTTTTCTACTATAACTACAGAAAAGGAAGAAAGGAGACAATTTCCATCCATCTCTTTTCTTCCTTTTCTCGTTATCGTTTTTTATGGTTATTCAGAACATAGTTTTATTAAAATTGCTATAAAGTTTTTCTAGTGTCTTCGGTCCAACTATTCCATCTACCTGCAGATAAAGTGCTTGTTGAAAAGCTTTTACCGCTTTGAGAGTGGCAGAACCGAATATACCGTCTGCGCCTCCAGAAAGAGAATAACCTAAGTGAATAAGCATACGCTGAATCAACTGTACGTGATTTCCTCGATCTCCGTATTCAATTAGCACTCTTGAAGCCTTTTCCGTCTGTTTCTCAGGTTTTTTTCCACTTCGAAGCTCCGACAAAGATAAACCGAATGTATATTGAAAATGAGGGTAATCTTTTAAGCTTGTCCAATCTCCTCCCCATTCCAACCCGATCCTTTTTCCTATCTCTCCCGCTTTGTTCCATCTTCGATTAATGGTCCAGTCAACTTTTCCGTTGTCATCAAGCAGCGCAATATCAAAAGCTAGTCCATAATTATGATAAGAATAGCCGCCTTTAGCATTAGTCACGATACTTCCTGGTGTTGTTCGGCCTTGTGAATATAGTTTATGCTGCTGCTCTATCGATCTAAATCCTTCAGTGATCACAACAAATATGCTTTCTTTATATGCTTGCCTAATGAGCTCGTACGATTTTTTTTGCACTATTTCATGTACATTCTGCAACTTATTTTCTGCTTTTTGTAACAGCTTGTCTAATGATAAATCACTCATACTCCCCACTCCTTAACTAGATGGCTTCTCCTTATATATACGTATAAGACAAACTCTAAGGGAGGCATCCAGTATCAGTTTATGCGGGAAGTAGTTAAGTTGTGCAACATGTAGAGCTGCTGTTATTTCAGTACCCAGTGGCTGATAGCCTTCGCTACTCCGTTATTGACATTTGTATCTGTCACCCAGTCCGCTGCTTCTTTTACAGCTTCCTGAGCATTTCCCATGGCGATTCCACAACCTGCCGCTTCAATCATAGCCATATCATTTAAGCTGTCTCCCATTGCAATAACTTCATCCATTGAAATGCCCAAACGTTCACATACAGTCATGATCCCTTTTGCTTTGTTAATACCAAGTGCATTAATTTCTAGATTCGTTAAACTAGAGTTGCTGATTTCAAAATCTGAAATGCCTGCTATTTGTTTCAGCACTTCTTCTCGTAAAGCATCATCTGGAATATCGTAGCCAAACTTCAGCCATTCCTGTGAAGCAATATCTTCTGGAAATTCATCTCTCCATACTTTATCCGTAGTCACAGCCCAAAAGTTAAGCTTATGCTCTTGCGTTAAATTCCACATTTTCTCAATGTGTGAAGCATCAATTAACTTTCGTTCTACAAGCTGTCCAGATTCATCCCAAATTTCACTTCCGTTTACTGTAATAAGGTAAGAAGACAGCTGAAGAGATTGCGCGTATTCACGGCATGTTAAAAGAGATCGCCCCGTGCTTAATACCACATGAACACCTTGTTCTTGAGCTTTAGCAATGGCCACACGATTTTCGTCAGAAATTTCTTGCTGATTGTTCAGCAGGGTTCCATCCATATCTAGTGCAATCAGTTTAAATTCTTTCTTTTCATTTGTTTGCATCTTTCTCTCTCCTTCTCATCAATAGTAAGTATGACATTACGCTGAGCATTTGGCTTATACTATGTAACTCTTACTATAACTGTAGCACAGGAGCATTTCACTCTGCATCAGATAAGCGCTAAAATGGTCAATTATTCTATGGGGAATAATTGAAGGAAAGCAGCATACCTTTGCCGTAATTTATATTTAACGCTTTTCATTTTTATTTATTTCAACTAGAATTTTGGTAAAAGGATGTGAATGTTATGAACACTATTATTTCACCGGCTGACTTACATACTGCATTACAGCAACCCCAACACTCCATTGTTTTGCTCGACTGCCGATTTACTCTTGGAAAGCCTGAGGCAGGCGCAGATGCTTATCAAAATGAGCACCTGCCGGATGCTCATTATTTGGATTTAGAAAAAGATTTGTCCTCTGTGGCTACTTCCCACGGAGGCAGACACCCGCTGCCCGATGTTCAAAAGCTAGCTCAGAAGCTCGGCAGCTTAGGAATTAATGCTGATTCCAGAGTCGTCGTTTATGATGAACAAAACGGGATGATGGCTTCAAGAGCATGGTGGCTACTGCGATATATAGGAATTGAATACGTACAAATTTTAAATGGAGGTTTTACTAACTGGAAACAATCGGGATATGAAACAACTAAGAGCGTTCCAGCAGCTTCTCCTCAAACTTTTGTACCTTTCGTTCAACAAGATTGGGGACTTGCAGGAGTTGAATACGTAAAAGAGAATCTTCATAACCCTAATGTTGTTCTTGTCGACTCTCGCGAAAAAAAGAGGTATCTCGGCTTAGAAGAACCCATTGATTTTCTAGCAGGACATATTCCAGGCGCCATTCATTCTTTTTGGCAAGATGTGTTAACTTCAGAAGGTTTATGGAAAACAGATAAAGAGTGGAAGGAGATGTTTTCTGCTATTGATTCTCACGCTGAAATCATTGTATACTGCGGATCGGGTGTATCTGCTTGCCCTAACGTTTTAGCTTTAAAATCAGCAGGTTTTCCAAATGTAAAATTATATGCCGGCAGCTGGAGCGATTGGATTAGCTATCGTGACAATCCAATCGAGAAAAACAGATAGACAAAGAAGGCTCAGTCTCACCAAAAGTATAGGGACTGAACCTTCTTTTTTTTATTCTTCTTATTAGCCGCATGTTATTTGCTGAGCCTTAACATAAAATCATGAAGCCGCTCTAAGGTAAGCAAATTTTGATTACATGCTTCGCTATCTTGACAAATATAATTTCCTCGTTGTGTAAATGTCCCTTGAACAGTTCCTTTGATTTCAGCAGTGAACATACCGACTTCCTCGTAGCTGTGGCAAAGTGTGCATATTCCCTTCTGGTTAATAGGTTTAAACGTTCCTTGAATACCTTTTAGCTTCTCGGTATACGGATCCTGCGCTACGATAAACTTTTTGTTTGAGCCTTTATCGATCCAGCTGACATATGAAATGCTCCCTAGATCAATGCTATCAGCAGAAGGGATCTTTAACTTCTTCACTTTTGGAAACAATTTTTTCACGCCCGCTTCTGTAAAAGATTTAAATGGAATCACGTAAGGCTTTATCGTTTCTAAAAACACCTCTGCTTGTTCTTTATTTTTAACTTCAGCAACTGACAGCAGTAATTTTTCCTGTTCCTTGCTAAGAACATCAAACACATTTAATACTTTTTCTTTTGCAAGAGCTTTTAAAGCCTGCAGCACATCTGAATTGTTTACTGTTCCATGCCCATTGATAAGGATTTGCGTTTGGCTTTTGATAAAGTTATATTGATCATTTCTTATAAACGCTTCCACGTTCTTCACTCCTTCTTCATTTAATCAGCTACTTTTTACTTTACCGTATGAATTCCTTTTACGAAATGTAAAAAATAAATCAGAATTAAACTATACCTAAAAAAGCGCGGGCATTCAGTCGCCAGCGCTTGATCTTTACCGTTGCTTTTTATATACAATTTTTTTGATGGTTTCGGTTGATAAAAAGTATTCACGGGCTAGTTCTTCAATTGACGTTCCTTTTTTAAACAAATTCTTTATCCGTTCGTTTCGCTCGTCAATCAACTTTCTTCCACCAGAGCAAGTTCCCCATTTCTTCCTTGCCTTCTGCGGCTTCGGAATATAAATGGTTTCTCCTTGAATGTATTTTTGAATTTCACTAATCAGCTCTTCAGGTAAAATATTTGTTGCTTTTACATACGTCATTTCTGCCAGCTCCTTATGTGGTTTTACTTATACAATAAGGGGCAAAGCCGTATATATTAGAAATGAGATATGCGCGGTTAGGCGATGTCTATTACTAAACCGTCCACCCCATGCAAAGTATCGCCTCTCTAATATCAGGCTTTGCATGAGACGCTGCAGTATCCGGTAAATATCTTTTATTCACCATTTATTACACCTCCGCTTTACATCGAATGTAAACCAAGCTTGTAGAAAATTACAATTATTGGCTCAGATTTTATTATAAGCTATCTATAATCTTGCACACAACACCTTCTTACTTATAAAGATGACACCATAAATAAAACGAACTTGCAGTGAGCTCGTTGTTCTCACTGCAAGTTCGTTTTATTTTTGTTATGAACGCTTCTGCTTTTTGTTAGCTGAACTGCTTTGAACACCTTGTTCAGAAGTGGTCGTCCCTTGTCCTTCTACATTTGGTGAACCTAGCTCTGATTTTGAGCGGTCTTTTTTAATTTTACTCATGTCACTCACCTCCAATTTGTAGTGTACCCTTTGTACAGCTACATATAAGGAGAGGTGTGCTGTTTTTATTGTTTCTTGAGCATAAATAGCCATAGAAACGTTAAGGCTTGCTTTAATTCATTTGGAAGCTGTCCAATCAACTTATCAGTAACATTTCGCTTATATACACCTTCGCCATCGATTACTTCCCATCCATTTTCTTTTGCAAGCTGTTCAAACTCCCATGGCATCATCGTATTGCAAATAACGTCTTCCCCATATAGTCTTTGATAACTATTGGCACGAGGCTGAGCAGTTGGCCCAAGAATACCTACGCATGCATATCCTCCTGGTTTTACAACTCGGTACAATTCCTTCAAAGCTAATCGAGGATGCTCTGTCCATTCTAACGCATTGATTACCATAACCCCTTCTACTGACTCAGAAGAAAGCGGCAGCTCCATTATGTCAGCTTGAGCGAACGACAAATTTTCACTTTTATGCAGCTGGGATGCTTTTTGAATCATTTCTTCCGATAAATCAAGACCGATTGCTTTGTATCCAGAAGCAGCTAGAAGAGATGTCCCAAACCCATCACCGCAGCCCACATCTGCCACCATACCACCTGATTTAAGATGTTTTTGAATAAATGGAATCACTGTTTTCCGGCTTCCGTTTTTCCACATTTCTTCACTTCGGCTATTCCAAAATGATACTTTTTGATTCCATTCTTCTTGAGCTTGATCATGCCAATTAAATGTTGTCATTTTTTATCCCCTTTGCACTCTTTTCTTTACCTTATCACTTTTTGCAATGAATAAAAACGACTATTTCAGCAACCATATAGATGTAAAGGAAGGTGTTTATGTGTATGAAAGAACGTTTCGTTGCGGTACGTAAAAATGCAGACGGTGACCTCTTAGAATTCCAAACAGCTTCAGGAGACGTTTTAACCTATGAAGAAGCCTTAAAGAAAGTAGAAGCAGGGGACGTTGAGCATGTTAGTACCTTTGTAGGGAAAGACGGGGGTACGTATATTCGCAGCATTCCTGATCATGACAAAACAAATAATCTCGATGCATTGCCATCGTTTTAAAGGAGAATGAAGATGACTAAAAAGAATAACAAAGGAAGCGCTAATCAAAGTAATCCAAAAACGCAGCACCACCTTGTAGAAATGGGTGAAGAAATTTCAAGCGGGGATAATTCAAAAGGAAACAAACGCAACAAAGATCAGTCAAGTAAAACACAATAAAAAAAGCCGTGCTTTTTAGCACGGCTTTTTTTATTAATGTTGGCTTGGAAGACCTAATGTTGAAAAATCTCCTGTTGCTACGCTTGTTCCAACTGAAGCAACACCTGCTACTAATGTAAACGCTAATGCCATACCGACTAATACTTTTTTCATAATTATTTCCTCCTCTTTCTTTGATTTGACTCTAGTGTATCACAGGATAAAAGTAGATGAATTCCTTTCTATCAGCATTTATCCCCTTAAAACCATGGATTTCCTCCATTTTGATAGAAATTTCTCAAAAATTATAATGATAGGAATATTTTAAACAAATAGAGCTTCAAGTTCTTTTTCTACTAGCTTGACGAATCGCTCGTTTCGCTGCAAGGTGAAAATGGTCATAGACTTTTCCATATATTCTTTACCTTGTTCAATTTTACCTAATTTAATTAAGCTCTCTCCTGCTTGGTAATGAAGTTCTCCAAATAAATACATTGATTCATTACTAATGCACAAATCGATTCCTCGGTTGCTATATATTAATGATTCGTCATAGTTACTCATATCTCCAAGCGTTTTGGCAAGTGCATTTAAAATTCTAATTTTTATATTTTCGTCTTTTGTTTGGGGCAGCTCATTTAAGCTTTTGAGTGCTGTTTGATATGTATCTAGAGCCTGTTCATACTCTTTCTCTTCATAAAGAATAATCCCAATGCTATTTAAAATTTCAATTTCTCTTTCTTTATAAAACGTTGCCGATTGCTTAGTAAGCTCGATCGCTTGGTACATTTTAGACAGCGCATCTTCTTTGTTGTGATGAATGTAATACACGCAAATACCTTCGTGCCACATTAAAAATTGCTTGTTCAGCGGATTTTGAAACAGGGGACTTTCTTTTTCTTTTACAATGATATTATGAATAGCATCATAATCTCTCTGACGAATATATTGACGAATTAACGATTGAACCGCATCTACGTAATCAAGTCGAGGTGATTCTACACTATCAAAAAAGTAGTTAACATCTACGCCAAGGCGCTTAGAAATTTTATAGAGGGTAATGCTTGATGGATATTCTTCACCGTTTTCAATTTTGCTGATTTGCGCTTGTGTACAAATGTCTCTTGATAATTCTTGTTGTGTCAACCCTGCCATTTTGCGAAGGTCTCTCATAACACTCCCAATTCTATACTCTCTCATCTCTTTTCTCACCCTTACTTTCACATAATATATTCTCTCTATAAACATATAGTGCTTTTATTTAGATAGTCAACTGTAAACACGTTAAAATTTTATACACTGTTTCGAAATCGACCATTCCCTATAATAGCAAATTAATCTATAAGAGTAAAATAGTGTATTATTTCTCTTTTCTAAAAAATCCCACAAAAAATGAGATTGAAATATAGCTACATCAATCCAATCTAAAGCCGAACAAATGAGATAAATGATCTGGACTACTTGCTACACCTCCAATCAACTGCTAAAAGCACCTGCATACATGAAAGCAATGTTCACAATAACAGCAAAAAATCCGAACGATAAATCGTTCGGATCTTCCTTCAACTAACATATTTTTGTTCCAGCCTCATTTACATTTTTTATTTATAAACAGGATATCCAACAAATTTAAAGTCTTTGCCGATTGAAGTGATAGAAAGACGCTCCACTTCCACTGCATCCCACATCTTTTCTACGCCTTTTCCTTCTAGGAAAGTAGGAGCTTCTTTTCCTCCTGAAAGCTTTGGTGCCATATACAGCACCAGTTTATCAATTAAACGGTTTTCTAGGAATGCGGCATTCACTTCGCCCCCTCCTTCAATTAAAAGAGACGACACAAATTTCTCACCTAGTATAGAAAGCATATCTTCAAGATTTACTTTGTCCTCACCGCTTGTGACAAATACTTCGACGCCTTGCTTTTCGAGCTGTTCTTTTTTTTCTTTTGAATGGCTCTGACTTGTAAATACCCACGTAGGGGCTAAAGAATCCGTTGCTAGCTTCGAATCAAGCGGCATGCGCAGCTTCGAATCCATTACAATGCGAACTGGACTTCGGCCACCTTCAATACGAGTTGTCAGCTCAGGGTTGTCCTTAATAACCGTGTTCACCCCTACTAAGATACCCGCTGTTTCATGACGCAGCTGATGTACATCCAAACGAGCTTCCTCAGACGTAATCCACTTGCTGTGAGAAGAAGCAGTGGCTATTTTACCATCTAACGTAATCGCTGACTTTAATAAAACAAACGGCTTCTTCGTTACAATATACTTATTGAAGACCTCATTCATTTGACGTGACTCTTCTTCACATACACCTGTTATAACCTCAATGCCTGCGTTTTCTAAAATGTTAACTCCATTACCTGCTACTAAAGGATTTGGGTCTAAAGTTGCTATGACCACTTTTTTCACACCGGCTTCAACCAGCGCTTCAGCACAAGGACCTGTACGTCCGTGGTGTGAACAAGGCTCTAACGTTACGTAAGCAGTCGCTCCTTTTGCTTGTTCACCAGCCATTCGCAGCGCATGAATTTCAGCGTGCGGCTCTCCCGCTTTTAAATGCGTACCGATTCCAACGATTCGATTATCGTTTACAATGACAGATCCTACAAGCGGATTTGGATCTGTTTGTCCTTTTGTTGCTTTTGCGTTTTGTAAAGCTATATTCATATAAAATTCGTGATTGATCAAAGAAGAACCTCCTCTTTTAAGTGTCCTGAACGTTTAACTTTGGTGTCTAGATACTTTTCATTAAACTGAGATACATCTCCCCAAAGTGGAACGCGCCCTGATAAAAGTGCGCCGTTTTTCTCAAGCGCGATTAGCTTTTTCGGATTATTCGTAATCAACGTAACAGGTTTTTGACGCAGCACTTTTAACACGCTGATGGCATCACTATAGCTGCGAGTATCATCTTCAAATCCTAACCCTTCATTCGCCTCTACCGTATCAAATCCGTTTTCTTGAAGAACGTATGCCATTGCTTTGCTGAATAGGCCAATGCCACGTCCTTCATGATTTGCTAAATAAAATAGCGCTCCGCTTCCATTTTCGACGATCATTTTCATCGATTGTTTTAATTGAAAACCGCAGTCGCAGCGTTTGCTTCCGAATATATCTCCCGTATGGCAGATACTGTGCATACGAATGAGTGCCTCATGCGATTCTTGAAAATCTCCGTACACAAGAACACTCGATTGCTGCATGTCAGCTAAATTAGCTCCTTGCATTTTTTCAATAAGCTCTTCCGTGCTTAAAGATCCTTCTTTTACATTATCAGAACGCAACCATGAATACCAACTAAATACTTGTGTCTCTCCATCAAGATTTACCGGAAGCGTGATAGGTCCTACTATATAAATAAAATGATCATCATTTTTTACTACGTTAATTTTATCTTTTAATATTGAAACAACTTTTTCGTTAATCACAGTTATTTCCTCCTCTTATGTGTCTTTCACTTATCTACTATTTTCACATTGTGTTCAATCTCTCACATGAACAAATATTTTTTCTAGCACTTCACTACATTTATCTTTTTTAATTGATGTATCAGCTTACTAAAAGTAAGTAACTTTACTTGCTTAAAGTATTATATGACGATACATTTATCTTGTAAAGCTTTTATGCTCTATTTGTTACTTTTAGTAATTAACTTCTTTAATTATATAAATTATATAATCAAAACATAAAAACGTAAAGTAATTTATATGCTTTAAGTAATTAAATTACATAACACTAGATAAAATGCTGACTTTGTTTTATAATATAGGAAGAGAATGGAGGTAATAACATGGACGGTTTAGCACTCTGCCCACGTTTTGAAAAGGCTGTTACTATACTAACGAAACGTTGGACGAGTTTGATCATTTTTCAGCTGCTTTCGGGCTCACAGCGGTTTTCTCAAATGCAAGAAGCACTTCCCGTAAGCGGAAGGCTCTTATCCGAGCGCTTAAAAGAATTGGAGCATGAAGGAATCGTCATTCGTACGGTTATTCCGGAAACTCCTGTTCGAATTGAGTATTCGCTATCCGACAAAGGATTAGCACTGGCGCCGGTAATTCAGGAAATTCAGACATGGTCCAGTGAGTGGATTACAAAAGAAGAAGTGGAATAAAAGAAATCTCTAAAGAAATCAGGAGGGCTTCTATATCGATATGCTCACAGCCGTTTTCTTTAGAGCTCCATAAATAAAAAAGGCATGCTCCCCTTGAGCACGCCTTTTTTTATTTATGTTATTTTCCTAATGATTCATTTTGAGAAATAATGCGCTGTTTCTGGTTTTTTCGGCCGTGCAATACAAGGTATACTGCTATAGCTAAAAGAGCAACAATGGAACAGAATACATACATTCCTTTATACCCGGCTACTGTGGATAAAATGCCTAATAAAAAGGACCCTAAGCCCATTCCAGAGTCAAAAAACACAAAAAACGTAGCTGTGGCGACACCTCGGCGATGAGGAGAAGCTTTTTTTACAGCAATGGATTGAAAACTTGATGTAATCGTTCCAAAGCCTAATCCAATCAATGCTCCAGCTAATAAAAATACCCAGCTTGTTGTCGCTTGGCTAAGCAAAAAGATACCGATAGCTAAAGATAAAATGGACGGATATACCACGCTGTTTTCTCCGTATTGATCAAACCATTTTCCAGTAAAAGGTCTAGAAGCTAATAAGCACACCGCGTATACAACAAAGAAAAAGCTTGAAGCTTGCGTAAAGCCCATTTCTTTTGCATAAATAGACACAAACGAAATAACACTTGCATATGAAAAAGCTACCACAAGGCCAGCAACAGAAATAGGCAGCGAACGGTATTCAAAAAACGCCGCAAGACCTTTAGCTGGCTGTATTTCATTTGTTGCAGAAGAAGCTTGCACCTCAGGTACACAAAGTACTAGACTGCATAATACTGCTAAAACAGAAGATACAACCGCAACGGTAAAAACCGCTGTATGACCCAAAGTATTTGTTAACGTTAAGCCTACAAACGGACCTACTACCATTGCTAAATTCATAAACGTCGCATAGTACCCCATCCCTTCTCCTTTTCTACGCTCTGGGATTACATTTGCAACAATTGCTCCTGTAGCAGTTGTGCTCATTCCAAAACCAATACCATGAAGCACACGCAGCAGCAGCAGCGCAGATAATGAGTGAATATTCATATATAAAATAGAACCAATTAAAAAGATAAAGACACCTATCAATAGGACTTTCTTTTGTCCTAATGTTGTCATCCACTTACCGGCTAGCGGTCTGAACACAATACCGGACACTAAAAAGATTGTCACAATTAGCCCTAGGCTTTGCTTACTTGCATGAAGTTCATCCGTTGCAAACAGCGGCAATGTGACAGTTAACATATAAAAAATGACAAAAACAAAAAAGCTAGTCAATGAGACCGCTAAAAAATCTTTTGTCCATAATTTCGATTTCTGCATTATTTTCCTCCTTTTATTTGTTTATTCGTATCAATTTATTAAAACAAACTAAATCATAGTCTAGAAATAATATGTATACGAATTATCTCAACTCAAACTATTATAGGGTTCATATATGTAAGTGTCAACATGTATTTATCGATTTTGATTTCCGTGCAAGGCTTCGCTTTTCACGCATGAATCTTCTCCTTTCCTCCAATCAACTGCTAGAAAGACCTACGCACATGAAACCTGCGTTTACCACAAAAAAACAAACCATGAATCGCACACTTTGATTCATAGTTCGTTTTTCACTTCGTTTAATATTCTTTTGTCCTAGCCTCTTTTAGAACCTTCACTTCTTTAAATGAGAAATAATTTGATCCGTTACTTCACTAGTAGTTGCGCTGCCTCCAACATCTGGTGTAATGATGCCCGATTCCGTGACTTGTTCAATAACCTCTAACAAATGACTGCCTAATTCCTGTTCACCAAAATGATCCAACATCATTTTTGCCGTCCAAATCTGTCCGATTGGGTTTGCAATTCCTTTTCCGACAATATCAGGAGCAGACCCGTGCACCGGTTCAAACATCGAAGGATATTTTCCGTTCACATTAATATTTGCAGCAGGAGCAACA
The DNA here is from genome assembly GCF_036227845.1 of Priestia sp. LL-8. Lineage (NCBI taxonomy): Bacteria > Bacillati > Bacillota > Bacilli > Caryophanales > Bacillaceae > Priestia > Priestia sp. LL-8. Next base: position 1,886,268 of record NZ_JAZAQH010000001.1, on the reverse strand, counting down.
CCAATACTCCCCATAATAGCTGCTCCGATATCTGTTAAAATATCTCCAAATAAATTGCTTGCCACAATGACATCAAAACGACTTGGATTTGTGACGAAAAAAGCCGCCAGCGCATCGATGTGCTGTGAGTCTGTTTCAATATGAGGATAACTCTTTGCAACATCTTGAAACACTTCGTCCCAAAACGGCATGGAATGAACAATTCCATTTGACTTCGTTGCGCTTGTAACTTTTGCTTTTCTTTTAGAAGCTAATTCAAATGCATAGCGCATCGCTCGTTCTGTTCCTTTTCGAGAAAAAACCGCATTTTGAATCGAAATTTGATCTTCTCCTTGATAAATCCGGCCTCCTACTTCACTGTATTCCCCTTCACTATTTTCACGAACAACGATTAAATCAAAGTCTTTTGGGTTCGTTAGTGGAGATGCGATGCCTTTTAGCCTCTTGGCCGGACGAATATTAATTACCTGCTGAAATTCTCGACGAATCTTAATGAGCAAACCCCATAGCGACACGTGGTCTGGCACAAGATTTAAATTTCCTACGGCTCCTAAAAAAATCCCGTCAAAGTCTTGAAGCTGCTTTAGCCCATCTTCAGGCATCATTTGTCCATACTTCAAATAATAATCACAGCTCCAAGGAAATTCTGTAAATTCAAATTTTAATCCCCCGTGAATATCTGCAATCGTATGAAGAACTCTAACCGCCGCTGGAACAACTTCTTTCCCTACTCCATCTCCTGGTATATTCGCTATTTTTAACGTTTTCATCAAAAGTCCCCCTGCGTCTTTTTATATAGATCTATACACAATACCTCATGCATTATACTCTTTTGATTATACGCAGGGAAAATAACCATCTCAAGAAAATTCAGAATATATAAGCTATAAAAAAGACATCCCTCAAAGAGATGTCTTTTTCAAATCGGCAAAAACACTCCAGGCGCTTCCCCATGCTCATCGTCATCGAGCCACCATTTAAAGCCTTCTTGTGCAACTAATTTCCGCGCTTCTACAGGGCCTTGTGAACCGGATGGATATTCGTAAAGCGGCAGCATATCAGCTTCAAATGCATCTAATACAGGCTGCACCCACTGCCAAGATAGCTCTACTTCTTTCCAATGAGCGAAAAATGTAGAGTCGCCGATTAATGCATCATAAATGATTCGTTCATATGCTTCCGGCACACTTTCTTCTTCTCTTGAAAACGTAATACGAACCGGCTCAATAACACCATTTTTTAATGGGTTTTTGCTGTTAAGTTGCAAAGCGACGTTTTCGCTTGGGCTAATTTCAATAATAAATAAGTTTGGTGCTACTTGATCATAAGGAGTTTCATACAGACCTTTTAAAGAATCTTTAAATTCTACGACGATACGAGTTGATTTTTCTTTCATTCGTTTACCCGTTCGAATGTAAAAAGGAACTCCTTTCCAAAATGGATTATCAATCCACAAACGCGCTGCTACGAACGTGTCATTTTTAGAGTTTGCTTCTACGCCGGGCTCTTCTTTGTATCCTTTAACAGATTTGTGATCAATTTCTCCGCTTCCGTATTGTCCTCGTACAACATCGCGAGCTACTTCTTCCGCTGGAATTTTCCTCAGTGACTCCATTACTTTTTGCTTTTCTTCTAAAATGTTTTCTGAGCAAATTCTTTTTGGAAGATGCATGGCTGTCATCATGAGAACCTGTAGCATATGATTTTGAATCATGTCGCGTATGGCCCCCGTATGATCATAATACCCGGCACGATTTTCAACACCGACTGTTTCACTTGCCGTAATCTGGACATTTGCAATGTGTTTGTTATTCCACAGGGATTGCAGTACGGGGTTCGTAAATTCAAGCGCTTCTAAATTTTGCACCATCGGTTTACCTAAATAATGATCAATTCGATAAATTTCTTCTTCTTTAAACGTACTGCTTAGCTTTTCATTAAGCTCTCTTGCTGAAGCAAGATCATGTCCAAACGGCTTTTCAATCATAAGACGCTTCCAGCCGCCGGTTTGATCCAAGCCGCTTTTTTTTATATGCAGAGCAATTACATCAAAGTATTCTGGTGCTACAGACAAATAAAATAAGCGATTCCCTTCACTTCCTTGATTTGTTTCTTGCTCATCCACAACCTTTAATAGCTTTTTGTAATCTTCTGTTTTGCTTGCGTCTACTGCTTGATAATGAAACAGCGACAAAAAATCTTCCTCGTTACTTTCCATTTTCCGTCTCGAAAAATCGTTTATAGATTGCTTTACACGCTCTTTAAAATCCTCATGAGATAGCTGCTCGTACCCTGATCCAATAATAGAAATAGCATCAGGGAGCTTTTTGTCTGTAAATAAATTATAAAGAGCAGGAAAGATTTTTCTTTTTGCCAAATCACCCGTTGCGCCAAATAAAACAAAAGTTAAGGACTCCACGTTTTTTCCTCCCGTCAGGTTGTATGTATGATAGATTTTCTCTTCTCCTAGCTTACCTCCGTTTATTTGGGAATATCCTTTTTTCATCAAAAAGGACGCTCACAAATGCGAGCGTCCTTTGTTATTCACATTAAAATATTTGTCATTCCCCACAGTAGCAAAAAGCTCAGCAGAATCGTCATATTTGAAACGGTGCCGACAAATTTTTGATCGTATTTGAATTCTACTGCGTAAGGTAAAACGGATCCCGCTACGGGTAGAATGAAGCAAACTAAGATTGTATACCGGAACATATCTTCAAATGGTAGCAAGAAAAACAGCGCAATTCCTACGCCAAGTCCAATCACGTAGCGAATGCTTAAAAACATGATAATTTTTTTCAAGTAGCTTTTTTGGAACGAAAAATTTAAATATACGCCTAAAAGCAAAAGAGAAAGCGGCATATTCGCTTTGGAGATAATGCCTGAAACGTCTAATACGTATGATGGTAAATGAATGCCTATAATCGCAAGAAGACAAATGATTACATAGGTAAGAAGCGGCATTGATTTTAATACTTTATATAAAATCTTTTTAAATTCAATGTCAATATCATCCCCAGAGTAGTAGCTGCCAATTACATAGCATAAAACAAAAATAACAAAGGCATTCCCGACATCAAACATACCGAAGTATTTAAGCCCTTCTTTTCCCCAAATGCCTTCTACTAATGGATAAGCAAACATTCCAATATTAAACCCTGGAATCATCATCGTCAGCATGCCTTTCACTTTTCGCTCATCTTTTCGAAAAACAAAAATTCCGACAGCAGCTAACAGCAAGCCATAGACAATCCCAATAACTAATAGTAAAATAAGCGATCCATCAATTTTAATACTGCTGAATGTAACAATAATCAAGCAAGGCATTGTAATATTAAAAATAATTCTTGCTAAAGCTTCCCCGTCTTTTTGCTGAAGGAGGTTTGTTCGTTTTAGTATGTATCCTAATAGAATAATTGTAATGGAATACAAAAACTGACTGTTAAAGCTGCTCATAGACCTACTCCCTTAACCTCTTTTATACTTATTTAATCGATTGTTTTACCCTGTCTTTTTTAATCCTTGTTTCATTATAATATAAGCAGCTTAAAAAGAAACTAGAGAATTGGATGCAGTTTACCTGCTTTTCGGGCAACAACAGCTTAGAAACAAGCGCAAAAATTTTCTTCTAAATTGATTTTAAAACAGGACATTTTTCTTTTTTATGGAATTTACTTAAAAGGTATGAGTATTTTCATGAGGAGGAAGAAACGTGAAACGAAAAATGATAGCGCTTACTTTTTCTGCTGCTCTTTGTTTTTCAGCTTCAGGATCTCTTGCTGAAGCTGCTAACAAAACAGATGTCATTCCAAATGCTGATCAGTCAGCAGAAACCTATTTTGACGGAGCGAACGGGAATTGGCTGACGACTAAAAACCCGGCTCAATATCAGCAGGCTACGCTCTATGGAAACATCGGGCTTACTCCTTATAACTGGGGAAAAGCTGAAAGTGAATCAGGCTGGTATCGAATCAATCAGCCCGCTGCGGTTAAAGGAACGCAAGTAAATGGAATTTTTGAAGACGCTCAGTTCGTCATCCGTGTTCCTGATAACTGGAATGGAAAACTTGTGGTAGCCGGCATTCCTGCTACGCGCAACGAAACGTCCACCGATTTATTGTTCAGCGATTACGTTCTTAAAAAAGGCTATGCGTTTGCCGCGATTGATAAAGGAACGCAAGGGGAAAGTGACCCTAACGATCCTTTTGCTAAAGTAAAAAATGCGCTTGCTAGCGATGACGACAGCGTAGCAGAATGGAATATGCGCTATCGTCAAATGACAAAAGCAGCACAGCAATATCTGACTACTCATTACTCAGACAAACTAATCAGTCCGTCTAATCGAAAAAACCCTGCAAGCGATTTGATTCGCAACGATCATAAAGTACCCACGTATGCAATTGGGATTTCAAACGGCGGATACGTTGTCAGATATGCACTTGAACACGACGATCCAAAACAAACCAAAGAGCCTCGTTTATTTGATGGAGGTGTTGATTGGGAAGGCGTATTGTGGAGTGCAAAAGCGCCAAATTTAATCAGCTCACTAACACCTGTTGTAAACAACGCAGAAGAAGCGCTGTACGGAACGGGAAAAGAGCAGAAAAAAGCTATGAAACAAATGTATAAAGCCGGCCTTCCGAAAGGATCAGAAAAATTGTGGAGTTATCATGATCAAGTGTACTGGGCGGTCACTTTAAACATTTACCGTGACCATTTTGATCCGACAGCTCCAGGAAGAACAAACTGGCACAACTATTTAAACTTTACTTCATCAGGCCTACGAGACCGTTCATGGGACTACATCTTTGCAAATTATCGCTATCAAACCCGTCCAAAAAGCGTAAAAGAAAATGTAGCGAAAGTAGAAAATACAGGTGATATTGATGTGCCTCTTATTAGTATGACCGGCTCTCTCGACTCACTTATCTTCCCGTCTATTCACGCCGACGGCTATGAAAAACTCGTTAAAAAAGCTGGCAAGGCAAATCTTCATCGCCTTTATACTGTGAAAAACGGAAATCACGTTGACAGCTTAGTATGGAATAAACAAACCGACCCAAATCAAGAGCTTCAGCCCCTGCTTCCATATGCTCATCAATCTTTTGATTTGTTAGTAGACTGGGTAGAAAATAAAAAAGCAGCGCCTGCAAGTAAAGATATTAAAGCACCTCAAAATAACCTTAAAGTAATCGACATAAAATCCGGGGAAGAAGTAGATCCTCGCTGAGGTTGAGATATAACGAAGTGAATCCAGCCTAAAGACGAACAAATGAGATACATGAGCTGGACTGCTTGTGACACCGCAGTTGATTTCCGTACAAGGCTTCGCTTTCCGCGGGCGGCCGCTGAACCTCCTCGTCGCTTGCGCTCCTGCGGGGTCTCACCTAATCCGCTTTTCTCGCAGGAGTCTTCACCTTGCCCTCAATCAACTGCTAAAAGGAACGAAACGGATAAAACTATATTTACCATCACAAAAAAATGAACCACTAATCAAACATGTTGATTAGTGGTTGGTTTTTCACTTGGGCTAAAATACGTTTGTCCTAGCCTCAGTCTTCATAATAATCAAGATACAGATGACCAGCTGAGTCCGCTTGCCCTAAAAATACCTTATCGACTGCGGCACCTTTCTTTTCAAGCTGTTCTTTAACCCACGCTACGCTATACCCTAGCTCATGAACGGCTTCTTTCATTATATTTCCGTCCATAATAATTGTTTGAGGTAATTTTGTATGTTCTCCTTTCAACGATAAATCTTCCCGCTTAACGTTCTGCTTTTCTTTTTTTAACAGCACGCTTAATTCGCCGTTTGTTTCCAGCATAGCAAAAGCGACGTCTTCCACATAAAAGATGTCTTTTTTGCGAAGCTGCTCCATGAGCTCATCTACTGTATATTTTTCTTTTTTCACATTTTCCTCAAGGATTTTTCCTTCTTTAATGAGGATCGTTGTCGTCCCTTCCACCGCTTTTCGAAAGCTTATACTTTTTAACGATACGTTTGACACAACAATAAGAAATGATGCCCAAACCAAAATTGCTACTACCCCGTGACTTGCCTGTAAATCTACATCCATTGAAATTGTTCCTGCAATATCTCCAATTGTAATGCCAACGATATATTCAAAAAAAGAAAGTTTGGATAACTGTTTTTTCCCTAACAGCTTTGTAATAAAAAACAAGCCAAGTAAAATCAGCACTGAACGAAGTACTACTTCCATCCAATGATTCAACGCATGCACCTTCTTTACTAAAATTGATGTATCTTTTATTTTGTGCATATTTGTATGTATCAAAGCAGATTTTCATCTTCCATTATTTACATACCTTTCACGGCAGGTTAGAGTAGAAAGAAGTAGGAAACAAATTGGGGGACTTATGATGAACGATGAAGTGTTAACCATATTTAACAACCAACAGGAGCGCATAGGAAAAGCGTCTCGCAAAGAAGTTCACGAAAAAGGCTATTGGCACGAAGCGTTTCACTGCTGGTTTGTCAGCCGCGAAAATGATATAGACTATATTTATTTCCAAATTCGCAGCGAGCAAAAACAAGATTACCCCGGTGCGCTGGATATCACAGCTGCCGGACATTTGCTTCATACAGAAACCGCTGAGGACGGAGTAAGAGAAATTCACGAAGAGCTCGGCGTCAACATTTCATTTGATGAATTGCTTCCTTTAGATGTCTTTAAATACGAAGTATCTCAGCCACACTATATTGATAAAGAATTCGCACACGTATTTTTATACTACAGCTCTCACCCTCTTAGTGCTTTTATTTTGCAGCAAGAAGAAGTATCAGGACTTGTAAAAGCGCCGTTTTCTCACTTTTGCGAACTGTGGCTTGGAAATCAAACAGAACTGATCATTGAAGGGATAACAAATAAAAAAGAGCCAATTCACCGTACAGCACATAAAAGTGAATTCGCTCCCCATCCCGAAGATTACTATAAAACGATTATTGCATGTATTAGTCAGCAGCTGCATTCAGCAGAAAAAGCTTAGAACTCTAAGCTTTTTCTGCTGAGAAAACCATGTATGTTGCACTGCCAAGCGCAACAAGCTTGCCGCTGCTGTCTTCAATTTTCACTTCTCCAACAGCGAGCGTTTTGCCGCGGTGAGACAGTGTAGACTTTGCAACTAAATAATCGCCTATTCCTGGTCTTGTGTAGTTTACTTTTAACTCAACTGTACTGGCACTTTCCTCCTCAGAAAGAGAAGACCGCACAGCTGAACCAACCGCCGCGTCGATAAGCGTGGCAATAACGCCTCCATGAACCGTTCCTCTTCCCTGCAGAAGCTGCGGCTGAATCGTGATTTTTAACTCCGCATATCCTTTTTCAAGCAGCGTTTCTTCAATGCCAATATAATCCCAAAACGGAATCATCCCTTTACTCGTTCGTTTCATCAATCTCATCCTTTACATAAATAAGCTATGTAAGAAATTCTAGAAAAGCTGGAGAAATCCTGTTTCTTCACATGCAAAAAGCGCTTGCTCTTTAGCAAACGCTTTTTATCCCTCTACTTTTCAAATAAAAACTGCACTTTGTTTTCTTTCCATTCTAACTTGGCATTAAAGGTCTTATCGCCTTTTTTAAAGCCTTCAATCAAGTCTGTCTGCCCTTCGCTTAACAGTTTTTTTAAATTAGCCTGCGTGACTGTTTTACCTAAAATCTTTTTCGATACGGTAAATGTACATTTTGTTTTTGCATAGTTTGAGCATCCGTAAAATGAACCTTTATCGACTACTTTTCCGTCGCAAAGCTTACATGAACCAAACGATTTAGAAGAAAAGCTTTTACCTTTGCCCTTGCCTTTTCGCTGAATGGATTCAGTGTCATATCCACTGAAGTTCCACTTGCTTTCTGCTTCGACAGCGTCTTCGATAATTTTAGCTGACAGCTTCTTTGTTTGTTCCATAAAGGCAGCAGCTGATGCTGCTCCTTCTCCAATTTCAGCTAAACGCTGCTCCCACTTAGCCGTCATTTCTGGAGAAGCTAAAATTTTATCGCCAATCGCGTCAATCAATACCTTTCCTTTATCAGTCGCAAATACTTGGTTTTTTTTCACATCAATATATTTACGGTCTTTAAGCATTGTAATGATTCCAGCGCGCGTAGCTTCCGTCCCTAACCCTTCTGATTTTGCTAAAATTTTCTCCAGCTCATCATTATCTAAATGCTTACCAGCTGTCTTCATCAGTGTAATCAACTGACCTTCGGTGTAGCGTTTTGGAGGCTGTGTTTTACCTTCTTTTACGTCTACCTTAATAACTTTTCCTTCTTCGCCTTCTTGAACATTAGGAAGAATAACGTCGTCATCTTTCTCATTTTGAAAAATTACTTTGCGCCAGCCTTCTTGAATTTGCTGCTTTCCTTTTGAAATAAAAGCTGCTCGCTTTTCCACAAGTGTCGTAATCGTTGTGTAGTCGAAAATCGCTTTTTCGTAGTGTGCGGCAATTAGCCGTCTTACGACTAAGTCGTAAATTTTCTGTTCATCTCCTGACAGTTTACTAGGGTCCTTCACTTGTTCCGTCGGAATAATCGCATAGTGATCGCTTACTTTTTTTGCATTTACATAGCGTTTATTTCCTAGAATTGAAGAGTAAGGAAGCGGAAATAAATGTTCGTATTCAGAAAAAGCACTCAGCTTTTCTAAAATCTCAGGAAACGTTTCTGCTTCACCTTCTGTTACGTAGTTTGAGTCTGATCTCGGATAAGAAACAATTCCCTTCTGGTACAGCCCTTGCAGCACATCAAGCGTCTTTTTAGGAGAAAACTTAAACGCTTTATTCGCGGTTGCTTGAAGTGATGATAGGTTAAATAACAAAGGCGGCTGGAACTCTTTTCGCTCCGTTACGAGTTCATGAACTTCCGCGTCTTTTCCTTCGCAAAATTGAGCAATTTTATACGCCATTTCTTTTTCTTTAAGACGCGACTCTCCGTCTTGATGCCATTTGCCTTCATACTTCTTTCCTTCAATATCAAACTTAGCAAGGACTTCCCAAAAAGGCTCTGATTTAAAGTTATCAATTTCTTTTTCACGCTTTACGATCAAAGCAAGCGTTGGTGTCTGCACGCGTCCTGCTGAAAAAACATCTGACATGCCATGCTTTTTTAACAAGATGCTATACACGCGTGAAGCATTCATCCCAACGACCCAATCCGCACATGCTCTTGTATATGCTTCATAATAAAGGTTGCGCGTGTCGCTTTCGTCTTTTAACTGTTGAAATCCATCATAAATGGCTTTTGGTGTTAAAGAAGAAATCCACAACCGTTTCATCGGCTTATGCACACCTGAGAGCTGGATGATATTACGGACGATTAATTCTCCTTCCCGCCCCGCATCTCCCGCATGTATAATTTCTGTGACCGTCGGCTTTTTAAGCAGCTTTTTTACCACTTGAAACTGCTTCGCTTTTGAGCGCGTCACTTCATATTGAAAACGGTCTGGAATCATCGGCAGCGTGTCAATTGACCACTTTTTCCACTCCGGCTTATAATCTTCCGGACTTACAAGCTGACATAAATGCCCTACTGCCCACGTTACATATGCTCCGTCTGTAAACACTTCATTCGGTGGAATCTCTAAATAGCCGTCGTGACGCTTCGGCTTAAACTGTGAAGCGAGCGTCGATCCTTGATCCGGCTTTTCTGCAATAATTAACTTCATGTATTTAATCACCTTACATTTCAAATTTCCATGTGAAACTTAGTCAGTTTTTTTATTTTATCATAGAAAGAGCTGTTGGAGTATGAATGAGGAGAAAAGTAGCTTAGATGAGAAATACGTATCTCATTTTAAAAACGTGTCGCTGTCCGTTATACCTTTTCAAAAAAAAAGCTGTAGATCATTTTCTACAGCTTCGATACACACCTGAATTTTTCTGGCAACAGCCATTATCATATCGACTAAAACAAATCTCCTTTAGCACGCGTTATGAAATAATCACCAACCAAATATACAAACCAACAAGCGTAATAAACAAGGTCGGAATCGTTAAAATAATACCCGTTTTAAGATACGTTCCCCAAGAAATTTTCACGCCTTTTGTTGACAGAACATGAAGCCATAAAAGCGTCGCTAAAGAGCCTATTGGGGTAATCTTCGGGCCTAAATCTGATCCAATAACATTTGCATAAATGAGCGCTTCCTTGATCGTTCCGGCTGCGTGTGTTGCATCGATTGCCAGTGCATCAATCATAACGGTTGGCATATTGTTCATAATCGATGAAAGAATAGCCGCAGTGAATCCCATACCAATTGTTGCTGCAAACAGTCCATGGCTGGCTGTTGCTTGGATCACGTCAGCCAGAATTTCTGTTAAACCAGCATTACGCAAGCCGTATACAACGACATACATGCCGATAGAGAAAAAGACAATCGCCCATGGAGCTCCCTTTAGCACTTTTTTTGTATGAACCGCTCGGCTTTTTTTTGCCATCATCAAAAACAGGATAGCGATAATACCTGCGATGATCGAAACAGGGACGCTAAAGAATTCTCCAATTAAATAGCCTAGTACTAACAAAACTAAGACAATTCCAGATAGCCGGAACATCTTTTCATCTTTGATGGCATCCACTGGCTTCTGCAAATTTGCTACATTGTATTTCTTAGGGATTCTTTTGCGGAAATACACATACAAGACCATAATACTCGCAAACAGAGAAACCAAATCTGGAACAATCATGCGGGATGCAAATTCAGAAAAGCTAATACCAAAGAAGTCGGCCGATACGATATTCACTAAGTTACTAACAACAAGCGGCAGCGAAGTTGTATCCGCAATAAATCCACTTGCGATAATAAACGGAAAAACCATTTTTTCGTCGAACTTTAATGCTCGAACCATGGCTAAAACAATGGGTGTTAAAATCAACGCTGCTCCGTCATTAGCAAATAGCGCTGCTACAACGGCTCCAAGAAGAGATACGTAGACAAACATACGCACGCCATTCCCTCCTGCAGCTCTAGCCATATGAAGCGCTGCCCATTCAAAGAAACCAATTTCATCTAAAATTAAAGAAATAATAATAATAGCAATAAATGTAAGAGTCGCATTCCACACAATGCTCGTTACCTCAAGCACGTCTTGAAAATCAACAACGCCTGCCAGTAAAGCAAGAATAGCTCCCCCGCAAGCCGACCAGCCGATTGATAAATTCTTCGGCTGCCAAATGACAAAAATTAATGTTACTAAAAAAATCAATGATGCTAGTACAACTGATGCCACTTTTTAAACCTCCAATTATTCACAACAACTAATACGCAGTCCTTGTTTTTCTAGCTCTTTTAAACGTTCGTCCTGACTTGGTACAGATTCAAGTATACCCAGAACAAATTTATAGTACTGGCTTTCCTTATTAAGAGAATAAAAAACCCATTGCCCTTTTCTTCTTTCCTTCACAAGCTCAGCATCTCTTAATTTTCGTAAATGTTGACTAATTGAAGGTTGGCTAGCTTGATAGATATCTACGAACTCACACACACAGCATTCATTGTTCTCTATTAATTTCACCATCGAAAGCCTTGTTTTATCTCCCAGTAATTTTAAGATTTGGGCTGCCTTTTCAGTACTATCTATAGATTTTGTTCTCATTACTGAATACCTCCTACTCCCTTTCAGTTGATAGATAATAATGTGCTTATGTATTAATGCTTCATTACTATAATTGATTTCTAACTGATTTACAATTTTTTAGTGAACTAAAAGTGATTTAGTAGTTGTTTCAGGATTTGATTTAAAAAAATTATTTTTCCCTACTAATTTAAGTCAAATCTAGCATACGATAATATAGATGTGTTTTCTCGTAAAAATGCTACTAATGTCCTTGGACAAACATACATACTTATTTTGTCTATCTGAATAAAATATAGAGAAAAATAAGAAAGGATGATTACGATTAAAAAACATTATTCCTATTATAATCCGCAAGATGGTAAATATTATGTAGACAAGCCTTACTCTCTTAGAGACAATAAAGTATCCCCCTCTGCTTCCCCTAAAATCCCTTTAAAAAATACAGCCGATAGAGCTTATAAAATCCCTGTATTCCTCAGCCATCCTTCTATGCTTAATACTACTCAAACAAGATTTCTTAATCGTTTAATTGATGAAATTGAACGTGCTCTTCTTTTCCCTCGTACGCTGCCTGATACGGAGCAATATCCTAATAAAACGATTACAAGCGTTCGCAGAATGATTCTCTCTAGCTATGGGTTGATTGCGGTAAATATGCAACAAGTCTTCGCCAATTATACCATGACAAATATTCCCGGCGGTACACCTCCACCACCATCATGGGAAGGTGCTCCGTTTTTACAAATAGAGCCAAGCATGGGTTACCAACGAGGCCTGCCTTTACTTCTTATCAAAGAATCAGGTGTCAATAGTATAGGCGTATGGAATCCATCAGTAGTTCCGTTCTTTATCATTGAATGGGATTCTTCAAAGCCGCTTGATGAGTTTTTTAACCGTGTTGAATGGAGAGAAATATTTCAAAACTGGATAGCTCAAGTGCGAAATGGCTACTTTATTCAAACACAGCCTTCCTATCGATACGGCCCGGATGATCTATAGAAAGAGTCTCAACCGAAAAGCACTTTCGAAAGCTATTTCTATAAAACAAGTTGGAATGCGAGGTGAATATAATTGACTTTAATTAATAGTGGAACATGCGTAGGAGTTCTATATCGAGCTAATGCCGGTGCCTCTTGCAGAAACGGGTACTGTGTTCATAATGGAAGATTAGTAGGGGGCGTCATAAGCTCAAATGCCGGTACCTTAACGGTTACAAGAAGCATCGATAACACAAAGTTACAGACTTATAACGGTATTCTACTTAGCCACCGAGCCGTAAACCGAACGACAGGGCAAGTCACGCAGCAATATTTGTATTTTAGAAAAAATCAATTGGAAAAAGTAGAAGTTACGCCTTATACGCAATATAGTGACCCTAGTTGTCAAAGAGAGAATCATTATAACATCCCTGATGTTATCTATCCCGGTGAATGTGTAGGAATCAGATACCGGGCAGGTGATGAATGGCATATAGGAAACGGGCGATATCTATATTGGACAGGCCAAGTGAATCACTGTATATTTAATGAACGTCCGCAAAGTACAAATAGACAATTTTTACGGCAGATTTGGTACGTACACTGGATACTTGACCCAAACAATGAGCGAAATATTATACCTCAAAAGACCTCCAGAGGACCTGGATCTCCAAGAGGTGAACGTAGAATTTATGCTTTTAAAAATGTAATTCCAGCTAACGGTGAGACCGTCCTTGTAAAAGCTGCTTCTCCTGTAAATTCTGCTTCTTGGCCTTTTCGTATTATCTATCAGTGAGAAAAATAGAGAATAATGCTTCGTTCAACTATAACTTCCAGCCTCCATCAAGTTTCTTTTCAACATTCCACAAATAATGTGAATGCCCATCCAAATATTACTGACTACCAGTTAAATGGGCATTTTCTTATGATTTTTCTGTTTTTTATTTGTACATATGGTTCGCTTTTTCTCTTTTTTGTAAAAAAATAGAGGCACTAATCCAAGAAGTAATTGGAATAATAATGGCTACACCAATACCTCCGCTTAAGATAGAAATGACTTCTGCACAAAAGGTTTTTGAATTGATAATATCTCCAAACGAATACGACAATCTCTTAAACCATATAATTAAAGTCAAATATCCCCCTACAAATGCAAAATACAGTGTATTGGTTGTGGTGCCTAAAATATCTCTTCCAATTTTCAGTCCTGAATTAAAGAGACTTTTTTTAGTTACGGACGGATCATGAACAAATAATTCATTCATAGAAGATGAAATAGATAGCGAAATATCAATAATCGCTCCTATGGCTCCCATAATAATTGTACAAATGGCTATTTTAGCAAAGTCAATTCCCACGTAAAGTGAAAAAGCGTTAATCTCTTCTTCTTGTTCTTCGCCGAACCCTTGAATCATGGCATGATGTTCAATGATAAAAATAAAGAGTACTAAAACGGCCAAGGTAATAATCGTTGAAACAAACGCAGCAAGCGTTTTATGATTGAATTTATTAATATAAAATAAATTAATGCAGCTAATGATTGTACAAGCAATTAACGTAACAATAATCGTGTTTTTTATAGACAACATAAAAAGAATGGTTAGAAAAATAACGCCAAAATTCAAGAACAGCGCAAGGAACGATCGGATTCCTTTTTTCCCTCCCACAATACTCATCAGAATAAATAAAATAAGAGCTAGCAACAGTAAAACGTTCACTTTTTGTTCCCCTTCCTAAAAATAAAAAGAATCGAAAGATAGAGTGTAATTGGAATCGTTAGCACAATGCCAATGCTTCCAGTAAGAGCACGGATTAACTCTAACGAGAAATTCATCGAAAATGTGTATCCTAAAGGAGAACCGTTTTTTAAATAAAGAAGAACCATTGGAATTGTTCCGCTTAGATATGAAAAAAATAAAATATTCGTCATCGCTCCCATGATGTCTCCGCCAATTTCCTTGCCCGATTTTAGTAAGTCTTTGTGCGCGATCTCTTTATTCTTTTCATATAGTTCATAGACAGAAGAAGTAATCGTAATCGCTACATCCATGACAGCTCCTAAAGATCCTATTAGTACCTCACTCATAAATATTTTTTGAGGAGGAATGGTCACAAACTCCATTCCTTCATAATGAAGACCATTAGAATCTGTTAGCTGCATGACGATGTATGCAATTAACAGAGAAACAAACGTACCTATTAAAGTTGAAATAATTGCTACATGCGTTTTTTCTTGATTACCGCTTACTAATAATAAGGAAATAACCGTAAAAAGAACGACCGCAACAATACATACAGCTAGCAAGCTCACATTCCCTAGTGCTAAATATACATTGAGAGCCCCGATTAAAAGGACAATATTAATAAATAAGCTAATGATTGAATAAAAACCTTGTTTTTTTCCAATCGCCAGCAAAATCAGCATAAATAAGCCCGCGACAGCGGTAACCTGCGTGTCCCGCTTCACTCCTTCAATCGTTCCATTTAGAGCATGCTGTGAATTCTTTTCTAAGGAGACAAAAAGATCTGTTCCGACAGTATACTTTTGATCATAAGCACCTGAGTATGAGTACGTATTCTCTAAATGAATAAGCCTTCCTTTATATTTTCCGTTCATTATTTTAGCAACAATTTCCTGAGAATATACGGTATCTTTATTATGATTTAAATCAGCAGATTTGTTTTTTTCTACAACATTCGTCTTCACTACCTCAGCTATTGGTTTTTTATAAAGAGAATAATTGTGGTTTGTTACCATTAGCGCTATACACAAACAGCAAATTCCTAGTATATAGAGAAAGATTTGTTTCCGTGATGATTTATTGGACTTTACTTTCGAAAAAAGGTTCCTTATGTACTGAGAATACAAAGTAGACATAAATACTTTCCTTTCTGGTTATCAATTGAACGCAGAGCTTTTCAACATGAAGAGACTGCAAAGAGATCTAAATTCCCTTTGCAGTCTCTTCATTCGTTTATTGTGAGTGCTATACGGCAAGACTACTGTAGGTATAAAAGACCCTCAAACCTACCGTTTTCCCTTCCGTACTGTACCAGATAAAAATGAAATTATAGTGAAAACATAGAGCGATTTATCTACTTCACTAGTTTTTTGTGACTATTTTATATAATCATAGGAATATAAAAACAAATAGAAAACTGCCTGCGCTATAATAAGTTGACTTTATAGCTACTAATTAGTTATAAAGCTCATGAAAAGCGACAAATAGTTGCTAAAAACAAGGAGGTTATTTCATGTTAACGAAAAAAACACTTGTCATGCTTTCTACTCTTACACTTGCAACAACATGCGTAGCATTCAGCACTTCAACTACTGAAGCAGCTGCTAAAGATACCTACTCAAAAAAAATTGAAGCTAAAGCAGAAACGAGACCTACGCTTCGTAAAGGTTCTCACTCTAGCTACGTAAGAGACTTACAGCAAAGCTTAAAAGATGTGAAGTATAACACATCAGTTGATGGAATTTTCGGTGCGCAAACGCAAAATGTAGTAAAAGAATTTCAAAGCGATCACCGCTTGTCTCCAGATGGTATTGTTGGCCCCTTAACATGGGCAGCTTTAGATGAGAACAAGGTAGAAAGAAAGCAATTTCCTGTCAGCACGGCTATTACATTCGGTAAAAAAGAACTCGGTGACAACATTGTTTTCAGTACAGACGACCGCTTACGGAAAGATAACAACGATAAAGCTTACTATAGATTCGTAGCAAAAAATAAAGACTGGATGGATCAAGGGGGATCAGGTACCATAGGCTGGTATCATATTTACAAAAGTGGAGATGTGATTGAAGAATCCAATTAAATCTATTTGCAGATAACGGTTCGAAAAAAACCTTTATAATCACTCTTTTGAGTGATTTACTGCCCGCCTTACAGAATGCTAAAATTTAAAAGAATCATTCCGTAGGTACTTTACTTGAACAAGAACCGCTAGTTTACTCCCCACAGCTGTTCTTGTTATTTTTTAGGTGAAAATACAAAAAGCAGCATGTGAACATTCCACGCGCTGCTTTTTGCAATTACATGACTACTCTGCGGGCCGAGGTCCTGCTTCACGCCCCGAGCTCTCTACCGTTAGTATTGGTCGAACGGTGACATCTTCATTTACACGAATTTGGCAAGATAAGCGCAAATGATCTTCAATCGAACTTTCTGAGTATGCATTTTTCTCTGCGTTTGTTAAATCACAATATTCACCTTCGAGCACTTCTACCCTGCAAGTTGTGCATTTGGCTTTTCCGCCGCACCGATGAAGAATATTTATACCATTGTCTTCAAGTGCCAAGACAAGCTTTTTTCCTTTTTCCACTTCAAAACTTCCGTGTCCTAAAACGGTTACTCTTGGCATGTATCTCCCTCTTTCCCTCTACTGTGTACAAGCGATTTAAATTACACTATATGCAGTTTCTTTTTATTGCATGCCTAGATCCAATTAAGAAGACCATCATTTTGTAATACGGCAACTAAAACGACAATCCCAAGTATAATAACAGGTATTAGTGCTTTTAAAATTTGATACTTAGATAGTTCTACGCGTTGAGGCTCCTTTAATGAGCGGCTTTGATTTAACTCAGTGTTGTTTTCACTTTCTTTGTGATCCATGTTCCTCTGCCTTTCTATTTTTTATAGTGCGGTTCATATCTACTTTTGCTGACATAACAAAAATAGACACAGAATGTCTTCATAAAAACCATCTTAACCTTTTTAAGAACATGCTATACTAACAATTCTATTTTAAAATACGCACCTATCTTAAATTTCAGACAAACAAATTCACCATGATCATAAAAAACACGAACTATTCATCCATTCATGATAAATAGTTCGTGTCTGACTTTACCTGCACTGCTTTTGTCTCGAGCTTTTTACTTTATATGTTGGTTTTTTGGAATTTTAATTTGTTTAATATCTCCCAGCACGTAAATATAAAAAATTAACCCTAGCAACAATACAATTCCCGCTACAATAAAGCTTAGATTAAAAGAACCAGTTTTATCCAAAAGATATCCCGTTAAAGCTGTAGCTATAATTCCACCAAACAAATTATTAGCTAAATTAACAATAGAACTGAGAAGAGAAATAGATCCTGCAGGCGCAATTTCAGCGGAAATAGACCAGCCGATTGGTGCCGTTGCAGATATACCTGCCAGTCCAATCGAAATACAAATCATCGCTACGACGACATTATCGGTGAAAATAGAGCCTAAAAACACAAACCCTAAGCATAACCCTACTACAATGATCGTACGATATACGTTTTGACTGTTATACCCTTTTTTTATAAGGTAATCAACAAGCCATCCGCCAACTAAAATGCCAGCAAATGTAGCAATTAGCCAAGGTACTGCCGTAAGCAGGCCCGATGACATGATATCCATACCGTATTTTTCTTTTAAAAAAGTTGGCAGCCACGTTAACAGTAAATTAAACGTATATCCATAGCCTGTAAACCCAATCATTAGCCCCCAAACTTTCCGATTCGTAAATAATACTTTTAAGGTATGTAAAAATTTTGATGTTTGCTCATCGTTTGCATTTAGATTATTTTCTTGAATATACTTCAACTCATCATCTGATATGCGTCTATGCTTTTCTGGCTTTTCGTAATAAAACCAAAACAGCAGCGTAAACAGCACGTTTATAATTCCAATGGATAAAAATGCTGTGCGCCAATCAAATTTGGTGATGAGAAATGCTACAAGAGGCGCGCCAAGTACATTTGAAAATTTGGCCGCTGAATCAAACAAAGAATTTGGTAAGCTTCTTTCATTTGGAGGAAACCATAGCGACGTAGCTTTTGATGCTGCCGGAAATGCAGAAGCACTCATTATTCCTATTAAAAACCGGACAATATAGAGAAGAAGTTTTCCTTGCAAAAAAGCCATCGACATCGTTAATAAACTCCAAATCACCATACCGACTCTTGTCACCCATGCTACTCCGAACCGATCAAGTAAGCTTCCGGCAGGTATTTGCATGATCGTATAAGAATACGTATAAATAGAAAAGACAATTCCGAGCTCTGTTCCCGTTAAGTGAAATGCATCTTGTATTGCAGGAGCGGCCACTGACACCGCTACACGATCAAAATAGTTTAAAATAATCATACTGCTTAACAAAGATGAAATGAACCATCGTGTGCGTCCTGTTCGCTTTACTGTATGTTCACTCATAGCTAGCTCCTTTCATCAGTAGTTTGTTCGTTTTATTACCGTAGCATTCTACTTAATACCGCAACTTCTTTTGAAAGAAACATGAGTTTTCTTCATACATCATGTCAGAAATTCATCATTATAAAACATAAAACAAGAAGCAAACAAAAAAAGCCTAAGAATACATCTATTCTTAGGCTTTTCTCGCTAACAGTCTATTTGGTTGAAAGTTCACTTTCGGTTACCCACTTATGATTTTTCACTTTCTCTCCGCCTGTAGTCGGCGTGTAGTCTACCATATATACCGTTGTTTTTTCGGCTGAATCAATCGTTGCTTTTGCCCCTTTCATACCTTTCATATGATCTGCTTCAAGCGTCACTTCGCTACCTGGCCTTAACTGTTCGTTACCCGCATCTTTTATTTCTTCTTGAATAACCCACTTATGATTTTTTACTTTTTTTCCGCCAGTCTTTGGCGTATACGAAACGGTATAGGCCGTAGTGGCGTAAGCACCAACAATTGTTGCTTCAGCCCCGTTCATGCCTTTCATATGATCTGCTTTTATAACGGCTTTATCTCCAACTTTATATGTTGGATTCTCAGCTTGCTTTAATCCTTTTGGAACCTCTCCTGAACTAGAGTGATTCATCTCTGAGTGATCGTGCATGGATTCGTTTTTGTCAGTTGAAGGCTTTTCATGACTAGAATCGTTTCCGCATCCGCTTAGTCCAATAATGACGGATGCACCAAGAATAAATAGCTGTTTTTTCATAACAGTCCCTCTTTTCCACATAATAAATTTTAAAATAAAAATCATTTAATCCTTAAAAACAACTTATCTTTGCCTACTCTTCTACTTTTCTTTATTGTAGCCAGACTTTGTGCAGATTTTGTGAAGATGAAGGTAATTGGGTACAAAAAATTCCTGTGCCTAAAAAAGGCCTTCGTATGAAACACTTACCACAAGGAAAAAGTATAAAAATAAAAGGAGGAAAGAAACATGCTAAAAATACGCTTTGCTCTATCCTCACTCTTACTTGCGTTTAGCTTGGTGATGGGAGCCCCCTTTGCTTCTGCACACTCCACGCTCTCATCTAGCGTACAAAAGATAGAAGTAACGTCCATTAAAATGAAAACGCTCAAAACATTTATCGATGAACAAGATATGAATGCATTCACCAATAGTATAAAAAAGGCACAGCATATGAACATTCTCTTAGATGAAGAATCTGCTGGGAGTATTGATTGCAAAATGACCATTACCTATGGAGATGGTTCTAGCCGTCATTATTTCATTTGGATTATGGATGATGGACGCGATGTGTTAATTGCTCATCAAAAGTATCCCGAGGACCTTCATCTTAAAGGGTATGAATTAAGCCAAAAAAATTCCTTGCACCTAACAAAGCTGCTAAAGAATATTCTTTAGCAGCTTTGCTTTTGGATCACTTTCACCGAGAGTGGCTCGATGACTCCAATATTTTTTAGTTTATATTGCCCACATAGCATATACTGCTATGACTGCGAGCACGTACAAAATAGCTGAGATGATCCACTTTTTCATATCTTATAGCCTCACTCTCTGCAATCGCAGTGCATTTAATACAACCGATACAGAACTAAAGGCCATCGCGGCTCCAGCGACCCAAGGAGCTAACAGCCCAACTGCTGCAATTGGAATACCAAGCGTGTTGTAGCCCATTGCCCAGAATAAATTTTGCTTAATATTAGAAATCGTTTTTCTACTCATTTCAATCGCATCTGCAATGCTCATCAAGTCTCCTCGCATCAGCGTAATATCAGCGGCTTCCATCGCTACATCCGTTCCTGTTCCGATGGCCATTCCAATATCAGCTAACGCAAGTGCAGGAGCATCGTTAATACCGTCTCCTACCATTGCGACTTTTTTACCTTGCTGCTGAAGCTTTTTCACTTCTTCTGCTTTTCCTTCTGGCAACACTTCTGCTATAACATGCTCAATACCCGCTTGCATCGCAATAGCCTGAGCTGTTTGACAATTATCACCTGTAATCATCATCACTTCTAAGCCCATTTCTTTTAACTTGGAAACTGCTTCTTTAGAAGTTGCTTTAATGGTATCTGCAACAGCAAGCATGCCGGCATATTTTCCGTCCAGAGCAACGAGCATGGCCGTTTTTCCTTCTCGTTCTAAATTTGTCATTTCTTCTAAGGCTGTATCAATATTCACTTTATACTGGTTCATAAGCTTTCTTGTTCCCACTAACAGCTCTCGCTCTTGTACAGTTGCTTTTACTCCATATCCTGGAATAGCTTCAAAAGATAATGGGTCTTGAATCTCTATACCTTTATTTTTTATACCTGCTACGAGTGCTTGAGCTAGAGGGTGCTCTGATAAACGCTCAGCCGATGCAACTAACTGTAATAGCTCATTTTCTTTGTATCCTTGTGCAATACGCACATCGGTTAACTCGGGGGTTCCATTTGTCACAGTTCCCGTTTTATCTAAAAGAATCGTATCGATTTTATGCGTTGCTTCTAAATGCTCGCCGCCTTTGAATAAAATACCAAATTCTGCTGCACGGCCCGACCCCGCCATAATGGAAGTTGGAGTAGCTAAGCCTAACGCGCATGGACATGCAATCACTAGTACAGCAATAAGTTTCTCTAAAGCCGGCGCAAATTCGCCAGGCGCAATCCAAATATACCAAACAAAGAAAGTAAGAAGAGCAATTCCGACTACAATTGGCACGAATATACCCGAAATATAGTCAGCTAATCGCTGAATAGGCGCTTTAGACCCTTGCGCTTCTTCTACTACTTTAATAATTTGCGCAAGCGCCGTCTCTTTTCCAATGTTCGTAGCTTTTATTTTTAGAAAACCATTTTTATTGAGTGTAGCTCCGATTACTTTATCTCCAATGTTTTTATCTACCGGTACGCTTTCACCTGTCAGCATAGACTCATCTAAAGCTGATTGCCCTTCAATAATCTCTCCGTCTACTGGTACTTTTTCACCAGGTTTAATAAAAATAACTTCGCCTTTTTGCACTTCTTCCACTGGTATTTCAACTTCCGCTCCGTCTCTTACTACAACGGCCGTTTTAGCTTGTAAGCCCATCATTTTTTTTATCGCTTCTGAAGAACGGCCTTTGGCATTTGCTTCAAACAATTTCCCTAAAAGAATCAGCGTAATTAATATAGCGCTCGTTTCATAATAAAGCTGAGCTGTATGAGTAGATGACCCAAGCGATTTAAGAGAAGAGTATAAACTGTAGAAATAAGCTGCGCTTGTGCCTAGTGCTACTAAAACATCCATGTTGGCGCTTTTGTTACGCAGAGCTTTAAATGCGCCTACATAAAATTGCTTCCCTACCACGAACTGAACAGGCGTAGCTAAAGCGAGCTGAACCCATGGATTCATCAGCATATGAGGCAAAGGAATAAACGATGTAAACGTAAAATGGCTAACCATTGCCCATAATAGCGGTACGCTTAAAATCAACGAAAACCAAAACTTCCCTTTTTGTTTACTGAGTTCTTTTTCTCTGTAGCTTTGCTCTTCTTCTTTTTCTTCTGACTTTAGCTTTGCTCCGTATCCAAGTTTTTCAACTCGCTGCGTTATATCTTGCGGAGCTATTTGAGAAGGGCTGTATTCAACAGAAGCCGTTTCTAAAGCAAGGTTAACGCTTGCCTTTGTCACGCCTTCTAATTTGTTTAACCCTTTTTCAATCCGAGTCGAACAAGCGGCGCACGTCATGCCCGTAATAGCAAATTCGGCTTTTTCACTTACAACTCCATACCCAAGCTTTTCGATTTTTTCTTCAAAGGCCTGTGGACTTGTTTTAGACGGATCGAATATGATAGTAGATCTTTCCAAAGCCAAATTCACGTTTGCTTCTTTTACACCTTCTATTTTTTTTAATCCTTTTTCAATTCGGTTAGAGCACGCTGCACATGTCATACCTGTAATTTGCAAGGTGGCTTCTTTTTGTTTATCACCCATCACGTTTCGCCTCCCGTTATATACCTATAAGGGGTATATATTTTTCCTAAATCAAGCGTGCGAAGGTATTCGCACGCGATGCTGTTTATGCTACGTCATAACCTTGGTCATCAATAGCCTCTTTAATATCTTCGACCGTTACTTGACTTGGATCAAATGCAACCGTTACTTTTGCATCTTCTAAGCTTACTTCTACGCTTTTAACGCCATTAAGTTCCCCTACGCCGCCTTCAACAGCTTTGACACAATGACCGCAAGACATTCCTTTTACTGATAATGTTACGTTTTCCATTTCTAGCATCTCCTTTATTTCATTAATCGTTTAATGGTTGTTAATAATTCATCCACTACTTCTTCATCACCAGCTTGCACACGTTCTACAATGCAATGCTTCAAGTGACCTTCAAGCAAAATTTTACTTACACTATTTAAAGCAGACTGCGCAGCTGCGATTTGAGTAATCACGTCGTCACAATACGTATCTTTTTCAATTAATCCTTTAATTCCTCGAATTTGTCCTTCAATTCGATTTAATCGGCTTGTTAGATTTTTTTTCACTTCTGGAGAATGGTGACTTTTTCTTTCACTATTTATCGTACAACATTTTTCTTCACTATTCATGTGATTCGCTTCGACCATCTAACATCCTCCCTTCATAACTTCATCATACTATACCCCCCTACCCTATGTAAAGAGAAAAGCTCGCTTCTGCTTACTTTATCTTTTCACCAATTTCGATAGCTATGCTTATATCATTTTCAACTAACATCAACCCACTTATAGCCTATTCCCCATACGGTTTGCAGGTATTCGTCTACAGGAAAACCCGCTTTTCTAAGCTTATCCCGAACATTTCGTACATGGGAGTCAATAGTACGATCTCCAATCTCCGCCTCATATCCCCACACTAACACAAGCAAGTCGTCCCGGCTGAACACACGATTTAAATGCTGAAGAAGTAACCCCACCAATTCAAACTCTTTAGGCGTCACTTGAATGTGCTGATTTTTATATTGTAATACGTGGTCTTCCTTGCTCCATACTAACCCTTTGTAGGTGACTTCATGTTTTTCTTTTAACGAACGTCTAAGAACCGCGCTGATGCGTGCAACCAATTCTTCTTCGCTAAACGGTTTAGTAATATAGTCGTCTGCCCCTATATTTAATCCCTTTACTATATCTAACGTTTGGCTGCGAGCTGTGAGCATAATGACCGGTAGATCAGACATCTTCCTTACTTTTTGACAAATCTCCCACCCATCTTTGCTTGGCATCATAATATCTAATAACATCAAATCTGCTTTGTTACCTTCATCAAGATAGCGCAGCGCTTCTGTGCCTTTTTCAAATTTTATACATGTAAATCCGTTTGGCAGCAGATAAAGTTCTAGTAAATCCAGCATCCTTGTTTCATCATCTACTAATAAAATAGTGGCCATCCTATCCATCCTCTCTTAATACAATCTCTACAGTCGTTCCTTTTCCCGTCTCGCTTGTGATGGTTATTTCTCCTTCATGAGCTTCTACAATCTCCTTTACAATTGATAAGCCTAATCCGTAACCTCCGCTTTTTCTCGAGCGAGATTTTTCCACTCGATACAGCTTATCAAATACGTAAGGCAGATCTTTTTCTGGAATGCCTATACCTTGATCTTTGAGAGTTATTGTCAATGATTCGGCTGATTTTTTTACCATTAAATCGATTTTAGTCCCTTCTTTTGAATATTTCATTGCGTTATCAAGTAAATTGATAATCACTTGCTGAAATCTTTCAGGATCTAGTGAAATATAAAGACCTTGAGAGCAGCTTATGTCCAGCTCCATCTCCTTTTCTTTTAAAGCTAAATGAAAATGCGCGCATATGGTGTGCAAATACGTAGCCAGTTCTACTTTTTGTTTTTGAATAAAAAATGTATGCTGATCCAGCTGCGCCAGCTGAAACAAATCTTTGACTAACTGTGAAATTCTTCCCGCTTCTTCTTCCACAATAGCAAGATATTTATCCCTTTCTTCCGGTGTATTAGAAGGCCTTCTTGCTACGTCTGCATAGCCCTTTAAATACATCAAAGGAGTTTGAAGTTCATGTGAAATGCTGCTTAAAAATTCATTTCTCTCTTTTCGTAACCGCTGCAGCTCATTCGCTAGCGACTGAATGGACATTCCTAATTGGCCAAGTTCATCCCTTGAATGAGCACCCAGCTTTACAGACAAGTCTCCTTGACTCAGCTTCTCTGTTGCTTTTTTCATCTTGATTAAAGGAGCGGTTATAAATTTAGACAGAGCAAAAATAGTCACAATCGAAAATAAAATGGAAACAGCTCCCGCTACGTAAAAATGATGCTGTAGTCTCGCAATCATTTCGTGAATATCATTTGTGTTTTTGAACATATAAACCGTCCCAAACTGCTGACGGCCTTTTTTAATAGGTGATGCTGTGGCGATATAAGGTTTGCTTTTCCAGTCGCCTTGCATAATTTCACCTTTGTATGTAAGAGACTTTCCTTTCCATTTCTCTACTGCTTTTCTTGCACCTTGAATTAAAGGCCTAGATGAACTGATAATTTCCCCTGTTTTATCCGTTATGACAACATCAGTTTCTGCTTCAGATTCCATCAGTGCAACATGGTTAAGCGTAGCCGAATCATGATGCTTCTCTAATACTTCCCGGTGACTGTTTCCTCTTAAACGCAAACTTTCTAATTCCTCTGAAATTCGTGTGTTGGCAAGACCGCTATATAAGTAAAAAAAGAGAGCGGCTTCAATTAGTAAAATGAACATTAAAAACAAGAGTCCAAGCTTAATAGAAATTCGATTCATTTATTCACACCCCTTGCTTTCATTATAGAAGTAATAATTGAAGAAACTGTGCAGAATAAAGTATACATGATTAAATAACATTATTCTCTGACAGTTTACCATACCAATAAAAAAATCCGAACGAGTTGGATTCTTCATCAAGAATCTCGATTCATCGTTCGGATTTTTCTTTAACTAAACTACTTTTACCTCAGCCTCTTTTTATTTAACAATAATAACAGGACATTCTGCGGATTGAGCAACTTCGTGACTTACACTTCCTAAAAAGGTCTCTTTCACAAAGCCCTTTCCTCGGCTTCCTATTACAATGACGTCTTGTTGATTGTCACGTGCGTATTCGATAATTTTCTTTGAAGCGGTGCCTTCTAAACCGTATGCCTCATATGGAATACCTGATTGAGTTAAATGATTGTGAGCTTCAGATAAAATATCGCGGTTTTCTTCTTCTATCAGTGCATCTAAGTCAACGCTAAAAACAGGCTGCTGCAAGTGAATTCTTTCCTTAATATGTACAATTGTCAGCTTATTGGCATTTACGCTTTTAGCTAGTTTACTTGCATGTTGAAGAGCGCGAATAGAAGGTGCGGAACCGTCAAAGGCGACTAAGATTTTGTTATACATATAAAGAACCCTCTCTCTTTTTGTTCTTTCGTGATGTATTACCATCTAGATGCTGTAGATGATAAAGCAAAAAATGATAAAGTAAGAGACTTCTTCATTTTTACTTTATCATCCATACTATACTTTTACCGCTTTCAGAAAAAACAAAACATTTATCCATTTTTCCCCATATAAAAAGCCTTTGCTCACTAAAAGCAAAGGCTGATTGTTTATGTTAGTAGGTTATTTAACAAACTTCTTTTAACTCTTCAGTTAAACGTAAAAAAGTTTCTTTATCTCTTTTTTCTAAAGACTGATCAATTTGCAGTAAAAGCTGTGCTTTTTTAAAGTCACGAAGAGATTTGTTTAGCACTAGTTGAGCTGCTGTCGCGTCTGATACTTTTACTTCTTCTCGTGTCATTTTGCGGGACGTATAGTTTTCCATTACAAGTCAACTCCTCATCCTTTTCGCTATTATATAAGAAATCATATAATTATTCAAATATTTTTTCTTATTTTTCATTTTAAATTTGACCCCCAAGAACCGAGATTAAGACATAACGAAATCAATTCAATCTAAAGACAAACAAATGGGATACATGAGCTGAACCGCTTGTGACACCGCTGTTGATTTCCGTGCAAGGCTTCGCTTTCCGCGGGCGACCGGTGAGCCCGCAGGAGTCTTCGCCTTGCCCTCCAATCAACCGCTAGAAGCACCTACACACATAAATGAAACCTACGTTCATCACAATAACAAAAAAATCCGAACGAGTTGGATCCTTTATCAAGAATCTCGATTCATCGTTCGGATTTTCTTTCCACTAAAATAATTTTGTCTCAGCCTCTTGTTATCACAACCACTCTGGGCGTGAAGAACCTCGAGGAACGAGAACCGTCTTATATTCCCCTGGAGTTTCCGACATTTCGATTTGTTCTGTAAGCCCTTGGTACAATCCTAAAGGTGTTTGGGCTGTAAAGAGATCCGGTGCAATGTACTCATGCTTCTCTGACGAACCAGCTGTTTGATGAGCGTATGTTTTGTCATAGATGCCCATTGATAAGATCCATAAAGATACGCGATCTAATGATACACGCACGCGGTAGCTGCCTCCTTCTTTTGCTCTTCTTTCCAATGCCATTAAAGCACCAACTTCAAGTAACCAAGAAACCGCATAATCATTGACAACTACAATAGGAGGCAGCTTAGGATTTTCTGGCGATCCTTCTAACGCCATGACTCCCGTTACACTTCCCGCTGTCTGGTCAAATCCATTTCTTTTCGCCCAGTCTCCTTGCGTCCCATGCAGGTTAACGGTGCAGTGGATGATGCCTGGTTTTAGTTCTGCACACTCTTCAGCTGTTAGACCGTATCTCTCTAGAAATCCGTAGCGACGGTTCGCAAAAAAGATATCGGCTTCTTTTAGAAGATCAACCATTTTTTCTTTTCCTTCTTTTTCACCGATATCCAGCGTTGAAGAGCGCATACCGACATTAGACGTAGCGTAAATCGTATCATGCTCCCAATCCGTTGGCTTCCAAATATTTAAGACGTCCGCACCATGTAAAGCGAGAGCTCTACCAAATCCGGCTCCTGCAATAACATGCCCAAGACCTAATGCTCGAATACCGTCTAGCGGCGTTTTAGGATTCTTGGAATAAGGAATTGGCTCACTTTCTCCAATCTTTTCAATTTCAATTAAAGGAAGCTGCGCTACTTCTTCATACACGGACTCATTCATAAACTCTTCAATTGTCCGCACAAAAGGCATGATAACTCCTCGCTCCGCTGCAGCTTTTTCTAATTCTTCTGAATTCCATCCGCGAATTGCTTTTGCCACTGCATCAGGGTCTTCTATACAATTTAACAGCTTTAGCGTTTCATGCTTAGAGCGTGGATACGGATTCAGCGGCATTACCCATTTGTCGTCTTTTGTTTGATAAAAGCGAAAGCCTAATGGATTATAAGGATCATTTGCTTTACTCGGGGCATACCCATTAAGCTTTTCCCATTTTTTATCGTAAAAAGGTGATAATCTTCGGATAGCTTTTCGTAAATCCATATGAATATCTTGACCTTTTCCTCCGCGTATTCTCCAAATTTTTGAGACAGCTACTGACTTAGCAACTAGTGCAATAGCTGCTGCTGAAGCAAGGCGCAGCGTACTAGGAACAATCGGATCTTCTCCGTAAAATGTAATGCTTCCTCCGCTGTCTTTTGCTGATAAGCCGACTCCTTGAAGCACATTTTCCAGCTCATGATAGATATCAAAATCACGATTATCCATTAAACGATTTTCATTTGCTTTCACAATAGATTTTGTTAGCTGATCTTTCGTAATGTTGCTCACGTATAGTCCCTTCTTTCCTAATATAATTACCTCATTATGTCCCTGCTTGCTGAAGTTATGCCCTCATCGAGTTAAATCAAAATACTTTAATGTAACCTTTACGTTAACGTTAATATTATCTTAAAACGAATGTATCATATATCTCTTATACGAACAAATAATTTGTTTCACAGACAAACAAAAGCGCTTTATGTTTTTGTACATAAAACGCTTTTTTCCTATTTCATATTTTCTTTTTTGAACTACTTTTCAATCGGTTTTTTTAATGCGTGTAAATTTTCTTCTGCAGAAAGCATGACTTGGTTCATAATATCTTCCGCATCTTTAATTGCTTGGTTATAAAAGTGAGGACCGATATGTTCTTTAATAAACTCTAATACATTTTCCGCTGCAAATTCACTTATTTCTTCATCTCGTTCGTTATAAAAAAACGTTTGAATTTCATTCAGCATTTTATCTTTGTCTTCTTTTGAAAAATTAATAAACATAAACAAAACTCCTCTTTACATTGATATCTGTCTACCTGACATCATAGCAAGAGGAGCTGAGAAAATGCAGTCTTTTTTTCTTGTTGTTTTTGTGTACAATGCTTGTGCTGATTTGAATTAGCTAGACACTTTCATAGCCGGTTTTTCTTTTATGCGGCCTGAGCGCTTTTTCATATCTTGTAAAATTTCTAAATATCTCTTTTCCGTCAACTCATATTTTACGAGTGGGACAAGTGATAACAAGCAGAGAATACCCGGAATAATCGTAAAGATTAAAGCAATCCAAATTAGCGTGCTGTGTGACTGAATTTGATTTGGCACGTACCCTACTGCTGAAAGGATGTACCCGCCTACTGCTCCACCCACTGCTGAAGCAACCTTTGTTTTGAAAATATTCGTAGAAAACACCATTCCTTCCGCTCGGTTCCCCGTTTTCCACTCGCCGTATTCTACACAGTCAGCGAGCATAGATGTTTGAGCAATGTTGCTAACTCCACCGCCGAAAGAAGCTAAAAAGCTTAAAATCATTACCGGCATAACGTGAAAACCGGTTACAAACATTGTAAGAGTGGCTACAGCATTTAGCGCAATTCCCCCTATTGCTGCGCGTTTCTTTCCAAATTTATTTGAAATGAAAGGAGACGCGATCGCCCCTACAATTTGTGCGGTAAAAAATAAGGTTAAATAAAGAGACGCGATGTTCTCTGCATTTAAATTATATTTAAAATAATAAATAGAAAACGTAGTTCGAATCGTTAAAATTGTTTCAACTAAAAGCATTGAGAAAATCAGGTAGCGCAACGGTCTATTTTGAATAAATAAGTTCCAAACTGCTTTTGGTGTCTGCTTTTCCTGTCTTTTTACGGTATAGTTTTCTTTTACTCCTGAAAATGTGATGATCATTGTAATCATTAAGATACACGCATAAATAAGACTAAGCATAAACCAGTTTCCAAAATAATGAGCTAGTGGAAGAGTTAATAAACTAGCAAATAAAGACCCTACGGCTGCAATTGTTCTAGGAAAAGCTACTACTTTATTTCGTTCTTTTACATCTTGTGTAATCGTTGCTGAAAGCGACCAATAAGGAATATCCATGATAGCAAAGCTTGTTCCCCACGCGATATAAGTGATATAAGCATAAATTAATTTTCCTGTATGAGAAAGATCAGGACTAATAAAACACGCGACTGTAGCAACAGCTGCAAAAAATCCGCCTATTAAAAGATATGGCCTAAACTTACCAAATCTCGTTTCTGTATTATCAACAATCATTCCGATAATAATGTCTGCAATTCCATCCCATATCCTTGCAATAAGAAATAAGGTTCCTACGGCTGCAGCATTTAATCCTACGCTGTCCGTATAAAAAATCATTAAATATGTACTTGTTAATGCATAAATAATATTGTTTCCAAAGCTCCCCATTCCGTATGATAATACGGTCTTTAGAGAAACTTTTGACTGTACCCCCATGCTCATATAACCTAACTCCCTTCTCCTATAAAACGCTTTCATATCATATTATGAGTGACTAGAATCTCATTGCTTTATGAGATTCTAGTCTCCTGTTGCTACTACATGTTTTCTATAATACGACTTTCATAAGGCTGCAGAACATTACCTTTAAATACTTTTACTTCTGGCGTATGGTTCATAAGGAAGTAATAACTTTTCTCTCCAAGCTTGCGAGGATATACTTCAATCCCCTCTTCACTTTCCGTATGCTCAATATGCTGCTCTGTTACAATATCAAGCGCAATTTTTTCAAACGTTTGCCCTTCAATTCCACAGCCTACATAATAAACGGTTCCACGACCAAACTGATTTTTTGTTACCGCCGCTTGATTATAGAATGGATCATCATACTCATACAGCACTTCAGCTGTTACAGGCGTGATAATATCTCTCCACACGGACGCACTTGATTCTTCTCCTTCATACGGTCCTACTCCTTTAATAGCTGCTTTTTGAGTAGAAGACAGTGCTTCAACTTCATGAATTTCAATTCCTGTTATTTCTTTTACATATCCCGGGAGCGTCTGTTTAAAATGAATATTATTTTGTTTGTCTTTAATGCCGGTTCTAAACGTAAAAACGATAACGCCTCCGCTTTCAGTAAATTCAGTAAATCTCTTACCTAGTTCTTCATCAATGATTTGCAAAGCTGGAACAACCAGTACTTTATAGCTTGAAAAATCTCTTGTAGCAGGAATAACATCAATAGGTGTATTCAACTTATAAAACGGTGTATACCCTCTAAGAAGCTCTTTCGTAAAGTCAAACCCTTCACTTTGCTGCTGAAAGCGCCATGACCATATATTTTCATAGTCATATAAAACGGCAACATCCGACTTAATGTCAGATTCAAGTACATGTTCGTACTTAACGATTTCACTAAATAACGACTGAACTTCTTTGTAGCGTCTTCCATAATGATTATCGTGACCTACAATTCCGTAGCAGTATTGCTCAGCTCCTCTTGTCATTCCGCGCCAACGGAAATACAGCATGTCCGTGCATCCATGAGCAAACGCTTGATAAGACCACATTTTTGCCTGATTAGGCCTCGGTAGATAACCGATGACATCATGACCTTGAGCACCCATTAATTCCTCTACAATCCAGAAGTTTTTATGTAGCAGACCTCTATTAAAATCATGTCCCAGTGCAATATGAGCAGGGGTAATCGGCTCTGTTTGACCGCCCCATACCGGATAATTGTCATAGGATACAAAGTCCATGACTTCTAGATTCTCTTCATGGTCAAACCATTTATCAAAAAAGCCTCCTGAGACGTTCGTTGTCAACAGCTGGTGATCACCTTTATATCTCTTCACAATTGCTGTTTGTTCATGAGCATATCTGTTTAACGAAAAAGAGCGAAAGCGCGCCCAATCAAGCTTTAACGAAGGACTGTGTGTCGTAATTGTTTTTACAGGCATAGGCACTTCAGTAAACTCGTTATATGTTTGTCCCCAGAAAATAGTGCCATACTTCTCATTTAACTCATTGATGTCTTTGTATTTTCTTTCTAAAAACTGCTGAAACTCTTTATGACATTGTTCGCAGTAACACATGTCACTGCCTTCATGGCCAAATTCATTGTCAACTTGCCATGCTACGATTGCTTCTTCTGAGCAGTAATGCTTTACAAGTTGTTCTGTAATCTGAGCACTATACTTCCGGTAAAGAGGCGAATTAAAACAATATTGACGTCTTCCTCCAAAGGCTCTGACCGCCCCGCTTTCATCTTTGGATAAAATAGAAGGATGCTTCTTCGCAAGCCAAGCCGGAAAAGTGGCAGTAGGCGTACCAAACATAACATCAATATTCTGTTTTTTGAGCTTATTGATAACGCTATCAAAAAAAGAAAAATCATATTCACCTTCTTTAGGCTCCATAAGATGCCAAGCGAACTCTCCTATTCTCACCATGTTTGATCCTAGCTCTTTAATGCCTTGGATATCTTCTTCTATCATATTCTCTGGCCAATGTTCAGGGTAATAATCGACACCGATGTACATTTTTCTCTACTCCTATCTATTTCTTTATTTCATTAAATGCACGACTTGCTGCTAACTGTTAAGGTATCCTCGGAAACAGTGATCAAAAGCAAAAAAAATCACATTTTCTTTCTTACTAAATAAATTTCTATTTAACTTCAACATTCATATTTTCTAATCTTATAAAACGCTTACAAGTTTATTTTATGGACTTTTTTCAAAATATTCAATGGTAAAAAAATAGAGAAAAACATCCTTTTTTTGCTCTTTATTAAAACAAATAATAAAACGCTTACAGAGACAAATGTTTTTATGATTCTTTTATATATCTCCCCTCATACTTTCCATATCCACATTTAGGTAATAAATTGCTAAGAAAATCATCGTCAAAAGTCATTTCTTTTACACATGTTATCTATTAATTAGTAGGAGTCATTTGACTTATCTATAAAATAGCAAAAATTACAGAGCAGGTTTTTACCATTATTAATATATTAAACCTACGTTCACCCTCACAATAAAAAATACCGCACAATTAATCAATAATCTCGATTAATTGTGCGGCTACTTCTTGTGCTCAAATACTGTTGTCCCACCTCTGCCTTGCAGCTGATTGTGAACATACCTTCTAACGGTTTGTATTCATGCAGCTTCCATTTATACAAAACTCTTCAAACACAGGATTCTCTACATTTTCCATTAACAATGGTGTTGCAACATGCTGGAAATTAGAATGGCGAATTGTTAGATTTGTAACGGGAGAACGTTCATAGGCTCGAATCCATAAGCCGTATTTGCCTCCGTTGCTTTGCAAATTTTCTATGTTGATATTACGAACGACGGGCGTAAAATTCCCTGTGTCTCCTTCTTCATAGTACATGTCTATTTGAATCACTTCACTGCCAACGCTTTTGACCGTATTGTTGCTAAAGTCGATATCTTCAATCGTTCCGCCGCGAACTGAATTTGTTTTAATGCGCAGCGCCCGGTCTAGATTGGGACTGTCCATAACATTGTGCTGAGCAAATACGTTCCGAACGCTTCCTGATATTTCGCTGCCGATCACAACGCCCCCGTGGCCATCTTTCATTTCGTTTCCTTCAATAATAATATTTTCACTTGGTACGTTGATTCTTCTTCCATCTGCATTACGCCCCGACTTAATCGCAATACAATCATCTCCATTGTCAAAATAAGAATCTTTAATAAGCACATTTTTACTCGATTCAGGGTCTACTCCATCATTATTAGGACCGTGACCTATAATTTTTACATCATCAATTAAAATGTTCTCGCTTAAGACGGGGTTGATTTGCCACATTGGCGAATTTAAAATGGTTACGCCTTTTATCATGATATTTTTGCTGTGGTAAGGCTGAATAAAACTAGGTCTCAAATAGTGCCCTTTACCAAATACGCGCTCTTTAACAGGAACTTTCTCTTCTGCCATTTTAAACAGCAAATCGCGATCTTGCTGTTGATTCGGCTCGCCTTCTTTCCATCCAAACTCCTTTTTTCCTTTCCAGGGCCACCAATGTTCGTTATCACCCTGTCCATCTAACGTACCTTCTCCTGTAATCGCAATATTTTTTTCATTATAAGCATAGATAAGCGGTGAATAATTATATAGCTCCACGCCTTCCCATCTTGTTAAGACAGCAGGTAAGTATTTGTCAGGATTTTGACTAAACTTAATCGTAGCTTTTTTCATTACATGAAGATTTACATTGCTTTTTAAATAAATCGCACCGGTAACATAAGTTCCTGGTGGAACAACAACGCGCCCTCCTCCTGCTTTGTTAGCCGCTTCGATTGCTTTTTTAAAAGCAGCCGTTGAATCAGACTTTCCATCTCCTGCTGCTCCGTACCGCTTAATATTAAACGTACGGTTTGGAAATGAAGGAGGCTGAATTTGTTCTTTAACTGCTGTTATTTTTTCACTTGCTGAAAGAGCTTCCCCTTGGGCAGAAAACGGTAAAACAAGCATAAGAGTCATCACAAACAAAGAAAGCACATATTTTTTCACTAGCTTTTCTCCTTTCGTTTAGCAATCTAGTAACCGACTTATTTATAAAGTAACGCCTGTTTTAAAAATGGCTATTTCTCTAAAATCATTTTTTTCATTATTTACAAGCTCTCCGCTAGAAACGCTGATCATGTACTCAATAAAGTTTTCTAACGTAGTTTCTTTCGTTTCGCCTTCAACCAGTACTCCTCCATTAAAATCAATCCAGTGCGGCTTTTTGTTATAAAGAGCGGTGTTTGTAGAAATTTTTATAGTGGGCACAAACGTTCCAAACGGCGTTCCTCGTCCCGTTGTAAACAGTACAATATGACACCCTGAAGCCGCTAAAGCAGTTGAGGCAACTAAATCATTTCCAGGAGCACTTAATAGATTTAAACCGTTAATTTGTAAGCATTCTCCGTACTTTAACACATCTACAACTGGTGCTGTTCCTGCTTTTTGAGTGCAGCCAAGTGATTTATCTTCTAACGTTGTAATGCCGCCTGCTTTATTACCGGGAGAAGGGTTTTCATACACCGGCTGTTTATGATTGAGAAAGTACGTTTTAAAATTATTAACAAGATCAACAATTTTATCAAATGTTTGTTCATCAACGGCTCTTTCCATAAGCAGGGTCTCTGCTCCAAACATTTCAGGTACTTCTGTTAAAACTGTTGTACCTCCTTGAGCAATGAGCCAATCGGAGAATTTGCCGAGCAGCGGATTTGCTGTAATACCAGATAACCCATCTGACCCACCGCATTTAAGACCTACTTTCAGCCTTGAAATATCAACATCTTCTCTTTTATCGCCTTTAGCAGCATCGTGAATTTCTTTTAGCAAAGCGACTCCTGCCTCAACTTCATCCTCGACGTCTTGAGATTGTAAAAACTTCACTCTGCTTTCATCAATTGTACCTAGCGCTTGTTTAAATTCTGTTAAGCTATTATTCTCACATCCAAGCCCTAATACTAGTACGCCACCTGCATTTGGATGCTGTACCATTCTCGTAAGCATGGTTCTTGTATTAAGGTGATCATCACCGAGCTGAGAACATCCGTAATTGTGTTTTAAAACGGTTACATGTTCAAAAGGCGAGATATCCCCTATTTCTTTTTGAAATTGTTTAATCATTTGTTCGGCTATACCATTGACACACCCTACGGTTGGGACAATCCAGAGCTCATTTCTAATTCCAATATCTCCATTTTTGCGGCGATATCCTTTAAACGTTAGCGATTGTTTTTTTTCTTTAGGAGCTGCCAACTTTTGATGAAATTCATATTCGTTAA
Organism: Priestia sp. LL-8; assembly: GCF_036227845.1. NCBI lineage: Bacteria > Bacillati > Bacillota > Bacilli > Caryophanales > Bacillaceae > Priestia > Priestia sp. LL-8. Next base: position 1,850,487 of record NZ_JAZAQH010000001.1, on the reverse strand, counting down.
TATTATTTAAATTTGTTTTTGTGTTATGCGTATGCACCCATTCACCAGGTGAAATAGAGTGAGTCGCATGCCCGATTGGAAAACCATATTTTATAATGTTGCCGCCAGCTGAAATAGGCGTAAGAGCTATTTTATGGCCCCGTTTCACTTCTTCTTTTAGAGAAATTTCTTTTCCGTTAACCATAAGGTTCTCTTGTGCAAAAAGATCTCGTAAAGCTACTGCTACATTATCTTCCTGATGAATACGAATTACTTCTTTCATATGCTTCACCTCTTACTGTTTAGTTGCGGTTACATAGAGAATTTCTTTTATTGCCTGTTTCATTCCGAGAGTTTCAATGACTAAGACTCCACTCGTTACGGCTTTTGTTAAACTAGGAATTGTATTTAAATCCTCTCCCCAATGCTGTTTACAACCCAGCACTTCTCTTACAATACAAGAGATATTTTTTTCAGTACTGTCATACGTATTCCAAAGAGACTCATACATTTCTAGAACTGCAGGGTCATCTGATAGTTCAATTTTTTCTCCCCCTCTTTTTCCTTTATAAAAAGAAATGAGGGCACTGAGAGAGAATGTAAGCAAAGCAGGCAGCGCTCCTTGCTTTTCAACGTATTCTTTAAGGGTTGGGATATTTCGCGTTTTAAACTTTGTCATGCTGTTCAAAGAGATGCTCATTAATTCGTGATGGATAAACGGATTTTGAAAGCGTTCTAATGCAGATTTAGCAAATGACAAAGACTCTTCTTCGGAAACTGGTAAGCAAGGAATAATTTCTTCATACAGACATTTTCGAATAAACGTTCCAATTACTTCATCTTCAACTGCTTCTCTGACCGTATTTAGTTCCGCTAAATACGCAACAGGCATCATAGCAGTATGAATACCGTTTAAAATTCTAACTTTCTGCAGCGCATATGGTGCAATGTCGTTCACAAATTTCACATGTAAACCAGCTTCTTCCGCGGGAAACTCTTCTTTTACCCACTCAGGTCCCTCAATAACCCATAAGTAAAATGGCTCTGTGATAACAAAAAACTCATCTTCATAACTCAGTTCATTGAGCATATTTTTATCGTTTGGATAACCTGGCACAATTCGGTCAACAAGCGTGCAGCAAAAAGCATTTGCTTCGTGTATCCATTCGGTAAACTTTTTCTCTAAATTCCATTTGTCGGCATAGCGCAATACCATTTTCTTTAACAAGTCCCCGTTTCGCTCCACTAATTCACAAGGAAGGATAATAAGTCCCTTTGTTGGATCTCCTTGAAAAGCTTTAAACCGCTTATATAGAAATGCCGTGACTTTACCAGGAAAACTCGTTTGCGGTGCATGTTCCAAGCGGTCTTCTTCTAAAAATGCGATGCCTGCCTCTGTTGTATTAGAAATAAGAAATCTTAGCTCTTCTTTCTCCGCTAATTGCATATACGCCTCATAATCTTCATATGGATTTAGACCGCGGCTAATAGATTCAATTACTTCATGTTCTTTGACTGCTTTGCCGTCTTGAATTCCTTGAAGAGAAACCGTAAACAAACCGTCTTGCTTATTCAATTTACCTGCATTTCCTGTGATTCTCGGATTGACAGCTACTATACTGCCTTTAAATGCAGTGCGTTTGTTCATTTGATGAATTTGCCAATCAGCAAACCCCCTTAGAAATACGCCTTCTCCGAACTGCAGTACTTTTTCTGGGTATATACGTGTGTTAGCTTGCATCTGACGGTTTAACTTCATGTTAGCATCTCCTTTTTTGCACACATTAACATTGTTATTTTTATAGCTTTTTATATTATTTTAATTCTAAAAATGTTAACGTTAACATTTTTGGGCCGGTTATACTAAATAACCGGCTACATAGATGAGCGTGACTTTACAGACTGGCGAACCATTAATTCGGTATTAATTAAAACTTTATTTTGCAGTATATTTTTGTCATCTTTGTTCATTAATGATAAAACTGCTTCTGCTCCGGTCATGCTGATTTTCTCGATTGGTCTTTTAACGGTTGTTAGTGAAGGAGTGGTGTATTTGGCTAATTCAATATCATCAAATCCAATAATTGAGATATCACTCGGTACGTTTAGCCCAGACTCGAATGCGGCATTCATAGCACCGATTGCCATATCATCATTTGAACAAAAAACAGCAGTTGGCGGTTGCTTCAACCTTAACAGTGCTTTCATTCCTTCATATCCGCTTTGCATATCGTAATTTCCTTGAATCATATACTCTTGGCGAATGGAAACATTATGATCAATTAACGAGTTAAGAAATCCTTCCTTACGCTGTTGAGTTGATTTAAAGCCTTCTATTCCTTCTATGATTGCAATATGTCTGTGACCTAATTCAATCAAATACTCGCCGGCTTTGTAAGCTCCTTCTTTGTCATTAGACAAAATATTAATAATTGATGAATCGTCAACTTGGCGGTTGAGCACAATCAACGGGATGCCTTTCTCCACTACGTTATATATAAAAGTGTTATCACGATCGCTTTGACTCATTAAAATAATCGCATCAAAGCGTTTATTATTGATGTACGTATAATCATCATAATCGTCAATGCCTCTTACAAATAAATTATACTGAACATCAATTACTTTACTTACCCCTCTAATGCTATCCACTAAAAAACTTGGTGACGTACCGTTTGCCATGCTCGTAAAAAACAATCCAATTGTATGAGATTTTTGTAGAACTAAATTTTTCGCATGATAGTCAGGAATATAGTTAAGCGTATTTGCAATATCTAAAATTTTCTTTTTTGTTTTTTCTTTAATAAGCGGACTATTGTTTAATGCACGTGAAACCGTTGTATGTGATACGTTTGCTAGTTTTGCAATATCCTTAATTGTAACACCCATTTCATTTACCTTCCTTTAATGAATCAGTATCGATTTTTATTATAAGGATATCACAAGTTAGTAGGAATAATAAGCAAATGGTGAATGTTGTGACAGTTTTGACTAAGACCTAGCATGAATATCTTGGATAATCTCCGCGTGTTTCTTATCCGTTAGCTTATACATAAAGCCAATAATCACTGCAGCAATGGATAAAGCAATAGCAGGATACAGTAAAAGCAAACTTTTAATCCCCACTAATGTACCTGCCTTTTGTGTTACGTTTGGGATATACCCAACTAACCCTAAACCAATACCTGATAAGAAGCCGGATAGCGACTGAGCGAGCTTTCGAGAAAAGTTGAACAGCGAATACGTTGTGCCTTCTTTTCTTTCGCCTGTTTTCCATTCACCGTAATCAATAATATCTGATACAAATGCCCATGTAATCCCGTTGGGAATGCTGATACCTATAAAAGCAATACTTGCTAAAATCGTAAAAATTACGACGTTAGAAGGCATAAAGAAATTTACTGTGTCCGCTGCAATACTTATTCCTAAGCCAATCATTGCCGCTTGCTTTTTTCCAAATCGGCTAACAAGCTTTGGCAGCATAATGACTCCTAGAAAAGATGAACCAATAATAATAAAGTTCATGTAAGCCATCAATTTAACATTTCCTAAATTATATTGTGCAAAGTAAATAAGCATAGCTGATTTAATATTGTAAGCTGAAATGGTAAATACCGTCATAAACACTAAAATTAAAAGAGGTTTGTTACTTACAAACGTTTTAAAAATAGACTTGACTGATAATTTTTCTTTTGGACTCTCTTTTACGACAATGCGTTCTTTGCAATTGCGATAGCATACATAAAAAGCGATGATTCCAATGACCGACATAATTCCCATGACAACGGGATAACCGATTTTTTCATTTGGAAATAACAAAATGAGCGGTACAACAGCAATGCTGGTTACAAACAGTGCACCTAGCGATCCTGTTTGACGAAAAGCAGCAAGAGACGTGCGATCAGAAGTATTTTGAGTCATGGATGCGCCTAGCGATCCGTATGGAATATTGACAAATGAATAGCCAATTCCCCAAATCATATAAGAAGCGTACGCATAAATTAATTTACCCGCCGGTGAAAGATTTGGAGAAATAAAAGTGAGTACGGTTAAAATGGCTAACACCATACTTCCGAATAGTAAATACGGCCGGAATTTCCCTTTAGCACCTATATTTTTTCGGTAATCAATGGACGAACCAACAATTGGATCGCAAACTGCCGCAAATAACTTACTTACTAGAAAAATCCCTCCCGCAGCCGCGGCAGGGATGCCTGCCACATCTGTAAAGAACTTCAACAAATACAACTGCCCTAAATCAAACATGAAACCGTTACCAAAATCACCCATACCATAAGATATTTTTTCTTTTACACTAAGATTTTTCTCTTCTACTTTTATTTCAACCTTTCTTTCAGTTGCCACAACACTCATGGTAATCCCCCTTCTCCCCTTGCAATTCTTTAAGCTATTTTGCGTTTTTAATTTTGCAGCGTATAGGCTGGGAAACTAAAGTAGTCTTTAGCATTTTCATAACATATTCCTTTTACAATTTGCTCAAGCAGCTGTTGGTCATTAGGTACTTCCCCTTCTTCTACCCACGTACCAATTAAGCTGCATACTAGTCTTCTGAAATATTCATGCCTTGTATACGAAAGAAAACTTCGGGAATCTGTTAACATACCGATAAACCGACTAAACAACCCAACATTTGATAACGCTTTCATTTGTTCTAACATACCTTCTCGTTGATCATTAAACCACCAAGCCGTACCAAGCTGCAGCTTGCCAGGGATACCGCCTCCTTGAAAGCTGCCAATTATACTTGCTAATACATAATTATCTTTTGGATTTAACGAATATAAAATGATCTTTGGCAAACTATTTTGTACGTCCATTTGATCAAGAAGCTGTACGAGAGGCTCTGCCACTTGTCCGTCGTACATCGAGTCATACCCTGTATCCGGACCTAACTGGCGAAACATTTTGGTGTTATTGTTTCTAAGAGCATGAAGGTGAAATTGCATTGCCCAACCTAACTCATTATACAGCTTCCCTAAAAAGATTAACGTATATGACTTATATTTACTTTCTTCCTCAGGACTTACGCCTTCACCTTTTAAGGCTTTTAAGAAAATCTTCGAAACTTCTTCTTTCGAAGTCTTCGTATATACCATTTTATTTAGTGCGTGATCAGATAAACGCCCTCCCATGGAATGGAAAAAACGAGCTCGACTTTCAAGAGCTTTTAACAAATCATCATAGGTGTGAATGGAATGATGTGCACAATCTTGCAGCTTTGCAATCCAGTTCTTAAACCCTTCTTGATTGATTTCAAGCCCTTTATCCGGACGAAAGCTTGGAAGTACTTGGGTTTCAAAGTCTTGTACATCTCTTAGTTTCATATGATACTCTAGTGAATCTGTTGGGTCGTCGGTTGTACAAATAACTTTTACGTTAGAACGTGTAATAAGATCTCGTGCACCAAACTTACCGCTGCGTAATTTCTCGTTTGCTTTTTCCCAAATGGACGGTGCTGTTTGTTCATTTAATATCTCATCAATATCAAAAAAACGCTTTAACTCTAGATGCGTCCAATGATATAGCGGATTCCCAATCGTCATCGGAACTGTTTTAGCCCACGCAAGAAATTTTTCATAGTCACTCGCTGATCCTGTTATCTTTTCTTCTTCAATTCCGTTGGCTCTCATCAGTCTCCATTTATAGTGATCTCCATCTAGCCAAACGTTAGTTAACGTTTTAAACTGTTTATTCTCATAAATTTCCTTGGGGTTTAAGTGGCAGTGATAATCAATAATCGGCATATCTTTTGCGTAAGTATTATACAAGTGTGCTGCTGTTTCATTTGTTAATAAAAAATGGTCATCCATAAACTTTTTCATTCTCATTCACTCCTTCACTTTTTTGTTAACGTTAACAAAATCAAATAAATTGATGAATACTCTTATTTATAGATAACTATATTAATAAGATATAATCTTCAATAACAAAAATGTTAACGTTAACATTTTATTTAATTCTATTACTTATTTCTAAATTTTACAACAATTTATCTTTATATTTTTCAATTTTTTTCTCTCTTTATTTCATATATTGATTCTTCATTTTAAAAAACCAGGATTTATGACATGTTTCCATAAGAATTAAAGCAAGTTTTTTCACATAGAGCTTATACAAGGGGAATAAGGCGAACGGCTGTCTTTAATGCTATAATAAATTTCATATGCAAAATATCACTACTAGCATTTAAATCATACATAGCCGCTGCACCTTATTTTCGTATCATTTAAAATAAAGGAATTTTAAAGAGAAAAGTGAATAGTATAAACATGCACTTTATTTACTATCTCTTTTTAATTTTCATATATTCATTGCTTTTAAAGGAGAGGATATCATGCCAGGAGCCACAAGCATGGTCGTGATCGGGATTACTGCCTTAATTGTATTTGGACCAAGTAAATTGCCGGACATAGGACGAGCATTTGGACATTCCCTGCGAGAATTTAAAAATGCAGCGGAAGGAATTATACAGGATGACGACAAAAAAACTCCAGAGGATACTACTGAAGATAAAGAGGAAAAATCCTAATTTTTATGTAAATGAAAGTTATACAGACTAAAAAGCCCACTTTTAACGTGCAGTGGGTTTCTTTTTTGATGTATGATAGTAAAAAATAGTAAAGAAAGAGGGTAACTTTTTGTTTAAATCGAAACTGCATTTTTGGACATTAGAACTATTGATGATTGCTTTACTGATCTACATTTGTAAACATATTTCGTTTGTTTTTCTGCCAATCGGTGTGTTTATCTCCACTTTGTTTTTCCCTATTCTTGTAGCTGGTTTTCTTTTCTTTTTATTCGAACCAATTGTGTCATTTCTCACAAGAAAAAAAGTGCCAAAAACACTGGCAATTTTACTATTATACGTTGTGTTTATCGGCGTAATTGCTTCTATTGTGGGCGGTGTGGGACCTACTTTATCTAAACAATTAACTGATTTGGCTAAGAATATTCCGTCTTACATTGTAGAAACGAGAGAGTACATAAATGATTTATCTAATTCAAGATGGTTTAACTGGCTCGTTGAACAAAAATATGTGTCGCTCGATCATATTGAAGAGTCACTTTTAAACTACGCGTCTACTTTACCTACGAATCTCACAAACAGTATTTCATCTGTTTTAAGCGTCGTAACAAATATTACGCTTACGGTTGTAACCGTTCCTTTCATTCTTTTTTATATGCTTAAAGACAGCCATAAACTTCGTAAAAATACGCTGCGTATGGTTCCTGCTTCTTACCGAAAAGAAACGTTACGTACAATGAAAGAAACAACAAATACGCTAGCTACTTATATTCAAGGCCAAATGCTCGTTTGTTTGTTTGTCGGTATTAGTACATTCATTGGTTACCTCATCATCGGGTTGCCTTATGCATTAATACTCGCACTAATAGGAGCCCTTACTAATATTATCCCGTACGTCGGCCCTTTTATTGGCGTAGCACCCGCTTTAATCGTAGGTTTATTATACTCTCCTACAAAAGCGATATTAGTAATTATTGTCGTCGTAATCGTTCAACAGCTCGACGGGAACATTATTTCTCCGCTAGTAATTGGAAAGAAATTAAACACACATCCTTTAACAATTATTATTTTATTGCTTGTTGCGGGTAATATTGCAGGAATACTCGGAATGATCTTAGCGATTCCGGCTTATGCTGTAACAAAAACCATTGTGATAAATATTGTAAGAATGATTCAATTCAGAAATAAATCTATCAAGTTGTAAAATGCAAAGGCAATACAATAAAAGGACCTTCTCTTGAAGGTCCTTTTATTGTTCCATAGGGTCAGCACTGACACACCATCAGGTGATTTCCATCCGGATCTTTAAATGTAAACCAATGATTGTGTTGAATTCCTGTCGTTAGCTCTACTTTTTTCTGTTTCATATATTCATAAGCTTCTTTAATATCGTTTGTATTCAAATGAAAAGCTGGCGTTTTAAAAAGCGTATTTTTTGAATAAGTTTTGCTATCTAATACAATTCCTGTTCCATTCATAGGTATCACATATAAATGATCGTATAAAATGTCTCCATCTGCTATCAAACCTAGTATGTCACAATACCAGTCTCGTGCTTTTTTTATGTCCTTTACAGGAATAAAAACCGTGCCTACTTCATTTAATATAGGGTTCATTTATGACCTCCGCTATGAGTTTAATAGTTTTACAAAGTATTCTCTTTTAATCGCTGATAACCTTTTATTTTGAGATACTTTCTATCAGTCCATTAAACTCGGTAGCAGAATTAGCAGTGGTGCGGACACGGTCATTCTCCATACATAAGCTACACTGCAAATGTATATACTTCATGACAAAATGTAGATTACTAAAAAAGAAAATAAGAAAATCTCCCCCTTCGCCCGCTTTGCACGTGTATAATGAAAAATAGACTATAGATAGTAGCCGTCTTTTGTTTGTAGCATCGAACTTTAGTGCATTACAATAGATTTAAAGCCACTATCCAGCTAAGAATTAAAATGACTAACTTAAGGTTAAGGAGGTTAGATGTGTATGGATTATTCATCTTTACTCATACGCGAAGTCATTGATAGAGTATCTAAATTACGCCTCTTATCTGTTTATAATGAAAGTATAAAAAGTGATTTAGAAAGCACCATCCTCCCTCTTTATCAGCAGCACTTTGAAAATAAAGATGTAAACGAAGCGTTGAGGATTTTAAAAAAAGACTTTCTTAATCGTACGAAACGCAGATGGTTAGATGCTGCTATACGCGACTATGAGCAAAAAAAGCCTAAGAAAAATAAAGAACTAATTGGAGAATACAAAGCGCTAACAGCTTATTATAAAACGAATGGAAAAGAACTCTTTTGCAAACAGTTTGAAAATGTATCATCTCCGGAAGAAGTCATTGATAAACGAATTGGTATTCTGCGTGAATGGAGTCAAGAAGATAGCTTCTTCTTAACGGATTATCCTTATATTCATCAAAAAACCAAGACCCAGCGAGAAAAAGCAATCCATACGGATATATCTATTATTATTGGGCTGACTATACTGGACCCAAGCTTCCAAAATGGAAATCATAGTATTATTGAAAGCCCTTTTTCAACTGTAGAGAACCCTTTTTTCTCTAACTCAAGAGCAAAGCTTCTCGTCGAGCAACCCCTATTAGAGAAAGAAGGAAAAGAATATTTCTTAAGTACTTATAACTCTGAAGACGGGACAGATTACGAATTGTTAATAGAAAAAGAATACGCTGAAGAAAATGGAAATAAAATTAGTGATTTAGATCGGTTTGATTATAAAGTGTTTTTAGAGATCATGAGCCAACGCGATGAATTGTTCGCTACACAGAAAATCATTAACGTAAAAATTGGTGACCTTGTGAAAGCACTTTATAAAACAGACAGTAAGCGCAACTATCAGATGATAGAAGAAAGAATTACGAAAATGAAGCACTACAGCATGACAAAAGTGCAGCATAATAAAAAAATTGCTTATGGTATTTTTGACTTTGTGGATATTACTACGATGCCGAACGGAACGCGAATTGCTGAAATTCACGTCAATGAAGTGATATATAGAGACTATATTCAACGCCAAACGGTGCGTATCTATAAAAATAAAGTAGAAAAATTAAGTTTAGACGCCGCTTACCATTTGCTATTCGTTATGCAAAAAGAGCGTCTCATTTGCTATGAAACAAAATCTTCATACAATGTCACAAGAGATTATTTATATTTTTCGACAAGAGTCCGCTTTCGAAAAAGACGAAAAAAAGAAAACCTTGTCGAAATTGAAACAGCCTTAGATGAGCTAGTCGAACAAAAACTAGCCGTCCAATCTTATAAAAGAGTAGGCCAAGTGTTTCAAATTACCTTTATTCCTGTGGGAGAAAGTGAAGTAAAAGACTTATTAGCCGGTGATTACGAATATGCTCCCCTTTCTATTTATCAAAACGTAACAAGTTCTATAGGCTAAAAAAGAATGCTCTTATCATCTTTATAAGAGCATTCTTTTTATCTACCTACTATTAGTTACTATATTTTTTGCTCCACATTTCCGTGCAAAAGTGTTTTTTTGCTCCAATTCTCCATGTAAACATATTATTTCCCCTGCTAATATGGCAGTTAAACTTCACCTTTATCATCATTTTGTGAACTTTCTGTGTCCAAAAAAGGTATTATAATTATTTTTTGCTCTAGATTCCCGTGCAAAAGTGTCATTTTTCTTTTTATCCTGCATTTACTATAAGTTTGGCTCCAAACTTCCGTGCAAATATGCCACTTTTACATAAATTTTCTTGTGACAGCGACTTTTCCTCTTCGTTTTCTCCAATTTTTGCTCCACATCTCCGTGCAAAAGTGTTTTTTGCTCCAGATTTCCGTGCAAACATGTCACTTCCTTAAAAAAACACCATTTCCGCTGCAAATGTTTGTTTATCCTCTCTGAAAATGTGAACTTTTTGTGTCTTAAAAAGGGCATTTTTCTTTTTTTTGTCCCTATTTTCCGTGCAAATGTGTCACTTTCTTACCTGAATCTTTACTTTTATCATTTTTGCTCCTATTCTCCGTGCAAATATGTCATTTTTACATCAAAATTTTTTTTGAATTTGTCGCATTTTGTGTATTTCATCCGTCATAATACGACATTTAGCTTAAGAATGCTGTTTTATCAACGTTTATGAAATATAACGTTATTTTTGCTCCACATCTCCGTGCAAATATGTCACCTTGTAAATAGATGTTTCATCCCTTGGTATCACTAGTCTTTTAAAAAAATGCACCACTTTCCCGTGCAAATATGTCATTTTACAGCCTATATGACTGTGTCTATACTGTAAAAGACGACGTATATAGTTTTGGAAAGGAGGTAACTACATGAGTGTACAAAAGCTGTCACTAAAACGGCACACCCTTATAGCAAACAAGCTGCTGATTGTCATGAGCGGCTTAAATAGAAAGACGAAACGAGACAACAGCTATTACTATGAAAAACATTCATTCGGTCTAGCAAAAAACTTTGTAGACATAAAGTGGACGGGTTCTCTGATGAAGCAAATTTTAGCTTACGTAGCCAAATGTAACAGCCAAGGTCATATTTCAATTATTTCTGAGCAAGAACTGGCTAATACAATCCAATGTTCCGTTCGGACCGTTCAAAATAATAATAAGCTTTTAGAAGACTATGACATCATTCGCTGGGATCGTTTATGGGGAGACTATATTCAAGTTTCTTTAAACAACTATTTAGAGGATTTTTTAGATTTACATATAAAAGAAGCTGCTGATGTTCAAAACATATCGTATAATCCTGAAATGCTTGATGAAGATAACAGTACATATACTTCAAAAGGTGGTTATACTTCTGTTTCGATGGAAGTGATTTATCAATTGCTGGCTATTAAAAATATCAACATGCTGCGTCTGGCTTTACGTGCGTTGTACGTATACGAATCTGATGTAAACGTAAAGAAAGATTCAGAAGCACTTTTATCTTACACTGAGGTAAAACACATTCTTCCAAAATACATTGGCTATAAAGCTGCTATTAAAGAAATGGCTAGTAAATTGAGCTCCATTTTCCATATTGATATATTAGAAAAAGATGATTGCGTCAAAACATTATTAGAAGAAAAGCAGCCACGAAAATCAATTATTGAAAAAATCAAGGATGGTTTTATTTTAAGCTTCAATTTAACTGGCGCTCATGATAGTAAAAAACAAAAAGAAATCGAAAAAATCCGTGGAGAGCATGCATTTGCTCAGTTTAAGAATTTCTTTAAATCTTTTGGTCATTATTCGATTAAAAAGGAAGATATTCATTCCATTGTACATGAGTTTGGTTTAGATATAATCGAAAAATCATTAACGTCCGTTCAGCATTATCTACAACAAACTTACATAGAGGAAAGTATGGATGCATTTCGCCCTCTTGTGCACGAAATGGAGTCAAACTTCTTTACGTATATCCGAAAAATTGCCAACGGGTATTATCAGGCAAAAATTAACGCTCTATAATACTCTTTTTTGTTATGCCTTTTTTTACTCATTTCTACTCTATTTCCCTCACATTCTTTTTTTCTCTTTAACTTACTAAAAAATAAATGTCTCTAAGCTATAATAAGTCTTTTTAAATGATACTGATTTTCGTTCTCACGAAAAAAATCAACTAAATGAACAAAAAATACAACTAATATACGTTATTTTCCTAACTATTGCGTAAAAAATATAGCTACTACAAAAAAATCCTATATTTTTTCGTGAAAATTCTTGTTGTTAACTACAGTTTTTTTGATTCCCTAATACCCCTTAGACTCAGTCAGGAGAAGGCTTTTACCAATATACGTTTTACCAATGTTTATAATTTCTTTAATTTCTTTTTAATCTCTTATAAATATATAGTAATTTCTTTAAAATAAAGAGCAGCGAATAAATAGCATTTTTTTATACAGGGAGACATTAAGCTCCTATACAAATTGTAATCCTAAGTTGCTTTAGTTTAATGACCATTAAATATAAAAACAGGTTTAACAGCTTTTTTCTCTTCAAATAAAAAACACACAAAATCTGGACATTTGTTTTGTGTGTTTTTTACTTATTCAAGCTATATAGGTTAAGAACTTTTTTACATGTTTTATGGCAAGTTATTTAATTAGTTGGAGTTTAAATGACCTCTATCTACCGCTTCCGGCGGTGTTTCCATCCAGCCGTTTTCCATCATAATAGCTGCTGCATCATTTACAAACCTTGAGATATTTGTCAGCGATTTTCCATATAACAGCGCCAAATCATGCCTTCCATTGACGGCTACTGAATTTCCAAAAGCCCTCATTTTCATTGAGAACATATCCATTTTGTGAAACAGCATCAATTTATCCGAAAATGGTGAAAAAGTAGAAGTAGTGACTAAATGATCAAGAAAGGATGGCGCTGGTAAATTAGCTCGATGAAGCTTTTCAATATAGCGCTCTACGGCCTTATTTGTCAGGTCTTCTCCTTTTACAAACAAAGCACGGATTTTTTCACTTTTAACAACTTGACCGAATGCTAAAATTACGGCTTTACTAGTCACATTATTCTCGATATTATCATACAAATGAGCAATTTCTAATGCATGCAAAGGTCGAACATCTCCTATAAATCCGCTTAAATAATGAGTATTAGCCATATTCACTTTTTCTGGTGGAGGAATAATGGGTGGCTTAATAATGAGACCTTTATTCATTAACGTTGCTTTTATTTGCTCCATAAGTTCCATTGTCGCTTTCATACAATACGTTAATAATGTCTTGACATCTTCTCTATACATTAAGGGTAGCGCAATACTGTAAATGCTTAATCCTGCTTTAGCAACATATTTTAAATAATGCACGTAAAACTCATCTTCAAACAGCTTTGGAGCGCCTAGGTTAACGTCTTCTTGTGTAAATCCATAAGGAATCGGCACATTTTCTTTTTTGAAAATGTCTTTTACGCTACTTTGAAATTCTTCCGTTAAGTCTTTTGCATGCTGTAACAGTTTTTTTATATCTGGATCTTCAACGTGTTCAAGAAAATAGCTTAAAATATGCGAAGACATGTTGTTGCCCATATAGGTTGCCCAAAGTTTTCCCATTTCGGGGGCTGTTAATTTCTCTTTCACGTTTGTTTTTTTTGAACCTATTTTGATTGGTTTAATTGTTTCCATCTATAATCTCCTAATTCAGTTTGTTCTTAGGTTGGTCTTTTCTACCTTATCTATTCTTCAACTCTTGCCCAATGTTTTTTCGTTTTAATGAGTGGTGAGATGTGCGGATGTTAAGTATTTTAATCTATAGTCGGACCTATTCGCTGTTTGTTTCCGTGCTTAACCTGTACGTTGACCTTCACATTTATTGAGTCTTTTGTTAAAGGAATTGCCCCGTTGCTTTGAACAGCTTTCCATTTACGCAGTTCTTTTTTGTAAAGAACATGAGAAAGCCTGTAAACATCGCTGTTTATATTCAAGCCTTGCGCGTACGTTTCAATAATTTGTTTCTTAATTTTCTGTTCAGCTTCTTTTTTTATAGTTGATAGTTTTTCGTGCTGCGGCATAACTAAAATCGTTGCTTTTGCCCGAATTTTTATATTAAATGTTAGATTACTACCTTTTATAACAGGTTCAACCTTTACTTTTTTCTTGTCTACCACAAGATCAATATCGGAATGATCAGGCAGCCTTACCCGTAAACCAGCTCGTACAAATTCATCGGTTATCCATCTAAGCCCTTTGATTTTATTCTCAGAAAAAACTCCTTTTAATTCAGATGATGTAATAGCCACTGCTCCGTTTACTTGAATAGCTGTTTCTGTTTTTTGATCCGTTGTTAAATGTTCTTTAGTCTGAACTAGAGGGATGTTTACTTCGTGACTTGGTTCATTAAGATGGATAATGAGCTCTCTTAAATCAACTGGTGGAATAAAGGAGTTTTGCTTAAAAATCACTTTAGGATCGCTCAAGCGAGAAAGAGCGTTCGATACTTCGAACATAGGCGTAGCTAACAGCGTTTTTTTCAAAGGGCTTTTCGTAGCATACATCCAAATGTTGTATCTCGTTTCTCTATAACGATCTAAAAAATCCACCGCAGATTTGACAGCGCCATGCTTTAACGCATCGTCCGTTAGAACAAGGAAAGCTAAGTGCCCAAAAAAGATTCTGCGCTGAGAAATTTGATAATATCTAAAAATAGCTTCATCAATGGTCTTTCCTGTTGCGTAGCCAACTTCTACTTTGGCTTGACCCGCGCCAGCACCGCTTGCCTCCGATTTTGCCAATAAACTTAAATTGATGGTCTGCAGGTAAAGAACGTAACGATTATCTTTAAAATCTACCCCCATTCCCTGTGCATATACCATTTGTTCCGGTTCATTCGTATCCCAGCACCCCGAAAGAAACAATAAAAAAGAGCTCATAATAAGTATAAGTAAGTTCCTTATGGTCCTTTTCACTAACTTCCTCCTTCTTCGCGGGTGGAATCGCTGGGGTTAAGCATACTAGCTCTCGTTGCTTTTTTACTTTCGGGCAGGCGGAATAGAGATTTTAAAATATTTTTCGCATCTAATCGGGTTGCTAATTCGAAATATGGCACACCAAACGTTCGAATGTTTGTAATATAGATCATGACTAAAAAGATGGAAATAAAAAAGCCAAAAAAACCTAAAATGCTAACACAGATAATACTAAAAAAGCGGATCAGTGAAATTGTTCCTATAAGGGACTGATTTGCTAGCGTAAAGGTAGCAATCGTAGAGCCTGCAATGACAACCAGCATGGCAGGACTTGTTAAACCGGCTCTAATGGCTGCATCACCGATAATAAGCCCTCCGATTACACTGAGTGTCTGTCCGACAGAAGTCGGGAGTCTAAACCCTGCCTCTCGAAACAATTCAAATAAAAGAAGCATTAATATTGCTTCAAGAGAGGTAGGAAACGGGACACCTCTTCTTGCTTCAACAATCGTAGCTAATAGGCTGAGCGGAAGCTGATTTTGATGAAAAGCCGTCATTGCAACCCAAAAACCCGGCAAAAAAGCAGCGATAGAAAGCCCGAAGATTCGAAGAATACGCTCAAAAGAGCTGTATAAATATGTATTTTCTTTATCCTCAGATCCTTTTAATAAGTAAAAAAGGTTAATAGGTGTAACATACGCATATGAAGTTCCATCAATTAATATAATGAACCGGCCATTTAACAGAGATTGAACCGCAAAATCAGGTCTTCCTGTATAAGCGTGGCGAGGAAAAAAGCTATACGGATTTTTATTAATGAGCTCTTCTAGCTGTGTTCCGCTGAAAATACCGTCGATATCGATATTCCCTAACTTCTCCATAATTTCGTCAAGTATCTTCTTGTCAGCTACGTCTTCCATGTATAAAATGCTTACTTTTGTTTTTGTTCGTTTTCCAATCTCTAAAGATTTTGTTAACAAGGAAACCGATTTAAGACGCTTACGAATTAAAGCAATATTCACAGGTAAGTCTTCAATAAAATTGTCTCTAGGACCCAATATGGTTACTTCATTTTTCGTTTCTTCTGGACTTCTTTGAGGACGGTCAGAAATATCGATAGACACAACAGCGTTCGGTAATCCAAAATCAATGAATAATTTCCCGGAAAAAATTTCCGAAACTGCCTGTTCTTCATTTTGAACGATAGAAACTGAGGGAAGGTTTAATAATTTTATGATCTTGTCTCCTTCTACTTCCCCCTCTAGCTTAGCGCAGCATTCCTCTAATCTTTTAGGGATCATTCCATATAGCATTTCCGTACTCACTAAACCGGTACAATAAATCATAAGCACTCGTTTGTTATAAAAATAAACGGTCTCGAAGTTAATATCGCCGCATTTTCCAAATAAATCTCTTAACGTACACTCATTGATGATCTGAGAACGAGAAGAACTTTCTTTTAAAAGACTTTCGGTCTCTTGTTTTTTAGAGCTGTAGTCTTTTTGCTTCTTAAAAAATTCCACTTTTATCCCTCCTTGTTTTATGGGAAATTAGAAAGACTATGACTACTAAGAAAAGAGAAAAAGCAACAAACAGCCAGAAAGTAGCCGGTATGATTGTAAAAAATAAAAGATTTGAAAAAGTAAAGTCTGTTATAGGAGCCAGCGTGCATACAGTGATAACCACTAAAATGAGTAAAAGAAACCCTTTGTGGCCTTTTTGAAACGGAACTAATTCTTTCATAATAAAAAGAAAGGTCGAAATGCGGATGAAGGTACCCGACAGCCACTGATAAATAGATAAAAAGTCGATATGCTCTATAAACTTTCCAAGTGATGCAATTCCCCATTCTTCATAGGGGGGGAAACGTTGCTTAGAGGCTTCTACAGGACCAAATTCAGTAATTGCCCCAATAAGAGGCCCAATCGTAAGGCCTGTTAAGAGAATTCCTGCCACCGCTAAATGCTTATAGCGTATAGGCTGCGGTACTTTGTGCTGCAAGAAAAGCAGCAGCAGCAGCTCAACCATACCTGATCCTTGAAATACAATACTTTTAATAACAGGAAAATAGCCATTTTCTAAAACAGGCTGCAATAAAGAATAATCTTTAAATTGAAAGTTTGTAAAAGAAACAAAAAAACCTAATAGCACAATAAAAAATAAAAGAAACACGT
This sequence comes from Priestia sp. LL-8, assembly GCF_036227845.1. Classification (NCBI taxonomy): domain Bacteria; kingdom Bacillati; phylum Bacillota; class Bacilli; order Caryophanales; family Bacillaceae; genus Priestia; species Priestia sp. LL-8. The sequence goes on along the minus strand of NZ_JAZAQH010000001.1, from coordinate 1,833,376 downwards.
TTACAATACTAATCGTTCTAATGCTCGTAGCGGCAAGTAAGCAACAGGTAAAACCAAATAGCAAAACGAGTATAATTAAAGGTGTTCGCTGAAGAAAAATAATATTGATCCACGTAATCGTCTCTCGTAAGGTGGCAATTTCCATAATGGTCAAATAAGCGATTATAAGAAAAATAACAACGTTGGTAAATGACTTATTCATATGTTTTTTCATCCATTGAAAAAGATGTTCGCCGTTTGTTTTTTTATTTACATATACGAGTAAAGGAACCCATATGAGTGTTAAAAGACAAGTAAGAAGAACGGTGATCCAAGCATCGCGCCCTGCCGTTTTAATTAATGGAGATATAAGCATCACATGAGTTTTTAAGCCAATAAACGTCATCGAAAGAAGGATCAGTTGAAAAACAGAAATTGAGTCTGACTTATTCATGGTAACCACTCCTTCTCTCCGGTAAATTTACTACTGGTAGCTTATCCTAAATTTCTCATAATATAATGGAGAATCATTATTCACAAAATAAAAAAGAGCTGTTTTATACGTCAAATTTCTCACGTATAAAACAGCTCGGTCTGTTATTTACTTATTTTCACGAAGCCCTATTCTCTGCACATTATTCACCGCGTTCAATTACTAGTTAGCTGGACTTCTTTCTTATCTTCATTTTCTTCTATTTCCGCTTCTTCTATATTCACAAAAGGTTGATCAGCAACGGTCACTAGCTCGCCGCCACAAACTTGGCGAACAACGGTTACGAGCTCTGGAAAATCGGGAAATTTTCCGTATAACGTTTTTAAAGGAAGTGCGCCTTTGCACACCTTACTGTTATGTGGTTCATATCCTTTGAGCGTGTCAAGCAATAATTGTTCGCCATTTTCAGTCAATTTGATGTAGGTGTTTCTTTTATCATTTTCTCTTTTGGACAAATGCAGATATCCTTGATTTTCTAATTTTTTCGAAAAATTAAATGCTGTAGAGATATGCATAGCTCCTAAATTAGCTAACTCTGACATAGAGATTTCTCCCGTGCTGCTAGCCAAACATAAAATATGATGCTCATTTACATTCAGACCATAAGGTTTCACCCATTGCTCCCAGTCATCTTCCGCAGCTCTCCAGATGGCTTTACTTACCTGCATTAATTTGAATCCAAACAATGATGCATCTTTTATTGTGTATTCACTTTCTTGTTTCGACATACTATCATTCCTTATTTGTAGGCTATTGTAAGTTAGTTTATTTTTAAAGCGTGTAAAAACATTTTTATTTCATCTAATTTATCAGCATACCTACAAAATCAGACGAAAAAATACACGTGCAGTTTAATTTATCAGTTTTATTCCACAATATCTCTGCAATTCTGAAGAAATGTCTACCAACTAAAAAGAGTTGCTTACCTTATTTTTATTAAAAAAAGTAATACGCGTCTTTTTAATTACTAATAGATGATGCGGATTCTAAGTGAGCAAATGCTTGTTCTAAGTCTGCAATTAGATCTTCCGTATCTTCAATTCCTACAGATATACGAACCAGTCCTTCGGATATTCCAAGAGCTTTACGTTCTTCAAGCGTACATTCTACGTGACTAGTCGTTCTTGCCGGGCCGTAAATCGTTTCAACCGCTCCTAGATTACCGGCTTTATTTGCATACGTTAACCTTGGCAGCAAAATTTTAATAGCTTCCATTTCTCCTTTTAAAACAAAGCTTAATATTCCGCCAAAGCCTTTCATTTGTTTTTTGGCAATATGATGATGAGGGTGTGTTTCCAATCCAGGATAATAGACGGCTTCAACAGCTTCTTTCTTTTGAAGAAATTTAGCAATTACCAAAGCGCTTCGCTCTTGTTGACGTATACGTAATTTTAACGTTTTCATTCCTCTTAAAATAAGATACGCTGACATGGGATCCATGGTCGCGCCATTGATCTCACGGTAGTGATACACATGCTGCATTAATTCTTTAGAGCCGCATACTACCCCTCCTAAGGCATCCGCATGTCCGCTTAAAAATTTTGTGGCGCTGTGAATGACAAGATCTACCCCTAATTGAAGAGGGTTTTGATTAATGGGTGTCGCAAACGTATTATCAATAATGACCACTGCCCCTACTGCTTTTCCTGCTTTTGCTATTCTTTCAATATCAATAATTTTCATCGTAGGATTTGTAGGTGACTCTAAATATAGCACTTTACACCCTTTATTTACTTCCGCTTCAATTTCTTCATGATTCCCCGTATTGCATAAGGTTACATCCACTCCGATGTTAGGAAGGAACTCAGTGAAGATTTTATTTGTTCCCCCATATGTATCTTTTACTGATACGACGCGGTCTCCGGGTTTTGAAAACGTGTACAATGTGCTGCTAATAGCCGCCATGCCGGAGGAAAATGCGACCGCTTCTTCTGCTTCTTCAAGTACCCTTACTTTTTCTTCAAAAGCTTTAACCGTAGGATTACTCATGCGATTATACGTATAGCCTGGTTTGTTTCCTAACGCAACTTCTTGCCATTCGTCTACGTCATCATAATTATAAGCTACGCTGAAGACGACAGGAACTTGAGTGGCATTGTAAGCAAGCGATTCTTTTTCTCCTGCCCATACCGCTTTTGTTCCGTCTTGTACATTTCTAAACTGTTTGTCTGTCATTCACTCATCACCTCTGATTTTATTAATTAGATAATGATTAGATTATATATTGTATACAATATACTGTATATAGTACAGAATAATCTGATAATAAAACAGCCATATTTACCTTATTAAATTTAAAGAGGTTGAGATATAACGAAATAAATCCAATCAACTGCTAGAAGTACTTAAACAATCGAACCTACGCTTACCATAACAAAAAAAACGAACCGCTAATCAAAAATCTTGATCAGTGGTTCATTTTTTACTTCGTCTAAAATACTTTTGTCCCAGCCTCTTTTTTTATTCGGCTTTCACTAAAATTTTCACCTGTTCTTTTTCTTTTAACAATGTCTCAAAACCTTTTTCAATCACCTGTTCTAGTTTAATACGTTTTGTCACCAGTTTATCAGCAGAAAAATAGCCTTTTGCCATTAAACTAATAACCGCAGGAAATACATCGCGGTAGCCAATAATACCTGTTACTGTACGCTCTTGTAAAACGATTGTTTGGGGATGAATGGACGCTTCTTTTTCAAATCATGCCATCTGAATGCTTTTATTCTACTCAGCTCCTATCCTTATTTAAAAATTTAAAACAGCTACAAACTTTAAGCTTACAAATTGAATTTTTTTAATCTGTTATAAAATGTACTTCTTGGTATATCTAACAGCTTAGCGGCAAGTGACACATTTCCCTGGGTTTTACGTAAAGCATCCATCATCAAGTCTTTTTGAACTTTTTCACGAAATGTGAGTGCGGATAGGGACGTAAAATCGTTTTCTTCTATTTCTTGTGAAGTATCAGAGTGAGAGATGTTCCTCTGACCACCAAGGTTTAAAGAACTCAAATAACTCAATATTGTCTCTTTTTCTGAGTCCGTGTTTAGCGAAATCTTCAAGCGCTCAAGTACATTAAATAATTCTCGAATGTTTCCCGGCCACTGGTAATCTATCAATTTATCTACTAGTTCCTTGGGGAAATTCATATTCCAATCATTCGTTTGACAAAAGTACCGCATAAGATGTGGAATATCTTCTTTTCTTTCCCGTAAAGGCGGAACATACACGGGATACACGTGAAGCCGGTAATATAAATCTTCTCGAAACTTCCCTTCACTGACAAGCTGACGAAGATCTCGATGAGTAGCGGTAATAATCCGGATGTCTACCGGAATTTCCTGATTGCTTCCCACAGGCGTGACCTTGCGCTCTTGCAATACTCTTAGTAAAGAAATCTGCATAGAATGAGGAAGCTCACCTATTTCATCAAGAAAAATCGTACCGTGATTAGCCTGCTCAAACTTTCCTTGGTATCCTTGACGCCGTGCTCCTGTAAAGGCTCCTTCTGCATAGCCAAATAATTCACTTTCCATAAGTTCCTTCGGAATGGCACCACAATTAAGAGCAATAAAAGGCCCGTTTTTACGCGAGCTGTTTTCATGAATGGTTTGAGCCACTACTTCTTTTCCAGTACCTGTTTCCCCTAAAATATAGACTGTTGTATCCGTAGGAGCCGCCTGCTTTATTTCTTCTAATGTTCGCTGAAAGGATCGGCTTATGCCTGCTTCTCCTTTAAAACAAAATGATTGAGCAGAGATCTGTTTAGTTGTTTGGTTATGAGTCGTTTCTTCTGATAAGTAAACAATCTTTCCAATAGAATGACCGTGTCTTTTTGAAATTACAGGCACTTCCATTACTATACGAAATCCCTGTTTTACAATCGTATTCAACTGCAAGCCTGACCATTTTGGTATACATTCCCGAACGGTTTTACTTGCTCCTACAATCACTTCTTTGTAATTGCAAAGCAGCAAGAGCTGTTTGCTATCAACAAAATTCATAGAAGCATGAACCAACTCAATTTCGTCTTTGTGCATTCGAATGCTTAATTCCCGTTCGATTGTATACGCGATGGATGTAACCATTCCAAGCATATAAGGATGAGCTCTGTTTACAGGACAGGAAATATTAATAATCCCAATTACATTTCCGTCGTCATTTCGAACAGGCGCTGCCGAACAGCTCCATTGATGCGAAGCAATCGAATAATGTTCTGTACCCGTTATCATAATGGGCTCTTCCGTTTGCAGAGCCGTACCGATTGCATTTGTGCCTACTTCTTTTTCTGTCCAACAAGCACCTTCCACAAAATTAATTTTTCTTGCTTCATTCAGTGTAAGTCTATTTCCTGTAATAGATAAAATATAGCCTTCTGGGTCAATTAATAGAGCAACCATTCCTAAATCCGCCGCTGATTGTCTGATTCTTTCTAAGTGCGGCAACGCCGTTTCAAGAAATAAAGAATTCATTTGTTTTCGAGAATGAAAATCTTCGTTTTTTAAAATTGATCTGCCTTTATCTAGGTAAGGATTAACATCTGCGCTTTTACAGCGGTGCCACGATTTTACAATGATGTCGTTTAACCTTGAAGATTCAAGTGCTCCTTCGTTTACAAAACGTTTCCATGTGTTTAAAGAAAGTGTGGATTCCATTTCTTACCTCTCCCCTATAAACTTAATTGAATATAGTAAATCAAGGCTTGTTACTATTATTATAAATCACAAAGAAAACGTTATCATTACCAAAGAGAGATTCTTAAACTTTCGTTATGTAAAAATTAATAGAAAAACTAGACGAGGATGCAGGAAAAATCCTATCTCTCTTACATGATTCCTTCATCCTCTAGTTTATCTTTTTAAACCCTGCATTTTTATTTTTCATTCTTAAAGGGCTTAATTACTTAGGGCATTGGTATAGTTAAGAGTGAACGGCCTGACCCGCTGACTGCAAAAGAGCTTCGTGAATGGCTTCAGATAATGTAGGATGGGCAGCGATAAAGTCTTCCATTATATCTGTGGTCAACTCTCCGTGCATCATAATGGTTCCTTGTCCAATTAATTCTGTAGCATGTGCACCTACAATGGATAGCCCAATAATTTCATTAAACTGCGGTTCTACGATTACTTTCACTTTTCCAACCGGATCATTTGCAATCATCGCTTTGCCGTTTGCCGTAAACGAGAATTCTCCCACGCGAATATCGCCGTATTCGCTTCGAGCCTGCTTTTCTGTCATACCGACACTTGCAATTTCAGGGTGAGTATAAATGCAGCGTGGTACAGCTCGATAATTTACGCTCTTATCTTTTCCGCATGCGTGCAAAGCAGCAACTGTGCCTTCATGAAAGGCGACATGAGCAAGCTGAATTCCGCCAACTACATCTCCACAAGCATAGATGTTAGGTATATTCGTTTGCATATGCTCATTAACATCAATTCCTTGTTTTGAAAAATGTACGCCAACCTGTTCTAAACCCAAACCTAGCACTCTAGGTTTTCTTCCAATTGAAATTAATGCATACTCAGCTTGCAGTTCATGCAGCTCTTCTTTATGTTTAAATAGAGCTTTTTTGTTTTCAGGCTGCATTTCTGTTAGCGAAGCGGAGGTATAAATTGCTACGCCTTTTTTCTCTAACTCTTCCTGTAACGTAAATGCGATATCAGCATCTTCACCAGGAAGCAGCTGGTCTGCTGCTTCCACAATCGTTACTTTTGCACCCATTTGACTGTAAATGCTTGCAAATTCACACCCAATTACCCCTCCTCCTACTATTAAAAGAGATGAAGGGATAGCAGGCAGCGACATTGCTTGTCCACTGTGAATGATCCACTTTCCATCAAACGGAGCAAATGGCAGGCTAGCAGGTTCTGAACCCGCAGCAATAATAAACTGTTCAGCCTCTACCTCTTCTACTTGATTTTCATTTCGCACGGCTAGACGATGATTTGTCAAAAAGGAAGCTTCTCCTTTCATGACTTTAATACTGTTCTTTCTCATCAAATAGCCAATTCCCTGCACTAGTTTTTTAACAATAGCTGTTTTATGATGCTGAACGCCATCCCAGTTAATTTTCACTTGTTCTAAAGGAAGAGTGATGCCGAATTGCTCAGCTTGCTTGATTTTCTCGTAGGCTTCCGCGCTTGCTAATAATGACTTTGTTGGCATACAGCCCTCATTTAAACATGTTCCACCTAAATCTTTTTGTTCGATTAACGTAACTTGTTTTCCTTGCCGGGCGGCAGTGATTGCCGCCACATATCCTGCAGGACCGCCGCCAATGACAACTAAAGGTTTCACGGAATGCACCACCTTTCTATAAGAGTAGTAAAATAGGTTGCTCTAAGTATTGTTTAATAGTTCCAAGGAAATTAGCTGCAGGTGCCCCGTCCAGTACCCGATGATCAAACGTCAGGCTTAAAGGCAGCAAGCTTCTTCTTTGTAATTCGTCTCCTTGATACATTGGTACATCTTCAGTAGCTCCAACACCAAGAATTCCTGTTTCAGGCGGATTTAATACAGGTGTAAAATACTCTACTCCGTAAGCACCCAGATTAGTAATAGTGAATGTAGAACCTTGCATTCTATCAGTGCTCAGCTGACCTTGCCGAGCATCCCCTGCTCGTGTTTTAATCTCTGCAGCTAATTCAACTAACGACATCTTTTCAGCATGCTGCATAACAGGAACAACTAATCCATTTTCTAAAGCCACGGCCATTCCAAGATGAACATGGTTATAGAGATGAATTTCGTTATCGATATAGGCACTGTTCATTTGCTTGTGTTCTTGAAGTGAAAGAACAACAGCCCGAGCAATAAAATCGGTTAGAGAGATTTTTACCTTATGGCGTTGCTGGGTCACTTCTTTAATTTCTTGTTGAAGAGACAGCAAGTCCGTCACGTCAGCTCTCATATTAATCGTTAATTGAGCACTGTTTAATAAGCTATTATGCATTCGGCCTGCAATGACCTTCCTCATGCCCGCTACTGGAAGCGTTTCTTTGTTTATAGCGGGGTTATCTCTTTCTGCCGGTGGGTGACTCGCTTCTGCAGCTCTTTCCGCCAGCACTTTCTCTACATCCGCTTTTGTGATTCTTCCTTTAGGTCCCGTGCCTTTAATCGTCTCAATATCAATGTTTTCAGATTCGGCTATTTTCCGTGCAATTGGTGAAATGCGCACAGCTTCTTTGCTCTTCTTTGACGAAGCTGCGTTTGCTGGTGGCTCTTCTAAAGAAATAGTAGCCGCTACCTCATTTTTGGGAGCCTGAAGCTCATTTGCTGAACGGTTCTGCTCAGTAAGCTGCTCGTTTGGATTTCCAACATAACAGATAATCGTTCCAGGAGGCACACCTACATCTTCTTGTACAAGGATATCAAGAATCACACCGTCCTGCGGAGCTTCAATTTCCATTTCGATTTTTTCAGAATTAATGCTTGCAATCATATCTCCTTTTGAAACGGAGTCTCCAACTTTTTTATTCCATGTCGAAACGGTTCCTTCTTTCATTGCCATACCTAGTTTTGGCATTACAACCTCTGCAGCCATTTGCTTCCTCCTCCTTTTTTAAAATTACACGCTTAGAAGCGATTTATCTCCTAGCAACTCCGATACAACTTCAATTACTTTTTGTGGTGTCGGCAGATAAATATCTTCTAATGGAGGAGAAAATGGTACAGGTGTATGTGGTGCTGTAATTCGTTTAATAGGTGCATCAAGCATGTCAAATCCTTTATCGGCAACTAGCGCAGCAATATCTGTTGCTATGCTGCATCTTGGATTGGCTTCGTCAATGACAATTAATCGATTTGTTTTTTCTACAGATGAAAGAATGGTCTCTTCGTCAAAAGGTGATAAACTTCGCGGATCGACTACTTCTACGTCAATTCCTTTGTGAGATAATTGCTCAGCTGCCGTAAGCGCAGTATTTACTTGTTTTCCAATCGCTACAATGGTTAAATCCGTTCCTTCGCGTTTTACATCCGCTTTTCCTAACGGAATCGTATAGTAGCCTTCAGGAACCTCTCCTTTCATGTTGTACAATGTTTTGTCTTCAAAAAAGATAACCGGATCATTGTCTTCAATTGCTGCTAACAATAATCCTTTGGCATCGTAAGGGGTAGAAGGCACCACTACTTTAATGCCAGGAATGCTAGTGAACAAAGCATACAAGCTCTGAGAATGCTGAGCTGCAGCCCTAAACCCTGCTCCATGAGTCGTTCGAATCGTGACGGGCACTTCAGCTTTTCCTCCAAACATATATCTAAATTTTGCGCCTTGATTCAGCACTTGATCTAAACAACAGCCAATAAAGTCATTAAACATTAATTCTGCAACCGGTCTTAACCCTGTGGCTGCCGCTCCCATTGCAGCTCCTATATAAGCTGCTTCTGAAATAGGCGTATCAAGAATTCGTTCACGTCCAAATTCTTGTACAAGCCCCTTTGTCACTCCAAGGACCCCGCCCCAAGCCTCATCATCTTGCAGGTGGTCAATTTCCGCTCCACCAGCTACATCTTCTCCCAGCAGAATCACATTCTCATCTTTTCGCATCGCTAGTTTCATTGCTTCATTGATAGCTTCAGACATACTTAATTTTCTAGTCATCTTCTTTTCCCCCTTTAATTAGTAAGATACATAAACATCTGTTAATAGTTCGGAAGCATCAGGATAATCGCTTGTTTCTGCTAGCTCAACTGCGCGTTTTACTGCTTTTTCTACATCACCATCAATATCTCTAAGCTCTTTTTCTGTTACTACTTGTTCTGAAAGCAAGTAATTTTCAAAAAGAGCGATCGCATCTTTTTCCTGAAGATGTTCTTTCTTTTCACTTCCTGATTTATACGTTTGTGCGTCGCCTTCGAAATGCCCGTAATTTCGATACGTTACACATTCAATTAACGTTGGGCCTTCCCCTCTGCGCGCTCGTTGAATCGCTTCTGCAGCTGCTTCATAAACAGCCATCACGTCTTTTCCATCCACTCGTACCCCAGGAATGTTGTAAGATGCGGCACGGTCTGCAATCGTGCTGCAGCTTGAAGCATAAGAAAATGGAGTTGCCTCTCCGTAGCCATTATTCTCAGCAACAAAAACAACAGGCAGTTTCCAAATCGCTGCTAAGTTAATTCCTTCATGAAAAGTTCCTTCATTGCCCGCTCCGTCTCCAAAAAAGCAAACGCTTACATCTTTTGTTTTTTTATACTTAGCAGTTAAAGCAGAACCGCATGCAAGCGGAAATCCTCCTCCTACAATTCCATTTGCTCCTAAAATTCCTTTATCTAAATCCGCGATATGCATAGATCCACCTTTTCCTTTGCCTAACCCGGTTACCTTCCCAAATAGTTCAGCCATCATGCCATCTAAATCGCCGCCTTTAGCAATACAATGACCGTGTCCCCGATGAGTGCTCGTAATACTGTCACTGTCATTAAGATGAGCGCACATTCCAACCGCTACCGCTTCTTCACCTGCATACAGATGAACAAAACCAGGCAGTACACCTTTTGCAAAAATTTGATGTACTTCATCTTCAAACTTTCGAATTTCTACCATTTTCTGATACATCCAGCTGGCTTTTTCTTTCGTAAGCTTTTCTGTTTTATTTTGAGCAGTTTTCATTATGGTAAGCCTCCTCATTTGATTATCAAACTTCACTTAACTACTCTTGCAAGTACCGTGCCAACATTAAAATCGCTTTATACTAGCAATCTATTGTTTTATTTTACTTTTTGAAGTTAGACAAAATTGGACACTGTTCCAACTTTGTCTAACTTTGTCCAATCTTAGAGGAATCAATTATGTAAACTGGATTTAAGGTGCATAATAAGCGTGTGGGTTGAAAATTACATTGAATAATTAGCAAGAAAGCTTTTATGTAAATATGATATAATGCTGAAGGAATCGTCTTCATTTTGAAGAACACCAAAGCTTTTAAAGGAGGTTGGTTAAAGTAAAACGGATTTTATAGAAGTTTTACCGTAAAGTTGGATGTAAATTAAACGATGAAAGATGAGGTGAAAACCTGGACAACATCCAAAGTTCTCGTCACTAGATGACATATCGCCAGGTTACTGTTATGCACAATGCAATTCAACACATTACAAGTTTTCATGTATACGCAGCCATTATTATATTTATCATTACATATTTTTTGATTATGACCGAAAAGATCAATCGCGCTTCAGCAGCTCTTTTAGGTGCTATATTGATGATTCTGTTAGGTATTGTTGACTTTAATAAGGCCATTATGGAGCACATTCAATGGGAAACGATTGTCCTTCTTATGGGTATGATGATTTTAGTCGGCATCACAAACAAAACAGGCGTGTTTCAATACGCAGCTATCAAGTCTGCTAAAATCGCTAAAGGTGATCCGGTTCGAATTCTAGTTATTTTATCGATTTTAACAGGTGTCGGATCCGCTTTTTTAGACAATGTAACAACGGTGTTGTTAATTGTTCCGGTTACATTTTCAATCACTACTATCTTAAATATTAACCCTTTTCCATTTCTTATTTCAGAAGTGCTGTTTTCAAATATTGGAGGAACAGCAACTTTAATAGGAGATCCACCGAATATCATGATTGGGGCAGCGAATCCTCATCTTGATTTTAACGCTTTTTTATTAAATTTAGCTCCTGCAGTACTAATTATCGGTGTTGTTACACTAGGAATTCTTGTTCTTATTTATCGTAAAAAATTAAAAGTAGAAGATAGTAAAAAACAAGAGCTAATGAGTTTAAATGAAAAAGATTATATTCAAGATTCCGCTTTAATGAAAAAATCGTTAACGGTATTAGTATTAACGATTCTAGGTTTTACCCTGCACTCCGTTTTACATATCGATGCGGCTATGGTAGCCATTACGGGTGCAGCTGTATTATTGGTAATTGGATTAAGAACCCATGATGAAGTAGAAAGTGCGTTTGATTCTGTTGAATGGACAACGATTATTTTCTTTGCTGGTTTATTTATTCTTGTCGGAGGATTAATCGATGTAGGCATTATTAAAAAGCTGGCTGCCGGCGCGTTGAACGTTACAGACGGCAATATTGCACTGTCAGCTTATCTGATTTTGTGGATTAGCGGAATTGCATCAGCTGTTATTGACAACATTCCTTTTGTTGCTACAATGATTCCGCTTATTCAAGATATGGCTCACGGAATGGGAATGAGCCCTGATTCTGCTCAAATCAGTGTACTATGGTGGTCACTGGCTCTAGGAGCATGTTTGGGAGGAAACGGTACGTTAATTGGAGCATCTGCCAACGTCATTGTAGCTGGCATGGCTGTAAAAAAAGGACATAAATTTTCATTTATGGATTTCTTAAAAATTGGAGCTCCAATCACACTCGTATCTCTTTTGATTTCAACGTTATATATCTTCCTTCGCTATCTTTTATTTCTGTAAGGGAGAGAAATTAAAATCTATACGAACAGTAAAAAAGACTTCTCAGCTGAGAAGTCTTTTTTGCTCTAGATATATGCGCTCAGGCAGCCCAGATGAAGTTGATAATAAAAGCGGCGCTAATGATGTACATAATCCAGTGAATTTCCTTCGCCTTGCCTGCTAACAGTTTAACGAATGTATAAGATAAAAACCCTAGAGCTAAGCCTTCGCCAATACTAAACGTTAACGGCATCAAAATAATGGTACAAAAAGCAGGTACAGCATCTGTTATCTCATCTAAAGGAATGTTTTTTATTTCCGTTAACATGAGAGCTCCAACCATAATTAAAATAGGGGCTGTAGCAAAAGAAGGAATAATGCTAATTAATGGCGTAAATAAAAGACTCACTAAAAACAATATGGCAACGACCAGTGCTTTAAGGCCCGTTTTGCCTCCTTCTGCAATTCCCGCAGCATTTTCTACATACGCGTTCATTGCGGTAGATCCCATAGCAGCACTGGCTACAGTCGCAAGAGAATCTGCCATAAGCGCTTTATCTAACCCTTTAATTTCTCCTTTTTCATCCATTAGTCCAGCTTTTTTAGATAATCCAATCATCGATCCTAAATTATCAAATAGCTCCACAAGCGTAAATGAAAAAATAATAGAGAAAAGACCGTAATGGAGAGCAGATTTAATATCCATTTGTAAAAAAGTTTCTGACATGCTTGGCATTGAAAACGACACAACGCTGCTGATGCTTTTAGGTGCTTCTACTATGCCCAGCGCCATCCCTGCAATTGATACTAGTAAAATACTAATCAAAGCAGCTCCTTTAATTTTTCGAGCAGTTAATACAGTTACCGCGATGAAACCTAATAAAGCGAGTAATGGGCCCGGTTTTGTAAGCTGACCAAGGGCTACTAAATTTTCTTTGTTGCTTACAATAATTCCAGCTTGCTTAAAACCGATAAAAGCAATAAATAGACCGATTCCAACAGAAATAGCACTTTTTAAAATAGTGGGTATCCCTTCAATAATCTTCTTGCGTAAACCTGTTATTGTTAAAATAAAAAATACAACCCCTGAAATAAATACGGCTCCTAAACCTGTTTGCCACGTCAACCCTTCACCCAATACCACTGTATACGTAAAAAAAGCGTTTAGCCCCATTCCTGGCGCAACTGCAATAGGCATGTTCGCCCACAATGCAAACAAAAGAGTTGCAAACACAGTGGCAAAAATCGTAGCCGCAATTGCTGCTTCTTTTGGAATACCTGCATCTGCTAAAATCGTCGGATTAACAAAGATAATATAGCTCATCGTCACAAAAGTAGTAATTCCCGCAAGAATTTCTGTTTTTACATCTGTTTTGCGTTCGGTTAAATGAAACAGCTTATCTAACCATGAAGGGTTGGGTGCTGAGTTTTTTGTTAGTTCCATATGATGAACTTCCATTTTTTCATTCATCGCCACTTGTTTTTCACTCCTTTAATGATCGATTGGATTTTTTTAACTAGTTTTTACAGCCGCTTTATCAACAAGTGTATATTCAGTCATTTCCCCACTCCTTTTTTATGAAAATATGTATAAAAAGAGCCGTGAAAACAGAAGGAAACTCTTCTATCTTCACGGCTCTTTGCTTCTGTAAACAGAAGATAAGCATCCGTCTTTTACGTTTTTTGCAAAACAAACGATTTCATCGAACGTTTTGCCATTTATATAGAGAAGTTATTTAAAGCAAATAACCGTACAAGAATTCTCAGTAACAGGATCATAATCTCTAAATAAAGAAGTGACCTGGATATCAAATAAAAGCTCCACTTTTTGCTTTAGCATTTTTTTATATTTAGTCGACAAAGCGGCATCAAGAGACATCACTAATTCTCTGTATTCTTCACTGAGGGCTTCTAGTGCCGGCATTCTTTTTGATTGAGCTAGAATAAGAATTTTATTATCAATAATATCTATTTTTTGAGTATTCACGCCTACATTAAAAATCTCTTGGCTAATTTGAGTATACAAAGTAGCTATCTTCTTTTTAGAGATCGGCTCCATATGCTTCACCTTTTTCGTTGTTAAAAATGTGTTTTGCTATATTGTTTTTACTTGATTATCGTCCTTTGACCAGCTGCCGATAAATTCAGGCTCATTATAGTCAAAGAAATTGGTTAAATTCTCATGGCGGTTATCAATAAAAAGCTGATTAGCGACTTCTGATACGAGCTTCGGTATCGCATATTTTAGACCTGAAAGAGCGGAAGCAGAAATTCCACAGCTAATTAAAGCGGAATAATTAAAAGCAAAAAGGCCATATACCATTTTTTGACCTTCCCCATCGCGATTTGAAAAAGCAAAGCCATTACTAAGATAAGGGTGGGCATCCAATACTGGATTGGCGATTTCATGTGGTGCTTTGTAATGATCGCTCCAGCGAGCGATGTGTTTTTCAACAAGGCGTAATTCTGGACGAAGAGCCGGATCTGTTAGAAGCCCTGTGCTAATAATTAAATAGTCAAATGTAAAGATTCCCTGAGGAGTTGTGACAACTGCTTTGTTCTGTTTTTCTTCGACATCCAGCCACGGTGCATGTACGTGTAAATGAAAACCCGGCCATGAGGAAGCGCGTCCAAATGTATCATTCGTAGGTGGCTGGTTGTATTCGAAAAAATGAGCCATCACTTCATATTTTTCAGCATCTGACAAAGCGTGGAAACGTTCAATCATTCCTGAAGCTTCCATTTGTCTGATTGGGTTAATACGCGGAAGTTCTTTTCGGCGAACAAATACATGAGCTTCAGCAACCCCTTCAGAAAGCGCATAGTTGGCGTTATCAAACGCGGAAGCTCCTCCTCCTAAAACAGCTACTTTTTTGTTCTTCAACGTAGTAAAATCAATGGTTTGGGAAGTGTGAGAATAAAGGTGAGGTGGCAACTTTTCAGAAACCATAGGCGGGACGTGCCACTCTCCTCCTCCTTGAATTCCTGTAGCTAGTATAACTTTACGTGCCATCAGTGTAGGACACGAAGCTCCATTCCCTTCAATATGCAAACGATGAATACCTGTTTCTCCCGGCTCAATTAACGTTAATTTTATTTCATTTGCCACAGGGAGGTTAAGAATGCTCCGATACCAGCGCAAATAATTCATCCAGTCTCCTCTTGGAATTTTGTCAAGAGCTTCCCATCCTCCTGAGCCAAATTGTGCTTCCCACCACGCTTGAAACGTCAGTGAAGGAATTCCTAAATCGATAGATGTTAAGTTTTTTGGTGTTCTCAGCGTAATCATTCGCGCATACGTTTCCCACGGCCCTTCTAAACCCGAACGGTTTTCATCAATAACAAGAATATTCGACACGCGTTCTCGCAGCAAACCAAAAGCCGTTCCTAAACCGCTTTGACCTCCTCCAATAATGATTACATCATATACGTGTCCGCTCTTAGGGATGATTGGCCTTGCTTCTGTTGGTTTCCTGAAGGAAAGGTAAGACAGATCGGTTTCTACTCTTTTATTTAAAGCTTCTAAGCTCATTGTTATCTCTCCTTTCAATAAAGTTTCTTTCTAATAAAAGTTTATTTTAAACCTTACACAAAATGATAGGTTTTATAACATCGTTTAATTTATATTTATATTATCACTTTTGGAATATGATTGTATCTCCATTCTCTCTAAAGTTTTTTTTGCAAATTGTATAAAATCACTAATATAATTTTTTTATATCTTATGTATGGAAGCATATTTACATCGTTTAAAAGGAAAAAACCATTACAAAGTTTAAGGAAGAAAGCTTTTCTGACATAAATTTTAAGGTAAACATGTGCGAGTTTGTGACAGTTATTTGTTAATTACGCTCTACTACTTGACTATCGTATTCATCAAATCTATAGTCATAATTAGTAACTCAGCAAAGGGAGTCAACGTATGAGAAATTTATTTAAAATAACAGCTATATTTACAACGATTGTTATGTTTATTTTAATGATTGCCGGCAGTCTGGTCACAACCACAGGATCTGGATTAGGATGTGGAAATGAGTGGCCACTGTGCAACGGGCAGTTAATACCCGAATACGCGGTAGCAACAATGATTGAATATACGCATCGTTTGATTACCGCATTTGCAGGTCTTCTTGTTTTAGCATTTTCTATTTGGGCTTGGATTCGTTATCGCAGAAACCGTGAAGTGAAAATTTTAGCGATTATGAGTATTGCATTTATCGTTATCGAGTCATTACTCGGGGCTTCAGCAGTTATCTGGCCTCAGTCAGCTGAGGCGCTAGCACTGCATTTCGGTCTTTCGCTTATTGCGTTTACCGGTGTATTTTTACTTTCCATCTTTGTTATTCAAAAGGACCGTTCGGACCATTTTATTAAAGGAGCGGTTACAGGCAAATTTAGATGGCTCGCATGGTTTACGCTTATATTTACCTACTGCGATATTTATTTAGGTGCATATGTACGTCACAAAGGTGCAAGCTTAGCATGTACAAGCTTTCCTGCTTGTTATGGCAACACTCTTATTCCAAAGCTATCAGGAACAACAGGCATTCACTTTGCCCACCGATTTGCTGCTCTTGTGCTGTTTGTTCTTATCATTTGGATTATGGTATCTGCCATTAAACAGTATAAAGAAACCCGCCGTGATATTTACTATGCGTCCATCATTGCAGTTGCTTTAACCGTTGCTCAAATATTTAGCGGTATCTTTGTTGTCATGTCTCGTTTAAATGTCTTTGCTACACTGTCTCACTCAGCATTTATTACAGCGTTATTCGCTACGCTTAGCTACATTTGTGTACAGACTTTAAAAGGTAAAAGACGATAAAACAAAAAAAACAAGTGCAGTTCATAACTGCACTTGTTTTTTTTTGAGTTAAGCTAGTTCTATCCCGCCTGTAATCCCGTAAACTTGAGCTGTTACGTAGCTTGCATCCGTTGAAGCTAAAAATACGTATACATTTGCTAACTCTACCGGCTGACCAGCACGCTGCAAAGGTGTATCTTGTCCAAAGCCTGGAATAGCGTCGCTTGGCTGCCCTCCAGAAATTTGCAGCGGTGTCCAGATAGGTCCTGGAGCAACTGAGTTGACGCGAATACCTTTTGAAGCTAATTGCTTGGCTAGTCCGCGAGTGAATCCGTTAATGGCAAACTTTGTAGCTGCATAATCTAATAAATTAGGACTTGGGCTATAGCCTTGTACAGAACTTGTGGTAATAATAGAAGCACCTGCTGGTAAATAAGGCAGCGCTGCTTTTACGGTCCAATATAAAGAGAATACATTTACTTCAAAGGTTTTGCGCAGTTGGTCCGTTTCTAAATCAGCAAGATCTTCTACTGCCTGCTGTTTACCTGCTACGAGCGCTAAAACGTCTAATCCATCTAATTCCTTATAAGCTTTTTCTACTAGCTCCTTGCAAAAAGATTCTTCGCCTACATCACCAGGTATGAGTACTGCTTTTCTTCCTTCCGCTTCAATAAGCTTTTGTACTTCTTCTGCATCAGCTTGCTCTTGTGGCAAGTAATTAAGCGCAACGTCCGCTCCTTCTCTTGCATAAGCGATAGCTGCTGCTCGGCCAATACCTGAATCTCCACCTGTTACAAGAGCTTTTCTGCCTTTTAATTTACCTGCACCTATGTAACTGTTCTCCCCGCAGTCTGGGATGACGTTCATTTCTTTTTGTACACCAGGCGGTTCTTGATACTGTTTTGGATAGTCTTCATGGAAATATTGAGTTAATGGATTATTTAACTTTGACATATTCGTCACTCCTTTATAAATCAACCTTAACCAACTAAGGAAAAGTTTTCTATATGCTTGTTCTTCCCCTCTTCTTCTTTAATAAACATGTTTAATGTGCTCTACTATTCTCACCTTTCTTTCATTGCCATTCCCCTTCAATCAACAGCTAGAAACAGCTGCATACATGAAAACTACATTCACCATCACAATAAAAAATCCGAACGAGTCAAATTCTCCCTTAAGAATCTTGACTCCTTGTTCGGATCTTCTTTTAACTAAAATACGTTTATCCCCCCTCTTTAAATAAAGGGTGAGAGCTTTGTATTTTGTTGTGTACAACAAGTTTTATTTCTCGTCTGTGTCTGCTACTCTGTTAGTTCTACTTGTAAAGGCTTTGATTCCTCTTCAGCTTCTTTAGGAGTGCGAACGATTAACACATCACATTTTGCATAGCGCAAAATATGCTGAGATACACTTCCGATTAAGATACGCTCTACCGCGTTTAACCCGGTTGCACCGCATACAATTAAATCAACGTGCTTATCGGGAGCAATTTTTTTAGATATTTTTGTTTTAGGAGAACCGTGTTCAATTAATGTCTCGACTTTCGTTACTCCAGCCTTAATGGCTAGGTTACTATAATTGGTTAAAAGTTCTTCAGCAAATTTCTCTGCATCTTGAAAGCGTGTATCCGTATAAAATGCATAAGGTGATGGACTTAACGCCTGTATGTCGATAACGTGACAAATTATCAAATGAGCGTTATTTTTTTTGGCACTGTTAACTGCTTTTTTGAATGCCCACTCCGCTTCTACAGAACCGTCTACTGCTACGAGGATGTTACGATAAGCCATATTCATCATAATCTCTCCTTTAACATTCGTTTATAAAGAACTTTCTTTGCTACACTTTTATTGTACTTCTTGCGCAAGCGAAAGTATGTGATTTTTATCACAAGTTATAGAAATTAATAAAAAATGGAGCCGCGCACATCGTACACGGCTCCATTTTTATTGAACTTGAGAGTTAAAAGTCATTATCCAAATAGATCCTGCTACAATCGTAATAACAAAAACGATTCCAAGTATTAAAGCCATCACATTATAACGAGGCTTCTCTCCGTCTTTAATATGCATAAAGAAAAACAATTGAACAAAAAATTGAAGCACGGCCATTCCTAGAATGCTAGCTAGTAATATATTTTTAGCAAGTACGTGGTTTAATACCAGCAGTAGAGGAATAACGGTTAAAATAAGTGAGAAAATAAATCCGGTTGTATAAGCTTTTAACGACCCATGGTTCTCCACCTACATCACCCCCATTAAATACACAACCGTATAAAGGAAGATCCAGACAGCATCAAGAAAATGCCAGTATAAGCTGATAATCGTCACTTTTCGTTTTGTTACAGAGGTAATTCCGTATCGTTTTAACTGGATTGTAATTGAAATCATCCAAATGATGCCAGCCGAAACGTGCAGCCCGTGTGTACTAACTAGTGTATAGAAAGCCGTAAAAAATGCGCTTGTGGAAATGGTTGCTCCTTCGTGAACCATAGTTTGAAATTCATGAATTTCAAGGCCAACAAAGCATACACCTAAAAGCAGCGTTACGATCAGCCAGCCAATTAAAGGCTTTATTTTTCCTTTGTGCATGCTCAATACAGCTAATCCGCTCGTAAAGCTGCTCGTTAATAAGATAAACGTTTCAGAAACAAATCCTGGAACTTCAAAAAATTCCTTTCCCGTAAGGCCTCCCGCAGTATGATTAACAAGAACAGCATACGTAGCAAATAATGCTCCAAATAAGATGCAGTCCGTTACGAGGAAAAGCCAAAAACCCATAACTTTGATTTCTTCATCATGTTCATGATGATGTTCTTCGTGGTGCGCTGTCGCATATGCCATGTTACCCGACCCTCCCTACTGAATCTTCTGTATGTCGAATTTCATCCACGGGAATATAATAGTCCGAGTTGTATTGAAAAGAACGGGCTAGTAAACAAGCTCCTACTCCTGTCAAACCGAATATCGCTACCCATACCCAGTGGAACGTTAAGCCAAAACCAGCAATGAACCAGAAAACCGACATGATAAATGGAATACCTGAATTCTTAGGCATATGAATTGGAGAAAAAGCCGCTCCTTCCTTCGCTTTTCTCTTTTTTCTTTCTTCTTTTATCGTCCACCACGCATCTTGCCCGGTTACTGTTGGAATCACTGCAAAATTGTAGTGCGGCGGCGGTGAAGGAATGGACCATTCTAATGTACGGCCATTCCAAGGATCTCCTGTTACATCTCGTTCTCCGTACTTAATGCTATGAAGAATCTGCCATGCTTGAAAGATAAACCCTATGCCCATGAAGAAGGCTCCCACTGTAGAGATAACGTTCAACGGTCCCCATCCCATGTCAAAATCGTACGTATAAATACGGCGTGTCATTCCCATAAATCCTAATGCATATTGAGGCATGAAGCATACGTAAAAACCAATATTCCACGTCCAAAACGCCCATTTACCAAGACGGTCATTTAGTTTAAAGCCAAACATTTTTGGCCACCAATAGTACAAACCTGCAAAAAAGCCGAATACAACGCCTCCGATTAATACTTGGTGAAAGTGTGCAACTAAAAAATAGCTATTATGATACTGATAGTCTGCGGGAGCTGCTGAAAGCATAACACCGGTTGCTCCTCCTACAACAAAGCACGGGATAAAAGCAATTGTCCATAGCATTGGCTGAGTCATTTGAATACGGCCGCGGAACATCGTAAATAACCAGTTAAACACTTTAACACCCGTTGGAATTCCGATAGCCATCGTCGTAATAGCAAAAAACACATTCACATTAGCCCCTGCACCCATCGTAAAGAAATGATGTACCCATGTAAAATACGATAGAACGCTAATAATCATCATTGAAAAAACCATAGATTTATAGCCAAATATCTTCTTTTGAGAAAACGTTGCAACGATTTCAGAAAAAATGCCGAATGCAGGAAGTACAACGATATACACTTCAGGATGTCCCCACATCCAAATTAAGTTAATGTACATCATTGGATTTCCTCCGCCGGTCATGGTAAATAAGTGTCCGTCAAAGAAGCGGTCAATAAACAATAAAGCAAGCGTTACGGTTAATACAGGAAACGCGAAAATGATAATAATACAGCTTGCTAGAACAGACCATGTAAATAGCGGCATATGCATAAGTTTCATACCGGGCGCACGCATTTTTAAAATGGTCATAATGAAATTAATTCCAGAAGCCAAGCTGCCAATACCTGATATTTGAATGCCCCAAATATAAAAATCTTGACCTGGTCCAGGACTGAACTGCATGCCAGAAAGCGGCGGATAACTTAGCCACCCTGCATCTGGCGAGCCTCCGATTACAAACGACAAATTGAAAAGCATGGCGCCAAAGAAAAATAGCCAAAAGCTTACCGCGTTTAAAAAAGGATAGGCGACATCTCTTGCTCCAATTTGAAGCGGCACAACGATATTAAAGAAAGCAAACATAAGCGGCATTGCCATAAATAGAATCATAATGGTTCCGTGCGTAGTGAAAATTTCATTGTAATGATTAGAATCTAGAAAATGCCACTGGGGAAATGCTAGCTGCATACGCATTAATAATGCATCTACTCCGCCTCGAAACAGCATTAACAATGAAGAAAGCATATACATGATTCCAATTTTTTTATGATCCACCGATGTGAGCCACTCACGCCATAGCCACTTCCACTTTTTAAGATACGTAAGAACAAAAATAATACCGGCTAGTGTTAACAAAATGGCGACATCTGCTCCGTAAATCATCGGCTCCCCTGTCACAAAAAAATGAGATGAAAAATCTTTTAATTTGTCTAACAACTTAGTTTCCTCCTTCCTGGTGCTCGTGCTGTGTATGTGCTTGTTCATCAGAAGCCACATTCATGGTCTTCATATCTTCATTTTTCATATGGTGATGCTGACTATAATATTGACCACCATTTTTAATGACAATTTCTTGGAACAAACCTTTAGGAATGGTAGAATACGATTTCTCCAAAGAAAGACCTTGTTTGGCAAGACTGTTATAATCAGCTTTTGTCAAAGCTGGTGCTGTTTCTTTTACTTGTTTTACCCACTGATTAAATTCTTTTGTCGATGTAGATTTAACTTTAAAGTTCATATGGGCGAACCCTTCACCCGTAAAATTAGCCCCTGAACCAAAATATTCTCCCTTGTGATCAGCTTGCAGCCAAAGCCCCATGGCCATTCCCGGCATGGTATATAATTGTCCTCCCAACTCCGGTACCCAAAAAGAATTCATAGGTGCATCTGACGTTAGCACGAATTGAACAGGCACATTCTTTGGAATTTCTACATAGTTGACTGTCGCAATATCTTGATCCGGATATTGAAATAGCCATTTCCAGTCAAGGGATGTTACTTCAATTGTTAGCGGCTTTACATCTTTTTTCGGCGGATCTACTAATTCATAAGTCGTCTTGGCCGTAGCGAAACCTAAAATGCCGATAATAATAATGGGGATGCCCCACCAAATAAATTCAAGACGCTTGCTATCGTCCCAGTCTGGTCGATACGGAGCCTTGTTTCCAGGCTTATCACGGTAGCGTAAAACGATATACACAAGCAGACCTAAAACAGGAATAACAACAATTGTGCATAAAATTATGGAAAAAATAATTAACTGGTATTCTTTTTGAGCCACCGCCCCCTGCGGATTTAAAATCAAATAACGACTATCACAACCTGCTAGAAAAATTGTAATGAATACGAAGAGAATGATTAACTTGCCAATATGCATTGATTTTTGCTTTCTCACCTAAGCTCAGGCTCCCTTCCTTTAAATCTCTGTACATAATAATGGTATATAAACGTTCATATTAGAGATGCATCCCAACGGATCAAAGAGCTAAAAACCTCCTAACATATTGAAGTTTGTCATGACATATTACTTACTCCTAAAAAATTATCATGTTGTATGTTTAAAAGGTGTGATATTTCTCACACTTGAAGCGATTTTTATCTAGTTTAAATGGCTTTACCATAATTTCGTCACATATTTGGTTAAATGTGGTGTGAAATGCCTTGCTCCTGGCGGGTAGATTCTTATAAAAGCAAAAAGCTCTTCCAGTTATTATTAACTGGAAGAGCTTTTTATAAGTAATAGTAGAAGTGGCGAGCTTCAAATCCTTATGAATTTGTTTACTTGATCTGCTGAAATATCCAATCAATCATTTTTTGTTAAGAGAGTTACGACTTCCTTATATTCCTCTAACTCTTTGGTCTGTGCGAGAGTATTGATTTTCTCTAGCGATAAAAGAGAGCTCTGAATGATAAATGTGCGAGGCTCCGTATCATTTTGCAGTAATTCATCAGATATAAACGTAACAAATTCCAGACTCTTCTTTTGTTCCTCTTCGTTTGTTATTTTATTTTCAATCACCCGTTTTAACTTCGCGGTTACGCGCGTAAGCTCAGTCGAAAAATGACTTTCTGTTTTTTCATTAAATACCGCAGAGTAAACGGAAGGATTAAATAACTGTTCTTTTTGTTCTGCTACTTCGATTACGATTTCCTCTATACGCTTCATACAATAACGGACAATTTGTTCAATAGGCAATGGATAGTTCAGCGCTTTGTTCATTTTAAACATATTGTTAAGCATTCCTTCTAGCAGCACAGCTCCATCGAATAAATAAGGAGAAGTCTTAGATGGGAAAATCTGCTGAAAACGTTCATATATCCAGTTGAATGTTGCAGCTTTTAATTCCTCTACATATTGAAATGTTTTAACTTCATTTAAAACGAGTGTACTTTCAATCATTTCAGGAATTTTGTTTTGCTCTGCAAAGTTCAGCATAAAAATTATCTGTTCTTCAAATACCTTCTGATTATCCCCTCTATATTCAATGGCTACTTTTTCTCTTTGTAGAATAAGTGATTCTTGCAAAGACGAAAGTAATGAGAGAAGCAGTTCGCTTTTAGATGAAAAATATTTATAAAATGTTCCTTTTGAAATACCGCTTCTTTCTAATATATCTTGTACCGAAGTGTCTACGTATCCTTTTTCCATAAAAAGCTGGTGTGTATGCCCTAAAACATCGAGCTGTTTTTGATTCATTGCTGCTACTCCTCTGTTTACAATTTACTTTTTAATTAGTATAACTTATCTGCCTTTTCCTAAGTGAATTTTATCCTTTTTCCTTGATAAACAAGTAAAAATAATTATATACTATTAGTACATTTTTATACCAGTTGTATAAAAATGTACTAATAGTATACCTGTAAAAAAAGCTATATCCGGCTACAACTATATGGAGAAAGGAATGTTTTTGTGAAAAACCTAGATAAAACCGTAGAAGATAAGGAAGTTTTAGACTTATTTAGTGGTAAGAGCCGCGAAAATCCATTTGTGTTATTTTCGAAAATGCGGAAGATGGGAGCTGTTATTCCTATTCCTTCTCCGATGGAAGAAATAAAAACGCAGGCGTGGGTTGTGACTCGTATGGAAGAGGCTATGCAAGTTCTAAAAGGTCATCATCATTTTACGGTAGACCAAAGTTCTATTAACACACCTCATGATACACGAAAACATAAAGCTGATGAGTCTGATCCCCCTACATTTTTTGGCGGACAATCGATGCTTTCTGTTGATGATCCAGATCACCGGCGCCTACGCAAGCTTGTATCAAAAGCATTTACTCCAAGATATATGGAAAGCTTACGTCCGCGTGTACAAGAAATAGCCGATGAGTTACTCGATGAAGTACAGGACAAAGGAAAAATGGATCTTGTTAAAGACTACGCCTATCCGTTACCCATCAACGTTATTTCTGACATGCTCGGTGTTCCGAAAGAAGATAAAGAAAAAATTCACGGTTGGTCTGCTGCTATTGCAAAAGGGCTGAGCTTAGGGAGAAGAGATCCTGGGGTGGATAAACAAATAAAAGCTTTTGGAACGTACACCATGCAGCTAGTAGATGCTAAGCGTAAGCATCCTGCCGACGACTTAACAAGTCAGTTAGTCGCGATTGAAGAAGGAGGAGATCGCTTGAGTGAAGGGGAATTGCTTTCAATGATTACGTTATTAATTTTTGCGGGTCATGAGACTACCTCAAATTTAATTGCGACCGGATCTTTAATGTTATTTGATCATCCTGAACAGCTGGAAAAAATTAAAGCCGACCCTGCTTTAGTAACTTCAGCTGTTGAAGAATTGCTTCGTTTTAACGGGCCAGCCACTATTTCAGGACCTCGTTATGCCACCAAAGATCTTGAATTGGGCGGTCAGCAGATTAAAAAAGGCGACATGGTAATTCCTGTATTAAAGTCAGCGAATCGTGATGAGCAGCAGTTTATAGATTCAGAGGAACTTGATATTACGCGTACTATCAAGAGGCACTTGGCCTTTGGTCATGGTATTCATATGTGCTTAGGAGCTCCGCTGGCTCGTATAGAAGCAGATATTGCTTTTTCTACCTTACTAAGACGTATGCCTAATATGCGCCTTTCCATTCCTCGGGAAGAAGTAAACTTACATTTTACACTAAGCTCACAAGGAGTAACTTCCTTACCCGTTATCTTTTAAAATATCTAAAAAGTACAATTCGATAAAATAATTATTGATCTAGCAAGTGACAGCTGCTTAGCTATGTAGCTGGTAGATTTTGAACCTATACCTACCTATTCTAAAGGAGGAATAAGATCATATGAACAAAGAAGTCATTCCCGTTACAGACATTCCAAAATTCCAATCACGTGCAGAAGAGTTTTTCCCTATCCAATGGTATAAAGAAATGTTGAACAACTCCCCTGTTTATTTTCATGAAGAAACAAACACATGGAATGTATTCCAATACGAACATGTTAAACAAGTCTTGAGCAACTACGAATTTTTTTCAAGCGATGGACAAAGAACCACTATTTTTGTTGGAGATAATAGTAAGAAAAAAAGCACAACTCCAATTACCAATCTTACAAACTTAGATCCTCCTGACCACCGGAAAGCACGGTCTTTGCTTGCTGCAGCCTTTACTCCTCGAAGTTTAAAGAACTGGGAACCGCGAATCAAGCAAATTGCAGCAGACCTTGTAGAAGCGATACAAAAGAATTCAACTATTAATATTGTTGAAAATTTATCTTCTCCTTTTCCTAGTTTAGTTATAGCAGATCTATTCGGCGTACCGGTAAAAGACCGATATCAGTTCAAGAAATGGGTAGATATTTTGTTTCAGCCTTATGACCAAGAAAGATTAGAAGAGATCCAACAAGAAAAGCAACGTGCAGGAGCTGAAT
Organism: Priestia sp. LL-8; assembly: GCF_036227845.1. Classification (NCBI taxonomy): domain Bacteria; kingdom Bacillati; phylum Bacillota; class Bacilli; order Caryophanales; family Bacillaceae; genus Priestia; species Priestia sp. LL-8. Next base: position 1,807,470 of record NZ_JAZAQH010000001.1, on the reverse strand, counting down.
ATTTTCAATACATCTACCCGATTGTCGTTGAAAAGCGCTCCAACCTTTCTGATGATATTATCTCAGACTTAATTCAAGCGGAAGTTGATGGTGAAACATTCACAGATGAAGAAATTGTGCACGCTACCATGCTGCTTTTAGGTGCAGGAGTTGAAACCACCAGTCACGCCATTGCAAATATGTTTTATTCTTTCTTATATGACGACAAGTCGTTATACAGCGAGCTGAGAAACAATAGAGAATTAGCTCCAAAAGCAGTAGAAGAAATGCTTCGATATCGGTTTCATATCTCCAGACGAGATCGCACGGTTAAACAAGATAACGAGTTATTAGGCATTAAACTAAAAAAAGGAGATGTCGTTATTGCGTGGATGAGTGCATGTAATATGGATAAAAATATGTTTGAAAACCCTTTTTCTGTAGATATTCACCGTCCAACTAATAAAAAACACTTAACATTCGGAAACGGACCTCATTTTTGTTTGGGCGCCCCTCTTGCCCGGCTTGAAATGAAAATTATATTAGAAGCATTTTTAGAGACATTTTCTCACATCGAACCGTTTGAAGATTTTGAATTGGAATCGCATTTAACAGCTTCAGCTACCGGTCAATCTTTAACGTATTTGCCCATGACCGTGTACAGATAAAGTTTATATATATGACAAAAAAGAGAAACGTGAAAGAGATTGGTCTTCTCCCTCACGTTTCTCTTTTTGTTATTTAGCTATTTATTGGACTTTTAGTATCTCTGCTAAGTATTTATGTACTACACTTGAAGGCCTTTAATACCATTTAAGATTGGCAGTAAGCGAAACTTAAATGCCGAGGAGCTCATTAACGAACTATCAGCTATTTTCTTCTCTGCCCTAATACATCTTCTATAAAAGACTGATACAAATAATTAATAAGAGCAGTCGCAATCGAAATCACAAAAAGTTGGAAACGCGTCATGTTGACCATTTTGTATACCTTTAGTTTTTCTGCCAGACTGGTCAAAGGGTAAGCAAATAGATAGTCAAATAGGACGTTAATTAACAAATATTTTTTGAAATTCCCATAGGTCAGCTTGAATACCCAAAAATTAGCTATAAAAAACGGTCCAAATATAAAAGAAACGTCGCTTGAAAGTTTAGGGAAAAGAGGTTTCCTTACTTTCCACCATGTAAAGCTTTTAGATAACTCACTGATAAAAGCAATAACTAATGAACTAAATGTCAAAACAGGTAGGTATCTTTTAAAGACAAATTTATCAACTTTTACTATAGACAGCCAAGGCAATAAAAGTACTGCCAACAGCGTTAACTTTCCTTTCATTATGTACCCAACTCCTGCCGTTACGAAAATGTAAGCTAAATCATATTCTCTTTAGTTTGTGTAATAGGCTCTTTTTTATGTGTTTATTACACTGCGTTAGTTCTTTTATTCGCCTTTTATTACAAGATTTTTTGCTTTCAGGAAATTATTGATTCTCATATTCTGCATGTGCATGGAGAAAATACGAAGGTGAATGTTTAAAGGGAGGAATTAAAAATGACCACAGTACGTGAAGTTATGACTCAAGATGTGAAAGCTTGTGCACCGCACGACCCAGTAACAGCAGCTGCAAAATTAATGCGTGATATTAATTGTGGCTCTGTGCCGGTGTGTCAAGAAAATCGAGTAATGGGAATGATCACAGACCGTGATATCGTGTTAAATTGCGTGGCGGATGGAAAAGATTGCAACACTGTGCATTGCCATGATTGTATGACTAAAGATGTGATTACTTGTTCTCCGGATACGGATATTCATGAATGTGCACGTATGATGGCAGATCATCAAATTCGCCGCATTATTGTAGTGGAGAATAATAATATGGTTGGAATCTGTGCAATCGGCGACCTTGCGACAGTGAACGTATATGTTGATGAAGCCGGTGCAGCATTAAGCGAGATTTCTAATCAAGTTCATTAAAATTTTTTAGCATATAAATCCTTAATGCTTGTACAAAATAACCCTGTCTGCAAGGAGGTGCTAATATGCCAAATTTAAACGATAACAAATTTAAAAAGATTCAGTCTGAGAGTCAAAAGCAAGGAAAGTCTCAAGAAGAATATGCGGCTGAACTTGACGCTAATCGTGCAAAAAGCCAAAAGAAAAAGTAACAATAAAAAAGGATTACAATCGGCAGAGGTTCGGTTGTAATCCTTTTTATCATCCCGTTTTGTTATAGGCTGCGATCAGTTATAAATGTATAGTGAGTAGATGCTTCATACTTCTCACCAGGCTTTAATACACAAGAAGGAAAATGCTTATGATGAATAGCGTCTGGTAAACCTTGTGTTTCCAGGCAAACGCCAAGATATTTCTCTGAGTGAACCCCTCTAATTTCGAATTCTTCGTCTAGATGATTTCCCGTATAGAGAACAACTGAAGGCTGATCCGTTTTGACTTCTATTTTGCGACCGCTTGCTGGATCAAATAATGACATCTGATTTTCAGTTTCTGCTTCTAAAAGAAATGGATGATCGTATCCTTTACCAACTAATACATTTTGCGGATGTGTGGATTCCACTCCTTCCTTGAGACTATGTCCTTCTCTAAAATCAAATGGGGTATCTGTGACACTTATCGTTTCTCCAGTAGGTAAAAGATCATCATTCAGCTCTAAGAATTCGTTACTTTTCAGCTTTAAAACATGATCTAAGACCGTTTCTTTTAGATTTCCGCTTAAATTGAAATACGTATGATTTGTTAAATTGATAAGAGTGTCTTGATCTGTTGTTCCCTCATAAGAAATATGAAACTCATTTTTATTAGTCAACGTATACGTAACTTTCACTTCAAGATTGCCAGGGTACCCTTCTTCTCCGTCTTTACTTACATATGTAAATTCAACACCTACGTGATCACTTGCATCAATTGTTTTGGCATTCCATATTTTGTGACTAAATCCTTCTGATCCGCCATGCAAATGGTTGTTTCCTTCATTTCTCTCTAGACGATAGGTTTCATCATTAAGCTGAAACTCTGCTCCCCCTATACGTCCTGCTACGCGTCCGACCACAGCTCCGAAATAAGGAGAATACTGTTGGTATTCTTCTATTGAATCAAATCCCAATACAACACTTTCAATCTTCCCTTCAGAATCCGGCATTTCAATATTTGATATCACACATCCATAGTCAAGGCAGGTGATTTTAAGCCCTTCATCATTTAACAAGGTATAAGCATGTACAGCTTGATTGTTTAGTTCGCCAAATTTCTCAAAATTAACTTTCATTTTTAATCATTCCAATCCTCTTTTTATTCGTAAATTGCTTAACGGACCCTACATGTTATAAACATGGGATATGTTCATATAGTTCCCTCTGCAATCCTTCCTGAATCTTCATTATTCTCATTTTATTGTAATCGTGTACATTTCCTAATTCAAGCTTGAATGATAAAGGCTTGCTACTGTTTGTCATTGCTATTTCTTTAGTATTCCTAAGTATTCTTCCCAAGGTCCTACATCTTCTCTGTATCGTTCTGCCATTACTCGAACAATTTGCGCAATATGCGTTAAATCGTGAGCAACCCAAGTCGAGAGCAACTCTCTGACTTTTACTTCCCCAAACTCCGGATGTTCTCCTCTCACTTCAAGATGCTTTTCATCCTTAACTAGCAGCTTTAGTTGTTGTAAATTCTGCATTCTTATCATGTTGAATTCAAGAAGCTTTTCTTCAATAGAACTAGTAGATTCCTTGTTTAAATGAGCATAGCGGTCAAACGGAGGAAAAGCTCCCTCATTTTCTTCTTGAAGAATAAATTCTAGCCTTGGTATCCAATTGTTTTTTTCTGCTTCTATTAAATGTTCTATGACTTCGGAGGTATTCCACGTTCCTTCTCCTTCATTGCATTGCAGCCACCCTGCAGATAGCCCCGACAAAAGTTTTTCAAGCATTTGTGGGGTATGCTCAAGTATTTCGACCGCTTCTTTTAAATTAAAATTCATGTAAATTCCCCTTTCGACAAATATGACTTTCAACGTAATAATAATGAGTTATCAGTTATGTGAAAATTCTTGCTATTATAGTCAATTTTACCACAATTGACTTCTATTAAAGGAAAGAGCTATTCTTCTACTTACCTTAATGCTTACTTAAATAAAAATCAGAACATACGTTTGGTTTTCCTCTAGAAATATGATAAAATATATATAGGCTAAAACGCAGTGAGTATCAGTCTGAATAGACACTGCTTATTCGTAAAATAGATTGCTAGCAACTTTTTCATCTTGAGCTTTCCGTGTGAATTGGAGTGAGACAACAGTGAGTAAAAATCAAAAGCGATGGACAAAAGAAGAAGATAGATTTCTTATCCAACACTATGGCGTTATGACGCTTCAAAAGATGGGTAAGCATTTACATAGAAGCAAGGAATCGGTTAATAAACGGCTTACTCGATTAAATCTTCGTGCTTCAGATACAGCTTTACGTAAAAAGTGGACGTCTAAACAAGATGCTTTTTTACAGCAGAACATTGATATCATGAATAACCGTGAAATGGCACACTCCTTAGGCAGAAGTCCTTCTTCTATTGCTACGCGCATAAAAGTTTTAGGACTAACAAGAAAAACAGCCATGCGAAGATGGACAGTACAAGAAGACGATTATTTACTAAGGTATTACGGAATAAAACCTCTTTCACACATATCAGCTAAATTACAGCGAAGTGTGCAAGCATTAGAATCGAGGTTAAACCGTTTAGAAGTGTATGGAGCGAAAGCGCACGTAGGACACATTACAGCGTGTGAACTAGCAGCCTGCCTTGAAGTAGATGTTCATACAATTTACAAGTGGATTCATAAAGAGAATCTACCGTATAAAATGATCATCGCCAAGACAAGAAAATTTATGGGAATTGACATTCAATCTTTCTGGCAGTGGGCCGAACAAAATAAAACGTGTCTTAACTTCTTTAAAATACCTAAAAATACGCTTATTCCAGAACCGGCGTGGGTGGATGAACAAAGAAAGCTAGACTATGTAAAGCGCCCTAAATACGAACATAAAAAGTGGACAGCAGAAGAAGATGCCACATTGTGGCGTATGTTTTATCAGGAAAAGCGCAATCAGCGAGAAATTGGGCAGCTGCTCGGGCGTTCAAGAAATAGCGTGCAGCGACGTTTAGAGCGGCTACGCAAAAAGAAAATAGCTAGTTAAACGATAAAAAGCTTGGGATAAGCATAGCTTATCCCAAGCTTTTTTATTGATATGACTTTTTGTTAAGCTTTAACTGCTTTTTCCCAATCTGCTGCAAATTTTTCCATTCCTTGGTCAGTTAACGGATGTTTTGCTAATTGCTCAATAACAGCGTATGGAATTGTGGCAATATGAGCTCCTGCAAGTGCTACGCGCGTTACATGATCCGGATGTCTTACAGATGCCGCAATAATTTGAGAGTCGATGTTTTGAACGCGGAATAACTCAGCGATTTTAGATACTAGCTGTACTCCATCTTCTGAAATATCATCAAGACGTCCTAAAAATGGAGAAACATACGTCGCTCCAGCACGAGCTGCTAAAAGCGCTTGGTTTACTGTAAAGATCAAAGTAACATTTGTTTTTACGCCTTTTTTTGCAAGGTAGCGCGTCGCTTCCAAGCCAGCCAATGTCATAGGCAGCTTAATCGTAATATTTTTATCTCCGTCGTTAATTTTAATCAGTTCTTCAGCTTGAGCAATCATGTCTTCAGCAGAAAGTGCGTCAGGTGTTACCTCAGCGGAAACGGATTCAACTTCCGGTACCATTTGAAGAATTTCTTCGATACGGTCTTCAAATCTTACGCCTTCTTTTGCTACTAAAGATGGATTGGTTGTCACACCAGCTAGAACACCTACTTTGTATGCTTTCTTAATATCCTCAAGGTTTGCTGTATCAATAAAAAATTTCATCTCACTATTCCTCCTTATTGTTGTACATCAATCTGCATTTCAACTTGCTCGAACTATAGCCTAGCCAATTTGCTGCAGGGCATATAGGTTTTCTATAGAAGCGTTTTCAATCTCTTTTGCGGTTAATACTTTTAATTTTTCTAAAAATTGTATAGCGTCCACGCGGTCTTCAATATCTTCTTCTGTACGAATATTCTCCGTTTTAATCTGGTGGATACATTCGTTGATAACTTCTTTGTACGCATTCGTTTGAATAAACCATTCTGCTAACAGCGTTTTTGTTGCTTCTCTTTCTTCTTCACTTTTCACTGCAAACAAACTTTCTGTTTCCGTTTCACTCAGCATAAGGCTGCTAAAATCGTGATTCATACAAAGCCAAAAATAACCTTTTTGGCTATCGTAATACTTTCCTTCTCTTAAAAGAAAATACTTGATTCCAAATTTAATTTTATGAGATTGGTTCTCTGAACTCGGCATATGAATTTCTTTTATTTCTACGCTTTCTGGTACATCCAGATATGTTTCTAAACCGTACTTTGTATTCACTACTTTTGCATCCAATATGTCCATTCTCATTCTCCTTTTCTCAAGTTCTATTTATTTTTATAAAAAAACAGAGGTCTGATTTTATGTAATAACGAATCCAGTTTTTGTGGATATTTTTCTTAACCAACCGACATGTTTTACTGTTTACGCTTTCATTATATATCAGATTATTCGAAAAAACATCAAAAACAATCAAATTCATTCAAAAAAAGTCATAAAATCCTAAAAAAGTAGTCAAAAAAGTTCATTAACTATTAAAAATAGATAAACTTTTACGTTGATTACATGTTTCAAGGCATCCTAAGGTAATTACCTCTTCAAAAAAAAACCGACTTTTATTACATACCCTCTTCGCAAAAATATACCCACTCATTTCACCGTTTTTTCACTTTAACATGATATCCTGTAGTATACTTTTGTTTCACGTACTAATTCCCATAATTTTTTACTATTTGAGGTTATTCGTTTTTATTAGTGGGAAAGTTACATAAATACAACACGTTATAGGGGGACTTTAACATGGATAAAAGAATTGAAACATTAAAAGAAAAACTGCCTGATAATCATAAGGAGGTTGCTGTTCTTACCTCTCATATTTTTGATGCGCTTGATAAATTAACAACTGAACATCGCAGATATGTTGATATTTCGGCAGCAGCCAAAATAAAGCCGAATCCGGATGAAGAGAAAGCTTTTTTTGATACCATCTATCAAGTGAAAACACTCATCATGTCAGAGCTCGAAAAAACCGTTGAAGATATCGAGCACAAAGGTGATAAAAACTGGCATAAGAACTATAAAGATGGAATAGAGTGATAGGTAAATAAGACGTTTAAAAGCCTGTGCTTTTTGGAGCACAGGCTTTTTTCCATGAGATTCTCTACATTCTACTGACTCGATTGGATAGCTCATGGAATTCAATCATTGAAGGTTTAATACCGTTACTTTTTCACGAGTCATGGATTCAATGCTTTTACGAATACCTTGAGCGCCCATACCGGATCCTTTTACACCGATAAAAGGAAAATGATCAGGACCGCGTTCTGTACGGCCGTTGATTTGAACGGAACCGACTTCCATTTTATTTGCAATTGAGAAGGCTTTATTAATATCTTTTGTAAAAACGCTTGCTTGTAAGCCGAATTCTGATTCGTTTGCTATGTCAATGGCTTCTTGGTCAGAAGCGACGCGGATAATTGGTAACACAGGACCAAATGGTTCTTCCCATGCTACACGCATAGTATCATTCACGTTATCTAAAAGAGTAGGATAGATAAGGTTGCCTTCACGCTTGTTCCCAGTCACAACATCTGCACCTTTTCCGAGGGCGTCTGCAATTAAAATCTGAATAAAGTCCGCTGCCTTGCTATCAATTAATGGAACGATTGTACATCCATCTTCAGGAGAACCAACTGATAGTTTATGTACTTCTTCTTTTAAGATGTCGACCAGCTCGTTTGCCACTTTTTCATGCACAAGTACACGTTTAATGGCTGTACAGCGCTGACCCGAATAAGAAAATGCTCCGCTTATAATATGTTTTGCTGCTTCCTGCAAATCTGCATCTTCACATACAATACCCGGATCTTTTCCTCCAAGTTCTAGTACAAGAGGAATCATGCCTGCCTTTTTAGCTAACTGAGTACCTGTATTTGTTCCTCCGGTAAACGAAATCATGTTAATGCCTTTATGTTCAACCAAGTAATCACCAATTACAGATCCGCGGCCCGTTACGACGTTTACAAGTCCTTGTGGAATACCTGCTTGATCAAGAGCTTCAATCATTTTAATACCGCTGATCGCTCCTTGCGTTGCGGGTTTGAAGATAACTGCATTTCCTGAAATAAGCGCAGGCGCAAGCTTAGCAGCTGACAGATTTACCGGATAATTAAATGGAGGAATCGCGAGGACAACTCCTAAAGGTACACGTTCAACAATGGCCACTTTAGACTTAGAGCCTCCAGGAAAACTATCTCCTTTCATGCTTTCTCCGTTCATATGAAGTGCTTCTTCAACTGTATAACGAATGAAATCAGCTGTGCGCACGACTTCATTTCTTGCATCTTTTAAGCTTTTTCCAACTTCTTTCATAATAATTTCGGCAATTTCACTCTGCATTTTTACCAGCTCATCTGCCCACTTATATAAATATTTGGCACGGTCTTGCAGAGAAGTTTCCGCCCACCCCTTCTGAGCTTTCTGTGCGGCATGTACTGCTTCATCGACTTCATCTTTTGTGATAGCCTGCACTTTTCCAATCACATCATGACGATATGGAGAAACAATATCAATTGTCTGCCCTGATTTGCTTTCTTTCCACTCACCGTTAAGATAAAAAGAATAAGTTGATACATTTAATACCGTTGTTGTCATAAAAAGTCCCCCTTAATAAAAGTGAAATTTATTATCTGAATTTTCAGTCTTTTTAACGAATGAAAACTCTGTGAATATCTGAGCAAAAAAGAATTCTAGATGTATCCATTTCTATACCTTTTTATATCGCTTGTAACTTTCTTAAACTTGCTGCCTTTAAAGCAAACAGCTTTTCTCTTTTCGACTCAAAACCAAAGCATCATATAATTTAATGAATATTTTGTATTTTTAATATATATAAATTTCTTTCATTCGTACAATACAAATAAGTTATCTCAATGATTAATAATTTTAATGATTTATATCCCCCATACGAAAAAATTTTATGGATTCCTACTTTTTTAGGGGAAATGGGAGTTTTAAGCTCTCTTGATTATATTTATTTCTAGGAAGATATTTAAGAGATGTACTACTCTTTTTGTTCTATGTGTTGAGAAAATAAAATAAGGGTATAAAATAAATATAGGAGAATGAAGATGAAAGTAGAATGTATATTCTAAAGGGAGGGATTTATTGTGATTGTTACTTTAGGTTTTGTGGCATCAATTATTGCGTTGTTTATGCTTTTTACTAACCGGACGTCCAATATCCCGGAAGAAATAATCCATGAAACAACACATCCCAATAAAGAAGAGCAGTATATGTATTATATATAAAGCGTCTTAACAGACGCTTTTTTGTTGCGCTTTTTACAAAGTCTATAGCGGTTAGAAACGGCCCTCACCTATCATTTATCTTTATTTGTCAGTGCCTGATAGCCATAAATAGTTAAACAGAAACCAATAAATGAAAAAAAGATATGTTTTGGTTTAAAGTTGACTAACTTAAATAAGTCCAACTTTTGATACAAGTAACTTAGCGGAAAAGCAAATAGTGAATCCATAAGTAAATTAACCAGAAAAAATCGTTTGAAGCGGCCAAACGTAAAATGAAAGATCCACAGTGTCCCGACCAAAAAGGGACCAAAAATAAAACTGCTATCGTTTAAAATTTTCCCTTTCCACCCTCCTTTTACACTCCACCACTTGTAAGGAATAGCTAATGAACACATTCCAATTACTAACGATGAGGCAAAAAGAGAAGCGGGAAAATAGGTCCTAATTGATTTTTTTGGCATAAAAACAAGGGAAATCCATGGAAGAAGCAATTGAAGAATTCTAATGACATTGGGCATATTAGTAAATTCTCCTTTCTTATGTTAACATGCCTAAATGTAGTGGTATTATGCCTATATCCTAAAAATAGGATGAGCTCTATTACTCCTAGAGTTATTTACAACCGGTGGAACAATCATGATCAAGACAGTGCACGGATTCCAGCAAAACGGTTAAGAGTTAATTCTTTTTAAGTAAAAATATCTGAATTCAAAATACGACAGACTTCGACACTGTCTATTTGTTACTATATTTTTTAGGTTATATTTTTAGATTTGAAGCGTTTTTACATAAAAAATTCAATAATTTAAGCCTTTAAAATGACGTGGCAAGTGGAGGAAACTTAATGTGTTTCAAATGTAGACTACTGCTGATAAAGATAGAATTCATACGAAAAATGATGATGATGATTGCCTTAGAAGAAGGATTTACAAGTAGTAATACCATTAAAATCAGCCAGGATCTAGATGTATTGTTAAATCGGTTTGAAGCTACTTGTTAAGAAATGCTGGTGGATAACAGAAAAAGGATCTTTCCATAAGATCCTTTTTTGTTATTGGTCGACAATTATTTGTTTCAAAAAAATGAAGGCTGATGTTATTTAGTAGTACATCTTGATCGTTCGTTCATATTCTATTTAATCTTTCTGTGCTTCAAAAAAATCCCACATTATTTTTGAAGCATTAGGACCTTTTGAATCAGTATCTGATCCATTGTCATTTCCTCCTGACCATGCATGCCCCATATCCTCTACCATAATTTTTTTCATCCAGGTTTTATTTTCTGTATCTACGTAGTCAGACATTATGTAGCTATAATGATTTCCATTGTCTTGTGACGTATAAAATGCAGCCTTTTCATGTAGGTTTATACCGAAATTCTTATAGGTATAAATCCACTGCTGAATTAATGTAGACGCATTAACTGGATTGACTGTTGTATCTGATTGACCATGAAATGTAATGATGGGAACAGGCCGTGCATAAGGTCCCATTTTCTTATAAGCTTCATCACCGTCAAGTTCAGGATTTAGAGATCCATATAGCATAACTTCTCCAGCTGTGATGAGGTCTACAGCATACGCATTACTGCCTGCTGAATGAATACCTACCGCTTTAAATACATCAGGATAAGCAATAGCCATCACATTTGCCATAAATCCTCCAGCTGACATGCCAGCAAGGTATATATTAGTAGAATCAATCGCATATTTAGTGGTTATGTGATCAATCATATCTTTTATTATGTCTGGTTCTCCATTACCGCGAAACTGGTTATACTCATAAAACCAATTCCAGCACCCGTTGGAATTAGCAAAGTAATTCATCTGAGGGTAGAGAACAATAAAGCCTTTTTCTTCCGCTAGCTTATTCATCTCTGTACCCGTAGCAAAATCATCTGCGTCTTGTTGACACCCATGAAGCATAACGATTAATGGTACTTTACTTAATCCAGTATATGTACTTGGAACATATACCTTGTAGGTAAAATAATCATCATAATTATACTCTTTCCAAATAGGTTGAAAGAACAGGCTCTGTAATTCTATTAAAAGCGTAGAAGCAGTTAAAATTGGATTTGTAAAAAAGGAACATAAAGTATTCACGGAGTTTACCCTCTCTCTATTTCTGATGTATACTCTCTATTTCGTTATATCACAAAATAATCCTTTTATTATGACGCTGATCTTTTGTATATGCCTTTAATTATTTCTCTCTTCATGCTTTAGTCGTACAAATTCATATAGTAAGTTACGCTCTGCGTTGGATAACAACTTTAGTTAATTTTATTAAACTTACTATAACGACTATCCAATCGGAAAAATTTTAAAGGGAGTGTTCAAAATGCCGAAAGTAAAGCCTGGTTTTGAACATTATTGGAATGAGATCATACAAGGACTTATTATCACCAAATAATATACGAAAATCTTAGTATAGAATTAAGGGTATAAAAAAAGACTGGCTATAAAAAGCCCGTCTTTTTTATGTTACCAAACGATTATTTATTTAATCAAAATTAAAAACTGATATTATTTGGCGGTACATTGTCTCCTTTGTCATCTGTCTTGAGCTCGGATTCTATGTATGAATCTTTAGAGGATTCTCCCATACGCCAATAAACAAGGAAGCTGATGGCAATACACCCTGCTACATAGAAGAAGAAAATTGATTCATGGCCAATACTTTTTAGCCATAGTGCGATAAATTCTGCTGTCCCTCCAAATATGGCAACTGTAAGTCCGTACGGTAATCCTACACCAAGAGCTCGAATCTCTGTTGGAAAAAGCTCAGCTTTTACAATTGCGTTAATAGATGTATAACCAGTTACAATGATAAGTCCAACTGTCATTAATAAAAAGGCCATGACTGGGTTATGTGCTTGTTTCATAAAAAGAAACAGCGGTACAGTCAGCAATGTTCCCAAAATACCAAAGCTCATTAACAGAGGTCTGCGTCCAATTTTATCCGATAGCATACCTGCTATTGGCTGAATAACAACAAATACGAGCAGCGCACAGAAGTTAATCCAGCTTACGACCCCTTTATCTAGTCCTACACTGTTTACCATAAATTTTTGCAGATACGTTGTATACGTATAAAACGCAACCGTTCCTCCTAATGTTAAACCAATAACGGTCAATACTGCTTTAGGATGCTTCATAAGTGCTTTAATAGTCCCTGCATTTTCACGGCTTTCAGAGTCCATTTTAGAAAATTGCTCTGACTCATCCATCGTACGGCGCAGCCATAAAACGCTTAGCGCTCCGATGGCTCCAATGACAAAAGGAATACGCCAGCCCCATGAAATCATATCTGCTTCACTAAGAACGTTTTGCAGAATAATTTGAACACCTAATGCTACCAGCTGACCAGCAACAAGCGTTACATACTGAAAGCTTGAATAAAATCCTCTTCGCCCGCTGCTTGCCATTTCAGAAAGATAAGTTGCAGACGTTCCGTATTCTCCCCCTAAGGAGATTCCTTGAAGCAAACGTGCGAGTACTAGAATAATAGGAGATAATAATCCTATCGTACTGTAGCTGGGGGTACAAGCGATAATCAAAGAACCGCTGGCCATAATCGTAATAGATAAGGTAAGCGCAGCACGGCGACCATATCGGTCCGCGTAGCGTCCCATTAATAAACTACCGATTGGACGCATTAAGAAACCGACGGCAAAGATTGCAGCTGTGTTAAGCAGCTGACTTGTTGGATCGCCTTCTGGGAAAAATTGCGATGAAAAATAGACGGCAAAAGCAGAGTAAACGTACCAATCGTACCATTCAATTAAATTCCCAACAGATCCTTTAAAAATATTACTTGTAACACGCCTGTTGTTTGCAGCTTCACTGGTATGAGCCATGAGTGATCCCTCTTTTCTTTGAGTGTTTAATGTTGGTTCTCCTGTAACATGAAGTAGTAAGTAATTTACCAGCAAATCTTTTTTAACAGCTAGATTGTATTGCTTTCTATAAAACCTATTCAACCAATTATTTATATAATGAGAGCGCTTAACAAAGGTTGAATAATTCATTTCGATATCACCTATAGATACAAAATAAGCGGGTTTAAAAGCGGCTGCTGTCTATTACATATGTAGTGTTAATCCTCCCTTCTATTTATATATTGTACTATTGATTTATTAGAAAATATAATATTTTCTAATTATTTATACAAAAATTTTACAAAGTTCGGTTTTCTAATTTATATGTGAAACAGAAAAAAACCACTTTCTTTAAGTAAGAACATGGTTAAGAAAATACTCTTTTCAACTTGAGAGTGTAAGCTGCTTACATTTACATAATATGTAGAATAAACATAACTTGTACTAAGCTCTAACCTAAATTTAAGATAATTATCGAATTTTAATCTTATCCTCTATTATATATACAGCCATAGATGCTCTATAATTTTGTTACATTGGCAACCTTAATTTGGCTCAACTGCCTCTTTATCTGTCTCAGCAAAAATAGAATGTATATCATAGTTCTTACAAAGAAAGCGAATCATGCTGCTTCCTATTCCTTTCCCTCTCTCTTTTGGTAAAACAGCTATATGTTTTATAACAGCTTCCTTGGCGTTAAGAAATTCAACTCCTATACAGCTAACTGTTTCTCCATTTACTTCAATACTATATAATTTCCGACTTGGCAAACACGTGTATTTTTTATACTCTCCATCAACCTTCTCTTCTAAAGTTGCATAAGATAATAGCTTTTTTATTGTCGGGTTCACCATAGTTGAAGTGATTTCTTTCATCCTAGCACCTCTTTTCGCTATTATCTTATGAATAATTAGTTTGTTTTTTAGGACCTTGCGGCTTGCTCTTACATGTCGAAGAATAAACTATACAAAGTAATGAATGAGAAGAAATACCCCGAGAACTGGAGCGGCAGCTAGCATAAGGTTTATAGAGTTTGTAATTCTCCACTTCTTGTCTGTTTTTGATTCTGTGGAAAGGTTAGCTCTCATTCGATCACCGCTTACAGCTGCTCCAGATATGATAAGAGCTAGTCCCACTAATATAATGAAAGCGGTGAAAAGTACTGTTTCTGAATTTACGTTAGCTATTGTACATGCTACTAAAAGAATAAAAGATAAAATGAACCCACCAATAATTGATTTAATCATTTCCTTCCTCCTAGTTTTTTATAAAACCCCACATATTATCTATATAATATCATTTTTTCTATATTTTTACTTTTATTTTTTGTTATTCCAACAGTAATTAAAGCAATTAAAAAAGCGAAACGCTTCTGTCTAAGTGCGTTTCGCTCAAGGGAACTATATTTCAACTATCTTTTGTGATGTCTGCCGGACGTATACGAATTACTTTTGATAAGTCACTTAGTGGTAACTGTATCTGATGACCTACACGCCCGCCTGAAAAGTAAATCGTTTCACAGTCTTCTGCGGTAGAGTCAATGAAGGTTTCGAACTGCTTTTTCATTCCGATAGGAGAACACCCGCCGTGAACATATCCTGTAAGAGGTAACAGCTCTTTTTGAGGAATCATTTCTAAGGACTTTTCACCAGCTGCTTTTGCCGCTTTCTTTAAGTCAAGCTCCTTTTCAACCGGCACCATGAAGACGTAATGTTCTTTTGATTTCCCTACGGTCACCAGTGTCTTGAAGACTTTAGCAAGATCCTCTCCGAGCGAAGTAGCTACCTGTACCCCACTCAGATTTTTAGTTTCATAAGAATAATAATTGTACTCAATTTTTTTCTGATCTAAAATTCGCATTACGTTCGTTTTGTCTGCTTTTTTACCCATAATTATCACCGATACTATCATAACACGTTTGGTTTTCATATCTCCATATATTAGGATAGGTATGTTATTTTGTTTATTAAAAAAGCCACTAGAGACGCTAGTGGCTTTTTTCATTCCATACATTCAATTGTTCTAGTGCATCAATACATTTATCTATATAGGTGACATTTTACTTTATGCTTGCTATCAATCACTGTATCTTCAGGTGTTTCTTTCATGCAGCGGTCAAATGCGAACGGGCATCTTTTATGAAACGCACAGCCTGAAGGTGGATTAAGAGGAGAAGGAATTTCACCTTTAACCTCAATTTTTTCACGTTTTTCATGTTCGTGAATTGCCGGGACAGATGATAAAAGAAGTTTTGTGTAAGGATGACGAGGATTTGAAAAAATCTCATCTGTTGGTCCTTCTTCTACTAATCTGCCTAAATACATCACGCCCACGCGGTCTGCAATATGTCTTACGACGCTTAAATCGTGGGAGATAAAGAGATATGAAAGCTTCATTTCTCTTTGCAAACTGCGCAGCAAGTTTAAGATTTGTGCTTGAATGGATACGTCCAGCGCTGAAACCGGCTCATCACAAATGATGAGCTTCGGGTTTAAGATTAATGAACGCGCAATGCCTATGCGCTGGCGCTGGCCGCCTGAAAATTCGTGCGGATAGCGGTTGTAATCTTCTTCATTAAACCCAAGCTTTTTTAATAACTCAATAACAAGCTGCTTTCGTTCGCTTTTGACGCCTACATTATGAATTGTTAATGTTTCTTGAATAGAAGCACCAATTTTTTTCCTTGGGTTAAGAGAAGTGTGCGGATCTTGGAAAATCATTTGCAAATCTTTGCGAATGGTTCGTAAGCGTGAGGCTTTGGATTCGAAAATACTTTCTCCATTAAACTGTGCTTCTCCGCCCGTTGGTTCTACTAATTTTAAAAGCGTGCGCCCTGCTGTACTCTTTCCGCAGCCAGATTCACCTACTAATCCGTACGTTTCGCCTTCATAAATGTCAAAGGATACATCTTGAACCGCTTTGATTTGTCCCTTCGCTTTTCCTAAAGCAGAACGAACCGGATAGTATTTTTGCAGGTTGCGAACTTCAAGCAAGGGCTTCACGCTTTGCTGCTTTGCTTCACTAGACATACGCAACCTCTCCTTCTTGAATTTTTTCATAGTGCCAGCATCGAACGCGATGCGTCTCATCGGCATGCTCTAAAACAGGCACTTCTTTATGGCATTTTTCCGTTGCAAACGGGCATCTTGGTGCAAAACGACAGCCATCTGGCACGTTTGAAAGCGGCGGAACGGTTCCGGGAATGGACGAAAGCTCTTGTGTTCTGTCGCCATCTAAGTGAGGAACCGACTTAATTAAGCCCATTGTATAAGGATGAAGCGGCTTTGAAAACAGCGTTTTAACGTCCGTTTCTTCCATCACTTGTCCTAAATACATCACGGCTACTTTTGTACAAATATTAGCGACAACTCCTAAGTCATGGGTGATGAACAGCACGCCCATGTTGAGCTTGTCTTTTAAACCCATCATAAGGTCAAGGATTTGCGCTTGAATGGTTACGTCTAAAGCCGTTGTTGGCTCATCGGCAATAAGAAGCTTCGGCTCGCAGGCTAAAGCCATCGCAATCATAATGCGCTGCCTCATTCCTCCCGAGATTTCATGCGGATACTCTTTTGCTCGCTGTTCTGGAGACGGAATGCCAGTTAGTCTCAAAAGCTCTACGACTTTCTTTTGCGCTTCTTTTTTAGAGACTTTTTGATGCAGACGAATCACTTCAGCAATTTGTTTTCCAATTGGCATAACGGGATTTAATGACGACATGGGATCCTGGAAAATCATTGAGATTTCGTTTCCTCTTAGCTTTTGAATTTGCTTTGAAGACATGTCCAATAAGTTTTTTCCTTCAAACAAAATCTTACCATCGTAGCTTGTTAGGTCTTCATCTAATAGCTGAAGAATAGATTCGGACGTTACGCTTTTTCCAGATCCGGATTCACCGACAATGCCTAATACTTCTCCTTTATTTAATTGAAGAGATACATTGTCCACAGCCGTTACTTCTCCGCTATACGTTGTAAAAGTTACTTGTAAGTCTTCTAATTTTAAAAGGGCGTTACTCAACGTTTTTTCCTCCTTTTCTTCAGCATTACGTTTTTCGGATTTAACCAATCGCGCAGACCGTCACCAAATAAATTAAGACCGAGTACAATTAAAATGATGAATACACCCGGAAACACGGTCATCCACCATGCGTTGTAAATCGCAAGCTTTCCGTCATACAGCATATTCCCTAAGCTTGGCGTTGGCGCAGGAATTCCAGCTCCTAAAAAGCTTAGAGAAGCCTCTGTTAAAATCGTCACGGCAAACACGTATGTTACTTGAACGATTAAAGGTGATAAGACGTTTGG
This sequence comes from Priestia sp. LL-8, assembly GCF_036227845.1. Lineage (NCBI taxonomy): Bacteria > Bacillati > Bacillota > Bacilli > Caryophanales > Bacillaceae > Priestia > Priestia sp. LL-8. Next base: position 1,789,789 of record NZ_JAZAQH010000001.1, on the reverse strand, counting down.
TGCCATATGAAAACAAATGATTCGAAGTGAGCTTGCTCCTTGAGCTTTTAGCGCTTCAATAAACGTTTTTTCTTTTACAACAAGCGCAGCTGAACGAACAATTCTCGCAATCGAAGGAATAAATACAAGGCTCAGTGCGATAATAACGTTGCTTGTTTTAGGTCCTAAAGCAGACATGATGGCAATTGCTAGTAAAATAGATGGAAAAGCAAACAAGCCGTCACAAATTCTCATTAAAATATAATCGAGAATTTTATAATAAGAAGATAAAAGTCCAACGATTAAACCAAGTACAGTAGCAATAATCGTTACTGCGGCTCCAATCATTAACGATATTCTGACGCCGTACATTGTCCGACTAAATACATCTCGTCCAAAGTTATCCGTTCCAAACCAGTGCGTGCTTGATGGCGGTGCCAATCGATTTGCAGGGTCGATTTGTAAGCTTCCAAAAGGAGAAATGAGCGGAGCAAAAACAGCAATCAAAATAGATAATGAAATAAGTATCGCTCCTCTTACTAGCAAACGATTTGAGAAAAAGCGAGCTGCCGCTGGGTTTCTTTTTTTCTTTGCAGTTACTGAAATGGTCTCTGTATTTTGTTGTGCGTTCACATTCATCACCCTCCTTTAATCATGATAAGAATTGCGTACACGCGGATCGATCACGGCATACAGCAAATCAACAACTAAATTGATGACCACATAAGCAACCGTAATTAAAAGTACAGCTCCTTGAATAAGCGCGTAATCTCGGCGTTCAATTGATGAAACAATTAGCTGACCTAACCCGGGGATGTTAAATAATGATTCTGTTACTGCCGCGCCGGTTACAAGTCCTGCAAATGATTCTCCGATAACTGTTAAAATCGGTAAAAAACTCACGCGCAGCGTATGCTTAAGCATAATTGTACGTTCATTTAACCCTTTTGCTTTTGCCGTTTTAACAAAGTTTTCAGAAATGGTATCGAGTAAAGAGGAACGCGTCATACGCGTAATTAATGCAGCTTGAATCGCTCCAAGCGTAATCGTTGGTAAAACTAAATACTTTAAGTATTCAAATAATCCAGCATTTAACGGAACGTATCCTGAAACAGGGAAAATTCGAAGCTGTACAGCAAAAAGCAAAATAAGGAATGAACCGAGAAGAAAGCTAGGAATAGAGATACCTAAAAGACTGGCTCCCATAATGCTTTCATCACGAATCGTTCCTTTATGTTTAGCTGCATATATACCAAATAGTAAAGCAAACACCACGCCAAAAATTTGCGCAAGTATAGCTAGAGAAACCGTAGGACCTACATTATCCCAAATCGCCCCGAGCACAGGTTTATTTAAAAAGTAGGAATAACCAAAATCTCCGTGAAAGATGTTAGATAGCCAAATAAAGTATTGATTGACAACAGGCTCATCCAATCCCATTTCTTTGCTCAGCGCTGCAATTTGTTCCGGACTTGCGCCTTGTCCTAAAATGATTGCTGCGGGACTTCCAGGCGTTAAGCGCGTAATTAAGAACACAACAATAGATACAATGAATAAAACAGGAATTAGTGCAAAAAGTCTCTTAAGTGTATAAGCTCCCATTGTAAACTCCTTTCTAAAACAGAGAGCATAAGCCCTCTGTTTATTAGAATAATAAGATATTATTTTGTTAAACTCATATTGTAGAAAATTGGACCTAAATTATACTCATAGCCTTTTGCATTGTTAGAAACGGCATTGATGTTCACTTTATGACCAATAAGCGTGAACGGAAGCTCGTCCCATACGTATTGCTGAATGGCATCAATGTCACCGCGAGCTTCTTTAACAGAAGGAGCAGCTTTAATTTTGTTTAAGTAGTCCAGTGATTTTTCAACTGATGTACCTTTTGTAGTCCAGAATCCTTGGAAGATGGTAGAACGAGCATTCCAGTCAACAGGATAGATGTCCCATTGGTTTGTATCACTCATTTTATCGCTGAATGTCGCCCAATCGTACACTTCTAATTTCACATTCATACCAATGTCTTTTAATTCTTGTTGAACCACAACAGCTGTATTGTATTGATCTTGGTAATCACGAGACGCCATTAAGCGAATTTCTTCTCCGTTATAACCAGATTTCTTCAAATATTCTTTTGCTTTTTTCTTATCGTGCTGGTTATATTCTTCTTTTCCAGCTGTACTGTAGTAGTTTGGATACTCTTTGTTCACAATGGATGAAGAAAGCTTGTAATAATCTGAGCTTCCGTAAGAACTGTCTAAAATATCTTTTGAGTTAAGAGCTGCGTTAACTGCTTTTCGTGCATTGATGTCTTTAAAGACGCCTTTATCTGCGTTGTAGAAAAGTCCCATAAATCCGCCTGGTGATGTTTCTACTTTTGCATTTTGGCTGCCTTCAACTTGTTTGGCATTATCACTTGATACAGATAGCGCAACGTCAAATTGTCCGGTTGTAATACCAGAAATCCTAGTTGACTCATCGCTTACGAAACTAATCTTAATTTCATCGACGTGAGGAGTTTTCTTAACTTCGCGGCCTTTCGAAGAATAATCTTTAAATTTTTCTAATAAAAGATATTGATTTTTCTTCCACTCTTTTACTTTATATGGACCTGTTCCTATGTAGTCTTTGATCCCTTCATCAGATGCATTGTCAACCACTTCTTTTGGTAAAATAGCTGCTGCGGGGATTGGATCAGCTAATAAAGATAGCGTGTTAACATTTGGCGATGGTAAATGAAGCTCTACCGTGTAATCACCGGTTTTTGTCATTTCAGCACCAGAGAAGTTTGTTTTCCCAAGGGATGATAGCTTAATCCATCGGTTAATAGAAGCGACAACGTCATCTGCAGTCATTTCTTTACCGTTATGGAATTTAACCCCTTTTCTTAATTGGAACGTGTATGTTTTTTTATCATCGCTAATATCTACTTTAGACGCTAAGTCAGGCTTAGGATTTCCTTTGTCGTCTAAAATCATTAACCCTTCATAGATACTGCGCGTTGCATCTTTTACATCTGAGTCCCCAGTGATTTGAGCATCTAGCGTTGCTGGCTCACTTTGAGACGCGACGTTTAGTGTTCCGCCTTCTTTTCCTTCTTTTTCACTTGAAGTATTTTTACTTGCGTTACCACTGCACCCTGCTACTATAAGGACAATGGTTAAAAGAGAGATGAAAAGTAAATAAGTCCTTTTCACTAAAATCACTCCTATTTCCTTGTATAAAATTTTAATCCGACTATAATAAGAAGAATAGTAGGAATGTGAACAATTGTAGCACTACCTTTTACCTTTGGCAATTAGTATTTTTAACATACAGAGGCTATTATACCATTTTCTATTAAATAAATATGGTATATATGTATAATAGTTGAACAAAATAACCATTTATTTCTTATAAAACAGGCGATTGAAAACACTTTATCAACGCAGTAAAAAAGAAAAAACATCTCAAGAAATGGTAATTTAACAAAAAAGGAGAAAACAACAGTGGGATTTTTAATTGGTATATCAGGAAGCATTATTGTCGATCAAGGAGGACGCTTTCCAGGCTATAAGCGAGCGTATGTAAATAACGACTATATTGAATCAACAGCGCTCAGCGGCGGAGTTCCTTTTATCTTGCCAGTGCTAAAGGAAGAAGAAATGATTAAAGCGCAGGCAGAAAGTATAGACGGGTTGATTTTATCAGGTGGACAAGACGTCAATCCCCTTTTATACGGTGAAGAACCGACAACCAAAACAGGTTCCCCTTTTTTAGCACGAGATCAGTCTGAACAGCTATTGTTAAAGCATGTGATTGATCAAGGAAAGCCGGTATTAGCGATTTGCCGGGGCTTGCAAATTTTAAACGTTGCTTACGGCGGCACTCTTTATCAAGACATGTCAGACATTAAAGAGTCATCTATCAAACATGATCAATACAACAATACAAGCGACCCTTCTCATTCCATCATGATTAAAGACGGAACACGCCTACATGACCTTTACGGTAATCAAGCTCTTATTAATTCATTTCACCACCAAGCTATTAAAGACGTAGCGCCAGGTTTTGAAGTTTCCGCATGGGCAAAAGACGGCGTTATCGAAGCCATTGAAAAACAAGGAGAACAATTTGTAGTTGGCGTGCAGTGGCATCCAGAAATGATGGCAAAAGAACATACTTCAATGCTGAACTTGTTTAAACTGTTTATGGAGCATGTGCAGCAGTCGGCTAGGAAAAAAGTCAGCATTTGACGTTTCAATCTACTTTGTTACCACTATGAAAAAGGCAGGCCATTGCGGCCTGCCTTTTTGTATTAACTGAAGATGCGCAAAGAAATCTAGACAAATCTTCATCTATTAATTAGATAAAATAGTGCAAGTATTTTTGGCTTTTACAGTATTTCAATATACCCTTCTGTTCCATGTACGCGAATTCGCTGACCGTCTTTTATCAGCCGAGTAGCATTCTCTACTCCGACAACCGCTGGCAATCCGTATTCACGTGCAATGACTGCGCCGTGAGTCATCAGTCCGCCAACTTCCGTAACAAGCCCTTTTATCCCTACGAATAACGGGGTCCAGCTAGGGTCAGTAAAGGAAGTGACTAATATATCTCCATCTGATAGATTAGCTTTTTCCATGTTTAAAATGACGCGCGCTCGCCCTTCTATCACTCCTGAAGAAACAGGTAAACCTACAATTGCTTGGGACGGGATGTTTTCTCGTTTGTACGCACCGGTAATAATTTCACCTTGAGACGTAATCACACGCGGAGGTGTTAGCTTTTCATATAATTTGTACTCTTCTTTTCGTTTGCCGATGATTTGATAATCCAGTTTATGTGTGCGCAAGACTTCGTGAAGTTCTTCAAACGTCAAATAGTATATATCTTCTGTTTCATCAATAACGCCGGCTTTTACAAGCTGCTCGGCTTCTTTCAGCAGAGCCTGCTTATAAACAAAATAGCGGTTAATCATGCCATATTTGGGATATTCACGATAACCGATAAAATTTCGGATGAGATTAATCTTTTCTTTTGTTTCTTTTGCTTTTTGTTCACCATCTGGCAAATGCTTCAAGCGGTTTAACAGCTCTTGCTCTTTTTTCAAGGCTTCCTGTAGGCCTTTTTCAAATTTTTTCTTGCTGGCATTAGCCTTAAAGTTTTTAATATTACCAAGAATTACAGGGATAAGTGCAGCCGGCTTTTCGCTCCAGCGAGTTTTCGTAATATCGATTTCTCCAGGACATCGCATTCCGTATTTGCTGAGATAATCATAGATAGCGTCTTTGGTTTCCTGCCCACCTTTAAACTTAACTACTTCATCCAAAAAGTTATCATCTTTTACATGTTGTAAATAATGGATGACTTCTGGATAAGGACGAATCACATCTGCGACATCCAATAGCGCCAGACCCATTTCTGAAGTAATATTGTTTGGGACAGATTGAGAAAGCGCATCTGCTGCGTTTTTTTCACCTAGCCACGTCTCCATTTTTTCATTGATCCATGATGAAGCATCCATAGCGGTCATAAACACAGCTGTACTTTGTGGATCAAATAAAATCTTCTTTAATGCCCCGATATCTTCTGAAATAAAATCGACTAATTCCGGCCCTGATTTCCTCTGGATGGTTTGTTTTAGTTCTTCTATTGATGCTTGATTCTTCTTGATCAAGTCAGAAACAATGGCCGAGTCGTTTTCAATTTGTGCCTTAGACTTCGTAGGCGGCAGGCTTTTATTGCTTTTACCGGAACTTTGATCATTGGATAAAGATTTTATGAAATCTCCCCGCTCTATTATGTTTGTAAGTGCGTCTTTCATAAGCGGATCATGCTGTCCCATGGCACCTAACATCCTTTTTCTGCTGTCAGGGGAAGCCAGCATAGGCGTGACATCGACAAACAGCCTTCCACCGGCTGTACGCATAGGTGCATTAGTTGTTAACAGAAAAAAAGACAATCCCAGTGGTTTCATGGCATCGGTCATCATTTGTTGGTGTCCAACAGATACATACACGTGATTTTCTTGATCATCTGCTTCAGGAATTGGATATAAAGTAGTGATTGGACGACTTTGGACAATGTAAAATGTATCATCAGCCAAGCACCATTCAATATCTTGAGGACAATCAAAATAAGCTTCAAGTTGTCTTCCAACGCGTTCTAATTGTAAAATTTGAGAGTCAGTGAGCGCTTGCGTTTTTTGTAGATCAAAATGAACTTCCTTGGTTTCTGTTCCGGCTTCTTTTAATCCGTAGATAGCTACCTTTTTAGCTGCTATTTTTTTATCGACGATTTCTCCTTCTTGTACTTTATAGCAATCGGCAGATATCAAACCAGACACCAGCGCTTCTCCAAGTCCGAATCCTGCATCAATGGATAGCAGCTTTCGATTAGAAGTGACTGGGTCAGCGGTAAACAAAATACCTGAAGCCTGTGGGAAAACCATTCGTTGAACAATAACCGATGCGTGCACTTGACTATGGTCAAATCCATTTTTTATACGGTAGGTTACTGCGCGATTTGTAAACAGGGAAGCCCAGGATTTGCTAATGTGCTCGAGGATGGCTTCTTTGCCTCTGACATTTAAATAGGTGTCATGCTGACCAGCAAAAGAAGCGTGTGGCAGATCTTCAGCGGTCGCACTTGAACGAACTGCATAAGCATGCTCTTCCCCAAACTGAGAGAGAGAATGAATAACCGCTTTTACAACGTCAGAAGGAATTTTTATTTCCAGAATAATTTGGCGAATTTTTTCGCTAATTTCACTAATTTGATCTCGGTCATCAGCTTTTAGCATTGTCAGCTGGTTCAGTAACGCTTGAAACGTTTCGTTTTGTTCAATGGCTTTTTGATACCCGACCGCTGTCACACAAAATCCGTCCGGCACTTGTATTCCTTGAATTTTTGATAACGCCCCTAAATTCAAGCCTTTTCCTCCAACAAGTGAAAGCTGTGTTTCTTCTATTTCTTGAAAGCTAAGAACTAAAGAGTTCATTCAACATCTCTCCTAACCGGTAATGTTTTATTGATTTTACCAGCAGTAAATGAGAATAAACAGTCTATATCGGCGTTTTTTTATGTGGTATAATTAAAGTAGGAAGAGAAATACACGCCTTTTTGTTTGCGTTTACATATTTGGAAGTTGTATAACTAACTTATCTAATTGATTTGTATCCTTTTTAAAGCAGATAAGCACACGCCTCATAACGCTGCTATTCTTCCCGCCTCGTTTGACCGCAAGAGAATTCTTTTCAATGTTTTTAATCACTTTATCTTCTCATACAGAATGAATTTCTTTTTCCCCCTTCTTTCAGCTAGTCACCTGAAGAGTCTAGCCCATCAAATGACTAACTCTCTTTTTTGCTATTTTGAAATCATAGCGTTACGAATGTATCTCTTCGCTCGTTTTCTAGCAAGTGTATAAATGATTGCCTGTAAGACAAGCGCCGCAAGGCTTATCAGTATGATTTGCTCAACAGAATTAAAGGGCGAAAAATATTTCTCCCATTTAGGATCAGGAAGTCTTATTGCGTTATAAAAATATGAAGTACTAAAAGAAACGATATTCCCTAAAACAAGTGATAAATCGGCTCTAATAAGCCCACTTAGATAAGATAATACGACTGTAACTATAGCCATGATTATATAGTTTACTTTTGAATCATCTTCAAAATCTTTTCGTATAGATAGATAAACATATGGAATGCAGTAAATGGTAAAAATTATAAAAGGAAGTAATCTTCTCATATAGTAATCTCTCCAATATTTAGGATTCGACATGGTTCTCTATTATTATAAATTACTAAGAATAATTTTTTCCAGTTTTTTGTGCACAGAGAGTGTAGAAATACCTATATATAAAATGGTTGTTTTTAAAATTATTTCTTAAAGCGAAGTAAAGAGCGCTCTTATGAGTGCTTTTTTAAAGTATATTTACTTAAATAATATACTTGTTTTATTTGTTTTAATCGAACATTCTCTGTTTACTAGAGAATGTTGCGTTTTTATATACTACTGCTGCGCCCATAGAGTTTTTAATTGTAACTGAACTTTTTCATTTTCGCGCTCGGCGTACTGTTTTTCCGTTTGGCTAAAATGATTAAATTGTAATGCAATGTCCGAATATTTATGTGAAATCTCTCCGATATTTAATGCACTACCCAGCGCTTTTTCTGTTGAAGGAAATTCATATGTAACAGCTCCGCTTTTGGTTTGTATGCGCATGTTGATACGAAGACTTTTGGATTTAGACATCCATGGTACGTTAGGATTAAACTCAACGGAGCTTACATCATACCATGGAATGTCACGGCTTTTACCAATGGCAGGAGAAACAGAATCCCCTTTTTATCTATCGTTTTGACTCTTTTTTTATTTTTCATAGCTATCTCCTTTAGTTCGCTTGCTGTATGCTGTTTATTGTATTAAAAAAAAAGAAAAGAGTCAGACTATCTCATTTGATACTCTAAGCTTTACTAGACAAAGTGATTTAGGTTTTTGAAACAGTATCATAGATCTATTAGATATGGCTAACTTGTTCTACAACCTCTAAGTGCTTTGCAAATTCCTTATAATTTCTCTTAGCACTTAAACGTTTAAAATCACCCACTAAATAAAATTCAATTTTAGCACGCGATACCGCTACATTCAGTAGATTTGGTTTTGAACACGACCAGTCCGCTGCAGTGTCTGATTGTTTATCTGTTCCGACAACAAAATATACAATATCTGCTTCTTTCCCTTGAAAAGTATGAACTGTTCCAACAGAATTTACAATCCACCTATTTAGCTTACGCTCGTCCATATGCATCCATTCTTCTTTCAACTTAGATTTTAATAACTTAGTAATTTCTGTTTTCACTTTCGTAAAAGGTGTAATAATAAAAACATTTGGGAACTCGGCCTTTTTCTCTGATTCCTGAAGGCGCTGAAAGTGTTGTTTGATTTTTTCTAAGACGAATTGACCTTGTTCTTTTACATAATGTTTATTTATGGCTCCACCATGACAGTCGTACCAAACACCAGCGCTTTGATCAGAATCCATAGCTAAAACCATTTTATTGTCATATGCAATTTCATTTGAAATAGAAAACATGGGATTGGCGCAGCGACGGTGAACCCAGAGTGGTATACCAATTCGCTTATTATTGCCAGTATACGTTCCTATAGGATTTGCTAAGTCTGCTAGTCCCTGTACCGAAGCTTCTGGACCGATATATTGCTCGCCTATTTTAAAGCGCCTGCGGATATCGTTTAAAATGGTATCATCGAGAGTAACAACGGGCTCAATCTGAATAGGATCTCCTACAATTATTGAACGTTTAGAACGCCATAATGCACCTGCAGCTTGCTGTGGAGAAGCTTGGCCAGCTTCATCAATGAATAAATAAGAGATAAAATCTTTTTTAATTCCTTTGTACATTTGAGAAAAGCTGGCAAATGTTGTACTGATGATGGGCGTTATAAGATGTATTACATCCCACATGTTTTCAGTTTCGCGAATACCTTCACTGGTATTTAAGTCAACTTCGCTACGATTAGCAAAAAGCTGAAGAGGGCGCTCTAAAGCTTGTCTATTGTAGATAAGAAAAAGCTTGTGAAGCTGTAAGGCCTTTATAAATAACAAGCCCCGTTTGAAATTTAATGAGTCCGTCTGCCAAATAATATCCTTTTGACGTTTTTCATATGCTTCATCAGTTTGTGCCCAATGTGCATCAATGGAAAGCTCTAATCTTTCTTTTTTAAAGGACTGCTGTAACATTAAAAAATGCTGTTTTTTCTGTTTAAGAGAATTCAATTCCGCTTCTAAGGTTTTAAGCCTTGATAAGCTTTGATCTTTTAATGCTCTTAAATCTTTTACATCTTGTTTAAGGTTCTTTGTTTGAGTATCTTCTTTATTAAATAACCTTGTCAGAAAATTAGGCTTTGGTAGCTTTTTTAGTTCTTCTTCTTTTACTTCTATATCACCATATATAGTACCAAGGGGATGTTTGATTTCCTGTATCATTTTTGTATACTTACATATCTCCAAGTCTATGTCTTCTACAACGTCCGGGCTCTGTTTTAATATCTCAATGTATGTGTGTAAAGCTTGTTTGTCATGCTCAATTTCTTTATATAAACTTGTAAACTCTGTTACTGCATCCGACCAAGACGAAGGAGTTAGATTTTGAACTTCTTTATCTAGTAAATTTATTATCGTATCAACTTTTAGTACATCTGCTGCTTGGGTTTGATTGCTTTTCTTTCCAAGTGCTACCGATATTGGTGCAAAAATAGTATCTTCTGATTTCTGGGCTTCATAAGGACCAAGAACTAATTGTTTTGAGAGTTCTTCAAAAAATGCTAGCTCTTTAATTTCTGTTAGATAGCTATTATCATTTTGGTTTTCATCTTTTAATTTTAACTCTTTTAATTTTGGTAGGTCTTTAGAAATATTTTCAACCGCTCCATTGTTACTTGAAGCAATAACCATTTTAAATTTTGTTAATGATTCCTTTAAAAAAAGTTGATTTCCTTCAAATGCTTGTTTAGGGTCAGAAAACTTTGCCATTTCAGTAGCGCGATTAACAATAATTTGTGCAAAAATATCCTTTAATAATGTTGTTTTCCCTGTTCCTGGAGGCCCATTTACTGAATTTATTCTTTCATTTTCATTAAGCACTTGGTTTACAGCTACTTGCTGCATTAATGATAAACGATATTCATTTGTTGAAGGCCATCGCCCAGCGGGCAAGTTTTTTGGATCAAGAGCATTCTCAATGGCAGCACGATTTTCGTTAATATCAAGAGCTAATTTGCAGCCTTCTAAAAAGTTTTTCAACGTTTCATTTGGTTTGTCACCTAAAATAAGTTCTAAATCGTTCATATAGAAACTTGTGAAGTTTTTGGATTCTAAGGAGTCCTCTTTCTTCAAAATAGAAATTTCAATATAATTCTCTGCATATTGAACTGATCGTTTTGCAAAACGATGAAATGTTTCATCGTATTTTGTTAGAAGCTGAAGAATTGCTGATTCATTCACTCCATCTATAAATACAGAATTAGCAAACTCCTCCCATTCCTTCGTCATTAATACGTATTGTTCTGAAAACTGTTCAATGTTATAGCCTCCGTTCTTCACCATTTCTGTTGTGATTAAGTGAAGCGGCGGAATAAACAGCGACTCTTCAATATATTGACCGTTTTCATTTAATGAAAAAGTTAAACTGAAATTTTTATTCCACTTAGCATTAATAATTTCATCTGAAATTCCAAAGTGCTGTCTTAGAAATTGAACAAGGTCGTTTTGCACATAACAATCTAGATAGTATGTAAAAACTAGACTATCCTTTGCTGGGTTAGTTAACTCCACTTCTTTCCATAACTCTTCTTTTATGTTTACTTTACGAACCCGTGGTTGACCAAATGTTTTTATACGCTTCCCTAATTTGATACCCGGTACTGGAGGAACAACCCCAGGGCTTAAATTTTCAGCAAAATGCCATGCCTTTAATATATTTTGTGTATTTGTCATATTATCAACCCTCTTTATTGTAAAGAATTTGCACATTCAGCTTACAACGAATAAACATATAATTAATTAAATGTCTTCTAGCTGTTGTATTTAGATGTTCACTTGTTAAATATAAAGGTTCATGTGTTAATACAAACTATTTTCATGAAGTATAATTATGGAGATGTATACTAATAATCTACCGTTTTCCACCATAATTGTAAATAAAAGAAGGATTTTAGCTAATAAAGATTAAGTCTATAAATATCATTTTTGTAGTGTAAATACAGGTAAAAAAAGAATTTGCACATATCGTAAATTTATAAAGCCTCTAAAAATAATTTATCGCATTCTTTTTAAAAATTTACCTTAGGTTACTGTTGAAGATGAAAGGTTGGTTGGTAATATGTGAGAGAATGAAAAAGCTATAGAAAAAGCTATAGAAAAAGCTATAAACAATACAAAAGCAAGTTTTGCGGTAGAGGGCTTGTACCTTTCTGATTCGGAAAAAAGACTAATTCAACAAAAGGTAACCGGTCAACTTTCAGATGAAGAATTTTTAAATGAGGTAAAGAAATTAAATAAACTAGAGTAAATTCATAAGATGTATATTTCTTAGAAAAATCGTTAACGAGAGTGGTGCTTATATGCCAAGTCGCGAACAAAAACTAAAAAAGTTGTCTATCGAAGAGTTACGGGCAAAATTAAGTGAAGAGCTTAAGAAAAAACCGCCACGTAAAATGGAGAGTGATAAAGATGGCACAATTATATTAGATCCAAACAACCCTCAGGATTGTGAATGGTACGATAACGATGATGCTTATGGCGGATATAAAACTGATGATTAATTATATTATCTTTTTTTCATGGTTTTTAGTCTTATTTCTTCTATGGATTATCGTCTCATTCTTTGGAGGTGAAAACGGCCAGTGGTGGTCTATGTATCGTTTGAATTCCCATAAATATGGTCCGTGGGCCTTAGAGCTTTCTGATATAAAGATTGTTATAGCCGCTGTTATTTCGTTAATAATAGCTTATATAGCGAGTTTTAGATTTAAAAGATACAGATAAAAAGAGAAAACTCCTTGTCATTAGAGTTTTCTCTTCTGCTTTTGCTTCTAGCTTTCCTATCCTTAATGTTTTGAAAATGGATTTTAAGGCGGTAGTTAGGTTATAAAAAAACGTTAATCTGGTTCTTCAGCCAGGACCCAAGGAACTTCTATCTCAAAATTAAGTTGAAGTACGGGTCTGGTAAATCCGCCAGGGACAAATTCCAAATCGTTGGAAAAGCCAATATGTAGATTATTACTTATTTCGATTGCATCATCTGAATTTATAATTTCAAGAGGTGTTTGATGAGATACCTTACCTACAAGATGATAGCAGCCAATATAGAAGTGTAGTCCATTTTCTTGAGGATCAAAATGTGATAAGTGATTACATTGAGAAGGATTAATACCTAGTTGGTAAAAAAACTGAAGCTCTATCTTCGGTCGTGACTTCATAGCTTCATAGAAGTTTAGACAATATAGACAATCGCACAAATCCCACTTCTTTAAATACTGTTTTGGTGTTTCTTCAACATCAATTTCTAAAATCAAATTATTAATCTTTATAGTTTGATACATAGTCTTCACTTCCCATATTTAGGCTATTTAGAAGTTACCTTCAGTTGCAGAATTCTGTAGCTTAATTTATAAGCTGATTAGAAAGATATATGTCCAATTATAACGAATCAGCAAAAGCATCTAATAATTCTTCACCTTTAGTTTCTGCTTCTGTCTCATCAAATTCTTTCTCTTCTATCCATTGTTGGTAATGAACAATCTCGTGAGCCATACTGCGGAGTATAGCCCAAAGAGCATCAATTTCTCCCCTTTCCGATACTAATTCTTCATAGTCACCAGTAGCAATTCGTATATAAGGTTCTATCGCTTTATCATATGGTGCAAAGAAAGTAGCGCTTACTAGCTCTTTAGAATATTTATTTTTAATTTGATAATCCTTTTTTAAATACACAACAACTCTTACAGGAAATTCTATCGTTGAACGTAACCAGACTGCAAAGTTTAAGCAAGACTGTCTAACTGCTGGTTCTACACCTTTCTGACACCTAACCCTCAATCCTGATCGAGGACATTGTACCCTAGCTCTTCTCATTTAATTTCACCTTTAGTTTCTTAATGGCTCTTAATACTTCACTCCTGTCTTTAGCAAGCTTCATCCACTTTGGAAGTCGACTCTCGACACTTAAATAATAGGGATGTGATTCCCTGAGTTCAGCTTCTATATAGTTTTCGATATAATTTAAATGTTCTAGGTTTAATCCCCATAAGGTGTTTCCACTGCATTCGATTTGTAAGTAGAGCGGAAGTTGAAAATACCAATCACAGGGGTCTCCAATTAAGATTACTTCATAATTAGCTTTAGGTTCATACGAGACTCTTGCTTTTCCATAACCGTTCGCTTTTATAACTTTGTCTTTTGTTGCTCCGCAAGCAGTACAAACAAACCTTCTTCTGACGTTAGCGACATAGGGACTCGGATTATCTAAAGCTATGACGCTTGCACAAGAAGCACAATGTGGACAAACGACTAGAAACTCATCCCCTAACTCTATAAGTGTTTTATTTTTATTTAGAACTGTTTTTTTCAAGACGTTTCCCCTTTGAATTTATTCATTCATATTATTGAAGCGATGAAACCACAACATAGATTTCATTTAATTCTACATTAATCACCAGCTGCAAATACTAATTTATTTAGCTTCAGTGCTTCTAAGCAAAGACCCTTTAATGCTTCAGCAAATGTTTTTGTTTTCAGATCTATTTCCGTTGGCTGTCGACAGGTAGTCTTTAATGCTTCACATACTTTTATTAATTGATTGATTTCTTGTACAGAAAACAACTTGTCACCATATTGATCTAACCCTGTCAATAATCCAAATGAATCCCTGAATTCTCTTGCTAATAGATAGTCGTGTACTCTTTCCTCAAATTTTACACATTTAGTAGAAGAAGCTGCTTCTTTCTTATTATTAACGATATAGAAATCGATTCCTACCATAAGGACCTGCCTTTCTCTACATTCTTTCTAAGTTTAATAGGTACTAAAAAAAGAGGACAGCTAGGTAGATATTAAACTACTAGCTGTCCTGTCCTCTCCTGACCGTACTCCTATCAAAATCTTTTAACGAAGCCATAATTAAGTAACATCTTCTACAAACTCTTTTAGAGAATCATACATTTCTAAAGCGTCCCATTCGCCCATGCCATGTTCAGCTGTAAAAACTGGATAATCTTCATTCGCTATATCGATAAAGAGCGGGTCACCGCCTATTTCTTCATCATACCCTATGACAAACCAGTTTTCTTGCCAATCTCCTTCTTGATTTCCTATAAGGGAATTTGCTTCTAAATCTTCTCTGTAACCTAATTGTCCATCTAAAAACTCACTTTTAAGGTAGATATAATAAGGAGTAGAAAGAATTTCTCCAACTTCATCTTCAAATTCTACGTTCACCGACGTACCTGGAAGCTCTTTAAGGATTTTATAAATTCTTTCTATATCAGGTTTTATCATTTGCTTCTCCCCTTTAATGATCTGTATGATTTATCGTGGCCATTATCCATTCTTCTAAGCTGTCTGCTATTACTTCACGCTGTTCCCAATCGTGCCAAAAGGTGATAATTTGGCCGACTTTTCCTCCTTCATCAGGATCCAAATCTATACAAATATCATCTCCTCCCCCATTCGTGGCAATCGAAATCCAACGTGGGTTCCACCAAAGTTCTTTTTTCACTGGTCCAACAGGTTCTACTTCTGGAAAATCTTCAAATTCTCCTCCGTCTAAAAGCTCTTTTAATGTTTGCCACGTATACAGAATCTCCTCTAAAGGTAATAGAGTATAATTTTCAATAACCGCTATGTATTCATCACGCTGTCCATTATGTATCATTAACCAATCTTTAAGGTTTTGTGGAAAGGTTAGTCCCATCTTTTGTTCAACCGCTGCAATTTCTGATTCAGTAGCTG
The DNA here is from genome assembly GCF_036227845.1 of Priestia sp. LL-8. Lineage (NCBI taxonomy): Bacteria > Bacillati > Bacillota > Bacilli > Caryophanales > Bacillaceae > Priestia > Priestia sp. LL-8. Next base: position 1,774,290 of record NZ_JAZAQH010000001.1, on the reverse strand, counting down.
CTTTGTTAAGCGTTCCTACTGCTTCTGGTTGATTTATTTTCAACCACTGTTCAAACTCATGCCAAGCCTGCTTCATACTGGACTCCCCCTTATATAACATCATTAAATGAATCTATGAAAAATCATCCTGTACTTTTTAAGCTTATACTAATTATGTATGGAAATCTTATGTAAATAAACTGTTTTATTACTTTCTACTATATGAAACGAACATCAATTAGCTCGCTTAACCTCATTTTATTCGTCTGTTGATCCCCCTCATCGATAAAAACAAATAATCCTCCAAGAGAATCAACAAACTGAATAACTCCTGTTTCCGTTATACACTGCCCATGCTTGTAATACGTAAGGTACACTTTTTTATGTGTATGAAGCGCTTCGATCAAAGTGAAATTAATCTGTTCCATTTGATCTTCTGTTAAAAAAGGTCGAGGTATTTCTGCTTGTTTTTTTATCATTTCCTGTAACCCTTTGTATTGCTCTGGCATAGTGGCGAACGGTCGCCATTTTTTCATTCCTCTGTTCTGCATAGCAGCTTCCTCCTTTATGCTTTATGACCTCCTAGAAGGCCGTTTCGATAACGAGCTGTTGAATGCTCGAGATAGCTTGAGGCCCGTAGAACGCTATTCTTTCCATAACGAAGACGAATGTCATCAATCGTTTTTGCAAGTGCATAGGCTCTTTCCCGCTGATCAATATCCTCAAATAAGCTCATTTGCTCCTCTTCTTGAATGCTCGTGTTGGATAATGAAATGCCAATGGAGCGAATCGGCATGCCACTATCATAGGTATGTAAAATGGTTAAACAATACGGAAAGATATCTTCGCTTAAGTTCGAAGCTCGCCCCATTTTCTTTTGTCTTGAGAACCCTCCGCTTGTTTGCTTGCTGTAGCCAATGGATAAATGAATCGTTTGAGCCACCACTTGATGCATCCGCAAACGAAAACAGACATCGTCCAATAGCTCCAACAGCAATAACTCCACTTCTTTTCGGTTTGTATAATCACGGAATAGAATTTGACTCTTTCCAAAGGAACGAGAGCTAGGAATGTACACATCAGAAATGCGACTGTAATCAATACCATTCGCATGTTGGTGCAACTCTTCGCCTAGTATGCCAAATTCCTGTTGTAACATCTCTTTTGAAGAAAGAGCGAGTTCTTTTATGGAGTGAATGCCTAACCGGTGTAAGCGTCTTTCCGTAGCAGACGAAATCCCCCAGAAATCCTTCATCGGATGAATGGACCACAACTTAAAGGGAATATCCTCATATCGCCAATAGGCAACTCCTGTTGGGCTGTTCTTGGCTTCATGATCTAAGCTCACCTTCGCCAGTAAGAGATTCGGACCGATACCTGCGGTAGCTGTCAGCCGTGTCTTGCGATAAATCTCGTTGATGATTTTATGGGCCAGTTCTTCTGGTGTTTTAGCAAATAAATGCAAAGAAGCTGTCGCATCAATAAATAACTCATCAATGCTATACGCATGAAAATCTTCAGGAGCCACATACTGTAACACCAAACTTGAAATATAGTTCGAAGCCTTGATATATCTCTCCATGGATGGATTCACCACATGGATATCTTTCCTTTTAGGAATGTCGAAAAGGCGACTTCCCGTTTTGATCCCTTCTTTCTTTAGTAAGGGTGTGGCAGCCAACACAACTGATCCCGATCGCTTGACATCTCCTACCACCGCAAGCCTTGTTTTCAATGGATTTAAGCCCCGTATGACAGAAGAAACCGAAGCAAAAAACGATTTCATGTCTATGCAAATAATCACTCTGTTTGGTAGCTTCCCATAATCCATTGAAAGAACTCCTTAAAATAAAGAACGTTTGTTCTCTTTATTATATACGAACAAATGTTCTTTATTCAAGGATGAAATCTAAAGTTTTCCCGATTATTGCTATCACTTACAAAGAGTTTATTGGTACATTAAAAGGGTCAATGGATGTATAACGTAAAAGTAAGAGTTTAAAAGGGTTAAATACTAAAGGAGGCTAGAAGTTGAAAAAAGAATATTTTGTGCAATATTCAGACCAAAGTATAATTAATAACTTTGACTTTCCAAAGGATAATTTTGTATCTATTACTGTAGGGATTAGTGAGATCACGCATGATCTGATTACTTCCTTAGTTCAAAAAATGTTCCGTCTACCAGTTTTCTTTGTTTTAGAGTCAATGATATTTGGATATGAAAAAGAGACTTTAATTGAAAATCAAGTTCCTTTTTATGAGTTTTCATCGGATAGTGCTATTGTTAAAGTTGATTCTGTAGAAAAATTGGATGTTGTTAGTGGGTTAGCAGAGGTATTAGTTAATAATGGACTGAGTATATTCATTTTCTACGGAGAAGGTATTGTAGAGCAGGATTTAATTCCTTTGAGACAATGGAATAAACCTATAGAATTTAAAAATGTCGATATAGATAAAGTAGATACATTTGTGGATGTGGAAGAGGTTGGATTTACTATATTCAGTAAGAATAATCTATTTAACACACCTGGAAAGGTCCAAAATTATATACCTCGTTGCTACTCACTTGATATTAATAGCAGCGATATTTAACATTTCTAGATTAAAAGGAGGAGGATTTATAGTGAATGAAATATAAAAGTAATAAGAGTATATTGAAAATGTCAGCTATCATCCTTCTTACTATAGATTTATTCTTTTATCTTTTAGCATTAAAGAGCCTATACGTTTTCTCTTTAAGGGTTTCAATATATCTTTTGATTTTTGTCCTGCACTTTATCTATCTATACATAGTCCTTATAACTGTTAGCAAAACAAAGGAGTCTAAAGTCTTCTGGGGTGTAATTGGGCCATTCTTTATTGTACCTATAGCAATCGTTGGGTGGTTTATATTCTTTTATAATAATAAAGTTGACTATTACTATCTTAGTTCACCTAATTCTACACAAAAACTTATTATTGGCTATTCTAATTGGAGTCTTGGTGAAACTAACCATTATTATGACTTTTATAGACAAACTGGATTCCCCTTGGTGAAAAAACGACTAAATCACGAATCTCTTCATGTCGTGACACGAAATACGGATATGAGCGATTTAATGGAATGGAAATTTGCAAGAGAAACGAGGGAACACCTTTTAGCCGTTATTTTCTTTTTCTTTTATTTAGCTTCTATAGGAGTTGGCACTTTATTAAATGTATTTTAAATAGGAGTTGAATATTATTGCTAAAAACATTTTATACCTCTTACTATTATTGTTAGTAGCATCTCTTATTACAAAGTATCTTGCTATAAAATTAAATGTTAAAGATGACCACGACGCTGAAAAAAATTATGTAAACAAGTGGCATAAATGGGTAGAAAAAAGTTTTTATATTGTTTTTATTATACTCTTTATTGCTTTTGAACAGGTTCCTATGTGGGTCATGTTAATTATTTTCTGTTTATGTTATTTAAGTTTCCGAATCTTTATGGAGTGGAGATATAACAGAGAAACTAGGGAATATTTAATATCATTTAGTCTCCTGATATATTTTTTAATAGCAATTATTATTGGAGCAATATTGAATGTTTTCTAATGGTTTATTTATACATACACAAGGAGCTATGTACGTTATAAAAAGCATAGAAAATAAATACACTATAATACATAAGAGCAGGTGGAAATAATTTTTATACCTATATTAGTTTTACTAGTTGGTTTGTATCTATTAATCTCGGGAATTTTAATCATCGTAAAAGATAAAAACACAAAAGGAAAGACTAAAAAAACTTTAGTTTTTTTAGCAGTAGCATCCGATATAGTTACTGATCCAGTGTCGTCTTCTGGGTTCCGTATTATGCTTGGTGCTGTTCTTATAATAGGTGGATTAATTTTATTATAAGAAATACCTATTGGTATATAACTATGTTTCAAAAGGATTCATATCGATTAACCGGTATGAATCCTTTTTTATTACTAAAAACGTTCGTAAAAGTGCATGGATTCCAGAAGACGTTCGTAATTGTTTTTATAACTTAAGCAAACGATAAAGATGATAGATTTCTTACGAAAAAGAAAAGTTCGTAAAGGTATACTTTTACGGACGATACACTTGATTACTACCAAAGAAGGCTCTAAGATAGCCTTTTTAATTTTCTATGTATTTAATCGGTTTTTATACGGCGTAATCCCTTCGACCTCACACCTTAATTCATAAAACTTCCTAATTAAAGGATGCAAAATAAGGCTGGAACCTATTGCCTCCAGCTTTCTTTTACCTAGCCTTTTATCTAATAATGAAAGAGCCTGAATTATATTATCCTTAGAATTTAATGCATTTTCTATTGAGAAGTGAGGATACTGAATAAAAGCATCGTAAACAAGATCAACATTAAAAATACCTTTGTATTCCAGGATGATAGTAGAGTATTCTCCATCATCTACGTTCCCAATAAATTCTGGAAAACACTCATATAAACAGCCTGGAAAAGATTTATCTGTTCTCTCCTTTATTTCTATCCAAAGCTTGTCATGCTCCATTACATAGTGAGCTGAAGAAGCATTAAAAATTTCTTTTTTGTCTAACGTAACCCAAATACGTTTTTGCTCCCCAAAATTAACATTATAATGGGTCAAATGAATACTCAATCTATCTTTTAATTTATCGCAAATTAAATCTTCGATATTTCTTTTTACCTTTGTCCACTTCATGCTTATAATCCTTTTCTTTAATAAGATGATACATAATACCAGTTTTTATGTACCTTTTCTATTTGTTTAAAATCTCCATCGAAGTCGCTTTTTAGAGGTCTCTGGTCGTTTGGGTCATATACAAATCCCGAAAAGTTGTCTAGCATCCCACGATATGTAAAGAACAGGATTGATTTTGCCTTTCCTTTCCCTTCTAGCATAATGTCCCCCCCCACCTTTAGACAACCGATTATATTCCTTAGATAAGTGAATAAGTGATGGATTATCAGATACATTAGGTTTTATGATGCCATTCTCTACTTTAGTTGCAACCTCTTCTCTTTTATCTAGATGGACTTTGAAGTTCATATCTAAATTAACTTGATTAAACGGAAAGAAAAACCATATTAAAATAGTTATAAGCTGAATAATCAAAGGTTGCCAATACTTATATTTAAAAAGATGAACCAGGGTCCACCCAGTTACAAAGATAAAAGATGCATATACACCTAGCCAAATGGGCAGCATTAAAAATTCCGTTATAAGATCAACTAAATCCCATTGAAAAAAAGACGTTAAAATAACTAGTAAACTACTTATTAATGATAAAAATAACAATTGATTACGTTTCACAAATATTCCTCTTCCTGAAATAATTAATTTTAATCTCATCAAATATCCATTATAGGATCATCATAATGGATAAATAAAATTAGCTTAGATGAATGTTCCTGGTATGCGTTTTATATCAACTTATGATATAAGGAAATTAAAAAACCTTTGAGAGCATTCATTCCCAAAGGTTTAAGCCTTAACTATTTATTTATCGTAAAGAAAGGTAATCCCCTCATTGGTACATGGTAATGCTTCAATAATACCCAAATAATTAGGACAGCTGCTAAGCTCCCAAACGATAGTAAAAGTTCTAGAATTTCTACTTCTTTGTCTGAATTCATATGTATCATTCCTCTTAATGAATATGTAAGATATTAATAATAACTGGAATAATATTAATATATTTACTTAATAATTTATATCTTACATTTTTTCTAGTTAAGTTTAAAGGTGTTTTTGAAGTTTTTAACTAAAAATTAGGTTTACCATACTATTTGCTTTTTATAATCGTCATTATGGTAACTAAAAATGTCTACTTTTGTGGACGGTGCAGTTTATAATAGGATAATACATACAAAGTAAGGTGAGATATATAAATGACGGATTTTTTATCAGATGTTTTATCAAGCTTAGTTCCTGTTATTGATACTCATAAGAGTTTAAACACACAAAAAATTAACAAGCATATTGAATTGTTAAAACAACAACATTGGTTTAGAAACATTTACGAGGATGACAAATACTACGCATTACTTTTTGGAAACAGACGAGTACGATTTTATCTGCAGAGTAGCCTGCGCATCAAAAGGATGATTCATAAGAAAAAGGTGCAGGAGAAGTTCCTTACGTTATTAAATAAAGAGTTAAAAGGATAATTTTTTAGAAGGTTAGACCTTATAAAAAAGTTTTATACTGAAGAATAAACAACAGAAAGCAATAGATCCCTAGGGATTATTGCTTTCTACTAATATTTTCATTTTCAATATAAGAATATAAAATCTTCAAACACACTGCGTCTTCATGATCACACGAAATAGAAGTTATATCTTCAAGCTTTACGATTGCTTCACCGTCAGGTTCTCCATCATTAGTCAGAGTAAAAATAATAGTCAAAGGTAGAAAGTCTTCCAATAATTTAGGAGGTTAAATCTTGAAACCATTTTACAGATTTTTATTAACCTTTACATTCTTTTTCATCAGCAATTTAATAGTAAATTCCTTTTTTAAGCATAATTTGAATATCCTAACAGCCTTTTCAGTTGCATTTGGTAGTGCATTCGGTTTGTTCCTTGTTGAAATCTATGCGATAAAAAAGTTGTTCAAAGATGTAAAAGATGAATGAAACACACATTGTTTAATGACCGATAAGAAATAAAATGGTGTCAGTAAAAACTGACACCATTTTATTTGCTATTCAATTAGGGAATTTGTACTCAAAAAGTGTGCGAAATCACTTGTTTTTTTATTCGTTTTTTAACATTTTCTACTTCAAAACTGAACTACTTAAACTTATCAGGTGCTTTTTTTGTACCGATAATGATGATTATGTTAATTACGCTTGTATAGAGTATACGTGCTGTCTATCTAATGTGAAGGACTCTTTTTCAATCTATAATTCCATAAGATTGAGCAAATCCCGAAGGGGACAGAACAACTTAAAGCAAGAATACAAATACGTTTGAATGCCAACAAATTTACGCCGTTTGTACCATCATCTAATGAGATAATAAGTGAAACTATCGTTGCACCTATTACTCCAAAAATAATGTATAGTGCTATTTCTATTAATTTTTTATATTTCCCATTTCTATTTTTAATTAAGATATCAATCAAAATAGATGATGGTATGCCTAACACAGTAACAATTGGAATAATATACATTAATCCAAGAACTAAGCCAGCTATCAAATTATTAAAAGTGATTTGTTCATATGAAGTATCAAAGGTTGCTACAGCAACTACTAAGCTACCACATAGAGAAGAAATCAGCACTGATATGATTTTTTTAAACATAATATAATCTCCTAGTAAATTTCTTAATTTATATATAATAGCATTTTTAGTAAATAAACACTCTATTTTTATTTACTACCGAGAAAAAACATTATGTTGACTAGTATATATCATGTTTTAACTGTTAAATTTAAGATTAATTTCTATATATTATGTTATAATTTTAAACATGTATTAAAGTTATAGAGGAGTTTTCAATTGAAACGTAAAGATATTTTTTCATGGATTAAATCAATTATTATTGCTTGTATTTTAGCTTTTGTTGTAAGAGAATACATACTTGCCCCTATAGTAGTGAACGGTAAGTCAATGATGCCAACTCTAAAAAACGATGAACATATTATTCTTAATGAAGTGGGTAAAAATAAGGAAAATAATATAAAAAGATTTGATATTATTGTTTTTCATGCTACAAAGGAAAAAGATTATATTAAAAGGGTAATTGGTTTACCTGGTGATCATATAGAATATCGTAATGATACGCTATATGTAAACGGAAAAAAATATGAGGAACCTTATTTAGATCAATACAAAAAGGAAAAGGTAACAGGTCCATTAACTGAGGATTTTAAACTTGAAGAGTATACGGGCAGTAAAACAGTTCCAGAAGGCCAATTGTTTGTCATGGGAGATAATAGAATGTATAGCTTAGATAGTAGATTCCCTAAGGTCGGAACAATTTCAGTAGATAAAATTGTAGGAAAAGCTAAATTAGCTTATTGGCCTTTGAAAGAAGTTCACTGGATAAAATAAAGTTTTGAAAAGTTCCCTGATAAGTGGGAACTTTTTTGTTTGTTTCGGTAACACGTATTATGTTAACTATTAATATATTTTTCGGTACTATTCCTATCTTATTTAAGGTTTTGCTATGGTATAATTATAACCTTGTTTACATTTATGGTTAATACATGGTAATTAACCATATGATAGGAATTTTATTTGGCGGTAGGAGTGTTATATGAAGTACGTAGAAGTTGTCACAGAAAGTAGAATAAGAACAATCTCTTTAGTACTACTACTTATTTTTATGAGTTTAGGGTGGTATTTAGATAGTTCTTTTTGGTACAAGGCAGTCATCATGGTTGTCTCAGTTGCATTTATCTTACATAGTTTACATTATTATTTAGCAGGAAGGAACAAAACAGTAGGTACTATGGCTATAGTAGCAAGTTCAACCTTTGGTTTGTTTAATTTATTGAGAGTTTTTCTCTAAAAACATATTTTTTTATATTGCAAGAAATGAGGATTTTTCTATGTTCAAAAAGGTTTTAAAGTGTTATGACTATAAGTTTATTATAGCTTTAGTTATCTTAAGTATGATGGGTTTAATTATGGTTTACAGTGCTAGTATGGTAACAGCTATCGCTCGATATGGATTCACGGGTGATTACTTTTATCAAAAACAAAAGCTTGCACTTATAGCAGGGATTTTCTTTTTCTGCGTTACAGCTGTTATTCCTTATAAGATGTACCAAGAAAAAAGATTCTTGATGCTTGCATTAGGAGGAATAACTACCCTTTTAGTTCTGGTACTTGTATTTGGACATACGGCAGGAAATGCAACAAGTTGGCTTGTACTTGGTCCAATTAGAATACAACCATTGGAATTAACAAAACTCGTCATTATTGTCTATTTAGCAGCCGTTTTTACAAATAAACAGGAATATATAAATGACTTAAAACGCGCAATTATTCCACCGATTCTTATTGTATTTTTTCTTTGCTTTTTAATTGCTATGCAACCTGACTACGGTGGGGTTCTTCTTATTCTAGCAATCGTTGCAGCCATTGTCTTATGTTCTGGTATTTCTAGAAAATCCATGCTAAAAATTGCGATGCTAGGAGTAGTAGGCATAGGAATTATGCTTGTCGTTTTATTAGTAACTGGACATATTGATACAGTCTTCTCTCCTGTACGTATCTCTCGTTTTACAGGGTACTTACGTCCATTTGAAAATCAACAAGGCGATGGTTATCAGCTTGTTAATTCTTATTTAGCTATAGGAACCGGAGGGCTACAGGGTCTAGGTCTAGGGCAGGGTGTACAAAAAGCTGGTTATCTACCTGAATCTCATACAGATTTTATTATGGCTATCATTGCAGAAGAACTAGGTTTCTGGGGTGTACTTATCGTTCTGGGTTTATTATTTTTTATTGTTATTAAAGGGCTAAGAATTGCACAGAAGTGCAAAGAACCTTTTGGAGCATTAATGGCTATAGGTATTTCGGTTATGATTGGTATTCAAGTATTTGTAAATCTTGGGGCAGTAACTGGTATCTTACCTATTACAGGTGTAACTTTACCATTTGTAAGTTATGGTGGATCTTCCCTCACGTTATTAATGTTATCTATGGGCGTACTAACGAATATCTCGATGTTTAATAAGTTTGAAGAAAAGCATAAGGGTGAATTAGTTAAACAACGTAAGTTAAAGAGTGTTTAAATTGAGTAAAAAGGCGTCTTATAAAATAAGACGTCTTTTCTATTTGAGATAGTATGTTTTTTGTTAATTGTACTTATTCATCTTAAATATTTGGCAAGATTCAGATGATTTAGGGCCATTTTTAAAAAGTAATTATAGGTAATTAAAACTCCTTTATCATGTGTAGCTTAAGCGAGTTTTTTAGGTTTCTGTAACATGCCTTATGTTAACTACAAAAGTATACTTTTACGAACGTTGATATTTTCTATATGTGATGATTACAGCTAAAAAAAACCAGTCCACGTTAGACTGGGATTGTTACTATGGTTGATAATTTATAGTTAAACTAAGGATAGACACTACTACAATAAAGATAACTGGAAATGTATTTAAGAATATTCCCCATAATCCTTGTTTTCTACTTTCTTTGCTTAAAAGTCCGATAAGTCCAAGAGCAACTCCAATAATTTGAATTAAAAAAAATGTGTTAAACATAGTATTAAAAAGTAAATTCATGTTTAAAAAAGTTAAACTAATTAAACCTAAAATGATTGATGAATAGCTTGATTTATTAAAGTAGCTATAACCTAAATTCATTTTACTAACCTCCTATTCATTCCAGTTCCAAAAATCGACCTTGCCAATATACATTCCTCGTATTTCTTTTAGCTCTTTCATTTTTAAAATTTCTTTTGATGGTCCGGTAATTACTACCCCGTAAATATTAACTCCATTTTTATTAATGTATTTCAAACGCTCTTTTGCTGCTATTGAGGATTCACCCATAATATTTTCTGTAAGATTATTTTGTTCATTTAAATACTTCAGTTGTTCTATGAATAATTCTTGGCTATTCTTAGCTGTAAAATGTGAATTAGTGGGAGAAGTGTTTTTTTCAGGGTACCCTATAGGTGTAACAACAGTTCCATTACTATCTTCCATAGTCTTCTCTACTCCAGTATCAACTGCATTCCAAAGTATTTTTACATCATATTTGGATACAATATCTTCTATTGTTTTTGATTTGTAAGCTTTATCTAAAGAGAGAAATACTTCAGACACTGTACCACTAGGGATTTGATTTAAATTATCCCAACTGCTTTTTAAATTAAAAGGTGCACTTTGCGTAGGAGGGACAAATGCAAATTCCTTTTCTCTTAAATCCATGGGTATTGGCTGGATAGTTAAATCAACTGTAGAAGTTTTCTTTACCCCAAATCCTATATCTGATTTATATTCACCCACTGTTAAGTTATTAGAACCAACTTGTTTATTTATAGGTGCTGAAATACTAAAACCGAAGAATGGATTAAATTCTGACTGCACTTTATCATCATCTATGTTTAAATTTGGCTTGGTTAGTGAATAAACGGTTTCTAGTGTTAAGATTTCATTATTAGCTTTATTATTAATTGAGTAGTATATAATAGTAGAAAGATACCCTATAGGCAAGATTAATAATAAAATAGAAAAAATAATAATAATTGTGTTCCACCTTGCTCTAAATTTAGCAAATCGTATAATTTTATTTTTTTTGTCTTCGCTAATATAGAAATCTGACTCTTTATTCATCATTATTTCTCCTTGAAATTTAATTTAATTGATTTTCTTGCTCTATAAACGAGGGTTTTAAAAGTTGATGCTTTAATATTCATTATTAAAGCTCCTTCTTCATAGGTTAACTCTTTAAAATCTTTAAGGATAATTGCTTTTTGTTGTTTAACAGGAAGATTATTAATGATTTTTGCAACATTGGAAATTTTCTCGTTAGTAATGATCATTTCTTCTATATTAATTTGATTTTTATCAACTTCATAAAAAAATTCAGAGGTTAGAATGATCTTTTTTTGTTTTCTAAAAAAGTCAATAAAACAATTCTTAGCAATTGTAGTTAACCAGCCTTTTAAATTATCTGACTGATAGGAATCAATGTTTATATACGCTTTATAAAAAGTTTCCTGCAGTATGTCCTCAGTGTGATGCTTATCTCTTACTAATGAGAAAATATACTTATATAAATCGTTGTAGTATAATTCGAAGATTTCTTCAATTGAATTCATCTGCCTCCTTCTCTCCTTTCTTTATGAACGTAAAAAAAATGAAAATCGTTTCAAATTATGTAATATTTTTTCAAAAAAGGCATAAAAAGAGGTCTTTAACCCGTCGAAATACAGAGGTTAAAGACCTTATACATTGACAAATATGGATTTCTTTTTTGTTTTAAATAATATGCCTTTGTTAATTTTACTTATTCATCTCTGCAATCCAAGCTAAAACAGTAACAATCCAACCTACTATTAATGAAACAGGTAAAAAGATTGTAAAAAATATATCCCATCTATCTGGGGGGCCAGTTTGAGTTTTTTTGCTCATATAATCGTCCTTTGTATGTGAATTCTCTGAGAAGCAGCAATAGTTTTTAACATTCTCATCTTTAATTGTATATATATTCCTCTTATTCTATCAAAGGGAATTATGAATGTACACGTTAACTCTATTTCCTGTAAAGAAAATTAATTTTAATGAAAACCACGATTTTTTTAAACATTACGTCTAAATAAAGAATATTGGTTAAAAGGATGGTCAGGATATTGGAAAAGATAAAAAAAGAAGGTAAAGAATACCTTCCTTTTTTCTATTATTAAATTATGGTTGTGTGGTTTCTAAATTGTCGAGCTTCCAATGCACGTTATCTAACGGATCATTTTTACTGTCTATATATAAATAGAATTGATCTAATTCCTTTACATCTTTAATTAAGAACGAAACATCAAAAACTATAGATTGCCCTTGGGGGAGACTATTATATATTTGAGCATCGTTAGGAAGAGCTTTTCCTACAACCTTTTGTTTTGTTTTTTCGTTTTCTATCCAGAACTTTAAGGGAGAAAGGTTAACAGCTGTACCGTCATCATGAACGTTTTCAACCTTAATTTGTGCGTTAATTGTTCCTGAACTTTCATTTGTTTTTTCGTATGTTCCAGTTAAAACAGATATAAGATAATCTCCGCCTTTAAAGCTTTCTCGATAGGACAAAATTCCTTTCTCTAATTTCTCCATCTCTAACCTCTCCTGCTTTTCTGCAGGAGTTAAAGTACTCTCAACTTTCTTTTGAGGTTCTGCTTGAACAGTTTCTTTCTCTTCACTACAAGCTGTCATAAGGCTTGTAACCATAAATGCTATACAAGCTGTTGCTATAATTGATTTCATCGTATACCCTCGCCACATTCAAAAATTTAGTATCAGGTTAATTTTACATCAAAAGGAAATAAAAAGAATTATATTTGTGAGAATAGCATATTTTAAGAGCGAAGATAATGTTACTTTAACATTGTTAACAAAATAAAAAGCCACCTCGGCATTGGCAAGCGAGGTGGCTCTTTGTAAGGATTCATCAATATGAGATGAACGATTATCGGACTTAAAGTGTAACATAACATGCTTTGAAATGCTATTTTTTGGGTGTAAAGCATATGAATAAAAGGTGCGCTTTTTATGCATCATCTCTTCAACTACCTGTAGGGAGAACTCCGTCATATCAACGATGTATAAAAAGATGCATATTCTATAAAAGTGACTCTGTTAGAACCCTTACTCCCAGAAGGGTTCTCTTTTTTCATGTCTACCGGAAAGAGACATTATGTTAACTAACTTTGTATATCATATACATCAACTTTTTGCATTTATTTGATAAAATACTATAAATGCCTAATTTCAATGATGGATTAATGGGAGGTGAATGTAATGAATGAGCCGATTGTCAGTGAATTAATAAATAAACTTTCTCTATTGTCACCTGACAAAGAGTACGCTGAATTAGCAGTTGATTTAAATGATATTTGTGAAAGTAGTGAAAAACTTAAGTTATTAATCAAGCACTTATGTCATTCTTCTCTAGACAAGGAAACGCTAATAGATCAGTTAATGGAAATAGAATTAGAACTTGACCATATCAATTGGCATTATAAAAGTTTGAAAAAAGAGTTAAAATCAATAACCCCATAAAAAACAAAAAAGAGGCAAACTAATTTGTCTCTTTTTTTGTTCTTAGAAGATGGATTATGTTAAGTGTAATTAGAGAGAATAGGGACTCTAGCTTCTTATAAAAGAAAGGTTAGAATCCCTTTTTTATTTGTTTAAGATGGTACTTTCTTTGAACTTCTGGAGACTTTCTTTGCTGCAAAAGAAAAAGCATCTGGAACATAGAAAATAACACTTAAGATTCCTCTCATAGCTAACTTAGTCATTGAAAAAGCTAGTTCCATCATTCATTCCCTCCTTTTCATTACATATTTTATCATAATTTACCGAAAATTCTTTATATATACAGTTCCTATAACGCACATTATGTTAATTAAAAGACTTTATTTATCCATAAATGTTATTATTTAGATTATACGTTTATAAGTACTAAGAAGGAGATATGGATATTAAATGAGCAGTTTTAAGAAGATACTCATTGGAATTATAATGGCCTTAATATTACTCTATATTGGAGCTCAAGTTGTCATGACTAGTATAGATTGAATTCTAGTAAAACTATTTGATAAGAGGCAAGAAGCATCTAATAGCTAGATGCTTCTTTTGGTGCCTAGAATGTGGATTATAGTGACTAAATAAGGCCTGATTTTATTATAGATACCTCATGTATTTTTAAGATCTGAAGCCTTTAAAAGAAGTAGTACACTAAATAATACAATCACGATACCAGCACATAAGAGAATAAATTTAATATCGACATTAATGCTAAGAAGAGTGGAAACTAATCCATAAGAAACTGGAATAAGCCCCATGGAAACCATTGTATTTACACTCATAACTCGACCTACTATGGTTGAGGGTGTTTTCTCCTGTATTAAACTAACTATGGGAATATTAATACTTGATACACAACATCCAATAGCTAACAAAATAGCAGCAGCAAGCCAGAGATTAATTCCTTGGCTAAATATCATAAGTAATGACCCTTCCAAGAATATGAAAGAAATTGCAAGTTTTCCTCTATTCCTTTTTATGTTCAACCAGCCCATGATTATAGCTCCTAACAACATGCCACTAGCAAACGAACTTTGTAAAATACTTAAGTAAAAAGCATTTCCTTTAAAATGATCCTCTGCAAGGATAGGGATGCTTAACATGAGAGGTCCAATAAAGAATAAGTTGACAATAATAAATGTCACCATGACTGTCAGAAGAAACGAGGAATCTTTAACATAATTAATTCCTTCAGCTAAATCCCTTAAGATAGATGTTTTCTTGGGCCTTAATGTCTTCTTTTCTTTGATGAATTGTAACAAGATTATGCTTATCAAAAGTGTAAAGCCAATTATCAGAAAGATGGTTGAATATGAGAAAAGTGAAAGGAGAGTAGCACCTAAGACAGGGCCAAACATGACAGAAAGCTGATTCGTTGTTTGTATTACTGAATTCGCTCTGACTAGTTGTTCTTTATGAATAATCCCTGGAACAATTGCATCTCTAGCTGACCAAAAAAATGCATCTGATGCCCCAAATAATAAAGCAAATATAAGTAAGGCAGAAAGAGATAATAAATTATTTGTATAGAATAAAGCCATCAGAAGTAGCATAAAACACCTAGTTAGTAATGAAAAGAATATAACTCTAGATCGTCTGTATTTATCTGATACAACGCCTCCTATGACCATTAATAATACTCTAGGAATCGTAGTCGCCATTAAAATAATTCCTAAAGAGCTCTTCAAGTTTAGGTAATTGACTACATACCACTGCTCAATAGTTAAATACATTGAAATAGAAAGGCTTGAAAATATACTTGCTACCCATAGATAAATAAACTTTCCTTTCCAAATACCTGTTTGTACTTTAGCCTCTTTAGTTATTGGAATCACATTTACACCTCATTCTTATTAAAAATAACAGTAATCTAATTAGATAGATATCGAATTAGTTGGATTGAAAAATGAACGAAGAAACGTTCATTTTAAAAGGTAACAGGCCACATCTCTTTTGGATTTAATTCATATTCTCCATTTTGCCTATACATGAAGTGTTGCATAATTAATTCTCTACGAATAGTCGCATAATCTTCATGATAGTTTTTTATATATTCATTAAGATCCCTTTCTTTATACGTTTTTCCTTGATGTAAATCACGTATTAAATACGCTAATATAACGTTCTTTTTCTTTCTTTGACTCGGAATTTGTTTCAATGTCCCGTCGCTATTTATAAAATTTTTAACAATAGATAACTTATCTTGATTATTGATTTTACTATCTTGGTTCTCCATAGACTCCTCCCCAATATTTAAGATAGCTTTTGAATTATATTCTAGCCTTTCACTATCGAGGTAAAAATAAATAATGTTCCCTTGTCTTCTTTGATAAACTAACCCTACATCTCTCAATTTTGAAATATGGTGAGTAATGGTTGGCGGTTGTAACCCAAGTTTATAAGCGATTGCTTGCCCATGAAGAGGGCCTTTTTTTAATAAGGAAATAATTCTAATTCTTGTGGGGTCTCCAACTGCCTTATGGTAATTGACTAATTTATCTAATTGCATAATTTAATACCTTCCTCCTCCAATTCGATTATTATCTAATTAGATAATAATCGAATTGGAGGTCTGTGTCAAAAAGTACCAGATTGATAATTTCCTATAATATGGATTATGTTAATTAAATTCGGAGAGCATGTAGTCCTTGATCTTAGAGTCATTTTGCTATAATGAATAGTAGAATTTACATATAGGAGAATGAGTTAAAATATCAAGTTTAATTATTATTTAAAAGGTTATGGCTGGGCTAAGGTACTTATTGAGATTGATTCAAATAAATTGGAATTTACTCCAAGCTATTTAACAGATGCTTTTGGAGATCTATTAAGAAGCCTTGTCTCTTTATTAATACATGAAGAAGAGAATGCAACGGTAATTTGGAATGAAGAACCAAGCGAAATAGAATGGACGTTTGTTCGTAAAAATAGTGACGAGTTATCTATTAAAATTACTTTGTATGAAGACACTTATGAAACAGGTAAGGCAAAAGGAAAAGTTCTTCTAGATACAAATTGTCTTTTTGTAGATTTCGTTAAGGAAGTAACAAATGAGGCTGATCAATTACTCATTAATAATGGAATTTTAGGTTATCGTAACATATGGGAAATGCATGAATTCCCAATAAGCAGTTATTTGCAACTAAAAGATTTTTTAAAGAACGGTAAAGTGACAATAGAGAATAGTTCTGATAGTCACCCTGTTAATTATGATGATGAAAAAAGCAATTTGAAAAAAGAGCTTGATATTCTTTATCCTCTGGTAACAAAATAGGTTCCTGGAACGTGTTTTATGGTAACTAGGTTTGTATATAGTATTCATGGATTACGTTTAGTGCTTACAACGTCGATTCACGTTCAGAATTACATAAAATCACTGGATCAATATCTTTTTCAATCCATAAGTTTAATAGTTTTGTAAAGTCTTGCTTGTCTTTTATAAAGTTCTTTTCTTCTTGATGAATGGGCAATAGCCAAAATAGTTCAATACGTTTTTTATCAAAAATATCTAATAGGTAGGCTGTATTTTCTGTCTCCATGATAGGAGGGCATATCAAAAGACTATTCATTTTAAAAGACGAATGTGTTTCAGAGTTGGAAATAGTTTGTCCATAATCCAAAGATGTATGGTTATAGAAAGGGTATTTAGATAGACCAACCAATAATTCTATAATTTCTTGATTTGATTTTTCATTAAGCCAAATTAATTCAGACCTCAGACCATTTATCATTTTCTTTTTAGACATACCAATTGTAATGTATGTCCAAACAGGTCTGTCGTTCTGTGGCGAAAATTCTATAATAAACAAACTACCTTTATCATTGGAGACTTGACTTTTTTCTATCTCTTCAAGCACGGATTCTTGCCATTGAAACTTGTATATACGAGAAGGAGGTCCGAAAGAGTCACAATAAGTACTATAAATGTCTGTGTTTTTTAATTTCTTAAGTCTATGCAGCAAATTATTCTCTCCTTATCTGTCTTAAATACTCTTATATTTATTATAAGAGTATTTAAGATAAGAAAAATTTCATTATTTCCGATAATTTTGGTTACGGTAACTCGATTTATATATAATATTCGTGTTTATTTTTTAACAAACATATCTTCGGCTCTAAATTTGATGACGTCGTAACCCCATGTAGAAAAAGTACTATACAGTTGATGTTCTTGTCTCGTTATAGGCCGAATTTCTGTGTATCCTTTTTGCAACATACAATTATCTGCAAAGGCTTCCTGTGATCTAAAATAAGCTACCTCTAAATTGTCTAATTCTAAATCCCTATAACCAGAAATCATGCCATCTAAGGCTGTTTCTTGTATCATTTTGATGTGTACATCACCTTGTTCAAGTATGATTTGTCCTTTCAAATCCTCACTAGTAGGTGGTTCATCTCCTACCCAATCCATTAAACCAGCGATGAAGTGTTTTGTATATTCAAGACTAGTTTCTAATACTCTACCACAAGCAAATCTTCCGTCACTTAAAGGAATGGGCCAAAATTGACCGGGCATGAGATATCTATTTGATTTTGGATAAAATGGATATGAAATTTTCTTCACTATTTGGATGTCCTCCTCGAATGATACTAAATGCTCTTTAGCATTTAGTTTAGCAGATAACTCTAATCATTCCTTTGTATAAGGATCGGCTATGTTAACTAACTTTTTATATCTTATTCATCTAAATAAATGTTGATCATTTCTATACCCTTTAATATATAGTTACAGCCTTCAGCTGTTTTTGAAGCTAAAAACTCATTAATTGGGTCACCATAGTATTGCCATTTATCAGAGATCGTCTCCAATAATTGAGTTAGTTCGTTGAGACTTAAACCTTTTTTCACAATTAAATTTAGTTCTACAACATATACATCATCAAATTTCCAGTAAGGCTCTAATTTTTCTATGTTAGCTTTAACTAATATTTGGTTTATCTTTTCCAAAAAAAATTTAAATTTTTTTTCAGCTTCAGTTTTATTTTTTGCTGTAACATATAAACGTACAAACAATATTAATACCTCCTATAAAAAGGTTTCTATATAGTTCTAGGATATTATTATATAAGGGATTACTAGAGTAACTGGCTCTGTCTATTATATACACTTTTAGCATTCCTTGTTATTCTACTTATAACTAAACTTTTAACTGAAAGGAATTACATATAGTGAACTCAAAGAGAGCTGTGCAAGTAGGAGATATATTTGCTACTCCATTGCCGATGAATAAGTATGGTGCAGTTAAAGTAATGAATATAATTGATCGCTCTTATCTTCTTGGTATTACAAATTATATAGGTGAACAGAGGCCTACAATTGCTAATCAAAATGTTCGTCAAATTTTAATTACTAAGTCTTTACTTAATGAAAAAGAAGAACCGACATTTAAGTGGGTAGATGGAAGATTACCTGAAGAGTTAATCTATATTGGAAACATTCCTTTAGTTCAAGAGGAATTGGGTATAGAGTCAAATGTGTACGGAGGGATATGGTCAAAGGAATGTGGGATGGATGTTTACTATAAATGGCGAGAAGAAACAGATCCTCAAGGGTTTAAAAGTGAGATGCAGAAGAAAATAGAAGAAGCTGACGCCAATGCTCGTAGAAACAAGATTATGAAACCAAAGAAAATGATAGATGATCAAGTCTTCTGGAGCATTATCTCTTTATTAGATTGGGGTAAAGAAGATGAAGAAGCGATTGTAGAGGCTGCTATTAAGGAACTTTCTACTTTCACTGCATGGAAAATAAGACATTTTGAAGAAACTCTCTCTTATAAGCTTTTCTTATTAGATACAGAAGAACATGCAAAAGAAATTGGTGAATACAGTTTTTCTCAACAAGATCAACACTTTTCACCTGACCTTTTCTTATATGCCAGATGTGCAGTCGTCGCTCATGGTAAAGAAGTTTTTGAAGATATCGTATCCAATCCTTCAAAAATGCTTAAGGACACTGAATTTGAAATTTTATTGTCTCTTTCATCAGAAGCTTATTATGTAAAAAAGGGTAAAGAATTCGAATATGAAAGTGGATGTAGTTATGAGACATTTTCAAATAAAGAAGGGTGGTCAAATACTCTTTAAGAACAAAAAGTGGGTGCTTACAATGATAAATAGACCTTATGGACAGCATTGGAAGGGGCATAAAGGCTTTAGAGCTATTGAAGGTAATGATGTTTATAATCATCGTTTTGGAGGACAAGAGTGGAATGTACCAAAATGTCGGTTATGTGGGGAAGATTTACATCAGATTTTATGTTTTGATCTAAAGGATGATCGATTAAGTGAACTTAGAACTTCTAAACTAGAAGAATTACCTTTAACATCATGCTTAAATTGTTCTACTTTATGGGAGCCTCAACTATTTCAATTAAATCCTACAACAAAAAGTGTTACTGTTTTGATTCAAAATGATAAGGAAAAATGGATTCAAGACGAAGAAGGTAAAATACCTGTTCCTCTTCCTTATGCGAAATTCAAACTTATCGATATGTTAGAAGAAGATATACCAGTCAATGAAGATGCCTACTACGATGCATTTGACTTATTTGGTCAGGAGTACATATGTAGAGTGTTGGGAGCACCTCTATACGTTAACAAGCCAAATGATATAAGCTGTCCAATCTGTAACCATGACATGAAATATGTTTCCAGTATCGCTCATGATTTTGAAGTAGATCTTGTATCCGGTGTGGACCTTTTCCTAGGAGAAATGATTATTTATTTTTATTTTTGTAAGGAATGTTTAACCCTAAAAACAGAGATACAAGGTACATAACAACTACATTAACCATAAAAGCCCTTAAAAGGGCTTTTTGTACTTCCACGGATAATGATGATTATGGTAACTAAGGATGGATACCGTGTACAAGTAGAAATTATATTATAAAGGAATATGGACTTCTTTCATCCAACTGCTTGTTTTAGACTTAATAGTAATTAATTGATTGCTTTCCCATTTTAATTCTCCTAAGAATCTGGCATATACAACTTCATTTCCAACTTCTTCTACCAGTAGTTCATTAGTTATTCTTAAGCCTCTTTCATTATAAACTTCACACCATAATTGAAATCCAGAATATCTATGTATGCCCTTTAACATTGCTAAAAGCTTACGATTAGGGCTTTTCTTTGGTGTTTTAGCAACTAAAAAGATGGCTTCATAATTTTGTTTAACTATTTCCTCCAAAGCTTCTTCTACATATTTCTTTATTGTAGTTAAAGGAAGCAAAGAGTACTTTTCTAAGGCAGGTACTATATAATTCCTCACTATGTTACAAAATGCTTGATATTTCTTCTCAACAGTTTCTAACTCTATAAATAACATATAATCATCAGGCAGGAATATTTCAACTTCCTGAATAGCCTTCTCTTCTGAGTATAATACTTCTTTGTTGGGATTAGCTAAACAATAAACAGCGATGCTTTTTACTTCTTCTAGTTTAAATTCCAAATCCTTTAATCTGTTACAAAAAATCAATTCAAAAATTCTAAGTTCATGTATGTTATTATAATGTTTCTTAGGCCTTTTTTTTGCCCAATCGTAAATGTGAATATCCAGCATTTAAGTAATACCTATCCCTTCTGATTTATGAATAAAACCTTGGTGTTACTTAACTAATATTTTAATCTTTAATTTTAGAAAAGCTACCAATAAGGGTCATTACATAAGATAACTCGTAATAAATTACATTTTAAAAAAATAATCCTTTGCCCACCAGGCAAAGGATTTTCAAATTTATTGGAAAAGGGGGAATACGTTATTAGTTTGGACAAATTTGTAGACTCATATACGTATAACTTTAAAAATAAATATTTTAATTGAATATCCTCCTATAAAATAACTTTATTTGAGTAATATTATTTGTTGAGTAAATATTAAAGTATGTTAGTTATTACTAAGATTTTACTATTTACTTTAGATGACGACAAATATGGAGTTTTTCTACAATACATATAAAAGATGGAATTTGTTTTTATAAAATACGTTTAGTTTGACTTAACAATATAGTGAAAAGGAAAACTAATCGTAATCAGACTTATGTACACTAGAAAACTTCAAAAATGAATTTCACTCGTTAAAGTGTAAAACCTTAGCTAGCTTCTTTGTTTTATTTTCATTCATCTCAAATCAACTGGAAACCACATCACTAATTCCTCACATTGTTAGCTCGACTCTTAGAGGACCGAGCTGCATGAACCGTAACACAGCCGATTGTAAGCGACAGAAATCTTATTTTTCGTCTGTATTAACAGCCTCCAAAATACTAATAAGTATTTATCTCATCATTAATATGATGCGTTATTAAGAAATGTATGTTCAAAAACTGACAAGTGGAGAATAGATTTAAGTCTACCCTCCACTTCATGCCATTTTTTCCTATAAGTTAAAAAATTATATCCTTATCTCTTTCACTACATAGGCAAACCAAAAGACAATAGTAATTATTGAAGAGAAAAACAATTGAGGATAAGTTAGAAATATAGGCATTGCAATTGCTACAACAACTACTACGACTGATCCGGTTATTCTTTTTTTAGAAAACTTATATGCTAAATAGCCTAATAGAATACTAATTCCTATTACAAAAAGACTGAAAAAAATGGTAGTCATTATCAGAAACTCCTTTACCTTTTATTTGAATATATGTTATTATTTAACACTATAAACATATATATGTTAATTTACTATAAGTAGGAGGAGATTTCAAGAATGAAGAAGGTTGTTACATTTTTAGTTGCACTTGGTCTAGTTATTCCAAGTACAATGGCTTCAGCAGAATCAAACTCAAAAGACGACGTCGATTATGACAAAATCGCAGCACACATGAAGGAAGATGGATCTTCGCAAGAAGATATCGATAATGTTATTAAAAAAATCAAAAATGGTGAAGAGTTAGATGCAGATAAGCCTGAAAATCAAAAGAAGTTAACTTTATCTAAAGCACAGCTACATTCTACTTTGACAGAAGGCGATGAAAACTCAGAAGATGACGAAACCGATTCTTTTAGTACCACAGATGCTGAGCCTACAAAAAAATTCACTTTTGATGATGGATCCTATGTGAAGCTATCAATTGAAGTTGTTGATGAAGATGAAGATGCAGATTTAGTTAAATCATTAGGTGGAAACATGTCTACTATGGCTACAAACGAAAAAACAATTAAGGTTACTGGTAAAAGTACTTGGGGAGATGCTTGGTATAAAGCTAAGATTTATTTAAGTGATAGTCCAGTCGGGAATGATTATATCTCAAAGGTATACGACAGAAACATTCACACCTACTTTGGCACTTATTCAGATCCAAGCTTAAAGATCTCTAGAAAGTATGAAGTTCGTAGCAAAAGTATAAGTGCTAAATCTTACCTATTCTATAAATATACTAATATGACCAATTTTAGTTCGAAAACAAAGTATTTGAAAATGCATGTCGGAGATGCTATCAACGATAAATATGGTATTTATGTTTCGTACACAGATGGCAAAGCTAGTTACAAATAAATATTAAAACAAAGAGAAGATAGACATGAAACTCTATCTTCTCTTTTTATTTCTTTGTTATAATTACTTCTTTTCCTCATAAGCCCTTACCTTATTGTAAAACGTCGCTTTTTTCATGCCTATTTCCTTCATAAATGCGACAGCCGTAATTGTTCCAGACTTCCATTCTTTATATAACCTATCCCATTCTTTAGGAAAAGCAATGATGGGACGCCCTAGATGTTTTCCTTTTGCCTTAGCAACGGCTATGCCTTCTCGTTGGCGCTGTAAGATGGTTGCTCGCTCCTGTTCCGCCATAGATGTATAAACCTCTATAATGATGTTATTAATCATGTCTATAACCCACTCTTGACCTTCTGGTACCTCTTGCATAGTCGTAGGTAAATCAATAATTTTGATTCGGATTCCTTCTTTTTTAAACTGCTCTAAATATTTTTTTATTTGTGCTTTATTCCGGCCTAGACGATCAATGGATTTAATATACAATGTGTCGCCCTCTCTCATTGCTTTAAGCATATTTTGAAAGCCGTCGCGTTCCATGTCCTTCCCACTCGCCTTATCACTGTACAGATATTTTTCATCTGTTAAATAAGGTTTTATTGCTTCTAACTGCCTATCTAAGTTTTGTTCATTTGTACTTACACGAATATATCCAAAATTAATTCCCATTGTGAAAACCATCCTTGTTTATAATAGATAGTTTAAGTATAGGGTAAACAGTATAAAAAGGTCTATTTATTTTAGGACGTCTAAAAAGATTTATTTTTAAGAGTAAATAGACTGAATATCATTGGTTTTTCCACCGTCTAAAAAGGTGTACCTTTTTGGACTATTGAGAATTATAGAAAAAGGCTCAATTTGTCGTCATCTAGTGTAAATGATAAAACTAATTATTTTAATAAAATACTTTAGTATTTACTTAACGCAATAAGTTTAACTAATAAAAAAAACTCTTGAGTTTACACTCTAGAGTTTTTCTATATATCAATTATTTATTTAGGTTTTTGGAGAAGCTAGCAAATGAATTCGTAACATCTTGATTTACAGCGTACATAAAGTTATCCTGACCCTGGCTTAAGGGAAGAACACCATCTTTCCTCAACTTCGCAAAGAATCGCTGGAATTCCTTCTCCAATATAAGGAAAAAGTCCATAAGATTAAATTTATATATATCCCTGCCTCCAGGTTTCCTTACTTCCTCAATTCTTATTATGTTTGAATCTCTAACAA
Organism: Priestia sp. LL-8; assembly: GCF_036227845.1. NCBI lineage: Bacteria > Bacillati > Bacillota > Bacilli > Caryophanales > Bacillaceae > Priestia > Priestia sp. LL-8. Next base: position 1,749,818 of record NZ_JAZAQH010000001.1, on the reverse strand, counting down.
ATAAATAATAATCAGCACTCCCATAATGCTCTAACTTAAATTTAGTCTTCTTATATGTATATAAATCACTCAGGTCAGAAAAGAAATTGCGCAATGTTATAGCAGAAAGTCCAATAGAAATGATCAATGTTTGTTTTCTATCTGAAACAATAATTTCTCCATCTCCACCATCTAAATCAATCGTTACAGAACAACTAAGAGTGTTCTTCATAAAGATCTCCATTTCTAGCTTTTCTTTAATGTCAATTTTAATTAAAATACTTTTCCATTCTTGCTTTTAATTCCTCATAATCTTCATCTGTAGCTCTTTCTAAAGCATAATCGAGAATTTGTTTTGCTTTCTCTCTTTGATTAGCCATTATATAAAAATCACATACTTCCCCATAAAATACGATAGGTGCTTGTAGAGCTAGATCAGCAGCAGTACTCCAATCTATGACTTGTTCATAATAAGGAATTCCTACGTTCAAAACATTATGAATAAACCTTTTAAACTCCTGTTTATCTACGTCACTATTAGAAAGAACTACATAATCATGTTCACTTTCTAACCAATTCGGTATGTTCCACTCCGAACTGCCAATAATCACATCATTTACTAATTCAGTATTCCATATTTTCTTATACCACTTTTTATAGTCTTTAGATGAAATACTCCATTCACTCCAAAAAATGCAATAATCCTCCGAACTATACTTACTAATACAAAAACTAACGCCCAAGGTGAACGGTCCTGTTTTTCTAGAGAATTTTGGCCCACTTTTAGCATACTTGAACCCTAAAGGCTCTAATATGTCGACTAATTCAGTTTCAATATAAATTTTAAGAAGTTCCTTAGGTTTCATGCATATCCTCTTTTTATTATGTTTTCTCATATTATCTCATGTATGCGATGTTCATATCTATTTAACATAAAACGTTTGATTGGCATAAAAAAGAACGTTTTAATTTATTAATGTTCTTCTTTTTTAAATTTTACATTTCAGCACTTCTTTAAAGTACCTTTGTAACTGCCCATTCCCTTTAAACCTTAAAGATAAAGCTTCATTTACAGTTCGTTCTAAATCTTTAATTCCAGGTATTACAGAGGACGGCAAACCACGTATATAAACAAGCTTTATAATAGAATCTTGCGGCCTTAACTGATGAGCCTCGTAAATCATTTGTTGGCCCTTTTCTTCCCATTCCTCGTATTCTCCAAAATAGTAAGGGAAGAGAGATACCATATATCCATAAATCCATAAAAATTCAGAGTCTTGGCCAAAATGCTTAAAACCAAAATCCTTAATTTCTAACAATATATTTTCATATTCTTCACTATTGATTTTAGGATCATTAAGGCAGCCAGATTCGACCACTATATACCAACACAAAAAACTTAATCGAAGATATTTCTTGACGTTAAGAGAATCTTTTCTCCATTCTTCATACATGTAATCCTTTGCTTCATTCCATTTCCCTTGACACTCTAAGGTATCAACTTTCTCCCAATGCCAATTAATCATTTTCTCACCTACCAATGCATTTATCTCTAAAATATCATTATTTTATCTAGGTGCGCTGTCAATTATAAAAATGTTACATAATGTAACAAATGTTTATTTCCTCCCCATTCAACAACTAGTTGTTCAACACCTACAATGGCTGTATCAGGTTTCTCTATCTGTTCCCCTACCCATCTTTGTAAATCAGCCAATATATCATGATTAAATTCTTCATATGCAACTTCAGAATAGGTATTGCGCGCTATTGGAAAGAATGAAAGGTCCAGGGTTCTATCTCTATGTACCGAGGCTTCCGCCACTACTACTCCGGTTATCTTTGGATGTTGAGGACACCTGCTATCCCATTCAAACTGTCTGGTTAACCCAAATAAAATATCTAAGTCAGCAAGGGACGAAAAGTGATTCTTAAGCTGTTTTTTTGTTGTTACATAGGTTTCATGTTGATTCAAGTTCCGATAGTATTTAAATCTCATTTTATCATTCCTTTCAGGCTGCTCTGTTTAGTCCATATCCATGAGGAGAGCCCATCCTTTGTTCAGTTTCGAAATACGTAAATTCCTTTCATTACTCCTATTTTTAACATCGACTTTATATAGAGGATATTCATTTCTAGTTTACATAAATCCTTCTTTTAGACGAGTCGTATCATTCATGTCCTTATGGGGAAACTAGCTGAAATAAGTACGAGGAGGATAACGTATGAGACAATTGCTAGTCGCTACGGCTTTTGCCATATGGTTAACAGGAGGAGGCATAGGTACCCCCTATACAGAAGCTGCTCCTCAAACGTCTATCAAGCAGAAGCATACAGATTTCTATGATGCCTTTTTGATGTTATTGAATCCCTATGCGGACAAAGCAATTCGGACGAAATACCCTGATCGTAGTTATAGTTTGTGGAATGCAGATATTTTGGGCGTGAAGCGTGTATCCAGTGGATTCTCAAACTATGATTTCATAGTAAAGGTGCAATATGATACGTTTACAGGTCCTCACAATCCACCTGAAGGATCTGTAGTTATCACATTTTCCGTAAAAGATGAGGTCAAGGTTCTGAGGATTGAAGGATAATAGGCAAATAAAAACATTAGAGAACTTGTTTGTTCTTCAAATTGTATTTTTCATATGCACAGGATATACAAAGTTAGTTCATATAATGTAGCTCCTAGATAACAAAAGACGTTAGAACATTAGCCTAACGTCTTTTAGTAGTTAATTTATTTTAAAGAAGTCTTCAATCATTTGTTCAGTCTCTTCAAGGCTTCGTAGTTCGACTATATTATCATTTTCATCATACGTATAATGATGCTTAAATTGGAAGGGCATAGCTTCATATTGTTTTTCTACTTGCCTTAATACTTGATGAAAGCAGTTATACTTATATTCCTTAATTAGATAAGGTAATCCACTGGGTGAACGCAAATATTCATATTCTTTATAATTGTAAGGAGTGTGTTCAGGCCTCTTTATCAAGGTTTTTATGAAGTAATTCATAATTTTAGTTATTTCCCGTTCTTCAACGTATTTCACTAAACCACGTACAGCTATTAATTTCATTCCTAAATCTCGCTCTTTCTTATAGGCCTTTTGAAAAAATTCACTAAGCTGAGGGTTATAGATATCTCGTAAAACCAAGAGTAATTTATGACGTAGAGAAATGTCCTTTACGTTGAAATATAAAAGCTTCAAAGTTTCAAGATCATCGACTTCTATCAATTTTGGCTCTAAATTAAGAATTGATTCTCTAAAGTCCATATTACCTTCATAAAAAGAACCAGTTTCGTAAGCACTAGATAAAGCTTTATTCATCAATCCCACCAAACTCCAAACACTTTATGATTAGGGTACAACTCTGGCGCAATAGGGGGGTTACCAAACATATAACCTTCCTCGACCTCGTCAGGTTCTAAGGTTTTAACCCATTCCTCTATTTCTTCAAGATTAGCGCTTGATAGGATATATATTCTTTCCGAAAATGGCCAATATTCATCGTCTTCAACTTCCATAATTTCAACAAATACGTCTTGTACACTTGGCTTACTTTTAATCTCAAATAAAATAGAATAAAAAGTATCAATTCCTGTGTGATCCATAAGGTTACAACCAATAGAGCCTTCATCTTCATTACCTTCAAAAAACTCTTCTAGAGAAACTAAAGGTGCAGTTTGTGCATCAGGATAACCCTGTTCATATATCTTCTTTATCAAATTATCTTTCATACAATATCCCCGCCTTTTAAGCACTTGTAACTATGAATATCATATACAACTTAAGTTTACACAACAACTCTTATCGCTACTTAATTATGTGTGTTAAACCCACCAATTAGGAGAAGAATTCCACCATTCTTCTCCTTCTTTCAATGATTCTCTTACATTTAATGAAATCACTTCTGTGTTATCTTTATTAAATTCAAACATTTCACGTATTTCTTTTCCTAATCTTTGTCTATGGGCAGTATCAATATTATAGACCTTTACCTTGTTAGGCTGATAAAACGTTTCAGATACATCTATATGACCTTCTGGAGAACATTTAGAAACCTCTACGTAAAGAACTCCACCCCAAGCACTAAATTGAAACATTAACAAATCAACACGGTTCTCCAGCTTTCGATAAAAATGAGGAAAGGAACCTTTAAAACCAAGATCTCTCAAAGTAGGAATAACATTTTTTCTTAAAGAATTGATCATATTATCTCTTTCAACAGACACTTTAGCACTCCTTACTCTTTTCTTTGTAATAGCCCTAATACAATTTATATACTATAGCCTTCTAGTTACCATAAAACGGCTTATTAGTACGAAGAACAACCTGACAATTAAAGTATACTTTAATTGTCAGGTTGTTCTTCAGGATTTATTTTATTAATGTCATATAAAAACAAAGTGAAATATATTCCGATATAAAGAATTAATAGAATAGCAGTCCTATAACCATTAGTTATAAAATCAAAAGAGTGAATCTTTGCTATAAGAAGGTCTATCAACATAGGAATAAACATACATAACCATATAAAATTTCTTTCTTTAACAATGTTGAAGATAACAATTATTGAACCTATAATTGTGCAAACTAAATAAATCAAGTATATCCCCCTCATATTATTAAATTCAACACATTTATCCAATAGATTGTTAATTAACGTAATGTTTTATACCGGTAGTCTAAAGAGTACAATCGTTAGCTTATTGATAATGTTTTCATTTAAATAAAATGTCAATTTCTTCTCGGTCATAATTTAAAATCCAATGATTATATTCTTCATAAAGGAACTTTATAGATTCTTTATTAGAGGCTAATACATCACAACCCCGATCATCATACAAATGAAAAATGATCTTTTTAGAAAGATTAACAAAATAAATATCATAACCACTTTGTGGGTTGTTTTTGAGTATGCTAGATGGATGAGCAAAGTCTTCATGACAAATAGCTTTTAAAAGTTGTACATATTTTATTTCTGTTTTCTTACAAGAAAGGACAAATCGATGAGTGACAGATTGATCATCTGCTTCATCAAATACACTTGGTAGAAGCTGGTGACTTAATTGGTATCGCTTTTCTTTCTTTTTTATGTATTTTAAATATACGTTTAAAGGTCTTTTTTGGAGGAAGATATCTTTTTTTATAGAGTGTACATCTGTAACAAGAAGAATCTCATCTTCTTCTCCAAATACTGCTTCAAATAATCTGATTGAACGATAAAATGCTTGCTCTAAATGTTCCTTTTTATAATAAGGTATTAAAGAATTTGATATTTCAAATCGAATACTATTCTTCCAAGAATAAAATAAGGAAGGGCTCAAAATTAGTCTTTCAAAATATTTTCCTAAAAATGAATGTAGAATATCATGGTTCATATATTTTTCTCCGTGGTTTTTGATTTTATTTTAACATTTTTTAAGTGAATTCTTTTTATGTGATATAAATATCTAGTTACCATCATCACAGTTAACGGTACCACTTTAATCTAATCAATTACATTCATAAGAACTTCGCAATCACAAAAACCACCTTGATTTTGTAGAGCTTTTACTATTTTTGATCTTTTACTGTGTAAAGTGCTTATATCTAACCACTCTCTGGTATAAATAAGTGTATGATTACAAGCGTACACTTCTAATTTTTCTTCTAAGTATATTTCTAATGATCGCAACTGCTCTGGTGTCATATCTAGCTCTTGCCATTTACTTGCATACTCTTTTAATAAAGCTAATCTCTTTAATAACTTTTTATCTTTCTTATCAAGAGATACGGCGTTCTGAAGTGCCATTAAAGCTGCATTGTAATTTAATAAATATTCCTCAGCTTGAGATAACAATTGCCAAGCTAAAGGATCGTTTGAATACTGTTTAACATATTCTTTGAGTCCTTTTCTTGCTGCTAAAAGATGGGGAACTGCTTTTTTGGAAGGAGCTCTTCTTTGGTAAGATCCTTGCATTGCTAATTTTTGTCCTTTTATTAGTTCATCTTTTAATTCTAATAAACTATCCACTCAAATAGCTCCTTTTAAACAGTATTAAGAAACCAAAATTCTTTATGTGATTTTCCCAGATGCTTCAATATTCTTCAATTATTTTATGTATACTCTATACATCGCTAGTTATTATAAAACGTATTATCGGAAATAAAAGAGCGTTAAGTTTATCATAAAACTTACGCTCTTTTTACTTACAATTTATCAACTAGAGAAACTAAGTTTAGAATAGGCTGTGCCTCTTTCTCTTCTTGATATGGCTCAAAATTTATTTCACCAAGTTTTACACCTACATCATATTCACCAATTAAACTATCAAGCATGATAAACGTTGCAGCAATAAACTGATCATTTTCTTCTCTATACCCTTTAATGTAAATAACAATATCTACACAGTTCATTTGTTTATCTTCTCTATACGTAAAGAAGATATCTTCTGTATTTAAAACAATACCTTCAAAATAAATTTCTTGTTCACTATTCTGTCTTTGTCTAAACGCTACAATGTTAAATTTCTCTAGAGTGGGAGCTTCCTCTACCAGCTTTATAACAGCAGGAAACGCTGAAATCATTCCTTCTGCACTGATAATAAACTCTCTTTTCCCTTGGCTTATTTCTACACTGAATTCAAAAGTTAAATCTTTATGATACTTGGATAATTGTAAGCCCAATTTGTTAAATAAAAGATCATAGTTCTTTTCGTCTAATTGAAAATAATCTTCGCTATTTTTTTCAAACCAAGACCAGAATTCTTTTTCAGTGATTTTTTTCTTAAATAAATTCTTTAACATAAGACCTCCAGGGGTTCTATATACATTTTTAATTCAAGTATATACCAAAAGCTTCACAAGAATATATGTATATTTCTTATAAAGTTAGTTACCATCCATAATGTACTTTATAGGTAGTAAACATTAGTGATAAATAAGGATTAAAATACCTAACAAGATTAGCCCTATTGGTAAAAGAATATTGCCTATACCTAAAATTGAAGTAATGAAATCTAAAATAAAAAGAAATAGACCTCCTTTTCTTCCCATCTTCTCGCTGTTTTTCTTATCATTTGCTAAAGAAATTGAAGAGATTATGATTACACTTCCTAAAATAATTAATACTACTGAAATAAGATATATCATTTGTCTTCCTTCGTCCTGTTAAATTAATTAAAAACCTTATTAATAATAACAATTATAAAACGATTAAAGTCTTTTTCACATATAATACATACGATCTTAGTTCATATAATCAAAATTATTGAAACGAAAAACAAAGAAGGTACAACAGACTAAAATTAGTCTGCTGTACCTTCTTTTATCTTCATTGGTATTTCAGATTGAAAAAGTTCGGTTCTATTAACAAAGGCAATAAGAAATGACATAAGAAATAATATTGTCGCTAGTAAGAAGGTTATCCGTACTCCATAGTGTTCAGTTATAAATCCTAATAAAAGAGATGAAGTACCAAAGGCCGCGTAGATTAACGTTCCTCTTGCAGAGTAGACTTTTGCGAGCAATTCTTGTCTAGCGTTCTTTTGAATAATGGTTACTTCTGCCACATCACGTGCCATTTGAGGTAAACCGTATAATAAAGATATACCTAAAGCAACCCATGGAAGAGATGTCATACCAAATAAAAATGTTAATGTAGTTAAGCAGAAGGAAGACCACATAATCGTTTGACCTAGCTTTCTTTCTAGAACTGTAGAATATCGATAGACTAACAAACCACCTATAAACATTCCACCAAAGAAGGCTGCATTAATAAATCCCCACCAAACCTCTGTTTTCTGAAGAGCTTGCTCAACGTATATAAATAAAATAGCTGCAATCCAAACACCATTAGCCAGCGTTTCTATTACGTTCATCACACTGATTGTTCTTAATTGTTTAGAGTTCCAGATAACTTGCCAACCTTCTTTGATAGCTATTAGTTTAGACGTCTTCTCTCGATTTTTCCTTATCGTTTGATCAGCAATTAAAAACATCAGTATTGAAGAAATAACAAAAAGCGTAAATGTAAACCAAAGGATTGTTGATCCTCCCCATAAAACCAAAAGCAGACTACCTATTGGCCAAGCGATTAGTTGTGTTACTTGGTCAGATATTGCTAAAAAGCTATTAGCCTTTATAAGCTTTTCCTCTTTAATTAGACTAGGAATTAAAGCATTACGGGCAGGTGAAGCCCATCCATCTAGAAAAGAAATAAATGCAATAAGTAAATAAAGTAACCAAAGAAATTCGGTTTTAATATGAAGAGCTAGCAACCACAAGAACAATAGAAATATTGTTTTACCGAACTGGGAGTAGAACAATATAGATTTCAGTTTGTATTTATCAATAATAATTGGTACTACAATCCCACTGATAAGAGCTGTTATTGTAATAACAAACGGAACAAAAGACATAAAAGTTACTGATTTAGTAACCTTATAGACCATAGTTGTTAAACTAACGGTATATAAAACATCACCTAAGTTAGCTAACATTTGTCCAATCCAAAGAAAACGAAAAGACATTTCGTTATTAAATTTTGACATAGATATCCCTCACATCTTATTTATTTGTTTATGAATATATAAGAGTAAGGAATTTCTACATTGGATTGCCTCCTGTCAATATAATTAATACTCATTTTATCACAGTGCAATATATTTTTACATATTATTCAAATTTATTTGAAGGTTTATTGTGTATGCGATATACAAAGCTAGTTACCATAAAAGCATTTCTAGGCACCTACTAAAGGAACCAACTAAGAGATGTTTCTTTATCACATATTAAAGCTTCAAGATTAACGGACTTAATCGTGTTCTCAATATTTATTTCTTTGGCTAGAAGCAATGTTGTAAACGAATCATAGATGCTCATAAACGCAAAATCCATATTTTCATCTGTAATAATTAAATCATTAGGGGATAAGTTACCTATTCCTAAAGGTGACTTATCCTGGGCTTCAAATGAACCATTCATGCCATAAATAGGTTCAGAGAAATAGAGAGTATTTGAGTTCTTTGAACAAAGAACTTTTAATAAACTATCGATTATAAATAATGAAGTGCGATCAGAATCTGGATAATATAAATCAGGAGTAATTTCAAGATAGGAGTTGAATAGATTGGCCAAATCCTCCCTTTTATATTTATATCTAAGCGCACCGGTAGAAGTATGCAGTGCTAATGACAATTCCTTATAAGATTTTAAATTACTCTTGGATATTACTTCTTTCCATGATATAGGTTCGCTAAGGTTAATCATTTCCTCATCACTAGGATATATATTCTGATAAGGATTTTCTCTCTTTGATTTTTCCCAGCCATTGGGCATCTGAATAAAAGGATGAAATAGAATAGCAGCAGACTTAAAGCCATTAGGTAATTGAGGTAAAATAGGTAAATCCCAGTCTAACCGTATATAATCCAACAATATAGGAACATCTCCTTTTAATGTACTTAGTTAGGTATATTTTATATGTATAGAACATTTACTTCTAGTTACCATAATCAAAATTCTAGGAACTCTTAAAAGCCTCTGTAATCTACAAAGACCTTTTAAGAGTTTGTTTAGTTAGGTCCCCTGTTTACAGTACCTTCTATTGCTAATAAGTACATTGTTTGAGATTTTGCGCAACCTTTTATCCATTCTGAGAAATCTTTTTGAGCTTGTTCTAACTTATCCTCTGTTATTGCTCCATCCTCTATCATTTGTTTTCCTTTAATTTGAGCTACATTAGCCCAAACTGTAATATGATTATAAAAATCGTGATCATCTTGTTTCGTCTTTTCATTTTGTTGAGTTATTTTGATATCTGTAAGCCCAACTTCTTTAAATATATCTTGAAGATGATCTGCTATTGCATTGTCCATACCTGCATCAGAACGCCATTGTAAAAAAGATTTGTAGAAGGACTTCATTGTTTCAGGAATTTCTGGTTCCCAAGATATTTTTGTGTGATTATAATCAAGAACTAAAACTCGACCATTCCTTTTTGTAGACTCAATCATTTGGTATAAAGCATCTTTGGGTTTTGATAACCATTGAAGAACTCTTGCAGAAGTAACAATATTAAATTCACCATAAAAGGGGAGATTATAGATATCAGCAATTTCAAAAGATAGCCCTGGCATACCTTTGTAAGTTTAGCGTGCTTTTTCTATCAAAGTTAGATTATTATCAATACCGACTACGCGAGCATTTGGACCGACTAGCTCTGCAATTCCTGAAGTAATTGTTCCCGTACCACACCCAACATCAAGTACGTTCATTCCTGGTTTTAGTATCTCTGCCAACCTCTTGTGAGAATTCTCAAGAGTGCGATTATCTATTACTGCCGTTTTTGTAAGCTTAGCTCTTTTCATTGCTGCATCATTAATCATATAAGTCTCTACCCCTATTTTTTGGATATTTAAATTAATCTAACACCAACCTATTTAACCGTCAACTAAACTTTAACAAATATAATGAAAAGCTTTTTCGTGTATACTCTATACAAAGCTAGTTTACATAATGTCTCTTTTTTTCCGGAACACATCACAAAAAGAACCCCTTTCGGCACAAGGGGTTTAAGAAAGATTCCTATTACGAATTATGCAGCTTTTTATACATCCTTGATTTATCAACATTTGGCCTCGGGCTGAGTGACAAATAGATGCATAAAAAGCGCACCTTTTATGCATATGCTAAAAGGTATAAATAATTGATTTTACATGCAAATACGATATATTTGTAACCAGACTATTTTTACAAATTTCAACGTAACCCTATTTTGAGCTACCTCGCTTCTACTGGCGAGGTAGCTTTTTATTTTGTATATGTAGCAACACATTTAAAATAGTGTTTAATTACATAACATGGTAATCTACTTATGTTTCATACTTCGAATACGTATGGACAACCCCTTATGAAAGAGCAATCTCGCTTGCCAATGCTGAGGTTGCTTTTTTATCTTTTTAATTAATTTTTTCTAACTCATTTAACATATCATCTATAAATTGACTAATTTCTACCGTGTTATTGCTTGTGAATCCCTCTTTAAATGCCGTTTCGATTAAACATTTTTTCTCTTTTTCAATCTCAATTATTAAAGCTTCTTTTAAAATCACTTTGTAAGATTCCAATATCCCAATCACACATTTACCTTATGTTCGTTTCATTTTCTCATGTTTATAACGATAATGCATATTTAGTTGACTATTACTATCAATAGTAAGACTAACTTGCTATCTTAAATTAAGAATGGGCTTCTTAGTAACCTCAAAAAACCTTTGAGTTGCAGGGGATGTTGGTTTTCTAATTGCTGATTCTATTAATTGATATTGATCTAATTCGAGAGAAATCGCTCGTAATGACTTTAAGGATAGGTTTTTTCATCAGAACCACTTGACTTATAGGCACAAAAGTATTACCATCTTTTTAATTGCTTAGTACTAAGAAAAATATTGAAGGTTGAAATATAAATCACTAGTCGATTGGACTACCAAAGGCTCTAAAAGTTCTCTTATTTATGAACTTTTGGAGCTTTTTTAATGGTAGTAAGTAAAATTTTAATTCAAATAAGTTAATAAAAAAGGGTCTGATACAAATTTCGCATTTTTTCAAAATACGAATGAAAACATACAACCAAATTCCAATTATTAAATTTTTATAATAACTTGAATTTATTATGGCAATTCGGGAGGATTTTCATCTGGGATTGAAAAAGAGAAAGTGAGGTTTGAGTAATATGTCAAAATATCAGTTAACTCTGGCAAATCGAAGTATCGAATGGGGAACCCAGTTTGATATCAATCCTCTTGTCGGTCAATTTGCTGAAAAATCTATAAAACCGCATGAGGAAAATGGAAGTTTCGATTGGGATCTTCCAAGTGGAGTGTACCAAGCTAAAGATATTGTACGTGAATTGAACATTCTTTTGGAAGCTATAATGGTTCAACTTGGAGAAGCAGCAGATTCGAAAGCGTTGTTAGACAATATTGAGGCTAATTTAGCAATCTCCGGGAGAGAATCAGTTTTACCTCTTGGCCAGCTTTCTCTTAATGATACGTCCGGAATAGAACTTACTAAACAAGCAAAAAGTATAGGTAAAACTCTAACACGTTGGGCAAGTGAATTCAACTCACAGCAGCTAGCATTAAAAGAGTATGGTAAGGCTGTTCTTAACAGTTTGAACTTTAGAAGTCACTGTGATAATCATCCATGGACGCCTAAGGTAGCCAATTTACTTTTAGGATCAGCAGGTAGTCCAACTGTCATGCAATTGTTTAATGAATACCTGCATCAGCTAGTGCTTTTAAGGGACGCACTCATTCCGTTCGAGAATTGGAAAGAGATACCCATTAAAATCGATGAAAGAAATAGTTCCAAGGGATTAAGATTTATGGAGCAAGCACACAGTGAATTTTTATATAAATTATTTGGAAAGAGAATGTCTCATAAGGCAATAGTTAAATTCGCTCAAAGCTTATTAAGTTCTGATTTGACAACAGTAGGATATGGATTTCAGTATCATCTGGGTACCATACTTCCTGCAAGTTTGGGAGCTCTTCCAGCAACTGCGCCTAAATACCTTCTCTACTGGCACCCAGTGTGGACAGTTGTCGATGATAATTTTGATGTTTCCATTCCTATCACTTTTAACTATGAATTTCCAGACTACCTTTCTGCGCCTCGCAGCAATGCTGGTGCACGACAAATTGCCTCTGAATTAGATGTTTTAAACCAGAAGCTTGAGAACGTCTATAAAGCTCAAATTCTAACAACTGGTAATCAAAAAAGTGCTGTTCTTAAATACCATATCCAACTTGGTTCCAATGACTTTTCGGTTGATCTTGGTCAGGTATTTAGAGGCCAGCGATTTATGTATCGGCCAGCGACGAATTCTAAGTCAGTTTCAGGAGCACATTCTGAGAAACCAGCAGATTTCAAAGAGCATCACGCGTGGGATATTTTAGAAACACCAGGTTTAATAACGAACGAGTCTGGTAATCATCTTATTTCTTCAAGGGGCAATTATCTAATACTCTGGGCGTTGTTGGGCAAGCTGTATCCTGAGAATGTAATCATCCTTAATAGCCTTAGTGAAGAAGAGTTTAAGGCAGCTAATATTACAGGTAAGGGGTTTGGCGCAAAATTTTTAATTCATTAATTTTCTCCAGCTATGGAGAGTATGATTTCTTTGATTCATACCTATTCTAGATTGTGGGATTGAGCATAAACAGCTTTTTAATGTGTATTTCTTCTCAGCCTATCTTAGTGTTCAGTAAATATTGACAAGTCCATTTTCTCATTTAAAGAACAAATGATGCACCTAAGAGGACTACTTAAACAAGGATGTTACTTGCTTTACTCCATTTATTTAATATTGCATTGTCCGTAAAAGTATATCTTTTTAGAATCGCGAGAGTTGTAGAAAAAATAGTTCTTTTTCTACAAATTTTCCTAACTTGATATTACTAAATACCACTGAATTTAACGCTCATTCCGTTATCTAGATGAAATAAGAAGATACCTTTTCCTCAGAGTCCATTAGAAGAAATATTGGAGTTAGTATAGTTGAGGACTGATATTCACCTCGTTCTTAAGACTGAAATCTTTTCTTTAAGAGTGTTAAAATGCATACAGTATAAACTTTTGGTTTGCATGCATCCTAAGTAGCGTAAAAAACGTTAACTCTAGTAAGGTAGTCTTTTTTATTTAATAGAGCATATCCCAATTTTAATCCTTAATAAATAAAAGTAAAGAGTTAGCTTTCCCCTAAAATTTCACAAAGCTTGGTCATGGTAGATTCTAACACCATCTACACCTAATAATTCAGCAGCTATTTTTGCAAATCTGCGATACCGTCACAAATGTATTTTAAATGCAGAAGAAACCCGAACTCATCGATGAGTTCGGGTTTCTTCTTGGTCAGATATCAGTGCCTCAAGGTCATACTTCACAATCTTAGCTTTCTTCTTTTAAAAAACCGGTTACAACAAGACGTTCCAAATGCGTCTTCTTTTTACGGTCAAAATTACCGGTACACGTAATTAGATTCAGCTTCTTTTGTTGGCTGAATCCAAATATCGCTGGAATAGGTGCATCATCATACGGATAGGATTTTTTCTCCTGTACAATAAATGTAAGTTTGCCGCCATTTTTTCCGGCAATAATGATTTCCTCTCCGACCTTTATATTTTTTAAATCAAAAAATACTGCTGGTCCTGTCTTATTGTCAACGTGTCCAGCGATGACAGCATTTCCCTGTTCGCCTGGAAGAGCTCCATTCTTATACCATGCTGTCAGCTTGTCATCTGAGGGGAGTTCCATTGTACCTTTAGAAGTAAGGCCTACGGATTCAACATCAGCACGTATGCCTAGAGACGGGATGCTGATTCGGCTCGGTTCAATTCCTTTTGTTTCACCGTGCTTATAGGGTTTTGGCTTTACAGCTGCCGTCCCCGATGAATCCGAGACCGCAGAAACATTTTCTATCCGAGTGTCTTTCACTTTAGATGCCGAATCTTCACCAGATTGGGAACACCCTGCTAATAGCAGCAACAGGGCAGCCGTTTTAATGACTGCTTGCTTTTTTCTTAATTCCATATACTATCAGAGCACCTAATCCCAGGATTGATACTGCTGCTATTGGTAGGTAGCTGTTTGTTTGATCTTCAGATGTTCCGCCCATTCCTGTTTTTGGCATTTCAGAAGGCATCATTGCCGGATCAGCAAGAACAAGTGCTTCAAGAGCAGGTTCTCCACCTGCAAGCCCCACTGCAATTACAGTGTAAGACATATTGGCTTTTAATTCTGTATCCGAAAGGTCAAGAACAACATCTTTTGTTCCAGCACCTCTTACTTCAAGATCGTAGGATCCAGGATCTACTTCTGAATATTCCGTTACACCTTTAAATTCTGCTCCAGGAAATAGGACATCTCCTCCTTTAACTGCTACATCAACTGCAGGTGCATCAGGTGAAAAGTGTGCAACGCGCACTTTTGATTTTCCTTCTGTTACATTTAGGTCATCGTTCAGAACTTTAAGTTCAAGAGAGTCAAGTTTGTTGATGGCTGCTACCGTATAGGCCTTGCCGGCTTCAACTGTTAAATCAGACGAGATGACCGGTTTGCCGTCAGCAACTGTTCCCGCTGCAAAAATTTCAACCTTGTGCTCTCCTGCAGGAAGCATCATGTAGTCTGTGGCAGCTTTAAATTCAGCACTTTCAACAATTGTTTTACCGTCAACTACAACATCAACCGCCGGAGCATCTGGAGAAGCATGAACGATTCTGACCATTGCATCATTGCCAGCCGCAGAAACACCAGCCCCAAATGCCAATAATAAAACCATTGCCGCCATTACTGAAAAGATTTTTTTCATTTTCCCACTCCTCTTCCTTTTTTTTTGGGACGTTTGCCCTCAACTAAATATAAACAAAACTAATACAAAATGTATACAATTTAGATGCTGTGAATATGCTGAAGAAGTTTTCAGGTGTTTGAGAGAAGCGAAGATGTTTATCTTGCTAATAGGTCTTCACACATTTGAACGCTCTTGTTTAAGCTGAAAATTATAGCTTTTAGCGTTAACGCAGTAGAGATCAGCTGTAAATATGTAAAAAACCAAAAAGTTGATAATAAATAATTAACAATTTGAATCGATTTGTTGAATCATATTTCTAAACTCTTTTTTTCTCAATACGTGTAAATGAGAAGACTTACATGTATTAAGAGAACTGCTTAAGATGCTAAAAGCATTAGAGGTTTTCCCCTTTATTTCCAATATACTCAATCGAGTATATATGTGTTTTCGCTAGATCAATGACTTCGTGAATAAATTCGTCCGTGTTTTCTCTAAAGCCATTTCGAATCCAATTTTGAAGAAGACCATAAAATCCATAGGCTGTATAGCGTTTAAAGTACTCCATATTAACTGCTGTATTATTGATGGTTTCAAAAATAAACTGTTCCTTGTAGATCTTTAATATCATTTGAGGAAACTGTATATGTAACCCTGGTAAGGTGTCATCGTAGTTAATAAGTTCAAAAAAATTTCGGTTTTTATAGATGTAGAAAACGATGTTCAGATACGGTGCATTTAGCTTAAATGTAGTTACTATTTTAGTTAGACCATTTTTCTTCACTATCGATCCATTTATCCTCATTTAAATCAAAAGATTCTATATCATCATGAAAATTAAGATAAACAGGCAGATTAATGTCATTGTCACTGGCTTTATTCCAACAAGAAATAAACCAGTCTGTAATTAATTCTCTCTCAGCAGCGGATATTTCTTCTTCGTTTGCTTCGTAGAACTCCCAAAACTCATCTGAACGTTCATCAGCTAAATTATAATATTCCATCTCTTCGAGCAGCTCGTGACTTCCTGAAAAAACGGTATGATCGTTCCCTTCATAGAAAACTTCATTTGCTTCGTCATCCATAGAAAACATCCTAATTGATAAATCAAATGGCTGAATAAAGGCCTCAATTTCTAATAAGTCAATGCCTTCGTAATAATGAAACGTGTGTACTTCTTTAATACTATCGATTAGTTTATCTTCGTTTTTGTAAAGTCGTTCTTTTAATGAACTAATATAAGACTCAACTGTAAATAATTTATCGCTTTTACTATCTTGTTTTACATGCTTCCAGGCAACAAAACGGTTATCTACCTTTGCTTTAATGGTTTTATAGTTATCCCACGTATCTTCTACCTCATAAAGGGATTCTACATAAGGAAATATGTGTTCATAATCATTTAAATAGGTTCCTTTATCAAAATCAAAGTAGCTTTCTGTAAAAGCTCTTCCCTCTGCATTCAACATATCGCTTGCAAAAACGCCATCCAATTCCATGTAGACTTCAGTTCCGGTCATGTTTTTTTGTTTGAATTCTAGAATCTCCTGTTCACATGCTTTTTCAAACTCTTCACTATATAAGTTTTTTTCGATGATCCACCCAAGATACATTCCAGTATGAACGAACGCCTGCTTTTCACTCAAGTCATTTGGGAAATCCCCTTCATAATGCCATTTAGCTTTATCATAAACGGTTGTCATAGACTCTTCCTCTTTTTTCTCCGTATCTTCTATTAATAAAGTTTCTTCATGTTCACGACTACTTTTCTTGTTTAACGGGTCTTCACAACCTTGTAGTAACAAAATAATAAATACAAAAAACGGAATATACTTTAATTTATACAAAATTCCCTCCATGAATTACATCAAAAGTAAACAATATACTGCATTATATAATGTAGAGGTTAAAAAATATATATTTTACCAACTGAAAATAGGATTATAGTAGAAAATGTAGTTGAGGTAAGGATGATTATCAGTAATAATTGTATTGAAACTTAATATCTATACATTGTCCTGCTATCAATTTTTCCTAAGCTCTCTATTGAGGAGAACTGGTGTCTATCCCCTTAATTCTTACTGGTTCAATAAGGTCTTCCTGACAATTCTTCATGGGGTTAGATATATCCACCCAAGATACTTCATTGTTTGTGTCTTTTGAGCTAACCTCTAATAAATAATCTAACTATCTCAATAGTATAAAAAGTAAATTTAAAAAGCTACCTCAGCAAGCAAGGTAGCTTTTTAGTAGGATTCACAATTATCTTTTAAAGGACTGGCCTATCCATAAAAGGTATCTGATTAAGGGGTCTTTAATTCTTAATAATTGTCTAGGAAGTGGAATAATTTCCGCTTTAATATGTGTAGTAAATATAGTTATTGATAAAAGAATAAGTTCTCTCTTAGTTTCTATATTATTTTGTCATTTAGGTTATTTTTAACTTTTTATGCTTCCAATGAAATGAATAGACTTGAAGCTGCCGGGAAAGGCATTTTAAGCTTTTATTAGCTTTCGTTTTCACTATCGCTATCGTTATCAATATCATTATCGTTGGCAGTATTACCATATTTAAAATCAATAATGTTTTTTCTAATTTCTTCTCTGATTTCAGGGTTTTCTTTTAAGAAAATCTTAGCGTTTTCTCTTCCCTGTCCTAAACGTTCCCCATTATATGAAAACCAAGATCCAGACTTTTGAACAATATCTACTTCAGAACCAATATCTAAGATTTCTCCTTCTCTTGAGATACCTTCTCCATACATAATATCTACTTCAGCAATGCGGAAAGGAGGTGCCATCTTGTTTTTGACTACTTTAATTCTTGTTTTGTTACCAACTATGTCATTTCCTAGTTTAAGTTGTTCAGCGCGGCGAACTTCAAGACGAACCGAAGAATAAAATTTTAGTGCTCTTCCACCTGGCGTTGTTTCCGGATTTCCAAACATAACGCCTACCTTCTCCCTGATTTGGTTGATGAAGATAGCAATGGTTTTAGACTTATTAATTGCTCCAGATAGTTTACGAAGAGCTTGAGACATCAAACGAGCTTGTAGACCTACGTGAGAATCTCCCATTTCTCCTTCAATTTCTTTTTGCGGAACTAATGCTGCTACTGAGTCAACAACAATAATATCAACAGCGCCACTTCTAACTAATGCTTCAGCAATTTCAAGTGCCTGTTCACCAGTATCTGGTTGAGATAACAGTAACTCATCAATATCTACACCTAGTTTTCTTGCGTAAACTGGATCAAGTGCGTGTTCAGCATCAATAAAGGCAGCTCGACCTCCATTTTTTTGTACTTCTGCAATTGCATGCAAGGAAACGGTTGTTTTACCTGAGCTTTCGGGTCCGTACACTTCCATGATTCTTCCTTTGGGGTAACCATTAATTCCAAGAGCTATATCTAAAGCTAATGAGCCTGAGCTAGATGCCTCAACTTTTGCATGTGTGCCTTCTCCCATTTTAATAATTGATCCTGTACCGAATTGTTTTTCAATTTGTTTTAGAGCCATATCTAGTGCTGCTTGTTTATCATTCATAATTTAAAACCTCCGATTGTTATTACGTTTACAGTAAACGACAATGTATGTGGATAAATAATAAGAGTTGGCTCAAATTTTTTTGCTCCGTGCGAGAAAATTTTGTGTTTAACTGTCTTGGTTTATTCTGTTGTTCCTTTATTTATCTCTAAACCCTTAATATCGAACAAATGTTCTTGTTGTTTAATCATACAATAACCGCATCTAGTTGTAAAGGAGAAAGTTTTCTACAAACTAGCTAAAGAAATATCTTATATTTGTAAAAAGTAAGTTTATGCTTTTAATATTTATAGTTATTGAAACTAATTTATAAAATAACCCTTATTATAGAAACAAAAAATAATTCATTCTCTTATATACATTATTCTGGAAGACATGCGAAAAACGAGCCCTTGATTATCAAGAACTCGTTCACTTTTTGTTTTTCTTTTTTTATCCTTGAAACACTATTGGTTATTGTATATTTTTACAAAATATAACTTAAACTAGGTTATAAAAGCTTGTTATTAGTGCCCCATAAAAAATCCCGACCAAATATAGTGTAACCTTCACTCTCAAGGAGTAATTTCTTTACACTATATTTAAAGGAGATAATACCAAATTTTACTGTTTTTCTTGCATTACTTGAGCTACTTCAGTAAAAATTACGCCTAAGCCATGTGCACCTGCGTCCGGATAACCAAGACTTCTTTCTCCAACCGTACCAGCACGCCCCATACGTGCGACAATTTGTTCGGTTGATTTTGCTCCTTCAACAGCAGCTTCTGCTGCTTTGACAAGAGCATGTTTCAAGCTTTCATCTTCAGCAGCACTTGATGTTAACGTATCTGCATAAGGTACTAAAGCATCGATTAAAGTTTTATCTCCTACAACAGCTCCACGTCCAAAAGAACGTTCTCCTGTTGCTTGAATGCCTTTTACAGACGCTTGGATCATTTCAGCAAATTCTGTTAAAGTCAGTTCGGTTTTAGATTCGGTGTTCTTTCCAGCCGCACGAAATGCTGATCCCCAAATAGGCCCTGATGCTCCGCCACAATGCTCCATGATAACGATGGAACAAGCCTCTAAGAAGTTGCCAATATCATTTGATTTATTTTCTAGAATTTCGTGCCATTCAGCTTTCAACTGTTTGAACCCTTTAGCAACACTCATACCAAAGTCTCCATCACCAGCATGGGAATCTAGTTCACAGAATGGTACTTCATTTCTAATAATACATTCACTCATTTGGTCAACCATAAAAATAATATTATTCAACGTCAGTCGATTTTCCGTTACTACGGAATATTCTTTGTTGGTTTGCACCTCATAAGACACTTTCGGTGCCTCTACCGTACCAATAATTTCATCATAAGTAACAGCTGGTACTTCACCTTTGATTTTTAGCGCAGGAGTATCGCACTCTTCAGATAGAAGACTCTTTAAGTTTTCATCTAATTTCATAATCGAAATAGAAGCACCGGCCATATCGATGGCTGTCATATAGTTTCCGACAAACGTTCTTGCAATCGTTACGTTTCTACGTGACAATTCACGAATGACAGAATGGTTTAATAAATATAGTTCTTGAAGAGGCGTGCTTCCAAATCCATTAATTAGGACAGCCACTTCCCCTTTTCCATCTTCTATCCCTACTTCTTTTAATAATGAAGTTACCGTACGCTCTGCAAGTTCGTCTGCTGAAATAATTTTTTCACGACGGATACCAGGTTCTCCATGAATACCAACGCCAAACTCCATCTCATCTTCTGCAATCTCGAAAGTAGGAGTTCCTTTAGCAGGAACTGTGCAAGAAGTTAGTCCAAAGCCGATGCTTTTAACATTCGCAATAGCATTTTCTGCTGCCTCTTTCACTTTTGGTAGATCATAGCCGCGTTCTGCTGCTGCACCTGCTATTTTATGAACAAGAACAGTACCAGCTACTCCGCGTCTTCCAACTGTATATAAACTGTCCTGTACAGCAATATCATCATCTACTTTTACATAATCCACTTGAATGCCATCTTCTTCTGCAAGATAAGCAGCATTCTTGAAATTCATCATGTCACCACTGTAGTTCTTAATCACTAGTAAAGTTCCCTTATCGCTAGCTGTTTCTTTAATGGCTTGATAAATCTGTATTTGAGAAGGTGAAGCAAATACATCACCACAAACTGCTGCATCTAACATACCTTTCCCAACATATCCAGCGTGAGCAGGTTCATGTCCACTTCCGCCCCCGCTAATTATACTTACTTTACTTTTATTAATTTGGTCTTTTTTAATGACTTTATATTTTTCAATTAAATTCAGTTCAGGATGTGCTAGAACCATCCCTTTACACATCTCAAGTACAACATCTTCCGGTTTATTAATAATTTTTTTCATTTTATATCAACCTCTTCTTATAATCATTTCCAATTTGATCTGCTGCAAGAATAGCTGCAGCTACTGACTCTGGATTAACAGGGAATGGCATAGAATAGATAGATTCCTCTGGAATACAAGCTTTATTAGCTACTTCCATTAACTCTTCTTGTGTAATTTGTTCCACTCCAATATCAGCAAGACAAACTGGAAGTCCTACTGCTAAACAGAAATCTAACACTTCTTCTATTTCCTCAGTTGGCGCATTTTCCAATACCAATTGTGCTAATGTACCAAAAGCTACTTTTTCACCGTGGAAGTAGTGGTGCGCACTTTCTAAAAGAGTAAGCCCATCATGAATCGCATGTGCTCCAGCTAATCCACCACTTTCAAACCCTAATCCTGATAATAAGATATTGGCTTCAATAATGTTTTCTAAGGCTGGAGTAACAACATTATGATCGCTTGCAGCTTTTGCTTTAACCCCGTCCTCTAATAGAGTGTTGTAGCAATGTTCTGCTAAAACTAACGCTGCATTTGTACCTTTTGCTGGTGCACATAAGTCCTCACGCACTCCACAAGGTAATCCAGCATTTACATTAGAGAAAGAACGTGCTGTTGCTCTTGCTTCGAAATAAGTAGATAACGCATCCCCCATACCAGATACTAAGAATCTAGTAGGTGCATTAGCGATGACTGTTGTATCAATTAATACAACACTTGGGCTTTGCTTAAAGTATGCGTAATCATCAAAAGCACCCTCTGGTGTATAGATAACTGCGGAATGACTTGTAGGTGCATCCGTAGCAGCAATTGTTGGGACGATAATTAATCCCTCTCCCTCTGCTACACATTTTGCTGTATCAATTGCCTTACCACCACCTAGACCAATTGTACAATCACAGTTGTTTTCTTTTGCTATTTCCTGCAATCTAGAAATTTCTGGTCTTGAACATTCGCCATTGAATCCGCCTTCAAAAAATGTAATACCATATTTTTCTGCTGTTGCATCTAATTTGTCTTGTACACGTTTAATATCTTCAGGATGTGCTATTAAAAGTGCAGAGGTACCAAATGTTTTCACAAAATAACCTAAATTTAAAATTTCATCTTCACCTTGAATGTATTTTGAAGGACTAATAAATGCTTTTCTCATAAATAAAACCTCCTAATTAACTTTGTAATCCCTTACAATCGGAATTTTACTATCTTTTGTGTAAGATTACATTAGTCTTAAATGACGAGTTTTTACAACTTTTTATCGTATTTTTTTGCTCTCTTCATTTAATATGGTATTATTATGACATTATTTCAGGTAAAAATACTACTAAGTTCACGTTGAAAAGAGGTTACCTTTATCGCTGAACACTCTTTTATTTTACGAACTCAGGAATAAAATAAAGGTATTCTCAAATAGGTAATCCAAACTACCATATGGGAAGTAGAAGCAAGGGAGATAAAACATCATTGAAAACTACTTACATGAATTTAGATAAAATACTAGATTTAAAGAAATGGCGAAACCTTCAAGATTCGCTTGCGCTTGTTACAAAATTAGCGATTGTCACGGTTAACTATAAAGGAGTGCCCATTTCTCAACACAGTGGTGTACGTCCATTTTGTGAGACTATGCGTAAAAATCCTAATACGGCAAAACTTTGTGAAAAGTGCGATGCGCGGGGAGGACTAGAGGCAGTTAGAACCAATGCTCCTTATATCTATTTATGCCACTGGAATATTGTCGATATTGCCATTCCCATTATAATTGATGATAAATATGTAGGCGCCATCATGGCGGGAGAAGTGAAAATTGAGGATGGTGACAAACATCCTCCCTTGGAACAAATGCTTACTGTTCCATCGAAAGGATTTGAACAGAACTTAAATAATAATGAGGAAATACAGCGTCTATATGATTCTATTCCTACTCTATCCTATACAGAAATTAACGAAGCTGCTCAAATGTTATATAGGCTTTGTAACTACATTGTAGAGGAAGCTATGAATAAAAACTTGATTTTAGAAGTATATGAAAAGATGGCTCCAGTAAAAGAGAACCTTTCTACTGAAGATATTTCTTACGGTTATTCTCTAGATAATATTCAAAATATAAAAAAGGAATTAGCCAACACGGTTACTAATGCTTACGTAAAAACGTCTATCAACGATCACTTAGTATATAAAAACAAAGTATTACAGCCAGCCTTTGACTACATTTATAAACATAAAAGAGAAAAAATATCTCAGCAAAAGATGGCTGATTTATGTCACATTAGCACAGGTTATTTCAGCCGTGTATTTACCAAAGAAACGGGTATGAATTTTTCTGTTTTTATTTCTCTCAAAAAAATAGAGTGGTCCAAACAATTATTAGAAAAAACGGATTTGTCTATTGCACAGATTAGCGATGAATTAGGTTTTAATGACCCTGGATATTACATCAAGACATTTAAAAAATATGAAAACATAACTCCTAACGTCTATCGGAAATATTATCAAGAAAAGATGTAAAGTTTTCATTCCTGACGTAAGAAACATATAACTTTTCCATACTGATACTAGTATTCTGAAAAAGGGTGCTTTTCAGTATGGAAAAGCAATGAGACACAGTCATGTGCTGGCTTTTACGCTATAAATAATATATAAATCTCTATTCCGCATGCTTATAAACATTGGGTCTCAGGTTTTTAAATATTGGGATGTTTTTTTTGTTGTTCTGTAACTTTCTGTATATGAATTTCTGCTGTTATGGTCTCTTCTTGGTCTCCCCCCTCTTCTATAATGTTTCCATTTGGATCAATGACCATTGAATGCCCCGCGTATGTGTTGCCAACATGATCTTTATGATTCACATTCCCTACGCTGTTACATGCAATGACGTATACACCATTTTCTATAGCTCTTGCTTTCAATAGTGCTTTCCAATGGTCTATATTTTTGGTAGTCCATTGTGCAACGTAGAATACAATTTTTGCACCTTGAGACGCTGGATAGCGTGTGATTTCTGGAAAACGTAAGTCGTAACATATAATTTGACTAGCTTTGATACCGTTAATCTCAAATACTTCTGGAACTTCATCTCCACCCGTTAAATAATGATGTTCATCTAACATCGGCACGAGATGTATCTTATCTTTTTGATAGAGTAGCTCCCCTGTTTTTGATACCGTAAAGGCCGTATTATAAATGTTTTCATTCCTTTTCTTTGAGACTGAACCTGCAATGATATTCACCTAATATTTAATTGCTAAACTTTGTATAAAAGGAAAAGTGCTCTTTAAATTAATATCTGCTTTTTGTGCTACATTTTTTAAATCATAACCAGTGTTCCACATTTCAGGTATCACAACAATCTCCGTATCTATATCCAGCTTTTCTGCAAATAAGGATACAATACGGTTTTCGTTTTGCTTAACTTCGCCTTCTATAATCTCCACAATTGTGTTTTAGTCACTCTTACCTGTTCCCGTACAAAAGTTTTATGACTTACAATTAATTACATATAAGTGAAGTATACTGTGCACCTTTTAAAATTCTGAAAAGCCCCCATGAAAGTTGGCATTTTTATTTTTAATAACAGACTCTTTAGAATTTAGCCTATACATGGCTATAAACTCCCAAATTTAGTTTTCTATACATAACATCTATAGCTGTTTTAATGAAGATTAAGAGATAGTGATAACGATACAAATACTAAAGTTTCTACTATTTTTTTTAGAATGGCATGATTTTTTTCATTTTCCTTTCGAAAAGGCATATGTTAGTTAATAAAAGATACCTTTATTGTTGAAAGGAAAATTGATCCTATGATTGCGTCAAAGGTTAAATTTGCTGCCTCGTTCTATGCAATAATGTCTATTAGTTTTTGGGGAATTTCCTTTGTCTCTACCAAAGCTGTTTTAGATAAACTAGATCCATACACACTCCTTGTTCTTCGTTTTGGAATTGGGGCACTTTTTTTATTGGTATTATTAGTGCTAAAGCGCTATCCATTGAACATTCCGCTTAAGTATATTCCTCATTTGATTGTGTTAGGTATCCTTGGAGTATTTATTCATCAAGTTATTCAGGCAACAGCACTTCTCACAATAAATGCTTCGGCAGCCGGGTGGATCATTTCGTTTTCTCCTGTATTTACAGTCATTCTCTCCGTATTTTTTTTGCATGAAAAGATGACGTTATTAAAAGCATCGGGGATTATTGTAGCTATTATTGGCGTTCTGCTGGTGACCACTTCTAGCAATCAGCATTCACTTCAGCTTCCGGTTAATATCGGTTACCTGTTAATGATTTTAAGTACATTAAACTGGGCAATCTATTCTGTCCTATTAAAAAAGCTGGATATCCAACTTCCCTCTCTTGTTGTTACGTTTTATATGTGTTTAATAGGGTTTACTCTAACAACTCCTTTTCTCGTAAGAAATAAAGGATGGGAGATCATGCCTTTTTTAACGAGCGTGGAGTGGGCTCATTTACTATTTCTCGGTGTATTCGTTTCAGGTGTTGCCTATTGGTACTGGGCAAAGGCATTAGAGGTTTTAGAGGCGTCACAGGTATCTGTGTTTCTTTATTTAGAACCAGTAGCGACATTGATAACAGCTGTTTTACTGTTACGAGAAAAGATTATTCCCGTCAGCATATTAGGAGGAGTCATAATTATAGTGGGAGTGATTGTAGCCAATGGAAGACTACTAACTTTTTTAAGGTACTTGCCGTGGAGAAACAAACATTTGTAACTATATGAAAAACACAAAATTTGCTCTGCTCATAAGGAGGTAATGCGTGTATGAGCTTGATTGAACAGGTAAAGCATATTTTAGATAACTTGGACTCCCCTACCAAATTGGAACTGAGAGAGGCTCTTTTGGCTTTAGATATAAACTTTAATGATTTAAAACCACTATTGCAGTCAGCAAAAGACAAGCCATACTATAGAAAGCTTCTCTATCAAAATGACGAAGTGGAATTACTTGTTATGAATTGGTCAGCAATAGAGTGTGCTCCTCACGATCACGGTCATTCGCATGGATGGATTCAAGTAGTAAATGGTACAACTATAAATACGGTTTACGAAGTTAAAGAAAACCAAATGCCAGAAGAGCTGTTTTCTCAGCATCAGGGAAAAGGTAAGCTTTTTTTTGCTCCCAAGAAAGGTGTGCACAAGATGAAGAGTGCTGAAGGCGCGGGTCTAGTTACTCTTCATCTCTACTCTCCCCCAATCAAGGAGATGATGGTTTATGATTTCAAAACATGCGCTGCTTGCATTGTATCCGATGATTGTGGAGCGTGGTGGCCAGATCATCTTCGTCAAAAGGTAAGAGAGATTCAATTAAAGAAGAAAGAATGATATTTGTTGACCCTTGGAATATTTCTCATACAGAAACAAAATAACTGTTTAGTCGAGTTAAAGGACGTACATCACGAGATTTTCTCGCTTAGAGTTACTGTCTTAACAAGAAAACTCCGCTAAACATAATCGATTTTATGTTAAATAAAAAAGACAGAAAGAGTCTACTTCTTCCTGTCTTTTTTGTCATTTAAGCATCAGCAACATGAGTTGGTTGCAGGTGACTTTTTATTCACCTCAACGCTATCCTCAGTCTGATGAACCTCACTATCAGATTTCGTATAAAAGAATTCCCACTCGTTCCCGTCCGGATCTGTTACCCAGAATTTATCTTGTACAGCGTAGCAGCAGGTCGTATCTATTTCTTCACGAGCAAAGAACCCTTCTTTTTCTAGTCGTGATTTATGGGAATGAATCTCCTCAGGAGTTTCTACTTGGAAGCCGAAATGATTCACTTGATTACCTTTTACATCGTCACGTACGTTCAAGGTAAAATTTAATCCCGGTTCATCTAACAAGAATTTAGCATAATCTATTTTCGTTTTCACAGGTTGAATGCCAAATACCTTTTGATAAAACTTAATGGATGCCTCTAGATTCGTTACATTAATTCCTACGTGAACATATTCCATTCAAACTTCCTCCTCCGTATTATTTTGAATGTAGTAAATTAAGAGCATGAGCCGCTTTTACTTGTATCTTTTCTAAACAAGCAGCAAAGTTCTTCTGATAAGAGATGGTTCACCTCTTTATCATTTAAATCATAATAACTCCATGTCCCTTTTGTTTCTTTTGTAATGAGGTTTGCTTCTAATAAAATCTTTAAGTGGTAGGAAAGTTTAGATTGAGACATCCCAAAGAATTCAGTTAGATCACATACGCATGTCTGTCCTCGCTGACAGAGCTCATACATAATTTCTAATCTCTTTTGATCAGCAAGGGCTTTAAATTTTTGTTCGTACTGTTTAAATGGGTGCTTTCCTTCCTTGACTGTTTCCATTGTCATTCTCCTTCATCAATTTTTTTTGATTTAAAGTTCGAAGCTCTCGGCAGCTTTTTTAAAGTTACTGTATGTAGTTTCCCCTCTTAACGTAGGATCTTGATGAAAAAAACGCTGAAAGATTAGACTTTGTGCTTCCTTATAGTTCATCCCTTGAGTGTTCATAACTAAATGAAAATAGGCTCGAAAGTACGTAACTGATAGGTTTCCAGAGTTGTTGACTCTCACTGCTTTCACCCTCACTTTTATAAATCAATTTTTTCTGATGTATTCATCATATCTGGAAAATTTAGATAAATCAAGATATTAATCAATTTTTGTTGATTAATTTCAGCGTATATTTTTGTTGAATATATAATAAAATACTTATATAATTATATTTGGAAATAAGGAGGTGAATTGGATTGGATGTAAAAGTACAAATAGAAATGGAGAAAGCAGCACAGATACTGAAGCTGCTTGGCGATAAGACAAGATTATCTATGATGAAACTGCTCCAAAATAACGAGTGCTGTGTTTGTGAGCTAGTTGAAATTTATAAAGCAAGTCAACCGGCTATTAGCCAACACTTGCGTAAATTAAGAGATATCGAACTTGTAAAGGAAAGACGGCAAGGACATTGGATTTTCTATTCATTAAATAAAGAAAACGGCTATTATCAGTTTGTCCTTAATATACTTGAATCTTTACCAAGCGAAGATGGACGATTAAAAGAACTAGAAAAGCAAGGATTACGCATTAGTTGTTGCTAATAGTAGGAGGTTTGTAAAGTGGTATCAGTTATAGTAGCCTCCCTCATCTTCTTAGTGACATTGATTTTTGTCATTTGGCAGCCAAAGAACTTGTCTATTGGTTGGTCAGCGTGTGGAGGCGCAGTAATAGCTCTTTTAGCAGGTGTGGTTGATTTCCATGACGTGCTAGATGTAACTCAAATTGTATGGAACGCAACGTTAACGTTTATTGCAGTTATTATTATTTCTTTAATTTTAGATGAAATTGGATTTTTTGAGTGGGCAGCGTTACATATGGCACGAGCTGCAGGAGGTAATGGCGTTCGCATGTTTGTGTATGTATCCCTCCTAGGAGCTGTAGTAGCCGCATTATTCGCTAATGATGGGGCAGCCTTAATTCTAACACCTATCGTACTTGCTATGGTGCGAGCACTTAAATTTGAAGATAAAATGGTCTTTCCTTTTATTATCGCCAGTGGATTCATTGCGGATACAACATCATTACCTCTTGTGGTAAGTAACTTGGTCAATATTGTATCAGCGGATTTCTTTGGGATTCGCTTTTCTGAATTTGCCTCACGCATGATTGTGCCAGATTTATTTTCAATTTTGGCAAGTATTGCTGTCTTGTATTTGTATTTTCGCAAAAGCATCCCTAAGAAATACAATCTAGATGATTTACAGAAACCGGTTGAGGCCATCAAAGATGAGAAAATGTTTCGTTTATCAGGAATTGTTTTATTCATTTTAGTTCTGGGTTACTTTATTGGTGAGTTTTTCGATATTCCCGTTTCTATTATTGCAGGAATTATCGCCATTTTATTCTTAGGAATAGCAAGGAAAAGCCCAGCTGTTCACACGAAAAAAGTGTTAGCAGGAGCTCCATGGGCGATTGTTTTCTTTTCCATTGGTATGTATGTTGTTGTGTATGGATTACGCAATGTGGGGCTAACTGAAGTACTAGCAAGCCTTATTCAAACAACCGCTGATCAAGGATTATTTGCAGCAACCATTGGTATGGGATTTATTGCAGCCATTCTCTCATCGATTATGAACAACATGCCAACCGTGATGATTGATGCTTTGGCCATTGATGCAACTTCTGCAACAGGTACGATTAAAGAAGCTCTGATTTATGCAAATGTCATTGGTTCGGATCTAGGACCAAAAATTACACCTATTGGCTCTCTAGCGACGCTCTTATGGCTTCATGTTCTCTCGACAAAAGGAGTTAAGATTTCTTGGGGAACTTATTTTAAAACAGGTATTATCTTAACCATCCCAACATTGTTTATTACGCTTGTTGGTTTATATATTTGGTTATCAATTATTTCTTAACACATCATAAAGGAGATTTTACACATGTCTAAAAAAACACTTTATTTCTTATGTACAGGTAACTCTTGCCGTAGCCAAATGGCTGAAGGATGGGCAAAAAAATATCTAAATAACGATGAATGGGATGTACGCAGTGCAGGATTAGAAGCTCATGGATTAAATCCTAACGCTGTAAAAGCAATGAAAGAAGCTGGTGTTGATATTTCAAACCAAACATCTGATATTATTGATCCTGAAATTTTAAATAATGCGGATTTAGTGGTTACATTATGTGGCCATGCAGCTGATCATTGCCCCGTAACACCTCCTCATGTGAAGCGTGAACACTGGGGATTTGATGATCCTGCAAAAGCAGAAGGAACAGATGAAGAGAAATGGGCGTTTTTCCAGCGTGTACGTGATGAAATCGCTGAACGTATTCAGCGTTTTGCTGAAACAGGTAAATAATTAATCAAGAAGCAGTCTATTTGTGTAGACTGCTTTATTTTTTCTCCACTAATAAGGGGCTTTTCACTTTTATAGTTCCTGAAAATAATAGGCTCTTGTTTAGTACCTGAACGGCTAATAATTAATTGTTCATAATAGATACCACCTCTGATGTAAACCGTAGTTCCGGGTTGAGCTGCTTCACTTGCCTTTCTTAATGTTCTAAAAGGTTTGCTTTTAGTACCTAAGTTTTTGTCGTCCCCTGTAGGAGAAATGTAGATCTCATGATGTATAGGTCCTACTGAAGGCTGATTAGCTGCCTCAACCCTTTGGTTTATACAACACAGTAAAATAAGAAAAATACCAACTGCTTTTTTCATAAGATACTCCTTAAAGTTAATGAATTTCACTTACAAGATCTTTAAATTATACTATGGCTCTTTTAATAAGTATGTAAAACATCGCACTATGTCTTGTTATTTTTTTAAACTACAGCAACTTTTACATTTAAAACGGAAAGTGCTAAAGTAATGCTAGAATATGGAGGTTTGAGAAATGAATAAGGAACTTAAGTTACGTCCTTTGGAAAGAGAAGATTTAAAATTTGTCCATGAACTCAATAATGATGCAAATATTATGTCTTATTGGTTTGAAGAGCCTTATGAAGCTTTTGTAGAGCTACAGGACTTATATGATAAACATATTCACGATCAAGGTGAGCGTCGTTTCATACTAGAAAAGGACGGGGATATGCTTGGATTAGTGGAATTGGTCGAAATTGATTATATTCATCGTAGAGCAGAGTTTCAAATTATCATTGACCCTACATATCAAGGTCATGGTTACGCCATGGTTGCCACAAATCTAGCCATGAATTATGCCTTTTCGGTATTGAATATGCATAAACTTTACTTAATTGTAGACAAGGAAAACGAAAAAGCAATTCATATCTATAAGAAGGCCGGTTTTTCTATTGAAGGTGAGTTAAAAGATGAATTTTTTGTCGATGGAAGCTATCATAACGCTATAAGAATGTGTATGTTTCAAAAAGAATATTTACAAACCAAAAGTAAAAACTAAGGTTGAATTAGTATAAGCTTCCTGCTCACTAAAAGAGAAGAAAGAATGAGATCGGGCTTCTGTTAATACAAAGAGAAAAACTCCAGTTCAGACGCAACAGGAGTTTTTCTCTTTTTAAGCTGTAGATGATATACAAATTTCTATTCTGCATGCTTATAGACATCCGGTCTCAGGCTTTCAAATATTGAGAAGAGCCTTTACCATTACGGTAAAGGCTCTTCATACGATCTTCCCTGATGGGAATCTTGTATTATCTTCATCTCTATTTTTAATTAAGGTCTATGAAAATTGACTGTTTTCTCGTCATCTCCTGTGCGTTCAAACCAACCTCTGAAGGCCCAGTTATCATAACCTCCATCACCTTCATTAATAAATGTTCCTTCTTCAAATATCCAGACTCCATACGTAATACCATCATAATCTGCGGTATCAAAATACTGAACACCTTGTAATTGATCTGAATTATAACTTTGACTCAAATTCATGACCATTACATTATATTGTTGACCCGATTCAAAAAACGCTTTTTCCATTGCTCCCTTGACGAACCCACTTCGATTGTCGGCCGTTTTAGCCGCATCTGCAATCGCTTGTCCTATGGCTACGGGATCAACTGTTACGTCTCCTCCAACTTCTGCAGCTTCTGCGGAGCCTGCAGAATCTCCTAAATTCGGTAGAGCTAATGGTGTCGCTAACACAGCTAAACCTACGGCAGAAGCTACAACAGCTTGTTTCGCTTTTCTCATTTGATCTCCTCCTATTTTTAGGTGCTTCTTAGATTATTTACCCTTTTTTTCCACATTAAAACAAAAAATACTGTCATTAAGAATAGAGAGGTAGAGCGTTTCATTCTTTTGAAGCATTTGTTCAACCAAACATAGGCTTATAAGTTTCTTCCTAAAAGATATCCCATTTTTTCCATTCCTCGAGCTGAATATGGTATCTCATTTTTGAGCCATTACTCTACTGTGACGCCTAATTGGAAAAAGTTGAGGTAGCTTATTCAACAGGATAATCAACTATTATTTAATAGATTTAGTCGCAATATAACAAGGCATATATTCAGTGATTTCCCCCTTGTGGTGATGATCTTCATAAAGATCTTGTAAGGTGAATCCAGCTTTTAGTTGTCCGCCAATTTGAGTTTCTAATGAATGGCTAAACTGTACACCGCCATTTTTTATAAGTTCTTCATCATTTTCTACGGTGTTTTTAGTTCCATCATAAGGTAATTTATTAACCACTTGTAATGCATTCTCATCTTCTCCAAATAAATAAAGAGCAGGATTTGCAAAGCCAGATAGCAGAACGCCACCTTTTTTTAGAACTCTAAAACATTCTTGCCAAACGTGTTCCACATCTTGAATATAGCAGTTTGATACAGGGTTAAAAATCATATCGAACGTCTCATCTTCAAAGGGAAATGTCTTACTCATATCCCCTTTAACTATTTCAATAGAATAGCCTTCTCTAGTGGACACCATTTTTTCTAATTCTAATTGCTTATCAGAGTAGTCAAAAACCGTAACTTCCGCATGTTGGGCTGCAAAGAGTGGGCACTGCTGTCTTCCTCCGCTAGCAAGTCCCAATATTTTTGCTTTTTTAAATGGAATAAACCAGTTATGCGGAACAGGCTTACAAGGTGTTAAGTAGATATCAAACTTACCTTGAGTTGCATCTACAAAATCTTGATGATTAATAGCTAATGACCATTCTCCTCCCGCTGAAGCCCATTCATCCCACATTTTGGAGTTAATTTTTGTATAATTAGATTTTTGCGCCATAGTTAATCCCCCTTTACCTTTTTACGTTCTTTGTTTAATTTTACCATGTTACTAGAAGAATTTAGATGTACTAATTAATTTGTTCTGTTTCAGAGAATTAATCTTTACTGGAGAAGTACTTAATAGATATTTTTTAAAATAAAAAACACCCTTTTGAAAAATCACAAGGGTGTTTTTATTTTACATATAAAAGCTTGTATATAAACAAGGTACGAGTTTTATTTTTAATGGCTTGTCTCGAAGCTTTCAGCCATCATTAGGTCATTTTTGTAGGCAGCCATTGCGAGTTCATATCGCACCTTTTGGCTCGCTTCTACAAAATCAGCTTCCTTCACAAGGCCTGATAATGAATATTGGTGACCTTTAAAACCTACGTTCAGTTCAGTAATTTGATTGAATTGAAAGCCCTCTATAGGAATTCCATTCATATCTTTCAACAAATATTGACCATATTTTTCGTTACATGTTTGTGCTACCTGCTCCATTACTTTGAAGGCATCGTCCGGGTTTTGCCTGTAGTTGAGAATAAGACTTTCATTTACCCGGCGTCTTCCTCGGGTTCCATTCTGAAGTTCCGTAATGTTGCTATATGAGACGGTATAGAGGTAGCCGTCATATTGACGAATCTTTAAGTAGCGCATTGTAATTTCTTCTATTTTCCCTTGACGGTTTCCGTTAAGAATAACATAATCTCCGTGGTGGATCTGGCGTTCAAACAAGTAAGTCAGTCCCATTATATAATCACGGATGATATGCTGGAGGATTATTGCCAGGGCACTGGCCAACACTACCGAACTAGTGAGAATCTTTCCGAAGTCAAAGAAATGGCTAAGCACATAAATAAAGAAAAAAGCCAGCCCCAATACTCTTGTGACCTGATTAGAAAAGTGCATGAGCGTCTCTTCTCGTTTTTCATCTAAAAAGCTCGTTTTATCAAAGAAAAGCTTAATGAATTTGCGAATAAAATAAACGATAAGTACAATCAGCAGCCCTACCGTTAAAACCTTTACGGGAAACTGCTGGAAAAATTCAGTGAAAACCAACTTACCCACTCCTTATTTCTAACACTATACCAAAAAAATGTACGGAAAGACAAAAATCTTCTATTCCTTGCAAACCTTAATGATAATAGCACGGTTTCCTCAAAAAAAGAAGCATATTCTATGCTTCTTGAAGGTCGGTCATATTCGGCCATATTCTTTCAAATTGTCTTCCATCCTTATATATCTTTTGAATTTTGGAGGCTTTCTAATAAAGACATTCCTATATGCTCATCATTATTTCTACCTAGTCTATAATTAGCCAAAACGACGGAAGCAACTTTCTTTTCTTTATCAATCCCTAAAAATGAGCTGAAGCATCCGGTTCCACCGCCGTGCAACATCACATTATTGTTTTTCTTTAAAAGCAACCACCCAAGACCCATATCAAACTGCTTTGTTCCATTACCGTGTTTTTTATGACAAAAAGACAGATATGGTTTACCTTCGTACATATTTATCTTTGCGTATTTAAGTAGATCGTCAGCGGTTGAGGATACTGCCCCTGCAGGTGATATAAAGTTTTCTTTGTCCCACTGCCAGTTGCCGCAATCATTATTTTTGCGGTCATAACCCTGTAAATTATTATTTGAAGCGCCTAAACAAGTATCCTTTAGTCCAAGCTCATTAAGAAGAAAGTCATTCATAGTATCCCAATACCCCTTGCCCGATATCATTCCCAACACGTATCCAATAAGGGATATACCGAAATTGGAATATTTCCATGAATAATCTACTTCTTTCAATTTACTTTTTTCGATTAGCATCTTCATTTTGTTAAAATCCATATGTAACGGATTATTTTTATTCAAATCACTTCCCCCAAAAATGAAACCTAAAATTATTTTAAAATATTCCCGTTTATTTAAAGGTAAGCTTCCTGAATATCCAGAAGAGTGAGTAGCGAGGTGGAGCAATGTAGGATAATACGTGTCTTCTTTAAGTTCTCTTATGTATTTTTGTATAGAATCGTTTAGTGTCAACTTGTTTTCAGATATGTATTTTGATAGCAGCGATACAGTGAAAGTCTTGGTAATAGAACCAATTTCATAATGATATTTTTTTGATGAGTCAATTTCACCGCTCTCATTATAAATTTTTATAATAGACTGATTGTCCCTTACGTAGCCAACGGTTAATTTCAAATGTTTTTTCCCTCTACAGGTCTTATTGATTAATCGTAATGTTTCATCGCTGATTTCAAACATAATGGTTGCTCTCCCTTATCCTTCATTTTGAAAAGCATTAAAAGGATTGATCGATATGCTTTAAGTTAGATTAGCCTATCGAGTTTTTTTATATATTCTTTCTCATATTATCAATTGCTTGAACTCTTCGACTTTCAAGCTCCCTTATTACTCTCAACTGTAATTCATTGTGATCTTCATCCATTTTGATGTTGCCTTCTTCTTCAAATCCGTCATGTTCTTCCCCATCAAAGCTATAAAGTTTCTTTAAAAGCTTCCACATTATTTCCAACTCTTCGGTTGAAAATTTTTTAAAAAGGTCTTCCAAAAAGAAAATTCCTTTTTCTGAAACAACAAGCAGTGCCTCTTTTCCCTCTTTGGTGATTTTCACGTTAACTGCACGTTTATCTTTACTGCTAGGAACTACGTCAACATACCCCTTCTTTTCCATAATGGTAATTAACTGTTTGACGCTTTGTTTTGTAGTTCCTAATTTTCTAGCAATATTATTCAATGTTGTTTCATCTTCAGGTAAATGAGCAATTGCCACCATCGCCATATGCTGTCTTGATGTTAAGAGTTCAAGAGATTGATCTCCTTTCACCTGGACTTTATTTGCCAGAGAAAATAAGGTAGCGTAAGTTTGCTGCATTAAAAAAAGCTCTCTATAAATATCCATATCCACCCTCCATTTTAGACAGTATATTGTCTAAAATGATAGTATATTTTGGTAATTAAGTCAATATACTGTTTATTTTAATTTTGACTATTCTGTTACACTAAAGTAGGCAAAGAAATAGTGGCCGTTCGTAAGCAAAAGTTGTCCTTTCTTTATCTAATTAGATATACTAAAAAAGCACTCTAATTTAATACTACTCTAAAAAAATGTAAGAAAACCGATATGAAGTAAAGGAGAAAAAACATGAACCAACACACACAACCTTTAAACCCTATCGCCTTCCACCTTGGTCCACTTGAGGTCCATTGGTATGGAATTATCATAGGAATAGGAGCTTTCTTAGGCTTTTTGTTAGCCTCGAAAGAAGGAAAGAAACGAGGTATCTCTTCAGAAACCATCTCTGATTTACTTCTGCTAGCACTACCCATTGCTATCGTTACTGCTCGAATTTACTACGTACTTTTTGAATGGAGTTATTATAAAGACCGCCCAGGCGAAATTATAGCAATTTGGCATGGAGGCATAGCTATTCACGGTGGAATTATTGGATCTGTATTAACAGCTATATGGTTTTGCAGAAAAAAGAATCTTTCTTCTTGGAAAATGGCTGATGTTTTAGCTCCTAGCTTATTATTAGGCCAAGCTATTGGCCGGTGGGGAAACTTTATGAATCAAGAAGCACATGGCGGACCTGTTACACGTCATTTTTTAGAAGCTTTACATTTACCAGATTTTATTGTTAATCAAATGTATATCAATGGAACTTATTATCATCCTACATTCCTCTATGAATCACTTTGGAACATAATAGGTGTTCTTGTCCTGATTGTACTAAGAAAATCCTTGTTAAAAAGAGGAGAAGTCTTTCTTACTTACCTACTATGGTATTCAATAGGACGATTTTTTGTAGAGGGATTACGTACGGATAGCTTAATGCTAACTTCTCATATCAGAATAGCTCAGCTAGTTTCTTTCCTTTGCGTGCTAGGCAGTTTGATCCTGCTATGGTATAGACGTAAAAAAGGCTTAGCAACTAGTAAGGCTGTCTCTCTCTCATAAGCACATATATTTTTGTATGGATAATTTTTTAAAGAATTAAAGGATAAAAACGTACAAAAGGAGCAAGTTGATTTTCAGTAACTCTGAAGATCAAGTTGCTCTTTTTTTGTTTAATTTATTAATATTTTTAATCATAATCATGATTTATCTATATTTTACTAATAACAAAGTGTCTTTTATAGTTAAATCATACACTTCTTGTGTGAAGCCGCGCTTGATAAGAATTCATATTGGAGATGAAATGTATGATAAATATAAATAAAGCCCAAAAGCGGACTGTATTCTTACGAACAAATACCCGGACGTCATCTAATATTTCTTTATGGGCTGGAGGAATTGCTTTTACTTTTCTTTTTGCTTTACTTGCTTATGGCTTAGCGAAAGTCCCGGGGTTTAATCAGATCGGTCCACTAGCCTGTTCAATTATAATGGCAGTAATCTATCGTCAAATTTGGGGGTACCCCGAAAAAATAAGATCTGGAATTCAATTTTCTTCTAAAAAGCTGTTGCGTTATGCAATTATTTTATATGGCTTAAAGCTAAATATTGATGTTGTTATTCATCACGGGCTAGGATTGTTATTTCGCGATGTGGGAACGGCTATATTTGCGATTGTTTTAACAATTTTTCTAGCCAAATGGATGAAAGCAGATCGTGGTCTATCCCTTCTTTTAGGGATAGGAACAGGAATATGCGGTGCTGCAGCTATCGCAGCTGTTTCTCCCATTATAAAAGCAAAAGAAGAAGATACAGCTATCGGAGCAGGTGTTATTGCTTTAGTTGGAACTCTATTTGCGATTGGATATACCATTTTAAGACCTTATATACATTTAACGAATATCCAATATGGGATTTGGTCAGGCGTTGGTCTCCATGAAATTGCCCATGTAGCTCTAGCTGCAGCACCGGCTGGACGCGATGCCCTAGCTATTGGCCTGTTGGCTAAGTTAGGCAGAGTGCTTTTACTTGTGCCATTAAGCTTTATCTTAATGTATTGGATGAAGCGAACAGGAAAAATTGAAGCTGGTACGAAGATTGAATTCCCTTGGTTTTTAATAGGGTTTATAACTATGAGTGTCTTTGGGAGTTATGTCGTAGGCAAGCACCTTATCATACCCAAAACGATCATGGCTGATATTTCAACTCTAACCACGTTTCTTTTAACAATGGCTATGGTTGGCTTAGGGTTAAATGTAAGTATGAAGGCTCTTCGAACAAAAGCATTAAAGCCGTTGATTGCGATGTTTATTACCTCTATACTCTTATCATTTCTTACGTTTTTGACGATGTAAAGACAAGTAAATTAAGATGATTAAGTAACAACTAATACTTCCTATACAACTGTTAATGTGAAAAACATTTCTTATTTTTTATGTTTTAAATCTCTTCTCAAATTTATGGATCAATTATAGAGCAATCTAAACCTATAACCTAGATACTAATGGCAGTTCCCTCCTTAATAAGCAGTTTCACTTAAAAAACAATCTTTATTGCAGTAAGTAGTGATGTAAGATGCGCTGTGTTTGTATATACTAGGGGTTGTACTGCTGAACTTGATGTTGTTTTAAGAGCATCAAGCGGATGAAAAGCCAAAGCATCTCCTACCCATGGAATACAGTAAAGCAGAGACACATTTAGAAAATACATTGACGCCTCTGAATCAGTCATGGTATAAACACAATAGGAGAGTTTAGTGCTTAAAAGCATAAAAGCGATAAAGGTTAGAATAATACATAAATAGACGACATAGGAGGAAATAAATACCATGGAACATAATAGCAAAATTATAGACTGTACCATTCGTGACGGAGGTTTAATTAATAATTGGGATTTTAGCGTTGAATTTGTGCAAGACTTATATAACGGCCTAAGCGCAGCCGGCGTTGAATATATGGAGATTGGTTATAAAAATTCACCTAAGCTTCTTCAAGCAACTGAGCCCAATCCATGGAGATTTCTTGACGATAACTTTCTCAAAGAAATTATCCCTGAGAAAAAGTTCACGAAGCTATCTGCTTTAGTAGATATCGGGCGTGTAGATCCAAATGACATCCTGCCCCGTGAGCAAAGTATGTTAGATATGATTCGAGTGGCATGCTATATTCGCGAAGTAGATAAAGGCTTAGAGCTTATAAAAATGTTTCACGATTTGGGCTATGAGACTTCACTTAACATTATGGCACTATCTAGCGTACCGGAAAATCAGCTTATTGAAGCATTTGAAATGGTAAAGAAAAGCCCTGTAGATGTTGTATATATCGTTGACTCCTTTGGAAGCCTAGACCCTGCGGATATTGAGCATCAAGTGAAAAAGTTTCAAGCCATGATTCCTAGCAAACAGCTTGGGATCCATACGCATAACAACATGCAGCTAGCTTTTGCTAATACATTAACTGCGATGCGTAATGGAGTTACATTCCTTGATTCATCTGTTTATGGTATGGGCCGTGCAGCTGGTAACTGTAACACAGAGCTGCTTGTTAGCTACATACCAAAACCAAGCTATGAGATGAAGCCGATTCTTGGCGTAATTGAAAAGCATATGCTTGAAATGCGTCAAAAGTGGGAATGGGGCTATATCATTCCTTACATGATTTCTGGTGTACTGAATGAACATCCACGTGTTGCTATGGCTTACCGTGATAGCGAGGATCGTGACAAATTCGTAGATTTTTATGACAAAGTAACGTCTCCAGAAGTTACTACGTCTCCAGCATCAAAATAAGTTAAAATGCTAAAAGTACCTCTGTTAACCGGGGTACTTTTTTATGTGCTAAAAGCCTAGGATTGTATACATAAATAAGGAACTTAAATTACCATAAGCGATCACTCTATATTATTTGAATTGCTTGAGTGTGAATGAATTCCAAGAGGCCATAGGAATATCTAGAGCTACTCTATAACACGAAATAAGAAAAGAACAAACCTCCTGGCTTAAAGGGGATGCTCTTTTCTTATTTTGTTTATTCTTCATTTCAGATAAATAATTCAACTACTCATTTGCCTTTTAAAAAACTATTTATTCTCCTCTTTATTTACCTTCCTCAATGATGATAACATCCCAAGGTTTTACTTTTATGATCTGATTAATCCCTATTTCTTCTTCTGTAAATAGCTCTATTCCAGTATGATGCGGATATTTGAAGGACGTAGGAGAATCAGAATAATTCAAGTAGTAATGAATTGTCTTTCCACTTTGATTCACGCCTGATTTAATAATTAACGGGAATTGCAGCTCTTGATTTACTCCCCATATTCCAGCTTCTCTTATGCTGTGTTCCATTATCTTCTTCATAATGACGGGGCTCGGTATACAACCAATGTAGATAGCAATGCCTTTTCCGTACTGATTTTGAGTAACTGCTGCATATTCACCCCAATGAGGATGGTCATAATAAGCTAGCACTTCTGCTGTTGAAGGAGTAATAAGTTCCATCCATGTTTCGATATAATTATTATCCTCCCCCACTGAAAAAGGGTCATCTTTTAATGAAACATTTTTTGGCTCAACAAACATATTATAGGTAATACCGCAGGCCTCACTGATAATACCTGGCTGACGTGTAGTTCTCACTTTGACATTTTCATCCGTAAATCCGCTTTTAAAGGAATAAACAATATGCCCACCATTTTCCACAAATTTATTTAACCTCTTCAATAGATTGTCAGAAGCGGTATATAATACCGGTACAATTAACAATTTATATCCTTCAATGTTTTCACTATCTGGATATACAAAGTCACACTCAATATTCAATTTGTAAAGTTCATCATACATTATCCTCACTACATCATTGTAGTTCTTGGAAGAGGAAGAATTAAATTTAAACCATTCAATTGCTGTTAATGATTCATTACTAATAAGAAT
Organism: Priestia sp. LL-8; assembly: GCF_036227845.1. Taxonomy (NCBI): domain Bacteria; kingdom Bacillati; phylum Bacillota; class Bacilli; order Caryophanales; family Bacillaceae; genus Priestia; species Priestia sp. LL-8. The sequence continues at coordinate 1,709,067 of NZ_JAZAQH010000001.1, read as the reverse complement.
GGCAACTTTATTCTTTTTTTTCAGATTGACTAAATGAGAAGAAAGCCTTTCAAGCTCTTTACCTACTCTTTTCGCTTCATTATATACAGGATTTGGTTCAAAGTCATGACTCAACAATCCCTTCCAATAAGTCTCAAAAGAATTATGGATGGAATGCCAATGCCAGTATGAAACCATATTAGCCCCAGAAGAAAGATGACTGAATGCCTGTAACCTCAATTGACCAGGATAGGGAGTCCAGTTTGTAAAAGCTTGAGCCTCTGTTTCAAGTACTAAATAGTTGTTCCCTTTGGTTGAGCGAGCAACATCACCCCCAAAAGATATTTCAATTCCTGTTAAATCGTCTTGCGATGGATGATAGATATCTACTCCAGTAACATCGAAAGACTTAGATGCTTCGAAATGATCTACCCTTGGTTGTATGCCGTAAGAATACCCTCTCCATTCAAAATCAAAGTTCTGTGTAACAAACTGATTAGGTTGTTTATACTCATTAACAATGGAAACTTGCCAATTTAAGAAATCGGTTACAAGTTTCCGTTGAAATTTGGCAAATTCCGAGCCTAAGCTTCCATTTATTGTTCCAACCACTGAAGGGAAATCTTCCCAACTGTTAATTCGATTACTCCAATAATCAAGGCCAAATTTTTCATTTATATTTTCTAATGATTGAAATTTTTCTCTCATGTATTTTACAAATAATAACTGGACATTAGGGCCTGCGGTATCATAGTGTTTTGTTTCGTTATCTGTTTGATAACCGATGACAGCAGGATGGTCTTTGACTCGTCCAATTAATTTTCGAATAATTCTTTCAGCATAAAATAAATATGTTGGATTTGTGATATCCATAATTTGACGAGCTCCATATCGACCTGGCCCTTCTGCGGTAACCGCCAATACATCCGGATGTTCCTTAGCCATCCACGTCGGAACTGCATAGGTAGGCGTGCCTACAATAACTTTGATTCCAGCTTGATGCATGGCATCTAGTACACGATCAACAGATGTAAAATCGAACACCCCGTTTTGTGGTTCATGGGTACTCCAAGTCGATTCAGCTATTCGTACTACATTAATTCCAGCATCTTTCATCATTTGTATATCTTTTTCTAATCTTTCATAAGGCATATATTCGTCATAATATGCGACCCCATATAAAATCTCTTCCATAATAAATTCATTCTCCTTTTCTCGTTAAAGTAAGTCGTAATTTATCTTTCTTTATATTGCTTGTTAGATAAGTCTGAAACAATTTGAGGATAAATTTTATCGAGATTAAATCGCCACAGAATAAATAGATTTATTATCATAACTAGCGCTGGAACAGCGATAAAAAGTAATACAATCATGCTCAGAACCGAGGAAACCTGAGTAGAAGTACCGCTTATAAATCCTGATGCACCTAACAGCCAGCCAACTATAGCTGAACCTAGTCCCATACCAAGTGTTTGTCCAACTGTTCCTGCGCTAAATAAAATACCCTCCATTCGAATACGGCTAGTCCACTCTCCGTAATCAATGGTATCAGCTAAGAAAGCAAACATTGTTGCTCCAAGCGGTGCCCCACCAATACCCTTTAAAACAGACGCAAATATAATTAATGGTAGATTCGTAGTATCAAATAATGGCAGTAAGATACCTATTAATGTAATAGCTCCACCTACAATAGCGGTATTTCTCTTTCCAATTCGCTTAATAACTGGCGATAGTACTAACAACACAGCAAAAACAGGTAAACTTTGAGCTAAACTAATCCAACTGATTGTCGTTTTATCATGAAGTATGTATTCTGCATAATAGACAGTGATAGTTGAACTTGCAGTAAGATAGACAAAATAAAATAGCAAATAAAAGAAAATCATTAGCCAATATTTGTTTTCAAAAATAGTTTTCAATACTTTTTTAAATTTAATTTTTTCTTTAGGTATATACACTGGTTCAACTCTTTCTTTTGTACCTAAACTGGTTACAATTAAGCATAGTGCTGTAAAAAAGCCGTAAATTCCAAACGTGATAATCCATGCTTGTTGGTTATCACCAAAAAATGCAACAAGAGGTAATGTAATAACCCCAACTAGCATCGAGCCAATAGTTGACAAGAAGTTTCTAAAGATACTCAATACGCTCCGTTCGTAAGAATCTCTAGAAATTAAAGAAACTAGAGATCCATAGGGAATATTACTTGCTTCAAAAATAATATTCACTAAAACGTACGTTACAACAACATAGATGACCTTTCCGTTATATCCAATGTCCGGTACAGTTGACATTAGAAATCCTGAAAGCCCAAATGGAATTGCAGTCCAAAACACCCAGGGCCTTGATTTGCCCATTCTCGTTTGGGTTTTATCTACAAATGTTCCAACAATTAAACCTACAACCGTATCTAATATTCTAACCCCAAACATAATGGTACCTGTTAGTGCTGCAGAGATACCAACTGTATCTGTATAAAAATATGTTAAAAAAGTAACCATCAGAGCGTACATTAAGTTTGTACCAAAATCGCCTAATCCAAAACTAAATCTTTCTGAAAAGCTTATCTTTTCCAAGTCTATATTTATAGATTCCTCTTTCTTTATTTTGGTTACTTGCATAATTATCTTCCCCCGTTCTTTAATCAGCACATTCCACTAGTACCAATTCAATATGATTATTTTTTAATAAGATATAAATAGCTGAGCTGTATTGAATAGGCTTTCATTTAACCCTCCAATTGTTCGCATCTTTAAAAATTATAGCTCGCCCTGATTAGCCACTAGACCTTAAGGTGTACATATAGTGAACCTCCTCTCCATTAATAAAAAGCGCTTACATTCACTGGTGAATTATAAAAGATTATATATAGATTTCTAATAACTTCATGGTAAAATTTCTATAAAAATAGTAATTTAGCATCTTTTTGGGTTAGATTAAAAAGAAGGGTAACGGAGGTAACATGGAATGGATCTTAAATTGAAGTGGGAACATATTGAGTTTAGTTGTAAGCTTATCAATGAAGTAGCGAATATCCCTATTTATGTTATGAGCAAAGATAGGAAACTAGTGATAGAATTTGTATCTAATAAATTCTATAACCCTTTGTATTCTTCAAAAGAGGACTTTTTAAATTCTATAATTGAATTTAATCAGACAGAATTACTTCCTAAAATACAAAGGACAGATTGGCTAGAGAACTGTGTTGTTATTCCTATAGTAGAGAATTATGAACGTTATGGAACAGTCATTTTAGGACCTACCATATTTCCCCAACCTACAAAATCTTCCTTGAAGGAATTAATTGATTTTAATGGGATTAAGAAATCACCAAAAGCTATGGAGGATTATTTACAATCATTGAAAGTAGTAAGCAGTTGGAAGCTCATTCATGCAAGTATGTTGCTATTTTACAATATTTACAACAAAAGGCTAGATTTTAAAGAAATTATCAAAGAAAATTATCTTACAGAAGAGACTAAGATTCTTCAAGATGGAATATCGGACAAGAGTATTGCAGAGATACGTGAAAACGCTACTTTCCACCAAGATCCTATACATGAAAAGCAAATCTATCAATACATTGCTGATGGTAATATAGAGGAAGTATCTCTATACTGGAGAGCTTTTCATCAGAACACAGACTTTCAATTTGGAAGGTTGGCTAAAACAAGTGAGCTTAGGAATCAGAAAAACCAGAAAATTGCATCTGTTACACTAGCAACACGGGCAGCTATTAATGGTGGACTGCACTCTGAAGTTGCCTATACATTAGGAGATCTATATATTCAAGAGCTGGAATTGATTCAAAATATTAAGGACTTAGAAAATTTTATTGAACATGTCATTTATGATTTTACACAGCGAGTAGCTAAGAGTAAAAATATGAAACATTCGAAAATAGTGAGAGACTGCCAAAATTACATCTTTAAGCATATTTACGAGAATTTAACTCTTAGTAAGTTGGCACACCATGTTTTGGTGAATCCAAAATACCTTTCAAATTTATTTAAAAAAGAAGTAGGTATCCCCATTACCACTTATATTCAAAAAATAAAAATTGAGGAAGCAAAAAAGTTAATGTCTTTCTCCAACTATTCCTTACTAGAAATACATGCATTATTGAATTTTACCGATCAAAGCTACTTTACCAAAGTATTTAAAACTCACACTGGCCTCACTCCAAAACAATATAAAAACAAGAAATAGAACAGATAGTCATCTAACAAACTATCTGTTCTATGCTCAATGTAAACGGTGGGTCTCTTCTTAAAGTACTATTTATGTATATAAACCGGTGTTCCAATAGGAACCATAGAAGAAAGTTCTAGAATATCTTCATTGTCCATTCTGACACATCCATGTGACATATCTCTGCCAATAGAGGCTGGATCATTAGTCCCGTGTATTCCATATGTAGGTTTTGACAGTCCCATCCATAAGGAGCCGAATACAGCTGGAGGCGTAGTATCTTTATTAATAATTTTAAATTTTCCAGTTGGAGTTGGAGTGATCATTTTCCCTACAGCAATAGGATATGTCTTTACTAATTTAGCTCCATCATATAGTTTTAATTTATGCTGCTTTATTGAGACATCTATCCTTTTTGCCATGGCAGTACCTCCAACTTCTTATAAGTTACTATAAATAGAATTTTTTTATTGTTAACAACGTATATCGAATAACTATTAACTGAAAAATATCTAAATTGATCCATAAAAACTAGTGCTATTTATACCGTTCTAATAGTAAAAAATTTCTTTAAAAGCCAAGGTCCCGGCGTAAACCCAAGCGTTAATTGCCACGCTCCTATTGCTTGCAAGCCGAATTGACGAACTAACACCATTTTTTCACTCATGCTTCTGACATCTTCAAACCATACTTCATGCATCTGTCCTGCTTGATCTTTGTACCGAAAAAATGGAGATTTGTACTCCTTTGAATATTGAATGGGAGACTGATATCTCATCGCTGTTTTAATCGCATTTTGATTGGATATAGCGGGTGCTACCGTGCCAGGCTTGTAAGGAATTGACCAATTATATCCATACAAAGGGACTCCGATGATAAGTTTTCTTCGCGGAACACTTTTTATCGTAAATTCTACTGTTCTTTTTACTTCAGTAATAGGTGCAACAGGCCCCGGATCGCTGCCTGCATGATGCCAGTCATATGCCATAATGAACATATAGTTAACAACGGCCCCTATTCCCCCGTAATCATATCCTTTTAACCAAGGGATATCTTCGCTCGTCTTGGCTGGAACCGCTATGGTCAGCACGTACCCTGCAGGTTTTAAACGTTCACCCAGCTGACGTAAAAATCCTGTAAAAAGATCTCTATCCTCGGCCTTTACACGTTCAAAATCAATATTCACCCCGCCGTATCCTTTTCTAGATACTAAATAAAAAATATTATTAACAAGATTGTTTCTGGCCTGAGGATTATTTAAAACTTGATGGGCAAGATCAGAACTAAATCCTTCAGAAGTTAGATTAGTAATCGTAACTAACGGTGTAACTCGGTTTTTCCAAGTCGTTTCAATCGCTACTAAATCGTTTAAATCATTCATAATATCTCCATTGCTGCCAAAATGATATTCAAAGATAGAAATGGACGAGGAATAAGTCGCAAAATCAGTAATTAAATCACGATCTAATTCTGGATTTCGAACGGCATAATACTCCAGTGTACCTGCAATATAGTCTGATATATTAGGAATTTTTATTTTCATTCCCACCTGCAAATAATTATAATGGACTGAAGGATTAGCTCTTTTTAATTGTTCTAAGGATACATAAGCTTTTTTAGCAATACTCCTCATCGTATCACCAGGTTGAACTGTGTATACATAAGAAGCTATAAGTAAGGCTTGACCTGGAACAATATTTGTTTCTTCTAACCCATTCACGCTCCTAAGCTGCGCAATGGAATAATCATATCTCCTGCTTATTGAAGACAACGTATCCCCAGGTTGAACTATATGAACAAACATGTTTTCTCCTCCTATGTACTCTTTATCGAATTATGTTTTATTTCGTGACAAATTTAAAGAAGCCATTCAATAAATGTATATGAGTATTGTTTGTTTATATAACTGAGTTAAGTGAAGGGGAACCTCTTTACACACTCCCCTCCTCTATTGCTCCTCTAATACGGGTAGAAATGTTCCAGAGATTATACCAAAATCTATGTATCATAAATGTATGTTTTTGGTGTACTTGAAAAAGGCTGTTTTTTGTCAGATAGGATTATATTAAGAAATAAAAAGAGCAAGCTCTCTAGCGTGAGAGTTTGCTCCTTCCATTTAACGATTAAATGGAAGCGCTCCTAATTTTCTACACCTTTTTCTCATGTTTCTAAGCCTCTTGTGATTACTGCGGAGAAAAATTTTTGTCCTACTGCTAAGAGTTAATAGAGGAGAAGCACATACTGAAGGTATCAACTCAAGCCTGTGAAATATCTTAACCGTATCCTAGAGCAGGATCATCAGGGGATGATATTTTTAGAAGCTATCTCCTATTCAATAAAGGAGTCTTTTGTAAAGAGGAAGTCAGTTCTTTCTTAACCTTTTAACTTGTGCTCCTTTTACTTATTTCTTTTTTTCCATTTTATAACCTCGATGTTAACGCCATGGTCTTCTTGAGATGATATGGTGAATTCGTCCATTAATTTTTTTACACCTGATAAACCAACACCTAACCCTCCTGATGTTGTGTAGCCACTCTCCATCGCTTTTTGGACATTTTTAATGCCTGGTCCTTTATCTATGGCTATTATTTTGAGACCTATTTCAAGTTGATTCTCTATTATTTCCATTATAATTTTTCCCGTAGTGGCATATTTATATATATTTCTGGACAATTCTGAAATAGTCGTAATAATTCGGGCTTGATCAAGTGTGCTGAAGCCTAAGCAGTTAGAGAACATCCGCCCTTTTTGACGCGCTTCTACTATATCCACTTCAGTGTGTATCTCAACAGTTAAAGGTTCCTTTCCTTCATCCGATTGAAATAGCATAATTATCACTACTTTCTTTATTTTAATAGTAGTAAAAAAACAATAGGCCAAAAAGAAAGGTTATATGACCTTTCTTTTTGGCCTACATCTAGTTCAGTGCCTAGCTTATCAGTGCCGTTATGAAGTTGGGTTTAAAATCAGAAGAATCGTACTTTTATCTTTATGAAAGTCCCACGCGACTAGTACATCTGTTACCTTTGAATCTAAAATCACTTCTAATGATTGACTATGTTCATGAAGCAGCTTTTTTTCAAGATTTCTTTTAGCCAATGTAAGGTTTTCTTCAAACCCTAACTGCACTAATTCTTTCTCTACATTTACCATAATACCTTCCCTGATTATGAGGAGTGTTCTCTCATCTAATAAATAAGAAGAAACATCTTGAGGGAGTTTTTCTGCTTTTCGAGTCACTTCCTCGACTTCTTTATGCAGCAATTTCTGATTTTTATAGGAATGATTGATTATATTTTCTTTATCAGAATGGAGCATGATAAACATGCCAGACTGCAGCTCTAAATTCCAATCATAATAAAATTCTTCAATATCTACATGTATATTCAATTTTATATATCCTTTTATCTCTTCAATTAAAGTCTCCATTAACAAATCACGTGTTTTTTGAACATAGATAACTTGTCCCTTGTCTAACAAAGCCTTTTCTAAAGGTAATAAAAAGGCTTTAAAATAAACGGTTATAAAAGGAGGAGAAATGACGGTGAATACACCTCCAGGACCTCTTCCAAAGTTTTCACGAAGTAACCTTCCCATATAACTACTTAATTCTTTTTCCAGTTTCGTTTTATCCATAGATGGTGCACCTAGTTTCTAGTTTCATAAGGTATACTATTCGTGATGTTTTATGAAAACTCCTTCTTCATCATAAGATCATTTTCGGTAATAAGAATTCACTTTTTACAAAGTGTAAACGAGGCATACTAGTATATCTTTAATAGATTGGTTTCTGTTTACCTTTGTATTTTCTGTGTTTAAAGATTCTTCTTTTATTTGAAATTCCAATTTTACTTCCATAGATAATGGTACTTAAAAGTATTATATCCTTGCTAATTTCTTCTTTGTATAATTCATTGTCATACTTTTGGTAATCCTGCAACAATCGACGAAGCTCTTTTATAAACAATACAATCTCATGATTATCAGCCATACCGATCAAATCCTTTCTGTTAGCACATCCTATTTTCAGATGTTATTTTAGGGAATTATTCCGTTACAAAAGGACTTCCTCTTTTTAGACAACAAAAATAAGCCGAAAAAGAAAAGGTATGAGCTTTTCTTCCTCGGCTTATGTTTGGCACAATGTGTCCAACTCATTACTGCCTCATTAATTTTTGGGTTTTAGGATAAGCGTAATAATACTATTATCCTTTTCAAAATCCCAATCCACAAAAATATCAAGAATGTCTGCATTTAATATTTCATCATAGTCATCGTTTTGTCGTAAGATTCCTTTTTCCAAAGGGCGTTTAGAGATGCGTAAGGTGTCGTCAAAACCCAACGAAATTAGCTGCTTTTCAATAGCCACCAGTATTCCTTCTCTTACGATGACCAATGTACGATCACTTAATTTATATGAAGAGATTTTCTCAGGCCCTTTTTGTGCAATTTCACTCATCTTTATAATCCGATCATGAATGGCTTGTTTTCCTGGGTAAGGGTCACCCTCAGTCAAATCGGCTTTCAAATCGTCCAGACAAACTCCCACAAAAATTCCGGAGTGATGATCTAAATTCCAATCATAATATAAGTGCTGGATGTCAAGGTCAGTAATCCCTTTGATTTGCCCAGTGATTTGAGGTTCAAGAGTCTTTACTAAAAGCTCTCTTGTAGTCATAACCTGAAGTTCTTCATTCTGGTTTAACAGTACTTGTTCCATCGGCGATACAAAGCCACTGACATAAATAACAACATAAGGTTCATAAATCGTAACATGAACAGCCTCGGGGCCTTTTCCAAAGTTATCTCGTAACAATTTGCCCAAGTTATTCGCCAATTTTGTTTGCTGAGCCTTAATATCCATATTTCTTCATCCTTTATTAAGAAAGAAGCATCATATCCTCTTTCCATCATTTTATTGTACCATTACGAACGAATAATTTAAATATACAGAATAAATAAAAATAATTTGTTACTTCATGTTTAACCGAATTATAAACGTTCAAAACCTCTTCTTTCTATTGCTTGGGACGTATTTTAAGTGTCACCGAAAAATACGAATCCGTTGGATTCGTATTGCTGTTTTCATTGAACTCCCCCCACTTAGCAAGCTTGAAGTAGGGAATTCCTAAAATCTATTATTGTTGAGGAAATATAGCTTTATCTTTTAATTGATGCATCGCAGGGACATACTAAAAATAAAAAGAGGTGCAGCATGAAAGAGAAAAAAGAACCACAACTCAGAAGTGGCGAGATAGAAAATGCGGAACTAAAAGGCTGTTATGGAACGGATCCTGAAACTAGCCTTCAATCCGTTAATTTTGCTACGACAGAGAACCCATACTTAAATGAGCATTATCAGGAAGATTCTAAAGAAAATGAATAAAGAGTGAAGAAAATAACCGATCTTTGTTTCTTTTCTGTAGTTATACAATTTTATTAAGTTGTCAATAAAAGGGGTTGCAGATAACATATTTCGATTTCGGCTTATTCTTACTTCTGCAACGATATTACCTGACACATAACCATTATAAAGAGCCACTTGTTTTACGCAAGTGGCTCTTTGCTATGTTGATTATACACTTGAACCACTAACAAATAATGAAAAAAAGCAATCTATAATCGATTTAGATTATTCTTTTTAGATTATTCTTTGACTAATTTAACAAGCATATGAGCAAGATGATGTTGTTCTTCCTCGTTTCCAACTTTCCATAACTCATGTAACAAGTATTGCTCTTCATTTTGTGGCTCCTCATGGGTTGCGAGATAGTCAGCTATTTTTTTAGCTGCTAGAGCTAATTGATTATCATTTAACCCTAGTTTCTCACCTTTTGTGACTTTATCTCCTAAGTAACTTTTAAATTCGTTAAAACTAGAAAGGATGTTGTCTTTCTTCTCTTGACTCATTTCATTTAGTTTATCCTCTACTTTATTTTCAACGGTTTCAGTATTATTGTTCATTTTTCATTCTCCTTCCAATTAAGTATCAATGTTCTTATATGGTAAATCCCCCATTTACAGGTATATAAACATTTCGCAGCCTACTCATATATTAAGTAGAATAATAGTAAACCTTGAATAAAACTCGAGTATTTGTAATAAAGTTTAGTAAAAAACCTTTTTGATAACAGGATGTATTTCTTAGAATGTTAACAACCTAGGTTAGTTCCACAAAACTTAATGGGTTATTTAGATGAGGAACGGAGTGAATACGAATGAGTTTAGCTACTTATATAGGTTCGAACGTAGAATTACCTATTAATAAGGAAATAGATGATTTAGTTACTATTGGGAGTTGCTTTTCAGATGAAAGAAATCGATTAAACATAAAGAAACACCAATTTACTACCCTCTATGTTTATGAAGTTGCAAGTGACTGGGGAATTGAAATTACAGAATATATGAATAAGAGCAGGCGCAAAGAATCAAAAGAGAAACTAATTGCACTATGCAAATTGATGGACCGCTATCTTAAGTCAGGAGACTTTTTTGAATTGTATAGTTGTTGGGTAGGAGAAGAAGCTGAAGAGCAAAAGAGGAAATTAACGTTAAACATCCATTACTTTGACATTGACGATATTGACATGCCGGAAAAAACATTAGTTAGAATTGAAAAGTGAGTTCGCCCTATTATTATGGTGAAATTACCCTTATATAGTATACATAAAAACAGAAAAACTCCCTTAAGGCCTTAAGGGAGTTTTTCTGTTTAGTTAAATATTAAGGGTGTAATTGCTTGCTACTTACATATCATTTAATATTTTTGTAGATATTTATTATAACCTATCAAATGATCTCGGGAAAGCAAAAAATGAAAGCGATTACTTTGGATTTGAAATAATAAAAAAACTTTTATTATTCGTTTCCTGGCACAGCATTAGAAACCATAGAAGTGTCTCCAGTATAATACTTATGCGGATAAGGATCAGAAGGCTTAGCAGGCTTTGTTACAAACTCTTTCTCAAGATCAGCTAATTCCTCTGATACCTGTTCGAAATCATTTGATTGATTATCACTCATATAAAATTCCTCCTTTTAATTAAACAAAGCCCATTGCGCATTAAGGATACGTTTTTTAATAATGTGGATATAAATGCTGTTTTTATTCTATACTTTTCTGTGCCTTTTCTTCACTTAGTATATATTTCAAATTAATATTTATTACTTTTTTGAACTTGTGAATGATTTATTTGTACCTTTAAAATCCATTATGTTAACTAAGAAAGTATGCTATATTCACTTCAAAAAGCAGAGACCGATGGGCCCTGCTTGTTATTTGACTATCACTTTCCCTACCATTCCACTATTAAAATGGTACCTACATATCAGTTCATATGTACCGGGATTTTGTGGTTTCACGGTAATGGTTTTTTCTTTTCCAGGCTGGACTTCAGCGTCAATTCCGAGTTTTTCTACTGTGAAGGTATGCTCTTTCTGACCTTTATTTTTCAATATCAATGTTATCGTTTTTCCACTTGGGATAGTGATGGTTTCTGGATTAAAGTAATCATCGTTCAATTGAACCTCCATGGCTTTCTGTCTTACCACGTCCGATTCGGCCAAAACGCCGAGTGCCCCTGAAGTTATCACACCGATAACCATCGCAAACAAAATGACCCATCCCGTTAACCACTTTTTCATAGACATTTGCAATCACTCCTTTCCTAAGCCATATTCTTTTCCAATTTATAAAATAATATCAATATTTTTTGTGAATTAAGTATTATGTTTCCTTAGTCACAATTTCCGGAAAGTACAAATAGTTAGGAAAGTTGAGAGAATCGTGAGTGCTAAGAGAAGAAAATTGCAGACTTAATCAGGAATAAATAAGTTTTATGAAAGAAGCTTCTCGATTAGGTCTCTCAATTAAATTGCAGCACTTTATAAAATAGTATTGATACTAATAGAACAGTTTCAATCATATTCTTATAAGAGAAAACATTAAAAAGGAGTGTCAAGTTAGTTGATAAAAGCTAAGGTTAGTTTACGGCCTATTATTAGTAAGATAAATTTACCTACCGTTTTGAAAACAGCTATACTTCCCGGTGACTCACTTGAAAGCTTATTTATTGCAACCCAAGTAGGAGAGATCTTTTACATAAGAGACGGCGCTATACGGACTTTTTTAGATATTGGCTCACAAATCATAAAATTGGGTACGTCTGAACCAGGTGTTTCTCGTGGGGGATATGATGAACGAGGATTGCTGGGGCTAGCGTTTCATCCAGAATTTTATTATAACGGTCTGTTTTATCTTCATTACTCAGTAGCTGGAACACAAGGACCAGGTGCACTTTCTGAACATTTTAAGCCTAACCCATGTGATCCTAAAACTTCAAACCGAAAGTGGATAAATAGAGAAACTAAATATGATCATATTGATACAGTGGAAGAATGGATTTTCCAGGAAAATGGGCAACCTCAAAAAAGACGGACGTTACTTAACTTAAGAAGACCATTTTTTAATCATAATGGTGTCAACAGCTTAAGCTTTTCACCTGAAACTGGAAAACTTATCTTAACAATCGGAGATGGCGGATCAGGATATGACCCCTTTAATTTAAGTCAGGATGATATGGAGATTTTCGGAAAAATAATTGAAATTGATGTAAGTAAAAATACATTCATCCATAATCCACCCGCAGTCACACGTTTTAATGAACTTCCTTCACCTATTCAGGAAACCCTTACGCTCATTGCCAAAGGAGTTCGCAATATAACGGGCATTTCATTTCAAAGATTTTATAATCAGTACATCAAATATGTGGGAAATGTTGGACAGGATGTGGTAGAGTCGATTTTTTCATTCGTTCATTATAAACCAATACCTGTTCCTCAACTTATTCAGGCTTCTTTAATGAGAGCTAAACTCAGCCAAGAAGGGTTTATTAACCTTGGCTGGCGGGGATGGGAAGGAACTTTCCCTACTTCGTTTATAAGGAGGTGTTCTGAAAATCCGGCCTTGGATGAGAAAATAATTGCTTATTACGATGAAGCAGTAAAAACTTCAGCGAGACGTCTTCAGCCTTTAACTAGTTATTTTCATAAAGATCCCCGTCCCAATAAATTTGGAGGAACCTCCCTTACTGGAGTTCAGCCATATATGGGAAGTAAAATCCCTAGCTTAACAGGAAGCGTTATGTTTACCGATATTGCCCAGGTTAAAGAATCTCAATCTCCAGTTAGAGGAGTTTTAGCTTATACCAAGGCAAGTACAGATTGTAAGCTAAATGATTTTAGTGTTGTGGAAATTGATTATAATTTTGGTTCTCAATCAGCTTACTACGTTAGTTTGGGAACGAACCTGAATCAAACCAGGCTTTATTTAGGAGTTTATGGCTCTATGAAAGTGTCTGACTTTAATCAAGGTACTGTTTTTGAAATTGTTCCATGATTTACATTTATAAAATTCGACTGGACATTGATTTTCTCCCAAAAATTGTAGCTTAATTTTTTCAGCAGCTATTTTATAGGAATGAGCAAATGAACTTTCTAGAAAATAAGAAAGCCTTTAATCAATAAAGCCCATAAAAGATTCATTTTATGGGCTACAGTACATACCTTTAAAAAGATAAAGAAATTTATCTTAACGGATACGACCTATTTCTGTAAAAATAAATGCGACTTATTAGTGCTCCCTCTTAATTTCTTTATATATTACATGTAAGAGTTGATATATCGGGCAGTGGTCTAAATCGACCTTTACTCCCTTATAATGTAAAAACAGTTAACAGAGGTGAAATTCATGTACTTTTTAAAATCTCTTTCAAATGAAGTAAAATCTACGCGGCTTCTTTTTAATAGACTATCTAAAACTAAGCAGCTTGTATCGGGCGCTCTTTTCGCCAGCTTAGCAGCCCTTTTTCAATCAGCAGGAGGTTTCTTACCGGGAATAGGAGTTTTCATTAGTCCATTATCTACTGCACCCATTCTTTTTTGTTTTATACTTTCGCTCCCTCTAGGGTTTCTTACCTATATACTAACAAATCTGCTTCTTCTGATTATCCAGCCAAGTGAACTTATTATTTTTCCTTTTACAACAGGAATATTGGGAGTGGGCATAGGAACTGCTTTTTACTTTTTTAAAAAGAGATTGTACATTATTATAAGTGGGGCCACCCTATTAACTGTTGGGATTATTACTTTATTGTACGGTTTCAAATTCCCAGTACTAGGTCCTGTGATTTCCAATAATTTTTCTCTTTCTACTACTGGTTTAATTTTTGTATTTACTTTCCTTTATAGTTGGATTTGGGTTGAGCTCAGCTTAGCTTATTTAAAAAAATTAAAAACATTTATTTTCTTTTAAAATAATGGAGAAATCGCAATTAGCTTTTTAGAAGAACGTCAATTAGGACAATCTCATCTGAATTTTTTAAGGCTCTTTTCATTATATTTTCAAATTCAACTAAACTATTTGCATGTTCTCCTTTAATTCCAAAGCTGGTTGCCAGTTGAACAAAATCTGGGTTTGTAAAAGTTACTCCATAGCTCTTACCAAACTTTTTGTTCATCATTTCCTGCTCTATTTTTAATGTGGAGTCGTTTAAAACAATAATGATGAACGAAAGCCCTAAGCGCTTTGCCGTCTCTACTTCTGCAAAATTCATTAAAGCTCCTCCATCTCCAGTAATACAAATAACTGGATCATTAGGACAGGCTAGTTTAGCCCCAATTGAGCCTGGTAAAGCAATACCCATGGAAGCTAGACCATTTGATATAATGAACTTGTTAGCGTTTTTGGGTTGGTAAGTTCGAGCTATAGATACTTTATGAGCTCCCACATCTGAAATCACAATTGTTTCCTCTGAAGAGAGCTTGTCAATGCTATGCAAGATATTCTCGATTGTCAAAGGCAGTAACTTGGTATCTATCTCTTTCTTTTCAATATGATAGGATTGCTTAATTTGTTTCTGGAGATTGCCAGAGGGTATCCAGGGTTTAGAAGGTATATCCAGCTGATTGAATACTCGTAAAGTCTGCTTTATATCTCCAACCAATTCCACTTTTACAGGATAATATTCATCTATTTCTGCCGGCAAAGTATCTATGTGTAAAATTGGTGTTTTTTCCGTGTTCCATTTTTTGGGTAACTTCTCGACGAAATCAAACCCAATTACAATAAGTAGATCAGCTTCCTTTAAGCCTGCTAACACTTCATCTTTCTCATTAAATCCAAACGTAAAGAAATTTTGTGGATGATTTTTAGACAATACACCTTTAGCCATATAACTATGGGTAACCGGTGATTGAAGGCGTTCAATAAATAGTTGAAGCTCATCCACGGCTTCCTGTCTAACAACGCCGTTACCGATAATAACAAAAGGTCTCTTATACTGCTTAATAAGAGTATTGGCAGCCTGAATGGACTCCATGATAGGTATGCTTACGGGTATAGATGTAGGTGAAATAGGTTTAATGGGAACGATTTGAGTTGCTAAGTCTTCTGGCAATTCTACTACTACAGGCCCTGGCTTTTCCATTTGTGCAACTTTAAATGCTTTTCGAATAATCTCAGGAAGCGTTTGTGCATCTTTTATTTGAACACGCCACTTCGTTGCTGGTTCTACCATTTTAATAATGTCCATATATTGATGTGACTCTTTATGCTGTCTCCCCAAAGCAGCCTGTCCCGTTAATGCTACAACAGGGGAATGGTCTAGCTTTGCACTAGATATACCTGTCAATAAATTAGTAGCTCCAGGTCCTAATGTTGATAAACATACTCCTACTTTGTTTGTTAACCTTCCGTATACATCTGCCATAAAAGCGGCTCCTTGCTCATGCCGCACATTCACGAATTGAATCTGTTTAGAGTTGGATAAAGAATCAATAAAATCCAATGTCTCTTTACCAGGTATTCCGAAAATATATTGAACTCCCTCATTTTCTAAACATTGAACAAGTGTGTCCGTCACTTTCATATTGTTCGACCTCTCTTTAGATAGTATTCTGACAAGCTTATGTGAAAGAAATAGCTCATTAATTCTTATCTCGTTTTTTCTATTTTTAACTAACCGAAATCGTAAATATATGGAATGAAATCATACTCACTAACTATTGTTTATAGTGTTACCATTAGGTCCTTATGTTAAATACATTTTTTAGATAATATATAAATAACTGGATGATTCAACCTTTCATCCGTGTGAGCTGGTTGGCAGCGTGACAATAGTCTAGAAAGAATTATTATTAGAAAGTAACATTTTAAGGAATGTAAAAAATCCCATATACAAATAATAAGCCGAATACTCGTATAAATTGGAAGGAGCGGCTTTTATGAAAAGATTATTATGGATGGGAGTTATGTTGTTATTTTCGCTAAATATGCTGGTTGAACCAAGTAGTGCTCGTGCTGAAGCACAAGAACATCGTGTTAGTCAACCTCAGGTAACGTTTGAAAATGAATTCAGAAGACTTTGGATGGATCATGTATTGTGGACAAGTAATTATATTACAAGTGCAACAACAGCAGCATCTGAAGACCAAAAACAGGTGTTAGCAAGGTTATTAAAAAATCAGGAAGATATCGGGAATGCTGTGAAGCCGATATACGGGGAGAAAGCTGGGAACAAACTTACGGCTTTGCTTAAGGAACATATTGTGATTGCTGGCAAGATTGTAGATGCGGCTAAAACGGGCAAGAAAGCCTTGGTGAATCAATTAAACAAAGAATGGTATCGAAATGCTGATGATATAGCAGCGTTCCTTAGCCAGGCTAACCCTTATTTAAAAAATGAAGATTTGAAAAAATTACTGTATATGCATCTAAAATTAGTGACAAATGATTTATCTGCAAGCTTAGAAAAAGATTGGGAAGCAAGAATCGTTGCAATTGATGAAGGAGTATCACATATTATCTTAATGGCAGATACTATATCTGCGGGAGTTGTGAAGCAGTTTCCAAAGAAATTTAATAAATAATTTTAACAATATCCAGTATTATTTGAAATTTCTTCATAAAACACTGTACCTGTAAGGGCTCTTTTGCTTGATGACTCTAAGAAACCTTATGCTCACTAAACAGGTTCACCTAGATATTCTGCATAAAGCGTTATAACCAAAGGTTTATTAAATTTAAACACTGGGTATTATCAAATCAAGACGATGTGTTTAGAGTACCGCCCGTGCATAGGGTGTGTCCTTCTCTATTCTATAAAAAATGGCGCCTCCAACGGCGTCATTTTTTATTTGTAAACAAGTTTACGGATGCTAGTGCGAAGGTTGTATTTATATGAAAATGACATATAGATTCCTATCTAACAGAATCTATTTTTACACCACTATTTTTTAAAAATTTTGAGTGAACTCCCCTTTCTTTTGGACAGACCGGTCCACGTGTGCTCTCTCATCTAATTTAGTTCATATTTATGAATATATTTATGAATACAATGCCTATAACGATTGCATGGGCATTGGCTAATTTTCGACTTCTATCATTTCCATGTTTAAAAGATCACTTATAAATATTTTGAAGTTTTTGCATGAGAACCTCATTATGATGTAGATCGTCATACCCTAACCACCTTTTTAGTGAAGTGAATAATGATAAAGAAAGTTAGAAAGATCACATTAATTTAAGTTTAAGATGTCTCTATTGGGATAATATAATAAATAAGCTAGATTTAATGATAATCTGGTTTATTTTCTATATTCTAGGAGGCAACAAAAAATGGAACACGGTAAAGTGAAATGGTTTAATGCTGACAAAGGTTTTGGATTTATCGAGCGTGAAGGTGGAGAAGATGTATTTGTTCACTTCTCAGCTATTCAAGGTGAAGGCTTTAAATCCTTGGATGAAGGTCAAGAAGTGACTTTTGATATCGAACAGGGACAACGCGGACCACAAGCGACAAACGTAAATAAAGCATAAAAAAACATAAGAAAAAACAGACTCTATTTTCAGAGTCTGTTTTTTCTTAAAAAGATTTTTATATCAAAACTTATTCATCGATCATTATACTTCATGTTTTTTACATAATGACTTTTTAAAATTGTCAGTAATTCATTCGATATTCTTCTATTTACTATTTATCCATCACTGGATATTCTCTCACTCATAGCACTTATCCTTTTTTGCACCTCTGTAGATTACATTCAAAATAATAAGCGTATTAATAAATCTGCTGTTTTTGCATATATTAAATTTTCATAAAATTGATATCTTGGGCATAATACAGGATAGATACGTGGTAGAGGGGGGATTTTTTGAGACTGAAGGATGGAAACTTTTATACAGATAGTAGAACTAATAAGGTATATAGATTAAATGAAGATGACAAGGGAAGCTGGTACCTGAGTACGCGTGATGATGAAGATCATCATCAATTGTCAAAAACTTCGGGGCGTAACATGATGAAATTGTTAAAGAGTTTTTATAACAAAGTGAACGACAGTTGAAAATTAACCGCTCTGCAAAACAGCATAAAAAATATAAAGCTAGCTTAACACAGCTAGCTTTGTTTCTAATTTATAGAACTAGCTATCATGATGTTTTTTAGGGATTAAGCAACGATACTAACAAAAAATTTTTAGCCTGGCCCTTGGCAATGACCTATTATTTAATTTCGATTGAAGAATCCTTATTATTCCAATCCGACGCCATAATACCATTTCTATATTGTTTTTTGAAAAATCATCTATAATTGATATTGTTTTAATCTCATATTGAGATATATAATAAAAATAAGAAAAAAGAAAACGCTTTCTGAATTTAAATACATTGTTACTTTTCAAACTATAAGGAGGATTTAAAATGAGCCAAGTGGAAAGAAATTCTAAAGTACAGAAATTAGTTGAGTATAAAAAATTCAATGAAGAAGAAGTTTTAAAAATGACAGATCCGCAGGTTGAATATTATCACTGGCTCTATTTTGATGATTCCGCTTATGATTATATGTAACTCTAAAATAAGAAAAAGCACAAAAACGTTTGGTTTCAACGGGTTTGTGCTTTTTTCTTTTTTTTAATTATAGGATTACTCGTTTTTAATACCATTTCCTGTGACAACAAAGTGAGGGCTGGCTTCCTTTCGATTGAAAAGTCTCCAGAACTCACTATACTCATCGTCTTCTGAAGTATCCGGAAATACCTCCACTAAATAACCTTGAGATAAAAAGATCTTTAGCCCTCCTACTTCATCCGAGTCAACTCTTTCAACAATCGTGTGTTCGTTTATACCTTCTATAAAAGATTCAATTCGTTCATCGAATCGATTATTTCCTTGGACATCCCATTCAAAGTCCTCATTTTCATCCTCCAATCCTGTTCTTGGAGAATAGAAATCCCGTGAGGCTACTACAATTTTATTACCTTTGGCAATACGCCAAGAACATTGAATATGTAAAGCGTATTCAGCTACCTCTTCCGTTTTACCCCTTCTGGTTACTAAAATCTTTTCTCCAAATCCTAGCCAAAACAAATTTGAGGCTCTCCCCGCGCATCTTAAATTTAAGCCCACTAATTTGTCTAATTTTGATATAGTTGCTTTTCTCATGCTTTTCTCCTTTTATTTGCAGCTAAAGCTTTCTTTGTAAGCAACTAAACAATTAGAATGTATTAATCTATTTTGTTTATGGCATTAAGGTTATAGCGACCTATTTCTTCTTTATTTTTAATGACTACTAAAACACCTTTTAAAGCATTTTCTTTAAGCATTTTTATTTTTTCTTTATTAGGAGCCACTGGCAGCCCTCCGGACTTAGTGGTGAATCCTAATTCATAACTTACATTTATTTTCCCATTTCTATTCCTATCAAAATCCCCATATCCTGATCCTCTTCCTAATCCATCAAGACCTTTCTTGTCATCAAAAATATTAACCCCTACAGCGTCCTTAGAGGCCTTTATTAACTCTTTATCGGGTAAAATTTTAAAATCTAAATCGTCTTTATCAAAATTAATCAGGCTTTTATCACTATAATGCTTAATTCTCATATCGTAGTAAAGAGCAAGAGGCACAATTTCTTTCTCTTTTCCGTTTTTTTCTATTATTGTAGATCCTACCAAACCTTTGTCATTAACTACTTTTACTTTAACATTAGTAATTTTAAAAGGTTTTTTCTGATTATCTTGCTGATATTCTTTTGACACTTTTTTATTTTTTTCTACATCTGAGCTTCCTTGGTTTGAACAGGCTCCGCTCATTAACAACGAAACAGCCATAATAGTTACACCAATTAATTTTTTCATTATTCTATTCTCCCCTGTCTTAAACGACCCATGCCTTGTGGTTGTGGTAAATTTGTGAAGCTTAAATCCTTGTACAACGCAATTCTATCGCTTTCAATTGTTATTATGTTTTATTTATATTGGATAATTCTTTTTAGTATGTAATTGTACAGGCTTTAAATCATATAAATACTTTTAAAACAAATGAGTTAAGTTTATCAAAATAGAAATAGAGAAAAAATATGAACATGGAGATTTAGACTAACCTTCTGCTAAAGGATCCTTGTTATCAGGTATTTTCTTAGTCAGTTTATAAGAACGGAATTAGGAAACATATTGTATCAATAAGTGTTTTTAATTTATTTTGTAATTGTACCTATTATTTTTTCTTTACTAAATGTATTAAGTAATACATTTGTGCAATTAAAAACGAAAGAAATATAATGATGATGAATCCAAAGGTATTAATGGCCTCCTCTGCCGCATTATCACCAGTCATTAAAAGAGAAGCTAATACGAAATATAGTATAATCCCTATAAAAAGGTTCAAGAAGAAAATACTTATATATTTAGACAATAAAAAATCTCCTTTCTTTAAATAATTTCGTATAAAAAATTATTTCCGATAAGTTTTTTCTATTTATTTCCTATTAGTCTACCAAATACGTCTGTAAAAGTGTATGATTTTTAGAAGACAAATGTTATAAGAGGTATATAAAACATTTCTAGTTTATAAATAGATAGCTAATTAAAGTATGTTATCATGGATAAATAAGGAAGTAATGTTGAGCACTACTTTGAAGGAGATATTAATGAGACAGTTAAAAAGAAATTATTTTTGGGTTCTAACTATACTAATATTATCCAGTACAGTCTTCAATCTGATTTGGAGAGATAAAAGTTGGCCAGGGTATTACACTTTGTCCGTATTTTTAGTTTTGATTGTACTAAATATTATT
Source organism: Priestia sp. LL-8 (assembly GCF_036227845.1). NCBI lineage: Bacteria > Bacillati > Bacillota > Bacilli > Caryophanales > Bacillaceae > Priestia > Priestia sp. LL-8. Next base: position 1,687,765 of record NZ_JAZAQH010000001.1, on the reverse strand, counting down.
TGGAATAGATATGGAAAGAATGAAAGTGCAAAAAAGTAATGCACCACACCACAGGTTTGCTGCATTACTTTTTATTTTTGCAACTTCTGGTTAAAAGTCTCAGCGACAAATTCAAATTCTACATCGTCTTTATGAATAAAAAATGTAGTACACCCGTCAATACCAATACGTTTATTAGACTGAGCACATACTACATCTACCTCAACCAGATTAAAATGAACAGCATGAGCATGTATGCGTATTAGATGGGGATATAAGCTGGTAATGGCACGCTGAAAATTTAATAAAACTTCCGTATCAGTAAGTTCAGATAAAGAATCATCGATTTCATGATTCTTTATCTTTCGTAGCCTATTATCAATCATCAACTTTCCCCTCCTACCTCTAGTTAGTTAATCCTCCGATAGTACATGTACGTCATGAAGCTATTCGTTATTATACTTGTCTAGGTCTTTCCATTTTGCAAACTTGTTTCTAAAATTCCTAGATATTTCTTCGTCCTTGCTCAAAAGTAAAATTAAAGATGAGTCCCAAAAAACTAATTCTATAATTGCTTTAGGGTGCTGAATTGTTGGTGTTTCAATCCAAAAACCCGGATTACCATCAGCATAAGGCTCTTCTTTAAGTATATCTAAATTTATAGTTTCTTTCTTATTAAAGGCAGAAAAAACTCCCCATATAAAATAGATGTCCTCTTTATTAGCAAGCTTCGTTAGATTTTCCCCTGTAATCCAATATGTATTGCCGCTCGTTCCATTGTTGTAAATTCTGTAATCAGTAAAGTAATCAAGGTACTTATCTGGAAAAGATCCATCTAAATCAGTCAACAGCCAATTGTACTTTTCATGAAGGGTATTAAAAGAACTCAGTATTTCCTTTAAGTCATAAAAGCTCTCTAAGATCGTATTCATGCATTTTCCTCCATATTTTATTTTAACATTTCCCTTAGTAATTTTTCTGTATACAACATGCAAGAATAGTTAACATAACGCTTATTCAAACTCCTCAGGACACCAAACAGCTATGTCATCACCCGGAGTTGCAACTAAAAGCCAATCACTTCCTGCAAAAGGGTCTCCTAATTGCCAGCATTCATAGTTAGGATCATGACCGTTCACAAATAATACTCTTCCCGATTCTAGAGAAATGATAAGATGAGGCGATACGGCATCCAGCTGCACGTTTACTACTTTTTGTCTCCTGATATCCCAAATATGCTTAAAACATTGCTCTTCTGTATGGAAAGGCACTTCATCTTCTGATGATGGGTATGTATCGCGGGCTTCAGGATATACAGTCCAAGTTGTTTCGATATTCAATACAAAATCACTATCATCTTTTTTATTATAGTTAGTAAAATACAATAGAGTTACAGAGCTGTTAAGCCCAAATTTCACGCCATCTATTTGACTGCTAATAAGTAAGTGCTTCAGTACTCGTTCCGCAAATTTTTTGTCCTCTATCTTCACTGCAGCTGCTCCTTTACACGTGTCTTAGATGTATACCATATAAAAAGTTAAGCAGCGTAATCCTCTTTAGATATTAAAAAGCTCACTTTTACTGCTCAAATTAACACTTGGTATATTCATCCTAAACATAGGCTAAATAAAAAAGATCTTTACGAAAAACAGTCTGATTATTTCTGATTTTTCCTTTCTCTTACTTCGCTGATTGTCTTTATAAATTCACGCTCAGTTACGCCTAGATAGGAGTCAGAACGACGAACATATACAATCCTGAGGTCTCTGTAAGGCTCAGGTATTGAAAAGAGTTGTACTACCCCTTCTCTCTCATATCTCTCCGCTAATGACCGGCCTATAAGTGTCACACCAAGGCCCGAAATCACTGCTCCCATAATCGTTTCGAGTGTAGCGAATTCCATAATTTTCGGGGATACGATCTGTTCTTCTTTTAACCATTGCTGTAGCCTTTCTCTATATTGGCAGCCTTCATTAAATAAGATGAATGGTAAGTGTAGTAACTCTCTAGCAGACTGAAGCTGTTGAGTACCTTTTTGATTTGCACTGCATACAAGTACAATTTCTTCATCAAAAGCCGGAATTTGATCAAGCATTGACACATTTACTGGTTCTGCTACAAATGCCCCGTCTAGCTGGAACTTAAGAACTTTCTCTATTAATTGTGTACTTACTCCTGATACTAGAGAAATATCCACATTTTTGTGCTTATTATGATAGGAAGAAATGATTTCAGGAAACCCTACTACCGTTTCAACTAATCCAATACATAATGATCCGACAAGGTTACGCTCATTTTGAAACGCTTTCTCTATTTCATCCATTAGCCTCATCATTTGTTCTCCATACGTTAGAAGTTTTCTACCTTCTACATTTAATGTCATTCCACGTCTGTGACGATGAAACAAGGGGTGTCCAATTTTCCGTTCAAGAGATCGAATACGTGCTGTTACATTTGGTTGGACATAACCTAGCTTATCAGCGGCAAGGCTTACACTGCCGTACTCTGCTACAGCCATAAATATGCGTATATCTTCTACTTCCATAAACATCCTCCGTTCGACTTACATTCATTCATTTAGGTATTAACAATAGTGATATCTATAATCATTTATCATTATTTTACAAGATATCAACCTCTAGATAAAATAATGACATCCGAGTGCGACTGCAACTATTTAGTAGCAATTACATAAAGTTCTTAAAATGAGGTGACTGAAAGGAGGAGATCTGATTGTTTTATTTACTATTGGTTCTTGCCATCATCTTGGAGGTAATCGCAGTATCTTTTCTTAATCTTACAAATGGATTCACAAACTTTGTTCCGACTGTTTTTGCCATACTATTTTATTGTTCTTCAATTGCTGCTTATATGCTCCTTAACGCCAAAGGTGAAGTAGGAGTAGCAAGTGCTTTGTATGCAGGAGGAGCAACCGTACTTGTTGTGGTCACAGGTATTATTTTTTTTGATGAAACTATTTCCTTATCTAAAATCTTAGGAGTTTCTCTTATTATAATTGGTGCAGTTTCTCTTAACATTAAAGGGCGCTCTAAAGAAAGAAGGACAGCGTAATGGGATACGTATTTTTAACGATTGGCTTAGTTTTAGGCATTGCAGGCCAAATGTGTGTAAAACTATCTAAAGGCTTTAGACAAACTGTTCCCACGATAGGCGCATTTCTACTCTTCATTGCTTGTATTTATTTTATTTCTCTAACGACACACTATTTTGAAATGGGAATCATCTTTGCTATATGGGCAGGGCTGACGATTGCTAGTACAACGCTGTTAGGTGTTTATATATTTAAGGAATCAAAAAACAAAAGAAAAATTATCTCGGTTACTCTTATTATTACAGGTGTTATCATACTGAAAGCTTTCTAATAGAAATAAGATAAATAAGGCCCTTACTTAACTTATAAGTAAGGGCACCATAGAAGGAGTTAAAAACAAGGAGGTATTGGTCATCGACCGTCCATTGCTATAGTTGGTTATTGGTAAGTTGTAACAGTGTAATGGGTCATTGGATTATTGGTTTTATCACTTGCCATCACAATAGTACTTTGAGTACACTAAACATTCTCCTTCTATGCCTTGAAGGGAGTCTCACCTCTTCAAGGATTAAAAATATTTATCTCCATCAAACTCTAACTCTATTTGATAGTTTTTAGCGTTAATTAAATTCGATAATCTATTTGCTTTCTTTTCAACCTCTAGACCTCTTAGACGATATTCTTCAGGATCAAATGTAGCCACTTTAATAATGGATACCCCTTCTCCATAGTAAGGATATTCTTCTTTAGATGATGAACCAAACTCTTTGTATTTTCTTGCTTTAGCACGTAATTGAGTGGCATATTCAATTGCTTCTACAATTGTTAGTTTGTGTTCATTATAAGTAATATTATTTTGGATATTGGCTTGATACATTAATTTATCAAGTAGACGCAAATCCTTTCGAATGTCCTCTAAATCCTGTTCAACATGAGATAGTGATCGAGCTTGAGGAGGAATCTTCTCCCCTTTTTCAATCTCTACAAATGCAACTCGGTCCATCTCTTCTTCTAATTCATGTATTCGTTTTGATAATACACTTTTCAATTTCACAGCCTCTGCTAGAGAAATTTTAGACATAGATCAAAGCTCCTTTATTCATAAACTTACTTTTTACTATTTTATTGTTCTAATACCTTCTTATAATAAGGAAGTATTGTGCCACTTCCGCTTTCTATATATTTTATATTAAACCATATTTCGTCATATAAAGGTGATTTACAAACAAAAAATTGTGATTGATACTATTTATTTTCGTTGCATTGTTATAGTAAATCGTTAATCACAGAAGTACATATCTTAAACTGATTTGTGTTAGACTGTTACAAGCTTAATACTTTGAAAAAGAAAGGTCTGAAAAAACATGACACAAACGAATACCGCATTTCGCGATGCACTTATCAAATCACTGCGAGGTGAAAGAGGTCATCTTCCAACAATTAATGCAATAACCGATATTAATATGGAACTTGCTTCACATAAACAAAAGGAATTACCTTACTCTATTTATCAATTAGTGAAGCATATGAGCTATTGGCAAGACTTTTTACTTGCTCTTGCTAAAGGAGAAAACCCTGAGAGACCGAAAAGTGTGAGTGAAAGCTGGCCCGAACATCCAGCTCCATCTGATGAGGAAGAATGGAAAAAGACGATCCAGCATTTTTGTGATGGAATTGACGAAGCCTGTCACTTAGCTGAGACATTAGCAATCGAAGAACCTCTGGATGCTTGGCCAAGTGAAACCCCAGGGGGATTACTGCGTAACATTGCTTCTCACAACAGCTATCATCTAGGTGAAATTGTTATAATGAGAAGGTTAAACGGAGCATGGCCACCGCCAACAGGAGGCTTTCCTGCTTAGATTGAGACATAATGCAGAAATAAAGCTCTAAAAAGCGTCCATTAAACACTTTTAGAGCTTTATTCTAGTTGTGTACTATTCCTTTATGAATAATGTGTGGGATGAAACAAGTCTTCCTCTGCATTTCTGACAATCGAAAAGTTTTCAACGTTGTAATGACCATGTAAAGTTTCCTTATAATGCTTTATGATTTGTTCAGCACTTAAACCATTACTGTCCGTTGTTGAATGTCCATCACCCACTAATGTCACATCCATTCCATTGATTGTAGCTGTTCTGACTGCACTATCTATACAGTATTGTGTCTAAATTTATGAGAAATTTAATGAGCAACTTAGCGGATTTTCTTGCCCCCTTGGTCTCTTGACTAGTTCCCCTTCACAGTTAGGACAAATATACATCGCACTTTCACTACATTTATCACAGAATGTACATTCATGAGTACAGATATAAGCGACAGAGCTATTATGGAGTTTCTTATTGCACTTTTCGCATGTATTTCTCATTTCTAAAGCCATTAAATCCCTCCTTTTGATATAATTAAATTGTATTGTATAAATTTCTATTTTCACATATCTATTTTATTGTATTATTGATTAATAGCTTTAATTTTGACGGAAAATTCATTATTTTAATTTATAATTTGAAGCGGGGTATGTTTTATGGATGAAATTGATCAAAATATATTACTACATCTACAAGAAAATGCTCGTTTGTCTTTTACACAGCTGGGAAAGCTGGTTGGTTTATCTACCCCTGCTGTTAATGAAAGAGTAAAAAAACTTGAAGAAAAAAACATAATAGATGGATATAGAGCAATAATTAACCCTGAAAATTTCAACAAACCTGTAACTGCTTTTATTTTATACAGCAATACAAAATGCAAGCAATTCGTAGAACATTGTAAAGAACACCCTGAGGTTATCGAATGTCATCGTTTGGCGGGTCAATACAACTATCTAGTAAAAGTTTTAACTAATTCCGTTCAATCTCTTGAAACATTTATTGATGAATCTATGGCTTTTGGAGAGCCATCTACATTGATTAAACTTTCCTCACCAGTTGTCTATAAAGCAATAAAATAGAAAGGGAGAAATATCCAATATGAAAAAGCGGATTTTGAGTTGGAGCATTCTTGTTGGGGTTATTATTATTGTAGCTATTGGCATACCAAGGATAACAGCCAATGAAGCAAGCCCTTTAGGTTCATCAGAAGAAAAAAAGAAAGTAGAAGAACTCGAAGAAAATTTCCGAAAGTGGTCACTTGAACCACTGGATAAGTTTATGGTGCAAAGTTACCAAGCAAAGCCGAATGGACATCAGTGGAATAGTGTGAAACAAAAATCAATTAAAAATTACCGTGTCACATATTACACGTTTTTTGGATTTCGTTACATGGAAGCAGAAGTTAGTTGAATCTAACATGGAAAGATAAGATTTGCGCAGAATATTATGCCACATGCCCGTTTTTTTCTTAATCATGATCCATTCGATGTTACATAGATATAAAAAATGAACGTACAAAAAAAGGTAATGCAACATGCACTACCTTTTTTGTATTGTAATTGTTCTCTAAAACATCTGAAATTATTTTAAAATTATCAATATTATAGATTAAAAGGATTTTATTACCTTTTATGGTGTGCTCAAACCTAAACTATTTAAGGAGTGAACGAATTGGAAGTGAATAACCAAACTCAAATGAATACAAAATCGATTCACTAGTCATATGGAATAATACGCTGTCTGTAGAATAACGAATGGTGGAGTTTTATCAATTAGAGAGGAGCATGAAATTGCAATCAACTTTTCAAATAAGATTTAAAGACATACTACTCATTATTCTAACCTTATTACTTGTCATCTCCGTATTAGTAAATTGCGCTAGTTATTTTAATAGCAAGCAAATCGAAAGCATCAGCTCACAATGTTACGATAAAGGCGGAGAAGTCATACTCGAGATACATAACCTTTTTACCAATGATTATTCTTTTATGTGTAGATAGACATTATCTACTCCACTGTTTTCTGCATGAATACTGGGGCATCTTTATTTTGCACTCTATCTAACAAACGTTTCTCAACAAGAAATAAATAAGCGCAGCTGAAGCAAGCAGCTGTGCTTATTTATTTAAACCTTTAGATGTTGATAGTGACTTATAAACCACTCAATTCTCTCCCTATACCTTATCGAGGTGAAAATCTCTTAATTATGGTCTGTACATGTCCTAACTTTTTATAATAAATTTATTATAAAAAGCTATAGCTCTAATGTTTAGTTTCAAATTAACTCCAACGTTTTTTGAGACGCAATATGATGGTAAACTGCACCAATCATACCTGATTGATTTCCAAAACTAGTAGACCTGATAACAGCAGAGAATGCTGGATCAATTTCTAAGATTCTCTGTTTTAATTCGTTTATGAATGTTTTTCTTGAAGTAATCCCTCCCCCAATATAAAAAGTAGGAGGAGCAAACACATAATATAAGTTTAAGATGTTCATTGCCAATCCACTATATAAGTCACTAACCAGAAGCGATGCCACTTCTTCCCCTTGGTCGTAAGCTTCAAAGATTTGTTCACCTGAGACATTTTGAAAAGGTATGTTCATACACGTTGCATATTTTTCACGAATGACTGCCAGCGTAGCTGTTTTGTTAAATTTATGATTTTCTGCAATATCACTCGTAACGTGTCCACTGAACATATGTCCAAACTCACCAGATCGGTTACGTCTCCCTCTATAAAGAGCGTCGTTCAAATAAATTGCGCCTCCAATTCCTGTTCCAATAGTTAGACAAAGAAAGTCAGTCTCTTCTTTTGCACTTCCTTTCCATTTTTCTGCTAGAGCTACACAATTCGCATCGTTTTCTGCACTTATTGCCAAATCAGGAAATTGTTCTTTAAAATATGCAAAGATATTGAACCCATTAAAATCTTCAATAGCACCGCCCATTTCAATAAAACCTGTATTAGGATTAATAAAACCAGGTATGCTTAGAGCTAGCCCTACTACATCAGAATCAATTCGGCTTTCAATTTGAGTAAGAATAGTCTGCCCTTTCCTATTGGCTAGAGGTATTTTTACGGATTCAACAAGATCACCGCAAAGAGAAAATTTCCCCATTTTTAAATCGGTACCACCAATATCACAAGCTAATACAAATTTCATTGTATATCCTACTTTCTTCTTCAAAATATTGACTATAACTTCATTATAAGTGCATAAATAAAGAATTACCCCCTATAAAAGTATACCGGGGGTAATTCTTTATTTAGTTGTTTCAAGCAATATTACTTTCTGATTGTTTTTTTGCTTCGAGCTCTTCATTATAAGAAATACTATCTTGCATTCTGACAAAAGGAAGATAAATCATCACTGACATCGCAATGGTTACTATTTGCAATAAAGCCCCTCTCCAGCCGCCAATCAAGAAGCCAGAAACAACCGGCGGTGTGGTCCAAGGAACCTGAAGTGCATTGAAAGGCTCTACCCATCCCCAAATGATAGAGAAGTAGACCATAAATGATGCGATTGCAGGAACAACAATAAAAGGAACAAACATTATTGGGTTAAATACAATTGGCATACCAAAAATGATTGGCTCGTTTATATTGAATAATCCAGGAGCTAAAGATAATCGACCGAGCTGCTTTAAGTGCGATGACCGTGCCACTATAAGAGCTGCAATAATAAAACCAATGGTAATACCTGATCCTCCCAGTTTCGTAAATACATCCAAGAATTGAATGGTTACAACTTTAGCATTTTCACCTACAACAAGTTCTTTACCAGAATCCAATATAGCTTGGTTTTGTAAAGCATTAGCTGTTAGGAGTGGTCCCATTACTCCCATAATAATGGCAGCACCATGAATTCCACACCACCAAAGAAGTGACATTAAGACCATGATAAGAACTGCACCAGTAAGCGTGTCCGTCAAATTTTGTACGGGTACTTGCAGCAGTTTATAAACAATTTCAGTGAATGTCTTATTTGCAAAAGCTTGGCATAATCCAAAGACAATGGCAGCTACTGTAATAATGGCAAACCCAGGAATTAGTGCAGAGAACGAGTTCGCAACGCCTGGCGGAACACCTTCTGGCATTTTAATACGAATATCACGCTTAATAAACTGCGAATACACAAAGCCAACAAATAGACCAACTACAATCGAGGCTAGTACACCCTGCCCGCCGGTCCAAACTTTGGGAATAACACCTGTGACGGTTTCTCCGCTATTTGTCAAGACAGAGGCCTGAGTGATAATAAGGAAGGCAACTACACCTAGAATACCAGCTGGCGTACCTTCAATTTTTTCGTTCCGGACGTACGAATAAGCGATTCCAAACACACCAATAAGAGCCAGAATATCAAATGTAGAACCGACAACCTGGGTAAGTGGAAGGTTCCACTGTTCTCCAAAGAATTTCACCATAGCCTCTTCCCAGCCTGGAATCGGGGCAGCGAGAATTAATAGAAAGAGAGAGCCGATAATTGTCATCGGCATTGTTAAAATAAACCCATCCTTAATTGCAAGTGTTGGTTTTGCATTTGCAAATCGAAGGAAGAACGGGGTGAACTTTTCAAATACACTTTCTAAGCGACCCATAGGGGTACCTCCTTAAAGTTCTTCTGCGCGTGTAGCGATAATATCCTTGTACCAAAAGAATGACTGCTTTCGTTTTCTTGCAAGATTATTTTTGTGATCGACATAAATGAATCCGTATTGTTTTTTATAACCATTTAACCAGCTAAGCAAATCAATGACAGACCATGCAAAGTATCCTGAGACGTTAATTCCTTCCATGACAGCTTTTTTGACAGCGCTTAAATGATTTTCAATATAGTCGATTCGAGGTTGATCATGAATCTCTTCACCAACGATAGGATCTTCATCTCCTAAACCGTTTTCCGTGATATACATTTTGATGTCCCCGTAGCGTTCTTTAAGCATACGCATCCCTTCTAGAAAAGCATCAGGAGCAATTTCCCATCCCCATTTGGTATATACTTTTTCTTCCATCATGACTGTTTTGTATACACCGTCAAATGAAGGGTTTCCAGGTTTACCTGTTGAGTTTTCACGTCCACCAGACAATACGAGGGCTGAATCGTTTTTCATTACGCGCTGTGGGCAGTAATAGTTTAATCCGATGAAATCATTCATAGGTGCCGTTCTATGAAGCAAATCCAGTTCTTCTTCTGTCATTTGCGGGAGTAGCCCTTTAGCTTCGAGCTCTTTTATTACATATTGTGGGTAAGCTCCTTTCAAAATTGGATCATAATACCAATGTGTCGAATATGCATTCGCATGTCTTTCTGCAAATTTGTTCTCTTCGTCCTCATCAATGCTAAACGCCGGGTTAAAAACATGAGTAATACCAATTTCCCCCTCATAGCTTGACTGTTTGAAAAGTTCAACCGCACGGGCATGAGCCACAAACACATTATGTGTCGCCTGAAAGTATGCTTTCGCATCCCCTTCAATTCCTGGTGGGTGAGCACCGGTTAAATAGCCTAACGAACAAAAGATAACCGTTTCGTTAAAGGTAATCCAATTCCGTACTCGATCGCCGAATGCTCTAAAACAAACATCAGCAAACGTGACAAATGCATCGGCTGTTTTAGGATTTAGCCAGCCGCCTTCTTCTTCAAGCGTTTGAGGAAGGTCCCAGTGATACAATGTGACGAACGGAACAATTCCGTGTTTTAAACATTCATCAATGACATTATTATAGAATTCCAATCCTTTTTGATTTACTTCACCTGTACCGTTGGGAAGAATACGTGTCCAGGCAATGGAAAACCGATACGATTCCAATCCCATCTCTGCCATAAGTGCGATGTCTTCTTTATATCGGTGATAATGATCAATGGCCACATCACCGTTTGTTCCTTCAAATGTTTTACCGGGAATCTTTGAGAAGACGTCCCAGTTCGAAACCCCTTTACCGTCCTTGTTCCATGCCCCTTCTACTTGATAAGAAGCTGAAGCTGCGCCGAACAAGAAATCTTTTGGCATTTTCAAATCATTCACCCCGTTTATTTATTCGCTAATTTAATCGCGTGTTCAAGTACTTTTGCACCATTCATCATGCCGTAATCCACCGTGTTAATAACATCAATAGCGACACCTTTTGGTTCACAAACAGCTTTTCCTTTGTTTAACAAATACTTCACCTGAGGACCTAATAAAGCAACATCGATATTATCAACATACTTTTCCATCTCTGACTCAGGGTAAGCTGCAATCTCAGCTTCTACACCACGCTCACCAGCAAACGCTTTCATCTTCTCCACTAACATACTTGTAGACATACCTGCTGCACAGAATAATCCAATCTTCACCATATCAATTCATCCCTTTCAATAAGTTAATTTCTTTTTGCATGGTCATCATATGATCCAATAGCTCTTTTACTAAGATCGTGTTCATCAAATGGTCTTGGGCATGAACCATCAATACACCAACCCGTGCCGATTTCCCTTGGGCCTCTAGTGTGACAAATTTTGTTTGAATAGCATGTGCTTCGTTTAAAATTGAATTCGCTTTTGCTACTTCTGCTTCTGCCTCTTCTACTTTGTTTTCTCTGAGCAGATGTAAAGCAGCGTGATAGCTCGCTTTAGCATCACCTGAAAATGCAATTAATCCAAAGATATCTTCAGAGCTAATCTCAATCGATTCTTCAACCATATATGTACACCCTTTCATAAGTACAAATCTAATTTGTTGGTACAAATTTTATAAATTTATAATAACTCACTCAGATTCATATGTAAACTATTTTTTTTATTTTCAGACAAAAAAAAAGAGCCCTGAGCTCTCTTTGCACCTTAACTACCTTTCATATTTGATACTTTTAGCAATTTTACATGTTTGAAGTGATGCACTGACTGCGAGTAATCAAAAATTGCACCGTTTATTAAATAAACAGTATTATCTACCACCAAAGCCGGATCATTCTCTTTTAATCCCAATAAATCAGCTTGCTCACACATAAGATAATCGGCACGAATAACACGATCTGCAAAACCAATTGCTAGTTGCTGGTCATTGCGTAAATATGTATAAATCGATTTTTTTACAATATTTTCATCAAGGTATTTAACAAGATTTTTGTTAAAATACGAAGTTTCAATTGAAAATGGATCACTATCAACATATCTTAGCCTTTTTACATAATAAATAGGTGTTCCAATCTTACATCCCATATTTTGGGCTAGTTCCTCATCCGCATTAATTAATTTAAAATCTAGGAGCTTGTTTTCTACAAGGCGGTCACTAAAATCATTGGTAACTCCTTGTAGCTTTTCAAGATTAACGTATCCATTGTTGTGATGATTACGAATAAATGCACCGCTGCCCTGAACTTGATATACATATCCTTTATTTACGAGAATTTCAATTGCTTTTCGTACTGTATTACGGCTCACCTGATACTTTGCTGCATATTCATCTTCAGTCAAAAGTTTATTTGTTTTTTGATAAACATGCTCAGTAATATCAGATTCAATTTGGCCAGCTACTTGCAGATATTTTGGCATCATTCTGTTTTACACCTCTCTATACAAACTAAAAAACTAGGGATTATTATAGCATAAAATACGGAAAGAAGTGCTTTTATGAATATACTTGAAAGAAAAAAACTTTATACCCTTGTTCAATATGAGGATAGCTATTACTTGTACCATTCCTGAAGTACTGGAATTGACATATTGTAAAACATCTAATTTTTTTAAAAACACTGCACTTACGAATCAAAAATGAAGTTCGACGTCTTTGTCTAATTGCTTTTTTCATACAAGCTAAAGTTAACTTTAATAAAAATTGAGACCTAAACTTATTACAAAGAGCACACAATATATATTCCTTTGAGAAATCCAGGGTGTATGTCTTTATCTCTAAACTTTTTTAATAGTTTAAAAGCGGGTAATACATTTCATAAAAAGGTATGATTTTATTAACTTTTTACGCATTACGCTCACGGCTGTTGCTTTCTCTTTCATCGGTGTTATATTCAGGGTAATTTACGCTCAAATAATTGGAGAGAAAGATGTCCAAATCGAAAGTCTTATCGGTCTCTTTATTGGTTTTTTTATTGGGATTTTCTTAATTTCCTGCTTTACTGATTATCGTAAAGAGAACAAAAATAATAAATAAAATGACCAAGTTCGTTTGCATAACCGTTTCAATTAAAAAGTGCGTTAGCCCTGCTTGGGTTAACGCACATGATCATTCGCTTGAATCAACAAAACTCACGCTTTTATAAGATCTAAACATCCTTTTAAATGCCAAAATAAGGGCTGTTCGGATAGAAAAATCAAGGTTAATTAGTAAATTCGGGGTGCATCGTACATTCACACTCAATTGCCTTTTAGACCGATGATTTTTCTGATGACTTATTGCCCGGTGCAAACCAACCTAATAGCGCGATACCAACTAATACTCCATAGAAAATCAGGGTCCAAGCGGTGCTATGAGGGAAATGAGAATCTAAGACGCCGATATCTTTATGCGCAAAAGTAATAACCGCAAGTTTAACACCGACCCAGGCAACAATTGCATATGCTGTCGTTTCTAAGGCAGGTCGCTTTTCAAGGAGTTTTACAAACCAGGTTGCTGCAAACTTGATTAAGATAAGACCTGCAATCCCTCCAAGAACTACAACTGCAAACTGCCCTCCGTCCATACCACCGATTTCTCCAAACTGTGAATCCGGAAGCCCAAGAGCTATAGCGACCGCAGCTAAAATAGAATCAATGGCAAAAGCAAGGTCAGCTAACGCAATTTTCCCCACTGTCGGCCAGAACCCCTTTCCAGCAGACTCCTTCTCATCATCATCATGAATATTCTCATTATGTTTCCCAAATCGCGCCTGAATGACATGCTTCAAACCTAGATACAGAAGATAAACGGCTCCTATGGCCTGTATCCACCAGACGTTGGCGATAAATGAAATGGCAAAAAGAGCTCCAAACCGAAAAATAAATGCCATAAGAATTCCGTAATTAATCGCTCTTTTTTTCTGATCCTCGGGTAAATGTTTAGCTATAACTGCTAGTACAAGAGCATTATCAGCTGATAATAATCCTTCTAACCCGATTAGAATCAATAATGCCCATACGTATTCGAGCCAAATAGATTCCATCCATTTTTCTCCCTTCCAAAATGTAACTTGTTATTCTAAAGGTTTTGTTTACAATAGAATAACCATATATCCTAAAGGCAACCCTAAAAGATAGGATTTTCATTATTTTAACACTAACCTTCTGTAAAATACCGCTTTAAATACAAATAAAAACCAAATTATTAAATTTTTACGTTTTTTATCATATAACGTCGCTTTTTTACATGATTAATGAAAACTTTGAGCCAACATCTCTATAAGTTGGATGGTTAATAGGTAATGGCTATTATTTCAGGCTTGTTTTACAAAGTGCTTGCGACCAATGAAAAGAACGGCTGAAAATATTGATGAATATTTTTTAGCCGTTCTTTATTTCTTCTTTGTACCATGCAATAAAAAAGGTTAATTAGGACTAATCCCTACCCAAAACAGGTCCACTAGAGCCTGAGCCGTTTTTTCAGGGCCTCCTAATTCTGTAATTAATTCTTTTTTGTTCCGAATCATTGTGACCGTTGAAAATGTATGCGCAAGCAATCTGGGACTTGCTACGACGATTTCTCCGTTGTTTGCGGCCTGTTTGAATACGTTCTCTAATGCCTCATGTATCGCTTTCTCTGCTTCACGAATTTCACGAATATGATCTTCTGTAAGCGACGAAGTCGCTTCTTGTAATAATGTTTCAAAATCAATATGCGGCCGCTTTAAATGATCCAATGTTACCTCATATAATCTGTGTTTTAACCCATTGGAATTTTGCAATAATTTCTCCGTCTGTTTTGTAATACGTTGGAACATGCTTGATACGGAAACTGTAAACAAAGTTGCCTTATTTTTAAAGTAGTAGTAAACGCTGGCCTTGGTCACATCGCTCGCTTCAGCCACTTGCTCCATTGAAACTTTTTCGTACCCGTATGCCATAAATAAATGAGCAGCTGTTTTCAAAATTTGCTCTCTCGTTATATTATTTTCAGTTGTTATTTTAGGTCTGCCAGGCTTTTTTTTCGGTGTCTGATTCGTATTCATAAGGGCCCTCCTTCTAGTTCAAGAAATTGGCACATTTAAACTAGTTGATTAATTAACCTTCTGGTATATATAATTATTGAAGGTTCTATATATATTGTAATAGAAACAAACAGATTTGGAAATGAGGGAGAATTAATGAAAGAATCACCTTTAGCAACATTCAGTCGATATATGACTGGGAAAGTGAGCCGATGGATTGTAATTGCCGTATGGATTTTGGCAACTGTAGTCCTCACGATTGCTTGGCCTGCTGTGAATAAGACGGAAGTAAACAATGCACCAAACTTAAGTGAGAATTCACCTTCCGTAGAAGCTGAAAATCTTATAAAGAAAGAATTCCCTAATTCATCAGGGGTTCCTGCCTTACTTACATGGCACAAAGAATCAGGTTTGAATAATGATGATCTAAAATCTATTCAGCAAATGGCGGCGGATTTAGAAAAGAAACCATTAGAAGCACAAACGTCTACTCCGCCTTTGCATAAATTACCGTTAGCAGCTCTGCAAAAGATGGTTTCGAAAGACGGAACAACTCTTGTACAGCCTATTTTCTTTGAAGAAAACGTTGAAACGGATGTACTAGAAAAAAACCTAGATACGATTAAAAAACAAGTAAAAGAGAATGTTTCATACGATTCTTTTGCGACGGATATCGATGAAAAAGATAAGCTAAGCACGCGCGTTACAGGACCTGTAGGAATTCAAGTAGATGCAACCAGCCTATTTGAAGGAGCAGACGTTTCCTTACTAATCGCGACAGTTTTATTAGTCTTAATTTTACTTCTTGTAATTTATCGTTCCCCAATTTTAGCGATTATTCCTTTGATCGGTGTAGGTTTTGCCTATGGGGTGCTGAGTCCAATTCTCGGTATTTTAGCAGATAAAGGATGGATTACGGTCGATTCGCAGTCCATATCCATTATGACGGTCTTGTTATTTGGAGCCGGAACAGATTATTGTTTATTTTTAATTTCTCATTATCGCGATGAGCTTCGCAAAGTAAAAGATAAGAGACAAGCACTTATTAACGCTTTTAAAGGTGCTTCAGGTGCTATAGCCATGAGTGGCTTTACAGTTGTCATCTCTCTTCTAGCTTTAATCGTAGCAAAATACGGTGCTTACCACCGTTTTGCCATCCCGTTTAGCTTATCTATTCTGGTTATGGGATTAGCGAGTTTGACTCTTATTCCTGCCCTGCTTGCAGTTATGGGAAGAGGTTCTTTTTATCCTTTTGTCCCTCGCACTCCTGAAATGGAAGAGGAATTGGCGAAAAAGAAAGGAAAGCCGGTGCGTAACCGAAAAGAAAAAAATCGTTTCGGAAATTGGATTGGTAATGTGGTTACGACTAAGCCATGGACAATCATTGTTGCTTGTCTAGTCTTTTTTGGAGCTTTATCCATTTATTCTAGTCAAATTAAGTACACGTATGATTTATTGTCTTCTTTCCCTGAAGATATGCCTTCTCGTGAAGGGTTTACGATTATCTCTGATGCATATTCTCCAGGTGAACTAGCACCAGCACAAGTAGTAATTGATACGGAAGGAAAATCGGTAGATCTAGAAAAAGAGTTAAAGAAAAACGATCTTATTAGTACCGTTTCTGCACCTCAAAGCGGTAAAAGTAATAAGGATTTAAAAGTATATGATGTCAAGTTTAATGTAAATCCGTATAGTATAACAGCTATGGAAGCTATTCCAGACTTGAGAGATGCGGCCGAAAAGGCACTGTCACAATCCGGAGTTTCCTCAGTAAAATCCAAAGTATGGATTGGCGGTCAAACAGCGACGCAATATGACACGATGACTGTTAGTGATAAAGACAACAGTATTATTGTCCCGTTAATTATTATTTTTATATCGCTGCTGCTAGTGGCTTACTTGCGCTCTATTGTAGCTATGCTTTACTTAGTGGGAACGGTTATCTTGTCTTACAGTGCAGCCTTAGGATTAGGCTGGCTCATCATCCACAATATCATGGGAGCAGATGCTATCCAGGGAGCGATTCCTTTATACGCATTTGTATTCTTAGTGGCGCTTGGTGAGGATTATAATATTTTTATGATCTCAAGCATCTGGCAGAAAAAGAAATACATGCCGTTAAAACAAGCGATTAAAGAAGGCGTAAGTGAAACAAGCGGTGTTATCACATCAGCTGGAATCATTTTAGCTGCTACTTTCGCCGTTTTAGCAACACTGCCAATTCAAGTTCTTGTTCAGTTCGGAATTATTACAGCTTTAGGCGTTCTGTTAGATACATTTATTGTGCGACCATTCCTTGTACCTGCGATCACTACGGTTTTAGGAAGATTTGCTTTTTGGCCAGGTAAAGCTGAAGTAGTATCAGAAAAAGAGAAGTAAGTATTTGAACAAAGATGTTTTGTATTTGATTTACTATGCATCTTCTATGAGTATAAAACCAAGAAAAAAGCAAAGAGAATATCAATATTCTCTGTGCTTTTTTAATTTACTTCCATCTGTGCTCTTCTTTATCTGTTAGCTTTACGATAAACGGAAATAAACTAATAAGAGATATAGCAACAATCCCGCTTAAATAACCTAGCCCTATTAAAGGACCAGCACCTTTAAAGGAGATAAATTGTCTGGTATGGCATTTAGGACACTTCTTTCCTTTCTTAGAAAACCCAAGTAACCATACGTTTTTAGCGCTCCATTTGTAATTGCAATTATTGCAACAAGCCATATATACTCTACCTTTCTTGTCTTATGCCTTTATTCGTTTTTATGTAATTTTTGAACGGAATTATAATTATAATGTTAGTTCATATTAGTCTGATGATAATTAAAAGCCATATTTATAATTTCTCCAAGCAACAGTCCTAAAGCTGCTACTGGTATAAACACTTTAAACATACTAATAGAAACATCTAAGCCTAAAATCAGTAAAAGAAAATAACCAAATAAGAATCCTGTACAGATAAATGAATATTTTTTTATCATTTTTCTCAAAAAAACACCTCTTTTGCTTGAACACTCCATTCACTTCTTTATGTATAAAAGGCTCATCTATTCTTTCCAAAACGTTCATTTTGTTTTTTAAATTGAACAACTTTATAAATAAGCAAACCTAAAGAAACCAATAAAATTAACCAAAAGATTTGAAAAACTGCGTCCGCCCAATTAAAACTTGATATAACCATATTATCGCCTCCTATAACTTATACGAATGAGTTTCATAAAAGTTCCATATTTGTATTATTTATTGTGTTTTCTGAGTGATATTCTCAGCTGTTCTTCAGCACCTATTTGTAGCCAGCTACAATCGGCCTTAATTTTAAATGTATTAAAAGAGGGTACTACACTTTATAAAAAGGCGTGATTTTATTAACTTTTTACGTATTGCCATAACAGCTGTTCTTCTCTCTTTCGTTGGTGTGATCTTCAGAATAATTTACGGCCGATTAACTGGAGAAAAAGGTGTACAAATAGAAAGTCTCATCGGTCTTTTCATTGGTTTTTTTATTGGGATTTTTTTAATTTACTATTTTAATGATTATCGTAAAAGAAAAATACCTAATTAATTCGTTAGTTTGCAAACGAAGTGCTCGCTGTAAATTTTAATAATCTAGAATGGCTTTCCGCACAACGTTCATAAAAACAGCTATTTAGGTTAAATTATTACTTAAGAAACATATGCTACTGGAGGTTGTAACTTGTTAATAGGTGAGATTGTTCAAAAGCTAAATAATGGTGCTACTTATGAGGAGATTGCTTCTTCCATCAAAAGTAATGAAGATATATTGAGGAATGATTTAAAGAAATTCGGATTTCACTATGATAATAACGAAAGAAAGCTGGTATTTACAGGATACGAATCTGAGTATGAGAATACACTTCGTATTTGTTACTCTGATATCTCCAAGCTTTCTAAATAATACTTTTACTTTTCGGTAATATAAATACTGTTGAACACGAACTTTCATCATAAAAGCGCGGACTGAATTCAATCCACGCTTTTAACACTCTTCATTTTAATTCTCTTTTTAATACTTTCCCAAGCTGATTTTTAGGAAGTTGATCAATAAAATAAACTTCTGGAACTTTGTAACTTGCTAGACGATCACTACAATAGTTTAGAATATCTTCTTTTGTTAAGGAAGAATGAGGATCCTTTACTACATAAGCTCTAGGTTTTTCTCCATAAACAGGATCTTCTACTCCTACTACAGCAGCTTCTATAACCGTACCTATTTGCTCAATGATTTCTTCGACCTGATCGGGATAGATATTATCGCCGCCATATACGATAACATCTTTATAGCGTCCCATAATATATAAAAAGCCGTCTTGATCTATCTTTCCAGCGTCCCCCATATAGAACCAGCCATTTCTAAGAACTTTGTCAGTCGCCTCTTGATTATGCCAATAGCCTTTAAAACAATAGGGGCTTTTTATAATAATTTCTCCAACTTCACCTGTTTTTACTTCTTTTCCTGATTCGGGATCAATAATTTTCACTTCTACACCGGAAAGAGGCTTACCTGCGGATTCAATTTTTTCATCTCCCATATTTGGTGTCCATACACTGACTGTCCATGCTTCTGTACTTCCATACCCTTGTATCATGCTGATGTCTAATTTTTCATATTCCTGAATAAGATAAGCAGGAACTTTTGCCCCTCCGGCAATAGCAACCTTTAGTGAAGATTTCTTTGACCCTGCATTTTTCACTACTTCGAGCATTTGCATATACGTAGAGGGAAACGCTAACATCATAGTGATCTTATGAGTTTCAATCGTTTCCCAAATGATTTCCGGGGTAGGATCTGACAACAGAAACAACCCCATTCCGTTGGAAATAGATTTTAAAATATTGTTAATAGAACTCATATGATAAAAAGGATGCGAGGCAAGAAATCGACCATCTTCTTCATAGTCTATTCGTTGACTCGATGGTTGTATATAAGAATACACGTGACCATGCTCAATCATACAGCCCTTTGCATTGCCAGTTGTTCCAGAAGTAAAAAGAAGCATCGCAATGTCATCTTGAGAGACCTGTATATTTGGATTTAGTATAGAATACGCAGAAAAAATGTCATTATATTCTTCAACTGTCTCCACACTATTCTTTCTTCCTACTTGTAAAGTAACAACGCCGTTTACTATTTCAGAGTCAAAAGGGATAACTTCATGAAATTTTTGGTCGTAGAAAATAACTTTAGGTTGTGCACTGTCTAAAATATCGATAATTTCGTACTTCGTCAGCTGCCAGCTAATAGGAACCGCTACGGCTCCAATTCTTAATGCAGCTAGCAGAATGGTAGGAAACGGATGATTATTTTGACATAGAATTGCAATTCGATCTCCTTTTTTAACATTATGGCTTAACAGGTAATGAGCCAGCTGATTGACACGTTCATTATATTCTTTAAATGTATGGAAAGATGTACTCCAAATTAAAGCCTCTTTTTCAGCAGATTGTTTAGCTCTTTGCTCTAATAGTTCTCCAAGTGTATACATGATAGCTCTCTCCTTTAATGATAATGACCAGTTTGAATCATATTTAAATGGTGCTTCATTCTAATTATTTTTAACTCTATAAACTACATTACCCATACTTAACGTTAACGCAAACGTCAATTATAGACGTTTGAAAAATTCATATCTTTTGAACATGTAAAAGATACATATTAGTTATTCAGAAAAGACTATTCCATATACTTTGAAGCTTATGCTGAGGAGTTCATAACGTTTGATCTTGTAAGGTTCTTTTCTTTTTTTAACTTTAGTCTCCTTTTGTAGCAGCTATTAAGTATGTTCCCTTTGTATGCGTGAAGTTAATTGCTAGTTGCACTCTCCATGTGAATAACAAAAGTCTTAAGAGTTATATTAATAAAAACGCTAAGATAATATAGAGCTTCTCTTCTTGCTATAGGATCTATTAATGACCATGGAGGAAAATATGAATAAAGTCTTTTTTATTTTTATGATTATTGGTGTACCTCTTTCAATTATTGGCAGCATGTTTAATTGGAATTATATTTTCATGTTCTTTATTTATTGTGTGACATTAATTAGTTTGGCTAATTACATCAGACGTTCTACTGAAAGCCTTAGCGTTGTAGTAGGTCCAACAGCAGGGGGATTACTGAATGCTACATTTGGCAACGCTGCAGAAATTATTATTTCGTTTTTTGCATTAAGTAAAGGACTAAATACAATCGTCATTTCCTCCATTACTGGAGCAGTTCTTGTTAATCTTCTTTTTGCTAGTGGAATATCCATGATCGTTGGAGGTATTCGATTTAAAAAGCAAAAATTTAGTGTGTTTAAAACACGACATAATACCTCCCTCTTAATGTTTGCTATTATCGTAACTTTTGTATTGCCATTTATCTTTGCAAAACGCTTGGATGATAAAGATATGCAGGTTCTATCCACTTCTTTTGCTATTGTGATGTTGACCATTTACCTGCTTGCTCTTCTTTTTAAACTTGTCACACATAAAGGGATTTTCACCGGAAACGCAGAAGAAAATGGAGAGGAACCAGAATGGGGAAAAAAGAAAGCAATCGTTGTGCTTGGACTGGCCACAATTGTACTAGCTTATATTAGTGAAAAACTTGTTGGCACCATTGAGCCAGTAGGTGATGCCTTAGGCTGGAGTCACGTTTTTATTGGAATTATTGTTGTGGCCATAGTGGGAAGTGCTGCAGAGTACGTGTCAGCAATTGCCATGGCCTATAATAACAGAATGGACGTAATGGTGGAGATCTCCATCGGTTCAACCGTCCAAACGGCCATGTTTGTTGCTCCTATACTTGTTCTGTTCTCATACTTGTATGATTTCTTGCCTCTTGTATTTAATACAGCAGAAATGATTGCGATGATCCTTGCCGCTCTCATGACGGTGACCGTTGTGAACGACGGTGATTCCAACTGGTTCGAAGGTGTTTTACTTGTTGGTACCTACATTGCGATAGGCTTTAGTTTTTACCTTTTATAGAATTTTTTCAAGAAAAAGATGAAAATTTCAGCTTACATAAAGACAAAGCTTAATCATCTTTTTAAATCTTGACGAATAATATATACACAAAAATTTGCTTTTCTTTTGCATGGTTTTCAACTTTAAACACAATTAAAGTATTGCTGTATTGATAATATATAATCGTATATGAACAAGAAAAACGGGCTCTTATCTGCTAAGAGCTCGTTTTTTATATTTATTTTATCTACCTTACATATAACCGTTTCAAATAAACAAAAGACACCAGTAAACCTAAAATGTATGTACATATTTTGAAGCGAATGACATATTAATAGCTCAAGAGACAGTGTTTACTAATAAAAGTTAGAGGAGATGAGAGTGAGAATGGATAATTTTAATTCACAATCATCCACTGATCATCCAAACCCGCAAGTATGGAATTTTGTTTCGGCTCCTAATTTACATCCCATGAAGGTTACCATTAATACTAATAAGCCTGGAACAGCTCCCGGCCTATTATTTGTTGCACCCTATACGGTATATGGAGCAGCGATGATTGGACAGACCGGCGCACTAATTATGGATCAGACGGGTAATCCAGTGTGGTTTAGACCGCTTGCTAGTAGGTATATCCAAAATACAGACTTTCGAGTACAAATATACTGCGGGAACCCTGTTCTTACGATGTGGCAAGGGACAATTTCAGGAACTCAAACTTCAGACCCTAACCTTCCAGTAGGTGAACCTGAGCCTGGTGCTTATTTTCAAATTATCAATCAGCATTATGAGGTCATTAAAAAGTTATTTGCTAAAAAAGGGTTTACCTCTGATTTGCACGAGTTTACAATTACCAAACGGAATACGGCTTTGTTTACAGCCGTAAAACAAATACCCGCAGATTTATCTAAGTATGGAGGGCCATTACATGGGTATTTTAGTAATTACTCTATTCAAGAAGTAGACATTGAGACGGGAGAGCTTCTTTTCTTTTGGGATGTACTTAAACATATTAATCCATCTGATTCGATGGTACCTGCTTCATCCGCAACAAGCTCTAATAATATATGGGATTGTTACCACGTAAATTCAGTCGAAGAAGGTCCAAACAATACACTTTTAGTGAGCATGCGTAGTATGTGGGCTATTTATAATATTGACAAAGAAACGGGAAAGGTGATTTGGCAACTTGGTGGAAAGCAAAGTGATTTTAGGCTTGGACCGAACGCCAAATTTTCTTGGCAGCATGATGCACGCTACAGGTCCGAAAACAGGATAAGCTTGTTTGACAATGCCTGCTGTGCTTCTCCTGATTCTCCACCTCAAGGGCAAGCGCGTGGTTTAATTCTTCACTTAGATTATAAACACAAGGTTGCAAATGTAGATCGAACATATTATCATGCTCCCGCTTTATATGTTCCAAGTCAAGGAAATGCGCAAAAGCTTTCCAATGGAAATCAACTCATTGGGTGGGGACAAGAACCGTACCTTTCGGAATTTAGGAACGCTGGCAATACGCGGAGAAACCCTTCATTTAATTTGTTATATGATATGCAGTATCCAAATCAGAATCTTTCGTATCGAGCCTTTAAAAATAAGTGGATAGGTCTACCACTTTATCCACCTAGCATAACTGTAGACTTATTGCACGACGGTGAAGCTACAGTTTACGCATCATGGAATGGTTCAACAGAAACAGTCGCTTGGCAGGTACTGGCGGGACCAACACCTTTTAAATTAGCAGTAGTGGTATTTAGTACCCCTCGTACTGGATTTGAAACAGATATTCATGCTGAGGCAGGGGGTCCCTATTTTCAAGTGAAAGCATTAGATTCATGCGGGAACGTCATTGGTACATCACCAACTACTTACGTGAAAATAAGACGAAATAGACGGAAGTGAGCATTAATAATCCTCTATTAGATTTTTAAAAATGTTCGTATAGTGCCCCTACTCTGAAGAACTGAGGGAATACTTGATATAGATGAGTATAGGGTACTTTTTCTCTCGAATTACTTAACTTTTAAAACAATATCTTCTGATTTGTCATTCCATTTAACAGTTAAAATCAAATGTTTAGATTTCATTACACCTTCACTAGCGTCAACCTTTACTTTCTTTTTAAAATTCCCTTCTTCATTTAACCTTGCGTCTCTCACTGCAATTCCATTTTGATTATTTGAAGGGTCTAAATTAATTCCAAAATCCCCTATGTTTTCTACCTTACCACCTAGATAATTTAAGTTAATTTGAGCTGTTTCTTTACTATTTTCAACGGGATATAACGTAATAGTAGCTGACCAGCTTTGAGTTTCACCTGAAAACTCTAAAGGATCCTCAGCTTTACTTTGACATCCAACTAATGAAACAAAAAAGAAAAGACTAAATAAAGCAATACAAAACTTTCTCATCCTCGTCCTCCATGTAAACAGCATAATGTCATTTTTACTAACTTATATTGTATTAAACTATATATTTTTAGTTAACGTAGCGTAGAATATTATCTAGTAAAGAACATATGTAAGATCTTTTTTAAAAACTGTTCGTAGATTTTGAAAGATGCGCTAAATGCGGAACGTTTCTTTTCACTTTCCATTATAATTTTATCCCCTTTTATCCTCAGGCATATTCTATACAAAACAAATTGCCGTTAGTTTAAACAATGAAAGGTCTCCCAGAAATAATTCTGAGAGACTAGTAAAAAAATTAACCTGTGAAAAAACTTACAACACCTATCAGCACAAAAAATATGAGAATTGCAGATAGAATGAGTACAACTGTAAAGATAGGTTTATACTTTGCTCTATTTTCTTGATTACTTATCTTATTATGTAAATCATCTAATTTTCTTTCAATTTCATCTAGACGTTTTTCAGTGTTAATATCCATCACCTCCTACCTTTTATACGAATTACTTCTCTAAAATTTTCCTAATTACTGTATTTTAAAGAATATATATGTAAAAACCATTATGGATTGTATTTATAGTTAGTTATCAGAATCGTTTTTATCAGTAGTGCAGATATCAAAACTATAAAAGCTCATTTAAGCTATAAAAATACTTAAATACAGTTATAATAGATAATACATAGATGATAAGGTGAGATGTATAAATGACTGATTTTTTATCTGATTTTTTATCAAGCTTAGGTCCTATTGTTGATACTCCTAGGCCTTTAAATACTCGAAAAATTAACAAACATATTTTGTTGCTAAAACAGCAGCACTGGTTCAAAAACGTTTATGATAACAAGGAATACTATGCACTACTTTTTGGGAATAGACGAGTGCGATCTTATCTACACAGTAGCTTCCGTGTCTTTAGAATGATTCGTAACGAGAAGGTGCAAAAGAAGTTCATTATGCTATTGAATAAAGAATTAAAAAAATAGTTCTTTTCAGAACAATCAAAAGTGAAATGGACTCACTTGTTTGATAACAAACGAAATAATAAACGAAACAGCAATTGTTGCCGCTAGCTGCTTTGGAGTTTTGTAAAAGACTACGCATAAAACAGCATACATAATGAATTCTTCAATATAGTTTAAATGTATATAAAATATTCCAACCGCTAAAGAAAGACTTAACAATAACCCCATAGGCAACGCTGGTAATATCCAAGCTAGACGTAAATTATTTTTAGCGATCCATACAATAGCTGCTAGAAACGGAGACGCTAGTGCGATACTTCCCCACAGTAAAAAATAACTGGTTGGAAAAAATCCAAATAAAAAAGCTGAATATATATAATAGCCTGTTAGCATTCCTATAAAGAACACGAATGTATTAAGAGCCGCACTAATTTGGGTTTTACTATACGCGGCTATAAGAGTAGCAATCAGTACCCAAATACCTGTCCTTGAACACAAATATCCAAAATATGGTATGATGTTCATCCACCAACTTCCATCAACACCTGCAACAGTATCTAAATATTTGGCTGCTATCCCCAAAGCTGTACCGAAGACTAAATATATAATAGAAAATGCAAGTTTGTTTGTAGACTTAACTATTCCAATAGTAAACTCCCCCTAACCAAAGCAAACCTATTAAATTGTTTTAACTCTTTCGTCCAAAAGCTTTTGTATCAATATTTTTGTCATCTAGAAAATTCTCTATTTTTTTCTGTTCCCTTCCATTTACACCTTCATTTTTATTCATAATTGACTCAATTTCTGTTTCAGAAAAATCTCCTTCGCTCATACGCTCAACCATGTCATCGATTGCTTGATCCAGTTCATCCAAAATTTGATTGGAATCCGTAATAAAGCGGCTAATTCTCTCTGACTCTTTTTTATATCCTTCTGGTAGAGTATTGTGCGAGATATAGGTGGAAAAGTTACGATCATTTTCTCTGACCAGATCGTTTAGTTGTTCGAGTTTTTTCGCTTCAGCTTTAGTTAGCTGTTGATCAGAATCCATAATTTCTTCAAATTGGTCACTGATATTGGATAAATCTTCGCTAGTATCTAAGTATGTCTTTATACTTTCTTTCATTTCCTTTTCATCAATTACAGCATTATTTTTCGATGAACTAAATATGGAAGTTGGTAATACAATTTTTCCACTAGCTTCTTTTGTACTTTCCTGATAAGAACAAGCGCCTAATAAAAAAATAATTATTAAGCTAAAACAAAGTTTTTTCAATTCAAACGCTCCCTTTAACAATGTATTTGTTCCATTAATTTACATAGAAAATTTTAACATTAAAATCCTCTTAGGACTATACATCTAGAGGCGTATATTGGAAAAGTCCCCTCACCTAATTGAATATAGCAAAAAATGTTAAGAACAAAGATTTGTTTGCTGTTATAGTGAACGTAAGGTAGGTGAATGTAAATGAATTATGTAACTTGTATACAGAGAACGCTAGATTACATTGAGGAGAATTTGGAGACACAAATTACTTTAGAAAAGTTAGCAGAAATTGCTTGTTTTTCTCCTTTTCATTATCACCGTGTCTTCCAAGCCATGGTTGGAGAATCAGTGATGGATTATGTGAGAAAACGAAGACTTACACGCGCAGCAGAACGCTTATTTTTCACAGATGAAAAAGTGATTGATATCGCCCTTGATGTTGGTTTCCACTATCAAGAGTCCTTTAACAGAGCGTTCAAAAAATTTTATGATGTTTCACCGAAACAATACCGTAACGCAAGAAGAATATCTGGACCGCTACGGGGAAAAGCCTACCTAACTACCACACTTTTGTCAGGAGGAAATAAAATGGAACCAAAACTAGTCACTAAACCTGCTTTTTATGTCATTGGATATGAGCTAAAAACGAAGAACGAGGGTGGCCAGAATAATAAAGACATTCCTGAATTTTGGCAACAGTACATGCAAAATAGATTGGGATCTAAAATTCCCAATCCCATAAACGAAAACACGGAGCTTGGTATTTGCACTGATTTTAATCCTGAAACGGGTGAGTTTGTTTATGTAATTGGCATGGAGGTAGAGAAAGACACTCCAGCGCCTGAAGGAACAGTTTATAGAAGCTTCCCTGAGCTAGAATATGCGGTATTTACTACGCCAAAATCAAATGAAGAATCCTTTACTTCTTCCATTCAGTCCACATGGAATTATGTTTTCACAGAGTGGTTTCCAGAATCAGGTTATGAGCACTACGGATCAATGGAGTTTGAACTGTATGATAAGAGATGCTATGGTTCAGAAAACAAAGAGATCGACATCTACATTCCTGTAAAAAAACAGACCGTTAAGGCATAAAAAAGAAAAGCATTGCAAGTAGAAATTCACTTATAATGTTGAAAATATTCCTATACAAAAGCCCAATCTCTAAGCAATTAAATTTAAGAGCGGGCTTTTTATTCTTTTGCATTGGGAATTTTGGAATCAGCCAATTTGAATATTCCCTTCATTTTTAGTTATCATAATGTACGATATCGGCAATAAAAACATCAGATATACAGAGAAATACGATGTGCTTTTCTCTCCAATTACTTAATTCTTAAAACAATATCTTCTGACCTGTCACTGGATATAAGGTAATACTAGCTAACCCGCTTTGATCTTCTTCTAAAAACTCTAAAGAATCCTCAGCTTTATTTTGACATTCAACTAATGCGACAAAAAAGAAAACAAAATTAGATACATTTACTATCATTTTATTTTATGTATTTTCCTCACGTGCATATTTTTTACATTTTATAGGAATGATAACGTTACTCGTTGTATAACAAATATTCACTCATATAAAAGGTGGTAAAACGTGCGACAAAGATATATTCTGAAAAGCTCTAATAAAGAAAAGACAACAGATTGTTCAGCAACTCCCTTATATGATGATGTAAATAAAAATATAGAGAGACTATTGAACGAATTAGGAAATAGCTCCGATGTATCGGTTCGAATGGTTGAGTCTCCGTATCAAAACACGTTAAAAGCAGCCGTTATTCACCTTGACGGATTAGCAGATGAAAGCATTATAAATGAGAATATCATGACTCCTCTTATTCAGTGGCTTAAGGAAAGTAATCAAGTAGTAACCGCCAAAGAGATAGAAGCACAAATACCCCAGATGTTAACTGTATCTCAATTGACTATAAAAGAGAATTGGCATGAATTTATGTCAGCCGTTTTAACTGGTGATACAGTCATACTACTGAATGGAAGTTCTAGAATTTTCATTGGCAATACAAAAAAACTTCAGTCCCGCGCAGTAACAGAACCAACCAGCCAAACTGTTGTTAGAGGACCTAAAGATAGTTTTACAGAGAATTTAAGGACTAATACCTCCTTGATAAGAGCTAGAATTCAGGATTCTAATTTACGCTTAGACAGCATGAAAATTGGAAGCGTAACCCAAACAGATATAGGGATCATGTATATTCAAGGGAATGCAGATGAACGTATTGTAGAGGAAGTCAAAGAACGTTTAAAAGAGATTAAGGTAGATGGGGTCCTCGAGTCGAACTATATTGAGGAATTTATCCGGGATGATAGGACGACTATTTTTCCACTTCTATTAAATACGGAACGACCTGATGCCGTTGTAGGAAATTTATTAGAAGGTCGAATTGCTATTATTGTACAAGGAACACCTTTTGTATTAATCGCACCTGCTATTTTTTCTCAATTTTTTCAGTCTCCCGAAGATTATTATCAAAATTATTATATTGCTTCCTTTTTAAGGATACTAAGATTTGGTTCTTTTTTTCTGTCTATGTATGCGTCTGCTATCTATTTAGCATTGATTACGCATCATCAGGGACTTATTCCAAACACATTAATGGTCAGCTTAATGGCGCAAAGAGAAAGAGTTCCTTTTCCAGCAATTGTAGAAATGGTAGTGATGGAGTTAGCTTTTGAGATGCTGCGAGAAGCAGGAATCCGAATGCCTAGAGCAATCGGACCAGCAGTCTCAATCGTAGGAGCGCTGATTTTAGGACAAGCAGCTGTAGAAGCAGGTTTTGTATCGGCGGCTGTTGTGATCATTGTTGCTATTTCTGCCATCAGCAATTTTACACTGCCATCTACTAGCATTGTCAATGCGGCCCGTGGTTTTCGGTTTATCTTGATTCTAATTTCAGCATTTATTGGCTTATATGGAATTTTGCTTATGACCTTATGTATATGGCTTCATATAAGTAGTCTAAGATCTTTCGGTATCCCCTACTTTTCACCTTTTGCTCCCTTTGATTTTAAAAAGCAAAAGGATACTTTAGTTCGATTCTCTTTACCATCTCTGTTGAAAAAACATCAAAATAAATAGACGTCGTATAAAGATGAATGAGGATAGAAAATGAAAACTTATCTTTCGCTTTTATGGATCGCTGCCATTTGTTTATGCGTTTCAGGATGTTCGAATTACCGAGAATTAAACCAAATAGGAGTTATTATAGGATTGGGAATTGATAAGAATGAAAATTTGGAACAACCTTATAAAGTAACCTATCAGGTCATTAACCCAAGTGGTTTGTCACAAGGCAGTTCGTCGGGAGGACAAGGTCTTCCTGTCATTAACTATACAGTAACGGCCAAAACGTTAGTGGAAGCATTAAAAAAAGCCTCTGTCGTCATCCCAAGAGAACATATTACTTCTCATCTTTCGCTTATCGTTGTAGGTGAAAAGTTAGCAAGAAATGACCTTAGCTCATTATTTGATGCCTTGGATCGAGGCAAGCAAGCTCGTACAAGTATTCCAGTTTTTATTGCACGTGATGGAACTGCTGAGAAATTGCTTGGTGTGATTGAACCTTTCGAGGTTACTCCAGTCAAAAGTATCCTAAGTACAACCCAGAACAATCAAAAAATGTACGGAATAGTTAGTAATGTACAAGCATATGAAGTTATTTCTATGCTTTTGAGTGAGGGAAAAGACCTATCTCTTCCTGGAATCACCATTAACAAACCCTCTCAGAAGTCAGAAGAAGCAGGCAATTTAGAGAATACCAGCCCAAGCGCTATGCAGGTAAAAGGATTAGCTATGTTTAGAAAAGGGAAATTAGTTCGATGGCTGGATGGGGATGAGGCTCGATCTGTTCAACTTGCTACGTCTAAAGTGAAGAGCACGGCCCTTGTTTTCCCTTGTAATATAAATGCGAATATCACAGTTACGACGACCGGAATAAAAAGTCAAATAAAGACAAAAATCCGCCATGGACAACCTTTTATTCATACAGATTTGAATGTGATGGGAGAAATTACGGAAACATCATGCCAGAAAGATTTAAGCAACCCTAAGGTATTAAAAGAGTTGGAAAAAGAAGTCCAAAATGAACTGCAAAAGGAAATTACAAAGACTATTACCATCGCACAAAAAGAAAAGGCAGATATATTTGGCTTTGGTGATAGCTTATCTCGAACCAACCCTAGTTATTGGCGTCAGCATAAACATAATTGGGAGAATCTATTTTCAAGTGCGAAGGTATCGATGAATGTGAACGTCAGTATTGTAAATACCGGAATGCGTACAAATCCTTATGAGGTAAATTAGATGAGGAGCTGAAAAAGCGTTGACTAAAATAAAAATCGATGGGTTTCAATTATTTTGTATGATGTTTATCTTTATATTAGGCAGTACGTTACTTTTAGATATAGGAAAGGCTGCTAGGCAAGATGCATGGATAGTCCCCCTTTTGGCTACTTTTTTTGGGTGTGTACTGTATTTAGTCTATATCTCCTTATATAAGAGATACCCTAATATGCCTTTGACTGGCTATCTCATTAAAATCTGGGGTAAATACGTAGGCGGTGCTATTAGCTTTTGCTATATTATATATTTTGTTTATATTGCTTCTAGAGTACTACGTGATTTTGAAGAATTACTAATTAGTTCTTCTTACTATGTTACATCGATTATTACGCTGGGTATATGTATGACCTTTGTGTTAATTTATAGTATTCACTTAGGAATAGAAGCATTCGCACGAGTTACATGCTTATGTTTTGTTGTTATTTTACTGACTCTTTTTATATTAAATGTTTTGTATGTAGTAGGAGGCTATATCAAGGTGGAAAACCTTCAACCCGTATTAGCAAATGGATGGGAAAACATAGGGAAAGAGTTACTCCCTCTTGGTATTACTGTGCCTTTCGGGGAATTGATTACCTTTACTATGATTCTTCCTTATTTGAATAAAAAAAGTCAGGCTGCAGCAATTGGGTTATCCGCCATTATAACGGGAGGAATTGTCTTAACCATTAATTCGATTATTCTTTTGTGTGTACTCGGACCAGAGACTGTTTTAAGATCCTCTTTCCCAGCTCTTACAGCTGTGAGTTACATTAACATAGCTAGTTTTATTCAAAGGCTGGATACCTTTATTCTTATTCTCATGGTCATTTTAGGTTTTGTTAAAATAACCATCTATTTCTTTTGTGCAGTGATTGGCGCTGCTGATTTGTTTCGAATGAAATCTTCTGTTACAAACATTTATTTAATTGGCGGTGTTATTTTTTTCTCCTCACTGATGATTGCTCCTAGTTACCAAGCTCATATAAATGAAGGACTCAAAATTGTTCCTTATTTATTGCACCTCCCTTTTCATATAGCAATTCCCATCTTATTGCTGATTACAGCATATATAAAACAAAAAATAAAGCCTGCCCTTTCATGACAAGGGAGGCTATTGTTTTTTTAAAACAGGAAAAATGCTAACAGTAAGGAATATTAAAGCAAATAAAATAACCAAAAAATAATCTTCCCCACGAGCAATTACAAAATATTGTTTTAGGTTATAAAACGATTGAAACATATAGTTTCCCTGGAAAATGTCGATGAATACAATAAGAACATAAGCCCCCAGCAAAATGCATAAGGATGGAATTATTTTAGCCATTATATCAGCCTCACCTTTTTCTTTTAAATTGCGGTAAATAATATAAAAATATACAAGGCGTCCATGAGATTTAATACTATTTATTAAATGATGAAAAATAATTGATTTTCTGCAAAGCAATCTGTTATAAAAATTTGACGCAACAAGAATTGTGGACATTGATATTTAAAGAGCTTTGTTCAGCCTAACTCACACTTCTATTTT
The DNA here is from genome assembly GCF_036227845.1 of Priestia sp. LL-8. Lineage (NCBI taxonomy): Bacteria > Bacillati > Bacillota > Bacilli > Caryophanales > Bacillaceae > Priestia > Priestia sp. LL-8. The sequence continues at coordinate 1,655,257 of NZ_JAZAQH010000001.1, read as the reverse complement.
TATAAATTCTCAAGAAATAGTACAATCCAAGTAGAAGTAATTCTACATTTGTATAAATATAAAAGATAGATCCATACCAAAAGTTCTTTTGAGCCAGTGAATCAAAAAAAGAATGCAAAAAGTGGTATAGCGAACAAAGACTCCAGAAAATATTTTCTTCTCTAGAATAAATCTCATACCTGTCTTTAGTATTTCTGCAAGGTTTCTTACATTTATCCACAGTCAACATGAGACCTCTTTCCATAGCACATTTAAAAAAGCTAGCCTTTCATATAATAAGAAAAAGAGTTGCCGTAGCAACCCTGTTCCATCAAGGAGGATCTGTTTTATTCTTTGTTATTTACAGAATAAACCTCAATAGGTTTATTCCACTTAAAGATCTCTTTCTCAAAATGTAGCCCAACCCTTGTGGCCACTCTTTTTGATGCTTCATTATTTTTATCTATTGTAGAAATTAATCGATTGTAACCTAGTTGATTAAATCCATAATCTTTACAGGCAGCCGCTGCCTCTGTCGCTAAACCTTTCCCCCAATGTTTACGTACAAACAGATACCCAATCTCGATTTCTAATTCGCCTTCAATTTCCTGGGGAATCAATCCACATTGACCTACGAACTCATTAGTTTCTCTTAGCTCCGCAATCCATAGACCAATACCATGCTCTTTATAATTTTTGCTTGTCCACCTAATCCAACTACGTGTTTCTTCTAGATCCTTTGTTGAAGGATAATATCGCATAGCCTCTGAATCAGAGAAAATTTGCAATAGATTATCTGAGTCCTCTTCTGTCATCAACCTTAAAAGCATTCTTTCTGTTTCAAGTACTTTCATTTTTTCATCTCTTTCCTTTTATCTGCCTTTATATTTTTAACTTTTCTATATCGTTTGCAAAATCTCCTTTGAAACACAGGAGCCTCCTCCAACAGCGATTTTTTTAGTTACCGCAATTTATAAAAACAGAATGAATCTCTTTCATCTTATAACGTGACCTAGATTCAGTGAGTATAAAATACATAAGGGATGTTTAAGGTGTTTGATGTATATAGCCTGAGAGGTTCTCTTTTAGACATAAAAAAGAATCCTCCATAAAAAGAGGATTCAACAGGGTAAGTAAGAAAAAGAAATATACATGCATGTTCCTGGGGGGTCTACGCTTGTATAATCAACTTATACCCGCTATTCACTGATTAAAACAGCTAAAAACATTTTATGAAAAAATTGATAGTTAACCTATTAAATTAGCCCTATAGATTCTCGAACTACTCCCCCACGGATGATAACCATCGCCTATATATGAAAATTCATACTTTTCATAGTATCCAACGTGGTCGGTGCATAAATAAAGATTATCAAATCCGGCATTTTTCGTATCTTCTTTCAGCTTTAAAAGAAGTTGCTCACCTAAGGATTTACCTCGATAACTTTCTTCAATGTAAAGAGAACACACCCAGGGCCATAAATCCATTCGACTTATAAAATCGTTGGTGATAAGCCCTGCGCAGCCGATAATTCCTCCTTTATCTTCTAACAAGTACCAGACTGGAAGACAACTATTTGTGTTTAAGCTATGTATAATACAGTCTTCATAAAGCCTTAAATTCTCTTTACTCGCCCACTTACGCTGAATATATTCAATAGCTTTGTCTTTGTACTCTACCTGTTCTCTAATATTAATAATTCGCATGACCAGTGCTCCTCTATTAAAATTAAATCCATTCTTTCCTATGTTCACGAATAAATTTAATATCATTTTGATAATGTTCAAGATGCCCTTCGTCTATCATTTTTTGAAACGCAATGTCACCTTCTCTAGCTTTTCTTATAATGGTTTTACATAATCCTTCCACCCGCAGTAATACCATTTCCAAGTAATCTTCTTCTGCTTCTTCACCATAAGAATCAAAAAATAATTTCACTCTTTGTTTTATATGTTGGGCATGCTGTGATGAATTATAATAAATTTTCTCACCTGTTTCAGAAAGATAAAATCTACTTAAAGGGACGCACGTGTAAAGAGTATAAGCTATGTCCCAAAGCCTTGGCCCAGGTGCAGCAACATCAAAATCAATAATTCCTATTGGTCTCTCATCATTAAAAATAATGTTGTATATAGCAAAATCATTATGACATAGTACCTCAAATGGTTTAGGCGTGTTATCTATTGATTTCCAGCTATCATCAAATGAAAAATCACTCGCTGAATCATGATAAAGACGAAGCATTTTCCCTATTTCTATCAAAACATCATCGGACCACATATATTGCTTTAAAGGATAATTACCAGCTTCACCTTCAATAAATGACAAGACCTCTCTCCCTTTTTCGTCAATACCTAAAAATTTTGGTGCATAACTAAACCCTTTGTTTTCTAAATGCTTTAATAGTCTATGAATTTTATGACTACCTGATTTTAATTCTCGTCGTACAGTATTTCCCGAACGATAAACGTTAGAGACATTCCCTCCTGTTAGTACTTCTTCTTCCTCAAAGCCTGACATATACATATTCCCCCTGAATATACCCGATTTGTCGTCAATAAGTGAAAGTGATAAAGCATTCACCATAATGAGATACCTTATTTTACTATTGATTTAGAAAAGCCCGTACTTTTCCCTTCATAGCCCATTAATGTTACTTTACATTATAAAAAAAGAATCTTCATTTGAAGATCCTTTCAGCTACTTGTTCCATATAAAAATCCGCTAAAAGATTGAAAGACCGCTACTATGTTAAATCACCAAAAGCCACCGTCTGAGTGGATAATTTGTCCGGTAATCCATTCCGCTTCTTCACTTGCTAAAAAGATAATTAATTTGGCGGCATCTCGAGGCTCACCGAGTCGACCCATTGGGAACTTCGGCAGTAAATCTTCCTTTAACTCACTGCTCATCCAGCCAGTGTTAGTTGGTCCAGGATCTACAGCATTAACAGTAATTTTAAGAGGTGCTAATTCAATAGCAACTGATTTAGTAAATGTAGAAACGGCACCTTTGGTGGCAACATAAGCCAAATTTCCAGGCTCAGGTGACTTATCTTGACCTGATACCATATTAATAATTCGACCGCCATGTTTGCCTTCGATTAGACGTGCAAACTCAACAGTTAAAAGACATGTCCCTCTAACATTCACGTCATAATGAGCGTCGAGAACATCAGCATCTATAGAACGAAAATCCACGTCCACAGAATGTGTTGCATTATTTACAAGGATTGATGGAGAACCCAGTTTGGTTTGAACTGTATCAAGCAGCTTTATTGGTGCATCGGGCTGTGATAAATCCAATGCCATCGATTCACATCGTACTCCCAGACTGCGAATCTCCTCCATAAGATGCTTCGACCAATTAGCATCATCTTCATTAAAATAAGTCATCGAATGATCATACTTTGACCAATGGGTAAAAAAGATATCTGCCCCTTCTCTAGCTAACTCCCGACATATTTCAGTACCAATACCCTGCGCTCGACTAGCACCAGTAACAATCGCAACTTTATTTATTAACCGCTTCATAAAGCATCTCCTCATGGGAACGATGAATTCATATGCTTACCAGTAGCACACGAATTCAGCAATCCTGTATATGTATATTAATCTATCAAGTTGTAATGAATGAAAAAGGTAATCAAAGTTTAAATGGTATTACATTGTCTATATTCCGCACTCATAAACAGAAAATGAGACGCCTTCTCCGTACCCATCTTTTACTTCATGAACAGTAAGGTTGTTAAATCCATTAGAGTAAAGGATACTTTCAAATTCTTCTGAACTATAAAGTCGAAGAGGAAAATCCATGATCTCCACCTTTTGTGTCTGATTTCCTTGAAGTAGTTCATATTTTATCTTAGTATTCAAAGAGCTCGTTCTTCTATCGTAGAAGCTTTTTTTGTAAACGACGATGATTTCTTTATTAAAAGATACTCTATTTGTTTCAGTCCAATCTACTAGTTCTTCAATTTTACTTTTTTTCTTTATAATCGTTAAAAGTATTTTTCCGCCGTCTTTTAAAACTGCTTTCATATTTTGAAGACTCTTAGTGACAATATCATCAGCTAACAGCGAAAAAGAGCCAAAAGGTATTATAATAAGATCATACTTTTTACTATTTTGAAAATTCTCGATATCTTGGTACCATACATTTGGTTTAATGCTTATTCTTTCAGCCTTTTCTACACATGCTTCAAGCATTTCTTTAGAAATATCGAACCCTTCAATATCAATTCCGTTTTGCATAAATGGAATAAGCATTCTACCGCTCCCGCACATCGGTTCTAATACTTTCATATTTTGGTCTTTTACAAAGGAAAGATAAAACTCCAGCTCTTTTCTCTTTGCAACGGATTTATCAACTTCGTATAACCTTGTGCAAAGCTCTCCATAGTAATCATTCATTCTCGTTTTCACCTCACATGATTAGTCTTCCATACGTGCATTCAACTTTCCTGCTCTATTCTAGTCAATATAGAACTTATTACAGATAGTAAACTCTCGGTCTCTAACAGTTTATGCTCGTCCTCTTCCCTTAGTTTTGGTTATATTTCACTCTTTGGTAAAGAGATAGGCAAAATAATCGATTCCCTAAATAAAATTCAAAAAGGAAATAACCTCATTTTAGAGAACTGAATAAAGAGCTGCTTTTCATTTCTCTAACACTTAAGAGGAGGTACACAAATGAATGAACAAATACTAAAAATAGATAACGTAGAGATTTGCACAGAAAGCTTTGGAAACCCCGAAAATCCTGCTGTACTTTTAATAATGGGAGCAATGTCCTCGTTAGATTGGTGGGATGAAGACTTCTGTCTTCGTCTTGCTGATAGGGAGAGATTTGTTATTCGTTACGACCATCGTGATTTAGGCCGCTCTACCACTTATCCACCCGGAACTTCTAACTATACAATAACGGATATGGCTGACGATGCAATTGGCGTTTTAGATGCTTACTCTATCGAAAAAGCTCATATTGTTGGAATGTCTTTGGGCGGGATGATAGGACAGATTCTTGCTCTTAGATATCCCGAACGCATAGACTCTCTTACTTTAATTGCATCAAGCGTTTTTGGAACGGAGGCGGAAAAATTGCCTCCAATGGATCAGCGCATACTTGATTATCATACAAAAAGCACTTCCATAGACTGGTCAAAACATGAGGAAACCGTTCCCTATCTTGCAGGTGGATGGAAAACGTTAAGTGGAACAAAACCTTATGAAGAGGAAAGGATGTATAAGCTAGCAAAAAGAGAAGCTGCCCGGGCCAAACAGCTGCCGAGTAGATTTAACCATGCTTTGCTTCAAGGAGGAGGCCAATATTATGACAGGTCGAGTGAAATTAGTATACCTACACTGATCATTCATGGAACAGAAGATCCGGCACTCCCATACGAACATGGACTTGCTCTTGCAAAAGCTATTGCTCATGCTAAATTAATAGCTCTTGAGGGTACAGGACATGAAGTCCATAGTGAAGACTGGGAACTAATTATCAAATCAATTGTAAGGATTAGCTCTTAAAAGCAAAACACGAGAAATGAAGACTTCAAAGCGCTTTTTCAAGAAAGCTTTGGGGTCTTTTCATGTTTCAAAGTTCCTTCCTTCTACTGACAGTAGACAAAACATCCCCTACAGCAAAGGTTATTCTGTACAAAAGTACCTACATCTTTTCAAAACATCATATTTACGATACACTGATAATTCGTGAAAAATCCACATAAGGGTATTATAGTAATAAAATGGAGGTTTTTATGAAATATTTTAAGGTGCTTTTTTGTTTAATCTTATTACTCCTTGTAGGCATAGCCGGCTGTTCTTCAAAAGAAGAAGTCACAAGTATTAACACTGTTGATGTACAAAAGCTTAAAGAGCATAGCGGAACTTATGTCGGAGATAATTCTAACGTTTTAGCTATCGTAAGAGCATTGCCTGGAGGAGAAACGTTTAAAGAAATCGATTTACATAATAAAACACCAAAAATAATTTATGGTACTAAAGAGGGCTCTTTATCTGAAGATGAAACGTTAAAATATTGGTTTGACGGTAAGAATACGCTAGAGAAAAACTTTCTTTATAATGCTATTTATTTAACGATACTAATACCTAATGCTGAAGGATACAGTTTTAAAATAGATGATCAGAAATTCTCAGTATCTAGAGAAGAAATGAAACAATTCATTTCTAAAAACATTCAAACTTTACCAGATAGCAATGAGTTATTTGATAAAGAAAAAGCACAGCAATTTATAAATAATAAAGAAAAGATTAATAAAGCAGTTAAATCGGCAGCTATTCGACAACAATTCTTTAAGAAAGTTCCTATCGTAAAAGAATAAGAGGTTGAGACATAACGAAATGAATCCAATCTAAAGATGAACAACTAGTATACATGAGCTGAACTGCTTGTGACACCGCAGTTGATTTCCGTGCAAGACTTCGCTTTCCGCTGGCGGCCGCTGAGCCTCCTCGTCGCATACGCTCCCTGTGGGGTCTCACCTGTTCCGCTTTCCCCGCAGGAGTCTTCGTCTTGCCCTCCAATCACCTGCTAGAAAGACCTACACACATGAAAACTACGTTTACCCTAACAAAAAAAACGAACCACGAATCAAACATCTTGATCAATGGTTCGTTTCTCACTTCGTCTAAAATAATTTTGTCCCCGCCTCTCTATTTGCCTCTGTGCCTAGCTTTCGCCTTTAGTTTCTTCATCAAATACTTTTGTTCCTTTAGTTCTTCATGGTATTGCTTAGCTTTCTTTTTTCTACTTTTTTTCTTTTCTTCGTACTCTTGCTTCATGGCTTCTTGAGCTTTAGTCGAAATACCAACCTTATTTATCTCTTTTGCTACTTGGCGCTGTAAGCGTTTTGGATTTACCTTTTTAGTAGATTTTCTTTTTACATCAAGACCTGCATGAACCGATTGATTGATCACCTCTAGCAATCTGTCATAAATAAAGTCTAATATTTCTGTATCTTTTGGTTCTGTTCCAAATACATAACGAAATGCTTTTAACTTACCGCCTTCTACAACTTCAATAATTCCTACCCAAAACTGACCATCATGGTAAATCGTTAGTGACATAACGATTCCCTCCTCTAAACATACTATGAAATGATGGACATCCCGAGGAGGGGAAGGTTACTGACATTAATACATATCAATGCATCCGGACTACCAACCGAATTGTGTCTTTACATCCCACATACAAATTTTAACATGAAAATATTTATTATAACTACCATCTTTTATTTTTCACCAAAATTCATTGCAAAAAATACAAAGCTCGCCATAATAAATATTGGGATTACTGCAAAAGAGATTAAACTAAAATATTTCATCAACCCCTCTTCTTGTTTTCCAAAAGCTATTATTCCACATGAGAATCCTATCAAATAAACAGTAATACATACAAAATGTCGGGGCTATGTATGGGTGTAAAATACTGGCCAACACCAACAACCATCCCAAGCAACGATAACCACAGTGAATATTGACTAAAACGTTTTTTCAATTTGGTCCTCCACGAACTAGATAAATGTTTATATGTCACCATTTAATTAGCAGCTTCCATAATGTATTTAATCACCAGTAGGAAAATGCTTGGGTGAATCACTCCAAACTCTTTTTTCTATAAAGAAAGAAACCTACTACCGCTCCAAGTATAGCTATAACTACACTAAAACGAATGAGATGAATAATGAAATCAATAAGGGTTAAATAGGTTGTTTCTGTTACACCATCACCGACTGATTCAACTTCTTTATATGGAATCACAAAGAAACCTAATGATCCTCCTAAAATAAGGCCATAGAAAAAACCTTTTTCTATAAATTTCAACAAGAAATTCTCCTCCTTTCAAACATGCTCATTTAATGAGTTATAGCATTCCCTATTACTATTAAAAGACATTTATTTATCTTTCATAAAAGATATTTTATTATGAATTTTATTACATATAATCTATATATTAACATATTCATGGATTAAAAGGGAGACTAACGTATAGTCTCCCTTTCTATAAAAGTTTAATAACTTTTACCATGTTATTTACTTAACCAAACTTTCAAATTAAATAAGAAATCCAGAAAGTCACGAATCAAGGAAATTTTTCACAGCAGTTAAGAACGCTGATAAATTCTCTGTATGCACCTCATGTCCAGCTCCTTCTATCGTCACTAACTTGCAATCTGGAATACGTTTAGAAACTTCCTGCAACTTATCTTGAGGGATATGGCTAGATCCTCCTCCTATGATGAGAGTAGGTGCAATTATCTCTGTAAGACTTCCCCACCATTTAGGATTCGGGTTGTTCAACTGTTGAAGAATTGAAGGTACAACCTCCCAGTCAAATGGTAGAGAGCCAGGAGGTTTAGAAGGAATTTCGAACTTCTCTCCTGTAAAAGGTGGAGGTGTATCTTCAACAATTAACCGTTTTACCCTTGATGGAAATGTCTCGGAAAAAAGGTAGGAGACGGTGCCACCCATAGAATGACCCATTAACGTAAAGCGCTCTAATTTCAGCGCATTTACAAACTGAAGCAAGTCATCACACATAAGTTCAAACGTATAGGTTCCGGCTCTCTCACTTCCACCGTGTCCTCTTTGATCTAAAGCTAAAAACCGATATTCCTTTCCTAATGCAGCCGCTACTTCGTCCCACGATTCTGCACTCATTCCTAAAGCGTGAAGTGCAACAATGACAGGTGCTGAAGCTTCGCCCGCCTCTCGATATTGAAATGTTAAACCATTTAGTTCAATTTGATTTATTTGCATTTTCAAATTAGATCAACTCCTAACTCAGATTTCACCAATTAAAATCTAGTTTATTAATGTTCATCTATATATTAGTGAAGGAATGAAGATTTCCTTCACCTCTTATCTTATTGGGAAAGATATCAAATTATTTTATGTATACTGTGGAATTCTTTAGTCAGCATAATGTACCTAGAGTTTTTCACTTTCGGTACCTATATAATTTAAACCAAAAGTACTGCAAGCCAATTGAATAAACGATTGTAAAGGAAGAGACATAAATTTATCTTTATGCCAAAACATTTGTGTATAAAGGGTCTTATCCACTTTAGTACAAGTCAATTCTTTTAATATTCCTTTCTCAAGCTCTCCTTTTACCACTATTTCAGGCAATATCGCAATACCTAAATCCAACATCACACATTGCTTAATAGCTTCCACGCTTGCAAATTCAAATTTAGTGGATGTACAAATCCCCGCCTCACGAAACAAGTTTTCCAACACTACGCGATATGAACAACCTGATTCGGTATACAAGAGAGTCTCATTTTCAAGCTCTTCTAAGTAGATATCCGTTTTATCAGCTAAAGGATGCTGAGGCGAAGCAATAATTTTTAAGTCTTCTGCAACAAGACATTGTGTATGTAGATTTGCATCATGATGCTGAATAGGCTCCATTGTAAAGGCGATATCAAGAGTGCCGTCTAGTAGCTGCGCTCTTGTTTGTTCTTGAGAGTAAATAGGTTTAAAAATCATTTTAACCTTAGGAAATTGATCCTTAAACTCTTTTAATATGGGAGGTAATCTATAGGTACACTGGCTTTCAGAAGATCCAATAATAAGCGTACCCGAAGGCTCCTCCACTCCACTTACAGCGTTTTTTGCTTCCTTAGTCAATTGAATCATTTTATCTGCGTATCTTTTAAATTCTCTACCTGCCTCTGTTAAAACCAAGCGTTTCCCAAGACGTTCAAATAAAGGCGTTTCAAGTTCATTTTCAAGAGCTTTTATTTGTGCGGTAACGCTTGATTGAGCAAAATTCAAAATTTTAGCCGTATATGTAAAATTTAAATTTTCTGCAGCTGTTTTAAATGTAATAAGTTGTTTTATTTCCATTTCCCTCACCTCTATGTAATCGGATATTCCGATTGATTCAATCGGAATGTTCATCTGTAACGATCGTTAATTTCATTATAAAATATGGTAAATCAAACCACAACATACTAAATACAAAGTGATAGGGGGAAATCATAATGAATATAAAAAAAGAAAATACAAAGGAATCGATGAGTTTAACACAAAAAGATACGAGTAAAAAAGATTTCAAATACTACTGGAATGAAATTATTCGAGCGCTTATCGTGACTAAATAATTAGAGCCAATCAATTATATGTTGCTTAAAAAGCTATATAAATTAAATTCACATACAAGCGTTTCAATGTAAAAACAATAGCCCGCTAATTCTGAATACCTTCAGAGTTAGCAAGCTATTAATCTAATAAATTTATAGTCATGTTTATTCTTTTGAACCCAACCTAAACTCCGCAATATCCCTGTCATCTTGGGAGATGATAAGCGTACCTTTTATCTAACACTTCATGGTGTGATTGAGCTTCGATATGGTATTTAGAATACCTAAACTTAATTATTAATGTTCTTGAGACAAAGCAAATTTAGAATAAATAAAAGTACTCATGCTAATTATTATTATCCATAAATAAACTGTTTCCTCCGATTTTTTTTAGGTTTAACACGTTTTTTGTACATGTGATAATGTATCAAAAACGAATAGACATATTGAAAACAAAAAAGCTACTGGTATGTGGGACAGTCTCGTCCCACATACTAGTAGCTTTTTAAATTAAAAATCGTTATATTCCTCTAAATCATCATCATCTAATGACCCGGATAATTGCTCTAGATCTGCAACCTTACCTTCTTTGAAGGTTTGGTGGCTTTCTGAAGGCTTCTCTTCTGTCTCCTCTTGTTTACTCACAAACCCGTTGGACTGAGCTAATTTCTTTAATTCCCGTAGTTCGGAATTGATATGTTCAAGAAGTTCTTCTGTTCTGTGTCCTGCTTCTACTTGATTGGAAGATGAACTATGAAGGTCACGAACAATTAGAGATGAAATATAGTCCCCTAATTTTCGAGACTTTGCATATTTTGCAAGTATATCATAGACTTCATCACTCAACTGGTTAGTTTTAATCGTAAAGGCGTTTTGACGCTCTGACATGGTTATCACCTACGCTGTTAGGATTTAACGGCTTTCTTCTCGGCTTGTTTCTTTTGAAGGTACCCCATGCTTCGGATTTCTAAGCCGAATAAATTTAAGTGACGGCTATCCTCAGGCACTTTATGATATTTCTCTGTGCGTTCTTCGCCAATTTTTTCACGCATGCTATTCATAATCGCTACTTCTAGTGTAGGAGCGACACCGCCACTATATACATATTTTCGGATTTTATTTGCTGGTGGTGGGGCGACATCATTTAACTTAGCTAGTAAGATCTCTACATAATCTCTTAGAGAAGATTTGATTTGAGCTGTTAAATCAATGGATTCACCTGTGTTTTCATTTTTTAGTTCAAACTTTTGTTTGCTGTAGTTATCTAAAATAAATTGATCAAAAGCGCGTAAATCGGTAAACAACTCTGGGAATTTCTCTTTTCGTAACTTATCGATATGTGCTAAGTAGGGAATACCCTCGATACTTTGGAACGATTCACGACTGTTCGCAGCCTTCAACCCTTCAGGTAAGATTACAACATCAATGGATCCTCCACCGATATCGATCATTACGGTTTCACATTCCACATATTCATTAGCATCTTCACGGTCTTGAAGCGTTAGGTCTTTCTTTAACGCAAAACGTGCGATTTCACCTTCTTTTAAACAAACACTTTCTTCCACAGATACTTTTAATTCTTTTTCAAATCCTGGGGTATGGATATAAAAAGTGTGATCACCTACAAAGCGATTTGCCATAGCCTTTTGCGCTTCACCAAACGTACTTTCTTTTTTTAGTAACCAAATTGGTAACATTGTAGAGAAATAGTCAATCTGGATGTTGTTGTCCTTTTGATCTTTTGTATGTAACGCGTGGTAGTATGCAACGGCAGCTAAAAATGTTACGTATGGAATATGACTTGTAATTTTGTTATGTAAACGATTGATATGATTGTTTGCTAATTGTTGGCTGGCGGCAATGTCACCCACTAAGAAATAACGTTCTTTTTCTTCCTCTCCAATGGTTGTAGATAATAAGATACGCTTTTTAAATTCCTCTGGTGCTGTAACAGCATCTGTGAAGAATGAATCAGCAGCTTCTTTTTGGAGTTCTACTACGTTGGTTTGGAAATCAAATAGATATCCATCTATGATATTCATATCGACTGAGTTCCCACAGTCTTTATTAAAACGTGAAATTTTCATCTCTATACACCTCTTTTTTTAGTTGAACTTCTGTTGAACTTATTATACAAAAGAAAAGGTGGATTTTCAATCCTTCAGTTCAACTGATTTATCATCAAAAACTTACACATATCAACAATTTTTTTATATAGTTGAACTTATTTCGGGGTTAGAAAAACAGTGTCAGGAAAGTTCTTTTTCGGGAATAAGAAAGTCGGAAGTAGAGATTCTGGTGAAAAAAGAGGTTGAGACAAAAGTATTTTAGATGAAGTAAAAAACGAACTATTGATCAAGATTTTCGATTAGTAGTTTGTTTTTTTATTAAGCTAAACGCAGACTTCATTTGTTTAGGTCTTTCTAGCAGTTGATTGAAGGGTAAGACAAATACTCCTGGTGGAAAAGCGGAATGTATCAAGATAATATTTATATTCGTTAAGAGACTTAAAATCTTGTTTGACAATATTAGATAACACTCACCTTTTTTGAACTACCTTTTTCATTAATTGACTTTTATGATCTTTGTCTTTAACTATAATATAATTCTCTGTTCCTTTTTAATTCCCAGATAAGAGCAATGGTAGAAATAGCTCCACCTACCGCAAAGAGGTAAGAAGAAAACGGTATTGTTTTATATACGAATAAACCTCTTACTCCATAGAAACACAGGATAATAGTGCTGATTAAACCGATCATAAGCCGGATATTTTTTTTAATCGTGTTCTCCCCCTTTAGGCTTCTCCCTGCACCTGGTCCTTTATCATAAGTCCCAATATAATGAAGAAGTTTAATACAATCAGCAATCCATAATAAAAGCCAAGCCCTTCAAAAAATAAAGAAAGAATGGGAATTATTATAGTTTCAAAGCCAAACAGCATAATAATAAGCCCAATTCCTTTAGCGAGCTTCTTTTCATCCTTAGGTGTAAATATCTTTCCATATCCAGCAATAAAATTAGTACTACCTTTTTTCCATACACGTTTCCCAATATAAATGATTAAACAGCTTACTAGACTTATAAATAATAATTTCAACACCAGACATTACACCTTCTTTACATACTTTAATTTAACATATGTAGTACATTTTACCATAATCAATAAACAAATATTATGTATTAAAGGTGGACTCACAAAATACAACACTGTAAAATATATACATACTAATTTTGGAGGTTTTTGTTTGTTAAACTTATGCTTAGAGCTGGGTGAGTAAGCTTCCTTAATGAATATGTGCATAAAGGAAGCCCCATTTATGGAGTATAAAAAGCGGTAATTTAGCAAGTTGATAGGAGACTCTAAATGGATATCTTAATTAAACAAGAACTCACTGAAGAACATAATAAAACTGAAAAAGTTGTGAAAAGCGCCTTTTTAAATGAAGAATACAGCGATAAGAAAGAACATTTACTTGTGAAACGAATTAGGAAGTCAGATGAATTTATTCCTGAACTTTCACTAGTCGCATTAAATCAGAATGCAGCAGATATTATAGGCCATATTCTTCTATCTAAAATAACAATTATAAATGGTGATAACGCTACCGTTTCTTTAGCACTTGCTCCAGTTTCAGTTGCGCCTCAGTATCAAAAACAAGGAGTTGGGAGCCAACTAATACACGCTGCGTTAAAACGCGCAAAAGAGCTTGGTTATCATTCAGTAATCGTTTTAGGGCATAAAGATTACTATCCAAAGTTTGGATTTAAACCAGCTAGCTTATGGAATATTTATGCTCCATTTGACATACCTGAAGAATTCTTTATGGCCTTAGAGTTAACAGAGGGATCACTAAAAAATGTGCAAGGCGTTGTGCAGTACTCAAAAGCTTTTTCAGAGTAAGCACAAACTGATTAATTAGGTTTTACGTAGAGGCTGTCCGGAAAAAATTTTATAGTATTTTCTATGGACAGCCTCTCTTTTATTTATTTGATATTATTAAAGCGGTGGATTTTCTACACCTAAATGAACCCAATCTTCTTTTGGAGGTCCATAAACTCCAGCAGGTTTTAGTCCTGCTTGACGCATAAGAACTGTGATCTGACCTCGGTGATGAACAATATGTTTGATTAGTCCCATTAAGATTGCCGCATTTGATTGCTGTCTTCCAAACGCTTCTTGTGTATGACTTAAAGCTTCGTCTGTCCATTGCTGTTCAATAATTTTAGCAGCATGAGAACTTACATTTTTGAAAGTTATAGCAATTTCCTGTGCAGAAGATGGAACGCTTGCTGTACTTTCTATTCTATCTATGCTCAGTCCAAATTCAGTTAGATAATCTGGAATATTTGTTGTAAAATGCCAAGCAATTCTTCCTAACGTACGTCCTTCAGGGTAAACCTGTTGCTTCAACGAATCATCTGTTAAGCTATCCAAAACTTTTTGAGTTAGCATGGCTTCGCTGTTCCATTCTTTGATAAAATCTGAAATGGTATTATACATGTAAAAGACCTCCCAATATAAATCTAATCTAAATTAACACTTAAATAATATCATAGAAAAAACAAGTTGGCTTATTTACTAAAGAAAGGAGATTCTATGTTATTTAAAGCTACCGCTCAAAAAACTATCATGTTTGCTTTATTACTTTTGTATGCTTTATTATTCATTCAAGCAATTCAATATAAAGCACTTGCCTTTTTACTTCTTTTGGCTATCCTTTGTTCGTTTCTTTCCCTGTTCCTCAGATATGAATTTCAAATAGACAAAGATACTTTAACCTATAGAACATATATATTATGGTTTAAAGTATATGCAAAAACAGTTACACCAATGGACATTAAAAGAATTGTATTTAAACGGTTAAGTTGGAAAACAAAATTAGCAGTAGTAAAAGTAGAAAACGGGTGGAATATGCGAATAGCATTATTTAATCCACCAAATGTTTTTAAGGAATTAGAAAGGTTTGCACATGAATATGATGTAGATATTAAAAAAACATCAGATTATAAAATTCTAGAGAAAATGTCTTGAATCTCACCCCGTTTGGAATACATTGACTTTACGTATGGGTGCACAATCAGCACTTATTCATTTCTAATTAAGCAGCTTTTGGACCCCTTTACCGCTACAAAACATTAGTAAAGAGGTCTTTTCCTAAGCACCTTCAAGTTTAAAGAATTAGTCCTCCTTCCTCACATCAACCTCAAGCCCTACTTAAAAATAGACTTCAAGACCGTTTTATTTAGCATTATTTGGATATACAATTCGTATATAACACTTTTTAAGAGGTGATGATTCTGTATATATCAAAAAAGGTTGGCATTTTAAGCTGGTTTGCTACTTGCTTGTATTTTTTAGTTGAACCTTTCTTTATTTTGACTTCAACTGCTCCCTACAGTTTTTTACATCACGCAATGAGTGATCTTGGCGTAACTTCTTGTGGAAACTACACCTATTCAATTGCACCTCATGAAATTTGCTCTCCTCACCATTTTTGGATGAACGTATTGTTTATTGTAAACGGATTAACACTTTCAATTGGTGTTTTTTATATTTCACAGAACCTAAAGAAAACAACAATAACCCAACTAGCAACAGCGTTTATCCTTATATTAGCGTTAGGCAATATTGTTTCAGGCTTTATACCGGCTGATATAAATTTATTTTGGCATTCAATATTCGCTCAGCTTGGTATGGTTACTGTTTTAGCTGGTCTTTGGATATATGCATCATCTTTAACAAGCGGCAAGTATTGGACTTATGGGTGCTTAGTGTCCTTACTAGTCATCCTTATACTCATTTTGCTTGTATTTTTTGTTCATATGCCTACCGGTCTGCTGCAAAGATTATTCTATTTAGTAATCTTTATATGGGGCACCGTGCTTTCCTTTATGTTAAACAAGTAATCCATTATCATTCCGTTTCATATGAGCTTACAAGATTACGTTAAACTACTCGTAATTTTAAATAGTAAAAAGTCCATAGAGGCATCCCCTATGGACTTTTTATACGATTTTGTTAGATAAATTCTCTCAATAATTCTTTAGATTTCTTTCCGCTAAAACCAAAATAATTGCCAATAAGCTTGACGTATTCTGTGTATGTAACTTTTCTATTTAAAGCAGTTTCCCACCATCTCTGTGGATTATAATAGCGACTTCCACTAGAACAATAGGTTAATTGTATTTGGGTATCCTTAAATTCTTTATTAAAGTTTTTTTCTACCCTTTTCATATGATAGTTTGAAGAAACAACGATAGCGGATTGAAAGTGATAGTTCATCATTAGCTTTTTTGTAAATTTAGCATTTTCCGTAGTACTTGTAGCGTGATTTTCTAATATAATTGAATCCTCTGGTATTCCAGAGTCTTTGGCTTGATGATAAAAATTATTCTCTTGACCATTCGAAAGGATCAAATGAGCCGCATATCCTTTTTTATATAATTCAATTCCTTTCTCCAGTCGATCATTATCACCACTTAACACAATAATCACGTCAGATTTTACAGGCTTTTCGTTTACCACAAGCTCTTTCCCGGCAAACAGAAAAAAAATAATCCCTAATCCTAGCAGCAGAAATATACTAATTTTTATCCTTTTACCCTTAATTTTTTGCATATAGACCCTCATTTAAAAAGTTCACTTCATATCGTATCATAAAGCTCAATATTCATAAAAATAAAAAGGTAACCTTCAAAAAATTTTAATTCTTACCTCTTGTTCTAAGCCTTTTCGTTCTTGCTAACTAGTACTTTTTAGTTTATTAGAAAATAGACTTACTTCCTAAATAACGAGGTGCCCAGTAAGAATTGCTTAACGATGCAATAGTTACACCAGTTGAACTTCCAGCATGAATAAACTGCCCGTTTCCAATATAAATTCCAGCATGTGAAGGACCTCCAGTAGTATCGAAGAATACGATATCTCCAATATTCGGAGTAGATGTACTTTTTCCTGACTGATACAAGGTAGCTACTGTTCGCGGTACAGTTACTCCACCTCCATTTTTAAATACGTAATAAATGAAACCACTGCAATCAAAACCGTTAGGAGAGGTTCCTCCCCAAACATATGGCACCCCTATGAATTTTTTAGAATAAGCAACAATATCACTAGCTGTCGCTTGAGTTGAACTATTAACAGTTGAAGAACCAGTGGTGCTAGTAGATGCATTATTTAAGGCATTTAAAGTAGCCGGACCTACTATTCCATCCACAGCTAAGCCATGATCCCGTTGAAAATTCATAACGGCAGTTTGAGTAATTGTGCCAAAATACCCTGTTGGTGTGGCGTTAAAGTAACCTTTTTCCTTTAACAACTGTTGTACTTTTTCAACTTCATTACTGGTCATTCCATATTTCAGAAGTGTACCGCTTGTAACCGCACTTGTTGAATTAGCTATTAACGCTTGATATGTATTAGATCCCACAATTCCATCAGCGGTTAAACTATGAGAACGCTGAAAGCTTAGAACTGAATCTTTTGTAATTGAACCAAAATAGCCAGTCGAAGTAGCTGAAAATATGCCCTTCTGTCTTAAAACATCCTGTAATTCTTTTACGTCTGGATCTGTCATCCCTTCTTTTAATAGCTTGTCTCCTAAAGCTGCATGGCTTATTGTTGGTAAAACAATTAATGATGAGCATAAAGCTAATGAAGAAATTATCTTTTTCACTAAGTATATCCCCCGATGTTATATTTTTCTTGTTCTTGACTATAAAATTTTAGCAGGGAGAAATAGAAAAGAAATAACCTATTTGTGAATTTTTTGTGACAATTCTAGAAATCACTTGATTTATTAGGAGGTGATTATTTACTTTGTCATATAAAGTATAAATATACTTATAATGGTTAAATCTTTTGTTCTTTAACCCCGCTTTTCTTTTTGCTTATATATCGCTAAATCTTTCATGAAATAAAGTACCTTTCTATGACTATGAATATAAAAGGAATGTAACCGTAAAGAAACTGGAGGAATAATGTGAGCAAATTAATGTTTTTGAAGCGCCGGTTTAAATACTTACTTATTAAACTATTACGATTAAAAGATCATTCACATAAAGTTGCGCTAGGTTTTAGTCTAGGTTCTGTTGTGAACTTTGTTCCTACCTTTGGATTTGGTCTTATACTATCCGTAGGTTTAGCTAAATTATGTAAAGGAAACAGCATAGCAGGGCTCATTGGTGGAATGTTTTTTATGTGGGCCTTTCCGTTGATGTTTTACTTGAATACAGTAGTTGGAGGATATATATTCCCAATCGATCTTGATCAAACTTTACTTCAGAATACAGATGAAGATTTAGATAATTCACTAGAACTAGGAGCAAAAATAGGAAAGAATTTTTTAACAGGTATGATTCTTAATAGCTTCTTATTTGGAAGTATATTCTATATTGTTAGTTACTATATTATAAATCAGTACAGAGACTTCCTCTTACACTACATCTATAAGAAATGGATAGTAAAAAAACGTACTAAACAAATGGATTATTAGCTTGATTTCAACCTTTATTTCTAATTGTAAATCAATATAATTTATATAAAAAAACCATTAACCTGAACATTTCTTCAAAAGGCATAGAGGTAAATTAGCCCATAATTGATACCTATGGTTATCAATTGTGGGCTAAGGTACGATCTTTGTTTCTGTTTTAAGATAAATATGGAGGAAATAAGGATCTGCTCTTACTCCTTTATTGAAGATAATACAGTCTGTTTCAACCATTTTTTTCGATTTCTTTGATCGACTATCCATTGATACAAACTTTGTATACCTAGTATCAAAGAGATGATGACCCCGCTAACTGCAAGGATTAATGCAAAATATTCTACAGGTACCATTTTGTATCATAACGCTCAATAGTAAACCTCATATATATTTTTCTTTGTAAGATTGCATTCAGTTTAAAAACTTAAAAACAGTAAAACAGCTCCACATAAAAATAAGTAGCCATACTATGATAATAATTGAACCCGCAATCCAGTTTTTAGGCCTCTCGTTTTGAATGAGCTCTTCTGCTTTTATTGTGCAGTCCTCTATTACACTTTTAGGTAACATCTTCAAAGCAATCATAATTCCTAAAGGAACTATGATTATATCGTCAATATAGCCTAAAACCGGTATATAATCAGGAATTAAATCGATTGGACTGAAGGCATATGCAACCACACAAGCAGTAAATACTTTGGTATACCAAGATACTCGTTCATCTTTATAAGCTAAGTATAAGATAAATAGCTGCTTTTTTAGCTTTTTAGCCCACAGCTTTAGTTGATTAAGCATGTTTCCTATTCTCCTTTTAGTAGGGTTTTTAAATAAGTATATCAGGAGATGGATACTTTTATTTTGCAACTCAATAAAACATTGCATTTATCATTAATTCGGCAAGAATTTGGCTTAGCGACACTATTTTTAACTTCCCTAATTTATTGAAAAATGGTAAAAAACGTTGCTGTAGACCCACTTGCAATTCGCTTGATATCATTAATTCATCTCTTATAGGTGGTGAATTTATTGAATTCTTCAAAAATTGCTTTTCTTTCTGTTATGAGTAACTCTCTTCTGGTTGTCTTAAAAATAGTTGTAGGCGTCTTTACAGGTTCAGTTGCAGTTATATCAGAAGGTATTCATTCGTCTCTAGACTTAGCAGCTTCCTTGATTGCCTTTGTCTCTGTTCGAATATCTAAAAAGCCGGCTGACAAGATCCACCGATATGGACACGGAAAGGTAGAAAATATCTCTGGAACCATTGAAACATTATTAATCTTTGTAGCAGGTATTTGGATTATCTACGAATGTATTCATAAACTCATGAACCCCGAACCAATTAAACTTCCTTTCTTAGGGATTCTTGTTATGCTGTTTGGGGCAGTAATTAATTTTATTGTCTCAAAAATCGTTCATAAAACAGCTAAAGAAACAAAATCCATGGCGATGAAATCAAATGCTCTTCACTTGCTGACAGACGTTTATACTTCACTTGGTGTGGCTATAAGTTTATTCCTTGTAAATCTCACTGGGTGGTATGTTTTAGATCCGATTATTGGAATTGTGCTAGCCATCTATATCATTGTTGAGGCCTATAAATTAATGAAAGAATCATTTCCTCCTTTATTGGATGCCAGTCTATCGGAAGATGAAGAACGGGTTATCTTACACATTATTAATTCCCACAAACAAGAGTTTATCGAATACCATAACTTTCGTACAAGACGGTCTGGTCCAAGCGAATGGATTGACTTTCATTTAGTAGTTCCATCATATTACAACATTCACAAAGCGCATGATCTATGCGACAGAATTGAGCAAGATATTCTTCGCAAATTTCCCGATTCAGAGGTGTTAATACACCCAGAACCTGAGAGTGAACGTAAAGAAACTAGTCACGTTGAAGATTACACGTGAAAAGAGTAAAAGAGAGTGTAGAAATAAAGATAGATTAATAAGTGTCATAGGCATACTGGCTATTGGCACCTACATAAAGTCCAAACTATTCCTATAAAAAACCTAAAACAAAAGGCCCCATAAATAAGTGGGTGCTTTTGTTTAGGTTCCATAAATCACGGACCACAATCACCTATTAATTTTTAGTCTCTATAGTATCTTATTAGTAAATTTAAAGCTATACGAATAACTGATTAATGCAATCATCTTGATTTGCTGCTAGTTTTGGAACAGCTCCAACAGGAACCCAATAATAGGAAAAGATTAATCCTGCATCTTCCCCTTTAGAATTCACTTTATATTCCCACCGTTCTGCCGTTTCTTTTTGAACTTCTAAATGAAAAACATGTCGTTCATGATACTGACTTTTACCTTCATGATGATAGACGTATGTTTTTATTTTGTTCACCGATAAAAACTCCATTAATCCAGACTCTTCTTTGACCTCTCTATATAATGCTTCTTCAATTGTTTCGCCCTCTTCTACAGTACCTGCTGGAACTTGAATTCCTGCTTTTGGATAATCTCTGTGTTTGTAAACTAATAACTCTGTATGATGATCATTAACTCTAGTTATGTAAGCCAAAACTTTTGTTATCATCGTTTTACCCTGCATGCTCGCTTCCTCCTATATATAGATACTAACCGTACAGATTTCTTCATTAGCAAACAAACTTCTTTAACTCCCAAGAATAAATCAGGCATATTTTATACATCTATTTTAATTGCAAAATAATTAGTCTCAGTGTTGTCATAATAAGCTGCTTTTACGGAAGATTAACTGGTATGGGAATTGGAATAGTTAGTTTTGCTATTCTGATAGGATCTATAATCATCATATCAGTAAGTGAAATAATAGGAAAAGGCAAGAATCAAATTGATTCTTGCCTTTTCTGTCTTTATTTTCTTTCAAGCGAAGGTTCTAATACATTTTCGTATTCTGTAATTTTACAGATTCGATTTTCATGACGCCCTCCAACAAATTGAGTTGTTAACCAAGTCTTCGCAATTTCACGGGCTAAACCTGGCCCGATTACTCGTTCCCCCATGGCTAAAATGTTCGTGTTGTTGTGTTCACGTGTCATTTTAGCTGAAAAAACGTCATGAACGAGTGCGCAACGAATTCCTTTTACTTTGTTAGCGGCAATACTCATGCCAATTCCCGTACCGCAGATTAAAATTCCAAAATCGGCTTCTCCATTTGCTACTCTTTGGGCAACTGGGATCGCATAGTCCGGATAATCGACTGAGCTACTGCATTCACAGCCTATATCTTCATATATTATGGACATTTCATCTAGCAGATTTACAATCTCTTTACGAATGTTTATTCCACCATGATCTGAAGCAATTATGACTTTCATAAGATTACTCTCCTTGTTCAGCTGTATTCTTAATTAAAATTCTAATAATTTTGGAGTCTCTTTTTACCGATACGTTATTTTCTAGAACAATCCTCAGAACACTTCCCGTACCATGTTTTAACCCCTTCAGAGTTGTCTACACTTTCAATAACTTTTCCACATACTTGACAAACGATAGTTCCCTGCTTTACATTAACCTGCTTGTTCATGTCTATTTCCTCCTTTTTATTAGAAAAATTCGTTTGTATTCAAATACATTTCTTTGGAGACAAATTCGTTTTATCTCTATTTTGATAAATCACTGTATGATAGAAAAGATATCCTTAAGCTAGAATGGTATCTAGTAAGCTGTATTTATCATCATTACTAGATAATTTCGAATGAATTTTTTCAATATCTACATTGATTAAGTTATTTTCTTTGATTCCTACAGCTCTACCAGAATACCCTTTGATTAATAATTCTACTGCTGCAATCCCCATTTTACTTGCTAATATACGATCAAATGCGGATGGCTGCCCTCCTCTTTGAATGAAACCTAATATGCTGGTCCGTACGCTAATATCTAATCGATCCTCAACATATTTTTGCAGATCTTGAATATCGTACATTTTTTCAGTAATTAGAATTAGGTTATCTTTTTTGCCACTTTTCATTTTCTCGTTCAGTTTGGAACATATCTCTTCAAAACTTAATTTCCTTTCCGGTGTCGAGATAATTTCTCCTGCTCCTGCTAGAGCAGAGTACAGGGCTAAATCTCCGCAATATCTTCCCATTACTTCCACAATCGTCGTCTTTTCATGAGATAAATCTGTATCCTTAATTTTACCGAGGCACTCTAATATCGTATTTAATGTAGTATCAAATCCAAGTGAATAATCTGTGTAAGATAAATCATTATCAATCGTTGCCGGTATACCAATGACATTTACACCTAATCCGTGTAATTTCTGTGTTCCTTTAAAAGAGCCATCACCGCCGATTACTACTAAATGATTAATTCCATGATCCTTTAATATACTTAAGGCTTTTATTCTGCCCGACTCTTTCATAAATTCTGGGCACCGGGAGGTTTTTAAAAATGTCCCTCCTTTATCCACAATATAATCTACATCCGTAGAGGCTAATCTATGAAGTTTACCTTCTATTAAACCTTTGTAACCACCCTCAATTCCCATTACCTCTATGTTATGATAGTTAGCTGTTTTGACTACTGCTCTAATAGCAGCATTCATTCCTGGAGCGTCTCCGCCACTTGTTAAAACTCCGAGCTTCATCATTGCCATACACCCCTGTTATTCTTATCCATGTAAGAAAGTTGGCCGAAAGTTTCTAGAGACTAATTGCCGGCCTCTTTCTAATAGTACAAATTTTTTTCAAACAAGAATCAACTAGTTTTTTCTAATTGATCGACTGTATTTTTTTTAATAGCTCTTCCTGATTGTTTTAATAAAAAGGCTACGATAAAGGACGCTACGAACATGCTAATACCTAAAAATGTCATACTAGCATTAAAAGATCCTGTTAGATCTTTAATGTATCCCACAATATACGGTCCGAAGAAACCGCCTAGATTACCAATACTATTGATAAGAGCAATGGCACCTGCAGCAGCAGCTTCCGTTAAGAAAGATGGTGGAATTGCCCAAAACGGAGAATATGCCCCGAACGCTCCACAAAGACTTATTGTTAAGAATACAAATGATAAAACAATGTTCGTATTTGCAACGTAGCTACTGATAATTAATGCCACTCCACTTGTTACTAAACAAGCAACGACGTGAAAGCGTCTTTCATTTTTCTTGTCAGAGTGGTTACTAACCAACATCATAGTTACCATTGCACAAACATACATTAATCCTAAAATCCATCCCATCGCATGTGTACTAAGAGAAGTAGTTTTAGATAACCCTTCTGAAATTGTCGGTAAAAACATGACTATGCCATAGTAGCCAACCATCCAGAAAAAGTATCCTAAAGATAAGGTTAATACGTCACGATCTTTTAAGGCCTGAGCAAATGTATAGTGTTTGGCTTCCTGTTTTTCTAACTTCTCTTTTGTTGTCACGTCGATTAACCATTTCTTCTCCTCGTTAGTCAACCATTTTACATCCTCAAGCTTGTCGTCAAGATAGAAGAAGCATATGATACCTAAGATTAAAGCTGGAATCGCTTCCAAAATGAAAAGCCATTGCCATCCAGCCATGTTTAACCAGTCAATACCTAATAAGTAAGTAGAAAGAGGAGATCCTATTGCATTAGCACCAGGGATCGCAATCATAAATCCAGCAATTGCTTTTGCATGATGTTTTGTTTGATAAAAACCACTTAGATAAAAGACCATACAAGGATAAAAGCTAGCTTCAGCAATTCCTAAAAGAAATCTTGCGGTGTAAAACTGCCATGGCGTTTGGATAAAAGCCATTAAAATAGCAATTACTGCCCATGTAATCATGATTCTACTAATCCATCTTCTAGCTCCGACTTTCGTCATCATAGCACTTCCAGGTACTTCTAAAAGAAAATAGCCAAGGAAGAAAATCCCTGCCCCTAATCCAAAAACAGCATTAGAAAAACCTAAGTCTTCATTCATTTGTAATGCAGCAAACCCAATATTTACTCGATCAAGTATAGATATGGTAAAACATAAAAATAGAAATGGAATGAGCCTTAACGTTACTTTTTTGGTAGTTGAACGTTCTAAGTTAATTGGATCCAAAATAATTCCTCCCCTGGGTTATCATCTTTCTCCTCTTCACGTTCTTCGGTCTTTGACCCGAGTATTTACCCTAGGCTAATTGACAAAAAGAATTAAAAGTTTATACAAAAAGATGATTGATCTATTTCTAAGTCTAAGTAAATCTAGTCCCTACTTCTGTAATCCTTTTCATATGGAAATATAAAAAATGAAAACGCGAAGTATCCCCCTGTATTATTTATCATTTAAAAAAGTAAAAACTATTAGAAAATCTCATACAACAAAACCTTACTAGCGATATGAAAACATTATAAATCTACTTTCTAATTTCTATCCTAATAATCCAAAACATTTGTAACGCACGGTAACGATAAAAAACGCTTACATTTTTGAACCCCTCTGCTAATCTCTTCAAAAAATATCAAGCTGCAAAAAAAAATGAATTTTAAGATTTACATTACCTCCGTTTTATTGATTTAGCTACTTGTATACTAAGTTACCTTATATAAACAGTGTACTTACATACCTAACAATTGTCAATATAATTATTAAATTAAACATTTTCTGAATTTTATTAATCGAGGAGAAGAATGCGTAATTTGGCATTATAGAAAAGTGCTTGCTTTATGCGGTTTTTTAAACGCAAAAAAGGCAGCTACACATTAGCTGCCTTTTAACTTAATATTTGATATGCTTTTGATAGAAAGTCAGTTGGAATTAGGCTTTCCAATAGCGATCATATAAATTTTGCATGTGAAAATTCATAATTCTCACAGCTTCTTCTTCGTTATGTTGTTCAATTGCATTGATAAGTAATTTATGCTCATTAAAATTAACTTCTCTATAGTCAGGTCTAGTGACGGTTCGATCTCTTATAAACTTCCACATTTCCTGCTGTTTCATCGCATTGCTAATAGCCGCCATAATACTAATAAATAAATCATTATGAGAAGCCTTCGCTATACCATTATGTAGGGCTTCATCTGTTTCTGGTACATACACCCCTGCGTTCGTTTCTTCCTCCATCTTATCAATTGTTGCACGCAGTTCCTTAATATCTTCTTCTGTAGCTCTCAAAGCTGCAAAGCGTACAATAAGAGGCTCTATGTTCATTCTTGCTTCTACAATGTCTTCGGGGGAAGTAGATTCCGTTAAAAGTGTCGATTGAGAATTTTCAGCTTCTGTTTGAAACTCTTTAACATATACACCTTCTCCTTGACGAGAATAAATAAAACCGTTCAATTCCAGCGCGCTAAGGGCTTGTCTAACAGGCACTCGACTTACACCAAATTGTTCACACAGCTCCCTTTCAGCAGGGAGTTTATCTCCTACCTGAAACGCTCCAGATTGAATTTCAGAAAGAATTTGATTATAAATTTGAATATATAATTTATTATTGGAAACTGGATTAAAACTAATGGAAATCACTTCTCTCTATAATTATTAGCTCATTTTATTCATAATTAAGTAGACATAATTATTATATACTGTTCTATTTTTAGGGGCAACAAGCCTAGCATCTTCTAGCAAAAAAATCCTTATTTATGTAGTCAGTTTCTCATTTTGCTAATGATTTTATCAATAAACAGCTATACAGGCATACCATAATGGCATGCCTGTATAACGAACCTGAATATTAATCCATATGTGAGCCACCGTTTATATCAATTTCTTCTCCTGTAATATAAGAAGCTTCTTTTGAAGCTAAAAAGGCAATGGTAGCAGCGATTTCTTTTACTTCACCTGGTCTACCCATAGGAATACTATCAATCACAGACTTTGCATCTTCTTCAGGAAGAGACTTCCAAATTTCTGTATTAACGAGTCCAGGAGCTACACAGTTAACCGTAATGCCATCTAAGGCTACCTCGCGCGCTAAGTTCTTTGAAAAACCTAGTACTGCTGCCTTAGATGCCGAATAGTGAGGTCCCCCAAACACGCCTCCACCTCTTTTAGCCGAAACAGAAGACAGGCTTATAATTCGACCATACTTTTGATCTTTCATTGTTTCTAATACTGCTTGCGTACATAGAAACAACCCAAACATATTAACGTTAAACACTCTTGTAATGTCTTCAAGCGTCATATCTTGAACGGTAACCTTTTGAGAAATCCCTGCATTATTAATTAAAACATCAATTCTACCGAATTCTTCAAGTGTTTTTTTAACCATCGCATCGCAAGAATCTTTACTTGTTACATTTAACTCTATTCCTAAGGCTTTTCCGCCAGCTTCTTTTATTGCATTTACTGTATCCTGCACACCATCAAAATTAATATCTGCTATAACAACAGCCGCTCCTTGCTCTGCAAGTGTCAGGGCGATTGTACGTCCAATTCCTTTTTTGGAACCGCTACCAGTAATAATCGCTACTCTTTCTTTTAAATCAAACATATTATATTTCCCCCATCTTGTTAGCTTTATCTATTTAATATAGTTAGTCTTAAATCAGTTCTTTAGCTGTTTTGATAATATTTTCTACAGTAATTCCATTTAACTCTAATAGTTTTTCATAAGGTGCAGATTGTCCAAATTGATCCTGTACACCAATTCTTCGAACTGTACCTTTTCCTTCTTCCGCAACTACTTCACATACGGCACTGCCAAGGCCATTTAGAATATTGTGATCTTCAACCGTAATGATTTTTCCAATATTTAAGCAGTCAACCACTGCTTCTCGATCTAAAGGCTTAATCGTATGCATGTCTAGTAATTTCACAGATATGCCTTGTTTCTCTAACTCTTTCGTTGCTTCTAAAGCGAGTCGTACTGTATCGCCGTTGGCAATAATAGCGATATCGCTTCCATCTTTAATTTTCTTCGCTTTTCCAATTGTAAACTCTTCATTTTCATCGTAAATCATTGGAACCGTATCGCGAGTAAAACGAAGATATACAGGTCCGTACACTTTAGCAGCTTGTTCTACTAGCTTTCTAGTAGAATAATAGTCAGCTCCCATAATGACGGTCATATTTGGAACCGATCTTAATACACCCATATCTTCTATAGCTTGATGACTTCCGCCATCATTAGCTGGCGTTAAACCGCCGTGTGAACAAGCAATCTTTACATTTAAATTAGGATAGCAGACTTCTTGTCTAATTTGTTCAAGCATCCTTAACGAACCAAAAACCGCGTAAGTGCTTACAAAAGGAATTTTACCAGTCGTAGCAAGTCCAGCTGCTAACCCAGCTGCATTTTGCTCTGCAATACCGACATTAATATGCTGGTCGGGTAATTGTTTGATAAAGTTTACTGTTTTACACGACTTTGCAATATCTACATCAATGACATAAATATTTTTATTTTCTTTCCCTAATTTTACGATTTCATCTCCAAAGGCTTCTCTCGTAGCTTTTTTTACTGTAAGATTTTTTTCTAGTATGCTCATTATCTTAACCCTCCTGCTACTTCTTCCATTGCTTGATGATATTGTTCTTCATTAGGAGCAACCCCGTGCCAATCAGCCACATCCTCCATGAATGAAACTCCTTTACCTTTTACCGTGTCACAGATGATACATTTTGGTCTTCCATTCTTCGCTACTCTTACTTCATCCAATGTTTCTACAATCTCTTCCATGGAGTGTCCATTAATTCGCTTTGTTTCAAAACCAAACGCATCAAATTTTTTCTCTAAATCTTGCAGTGGCATAATTTCATCACAAAATCCATCGATTTGAAGTCTGTTATTATCTACAAATACAATTAAATTATCTAATTGGTACTTAACTGCTGTTTGAGCAGCTTCCCAAATTTGTCCTTCTTGACATTCTCCGTCTCCTACTAAAGAAAAAACTCTATAGTCTTTGAAATCTCGTTTCCCTGCGATTGCCATACCTACGCCACACGAAAGTCCTTGTCCTAGTGAGCCTGTTGAAATATCAATACCGTTACACTTTTTCATATCTGGATGTCCTTGAAACGGAGAACCGTATTCTCTTAACGTGTATATCGTTTCATAGGGAACGAATCCTCGTAAAGCTAAAGCCGAATATTGAATGGGACAAACGTGACCTTTAGAAAGTACAAATCTATCACGATCTTCCCAGTTAGGGTTGTGCGGATCAACATTCATTTCTTTAAAATATAGCGCTGCCATAATATCAGCTGCAGAAAGTGAACCTCCTGGATGGCCAGACTGTGCTCCATAAATCATTGTAAGTGCTGTTTTTCTTAATTGAATGGCTTTTTCTTTTAATTCTTCAATACTAATTTCTTTCATTTTAGTCACCTCATTAATTTATGACTTGCTGTTTTCTAAATGATATATTCATTAAAATATAATTTAGTATACTTAGGTAACTTGTATACTAAGTAGCTTTGTGACTTAAGTGTACATCTGAAATGCGAGTTCGTCAATAACAAGATTGAATTATTAGAATTTTTTTATTTAAAACAAGTCATTTTTGAAGGGAACAGATGAATTCATCTGTTGTTTTTTCTAAGATTTTTAAGCAAAAAATAAGTACTGCTCCTATTTTAGAAGCAGTACTTATTTTTTATTGATTAATTAGTAAATTGTGTATATAACCAAAAGCTTTATCAAAAAATAACTATGCTTTTGCACTGGAATTATTGCTGCTTATCATGTCTTGGCTGCCAGATTTAATGCTCCTAGCTACTAGTAAACCTACTACCCCTGATATCCCTAAAATAATAAAGATGTAGTTATAGCTTGTAACAAGAGCGATAAGCGTGGACGAAATAATACTCCCGAAATAGCGAAACGTCGAGTATATGCCAGAGGCTGTACCAGATTGCTCTTTACTTACGGAATCAAGCGAGGCAACCTGCATGCTTGTTAAACCTACTCCCGTAGAAAAACCTCCAATAATTAAAGCCGCTATAAGAAAAAAAATAGATCCAACGTTCTCTAAGGATAGAAAAAGAATATTGGAGAAAATGATCATAGCAAAAGAAAACCCAATCACTTTTTTAGAACTAAACTTATTGTTTAATAATCCACCTATCCAGCCGCTTAAAGACATTGAAATCGAAAAAACTGATAAAACAAGCCCTGTTTGCGCTGTAGATAAATGAAATTGAGACTTCATTAACAGCGGCATAATTAATAAAATCACATACATAACAAAGTTGCTAAGCATAATAGATAAATTAGCGCTTGTAAAGGTGGGATTTTTAAATAAAGAAAAATCGATAATTGGGTTTTCTGCCGTATTTTCTCTTTTGATAAACAAAATTGTAGATAGAATAAATATTATTCCCATTATTAAAGCCTTAGTAAATTCCATACCGTGTGTCAACAAGATTAATAAAGAAATGCTAATTGCTAAATAAATGGAACCTTGAATATCTAAAGTACTTGTTTGCTTTTTAACATTAAATTTAGGAATCATAACTATTCCGCTGATCAAGGCTAAGAAAAGAAAAGGAACGTTGACCCAGAATATAGCTTCCAAATTGAAGTTTTCAAGCAGGACAGACCCTAATAAAGGTCCAATTGCAGCACCCAAACCCATCCCCATTCCAAATATACCTAAAACTTTAGGGAGCCGTTCTTTTGGTACCACATATCTAATGATTGCTATAGTGTTTGGAGTAAGTAAAGCTCCTCCTACTGCCTGCAGTGATCGAAAGATAATAAGGGAAATGAGATTAGTTGAAAATATACAGCCTAAAGATGCTATAAGAAAGAACACTACGCCCCATAAATAGATATTTCTGTTTCCGTACAAATCTCCTAGCTTTCCAGCGATAGGCTGAGTAACAGCCATTACAATTAAATAAATAGTTACTACCCACGAAATATTTGCAAGTGGTTCATTAAAATGAGCTGATATGGTTGATAGAGCAACGGCAATCATGGTCGAATTTATTGGTACAAGAAATGTCCCAATTAGTAATGAAATAATCAAGATAAGCTCTTTATGTTTACCCAAACATTATTGCCTCCTTTTAATGGAGAGAAATTCCTTTTATAAACGTGTTTATACTATTTTTTATCATATCTTGATAATCAGCATGTAAGGCTTTGTCTCCGAAATTTAGTTTATACATAAAATATCCCCAATACGTACTTAGGAAAATCTCTGCTTGTGTGCAGCAATCTAATTCTTTGATATATCCTTTCTTTTGCATTTCTTCAAAGTATTCTTTTAATATTTCTTTCGTATCATTAATTTTTTTTATAATTTCTTCGTGCGCTTGTGAGAAAATTAAAGGGTCTTTTAAAGCAATTGAAATCATGTCTCGGTTATTATCAAAGTCTTTTAGTAACAGGTAACCGAAATTCGTCAAATCTTTTTCAAGCTCCCATTCAATTGATTTATCAAAAATTTCAAGCGAAAAGCTTGTTGTTTTGACAATAGCTTGAATAATGCCTTCTTTATTGCCAAAGTGGCGAAAAACCGTCAATTCATTAACGCCAGCTTGTTCTGCAATTTCTCTAGTGGTAGTACCTTTATAGCCTTTTTCTTTAAGCAGCTCTATTGTAGCTTTTGTGATCTTCTTTTTTGTTTCATCTTTTTTCATATTGATCATCCTTTATGCTTCCTGAATGTAAGTATTTACTTTCCATTAGGCAGTATATAAAGGAAAAAGAGCTGTTGTCAAATGGAAGTGAAGAGAATTATTTATTCATTTAAAAGCGTCACAATTCCATTCGTACCATCGACCATAACCATATCGCCATCTTTTAGCTTATCCGTACTTATTTTTGTACCAACTACTGCAGGAATTTCATATTCACGTGCAATTATTGCTGAATGAGAAAGAATACCTCCAGCGTCGGTGATAACAGCCCCCGCAGTTTGAAATAAAGTAGTCCAAAGTGGAGTAGTGGTCTTACATACTAAAACGTCCCCTTTTTCTAACTTGTAAAATTCCTTTGTGTTTGAAATAACTTTTACTTTTCCGGTATAGACTCCTGAAGAAGAGGCTAATCCTTTAATAGAATGTTCGCTGTTCGCGTCATCTTCCTCAATAGCTCCCATATATTTCTCAGCTTCTTTCAGCTGAGCTGCTTCAGGGACTCCGAAGTATCTAGGTAAATTAGACGTTTGCTCATGTTCTACATGTTCTTCTTTACGTTTCTCAATTAATTGGGTCATGTCTACTGGATTTTCTAAAAGAGACTCTAGTTCATCAAGATATAAGAAGAAAATATCTTCTTTCACTAGAAAAACATGATGATTAACTAGTAAATTACCTAGCTTAAGTAGGAATAAACGAGCTTTTGCATCCAACATTGCATCGATATAAAAATGATGATCATCTCTTATAACGGACGCATCTAATGCCCACTGATAATATTTTTTAAATTCTTCTTTGTGTTTGCTATCCGCTATCTGTTCCAGAAATTCATTATAGTTCTGTTCACGTTTCTTGACCGTCTGTTTGAAATTCTCATCAAAGTTGTAATTGTCATTAACATACCCTTGAATAATTGATAATGCGTGAAGAGGATTCTCTAGCCAAGTTTCTCCTACAAAATCGTGACTTACAACGTTTCGATATCCATACTGTTTTAGAAAAGTATTTAATTCAGCCATAAAGCTTTTTCCTGCTTCACTTTCCTCTAACTTTTCCACTAAAGTTTCTGTGCATTCTTCTTGAAAGATTTCAGTAAGTTCACTATCTCTTTTCACTGCTAAAGCAAGTCCAGAAAGCTCCTGATCAGTTTCCAACGATTTGTTCATTTTCCCCGTCAATAGCTCATAAACATCATGTCCAGATTTTTTATTTGTAAGGTTTTTATAGTACTCTTCAACTATAGTATTTAAAGACATTTGAGGCATAACAATATCAAAGTGCAGATCATATGCCACTTTATAAAAATCAGCTAAACTTTGAAGAATCTCTTTTCCTCTCTGAAGGGTTAGATTTTCATGGGTAAAACTATTTAATTTGTTATAGTAAGGCAAGAATTGTTCCGTAATCATTTGATTCATTCGCTTTGTTAAGACTGGATAAATACTTTCCATCAATTCTTTATTTTCTTGGAATCTTTTATTAGAATCTCCTTTAAAAGGCTCCATTTTTGTATAGATATGACCTTTATAAAGTTTTAAATTAAGTCTATTAAACATAAACTTTAATTTTTTAAAACTAGCAGCTGTTCCTTCAGAAAATGCCGGAATAATAAATGAAGCGTACAAAGGACTAACAGCATGAGAAAAACTTGTGTCATTTAAAATCCAAAACTCTTCCATATCGTCGAAACTTAAAGATATATCTTTTTGGAAAGGAGTTAATTCTTTGGCCTCTGTTAATGTGGTAATAGCTCTTGCCTGTAATAGATATACTTGATTGTCTTGAACCCCAAACTCTATGTCTACGGGATGTTGGTAAAGAGCTTCTACTTCTTTTGTTATTTCGGCCAATTCAATGATTTTCTCGTCTGTTAAACAAAACCTTTGCTGCTCATCTTCCGTTGTTTCGATTTCTTCAACGCCTTCAGCAAGTGGAATTATCTTTACTTCCTTTAGCCCTTTTTCTTTCTCTATTTTAAAAGTTTGTTTATTAACTAGGTAAACATCAGGTGTTACTAAGCCCGATACAATGGCTTCTCCTAATCCATAGCTGGCATTAATCATCATTTCTTTTGTATTATGAGTGACAGGATTTTGACTGAATATCACTCCCGATACTTCGGACTGAATTAACCCTTGAACAACAACTGCCATTGAAACTTCATCAAAATTAGCATACATATTTTGAGTATATTGTTCGACTCTTTCAGTAAAAAATGAGGCCCAGCACGCTTTCACTTTACTCAAAAAATCCTCGGTACTTTTCACATTAAGATAGGTTTCATACTGGCCAGCAAAAGATGCACCTTCTAAATCTTCAGCACTAGATGATGAACGAACAGCTACCGACGTATAAGAGCACTTTAGGTTTCGAAATGCCTCTATGAGATCCGATTCAATTTCAATAGGAATTTCCCCGTGTAAAATTCTCTCGTGTATATTATCCGTTTGACGATCAATCCCGTTCCATTCAATATATCGCTTTAAAGCTTCCGTTTGAATAACAAATCCATCTGGAATCGGTAAATTTTTTCTTTTCATTTTTATAAGGTTTAAAGCTTTTGCTCCAACTCGTTCATTTGCCTCGTCGACCTTTTGAAAACTTAAACTATACATCAAAAATATTCATCCTCCTAAAAACTAATTTTAAAATGTAAGTAACTACTTACTTTATATTTATTTTAATTCTTTTAAATTTTTATGGTCAATAAAAAGTGGTAAAACATTTAAAAAATGCATATTTAGTTGTACTTTATTTTAATTTCACTTAAATAATATTCCTCTTTTTTATTACATTTTTTAACTTTTATTAGTCTTTTTTATTATAAAGTCTAAATAGTTAATCAATTAAAAGGTTAATAAAAGAAATGCAAAAAACCCCATCTAAATTAAGATGGAGGTTTTCCTCTTTTATAGTTGGGTTAACCATTATCTCTGAGTGCTTACAAGCTTCCACTGGCTGAGTGTCAATTTTATCTTATATCCTCTAATATATAAGTGAGCGCTATCAGATTTACGAGTCATATGCGAAGTCATGATCAAAAATCTCCTTTCTTATAGAATTATTTTTAATATAAAACTATTTTGGAAATCTTAACCTAAGCATAGCTCAGTATTGTAAACCATTTATTAATGACAAGAAAAGATTATGTAAACATTTTAAATTGCAGGGGAACCACTCATTATTTATGTTTCAACTTCAGTAGATTTAGGTCTATAATTGAGACATTAACCATCTATAATAGTTATGTACGAGGATCAGTCTATTAGATTGACAAGCTACTATTTATGTTAGATACAATAGTTTTTAACTCCTTCAAATCATCTATTACCACATCAGCCTGCGCAAGCTCAGCTACT
This sequence comes from Priestia sp. LL-8, assembly GCF_036227845.1. Classification (NCBI taxonomy): domain Bacteria; kingdom Bacillati; phylum Bacillota; class Bacilli; order Caryophanales; family Bacillaceae; genus Priestia; species Priestia sp. LL-8. The sequence continues at coordinate 1,620,802 of NZ_JAZAQH010000001.1, read as the reverse complement.
TGAGCAAAATCAAAATTACACCCCACTGCCATTAAACCATTATCCTTTGCAGCATTGATATCAGATAGGCGGTCTCCTACTACTGCTGCGTGCTTTACATCGTATTTCTTTATAATCGTTTTGACTAAATGTCCTTTATCGAGCGTTTGGATTTGTTGAATACTAAATGTCTCTGTCACCCAATTATTCAAATCGTAATGGTCTACAATCGCTTCTAAATATTCCTTTAAACCGTTACTTGCTATGTAAATGGAGCAATTATTTTCTTTTAAATAGCTAAAGACCTCTTTTACATTGGGGTATAAAGCGCCTTTCCCTTTTTTTATATTCTCAACTAAGCTTTTCAAAAAATAGTCATCCGTATACTTTCTTATTTCATCTGAATGAGTAGGTAATAAAGCTTCCCATACTTTGGGTAAAGGTGCACCCATGATTTCACGATACTTATCAATAGGAGTACTAGTATCCCACTGGTTGAGTGTACGCAAATGGTTAAAGGTATCATCAAGTGATAATTCTAGAATTTTATCTGTTTGAAACAGCGTTCCATCCATATCAAAAATCAGTGATTGCAACATTCATTATCTCCTTCTTTCGGCAGTATTGAATAGGTATCTATATATAATACCATAAAAAGGAAAACCTGCAGTTGTTAAAAACCATAATGAATGTTCTCAGCACAAAAAAGCACCTAATCATTTATAGGTGCTTTTTTTAACTTTACATACTTTTTTTGAAATAATAAATGAAAAAGTGGCCGCTATAATAGAACTTAAAAATGGATAATTAAAAGAAAAAATACTGACCGTTGAGCTACTCAAATGCTGTGAAGTCTCAGGTACATATGTAAGTGTAAGAAATAGACCAGAAACAATTTGAAAAGCAAATAGCAACACTATAAAACTACCAATAAACACTGCATAGTTTTTCAAAATAACGCCTCCAGTATTTTTAATTTATAAACCTGATATTATTGTAAAAATAGTGATGTCAAGATAAAACCTATAATCATTACAGCAATAAGTACACCTAGACCCTTCCATCCTAAGCTGCCTGCTAAACCAGATAGATTTCCAGCTTCATTTCTGTTAAATGCATCATTCATATTTCCAGCTGGATTTCTGTTTATCTCTTCTTGTTTTAGTCTCTCTCTTCTTCTTTCAGGTGTTTCTTTATCTTCGCTCATTGTCACACCACCATTTTTTAAACATTATAACATATTATGGTTAAAATATAAATTAATGGTTTTTTAAAAGCAAGAAAAGAATCCTATAGTGACAGATCTCTTTTCTTCAACTAACTGTACACATTTCTTTTTTTAATAAGTATGAAACAACGCTTTTTAATGAAAAAGTATACAGCTCTAGTTAATATACTTACTATTACAAACACCTACATCAAAGAGATCCTCTTTATTTAAGGGGATCTCTTTAATAGCCTTATACTAGATACACATTCTTGAAGTTTTTTTGTGTAAGCTTATTTATGTAAAACATCTTCTTTTGTGATTACTTTTTCATAAATTAATGGTTTAGTTCCTGCTTCTGGCAAAAGATAAATAAAAACAGTAAACGTAAGTTGGAGGATTGAAACTACAGCCAAAAATAGAAAAAGACGTTCCCTGTCCTTAAACCATATTACTAAACATAAAACTAGGGATATTAACGACAAAAATAAAAAAAGAAAAAAGCTATATGAATAAGGAACACCATAATGATAAGAAATATCTAAAAAGAAAAATACTATATAGAGAAGTATAAAAGTTGACGGTACTACTTTAGTAAACGTACTCAATAGAAAAACCCTTTCTGTTTATTTGTTTTAGATTTATAGCTCAAACATACTCAATTTGCATAAATGAGCACATATTAAAAGCTGCAGCGAAAATGATTATATGTATTTTTTTCAATTTTCATCTCTTATCTTCTTTCTTTGAAAAATGAAAGTAGCTATAAATAAAACCCCTAATAATATAGTTAAATAGAAGGTTACAGAATCTCCTGAACGATTAAATTCATCTACAATGATGCCTTCTTGAAACAATAAGACTGCTGCAATTATTAAAAAGAAGAAGGAATTGATGATTACATAACTACTTGCTTTGACTTTATTTCTCAAGAAAATTACATACATAAAATTGCATACTGAAAAAACTGCGATCAGGTAATAAATAGGCCTTAATAGTGTAAATGGTTCCCCAAGCATCAGTATATTCTCCTCTATTACTATTATTTGAAATTTACTAGTCAATATATTTCATTTTGCAAATAAATGATTATTACTTATCTTAATTATTTATTTTTTGAACCAAAATGCCGCCAACTTTATCCTTATCATCTAAAGAAAACTCAATATTGAGTTTATGAGTTTTATCAAAATACCCTATTATTGTTGCTCCCGTATCTTCTCTTTCGTAATAATTTTCTCCATATGCCATAATGACATCTTTTTTGCTGTCACCAGTATGTATGCCCTTTTCCGTACCATACTTGCTGCTAATAAAGTCATACCTACTGACTTTATTATCTACAATTTTAAATTCAACATCATACTTTTCTGTACTTTCTCCGTAAATGTAGGTAGTATACGGCGGTTTCTCCGTAACCTCTATAAATTTTGGTTTCTTCTTCAAAAAACTTGCTACGTCATATTTAGCACTTCCTATTGATACTGATTTAACGTTTTCTAATTGAAGGTTTGTGCTTTTGGTGCTTGAATAGTATTTTTCTTTAGGCGTGGAAGATGGATCACAGCTTGCTAATAATAGTAAAACGAATGGAAAAATAAACAAAAAATAATTATTAATGCGCACTGTTAGACTCCTTTATATCGTTTGTTTTTACTATGACTCTGAGCATTTTCTAATCTATTAACTATTTTTCTTTTGCATATACAAGTCAATCGAATAGAAAACACTAACTGCAAAGTAATACATGGCAAGTATAGCTAACGTCTCATAGACAGATTCCGCAGCGCTATTTTTCACAAAAGAAAAAACAGTACGCACTACAAAGAAAACGATAGGATAGATGATAAATAGAGAATTAAATTTACGATTCATAACAATAAAAAATTCCTTTATTTGGTTATTTAAGATTATTATAACATATAATTTTCTTTTTTATTTCTCTCCTACATATTCCATAGGTTTTTCATTTACATAATACTGTTTATCACCATTAGAACATCAAAAGAAATTCTTATTAGTAGGTCTTCTTTTGATTATCCGTTGTTTTCGATTTCTTATCTAAGATGAATTTTAAATGGCTACTAAAGATGAATAAACCGCAGATAACCATCAACCAGCGCGTAATCCCTTGATGTATAGGATCAAAAAGGTTTAATAGAGCTATTCCTAATCCTGATAACATAGCTAGATAACGAAAAATCAAGCCCCATCCCCCATTCCAGAAATGAAGAGGATCGCCCCTTCATACTTAAGTTAAAGCTTCTTACCACACCATGGACAAAATGAAATTCCAATAATGGATGAACCACCATCATGGATAATTAAACCGTATTCCTTATTTGTTTTATCAAATAAGATAAGATTATCTGGACAATCAAACGGATCACTATGAATATCACACGTAAAGTTCGCATGATAATTCATATAATCGCAGCAATGCTTTTTCATTCGTTTTCTCCTTACTATATCGTCATTATTACTTTTCTCGGTAAGCTGAACAGTGTTCATCGGAAATACGATAATTTTCCTTACCGGTTGGAGCCGCTACCTCAACTAATTTATGTCCTAACCGGTCCCACACCGCTACTGTATGCAAAGATACCCATTTCAGATCTCCTCTAGCAAGACGAAAAGAATCATACCAGTTTTCAGTTGTTACTAATAGATTTCTATAAGTAAGTTCCTTTTTCCTTAAGTGTTTGATTTCCAGCATAAAATCTAACATATTTTCTTCCTTAGGCACTTGAATAATTCGCGCTATAAATGTTCCGTTAGGATTTTTTTTCGTTTTATAAACTTTTTCACTTTCTATTTCTAGCGCTGGCCGTCCCCTCATCTTATTTCACCCTGTGTACTAACACATAATCTCTATGCTAAAAGGTTATAGCTGTTTCAGTATTTCTTCTATCTTCTCTTCAATATCAGCTTCTAAATAATTTTTTGACAAATCGTACAAAGTGCCTGACCCTTTAAAATACCCACCAAAGTAATACCACAACTGGATGTAATAAACGGATGCATCTTCTTCATCTGTAAACCCATCAAAGTATATTGCCACTTGGGAACGATATTCTTTTTCTAAACACTGCTCCGAACTTAGATTTGGCAGTTGGTCGCCATCAATATCTCGGCACACCCATATTTTTAAGTTCTGCTTACCATCACGTTCAAATTTACTTCTATATTTGTGCTGAAGACTTTTGCAGTATGCCTCTCCTACTTCTTCCAACTTCACTATCTCTCTTTTTAAAGTCTCGTTTATTTCACTCTCAGGGACTAAAATGTATTTGTCATCTGCTTCCTGATCCTGTTTATCCATAAATAGCTTTTTCAATTTATCAAACAAGCTTTTCCCACCTATCTAAAAAAAGAATATAAGCATGTTAAATTCGACTAAAGAAAGCTCATTTCCTTCTCTGAACTGTGTTTAGTCGCCATAACTAATATAAAATCAGCTACCTCCTTACAAGTAGATTCTTTGCCTGGAGTGCTGATTTTCTGACATACTTGTAATTCGATATTTTTTACAGTGAGCACATATGTTAAAGTGTAAAGTAGTGAAGCGAAAGGAGTAAAAACAACATGGCTCAACGAATCGTCAATATGTTTTTATCTGTTTTAGCTGCTTATGGAACGTTAATTCTAACGAAACATATGAGCATTGCAGATAATATTTTTGTGACACAGATTGTTCGTCTGATCATTTGTATTGTAGCTGTTATCATTGTGACAGGAATTACTACATACATTTTCAGAAATAAATCTTCTAATAAATAAAAGGGCAGCTATTTAGATAGCCGCCCTTTTTGTTTTCATTAATTCTCATTTTATTTCACCCTAAAGAAATGGGAATGTCTCAAACACTCATGAGACATCCCCATTAAGGTTATACATACTTTTACGCGTTTAAAGCACGCACAAATTCTTTTGCGAGGCTGATTGTAGACTGTGGATTTTGTCCTGTTAAAAGCTTTCCATCTACTTCAATATGATCGCTCCAATTATCTTTTGCAATAAACTCGGCGCCTAGCTCACGTAGCTTTGTTTCAAGAAGAAACGGCATGTATTTATCTAACGTTGTATCTTTCTCTTCTGAATCAGTAAACGCTGTAATACGTTTTCCTTTTACAATCGGCTCACCGTTTTTAAGCTTTCCGCCTACAAGAGCTGCCGGCCCGTGGCATACCGCTGCAATCAGTTTATCATCTTCAGCAAACTCTGTTAGCAAACGATGTAAGTGCGTATCGTCTGGAAAGTCAAACATTGTTCCGTGCCCTCCAGGTACAAACATACCTGCAAATTCTTGTGAACTTATATCAGCTAATGATTTTGTATTCTCTAAAAGTTTTCCTGCTTCTTTGTCTTCGTCCGTTACATCATCTGTTAAGCTGTTAGGATCCACAGGCGATTTTCCGCCTTTTGGACTTGCTACGACTACTTCGTATCCTTCTTTTTTAAATTCTAAATATGCTTCAGAAAATTCCGTAAGCCAAATACCAGCAAGCTCTCCGTTTTCCATTGTATGTCCATTTGTAACAACCATTAAAACTTTTGAATTTCCTGTCATGATTTACTCATTCCTTTTTCATTTATTATTTACATACATGTATCTTTAATAATTCATTTATCTCTTTGAATATGTTCCCCGGTATTATTTGATGAAAACATGGTAACTTTTTCTTGCTAATAAAAAGAACAGGTAAAAATAATGGTTAAATTACATGGAGAAGCAGGCTCTTTTTTATACTTTGAAGATTAGATGGAGCCGATTTTTTATATGCAGTGTGACAAATGATTACTTTAAATATTTTCACTTTTTTGACATATACATCTAATTCGATTAATATCGAATTAGATGTATATCGAATTAATGAGAGAAGGTATTCAGCTATGCAATTAGATAAGTTGGTGAATTACCATAAAGCCGTTGGTGATCCTACGAGAATTAGAATTATTTCACTATTAAAAAAAGGACCTCTTCACGGGCAAGCAATTGCTTACAAACTGGGGTTGCAGCCTTCAACTATCACTCATCATATTTCAAAGCTAAGAGATGTAGGAATTGTTTATCAAAGAAGACAAGGGAACATTATTTATTTTTATCTAGACCTTGAAAGACTTGAATATAACTCGAAGGCTATTTTAAGTATTGGAGAGGATTCAATGGAAAATCAAGACAACCATTTACAGGATAAAGACAAATTATTTATTGTTAAAAACTTTATAAATAGTGACGGTACTTTAAAAATCATTCCAAGTCAAAGAAAGAAAAAGAACGTGATATTAGCCTATTTAATACGTGATTTACAGCACGGAAAAACGTATCAAGAAAAAGAAATAAATGAACATATTAAAAAATATCATGAAGATTATGCAACGATTCGCAGAGAGTTAATTATGCAGCATTTTATGTATAGGCAAAATGGAGAATATGAGTTAAATCCGAAAGAGATGTGGCCCGTTATTTATTAAAGTGGACGTAAAAACGTTCATTTTTTAAGCCTTCTAATTCGATATATATCTAATTAGTTTGTGTTGTTTCAAATAGAATTAGAGTAAAAATGTAATTCCCAGAATGAAAGAAGCCAACATTTTGGTAAGCATGTGACATTAATTTCATTCTCCTATGTGCTGGCACAGCAGCCATATTAGTTTGCTTACTGCTTACCCTAAAAGCATCTGCTTTAAAAAAATCATAAAATCTCTGTATGCAATAAGGATTATCCTCTACCAGTTAAATTAGTGAATAATCCTTATTTTTTAAAACTATAAAAGTGTTTTAACCATGATGAGATCTGTTTGTTTTTCGTCTCCCATATAAAAAGAGTGAGATCCAGTTTGAACAAACCCTTGTTTCCTATAAAAATCGATCGCATTTTTGTTCTTTTCCCATACGCCTAACCAAATTTTCTTTTTATTAAATGTCGTTGCTATCTCTACTGCTTTATTAAATAAATGTTTACCAAGCCCTTGTCTTTGAAAGCTGTTATCTATATAAATTCTTTCAATTTCAAGCGATTCTTTCCCCATCTCTTCAGACTGAGCATCATCCGTATTAACCTTTAAATAACCTGCAATTTCATGATTAACATATATAAAAAAGAATTGCGAGGACGTATTTGATAATTCTTTTTCTAACTGTTCGACTGTAAATGCTTTTTCTAAATAAGCTTTCATGTTTTTAGGTGAATTTTGATCTTTAAATGTCTCATTAAATGTTTTGTAACTAATATCTTGAAGGTGATTTACATCTTCAAGAGTACACTTTTTTATCTGGGTCATCACTGACATACGCCTCTCCTTTATATCCTCAATAATTTCTCTTGTTTCCTTTTTTCACAAACTCCCAGTCTGTTTCTATATTTTTTCTTACTCTTTGAACCAGCTTAAGAATGGTATCTGCTTCTTCCTGGGTAAAACCTTCTAATGCCACTTTATCAGAATAATCATTTTCTCTTTTTATAAACGGATATACGTTCTTCCCTTTTTCAGTGGGAAAAAGGTTTTTATTTTTTTTATTGTGGAGATCGTCTTTCTTCTCAATAAAACCATTCATTTCAAGCTTTTTTATAGCCCGAGCCGCTGTTGTGCGATCTACTTTTATCATTTCAGCTAATTTTTCCTGAATGATTCCGGGGTTTTCACATATTCGCACTAAATACAAATACTGCCCCTTAGTCAGATCATACTCTTTAAATTCTATATTACTAATCGAATCCAATGCTCTTGCTATCATCCCAATTTCACGCAGAATTTCACTCATAAATGTCTCCTTTGTACATATTTTTGTTGCAAATACAATAAAAATATTATAAATTTAATGTACTTTAAAATAGTTGCATTTGCAACAAAAATAACAAAGAGGATGATGACAGTGAAGTATAGTATTTATGCAGGAGGAATTTTACTATTAACTCTTGGAATTGCTTTAACGATACAATCTGACCTAGGAGCTTCACCTTTTGATGCGCTGTTAGTTGGACTGTCACTAAACGTAGGTCTTAGCGTTGGAAGCTGGGAGATTATGCTTGCCTGTATTTTAATTTGTGGTAATTCTCTTTTAAGCAAACAAAATCCAGAAATACTGGGACTGTTAACAGCAGTTGTAACCGGCCTTGGTATCGATATATGGCTTTTTTTATTACAGAACTGGGTTACGTTCGAAAGTTGGTACAGCAAATTATGTTGTTTTGGAATTGGCTTAATCATTATAGGTGTAGGCACCTCAGCCTATTTACATACAAATTTTGCACCCATTCCAATTGACCGCTTAACTTTAATCATACAAAAACTAACTAAAACAAATTTATTTCTTTCAAGAACATTTATTTACCTCACATTCTTACTAGCTGCAATGCTTTTAAACGGGCCGATTGGTGTTGGAACGTTATTGACTGTGTGTTTAGGCGGTGTGCTGCTTAATTTCTTTATGCCTATTACTCAAAAAGCAGTAAATTGCATATTACCAACATCTCATACATCAAAAAATCATATTAAAGATCATAAACGTTCCATTACATAACTAATTCTGTCTATATCATGATTTTTATGTACAATCATCATTGATGCACAAAAAGCGGATCTCCAGTTAGAGATCTGCCTCCTGTGTGTGATTGCTCTATTTTTTTGCCTCAGCTTTAATAATAAAACGATGCTGTTTTACGTCAAAAAAACCTTGAGACTGTATAATTTGATGGATATTATACAATCCGCCGATATGTGTTTCTATATCAAAATTAGGAACTTGCCAAGGAATCGCTTTTAGATAAAAAACTAGCGCCCCAATATCATAAAATCTCTGCACAGGAAACTCTTCTTTGTAAAAGACGATGTTAAAAGCACTTTGTTTAAGCTCTTCTATTGCTTTCTTTAAATTCCAGTTAGAAAACTCTCTATTTATTGGAACTCCTATACATTCATTGATTCGTGAACAGTCCAACCCTCCCACTTGCTGAGTGAAAAACGTGCCTTCCTTTGACAAAATCCTTCTTACTTCTGAAGCACAAAAAGATTCGTGCTGGTTCAAAATCAAATCAAATGTACCATCTTTAAACGGTAGATTCGCGTTTTCAGTTCGTTCAACAACGGTGATACCAAGTGGCTCTAACCGTTTTTTAGCGATTGGAACGTTAGGTTTGTATCCTTCGGTAGCATACATAACGCGAGGAAAAGGTTGTAACAAAGATAAAAACTCTCCTCCTCCTGTTCCCATATCTAAAGCAGCATTAGAGTTTTGAATAAGGCGAAAAGCTTCACTTCCATATGACCACGAAAGCATATCACTATCCATACGACCAGTCTGAGTGATAGCAGAAAAATCCCACCCAGTAAAATCAACACTTGTATTGTTTACAGCATTTAAAAAATGTTTGTCCGTTATCATGTTAAAATCCTCCTTTTAATAGTCAGTCAGCATTAATCATTTATCCTAAACTAGTAAAAGGCGGGCCACGAACATACAGGCAGCGTTGTTATGTTTCATGTGCCAACTTATTCACAATAAACTCTCCTTCATCAGAATTACGTATTTTTCATTTATTTGTCCATTCATATGTAATATCGGGTAATTTCTCTTCATTTTCACATCCTCTCTTTATAATACTGAAGCCGTGTTTCTCATAAAACCGCTGTGCGCTTTTATTTCGTTCAAAAGTACGTAACGTTAATTTTCCATTTGAGTTTATTTTGGCTCTTTCAAGCAATCGTTGTCCAATTCCTCCCCCTTGATAATCTACATGAACGTACAGCTGGTTAATCTCGTCAGCGTTATAGGCGACCATTCCTACTATTTGTTCATCTATTAAGGCTAATTCAATTTTATGGTGTGCTGATAATATATGATTTAAGAAATAAACATGACGGTCAAAACTGTGCATTTCCCTTTGTCCAATCGCTTTTTCTTTACTATCCCGCCACATTTTCACCGTTTGCTCAGCGAATTGAGGATGATAGTGAACAATGTCAAATTTAAAATGGACCATACATTTCTCCCTTATCTGTCGTCGTACTATTCATATTCTTAATAACCATGTCTAGATATTCCCCTCATGTGGTTGAAGCCTGTCAAAATCTTGCTTCAATAAAGAATATATATACAAATCATCAAATTTTCCACACGTAAATTCATAACTTCTTAATAATCCCTCTTTTACAAAACCGTGGTTTTTTATTAGATTTTGTGAAGGAACATTAGCAGGGTCTATTAAAGCTTCAATTCTTCGCAAGTTCAAATGTGTAAAACCATATTTTATGACAGCGCCTAATGCCTCACTAGCAATTCCGTTCCCCCAGTAGTCTTTGCTGAGTTCATAACCAATTTGCGTACGGTAATGATTTTGAACTCTATTAAGAAACCCACAGCTGCCAATAATGTCATCTTATTCTTTAAGAGTAATACCCCATCTTATTCCAGATTTTTCGTTTAAGATCGATTTATACCACGCAATCTCATTTGAAGCATCCTCAACCGTTGTAAAAGGCTCTAGACCGTAGTGTTTCATTACTTCTTTATCGGATAGGTATTTTAAAATATTGCCTGCGTCTTCTGCTACAATTTCCCTTAAGATAAGCCTTTTTGTTTTAATTACAGGAAAATGGTGTGACACCTGTAATTCCCTCCTCTTATCTGTTCATTAACTGAACGGACCTTTTCTCACAGCTTTATCTAATTTAAATAACCGTTAGTAAAAAATTTCTTTTATTATTGGTGAATTCCTTTTTTAGTCATAAATATTTGTCAAAAACAAGTAAAAAAGCACACATAACTTCATTTCCAAATCAGAACCGTCATTTATTTTGTAATTGTTCGTTTTAAAAATTAAAGGAATAAAAGCTAGTAATGAAGAATTCTTCTCCAACTAGTCTAAATGAAAAGAATAAGGAGAACGATATGAAACTGTATGGGGATTTTGAAAAAGAAGATTGGCTAAACGTATTAAAGCTATCAGAAAAAGAGCTGCCTAATGCATTCATTATTCATGGTGAGTGGGGATTCCAAGATAATATAAGCTTATGGAAAGAGATTTTATCTACTAATGTTCATATGCCTAAATGGAACACCGTGATAGGTAAGTTCAAAAACAGAAATATAGGGTTTGCGAATGTGTACGGCAGTCCGATGGCATCAAACATTGTCCATCAGTTTGCTGGCAGCGGAACCGACTTATTTATTCAAACGGGATATTTTGGAGGCTTATCTTCTACTATACAATATGGAGATATCTTAATTGTATCTGCAGCACAAATGCAAGACGGCGTATCGCACTGGTATTTACCAGACCAAACGCTTGTAGAAGCTGACAAAGAGCTAGTGGAAGCCGCCTGCAGATATTGTGAACAAAAAGGCTACAGCTATATAAAAGGACATGTGGTCAGTATGGGTGCCATGCTTATGGAGACGCATAATATGGTAAAAGAATGGTCACTTGCAGATTTTCTCGGCGTGGATATGGAGACAGCTACCACTTTAGCGATTGCTCATAAATTCAACAAGCGCGCTGTGGGCTTGTTAAATTTATCAGACCACCTTCTTCACGGTGATACTCTTTATTCGTATACAAAGGACAGAGAGTTAATAGAAAGTGAAACTGATAAAGCAATTCGCGATGTGGCTCTTTATTTAAGTAGTAAATTCTACTAGCGTGCTGTCTTATAAAAACTTTTGTCTTACTGATATGAGTAAAATCTATTTGGAGTAAAATGCTCAGTTATACTATTTTTTTTAGAAGTATAGCTTTATATGACTCTAAAAAAATGGGGTAGACTAAAAAGATAATCACTTATAAAAGCGATTATCTTCTGGCTGCTTGAAAGTATAAAAATGAACCTTATAATAAAGATACAAATTTTTTTGCACTATAAATGAGACAGTCATTGTGAATTAAGAAGCATTCAGCACGCTCTGCTCCTTTTTTCCTTTTTCTTTAATTAGTAAGACACCTAACAACCCCATCATTGAAAACAAAATGGGAATCATAAAAGCATAATGATACCCGATCTGCAGCGAGCGCTCGGGGAATAAATCAAGGACGTTTCCAAAAATACTAGGTAATAATACGGCGCTTAGAAAACCTCCCATATTAGCAAAACCTGATACAACTCCTACTTCTTTTACTGAGAAAGATTGACGTACTACGGCAAATGTCAAAGCGCTTGCGCCGTTTCCAAATCCGATGATAAAAAGTAAAATAACGACTAGCATGAATGAAGGTTTCACTCCGGTTAATAATAATCCTGTCCAGCTAAGCACCACAATAAGATGGACGAGTGAATAGATTTTTTTAATGGAGTTTAACCTGCTTGATATCCAGCTGATTAAAGGTCCCCCAATCATAGCGCCAAACAAACCATACATAATAAGCTGACTTGCATCAGCGCGAGATAAATGGAACACATTCATGCCATAAGGAACTCCCCAAGAACCAATAAAACCAATGTATGTACCCACTACACCAAAATGACAAAGAAATGTTGCCCATGCTTGACGAGTCGTCATTACCCTTTTTAGGATCGCCCATACGCTTTCTTGAGTCTTAACAGAGGCTTTATTTGCTTTAGCATCATCTACAAATAATCGTTTAGGTTTTATAACTAAAACGACATAAAGCAAATAAGATACCGCCATTAAAACCAGACCTATGCTAAGAAAAGGAACTCTCCAGCCTGAAAGTGAAATCCACATAGATAAAGGCACAGTAGCTGATAATGAACCTACACTTCCTACCAGCCCAATTAAACCTAACAGCTTTACAAACTCATTTCCCTTGAACCACTGACTTAAAATTAACACTAAATTGACAAAAATCATGGAGTCTCCGGTACCGACTAGCAAACGAGAGAAAATTAACACATATTCGTTGGGAGATGTGCTGTAGATAAGACTTCCTATTCCAGTTAAAAGCGATCCTATAATCAAAAATCGATTGGGACCGTACCGGTCAGAAAGTAAACCAACAGGAATCTGAAGACCTGCATATGCTAAAAATTGTATACTCGTCATTAATCCTATAACAGACGCTGAAACGTGAAAATCTTTCATTAACTGCTCGGTAATAAGTCCGGGGGCTGTTCGTTGACTGACAATCAAATAATACGCTAATAAAGCGGTTCCAAAAACCACCCATCTATAACTACTTTCCTGCTTGTTCATTTTGATAGATCCTCTCATGTATAATTTTTTCTGCGTAGAAATGCTGGTGGAAAACGTTTAAGAGATGAAGATATTGATAGAATGAAGGTCTGTTTAATAAATAAGTCGCTATTGCGGACAGCTCTTCTTTTTATCCTTGTTTTTCCTTTCTATTATAATTTTAAGTTTTTAAAGATTATTTTTCAATGAAGTATGGACTTTTAAAATATATCCTTTACTATTTCCCTTTCACTATTAGGCATCCAAGTTAGAGTTCTTCTTGTCATTTTTGGGTATAAAGCAATTTAATAAGAACCCATAAAGAACCTATGTTATGCGTATTTTTTCAAAAGACCTCTTCTTTCACAGCTGTTCAGCTGTTTAATAAGTTGGTATAAAACTTGCATGTTCATCTATGAACACTTAATTAAAGGAGGAGAACTTTATGAAAAAAGCTAAACGTAAGAAAAGTATTAAAAAGCAAGTCATCACTTGTGCTGTTCTCGCGACGTCTCTTTTACTGCCCATTTCAGCTTCTGCTGCTTCTGCACCTTATACGCTTTATCAGGTGGGAAGTACTGCAGACAAAGCGACCAGTACAAGCTTCGGACAAGTCTATATGGGAGGAAGCACCGATGTAGATGAAGCGTTCAAATGGATGATTCAAAAGGCAAACGGCGGAGATTTCTTAGTTATAAGAGCGACGGGTACTGATGCCTATAACTCTTATATCTACGACCTAGCAAAAAGCATAGGTAAGCCTCTTAACTCTGTTAGCACAATTGTCGTCGATGATTTAATAAGAGCAGGCTCAGACTCTTCTTTAATTGATAAAATCAACAAAGCAGAAGGCATCTTTTTTGCTGGAGGCAATCAGGCTGATTACGTAGATTTCTTAGAAGGTTCTGCGGCTCTGACAGCATTAAATAATCGTATCAATCAAGGCATTCCTTTTGGGGGAACAAGTGCTGGTACTATGATTCAAGGGGATCACATTTACGACTCTATCTCAGCAGGCTCTACAACTTTAGATTCTAAAACAGCGCTAAACAATCCTTATAGTTCTCTTATTTCCTTTACAGATTATTTGATTCAAACACCTCATAACAACAACATCCAAACAGACACCCATTTTGAACAACGAGATAGAATGGGACGCTTTCTAACATTTCTAGCACGTAATATCCAAGACGGAGAAGAAACTGGGACAACCGCAAAAGGGATTGCTGTTAATGAACAGTCAGCGCTTCTGGTAGAAAAAGACGGTTCAGCTAAAGTAGTAACACAGCCAGGCTCTACAAATGCTGCTGTTTATCTGGCTAAAACAAATAAGGCGCCTACTACTTGTATAAGCGGTCAGCCTCTGACGTTTAATAATATTTCTATCTATAAACTATTTAATGGCAGCACTTTTAATCTTTCCACTTGGACAGGTTCTGGAGGATTAGCTTATACTTTAAACGTAAACGGCGGTGTTATTACTTCTTCTACAGGAAAAGTTTACGGAGGAAATCAGCCGTAAACGGTAAATGAATATTTTATTTTATAGAAAAGGGAAACTTAATTAGTGAAGTTTCCCTTTCTTCCTTATATTAAGGATTGATTAAGTGCTGTTTTGTTTTTAAATGATATAGATAATGCAGTCCTTTTTCTGTTATTTTTGTTCCTGCTCTGCCTCTGCGTTTTATAATATACTCTTTTTCTTCTAGTAGATCCAAACGATTTCTCACCTGCTGTTCTGTAAGAGTAAAGCCTTTTAAATGCTGCGTAATCCACTTTCTGCTTGCTGCTTTTCCTGTATCATTACACTGTTTTATCGTTTCTAACAGGGCATGATTTTCTTGAAGTTCGATTAAGTCAACCGATTCATTTTCAATTTCATACACAGAATGATCCTCTTTTTGACTACTAAGCCTATATTCTACGTCTTTTGCTTTCACTTCGTTTTCATCACAGACGGTAAGCAAATACTCAATGACACCTTTTAATTCTCTTATATTTCCTAACCATTCATATTCGATAAGCAACTTCATCGCTTCTGGATGGATGTGCGTCCACGTTTTCGATTTAGAAATAAAATGATGAATGAGTAAAGGAATATCGGTTCTTCTATATCTTAAAGGAGGAATCGTTAAAGATAATACATGTAAACGATAGTACAGATCTTCTCGAAACAAACCTTCTTTCATTTTATGTAGTAAATTGTTGTGAGTGGCTGCTATGATTCTTACATTGATAGGAATTACTCTTGTACCTCCTACCCGCCTAATTTCTTTTTCTTGAAGCACCCTTAAAAGCTGGGTTTGTAAACGCGGGCTGATATCACCAATTTCATCTAAAAAGATTGTACCTTTATCAGCGCTCTCAAACAGCCCTTTTTTGCCGCCTTTTTGCGCTCCTGTAAAGCTGGCTTCTTCGTACCCAAACAGCTCGCTTTCTAACAATGTATCAGTCATGGCACTGCAATTTACCGCAAGAAATGGTCCATTTTTACGTGTAGAATGATTGTGGATAGCCTGAGCAAACAGCTCTTTTCCTGTACCGGTTTCTCCTTGAATTAAAATAGGATACTCAGTGGCAGCCATTTTCCGGGAAATTTCAATCGTTTTAAGCAAAGCTGGATGTTCTCCGATAATATCTTGATAGTTATACTTAGCAGAAAAACCGTTTTTTCTAAGTTCTGACTGCGCTTTTCCTTCTATTTCAACAGCTTGATTAACACTTTTAAACGTTGCTACAGTAGTATTGCTCTCTTTAATCATTGACTTATAGATAACCATTTCGTACCCGTTTATGTTAAAGTACTGACTTTTCTCGTTGGACGATATAATAAACTCCACAAGGCTTTTGTTAGAAATTACGCTTTGAATCTCATGATCTATAGCATCAGAAGAAGCTAGTTGAAACAATGATTCTAACCTTTTATTGAATAACGTAATTTTTCTATTAAAATCCACGGCAAGAATACCATCTTCTACTACGTTTACAATACTCTTTACATGAAGGTGAAGTTCTTTCATTTGCCCTTCTGCTTCTATTAGTTTTTTTTGCAGCACAATGATGTTTCGCAAATAGCGATCCCAAATAATTGAATGATTAGACTGATTAAAACCGAATGATTTTATAAGTTCAAAAATGGTCGCCATATCAAAAAGTCTAACGCCTATATCAATTACATGTTTTACGTATGGGGGACACAAGTGAACCTCACCTGGAGAAACAGCAATTTCAACCCCTTCGTAATAGGTCTTTTGCTTTTTAAAAGGAATAAACTGAACATGATTAATCCCTACTTGATAGAGAGACTCTATTAACTTAAGAGTTTCTTTATCATCATCGTTTACAATTAACACTTTTGTATGGGCAGGGATTTTCAGCAATTCATTTATATGTTTATGGTGAATCGTTCTATTTCCTACAATTTGATGTGCATGCTGAACGTCTAATCTGTTCTTTATTTCATGATATATACTCTCTGATGAATAAAGGACAACATCTCCATCAATTTTTCCGGGTAATTCTTCATCAATCGCAAAGCATTCAATAAAAATGTAATCTCCTAACAACTCTTTTAATTGATTGTGTAAAATGATTCTAGTTTGCTTACTTCCTGTTATTAAAACTAATTTCTTTTTCATCGTATGGACACCTTTCTACAGGCCTTTAACTTGACTTGCCTTCAGAGATTAGTCTTGGAATACTATACCTATCATTTTATACTTTGCTGTGCATTTCATCTAGCGGACGTTTGTCCCTTTTGTAAATAAAAAAAGTAGAAAAAAGCGCCTCCACTTTAATAGGTGGAGGCACGATATGCTAAAGTGCTAGATGCATTGAATTACTTCCTTCTCATTTAATGTCTACGTTTATTGGTTTGATATCTAAGGCTACTTTCACAATAGAGTAATCGTCTTTTTGACCGTCGGTATAAGCCCAATAGCCATTGCTTTCAGGGCTTTTTCTGAAGGTAAGCTCAAAACCTTTGTTTTGGTTAAACGTATAGCTCTTTATTTCTTTGCTCTGAGCGTTATCGATAAGATCGTAAGCTAAAAATTTTCTTAATACACCGTGCGGAGAGAAAAGACCCGTGTTTGGCCCAATTTTTTCACTGTAGTATTCATTTTTTCTAGTAGACGTTTTACCTGGGTTTATTACGATTTCTTTTGTTGTCATATTTACTTTATCGCCTGGAGTAATACAAGAGATAAGAATATTTTTGTAATCACTCGGAAATTTGTCATTTGCCTGTACTTTGGCTAAATCAACTAACGTAATACCGCCTCTTCCAACAACTTCTATTTGTTTTCCTGAATTGTTGACCACCATAGCTGTATCTTCATCGATTCCGTACGCAAGCTGATTTTTATTTCCTTTTTCGTACGCTGTTGCAATAAGACGTCCCAGTCTTGCTTTGTTGTCAAAATGCTGATCTACAAGACCGTATTGAAAAAAGCCAAGGCCTTTTTCTAAATAAGCAGGACCGCCTTCTTGCTGAGTCATATCATCGTATGTGTCTGTAAATCCGTACGAAAGAGCTCCGTAGCTATCTCCGCCAGCGAGCATAGTATTACTCATAATCGCCGCTCCGGCACTCGTACCGCCAAGTACTGCCCCGTTTTTATACGTATGCCATATGGCTTGTAAAACTTTTGAGTCCGAACCATTTTCATTCCGCAACGAGCCCGTAATCAAGGTTTGATCTCCTCCTACAAACCAAATACCTGTTAGCCCTTTAACTTTTTGCGCTAGTTTATCACTATTCATATTTGCTTTCCAATTCGACTCATTTTCAGAAGTTCCTTTAAAGTCATGGTTTGAAATAGGTAAAATCTCTATATTTTCTGCCTTCACTCCGTATTTAACTAAATCACTTTTAAACTGATTAGAAGAGTCGAACTTAGTACTCGCTGCAGGAACAATTCCTATTTTGGCCTGCTTTCCTCCTGCCAGAGTAATAAACTTGTTATACACGCTTGAATTACTGCTGCCAAGCGCTCCTCCTGCAATTAAGAGGTTACCTTTAATCGAATCGTATGCAGGACTTTCAGATGAAGAAAAAGTAGGTTTTTTATACGTTAAACTAGTTTTTTTATCCGGTTGAAATTTGACGGTTTTAGGCGTAATGTCCATTCTTACATTTACAATGGAATAATCATCTTTTTGTCCGTCAGTATATCTCCAATAGCCGTTTGTATCACTATTCTTTTGAAAAGCAATTTCGTACCCAGACCCTTGACTGTCATAAACATAGCTTTTGGCAGATTTCATCGATTCATTGTCAATAAGAGAATAGGATAAATAAGCCTTTAACCTTCCATACGGTGTAAAAACACCCGTAGCAGGTAGTGCGTTAAAGGAATAATATTCAAACCCCTTCGTTTCTACTTTATCGTTTGGAAATTCAAATGATTTTAAATGATAGTTAATTTTATCTCCAGGAGATAAGTAACTGACTTTTATGTTCTCTAAGCCTGAACGCACTTTTTGCTTAGATATAAGCTTAGCTTTGCTCATATCTAATACAGCTACTCCGTTTCTTCCAACGACTTCAACCTTTTGATCTTTATTGTTAACGACCATAGCAGTATCTTCGTCTACACCGTATGCAAAGTTTTTTTCTTTGTCGCGTTCAGCATTATACGTAGCTACTGCAAGTCGCCCAAGTCGTGCTCGTTCATCCATATGCTGATCAATTATGCCGTGTTGGAAAAATCCCAGCCCTTTTTGAACTGATAGAGGCTCGTACTCTTTCTTATTGTGTTGGTTTTCGTTTACATGTTTATTTTCCTTGTTTCCTATACTTTCTTTTAAAGCTCCTAGACTGTCTCCTCCTGTAATCATGACGTCACTCATAATTGCAGCTCCTGCACTTGTACCTCCGATAACTGCTCCCTTACGATATATATCCCAGATAGCTTTTAACGCTTCAGAATCGTTTCCATTATTTTGACGAAGGGAATCCACAATTTTTGTTTGGTCTCCTCCAACAAACCAAACTGCCGTTAGTCCTTTAATCGTACGGGATAACTTCTTGTCGTTCACTTGATTCTTCCAAGTCGATTCATCTTTTTGTGTGTCAGAAAAATCGTGATTGGAAACGGGAAGAATTTGAATAGAATCTGAGTTTACTCCGTATTTCACGAGGTCTTCCTTAAACTTTTCAGAAGACTGCAGCGTTGTGCTAGCAGCTGGAATAATCCCTACTTTGGCTTTTTCTTTTCCCCCAGCAAGCAAGAGAAATTTTTCATATATATCGTGATTGGATGTTCCTACACCTCCGCCTGCAATAACAAGGCTGCCTTTAATGCCCTCAGTATTTTCTTGTGCTTTTGCAAGCAGGGGTGTACTCAACGAAGAAAGTAATGTAAAGCTGATGAGACATGAAACCAGTTTCTTTTTCATTTGAAAGATCCTTTCCACGCAAATTTTAATACCCTTCTCTAATTAGCTCGTATCCTTTCCGCGATACTTTCGATAAATGATGTCTAAAACCTGTTATTCAAACGTTCCTTTCA
The DNA here is from genome assembly GCF_036227845.1 of Priestia sp. LL-8. Lineage (NCBI taxonomy): Bacteria > Bacillati > Bacillota > Bacilli > Caryophanales > Bacillaceae > Priestia > Priestia sp. LL-8. The sequence continues at coordinate 1,600,971 of NZ_JAZAQH010000001.1, read as the reverse complement.
CAACAGGGACACCGTCTTTTACCATTACTTTACCTTGAGCAAAAACCGTTTTAATTGTTAGCGTCTCTTTATTTAAAAGGACTAAATCTGCATCTTTTCCGGGTTGAATATGCCCTTTGTTGGACAGTTTTAATACTCTGGCAGGATTAGACGTAATGACTTGAAGAGCTGTTTCTAACGGTACTGATTCCTCTAATACTGCATCTCGTACTTCTTGAAATAAAGAAGACACTTTTCCAACTTGAAGACCTTTATAATCTCCGTTATCATCAAAAAACGGCAGGCTCGCGTTTCCATCGGATGAAAACGTAATGCTGTCAATCGCCACTTTCTCTTCCAGCATGATGCGTAACCCTTTGCTGCACTTAACTTCGCCTTCTTCTAAAAAGTGAGGGATCGTGCTAGTCGTAAAATCTACATATCCGCCTCGCTTTGCAAATTGAATTCCTTCTTTAAACAGCTCTTCATTTCTATTAATATGTGTAGGATGAAATTGACGAATTGGCAGGTCTGTTTTATCTGCAATTTGATTTAATAAAGATAATTTTCTTTCTCCATCTCCTACGTGAATCTCTAACGTTCCGGCTTTTCCTGATAAAATTCCTCCATTGCGAGCAGCGGTAGCCACCTTCACCAGTTCTTCAAATGTCGGTTCAGAGGAACGATGGTCAGAAATGGCAATTTCACCTACTCCGATAATTTTATCAATTAAAATAAGATCTTCTTCGATGCTATTAGTTAACGTTTTTACCGGTATTTGATAGGAACCTGTGTGAATGAAGCAGCTGATCCCTTCTTCTTCTAACCCTCTTGCTTTGGCCAGAAGGTTTTCCATTCTTCTTGTTGTACCGTCTGTTCCAAGTACACCTACAATAGTTGTAACACCGGCAGTCGTTGCATCAGTTAACATTAGTTCAGGAGTGCGTGTTTTATATCCACCTTCTCCTCCTCCGCCAATAATATGAACATGTGAGTCAATGAAGCCTGGAGCTATAATGTGATTAGCGGCATCTACAACATCAATAGGAATGGACGTATTTACATGATCAATACAATCTTTTATAAGGATGATTTTGCTGTCTGCAAGCAATATATCTTTTTTTCCTAAGTGCTGTGGTGCATATACTTCTGCGTTTTTGATTAAGGTTAACAACTTCTATTCCTCCTACTAGTAAGCTCGACTTGCGAATAACATTTTTCTATATAATTTTAATGCTTAAAATGGCCCGTAATTGATAAAATAAGCAATTACAACGGCTATTAGACCAATCACATATTGAATAAGGACTAACGGCAACACCCATTTTGCCCACTTTGTCCATGAAATTCCCGCAATCGCTAAGCCAGCCATTAATGTTCCAGCCGTCGGGAAAATAATGTTTCCGATGCCGTCTGCAAAAGAAAAAGATAATACTGCCGTTTGTCGCGTAATATCAAGCAAATCTGCAAGAGGGGTCATGATTGGCATCGTCAGCATCGCATGACCCGTTCCAGATGCTAAAATAAGATGAATCAGCGCTTGGAAGTTGTAGATTCCGATGACGCTTAAATATCCCGGAATATGTTGAATCGCTCCAGATACTTGATGAAGCATAGGGTCTACAATATGACCTTCATTTAAAACAACAAGAACTGCGCGAGAAACTCCGATAACAAGCGCTCCTCCAACTAGTGCTGCTGCCCCGTTTGTAAACGACTTAACTGTATTTTCAACAGAGAGTCTTCCAATAATCCCAATCACAACTGTCAAAATCACAAATAAAGAGGCAATTTCGGTAATGTACCACTTATACTTAATAACACCAAAAGCAAGAATTACATAGTTAACAAGAAATGCTGCCATAATCCATTTATGCTTTCTAGTTAACTTCGCATCAGAGTTTAAAAGTTTATGCGCATTAGTTATGCTGTATTTTCCGTATGTTCCAATCGAAGGACTTTTTTTCACTTTCATCGCATATCGATAGACAAACCATACTGAAACAGCGTACACAACTACGAATAAAATAAGGCGAAAGCCCATTCCAGAAAACATAGGAAGTTCTGCTACTCCTTGTGCAACACCTACTGTAAACGGATTCATAACTGCCGTAGTAAAACCAGCTGATGCTCCAATTAAAACAATGGCAGTTCCCGTTAATGCGTCGAACCCAAGAGCAAGTGCCAGCGGAATTAAAAGAGGAATATAGGCTAGCGTTTCTTCCGCCATCCCCATTAAAGAACCGCCTACCGCAAAAAATAGCATCATAACAGGAATTAATAATTTTTCTCTAGTAGCAAGCTTTTTAGCCATCGTTGTAATCAATACATCTACTGTACCCGTAGCGCTTAGTACACCAAAGAAACCGCCGATAATTAATACAAAAAAGATAATGTCGGCTCCTTCTACCATTCCTGTATGTATCGCTTTGACCATATCAAAGAAACCAACGGGTGTAGAATCAATCCATTTAAACGACTGAGGATCTACCGTTGTTCGTCCGTCTACTTCTACACGTGCGTATTCTCCGGCTGGCAAGATATACGTTAAAATAGTAGCAATCACAAGAAAGCCTAACAATAAAGCAAAAACGTTTATTTTTCTCTCTTTTTTCCGTACCTTATTTAATGAACTCATTTCCTTTTGCGGTTCACTCATTCTTCTTCTCCCCTTCATTATGAAATAATAGCCTTAGACAAACATCTCTTTCTTTAAAAGCAGCTTCCTTATCTGCACCTACATATTGCTCCTTTCTTTTGTATTCCTCATATACAATACAAGCAATTTTCGTGCCAACGTAGAACCGTTTAATTTTCTGAATTATGATATAATTAAATCGTATTTTAGGTATTAATTGGGTGTTTTTTAAAATTTAATAACGCCAATTAAGGTACTGGTTGATAGAAAATCTGGAGCACGAAGCATTAGCTAGTTCTTTTTTTAAAAAGCAGCAAAAAGAAAGATAAAAGAATTTAATCTATAGACATAAAAAAATACTATACTCAAATGGCTGGCTGAAAAACATGCGGATCGTAAACTTACAGAAGTGGCTGCTACAGTAGAACACGCACTTTATCAAACGCTCCAAGATGAAGTGAAAACGAAAGATTTAGGCGGACATGCCTCTACATCGGAGTTTACAGAAGCTATTTTAGAGAAAATAAAACCCACGCAAAATTAACAGCAATTTATCCATTCTATAGAGGTGATCATAATGAAAAAAAGAAAGATTATTATGGACTGTGATCCAGGTCATGATGATGCCATTGCAATTATTTTAGCTGCCGCACGACCGGAATTAGATATTTTAGCGATTACAACTGTTTCAGGAAACGCGGAAATTGAAAAAACGACGGTGAATGCTTTGAAAGTGTGTGACTTGGTATCGTTACATAACGTGATTGTTTCAAAAGGAGCAAGCGAACCAATGATGCGCAGACGTGAAAACGCGCCTAGTATACACGGAGATTCAGGATTAGACGGTCCTGAGTTCCCGGCTCTCTCTCGCAGCTGGAGCGAAGAACACGGAGTAGATACTATTATACGAATGGTCAAAGAGTCAGAAGATCCCGTTACGCTTTTGCCTACCGGTCCTTTAACGAACATTGCCTTAGCTTTAATAAAAGCTCCAGAAATTAAAGAAAACATTGGAGAGATTATCCTTATGGGCGGTGGAACCTTCGGGAACTGGACGCCAACGGCTGAGTTTAATATTTGGGCAGACCCAGAAGCGGCTAAAAAAGTGTTTGACAGCGGCATTCCACTCGTAGTAATGGGGTTAGATATTACGCATCAAGCCGTTGCAACAGATAATGTTATTAACCAAGTGATGAACATTGATAATAACGTAGCAAAAAAAGTGGGTGAATTATTAGCATTTTTTAAATCTACCTATAAAGAAACCTTTGGCTTTGATGGTCCGCCTGTTCACGATGTATTGACCGTTGCTTATTGTGTAGCTCCAGAACTATTTACGCTCAAAGAAGTTAATATTGTAGTAGAAACACGCGGAGAATACACGGCTGGAACAACTTCAGTTGATTTGCTTGGAGTTACAGGAAGGAAAGCGAATGCGAAGTTTGGTTTAACCCTTGATGTAGATGGTTTTTGGGATTTAATGATTGAGGCTCTTAACACATATTCGGCTTCGTAATGTTCATGACTTTATAAAAGTGAGGCAGCACCATAGCAGAGTTTGCCACTTGCTGGTGCTGACTTACTTTTATTCATACTATCTAGCTGTTTTTTTCGCTTTTTGATTGAGCATTACAGTAATGATTGAAGCAACAATAACACCTGTAATTAAACAGTTGGATATATCTTTATAAAAGCAGCTATTTAACAATAAAAAAAGTAAGGAAGTATACTCCCTCACTTTCTGTTTACAACTCCCGTTAAAAAATTCAAAAATACGTGTACGCCTGCTTTTACAGTTATTTCTCTTACATCACGCAACGGATCTAGACATACAATATCCATTGCTTGAACAAGCGGATGACTCCCAGCCGTGTATACCGCTTCAAACAATTCCTCCGTTCTCATTCCCCCTGTCGTTCCTGCTGGAACTCCAGGTGCGTAAGCAATATCTAACACGTCCATATCAACCGTTAAATAGATCATGTCTACTTCTTTACTCAGCTGCTTTAATGCTTCTTTCACCGTATGGGTTATTCCCGCTTTTTTTGCTTGTAGTAACGTTACATAATGAACGCCTTTGCTATCTGCATATTCTTTTAACGATTTTGAGTTGTAAAACCCGTGAAGTCCGATATTCCATACATGTCTTGCATCAATCGTGTTGCTTTCAATTAAATTTCGTATGGGGGTTCCGTTAGAAGGACCGTTATCTTCTAAGCTGCGTAAGTCAAAGTGCGTATCAAACTGTAAAATCCCTATTTTCTGTTCGGGATGTGACTCTTTCCATCCTTTTACTAACATAGCTGTAATGGAATGATCTCCTCCAAGCATAACAGGAAGCGCATGCGGATGATGTTTCCGCATAGACATCATCGCTTCTTTTATATGCTGATGAGACTTCTCTATATCTGTTACGTGCTGTTTGACGTCTCCTAAATCCAACACTGACAAGGAAGTCAAATCTGTATCATACTCAATATGATACGGATTAAAGGATTTCCAGAGTTTCCTCATGGCCATTGGCGTCTCGCTGGCTCCAGAAGCACTAATGGAAGACCTTGAAAGAGGCACGCCCAAGACCGTAATATCTATCGATGTAAAGTCGACGTTGCACCCATCTTCAACTGTCTGAATCCAATCACTTACTTTTGGGTCAGAAGTACTTTGACGCTGCCAGCAAAAAGGCGGTCGATCAAGCTGTGGGTACGGATAGTTCATGTAAAACACCGCCTTCAACCACAACTTTTCCAGCTTTTAATACCGTGTCTACAAGATTTACGGCATAGTTATACTGCAGCGTTTGGTAATTGGGCGCATCGAATAGCACTAAATCGGCTTTTTTACCTACTTCAATACTTCCGATTTGATCCCCTTTGCAAATAGCATGAGCCGCGTTGATCGTACAGGCCGTTAAAACTTCTGCTGGCGTCATCTTCATCGTTAAACAAGCTAAATTCATAATAAACGGCAGCGATTCTGTAGGAGAAGATCCTGGGTTTCGATCTGTAGACAAAGCAACCGGCACTCCTGCTTCGATCATTTTTCTAGCACGCGCCGGCTCTTCCATTAAAAAGAATGCAGTACCCGGCAATAGAACGGCTATAACTCCGCTTTCAGCCATTTGCTTAATTCCTTGATCCGATGCTTTTAACAAATGATCCGCAGACACAGCTCCCACTTTAGCCGCTAATTCTGCCCCGCCAAAAGACACAATTTCATCGGCGTGGATTTTAGGTTTTAGTCCGTATGCTTTTCCAGTTTGTAAAATACGCTCTGACTGTTCAACTGTAAACACTCCTTCTTCACAAAATACATCACAAAACTCCGCTAGCTCTTCTTTTGCAACAATTGGTATCATTTCTTCGATAACAAAACGAACAAACTCATCTTCATTTCCTTTGTACTCAGCTGGCACCGCATGAGCTCCCATAAAGGTTGAAACAACATCTACTGGATGCTGTTCATTCAGTTTCTTCGCTACTTTTAATTGTTTGATTTCATCTTTAAGATTTAAACCGTACCCGCTTTTGGCTTCGACAGTTGTAACTCCGTACTGCAGAAATTTATTTAAACGTTTTGTAGATTGCTTGATTAGCTCCTCTTCTGTTGCTTGTCGTGTACTAACGGTTGTTTGTAAAATTCCTCCTCCCGCTTTTAAAATATCAATATACTTTGCCCCGTTTAAGCGCATTTCTAATTCTTTTTCACGACTGCCACCAAACACAAGGTGAGTGTGGGGATCAATCAACCCAGGCGTTACGATTTTTCCTTCGGCATCAATTATATTAATAGGTTCATGGATATGCTCAAGGTATTCCTGCGCTTTGACGTCAGGCCCAACAAATACAATTTTTTCATTTTTAACGAGTACGCTGCCATTTTCAATGATTCCTAGATCTGACATTTCTTCTGCTCGTCTAGGCTGACTTCCACCTTTAACCGTAATGACTTGTTCAGCGCATTTAATATACGTAATAGTCATACGTATCCCTCCTTTTTATTCATTTAACGCGGGAATTTGTATCCCTTTTTCTTTTGCAGTTTGAATGGCCTTATCATAGCCGGCGTCTACATGACGAACAACACCCATGCCAGGATCTGTTGTTAAAACACGTTCTAGACGTTTGGCGGCATCTTCTGTCCCGTCTGCTACTACAACCATTCCAGCGTGCAGAGAATACCCCATACCTACTCCTCCTCCGTGGTGAACGGATACCCAGCTTGCGCCTGCTGCCGTATTTACTAATGCATTTAAAATAGGCCAGTCTGCTACTGCATCACTGCCATCTTTCATTGCTTCAGTTTCACGATTTGGCGAAGCCACAGAACCGGCATCTAGATGATCTCTGCCAATAACGATAGGCGCAGACAGCTCTCCGTTTGCTACCATGTCATTAATAATTTTTCCAAAGCGCGCTCTTTCTCCGTAGCCTAGCCAGCAGATACGAGCCGGCAATCCTTGAAACTCAATTTTTTCTCTCGCCATTTTAATCCAGTTGCAAAGATGCGTATTATCCGAAAACTCACGTAAAATGACTTCATCTGTTTTATAAATATCTTCTGGGTTTCCTGACAAAGCAACCCACCTGAACGGTCCTTTTCCTTCACAGAACTGCGGACGGATGTACGCTGGGACAAATCCTGGGAAATCAAATGCATTCGTGACACCTTCATCCAACGCCACTTGGCGAATATTATTGCCATAGTCAAAAGCAACCGTGCCTTTTCTTTGCATCTCTAACATGGCTTGAACGTGAATAGCCATACTTGCTTTTGATTGTTTTATATATTCATTTGGATTTGTATTCCGCAGTTTTTCTCCTTCTGCTAAGCTGACTCCAATCGGCAAATATCCGTTAAGCGGATCATGTGCCGATGTTTGATCTGTCACAATATCTGGGATAAATCCTCGCTTTATCATTTCAGGAAGAATCTCGGCTGCATTTCCAACTAATCCAATGGAAAGCGCTTTGCCCAATCTTTTTGCATCTTCAGCTAACGTGATTGCATCAGCTACACTGTCGACTACCGTATCGCAATACTTTGTTTCGATACGTTTTTCAATACGCGTGCGATCAACATCAATTCCAATTACAACGCCGCCTGCCATCGTAACGGCTAGTGGTTGTGCACCTCCCATTCCTCCTAATCCAGCTGTTACGGTAATCGTTCCTTTCAAAGTTCCGTTAAAATGCTGGTTGGCACACTCAGCAAATGTTTCATACGTTCCTTGAACAATGCCTTGGCTTCCGATATAAATCCAGCTTCCTGCAGTCATTTGCCCATACATCATTAGCCCTTTTTTATCGAGCTCATGGAACGTCTCCCAATTCGCAAAAGCAGGAACAAGATTTGAATTTGCTAATAAAACACGCGGCGCATCACTGTGCGTTTTAAAAACCGCAACCGGCTTGCCGGACTGTATGAGAAGCGTTTCATCTTCTTCTAATTCTTTTAACGTATCTACAATACGATTGAACGCCTCCCAGTTACGGGCTGCTTTTCCGATTCCTCCGTATACGACTAACTTTTCAGGATGCTCTGCTACTTCGGAATCTAAATTGTTTAGAAGCATGCGAAGAGCAGCTTCTTGTACCCAGCCTTTTGTCGTTAGTTCTGTTCCACGAGGTGCTTTTATTCCACTTTGTTTTGTCTCCATTTCGTTTTCCTCCTCTATAAAAATGAAAAACTGTTAAACTAACTTTTTATTACAGCGCTAGTTCATAATTAGTATCTTGCACAAAAGTTTTGAAATTAGCTGCTAACGCCTCAATATCACGTGAGAAAATTCGATCTTTAATAATGGTTGGTACGGTTTTTCTAATTCTTGAATGAATTTTTCTTGTTTCTGAAGCGAGTTTATCCACTCCTTGAATATCGGCTGCTTGAGCGGCACAAATTGCTTCAATTGATAGAACTCTTCGTGTATTTTGGATAATTTGATAAGCATGACGTGCAGCAGTCGTTCCCATGCTGACATGATCTTCTTGATTTGCTGAAGATGGGATAGAATCAACACTTGATGGATGCGCTAATACTTTATTTTCGGAAACTAATGAAGCTGCAGCGTATTGAGTAATCATGAGCCCGGACTCTAGACCTGGATCTGCACTTAAAAATGCGGGCAGCCCACTAAGCTGAGGGTTTACTATTCGTTCAATGCGCCGTTCAGAAATATTCCCAAGCTCCGCCATTGCAATTCCTAGAAAATCCATAGCAAACGCAATAGGCTGCCCGTGAAAATTCCCTCCAGAAATTACTTTGCCGCTGTCAGCAAAGATGAGCGGGTTATCGGTTGCTGAATTAACCTCAATTAACAGCTTTTCTTTTACATAATTTAAAACTTGATAAATAGCACCATGAACTTGAGGAATGCAGCGCAGTGAATAAGCATCTTGCACTCTCATTTGACCTTGAGAAGTAGTTAATTGACTGCCTTCTAAGTACGAAAGAATTCGAGCAGCTACCTGCTGTTGTTCCGGATAAGGTCTTACTGCATGAGACTCGGGCATGAATGCTTCTACAATACCCTGCAGACCTTCTAATGTTAGTGCTGCAATTCCGTCAGCAAGATCAGCGAGCTTTTGAGCTTCAAGGTACGAAACTACTCCTACAGCCGTCATTGCCTGAGTGCCGTTGATCAAAGCTAGCCCTTCTTTCGCCTGTAATTGTATAGGTTCAAGCCCCGCTAGCTTTAAAGCTTCTTCTCCTTGCATTTGCTGACCATTATATACAGCTTCCCCTTCTCCAACTAGCAGCAGCGCTAGATGTGATAACGGGGCTAAGTCACCGCTAGCTCCAAGCGAACCTTGACTCGGGATAACCGGTACTACGTTTTGATTTAAGCAATCGATAAGAAGCTGCAAGGTTTCCAGTCGTATTCCGGAATATCCTTTAGCTAATGCGTTCGCTCGTAAAAGCAGCATGACTCTGCTTACTTCTAACGAGAATGGCTCTCCTAGTCCGCAGGCATGACTGCGAATCAGGTTAATCTGCAGATCAGCTAAGTCTGTTTTTGAAATAACCGTATCGCTAAACTTTCCAAATCCCGTATTGACTCCGTAAATTACGTTGTTGTTCGTAATGCTCTCTTCAACTAACGTTCTGCTTTTTTGTATATGTTCAACTGCGTGATCGCTAATTTTCACGGAGTATCCTTGGTAAATAACTTTGTAAATTTGGTCGAACGTCAGTGAATTTCCATCAATTTGAATAAACATCATACCCGCTCCCTTGTTAAACTGTAGACTATCTTTTCTTTTTGAACACAAAAAGGGGCTATATCAAAGAGGAAACAAGCTCCTTTTGATATAGCCCCCTATAAACTAACCTACTTAAACTATGGGCTTTTATTAATAATCGGCATTTTACCTTATGCATACAAACAATCGCTAAATGACTAAATCACTATACACTTTAAGCTGTACAACTTAAAGCAACTAGGGTACCTACACTAAGTATTACGTTGAATTAATCATTTGTCAATTATTATTTAAGAAAATTTAAAATAATCTGAAATAAAACCGTTATTTTCTCATAGCAGCCATGGTTCAGGCTGCACATTTTTATTTTTTAAACGTTATCGGACGTTCATGTCACTTGGGTGCGGACCTTTGCGGCGGTTGCTGTTTAACCCGTTAATCTCTGCCATATCATCAGCAGTGAGTTCAAAATCAAACACGTTAAAGTTTTCTTCTATTCTAGATGGCGTAACTGACTTAGGAATGACAATTGTGTTGTTTTGTAAATGCCAGCGCAATACAACTTGAGCCGGAGTTTTGCTATGTACTTCAGCAATTTTTTGAATAACCTCATCTTGTAACACTTCTCCTCCTTGATCAAGAGGGCTCCATGCTTCCACGAAAATATTATGTTTAGCGCAAAACTCTTTTAATTCATTTTGAGCAAGATACGGATGGCACTCAATTTGGTTTAAAACAGGCGTTACGTCACATTCATTTAACAAGCGCTCCAAATGCTCAATTTCAAAGTTGCAGACCCCAATTGCTTTTACTTTTCCGTCGTGATAAAGCTTTTCTAATGCTTTATACGTCTCCACATACTCATCATATTGAGGAGTAGGCCAGTGAATCAAATATAAATCGACATAATCAAGTCCTAATCGTTCTAAGCTTTCATCAAACGCACGTAGTGCATTTTCATAGCCTTGGTCGCTGTTCCAAACTTTTGTTGTAATAAAAAGCTTTTCCCGAGGAACAGAAGATTCTTTAATCGCTTGACCTACTCCTTCTTCATTTTTATAAATCATAGCTGTGTCAATAGACGTATATCCAACTTCAATTGCTTTTGACACTGCAGCTGCTGCTTGGTTATCTTCTACTTGCCATACGCCAAATCCAAGCTGAGGCATTTTTAAGCCGTTGTTTAATGTAACAATATTCATTTTACATGTCTCCTTTTTTGTTAAAAAGTTCAAAGTTTTAATGATGGTGCCAGCCGATCAGCATAGCAACCTGGCCCATTATAATGCCGACTGGGATTCCTACAATCATGGCTCCAAATCGAAATTTAAAAGACCATGCCCTCGGTACAAGGGAAAACAAATAAATCATACTCATCGTTGCCATACATGTACTGCTAAAAAAACTGACGACAGTGTGTAAATTTGGCATTCCTTCTCCTCATTTCACTAGAACGTTTGCGCCTTTTCAATTTCATCATTTATCTTTTGTTCTAATGCCTATGTTTTCGCAGCCGACATAGTTACATTCGTCAAAGGGTTCCGTAATCCTGCTTCAATCAGCTAAAAATACTTTACCTACGTAACTTTTTTAATTAAAACGAATATGTGCTTTTAACTGAGAAGTTGTGTATAATTTCCGTATATACAAAATAATAAGAATCTTTTTACTTCAAAGAGAAACTGTACGTTCTCTGTAAGGCAATCATACATATTTGCAAGAGTTAACGAAAGGAATGGATATAAAAAATGGCGATTGAAAGAGTAAAAGCATATTTTAAACAATATGGCATGGAGAATCGAATTATTGAAATGGATGAGTCCAGTGCTACTGTAGAACTGGCAGCGCAAGCTTTAAAATGTGAGCCGCAACGGATTGCAAAAAGTCTTTCTTTTAACGCAGAAGGAACCGTTTTATTGATTGTGGCAGCAGGAGATGCGAAAATTGATAATCGAAAATACAAAGAAGAGTTTGGAACCAAAGCAAAAATGCTTGGAGCAAGTGAAGTAGAAACGCTGATTGGTCATGCTGTAGGCGGAGTATGCCCGTTTGCTGTTAATGAAGGTGTTCACGTGTATCTAGATGAATCTCTGAAACGTTTTGTTACTGTTTTCCCTGCATGTGGAAGTGGAAATAGTGCAATCGAATTAACAATACCCGAACTAGAAGAATTTTCGAAATGCTTAAAATGGGTTGATGTGTGCAAAGGATGGAATGAGTAATCTATGTGAATGACGGTACAGATATAATTAATCAAGACACCAGCAGGCTGAAACAATTTCTCATTTCAGCTTGTTGATGTATCTAAACGAATTTATGAAACAACTTAACCCAACCTAGGTAAGAAACCCCTAAGAGAAATACAAAAAGAAATAGTAAAGGAATGTTCCTAGGGATAAAAAGCCAGCCGTCTAACGTATTCCACAGAAATTCACTTTTATTTGCTTTTCTCATCATTTTCACCTCAAGCAGATTTACTATTTTGTATTCAAAAATTCTTTTACATAGTTATATACAGTATCTTCAACTTATGAGCTTTTTTCAAGAAAAACGTGCACGGAAAATGGACTGAATGTGAATCCTTTTAATTTATACCCGTTATGTACTCATTCATCATCTTAGTTTCATCTGTAAAAAAGAAGAAGCCTACATTTTTAGATGCAGGCTTCTTCGCGTTGATTCAGTCTTTCCTTTGTTTGCCTAGTCAGGCCCTTTCGTTACGTATATCGGTTCATAACCAAAGTGCCTTGCGTGAGATACGAATATCTACTTTCAATTTGCGGTAATACATTTGCTGAAGTCGCTGTTAAGCCTTTCAAAACTAATCAGTCCCTTCAAACGCTAAGTATTTAACCTTCCACAACAACCATTTGTATGATAGCTGCTGTACTATATGTGTACCCCGTATTTATATAGTAAAACCTAAAAAAACAATTTTTTATTACATGTAATTTTCTAGACTTTATAGCAAAGAAAAGTTAGATAGTATAGGTGAAAGAAGCACGACAGCCATTAGCGCCCTACTGTTCAGATTCACGCATTCAAAGAAAAATCTGAACTGAAATTCAAAGAATTATTTAATGTATGGTTTCATCAATTTTTTGAAATGCATCTTCAAGCGATGCATATCCATTTGTTTCTCCTTCGTTACCTTGAAGAGTCCATTCTTGCTTTTCTACTGCTAGTTTCCCGTTTTTATCTTTTATATAAGGTCTGTTAACCATAAACACATGATCGTTCTTTTTTACTGTGTAGCCAAGATAATAGTGATTACCTTCTCCTTCCTCTTCATATACGGAGACGCCTTGAAGGTTATATTTGTTTAAAATGTCATCCATATGATGAGTCAGTTCACTTACAATCGCTTCTCTTCCTACATATTCCACATTTCATACCCCTTTTCATTTTGATTTATACTTAGCATTCCCTTGAGCATATTCAATTACACTATCTTTCAAACGTCGTATGAACAAAGCAAGTCAATATAATAGTCATTCATTACATAGTAATAAAAAAGCTACCTCACTATAATGCAATGAAAAAACATTGCTAAGTGAAGTAGCTTTTTTGTTACCGAAATCTATAGGAAAACTTGATTATAGTTCAGTTAAAATAATCGGTTCACCATTTGTTACAACAATCGTATGTTCACATTGTGCTACAAGACTATTATCAGGTGTAACAAACGTCCAGCCGTCGTCTCCGCGTTCAATGATATGATCAGCCTTCATAGAAATAAATGGCTCTACAGCAATAACAAGACCTTTTTTCAAGAGGGCTTTATCCATTGGATCATAATAGTTTAAAATGTGGTTAGGAGCGTCATGCAAGCTGCGGCCAACACCATGACCCGTTAAGTTTTCAATAACAGCATATCCGTTTTGGTGTGCAAAGTTAGAAACAGCACGACCAATTTGATTTTGTTTTGAACCAGCTTTTACTTTTTTCATAGCTGCCCAAAATGCATCTACTGCAGCTTGACACAGCTTTTCTTTTTCTTCGTCTTGCCCAATAACAAATGAAATACCCGTATCCGAATAATAGCCATCAAGTACTGCGGATACATCCACATTTACTAAATCGCCATCTTTTAATACGCGGTCTCCCGGAATACCGTGAGCCACTTCTTCGTTGACACTAATGCACGTTACACCTGGGAAATTATATTCTTTTTCAGGTGCAGAAATAGCACCGTGTTCATCTAATATTTTTTTACCGATCATATCAAGCTCTTTTGTTGTCATACCTGCTTTTGCTTGTTTTTTCATTTCTTCGCGCGCAAGTGCAACGATACGTCCAATTTTGCGTAAACTTTCTAAATCCTGTTCGTTACCAATAATCATAAAAAAAACACTTTCCTTCCTCGAAATATATATCCTATCCGATTTTATCATATTTTTATGAGGATTTTTCAAAAGACCTTTTAAGAACTAAAATGTACGATTAATTAGACTAGTAAGATATTTATCATATGTCAAAATCCTCTTCATTAACCTATGAAATTCAAAAAAGCATGCTACTTCACCGCAGCATGCTTTTTTATGTTATATAAAAGATCCCTCAAATAAGGAGATGCTTTCACAATCCCTTAATCCACTATTTCAAGCTTCACTTCATTAAACAAACTAGTAGAATTCCACACATTCAACCCCGCATAGCCTTCTGAAAAGGTATGGTCCACTGCATTAATCACAAGCTTATCATCGAGATAAACTTGAATGTGTTCTCCTTCAGCCATCACTTTTAGATGGTAATCCGTATTTGGTTTTAAATCCAGCTTTCCCCCATCGTCGTAAATAATGAGATCCTTTCCTATTCCGTCTCTAAACGCAATGAGTTTCACTTGATTATTAAGCACATCTACATTCGCAGCGTAAGCGTTATTTACCTGTTCATCCGAACGAAATACTAGTGCTCCTGCTCCTGTAGAATTTGAAACGGGATCGTCTAACACCTTTATCTTTGCCTCATATGTGAAATTTTTTGCTTCTTTTGATGATAAGGTAAAGGAATCTTCTTTGCTTCGTCCTTGTTTTCCGTTAATCGTATCGGCCCATAGTCCGCTAATATTCTTCCATTCAGATAAGTTTGTATCAACAGGACTTTCATTCCAAATAGATTTTAATGGATACATCTTGAGAGAATTTAATTTTACAGCTCCTCCTTTGCTATAAAGCCTTATTTTATTGCTTGAAAGCGTTGGAAAGAGCTGATCTGTTATTACTTCCGTGCCGTCATTGCCAAATACTTCTACAGACGACTGGTCTACAAACATATGAAGCTTAACCTTTCCGTCTTTTGGAAGCATGGAAGCAAAGTGCTTGCCTTTCACATTTTCACCAAAATCAAAACTTCCAGAGTTTGTTCGATCAACAGACAATCGCTGTTTGTTTATGTTATAGCTGACTTTCGTATTTTCACTGCCTTCTTTTTGAATTTGAAAACCAAATTCTTGTGCATCTGTAGTAGAAACATCAAATTCTGCAATGATTTCATATTTGTTTTCCTGTATGCCTGAAAGAAGATTTTTGTTTTCAGTAACCATCAGATTCTTCAACACCTTTTTTTCTTGCTTATTGCGAATTGAATCAATTGAAACAGGTATTTGTTTTAACCGAAGCCCTTTTGCTGTGTTGGTTAGTTCTATTTTTCTTGGGATTGACATAGAGCTTCTCCAAGTAGTAGTTGGGGTATTGTTGGCATATTGCCAGTTGCTCATCCAGCCTAGCCAATACTTTTCTCCGTTATCTCCTTCAACACCGCTCCAATCTACAGCAGCATAAAAGTCGGCACCATAATCTGTCCAAAGCACTTCCTCTGGCGGGTTTTCATTTTTAAATGTTTTTCCGTCAAAATCACCAACAAAGTACTGCATACCTGAACCTCCAGCTGCCGCTCCATCATTGATACTGACTTGCAGTACCCATTTTTTCTTCGTGCTGTCTCCATCAACCGGCAGTTCGAGTAAAGTAGGACATTCCCAAATTCCTCCGTTGCTTCCGTGAGTTGAATTCACCCATTCTCCTGACACTGTGTTCCAATCTGAAAGCTCTCCGCCTTCTCTTTGTTTAGCTTCCTCTGGTTCTTTTGCTACACTATCTACTTTCTCCGGCATTTTTTCTGTATTAAATACATTCACATCATCTAGATTAATATGCCCCCATCCTCCTACAGCTTGATCAACGGCTTTAATGTACAGTACTTCTCCTATATACTTAGAAGCATCCCACACGTAGCGCTGGTACTTTTCATCTGCAAACTTTGTATTCGCTTGACGAATCAATTCTTTGTCGTCAGAGGCCCGGACTAAGGATACATAGCGATTTGCGGAGTCGTTTCCTCCTCCTATTAACAAATTGATTTCACCTGAACCGCTCAATTTAAAATAAGATGAATGTAATTCCCCCGTGGCATTATCGCCATCATGCTTATCAGAAAACCCCCATAAATGATACTTTCCCTTCTGTTCAAAGAGGCCGCTCCAATTTGCGGTGGCGTCCGTTACATGATCATTTGTGAATGCATTTCCTTTTATTGTTTTCCAGCCGGTGAGATCTCCTGTTTCAAAACTTTTATTTTTAATTTCCTTTTCATCCGTATCAATAAACTTGGTCATGTTAACGTCTTGGAACCGGACTGAAGATTGATTAACGTGTAATCCAAACAATCCTTTTGAAAAAGTTTCATCTTTTGCAGTAAGGGTGAAGTTATCGTCTATATGCAAATCAAGTTCATTTCCCGATGCAGTTACTTTTACTTGATGTGATTTGCTCGTATCAATTTTTTCGTTTGTTTCAGCAAGTACAGTTGAAATGCCATTTTGAAGCTTGACTAGTTTGACGGTATCCTTAGAAGCATCCACGCTAGCTATATATCCGTTTTCGGCTTCCGCGTCTGCTCGAAAAAGTAGTGCACCTGAACCATGGTTTTCATCTAAAAATGTCATATTTGACTCGTAAATAAACTGATCTCCCTGTTCTTCACTCATAATATATCCGTCGCTGTCAGATTTACCGATTTTTCCATCAGTAGTATCATTCCATGTTCCCGTAACAGGTTTCCAGTTAGATAGATTGGTGATGAAATTAGATTGATTCGTAAATTTAACATGACGAAAGACAGCTGTGGAATTCCATGCTGTTAGTCCAAACTGACCGTTTTCAAAAGATGCATCACTGCCTTCTAAAACCTGTTTTCCATTTAGCAGTATCTTAAAGTGGTGACTGTTTGCTTCTACTTTCACGTGATACGCTTGTGACGTATCCAGCCTCATTGGCTTTGAAACCACGGTCGTTACGCTTCCTTTCTCTACTTTGTTAAGTGTTAAGAGGTTCTTTTCAGCATCTAAATTGACGGTATATGCATTTGTTGCATCTTTATCAGAACGAAAAACAAGGCCTCCTGCACCTTCGCGTCCATTCTTTTCTACAAGTGTAATTTCTCCCTCTAGAGTAAAGGATTGACCTTTTTGTTCAGACAAAGTATATGAATAGGCACCGCTTTGACCGTTTGCTTGAATCCCTCCGTCAGATCCAAACTCACTTGCGTATTTCCAACTTTTTAAGTCAGGTGATGTATAAAACATGATTTTATCTTTAGCAGCTAAAGACATCACCCACTGCTTGGTTTGGTCGTGCCAAAATACTTTTGGGTCGCGCCAGTCAGGAACTGGGGGATTCGGCATAACAGGATTTCCTTCATATTTGGTCCACGTTCTTCCGCTGTCCTTGCTATATGCTAGACTTTGCACCTGCCCTTTACTGCCCGAGTGCGTAAAGATAGCTACCATCGCTTCTTTTCCAAACCCTGCGGTATTATTCCAATCAATAACGGCACTTCCTGAAAAGATCTCTCCGTTCTCATCTGGAGAAAGAGCAACCGGCAAGTGTTTCCATTTCACTAAGTCTGTACTAACTGCATGCCCCCAGTGCATAGGTCCCCAGGTGGTACCGTAAGGATAATACTGATAAAAAAGGTGATACTCCCCGTTATAATAGACCATTCCATTTGGATCGTTCATCCAGTTCGCTTCTGGAGAAAAATGAAATTGATTCCGGTATTTTTCTTGATAATACCCTGTATTATCAGCTAATACAGGGTATACAGAAAACAAGCTTATAGAACAAGCGACTCCAATCATTAATAACTTTTTGACGGTTCTTTTCATCTTCCTTTCCTCCTTTATTGGCATACTGGCTATGTAAAACATGTTCACCAGCAGATGCTAGAAGAATAGATGACTCCTCTTACTTATCAGCCTAAAAAGCCGATCCAATAACCTCCTATACCGATTAAGAAAATACCGAAAATAATAAGCAGCGGATTTGTACCTTTTCGAAGCATCCATGCTACTAATAAAGTTAGCGCTAAAGGTAGCAGTCCCGGTAGAATACTATCGAGTACGTCTTGCACGGTTTTCACGACAACTTTACCAGAATCATCTTTGATCCTAGAAACAACCACTGGTATATTAATAGTGGTCCATTTCGAAACCAATGCTCCCATTACAAAGAGTCCTAAAATGGACGCACCTTCCGTCAGTTTTTGAATTCGATTCCCTACTAAATCTTTTAAAATTTCTGTTCCTTTTAAATAGCCATATTTTAATCCATAATATTTTGTACTTAATCGAATGGCATTAATTAAGATGAAAAACAGCAGTGGCCCGGCAATATTCCCGCCTAACGCAAGAGATGCGCCTAGTGCTGCGAGAACTGGCCGCAGCGTTCCCCAGAAAATAGGGTCTCCTACACCAGCAAGCGGTCCCATTAATCCAATTTTCATTCCGCTGATAGCTTTTTCATCAAAATCTTTTTTGTTTGCCATTTCTTCTTCCATTGCTGCCGTTACGCCGAATATAGGTGCAGAAATCCATGGATGTGTATTGAACCATTCTAAATGCCGCTTTAGTGCTGCATTTCGCTGTGCCCCTGGTCCGTATAAACGTTTGATTGCCGGAATCATAACATAACAGTAGCCCATTGCCTGAACACGCTCAAAGTTAAATGAACCGAGTAAAAAATTCGAACGAATGAACATGCTAAAGATATCTTTTTTCGTTAATCTTTTTTCATTTTCCATCTCTATCCCTCCCTTAAGTTCGCCGTTTAGGCATCTAAATCATCGTCATCATCATATACTTGTTCGCTCCCTGTAGCTGCGGGAACGCCCGCCGGCTGCATTTGATTTCGCTGCTGCATTACTTGCTGATAAAGAAGTGCTAAACAAAGACCCAGCGCTCCAAATCCTACCAGGTTAAACCCTGTAAATGCCGCCAATAAGAACCCGATATAGAAAAAGGGCTTTAAATGAGGAATGTTCATCATATTGATAACCATGGCATATCCTACGACCACGATAATGCCTCCTCCAATTTGTAGGCCTTTTGTAATAACTTCCGGAATATTTCCGAGGAAAGTTTGCACGGCGCTTACGCTGATTAATGTAACAATTAAAGTTGGAATCATAACACGGAGAGCCTGAAAACCCATAGCAGTAATATGCATAATTTCAATTCCTTTAAAGTTTCCTTCTTCCGCATACTTATCAGCTCGATGAATTAAAAATACTGTGATGGTACGAACAAAAATGGTGAGTACTTGCCCTGCAGCTGCTAAAGCTATAGCTACCGCAATGCCTTCACCAATCCCCTGACCAGCTGTGATAACTAAAATAGTTGAAATAACAGAAGCAATAGCCGTATCAGGTGCCATCGCCAATCCAACATTCATCCATCCAAGAGCCATTAATTCCAGTGTTCCACCTAAAATAATGCCGGTTTTTAAATCTCCAAGCACCAAGCCTACTAACGTGCAGGCAATGAGAGGACGATGGGATTGCCCTTCGTCCAACACGCTTGCGATCCCAGTTACCGCTGCAATGACTAATAATAAAATAATTTGTATGGAAGACATAAACTCATCTCCTTATTTGATTTTTGTTTCGTTTCTCAGTAGTTGAATAAAATTTTCACTAGAATCTGAAGGTAATTGGCGCAGCTCAAGCTTTACGCCTAGTTCCTGCAGCTTCTCAAAAGCATCGATATCTTTTTCGGTAACGCTTACAGATTTAGTGATTTGTTTTCGGTCATTAGCAAAACGCATGCCCCCTACGTTTACTGTCTCAATAGGTACGCCCGCTTGAACAAGAGCGACAATGTCTGCGGGGTTTTCAAACAGCAGCATGGCTGTTGTATCCTGATAACGCGGACTATGAAAGGCTTTTGTCATTTTAGAAATCGAGACAGCGCTCGCTTTTACATTCGAAGGAGCCACAGAAAGTATAAGCGTTTTTCGCATTTCATCCGCTGCCACCTCATCTGAAACAATAATAATTCGATCTGCTGCATTTGTTTTGATCCATCTTGTTAATACCTGCCCGTGAATAAAGCGATCATCAATTCTTGCTAAAACGATTTTCATAATAATCCATCCTCTCCGATTTGGTTTGCTTGCTGGATTTTCTCCAAATGTTCACTGCACACTTGAAAACTTTCTTCATTCACTTGCTTTAATCTTCCTAACATCTCTTTTAACGTAACGTGTTCTCGCATGGCTAACACTTCTAACAGCATAGGCAAGTTAACTCCGGATACCATATCCGCTGTTTTATTTTTAAGGATATAGGGAGTAGCCGCATTGTAGGGTGTACCTCCGAAAATATCGACTAAAAAAAGCACTTCATTTTCTAAAGGCATTTCCTCTAGTGCCTGCTTATATTTTTCTTCAAGGGTTTGGATACCCTCTCCTTTTAGAAAAGGTACGGCTACTACGTGATTCTCTTCACCAAATATCATTTTGGAAGACCCTTCTAATGCTGGTGCGAAATCACCATGTCCACTAATAATGACTGAAATCATGTACACTTGCTCCTCTCTTTTACGTTCTACACTTATTTATTGCAAGTATCGTGCCAACAAAGAGTATTAAGCGCTTTCATTTATTTTCCAATACCTTTTTCTGTGTTGTTGATACAGGTTTCTTAAAATAAACAAACCTGTATCAAAACGTCATGCGTTTTAATACAGGTTTTTCTGTTATTTAAAAAGTGGGATAAAAAAAGAAACTAGTGGCATATAAATCAAACTAGTTTCTCAGAATTATAATATGATTTTTACATTTCATCCGCAAAAATGGTAGCAATAAATAATTTTTCATCTCTTGTTAAGGTAAGTTTCAGCTTTTTTTCGACGGCTTGTAATGTTTTTTCCGTTTTTTGATAAATATTTTCTAACTGATGAGTGATTTCTTCATCCTCTGGAAAAGTAAGAGGTTCATTTTTTATCATTCTTTCTAAAGCAAAGGCTGTATGCATCACAATTCGAATCATAACAGTGTTGCTTAATTCCATTTCTAACTCATCTTGTACGTGACTTAACCACTCTAACAGAATTTCACTTATGAGGTATGGATTAATAAATAGAAGGTACTTTCGCAAGTTTTCTTCGCAAAGTTCACGCACCACAATATTCGCTTCGGTTTTCTCGTCATCATAGCGTATCGTTTCTTTTGTAATTGCCTGTTGAAGTATTCGCTCTCCCTGCCCTTCAATGAGGACTTCTAATGATACATGAGGCGCATCAATCCTTGGATTTTTAGTACCTGCTGTTGCAACAATTTCATATTCTTTTTGAATTTCTCGAATGTTTGCTGCTAATTTAATAGAAGAAACGGTTAGAATTTTAATAGGTTCTTGAGATACTTTGCGTGAAATAATCGTTAAGATTTTTTCTAATTGTTTTGCTGTACCGCTTCCTGTTGTACAAATAGAAACAAGTGCTTTCTTTTTTCCAAACACGTGCTGCTGCTTATCTATAAATTCCATAAAGTCTTTTTGCACCGAATCAAATATGGCATATAAATTTAAGTCTAAATAATTTACTTTTCTAACGGTGTCTAACACCATAGACGTCGTCACGTTGCTGATTGTTTTAATCTTAGCCCCTGTTTTTTGTTCCAACTTGCTTTCTAACATGGCAAGCGAACCCATGTCCACGAGCATTAATACGCCTTCTCCTTCATCTACTGTCTTAATTCCCTGGATTAACCTATCTACAATCTCGACCGGAGATACCGTCAAAGGCACATCAATAGCTATAATAGGAGTGCTTCCTAAAAGCTCCGTAGCCACTTCTACCATAGAAGTGGCCGTGCTGTTTCCATGTGCAGCAACTACAATCCCCACTCGCTTATTTTCTTCTAACGTTCGAATGGATTGAATAACCATTGTGAGATAAATGACTTCTATTTCTGGCACGACAATGTTAAACCACTTTTCAATTCGATTTTTAAAAAGCAGGGCTACCGCATATTCTTTTGGATATGTTTCGCGAATTTCATCTATCTCCTTTGTATTTAATACGTCTACTTGTTTTTTTCGCTTTAAAAAGGATTCCATATGCATACTTAAAAAATGAATAAATCTGCGATCAAATTTACAGTTCAATTCTTTTTCTGCTAAATGTTTTAATTCTTTGGTAAGTTGAATCACGTCGTCTTCTACGAATTTCATTAAATTAGAACTCTGGCCATTTTTTTGATTAAAAAAGCTCCGAACATTCAAATGAATGTCGGTAAGAATATATTGATTGATGTCTTCTTGAGATAAACCTTCTTTTGTTAAAACATCTACTTTTTCTTCTATTAACTGATATAAATTAAATGATACGTCTTCCTCCATTTTTATTTCTCGGCTCTCCATAGCCGGAGAAATGATCGTTTTGAGGTTTACATATTCAGAAATTTTTCTGCTGCGCTCCATATTTTTACTATTTGAAATCCAATCTCGTTTAATATCGTCAGGCAAATCTCTCACTGTAAGTTCCACCATATGTTTACTATCAAGGTTATTTAAAAACCCATGTGCGCAAACGAGCTGTACATTGGACTTTAACTGCCCTACATTCCCGAATTTTTCAGTGTGTATTAAAGCATTTAATACATCAATGTGGACACTTAGCTTTTTATTAATTCGTTTAGCTTCTTGTTCTAAAAGAAACGTTGTGAGACGTATCTTTTCTTTTAGAGATCGCTCTTCTAATGACGGAATATGGATAGTCATCGGAATTCTTCTTAAGAAAGTTTGCAGTAAGGCTGAACCGGGATTTTCAGTTGTAGCACAAATAATTAATACTTTAGACGTTCGCTTATGATCTGTTTCCCCTAGGCGATTGTACGTGCCTTGATCAATGAGGTAAAAAAGCATTTCTTGGCCTTCAGGAGGAAGCCGGTGTATTTCATCCATAAAGAGAATGCCTTCATTTGCTTGTTCTACTAAACCTACTTTACTTTCAGTTGCTCCAGTGAAACTCCCTTGCTTATGACCAAATAACTGAGAAAGAAGTAATTGAGGATTATGGTAATAATCAGCGCAGTTAAAGGTAATGAACGGGGCATCTGTTTTTAGCCTCTCTGAATATAAGGCAAATTGATAGATTCGTTTTGCAAAAAGAGATTTTCCTGATCCCGTGGGGCCTAATAGCAGCATATGTAATCCGTTGGGCGGGTAAAGAACAGCAGCTTTTGCTTGAGAAATCGATTTTTTCAAACTGCCTGTAGCTCCAATCATTAATTCAAAAGGATTAGCAGGAAGAGCTTCTTCTTTTCCCTCATTAAATAGCTGCTCTAGTTTTTCTACTTCCATCTTATTCGTATCCCACTTTTGACGACTAATGGTTTCGACAACCTCTAGCGGAACGTAGCGAACGGGGAACATTTTAATTTTGATTACTTTTTGCATCCGGACAAGTTTGTTCAGTTCAAGACTTACATTAGATCTCTCTAAATCTAACTGTTCAGCAATTTCAATCGCTGAACTTCCTTGTTTATGTAAAAGTTCCACTTCTGTAAACTCCTGAAAATTACTCAACAGCTGATTGTATACCTTATCAATTCGTTTCATTAGAAGCACCTTCTTTATTTTCAGTTCACGATCGGGAGGTTCTCTTTCAAAGAAATGAGACATCCCCTACTACTACAAGTTATTTCATCTATAAGTACCATCATGTCATACTAATCTATGAAAGCGTTTCAAGCCATTATATGTAAATATATTAAGTTAGTCAACCTTGCATGTCAACCGGTTTCATTCTTAAAGTTATAGTCTGTCTGAATGTTTCATTTTCTTTGAATAACTGTGAATCTGTATATACTACTTTTTTATTTTACTTAGCACTGCAGTTACAGCATATTTTTGATTACATAATAAAACGAAAGAAAACAGCAGCAGTTGTCACCATTTTCTTTCGTTTTTTAAAATTATTTATCTATAGTTAATTGTCCTTGTTGTAAAATACTATTTTTCACAACAGCTGTTTTTGATCCTTTAATATTTAACAAGAAGCTAGGAGCAAACGTAGAGTGTTCCTCTGAATAGAAGCCTCTGTTTGTCATGTAACTTGTGATTACGACATTGTCTCCTTTCACTTGTGGAACTGCAAAATGTGAATACGTAAACGTTTTGTCGTTAGGATCGAGGTCCATATGTAAAACAAGTCCTGTATCATTTAGCGGCTTGTATTTTCCTGTCAGCGTATTTGATACGTACCCTAGCATATATACGTCATCTTGGCCGATACCATCAATAGTCATTTTAGATCCGCGAGAATCTGTGAATAAGTACCATTTCCCATCTTTTTTAAATACATTTGCGCGTTCAATTTCATCTGTTACCGTGTTTGAAGTAATCAGTGGATCCATTACTTTTTTTAAGGTATAGTCGTTATTTAGTTCTACAATGCCTAATGCGCCGTTTGCTAAAGAGGCTTTCTTCTTATTAGAACTCTGCAGTAATTTCTCTTTTTCTGATTGAAAAAATGGATTGTTTCCACCGTAGTAAGCTCGATTGTAAAGGGAATCTTCACCTTGATAACCATCTTCAGTTCCTGTGTTTGCTTCAAACACAAGGTATTTATGCCCTTTATCTTCTACATAGTGAGGATCTCTCAACGTATGATTATCTTCTGAACCATATGCGCCTTCGTCGATAAACTGCTGAATATTTTGATATTTTTTACCGTCACCATCAAAAATGGATTTATGATCTTCAACACCTTCAATTTTTAACGTATCTGCACTTGGCTGAGATACATTTACTTGAGCTGTTGTTAAGGTTTGTTTTCCATAGTTTGTACCTGAAAAATTAGTATAGAATAAGCGTACTTTTCCGTCTGATGTTAAAGTAGCAGATCCTGACCATTCTTGTGTTTGTTTTTTCAAATGAGGATCATTCGGTACAAATTTGTCACTGTCTTTGAACACTCTTCCTGCATTTTTCCAACTGTCAATCGACTCTTCACCCATTTTTTTATAAAACACATAAATAGATGTATCATCCGCATCTTTAGGATCACCTGCTAGTGCAAATACAACTTGGTAACCATGGTAGTTGGCTACTGTTCCGTCAGCATTTTGCAGAGGCCAGCTGTCCCATACGTCTAAGTCAATTAAATTACCCGATTTATCATACCCTTTTGCAGAGGCAATATTTTTGATTGTTGCTTTATCAAAAGCTGGAACTTTAAACTGTTCGCTTTTTTGCTGCTGAGGAATTTTCAGCATGTTATCACGTGTAATATGAGAAACTCTATAATTATTATTTGTATCTTTGTGATTGCTTTCAGCAGCCCATGTTTGAGATCCAGCACCTACTAACATAGCTGTAGCAAAAGATAATGCTGTTGTTCGCTTTGCGATTTTCTTAATGTTCATCTGTTTTCTCCCTTTTGTACAATACTTTTTCTTGTGTTACTCACAAGTAATCCATTTTCTATGTATCGAGAAGTCATATCCATCTGGTGAAATAACAGAACCGGTTCCATCACCTTTCCAAGATTACTTGCATAGTATTGAAAAGTCAAATAGGTAAAATGGAGTGATCATACCCTTTTTTCTCCCTTTGTTTTTTTGATTTAGTTATAAAGTCTTAAATCTTTAACTTTTTAATTAACTCGGCAAATTCATCATCATATTTAACCTACTATTCTTTTATAAGCTTTCCTACAGCTGTTAAAGTAAGCCATTTTCAAAAAAATATCGTTAATGTATTTTTTGTGAAATAGTGGAATAATTTATTATATAATAGTTTCTACTGGTAATAATAAGAGACAAAAGAATTAGGTAATCTCTTTTTATTTTGATTCTTTTATACTGTTAAATTTTATACAACTCTTCCTAAGGAATCGCTATCATTTCAATTAATCAATAATACATTTTTCAGAAAATCAAAAAGAGCTCTTTATAAAGAGCCCTTTTTGATGTCATTTATGCTACCTTTAAATAGCTGTTCTTATTTAAATGAATCAAGTTCCGCAGTACGTTTGATAAGGCTGATTAGACGGAGCAGACGGTGTACAATACTCTGGCTGACCCGGAGGTTCATATGGGCTAGAAAGCACTTCAAGAAGGGTTTCCATGACGCTGTAGTCTCCTTTTTGTGCTGCGTCTAACGCTTCTTCCACTCGGTGATTTCGAGGAATGACAGCCGGATTATTATTTTTCATAAGCTCTTGTGACTCCGCTTTAGATTGTTGTTGTCTACCTAGTCTTTTCTGCCATAGCTCATGCCACTGTGCAAATTCTTCGCTTTCAAACAGATCACTATTGCCTAGTTTATCGAAAGTTAATGCACGAAACGTATTTGTATAGTCAGCTTTATAGGTTTTCATTATTGTAAGAAGCTCTTGGAATAATGCTTCATCTTCTTTTTCTTCGTTAAAAAGCCCAAGTTTAGCCTGCATACCTGCCAGCCAGTTTTCCCGATAGAATTTTGGAAATTCGGTCACGGCGCTTTGCGCTATTTCAACTGCTTTTTCTATATCTTGATCCAATAGCGGTAATAAAGCTTCAGCAAATCTCGCAAGATTCCACCCTGTAATGCCTGGTTGATTTTGATATGCATAGCGCCCTTGTACATCAATTGAACTAAATACAGTTTCTGGATCATAGGTATCCATAAATGCACATGGTCCATAATCAATTGTTTCTCCACTGATTGTCATATTATCCGTATTCATGACGCCGTGGATAAAACCAATAAGCTGCCATTTAGCAACTAGGGTAGCGTGACGCTTAATCACTTCTTGAAGCAATGATAAATATTTTTTTTCACTCTTTTCTATGTGGGAAAAGTGACGTTCTAATGCATAGTCAGCTAAAGCTTGAAGGTTTTCCACTGTTCCCCATTTTGCAGCGAATTGAAATGTGCCAAAACGAAGGTGACTGGAAGCTACACGCGTCAAAATCGCCCCCGGCAGTTCTTTTTCACGAACAATGGATTCGCCTGTTGTTACGACTGCTAGACTCCGAGTAGTTGGAATACCAAGAGCATGCATGGCCTCACTAATAATATACTCACGCAGCATAGGTCCTAGAGCTGCACGACCGTCTCCTCCTCGGGAATACGGAGTTCGGCCTGAGCCTTTAAGCTGAAGGTCCACTCGTTCACCTGAAGGCGTAACTTGCTCCCCTATCAGCATAGCCCGTCCGTCTCCTAGCATGTTAAAGTGGCCAAATTGATGTCCCGCATAAGCTTGTGCAAGCAGGAAAGCACCTTTTGGGACACTGTTTCCAGCTAAAATGCTAACTCCTTCTTGGCTTTGCAGCTGTTCTTTTTGTAACCCTAGAGATGCGGCTAAAGAGTCGTTAAATTTGACTATTTTAGGTGAACTTACTGGATTAGGATCAAGAGGCGTAAAAAAGATGTTTGGTAACTCCGCATAGCTATTACGTAAATTCCATCCTGTTTCTTTTGGATTAGTCATCGTATCTCCTTTTCTTTTTGTGTCTTAAAACATAACTCTTTTCTTTACTGATCGTGGTTTTATACGCGCAGTCGCCCTGCTCTATCCTGCTTTCTTTTGGGCATCTTAGAGCAGGACAGTTTCTCTTTCATTCATTATCTCTTTTACTATTATATCGTATTTGCTCGTACTTTTAATCTAAAGTGCCTTATTCATTTATATACCTCCACTTTGTTGACGAGCTATTAAATGCTCAAAAAAGAAGAAGTATTAATATACTTCTTCCTCTGTATTTTACCCCCAAATATCTTTTAAATTCCAATACGTTAACTCTTTTACGATTACGTCTCCTCCTTCAGTAAATAACTCAATTCCAAGCCTGCTTTCTTTTGGGTAAATACGGCTCGTCATGGTCGCTTGTCCTTCGTTTGCAAATACTTCAATGGAAGAACGATCCACAAATATTCGCAAAGCTAGTGTCTCACCTGCTTGTAACGCTACTTTCCTAACTCCATCTTCTTTTCCCGAGTGAGTACAGTCAAGCAATAGCTTTTGCTCATTTAGGTTATAACACATAAGCGTTTCTTCGTTGTTTATTCCACGAATTTTTATTCCTACTGATGAAGCTTGGCAGTCCGCTAAATCAAATACAGCTTGTATCTCTAGCAAGTCTTCATTTACTTCTACTACATAGCTTTCAGAAAGAACTTTATTGGTTAGCATATTATATTGAGCTTTCCGAAGTGATGTAAGCTCTTGGACGGGGTTCATTAACACTTTATCCTCTCTTAAAGTTAGTTCTCTCGGAAGCGTTAGCGCACCGCACCATCCATCTTTTTTAGTTGGCATATTGGCTTCCCACATGTCCATCCATCCAATTGCAATTCGTCTTCCTTTATCATCTAAAAGCGTTTGAACAGCATAAAAATCGTGGCCGTGATCTAATTCAGTAAATGACCCATGATGAAATGTATTAGTTTCATAACTATATTCTCCAACTAAATATCCTGTTTGAAAAAGGTTGTGATAGGAATCGCCTTTTGCTTTTATCCCTTGAGGAGAAATCATTAAAACATGTTTTCCGTCTAACTCAAAGAAGTCCGGACACTCCCACATGTACCCTAGATTCCCATCGCTTTTAGCAAGGACGCCAACATATTCCCATTTTCGTAAATTTGAAGAGCGGTATAAGATAACACGTCCCTCTTGTTTCTTTGTTGAGTTTCCTAGAATCATATACCAGAAATCCTCGTGCTTCCATACTTTAGGATCTCGAAAATGATGAGAGCTATCTGCCGGTGGCTCAGCAATAACTGGGTTGACCTCTGCTTTTTCAAAGGTAATGCCGTCTTTACTAACAGCTATATTTTGGTTTTGAAAAAAAGTATCCAGTTCTTTGTCTATATAATTATGTCCTGTATAAATTAGCGTAAGCTCTCCTTCGTTATCCACGGCACTTCCAGAAAAACATCCATCTTTATCAAATGTATCTCCAGGAGCTAAAGCAATCGGTAAATGCTGCCAATGAACAAGATCTTTGCTTTTTACATGTCCCCAATGCATCGGCCCCCAATTCTCGTCATAAGGATGATGTTGATAAAAAACATGATATTCTCCTTTATACTGAACCAGCCCATTAGGATCATTAATCCAGTTCGCTGGCGCCATAATATGATAACCTAACCGATATTGATGATTTACCTTTTTCTCTGCTTCATTTAATGAATTTTGAGCTTGCTCGATTTTATTTATCGTTAACATTATCATATCCCCCTATATAATCTGCGTGTTTTCTTGTACATCTTTTCTTATAAACTTATGTTTTTTAGAGTTTAGTAGTGTAAACATGGAAATAACGTTAAATACCAAAACCATTCCACCCATAATTAAATAGGTACGAGAAAAACCTACGCTATCATATAATCCTCCCGCTATGGGTGAAAGAACGGAAGCACCTATTTGTGAAGCGAATTGGAATCCAACCAAATAAAGTATAGAAGATAGGCGCGTGTCAAAGTTAGCTGCCAAATATTTAAAGATGGCAATGAGCATAATAGGAAGTTCTAATGCATGAATAAGCTTCATCGAAGATATTCCAATTGGACCTACCACAAGTCCTGACCCAATAATACGAAATCCCATTAGAAATCCTGCTAAAATCAAACTATTTTTTGCACCGATCTTATTTACAATAAAGGGTGCTGCGAACATCATTCCAGCTTCTAAAAATACTTGAAATGAATTTAAGTAGCCAAATACTTGGTTACCTATCGATTCAGTAGGAAACAAAGATGCATAATAGATAGGAAATTGCTGATCGTATACTCCATATACGCACGTAACGCCAACAACATAAATCATAAAAAACCAAAATTCCTTCAATAAGAATAAATTACCTACATCTCTCAGCGTGACGGATTCAGCTTTTTCCATTTCATAGCTGCTCATTTCTACCTTCACAGAAAAAATAATAGCAACTAGGATAACCGCTGAAACGGATGCCACCCAAAAATTAATATGAGGATTAATATTAAATAGTTGTCCTGCAAAGAATGTAGCTGCAGCCCAGCCTAATGACCCCCACATTCTAGATTTCCCGTACTCAAATTTATATTTTCGGCTGACTTTCTCTATGTATGTTTCAATCGCTCCGATGCCCGCCAAAAACGCTACTCCTAAATATAACCCTCCAATAATAGCTCCTATTAACACATTGTATTGAAGCAAAGGCCCATAAACAAAAATATAAAATGGTCCTACAAACACTAAAAGACAGCTAATAAAAAATAAAATGTGTTTCTTTAAACCTATCCTGTCAGATATATATCCGTACAAAGGCTGCATACACAAAGCAAAGATAGCGTTTACAGAAAAGATTAAGCCTGTTGCTGATCCGTTCAACTTAATCTCTTGCCCTAACCAGATAGAAAATAAAGAGTAGCTTGACGACCACGTAAAAAAGAAGAAGAAAAAATATGCACTCAGCTTCCAATATAAACTTTTTGAACTTTTCATTTTAGTTACCCCTTTAGCTTAAGATATAAAATCTTTTATCTAACAAAATGAAAGCACTTTCAATTTGATTTTATGTCAACCGGTTTCATATGTCAACCGGTTTCACATTTTATATTGAAAAAAGATGTATTAGGCGTAAAAGTGGGCTTTGTGGTATGTTTAAATTGTTCAATAAACCGTTTACAATCCTTACATAGATTTTATGTATCGAAATAAAACATATCGACTGGAAAGCTGCTTGCTTGATTGCATTTATTTTAAGGCTTTTACATAACTGATATATACTATAAAAGCAAGGTTTTGGAGAAATTAGGAGGAAACTAGATGAAAGCCAAAATTAGTGATGTAGCAAAAATTGCAGGTGTTTCACCGACTACAGTTTCTCGTGTATTAAATAACCGTGGTTACATAAGCAAAGAAACGCGAGAAAATGTTTATAAAGCAATGAAAGAAATTAATTATTTCCCAAATGATATTGCGCGTTCATTATTTAATAAGCGAACAAATTTAATCGGTATGATTGTCCCGCAAACGAGCAACCCTTTTTTCGGAGAGTTAGCCTTTCACATTGAAAGCATATGTGCTTCCCTTAACTACAAAGTACTTCTTTGTAACAGTCTGAATCGAATTGATAAAGAAAAAAAATACGTAGAAATGCTTATCAGAAATCAGGTAGACGGTGTTATTGCCGTTACTTATAATAGAGGTATTTTTGATTCCGAAAGTCAAAGCCTTCCTGTAGTAGCAGTGGATCATTATTTATCAAAAGATATTCCTACCGTATCTTCTGATAACTATTCTGGAGGAGAACAAGCCACGGAATTGCTTATTTCAAAAGATTGTAAGCATATTATTCATATTAACGGTCCCCTTAAACTTGAAACTCCAGCTAACTTAAGAAGGAAAGCTTATGAAAACGTGATGAAACAGTACGGAAAACAGCCTATCACGTATGAGATTTCAAATACCTTTGACCGCAACATTCAGCGAGAAACTATTTCTAAGGTTTTTGAAGAACATCCGGAAGTAGATGGTATTTTTGCAAGCGATGACTTACTTGCAGCTTTAGTAGTTGCTGAAGCACAAAAAAGAGGAAAAAGCATCCCAAAAGATTTAAAAATCGTGGGCTATGATGGAACGGAAGCCAGTCAGACTTTGTTACCTGGTCTAACTACAATTCAACAGCCCATTGAATCGATTGCTCAAACAGCCATTGATATTTTACTAAAAGAAATTGAAGGAGAATTTAGTAATGTCCCCCGTGAAATCTGTCTTCCAGTTAAGCTTCTAGAAGGGCAAACAACGTAAAAATACGTTTTTTATAAAATAAATATCAGTTTGTTGCATATTCTTCTTCCTTTATTCACACCTTAACGTTACAGAAAGGAGTTGAATACAATGGCAAACAATAAAAGCAGCAATAATAATGAATTATTAGTATACGGAGCTGAACAAGCAATCGATCAAATGAAATATGAAATCGCTAGCGAGTTCGGAGTAAATTTAGGAGCTGACACTACTGCACGTGCAAACGGATCAGTAGGCGGCGAAATCACAAAACGTCTTGTACAATTAGCTGAGCAACAACTGGGCGGCGGACGTTTCTAAGACAATTTCATACACACCATGACTTAAGGAAGAATGGATATCCATTCTTCCTTTTCATATATTTAATTTCCATCTTTATATAAAAATTATTATTGCTCATCCTCTTTACTGACTGATTTTGTTTTTCCTTTCTTTAGTACAGCACTGATTCCTAAACAACAGACAGCTGCTATCCATCCGGAGATGAGAAAATAAACGGAAGTATTTGCAAAGAGTGTACCTATTAAAATAAACAGGCCTCCGAGAATAATAAAAAGGACGTGACCTTCACCATTTTTTTTCACCTTCATCACCTCTCCCCTACCTACGTATACAAACTACTGTTCAGATACAAAAGAAACTTCTTGATAAACAAGAAGTTTTCTTACGTCCGTTTCTTTTTCAATAAAAAATAAAGGTGTTTTCTTTTTATTTATTCAACAAAACCACTCAATATTCTTCTCAATTACGTGCTATTCAATAATTTCTCCTGTTTTATACTCTTTCATAAATACATCAATAACATCTCCTGCTTCCTCGTTCTCCTCCTGCATTTGAACGAGTATTTCGTTTTGTGCATTTACCGAAAGAATTCTGACATCCGACATTCGGTTTATGTCCAGCTGCAGTTCCAAATCTTTGGCAACTTCATCAGCTTTTAGTGAATCTTTGATAATATATCTGTGACTTCTCACGACATTCGCTCCTTTACGTTATATGAACGAATATAGTTTATCCAAACTATCACTACACAATGACATTTTTTCTTATGTCTTTTATTTAAACAAAACAAAAAAACGGCTTTTATCAGCCGTTTTTTTGTTTTGCTTTTCGATTATGAAAAAGCATATTTATTTCTTTATTTGACCGTTCTCTGTCTCAGGTATCATACGTTTATTTATTCCGAATGCATAAAAACTAATGACAACGAGAGCGAGGAAGATAACTCCTACAATAAGTGAAATACGCGTTTCATCATTAAACCACATGCCTACAAGCACCATTAGTAGAAAAGCAATGGTTACATAGTTCGTTACAGGCGCAAAGGGCATTTTGAAAGGATGGCTATCCATTTCAGCACCTTTAGCTTTACGGAAACGAATTTGGCTGATAAGAATAATGAACCAAGGAATCATTCCAGGAAGCACGCTCGCACTGTATACATAAACAAATACATTAGGTGGAGCGATGTAGTTTAAAATAACACCAATTACTAATCCAATCATAACAGCGAGCGTACTGTAAATTGGAACGCCGTTGCGAGAAATTTTTGTAAAGAATTTAGGTGCTTGACCGTTTACACCGAGCGTATAAAGCATGCGTCCTGCACTAAAGATTCCGCTATTACAGCCTGACATCGCTGCTGTAATAACAACAAAGTTAATGATACCTGCAGCTGCCGTAACGCCAACTTTAGCAAATGTAGATACAAATGGACTTCCTAAAGAATCTAGCTCATTCCAAGGATAGACCGTCACGATGACGAAAATAGCTCCAATATAAAAAATTAAAATACGCCAAATGATGCTTTGAATTGCGTTTCTTAACGTCTTTTTAGGATCCTTTGCTTCACCAGCTGTAATCCCAATTAGCTCGACTCCTTGATAAGCTGCAATAACAAGAGATAGCGCAAAGAAAAAGCCTGACCATCCGCCTGCAAAGAAGCCTCCGTGTGCCCAAAGGTTTGATAATCCGATTGCGTCTCCCCCGTTTCCAAATCCGAAGAAAATCAACCCAAGTCCTGCGATAATCATTAAAATAATCGTTACAATCTTAATCATTGCAAACCAAAATTCAAACTCTCCAAATGATTTTACTGAAATTAAGTTCGCTGTGCCTAAAATCAACATGGCGATAATACCAGGCACCCAAGCTGGTAAATTTGGGAACCAGTAATGCATATATGCTCCTACTGCTATAATTTCAGACATCCCTACGATTACAAACTGAAACCAGTTGCTCCACGCAGCCATATAACCTGCTAATGGATGAATATATTTGTGGCCAAATGTAGCGAATGAACCTGTGCTTGGTTCCATGTACAGCATTTCGCCCATAGCACGCATAATAAAGAAAATAAACATTCCGCAAATTGCGTAAGCAAGCAATACCGACGGACCTGTCCATTGTATGGTGCTTGCTGATCCCATAAATAATCCAACGCCAATTGTTCCGCCTAGCGCGATCATTTGAATGTGACGGGATTCTAAGCCTCTTTTTAGCTCTTTGTCTGCCATTCCATTTCCTCCTCCTAAACTTGTTATAGCTCTGTTAGGAAAGATACTTTTTGTGTCTGATGGAACAGCTATCGTTTTTAAAACCTTCCATTTTTACCTAGTACCTTTACAACTAAACTATTTTTTCTATTTTTAGCTATTCGACTGTATAATTACTTATTTTATAATAATAAATTTTCCTCAGAAATACAATTGTTTTTTTCAGAAAAACACTTAAGTAAACCATTTACCTTTGTCAAATCAGTCATCTTCGTAAAATAGTTTTTTATTTCAGTATAATTAAAATTTTATGAATATTAAAAATAAATATAGGCTCAGCTTGGATGTTGGAACACTCTCTTTCTCAAGGATAACAAAATGAAACCACTACTTAATCGAATAAATTCCTTTCTTATACTTTTACGTTTTTTCTTTCTTTTCTTAGGGAATTTATCCATAGAAAATAGAGATGAGGAGGGATTTTTCCATGTGGCAAGCTGCGATGTGGGGCGGAATTTCAGGATCAGCTGTCCTTCTTGGGGCTTTGGCAGCAGTTTTTTTACCTATCGGCAAAAAGATAATTGGTTATATTATGGCTTTTGGGACGGGTGTATTAATTGGAGCATCTACCTATGAGCTGCTTGGAGACTCAGTTCATAGCGGCGGGTTAAAAGCCACTTCTCTTGGATTCCTTGCGGGGGCTGTCGTTTTTACTTGTTTAGACTATCTAATTTCACGTCAAGGAGCGAATAAAAGAAAGAGGTCTACAAAACAAATGGCCGCGAATAGTTCTGGAATTGCTATATTTATAGGAACCGTAATGGATGCAATCCCAGAGTCAACTATGATTGGAGCTAGCTTAATTGAAAATGCAACCGTTAGCTGGCTTCTTGTTATCGCTATTTTTATAAGTAACATTCCTGAAGGACTGTCCAGTACGGCCGGTCTAGTAAAAAGCGGATTCTCTAAAAAGAAAATTTTTTTACTATGGGCAGCTGTTTTGTTCATTTCAGCTTTTAGCTCATGGACAGGATTTGTTTTTTTAGATCATGCATCTGAACCACTTATGGCTGCTATTGCTGCTTTTGCAGGCGGCGGTATTATTGCTATGGTAGGTTCTACAATGATGCCAGAGGCCTATGAAGACGGAGGGGCTATTACAGGATTGATTGCTGCACTTGGATTACTTGCTTCACTGATGCTGGATCATTTTTCTTAATCGTCTTCATACTACTTCTATCGTTTCCAAGTAGAAAACAGAAAGCCTTCTACTTGGAGACATTTATCTCAATCACATCATTATGAATGTGTCTTCTTAATAAGTAAAATCATAGTTTTCCTTTATTTCCCGAGTAAAAGCTTTCCAATCCGTAGCTTCAAATTCCGCATCCCGTGCTTTTAACTCTTTTTCCATTCCTTGAATCTCTTGAACAGCTTCTATTGTTCTTTCACTTCCTGGCCCTACTCTCCAAATTAATTCTTTGTATTCTTGTATTTTCTGTCGCAGCGAAGCGTTATCCATTTCTACATATTTTGACATGTTTCTAAGCTCCTTTTTCTTATTTCTATTAACCATATCATATTTCATATAAATTTTTTTGAGATTAACTTTAACTTACTAAATACTGCTATACAGGACTTTGCGGCCTGCTAGTTTTGAGAAAAATCTAATTTTTAGAAAAAAATATAAAATAACCAGTTTAATCCTTTTTTGGCCGGGAAGACAGACTATGAATTCAAATTTATTAGGAGGGATGCAAGATGGCAACTAATAAAAAGAATGACAAAATGAGTCGTGAGGAAGCAGGAAGAAAAGGTGGAAAAGCTACTTCCAAAAATCATGACAAAGAGTTTTACCAAGAAATTGGTGAAAAAGGCGGAGAAGCTACTTCCAAAAATCAAGGTAAAGAATTTTACGAGGAAATTGGAAAAAAAGGCGGCAGATCCAGCAACAGCCAGCGTAATAATTAACTAATATTTGAAGTATATAAAAAACTCGAGGAAGAAAAGTTCCTTATAGATAGTAATAGTACAAGCTACAGGAACTTTTCTTCTTCTAACTAATCTTTTCCATCTCCTTACGGTAATGGGCTAACGATACATCTTTGACGGATGAGAATAGCTCTGAATCAATAAAAGGAATCAATTTCTCTCCTATTTCCCAAGCATTACATTCGATTTGATACAAAAGCCATATATCTTCTGTTTGATCAAATTTTGCACTCAAAGATAAAAGGTCTTCATCTAGCGCATGACCTAATTCATGAGCTAAAATAATCCATTGATAAGATTCTAAACACTCATTTGAACCAAACAAGTGCCGACACTGTATTTTAATATCTTTGTCATATAAAAAAATAGAATGCGTGCTAGGGACATACTTTCCGCCTACACACCGCGTTCCAGGAAACTCATCTTCAATAACTAGCTTTATTGTTGGATCTACTCCATGAACAAGATCATGTAAATTCATAAAATCCCCCACTTCTTTTCTCCAAACTTTAACTTTTTTCCAAAAATACATATACAGATTTACCATTATGCATACGTTTATCTAAAATAACGTATGTATGGTTTTTTTTCAATATGTACACAGCTATATATAAAAAAGCAAGCATAGCTGCTTGCTTTTTTATGTATGAAAGCGGTGCTTCAACTTTTAAATTGCCCACTTATCCTTACAGTTTTATATGTAAAATTTTATTAACGATAACGACTTGAATATTCGAGAATGCTGCGCAGCATTTGACGTGTACTCTGTGATTCATTTGTACGTTCTTTATATTCAAGAGGACGACTAGGCGTTGACTTATTTTCTTTTTTATACTGAGAATTTTTGTGTTCTGACACGTTTTTTCACTTCCCTATCTCTATTTTATCCAGAGCAGCTCAAAGCTGCTCTTTTGTCTGTCACTCTTTTATTTGTTATGACGGCTTACTTTTGCTTTTTGAAGCTCATCTGTATGAATATCGTTTGATAAAATACTTTTATTCACATTATCGACAGCTGCTGCACTGCTGCTGACTCCTTGGTTTGTGCTTTTATTTTGTTTACTCATTCCATCCACCTCCATGTGTAACGTCTATATTTTATGGAGTTATAAAAAGAAAATAAGAGGTAGTATTAGGAAAATGACCTTCTTTTCTTTTTGCTTGCATCCCTCACATTGAATAAAAAATAAAATCTCCATGTTTAACAGAATGCACCAGAAATAAATGTTCATACTATAGAGTAGAAATTCTGCATATTTATTTTGAAAATATAGGAGGAAATAAGTGTGAGTACAAATAGAAACACACTATCCATTTTTGCTTTAGGCGGCATTAATGAAATAGGAAAAAATATGTATGCCGTTCAATATGATGATGACATCATTGTAATTGACTGCGGCTCTAAATTTCCTGACGAAAGTTTATTAGGAATTGATTTGATCATACCTGATATTACATACTTACAAGAGAATCGAGAAAAAGTTCGAGCACTGGTTGTTACGCATGGTCATGAAGATCATATTGGAGGTATTCCTTATCTTCTAAAACAGTTAAGCCTCCCCATTTATGCAACAAGCCTTACACTCGGGTTAATCGATATTAAACTGCAGGAACATCACTTATCTGCTGAGACGGAGCTTATTGAAATCAACGAAGAGTCAGAAATTACATTAGGCAATATTCCGCTTTCTTTTTTTAAAACGAATCACAGCATTCCAGATTGTCTTGGAATTGTCTTTCATACGCCTGAAGGAGCTGTGGTTCATACGGGGGATTTTAAGTTTGATTTAACTCCTGTTAACGACCAATATCCAGATCTTCATAAAATGGCGAAAATCGGCAGTGAAGGTGTACTAGCTTTAATATCAGAAAGTACAAATGCTGAACGCCCTGGATTTACGCCTTCAGAAAAGCTAGTTGGCAAACATGTAGAAGAAGCTTTTCGTAAAGCAAAGCGAAAAGTGATTATTTCTACTTTCGCCTCGAATGTTAACCGCGTACAGCAAATTGTAGATGCAGCGATTAAAACGAACAGAAAGCTTGCGCTGCTAGGAAGAAGCATGGTTAATGTTGTATCAGTTGCGTTAGAGAAAGGGTAT
This sequence comes from Priestia sp. LL-8, assembly GCF_036227845.1. Lineage (NCBI taxonomy): Bacteria > Bacillati > Bacillota > Bacilli > Caryophanales > Bacillaceae > Priestia > Priestia sp. LL-8. The sequence goes on along the minus strand of NZ_JAZAQH010000001.1, from coordinate 1,562,506 downwards.
TTAACCATTCCTGAAGGAATGCTGATTGAACCTTATGAAGTACATTCACTTGCGCCTGAACAAGTCGCTATTCTCTGCACTGGAAGCCAAGGCGAGCCGATGGCCGCTTTATCTAGATTAGCCAGCGGAAATCACCGACAAGTAGAGATTCTTCCTGAAGACACGGTCATTTTATCAGCAGGGCCAATTCCTGGCAATGAACGTAATATCTCTCGTATTGTCGACAGTCTTTTCACACTCGGGGCTCATGTGATTTATGGTTCAGGAAGCGCAACAGGGATGCACGTATCAGGACATGGATATCAAGAAGAACTAAAATTAATGGCTACATTAATGAAACCAAAGTATTTTATCCCGATTCACGGTGAGTTTCGTATGCTTCATCACCACAGCTTATTAGCAGAATCCGTCGGGGTGGAAAAAGAGAACATTTTTATTATAAATAACGGTGATATTGTTGACATCAAGGGCGGAACAGCTGTTCAAACAAGAAAAATCCCTGCAGGCAATGTATATGTAGACGGTTTTGGCATTGGCGATGTTGGAAACGCGGTTTTACGTGACCGCAAACAACTTTCAGAAGATGGCATGCTGGTTATTGTGATTACTTTAAATAAAACGGAAGGAAAAATTGTGTCTGGTCCAGATACCATTTCACGAGGTTTTGTTTATACAAGAGACTCAGAGCAGTTATTGAAAGATGTTAATCGACAAGTGACTAAAATTGTAAATCAATTGCAAAAAGCGCACGTTCACCAATGGAACATTATGAAAAAAGAAATTAAGACCACCCTTGGACAGTTCTTATATAACCAAACGAAAAGAAGACCTATGATTCTTCCCATCATTATTGAAGTTTAATCCCTCCAGCAAAAACTGCCTTAGTCCCCACTAAGGCAGTTTTTCCCTTATAAATCCGAAGCTTAACCTAAAGTTAGAAGTTGCCTTCTGTAGTTTATGAATAGGCACTGCTTTTATATGTATGGTTAAAAGTGTTAGGTGTATTTCTTCTTTTTTACCCCATTCTATAAGAGAGATATTTCACCGCAAATATCTTGTGAAAGTATCCTATCCTTGAGGTGATTATGATGAATGATAAAAATCATGTAGATCAGCATTCAGAACTATTCCGCCACAACTGGACGAGACCGAAGCGTTCAAAGTCCCAAGTAAATGGACATACAGAGATGTCTCAAACGAACATCATCTTGCGAAGTAATGCAAAAGCTCATCGTTGGTAAGGATACACTTCAACAAAAAAAGACGCGAACGCGTCTTTTTTTGTTATTGGCCGTCTGCTCCGCTTTGAGTTATCTTGCGAATATGAACATCTTCATAATTATTTTCTCGTAGCGCTTTTGCTTTGTCATCTACTACTTGTTTTTGATCTACTTGTGAAGAAGGAGTCTGCTTGTTTTTTGGCACGATCATAACCACCTTTTATTTTTGTAATTGTACAACGTGCATAGTGTCCCTCATAAAGATTAAATATATGTTAGCTAGCAGCTTCTTCTTCTTTCCACTTATGGCGCAGTTTTAAAATAACAAGGCTTATGACAATTAAGAAGCCTAGGCTTGCAAAGAAACCTGGCCTGCTTGCAGATTCTAACAGCGTACCGCTTACTGCTAGCAGGATTAATAAGAGGCCAACAGCTTGTTTTACTTTATCCCAAACGGTTTGTTTGATTAAGCGATGAAACGAAATTAAAATAAAAAACCAGTTATAAATCAGCATCAGTCCAGCTGCTGTTGTAATGTACTCATAAATTTTCCCGGGCAATAGCAAGGAAAGAACAATAGAAACAACTAATCCCGCTGTTGTTAAAAGTAAAGCCGGTAAAGGAAACTGCAGCTTTTTCTGTTTTTGTTTTGAAAACAATGCAGGAGCATCTCCATCTTCTGAAAGAGTGACAATCATTGTTGTTACGGAAAAAAAAGACGCTGACATCGTTGAGAAACCCGCAATAATCATTGCTCCATTAAAAACATGAGGAAAAAATGGAAGATGATATGTTTCTAAAGCCGTTATAAATGGACTTTGATTTCCATGAAAATCATGAAATGGCACAATTAAAATAGCTAAACTCAGTGAAACAATATAAATAATTCCAAGGAGAATAAGCATACTTCTTCCCGCTTTTGGTGCGTCTTCTTTTTTTTCTAAACGAACCGTCATGATTCCCATGACTTCGATGCCTCCGAAAGCATAAAAGGCATAAAGCAAAGCGCCCCATAAACCTAAAAATCCATGAGGAAATACTTCACTTATCGTTCGCGGCACTCCTTGTTTGGCACCTTCATCAAGAAATCCAAATAAAGCGAGACTAGCTAATATAATAAACATTAAAATAGCAGCCACTTTTGTGACAGCAAATACATTTTCCATTCGTTCAAAACCTTTTGTTCCAATTAATACAACAGCAATGCCTAAAACAGCATAAATAGAGGCAAAGACCCACAGTGGAATATCTTCAAACCAAAAACGTGTAAAAAGAGATAAAGCCGTGAGTTGACTCCCCATGATCAGCATCTCTGAGCTCCAGTATACCCATCCGCTGCTAAATCCTGCCCATCTTCCATAAGCTTTTTTAGCATAGGAGCGAAACGAACCTTTTTGAGGATCTTGGGCACTCATTTTAGCAAGCGCCTCAAATACAATAAATGTGCATACTGCTGCTAGTAAAAAAGCAATTAATACAGAGGGGCCCGTGGCTTTTATTGCAATACTTGATCCTAAAAAATAGCCTGTACCGATTATGCAGCCTACTCCGATTAAAGAAAGCTGCCACCATTTTAATTTCCCTTCAGCCTGACTTCCACAGCCTATTTTCTTTTTCATACTATCACTCCTTACACTTCGATGTAGTGTGTGATAGTTTGAAAAATTTATGCGTAAAAAGAGGCACCTTTCTACTATTTTTCAGCAGATAGAAAACGCTTTAAATTCAGTTCTGCTTTCCCCTCTTTTAAATAATGAATTGCTGTACAGCTTGCCAGCCGAAATATATACCAAATCCTATTAGAGAAAGGCCGGATATAACGGAAACAGCGGTCAAAAACGTCGCTGCTAAATACCTTCGAAAAGTGCTTGCTAAAGCTGCCATAGCAATATCCCAGCATAAAATCCCTGTAAAAATAGCACAGCTGTATAAAATAAGCTGTTCTGTTTCGTATGTATTAGCTGTTTTGGCTAAAACAGAGCCATAAATACCGAGCCAAAAAAGAATAGTAAGCGGGTTTGTTAATGAAAGTAAAAAACCTGAAAAAAAACACTTTACGACCGAATCTCCTTTTGCGTTTCTATGCTGTGTAATTTTCCCTGCGCTCATTACCCCTTCAATACCGGTATAAATTAATACGAAGCATCCAAACGAAAAAAGAAACGTTTTCATAAAATCGCTGCTTAAAAAATGAACGGACCCGAAATAAACTACAAGCATATAAAGAGCGTCAACCGATGTTGCTCCTATCCCTAAGAACCAAGCATGTAAAAAGCCATTTTTGATTCCTTTATCAAGCTGAGCGGCGTTGATGGGACCGATTGGTGCGGCTAACGATAGCCCTAATAATACATAGCTAAAAAAAGCTCCCACATGTATCCCTCCCTCCCTGCTTCTGAGGTTTTATAAATTGAACTACGATAAATGTATGCAGCCTGCTTAGCTTGTACTACGTAATTTTTATTTTATTTCTAAATCCTTTTGTATAGCGACGAAAAAGCAGCGCATGTTAACTGTAAATACTATACAGAAGGATGAGAGGCATGAATTCATACACTCATATTAAAGAGGCACTACAATTAGCTGAGCAGGCTGTTTATCAAGGACAGATGAATTTGAATGGAGCTAATTTTCAAAATGCTCAAATGCATTTGAATATCGTTCAGCAGCAAATTAATGAACAAAAAGAAGCGGCGTCTGGTGATAAAGAATTAAGACGAATGGAAGAGCACTTAAGACATTTACGCGAAGCGCAGCAGGCTATTCAGCAAAATTTTTAATAAGAGTAATAAACATAACTGTTTTCTCACTTTCAGATAAACAAATCTGAAAAAGCTCTAAGAACACACTGTGTTCTTAGAGCTTTTAATCCTTTATCCTAAAAAAAAGAAAGGAGAAAAACTCCTTTCTTTTTTTACATTAATTATACTTTTGCCGGAACTTTAACGCCCATGATCGCTTTTGGCTCTAGATATTCTTCAATACCAAATGCTCCCCACTCGCGTCCAATACCAGATTGTTTGAATCCGCCGAATGGCGCAGCTCTGTCTTGCTCGGCATCGTTGACGATGATTTGACCAGCTCTAATATTTTTAGCAACATAATCAAGTGTTTCTTGGTCTTTTCCGACCGCATAGCCTGCAAGTCCATAAATTGTATCATTTGCAATTTCAAGAGCTTGCTCTAGATCATCATACGTAATAATAGTCGTTACAGGTCCAAAGATTTCTTCTTGTGCAATAACCATATCATTTGAAACGTCAGTAAAGACTGTCGGTTTAACAAAATATCCTGTCTCTAAGCCGTCTGGTTTGCCCGTTCCGCCAGTAAGAAGTTTTGCACCTTCGTCCATTCCTTTTTTAATATAATCCTGTACGCGATCCCACTGTTTTTCCGCTACGAGCGGTCCAGTTACGTTGTCTTTATCTAACGGATCACCAACTGGGAATGATGGCAGAACCTTCTTCACTGCTTCTTCAAATTTTTCCTTCATAGAGGCAGGAATGATAATACGTGTTGCTGCCGTACATACTTGCCCAGTATTCATTGCAATGTGTGAAACTGCTATTTTAGCCGCTTCTTCTACATCCGCATCCTCTAATACAACTAGCGGTGATTTCCCGCCTAGCTCAAGCGCTACTTTTTTGATTGTTTTAGCCGCGTTTTGCATAATTTTCTCGCCTACAGCACCTGATCCTGTGAATGATACAAAATCAATGTCCGGGTGAGAACTAATACCGTCACCGATTGTGCTTCCCGTTCCGTTTACAAGGTTAAAGGCACCTTTTGGTACGCCAGCTTCATCAATGATCTCTGCTAATATCATCGCTGCATACGGTGTAAGTTCTGATGGTTTTAATACCATTGGGCTTCCTGCTGCGATAGCTCCTGCAATTTTAGTAGACGTCTGATTTGTTGGGAAGTTCCATGGTGTAATAAGTCCGCTTACTCCAATAGACTCTTTCACGACCTTGTAGCTTCCATGATCTTTTTCAAATGTGTAATCTTCAAGTGCATTAGCTGCTTCTTTAAAGTGGCTAAGTCCCATTTCATAGTGAACTTCTTCTGAAATCTTTAAAGGAGCGCCAAGCTCTTCAGTCATAACTTCGATAAGTTCCTGTTTACGCTTTTCATATCCTTTTGCAATATTGCGAAGCATTTTGATTCGCTCTTCTTTTGTTGTTTTTGAAAATGTGGGAAGAGCTGCTTTAGCTGCTGCCACGGCTTTATCTAGATCTTCTTTTGTACCTAAGCTAATTTTACCAATTGATTTTTCAGTAGCAGGATTGATCACATCTGACGTTTCGTTTCCTGTTGATTCAACCCATTCTCCGTTAATAAAGTGTTTTAAGTTTGTACGCATTGATTTGATCTCTCCTTTTAGTTTGTTACTTTTAGTTTGTTAATTGTTGAACTATGTCATCTAGTTTTTATCTACCCGCCTGTCTGCTTCTCAAACACCGCTTCTATTATTTTTTGTTTCTTTCACTGCCTTATCCCTTTTCCAATCGGCTTTTGGCAGCTGAATTTTTTTCCTCTGCAGCTTTTTAGTTTTTTATAACAAACAGAGATTGAGTCCTAACGAAATCAAACCAATTTAAAGATGAACAAATGGGATAAGGTAGTGGATTATTTGTTATACCGCTGTTGATTTTCGTGCAAGCCTTCGCTTTCCAAGGGTGTCGATGAGCCCCCTCATCGCTTACGCTCCTGCATGGTCTCACTAAATGAAACCTACATCAAAAAAATCCGAACGAGTTTGATTCTTCATCAAGAATAAAACTCGTTCGGACCTTCCTTTAACTAAAACACTTTTGTTTTCCCCTCTTTTGTATTAACGTACTTCTTGCAAACGATGTACCACTCTGCTTTCAATTAACGGTTCTGTTTGCTGTCTGTATTGTTGATAGTGAGGTGTTTCAATGTGAGCTTCAATATCTTCTTTGCTTTTCCATTTCTCATAAAAAACAAATGTACCTGCTTTGTCTGTATCCTGGTGGAGAGTGTATTGAATACATCCTTTTTCTCCTCTTGATGGTTCAATAACTTTTACTAACTCTGATCGAAGCTCTTCTTCTTTTCCTGGCTTGGCTTTCAAAATGGCGTTAATAATAATTTCTGACATCGTTTTTCCTCATTTCTTTTAAAAATATTTCCCATAAAAAGCTTCCCTCTTTTTGTATTTATTACACTGACCATCATATTTTTTGTATGATGATTGATTTCTCTAGTCCAAGACAGCAAAACATCCATGTTATCAACAGCAGTCTTTCTTGATGCTGTTGATAAAAAAGCCTGTAGGCTTATAGCCTACAGGCTTTTTTACATCTTATTTCAATAATTGTTTCACGACTGCTTTTGCTACGCTGATTGTTGACTGAGGATTTTGACCTGTTATTAGGTTGCCATCTGCTTGTACATTATCTGTCCAGTTTGGAGCAGTTACTACATTTGCACCAAGTTCACGCAGACGTGTTTCCAAAAGAAACGGCATGAAGCGATCCAATGTTGTTTCACGTTCTTCATCATCTGTAAACGCAGCAACATCTTTTCCTTCGACCAACGGCTTTTCATCTGATAATGTAACACCTACTAAACCTGCGGGTCCGTGGCATACAGCGGCTACTACTTTGTCTCCTTCGTATAGTTCACGAATTAAAGCGTGGAGCGTTTGATTATCTGGCAGATCAAACATTGTGCCGTGACCGCCTGGTAAGAAAACAGCATCGAATTTAGCACTATCTGTAATTGCATCAAGTTTTAGGGTATTCTCTAGATGCTTAGCTGTATTTAAGATTTCTTGAGAAGTCTCTCCTTCAAGGCTGCGAGCATCCACCGGCGCTTTTCCTCCTAGAGGACTTGCTACAGTAATAGTAAATCCAGCTTTTTCGAACTCTACGTACGCTTCACCAAATTCTGAAAGCCAAAGGCCTGTTGAATGATTTTCTTTCATTTTGTCAGCCGTTGTTACGACCATTAATATATGTTTAGACATAGTAACGTCCTCCTGTAAATAAAGATAGTATTTTCTGTTTCCGCCTTACACACCATATTGTAAGAGAGGAATTGCTATAATACAAATTAGAAAATATCTGCTTATCCATAAATATTTTTATAGATACTGTGGACGTCTTTGTTAATAAAGCATCTGTGAAAGAAACAATCATATAACACCTGAACTTATTTTTTATGCACTCAAAAAAACCGCCCTTTTGAGTAAGCGCGGTTTTTTTCCAGAAAAGCATAGAATTTATCTTTTATTTTAAAGAGCAGATTGAGCGTTCATTTGTTTCACTTTCATTTCTCCCGTTTTTTTAAGACTTACCATAAAAATAAACGAAATACAGTACAGCCCCGCCAAGTACGTCATCGCTACCGTCATATCATAGTTTTGCAAAAGGTAGCCGACAAGGATGGGTGACAACCCTCCGAGCGCTCGCCCGAAGTTAAAAATGGTGTTCGTTGCAGTACTGCGAACCTCTACTGAATAGTGACTGCTGATCAAGGCTCCGTATCCTGCGAACATTCCGTTTGAGAAAAATCCGACTACGGCTCCTCCTATAAGCAGCCCTGCACTTCCTTCGGCGTACGAGTATAAAAATACCGCACAAGCTGAAGCGAGAAGAAAGATTCCAAAAGTACGTTTCGAACCAAAACGATCCATAAATTGACCAAATGTTAGCATGCCTATAATCATTCCAACAGCTGTACTGATTGTCCAAAGAGCTGAACTTGAAACAGAGAGGCCTTGTGATTGCTGAAGCATAGACGGAAGCCATATCATGAGTCCGTTATAGCCTGCAATTTGAACTGTAGCCATCACTGCCAGCGAAATAGTCGTCATCGCCGTTCTAGGCGTAGCAAATAATTGACGAAGCTTGCCATTATTTTTAACAACGGCTGTTTTCTCTTTTTGAGCTTTTAGCCACTCAGGAGATTCGTTTAAATTTTTTCGTACGATAAAAGCAAAAATGACGGGGATGATTCCGACAAAGAACAGCGCTCTCCATCCGAAAACCGGCAAAATCAGAGAACTTAAAAGCGCCGCAAGAATAACTCCAAATTGTGCGCCAATACTAACATAAGATGAAGCTCTTCCTTGCTTATGTTTCGGCCACGCTTCTGCTACAAGAGCCATACCGATTCCGTACTCTCCTCCAGCCCCAATTCCGGCAATAAATCGTGAGGCATACACTTGTTCAACATTTGCTGCAAAACCTGTTAATGCCGTTCCGACTGCAAATAGAAGAACCGTGTAGGTAAAAACCCGCACTCTTCCAAATTTGTCTGCTAAAATTCCGAAGATGACGCCGCCTATGAGCATTCCTATATTTGTAATAGAAGAAATAAGTCCGCCTGTTGCTAAATCAATGTGAAATTCAGCAATAATCATTGACATAGCAAACGAGATAAACATAATGTCCATCCCTTCTAACGTCAAACCTGCTACTGATGCTACAACTGTCTTGTTACGATAATTCATGTTGTTCCACCCTCCACTGTATTCTTTCTGTATCAACGCTCTTTCTTTTTTGAAGGAATGGATAAATAACATATGTCCATTCTCTTTTGAAGCCTCTCTGGACTTCGTTTAAAAGAGGTACGTAACGCATAAAAGCCCTTTTGTCGCAGAGGGCAAAAGGGCACAGATAGGCATAGAAGCAGTAAACAGGTTATCCGTCCTTTTCGGCCTCTCTGGACCGTCTTAAAGGCAGTTATTATATTAATCCTTATGTTAACACGCCGCACAGAACCTTTCAATAAGAAAAACATCTTCTTTAAAGCAGCTATGTACATCTCTCACTTTTTACGTTCATACTATTTTGTCCATTATTTTTTTAAATGTGGTTAAAACCAAAACCTAACGTATCATGTTCAAAGCCTTTTTTCGGCGCACCTATCGTTCCATACACACAAACGCTAATCCATTCGTCGCTTGAGCCTGAGACCTCAATTTTTCCGCGCACAATTGAAAATGTAAGTCCTACCGTTCGTAAAATATCACCCAGCTGAAGCGTTCCTCGACTAACTCCTTGAATGGCTTCAAGTATAGCATGATAAAGAGCGTGGACTTCCCGGTACGACTGGGCATTAATAATTTTGTTTGTCTTGGCACTCGTTTCAATTGCTGCCACAACTTTAGACAGCTCCATCGCTCCGACTTTTCCAACTGTATAGCTATATCCTCTCTCTCTTATTTCCTTTTCAATACCTTCAGCTAGTTCCGTATTATGTAAAAGAACGAGTAAAGATGTTAATCTTCCCATTGAAAAATCATTGACTTGTTGAAATTTATTGCTCAACTGTCATTCCCTCCCTTCTATCCCCTTATTATTTTAACAGATGGTACCTGAAAGGGTGTTGATTATTCAACGAACGAGCGCTCACTTAAAGAGGCAGAGAATCTATGTGTACTCTCCACCACTGTTACGAAGGAGAACTTGCATAAACAAGTACCCCACCTTTTAGTAAGCGCTTACTTTGTTTTCAAGAAAGAAATCATTTTTCTCTACTTACGTTAAGACAAGCTGTGATTCAACTTTTAACTTTCCCAGCATCTCTCTCGTCATTTTTTCTAGGTTATATTCTGCTTTAAACCCCCACTCTTCTACCGCACAGCTGGAATCTATATGGTTGGGCCAGCTTTCAGCAATTGCTTGTCGAACAGGATCTACTTGGTAATTCAGCACAAATTCAGGAATCGTTTTTCTGATTTCAGTCGCCATTTGTTCTGGATCAAAGCTCATGGCAGAAACGTTAAATGAATTTCGGTGCTTCAGCTTAGAACCGTCTGCTTCCATTAGTTGGATAACGGCATTTAATGCATCGGGCATATACATCATATCCATATAGGTGCCTTTGTCAATATAAGATGTATAGCGCTTGTGCTTAACGGCTTCATAGTAGATTTCAACAGCGTAGTCCGTCGTACCTCCACCTGGAGGCGTTACGTATGAAATTAAGCCTGGAAAACGTAGCCCTCGTGTATCTACTCCGAATTTATGGTGGTAGTAATCGCAAAGTAATTCACCCGCTACTTTATTAACACCATACATCGTGGTAGGACGTTGAATTGTATCCTGCGGCGTCCAGTCTTTTGGAGTCGTTGGACCAAACGCGCCAATTGAACTTGGAGTAAAAAATTGGCACTGAAGCTCGCGCGCTACTTCCAGCGCGTTTACTAATCCGCCCATATTTAGATTCCACGCCAGAAGCGGCTTTTGCTCGGCTGTCGCTGATAACAGCGCAGCCAAGTGAATAATGGTATCGACTTTATGCTTTTGGGCAATTGTAAATAACGCAGTCTGATCTGTTACGTCTAAAATCTCGAATGGACCTGAAGTCACAACATCGCTCGTCGTCTTACGAATATCAGTGGCAATAATATTCTCTGAACCGTACATCTTTCTCATTTTCATTGTTAATTCAGAACCGATTTGTCCTAGAGACCCCGTTATTAATACTTTTTTCATCTCAATATCCTCCTCATGTACTGCTTAGATTCAACGTTTAGATTAATTTCATTTCCTTGCCTACTTTTTTGTAGATACGAAGTGCTTCATCTAACATTTCTTTTGTATGAGCAGCCGTTGGCATATTGCGAACGCGTCCTGTTCCTCTTGGAACGGTAGGGAAAACAATTGATTTAGCGTATACCCCTTCTTCTATTAATCTCTCACTAAAAATCTGCGTTTGATTTTCATCTCCTATAATGCACGGAGTAATAGGTGTTTCACTTGCACCGGTATCAAAGCCCAGCTCTTTTAATCCTTGCTTTAAATAACGGCTGTTTTCCCACATTTGATCCTGCAGCTCTGTACTTGTGCTTAAGATTTCAATCGCTTTAATACATGCAGCAGCCGTGCCTGGTGTAATAGCAGTCGAGAATAAAAACGGACGGCTTCTTACTTTTAGCCAGTCAATTAAGTCTTTTTTTCCGGCTACGTATCCGCCTACAGCTCCAATCGCTTTTGACAATGTTCCAATCTGGAAGTCTACTTTTTCAGATAAGCCAAGATGTTTGACTGTGCCCATACCTTTACCTAATACGCCCGACCCGTGAGCATCATCTACGTATGTGATTAAATCAAATTCCTCTGCGATTTCTACAATTTCCGGAAGCTTAGCAATGTCTCCATCCATTGAGAATACACCGTCGGTAATTACCATTATTTTATTATAGGCACCGGACTTTTGTGCTTCGCCTGCTTTTGCACGAAGATCTTCCATATCCGAATGCTTGTAAGGAATAATTTTTGCTTTTGACAATCGGCATCCGTCAATAATTGAAGCGTGATTCAGCTCATCTGATAAAATCGCGTCATGTTTATCCATAACCGCGGAGATAGCTGCCATATTGCAGTTAAAGCCAGATTGGTAAGCTATAGCTGCTTCCGTATGCTTAAACTCGGCAAGCTTTTCCTCTAGCTCAATATGAATATCTAGAGTTCCATTAATTGTCCGGACAGCTCCAGCCCCCACTCCATATTTTTCAGTCGCTTTGTTGCACGCACTAATAAGCCTTTCGTCTGTAGCAAGCCCCAAATAGTTGTTGGAAGATAAATTAATTAGTTGTTTCCCCTCAATTTGAATAACAGGCCCGTTTGGTCCCTCTACCGGATTGATAACGTTGTACAGCCCTTTATCTTTTAAGTCTTCTAAATTATTATTCAAGAATTCTTTTAAACCTCTGCTTGTCATCTTCCATACCTCCTCATTGTTGTTCAACACGTCTTATAAACTTCTCTTTTCCCCATTAAAAGATTAATCTAAGCACTTACAGTATATGAGTTAAAATTCAAGTGTATTTCTGAGAAATACAAATGTTTCTTTTGAAAGCGCTTAAAATTCAATACTTATAGAATTTATAATAATCAACAACCAAGTAAATGTCCATACTAAAAAAACAAAAAATAAGAAATTTTCGGCAATAATAAAAATCCGTCCTTCTGTTAACGATTTTCCCCGAACGTTATTAGACAATATCTTTTTTCTTTTCTCTCTTTGATAATTCTTTTAAAAAAGAGACTGATACATAACTAATTCAACAGCTAAAAGCACCTACATTCACCTACCAATAAAAAAATCCGAACGAGTTTGGTCCTTAATCAGACTCGTTCGGATTGTCCTTCAATTAAAATACTTTTATAACAGTCTCTTCCGTTACTTTTGCACAGATACATTCTTTATTTTTTCATGTCTTGTTTTTACTAGAAAGCATGAAACAACAAAGCTTAGTAAGGCTGCTAAAAACGTTCCGCTGTAAATAATGTGAACACCTGATGCAAGAATTTCATGCAGCTTTGACAGTTCTTCTGGTGGTACCCCGCCTGTCTCAAACGAAGCATTCAAATTTTCTTGCCCTAATTTCTTTGCTTGTGAAAGCGTCACTAAGTTAAAAATTGTACCAAACACTGCGGAACCTAGCGTTTGACTAAATGTATTTGTAAACGTATTAAGAGCCACTGCTACTCCTCTTTTGCTAGCTGGAACCGCTGATTGAATAACTAGCATAAAAATAGGCGTAATAATACCCATTCCTAACCCAAGGACCCCAACGGCTACATAAATTAAAAATACGGGTGAGTGGGTGGAGACTAAAAACAGCATAAAACATGCTGTACTTACGATTCCCGTGCCCAGCGTAAGAATGGAGTGCGTTTTAAGACGCCCCACTAAATTCCCTGAAAGCAGTGAACCAATCGTCCAGCATACTGGCATAGGCATTAGTACAAAACCTGCAGCAGTTGCACTTTTCCCCAGCACCCCTTGACTCCAAATTGGAAGGTAGACCGTAATACTGATAACTACTGATCCAACAAGAAGTGTTAATAAGTTTATAACAGATACACTTCGAATGGAAAACAGTTCAAGCGGGATAAGCGGTTCGGGCGATTTCTTTTCGATATAAATAAAGCCAATGAATGTCAGAACAGCTAGAACAAATAATCCTATAATGGTTGGATCTCCCCAGTTTTGATGCTGACTTCCGGTTAAAAGCGCGTATAAAAACGCAATGGTTCCCACTGAAAACGTCACCGCTCCAATGTAATCGATATAGCGTTTTTCTTTTACCACTTCTTCTTTATAGTTTACTAAAAGAACAAAAAAAGCCATTAGTCCAAACGGTATATTTAAAAAGAAAATATAGCGCCAAGACAGCGTATCGACTAAAAATCCCCCAAGAAGAGGACCGAGAACTCCAGCAACTCCCCAAACTGCGCTAATCCATCCTTGCGCTTTGGCTCTTTCTTTTGCTTCTTCATACAAGTCGCCAATAATAATCATTGTAAGCGGCATAACGACCCCGGCGCCAAGACCTTGGATTGCTCTATAGACAATTAATTGCTGCATCGAAAAGCTAAGTCCGCAAAGTATCGATCCGATTAAGAAAATAATAATTCCCACAAGCATAACTTTTTTGCGGCCGAATAAATCTGCTAACTTTCCGTATATAGGTGTAGATACAGCGGTTGTCAGCATATAAATGGCATATACCCAGCTAACTAGCTCAATGCCCGACAAATCACTTGTAATTCTTGGAACAGCCGTACTGACAATGGTTCCTTCCATTGCAGCTAAAACAGTGACAAGCAGCAGCGCTGTCATGATTCGTTTCCTCATTTTTTTCTCTCCTTACAACTGCGGGCATACCGTGTTTTTTCTTGAAGAAGATAAAAGCGGTTTCAATATACGGATACCCTTTTAGCCTTTATATGTATGTGATGCCCCGCATATAGTTGCTGCCATATGCAGCCAAATAATTATTTTACTATAAATTTTTTCAAAGCGATAGATAATTTCAAAAATATGACTTTCCTCTCATTAATAGAAACATGCGTACATGATGTTTAATTTCCTTTTTCAATTACAAAAAAGCACCCCGTAACACCTGGTACGGGATGCTTTTACGTATTTTGTATAATCAACTTAATCGGGGGTCTTTTAATAAACGTTCCATTTCTTCCATATGATTTGTTTCATCTGCAATCATATCCTCAAGTTTGACAACAAGCTCTGTTAACCCTAACTCTTCTGCTTGTTTTTTACGCTCTTCGTAGCGCTGGATAGTTTCTTTTTCAGCCTTGCTCGCTTCTTTAAGCATTTCCGTCACGTTTGAAACGTGCTTCACCTCAGCCGGCTTTGTTGTTGGCTCACCGCCAAGGTTTTTGATTTTTTCTGATAAATAAAGGGCGTGTCCTTGCTCGTCAGGAATTTCTCCTTCAAAGAAAGGTTTTAAAATTTGATATTCTAGGCCGGTTACTGTAGACGCATAGTAAGTGTACTGAATAACCGCCGAATATTCACCCGCTAAATCGGTATTAAGTCCCTCTATTAGTTGTCTCATTTTCTCTTCCATTTGAATAAACACCCTTTCATTTGCTGTTAGTAGACATGTACCCTTTCTGCCTAGTCCTAAACCACAATAAGGCGATATTCTGCTCCTGCTTTTTAAAAGTAGGGAAATTACTGAATGGAGCGAAGATGTTTGATTTCTATATTTTTAAAGAGAGACGTTCCTCCTTGAGAGAAAAGCGTAATTCCTTGGTCGTTGTATCGCGGAAAAACCTCGCTAGAATGCACGGTTTTCCCATCATCAACAAAGACTTCAATGCTTGTTTTATCTACCAATATCTTCAAATGAACATTTTTCTTGCCTGCATCAAAGTAATCACGGCTTTCCACATACTTTTTGCTGTGATCAGGCTGATTGCTATAGCTTCTGTTCACATATGAGACGTTATCTTCTGCAAAAATGCCCACATCAATGTGCCGCTTTTGATCTGCGGACTCTCGAAGTCGTAAGCCTACATTTTCTGCATCTGACCATGAAATATCTGTATCAAGCTGATAAGCTTCACCTTTTATCTTTAACTTTTTCTCTCCGTTTACTTCTACTTGTTCAAGAGAGTTTGTTGAATCAGTTAGCTGATTTAATTCTTCGACGGGCTTTGATAACAGGCTGTACTGATCGTCGTCTTGTTTTGAAAGCGTAATTTCACGGGTTACTGAATCGAAGCCGTTAAACCCTTCTTTCATCGTTGGCGTCTTATCCGGATAATCCCAGTTGTTCATCCATGCAAAAGCGTAGCGTTTTTCTAAGGAACCTTTATTTTTACCGTCTTCAAACGTGACTGCTCCGTACCAATCAAAGCCATGATCGAGCCATTGCGGCTCATCCATATCGGGAGTGAATGTTGTTCCATCGTAATGTCCTGTCCAATAAGCATAGGTGTTTGGCTTTCCGCTTTCTTTTCCATTTGCACTTGTCCCGAGAACCCACTTAACTGTCCCGTCATCTGCCTTCATTTGAAAAAGATCTGGACATTCGGTAATGCCAATATCTTTAGTTACAAATCCTCCCGTATACGTCCAATCCTTTAGATTAGAAGATTCATAAAATCCGATTTTTTCACCTTCTGACATGACGAGAACCCACTTGTCATGTTCATTATCCCATATGACTTTGGGATCTCTAAAATCTTTGGTGCCTGGATTAGGCATGATAGGATTTTTGCTATATGATTTAAAGGTTTTTCCTCTATCGGTACTATACCATAGATACTGTTCTTGCTTTTGTCCATCAGCAGAAGGCTGGGTCATAATCGCTACAATTGCGCCTTTACCAAAGCCTGCTGTATTCTCTTTATCTTCTACAACGGATCCGGACCATATATCGCCATTTTTATTTGTATACTTTGGAATAGCTACTCCTTCATCTTTCCAGTGAACCAAATCTTTAGACGTTGCATGTCGCCATTCCGTCCCGTTCCCTTTAGGGTAATCATGATTGTATAAGTAATAGTAATGATACTCCCCGTCAAAATAAATAGGCTTTTGAGGATCATTTTTCCATTTATCAGGCGCGCTAAAGTGATACACCGGGCGATAAGTGGATTCACTTTTATTCCCTTTTTCTTTTCCTTGATCTTTTGTATCCTCTTTTTTGGATACGCCTGCTATAATGAGTCCGGCTATTACAACTAAAAGAACGGCAAGCGTTATCCATTTATAAGCACCTTTTTTCTTCAAACAAACCCCGCCTTTCTCTTTTTTGTCTACATCGAATAAAACAAAAGAAAATGGTGATTGTAATCACCATTTTCTTTTGTTGCTATTGCAAAGCGCTTAGTCTTCATCCACTGTTAACTGGCCTTGCTCAAGAACGCTATCTTTTACAACAGATGTTTTTGAACCGTCAATATTTACTAAGAAGCTTGGTGCAAATGTAGAGTGGTTGTCTTCATAAAAGCCTCTATTTGTCATGTAGCTTGTAATAACGACATTATCGCCTTTTGTTTGAGGTACAGCAAAGTGAGAATACGTAAATGTTTTATCATTAGGATCTAAATCCATATGAAGAACTAATCCCGTATCATTTAAAGGCTTATATTTTCCTGTTAACGTATTTGAAACATAGCCTAGCATATACACATCATCTTGTCCGATTCCATCAATCGTCATTTTAGATCCGCGAGAATCAGTGAACAAGTACCATTTTCCATCTTTTTTGAAAATGTTTGCACGTTCAATTTCGTCTGTAACTGTGTTTGATGTAATAAGCGGCTTCATTACTTTTTTAAGCGTATAGTCATCATTTAACTCAATAATGCCCAAAGCTCCGTTTGCTAAAGAAGCTTTTTCTTTATTAGATCCTTCAAGAAGCTTTTTCTTTTCAGATTGGAAGAAAGGATTGTTTCCTCCGTAGTATGCTCTGTTATATAGAGAGTCTTCGCCTTGATAGCCATCTTCGGTTCCAGTGTTAGCTTCGAAAACAAGGTACTTATGTCCGTTGTCTTCTATGTAATGAGGATCTCTTAGCGTATGGTTATCCCCTGTGTCATAACCGCCTTCATCAATAAACTGCTGAACCGTTTGATAAATCTTTCCGTCACCGTCAAAGATTGACTTGTAATCTTCTACTCCATCAACTTTTAACGTATTATCGTTTGGCTGTGACATGTTTACTTGAGCTGTCGTTAACGTTTGTTTTCCGTATTGTTTACCTGAATAATCAGTGTAGAACAAACGAACTTTACCATCTTTTGTTAACGTGGCAGAACCAGACCATTCTTGTGTTTGATTTTTAAGATGCGGGTCATTCGGTACGAATTTATCGCTGTCTTTAAACACTCTTCCAGCATTTTTCCAGCTATCAATAGATTTGTCTCCAGCTTTTTTATAAAAAATATAAACAGACGTGTCATTAGAATCTTTTGGATCACCTGCTAAGGCAAACACAATTTGATATCCATGATAAGTCGCCACTGTTCCGTCAGCATTTTGTAATGGCCAGCTGTCCCATACATCTAAGTCAATTGTATTTCCCGATGCATCTTTTCCCTTAGCAGAAGCAATGTTTTTAATAGTTGATTCATCAAAAGCAGGAACTTTAAACTGATCACTATTTTGCTGCTGTGGAATTTTCACCATATTATCGCGAGTAATATGGGAAATTCCGTAGCTATTATTAAAGTCTTTGCTGTCATTTCCTTTAGCAAATGTTTGATATCCCCCGCCTACTAGTAGGGCTGCAGCCAATGTAGCAGCAGTTGTATGCTTAGCAACTCGTTTCATTTTCATATGTTTTCTCCTTTTGTGTTAGTAAAGAATATAAATTTATTAATTCAATTAGCTATTAAAAATTCGAAAACAGAACCGGTTCCGTTCAACCAAAAGATTACTTGGATAAATGACGAAAGTCAAACATGCCAAATGTAGCTATTTCTCATTTTCATCTTTTTCATTGAACTGTAACTAGGACCAAAGTTTACGTGTAAGGGCCTTTTTTATGTAACCGTTTTTCCAACAAAGGTGTACGGCTTTTTTTACATTCCGAACCATAATTTCCTGCCGTTGCGTTTTATACTTTTTACATGATTAAACACTTTATCTTTCCAGCATTGAAAGCGCTATTCCGTTTTTTATACTTTCCGACCATTTCGTTTTCCTCAATCTCTTGAAAAATCAGTACTTTTTTTATTAGCCGGACATGAAAACGTTCTATTCTTTTTCCTTTCTGAAGATTAGGATGATAATAATAAAGGTCTAAAGTATGTTTTTTCAAAAAAATATTCCTTCTTTTTACCTACTCATTTTTATCTTTTTTAATGCATTATACGCTCTCCCTTTTTACAAAAGAGAGAGCGTACAATGCATTTTTTAACTATTAAGAGTCTAAGCCAGTCGCTTTTCCTTCACGGCTGGAATCAGCTGCTCCAAATAAACGGCCGTTTTCTTTATCAATTTGAATACCTTGAACGTTTCCGATTGGGAACGGCTCATCTCCAAAATTAAATCCCATGGCTTCTAGTTCTCCTTTGGCATTCATATCCACTCCGGCTTCCCAACCGATAAGTGATCCTGTACTATTAAAAATTCTTGGCTCTTCAATTGCTTCTTTTATATCCATTCCATAGTCTAAAACATTAATAAGCGTTTGAAACACAGATCCTACAATGGTTGGTCCACCTGGAGACCCTAGAGTGAGTACGGGTTCGTTGTCTTTAAAAACAATCGTTGGACTTTTACAGCTAACCGGACGCTTTCCTGCATCGGCTTGATTTAACCCTCCGGGAATAGCATCGAAATCAGTAAGCTCATTGTTGAGTAAAAATCCGTGGTCTTTAACCATAATTCCTGTACCAAAAGGGTGTTCCACAGTTGATGTACAAGCGACAATATTCCCCCAGCGGTCAACTACCGTGAAGTGAGTTGTTTCACTAAGCTCACGTTCAGGTTCATAAGGCTGACGCACAACGTTCACTTTTTGACCTTTCTCATAATCCCACGGATTGCCGAAATCAACTTTTTCATTTTTATGTTTCCAATTAATTAATTTTTGACGTTTCTTTATATATTCTTTATTTAAAAGCCCTTTTAATGGAATGTCACTATAGGCTGGATCCCCAGAGAATGCAATTTTATCTGAAAAGGCAATACGCATAGCTTCTGCAAACAAATAATACTTTTCCCACGATTTTACATCATATTGAGATACATCAAAGTTCTCTAATAGCTTTAAAATTTGCAGCACTGTGGTTCCTCCTGCACTAGGCATGTTGGAAGAAGCAACTCGGTATCCTTTATAATCTCCCCACACAGGTTCATCAATCTTAATCTGGTATTCTTTCAAATCTGAAAGTTCCATAAAACCTCCGTGCTCTTTTATCGTTGAAATAATGGCTTCTGCAATTTCCCCTTCATAAAAAGATTCGATGCCTTTTTCTTGAAGAATGCGAAATGTTTTAGCAAGATCTTTTTTATTAATCATATCTCCTTCTTGTATCGGCTTGCCGTTTGGCGAATATAGCTGCTTAGCATGTTCTCCTAGTCGGTAGGCGTATGTTTTTAAAATATCTCCAAGAACCCAGTTTGTTTCCACACCTGCTTCTGCTGCTTTGGCAGCCGGTTCAATCAATTCAGCAAGGGGTTTTGTTCCATACTCTTTACGAGCTGCTTCCATCGCCTTTAAAATCCCCGGAATCCCAATTGCCGTTGCATGAGTAGAACGCTTTCTAAACGGAATAACTTCTTTATTTTCATCAAGGAACATTTCAGGATAAGCTGCTTTAGGAGCCTGAGAATGCCCGTCAAAAATTTTAGTTGTTTTGCTTTCATTGTGGTACACCATAAAAAAGCCGCTGCCTCCAATACCGGTCATCATCGGTTCTCCGACGTTGAGCCCAAACTGAACGGCAATTGCTGCATCAATTGCATTGCCGCCAGCTCTTAGCACTTGTTCTCCGGCGTCTGTTGCAATTGGATGAGCACTGGCTACCATTCCTGTTTTTCCAACCGCTGTTTCTCTTCTATATGAACTCTTTCCTGAACGAGATAAACTTTTTCCATTAATCATCTTTTACGACCTCCTAGTTACTTACTTTATCTGGGATATTGGTAAAATACCCTATTGCTTTTGGGATAAAACTGTTTAAATTTGTATGGATTACTTTACCTAGACCGATATCCCTAGCGTATTTTAAACCTTTGAAAGCCATAAAATAGAAAAAGCGCCAACCCTTTTTGTTTAAAGAAAAGGTTAGCACTTTTTGCGTTTTCTAACGTTTATACACTTTTACACTTGTACCGAAGCTACTTCATTATTTACGTTCAGCAGGGCATAAAGCTCTTGAAGCCTTCCTATTTCATAGGTTGAATTCCAATTTGTATCATTCTTTTTTTCCTGAGGATTAAACCAGCACGTATCAATACCCGCCAGCTGCCCGCCTTGAATATCTGCACTCAAAGAATCTCCAACAATTAATGTTTCATGTACGGATAGCTCTTTTATACGTGAAAAAACATAATCAAAATATTCCTTCATAGGTTTTTGAAAGCCCGTATCTTCTGAGACAAATACTTCTTTAAAATAAGGATATAGACCTGAGTCCTGAAGGCGCTTATATTGCGTAGCCGATACGCCATTTGTAACAACATATAACTCATAGTGACAGCTAAGGTTTTTAATTACCTCAATTGCTCCGTCAATTAGCTGATGGCCATTGTTCAAATACGTTCGGTACTCTGCTTCAAGCAGCTTTCCGTCTTTCTCTATTCCATATTCTTTACATAGAGTAGAAAAGCGAGTATTTACAACTTGCTCACGGCTTATTTTATTTTTTTCAAAAGCTGTCCATAACCCATGGTTTATCAAACTATAACGTTTTTTACTTTCCTCAGTCAGCGGAATATCGTGGTTAGCAAAAAGAAGCTGTAAAGCCTGCTCTTCGGCTGCATTAAAATCTAAAAGCGTATTATCAATGTCAAATAGCAGCGTTCGGTATGTTTTCATTCTTCTCTCTCCCCTTCAACTAATCTATTGCTTTTTCTATTCGTATATATTGTCGTTTGCTAGACAGCTCAGTTTTTCTTTATCTTTAAGAATAATGGAGCCTTTCTTTTTTTCAATAACTCCTTGCGCTACAAATTTCTGAAGAACACGATTTAAATGCCGGTAAGTCGTTCCGATTAAATTAGCTATATCTTTTAGGCTTTCTGTTTTTTGATTCATAACCAAATGTGATTCTTCACAAAAAATAGAGAGCAAGTAACTAGCCAGCCGCACTTCAACTGGGTACATTAAATTAAAGCTTAGCGAGTTCGATTTTGCGCAAAACTTTTTTGTGAGCATTTCCAGTAAAAACGTCAGCAGCTGTGGATCATCGCTCGCATGCTGTTTTAATCGTTTGTATGGTATACCTATCACAACTAAAGCTGAAACGGCTTCAACCGTATTCATAATATCAACATCTTGTACATACTCAATATCGCCTATTACTTCAAGGGGCTGTTTAAAGGAAAGAACAAGCGTCTTGCCTTCGGGCGATATGGTATAAACTTTAACCTTGCCTTTCACCAATATGTACAAACAGTGAGACGCGTCTCCTTGAGAACAAAGACGTTCTCCTGCCTCGACATCATACAGTGACAAATGCGGTAGTAACTTTCCCTTGAAAACCGACTCTAATTTATAAGTAGTTATATACTCCAGCAGCTGTTTTTGACTCGTAATTTCTCTCATGCTTCCCTCTCCAACATAACGGTTTCTTTTTATTAAACAATAACACTTCCTACAATAAAAAGGACATATGTCCCAAATGAAATTTTAATTTTTTACGTTATGTTCATAGATTACTTTTAAGAAAAATATATAAATAAAAAAGACTCTAGCACGTTCGCTTAGAGTCTTTTTTGTTAAACGCTCTTTTTATTTCTGCCGTAACCAACATAAACAAAGACACCAATCAGCATCCAGCCGATTGAATACATCCACGTTTTCGCTGATAAGTTAAACATAAGAAAGATACAGCAAAGAATAGCGAGAATTGGAATAAACGGTACAAAAGGTACTTTGAAACCTCGCTTTAGGTTAGGCTGACTTCTTCGAAGAGCCAAAATCGAGAATGAAACGGCAGCAAACGTAACAATCGCCAGCATATTTGCTAAATCCGCCAGCTGTTTTAAATCAATAAAACCAGCTACAATCGCCCCTAACGCCCCGACAAGCCATGTCGATATGACAGGTTCACTGTTCTTTCGGTTTACTTTCGCAAAAAGAGACGGCAATAATCCATCATGACTCATTGACATCAGTACGCGAGGCACAACAAACAAATAAGCAAACACGACGGCCATAATACCAATAACGGCTCCTATAGACAAAATAAGAGCTGCCCATTCTTGCCCAACACTATTGAGTGCATATGACAACGCATCGCCTACGTTTAGCTCTTTGTAAGAAACCATCCCTGTTAATACTAACGCAATGACTACATAAATGACTGCACAAACACTTAGTGCAATCAAAATACCTAGCGGCAAGTTTCTTTGCGGATTTTTCACTTCTTCTGCTGACGTAGAAATAGCATCAAATCCGTTATAAGCGAAAAAGACAGAAGCGGCGCCTGCAAAGATTCCTTTCACACCAAAAGGAGTAAATGGATGCCAGTTATTTGTATTAATAAAAAAGACGCCGACGGCTACAAATAAAAGAACAATGCCTATTTTAATTAAAACCATTAAGTTATTTATTTTTTTACTTTCTTTTACCCCTCTCGTTAATAAAAACGACATGCACAGCACAATAAATACTGCCGGAAGGTTAATGATACCTCCGTCGCTCGGTATGGCGGTTAACGATTCAGGAAGTCTAATACCAAACTCAGTAAGCACATTATTCACATAAGATGACCATCCGCCTGCTACAGACGCTAAAGACACCGTATAGCAGCCTACGATGGACCATCCTATTAAATGCGCTACAAATTTCCCTAGTGAAACATATACGTATGTATATGCGCCTCCCGAACTTGGAACAGCTGAACCAAACTCTGCATAGCACAGTGCAACAAGAATACAGGCTATTGCAGAAATAACAAAGGAAATGGACACCGAGGGTCCTGCATCCCTGGCGGCAACTAGCCCTGCTATAACCAGAACTCCTGTCCCAATAGTTGCTCCTACTCCCATCAAAATAACATCGAATAAACCTAACGTTTTAGTTGATTCTTTTGCTGCATTTTCATCTAACAGCTTGTTAATGTCTTTTTTTGCAAACAGATTACTCATGATGACTAACCTCTCTTCATCTTGTTACTAATAATACTTTTTATAGTCTATTTTTTAATGGTAGATCTTTCTATGTATGTAACAGTAAACTATTTTACTACATTTAATTTTCTGTGTAAAATAGTTTAGTTTTTGAACTTTTTAATGATTAAAACAAATTCACTAATGATGTTTTTTTCTATCACCCTATTATGGTGTACCCGACCAGACTAAATACATGCGTTAAAAACTTTATCAAAATTTCCTTCATTCATGATTGCTTTTGTACTATACTAAAGAAAAACTTCTTAGGAGCAACATAAAAGATGAACTTATTTTATTTTCTCAAGGGGTTAGTGATTGGGTTTTCCGTCGCTGCTCCGGTCGGTCCCATCGGTATTTTATGCATTAATCGAACGTTATCTAAAGGGCGGTTACACGGATTTGTATCCGGGCTGGGAGCAGCTACAGCAGACGCTGTATATGGATGCATCGCTGCGTTTGGCTTAACGTTCATTACAACCTTTTTACTAACCCAAAAGATTTGGCTTCAGCTGATTGGGGGATTATTTTTATGTTATTTAGGTGTACAAACTTTTCGTTCTCAGCCTGCAGAGCACGCTGCTGCTGCTAAAGGAGAAGGTTTGCTTCGTTCTTATACATCCGTTCTTTTTTTAACGGTTACGAATCCAATGACGATCTTATTTTTTATTGGCGTGTTTTCTGGTGTAGGCATTAGTAAATCAGCATTTGATGTTGCTTCTGCGTTGACAATGGTTGCAGGCGTATTTTTAGGATCGGCCTGCTGGTGGCTTTCGCTCAGTTTTGCTATTAGTCTTGCCCGGTCGAAGTTTACGAATAACAGCTTGATCTGGGTAAATCGTATTTCGGGAGCGGTTGTACTGACTTTCGGGATATTTGCATTATACAAGTTACTATAAAAAGTCATTTGTCTCCTTTTCTGGGGACAAGTGACTTTTTTAATAGAAAAGAATAATCTTAAAAAATACCCTAAACGCTTTGTTTTCTGTATAATAGATAAATAGAAAAACAGAAAAAGTATAAAAAATGCTTGAAAACTACATACTCAATCATTAGTCTTCAAACATAATAAGGGGAAATAAAGCATGACCATTCTTCTAGTAGATGACAACCAAGTCAATCTATTTGTGATTGAAAAAATTTTAAAAGGCGCTGGCTACGATAACTGTGTGTCTCTGACGTCTGCCCATGCCCTTTTTGACTATCTTAACCTGGACGATGAGAACTCAAAAACGAATTCGGTCGATTTGATTTTACTTGATATTATGATGCCCGAAATTGATGGAATCGAAGCCTGCAGGCGAATTCAACAGGTAGAACGCTTAAAACATATTCCAATCATCTTTGTCACAGCCCTAGAAGACAGCAGCAAATTAGTAGAAGCTCTAGACGCCGGCGGGACAGACTACGTGACAAAGCCGATTAATAAAGTGGAACTGCTGGCTCGTATGCGCGTAGCCTTACGTCTTAAAGCAGAAATTGACTGGCACACGGAACATGAAAAGAAAATTCAAACTGAGTTAGATTTAGCTACGCACGTACAGCAAAACTTACTCAGTCCCCCTTTACGAGAGAAGGATATTCAAATGGAAGTTTCATATTACCCTTCTTTTAAATTAGCGGGTGATATGTACTATTGGCACAAAATTGACGAGCACCGGTACGGAATTATTCTTTTTGATATGATGGGGCACGGCATCTCTGCCTCACTTGTTTGTATGTTTATTTCGTCTGTGCTCAGAGAAGCTATCAAGTCCCTCGTAGACCCTGAGCAGGTTATTACAGAGCTAAATCGCTACATGGAATTATTGCACAGCGAAAAAGATGAAATCCCTTACTATTTCACTGCTATTTATTTAGTGATCGATACGGAAGCTAAGACAGTAGAATATGTGAATGCCGGGCACCCAGAAGGTTATATGTTAGTGGATGAACATACGCTCGTTCCTCTTCAACGAGGAAGCTGCCCTGTAGGATTTTTTGAAGAAATGGACGTTCAGAAATCTGTTGTCAGCTTTGAGAACGATGTGCAAATTTTGCTATTTACAGACGGAGCTCTTGAATCGATGGGCCCTTGCGAAAATGAATCTGCTCTTCGTCTTCAAAAACTTACTGAACAACAATGGACAAATCCGCAGGCATTTATGAATGAAATTTTTTCAGAAGAACAAAAGTTAAATCAGCCTGATGACATGTGCGTGCTTATGATTCAAGCACAAGCACAATAAAAAAAGACCTCACAAATGAGGTCTTTTTTTATTGCTTTTGATAGATGCGCTCGTTCCCTGCAAACTCGATATAAGAAGCTGCTCCTTCAGCAAAGCGAAGCGTTTCTTTATCGCCAAGCCCAAGAAATCCTTTTGCACACAGGCTTTCTGAAAATAAATTATACACTTGATTTTGCAGCTGAGCTGTAAAATAAATAAGGACGTTTCGGCAAATGATGACGTGAAATTCATTAAATGACTGATCCGTGACTAAGTTATGCTGAGCAAAGATAATATTTTTTAGCAGAGACGGATGAAAATATGCATAGTGATGATCCGTTTGATAATATTCCGAGAAGGCATTCTTTCCACCGGCTTGAATATAATTTTTTGTATATGACTTCATTTTACGTAAAGAAAAGGCGCCTTGTTTTGCTTTTTCTAATACATCTTCGTTCATATCCGTTGCGTAAATGACCGCCTTCTCCATTAACCCTTCTTCTTCTAAAAGAATCGCCATAGAAAATACCTCTTCACCCGTGGCACAGCCAGCGTGCCAAATGCGAATTTCCGGATAATCCTTTAATACCGGAATCACTTTTGTGCGAAATGCTTTAAAAAAGCTTGGATCGCGAAACATCTCTGTTACATTTATCGAAAAATCATTTAAAAGCTGATTCATAAATTCTTCTTCGTGAATCGCTTTTTCTAACAATCGAGACACGGTTGGAATACGTTCAATTTTCATTCGATTATAGACTCGGCGACAGATAGAAGATTTAGCGTACTGTCTGAAATCGAATCCTGTTAATCGATAAATAGCCGTCAGCAGTAAATCGATCTCCAAATCTGTTTTTTTATTCATAACTAAGTCTTCACTTAAATCTAGGTGCTTCATATCCATTTATGTTTCATACCCCGCTTAATTTACTAGCCATACACGCATAACGGAGAACAGCTGATTTAAATCTAAAGGTTTACTGATATAATCTGAAGCTCCAGCTTCCAAACATTTTTCACGATCGTTTTTCATCGCTTTAGCGGTTAATGCAATAATAGGCAAATCAACAAGCTTTAGCTCTCCTCTGATTTTCTGCATGGCTTCATATCCATCCATTTGCGGCATCATAATATCCATTAAAATGAGATCAAATGGTTCACTATTCTCCATCATTTCAAGACATTCTATTCCATTATGAGCCGTAATAATGGTCATACCTTGTTTAGCTAGCGCAGTTTTTAAGGCAAAGATGTTGCGCTGGTCATCATCTACGATGAGCACTCGCTTATCTTGAAACACATTTTCATCATCTTGCAATGGAGGTTCAACTGGTTGTACAGGATGATCAATTTCAGTTATTTCTGCTTCAGGTTCAGCTTCTTCTACAGATACCGCTACTTCTTCATATGCAAAATTCACTTTTTCATAGTCAATAAGACCATTAGAGAGGCTAGGAAGATATAGCGTAAACGTACTTCCTTTTCCTACTTCACTGCTTAGAGAAATCCAGCCGCCCAATAATTTTGCAAACTCACTGCAAATAGATAAGCCAAGTCCCGTTCCTCCGTACTTGCGGACCGTAGCTCCATCTGCCTGCTGAAACGCTTCAAAGATAAGCTGATGCTTTTCTTTTGGTATACCAATCCCTGTATCAGCTACAGCTATTTCTAGCCAGCAATCCGTATCAACTGTACGCATAGCTGTTGTAAGACGATGGTCAGCTACTCGTTGAATGGATACTGTGACAGATCCCGATTCCGTAAATTTAAATGCATTTGATAAAAGATTTTTCACAATTTGTTGGAATCTCTTTTCATCTGTGTGAATGATGTCCGGTACATCTTGTGCTTTATTAATTTTCAATTGTACGTTTTTCTGTTCAGCAACGTGGCTGAAATTACGCTCGATTTGATCTGGAAGCTCACTCATATTCATCTCAGCAAGCAAGACATCTAGTTTTCCAGACTCTACTTTTGATAAATCCAAGATATCGTTGATTAATGCCAACAAGTCTTTTCCTGAAGAATGAATAATACGAGCGTATTCTTCTTCATCTTCAGATAGCGTTTTGGCTGCGTTTTCCTCAAGCATTTCAGACAGAATAAGAATGCTGTTAAGCGGTGTTCGAAGCTCATGCGACATATTAGCAAGAAATTCAGATTTATACTGTGAATTCAACTCCAACTGATGCGCTTTTTCTTCTAAATCTTCTTTTGCAGCCTCTAATTCAAACGATTTTTCTTCTGCGTCTTTTGTTCTTTCTTCTAGCTGTTCATTAATCATACGCAGCTCTTCAGACTGCATTTGCAGTTCTTCTGATTGTGTTTGAAGTTCTTCAGACTGAGCCTGGAGCTCTTCTGTCATCGCCTGAGATTCTTTTAATAGACGAGCAATTTCCATACGTCTGATTACACCATTGATAGTGAGACCAAACGTTTCAATCACTTGACTAATAAGTTCTTGCTCTAAAACTGTAAATTCGTGCAGCGATGCAAGCTCGATAACAGCAATTACTTCATCTTCAAACAAGACGGGTACAATAAAAATACTCTTAGGTTTTACGTCTCCTAATCCTGAAGTAATGAGCTGGTACGTGTCAGGTACATCGTTTATGACAAAGGTTCTTTTTTCTAAAGCAGCTTGTCCAATGAGCCCTTCGCCTATCAAAAAGCTCTCTCTTCCCGCGTCGCCTTTTCTATCTGCAAAAGCAGCTTGTTTGACGAATAAGTTTCCTTTATCATTTTCCTCTCGAACATAAAATGCTCCGAAAGAAGCTTGTGTCATTTCTGAAACCGTAAAGAGAAATTTTTCCGCAAGCTTGTCTACGGAGGCTATGCCTTGGTACATCGTTACAGCGTGAGCAATGTTCGTTTGAAGCCAGTTTCGCTCTTCAATATTTTCTAACAACGCGTTCGTGGCTAGCCCTAAATCTTTAATTTCATCATTAGACCTAACTTTAATTCTTCCTTTTAACTCGCCTTTTGAAGCCGTAATTCGTTTGATCGTTTGCGTAACTTCTTTAATTGTATTCACAATGGAATTAGACAAAATAATAGCGATAACAAGTGAGATAAGCGTAACAAATAACAGCAAGCCATAAAGTCCAATTTTTATTTTTTGATTTTTCTCGTCTAACTCTGTTGCTCTTGTTTCAGTCGATTTTTTCTCTACATTTCTAAAAGAAGTAAACTGGCTGCGTATATCGTCCATATACTGGCGCCCAGGATCTTTCTCAAAAAATTGCTGAAGCTCTTTTGTATTATTTTCTTTTTTTAATGCAATGGTCGGTTCACCAGCAGCTTCAATCCAGTCTTGAATACTTCCTTTAATCTTCTCCAGTTTTTCCTGCTGATTTGGATTATTATTTAGAAGCTGATACAGCGCATTGTAATCTTTTTCCCAACTTGTTGCTGCGCTGTTATAAGGTTCTAAGTAACTCGCTTCTCCTGTAATAATATAGCCTCTTTGTCCGGTTTCCATATCAAGCAGGTGCTTTTCAATTCGGTTGGTCAGATCATGGACTTCAATATCATGATCAATGATAAAATTTCGCTCTTTTTGCAAAGATGAAATTTGACTATTTAAAACAATAAATGCAATAAATAAACAGACAATAACAATTAAATATCCAATAATAATTTTGGATTTGATGCCAAACCTCATTTTCTTTTCCATAATGTTCCTACTTTCATTCTAGATATTCCTCTAGAAGCATTTGAAAAACATGTTTATTTTTACTGCCGGGGAATTTCGCTTTCAGTATACACTCTCCACTTCATCTTCCTTTGTTTGATAGGACTTCTCTCTTTTCTCTACCAAGTCAACATTCCTATTATACACTCTATTTTTGTACAGAAGAATATTTATTGTGCAAGAGGTGAAGATTAATTCCCCAATTAGAAATTGACGTTTTAAAACGCCATATAAAGACAAGCCCATGCCTGTACAGGCATGGGCTTGTCTCATAATATATTTGTACACAATAAGGTAATGAAAAGTAATTTATGCTTTGGGGAATCACATAAATTATGACAACATAGGTATAAATAAATACTTACATGCGAAACGTAAAGCATTCATTATTTAAATTGTACTTGGACAGTAGAAAGCAATGCCACTTTTTTTAATTTAAATATATTTTTTTAATTTACATATTTACTTGCTACACTTTTTATCTCGAGCTCTTTAACATGGTTAAAAACTCTGAGAGGCTAGGGGCGTTTTTATTTAAAATAGTTTCAGCAAAATAAGATATTTTATAAAGAGTTTCTATGCTTTCAATCGGATATTTTCCAGCTGCTGTTTCAGCAGAAAGCATCACTGCATTCGTTCCGTCAAACACCGCCTGAAACACATCTGTCACTTCAGCTCTTGTAGGAATCTTGCTGTCTACCATTGATTGAAGCATTTGTGTCGCTGTGATCACGTATTTATCGTGCAAGCGGCATTCATGAATTAATATTTTTTGCAGTAAGGGAATCCATTCATATGGAAGCTCTACTCCTAAATCACCTCGTGCAATCATAATTCCGTCTCCTTCTTCACATATCCTCTGAAAATTTTCTATAGCTTCCATCGTTTCCACTTTTGCAATTAGCTTTGGGATATTTGGATGTTTTAAATGGATATAATGTTTAATTTCTTTTAAATGCTCAGGGGTTCTTACGAATGAACAAGCAAGAAAATCTACTTTTTCTTCCACCAAGAATCTGATATCTTGTTTATCTTTTTCAGTAATGGCTGGTAAACGCACGCGAGTAGCTGGTAAATTCACCCCTTTATGTGAAGAAATAGCGCCGCCTTTTTTTACTTTTGTGACAAGTTTATCTTCTTCTACTTTTTCAACAATTAGCTCTACTTGGCCGTCATTCATTAAGATTTTGCTTCCTTTTTGAACATCCTGCACGATACCCTTGTAATCAACGCTCGCTCCTTTTTCATTTCCTGATACCTCCTCTGTATATAAAACAAAAGAGGTTCCTTCTTTTAAAACCACTTCTTTTAGTTTTATCACTCCAAGTCTAATTTTAGGACCTTGCAAATCTCCTAGGATTTGAATAGAGGGATCTAAAGACCTTATCGTATCTATAATTTTCTTGTGGCTTTCATGCGACCCATGAGATAGGTTCAGCCGAGCTATTGTCATTCCTTTTTCTAACAGTTTCGCTAGTACACCTTTTTTATTACTAGCAGGCCCAATTGTACAGATTCGATCGATTGCCATCGCCTTTCACCATCCTTTTAACATAGGATGCCCACTTCAATGAAAGAGATAAGCTTCATATGAAAATAGTTATATTCCCACAAAAAAGCCGTCTCTAAGTCAATAACTCCACTTATGAGACAGCTCTTTTATTTTCTTTCTATTCTTTATTGTACCCAGCTTTCAACCACTTTTTCATTTTTAGAAATCCAGTTTTTTACGCCTTTTGTTTCATCGTTCGCACTGTTAACTTCTGATTCCAACGATGCCAATTGATCAGAGCTAATAGAAAAATCTTTTAGCCACTTTGCAGCTTCTGGATAATCTTCTTTAAAGGTCTTTTTACTGATTGACTGTATTTTTTCAGGTCCTGTCGGATTCATCGTATTTTTCGGATCTTTTAAGTATCTGAGATTATACTTTTCAAAAGCCCAGTGCGGTCGCCACAACGTAACAACAACGGGCTCTTTACTAGCAATTGCTTTATCCAATTCTGATAGCATAGCGGCTGTGCTACTTTCTACTAAATTCCAGTCTGTTAACCCATAGCTTGGCATCGCATGATCTTTAGTAAGACCGTTTATTCCAGATCCTGGTTCAATACTAATAATCTTTCCGTTAAACTCCTTTTTCTTATTTTTCAAATCAGCTATCGACTGCGCGTCTACGTAGTCAGGAACGGCTAATCCGCTATCTGCTTGGTCATACCAAGTGCCGAGAACGGCTACTTGCTTTCCGAATCTTTTCATATAAGAACTGTGGGTGGTAGGCATCCATACATCTAAAAACAAATCAATATTTCCTTGAGCAACTCCTGAGAAAAGCGGAGCTACATCGCTTTGAACTGCTTTGACTTTATAGCCTTTTTCCTCTAATAATTCCTTCCATAAAAACGTAACAGCTACGGCTTCGTCCCATGGTATGTATCCAATTGTAATTTCTTTTTTAGTCGTCGTTCCGCTTGCCGTATTACTATTTCCGCATGCAGAGACAAGCAGCATGATGACGATTGTTAGCATAATAAAAGAAATTTTTTTTGAATGTTTCATATACTCCCACCTTTATCCATTTTATTTACTTGATTGAATATCTCGGCTTTTTTGAGTAGAAAGATGTGTTAAACGATCTAAAATAACGGCAATAATAACAACCGCAATCCCACCGATAAACCCTAAGCCTACATCCAGCATACTGATGCTTCGCAATACCTCCGCACCTAAGCCTCCCGCACCG
The DNA here is from genome assembly GCF_036227845.1 of Priestia sp. LL-8. NCBI lineage: Bacteria > Bacillati > Bacillota > Bacilli > Caryophanales > Bacillaceae > Priestia > Priestia sp. LL-8. Next base: position 1,530,550 of record NZ_JAZAQH010000001.1, on the reverse strand, counting down.
ACCATTGAAGAAATAACAACCATAGAAAGAGATAACATAATAACTTGGTTTACACCCGACATAATCATAGGCAAAGCCAGCGGCAGCTGTACTTTAATTAATTTTTGCCATTCCGTTGCTCCAAAAGCTTCTGCCGCTTCTAAAGTGGTGTGTGGAACCTGCTGAAGCCCAAGCAGCGTCAGACGAACGGCAGGCGGCATTGCGAAAATAAACGTAGCAATAAGAGCTGTAACATTCCCTAATCCGAATAAAAGTACGGACGGAATTAAATAAACAAAAGCAGGCATTGTTTGCATAATATCAAGAATCGGTTTTATGACTGCTCCCAATTTGTTAAAGCGGTGCGATAATATACCTAAAGGAACGCCGAATAAAAGTGAGATAATAGTAGAAGCTAAAACGAGAGATAAGGTCAGCATCGATGCTTCCCATAAATTCAAGCTAATAATAAGAAGTAAACCAAAACACGTAAATACAGCTATCTTCCAATCTGTTAACCATAGCGCTAATAGAACAAAAACAATGACAGTTACTAGCGGAGGAGAGGCTGTCAATGCCCATTCAAGGCTGCTGATTAAACTGGTCATTATCTGGTTGATTCCAGTAAATACACCTGAAAAACTATCAATCATGTAATCAACAAATGAATTTGCCCATTTATCTAAAGGAATACGAGGAATCATCGCAGCATTCACCATCATATTTATCGAACCTCCACTTGATATGATTTAACGTCTTGCTGCTCGGTCACTGCAGTACGTTCAGTGAGATTTGCAATAAGAGTGCTCGGGGAAATCATACCTTGTAGACGGTGATGATTATCAACAATGACTACAGGGGAATGACTGTCGGTAAATAGAGGAATCATTTCTTGTAAAGACATATCAGGATTGACGCAATGCGGCTGTGTCAATGCTTTTCCTTTTAAATCATGCTTATGAGCTTCAATAAGCTCCATCACTATATAGATGCTCATCATACCTAATAAGCGGTCAGAACTATCAAGAACAAAAATCGTAGATAAATGATTGGTTCTCATTCTTCTCAATATGACTTGTGGTGATTCATACTCGTAGGCAGCCGTTTCTACCGGAATAACAGCGTCTTTAGCAAGGCGAATTTTGCCGTAATTAACGTCTTGAACAAGCAGTTTTACATAATCGGTTGCCGGTTGACTTAAAATATCTTCAGCGGTTCCAAGCTGTACAATCTCTCCGTCTTTCATTACGGCAGCCCGGTGCCCTAAAGTTAATGCTTCATCTAAATCATGCGTTACAAAGATAACTGTTTTTTGTACTTCTCCTTGAATATCAAGAAATAGCTTTTGCATATCTCTTCGAATGAGAGGGTCTAACGCCGAAAAAGGCTCATCCATCAGCAAAATCTCCTGTTCAGAAGCAAGAGCTCTCGCTAATCCAACCCGCTGCTGCATACCTCCTGATAATTCATAAATTCTTTTATAAGCTTGTCCATTTAATCCCACCATTTCAAGCGCCTCTTTCCCTCGCTTTTCCCTTTCGCTTGCTGCTACACCTTGAATCTCTAGACCGAACGTAATGTTGTCAATCACGGTGCGGTTGGGAAGGAGGCCCACATTTTGAAAGACCATCCCAATTTTATTTCTCCGGACTTGCTGAAGCTGTCTTTTTGGCATATGAGAAATATCTGTATTTTCTAGATATACTGTCCCTTCTGTTGGTTCTACAAGCCCGTTCAGGCATCGAAGCAAAGTAGATTTACCGCTTCCTGATAATCCAATTAGCACAAAGGTTTCTCCCTTTTTCACTTCGAAATGAGCATTATAAATAGCAACGGTTGTCTTAGTAGCTTGTTCAACTTCATATTTGCTTTGCCCCGACTCTCTCAGCTTAAGAGCCTGTTCTTTTTGGCTGCCAAATACTTTTGAAACATCGGTAACACGGATAATGGGTTCTGTTAGTTTAGAGTTTGTACTCAATTTATTTCCCCCTTATTTTTAAAGTAGATTGTTAGAGATGGTCTGACACACCGAGATAGTGTGTCAGACCGCTTCTATTTATTATTCGACCTTCATACCGATTGCTTCTAATACATAGTTGTAAAAATGAGAAACATGCTGTTCGATAGGTACTAAAATTCCTCCTTCTTTATAAGATTTTGAGCTCATGTTTTCTTGACACCATTCACACGCTTCAAAGTCTTGTAAATTAACGCGATGAAATAATTCCACGGCATCTTTTGGATTGAAATTAAGCTTAGCCATTTCTTCCGGGTCGAATAACCATTCGCAAATCACTTTGGACTTTTCTGCACTAATTGGAATAATACGATGAATAATAACGTGATCCGGTGTTAAATTGATAAATACAAGCGGCAGAACTGTAATGCCAAAATACGTGCGGTCATCTTCAGGAAGCAACCCTTTTAACATGGGACGGCTTCCTTTCCCGCTAATTGAAAAAGCTTCTAATTCATTTCCAAACTTAGCTCCACCCCCTACTGAATTTTGAGTGCCGACTCCCGAACGAAATTCAGGCAGCGTTGCCGTAAGCTCAGGGTGAATAGAGGAACAGTGATAACACTCTTGAAAGTTTTCTACAATAAGCTTCCAGTTTGCCTCGACTTCATACTCTTCACGATGAGCGGATTTTAAATTTTGAATTTCATATCTAGCAAACGTATGGAGTTCTCCAAAACGATCAAAAATTTGGGTGTCTAGCTGATATTCAACAGATATCGGATTGTCTGATAAATTAACCCAAACCATGCCGTGCCACACTTCAATGTGAACGGATGTTAGTCCATAATTTTCGTTATGCACAAGTTCTTCTCGACAGTGGCTTGTATTAGGAACACCTACTAATTCACCATCTAAGCTATAGCTCCACGAATGATATGGACAGCGAATGACGCCTGCTTTACCGGATGCTTGGCTGCAAAGCTTAGCTCCTCGATGCCGACATGCGTTCAAGAATCCACGCAGTACGTGATCTTTCCCTCTCGTAATTAGAATATTTTCGCCTTCAACTCTCGTCGTAATATATTGTCCTGGTTCTGCTATTTCGTATTCAAATGCAACTAAACTCCATGATTTAGAAAATATATGATCTTTTTCTAACTTAAAAATGTCCGAAGATGTATACAGCTCTCCTTTCAACGTGGGCTCAAGTCTCCCATTATCATTTACTAAACCATGTTCCATAACCATCTGCTATTCCTCCTTCGCTTCTTTAGAAACATTTAAATAGAACCATTCGCAAGAGCTGACGACGATTTATACTATTTTGTTCGCCGCAAATCGCTGCGGAGCAAACAAATCAATTGGGTGATTGGTTTTTCCCTCTGTCACTAAATCTGCTAAAATCTCTCCTACTACGCTTGCAAACTTAAAACCATGTCCGGAAAATCCCGCTGCAATTGCTACTTGAGGATATTCAGGATGCAGCGAAATGACAAAATGTTCATCTGGTGTATTGGTATACATGCACGTTTTCCCTTGTAAAAACCGACCGTTGAGCTGCGGAAGACCTTGAGCTAGATAGTGCCGCATCATGTTCACTTCATCTTCATATACATTTCGATCAATCGTTTCCGGCGTACACGCCGTTCCTTTTCGGAAAAACGCCACTTTTGCTCCTTCAGCCTTTAATCCAAAAGAAGGGAAACCATACAACTGTACATAATCATCTGCTTCCCAAATATAAATCGGCTGTTTTCCCACTGAAAAAACGTCTATTCCTTGTGTTGGTTCAAAAAACATTTGCACATGACGCTCTACTTGTAAGCTAACACCTAATTCCCGTAATAAATCGGGTGCCCAGGCGCCTGCAGAAATAATGATTTTTCCAGCTTCATATATTCCATTAGCTGTTACAACGCGCACGCCTTCACCAGAAGGATGGGCTTCCCACGACACCACTTCTTCAAAAAAATGAAGCTCAGCTCCGTATTTTTCTGCTTGAAGAAGGTGAGTATATACGCTTGCTTCCGGCCTAACGAATCCAGCTTTTTCTTCATATAGAGCAACCGTAGCAGGTGAAGGTGTAAATACCGGAAACCGTTTGTAAATATCCTTTGCTTCTAGAATCTCATACGCAAGATTCCACTGTTTAGAGCTTTCGATGCTTCCAGAAACCGTCAAGCTATCAGGAGGTCCCATCATAAGTCCACCGGTAACCGTAAGAATTTCTTGACCGCTTTCTCTTTCAATTTCATTCCACAATTCGTAGGCGCGAAGCAACAATGGAACATAAGCAGGGTCCTCAAAATACGACTGCCGAATAATTCTAGAACCGCCGTGACTCGATCCTAGATCATGAGCAGGACCGTATTGTTCTAACCCCAATACCCGCTGCCCTTTTTTGGCGAGCTGATAAGCAGCCGTACTCCCCATAGCTCCTAATCCGATAATAATGACATCATAATGTGTTGACATCTGCATTCCTCCTGCCTTTCGATTGATCAATTAAACTACCGCTGGGGAGTGTGTCATCATTGCTGCTTTATAACGCTGACCAAAGTATTCAACTTCTAAAACCATTTCTTCATTTACAGCTTGAGATAATAAGGTGTGTACAATTCCTTTGCCTAAGCTGTATGAATAGCCAGCACTTGTCACAAATCCGAGGGCCGTTTCTCCATAAAAGACCGGTTCATATCCCATTACTATCGCTGAAGGATCATCTAATACGAGCGTCGCTAATACTGTTTCAGAATCTTTTCGCTGACGATCAAGCAATGCCTCTTTCCCAATAAAAACTGGTTTTGTTAAATCAACCATTTCATGAAGGTCGACTTCATGTGGATGATGTTCACTCCAAAAGTCTTTCCCACTCTTTAACGAAAAAGATTCAATTCGAAGGTTTTCAAGAGCCCGGTCTCCCGCGGCAATTAGCTGATAAGGCTGTCCTTTTCCCATTAATAAATCCCATAAATTTAGGCCTTGATCGGAAGTTGTAATCAACTCCCAGCTCTCCATTCCCCCGTAGGAATCACGCAGAACAAGAACTGAAATATTTTCGATAAACAGCGTTTTTGCTTGCCCTTGAATCCAAGCGCCGCCAAGGTCTGAACGCTGAACTGCGGATTTCATTACTCCTGTAGCTTTAGGACCGATTAAAGCTACACTGCATGTCCCTGACGTTACATCTTGAAAAACAACTTGACCGTTTTGAAGCACGTGTTTTTGAATCCAGCTTGCTTCTACAGCTCCCGTACAAACAATCAAGAAAGTGGATATATTTTTGCGAATAACCGTTATTTGATCTTTTATGCCACCTCGCTCATGCAACATACACGTACGTATGCTTTGACCTACTGCAATGTCTATATTTCCTGTCGTTAGCTTCTGTAAAAACTGGAGAGCTCCTTCTCCTTTAATTTCTAACCTTTTCTTTGCTGCTGTTGTATCGTAAAGCGCTGCGTGCTGACGAGTATGCAAATGTTCAGCTTCAATAATTGGTGACCAATATTCAGCAGCCCATCCATTTCTTATTACCATCATCTTTTCATAAGTAGATATAAGCGGGTAGTTAGCTTCATACCACTGGGGCTGCTCCCATCCTGCTTTTTCATTAAAATAAGCCTTCAGTTCTTGTTGACGCATATAAAATGGACTTACGCGCATGTTCCGCGATACTTTTCGCTGCATAAATGGATGGTGAATACTATAAACCTTTTCATACTCTTCAATAGACCGCTGTTTGTAATAAGCAGGGCTGCATGCACACGTATCGAAACGATTAATATCGCATAGCTCTAAATCCACAGTCGGCGCACCATTCATGATCCATTCAGCCATTTGTTTTGCGACACCTGCAGAGTGCGTTACCCATATAGCTTCTGCTACCCAAAATCCCTGTACCGTTTGTGATTCACCAAGCAGCGGCATACCATCAGGAGTGAAGGAAAAAATGCCGTTCATTCCTTTTTTTATTCCCGCTTGTTTTAATGCCGGAATTAATTCCATTGCATCTTCCCACGGTTTTTCAAAATCTTTTGGTGTAAAAGGTTTAACAGAAGGCATTTCTTTTGTTTCTCCGTATTTTGTAATATCACTGAGTTCGACTGGAAACGGCTCATGCTGATATGATCCAATCCCAAGCCCTTTCTCTACTTGACGAAAATAAATGGAATTATCTTGATCTCGAATAAGAGGAGTTGCGGCTTCTTCCGTTTCTCCGTTCAATTCAAGTAAATCATTTGTAAACACATATTGATGAGCCATCGGCTGAAGCGGGATCGTTACACCGATCATTTCTCCGATGCGTGGTCCCCAAAATCCAGCACAGCATACGATTACATCTGCTTCAAACTTTCCAGCGCTTGTGTACACTGCTTTTACTTGACCATTTGTCACGTCAATATCTGTTACTTCTGTATGACCGTAAAACTCTACGCCGCACTCTTTAGAAAAACGGGTCATTTTATCAACGGCATGCAAAGGCTTAGCAATACCATCTGACGGAACATAAAGACCTCCGCAAATACGGTCAGGACAAATGAGCGAATTTTTTTCCGCACATTCCTGCGGTGAAAGAAGAAAAGCTTCTATTCCCCAAGAGCTGGCAACACCAGCCTTTCTCTTTAGATCTTCTAATCGCTCTGGTGTACGGGCAACTTCTAAACTGCCGACAGGATAAAAAGAGCGCTGTTCATCTGTACTCAACTCTTTGAAGGTTTCGACTGTTTGAGAAGCTAGTGTTGTCAGGATTTTTGAAAAGCTAAGCTGAAATACAAGCCCTGGAGCGTGAGAAGTAGATCCTCCTGTTTCAAGCAAAGGGCCTTGCTCAATCACTGTTATGTTTCGTTGCCCCATTTTACTTAAATAGTAGGCAATGCTGCACCCGACAATTCCAGCTCCTATCACTACTATTTTCTTATGTTCCATCACTTCATATCTCCCTCCTCTTTTAATTTGAAGGTGTTAAATATTGTCGATAGTTAATTATATTTTTAATTTTCTTAATTTTCAAAGTATTTTGTTAAAAAATGTGACATAGATTTTTTCTGCACTTTCTTCCGCTAATGTTCGGATAACGCTTTCTTAACTTTAAAATCCCAGAAAAATCGCCGTTTCTTTCTTTCGAATAACGAATTTTAAAGAAACTATCTATCTGTCAAAATGGCTCTTATGAATGAATGGTTATACTAAAAATGACGGAAAGAAGATAGCTAAAATAACTTAGCTATCTTCTTTTTAAACCATTTACCGATCAATTGATTTTGAACGCTTAAATACTTTTGCTTATTTTTAGACCAAAGTTGCTTGTTTGACTACTTTTTTCATTTCTTCTGCAACGTTTCTTTTGTTTTTTTCACTTGTAATACCCCCGCCGACAATCACAAGATCAGGCTGTGACTGCACAACTTCTGGAAGTGTATTCAGTTTAATGCCTCCTGCCACCGCTGTTTTTGCATTTTTCACAACGCGTTTAATCGTTTGAAGCTGCTCAAACGGAGTCTCGCCTTCGGCTTGAAGATCATATCCCGTGTGTACACAAATATAGTCCACACCTAGTGCATCTACTTCTTTTGCACGTTGTTCAAGATTTTTTACATTAATCATATCAACAAGAATTTGTGTTCCTTGTTTTTTGGCCTCTTCTACAGCGCCTTTTATAGTCGAATCGTCAGTAGCGCCAAGTATGGTAATAATACTAGCACCCGCTTCAGAAGCTTTCATGACTTCATAAGCACCTGCATCCATAATTTTCAAATCAGCTAATACCTTTAAAGACGGAAATGCTTCCTTGATTTCTTTGACTGCTTTTAGCCCTTCGTTAATCACAACTGGAGTACCAATTTCTACAATATCGATATACTCTTGAACCTCTTGAACTACTTCTTTTGCCTCTGAAATATTTACAAGATCCAATGCTAATTGAAGTTCCATACCTACTTCACTCCTTCATTAAATGGGGTTGTCTAGCATGAATTCATTGTAAAACCGTTACTTTCAAAAAAAAAGTAGGCACTTTTAAAACATATAGTCACTAAAAATATACTATGGATACTTCTGTGCATCTTATCACTTATATTTAATTTAGAAAATTCTGAATAATAAAGACATTTTTATAACCTTCTCAAGAAAAGATTTTATCCCATATGTGTGGAATTATTCATTTCAGGTTCTATAAAGGTTTCCATATAATTTTTTCCCCACTCGTCCATGCTTTTAAGAATGGGCATCAGACTTCTCCCGTGTTCAGTCAAAGAATATTCAACTTTTGGAGGTACAACCGGATAGACTTTTCGGTGAACGATTTGATCTTCTTCTAATTCTCGCAGCTGACTTACTAACATTCGCTGAGTAATTCCCGGCATCATGGACTTTAACTCACCAAATCGTTTTGTCCCTTCTTTTCCTAGATGCCACATAATTAACATTTTCCACTTGCCTCCAATAATCGTCAACGTTAATTCCTTTTCACAGTTAAACGTTTTGCTAAAAAGTCTGCTCAATCCTTTTTCCTCCCTTTTTATGCGTAATAGTATAGTTTTAGACACTATATGAAAATAAAGTGTCTACTTATAAAGGAAAATTGTACCTGCTATACTGTAATCTGTAAAGATGGTAAAAGACTATATTCACTGCAATAGCCCGTTAAAATAAAGGAGGAGATCAATTGGACAGTGTAGCTCGTTCACGTGATAATTGTCTCAAGTCTCATTCACCACAAGCGTTAGAAGTGGATTCCATGACCTTTATCTTATTTGGAGCAACAGGAGATTTGGCTAAAAGAAAAATTTTTCCTGCGTTATATAATTTATTTTTAGATGAAAAGCTTCCTTCTTCCTTTTCTATTGTTGGTACTGATAGAAACAACTGGTCTGATGATGCCTTTCAAATATATGTAGAAGAATCAGTAAAAACTTTTTCGAGGCGCTTTAGAAAAGGTGAATCCAAGATAAAAAAATTTCTTAAGACAGTTCGCTATCATAAAATGGATGTTACCAATAGTGATGGATATGACCAGTTGCTTCAGGCCATTCAAGAAGGCGAAGCAAAATTAAATATTCCTGAAAATCGTCTTTTCTATTTATCTGTGGCTCCTGAATTTATAGATGTTATTGCTTCAAATATAAATAGCGGCGGATTAGGATCTACAAAAGGCTGGAAACGTCTTATTATCGAAAAGCCTTTCGGACACGATTTACAATCTGCTCAAGTGTTAAACCAAAAGCTTACTGAAACGTTCAATGAAGAAGAGATTTATCGTATTGACCACTATCTGGGAAAACCGATGATACAAAACTTGGAAGCTTTAGCATCTGCAAACCCTATTTTACAAGCACTATGGAATCATCACTACGTTGCAAATGTTCAAATTACAGCTAGTGAAACAGTTGGTGTAGAAGAAAGAGCGCATTACTATGATCAGTCCGGTGCAATTAGGGATATGTTCCAAAATCATATGCTTCAAATGCTTATGATGACTGCCATGCAGCTGCCAAAGACGCTTAACATCGCAAAAACTCGCCAACGAAAGATAATAATTATGAAAAGCCTTCGCCCTCTACAAAAAGAGTTTATCCATTCGAACGTCATAAGAGGTCAATACGAAGCGGGAAAAATCCAAGATCGTTCAGTTATAGGATATAAAGAAGAGCCCGGCATCAATGCTTCTTCCGTTAATGACACGTTTATAGCAGCGCGGATATGGATTGATCATGAGCTCTGGAAAGGAGTGCCTTTCTATCTTCGCACAGGAAAAAGAATGAGTAAAAAATGCACGCGTATCGTCATTGAATTTAAAAATTCTTTAAAGAATCTTTATACAGCCGAAGAAGCCATTCCTAACCTTTTAGTTGTCGAAATCAGCCCAAATGAAGGTATCTCGCTGCAATTAAACAGCAAAAATCCTTTGAATAGCAATAAGGTCGAACCTATTTTCATCAATTTCTCAACAAATCAAAAAGAAGTACCCGAAGCTTATGAACTGCTGTTATTTGATGCTTTACAGGGAGACTCCACGTTTTTTGCTCATTGGGAAGAAGTTGAATTATCTTGGAAATGGGTGCAACCTATTTTAGAAGTTTTTAATGATGAACGCTTTCCTCTTCATTTTTATCCTGCGGGTACGATGGGACCAGCAGCTTCAAATCGTTTGTTAGAAGACGACGGGTTTAAGTGGTGGTGATTACTTTTAATCTCGTTAAAAAGAGGCTGGGGTAAAAGTATTTTATTTGAAGAAAGATCCGAACGATGAAGCGAGATTCTTGATGGAGAATTCAACTCGTTCGGATTTTTTCATTGTGGTCGTAAGCGTAGGTTTACTGTATGTAGTTGCTTCTAGTTGTTCGTCTCTTCTTTATTTAATATCAGCCATTTGATTTTTCGATCTCGCTCTTTTCTTTCTTGTTCATCAACCAAATCATATTTCTTCAGCAAATGAAACATCTCGTTTAATGTTGTTTGCGAAGGATTTCGTACGAGAAACTCATGAAACAACGAGCGAATATCTTCTGGCAGCCATTGTGACTGCGAGTTAAACTTCTGCTGTACATCTTCTACCGAGTGGTCCAAATTACATTTACCCATACCTTTTCCTCCCTTTTTATGTAACTGTTTTGCATTTTTTAGTCTTCTTTTCGTTTAAACGTACTTGGCATAACAACTGCCACAACTTCTCCGGTCGCAACAATGATGTCACTCGCGTATACTTCTGTTTTAACTCTCCATTTCTTCGGGTGAATTTCTTCAACCGTTCCTATTGCTTTTAGTACTTCACCCTGTGGCGTTGGTTTTTTAAAATCTACGTGGAGAGAACCGGTAACAAACCGCGGGGGCTCTGCTGAATCTCCTATTTCATGGCCATTTTTACGGTATAGAGCAAGAGATGCAGAGCCTGTTCCATGACAATCAATCAGTGATGCAAGAAGTCCGCCATAAACAAATCCTGGTATGGCTGTATGTTCAGCCTTAGGTGTATAAAGGGTAATGGTTTTTTCTCCTAGCCATCCTGTCCGAAAATGATAGCCGTCCTGATTTAATCGGCCGCAGCCGTAACACCATGCAAAATCATCCGGATATTCGTCTTGAATCGCTTTTACTACTTTTTCCATGGTTCACCACTCCTTTTTTCGGAATATTTTAACACATTTTCTCCTACAATCGTTAGAACTAAACGGACTATTTTCAAGCTTAAATAACTAAAAATCATAGAAGAAAAGCCTTACTTAAAAAATAAGTGAGGCTTTATAGTTAAAATTCTTCATAAGCAGCGGGGTCTTGGTTATTAAGTCTTCCATCCTCGTGGTTCAATTCTGAAATCATATTCATCTCAGTTTCATCTAAAGAAAATGAAAAAATGGATATGTTTTCAAGCTGCCGCTTGCGAGATGACGATTTTGGAATTGAAATCGCCCCTAGCTGATAATGCCATCGCAAAATTACTTGTGAAACTGTCTTATTATGACGGTCGGCGATTTGTTTAATTGTTTCATTTTCTAAAACAGCACTTGCTCGCCCTAGCGGACTCCAAGATTCAATTTGAATGTTTTTCTCCTGATACCAATTTCGATATTGATGTTGATTAAAAAAAGGATGCAGTTCTATTTGATTGATGCTTGGTAAAATGCCGGTCTCTTTTTCCAAGCGCTCAATATGCTCGGGAAGAAAATTGCAAACACCAATTGAACGAATTAAGCCCCAGCGCTTCGCATCAATTAATGCTTGCCAAGCTTCTACATAATGATCTTGTTTAGGATTAGGCCAATGAATAAGATACAAATCATAATAGTCTAAATTCGCGCGATATAAAGATTCTTGGATGGTAGGAATTGCTTTGTCATACGTATGGTATCGCCCGGGGAGTTTAGACGTAACGAACAGTTCTTGTCTAGAAACCGGTGTTCTTCGAAGCGCTTGGCCCACGGTGCCTTCATTTTCGTAATTATAAGCCGTATCAATTAGACGATACCCTACATCAATCGCACTCGTTATAGCCTTGACTCCTTCATTTCCGTTAAGCTTGTATGTACCAAAACCTATAGCAGGCAAGGTTACCCCATCATTAAGCGTTATTTCAGGCATTACTTTACTCATTATTATCCACTCCTTTCGATCATGTCATAAGGTTAGCATATATTATCCAATACTTGAATAAATTTGCACCACTCATTTTCACAAAGGAGTGGTGCTTTCAAACAATCAAAAAAGTGATTACCGAGAAACCTCCGTTTTAAACTCATTAACTTCGCACTTTTCTGCTTCTTTCTTGTTTTTAGTTAACGTAAAGAAAGCTACAAAACCCAAAAGCGCCGTACTAAATAAAATGGCAGCCATCGGAATCGCTGTTGTTTCGTTAATGCCTACTAAAGGAGAAACAATTGATCCTAAAGTTAGTGGAAGCATCCCTAATACGGCACTCGCACTTCCCGCTCTATGTCCTTGATTTTTCATGGCTAATGTCACCGATCCTGTAATCGTCATTCCTATAGAGATCATGTAAATAAAAATCGGAATTACAAGCGTAGCAATCGGCCCTTTAAGTATTGTCATAATAAGAAGTACGCTAGTAGCACTTACAGCCGTAATCACGGCAATGCGAAGCAGGCTTCTTTCATGAAGAATTCCGCTAAAGCGTCCAATAATAAAGCTTCCAGTTACAATGGCCAAGCCGTTAATGCCAAACAAAATGCTAAAAACTTGCGGAGAAACGTGGTAGATCCCTTGATAGACAAATGGAGTGCCTGATACATAAGCAAAGCTTCCTCCGTGGACAAGCCCGACAATTAAGGCATACCCAATAAAAGAACGATCTTGTAATAAACTGCCCATCGTACGAACAGAATGACCAATTGAACTTGGCGTTCTATTTTCAATTGGCAAAGTTTCTTTTAAACGTATTGAGATTGTTAAAACAATTAAAAGGCCTATTAAGCTTAAAAACAAGAAAATAGTATGCCAGCTTGCAAAAGGCAGAAGTAAAATAGCACCTCCGGCCATTGGTGCTATCATTGGCGCAAAGGCATTGATAACCATTAACAGAGCAAAAAACTTTGTAAGCTCTCTTCCGCTAAAAACGTCTCTGACAATCGCGCGAGACAGAACAACTCCTGCCGAAGCCGTAAACCCCTGTAAAAAGCGTGCGATGACTAAAGCTGTGATAGTAGGGGCCAAGGCACAGAGCAACGACGATACCATAAATAAGGAGATCGCGATGAGTAAAGGTCGTTTTCTTCCTTTCGCATCACTTATTGGACCAATCACAATTTGACCAATAGCAAGTCCTAGTAAACACGATGTTAAGCTAAGCTGTACAAGTGAAGCCCGCGCATCTAAATGATCAGCAATAGCAGGAAAACTTGGTAAATACATATCGATATTAAGCGGACCTAATATCGCAAGCGTACTGAGAAGAAACGCCAATCCTAGACGTTTTTTTCCAGTTGGATTATGAAGCATAATAGCAGAGCACCTTCCTTACCTAAATATTGTATTTTTACAGATAACCTTTAGTCTATTGAAAGGCATCTCTTCTGTCTAGGACATTTGTCTAAAGATGTAGGTAAAGTTCCACTCGCAAAAAAGGATGTATGAGTGATGACATGCGGTTGATATTCAAAAAACAACGGTTGAAATATCCTTAAGATACTTCAACCGCTGTTTGAACGTTTGTTATATACTATCTAATGCCTGCTGTAAATCTCTCATAATATCTTCCCAAGCTTCCAGTCCAACTGATAAACGAAGGAGTTCGTTTGAAATTCCCATTTCTTTCCGAGCTTCTTCTGGCACAACTGCATGCGTCATAGAGGCAGGATGCTGAATAAGTGTTTCAGCGTCTCCAAGACTTACTGCAATGGAAATGAGCTTAAGCTGATTGACCACTTTTACGGTTTCTTCATAACCTCCTTTCACCTCAAAAGAGAGAAGCCCCCCTCCTTTTTTCATTTGCTTTTGCATGAGAGAATAAGCAGTGCTCTTTTTATCACCTGGATAATAAACGGCTTTTACCTTGGGATGAAGACTTAATTGTTTTGCGATATGTTCAGCATTTTCACAGTGACGATCCATTCGAACGGCCAGCGTTTTTAAGCCTCGGAGTAACAGCCAAGCATCAAACGGTGAAAGAATGCCTCCAATATCTTTTTGCGTCGTTTTGCGCAGTACGGAAATAACCTCTTCGTTCCCTACTACAATTCCCGCGACAACATCTCCGTGTCCACCAATAAATTTTGTTGCGCTATGAATGACTAAGTCGCATCCAAGCTTCAGCGGCTGCTGCAAATAAGGAGTTGAAAAGGTATTGTCTACTACCACGGGAATTCCTTTTTGTTTAGCAATAGAAGTAACTAACTCTAAATCTACTAAAGTCATAGTGGGGTTAATCGGTGTTTCAATATAAATACATGCTGTATCTTCTTTGATAGCAGCAAGAATTTCTTCCTCAGTTTCCAAGTTGGAAAAAGAATGATGGATTTGATATTTTTCCTCAAGCATTTCCAGTAAACCAAACGTGCATCCATACACTCCTTTAGAACATAAAATATGATCGCCTGCTTTTGTAAGTCCAATCAATACAGCCGATACTGCAGCCATTCCCGATCCAAATGCCAAAGCGGCTTCGCCTTCTTCAAGCTGTGCCATACGCTCTTCTAAAATGGTGATGGTTGGATTAGATAACCGGGAATATACATAACCATTTTCTGCTCCGCTAAACCGGTTTGCACCTTGTTCTAGAGATGAAAATGTAAATGTAGACGTTTGATAAATAGGCGGAGCTAAACTATCAAAATGATGTTTTGATTCATACCCTGCGTGAATGGCTTTTGTTTCAAACTGATATTTCTCTTTTTCGTTCATACGACTTCCCCCTTATGCAAACAAGCGCTGTGTCATTTAAATAATGTAAGCGTTTTCTTTTATTATATTTCTCTTTTCTTTTTTCGTTCCCTGCCTCTCCATTTAGATAATTACAGCGTAGAGAAAGAAGCGATATGCACACTGCACCTCGCTTTACTTCATCATTTGTTTAATTAGTGCTGAATTACGCTTTTTGAATACTTCATTATGAGAAGAAACCATAGCTGTCTTAGCAGCAGAGGGCTGAACGAATTGTTTTGCTTTGTTTACGGCATTAGCAGCATCTTGAAAAGCGCCGGTAATCAAATGGACTTTTCCTTCGTGCATGAGAATATCCCCAGCTGCATATACGCCTTCTACAGATGTTTCGCTTGCTGCATTACCTGCAACGTAATAGTCATCAATGGTTTTGATATGTAGTTCGCTGTTTTTTAACAGCTCTGTATCTCTTTCATAACCGTGATTAATGATAACTTCGTCAATCGATAAATAAGAAACCTCACCGCTTTGATGATTAGTCAGCTCAACTTTTTCAATAAATTCATGCGTCGCATCAGCCACTAATTTTGTAATAGATGTGTTAAGCAGACACCGAGCCGAACTGTTTATTAATTGTCTTACTTGTGCTTCATGACCGTTTAGTTCACTGTTTCGGTACGTAATATATACCTTTTTAGCAACGGGCTCTAGCTCATTTGCCCAATCAATGGCTGAATTGCCTCCCCCGGAAACAATCACCGTTTTATTTTTAAAATGCTGCAGAGATTTAACCGTATAGTTTAAGTTTGATATTTCAAATCGTTCTGCTCCTTCAATTTTGAGCTTTTGCGGATTTAAAATACCTCCTCCAACAGCAAGGATAATGGTCTTAGAGTAATGATGTTCACCTGAAGAACCCGTCAGCTGGAAAATACCATCTTTCAAGCGAGAAATGGATTCAATCTTCTCATCTAAAACAACAGTCGGATCAAACGTCAGCCCTTGTTCCACAAGCTGTTCAATAAGCTTCGCACCGGAAATAGGCGTTTGGCCCCCTACATCCCAAATCATTTTTTCAGGATAAACGTGAAGTTTTCCGCCTAGTTTTGGCTGATATTCAATCAGCTTTGTTTTCATTTCCCTTAGCCCGCTATAAAAGGCAGAATAAAGGCCAGCCGGTCCCCCGCCTATAATTGTCACATCAAAAAGTTCATTGTGTATCATGCACGTTCACTCCTCGTAATCAATTGTCATTGATTATCATTCTCATTTAAATATACATCTTCTTCAACGTTTTGACAATAAAAATAACTATTGACATCCGGAAACGTTCGAATTATAGTATGTAAAGTAAACGATACTGATAATCATTATCAAGTATTTGTTGTATTAAATGTAAACGGAGGGTCAGATATGGTTCGCCTATATACAGAGAAATTACATATTAGTTATGGTGAACGTCTAATAGTAAAGAATTTAAGCGTTAACATTCCAGACAAAAAGATTACTACAATTATTGGTTCAAACGGATGCGGCAAATCAACGCTTTTGAAAGCCATTACCCGCATTATTTCTCATCAATCCGGTTCCGTTATTTTAGACGGCGAAAACATTTCAACAGAACATACAAAAGCACTCGCTAAAAAAATGGCTATTCTCCCTCAAACCCCTGAAAGTGCTAAAGGCTTAACGGTGGGAGAACTTGTATCTTATGGGCGATTTCCCTATCAAAAGGGGTTTGGGCGTCTATCAAAAGAAGATTATCAAACGATTGACTGGGCTCTTGAAGTAACCGGAACAAAAGATTACAAGTTTCGTCCTGTAGATTCTCTTTCAGGCGGTCAGCGCCAGCGAGTGTGGATTGCGATGGCTTTAGCTCAAGAAACCGATATTATATTTCTTGATGAGCCGACTACCTACTTGGATATGGCTCATCAGTTAGAAGTGCTTGAGCTGCTTCAAAAATTAAACAAAGAGCAAGGACGTACAGTTGTAATGGTGCTTCATGATCTAAATCAAGCCGCTCGCTTTGCGGATTATATTATCGCTTTAAAAGATGGTGAAATTGTCAAAGCCGGAAAATGTGAAGAAGTCATTACGCAGGACGTTCTAAAAAAAGTGTTTCATATCGACGCTGAAATTGGACGAGATCCGAGAACAAATAAACCAATGTGCATCACGTATAACTTATTAAGAGGAGATAACTAAATGAAAAAATTATTGCTTCCATTCATGCTTATATTCGTATTACTTATTAGTGCCTGCAGCAGCGGTTCAACTGAAAGCAAAAATGATTCTAGCAAAAACAGCGAATCCAAGACGATCACATATCAATCTGAAGACGGCCCTGTAAAAGTTCCGGCTAATCCGAAACGTGTTGTTGTGTTAGGTTCCTATGCAGGTAACGTACTTTCTTTAGGTGTTAACATTGTCGGAGTAGACTCATGGTCTAAAATGAATCCCCGCTTTGAAGAGAAATTAAAAGGCGTGGAAGAAGTATCAGACGAAAATTTAGAAAAGATCATTGAATTAAAGCCTGACTTAATTATTGGCTTATCTACTACAAAAAATATTGATAAATTGAAAAAAATTGCTCCTACCGTTACGTATACATACGATAAAGTAGATTACCTTACTCAGCATGTAGAAATTGGAAAGCTATTAAATAAAGAAAAAGAAGCACAATCATGGGTAGACGACTTTAAAAAGCGTGCGGCAAAAGCTGGTTCTGATATCAAAGCTAAAATTGGCGAAGATAGCACGGTTTCAGTTATTGAGAACTTTGACAAGCAGCTTTATGTGTTTGGGGATAACTGGGGACGCGGAACGGAGATTCTTTATCAAGAAATGAAATTAAAAATGCCGGAGAAAGTAAAGAAAATGGCTTTGAAAGATGGATACTATGCGATTTCGCCAGAAGTTCTTCCTGAATATGCCGGAGATTATTTAATCTTTAGCAAAAACCAAGATGGAGATACATCATTTGAGAAAACAGATACGTACAAAAATATTCCTGCTGTAAAGAATAATCACGTATTTGAAGCAAATGCAAAAGAATTTTATTTTAATGATCCAATCACATTAGATTATCAACTAGATTTCTTTACTCAAAAATTTCTTGGCAAGTAATTCATTCAAGAGGAATTCTTTTTAGAATTCCTCTTGCTTTGTTTTACTAAATTTATTCTTACATGAAAAGATGGGTGTTTTATGAAAAAAGACAATCAGCGTTTCATTCCTTTTTTATATAAATTAATAGGTATGCTGCTCGTATTCATCATAATGTTTGTTTCTTCAATGGTTTTTGGCGCTGCTGACATATCGATAAAAGATGTGTGGTTAGCACTTTCATCAAGCAGTGTAAACGAACAGATTTCGATCATTCGAGATATTCGTTTACCTCGTGAAATCGCCGCTGTTTTTGTTGGCGCTGCTTTATCAGTATCAGGAGCGATTATGCAAGGTATGACAAGAAACCCTCTTGCAGATCCAGGGCTTTTAGGCTTAACTTCTGGCGCAAATGCAGCTTTAGCTGTAACAATTGCCTTTATCCCTTCTGTAAATTATTTAGGTATTACGATTGCTTGCTTTATCGGAGCTGCGGTTGGCGCAATTTTGGTGTTTGGAATTGCTGCTATAAAAAGAGGCGGTTTCTCTCCGCTTCGAATTGTACTCGCCGGAGCTGCCGTTTCAGCATTTCTTTATGCGATTGGAGAAGGAGTCGGTATTTATTTTAAAATTTCAAAAGATGTATCGATGTGGACTGCTGGCGGAATGGTAGGCACTTCTTGGGAACAGCTTCAAATCATTGTTCCTTTTATCCTCGGCGGTATATTCATTGCCCTTTTGCTTTCTCGGCAGCTTACTATTTTAAGCTTAAATGAAGAAGTCGCTGTGGGGTTAGGTCAGCAAACAACAAAGGTCAAAACCATTTTATTTGTTGTCATGGTTCTTCTTGCAGGTGCTTCTGTTGCGCTAGTGGGAAACATGGTGTTTATCGGCTTGATGATTCCTCATATTGTACGAGGAATTGTAGGAACCGACTATCGTTATATTATCCCTATGTCCGCTGTCACTGGCGCAGCGTTTATGCTTCTCGCTGATACGTTGGGCCGAACCGTAAGTGCGCCTTATGAAACACCGATAGCAGCAGTTGTATCGATGATTGGCTTACCTTTCTTTTTAGTCATTGTTCGTAAAGGAGGAAAAGCATTCTCATGATTCACCCAGCGCTTATTAGAAAACAACGAATAATTATGATGCTGCTCACTGTTTTGATTCTTGGAACGATTGTAATAGGAATGGGGCTTGGTAATGCACCCCTTCCTTATAATAAAGTGTTTCCTACTCTTTTTGGCAAAGGGAATTTTGCAGATGAGTTCGTTCTTTTTTCAATTCGACTTCCGCGAATTATCATTACTCTTTTAGCAGGAATGGCTCTAGCTTTATCAGGCGCTATCTTACAAGGTGTTACGCGCAATGACTTAGCGGATCCTGGAATTATAGGAATTAATTCAGGAGCAGGCGTCGCAATTGCCGTATTCTTTTTATTTTTTCCAATTGAAGCTGGCTCTTTCGTGTATGCTCTTCCGTTAGTAGGGTTCATCGGCGCCTTGTTTACAGCTGGTCTTATCTACCTTTGTTCATATAGTAAAAGCCAAGGGCTGCAGCCTGTGAAGCTTATTTTAACAGGCGTAGGTTTTTCGATGGCTCTTTCTGGAATGATGGTGGTGATTATGTCATCAGCTGATCGTGCTAAAGTTGATTTTATTGCTAAATGGATCGCAGGAAACATTTGGGGGTCAGACTGGCCTTTTATATGGGCACTTCTACCTTGGCTTCTTGTCTTGATTCCTTTTATATTGTACAAAGCAAATTCATTAAACATTTTTAACTTAAATGAAGCTGCAGCTATTGGAGTCGGTATCGCTATGGAGAAAGAGCGTATAACATTGCTTCTAGCCGCGGTTGCATTAGCGGCAGCAGCAGTTTCAGTTACAGGCGGCGTGGCCTTTATTGGGCTTCTTGCTCCTCATATTGCCAAAGGCTTAGTCGGACCGAGGAACCAGCTTTTTATTCCCGTTGCCATTTTACTAGGCGGCTGGCTTTTGCTGATTGCAGATACAATAGGACATAACATTGCCGATCCTAACGGTATACCGGCAGGAATTATTGCCGCCGTAATCGGTGCTCCTTACTTTGTTTATTTGCTTTTAAAAAAATAATAAACAGACGCGCTTCTTAGAAGAAGCGCGTCTAGTTATTATTTTTTTTGTCTTTCATCTGCAGCGTTCGCTCTAGCCTGTGCTTCTAAATCGTCTTGGTCTGCTAATTCACGAGAAAACTCTTCATCTACTCCATCTGCTTTAGATGCAGGATAATCCGCTACCTTTTTTAATTGTTTTTTCAACTCTTTTTCATTCATTATGAACACTCCTTTATTCTAGACTGTTAATAGTATGCGTTTGTCGTTTCTGCACTATGTGGAGAAAGAAGGAATTTTACCAATAAGACCGAAGGCATACATAATAAGAAAAAGAAAGGACGTGTTATATGGTCATCATTATTACGCTCTCTATTATCATTGTATTTGTTATTTTACTGCTGTGCGTGGTTACCACTTCGAAAGCTTATGATTACAAACATACGGTAGATCCACTTACAAAAAAACAAGACGAAAAAAAGTAGGTGAGCTCGTTTCACACCTACTTTTTGTATTACCCTTGCAGTGATTTTAAATCATGATCGTTCAATTGAAATGCTTGCTTAATTTTGTCTTCCAAGTTTTTTGTTACTCTTCGCTTACCCACTTCAACCAGTGCAATTAAAGAAAAACTGCAGTTCACTGCTTGAGCGAAGTTTCGCTGATTCATATTGTAGTTTTTCCGAATGTTTTTTACCGTTTCTTTATTCATTTACACTCACTCCGCTTAACTCAATATACTTTTTTCTGCTCAAGTTCAAGTCACATGTTCATCTAGCTGCCGACAGAGCGTGAGAAATTGCTGCTGTTCTTCTTCTTTATAGCAAGCAAACAGTTTTTCAACCCCTTGCTGCATGTCTTTTTCAGCAGCTTGAATCACTTGTTTCCCTTTGTTTGTAAGCTCGACCATAACTTTACGCCGATCTCTTTTTGAATGGTAGCGCTCCACAAGATTCAGTTCATACAAACGTGTAATCGATGCTGTAATAACGCTTGGGCTCGCCTTTATCTCGTCTGCCACTTTGGTGACAGGGATTGTATCTGCACGTTCAACAATCAGTAAAATATGATATTGAAAAGGGGTAATTCCGTAATGCTGTAAAAGGCTTTTTACATTTGTCATTACTTTTTTGTTTAAAGATACTGAAATTCTTTGAATTTCTTCACCAAATGTCAATGAATCCATCCGCTCACTGCCCCCTTTCTCTCCAACATGTTTTATGATGAACTTTAGATTTCTATAGCTCCTTATGAATTTATACTTTTCGGAGCTGGAAGCATACGAATATCTTCCTCTTGAGCTTCTGATTTCTTTTCTTCGACTACTTTATCTTTACGTACATCACGAAGGAAGAAACTTAAAATTAAACCGATAACAGAAATCGCTGTTGCCCAGTAAAAGGCATCGTTAATACCTTGAATCGTACCTTGCTGCGTCATTTTTCCAGATAAAATTGTCAGCGCTTGCTGCTGAGCCTGATCTTGTGATAAATGCAAAGTAGCAGCTACTTTTTGTACAAATAAATGAAAACTGTTCATAAAGAATGGATCAGACGTATTCATGGAACTGCTGATTTCATTTACGTGATACGTTGTACGGTTCGTAAAAATGGTCGTCATTAAACTAATACCAATTGAACCACTTACTTGACGAAGCGTATTAGACATTGACGTTCCGTGACTGCTTAGTCGCTGCGGAAGCTGATTTAAACCCGCTGTCATAATTGGCATCATTAACAGTGACATACCGAACGAACGGATAATATAAATCGCTAAAATATGATTAAATGGTGTATCCATCGTCAGCTTCGTAAATTCAAACGTTGAAATAGATGTAATGAGCATACCAACGATTGCTAGCGGACGAGGTCCCACTTTATCAAACAATGTACCTGAAATCGGCGACATAACCAGCATAACAAGTGCGCCAGGAAGCAACAGCAGTCCTGAATCAAAAGCAGAATATCCGCGGATATTTTGCAAGTAAATTGGAAGCAAGAACATACCTGCGTACATACTGATTGTAATCGCAATACTAATTATATTTGATAGTGAAAAAATATTATATTTAAACACACGCATATCCAATAGCGGCTTTTCAGATTTAATTTGTTGAAGAACAAATATAATTAAAAGAACTGCCCCGCCAATGATTGTAGAAAGAACAACTGAATCCGTCCAGCCATCATTTCCAGCTTCACTGAATCCGTAAAGCAATAATCCCATACCTGCAAGTGATGTCACAACAGAAGGCATGTGAACTTTTACATCCTTTGGAGGCTGAATGTCTTTTAATTGAAAGAAAGCAATAATTAATACAATGGCACCTAATGGTACCATGCCGTTAAAAAGGATGTGCCAGTCGTAGTTTTGAATAACCCATCCAGATAACGTTGGTCCGATAGCCGGTGCGAACATCATGGCTAAACCAAAAATCCCCATCCCTTTTCCTCGCATGTGGGGAGGGAAAATAAATACAATAATGGTCATAACAAGAGGTGATAAGACACCTCCGCCAATAGCTTGAATTAAACGGCCTGTAAGCATAATCGAAAATGTAGGTGCAATTCCGCAAATCAATGACCCTACTGTAAAACAAAACATTGCAAATAAGAACAAGCGACGCACACCAAATCGTTCAATTAAAAAAGCTGAAAGCGGAATTAACGCCCCGTTCACAAGCATATATCCTGTTAACAACCACTGAGCTGTATTTGCCGTTACGCCAAACTCAGTAATCAAATGCGGGATGGCTACGTTCAGTAACGTTTGGTTTAATATCGCAAGAAACAAACCAAGCATTAACACAATCAATAGCGGAATATGCTTTTTGATGGATCCATCACTTGTGTTTTCTATACTGGCTGTCATCATATTTCCTCCTTTCTTGAACTGTTGTAGTAAGAATTAGTCTTTCGAAATTTTCACTTCGGCGTTCATACCTGGTATTACATGCTCTGAATAATTAGAAATAGAAATTTTTACAGGAACCGTTTGAGACACTTTTGTGTAGTTTCCATCTGAGCTTGAGTTGGATGTTAAAGATGAAAGTGAATTGGTTGCATATCCAATTTCTTCGACTTTGCCGTCGATTTTTGCACTGCTATCTCCGTCTACCGTTACATCTACATCGTCGCCTTCTTTAATATCCTTAAGCTGATCTTCTTTAATATTTGCTACGATAAATAGGTCTTTCATATCTACTTCGGTTGCAATTTGCTGTCCAGCTTGAACCATTTGATTTTCTTTTACATTTGTTTGAATAATTTTCCCATCTGCTGGTACTGTAGCAGCTACAGAGCCTTTTTCAGCTTGAATCTTAGCAATTTCAGCATCTTTTGATACATCATTTCCTTCTTCCACTGTCCAGCTTGCTACTTTACCTGCTGCAGGTGCAACTACATTGTATACATCTCCAGATACTTTAGCGTTATCCGTTGTAATATAGTTCGATTTTTGAACGTAATAATATCCTCCTCCAATTAATAAAGCTAAAATAACGATGATTCCAATAAAATTTGTTACCATTAAGCGACTTCTAGACATTCATTACTCCTCCTTAATACTTCACTAATAAAATTACTTTTTTATATAGCTTTTTCATAAAGATATTATCTCCATCTATTAGGAGATATGTTTCTTTATAATCATCTATTTGGTTAACCACCTAAATAACTTTATCATAAAGATATTTTTTCGTAAAGATATTAATTTAAAAATAATAACGATGGTTAAAGATAATCATTGCCATCCTTTACAATTGTTTCATTTTATTTTAGAGTTAGTTTATATATGTCCGTAGTGTACAAGGAGATGGAAGCTAGCATGGATAACAATTTAGAATCAAAAATTGAGCACCTTTACCAAATTAACACATCTTTTTTTCAATATATGCGACATTTAGTCGAAGAAACATTAAAAACACAGCCTTATCACTTAACACCCACTAAGTTTTATATCTTAAACTACATTGCCAGCGGCACAAAGTATATGGTAGCAGATATTTCAAATAAACTTCACTTAACCTCGGGCGCTACAACTAGCTTATTAAATCAATTGGAAGAAGAATCTCTCATTCAGCGCGTGCGAGACGAAAAAGACCGGAGAGTGGTGTGGGTTTCATTGACCGATGAATCAAAAAAGCTTGTTTCAATGATTACAGAGAAGCGAAATGTATTTTTAAAAGATATGCTAGCAGCTCTAACTGTAGAAGAACAAGAAGAATATTTTCGCTTATTAAATAAAATGGATGCCCTTTTAAGTGATAAATATGGATTTTCATATTAGATTATCCAAAAGAGCTCCGCTTCGAATTGAAGCGAAGCTCTTTGTTATTTTAGAAAGCAGAATTTATTAGGGCAGCTGCTTTGTCAGGAAAATCGATAAAAGGATTTCGATTGCCTTGCAATTCAAAGATTGCTGCATTGCGATGTTTTTCATAAAGTGAAACATTAAATTCTTCATGCCATTTTAGTAAAAGAGGAAGATCTACTCGCGAAGAGTCAATTTTATTATGATAGCGAATTAAAAAATAAAGCGTAGCTCGAGCCACAATTCCTTTTCCATATTCGGGTTCAAACTTACCTTTTTCTGCTTTGCCGCATCCTTCTTTCACATCTGATTGCTTAACTTCCGGTGTATAATCCGGGAAGTCAATATAAGAAGAATTACCTCTTCGACTGTTACAAGAAGGCTCACACGCAAATAAATGATGTAAATCGCCTCTCATAGGCTCTTGTTTTCCAAACCAGGACTGCGGGACAACGTGCTCACAGTTTAGCAGTATATCATTGTTTGAAACAGATGAGTTAGTAAGCGACTGAAGTGCATCAATATCTTTTTGTATCGTTTCTAAAGGATCCATTCCTTTTCCTGAATACAGACTCTTCAGCTCTCCATTCTCCTGTAGATCGACCCATGGATATACATATTTATGGGGGGAATAACTTAGCAAATGCTGATGCGTTTCCGTTAACAAAGCTTGCATGGCTTCTCTTTCAAAAAGAGTACCTCGATAATAAAGATTTTTACTCTCTTCATCCGTCTTTTCATCATAATAGCTTCGATTGTTTACGTATTGCTGATAAAGGGCTTTTGCCTGCTGTTTTTCCACCATTAATATATCTAAACTGCTTCTCATCCCATCACCTCTGAAGTCATTTGACGTTGAACTTCACGCAACAGCTTTTCAACAATAGTCAAGTGCACAAACCCGTTTCCTACTTCTCTTGGTGATTCATTTAATGGAAGCGTTCTTCTGATTAACTGTGCGTAAAGCTCTGGTTCTGTAAGTTCTCTTCCAAACGTTTCATTTGAAAGAACTTTTATCAATGCCAAAGCTCCCGCTACGTGAGGCGTTGCCATAGAAGTTCCGCTCAGTGCGGCATACTTTCCATTCAAGTAAGTTGATACGATCCTCTCTCCCGGAGCCACTACGTCTACTTCGTTGTTCGAGTTGGAAAATATCGAAGAACGTTTCTCTAAATCAACCGCTCCTACGCTAATCACTTCATTATATGAGCCTGGGTACGCAAACTCATCTGTGGAGCTTTCTCCATCTCCTTCATTTCCCGCTGCGCAGACAACTAAAATATTCTGATCAACAGCATCTTGAATCGCTTCATGTAGCTCAGGCACATCGGCCGGACCTCCAAGTGACATTGAAATGATATCTACTTTTTGCTGAATGGCGTAGGTAATACCTTCGATAATCCACTCATATTGACCTGAACCATTCCCATCAAGTACTTTCAGGATAAGTAAATTCACCTCCGGCGCCACTCCTACAACACCATTTCCATTATGAGCTGCTGCAATTGTGCCTGCTACGTGAGTACCATGACCATTATAGTCTTGATAAACATCAGGATTTTGTTGATCATCGTGCGTGAAATTTCTTCCTCCAATAATTCGTTCCTGCAAATCTGGGTGTGTAACCTCACAGCCAGTATCCAAAACCGCTACGGTTATTCCCCGTCCCTTTGTTTGCTTCCATACTTCCTCTGCTCCAATTAGAGCGACTCCTTCTGGGACTTCATTAAATTGATTCAATTGTTCAACTACTTGAAATGGGATAATGCGCACTTTGTTCTTCATTTAGATTCCCCCTGCAGGATTAAATGGAAGCTAGTTCATGGTGGGATCACTTTTAATCGCTTATTTTTGGAGTTCACTCATCGAGGTTTGTTGCTTCTAAACTTATTATAACACAAAAACAGAACACACGTTTGTGTTTTTGTAATTTTTTTTAAAATAAACAAAAAGCAGAAGCGAAATTTCCGCCTCTGCTTTTTATTTATTGTTGGTTTTTAGAGGAATCAGGAACGGCACATTGACCATCTGCACAAAAGGCATCATCTGCGCCTTCTGGAGAAAGACTCTTCAAAGTGGGAGTCGGATTTTCTTCTTCCCATACTTGTTGGAGAGCCCCTACAAATGTCTCGACTGGCTGTGCACCTGAAATCGCATATTTTTGATTAATAACAAAATACGGAACACCGCTAATGCCATATTGCTGAGCCGTTGCTTCATCACTGCGCACTTCATTTGCATATGCGTTTTTATCCGTAAGAATTTGACGTGCTTCTTCTCGGTCAAGACCTGCATCTTCTGCAACAGCAACCAGCGTCTCTTCTTCACCTAAATGTTTTGACTCAGTAAAATATGCATAAAGAAGCTTTTCTGTCATGGCTGCTTCTTTTCCTTGAGCTTTTGCAAATTTAGCTAAACGATGAGCGTCAAATGTATTAGTTGGCTTCATATCGTCAAAATTAAAGGATAATCCCACACCAGCTGCCTGCTGTCCGATACCTTCATTTGCTTGCTTTGCTTGTTCAATGGTCATTCCATACTTAGCAGCAAGAGCTTCATTAATCGTTTTACCAGTATTAACTGGGGCATTTGGATCTAGCTCGAAGCTTTTAAATTCAACCTGCACATCATCTTTGTGTGCAAATTGCTGAAGCGCTTGCTCTAATCGACGCTTTCCAATATAACAAAAAGGACAGACAAAATCTGACCAAACTTCTATTTTCATCGTGACACCTCTTCAATTCAAGATAATTCTTATCGTAGCATACCTTTGAAGAAATTCCATCATAACTTGCTCAAACAAAGCAAAAACACCGTGTTGATTTACATACTAAGTGTATTAACACGGTGTTTTTATCTCACCTATTTTAAATTCATTGCTTTTAGAAGAGCATCATGTAAATACGTATTTCCATATTAGCTAATTAATGCTTGGTGGAACTTCAAGCCAGCCTTTTTTAATCATAATTTCCGTCGCTTCGCTTGCATATTGAAACGCATCTTCTCCTATCAGCATCATTTTAGCCACAATATCTCTTCGAAAACTAAATGCTGCTCCAAATGCCTGACTTCCAATGCTAAAATTACTAAGTAAAATATCGCATGTCAGCATCAAACGATCAGAAAAAGCAGGCGTTTCAGAAGTCGTTATGCTTCCTGTTGAGGCAACAGAAGGTGAAATATCGTCTTGTATAATTATTTCTTCTAGGCGCGTAATAATCTTTTTACTGAGCTCTTTTCCTTTCAAAAAATGCTTTTTCACTTCGGCATCTTTCGCCGTTTGAGAAAAAGCCTTCATTAACTTCATCCCGACAATGTTTGTTTCGACTCCATGATAAATCTGCGCTAGCTCCATCGTATTTAATACTCTTTTGTCCGCAAATACATTTAAGCCGCTTAGATATTTTCTATCCGAAACAAACTCAACGGTAGTTGGCATTGGAATATAGGGTGGGCGTGATAAAATTCCTTTTCTCAATAAGTACTGCGTACAGGAATCGTAGCACTCTTGCGTAATCTTTGTTAAATCTTGATAAAATTTCACCACATCTTCTCTGTAGGCCTTACCTAAACTTAATGTATACATCCCCATACTAATTTCTTTAATAACACGAAGAAACATAATATCAAATCCATTAGTAAATAGTTTTGGAGCCTGTACGTTTACGTCTTGAGATGAAAGCCCGGTTGGCACTACGGCTCCTTCTTTTTCAAATATTGTTTTTATCTTTCGTATGTATATAATGAGCTGTTCACGCAAGTCCGTCATAATTGTTTTAGCATCTTCATCGTCTGCATGTTCAATCATATAATCCAACAAGCAAATGATTAACGTTTTCTGCTGATATGTCATCCACAGCGTTCCAATTTCACTTGAGGTAATACTAGGTTTATCAGGCACTGTTACTTCCCTCCGCTTCTTCAGCTTTGTTGAGTGCTTTTATCTCTCAAAAGAGAACATACTCATTGTACGTTTACTTATCATTATGCTATCCAACATTCTTTTTTTTATTTAATCCCCTGACCTATAGCTTTTGAGCAACAAAAAAACAGCTCCGCACTTACAGAACTGTTTTTTATCTTAAGCACGAAACGAGTACTCAACACCTGTTAAGTCCTCAGATACGCTCCATAGTTTTTCCGCTACGTCCGGTTTAAATAAAACGTCTCCCATCATATCTTTTACAGGATATCCTTTTTTAGCATCTTTTCCGTCTGGCCCAATATATGTACCGCCTTCTATTGATTCAGTAGCTGCATAAAGAGTAGGCAGCGCGCCCATTTCTGCAGATTGACTAAATAGCTTGACTAAAAATTTCAACAAGCCGTTTGGTTCTTTACCTGAACCGCGTGATAATAGGTTTGTATTAGAAATACCTGGATGTACAGCGGCACTAATTGTCGTTGATCCGGCTGCTTCTAAGCGAGTTTGCAATTCTTTGGCAAACAATAGGTTGGCGAGTTTGCTTTGTCTATAGAACTTCATTGGACTGTAGCCTTTTTCTCCATCGAGATTATCAAAATAGATTTCTCCAGAATTAGCGGCTATACTGCTTACAGTTACGACACGTGAATGTGGAGTGGCCATTAGTAAAGGAAGCAGCAAACCCGTAAGTGCAAAATGCCCTAAATGATTACAGCCAAACTGCAGTTCAAATCCGTCTTTCGTTTTGCTGTGAGGTGGCACCATCACGCCTGCATTATTAATGAGAAGATCCAAAGACAAGTATTGTTGAAGAAATTGATTGGCAAAATCCCGAATAGAGCTCAAGTCACTGAGATCTAATGACATAATAGTCACTTTAGCATTCTCGTTGTCCCCTTTAATTCTCTTCTTAGCTTCTTTCCCTTTCTCATCATTACGCACAGCAAGAATGATTTCTGCTCCGCGAGCTGCTAGAGCCTTTGCAGCTTCAAACCCAATACCGCTGTTTCCTCCCGTTATAAGGGCTGTTTTCCCCTTTAAATCGGGCATCCGTTCAGCTGTCCATTTTGTTGTCATATAAGTTCTCCCTTTCAGCTATAGCTTTTTTTCTAGAATTTACGCGTCTCGGTCACATACGTTTTTTAAAAATTAAAATATGTATAAATTATAATGTCTTCAAAACAAAAGGGACAAGCTTTTTCAAAGCTTGTCCCTTTTGTATGTTTATGTGGTCCGCGGTGAATCGTAGCGTCCAAACCAGTCGTACCTGTTTGTGGAGATCCATTTATATAGCGGACTAAACGCTTTTTTCATCAATGGTAAATGCAGAAGCACACCTATTGGGAATGTAAGAGGCAAAACAGCTAAAAGCCGTCTGACCGTTTCAAATCCTGCTAATACTTCCCCTTTTTTGGTGACCATATGAATTTGATCATATAAGTCTCTTCCTTCTTCTTTTAAGTAGCTATACTCCGTTCGTTCAATGTATTGAACTGGAATCCACTGGATTTGGTTCGTCCAGTCCAGCGCTTTAATTATTTTTTTTACGTTGTAACATAAAGGACATTCCGCATCAAAAAATACTTTGTGCTTCATTGTTTCCACCTTTCTTCCCTTATTTCTTTTTCCTTAGTTTATAAATACCCTTTTCTCATTTTTAATAACCATCATTAGGAGGCATTTCTTGTATAGCCTGGCTTTAAAGCGAACATTTTTTGTGGGGTTTCTTTTGTGAAGCCGTGAAAGAAGACAGGATTTTTTTATAAAATATCACTTTTTTGGTTTAAAGCGCTAAAAACATGTTAGAATAGATTTCATATTGATTTGAAGCACTAGATGCACCCATTCAGTCGCACACTAAAAAGAACTGAATAAATCCAATGATAAAAGGTAAAGGTAATGTCTTCATAAACTTATCATGGAAGTAGGTTTATAAATAACGAAGAAAAAAGGAGGAACGGGTGATTACTTTTATCCATTTCATATAAGCTTTTTTACGTAAGGATGTGTAAACGATGAAAAATAAGTACATGCTGTCAGCTTCAGGTATGTATATTAACTATTTTCTACTTGGCATGGTCAATATCATGCTTGCATCAAATATGTCATTTTTGACAAAACAATTAAATACCGACGGTGCTGGAATCAGCTATATTATTTCGGCTATCGGAATTGGAAAATTGCTTTCGTATTCTCTATCAGGCATCTTGTCTGATAAAGTCGGACGAAAACCTTTGATTCTTGTTTCGTCTCTGACGATGGCTATTTTCTTAATCGGCATTCCATTATCGCCAAATTATCCAACAGCCTTTATCTTTGCCATTATTGCTGGTATTGCAAACTCTGCTATGGACGCTGGAACATACCCTGCTTTAATTGAAGTTTTTCCTAAATCTTCAGGTTCAGCCAGTGTTCTTGTAAAAGCATTTATATCAGCTGGAGCGGCACTTCTTCCGTTTATGATTGCCTTTTTTGCAGATCGTGATTTGTTTTATGGTTATGCTTTTTTCCTTCCGGCTCTTATTTATTTACTAAATATGATCTTTATGTTCAAACTGCCTTTTCCCAATCATAAACGCGAACAGAATACAGTTCAACAAGAAAGTGCGGAAGAAAATAAATTCGTCTCTCCTCCTAATATGAAGCAAGAAGGAATTGCTCTTATTGTGATTGGATTTACTTCTACAGCGCTGTTTACAGTGGCTCAAATTTGGCTTCCTACTTATGGTCAACAAGTATTAGGTATGGCTGAAAGCAGCTCGGTTCGCCTTTTAAGCTACTATAGCATCGGAGCTTTAATCTCTGTTTTAGTATTAGCCGTATTATTAAGCAAAGTGCTTCGTCCTGTAACGGTTATTCTCGTTTACCCGATGATTACCCTTATAGCTGTACTTACGCTTCTATTTGTTAAAGTACCTGCTATTGCAATTGCAGCTGCTTTTTTCATGGGATTTTCTACGGCTGGGGTCTTTCAATTAGCGATTACCGTTATGACCGAGCTTTTCTGGAACAAAAAAGGAACGGTTACGGGAATTGTAGCGACCGCTGCTGGATTAGCTGCAATTTTATTGCCTTTAGCAACAGGGCTCATGTCTAAAACAGGACATATTTCGATCATCTTTATTTTTGATGCGATGCTTTCAGTAGTAGGCATGGCGGCGGCGGCTTTTGTTAATTACCGCTACCGAAAAATTTTAAATAAAAATCGCAGCAAACAAATTCAAGAAACAGCATCATAAAAAAAGAGGCTGGGGCAAAAGTATTTTAGAGAAAGTAAAAAAACGAACCATTGATTAATGGTTCGTTTTTTTATTATGGTGAACGTATGGGTCATTTGTTTAGGTCCTTCTAGCAGTTGATTGGAGGGCAAGGCGAAGACTCCTGCGGGAACAATGGAACAGATGAGACCCCGCAGGAGCGCAAGCGACGAGGAGGCTCATCGGCCATCCGCGGAAAGCGAAGACTTGCACGGAAATCAACTGCGGTGTCACAAGCAGTCCAGCTCATGCATACTATTTGTTCGTCTTTATATTGGATTAATTTAGTAAAACCTCAACTTCTTCTTAACTTTTTAAGTCATTTCCTCAGCTGATTTTTGCTTCATAAATAGAAACATCACACCTGAAACAACCGCAAAAACAGCTAAAATGTAAAAGGTAGAAGGCAACGGAATCACGTTAACTAGTGACCCCATAGCTAAGCTACTGACAACTGCTGAAGTTTGTATAGCCGTCATATATGCCGTTGTGGCTAGTCCAATTTGACGCGGGGCTAGTGACTGAGCATACACCATTCCTACTCCCATTGTAGCGGATAGAATAAAAGCATAAAATACTTGAAGCGCAATTAATCCACTCAGCGGTAGATGAAGACTCGTTAAAATAAAATAAAGCACTTGGCAAGCTATTCCAATAATAAAGAATCGTTTAACGCCAATCTTATCAGAAAAATAGCCTCCTAATGGCATAAATACTAGCTCAAAAACAGATGTTACGGTAAAGAGAATACCTACAATCGAAACGGATTGCTTTAATGTATCTGTTACATACAGCGGCAAATACATAGAACGACCGGAGTCCCCCGCAAAAATGAAAAGAGCTGCTACGAATACAGCTATCAATACAGAAGGTATACGAGCTGGCGCTTTTGAAGATGCATGAACTGAAGTTTGAGGTATACTGCTTTCTTCTTTAAGCGCAAAAAGAACCCACACTAAAGTTGCTAGGGATAACAACCCTGATAATAAAAATAAAAGAGTATACCCTCCGTGGTCAATGATTAAAGCACCAAGCATAGGCCCAAAAATATAGCCTTGTGAAAAAGCCATTCGCACGGTACCAGTAATCGTACCTGCCTTCGACTTACTTTCTTCCTTTTTAACAATAAAATCATTCAGCAGAGCAAAGAAAAAGGAAAACGCATTAAATCCTCCTATAGCAAGTAAAATGAGTGCTATTGCATAGGAATGCGTAAACGCTAACGGAACTCTTGAAATGGTTCCGATCAATAACGCCCAAATAATAAATGGCTTTCGTTTCCCCCATTTGTCTGATAAAGAAGCTAAATAAAACGAGACGATCAAACCAATAATGCTCATCGGGACAAATAAAAACCCTGCTTGAAACGAAGTGGCATGCAATGTATTTGTTGCCCAAACCGTTAAATACGGCATAAAGCCGCCAACAGACAACCCGATAATAAATAATGAAATAAAAATCGTTCGAAAATCCCTGTCTGTAAATACAATCTTTATACCTGATACAAACGAATTTTCTGCTTTCGACATAAACTCATTTCAATCCTTTCTATCCAGCTGTCAAACGTTTAATTTCTATAAAAAAATGCACCTTTCTTCAAGAAAAAGTAGAAGAAAGGTGTGTAAAAGGTTATTTTCCAATTTGTACAGCAATTTTTTCTTTTTGTTCTTCCTTGTTGATCAGCTCTTTGAATTTAGTTAAAAGAGGTGCTTTTAATTCTTCATCTTTTAACGCAAAAGCAAGAGTCGTAAAAATAAAATCTAATTTTTCCCCTGCATCATAACGTTCGCCTTCGAATTCGTAAGCATAAATAGAACGGTCTATATTCATACGCTGAATAGCATCCGTTAGCTGAATTTCCCCACCTTTTCCAGCTTCCTGCGTTTCAAGGTAATCAAAAATGTCAGGTGTAAATACATAGCGTCCAATAATCCCCAAATTAGACGGAGCTTCTTCGACTGATGGTTTTTCTACAAAACCATTCACTTCGTATAATCGGCTTTTATTTGCTTTTGGATCTATAATCCCGTAACGGTGAACGGATTTTTCCTCTACGCGCTGTACGCCGATAATCGACGATCCCGTTTGGTTATACTGGTCAATCAGCTGTTTTAAACAAGGCTGGTCTGGGTCTGTTAAGTCATCTCCAAGTAAAACTGCAAACGGTTCGTTTCCAATAAACTGTCGAGCACAGCCAATCGCATGGCCAAGGCCCTTCATTTCTTTTTGACGAACGTAATGAATATTCGCTAGTTCAGAGATATGCTCCATTTCCTCTAATAGTTCGGTCTTTCCTTTTTGATGAAGCAAGTGTTCTAGTTGAATATTATGATCAAAATGATTTTCAATTGCTTGTTTCCCGTTTCCTGTAACAATTAAAATATCTTCGATTCCTGATTCTAAGGCTTCTTCTACAATAAATTGAATTACGGGCTTATTTACAATTGGAAGCATTTCTTTTGGGATAGATTTTGTAACAGGTAAAAAACGAGTACCTAACCCTGCTGCTGGTATAACTGCTTTTTTGATAGACTGCATATGATTTACTCCTCTCTGTTAGTTATCTAGCTGTCTTACATCTATTACGCTTTAACAGGCACCATCTTGAAAATTTCTTTCACTCCTTGCTTGTATCCTCCCGCTGAGCGAAGTGATTCTCCAATTTGTTGTGCATGCTGTTTATATGTGTGAGTAGTTAAAACGTCGTTAACTGTATTTTTGATGAGCTCAGCAGATACATTATTTTTATCTAATTTTACACCTGCTCCTAACTCCTGCACGCGATCGCCCACCATAAATTGATCCACTGCCATTGGAATAACGACAAGCGGTGTATCGTAGTATAATCCTTCACTGCTGCTGTTCATTCCGCCGTGAGTAATAAATAAATCCGCACGTTTTAAAATTTCTAGCTGCGGTACGTATTGTTTCACAACGAAGTTTTCTGGAATGTGTGCTAATTCTTCAGGCTTTGTATTTTTACCAATAGATAAAATAACTTTACCCTCAAAGTCTTTTAATGCTTCTATACATAAGTCATAGATTTCTAGCTGCTGATTAAAAATAGTTCCCATAGAAACAAAAATAATTTTTTCATTTTCATTTTGTAAGTAAGAAGGATCTTCAATATCTAGTCGTTTAACAATTGAAGGACCAATAAACTTGTACTCACTCGTAAATTCAGATACGTATGGTTGAAAGAATTCTGACGTAAATACTAACGTAATATCCCCTGGATTCGACATAATGTCCATGGAATCTTTTAAATCAGTATTATATTGGCTGTTGAACTTATTTAATGATTTTTCGAATTGAGGATAAAAGGAAGATTGGTCAGGTTCTGTTTGACCACTTGGCATCATACAAGTTGCTAACTCCTTATTTAACGCAAACGTCGTACAAAGAGAAACTTTTGGAAGCTGAAGAAGGTCAGCCACAGCGGAACCTGCTAAAAGGTGATAATCATAAAGTACATAATCATATGTTTCATGTTTCGTTTCACTCATAATTTTAGTAATAATATTTTCAGATTCATTTAAAAACAAATTCATTATTTCATAGCGGTCATAAGACTCTTCTTTGGTCATCCGGTTGCTCATATCAAGACTTGGACGAAAATCTTCGTATTCACGAAATTCCGCGCCTGATTTTCGAATTTTTTCAGCATAGTCTTCAATGCCGTAATAGACGACCTTTTCCCCTTGAGCCATCAATTCTTTTACAATTCCTAAAGAAGGGTTCACATGTCCTTCACCTGGAAAGCCTATTACTAATACATTTCCCA
This sequence comes from Priestia sp. LL-8, assembly GCF_036227845.1. Taxonomy (NCBI): domain Bacteria; kingdom Bacillati; phylum Bacillota; class Bacilli; order Caryophanales; family Bacillaceae; genus Priestia; species Priestia sp. LL-8. The sequence goes on along the minus strand of NZ_JAZAQH010000001.1, from coordinate 1,495,300 downwards.
TAACACTCATTCCTTTCACTTAGTTAATAATTAAATAACTTAATTATTCATTTAGTAAATTTATTGTATAGAAACTGAATTTACTATAAATTACCTTTATCGTAAAGTCATTAAGCGTTTTCAACTAAAAAAAGGTTAAATAGGCTCATTTTGGAATATAGTTATAAATTAACTCAAGAAAAACAAATATTGTAAAATTTATCTCGTTTGTAAATAGATGTATGCGCTTCATTATGATGCAAATAAAAAACACACCTAGCTACATTAAGCATGAGGTGTGTTTTTTATTTAGAAGTTATATAACTCCCATATATCTGATGTTTCTGAACCAATATACCAAGCTGCCGCTCCACCTAAATGATAGTCATTAATTAATTTAACCCGGCGCTGCATAGATGCTTTGTCTTCGAGCCATATTTGATGCTTCGTACCATTTTCGGTGTATTCTACATAGTACTGAGAGGCTTGGCTGTCCCATTTTTTAGTTAACTTTTTAGAAGAGATAATTGCTTCGGCTTCTTTCATCGTTAAGTCTTTTGTGACAACTTTTTTGGTCGATAGATTCGTTTTCCATTCTCGCGTATAAAAAGGAACTCCCAGCAGGATTTTGTGTGCAGGTACATCTTTCATAAGAAGTTCTGTTCCTTCTTTCACCCAAGGCAGCGAAGCCACAGACCCTGGAACCTGACTTCCTCCCCAGTGTTCTTCATAACCCATCATAATGACGTAATCTGCCACTTGACCAATCTGTTTTCGATCAAAGCTTCCTGACCAAAACGGATCATTATTTTCTCGTGTTACGTCTACTGAAACGGTCATACCATGAGGCTTTAACGCTGCTTTTAATTCTTTAATAAATAAAACAAAATCTTGTTTGTTTTTGATATTAATATTTTCAAAGTCAACGTTAATACCGTCACTGTTTGTTTTCACAAGCGAACTTTCGACTGACGATACAAGCTTTTGCCGCTTTGCTTTATTGCTTAGGACGTCACTTGTCAGCACATCATCGAAATTGTTACCGATGAGCGGCCAGACTTTTTTGCCGTTTTTGTGAGCCGTTTGAACATACGATGGATTTATAGAAGATGAAACAACTTTGTCACTCCGCGTTAGCGTAAACCAGCGCGGTGAAACAACATCTAAGTTCTTTTGTTTCATCGATTCTTCATAGCCTGCTGTTTTTTCATTAAAGCTCCATCCCATAACTACAGGCTGATGCTTTTGCTGTACTAAATCAGATTTTTTGATCCAGCCCTTTTTCCCTTCCAAAAGCTGTACTTGCACATAGTAATCAGGAATAACAAGCGTTTGTCCCGGCTCAATATTTGTTGATGATAGCTGGTTTAACTTTGTTAATTCATTCGCTTTTACACCGTACTTTACAGAGATTTTCCAAAGCGTATCTCCTGATACTACTTTATGTAACAAGCCTTTTGGTGGTATTTTCAGCGTTTGCCCCGGAGTTAGCTCCGTCGTTTTTAGCTGATTTTGTTTTATTAGCTCGCTGACTGTTACACCATATTGTTTAGCTAGTAGCCATAGCGTATTTCCTGGCACTACTTTATGAGTAATAACTTGAGCTGCATCTCCCGCTTCAGATGAAATAGCAGGAAATTCTTCTCCTTTTTTCACTGTCTGAACAACCGAAGAATGTAAAGATGGAGAACGATACACGTTTACATTATCACCTTTGACAGTACCCACTGAAGAAGCAGCGTCTCCTTTACTTATTGGGGCCAATCCTCCACTGAAAAGACAGAGAATAAGTAGGCTCATACATATTTTCTTCATTTTATCATCTCGCCTCCCCACTTTTTGACATCACCTGTCTAGTTTACTACTCCTATAAGATAGAATCCTAGAGGTACATTGTGGTAAAGAGACGTCTGGGTATACGTAAAGTTCAAATAAAAAAGCTTACCGCCCTATGGTGATAAGCTTTCACTTCTTATGCATTTCCCACTACGTTTTGATCATTAATATCCATATCAATTGTATTAGCGGTACTGGCACTGCTTGTAATATTCATAAAATTCCCCGTGTTCGCGCTACCAGAACCGACTGTTGTAAAAGCTGTGCTTTTTGGCTTAATAGCCAGACAATCACCAAACTCCACTGAAGATGAAACCAATACATTTGAGATATTGACCGCTCCTACTACCGATGGCATCTGCCTCTCCCCCCTGTTCATTATCTATCTGCTATAGGATATGAGGAGAAGACCAAAAAGTAGCTTTTTCATCTTTTTAATTTTATTAAGGATCAATGCGTTTATACCTTGATTCTGCAAACATATATACCCCGTATGCCATAAGCCCGATTGATACAATAGCCAGCAGTACAGACCCAAAAGGACGCTGCGCCACTTCAGCAAGGGCTCCATCTAACCCTTTCGTTTCGTCTGGATCCGCTTGAAGAGCCGTGCGAATAAGAAAGAAGCCAATAATGCCAAAGACGATACTTCGAGCAATAATACCTGCTTTTCCAATATGCCCGCTCCATCGCCACTCTTCTTTTGACATTTCGTTTTTCTTTAGTTTTTTTAAGAAGCGTCCTGAAAGAGCCCAATATACTTGTCCTATACCAAAGATGATAACGCCAATACCTGTAAGCGCAATGATGGTTTGCCCAAATGGGTAGGATAAAAGCTTGGCAGATACCGTTTGATAATGCTTACCTGACGTATGAACGTGAGCATGAAGCAAAATTTTTACCGAGCTCACACAAAGGCTAATATAAAACGTAGCTACAACTAAATAGCCTAAACGAGTAAAAACGCCTTTTACCCCATGCCCAACGTGGTGAGGATCAAAAATAGCAGAAATGATTTGCCAAAACGCATATCCACTTAAACCTACTGCCAAAACAATTAAAATTAAAAATCCAAATGGCTGCTTTGCAATTGTGTGTAGGGCTCCTTGAGAAGTAACCAAATCGCCTTTTAATCCGAAAGCTGTCTGAATCGCTAATATACCGATGATAAAATAGACCACACCTTGAGCCACATGACCAAACCGTGAAAAACGCACGACAAATGGTTTAGTACGTTCTTTTAAGCGATGCAACTTTCGACCAAACGTATCTTTTTTAACAAATGGAGATTCACCCATACGTTTCCTCCTGCTTTTTGAAAACAAACTTTATTTTATAAAACGCCTGAAAATAAGCGCGCAAATGACTCTTTCGAACGTTCTACTAAGCTTCGCTTGTAAAATGCTACTGGCTTGATCAAATGACTGTCTTCCATATCTTCTTCGTAATTTTTGATGAGCGTTTGAATTGTCTCTCCGTCAATTAAAAATGCATTAACTTCAAAGTTAAGATGAAAGCTCCTCATATCCATATTTGCAGTACCTACTGAAGCCATATCTCCATCTATAATCACGATTTTTTGATGCAAAAACCCTTTTTGATACGAATATACTTCAATTCCACAGCGAAGAAGTTCAGCAAAATATGATCTCGTTCCATATTGAGTCAGAAAGCCATCATTAATTTCCGGCACCATAATTCGTACTTCTACACCTTTTCTAGCCGCAATACGAAGAGCAGTTCTTATAGCTTCGTTTGGAACAAAATATGGGGTAGAAATCCAAATTGACTTCGTCGCGCTTGTAATCATCGTATAATAATAGTCGCTCATATTTTCCTGCGTATCTGGCCCCGTCGCCACTACCTGAACGAACCCTTCTCCTTCAACACGATGAGGTTTTGTATATGATTCATTGTTAATTAAGCATTCCCCCGAAACATATTCCCAGTCAAACATAAAAATCGAGTGCAAGGTTTGAACAGATTCACCTTTTAACATCAGGTGGGTATCTCGCCAAAAACCGATTTTTTTATTTTTCCCTAAATACTCATCGCCTACATTCAGCCCTCCTACAAAACCTACTTCCCCGTCAATTACAACTATTTTACGGTGGTTTCGAAAGTTGAATTTTTGATTAAAAAATCCATACTTAATAGGTAAGAACGCATGCACTTTAACATTCGCTTTTTTCATTCGCTTAATATCTGAACCCGATAGTGTAAAGCTTCCCATTGTATCGAATGTAAAGCGCACTTCTACACCTTCATTTGCTTTTTTTATTAAAATATCAATGATTTCTTTTCCTAACGAATCTGAGTGAAACATGTAGTACTCCATATGAATAAAATGTTTTGCTGACTGCAAATGCTTTTTGATTTCGTTAAACGTTTCTTGTCCATTTTTAAGCACATAGGTTTTTGTATAAACATTCATCTTCGTCAAAGATACACATTGAAGGTACTGAGCAAAGTAACGCTGATGAGATTGGAGCGGCGATAGATCAGGCGTCGTTTCTTTATCTGCCATCTTTCTAAGCATCTCTCGGTTATGCATACGCTTTTTTTTAAACATATGCCCCTTTAAATAGAGCTGTCCTGAATACAAATAAAAGAAAAAGCCTGCAACAGGGAAGAAAAAGAGAACATACATCCAAACCAACGTACTTTCAGGCGTTCGATTTTCAAGCATAAGTGAATACATACAAATAAAAATGATGACACCATATAATCCAACTAAGGCATACTTCCAATGAACATCAATAGAGGTAAAAAAGAAAGCATAAATTGAAAGTAAAATAATAAATAAAAAAATAAAGTCCAACCGGCGTTTTTTCATAAAAGCTCTCCTAAAAACAAACTGTATTGTATCACTTGTCTATCTTTCATATGAGGTAGTATATGGAATACACAGAATTCTTATCATGCATGCCACATAAAATGTACATATATTTGCACAAAAAGCAGTTTAGCCGCTTAAGCAACTAAACTGAACTACCTCAGACAAGCATCATTTATATACCTATACCCTGGATGGTAAAACAAAAAACCTCCTTACAGGGAGGTTTTTTCACTGGTTTTTCACGCACGACCATGACTTTTTATGAGTTGGTATAACCGGACTCTTTTTCTTTTTTAGGCCAAACGAAATTAGAAAGAGATAATAAGAAATCAATTCCTACAATAACTGTCCACAACTCCACTACATTTTGCAGCACGTTGGTTTTTCCATTTGGTACTATATACATCATCGCCGCTAAAAGAGCTGCCCCAATAGCGTAAGCAACAAGGTGCTGTAGCCATGACTTAAAATAATGCTTTGCATATTCTTTTCCGTAGCGCCTACGAGGTTTCTCTCCGTTTTTCATCACATAATATTGAAAGCGTTCGTCTGCCCATTGAATCATACTTTTTCCAAAAGCGATCGAAATTCCAATATACACGGCTGCAATAGCGTGAGCATAAGTCGCTGTAGCACCTCCGTAAAGGTCTACGCTCGTCACAATCAGAAGAAAAAAATCAACAACAGGTGTTAGAGCTAAAATAAAAAAACTGAGCTTTTGTTTTTTAAACGTATACCTTGTTGCTAATCCTAAAATGATGACTACCCAAAAAGCGATTTCACATGCAATAATCATCCAGGCTATTAAATTCAAATAATCCCCTCTCTTCCTCTCGTTCAACGAATAGATAATAGGTTTTAAATAAAAATTTTATGCATAAGTTTATTTTTATGTATATACATCCTGCTTCATAACCCTACGGTCTATTCCATCCTCAGCTGAGTTCTAAGATTCATTGAACCGTATTTGCTAGGCGGCTCTTTTAAACCGATATCTATAATACTCCCAGCTCATTCCTACCGCGACTCCAATCGAATAGGCTAGTATATCGCTCCATAAGAAGCCATACCCCAGAATGAGCCCTCCTAGCGCAGTCTTTCTTATGTCATCAATCCACGGAGCGTGATACAGCTGTGTAAATTCAATGAAGTAACAAAACACTATAGCAAACATACCAATCATTTTTGTCTTCCATGTAGGAAACAAAAAACCCGCACTGACAAAAATCATTAAGGCCCATAACGAATCTCCCGCATATATATTTACGATGTGAGGAAGATACGGAGTAAGTTTTCTTGATAAAAGACCTGCTCCCATGATAACAATAGCTAGAAGCAGATATACCCATCTATTTCTTTTATTCATTTCAAACTCCTTTTTCTTCTTAAATGCTCCGTAACAATAAGCCTTCACTGTATAATTTTATCAGAACCGCAGACTGTTAAATACCGCTTTTTTTCATTTTTTACAGCTTCCCCCTACGTATATATGACAAGTGTCATGGTTTCTATATGACACGTATGTCTTAAATAGTCAGAAAAATCCCTTTATACTGAGGATAATATACGGTGATGAAAGGAATTTCATATGACTATACAAAAACAAAAGAATTTACGAAAACAAGTTGCACCCTTTGAAAAAGCAGTAATGAAAGACAGCATAAGACAATTGATTAATACTTTTTTACCTTTTTTCACACTATGGTTTCTCGCTTATGAGAGCCTTTCAATTTCTTATTTTTTAGCATTTCCGCTAACTGTTATCGCAGCAGGGTTTTTAGTAAGAATATTCATTATTTTTCATGACTGTTGTCACTACTCTTTCTTTAAGAGTAGACAACACAATAAAATTCTCGGAACAATTACCGGTGTCTTAACGATGTTTCCTTACAGTCAATGGGGACATAGCCATGCAATTCACCATGCAACAAGCAGCAACTTAGATAAAAGAGGTACGGGTGACATTTGGGTGTTAACCGTAACAGAATATAAAGAAGCTTCTATTTGGAAAAAAATCGCTTACCGTATCTATCGCAACCCGTTCATTATGTTCGGCGTGGGACCTATATATGTATTTTTGATTACAAACCGATTTAATCGAAAAAATGCGAAGAAAAAAGAAAGAATGAATACGTATCTTACAAATGTATTGATCGTTGCATTAGCAGCAGCGACCTGCTGGTTGGTAGGTTGGCAGGCGTTCCTATTAATTCAAGGACCGATTTTCTTCATTTCAGGTTCAATTGGAATTTGGCTGTTTTATGTACAGCATCAGTTTGAAGACTCTTATTTTGAAGAAGATGAGCACTGGGATTATGTAAAAGCAGCCGTTGAAGGAAGTTCATTTTACAAGCTTCCAAAACTGTTGCAATGGCTGACAGGCAATATCGGGTTTCACCATGTACATCATTTAAGCCCAAGAGTGCCCAACTATAAGCTTGAAGCTGTTCATCAACACACACAGCCTCTTCAAAATGTACCAACCATTACACTCGCAACAAGCCTTCGCTCTCTTCGATTCCGTCTATGGGATGAAGAAAACAAAATGTTTGTGAGCTTTAAAGAAATAAAAACACGCTCAGCTGCACCAAAAGCAAGCAGAATTTCATCTCGAACAAAAGCAGAACTTTAATAAAACAAAACAGTCAAGCTTTCAAAAGCTTGACTGTTTTATCTATCCGTCTAAACTTATTTCATTCTACTTTGTGGTAAACTAATAGTGTATTTTAACAAGTAAACGAGGTTCTTTATGAAAAAATATACGTTTTTCCAAAAAATCACTGGGCTATCTCCTTACATATGGACCGTATTTGCCATTTTACCATTTTATTTTATCTTACAGTCTTCATCCATGAATCACATTATTGTTGGTTCGTTACTCACCATCTTATTTTTTATTTTCTATCGTTTTGCATTTGTTTCAACAGACAAGTCCGTTTACGTATGGACGGCTTTGTTAATCGTTATTTCCTTAGCCCTAACAACTATTTTTAATTATATTTACTTTGCCTTTTACTTTGCTTTTTTTATCGCTTATTTTATTGGAAATATCCAAAAAAGGCTCGCTTTCTTTACTTTGTATGCTGTTCATTTAATTAGCACCGTTATTTCGGTAAACTTTAACGTTGTTATGCAAGAAGAGATCTTTTTAAAACAGCTGCCTTTCATTTTTGTAATTTCCATCAGTGTGATTGTACTGCCATTTAGCATTTATAATCGGAAGAAGCGAGACCGTCTGGAAGAACAGCTTGAAGATGCAAATAAACGTATTTCTGAGCTTGTAAAACAGGAAGAACGACAGCGGATAGCTCGCGATTTGCACGATACGTTAGGACAAAAGCTGTCTCTTATCGGTCTAAAAAGTGATTTAGCAAGAAAACTTATTGCAAAAGATCCTGAAAAAGCAAAATCAGAATTAAAAGATGTCCAGCAAACAGCGCGCACGGCTCTTAATGAAGTGAGAAAAATGGTTTCTCAAATGCGTGGAATCCGCCTTAGTGAAGAACTAAAACGCGTTCAAGAGCTTTTAGAAGCTGCCGAAATTAAGTTTGTAGGAGACGAGGCTATTTCATTAGAGAACGTGTCTTTACTCATTGAAAATATTCTTAGCATGTGCTTAAAAGAAGCCGTAACCAATGTGGTCAAGCATAGCCAAGCCACCGTTTGCACGATTACTTTACATCAGTCTGCAAAAGAAGTAGGCATAACTGTAGAAGACAATGGAGTTGGTATTAATACGAAAAAAACCTGCTGGAAAGGAAACGGTCTTTTAGGAATGAAAGAACGGCTGGAGTTTGTAAACGGCCATCTTGATATCTCCAGTCAAGGGGGGACGATTATTCATATTACAGTTCCAAACATCGTCAAACATATTAAGGAGGAACAATTATGATTCGAATTGTCATTGCCGAAGATCAGCAAATGATGTTAGGGGCTTTAGGCTCTTTGTTAAATTTAGAAGATGACATGGAAGTTGTCGGAAAAGCTTCAAATGGGGAACAAGCAGTATCACTTGCTAAGCAGCACCAGCCAGATATATGCGTAATGGATATCGAGATGCCTCTTAAAACTGGGCTTGAAGCTGCAGAGGAACTGAAAGATTTAAACTGCAAAGTCATCATTTTGACAACGTTCGCTCGCTCTGGCTATTTTCAAAGAGCTTTGAAAGCAGGCGTGAGCGGATATTTGCTAAAAGACAGTCCAAGTGAAGAACTCGCAAATTCAATTCGAAGCGTGATGGCAGGCAGACGCCTCTATGCCCCCGAATTAGTGGATGACTTATATAGTGAATCTACCAGTCCTCTTACAGCTAGAGAGAAAGAAGTATTAGCTCTAGTAGCTGATGGAAAAAACACAAAGGAAATTGCTGACGAACTATCTATTAAGACTGGAACGGTGCGCAATTATATTTCTACCATTCTGGACAAACTCGAAGTAAAGAACCGCATTGAAGCCATTACTCGCTTTAAGGAAAAAGGCTGGTTCAAATGAAAAAAGCATGCATCAAACCGAGATGCATGCTTTTTAATCATTTGGCAATCTATCGTACCCTAATTTGTCGATGATCACAACATGCTCGGGGAATTCATCAAGCAGCTGCTGTTTTGTGAATAATTCAAAGTCACGGAAATCAAAACCTGGTGCGACCATGCATCCAACGAGAGAAAACGCATTCTCATTTGCCACAGTGGAACCAAAAATGGTATCTCTTGGAACTAAAAATTGAGGAACTTCTCCATTTTCTAAGTTTATACCTAGTTTTACTTCTTGATAGGTTCCGTCACGATAGATAATATGAATGGTTAAAGGGCTTCCCCCATGATAGTACCATAGTTCATCTGATTGCAGCCGGTGGAAATGTGATACATCTTGAGACCTTAATAAGAAGTAAATACTCGTATATAGAAATCGTTTATCATCAAACTGCGATGACACTTCTTTATCAGAGATTTCATCATTGGAGCGATAGGTTTGTTTATAAAATCCTCCTTCTGGATGAGGCTGCAGCTCGAGCTTTGAAATCCAATATTCCCACTTATGTAAATCCATTACGTTCCTTCCCTTCCTTTTTCTTTTATCATTAACTACATCATAGTAAATCATTCTTTCTAACACAACAAACGGCTTCATTATTCCATTAGGAAAATGAAGCCGCTTACCACTTGTATCTTATCATTACATCCTACCCTTTCTGTTAGCACGGCTATATCTATACCTGCTAGAATGGCAGCGATGAAATAAATATGTCATATACAAATCTAACTGAAATCGATCTCCCTCAATAAAACAATGAAACGGCTGTTCTCTGCCTTGATCATTTTTTGCAGATGAACGCTGCTTAAACGGGACAATATTCATCTTTTTTCCCCCTCAGATAGATGTACTTTTTAGTGTAAATGGTGATGACAAACGTAATATTTTTTGATAAAAGTGAGGGCTGCCTGTGCATCTTGAATGCCTAGCTTTTTACAAACGCCAGCTAACATTAGCAGTTTGTACATAACCAGCTTTTGATTATTTGTTGCCAGTACGTAATAAACAATCGTATTAGCAACTGCCCGCGGTAATCTTATTTTTTTCAACTCATATAGCGCAGCAGACGAAGACATGCCTGCTTCGTTTAAAATCTGCTCGGTTGTGTACGTCTCCAAATAGCGAGCAAGCTTTCTTTCTTTATCGTTAAATATACCTTTAGAATCGTTCATTTTCTCTCCCTCTGTTATTTTAATAATCCATTAAATGCTGCATTAATTAGCCATAATGCGATAGCTCCCCCTGATAAATAAGCGCTGAGATAGACTAATAATTCCATATACCTCCCTCCCATTTCTATCTTACCCCTTCATTTCTCTAGCTGCAGTGATATTCATCACAGGTAAAAAGTGTATTGTTGAGCTACTGAATAGCTCCGTAAAAGAGCTCGTGAGAAAGATCTCACGAGCTGCTTAGTTAGCATTTCTATTTTCGGATAAAGCGTTTAAAAATCATAATAATTAATAATACGACTACAATAACAAGCAAAAATTTCAACATGAGTTGTCCATCCCTTCAAATCAGTAAATCATCTTTCATTAGTAAGTAGTTACCCTGTTTCGTTTTTTATAAACTGCTTACCTACTTATTTCATGCCAAAAATTATATAATAGTAGAAAAACAACTAAAATAGCCCTACAGGTAAAACATAAATGGGAGTATAACCATGACTGACTATCTTCAAACATTTCTGCTTGAACATTTAGAAGCGGCAGAGCTTATTAGCATTGCCTTGAACATTCTTATTAGTATTACTGGCGTATTTCCAAGCGCACCCCTTACGTTCGTAAACGTAAAATTATTTGGTTTTTGGAATGGATTTTTACTTTCTTTTATTGGAGAAGTTTTAGGTGTAGCTCTCTCTTTTTGGCTGTATCGGAAAGGTTTCCGTACACTTGTTCATACAAAAGCACCTTCTCACTCCAAGTGGCTAAAGCTGCTGCGCGTACAAGGGAAAGAGAGTTTTATATTAATTCTTTCTTTACGATTACTTCCCTTTGTTCCATCAGGTCTCATTACATTCTTCAGCGCTGTAGGAAAAGGCTCCTTTGCGGTATTCATTTCTGCTAGCGCACTTGGAAAAATTCCAGCGCTTTTTATTGAAGTTTATTCGGTTTATCATATTTCACAAGGATCGATGCAAGGTAAAATCATTTTAGCAATTTTATCCATAATTTTACTTTTTTATATAAGTAAAAAATGGAAGAAAAAAGCTTAACAGACTATAAAAAGGGAAGACTATCTAAAAATAAGCAAAAACATTATCTTATGTAACTGTAATAAGATAACGCATTGGAGATGGTCCATTGATTTTTCTGTTGGTTTCTGGAAGTATTATTGTTCCTATTATCATGCTTTTTTTCTCACTAAAGTGGAAAGGAGCAGAACTAGTTTTTAATACGTTAGCCCTTCTTTCAGCGCTAGTATTTGGAAATATAGCCGCTGCTTCTATCTATCGTATCTTAAAGAATCATACTGTTTTTATGACGAGCATTCATGCAATTTTTTTAAATTCAGCTTTTTTATTAACCGGAGCGTACCTTGGAATCTATGCACTGTATAAACTGTTAGCTCTGACCTTAAATGTAAAACAGCGTACTATGTGAAAATAGTACGCTGTTTTTTTAAGTGCAGTTTATTTTATGATTCCAGTTGGTATACATAGAGGTGAACCATCAACCGGATTTTGAATGATAGTTGATGATAAATTAAACACATCTCTTATCATTTCTTCTGTAAATACTTGAGCAGGAGAACCTTCTTTGTAAATCTGACCGTTTGAAATACTGATTAAATGATCTGCATAGCGAGCTGCTTGGTTTAAATCGTGCAAGACCATCACAATTGTACAATTTCTCTTTTGGTTTAAGAAACGAAGAAGTTCAAGCACTTCAATCTGATGAGCTAAATCTAAATATGTGGTAGGCTCGTCCAAAAGCAGAAGCTCCGTACCCTGTGCTAATGCCATTGCAATCCAGGCCCTTTGACGCTGTCCTCCAGAGAGCGCATCCAGTGTGCGATGACTTAAATTAGACAGTTTAGTTGCCTGTAAAGCCTCCTCTACAATTTGATGATCTTCAGCAGAATAGCGAGCAAATAAGCCTTTATGAGGGTGACGACCATAATAGCATAGCTCTTTTACTGTTAAATCTTCAGGAGCTTCAGGAGCTTGAGGCAAAATAGCCAGTTTTTTTGCTACTTCTTTTGATGAATGTTGATGAATATCTTTTCCGTTTAAATAAATATTTCCTTCTGTCGGCTTTAATAGACGCGCCAATGAACGAAGGATTGTTGATTTTCCGCAGCCATTTGATCCAATGATTATGCTTATCTTTCCTTCTGGAATGTGAAGGTCAATATCGCGAATAACTGAAGTTGAATCATATGATAGCGAAAGTTTTTCCGCAGTTAACTTTGTCATTACTCTTCCTCCTTTCTCCTAATTTTTCTGTTCACGCCGCAGTAAATATAGAAAATAAGGGGCACCAATAACGGATGTTACGATTCCAGCTGGAATTTCAATGGGCGGCACAACCCCTCTTCCGAGACTGTCAGCAATTAGCAGGAATAAAGCACCTACTGCTGCTGAAACTGGTAACAAGAACTTCGACCGACTCCCTACTAACCTCCTACTAATATGAGGAGCGATTAAACCAATAAATCCAATTGACCCAACTACAGCTACAGATAAACCGGTTAATATCACAGCCATACTCAATAGTGTATAACGAACGTACTTTGTTCGCTCTCCTAGGCCAACTGCAATCTCATCTCCTAAGTTTAAAATATCGAGCTTAGATGCAAATATAATAATAAAAGGAACAAGTACGACGCAAGGAATTAACATCAAAAGCTCACTCCAGCCTCTTCCCCATAAACTTCCTGTAAGCCAAAGAAGAGTTGTATTCACGTCATCTGGAAACTTAATCATAAAATACTGAATTCCAGCCTGGCAAATAGCTCCTAAAGCTACACCCACTAAAGCCAGCGTATGAGTTTTAGCTCCTTGAGAATAGGAAAACACCATGAGTATAACGGCGATGACCGATGCTCCTAAAAAAGCTGAAAGCGGCAGCAGAAGCATAGAAGCAGCTGGAAATACAATTAAGATAAAAACGGCGAATAGCCCTGCTCCTTTTGTTACACCGATAACATCAGGAGAAGCAAGCGGGTTTTTTAATATCCCTTGCAAAATAGCTCCTGCTACCGCTAAAGCCGCACCGACCACAATAGCAATGAGGGTACGTGGAATGCGATAATTTGTTAAAATAAAGGAACTACCTTGGGAACTACCTACTATTTGCTGAAAGATTTCTGCAGGGGAAATATAAACGGCTCCTACTCCTAAGCTAATTACAACCGTGATGATTAAACATAGCAATAAGATACTTAATATTTGATAAGGGTGTTTTCTTTTCATTGCTTAATATTCCTCCCTTTTCTAGCAAGATATAAAAAGAAAGGAGCTCCGATAAGAGCTGTTACAATCCCTACTGGCGACTCAAAAGGATAGGCAATGAAACGAGAAAGTACATCGGCATAGACAAGCAAAATGGCTCCTAATAGAGCTGAAAATGGCAGGATTCGCTGGTAGTCTCCTCCTACTAATTTTCTAGCTATGTGAGGTACAATGAGACCTACGAACCCAATTGGCCCCGCAACGGCAACAGATGCACCTGCAAGCATAATGACTAGTATACCTGCAAAAAAGCGAATCCATTTTACCTTTTCGCCTAAACCCGTTGCCATATTCTCTCCTAACACTAGAATCGATATAGAACGAGATGATACAAAAGCTAGAAGAAGACCTAGAAATGACCAAGGTAACAAAATTTTTACATGAGTCCAGTCTTTCCCGTTAATAGAACCTACAAGCCAATACAAAACGTCCGTAGCTTGTTCATTTAACACAATCACTCCTTGAGTAAGCGACGATAAAAATAAATGCACGGCCATTCCGGCAAGTGCTAGTTTCACATGAGTTGTCTTTCCGCCCGATGCGAACAAATAAACCGTTATTCCTCCTAAAGCTGCTCCTAAAAAGGCAATATAAACAGTTGATTGAGAGGTAAGATCAGGAAATAGAATAAAAGCTATTACAATCGCTAATGAAGCACCTGCATTTACCCCAAACACTTGGGGTGAAGCAAGCGAATTTCGTGTAATAGCTTGCATCAATGCTCCAGCAGCTGCCAAGCTGGCTCCAATAAGAGCTGCCAGCACGGCTCTTGGCAACCTGAGCGTCTGTACGATCGTTGTCTGCTTAGAGTCATCAGGAGCAAAAATTGCTTTAATTACTTCTGTAAAACTAACTGCAGAGGATCCCACAGCGACATGTAAAATCATTCCGATGATTAACAAGCAAACACTAGCTACCAACACAATGTATTTATTTATTTTTTGCTTTTGGACAAGATTTGTCATTTCCAACACACTTTCTACAGTTTTCTTTTCTAAACAAATAGAAGCAAGAATAGAATAACTATTCTCGCCTCTTTGTCAGATTCCGTTATATTACTGCTGCTTATTGTTTAGTAACTTAACCGTATCTTTTCCAATTGCCTCAGCTGAAATTACCCCTCGGAATCTTGTCCATAAATCACGGTCTACTACAAACACTTTATCATTTTTAACAGCTTTTAAATTTTCCCAAAGAGGATTTGTTTTCCATTCATCCGTTACAAGTTTGCCTTCATTATTTGCTAGGATTAAAATATCTGGATTAATGTCTGACAACTGTTCTAAATTCATTTCAGCATATGCTTCTTTGTTCTGCACAGCGTTCTTCAACCCTAGCTTTTCAAGAAACTCTCCGTCATAAGAAGAAGACGTATGCGCTTGGAAAGAAGTATCTCTGACAACTGCTGGTAAGACTGTCTGACCACTTTCTTCTTTTAACTCATTTTTTAATTTTGAAATCGTTTCTTCATGCTCATTTAATCGCTGCTCTGCTTTTTTTTCTTTTCCTACTGCTTTTGCAATTGTTTTAAATGAGTCTATATTTTCTTCATATGTAGATTCACGGCTTTTTAATTCGATTGTAGGTGCAATTTTGTTTAATTCTTTATAAATTGCTTTATGACGCTGCACATCGGCGATGATTAAGTCCGGCTGCAGGGAACTAATTACTTCTAAATTCGGCTGTTGACGTGTTCCTACTGAAGTATAGTCAATCTTTCCACCTACAAGTTTTTTAATCATATCTTTTTTGTTGTCGTCTGCAATCCCTATTGGCTTCATTCCTAAACCTTGCAGAGCATCCACAAAGGATAGTTCAAGAACAACTACTTTTTTAGGATTTTTAGGAACTTTCGTTTTTCCAAGCTCATGCTGAACAGACACCTTTTGGTTATTATCTGAATTTTCTTTTGAAGAATTTTGGTTTGACCCGCATCCTGCTAGAACAAATAAAATAGCAACAATAGTAGCTATACTGAGAAGTCTAGTCTTTTTAACTTGCTTCATTTTAATGCTTCCTCCTATGTATATACTCTTGATGACGCTGATAATCATTATCATCAATGTTATCTGTTAATTCAAGATGAGTCAATAGTTTTCTCGTAATACGAGACATATTTTGAATAAATAACAAAAAAATCCTTTCACTTCTTTTTGAAAAAGCTTTATTCCCTTCCCTTTTTACGATACACTATGTACAAGTTGACCAAATACAACTTTATTGCACTAATACATTTTAGATAAACTTAATTTTGGAGTGAAAATAATGAATTCGTCTCTATTACAAATGAATACTATATTTATTAGTATTCTTATTGAAGCTCTTCCTTTTGTATTATTAGGTGTGATCATTTCAGGAATTATTCAAATTTTTGTAACGGATGAAATGATGGCTCGAGTTATTCCTCAAAATAAAATAGGTGCTGTCATATTAGCTAGTGTGATTGGAGCTCTTTTTCCAGCCTGTGAATGTGGAATTGTTCCTATTACTAGACGTTTAATGGCAAAAGGGGTTCCCCTTTATGCTGCCATTCCTTTTATGTTAACAGGCCCTATTATTAATCCTGTTGTTTTATTTTCTACCTTTGTAGCTTTCGGAAATGATTGGAAAATAGTATTTTATCGGGCAGGAGTAGCTTTTATTGTTTCCTTACTTGTAGGTCTTATTTTAAGTGTTCAATTCAAAGCACCTCAGACAAAACGTGAGGTTCATTTGCATACTTCCCCCAAGAAAATGAGTGAGAAAGTTTCACAATCGATTCGTCATACTATTGATGAGTTTTTTTCTGTTGGGAAATTTTTAATTATTGGCGGATTAATTGCAGCCGGCATGCAAACGTTCGTGAAGACCTCTACTTTACTTTCATTGGGACAAGGAAATGTTTCATCAAATGCGGTAATGATGGGACTTGCCTACGTATTATCGC
This sequence comes from Priestia sp. LL-8, assembly GCF_036227845.1. NCBI lineage: Bacteria > Bacillati > Bacillota > Bacilli > Caryophanales > Bacillaceae > Priestia > Priestia sp. LL-8. The sequence continues at coordinate 1,478,728 of NZ_JAZAQH010000001.1, read as the reverse complement.
TTTGTTCCTCTGCAGATGCGTTTATCGCTTCCTCGTTTCGCAGTACGTTTACAGATAGTGCTATTGTTTCATTCTTGGTATTCGGTCCAATGTTTGATATCAAGAATACGCTGATGATGCTAAGCCAGTTTAAGACTAAATTTGTCTTTACGCTTTTGGCGTATGTCTTCATTTTAGTACTTATTGTTTCGATTTTAATTGTTCATTAGTAAGGAGGGATTTGGCATGATTCGTATTTTAATTTTAATAGGGTTTACATTCATCTTCATGCACCTTCATGCAACTGGGGATATCTCAAAATATATCAATATGAAATATTCCTGGATTTCATTTTGCACCATCTTTGTCCTTTGGTTCTTGACCATTGCAGAATTAATCTTTTACATGATAGGTCCTAAAAAACATGATGATGATTGTAGCTGTGGATGCGTCCATGATCATCAAGATGGCAAATGGAAACGAAGAGCATGGTACCCAATTTATATTTTACCTGTACTCACGGTCTTATTTTTACCTGTCGCAACCCTTGATTCTAATATTGTTGAAGCTAAAGGGTTTCATTTTCCTATTTATGACAAAAAAGATCCTTATTCTTCTCATCAATTTTTACAGCCTGACACAAGTTCTTTTTACGGAGAAGAAGCCTATGACAAAATGATTCATCGTGATCTTAAAAAGTTTTCTAAACGAGAAAATATCAACTTAGAAGATGAGGAATTTTTAAATGCAATGGAGACTATTTACCGATATCCTGGTGAATTCACTGACAAAACCATTTCTTTTAAAGGATTTATGTATCAAACGAAAGAATTAAAAAAGAATCAATATTTTCTCTTTCGCTTTGGTATCATTCATTGTATTGCAGATTCAGGGGTGTTTGGAATGCTTATTGAGTTTCCAGATGATGTTACTTTTAAAAATGATGACTGGGCAACGGTTACAGGAAAAATTAGTACAATGTATTACCAGCCGTTCAAAAAAACCATCCCTGTTGTGAAAGTAACAAAAGTAAAGCGTGAGCAGTCTCCAAAAGACCCTTATGTATATCGAAATAACCAATAATAAAAAGCCGTTCTTCTAAATAAGAACGGCTTTTTACATTAATGAACGAATTCCATTTTCTCTTCGATTTTATGAAATTTCTCATAAAATTCTTCCGCTGAAATCGGTTTGGAGAAATAGTATCCCTGCACTTCATCACATTTTTCTTTATGAAGAAGTTCTACTTGTTCAACTTCTTCTACACCTTCTGCTACGACGGATAGCTGCAAACTTTTGGCTAGTGTAATAATGGCTCTGACAATCGACACTTCCGTTGTATTAGGATCTAAATCTTTAATAAAAGACCGATCAATTTTCAGCGTATGAATAGGCAGCTTCTGAATATAGCTGAACGAGGAATATCCTGAGCCAAAATCATCAATCGAAATAAATACCCCTGCATCTTTTAAGATTTGTAGCTTTTCGATTGTTTGCTCAACATGCTTCATCGTTACACTTTCCGTAATTTCAAGTTCTAAATATCGTGATTCTAACTCTACTTCACGCAAGACACCTAACACATATTCAACAAAATCAGTTGTACCAAAATCCACGCTTGATATGTTCACACTCATTTTTAAGGGAGGAAGTCCTTGAAGCTGCCAATGCTTATTTTGATGGCACGCTTTTTTTAATACCCATTTCGTCAGTGTAACAATAACGCCTGTTTCTTCAGCAATCGGAATAAATTCTGCAGGAGAAATGACGCCCATCTCGGCATGAGTCCACCGGATCAAAGCCTCCACTCCAACAATATGGCCACTTTGAATATTGACTTTCGGCTGATAGTGAAGCTCCATTTCGCCCAGCTCAAAAGCCTTGCGTAAACCATCTTCAATTCTCATTCGTCGCGTAGTATGAACTTGCATTTCTTTTTGATAAAACAGATAATGATTACGCCCTTGTTTTTTGACTTCGTACATCGCTAAATCAGCATGGCGAACTAGCACTTCAAGCGAATTTCCATCTTTAGGATACAAACTAACTCCGATGCTTACCCCTAAATAAACATCTCTCGATAGCACTACAAAAGGAGTGGATAAGCAGTCATTTAATGATTGACAGATTTTTTTTACTTCTTCATCCGTCCTATCATACAGTAAAACTAAAAACTCATCTCCTCCAAAGCGCGAAAGCACATCTTGGTTTCTTAAGCAGCTTTTCATTCGATCGACCACCTGAAGCATAAGCTGATCTCCAGCATGATGACCAAGCGTGTCATTTACCTGTTTGAAACGATCGAGGTCTAAAAATAAGAAATGAAGCTTTTTTCCTGAAGCAGCTGCTGAATCAATGGATTTCTCTACAATGCTTGAAAACATACTTCGATTTGGTAAATCTGTTAGCATATCGTGAAAAGCCATATATTGAAGCGATTCTTGAGCTTTTTTCTGCTCCGTTACATCTCTAGTTACTGTCTGAAAAAGCGTCTCTCCATTAATTTGAATGAGCGTAGATTTCACTTCTAAAAAGAGTTCCTTACCTAACGCATTAAACATTTTCAACTGAGCTAATGGAGGTCTTGGCTCATCTTTTCTATCCTTTACTGTCTTTAATCCTTTTTTAATATCAGGAACTTGTTCAGCTGAAAAGAAATCATATAACGATTTACCAACGAGCTGGTCTTCCGTTACTCCTAAAAGCTGAATCATAGCATCATTAACAGACACGACCTCTTCTTCCCGATGAACCATAATTGCCAATGGAGAGGAGTAAAACAAGTTTTCATAGCGATTTTTTGCTTCAATCAACGTTTTTTCTGCTTCGCGCTCTTGCGTCATGTTGCGGATATACAGCATATACTCAACCGTTTCTTCAATCCCTACCGCCATCACCGTTATTTCAACCGTAACTTCTCTATTACTTATCAAAAGGGAGTGCTCAGTTCGTCCGTCTTGTAGAGAAGAAAATTTATAGAATGGCAGCAGCTTAACAACATGACTCCCGATTACATCTGATGCTTTAAGAGAGAAAAGCGTTTCCGCTGCATAATTGAGCGATAAAATATGTTTTTTTTCATCGATCACCAAAATAGCATCCAGGGCAGATTCAAAAAAAGCCCATTTTAAAACTTCTTGTTTTTGTACGCGTCGATCCATGAAAATGGTTAAAAATACAGCCGTAAATAGGCATACAATAAAAAAAATAATAACGGCGGATAAATATAGTGGGTTTAAGGCAAAACCGTTTGATTGTTCAGACATTGACATTCCTGAAAAAGAAGCTGCCTGCATGCCCGTATAGTGCATACCAGCAATAGCAATACCCATAATAGTAGAACAAATAAGCTTAGCAAAAACGGTAAGCTTCCCTTCATTTAGCTTTGAGTAAAAACCAAGCCACAAAGCTGTATTAGAAGCAGCAACAGCAATAAGAATAGAGAGAAAAACGATAAATGGATCATATGAAATCATAATTGGCTCCATAGCCATCATGCCGGAATAGTGCATAACAACAATTCCAGCTCCCATAACGCTCCCTGCAATGATAAGTGCTTTTATACTTTTCTTTTGTGTGTGAATGAGGTAGAGGCCTATATAACATCCCGTTATCGCTCCCAAGATTGAGAGAAGAACAAACCATAAATTATATGAAACATCTACGGGCAAGTGAAAAGCAAGCATAGCGATAAAATGCATGGACCAAATGCCTATTCCCAATGTAAATGCCCCGCTGATTAACCAAAACTGAATAAATTTTGCCCGGGAAATTTTTACACGATTAGCTAACCCAAAAGAAGCGTACGCCGCAGTAATAGCGATAAGGAAAGAGAGTGTAACAAGTAACTCATTGTACGTCCCTTCTAGTAAATGTGTATGATGATTCATTCATGACCTTCCTTCAATTCGTTCTTTTCTTTGTTATCGGTTAAGGCCTAAAAATATTTACTATTTCAAAAGAACTTCTGTTTGATTTACTTCTTACCTTTTGAATGTCCTGACAATATTGCGCTCACTTTTTTCTTGTTGACGGTGTATAAACAAGTGCAATCATCTGATTCATACGCCTCTTCTAGTTGAAACGAGAATTTTTTTAAAAGAGTAATTGAATCTTTATTATTAGGATCAACTTTTGCTTCAATTTCTTGTATATGAAACTCTTCAAAAGCTTTTTCTAGCAAAAGGCAGAGCGCTTCTGTCATGAGGCCTTTTTTCCAAAAAGGTCTGCCTAAATCATACCCAATCTCTGCTTGCTTTTTAACATAATCAATACGGTTTAAACCGCAGGTTCCAATGATCTCATCGGAAGTCTTTAATCGAATTGCATAGCGTGTTGCTTTCCCTTCTTTCGTCAAACTTTGGAGAAGTGCAATCATGCTTTCCGCCTGATAAAGCGTCGTAAAGGGCTCAATATTCATATATCTAGTAACCTCTTCATCCGACCAATATGCAAAAACTTTAGAAGCATCTTTTTTTTGAAGAGGAGATAAATATACCCTCATCAATGTTCTCCCTCCTTTTGATGAACGATGGAGCAAGACATTTTCATCTGCGCCTCTTTCACCTCTTAAAAAATCTCACATGGTGCACAGAACATGTGAGATTTGACATTTAACTATTTTTTGATTGTGCATCGCGCAGCTGCGTATATAAACGATTAATTGCTACAGTCATTGACTGTTCATAGGAATGATGATCATAATAAACCGCTATATTTTTTAACATTTCATACGTTTGATGATCAAGCTGCACCTCAAGCGTAATTTTTTCGTCAATTGTTGCTGTTTGCAAATGATGAGGCAAGTCCTCTTTTGTAGATACTTGCTCTGCAATGTGAATTGCTTCTTCTACTGTTTCAATTCGGCCGTACTGATGCACCCATCTTCTGCCCATTTCAATCGTATCTTTTACAAACTGACGATTGGTAATGGTATCTTTAATATTAAATTGATGATCTGCCACATATACAGATTGATACAAGATTACACTGATCACTTCGTCTTTTAAATTTAATTTTCTCAGCTCATCAATTAAATCCGCTATATATTTAGGTAATGGACTAAATGTCCCTCGCACTTCCTTAATTAAATCCATGGCAATGGATTCAGTTGAATTGCGTTTAAATGCTTTTATAATATCTATCATTACATGTTCGTTTGCCATACATACACCACCATTTATGAATCGAATAATTTCATGCTCCTTGCTGCTTTGCATAGACATTCACTATTCGTTTAAAATATATACTATTATTCTATTATATAAAAAATATGAATAAGTTGGTATAGGATGAATGATTTATCATTATTTTTTCATAAAATTTTATGAAAAAGAACATGTTTATCTATTACTAGCACAAATCCAGCACAGCAAACAACGGTCTCGCCAAAATCTGAGAAGACAAGCATTTATTATTAGTAAATGTGAGTTTTTCTTTGATAGAAGACATTAAATAAAAGGGAGCAAACCAATCTCGCTTATTGAAGTATATGGTCAACAGATTTTTAGATGTTAGATAACAGAAGGTATCCAATATCAGCAATCAATCTCCTTCCCTGTTCATTGTCACTTAGTCCATCTATCAAAACAACGGCATAATACGGTTCGTTACCTCGCATGAGAATAGCACTATCATGTTCTGCTCCCTGTAGTTCTCCAGTCTTATTCGCAGCTTGAAACGCTGATCCTATACGTGCTGGAAGCTTATGCTGAAACTGCTGCATTTCTAACATTCTCATTATTTTTTCGCGACTAGATTTTTGCAAAAGGTTTCCTTCATATATTTCCCTTAAACACTTTACTACGTCAGAGGCACACGTATAATTATCAATCCCTTTTTTAACAGCGATTTCGTCCATCATATAGCGGTTTAAAACAGTTTTCTTTAATCCTAGATTTTTAGCACATTCGTTAATTTTTTCAAATCCTACTAAAGAAATGAGCTCATTTGTAGCTGTGTTGTCAGAAACAATTATCATAAGGGTAAGCAGCTCTTCCACTTTAATATATGTTAACCGCGGAAGAGCTCTAAGTACACCTGCTCCGCCAACCGTGTTTTTTTCCGTTCTTTGAATGACAGATGTTAAAGTCAAGATGCCCGCATCAATTTGACGAAACGCTTCTATTGCAAGAAGCAGCTTGATTGTACTTGCTGCTCGTTGTTGGATAAAAGAATTAATCTGTATGGATTCTTTTCCTTCAATATGAATGCGTATAAGTCCATTATTACTCCGCTTCCATGTAGTAACTGCATCTTCTATTTTCATCCTTGCTTTTTCCATCATTTTGTCGCAGCTGTTTCAATATAGTTGTTACTCATTATCTTTTGATTGTATAAGTGACAGGCTACAAAGTGATTGTCTTCAACTTCCTGCCACTCTGGTTTTTGAGTCTTACAGGCTGCTACTGCAAGAGGACAGCGCGTATTAAACACGCAGCCAGAGGGAGGGTTAATGGGACTTGGCAATTCTCCTTTAAGAACAATTCGCTTCCGATTATCCTCAACGTCAGGATCAGGGATAGGGATAGCTGATAGTAGAGCTTGAGTGTATGGGTGAAGCGGTTTTTGATACAGCTCCGAACTTGTGGTTAATTCTACTAAATGCCCTAAGTACATAACTCCAATACGACTGCTTATATGCTTTACCATCGACAAGTCATGTGCAATAAATAAATAAGTTAACCCTTTTTCTTTTTGGAGTTTTTTTAATAAATTAACTACCTGAGCCTGTACAGACACATCTAAAGCAGAAATAGGTTCGTCTGCAATAATGCACTCTGGATTTAGTGCTAAAGCTCTCGCAATTCCTATACGCTGGCGCTGCCCGCCGCTGAACTCATGAGGATAGCGATTGGCATGATCACGATTTAGCCCCACATCTTCTAGCAGCTCATACACCCGGTTCAGCATTTCTTTTTTATTCGAATAAAGTCCGTGAACCTCCATTGGTTCTGAGATAATCTCCTTTACGGTAGAACGAGGATTTAGTGAAGCATATGGATCTTGAAAAATCATTTGCATATTACGGTGAAAAGCAAATTTTTCTTTCTCTGATAGCTCATGCACGTTTTTTCCTTTATAAAGCACCTCTCCCGATGTACGGTTATACAACCCAATGATTGTGCGCCCGGCAGTTGATTTTCCGCAGCCGGATTCACCAACAAGTCCAAAGGTTTCTCCTTTTGAAATATGAAAGGACACGCCGTCTACTGCTTTCAAAACCTGCTTATTCGTAATTGAAAAATATTTGCTCAGCTGCTTTATTTCTAACAAATGCTTCGTTGTCATAACTGCCACCTCCTAATAATAGCGCCGGGCTGCACACAGCTCTTCTTCATAAATAGTTCCTTTTAATTCGATCAGTTCGACGGTTTTACCCGTTTTAGGTGAATGAAGCATTTTTCCTTTACCGTAATAAATACCAACATGGTGGATAGACCCGTTCCCTTTTTCATAAGCGAAAAACAATAAATCTCCAGCTTGAATAGAGTCTAATCCTACTTCTTTTCCTTGCCTTGCTTGATCGGTGGCGTCTCTCGGAATAAGATATCCGTTTGCTTTATGAGTAGCATAGGCAAACCCGGAACAATCATATCCCCAAGCACTCATGCCACCCCATAAATATGGAAGATTCAAAAACTGTTCTCCTGCTGCAATAATCATATCCCCAGTTCCTTTTACTTTACGGTTTCTATCCTCTATTACAACAGCATCTTGACGTTTTATTCTCCCACTGCCAACCGGCGTTTGAACTTCTAGCCATTCTTTATCTTCTTTTAAAAGAGGCAGGTGCGTTTGATAACTAATTTGCAAGGCTCCTTCCGCTAGATGCAGTGTCGCAATCGCTGCTGATACCACTGCCGTTGGTTTATTCAATGGAAAATATTCAGCTTGAGAAATCAGTTGGTGGAAAGGAACCCACCCGGGATATCCTCTTTCATCTTTAGAAGAAAACTGAGAAGGAATAACGATTTTTGCCCATTTACCTTTCATTTCTGTTACATACACTTCTTCTCCTAGTAATAGCTGCGTTTGAACTAAATTTTTCTCACAAAGCTCCAACCGACGTGTATACGTTAATTGTTCTAGCCATTTATCCAGTTTTACTGGGAAACTTATTGCATTGTCATCTATTTCTCTGCTAGAGTCATAGGAAGTCCAAACAGTCGCCACAGCTACACAAACGTAATACGCTTTTTTATCCATCACTTATTTATCCTCCCTGCAGGTTTAACCTTCAGCGTTCGACTTTATCTTTTGGTAATGTAATACCGGATTCAAATTCAACCATTCGTTCATAAGTCGACATCGTGGCATAGTTTCCAATCGCCACAGCTGTTTGAGGAGAGCAATGCCCGATGCGAAACCCTCTCATAACAGGCTTTTTTAAAGAAGTCAGGTAACTTGTTAATGCCTCTTCTAATGAAAGCGACTCCTTACGTTTTTTAGGATAGCAGTTATGAAAATCTCCGATAATAATTCCCGCTGCATCCTGCAGTTTATTGGCCATATATAGCTGTGTCATCATGCGGTCAATTTCATACGGCTCTTCATCAATATCTTCAATAAATAAAATTCGATTCTTTGTATCTAGTTCAAATGGTGTGCCAAGCGTGCTTACGAGTAAAGTTAGATTTCCACCTATTAGCTGTCCAGTTGCTTCTCCTTCACAAATAGTGTCGAGCGGACTAATTTGATCCGTGTAGCACAAAGAACGGTGAGAAAATAATTGATAAAAAGCTTGCTTCGTCTCTATATGAACATCTTCTTTTCCGATATCTGATGAAAGCATGGGCCCATGAAAGGTAACCAAACCTGTGCGCTGATGAATAGCCGTATGTAAAAACGTAATATCGCTATATCCCCAAAAAATCTTTGGGTTTCGCTTAATTAAATCGTAGTTTAATTGCGAGGCAAGCCTAGCAGTCCCGTACCCGCCGCATGCACAGATAATTGCCTTTACTTGCTTATTGGCAAACATCGCATGTATATCGGCTGCTCGCTGTTCATCAGTCCCTGCTAAGTACCCGTTTTTTTTATATAAATGCGCGCCTGTTACTACGTTTAATCCTATTTCCTTTAAATATTCTATTCCTTTTTTTAGATTATGCTGATTAGGCGGACTAGCAGGTGCAATAACAGCTACTGTATCACCTTTTTGTAATCGTTTTGGTTTTATCATTTGTTACACTCCTTTTGGGTAAAGAAATGAAGAAAGTGAAACTTGGGTCAGAAGGGAATTGAAATCCCCTCTGACGAAAAGTTCCACTTTACTGTTTATCCGCCCACTTCAAATCTAAATAGCCAACAGGATGACGAACAATTCCAGATACGTTATCTTTGATTAAAAACACATAGTTGTAGAAATGAATAGGAATGATCGGCATCTCATCAAATAAAATATCTTCTGCTTTATACATAAGCTCAAAACGTTTTTTATTATCTGTTTCGTTCATAGCTTGTTTAATTAACTCATCATATTCTTTATTGCTCCAAGCTGTACGGTTCATTGAATGACCCGTCTGGAAGCTCTCTAAAAAGTTAATTGGATCTGCATAATCAGCTAAAAATGAACTTCGTGACAGCTGAAACTTTAACGCTTTTTGTTCTTCTTGGAAAACATTCCATTCCATATTGGCAAGCTTCACATCTACGCCTAGATTTTCTTTGAACATTTGCTGCAGTGCTTCTGCTATTTTTTTATGCGTATCGTCTGTACTGTATGTTAGCGTAATAGCTGGCAGCTTTTTATATCCTTCTTCTTTCATTCCTTTTTTCAGAAGTACTTTTGCTTCTTTGCCATCTGTTTTTAATAAGTCTCCGCCCGTTTTACGGAAATCCTTTCCATCTGTATCTTTAAATCCGTAAGATACGAACCCGCGAGCTGGTTTTTCCTTATTCTTTGTAACAAAATTAACAATTTGATCTTGATCTACAGCCATTGCAAATGCTTTACGGATATTTTTGTTTTGAAAGGGCTCTTTATCTAAGTTAAAGCGATAGAAGTAAGTTCCCGCTTGGTCTTCGATATGAACATCTCCATCTTTCAGCAGCTTTTCACTTAAATCCGATGGAATTTCAGAAACATCTAGTTCTCCATTTTGATACATTTGGTATTCTGTGTTTGTATTTTCAACAATTGCCCATTTTACCTTATCGAGCTTTACATTTTTAGCATCCCAATACTGATCGTTTCTTTCCATGACTAGATTACTGTTATGCTTCCATTGAGTTAATTTAAAGGGACCATTAGCAACAAAAGAATCTGCTTCTGCAAACCATTTGGGGTTCTTTGTCGCTACTTTTTCATTGATCGGGAAGAACGCTGGATTGGAAACTACACTTAAGAAATAGGCTTGCGGACTTTTAAGCGTAACTTCAAAGGTTTTGTCATCTAGCGCTTTGACTCCTACTTGATCAGCACTGCCTTTACCCGTATTAAATTCTTCTCCACCTTGAATGAAATAGCCTAAAAATGCCGCTGGAGAACCAGTCTTAGGATCTAACAGCCTCTTCCACGCAAACACAAAATCACTTGCTTTTACGTCATCTCCATTTGACCATTTAGCATCTTTTCGTAAATGAAACGTATAGACTTTTTTATCGTCAGAAATATCCCATTTCTCGGCCATTGCTCCTTCAGGCTCATCGCTTTTTCCTAAACGAGTCAGCCCTTCCATTAAGTTATTAAGCATATTCCATGAATATGAATCAAATCCAATAGGTGGATCAAAAGACGTAGGTTCTGCGCCATTATTCATATAAAGGACCTTACCGTCTTCTTTTGCTGTACTGCTCTTCTTTTCTGGCTCCGCGCCTGAATCTTTTGTGGCCGTACAGGCAGCAAGTGCAAATATAAGTACACACATCATTAGTAAAGACCCTATTTTTTTCATTGTTTCCCCCTCTTTCATAAGTTCTCTATTCCTCTATAAATCTAGCTTATAGTTGTTACAAATTTTTGGGCTCTCTCATCTTGAAGCCAGCAGTGCACTTGGTGACTTTCTTTCAGCTTTGTCGATACAGGATACATGCGATCACACACTTCCATTACGTAAGGACAGCGAGGTGCGAACGAACATCCGGATGGAGGTGCAAATAAATCGGGAGGTGATCCTGCAATAGGCACAAGCTCACTTTCGTATAAATCTAACCGAGGAACTGAACGCAGCAATCCTTTTGTATACGGATGCTGCGGCGTATAAAAGATGTCTCTTCTCGTTCCAATTTCTACAATCTTTCCTGCATACATTACGGCAACACGGTCAGCTACCTGAGCGACTACACCTAAATCATGGGTAATTAAAACAATGGAGACATCCGTTTTCTGCTGAATATCCTTAAACAATTCTAAAATCTGTGCTTGTATCGTGACGTCCAGAGCTGTGGTAGGTTCATCAGCAATTAGCACTTCGGGATTGCATACAAGGGCCATTGCAATGACAATACGCTGTCTCATTCCCCCGCTAAATTCATGAGGATATTGCTTTAGGCGTTCTTTAGGATTTGGAATTCCGACTAGCTCCAGCATTTCAAATGCTTTTTCTTTGGCTTTTTCTTTTGAGATGTTTTCATGTTGCATAATATTTTCTGCAATTTGCTCACCTACGCGAAGAGTTGGGTTAAGCGCAGTCATAGGATCCTGAAAAATCATCGAAATATCAGCGCCTCGAATGTCTCGCATTTTCTTTTCTGATAGTTTCGTCAAATCCTGGCCTTTAAATAAAATAGAGCCGCTTGTGATCCTGCCCGGAGGTGTCGGAATTAACCTCATAATACTTTGAGATGTTACGCTTTTTCCGCACCCTGACTCTCCTACAATCGCTAGTGTTTCTCCTTTATGTAAATCAAAACTAACGCCTCTTACAGCTTGAACTTGCCCTCCGTAAGTTGAAAACTGTACGTGTAAGTCTTTGATTTGGATCATTTTTTCCATTTGCTTACCTCCTTAATTTCGGATCAAGTGCATCTTGCAGTCCGTCTCCAAGGACATTAAAAGCAAACATGGTAAGAGAAATAAAAAAAGCGGGAAAAAACAAACGCCACCAATAGCCTGATAGAATCGTTGATAAACCATCGTTTGCCATTACTCCCCAGCTGGCATAAGGAGCCTGTACACCCAGCCCTAAAAAGCTTAAAAAAGCTTCAGCAAAAATGGCAGTTGGCACGGTTAGTGTCATTTGAACGATAATCGGTCCCATCGTATTTGGAAGCAGGTTCCGCTTAATGATACGGCTAGTTTTTGTTCCAAACGTTTTGGATGCAAGCACGTACTCATAGTTTTTTATTTGCAATACTTGCCCCCGTACAATTCTCGCCATCCCGATCCAACCTGTAACGGAAAGTGCCACAATGATCGTAGAAAGCCCCGGGCCCATGACTACCATCAGTAAAATCACAACTAATAGATAAGGAAGACCGTATAAAATTTCAATTACGCGCATCATGACATTATCTGTTTTTCCGCCTTTATAGCCTGAGAACCCTCCGTAAATGACACCGATGATAAAATCAATAAGCGCTGCCATCAGTCCTACAAATAAAGAGATTCTAGCCCCGTACCATGTCCGAGTGTACATATCTCTGCCTAAGTCATCAGTTCCAAACCAATGACTAGCTGAAGGAGGAAGGTTTTGCTCTGTAAAAGAAGCTTTCGTTACGCTGTGCGGTGAAAACATAGGACCGAATATAGCCATCACAACGAGAATGACTAAAAAAAAGAGACCCAGCATAGCCAACTTGTTTTTTACAAGCCTGCGCCATGCATCATGCCAATAAGAAAGGCTCGGCCTTACAACTGCTTCGGCTTCAGACTTGTTTTTTTTCTTTGGGGTAAACCATTCATCAGGAATTTGCTTATACTCCTGTTTTTCCAGCACGTTATCCCTCCTTCTTATACAGTTTGATTCGTGGATCAAGTATTCCGTAAGCAATGTCTACTAAAAAAAGCATAATGATGAGAATCGAACTGTAAAAGACCGTAGTGCCCATAATTACGGGGTAGTCTCTCGTATTAATACTGTCCACAAAATATTTTCCCATGCCAGGAATAGCAAAGATTTGTTCAATAACAAATGTGCCGGTTAATACGCTGGCTGCAATCGTTCCAAGAACTGTTATAACAGGCATTAAAGCATTTCTAAGCGCGTGTTTAAATACAATTTCCACTGGCGAAAGCCCTTTTGCACGCGCTGTTCGAATATAATCTTGAGTCAGTACTTCTATCATGCTTGAGCGAGTCAAACGTGCAATAATAGCCATAGGACCTGTGGCAAGAGCTAGAGTCGGAAGAATCATATGTAAAGGGCTCGTCCACGTAGCGGCAGGTAAAATTTTAAAATTAACAGAAAGCTGTTGAATTAACAACGTGGCCATAACAAAATTTGGAACCGACAATCCGATAACTGCTATGCTCATCGCAATGTAATCAATTATTCCATTCCTTCTAAGAGCAGCGATAATGCCTAGTGTAATACCGGAAATCACTGCAAGAATTAACGTCACCATTCCAAGTTCAAATGACACGGGAAACCCTCTTCCTAGAAGGTCGTTAACTGTTTGAGACGGCTGTTTAATGGAAGGACCAAAGTCAAAGGTCACAATGGATTTCAAATAAAGAACGTATTGCACAGCTAGGGGCTCATCTAAGTGATAAAATGATTCCAAGTTTTTTTGAACTGCATCGCTTGTCGCTCGTTCTTCATTAAATGGAGATCCAGGAATCGAATGCATTAAAAAGAAGGTTAAGGTCACAATTACCCACAGCGTAACAAGCATGGATAAAAATCGCTTTAAAATATAACTTTTCACCTTTATCCCACCTTCTAACAGAATGTTGTGCGCGTAGCTAATTCAGTCATAACAAGCATGGCCTGATAAGCTTCTAAAATATCTTTTGCTTGAAACCGAACGGTCGTCGTTCCAGGTTCAATTTCTGTGCCCGGCATTAAATGCGCCCACTCTGCTTGACCGTAGTTTGCAAATTCTATTCGTAAGGTTGGATGTTTAGGTGGAATTAAAGGTTTGACAAGGTGTTTGTGTTGAATAGCTGCGGCTGTTTTTTCTTGAAGTAATTGTTCTGCTTTCTTAGGGGTTAATGTTTTGGCTGCAGAACGTGAAATGGCCTGTTTGACGATAGCAGTCGTCACGTTTGGAATAAGCTGCTGTGCTTCCAGCGCCGTTTGGTCATCACCGGCTACCATTAAAACTGGCACGCCGTAATAGCCTGCGACGTATGCGTTGAAGCCTAACTCTCCAATATTCGTATCATCTATGTACATATTGCGAGCACCAAATATCATCGAATGAGACATGACACCAGGCATGGATGCTTTAGCATGATACCCTAGAAACATAGCACCATCAAAAGTCTGATCTAATCCCTGTACCATTGAATATGGCTTTACGCTTCCTGAAATAAGCTGAGTTTCTGGATGAAGCTGTTCAACAAGGAGATTATTCATACTCGAATGACTGTCATTTACCACAACTTCTGAGCACTGTTCTCTAAACCCTGCATAAATTACTGCATTTGCTTCATCCGTCATTATTTTGCGGCTTCTTTCATAATTTTCTTTCTGTCGCAGAACATTTGTGTGATCGATGAGTCCCGTAATTCCTTCCATATCAACCGACAGGTATAGTTTCATTTGTCTTATTCCTCCTCCTTTCTTGACTGTTAGTCAGTGCATTATAAATTATTCTTATGTTTATAATTTATAATTGTAAGAAAATTATAAATTATCTTTCTTCTTTTTACAACAATATATTGAATTTTTTGACACTTTATCCATCGTCCTTTTAACAAGATATCGCTTACAAATTGGAAATCCCATGGTAAAATAATAGAGCAGCCTGTTGGTTCATTCAGCCGCTCGTCGGCATTAATTGAGGTGTTAAGAATGTTTCGAGTTTCCATTGCTTCACTACAATGGTTTTTATTTATGATTTCTAATAGTATGATTGTTCCTATTGTAATTGCTTCTCAGTTTCATTTAAACGCAGCGGATTCTATTCAATTTTTACAGCGAACGTTATTTATTTTAGCTTTATCCGGGCTCTTGCAGGTGTTTATAGGGCATAAATACCCAATCATGGAAGGGCCAGCTGGCGTTTGGTGGGGCGTCTTTTCTCTGTATGCGAGCCTTGGAACCGTTCTGTTTGGTTCTCACTCTGAAACGCTCCGCGTGCTGCAGTTCACCCTTCTTATAAGCGGAATAATTGCTATTTTGATGAGCCTGCTTGGTCTCATTGATAAACTAGCAAAATACTTTACCCCGACAGTTACCGGTACATATTTAATTTTATTAGTGACGCAGCTCAGCGGTTCCTTTTTAAAAGGAATGTTTGGCATTACAGAAACAAATTCAGCTATTAAACTTCCAATTGCGCTGACTTCAGCTGCGATTTTGCTGCTGACTTTTTATTTACTATCGCACCGGACGTTAAATAAGCTCAGCATTATTATTAGTATCGGTGTGGGCTGGGGAGTATTTGCACTGCTGGGTTTAGCTAAACCGATTGAATTTCAAGCGCAGTTATTTTACATACCTAAAGTGTTTGTATTTGGAGCTCCTCGCGTTGAATGGAATATGGTTGTTACTGCTTTTTTTGTGACGCTCATTTTAATTACAAACATGCTCGCTTCTATTCGTGTTGTTGAGTCTGTTTATAAACACAAAGGAGAAAAAGTTGAAAAAGACAATATTAAGCGTTCTGGGATGGTTTCGGGTATAAGTCAGCTGCTTGGAGGATTGTTTTCAGGTGTCGGTGCCGTTCCTATTTCAGGTTCCGGTGGATTCATTTCAGCTACAAATCTTTATAGCCGCGTTCCTTTTATTGTAGCATCGTGTCTTTTGCTTTTTCTGAGTATCTTTACTCCTTTAACGTCCATTATGTCCGCTCTTCCTCCTGCCGTTGGATACGCGGCAATCTTTCCTGTTTTTACAGGGATGATGGCTCTTGGAATTGGAGAATTCAAGCATGCCAAACAGCCCGAAAAAGCAATGAAAAAAGCCGGTATTGCGTTGCTGTCGGGGATAGGGGTGATGTTTTTGCCTTCTCAAGCTTTTTCAACACTGCCTCCTTTAGTTACTACGTTTTTAAGCAACGGATTAGTTCTTGGCACCATTATCATTCTTGTACTGGAAATTTCCGAATCACTTTCTTTGAAAAGACAAGGTGCAAAAGAGGGGTAAAAAAAAGAAGCTGAAACCCAGCTTCTTTTTTTTACCTTCTTACCGTTAATCCTTTTAGTTCATCGTCTTCCATAGCCATTTCATAAAATTCTCCCGTTTCATCGTGTGCTAAAACATAATCCAACTCTTCCTGAGCAGAAGCGGTTTTTCCAAGAACAGCTAGATAGCATGCCAAGTTATAGCGAACAAAAAGATCTTCGTCTCCACTTTCTACTCTGGTTATCATAAGCGAAGCTGCTGCTTCCGTTTCACCTTCTAAATGATACGCGATACCTAAATCGGTATACATTCCTTCATACTCTTGACGCTGTTCAATTGCTTTTTGAAGAAGCTGAACAGTTTCATGATAACGTTCCGTTTTATTATACAGTTTTGCTAGTCCTGCATATATGTCAGGCTGATAAATCTCCTGCTGAAGTAATTCTTGAAAAGCTGCCTCCGATTTTTCTACCTCTTCAAGGCTACTCAAAATAAATGCTCGGTATATCTGCAAATCTATATGATATGGCTGCTGTTCAAGAAGTTTTTGCACTAAGTTTAGCGCTTCATGTGCAGCCTGTTCATTTTCATGGATATTAACAAGTATATTGGCTAAATGATAGGCAACATCAAAATCCCAGCTTTGATGCAGCGATTTTTTCAGCACGGTGATGCTATCTTCAATCAATCCTTTCTCTTCGTAAAAAGCCGCAAATGCATGCACAGCTTCTTTATTATTCCGATCCGTTTTTATAGCAAGTTCATACAGTTCAATCGTTAAGCCAAGCAGCGTAACCGTTTTTGCTTTTGCTTTGAACTTTGCTAAGCTTCGTTTGAAGATAGATCCTTGCTGCTCTTCTACGATCGAATCGGCATACTCATTTAAAGCCTCGGCTGCGTTTTTAAACAGCATGCTTTTTCTTTGTTTTTCCATTTTTATCTTTTTTAAATCTGCCGTAAGCCCAGACAGTTTTTTTCCATTTGGAAAGCTAGACATGAACGTTTGAAATAGAGCGTAATCTTCCGGATCCTCACTTAGTAGCTCTGCAAGAATTTTTCTAGCTTCTTCATATCTCTGCTCCATGATGAGCCATTTTGCCTGATGATGGCGAATAGCAGAATTCTGTGGATCCAGTTCAAGGGCCTTCTCTAGATACGTTTCAGCCTGTGAAATGTCTCCTTTTAGGCGATACACATGAGCATGGCTGTCAGCGAGCCATTGAGGCAGCACAACTTCCGCTACGCTTTTTAATACCTCTAACAGCTCTCCATACTCTTTCTCTGTTTCACAAAGTGAAGCTGCGTGCTCAACGTTTACTTCCATAGGATTCAGCTGTATCCATTGAAGCAGCCAATTCCTTTCAGCCGTACGATTTTGTTCTTCACAAGCCATTTCGGCAAGTTTCATACAAGCGGCTTCAAATGTTTTATCAAGAGTTAAGCATTTTTGGAAGGCCTCTTTTGCTTCAGCAATGCGATTCATTGATTGATATATTTCACCTAACCGATAATATGGCAAAGCATCTTGCTTGATATGAAGCGCTTGTTGATAAAGTTTCTCACTTTTTGTTAGCTGCTTGGCTTGTTCGTATAATATGCCTAAATAGCACATGTACAAAATCTCATTAGGGTGATCTTGATGTTCTGCGGTTAAAAACTTAATTCCACGAGTCAGTAAAGCCGTGTCTTCTAAATAACTCGTATATGCCTCTAACACTTCACCTAACGCTGTTTGAGCAAAATGAATTCCTTCTTCATAAAGAGCAAATCCAAACTCTATCGTTTGGTTGTCTAGCTCCTGTTGTTTTGCTGCATCTAAAAGCATGCTGCCTGCATCCAACAGGACGTCGCTGTTCGATGAAAACTTCTGCGCAATAAGCGTGAGCGTATCAACGGCCGTTAAATGTTCCCCTGTTTCTAGATACGCATAAGATAAGCCCAAATACATAAGGGCATCTTCTTCTATTTTTAAGCCTTCTTTATACAGAGCAATAGCTTCTTCGTACCTTTGATTCGCGACGTATAAATCGCCTAGTCTTCCTCGAATTGTCATGTCGCTCGGAAGATGCTTCATGCCTTCTTTGAGATAGCTTTCAGCTTCGTCCGTTTTTTCTAGTTGATATTGTAGCAAATCAGCTATCGAAAGGTATGGATAAGGAACAGTCGGCAAAAGCTGTTTAGCTACTTGAAATCCCCGGTAAGCTTTACGAAACTTTTTTAAATGTTCATCACAACGGGCTCTTTCAAACCAGCTGTGCGCATCTTTTGGGTTTTCTTTTAATAATGCGTCGAAAAGATTTCTGGCTTCCGCGTATCTTTCTTTCTCCATTAAAATAAGTCCGTGATTGATTTGTGTATAAGATTCATCGCCATACATATTTAAGGAAATAGTCGAGCATTCAAAAGCCTTTTCGAGGTTTCCTTTGTACATATATGCAAGTGCTAAATAGCTCCAGTTCAAATGCTGCTCTACGTCTAATTGCAGTGAGCTGCGCAGTGCTTCAACAGCCTCATCATATTTCTCTTCATCCAGCGCAATTCTCCCTTTAAGATAGTGATAAAAAGAGCTATGCTTTTTGTTATCTATGTGGTGTAACAAGGAAGATGCTCCCTTACTGTCGTCAAGTTTAAAAAAGGCATATGCGGCGTGAAGCTTAAGATAATCATGATTGCTATATTTCTCTAACACATGATTAATACACGTACGAATATAGGCTTCATGCTCTTTTCTGTACAAATGCTTCATACTGTAAATAGCGGCAAATGGAACATGCTCGTTTGCTTTTAATAAAGAAACGAGATCGTTAATGTGTGCCTCTTCATCCGCTTCAACTAGTTCGATTAAGTCATACAGCTGACGAATAAACACATCTTGCTCTTTAGAAAGTGAAGCGAGATTCGCTGCCGTTTTAGAAGCAACAATTGATAAAAACCCCGAATTAGCGTAATGCTGATCGAAATTTTTATATTCTACATAAGTTGGACTTAGAAAATTAGCATCTTGTACATGAAAAAGTTCAAGTTCGTCATCATAGCCAAATACAACTTGAACGTGGGAAGCTTGTTCAAATTCCAGACTGACCAAAATAGGCAGCCCTTTGTCTAATAGCTCTTTAAACTGTTCAACTGTGCCGGTAAAAAACATCGCTGCAAAGCCAAGAGATTCAAAGTAGCTCACCGCAGTTGATAATTTGGAGCCTAACCCTCCGTAAATACGAGTTCCAATCTCATCCTGTGTTTTTTCGGTATGTAAAAGCCTTAACATCATACTCATACTGGCTGGCACGCAATAATTATCTTTTTGAACAATTGGTACAATAGGAAGCTTGATTGTACTGGATTTATCGTCTGTATGCTTTCCGATTAATTTTTGATAAGGTGAATCTTTTAAACATCGCTTGGTCGAGAGCAGATGCGTAAGCTGAGATTGCTGCTGCTGTTCAAAATAAATATCAGCGCGCAGCAGCGTAAAAAAATCTTGATAATCGTGATAGGGTAACTTTGAGTCGATAAATTCAATCGTTTCAAGCAAAAGAGAATACTCTTTTAAATCTTTTAATCGCATCACTTTATCCATATATAAGGACGGAAGCTGTGGATAGCGGCCAATAGCCTCGTTAATTGTTTCAAGCGATTGTTCGTGCTTCCCTTCATACGCATATAAGTCTGCGAGCATTGCATAGCAAAAATCTCCATTCTCCTTATATGCTGTTCCTTCTTTTAAGCAGGATTCAGCTTTTATTCTGTCGTTGAGCTGCAAATAAAAATATCCCCATCTGTCAGCCATACCCTTTTGATTATGTGACGTTACTTGTTTCATCCACTTAGAAGCTTCATCCACTTGTTTCATTTCTAAAAGAATTCTTACCTTTAAAAAATAGATTTTCTCAAGCTGTTCCTCTTTCACTGATTCCGTATCCAGCTGAGAAATTAATAAAGAAAGTCTATCATCAGCGTCGAGTATCTTGCCTTCGCGCAGGAGATCATCGCAATAAAGAGTCACCATTCGAATCGAGCCAAATCGACGATAGCCATATGTCGTTAACATTCGGCTTAAACGATTTAATAAAGCTTCATCACAAAAGCGGATAAGCTCGTACAGCTCTTCTTCCGTTTGTAAGTTTGTTAACCATTCTTTCACAATTCCCGCAAGGCTCTTTGGTTGAAGGCTTTGTACTTCTTCTGTTATATACGCTACAAGATCAAATATTTGATAATGATCCACCATGCTTTTTAATTTCTGATAATTTATACTCAATTCAAAACCACCTTATTCAATAAAATAAGAACTATTGCATCTGCTGTCTATAAATTGAAGTATAAGAAATTTCAAGGATTTTTTCTAGACACAATATAAATTTAAGCATATTGACGGGTCTTTAAATAGCAAAAAGCTGTCTTTTATCATAAGACAGCTCCGTAAAGTCACACTTCAGCTTTCTTCAGTTTTACGCCGCCTTCAGGTTTTGGTTTGATAGCTTTTAAAACTAAAATGGCACCTACTGCACTAATCCCTAGAGACGTTTGGAACACAGCCATGTCCGACCACTTCATAAGCAATGTATAAAGAGGAGGCCCAGCTGCTACTCCGACAAAGCGCATCGAACTGTAAAGAGACGTAATGGTTCCTCTCTCTTCCTTTTCAATTCCTTCTGTAATAAGCGCATCAAGACTGGGAAGAGCTGCTCCAATTCCAATTCCACCAAGCACTAAAGTGAGTAAAATACTAAAAAGAGACGTATTAAAAAATAAAATGATGAAAGAACATGTTAACAATAAAAAGCCAAAAAAAGCAGACCACTTCATAACGATTTTATTGTTTCCAACTTTTTTCCCGGCCACAAAAGAAGAAATAGACAAAGCGAGCAAAGGAATAGCCATTACTAAACCTTTTTTTGTATTCACAATATGATAACGCTCCTCTAGTATGGTCGATAGGTAAAATAAAACACCGAATAATACAAGCATAATAATGGCACCTAAAATAAAAATAGCCATAAGCCATCCAATATTTTCTTTGAGCGTCTTCTTCAAATCCTTCAAAAACTGCGTAATACTTTTCTTTTTTTGTTCAGATTCAGAAGAACTATCATTTTTCGGAACTTTCACTAAAAAAATAACCAAAAAAATCGAAATAAGGCAAAGAATAGGAATGAACCAAAAAGGAAGAAACCAAATCATAGCCGCTAAAAAAGCTCCCAGTATTGGGCTTAGTACTTTCCCAAACGTATTAGCTGTTTCAATTAAACCTAGCCCTTTTGTAATTTCTTGCTCGTCTTTGAACATATCTCCTACACAAGGCATCACAACAGGCATAGCTCCTGCTGAACCTATTCCTTGAATCGCGCGGCCAATTAAAATAACCCAGAAAGGATTGGCCATTTGCCATGAAGCCCAGCCTGTTAAAGCCCCTCCTACTGCAGCAAGCAGCAAACTGGGAATAATAATTTTCTTGCGGCCAAATCGATCTGATAAATAACCAGCAATCGGGATTAAAAAAATAGCGAAAATTGAGTAGACCGTGATGATCATGGATACCTGCAACGAGCTTATCTGTAGACGTTTTTCAATCACCGGCAATACCGGAATTAACATTGAATTTCCGAGGGTCATGATAAGTGGCACAGAAGCAAGAGCAAGTAAATCCAATTTTTTTCTACTTTCCATAGCGTCCTCCAAACCTTACTTCTAATTAACGTCACAATCACACGTTTTTCAATTTAAGCTTTATAAAACCTCTCGTGTTCATTGATTTTAAAGCTTAACTATCTCATTACATAAGATGATGTGTATCTATATTTTTTAGCTAAAAAGGTGATTGCTATTCATGGTTTCACTGTTCTTCTTTAATTTATTGAACTTTGTGATTTATCCCTGTTAATACTTGTAAAATCACATATTTTTAATCCTATATATGAAGAAGCGTACGAGTATCTACGTACGCTTCTTCATATATAGGTGTCATCTTGTTACACTACTTCACCTCGATGACCATCTCCATCATACATAAACTGTTTATCAATGATATGTTCGATATATATGGTTGTCAAATCACTTTTTTTCACTTGAGCTACAATTAATCCTAACGGATCGCCAATGGTGAAGCTTGTTCCATTTTGAAACATTAGCAGCTGCTCATTTAAATGCAATACGCGCTTATAAATTTGCTCTTTCTCTAGGTTGCTGCGGCTCTTTGCTGCTTCGAGCGTTGAAAATAACAAAATGATTTCTTTTCCATTTACTTGTGTACGATACATACACGACCCACTCCTTATCACCGCGTTAAAATTATGCTGACTATACTCTTATTATAAACTAAATTTTCAGTTATTTTTCATCTCATAAGAAATTTTTTTAGTTATAGTTGTACTGTATCCACGTTAAATAAAAATTTAATTTTCAGAAAAATTAAATTTTAATATTGAAACTTTATTTCTTATTATTATATAATATAAACAATCATTTACCTCTATTGGAAATGATAATTCGAGTTTCAGCAGCATGAGGCTGCACAGTACTAGGGGGATTCAAGTTATGCAAAATGGTAAAGTAAAATGGTTCAACAATGAAAAAGGCTATGGCTTTATTGAAGTTGAAGGCGGCAGCGACGTATTTGTACATTTTTCTGCCATCCAAGGCGAAGGTTATAAATCCTTAGAAGAAGGACAAGAGGTATCTTTTGAAATTGTAGAAGGCAATAGAGGCCCGCAAGCCGCTAATGTCACTAAGCTATCATAAATAGATCTTTTTATTTTATAGTAAAAGAGACTCTTTTCCGAGTCTCTTTTTTGTTATACCTAGCGTTTGGCCTCAGTAAGCTGCTGTTCACATGTTTGAATAGACTGCATGCATTGCTGAAAAAATTGCTCGTCTACTCCTGTGCCATGAGCTTTGGCAGATTGAAGCTGTGCTTTTGCATCATTAAGCGCATTCGTTGCCTCTTCAAGCTGCTGAGGACTCATACTCATCGTAGCTGTCCCAATCATCTTTTGAGCAGATTGAATAGACACTTCTACTTGCTTTAAATCATTATATCCTGTTGTTACTTCTTCATTTGAAAACTTATCCATTGAAAGAACACCTCCATATGGATAGAATGAAGCTGCTGCCGGCAAATTATACACGCTTACTTTTTAGTCAGCAAATCTCCATACTGCTTAATTTTTTCTCCTACGGTACACTCTTTAATACAAAACGTTTGAGCGTATGTTTTGCCCTTTTCTTTATTAAACGTTTTTTTTACAAAACAATCACTACAGTAGTAATCCAATAACTCCGTTACTTCTTCTAATAATTGTTTACGTTCCACTCTCGTTCATCTCCATTTCGTTCTGTGTGTTACACTTGCTTCCTGCTAGCAATTGGTATCCCTTGAAGAGCTTGAGTAGCAAGCTGGTCAGCCTCTTCATTTTCCTTCCTTGAAATAGGCTCATATACGGGTCGGATACCAAGTTCCTGCATTTTATCTTCTATTCGATCTAAGTACCGATTAAACTCTTCTTCGAAACAGGGCCACTCCCCAGCCAGCTGATTTAATACAACCTGAGAGTCACCTCTAAACGTTACCGGTATATGATGAACACCAAGTTCCTCAAGCTCTTGTATTAAATAATAAAAAGCAGCATACTCTGCCTCATTATTTGATTCAATCTCTTGCAACCTTGAGTTGCGTCGTATTCGGTAAGAGTTGTTGTTCTGTTTAAAATAAATCACAACCCCAAGCCCCGCTAAGAGCGTATCATGCTCATAGCCTCCGTCAAAATATGCCACAATATCGTGAGGCTCTGTCTGTACTTCCTGTAAGAGCTTTTTCGCTTCTTTTACAGTCCATTTTTGCTGCTGCTCATCAAGTAGAAAAATTTCCTTCGTTCGACCTGTTTTTTCTAAATCACCCACAATCATTAGCGCCTCATTCGCATCTGTAAAATCGGATGTGAAAATTAACTGTTTATGTTTCGAGGATTTATAATGCCATTCAATTTGGAAATTCATAACGAGCATTCCTTTCATCAGCAATTTTGAATTCAACACTTTTTCTGCTTTTTTGTATTTTATCTTCTATTATGTCTTTTCATGACAGTTTTCTTACCTAATAAGCGGATTTTAGCGTTTATACGTGCTAATATAAAATAGCTGAAGTACTTATGATACAATACTATTGATGAAAAAACATGGTTTAAGCTTATATTGTTTTAACAAGGAGGCTGTATGATGATTGAAGTTTATATAGACGGAGCCACTGCTGGCAACCCTGGTCCTTCTGGAGCTGGTATTTTAATTAAAGGAAATGGTGAACATCATCGTTACGCTATTGCTCTTGGGACAATGACGAATCATGAAGCAGAGTACCATGCACTTCTTCATGCATTAAAAATTTGTTTAGAAAAAAAGTATACGAGCGTATCTTTTCGAACGGACTCTCAGCTAGTAGACCGCGCAATGAACCAAGAATACGTTAAGAATAAAGCGTTTGCTCCTTTACTGGAAGAAGCCCTCAAATTGTCCAGTCAATTTGATTTATTTTTTATAAAGTGGATCCCTAGCTCTCAAAATGCAGGTGCTGATCAGCTGGCCAGACAAGCCATTAATCAAAAAGAAGCAGGAATGTAATCCTGCTTAAATCATACCTGATGACTTTAAATATTGAATGGCTTGTTTTTGATTTCTAATACGATTTGATGTCAAATTCTCGAGGAGCGATACAAAAAAACTGCCGTCAAATTCTTTTTGTACTTTTAGTGTCCATTCAATTGTAAATATGACCATCTCGTCAGCTGCACGCGTATACTGCTGACCAAATGAAATAAATCCACGTGCATCTTCTGCTAAATGAAAGCCTTTTTCTTCAAGATAAAGAAGATACTCTTCAACGGTTTGAGCTGTTTTTGTCACTTTTTCGTCCCATCCTTTTGCAAAGGTTCTTCTTTATCTTAGCTTACTTTTGGCTATTTGACTATGATTTCCCTTCTAAAAAGTAGCCAATTGCTCCAAGTGCTACTCCTAAAATGGCTCCGCCAATCACTTCTTCGGGCTGATGCCCAAGCATTTCTTTCAAGCGCTGTTCCGTCAAATCGTGAAAGCCTCCGTCTGGAAGACCCGCAAGCTTTTCAATTTCTTCATCTAACGTATTCACTTTAATAGTAATTTCGCCAGTCTGCCTTCGAATTCCTTGTGCATCGTACATCACAATAATTCCAAAAACAGATGCTAACGCAAAGTCAATTGTAGAAACACCTCTTTTTAATGCTACATAGGTAGCCAAAGAAGATACGCCGGCTGAATGAGAGCTTGGCATTCCACCCGACGCAGCAATCATCCGCATATCCCATTTTCCTGTTTGATACTTTTTAATTGGGATTTTTAAAGCTTGTGCTAAACCGATTGATGAAAGAGCAATGACAATTCCTTTATTCATATTGCTTCACCTCATCTATAGTTTGCGATGGATTGACATCTTGTACCCAAGCAAATATTGCCCAACAAAAAACGCCGGGCTAATCTGCTGACAGAGCAGACTAATCCCGGCGTTTTTAGAAACAGTTCTGTTATTTTTTACGCTTTTTTTGTGCAGCATTATTCATTTTGGCAGATTCAACTTCAGCATAAGAGCCGAATTCTTGTCCATATTGATTATTTGCACTTTTATTAGCTTCTAACTTCTTGTTAACAGAATTATTTTGGTTTTGTTGCACGTTGAACTCAGAAGCAAACTCCCCAGCATAAGTGTCATTTGCACTTTTTGCACGCTTTGCTTTTTGAGCCTGATTTGCTTTAAACTCAGAAGAGAACTCTTGGTTATAATTATGCTTTGCATTGTTATTCGCTTGCGCATTTTTATTACCTAATTTTTGACGACCCATCGCTATCTCCTCCTATTTGTACCTCGTTGGTACACTATTAGTATGGATCAAGCGGCACGTCATATCCTGTTCAAATTAAGGTAAAAACACCAGAGCTTAGCACGTTTATATTCTTGCTACGTACTCTTTAACCATTTCTTCTGTCACTACTTTACGGCCTGGAATGATGGTATATTTTTGAGATAGCTCATTAATTTCCGCTGTTACAGCATTAATACCGTCTATAGAAAAGGGCTTCCCTTCTTTGCAAAGAAGCACAGCTGCTTCAATAGCTTGCTCGCGTCGAGCTTCTAAGCTGGCAAAAGCACGTACTAATTCGTGCTGTTTTTTAGAATGGGCTGAAATTTCTTTATGTACACTCATGTTCTTTCCTCCATTATATGATGCTGAGTTAGTAAAAATAAGTTAATGTCCTCATAACTGATTTGCTTTTCCGGTAATTCTTTTAGGCTTTTTTCTATCGCTGCAGCTTCTTTCTTCATGCTGTCCAAAAAGTTTTTCATCTTTTCATTAAAAGCAACTTTCCCGCTTATCTTGCATTGTACAAACTGCTCAATGATGGATTGTTGCCTATTGTCGAGATTTGCCTGCTTACATAAATCGGCAAATAAAATGACAGGGAAACTGCGCTGCTTTACTACTACTTTCAGTGATAAAAATGCACGAATCAGTTGGAGCATCACTTTTATATCCTCTATTGTAACAGAAGATGTCAGATTTCTTTTACTATTTATCGTTAAAATTTTAAAATAATGATATCCCAATGCTTTTAAGGAATATGATTGAGCCATCATTTGTCGAAGTGGCTCAGCAAACGATGGCTTCTGATAATAAACAAAAGGCGACCATAGCCACTCATAAAGCGAAGGGTTTGATTTTGTAAACAAATAAATGGTTTTGTACAAATCCCACCCTTGCATATCACAATTGCCTTCTGCTACATTAATGACCTCTTGAGGTCTAGTGAGATGAAGATAGCGTGATGCTTTATACTTATATATAAAGCGGACGTCATAATCACTCGCTAACGTGTCGAGTCCGTAAGCACGGCTGCCTGATTCACATGCAAACAAAATTTCCACATTATATTCTTTTTCAATTTCCTGTAAACGTTTATTTATGTGTGTAGACATAAAAATTAATGACCCTTTCTTTCCTCCAATACATGTTCTAGCACAGTCATTGTACTTACCAATTCTTGAATTGGAAATTCTTCAGACACGGCTGCTTGCAGCTGTTTGTAATAATCATACCATTCTTCAGATACAGACTGTTTATGCGCTAAAACGTACTGATTCACTAAATGGGTATAGTGTGAATGAAGAGCGGCTTCTTCTTTCGCAATGTAGTGATTGACGTCTGGCTTAATACGTTCTAGTAAAGCAGCGTGAAGCTTTGCTTTCTCATTTTTTTCAAAAAAGCTTTTATTGTTTTTATACAGTGAAAGCTCTTTTTGATACGATTCATTCTCATCAAATTGATGACTTGTCACAACTTCACTGCCATTTGGAGGCTCTAACGAGTTCAACGTTGGAGTAAACGTCGGTTCATAGCGCTGCAGCTTTGTAATGATCATTCGATGCCAGTCTTCGATTAATTTTACGATGTATTTTTCGATTCGCAAAGTGGTCGCACGCACTTCTTGCGTTGCGTCGAAGGAAATAGACGTTAACAACTCCTGCAAACACAGGCGCAGCTGCTTTTGCTTTTCACCTCGATCATCTCTTAAGTTTGCCGGACTGAAAGCTTCTTTAAAGAAGTCATCGTACCTCACAAACAGACGTTTTTTTACATAAAATAAGAGCTCTTCTAATTCTCGGTCAAACTGCTGCTGTTCATATTCAAAATGAATTTCATGCAGTTTTGCTGCTACCTGCTCATTTTTTATGTGAAGAGATTGAATATATCGCTTTTTATCCACTTCTGATTTTGTTTGCACCTGTTTCATTTCATTGGCAACTGCTAAAATTTGTTCGAAATCTGCATAGACACTTTGGATAGCAAGCTCTGGTAATTCATAATTTATGAAGCGATAAAACGCATTTTTGAATGGCAAAAACATTTTATCCTCGTGGTTTTGCAAAGCCTGCAAGCTCGATACCGGGTATAAGCGCGGAAAGCGTATACCATACTGTTCAAGCTGCTCTTTTACGTACGTCTGTACTAACTGTAGCTCTGTATCCGAGCTGGCTAGGTCCGCTGCATTTACTAAGAAAAACATTTTATCAAGCGCAAATACATCTTTTACACGGCCCAGCTGAATAAGAAATTCGCGGTCAGCTTTTGAAAACGCATGATTATAATACGTTACAAATAAAATGGCATCTGCATTTTTGATATACTCAAACGCTACTCCCGTGTGTCTCGCATTGATTGAATCAGCTCCGGGTGTATCAACGAGCGTAATGCCTAAGCGAGTAAATTCACAGTCATAATACAGGTTAATAAATTGAACAAAACACGCTTTTTCTTCTTTGGCTACATAATCATGAAATCCTTCTGTATCCACTACTACTTCTGAACCGATATGCTGCTTAACTTCGCCGTAGCCTTTTTCTACTGCCTGTAAAAACGACAAATGCAGCTGCAGCTCTTCTGTTGCCTGCAGGGTCGGAATAATCGTTAGCGCTTCGTCAATTGTTTCTACTTCATGATGAAACAGCTTAAGCGCACCATTTAAATCTTGGATCATCTGCTCGTTTGTTTTCATTTGCACAACAGCTGTTTTATGCGGCCGTTTTTCTGTTGGAGGCATAATTTTATTGATGGTTGCTGTTGTTGGGTTCGGAGATACTGGAAGTAATCTTTCTCCAATCAACGCATTAGCAAAAGATGACTTACCGGCACTGAATGCTCCGAATAAAGCTACGGTAAACGTTTGATTTGATAGCTTTTTACGCTTTTCTTGAAGCCTGTTAATAAAGCGGTCTAACTTTCCAAATGAACGGAGCTGTTCGAGAACAGCTGATACATCTTGAAGAACCTTTTCTGTTCCTGTTTCATGCACAGCTTCCTCAGGCTGTGAAACTAACTTCTGCTCACTCACAGCTTCACGCTTTTCTTCAGCTTTCATGATGCCCGTTTCATATTCTTCTTGTAACATATATGACAACTCGTTCGTATCTTCTGCCGTTAGGTCATCATCAGTTTGCTGTAAAGATTGAAGCAACGCTTTTTTACGTGCCAATTTTGCTTTCATTTCCTGAAGAGATGTATACGCTTCTTCAAATGCTTCACATTCCTGCAAGTGTTGATAAATTTTTTCACGCTTTACTTCATCTTGCTCGATTTTGCTCTGTTCGATTTGCGCATAAAGCTCGTATAATAATCGTGTCGCTTTTTTCTTAATATGATCAGCTACATCTTTTGCATACGTTAAAACATAATCACCATTAATCGTAGCTCCTGCCTTTACCGTTTCAATTAAATCATGCGGCTCTAACGGAATTTCAAACTGCTGAACCTGACGTATAAGATCCGGGTCTGTAAGATTTTGATTTTTCACCAGCTCTTGCACATATTGCTGCAAGTGCCACTGCAGCTGAGAAGCTGCTCGTTCTTTCATATCATCAAAAAATAACGTCAGCCGCTCTTTTTTTACTTCCTCGGTCTTCTTCTTAGCAAATAAAAGACCTACTTTAAAATCAGGCTTTGTCGTTTCTAAAAACAGCCTAGCTTTTTCTCTCATTTCATATGGTGTTAAATTGGCGTTGCTTAGTATCTTACCTGTTTCTTGTTGGTACGTTTCTGCTAGCTGCTTTTCAGCACGCCTCATTTCAGCTTCTTTTTCGAGAAGCTGCTCTTTTTGCTGCTTATTCATTTCATGGTTCTCAAGCGTCAGCTTATGGCGCAGCTCGTCATGAATCGTTAACTTTTCTTCTTCTTGGTCTTCAATAAAGGCAAGGTGATCGTCAATTACCATTTGCATCGCATGTTGAATATGCTGATGTCGGTTTTCTTTTTCCGTCATCATAGCAAGTAATAGAGATTTTACGTACGAAAGGTCATTATGACGGTTGGTTGGCTCTTTTAACGACGTATAGAAGATTCCTTCTGGTCTGACATTCCACTTTAAAAATGACGTTTCTACAGATTCTTTAAATGCTTGAAATGTTAGCTGATCTTCTTGGTGTTTGTCGATTTGATTTACAATTAAATAGAGCGTTTTATTAGCTTCTTGCAGCTGTTTTGCAAATTGAAGATTTAATTCTGCCTGCACATGATTATAATCCATCACGTAGAAAATAACGTCCGCTAAGTGAAGAGCTGACTCGGTCGATACACGATGCGCATCATCTGTGGAATCAATTCCCGGGGTGTCCATCACCACAACATTTTTAGGAATAGCATCTGTATCTATCGATAAATGAATGGACTCTACTTCATCTCCATCGACAGCAAACTGCTTAATTTGCTCATACTCATAAGGTGCTTCATAACGCACCGGCGGCTGTTTGCGGTAATAAACGGTTGCATGCTCATCCCCAGCTTTTACTGATACTAAGTTTGCGCTTGTTGGAATAGGACTTGCAGGCAAAATTGCTTGCCCCATTAATTCGTTAATCATGCTCGATTTTCCAGCCGAAAAATGTCCGCAAAATGCTACAACAAATTCGCCGTTTACCCACTTTTTTAACAGCTGTATTGCTTTTGCTGCCTGCTGTTCATCTCCAGCTGCTTGAAATTGCTTATGTAAATGAAAAAGAGATGCTTCCAATCGGAGATTTTCTTGATGTTTCACACTCACTTTACCCATTATTACTCTACCCCTTTTGCCTCATTCAAGACTGTATTTAAATGTTCTCTATCCATCTTCATTTCTGCTTATTCTTTCTCTATTTTACTTGATTCACATGCGTTTTCCCATAAAAAACTGAATTTTTAGTTACAAAAACAATAAAAAAAGCTGTCAATAATTTGACAGCTTTGCATCGTACTTTTTATTCACCGCATGTATGTTACGCCTTTTGGGCTTTTTCAATATTTTTCATTACATACGTTGTGACGCCAACATATGTAGCAAGTGCTCCGATCACAAAAAGACTAACCATTACGTCCACCACCGTTTCTACTTGATGAAATTGATAATCTTTATCATTTGTTTTATCTTATCATGAAAGATAATCATTTTCAATTAGTTTTAAGGTTTTTTTACAGGAAAGAAACGTCCCCTGTTTTGCATGACTTCGCCGTAATTTGTTTCATTCGTTAACGCTTGCTCTTCTAAGGGAATTCTGACGGCTAATATACACAAATTGAAAACAGAAAAAATAGCTAACGTCCAGTATGTCTGAAACATAAGCGGAACTAACACCAATTCTGCCGCTACTACTGTATAGTTAGGGTGCTTCATAAAACGATAAGGACCTCTTAGCACAACCTTCGCATTAGGCAAAACGATAATTTTTGTATTCCAATACTTTCCTAACGAAGAAATAGCCCATATTCTTGCAAGTTGCACAAGCACAAAAAAGCTAAACAACAAAAAAGAAAAGTGATACATTCCATCGTTTAACACATACACTTCCGTAAAAAGAGCAGCAAAAAAAGCGGCATGCATGCTTACCATCCATTTGTAGTGACTTTGACCAGCTTCGTATGCTCCCTGCTTCTTCATCCAAGCTTCATTTCTTTTGGCAATAACCAATTCACATAGACGCTGTAAGATAATAAATACAAAAAAGCTATAAAAAAACAATCGCTTTACCTCCACTCTAATAGAAGCATTTCAGAACTAAATCCAGGGCCAAGAGCTGTTAACAAACCGTATTCTTTACTCGAAATTTCTTTCTTCATAAAGCGGTCTAGCACATACAAAACGGTTGCCGAAGACATGTTTCCATGGTTTTTAAGTACATCTAGGGAATCAGCAATCATATTTTCGTTTAACGACAGCGTTGATACATATGCTTCAAGCACTTTTTTTCCTCCAGGATGAGCAACAAAATGCCTTAAATCCCGACTGGTCAAATGCTGTGTTTGTAAAAATGACTCAACTTCTCCCCCTAACCATGAATCGATAATCGTGGGAATATCTTTTGAAAAGACAACAAATAGTCCATCATTTTTAATCTCCCACCCCATTACATCTTCTGAATTGGGCATGAGCGTCGATTGTGTATGTAAAATGTAAGGATAGCTTTTTGCAAGGGCAAAAGTGGTATCAGCTTCGTCACCTGCGACTAAAGCAGCCGCTACTCCATCTGCAAATAAAGATGTACCGATTAAGTTGCTTTTTGAACGATCATTTCGCTGAAAAGTTAAACTGCAAAGCTCAATGGATAAAACAAGGACTTTGGCACGCGGAAAGGCTTTGCAATACTCATAAGCTCTTGAAAGCCCAGACGCGCCTCCAGCACACCCTAATCCCCAAATAGGAATTCTTTTTGTATGGTCTGAGAAAGCAAGCTTATTCATAATTCGAGCTTCAATGCTCGGCGTAGCTAAACCGCTTGTTGAAACATAAAAAATAGCCTCAATTTCTCCACACGGCAAAGGGGTACTTACATAGTTCTTATTTGTTAAACAGTCTTCAATTGCTTTTGTACCTAATTCAACAGCAGATTCTATAAAAGCATCATTTTTTTCTTCAAACGTATGGTCTTCTTGAAACCAAGATAAGTCTTTGGCAAAATTACGTTTCTCAATTTGACCATTTTGAAAAACGGTAAGCAGACGATTAATATCTTTAAACGATTCGGAAAAAAGTTCTTTTGCAAATAGCAGCGTGTCTTGCTGAGTTAATTCATAGGGGGGAACTCCAAATCCAACTGAGATAATCTTTGGCATACTCTTCACCTCTTTGATTGCGTTACATTTAACATTTGTAATAGCTGGGGATTTATTCAATTCTTTTTAGTGGAATAGAGGCGAAACACAAAAAAACTTTCCTGTAACTCAGGAAAGTCTACGTTTTGAAGAAGTGTATGTTTGTTGTGCACTTTTATTATAGCGCAAATAATCTGAATGTACAGATACAATTTATGGATTGACGAAAATAAGTGCTTATTTTTTATGAAAAGAAAATGGACATATAGATTTCATCTACATATTCATTGTTGAAATAAGCTTGTTCTTTCATAACGCCTTCTTGTTCAAATCCTACCTTTTTATACAATTCGTATGCCACTTTGTTAGAAGCAAACACAGTTAAAGAAAGTTTATGAAGATTATTTTCTTTGCACCAGTTTAGCGTATAATTCATAAATTGCTTTCCTATTCCCATTCCCTGTGCTTTTGAAATAAGCCATGTACGGAAGAGCCCCGTGTGGCGCTTCATTTTAATTTCGCCTCTAAGAACACGTGCAATTCCAAGCACTTCACCTTCGACTTCAGCTACAACATACATGTGATTGTTCTTTTCTACTGATGCAATAAAATCTTGCTCTTCTTGGACTGTGCGCGGCTCATCTTTTTGAATAAATTCCCCAGCTTCAATAATTTCTCTTACCGCGGTTGTAATATGCTCTGCATCGCTTGCCTGTGCGGGACGAATAGTGACTTCACGTCCGTCTTTTGCTTTAAATTTCACTATGTTTTTCTCTGCTGTAATCATCTATATCAACTCCTATATTTTTCACTATTCAGTACTACTATTTTGGTTCTAGCTTGCGTAATTTATCAGTGGTAAAGTTCTGCTTTTCATTTCATCTAACAAGCAATCATGTGCATTTGTTGTATTACCCACGCTTTAAACAAAGCTAAACCATTTTTGAAATATTTATTCTTGCACAGACATCCTAGAAATGCAATTAATTGTGTTAAAGAACTATTATTCCAAATTTTCTTTACAAAAGTGCATAAAAAAAGGCTGGGACACAACGAAACACATGAAAGCTACGTCCATCTTAACAACAAAAAAATACGAACTAACAACCAATAATTTTGATTATTAGTTGCTAGTTCGTATTTCACTTCGACTAAAATATTTTTGTCCTACTTTTTATTAAAGTCCCATTGAGATATATTTTACTTCTAAATAATCTTCAATGCCGTAATGACTTCCTTCACGTCCAAGACCACTTTCTTTAAAGCCGCCGAATGGAGCTTGAGCTGCAGATGGAGAGCCATCATTTACTCCTACAATGCCATATTCTAATTCTTCAGATACAAACGTTGCTTCTTTAATGTTTTCTGTAAATACGTAAGCGGCTAAACCATAAGGGCTATTGTTTGCTCGTTCTACCGCTTCTTCTACTGTTTTGAATGTTGCTACAGGTGCCAATGGTCCAAACGTTTCTTCAAACATGCAATTCATGTCATCAGTTACATTTGTAATAATTGTCGGCTCCATAAAGAAACCGTTTTTAGTTGTTATAGCTTGTCCGCCAACTACAACTTTAGCTCCTTTACTTTTTGCATCCGCAATTTGTGCTTTTACTTTCTCAACCGCTTTGTTGTTGATTAACGGTCCAACTTGTGTACCTTCTTCTAATCCATTTCCTACTGTTAATTCCGCCGCTTTTGCTGCAAATTTTTCAACGAAAACATCTGCAATGGATTCTTGTACATATACGCGGTTTGTGCAGATGCACGTTTGACCTGCGTTGACAAACTTAGAAGCAATTACGCCGTTTACAGCTGCGTCTAAATCTGCATTCTCTGTTACGATAAACGGTGCGTGACCACCTAATTCCAGCGATAATTTTTTCACAGTATCAGCAGCACCGCGCATTAGATGTTTACCAACCGCTGTTGAACCAGTAAATGTTAATTTTCGGATGCGTCCGTCTTTTTGCCATGTGTCGCCAATAGCTGCTGCATCTCCAGTAACAACATTAATCACACCTTTGGGAACGCCCGCTTCTTCTGCGAGCTCTACTAAACGAAATGCTGTAAATGGTGTTTCTTCCGATGGTTTTAAAACAATTGTACATCCTGCTGCAAGAGCTGGGGCCACTTTACGCGTAATCATGGCTGCAGGGAAGTTCCATGGCGTAATAGCTGCTACAACGCCAACAGGCTGTTTTTTAACCGTAATGCGTTTATGCGTATGATGAGCTGGAATCGTTTCACCGTATACACGCTTTCCTTCTTCAGCAAACCAAGCAATATAATCATTGCCATACTGCACTTCACCTTTTGCTTCTGCAAATGGTTTGCCTTGTTCCGTTGTCATAATTTCTGCTAGTTCATCTTTATGATTTTCAATTAGTTGATGCCATCTCATTAAAATAGAACTGCGCTCTTGAGCGGTTCTTTTCGACCATGTTTTAAAAGCTGCAGCCGCTGCATCAGCGGCAAGTGCTGCTTCCTTTGCGCCTGCCTTTGGAATTTGTCCTATAACTTCTTTTGTTGCTGGATTAATCACATCAATTTTCTCTTCTGTTGTTGTCCATTCACCGTTAATATATAGTTTGTTTGGATACATCATTCATCCTCCTAGTTGTGTGAATTTCTTTGTGCTGTGTTAACTACACTATATACACTAGCATCCTCATTGATTTATGAGAACTTCCCTTCTATACTATGGGTATAACAAAAGGTTATAGGTGATAAATATGAAAACAGAATGGCTTGAGTCTTTTATTGAAACAGCCAAAACAAAAAGCTTAAGCAAAGCAAGCGAACAGCTGCATATGACGCAGCCCGCGCTCAGTAAGCAAATGAGAAAACTAGAAGAAGATTTAGGAGTAACATTATTTATTCGCTCCGCTACAGGAGTAGAATTAACCTCAGCAGGTGAAATTCTTTTACAAGAAGGTGAATCCATACTATCAAGCGTTCATGCTCTTCAAAAAAAATTAGTGTCTACGCAAGAAGCTTGTGATTTAACTATCGGAACGTGGCAGAGTATGGCTGCTTTTTACTTACCTTATCAACTGGCTTCTGCTAAAGACCACAATCGCCATATTGATATAAAAACCTCGCATCACTATTATGATTTGTTAGAGCATTTAGAAAGCAATCAAATTGACGGGGCTTTATTTGATGATCGAGAGGTTCAACATACTTACTGGTCAAAACTATTATTCAAAGAAGACTTTTATTTATTTGTGAATGATCAGCACCCGTTAGCAGAAAAAGAAAACGTATCATTTGAAGATTTCAAAGAAGAACCCATTGTAGTTCTCCCCCCAGGGTGCGATGTTCGGACACTAGTAGAAAAAGCGTACAATCGTCATAACTTAAAAATTCCCATTGCCAATGAAATTGAATTTGCTCAAAGCATTATGGGATTTATTTCAGCTAATTTAGGTATTTCAATTCTCCCTGAAATTTTTATGCGCCATTTACAAAGCTCAAACATTAAAGCGTTACCCATTACAGACTTCAAATTCAAAAGAGAAATTTCATTAGTGGCGAAAAACCCTGACGTGGGAAAAATGCTTTATACACTTTTTTTCAAAACACGCTCTTAAGAGGAAAGATGAACAAATTAGCCCTATGTTCCCCATGACAATGAAAAGATCCGAACGATTAATCGTTCGGATCTTTTCAACTAAAATACTTTTGTCCTAGCCTCTTTTTATTTCGATACTACTTCATTTGTTAACTTTGTTTCTGCAACTTGCGTACGTGGTGATTTCATCATATTAAAGACAATATTTAAAAAGATTGCTGTAAAACTCCCCATTACAATACCGCTTCCAGTAAGAACTTGAAGACTCTCTGGTAAGTTTTTGAAGAGTTCAGGTACAACCGTCACCCCTAGACCCATGCCAACCGAACATGCAATCACAAGAAGGTTTTCTTGTTTTGCTAAATCAACTTGACTAAGGATTTTAATACCTGAAGAGATTACCATTCCAAACATAGCTACCATTGCTCCTCCAAGTACAGAGCTCGGGATAACTGTCGTCACGGCTGCGATTTTAGGTAGGAAACCCAAAACGATTAAAATCCCACTCGCTGCAAATACAACATTTCTTGTGCGAACACCTGACAACTGTAAAAGTCCTACATTTTGAGAATACGCTGTATAAGGAAATGCGTTAAAAAATCCGCCTAATAAAATGGCCAATCCTTCTGCACGATAGCCTTTAGATAAATCTTTTTCATCCACTTCTTTTTTACAAATATCACTAACGGCAAAATAAACGCCTGTTGACTCGACAATGCCAACAAGTAAAACAAGGAACATTGTCAGAATGGCCA
Source organism: Priestia sp. LL-8 (assembly GCF_036227845.1). Classification (NCBI taxonomy): domain Bacteria; kingdom Bacillati; phylum Bacillota; class Bacilli; order Caryophanales; family Bacillaceae; genus Priestia; species Priestia sp. LL-8. Next base: position 1,441,614 of record NZ_JAZAQH010000001.1, on the reverse strand, counting down.
TAATATTAAAAGTTGGCATCCCAAAGTACAGCACATGTGGCATATGAACCCACGCTTCTTCTTTTACGCCGGAAAAATCGACTTTTCCCATAAAAGACGCTGCAATTGTTCCAACAACTAATCCTAATAACACAGAGACGGAGCGCATAAATCCTTTTGTAAATCGATACAGAACAATAATTAATAGCAAAACGCCAAAACCTAAACCTAAATTGCTCAAGCTGCCAAAATCTTTACTTCCTTCTCCTCCGGCTAAATCTTTAATCGCTACAGGAATTAACGTAATTCCAATGATCGTTACAACGGAACCCGTAACTAAAGGAGGGAAAAACTTAACCAATTTACCTAAAAAAGCAGAAAGAAGGACAATGAGTAAACCAGCGACGATAATAGAACCATATATGGAGGAAACGCCGTAAGAACCTCCAATTGAAATCATAGGTCCTACGGCAGTAAACGTACACCCTAATACAACTGGAAGACCAATTCCAAAAAAACGATTTTTCCATACTTGGAGTAGCGTTGCCACACCGCACATAAATAAGTCAATCGCCACTAAATACGTAAGCTGCTGCTGTGTCAAGCCAATGGCTCCTCCAACAATAAGCGGAACAACAATTGCCCCTCCGTACATAGCTAAAACATGCTGCAAACCAAGTGAAAAGACTTTTCCTTTATTCATCTTAAACCTCCACTGTTGGTTTATCTTCAACAAATGTAACTTTACCATTTGATAAAGACTGAATGCGCGCTAATGATTCTACTTTAACGCCTGATTTACGAATTTGTTTTCCTCCATCTTGAAACGCTTTTTCAATAACAATACCAATGCCGCCTACTTTAGCACCTGCTTTTTGTACGATATCCATCAAGCCGAATGCAGCTTGGCCGTTCGCTAAAAAGTCATCAATAATTAAAATCACGTCATCTTCTTGAATAAATTTATCAGCAACTGAAATTTCATTTTCTTCTTTTTTTGTAAATGAATATACTTTTGATGTAATGAGTCCGTCTTGAAGTGTTAAAGACTTTCTTTTTCTAGCAAACACCATCTCAACGTTTAGCCTCAATGCGGTCATAATCGCTGGAGCAATGCCTGATGATTCAATCGTTAAAATCTTCGTAATTCCTGCATTTTCAAAACGCAAAGCAAATTCTTCTCCAATTTCTTTCATCAATACAGGATCCATTTGGTGGTTTAAAAATGTGTCTACTTTTAAAACCGTGTCCGATAATACGATACCATCTGTTAAAATTTTGTTTTGCAAAGCTTTCATAGTTCGTTCCTCCAACGTTTGTATTAAAAAAGCTCAAAAACATAGCTGCACTCGTATATGAGTAGAGCAATGTCTTTGAGCTTTTACGCACAAAAGTGAAAAACAAACTTCATCGCTCACCCATAGTCAAACTATTTACGGTAGTTTGGTAGATACTTACGAGCCATATTCTCGTCATTATATGAGTGCGTTATTGAGTTAATTGTATTATATCAGCAAATCTTTTATTTGAAAATATCTAAAAATGATATTTTCGAACATTTACTTGTGATACAAAACATAATATTCGTTTATAGCGCCTTTTATACGTGATAAATTTCTCCATATTTCTTTTCTAGATACTGAATTAAATAATCTACATTTAAGCCTTCTCCCGTTACATCGTTTAAAATTTCAAGAGGCTTTTTCATTTTTCCGTACTGATGAATATGTTCTGTTAGCCAATTTGTGATCGGCGAAATTTCTCCTTTTTCGAGGAGTTCATCATAATTAGGCAGATCTTTTAACATGGTATGCTTAAACTGCGCTGCGTACATATAGCCAAGAGCGTAGGAAGGGAAGTACCCAAAGCTTCCTCCGGCCCAGTGTACGTCCTGAAGCACGCCTTCTCCGTCGTGACTTGGACGAACTCCTAAATATTCTTCGTATTTCTCATTCCAAATTTCCGGTAAATCCTCAACTTTATACTCCCCGTTTATCAATCCTTTTTCAATTTCGTAACGAATCATAATATGAAGAGGGTACGTTAACTCATCTGCTTCAATACGAATAAGCGACGGTTTTGCCTCATTTACTCCTCGGTAAAAATCTTCTAAACCTACATCGTCAAATTGCCCCGGCGCATGCTGTTTTAGTACGTCGTAATTATGCTGCCAAAATGCCTTATTTTTACCGACAAACTGCTCAAAAAACAGCGACTGTGATTCGTGAATTCCCATTGAAGTACCTTCACATAGAACTGTACCGACAAGATCCTTTGAAATATTCTGCTCATATAAAGCATGGCCGCATTCGTGAATTGTTCCAAAAATAGCCGTTCGAAAATCGTTTTCGGCATATTTAGTCGTGATGCGCACATCTCCCGGGTTTAAGCCAGTAGCAAAAGGATGAACTGTTTCATCAAGGCGCCCCGCTTCAAAATCATAGCCAAGTGTTTTTAACACGTCTAGACTAAATTGCTTTTGCGCTTCTTTTGGGAAAGTACGGAATAAAAATTCCGTATTTGGCTTTGTATTTGACCCGGCGATTCGCTGAACAAGAGGCACAATATGCTCCCGTAGCTTTCCAAACACCTCGTCTAAAATTTCAACCGTCATCCCCGGTTCAAAAAGATCCAGTAAACGGTTATATTTGTTCCCTTCATACCCCCAATAATCCACAAACTTCTGATTGAACGCTACAATTTTTTCGAGGTACGGTTGAAATAAAGCAAAATCTGCTTTTTCTTTTGCGTCTTCCCAAACCGACTCAGCTTTTGAAGTTAATGTAACGTATTCTTTATATTCATGTGGAGGAATTTTTTTATTTAAGTCATATTCTTTTTTACATTCTTCCACTGCTTTTTTCGTAATATCGTTTATGTAAGGCTGCGACTCAGAGTTCGTTAATTTCTCAATAAAACCTGCCATTTCATCAGAAACAGAAAGATTGAACGCTTCTGATGACATCATGCCAATCACTTCAGAACGCTGATCCGCCCCTTTTTTTGGAGCACCCGTCCTCAAATCCCAGTACATCACTCCGATTGCCTCGTGATAACTTTTAATTTTATTCATGTATTCATAAAACTGTTTCTCAATTTTCTGTATGTCTTCTCTCATTGTTTTTCCTCCTTACTTTCCTTATTTCACCATAAATTATTTTATCATAATAGTAACGGCGTGTATATAACTGAATATTCAATCTATTAATACATATAAAAAAGCGCGGCTACAACCGCGCTTTTTTATACGTTTTCTATTTTCGTTGGGACATTTTGTTCAATGATTGAACGCACTTTTGAATCTGTGCTTTTTGGCATAAAGATCGTAATTAGACCCTTATCGTTATGAGAGCGAATCAGTCTTCCAACTCCTTGCTTTAAGCGAAGAAGCATATACGGCATATCTGCATCCCAAAATGGATCAACTACTTGATTGCGCTTTGCTTCAAAGACCGGATCATTTGGCGGATACGGCAGAGACCAAATAATTACATTAGATAGCGAAGGTCCAGGAATATCCAACCCTTCCCACAAATGAACAGCGCATAAAATCGTTTCTTCTTCTCTTTGGAACTGAGATACTAATTTACTGATCTCTTGATCGCCTTCAAATAAAAACGTGTACTGATCTAACTCTTTGGAAACTTCTTTGAACATCTCTAATTCTTCTTTGCTGTTAAACAATAAAAGTGCTCGTCCGTTCGTTTTTTCGAGCTGAGTGACAGCAAAGGCAAATTTTTCAGCAAACGCTTCTTCTTGATCATCTGAAACATTTTTTACCGCAATGTTCATTTGCTCATCATAATCAAATGGCGATTCAACGGAAAAAGAAAGCGGCTTTGCAATTCCTAAGCTATATGCTAAATAATCGAACGATTGGTTATCTGAAAGAGTGGCAGAAGTGAAAATATACGGTATTTTCTTCGCAAATACTCGTTCTTTTAAGACGTCTTTTACTGCTTGCGGCATAATAACCAACGTCAGCTGCCAGTTGTTTTCTTCCACCCAGTAGATGGCATTTTCGTTGTCCATAAATAAGCGTAGCGAATAATCAATTTGATCTAGGTACTCATCTACAATTCGCAGCGTATATTCGTCTACTGTATAAGTCTCACTCTCAAACACAAGCTCGTTTCCGATATGCTCAAGCAGCGATAAAAGTTCTTTTCCTACACTTTGTAATCCGTTTGTGCGGGCTACTTCTTTACGGCTAGAACCAACGATTTCTGTGCTTGCTTCACTTAAACGGTCGAAAAACATTGCATACACATCGATAGCGTGCTCGATCTTCACAGCAAATTCTTCTCGCACGTCATTTTCTAACAGACGCGTTAACAAGTTTTCTAACGTATCTTCTTGAATGCGATACGTTAAAGCCTTTTGTGCAGCAAATTCCAGCAGATGGCCTTCATCAAATACAACACAGCTGCTTTCAGGAAGAAGCGGAAGCTGTCCTTCACGCTTGCGGGCTTCATATGTCCAAATGTGCTCCATGTAAAAATCGTGAGAGCAAATAATTAAGTCATGCGCTTTTCTATAGTGCTCACGTGAAAGCGTTAAGCCGCATCTATGACGCTGCTCACAGGAAGAGCAGTCTTGAAACGTATCCCAGTTAATTTGATTCCATTCCTCATCCGTTAAATGAGGATATTCTTTACGGTCTCCGTAGTGATAGAACGACTGCATACCGCTATGATCATGAACAAAATCAGGAAGCGTATCGTAAATTTCTTCAATGTTTTCATTATCTGTTCGTGCTGTCACAGCATCTAATTTCTTTAAACACAGATACTGATCTTGAGATTTTGCTAGGCGAACATCCATGTTAATATCTAAAATACCAGAGAGCTTGGCAATGTCTCCTTCGGCTTTTACTAACTGTTCAATTAATGTTTCATCCGCACAGGCAATAATAGCCGGCTTGCCAATATACCTTGCATAACAAATAGCGTACAGTAAATACACAATGGTTTTCCCTGTTCCTACACCTGCTTCTGCAAAGATTACATTTTTTTCTTTAAAAGCTCGTTCGATTTGAAAAGCCATAAAAATTTGTTCATCCCGAAGTTCTAACCCCGCCTCTGGAAGATGATCATAAAAAACATCACCTATCCATTCATTTAATTTGTCAAAAAAGTTTTCATCCCGCTCAATTGTAAAAGGCAACCGCTCTCTCATCATCGATACTGACTCCTTTATTTATGTAAATATCTATCAATAAAAATTAGCTTCACTTCTTTTTATCTAGTAAATTTCTCACGTAAGCAAAACTTAATTATTGACTACTTTATCTAAAATGTCAATAAAAAGAGCTGAACATAAAAAAGTTCTGCCTGTAAGGACAGAACCTTTTTATATAAAAGCTGGGTGTATAGAACGCAAACGGAATAAGTGCTATTAAAAAATTAATTACAGCGGAATTTGGAATCCGTGGACTGAGACAATAAAAAGGCCGCTTCATACTCGGCTTTTGCTTGTTCCAACTGAGTAAGCGTCTCTCCGCTAACTTCTATTCCCTGCTGCATTAAATGATAGCTGTTTTCCAACGCTTGACGAATCATAGTGAACTGCGTGTTTCTATCCATTTATAAACATCCTCTCTCTGTAGTGCTTACTATAAAAGTGAATACTATCATTCTATACACCAGCTGTTTATTTTATTCTCAAAACCAGCATCTCTGGCTTAATAAATGGATTCTTTCATTTAAAAAAATAATCGAACTTATTAAAATATTTTAATTCTCACTTGACATATAGGAATAATATATTTTAAAATTACTTACAGATTCAATTACTCAAAACTACATACTACAGGCTTACCGGTCAACCGATAGCCTCTAATTGCCAGATACACGTACAATCCGTCTGTGCAATTAGAGGCTTTTATTTTTTAAAAGCCTGCTGAAAGGAGAAAAAATGGCAGAACTGCAGTTACAGCATGTGTATAAAAAATACGGAAAAGATAGTCTTGCAGTTGATAATTTCAATCTTCATATTCAAGACAAAGAATTTATTGTATTTGTAGGACCTTCAGGGTGCGGTAAATCCACTACCCTTCGAATGATCGCCGGCCTCGAATCGATAACAGAAGGAGATTTGCTTATTAATGGAGATCGTGCAAACGATTTACCTTCTAAGGACCGGGATATTGCAATGGTGTTTCAAAACTACGCGCTTTACCCTCATTTAACTGTTTACGACAACATGGCATTTGGCTTACAGCTCCGCAAAGTCCCTAAACAAGAAATTGATGAGCGCGTTCGTGAAGCGGCTCGTATCTTGGACTTAGAACCCTATTTAAAACGCAAGCCAAAAGCATTATCAGGAGGTCAGCGTCAGCGGGTGGCTTTAGGAAGAGCCATTGTACGGAATGCCCAAATTTTTTTAATGGATGAGCCTTTGTCTAATCTTGATGCGAAGCTTCGCGTACAAATGCGTGCTGAAATCAGTAAGCTTCATCAGAGGCTGCAGACGACCATTATTTATGTAACGCACGATCAAACAGAAGCCATGACGATGGCAAGCAGAATCGTAGTTATGAAAGACGGAAAAATTCAGCAAATAGGTTCACCTATGCAAGTGTATAATGCTCCAGAGAATACGTTTGTAGCCAGTTTTATAGGCTCACCGGGAATGAACTTTTTCACAGGAAAAGTAGTGAACAGCAAACTGCACATCAGTGAACATGAGTTTCAACTGACAGAAAATCAAATGCATTCGTTACATGAAAAAGGCTACAATAATCAATTCATTACTGTAGGAATTCGACCCGAGCATATTACGCGCGCTTCTTCTTATGCTCCTCATATTTCATTACCGGTAGATGTGTCTGAGTTATTAGGAGCAGAGTACATACTATACAGCAGTTTAGGAGAGCAGCTCTTTGTGGCTAAAATCCCTGGGGATGAACATATTCAAGTTCATCAGCACTTTCCGTTTCATTTTCAAATGAATCATGCTCATTTCTTTGACCAAGCATCTACCAACCGTATCAAAATTGACCAATAACTATCTAAAGAGAATTCTATAAATGGGGGAACTAAAATGAAAAAATTATTAATTTTGTTAGCAATGCTCACCGTAATCATCGCGGGCTGCGGTAAAAACAGTTCAACAAGCGGCGACAGCAGCGATTCTTCTAAAAAAGTAACCATTAACTTTACGCATTGGCGAGGAGAAGATACGAAGTCCTTTGATTCTATCATTGAGCAATTTGAAAAGAAAAACCCAAATATTCATGTAGAGATGACCGTCTTTCCTTCTGATTCATATCAATCACAAATTCAAGGATCTCTACTATCTGGAGAAGGCATCGATGTATTCGCTAGTTTTCCAGGAAGTCAATTTGAAACGATTCGCAAAGCAAACGGTTTTGCAAAGCTGGACGACCAAAACTTACTGAGCAAATTTGACGAAAAGCTAATCCAAGCGGGTAAAGCGGATAGTACGCAATATGCTCTTCCTTATCAGCTGGTCTATAACATCCCTGTCTATAACAAAGGCATTTTTAAAAAACTAAACTTAGATGTTCCTAAAGACTGGAATAGCTTTTTAAAAACAGCTGAAACATTAAAGAAAAATGGGTACACGCCGATTTTATTTTCAGGAGACGTAAGTCCTTCTCAATTTATTAACCCAATGATTATGAATAACGAACCTACAAACAACGCCCTTCACGAAGTAGAAACGGGCAAGCGCAAGCTAACTGATGAATGGTTTGTCAAAACACTATCTCAAATTAAAGAATTAAATGACAAAGGATACTTCCAAAAAGATGCTCTTGGTACGAAAAAAGAAAGTGCTGCAGCACTTTTTGCTCAGGAAAAAGGCGCAATGCTTGCTCAAGGTTCTTATATGATGGCTACAGTCAAACAGCAAAATCCAAAGATTGATCAAGGTTTGCTTGCACCGATTACAGTGGATCAAGATAAAGCAAAATACGAAGGGGTTCATACCACAACATTCTTATTAGGTGTTGCTGAAAAATCAAAACACAAAGAAGCTGCTAAGAAATTTTTAACTTTCCTTGCAGATCCAAAGGTTTCTTCTGAGTACGCAAATGCTACTGGCCAGTTATTAACGGTCAAAGACGTGAAATATGATTCACCTGAACTCAAAGAAAGCGCAAAGTGGAAAGACAAAAAAACGGTCTTCCAACCTCGATTCACCATTTTAAATGAGCGCGTATCAAAAGCTGTTGAAACATCTGTACAGGACGTACTATCCGGTATGTCAGCGAAAAAAGCTGCTGAAAAAGCACAAGGAGAGGTAGAACGTGTCGCTAAAAACTAATACGTCTATTCAAGAAGAAGAAAAGAGAACCCCTTCGTTCTCTTTTCCTCTCTTTTCATTTAAAAATATCTCTAAAAGCAAACATCTATGGTTATTTTTACTTCCTGGTTTTGTCATATATACTGTTTTCTTTGCATTGCCAACGCTTTCTGCGTTATTTTTAAGCACAACTGATTGGAATGGATTGTCTTCTGAATTCTCATTTGTAGGGTTTCAAAACTTCAAAGAAATTTTAACAAACGATGCTATTTTTACACAGTCTCTTACAAACAACTTAAAGTTCACAATTGGCGTGCTGATCTTTCAAACGTTATTGAGCTTAGGCTTTGCACTCTTACTTTATAAAAATTCTGCATGGAATACATTTTATCGCTCACTCTTTTTTGTACCGACGATTATTTCGTCCGTGTCGATTGCGTTCACGTGGAACTTTATGTATGACCCCAACATTGGAGGAGTTAACCTATTTTTAAGTAAAATAGGCCTTGAGCATTGGACCCAGTCTTGGATTGGAAATGGACATATTGCCATTTACAGCTTGGCTTTTGTACAATTTTGGGCACATACTGGTCAAATGCTTATTATTTTTGTAGCTGGAATTCAAGCTATTCCCAGTGAGTTATATGAGGCTGCTAGTATTGATGGAGCAACAAGATGGCAAAAATTCAAGCGCATTACGTGGCCTCTTTTAGCTCCAGCTACGACAATGGTTGTGGCGTATACGACCATACAAAGTTTTAAAGCATTTGATTTAATCATTGCAATGACAAATGGAGGTCCCTCCAACTCAACTGAAATTCTTTCGACACTTCTTTATCACGAAGCTTTTATTAATTTTCGTTTCGGCTATGCCTCTGCCATTTCCGTTGTATTTATGATTGTAATTGCTCTTTTAACGTTTCTTCAATTTCGCGTACTTCGCTTGACCAAAATGTAAAAGGAGATTCTTTTATGAAACAAAATCCATTCAGACAACTGATTTTAGGGATATACGGTTTAATCATTCTGTTGCCCTTAAGCTTGGTTCTATTAACAACCTTTAAAACAACGCCTGAACTTTACAGCAACCCAATCGGATTACCAGCAGGCTGGAATATTGAAAATTATAAACAGCTGCTCGTCAATGAACCCATCTTTGGCTATATTAAAAACAGCGTGATTGTTACCGTCTTTAGCACGTTTTTTATTCTATGGTTTTCAAGCATGATTGCTTACGCCATTATTCAGCTACCTCAAAAGCTTGGATGGATTGTATACGGCTTTTTTGTTTGCGGAATGATCGTCCCTACTCAAGTCAATATGATTCCTGTCTTTTTACTGATGAATAAGCTTGGGCTCGTCAATACGCTAACAGGCGTCATTATCGTCTCCATAAGTTTTTTGCTTCCCATCGGTGTGTTTATTATCACGGGGTTTATGAAAACTTTGCCAAGGGAACTATTCGAAGCTGCTCGCATGGACGGAGCGTCAGAGTGGAAAATATATTCAAAAATCGCTCTTCGACTCTCAATACCATCAATGGCTACAGTAGGAATTTTTTCGTTTGTGATTGTGTGGAATGATCTGTTATTCCCTTTGCTATTATTAAAATCTAAAGAAGTAAAAACGCTGCCTATTGCACTATTGGACTTTCAAGGGGAATTTCTGACTAATTACCCTATGCTGTTTTCAGCAGTCGTTCTTTCTTCTATTCCATTATTGATTGCGTACGTGTTTTTGCAAAAACATTTCATTTCAGGAATGACATCTGGAGCATTAAAATAGCAGGCAAGAAAATCACGATTCCCTGCCTGCGCCTTTATTCTATAGGATTATTTTTTAAAGCACGCTGAGGTTTCGGTTTCTCTACTACCATATGTTGGTAAATGTACATTAAAGCAGCTTTCAACAGAAAGATACCTAGCAAATGGTACTCTTTAAATGTGCCTACCCTAAAAAGCTTTGCACGGCTCATAGCTCGTTGAAAAGGATAAACAAAAAATGTATCTACGATTGCATTCAATAACATATACCTTCCAAAATGGCCATATGTGAACTTTTTAATCCATAAAGAACCTGCTAAAAATGGACCTAAAAGTAAAGCAGCTTCACCTGTTAGATATGGATGAGGAGGATTAGGGAATATCCACCACTTCTTTTTTTCAGCAATATAGCTTTCAACCATAATCAAAAAGGAAATAAACATAGTAGATGATAAATAACGCTTAATATGCTGTCGTCCTATAAAAGGGATGGTTAACCATGAAAGAAGCATCATCCCGCCAAAAATCCGTGCTGATCGATTTTTTCTCATTTTATCACCTCTTAGGTTTTAGTATGAGATTTCCCTTTCGTAAATATGTTAGAAATAAGCTAATCATTTCTCGTTTTAAGCCTGCTATTGAAAAGAAATGAATACATATATTGCCCTGCTACTCGCCCATACTATAAAAAAACATAATGGGGTGAGTACATGCATGATTATTATGACGGACTATATAAATACCTGCTTAATGCCACGTTTTGGTTTATTTTATTAATTGTCGTGCTCGGGATAGGCATGTTTGGAATGCTAGCTTATCGCGGTTTAAAAAAGAAATAACGTAAAAAAGCCAAGCGGTTTTTACACCGCTTGGCTTTTTATTATTGGTCGTTGCGTGGAGGACGAGGTCCCCAGTACTGATAGTAATCTGTTTTAATAAATCCGTTAAATAATTTGCGTTTTTTCGTCGCTTTTTTACCGTAGTACTGCTCAAACTGTTCATGAGATGTAAGCATATAAATCGACCACGTATCAAGCTTAGAGAACGCTTCGCCCATTTCAGCGTACATTTTTTCAACAGAAGGACGATCGCTTAAACGTTCGCCGTACGGAGGATTACCAATAATGATTCCATATTCTTTCGGCGTCGTAAAATCGCGCACTTGCATTTGCTTAAATTGAATTAAATCTCCAAGTCCAGCTTCAAATGCATTTTGCTCCGCTACTTTTACCATACGATGGTCAATATCATGACCAGCAATATCTAGCACTTGGTCGTAGTTCGCTAAGTCTTCTGCTTCTTCGCGCGCTTTGTCCCAAATATTTGCTGACATCCATGGCCATTCTTCTGATAAGAAGTCACGATTAAATCCTGGTGCAATATTTTGACCTATAAGCGCTGCTTCGATAGCAATTGTACCAGAACCGCAAAAAACATCGACAAACGGACGATTCGCATTCCACGGCGTTAGCATAATTAGAGCCGCTGCCAGCGTTTCTTTTAAAGGAGCTTCCCCTTGCCCAACGCGGTAACCGCGCTTATGAAGTCCCGCACCGCTTGCGTCAATTGTTAATGTAGCAACATCTTTTAATAGCGCTACTTCAATTTTAAACGTTGAGCCCGTTTCTTCGAGCCAGCCTGCTGTTTTGTTATAATGTTTTTTCATGCTGTCAACAATAGCTTTTTTCACGATGCTTTGACAATCTGATACACTGAACAATTTAGATTTAACCGATTTTCCCGACACAGGAAACTGTGCATCGACCGGTAAATAATCACCCCAGTTTAATGCTTTTGTTTGTTCAAAAAGCTCATCAAACGTACGAGCTTTGAACTGTCCAACCTGCACTTTAATTCGATCTGCTGTACGAAGCCATAAATTGCAGCGAGCAATTGCGAGCTCGTCTCCTTCAAAGATAACCTTGCCATTGTCTACTTCACATTCATATCCTAAAGCACGCACTTCTTTAGCGACCAGTGCTTCAATTCCCATTGCTGCTGTTGCAATAATTTTATATTTCGCCATTTTTCAACCTCATTTTGTTTCTAATTATCTACACTAAGTGTAAAAGTACCATATACATGCGCCGTAGTCAAAGCTTTCTCCGTCTTTTTATTAAAATGCAAAAACTGCTGGCTCTTGATAGAGCCAGCAGTTTCTTCACCTATGTCGCATATAAATGTGTTTTTAAAAGATTTTCATTTTACAATTGCGCAATCGGTTGCTCAACTTGTTTATGAAAGTAAGTATACACGTGTTTCATATGGATGCAGCGTACATTTTTCAAGCGTTTCGTTTGTATCCAACGGATAATTATGAATCAGCACTTCTCTGTTTGCAAATGAGCTCTGTGAAGGAAACTCGAACGTTTGATTATTCGGTGACATATTACAAATAACAACAGCGGTTTCACCTTCTAATGTTCGCGTATACGCGTAAATAGCAGAATCTTCTTCTGCGAGCAGCTTATAAGTTCCATACACCAGCACATCATGCTGTTTTCTAATTTTAATGAGCTGTTTGTAAAAATTCAGTACCGAATCCTTATCACTTTTCTGCTCTTCTACGTTAATATCTACGTAATTTGGATTTACCTTCATCCAAGGGGTACCAGTAGAAAATCCTGCATTTCTTTCTGTGTTCCACTGCATTGGCGTTCTTGAATTATCGCGGCCTGTTTCCCAAATAACTTTCATAATCTCGTCATGTGAATCGCCTTTTTCACGCTGAATACGGTAGTAGTTAATCATACCAACATCATCATAATCGTCAATAGAATCGAACTTAACATTGGTCATTCCAAGTTCTTGTCCTTGATAAATAAACGGTGTTCCTTTCATTAAAAAGTATAGTGCAGCTAAGCACTTTGCACTTTCCACTCGGTAAGCTGTGCTGCCGAATTTATTTACAGAACGAATTTGGTCATGATTTTCTAAATATAAAGCGTTCCAGCCGTTGATTTTTTCTAAACCATTTTGCCAATTAGTTAAAATCGTTTTTAACTCGATTAAATCAAGCGGTTTTTCTTCACCTTTATCCCACAGTCCCATATGCTCGAACTGAAAAATCATATTGAAGTTTCCGCCATCTTCAGCTACCCACTCATCTGCGCTGTCCGATGTTACACCATTTGCCTCTCCAACCGTCATAATATCGTATTTGGCAAACGTATTTTCTTTTAGCTCTTTTAAATGTTCTTGAATTCCCGGTCGATTCATATGCCCCTCAAACGATGGCACATAATCTAGCTTTTCAGGGTTCGGTAGATCTGGGAAGCCGGCCACTTTTTTAATATGCGAAATAGCATCTACACGAAAGCCGTCAATTCCTTTATCTAACCACCAGTTAACCATTTCATAAAGTTCATGACGTACTTTTTCGTTTTCCCAGTTTAAATCAGGCTGTTTTTTAGAAAATACGTGCATGTAATATTCTTTTGTCTTTTCATCAAACTCCCAAGCTGATCCGCTAAAAATAGATTCCCAGTTGTTTGGCTCTTTTCCATCTTTACCTTCGTGCCAAATATAATAATCACGATATGGATTCTCTTTAGAAGACCTAGATTCTAAAAACCAAGGGTGTTCATCTGAAGTATGATTAATAACTAAATCCATAATCAGCTTCATTCCGCGATGGTGAACTTCATCTAGCAGCTCATCAAAGTCTTCCATTGTTCCGAAATCTTTCATAATATCTTTATAATCACTGATATCGTAGCCATTATCATCGTTAGGAGACTGATAAATCGGGCAAATCCAAATGACATCAATTCCAAGATCAGATAAATAGTCTAATTTTGAAATAACCCCTTGAATGTCACCAATTCCATCGCCATTTGAATCCATGAAGCTTCGCGGGTAGATTTGATACGCAACAGCTTCTTTCCACCATTTCTTTTCCATGTGCTCAACCCCTCAAAATAGTGCTTTTACGTAAGCGTTCGCATTTACGCATATCGCTATTTTATAATGAATACATGCAAAAAAATAGGTTTTTCACAAAAAAAATCGTTATTCTCTTTTGAATAACGATTCTCACTGCGCTAATTTGTGTTTAAAGGCATAGATGACAGCTTGAGTCCGGTCCTGTACATCCAGCTTACTTAATAAATTGCTCACATGTGTTTTTACCGTCTTTAGCGCAATAAATAATTCATCTGCAATCTCTTGATTTGTTTTTCCCTGTGTCATTAAAAGCAAAATTTCCATTTCACGAGCTGTCAGTTCTTCATGAGGTAAAGACGGTTTTCTCATTTTAGACATCATTTTACCGGTTACTTCAGGCTCTAATACAGATTGCCCCTCATATGTACGGCGAATAGCAGCTGCAATTTCTCCTGCTTTAGACGTTTTTAATAAGTAGCTTGTTGCCCCTGCCTCTAGAGCGGGATATACTTTTTCGTCATCTAGAAAGCTAGTGACGATAATCACTTTCGCTTCTGGCCACTGCTTAATAAGTTGTTTTGTTGCTTCAATCCCGTCCATTTCTTCCATAACTAAATCCATTAAAATAATATCCGGGCGCAGCTGAAGCCCTAATTCAACGGCCTGTTGGCCATTTGCTGCTTCAGCTATCACATGAATGTCTGGCTGAGCCGACAAATACGCTCCTACGCCAATACGAACCATTTCATGGTCATCCACTAACAGTACATTAATCATTTTGCTTCTCCTCTCTTTCTACTAACGGTACTTTTACTTCTAGCTTTGTTCCTTTGTCGGGCAAACTAATAATTTTTAATATGCCTCCAATTTCAACTGCGCGTTCATACATATTTTGCAGGCCGTACGATCCGACTTTTTCCTTTTCTACATCAAAACCAACTCCGTTATCAACAATACGTAAAATAATGGAAAAGTCACGTTTAATCAGCAGCACATCTAAAGCTGTTGCATTTGCATGACGCAGCGTATTTGATACGGATTCTTGCAAAATTCTAAACAAGTGGTCTTCAATGCCTTTATCAAGTTCAAACCCCTCTATTTTCCAATTTAATTCAAGCGGTACTTTTTGAGCAAGCTCATTCATCAATTCTTTCATTCCAGCCTGTAGCGATTTTCCTTTTAATGCTGCAGGACGAAGATGAAGAAGCAAAGCCCTCATTTCAAGCTGTGATTGATTAATCATTTTTTCAACCATCTTTAATTGCTTAGCTTCAGAGTCTTGTAGCGTAAGATTGGATTCCGTAATAGCGGACATAAGCATCGAAGCAGCAAATAGCTGCTGACTAACGGAGTCATGCAGTTCTCTAGCAAGCCGATTTCGTTCCTGAGAAACAATTTTTTGCACTTGTTTTTGCTGATTTTCTACTTTTTCCGTTGCCATCTTTTGAGATTGCTGTGCTTGAAGAATCATTTTATGATCTACTTTGTTTAAACGGCTTATAATTCGAGACGTTTCTTGAATAAGCGATTCATTTGCCG
The DNA here is from genome assembly GCF_036227845.1 of Priestia sp. LL-8. Taxonomy (NCBI): domain Bacteria; kingdom Bacillati; phylum Bacillota; class Bacilli; order Caryophanales; family Bacillaceae; genus Priestia; species Priestia sp. LL-8. The sequence goes on along the minus strand of NZ_JAZAQH010000001.1, from coordinate 1,426,177 downwards.
ACATATGCCGTTGGCCATTTTCTATTTCATATAATCGATTTTCAACATATGTCCACTGCTGTCTCCACATAAACCCCATAATTCCTCCAATCACGCTTCCAATCGTAAGGCTTAAACTGAAGGAAAACAGCACAAAAGGCATGCCAAATACGCTTGTTTTCCATAAGTCGCTAAGTTGAAAAACAGGATATGCAAAAAACACGGTAAGGAGCACGGATACAAATACAAAAAAACTTAAGAAAATCCCCCATAATAACTGCCGTTGAAGAATACTCATATCCTTTGCACCTCTAAATCTCCAATCACAACAGTTGTAACAATCTTCACCCTATGAGCAGATTGGTCAAATTCCTCTGTTTTGATAGACAAATTTTCATTGAACGAAAAGCCGCGCTGATGACCAAAAACCGTTACGTTTCCTGCTAGTTTAGAATGATTCACAGATACTTCCGTTTCGTAAGGAATGAGCACTTTAATATTTCCAAACACTTGTCGAATAAAGATAACCGCATCGCCTTTTGGCAGAACAGTATTGCTTAAATCAATCACAATGTCTCCCCATACGCTTTGAATATTAATATCATCCCATTCGTATACGGAATCTTCGGTTCTTTGACTACCAAGAAGTTTATTCGTCAAAACCGGCCGGACCTGCACCAAACTTTGGTTTGGATGCTGTGTAAATTCGTCAGTTGGTCTGAATTCAACCGGATGCTTTCTTGATTGAATAAATCTAAGTAAAAAATACAGAAAAAGAGCAATAACTAAAAACTTAAAGGCAACCGTATTAAATATATTCAACACAAGTCCAATAACGCCAATCCAAAATAAAATGCGCCCTAGTTTTCTTCTCATTTTTTTTCGCCCAATATACATGAACGCACCGGCAATTAATACAGAAAAGATCAAGCCGCTGTGAAAAAACATAATTTCAATAAACAGGACAAATAAACTGCAGATAAAAATGAACATAAGAGATTCTGTTTTGTTTACGCTTTGCACAGCTCTCTCTCCTTTCTCCTCGTAGATGACATAGCGTTCTTTGGATGCTGCAGGTAGCTATTCTCTCACCTTAAAAAGACGCAGAAACCTACGCCTTTTTTAGAATACCATGTTTTATGCAGAAACACTGATTTTTTACGATGATTTTACTCTTTTTTCTAATTCAGCAATCTTGCTGTCTACCGTTTGTCTATAGTAATTTGTATTAATTTGATTTTCAAGCTGGTCAATATATGTTTCCATTTCGTCAAACTGGCTGTAGGACGTATAAGATGCTTCTGTTTTCATTACTGAATTCATACGATGGTGCGCACGAGCAATATTTTCGCGCCCCATTAGTTCCATACGGCGAATATGCATATCTTTTACCTTATGCTTCATTTCTTCATACTTTTGTTCAAGCTCTTCTAACTGCTTGGATGCATCTTCATAAGATTCTTTTACACGCTTTGCTCTCTCTTCGTAGTGAGCATGCTCTTTTAAAATAAATTCATGTAATTCCGCTTCTTCAGCCGCTTGTGCCACTTGTGCTTGCTCATGACGTTTTTTCATCATGTCAAGGGCCAGATGGTATTCGCGATTAAACTGTTCTTTTAACGTGTGCTGTCGCTCAACAAGCTGCCTTACCTTTTCGGTCTCCTGCTCGCATTGACGCAAATAGTGATTTAACGCAGCAATTGGATTTTTTTGTTCTTTGTGATCTAGTAATTGATGAAGGTCTGCAGAAATCGTTTCTTTCATTCGAGTAAATAAGTTTCTCATTTTGTTCATCTCCTTAGATAATAAAGTGAAATTTTATTATTTTTGATTTAAGTCAGCCCACTGACGTTCAAAGTGCTTAAACGGATCTTCTTTTTCCGTTTTTATAGGGCTGCTGCTGTTCCACTTTTTATATACAATGTAAAGTACTACTGCTGCGATGATACCAGCAAGGGCCGGAAGGTTTGAAACGGTTGTTAAGAGTACGACAACACCAATAAACCCCCAGAGCCATTTTTTAAAGGGGGTCTCTGCTTTAACAAACCCTTTAAATGCTACGTACAAAATAACCAAGCCAAGTGCAAGTCCTACCATAGGACCAGCATTTGCAAGAAGAACGATAGCAGCTACCGCTCCAATCAAAAACAAACCAACTTTTTTCATTTTGTTTCCTCCTTTCGCTTATCTATATACTTAGTTTAAGGATTATGACGTTTTTTCAAAACGAGCTAGAGCTTTATTTTCTCCTAAGACCTGAGGCTGACAACAAGCTCAGTCTGATTGTACAAAAAAAATGACAGCTTATGATAAGCTGTCATTTTGACATAAAAAAAGCTCTTCCGTTATACGAAGAGCTGGGTTGGATTAAAATATAGTGTATAACAACAAGTGTCGATTGCTTTTCAATAACGTTCTGTAAGCCATGTTTTGTACCATTGTACTGCAAGCGGCTAGCTACCTCGTACTCCGGTGGCAATTATCTATCTACAAAATGTAACCATTTTGTCCTTCCTTCCGTTCAGTTCCTTCCAGAAAGTTCCCCTACCATTATTTGGGTTTCTCGCTCGAGGGGTTTACCTCGTTCCACTCTTACCATTTCTGATAAGACTTCGTCACTGTGGCACTTTCAGAGTAGTCAAACCATATCTTAAAAAGACTTAGGCTTTTTCCCCGCCGTTAGCTTTTAACAGCTACCCTAGCTTATGACTTCGCTAGGCACGAACACTACAGACATCGCAGTCTGTGCGAGCATGGACTTTCCTCTACATCCTCATATGTGATGCAGCAATTACCCGAACGTTATTGATAACGACTTTCCTTAGTATAATAAAAATAGGAGTTGAATGCAACTCCTATTTTTAGGTTATTCGTATAATTTACTTCCAAACACATGTTTTTCTAAGTTCGACAAACGTTTTAAAATATCAAAGTTTGTCGTACCCGCTTGCTGCTGCTGTTGAGCCGGAGGCGGGGTAAACGAAGGTTGTTGCGGCTTTTTAGATAACTCTTCTACTTGCTTTTTTAAGCGTAAATTTTCAGTTTGTAATGCTTCAATTTCTTCATGAAATGCTTCATAATCTTTAATCACAGAATCTAGATACTTATCTACTTCTTCTTGATTATAGCCTCTCATGCCTGTTTTAAATTCTTTTTCTAAAATTTCTTTGGCCGTTAAACGGATTTTATCAGCTAACATCTCTATCACCTCGAATACGATAAACCTTATCTTTATTATAATTCATTTTTTCAAAAATAGCTTCAAATGTCAATTTATCTTTTAAAATGTTTCGCCAAGTGACGTCAAAAAGACGAAAATTTTTCTTCATCCACGATATCCTGTAAGTCGTGAGACGTCACCATTATAATAGGGTATTCTTCTCGTTCAGCTCGTTTTTTAGCCGTTTCTAACATATATTTAGGACTTCCTTCGTGCTCTTCGTCGTAAACTAAACAAATACCTTCACTTTTTTCTACTAAAAATTGATTTTTTAACCGAAACTGTGCTGGACTTTCATATTTCTTTTTTGTAATGCTATCTACATAATCTGCTTGACTTAAGACAAATTCATACAATTCTTTATTGACTTCATTCCATTTTTCTTCTTGCTCCAAAAATGGGGTTAAAACAGCTAACTGAAGCTCGGGATAATCGAGCTGCAGATCAAATACCACTTCTGCTGCCCAAATTTCTACTCCTAGCTGGCCACTAATCAATACCCATTCTAATCCATCCTCTACTAATTCCTGTAATTTTTTATGGAGCGCTTTTTTTATGTATGTAATGCCTTGATGTTTTTCATTAAAAATTCCAAGTTCGAATGGCTTATAACCAGTAACCGTTAGCACCTTCATTATATAACTCCTTTGTAACAAAATAGAATAGGAACTGATGTAATCAGCTCCTATTAACGTACATTATCTAAAATACCCTGAATTAGGTCCTTGATGCGCGCCTTTTGTATGACAGCTTCCTTGGCCGCAACCTTTGTGTCCCGGATAACTAGCACCTGCTACTTGACCTGGGTAGCCTGCTCCTGCCACTTGACCTGGATAGCCTCCCATTTGACCTGGATAACCAGCACCTGCTACTTGGCCTGGATAGCCTCCCATTTGACCTGGATAACCAGCACCTGCTACTTGACCCGGGTAGCCTCCCATTTGACCTGGATAGCCTGCTCCTCCTACTTGAGTTGGATATTGCTGCGCGCCGCCAAAAAACTGTTGGTTTGAAGTTTCATTTACAACAGATTGCGTTTGCGGGAAGTAATGCACGTGCTTCACGTTTGTATGGTTCACCAATGTATTATGACTTGGATGAATGTGAGGTACAACTACCTCCTGAGAAGTAAACTGCGTGCAGCATTTTGTTGGATGCACAATTGGTGGCATACATTTTGTTGGTCTTGGATACATATCCTTTTTCCCCTTTCACTGTTTAGTTATTACACTATTACAATATGTGAAGGGCAGTGTACATGTACTAAGACAAACACCTATTTTTGACCTACATAAAGGAGTTATACGAATTTTTCAAACTGCTTAAGACAATTACTGTTAAACAAATTAATGCGAAAAATGATACTAAAATCACATTTTTCATGAGGCCTCTCTCCATCTCACCAAAGTTCTGTTTTTAAGCTGTAAGAATACGTCTTACATTGACTAATTTTATCAATGACTGAAAAATAGAACAATATAAAACCTCCACAAAAACAAAAGAATAATAATTCTGAATTTTTTAAAATAAATCAGCTGAAGTCTATGCTTTAGCTGATTTATTTTTTAGTCTAAGAAGTCTTTTTTCAAGCGCTTCCTTCGACGTTTTTTTAGTCATTCCTCTGAGTTGATTCCACTTCTCCGAGGCTAGCTCAGTATATAGAAGTGCTTGATGAACATCTTTGAGACGATGCTCATAAATTTTAGCTAGCTCAACCAATGCTTCTATAGCGACGTCACCTTCACATGTTTGAACCAAGGGTTCAAACATGTCCACTGCCTCTTTCCAACTCTTCTCTTTTTTATAATGATAAGCCATCGCTAGCTGAGCTTTTTCATGCTCTTCTTTTTCTTTTTCCGCTACGCCCTGATAAAGAGAGAAAGCGTGCTTGTTCTCCCCTAATTGCTCATACCACCTTGCTACTTCGTATGTTTCTTTTTCTGTAAACTCCTCACTAGTAAGGAGATGCTTTGATAAATGAATGTATAAGGTAATAAGCGATAAAATATCATGTTCATTATGTTTCATAATGTCGAATAAGCCTCTTGGATTTTTCGTTTCAATAAAATCAAAATAAATCATGGGAGCTAAAAAACCTGGAATATCATCAACTCGTTCAATTCCAAGTATTTCTTTTTCGACATTCGCAAGCTTAACCGAATTCATTTTGTGTTTCCACAGCCTTCTTGACGCATGCAGTAAATCAAAGTGACCGAACTTAGGCAGCTTGGGCAAATGATCTCTCAATAGCGTATGGCGAGTCTTCACGTGAGGCCAATCGAAAGATTTCCCATTATAAGTCACAAGCGTCGTATAGTCTACTTCTTTTAAAAAACTTTCGTAAAATGCTACTTCTCCACTTGGCTCCGTTAATATATGCTGACGAAAAACGACAGAATCTTTTAGCACCCTTGCATACCCTAGCAAAAAGATAGTCGTTCCCGTACCTGTACTAAGCCCTGTCGTTTCCGTATCAAAGAAAAATAAATCTGAATAAGTGTGGCCTTTTGATGAAAGCGGATGAGCAACTGTAGACCGATTCCATACTTCCACTACTTTTTTCAGCTCATTAAATTCATAATGTCCATGCTTGTAGTCGAGCGGGTAAACCACTTCTCTAATCATACAGTAGCTGTCTTCGGCAAAGTAAGGCACAGCGTGATTTCCCTCCCATTCCTGCTCATAGGGAATAGACTCGCTTTTAGGTGGCTGCGGGTTACTTTCAACCGGCGGCTTTGCTTCTGTAACATGAAGATGCTTTTTCATACGGTTTAATTTATTTTTAAAAGACAAGAGTTCACCTACTTTGCAGTTGTTGTAGCAGCACGAGCGCATCGCCTTTTGCGTGTTCTCCCTGTGCTTCCATACCGATACAAGACGGACAGCCGCTTTCGCAAGAACAATTTACAATTAATTGATTGGCTTGATTTAGCACATCATTCATTTGTTCGTATACTTTATCACTTAGCCCAATGCCTCCCGGGTATCGATCATATAAGAAGATAGTCGGCTGTTCGTTGTGCACCGCTTTTATCTGAGGAACTACATGTAAATCAGACGGATCGCACATCACCATAAGCGGTGCAATTGACTGAAGGGCATTTGCCACAGAAATGAGCGCTTGTTCCAATCGTTCTTCAGATTCGTAAAACTGTTCTTTTTCAAAGCTTAGCCACACGGCATTTGTATGAAGCTCTTCTTCCGGAAGTGAAATGGGACCTGACCCTATGTTTTCATGCGTCTCAAACTTTATTTTTTTAAATATCGTAGCCATGGCGCTGACCATTACATCGCCATAACCGATTGAATATGTTCCTTCCAGTCGCTCTTTATCAGCTTCTAGAACCTTTAAGTTAACCGCTAAGTTTGCATCGGTGAAATAGTCTACATCGACTTCACGAACATACGCTTTTTTCTCATCCCAGTCCAAGTATTCTACTTGATACTGAATGCCTTGATGCAAGTAAATCGCCTCATCATGAAGAAGCGTCATGGCACTAAAGCGATCCATTTCTCCAATTACTTTCACATTTGCAACGTCCGATTGATCAATGATGACAACATTTTCTTGGGATGCGGAGCGCAGACTGATATTATGAGCTGGGAACGAATCATTCATCCAGTACCATTTGTCTCCGCTAAAATGAATCACTCGCTCTTCTTGCAAAAACTCCAGCACGTCTTCAATTTCTACCCCATCAAATGTTTCTCCCTGCTTAAACGGCAGCTCATAGGACGCACATTTTAAATGATCGACTAAAATAACAAGATTATCAGGATTAATTCGAGCTGTTTCTGGATTTCTGCTAAAAAAGTAATCCGGATGCTGAATCATATACTGATCAAGCGGACTTGAACTTGCGACCATCACAATGACGGCTTCTCCATGACGTCTCCCTGCTCGTCCTGCTTGCTGCCAAGCACTTGCTACCGTGCCTGGATAACCTGTCATCACACACACCTGCAGCTGCCCGATATCCACTCCTAGCTCTAAAGCATTCGTACTGACTACCCCGTAAATACTGCCCTCTCGAAGTCCTCTTTCTATTTCGCGTCGCTGCTTCGGCAAATATCCTCCGCGGTACCCTTGAATAGACTTATTTTGAAGCTGGTTTTTTACGAGCTCCTGCAGATACGTTAAAATAATTTCCACTCGTACTCGGCTTCGTGCAAATACAATCGTTTGAATTTTATTTTTCAAAAACTCTCCTGCAATATTTCGCACTTCAAGCGTAGCACTTCTTCTAATGTTTAACGGTTTATTCACAATAGGCGGGTTATAAAAAATAAAATGCTTGCGACCGCTAGGCGCTCCGTTGTTATCTACTAACATAACATGAGCTCCCGTTAAATGTTCAGCAAGTTCTTTTGGGTTAGCGATGGTCGCTGATGTACAAATAAAGATAGGATTGCTTCCATAGTAGCGGCAAATTCGCTTTAACCGGCGTATAACGTTGGCTACGTGGCTTCCAAAAACACCGCGGTACGTATGAAGTTCATCAATCACAATGTACTTCAGGTTTTCAAACAGTGATACCCATTTAGTATGATGAGGTAAAATAGCTGAATGAAGCATGTCTGGATTCGTAATAACAATATGACCTGCTTTTCTCACCTTTTGACGGATATTTGCCGGAGTATCTCCATCATACGTGTAGCTATTGATTGGTACTTCCATTTCTTCAATGATTTCATTTAATTCACTTTTTTGATCTTGGGCAAGCGCTTTTGTTGGAAACAAATAAAGAGCTCTAGCCTGATCATTCTCCACAATACTCTGGAGTACCGGCAAGTTGTAGCACAATGTTTTCCCCGATGCTGTCGGCGTCACAGCCACAACATTCTTCTTAGCTGTCGCCAAATCAAACGCTGTTTTTTGATGCGTATAAAGCGAACCAATTCCTCGGTTCTCAAGTGCTTGCCGCAGTTTCGTATGCAAAGAAGCTGGAAATGGCGCAGTTTTAGCTTCTTTCTCTTCGATTGTATGCCAATGAACGATATTTTGCTGATACGATGGATTGGTTTGTAAGATATCCATTACTTCTTGTAAGTTTTTTCGTATTCTCATTTTCATCACCTGCTTCTATTTTAACGAATGAACGTTCGATAGAAAACCATAAGTTTTTGTATGTTTTTGGTGGATTCGGACATGGTATTAATACAGTAAATTTTTCAAGGAGATGTTAAAAATGGGAAGCCCTTATCTTTGCCCTAGCTGCAAAACAAACCGAACGCGCTTTAATATCATTGAACAGTATGCTAAACCTGTAAAAATGGATCCAAGAAGCGGAGACGTTGTAGAAGAATACACAAACGATACGCTCGATGCCTTTCACGCTGCTTATAATGGACCGCAAAAACGCATTCAGTGCGGAGCTTGCGGATTAGTAGAAGATGAAACCATGTTTGTACGGCATGCTGAATCGAATAAACTTCAATAAAAAAGGTGAGGCTCTTTGGCCTCACCTTTAATCATATAACTCTTAATGCTTTTTCTCGATGGAAAAGCAGACATTTTCATCTAAAAAATTCATGTCTTTTCTTATACAAACATGCTAAAATACCTAAAAAAGATATGGAGATGATGGTCATGTCATTTCTTCTTTCGCTTTTACCTTTCTCCTTTTTGAAGAAATTTCGTTTTCCTTCAGGAAGAGAAGTTAATGAAGATAAAATGTTCGATAAAACGAATGCAGAAATGCTTCAACAGAGAGTCAAGCTAGTTTCACTTGCTCTTGTAGTTTCCTACCCTATTTATATTTATATAGGATTTTCTTTACTTCAACATGCGGGGACATCTCAGTTTAGACATACACTAATTGGTATTCATTTCACTAGTTTTACTCTCTCTTCTCTTTATTTATTTTTCTATTATGTTAGTAAGAGAAAAGAGCGGTTTGCTAACTACTTAAGTACCATTGTATATGGCTATATATTTTATTACGTATTTGCTGCAGCACTTTCTACTATTAACAGTCAGCTTTTCACAGGTCGCGTAGACGTATATATGATGCTTTTGATTTCCACAGCTGTTTTATGTCCTATGAAATTAAAACAGCTGTGCATTATTTTTATTCCTAACCATCTTTTTTTATTATACGGCTTGTCACGATATGTACCGGATTCTTTTTCTCTTATTTCAAAGCAGATCAATACAACGGCAGCAGTTGCTATCGCTTTACTTATTTCATACATTCTTTATACATACCGTCACAAAGAATATATGAATCATTTACAGCTAAAAGAAAGCGAACGTAATTTTTTTACGCTGTTCAAAATTAATCCCTATCCTTTACTATTAACGAGATTATCCGACCACAAAGTGCTGCTCATTAACAATAAAGCTGTTCATTTTTACAATCTTGCTTCTCAAGATCTTGACCAAATAGATGGATTTATAATCTACCCTACCGATGAAGATCGAAAGGAGATTTTAAAACGTCTTCAACAAGAGAAATATGTAAAAAACTACATCCTAGAAGCACGTGAACATGGAGATTCTAAGTGGGTTATGATCAATTATGAATTACTAGAGTATCAAAGCGAAAGCTGCATACTCGCCGGTATTACCGATATAACCGATTTAAAAGCGGTTGAGCATGAATTGAGCTTGCACGCTTCAACTGATATGCTAACCGGAATTTTAAATCGAAGAAGCGGAATGGAAAAACTGCAGCTGGAACTGCTGAGAGCTAAAACCAATTATACATCTTTTCTATTATGTTTTATCGATATTAATTCTTTAAAACTAGTAAATGATCAATACGGTCATAGAGAAGGCGACTGGCTTATTAAAACAATAGCAGAATCAATTGGTGGCTATATTAGCAAGAATGATACGCTCTTTCGCTACGGAGGTGACGAGTTTTTATTAATTGCTCCTGAACAAACGGAAGAATACGTACACGAGCTGTGGCAAAATATTAATGAACAGCTAGAAGATAAAAAGAAAGAATTTAATAAGCCATATACACTGTCTGCGAGTTACGGGTTTATTATATGTGCGCCTTCAGACGACACCAACCTAGATACATTAATTCAAAAAGCAGATGCTGCTATGTATAAGCAAAAACATACGCGCGTTTCTTCCGCCTTTAAGTAAATCATCGAAGTCCTTGCGCCATCGCATCAAGTAGATTTGCTAAATAGAATGATCAAGGAATAAATCCGTGCATGAATTACGCGTGCACTTTCTTTCTTTGCAAAGAAAAACTATAATAGATGATGCAAGTATTTTACTGATATACGGAAAGGACGTACATATGTTTACAATTAAAGAATATACAGCTGAACAATTGCAGGATCCATTTGGTCTCCTTCTAGGTGAACGCTATGAATTTCATTTATACATTGAGGTAGAAGAAGAGGATGAATTATATACCGGCAGCGACCTTGCACTACGCGTAGTATATATTAAAGGCGAAGATAACACTTCTATTGCCCAAACTCATTTCTACGAAGTTTCAACAAATAAAGTATTAAACTTCGACCTTGAAGAAGAAGAAGCAGCAGCTGTCAAAGAGTTTTGTGGGAAACATTTACCTTCAGAGGAAGATACAAATAACGAGGAATAATTAAAAGAGGCTTGGACAAAAGTATTCTAGTTAAAGTTAAACAAGAACGATTAATCAAAATCACTGATTAACAGTTCTTGTTTTTTTCTGTCATGGTAAACATAGCTTTCATCTACTTCGTTTTTCCATTAGTTTTTTAACTACTTCTTTTGGTTCCCAGCATGTAAACTGATAAGAAGGACGGGTGTCATAGCCTAGTCTTTTGCATTGATACTTCATTCCCTTATCCAATTTAATGCTTTGAAAATGTTGACATGTGGCACAGCAATGAAATGAATTCATACCTTTCCTTCTCCCCTACTTTAATCTATTTTCTTAATCATACAAATAAAACGAATTTGCACAAAAAAAAGCTGCCTATTGGCAGCTTTCATATGTAGCGTTGAATTATAATTTTACAACATTCTCCGCTTGAGGTCCACGTTGGCCTTCAACGATTTCAAATTCAACTTTTTGGCCTTCTTCTAATGTTTTGAAGCCTTCAGATTGGATAGCTGAAAAATGAACGAATACGTCATTTTCGCCTGGTACTTCGATAAAACCGAAGCCCTTTTCACTGTTAAACCATTTTACTGTACCTGTAGTAGCCATGTAAAAAACCTCCAAAAATGTAAAAATTTTAATATGTTACTCTATATTTACATTTATACCGTAAATAAAAAATTCACATATTATAAAAGAGACCTACGCGAAGTAGATCTCCTTTATAACAAGTGAATTTTCACTAAATCTAATTCGAGTGTATGGTCAAACGTAGTATTCATTACATTTATTAAATTTGGTTGCGTTTACATTATACTATACCTATATGTAGAATGCAAATATTGGGCCATTCTTAGCATACGGCTCAGCCGTTTTGCAAAATATTATCTTCCTTACGTCAACATGTTATCAATATGGGCGTCGATAATTTCTTTTCGCTTATTTTGCAGGGTCTCAAATAACAGCTTAGCTTCTTCTGAAGTTAACGCAAACGTTGTTGTTTCTTCATGGTTTTCTTCTTTTGTATGAAGCACAAATATGCTTTGTTGGATTCCACTCATACATATTCCTCCTTTTTCGATAGTATAGGCTTTTTTATATTTTTCATGTATGCTTCACACGTTTTTAACAAATTATAAGAAAGGTTAAAACTTATAAGGAGTGATACTATCATGAAGAAATCGTTTTTGTTTGTTGTAGGCTGCATGACGACCCTTTCTTTATTCGGCTGCAGCACAGCAGATCAAGGTAAAGATGGCGTCATTGACGATAATACAGTCCGCAACGTCACATATGAAAATGGAAACAATAAAACGAAAATGAATGATGTAAACGATACGCAAGACGTACAGCGTAATGAAAAAGAACAGTACAATCAGTCCGGCGGAATGAGAGTAGCCGATGTGGCAGCTGATCGTATCGTAGCGTTAAAAAACGTAAAAGATGCTAACGTAATCGTAACCGATCATACAGCTTACGTAGCAGCTGTATTAGACGATAACAAAGAAGGTAATCTCACAAAAGATATGGAGCATAAGATTGCACATGAAGTGAGAAAAGCTGACGGCAGTGTTCATCGAGTGTTTGTATCAACAAACCCTGACTTTGTAAACCGTATGAACGGATATGTAGACAAGCTTCAAACCGGCAAACCAGTCTCTGGACTGTTTGACGAGTTTTCAGAAGTGGTTCGCCGCGTATTCCCGAACTCACGCTAATATACATGAATGACAAAAGAGCATTTTACGAAATGCTCTTTTTATTTTATTTTTTGCATAAAATATTGCATAAAAATTGCTCTTATAAATTTCTGAATATTTTTATTTTACTTTATTTTGAAAACGTTTTCATTTCTGTAATATAAAGGTTTAGGGGATTTTAGACTTAGGTAATTTACGGTTTTGTGGGTTGATAGTAAGGGAAAAGTTTGTTAGTTTTAGAAACCATAAGATGTTTGCATGGCGAGCAGTGCTCGTTTCATGCATAAAAAATGCATAAAGGGGAGATTTGGTGGATATTGGTGTTTATATTTCACTGGGCATTTATTTTGTAGGAATGCTTGGAATAGGATGGTATGCCTACACAAAAACAACTCAAGACGTATCGGGTTACATGCTAGGCGGACGCGGACTAGGTCCGGCCGTTACTGCGCTTTCAGCTGGCGCTTCAGATATGAGTGGATGGATGTTAATGGGGCTTCCAGGATCCATGTATGTGACAGGCCTTTCAAGTTTATGGCTTGCAGTAGGTTTATCTATTGGTGCTTATTTAAATTATTTAATCCTCGCTCCGCGTCTTCGCACTTATACGGAAGTAGCGAACGACTCTATTACAATTCCAGACTTTTTTGAAAATCGTTTTGGCGACCACGCCAAGATTCTTCGAACAGTATCAGCGATTGTTATCTTTATTTTCTTCACTCTTTACACTTCAGCTGGTATGGTATCAGGCGGACGATTGTTCGAATCGGCATTTGGTGTGAATTATCAAATTGGCTTATTTGTAACAGCATCTGTTGTTATTGCCTACACTCTTTTCGGTGGATTTTTAGCTGTTAGTTTAACAGATTTTGTTCAAGGTGTTATTATGTTTCTTGCCTTAGTTTTAGTACCCATTGTAGCTTTCACCAATGTTGGAGGCGTTAACACAACAATGGATATTGTACAGAACATTAATCCAGCATACCTGGACATTTTTAAAGGTACAACCGTTTTAGGTATTATATCTTTCTTGGCCTGGGGACTTGGCTATTTCGGACAGCCTCATATTATCGTTCGCTTTATGGCTATCTCTTCTGTTAAAGAGTTAAAACCCGCACGTCGTATTGGAATGAGCTGGATGATTATTTCTATTATTGGTGCTATGCTGACAGGACTTGTTGGAATTGCATATGTAGAAAAAACGGGTATGAAACTAGCAGATCCTGAAACTATTTTTATTAAATTTGCAGATATACTTTTTAACCCGTTAATTACTGGATTTTTATATGCAGCTCTACTAGCGGCAATTATGAGTACGATTTCTTCTCAGCTGCTTGTAACGGCAAGCTCTGTTACAGAAGATTTTTATAAAACATTTTTCCGACGCAAAGCCTCTGACAAAGAGCTTGTAACAGTCGGAAGAGCTGCCGTTTTAGGTGTTGCAATTATTGGTATTTTGCTTTCTTTAAAACCTAGTGATACGATTTTAGGACTTGTCGGATACGCATGGGCTGGATTTGGTTCTGCATTTGGTCCTGCTATTTTACTAAGTCTATACTGGAAGCGTATGACTCGATGGGGAGCACTTGCAGGAATGATTGTAGGTGCTGTCACGGTATTAATTTGGGTAAATACTCCGTTGAAGGATACTCTTTACGAAATGATTCCAGGGTTCTTTTTAAGTTTATTAGCTGTCATTATCGTAAGTTTCCTAACAAAGAAACCATCAAGCGATGTTCAACAGCAATTTGTTGAAATGAAAGAAATTTTAATAAAAGAATCGAAGTAAACAAAAAGAGGATGGACAAACATATTTCAATTGAAGGAAGCTCCGGACGATTCATCGTTCGGAGCTTTTGGTTGTGATAGTGAACGTAGATTGAATTGATTTAGTTATATCTCAATCTCTTTTTGTTTTTAATCTCTCTTCCTTATCATATATATATTAAAGATTAATAAAGGAGGTTTTTGTATGCAACATTCTTATTTCCCTTATGAACCTACACAACAAATGCGCGTAGATACACAAAATAGAGAAATTAAAGTAATTGGTGAAGGAAGTGCTTCAGCCATTCCAAATGAAATTTCCATGACGATTGGAACGCGCACTGAAAACCGAGACGTTCAAGAAGCCTTAAAAGAAAATTCAGCTGTTTCAAATACTCTGCTGCAAGAGATAAAAAAACTTGGAATCAATGACCAACAAATTGAAACAGCTTCATTCACCATAAATCCTAAATATGATTACAGCGATGGAAAATCGACTCTTACAGGATACGAAGTACAGCATTTGTTTAGAGTAAGAGTACAGGATGTAAAACAAGCTGGCGATGTTTATAACGCTACGTTTTCAAGCGGAGCCAACGTAGCGCAAGATCTTCAATTCCACGTTACAAATGATGATAAATATGAACAAGAAGCGATAAGTAAAGCTTTGCTTAACGCTAAAGAAAAGGCCTTTACCATTGCCAACACGCTGCAGCTCCCTATTAACCAAACTCCCATTTTAATCGAAGAAGGCCCCGTCTATCAGTCATCTGGATCCTCGCCTAAGTTATTAGCAGCCTCTCCCCCTATTCAAGCTCAGTCCTTGACTGTATCTGCTTCTGTAAAAGTTACGTACACGTATTAATACTTATGGTAAACTATAGATTATTATAATGAAGAAACTAATCTAAAGGAGCTCTTTGCACAATGACTTCTGAACATTTACTAGCAGCTTATCAAACCCTATGGTTGAACCGTTCGTTCGCTTCTAAACAATCCATGACAAGTGAAGATCAGCTTCGCGAAGCCATTCTGAAAGATTTAAGAGATGAAATGACTCATCCGCGCGTCCGGCAAACACCGTATGTGAAATATCATCTTGGCATAAAAAGAATTCTAAACAGCAGTCTTTCCTCTGATGAAAAAGTTGCGCTTACGTCCCTATACACAAACCTTTTAGATAGCTGTATATAACAAGAAAAAGGACTTCCTTGATGGAAGTCCTTTTTTTATTTAATTAACGCTTTTTCTTCTAAGCTTTGAAAAACAGCGTTAAAGTCTTGCTTCAAATCCTCGAATTCCTCTAACCCTACTGAAAGGCGAAGAAGTGAATCAGTAATTCCTTTTTCTTCCCGTACTTCTTTTGGGATACTTGCATGAGACATTGTTGCAGGATGCGTTAGAATGGATTCAACTGCACCTAGACTTACGCCAATTGAAGCCAATTTGACTCCTTGCAAAATATGTCGTGCTACTTTTTCATCCTGTACTTGGAAAGAAATCATAGCTCCGTATCCATTTGCTTGTTCTGAAATCAGTTTGTGGTCTGGATGACTTTTTAAGCCCGGGTAGTATACACGGCTCACTAGTGATTGTTCTTCAAGCCACTTGGCAAACTGCAGTGCTGTTTTTAACTGCTGATCTAAACGAACTTTTAATGTCTTAATTCCTCGAAGCAGTAAAAAACAATCCTGTGGCCCCAAGATAGCACCAAAAGCATTTTGTACAAACTTTACTTCTTCTGCTAGCTTTTCATCGCTTACTACAACTAAACCGCCAATGACGTCACTGTGGCCGCTGATATATTTTGTAGCACTATGAATCACAATATTTACACCAAGGTCAATCGGCTGCTGTAGATAAGGTGTTAAAAACGTGTTATCCACAATTGTAAGAAGATTGCGCTCCTTCGCCAAACTTGCTACTGCTTTAATATCGGTTACCTGTAAAAATGGATTTGAAGGGCTTTCGATATAAATAGCCTTCGTATCTTTTGTAATAGCTTCTTCTACTTTCTCAACCTTCGTTGTATCAACAAAAGTTGTTTTGATACCAAACTTTGAAAATAATCGTGTTAATACACGATATGTTCCGCCGTACGTATCGTGTGAAACTAAAATTTCATCCCCTGATTCAAAAATAGATAACACCGATGAGATAGCAGCCATACCTGATGAAAAAGCAAAACCAGCGTACCCATTTTCTAGCTGAGCAATGGTATTTTCTAAAGCCTCACGAGTTGGATTTCCTGAACGAGAATAGTCATAACGGCCGTTGTTCGTCTCATCTTCTTGGTTAAATGTAGATACCTGATAAATAGGTACGTTAACCGCTCCAAAATGACCGTCAATTCCTGTATTTGCATGAATTAAGTTCGTACCAAATCTATGTTTATTATTGTTGGTATGCATCAAATGCCTCCTTCAAATCTTTAATTAAATCATCTGCGTGCTCAATTCCAACTGATAATCGCAGTAAACAGTTTGTTACTCCGACACGATTTCTAATTTCTTCCGGAATATCAGCGTGTGTTTGACGAGCTGGGAATGTCATTAAACTTTCCACGCCTCCTAAGCTTTCTGCAAATGTAATAACTTTGACATTTTCTAAAAGTACTGACACGATGTCAGGGTGTGAGACAGCAAAAGAAATCATGCCTCCAAATCCAGTTGCTTGTTTCTTCATGATTTCATAGCCTGGATGTGTTTCAAGACCAGGGTAATACACTTTTTCCACGAGATCGTGAGCAGTAAGCCAATTTGCAATTTTCAGTGCGTTTTCGTTATGCTTTTCCATCCGAAGCGCTAGCGTCTTAACACCGCGTAATAACAACCAGCTATCCTGTGGACCTAAGATTGCCCCAGCTGCATTTTGATAAAAACGAATTTTCTCTCCTAAGCTACTACATCGAGCCACTACAAGACCAGCAACTACATCATTATGGCCCCCAATGTATTTACTTGCACTATGTATCACAATATCTGCTCCAAGCTCTAAAGGACGCTGATAGTAAGGGGACATGAAGGTATTGTCAACGATAGTAAGCAAATCATGCTGTTTAGCTAACGCAATTGCTTCTGGCAAATCAGTCACGTGCATCATTGGATTTGTAGGTGTTTCAATAAATAAAGCTTTCGTGTTGGGACGAAGCGCATCTTTTACTTGCTCGAGATGGGCTGTGTTGACGTACGAAACAGTAATTCCTTGCTCTGAAAAGATTTCATTTAGTACTCGGTACGTTCCTCCATATAAATCCTCTGATACAATTAAATGATCTCCGTTTTTAAATAGTGCTAAAACTGACATTACACCCGCCATTCCTGAAGCGAATGCTACTCCTACCTCTCCTTTTTCTAAAGCAGCAATTGCTTCTTCCAATGCTGTACGAGTAGGGTTTGCCGTACGTGCATAGTCAAATCCTGTACTTTGCCCTAAAGCAGGATGAGCAAATGTTGATGCTTGGTAAATGGGTGTTGTAATAGAACCTGTTGAAGGGTCACGACCTACTCCTGAACGAACTAATAAAGTTTCAATTTTCATCTATTTCTCTCCTTAACTCAAAATAAAAACACTCTTCACAGATGAAAGAGTGTTCGTTTATACACGATTTCTCTCATCTGTTAGAACAATACTGATGTTCCACAGGAATTAGCACCGTTCAAATGAATGTTTCATTTGATGGTTGCCGGGCATCGCAGGGCCAGTCCCTCCGCCACTCTTGATAAGAGTTCTATATAATTGTTGGTGGTTAACGTTTGTTGTTACTAACTTTAATAAAGATTTTCTTTATTGTCAACATAATTTTCTAAAAAATTTAAATCATCTTATTTGTTTATTCAATATACTTGTCCTGATAAGGACATAAAAAAAGAGACGACAGCGAGGTCTCTTTTTCTAAGGCAAGTGCACAGATTTTACGTGAGCTAACTTCCAATACATACTTTCTCCATTTGCCGTAATCAGTTCAACAATATTATTAGAAACTTCTTTAAGTACGCCAATCTTTTCTGATTGATCCCCTAAATCTAATACGACCAGTTGATTTTCATATTTTTTAAGCTGCTCTTCAAAATTTCTGACAAAAGGTGCAGAGGCAGGCCTTACTGGGAGCTCTTTGTCACTTAAAGAATAAGGGGTTAACTCATTACTGTAAGGGGTAAGCCATTTCAAATGATGCAGAGAAACAAAGACATTTTTATACACTGGAGAATAAAACACAAGATAATCATTCAGCACGCTTGTGATATAGCCGTGCAATGATTTCCCTCCTGTTACATAAATTTCAATAAACTTCCCTTTTGCCTGCTGTAAAATATTACGATAAGAAATCCGCTGACTTTCTTCTATTAAGTTCTCTTCTATTTCACGTAAAACCGTATAGTCTTCTTCCGATACTTCCCGCAAACGATGCATGTGTAAAAGAGGAATATACAAATAATCATGTCCATTATACAAAACCATAATATCTAATCCAAGATCAATAAGTCTGCCAACAAATGTCGTTTTACCTGAAATATCCAACTCCACAATTTTATTGATATAATGATTCATACTCATTCTGATTCTCCTCCTTTTTCTTATATGATAGAAAAGGTGCTTTATAAGCACCTTTTATGTTCCATTTCATCATGCTTTCCAACGATAATTTTTCGTTTTAATAACTTTCTCGGCCGGTGCTGAAGAGCGTGAACCCGTACGGCGTCCTCGAGAGCGATCGTCTGTGCGACCTCCTGTACGTCTTCCTGTACGGTCTCCTGTGCGACCTCCTGTACGTCTTCCTGTACGGCCTCCCGTACGGCCTCCTGTACGTTCTTCTGTAGATTCTGCAGCTTCAGTTTCTCCATTTTCTTCTGTTTGCTCGTTATTTTGATTGTTGTCGTTTTGCTTAAAAGCTCCTTTTGCTCCTACACAAATGGTTTTAACGTGTCTTGGCTGTAAGCGTAATACTTGATTGTTCTGAACAAGTGTAAATGTGCCGTTTCGACTTTGTACTAACACGCCCTCTACCGCTTCAGGTCCTCCATTATTGATTGATACCCATTTATGAGAAAGGTGTGCAAACAGATCGTTGAAACTCTTGGATTTCATATATTCTGGTTCTTGACTCACGGAGAGTTCATTTACAGATTGAGTAGTTTGATCTCCATTGTTGTTTTGATATTCACTTACACTCTTAACGTGGTCAGTGTTAATATAGATGATACCGTCATCCTCTGTGAGTAATACTATATAAGCAGATTCAAATGAACCTAAGACATCAAGAAGCTGACCTGCTTTTTTCTCAGGTCCACCTTGATTAACCTGCACATATTTAGTTTTCATTAATGATAAAGTTCCAGCAAAAGTTTTTCCTCGATATAATTCTAAGTCTGCACTAATTCCTGTAAACGTTTGTGCCGAATTTGACATAGTATCTTCAGTAATACTTTTTACATGCGCTAAGTGATAATATACAAGTGTATATTCTTGTTGATTATTATTTTGGTTGTTTTGGTTGTTTTGGTTGTTTTGGTTGTTTTGGTTGTTATTTTCACCATTATTGTTATTGTTGCTTTCTACTGCTAAGATTAAATAATCTGATTGCACGTCAACCAAATAACCCGTTTTAGATTCAGGTCCTCCACGATAAACGGTCACCACTCTTCCTTTTAGGGGTTTGAAGTGAGAAGAATAGCCTTTATCAGGCATTTGTATATTTCGACTGCGTTTTTGGCTTGATTTTTGGCTCGGATTTTGATTTTGCCCTTGTTCTTGGCCATAGTAATAGTTACTCATTGTTTTTCCTCCTTATTAGTTATCCTTATTGGTCATTCATACTGTATATATACGTATCATGTACAGCTATTGATTTCCTGCATTTGCCTATTATTAACAAAATCCACTGTTGCCTATAAATTGCCTATAAATCTATCTCTTTTTAAAGAGTCAAAAGGTTATTTTTAATATACGCTGTTCGTTCTTTTATAAAAGACAGCATAAATTCGGGTTCTTTATAAAATTGCTCCAAGTTATCTTTTACGTAAGGATCTTTTAATACATAAGGAGCAATATACTCATGCAGTTGATAAATGATTGGTTTCATGTATTCTATTGTAAATTGATTATTTAGAACATTGTTCATTTTTTGAATATATTGCTTTTTAATGCTGTTCACCGCCAGTAAGCGAGCTGTAAGCGTATTAAATCCTTGTGCGCGGACATAGTCTCCTTCCATTACTTTTCCATTTACATCTCTTCCCCAAGTTGCATCATAATCCCATGGAATCAGTTCAAAGCGCCCGCTTTCATGATTTAGATAGAAGGCATAGTTATGGACAAAACCGTCGTAATTCTGCATACAAATAATACCGACTAACCAAGATAAGTAGCGGTCGACGTTCAAGTACTTCTCAATATTCTGTTCGAATTCTGTATTTGTCCACGTATTAAGATTAAATATAAACTTTTCTAATTTTTCCTCATCCCCTTCTCTCACTGCTTTATTTTCATATCCAGATAACAAAGTTGTTTTCGGCCTTTTATCCAAATCGCTCATCAAAGAAAAATTAGCATCTCCGTCCACTGCATAAAATATGGATCCCTCCGCTAAATTTCTTTTTTTCAAAAATAGTTCATCTACCGATTCGAGCTGAAGATATATTCCTTCATTTTTCCCATTAATTTTAAGAGTGACAAACTGAGAGTGAGGAGATAAAACGTCTAAAGAGGAGAAAAAATCGAGAGACAATTTGTTGCGCATAAGCGATGGATCTTTGTATTCGGCGTTTAGGTGTATTTCTTTGGCGCGCTGAAATATTTTTGGAGAATAAAATTCAATATAATATGACTTTTTCTTCATCTTCCGAATGTGGGAGCCTCTTAGCAGCAAATCAATATCGTAGCGTTTTTTGTTAAACTTCATCGTTGCCTGAACCGCTTCTTCTGACCAAATATCTTTTTGCATTTCCTTTAAATCTTTTACATTTACAAACAGAGCGTATTGAGGGATTTCTTTTTGATTCATGATTCGACCACCTTTCTTCAATTATTAAAGTATATGAAGGGTAAATTCTCCATGATACCCCGCAGCATCAACTATTTGCGCAAACTCCACTTTTGACTCATATCAAGGACAAGCATTAGCGCGTATTCTATTAATGCAAGACCTAGTCCAATTGTCAAGGAGGTTTTTGTATTGCATATTACACCTGAAAAAATTAAAGAAGCTGCTGAAGCCCTAGAATGTACAGAACTGAAATCTTTTATGTTTCAAGAGCCAACTGCTGGTCCACTAACAAGAAAGCGTCGCTCTTCTCGTAGCACTGGCCGCAGTAGCCGCCGTTCTACTCGTCGCTCTCGTCGTTCTACTCGTCGTTCTACTCGCCGTTCTCGCCGTTCTACTCGCCGCACTCGTCGTTCTACTCGCCGTTCTCGCCGTTCTACTCGCCGTTCTCGTCGTTCTACTCGCCGCACTCGTCGTTCTACTCGCCGTTCTCGTCGTTCTACTCGCCGCACTCGTCGTTCTACTCGCCGCACTCGTCGTTCTCGCCGTTCTTAATTTCCCTAAACACTCATCTTTATTGAAAAAAAAAACGCCGAAGAACCATGGGTGTCTTGGGCGTTTTTTTCCACTTATAGAAGAGGAACATTTGGAAATATACTAAGATGGAGCGTTATTCATTTTACATAGAAAAGGAGAGGTTTTATGAAAAAAAACAAACATCAAATTTCAACTTCATCAACAACAGATGTCGAAGAAGTCAAACGTTTAAATGCTCAGTCTGGATTAACTTACAACGAAGTATTTTCACTTCTTGGAGAAACCTATTTGAAAAATCAAAAGAAAAAACAATAAGCAAGGACTAGAAAACACCTTCTAGTCCTTATACTTTGAAAATCCCGGAAAATCCTTTTACTAAGGATGTTAATTGGTTCATGGCACCCATCATCTGTCCCGCAGTATTCATCATCTTGTTCATATCGTAATTGCCATCACTCGATTTAAACTGAGACATTAATGACTGAAATTGAGATGGCTGAGGCTTTTGCTGCTGACCTTTAGGGTATGGATTAAAAGGCGCAGCTGCATTATTGTACATAGGCTGTTGGTACATTCCGTTCATATAAGGAATTTGCTGAGGGCCAAAAGGCATTTGTTGCTGAGCGTACGGATGTTGCGGCATATAAGCTTCCGTCCATGGCTGCTGATGATACTGTGGAAATGGATGTACCTGACTTAAATCAAAACGTTCTGGTTGATGTTGCTCATAATACGGATAGTGCTTACTTGTATACATGCAAAATCAATACCTCCTTTTTAATATTACATAATATATAGTATGTATGCAGAAATAAGAGGTGACGTTCGTCTACTTGTACTTTTGGAGAACACATTCAAAAATATGTAGGTTTCTGTCGAAAGTTTAAATTTTTCAAAAAAACGAGATTATTTAAATATATGGTACGATAAGAACAAGTGATACTACCTATACGTAGTGGCACAAATGGGGATTAGGAGGGAATTTACATGTATGTGAACGAACTTCAAGAAGCTTTTATTGCGGTGAAACAATATGAGCCGCAGTCAAGTAATGAATTACTCGATTTTGCTCAGCAACAGTATTTAAAAGGTTTTTTAACTCCTATGAATTACAAAGCCGCTGTACGTGAACTCGAACAAATTGGAGCTACTAAGCCCGATTTTAGTGCACAAGATGATTAATTTTTTTACTACCACCGAGAAATCGGTGGTTTCTTTGTTTCCTATAAAGTGGACACATACTTCTTTTTTGACTTGTTTATACTATAAAAGCTTTACCATAGTATTCAATAAAGGAGGTCTATCTCATGAGTCGTGGAAAACATTTTGATCATAAAAAGCAGGGGCAAAGCGCAGTAACTAAAACAAATAACGCCGTTGCTTCTAAACATACCGAAAAAGTTGATTATCATATCGATACAGTCGCTTCACAAGATCACCCAGCTGTTTCTATCCAATCTCAAAAAGATTTTGATTAACTTTTTGATTGATCATGATAAAAAGAGGCTGGAACATAACAAAATGAATCCAATCTAGAAACGAACAAATGGGATACATGAGCTGAACCGCTTATAACACCGCAGTTGATCTCTGTGCAAGGCTTCGCTTTCCGAGGGCGGCCGCTGAGCCTCCTCGTCGCTTGCGCTCCTGCGGGGTCTCATCTGTTCCGCTTTTCCCGCAGGAGTCTTCGCCTTGCCCTCCAATCAACTACTCGAAGGAACGAAACAGATGAAAGCTATGCTGATCATCAAAAAAACGAACTACGAATCAAAAAAAATGATCGATAGTTCGTTTTTCACTTCGAGTAAAATACTTTTGTTACCATCTCATACATAGAAAATCCCCACCTTGTAGATCTTAACGGAAGGCCGGGATTAATTATTCAATATCGACTCGAGCACATACTTATTTGAGTGATACATCTTTTTAAATCGCTTTTCTCGCGTCTCGGGATAAAATGACTGTAGTACAACGTTTTGTAAATTTTCTTTTAACGTCTCTACTTGATTAACATGAATATATTTTGGTCGCTCTTTCTTCAGCCATTCCGTTACGAGACTAGCCCATTCATCAAGTTCTTTGAAGAAAATATCTCCATAAGGCTTTACTTCTTCAAAAAATTTCACTTCATAATTTTCTTCCTGTTGAATAGACGCTAATCGTTCTACAGCTACTTCATTATATTGAAACATGATCTCCGTACTTTTTTTCACATCTTCATTCATCGTTACTCGTCACCTCTATGATGACTATTGTAACATAAACAACCTTTATACTGTATGAAGAACCATTTCTCTTCGGGTTCTACTCCATTCTGTTTCGGAAGGCATGCTTTCGTACACAGCTACTTCAATTTCTTGCAGTGATTGGTCAATGCGATGAACTTGTTCCATATATGTTTCTTCACAATGTGTAAATGCTTCATTTATAGATGTAGACATCGTTTTATCCACTAGATCTACTTGCTCTAGTAAGCTATCTAATAAAGTCATCATTTCGCTTGTTTTAACCATACTTTGTTTCATCGCCATCCCTCCAAATTTTCCTTTGCATAACGTATTCTCTCTTTTCTTCATTGTCCCTTCACACATGACAAAACTAGTTTCTATTCGTCAAAGAAAGATGTTTTCGACATTTTCATTTATGGTGAATCGAAAGTGAGCATATTGAAAACACTAGTATAGACATTTCAGCTAAGCAGATACATTCCGCTGCTGAACGTTTATTACAACATGATAGGAGGTGCCTAGATATGGCCAACAAACAGCAAAAATCACAGCCTAAAAATAAGCCTGAAACAAAAACCTACGGTGATCCTAAAAAGTTAAACGGTCCTAACCAGCCTTCTACTTAAAAACAAAACGGTCACTTGTGACCGTTTTTATTTACATTAAATACTTGCGCTACTTTCATTAATATATACAGCTGCTTTTGCTTTTGGAGATACCACTTTGTAAAATGAACCTTCTTTGGAAAAGGTGGCTTTTTCATGAGCTTTCGTTCCTCTTTTTTCGTTAAAAACCACTTTTCTCTCTTCTTTTCATGATGTTTCATAGCCGGATACACCATTCGAAGAGCAGGTGTACGGCAACTGGTTTCATTCACATAATACTGCTCATAATCGTATCTCGAACCCGTATGCTTTGTTTTCAAAGAAAATTCATAAAACAAGGGATAATACTTTTCATGAAATAATAAAGCCGCTAATTTCTTTCCTAAATCAATCCGATTATTTACTTTTGTAAAATCATGAACAGAACAACCGTATAATTCCCCTTTTGTAGTAGGAAAAAGGACGGAACTAAAGTGGAATATATCTTGAAAAAAAAACAGCGTACTTTTAAACACTCTATCTTGATAAAAAGGCTGTTCAATAACGGGCTTTTGAATAACATGCTGCTCATTCACAATTAACGCATGAATAAGCTGCAGTTCACAAGGCCTCTGCATAAATTGTCTCCACTTCTCTTCGATAAAAGATGAAACGTTTAAATAGGGAAGTAAATGAACATAAGAGACATTTTTTTTACGCGAAACAGCATACAATAGTAATTGCGGGAAGGCATCTTTAAAAATAAGCCAATTTGCTCTTTCATACGTCAAAAATAATAAATCGCGCGTTTGCTTTGATAACGCTTTTTTCATTGGTTCTCCTTGCAAATCACACATATTCCACCCTGCATTGCGTGATACCATACTTGCGAGAAATGCCCACTTTACTTCAGGATATCTATGATAAAAAGTTGCATAAGCCTGGGTTCTTGATATATTATCAATATTCAGCTTGTCTGTGGTTTTTTTAATCGCCGTCAACAGCGCTTGTTCCGAACTATTGAGTGACATCTCTTCATCTTCTTTCATCTATTTTTATTTGTAGGATTTGGTATAATAGAATTTGTTTGTTTAATAGATTTACACTAAAGGAGTGATGGTTATGATTCGCTATCCTAACGGAAAGGCCTATAAGCCATTGAATACCAGCAGTCCTTCCCCTAAAAAGCTAGAAGCTAGCTATAGCAATCGTGGTATGACGCTGGAGGACGATTTAAACGAAACAAACGAATACTATGTTTCAAAAGGAATAGCCATTGTTCACAAAAAACCAACCCCTGTTCAAATTGTAAAAGTAGACTATCCGAAGAGAAGTGCCGCTGTTATCAAAGAAGCTTATTTTAAACAGGCTTCTACTACAGACTATAATGGAGTCTATAAAGGAAAACACCTTGACTTTGAAGCAAAAGAAACGAGAAATAAAACCTCATTTCCACTGCGTAATTTTCATGAACATCAAATTGAACATATGAAGCAAATTGTGAAACAAAACGGGATTTGTTTCGTTATATTAATGTTCTCTACTTTACAAGAAATATACTTGTTCGAAGCACAGTTCCTTTTTCCTTATTGGGATGCCATGAAAAAAGATGGACGAAAATCAATCCCTAAGGCAGATATTGAAAAAAAAGGACATTTCATCGAACTTGGTTACCATCCGAGAATCGATTACATAAAAACTATAGATAAATTATACTTTTAAGAGTATGATATATATGTTTACGGAAATCATTCTCTTACAATGCGTTGAAAGGTAGGAGTTTTTATGTCAGATAATTATCGCTCTCGTGAAGAACGACGAAGAGCTATGAATGACAACAAACCAGAAGGTAAATCTCAAGGAAAACCGAAAAAGAAGAAAAAAGGAGGCCTATTTCGTAAAATTGTCGCCGCAGTTTTACTCATAGGAATCATCGGGCTCATTGCCGGAGTGGGAACTTTTTTTGCTATGATAAGCGATGCTCCAAAAGTTGATGACTCGGTATTAAAAAACTCTTTTTCATCTAAAGTATATGCAAACGATGGAAAGACAGTTGTAAAAGAAATTGGAGCTCAAAAACGTACATATGTGCAATACGATGAAATCCCTCAAGTCGTCAAAAACGCATTTATCGCTACGGAAGACGTTCGTTTTTATAAACATCACGGCGTCGACTTTTACCGTATTGGCGGAGCATTAATGGCGAACTTTAAAAACGGCTTCGGTGCTGAGGGCGGTAGTACGATTACTCAGCAAGTGGTAAAGAATTCATTCTTATCACCAAAGAAGACGGTTAAACGTAAAGTACAAGAAATGTGGTTAGCTTACCAGCTTGAGCGCAAATATTCGAAGCAACAAATTCTTGAAATGTATTTAAACAAAATATATTTCGCATCAGGTGAAGTATACGGTATTGAACGAGCAGCTGAGAAATTTTACGGAGTTAAAAGCGTAAAAGATTTAACTCTTGATGAAGCTGCTATGTTGGCAGGCTTACCAAAAGCGCCAACTACTTATAACCCAGTTACAAACCCAGAGAATGCTACTAAACGCCGTAACACAGTATTAAACTTAATGGCTAAAAACGGCTTCATTACACAAGCCGAGGCCGATAAAGCAAAACAAGTAGATGTACAGGCTCACTTAGCTAAACAAACTGAATCAACATCTAAGTACGATGTATTTATTGATCAAGTAATCGAAGAAGTAAAAAAGAAAACAGACGCGGATCCATTTTCTGCGGGCTTAGAAATTTATACAACGCTTGACACTAATGCTCAGGACTATGTGGATGATGTGATGAATAACAAAGTAGTCAACTTCCCGAACGATAAATTCCAAGCAGGTCTTGTCGTTGTAGACAACGAAACAGGCGGTATTCAAGCAATTGGAGGCGGACGTAATCGTGTGTCAGGCGGCTTAAACTTTGCAACAAATATGAGACGCCAGCCCGGCTCAACAATTAAGCCGATCTTAGATTACGGCCCAGCGATTGAGAACTTAAAGTGGTCCACTGGACAACCGATAAAAGATGAAGAATATCATTATTCAAACGGCACGCCAATCCGAAATTTTGGACGCAATTATAAAGGGTGGGTTTCAGCGCGTGAAGCTTTAGGACGCTCACTGAACATCCCTGCTTTAAAAGCGTTTCAAGCAACCGGGGCAGACAAAGCAAAAGAGTTTGCTACGGGCCTTGGGCTAAAATTAGACGAAGAAGACGGCGAAGCTTATTCTGAATCTTATTCTATCGGAGGCTTCCGTACGGGTGTTACACCTCTACAAATGGCTGGAGCCTATAGTGCTTTTGCAAATGAAGGTATGTACAATGCACCTCATACAGTGACGAAGGTAAAATTCCCAGATGGAACAGAAATTGATTTAACGCCAAAATCAAAACGCGCAATGCAAGATTACACGGCATTTATGATGACGGACATGATGAAATCTGTTGTAAACGAATCTTATGGTACAGCTCGTGCCGTTCGTACACCAGGACTAGAAATTGCGGGTAAAACAGGAACTTCGAACTTTAGTGCTGCAGAAAAGCAACGATACAATATTCCAGACGCTGGTGAAAAAGACGTTTGGTTTAATGGGTTTACGCCAAACTATACGATTTCCGTATGGACAGGCTATGAAACTGCTAAAGACGGCTATATTTTAAGTGCTAATGAAACAGGCATGGCAAAAAATATCTTTAAGCATGTTATTACTCATATTTCTGAAGGCAAACCTAAAGGAAGTTTCAAGCAGCCGGACAGCGTAGTTGAACGTTCCGTGGAAAAACCAACGAGCAAAGACTTAAAACGCCCAAGCGGCTCTACTCCTTCGAGCTTAATTACGAAAGAATACTTTGTACGCGGTACTGCACCGACAAAAGTATCTCAAACGTTTGTGAAGAAAGAAAAAGAAAAAGAAGAAAAGAAAGAAGATAAAAAAGAGGACAAAAAAGACAATAAAAAAGATGTGAAGCCAAAAATTACTGCTTCGTATAGCGGAGGAGCAATTTCAGTTAACTGGTCAGCGTCAAATGCAGCCAGTGATACAACCTTTACAGTCACAATGTCATCTCCTAGCGGTTCTGAACAACTCGCATCTGGCGCAGGAGCCGGTGGAAAAACAATTTCCAGCCCAGCACCAGGCGCAACGTATAGTTTCACCGTAACAACAAATACGGGCCAAAGCGCTAGTTCTTCTGTAAAAGTCCCTGATTCATCAGATCAAGCTACCGAAGATGATTCTACTAAGCCTGAAGATGACGGAACAACGGACGATAATCAAAATGAAGACAATAGCAACAATGATCAAAACAACGGCTCTGATCAAGGTGACGATTCATCTACTCAGCCGGATGATAACCAAAACAGCAATAATGGTAACAATAACGGCGGCAATAATAGCGGCAATACCGATAATAATAATAATGATAGCGGTAATGCTAACAATGGTAACAACGGTAACAACAATAATAACGGAGGCACAACAACTCCTCCAGCAGACAACGGTGGAAATGACTCAGGAAGTCAAACACCATCAACCCCTGCTACACCATCGACGCCGTCAACACCTGCTACACCACAGCAAGAGCCAACAACTGAAAATTAACGTAGCAGTAAAAAGCCCCTACACGTGTAGGGGCTTTATTTCTTGTGAAGAATAAGCATTTTTGCATACTGCTTACGCAGCTCATTAAATAATTCTGTCAGCTGAATATACGCTTGATAAGAAGAAACTCGCTGCAGCAAAAACAGAAGCCTCTCAGCACAGTTAATAGGCTTATAGGTTAAGTCTGCTATGTCTTCTTGCAGCCGATTTAAACGCCGAACGGGCTGTCCATTAATCCAAAACAGTAAACTAATATACATAGAAGCAGCTTGTTTCATACAAGGCGCTGCTTCTTTTGCTTTTCGCTGAGAAAAAAGCGTATACAGTTCTTCTCTTTGAGTTTCCCACTTTTCAAAAAATGGCCGTATGTTCTTTTGAACATCCCTCCAAGGTGTTTTCGTTTCTTTATGTACATCGTATAAAATATCATAAGCAAAATAATTTCTTCCATTTTTTTCATCCACTTCAAGAACCCGATCTTCTTTTGAATAGAATGGTTCGCATATGAAATGTGACGGCACTTCAATCGATAACATCTGTCTTCTTCTCTTTTCCTTTCATTCGTTTCTTTCCTTCTCGGCAAAGGTCAAGAAGCGGGCAGACATGACATTGAGGAGACTGTGCTTTACAGTGATAGCGTCCAAAAAAGATAAGTCGATGATGGGTAACTGACCATTCATCTTTCGGAATTTTTCTCATCAGCGTTTTTTCCACTTCCAAAACGGAATCTTTCCACCTGCAAATCCCAAGGCGTTTACTTACACGTTCTACATGCGTATCTACTGCTATTGACGGTACTCCAAAAGCTACGGATACAACAACATTAGCCGTCTTACGCCCTACTCCTGGAAGATTTGTCAGCTCATCACGATCTCTTGGAACTTCTCCTCCGTATTCATCAATGAGCATACGGCAGAGCTTTTGAATATTTTTAGCTTTATTTCTATATAAGCCGATTGATCTAATATCTTGCTGCAGCTCTTCTAACGAAACGGCTAAATAGTCTTCAGGCGTTTGATATTTCTTGAATAAATCCGCTGTTACGCGGTTGACTAAAGCATCTGTGCACTGAGCAGATAGCGCTACAGCAATGACTAAATCAAAGGGATTCCGATGATTTAACTCACAGTGAGCGTCAGGAAACATTTCCGCCATAGCATCTAGGCACTGTCTGATTTGTTTTAACGTTAACATACTAGTTCTCCTTCTTCTTACAGGTAGTTCCCTCCTATTTTACAATAGGGTTCCTGTTAAATGTTACTTTTGTCCATATTCTTTTAAAAAAGCTGCTTTAAGATTCAACTACTTGAATCTTGAAGCAGCTTTTTATTCTGTCATTGCTCTAGCCAGTTAAAAAAAGGAATGGCTGATGTAGACTGAGAAGGGTTAACAGAAGATAGTTTTTTGGGCTGTTGATTTTGACGAAATTTTTGGCTGTGCTTGCGGGCTTGATCAATGGTCCGAATACCATTTTTCTTCCACTCAAATAAAATACGATCAATATACCGGAAGTTTAATTTTCCAGACATCACCGACTCTCTTAGTGCCGCTTTAATAATAATGGGATCATGATGATCTTGATCAATCCACATCGCTAGCGTTTCGCATTCAAACGGAGACAATGCTCTGCCGAACTCTTTTTCAAACATTGTATATAAATTAAGCTCTTCTTGTTCTTCTTCGCTTTTTTCTACTTCTCTTGTTTCTTGCATCATATGATGAATAAGCTTTTCCCAAAGCGGTTTTAATGAATAACGTTCACAAATAAGGGCGTTTTGCTGTTGATCTTGCTCAATAGATAAAAAGCCGCGCTGAATTAATGCTCGCAGCGTATCCATACAGACAGCACTTGAAATACTCATTTTTGCCGCCAATTCGTTAGGTGTCGGGAAACCTTCACCGCCTTCAATGGAAACATAAATATGCATTAACGTCATGAATTCCGTTTCGTTCATTCCCAAATCGCTATAGTGATTAAACAGCAGCTTCGGAATTGAAACTGTGCCTTGTTCAAACCATTCAATTAACGTTTCTTTTTTCATATCCGAACACCTCAGTAGTTAGTATATCATGAAGTTTATAGTCAAAGTAATAATTATTCGAAGCTAAAAAAGCTTCTATGTAAAACTTTCCGCTGAAACCGTACCATTGCTCTGCACATATAAAATATATACGAACGATGACTTCCTTCCAAGAATATTACACTAACTTATTTTTCCGAGAATTGCAACTCCCTTTTAAGTTAGACTCTTTTCTATGTTTGCCTTTGTTTCCTTATGATATAAGTAAAAGCCTCTTTTTTCTTTTCTTTTTATGATTTATAAAAAAGCTAAAAAAGTATCCTGACTACAAGAGTCAGAATACTTTTTTCACTTCCTTACGGATATAAACGGTTTAATAAGCGTGGGAATGGAATCGTTTCACGAACGTGTTCTACGCCGCTAATCCATGCTACCGTACGCTCAAGGCCTAAACCAAATCCTGAATGTGGAACTGAGCCATACTTACGAAGCTCTAAATACCACTTATACGTTTCAGTATCTAATTTGTGCTCTTCTACACGCTGAGCTAAAAGCTCTTGATCATGAATACGTTCAGAGCCTCCAATGATTTCTCCGTAGCCTTCTGGTGCAATTAAGTCTGCACATAATACTACGTCTTCATTTGTTGGATCTGGCTGCATATAAAACGGTTTTAATGACGTCGGATAGTGCGTAATGAATACCGGCTTGTCATAGCTTTCTGCGATAGCCGTTTCATGAGGTGCTCCAAAGTCATCTCCCCACTGAATGTCTGTAAATCCTTTTTCATGTAAGAATTTAAGAGCATCATCGTACGAAATACGAGGGAATGGCGCTTTAATTTGTTCTAACTTAGATGTATCACGACCTAGTACATTTAACTCTAACTTACAGTTTGCTAAAACAGACTGTACAACATGAGATACGTATTCTTCCTGTACTTTCAAGTTATCTTCGAATTGGTAGAAAGCCATTTCTGGTTCAATCATCCAAAACTCAATTAAATGACGACGTGTTTTAGATTTTTCAGCGCGGAACGTTGGACCGAATGAAAATACTTTTCCAAGCGCCATTGCTGCTGCTTCCATATAAAGCTGTCCACTTTGAGAAAGGTATGCATCTTCGTCAAAATATTTCGTGTGGAATAATTCTGTTGTTCCTTCAGGAGCACTTCCTGTTAGGATTGGAGGATCTACTTTTGTAAACCCGTTTTCGTTAAAGAATTCATACGTTGCACGAATAATTTCGTTACGAACCTTCATAACAGCATGTTGACGTTTAGAACGCAGCCATAAATGACGGTTATCCATTAAGAACTCTGTTCCATGTTCTTTTGGCGTAATTGGATAATCAACAGCTTCATGAATAACTTCAAGGCTTGTAACTGTTAACTCATAGCCAAACGGTGAGCGCTCATCTTCACGTACCACACCTGTTACATATAGTGATGATTCTTGCGTCATAGATTTAGCTAATTTAAAAGTTTCTTCTTCTACTTCAGCTTTTACAACTACCCCTTGCATGAATCCTGATCCATCGCGCAGCTGTAAAAAGGCAATTTTACCACTTGAACGTTTATTCGCTAACCAAGCACCAATTGTTACTTCTTTTCCTACATGCTTGCTTGCTTCTGAAATCGTAATTTTCACGATTAATATCCCTCCAAAAAACTTACATTTCGTAATTATGTATGCCATCCTATTATACATTTCGACAAACATAATAACAAGTAACAAACAAAAAGAGCCTTCTAACACGTGTGATTTGTGCTAAAAGGCTCTTTTGTTTTTAAATATAATCTTTTTATTTTATATGACGAGTCATGAATGATTGAATTCGTTCCAATGCCTTTTCTAGCAGATCTAGTGATGTAGCATAAGAAAGACGTACGTTTTCAGGTGAACCGAATCCTGATCCAGGAACTAGGGCTACCTTCTCTTCTTCTAAAATAGCTTCTACCCAAGCATCAACTGTATCAAAGCCAGTTAATTTTGCAGCTTCAATTGCATTAGGGAATAAGTAGAAAGCACCCTGTGGTTTTAAGCATGAGAACCCTGGAATGTTAATTAGTTTTTCATGAATCACGTTTAGACGCTCTTCAAAAGCTTGTCGCATCATTTCCACCGGCTCCTGAGTGCCGTTGTAAGCAGCAATTGTTGCATATTGAGCAATAGATGTTGGATTTGACGTGCTGTGACTCGCTAGGTTTGTCATCGCTTTAATAACTGTAGCATCACCAGCTGCATATCCAATGCGCCAGCCCGTCATGGAATGTGACTTAGAAACACCGTTAATGATAATTGTTTTTTCTTTTAACGCTGGTGAAAGCTGTGCAATCGATACATGTTCATTTTGACCATATACAAGCTTTTCATAAATTTCATCTGATACGATAAAAATATCGTGCTTCAAGCAAACTTCTCCTAAAGCTTGAAGCTCTTCTCTTGTGTAAATCATACCTGTTGGGTTGCTTGGTGAATTGATAATAACAGCTTTGGTTTTAGCAGTAATAGCCGCTTCTAATTGTTCAGGTGTGATTTTAAATTCGTTATTTTCAGAACCTTCAACGAATACTGGTGTACCTTCTGCTAACTTTACTTGCTCAGGATAACTTACCCAGTAAGGAGTTGGGATAATCACTTCGTCACCTTCGTCTAACAGAACTTGAAATAACGTATACAGTGCGTGCTTAGCACCTGTACAAACAATAATTTCAGAAGGTGAATACGTCAGGCCTTGGTCGCGTTTGAATTTTTCAATTACCGCTTCTTTTAATGGTGCAAGGCCGCCTGCTGGCGTATATTTTGTCTGACCATCATTCATTGCTGTGACAGCCGCTTCTAAAATGTGCTGCGGCGTATTAAAATCAGGTTCCCCTGCTCCAAGTCCAATCACATCATGACCAGCCGCTTTCAATTCTTTCGCTTTTGCTGTAATCGCTAATGTTGATGATGGCGTTAATGCTGATACACGTTTTGCTAACTTCACTAAAATCTCCCCCTATGAACTAAAGCTATAATCAGCCCGGGGGCTGATTATAGATAAAAAATTGGCTTCATTTTCATAAAGCGCTAAAATCTTATATTATGACACATATGACATTTCATATGGTATAAACGATTTACGATTGAGATAAGCTGTATCGTTTTATAAATTCACCGCTAGAGAAATCAAGATAATAGTATGTTAAATGTTTCTTATCTTTATCCACATATGTTACTTCCCACAGCGGCTTTTTATTTTCAATGCCTAGGCGCACCGACTTAATTTCCTGCGGGTTTTTATCATTTTTCACAATGGAAATGGCTTTTTCTTTTGTGATCCCGCTGCTTGCTTTCTTTAAAACTGCTGTTTGTTTTTTGCTTTTAGGCATCCAAGCAATTACCTTTTGATTGCTTCGGTTTGTACCTTCTACTACATAAAATGCATGATTGCCGAAATATGGCTGGGTGCTTGTGACAGATTTCAAATTAAATTCTTTTTTTGCTTGGGATGCTGCTTTTTCCTCGGCAGACTGCACATCCTTCACGGACGAGTGATAAATGCTAAAAGAAATGCCCCCGATAATTAAAAGCACAGCAGCTACCGCTACAATAATTAACTTTTTCATAAAATCCCTACTTATGTACGATAAATTGTAAATACAGCTTTGCTTTGATCTTCTTCGTCTAACGCTAATCCGAACATCAAATCTTGCTTTTTCAACGTGCGATTCAAACTATCAACAATTTTATATAAATCCGAGGAATTTTCCACGCGGACAGTTGATAATACTTCAATCCTACTTTCCATTGTAAACCTCCTAGCTCGTCTATCACGACGCAAAAATGACGATATCCGTATTATAACAGGTATCAAAAACCATCGTCATCTTTTTCACCCATCGATCCCGTCCGTACGTTTTGCGTAAAAACCGAATAAATAAGTAAACATATATAATATTATAAGGAATTTACCTCTTTTTGCAAAAGGAAATTTGTTTATTTTGCAGAAAATTTCATCACATCATAGGATTTTAGTGACATTTTAATAGAGTAAGCGCTCCCTTCTTTTACGTCATATAATTCAATCCATTCAGCTGTTAAATTTGAAAGCAGTCGAGGGGAATAGGAACGGCCTGGTTTCGTAAACGCAACGGCAAGCTGTGTATCTAATTGCTTCAAAAATGTATTCGAAAAAAACGTTCCCTCTCCAAAATTAGGAATTTTCAATACATCTACATGGGTAAGAGGAATGCGTAAAAATTTTTCTTCTATTTCATCTGAACTGCTCATTGCATATAGAATCCGATGTTCTCCAATCGTAAATAATAGATCCATAGCCGCTGTTTTTTGCTTCGATGCATGCAAGACATCAACGTGTATATTATCTGTTAACTGAAATAAATCATTTTCTTTCCACTTCTCTGTTTGAAATTTCGCCTGGTACTGAGCCGGGACAATAATGCGCTCTATATGATAATCATTCACAGCTCGCTGAACATTTGAATCATAGTACTTTTGCTGTTTTGTAATCACTAATTGGTTGATTTTTTTCACTTTATATCGCTTCAACCACTTCTTTAGCTCGGGATAGGAAGATGCATTCCCGGTATTTATCAAAATGTTCTCACCGCTTCCGTCTTGAATCAGACTCGCTTCTCCAGCTGAAAGAGGTAGAAAGGTGATCACTACTTCATCAGCTTGCAAACCAAAATCTACGTTTTTAATGACGGCTGCTGAAGCCGAACAGTTCATAAAACTAAAAAACAGTACAGCACTTATCAATATTTTAATCATACACTGTCCTCATTTGCTTATCGTAGTATATTACTATCGTCTCTCAAGTGAAGAAACAGTATGCATAAAAAAAGACTTAAGCGTATGCTCAAGTCTTTTCATTCCACCATTCTTTGTAGTCCAGTAAGATATTCGAAAACGTTTTTTGAACAACCTGGACTTTTGGAAGTGAGTGAAGGAAATGATATCCATATGCTGTTCGCGTAATACGGTTATCAAAAATAAATATAGCTCCTCGGTCACTTTTTGAACGAATTAACCGCCCAAACCCTTGTTTAAAACGGATAACGGCCTGAGGAAGTGAATAATTCATAAAAGGACTTTTCCCTTCTTTTTTCATCTGCTCAAATTTAGCTGTCAGCAGAGGTTGATTAGGAGATGAAAAAGGAAGTCTCACAATTACGAGACATGATAATAAATCTCCTGGCAGATCAATTCCTTCCCACAGGCTGTTTGTACCTAAAAGGATGGAATGCTCAAACTGGCTGAAGTCTTTTAACAGTCTATTACGATTTCTAGTTGTGACTCCTTGGCCGAGCAGTACAAACTCTTCAAGATCGTTTAACTCTTTTAAATAACCATACGTAGCTTTCAACATGTCATATGAAGTAAAAAGCACCAGCATACGACCATTTGTTACTTTAGCTACGTCAAGAATACTTTCTGCCATCATAGCGCTATACTCATATAATGATACTTCGTTAACAGCAGGCATATCTTGAGGAATATAGACTCTAGCTTGCTTCTCATAATCAAACTCGGAAGGGAGAATGAGTTGAGCAGGCTGAAAGTCATATAACCCTAGCTCTTGAATTAAATAATCAAATGTTCCATTCACCGTCAATGTAGCCGATGTTAAAATAACACTTTGTTTCTTGGCGAAAAATTCATCAGCCAGCGTATCGGCAATGGAAGTAGGCTGACTATAGATATACGTAGCATTCGCTGCTCCTTTTGGTTCAATCTCAAACCACGTTACGTGATGACTCTGCTGTTTGAACAAAAGCTTTTCTATTTGCTGAGATATGTGCTCAAATCCTTTAACAGCCGTTTGAAATTCATGAAGAGACGACTGTTCATTTTTTGTGACTTTGTCATATAGTTCGTCAAAGGAATGTCTTGCCCCATCATTCCATGTAAAAAGATCGTGAATTAAAAAACGAATGCGCGAAGCTGCTTCTTGAATAGCCGTCCAGTAATGCCCATGCTCTTTTTCCACTTTATATCGATAGCTGCTTCTTCCAATCTCGCCCTGCTGATTGCCGATTCTTTTTTGGACAAAAGAATGAATCAAACGAAATAAGTCATCGCACTCAGAATGAAGCTGCACAAACAGGTCTTGAAGAAATTCAGTGTTAAGCTCGATGCTATATTTCACAAACGTATGATGAACTTTTTTTAACAGCCCTTTATCTTGAATAGTTCCGATTCGGTTTAATAGCGCATGAACCGCAAAATAATCTAACCGCTCTCCCAGCTCTTCTCCGGCAATGTCTTCTAAGTGATGAGCCTCGTCAATAATAATCTGTTCATACTCAGGCAGCAGCTCATGATTACTCATCACATCCATCAACAGCAAGCGATGATTTGTCACTACTATATGGGCATTTTGCGCTCTGTTCTGCGCTCGTTCATAAAAAGAATAAAGTTTCCAAGGATGCTTAAAGTCACTTGGAGACGGATTGCTTTCATTTAGCTGTTCCCAAAAAAGTTTGCCGCCAGAAGGCAGGTTTATTTCATCGCTGTCGCCCGTTTCCGTTTCCGTCAGCCAAATAAGCAGCTTCGCTTTTGTGAGGATCGCATCGTAATTATTATTTCGCTCTTTTAAGAGCTGAATAAATTTTCTTATACTAATGTAGTGTTCTCTTCCTTTTAAAACAGCTGCTGTAACAGGAAACGGAACAATCTTTTCTAGAATGGGCACATCTTTTTCGATGATTTGCTGCTGAAGCGTTACCGTGTTAGTTGATATAATGACTGGTTGATGATGAACAGAAGCATAAAACACGGCAGGAACTAAATAAGCGTAGGTTTTACCAATACCAGTCCCGGCTTCAATTAAAGCATGCTCATTACCTGCAAAGCACTCTTGTACAAAGTTCATCATCTCCCACTGACCTTTTCGTTCTTCAAACAATGGCAGAGCCTGATGGAATAGCTTTTGCTTTTCAGTTTCAAATATTTCGTACGTATGAGAGTGCTGCTTTTCATTAGCTGAATGCGGCTGATATTTGTTTAGCGCAATGCCATGTATAAATTCATAAGAATCATCCTCGGCATAACTTTTATCATCTATAACTTGTTGAATCAGTTCTCCAATTTCACTTTTAAAGTGCAAGCTTAGCGCATACAGCTGCTTTAAGGTTGTTAGAGGTAGCTTTTTTAATTTTTCAATTAGTAACAGTAAAATACGTGCCGTTACTTCTGCATCACTATCTGCTTGATGAGGGTTCTCATGTTCAATATGTAAATACTCAGCTAATTGGCTAAGTTTGTACCCATCAACTGTAGGCAGCAGAATCCGGGCCAGTTCGACGGTATCTACGGTTGAATTATAAAGCGTCTCCCTTCCGCACTGATAGAGTTCTTCTTGTAAAAAAGTTAAATCAAATGCCACATTATGTGCAACAAAATAAGCATCATCTAGCAATTCTATAATTTTAGGTGAAATTTCTTCAAATAAAGGCGCATCTTTCACCATATCATTTTGAATGTTAGTTAGTTGTGTAATAAAAGGCGGAATATCCATACCCGGATTTAAAAAACTAGAAAAACGTTCAACAATTTTGCCGTCTTCTACTATGACAGCAGCAAATTGAATCATTTTATCTCCTTGTTTTGGAGAATGTCCCGTCGTTTCAAGATCTACCACAACAAAGCGTTTATTCACGGTCAACACCTCGCAAGTCTGTCTTTTTATAGTATAAAGTGAAAGCCTGCTCTATATGCTTTAAAAGCGCAACTCCTTCTCGTGAAAAACAGAGAGGCTTTCATACATAGAAGTTTTACTTTAGTGTGTATAGAGGTTTATACCGTTCACTTACTAGCGTATGTATTCAAATAAAAATCCCCCTCATAAAGGGGGACTGTTCTTATAGAATTGTACCAGCTGGTTCTTGTTTAAGCAATTGTTGGATTTTATTCTGCTCATTCATAATCGCTACGGTTGGATGATGGTGAGCTACTTCTTCATTTGCTACGAGCGCATAAGAGATAATGATGATGATATCTCCAGGCTGCACGAGTCTTGCAGCAGCCCCATTTAAACAAACTACACCGCTCCCGCGTTCGCCGGGAATCACGTACGTTTCCAAGCGAGCTCCGTTATTATTGTTTACAATTTGGACTTTTTCATTTGCTGCGATTCCCACTGCGTCAATGATATCTTGATCAATGGTGATGCTCCCAACATAATTTAAGTTGGCTTCAGTTACATGTGCTCTGTGTATTTTGGCATTCATCATCGTGCGAAACATTTAGTTATCCCCCTGTACGTCTACAATTACATTATCAATTAAACGGGCTTTAGAGAATTGAACAGCTAAAGCAATAATGATTTTGCCAGCGGCTTGCTTAATCGTTTTTAGCTCTGGATACGTATAAACATCGATATAATCCACTTTACCGCTCGTATGTTGCTCAATTTCTTTTCGAATGGTCTGTTTAAGGATTTCTACATGCTTCTCTCCGCTTTCAAGAAGCTGCAGAGCGGTTTGTAAACTCTTAAATAAAACAGGTGCCTCTTCTCTTTCTTTATCTGTTAAATATACGTTACGAGAACTTTTAGCTAATCCGTCTGCTTCTCTCACCGTGTCTACTGCTCTAAGCTCCACGGGGAAATTAAAGTCTTCAATTAAGCCATCTACTACAGCAACTTGCTGCGCATCTTTTTTACCAAAGTATGCACGATCTGGGGTTACAATGTGAAAAAGCTTTGTTAGTACCGTGGCTACTCCATCAAAATGACCGAGGCGCTTCTGTCCACACAATACGTCTACACGATCTGTCACGGTTATAGCAACTGAACGGCTTGACTTATACATTTCCTCTACTGAAGGATAAAATAAATAGTCGACGTTAGCTTCTTTTGCCACGCGCTCGTCGCGTTCAAAATCTCTTGGATACGTATCAAAATCTTCATTTGGTCCAAATTGAGTCGGGTTCACAAAAATACTTAGCACCACTACTTCATTTTCTGTGCGAGCTGCTCCAAGCAAAGTAGCGTGGCCTTCATGCAAATAGCCCATCGTCGGGACAAATCCAATTGAATGTCCAAGCTGCTTTTCTTTTTTCATCTCCTGCTGCATGTCTTTAATTGTTGTAATGACTTTCATCTTATTTCCCTCCGTACAGTGCCGTTAACTGCTCTTCTTTCATTGAAAAAGTATGTGCTTCTTTCGGAAACTCTCTTTTTTTCACTTCACTTACATACTGTGAAAGCCCTTGTGAAATAGGCTCATTTATTTTCGCAAATGACTGAACAAATTTGGGCACACGCTCTACACCGTACGTTAATACATCGTGGTATACAAGTACTTGACCATCCGTGTCAGCTCCTGCTCCGATTCCGATTGTAGGAATGCTTAAGCGTTCAGCTACTTGTTTTGCTACTTGTTTAGGAACACACTCTAATACAACAGCAATAGCTCCCGCCTGCTCACACTTGATCGCGTCTTGGATTAGCTGTTTTGCTTCTTTCGCTTCTTTCCCTTGCACTTTATAACCGCCCAGAACACCGACAGACTGAGGTGTTAACCCGAGATGTGCAACAACCGGAATACCAGCTTGCGTCAATTCTGAAATTGTATAGAGAACATCGTTTGCTCCTTCTACTTTTAAAGCATGAGCTCCGCTTTCCTGCATAATGCGAGCAGCATTTCTCATCGTGTCTTCTTTCGACACGTGATAGGACATAAATGGCATGTCGGTGACGATAAATGTATCAGCAGCTCCTCTTTTAACCGCTTTTGTATGATGAATCATATCATCTACCGTTACAGGAATCGTAGAGTCATATCCTAAAACGACCATTCCTAGAGAATCGCCTACTAAAATCATGTCTACGCCTGCTTCCTCAGCGTACTTAGCTGACGGATAATCGTACGCAGTCAGCATCACAATTGGTTCATTGTTTTGTTTCATACGTAAAAAATCTAATTTTGTTTTCACTAACTTTCTCCTCCTTCTCAGAGGAGATGAGCGCACGTCTGCACACAAAAAGCCCTTCTACCTATAAAAGGAAGAAGGACTTTGACAGACTTCATCTATAAAAAGCACACTTTACCTAATGTGCTTACCTACGCGTCATCCCTCTGTCCTAGTCCTTAATGGATCAAGGCAGATTTATTGTCGTATTAAAAATAAACAAACGAGTATCAAGTGAAGTTCTTGCGATACTACCTTGATACTCGTATTATAATAAAAATTTCTTTATTTTTCTACTATTTTTTAGCAGAGAGCTCAATATCTGCAGAATGGATTCGGTGTATAACTCCTTCATCATCTTCAATCAATAAAACGCCTTCATCTGTTATACCTTTTGCAAAGCCTTCAATGTTGGCTGTCATCGTGCGCGCTATAATTCGCTTGCCAATACTGATTGCATAAGTTTCCCAAAGAACTTTAATTAAACCAAAGCCATTTTTTAAGTATTCTTCATAAAGGGTTTCTAACTTTAAGAAAAACGCTTGCATCAAAGCTGCACGATTAATTTCTTCACCTTTTTCAATACGTAAAGATGTGGCAATGTGTTTGATTTGTTCATTAAAATCCGTTTCCTGCTGATTCACATTGATGCCGATCCCAATGATGACCGAATGAATCCGGTCAAAATCTGCCTGCATTTCTGTTAAAATCCCAACTAGCTTCTTCCCGTTTAATAAAACATCATTAGGCCATTTAATGTCTGGAGAAAGGTTCGTCACTTCTTGAATGGCCTGTACGACAGCCACTGCTGATAGTAGAGTCAGCTGAGGAGCCTGCTGCGGAGGGATAGAAGGACGCAGTATAATACTCATCCAGGCACCAGTATATTTTGGGGAATACCACGCTCTATCAAGTCTTCCTCTCCCTGCCGTTTGCTCTTCAGCAACTACGACCGTTCCTTCTTTAGTTCCTTCTTGAGCAATTCGATGAGCAATTTTTTGAGTAGAATGCACGCTTTCCTCATAATGAATATACTGACCGATTTTTGTTGTTTGGAGCCCTAATAAAAGCTCGTTGCTGCTTACTTTGTTTGGCTTCCCAACAATGCGATAGCCTTTTTTACGAACAGCTTCAAGTTCATAGCCGTCTTTTCGCAGTTCTTCGATATGCTTCCATACAGCTGTTCTTGAACAGCCTAATAAATCGCTGATCTTTTGGCCGGACACATAGTCCCCATCTGCGTTCGTAAACATTTCAAGCAGCGTTCTTCTTATATCTGACTGCAAGACTGCACCCACTTTCTTATTGAAGATTTCGTGTTCCTTAACTCATTGTATAGAACTTTCTCCTCAATTTCTTTTAACAGTTGAGACACCCATGGACCACCTTTTTTACCTGTCCAAACTAAAAGATCTTGACCATTTATATCTAAATCTTTTAAAGAATGAATAGGCAGCTCGCTATAGATGTAAAGAAGCTCATGTTCATTCATATACTCATTGCTTCGAAGAAGTTGTAGAATACGATTCACACTTACGCTGGCCTGCTCTCCAATTGTATACATGATGCGTTTTGACCATCCATTTTCCAAAACGTCTCGAAGACCAATAGACTGAAGCTGAATATCTTTAATTTGCTTATTAGATAATTTCCAGCTTTTAAAAAATGCCTGCTTGTCTTGAATGTCGAGTAGATGTACCAGAAGTGTCCATGACTCCGATACTCGCTGAAGCATCATCCAATCGTGTGCACAAACAGATCGGAATTTTTGCGGATCTACATTCAATTGGGGCAAGTAGCGATACAGCTCCGTATCTGCTACAAGTGCTAATGCTAAAGACGGACGCTTTCCGCTCAGCATTTTTTCGAATTCAACTGTAATGCGTTCAATAGAAACATGCCTCAGCAGTTCACCGTATTGCTGAATGGCTCTTTTAGTTTGATCAGAAAGCGAAAACGCCAGCTGACTGACAAAGCGAACGGCTCTCATCATACGAAGAGCATCTTCATGAAAGCGTTCTTTAGCATTTCCGACAGTACGAATTAACTGGTTTCGTAAATCTTCTCTTCCATTAAATGGATCAATGATTTCTCCTTTTGCATTCATAGCCATTGCATTAATTGTAAAATCGCGACGCTGCAAATCTTCTATCAGAGACGAAATAAACGTAACGGACGAGGGACGACGAAAATCATCATATTCTCCCTCAGAGCGAAAAGTGGTTACCTCATAGGTCTCGTTCTCATGGACAACGACAACCGTACCATGCTCGATTCCTACATGAATCGTCTTAGGAAAGAGTTCCATCACTTGTTCAGGCCTAGCTGACGTAGCAATATCAATATCTCCAATCGTCCGATTTAAAATGAGATCCCGGACCGCTCCTCCAACAAAATACGCTTCGTAACCGGCTGTCTCCAGTTTTTCAATAATATAAAGCGGATGAATGAACGGTTCTTTCATAACTTCCTCCATTCTTCAACCCTGTACCAATTTATAATAAAGTTTTTCATATTGACTCACAATCTCTGTTGAATGAAATTTATGATTAACTGCGCTTAGAGACGCTTCCCTCATTTGGTGATGCAGCTGTTCATTTTCAAGTAGCTGAATTGCTTTGCTCGCTGCCTCTTCGACGTCTCCCACTTCGCAGATATATCCTGTTTTTTCGTGTTCAATTACTTCAGGAATTCCGCCTATATTTGTTCCGATGCATGGAACACCACAAGCCATAGCTTCTAAAAGTACAAGCCCAAAGCTTTCTTTTTCAGATAATAACAGTTTTAAATCGCTAATCGAATATAATTCTGCTACATTTTCTTGTTTCCCAAGAAATAATACAGAATCTTGAAGATTTAGCTCTCTTACTAATTGAGACACAACCGTCATTTCAGGGCCGTCTCCTACAAGCAGCAGCTTAGACT
This sequence comes from Priestia sp. LL-8, assembly GCF_036227845.1. NCBI lineage: Bacteria > Bacillati > Bacillota > Bacilli > Caryophanales > Bacillaceae > Priestia > Priestia sp. LL-8. The sequence continues at coordinate 1,382,147 of NZ_JAZAQH010000001.1, read as the reverse complement.
GAAGCTTTTTATTAATAATAGCAAATGTTTTGACTATATCTGTAACTCGTTTGACTTGACGAAAGTTTGAAATATGAATAACGACTTTTTCATTTTCTAATATGCCATACTCCGCTTTCAAATACTGAACTTCTTTTTTATGATAAACTCGTTCATCAATAAAATTATACATCGTTTCAATTTCTTTATCTGGACTAATTAAATGGTGAGTTTGATCAACAAGTGACTGAGATACAGCCGTCACTGCATCTGATTTCTCAATTCCAAATTTAATTAAATCTTTTAACGATGGATCCTCTCCTAGAACCGTAATATCTGTCCCATGAAGAGTCGTCACAATTTTCACTTCGTGCTCCACCATTTGTTTAGCTAAAATCCCGCAAACGGCATGGGGGATTGCATAGTGCGTATGAATAATATCAAGCTTTTCTCTTTTAGCCACTTCAGCCATTTTACTGGATAAAGCAAGATCATACGGAGGGTATTTAAAGACGGAGTACTGATTTACATCTACTTCGTGAAAATAAATATTTGGATATACTTTCGTCAATCTAAAAGGCATGCTAGAGGAAATAAAATGAATTTCGTGCCCCTTTTCAGCCAGCAGCTTCCCTAGCTCCGTTGCTACCACTCCTGAACCTCCAACGGAAGCATAACATGTAATACCAATTTTTAACTTCATTTATTTTCCACCTACTAAATCGTCGTACATTAAAATCGGTTTTTTAGATAAAAAACCTTCACCGTATGCTACCCCGACTTCTTTGCCAAATAATCGCTCTCTGCTCTCTACCGTTTCAATATATCCGTTTACCAGCGGCGTATCAAACGTATCTGCTGTTTTTATAAATTGACTTTTATAAGCCTCTAGACTAGCTACTTTCTTTTGAAACGTGCTTGATACATCTACGATAAAATCTGGCTTATGAAATCCATTTATCATATAGAAATAAAGGGACTCAGCACGATGAGCTTTTTGCTTCTTACTATCGATGTAATTTTTAACGCCAGCTGAAAACATGGCCTCTTCTACAAGCTTTGCACAATTTCCATGATCAGGATGACGATCTTCAAAATAAGGAGCAAATATAATCCTTGGTTGATACGTGCGAATGACTGATGCAATTTCAGCTATATACTCTGCTTTTAAAACCAAACCTCTGTCTGGCAAATTCAGATGAATTCGCTCATGAACACCTAAGACATCAGCCGCTTTGGACGCTTCTTGTTTTCGAATTTCAACCGTTCCATTTGAAGAGAGTTCAGCTTGCGTCAAATCGCAAATAACTACCTTCAAACCTTGTTCACTCATTCTTGCAATGGTTCCACCCATGCCGATTTCTACATCATCGGCATGAGCACCAAAGGCAAGGATATCTATTGTTTCTTTCATTATCTTCACCCTATTTTTTTATAATTGAACGCCAATGCAAATCGCCTCGTTCAAGTCCATGAATTAAAATCTCTGCTGTTCCCATATTCGTTGCAAGAGGTACCGCATAGACGTCACATAGACGCATCAGAGCTGAAATATCAGGTTCATGAGGCTGAGCTGTTAACGGATCGCGGAAAAAAATAACCATATCCATTTCATTTTGAGCAATTAAAGCTCCTATCTCCTGATCTCCTCCAAGCGGTCCTGATTGAAAGCGGTGAACCTTCAAACCTGTTGCTTCTGAAATACGTGTTCCTGTTGTTCCTGTTGCGAACAGCGAATGTTCCTGTAAAATCGCTTGATAGGCTGTTGTGAATTGTACCATATCATTTTTCTTTTTATCATGTGCAATTAAGGCGATTTTCATTTTTCTCGCTCCTTAGTCAATAATATTTTCTAACCCATATACAAGTGTGTCTACGTTCATAACTGTGTCAACAGCTAGCTTCACACCTGACATAAAAGAAGCACGGTTGTATGAATCATGACGGATTTTTAATGTTTGTCCAAATCCTCCGAACATCACTTCTTGGTGAGCAATCAGTCCTGGCAAACGTACGCTATGTAGGCGGATCCCTTCATAATCTGCACCGCGTGCGCCCTCTAGTAATTCTTTTTCTTCAGGATGTCCTTGTTTTTTTGCTTCACGAACTTCACTGATAAGCTCCGCTGTTTTTAAGCCTGTTCCTGATGGTGCATCTAACTTTTGATCGTGATGCATTTCAATAATCTCAACATCATCAAAGTATTTAGCTGCCATTTGTGAAAACTTCATCATTAAAATAGCGCCAATCGCAAAATTAGGTGCAATGATACAGCCAAGTTCCTTCTCTTCAGCAAGCTGCTTTAATTCTTTTAAATCTTCTTCTGAAAAGCCAGTTGTTCCTACAACAGGTCTTACTCCATATGTTAGAGCTGTTTTAGTATGAACGCGCCCAATTTCAGGTGTTGTCAAATCAACTAAAACATCTGCTTTAACGTCTTGAAAACATTTTTCAATATCCGTGTAGATTGGCGCTTGTACATTTGGCATTCCTTCAATATCACTTATGTATTTTCCTTCATTGATACGATCTACCGCTGCTACTAATTCAAAATGCTCTGTTTCTTCTATTAATAATACAGCTTCTTTTCCCATACGACCTCTTGGTCCTGCAAGTACAATTCGAATTTTGTCCATTCTTTTTCTCTCCTTAGTCTTCTTTTTTCGTCCAGCGATCTTTGTCACGCGTATTAAATTTATTCATAACGCGATCATGCGCTTCTTGTAAATCAATATTTAATGAATTTGCAAAGCAAATTAATACAAATAAAATGTCGCCCATTTCTTCTTCGACCGTACGTTCTGCTTCAGTCGTTTTCTTCGGCTTTTCACCATAATAGTGGTTAATTTCGCGTGATAATTCGCCCACTTCTTCCGACATTCGCGCAAGCATAGCAAGAGGACTAAAATATCCTTCTTTAAATTGGCTAATATATGCATCAACTTCTTGCTGCATTTGCTCCATCGTTTTTTTTGACATCTTTTTATTTCACCTCTTTTAGAAGTACACTCAGCTTACTATTATAACATCTTTACTTCAAATTATTTAGTGTAATTACTTCTTCTTATCAAGCCTTTGTCAGATGCTCTTTCGCAATATTCCTCACGTTTCCCTTAATTCTCAAAAATCTGTCTATATTTTACGAATTGAGGATACTACTAATACATAGCACTAGAAGAAACATCATCACTTTTTACTATTTTCAAAAATCTTTTCGATAGTTATTTACGAAATGAAATATATTCCTTTATGATAAGGTAGTGCAAAAACGGTCATAGGAGGTTTGTAAGTATGAAAGGTCTCAGATTAAAAAATATTATTTTTATACTGCTTGGTGCTGCCATATTTGCGTTTGGACTTGTTAATTTTAACATGCAAAACAATTTAGCTGAAGGTGGATTCACGGGCATTACCCTGCTTTTATTTTTCTTATTTAACATTGATCCCTCTTATTCTAACTTAGTGTTAAATATTCCTTTGTTTTTTGTAGGGTGGAAACTATTAGGGAGAACAGCCTTTATTTATACCATGCTCGGAGTCGTCAGCTTATCGCTATTTTTATGGATATTCCAGCGCTTCCCGGTGAATATGCCCCTGCGTCATGATATGACTCTAGCAGCTCTTTTTGCCGGTGTTTTTATTGGAGTGGGTCTTGGTATTATTTTCAGGTTTGGAGGAACAACAGGAGGAGTCGATATCATCGCACGTGTTGTTCAAAAATATATCGGGTGGAATATGGGGAAAACGATGTTTCTTTTTGACTTTATTGTGATTAGTGCATCTCTCATTTATTTATCCTATCGAGAAGCTATGTACACACTTGTTGCAGTCTTTGTCGCTGCACGGGTTATTGACTTTATGCAAGACGGCGCGTATGCCGCCAAAGGAGCAACGATCATTTCAAATCATAACGAAGCCATATCGGATAAAATTATGAAAGAAATGGATCGAGGCGTGACGATTTTAAAAGGCCAAGGTTCTTTTTCTAAGCAAGATACCAACGTGCTATACTGCGTGGTTAGTAAAAATGAAATTTTCCGTTTAAAGCAAGTTATTACTTCTGTAGATCCACACGCATTCGTTGCAGTTACGGATGTTCATGATGTCTTAGGCGAAGGATTTACCCTTGATGAAAATAAAAAACCGCTTGAAAGATAAAAAAATACCGCTAATGCGGTATTTTTTTTATTAGTCGTCGTTATTCATTCCTGTATAAATCATGATTAAACGAACCAACTCAAGAACTGCTACTGCTGCGGCTGCTACGTATGTTAAAGCCGCTGCGTTAAGCACTTTGCGCGTCTCGCGCTCTTCGTCATTTCGAATCGCACCGACTGAGACAATTTGCGTCATCGCTCGGCTTGAAGCGTTAAATTCAACAGGCAGTGTTACAACTTGGAATACGACCGCTGCTGCCATGAAGATAATACCTAACAATAGCAACGGCTTAATCGACGCGATAATTCCAATCATAATTAAAATCCAAGAAGCGTTTGATCCAAGGCTTGCCACCGGTACAAGCGAGTGGCGAAGACGTAAAAACGAATAGTTTTCTTTGTCTTGAATCGCGTGTCCCACTTCGTGAGCCGCAACGGCAGCGCCTGCGACAGACGTTCCGTAATAGTTGTCTTCTGATAAACGAATAACTTTTGAGCGAGGATCGTAGTGATCCGATAAAAATCCGCCTACAGGCTCTACGTGAACGTTGTACAATCCGTTTTCATCCAAAATTTTTCTTGCTACTTCTGCGCCTGTCATTCCTGATGAGTTGCTTACTTTTGAATATTTTTTGTAAGCACTTCTCACCTTAAACTGTGCCCAAATTGGCACAAGGATAATAATGAGAAAATAAATCAAAAAGCTCATTTACCCACACCTTTCATTATGTGTTTGACTACTCTTTTATTTTAGACAATTCTGCGCTTTTACGTCAATCATTACGCCCTCTAGCTGACTTTCTTTTCTGGTCAGCGAAATACTTTCGCGCTCCTACATAAAAAAGTGTAGCAATAATAATACTTCCAGTGGTGATTGTAACCCAAATAAAAGACGGGTCTGTACGATTTTCTTTTACTTGTTCAAAAAAATCTTTTAAGTTTTGTTCCATTTGGTTAAACTGCTCATCGTTAATCTCACTTAGCGTTCCTTCAGTTTGTAAAAAGTGAACGTCTGCGCTCACACGCTGTACGTAGGGAGACGACACGTCTACCTGTGCGCTCGGTAAGATCATATCATATTCCTTTAAAAATTGCTTAAGCTGCGCTTCATAAGCCGCTTGTTCTCCTTTTACCGCTTCATTTCGCATCTCTTTAAATGTTGCTAGCATACTGCCTTCGAGTTCAGTCCACATAGGCTGATGCTTGCTGTGCAGCGCATCGACTAATAATCGAAATTGAGTAGCTTTTTGAAGACGTTCTTCATCACTGGAATCAGAAGATAAAAGAGACCTTTCTACCTGTTCATAACAAAGAGTTAAAATACGTATATCTTCGGCCGATACGCCCAAAGAAGCTGTATTGAGACTGGTAAATTCATTCGAAAAATTTCTGAACAAATGTTGGGCTGCTTTATACTCCTTTTGCTCTACAAGCGATAGCGTTTGATCAGATAAGTTATCAAGCTTTTCCCACTGCCCTTCAGCTGCATGTACAGTAGTCGTATATGCAAAGAAAAGTACGAGCAATATTCCTACTATTCTTCCTTTCATTCTCGTCCCTCCTCTAACCTCTACTAAAACTTATGAGAAAGAGGACAAGAGTAGACCTATTTTCAAAAGGAAGTTTTAATCTTACTATTCATTCATCGGAGTGATAAAGTTTTGCGTATAATATTTCTCATATACACCTACACCAAGACGCGTAAACTCTTTATTGAGTAAAGCCTTACGATGTCCCTCACTATTAAGCCACCCTTCAACCGCAGCGATTCCATCCTGATAATTCGAGGCAATATTTTCGCCCGCGATACGGTATACTACATCACCTTTTTGCAGACGGTTGCCTAAATCACCTTGTGCTGGTGAAACGTGAGAGAAATAGTTTAAGTCGCTCATTTCTTTGCTGTGTAAATAAGCTACTCCGGCAGTGGCTTCGTCCCAAGCTAAAGGCGACAGCTGAAACCGGTCTCGAATTACATTTGTAATATCGATAATTTGCTGCTCTTCTCCTTCTTGGACACTTTTCCACTCCTCCGATGTCAATGACGGAGCTGTGGGAAGCTCGCCGCGGTAAACAATTTCGTACGGACGCTGTTTTAATAGCGTGTCCATGTCCATAATTCGAATACTTGAGATTGTATTAAGGAACTGATCAAAATATAGTTGGACGTATACATCTCCATATTTAATAATGGGACGCATTTTCATATCCTCTTCACTCAGACGAAATCGGTATTCATTTCCGTCTTTTTGAAGCGTGAGTTCGGATGAAAGTGAAACTCTTTTTTCTACTTCCTCTCGCTTCTCACCAATCTCAAAAGGATCTGTATTGGTTTTTGAGCCAATGACGTATACAGATACGACTTGATTATTTTCTACTCCTACCTGCGCATACGTTTGACGATTCTTTTTGTAAATCCACCAGTCATAGCCATATGCAGAAGAATCAATACGATCCGGCTCTCCAAGCATTCCAATTAACTGTTCTGAATGATCTCCAATGAGCCTCATCATATTTTCACTTTGTTTTTCATAAGAAGCCACTTCTTGGGTGGGCTGACTTTTGGAATCCGTTTGGTTTTGCTCAGTATTTTGACCCGTTAGATATTTCTCTAGCTGAGGTAAATAATCCTCCGCGTATACAAATGCCACTATTAATACGAGAATAAAAATAACTTTTTTCAGCTTTTCTTCCTCTCCTTACACCTGTTTTCTTTACCTGTTTAACTTATTTTTATCTCTATTATACATGCATTCAAAAAAAAATAGCTATCGGTATGGAGGAAACAAAAGAAAAAGCCAACTATTTACGAATATACTGCAAACAGTTGGCTTTCGCTTTTTAATGCGTTTGTTGTGAAATGTCTGAGAGCGCTTCTCCTGCACGTTCATTTGCATAGCGAAACGTTGATAAATCACCTAGCGATACAATCCCTACTAACTTTTGATTTTCCACAACGGGAAGACGACGGATTTGATGTTGAGCCATAAGCTTAGAAGCTTCTTCTACAGAGGCTTCGGCTGTAATAGTTATAAGCTCTTCACTCATAACATCCGTTACTTTACTTGAATTCGGCTTCTTTTCTGCAATGCCTTTTATAACTAAGTCTCGATCTGTAATCATTCCTACTAGCTGATCTCTATCAACAATTGGAATTGCTCCTACATTCCATTCCTTCATTTTCACTGCTACTTCATATACGTTATCAAGCGTGGTGCATGTTTCCGTATCAGCTGTCATTACCTCTTGTACAGTTTTCATTGTTTTATCCTCCTTTACATCGTGTGCTCGTTTTATAGTGTGACCAACTTTTTAGTAAACTTTCGCATTTAAAACGTTTAAATAAAAATAGATAACGTTTACATTTTTCCTTATTAGATATTGCAAGTTTTATCCATTCAGCTTATGATTTAATTGGGGTATATCTGTTTTGGGAGGGAGTTCATATGAAATTTGAATATGCAAAATTTGATTCATTAAAGGTTGATTTAGATTTATTAGATGAGATTATGCATCAATTTGGTCTGGTCCGCGCCGGACAATGGGATTATGAACGCGTCACGTACGATCGAAAATTCGAGTTTCAGCGAGATACCTTCTATTTGCGAGTCCAAGGACATGCTATTTCAGGCGACGTAGGGGGCAGGCATGCTGTTATTCATCTTATGACACCTCTACTAGGCAAACATTATTATCCTCACGGTGTAGAATATGGAGACGGCGAATATTTTCCGCCATCCCTTGTAGAACAGTGTGAAAAGATATTAACACAAATCAAATCACAGCTTGAAACCGTTCAGCTATAGAATTAGAAAAAGCGCAGTAATCAGACTGCGCTTTTTTTAATTCAAAGGAGGAGTAGACGGAAATTCCTTTGGTTTTATATCTTGAGGCTCAGTAAAATCAGGCATGTACGTATCTTTCTCTCGTTCTTTTCGAGCCCACTGAAAAAAAATAAAGCCTAAAACCGTTCCATACACAATTTCTTGAATGATCTTCATAATGACGCCGCCTAGCTGCTGATCTTCCACGGGCGGCAGCGTATTAAACATCTCGGGAGCAAGCTGCCCCAAACTTGCAATCATAGAAGGCGGTACACAAAGGGAAAGAGCTTGTACCCAAGCGCTTGAGTCTGTATACGTCGCATACAAAGAATGATTTGCAAAAATAATCAGCGCGCACGCTGGAGTAAGGAGTACGCCATCTGCAAAAATGTATCCAAGCTTTTTTAAAGAACTTAGCGTTTGTTCTTCTTCTAGCTGATTAACGAGTGGCCACCACATACAAAAAGCAGCGATAAATAATACAACACTCACGATTCCGTGGAGCGTCATATCCGTTTTAATAACATCAAAAAGCAGCGGAATATGATACAAAGAAAATAACCCATTGAATAATAGTAGAGCAATTAAGGGCTTTGTAAAAAATTTAAAAACAGGTTTAACCCCTCTTACATAAATAACAGAACGAGCTAACCACGGCGGAATTCCTAAAATAAAAAGCGGAGGAATCACCAAGTAAACAATTGCCATTTGCGTCATATGAGCACTAAACATAAAATGCCCTAGTAAATCTACAGGTCCTCCTTTACATATATATAAAAGAACCATGCTGATAACAAAATACGCTTTTGTTTTTCTCTCTACGGCCACCGCTCCTATAAAATTCCCTCTCCATCTACCAACGATGAAAAAATATAAGACGGTCACCAGACAAATGGTTAAAAAATAGTAAGGACTCCAAAGTGCTTCAAAACCAAACATCTGCAAATTGTTAATCAACATCTATTCCTCCTTCTACAGATGATGAAAAGGACTGGCGCATGCCAGCCCTTTTCTTTACCACCAAATAATGGTTACAAAAGCTAAAATGGTTAAAAGAGCTACCAATACGCCTGAATACAAGAAAAATGCTGGTATGGTATGTCCTTTGTGGTTCATATGCATGAAATAATAAAGTTGAAAGATGACTTGAACAACCGCCAAGAGCACAATCACCGGCATAATGTACCATCCGCTAAACTCTTGATAAACCGCAAAAAAAGCAATTAGTGTTAAAAACAACATCATCGCAAAAGAGATAACTTGCATCTTCATATCTTCTGCGTTTCTTTTTTTACGATACTCTAAATTGAGCCTTGGGTTATCTGAGTTTGATTGATTTGTCGTCATCAGCTTATCCCACCATTCCCATTAAATATACAACTGTGAAAATAAAGACCCACACAACATCGATAAAGTGCCAATATAAACTTGCGACATAATATTTAGGAGCGTTATATAAGTTTAGCCCCCGCTTCGCATTTCGAATCATCAAAGAACCAATCCAAAGCAATCCGAACGTTACGTGAGCTCCGTGTGTCCCAACCAGCGCGTAGAAAGAAGAACCGAATGCGCTGCTTGTAAACGTATGTCCTTCATGAACATAATGCCTGAACTCATAAATTTCTAGCCCTAAAAACGCTAAACCTAAAAGCCACGTAACGCCTAACCATAACTGCATCTTTTTAAATTCAAAATTTTTCATATGATACATAGCATATACGCTGGTTAGTGAACTTGTTAATAAAATCATTGTGGCTGCAAAAACAAGCTTAATATCAAACAATTCTTCTGGCTTAGGTCCTGACATCGTTGAATTACGTAAAGCTAAATAGGTAGCAAAAAGTGAAGCAAACAAAACCGTCTCTCCGCCTAAAAAGAGCCAAAAGCCAGTAAATTTATTTTTCCCTTCAAGCGTTGCTTTTTCAGGCGAAGCAGGGAAAGTTTCAGCAGTTAGCTTTTGTTCAGTCTCCATTACATCTTCGCCTCCTTGTCATCATCAACTAAGTCTTCTTTGTGAATATGAAAGCCGTGATCATCAATCCATGAACGGAAGAACATTGATAAAAACATGACGATCATTCCGATAATCCCTACAATATCTCCCCACGCGTGATCATTTCGATACAAAAAGCCAATCCCTGCAATAAACATTCCAAGCGATATCATAAATGGAATAAACGACGAGTTTGGCATATGAATATCACCAAGAGGTTCGGCTGGCGTCATTTCTTTATTTCCTGCCATTTTTTCAATCCAATATGCATCTAACCCGCGTACAAGGGGCGTTTGTTTAAAGTTATACTCTGGAGGAGGAGATGAAATAGCCCATTCTAATGTACGTCCGTCTCCCCAAGGGTCTCCTCCTACCTTTTGTCCTTTGGCAGTTGTTTTTATAATATTAACAAGTAAAATGAGCGTAGCAACCGCCATGAAAGCAGCTCCTGATGAACTGATTGCATTCCCAAGGTCGAGACCTTGATTAGGCAAGAACGTCCATACGCGGCGAGGCATCCCCATTAGACCTAAGAAATGCTGAATAAAGAACGTTAAGTGGAAACCAATTAAAAAGAGCCAGAACGTTGCTTTACTTAACTTTTCATCTAACATCTTCCCAAACATTTTTGGCCACCAGTATGTGACACCTGCTAATATAGCGTATACGACACCGCCTACGATAACGTAATGGAAGTGAGCAACGATAAAATAAGAATCTTGAAATTGATAATCTGCAGGTGCTACAGCTGCCATAACTCCTGTTACTCCCCCGATAACAAATGATGGAATAAAGGCGACCGCATACAGCATCGGAGACGTAAATTCAATACTTCCTCCCCAAAGCGTAAACAGCCAGTTAAAAATCTTAATTCCAGTTGGAACGGCGATGGCCATCGTAGCGACAGCAAAAATGGCATTTGCAATCGGCCCAAGTCCGGTTGTAAACATGTGGTGAGCCCACACCATGAACCCTAAAAATCCGATTAATACGGTAGCAAAAACCATCGACGAGTATCCGAATAATCTCTTTCTTGAAAAAGTAGGTAAAATTTCCGAGAAAACACCAAACGCTGGAAGAATTAAAATATATACTTCCGGATGACCGAATATCCAGAAAAGATGTTCCCAGATAATGGTGTTTCCACCCATTGTGGCGTCAAAAAAGTTTCCACCGAACAAGCGGTCAAAAATCATTAAAAACAATCCAACCGTCAGTGCTGGAAACGCAAACAAAATAAGAGCTGATGCAACAAACGTCGTCCACGTAAACAGCGGCATACGCATATAAGTCATACCTGGTGCCCTCATATTAATGATTGTTACGAGAAAGTTGATACCTGAAATCAATGTCCCGGCTCCGGAAATCTGCAAACCTATCGCATAAAAATCAATTCCGTGACCAGGCGATGCAATAGACAGCGAAGCATATGATGTCCAACCTGCATCAGGTGCTCCTCCTAAAAACCAGCTTAGATTTAAAAAGAGTCCCCCAAAGGCAAACAACCAAAAACCTAACAAATTTAAAAATGGAAATGCTACATCTCGAGCTCCGATTTGCAGCGGAACAACTGCATTCATCATGGCAAAAAGAAGCGGCATGGCGGCTAAGAAAATCATCGTTGTTCCATGCATTGTTAAAATTTCATTATACGTTCCTGCACTGACAAAGTCATTGCTTGGTATAGCCAGCTGAATACGTATAAATAGTGCTTCCACTCCTCCGACTAGAAAAAAGATACCGCCGGCAATTAAATAAAGAATGGCGATTTTCTTATGGTCAACGGTTGTCATAAAGTCCCAAATTGTTCCACCTACACCCTTCTTTTGACTGAGTGTACTCATCGCTAAACCTCCCCTTTTAAAAACGACTGGACGTTTATTTTTCTTTTAAACTCATTAAATAGTCTGCTAGCTCATTCACTTGTTCATCTGTTAAGTCAGGATATGTACCACTCATCTTATTACCCGGCTTAACTTTTTCAGGGTCTTTTAACCATTTTTTGATATTTTCCTTGTTGTGAGGAAGCACTCCAGCTACACGCTCACGTTCAGAAAAACCGGCTAAGTTTGGTGCTTGACGAGCTTGCTCTGGACGATTGTCTTTGACGTCAACAGCATGACATCCGATACAGCTTTCATTAAAGACCTCTTGACCAGCTTTTGCGGATGCTGTTTCTACGTCAGGCTTTGCCTTTTTCAAATCTTTTGCCCACGTATCAAATTCACCGCTTGATACAGCCCGTACTTTAAAGTCCATAAGAGAATGAGATGGACCGCAAAGCTCAGCACATTTTCCGTAGAAAACCCCGTTAGCTTCCTTCGATTTTTTAGAATCAAACACTAGCCAGAATTTATTATCATTTTCTGTGTTAGCATCGAGCTTTCCTCCAACTGAAGGAATCCAGAATGAGTGCTTGACGTCAGAAGCTTTAATATTAAAGTAGACTTTTTTATCCGTTGGAACAACTAGATCTTGCGATGTAATAATTTTTTGATTAGGATACTCAAATTCCCACCAGTACAAGTTAGCACGCACATTTACTACGACAGCATCTTTGTCCTTCATTCCTTTTACGTCCGCTAGCTTAAATGTTGAGATGACCGTTGGAACAGTCAAAATAATCAGCAGCAAGATAGGAATCACTGTCCATATAATTTCTAACTTTCTGCTCCCCTCTACTTGCTTTGGAATCACGTTTTCTTCGCCCTTGCGACGACGAAAGCGCAGAATAACAAATATAAAGATAATGGTGACAACAATAATAACTAAAACCATGATGGCTGTACTAAGCAGCATAAGCGAATATTGTTCTTCAGCTACCTCACCTGCAGGCTTAAGTGTTGACAAAAACGGTTTTCCACAGGCCGATAACACGAATGCAAGCAGCGTAAATAACGACAAAACACGAAAGTTCAATCGCCATTTTTTCATACCATTCCCCAACCTCTCTTTCATTGACGTGATTTCATCTATGCCCTCTTGAGCATAAAACTTATTCCTTCTATAATGAATTCTACATGTAGAAGAAATCCCCCTTGTGCAGTGTCGCATTCAGTGAAAGATTTTATCTAGGCAAAAAGCGTTGCGACAATCATTGAGACAAATAAAATAGTTAAATAGTTTAGTGAGTAGACAAACATCATGCTAGCCCACTTTGTGTTTTCTTGTTTATTGTATTGAGCAAATCCTAAAAATAGCCATCCTATGTTTAAAACAGTGGCCAAAATTAGAAATGGAGTGCCTAATTCGTATAAATAAAGAGGTAATGGCAACAAACAAGCAATCCAAATGAGAATCTGTCGTTTTGTAAGTTCAAAACCATGTACAACAGGCAACATAGGGATCCCCGCTGCTCGGTATTCTTCACATCTTCGCATCGCAAGAGCTAGAAAATGAGGCGGCTGCCAAATAAACATGATTAAAAATAACACCCAAGCCACTACGTGTAAATTGGGATCGATAGCGGCCCATCCAATTAAAGGCGGGACAGCGCCTGATATACTTCCGATTACTGTATTAATTGTGTATAGTCTTTTGGACCACATGGTGTAAAGAACTACATATGTAAGTATTCCTGCTAATCCGATGAGAGCGGCTACGGAAGAAACAACTAGTAGCATAAGCAAGCCGGTTAACGTCAAACCGATTCCAATCCCAAGGACCGTCAAAGGTGTAAAACTCCCTGTCACTGTAGGTCGTCCCTTTGTTCGTTCCATTAGAGGGTCAATGTCACGATCTATGTAATTGTTCAAACTGCATGAACCGGCGATGATAAGTGAAGAACCTATTAAAGTAAAAAATGCTTTATCCAGGTTTTCTAAGAAGTGTTGTTCGTTGAAGAAAAGAGCTAGCCAAAAACCAGTAAAGGTGGTGATGAAATTTGAGTTGACTATTCCGATTTTAATCGTAGCTAAAAAATCTGACCAAATGGAACTATTTTCGCTTACATGAGCTGTGTTAGGCGATGCAGAAAGCGTTGAATCTTCCACCATTTTTGAATCTTCCATGGCGCTTCCTCCTTTGCTCATCCACAGACTTTTATCTAGTAAATAAAGAGTCTATAAATGAAGGCGTTTTCAACATATTTTTACAAAAATCTCCTCTTTGTTCACAAAGAAGTCATATTCCTTTCACCAAAGCTACTTAAAAGCTTCACATGTAAACGATAAAATAGTAGAGAAATATCTATTTCTCATGTTTATTAAACCATATTTTGCCGTTACTTTGTGAAGAATTTATGAAAAAAATATGGATTTTTTTTGTCATGAGCTAAATGCATGTCCCTGTCACTTGTTAAAAGATATTTGTGCAAGTAAAATAGTTTTCTGTACGGTACCTTTTACATATCTGCAGAGTCAAACTTATGAACAAACCTTACACTTTCTACCATTATAACAAATTCAATCAAGTTTATGGAGAATAAATGAAATTTATGTTTAATATACAAAAAGATTAGGATAAATTGTTTAGCTCGTTATATTACTTACTTTGCTTTTAGGATGGTGATTATTGTGCGACTTGGATTAAAATTTTTATCCGTTGTGACGAGCATGGCCATGTTACTTATTCTACTTGGCGGTGCCCTTGTGACGAAAACTGGTTCAGCAGACGGGTGCGGAGATTCTTGGCCTTTGTGTAATGGACAGCTCATTCCTGACCCTTTAACATTTGAAACCGTTGTTGAATTAAGCCACCGTTTAGTTTCTGGCGTATCGGGCTTTCTTGTGCTCGCTTTATGCGTATGGGCATGGATTTCACTAGGACATATAAAAGAAGTTAGACCTTTAGCGTTTATCTCTTTTTTCTTCCTAGTACTGCAAGCATTAATTGGGGCCGCTGCCGTTATGTGGGGGCAATCAGATGCAGTGCTTGCTCTTCATTTTGGTATTTCTCTTATTTCGTTTGCTTCTGTGCTGCTGTTAACACTTATTATCTTTGAAGTGGATCAAAAGCTCGATGCAACTAATATACAGCTAGGCTCTAAAATGAAAAAACATATTTACGGGGTTATCTTGTACACATATGCCGTTGTGTACACGGGTGCGCTTGTTCGCCATAAAGAAGCTAGCTTAGCTTGTCCAGACGTCCCATTTTGTTCAAACGGAAACGGTTGGCTACCTGTTGATTTGAATCAGTGGATTCAAATGGGACATCGATTCGCTGCTGTTTTAACGTTTGTATGGATTTTAGCTGCCTTTATTCATGCAGTTAAATATTATCGCCATCAAAAAAATATTTTTTACGGATGGTTAGCTGCTCTCATTCTAGTTATTTTTCAGGCGGTTTCGGGTATGCTTGTTGTCGTCACACGTCTGCAGCTAGAGCTCGCGCTTGCTCATTCTTTAATTATCTCTTTCCTATTCGGTGTATTAAGCTACTTAACCTTACTTGCAACGCGTCATACACATAATTAATCAAAAAAGGTACGAGCTCAGAGCTCGTACCTTTTTTGATTAGCCTTCTAATTCAATTAATAAATCTCCCGGCTGGATGCCATCTCCATTCGACACGTGTACTTGTTTAATCACGCCGTCAAATGGTGCTTGCACGGTTGTTTCCATTTTCATTGCTTCTGTGATCATTAAGTGATCACCTTTTGAGACTTTATCGCCTTTTTCTACTACTACTCGAATAACGGTTCCAGGCATTGAAGCGCCGATGTGGGCCGGATTTCCTTGGTCAGCTTTTTGTTTTGCCGTAACAGTTGTTTTGACACTTTCGTCTTTAATCACGACTTCACGAGGCTGACCGTTCAATTCAAAGTATACCGTTCGCGTACCGTCTGCCTGCGGTTCTCCAATGGATACAAGACGAACAATTAAGGTTTTTCCTTTTTCAATCTCAATTTCCACCTCTTCTCCTAAGCGCATGCCGTATAGGAAAGTCGGTGTATCAAGAACAGAAATGTCCCCGTATTGTTCGACTGCTTTGTGATAATCCATAAATACTTTTGGATATAGCGCATAAGCAATGGCATCAAAACTCGTTACTTGACGATTTAAGTCTTTAAACAGCTTTTCTTTCACTGCATCGAAATCGACATCTTCTAACAGTTCTCCAGGACGAACTGTAATAGGTTTTCTGCCTTTTAAAATAATGCGCTGAAGCTCTTTAGGGAATCCCCCGTGAGGCTGCCCTAAATACCCTTCAAACAATTCAATAACTGAATCCGGGAAGTCAAGCGTTTCACCGCGCTCAAACAGCGTTTCTTCTGTCAAGTTGTTTTGAACCATAAACAATGCCATATCTCCAACTACTTTTGATGATGGCGTAACTTTTACAATATCACCAAATAACAAATTCACGCGTGAATACATATCTTTTACTTCATCCCAGCGGTTTCCTAAACCAACTGCTTTTGCTTGTTGCTGTAAGTTGCTATATTGACCGCCTGGCATTTCATGCTCGTACACTTCCGTATGAGGAGCGTTCATGCCGCTTTCAAAGTCTTGGTAATATTTTCGCACGTCTTCCCAATAGTAAGAAAGCTCTTCTAGATTTTTAATATCCAGATTTGGTCTGCGATCCGCACCTTCTAATGCGTAATAAAGAGAGTTAGCACTTGGCTGAGACGTTAAGCCTGCCATTGAGCTTACGGCTACGTCTACAATGTCTACACCTGCTTCAATTGCTTTTGCATACGTGTATACACCGTTTCCGCTTGTATCATGCGTATGAAGGTGGATTGGAATATCAACCGTTTCTTTTAGAGCCGATACTAAATCATAAGCTGCCTGTGGTTTTAAAAGACCCGCCATATCTTTGATGCCCAGAATATGTGCTCCAGACTGCTCAAGCTCTTTTGCTAAGTTCTTGTAGTAATCCAAATCATACTTACGGCGCGTCGGATCTAAAATATCACCTGTATAACACATCGCTGCTTCTGCAATCTTTCCTGTTTGACGAACAGAGTCAATTGCAAGAGTCATTCCTTGCACCCAGTTTAAGCTGTCGAAGATACGGAAAACATCAATACCTGCATAAGCTGATTTTTCAACAAATTCCTTAATTACATTATCAGGATAGTTTTTATATCCAACCGCATTTGACGCGCGAAGAAGCATTTGGAAAAGAACGTTTGGCGCTTGTTGACGTAAAGTAAGCAAGCGATCCCACGGATCTTCTTTTAAGAATCGATAAGCGACATCAAACGTTGCTCCTCCCCACATTTCCATAGAAAATAAATCTGGAAGCAAGCGTGCAGTTGGGTTAGCTACTTGTTTTAAGTCGTTTGTACGAATACGCGTTGCTAAAAGAGACTGATGGCCATCACGGAAAGTTGTATCCGTTAATAGCACTTCCTTGCGTTCTTTCACCCAATTTACTAGCCCTTCAGCGCCTTTTTCATCTAAAATCTGCTTTGTTCCGTTTGGAATTGGTTGTTTTATATCGACATTAGGAACACGCGGTTTCGTAAAGATCGGCTTTTTCTTTTCCGATACACCCGGGAATCCGTTTACCGTAACATTCCCAATGTATGTAAGCATTTTAGTTCCTCGGTCTTTTCGCTTAGGGAAGACAAAAAGTTCAGGCGTTGTATCAATAAAGGATGTATCATAAGCGCCTGTTAAGAACTTATCATGCTTTACTACATTTTCAAGAAACGGAATATTGGTTTTAATTCCACGAATACGAAACTCTTTTAAGTTCCGGACCATTTTTGATGCGGCTTGATCGAATGTTAAAGCCCACGTTGTTACTTTTACTAACAGTGAATCATAATACGGCGTAATCACAGCACCTTGGAAGCTGTTTCCCGTATCTAAACGTACGCCAAAACCGCCACCAGAACGATAAGCCATAATCTTACCCGTATCCGGCATAAAGTTATTTAACGGGTCTTCTGTCGTTACACGAGATTGAATTGCATATCCATGTACGTGAATTTGATCTTGTGCAGGAATAGACACTTCCTTGCTGTGAAGTGCGTAACCGTCTGCAATTAAAATTTGCGATTGAACGATATCAATACCTGTAATCATTTCAGTAATTGTGTGCTCTACTTGAACACGTGGATTTACTTCAATAAAATAAAAATCGTTTCCTGATACTAAAAATTCTACTGTACCAGCATTTATGTACTGCACTTTTTCCATCAGCTGCACAGCTGCTTCACAAATGCGGAGACGTAAGTCTTCATCTATAGAAACACTTGGTGCTACTTCTACTACTTTTTGGTGACGACGCTGCACTGAACAGTCGCGTTCGTAAAGGTGCACAACATTTCCTTGTTCATCACCTAAAATTTGCACTTCAATATGTTTTGGATTTTCAACTAGTTTCTCGACGTACACTTCATCATTACCAAAAGCCGCTTTTGCTTCTGATTTGGCACGATCATAAGATTCATTCAGGCTGTCTGCATCGCGAACGATACGCATGCCTCGACCGCCTCCGCCCAAAGCTGCTTTGATCATTAGAGGATATCCATGCTGATTAGCAAATTCTTTTGCTTCGTCAATTGAATCAATAGGACCATCCGTACCAGGAATAACGGGAATATCTGCTTGAATAGCCTGATGACGTGCTTTTACTTTATCGCCAAACATATCAAGATGCTTGGATTTTGGGCCAATGAAAATAATGCCTTCTTCTTCGCAACGTTTTGCAAATTGGATATTTTCTGACAAAAAACCATAGCCAGGGTGAATAGCATCTACATCATGAGACTTAGCAATGTCGATGATGCCTTCTATATCTAAATAAGCATCAATCGGCTTTTTCTCCGCTCCTACTAAATAGGCTTCATCCGCTTTGTAACGGTGATAAGAACCTGCGTCTTCCTTCGAATAAATTGCAACAGTCCGAATATTCAGTTCAGTACATGCTCGAAATACACGAATCGCAATTTCTCCTCGGTTTGCTACTAATACTTTTTTGATTTTTTTAGTTACAAAACTCATGTTGCTAATCTCCTCTCAATTTCGTATAAACTTCAATATATAGCAAAATTGTATAAAAGAAAAGCAAAAATCAATGGAAAATAATAAAATTCCAATAAATTTTTGCTTTTTTTACACAATTTTTTTACGAAAATCAATCGCTTGTTGTTGATGTATTGTTCGGATGTAGCACAATATTTTCCGTATTTTTCTGTTTTTTATTTTGATAATTTACGAAAAACGAAATATTTACAATAATTCCCATAGATACCATCAGCGTTAGTAGCGAAGACCCCCCGTAACTGATAAACGGAAGCGTGACGCCGGTAATCGGAATGAGTCCCGTAAGCCCTCCAAGGTTAATGCCTGTTTGAATACCTATCATACTGGCTACTCCAATACAAATCATGCTAGCAAACGGATCCTGAGATTTTTTAGCCAGCATTAAAATCCTGAAAATTAAGAAGCCTAAAAGGCCCAGCACGAGCATAACTCCAAAGAATCCTAATTCTTCTGCAATAATAGCCATAATAAAATCGGTATGGGGCTCGGGAAGATAACCATACTTTTGTACACTTTCTCCTAAACCAAGGCCTTTTAAGCCTCCTGTACCTATTGCTAAATATGAATTAACCAACTGATAACCGGTTCCTTGAGCATTAGCAAACGGATCTGATGCACCGGTAAAACGGCCAATTCGATTGGCAGTAAACTGACCTGTAAAAAAACCAATGGTAATAATGACCGTCAGCAAAATGATACCTAGCGCTAGCATGCGGAAGAAGGTTTTTTTAGAGATTCCCGAACATAGCATAATGGTAACGGCAATAGCAAAAATAATTGATCCCGTTCCAAGGTCAGGCTGAATCGCTACAAAGCCTAATATTAGAAATACAAGACCCATAGGTCCAAAAAAAGCTTTTTTGATGTTGTCAATATACTCTTGCCTTTTAGATAAAACATACGATAAGTATAGAATGACAACAAGCTTGGCATACTCAGCCGGCTGCATGTTTGCTCCGCCAAGCTGCAGCCAACTCTGCGCATTGTTACTCGTATGCCCCATTACAAACACAAGCAAAAGCAGTACAAAAATGCCCAGAATCGCATAAGGCAGTATTTTAGGATACAGCTTGTAAGGTGTTAGCATTGTTAAAATGAACAATACAAGCGTAAAAGCAAGCCACATTTTTTGTCTGTTGTAAAAGAAATCACTTGACGTATGATATCTTGTAATACTTACAATCATACTTGAACTGTAAACCATAACTAGTCCAACCGCACAAAGAAGCAGCACTGGAATTACAATTGAATAGTCAAAATGCCTAAATATTTTTTTTACCATAACCCTCTTCCTTTAAAAATGACGTGTTTCTGTTTCGTTTCATCTTTTATGTACAAATTTGAGTAAATTAGGAAATTTCAACCACCTGTAATAAAAAACTCAAACTACGTTTGTATATAGTTTGAGTTTCGATCGCGTGATTTTTATTTTTTTGTAAACGCTTCATGCAGTGCAGAAAGTTCACGCTCGAGGCGGTCTAGCAATGTTTTTCCAACACGTTCATCAATTAAACCAAGACGAACTGCAAAATCAATTTCTCTTGATAAACCAAACATTTGTGTATCTAAAACCTCTTCATAAAGAGGACATTGTGGCATTGTTAAGTTATCCATTTGAACTTGAATTAATTGCAAAATCTTATCTGCATCAGCTTTTAACAACGCATACGCTTTTTCACGATGATCTATCATTGTCTCAGGCGTCAAACTCAATCCCTCCGTTCGCGAGCGATTACCTAATCTATCTCTCAATTTTAAAGGCTATGCTCCAAAAAAGCAAGGATAAACATGTCCGTGAGGCTGGCCGTCTTTTTTATACTGTTACTTTCTCAAAATCGTTACCATAGATGTAGGAAATTTCGCACTTTCGTTGACTCTTACATTATAGCATACGAGAATCACTCTCAACTAAATTTTTTCATCAAAGTGACAAATAAGTAGAAAGCGCTTATACTTTTAGCAAGGGGGCATTTATGATGAATTCAATTATTATGTTAAAAGGAAAAGTAAAATATACGCTGACACTCGACCCAAGCGTGTGGATTTTCGATGACCGCAAGCTCGATATGGACGTTTTCTTTGAACATCCACCGGAGCAAAAAGACGAGACAGAAGCGTACACAAAGGCTGTTTCGAAGCATTGGGACCGTGAAATTCAAGAAGGAGCCGTCTTTCCTCCTACGTTAAAAACCGAAAAGAAATTCAAAAAACAGGAGCTAGTAAATGGAACATTTGGCATTTTATTTGCACCTTTTCTAGCAAACGCTTCACCTACTGAAGACGCTACCAACGTTTCATTTAAAACAAAAGACGCGCTGATTTCTTTTTCATTAGAAGAAGCGCAAAAACTAATCTTTGGTTTCAGCCAAGATGGAAAGCCTCTTAGAGAAGACGGGCCTATCTATGTCTATTTACCTGACGGATCTAACCGAAATAACCCTATTAAATATGTGGAAGAAATCATCGTTACATAATAAAAAAAGTGGGGTTCCAAAAGGAACCCCACTTTTTTTAAAGAATATCAGCTGCTAATTGTGCTAGCCCGGAGCGCTCTCCTTTGATTAACCGAACGTGGCCCGATACTTTTTGCTCTTTAAACTTTTCAACTACGTACGTTAATCCGTTGTTATACTCATCTAAATAAGGATGATCAATTTGAGCCGGATCTCCCATAAGGACAATTTTACTCTTTTCCCCTACCCTTGTTAAAATTGTTTTAATTTCATGCTTCGTTAAATTTTGCGCTTCATCAATAATAATGAACTGCTCGGGAATGCTTCGGCCTCTTATATACGTCAAGGCTTCCACTTCTATTGAACTGAGCCCCGCTAGAATCGCATCCAGTTCTCCAGGTTTTTTAGTGTTGAATAAGTACTCTAGGTTATCATAAATTGGCTGCATCCATGGACGAAGCTTCTCCTGCTTTTCTCCTGGTAAGAATCCAATATCTTTCCCTAAAGGAACAATTGGACGAGCTACAAGTAGCTTTTTAAAACACCCTAGATCTTCCGTCTGCATAAGTCCTGAAGCTAAAGCAAGCAGCGTTTTACCCGTACCTGCCTTTCCAATTAACGTGACCAGTTGAACGTCGTCTCTAAGAAGAAGTTCTAAAGCCATAATTTGCTGAACATTTCGAGGTTTAATTCCCCAGATATGATCATATTCAAATAAAAGCTTTTTTACTTTCGTTGTTGTTTGATCGACAATGCCGATGGCTGATCCGGATCCCCCAAATGCATCTTTCATCACTAAGAATTGATTTGCAAAAAAGGAGTGGTTCGCGATTTGAGACGTTAGCAGCTCTCCTTTTTCGTAAAATTGACTCAGCAGTTCTTTTGCAATATAGACTTCTGAAAAGCCTGTATAAATACTATTGAATTCCACTACTCGATCACTTAAAAAATCTTCTGCTCTTAAGCCGATTGCGTCGGCCTTCACACGTACCAACACATCTTTACTCACTAGTATCACTTCACGTCCATCTTCTTTTGTTTCCTCTTCAAGAGATAGATTTTTAGCAACAGCTAAAATTCGATTATCATTTGTTTTTTCCACAAAGATTTCTTGAAGCTGTTGAAAAGAGCGATGATTGAGTTCAATTCGCAAATGGCCCCCATTTTCTAAAGGGATTTTCTCATATAACTTTCCATGTTGTCTCAAGTTATCAATGAGTTTGGATACCTGCCTTGCATTTCGTCCGACTTCATCCATATTTCTTTTCTTCGAGTCAACTTCTTCTAGCACAACGGCCGGAATCACCACTTCGTTATCATCAAATGAAAAAATTGAATGCGGATCTTGTAATAAAACATTCGTATCTAATACATAAATTTTTCCCAATAATTCAGCCTCCTACTCCGATTGTTTTTCCTGTAAGGAGTGAAACAAGGCACCCATCCATTTATATACTATGTAACGCACATGTGTGAAGTGACCTTAAATGGACGGACCATTTTCTTTAAATATATGAACACGTGTATAAAGATAGAAGAACTATTAGAAACTAAATACAAATTACTACAAAAAATGAGTCATTCATAAGGAGGAGTCTCCCACATGAACAAATTTTTTCTATCCATTAGCTTATGTTTTATTACACTAACCGGCTGCAACAATAACCAAGCAGACGTTGAAGAGGGGCAAAAAACAGATCGAATTGTACAGGTCAAAAATTCATCTCCTGAACGCTCTCACAAGCGTACTGCTAATGAAATATCAGCGCATTTAGTTGAACTGGCTTCAAGCGTTCCGAATGTAAATGATGCTACTGCCATTGTGCTCGGCAAGTATGCAATCGTAGGGATTGACGTCGGCAAAGATATTGATCGTTCAGAAGTAAGTTCAATCAAATACACAGTTGCCGAAGGTCTGAAAGCTGATCCATACGGTGCTAATTCTGTTGTTATTGCAGATCCTGATACGGTCGCTCGGCTAAAACAAATTGGAAATGAAATTCGCAAAGGTCGGCCGGTTACAGGATTTTTAGATGAATTAGCAGCCATTGTAAACCGAGTGATGCCTGAATTTGCAGAAGAAATCCGTCGAAACCCTAGTTCAACAGATACTAACAATCAAAAATTAAATAATAAACAAGAGCAAAACTTAAAGAATGAGCAGGAAAAACAATCTAATAATCATCTTCAAAAAAATGAATAAGAAAGTCGCTTAGCGGCAGGCTGCTGCTAAGCTTTTTTTATCGCTTCAATTACTTGCTTATCGAGTTTAGCAGCTGCTACTGGATCATAGGTCTTTTCATATGAAGGATTTACTGAAATCTTAGAGCCATAAAACATGACATCTCTTACTTCATTAATATCTAGTTCAATTAGCGTCAGCTTTAAAGCTACTCCTTCTAACTTTTCTTGCACTACCTCAGTTATTCCGCTGATGGAGTAGCATGATTCATTAGCAAGAATATTTACCACTGCTTTATTCGTATGTTTAATGTTTTCTACAATCCTCGATTTGACATCTACGGCAAATCGAATTTTTTGTTTAGTCGGAGCTACTAACCACGAAATGGCACTAACATTTGGACCGTTTGTTTCAAAATCAATAGTTGAAATGGTTGCAAATCTCTCTGTCTGTAGCTCATCGTATAATGCATCTACTAATTGAGTCTCGACTTCGTTGGCCATTTTCATCCCTCCTACTGTTTATGTACTTATTAGTTACTATCTTCGAGCTAACAAGCAAAATTACCTGCTTCTTTAGGAATGTTTTCCTATCGTTCCTTTTCTACTGAGAGATAGCACCGCAAAAAAACTTTATAAAACAAGAATTTTCGGCTAGAATGATGTATAGAGAAGTTGAGGTGATAGAAATGAGAGTACAATGTGTCATGTGCGATAAAATTGAAACAATTGAGGATGAAACGCTCGTGGCAAAACGACTGCGCAACCGTCCTATCCATACATATATGTGCAATGAATGTTCTGAACGGATTGAAAAACGAACAAAAGAACGCATAGCTACTGGTAACTTTAAGCTATATGAGTCGAAAAAGACAGAGGAGGATTGGTAAGGTGCTCCGATTAGGAATAAGTATCGGCATGTTAAGCGGGATTATCCTTGGGTTGTGTTTAAAATGGATAGAATGGCTAACCGGCAAACAAGTTTATACCCTTTTATTAAATGTTGATTTTATTCCTATCATTGGCCCTATTCAATGGCCTGAATGGGTAGAGTTTGTTTTTCATTTGCTCATTGCCGTTGCAATTGGAATCATTTTTGTTTACATAGTAAGTAAATTAAATAATATGTCTATTCGAAAAATCGTATTGTGTTCCTTTTTGTTAACACTTCCAACCATTCCTTTGTATTTTCCGTTAACGCTGCTTGCGCTCAAGCCTACGCCTGCGGTGGATGATGCAGTAGCGATTTTTTATTGGACAGCGGGCCATTTAATTTTCGCAGCCGCTCTTGTCTTCGGCTATATCATACTAAAGAGACGCTTGTAGCTACAAGCGTCTCTTTATGTAGTCTTTTATGAGCCCAACGTGGAGTTTTGTTTTTTAGCCTGATACAGCCGTATCTTATAAATAATTAATACAAGCGCTGCAACCACAAGCCCTTCAGCTACAGGTAAAAAAATGCCTAAAAACGTTAAGATCGTACATCCAAAAGCTAAAAATAGGTAAATAACCACAGATTTTAAAAGCGGCAGCTTCTTTGCAAACCCGAGTTTGTACACGAGAACAGATAGCCCTAAAATAGTAAAGTATAACAGCCACATCCCTATTTTTGCATGTTCATCTACTTGATACAAAGCAGCAAAAAATGAAAGGTGTTCTTTTACATCCATAATTCTTCCCCCTATTCCTTACTTTACATTATTCGATATAAGCCACCTTTTTCCTTTCCAAATCCCTTCTTTATAAAACGCTTTCAAAAAATAGAAAATTCTGATATAATTGATAAAAAACAAGCCGCTAGCAAATAGAGCTAACGACTTACTTTTTTTATTATTTCGTGTCAGCGTATTTTTTCTTTTTCGCTGCTTTTTCACGTTCATTTTTATCAAGAATTTTTTTACGTAGACGAATAGATTCTGGTGTGATTTCACAATATTCATCTTCGTTTAAATATTCAAGTGATTGTTCTAAAGACATAATACGAGGTTTTTTCATACCTGTTGTTTGATCTTTATTAGCAGAACGCATATTCGTCATTTGCTTCATTTTACAGATGTTAACAACGATATCATTTTCACGAGTGTGTTCTCCTACAATCATACCTTCGTATACTTCTGTACCTGGCTCAACGAAAATTGTACCGCGGTCTTCTACACCTTGGATTCCATAAGTAGATGATTTACCGCTTTCCATAGAAACAAGCACACCTTGACGGCGACCTCCAACTTGACCTTGCTGCATTGGTTGGTAGCTATCAAATGAATGGTTAATGATACCGAAACCACGAGTTAACGATAAGAACTCAGTTGTATAACCGATTAAACCACGTGCAGGAACCATAAAGATCAGACGAACTTGACCACTGCCGTTGTTAATCATATCAACCATTTCACCTTTACGAGCACCCATTGATTCCATAATAGAACCAGTATGTTCTTCAGGTACGTCGATTTGAACACGTTCAACTGGCTCACAGCGAACGCCATCAATTTCACGAACGATTACTTCAGGTTTTGATACTTGAATCTCATATCCTTCGCGACGCATATTTTCAATTAAAATAGATAAATGAAGTTCTCCACGTCCTGAAACAACCCATACATCCGGTGAATCAGTATTTTCCACGCGTAAACTTACATCCGTCTCAAGTTCAGACATTAAGCGCTCTTCAATTTTACGAGATGTAACAAATTTACCTTCACGACCAGCAAACGGTGAATTGTTTACTAAGAACGTCATTTGTAAAGTAGGTTCATCAATACGTAAAATTGGCAGTGCATCTTGGTGGTCAAACGGACATACGGTTTCACCTACGTTGATGTCTTCCATTCCTGATACAGCGATCAGGTCTCCTGCTTTTGCTTCTTCAATTTCAACACGCTTTAAGCCTAGGAAACCGAATAATTTTGTTACGCGGAATTGTTTTACCGTACCATCAAGCTTCATTAATGCAACTTGCTGGCCTACTTTCATTGTTCCGCGGAATACGCGACCTACACCGATACGACCAAGATAGTCATTGTAGTCAAGCATTGCCACTTGGAATTGAAGTGGTTCGTCGCTATTGTCTACTGGTGCTGGAATGTGCTCAATGATTGAGTCAAATAGAGATGACATGTTCTCATCTTGCTTTTCAGGGTTCGTGCTAGCTGTTCCGTTGATTGCTGAAGCATAAACAACAGGGAACTCAATTTGTTCCTCGCTTGCACCTAGCTCAATAAATAAGTCAATTACTTCATCAACTACTTCAGTTGGGCGAGCAAAGTCACGGTCAATTTTGTTAACAACAACAATCGGCGTTAAGTTTTGCTCTAATGCTTTTTTCAATACAAAGCGAGTTTGAGGCATACATCCTTCATATGCGTCTACTACAAGTAGAACACCGTCTACCATTTTCATAATACGCTCAACTTCTCCACCGAAGTCAGCATGTCCTGGCGTATCCATAATGTTGATACGCGTATCTTTATAATTAATAGCTGTGTTTTTCGCTAAAATTGTAATTCCACGCTCACGCTCAAGGTCATTTGAATCCATCGCACGTTCTTCAACATGCTCATTAGTACGGAAAGTTCCGGACTGATGTAATAATTTATCTACTAACGTTGTTTTCCCATGGTCTACATGGGCAATAATGGCAATATTACGTAAATCTTTACGAATGTTCACGCATTTCACTCCTATGCTTGTAATAACTAAGCTATTATATCACACTAACTCTAGAATTGCAGAATGATTTTGTTGTACACTATAAATATCCGTTACAAATGGGAGGAATCAACATGAGAAACATTAAGTGGGTATTTGTTTTATATGCATTCATCGCAACTGCGGCAATTATGTCAATTGGCGTATTTATCGGAGAAGGAAGCGCTCTCGGGGTCATTTTAGCTATCGCAGCTTTAATTGTTGTAATGGGCCTTGGCTTTACGACTAAGAAAAAAATGCGAGAAAAAGGGCAGCTGTAATTTTTTTGCGATGATTGAAAGCGTCATGGCCATTTGCAACATCAAAATGGTTCATGACGTTTTTTCATCACAAAATTCTTTAACTACACGTAAGCCTTCACTTCTATCTTATTTATTCCACTTTCCTTCAAGATACGTACGAAAGATTTCGTCATGTAATGTTGGTTTGCTTACAAATACACTGCTTTTTTCAAGAATCTCTAACGGCTTTCCTTCTAAATCCGTCATAACTCCTCCAACTTCCTCAATCAATACTTTACCGGCAGCAAAGTCCCATGGGGCCAAACGTAAAGTAATGTATCCATCCAAGCGTCCAGCAGCTACGTAAGCAAGCTCAATAGCTGCGGATCCATATGAACGGGTCCCTCTTACTTTACGTACAAGTGGACTTAATACGGAAGGATCAATACGGCGGTTCTCAGTCACCCATGTTGCATTTAAGCTAATAATAGCTTCTTCAACTGGTACAGGTTCAAGTTTCGGCAATTGGATGTCATTCATAAACGCGCCCTGTCCTTTTAAAGCATGATACAGCTCATTATGAATAACATCATAAATATAACCTGCTTGTCCTACACCATTTTCGAATATACCGATGGAAATAGCAAAATTTCGCTGCTGATGAACAAAGTTCATCGTACCGTCGATGGGATCGATAATCCAAATCGTTCCTTCTTCTGATTCAAGCTCTTCCCCATATCCTTCTTCTCCGAGAATATGATGTTCCGGAAAGGTTTCATTGATTTTTGAGATAAAAAACTGTTCAATTTCTTTATCCATATTTGTTACTAAATCATTTGGATTCGATTTCGTTTGAATGAGAAGTTCTTTACTAAACGACTGTTGAATTTTTTGTCCAGCTTCTTTTAGCCACTCTTTAACGTATGTATCAATTTCTTTCCAGCGTTGCGTCATCTCAATTCCCCCTCAAAAATACGTCTCTTATTTAAGCTTAAAAAAACCTCTGCAAGATGTCAATTAACAGAGCACGTGGGAGAAGAACTACCGCTTCTTCTCCCACGTGCTCTGTTACCACTTATGAATCTGCTCATTCAGTTTAATCCTTTTTTACAGTTTACCCTTATTTGTTCTATTTTATTCCCGTATCTGCTACTGAAGAGATATCATTTCTTCACGAAGTTTCTCGAGCTTTCGCTTGCATTTTTGTTTTTGTTCCTCATTATTCTCCATCATGGCTTCATATAACGTCGCTAACTCGTAATCTAACTCCAAACGAATTACACCTAATCTTTTTTGTCCATCATTCTTCTTATACATATTCACCACTTGTTTCATGTTTCAAACACCCCTCTCAAATTATTGAACCCGCTTATAGAAAACTAAATTTTCAGATATTTTGATTGATATAGTCTATGTCGAAACCTAATCTCATGTAACTAAATTGTGTGATTACCTATAAAAAAATGATAGACACGTTTTGACAAGCATATGCGAATTAATTGGTGTTTATGCTTTTCATGTGGTAGAATCTTCGCGTAAATCATACTTACTTGCATAGATGCACAGCAGCTATACATATTCACTAAAAAACGGAGGTTTCACATGGCATTCTCAGGATTTTCACAAGATGACTTTAACGTATTCCGTATCGAGGGGCTTGATGCACGTATGGAAGCCATCAAGACAACGATACGCCCAAAATTTGAACAATTGAGCAATCATTTTGCTCCTACTCTTTCTTCACTTTGTGGAGATGAAATGTTCGTACACATTGCCAAACATGCACGAAGAACAGTTAACCCGCCAGCAGATACGTGGGTAGCCTTTGCTAACAGTAAACGCGGGTATAAAAAGCTCCCTCATTTTCAAATTGGCCTTTGGGAAACACACGTCTTTGTGTGGTTCGCCGTCATTTACGAATCACCTATTAAAGAGCAATTTGGAAAGCTGCTAAAACAAAACATTGAGGAGATTCGTCAAGATATCCCAGCCTCGTTTGTTTGGTCGAAAGATCATACAAAACCTGATAGTGAAAAAATGGGCGACTTATCTTCTGAAGACTTAGAGAGTTTGTTTGAACGTCTAGAGACGGTTAAAAAAGCTGAGATCCTATGCGGCATTACCATTCCAAAAGAAGAAGCGATTGCAATGAACGGCGAAGAATGGATAGCTCGTATTGAACAAACATTTCATACGGTAACTCCATTATATGAACTAACTAAAAAAGCATATGCATAATTTTAACGAATTGATATAAAAAAATGGAGCCAAGCTTGGCTCCATTTTTTACATTTTTATAATGTCTCCAGAAGAAGCAGCCTTTGCTTTTTGAATCGTTCGATAAGAAGAGTATTTGCTTTGGTCTTCAAAATCGTTACAGATTGTTTTTTCTTCTGCTTTACTTGGCACAATTTCTTTAAATCGGCGATAGACTGCCATTAGGTTATCACGCTCAATACCTTTTTCATAAGCACGTTCAATGCTTTCAAAAAATTTCACTACATCAATAATTTCTTCTGTACTCCAATCAAGGGAGATAGGGTATTGATATTCCACTTCTCATCACTCCATTTATTTCTTCAATCTATGTATATCTATATTCTTAACTTTATCACAATCTATAATGTACACAAAATTTATTCTCTTTTCACATAAAAGAATTTCTCCTTTTTTTTCTTTTTATTTTCTCTTTAAAATATCTTTGCAAATGGGTTAATAAGTGCTATAATTCTTTTGTTTTATGGGGATTTTCGAAACATAAAGAACTATAAAATAATGAGTAATAAGCAGTTTACAATTACTTGTATTTTTTTAACTAAAAATTGTATTTATATTATCAAGCAGTAGTAAACATACACGTTTCATTCATTTATATAATGGTTAAAATCAAGAAAACTGCCGAGTAGAATTTCTGTTGAATTTCTTTTATAGGAAAAAAGATCTGATATTTTAATATGCAGAATTCAACAGCCACTAGTTTTTGGTATATAAAATTGAATGCTGTAATTTGATAAAAAACAATCAAAGTCCCTCTAATGCTTTGCTTAGAGGGACTGACAATTTATAATAAAAGAGGTGTATAGCAAAGTTGTCTTCTCAATTTTCAACTCCATTATTTACTGGATTGGTTAATCACGCTAAGAAAAACCCAACACAATTCCATATCCCTGGACATAAAAAAGGAAATGGAATGGATCCTGAATTCCGCTCA
Source organism: Priestia sp. LL-8 (assembly GCF_036227845.1). Taxonomy (NCBI): domain Bacteria; kingdom Bacillati; phylum Bacillota; class Bacilli; order Caryophanales; family Bacillaceae; genus Priestia; species Priestia sp. LL-8. The sequence goes on along the minus strand of NZ_JAZAQH010000001.1, from coordinate 1,351,472 downwards.
TTTATTGGCGATGATGCTTTATCCATTGATTTAATTAATATCGGTCCTCTTGATGACCTTCACCAGCCAAAAGGCATTATCAAACAAGCGCAGGATTTAGCTGCAGAAGCATTTGGTGCTGACCATACTTTTTTCTCTGTTCAAGGAACGAGCGGAGCAATTATGGCAATGGTTATGGCGACATGTGGGCCTGGAGATAAAATTATCGTTCCTAGAAACGTGCATAAATCTGTTATGAGTGCGATTGTTTTTTCAGGAGCTACGCCTATTTTTATTCACCCTGAAATTGACGAAAATCTTGGCATTTCTCACGGTATTACATCGGACTCTGTAGAAAAAGCCTTAAAGCAGCATCCTGAAGCAAAAGCAGTGCTTGTTATCAATCCAACTTATTTTGGAATTTCCGGAGACCTTCGTAAAATCGTAGAAATTGCCCACTCGTATCAAGTACCTGTACTTGTTGATGAAGCTCACGGCGTTCATATTCACTTCCATGATGATTTGCCTCTGTCTGCTATGCAGGCCGGTGCAGATATGGCAGCAACAAGCGTGCATAAATTAGGCGGCTCTATGACGCAAAGTTCAATTCTAAACATACGCGAAGGCTTAATTTCTCCAAAACGTGTACAGTCTATTTTAAGCATGCTGACAACAACATCAACATCTTATCTGCTGCTGGCTTCTTTAGATGTTGCACGAAAACGTTTAGCAACAGAAGGAAAAGAGCTGGCTGAACGTGCAATTTCTCTTGCTGAAAAAGCACGAAAAGAAATTAATACAATTGAGCACATCCGATGTATAGGCAGAGAAATTTTAGGCACAAAAGCTACGTATGATTTAGACCCTACTAAATTAATTATTTCTGTTTCAGATTTAGGAATTACGGGCTATGACGTAGAAAAATGGATGCGTGAAGCTCATAATATCGAAGTTGAAATGTCTGACCTTTATAATATTCTATGCATTATCACGCCTGGAGATACAGAAGAAGATCTTTCACGTCTGGTCACAGCTCTGCGTGAGTTATCTGCAAAGTTCCATAATCTTTCTGAGACAACGGCAAAACCGGCTATTTTATTACCTGATATTCCTGTATTGGCTTTAACACCTCGTGATGCTTTTTACGCGGAAACCGAAGTGGTACCTTTTCATGAGTCGGCAGGTCGTATTATTGCAGAATTTGTGATGGTCTATCCTCCTGGTATTCCTATTTTTATTCCTGGGGAAATCATCACTGAGGAAAATTTAACCTACATTGAAACAAACTTAGAGGCAGGTTTACCAGTGCAAGGTCCGGAAGATTTTGAATTAAAAACATTTCGTGTCATTAAAGAACATAAAGCAATTCAATAAAAAAAGGTGCGAAGTTCCGCACCTTTTTTTTATTAAATTAATCTAAGTCTTCATCTGCTTTTTGACATTCTCCGCTTTTACATGTTGAGTATAATCGCGTCACTTTCTCATCTTCGAAATGATCAATTGTGCAGTTACATGTTTGACATACGATTGTTCCCATTTTGTAAACTCCCCTTTAACCGTCTTTTTTTTGTAAGCGTTTTACAACTCTTGATATTATATTATTATGTCACATTAAATATGTCAACAACTAATTAGTATGTCACATTAAAAATATTTTTCTCATAAATGTTATGTTTGTTTTCAAAAAGCTGAACGCATAGCATCATCTCTATTTATATGAAAAAACAATGTCTAATTTCAAATCTATTTCAGCACTTTAAAATAATTACGAAAAATAAGAATTTGGGCTCTTGATGTTTTTTCTTACTAATAGGGTAGACATTTCATACAAACTTTACTAGAATGTATAACCATGTGGTTTCATGTATAGCTAAAAAGGTTATATGAGAAACTATGTTATGTAAAATAGAATAGGAAAGGAGTGATAATCGATGAAAAAACTAACTCCCGTTTTTATCATTTCGGTTATTATTGCTGCAGTATTTATCGTATGGGGTGTTATTCCGGAATCTGTGCTAGGAAGCGCAGCGCTTACACCTGTCACATCGGCAATACATAGTTTTATCATCGAGAAATTTGGCTGGTATTACTTATTAGCAGCTACATTATTCTTAGTTTTTACGCTGTACTTAATTTTTTCAAAGTACGGAAACATTAAACTAGGTAAACCTGACGAAAAGCCTCAGTATGGCTATGTCTCGTGGTTTGCCATGTTATTTAGTGCTGGTATGGGAATTGGACTTGTATTCTGGGGTGTTTCAGAACCAATCAATCATTTTCATACTCCACCTTCTGGTGAAGGCGGTACAGCAGAATCAGCTCGTGCAGCTCTACGTTATTCGTTTTTCCACTGGGGTTTACATCCTTGGGCTATTTATTCCGTTCTTGCATTGGCCCTTGCATATTTTCAATTTAGAAAAGGTTACCCGTTCATAATCAGTAATATTTTACGTCCACTATTAGGAAAACGTGTTGATGGACCTCTTGGAACGACCATAAACGTCATCGCCGTATTTGCAACTGTTTTTGGGGTGGCAACATCTCTAGGACTGGGCGCTATTCAAATTACCGGTGGAGCCTCTTACTTGTCGCCAAGTATTGATAATAATTTCACGACTCAATTAATTGTTATTATTATCGTGACGTTCTTGTTCATGCTGTCAGCACAGACGGGTCTGAACAAAGGTATTAAGTATTTGAGTAACATTAATATCGTTTTAGCTATTCTGTTAATGCTATTCTTGTTATTTGCAGGTCCAACCAACTTCATTATGGACTTATTCGTTACAACAATTGGAAGCTACATTCAAAACTTGCCGTCGATGAGTTTTCGATTGAGCCCGTTTGATAACAGCACCTGGGTTCAAGATTGGACAATTTTCTACTGGGCATGGTGGATCGCTTGGGCACCGTTCGTTGGTACGTTCATTGCTCGTATTTCACGAGGTAGAACTATTCGAGAATTTTTAATTGGTGTACTAGCTGTTCCGACCGTATTTGGTGGATTATGGTTTGCTGTATTCGGAGGTTCTGGGGTCTACTTAGACTTTTTTAAGGATCTTCCTGTTATGGATGTTATCAACAATAAGGGAACAGAAGTTGCTTTATTCTATGTACTTGAACAGTTTCCATTTGGTACGTTCATGTCCATTGTCGCTATTTGCTTAATTGCTACATTCTTCATTACATCAGCTGACTCAGCTACATTTGTTTTAGGAATGCAGACAACAAATGGTGATTTAAATCCTTCAGGCTCTATTAAACTTACATGGGGCTTAATTCAATCGTTAACAGCAATTATTCTGCTTTGGACAGGTGGTTTGGATGCGCTCCAAACAGCTGCGATTATAGCAGCACTTCCATTCTCAATTGTTCTGGTGCTAACGGTCTTCTCATTAATGAAGGCATTTAAAGAAGAAGCTGCATTGAAAAAAGAAAAAAAATCTGTGTAACATAAAAAAGGGTTTGCTTATATAAGCGAACCCTTTTTTATGTTATGCCATGCAAAATAAAATTAGTTGATAACATGTCAAGCAGACAGCTGACGTTGTGCCTGTCATCATAAGTGCCAGTCTTTTAGATTTAACGTTCATTTCTGCTATACCGTAAGCTAAATAAGCAAATACTAAAAATAAAATAATTTTAGATGTCAATTGATCACGTTTTGATAATAATTCAACCAGTGAATACCCCATCCAAATAACAATGTGTAAGCTCCAAACGAAATACGTCTTCATAGCTCCTTCGCCGCCTTTTCATTCGTTATCCAAAAGAGCAATTTTTTATCTATCTATAAGGAAAGCACGTCCCACTTCATATGTATGCATCTAGAGCTCATTTAAGACTGCCTCAGCGCTTTTTACACGTTTCTTCTAAAGGAGTATACCCATGAGCAACAAAAACTGTCTGACAAGCATCTGATACTTTATGAAAACTGTTTTCTTCAAAAAAAAAGCTGATGCATATGCATCAGCTTTTTCATTATTTTACAATGTGAATTGGGCTTCCAATAGCTACTTCAGCAGCTTCCATTGTGATTTCACCTAATGTTGGGTGAGCGTGAATTGTTAATGCGATATCTTCAGCTGTTACGCCAGCTTCGATAGCAAGACCAAGCTCAGCGATCATGTCAGATGCGCTAGGTCCAGCGATTTGAGCACCAACAACTACTCCGTCTTCTTTACGAGTGATAAGCTTTAAGAAGCCTTCTGCAGCGTTAAGTGCAAGCGCACGTCCGTTAGCAGCAAATGGGAATTTAGAAGCTTTAACAGCTAATCCTTCTTCTTTCGCTTGTGCTTCAGTATAACCTACAGATGCAAGCTCAGGCTCAGAGAATACAACTGCTGGAATTCCTAAGTAGTCAATTTCAGCAGGTTCGCCCGCGATTACTTCAGCTGCGATTTTACCTTCGTAAGAAGCTTTGTGTGCAAGTGGTGGTCCAGTTACGATATCACCAATTGCAAAGATGTTGCTTACAGATGTACGAGTTTGGTTATCGATTTCGATAAGACCACGGTCAGTCATTTTAACGCCAACTTGCTCAAGACCAAGCTCATCAGTGTTAGGACGACGGCCTACAGTAACTAATACGTAGTCAGCATCGATCACTTTTGACTCTCCGCCTACTTCAAACGTAACTTGTACGCCGTCAGCAGTTTCTTCAACACCTTTAGCCATTGCTTTTGTATAGATTTCAACGTTTCCTTTTTTCTTAAGGTTACGTTTAACAAGTGAACTCATTTGTTTTTCAAAACCAGCTAAGATTTCATCAGCAGCTTCTACAAATGTAACTTCTGTACCGAAGTTAGCAAAAGCAGTACCAAGCTCAGTACCGATGTAACCTCCGCCGATTACAACTAATTTTTTAGGAACTTCTTTAAGCGCTAATGCACCTGTAGAGTTGATTACGCGCTCAGAGAATTTGAATCCAGGGATCTCGATTGGACGAGAACCAGTTGCAAGGATAGCATTTTTGAATTTGTACGTTTGTGCAGAATTTTCATCCATTACACGTACAGTTTCGCTGTCAACGAAGTAAGCTTCACCTTTTACGATGTCAACTTTGTTACCTTTAAGAAGGCCTTCAACACCGCCAGTAAGTTTGTTTACAACGCCGTTTTTGAATTCTTGAACTTTAGAGAAATCAACTGTTACATTCTCAGCGATAATCCCCATGTCTTCAGAATGTTTAGCGTGTTCAAAACGGTGACCTGCAGCGATTAATGCTTTTGAAGGAATACAACCAACGTTTAAGCATACGCCTCCAAGATTACCTTTTTCTACGATTGTAACTTTTTGACCTAATTGAGCTGCACGAATTGCTGCAACATAGCCACCAGGGCCAGCACCAATGACAAGAGTATCAGTTTCGATTGGGAAATCTCCTACTACCATTTATTACGCCTCCATTAATAATAATTCTGGATCATTTAATAAACGCTTGATTTGGTTAAGAGCGTTTTGAGCTGTTGCGCCATCGATAATACGGTGGTCAAAGCTTAGTGATAATGCTAATACTGGAGCAATTACAATTTCACCGTCGCGTACAACTGGTTTTTCAGCGATACGTCCGATACCTAGAATTGCAACTTCTGGATGGTTGATAACTGGAGTAAACCATTGTCCACCAGCAGAACCGATATTTGTGATTGTACAAGAAGCGCCTTTCATTTCAGCAGGAGCTAATTTACCATCACGTGCTTTTCCAGCAAGGTCGTTAATTTGATCCGAAATTTCGAATACAGATTTACGATCAGCATTTTTCACAACTGGTACTAAAAGACCTTTTTCAGTGTCAGCAGCGATACCGATGTTGTAGTAATGTTTTTGAATTACTTCATCTGTAGAATCATCAATTGAAGTGTTAAGAGCTGGGAACTTCTTAAGTGCTGAAGTTAACGCTTTTACCACGTAAGGTAAGAATGTTAATTTAATACCTTGATCTGCTGCAACTGTTTTGAATTTTTTACGATGAGCAACAAGAGCTGTTACATCGATTTCATCCATTAATGTTACGTGTGGAGCAGTGTGTTTAGAGTTAACCATAGCTTTTGCGATTGCACGACGGATACCGCTCATTTTCTCGCGAGTTTCTGGTAGGTCGCCTTCAGGAATAGCTTGTGCTGCTGCTGCTTTTGGTTCAGCTGAAGCAGTTTCCTCTTTAGCTGGAGCTTCAGCAGTTGCTGTAGCTGTAGAACCACCAGATAAGAAGCTATCGATGTCATCTTTAACAATACGTCCGTTTTTACCTGAACCAGGAACAGCTTTAATGTCTATACCTTTTTCACGAGCATATTTGCGCACTGAAGGCATAGCAATTACTTTACGGTTAGGATCAACATCAGCTTGTGCTGCAGGAGCTGTTGCTTCTTCAGTCACTTCTTGAGTTGAAGCTTCTTCTTTAGCTTCTTCTGCTGGTGCATCATCATGATCGTCACCTTTGAATTTTAAGTCTTCGTATCCAGGAGCATCAAAAGTAACGATAACTTGTCCTACAGTAGCTACTGTACCTTCGTCAACTTTTACTTCTAATACTTTACCTTTTACAGGAGATGGGATTTCAACAACAGCTTTGTCATTTTGTACTTCTGCTAGTACATCATCCTCATCAATTTCATCTCCAGCTTTTACGAACCATTTTACAATTTCACCTTCGTGGATACCTTCACCGATATCCGGCAGTTTAAATTCAAATGCCACGTGTCTTCACCCTCCTAGTTAGTTGCGTTCAATTTGTTAGTGTTTATTTTATCTAAGACAGAAATCAGCACAAAGCTGATTTCTATCACAGTAAAATGCTAATTAAAATTCAAGTACTTTCTTAGCTGTTTCAACGATATCTTTGTGGTCTGGTAACCATACGCCCTCAGCTTGAGAGAATGGGAACACAGTATCCGGTGCTGTTACACGTAATACTGGTGCTTCTAAGCTTAAGATTGCACGATCGTTAATTTCAGCTACAACGTTAGCTGCGATACCAGCTTGTTTTTGAGCTTCTTGAACTACTACTACGCGACCAGTTTTTTCAACTGATGCAAGAATTGTATCGATATCTAAAGGTTGAACTGTACGTAAGTCCACTACTTCAGCAGAGATACCTTCTTTTTCTAGTTCTTCAGCTGCTTTTAATGATGAGTGTACCATTGCACCGTAAGCGATAAGCGTTACGTCTGTACCTTCACGTTTCACATCAGCTGTACCTAAGTCAATTGTGTATGATTCTTCAGGTACTTCTTGACGGAATGAACGGTAAAGCTTCATGTGCTCTAAGTATACAACCGGATCGTTATCACGGATTGATGAAATTAAAAGACCTTTTGCATCGTATGGAGTTGAAGGAATTACAACTTTTAGACCAGGTTGAGATGCTACGATACCTTCTAAGCTATCAGCGTGAAGTTCTGGTGTATGAACGCCTCCACCAAATGGTGAACGGAATGTGATTGGTGCATTCCAGCGGCCGCCAGAACGGTAGCGCATACGTGCAGCTTGACCTGATACAGAATCAAGTACTTCGTATACAAAACCAAAGAATTGAATTTCAGGAACCGGACGGAAACCTTGAGTCGATAGACCCACAGCAAGACCACCGATACCAGATTCAGCTAATGGCGTATCGAATACGCGATCTTCGCCGAATTCTTGTTGAAGACCTTCAGTCGCACGGAATACTCCACCGTTTACGCCAACGTCTTCACCAAAAACTAATACGTTTTCGTCGTTTTTCATTTCTGTGCGTAACGCATCAGTAATCGCTTGAATCATTGTCATTTGCGCCATGGCTTACTTCGACTCCTTCTCTTTGTAGATTTCATATTGCTCTTGTAAGTTTGAAGGCATAGTTTCGTACATGATTTCCATTAAATCTGTAACTTTTTGTTTTGGATAATCATCAGCCTTCTTAATAGCTTGTTTGATATCTTCTTTAGCTTGCTCGATTACTTTGTTTTCTTCTTCTTCATTCCAGATGCCTTTAGCTTCTAAGAATTTACGGAAGCGAACAAGTGGATCTTTCTTTTCCCACTCAGTGTCAAGCTCAGCTGTACGATAACGAGTTGGATCGTCACCAGCCATTGTATGTGGACCATAACGGTAAGTTAATGTTTCAATTAAAGTTGGACCTTCACCGTTTACTGCACGCTCACGAGCTTCGCTTACTGCAACGTATACTGCTAGTGCATCCATACCGTCTACTTGAACGCCTGGGATACCAACAGCCGCTGCTTTTTGAGCGATTGTACGTGCTGCAGATTGCTTTTCAACTGGTGTTGAAATTGCAAAGCGGTTGTTTTGTACAACAAAGATTGCTGGAGCTTTGAATGCACCTGCGAAGTTCATACCTTCGTAGAAGTCACCTTGTGAAGCTCCGCCGTCACCTGTATAAGTGATTGCTACTGCTTTTTTACCGCGCTTTTTAAGACCTAGTGCCACACCAGCAGTTTGCACGATTTGTGCACCGATGATGATTTGTGGAGAAAGTACATCTACACCTTCTGGCGCTTGGTTACCGTGGAAATGACCACGAGAGAATAAGAACGCTTGATATAGTGGAAGACCATGCCAAATTAACTGAGGCACATCACGGTACCCAGGTAAAATGAAGTCTTCTTTTTCTAATGCGAAATGTGAAGCGATTTGAGAAGCTTCTTGCCCAGCAGTTGGTGCATAGAAACCTAAACGACCTTGACGGTTCAATGAAATTGAACGTTGATCAAGAATACGTGTGTATACCATGCGAGTCATTAACTCTTTTAATTTTTCGTCAGATAAATCTGGCAACGCTGATTTATTTACTACTTCGCCCTCTTCATTAAGAATTTGGAACGTTTGGTACTGCTCAGCGATTTTATCAAGTTGCTTTGATACATCAATAATAGCCTTTTTAGTTTTAGCAGCCATCTAAGTCACCTCTTCCTTTCATTTAAGCCGTATAAATTCATTTTACTAATCAAACAAACATACACGCTTTTAGAATGTCCCAAATGGACAAGTAAAAGTCATATTTTGTCGAGTAGCTTTTTGAATTCGCTAATCCTTAACATTTCTATGTATTCCCCAGCGAATTCTGTGCAAACATTTACGTAAAAGGAAAGTTTAAGCGAAACGAGCGTTTCGTTAAACTGTATTAATTATTTTGCAAAAATGATTAATACAACACTTACTACGCTACCTAGTTTACAATACACTAAAACAGTTCGTCAATGCATTTACATCAAGAAATTACGCTTTTTTAGTTTGTGAAATAAAACACATAAAAAAGACATGCTGTACTATTACACAGACACAAACTGTATTATATGTTTTATAATAACCTTCTCTTTTTTTGCGTCTGCACATCTCCTATCTTGCCACAAATAAACGATTTTTTAAAACAATAACCTTTTGTAATTTTTACTTGAATCATGTCGAAACTCTTTCTTTATTTCAGAAAACCTTCCTTTTCAGCCAAAAAAAAAGACCTGTAAACTTCACAGGCCTTCTTATTTATCCTCGTTATTTTTCACCTTTAACTTCGTTTTGTTATAAAAATCTTCTTTGGCTTTGTTATAGTCAGCTGTTAATGTGTTAAACGTTTCTTTTTTCTTTTCAACTTCTTTATAAGTAGCATTGATCGAAGCGATTTGTGTTTCAAGATTCTCTAATTTCACATTATCTTTTTCAAAGAGCGTATATAGCTGACGATCTAATTCAATGGAATGAAGGTAGGCGTCATGTAAGGATTGGTAGGCCTTATAACGCTTCTTCATTAACGAAGATAGTTCAAGCGCCTCTTCTTTTGCTTTGCCATCCTCTAGCTTTTGGATCTTTGGCTCTGTCGCTTCAAACTGTTTTTGCGAAGCGCTGATGCTTTTTTCTTCTTTTTGTAATTTACTTTCACGCTCATCTAATAACTGCTGCGCTTTTTGTGCTTTATTTTTTATTTTCTTTTTATCTTTAATCCCTAGCTCAATAATTTGGTCGTATATCGCATTTTCTTGCTGTTCTAAATCAGCTAACGGTTTTTGCTGATCAGCAAATTGCTTTTCTTGTGCTACCACTTTTTCTAATCCATTATATACCTCAAGCTCAGGCGATGAGCCTTCTGCACAGCCTGCTAGTGACATAGCAGCAATGCCGATAACTATATATCTTCCGACGCATTTCATATCTGGTAAATCCTCCCTTATTCATGGGTCATTATACAATTTTTGTAGGAAATTAGCAATTTATCTACACCCTTTTTCCACCTTTTAATATATTATACTAACCCAATCGTGAAAAAAAGGGAGTTTATTACTTTTTACCTTGGGATTGATAACTACGGGAGGTTACATTATGTTGGGTTATGGTGGATATGGCTGCGGCGGTTCTAATAAAGGTTTTGTGTTATTAATCGTACTGTTCATTTTATTAGTTATTATCGGCTGCAGCTGTGGCGGCTGGTAATTATACAATAAAAGCGGCTAACGGCCGCTTTTATTTTTTCTTGTGCATGTTTTTCCATATGTTTGATACATATAATTAGTAGAAACATTTATGTGGTCAAGGTCGAGGTAATGACTTTTTTATACGGATTTGGTACACTTTATACCTATAAAATAGCCTAGGGAGATGTGAAAGTTGATTACAATGAACGATATTATTCAAGACGGACACCCAACGCTGCGAGAAGTAGCAAAAGAAGTACCGTTACCTGCTTCTGAAGAAGACAAAAAGATTTTACATAGCTTATTAGAATATGTAAAAAACAGCCAAGATCCTGAGATTGCTGCTAAATATGGCCTGCGATCTGGTATCGGGCTTGCCGCTCCTCAAATTAATGTATCAAAACGAATGATTGGGGTTCACGTTACGGATGAAAAAGGCAAGCTATACAGCTATGCATTATTTAACCCTAAGATCATTAGCCACTCAGTAGAAAAGACATACCTTACAGGCGGTGAAGGCTGCTTGTCTGTCGATCAAGATATCCCAGGATTTGTTCCTCGATATGCACGTATCACAGTAAAAGGCACAACGCTTGAAGGCGAAGAAGTGAAAATTCGTTTAAAAGGCCTTCCTGCTGTCGTATTTCAGCACGAAATTGATCATTTAGACGGAATTATGTTTTATGATTACATCAATAAAGAAAATCCATTTCAAGAACCTGAAAATGCTTTTCCATATGAACGCTAAAAAACGCGAGCTAGCGCTCGCGTTTTTTCTTACTTTAATAATCCTACTAGCTCTAATCCGTGGAGAATACCATCTTCTGCTACATCTTTTGTAACAAGATCAGCAACTTCTTTCACGACTTCTTCCGCATTTCCCATCGCTACGCCATTTCCTACAAACTCAAGCATTTCGATATCGTTTAAGCCGTCTCCGAATGCATATACATCTTTTTTGTCAAAGCCAAGCTTTTCAATCATGGTCTCAATTCCTCGCGCTTTTGATCCACCTTTTGGGAGAACATCAGTTGAAAATTCATGCCAGCGAATAAAGTCAAATTTCTTAAATTTTTCTTCATAAGGAGCTTCTTCTCCCGCTGTACAGAATAAGAGGGATTGATAAATTTCACGTCCTTTGAAATAAGCAGGATCGTGGTGAGGGTGGGTAAATCCAATTTTCAGCGTGCTGATGCTGGATTCGATATAATCATGAAATTCAATGTTTGATTTCATATCTTCATGATCCATGTATACGACAGGATGATCATGCTCAACAGCAAAAGCCGTTAAATCCTGAAGCTCTTCTTTATTTAACGGGTTTTTGTAAAGAACTTCTCCATTTAAGACAATGTACTGACCATTAAAGCTAATATATGTTTGAATATCCAACTCTTCACGCAGATCTTTAAACATAAAAGGAGCCCTTCCAGTTGCAATTGCCACTTCATGCCCCTGCTCTTTTAACAGCTGGACAGCTTTTTTTGTAGAAGCAGGCAGTTTTTTATCATGATCCAATAACGTTCCATCAATATCAAAAAAAATAATCTTTCGTTCCACGTTTATCACCTTATTTTTTATAATTTTTTATCTCTTTGTTAAGCCTTTCCAATTATATCAAACAAGCGCTCGTTTCTCTATAAATGGACGTTCTTATTTACATTTTTTCCATATTTAACCACGAGAAACCTCTCCCTTTTCATCATATAATAAAAGTATAGAGAGAGACAGGCAGGTATCGCAAAAAAACAAAGGAGCTGAAAAATCATGTTAAAAGATTTTCGAAAAAGGCTGCTAAAACGCTGGAATGAATTATTGCGTAAAAAAACGATGGCATAATCGATTTTTTTAGGGCTTTCTGTTGTAAAATTTGCAGAGTGTGTGTCTGCATCGTACAATGGAATAGCCCTTATTTTTTATACGCCCGGAAAATATAGTCTTGTATCCGTTTCCTATTAATATTATTCTATAATTAATTGACTTGTTATATTTAGATGACTAAAATGTAGTGAAAGCAAGTTTCTTTAGAAAATACATGAAATACATACACATTTTATAATATAATAAAATAAGTTATTTGAATTTCGGAATTAAGGAGAGATTTTTGTTATGATTTTTAAAGTTTATTTTCAAGAAAAAATGAGTGAAGTAGCTGTACGTGAAAATACAAAAACAGTGTATGTGAACGCAGATTCTGAGCGTGACGTTCGTCAAAAGTTAAAAGCGCGTTCAATTAATATTGAGTTTGTTCAAGCAGTGACTGGAGACTATCTAGAATATGAACAACAGCATGAAGATTTTAAAGTATTGGAGATATGATGAAAATGAAATTTGTAAAAAATAATCAAACGGCAGTTTTCGCCCTGGGTGGACTAGGCGAAATCGGTAAAAATACGTATGCCGTACAGTTTCAAGATGAAATTATTCTTATTGATGCAGGAATTAAATTCCCTGAAGATGAGCTTTTAGGAATTGACTACGTTATTCCTGACTACAGTTATTTGGTAAAAAATGCAGATAAAATCCGTGGCCTTTTCGTTACACACGGTCATGAAGATCACATCGGCGGAATTCCTTACTTATTAAGAGAATTAAACATTCCTATTTATGCAGGGAAATTAGCCCTTGGGCTTCTTCGCAATAAATTAGACGAGCATGGGTTGCTTCGTACAGCTCAGCTTCATGAAATTACTGAAGATGACGTAATTAAATTCCGCAAAACATCGGTAACGTTCTTCCGCACAACTCACAGTATTCCTGATTCTTACGGAATTGTGGTAAAAACACCAAACGGACAAATCGTACATACAGGAGATTTCAAGTTTGATTTTACACCAGTGGGCGAACCGGCTAACTTAACAAAAATGGCTGAAATAGGTAAAGAAGGCGTTCTATGCTTGCTTTCAGACAGTACAAACAGTGAAATTCCTAACTTTACGATGTCTGAGCGCCGCGTAGGTGACAGCATTCATGACATTTTCCGTAAAGTAGACGGCCGTATTATTTTTGCAACGTTTGCTTCAAATATTCACCGCTTACAGCAAGTAGTGGAAGCAGCCGTATTGCATAACCGTAAAGTTGCTGTATTCGGACGCAGTATGGAAGCAGCTATTGAGATTGGCCAACAACTTGGATATATTTCATGTCCAAAAGATACGTTCATTGAGCCTTCTCAAATTAACCGAATTCCAGCTAACCGCGTGACTATTTTATGTACAGGCAGCCAAGGTGAGCCGATGGCAGCGCTATCTAGAATTGCAAATGGTACTCACCGCCAAATTCAAATTATCCCTGGAGATACGGTTGTATTCTCATCTTCACCTATTCCAGGAAATACAGTAAGTGTTAGCAAAACAATTGATATGCTATTCCGTGCAGGAGCAGAGGTTATTCACGGTGCTCTAAACGATATCCATACTTCTGGACACGGCGGGCAGGAAGAGCAAAAATTAATGCTTCGTTTGATGAAACCAAAATACTTTATGCCAATTCACGGTGAGTATCGCATGCAGAAGATGCACATCAAACTTGCAACAGACTGTGGAGTTCCTGAAGAAAACTGCTTCATTATGGATAATGGAGAGGTGCTAGCTTTAAGCGACAGCGAAGCTTCAGTAGCCGGCAAAATCCCTTCAGGCTCTGTATATATTGACGGAAGCGGAATTGGTGACATTGGAAATATCGTACTTCGTGACCGCCGCATTTTATCTGAAGAAGGTCTTGTTATTGTGGTTGTAAGCATCAATATGAAAGACTTCAAGATCGCTGCTGGTCCAGACATTATCTCTCGTGGTTTTGTTTATATGCGCGAATCTGGCGACTTAATTAATGATGCACAATCTCTTATTACAAAACACTTGAACAAAGTAATGGAACGTCGTACGTCACAATGGTCTGAAATTAAAAATGAAATCACAGACACATTGGCTCCATTCCTTTACGAAAAAACGAAGCGCCGTCCAATGATTTTACCAATCATTATGGAGGTTTAATAAAAGAAAAAGAGCGGATGCAATTGCATCCGCTCTTTTTTATTAGGCACTGGCAAATTTATTTTCGAAGCGGTTGATATCTGCATCTGCTCCAATAACAATCAACACGTCCCCTTCTTGAATCGTTTCGGACGCTTGAGGAGAGACGATGATATCTCGATCGCGCTTAATGGCTACAATGTTAATGCCATATTTTGCACGAATGTCTAACTCAATCAGCGTATTGCCAGCCATTTTTTTGCTTGCTACTAATTCGACAATGCTGTGTTCTTCAGATAGCTCTAAATAATCTAGCACGCTGTTTGAAATCATGTTATTGGCAATTCTTCGTCCCATATCTCGTTCGGGATGCACGATAAAATTGGCGCCAATTTTTGATAATACTTTGGCATGATAATCATTTTGCGCTTTTACCGTTATTTTTTCAACGCCCAGCTCTTTTAAAATAAGGGTCGTCAAAATACTCGCCTGAATATTATCACCAATAGCTACGATAACATGATCAAAATTACGAATTCCTAAACTTTTTAGAACCCCTTCATCCATTGAATCGCCTACTACTGCGTGAGAAGCAACGTTAGCATACTCATTTACCTTTTCTTCATCAATATCAATCGCCAGAACTTCCATTCCTTGATCGCTTAATGTTTTACAAATACTTCCTCCAAATCTACCTAATCCGATGACTGCAAATTCTTTTTTCATTTAAATTCCTCCATTATGTACAGGAAAAAATCTGAACTACCGTTATTTTACCACAATTCTTTTTTATCAACCTCATTTTCCCGTTAACAACGCTTATATCTCTTTACTATTTCTCACAGAAAAACAGAAGGATCAGCTCCTTCTGTTTTTTAAGCTGTAGCATGGGTTTGGACAAGGTAATAATATACGCCTTTTTGTAGCATCAGTTCCCCGTGATTGCCTGTTTCAATAATGCTTCCGTGATCTAATACAATGATGTTATCTGCCTCTCGTATAGTAGATAACCGATGAGCAATCATGATGGCAGTTCTGTTTTTTAACAGCGTTTTAAGCGCTTGTTGAATCTTCACTTCTGTTTCTGTATCGATGCTTGCTGTCGCTTCATCTAAAATGATAATACGAGGATCAGCCAACAGCGTTCGAGCAAATGAAATCAGTTGACGCTCTCCTACGGATAAGACGTTTCCTCGCTCTTCTACTTCCGTATCATAGCCTTTTTTCAGACGCTTTATAAAATCACCAGCCCCTACCGCTTCTGCGGCCTTAATCACTTCATCATCAGTAGCATCCGGTTTTCCAAACCGAATGTTTTCCATAATGGTTCCTGAAAAAATAAAGGTTTCTTGCAGCACAATACTAATTTGCGCTCGTAAACTCGCTAACGTAATATTTTGAATAGGCATATTATCAATTAAAATCTGCCCTTCGTTCACATCATAAAACCGTGTGATTAAATTAGCAATGGACGTTTTTCCAGATCCAGTATGCCCCACTAAAGCAACCGTCTGGCCTTCTTTTATTTCAATTGATACGTTGTTTAAAGCTTTCCGCTTCCCATCATAAGAAAATGAGACGTGCTTGAACTCAACTTTTCCCTTCATATCCTCTAAAGACGTAGCGGTTTCCAAATCTGCGACGAGAGGTTTTTCATCTAAAAATTCAAAAATACGCTCTGATGAAGCCATTCCCATTAATAATTGATTATACACTTGCCCTAAACGAGAAATCGGTTCCCAAAACATTCCAAGATAAAAAGCAAATGATACAAAAATACCAATTGTTAGCCGTTCATCTTGAATAAGTACAGCACCGAACCAAATTAAAATAGCCGTTCCGACAGCATTTGTGAGTTCTACAAACGGTCGAAACATGGCATTTTTTCGAGTAGCCTGCCTCCAACTCTCGTAGTTTTCACTGTTTATGCGCTCAAAAAACAGCATGTTTTCTTGTTCTTGAGCAAATGATTGGGTGACGCGAATGCCTTGAATACTCTCATTTAAATGTGAATTTAATACGGACTGTTTCATACGAACAACTTGCCACGACCGGCGAATTTTTCTTCTCAACTTTGTAGAAATGAAGAACATAATCGGTAAAATGACTAAAACAGCACATGTTAAAGTAGGACTGAGAGAAAATAATATAACCACAATGCCAACTAACAATAAGAGGTCCATAAACAGGTTAACTACCCCGTTGGTAAATAAATCTTGAAGAGAATTAATATCATTCATAATCCTTACAAGAATAGAGCCTCCTGAACGCGTATCAAAAAACCGGTGCGACAGCCCTTGAACATGCGTAAATAAATGTTTTCTTAAATCATATATAACGTGCTGCCCAAGCTGGTTCATCCATTTAATTCGAAAGACATTCGCAATATAAGATAGGACATACAAGCTAAAGATTATGAAAACTAACTGCATGAGCAGCGTGCTATTCTTATCTTTTACAGCGTGATCAAGCGTGTAGACACCTATCAAAATAGGAATAGCGAGTCTAATGATCGTCGTGATAATGACCATAAGAAACGAGAAAGGAAGCAAGTTTTTTCGATATGGATGAAGATAACGAAACAAGCGGGCCATTTGCTTCCAGTTAAACATCTTATCAATGATTTGATCTGTTTGATAATAAAAGCGCTCTCGCACAACTTTATTTTTTTCGGCTTCCATTCTATTCCTCCCTTGTTATACGTTCATCACCGACGTATTGCTTTCATATTGAATGTCATAAATATTTTTATAAATCCCTTGCTTTTGAATGAGCATTTTATGGCTTCCTCTCTCTTTTATTTGACCTTCATGTAAAACCAAAATTTCATCGGCATGTCGCAAAGAAGAAAGGCGGTGTGCGATAATAAACGTCGTACGATTTTTCATCACTTCTTTTAAAGCCAATTGAATTTCTCTTTCTGTTTTCATATCAACGGCACTTGTCGCATCATCTAATACTAAGATACTAGGGTTTAAGATAAGCGCTCGTGCAATCGCAATGCGCTGCTTTTGTCCGCCTGATAACCCCAGTCCTCTCTCTCCCAGCATCGTGTCATATCCATCCGGAAGTTCCATAATAAAGTCATGCGCCTGCGCTCGTTTTGCAGCATCAACAATGTCTTCTCTGGAAATACCCGGCACGCCATAGGAGATGTTGGTTCCTATGCTGCTTGAGAACAAAAACGTTTCTTGAAGTACAAAGCCAATTTCTTTCCGAAGAACAGGGAGCGGATACTCTTTAATCGGACGATGATTAACTAAAATTTGTCCTGAAGTCGGTTCGTAAAACCTCGTGAGCAGCTGTGTTAAGCTTGTTTTGCCGGCTCCAGTTGCTCCAATTAAACCTACAACTTTTCCTTTAGAAGCAGAAAACGATATGTTCTCAAGGGATTTTTTATCCTCATTTGGATAGGATAAGCTAACATGCTGAAACTCCACCGTTCCATTAATAGAGAAACTTCCGGAATGCTCATGGACTTTTTCTTCTTCTTCTAAAATTTCTAGCAGCCTTTCACCTGAAGCTTTAGATTGTGAAAACATATTGATAACAAACCCTAGATTCATAATCGGCCACATTAAATAAGAGGTTAAGCTAAAGAAAGCAACAAGCTCCCCCGGACGGACGCTTCCGTTCATAACAAGCGCTCCTCCGTACGCAAGGAGACCCACGATAGATAAGTTTCCTATAAACTCCATTAAGGGGAAATAAGTTGCCCAAACATTCGCTGTTTCAATGTTTCGATTTTTATAAACTCCGTTGGAATCATTAAATTTAGAGGTTTGAAATTTTTCTCTTGATAATGACTTGACCGTTTGTATGCCGCTTATATTTTCTTGAACATTTGTATTAAGTTCCCCAAACGATTGGCGAATTAAGCGAAACGCTGGATGAACGCGTTTATCAAAACGATAAACAGCTACCCCCAAAAAAGGCAGCAGGCAGATTGTGACAAGAGTGAGTGAAATAGAGTAATAGAACATAACGGAAAAGCTGGCAGTGAGTAAAATAACGAAGCGAATTAATTCTGAGAAGCCAAAAGATAGAAAAAAACGAAATCCTTCTACATCAGCTGTCAACCTGGACATCAAGTCCCCTGTTTTAGCATTATCATAGTAAGAAAACGGTAAATACTGAAGTTTGCGGTAAAGTTTATTGCGAAGAGTATACACGGACTTAATTCCAAATAAGTCGCCGTAATATTGCTGAATATATGTAAAGATTCCTTTGACAATCATCAGCCCAATAAAAATAAATGCTACATTACCGACTAGCTGATATTGTTTTCCTAACACAATATGATCAATCGTATATTGCAACACAATAGGGTAAATCACAGTGATGGAGGTTACAAATAACAAACAAATAACAGAATAAAAAAAGTACATTCGGTACGGCAAATAAAAATCTTTTAGTTTTTTAAACGTTTCCATATACCCCGTCCTTCCTTTAACTAAAATGCGGCACACATATTTAAATATATCGGTTCTCGAAATAAATTACCATAATTTTTAAATAATTTTTCAAAAAAAGGTAAATAGTCATAAAAAAAGAGGTCGGGATATAATTAAATGAATCCAATCTAAAGACGAGCAAATGGAATATATTAGTTGAACAACTTGTGATACCGCAGTTGATTTCCGTGCAAGACTTCGCTTTTCGCCGGAGTCTTCGTCTGGCCCTCCCTCCAATCAACTGCTAGAAAGATCTAAACAGACGAAACTATTCACCCAAACAAAAAAAAACGCACCACTAATCAAACATGTTGACCAATGGTTCGTTTTTCACTTCGTCTAAAATACTTTTGTCCCAGACTCTTTTTTTATTGTTTTTCCACTGCATGTCCGCCGAACTCATTGCGAAGAGCGGCAACTACTTTACCTGTAAACGTATCATCTTCAAGTGAGCGATAGCGCATCATTAACGATAGAGCAATAACTGGCGTTGGCACTTGTAAATCTAAAGCTGATTCAACCGTCCATTTTCCTTCACCGGAAGAATGCATAACGCCTTTAATACTGTCAAGTTTTGCATCTTTTGAAAATGCACGTTCCATTAATTCGATTAGCCATGAGCGAATAACAGAGCCGTTGTTCCATACGCGGGCTACAGCTTCATAGTCATAGTCAAATTCACTTTTCTCTAACACATCAAAGCCTTCAGCGATTGCTTGCATCATGCCGTACTCAATTCCGTTATGAACCATTTTCAAGAAGTGACCGCTTCCTGCTGCACCTGAATAAAGATAGCCGTTTTCTACGTTGATGTCGCGGAAAATAGGTTCGATTGTAGCAAATGCTTCTTTATCTCCCCCAATCATCATACAAGCACCGTTTCGGGCACCTTCCATTCCGCCGCTTGTTCCAACATCAAAGTAGTGAATTCCTTTTTCAGCAGAAGCTGCAGCACGTCGTACAGAATCTTTATACTTGGAATTACCGCCTTCAATGATCATATCTCCTTCTTCAAGTAGTTCTTGAAGCTCAGAAATTACTTTTTCTGTTAGCTCTCCAGCCGGAACCATTACCCAAGCAATGCGTGGTTTTTCTAATTTGCTTACTAATTCCTTAATGGAAGAAGCGCCTTCTGCTCCCTTTTCTGATACTTTCTGTACGGCTTCGTTGTTCACATCAAATGCTACCACAGAATGGTTATGATCTAGTAAATTCAATACTAAGTTTGCTCCCATTTTTCCTAAGCCAATCATACCTAATTTCATATGTAAATTACCTCCAATAGTAAGTTTCGTATCATGTTGTTAGTGTTAGTATGGTGTAAACTCACAAGAAAAAATCCACATTTTTATATTTCCTTTATCAGTTACTTCCTACACACAAAAAAGAAAAACATTCGATGCAAGTTCTACTAAGCATCGAATGCTTTTCACCTGTTACAACTGCCTGTATTTATTCGTTCTCGCCTAATACACGATTCACGCGTTTTTCAAGCATTTTCATACCGCTTCCGCCAGCTTGGAAGTGGCGTAGCTGACCTGTTTTGTCAAATACATAATATGCCGGTACATATTGATTTTCAAATGCATCCGTCAATTTATGCTCACTGTCGACAAAAATTGGCTGCGTAATATCATGTTCTGCTGCTACTTCTTTAATTTTTTCTAAATCTAAATCGTCTTCAGAACGCGGCATATGAACGGCTACTACGTTTAATTGATCTTTGTATTGGTCGCGGAATTCATTTACTTGAGGCATTGCTTCTTTACATAGATGACAGCTTACTGACCAAAAATGAATAAGCGTTGGCTTTTCGCCGATTAGCTGCTCTTTTGTTACCTCTCCGTTTAACCATTCTGTAGCGCCCGTTAACTCAGGCATTGGCTGACGTAATTTCATGAATAAAAGCCTCCCTTGTTTTTACTATTATTAACTATACGTTCTCTATTATCCGATGAAAAAAGGCCTAACGTGGACGTTAGACCTTTTAAACGTTGTGCTTACGCGTTTAAAGTAGCTTGACCTGGTTTCCAGTTCGCTGGGCAAAGTCCGCCAGTTTGTAACGCTTGAAGAACACGTAAAGTTTCATCAACGTCACGGCCAATATTGTTGTGGTTTACAACTGAATATTGTAATTCGCCTTCTGGGCTGATGATGAATAAACCGCGAAGTGCTACACCTTCTTCTTCAATTAAAACGCCGTACTCACGAGAAACAACGTGATTTGTATCAGCTGCTAATGGATATTTAAGATCACCTAAACCATTATCTTTACGATCAGTGTTGATCCAAGCTAAGTGTGTATGGATTGTGTCTGTAGAAACACCGATTACTTCTGCGTCAAGATCTTCAAACTCATCATAACGGTCAGAAAGTGCAGTGATTTCTGTTGGACATACAAATGTAAAGTCCATTGGATAGAAGAATAATACTGTCCATTTGTCATTTTTAATATTTTCTTCTAAGCTAACTTTACCGAATTCTTTGTTTGATAATACAGCTTCCATTTCAAAGCGTGGAGCTTGTTTACCTACCATACGTTCTGGCATACATGATCCCTCCAAATAATTATTAAATGAGAAAATGTATAAAACATTCTCACTTATGTACTGTTATAACGGTTTTCATTATAATGGATATTGTTTTTTTAGTCAATATTAATTAAGAATGAATTTAAACAACATCTTATAATGGTAACATAGTTGTTATGCCCGCCTTTAGGGCAAATTAAACCCTGACTTCAGCAAAAAAATGCTATAAAAGGGTTGCATTTATTTACCTTCTCAGTTTAGCATGTCTAATATCGGGAATAAACAAATGTGCTCATACTCTTACAAAATCTTTTCCACAGAATAAATTCCCACTTATTAATATTGAAACAGAACATAGGAAGGATGAACAACTAATGTTTAAGATGCAAGACATCAACTGGGAACAGCTTCTTACCAATGCTGGAGTTATTGTGTTAAAACTCATTGCCATTACCATTGTATTTTTACTGGTACGAGCAATTGGTAAAAAAGTTATTGAACGTTCCTTTGAAAAAATGAGTGAGCGTGAAAATACTACGCGCGGACGTATGCTCACACTCAAAAGTTTAACCGTTAATGTGTTTTCATATGTACTTATTTTTATTTTTGTCGTCATGCTGCTTGAAGCAGTAAATATCCATGCGACAGCTTTATTAGCTGGTGCCGGAGTTGTGGGTCTAGCAATCGGGTTCGGTGCTCAAGGACTGGTTAGCGACGTTGTAACAGGTTTCTTTTTACTTCTTGAAAAACAGCTTGATGTTGACGACTATGTAACAACCGGAAGTTTTTCAGGAATTGTCGAATCAGTAGGTCTTCGTACTACTCAAATTCGCGGATTTGACGGAACTCTACACTATGTGCCTAACCGTGAAATTACAAGTTTAAGCAATCATTCCCGAGGCAATATGCGCGCGTTGATTGATATTGGTATTTCGTATGATGATGATATTGACAAAGCTATTTCAGTACTAGAAAAAGTATGCGAGCGCGTTGCTGCAACAAATGAAAACATTGTAGAAGGACCAAGCGTGATAGGAGTTCAAGGTCTAGGCGCATCGGACGTTGTGCTTCGTGTAGTTGGCAAAGCTAAAAACGGTGAACAGTGGGGGGTTGAACGTCAGCTTCGCAAAGAGTTTAAAGAAGCGTTTGACGCAAACGGTATTGATATTCCGTTCCCTCATCAAGTAAATATTGATAAAAAGCAGCCTGAAGATGCCAAGCAGCCTCAGCATGCATAAAAAATAGCCGAAGGATTTATTCCTTCGGCTTTCTTTTATCCTTGTACTTTATTGCCTACTTGCTGACAAATTTCTTCTGCCGTTAATCCGCTAGCTGTAATAACTGAGCCTTGCGTTACTGCATCGGAAATCCCCATTACGTTTGAATCCTGTCCTGTTACAACACAGCAATCGCACCCTTGTGCATCACTTTCGTTGCGTAATTGTACCACTTCATGTCCGAGCTGCTGAAGCGCAGCCTGTACATCTGTTAAACCGTATTCTACACCAATTCGTGCCATCGTTGCCCACCTCCTCATGGTATTAATTTAGCCATAAGGAAAAATGATTATACGATTTATTGATTGCCTTTATGTTCAAAATATTTTGTAATAAGTGAAATTGCAGTATCTATTGCGTCTTCATGAGGCTGCAGCTTTGCATGATGAAGCCCATATTCTGACTGAACGCCAAGCCAAAACATAAATCCAGGAATATCTTTTAGCATATAGCCAAAATCTTCTCCTGTCATTGCTTCTTTGCACTCAATGACATCCACGTCCGTTTGCGCTTTGGCAAATTCCATAAACTCTCGCGTGACTTCATGGTGATTATATACTTGATGATACATACAGCCATAATCAATGGCTGTTTCACACTGATACCCTACTTCTACTCCTTTAACAATCGCTTCAATTCGTTCTTTAACACGCGTCATTGATTCAGGAGATAGCGTGCGAATGGTTCCTTCTATGCGAGCTCGCTCCGCAATAATATTTTGAACCGTGCCGCCTTGAATTTTTCCTACTGTAATTACAGCGCTGTCTAGCGGATCAACGTTTCGAGCAACAATAGTTTGAAGCTGTGAAACAAGCTGACATGCAGCAACTACCATATCATTTGTTGTATGTGGATAAGCAGCATGACCGCCTTTTCCTTTTAAATCAATAAATAGCTCAGACGTGTTAGCAAATAGTAACCCTTCCTTCAGCGCAATCGAACCAACCGGATATTCAGGCGCTACGTGAAGGGCGAAGATGAAATCTGGAAGCCATTCTTTCATGATATCGCTTTGGAGCATTGGCTGTGCTCCTCCTGGACCTTCTTCTGCAGGTTGAAAGATGAACAGTACATTATCTTTGATTTCATGCTGAGCAAAGTAAGTCAATACTCCTAGCCCAATGGCCATATGCATATCATGTCCGCAGGCATGCATAAGTCCTTCGTGCTGTGATTGAAAAGAATAATTCGTTTCTTCCGTGATAGGAAGACCGTCAATATCTGCTCGGTAGCCTATTGTTTTAGTTGGGTTTGTACCATGTACTTTAACAAAGAGTCCTGTTTTCCACGTCTTTACTTCTAAGCGCTCTTGCGGAAGAGTGTTAATATAATCAAGCAAAAAACGCTGTGTTTTCACCTCTTGAAACCCTAATTCAGGAATTTTATGTAGCTCTCTTCTTATTTTCACAAATTCATTTTCAGCCATGTGTATGTCCTCCTCACGAAATAAAGAAGAAAGCGTGGTTGCCCACGCTTCCAACTTGTCCATATGATACGTTTAAGGATTCAGTATCCCAATCGCTAAAACCTATTAATTCAGCAAAGAAAAAGCGCAAACTGATCGTTTTTCTTATTCTTCGTTTAATTGACGCAATTCTTGCTTGATTTCTGTTTTAGACTTTGTTTTTTCGTCAATTTCTTTAATAACGCGAGCCGGCGTACCTGCTACTACTGTGTAAGGAGCTACATCTTCTACTACGATTGCACCTGCAGCAACTACTGCACCTTTACCTACTGTTACACCTTCAAGAACAACAGCATTAGCACCGATTACTACGTCATCTTCTACTACAACTGGTTTTGCAGAAGGTGGCTCAATAACACCAGCTAATACAGAACCTGCGCCGATATGACAGTTTTTACCTACTGTTGCACGACCACCAAGTACTACGTTCATGTCGATCATTGTTCCTTCACCGATTACAGAACCGATGTTAATAGATGCACCCATCATAATAACAGCGTTGTCGCCGATTTCAACTTGATCGCGAATAATAGCGCCTGGCTCAATACGAGCTTTAATTCCTTTCATATCTAATAAAGGAATCGCAGAGTTGCGGCGATCGTTTTCAATTACATAGTCTTCAATTTTTCCTTCGTTTGCTTCAATAGCAGCTTTGATTTCTTTCCATTCACCGAATACTACACCTGTGTTGCCCGTTACGAATGTTTTAGAAGATGAACCAAAGTCAATTCCTTCTACTTCACCTTTTACGTAAACTTTTACCGGTGTTGATTTTGTGCTGTTTTGAATAAATGAGATAATCTCATTAGCATCCATCATTTTCATTATGTATTCCTCCTAAGTAAGCAATGTCTCATTTAATGTAACAAAATGCTTTCACAATGACAAGCATCATTATCGTTTTAATAAAAAGATAACGATTGCAAATAAAAAAAGCGAGCATCTAGGCTCGCTTTAGACCGTTTCTCTTACATATTCACGTACAATATCAACAAATGCTCGAACTTGCTTCAGTTTAAAAGCTGATTCATATCCAACTAAAGAAGTGTCTCGCGTAATTGGCTCTCCATTTGCTTTCAGAAGCGGTGTCCGGTGGATATGGCTTCCAGCTTCTTTAATAGCAATCGATGGTAAAATAGCGAAGCCAAGACCATTTAAAGCCATTTGCTTACATGTCTCAATCTGATCCACTACAATCGTACGCTTCGGTGTAGTATGAAACTCTCGATGCCACCATTCTAAAATTTCTTGATAATACGTTGAGTCACTTTTAAATTGAATAAATGGTCGATGAGTATTTACTACTTCCGCTGCCCTTTCAATTTCTGAATCAACTAGGTAAAGAGGATCTGTAAACAAATGTTCTTTGACACCTTTCCAATCCGGGTTTCCGCGTATAATTCCAATATGTACCTCATCTTCGTACAGGTAGCGAAGCATTTCACTGCTCCAGCCGGTTACAAGAGAGATTTTAGCATGTGGGTAACGATCCATATAGCGTTTTAACACCGCCGGCAGCCAGTGCTGTCCAATAATCGAAGCCACCGCTAATTTGAGTGTACCATATACTTCATTATCTAAATGATGCAAGTCCTCACGAACCCGATCTTCTTTTTCTACCACTTCTTTTGCAAATTGAACAATCTTTTCTCCAGCAGGCGTTAATGACAGTCCTTTTTGCGAACGAATGAAGATTTGTGTATCCCATGCTTTTTCAATGGTTTGCAGCCTCTGTGATAAAGCTGGTTGCGATACAAATAATCTCTCTGCAGCTTTTCTCATATTTAATTCTTGAGCTAATACAACGAGCATTCGACATTCTATTAATTGCATTCAGTTATTCCTTTCAAGCCTCTTTTTACTTTCATTTTACCTTTATCATATAAGAAAAAAACGGAGAAAGATAGGCTGAAACACGATTTCTTAAAAAAATTATTGAAATGACTCCTTCGGGAGAATGATGGACTGCCTTCTTAATGACTTTAACAAATTTCTTCGGGTTAAAATCCCTTCAAAAATGCCATCTTCATTCTCTACGCACAAAAAAGGATGGTTAATCATGGCATTTATGACTTTTAATACAGATTTTTTCATGGAGACACGAGGAACATTTTGATCCATAACTTCTTCTACTTTCATGGTTTCTAATCGTTCAAATTCAATGCGCTTTAATCCTAAAATCGAATCTAAAATAAGCGTCATGCTCACGAACCCCTGCAGCTGAAACCTTGGATTTAATACGGGAATGGACGTATAGCCAGTCTTTGTTAACACAAGCAAAGCATGTTCTAAATTATTTCCAACTTGAACATGAGCAACTTTATCAGAAGTGACAAGCAAATCTCGAAGTTCAATTTGATTTAACTGATTGTGATCAATATCAATCATTTATACATTCTCCTTCCATTTATCATAACTTCCACGTGTGTAAAGAGAAAAAGAACAAGCTACAAAATGAGTATAGCTTGCTTACGTAAATGCGAACCTTTAAGAGGGAATAGAAGCAGACACACTCGATGTTCTCCCTTATATGTTAAGTCTAGATTTTTTTAAAACAAGTGTCAACGAAAGTTCATAATTATCTGAATTTTTTATTTTGATTTTTTTACAGCATTCGACCCGTTCCTTCTATTTATCAGAAAATCTGCTATCACTTTGTCGATATTTCTCGGGAAAATAGGGCAGAAGCCACCACAAAAACTCCATACGCAGTAACAAAAAAATACCGCAAAGTATAAAATCCTTTGCGGCATTCGTTTTGCTTTATCCCTTAATGAATAAGTTCAAAAATTTCAATTGCAATCATATCAACGTTATCAAATTGATAAACGGCTGGCTTTTCACCATCTTGATATACTTCAAGTTCGTATGTTTCAGTTTTTGCATGATATTTCACGCTGCAAATTCTTTTTCCCTCTACTTCGAAGAAGCGTTGTGGCGCTTCACTTCCACTTGCTTGCTCACGGAGATTCACAAGACGAGTTAAAATACCTTGTAATTGTGACATATAATCTCTCCTTTCACCTATTACATCATTACGCATTCGACTTTTCTACAATATCAATTCAAATAAATACTTTATCTAAACTAATACTTAAAAGACACCATTTCACTATATGCCACATACTAAAAAAACACAAGTACTTTACGTGATTTTTCATAAGAAAATGCCTTATTATAGCGATATATGTCGTTTTTTATTATAATAACATAGCGATATACTATGTATCATACAAAACTTCATTCTACTTTAACACCATTCATTTTAATATAGGGAGGTACTTTCATTGAGATCTATAGAGTTGTACACACAACCAGCTTGCCCACCTTGCGAAATTGTTAAACAGTTTTTACAGCATCATCACGTTTCCTATAAAGAATTTGACGTATCTAAAGATGCTTCTGCTCGAAAACGAATGACTAATGAGTTAGAGTCTTATTCCACTCCGACCATTCGTATTGACCAGGAAATTATCAGAGGATTCGACCTTCAAGCGCTTGAGAAGCTTCTTAACATCGGGTAACAGAAACACTCAAAATAAGCTTTCATCGGCCATTTTGAGTGTTACTTACTATATATAAACTTTTGCACTTTCCATTTCCCCTGTTTTTTTACTAAAGTGATCATTTCGTAATGATCTTGGTATTGTACCCGTTCATTATGCACGGCCGGAAAAAATTGATAGACATAAGCTTTGTTTTGGTTGGAATGAAGAGCTACCTTCGTCTGTTCATCGAAAGAAAAGAAAGGGATGTAGTGTGTTAAATATTCAGGTCCCTCTCCGACATACCCTTGAGCTTTTTGTAAGAGAGCCTCATTATAAAACACAGATGCATACTCATCATCTAAAAACAATTTCAGCTCACGAACAGCGTCTTGATTAGTATGGGCAGACGCAGCTCTTAGCTGAGCCTGATAAGCGTCCTGCAAATTTATAAAGATTTCATGCCTAATCTCTCCTGATACTTCTGCATGAACAGATTTTCCTGAGTACAAGACAATCAGCAAAAAGACAAGTAAGCATATTTTCTTCAAATTAAATCAGCTCCTTAACTTCTTTTTTATTAGAATTCCGAAATTTCCCCTGCCTATGCACATCTCTGTAACCGACTGTCGTCCTCCGCTAAAAAAACATAAAAAACCGGCAACCACTTTTGCTGGTTGCCGGTTTAACTTCAACTTATATATTCTCTACAAAACGTCTCTTTCGTATAAAAAAGAATATGAAATATCAAGGAATATATAGTGCATATTATCAATCGGATACGAAAAAGTCCGGATATTCTCACCTGTTTCAATATCATTATACAAATCTGATAATATGCCTTTTTTTTCATAGCTCATTCGAATAATATTCTCAAGAAAATATGGGCGCCAGCTCCAATTTTTCTTTACATATTCAGGCTCAAGAATCCAATCCTCGTTTTTCTTTACATAGTTAGAAGACTTTTGAAATCCATTTTCATCGCAGATGTAAAGGCGAAAACACACGTTGGATAGCTCTTCTGCAATAACAGGCAGCATATCGTCATACGTTTCTAGCTTTCTGCACTTTGTCATTACCTGCTGCATTTTATCTTGAAAGCGTTCTGTCAGCTGGTAAACAGCAAGCAGCTTTTTCTTTTCATGAGCGATATACATTTCGAAACGTTCCTTTAGTTTATCCTTTAAGATGTTCGGATCGACAAGTTCAGCAGCCGGCTTATGTAAATAATAACCTTGAAAATATCTGCCTCCGTTTCTCCATGCATATTGCAGCTGATAGGAGGCTTCTATATCTTCATATAGAAGCGTAGCACCCATTTTTCTTGCTAACAGAGATAAAGAATACAATACGTCTTGATACGACTGCGCCATGTCCGTTTGTCTTAGAATATGTAAATCTACTTTTAAGATATCTGGTGACAGCAACCCAATTCTGTCTAGATTACTACTTTCTTTTCCTATATTATCAATTGCAATCTTAATACCATATGTTTGATAATACTTTAGTAAGTGTTGAAGCGATTCCAAATCTCCACTAAAATTGTGTTCTGTAATTTCGAGAACAATTCGATCAAGCGATAATCCTTTATTTTCGAAAAGTTGCAATAATTCTAGCAAGGATTCTCCATGATCGTTCATTAATAAATTAGGGTTCTGATTAATAAAAATTAAAAATTGTTCTTCCTGGGTCAACATATGCTCGAGCGCTTGTGTTAAAACAGCATAATCAACTTCTATGCGATATTCATCCGGAATCGCATCATCATGAAAGAATGGGCCGAGACTTTCAATTTCCCCTTCATTTTGAAACCTCGCCAACACTTCATAGCCAATTACTCTATGTCCATCTGCACTAAAAATTGCTTGATAATACGGAAGAGTTTTCTCTATGTTTGTTAATACATCTAACGGGTCCACTCAACTCTCCCCTCTCCTTGTTCACTTTACGTTAGTATAATACGAATAGCATAATTTTGCTAGTCCTTCTAGGTTTGCTTTGTACTTTTTAGTGCGTATCTAACCTTAAAAAGGATGCTGATTTAGCCACTGTCCCCCGTCCATTGTAATGCATTCCCCATTGATATAAGATGCTTCATCGGAGAATAAGAAACTAGCTAATCCTGCTATTTCTTCAGGAGTTCCAAGGCGTCCTAATGGTACAGAATTTAATGTACGCGCTTTCATTTTTTTCGACTCAAATAACTTGTCGGCTCCTCCTGTTCGCTCGATCGGCCCCGGCGCAATCGCATTCACCCGTATACCGTATTTCTTTCCCCACTCTACTGCGAGCGTGCGCGTCATAGTTAAAACTCCTGACTTGGCACAAGCTGAATGAATAACACCTGCTCCTGCGTTCCACGCATATGTAGCCACAATGTTTGTAATGGCTCCTTTTGTACCTTTATCGATCCAATATTTCCCTACTGCGGAACTGCAATAAAATGTGCCATTTAATACAATATTAATTACGCTGTTCCATCCGTTAACGGATAAGTCTTCAGCTGCACATATAAAATTGCCTGCAGCATTATTAACTAAAAAATCAATTTGTCCAAATGCCTTGTCTGTTTCTTGAACCATTCGTTCCACATCTTCTGGATTGCGTACATCCATCACCACGGAAAGTACCTGTCCATCAAACGTTTTAATTTCGTTTTCTGTCTCTTGTAATCGATCGGCTGACCTACCTGTGATTACCACATGAGCACCTTGTTCTGCAAATCGCTTCGCCATATGTTTTCCCATTCCACTTGAACCGCCAGTAACAATTACGACCTTGTTCTTCAATTTATCGTCCTCCCCAAAACATAAGTGTTTTACAACTATTATTTTACTATTTTTTCTGAATAAAGTGAAACTTTTATCTATTTAACTTAAAAGCAGACTTCTCGTTGTGATGATAAAAAAAACAATGCTATAATGAAAACTTGAAAACTATAAGGAATAGGTTGATTTTGCATGAAAAAGACGTATACAAGACGATCTTTTTTGAAAGGACTAGCGTCTATTTCGTTAGGGTCTTTGCTCACCACGTCTTTTGGGTATACATATGCCAAATATATTGAGCCTAGACGTCTGCAAATTGTTCGTCATACAATTACTTCTAAAAACATTCCGAAAAGCTTTAACGGAATAAAAATTTTACAATTTAGTGATATTCATCTTGGACTCTCTTATGATTTATTACAGCTAGAACAGCTTATGGTGA
Organism: Priestia sp. LL-8; assembly: GCF_036227845.1. Taxonomy (NCBI): domain Bacteria; kingdom Bacillati; phylum Bacillota; class Bacilli; order Caryophanales; family Bacillaceae; genus Priestia; species Priestia sp. LL-8. The sequence goes on along the minus strand of NZ_JAZAQH010000001.1, from coordinate 1,320,694 downwards.
CCATAAATAATTTGAAGCCTACTATTATACTATTTACCGGAGATTTAATGGATGTACCTAATGAATACCCGCATCCAGAAAGAATTCCCCCGATTTTACAGAGGCTTCAGGCTCCTCTTGGAAAATATGCCATATATGGTAATCATGATCATGGAGGATATGGAACAAATATCTACAAACAAGCCATTGAAGACGCAGGATTTAGACTTTTAGTAAATGAAGTTGACACGGTGTCCATGCCCGATAAAAGCTACATTCATATCTGTGGACTCGATGATATTATGCTTGGGAACCCGCAATATGAAGGAACGCTAGGGCAATTACAGCCGGATATTTTTTCTATTGCTATGATTCATGAACCTGACGTTGCTGTCAAAGCAGCTCCTTTTCCAGTGGATCTTCAGCTCTCCGGCCATAGTCATGGAGGCCAAATTCAAATTCCTTTTTACGGTCCTTTGATTACACCGCCCTTTGGGACGGTTTACCCTGAAGGAATGTACGAAGTTGGAGATTCTAAAATGAAGCTTTATGTGAATAGAGGCTTAGGAACCACTCGCATTCCTTTTCGTTTTTTAGCTACGCCTGAAATTACGCTTTTCACCTTGCAATCAACATAAAAACGCCTTTACAGGGCGTTTTTTATGTTGATTGTCTTTTTTTAGCTGATCATGACCGCCTAATTCTAGTCTTAAAGAAATAAACCAGGCTCAAAAGCTTGCGTTCAGCCATACACTACAAAGACAACTGACAAGGAGGTTAAATTATGTACTATCAATATCCCTATACAGGATATCGTAATATTCCAAATGGTGACGAGCGCTTTTTTGGATTTCCTTTTGTTGCTGGCTTAGCTGGTGGGCTGCTTGGCGGACTAGCTGTTGGCGGTTTTGGAGGCAGACCTGGGTGCTGTCCACCACCTTATCCTTATCCAGTTCCGTTTTACGGCGGTGGATTTCCTGGAGGAGGCTACCCTGGTGCCGGCTATGGAGGCGGTGCTCCTGTTTATAACACATACTACGGACCTGGATACGGTCCTGTTGGTCCCATTCCTAGATAATAACATGACTAAAAAGCCGAGTACTCGGCTTTTTTTATGTTATTCTTGATCGTCGCAAAGAGCATATTGACAAAAGATCTCTTGACTATTAATAGAGAGCTCATGTTCTTTTTTTATGACGTAATGATAATTCCCTTCTTGATCTTGTTCTCGTGCTTTTACATTATCAGCAAGCATAACTTCAAGCCACTTCCACACTTTTTTTTTCAAATGTGTATCCAAGACAGGAAATAAAATTTCTACTCGTTTCACCATATTTCTTGTCATCATATCTGCAGATGAAAAGAAAAACTTTTCCTGTTTATTATGATGAAAATAATAGATTCGGCTATGCTCTAAAAATCGTCCGACGATGCTTCTTACTCTGATATTCTCGCTAACGCCTTGAATTTGAGGGCGCAAGCAGCACGCTCCTCTAACAATGAGTTCAATTGTCACACCAGCTATAGAAGCTTCATATAGCTTCATAATTAAAACTTTATCCGTCAATGAGTTCATTTTCCCAATGATTCTTCCATTGCCATACCGTCTGTGATAATGGATTTCCTGATCAATGAGATGCAAAAAATCATTTCTTATATCAAATGGTGAAACGGATAAATGATGATATACTGGTTTTTGCGTATAGCCACTTAAGTAATTAAAAAAATTGGCCGCATCTATCCCGATGTTTCGGTTGACAGTAAAAAGACTTATATCCGTATAGATCTTTGCCGTCGCATCGTTGTAATTCCCGGTGCCAAGATGAACAAACCGCTTAATATGCTCTCCTTCTCTTCTCACTACGAGCGTAATTTTACCATGCGTTTTTAAATGAGGCATTCCATATATCACGTGGCACCCTGCCCGCTCTAGCTCTTTAGCCCATTGCACATTATTCTCTTCATCAAACCTCGCTTTTAGTTCAACTAGTACCGTCACTTGTTTACCTTTTGCAGCCGCTCGTTTTAATGCTTTAATAACGGGAGAATCTCCGCTTACCCTGTATAACGTTTGCTTAATAGCGAGCACATTTTCATCGTCTGCTGCACAGTTAACAAAATCAAGTACCGGCTTAAACGATTCATAAGGGTGGTGAAGCAAAATATCTCTTTGAATCATTTGCTCGAAAACATTTTGATCCGGATGTAACTCTGTTGTAAGCTTAGGAATAAAGGCTTTGTCAGCCAACTCTTCATGCGTAGATTTAAGTAATCTATAAAACGAAAATAAACTGGTTAAATCCAGCTGTCCTTCGATCTCATGCACATCTTCACCGTGAATTTCAAGTACTGACTTTAAATACGCTAGTACACCTTGGTCATATGGACTCTTAATCTCAAGCCGAACAGCAGCTCCCCATTTTCTCTTCTGTAACTCTTCTTCAATTTCTTTTAGTAAATCTTGAGCGTCTTCTTCGTGAATAGTCATATCTGCGTTGCGGGTAATTCGAAATTGAGAAACAGAAGAAACGCGGTATCCCTTAAACAACTTTTTAATAAAATAGGCAATCACATCCTCTAGCAATACAAATAGACGAGTAGAATCTGACGTGGCTATTTCAATGTAGCGCGTTAGCATCGAAGGTACTTGAACGATAGCTAATCTTCCTTTTATCTCGGCAATTTGCTGCTCATCATCTAACTTTTCTGAAAGGACGACTGCTAAGTTCAAGCTTTTATTCATCAACATAGGAAACGGCCGGTAGGTGTCAATAGCTATAGGAGTTAATACGGGAAAGATTTGCTCGTCAAAATACTGTTCAAGCTTATCTAGATTTGATTTCTCCAGCTTTTCAACCGTAATGATTTCCACGCCGTATTTCTGTAATTCGGGAAGAAGTGTGTGAATATACGTATCATACTGCTGCTTGACTAGGTCGTGGTTTTGTTTGGAGATAGAAAATAGCTGCTGTTTAGGAGTTAAGCCTGCTTTGTTTTCAGGTTTGCTAAATCCAGCTTTCACTTGATCTTTTAATCCGGCTACCCGAATCATAAAAAACTCATCCAGATTCGAACTGAAAATTCCTAAAAATTTAAACCGCTCAAGCAAAGGATTTTTCGTATCTACTGCTTCTTCCAGCACTCGCTTGTTAAAAGCCAGCCAGCTCAATTCACGATTATTGTAATAAGCTGAATCAGCCACTTGTATGGTTTGCTTATAAGTGCGATTACTTTCTAACATTAGCCTCACCTTCCAGGGATAATGGTTTTAATCTAGTTAGCTATACTGAATATTCTAACCGATTCAGCGTTATTCTAAAGCTTAGTAAATTCAAGAACAATATTTTTTTTCACTACTTTTTCTAGATGCTTTTTCTGTTTTTCAGCCTGATATTGTTCAGGACGAAAGGTTTTTGTACATAATAGTTTAATCGTAACTGTGTTTTCATCGCTTTTCATGTCAATATGTTGAACAACATTTCGCTTTGTTGCATGTAAACCGTCAGCTATTTTTAAAACCGCACCGAGCAGCTGGACTTTCTTTTGTTCTTCTTTTGTTAACCACTTTTTAAAAGGGGCAACATATTGCCTAAAAGAAGACTTCCCTTTATATGAAGAAACAAGTGCCAGCTTTAAACGTTCTCTATGTGAAATTCCATCGATTGTACGATTAGCAAGGACATAAAACGTATGCTGGCTGCTTGATTCCGCATCAATATACTCTCCTATATCGTACACTTGCGCAGCTTTTATAAGAAGCGCTAAGTCATCCTCTTTTAAATCAACCGGTCCCTGCTCCCTAAAATGCTGAAACATCATAATAGCTGTGCGCGTAAGCTGTTTGACGTAATCTTTACTTACTTCAAACTCTTCCATTATTTCTTGAAAACTTTGCTGTATGACATCGGGGTACATTGGCTGGATATTAGCATCAGACGCTTCCTTAAATAACACCCCTTCTCTTAAGCCTTTGCGACTTAAGATGAAACGAGTCGCGTTCACTGTTTCATATAATGATTGAAATACTTCAATCGCTGGCAAAATTGTATCCGCACGATCCTTTGACAAGCGGTCTAACTTTTGAAGATTGTGATAAGACAATGAGCCTATAGCGGATTTCACATGCAATATATCAGCTAAATTCATTTCATACTGATGCAGCCCGGCGAGAGGATAGTGGATAAAACCTTGATGCAGTTGCACCATACTTCTTGCACTTCCTCCAATTGCTACAATCGGAACTTGACGATTTAAAAGCCACGGGACAGTATGGAAATGTCGAATCACGAAATCCCGGATTTTCACTCTTTCTTCTGCAGTGGGAATATTGCCTTTAACGAACTGCAGACGTAGAGATAAGGCACCGAATGGAAAGCTGTGGTACTGCACTAACTCTCGGTTGCGAAAATACGTAACTTCCGTACTTCCCCCGCCAATGTCAATTGTAATGGCTTCTTCGATCGAAGTGGAATGAATAACGGCAACAAAGCCGTAATACGCTTCTTCATATTCAGACAATAGTTGAATAGAAAAGCCCGTTTCTTTTTTTACAAGCGCTAGAACTTCTTTTGCATTAGCCGCTTGACGGATGGTAGCTGTGGCCACACAGGTAACGTGCGGCAGCTGCTGATGCTTGGTAATAACTCCAAACGTTTTAAGTGTATCAAGCAAGGTATATATCCCTTTAGCCGTTAACACGCCTTCTTTACTTAAATAGTTTCGAAGCCGTGCAGCTACTTTCACGTTTTCAATTTGCTTAAACCCTCTGCCTTTTTTGTATTCATAAATAACAAGGCGTATCGTATTTGAACCTATATCAATCAGTCCATGCTTATAAGTCAATGTAATTTCAACACCTTTTTCAAAATAACTTTATGTTCACAAAAGTCACTTTTACTTTTTTCAATCGTATACTGTTACAACATAGTCATATATCAAAGGAGCGAAGCTAATGAGACATATAGTAAAGCGCGGTGAAACCTGGCAAAGCGTTTCAGGTGACTATCGGATTCCAGTTGAAGAGCTGTGGATAGCTAATCCTTTTGTAAGCCATAGTACGCTGAAGCCTGGGCAGGTAATCATCATTCCAAACCTCCCTGATAAAGAGCTCATTCCTTACACAATCCACGTGTTTATTGCTGAAAAACAGCTTGAATTACGAAAAAATAATATCATACAAAAAGTCTATCCCATTGCAGCAGGAAAAATGCTGAGCGCAACACCTACTGGAGACTTTGTTATCGTTAACCGGGAGCCAAACCCCGGAGGGCCATTTGGCACTATGTGGCTAAGCTTGTCTAAAAAGTCATATGGCATTCACGGAACAAATGATCCAAGTTCTATTGGAAAATCCGTATCCAAAGGGTGCATTCGCATGTATAATGCCCAAGTAAATGAGCTAGCTCAAATTGTGCCAAATGGTACTGGTGTTTATATTCGCCCTTCTCGACGAATGGCTCAATAGTTCAGGATTTACTAATTAATGATTGTTTAACTGTGCGAGCAGCATTTTTAAAAATAGAAAGTATAGCGTGCTGTTCCACTTTACTTGTATAAGGAAGCGTAACAAAACAAACCCTATACATAGGAAATTTCATTAATTACCAAAATACTTCTTCGTGTAATTATTTTCAAATGGGACAAGACACGCTATAATGAACGTATCAGCTTTCACCTTATAGGTTGAACAGCTGATATGATAGAAAGGGAGTGAACGTATGTCTCAAGCAAATGGACAAGGCTCTTTGACCCCGTCTGTATCTGAGATTGCACAAGCTATTTTCACTGTAAATCGTCACGCAAAAGCTGCTCCTGATCCTAAGCAGTTATATACGTTAAAGAAAATTGCATTAGATCAACTAATTTTAGAAGGAAAAGCAAAAAAAGAAGGACTTCACTTTTCGCCAAACCCTGGTAAAAGTCAACAAAAATCAGATGTACTTGTATCAGTTGGAGACTACTTTTTCCATATGCCTCCAAAGAAAGAAGACTTCAAAGAGTTATCACACCTCGGCCATTTAAACCATCAGTATCGAAATCCCAAAACGACTATGTCATTATCTTATGCGAAGCGCTTATTATCTAAATATACGGGTCATCTCGTACAGCCGGCCAAAAGCCCTGTTTCGACTCCAAGAAAACGGCAAGCACCTGTGTTTAAACCGCTGGGTAAAAGTTATTTTTAAAAAAGTGCCTGAAGTGGAGCAATCTGCTTTCAGGCACTTTTTTTGTGATCCTACAAAATATAGAGATCGATCAACTCAACAAGCTCTCCAATTTTTGGCTTACTTACTTGTCCTTCCGCTCCTACCATCTTTCCTTTGTGACGTAAATCTTCTGTGATAAGAGAAGAGAAGATAATGACTGGAAGTATAGAAAGCTGAGGATTTTCTTTCACTTTTTTAGTTAAATGATGCCCATCCATTTGCGGCATTTCTATGTCTGTAATAAGCAGCTGGACTTGATCACTGATTTCCACTCCTTCATCGATCACCGAGCTTAGATAGTGCCATGCTTCCTCACCGTTCTCAAAAAATTCCGTGTTCTCATAACCTGCTTGTGCAAGAGTATCTTCAATCATTCGACGCAGCAGCGGCGAGTCTTCAGCCACGACAATCTTTTTATTAGAGCGTTCCCTAGCCCCTAGCTTTTTTATTTTCGACTGATTAATACCCGCATCAGGGTTCACGTCAGAAATCAACTTTTCAAAGTCTAACAGCAGAATCATTTGACCGTTTAATTTCACCACTCCAGTAATCTGCGTTTCCAAACCTTGATACAAATCCGAAGGCTTCTCAATTTCTTTCCAAGAAATACGGTGAATTTGCGTCACTGCATGGGTATGAAAGACAATTTTTTGCTGATTGAACTCTGTAACAATTAACTTATCTTTTTCCGGCGTATTTGAAGGTTTCATTTTCAATGCTTTTGCTATGTCAACGACAGGAAGTACTTCCCCTCTTAGCTCTATAATACCTTCTATGTAAGAATGCGCATTGGGAACAGGTGTAATAGATACGGGATTAATAATCTCTCTAACTTTTACTACATTGATGCCAAACCAAACATTTCCTATCTCAAATTCGACAATTTCCAGTTCGTTTGTACCACTTTCCAACAAAATTCCTTTATCTCGATTCATATCACTTACTCCTCTCATCTCACCTGCTTATCTAATAGTCCATATTTCCTATTATAGTGACCGCCTCTTATATCCGTAAAGAAAAATTTTCTTATTTTGTTATCCTTTTTCCCTAAAACATATACATAAAATATTGTTTTACGAATTAACAGAATATTATATACTATATAAAAACATGAGCGTTGATCCCTTTCGTCTTATCCTCTGCTCAGTTTTTTAATTGCTCTACTTTACTTCTCTATACTAGCTTATGAACTTGAGTCAAACGACTACTCCTATTCGAACGAGGTGTAATTTATGAACAGAGGATTACAAAAAGAAGAAACAAAAAAACGCATCCAAAAAGCAGCTATCTCTTTATTCCAACAGCAGGGATATCAAAAAACGACTGTGTCTCAAATTACCCATGAAGCGGGTGTAGCAAAGGGAACATTTTTTAATTACTTCAAAACAAAAGAAGAAGTTCTTCACTACCTTGGAATTAATTTTACAAACCGTATCTCCTATAAATTAGAACAGCTCCTTCAAACCGAAGAATCAACTGCTGCCGTTGTTAAACAACTGTTTTTATTACTAGCACAATCAAACGAAGAAGCGAACCCTCACCTAATCCGTTCTTGGTTTCATATTGCTATTACCAACAGTTCCTTTCAACAATCTGAAATTCTTCAAATTGAAAAAATGCGCGCTCATTTTACAAAAGTTTTTCAAACAGGACAAGACCGAGGCGAACTTATAGTCGATATCCCTGCCGAAGAAATGGCTTCTATTGCTATACTTAATTTTTTTGGCACACTTCTCTACTGGTGTACCAACCAACCCGACTCTACTACCCTTCAAGAAAGAATAGACAAGTCGGTTACTCTTCTATTTAGAGGGTTTCTTATTCATTCCTAAAAGCCTGTTCACAAATTTTTAACAACAAATCGAAGATAGCTGTGGACTCTACAGCCAAAACGGTTTATACTACACAAAGTGAATGAATAATCTTAAAAGAAGGTGTTCGTAATATGAAAGGCTCCGTCATTCTTTTTAATGACGATAATGAAATGACCATTATTGAAAACGTAGAAGAAGCTGTATATCAAGATATTAAAGAACAAGAAGGCTCTGATCACTGCGTTGTAACATTGGACGATCATGAAGTTGATTTTGGCTACGTTTCCCCCGTTTATTGGCGTGAAGGCCAAATACACACTGACTAATATACAAGACCTGCATATATATGCAGGTCTTTTTATGCGCTTATTTTTTTGAATCTAGAATTGAACGTGAAGCAAGGAACCTCTGATTTCCTAACACATACCTTAGCACATTCGCAGCTAAAAACAGGGTTAACAACTATATAGAAAGGGTACATTTCAAGTAATAGAAGCTGCGTTTTATTTTAAAAAAGGAGGTTTATGTTATGAGTTCTTATCGAAAAAATATGAATCACTATCCTCACTCATCTCAGTACACACCTTACCAACACTATTACGCGAAAGAAGCTGATCGTATTTTAACGGCTATGAGTACAAACTTTAATAAACAGCATTTAAAATCTCTTATCGACGCTGCGTTAGATAACAGAGACGAAGAAGAATTTTATGAACTAACAACTGCTTATAATAAGCTATATAACACCTAACTTAAAACCACTATTTGCAAAATGCGCAAATAGTGGTTTTTTACCTATTTTCATTGTGATAAAATGAGTTGAAAATACGCGGAAGGATTTGAAACCATGGAGCATTTAATCAATAAACGTGTCAAAGGAATTGAACTATCAGGAATACGTACATTTTATAATATGGTCTCACAATACCAAGATGTTTTATCCCTCACAATTGGACAACCTGACTTCTTAACACCACAACATGTAAAAGAAGCGGCAAAATCTGCAATTGATGATAACCAAACTTCTTATACCCACAATGCTGGAACAATAGAACTGCGCGAGGCAGCAGCTCAATTTGTCAAAGAAAAATATGACTTGCACTATAACCCAGCTGATGAAGTTATTGTGACCATTGGAGCTAGCCAAGCAATTGATATTGCTCTTCGCACCATTTTAGAAGAAGATTCCGAAGTTATTTTACCTGGACCTGTTTACCCAGGATACGAACCGCTTATCCGGTTAAACGGCGCTAAACCTGTACATATTGATACAACCGAAACAGGATTTCGACTAACAGCGGATTTAATCCAACAACATTTGACGTCTAAAACAAGATGCGTCATCTTACCTTATCCGTCTAATCCTACAGGCGTGACGTTATCGCAGCAAGAATTAGAAGAAATTGCCGCTCTTTTAAGCGATAAAAATATTTTTGTACTATCTGATGAAATATACAGCGAGCTCGTTTTTGATAAAAAACATCAGTCCATTGCCTCCATTTCATCTATGAGACAGAAAACAATTGTTATTAACGGAGTATCAAAGTCTCATTCCATGACGGGCTGGCGAATTGGTCTTTTATTTGCTCCTTCTTATTTAGCCAAACATATTTTAAAAGTGCATCAATACAACGTGAGCTGTGCTTCTTCTGTCTCTCAAGCAGCTGCACTCGAGGCACTGACAGCAGGTAAAAACGATGCGGTGGATATGAAAAAAGAATACGAACAAAGACTGAATTATGTGTATGACCGACTAGTAAACATGGGGTTTGACGTAGAAAAGCCGACTGGTGCTTTTTATATCTTCCCTTCTATTCAGAACTTCCACAGTAAGTCATTTGATTTTGCCCTGGAGTTAGTAAAAGAAGCAGGTGTTGCACTAGTACCCGGCAGCGCTTTTTCTTCCCACGGTGAAGGATATGTACGCCTGTCGTATGCGTATTCCATGAATACGCTGCGTGAAGCCTGTGATCGAATTGAAGCTTATCTTACATCTCGTCAATCACGTTAAACTGATGATAAGAAGTGTATGCATTTTTTTGTGAGTGATAGCACATAAGAGCGGGTATACTAGAAGCATATAAATTGACTTCAATAGTGTATCATTATAAAATGTGCATCGATTCACTAAAGAAATACATACTTTTAACGGAGGTTTTTATTATGACAAAAGATTTTTTTGATGTGGTAAATGAACGTACATCGATTCGAGAATATGACTCTTCAGCTAAATTAAGCAAAGAAGAATTAACGGAACTTTTAGAAGCAACAGTGAAGTCACCATCAGCTTGGAACTTACAGCACTGGCATTTCGTTGTTATTACAGACCAAGATGCGAAAGAACGTCTACTTCCAATTGCTTACAACCAAAAACAAATTACAGAAGCAGGCGCTGTAGTAGCTGTCTTAGGTGATTTAGAAGCCAATAAAAATGTAGATGACGTGTACAACCCACTAGTCGAAGCAGGTCACATGACAGAAGACGTAAAAAACATTTTGTCAGGACAAATTAACGGCGCTTATAAAAACGGTGCTTTTGCTCGCGATGCCGCGTTTACAAATGCTTCTCTTGCATCTATGACATTCATGCTTGCAGCAAAAGCAAAAGGATATGACACATGTTCAATGGGCGGATTTAACGCACAAAAATTTGTAGAAGAGTTTAAAATTGAGGATCGATACATTCCAGTTATGCTTATTTCAGTTGGAAAAGCAGCTAAAGAAGCACATGCTAGCGATCGTTTACCATTAGATCAAGTTACAACTTGGATTTAACAAAAAACCCTGCAGCTGCAGGGTTTTTCTATGTAACTAAATGGATTTCACCATGCCTCCGTCGATTAGAAATGACTGGCCTGTTATATATGAATTCGCTCCTGAGACAAAGAAAGCAACGGCTTTAGCAAACTCTTCGGGCTGACCGTAGCGCTTAAGAGGAATTTGGTTTCTCATCTCTTCTTCAATTTCTGAAACGTCTACTCCCAATTTTTCAGCACGAATGGTATCTAGCTCTTTCACTCGGTCTGTTGCAATTCTTCCTGGCGCAACCGTGTTGATTAAGATACCCTCCTCTGCCAACTCTGAAGCGAGGGTTTTGGTGAGCCCTACAATTCCTGTACGGAATGTATTGGATAGAATGAGCCCAGGGATTGGCTCTTTAATGGAAGAAGAAGCAATATTGACAATACGTCCTCCGCTCTTTTTCATAACGGGCACTACCTCACGGATAATACGAATATAGCTGAGGAGATTTAACTCAAATGCATGCTTCCAATCATCATCTGTTAACGAAAGGAAGTTCCCAGCTTTAGGACCTCCTGTATTATTAATTAAAATATCAATGGTTCCAAACTTATCTACTGTATATTGAATAACATCTTGAATGTCTTGAGTTTTCGTGACATCTGCCGTTTTATGTAACACTTGTCCGCTTCCAAGATATGAAATCTCTTCCGCTACTTGAATTAGTTTCTCTTCTGAGCGACTTGCAATCATAACGTTTGCGCCTTCTTCAGCAAGTCTAGCAGCAATCGCTTTACCAAGCCCTTGGCTGGCCGCAAATACAAGCGCTGTTTTTCCTTTTAATTCAACATCCATTTCTTTCACCTCGTCTAATAGTTCGAATCTTTTTAACTTTATCACGTTCTCGTCAAATTCTTCAATAAATATGAAATAATTTCTTTTTTTCATATGGTATACTTAATTATCTGAAAATTATTTTCTAAAGGAGGCAAAAAAGCAGTGTATAAAAAGCAATGCTTTGTCTTTCATCAAAATAAGCCTGTAACATGTACATTACGATCATATACATCAAGCGACTTCGATGAGTTGATTCGGATTCAAGAAGAAAGTTTTCCCCCTCCTTTCCCTTCTGAATTATTATGGAGCAAAGATCAGTTAAATAACCATGTTTCCCTTTTTCCCGATGGAGCGCTATGCGTGGAGATAGACGAAACAATATGCGGATCTATTACAAGCACGATTGTTTCAGTGGAAGGAAATGCGGCTCACACATGGGATGAAGTAACAGGAAGCGGATATATTCATACGCACGACCCTTCTGGTAATACGCTTTATGTAGTGGACGTATGCGTCACTCCTTCGCATCGATCGATGGGGCTTGGGAAGCTTCTTTTGCAGTCTTTATATGAAGTCGTGATTCACTACAAGTTAGAAAGGCTGCTCGGCGGGTGCCGCATCCCTGGATACGCATCAGTGTCTTCCTTATACACGCCCGTTGAATACATGAACCTTGTATCAGCCGGAACTCTCTACGACCCGGTTATGACCTTTTTAATGCGCTGTGGCAGAACGCCTATTGGTCTCGCAGCAAACTATATTGAAGATGAAGATTCACACAACTACGCCGTACTAATGGAATGGAAAAATCCATTTTATACGGCTATTCAAAAAGAGGCTGGGACAAAGGTATTTTAGCCCAAGTGAAAAACGAACCATTAATCAACATGTTTGATTAGTGGTTCGTTTTTTTGTGATGGTGAATATAGTTTTATCTGTTTCGTTCCTTCTAGCAGTTGATTGGGTTCATTTCGTTATGTCTCAACCTCTTTTTAGATTATTGAACTTCTTCAATGCTCCACTCTAGTTCTTTATGAGTGAGAACAAGATGCGCCTGCAATTTACTCATCTCTTTGTGCTCAAACCGATCGTTATACATTTCATTCATATCGTCAAAATCACCGATTGTATACAAAGGAATTTTAATATCTTTACGGGATTGAACCATATGTTCGAAATCAATAAACAAACCGTCATTCGTTAAAGTAAGAAGCGTATTTGCTAACACGAGCGGCAATATTGGATACTCTAACTTCTTCCTTCTAAATACAAATCTTTTTTGCTTAATTGCTGACATTTTTAACGGAATGATTCGGCTTAAAATATGCTTCATATCATATACATCTCGAAAATAGATTTTGTTATAAAATCCATCATCATGAGCTAAATAAACAAATTGGTTACCGAGTTTATTATTAAATGGTGAATTGAGCGGTTTTTTTAAATGACCTAAATACAGCAGCGCTGCAATATCTTGAGGTTCTAACAAATCCAACGAAGATATATCCTCAAAATCAATCCAACAAAAGTCACCATAATTATAAACATCATCCTCTGCTAAAAGATGAATTTGTTCTTCTTCTACGTAGTCCATATGGGTTTGGTAGTGGTAATCACTGTCTTCAAAACCATGCTTTAACAATAATATATTTGCAAGCGGCGTAGGAAGGGAATGATAAAACTCTTTAAATTCAATTCCATATGTAATAAAGCATTTTTTATTTACATGGCCATTAATATAAACGATATCTCTTATTTCATCTGCTTTACTCAACCGTTCTAACCACCTTATTGATTGATTCTGTGATCGATATGTAACCGTTCTACTGATTTATATATTATACTTCTAAAATAAACAATGTGTAAATATATATTGTTGGCAATTTCTTTTGTATTCACTACCTCTTCTACTGATCATTTTATTTGATAGGAAAGAAAGGTATAGAGCTGATTGTGAATGTGGTAGAATGTGTGTATCTTATTAATTAGCATGTATGAACACGGAGGTATACAAAATGGATGTTCGCCATTTGCATTACTTAACAGAAGTGGCTAAACATAAAAATTTCACAAGAGCTTCTGAAGCGCTGCATATTTCTCAACCCTCTCTCAGTAAAATGGTTAAATCATTAGAAGAAGAGCTCGGCACCCCTTTGTTTGATCGCGCTGGCAAACAAGTTCAGCTTACCGATGCAGGAATAATCGTGTACGAGCAAGCTGAAAGCATTTTATCTTCTCTCCGAGATTTATCGGATTCCCTCTATGATTTAATGCATTTAAAAAGAGGAACCATCAAAATAGGTATTCCCCCTATTATTGGTACATTGTTTTTTCCTACTATCATTAAAGCATTTCGAGAGCAATACCCTGAGATTCATATTCAATTGGTGGAATATGGAGCTAAAAGAATGCAAAAATTTGTGGAACAAGGAGAAGTGGATGTGGGCGTAGTTTTACTTCCAGTTGATGAAAACATGTTTTTTACGACTCCTTTAGCTCGAGAAACACTGCAGCTTGTTGTGCATAAATCTCATCCGTTGGCTCAGCATTCTACGATTTCATTAAAAGAGTTAAAAGACGAAACGCTTATTTCCTTTCATGAAGACTTCACCATGCATGAAATGGTCTATAACGAATGTTTAAAAAATGGATTTACACCTAATATTGCTTTTAAAAGCTCTCAGTGGGACTTCATTGGAGAGCTGGTAGCTGCTAATCTCGGCATTGCTCTTTTCCCTTATTCATTATGTGAAAAGCTTGATTTGGAGCATATGAAAGTAATTAATCTCGAGAATGCTATTCCATGGGAAATTGCTTTAATCGTTAAAAAAGATCGCTATATCTCTTATGCTACACAGGCTTTTATTGATTATATTAAAAGTACAGTTTAACAAAGCTGAGACAAAAGTAGTTTAATTAAAAATCCGAATGAGTTTGATTCTTGATAGAAAATCAAACTCGTTCGGATTTTTTTCATGGCGGTGTAACAAGTCATTCATACTAAATCATTTATCCTATTGGTTCGTTTTGAGATGGAATTGATTTAGGCATGTCTCCATCTCTTTTTTTGATTGCCTTTTATTAAATAATTACACCTTATATTTCACAAACTCTTTTTTTGAAAAGGTTACCAACGCATTTGTAAAGAGATTTCTTTCAACTATAACTAAAAAGAATAGTTATCATAGTTATTATATATTTCATATTATAGTCGTTTTTTTGTAAGATAAGTATGTAGCATTCATTTACTTAAGTTGTATCCCCATTTGCAAAATCCAAATAGTTTCTCTTTTCCCATGATGGAGTCGTCTTTTCAGCATAGACGACTCCATTATTGTCTCAACAAACTAGGAATGAATGAATAAAAACATAAATAAAGGAGGCTAATCATGAAACTGATTATGGTGATTTTACAGATTTTATTACTAACGGCTCTGTTTTTAATAGGAGAAAGTATTTCACAGTGGTTTGACCTCCCAGTGCCAGGTAGTATCATCGGATTTTTCTTACTGTTTTTCTTACTGTACTTTAAAGTAATTAAATTAAGCTGGGTTGAACAAGGTGGAACACTGTTAGTGGGAGAACTATTATTATTTTTCATACCAGCCGTCGTTGGACTCATCAATTATGGAGATGTCTTGATGCATTTTGGAATCCAGATTGTGATTATTATCACAATCAGTACGATTATTGTGATGTCTGTAACGGGAATCATTGCAGAACATATTTCAAGAAGAAAGGAAGGTTCGCTAAAATGACATTACTCACATGGATTGCTCTTCCGCTTACACTGCTCGTCTATGTCGGCACAAAAGTGCTCTATAAAAAATATAAGTCTATGCTAGTTTCCCCTATTTTACTAGCCCCCATTCTTTTAATTGGCATCTTATTAGTAACGAATGGCTCTTATGATCATTATAAGCAAGGTGCCAGTGCTATTAGCTTTATGCTTGGACCAGCAACCGTTGCTTTTGCTGTTCCTATGTTTAAGTATTTTGATTTACTCAAAAAACATCGCGTTGAAATCAGCTTAAGCGTAGGGCTCGGCACGTTTGCTGCCATGATATCTTCCATGCTGTTAGCATTAGTGTTTCATTTACAATCAACGCTGGTTCATAGCTTGATTCCAAGATCGGTGACGATTCCTATTGCTGTTAATGTATCTCAGACGCTAGGAGGAGATCCGAATATTACCATTATGTTTGTGATTATAACCGGTGTAGTGGGATGTATGGTCGCTCCAAAACTCATTAAGCTCCTCGCACTGCACTCTTCTCTAGCAAGAGGTCTTCTTTTAGGCGTAGCTTCTCATGGGACAGGTACAGCAAGAGCTTTTGAATTTGGAAAAATTGAAGGTACTTTTTCTAGCCTTGGCATGATCGTAGCAGCACTTCTTACAATGCTGTTTGCGAATATGCTTCTGCCTACTATTTTCGCTTAAAAGATAAAAAAGGTGTGATCATATATGATCACACCTTTTTATTATCCAATATGAAAAGTTGATTTTACGAACTCAATAACTTCTTCCGTAGAAGACATTGATAGAATTGTATCTAAATGAGGTTCGATATCAGCTTTTGATAATTGACGGATTTGAGAACGAGCTTTCAGAATAGATGTTGCACTCATTGAGAATTCATCTAAGCCTAAGCCTAAAAGAATTGGAATTGCAATCTCATCTCCTGCCATCTCTCCGCACATGCCTACCCACTTACCTTCTTTGTGAGCCGCTTTGATTACCATATTCACTAAGCGAAGAATCGCTGGGTTATACGGTTGATATAAATAAGACACGCGCTCATTCATGCGGTCAGCAGCAAGCGTGTATTGAATTAAATCGTTTGTTCCGATAGAGAAGAAATCTACTTCTTTAGCAAATAAATCTGCGATTACCGCTGAAGAAGGAATCTCTACCATCATCCCTACTTCGATGTCTTCCGAAACTTGTACGCCTTCTTGTTGAAGTTTAGCTTTTTCTTCTAAAAGAATAGCTTTTGCTTGACGGAACTCATCAACAGTAGCGATCATAGGAAACATAATTTTCAGATTACCGTATACGCTTGCACGTAGAAGCGCACGAAGCTGTGTACGGAACATGTCTTGCATCTCTAGACATAAGCGAATGGCACGGAATCCTAAGAATGGGTTCATTTCTTTTGGTAGATTTAAATAAGGAAGCTCTTTGTCTCCACCAATATCAAGAGTACGAACAACCACTGGTTTGCCTTCCATACGTTCAAGAACTGTTTTATAAGAAGTAAACTGCTCTTCTTCCGTCGGAAGCTCTTCGCGGCCCATATATAAGAATTCTGTACGATAAAGGCCAACGCCTTCCCCGCCGTTTTCTAATACGCCTTTTACATCTTCTGGTGTACCAATGTTAGC
The DNA here is from genome assembly GCF_036227845.1 of Priestia sp. LL-8. Taxonomy (NCBI): domain Bacteria; kingdom Bacillati; phylum Bacillota; class Bacilli; order Caryophanales; family Bacillaceae; genus Priestia; species Priestia sp. LL-8. The sequence goes on along the minus strand of NZ_JAZAQH010000001.1, from coordinate 1,303,731 downwards.
TGCAAGTTCAACGTGATGATCATCAGCTGAAACCGTTTTTTCATTTACAAGCTTAGCCCACTCAGCTTTTTGTTCTGCATACTCAGCGGCTTTTTTCTCGTAAGCTTTTACTGTTTCTTCGCTTGGATCAACGATAACTTCGCCATCTAAACCATCAACAATTACTAATACGCCGTTTTGAATGTCTTCCATAACTGTTTTTGTACCTACAACAGCTGGGATTTCCATTGAACGCGCCATAATTGCTGAGTGAGAAGTACGTCCGCCAATATCTGTTGTAAATCCTTTTACGAACTTACGATTTAACTGTGCTGTATCAGACGGCGTTAAATCTTCTGCGATAATGACAACTTCTTCTGAGATTAAGCTTGGATTTGAAACGTTTACACCTAAAAGATGAGCTAATACACGTTTTGTTACGTCACGGATATCAGCAGCACGTTCTTTCATATATTCATTGTCCATTGACTCAAACATATTAATAAACATTGCCGCTACTTCATCAAGTGCATGTTCAGCGTTTACATTTTCATTCGTAATTTTATCTTTAATTGGATTAATAAGTTCAGGATCGCTTAGAACTAATAAGTGAGCTTCAAAGATTTCTGCTTTGTCATCTCCAAGTTCTTTACGAGCGTGCTCTCTAATAATTTCAAGTTCTGATTTTGATTTTTCTAGCGCAGCTTCTAGACGTGCTACTTCTGCTTCAACTTCAGTTACTGATTTTTTTTCAACGGTTAATTCTGGATTTTCTAGACGAAATGCTTTAGCAATAGCAATGCCGCTAGAAGCGGCAATGCCTTGAATTTCCTTTGTCATTATTCGCCTAATCCTTCTTTGCTCATTGTATCTTCAAGAGCAGCAAGTGCATCTGCTTCGTCAGAACCTTCTGCAGAGATAGTGATTGTAGCGCCTTTTTGAATACCTAAAGACATAACGCCCATGATTGATTTTAAGTTTACAGTTTTACCGTTGAATTCTAAGTTGATATCAGAATCAAATTTGCTTGCTGCTTGTACTAAAGTTGTTGCTGGACGTGCGTGAATTCCTGAGTCTGCTGTTACTGTAAATGTTTTTTGTGCCATGTTAAATCAATCTCCTTTTTACTTTGAAATGTTAATAATATTTGCTTCTTGTTGAGAAACTTGGCCCTGCTTTAAGATATCAATTTTTTCATCAGCTTGTAAATTCGTGAAAATGATCGGCGTAATCGTCGATGGCGCATTTTCTTTTACAAAGTCTAAATCAATTTTCAATAGAGGCTGTCCTTTTTTCACTTCATCGCCTTGGGCAACTAAAGCTTCAAAACCTTCGCCTTTTAAATTAACTGTATCAATACCAACGTGAATTAAAATTTCACGTCCAGTCGTTGATTCAATACCTAAAGCATGTTTCGTCGGGAATAAGTTTACTATTTTTCCGTCCACTGGTGCAACTACTGTGCCTGTTTTCGGAATAATTGCAAAACCGTCACCCATTAATTTTTGTGAAAATACCTGATCTGGTACTTCCGATAAAGGTACCAATTCTCCCTCAATCGGTGAAACAATATCATTACCATTATCGCTTCCTACTTCAGATGTTGCAACAGGTTTTTCAATTGTTTTTGTCTCTTCTTTTGTGACAACCGGTGTTTTGCCATTCATAATGTCTTGAATTTGACCTTTTAACGTGTCAGATTTCGGACCGAAAATAGCTTGAATATTGTTACCAACTTCAAGAACACCAGCTGCTCCGAGTTTTTTCAAGCGGTTTTTATCAACATTACCTACATCATCTACTGATACACGTAAACGCGTAATACAAGCATCTAAATGTGTAATGTTTTCTTTACCGCCAAGTGCAGCTAAAACATTTGTTGGAAGCTCTGCTGCTTCTACTGCTACATCTTCTTCTCCTTCTTCTTTATCTTCACGACCCGGTGTTTTTAAGTTGAATTTACGGATTGCAAAGCGGAAACCGAAGTAGTAGATAACTGCTAGAACTAAACCTACTGGAATAACTAGCCACCATGCTGTACGGTTTTGCATAACTCCAAATAGAACGTAATCGATAACTCCACCTGAGAATGTCATACCGATTTTAACATTTAATAATTGCATAACCATAAATGATAAACCAGCAAATACTGCGTGAATTGCAAATAGTACTGGTGCTACGAATAAGAATGAGAACTCAAGCGGCTCTGTAATACCCGTTAAGAAAGATGTTAAAGCAGCTGAACCCATGATACCAGCTACATATTTTTTGTTTTCAGGACGAGCTTCGTGATAAATCGCAAGAGCGGCTGCTGGCAATCCGAACATCATGAACGGGAATTTACCAACTTGGAACGTTCCTGCTGTTAAAGGCACGCCATCTGCTAATTGAGCAAAGAAAATCTTTTGGTCACCGTGAATATGTTGACCTGCTTTATTGACATAATCACCAAACTCAAACCAGAACGGAGAGTAGAAGATGTGATGAAGTCCAAATGGAATTAATGAACGTTCAATCAATCCAAATACAAAAGCTGATAAAGTTGGGTTTGCATCAATCATGTTAGTAGAGAAAGCATTTAATCCGCTTTGAATTGGCGGCCAAATGAAAATCATAATAACACCTAAAAGAATTGAAAATACCCCAGTAATAATTGGTACAAATCGTTTTCCTGCAAAGAACCCTAAATAAGATGGTAATTCAATATTGAAATAACGATTATACATGGATGAAGCTAAAATACCTACTATGATACCTCCGAATACACCTGTAGCTAACGTAGGAATTCCTAAGATGCTAGTGTAAGCTGGATTGGCACCCATTTTGTCAGGATCTAGCTGTCCTGTAGCAACTAAGATTGTGCTCATTGTTTTGTTCATAATTAAGTAGCCTACGATTGCAGCAATACCTGCTACACCGTCACCACCAGCTAAACCAACGGCAACACCAACGGCAAACAATAGCGATAAGTTGTCAAATACAATTTGACCTGCTTGCGACAAAACATTTGAAACCAATTGAACCCAGTCTGCACCAAGTGCCGGTACTGCATCCAACAATGTAGGGTTTTGAAGCGCTGTCCCTACTCCAAGTAAAATCCCTGCTGCCGGTAAAATCGCAACCGGTAACATAAGCGCTTTTCCGACTTTTTGTAATACTCCAAAAAGTTTTTTAAACATGGCGCTTACCTCCTTTTATATATTTAGTGTGCAACAAGCTATTTATTTGATACGTGAATCATTAACGCGCTTTCATAAAACGCTTTCTTTAACTAGAAAACTCATTACATCTCCTGGTGTCCTGAAGCCTAAGTTTTAAATGATTGCGCTTTCTTATAACAAAAAAAGGCATGAGGAAAAAGAAACGACAAATGGATACAGTCATCCAATTACACATCGCTTCATTTCTCACTCATGCCTGATCGTATCAGTAACACGTATTGAAATGATTTTATAAATCCGTTTTTGTTATAAGTCGCTGCAGATGCATCGTTAAGTAAACTGCTTCTGCTTCATACACAGGTAAATGTAACGCTTGCTGCATTACTTTTATCACTTTCCAAGACACATTGTAACACAGAGGATATTCTTCTTTCAATAGCAAAGCAATTTTTTTTGGCTCTTCTATTTTTTCTCCTGTTTTTACTCGATCAATAGCAAAATGCAAATGACGAATCAATCTCATATAGTGTACAGATTCTTTGTCTACCTGCAGATGAAGCGATTCTTCAATTACATTAATAATCGTTTGAATAAGCTGCGAGTCTTGATTCACTTCCAGCAGATTTTTTTCAGTCAGCGCGCTGTGAATATGTAGCGCAATAAAACCAATCTCTCCTACTGGAAGCTGCACGCCTATTTTACGACTAATAATTTCTACCACTTCAGATGCGATCGTGTATTCCTCTGGATATAAGGCTTTTGTTTCAAGTAAGAATGGGTTTTTAAGCCCCATTCCCTGCTGAAAACGTTTTATCGCAAACGCGATATGATCCGTTAATGAAATGTGTATATGCTCATTCAAAGGAATGTTAACACGCTTTTGAATGTGCGTTACAATATCATTCATCATTTCAATCACGTCTTCATCCACCTGAGCTAAAAGCTGCTTGTACTGTTCTTGCTCTTCTTCACTCTTTAACAAAAACATTTTCTCCACGGCTTTTGCATCGATTTCATCGCCTTTTTTCTTATTGAACCCTATTCCTTTCCCAATTAGCACAACTTCATCATAGGTAAGGTGTTTAGCAATTAATACATTATTATTAAGTACCTTTTCTACAAAAAAGGACTCTTTCACGAATCCTTCACTCCCCTGTTTCGGCTTTCTATTATTTGCTTTCCTATCTTACAAATAATACGCATAACCGTCAATTCATTTTTCTTTGTTTCAAATATTATTGAACTAAACTATTTGAGTTACGTATTATCTTAGTAGTTCTTTGCTGGAAACGCAACGTCTTTTTTGCTCGTCCCATAACAATTTTTCATAATAAAGTTTTGAAGCATAACGCTCAGAATGAATGCACCCGCTTGTAAAAGCGTAAAAAGAACAAGTGAAGTGGTAATAGATACCAGCAAAACCCCATAGTGAATCAGCAAAATATCTACTATACGTAGCCCTGCTATAATCATTCCAGCTCCCACAAAAAATTCTTTAGCTACACTCCAAACGAGGAGAATCGTAACAATACAAACGTAAATTATCGTTGCATTTACGGAATCATGAGTAGCCGACGCAAACCATCCTGTATAAAACCAATTATTATGAAAATATGCTAACAGCATAAACATAATAGTAGAAGTAATGGCGAGCATTCCGAGAAAAAATGTAGCGTAATGCACAAATGTCATATACCGTTCTGTTAGCCATACATACCAAATCTTTGAAATGCTAAAGCCTATAGTCATTAAAACGCCTGTATAAACTGTTTTCCACCAGTGATGTGTATAAATATCCCAGTGTAAAAATAATTCTTCAACCCCCATAAACATAGCTGAAATAATTAAAATATAGCGAAATTTTAATTGATAAGCAGCTACCACCATACCCATGATTGGAAAAGCAAACGCTTGAGAAGTTAAAGACCCAAACAAATTATCAAAATATTCATTGGTCATAAAATCAGGATCGTAATTGTAACTTTCAAACAACACAAATACAACATACTCTAGTACATAAGCCATTCCAATGATAAAGAAAAGCAAAACGACTAGCTTTTTATCTTTTTTACGTATGAATACCGTAAGCAAAACGGCTGTGCTGATAATAATCAATGCAAAAAAAGCAGTATAATGAGGCATAGACGTCTCCCTTTTACGACCTAATTATTACTTAGAGTAAGACGTTTTAGCCAAATTATACATAGCTAGCTTCTATTCAAAAGAGCTTGAGACATAACTACATCAATTCAATCTAAAGGCGAACAAACGGGATACATGAGATAGTATGGATCGCTTTCTACACTGCAGCTGATTTCCGCGCAAGACTACTTCGCTTTACGCGGGGTCACACTTCTTACGCTTTTCCCCCAGGAGTCTTTACTTTATCCTTTAATCTACCGTTAGAAGCCAATACATACATGAAACCTGCGTTCATCCTACCAATGAAAAAATCCGAACGATTCATCGTTCGGATTTCCCTTCAACTAACGTACTTTTGTTTCAGCCTCTTTTAACTCTTCAGCTTATAAAAACTGGAATGGTATCTATTATCCTTCAATCATTTTTGAAAGGTTAGCCATTTCGATAGCTGATGCTGCAGCTTCCCATCCTTTATTTCCTGCTTTTGTTCCTGCACGCTCAATTGCTTGCTCAATTGTTTCGGTTGTTAATACACCAAAGATAATTGGCACACCTGTTTGTAAGCTTTGAGATGCAACGCCTTTTGCTACTTCATTACATACAAAATCAAAGTGTGGAGTAGCTCCTCGAATAACGGTTCCTAGCGTAATAACCGCATCATATTTTTTAGATTCAGCTAATTTTTTAGCGATTAATGGAATTTCATAAGCGCCCGGTACCCAAGCCACATCTACATCTTCATCAGCTACGCCGTGACGTTTGAGCGCATCTTCTGCTCCACTAAGTAAACGGCCTGTAATAAATTCATTAAAACGCCCTACCACGATTCCGATTTTTAATCCTGTGCCTACTAAATTTCCTTCATATAAATGATTCATCTCTTGTTCCTCCTGCTAGTAGTAATATATAGTTATTTACATTTCTTTTCATGAATTAGCTTCATTTGTTATAACGAAAAAAAGTGTAAACTTATAAATGTAATAAATGACCTAGTTTTTTAGCTTTGGTATCTAAGTATTTTTTATTGGCATCCACTGCCGGCATTTGAAGAGGCACTCTCTCTACCACTTCAAGGTCGTAGCCTTTTAGCCCAGTAATTTTACGAGGGTTATTCGTTAAAAGCTTCATTTGTTTGACTCCAAGGTCTTTTAAGATTTGAGCACCGATTCCATACTCTCGTAAATCCGCAGCAAACCCGAGTTTTTCATTCGCTTCTACGGTATCGTATCCTTCTTCCTGCAGCTTATATGCTCTTAGCTTATTTAATAAGCCAATGCCTCTGCCCTCTTGACGCATATACAGCAGAATGCCGCGTCCTTCTTCTTCAATTTGCGTAAGAGCCGCGTGAAGCTGAGGACCGCAGTCACAGCGCTCAGAGCCAAACACATCTCCAGTCAAACACTCGGAGTGAACGCGAACGAGAACAGGGCTATTGTGATCAATATCACCTTTGATAAGGGCCACATGTTCTTTATTATCAAGTTTATTTGTATATCCTACAGCTTTAAAATCACCAAATGCCGTAGGTAAGCTCACTTCTACTTCACGGCTAATCAGCTGGTCATGCTTGCGGCGGTAGGCAATCAAATCTTTTATTGTAATCATTTTTAAATCGAATTGCTCTGCAATTTTTGTTAAATCCGGTACGCGTGCCATTGTTCCATCTTCATTCATAATTTCACAAATAACACCCGCAGGCTTTCCTCCTGCTAATACGGCTAAATCAACAGCGGCCTCTGTATGACCTGCACGCTGCAGAACGCCCCCGTCTTTTGCAATCAACGGGAAAATATGTCCTGGGCGTTGAAAATCACTTGCTACCGTCGCTTCATTTATAAGAGCCATAACAGTAGCAGAGCGTTCGTATGCACTGATACCTGTTGTACTTGAAATATGATCAATACTTACTGTAAATGCTGTTCCATGTACATCCGTATTGTTCGCTACCATCGGGTGAAGATTCAATTTATGCGCAATTTCTTCATTAACAGGTGTACAAATTAATCCTCTTCCATGAGTAGCCATAAAGTTAATAACCTCAGGGGTCGTTTTTTCGGCTAATGCAATAAAATCTCCTTCATTTTCTCGATCTTCATCATCGCATACAATAACCACTTTTCCCTTTTTTAACTCTTCAATGGCTTCTTCTACTTTATGAAACATCGCTTTCACCTCACTGTTAATTTGTAAAACCATGCTGCTGCAACAAATCCTTCATATTACCTGAACGATTCGAGGCGCCAGGAGTTGACTTATTCGTCATCATTTGATGCATATATTTAGCTAACATGTCGCATTCAATATTCACCTTGTCTCCTCGCTGTTTGTCTCCTACGACTGTGTGAAGCACCGTATGAGGAATAAGAGAAATAGTAAATGATTGGTTGCTGACATCAAAAATAGTAAGACTTGTTCCGTCTACAGAAACAGATCCTTTTAACATCATAAATTCACGAAGTTCAGGGTCGACTTGAATTTCATAATAAAAGGCATTTCCTTTACGTGTTTTGCTTACAATGGTTCCAATTCCATCAACGTGTCCGCTAACGAAATGCCCTCCAAACCGGCCATTTGCAGCCATCGCCCGTTCTAAGTTAACACGTGATCCAACGGTTAGAAGCTGAAGGGTACTTGCTTTAATCGTCTCCGGCATGACGTCGACCGTAAATTCATTTTGAGAGTATGCCGTTACGGTTAAACAAACTCCGTTAACTGAAATACTGTCCCCTAAGTTCACATCTTCTAACACGGTCTTCGCATCAATCGTAAGAACAATTGCTTCTGTAGCCTTTTGAATACGTTTTATTTTTCCAATTTCTTCAATAATACCTGTGAACATTTTCTTCACCTGCTTTGGCGCTATTCCAACTTCTTATGCCGTTTTGAAATAGCAGCTGCTTTTTTTTCATATTTATCTTTCCCCCAACCACTGAAAATAAAAAAGCCCCTTGAACAAATGTCCAAGGGGTCGGCTGAGCTGAATCAGTTTTATCTATGCAAAATTCCGCTAATTGTATACGAAATAAACAGTTATATTTTGTGTACAAAAACAAGGGTAGCTTTAAAAAAGGCAAACCTGTCCCTTATTAATACAACACAAAAAAACAACTGTGCTTCCTGATCCTTCTCCCATCCAGACTTTTACTGTCGGCTCTAGATTTTAACTAGATCCACCGCTAACATACATCGTATGAAAACGGGTCACGGGCTTAAAAGCATATGCTTTATCACCGCCGGTTGGGACTTACACCCGACCCCGAAGGATAATATATTCGACTGCTAGAGTCTTATTTGTTTTACATTATAGCAAAGTAAAATCGACTTGTCACATCATTTAACTTCGTTTTTTCACATCTGTTCTTTAAAATCCAGCTTTTAGCTTATTTTTTCTTTTTTAATACATAGCATCCATACAAAAGCTAGTCCAATATAGCCAAATATCGGATACAAGAACTCAAGAAGCTGGGCATATCCGAATTGCCCAATAATAAAGCATGCCGAGATAATAAATGCAAAAGCTTGCTTATCATTCAGGGGAAGAAATGACTGAAGCTGCTTAGCGATTCCAAATACATTTCCAATCAATGTAGTAAAAATCTCGCCTAACACAACTACCGTAAATAAAACATTCACCCACGCTGAGATATTTTTGACAACGGCACTCATCGGAATATCAAGTTGAAATGAATAAGGCAAATTGGAAAGAGCAAGATGCGTAGAAACAAGCATAAACGTAAGTACACACCCTCCTATTACGGCCCCTTTTTTAATCACGCTCCTATCTTTCACAGAGCTTCCTAATGGAACCAAAACGGCCTGAGCCAAAGCTAGATTTAGGGAAATATATAAAAAGGGACTAACCGCCCACTTCCACTGTGTGACGAGCGTTAAATCCGGCTTCGTTTGAATCAGTGAGAAATAGCTGATATTTGGCACAAAGATAATAAGAGCAAATGAAAGCATCATCGGCACAACAAGAGAATTAACCATTAAAATACCGTTAATTCCTCTTGCGATAAATATATAAGTTAAAACAATTGTAAAAATCATCCCAACAGGAGGCCACAGCCCGAACTGTTCTTTTCCTATTGCCCCCGTACTCGCTAGCATGACTGAAGTTACTCCAAATAAAATGACAATCATTACACCATTTACCGCTTTTCCAAGCACATGACCAAATAAATATGTATTAAGCTGCTGATAAGAAGAAGCCCCAATTGCGTGCGAAAGCAGCATCATTTTTGAACCTAGCCAAATAAAAAACAAGCCGCTGACCAAAATTCCAACCATTCCAAGTTCCCCGTACTGTGTAAAAAATTGAACAATTTCCTTGCCTGTTGCAAAACCGGCTCCTACAACGGTGCCTACATACGTAGCAGCAACCTGCAGCGTGAGTTTCCACCTTTTCATGCCCATCACCCTTCTACCCTTCATAGTTCACTATATGTAGAAACGGTTAAAAAAAGACGAGCCTTTTTACGTGTAAATCTAAGCATATCCTAGCGCTTTTCCTTTTTCATTTATTTTATTTCTTTTTTTATTTTCTTCACAAAACCCCCTTAACCCTTAACATAACAGCAATTCTCAAACAAAATATACGGATATTTTCACTTTAGCTTTCAGATTTTCCCCAATATTTGCTGGAAATTCACAATTTACTGTTGTATAATTTCTAAAAATCAGATAAATTATTAAATAAGTATTCTTTCTATTTAAAAAAATATGTTTCAATTATATACAATTGATTCTTATCATGAGAGGTGGAGGGACTGGCCCTTTGAAACCTCAGCAACCAGTCGTTGGAGACATGGTGCTAAATCCAGCAAGCAATTTATTGCTTGGAAGATAAGAAGGCGAAAAAAGTCTTCTTCTTAAGAAGACTTTTTCTATTTTATCGGCATATTGCATAAAACGAATCACTCGTGAAATAGAAGCGGAACAATTTAAGGAGGTTTTGACATGGGGTTACTTGAAGATTTAAAGTCTAAAATTTTAATTGGGGATGGTGCCACTGGTACCCTCCTTTACTCACACGGTATTGACAGCTGTTTTGAAGAACTAAACATCACAAAACCAGAAGAGGTTTCTCGTATTCACAGAGCCTATGTAGAAGCTGGTGCAAACGTTATTCAAACAAATACGTACGCTGCTAATTATCAAAAACTTGCCCGTTATGGATTAGAAGATTCAGTCAAAGACATCAATGTTGCTGGTGTAAAATTAGCGAAACAAGCTGCAAAAGATCAGGCTTACGTGGTTGGTACACTCGGCGGAATTCGTTCTTTCCAAAAAAACGCTATTAGTTTAGAAGAGGTTAAGCGAAGCATTCGTGAACAAATGTTTTGGCTTTTAAATGAAGGTGTAGATGGCCTTTTATTTGAAACATACTATGATTTCGAAGAATTAAAGACCGTTCTTACACTTGCAAGAAAAGAAACGGATAAGCCTATTATCACCCACGTTTCCCTGCATGATATTGGCGTACTGCAAGATGGGCGTTCTTTAGCAGATGCATTAAAAGAATTAGAAGACTTGGGAGCAGATATTGTCGGGCTAAACTGCCGTTTAGGTCCTTATCATATGATTCAGTCTCTTGAAGAAGTACCGCTTCCTGATCGAGCTTTCTTATCTGCTTACCCTAATGCCAGCCTTCCGGCGTATGTAGAAGGAAAGCTGGAATATGAAACAAATGAAGACTACTTTGTAGAAAGCGCGCGTTTATTCCGCGAACAAGGGGTTCGCTTAATTGGAGGATGCTGCGGTACAACACCAGCCCACGTACGCGCAATGTCATCTGCCTTAAAAGATTTGCCTCCGATTACAAGTAAAGTCGTTAAAATGAGACCAGCCGTTACGGTTCAAGAGCGTGAGCAGCAGGATAAACCTCATATGCATGAAATTGTGAAAAAGCGCCGCTCGGTTATCGTCGAGCTAGATCCACCTAAACAGCTTGGCCCGACGAAATTTTTAGAAGGCGCAAAAGCACTTGATAAAGTCGGCGTAGATGCTATTACATTAGCTGATAATTCTCTTGCCTCACCTCGCATCAGCAACTTGGCAATGGCAACACTGATGCAGCAAGAAACAAAAGCACGACCGCTTATTCATATTACCTGTCGCGACCGAAATTTAATTGGACTTCAATCTCATTTAATGGGACTTCATACGCTAGGAATGAATCAAGTGCTTGCGATTACCGGTGATCCGTCAAAAGTTGGCGATTTCCCTGGTGCCACTTCGGTCTACGATCTATCTTCATTTGACTTGATTAGTTTAATCGCTCAGTTTAATGAAGGACTATCTTATTCCGGCAAACCGCTTGGTCAAAAAACCAATTTTTCCATTGCAGCCGCCTTTAACCCAAACGTGCGTCACTTAGACCGAGCCGTTCAGCGCTTGGAAAAGAAAATCGACTGCGGGGCTCACTATTTCATTACTCAGCCTCTCTATTCAACTAAGCAAATTGAAGAGGTATATGAAGCAACCAAACATTTAACAACACCGGTATACATCGGGATCATGCCGTTAACAAGCGCAAGAAATGCGCGATTTATTCACCATGAAGTACCTGGAATTAAATTATCCGAAGATATTCTAGAGCGAATGGACGCAACGGGAAATGACCGAATTCGCGGTGAAGTCGAAGGCCTTGCGATTGCAAAAAACTTAATTGATACAGCATATGAGCTATTTGACGGTATTTACTTAATTACGCCGTTTATGCGCTATGAAATGACCGAAATTCTAACACGCTATATTCATGACAAGCAACTTGTTACATCAGAAAGGAAGATATAAATGAGCTCACTTATCGAACAACAACTAAAGAAGCGAATACTCGTCATCGATGGAGCAATGGGAACGATGATTCAAGATGCTGATTTAACCGCTGAAGATTTTGGCGGCGAAGAATATGAAGGCTGCAACGAATATTTGACTCGAACAGCGCCTCATGTCATTCAGCGCATTCATGAAGAGTACTTTGCAGCAGGTGCTGACATCATTGAAACCAATACGTTTGGCTCAACATCTACCGTACTTGATGAATACGATTTAGGTCACTTGGCGTATGAATTGAATATCGAAGCTGTGAAGCTTGCTTGTGCAGCCCGCGATAAATATTCAACTCCCGAATGGCCTAGGTTCGTAGCTGGAGCTATCGGTCCTACCACTAAAACGCTCTCTGTTACCGGAGGCATTACATTCCCTGAACTAGTAGAATCGTACGAAGAGCAAGCTCGAGGTTTGTTAGACGGCGGCGTTGACTTGCTTTTAGTCGAAACCTGTCAAGACATGCTGAACGTAAAAGCCGCATTTCTAGGCATTACAGCAGCGTTTGAAAAACTAAAAACCGAAGTTCCTATTATGATTTCAGGAACAATTGAGCCTATGGGAACAACTCTCGCTGGTCAAGATATCGAATCTTTTTACTTATCACTGGAACACATGAAGCCACTTTCAGTCGGACTTAACTGCGCGACAGGCCCTGAATTTATGACGGATCATATTCGCTCTCTTTCAGACCTAGCCACTTCAGCAGTTAGCTGTTATCCAAACGCTGGACTTCCGGATGAAGAAGGCAATTATCATGAATCCCCTGAGCTGCTTGCTCAAAAAATTAAAGGGTTTGCTGATAAAGGCTGGCTGAACTTTGTAGGCGGATGCTGTGGTACAACGCCTGCTCATATTAAAGCACTGGCTGAAGCGGTAAAAGAGGTTGCGCCTCGTTCGCTTGATCGCTCCGAGCATAACCATGCTGTAACCGGTATTGAACCACTTGTATATGACGATTCTATGCGCCCTCTTTTTGTGGGAGAACGTACGAATGTAATCGGTTCTCGCAAGTTCAAACGCCTGATTGCGGAAGGAAAAATTGAAGAAGCATCTGAAATTGCGCGTGCTCAGGTTAAAAATGGTGCTCACGTTATTGATATTTGCTTAGCAGATCCAGACCGTGAAGAAATGGAAGATATGGAGGAGTTTATTCAAGAAGTTGTAAAAAAAGTGAAGGTTCCTCTTGTAATCGATTCAACCGATGAGAAAGTTATTGAAAAAGCTTTAACGTACTCACAAGGTAAGGTCATTATTAACTCCATTAACTTAGAAGATGGTGAAGAGCGTTTTGATGCAATCTTACCGCTAGTAAAAAAATTCGGTGCAGCTCTGGTTGTCGGTACAATCGATGAAACAGGCATGGCCGTTACTGCAGAACGAAAAGTAGAGATTGCTAAACGCTCACATGATTTGCTTGTTGAAAAACATGGCTTTAATCCAAAAGATATTATTTTTGACCCTCTTGTGTTTCCTGTAGGGACTGGTGATGAACAATATATTGGTTCTGCTGAAGAAACAGTTAAGGGAATTAAAATGATTAAAGAAGCCCTGCCTGATTGCCTGACCATTCTTGGCGTAAGTAACGTGTCATTCGGTCTTCCTCCAGTCGGACGTGAAGTACTAAATGCCGTTTACCTTTATCACTGTACGCAGGCTGGACTCGATTATGCCATTGTTAACACCGAAAAATTAGAGCGCTATGCTTCTATTCCAGAAGCTGAAATTGAGCTTGCTAATGCGTTATTATTTAACACAACTGATGAAACGCTAAGCACGTTTACCGACTTTTATCGTGATAAAAAGAAAGAAGCAAAAGTAGAAATTTCTACGTTAACACTCGAAGAACGATTGGCAATGTATATTGTCGAAGGTACAAAAGAAGGATTGCTTCCTGATTTAGAACAGGCTTTAGCTCAGTATGATGATCCGTTAGATATTATTAACGGACCGCTTATGGAGGGGATGGCGGAAGTCGGACGTTTGTTTAATGACAACCAGCTGATTGTAGCAGAAGTGCTTCAAAGTGCGGAAGTTATGAAAGCATCCGTTGCCTTTTTAGAACCTCATATGGAAGCAACTGAAAATGATTCTGGAAAAGGCAAAGTGATTCTTGCGACGGTTAAAGGTGACGTACACGATATCGGTAAAAACTTAGTAGACATCATTTTAAGCAATAATGGTTTTAAAGTAATTGATTTAGGAATTAAAGTAACGCCGCAGCAGCTGATTGAAGCAGTAAAAGACGAAAAGCCAGACATCATTGGCCTGTCAGGTCTTCTAGTAAAATCAGCTCAGCAAATGGTTTTGACTGCACAAGATTTAACACAATCAAGCATTGATGTTCCAATTATGGTAGGAGGCGCTGCCCTTTCCCGTAAATTTACTGACTTCAAAATTGCCCCGGAATATGAAGGTGCGGTCCTCTACGCCAAAGATGCGATGGACGGATTAGCGTTAGCAAATAAGCTGCAGAACAAAGAAGAAGTTATTCAGCTTTTAGCAGATTTAAAAACGCGGCAAGAAAAGAAAGTAACGGTTCGAGAACGCCAGCCTCAAACAGCTCAAGCAGCTACGGCTGTTTTAGAAAGATCCGCCATTTCAACGGACGCCCCTGTTTTTGTACCTGCTGATTTAAAACGGCACGTTGTCAAACACTACGATTTGGCACAGGTTCTTCCGTATATTAACTGGCAGATGCTTTTAGGTCATCACTTAGGACTAAAAGGAAAAGTAAATAAGCTGCTTGCTGAAAAAGACGAGCGTGCTGTTCAATTAAAAGAAACCGTTGATGACCTGCTCGAACTGGCACTAAAAGAAAACTTAATTAAACCAGCGGTTATTTATCAGTTCTTTCCTGCTCAAGCAGACGGAAATGATTTAATTATTTATGATCCTGCTGATGAAAAAACAGAAATTGAACGCTTTACTTTCCCTCGACAAGCAAAAGGACAGTTCCTGTGCTTATCTGATTTTGCAAAGCCTAAAGAAAAAGAGATGGACTATGTATGTTTCTTCTCTGTAACAGCAGGAACAGGCATTCGCGAACGGGCGGCGAAATTCAAAGAAAACGGCGAGTTTTTAAAGAGTCACGTGTTCCAAGCTCTTGCGCTTGAACTAGCTGAAGGATTAGCAGAACGTGTTCATCAGCAAATTCGTGACCGATGGGGATTCCCCGATTCGCCAGACTTTACAATGGCGGAGCGTTTTTCAGCCAAATACCAAGGTCAGCGTTTTTCATTCGGATATCCTGCATGTCCAGACCTTGAAGACCAAGCAAAACTGTTTAAATTAATTAAACCTGAAGACATCGGCATTCAGTTAACAGACGGTTTCATGATGGAACCAGAAGCTTCTGTTACAGCTCTTGTTTTTGCACATCCTGAAGCGAAATATTTTAACGTATTGTAAAACATGGCTGCGACAAATGTATTTTAGTTGAAGAAAGATCCGAACGGTAAATCCAGATTCTTAATTGAGAATCAACTCCGTTCGGATTTTTTCATTGTAATGGTGAACTAGATTTCATGTAGCTGTTTCTAGCTGTTGATTGGAGGACAGGGCGAAGACTCCTGCGAAAAAAAGTAATGTAGTTATGTCTTCATCTCTTTGAATTCACCGCCGGTTTGAGCTTTTTTTATGAGTTTCTTGGGAAACACTGATAGAATAAAGAATGTAATAAATTTGCAACACTCTTATCACAGCAAATTTTTCAGAGAAAGGAATTTTCAAGCAATGATTAAATTATTTGTAAGCGACTTAGATGGCACTCTTTTACACGAAGAAAAATACGTAGAACAGCATAATGCAGACGCACTTAGTGAACTTCAGCGCCAGGGAGTAGAGGTTTGTCTTGCTTCTGGACGAATGGATACGGAAATTTTAAAGATTTCTACTGATATTAATAATACATTTCATCGCATTAGCCAAAACGGAGGATTTGTGTGGACCAAAGAAAATCAAGAACTTCATGGAAAGGTATTTGAAGATGATTTAGCGGTTCAACTTTATAAAAAAACGATAGATCCTAACCGTATTACGCTTGTCTGTTCAAACGACACGAATTATGTGGAGCAGCGAAATGAAATTATTGAAGCAATTGAAACTCACATGTTTTTCCCTATCGAAGAACAAATTGAAATAACGGATTCATTTGGTCACGCTCTTTCTCCATCTAAAATCACGGTTCTTGGAGATCATGATGAAATGGTAGCTCTGCAAAAAGAAGTGAACGAAGAGTTTGGTGATTATATTGATACATATATTTCTGCCAAGCAGTGTTTGGATATTATGCCTAAACACATCAGCAAAGGAAATGCCATTGAAATTTTATTAAATCATCTTCAGCTAAAACCAGAGGAAATTGCATGTGTGGGGGATTCATTTAATGATATTCCTATGTTTCAATTAACGCCGAACAGTTTCGCTATGGCTACAGCTCCTGAAGCTGTTCAGCGCCACGCCTCTGCCGTTGTGTCATCTGTTAGTGAAGCAGCGCGTATTGTATTAGAAAAAAATAAGCAAACAATCTAAAAAAAGCGGTCAACGTTTAAATTGACCGCTTTTATCTATTTAATAAGAAAATGGTAGTTATTTTTTTCGTAAAGAACGAAAAAAATCACCTAAGCTTTTTTGCTTCCCATCTGCATGCTCTCCGTGATTAACCAAGCTGCTGATTCTTTCTCGTCGAACAACAACCATAATAAGAGTGGCAAAAAAGATAATGGAAACGGCAATGACAACCAGTGCAAGAACGGATGCTACAATAGCTTCAGAAGTCGTTAGTGACGATAGCATCTGCCTCGTACACCTCCATTTCGTTTGTGGCGAAAAGGAGCCTAGCAATTAGAAATGCAAATAATTTTTTTTCTCAGCTTGATGCATGTTATTATACACCATTTTCATTTTAGAAGCTGTAGCTTTTAAAGATGTAGACGAATCCACATCTTCGGCTAACATAATGTTTACTAAGTCAACCACAGAACGAGACAACAACTCTACATTATTTTGCAACTCTAATTCGTCATAAGTTGTACGGTCTTGAAGACGAAGTCGAATAATTTCATTTGCTAGCTCCCTAACACGCACTAATTGTTGATGTTCTCCCATAGTATCTCCGCCGCAAGAAACTTATAATCAGCCCTTTTATTGGCTTTTATAAGAGCTAGAAATCCCTGCAGCTTACCCCTCCTTATAAAGATGCCTAGCACACCTTTATGTAAATCACACTTTCACCTTGTTTACATGTATATTCGCTATAGCTGGTTCTTTTTCCTTTTGAAATTAGCAGCCACCTTCAACGACCTTCTTCGTTTATCGTTCAGATTTCAAATTTTTAAGGATGTGATATACGAAAATTAAAACGCCAATAGCAGTAAGTGTTGCTCCTGCTGCCACTACGGGTGTAAAAGCTTGGTTTTCTAGTACGATCATGAAAAATAAACCAATCATCATGACCGGTAATCCTATATTATGCAACCATACGTGCAGTTTGGCTAATTTACTTTCGCTAAACGCAGGAAACAAATAATAAATAATTCCCGCTAACGTAAGCGACGTCCATCCTAATAAATTGATGTGCACGTGAACTGGTGTCAAAGCGTAGCTGTGAACAATTGACATATAATACCCTAATATGATGCCAATTCCAAAATAAACGGCTGATATTTTAATTAATTTAATTCCCATCATTTTCTCCCCCTTATATCCCCCTCCGACTTCTGTACTACTTTACGCAGGAAACGTCATTTTAGAAGCGGCAGATTCGCCAAAGGACACGAAATACGGAGTGTGATATCTAAAAAGAGGATTCTTTACCGCAAACACAAAAAACAGCTGAGCAAAAGTACTCAGCTGTCTATTTTAAGCAATATAATGCAGCACAAAATTCAAGAAAAACAACAGCGCGCTTACATACATAAACATCGATACTTCACGCATTTTACCAAGGAATAATTTAAGCAGTGGATACGCAATGAACCCAAATGCAATTCCATCAGCAATGCTGTACGTAAGAGGAATAAGCGCAATAATTAAAAATGCAGGGAAACCTTCTGTTAAGTCCTGTAAATTGATGTTTTTGATATTTTGAATCATCAATGCTCCAATAACAATAAGAATAGGTGCAATAGCACTATCTGGAACCAGCTTGATAAATGGAATAAACAGAAGTGAACTTAAAAATAAAACTCCTGTAATCAGCGATGTTAAACCCGTTCGCCCTCCGGCTGCAATACCAGATGCTCCTTCTACAGAAGACACCGTTGGACTTGTTCCAAACACGCCGCTTAGCAAAGCTGAGGCAGCTGTTGCTTGAAAGGCCCGCGGAAATTTGCTATCTTGATTCATCATACCTAGCTGACCATGCAACAAACCGATATTTTCAAAAATCAATACCATTGTTAATGAAAAGACAGCTGCCCAAAACGCAACGTCTCCAATGGCTCCAAAAGACAAGGTGCCAAAGCTGCTAAAGAAGTCATTGACGCTCCCAGCGGACTGTCCTTTTTCTGCACTGCTTCTTACACCAAGCAAGAAGGCAAGGACTGATCCAGCAATCATGCTTAACAAAAAGTTACCTTTCACATTTCGGATAAACAGTACGATTGTGATAATTAACGTCAACAGCGTACTGATTACAAACGGATCTGACAAGTCTCCAAGTGCTACAAAAGTGTTCTCGCTTGGAACTACAAGCTTCCCTTTTTGCAAACCGATAAATGTTAAAAATAAGCCAACACCGACTGTTATCGCTTCTTTTAGCGAATGCGGAATCGAAGAGACAATTTTGGCAGACAGTCGTGAAAAAGCTAATGCTATAAAAAGAAAGCCGGATATCACTACTGCTAATAACCCTTCTTGCCAAGATAACCCCATTGATTGAACCATCGTATACGTAAACAACGCATTAATTCCCATACCTGGCACCAGAATAAGAGGCGCATTTGCCCAAAAAGCCATAATAACACAGCCTACAAAAGCCGAAGCTACTGTTGCGAATATTCCTGCTTCAAGCGGAATACCGGCATCAGACAAAATGGTGGAGTTAACAGCAATAATATACACGATGGAAAGAAATGAAATGACCCCAGCTAAGCTTTCTTTTCCAACAGTTGTTTGGTGGTCGTTTAAACGAAACAACTTTTCAAATAATGCGTTCAATCTAATTTCCTTCTTTTCATCTATCCCTCGCCCACCCAGTGACCAAAAATGCCACCGAAGTTATTATAGCAAAATCAACAATTGTTGCAAGGAAAACTTGTCTCCTTTAGCTTAAGCGTTCATTCCTTATTTAAAACTGTTATCATTTTCTAAACGTAACGTCTTGCATTCATTCTATATATACCTTGGATTGGACATAATAAAAGAGCGCTTTATCAGCGCTCACTGTTTTAATAATAATAAGGATAATATGGTGGGTACGGCGGATAATATGGGGCTGGATAACCGTAATAACCTGGACCTCCTAGTGCACTTCCAAGAACTAATCCTCCAAGAAATGGAGCTCCAAAGCCCCAACCCCAAGGGCGACCAAAGCCAAAGCCGAACCCCGGACGGCCAAAGCCAAAACCAGGACGACCGAAACCAAAACCTGGGCGACCGAAACCGAATCCTGGACGACCAAAGCCTCCAAATCCTCCAAAACCACCGAATGGTCTTCTTATGTCATTAATATCAAATTCTTGCATGATACATGCCTCCTCAAATTATATTTCATTCTCTTTATTACATATGTTATTCACCTACTTCTTGCATAGGCAATCGCCTCTTTTTTTGTTATTTCTTAAAAAATATTCCTTTTCTACCACCTCATTAGGATTAAACAAGCGTACAAACATATATTTTTTAAGGATTTGAAACATACTACATGTAGCTTATGTAAAATAAGAGAGATGAAACGAGGAATGCACCTTTATAATTTTCAGCAGCTGCTGCAATGAGAAATAAACATAATATGAAAGCATAAAAAGAACGCTCAACAAAAATGTTGACCGTTCTTCTTATGAAAATACATAGCGATTTTTTATTAATTTATCTGACCCTTTGCTTGACCGTATATGCCCTAAAGCTATATAATCCCCTTTTTATACAATGCGCTTTGAACATAAAATCATAGGAGCGTCTCCCCAAACGCTGCTATGTATGTATATCTGTAATCGCTTACAAACCTTTAATAAAAAACCGATATGATTTTCTATCTATTTACATTAAACAATATTTTAGGCTAAATTTCAACACATTTTTTGTTTTTCTTTGTACTCAGCAAAAAAACAGGTGATATAGCACAGTGATTTTCCTTTTTTCCTCTCCCTTTTACTTATAGCCATAATCGTTTATAGTTTATAACGAAAGGAAGTGACGCAATGTCTGATCAACTAGAAGAATACTTAGAACGAGGAATGTACGGAGCAAAGGAAACAAAAAGAGACGAAAGAAGATATTTCTTAACTGCTCTACGTGAGAATATTGAAATTGCGCTAAAAAAGGGGCAAGTCATGAAAAAGGATGCAGCAAAAATAAAGCCTCTTTTAAAAAAAGTGAAAGACGGTCATTTGTTTTTAAATGGCTCCTTGTCTTATTCATACCTCTCCCCCTATATTCAAGCGGCTAACCAACATAAAGTGCCTTTTACAATCGTTCAGAACTTAGAAGCTGATACCGATATTGGTCTAGTTTTAACGGGTTCTGAAGGCAGTTTGGAACGAGATATCTTTTTAGACTAAAAAAGAGCCCAGCCGGCTCTTTTTTATTTAGCAAATACATGATGATCAATTGTTTTAATTACAGCACGTGAACGAATCCAGTTATCGGTAGCTGTTTTTGGATTATAAAAGTAAATGGAATCATCTAAACGATCTTTTCTAGTCAATGCTTGCTCTACTGCTTTTTTCGAATCTTCTGAAGCAGGTTTGTTAATTGATCCGTTTTGGACCGGTGAAAAAGCGTATGCTTTTCCGACAACTTGTTTAATAACTCCTGTTACCGTATCTGGAAACTTCGGAGAATCTACACGGTTTAACACCACTGTTGCTACCCCTACTTTTCCTTCATACGATTCGCCTTTTGCTTCAGCTTCTACTAAGCGAGCTAATAAATCTTTTTCACTTGCAGAGATCGAAACTGCAGGTGTTTCCTGCTCTGCAGGTTGGACTTCTGGTTTTGGTTCTGGCTTAGCCGTATGAGCCGGTGCTGCCGTTGAAGGTTCCGTTGTTTCAGCAGCCAGCACTTTTGTCTTACTCGGAATAGCTAATGTTTCACCAATATAAATCATATCTCCTTGACGATTGTTTAATTTTTTAATATCGTCAATTGTTACACTATATCTTTTACCTAACTTCCAAAGACTATCGCCTTTGACTACTTTATAATTAGTTGCAGCCGTAGCTGTTGCATTAAAACCTATAAATGAAAGAGTAGCTAAACATGCTACTACCATTGATTTCATATAACTATGTTTCATAGGTAATACCTCCTGAAATTTCGTATGGTATTACTCTATCATAGCTATATAGGGGTTTCACCGAACGATTCAATTACATTTCTTTAAGTTTAATGAACAAAATTACGTTCGGAACACAAATATGACATTGTACCTTATTTTTTGTCATAATCACGGTAATTTTTCTAAAATACAGGTATATTTTCCCGCTTTATTTCAGTTTAATCAGAAATTTCTCCAATTGTATTTCCCTTTTTCTTCTCATAGTAAACATCTAAATTCATCTGCTTTTACATGAAAAGAGCTGAATGTTGTAATCAACATTCAGCTCTTTTTAATCTTCAATCTCAATTTCTACAACGTCATAGAAATCAATCACTAGCTTAGCACCCGTATCATCCATAAACGTAAAGACGTCTTGATCATCTGCTAAATGTATCACGTATCCGGTCAACTGCTGTTCACTGTTGTCGTAAACAGTAGTAATTAGAATTTTTTTATGATCTACATATGCTTCTTCTAATAACGAATGGAGGTCATAGTCCCCGTCATCTTCGGGCCGGTTCGTTAACAGCATCCCATAAGTCGTCATTCCATTTTTATCTTTCCATATATGATCTGCAAAATAAAAAGGTGCTGTACTTTTTCGAAACTCATCCATAATATCCCTCCTATAACTAAACACGTTTATTCGCTCTTACCGTACGCTACTAAATAAACGCACAAGCACTTGTAACAGTATATTCTCTACTGTACAGGCTCATACATCCATTATATAAGGCATAATCAAATAATGCCATCATTTCGTTTAGCTCCTAGGAATTTCTAGATACGTATAGGTGAAATCTCCACCGCGTCCGGCTATTCCACGAAAATGTTTGAAATCAGGGCGATTTACTAAAAAAGGACGAAAAGCAAGAAAGTCTTCTTTTTTAACTTTAATTTCGGTTACTTTTCCTTCACTTAACTCATTCAACATGTTTATTGCTGTTTGTTCATCCATTCAGTTTCACCTCGCTTTTAATTGTTCAGCCAATTTTGCAGAGATGCAAATTGAGCTTCAGCTTCTTTATATCCTTGGTTGTAAAGTGCGTCGAGACGCTCACGATTCTTCTCAATTCGCCCTACTACAAGAGGGGTTTGCGGACGAATCACAAAGATATTCCCCTGTCTTTCCTGTTCTTCAATATATGACAATGTTTCATTATACAATTTATAGCGGTTCTCAAGCGCACGAGTCAACCCATCATAATGACGATATTTGCGTTTCAATAACCAAAGCATATTTGATTTCTTTTTTCGATATCCTTCGTTTCGCGTTAGCACAACAATATTTTTTCGATATCCATCCTGCACTGCTTTTTTGATTGGAATCGGATCACTGATTCCTCCGTCTAACAGCTCTTTTCCTTTATATGTAACGACAGGTGCTAAAAATGGAAGGGAACTAGAAGCGCGAACCGCTGTCAAAATGTCCCGGTCATACTCATCAAAATAAACGGGTTCTCCCGTCACGCAGTCCGTTGCTCCTACTACAAGCTTCTCTGTACGCTCAGCAAATGCCTCAAAGTCAAATGGAAGAAGCTGATTAGGAATTTCATCAAAAACGAAATCCATTCCAAATATCTCTTTTGTTTTAAAATAATTTTTCCACGACAAGTAGCGAGGATCCTCTAAAAAATCTAAATTAGCTTTGCGGCTTCTTCCTATTTGTCTAGATAAATAAGAAGTGGCATGACAAGCGCCGGCTGAAACGCCAATTACATACGGAAGGTACAGATTTCTTTCCATAAAGTAATCTAAAACTCCAGTTGTATAAAGGCCTCTCATACCGCCTCCTTCGAGCACAAGTCCAGTATCTTTCAATTTCTACACCTTCTAATTCTTATAATTTATGACAAGATTATACCTCGTTTATTATAACGAAAGATGAACAAAGATGGAACTGTCCTGCTTCTCTCTTTCGTTAAAGCTACCAATTCCTTTTATTTCTCAGCACATTTTACTTATTTTTTCAATTTTATTTTATATTTTTTCAAAAAACCCTTTACTAATTCCCAGTTTTAAGGCAAAATTGTAAAAAAGAAAACGCTAACTAGTTTTACTATTTTTAAAATTAAAATTATTGCAAAAATTAATAATGAACTAATTTAAAACAAAGGAGCGATGAATCATGAAAATAGCAGAGGTAGGAAACTTGATAGAATTTAAAAATGGCCTACAGGGCATTGTCGAAAAAGTAAATGAAAACTCCGTGATTGTGGATTTGACTTACATGACGAACTACCGCGATTTAGACTTAGAACAGCGAACTGTTGTCAACCACAAAAACTACACCATTATTAATCCAGCTATGTAAAGGAAAAAAGCAGCCGGAAAGCAAAAGCGGTTGCTTTTTTATTGGTTTTGAAAGAATTGATTCTTTTGTTCTTCTGTAATAATCCCCAGTTTATACATGAGGTAAATATACTGTTGCACCTTAACATCCTTTGAACTTTTTTTCACTGTACTCCCTCTTTTCTAAAATGTTTCTTTATACAATAATATATGGCTGAGACAAAAAAAGTTTCCTTAAAGAAACAAAAACAGGCCCCATTTTTTCTTGAAAGGGGCTTATTTTCGTGTGACAATAAGAACAAGTTACTACTATCTTCTTACCGAAAGGAATTACTAGCATGTTTGATACTGTATTGTTTATCGTTGCTCTTATCGTCATTCTTTTTTTCATCGTGCAGTTCGTTTTTAAACGCAAACAAACTTCAAATAAAAAAACATCCGTTGAACCCATGAATTATGCCGAAGAAGATTCTAACTCTTACACAAGCTGGAGTGAATCTGCTTCTAGCCACAATCATGATGGCGATGGAGAGAGCGGTGGAGATGGAGATGCGGATGGTGACGGTAGATAGAAAAAAAGCCCCTTCTTATGAAGAGGCTTTTCTTTATTTTGATAATACTCGCTTGCCGTTGGTAAACGAATAATAGCATTCACCTGTATAAATGTCTTGGCTTTCATGTACATGAACGCCACATTTATCTTCAAGAGCAGCTTTCATCATCGATTTGGCTACGTTATACGCTTTAATTGGACGATACTTTCTCCACTTTCCTACAAGGCAAAATGAACACGACTTCAACGTGTATCCCCCAATTTTTTCAAATAGGCGAAACTCTTGGCGCTTGCCTAATAATAACGATGGGCGGAAAAAGTGAGTAGAACGGATATACAAGCTTGCGATATCTTCTTCTACTTGCCCCTTTACTTTACTGTAAAAGAATGGCGAACGAAGATCAGCACCAATTGCTGTAATCGTTAAAAAGTTTTTGCAGCGATATTTTTCTGCACATTTAGCCGCTTTTAAAGGAAATTCGTAGTCCACTTTAATGAATTTCGCTTTTGTTTTTGCTTTTTTCATTGTCGTGCCTAAACAGCAATATACATCATCAACTGCAAAGCATTCTTCGTGCTTATCAAGCTCTGAAAAATCAATTTCAAGCTGACGTAGCTTTGTGTGTTCGATTGGTAGCTTTTTTCGAACAAACACTGTCACATGGTTATATAAGCTGTTGCTTAATAACATTTTTAAAAGTTCTTGACCAACAAGTCCGCTTGCACCTAATACTAATGCTGATCTCTGTGACATTCTTTCACCTTCTCACCTGTTGTTTTTGCAATGGAAAACAGGTTGCATACACAACCTGTTTGTTCGAATTAACGATTATCAATTGTTTCTGGGTATAAATCATGATTCATTAGGCGATAATTAGCCATTTCTTCATACTTCGTACCGGGACGGCCATAGTTTGTATATGGATCAATTGAAATCCCGCCGCGTGGTGTGAATTTTCCCCATACTTCAATATATCTTGGATTCATCAGTTTAATTAAGTCATTCATAATAATGTTCATACAGTCTTCATGGAAATCTCCATGGTTACGGAAGCTGAACAAATAAAGCTTTAACGACTTGCTTTCCACCATTTTTTCATCTGGAATGTAACTAATATAAATGGTTGCGAAATCCGGCTGACCTGTTTTTGGACATAAGCTCGTAAATTCCGGACAGTTGAATTTCACAAAATAATCACGATTTGGATGTTTGTTATCAAATGCTTCTAGAATCTCTGGTGAATATTCAAACAAATAGTTTGTTCCTTGATTTCCAAGGAGTGATACACCTTCTAATTCTTCATCTTTTCGACCGCTCATTTGCATTTCCTCTCTTTCTACGATTGTCATTCTAACAGCGTTTTTTTATTTTGTATATATCTGTTTTTATTTTTCTTTGTAAATTTTTTGCTATGCGCTTACACGCCTCGTTTATTTCCCCAAACAAGGGCGTGAACCTGCGGCAGAACTCTTACATCGTTCATGTTTTTAGCTGCCACTGCCTTATCGATTAACCACTCATATTTTTTAAGCAATTCTTGTGTTAACGACGCATTATCGATTGTCGTTAAGTCCTCGTTTCCTACTTGAACAAAAAATGGAACCTTAGGATAACGTTCATGAACAGACGCTGCATACTCAAAGTCCTCATCATTAAATACAACGACTTTTATGCTTATATGCGCCATGCGTTTTTCCTTTATTAATGTCTCTATAATATCGTCTAATACGGAGAAATCTGTTTTCATCAATGAACTTGGAGGCTTAGGAGAAATCGTTAAATCGTCGATCTTTAGGAACCAATCCTGATAACGGCTTCCCTGTGTTTCAAGAGCTACTTTTACCCCATGACTGTGCAAAAGCTCTACAAGTGAACCAATCGCCTTGATAAGCGCAGGGTTTCCTCCAGAAATGGTGACGTGATCAAAGCACTCTCCTCCAATTTCTTTTAGCTCCGTCCAAATTTGTTCTGCTGTTAGCTGACGAATATCGTTTTTAGCTGATCCATCCCATGTAAAAGCTGAATCACACCAGCTGCAGGAATAATCACAGCCTGCGGTACGAACAAACATCGTCTTACGCCCTACAACCATCCCTTCTCCTTGAATCGTTGGTCCGAATATTTCAAGTACT
The DNA here is from genome assembly GCF_036227845.1 of Priestia sp. LL-8. Lineage (NCBI taxonomy): Bacteria > Bacillati > Bacillota > Bacilli > Caryophanales > Bacillaceae > Priestia > Priestia sp. LL-8. The sequence continues at coordinate 1,277,156 of NZ_JAZAQH010000001.1, read as the reverse complement.
GGAATTGTATTAGCCACGTTTTTTCACCTTCTTTGGGCGGTAAACTACGTAACTTGTCGGCGTTTCCCGCACGAATACTTGTACGCAAGAAGGCTTATTTGGTAGTGTGTCTAGATATTCTTGAACCAACTCATAAATTTTACGAGCAACAACTTCAGTTGTAGGAAAATCATTTGGATTTTCTTCGTTAAAGATAGAATGATCGTTCAATAATGTATGATCAAATTGACCAGAAACAATTTTTTTCAATAGCGCAAAGTTTACTAAAAAGCCCGCTTCGTCTAATGTATCTCCGGCAACAGTTAGATTTACAAAGTACGTATGTCCATGAACTTGACGGCATTTTCCTGCTTCTGTGTGAGGAACAAAATGTGCCGCAGCAAACTGCATATCTTTGTTCAGTTCATATTCATAGTCATGGAATACTTGAGGATACATTTGTTGCAGCATTATTTCTCTCCTCCTTCTTTTGTTTGCAGATATTGATCTAACCCACGCTTTCGTAATTGACATGCGGGACATTCACCGCATCCGTCAGCAACAATACCGTTGTAGCACGTTAATGTTTTTTTACGCACATATTCAAGCGCTCCTAGCTCATCCGCTAACGCCCACGTTTCTGCTTTATCAATCCACATAAGCGGCGTGTGAATCACAAACTCGAAGTCCATTGATAAATTAAGCGTGACGTTTAACGATTTCACAAATACATCTCGACAGTCTGGATATCCCGAAAAATCAGTTTCACAAACGCCTGTTACGATATGACGGCCTCCGCTGTTTTTAGCCAGTACGGCTGCAAATGATAAAAATAACAGATTGCGGCCATCCACAAACGTTGTAGGCAACTCTCCTTCTTTTTGCTCGATCTCAATATCATCTCGCGTTAAGGCATTTGGTGCTAATTGATTTAAAAGTGACATATCTAGGACGGTATGCTTCACACCTAAATCAGCTGCGATAGCTTTTGCTACCTCTATCTCTTGACTATGACGCTGACCGTATTGGAAAGTAACCGTTTCTACTTCTTTAAAGTTTTTCAAAGCCCAAAATAGACATGTTGTACTATCTTGACCTCCGCTAAATACAACAATCGCTTTTTCATTTTTCATCATTATTGTTCGTCTCCTTTTTGATTGAAATCAAAAGAAGAAGAAACTTTATTGAACCGTTCGTTCCCTTTGTGACTAATTTTATAACACAAAAAAGAGACTGCTCTTTTCCAGCAATCTCCCTAAAAAGCAACTAAGATACACGTCCTTACCAAACACGTCAAAAAGACGTGTTAATAGAAAAGCACGTGAAAGAAGACACGCTAAAACCGTGTCTTTTGTCATCAACGATGATCTTAGTTTTTTATAGAGGGAGTTTTCGAACCTCTCCCGTACATATACAAACGTGTACGGCGTTTCTTCTTGAATTGTCATCGTATACTATACCACATGCGTATAAATAATGCTATGTTTGTTGGCTTCTATCGCCTTTAGCTACCTTATTTTTCTTTATATAAGAAAGCGCAATAAATAACAACGGAAAACAGACGCTTAGTACAAGTAAATAAAACGGCCAGTAATATTTTTCAAAATAATTGAAGTATGCTGTATTTGGAATAATGTAATACGCCACGCCTGTAATGATTAGACCTAAAGGAAAGCTTAAAAAATTGCGCACCCGTAAATTACATAATTGGACGATACTTAACTGAATAGCATAGAACACAATGACAACTTTAAAAAAGATAGATAACATCCAAATAATAGCTACTAATACTTCAACGTGCTGAATCGTTGCACCTAACGAAATCATTTTTCCTAATAAATAAACTGGGTAGCTGTGCATTGATGCAATATTCGCGCCAAGAGCTAATATACAAGCCGCAACTGCAATCGTAATCGTCAAACCCGATGCCACAGTACCAATTACAATCATTCTTTTTACCTTTTTTCCATCTTTTATATGAGGCGTAATCATTAGCACAAAAATCAATTCCATAAACGGATTTCCTAAGAAATACGTGGTCCCTAACACTAAATCATCCATGCGGAATTCAAACAAAGGGTAAAGACGATCCAGTTTCATCTGAGGAATATTTAACGAAATTAACAATAAAAAAGGTACGACGATCCACGGTAAAAAGATTTCCGCGGTTCTCGCTATCACTTCAATACCTAGATACCCTCCGTATATAACAGCTAAAAGAACAAGAGCATGAATCCACGTAGGCAGCGTTTCAGGGACAATTTGCGTCGTCATAAATGTACTGATATCTCGAAGGGAAAACGTAGATTGAATGAACATAAAAAAAATGTAAATAAGAGAAATACACGCTCCGGCGTAAGGACCTAGCGCCTTTTTAGCTATTTCAATGAACGTTTGCTGAGGGTAACGGTGCATCAGCCATAACAACACCGCAACAATTAAAAGGGCTAAGCCAATAGCAAGTACGCTACATACCCAGGCATTTTGTCTATTCGTTTCTAATAACGTAGCTGGAACTGCCAAAATAGCGCTTCCGATACAAAAAAAATAAATGAGAAAAAGAAGTTGTTTCGGAGTAATAAATTCTTTTATCTGCATCATACACCCCTTCTCTCCTACATGCTCACGTGAATAACAGATGATGAACGGTTCTAGTAAGAGGCTTAATTAGTGCCTCTAAAAAGTACAGAGGCGTAGGAACTTCTTTACGGAGTGTAATCGCTCCCCAAAAGAATAGACCCAAACCTATGAGACAAAGGTAGACGACTATTTCACGGTAATACTTTTCCTTTCGGAAGTTGATCATGATTTTTTTAGTCAAATAAGCAAGCAGTACGAGTAAGGCGATAAATCCCTCCATTTTCTTTCTCCTTAATGCTTCATTTGCTTCATGTATGAGTTATTTAACGTGCCTAAGCGACGGATTTGAACTTTTGCATCTAAATCGACGGTTAAATCCTCTGCGTAAATTCTGTTCCAGTCTCTTTTCATTTTGTACCATCTCTTTACATCTTGTCTGTAAAACGCTTCGCCAAAACCGAAGATATCGCTTTTATAGTTTTTTTGAGCTTTTTCTACTGCATCATTCATTTTTTCTTTTACGTCGGCTGCTGTTTTTCTTTCGAGCATATTGATTACAGCTGGGTCCTGTAAATTCACTTGACACTCTACATCAGCCACGTTCGCTTCTCCTTTTAAATCAACGTGAATATGAGGTTTATGATTTTTCATAGAAGCGGTTACCTTCACATTCGTTCGAAGCATTTCTACTCCGATGATATCATGCTGTTTTTCTTTTTTTTCGCATGGAATAACAATTAACGTACTTTTTACATTTCCTGTAATATAGTTATATCCTTTACTTTCGTCTTCATTGAACCAGCCGATAAGCTTATCATTTTGAAAGACACCCAATCCTTTGAAATTGAGCAGAGTGGAAAGATTGGTGCGAGAAATGCTAGACATATCTCCTGCATTTTTCACATTGCCTTTTAACAATACTCCTGATAACACCGCCTGCTTTCCTTCGCTGGTTAAATTACTGATCAGTTCATTTAACTTTACTCCTCTAGTAGGTGCCCAAATACGCTGTGACACGTCTAATGAAGCAAACATATGGTTAGCTGGTATTTTTTCGATTGTTGTTAATACGTTCAGCACGCTCGATGCTTTCGTGTTTTTAGCAATAACAACAAAATAATCGGTACGCACTTCATGATCCCGAGCAAAGAAATCAAGCACTTCAGCAATACCGTCTTCCGCCATACTTTCGCTAATGACGAGCATTCGTAAATGAGAAAGATAAATTTTCCGCGGGGATTTTGTCGTTATTTTTCTTAACCCTTCCATTACAGACGAAGCCTTAATAGAAAATGTCGTAACAGAAGGCCCGTTTGTAGGGGTTTTGGCCTGAATATCACCAGGGTTAATCAGCTGAACTGTAACAATGATGCCATCTTCTGCTTTATCAATTCCGACAGCAACCGTAATGGCTAGTTCATTCAACTCTCGACTGCTCCAGCAGCCGCTTAATAGCAATGAACAGATACATAACATTAGAAATGCTTTCATAGTAAACGGCCACCTTTACACAGTTTAGTTTTTTTGCGTCTTTTGACGTGAAATATTCTTCTCGTTAATAAGCTTTGGCCTTGTTTTCATTTTTTTGATCGAACGTCTAATTAGAACATCCTTTTGATCACGCTTCACAAATGGAGCCATAGGTGTCATATAAGGGACTCCAAATGACCTTAAGCTGCATAAATGTAAAATCATTAAAATTAGACCAAGGATAATACCGAATAGGCCAAAAGTAGCTGCTAAAACCATTAAAATAAAGCGCAGCATCCTTACTGCAATAGCCATATCATACACAGGTGACACAAAGTTACTAATAGCTGTGATGGATACAACGATAACCATTGCAGGTGAAACTAATCCCGCTTGTACGGCGGCTTCTCCTAAAACGAGTGCTCCCACAATCGAAATAGCTGAACCTACTGCTCGAGGCAATCGGACTCCTGCTTCTCGTAAAATTTCAAACGTGATTTCCATAATAAACGCTTCAATAATAGCAGGAAAAGGAACACCTTCCCTTTGAGCTGCAATACTAATTAACAAAGCAAAAGGAAGCATCTCTTGATGAAAAGTAGTTAAAGCAATATAAGCAGAAGGTGTTAAAAGGGCTAAGAAAAATGCCATGTAGCGCATTAAGCGAATCAATGTACTAATATCTGCGCGCTGGTAATAATCTTCGGCCGCTTGAAAAAATTGAATAAATAGGGCAGGAACCATTAATACAAAAGGTGTACCGTCTACTAGAATCGCTATTCGCCCCTCTAAAAGACCTGCTGCCACGGAGTCTGGACGCTCCGTGTTATGCATAGTAGGAAAAGGTGTATAATCTTCATCTTGAATCAACTCTTCGATATATCCGCTCTCCAAAATACCGTCTATATCAATTTTAGAAAGACGCTCCTTTACCTCTTGAATAACCTGTTCATCCGCAATGCCGTCTATATAAACGAGCGCAATATCCGTTTTTGTAAACTCTCCTATTTGCTGAGATTCAATCCAAAGTTTTGGAGATTTTATTCGGCGCCGAATCAATGCGGTATTCGTTCGCAGTGTTTCTGTGAAGCTGTCTCGAGGCCCTCTTACAACGGTCTGAGATTGTGGTTCAGAAACAGCCCTGTCTCTCCACCCTCTTGTACTTGCCACAATACACGTTTGATACCCTTCTAAAAACAGCACGGTATCTCCTGATAACACATGAAGAAGAGCATCATCCAATGTCTTTGCTTCCATGATTTCCCCCGCTGCCAAACTATAGCTTTTAATCAATTCGTACATATTAACGATGCCATCATCATGTGTTAAATGTTCATCGTGATAGTGCATAATGGAGTCCAGCGCATAGTGTTCAACTTCGTCTTTATTTACTAATCCGTCGATGTAAGCAAGGCCTAAAGTGAATTTTTCTTCAATCGAAATTCGAAACTCTCGCACAACTAAGTCCGTGCTCTGTCCCAGTGCTTTTTTCATGCGGGATAAATTATCTCCCACCCTCTCCGATAATTTCTGCTCTTCCTGTGTAGAAGAAGCACTCGTTTTCTTAGAGTCCTTCGATTCATCAGCTTTTTCTTTCCGCTGTTTGGATTTATTCGTTAACTCAGATAGTTTTTTTATACGCATTGCTCATCCTCCACTACATTGAACGAAAAGAAACGGAATTTCTTCTTTTTAGTCTCTATAGTTTTTGTATGAAAAGGAAATTTATACTTGAAGCCATTTTAATAATCTTTATTTTTGACATCATTTGTGCATTTCTATAGGATAGTAATGAATAATTCTTTGTTATTATGAAGAATGTTTATGCGGAACATTGAAAGGAGTCTATACATGGCACAATCACTTAAAGGCAAAGTAGCTCTTATTACAGGAGCAGGAAAAGGCATCGGTCGTTCAACTGCGATTGAATTAGCAAAAGAAGGCGTAAATATCGGTTTAATTGCTCGTACAGAGGCAGATTTAAAGGCTGTTGCTTCTGAACTAGAAGCATTTGATGTACAAGTTGCTTATGCAACAGCAGATGTTTCTTCTATGGAAGAAGTAAACGCAGCAGTTGAGCATCTACATACAAAATTAGGGGCAACGGATATCTTAATCAACAATGCGGGAATCGGTAAATTCGGAAGCTTTTTAGAGCTAGACCCAGCTGAGTGGAAACAAATCATTGAGGTGAATTTAATGGGCGTTTACTACGTAACGCGCGCTGTTCTACCTCAATTAATCGAAAAAAATGGTGGAGACATCATCAATATTTCATCTACTGCTGGTCAAAAAGGCGCTCCCGTTACAAGTGCTTACAGCGCTTCAAAATTTGGCGTGCTCGGCTTAACCGAATCTCTAGCGCTAGAAGTGCGCAAACATAATATTCGTGTAACAGCGCTAACACCAAGTACAGTAGCAACGGAATTAGCATATAAAGAAAACTTAACGGATGGCAATCCTGATAAAGTGATGCAGCCTGAAGACCTAGCTGAAATTATGGTAGCACAATTAAAACTGCATCCGCGTATTTTTATCAAATCTGCGGGCATGTGGTCCACAAATCCATAAAAAACATAGAAAAAGGAGAGCTTCAGCTCTCCTTTTTTGTGTCTTCCTTTATATGATGGTTACCTTATTTACGTTTAGGCGTGATTTCTTCCGATAGCTCTTCAAAAGATTTTACTTTTCCATGCGATGGGTTTTGTGATTGTTTTCGTACGTTCCACTGACGCTCTTTTTGACTTTTAGACTGAGTCATTTTGCTTCATCCCCTTTTTATATGCTTACATGTAGTAGGATAAAACAAGCTGCTCTTTTCCATTCATCAAAACTGCTTCCAATTTCTTTACTGCTTAGCTAAATGTATTTTAAACCATTTATCAATTTCCGCGTTATATTGATCATAATAAGCAGTTAGCGGATGGTCTCCGTTTTTATACAGTACATATTTGTATTCTTTTCCCTGCTCATCTAGTTGTTTCACAAGCTTTTCAGCCTGAGTGTGATGAACTTTACGATCATGATCACCCTGTAAAATCAAAAGAGGTGAATTTACTTTATCGCTCCAATAGACAACAGAACGACTTTTATACCTCTCTGGATACTGCGCCGGATCTCCTACAATTGTCCGCAGCACTTGTTTCATTTCAGGCCCTCTTTGATCATAGAATTGAAACATGTCTGTAATACCTGATTGTACGACAACTGCATCAAATTTAACGCCGTTTTTCATCGTTAAATACGTCATCATACCGCCGCGTGAATATCCTAGCGCTACCTTTTGCTGGTGATTTACATAAGGAAGCTGTTCTCCCCATTTAATAAGGTTTAATACGTCGTCAATATCTTTACCGCCGTACGTCTCTGTTCCTTCACTTCCGCCATTTCCCCTGTATTGAGTCGCAACAACGACGTAGCCTTTACTTGCCCAGTATGACAAATACTGAAGTGTTTTTGCGCGAATCATGCCATGTTCGCGATTTCCTCCGCGATTATATACTAAAAGCGGATAGTGTTTGTCTGCAATGTCTTTAGGCTGTACTAAAAACCCTTTTATCTTTAAATTATCACTAGGATACGTAATGCTATATACATCTACTTTATTTGAATAAGGCGATAATAAATTCAATTTTTCTTTATTTACATCATCACTTTCAGCTCGGTTGAAAACCGCTGTCACACCGAGCACAGCTACAGTGATTAATGCAATGATGCCCCATTTTTTCAACAGAAACCCTCTCCTCGATAAATATCTTTTCTCTTTTATAATGAGTGTTTTTATGTGGCTTTACCCTTCTTAAATGTTTGCTAAAAAGGGCATTCATCCCATCGCCAACACAGCTTATTTATCATAACGCAAAACCAAAATTTCTTCATCTATAAAGAAATAAGAATTCATACAAACACATGAACAAGAAAGACGTATAGTAAATTGTATTATTAAATTATAGATTTGAAAAGTGGAATCATACTTTTTTTGTCGTTTTTTACCTGTCCTTTTTCAAAAAGAAAAAAGCCCAGTTAAGACTGAGCTTTTTTCTTGGCAATACCAATGCCCGTATATGCTAAAATAACCGAAAAGATCGGACATAAAATACTAAAGAATGTAAATGGAACGTAGTCAGCTGCTGGAATATTTAATGCTGTTGAAATAAAAGCGCCGCTGACACCCCACGGAATGATAGCATTAATAACCGTTCCGCCGTCTTCAAGCGTTCGTGATAAGTTTTTTGGGTCTAAGTTCCACTTTTCATACAGCGGCTTAAACGTTTGCCCAGGCAGAAGAATTGATAAATACTGTTCTCCTGTAATAACGTTCACTCCAATTGAAGATAGAAGCGTAGCAAAAATAACGTCTCCGCTGCGGCGGATTTGTTTTGCTAATCCTTCTAATAAAGCATCAATAATTCCAACTGCTCTCATCAATCCCCCTAGCGATAAGGCAATCATGATAAGAGAAATAGAAAACATCATGGACTGTAATCCGCCTTTGTTTACAATCGCATCGACTACTTTATTTCCTGACTCGATTGCCGGCCCGCTTTGAAGAACCCCTAACAATTGACTCAGCGTAAATTCATGCTGTGTAATCATTCCTGTAATAATGGCCGTTACAATCCCTAAAACTAACGTTGGCAATACATCGACTCTTCTCATCGAAAAAATAAGAACTAAGAGTGGAGAAAGCAACGTTAACACGTGTAAATTAAACGTATGCTTTAATGCTTCTTGAATTCCTTGAATTTCTCCGTAATTGACGCTTTCATGATTTCCGTTCATCCCAATGACCAATGCAATGATTGCGGTAATGACAATACTTGGAACCGTCGTCCACGTAATATGCTGAATATGTTTAGGGAGCGGCACTTCAACGATACCAGAGGCAAAATTTGTTGTATCAGACAATGGAGACATCTTATCTCCAAACACAGCTCCTGAAACAATCATTCCCGCTGCTAGACCTGGATGTACACCAATAGCAGTTCCTACGCCAAATAAAGCGACCCCTACCGTACTGACGGTTGTTAATGAACTTCCTGTAAATGTTGAAACTAATACGGTAATAACCAAAGCACTAATTAAAAAGTACTGCGGTGAAATCCAGTGGAAGCCGTAGGATAAAATCGTCGGTATCGTTCCTCCTACCATCCAAATCGCAATGAGCATCCCGATCAGCATTAAAATAAGGATAGGCTTAATGCCAAGTCTAACACCGTCCAAAATTCCTTTCTCCATTTCTGGCCACTTATATTTCAACAAAAAGCCAATCACACTAATAAATGCTACACCAAATATTAGCGGAATATGAGGCGGCAGCTTTAACATAAATAATGAAACAAAAATAATAGCTAATAGCACCAAAACCACCGCTATTGATTGTATAAATGAAATTTCTTTTTTCATGAGGTATTCCCTTTCTATCTTTCTTTTTCACTTAAACGCTTTTATGCTTTTACGCAGTTAAGTGCAAACCTTCTTGAGTATAATTTTTATCCTTCTTGCTGTCAATAACTTATTTTATCCAACGGTAAGCTCTGCACTCATGTTTCCACTTTTCTTCTTATTAATATTAATTCCCTCTCCAAGCAGATCATTGTACAAAATGCCTCTTATGTTTTTACATGTATAGAACGGGTACACATAAAACACATCTTTTTTTAATGTACTACCTCTTGTACATAAGCGAGGAACTTCCCTCAAAATTTTTTTAAGCAAAAGACTTGAAAGTCAAAAAAGGTCAAAGTATAATGAAATTACGAAAGGTCAAGAAAGGTCAAACACCTACTGATCTTCGATTAAAATCATTTAGGGAGGCTAATTAAATGATTTGTCAAAACTGTAATAAACGTGAAGCGTCTATTCAATTAAACGTACAAACAAATAATCAAAAATCTCAATATCGTTTATGTCATACATGTTACCAAGCGCTAATGAAAGAACATAAAATCCCATCAGGTTTTGGAGGTGGCGGCTTTATGAACATCGATGATTTATTCAAGCAAATGTCACAAGAACAAGCTGCACCGGAACAGCCGCAGCAAGGAAATGGCGGCAGCGGATTTTTAGACCAGTTCGGTCGAAACTTAACTCAAATTGCGAAAACGGGATTAATTGACCCTGTTATTGGCCGCGAAGAAGAAGTAGAGCGTGTCATTGAAATTTTAAATAGAAGAAACAAAAACAACCCGGTACTAATTGGAGAACCTGGCGTTGGTAAAACAGCTGTTGTTGAAGGGTTAGCTTTAAAAATCGCAGAAGGAAAAGTTCCTGCCAAGCTGTTAAATAAAGATGTATATCTGTTAGACGTAGCATCTCTCGTAGCTAATACGGGCGTTCGCGGTCAATTTGAAGAGCGCATGAAGCAGTTGATTTCTGAGCTTCAACAGCGAAAAAACGTGATTTTATTTATCGATGAAATTCACCTTCTTGTAGGAGCTGGTTCAGCGGAAGGTTCAATGGACGCAAGCAATATTTTAAAACCAGCTCTTGCACGAGGCGAACTTCAAGTAGTCGGAGCTACAACTTTAAAAGAGTATCGTTCCATTGAAAAAGATGCGGCTCTTGAACGACGCTTCCAGCCGGTTATGGTTCACGAACCGTCTGTAGAAGAAGCCGTTGAAATTCTAAAAGGAATTCAAAGTAAATATGAAGATTATCACGGCGTTAGCTATACAGATGAAGCGATCCGCGCTTGTGTAAATTTATCACACCGCTACATTCAAGATCGCTTCTTGCCTGATAAAGCAATTGACTTGCTAGATGAAGCAGGTTCAAAAATGAACTTACAGGCAGGCATTACAAATAAAGACGACGCGGCCGCTCGCTTAAAAGAAATTACAAAAGAAAAAGAGCAGGCGTTAAAGAATGAAAAATATGAAGTAGCGGCAAAACTGCGCGATGAAGAAGCTGCTCTTGAAAAACAATTGAACGAAGAACAGAAAAAAATGAATGTGGATATTGCTGACATTCAAGCAATTATTGAAAAGAAAACGGGTATCCCTGTTGGTAAACTTCAAGAAAATGAATCAGCAAAAATGAAACATTTAGCAGAGCACTTAGCTCAAAAAGTAATCGGACAGCAGGAAGCTGTAGAAAAAGTAGCAAAAGCGATTCGACGTTCTCGCGCTGGATTAAAAGCGAAGCATCGCCCAATTGGTTCATTCTTATTTGTCGGTCCAACAGGTGTCGGTAAAACAGAGTTAACCAAAACATTAGCTGAAGAACTATTCGGCTCAAAAGATGCTATGGTTCGTCTAGATATGAGTGAATATATGGAAAAACACGCGGTGTCTAAATTAATCGGTTCCCCTCCTGGCTACGTAGGTCACGAAGAGGCAGGACAATTAACAGAGAAAGTACGCCGCAACCCTTATTCCATCATCTTACTAGATGAAATTGAAAAAGCTCATCCAGACGTTCAGCATATGTTTCTGCAAATTCTAGAAGACGGACGTCTAACAGATAGTCAAGGTCGCACAGTAAGCTTTAAAGACACAGTTATCATTATGACAAGTAACGCTGGTGTAGGTGAAAAGAAAATTACGGTTGGGTTTGACGCAGAAAATGACGCTCTTAAACAGGCATCCGTTTTAGATTCACTTTCATCTTATTTCAAACCAGAGTTTTTAAATCGATTTGATACAATCATTGAGTTTAATCACCTTGAAAAAGATAACTTGATTAAAATCGTTGACCTTATGCTTGCTGAATTAAAAGAAACATTACAAGAACAAAACATCACGCTGAGCGTAGCGGATGAGGTAAAAGAAAAACTGGCTGAACTTGGCTATCACCCTGCATTCGGTGCTAGACCGCTCCGCCGAGCAATTCAAGAACAGCTTGAAGATCGAATTACAGATTTACTGTTAGATGACGGAGACGTATCTACAGTGAACGTAACGTTAAATGAAGCAAGCGAAATCACCGTACAAAACTAATAGAAAAAGCGACTCTACTTGAGTCGCTTTTTTTTATAGAAATACTTACGTTTATTTACTTTCGTCTGTTTTTCCGTCAGCACTATCCGTTGATTCTTCTTGATCATCAGCTGCTTCATCCCCAGATGAATCATCTGCTTCGTCTTGCTTCATTGTTTCCTGTGAATCATCTGTAGTTGTATCCTCCGCTTGAGTATCACCCGACTGTTCTGTTTGCGGTTCTGTGGCATCTTTTTCATCCGTTTGTGAGTTGCATGCTGTGATTAACATAATTGCTAGAAGTGATCCAAATAACTTGACTAATAAACTTTTGTTCATTTTACCGTCTCCTTTCGAATCATCTGAGCCTCTATGTAGTCACTATTCATATGGCTCTACTGGCAGTATAGCCTATCCGATTGGAAAAAAGTTCGCTTTTACAAGGTTATCACAAAAGCTTTACATCCCCTTCATTTCGTTCATATTCCCCTCATATTTCCTTAATAATTTATGAACAGCCACATTCTAGATCTATCTTCCTTGGTCTAAGTGCTCAATTCGGCTATTCACACAGTTGTAACTATGCTAATATGAGTGATATATTACTATATCGTGCGACTAGCTGACTATAAAGTTATTCTCCTATAAAATTATTCACCATTTAAGAAAGGGATTTTTTATGGAATCACACAACCTCATAAAAAAACGGAATTTTATTCTTTTACTTATTTTTTGGCTGCTGTATTTTGTCCACATCGTGTTATACCACTTTATTGCAGCTGATCCTCATCTGATTGTTTTTATAAGCGGAGGAATTTTATTACTGGCAGTGACAGTTATGTACTACTTTCGTTTTCATCCTGCTATCATTATGTATTCTTTTTTTATATGCTATTATGCCTATATTGCGTACATGACATCTATTGAACCTGCTGTTATTAATTATTTGTTTTTGTTTCTTGGAATAATTGTTAGCTTTATTTATTATAGCTATATCGCTATTGTAATTTCTACATTAATGTCCATAATAATTGTTTTGTACTTTTATGTAAGCAACACTCTTTTTACATCTGTGACTTTCGTGAAATTAGATATCGTTTATTTCATTTTGTTTACGCTGATCACAATGATTATTTTGTTATACTGTGCTCATTTCTCTAAAAAACTGATTGCTATTACGACGGTCAAAATGAACAAAACCGAAGATGAACTGTACTCAGCTCAAGAGTATTTACAATCTTTTTTTACATATAACCGCGACGCCATTGCCGTGTTCAGTCTAGACGGCAAAGTGATTAAAGTAAACGATGCTTTTGAGCAAATATACGGATGGAAAGCGGAAGAAATTGTCGGAAAAGCCATTCCATTTATTCCTGCTGGCTTAAAAGGCGACGCTGAAAGCCGATTAGAAAGGGTTAAAAAAGGAGAAAAGCTGGTTGCCTTTGAAACTCAAGACAAGCGAAAAGACGGAAAAATAATTGACGTAGAAATTACGGTTTCACCTATTTTTAATCGTCATCAACAGGTCGTTGCTCTTTTTGGTATTTCACGTGACCTTACCGAAGAGAAAGAAACTGAAAAATTTCTTCGCCAAAAGGATAAGCTATCTTTAGCTGGGGAAATGGCTGCGGGTATTGCTCATGAAATTCGAAATCCACTTACTTCTCTAAATGGATTTATTCAGCTGATTCATGAAGACAGCAGCCGCTATCATTCTTATACAACCATTATGCTGAGCGAACTGAATCGAATTAACTCAATTGTTGGAGAATTTTTATTGCTCGCTAAACCTCATGATACGATTATGCAAAAGCATGCTTTCTCTACTATTTTAAATGACGTTATTCTTTTGTTTGAATCAGAATGTGTATTAAAAAATGTTGTCGTTAAAACGCAGACGGAAGCCCGGCATACATACATCTGCTGTGATGCAAATCAAATTAAGCAAGTACTCATTAATTTATTAAAAAATGCGCTTGAAGCTATGCCTAGCGGTGGAGAAATTCATTTAAACGTTACTCAGCATACTAAAGACCTTACTATATTCATTCAAGATACAGGAGTCGGCATTCCCTCAAATTTACTTACGCATATTCAAAAGCCCTTCTTTACCACAAAGCCATCAGGTACTGGTCTTGGGCTTGTTGTGATTAAAAACATTTTGTATCAGCATAAAGGAACATTTGAAATTAAAAGCACTGTGGGCGAAGGAACTAGCGTTACCCTTACGATTCCTTTATGGGAACAAGGAATGAACCATTAAAAAAAGAGACTCGAACAAAAGTATGTTAGTTGAAGGAAGATCCGAACGAGTTTGTTTTTTGAATAAGAATCAAACTCATTCGGATTTTTTATTATGAGGGTGAGCGTAGGTTTAATCTAGGTGCTTCTAGCTGTTGATTGGAGGGCAAGGCGAAGACTCCTGCGGGAAAAGCGGAATAGGTGAGACCCCGCAGGAGCATAAGCGCCGAGGAGGCTCACCGGCCGCCCGCGGAAAGCGAAGCCTTGCACGGAAATCAACGGCGGTGTAACAAGCGATTCATATTAGATTGTTTATTCCATTTGTTCGTCTTTAGATTCGATTGATTTTGTTATGTCTCAATCTCTTTTTTTATAGCTTTTTATCATCAATACTATTTAAATAGTTTTCAATTTCATCTACTACAGACTGCACGCAGCCCTCTTCGAATGGAGAGATCAAATTCGCTTCCTCTACTAATTCTAAAAACGGCTTACTTCCGCCAAGCTTACACAAATGAACGTAATCTTGCCATGCTTGTTCATGATTTTCTCGATCCTTTTTCCAAAATTGAAATGCACAAATTTGAGCGAGCGTATAATCAATATAATAAAACGGAGACGTGTAAATATGAAGCTGGCGCTGCCAGAAACCCCCGCTTTCTAGATAATGATGGCCATCATAGTTTTTAGAAGGCATATATTTTTTTTCAATTTCTCGCCACGTTTGTTTTCGTTCCGAAGGCGTCATCTCAGGGCGTTCGTATACAGCATGCTGAAATTCATCTACTGCTACCCCGTAAGGCAAGAAAGTTAAGCCTGAGCTTAAATGAGAAAACTGGTATTTATCTTTGTCTTCTTTAAAGAACAACTCCATCCAAGGCCATGTAAAATACTCCATGCTCATCGAATGAATTTCAGCTCCTTCATGCGTAGGCCAGTGATACTCATTGGTTTCCATATCTCGGCTGGAATACACTTGAAAAGCATGCCCTGCTTCATGCGTTAACACATCGATATCGCCTGATGTTCCATTAAAATTTGAAAAAATAAACGGCGCTTTGTATTCTTCAATAAACGTACAGTAGCCTCCGCCTGCTTTGCCCTTTTTAGCTACTAAATCCATTAAATTATTTTCAAGCATAAATGAAAAGAATTCATCTGTCTCTTTAGAAAGCTCCTTATACATAACCCGTCCATTTTCAATAATCCACTTTTCATCACCTTTTGGCACTGCGTTTCCTGTTTCAAACTGAAACGGTTCATCATAATAAGTTAAGCTCTCTACTTGAATTCTTTCCTGCTGACGCTTTTTTAGTTTTTCAGTAAGGGGAACTATATACTCTTTTACTTGTTTGCGAAAAGCAGCAACCATTTCAGCATCATAGCCTATTCTAGACATACGAGCATAGCCCACTTCTACGAAATTTTTATAGCCTAATTTTTCAGCAAGCTTGGTCCTTACTTTTACAAGTTTGTCGTAAATATCATCAAATTCCTCTTCGTGATCGGTGAAAAATTGAAACTTCGCTTCTGCTGCTTTTTTTCTCATTTCTCGATCAGGTGACTCCATAAACGGATCGAGCTGAGCTAGCGTTCTTTCTTCTCCTTCAAATACAATTTTAGCTGATGCCACTAGTTTCGTATATTGAGATGATAGCTTATTTTCTTCCTGCAGCTCTTTTACTATTTCAGGAGAGAACGTTTTTAACTGCATTTCAGCAAGAGAAAACAGCTGCTTTCCCCACTTTTCTTCTAGTTGCTGTTTAAAAGGCGAAGAGATTAAGGCTTTGTAAAATTTCTCTACATATCCTTCTAAAAGCGGCTGTGTTTCATCAAAATAGTCTTGTTCTTCTTTATAAAATTCATTCGCTGTGTCGATAGAATGACGAATATAGCAGATGTTCCCCATTGTACTGTACTGAGAATACGCATCGTTTGCTAGACGAATTGCCTCATTTTGCTGACTGACTGACGCTGCTTCCGTAAAATGTGTAATGGCCTTTTCAAACTGCTTTTCAATTTCATTCATATCAGGTCGCGTATATGTATAATTCTCAAATTTCATCATTTGTTCCCCTTCCTCTATTGTCTGTATGTAACCTAATTCGTTTTTATCCAGCTGTATTCCTGTTAATTTCAATTTTTTGTCACTTTTTATTTTTGATGTCGATTGGCCATGAAAGAAGTCATAGAAAAAACTCGTTTGTTCAACAGAAACAAACGAGCTTTCCTTAATTAATTAGTCGATTCCGGCAAAAATTCATCTGCATAGCGCCCTAGTTTCTTAAGCATCGAAATGGCAACTTCCTTTTCTTCGCTAGATAAAACGGATAAAATATCATGAATTCTTTTTTCGTGACTCGGAAACATGCTTTCAATCATTTCCTTGCCTTGCTTGGTGATAGCTGCATAGGTTACGCGACGATCGCTCGGACAAGCAACGCGCTCCAAGAAGCCTTTTTTCTCAAGCTTGTCTACTACATACGTAATACTGCCGCTTGCCAACAGAATTTTTCCGCCAATTTGCTGAAGGGGCTGCTGGCCTTTGTGGTACAATAACTCTAGGACAGCAAATTCGGTTGGATTCATTCCATGCTGTTGAATAAATTTATGCACATGATCATTGATTGAACGATTGGCACGAGATAGTACAATAAATAATTTAAGAGATTGGTCTAACTCTTCTCTAGTTACATCATTCGTCATTTTAATCAGTTCCTTTAATATTATCTTGATATCAAGATAATACTAAAATTTCCCTTCAAAGTCAATCAAAGCAGGCTTATTTCATCGGTTATTCTCTCCGCTTGTACAATTTTTTTGATAAAAAATGTATATAAGTGGATTTATACATATGCTTTTAATACAATAAACATATGACCATTACATAAAAAGGTGAATGATTATGAAACCAACCCATTTATTATTTAATTCCGCGATTGGTTCGCAAAAGCCTGAAACAATCGTTAACCGGCAAAATCCTTGTCCATTTTGTGACGTTGAATCTCTCACAGGCATCATTGAAAAACAAGGACCTATCATTTGGCTAAAGAATAAATTTCCTGTTCTGCAAGATGCTTATCAGACGGTTATTATTGAGACCGATGAATGTTCTTCAGAACTGTCTATTTATCCAAAAGAACATTTGTACACCTTGCTGAGCTTCGCTACTGAACGATGGATATCTATGATGAACAGCGGTGAATATGCTTCTGTTCTTTTCTTCAAAAACCATGGACCTATGTCCGGAGGATCGTTACGACATCCTCATATGCAAATTATTGGTTTAAATGAGATGGATGTAAATGAAAACGTGAAGCTAGAGCAGTTTGAAGGAGTCACAATTGCTCAAAATGAACACGTCACATTTAATTTATCTGCAAAACCTAGAATGGGCTTTTTTGAATTTAACGTGATAACGGATCAGCTTGACAAAGAGCTGCACGCGTTTGCAGATTATCTTCAAACGGCTGCTCACTATTTATTAAATCATTTTCATCGTAGCTGCACGAGCTACAACTTATTTTTTTATAATCTTAAGAACGGCAAAATTGCAGCGAAAATCATTCCTCGCTTTGCCACATCTCCTTTGTATGTAGGATATGGCATTCCTCAAGTTTCCAATAAACTTGAGCACATTGCTAATCAGGTTCAGGAGCTGTACTTCACCTAAAAAGTTGAACCTTCACTGGTTCAACTTTTTTGTAAGGTTATTGCATAAAGCTATTCACTTTTAAAATAGTCATGCTCATATAAAACAAAAAAACATACACTAAAAGAACGATGTGAATTGAGGATAAAAAGAAGAATACGTAAAAGGAGACGGTTTATGACTGAGGTACTAATTGGAAGCATTCTTTCTGCGCTATCGACTGGAGTAGGTGCTTTGCCTATTCTGTTTTTGAATCAAGAACTCACTCATCGGTGGAAAGATGTTCTTCTTGCGCTCACTGCAGGTATTATGACAGCAGCTTCTACTATGAGCTTGATTCCAGAATCTCTTCAAAGCGGCGGTTTTTTTTCCTTAGCGATTGGCTTACTGCTTGGCGTGGTAACATTAACACTCTTGGAGCAGAATATTCCTCACATTGATCTTGAGCATTCTAAAACCGGCATACAATTTGATGAAAAAGCACTTTTAATTGTTTCCGCTATTACGTTGCACAACCTTCCTGAAGGCCTGTCTGTTGGTGTTAGCTACGCTTCAAATGTTGAAAATACAGGGAACTTAATTGCCCTTGCAATCGGTCTTCAAAATGCACCTGAAGGACTGTTGGTCGCGCTATTTTTAGCTCAGCAAAATATTAGTAAAATAAAAGCATTTTTAATTGCTACCCTTACAGGCTCCGTTGAGATTGTAACGTCTTTACTCGGTTTTTATTTAACTAATTTTGTTGATTCTCTCGTTTCATATGGATTAGCTTTTGCTGCTGGAGCCATGCTTTTTATTATTTATAAAGAGTTGATTCCGGAAAGTCACGGCGATGGAAACGAAAGGTTTGCTACTTATTCGTTTATTTTTGGTATGCTGTTTATGATTTTTTTAATTAACATTTTTTAAAGCTGAAGAGAGGCCACGGGCAGCGTAATTGTTTTACTGCCCGATTCCGAATGCTTGTCCTGCATTACAGCTTTGAAAAAGATAAAAAGCGGCTAATCAGTGTGGCAAACGATGTCTTTTCTTCCTCTTCTTTTAAACGCTGCTTTTGATAAACGAGTAAGAGCTGATCAAGCTCTTGACTACAGGTAACGGTTTCTTCATTAGTCAGACCTTTTTCTTCTCCGAGCTGCACCATTTTTTGTCTTTTTTGGACGATTTCCACTAATAATCTCTCTGATTTCGTTCTATTTCTCACTCCAAACACAAAATCCTCTCCTATGACAAAGAAATTAGCTTATAACGCATTATTACAAATTCTACTAAATATGTAAATAGAGTCGCAATAATAGACATTTTTTTCGCGAAAAAATTATTTTGTCGGAATTTACAAACGCTTACATTACTATAGGAATACCGTTTATCTTTTTTTGACAAGTTGTTTTTCGACAAAAGATGCTGCTTGTCGAATAAAAAAGTCACCGTCTTTTGTAAGACGGTGACTTTTTTATTCGGCTTTCTGAGCAGCAATTTGTACAGCATCCCATACCGTAGCAAAAGGAGGAGCATACGAAAGATCTAACATGGTTATTTCATCTGTTGTGAGGCGACAAGTAATAGCTGTCGCAAGTACATCGATTCGTTTTGCTACTCCTTCTTTACCAATCATTTGAACCCCCAAAATCTCTTTTGTTTCAGGATGATAAACAAGTTTTATTACAATCTTTTCAGCTCCTGGATAGTAAGACGCATGACTCGGAGCTTCGGCCGTGATGGCTTTGTATAAAAGAGAATTTTCTCTTGCTTCTCTTTCTGAAATGCCGGTTTTCCCAATTTCATAATCCATCACTTTGACAATACTTGTACCTACAACACCCGGAAATTCTCTATTTTCTCCCCCTAATCGGTAACCAAGAACCCTTCCCTGCTTATTGGCAATGGTTCCAAGAGCAATATGAACATCTTTTTTTAATACGCGGTGATAGCTTGTTGCACAATCTCCTGCTGCGTAGATATGAGGCACGTTGGTTTCCAACTTCTCGTTTACTAAAATAGCTCCATTTTCAAGCATCCTTAGTCCGTTTCTTTCTAAGAATTGCGTATTCGGACGAACTCCTACATTTACAATCACTAAATCTGTTTGATACGTTTGACGGTTTGTTTGAACGTGAGTGACGGAACCATCTGAATGCAGCAATGCTTCCACTTCTTCTTCGAAATGAAATAAAATATCGTCATCTAACTGCTTTTGTAAATGCTTTGCCATTTCTTGATCTAAAATAGATAGAATCTGCTTTCCCTGTTCAATAACCCGTACTTCTTTTCCCAAAGCCTTCATTGCTTCAGCTACTTCCATTCCGACATATCCTCCGCCGATAATGGTGACTTTCTCTACGGAGTGAGCCTGTAGATATGTATAGATTCTTTCGCTGTCTTCTAATGACTTTAATGTGCATACATTCGGCATATTATCACTCATAAAATTGGGTTTAACAGCCGCTGTTCCAGTTGCAATGATGAGTTCATCATATGTTATCTCTTTTTCCGCTTGCGTCTTTACATTTTGCACTACTATGTATTTTTTTGTATGATTTACTTCTTTAACTTCGTGAAAAAGATGGACAGAGATATTTCGCTCTTCAAACTCTTGTTTCGTACGAGCAATCAAATCGTCTTTTTCTTTTACAACACCTGACAGATAGTAAGGCATGCCACATGCGCTGTAAGAGATATCTCCACCTTTTTCAAGTACAAGGATTTCTACTTCTTCTTTTTCTTTCATCCGGCGAAGCTGTGAAGCTGCGCTCATTCCGGCGGCTACTCCTCCTATAATGACGACACGTTTCATTTATACTCCCTCTTTCTACATAAATAATAGATTATACTATTGTTTTTCCTTATTCTTCCCGATTTCAAACGAAAAAAAACGGCTGTTTACACAGCCGTAGATGTTTGTTTCGAGCGGTAATACGTTAAAGCCAAGGCTCCTGCTAATACAGCTCCTTTAATAATGTCTTGCATATAATACGGAACATTCAGCATCGTTAATCCATTTAACAGCACACCGATTAAAATAGAGCCAATCAGCGTCCCGAATACATTCGGTTTCCCTGCTCCAAATACGGAAAAACCAATGTATGTAGCAGCTACGGCATCCATTAAAAATGGTGAGCCCGCGTTCACTTCTCCTACTCCAATACGGGCAGCTAAAACGACTCCTCCAATTCCAGCAAGCAAACCTGAAAACATATAGGCATACATGCGGTAACGATTAACCGGTACACCCGAAAGTCTTGCTGCTTCTATGTTACCTCCTGTTACGTAGAAAAAACGCCCAAACTTCGTATAGGAAAAAACGATATGAACAAGCAGCACAGTCAGCAGCATAATGATCACAGGAACAGGAATACCTAGAAAGTGACCTTGCCCCAGCGCAAGGAAAGAAGGAATAAAAATTCCCGGAGCTCTGTCTCCGCTTGGTAAAGGCATATTGGTATAAATAGCTGAGCCTTTTGTATACGTTAATAAAATCCCCTGTACGATGAACATCATTGAAAGAGTAGCTAAAATATCAGGAATCTTTACTTTCACTACTAAAAAAGCATTTACTAACCCGATAAGAAGCGATGCAATAATCGGAACAATGATAGCGACTGCAATTTCTTGTCTGTGTAAAACAAGCATAGAGGCTGATAAAATAGTGGCTAATCCAGCCGTAGACCCTACAGATAAATCGAGTCCGTTGACGGTTAACGATATCGTTACACCAAGCGCGATTAAGGTAACAATGGAAATAGAGCGCAGGATATCACTAATGTTTTCTCCTGTTAAAAAGTTAGGTGTGGCAATGGAAAAAATAATCATAATAACAAAAATCATTAAGACTGTCCCATATTTATAAAAAAAGTCGAAAACGCTTATTTTTCTCTTTGGTTTCGCTACAGGTTCTGTTACATACTCCGCACTCATCCTTTTACTCCTCCTGCTGTATAATAAAATAATTTTTCACTAGTTGCTTCTTTTTTGGATAATTCTTTCACGATTTTTCCGTTGTACATAACATAAATTCGATCCGCTACCCCTAGCAGCTCCTCGAATTCACAGGTTGCATAAACAACTCCTTTTTGCTGTGACACAAGATTTGTAATTAAATCAAATATCTCTCGCTTGGAGCCTACATCGACCCCTTTAGTTGGCTCATCGAACAACAGTACGTCAGAGTCCGTAACAAGCCATTTTCCGATTGCTACTTTCTGCTGATTTCCACCGCTTAACGTTCCAACTGACTGCTCGATAGAATGAGACTTTACGCCAACTTGCCCAGTCGTTTTCTGCGCTTTTTCTTTGATCTTTCCTCGCTTTAGAAACGAATAATTTGTAAAGCGGGACAGACTTGGCAAAACTAAGTTATCCGCAATCGATTCTTGAACAAAAATCCCTTCTTTTCTTCGTTCTTCAGGAACAAGAGAAAGACCTTGTGCAATATAATAATACGGCTGCTTATTCAACTTTAATTTCTTGCCTTTTAACCGAACGCTGCCGCTCACATATTGCTCTAAACCAAATAGACTTCGGCAAAGCTCCGTTTTTCCTGCTCCCACAAGCCCTGCAATACCGACTACCTCTCCTTCTTTTACATGAAAAGAGATATTCGAAAGACGCCCTGGAAGAGATAATGCTTCTACGTGTAAAAGTTCGTTTCCAACTTCTATTGATTTTTTGACCCACTGCTTTACAGAAGACGTTCCTAGCATAAGCGTAATCACGTTTTCAATTGATGTATGTGAAGTTTCTTTTGTAGCTACATAGCGTCCGTCCTTTAAAACCGTTAAGCGGTCGCAAATATCAACCACTTCTTGAAGGCGATGTGAAATATAAATAATGCCTACTCCGCTTTTCTTCAGCTCTCTCATCACAGAAAACAATTGTTTCGTCTCTTCCACACTAAGAGGTGCGGTTGGTTCATCCAAAATTAAATAATCAACATTCTGTACAATTGCACGTGCAATAAGCACCTGCTGTTTTTCTGATAGAGTTAGATCAACGACATTTTTTTTAACGGATAAAGAAGAACCAAGTAAAGAAAGAGCTTCTTCCGCTTTCTTATAAATAGATTTCCAGTTTACAAATGCCTTACTTTTATTAGAAGCCTGTACGTCTAACACAATGTTTTCAGCTACTGACAGCGAAGGAATCAGCGCTACATCGACTTCTTGGTGTACAATGCCGATGCCGTGACTCTTCGCTTCTTTAGGAGAAGAAATAGAGATTTCTCCTCCGTCTTTGTAGATCTTTCCCTCGTACTCGTCGTAAGCTCCGCACAATATTTTCATCAACGTACTTTTACCGGCACCATTGGCTCCCAATAAAGCATGAATTTCCCCTTTTTGAACAGTAAAATCAACTTTGTTCAGCGCTTGAAAAGAACCAAAGTTTTTTGTAATGTTCTTCATTGAAAGCTCGTTCGTCATGTCTGTCCCTCCACTTCTACTCTTTTTTGCCCCATTCTTCTACGTACTGACTAAGCTGATCCATATTAATCGTTTGATTAGGCAAGTCAGTTTGTTTGACTAAAACCGGATCAAAGGAATAATAACGAGGAATCTCTTGACCGGAAATCTTTTTAAGAAGCAGATCAACTTGCTTTTCTCCTACTGAAGCTGGATTTACGGCAGCAGACGCTTTCCACGGGCTGTTTTTTGCCTGCATCATTTGCAGATCTTCATCAGATAAGTCTACTCCGTATACTTTAATCTCGTCTCGTCCTGCTTCTTTAATCGCTCTTGTGACTCCTTTTGCAAATTCGTCCCATGGCGCCCAAACGGCCGCAATGTCTCCTTTATTTGGATACTGCTTCAATACGGCTGCCATTTTATTTTGGGTGTCTAGAGAGGTGTTGTCCGTTGCGCTTCCGAACGTGGCAATTTGTTTTACATCTGGATAGCGATTCATCATAATTTTATAAATGCTGTCGCGCTTTTCCATCGGTGCAAAGCCTCCAACAAATGCATATACAATATTTCCTTTTCCATTAATGTCCTGCATCATTTGTTTCAGACCCTGCAGCGCAAGCATATAATCGTCTTGATCGATGGTTGTAACGCCTTCTACTTTTAATTCTACGTCTGTTGCAATAACGGGAATTCCTTTTGCAATCGCGCGCTTCACGCCAGGTTCAAGGGTTTCAGCCCGGCCGTGGTCAATCATAATGCCGTCAACATTTTGGTTAATAGCCGTGTCTAAATAAGCCGCCATTTTAGATTGATCATTGTTCGAATCAGAAACGGATAGCTGTACTCCTGCTTTTTTAGCCGCTTTTGTCACACCTGTTATGTACTGAGCAGCGTGAGTGCCTGATGTAAATTCAGAAATAAGCGCAATTTTTGTATCTTTCGTAACCTTTTTTCCTTCTTGCTGTACAGGCTTAGCAGAAGCCGCTTGCTGCTCTGGAGCTGCCTGTGCTTTCTCGTTTAGACTTGGCTGTTCTTTCGTGCAGGCAGCCAGCGCAAAAACTAGAAGCACGAGCAAAGTAAGTGGCCACAGCATTTTTTTACTCTTTTTCATGGTGTTCCTCCCATTAAACTTATTATTCATATAAAAATAGTTAGTTTTATAATAATCCAAAGAATACCCCGCTTTTAGATGTAAAAGCGGGGTGATCATGACCTATGCTTTACAAGTAGTTGTTATGCGTAAATAGGTACCCATCCTTCAGTTGTCACGAAAATTCGGACAGCGACTACTTTACGATCTTCCATTAATGTAAAGTAATGAAGAATGTTTTCTGGTACTGAAATTAAATCGCCCGGCTCTAATTCAACATCAAAAAATTCGCCGTCTTTTCCTTGAATCACAAAGATTCCATGACCGCTTACAATAAAGCGAACTTCGTCATCTGTATGAATATGCTTGCGCTGAAAGTTTTTTAACAATTCATCAATATTTGGTGTAGATTCCGATAGCGAGATAACATCTTGCGCTTTATAGCCGCGGCGTTCAGAAATATCTTTAATATCCTCACCAAAAGCGTTTAAAATTTCTGTTTTTTCTTCATCAGTTAAATCATATTTTTCACGAAGATTTTCTGGAAGTTTTGTAATGTCCCAATTTTCATAAATAACTTCATTGTTTGCCAGAAAAGCTGATACTTCCTCTTGAGTTTCAATTCTTTTATTGTTTACATGTAAGCGAATTTGCGCCATTGTTGTTTCCTCCTTTTATAAATGCACCTTTGGCTTAATGCCTTTAAGTGATAGTAATTTCACATGGTAGCTAAATAGAAATTCGTAGGCTTCTAGCGCTTTTTTTGTTTCAAACGCATTTTTCCCCCATACCGTAATCCCGTGGTTACGAATTAAAATCGCGCCTTGATCGCCTTTTATATGGTGAGAAAACTCTTCTGCTAGTGTCGGAATATCCGAGTAATTCGGAATAATCGGAACAGTAATTTCCGCATCTTCCTCCCAAATACCCAGTGCCTTAATAATTTCTTGGCCTTTGAATGAAATAAGCCCTTCATCTCCGTACAGTTCAGAGATCACGTTGTTGTCGATTGTATGTACATGAAGACTGCACCCAGCATTCGTTAACTCGTAAATCTTAACGTGTAAAAGCGTTTCAGCAGAAGGCTTTAAATGCGTTTCTTCTGCAGGTTTTCCATGTTGATCAACTAATAAAAAATCTTCATTTGTACGTTTTCTTTTGTCTTTTCCACTTGCTGATACAAAGAAAGTTGTCGGATTTTGGTCCACTTTAATTGCTAAGTTTCCGCTTGTACCGAAGAACCAATCGCGTTCTGCCAACTCATCTTTTATATCCGCAAGCTCATGCAACCTTTGCTGAGCCATGATACTCATGCTTTCACCTCTTCTGTTAATTCTTGTAAATGATGAATGACATCATAAAAAGTAGAAAAAGGACGATACGGTAGAGATAGCTCTTCGCATTTTTCAATTAAAAAGTCACGTGCAATGACAGTGTCAGCTAATTTGGCAGCCTGCAAATCCGTAATTGAATCGCCAATAACAACCGTATGATCTCTTTCATCTGCAAAATTGCGAATAATCGTTGGCTTACAGCAGCCGCAGTCATTTGTACACTGTTTATCACATGTATGAGGCCACGTAATGGAAATATGCTCACCAGAAAAATCAGATCCGTTGCAGTAGAGCATTTCCTCTGCAACTCGATTTCCCAAAAGCGGTTTTACAAAAAAGTCAATTCCTCCGCTTACAATATAAAGCGGAATATGATGCTCTTTTGTATAGGCAATAAAATCATCAAATCCATCTCGAATAGCAGACGTCTTTAAAATATAAGAAATAATATCTTCCTTTAATTCCACGGGGAGTAAGGCAAACATTTGCCCTACTCCTTCTTGAATAGAAACGCGCTGTGCTAGCACGTCATCTTTAATACTTTCCCACTCCGGAGGAGCAAATTGTTTCATAATAGCAATAATGTTATCGCTATTTGTGATTGTTCCATCAAAGTCACAAAAGATTTTTAACGATGTCATGCTTTCACCTCTACTGTTCCCCATAGTTGCAAAGCTTTTTGCAACTCTTTTGATTCTTCCGCTTTTTCGGCTAGTGTTTGATGAGAGAGTACTGCATCTATCGCCGCACGGAATGCTTTTCCTCCTCCGATAGCGCCGTCTGGATGACCGTGAACTCCGCCTCCTGCATTAATAATGCTGTCGATTCCAAAGTCCTTCACAAGCTGCGGTACCATTCCAGGATGAATTCCTGCTGAAGGAACCGGGAAAGTCTGCTTATATTTGTACACAGGACGCGTTAATTCGTAGGCAATGCCTGTCGTATCTTCAAGAGAAAGCGCTACGCTTCCGTATGGTGATGGAAACAGTGAGAAATCCGCTCCGGCTAAGCGCAATAGTTTTCCAAGCAGTAATGAATTTGAAAAACCGTAAAACTCTGATGGCGTAAGCGCTCCGCTAACAGCTGGGTGTGCCATAATCGGCAGGTTAATTTCATCATCTTCTCGAAGTGCCTGCAGTACGTCTAACCCGTAAGCAAATACGTTGAATAAAAGAGCATCGGCTCCTAGCTCAGCTGCTTTTCTCGCTTTTTCTTTTAATTCAAACGTTCGTCCCGTTAAATTAACAGCATACAGCGTGCGGTGTCCCGTTTTTTCGTATACTTCATTCAGTACTTTTTTCCCTTCTGTAACGCGAGCTTCAAAAGGTGTTCGTTCACTATCAAACAAAATCTCGTCGTCTTTAACCAAATCCACTCCGCCAAGCGCTTGCTCACGCAGCTGAGTTGTTAAGTACGTCATATCTCTTCCAATCACGCCTTTAAAAATACTCATCACAAGCGGACGGTCATAAACGCCTAGTTTCTCTCGGATACCTTCTATTCCAAAGCGCGGTCCTGGGAATTCAGCTAATAATTCATCAGGAAAATCCAAGTCTAATAATTTCACTTTTCCATCAAGTGATAGTTTTCCGAAAACCGTAACTAAAATAGCCGGTAAATCTCTTGAAAAATTGGCAGTTGGATAAGCAATTTTGACAATAGCCTGCTTAACCTCTCCGCCTAAATATCCGTTAACACGTTCGCAATCTTGAAGCTCAGTTACGGATACGACGCGCCCTTTATGCTTTTGAAGCTGCTGCTGATCTAAAAGCGGCAGATCTGTCCATGAGCCGACGGTTAGTCCTAAAGCGATACCTTCCGCTTTTTTATGAAAATTTCCTTTATTGTCATGTAGTAAGTAGCTTGCAACGATTTCACTCATTATGCTAAAAACTCCCTTGCTGTTTAATATCGTTAATAAAAAAAACCTCTTCTGTGATTAAGAAGAGGCTTTCGTTGCTCTTCTTATCTCTCAGCTGCTGCTGCAAGAATTAGCACCGTGCTTAACATGCGTTAAGTCGGTTGCCGGGCTTCATCGGGCTAGTCCCTCCACCTACTCTTAATAAGAAAGTTGCTATTTATTTAAATTTAATTCGTAGATTATATACTAAATAAAAAATACCGCTAGGATTTATCGGTTATTAATCTCGTTAACTTCTTACATATTAAGCCAACTCAAAAAGGATTGTCAATGCGTTTTTAAAATAAATTTAATTTTTTTATTCGAGATACAGCTTCTCTCATGCGCTCTTCATCCGTCAGCAGTCCTACGCGCACATAGCCTTCACCATATGTTCCGAATCCTACTCCAGGTGCCACTACAACGTGGGCTTTTTCAAGAAGTAAATCTGAAAATTGTTCAGAAGTATATCCTCCAGGAACTTTTAGCCATGCAAAAAAGGAGCCCGCTGGAGATGTAACGTTCCAACCAATTTCTTGAAGCCCTTGAATAAATGTATTGCGTCTAGATTCATAGCGCTTAACTAAATCATTCACACATTGTTGAGATTCTAACAGAGCTACGGCGGCTGCCTCTTGAATCGCCCCAAAGAGACTGACATACATATGATCTTGAAGAAGATTAATAGCTTCTACTACACTTTCATTTCCTACAGCAAATCCAACTCGCCATCCCGCCATGTTATACGTTTTAGAAAGAGTATAAATTTCAATTCCCGTCTCTTTTGCACCAGGAGTCTGTAAAAAGCTGATTGGCTTTTTACCATCAAATCCAATTGCTCCGTAGGCAAAGTCGTGTACCACACAAATATCGTGCTTGGCAGCAAACGCCACGGTGTTTTCAAAAAATTCTGCCGTTGCCACTGCACCAGTAGGATTATTCGGATAGTTTAAAAACATGAGCTTTGCCTGTTCTTTAGCACTTTCACTTATCTCTTCGTATACGGGTAGAAAATGATTTTCAGCCGTGAGCGGCATCACTTCCATCTTGGCTTTTGCAAGCTCTACTCCAGACCAGTAATCAGGATATCCAGGATCCGGAACCAGCACTGTATCTCCAGGGTTTAATAAGCACTGCGGGATTTCAACAAGTCCACCCTTCCCGCCAAACAAAATAGCTACTTCTTTTTCGGGATCCACATCAACCCCGTATTCTCGCTTATAAAAAGTCGCAACGGCCTCTTTCAAAAACTGATGCCCCCGAAATGGAGAATATTTATGATGCATAGGATTAGCACTTGCTTTTTGCAGTGTTTCTACAATATGTGAAGGAGTAGGCTGATCAGGATTTCCCTGCCCTAAGTTAATAACGTCGTGCCCTTGGGCCATTACTTTTCCTACCTTGCCTACAAGTGATGCAAAAAATTGTTTTGGTAAACTTTTCAATAGTTCCGATTGCTCAAATTGTTTCATCATCGCACACCTTCTCAAAAAATTCTTGAAATTCTAGTCACAAATAATATATTGTAATACTCAACTTGTAAAGTCATTTTTTTCAACTACTAAAAAAGGACGGATGATAAAGTGAGTGTAAAAATTACGTGTTTGCAACTTGATATTGCGTTTGGAAACCCAACTAAAAACCGAAAATATATTCAACAAAAAATGACAGAAGCGCTGCAAGAAAAACCTGATATCCTGGTGCTTCCTGAGCTATGGGATACAGCTTATGATTTGACGCGACTAGACGAAATTGCAGATGATGAAGGACAGCAGGCCAAGCAATTAATCTCTCAGTTTGCCAAAACGAACGAAGTAAATATTGTGGCAGGTTCGATCGCGAAAAAAACAGAGCAAGGCGTCACGAATACAATGTATATTTTTGACCGAAAAGGTCGTGAAGTATCACAATACAGTAAACTGCACTTGTTTAAATTAATGGATGAGCACCTCTATCTAGAAGCAGGAACGGCAAAAAATCTTTTTACACTTGAACAGTCTTTATGCGCAGGAGTTATTTGTTACGATATTCGTTTTCCAGAATGGATTCGGGTTCATACTAGCAGCGGAGCAGAAGTCTTGTTTGTTGTCGCTCAGTGGCCGGCTCCAAGACTTGCCCACTGGAAAGCACTGCTCATTAGCCGCGCAATCGAAAATCAATGCTATGTAGTCGCGTGTAATCGTGTAGGCCAAGATCCTAATAATACATTTGCCGGACATTCCTTAGTCATCGATCCTTGGGGAGAAATAATCGCTGAAGCTGGCGATAGCGAAGAACTTTTAAGTGCTGACGTTAACCTGGAACTTGTAAAAGAAATTCGCAAACAAATTCCTGTCTTTACAGATCGCCGCACAGAATTTTATTAATTATGTATTGACAGCCGTTTTTTTGCATGATACGATTTTCACCAGATATCATAAAATATTCAAACAAATCAAAATTGAATAAGTAATCGTACTCTTATCAAGAGTTGGCTGAGGGATTTGGCCCTGTGAAGCCCAGCAACCGACCGTCATTCCATCCTAAGGTGGATCACACCCGTAAAACATGTTTTACAAAGGCACGGTGCTAATTCCAACAGAAAGTAATTCTTTCTGGCAGATAAGAGGTTTGAACACTACAATCAAGCCTCTTTCCAACGAAAGAGGCTTTTATATTTTCTAAAATTATAAAAGCCTCCATATATTCTTAAACCTATTAACTTAGTAAACAAATCAGTTTAATAAACTATGGAGGGATTCCGATGTCAACAATAAAAACAGAGAAATATCAGCCATTAACAGAAATTTCAGCAATCAAACTTGTGAAAAAGCTAGGTCTTTTTGATGCCACAGAAGCACTGACTGCCCGTGAAATCGGTGACGGCAACTTAAATCTCGTCTTTCACATCATAAATGATCAAACGAATAAATCCATTATCGTCAAACAAGCACTTCCTTATGCAAAAGTTGTAGGCGAGAGCTGGCCTCTATCCTTGAACCGTGCCACAATTGAAAGCAATGCGCTCAAGCAATTCGGTGCATTTACGCCAGAACTTGTGCCCGCTGTTCATTACCACGATGAAACGCTTGCTGTTACGGTCATGGAAGATCTGTCTCATTTAACGATTTCTCGCGCCGGACTTATTCAAGGTGAAAGTTACCCTCTGCTCTCACAGCATATCGGTTCTTTTTTGGGACATATTGCGTTCAAAACGTCTGATTTTGCCTTAAAGCCTCAGGATAAAAAAGAAGAAGTTGTCAAGTATAGCAACCCAGACTTATGCAATATTACGGAAGATTTAGTTTTTACAGATCCTTTTTTTGATATTGATACAAATGAATTTGAAAAAGCGCTGCGTCCTGATGTAGAAGAATTGTGGAATGATAGTGATGTAAAATTACAAGCAGCGAAATTAAAATATAAATTTTTAACAAATGCCCAAACGCTCATTCACGGTGATTTACATACAGGCAGCATCTTTGCTAGCAGTCAAGAAACGAAAGTGATTGATCCAGAGTTTGCTTTTTACGGTCCGTTTGGATTCGATTTAGGGCAATTTGTTGCGAATTTATTTTTAAATGCTCTTTCTCGAGAAACAAATCGCGAACCGCTATTCGCACACATTACAAACACATGGAACGTATTCAAAGATACCTTTACTGCGCTTTGGCATTCTGAAAACACTGAACCTTTTGCTAAAGATGAGCGCTTATTACATGAAATTTTAACGCAAACGTGGCAGGATGCTGTTGGATATGCAGGATGTGAAATCATTCGACGTACGATTGGCTTAGCTCACGTGGCGGACTTAGACGAAATTTCTTCTGAAGAAAGAAAAATTAACGCTAAACGTACTGCGTTAAAAATTGGACGCTATTTGCTTCTGCACCAACAAGACGTTTCACCAAATGAATTCGAACATTTACTTCGATAACGAATAATGTACACAATGAAAGGATCGGTATCAGCATGACAAATACACTATCACTTCCGCGCTCAGTGGAATGGAATGAATCATATATTACTTTATTAGATCAGCAGCAGCTTCCTGGCAAAGTCGAGTATATTAAGCTGCAAACCATTAAAGACGTATGGGATGCTATCACTACCTTGAAAGTACGCGGAGCTCCTGCAATTGGCATTACGGCGGCTTTTGGTCTTGCTCTTTCTGCGCTTAGCTATGACACAGATTCAGTCAAGGAATTTAACAAAAAGCTAGCTCTTGATCAACAGTATTTAGCTAGTTCACGCCCCACTGCCGTCAATTTATTTTGGGCACTAGAACGCGTAGCGAAAAGCGCTGAATCCGCTTCGTCCGTTAATGAAGCTAAAACAAAAGTTGTTCATGAAGCTATTCAAATTCAAGTAGAAGATGAAGAAACGTGCTACCGAATTGGCGATCATGCTCTATCTTTATTCAAAAAGAAAGATAAAATCATGACCATATGTAATGCTGGTTCAATTGCTACCGCTTATTACGGAACAGCATTAGCACCTTTTCACTTGTCTAAACAGCGGGATATTCCGCTTGAAGTGTTTGCCTGTGAAACAAGACCCGTACTTCAAGGTTCCCGCTTAACCGCATGGGAACTTCAGCAGTCGGGAGTAGACGTTACGCTGATTACGGATAATATGGCCGCTCATACGATTAAAACAAAAGGAATCAATGGAATTATTGTAGGAGCTGATCGTATTGCAGCGAATGGCGATACGGCTAACAAAATTGGAACGTACGGACTTGCTCTTTTAGCGAAAGCATTCGGTATTCCATTTTACGTAGCAGCGCCGCAGTCCACATTTGATTTATCTATTCAAGACGGAAGCAGCATCCCTATTGAAGAACGTTCACCTAAAGAAGTAACGCACATTGGAGATACGCAAATTGCTCCAGACGGAATCTCTGTGTACAATCCAGCTTTTGATGTGACGCCAAGCGAACTGATTACGGCCATTATTACAGAGCATGGAATTATCCATTCCCCGTCTTTTGAATCCATTCAAAAAGTTTTGCTGCAATCCGCTCAATAACAAGAGGCTGAGACAAAAGTATTTTAGCCTCACTGCAAAACGAACCATTAATCAACACGTTTGATTAATGGTTCGTTTTTTTTTGTTATGGTGAATGTAGTTTCATCTGTTTCGTTCCTTCTAACAGTGGATTGGAGGGCAAGGCGAAGACTCCTGCGGGAAAAGCGGAACAGGTGAGACCCCACAGGAGCGTATGCGACGAGGAGGCTCAGCGGCCGCCCGCGGAAAGCGAAGTCTTGCACGGAAACCAACGGCGGTGTCACAAGCGATTCAGCTCATGTGTACGAGTTGTTCGTCTTTAGATGGCATTAATTTTGTTATGTCTCAACCTCTGTTATTAAACAGTGCTTTTCGGCTGCATTTGTAACACAATTGTAACAGTACTCTCTGCTTTTTCTACATATATTATAGGGGATTCTTTTTGAATAAGGGGGAGTAAATATGAGTGCAGAGCAAAAAACGGATAAAAACAAAGCGTTGAATCGCAAGCAGCAATATCAGCTATTCGATTTATCCAAAGATGA
This sequence comes from Priestia sp. LL-8, assembly GCF_036227845.1. NCBI lineage: Bacteria > Bacillati > Bacillota > Bacilli > Caryophanales > Bacillaceae > Priestia > Priestia sp. LL-8. The sequence goes on along the minus strand of NZ_JAZAQH010000001.1, from coordinate 1,244,058 downwards.
AGAACTAAATTCCCTCCCTTCTCCTCAGCAAATTGACGGTGTGTTTGTGCAAGGAGAAGGCTGGAAATTAGACGGTGAATAGCTATTAACTATAAGCGCCTTTTGCTACATTTCTTTCAAGCATTAATAGTTTTTCTTTTATATGAGTTTGGGAGCCTGCATAACCCGTTAAAGCTCCATTTTTTCCAATCACACGGTGACAAGGTAAAATAATAGGCAGTGGATTTCGACGATTCGCTTGTCCCACAGCCCTTACGGCTTTAGAGCGATTAACAGACTCCGCTACATCACTATAAGACCACGTTTGTCCATAAGGTATACCTTTAAGCGTTAACCACACTTCTTTTTGAAAGTCTGTTCCTTTTATATCCAAAGGCAAATCAAATGTTAGCGTGCGCCCTTCAGCATAATCCTGCAGCTGTCGCTTCGCTTCTTTCACATGGTGATAATTCTCGTCATGGACAAGTTTTTTAAGCTGCTCGTTATGATCATCGCTATCAAACCAAATATGTTGAACCCCTTTTTCCGAGGCTACAATATAAATTTTCAAATCAGAAAATAAATTCATTTCTCCATAGTACATACTCGCTTATCCTTTCTATTTAGGCTGGAAGAATAACATGAAAAGCTGTTCCTGCTCCTATTTTGCTTTCCACTTCAATTCGCCCTTTGTGTTCTTCGATAATTTTATACGAGACCATCAAACCGAGTCCCGTTCCTTTTTCTTTTGTCGTATAAAATGGTTCTCCTAAGCGCTTGATGCGCTCTTCGGGCATTCCGTCTCCTTGATCTCGAATGGAGACCGTCACGTAGTGCGGCTCTGTAGAGTAGACTTCAACAAAAATTCTTCCCCCGTTTGATGTGACTTCAATTGCATTTTTAATTACATTTATTAGTACTTGTTTAATTTGGTTCGGCTCGCAGTATACCATTGGCAGCTGAGGGGACACACTTAGTTCAAACTGAATATTTTCTAAAAGCGCTTGAGCATTTAATAAATCAATCGTTTCTTTAACAACCGCAGCTAGATTTTTCTTTTCAAACTTTACGGCCTGTGGCTTAGCGAGTACTAGAAACTCTGTAATAATGGTTTCAATTCTTTTTAATTCGGATTTAATAATATCAAAATAAAGAGAGTGATCTTCTTGAATACTGCTTTCTAACAGCTGAACAAACCCTTTTAAAGCTGTCATCGGGTTGCGGATTTCATGCGCAATCCCAGCTGCTAACTGTCCGACTACTTGAAGCGTATCTGACTTCCGAATCTGCTCCTGCATTTGATTTCGTTCCGTTACGTCTCTTAAAAGCGTCATATATAGACCTGGCAAGATATCTTTTTTCGTAGAAAATTCGATATTTTTAACTTTTCCGTTCCCCGTAACGTACGTAATCTCTCCTTCAGCTTCCCCTTTTTGCTCAATCGTTTCTTTATGCTCAATGACCGCATCTAAATTCGCTGAAGAAATAAAATCCTCCATGGAGTGCGCACAAATCTCCTCTTTGCTGAGTTCTAAAATATCACAAAGAGAAGAATTCACATCAATAATATTTCGCTTACCGTCCCATAAAACTAACCCATCAATCGAACCATTAAAAATCTGTCTGAATTTCTCTTCGTTATTCCGAAGCTCCTGTTCGATTTTTGTACGTTCACTGATGTTTCGAAAAATCGTTAAATGGTCTCCTTCTATAATGCCTTTTTTCCCTGTGAATTCCAACTGTTTGATTTCTCCATTTGGCATGTAAAAAGGAAGCTGATTGCGAATTTCTCCTTTTGTTTGAAACGTTTGGAGCACCTTTAACGCACTAAAGCTTTTTGTATCGATAAACGTATACAAATTGCTTCCAATTAATTTGTTTAACGGCAGCTCAAAGGTACGCGAAGAAGCAAGATTAGCGTTCAAGATTTCACCATCATCTCTCCAAATCAAGATCGCTTCAATCGCATTTTCAAAAATAGCTCTGAAATTTTTTTCGCTTCTCAACAGCTGCTGCTCCATCAGCCGTTTTTCCGTCACGTCTCTCATAATGGACATATAGTATTGACTGTATATATTAGCCGTTGTGGTAAATTCAAAAAAAGTAACGTCTCCATTTTCGAGCCTAATCGGCAGCTCACCGCTTGTCTTTCCTTCTTGATGAAGAGTTCTCCATAATTTTTTCACCTTATAATGATAAGTAGGTTCTACAAGTTCTTCTAATGTTTTGGTTAGAAGCTGTGCTCTTGTATAATTTAATCGTTCGCAAAATGAAGGGTTCGCGTCGATAAGCTGACCCGTTCGATCAAAAATGACAATTCCGTCTACCGCTTCATTAAATACATCCATAAACATATGATGACTAATAAACCGTTCATTTTCCATCATTTTGTGCTGCGTAATATCTCGAAATGTACACACAATAATGCCCGACATGTGGCTATGTTTGTGTGAAGTAAATTCAACATGTTTCATCATGCCGCTCCGAAGCGTCATCGCGCCTTCGTATTTGAAATAGCTTTCTTCTAAGAGTGCTGGATAATACGCTTCAATCATGTCATACGGAAAATACATTAGAAAATCTTTCATTTGATACGTTAATAGCTCATCCTTTGTTTTTTCAAACAGCCCGCAGGCTGATTCATTTGCATTTATAACTTGAAAATACTCATCGAATACGACAATGGCATCTAATACGTCATTAAAAATAGCTCGTAGCTGCTGTAATTCACCTTGCTGCTTTTGCGCAGCTTCAGATGTTAATTCTCTGTGTGGTGACATGCTCATTGCTCCTTTCTTTTGCACTTCCCATTTCCCCACCTTTTATCTATAGACTTAGTATTCTACAAGATTTGCTTTTTACCTTTTTAAAATTAGCCACGTTTATTCAAAATGCGACATTTCTTCGCATTCTCCCGCTATTTAGAAAGAAAGCGTGAATAAAAGAAATCTACGTTCACCCTACCAATAAAAAAATCCGAACGAATTTGATTCTTCATCAAGAATCTCGATTCATCGTTCGGATTTTCCTTCAACTAAACTACTTTTGCCCCAGCCTCATCGATCATTCACTACAATATAAGTTGCTTGAATAGGTCCATGCACGCCAACTACTAAATTCATTTCAATATCAGCTGAATTGCTCGGTCCCGTAATAAAGTTAATGCAAGAAGCAATCGTTTCTCCTCGCTCTACTTTTTCATGAATCATTTCAGCAGCTTGTGTCATTCGAGGGACAATGGAGCTTTGAGGAATGATCGCAATATAAGTGGCGGGCAGCAAACTGACCGATCGTCCTTTTTCAGCGCTGCTGAACAAAACAACTGTGCCGGATTCTGCTAGCGTCAAATCACTGAAGGTAATGCCAACATTTGCTTGTTCAGCTAGTTTAATATTCTCATCGCCTTTTGCAGAATTCCATACATGAAGGCTACTGCTTGTTTCCCATTTCTCCATCAGCAGATTCAGTCCATACTCGGAAAACCTAGGATCATTCCACGTGCTCACAAGACCATTTCCATAGTTGGCTACGGCTTCCTCAAGGACAGCTGGTAAGTGTTGTGATGATGTTTCTACATAGCGAGTATGAATACGTTCGCAATGGTTTTCAAGCTCTTTCTTTAATTGGTCTGGCGAATAGCTGCGGTAGACCTCATGCTGAGGAGCATGCTTCCATTGTGGCTTTACTACGCCGCTTGTTCGCCTGCTTCGCTTAAGATTAGCTGCAATATTGTCTAAAAAACTGTCTCTATTTTGAATGCTTCCGTTCATCATCATCACTCCTTTTATCAAACCAATCTCGTAAGCGCTCTTTTGTAGGCGCTGGAAACTCTCTGCTTTCTGTCCACGCTTTTAATGGACCAGGTCCTTTGGAAATACTGCTTCCTGACATAAAAGGAGTAAGAGCTGCCGGTGCTACTTTAGCGCCCACTGTATATAGAGAAGAAGAAGCTGCCCCCAGGCCAAATGCTTTCATCGCTAGCTTTTCCGAAATAGGTGCTTTTCCTTCTTTTTCGACAATTCGCTGACGATGCTTGTGTAATAGCTCATGCAGCGGAATTTTGACTGGACAGGCATCTGTACAGGCTGCGCATAGCGTTGAAGCATATGGAAGCTCTTTGTAGTCTTCATAGCCTCCAAGCAAAGGAGATAATACAGCTCCAATCGGACCTGAATAAATAGATCCATATGAATGCCCTCCAATGTGGCGATACACGGGACATACATTCACACATGCCGCGCAGCGAATACACTGTAAAACAGATTGAAACTCAGTTCCTAAAATCGCAGATCGTCCGTTGTCCACAATCACTAGGTGAAATTCTTCCGGTCCGTCTACTTCCCCTGGAAGTCTAGGTCCCGTAAGCGCCGTTACATAACTTGTAAGCCGCTGACCTACTGCACTTCTAGTTAACAGGCTTACCAACACTTCAAACTCTTCAAAAGTTGGCACAATTCTTTCCATTCCCATAACCGTAATTTGTGTTTTAGGAAGGGCAGTTGTTAACCTTGCATTTCCTTCATTGGTTACAAGTGAAATAGATCCAGATTCCGCAATCGCAAAATTACATCCCGTGATGCCAATATCTGCTGATAAAAATTCTTTTCTCAGCATTTCCCGGGCGTGAAGAGCTAGTTCTTCAGGTTTTTCTGTTTTTTTATAAGAAAGCTTTTGTTGAAATACATCTCTAATTTGTTCTTTATTTTTATGAAGTGCAGGAGCGACGATATGAGAAGGCGGATCGTGATCATCTACTTGCAGGATATATTCTCCTAAGTCCGTTTCAATAACTTCACAGCCCAGTTCTTCTAAAGCAGCGTTCATATGAATTTCTTCTGTAACCATTGACTTGGATTTAACGACTTTCTTTGCCTGCTTTTGCCTCGCTACATTTTTTATGTACTCATTCGCTTCTTCAGCTGTTTGAGCGAAAAAAACATGGCCTCCGCGTTTAGCTACATTATCAGTGAGCTGCTCTAAATAGTAATCTAAATTTTCAAGCGTATGCTGACGAATTTCTTCGCCAAGCGCTCGCCATTCTTCCCAATTCCCTAACTCTTCCGCCGCATCTAGTCTACGGCTTCTTAAGCGCTCTTGAGCACCTGAAACCGCAAAGCGCATAAACGCATTATTGACTCCGTCATCGACGCGTTTTTTAAACTGATCGTTCCCTATTTTCATGGACATTCGGTATTCTCCTTTCTTTACATTCTGCTATTTAACACTTCAGCGATATGCATCACTTTTACAGGCTGTCCTTTTCGTTCAATTCTGCCTCCAATATTCATAAGACAGCCGCAGTCGGCTCCAATTAAGTACTCTGCGTTTGTCTTAGCTATACAGCCCACTTTTTCATCGACCATTTGTTCAGAGATTTGCCCCATTTTAACCGAAAACGTCCCGCCGAATCCACAGCAGTTATGACTGTTTTCAAGGTTCTCCATTTCAAGACCCTTTACATTGTTTAATAGTGTAAAAGGTTCTTTTTTTACGTTTAGCAAACGCGTCATATGACAAGAAGAATGATAAGTGGCTTTCCCATTTAAGCTGGCGCCTACGTCTTCAACTTTTAAAACGTTTACAATAAAATCCGTTAGCTCATACGTTTTATTAGCAAGCTTCACGGCCGGTTCATACCATGCAGCATCACCTTTAAAAAGATGGGGATACTCTTTGAACATTGTCACACACGAGCCGGATGGAGATACAACGTACTCTGCATGCTCAAACGCTTTTATCATGTTTTTCATCGCTTCTTTTGATTCTTTTACGTAACCGCTGTTATATGCAGGTTGTCCGCAGCAAACTTGACTCTTTGGAAAATCCACTTCGCATCCTAGTCGTTCTAACAATTCTACCGTCGCTTTTCCTACATTTGTTTGAAACATATCAATCAAACATGTCGCAAATAAAGATACTTTCATCATTTGCTCCCTCCAAGCTGATCATTTTACTTCTTTTAGTTAACAGGTCATCAGATGACTTAATGCTATTATACTCCTATGTTTTTCTAATTTCACTAGTTTTTCAAAAATACCTTTCTTTGTTTGCTATCTTTTTTTCATAAAAAATAGGAAATTGAGACATAACTACATCATTTCAATCTAAAGATGAACAATTTGGATAAATGATTTAATGTGGATTACTTGTTAGACCGCGGTTGATTTCCGGGCAACTGCTAGAAGAAACGAAACACGTGAAACCTACGTTTGCCATATCATTAAAAAAATCCGAACGATGAAGATTCTCCATCAAGAATCTTCATCGTTCGGATCTTCCCTTCAACTAAACTACGTTTGTCTTAGCTTCTTACTTATTTATTTCCAAAAATCATCAAATACTGTGATTGGCAATTGGCGTTTATGCTGCGTTTTTAAGAAGTGACCTTCAATGACGTTACTTGCATGTTCACCTACATCTTTGCCTTCTAAATAATCATCGATTTGCTCGTACGTTACGCCAAGCGCTTCTTCATCCGGAAGCTGTGGACGATCTTCTTCCAAATCAGCCGTTGGTTTTTTCATATATAGATGCTCGGGACAGCCTAATTCTTTTAGCATTTGTTTTCCTTGTCGCTTGTTCAGACGGAAGATAGGAACTAAGTCAGCTCCTCCGTCGCCGAATTTTGTATAAAATCCTGTAACAGCTTCAGCAGAGTGATCCGTTCCAAGTACGACTCCACTGTACATGCCTGCTACCGTATATTGCGCAATCATTCGTTCACGTGCTTTTACATTTCCTTTGTTGAAGTCGGAAACTTTATCGTCTGCCGCTTCTTCAACAGCAGAAAGCATAGCATCTACTGCTGGTTTTACGTTAATAGAAATAGATTTTGTTGGTTGAATAAAAGCAAGTGCATCTTGACAGTCTGCTTCATCTGCCTGCACACCGTATGGAAGACGAACAGCAATAAACTGATAGCGCTCTTCTCCCGCTTCTTCATTCAACTCATTAACCGCTAGCTGCGCCAGCTTTCCAGTTAACGTAGAATCTTGGCCGCCAGAAATACCTAGTACAAACGAACGTAAAAAAGGATATTTGTTCATATAGGATTTCAGAAAATCAACGCTGCGGCGAATTTCTTCCGCGGGATTAATTTCTTTTTGTACGTTCATTTCTTCAATAATTTGCTTTTGTAGCTCTTTCATAAAAAAACTCTCCTCTCATTACTAGCTGATAGAATCTACACAAGCACTGTATCAGATAGTAACTTGCTTCTCGTCTCTTCGATATTTTGCATTTTGTTATCCCAGCAGTTTGTACTCAAGTCTACCGGGTACTCTGTAGGACGGAATACATCTTCGTTCGATTTTGTAATGACTTTATAGTCATCCCATAGATGCTTTAAGTTTTGTAAGCAGTAGGCTCTCATTTCTTCAATTGTAGGCTGCTCATACACAAGCTTTCCCTGTGCAAAAATTGGCTGGTGAATTTTACGTGCGTTAAAGTTCGTGACAAACTTGCTGACGTGCGTATGAATAGGATGAAACATTTTTAAATGCTCCTCTTCATTCGGCACTTCGTCTTGCATCGTAATATAATCGCCTTCCCATTTGTGATTCACTTGATTTACAATTCGATATACTTCTTTTAAGCCGGGAGTTGAAATTTTCTCCGGGTTTTCTGACAGCTTAATGGTATCCACCATGTTTCCATGATCATCTTCAATCGAAACCAGCTTGTACACCGCTCCTAGCGCCGGCTGATCAAAGGAAGTCATGAGTTTTGTTCCAACTCCCCATCCATCAATTTTGGCACCTTGCGCTTTCAAATCCAGAATGCTGTACTCATCAAGGTCATTCGAAGCGAAAATTTTCACATCATGATAGCCAGCTTCATCAAGCATTTTTCTTGCCTCTTGAGAAAGATATGGAAGTCTTCCGCTGTCTAATCGAATACCGATAAAATTAATCCGATCTCCCATTTCATTTGCTACTTTAATAGCATTTGGAATACCTGACTTTAACGTATTATATGTATCTACTAAAAAGATACAGTTGCGGTGTGATTCCGCATATTTTTTAAACGCGCTGTACTCGTCGCGATAGACTTGAACAAGCGCGTGGGCATGAGTACCGGACACAGGAATTCCAAACACTTTTCCCGCTCTGACATTACTGGTTGCATCAAAACCTCCAATATAAGCAGCTCTTGCCCCGTAAAAAGCAGCATCCAGCTCATGTGCTCTTCTTGAACCAAATTCCATAAGCTGATTCGTACCCGTATGCTCATATAAATTATCTTCTCCCGCCGCCAAGCGAATACGCGATGCTTTTGTTGCAATCAGCGGATGGAAATTTAAAATGTTTAAAAGCGGTGTTTCAATAAGCTGCGCTTCTGCTAAAGGAGCGTCAATTTGCAGCATCGGTTCATTAGCAAAAATCATTTCGCCTTCTACGACCGAACGAATATTACCGCTAAATCGAACCTGTTTTAGATAGTCGATAAACTCCGCTTCATAATGCAGTTCTTCATATAAATAATCTAAGTCCGTTTCGCTAAATCTGAAATTAGCAATAAAATCAATTACTCTTTCTAGCCCTGCAAACACCGCATAACCGCTTTCAAACGGCATCCGACGAAAGTAAGCTTCAAACACAGAACGACGTTTATGAATGTGGTCTTTAAAATACGTATGCGCCATATTCAGTTCGTATAAATCTGTATGCAAAGCTAAACTATCATCTCTATATTGCTTTTTCATACTTTGTAACCCTCCATTTGACAATCCTAGTTTCTATTATGTAAATCTTTTCACAATAGAGCAAGCATAAATTATCGGAAGGTGCTTGAATTTTAGTTTTTCTGTTGTTTAGGGCGCACTTTTCTACCTGAAATGGCGCTATTTTTCTTCCGGTATGTATTTCATTAATACGTGTTCAACATTGTCAAGATGACTCATCATAAAATACTGAGCATCTTCTGCATGCTGAGAGAAAATAGCCTCATAAATTTGCTGATGCTCTTTATAAATCCGTTCAGCCGTTTTTTCTTCTGCATAAAGCCAGATGCGTCTTGTCTCTTTCATCGTTTCAATCATCATTTCTGATACGTTATTCATAAGCTTCACTAAAAGAGGGTTTTGCGAGGCTTTGGCAATGGCTAAATGAAAAGCAAAATCTGCTTTCTCTCCCAGCTCTTCATTGCCAAACGCTCCTTTCATTTGTTCTAGACTATCGGACAGCTGGTTGAGGTCCGCATCCGTTCTCTTTTGAGCTGCAGCACGAACAGCTCCAATTTCTAATACTTTTCTCACTTCAAGCAAATGTTCAATATCATTTTTATTCATTAATACAGCGCTAGTTACAGGCAAAGACAGCATATCTGAGTTGAATTCCCGTACAAATGTACCTTCTCCCTGCTTCATCTCCAGCAGCCCCATTGCCCTCAAAGCACTAAGAGCTTCACGGATAGCTGAGCGCCCTACCTGAAAGTTTTCCGCCAGCTGCTGTACTGAATCCAAACGGTCTCCAGGCTTTAAACTGCCTTCTTTTATATTTTCAAGAAGCGTTTCGGCTACTTCTTCGTATATTTTTTTTGGCTTAATTCGCTTATATTCCACGTTTTCCACCTCATTTTTTTCGTTCACCAAGGTTCATATTAACCGAGACTCTTTCTTCTTTTACGTTTCTGTTACATTTTACCGAAATCTTTTCCCCTCCACAACAAAAGTGGCAAGGTATTTATACTTTATTTCTCAAATGTGCTAAAATAGTAAATTGATTTCATATTACGAGTTAAAAGGAGCTTTTTGAATGAACATTGTTGTCAGTACATTGAATGCGAAGTATATTCATACTTCTTTAGCCCTTCGATGTTTAAAAGCCTATGCCGAGCCTGACTATAAAGTGGATATGGCCGAATATACGATTAAAGATCCTGCTATGAACATTGTCACGGATTTATATAAACGCAACCCAGATATTATTGGTTTCAGCTGTTACATTTGGAATATTGAAGAAACGATTAAAGTCGCACAAATGCTTAAAAAGATCAATCCCGAGCTCATCATTATATTCGGTGGACCAGAAGTAACCTATGATGTAACTCACTGGCTAGAGCGTATTCCTGAAGCAGACTTTATCGCGATCGGTGAAGGAGAAGAAACATTCAAGCAGCTGTTAGACGAACTTCACGGCGCTCGTCAGTTTGAAAACGTAAGCGGCGTGGCTTTCCGAAAAGAGGGAAAACCAGTTGTTAACCCGCAGCGCAATAAAATTGATCTGCGCGAAATGCCTTCTCCTTTTCGTTTTGAAGAAGACCGCCAAGAACTTTCAAAACGCGTTGTGTATATTGAAACGAGCCGCGGCTGTCCGTTTAGCTGTCAGTTCTGTCTCTCTTCTATTGAAGTAGGCGTTCGTTATTTCGACCGAGAAAAAGTAAAAGAAGATATTCGCTATTTGATGGATAACGGAGCGCGCACGATTAAGTTCGTAGACCGCACGTTCAACATCAGCCGCAGCTACGCCATGGAAATGTTCCAATTTTTAATTGATGAACACCGCGAAGGTACGGTATTTCAATTTGAAATTACTGCCGATATTATGCGCCCAGAAGTTATTCAGTTCTTAAATGACAATGCGCCAAAAGGATTATTCCGCTTTGAAATTGGCGTTCAATCTACAAATGATGCTGTCAATGAACTGGTCAAACGCAAACAAAACTTTAAAAAATTAACACGTACCGTAACAATGGTAAAAGAAGGCGGAAAGATCGACCAGCATTTAGACTTAATCGCAGGACTGCCAGACGAAGATTATAACTCATTTAAGAATACGTTTAATGATGTATTTGCACTTCGCCCTGAAGAGCTTCAGCTAGGCTTTTTAAAAATGCTTCGCGGCACCGGCTTACGCTTAAGTGCGCCTCGCTATAATTATCAATACATGGATCAGTCGCCTTATGAAATTTTAAGCAATAACGTCCTGCCATTTTCAGATGTCGTACGTATTAAACATGTAGAAGATATTTTAGAAAAGTTTTGGAATGACCACCGAATGGATGAAACGATCGAGTTTTTAGTAGAGCACTGCTATGATACACCTTTTGATTTCTTCCAAAACTTCGGGACGTATTGGGATGAAATGGGCTGGGTTCGAATCGGTCATCAGCTTGAAGATTTATTCAGACGCCTTAGACAGTATATTGAAACAGAGAATTTTTCAAATGAAGAAGTAATTGAAGGGTTTATGAAAATTGATTATTTACAAAACCAAAAGCATAAGCCTCGTAAACCTTGGTGGGACGATAAAGTAGAAAAACAAGTCCGCTCTCATTACTATCAGCAAATGCTTACTAATCCTTCTATCATGGGACAGGCTTTTGAAGCTGAACAGCTTGCTGAAAAAGAATTATACAAGCACACTGTTTTAGAGATTCTTCCATTTGACTATATGTATTATAAACAAACGGGCCAAATCAATGAACAACCGTCTGTTCTTCTTGCTTATTATGATCAAAAAGCAAATGATACAAAACTTTATTCAGCACCTGTAGAAGCATTTGGTCTTCCAGTTGTAAGCTAAAACCTCGGATATCCGAGGTTTTTTTCTTTAACATTCTTTTTTCTTTTCATGCTCTTTATCAGACTTTGTCTTTCCTAGGGATTCATATATTTTAGCTGCGTTCGGATCGCCCATTTCCGTTCCAAACTCTTCTTGCAGTAATTGTTTTTGTTTTGCTTCAGTGCTCGCGATGTGCTTATTATTTTGTTTATGTTTGCTCATCGTTACTTACCTTGCTTTCCTTTTTTAGAATTACGATTCGCGCCTTTAGCCGGCTCCTCGCCGCCAGCATATTCAGCAGCGAATTCTGCATCTGAAAGGCTCTCTTTTGGTGTATTGTTGTTAGTTAGTCCTGATTTGTACCCTACTTTACGCTTTGCCATCATGTATCCCTCCTATACTTGGAAGTCCATTGAACTTCCTTTTCTTAGAATGCGCCTTTTGCTAAGCAATATAAGCAGAAAAAGCTGTAAAAAAGCGGTTGAAACATAACAAAATTACTTTAATCTAAAGACGAACAAATGGGATAAATGAGTTGGACCGCTTGTTACACCGCTGTTGATTTCCGTGTAAGGCTTCGCTTTCCGCGGGCGGGCGGTGAGCCTACTCGCCGATTACGCTCCTGCGGGGTCTCATCTGTTCCGCTTTCCCCGCAGGAGTCTTCGCCTTGCCCTCCAATCAACAGCTGGAAGCAGCTAAACACATGAGACTTATGTTCACCATCACAAAAAAATCCGAGCGAGTTTAATTCTTGACTAAGAATCAAACTCGCTCGGATTTTCCTTAAACTAACATACTTTGTCCAAGCCTTTTTTACCCAATAATAATACGTTCTTTCGGATAGTGATAATCCGGTCCAGACGTTGGACGGCGAAGCATTAAGATAAATGAAAACATGCCGATTCGGCCAATGAACATTAAAATCATAATAACGCATTTACCGATATCAGAAAGCCCTCCTGTAATTCCCATTGATAAACCTGTTGTCCCAAAAGCTGAACACACTTCAAAAATAAGCTCAATGAGAGAAAAATGTTCTGTAATACTTAAAATAAGAAGAGAAATCGAGCAAATGATTACGGCTAACATCGATACAGCTACTGATTTAATAATGTCATCTTCATGAATTTCGCGGCGAAAGATTTTAATCGTCTTATTTCCTCTTACGTAATAAAACAGGAAAAGAATATTTAATGCAAACGTCGTCGTACGAATTCCTCCCCCTACTGAGCTCGGTGAAGCCCCGATAAACATCATCGCGCTCATCATAATTAACGTAGGAAGCGAAAACTCATTAATATTCATGGTCGCCACTCCTCCGCTCCTTGTGGCAGCGGATTGGAAAAACGCATAAAAAAACGATTCATCCCAAGACTTATCTGCTAAAAATCCTGAATGCTCTAGCACAAGAATCAAGATTGTTCCTCCTGCTAACAGCAGAAAAAACATAATGGTCGTTAGCTTCGTAAATAGCGAAAATTGAAATTTACGCTTATCTTTAAATGTTAAAAAATAGTGCTTAATTTCAATTAATACAGGGAATCCAATCGCTCCAAGCGTAATTAAAATAACGGTTACCACTTGTACAAAATAATCATGGGCATACGGAATAAATGAAGATCCTGTAATATCGAAGCCAGCATTTGTTGTAGCGCTGACAGAAGCAAAGAAACCATGCAGAAACGCATCTGTCCAACTCGAATAATAACGGAGAAAATGTAATCCTAAAATAATGGCGCCAACTAGTTCAATGGCAAAAATAATAAATAAAATATTTCTCATCAAGTCAACTAATCCTGATAAGCGGGATTGGTTATGGTCTGTCATAATGAGCTGACGTTCCTTTAAACCGATTTTTTTACCCAAAATCATCCAAATAAATGTACTGAGTGTCATTACACCAATACCACCGATTTGAAAAATAAAAGCGAGCAAAAAATAGCCTGTCGTACTAAATGTATCCGGAGTAGAGACAGGTGTCAGCCCTGTTACACTTACCGCACTAACGGCAATGAATAAGCGATCAATAAATGCTAACTTCACTCCAGGCTTTAAAGCTTCTGGAATACTAAGTAATAGAAATCCAAGCGTAACAGCCACTATGTAAAATGTAACAATAATTTGAGCTGAAGACATCTGCCTTACTCGTCGTTTCCATGGTTGCGGCATAATCTGACATTCCTTTTTTGTTATAATACTAATAGTTTTCTTCTTTCTTCCCAAAGCATACTCATTGTTGCACGGATCTCAATATCTATGTAAAAAATCCCATGTTCAAGAAGGTGACTACATTAGTATAAAAGAAGTCACCTCACTTGTCATTAGATATCATACATCCCATCAGCCTAGATAAAGAACAGGCACTCAATATTGTCTATTTACACAAAAAAACGAACCACCGATATTCGTGGTTCGTTTTTCACTTCGGCTAAAATACTTTTGTCCCAGCCTCGTCTTTATTTTATTTAGAGCGTTTTTCTAGCCAATCGCCGATTGAAGGATATGTTTCCTTCACTGCTTTTGGACCAAATACAACAGATACGTGACCTGTTTGCAACAATTTATACTCTTTATCTTCACTTGAAACAGCGTCCATTAAAGCTGCCACTTGATGCGGCATCGCAATATGATCACGGCTAGCAGCAATGTTTAAAATATTAGCTTTAATATTTTTTAAATCTACTTTGCGTCCGCGAACTTCAAGTTCACCATTGATTAGTTTGTTTTGTTGATAGAAGTCACGAATCCACTGACGATAAGCTTCGCCAGCAAATGGGATTCCGTCAGCAACCCACTTTTGCATTAGCTTCCAGCTTTCGACAAAACGCTGATTTTCCGAACGGTCCACCAACGTTACATACGGGCCGTAAAAATTCGTGATTGGCTTTAACATCTTGTTTCCAAAGTCAATCATCTCTGGAGGGATGTTTCCGAATGTATCTACTGCTTTATCTAAATTAAAGTAGCGATCGTCTAAAAATGCTCCGTATAAACCTGTATCCGAAAAATCAAATGGACTTGTCATAAAAATTAAGTTTTTAATCGGCAAGTCTTCATTTAATGCAGCAAAAATAGATGTCATAGTTCCGCCCATGCAGTAACCAAGAACAGACAAATCAGGAGATTTAGAAGTGCGAAGCACCTTTTTCGCCGCTTTTGGAATATAATCTACAATATAATCATCTAGCTTCATATTGCTGTCTTCAAGCCCAGGAGTTCCCCAGTCAAGCAAATACACGTCAAAACCGCGGTTTAATAAGTATTCAACAAGGCTGTTTCCAGGTGTTAAATCCAAAATATACGGTTTATTGATCAGTGCATATACGAGTAAGATTGGTGTTTTATGCAGGTTATCTTTTACTGGCGTATAGCGATATAATTTTGCCTTATTCTTTTTCCAAATAACCTCTTTTGGTGTTAATCCAACTTCCGGTTCCGCTTCTGTTGTCATAATTTCATATGCACGCTTAAAACGTCTTGCAGAACTTTTATATTCACTTGGCATTGATTTGATTAATTTTTCCCACTCTTGCACGTAAGGAATTGCCACGAATATACACACCCTTTCATTTCATTAGTAGTTAGTTAACAAGCACAGCCCCGACAAAAGTCAGGGCCAGCATTTATTACATGTATAAGCCGCCGTTAATGTTTAACTGTTGTCCTGTAATGTACGCGCCGTCTTTTGCTAAGTAAACAACTCCACGTGCAATTTCTTCAGCGTGGCCTAAGCGACGAGTTGGGATTTTTGCTACAACTTTTGCACGTACTTCTTCCGGCATTGCCATTACCATTTCTGTTTCAATAAATCCTGGGCAAATTGCATTAACCGTTACGCCACTTTTAGCTAGCTCAAGAGCTAATGATTTAGTAAATCCTAGCATACCTGCTTTAGCAGCTGAGTAGTTTGTTTGACCAAATCCGCCCGCTTGACCAATAATTGATGAAATATTGATAACACGACCGCCTTCAGATTCTAAAAGGTGCGTTAGCGCAGCTGATGTTGTGTTGTATACGCTATGTAAGTTTACATCAATTACTTTTTTCCAATCTTCTTCACCTAACTTCTTGAATGAACGGTCGCGCGTAATTCCAGCATTGTTTACTAGAATGTCTAATTGACCAAACGCAGCTTTTGTTTCTTCGATTAGGTGTTTTGCTTGATCTACATAAGACACGTCAGCTTGAACCGCAATAGCTTCTCCGCCGTTGTCTTTAATTTCTTTTACAATTGCTTCTGCAGATTCTTTACTGCTGTTATAGTTTACTGCTACTTTTACTCCATTAGAAGCAAGCTCACGTGTAATTGCTGCCCCGATACCTTTAGATCCGCCTGTTACGATTGCTACTTTACCTTGTAATGTTGTCATGAAAAATTTCCCCCTTGCTTCTTCAGCGATGATTTTTACTGTAAATACAGCAGTTAATGTTGTTATAAAATCCCCTATACCTTACTTGCGAGCTGGCTGCTCAGTTTTTTGAGCGTTTGATGGTTTTGCTTCAGATTTAGCTTCTGCCTTTGGGTTTTCAGCTAATTTTTCTTGTTTTTCTAACAGCTGAGCCTGAAGCTGCTCACCTTGAGTTTTAATTTGTTTTTGGATAGTTTCTTTTAACTCGTCTTGTGTTTTTTGCTGCCCTTCAAGAAGAGACAAAACTTTGTCGAGTTTTTTGTCTAACGATTTGACATCAGATTTCAGCTTAGTTACATCTTTTTTCAAAGCGGATGCACTTTCTTGCTGCGCTTCTAATTCATCGAAACGATCGTCAAATTGCTCTTCTAATAATTCTACTTTTTCTTCCACATTGATGACTAATGACGCAACGTTTGCTACATCTTCTTTTGTTGGTACATTTACTTGGTGCAGATAGCGCCCCGTTACTTCATTTACTGCTTGTTGATATTGAAGGTTCATATTTAGCACATTTCCCATTAGCTGGGAAAATTCTTCACGATTCATATTGTCCCCAATAACTTTACCCCAGTAAGATTCGGTTTTGTCATATACGTCTTTCCATGCTTGAAACGGATCAAATACTTTTTGCTGTTCCAAAACTCCATCTCCTTTCTTGTGTACGTTAAAAGTGATGGCTTTCAATATGGACACTCAATGTGACAAGCGACATATTAGAAGCTCTAAGTAAACGCAACCAATTTTGCGTTTATTTATTGGATAATGTAAATCTTTTCACAATTCACTTACCAACAAATTATAAATGTTATAAAAATTACCTACATGTACTATTATAAATTCGTTTCCCAAAATAAACAATTCTAAATCTTTGTTTATTTTTGAATTTTTTTGACGCTTTTTGTCGAAATCCAAAAAATCGTTCTTTTTTCCTGTATTTGAAAGACATGTTTTAAAGTGTTGACAATTTTTTCATCTAGGTGTAAATTACACATATAGAAAACAAATTCTCTTTTTTCGAAGGGGTGATTACCTTGGGATCAAGTGAAAAAGATAACACCTCTAATTCAAACAACTTAGAAAAATCGATTAGCGGTGCACCAAAAAACTTGATGGTTCCTTTTCTTCTTTTAAGTTTAAGAGGTTGGAATCTACATGGTTACAAGCTCATTCAGCAACTAATGAGCTTTGGATTCACATCAGTTGATCAAGGAAACGTCTACCGCACGCTGAGACAGCTTGAAAAAGACAACTTGATTACATCGCAATGGGATACGTCAGCTGAAGGACCTGCACGCCGGATTTATTCATTAACAGATGCCGGTGAACAATATTTAAGCATGTGGGCTAATTCACTTGAACAGTATCAAAACATGTTAGATTCATTTTTTCACATGTATACCGACATGTTGTTCCCTTTTAGCTCTTCTTCTTCTAAAAAGTCAAAAGAATCAAAAGAGGAAGAAAACGATTAAAGGGATTCACGCAGTACATCTGCGTTTCCTAATATAATGTTAAATTTCACGGTCAACCAGCGAGCGCGGAATGTTAGGTTTATCACACAACTACGAATTTCTTCTTTAACGTTTTGTTCATTACAATAACTGTTCGCCAGACCAAATTATTCAAGGAGGAATTTGATTATGTCAACAGTAAAGTATGATACAGTAATTGATGCAATGTGGGAACAATGGACAAAGGGGTTACAAAACATTGCAGACGGAAACAAACAAATTGAGCAATGGACGTTAAAAGCACTTGAGCAACAGCAAGAATTTGTAACAAAAGCAGTAGAACAGCTTCAAGCAACAGACAAACAATGGAAAGCTGAATTAGAAGATCTTCAACAAAAAACAGTTGAAAACTTACGTAAAACAGCTGGAAACGCTGTTGCCGATTCTTATGAAGAATGGACAAACCGCACGCATGAAGCATTAAATAAATTACAAGAGCTTTCTCTTAACCAAAGCAAATCAAGCTATTCTTTAGTAAAGCAAGCTCAAGAACAATATCATCAAGTAGTAACACAATTAGTAGAAGAGCAAAAGAAAACGCGCCAAGAATTCCAACACGTATCTGATGCATACGTAGAACAAGTAAAATCTCTTCAAAAGTCATTTGCTCAGTCTCTTGAGCAATATGCGGTTGTAAAATAATATATAAAAAAGCCCAGCTTCTTTGAAAGCTGGGCTTTTTTATACTTTCTTGCAAACCATTACCAGTATGCAAAATAGTAAACAGCAAATAATACAGGTACAGCAGTGAACTGCTGTACAACTAAAAAAGGAGATGACTAATCATGGCTAGAACAAATAAACTATTAACACCAGGAGTAGAACAATTTTTAGATCAATATAAATACGAAATCGCTCAAGAATTTGGGGTAACTCTAGGTTCTGACACTGCTGCACGCAGCAACGGTTCAGTAGGCGGAGAAATCACAAAACGCTTGGTGCAACAAGCTCAAGCTCACTTAAACGGCAGCACACAAAAATAAAACATAACTTCATAACATGGCTAAAAAAAAGGCACCTGCGTGTGCCTTTTTCTTACATAATATAGTCTTTTAAATACACGTAGTCCCCCGCTAATATAATAACCATCGCGATAATATATTTACGGTTTCTTTCAATTGTTTTTCGGCTCACTTTAACATGTTTTTCAATCAAGCGAATAGGAAGCTGCCGCTTTAAAAACAGCTTATCTTTTAATTCTTTTTCATTGACGATAAAAGATGCAACTTCCACAGCATTTCCCCTTGCATCCTTATGTTTAGGAGACGTGTTAATAATGTCTTCAAGAGTTAATTTAAACAATTTTAGCGTCTGACAAAAATAAGTCATTTCCTCTTGAATATATGAAGTTTCACTTTGCCTTTTATAGTTAGAAAGCGATATATCCCTTTCTATCTTACCTTGAATAAAATCTTCATTTTCAATCCGGTTATAGAGCAGCGTTTGGTTTCGCTTCTCTTTTCGAATATAGTCGATGACTCTTCTTTTAATAATCAGTTCCGCAAACGCAAGAAGGGATCGTCCTTTTTGGATTGTGTAATTTTCGATGGCTTCATTAAACGCAATCAGACCAATGCTAAATTCATCGTCAGCTTCACTTATATAACGTTTACATACAGCTGAAACAACTTTAGCAATAAACGGTTTATATTGTTGAATCATTTCGTTATGTAATTGTTTATCCCCTTGCTGAATCGTCAGTACAAGCGTTTCAAGCGATGGAGGCGTTTGAACTTTTGTGAGCATTGGCTTCACCTCTTTTACTATACTCAGTTGCTTTATACCATGTTAATATCCATTCTTTTGATGACGAACAGGGTTGAGAAGCACTCTGCTCCTTTTAATTTCTCTTTATTATAACCCATAATAGCTCAATTTTACCAATTAACATACATTTGAAATATATGTTTATGAACTGAAATAAACTTCATTGAACTGAATTATCCAACGCTGCTTCTGTTCTTTACAGAATATGAGCGAAAAAGCAAAACATTCGGATATACAGTAATTAAACACCAGTTAGTTCTTTTACCCTTTCTCGAAACGATTTAAACTAGGTATTTTATCTTAATACAAAAAAAACGCGCATTAAAAGCGCGTTTTTTTGTATTATTGATTTTCAATTTTCTTTAATGAGTCTTTTTCTTTCTCTGAGCCTTCAAGATCAGTTTGTTCTTTGTTTTTAGATAGAAACCAGCCTGAAACTGCTATGCCAAGTAACACAACCCAAAACGTAATTTTCCATACTTTTGATTCAGGGAAGTGTTCATTAATAATACCTAACTCCGGATGAGCAAGAGTGTAAACTGCTAGCTTAACCCCTACCCAGCCTACGATAGCAAAAGCCGCCGTTTCTAGACCCGGGCGCGTATTTAATAGCTTGACGAACCAAGTTGCAGCAAAACGCATAATAATTAATCCCATAATTCCTCCGGCAAAGATCACCAAGAATTGTCCGCCATCGAGTCCGCCAATTTTAGGAAGAGTGGTTGTTGGCAACGTAACGGCAAGAGCCACAGCAGCCAAAATTGAATCAACCGCAAAAGCAATGTCCGCTACTTCTACTTTTAAAACCGTCATCCAGAAACCTGAGCCCTTTTTTCCGTCCGCTTCTTTTACTTTTTCATGATCGCCTTTTTTCACATATCGCTTCACAATATGATTAATGGAAATGAACAATAAGTAAATGGCTCCTATGGCTTGAAGCTGCCATACATCTACCAAAAATGAAATCAAAAACAATGAACCAAATCTAAAAATAAAGGCACCGGCTAATCCGTAAAATAATGCCTTCTTGCGTTGTTCTTCCGGTAAATGTTTGACCATAATAGCCATCACAAGAGCATTATCCGCTGCCAAAATTCCTTCTAATGCAACCAGCACTAGCAATACCCATCCATACTCTAACAAAAGTGATGCATCCATAAAAATCCCCTCTCGTTTCTTTGTATAAGTTTATTTATCCTCATTACCGGAATAAAACACAAAAAGACCTTTGCCAAATATGGCAAAGGTCTTGCTAAGCATAATCATTATGCCAACAAAGCCGATGGAATACTCCATGTAATGACGACTTTGTTTCAGGTTTCCCTGACGCTACTCCCCTTTACTCCGTAAGAAGTAAATGTATTAAGTTGTTTTAATTTTATAAAAGGTTCGCTAATAAGTCAATGAAAAGCCCTCTAAACTTTTGTTAAGCTTTTGTTAAGCTTTTGTTAAGCGTTTTAATACGTTCAAAAACGTTGAAATATGAATAGGCTTTGTTACGTATTCACTAAAACCGACTAAAAAAGCTTGATCGATATCGCTTTGCATCGCGCTTGCACTCAGGGCAATTCGAGGAATATGCCTCAATTCTTTTTCCAGCTGAAGCTGTTTGCATACCTCAAAACCATTCATATCCGGTAAATCAATATCAATTAAGATCATATCGGGTGAAATGGATCTGATCAGCTGGATGCCGTTTTCACCTGTTTTGGCAACTAAGAGCTTAACGTTTTTATATGGAGAAAGAATCGATTGCATAAGCTCAATATTTGTATCGTTATCCTCAATATATACAATCGATGTCGGCATGGAAAAACCTAAAAATAGCTCAGCTTCCCCTTCATTGGATAATTGTTTAGGAACAGGTGGGTGTACTAAAGGAAAACGAACCCAAAATGTACTGCCCTTTCCTTCTTCACTTCGCACTCCGCAAGTTCCATTCATTAATACAACAAGCTGTTTTACAAGCGCCAACCCAATTCCTGTTCCGTCTTTTTCTAGTCTATTTACACGGTAGAAAGGCTCAAAAATCCGATGCAATTCTGAATGGGGAATTCCAAAGCCCTTATCTTCAATTGATATGGTTACGTGATGCTGAGTGATGTCGGTATAGATCGTTATATCGCGATAAGCAGGCGAATATTTAATGGCATTGGTAAGCAGATTTAATAAAATCTGCTGAAACCGAAGTTCATCTACTTCAACAAAGACTTCTTGGTAGGCGTGAAAGCGAGTATAAAATATACTATGCTTATCTTTTGCTAATGGTTTCATAATTTTAAGTGCGTCTTCAATAGCCTCTTTTACTGACACTGGTTCAAGATTGATCGCTAAGTGACCGGATTCAATTTTTGATAAATCAAGCGTTTCATTGATCAAATAAAGAAGATGATTGCCTGCTTTTAAAATCTTCCGTATACGATTCAATTGTTTTTCTGTTAAATCTTTTTCCCCTTGCTCTTCCAATATCTGCGCGTAGCCTAAAATACTGTTTAAAGGCGTACGAAGTTCGTGGCTGACTTTTGATAAAAATTCAGACTTGGCTTGATTTGCTTTTTCGGCTTCTTCTTTTGCTATAATCATTTGCTGATTAGAATGAAGCAGGTCTTTTTCTTGTTCCTGCTGCTTCGTAATATCATAAAATGTGACAACTACGCCTTTATAATATTTACTCTCTTGAAGAGGTTCAGCATTCACCGAAAGCCACGTCAACTTTTTCTCATTTAAATAAATGCCCATGACTGTATTTCGCACAGGCTCTTTTGTATGAAGACAGCGGACTGATGGAATATCTTCGAGTGCAAAAGCTGTGCCGTCAGGATGAATAATTTCCCAGTCTAAACCAAACGGGTTAACCGATAACATTTGGTCATAAGGCACGTTTAGAATCTTAGCAGCGTACGCATTGGCAGCAATTAAGTTACCTTCAAGGTCATGAAACACCACGCCTTCTGACATTGTAGAAAGAACGGATCGATACATGCTTTCACTTTTAGCCAGCTTTTCTCTTGCTTCGTGAAGATCAGTAATATCTACTATAGAACCAATAACTTCTTGTACTTCTCCTTTGTAGATATGAGGCGTTAACTTCGTATAGTAAGCAAAGTCGTTCAAAAGCACTTCATACGACACTTTCTCTCCCGCCCATGCTTTATCATAGTAACTCCTATTATCTCTTGCGTAGGATTCAGGTAAAAATTCATCAGGTGTTTTTCCGACAACATCTATTTCCTCATATCCCATTTCACGAATCATTTTGCCTTCGCACATCGTATAGACATATCCTTTACTGTTCTTCACAAACTTAAAAATAGTACCATCTTGCTGTGAAAGCGTTCGTTTTAAATCTTTTTGTAAATTCAAAAGCTGCTGTTGAGCCTTTTTTCGGTCTGTTACATCTTTGGCGATGACGTAACTGCCTTTAATTTGACCATGAACAATAATAGGCATTTGCGTTACTTCAACATATACAGGCTGATTATCTTTGCGAATGAGCGTTGCCTCATAATAAACAGAGTCTCCACTCAGGGATTTCCACATATATTCTTCAGCTTTTTCAGCTTCTCTAAACATATAGGGAAACGGAATTTTCTCCATTTTATTTAACGTGTATCCTGTCAGCTCGATTCCTTTTGGATTAATCGTTTGAATATTGCCGTACAAATCAACTGCACACACAATATTGGGATTGTAGTTAAAAAGAGATTGATAATACTCTTCTTTTAATTGACTGTCCCTCACTTCTTCCTGACGCTTAAAAGCAGCAACAAGCAGGAAGACAATAAGTAGCGTAATCGTGATACTTGCAATCATATTGGAAAATGGCGCTTGATACGGCAGCCACTGCCCCCATCTTCTAACAACTGAGTGTTCAATATGGAGCTTCATTCCATACATACTGATAAAATGCATAGCTGAAATGCCAATACCCAGCAAAATAGAGCTAACAAGTTTAAGGAATGGATTAGCTTTTACATTTTTTGACCGAAAAAACAAGTGCATCGCATAAAATGCAACGACCAGAGCGATGATGATAGAAAGCAAAACAGATAGCACGGAATAATGAATGTGTGCTTCTGTTTCGATTGCTGCCATGGCAATATAATGTGTGCCCACAATACTGCTTCCCAAAATAAGCCCTGACCATACCGACGTGCGCCATTTCCAAAATGTCCAAAACGCACCTAGTGATCCGCTAATCGCTATTATCAAAGCAAGTGCAGAAAGTACAACATCAAAATGAAAGCTAACAGGAACATAATAACCAAGCATCGCAATATAGTGCATCGCTCCTACTCCAATCCCCATTGAAGTTGCTGACAGAGTAAGCCATAAATAATTGTTCCGCTGTTTTTTCATCATTTTGCTCATAATATCAAGTGCTGTATAAGAGGCAAGAATCCCTACAATGACAGCAAGAAATACGGTAAATTCATTATAGTGACCAGTAATTGAAATCATTTTCTTTCCTTTCAATTCAACGTTACTTCTTCTATCTAACTTTCCTCATAAAAACTATATTACTATCATTTATTCCAAAAGCAGACACATAAAATAGACGAAACTTACATAAGCTTCGTCCTTTTATCAACATGACTATTTTAGAAGCAGCAGCATCTCTTAATTTGTCATTAACTGATGCAGCTGTTTTTGAACGTCTTGGATTTTTAATTTTGAGATATGAGCATATTCATCAATTTCTAAAAAATAAACAAGATATGTCTCATTTTTCGGCGTTATGTGTGAAACTTTCTGTAAATTTACGATATAAGACCGATGTGTTTGACTAAATACCGAAGGATTCAAATACATATAGATATCACTGATATTTTCATATGTCTCATAGACACGTGATTGAGTATAAATTAAGCATTTCTTCCCTGATTTTTCGATAAAAATAATTTGATCAATTGGAATGTAATAAGTAGACCCATTAAATTTTACAGGCAGCCTCTTTAATTGATCACTTGGCTTTTTCAACTGATTTTTATCAATTCCAATGGAATTTTTAGCCCGCTCTAAAGCCATATAAAGCCTTGTTTTTTCAATCGGTTTTACAATGTAGTCGAGTGCCGACAGTTCAAATGCCTTCACAGCAAATTCATCATAACCTGTAATAAAAATGAACTTTAAATTCGGCTTAATGCGCAGACACTTTTTTATTGCATCTACACCGTTAATCGTAGGCATATTAATGTCTACAAGCAAAAGGTCTGGACTTTTAACCATCACTTCCTGTACGAGCTGCTCTCCGTCTTTACAGATTCCGATAACTTCAAATTCCGGAAGCTGTTCTATAAAGTAATCTAAAATTTCAACCGAATCTTCGTTATCATCGGCAATAATTAAGTTAATTTTGTTCATCCTGACTCCCCCTAGGATACAATGTTAAAGTATAGTACGAACTATTGCCCATTCTGTTTTATGCATGTCTACACATCTTTATAGTGTTTTTATGGTGAGATGAATGATCTACACGGACGCTAATCGTTAATGAACACATAACGATTGTTCATGGGGAATATTGCAATAATTGTAGGTTTTCTAGAAGAAGAAATAAAAACCGTTTATCTATTATCATTTATTTTCCTAACAATGATTTAATACCCTTTTTATAATCTGTAAACCAGCATGCCAGAATCTTTATTTAATATTTTTGATAAAGGCGACACGCTATTTTCAATCATTTTGTCTTCTCTTACTATTAAAACATGTTCTACGTTCTTCCACCCATACTTTTATTCATTTTTTTACTTTTTATTCAAGGTAATTACTTACACAAAACCCTTAATAACCCTGTATTTGTAATTTTACTTGAAAAAATTTATGTATTTTTTATTCATTTTATTATAAAAATTCTAGCATATAACGTTATGAACTTACATATGTATTCCGAACTAGTTCCTTTTAGAACTATGATTATTATACCATTTCATAGTATAAATCACATATATTTAAAGGTGAAGACTTTCCATTCCTTTAAGAGTTCAAAGCTATTTATTTGTAAAATAAATCAATTCATTCCTCTATAAAGGCTAACACACCTAATTATCCATCTATTATCTGTAAAAAAACAGGCCTAAAGTTATACTTCGGCCTGTTTTACATTTATTTCTTATTTTGCATTTTTTACAATTTGCTGTGCCTGTTTCGGTACAAAGAAGCGACCATTTTTATCCTGTACAATTACGCTGTCCATCTGCATTTCTTTCCCATTTACAATCGCAATATTTTTGTTTACTGGAAAACGTACCGTTCGCTTATTGTTTGTTACTACCAGCACAGGATTGTTTTTGTCTTTTGTGTCAATCGCTACATTTGAGCCTTTAAACGCTTTATTTGCTTCAATAAACAATTCGTTTGTTAATTCGTTTAAGTTAATGTTCATTGACTTAGCCATATGTTTGGCAATATCCGTATTATCAAAGTGCCCCATTGGTCGATTTACGCCGTACGAGTATAAAAATACATCCTCACCCGTATGACCGCCCGTTGTGAATCCAAGGTTTGCTCGGTTGGCTAATAGCTTCGGTAGTGTAGCACTGATTTCTTTTTTATCTCTTGCTTTAGTCAGCTGCGCTTTTTCCTCTGAAGTTAGATTTGATAAACCATACAAAGCAGCTACTTCTTCTTTATTTGATAAATCTTCTTTTAATTTAGACGTAGCGCCTTCTAACGTCATTTTTGCTTTTTTTAATGGGTCAATATAAGCAGAAACAGGTGTGGTATCGTATCCTTTTGTTGTATTTGCATTACCGATTGAAAGACCGCTGTTCCCATGATCGGCAATCGCAATAACCATCGTATTTCCATCTTTTTTAGCGAACTCTACTGCTTTGCCCACTGCTTCATCAAACGCTAATACATCGCTAATCATTCCTACTGGATCATTGGCATGAGCTGCCCAATCCGTTTTGCTCCCTTCAACAAATAAGAAAAAACCATCTTTATCTTTTGACAACGTCGTTATTGCTTTATTTGTCATCTCGGACAACTTTGGCTGTTCTGCTTTTGTCTGTGGGCGGTCCATATCATACGCCAAGTCTCGGTCAGCGAAGTTCCCCCAGATTTTTTTAGAGCGCGACTGCTCTAATTCTTTTTTGTTTTCTACAAAGTCATATCCTCTTTTATTCAATACATTGACTAAGTTTTCACCGTCTTTCCGGCTTTTTTCTTCTGCTCCTGGAAGAAGAGACTGCTTACCTCCTCCAAGCACTACATCCATGTTTTGATATACTTGCTGCTCAGCTAACGTTTGGAAGTCATCACGGTTATAGTTATGAGCTGAAAACCCAGCTGGTGTGGCATGCTGGATTTCAGAAGTAGCCACGATTCCTGTCGCGCGCCCTGAAAGCTTTGCTCCTTCTAGAACGTTTGCTACCGGACGAAACTGATCCTCTTTCTCTACAGATTTAACTCCAGGCGTATTTACTACCGAAGGCAACACGCCTACATAGCCTGAATTTGATTTATTTCCTGTTGCTAAAGCAGTAGCTGCCGGAGCGGAATCGGTAATAGCAGATTCTGCCGAATACGCCCGTACTCCCCCGGCCATTAGCTGATCCATGTGTAACGGTTTTCCTTTGTACCATCTTGCGAGTGTAGTAGCATTTGAACTCGTCCCGTCCATTACCATCATAATGACATTTTTAGGTTTCTTAGCTGACTTATGCTCCACTTTTGCTTCCGTTTGAATAAGTGAGTTTCCTACACCAAACGAGGCCAATGCTACCGCTCCTGCCAGTGTAATACCTGCTAATTTTTTCTTCATATAAATGTACCCGCTCCTTTATGTAATTATCTTTGACATTTCTAAAGTTATCATTTAAACGTAAACCCACTGTTTATCCATTGTAAAAGAGTGTAAAGTTTGTCTTTATATTCTTCCTTTCTTCTTGAGAAAAAATAGTCGAATAAAAAGGAAGTACATGAACAAACTACCAGTAATAGAAAGTCATGCGAGGGGCACGGTTATGTTTAAACATTTATTTAAAAAAAAGAATGCAGACGATCAGCCCAAAAAAACATTGGATGAACTGATTAAACAATTTAAAAAATCAAGTGATTTCACAACATTAGCTATTGGTTCGCAGCATCGAAAATACATCATTACTTATTTTAAGCAGCTCGTAAATATGCAAAGTGTTGAAGATAAAATACTTGAGCCTTTTCAAAAACTAGACTTCACGTTAAGCAGTGTATATGAAGTCGAAAATGTTCTGCCGATTGAAGATATTTCTGTTACAAAAGATACAAAAGAAATTTTAGAAAAGCTGCTGCGCGGCTATGTGATGTTTCAACTGCATAAAGACGATAAGCTAGTAGCTCTTATTAAAGTTCAAAGCTTTGATACGGGGTTTCGAAAAGAAAATGAAACGGAAAATGAGTTCAGCGTCGTTGGTCCTAAAATTGGTTTTGTGGAGGATTTAGATGTCAATCTCTATTTAATGAGAAAAACGGTCATTTCCGAAAACCTTATTTTTAAAGAACTCACCGTAGGAAATAAATCGAAAACGCGCGTGGTGCTTGTTTATTTAGAAGGCGTAACGAATCCTCAGCACGTAGAGACCATGACCCAGCGCCTTGAAGAAATAGATTTTGACGTCATTTTTGATAGTACAATGCTTGATCAATTGATTTCCGATAATTCTTCTACGGCGTTTCCGCTTTTTTTAACAACAGAGCGGATTGATCGAGTTCTGTTTAGTCTGTTAAACGGGCAAGCTGCCTTCTTTTCGAGTGGTTCACCCTACGCAGTTACCGGACCGTCAACATTGCTTGACTTCTTTATTTCACCCGAGGACTACTATTTACCGTGGGTTCTAGGGTCATTTTTCCGGGTTATTCGTATTTTGGGCGTCTTTTTCTCTATTTTTGCTACGCCTCTTTATGTAGCCATTGTTACGTATCATTATGAGATGCTTCCAAAAGATTTGCTGGGGCCTATTATCTTTTCAAGGACAAACGTTCCTTTTCCACCTGTTATCGAAGTGCTTTTTTTAGAAATAACCATTGAGCTGCTTCGGGAGGCAGGAGCCAGACTTCCAACAAAAGTAGGGCAAACACTGGGAATCGTAGGCGGGATTGTTATTGGGCAAGCAACGGTAGAAGCTGCGTTAACAAGCAATATTTTGCTTATTATTGTTTCACTGACAGCTTTAGCCTCTTTTACAACGCCTATTTTTAAAATGTCTAACACGATCCGGCTGCTACGTTTTCCGTTTATTTTGTTTGCCACTGCGTTCGGTTTAGTCGGCATCACATTTGGCTTTTGTTTCTTGCTGGTTCATTTGCTTCGTTTAAAATCTTTGGGCATGCCTTATCTTGTTCCGCTTTTTCCGTTTCGCCCCACAGAGTACAGGGATACATTTCTGCGATTGCCCTATAGTCATACAGCAAAGCGTCCAAGCTACTTACGTCCTTTAGAACGCTTCCGCTATAACCCTAAAAAAGCGAATAAGATGAAACGAAAAAGTAATTTAGATAATGAGTAAAGCGGGGAAACGTCATGAAAAGAATACTAATTTTATGCACTTGCCTTACTTTTTTAACGAGCTGTGCAGACCGTGAAACGATTGACGAAATTCAAGTAGTCAACTCCATCGGATATGATTATATTCCTCAAAGCAATAAAGTTAGAGGAACAATTTTATACCCTATCTATAAATACGGACCAACGGAAGAACCGAGTATTATTGCGGCTACTGCTAATTCATCATTTGATATTCCACTCCGTTTAAACAATAAATCATCTCTTCCCGTCGCGTTTGGGCAGCTGAGAAGCATCGTTATGGGAAAAGAATTTGCGACACATGGAGTAGATGAGTTAGTAAATACAATTGCTAGAAATCCAGACCTTGGACGTAATATTAAATTAAGCATTGTAGACGGCAACGCACATGAATTATTAAGCTCCGTTACAAAAAAGAAAATTAAGGACTATCAGTTTATTTCTAATTTAATCGAACAAAATATCCGCACAGAAAATTTGCCTAACACCAATTTACAAATTTTTTTATTCAGTTTTTTTAGCGACGACCGTGACCCGTATCTTCCTGTTTTAGCACAAGAAAAAGATGCTATTAAATTAAAGGGGCTGGCGCTTTTCAAAGAACAAAAAGTCGTTACAACCATTGGAATGAAAGAAACATTTTTGTTTAAGCTGCTAACAAGCGGAACAAAGCACGGACGCTACGCAGTAAAAATTAAAGAGAATGACCGTAAAGGCGAAATTATATTGCAAAACTTGCGCACCAAAACAAAGTATGAAATTAAAGGAAATCATCAACATCCAAGTATTGTTGCGCACTTAACTATCGATGGCCTTGTAAAAGAATTTCCTGGATGGGTGGACCTAACTGATCCGGCTCGTATTAAAATGGTTGAAAAAATGCTCCAAAAAGATATTGAAAAAGATGGGGATGCCTTTATTAAGAAACTTCAGCAACATAGGATCGACCCCATTTGTTTTACAGATTATGTTCGAAGTAAAACGAGAAGGTTTAACAGTGAAGAATTTAAAGCGCAATATCCGGATATGAATATTGAAGTAAAAGCTCGCGTTCACCTTATTCAAACCGGTATTAGCAACTAGGAGGAAGAAAAGATGCACAATACAATTAAAGAAGAAAATCAAGTTTCCCCTTCTTTTCTTTTTTTCTTAGTTCACTCTACTCAGATTGGCGTTGGAATACTAGGATTTCAGCGTTATATTATTAAAGGTGCCGGATATGAAGCATGGATATCCATCTTCCTTGCTGCAATCAGCGTTTGTATTTTATTAGCCATGATCTTTAATATCTTAACTCGTGAAAACAGCGATATTGTTGATATTCACCGGTTATATTTCGGTAAATACCTTGGAGGAGCTTTAACTCTTGCCGCTTCCATTTATTATTTTATCTTTGCGTTAACGATTTACCGAACCTACGTAGAGATTTTACAAATATGGATGTTTCCACAGTTAGAAACATGGATCGTATCACTTGTATACTTGCCTATTATTTACTACACGGTTTCCGGTGGGTTTCGTGTGATTACTGGAATTGCCTTTTTTGGGGTCATGCTTCCTTTGCCGCTCATATTTGCCTTAATTTACCCTTTGAAGTATGGGCACATTAATAATTTATTTCCTTTGTTTGATCACACGATATGGGAATTTTTAATTTCGACTAAGATGATGACCTTTGAGAATTTGGGGTTTGAATCCGTGCTTTTTTTCTATCCGTTTATAAAAAATGGCGCTACTAGTCAGAAGTGGGGGCAATATGGCGTTTTGTTCAGCACTTTTTTATATTTGTGCACGGCATTAGTGTCATTTGCTTACTTTAGTCAAGGACAGTTAGGCCATACCATCTGGCCAACTTTAACAATGGCTAAAATTATTGAAATTCCATTTTTACAGCGTTTTGAATATATTTTAATTTCTCTGTGGCTTTTAGTCGTTCTTCCTACTATTGCTGTCAGCGTATGGTGTACAATTCGTGGATTTAGTAAAACATTTAATAAGCCGCCTACGATTTTTCTCATATTAGTTCTTATTGCCCTTCTTGGTTTTTCTATTTTCTTTGACGATCGAGAAACTATCGATCATCTTAATACACGATTATCCATGACCGGCTTTTACTTTATTTATGGCTACATTCCTTTCCTTTTTCTCTATAGCCTCATTCGAGCCAAAATAAAACAAAAGAAAGCACAAAAAGAAGAGCGTGAGCCAACTTTAAGTTGAATCACGCTCTTTTTTTCATATTATTTTATTTGTTAAATAAAACAGCGTATTCCCCGTATCCTTCTTTTTCTAAATCTTCCTTCGGAACAAATCGAAGAGCTGCTGAGTTGATGCAGTAACGCAAGCCGCCTGCATCTTGCGGACCATCATCAAATAAATGACCTAAATGAGAGTTAGCCGTTTTGCTTCGTACTTCTGTACGAACCATATTATGACTAACGTCCATGTTTTCTTTTACTTCATCTTTATTAATCGCTTTTGTGAAAGACGGCCATCCGCATCCGGCATCATATTTATCAGTTGAACTAAACAACGGCTCTCCTGACACGATATCTACATAAATACCATCTTCTGTATGATCCCAAAATTCATTGCGAAACGGAGGTTCCGTTGCGTCATTTTGAGTAACTTCATATTGAATAGGCGTTAATGTCGTTTTCAGCTGCTCGTCGCGGCCAAAGTCTTTCCAGTTTTCTTTAATAAAACGATCACGTCCAGATCCTCGTCGATACATAGCATAGCGGAATTTATTTTTCTTATAATAACCTTGATGGTATTCTTCCGCTTCGTAAAACGGTTTTGCCGGTAGAATTTGTGTAGCAATCGGCTCAGAAAAACGACCGCTTGCTTCTAATTGCTGCTTCGATTCTTCGGCTAGTTCCTTTTGGTGTTCGTTGTGGTAAAAGATAGCTGTTCGATACGAGTCGCCTCGATCCGCAAATTGTCCGCCTGCATCCGTTGGATCAATTTGAGGCCAGTATAGTTCTAAAAGCTTTTCATATGGAAAAACTTCTGGGTCAAATGTAATTTGGACCGCTTCATAGTGGCCCGTTGTTTCTGAGCATACTTCTTTGTACGTCGGGTTCTCTTTGTGACCGCCTGTATAACCAGATACAACTTTTATAATGCCTGGCTGTTCATCAAAGGGCTTCACCATACACCAAAAACAGCCGCCGGCAAAAGTTGCTACTTCATATTGTTCTGTCAAAAAGATGACCTCCTTCATGTATTCTTTCTACTATTATACGCTGATTTTATATTCTCACCAACTAACTTGCCTTTCGTACTCTTTGCTTTTTAAGACAAAAAAATAATCAGTGAAGCCAATATTCACTGATTATTTTTCGACTTTAAAGCGCTTTATTTTTTACTTTCTTTAATTTTGTGGAACAGTTTATTCATCGTTTCAATTTCTTTATCTGTAAAATGCTCAAACCGTTCGATAAAATACGCTCGTTTCTTCTCTTGAATAGCATTAAAAATATCCTGTCCTTCCTTGGTCAGTTCAATATCAATAATACGCCGATCGTTTTCAGACCGTTTGCGCGCAATGTAGCCTTTTGACAAAAGCAAGTCGGTTACCGCCGTAATGTGACTTGCTGACACTTGAAGATACTTTGATAAATCAGTTGATCGCTGCCTGCCGGAATCAACCAGCATACGAAGCACCATAAATTCATTTGTTGATAGCTCTGAATTGTATACTTCATTAATTTCTTGGCGAAGCTGTCTGAACACAAAGCGAAACAGCGTCTCCATTTCTTGAACGAGCTCTTCTCTTTTTTTCACTTGTCACTCTCCTTAACGCTATCACATGATAACGAATATGTATTTACGAAAGTATTTCACTTTCTTAACTTAATTAGTTTTATCAAATTACTAAGCGTTTCGTCAACTATTATTGAGATTTTTTTCCACAAACCTGTACGAATTGATGTATTTTTCATAAAATTCCATAAAAAAAGCGATTTACCGTTATGGTAAATCGCTGCTAGTAGCTAAAAATACCGGTTAAAAAGCTTCTCCATCTTGGAACAGGCTTTTTACCTTTTAAGCTATCTTCATTTTTTAACTGACTTTCAAGTTCCACTACTCGATTTTCTAATTTCGTAATAACTTTATTTAATCGATCGATTTCTGAACGATGCTCTAAAATTTGAAAGGTAACTACTTCTCCCGCTTTTTCTTCTGTACGCTTTTCATTTTCAATCAGCCTTAAAAAAAGCTGATCCAGCTGCTTTTGCATGTCTTGCGCACGTTCATCAGATATAACGACTTCCTCTTTTTCTACTACTTTTTCGACCACTTTGACGACGGCTTGACGATTGCGGTTTTTTTGGAAGTTTCTAAGTGCTTCAACATTTTCTTCTGTAAACTCACAGTGTCCCGATTCATTTCTCTCTAGCTCGATATCCGCCATTTTAACCCACTTTAATACCGTACTTGGATGTATTCCCAGCGACTTTGCCACATCTACCGTTTTCATCGTCATATTCCATCCCTCCATTTTTTTCATTTACTAGCCATTTCGAGAGAAATCTTTAAATCCCTTCATACGTGACAAAACTAGTATGAATTCGTCAAAGAAAGTGGACGTTCAACAAATGAAGAAAATGATGTCATTATTGCTTAGAAAAACTCGTACAATCCTTCTGCAAAATAACAAAATTCGTGCTGTGAAATCCCCTTGCCGTATCCTTTAAAAAAACACGCGCGCTCTTTACCTGTAAAGATTACGTCTTCAAAGCGCACAGCAAGCGCCATATCATAACGAGCATCTCCACAGGTTCCTCCACTCCAGTCAATAACAGCTGTTATCCGACCGTCGTGCACAAGTACATTATCAATTGTGTAGTCTCCGTGAATAAGCACCTCTTGTTTGCATATCATGTGTTGATCCTGTAATTGTTTTAACAGCTGTTGATTTCCGTCTACCTTATAGTGGATTAAATTGTACTCTGCCTCTTGCAGCATTCGGTGGATCCACAGCTGCTTACTCACTAATTGTTCTGGACACTTCGCATCGTGAATACGAGCAAGAAGACGCCCCATTTCGTAGACAATGTGCTCGCGCTTTTTTTCATTATTTTCCTTCTCTAAATACTCTCTTACAGTTTTTCCTTCAAAAAATTCTAGCAGCAGCCAGCTTTGTTCTGCTGTTTGAACAAACTTGTAAGCTCTCGGGCTTTGAAAGTCTGTCAGTGCTTGTATATTCTTTAATACATAATATTCCTTATATAACCATTTTCTGTACTTTTCCCCTTTTGTCCGCTTTAAAACATACCTTCCTTTAGCGGTATGAAGGATACCAACATCCGACGTACATCCCTGCTTTGGAAACGTCACTTTTTCGATTTGTTTCACATACTTTTTTATAGAGTCAGGAATTTCTTCTACTATAATAGGAATAGGCTGCAACTGTCTCACTCTCCTTTCTTTCTACATTCTCTTTTGATTGCTCTTTCCCTACAAAAAGGATAAGACATAACGAAATCACTTTAATCTAGAAACAAACAAATGTGGTAAATGAGCTGTTATGAAGCGCTTATTACATACTTGAAACATACGTTCACCATTCCATTAAAAAAATCCGAACGATTACTCGTTCGGACCTTCCTTCAACTAAACTACTTTTGCCCAGTCTCTTAACCTTTACCAAGCACCCAGCGGCTTTTTGTAAACATCGTATAACCAACCGCAAATAAAACAACCGTACAAACCGATAAGCTTCCTATTGTATAGATGAGACTCTGCATGTCATAGACACCGTAGAGAAGCTGTTTCATAAGTGCAAATACGTTATAAATAGGAATTAAGAATCCGCTTGGCTGCAGTTCGTGTACGGATTTCCCCATCAGTAAAAAGTATGGAAGTACCGCTACCATCATAATCTGAGATGTATAGCTTTGCGCTTCTTTAACCGAACTTGCTAAAAGACTAAGAATACATAATACCATAGCTCCTAGCAGCGCTAGCAGGGTAAGGGTGACTAAAAAAGATAAAATAAAGGTTGTAAAATGACCGTTAAGCTGTAGTGCATCATTTAATACAGTTGTTAAATAACGTACAGAGAAAACAAATGCCAATGTAGACAAAAGGCCGCTTATTATACCGAATGTAGAGATAGTAAGCCATTTTCCAACCAGTAATTGCGTTCGTTTGACAGGAGCCATCAATAAAGCTTCCATTGTCTTTCGTTCTTTTTCACCTGCAAAAATATCATTGGCAGAAGGAAGAATGCCACCTAAAACGCCCATAATGATAATCATTGGCGCAAACATCGCAATCATTGTTAAAGAGCCGTCATCTTCCTTAGATACTCCTTTTTCAACCACATTAAACGGAGCCATCGTTTCACTATTCACATTTAGTTGATCTAAGCGTTCGCTAACTATAGCTTCTCGATGTTTATTCAGTATATTTTGTATATACTCCGCGGTAGCACCTGAGTTCATGCTCGCTGAATCCGTATAAACAGTAACTTCTGGCGATTTCATCTTACGCACTTCTGAAGAAAAATCGTCTGGCACCTTTAACGCCGCTAACGCTTTCCCTTGTTCTACAGCACTGAGTGGGTTTCTGCTTTCGATTACTTTAATATTGTCATCGTTTTTTAACCAGTCAATCACACTGGCATCAGAATCCTTTGTAACAGCTACAGACATGGAATCTGTTTGATTACTAGCCATCATTTTGTCGGCAAAAAAGATAATCCCTATATTTAACAAAATAGGAATCAACACGCTAAAAATAATCGTCTTTCGATCTCGCAAACAATCAATTAACTCTTTTTTATAAATATGCCAAATCATCTTAAGCCCCCCTCACGATACGCGACATAAAGATGTAGTTTAAGTCTGTGCTTTCTTCTTCTTTATACAGCTGTTCGTTTGTTCCTTGATAAATCATTTTTCCTTTATGAATCATGATGATAGACTGACACAGCATCTCCACTTCTTCCATAATGTGACTGGAAAAAATAATCGTTTTCCCTTCTCTTTGCAGACTTTTAATAAGCTCACGAAACATGTTTGCTGATGTAATGTCTAATCCTGTAGTCGGCTCATCAAATAGGATAACGTCCGGGTTATGAAGAATAGTGCGTGCAATGGCTACTTTTTGACGCATTCCTTTTGAAAAGCCTCCGACGCGGCGATCCAAGTAATCTTTCATTCCAAAACGTTTGGCCAGCTCCTCAATCCTTATCTTTGTTTCATGTTTGCTCATTCCATAAAACTTAGCAAAATAAGCTAAGTTTTCACGAGCTGTCAAACGGTCGTATAAACCTGTTTCACCGCCAAAAAGCACGCCAATTCTTTGTTTTATTTTATCGGGCTGTTTATGAATGTTAATTCCGTGAATGAACATATTACCTTCCGATGGTTCAAGTACAGTCGACAGCATACGTAAAAGAGTTGTTTTCCCCGCTCCATTTTCACCTAATAGTCCTACAATTTCTCCTTGTGCGATGGTTACATGAACATCTTGAACAGCTGCAATTGTTTTCTTTTTCTCTTTAAAATATTTCGTAACACCTTTGATTTCAATCATATCCGCTCTCCCCTTTTACTGTGATTGACTATATCTTAGCTTATTTTTCATACAGCATCTTCCATCTTGTCATAAAGAGGGTTTTTTATGTCACGAAACGTCCTTTCCATCTTGTAAATCATGGTAAAATAGTGTGGTAATATCCAATAGAATGAAACAAAGAGGGTTTTTATTTATGAAGGTAGGATTAGTGGATGATCATTCATATGATTTAGAGAAATTGAGGATTTCTTTAGAAAGAGAAGATGATATAGACATACTTTTTTCGACTAGCAGCGCGGAGGAAGCTTATAACGAAATTAAAAAAAATGAAATTGATTTATTAATTACAGATATTGAAATGCCAAAGCTATCAGGTTATGAGCTTGCAGACTTTATCAATGCTTACGCACTTGATATTCAAGTCATCTTTGTCACTGGGCACAGCGGCTTTGCCGTTCATGCATTTGAGCTCAACGTTTTAGACTACATTATGAAGCCTTATTCTAAAGAACGTCTGTTAAAAGGCATTCAGCGTTTTCATCAAAAAAACCAATCAAATAACACAAGAGATAAGCTTATTTTAAAACAAAAAACCGAAATGCAAGTGCTGAACAAACAAGATATTATATTTGCAGAACGAACGGGTCGCTCTACCACCATCATAACGACAAATGGAGAGTTTAGTACGTATCAATCGTTAAACGAAATTGAAAAAGAATTAACAGCGAGTCATTTTCTAAGGTCTCATCGAGCTTTTATTATCAATATTTCCTATATTCAAAATTTCTCCCTGTATACTAAGCACTCATACTCAGTGATGTTTCAAAGCACCGAAAAAACAGCTTTAATCACGAAAACAAATTTAGACATCTTGCAAAAAGAATACTTTTAAAGGAGGGACTATTTAAAATGAAACTATTTTACACACTAGTTTTACTAACTGTTTTCGTGCTCCTCTTTTTTCAAGACCTGCCTGTTAGTTTACATCTCCTACTTAGTTCATTTATAATTGGTTCATTTTTTATATGGAGAAAGAAATATCAAACGGCTCCTTCACTAACGATAAAAAAAGCAATCGTACTGACGTCTTTTTTCCTGCTTTTATTTAGCCTATCTTCACCTTTTAGCATTGGCCTAACCGTTATCGCAATGATTGGTTACATGACCGACATGTTTTCGTCTTATCAACAATACCTATTCGTAACCAACCGGGAAAGCAGTGCTTCACGTGAAATTCAAAAAAACAATGAGCTTTTTCAAGCATTAAGAGCTGAAAGACATGATTTTATTAAACATGTCAGCGCCGTATCCTATCTTCTAGAAACAAATCAAAGACAGCAGGCACAAGAGTATATTCAAGATTACGTTGAAGCTTTGAATGATACCCATTCATATATTCAAGGTGAACATTCGCACGTAGCTTCTGTTGTACATCAAAGTAAAAATCAAGCACATACGTGGGGAATAAATATGAATGTTCAATTAGATTCACCGTTATCACAGCTGCCTTTAAAGCACCTTGACCAAATGAATCTCATCATGAATTTACTGCATAACGCTTTAGAAGCCGCTCATTCTTCTGAAAGAAAAGAGATAACCGTTTCGACTATGATTCGAAGCGGCATTTACATTTTAGAAATCAGCAATTCTACCGCTCCTTTATCACGAGAGCGTCAAGATCACTTGTTTACTTCTTTTCATGTTACAGAAAAGAAAGAACGCCACGAAGGCCTTGGCACGTGGATCATTTCTGAACTTGTTTCCAACTATCACGGACGCTTGGAATACACGTATCACGATTTAACTCTTTCCATTAAAATAAAATTTCCGATAGTCGTTGTCTCAAAACAAGCAACATAGCCGCTACAGCCCAAGCGGCTTTTTTCGTATGAGCCTCTTCTATACGCACACACTATAAAAAGCACCGAAAAAAAGAAATATTTCACACTTGTTTTAGCTCTTTTATCGTCACTTTTTTAGTTTTTGATTTTTTATATGCAAATCTATTGCATTTCAAGTAAAAAACGAATATTATATATCATGTTGCTTTTAATGTTCGTTATTTTTGGAGGTTACTTATGTTTAAGTTAAAAGAATATAACACGGATGCTAAAACAGAGATTTTAGCTGGTATTACAACGTTTTTAACCATGATTTATATCGTCATTGTGAACCCAGTTATTTTGTCCAGCGCCGGCGTTCCTTTTGATCAAGTATTTACAGCTACTATTATTTCAGCAGTCGTAGCTACGCTATGGATGGCTCTTGCAGCTAATTATCCAATCGCTATTGCTCCCGGTATGGGAATGAACGCATACTTTGCTGCTTTAGTTGTTGGTTCAAATGGAAGTATCGACTATGCTACTGCTTTTTCAGCTGTATTTGTAGCGGGTATTATCTTTATCATCCTATCGTTAACATCGTTTCGTGAAAAGTTAATTGAAGCTATTCCAAGCAATTTAAAGCACGCAATCAGTGCTGGTATCGGTTTATTTATTGCTTTTATCGGACTTCGTTCAGCTGGTATTATCGTTGCAAATAAATCAAATTTAATTGGACTTGGTGATTTGCAGTCTGAAAAAGTAGTGTTAACACTAATCGGACTTGCGATTACAATCATTTTATATACGCTAAATGTAAACGGCGCTTTATTCTTCGGTATGATTATTACCGGATTAATTGCTTTCTTTAGAGGACAGCTTTCATTTGATAAAGGTTTGTTTGCTGCCCCTCACCTTCCAGACGGCTTAATGATTTCCAATCCTTTTGCTGCTTTTGGAGATGTTATTCATCATGATTTGTACACAGTTGTTTTTTCTTTCTTACTTGTTACGATTTTTGATACAACAGGTACAATGGTAGGAGTAGCTCAACAGGCCGGTCTTATGAAAGGTAATAAGATGCCTCGCGTGCGTCAAGCACTGCTTGCTGACTCATTTGGTACAACGATTGGCGCTTTATTTGGTACAAGCCCAACAACGGCTTACGTTGAATCTTCATCTGGTGTAGCAGCAGGCGGACGTACAGGTCTAACGGGTGTGACGGTAGCCATTTTATTTATTGTGGCAGCGTTCTTTAGCCCAGTTGTAAGCTCGGTTTCTGGCGTAGCAGCTATTACTTCACCTGCATTAATTATTGTCGGAAGCTTGATGATGGGTGCTGTAGCTAAAATTAATTGGAATGACTTTGATGAAGCGTTCCCTGCCTTTTTAGTTGTTCTAGCGATGCCTCTTACATCAAGTATTGCAACAGGAATTGCGCTTGGCTTCATTTCTTATCCGTTAATGAAGCTGGTAAAAGGAAAAGGCAAACAAGTTCA
This sequence comes from Priestia sp. LL-8, assembly GCF_036227845.1. NCBI lineage: Bacteria > Bacillati > Bacillota > Bacilli > Caryophanales > Bacillaceae > Priestia > Priestia sp. LL-8. Next base: position 1,204,522 of record NZ_JAZAQH010000001.1, on the reverse strand, counting down.
TCCGCTTGTGTATGTCTTTGCTGTTTTATTTCTGTATCAGCTCATCTTTTTACCGCATTAAAAAAGCTTGGAGATTCGTCTCCAAGCTTTTTTTATTGAAAGTAATTGTTATTTTCTTTTGTTTGATAAAGATAATTTTCCACATAGATTTATTCTGCGTCAGAAGCATTCTTTATCCCTTCTTCTGGATCTAGCTGGATACTTCTCTTTTTAGCTATATAATCCACTAGCGCTCCAAACCCTAAAGGACCGCCTATGATCCCAGCAAATACAATCCATATTGGCAATTGCTTCACTTCCCTTTTTTTAAAATTGTATCATCATCAGCGTAACAGGTAAATATTAACATGTTTTCTTCACTAATAAATAAAACGCTTTTTACCAAATATACGTAAAAAATTCCGTTGTATTTGATATACTAAACTCATGACATGTTCTACAGAGAAAGGGGCTTAATTGCATATGAACAAACAGCTTGGAACGTTAATGTTTGTTATTTTTATGGTATTTGTCGGCTTCGGAGTGATTATCCCCATCGTACCTGAAGTTATTCGTGCCACGGGTGCAAGCACGGTCAATTTAGGGATACTAATGGCTAGCTATTCGATCGCATCTTTTATTACCGCACCTTTTTGGGGGAAGCTTTCCGATATAAAAGGCCGCCGTCCCATCTTACTTTGGGGCTTACTTGGCTTTAGCGCAAGCTTTTTTCTTTTTTCGATGGCAGAAAACTCTCTGACTTTAATGTATATGTCACGCATCATTGGAGGTTTGTTTGCTGGAGCTGTTATTCCTTGTGCTTTTGCATACGCTTCTGATAGTACAGATGAAGAAAACCGTACGAAAGCAATGGGACTGTTAGGAATGTCGATTGGCTTAGGATTTATTTTTGGACCGGCATTAGGCGGCATCCTTTCATCTTTCGGTTTGTTTGTTCCCTTCGTTATCTCTGGTATCTTGTCACTGATTATGACAGCGTTCTCATTCTTTACGTTAAAAGAATCTTTACAAAAAGAATCTGCTGCCAAAGTACAGACATCCAGATGGCATGACTTCACGTCAGATTTTCAAGGAGCTATGAAGTATTTATATGTTCTTTCATTTTTAGCGACTTTTACGCTCGCTGGATTAGAAGCTACTTTTCAATTTTTTCAAATAGCGAAAATTAATGCTACTCCTACGACAATCGGATGGATGTTTATGGCGAGCGGTTTAACTCAAGCGTTGATTCAAGGCGGTGTGCTGCAGCGATTTAAAAAAGGAAATGAAAAAAAGCTGATGGCCATTGGCTTATTGGTTTCAGCAATAGGATTCACGTCTATTTTGTTATCTTCTAGTGCCGCTAACGCTACCTTATTTCTGTGCATATTTACAGCAGGAAATGCCCTTATTCGCCCTTGTGTCCTCTCATTGATTACGATGAGAACCAAAGTAGGATATGGCTCTGCTTCGGGGCTAACTGCTTCAATGGATAGCTTAGGGCGTATTTTTGGCCCTCTGCTTGGTGCATTTGCTTTTAAACTCAATATGACGCTGCCTTTTATTATCGGAGCCGTTGTCACTTTAGCTGCTTTACTGCTGATTCAGCGCCATACAGCTCTAGATTATTCTGAGCAAACACTCTCATCGTAGAGGCTTGGACAAAAGTATTTTAGCTGAAGGAAGATCCGAACGATGAATCGAGATTCTTGATGAAGAATCCAACGCGTTCGGATTTTTTTATTGTTATGAGTATTCTAGCTGTGGTGATTGGAGAGCAAAGCGGAGACTCCTGCGGGATAAGCGGTAGAGATGAAATCCCTCAGGAGCGGAAGCGACGAGGAGGCTCATCCCCGCCTGCGGAAAGCGAAGTCTTGCACGGAAATCAACAGCCGATTCCTACTAGCTCATGTAGCTAATTTGTTAGTCTTTGGATTAATTTAGCTATGTCTCAATCTCTTTTCATCGTTACTAACACAAGATTATCAGCAGCTGCAGTACGTTTTATAATGGAAAACTGATGAGCTTCGTATAACTTAATGGCAGGTGTATTTCGCTCGGCTGTAGACACCATACACTCACATTCTGAATATCTTTGAAGTACATACGCCAAAAGACGGCTGCCCACCCCTTTTCGAAAGTACTGAGGACGCACAACAAGGCGGCAAATCGTTAATCGCTCATTTTCTTTTTCAAACGACAGCACGCCAGCTAGCTTACGTTCAATCATTTCTCCGATAAACACTTCCTTGCTTTTTATAATATCTTCTTTGCTTTCTGTAAGCTGAGGAATGTCTGAAAAACCAATGAGCCTTGCTTCTTCTTGATAAGCTTCTATTTGCAAAGCTACTATTTGAAGAGCGATATCCACTCTTTGATGTTCGAGGATTTGAAGCATGAAAACCACTCCATTTCTTTCACAAATTTAGACAAATTCCATGTTTTCACTATATCCAAACGCCTTCCTTGTACATATTGTATTATGTACCGAATTAGCCAGGAGGTGTTTATATGCATATCACTGCTGAAAGAATTAGAGAAGCAACAGAAGCGATTGCTTCTACTGAGCTTGAAACATTTATGTACCAAGAGCCAACTGCACGCCACAGACGCTCACGCCGCCGTTCTACTCGCCGCACTACTCGCCGCACTACTCGCCGCACTACTCGCCGTTCTACTCGTCGTTCTACTCGCCGTTCTACTCGTCGTTCTACTCGCCGTTCTACTCGCCGTTCTACTCGCCGTTCTACTCGCCGTTCTACTCGCCGTTCTACTCGTCGTTCTAGCCGTCGCCGCTGTCGCTGCGGTTCACCTTGCTGCTCATATCCATGGTTTAATAAATCATTTGGCTGCTGCTTTAAAGGGCATGGCTGTCGCCGCTAAATAAATCTAAAGCAAGTCGAGTTTAAACTATACGCGGCTTGCTTTTTTATAGATTTTATTTTACATAATCATTCGTTTTACTCTTCTTAAAAAAGAAAACAAAGTATAATAATGGGAAAGAATCTCTCTTAAGAGGAGGCCTATCCATGCACTTATCTTTTGATCACCTTGTTCATTTTTCACCTGATCCTATTAGAGCTCAGAAAGAACTAAACGAATACGGAATAAACGTCGTTAGAGGGGGCATCCATGAAAGATGGGGCACTTTTAACACGTTGGCTTATTTTAACCTCAGCTATATTGAATGGCTTGGGCTTAGAGATATCGCGTTAGCTCAAAATGTTACAGGTAATGACCTTATTCAGCAGCTTGTTAACGAACATACACCGATTGGTCATTTTGGTCGATTTGCATTCCGTACAGATGATATGGAATTGCTGATAAAAGAGCTGGAAAGCAAGAACGTCACTGTAAAAGGTCCTGTAGCGGGTTCTCGTCAAACCAATGATGGAGAAAGACTTCGATGGAAAATGTGTTTTATTGAAGCTGACCACGATTCCCTGCCTCTTCCCTTTTTTATTGAATGGGGTGAAGCAGAAGAAAAACGCAAGCCAAAGCTAGCGGCTCTTTCTTCCCATCAAGCCGGTCAGCTGCAGCTAAAAAATATTTACTGTGCTGTACATAACCTCGAAGAATCCATCAGCAAGTGGATGAAACTGCTGGACGTTCAGTCTGGCGAAAGCTACAAAGACTCTTTACTTGATGCACATTGTCAAAAACTATATATCAATGGAGGAAACCTTATTTTTTGCAGCGGGACACAAGGTGTTGTCCATGATACATTAAAAAAAGTTGGAGAGCGTCCATTTTTGGTTGAATTGGATCACGCTCTAACACCGCAACAATTTACCGTACAAGGAGCTTCTTTTAAATTCAACAAATAAACATCCGCGGGCGGATGTTTATTTCTGTGCTTCTTTTATAGCTTGATAAATGAAATGAGGCAAAATTTCAAAGGAATACTGAACGTCTAATCTTTCGGTCCATTGATGCGCATCTCTTCCCAGCGGTCCAATGTTCAGCACCGGCATCTTCAGCTCCTCTAGCTCTTCTAGCGGGATATGATACCCTTTATTCCATAGCGGCATATTGGCTACTAACGTGTTAAATGTATGAAGCGGATGCTGCAGGCTGGCATAGCTTAAATCCGAAATTCCGCCAAAATAACTTTGTTCAACTAGCTCCACTTGGAATTTCTCTTTAGCAGTTGCCTGTACGTTTGACAAAATCCCTTGTACAAAGGGATCATCATGTGAACAAACGGCCGGGTAAAAAGGCGGCGTAAAAAATAAGACCATCATCGGAGCTGCTTCTTTACATAAACCAGCTAAAGAGTTTACTAATTTAATGGTTTTATTTCTGTCATCATCCTCTTGTGCCAAAAGTGCTGCTTCCATTTCTTGCACATATTTTTCACCGTGCTGTTTGACTGCATGAGTATAAAGTTCTTCATACGTCCATACGTTCACGTCAAGAGATGAACCCTCCATTCCCGCAGCGTACTGCCTAGCGGCTTTATTATAATGTTTGTTCACATTCAAAGCCGCTTTGTCAGCCGATTTCAACAGCAGATCTGTTACTTCTTTAAGAGAGCGGTTTAACATAAATAAATTAAATAATACAACGGCAGAGTGAGGAACTTGAACGGAATACTCTTCTTTTAAATCTTTTTGTACCAGCACCGTAGGAGGTGGACTCGTTTCATCTCTTACTTTTTCGCAAAAATCAACGTTTAATTCTATTTCTTTTGCTAAATAAGAAGCTAGTAAATTAGCATTTAAACCAGCTAGCGGTTCCCCTACATGAGTTTCTTTTCCATAACACAAAAAGCTTGGCATGATCTTCCCAATCGATCCTGAGTACACATAGTTCGTTTGATCACCAGGATAGCGGCTGAACACTGGTTCTGCATTTAGCATGAGAGAAAAATCCAGCTGATGTTTGCGGGCAAGTTCTAAAAGAACAGGGACTGCTTTTCTCATCCCAAGCGAATTTACTTCTTCATCCGGTACCGACAGCAGCAGGATGTTTCCGTCAAACTCTCCGTTGCATGCTCGTTCAACCATACTGATGTGAAGGGCAATGCCTGCTTTCATGTCCATCGTTCCTCGGCCAAAAAGCCAGTCTCCTTTTATCATATCTTTTTGTACGTGCGCGGGAACTTGTTCCATGTGGCTATAAAAAGTACTCGTTAATGTATCAGCGTGAAAAGCATCCTTTTTCCACTGTCCATAATCTTGTACATCCACTACATCGTAATGACTTACTAGTACAACTGTTTTGTTCGTATTTTTCCCTTGAACAAAAGCTGTGACAATCGACCGCCCGTCTCCTGTTGAATGAAGCTCGACTTGCTCGTTTTTTTGAAAGTAAGGCAGCTTCAATAAATACGACGCTATCGATTCAGCCATTTCCACTTCTGCCATCGTTCCTGTCACGCTAGGTATAGAAACCAATTCGCTTACAAGTTTTTTTAACTGTTCTTTTGTTTGATACAAAGATGTTTTGTTCGACATACCCTTCATCTCTTTCCTTTTTCTAAATTTTCTATCAAACAAAACCATTCGTCAATCCCTTTGACAGAGACCCTTTCAATCTCTCCCTATGTATCATAGTATGGCGCTGCCTTTACGCACATGATAAAAAAAAGAGTGCGCGGCTAGGGATAGCACCGCACACTCTTTTTTTTACTTTGCGTCATCTTCTAAAAAGTCTAGGATACGATCAATAAGCTGTTCACTTCCTGCATCGTTTCCGTGTTCAAGAGACATTTCCATTTCAATGCTCCTTTCATAAAATATTCTTGTTTTATAACATACCACAATTCATTTCGAATGTAACCTTCAATTTGTGTAAAAATTTCGACAATTTATGATTAATTTTAAAAGCTAGTGAGTATTGATTATACCCACCAGATTCTTTGCTTGTCAAAAACCATGCTTTCTATTTAAAAACACTAAAAAAATAGAGGCGCGAGCAAACTTCTTCTATAAAAGACAGCCTACTCGCTCAAGCTTGGAACAGCATGATGAATAAATTTCTAGTTCATTTGCTTTTTGTACATCTTTAATATCTATGCCTACAGCATATGTACGAACATGGTTTTCGACCACAATTTCATAAAATGTTTCTAATTCACGATAAGCTACTTGATAATGCTTTCCTAATAATTTCACTGCTTCCTTTAATGCTTTCTCTCCTGTATATGCTGCAACTGCTGTATGACTCATAAAACCCTCTCCTTTTAGAAAAATAAAAAAACTCATTTTGCTTTGATGCAAAATGAGTTTTTCACCCGTTTTATCACCCAAAGCACATGCTTTGCTGGTAGGAGCACCTTACATTCGTAGGTTGCTGTGGAGTCAAAGAGCCAGATCTCTCGTCCACTCGTGATAACTTTTTTAATTTAAAATTTATTTTATCAAACAATTCCATCCGCGTAAATAGAAAAATGAAAATATTTTAATTTTTTGGGTAATGGAATGAATTCAAAAAATGAAAGCTTAGATTAGCAAAATAAGAAGCTGCTACAAGTAATGCCTCTTCATTTAATGAAAAAGAAGGATGATGCCATTCATATTCTCCAGCTGTACCCATCCATACAAAAAATCCTGGTACATGCTGCTGATATACGGCAAAATCTTCTCCTCCAGGCGATTGTTCAGCTGCTACGACTTGATAACTAATATCCTCTGCGGCTTTAATAGCCAGTTTTTCCAGCCTATCATCATTGTTTACTACAGGAAGATACGGATACCATTTAACGTCTACTGAAGCCCCGAAAGCTGCGCCAATCCCTTCAGCAGTTCGTTTCATAAGAGCCGGTATTTTTTCTCTCGCTTCTTCTTGAAAGGTACGCACCGTTCCTTCAAGCGTTACTTTGTCAGGAATGACGTTCCACGAGCTCCCTCCATGGATTTGAGTTATGCTGACAACAACATTTTGAAATGGGCTGAGATTACGGCTGACAATGGTTTGTAAACTAGTAACAATTTGACCAGCAGCAGCAATCGGATCTATTGTTTTTTCAGGAATACCCGCGTGACCTCCTACTCCTTTGACGTCAATTTCAAAACGATCAACACTTGCCATTAAAGGTCCTGGTTTGATACCAATGGTTCCTACAGGAAGATCCGGTTTGTTATGCATCCCAAAGATTGCTTCCACTCCTTCGAGCACACCTTTTTCAACTAGCATTTTTGCCCCAGAAGCCGTTTCTTCGGCAGGCTGAAAGATAAATCGAACCGTACCGCAAAGCTCCTGCTGACGCTCTTTAAGAAGGATGGCTGCTCCGATTATAGAAGCCGTATGAAAATCATGTCCGCATGCGTGCATAACACCGTTCACTTCAGATGCAAATGGCAGATTGGTTTTTTCTTTAATTGGCAACGCATCAATATCAGCTCGAATAGCGATAGTAGGTCCCGGCTTTCCTCCCACAATTTCTGCTACTGCTCCTACGTCTAAATGGAACGCATCCGCTATAGAAATATCAAAGTGCTTTAACCACTTTTTAATACGTTTAGTTGTTTCATATTCTTTCATTGAAAGCTCTGGAAACCGGTGCAGCTCACGGCGTATGTCTATTAGCTTATTTAGTAGTAATTGATCTGTCATATTTATCACTCTTTCACATGTCTTAATTTGGAGCACTTCTCTATCTTTTACGACAAAGAGTGTATCTCATTAAGTTTTTTATAAAGAAATATGGTCGTATAACCTTCTGCAAGGTGCTTTTCTTTAGCTTGAACATATCCTTTTCGTTCATACATCTCAACTAACCAAGGATGTTCTTTTGCTGTTCCTAAAGACACACCTGGTGATTTAAACGTATTTTTTATTACCTCTTCCTCTACTAGATGCAGCAGCTTAGACCCAACTCCTTTCCTGGCAAACGACGGGTCTACTGCAAACCACCAAAGATGCGGAACAGCAAACGGACCTGGATGTTCTCCCCAAGGCATTCGTATAGATACAGTAGCAGCGATTCTTTTCTCTTCTTCGTACACATAGCAAAGGTTTTGAGAAATATTTTTCTTAACGAGGGCAAGATCAGCAGTAGCTGCTAAGAAAGGAATGCCTAGCTCTCGAATAGGTTTGTATGCTTGTAGAGTTAAGTTCAATAAGTTATCTGCATCGTCATTTGTTGCCAAACGGAATTCATTTTTCATCTCTTCGTCTCCTTATGCAGTGCTTAAATATTTTATTTAACTTATAAGTTTACTAAGAATTAAAAAAGACAGACTGCCGCCTTGCGTACTCACTATACAACTGCTTTTATAACGTGTCAATTCTATTTATTGTTTTCTATAAAAAGTATAAATAAAACAAATACGCGCAGTTTTCTGCGCGTATTTGTTACATATGAAGACAAATGTTAGGACTCGCTCACCGTAGCTTTTAAGTTAGCTGCCAACAGCACAAGTTCTTCTATAGATGCTAATTCCTCTTGTGAAGCCGCAGCTACTTCTTCAGCATAAGCAGCTGCTTGTTTAGCTACCTCCGAAAGGGCCATGACAGACTCCATTACTTTGAATGAATACCCATCAATCTCTCCTGTTGCCTTTGTCATTTTGTTCATTTGTTCTTGAGCAGCAAAGACATCTTCCATGATTATGGAAAACTGTTCAGTTACATCTTCGACAGTGGAAATACCGAGCGTAACTTCTTCCGTATTCACTTCCATGTTTTGATAAGCCTGCTTTGCCTGCGCTTCAATTTCTTTTAACAGATGACTGATTTGTATAGCGGACGTTTTAGATTCTTCCGCTAGCTTACGTACTTCCCCTGCTACTACAGCAAAACCTTTTCCATGTTCTCCAGCCCTTGCAGCTTCAATAGCAGCATTAAGTGCAAGAAGATTTGTTTGTTCAGCAATTCTTGTAATCGTGTCAATAATTCGTCCAATCTCTGTAGAACGATCTTCGAGCCCCTTTACTTCACTGGTCGATATCTTAACAGATTCATAGATTTTATTCATTTGATTCGTCACCTCTTTCACCGCAACATTTCCGGTAGAAGCATGTTCAGAGGCTCTGTTCATCGATTTTTGTACCTTTGAAGAATGATTAGTCATTTTCTGAAGCAGCTTTGCCATATCCACCATAGCTTGCTCGGTTTCAACCACACTTAGCAACTGCTTATCAGAACCCGCAGCAATTTCTTGAATAGACATCGTAACTTCTGTCACAGCTGTTTTTGTTTCCTCCATGCTTGCAAGCAATTGCTCTGAAGAATGACTGACCGTGCTCTTTGTTTTACTTATTTTCTGACGCAACATTCTCATGTGAGTCATCATTTCATTAAATGAAGATATGAGTGTACTAATCTCATTTTTCCCTTTCAAAGGAACAACATCTACAGATAAATCACCGTTTGAAATCCCTTTCATTGTTTTTGACAAATTTTCAACCGCAATTATGTAGCGACGTATGATAAAATAGAACACGGTAGTTGTAAAAGAAACAAACAGAAATGTAATCACTAGCGTAATCGAAGCTGCTTGCTCTTGTTTCACAATAAGATAATAATTTGTTACTTCAATTACAGTAGATGTTATGGCCACCATGGCTGCAATCATACATAGCATTTTCATGCGTAAACTTTGAAAAGCTTTTTTCATTTTTTCATCCCCTATACAATCTAAAGACATAGAATGTCTAATCTATATTAGTAGTATCGGCATATTTTTATATTTTTTTGTAAAAACTAAAGAAGAATTGAAACAATTATTATTGGCGCTTTTCCACTAAATATTGGAATTCATATCATTCTGCAAAGCGCTGCAACAGCAGTTGATAACTGTCTGATTATTCTTTCATTTGACCAAACTCTACCTTTGCTTATAAAATGAAGATTTGTAGAAAGGAGTACGAAAAATTTTATGTATACGTATCAAACAGGCAATCAAACAATTGACTACAAAATTGAAGTCGTTCCAAATAGAACCGATATCACGGTGCAAATTTGTGACAAAGAAGGGGTAAAAGTTATTATCCCGAGAGGTCTTAATGAAAACAATGTGCGTTCAATCATCGCACGCAAAGCAACATGGATTTTAAAACAACTAAACGGTTCACAACCAGCTGAGGAAAAGCCATCTGCTCCAAAAAAAGAAGCAGTAAAAAAAGAAACAGCTAAAAAAGAGGCTCCTAAAGCAGCAGCTTCTGCAGCTAAAACTGGTTCTTTTGAAGAAGGAGACAAATTCCCTTACCTAGGACGTCAATACCGCTTAAACATCGTTCGTGGAGATGTAGCAAAGGCTGAAATGACATTCCGTGCAAAATTCATTGCTACAGTACCTGAAAGCTGGAACGAGCAGCAAACAAATGAAGGTATTGGACAACTATTAACAGAATGGTACCAAGGCCGCGCAGGTGAAAAATTCCAAGAAGCTTTGAAATCTGTTAAAAAAGCAGCAGACAATGCTCCTGAATCTGTTAAGTGGGACGAGTTAGGTGAAGAATACGCTACGACTCAAGATAATACAATTGTATTAAACTGGCGTTTGCTAACAGCTCCTCTTGCAACAATTGAATATGTCATTGCTTCTCAATTTACAAATGCAGATGAGTTATTTGAAGATGCAGCTGAACGCAAACAGTGGTTAAGCGATAACACCCTAAACGCATTTTAAGTTTATACATAAAAAAAGCACGCGGCGAACGCGTGCTTTTTTTATGACAATGAAGTATTATATCCACTCCCTCCCCTCAGAAATTCCACTCTACCAGGTCTTTGGACATGTCAAAGTTTCTACACCAATCGATATATTGTCTTTTAAAAGAAAGATATATATAATCAAGAAAATGTTTGATTTTGTTTAAATGTGGATACGTATACCTATAAGCAAGATGGCAAACACTTAAGGTAAGCAGTTTTGCTATAAAAGTTGTAAAAGAAAGGAAGTGCAGCTTATGAAAGGACAGAGCTTTTTTATTTTAGGACTTATATTTGCTCTTATCATTGCTGTTTTAGCTGTAATTAACAACGATCCGGTACAATTTAACTATGTATTTGGTTCACAAAAATGGCCTCTTATTTTAATTATCTTAACAACGGCTGTGTTTGGAGGAGTAGTTGCTGCTTCATTGAGCTTTGTAAAAATTGTTCAACTAAGAGGACAAGTGAAACAGAAAAACAAGCGAATTGCTGAGCTGGAAGAAGAGATCAAGCAGCATAAGCCTGTTGAACCTGTTGTTGAAGAAGAGCCAAATCAACCAGCTACTCGAACTGAGCGCGCTCAGTTATAATAAAGAAAAGCCGTTATTCTCCAGAATAATGGCTTTTTTCATTTTTTGTTCCACCACGCATATTTTTGGAATACACGCATAAACAGATAGATATGGAAAACTTTAGTTCTGAATGGTACAATCAACACTGTTATATCTCTATGAAAAACTTAAATTGACAGTCTTACCGTTAAGAAGGTGTTCATCCATTATGGTCAATAAAAAAATAAAGCGTGAAATTCTTACATACACAAGCGTCATCCTCGGCACCGTTTTGCTTTCTGTTGTCGTTCAGCACTATTGGTTTCAGCCCTATACTGTAAAAGGCGATTCTATGAAGCCTATTTTGCACGAAGGCAATCGAATTATTATTAACAAACACAGCAAGCTAGAGCGCTTTGACATCGTCGTTTTGCAAGCTCCCTACAGCAGTGATTTTCTAGTAAAGCGTATAGTGGGCTTACCAGGAGAAACGGTCGAATACAAAGATGATGTTCTCTATATAAATAACAAAGTCAAAAAAGAGCCGCATCTTCATAAATATTTATCCAAAGTTCCCGCTTACGAGCGATTCACTGAAAATTTTTCCACGTATGAACTGTCTCCAGACGGCACGATACCGGATGGCTACGTATTAGTGCTAGGTGACAACAGACGCATTAGCCGAGATGGCAGGCATTTTGGCCTCACTCCGATTTCTTCGATCATGGGAGAAGTCAATATGAAGTACTGGCCTTTAAAGGAAATGACTTTTATGCATTAACACATAAAAAGAGGTTGAGACATAACGAAATGAATCCAATCTAAAGCCGAACAAATGGGATACATGAGCTGAACCGCTTGTGACACCGCAGTCGATTTCCGTGCAAGACTTCGCTTTCCGCGGGCGGCCGCTGAGCCTCCTCGTCGCTTGCGCTCCTGCGGGGTCTCACCTGTTCCGCTTTTCCCGCAGGAGTCTTCGCCTTGCCCTCCAATCAACTGCTAGAAAGAACGAAACAAATGAAACCTATGTTCACCATAACAAAAAAAACGAACCACTAATCAAACATTTTGATTAGTGGTTCGTTTTTCACTTCAGCTAAAATACTTTTGTTCCAGCCTCTTTTTATTTTGGATTTTCCTTATTTTCTACATTCTGTTCTTCTGCAAATTCTGTGTCATACGCTAGTTTTCGCTTAAAAGCCGGACGTGCCTTCACTGTGTGTTTAGTTTCAATATGGTTGAATAAGTACCGGTGAACAAAAACCTCCGCAAATGTAATAATAGCTGCAGAAATGATGCTTCCCCAAGCAATTTGAACGTAGCTGTCTAATAACAATGTACCAAAAATCCATACGCTCATATAGGTTAGAACAAATTCAACAATAATGGCATCACGATTGCCCACTCGAGGCAGTACAATTCGATCCACTACTAGATATGTCACAACTGTTGTTAGCAAGCTAAAAGAAATAATGTCTCCGATGGTTGCATCAAAAAACAAATCAAGGCCTATACCAAACGCAATAAGTGCCGCTGCAAATTTAATGAGCAATAATGTTGCATGATTCATATTTGAACCCTCCTTTTTCTATATTAATTTGAACAAAAATAGGGAAATTAATACCTTTTTTGCCAAGAAGGGTATAATATAGGCAAAGCCAGTACGTTTGAGGCTGCTCGAGCGTACAAGAATGAGTTGGGAGATGTTGTAATGATTGTACTAGAAAACAGCGAAATGAAAGTCAGCATTCAAGAAAAAGGAGCGGAAGTTGTAGAAGTATTTCATAAAGAAAAAGACCTGCAGTTTATGTGGAGCGGAGACCCCGCTTATTGGGGACGAGTATCGCCCGTATTGTTTCCGATTGTAGGCCGATTAAAAAATGATCAGTATACCGTTGATCAGCGCGAATACTCTTTGCCACAGCACGGTTTTTTACGTGATTCCGCTTTTAGCGTGATTCAGCAAACAAACGAAACAGCACGGCTGAAATTTGCTACAAATGGCCGCTTTAAAGACGTATATCCGTTTGAATGTTCAGTTGAAATCAGCTATCGTCTGGAAAACAACCGATTAACGTTTCAGTGGAAAGTAGTGAATGAAGATAAAGGCGATATGTATTTTTCGATTGGAGCCCACCCTGCTTTTCGTATTCCGCTACGTGAAAACGAGCAGATTTCTGATTACTTTTTAGAAATAGAGCCTTCTGAAACTACGCCGAAGGAATTTGTGTTAAAAGACGCTCTTATTCATGAAAAAGGGGCTGCAGAAAATTTACACCAGCTGCCGCTAAGCGCAGATTTATTTGCAAATGATGCGTTAATTTTTAGCCATATTGACGAAATTACGATTAAATCAACGGTTAATGAAAATCAAATTAACGTTCAGTTTAATGATTTCCCGTATGTCGGTATTTGGTCGAAGTATGATACAGAAAATCATACAATCGCTCCATTTCTTTGCATCGAACCTTGGTTTGGAATTGCGGATACGCATGATCACAACGGAAATTTCAAAGAAAAATTAGGCATCAACCGTTTATCAAAAGACGGTGTATTTCAAACAGAGTTCTCTGTTTCCTTTAGCTAATGCAACAGAGAACATAACAAAATCAATCCAACCTTGAGACGAACAAATGGGATCAATGATCTGGACTGCGTTCACCATAACAATGAAAAGCTCCGAACGATTACTTGTTCGGAGCTTTCTTCAACTAAACTACTTTTGTCCTTGCGTCTTTTTATATTAGTTATTTACTACATCACTATTTTTTAGCGCATGGACTTGCTCTATTAGCTTCTGAACGTATTCTTCGCTAAGTACACCTGTTGCTCCTCGAATAATTTCAGTAGAATAGTGATCCGGAGGTGCGACTTCTTTTTCTTTATTTAACACAAAAAAAGTAAGAACATGATCCACCATCTTACCTTCATGCTCGACAGAGATAATAGCAGGACGATAGCCGTTATTATCTACCCCTTCTCTGCCATACAAATACGTAATTGCTTCGGGCGGCACGCGGTACAGTTTGCCTTCAACAACTCCGCCTTCTTCAACCATGTCTGCACGTCCTCCGTCATGAATAACGTGGTTATACCGAAGCGTATAGCCTTTAAAAACAGCTCTGCCAAGACAGTCTTGGAAATGCTGATCAACGCCGTGCTTAATAAAACGATCGTTATCCATACATGAACCGTAAGCAAAATACAGCATGCCTTCTAATAAATCTTCTTTCCATACGCGCCAGTTTCCGCCTGGGATAAATTCTTGCAGCAGAGAACGGTCTCTTGCTACATATACAACGGCTTCAAATTCACCTTGGTCCGTTTCAACCGTTTGCACAACTTTATCATATTCATTGTCTTTATGACCTTCTTGAATGTATCCTTCTAATTCATCAAGCGCCTTCCACATAAGCTGATCGGTCACTTCATACACTTCTCCGTATACAACATGTTCACTATCGATATCGAGCATAGGGTAGCCTTGCTTAGTGTCATATAATTTCCCTTTCGTTTTTGCCTGCTTGGCAATAGGGCGCGCATGATGCAGCAATCCGTGATTACCTTCTCCTTCAAGAAGCGTTCCGTATACAAATAAATAATTGCACATACTTCTTATTCCCCCTCTTTCTCTTCATAAAGCTCTAGCGGTAACCCGTCCGGATCAGCAAAAAATGTGAATTTTTTTCCCGTTAGCTCATCTACCCTAATAGGTTCCACATCAATCCCTTGCTGCTCTAGTTCACGCTTGGAATTCTCGACGCTTTCAACCGCAAAAGCTAAATGGCGTAATCCACATGCTTCAGGCCTTGAAGGACGCTGTGGCGGATTTGGAAACGAGAACAACTCAATTTGATAGCCAGGAGCTACTTCTAAATCTAGCTTATATGAGTCTCTTTCTTTTCTATATGTTTCTTCTATAATCTTGCATCCTAACACATTTACATAAAAAGCTTTTGAACGTTCATAATTACTTCCTATAATGGCTACGTGGTGCATTCGTTTTAAATTCATTTCATTCTCCCATAAAAACCCTTTTCTAATCATCCTACACAAAATGCCGGCAAACATCAAATAATTACGTTATCACCTTCAACTAGAGTGATAAAAATCACGGACATAGCTCCTTATAACAAGTAACATAACAACGAGGTGAATAACATGATTTCGTTAACATTTAAAGCAAGAATTGACCGAACTCAAAATTTAGATTCGTTAAAAGAAGAAGCTTCTATTATGCACCGTATTGCTGATCAGCTATCTCCAATGAGCCCTGAGTTCATAGAATATACTGAACGTATTCAATATGTGTATGAACGCATGCACATTATCGTACGTCATCCTACTAAAAAACTCGCTTAATATAAGCGAGTTTTTTTATAAAATCTTTGTCAAACTACCTTATTTTGAGATATACTGAATGCTAATAAAAAAATGAAACTTTTTGATCTTACGCGCGTATACTTAATTACGATAGGATAAAAGATAAATAGTTGCGTAGATAAAAACCATCACGTGATGGTTGACATAGTTAAAGGAGGTGGTATTCTGATGGGGTTGCGACATACAAAATTGGCGAACTTGCAGAGATGGCACATGTAACGAAACGCACGGTTGACTATTATACCAACATTGGGTTGTTAAAAGCAGAACGCTCTGCTTCTAACTATCGCTTTTATAACGAAGAAGCGCTGAAACGTCTTTACTTAATTGAAAAATTAAAAAGCGAAGGCCGTTCTCTTGAAGAGATTTCCTCTCTATTTTCTATAGAGCAATCCGAGAATAGCCACTCCAAAGACGAATTAGCATCCAAATTTTACGTACTAAACGACAGTTTAAAAGAAGTTGCACCGCTTATGGAAAAGCTGAATGAAGAAGATCGAAAAGTAATGATGACTCGGCTTTCACCAGAAAGCGTCACTCTTTTGCACTCTTTACTGCTGCTGCTGTCGTAAATTTATTATTTACAGGAGGTGTTTACTTACTTTATAGCACTATAAAGTAAGTATATTCATTGATAACCATTAACTTAATTATTTTTGCGATTTTAATTGTACTCACTGCTTTTTTCGTTGCTTCAGAGTTTGCAATTGTGAAGCTTCGTAGTTCACGGGTAGATCAACTTGTTGCTGAAGGAAAAAAAGGAGCGAATGCGGTTAAAACCGTAACGACACACTTAGATGAGTATTTATCTGCGTGTCAGCTTGGTATTACGATTACTGCTTTAGGTTTAGGTTGGTTAGGAGAACCGACTGTTGCGAAGATTTTAGAACCGCTGTTTGAAGAACTGGGTGTTGCTGCATCTTTAACACACATCCTTTCATTCATTATCGCATTTGCGCTTGTAACGTTTGTTCACGTAGTTGTTGGTGAATTAGCGCCAAAAACATTTGCGATTCAAAAAGCTGAAACAGTTACGTTATTGTTTGCTCGTCCATTAATTTTATTCTATAAAATTATGTTCCCCTTCATTTGGTTACTAAATGGTTCTGCCCGTTTATTAACTGGAATGTTTGGATTAAAGCCAGCTTCAGAGCATGAGCTTGCGCACAGTGAAGAAGAGCTGCGCATTATTTTATCAGAAAGTTTTAAAGGCGGGGAAATTAACCAGTCTGAATATAAGTACGTGAACAACATTTTCGAATTCGATAACCGTGTTGCTCGCGAAATCATGGTACCAAGAACAGAAATTTCAGCTGTTTCTGAAGACGACAGCATTGAAGATTTCTTAAAGCTTGCTGTAGAGGATCGCTACACTCGTTACCCTGTTACCGTTGACGGAGACAAAGATAACATTATCGGCTTAGTCAACGTCAAAGAGATTCTAAACGATGTCGTAATTAACGATGCGTTAAAAAAGCAAAGCGTGAAGCTTTATATGAATCCTATTATTCAAGTCATTGAAACTGTAGCGATTCAAGACCTATTGCGCTCGATGCAAAAGAAACGTACGCATATGGCTGTGTTGATTGACGAGTACGGCGGTACGGCTGGTATCGTTACCGTTGAAGATATTTTAGAAGAAATCGTTGGAGAAATTCGAGATGAGTTTGATACAGATGAAAAGCCGCTTGTTCAAAAAATCAGCGATCAGCACTTTGTCTTTAACTCAAAAGTACTGCTTGAAGAAGTTAACGAAGTGCTTCATATCGAAATTGAAAACGACGATATCGATACAATTGGCGGCTGGATGCTGATGCAAAATATCGATATCCAAGAAAGCGAATCGTTCAAACTTTTTGGATACGAGTTTATTGCAAAAGAAATGGACGGTCACCAAATGAAAGAAGTAGAAGTACGTGCTCTTCCTGAAGAAGAACGCGTGCAGCCTGAAAGCCATTCACCAGAACAAGAAGTTACACAAGCATAATAGAAAGAGCCGCTTCTTCATGAAGCGGCTCTTTTTTTTATTATTACTTTAATCATGCAGCAGCTTATACACAACGTTCTCTTCTGCCTCTTCCCCAGTCTTTTCCTTCGCTTGTTCCATTGTGCCGACAAATTCCAGCTTTCCTTCCTTTAAGACCGCAAACCGATGACACACGTCTAAGATTTCATTCAAATCATGGGTGATATAGATAATCGTCTTTCCTTTTGCCGCCAGCTGTTTAATATAACGAATGATCTCGAGCTTGGACTGCAAATCAATTCCGACTGTCGGCTCGTCCATTAACAATACGGACGGTTCATGAATAAGTGAAACGGCTATATTCAGCTTTCGCTTCATGCCTCCTGATAAATTTTTCACTTTTTCCTTCCATCTTCCTTCGAGCTGTACAGCTGAGCAAAGAGACTGAAGCTGTTCATTCGATAGAGAGCGTGAAGTCATTTTGCTCCACATCTTCATGTTTTCTTTTACGGTAAGCTCTTCCCACAGCGCTATGTCTTGTGGAACGTAGCCAATGACTTCTCGTATCGCTTTTTGATTTTTCTTAAGCGACAAGCCTCCAATCGTGACATTCCCGCTTGAAGGAGCCGTAATGGTAGACAAAATAGACAGAAGCGTCGACTTACCAGCGCCGTTTGGTCCTAAAAGACCAATGACTTCTCCACTTTCTACGGTCAGCGTAACATTTGCTAACGACCGTTTTTTTCCGTATGTTTTGCTAACATTGTTAATTTCAATCATTTGATGCTCCTCACATTCCACACTATTTTAAACGCGCACAAACATATACATGCAATGGAAACAGCTATCTCTTTCCAAATGAACGTGAGCGGCAGTGCATGCTGATACAGAAGCAGATGCTGCGGAAGCCACTGACTTATTCTTTCAATCGTTGCAGAAAGCTCTCCTACTGGGAAAAAGCTCCCTCCTATTATACTGAGTGCTGTGACCATGACAACGCTGATCATATAATAAGATCCAACTCGCTGACTTTCACTTGCAAGCCACGTGCTAAAAGCAACGCACACAATCACATAGATACACATATACAGCAGCACGCCGTAAGACTCCATTCCATACAGCCATTTAAATAGAGCAAAGCTTATGAGAGCTTGAAGCACGTATAGCACGGCATAAGCGGCGCTGACGCTTCGAACATAACCGTAAAGTCCTTTTTGCATCGTTTTCATTCGTTTGAAAAGGTGCCTCCGCTCTTTAATCATCCAATCTGATGTAATGCAGCAAAGTAAAAGCGTAAAGAATCCCCATAACGGTACGTATCCGGTTATTTGAACGCTCTCTTGCTTCGTATGCTTCTTCGTTCCTTGCCCCTCGTAATCAATTGTCATCAGCGGCTTTGGCTTCCACTGGTTATCGGTATAGTGATACGCTTCTTTCCATAAATCCGGTCCTGCATGAATGTTATAGACTTTATATAAAAAACGCACTTCATTTGCCGCTTTAACATTTGTCGTTAACCGTGTCACTTCACTCGCCACGACTTCTCGAACCGCTTCTGTCGCAACGGAAGAAGGCAGCGTGAGCAAATCAATGACTCCTTGATAATTCCCCGCTTCTACTTCTTGTTGAAATCCGTTAGGAAAAATAAAAATGCTGTCAATTTTATTTTTTGCCAGCTGCTTTCTCGCTTGTTCTTCGTTCAGAGAAAGAAACTGTATTTCTGTTGTTTTCTGTAGTCGATCCATCACTTGTTTAGACATTTTGCTGTGATCTTGATCAACAAGAGCAACGGGTATTTTTGAATCACTTTGTACTTTTGCTAAAAACGAGCTGCTAATAACCGTTCCTATTAAAGGCAAAAAGAAAATCATGATAACAAGCATAGGGCGCTTCAGCAGCTGCTTTATTTTTTCATTGATCATTTTCTCCACCGCCTTTGCAAAGTCATCACGTAGCCAACAGCAAGAACAAAACTTCCTGCTGCCGTAATGAGAATAGGCTTAAGGTAAAGAAAAGCTTCGTTTGTGTTATATCCATCAAATTCATAAAATAACAGCTCCAAGACGCGGGTGTTGAGTGACCATTTCTGAAAAACACTCGCCCAGTCCGGTAAATAGACGACTGGCACAACATGTCCACTTAAAATTGCACTCAGCAAAATAAACAGCAAACCGGTTAGTTGATAAGCTTTTTGTGATAAAAAAAGAACCCGCAGCAGTAAAAACAAACATAAAAAGGCAAACAAAATTCCGCTTACCCCTAAAAAAAGCTCTCCGTACGTATCGGTTACAGGAAGTTTCAATCCTTTAATGAGGCTTCCAAACAAAACGGCAGATACTGGTAGCAAAAAAACAAATAGAGCCGTCAGCTGCGCTAAATAAATGTGGAGAAACGATACACCTCTTGTTTTCATTCGATCCAGCACGGGAGAAGTCTGCGTTTCACTAGCAAGCAGCCATCCGCCGTAGCTCCAAATCATAAGCAGCAAAGCAGCAAAAGACAGGACATAATATTGCTTTATATCCTGCTGAAAGAAACTCGTTTCTATTTGTTCATCAAATAAACTTCCTCGATCTAACACGTGAAGCCCAAACGTCACCAAGCTCTTCTTAAATTCTGCGCGTCTATTTTCATCGGAAACATTTTCTTTTTCTAAAAAGGCATCAACCGTATTAATACCGCTTTGAGCAGCTGACGTGTAGTCGGCTGCACTTTCCATCACGTAGCGAAACAGCTGTGACTGAAGCGGCTTATTGCTATTCCCAATGACGTGTAAAGGCTGATTTTTCCCATGAGCAATATCGTGACTAAAACCTTTTGGCAGCGTTACAATGGCTGCCACTTTATTTTGCTGCAGCAGCTGTTTAGCTTTCTGTTCATTCGTGTAAAGCGGCTTCATGATTTTGCGAAGCTTACCTTCAGTCAGCTGTTCAATGACGTACTTCGTTTGTGCAGTATCATCTTTATCCACAATGGCCACGGGGAACCGATTTACTCTCTCCTCACCTTGCATGGTCTGACTAATAATGATCCCTGCTCCAAGTAAAAACAGAGCAGGGATCATTATTAGCAGTATGAGAGATTTTATATTTTTCGATAGAGCTTTACATGTAAAAAGAGTCAAAGAGAAATATATCTTCATCTGCTTTGCACCTTTTAGTAACCAGCGGTTCCCATATTCATCATGAGACCTTGAACATTTTTAGCGAAATTTTCTTGAATCGACAGCATATCTTCAGGCGTTACATCTTTTACATTTGTTGCATTAGACGCGTCAAGCTCTGGAATAGCTGCTGATTTTTTTAATTGAGAAGCGGAATCAATTTTTAACGTAACGTTTGCCGGATCTGCTTTTGGTCCTATTTTTGTACGAATATCAAACGAATAATCTGCTTTTCCTTTTGAAGCACTTATTGCTTGATTCTGCTTTACTTCTCCGTTTACTACTAGATCTTCTTGATCACCTAAGTCTAAAGAGAAAGTACGGTCAGCCGTCTGTTTTGCATCGGTTTTACCGTTGATTACTGAATTCATTTTAAACGTCATATTTGTATCTTCATCTTTTGAATCTTTTGTTAACAAATGAATAGACATGTTTTCTTTTCTCTTTTCACTTTCCGTTGTTACCTCATTTTTCATATCAAACGTAAATGCATCATCGGTAGTGCTATCGGTTAGGACTGCTTTGAACTGCTTAGCCGTTTTGTTATCTTCATACGGAATATTTTTAGTTACGACGTTAAGTTTTCCTTTATCGTTAGAAGCATTTTTTACGCCCATGTTCATATCGCGAGCTACAACAACATCATCTTGAACGTACACAGTTGATTTAACACCGCCAGGGTACGTGATATCTTTTGCATCTTTTTGGAAGTCTTGAAGACTTTCTTTTACTGATTTTTTCAATTCTTTTGGATCTGCCATATCTTTCAATTCTGGATTCGTTGCTGCCGAAGATTTAAACAGCTTAGATACGTGATTTGCATAGATGGTATGAAGCTTGTCATCTTTTGCTACCTTCGCAATAAGCTTATCCATAAATTGTTTTGTTTCTTTGTCAGACATGTTAAGCGTCACGCTTGTTAACTGAAGCGTTTTGCCATTTGTTTTATAATCTACATTTTTTTCTTTTGTAAAATAATCGCTGTCTAGCTGATCATAAATGAACGTTCCGTACTCTTTTGCAATGTAGGTCTTTTCTTTTTCCGTTAACTTTAAGTCTTCTAAACTCACGTTGCTTGTGTTAATATCAAGCGTTTCAGGACCTGAATAAGAAGGATCGAACTTACGCGCTACCTGTCCATATTCGTCTAAGTTTAAATAGAAATATTCATTTGCTAGAATCGGGGCTTTAAAGCCTATTCTTTCTTTCGTTTGAAAACCTTCTAGGTCAAGCGCTTTTGAACCGCCGATATTAAGAGCCAGTGAACCGTATGCTTCACTTTTTTTCGGATCTTGTTCCGCTTTAATTTTAATTTCAGCTTTACTGATAAGATCTTGAATCATTTTAAAGCTTGGATCATACGAAAGTGAATCCATGTTAAAGCCGCCTTTGATAGTAGCATTTGTGGTAGAAGGCTGCTTCATCGCTTTTTCCTGATAAGCCATCGTTTCACTGTACTTCGTTTCTAATTCATCTGCTGCTTTTTGATACGTATTTACTTCAGAAATTAAGTATAATTGCTTAGGAGATTTTTTAAATACCGTAGCAAATGTAATTACTCCTCCAATAATCACAATTAAAGCTGCCAAAATGATAATCCATTTAGCCGGCGCTTTTTTGGGAGCGGGCGCTGTTTCTAGCGAAGCCGCTGTTTCGTCTGTTGTTCTGTTTTGATCTTTCTCACTCATCTACACCAGAACCTCCTATGTATTTTGTTAGTCACTTTGTACATGATAAGGAATGGTTTCCATAAATTCTACTACTTCGACAAAATAAGACAATAATTAGTCCGATAAACCGATGTCTTTCGGTGCAATATCGTGTGCAAAGTACTCTACTTAAGTACCCAATATATTGAAAATAAAACCAATTATTCAAAACTATCTCAATAACTATTAAAATAGGTAAATGACTTATCTTCTTATATTTTTACAATATATTCCTATCATTAAGCATTTACACCTAAGAATTACAAAGCACAGTTTTTCTATAGCTGACCTCTTTTTTTTATAATCACATACAGGTGATATCTATGTATGTCTTTATGAAAACATGATAAAAACATCAGCGTTTTGTTCCGTTTAGAAAGGGAAATAATAATAGTAAGAAAGCTTTTTTCTTGCCCGTGACATAAAAATCGAATAAAGTATTCCTAAATACATTTTACACAATTTAATTTGAGGATAGAAAAAGGAGGATACAATCATGAATATACGCGTCACTCCTTCTGCAAAAGAAGCGTTGCAGAATGTGGAACAAAATCAAATGATTCAGCTTTCTTTTGATCGAGGAAGCTGCGATATTGTTAATACAATTTATGAAATGAAGATCATCTCAAAGCGCAGCCTTCAACCCTATGAAAAAGTTGTAACGGTTGAAGACTTAGAATTTATTGTTGACGATGACATGGAAGAAGTGTACGACAATGAGCTGGTGATCGATCATGCAGCAGGTGCTTTTGTCTTCAAAAATCACAACCAAATTTTTAATAATCGCGTAGGACTACGCTATATCAATTCATAGAAAAAAGCAGGGAGCTCCCTGCTTTTTTTCTTGCATATGTCTTTTATCGATTGACCTTCAATCGTTCTTGGATAAATAACAAAACGTTCACAAGGCTATTTTCTTCATACACATTCACTTGCTGACGCTTAAATTCCCCTTGTTCGTGGTAGTAAATAATATCTCCCGTTCCTTTGTCTTCATTCATATGTAAATGAAAACTAAGCGGCGTTGCCAAAATAGATCCGTCTTCATCTCGCTGAAGAATTTGACAAAGCGTTTGATTCCCTTGTTTTTCAGATAAAAAGTCATAGCCAAATTGACGTGCTAACTTCTCCACTTGTGCAGCAATAAGAGCTGTAATCTGTTGATTGTCTTTCATAAGCAGTATTTCTCCTTACTTCATCTCGTTAGGGTTTTCTTATTAGTATACTATACCTTAAACTTCTGGCGCTAACGACTTAATCTGTACAAATCATGACCACATGTCCATCCGGATCTTTTATAGTAAAAAACGAAAAATCCTCAAAAGAAGTAATCGGAGAATCAATCGTATAGTGCAGCTCTTTAACAAATTCATACGCTTCTTTAATATCTTCCGTATGGAAATTAAAAATTGGATGGAGACTAGCCACTATTTGTTTTTCTGTTCCTTCAGGACCCGCGTCTAGTGTTAACCCTGTTTCTCCATCAATTTTAAGATTATAAACGGGGTTCCTCACCTCGCTCATCTTGTATTCTTGATTCAATAACTCGCTATACCATTTTACTGAAGACTTTAAATTGGATACGTGGATAAATACCGTATTCATTTTGTTGAAAACAGGACTCGGCATTTTTACCCTCCTTTTTGTTTTTCTGTTCATTCTATACCATTATCCACGTATCACTTTATACCTGCTACTCCCTTAACTTTTGCTCATATAGATACAAAAAAGCTTGCGAATACTATCCACAAGCTTTTTCTTCATAAAAAATATGTATGCTGTACAACTACAATCACAACCGCAATTAAAATCGAAGGCAGTAAATTCGCAACTTTAATTTTAATAATTTCTAATAAATTAATTCCAATTGCTAAAATTAACACGCCGCCTACTCCTGTGACTTCGGCAATGATACTATTCATTAAATCTTGCGGCACAACCGCATTAATTTGCGTGGCAAATAGCGCAATGATGCCTTCGTACAGAAACACCGGCACCGCTGAGAAAATGACGCCTATTCCAAGCGTAGTCGTTAATAATAATGAGATAAATCCATCCATCACCGCTTTTGTAAACAATACGCTGTGATCACCGCGTATTCCGCTGTCTAATGCCCCGACGATCGCCATCGCTCCAATAACAAAGATCAACGTTCCTGTCACAAAGCCCTGTGACATACTAAATGTTTGCTTGTCGTTTTGCTGAGATTGAAATTTTCGTTCAATCATATTGCCTAAAAGGTTTAGCTTTTCATCTAAATCAATGAACTCACCAATAACCGCTCCAATGGCTAAGCTCAAAATTACAATTAAAAACTGATGACTTTTAAAGCCCATTTGCAAACCAAGGGTGATAACGGATAACCCCATCACTTGCATCACCGTCACGCTTACTTTTTCAGGAATGCGGTGAGCAAGCTTGCCCATTAATGTTCCGACAACAATTGCTAATCCATTTACCAAGGCTCCTATAATAAACATGCTGTCACCTTTACTCTGAATAATGCCGTTTCTTTTTTCATTTGTTCTACTTCCTCTCCGCTCCACACTAGCTGTATCAAACACACTAAATTTTAACACAAAATTCTCTCAATTATGAAGAAAAGAAAAAAGAGATTGAAACGTAACTAAATAGATTAAATCTACGTTCACCATCACAATAAAAAGATCCGAACGCTTCATCGTTCGGATCTTCTTTTAACTAGAACAGGTTTGTTCCAGCCTTTTTATTAAAATGTAATAACGTCTTTTGTACCTTGCTTTTGGTAGCCTGTTTTTAACAGCTTCACTTCTTTATCCGCTGGCAAGTTGGTAAATACAACCGGTGTCACAATAGACGGTGCATGCTTTTTAACATACTCTAAATCCACCTGTAAAAGCGGTGTTCCTTGTTGAACGCTGTCACCTTCTTGAACAAGCGCTTCGAATCCTTCTCCTTTTAAATTCACGGTATCTAATCCAACGTGAATCAGGATTTCAATTCCTTCTACTGTTTTTAAGCCAATCGCATGTTTTGTTGGGAACACGGTCATGACTTCACCGTTAATCGGTGATACGAGCGTTCCTTCAATCGGTTCAATCGCAAAGCCGTCGCCCATCATCTTTTGTGAAAACACTTGATCTTCCACTTCACTAAGCGGCTTTACAACGCCTTCAAACGGTAACACAAACTCTGTGTGTGCATCTGTTTGAACAGCCTGTTGTTCAACAGGTGCAGCGGTTGACGCTGTACCGTATTTAACTAATTGATTCATTGCGTCTGCAACAAACTCTACTTCTGTTCCGACAATGACTTGAACATTTGTTTTGCTGAGCTTCATGATTCCTCTCGCTCCGTGACGCTTTAAGGCAGATTCGTTAATGTTGCCGGCATCAGCTACTTGTAAGCGAAGACGAGTCGCACAGTTATCAATTACGGTTAAGTTTTCTTTTCCGCCTAAATCTTCAATAAAATAAGACGCCATATCCACATATTTATCGCCTGTTGCCACAACCGTTTCGTTTGATGTGTCTACTTCTTCATCATCTTCACGTCCCGGTGTTTTTAAATTTAATGCTTTGATCAGCGTGTAGAAAATGACAAAATAAATGATCGCATATACAATTCCAATTCCCGCTAACAGCAGCGGTTTTTGTGAAATTCCATAGTTTAAGAAGAAATCAATGGCCCCTGCTGAAAATCCAAATCCAGCGTGAATGCCAAGAGCAACGGCTAAAGCCATCGAAATTCCTGTTAAAACGGCATGAATAACGTATAATAGCGGTGCTACGAACATAAATAGAAATTCAATTGGTTCCGTAATTCCCGTTAAAAAAGAAGTAACAGCAAGTCCAATTAACATACCGCTGACTTGTTTGCGCTTTTCTTTTTTAGCTGCTGCAATCATCGCAAGCGCAGCTGCCGGTAAACCAAACATCATAACCGGGAAGAATCCAGACATGAATGTTCCTGCCGTTGGATCTCCTTTAAAGAAGCGATTCAAATCTCCCGTTACGCCGTGATAGTCTCCGAACACAAACCATACTAAGCTGTTTAACACGTGATGCAGTCCAATTGGAATTAGTAGACGGTTTAAAAATCCGTATATACCTGCACCAAGCGCTCCTGCTCCTGTAATCCACGTTCCTAAGTTGTTAATTTGATCTTGAATCGGCGGCCAAATAACACCAAAGATTCCTGCGAGCGCAAGCATAACAACTGAAGTAATAATCGGTACAAACCGCTTTCCTGCAAAGAAGCCGAGCCACTCTGGGAGCTTAATCGCTGAGAAACGATTGTATAGTAAACCAGCCGTTACCCCTGAGACAATCCCTCCGAGTACACCCATGTTAATATCTTTATCAATAGCTACAGTCCCTTTTGTTAACACAAAATAACCAACTACTCCGGCAAGTGCTGCTGCGCCGCTTCCATCTTTTGAAAGCCCTACAGCAATTCCGAGTGCAAACAGTAGTGCTAAATTCGCAAAAATCGCATCTCCGGCTTGAGCCATAAATGGAATATCTAATAAGTCCTTTTGACCCAAACGAAGAAGCAATGCCGCAGCAGGTAATACTGCGATTGGCAGCATAAGCGATTTACCAATACGTTGTAAAAAATTCAGCATGTTTCTATCCCCTTTGTATAACGTATTTAATCCGATGTTACGAGCAAGGATTTTCGTAACAATATTTATCGGATGACAAGTTACCGCATTCACCCCGGCCTATGATTACATCATCAGCTGAAATAAAGGCGGTTTTACTGCATGGACTCATACTAGCACACAAAATATATAGTTGTCTATACCAATTTTCTTTTTAAAAACCTTTCTATATCAACGTTAAAAGCCCTTACAAAACTTTCTAATTCACAAAAAAGAGTTAACTGGTCTAGACAACTATTCCAAAAAGCGTTACACTTAAATCAATACAACGAGCAAAGGAGTGTATGTATGGATACACATTCATCCATCATTATTTATAATGTAACCGTTTATAGTGAAAATCAGACATTAAAAAACGGGTATATTAAACTAACGAACAAGAAAATTACTGAAATCGGAGAGATCCATCAATACGTACGTCAAACGAAAGACCATGTAATTGAACTTTCTCCTTCCTATAAAGTTATTCCTGGTGCCATTGACGTGCATATTCATGGCGTTAACAATGCGGACGCTATGGACGGTACGGCAGAAGCATTAAAAACAATGGCGCGCACGCTTCCAAAAGAAGGTACAACAAGCTTTTTAGCAACTACTATGACGCAGTCGAATGAAGCGGTTGAAAAAGCACTTCGCAACGCGGGCGCCTATATCGAAGAGCAAACAAGCACCGATGCTGAAGTAGTTGGTATTCACTTAGAAGGTCCGTTTATTTCACCGAAACGTGCGGGCGCGCAGCCTCCTACTCACATTCAAGATCCGAATGTGGCACTATTTCAAGAGTGGCAAAAAGCAGCCGGAGGACATATTAAACTTGTTACATTAGCTCCGGAGCAGCCAAACGGCTTAGCGCTTACTTCTTATTTAAAAGAAACAAACGTCGTCGCTTCTATCGGCCACTCCGACAGCACATATGATCAAGTCGGTGAAGCTATTGAAGCAGGAGCTTCTCATATTACGCACTTATATAACGGCATGCGCGGTCTTCACCATAGAGAGCCCGGCGTATTGGGCGCCGCTTATTTGAGAGATGAATTATTTGTAGAGCTGATTACAGACGGCATCCACTGCCGACCTGAAATGGTCAAGCTTGCGTACGATCAAATCACAAGTGAACGCATGATTCTTATCACGGATTCTCTTCGTGCCAAATGGCTAAAAAACGGTACTTATGATTTAGGAGGACAGCCTGTTCACGTAAACGACACAACGGCTACCCTTGCAGATGGAACATTAGCAGGAAGCATCTTAAAGATGAACGATGCAATAAAAAACACGATGAGCTTTACGAACTGCTCATTAGAAGACATCGTAAAAATGACTGCTGAAAACCCAGCAAAACAGCTTAATCTGTTTGATACAAAAGGAAGTCTCAAAATTGGAAAAGATGCGGATATCGTGGTGTTAAATGAAAACCTAGATGTTGAAATGACATTTTGCCGAGGCACATTGAGCTTTCAAAAGGAGGACTAACAATGAATATCATCCAAGTGAAAAACTACAGTGAAATGAGTGCAAAAGCAGCTGATATGCTGATTAGCAAACTTCATGAAAAGCCAAATATGAATCTGGGACTTGCAACGGGAGGCACGCCGAAAGGATTATATGATCGTTTAATTCAAGATCATAAAGAGCACGGTACGTCTTACAAACACGTTACTTCCTTTAACTTAGATGAATATGTCGGAATGAAGCCGCAAGATCCAAACAGCTACCACTACTATATGGCAGATGCGTTATTTAATCACATTGATATTGACGTAAGCAACACGCACGTTCCTAACGGCCTAGCTGATACGCCTGAAGAAGAATGCCGCCGCTACGATGAGATGATTCAAAATCACGGAGGCATTGACCTTCAGATTCTTGGAATCGGCCAAAACGGACATATTGGCTTTAACGAACCTGGTACGTCATTCAACTCTCCTACTCATATTGTGACATTAGAAGAGTCAACGCGAAAAGCGAATGCGCGCTACTTTAATTCTCTTGACGAAGTGCCTACTCAAGCTATTACAATGGGAATTGAGTCGATTATGAAAAGCAAAGAAATTTTACTGCTTATCTCCGGTGAAGCCAAAGCAGAAGCGATGTATCAGCTGCTTAACGGAGAAATCACAGAAGAATTTCCTGCTTCTATTTTAAAGAAGCATCACAGTGTTACAATTATTGCGGACCAAGAAGCTTTAAGTAAAGTATCGACTACGGTTTAATTTATAGCCTCCTCGTCTCTTTTAGATGAGGGGGTTTACATAAAGGAGAGAAATCACGTGATTGATAAAAGCTCACCTCTTCCGATTTATTATCAAATTGAAGAAAAGTTAAAAAAACAAATTGAAAACGGAGAGTTAAAACCAAATGATTCGCTTCCTTCTGAACGAGAGTTTGCAGAACGATTTGAAATCAGCAGAATGACCGTTCGCCAAGCAATTAACAATTTAGTAAACGACGGTTATTTATATCGTCAAAAAGGCCGCGGTACCTTTGTATCTGAAAAAAAACTTGAGCAGCAGCTCGTTGGATTAACGAGTTTTACAGAAGATATGAAAGCGCGCGGAATGGTGCCAAGCAGTAAATTGCTAAGTTTTGAAATCATTGCGGCTTCAGAAAAAATTGCCGAGCAGCTGCAAATTTCTCTTCATGCGCCTGTTTATGAAATCAAGCGCATTCGTTTAGCTGACGACGTGCCAATGGCGCTCGAAAGCGTGTATGTATCGGCTAACTTAGTCAAAGGATTAACAGAATCCATTGTTAATGACTCTCTCTACCGCTATATTGAAGAAGAGCTCGGGCTGAAAATTGGCGAAGCCAATCAAACGTTAGAATCCATTTTAGCTTCTGAAACCGAAGTGAAGCATCTTAGAATCAGCTCATATTCACCCGTTCTATTAATTCAAAGAAATACGTATTTGCAAGACGGCACGCCGCTTGAAGTGGTGAAATCTTCGTACCGAGCAGACCGCTATAAGTTTACGATTAACATGACACGATCTTAACTAAGGAGTTTTTTTATGTCTAGTTTATATCTACAGGAACTAACAAAACTGCTTGCTAAAGTGGAGGCGCATGAACAGCAGGCAATAGAATCCGCAGCCGAGAAAATCTCACAGCAATTAGCTTCTCATCACCTCATTCATTTATTTGGATGCGGTCATTCTCATATTTTAACGGAAGAAGTGTTTTACCGTTCTGGAGGGCTTGCGCCGATTCATCCTATTTTTGTGGAAGAACTGATGCTTCATAAAGGAGCTTCGCGCTCTTCACAGCTAGAGCGTAAAAACGACTATGCCTCCACCTTTATGGAAAAAGAAGATATCGTACCAGGCGATATCATGATTGTCATTTCTACATCGGGCGTAAATCCCGTTCCGATTGATGTAGCTTTAATTGCAAAAGAAAAAGGCGCCTTTGTTATCGGGCTTACCTCTCCTTCTTATGCCACGAGCCGGGCTTCGCGACATAAAACCGGAAAATACCTTCATGATGTCGTGGATCTTGTTATTAATAATCATATTCCAAAAGGAGACGTTCTTCTTCATCAGCAAGACATTTCCTTCGCTTCTGGTTCTACTGTAATTGGAGGCGCTATCTTAAACGATATTTTATCTATAACCATTCAAAAACTGCTCAGCCGCGGCATCACGCCTCCTGTCTTTTTAAGCGGAAACATGGAAGGTTCAGATGAACATAACCAGCGGTTGATTGATGCTTACAAAGGAAGAATTACTGCCCTATAACAGCCCCTGCGGCTGTTTTTTTTGCATAAAAAAAAAGATGCTTAAAAGCATCTCATCAAAGTCGGACCGTACGATTTGGACTAGATCTCCTCTTTATCAGTAGAAGTCTTGTTCACAGCACCATAACCTACTTATCCGACATAATTACTATGTTTAACACAAGTATACTCTTTTATACCTTAGGTGTCAAATAAGTTATAAGAAATTTCGTAGTGCATTCATTTAAAGATTTTTTTTCGGTAATGTTCCAGCTGGCTTTTAGCTTCTTTCATAATTGCTGTATGTATGATTTCATCCGTGATGTTAGAATAATTGTCTCCGTACTGATAGTCATCTATCATATCACTAATTTCAAGCCAACCTACTAACTCCCTCGGACAGTCGAGTTCAATGAACATGGTGTATAAGTGATCGGCTTCTGTTAGCGCCCTCTCTTCATGCTGCACAATTGTTTGAAGCCTAGTATAGATCAGGTAATCTGTACATTCCTGTTCACTCGGTTCCGATAAGGAAAGCTCTTTTAAAGTACGCTGAAAATAATCTTCTATTTCAAAGAGATTATAAGGTGGACGAAGAGAAACTAAAATAGAAAGAGATACAGAATCCTGTTCATGTTCCAGCATAGAAAGTGCCCATGGTAAATAATGTTTTTCCGCTGTGACACTCTTTTGATAAATGTAATAAAAGAGCTCGCGTGTATCCATAGAACTCCTCCTCCCTTTTTCATGCCGACACAATTTCAAATAGTTTACCATATCTATAAATTTTATCTACAGCTTTCTGCCAAAGTTTTGTATAAGATTTTTTGCCGCATCTCACAAAAAAGAACCTGCATCAAAACTGATGCAGGTTCTTCCCTTCATATCATGCTAATTATTTCATGTTCATTTGCCCTTGTGGGGCCCTTTCGCTACGTATATCGGTTCATAACGAGAGTGCCAATTGTCAGATCAGAATATCTGCTTTTCATGTGAGGTAATACGTTTGCTGAAGTTGCTGTTAAGTATTCCAAAACTAAACCAGTCCCTTCATGAAGCTAAGTATTTACCTTTCACAGTAGCTTTGTCTTATAGTATTTGTGTAGCAAACTTTGATTAAATAAGCGAAAATAGACCGATATGACAAAACACTACAAATGTAGCTTTTTCGTGAGAACGGGTAAATTCCTTTATTATAAAAATACAAAGCATGATATACTTTTTACGTATTAATAGCAATAAAAAGATACCTAGCAATTTCTTAGATATTATTCTGTCAAATATGTGTTCAGCAGTCAATGTTTATTGAGTGCTGAACACATATTTGTTTACCCGTAAAAACTGTCTTGCTATATAAATTCCCACCCATACATAAACTTTAAGACATTACCAAATTTTGAAAGAGCTTTAAATATATAAGCATTTTGAATATGACGTAGTATGGTAGAGAAATGAGAAAAGGTGGAGGAAAATATTACACCGAAAAAGAAGTTAATAAAAGTTTATTAAAATAAAACGCCTCTTATTATTGCTACAAAATTACACTCATATTTTCATCTTTATAATCTATTATTATATCAAGCCGTAATTACCCATTTACAATCATCCTCCTGCTAGAGGCAAGCTTATAATTCACTAGAAACATCTATCTTATAGTTTAAAATGCCTGGACAATTGGATTCCTTACATAAATTGCTTCACCATCATTTAAATTTTTTACATCTACCTCAATTATATAAGACTTTAACCTAGGCAATTTGTTGATATATCCATTAGCAACTGTTTGAAAATAAGAGGTCCATTCCAATGGAACATTCGACAAAGGAACGATATCAGTTACATATTCTGTATTAGATGTTATATTTTCGTAATACTTTTTAATTAAGGAACCATCTAAAACAAGATGTTCTTTCAATTGCCCGCCTCGTAATTTAATAGTAATCTTTCCAGACACACTCCCCGAAGCTTTAATATCTAGTGTAATAGGCATGACCCCACTAGCAATTGTTACATTATAAGAAAACGTAACAGTAGGGATAAAATTATTATTGAGCTTTGTTATTTTAAAAGCTTTCTCAGTATTATCCCATTCTACTTTTACTGTGCTATTTGTCCACTGATCAGTTAGATTAGTTAGTGGAGCTGAAACTGGATACGGGCAAGAAACGGATGGAAGTCCTTTAATATTTTGAATATCTTCATATCGCCTATTAAACAATAAATTATCATTTTTTTCCGATAAATTCATAAAGAAAGGTAGGGAATCCGTAAACCCACAAGCCTTTAGAGTATATTTTGCTCGTCCTTGTATCAATTCGCTCCTAGTAAACTTCAAATTAACGAATGTAACTTTACTAAAGTTTACCTGACAAGATCCAGAGGTGCTTTTAATCAAACTCTCTAAATCCGTTGTATCTCGATCTACCACATTCCCAGCATAAAATACTACTTTTGAAAAATTTAGCATATGAGATCCTTCCATGCTTATCCACCATTTAATATCTGGATTACTTTTATTATACTCATTATTTAAAGATGCTTTGTTATGAGCAGCTTCAATATGAGTTGTTTCAAAATTAGTAACTCCATTATGTCCAACTGTCAGAAAGGTTCCACCATACCAATAATCAATAGAGATATCCTTAAAGTTTAGAGAGCCCGCTTGTAATTTATTATAAATACAAGTTTCCCACGCCCCTCCAATCATACCTCCAATAAAAGTAATATTTTCACCATAATCATAGTTAATACGTCCAGAGCTATCTGGCTCAGTATTTAATACCCCAGCATCGTTAGGATGTAATACTTTTATGACAGTCTTACATAATCTGTGAGATAAATTTTCAATTCTTATTAAAAAAGCCGAGGAGCCAAATAAATAGAAATAAGGAATTAACCTGCCTGTAATATTTCTAAGTAAAACATTAGCTGAGTTGTGAGTATTATTTCCTTCAGAACTTAATTCTTTTGGTGTTTCGAATAAAAATAGCACTGTATTTTTAGATTTAACTGCTTCTTCAGATAGAGTTGTTTCAAAGTTAAAACCATCGAATACAGGGTGATTCCAGTTCATTTCATTAGAATTTACTTTGGTATTTTGAAAGTTAAAAATATAAGGAGTATTAATGGAAACGCTTTCTGTAACATCGAAGGTTACCGAACCATTAGCAACGAAGTAGACTTTAGTAGCATCAATAATTTTAGAACCACTATATCTATATTTTCCAGTAGGGAATTCGAACTTTACTTTATGTGTTTGAGCTTGAGCATAATCAATAGCTGCATTAATAGCGTCTGTCCAATCCCATTGCTCCCTAGGTAAAGTTTGATAACCTGGAACTAAGAAGGTATACGAATAAATATTAATCCCTTGATTTTCAAACTCATTCTTTAGTTTGTTTGTAATATCTATATTTTCAGGTTTAATAATATATGAATTACTAGGTGTGTTATTGCTTATTTTATGGTTGCTTAAAAATTCCTCTCCTGCACTGGGACACACTATACCATCATCATTTAGTCCCATATCTACAACTTCACTAGGTTGAGGAGTAGATTCAACAAAATTATTCGTTCCTTTTTTTTCAGAATCTTTTTTCATTTCAACACTTTCGGTAAATGTTTCGAAGTGATTGTAAAATTTACCGTTATACTTCTCAAAAGCAATATATCCAACACATTTTTCTTTAATAT
The DNA here is from genome assembly GCF_036227845.1 of Priestia sp. LL-8. Lineage (NCBI taxonomy): Bacteria > Bacillati > Bacillota > Bacilli > Caryophanales > Bacillaceae > Priestia > Priestia sp. LL-8. The sequence goes on along the minus strand of NZ_JAZAQH010000001.1, from coordinate 1,170,113 downwards.
TCTCTAAATTAGGAATAAAAAAAATCCTTTGCTCATTATTCATAGGGAATTTCTCTACATTACCATTTGGATACGTTATAATAAATTCGATAAGCATATCTCCTAAGCCAACAATATCACTAGCACTAATTTCAAAATGTACTATATATTCATTTAATATCGTGGCTTGTTTCTCTATGCCCACACTCTTATTGCTAATCATTTTAACCTGAACAGTAGATCCTCTTAAATGAAGAAGTTCTCCATTTTCTCTTCGAAATTTAAATCCTAAAGACGTAAAACCCTCGCGTTTAATTATCGAACCATCCAATACTTGTTCCACTGAATTTCCTGCCTGATACATAGTAATTGCCTCCAAATTGATTTGATTTAATTTATATTATGCATTTAACAGAATCTTGTCCCATTATTTCGCCCTATAACCCAAAAAATTCACAAATCAATCTAATTTATAATCATTCTCCCAATTATGTAATAAATGATGCTCCACTTTGATTGTATCCTCAGGTGGAGATGAGAAGGGTAATACAGTTCTTTATACATAATAATCAACAGATGGAGCTTTTTCATGCTAAACTCCTAGAAATAAGGTTAATAAAGTTATCTTTTTATTGCTTTATTTAGGTTTGCTTAATAAATTCTAAATGCTTTCTTCTACAATCTCTATCAATTAAAGAGTATTTCACTTCGTCAGAATAGTACAAACTAAAGATATAGAAGAAAACCTATATAACTTAAGTTTTTTTTCTATATCTTACAAATAAGAACCTGCACCAAAACTGATGCAGGTTCTTATTTTCCAATCATACTCATTATTTCATGTTCATTTTTCCTTGTGAGGCCCTCTCGCTACCTATATCTGTTCATAACTAGGGTGCCAATCGTCAAATTAGAATATGCGCTTTTCGTGTGAAGTAATAAGTTTGCTGAAGTTGCTTCTAAGTACTCCAAACTAAACCAGTCCCTTCATTGAGCCAAGTATTCACCTTTCACAGCAGCACTGAGAAAATATTTACTGGATCTGTACTATTTGTACACCACGTCTCGATTTAGTGAAATAAAGAAATTTTCACTAAAGGAACATAACCATCAACAACCTAATATAAATGGAGCTTTACCCCTTCATGAGAAGCTGTGAATCCAAGCTTTTGATAAAAACGCAAAGCCTCTGACCGTTCCTTGTCGGTTGTTAATTGTACTAACTGACAATTACGTTCTTTCGCTCGTTCAATCGCCCATGTAATCAGCTGATAGCCAACCCCTTTTCCGCGCTGTGACGAAGCGGTTCGAACTCCTTCAATCGTGGCTCTCCACCCGCCTTGTCGTGCAATGTGGGGCGTAAAGGTTATTTGTTGAACACCTATTACTTCACTATCTTTACATGCGACAATCAGTTCATTGTTTGGATCCGCATCAATTGCCTGAAATGCTTGCACATAACAGTCTGGAAGCGGTAATTCGTAGCGTTCTCGTTTGCTTCCGAGCATATCATCAGCGAGCATTCCAACAATTTGATCTAAATCTTCCCGCACTGCTTCTCTAAAGGTTATCTCTCCCATTTCACACAGCACCTTTCCCGTGTCTATTTATGATATTAAAAAGAACACTGACGAACAAGCTCAGAATCGACGCCAAGAACAAAGCGACCGCTAAAGCACCAAGACCCATTCCTTCAAAGCCGCCAACTCCAAATATGCTATATAGAAATAGAAATATGCTTATTAGCATGCTGCTAAGTGAAATTCCGTACTGCACGGGCGAGTTCTTTCTATAGAAGAAATACGACGCACCAAAAAGCAGCACAAAGAAAGCACCCATTAATCCAAATAAAGAAATCATTTACACCCTCCTCCCTCTTCAAAAAAGGAATTTATATCCATTATATACTATCATTTTTATTTATTCTATCTATATTAATAGCCCTGCAGCCACAACTAAATAGACATGACCAAAGCGGCCATGTCTATTTTTCTACTATATTATTAAAAAGAAAGTTCTTTGAACCAAAAAGAATAAGGGGCTAAGCAAGCTTCATCAATTTCATTCATACGTTTTTTGCATCGCTGCAGCACCTCAGCAGGAATGTGTCTCTCTAAGTATGCAGATTCTCCGTTAGCTTGAATCGTTTCTTCTACTAGCTCTTCAAACACATCTAAGCATGCTAAAAACTGCGGGAAAGTTGTATTCACGAAACGCTCGCAGTCATCGTTGGACGTATCGAGCAGCACAACCGAACCGTTTTTTTGATGAAGACAAATTGGATCTCCAGCGCCTGTTGTTCCTAAAAACCAATAGTGCTGGTAGCGAGATGATAACTCAAATGTTTCGCATAGCGTTGTTAGCTTGCCTTTGGATGAAACGAACTCTAGAAATGGTGAAGCTTCTTTGGGCAATCCTTTCTCTGTTAGCAACTTCTTTGTCTCTTTATCAATATCAAGGGGTGCAAGCTGTTCGGCATCAAACTTCATTCGTTTTTCTTGTCGTTGCATCACATTTGACAACTTCTTTCACTCCTTTTCACCATTTGCTCTTTCTTTGCTTTTGTTTATTATAAAAGAAATCCAGCTCGTATTATATGCTACAAATGAACTTAATTAGACTGAAATTTTTTCCAATCTTTATTTATATAGCCCGATTTGCTCTTTATAAACACAGGTAAAAAGAAACCGCTCAGATTTTCTCCAACAGATTCTGCTTTTAAAAATAATTCTCATTCCCTTCTTTCCTTTTCAACGTACTTTCGCCTCTGATAAACAGGCTCAATCTTTATTATTCCAATTTTTTCTACTTTTTGCAACCAGGACTTATCTCACCATTTCTTATACGAGATTAATAACTTGACAAAATACTAAAATAAGCAACAGTAATTATTTACAAGTTTTTAAACTTTATGGTTTAATAGGTATGTAATTCCTGTTTTTTACTATATTTTTTTGGAGGTTTAACATGAAAAAAGGGTCAATTTATCGTTTTATTGCTTTTGCTTTAATGTTCACCTTGTGTTTTAGCCAATTAGGCTTACTGAAAACACAAGCGGCAGGCAATCCTCCTGCTAATGAAAAAACATTAAGCATTGGTAAAGCAGCAAAAGGAACATTTACAGAACCAGAACAAACACATTGGTACAAAATTAATCCTTCTAAGCAAGAGGTAGCAAAGTTTTCACACTACAGAATTAAGCTTCAAAGTGATGATGAAGTAAATATCACAATTTACTCTAGTCTTGAAGATGCCAAAAACAACGTGGCATTTGACCGTTATATGGGATACTCTTACAAAGATGAGCCTGCTCAGCTAGATTTTCCAATCGCTTGGACAGGTCCTTATTATGTAAAGGTTGAATATTACGGAGATGAAGATATCATCATCGAAGACGATACAGAAGAAGATGGAAAAAAACCTTCTGAACCTCAACCGGAATTAAAAACAGAAGTTCCTTACACAATCGGCTATGAAGGCGCTTCACTTCCTCCTTCTCAAATGATGGAAGAAGAATGCCCGGCTGAATTAAGTACAAGCCAAAAAGAAAACGGAAAAGGTATTTTAAAAGATTTGCGTACAATTCGTGACGCTGTGCTTTCAAAAACAGCAAGCGGAAAGGACCTTTCTTCTCTTTACTACAAAGCCGCTCCGTTTATCAGCTCTAAAATGATTATTGATAAATCGATGCGCGAACAAGTATACAAAGATTTAGTTCAGCTAAAGGGTCTATTTACAGATGTGGCGAAAAACGGCGCATCAAGCACATATATGATCACAAGTGCTGATCAAAAAGCAATCAATGATTTATACAGCATCGCTTATAAATCTGTTCCGACTGCTTTAAAGAAAGATTTAGAAAAAGTAGCAGCGCAGACAAAATTAAAAGACGTAACGGACTTAAACGTATCGTCTGTATTAGTAAGAGCTAAATTAGTCAGCGCAAACAGCGTTTCAACAAAAGCTGAAACTCGCTATATTGTTAAATTAAAAGATGGTGCAAATGCTAAATCATTTAAAACAAAAGCACAGTCAAAATCAGCAAGCATTGAATCTATTAATCCATTGAAACAATCAGCCGCTTCTTTTGATAATATGTTTGTTATTCAATTAGATGACAGCAATGGAAAAAGCTTCAGCACGTCATCTGCTCAAGGTAAAATGACGGCAAAACAAATTCAGGCACTTCCTGAAACTGAATTTATCGAGCCGGTTCAAGAGTACCACGCTCTTTCGATGGATTCACAATATCCGTATCAATGGTCATTAAACAACACGGGTAAAAATGATGGCACTCAACATGCCGATATTCAATATGAATCGCTTGAAAAATTACTAAACGGTCAAAAATTAAAAGATACGGTTATTGCCGTTGCCGATACGGGCGTCGATTCATCACTAGCTGATTTAAAAGGCGTAGTGGATACAAAGACAGGCTATAACTACGTGGATCGTTCGTCAAATGCAACTGACGACAACGGACACGGAACTCACGTAGCTGGTATTATCGCAGCCTCTGCAAATAATAACTATTCAATGGCCGGCATTAATTCTCACGCTAAAATTTTACCGGTTAAAATTCTAGACGCATCTGGAAGCGGAGATACAGAACAAATTGCGTACGGTATTAAATACGCGGTTGATCACGGTGCAAAAGTTATTAACTTAAGCCTTGGCGGATCTTACAGCCGCGTGCTTGAATATTCATTAAAATATGCATACGACCATAACGTAACGGTTGTAGCAGCAAGCGGAAACGACGGTATGGAAGAGCTCTCGTACCCTGCTTCATCTGCCTATGCGATTTCAGTAGGCGCATCAAACCGTTTAGATATCGTATCTGACTACTCAAACTATGGAAAAGGATTAGATATTACAGCTCCAGGCTCTGATATTCCAAGTCTTGTTCCAGACGGAAACGTTACTTATTTAAGCGGAACATCAATGGCAACACCTCACGTGGCAGCCGTTGCGGGATTATTGCTATCACAAAACCCAGGCTTAAAGCCAAAAGACGTTGAAAAACGCCTAACGGATACAGCTAAAGATATTAAATTCGATGAAAAAGATGCTCCTGTATACGATGACGAAGAAAGTCCAGCAGAACCTCCTGCTCCAGGCTACGATTACGTATCAGGATGGGGACGTTTAAATGCGTACAGCGCGGTAAGTGCACAGCAGCTGCAAGCGCAGGTAAATACATTTGTCAGCACGCAAAAAACAGTAACAGGTAAAGCTCAAAGCGGTTCAACTGTTAAAGTAATGAACGGCTCAAAAACACTTGGCACAGCCAAAGCTGATGCAAAAAATACGTTCTCTATGAACATTCCAGCTCAAAAAGCTGATACCGTTTTACAAGTGGTTGTAACAAACGGTAAAGCAAGTACAAGCATTCGTGCAGTTGTTCAAAAAGCACCTGCCAAACCAGCCTTAAAAGCCGTAACGAATAAAGATGAGTATGTAACAGGAACGTCTAAAGCGAATTTTACTGTAAATGTTAAAAACAGCGCCAAAAAAGTGATTGCTTCAGCAAAAGCTGACGCAAAAGGCGCGTTCAAAGTAAAAATTCCAAAACAAAAAGAAAACACAGTCTTGTACATCACAGCTACAAATAGCCAAAAACAAGAAAGTGAAGAAGTAAAAGTAACGGTGCGTGACGTTATTGCTCCAAATGCACCTAAAGTGAATCCAGTCAGCGACGCGGATACAGCTATTAAAGGAACAACAGAAGCAAACGCGTCCGTTGTAGCGAAAGTAAACAATAAAGAAATTGGCAAAGCAAAAGCCAATGCAAAAGGTCAGTACAGCATTGCCATTAAAAAACAAAAAGCAGGTACAGCAATCAGCGTAACAGCAGCAGACGCAGCCAACAACACAAGTAAAGCTACGACTGTAAAAGTAAGCGATAAAACACCCCCTGCTGCACCAAGCGTAAATGCTGTCACAACAAAAAGCACGGCTGTAACGGGTAAAGCAGAAGCAAATTCTACCGTAACAGTAACAGTAAACAAAAAAAGCATTGGCTCTGCTGCTGCTAACAGCAAAGGACAATACTCAGTAAAAATTAAAAAGCAAAAAGAAAAAACAGTTTTAAGCGTAACAGCAAAAGACAAAGCAAATAATACGAGTAAAGCAACAACAAAAACGGTGACAAAATAAAGCAAAAAGGCGCTTGGCTTATGGCCAAGTGCCTTTTTGTTATAACAGCTGTTTGTTTTTAAAGTATTTCCACATTCCCCACGTTAACACAATTAACATAACGATAATAACAGCAGTAGCCCAGTGGGAATTTTGATATGGAATCGGTACGTTCATTCCGAAAAATCCGGTTACGAACGTTAGCGGAAGCATAATCGTTGAAATTAACGTTAAGACATTCAGCTTTTCAGATGAAGTTGCATTGGTAATAGAATAATACGTATCAAGTGCACTGTTTACGAGGTCTCTAAACGTTTCGGCAGAGTCTACAATACGCTCTAAGTGGTCAAGCAAATCAATGTAGAAAGGAACATTTTCTTCTCGTATGTCGAATTTCCACTTTCCATTAACCGTTAAGAAAATTCGGCGCTGAGGCAGAATAACGCGCCGGATTAAGATAATCGTTCTTTTTAAAGCCAAGAACTCTTCCGTCACTCCGCGCACTTCTTTGTTGTAGATCTCATCTTCTAATTCATCAATACGCATGTCAATTCGGTCTAAAATCGGAAAGTATTCGTCCGTGATGCCATCAATCAAAGCATATAGTAAAAAGTCGGCGCCGCGGTTCATAAACTTCGGATAGCGTGAGCACACGGCATCCATTTTGCGAAGCCAGCCCATTTTATGTTTATGAATCGTCACTACGTAATTTGATCCGACAAAGGCATTTAACTCAAGCGTCGTAATCTCGTCATCACTTTCTTCGTTATAGCGAAGCGCGTGAAAAACGAAAAATTTATAATCTTCGTAATCATCCATTTTAGCGCGAGGACTGTCGTGTAAGCAGTCTTCAATCGCCAATGGGTGAAAATCGAATAATTTAGCAATTTGAGCAAGCTCTTGTCCGTGGACATCATACAAATCAATCCACAGCAAATTATCAGGATTGCGCAATTTCTCATGCACGTCTCCTAAATCAAGATTCGTTACCATTTCTTTTGTTTCATCATCATATAAGTATGTTTTAATCATTGATTTTTCACCTCACATCATTGAGGCATTAAGGAGTATTTTCCTTTGTTGAAATGAGAGGAACATATACACCTTTGTTGCCCCTATCTTGTTTTGCAGTAACCTTCATCGAAATGGGGTCATCAGTGCCCATTCATCTCACCTCCTAATTAGTTGAAGGAACGCTGACTTGTAATACAGCTACTTCACAAAGTTTAATTTTAACATACAATCCAACTCTAGCGTAGCGCTTTTTTCAAAACCTTTTCCTCTCTATTTAAAGTTTCAAACAAAACTTCCGATACTATAAAAGCAGTTATTATACTTCTTACGAATGCCTAACTAATATACCCGCTATTTAATAATCCGATAGTACTCACAATCGGCAACCGGTAGTACATAAGGCCACTTGAATCCTCCCACAAAGGTTCACCTAATCGTAGGCCACCAACCCCGCAAGGGGGGTGACCTACGATTAGGTCTAGAATATCTACCATGGCCGGTCTATGGCCATGGTAGATATTCTACATCGATAAACATTATATGGGGGATGGGGAAAAACGTGTAGGAATTTTTAGACTTTCATCGAATACTTACTTAACAAACTTAGATTACGAAAAGGACTGATGATACATGCATTTTAAACGTGAAGAACCGTTTCGCTTTTTATTCGAGACTCCCATTGTTGGAACGTTTTCCATTGCTAAATACGACAACAAAGAAATCGATTCTAAGCCAGGTCCTTTGTCTGTTATCGACCTTTCACCAAAAGGAATCAAAATAATTACGCCGCTTGATTTACCTATTTTCAACCATCAAATTCAGCTAAAAATCAGCTTTTATTTAAATGAAAAACCCATCCATATTACCGGACTTTGCGTGTGGAAAGAAAAACGGCACACCGAATACCTTTATGGCATTGAAGCGTTTAACGATGTGGAAGAACAAGCAATCTTAATTACGGAACTCAAAACCTACGCCAAGAAAAAGCAAGATAAGTAATAAAAATAGCGCTCATTTGTTTTACTCCCCTTTTAAGATGGCAATACTACGAACGACTTCGATAGAAAAAGGTGAGACGATGAGCAGCAAAGCAAAAAAAGAGTGCATTGGCGGTCTCGTACTATTTTTACTCGTCAGTTTTGTCAGCATCACATTTGCAGGCTATCATACGGTGAAAGCTGCCGTTGATCAAACGTATGTACCGCTTGAGCATGGTAACAAAACACACGTCAATTTGAAAAAAGGGCAACCGTTTTCCCTGCTTTTAATTCAAGAAAACCATCAAAATACGTCATTTGTGTATATGACTGTTAATAAACAGCATGAATCAATAAAGATGACCCACTTGCCAGGGTCAACTCAGCTCGGCAATGAAACACTGCGAACTATTTATCACCAAGGAAATATGAATGCTGTTGTAAAGAAAGTCGAAACGTATGCAAAGCTTCCTGTTGATTATTATGTCAAGACGGATCAGCAGTCAGTCGTCGATGCTGTAGATAAATTAGGCGGCATTATCGTCACAAACAAACGTGCTTTTGAACATAGCAACATTGTTTTTCCAAAAGGATCCATTCGCCTTAACGGAAAAGAAGCGCTTGTTTTTTTAAAGGAGCGTAATGAGCAAGACATCTTTACTGCCCATGAAAGACAGCTGTCTGTAGCGAAAGCTATTTTCAGTCAAGCAGCTACGATTCCCAATGTTGCAAAGCTGCATTCCCTTGTATTTACGCTGGCTGATCACATTGAAACCAATGCAACATTTAATGATATCAAACGGATTCAAAAAACCTACAAACCGGCAGTTTCCCATGTAGATAAGCAGCAGTTTCCGCAAAACGAATGGAACCAAAAACAAGTCACAACGCGACTGCATAAGCACTTAGAACGTGAAGAGCTGTTTTTATAAAAGACGCCTCACGAAAAAACCATTGACCACAGGCTCAATGGTTTTTTATATTACTTATCTTCAGCAGGCACCACTTTTTCATTTATTTTAACCACAATTCTTTCATCCTGTTCATCCTTAAGATAGCTCTTTTGATAAAAAGAATGATTATTAGGCGGTCCAATCACAACTGTATCCGTAATCGGAGCGACGGCTTCTGCTACTTCGCTTGCACTTACTCCGTATGCTTTTTGAAACACGATCGGAGGCGTTAAGCGCAGCACGTCGGATCCTTCTGTAGACTCAAATTGATCGTTGTTAAAAAAGAGATGCAGATGCGCTTCTTCCGATAGCGGTTCAATCCAATGCCACCAGCCCATCGGTATAAAAACAACTTCGCCTTCTTTTATTCGGTAATTGTGCATGCTGCTTGTATCAGGGTCCAAAATAGATACCTGCACTTCACCTGAAACGACAACATCTAATTCCCACGCATTTGGATGCCAGTGCGGTTCTCTCATATGCCCTTTCGTCATATATAAATCAACAAAAGCACCTCCGAGCATAGCAGGCAGCTGAGTTGAGGTTAGTTGATACGCTATATTTTGGTCGTTTCGTTTGAACAGGACATTTTGCTTATAATTCACTGACAGATTAGGCGTTCCTGAGCTTTTTTTGATATTTGAATTATCCGGCACAAATCCAGATTTACTCATAGTGTCATACCCTCTTTTCATTAAAAAGTTATATGCACTATCCTATTAAAACTCTTAGCTAAGGGTGTTTTAATTAGAAAAAATAAAAAACGAGCGTTTCCGCTCGTTTTTTATCCGACAAGACGTTCAATTTTCTTTTTCTTCCATACAAATTGATAATAGCTGTACTGCAGGATTAAGCTGACCACAAACGCCGCTGGATATCCAATCCAAATCCCTTTGATTTCAAGAGACGTGAACTGCGATAACACGTAGGCTACGGGCACTTCTACACACCAAATCGCCATAATACTAAATACCGTAGGCCAAAGCACCGTACCGCTTGCTCGCATCGTAGCGGTAATAATTTGCGCATGACCGAAAATCAAATAGCTCCAAAGCGTTATCACTAACAGCTCTTCGGCAATATGGAGCGTGTGCTGACTTGTTAAAAACAGTGCTAAAATTTGATTAGAAAAGAGATAAATAAGTAAAATCAACACGCTGCCAATAACGTAATTCAGCATAATTCCAGAGCGAATCACTTCTTTTAAACGCTCAAATTTATTGGCACCAATCGACTGCGCCGCAAAAATAGAAACCGCAATTCCTAAGCTGATTGCCGGCATTTGTACATAGCTTGCCACTTGGTTCACCGCTCCGTACGCCGCTGTAGCGTCTGAGCCAAATCCGTTTACAAACGTAATAACCGCAATTTCAGAAAGAGAAACTAAAATCATATTGATACTCGCGGGAATCCCTAAACGCATAAGCAGTTTTAAAAGCGTTCCGTCCATTTTTAATGAAATAGAGGAGTCAAACTTTAACGGATGATTTTTCTTGCGCAAATAAATGATCATAATAATGAACGTTAATACGGTTGAAAACACCGTTGCGTACGCAGCGCCGTACACTCCAAGCTTTGGCACTCCGATCCATCCAAAAATTAAAATCGGAAGAAAAATGAGGTTTAAGACCGTACTCACAACTAAAAAGTAAAAAGGCGTTTTAGAGTCGCCGGTTCCGCGCATAAACGTCGTATAAACAAAGTATAAAAACAAAACAGGAATCGCCACAAACAAAATGCGCGCATAGTGAACCGTTACATCAATAATATTAGCGGGCGTCCCCATAATCCGAAGAATCTCCGGAGCAAATATGCTTCCCAAAACAGCAAGCACAATTCCGACTAAAAATGTAAACGTGAGCGTGGTACCGATAATTTCTTTGACTCGTTTTTCATTTTGTGCCCCGTACGCTTGCCCGATTAAAATGGAACTTCCTGACCCAATTCCAATTGAAAACGACACAAGCAGAAAAAACAGAGGAAAAAAAGCGGAAATAGCGGCTAACGCATCAACTCCAAGCGCTCTTCCGACAATAATACTCCCCGCCAGCTGCCCAACGGACTGCATGGCGTTACTTAACATGAGCGGAATCAAAAACACAAGCATCAGCTTACTGACGGATTTTTCCGATTCCACTACTTCACTTTTCACATCTTGATTCTTCACACCTATTTCTCCTTTGTATCAGCTTTCGGCGAATGATAGCCTTTTTCGCCGTAAGGCTGCAGCTTCTCTAACCATTTCGCTTCTAGTTTCAGCAAATCCTTTTTTGAAAGTGCTTTTTCTTCTTCTCTTTTAATCGTTTCCAACATCTCAATTGAAAAAGCATCCGCTCCGTACGTATTCCACTCGTTTTGAAGCTCTTTATTTTGATGAGTGTTCGTCTTTAACGTGAACTTTACGCCGTTTAACGTTTTGATGTTAGGCGTAGAGCCAATGTAAATCTTATCGTTTTGAAGGTTTTTAATTTGATACACGCCGCCTTCTGTTTTTACTTCTTTCGCTAGCTGCTTCATTTGTTTTTTATAGTCTTTCGAATCAGTACTCATCTCTGTCTCTCCTTTTCTCCAGTAGCTGCTTCCGTCTGCGCTGCGCTCTAAGAAACCGTACTCAATTAAATAGCGTCGCAGCACCGCATAGTCGTCATAAAAAGGTGTTAACCTATCATTTACTTCTTTTTCGGTATACGTGCTACCAAAATCAAAATGCCCGCTTAATTCTTCAAGAACAACAAGACGGTGTTTTTCTTGCAAATGAAAAGTACGAAGCGGTCCGTTTAAACCTTGAGGAAAATTCTTCGCTAAAATTTTTTCACGCTCTTCATCACTGACGCTGTAGCGCTGACTTCTTCTAGTCGCCGTATTTGTTACAGGTACCGCCTTCTCTTCTTCCCCGTCGTTTAACAGTTCCATCAGCGTTAAAAACACTTTTGCCTGACGCTCTTTTTTCTTTAACGTAAAGCGGTGATTCCGAATGGTGGATGAACTGCCGATTCCCATTTCTTTTTGAATATCACTATCGCTTTTTCCTTCTTTAAAAAACTTCACTAAATTTTTTTGATGATCAGAAAGACCGGTTACCTCTTTATCTAGCCCTATTAAATGATGAAATACAGATCCGTGCTGCTGTTCCACATGAAGCTTCATATAGCGTTTTGCTTCATAAAAAACACCTTCCACCGGATAAATAATGCCTTTTTCAATACTTTCACCGCACAGTAAGCAGTGGTAGTGATCTTCGCTTTCCCCGTACCCTTTCTTCATATCTTCAAAAGATGATTCCCAAAACAAGTCGTTTACCATTTAAATAGACACCTTTCTATTTTGTTTATCGATTTATAAACAAATATATTATATGTTTATTATTATGTCAATCTTACGTTTATGATACATAAAAAAGGTTGAGACATAACGAAATGAATCCAACCTAAAGATGAACAAACGGGATACACGAGCTCGTATAGATCGCTTATGACACCGCAGTTAATTTCCATGCAAGACTTCGCTTTCCGCGGGCGGCCGCTGAGCCTCCTCGTCGCTTTCGCTCCTGCGGGGTCTCATCTGCTCCGCTTTTCCCGCAGGAGTCTTCGCCTTGCCCTCCAATCAACTGCTAGAAAGACCTACACATATGAAACCTACGTTTACCATAACTAAAAAAAAACGATCCACTAATCAAACACATTGATCAATGGATCGTTTTTCACTTGGGCTAAAATAATTTCGTCCCTGTCTCTTTATTCCATTCACTCAAATACGGAAAATCCTTAGATACGACAGGCTCATCATTCAAAAGCGTAATTAACTCCAAGCTGTTACCGTCAGGGTCATTAAAGTACACGCAAGCCGCCGGCATCCACGTATGAACAATTGGCTCTGTTTGAGGCTTTCCAAACGACGTTTCTTCCGGCTCAATACCTTTTGAACGCAGCCACGTTAACGCTTCATGAATATCTGCTGCTTCAATTCCAAAAGCAAAATGACTTCTTTTTAACTCTTTTTCGTTTGTTTCCCAAAGCCCGAGCATCTGCTTTTGTTCCCCAACAAAGAAAAAAGCACAGCGCCGCTCTTCAATTTTATGAACAAACGTCAGCCCAAGACGTCTATAAAACTCAATCGAATCCTCCAAACTCCGCACCTGCACATGCGTCTCATAAATACTCTTAATCATAGCCTCTCCTCCATCCTTTCCTACTACTATAAGCCATTTCACACCAAACAGCTTCCTAACAAAGAATGAAAAGTCATCAGTCTTAAGAACGAGAAACCCTCAAACAAACGTACAGCTTGGAAATCCCGAAGAGCACTATGGGTTTGACTTTGAATTTGACTTTGACTAAGGGTTTGAGGCTACCCCGCAAGGGGTGCCTCAAACCCTTAGGTCTAGAAAAAACCTCATGGCTGCACTTTAGCCATGAGGTTTTTTCTACATCGATAAATTAAGCGTGGGCTTTTGCGAGGCCGATACAGATACCGCCTGAAATAATCAGTACACTCGCAAGAGATACATAGAATAATTGACGCTTCGTTTTCTTTTCTCCCAAGAAGACAATACCGCCAAAAATTGAAATAACGATACCCATTTGCGATAATGAAAAGCTTGTTGCTACGCCTAGTCTTGATTGAGATAAGAATAAGAACATATTTCCAGATGCCCAGATTAGACCTGGTAAGATATTACGAATCGTATATTTGTTAAATGGCTTATGTTTGTATGTAATGATTAAACCGCCAATTAACATACCAATTGCTTGCGGGAATAGTGCTGCCCATGCGTCTACGTTAAAGATACGTGCGATAACTACGTAAACTAAGAATCCAAGACTTGAAATGATAAGAGTGATAACTCCTTTTTTCGTTTGTCCTGGAGTCCCTTGTGCCCCTTCTTTTTTACCGTCTAATGAAGAAAGCACAACGCCTGCTAGTATTAAAAGAATTGCAATAGATCCAAGTACAATCGTTTGAAGCGTTGACCATTCTTTAAATACAATAACACCAAAAAGAGCTGTTGATACTAATTGCATACCCGTTGAAATCGGCATTGACTTCGAAACGCCAAGGTATGGAACACTTTTAAACTGATTGCTTTGACCTACTGACCAGAACAAACCTGAAACAATTCCGACAATAACAAGCGTTGGCGTTAACACCGGCTGCACAATCATAAACTGAACAAATGAAAGAATCAAAGCTCCAATAATTGTTCCCAGCGTTTGACTGTAAGGTCCACCGCCCATCTTCATACTAACTAAAATCATGCTTCCCCACGCAACGGAAGGAAGAACACCTAGCAAAATATCCATCTTTCTCTTAACCTACTTTCCTATTTCTAATCTATGTACATCGTATGTAACGACCTGCTGCTTTTCTTTCATCAAGGGCCAAGCACTTATACTCCCTTGAATATTCCCCAAAAGGTCTAGAAAATATATAACGTTTTCATAAATAGTGGTAAAACTGCTACTTTTTGCTGCTCGTATTATACTAACACGAACATTTATTGTTTAGCTAGAAATTTTTTTGATTATTTTTTAAAAATAGAAAAAATTTTTTTCTTCTTGCTCCGCAGCTCGCTTTTTCCTCTTATGTGATCTGCAATCAGCAGAAACGGACGCCTCTGCTGATTGAAAATAAGAAGAGATAAAGCCTTTTCATTTTAGTTAGCTACAGGCTTACAAAATTGCTCTACTACTTCTTTGGCTGGAATGGAACTGATCGCACCTTTTCCAGTTGTCGTTAAGGCACCGCTTGCATTTGCAAAGCGCAAAATAGCATCGTGGTCGCGGTCAAGAATAGCCGTTAAGTTTTCTTGTGACACATCGCGGCTTAATAGCTGATAAAGGAATCCGCCAATAAACGCATCTCCTGCACCTGTTGTATCAACAACTGCTACTTTGTAACCGTTTGATTCATAGACAGCTTCTTTTGTATAAAGCGTTGCGCCTTCTGCACCTTTTGTGAACACAACTACTTGAACGTCACCTGTAAATAGAGACTGAATCGCTTGCTGTTCATCTTCAATGCCTGTGATAAACGCTAGCTCGTCGTCTGAAATTTTGACAATGTGCGCTTGAGGAATAAATTCTAAAATCGTTTGACGGCATAGCTCATGGTCTTTCCACAGTGGAAGACGTACATTTGGATCAAAGCTGATAACGCCGCCTTTTTCTTTCATGCTTTTAATCGCTTTCATATGAGCGTATTTCATAGGACTTTCAACTAAATCAACCGAACAGAAATGAAGAAGATCGTTGCTTGCAAACCAATCAGGGTTAATTTCGTCTTCAGTTAGCAATAAATCTGCTGAAGGATTACGATAGAAGCTGAAATCTCTTTCTCCGTCTTCACGCAGAGAAACAAAAGCTAAAGCTGTGTTTGCTTCTTCTGTACGATAGACCATATCAGTACCTACTCCTACTTCACGAAGCGTATCTACTAGAAAGTCTCCAAACGCATCTTCTCCAACTTTTGTAATAAGCGCTGACTCATTACCGTATGTAGCAACAACTGCCGCAACGTTTGCCGGCGCTCCGCCTGGCACACGCGTAAACGATTCCACTTCTTTTAATTGAAGACCTTTTTGAGCTGGAATCATATCAATTAATACTTCACCGATACTAAATAACTTACCCATTCTATTCACCTTACTTTTCTTTTTTGTCATATTGTCATACTATCATACTATGTTCCAAAAAATCCTTAAATCAAATTATACGTCCCAAACATCTTTTTCGTAAAGAGAAATTTCCCATTTTTTTAAAAAAAATCGTAAATTATAGTTTTTTTCTGACAATCCTTTATTGGCCAAATCCCTTCCATCCCTTGTCAAATCTGGGATTAAAATGACTTTCTTACATAAAGATAGAGGGATAAAAAAAGCAATGTCCAGTTTTAACTGTTTATCTACTCATTTTTCGTTCGACATTTCTTCTCTTATTTCCTGTTTATTCGCCTCGGATATGCAAATAATGATAAAATTTCGTGTTTTTACCCCTATTTAAGAAGGAATAGCTTAAAACGTGTCGAATAGACTTAGGTAGGTATATGACATTATGTATGTTACACTAAATACAAGGCAAGGAAGGGAGAATCAGTCATGAAAATCAATGTTTTTCTAGACGACTATCGCAAATGCCCTGACGGTCATGTTTTAGCCGAAACGATTGATGAATGTATTGATCTTTTAAGATCATTCGATGTTGAACATTTGTCACTCGATCACGATTTACTCAGCAAGACACGGAATGGATTAATGCTCGTGCATTTTATGGTAAAGCATCATTTATATGCCGATCGAATTACGATTCACTCCGCCAATCATTTAGGCAGCAAAGCAATGTACAACTGCTTTAAGGAAGCTCAAAAAGAGCATAAAATGCCAAACAACATTAAAATTCTAAGATGCCCTCTGCCTCTTCGATGATATCTGCACCCTCACACATTCATTTCAACAGAATCTGTCCGATTCAATTCTCACAGACATCCTGTTTCTATAAAATGAAGAACAATACTGCTTGTTCGATACGTATAGATGTGAATACGCTTTAAGCAGTTTATATTATATAGAAGAAACCGCTCTAAAATACCGTGATGATAGCTTTAAAAAGCAGACTATATGGTACAAAGAGCGGTTTTTGCTATTTAGACAGTTTTGCAGAATCCAAATCAGCTGAGAGAGCAGCCGGCTGTTTTTTAACTTCTTTTAGCTGCCTAGCGTTCACGAACCAGTAAATGCTTCCTACAAACAGTCCTCCCCCTACGATGTTTCCGAGTGTAACAGGAATTAAATTATGCAATAGTCCAGCAGCCGAAATCGCATCTGGATGCGGAAGCAATAAGGCTAGACCAAGAAACGTCATATTTGCCACGCTGTGCTCGTATCCTGAAGCAACAAATGCAAACAGCATCCAAAAAATAAGCATGATCTTTGCCGCATCGCTTTTAGTGCGCGAAGCGGTCCAAATCGCCAGACAAACAAGCCAGTTGCAAAGGATGCCCCGAAAAAACAATTCACTGACCGGCAAATTCATTTTTTTAGCTGCCAGCGCCATAAGTAAATGATTAGGTTCAATTCCTTTAAACAAACCGGTTCCGGTAATTAACAAACAAAGCCCAAACGCACCTATCGCATTTCCGATAAAACACCACGTCCAGTTTTTAAACGTATCTTTCCATGTCGTGACTCCTGATAGCGTACTGACCGTATAAACCATATGATTCCCCGTAAACAATTCGGCTCCTGCAAATACAACAAGCAGGAGAGCAACAGCAAATGTTAACCCCATCACAAGAGAAACAACCGGTAAAGAAGCAGAAGCTAAAGGCCCTCCTACCGATAGAGCTAATATAACACCAAGTCCTACGTAAGCACCCGCTAGCACGGCTAAAAGCAAATAACTCGGCAAATGATCATTCATAAGCTTCGTTTTTTCACGGGCTAACTCATTCATTGACTGCAGTGAATTCTTAAGCAAAAGTGTTTCCTCCTTTTATTCATCTTAGACGCATACTTTTTCTTCTGTTTTTTCCAAAAACCAAGAAAGAGCAGAAGCTTGCTTCACCACTTCACCAATCACAATCATCGCGGGATTGCTCACTTGCTGCTCAGCAGCCGTGTCTACGATTGTACCAAGCGTACCTGTAACCGTGCGCTGATAAACCGACGTGCCTTGTTCAATAAGAGCGACCGGCGTATCCGCGCTTTTTCCCGCGTCTAAAAGCTGACGGCAAATATAAGGCAAGTTTTTAACGCCCATGTAAATCGCAAGCGTATCAACTCCTTTTGCTAAGTGCTCCCAGCGAATACTTTCCGGCTTGCCGCTCAAACAGTGTCCCGTCACAACGGCAAACGAACGGCTCAGCTCACGATGCGTCACAGGGATTCCAGCATAAGCCGGTGCCGCGATGCCTGCTGTAATACCCGGAACGATTTCAAAAGGAATTCCATGCTGAGCGAGCACTTCTGCTTCTTCACCGCCTCTTCCGAAAATAAACGGATCTCCGCCTTTTAACCGCACGACGGTATTTCCTTTTCTTGCGTAGAATACAAGCAAATCATGAATATCCTCTTGAGAAACGCAGTGATCACCAGGCTTTTTCCCGCAGTAGACGAGTTCGGCTCCTTCTTTTGCATACTGAAGAAGAACAGGGTTCACTAAACGGTCATATAAAATAACATCTGCTTTTTCTAAACACTTTGCTGCTTTTATTGTTAGCAAATCTGGATCTCCTGGTCCGGCTCCTACAATGTACACTTTTTCTGTTCTCATTTTTGCTTCGCTCCTTTTAGTGTGTCCCCTTGAATTTTTGTGGCGCGTTGAAAGTCAACGCGCCACGGTACTTATTCTTCAATTAAAAGATACAGTAAATCTCCTTCAACAGACGCTTCGTACGTGTCTACACATCCGCTGTCAGGCTCTTGTACGTTACCGTCATGCAAGCAAATCTTCCAGTCGTGCATCGGACAAAACACCGAGTCGCCGCTCACGATTCCTTCACTTAGCACCCCCCCTTTATGCGGACAGCGATTTTCAATTGCCCGGATTTTTCCGCTTGATAGCTTAAACACCGCAATTTCTTTTCCGTTTACTTTCACTGTTTTACCCAGGCTTACCGGAAAATCATGAATCGACCCTACGCATACTTTTGTAATGTTTTTATTCACCATCTTTATTTCCCCCCAGCTTTATGATGTGACAACTGTTTCGAACAGCTCTTTTTTCGTCTTTTTGCTTTCGACGATTTCTTTCCAAGGATCACGGTACGTAGATAACGCTTCGTCCATACGCATATTCAGCTCTCTTCTCGTCTCAGCGTCATCAAGCACTGACTGGATGTGCGAAAGTCCCATGCGCTCAATCCATGCAGACGTACGTTCTAAATAATTAGCCGTTTCTCGGTAATACTGCAAATAAGCTCCTGTAATATCCATCAATTCTTCGTCTGTTTTTACTTTATACAATAAATCTCCGCCGCGAAGATGCGTACCTCCATTTCCGCCCACGTAAATTTCCCAGCCGCCGTCAATTCCAATAAAGCCAATATCTTTAATACCTGACTCCGCACAGCTTCTCGGACAAGCAGATACAGCCATTTTCACTTTATGAGGCGTCCATAGTCCTTCAAATTTTTTCTCAAGCGCAATTCCAACGCCCATTGAATCCTGCGTGCCAAAACGGCAAAACTGTTCGCCGACGCATGTTTTCACCGTGCGCAGCGACTTGCCGTACGCGTAGCCAGAAGGCATATCTAACTCTTCCCATACGCTAGGCAAATCTTCTTTTTTAACACCAAACAAATCAAGACGCTGACCACCCGTCACTTTTACGAGCGGAATTTCATATTTATCAACAACATCTGCAATTTTTCGTAAATCTTCTGCGTTTGTGACGCCTCCGTACATGCGAGGAACAACAGAATACGTGCCGTCTTTTTGAATATTGGCGTGCATGCGTTCATTCACAAATCGTGATTCGCGTTCATCAACGTATCCGGTTGGATTCACCATACCTAAATAATAGTTCAGCGCCGGACGGCATTTCGAACAGCCTTCTTCATTATTCCATCCAAGTACATTCATCACTTCACGCGTATGCGAAAGTCCCTTTGCTTTAATTTCTTCGACAACTTCATCTCTTGAAAGAGTCGTACAGCCGCAAATCGCTTCTTTTTGAGCCGTCGCGTCAAAGCCAGCGCCAAGAGTATGCTGAAGCACTTCCGCTACAAGCGGTTTACATCCTCCGCAGGAGCGAGAGGCACTTGTACAAGCTTTGATTTCACCAACCGATGAGCATCCTTGTTTTTGGATAGCTTCCACAATCGTACCTTTTGTTACGCCGTTACAGCCGCAAATAATATCATCCGCGCTCATGCTTGCTACTAAGCTTTCACCCGCGTTACCGCCAGATGGCTGTAAAATCGTCACTTTTGCGACATCGGATACATCTTCTTGCTTTTGAATCATTGAAAACAGTCGATTTCCGTCGCTGCTGTCTCCAAAAAGAACGGCTCCTACGATCTGATTGCCTCGCAGAACAAGTTTTTTATAAATGCCGTCTTGTTCATCGAACACTTTGATTGCTTTTTTCTCTTCATCTTCTGTGAAGTCTCCTGCTGAGAACACTTCAACACCTGATACTTTGAGCTGCGTGGATAAAACCGATCCTTCATAAGACACTTTTTCTGCCCCGCAAATCGCTTTTGCCAATACTTTTCCTTGTTCATACAAAGGTGCCACCAGTCCGTATACCAGTCCTCTATGCTCTGCACATTCTCCAACCGCGTAGATGTTTGGAATATCCGTTTGCATATAGTCATTCACAACAATTCCTCGGTTTACGTTAAGTCCCGCTTCTTTTGCAAGCTGAACATTTGGTTTAATTCCAACGGCCATCACGACTAAATCAGCTTCTAAAAACGTCCCGTCTTTAAAAGATAATCCTTCAACTCGCTCATCGCCGACGATTTCTGCCGTTTGTTTTTCAAGCAAAAACTTCATACCTTGTTTTTCTAATTCGTTTTGAAGCAATTTGCCCGCTGTTGGATCCAGCTGACGTTCCATTAAATACGGAGCTAAATGAATTACAGATACGTCCATCCCCAGATTTAACAGTCCCCGCGCTGCTTCTAATCCAAGCAGTCCGCCTCCAATAACCGCTGCTTTTTTATACTGCTGAGAAGCCTGCAGCATTTCATCCGTGTCTTTTATATCTCGAAAAGCGGTAACTCCTTTTTTATCGGATCCTGGAATCGGAAGAATAAAAGGAAGAGAGCCCGTTGCTAAAATTAACTCATCATACGATTCTACTCTGCCGCTATTTGTCGCTACTTCTTTTTTTACTGAATCGATACTCGTAACCGTTTCGTTCGTATATAATGTAATATTGTTTTCTTGATACCAGTTCCAATCGTTTAACGTAATGTCTTCAACATTTGTATCTCCTTGCAGCACTTTTGACAGTAAAATACGATTATAGTTCGGATGCGGCTCGCTTCCGAAAATCGTAATTTCAAACGCTTCGTTTGAAACCTTCAATACTTCTTCAATCGCTCGAACTCCAGCCATTCCATTTCCAATCAATACGAGTTTCTTTTTTTGCATCTTCCATTCCTCCCCTGGCGTCTATACCTGCTTGTTTCAAAGATATATTTTCTATGCATCTTTAAAGATATATTTAAGATATATGAATTTTCTGAATCGTTCAACTTATGTGTTAGGTTATCTAACATAATAGTTTTATGTATACGATTACAATATTGGAATATAAAGAAAAAATATTTATACGAAAAGTCTCGCATAGGGAATGGAATGCTTTTGAAGATGCTTAAAATAACGGAAACTCAGTCTCAAAAACTTATTTTTTACATGTTTTTACAGAATAAATATAGTAAAATATAACTTAAATTATATTACTACAGAAAAAGGCAAACTAATTGAAAAGTTAGGACGCAAAACTACAGATCTACGGTTTTTACACTATGATGGCTGAGTTTCCTTTACTAAAGGAGCAGACTTGATGGAAAAGCTGAACAAAGTATTTGATAACGAACTAGATAAAGAATGGCTACAACTTATTTACGAAGCAAAACAGCTGGGCTTATCTAGCAAAGAAATTAAGGATTTTTTACAACAAAATAAAGAACGATAATAAAAAAACCATTAGAACCTAGGTTCTAATGGTTTTTTTGCTGCTACGTATACTTTTGTTTTCTAGAGATTTTTGTTTAAGAAACTCTTCAAACTGATTCTTCGTTATATTTGAATCCATTGCTTCCTTAACAAGGGCCATCCATTCTGGAGGAAGCAATCTATCATTTTTTTCATTAATATCCATTTTATCCCTTCTTTCAACCTTTCTAATTATAAATCAAATTCTGTTGCAATATAACCCTCATACCTATTTTTTTACGTTAATTTAATAAAATTATACTAAACTCCCTAAACTATTATGTCAGTAAAACAGACATTATTCTAGAGAAAAAACGCATTTTTGTTTCTGATAAAGAACATTTTTTTATTTTGTTCTTTATTAAGGTTTACCAACCGAGGATTTTTTTGTATAATTAACTCAAATTTTGTAATATTAATCCATTTTATTCAGGAGGACCATAATGCCCTTATCTTATTCTTTAAAACGAATTAAAACACCTTTGCAGTTTTTTGGTATTACGCTTTATAAATGCCCAAGCACCGGCTCTTATTATTATAAAAGCAGAGCAAACAGGCACTTAAAAAAAGTAAAATAACACAATAATGTGAATGAAGTTTTCTAGCTTTATCATAGAAAGCTTCGTTCAGCTATTTTTACCTAGTAGTTGCTTAGTATAACATCAGAAAATCTATTATTTAATCTCTTTTTTAGTATCAGTGAACCAATTCACTAAATAGTCTCCCCACACTTCACCTCCTTTATTTGTTAACCTTCCGTCGTTTTTATTAATATACTCTCCTAAATGAAACGGCCAAATGAGCGAATGATTTAGATAATGCACCCAATTTTTTTCTGCCACTCCCCTGATAGCTTCTACGCCTTCTTCATAGGACTCCGTCTGTGAAATGTACGGTTGGGACGGCTGAAGGATCAGGGTTTTTTTCAAGTCTTTAAGCTGATAAATCAGCTCGTCTGTATTTTTAAGCGTATCGTCTAACGTAAGCTTCTGACAATCATTTTTAAGAGGTGCTTCAAATAAAATAATATCTGGCTGAAGTTGATTAATTTGATCCGCAATGTGTGAGGATAAAAGCTCACCAGTTGTTTGGCTGCCGTATGAGAGTGTTTTAACAGTGAATACATCACTTCCATATGTAGCTTCTAGCTCTTTCTTTAACTGCTGTGGCCATCCGCTTTCCTTCGCAGAAGTAGCAAGCACAAGAGTCAAAGGTTTTTTAGTTGCAATCGCCGACTCAATTTGCCTTGTAATAAAGTCTGGAAGATTTCTTGTATAAGCAGACACATCAGAAAACTGTTTTTCTTTATGTACAACATTCGCTTTCGTTTCACTTGCTTGAACCTGTGCCTCCGCTCTCTCCTGCCAGTGCTGCGTCCCTCCATATATAACCGCCCCGCACAAAACAGCCGCCGCCACATTTACCCCAACCATCGCCTTCATTCAATCTCCCCTTTACCCGTTTTTAAAAACCAACTATATTCTGCATTCAACAAAATAAACAAATGGACAAACACAAAAATACTTCACTGCACCTGCCCTAAAAGGTCCACCTATCCGGATGAGACCAGCCCGCAAGGGAGGGGCTCATCCGGATAGGTCTAGCAACTCTACCATCACTGCTCTTCCGTGATGGTAGAGTTGCTACATCGATAATAGATATATAAATAATTATAGATTAGTAGAAATTGGAATAGGGGACCTTTCGTACGTAAAATCTCTACAAATACACGTCTACTTCGCATATTTCCTAGCGAAACGTGAAGTTTCCGGGGAAATTACGTCACGTTTCTTAAAAAGAAAACATAATGTACGTTCATTCGCGCATATGACCTGTCCCTTGTACAGTAGAAATACCGGCGGAATACAGCAAAAACGCGTTTTTGAAAAAGGAATGCTACATGCAAAAAAGCTCTTTTGATCAAATCGCTTCATCCTTTCATCCATTAATTGTGTCAATGATTAAAAGATTTCACATTTACAAAGACTTTGATGAATATTATCAAGTTGCTTTAATTGGTTTATGGAGAGCACACCAAAAATTTGATGAAAGCAAGGGTTCTTTTTCCGCTTATGCTTACACAACCGTACGCGGTACAATCCTTTCTTATTTAAAAGGAAATGCATTGCGTAAAGAACGAGAAACTCCTGCTGAATATGATTTACTTGCGTTAAATGAAGACCCTGCTCCTATTGTTCCATTAGAAGCTGATACAATTAACCAATATATTGAACATCTCACCCCTAGAGAAAAAATCTATGTAATAGAATATTTGCTTGAAGGATATTCTTATAAAGAAATTGCATACAAATATCACGTATCAACAGGAGCCGTTAAGAACTGGGGAAAGACAGCCCGTAAAAAACTAAAGGTCCTGCTTCTTCAA
The DNA here is from genome assembly GCF_036227845.1 of Priestia sp. LL-8. Taxonomy (NCBI): domain Bacteria; kingdom Bacillati; phylum Bacillota; class Bacilli; order Caryophanales; family Bacillaceae; genus Priestia; species Priestia sp. LL-8. The sequence goes on along the minus strand of NZ_JAZAQH010000001.1, from coordinate 1,146,002 downwards.
GAATAAAAAAATAAGATAGGGGAAGCTTGTTTAAGCTTCCTCTCAACACACCGGGACCAAAATATTGACCTTATGTAAACAAGTGCGTTTGATAAAACGAACAGATTAAGAAAAAAAAAGCTGACTTTCTAAGCAATAGTTTCGAATAACGGCTGCTCTCGCTAACTTTTTTTCCAAACTGTAATAGGAAAGTTTGACAGTAATGAACGTGTCGTCTTTGAAGTAAATCACCGTAGAATTTGAACTAACTGAAGCAAGCGTATGTGAAGTATGAACATGAGAGGAAAAAATCCAGGCGCAGCTATAGTCGTTTGGTGAAGATGTCGGAAACGCAATGATGGCTTGTGAACGACTAATGACAAGAGGCGTAAGCTGTTTGTACGGAAACATTTTTCGAACGGCAGCGATGGAGCCGTTAAACGTACTTAATTCTCGAATACATGCTTCTTCTAATAGTTGTTTACATGTCTTGCTTATCATATATTCTCCTGTTTCATCTAGCACCTTTGTGCGGTAAATAGGATCATTCACGGGAACCAGCGCTTTTGTTGTCAAACTAATTCGATAATTTTCATTATTTGTCATACATCTACCCCCTTTTGTTACTTTATCACTATTCTATACTATCGAAATAAGGAAAATCTAGTATTTTTTTCTCATTATTTGAAATTTTTTTGTATTTCATTGTAAATAAGAAAAAAGCGCTGAAACCAGCGCTTTTTCTCTTAGATGAAAATGTCTAAAATAAGAACCATTGCAAACGCCGCAAATGATAGAATCGTTTCCATCACTGTCCACGTTTTTAACGTTTGAGCCACTGACATGTTGAAGAATTCTTTGATTAACCAGAAGCCAGAATCATTTACGTGCGATAGCATTACAGAACCTGCGCCTGTTGCTAGCACCAATAGCTCTGGGCTTACGTTTGGCATCGTTGCTGCAATCGGTGCGACAATACCTGCTGCTGTTGTCATTGCTACTGTTGCTGAACCAACTGCTGCACGAATCAAGCCGGCAATCACAAATGCTAGCACGATAGGAGAAAGATGTGCATCTTGAGCAAATCCTGCAATTGCATCACCTACACCGCTTGCTGTTAAAATTTTGTTAAAACCGCCGCCTGCACCGATGATTAAAATGATCGAAGCAACGGGTCCAAGACATTCATTTGTGAATTTTAATAGATCGTCTTTGTTGTACCCTCTTGCAAAGCCGAACGAATAAAAAGCAAACACTAACGAAATTAACAGCGCTACGATTGGACTTCCAATAAAGTTTGTTACGTAGCGAATCGTACTTGTTTCTGGATAAACAAAGCCAGTTATCGTTGCTAAAAGCATTAATAGTACCGGTAGTAAAATCGTGAATAACGTAATTCCGAAGCCAGGAAGATCTTTATGCTTTGACTCTGTGAACTGCTCCATAATTTCACCCGTTGGCTCTACGTGAACACGGCGTGAAATGAATGATCCGTAAATAGGACCTGCTACCGCTGCAGCTGGAAATGCCACAACTAATGAATACAAAATCGTTTTACCTAAATCTGCTTTAAAGATATCCACCGCTAGCATCGCTGCTGGATGTGGAGGTACTAAACTGTGAACAACGGCTAAGCCGGCAATTAATGATAAACCAATTTTAATAAGTGACGTACCCGTATGCTTGGCAATTACAAACACAAGTGGAATTAATAACACAACACCAACTTGGAAAAAGACTGGGATACCGCAAATAACGGCTACAACCATCATGGCCCAGTGTACGTTCTTTTCACCGAATACTTTAATTAACGTGCGGGCAATACGCTCGGCTCCGCCTGACTCTGCCATCATTTTACCTAACATCGTTCCAAGACCAAGAACAATCGCGATAAACCCTAAGACGCTCGCTACGCCTTCTTGGAAAGCTGTTACGATATCAGGCAGCTTCATTCCTGAAATAAGACCCATAAACAAAGCCGCGACAATTAGCGCTACGAACGGATTTGTTTTAAACTTAGCAATTAAAAAGATAAGTCCGACAATCGATACAATCGCATACAGCAAAAGACTTGCTTCATGACTTAATCCGAATACTGAATTCATATGTTCATCCCCTTAGTGTGACCATTTTTCATGTACGTACATCCAAATAATGTATACGCTTTCAAATATTTTCTAAAGTGAACGCACCTCGTACGTTCACTTCTGCTTATTTACTTAATAACTCAACCGTTTCACGAAGCGTTGTTTTAGCTCCAACATTCCCAGGGAAAATGATGTATGCAATGCCTGGAAACTTGCTTTCCTCTCCCGTTACCCATACCGGAATACCCGGCTTGATTTGTCCAGCAACCGTCGCACGCTTTACGGATAAGCCGTTTACACCAATATCACTTGACGTAATGCCGCCTTTTGCGACGATAAAGTTTGGACGAACGTTTAAGCGGCGAACAATGCTTGTCACTGCATCTGAAATTTTCACCGATAGTTTAAGCTCTTCTTCTTTTTTTCCTTCACCAAGATCTAAGCGCTCGCGTCTTGTATACACAGCCACCGTTTGACCTTTAGAAATAAGCTTTTCTGCTTCATTGATAATACGATTCACTTCTTCTTCAAACTTTTCAGGTTTTAAGACAAGATGACAGTCAAATTCAATAAATTCAATGAAGCTGCATTTCTTTAATTCTTCTAACTGCTCTGTTGTTTTTTTAACATGCGAACCGACCATAATTAATCCGCCGTTTGACGACTTTTCTTTAATGAGCTCTTCTTTTGTTAAAAGGTCTTTGTCGCTCACGCCGCCCATTACTTTTGTTAAAGCCGCAGCGCTTCGATACATAAAATGCTTTCCAAGCTTCATCGCGCGAAGAAGTGCAATCGTCACAACTTTTACATCTACATAATCCACTGCGTTCACGACTACTTTGTTAAAGTCTTTCACTTCCATTAACTGATTTGTGATCGTCACTAAATCAAGTGCACGAATACTCCCAAGCGAAATATACGTCGTATGACTTGCTTTAAATTTACCTTCTGACTTTTCTTCTACCCACTCGCCTAAATGAGACTTACTGTAGCCAAACGTACGGTCTTTTGCAAATTCTGTTTCTCCTGCCGGCACTAGGTAGTCTTCATCTTGCACGTAGTGAATGTTATCAACTGTGAATCGTCCGCCTTCTTTAAAGAAAGGAAAAATCACTTCGCCGTCGAGGACTTGATTCAAGTGCTGTTCAACGGTTTTCTTTAATACTTCTGTTTCTAGCGGGTAGTGACCACGAAGAGTGGAATCACCTCTGCTGATAATTAAAAACTCTTTATCTACTTCAGCCGCTACCTCTGTAATAACAGCCGCAATGTCCGCGTGGGCTTTTTCCGTTTCAGAAGCGGTAAATCCGCGTGAATTTGTTAGAATAAAAAACATGGAGTTTTCTTCTAAAAATCCTTGCTTGATGCTGTCTTTACTCCAGTCTGTATAAACGGAAATGCCGTTAACGGTTTGAACCCCCGTTGGATCATCATCCAGAACAATGATTTTTTGGTTGAACGTCAGAAGCTCTTCGTCGAGCATTTTTTGTACAAGTGCTTCATCGACCGCTGGAATGTCTTTAAACACATCGCTTACAAGGCGTTTTTCCTGTTGTTTAATCATGCTTCCACCTTCTTTTTCACTTCAACGTTTGCTAATTTTTCATAGTACTGTACAATTCCGCCGTGATCATCGCTTGCTTTTCCGTCTACTTTTAACGCATGGAAAATTTCTACAAGCTGACTTGAAAGCGGAAGCGGTACGCCAATGTCATGAGCCGTTTCCATCACGTTTGTCATATCTTTTAAGTTAATATCAATGCGTCCGCCTGCTACAAAGTTGCGGTCTAAAATAAGCGGCACTTTTGCATCTAATACAGCGCTTCCTGCTAATCCGCCGCGAATCGCTTGATACATTTTTTCAACGTCAATGCCTGCTTTGGCTGCTAGTACAAGTGCTTCAGACATCGCTGCGATATTTAAGTTTACAATGACTTGATTTGCAAGCTTAGCCGTTACGCCGCTTCCGTTGTCTCCAACAAGCGTTATTTCTGCTCCCATCGCATGAAGGATAGGTGAAACGCTTTCAAAGATATGCTCATTTCCCCCGACCATAATCGCAAGCGTGCCGTCAATTGCTTTAGGTTCTCCGCCGCTAACCGGAGCGTCTAGCATGTGAATTCCTTTTTGTGCAAGTTCAGCCGCAATTTCTTTTGATGCTACCGGTGAAATGGAACTCATATCGATGATAACGCTTCCTTCTTTTGCGCTATGAATCAACCCTTCTTCTCCAAGCACCACGCTTTTTACATGATGTGAAGCCGGAAGCATCGTGATCATCACGTCGCTGTTCACTGCAACTTCAGCAAGGCTTTCTGCTCCAAATCCTCCTGCTGCTTTCACTTCTTCCACTGCTGCTTTATTAATATCGTAAACCGTTACCTCAAAACCTGCTTTTAATAAATTGAGTGTCATCGGTTTTCCCATAATTCCAAGTCCAATAAATCCAACGCGTTTTGTCATTTCCGTTTCCTCCCCTTGTTGTATACGTTTTCAAATAGTGTTTAAAAAATAATGTATACGTTAAAATGTTTTTTGTATACATTTCTGATAATTTTGTATACACTCATCATATTCGCATTTTATTTATTTGTCTAGCCTTTTTTTAAATGAAATTTATTTCTAAAAGCGAAACTTTCCGTCCCACCTTTTCACAAGTTATAGTATGATTTGGGTATACGCGTACAAAATGATAAAAAATAAAGAGAGAAAGAGACGAGATTTTCTCGTGTCGAATGCTAGAGGTGAAGTAGAGTATGTTAAGAAATCAAGGTTCTCGTTCGTCTCATCACCCTTCTTATGAGATGATTCGAGATAAAATTTTAAACGGTGAGCTTGAAGGCGGTACAAAAATCGTCGAAGAAAAATTAGCGAGCGAGCTTGGATTCAGCCGAACGCCGATTCGTGATTCCATCAGACGCTTAGAATATGAAGGACTGATTGTTCGAAAAAAAGTGGTGTCGCCGACAGAAAAAGATTTACGCAACTTGTTTGAAGTGCGAATGCTGCTAGAAGGCTCAGCTTCTAAAGCTGCGGCAACTTTTTTATCTGATAACGAATTAGAAGAGTTAAAGGAATGCGTAGACATCGGAAGAAACGGCTCGTTTGAAGAAATCATGAGCGCAAATGAACGTTTTCACGCCATCATTGTGAACGCAAGCAACAATGACGTCATGATTAATATTATCGACCGCATGCAGTCCATCATTTACTTATTCCGTCATACGGTCGTGTTTTACAACCGCCCGTTTTTAATTGACGAACATGAAGACATTTATAACGCGATTAAAGAACGCAATGCTGAAAAAGCGGAAGCATTAATGCAAGAGCATCTTCAAAAAGACTTAGAGTTTTGCCTGCATTTACTTCAAAGAAGACAATAAAAAGCTGCCGATTGGCAGCTTTTTATACGTACATCTTTTCCTTTGTAGAAATATCAGCTAACTGTCCGCTGCTGTTTTTGAACACCACGTGTTTTTTTGAAAATTTCGTTGGCGAATCAATACCGGCAGCTGCGGCTAAATTAAACAACCCTTCACGTAATGACAGCACGTAGTTGCACACGCGGTATGATTTCTCTTCAATAATAAGCGCTTTTTGCAGCTTCGGATCTGTTGTCGCTACGCCCACTGGACAACGATTATTATGACAAACCTGTGCTTGAATACAGCCAACAGAAAACATAAAGCCTCTGGCAATATTAACGCAGTCGGCACCTAGCGATAAAGCCGTCGCAATTTTATCAGCCGTTAACAGCTTGCCCGATGCAAAAAGCTTCACTTCATCGCGAACGCCATATTTTCTAAGCAGTTCATCCACAAAAGGAAGTCCTGAAAACAGTGGCACGCCGGCTCCGTCCGCTAATTCTTGAAACGATGCGCCCGTTCCGCCTTCTGCTCCGTCGATCGTAATAAAATCAGGACCGCTTCCCGTCTCTTTCATATACGCCGCCATTTCTTCAAGATCATTTGTGTTTCCGACAACCATTTTAATACCTACTGGCTTGCCGCCTACATCTCGAAGTTTTTCAATAAACTGGAACATTTCAGGATATGAAGCGAATTCTTTGAAACGGTTGGGGCTGTCTACCGATTCTCCTGGCTTCAAGTTGCGGATTTCGGCGATTTCTTCCGTTACTTTTGAACCATCTACGTGACCGCCTCGCGTTTTGGCTCCTTGGGCAAGCTTAATTTCAAACGCTTTGATTTGCTTCATTTTACTTTTCTTTTTAAATTCTTCCCATGAAAATTCGCCTTCTTTTGTCCGAACGCCAAAAAGCCCGGGACCAATTTGAAAAATAATATCGACGTTTCCTTTTAAATGATACGGTGACAGGCCTCCTTCTCCCGTGTTCATCCACGTGCCGCCTGCTCGACCTAATCCTAGTGATAAAGCGGTAATCGCATGGTCACCAAGCGCTCCAAAGCTCATGCCTGATTGACCGATTAATCCTTTTACAACAAACGGCTTTTTGCATGAAGGCCCTATAACGACCGCCTCTTCATCCCGTAAATAAAATGGATCCGCTTCTTTTTCTTCGCGGTGCTCTCTTCGGCTGAATAAGTTATCTGCGTCCATTTTATATACTTTTGTTTTAATTTTTGTCGTATTATCCGCTTTCATTTCGTCGCGCTGCTTTGGAAACACCGCATTTCGAATATAGTAACCCGGTTCGCTAAAATCACGCTCTGAGCCAAACCCCATCATCCGGTTCAAGTATTTACCTGACTTAACGGTTTGCTCGTATTGATTTCTAGAAAACGGCTTGCCTTCATTATTATTTAAAAATAAATACTGACGCAGTTCAGGCCCCATTTTCTCAAAAATATAGCGCATTTTTCCGAGCAGCGGATAGTTTCTAAGCACCGAATGCTCTTCTTGTTTTTCATCTTTTAACCAAAGAATAACAGCGATAATAACCGGCACTACAATCACAAGCATCATGACCGCACCAAAAATAAGTAAAATGATTTCAAACACTCCCATGATATCCCTCCTAAAAAGACTCTCCTGTAAGGAGAGTCACTGATTAAAGCATTCTGCTTAGTCCTTTTCGAAGCGGCGGCATTTCAAGCTCATGTTCTTTAAAGAACTTTTTCATAATATGCTTCGAATAATTGGCTGCTTGTCCAAATGAAATTTTGCCTGGAAGCGGCGGTTCATCCGCGACAACGACATCAATCACAACAGGAACATTCGCAAGCGCTGCTTTTTCAAACGCTGTTTCGAGCTCCTCGTATTTTTCAACGCGGTAGCCAATTCCTCCGCACGATTCAGCGAACTTTGCAAAGTTCATTTCACCAAGCTGCGTTTGGTAATCCAAGTGACCTTGAATGGCTTGTTCATATTTAATCATCCCGATTTCACTGTTATTAAGGACGACGACAACGATCGGCAGCTTGTACTTCACAGCCGTCACAAAATCTTGCATGACCATCGTAAAGCCTCCGTCACCGCACACGGCTACCGATTGTTTTTCCGGATGGGCAAGCTTTCCTGCGATCGCAGCTGGAAGTCCGCAGCCCATCGTTGCCAGCCAGCTTGAAATCACAAATTTTTGATTCGTCATGCGGAAATGTCTCGCCATCCATACCGTAACGTTCCCGACATCAACAGATACAATCGCATCATCGTCAACAATTTTTTGCAGCTTAGGAATGACTTGCTGCGGCTTGATTGGCGTACTCACTTCGTTTTCTTCTTTTTCTACGTGTTTCCACCAGTTTTCCATATTAACTTGACACTCTTCTAAGAAACGGCGGTTTTCTTGGTAATCTAAATTATGCGTAAGCTGTGACAGCGTCGTTTTAGAGTCTCCGACTAATCCAATCGATACAGGATAGCGTCTGCCGATTTGTGTGGCATCGGAATCCAGCTGTATTGCTTCGACTCCATCTGGTAAAAACTCGCGGTATGGAAACGAAGTTCCAATCATAATTAACAAATCGGTTTCTTCCATCGCTTCATACGCCGGCTTCGTCCCAATTTGCCCGAGCTGCCCCAGGTTATAAGGATGATGATCAGGCAGTATTCCTTTACCCGGAAGCGTAAAGATAATCGGCGCCGCAATTTTTTCCGCAAACTGCGCTAATTCAAGCTTGGCGTGCTTTGCACCTGTTCCTGCTAAAATAACCGGTTTTTTTGCGTATTTAATCGCTAGAAGCGCTTTAGCTACATCTTCTGGGTCACTGTGAGAAATGGTTTTTGATACATTGGCAATTGGCGTTTTTTTATCAATTTTAATCGTTGAAGACGGAATATCATCTGGAATAACTAGAACCGCGACGCCTTTTTTAGCGTAAGCCGTTCGAATCGCTTGCTGCAGCAGATGCGGAAATGATTCAGGTGAATCTACTCGGTGATTAAACACCGACACATCGTCAAAAACACGTTCTAAATTCACTTCTTGAAACGATTCATTGCCAAGCTTCGCGCGTGGCACCTGTCCCGCTAGCACTAGCACTGGTGCTCCGTCCGCTTTCGCATCATACAAACCGTTTAACAAATGAATCGCACCCGGTCCTCCAATCGACAGACATACGCCGATTTTACCCGTGATTTTAGCGTAAGAAGATGCGGCAAGTGCGCCTACTTCCTCGTGACGGACTTGAATAAACTCAATTTCATCTTTTTCACTTCGCAGATTGTCCATAAAATGATTGATTGAATCTCCCGGCATACCGAAAATGTGATCGATCTTCCATTCTTTTAATACCGACATAGCTGCTTTTCCAGCTGTAGTTTTTATCATATTCAGCCTTCCTTTCTTTAACTTTGTTTCTATTCCATACCACAATGAAAGAAAGACAAAACAAGGGACTTTCCCGTTTTTATGGAAAAGTCCCTTGTTTTTAGCTAAATAATTTAAATAAACTAAATTTTTTCATCGGCTCAGGCTCTAATTGATGCACCGGACGACCGTCGATAATCGCTTCTGCATTTTCGATAAAAAAATAAAGTTCTGACGCACCGTACATATCGGAAATATAATCATACGCTTTTGAAAGTGAATAGTCGTGGTAATTGCGAGCATGAACGCCAGAGGCAATCACGTGGGCGAAGCGGTATTTAATAAACGTACAGGCCGCTTTTCTTTCTTTTTTTCCGTTTAAACCGAGAATACTAGCCGCACTTAGCTGAACGAGCACGCCTTTTTTAACAAGCTCATACAAACGCTCAGGGTGATCTCGGAAAATCGGATGACATTCTGGTGAACGTAGAATAGGCACAACGCCTTTTGTGAGAAGATCATACAGCGTTTTTTCAAAATAAGGTGAGACATCATAGTCAGGCAGTGAAAGAAACAAATATTTATCGGTGTGATTAAGCGTAAGAAGCTGATTTCGCTCATAGTTTCGCAGAAGTTGAGGCGATAAAGGGACAAGCTGACCTGGTAATACTTGAAGAGGAATACATGAATTCGTGAGCCATTCATTAGCTGCATTCACATAGAGAAATAAATGGTGTTTCATAAACTCTTGATCGCTGTCATAAAGCGGCGTAGCCACAACGGATTGAACGCCTTGATCCGTTAAGGAGCGTGCCATTTTCAAAAAGCCGTCTACTTCCTCAGGTCCGCTATCGATATTAGGCAATATGTACGTATGAATATCAATCACTTTATTTCCCTCCCTGCGTTTTGTATAGCTCTATTCTACGACGATTTCTAGTGTGAAACTATGTATTCTTCTCGACATTTACCTCCACGAACCCCGGAAAACCGCGTACTTTCCTGTCATCTACTTAACTAACAATATTTTACTATTACTCTATGTGAAAACGCAAACATAATTTGTAAAATAACTCCAAATAATGATGAAAAAAGAAGGGTCTGAAATAGGTCTTTGTATGCAAATACCCTGATTAAGCGAATGTTAATCAGGGTACAAAGGGAAAAGTTAAAAGATTCCTAGGAATTTTGTTTTTTTGATGCGTTCAGGCTCTTGTTTATAGACAGCCTTCCCGCTCGCAATGGCCTCAGTATTTTCCATGAAACGATAAAGCTTGCTGTTGCCGTATTTTTTAGAAACAGCAGAATAAGCTTTTTGGAGACCGTACTGCTGGTAATTTTCACGATTCACGCCTGATGCAATAACGTGTGCTAATCCGTGATCAATGAACTGATAAGCTCCTTTTTTAGCTTTACTGCCGTTGTCGCCCAGCACACTTTGTGCAGACAGCTGAACGACTGCTCCATTTTTTACGAGCTTGTATAAGTTCGCCGGATTATCTATAAATAACGGGTGGCGTTCAGGCTCATTTAAAACCGGCACGACTCCTTTTAGCTGCAGCTCATATGTAATATTTTCTACTACTTCAATTTCCATATCTTGCGGAATCTCCAAAAACATATATTTTTCATTTTCATTTATAGTCATCTTATAGAAATCTTGATTAAACAAAGTCATATGATTGGAGGCAGTTACTTTTTGTCCCGGTAAAATGGTTAGTGAGATAGAAGCTTTTCGCAGGTATTCATTTGCAAATCCTACCGCTGATGTGCAGCTTGAAGCAGGTCCTTCATATTTAGGAGTCGCAACCACTTTTGTTATTCCTTGCTTCACTAGTGCGTCTGCCATCTGCAAAAGTTCATCGTGGCTTTTAGGTCCATTTTCCATCTCCGGCAAAATGTATGTATGTATGTCAATCATTCGTTTGTCTCCTCTTTCTATGTCTCAATTCATGGGTAATATTCCATAAATTATATTATAACATACGTACTGCACGAACTTTTCCACATACAGGAAGACATCTTCTTATGTGCATGTTTTGAGTCCTAAAAGCTATATTTACGTCTTAAAATGCACTATATCATCATTTTTTAGTTCTTTATACCTATGAACATTTAAACAGATTAGCGGAAGAGGTAACCTGCTTGTTTCTATTATTCTGATGGTGAATTAGTAAAATACGCTTCCAAATACTGTGCCCATAGCTGCTCTCCCTTGTCATTAGGCTGACCAGAAGCTTTCCCTAAAAATGTTAAGATGTCTTTAGAACGATAATTAGGCCATGCATTCCAATGATCAAGATACTCGTATCCATTTTCTTTAGAAAATTCCTCTAACGCCTTTACATCATTTGGATAATTTTCTGCTTTATATACAGGTGCTGATGGCTGTAGAATAGTAACGAGTTCACTACTTTTCTCTTTTAAACGGCTCATAATCACAGTAATATTTTCTAGCGTATTATTGATCCCTACTACTCCGTTATCATTTAACAGAAACGGTTCAAACAATAAAACGTCTGGTTTTTCATTTGAAATTTGTTTGTAAGCTTCATCTTTTACAAATTCCAGCGTTGTCATATCTGTATATTCGTACACTTTTGTAGTTATTAAATCTTCACCGTACGTACTTTGTAAGCTTTCTTTCAGCAAAGCTCCCCAGGTCTTATCTATCTTCTCTTTAGGAGCAGAGCCTACAATTACTAGCTTAATAGGCTTTTGTGTTTTTTCAGCTTGCTCTATTTTTGCTATTACCGATTTGGGAAGGTTTTGCGCATACTTTTTCCAAGAAGCTTCTTCACCTTTTGTATAACTAGAACCTTCTATTTTTGTTGGCCTTACCGCTGACTGCTCAGAAGCTTGATGATTCCAATACATTTTACCCGCTACTAAAGATGCTATAAGCACAAGCAAAGCTAGAACATTGACCCATATTTTCATAAATTGTCTCCTCTACTATATCTTTCTTTTTTGCCTTTATTATAATATAATTTGAGAATAAGTGGATAAAAATAAGTCAATATGTCATATTTATATAGGCTTGCTGTTACGTATAAAAAAGAGATAAGAATTAATGAAGTACATAAGTAATTCATTTGTTTTATCAATATATTAAGTAAAGGAAGAGAAACCGATTATGACAGAGCCTCAAACTCGACGACGTAAAAGAAGAAAACCAAAGAAAAAACGCGCTTTAAAAATTACAATGGCCATTATTTTAGTACTAATTCTTGGAGTAGGAGCTTATGCTTATAGCATTTGGCATTCGGTTGAAAAGACTTTTACACAAACACATGAGCCATTAAACCGTGATGTTTCAGAGAAACGCTCGGAAAAAGTCTCATTTAGTAACCGTGACCCTATCTCCATCCTCCTTCTAGGAGTAGATCAGCGCGCTGGAGATCGCGGCCGTTCAGATTCGTTAATCTTAATGACCGTAAATCCAAAAGATCAATCGATGAAAATGGTTAGTATCCCTCGTGATACGCGTACAGAAATTGTAGGAAAAGGAACTACGGATAAAATTAACCATGCCTATGCATTTGGAGGCGTAGATATGGCTGTTAATACGGTAGAGAAATTCTTAGACGTGCCTGTGGATTATTACGTACAGGTTAACATGGAAAGCTTTAAAGACATTGTAGATGCAGTTGGAGGAGTTACAGTTAACAACGACCTGAATTTTGATTATGACGGATACAGCTTTAAAAAAGGAAAGCTTACGCTTGATGGAAAAGAAGCTCTTGCTTACTCACGTATGCGTAAACAAGATCCTCGCGGAGACTTTGGACGTCAAATGCGTCAGCGTCAAATTATTGAAGGAGTTATTGAAGAAGGAGCAAGCGTTCAATCTCTTGCTAATTACGGTACAATTCTAGATACAATCGGAACGAACGTTAGAACAAACCTTACATTTGACGATATGAAACAAATTCAGTCTAACTACAAAGATGCACGTCATAACGTAGAACAGCTGCAAGTGGATGGTAAAGGTGAAAAAATCGACGGCATTTACTACTATGCCGTATCAGATGCTACGCGCGAAGCGCTTTCTAGTAAGTTAAAACAACATTTAAATCTTAACTAATAAAAAAAAGTGATGAAGGAAACTTCATCACTTTTTTTATTAAAAATGAATGTTATACGCGTACTTTTTCTTGTTTCAACAATTCTTCCATAAATACAAGGAGATTTTCACGTAAATCTTCATGCTGAAGAGCAAATTCTAAAGATGTTTGAATAAAGCCTAGCTTTTCTCCTACATCATAACGTTTTCCTTCAAAATCGTAGGCAAATACACGCTGAATTTCATTTAGCTTTTGAATCGCATCTGTTAACTGAATTTCACCGCCCGCTCCTACTTCCTGCTCTTCTAAGAACTTAAAGATTTCCGGTGTAAACACATAGCGGCCCATAATTGCTAGATTAGAAGGTGCAGTTCCTGGCGCTGGCTTTTCAACAAACGAATTAACCTGGTAACGGCGGCCCTTACTTGAAGTTGGATCAACAATGCCATAGCGGTGCGTTTCATTATCAGCAACAGTTTGAACACCAATAACAGATGATAATGTTTGTTCGTATTCATCCATCAACTGACGTAATCCCGGCGTTTCTGCTTGTACGATATCATCTCCTAGCAATACCGCAAAAGGCTCGTTGCCAATAAAGTTACGCGCACACCACACTGCGTGCCCTAATCCTTTTGGATCTTTTTGGCGAATGTAGTGAATTTCCACATTTGAAGACTGACGAACTTTCTCTAGCAGCTCAATTTTTCCTTTTTCGGCTAAGTTTTGCTCTAGCTCAGGTGCGTTGTCAAAATGGTCTTCAATTGCACGCTTACCTTTACCCGTCACAATAATAATATCTTCAATACCTGATTCAATTGCCTCTTCAATAATATATTGAATCGTTGGCTTATCGACGATTGGAAGCATCTCTTTTGGCATGGCTTTTGTTGCTGGTAAAAAACGAGTTCCTAATCCTGCTGCTGGAATAATGGCCTTTTTAACTTTTTGCATATTCATTTCTCCTTTTAAATAAGTAGTTTAGTATAAATAAAGCACTTTAAAAGATGCCTAAAAACTTTTTCTTTTTAATCATCTCTGGAGGGTCTTTATAGCACATTTGACCCTGTATCACATACTGAGCATTTTCTAGAAACACATATACTGTATCCTGTCCATGCTCACTTTCTATTGCTTCTAAAGCTTCCCTCATATAAAACGAGCGGCCTTCAAGGTTATGGGCATCAGAGGATACAAAGTGGACGAGATTTGATTGAATCAACTGGTGAGAAAACTTCTTAATTTTTTTCCCAAAACGTCCCGTCACGCTTCCTGCTGTTAATTGAGCAAGCGCTCCGTTCGTTATAAATTTATAAAGCAGGTCAGGTTCTTCGAGCAAACGGCTGTTCCTTTCGGGATGCACAATAATTGGAATTAGCCCTTGTGATTGAATATCAAACAATAATCGTTCTGCATAGTGGGGAACCTGACTAGATGGAAATTCTATAAATAAATACTTCCCCGTATCATTTAACGTCAAAATTTTCTCTGCTTGATAATCTTCAAGGATTTCACCGTAAAGCCGTATTTCCTGTCCAGGTAAAATCGTTAATGGAAGCTTTTCCTGCTTCAATAGCTTATTTAATTTCTGAACATATTGTACAATATCTTTTTTCTCGTTAAGATAGCGACCATTCTGATGATGAGGGGTAGCTACGATTGTATGAATACCTTCTGCAACGGCTTCTTGGGCCATTTTCAAACTAATTTCTTCATTTAAAGGGCCATCATCTATACCCGATAGAATGTGGCAATGCAAATCAATCATCTATGATCCTCCTTTCCAATACCCTACCTTAAGACCTAATTAAAGTAGTGTTATAGTAGCATATTTTTTTCTTTATTTCTATGTGTTTTTTGTCAAATTCTTCATACCGAAAAAAACCTATATGCTAGATTCATATATAAATAAGACCTCGAAACGATTACGTTCCGAGGTCTTATTGCATATAGGCTAAGCAAAATCTAAAATTCCCTTAAAAAATTAGTTACTTCCATAATAATAATAGTAGTTTCCACTGTCTGTTTTACGGTTATTTAACACTGCGCCAAGCAGCTTTGACTTTGCATGAACTAGCAATTCTTTTGCTTTTACAGCCGCTTCTTTTTCTGTTTTCCCACTGCTTACTACTAAAATAGAAGCATCTACTTGATTAGCTAAAATTTGAGCGTCTGCAACTGCCAAAATAGGAGGCGTATCAAAAATAATCATATCAAACTGCTGCTTCATTTCTTTCAACAGCTCTTCCATTTGAGAAGAGGCAAGAAGCTCAGACGGATTCGGCGGAACAGGCCCACTTGTTAACACGTAAAGATCACTAACTTCTGTCCCCTGAACCGCTTGTCCCAAACTAGACTGTCTGGTTAGAACGTTTGTAAGACCACTATGGTTTTCTAAACGGAATGTGTAATGAACCGTCGGCTTGCGTAAATCTGCATCAACCAATAATACCTTTAAGCCCTGCTGAGCATAAACAGATGCTAAATTTGAAGCCGTTGTCGATTTCCCTTCAGCTGTTCCACTTGAAGTTAAAAGCAATGACTTAATGTCTTGATCCACACCAGAAAACTGAATATTCGTACGAATCGTACGATACTGTTCAGCAACCGGATCTTTTGGACTATTATGCGCAAGAAGTCGTCGCTTTAATGTTAGCATCTTGTCATTTTTATTTTCTTTACGAGCCAAATGTCTCACCTCTTTGCGGTACGCGAGTCTTCATATCAGGACGCTGTACGTTTGTTGCTTTAGGTACGTCCTTAATATTTGTAATGACGCCCATTACTGGAAGCTCTAGAATATTTTCAATATCTTGCTCTGTTTTAATCGTATTATCTAAATACTCTAATAAGAACGATAATCCAATACCTACCATTAAGCCTACAACCAGCGCAATTGCAATATTTAAGATAGGCTGTGGTTTGATAGGGCTATTACTTGCTGCAAGATCTGCCTTAGATAGAATACTAACATTATCAATATTCATATTCATAATCTTAGGAACTTTCTGTTGAAAAACAGATGCTGTTGTATTAGCAATCTCCGTTGCACGCTTTGCATTTGTGTCTTGAACGGTAATTACAGCAACCTGCGAATTTTCAGCGCTAGTTACTTGAATTTGTCCACCTAAAGATTTAGCTGAGCTATCTAATTTTAGTTTCTCAATAACTGTATCTAAAATAGCAGGGCTTTTGATAATATCATTGTACGTGCTAATCAATTGAACATTTGTTTGCACAGCCCCCGCATTATACAACTGCTGCTCTGACTTAGCCTGATTCACAAGGATTTGTGTGCTTGTTTGATACACGGGTGTTAATACAAAAAAGCTAATAACTGCACTAATAGTGGCTGCGATAATTGCTATTAATGCAATAAGCCATAATCGCTTACGCAATACTTGAAACAAATGTCGCAAACTAATTGTTTCTTCCATGATTGACCTCCGAACGTAATAGCTTGTAATAACATAGACATATATTTTATTATACTTGACAAAATATACAATTACTATATGGTTTCGTCAATATAGTTATTATTTTACTACTTATTTTCTTTTATATCGGTGTCGATAAAAGATTGTTTACACTTTCCATTACTTTTTTCTCTAATATTGCTAGAGCTTTTTCACTTTCTTTTAAGGAATCTTTCTTCACACCAAAATAGAATTTTGCTTTTGGTTCTGTCCCAGAAGGACGAATCGTAAACCAAGAGCCATCTTCTAAATGGTATTTCAGTACATTTGACTTTGGCAGTTGAATCGCTTCAACAGTCTGATTTACCATGTTTGTTCTTTCACTAATAAGATAGTCCTCGACAGTAGCTACTCTTAAATTGGCAACTTGTGTTGGAGGGTTAAGACGAAACTCAGTTAAGATACTAGCAATCTGTTCTGAGCCATCTTTTCCTTTTAATGTTAAAGACTGCAGGGATTCTTTATAAAATCCATATGTTTCAAAGATTTCTAATAAACCTTTATATAATGATTTCCCTCGCTCTTTATAGTATGCTGCAACTTCAGCTGCAAAAACTGCTGACTGAACAGCATCTTTATCACGAACAAAGTCACCAATTAAATAACCATAGCTTTCTTCATAGCCGAATTGAAATTGATATTCTTTTGTCTGCTCAAATTCATTAATTTTTTCACCAATGAATTTAAAGCCTGTTAGTGTATCAATGGTTGGTAAACCAAAGCTCGAAGCAATGGTACGCCCAATTTCAGATGTCACAATTGTTTTTACTACAATTCCATTTTCAGGTAAAATACCTTGTTGTTTCTTTTGTTTTAATAAATAGTGAAGCATTAAAGCTCCCATCTGATTTCCTGTTAGTACTACGTAATCACCTTTTTCGTTCTTTACAGCAACCCCTAATCGATCAGCATCAGGGTCTGTTCCCATAAGAATATCAGCATCGATTTCTTTACCATATTGAATTGCTAATTCAAAAGCATCGTGTTCTTCCGGGTTAGGTGATGTTACCGTTGAAAAATTAGCGTCAGGAAGTTCTTGCTCTTTTACAACTGTTACATTCGTAAAGCCAAATGCTTTTAACCCATCACGAACAGGTTTATTAGCTGTGCCGTGTAAAGGTGTAAAGACAATTTTTAAGTCTTTTCCCACTTCTTCACCAATTTCACGATTTAATTGGATTGTCTGTAGTTGTTCAATATAAGCAGCATCTACTTCTTCACCAATGTAAGTTAATAAGTTGTTCTGAAGAAGCTCTTGCTCTCCTTGAACAGGAATTGTTAACTCATTTTCCACTGCATTAACATATGAAATAATAGTGTCAGCAGCAGCTGGAGGAAGCTGTCCACCGTCTTCTCCATACACTTTGTATCCATTATACTCAGGAGGATTATGACTCGCTGTAATGACAATACCAGCAAAAGCATGTAAATAACGAACAGCAAAAGATAATTCAGGCGTTGGACGCAATTCATTAAAAATATATGTCTTAATACCATGTTGTCCTAATACTTTCGCTACTTCTAATGCAAATTCAGGAGATTTATGGCGGGAATCATATGCCACAACAACTCCTCGCTTCTTAGCTTTTTCTCCGTTTTCTTCTATATAACATGCTAACCCTTCTGTTGCCTTACGAACCATATAGATGTTCAAACGATTCGTCCCAGGACCAAGCTCTCCTCGCATTCCACCTGTTCCAAACTCTAAATTTTTATAGAAAGCATCTTCTGCTTTTTTTGAGTTTTCTTTCATTGTTAGTAATTCATCTTTTAAGTCTTTATTTAAATTATTAAACGTTAGCCACTTGTCTAGTTGTACCTGCCACCTCACGCTGACGACCTCCTTTGCTGTTTGGTTGTGAAGCAATTAATTGAATGTCACCTTCAATTATAAATGAATGCATTTCATTTGGAAGAATGAAATGATCACCAAAATTAATTGGATATTCTTTATCTTCTGAAATCAATTTACCCTCACCGCTAATAACACTTACTAACGTGAAGTAGTGTTCCTGAGTAAGTGCTAATGAGTTGGTAATATCCCATTTATAAACTGTAAAATAATCATCTTCTACAAACGTTGTGATACTCCCTCCGATTGTTTTAGCTATAGCCGGTTCGACTTTAGCTGCTGTATGTGGAATAGTAGTCACATCGATTGCTTTATCTAAATGAAGGTCACGAAGCTTCCCCTCTTGCCCAATACGATTGTAATCATAGACACGATATGTAGTATCAGAATTTTGCTGAGTTTCTAATACAAGCGTTCCTTTACACAAAGCATGAATTGTTCCACTTGGAACATAGAAAAAATCCCCTGGTTTAATTTTAATTCTCTGTAATAGTCCTTCCCAGTCTTCCTGTTCCACTAACTCAACAAATTCCTCTTTAGATTGGGCATGATGTCCATAAATTATATCTGCATCTTCATTACAGTCGATAATATACCAACATTCTGTTTTACCTAGTTCACCGTTTTCAAACTCATCAGCATATTCATCGTTTGGATGAACTTGGACAGATAAATCATCATGTGCATCTAGAATTTTAGTTAACAAAGGAAAACGGTCACTTTGAAAATGACCAAATAACTCTGGATAGGCTCCCCATAGTTCTCCCAAGCTTTTTTCAGCAAAATCTCCAGATGCTACAACACTTTGGCCATGTGGATGAGCAGAAATGGCCCAGCATTCTCCTGTGTTTGAGGATGGAATCGAATATCCATACTTTTTTTCAAGCTGATTACCACCCCAAATCCGCTCTTGAAATGATGGTCGTAAAAAAATAGGTTGTTTCAATGATTTTACATCTCCTCTATGATCACTTTTACATAAAATATGTTATTCTTATTAATCTAAAACTCTTAGCCTAGCATTTTATAAAAATAAAAAAAGAGCAGATACTCTCTACTCCTTTTTGTTACTATACTTTTTTCGCCTCTAAAACATGCTCTTGTATTTCGTCCCATGTCATGTATATTCGGACGATATCTTCTTCAATTAATTGAGAACCAGTTTGTACTTCGATAAACTCCAAATCAGTGATTGCTCTAATAGCATGTTTCTCTCCTGAAGGAATTTTAACTACATCTCCTGGTTTAACTATAGAAGTTTCCTCGTTTAAAATAACTTCACCTTGTCCCCCAACTATAGTCCATATTTCATCACGATAGTCATGAAGTTGATAACTTAAATTTTTTCCAGAAGCAATACAAATTCTTTTTGTTAACACTTCTTGTTCTTCAGCTAACTTTGTGTAATCAAGTACTCGGTACCAACCCCATCGTCTTTCTTCATACATAGGACGGCTGTTAAATTCCCCCACTAGCTCTTTAATCCGTGGACTGGCTTCTTTATCAGATACTAATATTCCATCAGGGCTAGCCGCTACTACTAAATTAGAAGCTCCTAATACTGTCACAGGAATATCTAGTTCATTAATCAAATGTACATTGCTACTGTCTTTACTGATAACTCCTTTGCCAATTTGACTAGTTGCCATTTCTTCCGTTAGCGTGTTCCAAGTGCCGAGATCTTTCCAATACCCTTCATATGGCAAGACTACAATTTCTTTTGTTTTTTCTACTACCTCATAATCGAAGCTAATCTTAGGAAGGCTTTCGTATCTTTTTAGAAGTTCTATATATTGAGTTGGCAAACCTTTAGCTTCCAAAATTGAAAGAATATATCCCAACTTAAATGCAAAGACACCACAATTCCATAATGCACCTTGTTCAATGAGATTTGATGCATCGGCTTCTGAAGGTTTTTCTGTAAATCGCTTTACGGAAACATATTCATTATTAGCAACCTTACGTTCTGGCACAATATATCCATACTTTGAAGAAGGATAGGTAGGCGTTACCCCAATAAGTGCAAGTTGAGTATCGCTGTTTTTAACAACTTCTTCTAAATCTTTTACTCTATTAAAAAATTCATCTTCTACGTAAGGATCTACTGGAAGGATAGCTACAACATCATCTAAATCTGCCTTTTTAACACTATAGATATAAGAAGCCGCTAAGGCAATAGCTGGAAAAGTATCTCTTCGAGCAGGTTCAATAATTAAATCTACTTCATCATTTAATTGGCTTTTTATCATATCCACTTGAGACTTTCCGGTAGCAATGACTGTAGATTCTCCAAGTTCTACATTAAGAATTTGATTCCAAACTCGTTGTACCATGGATTGTAAAGAATCCTTCTCGTGTTCTAAAACTTTTAAAAACTGTTTTGATCGAGAATCATTGGATAGGGGCCATAAACGTTTACCAGATCCGCCAGATAATAAAACTAGATTCATTGTCACACCTCGTTACTTAGCTTCTCAGCTACAAATTTGTTTACTTTACTTACTAAATCAACGACCTCTTCATTGGATAAGTCATTTTCAAGCATGCCGAGCTGTTGAGTAGCTTGCCGAATTAAATCTAAACCTTTCAATTCCATATTAATGTTTCTTGGAATTACATGAATATGAAGATGCCTAACTGCTTCGCTAATGCTAACTGTATACACTCTGTCTGCATAGACATTTTCTTTGAGAAATTCATCTAATAACTGCACCATCCTACTAGATTCAGTTATTTCTTCATCGCTTAGCTCACTCCATCTTTCCACATGACGTTTAAATTCGATATAAAAATATCCCTTAACTTGAGAAGTTAAGGGACCATGACTAACGACAATATATTTATTTTCATATGCATTATATGAATCTTCTTTGCTATGTTTGTTACAAATAATACAATTATTCAAGTATTTTCCTTCTTTCTATAATACGTCTATTGAATAACTTTGTTCTTCTCATATATAAACTCATGTACGAGTTCTTCAAAATTTGTTTGCTCACGTAAAATTGATTCAACCATTTCTCTTACAGCACCATTCCCACCTGAATGTTTCGTTACAATGTCTACAGATTCTTTAACTAGGCCCACTGCATTATCAGGGGCAAATGATACACCTGCCGTTTTTAAAATAGGGAGGTCGTTAATATCGTCACCCATATAACAAATTTCTTCCTCTTTTAGTCTTAACTCAGTAAGTAATTCAGACAGCACTTCTAATTTGTTACTAATTCCTTGATACACATAGTTAATCTTTAACTCTTTTGCTCTTTTAGCGACTGCTTCAGATTTACGCCCTGTAATAATGGCAGTTTTTAAACCAGCATAATGAGCAATTGTAATTCCCATACCATCTTGTGTATTAAACTGTTTATATTCCACTTCATTTGATCCTATATAAAGACTTCCATCTGTTAAAACACCATCGACGTCTAATACAATCAATTTTATGTTTTTCATTAATTAAATCCCCATTTTAACCACGTCTTGAATATGGATCATGGCCACAGGCTGTTGATGCTTATTTACCACAGGCAAGACGTTTACTTTATTATCTTCCATAATTTTCAGTGCTTCTGCTGCTAGTAATTCTGATTTAACAGTAATTGGATTTTCGTTATATAATTTGTTTACTTTTTCCTGTAAGATATTAATTTCTTTAGCAAGGCCTCTGCGGATATCTCCATCCGTTAAAATACCTTTTAATTTACCATTGCTATCAATAATGTTAATAGCTCCTAAGCCAAACTCTGTCATTTGGAACAGCACTTCATTAACGTTACTATTTTCGTTTGCAACAGGGTTTCGATTAGTCGTTGAAATAATATCTTCAACTGTTAATAACAATTTTCTTCCTAAAGACCCTCCAGGATGAAAAACAGCGAAGTTCTCAGGTTTAAAATCCCTAGCTTTTAATAAAGAAATAGCAAGAGCGTCTCCAATAACTAATGTTAAAGTTGTACTTGTAGTAGGTGCTAGTCCTAACGGACAAGCTTCTTCTACAATTCCATAACTTAAGATTAAATCTGCACGTTCTGCTAAAGAAGAATTTGAATTCCCTACTAAAGCAACAATTTTAGCACCAATTCTCTTAATTGAAGGAATTGTTTTCAGTATTTCTTCAGTTTCTCCACTATTTGAAATAGCTATAACAACATCATTATCCGTGACCATTCCTAGGTCACCATGCAATCCTTCTGCAGGATGTAAAAAGAAAGAAGGAGTACCCGTACTTGCCAAAGTAGCAGCAATTTTTTTGCCAACCAACCCTGACTTTCCGATACCTGTAATAATAACTCTTCCTCTGCATTTGAGAATAAAGTTTACACATTCACTAATTTGAGCACTTAGATATTCTTTTCTTTCAAGAATAACTTTTGCTTCTAGCTCAAGAACTTCAGAAATGGTATCTTTAAAATTAACCTTAAGGTGTGTAGAAGACATTGGGCAACTCCTCTCAATTTTTATCCTTTAATAATGTCATCGATTGCTTTAATAGGTTTTAGAACTTCTTCCAATTCATGAAGCTTTATCATATTAGGTCCATCTGAAAGTGCATTGTCAGGATCAGGATGTACTTCTGCAAATAAAGCATCTACGCCTACAGCCATAGCTGCTCTTGATAAATACGGAACAAATTCGCGTTTTCCACCTGTACTTGTACCGTTACCTCCTGGAATTTGAACACTATGCGTAGCATCAAATACTACTGGTGCACCTAATTCTCTCATTGTCGGTAAAGATCTCATATCCACTACTAAATTATTGTAACCGAACGTACTTCCTCGCTCAGTTAAAAGGATTTGTTCACAACCCGACTCTTTCAGTTTAACCACTACATTTTTCATGTCCCAAGGAGCTAAAAATTGTCCTTTTTTCACATTAATTATCTTTCCTGTCTTAGCTGCAGCTACTAGTAAGTCTGTTTGGCGGCATAGAAAAGCAGGAATTTGAATAATGTCTAGTACTTCACCAGCAAGTTCTGCTTGAGATGCATCATGAATATCCGATGTAACAGGAACACCAAAAGTCTCTTTAACTTTTGCTAAAATTTCTAAACCTTTTTCAATCCCAGGTCCACGATCTGAGTAAATGGAAGAACGGTTTGCTTTATCAAAAGATGCCTTGAATACAAAAGGAATATTTAATTTGCTAGTAATTTCTTGAATAGCACTAGCAGTTTGAAATACTAATTCTTCACTTTCAATCATGCAAGGTCCAGCAATCAATACAAATGGATTATTTCCTCCAAATTTAATTTCCTCATTTAATTTCACGATATTCGACATGTAATTATACCTCCAGCAGGTTTTCAATTTTTTTAATATCTTCAGGTGTGTCTACGCCTATAGAGTCATAGGTAGTTTCTAAAACCTTCATTTCATATCCATTTTCCAACAATCTGAGTTGTTCCAACATTTCCACTTCTTCATATTGGGATTTAGGTAAATTAACAAATTCCTGCAAAATATGTTTTGGATAACAATAAATACCTAAATGTTTATAATATGTAATATTTTTATCAGATCTGTTGTAAGGAATAGGTGAGCGAGAAAAATAAATCGCTTCTTTGTTTTGGTTAGTAATTACTTTTACAACATTAGGGTTTTCAACGTCCTCTTCAGATTCTATAGCTTTTTTAGCAGTGATTACATAATTATTATACTGTTTAGATTGTTCTACAATTTCTGCAATAAGCCTTTCATCTATTAATGGCTCATCCCCTTGAACATTAAGAAAGATATCTCCATCAATTAATTTTGATACCTCAGCCATGCGATCTGAACCTGACTCATGTGTATCTTTTGTCATTACCACTTCTCCACCAAAAGACAATACAGTATCGTAGATTTTTTTACTGTCAGTAGCAACTACTACTTTATCTAGATTGGAAACTTTTTTTACTCTTTGGTAGACATGTTGAATCATAGGTTTATTATTAATTAACGCAAGAGGTTTTCCAGGAAATCTGCTTGAACCGTATCGAGCTGGAAGAACAGCTATTACCTTCATATTTTTCATCTCCTTATTCCAAAATTAATTTAGTAATTCTTTATATTCAACCACAATCTTTTCGTTCATAGTTTGACTGGTAAATCTCTCTCGAAAGCGTTGATACGCTTTATTTCCCATTTTTTCTAGTTGTGGCTTACTAATATTTTGTAATATGTTATGCAGAGAACTTAAATTGTCTAAATCGAAAATAAAGCCAGTTTCTCCGTCTTTCACGATTTCAGGCAATGCTCCACGGTTACTAGAAATAACTGGTTTCTTGTTCTTCATTGCTTCAGTAGCTACTAGACCAAAACCTTCCCATCTAGAAGGGATAATGATAGCATCCGCCAGTTTGTAATACTCGTCAATTTCTTTGTTGTTAACCCAACCTAGCATCTTTACATTATCGCTATATGTAACGGTCTTTTGATCTGACAATACTTGGGCACCAATTACATACAGGTTAATGTTAAAAGACGAGTATTTATGAAAAAATTCTAGCAAAATATCTAAACCCTTTTGACGATCGAATCTTCCTACAAATAATAAGTTGATTTTTGTGGAATCTAACTCTATATTGCCCTGGATAGTTTTGGTTTCTTCATTCAAACTAATACCATTATGAATAACCACGGATTTATTTTCAGGTAACTTATATTCCAATGATTTGTCATGCTCATATTGAGATATATTTATAATTAAGTCTGTCTTAATACTTAACACTCTTTCAATTAAGCTGTATATTTTTTGTTTTGTTTGACTAGTATCCATTAAAAAAGCCCAACCATGAGAGCAGTAAACTACTTTAAATTTCTTTCTTCTGAAAAATAAAGGTAATCGAACAAAGAAACCAGCAAATGTACTATGAATATGTACAATATCTGGATTGACTTGATCAATGTAATTAAAAATTTGTTTAGCAGCTTTTATAAAAAACTTTGGTGAACGCTCGTATTTATAAAGCAAAACTTTTTCTTGTACTAGAGGAATTTCCTTTTCCGAGTTATGTTCGCTCATAGTAAGAAATACTTCTTCTATGTTAGAGTTATTTGTTTGATACTTAATTAATTCGTTAACGTATGTTGAAACTCCGCCTTTTACATATTCACCAATATGTAATACTTTCATATTATCTCCCACTCAATCATATTTTTAATGTAGTGACAGTGTCTATCAATTCTTGTGCACATTTAGTCCACGTGAATTTTGCAGATTGCTCATAACCTTTAGCGATCATTTCCTCTCTCAACGTTGGATTAGTAGTCACCTTCTTGATTTGTTCTGCTAGATCTTCAGGACTATCTGGATTGCAATAAAGAGCAGCTTCTCCTCCAACTTCAGGTAAAGATGCACGATTTGAGATAATAACAGGGCATCCTATACTCATAGCTTCTAATGGCGGTAGACCAAAACCTTCATAAAAAGATGGATAAATGAAGCAAAAAGCATTTTGATACAATGTTTTGAGCTCCTCGTCTGTAACATAGCCTACATGTTTAACCGTTTTAGGTAATTCAGTATCCTTAGAACTAAATACCTTTGGATCTGTTCCACCAGCAATAACAATATTAAAATCGTGATGTTCTACATGATCGAGCGCTTTTATGATTGCTCTAAAATTTTTGTTAGGGTTTAGACTACTAACCGCAAGTAAATAAGGTTTTTCATTTAGATTATATTTAGTTATGATACCAATATCTGTACTTTGTCTTGTGAAATGTTCTTTTCCCTCATAAATAACTTCAACCTTCTCTGAAGAGATATTTAGATATTTAACTAATTCACTTTTAGAAAAGTTAGAAACGGTAACAATTTTCTTAGAGAATTTTGCTTGAGATGTCAGCATAACCTTGTACCACATTTTAAATAAGAAAGAGAAATTTTCCCCATTGGAGAACACTGCCGCATCATGTATAACAGAGATTTGATCTTTCTTTAGTATAGGTCCGGTGTTACATAAATTGACTAAAAATTCCCCTTTACAAAACTTAAATAAATCTAGTTGTTCCCATAAATGTCCTTGTCGAGATCCTATTGTTTCTATTGAAATATGCTTAAACATAGATTTATTAACCTTTTCGAACTTTGGCGCTAAAATTGTTACCTTATAATCTTTAGAGAGGTCACCATTTTCATATAAATCATCAATGCCTCTCAATAACTCGATAGCAAATCGTTGAACACCTGTTATCTTTTGAGTTAAAAATCTTCCATTTATAAAAATGTCCATTACTTATTCGCTCCACCATGGTTATTTTTTCTTCGTAGCTTTTAAGCCAAAACTGCGTTGATTTTATCTTGAAGCTCCTTAGCATTGAATATTCCTTTTCGCCAATCACCTTCTATCTGGTAACTGAACCTCAGATAAAATAAAAATTTATTTATTGCTTCTCTATCCACATCTTGAGTCAAAGCTTTGTGAAAGACTTCATATAGATTTTTATAGTTACTACATTTATAAGCAATTCCATCTATACCATAATAAGAATTTCCTAATGTAATGACCGGTTTATAGCTTTGTAACGCTTCAATCCCTACAGTTGAATTAATAGTTACTACTAGATTACTTTTCTGCAATATCTCATTTGTGTTTCCACTTGTTAGAAAATTTACATGGGTATGGTTTTTAAATTTGTCATACAGGGATGAATAATTAACCCTACCTTGGTCTGCCGGGTGTTCTTTAAAAACAACGTGCAAATCTTTATTATGCTTTCTATTGTATTCATCCAGTTGAAAAATAATAATTTCTACCAATTGCTCCATGTTTTTTATGCTATCAGAGTTCATAATGATTTGAGAATCATCATGCACTTGGAAGGGAACGAACAAGTAATCTTTAGGCAATTCACTGTCCTTAGTGTGAATATTGTTCTTGTTATTTTTGCGCTTGTTTGAGATTACTCTTTTTATCTTGTTAGTAGGTTTTTCAAAAATAACTTCTAGTTTCAGCTCACGTTTAAAGATGTTTCTATTAACATAATCAACTAACCGCTCTTTTAAATAAGTATCCCCTACATTTTTTGTCTGACTTTGAAAAATGTGCTGTTTGTCTTTAATAGAAGATAAAAATTCCTGATAATCATTCATGTGGAATTGTACATCCTTATAAGCTGACATTTCCTGAGGTACAGAGTTTCCATAATTTACGCCTTTCCCATCTACTGTAATGGTATATGGGCGAAATATTCCTGCTTCAAAAATTAATACGGGAATATTGTTAACCTGTGCGAATCGCTTAGAAATGCTGTCAAACATGAAAGTATCGTTCCAACTAATAATAAGTTCTAACTTCTTGTCCGAATTTAATTTATTTAAAAAGTTTATATATCGTTTCGCATTAATTAGCAATTCCTGCTTATTGTAAGAAAAATGATTAATTTTATTAAATTCGAATGTGTAGTAAAGTAATTTTTCTAAATCATAATTTTTCTTATCATCTTCATTTAATTCAGAGGAAAAGGTCTTTAAAACTTTAGGTAAAAAATAAGGTTTTTTTACATTATGAGCTGTATATACAGCTTCTTCTAACCTACTAAAAGTTAAATGAATTGATTCGTATCCCTGAGTACTGAGATAATTGGATACGCTACTAAAAAAGATTGCTTTATCTCGCTCATGTGCATGAACAAATAAGCAGTTTTTATTCATTCTTAATTACCTCGTTACATTTAATTATATTGACTTAATTTTTTTCAATAGGTTCTCTTGCGTTTTTATACTTAATAGCAAATATTAGCTTTAGTATAAACAACATAAAAAAAGCACCAAATGTGCTAGTAGCACCACCAATCAAACCAAACTTCGGAACCAACAAAATGTTTAGTAAAAGTGAGACACCTAGAGAAATTAGACTAGAAACAATAATTGCTTTATCCTTAAACCTTACATACAAGGTTTGGTGAGGCAAAAGTGCCAGTACTGAAAAAGCATAAGCACCTATCAATGTCCAATATGCACTTAAATGCTCTGCATAAATAGGCTTACCTATTAATTTCGTAATGGGTATAATACCTATAGCTAGAGCTAAACTTATAAATATAGTAGAAATTATTACGCCGCTAGTCATTTTTTTCATTTGAATTTTATATGTTTTATAGTCTCCACTTTGGAAGTTACGAATGACTTTAGGTCCTAGGATCATAATGACACCTGTTTGAGCAAAAATAACGAGTAAATTAGACAAACTTCCATAGAAAGTATAGGCCCCTACAAGCGCCTTACCTTTATAGAATGTAATAAAATAACGATCAAGATACTCCGCTAATTTTAACGCAATATTTCCAACAAATAAGGGGAAAGATACGACAACCCCTCTTTTTACCCATTTCCAATCGATCTTTTTACTTTTAACTATATGCCAATTTAAATCTTTTAGATAATAGATACTTAATAACACACTAAACAAAACCCCACTTACCCAACCTATTAAAACAGTCCAAAGGTTATGGGTCTCATCTGATATAAAAAATAAAATCATAGCAGCATATGCCCAAGCTCCACTTCGGAAAAACAAAGTAATATTTGCTACAATCGGTTTAGACAGGGTAATGAACACTCTATTGAATTCTTGAGATAGATGTTCTAACACAAGTAATACATAAAATATAAACGCATATTTCACTGGTATAATGTTTAGTATGAATAAGATAATTAATATCGGTAAAAATATAACATAGCTAAAAATATGAAATAGAAATTGATCTCGAATAAAGAATTCTTTATTTTCTGATTTGCTACTTAAGATTTCCCTAGTATTAAAAACATAGAAATCCATTCCTACTATATAAATTGATAAGCCGATAGTAGTGGATAATACTCCATAAACCCCTACTTCCGCTGGTGCTAACAATCTTGTCATACCCATAATCAACAGAAACTTACTGCCTAGAGTAATAATTCTGAGAAGAAGATTAATACTACTAAGTTTTAACAATTAAAATCTACTCCAATTAATGATTTTTCTATAGTTTATTAATAAGCATCTTTTGATCCAAATAATAAACCTATTGTTTTAAGGATAATTTTCATATCAAATAACATGTTACGATTTTGCGCATAATAGATATCTAATTTTACCATATCTTCAAATCCTATATTACTTCTTCCACTTACTTGCCATAGTCCTGTACATCCTGGTTGAACTAATAATCGTTGTTTATCATATGTAGTATATTCTGAAACTTCTCTAGGTAAAGGCGGACGAGGACCGACTAAACTCATATCACCTTTTAAGACATTCCATAATTGAGGCAACTCATCTATGCTCGTTTTCCTAATAAAATTTCCTACTTTTGTGACTCTAGGATCATTTTTCATTTTAAACATAGCTCCAGTTGTTTCGTTTTGTTCAAGTAAATCTTTCAGCCTTGATTCAGCGTCTGTTACCATTGAACGGAATTTATACATATTGAATTCTTTCTCATTTTTACCAGTTCTCTTTTGCGAAAAAAAAATTGGCCCTTTAGGATCCTCAATCTTTATTAAAAGAGCAACTATCAGAAAAACCATTGAAAGAACTATTAATCCTACAAATGCACCAACTATATCAATAATTCTTTTCACAAAAAGGTAGATGGGTTTATCATTTATACAAACTTGAATTCCAGTAAAATCTTTGTTAACTTCTTTCTTAGCCATTTGAGTCATACTTATCTTCACTTCCCTTCTTAAATTTCCTCAATTTAAACCTTTATTTTTTGACATAGTTATTTATAGTTATTTATAGTTAAGATCCCTTTAAAGAAATTAATTAACTATAGTTTATAAGTGTATTCTATTGATATTAATCGTGGGCATCTAACCCATCCTCACACAGTACTACTGACAACTTCAGTGTCTAAGGTGCTTAATCACCCACAATACAGCCGAGTACCCCCATTGATAATGGTAAGGAGATATCACCACTGTTATTTTAACTAAATAATAAACTTTATTTATCGACACAAAAAGGAATTTGTCAGGATTTGAGACACATTTCACTAAAATATATTTATAAAAACAGCTGTTAATAATTTTATTTTTATATAGTTTTAATAGTTTTAATATTTTTAATAGTTTTAATAAAAAAATAAAGCAATATATAGATTCTTAAATTCTTAACTGCAAAGTACAAAAAATGATGGGGGGTGAAAAATTGTTTAATAAAGTTTCCAGACTATTAAAACCATTTCCTATAAACAACTTAGCAACAATACACTCACACTTGTCTTCACTCTTTATTAGGTCTTTATCTTTAATTTTAAAGAACTTCATAAAAAGTTCCAAAGACCTAATAATGTTACTAATACTAGAAAATACTAGCATACACCTTCCTCATATTCAATGTCTCATTTTGTCGAAATATATCAAATGTCATGTTTTAAACGTTTTCATACGGTATTTATATATATGAACGGTTCATTAAACTTTATTTAAAAAAAATATAAAATTTTAATATTTTCCTAATATGAAAATATTATCAATAATCTTATTATTTATCTTGGGTAATGAGAATTATTTATTTGCTTTTTTTAAGTAAAATATTATATTTTGATAGCGTTTACATTTTTTTGTATTTTTAAATATTTTTATTTTTTTGAATCGTTGGATATGTAAAATTACATTTTTTTCAAAAAAATTAGACTTATATTCCTTTATCAGCTTTAAAAACTGTAGTTAAGGTAAGTTTTACTACCTCTATCTTGATAATTTATAATAGGCTTATAGCAAAACACTCAACTAAGTTTTTTATTCAATAAAACTAAGCCGTACTAGTTATTCTTTTAGTACGGCTTAGTTTTATATTTTTTTATAAAAACTTCAAATATAGAATGTAAAAATTTATATCTGATGAATACTAAATCGCTGAAATTTAACTGAGACTTTTTACAATAAAAAAGACTTAATCAATTACAAGGTAGCTAGGGCTATTGGAAAAATTTAAAGGAGCATGTTGCTTCCAACTAATCTCTCTCGTAGCTCCTAACATAGAAATAATTTTACCTTTTCCTTTTTTTAATACAAAGTTCAGACTATGACTTTGACCTGTAGTCCAAAAGACAATTATTTTTTTATTACGATCGTTTACAAATTCTAATATATAATCTCCCTGTTTATTAGATTGATAATTTATATTTTTAGAAAACTTATACCCCTTCAATTGTTTGGTAAGTACCTGAATACTTAAAAAAGAGACTTTAGGATTTCCACTATTCCACATTACCCCAAAATTATGTTCTTTGTTTGCAGGATCAACTCCATCATTTTTCCAATCATACCAAATGCTTATAGGCACTTGTTGCTGTGCATTAATCATAATCATTCTCACTAGATAATTAGCCTGTTCCATTTCAGATAATGGCTTTTCAGTGGTATTCGCCATTGAGTACCCCCACTCCCCAGATATAATAGGAATATCTCTATTAGCATAATGCTTAATCAGCTTCTTTAAATTTTGATAATCTATAATACTTTCTTCAGGGGGGCCACTTCTGTACGGATGTACACTAATTGCGTCAATTTCATTTTTTAACATTCCTTCCTTTAATACTTTCTCTAACCAAGAAAAAGATTGAGAGTTTATTCCTGCTAAGGCTGGGGCCACAACAAACCCACTCTTATCGTTTTTCTTAATTATAGGAACAGTATCCTTAACTAATAAAGAATATTCTTCATAATTCGGTTGAGGATTCCAAAATGTTTCTGTATTTGGCTCGTTCCATATCTCCCAGATTGCCCCTTGATTCTTATACCTTTTAGTTACAAAGTTTACATACCTACCAAAAGCTTCTCTGCCTTCTTTTGTAACAATAGAGCGATTTTGCTCATAAAGTTTATTCGAATAATCAAGTATATAGTAAGGCTTCATCCCTTCATCTTTTAGCCACTTATTTAGTTCGTCATATTCTGTGTTTTCCAAATCATATGTTCCTTTTTCCGTTTCTATGTATTCCCATGGTAAATCAATACGAACCCATTTAAAACCTGCATTTGCTATCCATTTGATATCTTTTTTTTCTAATCCTGGATGAATACTCACTCCCAAACCTTCAGGTATTGTTTGATAATTTATTATGTTTTCTTTTTTTAATGGATACTGCTTACTCTCTTTAGAAACATAATGAAATACAATAAAAAATATAGAAATAACACTTATAGATATAACGCTGATGGTATATAAATTTTTATTCATCTAGCAAACACCTTCCTTTTTCTAATATAAATAAATTTTATTAGAAATATAGTAAATTTTTTCATAGTAAAGTATAATATCTTTAAAATTAAGGAGGCTTCTAATGAAAAAAATACAACGACAAAGAATAGATTTTTTAGACGCATTGCGATGTATAGCTGCTCTTTTGGTAATATTTCAACATATCGGAGAAAAATATTTTTCTTCTTTTTCTTACTTTACTACCCATTATTTTCAGTTTGGTATGTTCGGCGTAACATTGTTCTTCTTAGTAAGTGGCTTTATTATCCCAGTATCTCTGCAAAAGAAAACTTCATTAAAAACGTTTTGGATAAAACGTTTTTTCAGATTGTATCCACTTTATATTTACAGTATAATTTTGGCAATGATCTTTATAGGATTAGGATCCTATGCCCAACATCATCAATTATTACCCGTACAAGATATGCTATTACAATTAACAATGCTTCAAAAATTACTAGGAATTCCTTTATTGGTTAATTCTCATTGGACACTTAGTTTAGAAATGCTGTTTTATATCTCAGTAACTCTTTTATATATGTTGAATATATTACGTTATTCAACCACCTTAGCTTTTGTAGCATTGACATTAGCTTTAAGTGGGGGGATAATTCTACAAAACGGTTACGGTCTTTTATTATATTTTTCACTGATGTTCGTAGGTACCGTATTCTATAAATTTAATAGTGGACAAATTAAAAAGTTGCCAACTTTTCTAATTTGTCTATATGCAATTTTTTGTATCACGATCATATCTTATGTTAACATGTTTGGCAAAAATGACCTTAGTGAGTATGGCGCTCGAAACTTTGTTCCAGCCACTTCAGCTTGGATTTCGGCTTTACTTATATTTACTGTATTTTTAATTTTTAGAAATTATAACTACCCTCGCTTTTTACTCTTTTTAGGTAAGATCAGTTTTTCACTGTATTTAGCTCAAGCAGTCTTCATCTCAAGTGTACCTTATATATTTAATGATTATTTTACAGTAGTAGTTACACTATTGTTGATTTCTGGGTCTTCTGTAATAACATATTACTACATAGAAAAACCTTTTGTTAATATTGGAAATAATATAGCAAATAAGAAGTATGTAAGAAAGCACTTATCAAAAACCATATAAAAATTCTAAAAAACAAGAGCCTATGATAGACTCTTGTTTTTTGTCAACATATGCTCTCTTATATGTTTTTTATCCTTAATATTCGGTTGTATGCTATCCCTAAAAATAACCATGTAGAGAGGTATGAATACTCTGGTACTGCAATCATCATAGATAAAAAGATAATTACTAAGATTAATTTTAAAGTTTTTGAATGAGCATCATTGTGCAATTTCAATATAGGATATATAAATATCAAACTGAATAGCACTGTACCAAATATTCCAGTGTTAACCATGAGCGTACTAAATAAATCTGTTGATCGTATATAACCAAATCCCACTCCAAAAATTTGATTTAATAACGGAAGGCTCTTATAAAATTCCATATGAACTTGAAACCATCCAGACCTCGTACTTCCAGACACATCTAATCCGCTAAGTTTCTGCAAGACTATTGTATTAAAAATATCATAAAGTTTGTCAGAACTAAAAACATTCAAGTAAAAAATTAAACCTCCCAGAAAAAAGAAGGCTAAAGCAAGAGTTAACGTATTCTTTCTTATAGCTCTAATTAAATATTTAGCTCCTAAAAATACACAAATGACTATCCCGATAAAAAAAGTAGTTGACGTTGATAAAAGCAGTGAGACTCCTAATATAGTAGCAATAATTTTTTTTCTTAAATATAGAGCGTAAATAAAGAAAGGGGTTATTGTAAAAGCATACATCGAAGGTTCACCCGTTAAGCTTTTTAAACGTTGTAGAGTTAATCCGCCTATAACAATTTTCTGAAATCTACTTCCAGCATCAGTACCGTCTCCAAAAGTTCTATTAGATATAAAATCTCCTTGAGATCCTGTTATAAGGAAGTACGTTACTTCATAGATTCCATATAACGCTAAAACTGTTGCTCCTGCTAAAATGTATTTGTTCCAATTTTCATTGTATAGGACACGTACATAAGCAAAGGTTGCAAATGCAGCTACCATATACATTGATTGCGTAAACATAGAAGATTTTAATAAATATGTATTGTCATTAGGATCTATAAGTAATACACCAACAAAATTAATTCTAGGAGATAATGATAATGACAATTGACTAAGTAATAGAATAAATATATATATCGCTAAAATAAATACGAAAGTATAAAAATAGCTACGCATAGGAGCTCTATATTTTAATAATAAAGGAACTAATGCTAAACTAGCAAAAGCCATTAAGTAACCTATAGTTGTCCCCTGAATGGATGGTATGAGCAAAAAAGATGTAATAGGTAAAAAAATTGACCATATGTAAAAATATATATCTACTTTAAAATATGTTTTTTCATTTACTGTAAAATTTTCCAATTTAACCTCCCTCCTAGTTAGTGTTATTTTATACTTTAAAAAATACACATTCAAGTATTTTTTGAAATGATTTCTAAATTATAATTGGAACATTTATTACTAAATGATTAAAATAACAATATTTTTAGAGAGCGTAAAATATCTTGTGTAAATAAATACAAAAAAGAAGACCTTTTCTTGTAGAATTAAGTCACCACGACCAATTCAAAGAAAGAGGGTCTTTTTTTGAATTGGTTTACAACAGATCTTGTTCAATCTCTAGTCCAAAAAGAAGATGTGACGGAAATTTTCCATTCTCACTTAGAAACTGCGCTTAATAAAATCTTAGCGAGCAAATTGACAGCTTTTTTGGACTACGAAGAATATAATCGTATTGGATTTAATACGGGGAATTCACAAAATGGTTCGTACGTACACAGAGTTTGGAGAACTTCACCTTGTTATTCCTCGCGATCGGAATGGTGACTTTAAGCAACAGACAGTGGCTCCTTATAAAAGAGCCACTAATACGCTTGAATCGTTTCTCATTCATATGTTTCAAAAGGGTGTAGCGAAAGCTGAAATTACTCATTTAATGGAGCGTATGTATGGTCATCACTACACATTTCAAACCATTTCAAATATGATAAACTTACTGATTAAATTAAAACTCCTCCTATAAATCCTCTAACAAAAAATCTTGCGAGTTAAGATTTTTTGTTATATACATACTTCTCACCTGCTTATTCAACCCTTTTAATGCATAATAAAAAATGGTTATTAGTGGTTTAGTTTTAAAGTCATATAAATAACTGCAAAATAATCCCTTCCTCTCAAAATGAAAAGAGGACTAATGTAGTCCTCTCAAATTTGAACATTTACTTATTAAAATTAAACAATTAAAAAGTAGCATCTTATTAATCCCACATCCATCTATAAGACACTTAAGATAGATCCATAAAAATATAGTAACGTTCTTTTTTTAAGAAAGCATAAGATAGCTATCTTTTTTGAAAAAGAAATAAAATGTAATTTTTATATAAGTTGTATTTAAAATAAGGTATACAGTTATAAAGAATTGTTCTTCTTCAATCAATTACTAAGTAATTCGGACTGGATGAAATATTCAATTCTACTTTACGATCCCACTCTATATTCTGCATACCGCCTAGCATAGAATAAAGTTTTCCTTTTCCTGAATCTAAAGGAAAAAGAAAGCTATAACTGGTACCGGTTGTCCAAAAAGAGAGTAACTTCTGTTTGTCCGAGTTTTGAAACTCTAATATGTATG
Organism: Priestia sp. LL-8; assembly: GCF_036227845.1. Taxonomy (NCBI): domain Bacteria; kingdom Bacillati; phylum Bacillota; class Bacilli; order Caryophanales; family Bacillaceae; genus Priestia; species Priestia sp. LL-8. The sequence continues at coordinate 1,109,900 of NZ_JAZAQH010000001.1, read as the reverse complement.
TATCATCTCGACCGTATTTTATAGCCCTTGAAAATTTATATCCATCTAACCTGCTTGTAAAAGTTTGAATAGCTAAATAGGACAATTTAGGTTTTCCGCTATACCACAATACCCCAAAGTTATGTTCTTTGTTATTTGGATCAAATCCATTATTTTTCCAATTATATAAGATACTTATAGGAATGCCCTCTTCAGCATTAACAAGAAACATTCTTATGACATAATCAGCTTGTTGCATTTCCGTTAAGTGCTGCGTTGGAGTATTTAATATAGAATAGCCCCATTCGCCTGATATAATAGGAATATCTCTATTTGTATACTGCCTAATTATTATTTTTAATTCTTTATAATCTTTGAGTGCATCCTCTGGATTAGTAAATCTATAGGGATGAACAGATACAGCATCAATGTATTTTAGTGTGCCTTGTTTAAAAAATTGTTGTAACCACTTTAAAGATTCTTGATGAATTCCAGCAAGTGCAGGAGCTACTACTCTACTATTAGGATCATTCTTTTTAATAATAGGAGCTACTTTTTTCACTAAAAGACTGTATTGTTTATAACTAGGTTGGGGATTCCAAAACATCTCAATGTTTGGCTCATTCCATATTTCCCATATTGCGTTTTGATTTTTGTACCTCTTAGTAACAACATCTACAAACTCCATATAAGCTTTAAGCCCATCACTTGTCATGATCGAACGATTACTTTCGTATAACTTATTTGAATAGTCAAAGATATAATATGGCTTGAGTCTTTTTTCTTTAAGACTTTTATTCAACTTATCATATCCGCTTTTCTCAAAATCATAACTTTCTTTTTTACTCTCTATATTCTCCCAAGTCATATCCACTCGCACCCATTTAAATCCGGCATCTACAATGTTTTGTAAATCTTCTTCTGAAGTTCTAGAATCTATGTTCACTCCTATGCCCTCAGTGAAACTTTGATATTCTGGAGAGATTTTAGGATCAGAGGACTTATCAAATACAAAATGAGAAACGATTAAACAAATGCCTAATAAAAAACTGAGTGAAAAAAGAAGTAACTTTTTTTTCATTTTAACGCTACTTTATTTCTAAACTTAATGCTGTTCGGTTTAGACACTCTATTTTTAGAATGTGATATTGGAAATTTATTTTCAATGAATAAAAGAATTCCCATAGATACAAATATATTAAAGAAATTTGCATACATTAAAGGCTCTGTTGCTGCTGATACAAAATAAAACAAGGTAAATGCTAATGCAGCAAAAAAACCTTTAATATCAATTAGTTTTATTGAAATAATTAATACTGGTATACAAAGAATTATAAATCCCAAAACGCCTTGTTGGAAAAGCAAGGATACAAAACCATTACTATTGGTAGAAAATCCTGTTAGAGCTTCAAACCCAGAGTTATTCAAGAAACCCCAGCCAAAAAGTGGCTTCTCATAAAAAAGCTGCAGACCTACTCCTAAGTCATCTGCTCGTAGGTCATATGAAGCAGATCCGTTATTTGCTTTTTGATTAAACACTGAAGTTCCTACATATATACCTCCAATTAAAAGAACTGGAAAAAGATAAACTTTTATTAACATTGATAACAATTCTTTGGATTTGAGTGAGACAAATTTGATAACTAAAATCACTAATGTTAACATTGTCCCCGTGGTTGAAAAGGTAGTAAACATACTGAAAATCAATAATGCCATAATTTTTTTATTAGCTTTCTTAGCTAAAAATAATTGATAAAATATTGCATAACTAATATAAATTTGGAATACCCCTGGTTCCCAGAAAATCGAATTATTTCTAGACACTCTCCACGAAAACCAGTTTAGATCCTGCCAATGGTAATGTAACCCCAAATAAATTTGGTATGGCTTATTATTTATAACTTCTACATGCGAAGAAGAAATCACATGCATAACATCCAAAAATACGTACGTAAAAACTGAGTAAATGCATATTCCAACAACTACATTATTTAACATTTTCAATATATCTATCTTTTCTAGAATACAATATCTCACGAAAATAAAAATTAGCGATAATTTTATGAGAAATAATAAGTAGTTAACTATAGTTGGACTATAATTAATATAATTCACAAGAATATAAATAGGGAAAATCATTCCTGCTAAAGCAATGTATTTCTTATTAATTACCCTCAGCAGAAACACCGAGCATAGAAAAATCAACAATATTTGAGAAAAGTTGAAATACTTTTGATCAAGTATTGCTCCACTTGAAAAGATAATAAAGAATACAACTGTGTACAAATAAAAATTAAAGAGTTTAATACTAGGTAAATACAACTTAGGTTTTTTAATCCTTAAATCCAACATAAATTCGCTCCCGTAATTATTTTCTTATTCCCCTACTTTATATTACCTTCTACCTAGCATCAATAGGTTTTTCATAAATAATTAACAAAAATTATAAAATTGACTCAAACCTTAGTAACCTATATTTCTTTAACTCACACATTGTATGCAAGATTTCAGGTTTCTGACTATATTTAATCCAAGTTGAGAATTCTATACTTCAGCTTCTCTAATTTTACATTTGAAATAGGATATCTAAATAGCTCACAATTAATATTTATTTTCTCTGTAGCTCGTATTAAAGATTTCCTTTGAACATTAATAATTTATTATACAAAAACATCTGTTAGCATCCGGTTTCCGGGTAAAACACTTCTATAATTAGGTTGACATTCAATCATTTGGAGTAATCCAAGTATATCAGGTATATAATAGAAACTATAAAGGATAGTGACACATCCTAGACATGGTTCAAACTATAGAAAGCATCAAAAAAAGATCATTAAATCTCCTTTCAAGAATATTTAAAGCCAATTCAGCGTATGTCTTTCTTTATAAAAAAGAGTTTCACAGCCCAAATACATACGACAGTAACCATCAATAAAAAATAACATTTAATACAAAATCCGTTCTTCATAAAGAACATTTTTTTGCATTAAATGTTATTTTTTTAATTTTATTGTATTGAAAACGCACAAAAATCCTTTATAATGAACAACAGATACTACATATAAAGGAGAGGTTTCCACGTGATTGGTGATCGCATTAAAGAAATGAGATTGCAAAAACGTTATTCTATTACTAGGCTAGCGGAGAAAGCACAAATATCAAAATCCTACCTTTCACAAATTGAAAAAGGTTCAAACTCAAACCCTTCCTTACAAATGCTTCATAAAATTGCTGCTTCTTTGGGCACAAGTGTTGACTATTTAATTGACGAAACAAATGAACATATTGAAGCTAATCCCTATATTACGGAAGAATGGATGGAGTTATTAAGCAAAGCTATAGGCCAGGGCATGACAAAAGAGGATTTTATTGAATTCTACCAGTACCTGTCCTTCAAAAAAAATCTACAGACAGTGAAGGATTCTGAGCATTAAGTAAAAACACTGCGTGACAATACTCTGATTAACTTCTTTTCACCTACTCTTATTCACACATAAATAATCCTTTATAACTATATTCTGCATAATATTTGCAAAGTAAAATTGATTGTTTGTATAATTGTTAATAAAAGTAAGTAAGGCTAGTATCGAGAGCTTCTTCAACCACGACAGCTTTACTCCTTAAGGTCTGGGGAGGAATAATCATGACTGACAAATTAAAAGAAAAAGTAGATTTAGAGAAAGAGTGGATTTTACTCATGAAAGAGGCCTATGAGATGGGTTTATCGATTGATGAGGTAAAGAATTTTGTTCAAGAAAGTAAACAAAATTAGCTGAATTTTGTTTCTTTTATATTAGTTTTATATTAGATTATTTAAAAATTTGTTATCAGCTCTTAAATTTCTTGCTTTTTTCTCTTTTTTTTCTTAAGCTAATACAATCAAGTAAAATAAAGGAAATGTCATCATGATAAAAAAAATCGCTGTTATATTAATGATGCTTGGCATCACCCATTTTTCCCACACACCTCATTTACAGGTCACAGCTCCAAGCAGCTGGAGTAACTCCTCTGTTTGGGACCATAATGCTACGCTCTGGTCTATTTTAAAACCTGGCAGTGAGTTTTACACTTCCTACAGCTACGGATTTAATCTAGAATTTATCCTTCGTAAAATTGCTCATATTTCCTTCTTTGGTGTATTAGCTGTTTTAATTTACTGGAACTTAAAAGAAAAGCCTGGGCGTTATGTAAAAGCAGGACTATTGCTTGCTTCCTTTGCTTTTTTGGATGAGGTTCACCAAGCTTTTATTATTGGTCGAGACGGCCGGATTGTAGATGTACTAATTGATTCATTTGGAGGCGCTTTGTTTTTGTTTCTTCTATATAAAAATAAAACAAAGCATAGAAAAGCGAAATGAATATAGTTCTTCTATTATAAAAAAATGAGCCCTTTAAATCAGGGTTCATTTTTTTATGTTTTTATTTACACCTACTCTCTTAAATACCTCTTGCTGAAGCTCTTTTATTCTTCCTTTACTTTCTGTCATGCTCCTGCCTGCTACTACGAAATAAAACTTAATTTCCGGCTACGTTCCCAAAGGACGAACAGCTACCCATGAACTATCTTGCAAATAGTATTTCAGTACATTTGATTTTGTTAAATCAATCGTTTCATACGTCTCTTCTACTGTATATATGCGCTCTTTGCTTTGATAATCTTCTCTCTTTGTAACAGGTACGGTTCCAAACTCTAAAGGCGGATCATCTCGTAAATCCGTTAAGATATCGTTAATTTGCTCGATACCTTTTTGTCCTTTTATGGTTATAGAAGAAAGAGCTCCTTCGTAATAGTCATATGTTTCAAAGAGTACCATCAAACGTTCGTAAAGCGAGCTTTTAATTGATTCATAGTAAGCAGCGGCTTTATCTCTTACAAAGTCTCCAATTAAATAGCCGTAGCTTTCTTCATACCCAAATTGAAAGATATACGTTTCGTTTCTATTATATTCTTCAATTTTCTCTGCAATGTATTTAAACCCTGTTAATGTATCAACGGTTTTCATTCCAAAGTCTTCGGCGATCGCTCTCCCTAATTCTGACGTAGCAATCGTTTTTAATATAACGCCGTTACTTTTGAGATCGCCTTTTTGCTGCTTTTGTGTTAGTAGATAATCAATTAGCAAGGCACCAACTTGGTTACCAGTTAGAAGTCTATACTCTCCTATAGAATCTTTTACAGCTATTCCTAAACGAGGGGCGTCAGGGTCCGTTGCCAGGAGCAGCTCAGCTCCTTCTCTTTTTCCGTAATGAATGGCCATTTGAAAAGCTTCCGGATCTTCAGGATTAGGTGATGCTACAGTTAAAAAGTCAGAATCAGGTCATGATTGCTCTGTGACCATCATAATGTTTGTAAACCCAAATGAGCGGAGAGCTTGAGGAACAACTTTGCTTCCCGTGCCGTGAAGCGGCGTATACACAACCTGCAGCTTTTCTTTTTCTAGTGAATTTCCTTGCTGCTGGAGACCTTTGACATAATCCACATATACATAATCCAAATTTTCTCCAATATAGCTTAATAGGTTTCGTTTCAGCATGACATGTTCATCTTGTACAGGAATATACAGCTCATTTTTGATTTCATTCATATAAGACATAATCTCATCTGCGGCTGCTGGAGGAAGCTGTGCACCATCTTGTCTATATACCTTATATTCGTTATAATTCGCGGGATTATAACTTGCCCTAATCATAATGCCTGCATACGCATGCAGGTAGCGTACGGTAAAAGACAGTTCAGGTGTCGGGCGCAACTCTTCAAATACATATGAATGTCGTGTATATCAAGTGTTTTAGCTGCTTCTAGCGCAAATTCTTGTGATTGATGACGAGAATCATAAGATATTACCACACCTCTTCTTTTTGCAACGGTTCCTTATTTTTCAATATACCTCGCCAGTCCTTCCGTTACTTTTCGGACTGTGTAGATATTCATGCGGTTAGGACACTCTCCTCTCATGCCTCCTGTTCCAAATGCTAGGTGTGTATAAAAAGCATCTTTCAGCTGCGATTTTGTCATTTGCTGCCGCTCTTCTTTTAATTCTGTCTGAAGGCCTCTAAAGTCTCTCCATACCTTGTATGCATTCATTCAGCTCATATTTATCTCTCCTTGTTCTATGTTTCTTTCTTTTATTGTGAATGCTATTTATGAACTGTGGGTGAATAACAGCTTGTAAATTAGTTAAAAACACTACTTTTCCAATTCAACCATTTTGCTATTCCTTAAAAAGAACCTATAAAGATGTAAATTAAATATTTTTTTAGAAACTCGACCTATTTCGACACCATTTCTGCTAGTTTTCCACTAAAATAATAATAGTTATTAGAAAAAATTATTCAGATAAAGGCAAAGCTGCTGAAAAGCAGTGACGCAAAGCTTCAGGTCTAAGGCAATGTTTACAACATGCTAAGATGGCTGGGTTCCCTGACAAGGGTGGATGAATAGTGATGAACACAGATAAAAAATTAGCAGTAGATCAGGAATGGATTGATCTAATAAAAGCCGCTCATGAACTCGGATTAAAAATAGAAGACGTCCGAGAATTCTTATTAACGAATAAGAACAACCAATAGTAAAAGCACGCTTCTTTTATATTGAAGCGTGCTTTTACTATTACTTATATTTTTACCCCTTTTGGCTGACGCTGATCAAACGTATAAATGTCCGTAAACCCGCACTGTTTCGCCATTTCAACTGCTTCTTTCATATGTGCCCCTACAGTTTCTGCAAAGTGTGAATCAGATCCAATCGTTAAGATTTCTCCGCCTAAATCGCGGTACAACCCAACGACTTCAAGTGCTGGCAGCGCTTCGCCTAGCTTCCCTCTTATACCTGAAGTATTAATTTCAATTCCAATATTGCGATCAATTGCTTTTTTCAAAATATCCGCAAGGATATCTTTAAATTGATGAAAGTCATAAATGCCGTATTGCTCAAACGCATAGCGCTTCATTAAATCTAAATGAGCCAATACGTCAATGTCGGCGTCGCTTACTAGCTTATACATTTCGTTAAAATAAGCGCGGTAAATCGCTTCTTTGTCGTTGAGTTCTAAATGTTTGCGAAGCTTGATGTTATTAATGTTGTGAACAGACCCTAAAATAAAATCAAAACTCTCTTGCATCATCGTTTCTTGATACTTCTCTTTTAAATAGTGCGGCTCGCAAATTTCAATTCCTTTTTTAATTACTAGCTGGCCTTGAAATTGATCTCTGCATTCCGTTAGTTCTCGTTCATATTTATCAAAATCCATATGACCGTACGTTGGCGCTAATGGATTTAATGAAAAGTGTTCGGTAAAACAAATTTCGTTTATGCCGTTTTTTACAGCTTGTTCGCACACTTCTTTCATGACTGCCTGTGAGTCAAATGAATTGTTTGTGTGATGATGGTAGTCTACTAGATACATAATTAGTCACCTCTAGGTTTATTATACATCTCTCCTGCACTTACTGCACATAGAGACCCTTTTCCTCTCTATTACACCTTTTTTGGTATTTTAGGAGAGGTGTTTTCAGCACATTAACTTAAAAAATTCTCCCTAAGACTGTTTTGGAGAACCTTTCTTCTATTTATATCCCCATGAATATTACGTATAAATCTTCCTTTTATGCTTTTGTTCACTAATCAAACTATTTTATGCCTTAAGTATCTTGTTTTAATTTTCAGAATTGTTTATACTCAAGACGTCTTTGTTTTTTCAGAAAAACAATGGAGGTGAATTTGCAGCACGATTTATACATAATCAAGGGGGATTTTTTATGTTGAAATTAATTGGGGTTTTGCTAGTGGCAGTGGGATTTTTATTTCGTTTAAACACGCTGCTCGTGGTAACTGTTGCAGGCATCGTGACTGGCCTTGTGTCAGGTTTGTCACTTCATGAAGTAATTACAATGTTCGGCCAATTTTTTGTAGATAACCGCTATATGTCTATGGCTATTTTACTTACTCTTCCTATCTTTGGCGTGTTAGAAAAATACGGGTTAAAAGAACAAGCGGAAGTACTGATTAAAAAAGCGAAAAACGCTTCTTCTGGAAATGTTTTACTTATATATCTTTTTATCCGTGAAATCTCAGCCGCAGTTGGATTAAATATTGGAGGACATGCTCAGTCTGTGCGTCCGTTAGTCGCACCTATGTCTGAAGGCGCTGCTCGTGCAAAATACGGAGAGCTTCCGCCTAAAGTAAAAGAAGATATTCGCGCTCATGCCGCGGCAGCTGAAAATACGGGCTGGTTTTTCGGCGAAGATATCTTTATCGCTACGGGTGGAATTCTTTTAATGAAAGGATTCTTCGACTCCGTAGGCATTCATGTTGACGTCTGGGATATGGCGCTTTGGGGAATTCCCACAGCCATCGCAGCTCTGCTGATCAGTGCCATTCGCTTCCGTCAGTTAGACCGAAGAATTCACAAAAAAATGACGAAGCACAAACCAACATCATCTTCCAAGACGGAGGCGAGCTAAATGAAAAGCATTCTGACGCTTGATACGATTTACTACTTACTCGGTATTATTGTCGCTTTTATCGCGATTCGAATCGCACGCGATCATAACCATCCTAACCGTTTAGGATCTTCATTATTTTGGGCACTGTTTTCCATTACGTTTTTATTTGGCAACGTGATTCCACCTTTTTATGTAGGGTGTTTAGTTATTATTATGGTGCTGCTTGCTTCATTTAACCGTGTCACTAAATCGAATGAAGCTGAAACACCAGCTGAAGAACGTGTGGCTCACGCGCAGCGATTAAAAAACAAAATCTTTTTACCGGCTTTATTTATTCCTATTTTTACGATTATCGGTACCCTTCTGTTTGGCAAGATCAAGTTTGCAAACTGGGCATTAATTGACCCAGAAAAAGTCACGTTAATTTCATTAGCAATTGCAGCTGTTATTGCGTTTATCGCTTCAATGGGCGTCACCAAAGCAAAAATGGACGTGCCTGTTAAAGAAGGAAGCCGCTTGCTTCAAGCAGTGGGCTGGGCGGTTATTTTACCGCAAATGCTGGCAGCGCTTGGCGGCATCTTTTCAAAATCAGGCGTTGGCACAGTCGTTTCGGATATTGTAAGTGATGTGCTGCCGACTAACTATGCATTTGTTGCTGTGCTTGCTTACTGCTTGGGAATGCTGCTATTTACAATTGTAATGGGAAATGCCTTCGCGGCGTTTGCCGTTATTACGGGAGGTATTGGTCTTCCGCTGATTGTACATATGCACGGAGGAAACCCAGCCATTATGGCAGCTCTTGGCATGTTTGCTGGCTACTGCGGCACGCTGTTAACGCCAATGGCAGCTAACTTTAATATCGTACCTGCCATGCTGCTTGAATTAAAAGACAAAAATGCCGTAATTAAAGCTCAAGTGCCGATTGCGCTATCCGTTTTTGTTGTTAATACACTATTAATGTACTACCTTGTATATCACTTTTAAAGGAGACTAGTAGAATGACAACTGTATTACTAACCGGCTTTGAACCGTTTGAAGGTGAAAGTATTAACCCGTCTTTAGAAGCTGTCAAAGCCTTAGACGGCGTAGCTGTCGAAGATTATCACATTATCGCTAAGCCTCTTCCTACTGTGTTTGGCGAATCAATTGCAAAGCTTCATACGTATATAGAAGAAATTAGCCCTTCTATTGTCATTTGCGTTGGGCAAGCAGGCGGTCGAGAAGGAATTACGGTCGAACGCGTTGCTATTAATGTGGACGACGCGCGGATTCCTGACAACATTGGCCAGCAGCCCATTGATCGCCCTATTATCGTAAACGGACCTGCCGCATACTTTTCGACACTGCCCATCAAAGCAGCTGTCGAAAACCTGCGCCAAGCACGCATTCCAAGCAGCGTTTCTCAAACTGCTGGAACGTTTGTCTGTAACCACGTATTTTACGGGCTGATGAACATGATTCAAAATTGTTCGATTAAAGGCGGGTTCGTGCATATTCCTTATCTTCCTGAACAGGCTGTGCATCATTCAGGGAAAGCAAGTATGGCTCTGGATTTGATTGTGAAAGGACTGCTTTCTATCATAAAAACTACAATTGTAACGGAAGATGATATTTTAGTTTCAGGCGGCGCTACTCATTAATACTAAAAAACCAGCTCATGTAGAGAGCTGGTTTTTCTTTTTATATACATACAAATTTTTCATTAAATAAATTAATAAAAGCTATAAACAACCTTCTCTCTCAGTCGATATATAGTATGAACATATTTTCCAAGGATGTTCAATTACTTTTATCCCATTTTAAAACGGGACACTTCTTGTATACAGGGATGTAAACCAAGAAGTAAAACCATTATACGGAGGTAAGGAAAATGAGAATTAATCACAATATTACAGCTTTAAACACGTACCGCCAGTTTAACAATGCGAATAACGCTCAGGCAAAATCAATGGAGAAGTTATCTTCAGGTCAGCGTATTAACAGTGCTTCTGATGATGCAGCTGGACTAGCTATCTCGGAGAAAATGCGTGGACAAATCCGCGGGTTAGATCAAGCTTCTCGCAACGCTCAAGATGGTGTTTCGTTAATTCAAACTGCAGAAGGTGCTTTAAATGAAACACATGACATCCTTCAGCGTATGCGTGAATTAGTAGTTCAAGCTGGCAACGGTACAAACAAAACTGAAGATCTAGATGCTATTCAAGATGAAATCGGTTCATTAATTGAAGAAATTGGTGGAGAAGCTGACAGCAAAGGAATTTCTGACCGAGCACAATTTAACGGCCGAAACCTGTTGGATGGCAGTCTGGATCTTACGCTTCAAGTTGGAGCAAACGCAGGACAGCAGGTAAATCTAAAAATTGGAGATATGAGTGCTGGAGCTTTAGGAGCAGATACTGATTCAGACGGTGCAGCGGATGCTTTTGTTAATAGCATTAACGTTAAAGATTTTACTGCTACATCATTTGATGATCAATTAGCTATTATTGATGGTGCTATTAACCAAGTGTCAGAGCAGCGTTCCGGACTAGGTGCCACTCAAAACCGTTTGGATCATACTATTAATAACCTAAGTACATCATCTGAAAACCTAACAGCGTCTGAATCAAGAATTCGCGACGTAGATTATGCTTTAGCAGCGTAAGCAGCAAAAAGCACAGTCGTCCTAGCTGGTAACGGCTAGTGAGTATAACCGGGTGAATTGCTGGAAACCCCTGAGAGCTTTTCTTACCACAGCGTAGTTGGAAACGACAGACGTAACGGTTTTAAAAAAGAAAAGATTGGGCAATCAGCAGCTAAGCTCCTGTGAGGAAACTCTGGAGACAGTTCAACGACTAGGATAAACCGTCTAAGGCAATGTGTGCTATGACGATGAAATCCGTAGGTATTTAATATGCCGTTCCGTATATTAATATCCGAAGTGCCCGGCCCCTGCTTTTTTAGAGGGTGAAGATATAGTCTAGTCATTTGTGAAAGCAAATGTTCGCACGATGGCGAAAGAAATGATGGAACAAACAAAGAATTCAATTCTATCTCAAGCTTCTCAAGCTATGCTAAGTCAAGCTAACCAGCAGCCACAAGGCGTACTTCAATTACTACGTTAATAAAAAAGCGAGCTTTCCTAAGAAAGCTCGCTTTTTTATATAAATGTTATAAGCTATTACTAGTAGATGCCGCAGTATCTTTACTCGTATTTACTAGCGCATCCCACGTTTGAGGACCCACTACTCCATCTGCCGTATAACCTTGTTTTACTTGAAATTCTTTTACGGCTTGCTCTGTTTCTAGACCAAAGTAACCGTCTGGATTAAGCCCTAAAGATTTTTGAACCGCTTTTACTTCTTCTCCTGCTGAACCTTTGCCAAGAGCTGCTACACTGCTAAGCGATAGAATTTGAGTTTTATCTTCTTCTTTAGCTTTAGCCTGCTGCATAAGGCTTGCGTATTCTTTAATTCTTTTTTCTTCAGCACTGCTTAATGTTTGTGTATGTTTGAAGTTAGACATAATAAAAAAGAATCCTGCCACGATAATAATAGGAACAAATATTTTCATAAGATTTCTTACAATAGTCATGGTACTCTCCTTTAAATACATAATTATTTAACTTTCCAAGTTCCTTGTCTTCTAGGGTCTGCTGCTCCGTAAATACGATTGTTTTTTTGATCAATAACAATCGCTTGTATACCGCCGTAGTAAATAGCAGAGCTCTTCTCCTTCACGTCATATCCCATTCCTTCTAGTTCTTCTCTTACACTCGTAGGATATTGAAACTCGGTATACAGATGGTTATTCTCTATTGAAAACCTTGGTGCATCAATTGCATCCTGTAAAGAATCCTTAAATAAAAGGTGGCGAACCAAAACTTCCGTAAGCATCATAGGTATTCTGCTTCCTCCAGGCGTTCCAATCCCGATAACCTCGTCATCTTTTTTAAGGATAGTAGGTGCCGTAAACGTTCGTGAACGCTTATCAGGCTCGTAATAATTAAGAGAAGTCTTTGTGTTATTAAAGTTGTTCAAATTGTTATTAAGGAAAAATCCCTCTACATTTTCTCCTGAACCAAAAAAGTTGCTGAGTGTATTTGTAACGGATACAACCGTTCCTTCTTTATCTGTTACAACAAAATGCGTCGTACTAATATGTTCTTCTTCAAGATCATCGCCTTCAAGCTTATACTTATCAGATAGCTTATTTAACGAGAGGTCTTGTGCAAGCTTCCTTGAATATTCTTTTGACGTTAACGCTTCATCATCTATATCAGAAAAAGCTGGGTCTCCAATATGAGCCACGCGATCACTATTCGCTCTATTAGTAATTTCAGAAATAACATGTGTAAAAAGCGCCGTATCTTGTTCTGTCTTTTGAATATTTAACATTTCAGCCATTTGCAAGGATTGTATCAGCGTAACCCCAGAAAATGGAGGAGGCGCAGAAATAACGTCATAGCCGGCAAATTCTCCGTGAACAGGTTCTCTTTCTTTCACAGAATACTTTTCTAAATCTTCTTTTTGTATTCCTGGCACGTCCTCTGCTATTTCTTCGGCAAGTTCGCCATTATAGAAGACGTCTGAACCTTTTTCTTTAATGAGCTCAAGCGTTTCGGCAAGTTCAGGCTGCTTGAGCGTTTTACCTTCTTCAATCGGCTTGTTTCTAGGGAAGAAATTAGGAATTTCCGCTTCTGATAGGCGGTACTGCGCACCTTTTAGACGCTCTGAAAGCTGCTGACCAACTGGAAAACCATCGTTAGCTAGCTTAATAGCTGGGTCGATTAATTGGTCCATGTTTTCACTTCCATATTTTTCATGAATGACTTCCATTCCTTTTACGAACCCAGGGACACCTATCTCTTTTTCAGAACCTTCAGTTGAAATTGGACTTGTTTCTCGGTAATCAAAGAAGGTAGGCTTGTCTGATTGATTGCCAGGAAGAATGAGCATCCCGCCCCCTCCTCCAATACCTGATCCGTAAGGCTCTACAACACCTAAAGCATACGAAACAGCAATAGCAGCATCTACTGCGTTCCCTCCATTTTCTAAAACATCTGTTCCAACTTCGACAGCAATTGAATTTGAAGAACTTACGCCATACTCACCAGAGCCATTCTTAATTGCTTGGCTAGACTCGAATTTATTAATTTTTTTATATAGTTTATTATCTGTTTGACTATTAAATTGCTGTAAAACAGCATACCCTCCAGCTGCGATAGCTATGAGGAATATCAACCAGTAAATCCATTTTCGCTTCATTTATTCAGCTAACCCCTTTTTTACTACTCTAGAGTGGTCGACCGTAAAGACTAACTTGTTGTTTTCCTCTTTGATAGCAAGAGCACTTGAAGAAGTTTTAGTCAAACGTTTAAAGATTTTTTCTTTGTAATACGCGTCCCACTTACTTAAAAGCGTAGGCGTAGCTTCTTTAATGAGTAAGGGTGTAACTTCAAATCTAGCTGTGCCATCCTTCTTCAACTTATACTGCACGAGCGCACTTTCTCGTGATGCTGACCACCCTTGATCAAATACAAAATTTCCTAAGCTGTAAAAAATCACAGTATTTTTGTACGTATCAATCGGCTGCAGCACGTGCGGATGATGACCTAGAATAATATCAGCTCCCGCATCTGCCATTGCTTTTGCCAATCCTTTTTGTCTAGGAGAAGGCGTTGTGTCGTACTCTTCTCCCCAGTGCGCATGCACGACAACTAAATTAGCTTTTTCTTTTGCTTCTTGAATAAGCGGAATAAAGATTTCTGGTTTAGCAGGAAGAATTCCCGGATCATTGTCATTCGCAGCTGAATAAGCAGTATATGTATCCGTAAAACCTAGGGTAGCTATTTTAATTCCATTAACCGTTTGATAGTTAATGTTGCTAGCTTCTTCGAGATTTCTCCCCATTCCTACAAAGTCCATTTTAGACTGGTTAAATGCCTTCACCGTATCATTTAATCCTTGCTCAAGGTAATCCATAGAATGACTGTTTGCTGCATTCAAGACGGAAAGATTAAGATTCTTCAAGGTCTTTACAGACTGCTCATCAGTTCGTAATACAATGGGTTTATCCTGCGCTGGATATTCGTCATTCGCTGTTACTGGATGATCAAAGTTTGCCGTAGAGTAATCTGAGTTTTTAAAATAAGATTCTACATCACGAAATAGATAGTCTTGTCCCTGACGATTTGTTACCTTTTCAACATTGCGTCCGAGCATAATGTCTCCAACCATTGTTGCTGTTACTAATGAATCATCTTTGGTATTGTTTTCTACTGCTTCACTTGGCTTACTGATCCAAATAGCTCCGTACATGAAAACTACCAAAATGGCCAGTGTAATCCATACATGTTTATCTGTATTCTTTTTTGTTGATTTTATAAATTTTAGTAACTTTTCTTTAAAATCCAATTTCCTATCCATCAAATCACCCTAAATAAAAAAGTTGTATACAAACATTAAGCTGAATGTAGCACCGCTGATTAAAAGCGTGCTTCCCATCGTCATTGCCAACCCTTGCTTTTGAATCGTATTTGCAATTAAGCCAGGAACAATGATCCCTATACCGCGAAACTCATAGATTTCAAAAGGCATAACAGGATAGAAGTAATCGAATATTAGTTTCAGTGAAATTCCCACTACTAACATAGCAGCAAATTTTCGACGACCGTACAAAATCACAAACCTTCCAATTCCGTGTTTTACAATGACATAGGTTAATAGACTAATAATTAATACCATAACTAAAAAAACCGGCTGATCAAAAATTAAGCCAATATAACCTGGCACAACTAGCCCTGCAGGAATAATCCCTGTTTTTTCTGTAAAGATTAAACTTAAAATAACCCCTAATACCAACGCTACATATAAATCCGAGCCAAACATGCACTTTCCTCCTAGACAACTTCCTCAATATGTTCATAATTCTTCATTGCTTCAATTAACGGCTCAGCAGCACCGTGAATATTTCCTACTCCGTAAATCATTCGATTATGTAACTCAGGTCTTAGTTTATTGATTATCTCTTCTGTACTATGACCTTCAAGATTCCAAATTTCTTTTGCTGGAATTATCCCTTCATTATAGGCATCCATAATAGGACTTGTTGTTTCCCCAATCAACACTAAAATGTCGGTATTAATATATGGTAAAACATCTCGCGCAAACTGCTCTGTACGATCAACACGATCAGGGCGGCAATTCATAATTACAATTGGCGAATCTACTGAATACCCAACTTCTCCTACTCTTTCCCAAATTCTCAATGTTGAAGCAGCATCGTTTGCAGCAAATCCATTTACCAAAAATGCAGGCGCTTTAGGATCACCAAACTGGGTAATTCTCATTGCACCGGGATCAGGATGAGCATTCAACATTCCTCTAAAAGCAACTTCTTCAGGAATATCTAATGCTTCTGCTACCGCTAACGCAAGCGACGCATTATCTGGAAATACCATATAATCAAATTTCCTTAAAAACTCATCCGTAACTTTTGAATTATCTGCTACGATTACCTTTGTTCTTCTTTTTGCAGCTGCTGTTTTGAAATACTCAAGATACGGACCATCTATTGTAATTAAATGCCCCTTATAAGGAATCGTTGGTAGAAACGCTTCTGCTACTTCGTCTAGTGTTGGTCCCATAACATCCATATGATCCTCTAATACATTTACAATAACTCCAATATTTGCCTGAAGCATTTTTTCTTGGAAAGTAATTTGATAATCAGGATTCACTGCCATACATTCACTGACTAATGCTTCAGCTTCAAGTTTGGCCGCTTCTTTTACAACGCGTCTCTGTTCTCCGATATTTGGCCCTTCAGGTCGTCTGACAATTGGCTTCTCTTCATCTGTAAACCAATAAATCATCCTGGCTGAAGTTCCCGTAGTCTTTCCAATAGTTTTATATCCAGCTTCTGTTACGATTCCAGTTATCAATCTAGTAACTGTCGATTTTCCGCGAATGCCATTAATATTTATTCTCACCGGAATAGAATCGATATTTTTTTGATGTTTAACCTGTTCCCATGCTCCGTAAGCAAAGACTAAAAACAAACAGATTAAGACAATACTAAGCACCATTTCGATTGTTTCCTCCTTATTTCGACTAGCTTTTGTTTTAATAGGAAGCTTCGACCATAAAAATAATTATAATTTCGCCCTATATTTCAAATTTTTTACTTAACTTTTATAGTTAATCATACCTAGCTAAGTTTATCAATAAGAGAATTAAATGTAATTTATGTTATTTACTAGTAATTATACCTCTTTGAATCTCCTGCTATTACGGCACCTGACGATCCTTAAGCAAACCACTTCATCTATAGTCTCAAAAACCTAAAACAAATAAAAAATCAGTCGAATATTGTTATACTTTTATAGGTAAAAAAAACTATTTATATGGTAAAATATAAAATAATATTCATTATAAAGTTTCTTTTTTATCTTTTATGTTCTTTTTAAAAAACAATTTGATACTTGTACAGACAAGGGCAAACCAGTTGAAAGGCTGGGACGCAAAACCTCGGGTCTAAGGTCACAGGACTAGGACGGCCGGGTTTCCTGATACATCAGGAGGTAAAGAAAAAAATGAACAATCAGCGTGTTGTTACTGGAAGTATTGGAGCTTCGTATATGAGGCCGCGCATCGTGGCTTTTATTCCGGCGCACAATGAAGAAAAATCA
The DNA here is from genome assembly GCF_036227845.1 of Priestia sp. LL-8. NCBI lineage: Bacteria > Bacillati > Bacillota > Bacilli > Caryophanales > Bacillaceae > Priestia > Priestia sp. LL-8. The sequence continues at coordinate 1,092,805 of NZ_JAZAQH010000001.1, read as the reverse complement.
ATTCGCGACTGCTTGGCAGGATTAGGCGATCAGCTTCTTCCCAATAACGTGGAGCTCGATGTGTTTGTGATTGCAGATAACTGTACGGACCGCACAAAAGAAAAAGCGGAGCTGGCTGGAGATGAATTTGATTTAAATGTAAAAGTACTGGTCACTGAAGGCAATAAACAACGAAAAGTCGGCGCGTTAAATACGGCTTGGAAAAAGATATATGGAGATACACTGGATTTATATAATACGACGCTGACGAAATATCAGCAGCTGTATAAAGAGTCGATTAAAGCGATTTTAGGGATGGACGCAGACAGCCGCTTAGCCCCGAAAGCACTCATTAATTTATGGGAAGATTTAATGACGTCGCGAAACATCGGCGGCGTGATGGCAAAATATACGATGAGAATGCCTAAAAAGAAAAGCTCATTGTCAAAAGATGATGTCCATTACGAGGAAAAGCTTGCAAGCGGCGAGTACGGCGGACCGATAGCCCGGTGGTGGACACATCAGCAAAAGCAGGATATGGCAAGCTGGCTGTTAGATCTTCAGTATCACGGCGGAAGCACGTACGTACTTGGGGGTCAGGCTACGCTGTTTCGCCCTGAAGCGCTTCAAAATATAGTAGAAGAAAATAAGCTTGACGGTCCTTGGCAAAATGACAGCGACGTTGAAGATATGCTTCTGACGTGGCAGCTGCAAAAGTCCAATTGGAAAACGTTAATCAGTCCAGGCGCTCGCTGCTTTGTGGATTCGATGAGAAGCTATCACACGTACCGTGAACAGCGTAATAAATGGAAGTCTGGAACCGTCGATTTACTGACAAACGGAAACTTAGACGTTAGAACCAAGCATAAAGGAAAGCTGTGGCGTTCACAGGTTAAAACGCTGTGTGATTTACTTATTCGCCTGCTGTTTATTTTATTGTTATCGGCTGCGCTTGCGACCGATCAATTTTACTGGTCGTGGCTTTGGATCATTCCAATTGCGTTAGCTTCTGTGTTAAATATTATGCTCGCTGTCAAAACGCCGATGCACAGGCCGATTGATGTAATACTGGCCGGTCTTTTGATTAGTCCGGAGATTTATCTGTGGGTGAATTTAATTACGTTTAGTCAAGTATGGCTGGAGAGACTTGCCGCTAACAAAAAAGACGGCTGGGCAAATCAATACAACGCAGAAAACGGAAAAACGCGGAGTAAATTAGGGCAAGGGATTTTAACGGGCTTTGCGTTTACAGGAATGATTGTTGTCCTGTGCATTTACTTCCGTGATTACTTAACGAGCCCTTCTGTACAGCAAGCCATTTATCCGTACTTAATGAACGGCTGGATTTTGCTGACGTATTTGACCATCTATCAGTCTCTTTATATGTTTTACCAAATTTGGACGCTTCGAAAACCTATTCAAGCGTAAAAAAAGTGATGTCTCGACGGAGACATCACTTTTTTTATAGAAATCGTTTCTTTAAATATTCGGCGATTTTTTGATGACTATCCGGCTGACTGACGATATAGCCCTGAATAAAAGAACATTTGTGCTTTTGTAAAAAGGCGAGCTGCTCTTTTGTTTCAACACCTTCTGCGATAACTTTCATGTTAAGAGCATGAGCTAAGTACAAAATGCTTTTTGTAATATCCTGCTGCTTTCCTTTATCAGTCGCGTGTTGAATAAACGTTTTATCGATTTTTAACGTGTTAAATTCAAAGTCTTTTAAATGTGATAACGAAGAAAAGCCGGTGCCAAAATCATCTAAAGCAAACGTTACACCAAATTTTTTTAATTCGTCCATGACTTTTTTTACGTGTTCTTCATACTGAATAATCGAGCTTTCCGTTACTTCAAATTCTATAAATGAAGGATCGATGTTGTAACGGGCTAGCGTTCGTTGAACGTGCTCTACGAATCCCCGTTTCAGCAAATGTTTAGACGAGACGTTAATCGACACAGGCACGGTTTGTAACCCTTGACTCCTCCACTGCTGCAGCTGCTTGCAGACACGCTCGATTACCCAGTCGCCGAGTTCAATAATTAAATGAGTTTCTTCCGCTAATGGAATAAAGTCTTCTGGTGATACGCGTCCCCATTCTGGATGATTCCAGCGAATTAACGCTTCAATACTATCAATCTCTCTGCTGTTTGTATGAACCTTTGGCTGATATTCAATAAAAAACTCATCTTGCAGAAGTGCATTGCGCAGTCCTTTTTCCAGATGATAGCTTTTATACGTCTCGCTGTCCATTAACGGAGAATAGAGCTGCCAGTCGCTTCGCCCCATTTCTTTTGCACGGCGCATAGCAAAGTTAGCATTCATCAATAAGGTTTTCACATCTTCACCGTCATGCGGGTAAATACTGATTCCTATACTGGCTGTGACGTAGAGAGAAAAGTCGTCAACAGTAATTTCTTTTTCGATTTCTTGAAAAAGAGCAGCAGCTAGCTTTTGGCACTCATTTATATGTGCCAGAGATAAAAAACAAATCGCAAGCTCGTCTTCTCCTACTCTGGCTAGCATCACACGGGGCGTCACGAATTTTTTTAAACGACTGGCAATACGCTGCAGCAAGCGATCGCCTACGTCATGGCCTAATGTATCGTTAATCTGTTTAAAACGATTCAGCCCTAGATGAAAGACCGCTAATGAACCTCTATCTTTTTTCATCTGTCGAATGAAGGTTTTTAATTCTCTTTCAAACTTTCTTCGATTCGGTAAGTTCGTCACATAATCATGAGTCGCAAGATATTCAATTTGATCCATATACTTTTTTTCTGCGGTGATATCTTCAATAATGCCATCTATGCGCACTAGCTTACCGTTCTCGTCAAGCGTCGGAATACATCGATCTTTTAGCCATTTCATCTCTCCCGCTTTTGTGTAGATCCGATACTGCTGGCGAATTGTTTTTCCTTTTTCTAATTGATACTGCGCTTTTGCAACAGCTGGTTTATCTTCCGGGTGAATAAAGCTTTCCCATAGATCCCTGTTCCCAAAAAATCTAGCAGCGTCTTCTCCGTAAATGTTGCTAACCCCTTTTGAGCATACAATTGCTTTATTACTTTGCACATCAACGGACCATATTCCAGCGTCCAAATTATTATAAATTGTTTGAAACTGCTGTTCTTTTTGCTTTAATTCATTCGTAATCACTTTTGATTCTGTAATATCATGAACAACACCAATCAGCTGTATAACGTTTCCTTGCTCGTCTGCTACTGCATCCGCTTGTTCAAACACCGTACGTTCTTCACCGCTCGGCCGCATCAGCACGTATTCAATTTTATAGCTGTCCCCGGTTGAAAGTGCCTCCATAACGGCTTTTTCTAACCTTTTTTGATCACAGTCATTAATAAATTGAAGAACGTCTTTAAAAGAAGGAGTAAAGAGCTGATTAGTGTTTAATCCGTAAATATTATACAGCTGAGGTGACCAATAGCTTTTATCTTCCGTCACATCGTAATACCAGCTTCCTACATTCGCAAGCTTTTGCTCCATTTTCAAATGTGTTTCTAATTGAGAAATGTGATTAGAGCGCTCTTGTTCTTTTGAATCATCTCGGCATACGGCATAGACACCCACTACTTGCTCATTTACGACAATAGGGATAAGAGTAATATATAAGTGAAATTCTTTTTTCATTTTGTGATCAATTGTCGTCGAAAACTGAACTTTTTCCCCTTTTAAAGCACGTTGAAAAAGATCTTGTGCCTGCTGTTGTTTCGATTTATGTATAAGAGCTGTCAGCTCCTGGCTTTTTTGTTTGTGTTCGTTTCCTGTTAGCTTGAAGGCTGCTTCGTTGCTAAACATGATATCTCCTTCACAGTTGATAAAAAAAATACCTTCACTGTATTCTTTTAAAAGCTGTGTATTCAAACGATCAAGATGTTTCATGATCATGATCGACTGCTCCTTCTCCGTGTTTTTATCTGGCAAGGTCTCATGCTGCCTCCTTTTATCTATTTCTTTTATATTATTATAAGCTATATTTGACATATATTTTACTTTATTTTCCCGAAATGAGGAACATATCAGGAAAAGATAGCCAAAGGTATTTTTTAAGGCTTTTTTGTTTGGTAAAATAAAACATGTAAAGGAGGGATTATTTGACTTACAGTGCTAAAAAACATGATTTATTTTCTAGAGGCTCTTTTCAAACCGCTACTTTTCTACTTCTTTTCTCGCCTCTTTTTACTCGTTTGTTTCAGCAGAACGTCTGGGCGTATATAATGGTGTCTTGCATCATCGTTCTTTTTAATTTCATCACCGAGTGTATTCTAGTAAAAAGAATCAGCGCTGCACCTAAAAACTACATTGCTTTTTTCCAAACGATTTGTCTGCCTGTGAACGTACTTCTGCTATGTTTCTTTTATTATGTTACGTAAAAAAGCATCTATCGATTTGATAGATGCTTTTTTATATTATGACTTTTTCAAAAGGCTCGATACATGCTTGGCTACAATCGCTCCTTGACCTGCTGAAGAGCTGATACTAGAAAACAAGGGAGTCGTGCACGCGTCTCCAATGGCATAAATAGCTGGGTTGCTGCTTTGATGCACTTCATTAATGACGATGAGTCCGCTTTGCGTAGTGGTGACTTTTTCTTTAATGAGTTCAACATTGGGCGCTACGCCTAGTCTGATCAGCACTGCGTCTACTGATAGGTTTTTACATTCACTGTTTTTACTTTTTAAATCGATCGATGTGACGTGATGCTTTCCGTGGATAGCCGTCACTTCGGTATCTGTCATTACTTTAACACCGGGGTCGGAAAGAACTTTTTTAACGTATTGCTCTCTTGCTTTAAAATGCGTAGAGCGATGAATCAAATATACTTGCTTTGCTTTTGATGCTAAAAGATGTGCTCCTTCAAAAGCCCGGTCTCCTCCCCCAATAATAGCCACTGTTTTACCTTTTAACCCCTCTCCGTCTGCTGAAGCTGAATATACTTCTCCTCGGTCAATCATTCGCTGTTCACCCGGCACTCCGAGCTTTCGCTGACTAGAACCCGTTGCTAAAATAAGATACGTATAGCCAATTTCTTTTTCTGTTTCCTGCTGCTTTACTTTTACTGTTTTAGAACGTTCGTCAATAGAAATTACTTTTGTATTCGCTTCATATAAGCAGTCCATATCGATAAAATGCTGAACCATTTTACGCTGCATCTCAATTCCATTTTCCGCTTGTATTCCGGGATAATCAATAATCTCATTATAAATCGTAAACAGCTGTCCGCCTAACTGTGCCTGCTCTTCAAGAAGCAAGCACTCAACGCCTAGCCTCTTACACCACACGGCAGCAGAGATACCAGCGGGTCCTCCGCCAATAATCAGTACGTCAACATGTTGCATACAGCTCACCTCGCTTCTGCCTCTCAGCTTATATGGCTTTTTGTTTCTTTACATTTGTCGCTGTAAAAGAGATAAAAATTCTCCTCGAACTTCTGGTTTTTCCATAAATGTTCCTCGAACGGATGAAGTGGCTGTAGAAGCTGAAGATTTTTTAATTCCTCTTCCGCACATGCACATATGCTTCGCTTCAATAATCACCATAACTCCTTTCGGCTCTAACACTTCTTCGATTGCATCTGCAATCTCATTGGTTAGACGTTCTTGAACTTGAAATCTCTTTGCATATCCTTCTACCGTACGAGCGATTTTAGATAGACCTGTAATTTTTTTATCCGGTATATACCCAACGTGGGCAACGCCAAAGAACGGCGCAAAGTGATGTTCACACATTGAGTGAAACTCGATATCTCGTATTAATACCAGTTCGTTGTGATTTACATCGAATGTTTTTTCCAAATGAGCTTTCGGGTCTTCTCGGTAGCCTTCCGTGTATTCCAAAAATGCCTTTAACACGCGGTACGGCGTCTCTTCAAGACCGTCTCTTTCCGGATTATCTCCGCATAAATCAATCAGTTCTTTCACCGCATTCATAAATGTGTCAGCTTGATCTATTTTTTTATCTATTTCAGTTGAGTCTGTTCCTACTGTTTCTAAAAATTTTTGAGCAATTAAATTTTGTGTACTAAGTGCCATGTTTCTATTTCCTCTTTCCTGTTTAATTAATTTTCTATCTCAATCGATACTTTGATCATCGCCGCTACAAAAAAATGATTCAAAGCCTTTTGCGCATAGCGGTCGACTAAATAAGTATCCTTGCATATGCACACAGCCATTTTTAAGTAGAAAATCTTTTTGGTAGTCTAGCTCGACGCCTTCTGCAATTACATTTAAATTTAAGCTTTCAGATAAGCTGATAATTGCTTGTATAATCTTACGGTTGCTGTCATCTTCGTTCATATCCATAATAAAAGATCGATCGATTTTCAAACAATTTATAGGTAAATTTTTCAAATAACTCAACGAAGAGTAACCTGTACCAAAATCGTCGATAGAAATTGATATACCATATTCTTTTAGTTCATGTAAAGCTTTAATTGTTTCCTGAGTGTTAATAAGCAGTGTGCTTTCAGTGATTTCCATTTCAAAGCTTCCTGGGTTAAGGTTATACAAGGAGAGAGCCCCCTTAACCTCATGAACTAGTAAAGAAGAGTCCTGAAACTGGCGTGGTGAAAAGTTCATTGCCAATGTTAATTCTTGATTGAACATTTTATTCCACTTGCTGATTTGACAGCAGGCTATGTTCATCACACTTCCCCATAAGGAATGAATCAAACCCGCCTCTTCCGCTATACCAATAAATACCTCAGGCGAAACAAATCCAAGCTCTTCATCATGCCAGCGAACAAGAGCCTCTACTCCTGTTACCGTATTATGTCTAGCATCTACTTTCGGCTGGTAGTATACCTCAATTGTTTCTTTTTGAATAGCTTTACGCAAACGTTTTTCAATTTGCATTTTTTCAGTTTGTTCTTTATTTAATAGCTGATGGTAGGTCACGACTTTGTTCCCACCTTGTCTTTTAGCAGCATACATCGCCATGTCAGCATACGTAATGAGTGTATCCAGATTTTCAGAATGCTCTGGATAAAAACTTAAACCGCTGCTTATACTTACAACTATTTCATCACTTTCGATATAGCAAGGCTGCTGAACATCTAAAATAATTTTCCTGGCCAGCTTTTCGACCTCTACAGGTGGAAAATCACTGAATAAAACTACAAATTCATCTCCCCCCTGCCTTGTCAAAAAGCTATTGTATGGAGGCAGGCAAGCTTTAATTCTATTCGCTACAAGCTGTATCAGCTGGTCGCCTTTTGAATGCCCCAACGTATCATTAATGTCTTTAAACCGATCTATATCCATAAACAGTACAGCTACATGTTTAATTGATTTTTGCTCAGATTCCATTAAACGCTTATTGAGTTCTTCCTTGAAATACCTTCTATTAGGCAGTCCTGTTAAAAAATCGTGATACGCATGAAATTCACTTTCTTCTTGACTGCTTTTCAAATCATCCAAATACGTTTTCAAGAAATGTGATAAATGATTAATATTTTCGATAAGACCTCCCAGTTCATCCCTTCTTCTTACAGTCGATAGTTCACCGAAATTCCCTTTTGCAATATAATTCACGTGCTCCACCAAATTTTTAATAGGGCGTGTAATAGACGTAGAAAAGATAATGCTGACGATCAGTACAAGGGTGATAAAAGGCAGAGATAAAAGCAGATGCTTCACTAATTCATCATGAAGCTCTGTTTCAATCAAATCATAATCATAGACGACCCCTATGACGTAGGAAGCAGATTTTTCTTCCTTGATTGGTACAAATGTTTTCAGTACTTTTTTCTTGTTGATTTCTGAAAGATAGCTTTGCGACATTCCTGTTTTCAAGGCATTTTTAATAAATGTTTTATCGCGATTCGTATTTTGATATGTATATGTTCCATACCAAATTGGCTGATCTTTCATTTTCACGTATCTATTTCCATTCAAATAGACGCTTTGATTTTGTTTCCCAAAATTATTGGGATTAAACACTGTTAATTCAAGAACACCCTCTAAACTCTTCGTAAAGCGATTCATAACATTAGTAGGGCCAAACTGCTTTTCAATATCTATTACATTCTTATCACGAAAATATGGGTTAATAATATAGTTAGTCGAACCATCATAATAATATCCCCATTTATCAACATGCTTTGGATTACTAGAAGCTACTTCAATTGGACCACTCCAAAAGTTGGGCAGAGCCATACCTTTTTTTGTAGTGACCGGTCTATTAGCCAGAAGCTCTTGAAAAGACGTGTACCAATATCCCCATTCTTTAGTAGACATATTAATTTCTTTTGAGTCTGACGACCTCACACCAATAATGTCATCTCCGCTAGGAGCTAATAATGTAATATGAGATACCCTGAGCTGCTTTGCTAACTCCTTAAGCTGCTCATTACTTATATCCTGATATTTAGAAGGCAGAGAACGCTGTATAGCAATTGAAGCTGTTCTTAATTCCTGTGCCATTCTATCTTCCATATACAAAGCGCTATTTTTAGAGTTTTCTACCTCGTATGCAATTTCTTCCGTTACAAGAGTAATTTCTTTTTGATTAAAATCTATTAATCTATTTTTAGATCTAATGTAATGCAAAGTGTTATTCGCCAGTAAAATACACAACACTAGCAAAGTAAAGAATAGCGATATTTTTTTCTTTATAGACACAAGTGCTGGCCTCCCATTGGTACCAAAACGCTCTTATATTTTTAAATATATAATAAATTTCTTCGTGTAGCGGTATATTTATTTTAATTTTCACAAAATAATCAACTCATGCAAAAAACCAACCGATGCGGTTGGTTACTCTCAAAAAACATATGTAAAATAATTCAATATAAAAACTTTTATTTACACAGATAGAATAATTTTATATTCTTATAATATTCTATCTGTTTTTTCAAAAATATCAATGGATAAAATTTGTCTTTTTCGTAAGATCAACTTTCTTTTAAGCTGCAAAGGTATCGTGACACTATCTTCTTTTTAACACACTTATATTAAATTACCTAAGTCACTTAAAGGAACTTTTTCTCTTTTCCAGACGACGATATCAATAGAATCTCTTAGTTCCTTAAGCTGTAAGCTGTCTAAAGTACTGATATGGCTTTTTATACAGCTGAAAGAATCATCCATACTCTCAGAACCCAGCTCTTTTATTTCCCAGCTTAAAAGAACAGCTGGGTGCACTTTAAGGGCCTGAGCCAGCTTTTCAACTACATCAATTGTTGGATTAATACAAATACCACGTTCTATATTGCTTAAGTAAGATTTAGCAATGTCAGCACGTTCGGCAAGCTGTGAAAGCGACAGCTTTTTTTGCATTCTTATTTCTTTTACACGACGACCAATCATTATTATTAAGCACTCTCCTTATTAAAATGTAGATTTAGCTTAAGGAACACCGTTAATAGTTATAAGTGAAATTTTTAATAATATTGCGCCTTTATTTTATTGTGAGTTAAACATCAAATAGATTATGCTGATAAATTAAGAGCGCTTACCTTTATTAAACAGTTTGAAATTGTCCTTCTAATAATTTATGAAACGCGCCTTCTTCAAAGGCCAGCTGATTAAAGCTCCCTTTTTGAATCACTTTTCCTTCTTCCAACACAAGAACCTGATCCGCAGCTTGTATAGTGGACAGCCTGTGAGCTACAACAACAATCGTTACTTTCCCTTTTAACCGGTCAATTGACTCTTTAATTTTATTCTCATTATTAGTATCTAAGGCGCTTGTAGCCTCATCTAAAATGAGAAGAGCTGGTTTTTTTAGAATTGCTCTTGCCAAAACAAGCCTTTGACGTTCTCCGCCCGATATCTTCATTCCTCTATCTCCGATAACAGTATCTAGACCCTGAGGCAAATTTCCTACAAACTGATCTGCCATCGCAAATTCTAATGCTTCCCATAATTCTCTTTCACTAGCTTGTGCATTCACCGTCAGTAAATTCTCTCTTACGGTAGTGTTAAATAAGAACGAGTCTTGAGGTACATAGCTGATGGCTTGTCTTAAAGACAGTAGGAGTTCATCTTTAAGCGGGTGACCATTTACAAGCACCTCGCCTCTTTCAGGAGAGTTCAGTCCCATTAATAAGTCAATAAGCGTACTTTTTCCAGCTCCAGAAGGACCTACAATAGCGGTCATTTGGTTAGGAAGAATAGTCAAGTTAATATCTTTTAACGTATAACTGTCTTTTTTGTAGCGGAAATAAACGTCTTTACACTCTATTTGCGTCTCTGTAATTGGCGAAAGCGCGTCTGCTTGCTTGAATTCTTGTTCTTTAGAGCAGTCCTCTATGAGCTTCTTAACAGCCTGACAAGCGGGAAGAGTAGCTGCTATTTGTTCAAAATTTGATTGAATCGCAATAAATCTCGGCCATAACCGAGAAAAGATAAGAATAATTAAAAAAAGCTGCTCGCCTTGAGCATGAAAAGCTTTTACAGATATAAATATAAATACTGCAACGAGAAGAGCCGCACTCACTTTATATACTAGCTGAGAGCTTGACTTAAGTTTTACATATTCAATTTGTTCTGCATTCATTCTTGAGGTTAAAGAACGCAGCCAATCAATATAGCTGTATTCTAATTTATTACTCTTAATATCTTTAATGCCACTAAGCTGATCTGTGATTCCAGCCATGTAGTCTTCCCCTAATTGAGAGGTTCTACGTCCTAAGTGTCTAGATTTTTGTACGAACTTTCTTGAAAGATACCCTAGTATCAAACCAAACAGCACGATAAAAAGAGTCATTTTGACAGACAGCCACAGGGCAATAGCTAATTGTATAATCATAAAAATAGTATTAGACAGCAGCTGAAGAGCAAAATTAATACCGCCTATCACACGTGCCAGCTCCGAAGTTAATAGATTAATAAGCGTTGACTTTCGTTTTTTTAAAAATAACGCCCACTTCGAGTGCAGCAGCAAGCTGTAAATTTCAATTCTTAAGTCTCTGCTGAATTTTTCTCTAATCTTAACATCTCGAATAGCTAAGCTTCTCTGCAGGAGATTCTGCCCAATAATAATTACTACATACATGCACAAGATTAACGGTAAATACAAAGACGACGGCAATGCGGTAAGGAAATTAAACAGCTGACTGAGCTTGCTAGACGCAGTATTTGCTTCTATTACTCCACCAATGCTTAACAACGGGATAATCAGCAAGATGCCGAATCCCTCCATTAAACTAGCAATGGCCATACCAAAAACATTAAAATATATAATTTTCCCTGCTGAAGAATGCAGTTTCTTAATATAATACAGTAACGGTTCCAATATACGTTCTTCTGCCTCCTATCAGTTTGACCTATAAAATATCTATCCCACCCGCGCTTAATTCACATATGCTAACCATTTCACAAGAAAAGTTTAAAATAACACTGGCTTCTTCAGTTTTCTCCACGACCACAAAAGTGGTCTTAGTAAGAAATATAAAAAATACAAACTTTTCGGCAGCCTAAAGGTTCGTTCGTCTAGAGGGTTGGGATAAAATGAAATAATGAAAAATTTACATTTTTGTCGTTTGGTTTTTATCGAGAATAAATAGTTTTTATAGGACTTTTCTAGATTTTTCGGCTGAGGATGCACATGTAATTGAACCATTTCCTTTATATAAGGGATTGCTTTGTCCGCTAATCGATTGGCTCTCCTTGTATTTACAATATCCTGAATCTCTTCATGTACCGGCGTTTGAAAAAACAGAGTAGATAATTGAAATGCCTGTCCTACTAAGTGCTTCTGCTGATGCCTGATTGCCAGTGCCTTAAAACGCACATAGTTGATATCTTTGTTCCTTACCATTTGGTCGATATCTTTTAACCAACGCAGACGAAACCAACCGTGACGAGCCCCATGAGAAATTAAATACAGCAGCAAATCCTCTGTACCCATAAAAGATATAGGATGCTTGGTTAATTGACTTTCTCTTTTTCCGTTCCACAGTTCTTCAAACCTCGTTCTTTTCATTGAACGAGGGTGCAGCCGCCAATGAACTTCAACCTGAATCTTTTTTTCTGGATGATAATAGGCAATGTGGTGATGGCGCCATTTTATTTCATTTAATACAGTTGGTATTTCTTCCTTTTCATAGCCTAGGCTGAGAAGAATATTTTCTGCTTTTTCCAGTTCTTCCTCTCTCACTAAAATATCCAGATCTTTGGACATTCGAAGAGAAATATCTCCAAAAAGATCATTAGCAATCGGCGGCCCTTTTAAAAACAAAGTTTCAATATTATTTTCATTGAAGACCTTATCTAGTGCTTCCATTTCTCCACTCAACTGAAGCATCTTAAAGGTATTTTTTTTATATTCTTGAAGCAGCACTTCTATAACGTGCGATGGAACAGCATCCGACTTATCTTTTAACCTTATATAAATTAACGGACAAACTCGATGATGCTTTACTAGCTCAAGAAAATGATTCCAATCAAGCTCTTTTAAGGGTATGATTTCTTCAGATGTGTTCTCTTCTCTTAACAGCGTCAATAAAAAATGAAGCTCTTTGGACTGACTTGTATCAATTATTGGTTGTTTGTCTATCATCGTTTTTCCTTTCGATTCCCTTTATTATTCAAGGTTTTAGAGAAGTTCCCTACGACTGTAAACCTTTCCATTCCCTCTGATCCTGTTACGTATGTTGAGCCGCTTCGCAGCCAGGCATGTGCAATAAAGTTTCCGTTTTCATCTTTTCCTGTACCTAAATACAGCGTACTTTCAATACGGCGCCTTTCTAGCATCTTCATACCTGCGAAGGCTTTCACAAGACATTGGCTTTCCCAAAAAGTGTACCTGCTCATTTGATAGATAGCTTTTGAAACATGCCTTAACGTTTTAGTTTCATAGCTATCTTCATCCATGCTACTCTCTTTCATATGCTCCCCTAACATAGGAGTAACCTTTGAAAATGGCAGTGCTTTAAGTATTCTTCCGTAAGCAAGATAATAAAAGGCTTCTAGTAACAGAAGCTTTTGACTGGTATCTAAGCATAAAAAATGTTTAGCTTTTTTTATCAATTTCATCACAGCTACTCCAATATTATTCATATAAAATACACATGAAAATTTATCCTTCCACAACCAGCTCAATCAAATTTTCTTGATACATGTTCTCTAAAAATGAAATAACTTCTTCTTTACATTTATCCGTTTGAACATCGTACTTTTTTACAATATGATTCACTAATTCGTTTACTTGTGTGGGTTTACTAATACTTTCCCAGATGTCTCCTCCAATTTCACCTAGGTTGTAGTACTTACCGTTTTCAATATTTAGCATAACTTTCTCATTTCCCATATCACTTACGATATTTCCCTCACTCTGTGTTACAACATGCTTAGGTAGAATCTGCTCTGATTTAGTCAATTAAATTCCCTTCTTTCACTATATTTAGTATTTTGGATACCGACTCATACGGCGTAAAGATAGAAGAAGATCGCGTTACTTGAAACGTATTTACGCTTTTAAGAATCTCTGAAGAATAAATGAAATGCCACTCCTTTAATCCCAGCCTTTGTAAGAGTGAACCTCGAAACGTATGGTGAAGTAAAATCCGAAAGCCCTCTAAGCCGTTTGTTTGACGAATTTCTACAGATTCCCCGCTCCCTTTTACAAGCTCAAAGATGCCAGCTAAAGGAATTGGTTGATTATAAAAACTGTCTTTTACGGGCACTGAATATTTTGTTTCTCTTTCAAACAAAGGATTATATTTTCTGGAATCAATCCCGAACTCGTTTAAGCTTTCTTCCCACAGCTTTTGCTGCGGATACGTTGGTTGAACCATCGGAATACGCTCATTTGAAAAGGTGACAGGAATTACGTCATCGCTTATAAGCTTATATCCTTTCTGAATAAAAGCTGACGCCAAGGTAGACTTTCCAGCTCCAGAGTTGCCAACAATAGCATAAGCTCTTCCATCTATAGCTATTGCACTGCCGTGGAGAGGCAAAGTTTGCTGCTGCATTAAAATGACTCCCATACAAGTTCCCAGTATATATAGCCTCGCCTTAGCTTCATCAAAGTCATTAAGGGGTGCTACTACAATTTCTTTTCCGTTCTTTATAGAAAAAATAGCTAGACTGGGAACTTCAAAGGCTACGTAATGACTTCGGACCGTGAAGCCGTTTTTTTGATCTAATTCAATTTTGTCTATTGATAAGTCTGAAAGTTTAATAGAAACGTCTATATGATCACCTGGAAAAACTGGACGATTTAATTCTGGCAAAGACAGCTCACTCAAAATATTTAGCCCAAAAGCATCGTAAGTATATTTTTTTTTGATACTAATCATTAATTTCACTCCAGATGTTATTAATTTTTTGAAAAGCCCTCATACAACTTAATGTGTATCAGGGCAATTGTTGTCTATAATCATTTATTCAAATTAGCTGTAGTGAACTGTTTCGTCTGGATCTGGCTGTACCGCATCAGGAATACTAGTTCCTGGACCGGCCATCGTCATATTTACATCAAGTACTTCTAGTACTGGCTTTTTCCATTCTTTTTTCATAGTTTCACCCCCCTTCAAAGAAACTTATTTATAAATCGATATACTATTAAGCTTCGCATTAACAGCTTAAAGTCAGTGCTGAATACAGATTCCGGTTTAGGATTGTCCCTTAAATTTGCCAAAGCGGCCTTTATTAAGTTCACATCAAAATATTCAGCTATAAAATCAGAGTTTGTTACTTTTTCCATTTCATTTATAAACAAATTCCATTCTGGTATCATACGCTGAATGCCATCGGCTCCTTGCAAGCCCCTTGTTCTTTGATTAAGCCTTATATCGTCCGGAAGAACATTCTTAGTTGCTCTTCTAATCAGAGATCTATCTTGACCATTTTGAACAAACTGCGTTTCAGGAACTGATAAACAAAAACGAATAACTCTTAAATCGTTTGTCGGATCACGATCCCATAAAGAATGATATAAAGAAAGCTTTGTTGTATATGTACCGTTAATACTCCAGTAATATGGCTGTAAAAACTGTGTTTTCTTTATTTCATAAGCACTTTTAGTAAGTAAGCCATCCATATTGATGTCATGTTCTTTTAGTCTGGCATATACATCAAATCTCTGGGCAAAGTCAGGATTAATGATAGGTGGATATGGTGTACCCTGCCTTGATGAGATGAGCGAATGCAACCTTGGAAAAGCTTTTTTCGCTACTATTGGAAGAACACGAGATCTTCCTACTCCTAAATTCCTGCTATACAAACGTAGCTCTCGCAAGAATTTAGCTAGATTTCCCTTCTTTAAAAGCTGTGCCTGATAATCTAGCGCTGGCCCCCAGGAAATTGTCCAATTCCCCCTCTGCCCATTTAGTAAAACTCCTACTCCTTTTTTAGAGGCTTGTTCATAAATACCTTTAAGCCAAAAGCTGTTTTCAAAGAACTTGTAAGGTGTTTCTAATATTTCAAGCCATTCATCAATTTCGGAAAAAGGACTTTTTTCTTCAAAATCAAAGTAATTATCTTCTATATTACCTATGTAATTGACAGTTGATTTGATAAAGGGCTTTTCATTTGCCACTCTGCTTTTAGGGGACCAATCCTCAAACTCATTTATTGGGATATAGCTAAATGTATGTAATTTTTTGTTTTCTTTATAAAGAGATTTAGAAGCAAAACCAGCTACTGATCCTGAATCCAATCCTCCGCTTAAGTGAGCGCCGACCTGTAATCGGGTTCTAAGCTTAGAATCCACGGCTTGCTGAAATACATCGCGAAATGCTTCTTCGTACTCTTCGTTTGATTTTAGTTTCAGCTTTTTCTCTTCTCGCACTATACAATACCTTTTCACTTCAAGCCGATTATGACAAATGGTTATTGAATGAGAAGGCGGTATTTGTTGAATTTCTTTATAAACAGTTGATGCAGCATCCGTTGACTCAAATGTTATTGGAATGGCTAAAAATTCTGCAAGCCACTCTTCATTTAAAGATTTTTTTATATAAGGTAGCGAAAATAACGGATTAATAGCGGTGCAAAAAGCCATGCTTGTAGCATTTTTGAAAAAATATAGAGTACGGTTTCCTGAAAAATCCCTTGCTCCAAATAACTTTTGCTGTTTCTCATCCCAAATGACAAAAGCAAAGTCTCCCACTAGAAATTTCGGAGCTTCTTCTCCCCATTTATGATACGCAAGCAAAATCAATTCACTATCTGTAATTTTCGTTTTATAGATATCCTTGATTTGCAACTGATCTACTAATTCTTCACGATTATCAATAATCGCATCTGCGGTAATAGCTAATTGCTTCTCGTAGTCATAATAAGGTAATTTTTCTCCAACAGATTCTGGCGTAATCCATTGAGTATGGCTCAAAAGTGCAACACTTTCTTTTTTCCATACCTGTATGTCATCAGCTGGATATTTGGATAAAGCTTGAAGAACGTTAGCTACCTCTTCATGAGATACGGGATTGTTATTGAAATGGTAAATTCCAGCTATTGCACTCATATTTTCTCCTCTCACGACTTCCTTGTTCTTTATTAAGAACAAAGATAACCACTATACCCTGTTATTTGTCATATATATCTAATCAAACTTTGTTTTTAATTCTTTTTTACTAAATAATCACCAAGTAATGACTATTATAGAGAACAAATGACAAAAAGTAAACCTCAATAAAGAACATTTTTCGATAAATATCCACTAATTAGTGCAAATGTCGTGTTCAATCAGATATTGATCTTAATCAAGAACAAACTTCCTTCTTATATTCTTACATCACCTAGAAAAAATAATTTATCTACTTAACAATCAGCGAGCACCTTTTTTAACTCTTCACTAATAAGCGTTTTGCTCATGGAATAATTTAACACACCCTTGTCCACACTATACTTATCTGTTTTTTATAAATACGTACCATTTTTATAGATAGGAGGAAAGCCAATTGAACGCAGAAAGCAAGCGTTTGACTTCGCCTGAAATAACGAGTCTATGCGCGCAGTATCAGCAGGATACGCTGGCGGCTTGCGTAGCAAAATACGTTCTTGCAACGGTAACGGATGCAGAGATTCGGTCGCTATTTGCCTTTTCGCTAGAGCTATCGAAAAAGCATATTGAGCTGCTGACTGCCATTTTTCATGCTGAACATTTTCCGCTGCCAAAAGGTTTTACAGATGAAGATGTGGACTTGCACGCACCTCCGCTTTTTACAGACTCGTTTTGGCTGAAGTATCTTCATGACATGACGATTCACGGCTTGTCAGGGTATGGCATTTCATTTAGCGTTTCGGTTCGCCGAGATCTTCGAGATTATTACCATCAGTGCAATTTAGATGCGATGGAGATCTATAATCGGTCGCTCGATCTGCTTTTAGCAAAAAATCTTTATGTACCCGCTCCTTATTTTTTAAATCCGAAAAAACAAGAGCCGATCACGGATTTGACTTACGCTCTTGATTTTGTAGGAAAGCAGCGCCTTTTAAACGCAACGGAAGCCGGTAATATTTATTTTAACTTACGCAAAAGCATGGCAACCAAAGCGCTTTTAATTGCTTTTAAACAAGTGAGCAAACGAAAAGATGTGAAGAAAGTAATGGAGACTGGACTTGATGTGGCCCACAAGCATATTGAGCTTTTTTCTTCCATTATGCACGAAGAAAACCTTCATACGCCTCCGCTTTTGGATAATGAAATCACAACGTCTACGCACGCGCCTTTTTCAGAAAAGCTGATGACGTTTCACGCAGGCGCAATGTTTAAAGTAGCCATTACCTATTACGCAACGGCAATGACTACTAGCATGAGGCTTGATATTGTTGGGCACTGTGAAGCGTGTATTTTACGAGACTTAAAAGTAGCGGGGCGCTGCAGCGAAGTGATGATTAAAAATGGATGGATTGAAAAGCCGCCTGAAGCAAGCGATCGTAAGCAAATGTAAGTTTTTTCATAGCAGCTCTTGACCTGAAACGCGTTTCATACTTTATGCTGTATTTATTCTCATCAGCCGGCGTGACACGAACGGTGGCGTTACGGTTGATATGTTATCCATAAAAAAATCCGGTGTGTTCACCGGATTTTTTTGTATGCTTACATATTCATTTCTTTTTTATACGCCAAGTACGAATACAGATAAGGAATCGCCACGCACAGAACGATACTCCCCCACATGGTAACTGACTTGTATCCATCAGGTAAAAAAGCGCTAATAAGAATTAGCAGTCCGCCGATAAAAAAGACCTTTCCGGATAAACGGTGCGTCTTTTTCCATACGTTTTCATTGCTCAATGTCCACGGTGTACGAATCCCCATAAAATAGTTAGAGCGCACGCGCTGCAAGTAGTTTCCGATAATGATAAAAACGAGTCCAGCCATAATCGGAGCAATGTACGACATCGGCACGTTATAGCCCAGCCCCTGTAAAATAGTGCTCATATTTACAAAAAAGAATAATAGCAGTACGGCGTTTAACAGGATGTTATATGTTTTTGAAAAGTACTTATAATTTTCTTTACGCGGGTCAATTCGCGGCACAAATGCGATGACAAAATAAATAAGCACCATGATTCCTACTGTTAAAATCATTGCATTTATCTTTGTGGCAAATCCGTCTGCTTCTCCATTTGCTCCCCAGTGAATGGGCATTGTAGCTGGAAGATGCGGCAGTGCAATCAGCCATGCAATTAGTGTGAAAAGGGTAATGCTTAAAGGAAATACGTGTTTTTTCATTTAACTCTCTCCTTTCTGAAAGCTGAAAAACCAGCCGATTAAATCTTGAAAAACGGTTGTATTTAACGAATAAATCACAAACTGCCCTCTTTTTTCATCTTGAACGAGGTCCGCTTGCTTCAAGATTTTCAAATGATTTGAGATGCTTGGTTTGGTCATATTAAAATACTCGGAAATTTCTCCTGCGGTTAAATCCCGCTCTTTTAGCAGCTCTAAAATCTTCCTGCGAGTAGGATCCGCTAAAGCTTTAAACGTTTCATTCAATTAAAGTTCATCTCCATCACATTTAAGTATTTAGATAATTATCTAAATATTAAACTATAAATTATACTATGTCAATATGTTGAAAAGAGTACGGGTTTGACTCATTTTTTTGTTTTTCCAAAGCAGTCCATGCATACAAACTGCGCCTCTTGATGTAAAAAAGCTTTGATTTCGGTCATTCCTCTTTTACTTGGATACTTCATTCTCATCCATACTTCTTCATTCGGCTGAATTTCTTTTTGACAAACGGAACATCGCTCTTTTATTCGAAACATACTACCCCTCCATTTCTTTATCTAACTATACGTTTGACTAGTCAAAAAGTTTCATAAAAAAGAGGCTGGAACGTAACCAAATCAATTCCAGCTAAAGACAAACAGATGAGAGAATGAGCTGAGTCGCTTGTGACACCGCAGTTGATTTCCGTGCAAGGCTTCGCTTTCCGCGGGCGGCCGCTGAGCCTCCTCGTCGCATATGCTCCTGCGGGGTCTCACCTGTTCCGCTTTTCCCGCAGGAGTCTTCGCCTTGCCCTCCAATCAACTGCTAGAAAGACTTACACACATGAAACCTATGTTTACCCTAACAAAAAAACCGAACCACGAATCAAACATCTTGATTAATGGTTCGGTTTTCACTTTGTCTAAAATCCTTTTGTCCCAGCCTCTTCCTTCAACTAAATTACTTATGTCCTAACCTCTTTTAAACATTATAGCGGCGTTACGTCTTCCTGCTGTTTTTGCTGTATTCTTTGTTTTTTCGATTTTCTAAAGTGAAGCAGTTCATATACAACTGGAATGACTACAAGTGTAAGCAGAGTTGCAACGGCTAATCCTCCGATTACAACGACTGCAAGACTTTGAGAAACAAGGCTTCCGCTTTCGCTTTGTTTAAATAAAAGCGGCAGCATCGCACAAATCGTAGCAGCAGACGTCATGACAATTGGACGCATACGCGTAGCGGCTGCTTCGACAATAGCATCGCGCATAATCATTTTCTTTTCATTTTGCTTCACGCGGTCTAATAGTACAATCGCATTCGTTACAACAATACCAATCAGCATCAGGGCTCCAAGTAAAGCTGTTACGTCTACTGGGATACGGCTGATTAATAATCCTAAAACGGCACCGATTGCAGCAAGCGGAAGTGAAAATAAAATGGCAAAAGGCGTGCGGATCGTTTTAAACGTAATGACCATAATTAAGAACACAATACCAATCGACACGAGCATCGTAATGAACAAGTCAGAGAAATCTTCTCCTTGCTGAGTGCTTGCTCCGCCGATTACAACGTCAACATCTTTTGAAATCGACAGTCCTTTATTCTTACCGTCTCCAAAAATGGTTGTTTGAATGTCTTTATTAATTTCTGAAAGCTTTTCTGGATTGACATCCGCTGTTACTTGAATATATGGGTCTCCATTTTTATGAAACTGATTTGTTGGCTTTTCAGCTTGCGTTAGCGAAGCCACTTTTGAAACAGGTGACGGTCCTGTCTCTGTCATAATAGAAATATCTTTTAACTCTTTTGGTGACGTTGGATTTAAGACAGATTCAAGAAGTACGTTTGCTTGCTTGCCTTCTAAATCTATCGCTCCAATCGGCGTTTTATTCAGCATAACGCCAAGCTGCTGCGCTACTTGCTGCGTGTTCGCTTTTGTTGGATCTACGTCTAAAGAGTAAATCGTTTTCTTTTCGTCTTGGTTCGTAGAAACTTTGTCTACTCCTTTTATATCGCTGATTTCTTTCTTAATGCTGCTTGCTGTTTTTTCTAACTTGTTCATGTCGTTTCCAATTACATCAACGGTAATGGAAGTAGTGGACGCTCCCATTAGTGAAGCTGCACTTACGCTAAGATCCCCTCCGTCATAGAGTTTCTTTTGATTTTGAATTCGTTTCATTAGCGAATCAGTGTTTCCACTGTCTTTTACGGTAATCGTATACGTAGCTTCAGTAGGCGAACCAACGTCTCCCCACTTGGCTCCTTCATCCGTATTACCAAGCTGCATATATACCTCTTTTACTTCTTTTTGAGCTAAAATGTAGCGTTCAAGCTGCAGTGATTTTTCTTCTACGGTTTTAATTGGCGTGTTATTTGGATAGCTTAACGTTGTGCCTACAAAGTCAGATGAAGAGTTATCAACCGCTCCTTTAGGCATCATCGTGTACGCGCCAATAGATCCGACAAATAAAAGCAGCGAAAGCAGCAGCACAACCCATTTATGATTAAGCGACCATGTTATAACCTTTGTAAAACGAACCGGCTGCTTGTGCTTGCGAAGTTTTTCATTTTTTAATAACCCGGCACTCATTAACGGTACAACGGTAAGCGCCACAATTAATGAAGACAGCAGCGAATAGGTCAGCGTTAGAGCGAACGGAAGCATAAAGTCTTGAAGCCCTCCGTTTACAAGGCCGATTGGTAAAAAGACGGCTACTGTTGTTAATGTAGAAGCGGTAATAGCAGAGCCTACTTCTTTTGTGGCATCAATAATCAGTCCAAGCGAAAACTCTTCTTTTTGCATTTTGCGGAAGATGTTTTCAATGACAACGATACTATCATCTACCAATCTCCCAATCGCTACCGCTACTCCTCCAAGCGTTAAAATGTTGAGCGTGACGCCTGATTTGGATAATAAAAAAAGCGTAAAGCAAAGCGATAGCGGAATGGATACAATTGTGATAAACGTAGAGCGAACGCTGCGTAAAAACAGCATGATGACAACGGTCGCAAAAAGTGCGCCTAGCAACACTTCTTTCATCATGGAATGAACAGAGTTTTGTACGCTGTCCCCTGTTGCAAAAAATACAGAAGCATTCACATTGTTATAGTCTTTGTTAATTTGCTGAGACAGTTTTTTTACTTCTTTTGTGATGCTAACGGCGTTTGAGTGACTGTCTTTTGTAACAATAAGTAAAAGTGCATCTTTTCCGTTAATATGCGTCACGACGCCTTCAGGCTTTTTCACCTCTACTTTTGCAAGGTCGCCTAGCGTTACACCCTGTGCAACCGGCAGCTTTTTCACTTTGTCCAAGCTGTCAATTTTACCAGTTACGTTGATATTGCTCGACTTGTTATTAATGACTTTTTCTCCAACTGCAAGCGACGTGTTTTTTCCTTCTAACACGCTGATGACTTTATCAATAGTCACGTTCTTTTGTGACAATTTTTTATTATCAACTTTAATAGACACGTAGGAATCCGCTGTTCCATACGTTTGAACACTCGCAATGCCTTTAACGTCTTTATATTTAGGGATCAGTTTTTTCTCTGCAAGATCCAGATTGTCTCTTGTTAATCCTTCTTTAAATGTGAGTGAAATATCTGCGATGGGAATCATAGAGGTATTTAATTGAATAACATTAGGCTTTGATACACTGGCTGGAAGCTGCACCGAAGACAGCGCTTCTTGGACGTTTGTTTTTGCTTCTTTCATATCCGTTTTGGATTCAAATGAAATATCGATTTTGGAATAGCCGTCTCCCGTCGTTGAATACACGTTGCTTTTTCCTTTAACACCGGCTACCGCTTCTTCAATCGGTGACGTCACTTGTTTTTCCATCGAGTCTGCATCCGTTCCTTGCCCCATAACTACTACTGACACTTGAGGCTGATCAGCGGTCGGCAGGAACTCCATCGGAAGTGTAAAATAACTAATGACTCCTAAAGCTAAAATTAAAATAGACATAATGGTAATAGCCGCTTTATTTTTGAACGACCATTTGGTGAGCCATGACATGAAATATCCCCTTTCACTTTTTCGTACAAACTCAGTCAAACATTTCTAAAATATGCTAAATAACCACTAAATTATACCTAATCTCCCTTACCATTTAAAGACTTATTTTTGTAAAAAGTCCCATTATTTGAACAAAATTATTTATAGATATGCTTTGGGTTATATAAGCAGCTTTTTTACAACGCAAAAAAAGACGCCGATACCCGGCGTCCCACATGTAGTAAGTGAAAGAAGAAGAAGAATATGCCTACGATTTCTCAGGCAATTCTATGACCTTATTTGGTTTCTTCCCGTTTTTTTATGAAATAAACATATTTAGCATAAATTCCCTTAACTAGCAGCTCGACTGTGCTTTGTTTCCGTATCGTTTTGAATCTTTAACGACGTTAATAAAGCCACGATGCTTCCGGCAAAGCCAAATAAAAACAAGTGATGAATGCCTGCCATAAAGCTTCCGCCTGAAGTCAGCAACGCACCCATAATCGTAACGCCGATTGCTGTTCCCATGTTTCTGCAAAACATAAAAAATGACGTTGAAATACCTCTTTCATGTCCTCCTACTAATTGCTGTACACCAATGACTCCAACCGTAGACAGCAGACCAAACGATAGCCCTTGTACAATCATGACGCAGAACACGTAGAAGAAACCGTGGCTTTCATTTAGCATCAGCAGAAGTGTTCCTGAGCCAACGAGCAGCACATTCCCGATTAACAACAGCTTTCTGTAGCCGTGTTTCAAAATCCATTTACCTGCAGGCACGGACACAGACATCCATCCGACCGCTGTTCCTAACAGCGCAACTCCGCTCATAAACAGTGACAAATGCGCTACTCGCTGTAAAAATAACGGAATGTAGCTTGACGTTCCGAATAAAGCCACCGTTCCAATAAACGCATTGATATTAATCCATGACAGCGTTTTGTTTTGGAACATGGACAGCGGTACAATCGGAGAAGCATGTTTTCGTTCATGGAGATAAAAAATGACCAATAAAATAAGTCCCGCTACTGCATACACAACTCGGTTTTGTTCCACTACCGTCACAAGCAGCAGTGACGTAACGCCAGCTCCAAACAATATAGCACCGATGTAATCGACTTTTGCTCTTTTCGGCTCATAGCTTTCCTGATACGGCATTAACGCTAGAAACGCGACGATACATACCGGCAAATTAATAAAGAAAATCCATCTCCACGTTAAATAATCCACAAAAAAAGCGCCTAAAAGCGGAGCCAACACAGCTGATAATCCCCACATCGTTGTAAACAGCGCCTGAATTTTCCCTCGTTTCTCGACAGGAAATAAGTCTCCGGCAATAATAGCGGGAAAGGCCACCATAAACCCGGCTCCTATTCCTTGAACCGCACGGAAAAGAACAAGCTGAATCATCGTATTTGCCACGCCGCAAAGCATTGAACCAATTAAAAAAGCAATAATTCCAAACCCAAATACTTTTTTGCGGCCAAATAAATCCGATAATCTTCCCGCTACCGGAGATAAAATCGTACTTGCAATCATGTACGAAGCAAACGACCACGCGTACAAATCAAATCTTCCAAGCTCTTTTGCAATAACGGGCATCGTCGTATTCATAATCGTTGAATCAAGCGAAGCCACTAGCATTGCCAGCACAATACTAACCATTACGGACGTTCTGCTCTTCATGTACCAATCTCCTTATCTCTATAATCTGAGCGTCTAGTGTACTCCTCCTTGCCGTTTGTTGTCTATACTTATGCATACAAAATGCTAAAAAGCTTCTCACTTTACTATGAG
Organism: Priestia sp. LL-8; assembly: GCF_036227845.1. Lineage (NCBI taxonomy): Bacteria > Bacillati > Bacillota > Bacilli > Caryophanales > Bacillaceae > Priestia > Priestia sp. LL-8. The sequence goes on along the minus strand of NZ_JAZAQH010000001.1, from coordinate 1,068,392 downwards.
AAGCTTTTTACCCCCTTATTCACATATCTTCTTGAACCTTTTCTTGATCAGACAGTTCTTTGTTTCGAGCCATAACCGCAAATCCAGCCATTACAATGATGCTGCTTGAAATTCCGTATAGGATTGGCGTGGTAGAAGAAAGTCCTTCAATTAATAGACCTCCAAGTACTACTAGCGTACTAACAACAATCGCTGAAACTCCTGCTTTTGGATGAATGTCTTTCCAAAACAGCGAGACAACAAACGGAACAAAAATCGCTCCTGATAAAATCGCATACGCCACGTCTAAAGCAACAAGCACGTCTTGAATCCAAAGAGCAAAAATAATAGCAAGCACGCCGACAATAAGTGTATTCACACGGGTTAAAATTAAATAATTTTTCTCTGAAATATTTTTAAGCCACACTTTTTTAATGATATCGTTGCTAATGAGCGTAGAAGACGCAAGCAGTGTTCCTGAAGCAGTTGACATCAGCGCCGAACAAACGCCTGCAAGTACGAGACCTAATAACCCTTGAGGCAGAATTTGAATCGCAAGCGTCGCAAAAATGCTTTGACTGCTTTCTGCGTTTGGCAGCAGCAAATACGCACACATTCCAATTACACTTCCCGCAATTGCGTAGGCAATGCTGTACACCCCTGCAAAAATAGAGCCGTTTCGCGCAATTTTTTCTGTTCGCGCCGTAAATACTCGCTGCCAAATATCTTGAGAAACTGCCATACCAAGCGTATACAAGAGGAAATACTGAAAAATTTGACCGTATCCAATCGATGAAAAATCAAAATACGATGATGGTAAATCACCGGTGAGCGCTTTGAGACCCCCTGCTTCTGATACGCTCATTGGAAGCATAAATCCAAAAATCGCCACCGTCATCACAACAAATTGAATAATATCAGTAACCGTTACGCTCCACATTCCGCCTAAAATCGTGTAGAACAAAACAATCGAACCGCCAATTAACATCGATGCCGTCATGTTCCATCCAAGCAACGCATGAATGATGGTTCCCATTCCAATCACCTGAGTGACTGATACCATGAGTGTATAAATAGCGGCAACAACCGCGCTGATAATTTGCGCTTGAGCGTTATATCTTTTTCCTAGCAGCTCACTGATAGTCGTCACTTTCAACGACGAAATCCGCTTAATAAAAATCGTGCCAAGCGTAATGATTCCAAGTCCAATCATCGTCACAAACCAAATGCCAGACAGCCCGTGCTCGTAGCCAAGCTGAGCCGTTCCAATCGTTGACGCTCCGCCTAAAATAACGGCTGATAAACATCCTAAATACATAAACATCCCTAAGTTTCTTCCGGCTAAAATAAAATCTTCTGATGACTTTGCTTTTAACGAGCCAATAATACCCGCTACAACCAATACGCCAAAATAGACAAACATAACCGTCATATCCAGTCCGTTCATAACAGATTCCTCCTTATTATGGGTCAATTTATCTTTTGTTGAAACAAAGAGCTTCTTAAAGCTTTAGATCACGTGAAGACTTGTGATTTCTGTCAATGCTTCGTCTAACACGCGAAGCCCGGCGTCAATTTCTTCTTTTGTAATCGTTAAAGGAGGAATCATTCGAATCACTTCTCCGCTATTTCCACAAAGGTAAAACAGCACCCCTTTTTCCAAACATTTGTCTAAAATCTCAAGAAGAAGATTTCCGTCACCTTGCTTTGTTTTCGGATTAATAATTTCAATTCCAATCATTAGTCCCACTGAACGAATGCTCCCGATAACTTCATGCTTCGCTTTTAAATGCTGAAGCTGATCCGCTGCATATTTCCCCATTGCTTTTGAGTTCTCAATCAGCTTTTCTTCTTTTAATACGTCCAGCGTCGCAAGTGCTGCTGAACAAGCAATGGGATTGCCTCCAAAAGTTGTTCCATGTGTACCAATCGGCCACTTTTCCATGAGCTGTTTAGAAGCTACAGTAGCACTTAACGGAAGTCCTGATGCTATGCCTTTTGCGATTGCCATAATGTCAGGCGTCACGTCAAACGTTTGAGCTGCAAACCACTCGCCGGTACGTCCAAACCCTGTTTGCACTTCGTCAAAAATAAGCAGAATGCCGTGTCTATCACACACTTCTCTTATTTTTTGCAGCCATGCTTTCGGAGGGATTACGTAGCCGCCTTCTCCAAGAACCGGCTCTACAATCATGCACGCCACTTCTTCCGGCGTTACTTGATGCTTAAACAACGTGTCAAAATCTTTTTCTAACTTTTCCACGCAGTAGATTTCCGGATCTTCTCCTTTTGGACACTGAGTCACGTCTGCATAAGGCACTTGATACGTTAAGCCCGATGGCTGAAGAAATTTCCGGTATTTGCTTTTTGATGTCGTCACGCTAAGCGCTCCGAGAGAACGGCCGTGAAAGCAGCCCGTAAATGAAACCGTATAAGGTCTTTGCGTCACGTATTTTGCCAGTTTTAACGCTCCTTCTATTGCTTCAGTTCCGCTATTAGCAAAGAAAAAGCAGTCCAGGCCTCTTGGCAATACTGTTTTTAATTCTTCCGCCAGCTGTAAAATGGATTCATACATAATCACACCTGACGGGCCGTGCATAAGATGATCAACGCTATCTTTAATCGCTTGTACAACTTTAGGGTGACGATGACCTGTATTCGCTGTTGCAATACCTGATGTAAAATCTAAATACGTTTTTCCGTCCGCTCCGTAGTAGTAGCAGCCCTCAGCTTTTACCACCGGTAAATTAGGGTGATCTTTCGCCATGCTTGGTGCTAGTAAATCCGGTAAACTGTTCATTAACTGTGTAAGTGATGCCTGCGTCATCTGACTTCCTCCTCGCAATCTATCAAGTAATGTGTTTGTACTTGTTTTACATGCAAAGAGCGTGCCAAAGACGTTAAAAAACGGAATGTTTTTTTAATTTTCTAACAACTGAAGGCTGACTGATTCCGAGTGCTTCACCTATTTCTGTTGTCGTTTTATACTGTTTTTTTGCTCTTACTAATATCTCTTTTTCCAGCTCGTTTAACGCGTCATTAAGCTTCATTTCCCCATGTTCTTCAACGTACTGAACCCGTTTTTTCCTATGCAGAGAATGCGGCAAATGCTCCATTGTAATCAGCGTTTGTGAAGATACAACCACCGCGTGTTCAATCACATTGATTAACTCTCGTACGTTTCCTTTCCACTCGTGGGAAAGCAGTGCGTGAATAACCGCATTATCAAACGTTCTTTTTCGGTTATATTTCTTTTCAAACTGCTCGGCAAAATGTGTGAGCAGCGGAAAAATATCTTCAGGGCGCTCGTTCAAAGATGGAATGGTAATCGGTACGACGCTTAAACGAAAATATAAATCTTCTCGAAATTCTTTTTCGGCAACGGCTTTTTCTAAATCTTTGTTCGTCGCTGCAATTAAGCGAAAGTCCACGGTTTTAGGCTTTCTTCCTCCAACGGAATAAAACTGTTTTTCTTGAATGAGCTTTAAAATTTTCACTTGATGCGCCGGTGACAGTTCTCCCACTTCATCAAAAAAAAGCGTGCCCCCGTCTGCTAATTCGACCAGCCCCACCTTTCCGTTTTTCGATGCACCGGTAAAAGCCCCTGCTTCATAGCCAAACAGTTCCGCTTCAAATAAATGATCTGGAATTGCCCCGCAGTTCACTTCAATAAACGGCCCTTTGCTTCTTGTACTTTTGTTATGTATCAGCTTGGCTAAGTGCGTTTTCCCTACTCCTGACTGCCCTAAAAGTAAAATATTTACGTCCACGTTCGAAACGTGAACGGCCGTACGAAGAACGTGCTGCATCTTATCGCTGTTGCATACAATTCCTTCAGTTGATAGGTTTTGGTTTCTTAGCAGCATAAGCTCGCTCTTTACGCGCTGCATTTCGCCTTCCATCGCATCAAGATATGTCTTCATTTCCATCAGCTCCGTCACATCGTGAGAATAGCTGACAATTCTTTTAATCTCTCCTTTTTCATCTTTGACAGGAATGCCTGTAACGAGCACTTGCTTGCCTTGTTTAGTTGTTTGTACAAGCGTAATTTTCTTCTTTGTTTCAAGCACAATTGGGGTAACGATTGGCGTAAACAACCCTTGTTTTTCAAGTTCATACACAGACTTTCCGAGCAGTTTTTCAGCTTTTACATCGTAAATGTTTCCCGTTCCTTCATGTATTCGGACAATGATGCCTTTTTCATCCGTGACAAGCAAATCATCTTTTAATGAATGAAGGATCCACTGATTTTCATTCCATTCTGAATTCATGTATGCTCCCCGCTTTCTATTCACTTTTGAATAAAATACAATTCGTTTTTGAATAATGGCATTTATTTTTGAATAATCAATTTATTATATCACGAAGGCTTCTTTTTATTTTGAAACAGTAATTGAAATGAAGTTTAAAATGCATTAATATATCTTTATGAAGTTATAACTTCTTTTTTTAGGAGGCTATATGAATCCATCATTTCAAGAATTAATTAAACATAAATTCCCTGACCTTTCTCGCGGTCAGAAAAAAGTAGCGGAGTTTCTCGTTAATTTTATGGAAAAAGGCTCGCTGTACACGGCCGGGCAAATTGGCAAAGAAGCAGGTGTCAGTGAAACAACCGTTATTCGCCTAGCTTACGCACTTGGGTTAAATGGTTTTTCAGATTTGCAGGAGCTAATGCGAAAAGAATGGCTTTCTTCTGCCGAATCAAAAGAAGCAGCTAACAAGCATGCAGCTGATTCTGCAGCGGAAGAAAAGAAACCTTTTAGTGAATGGCTTTCCCCCGTTGACGAAAAGGATTTATCTCAAGCTGTAGATGCGCTTATCAAAAGTGATCAAGTGTATATTGCGGGTTTCCGTGAATCTCATACGGCAGCCTACTGGCTGTATTATAAAATGAATCAGCTTCGCAATCATGTTCTTTTATCTTTTCCAACTGGATTCTTGCTTGAAACGCTATGCAATCTCACGAGCGCATCAACCGTTGTGGTATTTTCACTGCCGCGCTATACAAAAGAAGCGCTTGAAGTAGCTCAGCAGGCTAAAAAACAAGGAGCAAAAGTCATTGCCATTACAGACCGCCGTCTGTCTCCGGTAGGCCAAATCGCTGATATCACGCTTTTAGCCGGCACAACCGAACATATTTTATCACTTCTTGCCCTATCGCAAGTTGTAATTGGCAGCATGCAAAAAAGAGATGAAAAAACGGCTGGAAAACGACAGGAACACTTGGAAAAGCTCTATGCCGAGCAAGGCATCTTTTTAGAATAAATGATCAAAAGAAAGGAAGTAAATATATGACTGAAGCTTTAACGATTCGTTCACTTATAACAACCAATGAACTAGAAGAAGTACGCGCATTAGAAAGCCGCGTCTGGGGAGAAGAAGAAGCAACGCCTGTTCACCAAACTTTGACCGCTGTTAAAAACGGAGGTCTTGTTCTCGGTGCGTTTCTAGATGAAAAGCTGATTGGCTTTCAATATAGCTTTCCAGGGTTTGATGGAACTTGCGTCTACTTATGTTCTCATATACTAGCAGTTGACCCTGCCTATCGCAGCATGGGCATTGGCGCTAAGCTTAAGCATGCGCAGAGACAGGAAAGTAAAAAAAAGGGTTATTCATATATCAGCTGGACGTACGATCCGTTAGAAAGCGCCAACGGGTATTTAAATATTGGAAAGCTTGGAGCCGTTTGTTCTACATATATTGAAAACTGCTACGGAGACATGAATGATCCGTTAAATGCTGACTTGCCTTCTGATCGATTCGTTGTAGAATGGGCATCTTTAGAGGATACAAAACGAGCTCAGCCTCTCTATACGCCAGATCAAATAATGGAGGCATCGCTTACTCAATGGACGTTAACGGATGAAGGGTTTCCTTCTGTTACAAATATTGATGAAAAACTGTTAAATGATGAGGTTGTAGCTGTAGCTATCCCATCTGCTTTTCAGCAAATGAAAGAAGTCTCTCCTTCTCTTGCATTGGACTGGCGGATGCGTACAAGATACGTATTTCAAGCGTGTTTTGCAAAAGGATTTGAAGTAACAGGTTTTATGAAGCATCCAGAAAGCAGCGCACCCGTTCATTTTTATATTTTAACGAAAAAAGAGGTGCAAAAATGAAGATAAAACACGTCATTTTACGGCATTTAAAAATGGATTTACTTCATCCGTTTACGACAAGTCTTGGAAAAGAAGTGGATCGAGATTTTATTTTAGTAGAAATTCAAGACGAAGACGGACAATCCGGCTGGGCTGAATCCGTAGCGTGCGCAGATCCTTTTTATAAAGAAGAAACGCTTAAAACAAACTGGCACATTATGGAGGATTTTTTAATTCCTTTGCTTCAACAGAAAGAAATTCAGCATCCTGATGAAGTATCCCAACGCTTTGCTCATATTCGAGGCAATTACATGGCAAAAGCGGCGTTAGAAGGCGCAGTTTGGGATTTGTATGCGCGGAGGCAAAACCTCTCTCTATCTAAAGCGTTAGGAGGCAGTAAAAGTCAAATTGAAGTTGGTCTTAGCGTTGGCATTCAGCCTACGATTGACGAAACGCTTCGCAAAATTGAAGTCGGATTAAATGAAGGATATAAGCGAATCAAAATTAAAATTAAGCCGGGCTGGGATCTTAACTTGACGCGCGCGGTTCGAAACGAATTTCCTTCTATTCCCCTAATGGTTGATGCGAACTCTGCTTATACGCTTGCAGATGCTGATCACCTTGCTCAGCTTGACGAGTTTGATTTAATGATGATTGAACAGCCGTTAGCTCATGATGATTTAATTGATCACGCTGAACTGCAGGCCCGCATGCGCACGCCTATTTGCTTGGATGAAAGCATTCATTCAGCTGAAGACGTTCGAAAAGCTATTAAACTTGGAAGCACGCAAATTATTAACATTAAAATTGGCCGGGTAGGCGGACTAACCGAAGCCAAAAAAATTCATGACCTTTGTCAAACTCACGGTGTACCCGTATGGTGCGGCGGTATGCTCGAATCAGGTGTAGGACGAGCACATAATATTGCCATTACCACACTGGCTAATTTTACGCTTCCCGGAGATACGGCTGCATCATCTAAATACTGGCCGCGTGATATCGTTCACCCGGAAATCACAGTCGACAACGGTATTATTTCCGTTCCTGATACACCGGGCATTGGCTATGAACCTGACCGTGACCAGATACAAGCGTTAACTTTACACGAAAAAACCTATACTTGCTGACCTTGAAGATCCTGGACCAAAAGTATGTTAGTTGAAGAAAGATCCGAACGATGAATCGTTCGGATCTTTTTATTGTGATGATAAACGTGAACGTAGGTTTCATGTATGTAGTGGCTTCTAGCTGTGGATTGGAGGGCAAGACGAAGACTCCTGCGGGAAAAGCGGAACAGATGAGACCCCGCAGGAGCGTATGCGACGAGGAGGCTCATCAACCGCCCGCGGAAAGCGAAGTCTTGCACGGAAATCCACAGCGGCGTAACAAGCGATCCTACTAGCTCATTTATCACATTTGTTCGTCTTTAGATTGGATTGATCTAGTCTTCTTGTAGGCTCCTCTCCCGAGATGATACGTGCCTTGGCAAGATAAACAAACATATTAGCAAAAATGGTCTTATGCACAATCCTTCTAGTAATAAATGAATATAAATAGAGTGTAAGGGACATGCAAGGGTATATTCATTACAAATTTTAGAAGAAAGGAGCATACTGATGAATATTGAAATTGGAATTGCCATTTTCGTGTTTACAATGACAATGCTCGTCATTTTTTGGAGGCCAAACGGCATCAACGAAGCATGGCCGGCAGCCATAGGAGCAGCCATTATCCTGCTTACAGGGATTGTATCCAAATCAGACATTGTTGATATTTTCGCAAAGATAAGCGGCGCTTCTATTACCATTATTGCCACCATTGTCATGGCCGTCATATTAGAAAGTTTTGGATTCTTCCACTGGGCAGCTGCACGACTAGTGAGTTTATCCAAAGGCTCAGGGTACCGATTATATTGGTACATTCAACTGCTTTGCTTTTTAATGACTTTACTATTTAATAATGACGGCAGTATTTTAATTACCACTCCAATTTTAATTCTACTTTTGAAAAACCTTCAGCTAAAACCCCACCAGCAGATCCCCTACCTTTTAAGTGGAGCGCTTATTGCTACCGCTTCCAGCGCGCCTATAGGTGTAAGTAATATTGTCAATTTGATTGCCTTAAAAATTGTTCACATGTCGCTTTATATGCACACGGCGATGATGTTTGTACCGGCGACACTTGGTTTATTATTTATGTCTTGGCTCATGTATACGGTCGTAAAACGCCATTTGCCAAAAAAACTGCCGCATGCTTCAAAAGATATAGAAGAAAGTTTCTTTACGAAACAGTTTCACCCCTTAAAAGGAAGCATTTCTGTTGAAACAAAACGTAAACGCACACAATTTATGCTGAAAGTTTTATTATTTGTGTTTGTTATGCGCTGTCTCCTATTTGTCGCCTCTTATTTCGGCATACCAATCGAATTGGTTGCTGTACTGGGCTCACTGATCTTACTCATTTGGAGATGGTATCACTTACGTACAAACCCAATTGATATTTTAAAGAAAACGCCATGGCACATTTTCGTTTTTGCATTTTCGATGTACGTTATTATTTACGGACTGCATAACGTAGGGTTAACGGAGCTGCTTGTAAAAGTTTGCGAACCAATTGTAAATCGAGGACTTTTTGAAGCAAGCTTTATCATGGGAGGACTTGTTTCTATTCTTTCCAACTTGTTTAACAATCACCCCGCCCTGATGGTCGGAACCATTACCTTGACTGAAATGGGGCTCGATCCTATTACTCTTAAAACCATTTATCTTGCTAATATTATTGGAAGTGATATGGGCTCGCTTTTATTGCCGATTGGAACACTAGCTTCTCTTATCTGGATGCATATTTTAAAAGAAAATCATATCAAGATAAAATGGAAAGATTATTTAAAAGTATCACTTATCGTTATCCCGCTTACCACGATCGTTACTCTTTTCCTTCTATTCTACTGGGTGCAGCTCATTTTTTCTTAATACTGATTTACAGGACGGATTGTACTCTTTTGAAGCTTACAGTCCGTCAGAAATAAACAAATGTCTCCCATAAAAACCCCACTATATTTTTCTATTGTTTTTTATAGATACACATTCACCCAATAAAAACATTTTTTTACATTCACTAATTATTTAGAACAATTTAAAAAGAAAATCAATAAATATATTGAATCGAATTTCGTTCATGTGATAAGATATGGTTATATTGTTACTTTAACAATACATAGAGCGAATGAAGTAGAAAATATGCAGATGCATAGAACTTTCTAAACCCCACACGCAACACTTAGAAAGTGACATTCATTTTCTCAGTAACACCCATACCTTTCTGAAAAGAGTGAGTACATTAGACTTGCTCTTTTTGTCTGTTTACTAGCAAGGTGCACTCCTTATGTAAGGCCTTGTTTTGCAATAAGACGACAAAAAAACAGGTAACTAAGCATGCCGCTTCTTACCTGTTTTTATATGCTAAAATGATAAAATCAAATTCTATCGCGCGAACGCCCTTTACGAAATTGATTTTAATTCTTCAATTAATTGAAAAAATTTCTCTTTGTTTCTTTCTTCTAATGTTTGATCGACTTCACGTAAAATTTGATCTCTTCTAAAATCTCGGATAGCCTTATTTAATACCATTTTAGCAAATATAGAATCGAGGATATCCATACGGATGGGCTGCGAGTCTGTCGGGTGCTTTTCGATATAAATCCACTCCTATCCTTTCCTCTATTATAACAAATTCTAGCAATGTATCAAAATTTCATCGAGATATGCGCTGTTGTGAAATAGCTTCGTATTCTGTTTCTAGTTCTTGAAGCGTAAGCTCATATAGCTGCTTGTTTCCTTTTTTATAAACCCCTGCATCCAGCAATAAATCAATCATTGATGTTTTTTTACATTGTATGTGAGAGTAAGGTTGTTTTGTCATCGTTACACCGCCTATTTTACACTTAAAAATGAAATGATTTCTCTATCTTTCACGACCTTTCTTTATCATACGGCCCGTCCTTTAGCTTACTGTGAAGAAAATGTTAAATTTATGTAATAATGCATAAAAAGAGGCCGGGACAGATGAAGCTGTATTCACCATAACAAAAAAAACGAACCACTAATCAAACTTGTTGATCAATGGTTCGTTTTTCACTCGGGCTAAAATACTTTTGTCCCAGCCTCTTAGTTCTTCTATTAAAAATCAAAGTTGTCCGGATCTGGACCTACTCGGTGATTTTGGTTTAATTCATTAATTTTACTTATGTCTTCAGCATCCAATTCAAAATCAAATAACGATGAATTTTCAACAATACGATGTTCTTTTGTCGATTTTGGAATCGTTACAACTCCGTTTTGCAGATCCCATCGCAGAATAATTTGAGCAACTGATTTACCGTGTTTTTCAGCAATTCCTTTTAACACATCGTTATCTAATAGTTCTCCTTGCATAAGCGGAGACCATGCTTCTAGCTGAATATCATGCTTTTGACAAAAAGCATGCAGCTCTTTTTGCGTCAAACGAGGATGATATTCCACTTGGTTAATAACAGGCTTAACATCTGTATCTTTCATTAAATCTTCTAAATGATGAATTTGAAAATTGCTTACGCCCACAGCTCTTACTTTTTCTTCTTTATACAGCGTTTCTAATGCTTTCCACGCTGCTTTATACTTACCTTCTACCGGCCAGTGAATTAAGTATAGATCTAAATATTCTAAGCCAAGCTTTTGTAAGCTTGTTTCGTAAGCAGCCAGTGTCTCTTCATAGCCTAAATCTGCGTTCCAAACTTTTGATGTAACAAAAATGTCTTCGCGTGAAAGACCAGCTTCTTTCAGGCCTTGGCGAATTCCTTCCCCCACACCTTCTTCATTTTCATAAATAGCTGCCGTATCGATGCTTCGGTAGCCTTTAACAATAGCTGTTTTCACCGCGTTCACTAATTCAGGCCCTTCTTCTACCTTAAATACACCTAATCCAAGCCAAGGCATTTTGACTCCGTTGTGAAGTGTTACTGTATCTTGCAAATGATTACTCATTATAAAAACCCCCTGCTAATTTCTTTACATTTGTTATTATGAAACAGGAAAAAAGAAAAAGATAGAACCCACTTTAAAGTAAGTTAGGAACTTCAAAGTTCTAAGGTAACTTTTTAGTAACCTTCTATCCCACTTAAAAATCACTAAAAAAGAATCCTCCGCAGAGAATTCTTTTTTGCTTTTATTTAACGTTTATATTGACTGCTGAACTTGTATTTCCAGCGGCATCTTTTGCCGTCACAGCCAGCTTTACGCCTGCTTTTTGTTTTGGAATCGTTACTTTAAACTGTCCTTTGCTATCTGCTTTGCCTGATCCGATTACTTTTGTACCGCTTTTAATCGTAATCACGGCATTTGCTTCCGTTTTTCCAGAGAGAAACGTGGACAAAGACGTAACGGCATTCACTGCCGGAGGTGCCGGCGGGGTTGTGTCTTGCACTTTTACAATTTTATACGGACTGTATCCTACTTTATTTTGCAGAACTGCCGTCACTTCCGTTCCTGCTTTTTGAGCAGGAATTTTCACGCTGAACTTGCCGGTTGCATCAATTTTCCCACTCGCAATAATCTTTCCGCCTACTTTAATATAAATAGACGCATTTTTTTCTCCTGTTCCCGTTACCGCTGTACTTTTTTCAGTAAGCGTATTAACGGCTGGAAGCGCCGGTTTTGTCTGCGCGGCACTAACTGTTACAAACGTGTTGGAGCTGTAGTTATTGGCTGCATCTTTTGCAATAACAGCTAATTTTGTAGCAGCAGGCTGCTTTGGAATGGTGATGCTGAACGTTCCATCCGATTTTGCATTTCCTTTGCCAATTACTTTTTTGTCAATTTTCACATGCACTTCTGCTCCTGCTTCTGTGCTTCCCGTTACTACTGTATCTTGATTGCTTACACCGTTCACTTTTGGTGTAACGGGTGCTGTTTTATCCTGCACGGTTACGGTTACAGCTGGACTTACGCCCGCTGCGTTTCCAGCCGTTACAGACAGCTTGCTTCCTGCTTTTTGTTTCGCAATCGAGATGCTGTATGTTCCTTTGGTATCTGCTTTTCCTGCTGCAAGCTGAAGACTTCCGTTTTTAATGATAACCATCGCATTTGCTTCTGCTGTACCCGTAACAGCTGTACTTCGATCACTCACTTCATTCACTGTCGGTTTTATCGGAGCTTTTTGCTTTGCTGTAACGATTACAGTGGATACAGAGCTGCTATTTCCTGCTGCATCTTTTGCTTGTACGCTTAGCTTTGTATTCGCTTTTTGCAGAGAAATGGTAACAGAAAACGCTCCATTTGCACCTGCTTTAGCCGTTCCCACAGTTGTTGTTCCTGCTTTTACAGTAACCGTCGCATTTGCTTCTGCTGTACCTGTAACTTTTGTATCTTGATCACTTACTGCGTTTACTTTTGGCGCAGCTGGTGCCGTTTTATCCTGTACGGTCACCGCAGTGGCTGAACTTGTTCCACCTGCATTTTGAACCGTCACGTACAGCGTGCTTCCTGCTTTTTGTTTCGCAATTGAGATGCTGTAATTTCCTTTAGCATCTGCGTTGCCTGCTGCAAGCTGAAGACTTCCGTTTTTAACGATGACCGTCGCATTTGCTTCAGCCGTTCCTTTAATCATTGTATCTTGATCACTTACTTCATTTACTTTTGGTGCAAGCGGTGCTTTTAACGTAGATTTAACCGCAAAAGAAGGCGCTTGGCTTTCGTTTCCTGCTTTATCTTTTGCACTTACCGCTATTGTTGTTCCGCCTATTTGTACTGGAATTGAAACAGTAAATGTACCGTTGCCATCCGCTACTGCAGAGAACGTTGCATCGCCTGCTTTTACCGTCACGGCGGCGTTTGCTTCTGTTACGCCTGTTACGGTCGTATCTTGGTCACTCACTTCATTTACAATAGGAACCGAAGGCGGCGTTTGATCCGTTACGGTCACTACTGTGGCCGTGCTTTCATTTTCAGCTGCATCTTTAGACGTTACCGACACTTTGGTATCTGCTGGCTGCTTGGCAATCGTAATTGAAAATTTTCCGCTTTCATCAGCAAGACCCGTTCCAATTACTTCATTTTCCACTTTGGCAATAACAGAAGCATTTGGTTCTGTCACGCCCGTAAGCGATGTTTGGTTATCTCCTAATGCATTAACTGAAGGTGCATCAGGCGCAACCATATCTTTCGGTGCTTCTTGCTCCTGCTCTTTTCGCGGATATTTTGTTGTATAAAAACTTAAAAGAGTAGTTGTTGGATAATAAAAATCTAAAATTTCACGATAGTCTTTTCCTAGGCTTGCCATTTTTTGAGCGCCGTATTGACTCATTCCAACACCGTGTCCATTTCCTTTCCCATTAAAAGTTGTTGATGTGCTTGTTTCATTTGTTTCCGTTACAAGCAGACTAAGCATCGCACGGCTGTTTAACATCGATTTTAGCTTCGTCGATGTTAAATCTGTCAATTCTAAATGATGAACCACTAGTTTTTGCGAACTGTCTACATCTCCTTTAACGAGATAGTCTACTGTAATCGCACCTTTAGTCACACGACCTCCTGATGAAGGAGCATAAAAACTCACCTTTGGAATGGACGTAATTTTAATCGTTTTACCAGGATGCTTATTGGCTACTAACCATGACTTCAAATTATCCGTAACGGTTTTATCTTTTTCAGAAACCGTATTCCACCAAGCGCTATAGTTGGCTAAATCTTTTTCTGTTAAATCAATTTGCGTTTTTTGAATAGCTAACGTCCAAGGCGTCTGCTTATCGTATGGATCTTCTTTCACCGGGAAATAAGAAAGCTGAGTTCCTCCCCAGGCATTGCTGTTTGATTCCGTTCTTCCACCGTTGCTTGATGAGAAAACGGCGTTGATTAATTTATTGTTATAGGTTACTACTTGTCCGAATGTCTGATCTACTGCTTGGTTTGTGCTGTCATACCACGTATAGCCACCGTACACTTGATAGCTTACCGTGTCATTGATTACTTTTCCTGCATAGCTCATTGCGTATGTTCTCGCTGCTACTGCCTGAGTTTTTAAGGCTTGCAGATTCCAAGATGTATAGACTTCATTTGGCACAACGCCTTTTAAATAGTCTTCAATCGGCAGCGTATTAACAGGTCTGACGTACGTTCCTTTTTCATTTGTAAACGCAACGTCCCCTAAGTATTGTCTGCCGTTAATAGATACGGGATTTTTATAAAGAGACGGTGTAATTTCAAAGCTTGTAAAATCACCTAAGACCGTGCTTCCTTGTTTTAAAGTGACACCTTGAGTTGTTGCGGTTACCGTATACTCTGTATTTGCCTTTAAGACCAAATCCGAGTTTTTAATAGTGTATAAATAAGACGGCTTAATTGTAATTGCATGCTGATCTCCTAAATAATTTACTAATTTTACAGACACAACTGGTTCTACCGTTTCAGCTTTCACGCTAGCAAGCGGCGTGAATTGAAACAGCAGTACGCTTAGTACTAAAGCTAATGCCGTTAACTTTCTCATCTTGTTCCCCCATTTTCATGTACTGTCTAATGCATGTTACTATCACTTTTTATATCGACACCGTTTTATAGAAACTGAAGCATTTTACCTAATTTTCTTTTCTGCTCGTCCACTTTTTTGTCGAAAAAACGCTTTTTTTATATCATATGAACGACAAAAAAACGTGTGACATAAATCAATTGATTTAGTCACACGCTTTTATAGGTCTTTTCACCTTTTATTTTTTCATTTCTTCATATGCCACGATACCGTCTGCAACATGATTCATCAGCTTTATAAGATAGGCCTGATCAGACAGGTTCCGGTCTTCTTCTGGATTCGTCATATATCCGAGCTCCACTAGCGTTACGGGTACAGTCGACCAGTTAAACCCTGAAAGATCACTGCGATAACGAATGCCGTCTACTTCGACAAACTGATCTTTTTTCACCTCTGTCAGAATAGCTTGAGATGCCTGCAGACTGCTTTGATAAATAGGTTTTGTATAAGAATTATCTTCTGCAGGAGTGAGCACAGAAAGTCCTTTTACAGAACTATTTTCAGAACCATCTGCATGTATCCGCACGTGTAAGTCAGCTTTCGAATTGTTCGCAAGCTCCGCTCGTTCCCGGTTGCTAATATTCACATCGTGAGAACTGCGAGTAAGCTTTACGGTTATGCCTTTTTCTTCGAGCAGTTGTTTTAATATCATAGACGCTTCTAACGTCAGCTTGTATTCCGGCTTCTTGGTGACCACACCTGATGTGCCTCCGGAAACCTTTATTTTTGTTTCTGCTGCTCCCGGTCCGATTGGCTCTTTCTCTAGGTTAGCATGAGCTTGATGACCAGGGTCAATGTAGACTAAAAATGGAGGCGGATCCGCTTTTTCAGGCATGTTGTTTTTTACATTTTTCATTTCATTACCTGCTTCATGAGGCTGTACTGCTTGGAACTGTGAGATGGGCTGCTTCACTCTTTCTCCCTGCGCATGAGCTTTTGGTACATTTCCGCTAACGACGGCTTTCTCTGTTTGACCTTTCATCATAAAGAAAAGTGAGAGTACTGCTACTATTGCAACAATACCTATTCCATAACTCCATACTAAGCGCTTCATCTTCGCTCACCAAACTTTCGAATAGAGTGGGATGTTCCTTATGTTAAAGTACAAAATGTGTTAACGTTATTATCTCATAGAATATGGATTTTTTTGTATAAAACGTTAAAAATAATATCGGCAATATGTTATGTATATGCAAACAAAAACAACACTACATAATGTAGTGTTGTTTTCCAAAAAAATGACGGATGGTTAAATCCGTTTTGCACCAATATAACGTGCTTTCCAGTAGCTGTTGCTAAGAGATGTAATTGTCACTCCTTTAGACGTAGAAGCTTGAAGAAACTGATTGTTCCCTAAGTACACGCCTACATGTGAAGGACCTTTTTTATACGTTTGAAAGAAAACTAAATCTCCTTTTTGAAGCTTTGCTTTTGAAACGCTTGTCCCTACTCGATACATTTGTTCCGTTGTGCGCGGAAGTGTTTTTCCAGCTTTTTTGAAAATGTATTGAATAAATCCAGAGCAGTCAAAACCTTTTGTTGTTGTGCCTCCCCATTTATAAGGAACACCCATTAATTTTTTACCAGTAGCAATAGCCGTGTCTTTGTATGAATATGACGCTGCTTCCACTGTTTGAGCAGGTGCAATAAACGGACTGGCTCCGCTAAATAAAACTGCAGCTGCCGCTATAGACCCAATGATGGCTTTTTTCATTTTTTTCCTCCATTATGTAACCGAACGTTACGTTTCTATGAACCTATTTTTCAATGTGTTCGGTTTAATTATAATGAAAAAAGCCTCAAAAACTATTACGCTATGATTAAATAATGTTACAAAATGGTTACTTAGGAATTTTTATCTTTAGTTGTTTATAAAAAAGAGGATGGGACAAAAGCATTTTTCACTTAGGGAAAAACGAACCACTAATCAGCATGTCTGATTAGTAGTTCGTTTTTTTGTGGTTGTGAACATAGTATTATTTGTTTCGTTCCTTCTAGCAGTTGATTGGAGGAAAAGGCGAAGACTCCTGCGGGAAAAGCGGAGCAGGTGAGACCCCGCAGGAGCGCAAGCGACGAGGAGGCTCAGCGCCCGCCCGCGGAAAGCGAAGCCTTGCACGGAAATCAACTGCGGTGTCACAAGCAGTCCAGGTCATGTATCTCATTTATTCGTCTTTAGGCTGGATTCATTTCATTATGTCTCAGTTTTTTTCTTTTTGCTGTTTCAAAATTAAGTCCTGTTTCGCTTTAGCATCATGATGCTGCGCTAACTCGCGTGAAAATTCTTCATTTGCTTGATCCGGAGCAATTTTTAACTCTTTTGGTGTTTGAGGCAGTGACCCTTTGTTGTTATGTGATGATTTGTGATTATTTGCTCTTCCCATGTTGTGACCTCCTTGTATCAATCATTTGTTTTTCATCTTTAGTTACTATTCCCAACTTTTCAAAGCAAATTCAAACGAAAAAATCCGAACGATTACTCGTTCGGATCTTCCTTCAACTAAAATACGTTTGTAATTACGATACTTTTTTCGTTACTTCGTTAATATAAGCTTCCTTGTCTTTATCGTTAAATTGACCTTCCCACTTCGAAATGACGATTGCACCAAGTGAGTTTCCAATTACGTTTACCGCTGTACGTCCCATATCTAACAAACGGTCGATTCCAGCGATAAAAGCAAGTCCTTCTACCGGAAGTCCTACAGATCCAAGCGTTGCAAGCAGTACAACAAACGAAACGCCCGGAACTCCTGCAATCCCTTTAGATGTAACCATTAAAATTAATATCAGTGAAATTTGCTGTGTGATGCTCATATCAATACCGTACATTTGCGCGATAAAAATCGCAGCAAGCGCTTGATAAAGAGTAGATCCGTCTAAGTTAAACGAATATCCCGTCGGAATAACAAAAGATGTAATTGCTTTAGGACATCCGAACTTTTCCATTTTCGCAATAATACGCGGCAATACCGTTTCTGAACTTGCAGTTGAAAATGCTAGCAGCAATTCATCTTTTAGCACTTTTAATAAGTGGAAGATGTTAACGCCTGCCCATTTAGCTACAAGTCCTAGTACAACTAATACAAAGAAAATCATTGTGCCGTAAGCAACAATTACAAGCTTACTAAGCGGAATCAGAGACGCTAGTCCAAATTTTGATACGGTTACACCGATTAATGCAAATACGCCAAACGGTGCAAACTTCATAACTAAATTCGTTACCCAAAACATCGCTTCTGCCGTGCCTTCAAAGAATCTTAAAACCGGCTTGCCTTTTTCACCGATTGATGCAATTCCAAGTCCAAATAGGACCGAGAAGAAAATAATTGGCAGCATGTCGCCTGCAGCAATTGACTCAAATACATTCGTTGGAACGATGTGAACAAATGTTTCTACAAATCCTTTTTGCTCTGTAGCTTCTGCCGTTGATGTGTAGCTGCTGATATCTGATTTTTCAAGACCGCTGCGGTCCACACCAGTACCGGGGTGAAGCAAGTTAGCTGCTAATAAGCCTACAACAATGGCAACCGTTGTAATGATTTCAAAGTAAAGAATTGTTTTTCCGCCTAATTTACCAAGCTTCTTAATATCACCAACACCCGCAACGCCCACAATGATACTAGATATAACAATCGGCACCACGATCATTTTAATTAAATGAATGAATACGTCTCCAATTGGCTGCAGCACTTCAACTGCTTTAGGATTTCCGTAAAAAATAGCCCCTACAATAATACCTGCAATCAAACCAATTAAAATTTGTCCTGCTAATCCAAGCTTTTTGAACATATCTTTGCACCTTCCTTCTTTTTTCTAACAGCTCGAAGCTGTTTATTTGCACTTAATGTATTCAACAGATACAATTCCATTAAGAACTGTTTATTAAGTAGTTCTTTTATTCATAAGATTACATTATCACAGGCATCACAAAATCTAACAAAAACCTACTGAAACTAACAAAAAGTTTTTAGAAAATTACAAAATGAAAACGCTGTAGTTTTTTTACTACAGCGTTTGTTTGACTTCATAATAGAGCATTTGAATAAATTTCTTTACATTTATACGACTTGGCGTACTGCTTTTGCCCGTGCCTTTTTCTATATCTCTCATGCGCTGATGCACCATTGAAAAATCGAAAAACTTAGAAGCATAATTTTCAAATTTAGGATTAAAGAAGTCAACCATACCAAGAGAGGTCAAATGATTTAAAGACTGATAAATAGCTCTTCTTACTCGCTGCTCGGCTGCTTTCATTTCTTTTTGCAGCACGTCTTCTGAAAAAGATGAACCAAGCTTTCTCACGGTAATTTTCTCAAAAATTTCTTTGAGAGAAGGAAAATGCTGTTCATACATCGTGCTTTTTTCCGTTTGATGCAGGTAATTGATGATTTCAATTAAATCTTTACTTCCGCTTTCTCCTAAAATCCCAAGTTCTCTTAAAAGAAACCTGCACGCTTCTGCCGGATCGCTTTCTTTTTTACCAAAAGAAGGCGTTTTTTGCTGGTTTCCTATATTAAGTACGGTATTTAACGATTCTTGAATTTTCTCCATTGATTGTTGAACATGAATTCGTTCAATTACTTTTTGAATGACCATGAGCACTTCCATACGATTAAGCGGCTTCGTGATATAGTATTCAATGCCAAGCGAGTAGGCTTTTCCAATCAAATCTTTTGTTTCTACCTGTGACATCATAATAATTTTGCCTTTAAAAGTATCCTTTATTTTGCGCACGGTTTCGATTCCGTCTTGAATGGGCATCAACAAATCAATAAATAAAATATCGATCTGCTGCAATAGAGAAGACTGATCATTTAAGACAATTCCGTCTTCTGCTTCCCCTATAACCTCTCCTAGATCATTATCTTCAATAATTTCAGCTAACATTGAACGAAAGACTTCGTCATCATCTATGATATAAAATCGCATATTAGTCCTTATCCCCCATTAACGTAGACATAGGTAAATCTATAGTAAATTGAACACCGGGGCTTGGAGACAGATTAATAAATTGAATACTCCCGCCCAGCTGCTCGGTCATTTGCTTAACGTAGACAAGCCCAAGACCTGTAGAAGGCGTCCCGTCCTTTGCATATTTGGATGTAAATCCCGCTTTAAAAATGAGACGTTCATGCCTTTTTTTCACGCCGGGACCGCTGTCTCTTACATACAATAAAATGCGGTCTTCTTCTCGGCATACGTCGATAATAATGGTGCCTTCTTTTTCAATCGCTTCGACTGCATTCGTTACTAGGTTATTAATTAATGATAAAAACAAGTACACGTGATAGCGAGGGTGCTCTCCTAGAATCGAATGTGAAAAATGAATATCTTTTGCTAACAGCGCTGCATATTTTTCATTGCTGCGCATGACGATTTGAAGCAGACTTTCGATTTCCATATACTCAGAAAATTCTTCTTTTGTAATGACCTTGGACAGTCCTGCTGATATCCGCTGATTGTCTTTTTTAATATCATGTACTTCTCCTGCAATTTGTAATGCTTTTTGGCTAAATTCGTGCAGCGAAGTAAGCTGGTGGATATCCGCTTCGTGTAATTCTTCATATAAATCATACGACTTTTTCGTAATTCTCTCAGCGTCTTGCAGCGTTTTTTTCAAATGAATGGATTCTTCATACAAATTTGAAAGCACAACAAGCAGCTGATCATTTTTTTGAGAGATTTGCCGTTCTCTGAGCTGCCCTTCGTAGAGTTTGATCATGCTAAACAGGCATAAAACAAAGAAACTTCGAAAGACCCCTACAATAAAAATTTGCATGAACTCTGGAAACATAATATGATGATGAACCATCACATACATACAAAGCAGTTCCATGCCGCCCGAAACCGTTTCGATGATGATGCTCCATATGCCAATAATCCATGGCTTTGAATGAAAATCGTTAATCTTAAACCAAGAAAAAGCAATCGCATAAACAAGATAATAAATCCCTGCTGAGCACCGGATCTGCAAAGAATGCAGAAAATCAAATGATTCGTAATTATACCAATCAAGGTACATCCGAAAGGCCACTATAGCACTAGCAACTAAAATACCTGGTATGACAGGAGATACCTTTCTTAAAAGCAGCAGTGAAAAGAAAAAAATGGGCACAGCAAAGCTAACTCTATACGTATCATGAAAAGGATAATATTTGAGCTCGCCTGCTAGCGGCACAACAACTATCATCACCAAAATGAGTAAAACATCTTTTTTTACTACCGTATCAACTTTCATTGTTCACGTCCTGCACTTTTTGAACATAAGTATATAGTTTAGCAATCTAAAAGACAATCGCTCTTTCCTATATTTTTTACACTCCCACTTCCATTTATAAATATAGCCCATATATAAACGATTATTTATTCTCTTTCATTATTCTTTGTAGTTTTTTAGATTTTCTTGTTTTATTTTGTAATTTTTGTTGTATAGTAGAAGTACCTTTTAAAATGTGAGGCTGTATCACAACTATTCAATTATTATTACATCACCTGATAGCTACACTAAAAAGGAAAACTATTATTTTATAGGGGGAGCTTATTTTACAATGTGGATCATTACCGTTTACTCGAAAAACCAAAGTCCGACTATGTTTGAATTTGAATCAGAGGTAGAGGCGAAAAAGACATTTCAGGAGATTAAAGGGTGTAAGATCCTATCGGAAGTTATTTACTATAACGACCGAGTTCCCGCTTTAGCGTAAATCAGTTGATGTAGGAAATTTTACAAATTATCGGTTAAAAGCCACGTAAAGAGCCAAAGGATGATCCTATTCCTTTGGCTCTTTGCTGTTTGATTAGAAAAAACGAGGCTGAGACATAATGAGATGAATCTAATCTAAAGACGAACAAACGGTAGACATGAGCTGAACCGCTTGTGACACCGCAGTTGATTTCCGTGCAAGACGTCGCTTTCCGCGGGCGGCCGTTGAGCCTCCTCGTCGCTTGCGCTCCTGTGGGGTCTCACCTGTTCCGCTTTTCTTCGTCTTGCCCTCCAATCAACTGCTAGAAGGGTCTACCGTTGACCCTAACAAAAAAACGAACCACTAATCAAACCTGTTGATCAATGGTTCGTTTTTCACTTCGTCTAACATACTTTTGTCTCAGCCTCGTTTTGCTTTGTGAGCATACTGACTGCCCACATTACGATAAAGTTGATAAGCAGCGCAATAAATCCGACGTTGATATCTTTCATTTGCTGAGGCAGTGACGGGAATAACGTACCAATAGTAGATCCGCTGATTGTAATATAGGCTACTACAATAATTCCGGCAACAATCCCCCACGCTGCTCCTTGTTTCGTTACAAAGTTATTTTTCTTCAAGCTGAAAAGCAGAGATGGAAACAGCTGTGTCATTAGACTATAGCCCATTAAAATAATTGTTGACAGCGTCGTTCCTCCGTTTAGCGTAAAGTAAACGGAAATAAGAGCCACAACCGGTACAAAGCTTTTCGCTAAACGAGCAATACGCGCTTCGCTTGCTTGAGGCGCAAACGGTTTGTATATGTTTTTCGCCAGCAGCGTTGACGCACTCATTAACAGCATCGATCCCGGCACAAGCGCTGTCAGCAAACCCGCTCCTCCTATAATTCCAATAAACCAAGGATCAAACGTTTGGATTGAGATCCTTAATAGCGCAAGATCCACGTCTCCTCCGCTTAAACCAGGAACTTTTAAGATAGCTGCAAATCCAACAAAAAATACAAAAAGCAGCATCAGCGTATAAAGAGGACTAATGATTGCATTTTTACGAAATACCTTTGCGTTTTTCGCTGTATAGCTTGAGCTAAACACCTGCGGCCACATATAAAAACCAAGCACTAGTAAAATAACGGTCGAAATAAACCATGAGACGCTTAATCCTTGCTCAGGAAACTTTAAAAACCCGGGCTTCGCTGTATTCACCGCTTCAAACATTGGACCGTATCCTCCGTAATAATGAAAAGGTAAATAAATGCCTAAAAATCCAATCACCGCAAGCATCATAATGTCTTTAATAACGGCCGTCCATGCAGAACCGTGGATACCGGATATCATCACATACAGCGTTAAACTGATAGCTCCCATCCAAATGGCTGCCGGCATTGAAATGGCACCGTATGATGCTTGTGATACAATAATCCCCAATCCTTTTAACTGCACAACAATAACAGGAATGACGGCGATCACTCCTACAACAGCTACAAGCACACCAAGGTAAGGGCTTTTATATTTGCTTACAAAAAAATCAGGCTGCGAGACGAGCTTATGATCTCTTGCATACTTCCAAATAACAGGAAGAAGCCAGTATGATAAGACATATGATAAGCTAATATAAATTAAGACATAAAGTGCAGGAGCTCCTTTTCCATAAGCCCATCCACTTCCGCCTAAAAACGAAAACGTTGTATAGATTTCTCCGGCCATCAGCACAAACACTAAAATAGCCCCGAAACCGCGTCCGCCTACCGTCCACTGCTCCAAGTTCATATCCTTGCCTTTGGTTGATCGTATGCCAAGAAAAATAGCTGCCACTAAAAATAGTAAAATAATAATAAGTGCACTATTCATTCTTCTTCCCCTTCCCGATTTCTGGGATCAAGCTTGTACATAACCCCTAAAATAATGGACGTAAGCACCACCCATATCACCATCCAAAACATATTGAACGGCATACCGAGAACAAACGGAGTCACTCGATTAACAAAGGGAAGAAACCCTAATATGCCTACGAACGGAAGGACAGACAAAATATAGATAAATTTCATGACTAAACTCCTCCGACTTTCTAAAACTAACTTCTTTATATTACCACATATTCTGTGTATTCAATGAAGGAATGCTTGCATTTAAACTGAAATAATCTCCAAAAGATAAAATATTCTGTACTATTTTACAAAAATACTGTTTTCATTTTTCTGAATAAATAGTATAATCTTTTCTTATAGTTCGCAGGAGGTATCGTACAGATGAAAACAATAGAGAAAATCAGTACATTTGCAGGAAAAACGTTTACGCTTTGGGTTATTTTAATTTCCGTTATTGCCTACTCATTCCCAGAGCACTTTGTATGGATTGGAAAGTACATCGTTCCGCTTTTAGGAATTGTCATGTTTGGAATGGGATTAACGCTCTCAGCGTCTGATTTCAGTGAAGTATTTCGAAGACCGAAAGAAGTAGCACTAGGCGTGATAGGACATTTTATCATTATGCCGCTTCTCGCATTCGGTTTGGCGATTGGCTTAGATTTACCAAAAGAAATAGCAGTGGGCGTTATTTTAGTAGGCTGTTGTCCAAGCGGCACATCATCAAACGTAATGGTCTTTTTGGCTCGAGGAAACGTTGCGCTCGCAGTTGCCATCGCTTCTGTTTCAACCATTTTAGCACCGATCGTTACACCGCTTCTCATTTTATTATTTGCAAGCAAGTGGGTCGATATTGATATCATGTCTCTTATTATTTCCATTATACAAGTTGTCATCATTCCGCTTGCTCTTGGATTTACGATCAAAAAGTTTTTTGGAAAAGCTGCAGAAGCAAGTTCCAAAGCTCTTCCCCTTGTTTCAGTAGTCGCAATTGTTTTGATTGTATCCGCTGTTGTGGCAGGAAGCCAAGCGCAGCTTGCTAAAACGGGCGGTATCATTTTTGCCGTAGTCGTGCTTCACAACATTCTTGGTTTCACAATCGGTTTCTTCTTTGCCCGCTTATGCGGAATGGACCTAGCCAAACAAAAAGCGGTCGCAATGGAAGTGGGCATGCAAAACTCAGGGCTCGGCGTTACCATTGCTTCCACTCACTTTTCGCCACTAGCCGCTGTCCCAAGCGCCATATTCAGCGTCTGGCACAACATCTCAGGCTCAATTCTTGCCTTTATCTTCAGCAAACTAAAAGACAAAAACCAGCCATCGTCTAACAAAAAAATGGCTGGCTAATACAATAAACTTATAAGGGAAGCACAAAAAGCTCCCTTGAACCTTCCCAAAAAGGTTTTAAAAAGTTCTTAAAAGCTTTTACCTAGGAGAATTTCACCAACCCCGAAAGGGGGGTGAAGTTCTCTTAGGTATAGAAAAAAAAGACATGGCGCTTTTTGCCATGTCTCTTTTTTCTACATCGATTCTAAACTATATTAGCCTCTTCCTGCTTGGAAAGAAGGATATTTCGTCATACCGCCATCAGCAAATAATGTAATACCTGTTACATAGCTTGCTTGTGATGATGCTAAGAATGCTGCAACTGATGCTACTTCTTCTGGTTTACCGATGTAACCCATTGGAATCATGCTTTCTACGTCCGCACGTTGTACAGGATCTGCAAATTTCTCTGCGTTGATTGGTGTGTTCATCGCACCTGGTCCAATGTTATTTACGCGGATACCTTTTGGCGCATATTCAAGAGCCAATGTTTCCGTCATTAGTTTCATACCGCCTTTACTTGCTGCGTAGTGAACAAATAATGGCCAAGGAATCATTTCGTGAACACTAGACATGTTAATAACGTTTCCTTTAATGTCGTTTTCAACGAAATATTTAATTGCTTCACGGCTTCCTAAGAATGCACCTGTTAAGTTTGTATCAATAACTTTGTTCCAGTTATCTAAAGATAGCTCATGAGAAGGAACTGGGTTTTCAACACCAGCGTTGTTAATCATAACGTCTAATGTACCGAATTCTTTAATAGCTGTTTGAACAAGATTTACAACGTCTTCTTCTTTTGTTACGTCGCCTTGAACGATGATCGCTTGTCCGCCTGCTTCTTCTACTTCTTTTTTCGCATCTAAAGCTTCTTCTTCATTGTTGTAATAGTTAATAACAACTTTTGCTTCTTCTTGACCGAAACGAACAGCCATTGCACGTCCTAAACCTGTTGATCCACCTGTAATTACAACTACTTTATCTTTTAAATCTGTATACATAATAAAATCCTCCTAGTGTTTTCATTTATTCATACATACTATCATTAACTTTTACGTAAACGTTAACTTTTAGCCATTCCGAGGAATACGCCACCTAAAATGATGAGCACAATACCAATCGTAATTGAAATAAGCTGACGCTTTGTTTTCTTTTCTCCAAGTAAGAAGATACCGCCAAGCGTTGAAATAACGATTCCCATTTGTGATAATGAGAAGCTTGTTGCAACCCCTACTTTAGGTTGAGAAATAAATAAGAACATGTTACCAGCTGCCCAAATGAGGCCTGGAATAATGTTGCGAATTGCGTATTTATTAAACGGTTTGTGTTTATAAGTAAGTATAAGTCCACCAATTAACATACCAATTGCTTGTGGGAATAGTGCCGACCAGCCGTCTACATTAAATAAACGAGCGACAACTACATACACTAAGTATCCAATTGTTGAAACAATAAGGGTAATGATCCCTTTTTTGAATTGTCCAGATTGCTCTGGGTTTTTTTCGCTTTCTAGTGATGTTAGCACGATACCAATAACAATAAAAATAAGAGCTAACACGCCTAAAATAACGGTTGTTGTTGTTGACCACTCGTGAAACACGATAACACCAAATAGTGATGTCGTCACAAGCTGCATACCAGTTGAAATTGGCATGGTTTTTGAAACACCAATATAATCAATCGTTTTCAACTGATTACTTTGCCCAACTGCCCAAAATAATCCTGAAACGATTCCGACAATAAAAATAAGCGGCGTCAACACTGGATGAACTACGAAATAAATAACGGCTGAAAAGATCAGCGCACCAATTGTAGTCCCAAGCGTTTGACTGTAAGGACCTCCGCCCAATTTAACGTTGAACAGGACAATACTTCCCCAGAAAATCGCAGGAAGAATAGCCAAAAGGATATCCATTTGATACTAACCTTCTTTCTCAAACTCTTGATGTAATTGTAAATTTAAAGTACCTTTTATTTAACTAGGTAACTTTATGTAACCAATCTTAGACCTTTTTTCTTGATACGTCAATAATAATATGTCGATTCTGTGACTTTTTTTTAAAACTTTACAATACAGCGTTTCCAAGCTACTGAAAGTTTTGAAAATAAAAAAAGATAGCCTTTTCATTATCCAAATGCTAGTATATAATAACATTATAAGGGTTACTTTTAATATCCTATATACGATAAAGTAGGTGGCATGAATGAATGAATTTGATGAGTTATGTCCAAAAGTGTGGAAAACGTTTGATATAATAGGAAAAAGATGGAACGGGTTAATTATTTATGTACTGATGAGCGGTCCTAAACGCTTTAGTGAAATTCACAGCAGCATTCCCTCTTTGAGTAAACGAATGTTAACCGAACGAATGAAAGAGTTAGAAGAAGAAGGAATTGTAATCCGGCACGTTATTCCTGAACGTCCGGTTCGTATTGAATATATCTTAACTAAAAAAGGATCAGAGCTTGGTATGATCTTAGGACCCGTGAGCAAGTGGGCAAAAACATGGATAAAATAAAAAAAGCCTCTTTGGAGGCTTTTTTTACGTTTGATAGAGGATATAATTATTTTTCCCTTCTCTTTTTCCTTTATATAACGCATCATCTGCATTTTTTAATAATGAAGCAGCCGATTCCCCGTCTTCTGGATAGATAGAGACGCCGATGGTAGTTGTTGTGCACAAACAATAGCCCCGTACATTCCAGCTTTGCTGAAGAGATACGTGAATTCGCCTAGCAATTTGTTCAATTTCTCGTCCATTTGTTACGTTTAAAATAATGATAAACTCGTCTCCGCCCAAACGATAAATACGATCGCCTTTCCTCACACAGCTCTTTAATCTCTTCGTGTATACTTTTAGAAATTCGTCGCCTATATGATGGCCATATTCATCGTTAATCTGCTTAAAATTATCACAGTCAAGAAACAAAAGCGCAAAAAACTCATCGCTTTTTTGCTGCCCTTTTTCAATTACTTTGTTTAACTCTTTTAATAACATCGCCCGGTTGGGAAGACCTGTTAAACTATCGTGAGTGGCTTCAAAATGAAGTTTATTTTCTAGCGCTTTTTGTTCAGTAATATCATTATGAATGGATACATAATGAGTAATATTTCCGTCTATATCTTTTAACGGCACAATTGTTTTCGATACCCAGTATGACTGATGATGCTTCGTCCCCATTTCAAGCTGTCCTCGCCATACTTTTCCGCTTTTTATTGTTTCAAGCAGCTCATGATGATCATGATTAAGCCCTGCATCTCGATAATACTTCCCTACTAAATCTTCTTTTTCGTAACCTGAATACTGTACATACATATCATTTACATAGGTAATAGTTCCACTTGCATTTATAATCATAACGCTAGCTGATTCATCAAGCGCATATTTTATATTTTCAAGTTCTTTCAGCGTATACGCCAGCTGTTCTTCTGCTTCTTTTTGGGGCGTAATATCGTGTAAGATTGCATAGGCGCCAACCGTTTGATTATTTACTTTAACAGGAATCGTTGTAATATACACATGTTGTATAGAATGTTGGCTTCTGCGGAATGTTAGCTCTGTACTATAGCTAATTTCTTCATATACATTCCAACGTTTGTAATTACAGGCTCCCAGTCTTTTAGCAACATCTCGGTAATTTTGGTGCAGCACATCGCTTGCAGAAAGCTGCAGCGTTTCTAAGAATGCGCTGTTAATATTTAAAATCGCACCGTCCAAATTCAGCATACAAACCGCGTGGTGGTGGTTTGTAAATAGCGATTTGTACCACTGTTTGCTTTTTATGAGCTCTAATTCTAATCTTTTAATAGCTGTAATATCTCGGTAAATCACTGAATAAGCGACCAGTTGATTTTGATAGTCATAAATCGGTGAACAGCTGACAGATACACACACGCTTTCGCCGCTTTTTGTGTACCTGACTGTTTCATAAGGAGACAGCGTCTTACCATTTTTTAATTCTGCTATTAATTTAAGGTTTTCTTGTTCCTCTTTCTTTGACACGATGTTCATCTCTTGACGGCTTTTTCCTATAACTTCTTCTTTTCTCCACTGAAATAGCTTTTCAAATGCTCCATTGACTGTTAAGACCTTCTCATCACAATCAGCAATCAGAATGGCGTCTACCGTGTTTTCTAGAAACGCATCGAGCAAACGCGTGCTCTCTTCCTGTGTTTTTTTATAATGAATTTCTTGAGCCATGACAAGGACATGTGAAGGGTTTGTCGCTTGATTAAATAAAGGGGTAAAAGTTACTTCATATGCATGCCGGTCGGGCTGAAAAAGCTGTATGTATTGATATTGAATCGGTTCTTTCGTGACAATGGCTTTTTCACAAAGTGTGTAAAAAAGCTGATTTTCTTCTTTATTGATTATCTTGTCTTCCATTTTGTCAAAGAATTGCTGAGCTGCTTTGTTACATTCTTTATAATATAGCTGATGTTTTTCTTGCTGAATTAAAATAACAGGCTGCGGCATATTCATAAAATAAAATTGGAATACCCCTTCACTATACATACTAAATATCCTCCATCTGCCTTTGGAATTTCACTAAACGTCTTGTTTCGATATGCAATTCACTCATTCTCCCAAACCAACACGTCTTCTTTACCCTTTAAAATATTTTAACAATCGCACAAAATCACATAATTTTATAAAAACTCAAGACATCTATGTTTCATATAGGTCTAATTACTCACTTTTATATTACGATAAATTATCTATTTAGTGAAGTGTATGGTTTAAGAGTTCAGCAGCCTTTCTCGTCTGAATAAACTGCGGTACTTATTATAAGTTAAGTAGGAAGAGATCGACTGCGGCGTGCCCAGCAAATAGCCCTGAGCAGCATGTAGGTTTAACGAAATCGCTGCGGCTAAATCTTTATCTCGTTCAACGCCTTCTAAAATGAGATTCGTATGCGGATAATAATTAACAAGCAAATCAATCAGATCTTTCTTTTGCTTGCAGTCAGCTAGCCCTTCCGCATAGCTTCGGTCCAATTTCATATAGTGAGGCTCATACATGCTCACCTGTCTCATCGCTGCGGCCCCTGCTCCAAAATCATCAATCGCAATTTTGAAACCGGCCTCTTTCAAACTCATTGCTCGGGCAAAAAGAGCAGGCGATTCCCATATTTTTTTTTCATGAAGCGTTTCATTTAACTCCCATACAATGCGATGTTTCGCATTTTTATAGGTGTTCAACAGATATGCTAAAAACCGTTGGAAATGCGGGTGGAGAAGAGTAGATGGAAACACGTTGATAAATAAATCTTCAGATTTCAATACCTCAAACGGAAAGTTCTTTATAGCCCCTTCAATTGCCATCGTATCAAGCTTGTACAAATAATTATGGCGTCTTGCCAGTGAAAACAACTCTTCAATTTGCCCTTTTGCGAAAGCTGTGCGCAGCAAAGCCTCAAAACCCAGCGTCTCCCACGAATTCAACGCATAAATAGGCTGATATACAAACTGAAAGTCTTCATACGTCAGTTCCTTTAAAACATGAGCATCCATTCTTTCGTTTAATCACCTTTCATTTTCAATATACTATTTCTTCCATAACCTAAACTTATAAAAATATATCCTAAAAACAGATAATTGTCCATTAAAAGTAAGATATTCCATTAGGCGATTTAGGTATTTTGAGACTTGCTGGAGGCTTATGATAGCAACAAAGAAGTGTTTTAGAGACTTTTATGCTTTTGATAGATAGGCTGTAAAGGATGTTTCAAAAAAGAGCGAAATCAATCTCATCTAAAACGAACAAATTGGATAAAGGAGCTGGACTGCTTGTGACACCGCGGTTGATTTCCGTGCAAGGCTTCGCTTTCCGCGGGCGGCCGCTGAGCCCGCAGGAGTCTTCGCCTTGCCCTCCAATCAATCGCTAGAAGCACCTAATATGTGAAATTTACGTTTACCATAACAACAAAAAAATTCGAACGATTAATTAATCGTTCGAATATCTCTTCGACTAAAATACTTTTGTCCCAGCCTCTTTAAAAAAAGCGGGATTTACGTGTTAATCTTTATACACTCGAGGCCTGAAGCAAGCCATGAATGAAACAATAAGGGCCCCGATCTCAAAAATAAATATGTAAACAGCTATTTGGTTTGTGTTAGGTTCCCATTCTTGCTTAGAAACTAATAGCATCATATACGTTAATACAAGAAATAAGTTTGCTTGTATAAAGCTTTTCAAGCCGCGATATACTGAGAATTTTTTTAATAACGACGTTCGTTTTACTTTATTAGGAGAATACGAGGATACTTCCTTTTTAAGCAGCTCAACTTTTGCATTTTCAATCAAACTTAAAAAATCATCCAATTTAGCACTTACAAAATGAACTTCTTTACTTTCTTTTTGAACATCTGGAAGCCAGCAATAACGGTTCCCAGGAATAAAAGAAAGGACAGTTTGGACGTGCTGATCGTTTTGGAACATAACGTGGACAATTTCTTGACCATTATCCTTAAAGTCTTGTAAAAACTTTTTCATTTGTACCTCTACTGAATCATCCTCAATCATCTTATTTAAAGCTTTTGATGACATATGATGAAGAGAATCATATGTACTATCAGATAAACTAACTTTAGTTTTGAAAACACAATTCTCTCCCTGATTTAACTTATAAAAATTTGTAACCTCTTCTCCAAAACCTAGAAGAGAATGAGTAAACGAAAAAGTATGTTTTTTCTGGAATTGTTGCTCTATGATTATATGATTATTATTTACCCAATAGAAATTCAGACTCTTACTTTTGTGCACAAACTTAATTTTCTTAGGTGCCTCTACTATGTGTTGAATGAGGCTGACCATTGTTTCATTTATTCCTACATCAGTTTCGTCATCCCATAAGTTAGATTTTTGCATAATAAAGTCCGGCCCATATAATATCTGGTCAAGCTCCATTTTTTTGATTTTTTGTTGTTTTCCTACACTTTGCGCTTCTTTTTCATATCCGCATAAGGTTAAGGCTGCGATTAGTTGATTCGTGCTTAAAGTAATAGGGCTCTGTGTCATTTTTTAAACTACCTTCCTTTATCAAATGTTATAAATCATCCCCGTTGTAAAGCCTAATATCCAAAAGCAAATGACAAAAATTAAGGCTAATAAACGATTCACAATAAATGGAGCTCTGTTAATCCTTTTTTGCACGTAATAGTTAGGTGTAAATACAGCCATAACTAAATATTTAGCGCAATAACCTCTTATCGTTGGCTTGTAATCATAGACAAATTGCTCATATTGATAAATAGACGCTCGTTGGAAAATTAACGATAATAGCCCATATAAAGCATTACAAAAAAACATGGCAAATAAATATGCTGACAAGAAAGGGAAACCTCTTCCGTTTCCCCAAAAAAACATTGTACCTACAGCTAATATACTAACAGCTAAAGCAAATCCTATAACTTTCTTCATTTAACGCGCTACCCCTCTTCGCTAATTACCTACTATTTTTCAACAAACCTTTATAGCTTTTCTCTTCTAGTAGATCTTTAACTTTGAAATAAAAGCCATCTGTTGAAAGAGGAACGATAAATATCTCATCTTCAGAGATATTATCGTACATTACATACCATATAAAGTCTTCACTAGGCATAAAAAATAAAATTTTATCAAATTCTATCTCATTGTCTAAATAGTTCATGTCTATAAGAGAAATATTATTAAACTTACAGTCATTTTTTTTAAAATCCTTGAGAAAATTTTTTAGAGAATCGTTTATATCGGCTTTATTAATGAGATTATCCAACTCTACATGTTTCAATTGTAGTAAATTGTTATAGATATCCTCAGATAACATCAGTGGTTCAATTCCGTCTAAATCTTCAGATGTAGATTTTCCTAATTCGAACTTTTTAATTAATAGTTCTTTAACGTCTTCCATAAGAAATTTCGTATAGAAATAATGACGTTGCTCCTCTATTACTTGTACAATAAACTCGTTTGAATTTACAAAATGAAGAAAAAACACCTCGTTTTCTCTAATACACCGAATCTTTCTTCTTGTATGTACTAATTTATCAATAAAGTGTTCTATTTCAGCAAAAAGTAAGCTCTTACTACTTTCGTCCCAGTATCCTTTATCTTTTAAGGTATACTCTGTTTGCTTAATAAATTTTTCAAATTTTAATTCATCTTCTAGCAGCTCTAAATTACTTAACACATCGTTTGCCATATCTTCATAACCACAAAGGGCAAGAGCACATCCCAGTTCAGTAGTTGAAAGTGTATAACACGGCTTCATAATTTTTGATACCCCCATATTTTACCTGAATATTCCTGTAACAAACTTACCTGCATTAGATAAATTATCAACTGATTTTGTCAATATATCACCTAGTTTTTTAGATTTTTCTTCAGCAAACCTTCCTAATTTTTCACCTGCAGCTTTTACTTTATCCTCTACCTTTAACGAAGTCACAACACCGATTGAAGCCCCGATAGCTCCTCCTATAAAGGTGCCTGGTCCAGGTGCAATTGCAGTTCCTATAGCAGCACCTGCTAGAGTAATTCCAGTAACACCTGCATCGAGACCTAATCCAGCACTAAAGCGTCCTATCTTTTCACCGGTAGATTTATTTCTACCCTTAGGACCGATAATTTCTCCTGAATTCATAACTACAGAAACTGCTATACCAGCCAATGGAATTTTTTTCAATAAAGTCGATACTCCCTTTGCATGTGTAGCCTGTTTTAATGTAGCCTTTACATCAACTGGAAACTTACTATAAGCGTTAACCTTCTCAGGGTTAAACTTCAAAAAGGAAAAATGTTCTTCCAGAATAGTACGGTACGCTCGCTTGGTAGTACCTTCCTTAAAGCCAGCTAAATGCTTCAAAAATTTCACTGGTTGATTTTTGAATTTTTCAAATTTATTTTGAACGAACTTAATATTACTACTAGCTCCCTTTTTTAGAACTTTATGAATAATATTAGCTAGCATAGAAGGGTATTTTCCATTTTGTTTCTTCCACCCTTGTCCTGCTACTAATTTAAATAATCCATTAGTACCCTTTGTTATTTTTAACTTACCTGATAACAACACTGTAGCTGCGGTTACACCTTTAGCAATATCTTTATATGCCGTCACCTTGCCTAATTTATCTAAAACGCCTGCTGTCCCAGTCAAGATATCTCCTTCACCATCATCTGCCGACTGTTCAAGAGCATTTTCCATAGCTTCATTAACCGAGTCCTTATTCATGTATTCATTAATTTCTTCCAAAGTAGAAGTGGTTAAATTCACACCACCCTTACTCCAATTAGAAACTTGATTAATCAGTTTTTTTAGCTCACTTAGTGTATCTACAGGGTCTTTCAGCCCCTTAACAACCTCTGCATCTAGTTCATTCAACTTAGTAAGCGTCTCTTTATTTATGGCTCTTGCCTTATGGAGATGTACATTAAGCTCTCCTGTAGAAATAGACTCCACCATTGCCACAGTTTTAATACTATCTATATGTTTATTAATGCTTTCCACTATAGTTTGGGTGGTCTCTTCAAGTCGTTTTAAGCTATTTTCAACCTCAGTTTCGATAAAATTCTCTCTAACCAATCCATCTTCATTTTCATATTCTTTAATTTTTGTTTTGATATCTTTTAGTTGTTTTGTGTACTCTTCTAAAAAATAATTAATTAATATAACTGTAGGATAGTGAAGATTCACTAGGTTTTCTTTAATAGCGTCTGCTCCTTTACCACTTAAAGAGTTGAGACCAATTATTCTGTTCATTGAATCACGAACGGCTAATATCTGTTTCTTCTCTTTTTCCTTACTAGAAATAGAGCTTGCTAACTCTGGTAATATTTCTGCAACCTTTATAACTTTCATATTATTTATGTACCTCGCTATTCTACTTCATTTTTGTTGCAATTTCTTCATCAGTTTGAATCATTTTTTCTACACTTTCCCACGCATTTAACTCTAACTGAGTTAAAATCTCTTTATATTGTGTAAGTAATTCATAGTAGGTTTGTTCAATTTCTTCAATCTTTTTAGTTACATCAAGTTTGCTTTCAGTAAATTCTACTTTGCCAGCAGAAGTTTCAAGAGATTGTATTTCATTTTTAAAACTCTTAAAAGCTACTTCTACTTCAGACTTCACAATTTTGATTTCTGACATATTTATCCTCCTTTACTCTTTTTCAATATTTAATTGATTAATTCTATTGTTAACGGAACTGATAGACTCTCCTAAAGATCTATTTTGATTTTGAAGGTATGTAATTTTAGTTTCGATAGTTTGCAGTACTTTTTCAACTTGATTATTGCCAATTTCTTTAAAGGCATGTTCTAACTTAGATCTATTTTCACTAAACTCTGTTGCATATTTACCTGCCCAACTCTCTGAAGATAATTGAGGATTATTCACTAAATTCGCATTATTCATCAATTCCTCTTGTTCAAGCGATATTTCATCATGAGCTGATTGTAATTGCATAATTTTTTTATTATTTAGTGCCATTTCTTTTTCTAAATGAGAAACATTGTTCGTTAGCATTTTTACCAATAATTCATCAAACATTTAAGACCTCCATAATTACTCTACTACTTTCAAAAAAACTTAAAAATTCTCTTTCGATACTATCATACTTATAATGGGAGAGTCATAAGCAGAACGAATCAAAGAACCATAATTAGGAAGTGGTTATTTTTTACTATCACTTACCCTTTCTATTAAAGAAATAATCACTTCTTTTTTTATCATTGTTACCTTTATTAATGATTTCTCTCAATAAAGAAAACCCCACTTTAAAAAAAGTGAGGTTGATTACATAATATAGGCCATTTACTGAACGCTTTGCTCTCCTTGCGCCAGCACATCAATTTCAGCATCAATCTTTACGCTGTGGGTTTTTCCATCAAGTCCAAGGATGACAATTTCGTATTGCTTGTTAGCAAGAACAATCGATTCGATAATGCCTTTATGCTGTCTTAACGCGTATGCTTTTGCACGGCTTTTAGTTAAAGGAATCGTTTTTTCTTTCAAAATACTGCCGGTTTGGGCATTAATTTTTACTTTATGCTCTTCTCCGTTTAACGTAAGGATGTCTACTATATAAATAGGAAGAGTGAGTATTTTACTCAGAGATATGGATTTGACAATGCCTTTATATTCTTTTAATGCGAGAAGCTTTGCTTGTTCTTTCAACAAAAGTGATCGTTTTTCAGAAATCATTTGACGCCATCCTTTCTAGTTTATAAAACGGACTGCTGTTTCAATTTCTTAACGTACCATATCCTATGTATACGTCTACTAACTAGTATAGCGGGCTTGTCTTAAATTTCTCTTAATATTACATGAAAGATAGCTGAAGAAAGCTGTTATTCACTGAAAAAACTAGACCTGGTTAGATCTAGCTTCTTATCGGTGAATGTGAACTCTACATTTTTTTCGTTTCGAATCGTTCTACGGCTCTCATTTGTTTGATTGACGGGGATTTGTGGACGCACATGCCTAGATGGACTTTTTGAAGCAAATAGGGATCAATGTAAAAACCATTTTGAAAGATGTTTTCTTTTTCCTGTTCGTCATGAAATTTGGAGCATCTTACACAGTAATACATATCATAACCTCCTTGCGGGCTATTTTATAAACGGGGATAGTTGTGAATGGTATATTTACCTACATCATATGGAAAAGAACAAAAGTCGTGCTTGTTTAGGGAAAATGTCCGAAAAGAAGAAGGCTTGTTCGTGGGCTAAAACACTGGATTTTAAAAATGATTATTTAGAACATAAATCAGTTTAATCTTAATAAAAAAGCCTCTTTTAAAGAAAAAAGAGGCACTTTTTATTAATTTGTTACTTTTGCGCTGTTTTGATGCCAGTTCCAAGCTGATGCGATAATTTTTTCTAATGAAATTTGCGCTTTCCAGCCTAATTCTGCGTGAATTTTATCAGAAGATGCGACTAAGCGTGCCGGATCTCCAGCGCGGCGGTCTGCCATTACGACATTCGCTTTTTTACCCGTTACTTTTTCGCACGTTTCAATCACTTCTTTTACAGAGTAGCCAAGGCCGTTTCCAAGGTTGTACGTTGCTGTTTTCTTCGTGCCGTCTAACAGTGCCTGAAGCGCTGAAATGTGAGCATTTGCTAGATCCGTTACGTGAATGTAGTCACGAATGCATGTTCCGTCTTCAGTATCGTAGTCTGAGCCGAATACAGAGATGTTTTCACGTTCACCGAGCAGGTGCTGAAGAATAATTGGAATTAAGTGCGTTTCAGGATCATGGCACTCGCCAATTTCTGCTGTTTCGTAAGCACCCGCTGCGTTGAAGTAACGAAGCACAACATATTCCATGTCGTAAGCACTTGCAAAGTCAGCTAAAATCTGTTCGATCATTAACTTTGAACGTCCGTACGGATTGATTGGGTTTGTTGCCGTATCTTCTGTAATAATATCTACAGAAGGAATCCCGTATGTAGCAGCAGTAGATGAAAAAATAAACTTTTTCACATTGTGCTTCATCATCGTTTGTAAAAGGGTTAACGTCGCAGCTACGTTATTTTGATAATATTTAAGAGGATCTGTTACTGACTCCCCTACTAAACTATTAGCAGCAAAATGCATGACAGCATCAATTTTATGATTTGTGAATACGCTTTCTAAATCTTTCTCATTACCTAGATTTCCTTCTACGAATACCGCTTTCTCATCGATTGCCCAGCGATGACCCGTTGATAGATTATCAAGTACCACAACTTCATTTGTTTTTACTAATTCTTTTACTAGGTGGCTTCCGATATAGCCTGCTCCTCCGATGACTAAAATCATACTGTCAGTCAGCTCCTTTTTATTAAGTGTCGCTACAGATATCGTACCCGTTTCTTTTCCATTTGTAAATATTTCATTTTTCAGTATATGATAACGCAGCTGTCTCTTTTAATTAGTATATCTACTAATTGTGAACTGAGTGTGAAGATATTCGTTTCTACTTAAAAACCCGCGCATGTAAGCAACGGGTTTTCTTCTTAGATTTGCTGAGGCACTTTCTTCATATCTTTCACTTTATTTTTTAATGGAAGCATGCCTTCAATATGGCATTCAATACAGTCCCCGTCTTCAATAACAGCGGGTCCCGGCGTTCCGGTTAAAATGATATCTCCTGGGTGCAGCGTCATGACTTTTGAGAAAAATGAAACACAGTATGCGATGTCGTAAATCATATTAGACACGGTATTTTCATGCTGCATGTCTCCGTTTAGCAACGTGCGCACTTGAAGTGATTTCACGTTTGATATGCTTTCTTTTGTGATAAATTCTGAGCCTATACTACAAAATGTATCAAAGCTTTTTGCTCGCATTAAGTAGCGATGATTCGCCGCGTGAATATCAGCTGCGGTTACGTCAATGGCTGACGTATAACCAGCAATTACGTTTATGGCTTCATCTGGCTCTATATCCTTACACGTTTCGCCGATTACCACCGCTAGTTCCGCTTCAGCCGTTGTTTTGTAGGACTGCTTTGGAATACGAATGCTGTCATCTGGTCCAATAATGGCGGTTGCGGGTTTTAAAAAACTAACTGGATCAATGGCACGGTCGTAGTCTTTTAGTTTTTCTTCAGAAGCTGCATAATTAAATCCAATGCCTAACAATTTTGACGGATTACTAATGATAGGAGCTGTTTTTCTGTCCTGCAAGTGAAGTGCGGGAAAAGAGCTGTTCATACCAAATTTATTATGGGCATACCATGTTTCGAGGTGGCGAAGTTCTTTATATTGAATAAGATCCCAAATTGTTGTAGACCAGTTTGTTAAATATTTAGTATTGATATCTTCTATAAGCAGAATGCTGTCATTATCTAAAACAGCTGCTTGTTCTTTCCCTTGCTCTATTATATTTACTAACTTCATGATACGCTCCTTACCGATGCTTGAATGATATGATCGCTGTTTTCTTTTACCCAATTTAATAATTTTTCATCTTGGTTGTATCCTGCAATAAAAGATAAGCCGATTGGCAAACCATCTAGTTCTCCTGCAGGTATCGTAACTTGCGGAAGTCCGCTTAGGCCGGCAATACACGTCATTTGAAGTGTTCGCAATCTTCTGTTTTCTAACTCCAGTCCTTTTGCATCTTTTACAGGCGCGGGTCCTGGAGCAGTAGGAAGGACTAATATTCCGTCTTCTCCAAGCTGTGAATACATAAAATAGCGAAGTTCACGACGCTTTTCTTCTATATAATTCATATTTAATAAGGTAAGAGTGCTCGCCCATTGAAAGCGGCTTCCGATATCTTCTCCAAACGTTGGATTTTCTTTTTGAATCCATTCTCCGTGCGTTTGCCAGATTTCTTTTCCTTGCAGCAAACGAAAAGTTTCCATATATGTAGAAAAACCCTGAGGGGCAATTACTATTTCTTCTGTAGTAGAAAAAGACTTCATTACGTGCTTAATAGGTGGTGCAAGAGCCTGCATGCTTTGTTCTTCCACAAGTTCCATTACGTCTGTTGGTACATAAAGTCGTGTAAAACCGCTAACAAGAGACGTTGAGTTCAATAAAACCGATCCAACTTTTTGCAGGGTGTGGCCGTCTCTAGCCATTACACCGACTGTATCAAAGCTTGGAGCCAGTGGAATCAGGCCGTTTGTAGAAATGCGTCCGTGAGAAGGACGATACCCAAAAATACCGCAGTAGCTTGACGGAATTCGAACCGATCCTCCCGTGTCTGTTCCAATTGCAAAATCAGTTATTCCCGCTGCCACAGCGACCGCTGAGCCGCTCGAAGATCCTCCCGGAATTCGATCTGCGCTTTTTGGGTTTACCGGTGTTCCGTAATGCGCGTTTTCTCCATTTAATCCGTACATAAGCTCATCAGTATGCGTAACTCCCTTTAGCGCAGCTCCTTCTTTTAAAAGAACAGCTACTACGTCTGCATGTTCGCTTGCAGGCTGATGCGTGGCGAGCCAATCCGGATTTCCTGCACTTGATATATGTCCTTGTACATCAAATACGTCTTTTAACGCAAAACTCAAGTTATTTAACATCCCCGTTCCCGTTGGAGGTACGTAAAGGTCACTGTCTACAAATGCGTTCCACGTATCTTTCATTCAACCATCTCCTCATTTCTTATATCTGTTTAGAATATAAAATTTGGAATAAGTTGGTCAATGAATGTGTCAGGTCTGTTAACATTAATATTATGTAAACCTCCCAGCTTCTCTTTCCCTAGAGAAACTAGCCGTTTTATTTCCCTTTTAGCACGTTTGCGAGTAAAGTAGAAACATATCATTTTACGAAAAGGACTATCGCGATGGAACAATCTACTACGCTTTTCTTATTTATTTTATTAGCTTTTGTGCTAACAAGAGGCATTCCATTTATAGGTTCATTTGCTCCTAGCATTAATACACTGCTTCGGCATATTGGACGTTATTTTTCAAATTTAAATACGATGTTTCATGAAGATGGCCACGCGTTAATGGGGCTTATTGTCGGAAAAGGCGTCAATCGCATTGAGCTTTATACCAATAACGAAGGTGTAGCTGTGACTGCCACCTACGCGGGATCCCGTGGATGGCTGCCGCGCGTCATTATTGCCTTAGCCGGCTACCCGTTCAGCTCAGCAATGGCGTATTTGTTTTTCTACCTGCTCATTCACCACCACTACGACTGGCTTTTTTACGGGTTAGGAAGTGTTGTTGTTATTAATTTACTGCTTTGGGTACGTAACGGATACGGAATTGTTTGGCTTTTTTCTATCGGTTTGATCCTCGGCGGTATTTATTATTTACAAGACCCACAGCTTATGCGCTACAGCATGATGTTTGTTGGTGCACTGTTACTTGTAGAATCTCTATTTTCTGCCTTTATTATTTTTGTGTTAAGCATCAAATACCCACACGATGCGGGTGACGCTACCAGTCTAAAGCAGCTTACCCATCTTTCAGCACGCTTTTGGGGTTTTTTATTTTTCGCACAGGCCGTGTATGTGGCTTATTTGATTTTCCAGCTGATTTATTAAGGACAAAATTCTATGATTCCCCTAAGAAAACTTTGGGATTTTTATAATTTAAAGGAATAATTTACTTTTATACGCTAATAGTGGTTTACGAGTTCCCTAAATGAGGTATATATTGGGTACTATGAAGTCGTAAAGAGGTGTGGGATACTTGTCATTATTTTTAAAGTGGAAGCAAAAGAAGCAGGAAAAAGAAGTAGAGCGTGTTCTTTGGGAATCAATCTCAAAAAGAAAAGACTACTGGAACACAATTGGACATGTCGACGGAGACGTATTAACTCATTTATTAAATCCCATGTTTTTTGGCGGGCCTGCTTGGCCGTCTGGACGTCAAACTTTTATTCGTGTTCAAAAAACAGAGACGGTTATTTTAGCAAGCGACGGCTTGTCCGATCCGTTTCAACTACCTGAAGAAAAGAGCCAAAGACAAGGAAAGGGATTAGAATTCTATATCGAATGCGATGATGAATCTCTTCGCGGACCTTTATCGGATATCCAGGATCACTGGGCATTTGACCTTCTTTATCAAATGAGTCAAAATGCTGCCGCTCACCCTAATATGCTAGAACTATTCATGAAACATGATGTTCTTTCAATTGAATTTACGGATTTGGACGTACCGCCTCATTTTGTAAATAAAAATGGAGATATTGGTGTATTGCTAGGAGTTCAGTCTCCTTCCGTTTCAACTAGCCTCTCTTTACCTTACGAATCTATTAAACTGATTAGCATGAAGCTTCTTACACCAAACGAATTAGATTATGTGCGCGAACAAGGAGCGCAAGGACGCAGGCAGCTCGCTGAAACATTTCAGCTGTCAAAAAGTTATCATATTACCATGACTAAAAGAGAGTCTCTTATTTAAAAGAGGTTCTTTTTTTATTTCTGCTATTGAAATAGAGCCATGTAGAATATACTCCTTATTTACGTGTAACTCAAGTTCACATACTTTTTTAAAGCTGCTTTTCATATGAGCGTACTATTTTTGATTCGTGGTATATTTTGCTATAGTAAAAAAGAAGATATAAAAAAGGAGATGGACGTTAGACATGGCAGAAAAAGTGCAGATTGGAAAATCCGAATTATATGTTAATCCTATTGGACTTGGAACAAACGCTGTAGGAGGACATAACTTATATCCTAACCTAAACGAAGAAGTCGGCAAAGACCTTGTTCATAAGGCGCTAGATAATGGCATAAATTTACTTGATACAGCGTTCATTTATGGTCCTAAACGTTCTGAAGAATTAATTGGCGAAGTGCTAAAAGAACGCGGGAATCGTGAAGAAGCGGTGATCGCTACAAAAGGAGCTCATAAAATTGTTGGAGATGAAGTACTGCTAGACAATTCTCCTGCATTTTTAAAACAGTCGGTTGAAGATAGCTTAAAACGCCTTCAAACAGATTATATCGATTTATATTATATTCACTTTCCAGATAAAAACACACCTAAAGACGAAGCGGTCGGTGCGTTAAAAGAATTAAAAGATGAAGGTAAGATCCGTTCTATTGGCGTATCAAACTTCTCGTTAGATCAGTTAAAAGAAGCAAATAAAGATGGTTATGTAGACGTGGTACAAGGCCAATATAACTTAATTCAGCGAGAAGCAGAAAACGATATTTTACCTTATACGGCTGCAAATCATATTTCATTTATTCCATACTTCCCTCTAGCTGCTGGTTTACTTGCTGGGAAATATGATAAAAATACAAAGTTTAATGACCTGCGCGAAGATATGCCTCATTTTATCGGCGAAGCATTTCAGCAAAACTTAGAAAAAGTAGAGCGTCTTCGTCAAATCTCTAGCGCAAAAGGCGTAGAAGTAGCTCACCTTGTTCTGGCTTGGTACTTAACGCGCGATTCAATTGATGTATTAATTCCAGGAGCAAAACGCGCTGATCAAGTACTTGATAACTTAAAAACATTAGATGTTCAGCTCACTTCTTCTGAAATTAAAGACATTGATCATATTTTTAAATAATATAAAAAGAGCTTTACCATAGGTAAAGCTCTTTTTTCTATACAATTCTGCCGGCTAATAAAACAAATCCCGTAAAGAAGAATCCCAGCTGTACAAAGCTTGTTACGTATTCTTTTGTTTCTTGTTTATATTTCCATTCATCTATGCTTTTCAGCAAAATATTCACGACTAAAAATAGGAAAGATACGATATAAGGCTCCACAAACATAAAGACCATATCGAGTAACAGACAAAGAACAAAAGCTATCGTCACATATTTATCCCATCGGCCTAAAGCTAGACTTTCATACTCATATTTTCCCCAAAATTTGCTGCGAGGGATATCAAGGACTTTTCTTAAAATAAAGTCTGCTAAGACCGCTGCTGCTACAAGTATTATTAATATATACATTGCCATCCCCCCTTCCTTTTTATGGTATCATTTCAACTCGTTTCTGTTAAGGTCTCAGCTACAAAGTGCTTAAACTGCTTTGTTTCTTCCGTTTCACCTTTTGTTACGATATATGTATGTGAAGAAGGTCGGATAATTTTCTGCTGTGAAATGACGCTTAACGTTTGATTTTCAACTTCCTTTTTCACCATAGAAAATGGCAAATAAGATACGCCTAAACCTTCTTCAATAAAGCGCTTTGTAATTTCTACTTGCGTCACAGGAAGCAGCTGAATGCGAGGATAACAAGCCTTGATTTGAAGGAGTAAATCTTCCCAATAAACAGGATGATTATTCGTAAGCAGCCGGTAGGAAGATAACAGCTCCTGTTCCGTACGTGCCTCTGCAGAAAACGGGGCAACTAAGACTGCTTTTTCTTTATGTATTAACTCATAAAAAACGTCTGCCTGACCCGGAAGCATCCTTGTTAATCCAATATCTGACCTTCTGTCGCTGATGTCTTTTCCCACTTGAAACGAATTTGTGATATTAACCGTGACTTCAATATGGGGATATCTCTCTACAAATTGTTTGATTAGACTCGGCAAAACAGATGCTGCTATTTGAGGAGCAGCGGATATAGTCAGTTTTCGGTTATATCCTTGCTTCCATAACTCAAAATTTCCTACTCCTTCTTCATATGCCCTCACCATTTTTTGTGCATGAGGCAAAAAAAAGCGTCCTGCCTCAGTCAGCGTGATATATTTACCTTTTTTTTCAAAAAGCTCAGCACCTAGCTCTTGCTGCAGTCGCTGAATATGCTTTGATACAGCAGGCTGTGTTAAAAATAAATCTTCAGACGCTTGCCTGAAATTTTCATAAGAAGCCGCTATGATGAATGTTTTTAACCATTTGATCTCCATTTTCTTCTCTCCATCTCTTTCTATTCATAACAAACTGGAATCAATACTGCCTATTTTTGTTTATTTTCTTTTCTACCAAACTTCTATACGATATATGTATCTCAATATTACCAAATAAAGGAGCTGTAAAAATGAAAAATAACGTTAAAGAAAAATTTAATGCCCATGCTTCTCAGTATGACGAGCAGCGCCGCAAACTTATTCCTTGTTTTTTTGATTTTTATTCCATTCCCGTTTCTCTTCTTCACTTTTCAAACAAGCCGCTTCGCGTACTTGATATCGGAGCAGGTACAGGATTGTTTTCTTCTTTTGTAAAAGAAAAATACCCAAATGCTCATTTCACGTTGATTGACGTGTCAGATCAAATGCTTGAAAAAGCTAAGGAGCGCTTTAAAAACGAACAGCATATGAAATTTCTTGTATCAGATATAACAAGCTACGAATTTGAGCATTCATTCGACATTGTGATTTCTTCACTTGCTATTCATCATTTAGAAGACCAACAAAAGCAAAAGCTGTATGGGCAAATTTATAATTTGCTGCATACAGGAGGAATATTTATTAATGCCGATCAAGTATTAGGCCATTCTTCTATTATTGAAGAGTTATATAAAAAAGACTGGAGTGAAAGAAT
The DNA here is from genome assembly GCF_036227845.1 of Priestia sp. LL-8. Classification (NCBI taxonomy): domain Bacteria; kingdom Bacillati; phylum Bacillota; class Bacilli; order Caryophanales; family Bacillaceae; genus Priestia; species Priestia sp. LL-8. The sequence goes on along the minus strand of NZ_JAZAQH010000001.1, from coordinate 1,023,983 downwards.
TGCCTCAAGCGGATTAACTCATGAGCAAATTGAGGCTGCTCATGAACGTACGAAGTTAGATAAAATGGCAACTTTACATGATCAGTTAAATTGGTTAACAGCAAGCGGGTTCAGCACAGTGGATTGCATCTATAAATTTTTTAATTTTGTTGTAATGTATGCTCAAAAATAACGGTTTAAAAACTACTTGTCTCTTTGCAAGTAGTTTTTTTACTCTGTTCCTCCCTATATTCGAATAAGAATATTTATCTATTTCCGCAAAACTACGCATACTTCTTTTCCAGTTTCGTATATCTAATAATAGCTTCGTTCTCCTGAACTTTTGAATTTTTTGTACATAAAACCCATATAAAGTATTTTTATACTATTTTATGTCTTTTTATGGTATAAAAAATACAACTATGTTACAATATGATTACAAAACAATCTGTATAACGCTTTCATTTCTTTACACGAAAATGAAGAACTGGAAAGGATGTGCTGCTTATGTAAATATAAATCCGCTAGATTAGTAAACTTATATTAGTAAAATTATGCAAAACATCAAGAAAAACTTAGTTATTCTTATTATTATAAATTCCCGCTAGTAAAGTCTTTCTACTTAATGATTTCCTTATTAAGCGCATACATACAGGTATAGAAAATGCAGCTATTCGTCTTTTATTTTATTAGTGAAGAATTTATAGCACTGCCGCACCATACGTTTTTCATTAATGCAGCCTAAGGAGGCGCAGCACATGGCAAATAGAATATCAAGAACAACAATCGTACTCATAGCGGCTATTCTAGCTCTAGCCTGCTTGTTTGTAGGGGTTCCAAAAACAGAAGCTGCTTCAACACCATCTCATTTAATTATCATTAACAAAGCAACAAATAAACTCGCTTATTACCAAAATGGTTCACTTGTCCGAACGTTTTCAGTCGCAACAGGGCGCACGCAGTCTCTTACACCAGAAGGGCATTTCAAAGTAGTGAATAAAATTGTCAATCGCCCTTATTACTCAGGGAACATTCCTGGTGGAGATCCTAGAAACCCTCTTGGCAATCGCTGGCTAGGTCTAAATGCGAGAGGTACATACGGCACGACGTATGCTATTCATGGAAATAATAATCCTGCTTCCATTGGCAAATATGTAAGCAGCGGATGCGTTCGTATGTACGATGAAGAAGTGGCATGGTTATTTAGTAAAGTGACCGTCGGTACACCAGTTGTGATTACAACTTCTTCTAAATCGTTTAACGACATTGCAGCAGCAAACGGATACAATGTTTCTGGAAACTCAGGTTCTACTCCAGCTCCTTCTACAGGAACTGTTTTAAAGAAAGGCAGTAAAGGAAATGCAGTTAAAGAACTTCAGCAGAAGCTAACTTCACTTGGCTATAACACAAAAGGTACGGACGGTGTGTTCGGTGCCAATACAGATTCAGCTGTTCGTAAGTTCCAAAAAGACCACGGCTTAACCGCTGACGGCATTGTTGGTCCATCAACATATAAAGCTTTAGGAAGTTCAGGAACGAAACCGAACCCGACGACACCAACAAACCCAACAAATCCAAAACCAACAAATCCACCAGCAGATACAACAATTAACACAAAACAAACGCTTAAAAAAGGAAGCAAAGGCAGCAATGTTCAAGCTCTTCAAAAGAAATTAACGTCGCTTGGCTATGATACAAAAGGCACGGATGGTATCTTCGGTGCCAATACAGAAGCTGCTGTGCGTAAGTTTCAAAAAGACAATAAGCTAGCAGTTGACGGCGTTGCCGGACCTAATACTTTAACTGCTATTTCCAAACGCTAATAGAGCCTGAAATCAGGCTCTGTTTTTTTATTTATAAACCTCTTTTACATTGACTCCTTAATGAACCATTACGCCGTCTTTCTTTTCTATCACATACTTAATCAACTGATAAACGTTTCTCATAAGAATTTGCTGCTGATAGATATCGTTTTTGGCAGGAATCACACTTTCTATCACCCTGCTATATTTATACGGTTGATCGTCTTCTTTTTCTTTATAAAGAGCGAGCCAGTCCTTACGGGCATTTTCAAGTAGCTGTTCGTTGAAATAGGAATAAACGACGGTTGCGAACTCACCTGCCAACTCTTGAATAACCTGCTGTCGGTCGGTGACCGAATGATAGGTACTTGACCATCCAGACGGCTGGCTTAGAAAATGCTCGTAGACAGATGAAATAAAAGCGGACGCAATGACTGGCACCGGCCCTTCATGCTCTCCTAAGGAAATGTTCAAACACGTTTCTCTATCCATATAAGGAATGTTCAGCGACTCCATCGCCTCATAAAAAGCCTGGGAAACAGTTAAGTTTAAATAAATAGGATGAAGTTCTTGCTGCTTTTTTCTCGTTTCTAATACTAAAGCTGCCTTTAAGTCTTTATAAAGAAGGTGACTCTCTTCAAATTCCTCGTGTACACATTCTAAAATGGTAGTATTCCCTACTGTTAAATAGTAGTGAAGCTGCTTTTTCATAAGAGGTGATACGCTTTTAAGCGCACCATCTATCATTTTAGCCATGGCATGTTTTTTAGCATAATCCGTCCGGCAGCTTGGAGAGGTAAGCAAATCTCCGTGTGTAACACAAACGTTTACCTTAGCACCGTGACCATGTACGATAAGCTGTTGAAGAAATTGAATATCTAATTCTTTAAGCCCATGATGTACGTATAAAATAGAAGCTGCTTTTTTAAAAGAATCGTGGATGGTGCTCGTATATTCAACAGATGGGTGCTCGCAAATTGCTACCCCTTTCTTAAAAGAAAAAGGGCCGCAAACTTCAATTCTACGAAACAGTGGATAAATAAGACGTCCGTTATTTTCTTCTTCTTCATTTGTTAGCGGATCAAAGGAAGACAGCTCCTTTGCTGTAAGACGGCAGGATATTGGCCAGTCGTCTTCTCCTACTTCCCATATTGCTTCCTTGTATTCTTTCAAGCGGGATTCAATTGCCAGAAGCATTTGCTCAGTGATCTTCCTACATTCAAGCCGCTTATGCCATACCTCTGCAAAATCTCTTCCTTCTTGATCAACAGCGTCTTTTACTATTTCACTTTCTCGTTTAATTGCATCTACAAATTGTTTGAATGAACTATTTTCGTCGCTCATTCTTAAAGGAACATCATCATTAAAGTAACGGGCTTTGTATGGGATATCTCCTAAAAGAGCGCGCAGATTAAAAGAGGAATCTCCGTGTAATAACTCAAAGACCAAGTCATAATCCGTGCCTCCTTCAGCATACACTGCAGCGCTTCTTAGTAGGATATTCTCCAATTTTCTTTGCACTTCACTTCGCGTAAAAAAAGAGACAGCAGCTTCATAGTGTTGGGAATCCTTCACCTTATACGTAGCAGAATAAGCGCCTTTACTGCCTATTCCTAGAAAGCCACATTCCTTTTTTATACCAAGAAGCTGGCGGATTAAGGATGTTTTGCCGCTTCCTTGTTCTCCTATTACATGGACGTACTCATACTCGCTGTCAATTTGTTCGCTCGTCTTTTTTTCAATATCGTTATAAAAAGCATTTACTACTCGTTCATCATATCTTGCTTTTGCTCTTCCTTTTGCAGTACTTGTCCAAAAATCCTGCACTCTCAGCAGTTCATTCATCTCTTCAACCAGAATGTCAATTTCATCGTGTTGCTCTGTATGCATAAACCGTTTAACAAACGGGTGCGATCTTCCTCTTTCATCTTTTTTAAACGGATGCTGAAACATAATTGACCAGCCTTTTCGCGTAGGAGACTGACAGGCTTTTGCACGAAAAACTTTCATTCATTTCCCCTTCTTTCCCTAACATTGTCCTATTTGAAATGTATGGCTTTTAAAGGGGGGATATGTCTATCATTTTCCTCTTTTTAGAAGGATTTTTCCTGCATTTATCGAAGTAATTAATTGAGGTGATGGGAGAATGTTGACAAAAATTGTGAAATGCAGCATACCGACTGATAAAAAAGCATCTTTTTCATATACGCAACAGCATTGGGCTGCTCTTGCACACGTGAATGGTTTCATTGGCCAATTAGGGGGTTGGAACGTGGAAGATGAAACAGATGCTTGTATTCTAGCTCTGTGGGAAGATGGAACAACTTATCAAGAATTCATGAAGCATACTCATGATTCTATTTTTTATAAAAGCAAGCAGGATCAAACATATACGAATTTGGACGTTTCAACATCAGATCCGTCCTACTTCATAGGAGCACGCTACAATTATTATAGAAGCAGCGCCATTGAAAGCCGTTATTTAGTAAAGACGGAAATTGAAGTCGATTTTTACGACAAAGAAGATATTCATGAGATGGTAAAAAGCTTGATAAATCCTTCTTATCGTTGTTTATCTCACGTTGTATCACCAATCGAGCATAGCAAGCTTGTCATTTTTTCATTATACGGATCTGCTTGTCCGCAAAAAACAATTGATACTTTCGTTCATCCAAATGTACTGAACGCGTCTCAATACATATACCAATTAGAGAAAAATTGGAACGTTCTTTCCAATTAAAAAATAGAAGCCTAGGCCCGACGCCAAAGCTTCTATTTTTTTATGATATGAACCTCTTGATTTTGTACGGTAATGACTTCCTCCGTCATTCCTACAAACAATCCGCTTTCTACTACGCCTGGAACTCTTATCAGCTGTTTTTCCAACTCAGCAGGATTTTCAATTTCTGAAAAATGGCAGTCTAGAATGTAATTTCCGTTATCGGTGATAAACGGCGTATGATCATCTAAAAGCCTAAGCTGCGGTACACAACCTGCACTGCGAATATGCTTCGCCGTCATTTCCCAGCCAAAACGTATAACTTCAACAGGAAGAGGAAAAGCTCCTAGCGTCTTCACTATTTTCTTAGAATCCGCAATCACGATAAACCGCTTCGCTGCGTACGCAATCATTTTTTCTCGAAGCAGTGCGCCTCCTCCTCCTTTAATTAAAGAAAGTTCGCTATCCACTTCATCCGCTCCGTCAATTGCTATATCAATATATTCAACATCCGCTAAGGTAACAATAGGAATACCTAGTTTCCTTGCCAGCTCTTCTGTTTTTTGAGAAGTAGGAACGGCTTTGATGTTTAATCCATTTTTTACTCGTTCACCTAGTTTTACAATTGTATAATAAGCTGTTGAACCTGTCCCTAGCCCTACAATCATTCCATCTTCAACAAATTGTGCTGCTTTTTCACCAACTGCTTGTTTTTCAATCATACGAAGGCCTCCTTACTCATATTGTACCCGTTTACATAAAAAAGCAAAAGTATTATGAACCCTTACGTAAAAACTCAGCTGACTATTCAGCTGAGTTTTTTTGAAACTGTGTATTCAGAAGAATTTTTTCTACCCAATACTGCTGTTTTGTACTGTTTGTCTGTTCGTTGCTTTTTAGTTCAAACGTATAGTAAATATACTTGTCTGAATAATCATCATTCACATAAGCATGATAAATGCTATGCTTTCCATCTCTTGTTTGTTTTTTCACATAAATCGTTGCATTTTTACCTTTTAACATGTAATCAGGCTGAAACGCATCCATTTTTTTTTGAGCTGCTTTGCTTTTTTTCTTAGAAAATAAAGCCGTTATTTTCCCAGCATTGTATGAATCATTTTCCTTCGTTGATGCTGTCCATACTTCACTTTCATCTTCACTGCTTTTATAAGAAGATTTATGAATAACATACTGAAGCGGAAACCACATGCTATATTGATTGGTATCCGAAGTAAATAATTCAAATCCATTGTCTGTTTGTTCATGATCGACCAAAAACGTACTCGTAAACTTATCTGCCTGGGCTTCACTTTTAAATTTCCCGCTTTGAAACAGCCAAATTCCTACGGCAATGACCAATGCTCCAGCTACTGATGCGGCTTTTTTTCGATCCATTGTTTCCACACACCTTTTAATACCCCTTTAACTTTCGATATTACCATATTAACGTTTATACCGTCATAAGGAGAAATAACCAAAGGGTTAGAAGAGGCACATGATAATTTAACTAGAGAATATAAACTTTTTTACAATAGTAAATTTGATAGCAGGCGCTGAGCTAATAGCCGGTTAGCTTGGCTTGGTTGTATCGTGTAGGTTAGTAGTTCCTGCTTTTCAGCTTTCGCTTTTATCAAACATTCACCGGTGGGAGAAAGAAGAGAAGTCGTGCTTTTTTGATTTTCTAAGGCATAGTTCACGCTTGCAAAATAGATCCCATTCTCTGTACTTTTTGCAATCATTGCATAGTCATAAAACTCTGGATCAATCTTCATTCATTGCTCCTCCACTTCCAATATCATAAAAAACTCATGCTACTAGCGTAACATGAGTTTTTTATCTTTACGTAAATAATTTAATTAGCATACTGAGAAGAATACCTACCGCACTAAAGTCCGAATCTCCAAATGTTGTGCCTTTAAAACCTAGCGACGCGAGAACAGGCAGTAAAATAGCCGGTAAAAAACTAATTAAGATTCCATTGGCAAATGACCCGACCACTGCTCCTCTTCTTCCCCCCGTTGCATTTCCAAACACTCCCGCGGCGGCTCCAGTAAAAAAGTGCGGAACGAGGCCTGGCACAATAATACTTAGCCCAAATAAAGGCAAAAAGAACATTGAAATAAGGCCTGCGATAAAGCTTGAAAAGAATCCAATGACCACTGCGTTAGGAGCAAAAGGAAACACAGTTGGACAATCTAACGCTGGAATAGCATTTGGTACCACTTTGTCAGCAATTCCTTTAAATGCTGGCACGATCTCTGCTAAAAGCATACGAACACCCGCCAGCACGACATATACCCCTGCTGCAAACGTGATCGCTTGAATGAGCGAGTACACAATAAAGTTTTGACCCCCGCTTAATTTTGTTTCGATAAATGAAGGACCAGCAAAAAGGGCAACAACAATAAATAAAACGGTCATCGTGAGCGAGACAGAAACAGACGTATCTCGAAGAAACCCTAGGGATTGAGGAACTTTAATTTCTTCTGTAGTTTTTTCACGATTCCCTACTCGCTTGCCGACAAACCCTGCTACTAAGTAGCCTAGGGAACCAAAATGACCAACGGCAATATCGTTTGACCCTGTAATTTCACGCACATAAGGCTGAAGAAGTGCAGGGAATAAAACCATTAAGATACCTAATAATAGCGCACCGATAAAAATCAGAGATGCTCCTGTTAACCCGCCTGTAGATAAGATAGCTGCAATCAAACAAGCCATAAACATGGTATGATGCCCCGTTAAAAAGATATACTTAAATTTTGTGATGCGCGCGATAACAATATTTACAATCATACCTAAGAGCATAATCATCGCTGTTTCTGTACCAAACGTTTGTTGAGCTACAGCTACAATTGCTTCATTATTAGGGATGATGCCTTCAACAGAGAACGCTTTATTAAACATTTTTCCAAACGCTTCAAGTGAAGCAATTAATATGTTAGCTCCTGCTCCTAATATAAGAAAGCCCATAATCGTTTTTAAAGTGCCTGATACAATATCTGCACTTTTTTTCTTTTGAAGCAACAAACCGATTAGGGCAAACAAGCCTACTAGAATAGCAGGTGTTCCTAATATATCTTTCATAATTAAATCAAACATGGCTTACGCCTCCACGAAGTATTTTTGCAGTGCTCCTTTAATTTCCGCTTGATTTAAAATGTTTTGCAGTGCCACGACCGTTCGAGTGCCATCATCCAATTGATTTACAATATCTGCAGATCCTAAATAGATATCTGCCTGCTCCGTTTTACTAGTTGTTAAATCTGTATGAGATACCTGTGCTTCAACACCAAGTTCTACTAAAATTTTCTTTACATTCATTTCCACAATAAAACTGCTTCCTAAACCGTTTCCGCATACCACTAAAATCTTTTTCATTTTTCATCTCTCCTTTTAATTTGAGTAAGCTTCAATTAATGCAAGCATTTCTTGTTTTGTTTTCATTGCAATAAGCTTGTCAATATTATCGTTTTCAGATAGCATCATCGAAAGCTGAGACAGTGCTTTTAAGTGGGTTTCATTATCAGTAGCAGCAAGTACGATAATTAGCTGTGCTCCGTGCTGTTTTTCAGTAGAAAAATAGACGGGTTCCTTTAAGCGAAGCATGCTCATACCCACACGATTTACACCTTCTTCTGGCCTTGCGTGAGGGAGCGCAACTTTTGGCGCAATAACAATATAAGGGCCTAACTGTTCTACACTTTTAATCATTGCCTCTACATAAGAAGGTTCAATATATTCGTAGTTCAGCAAAGGCTTGGCAGCAAGCCTAACAGCTGCTTTCCAATCATCTGCTGAATCTGTAAGCTGCAAGAATGGCTCCTGCAATACTTCATGCAACATTGGCTTTCTATCCTCTCTTACCATTTTTTTAGATTGCTGTATAACCAGTTTTAAATTAGCTAACAGAGCTTTTTCATCTTGTATATTTGCATGCTGCTTGATAATACCCATGATGGCTTGAGTCGTTAGCTGAGAGGAAGATGGTTCAACTAAATCGATTAATCTCTGCTTTTCATCATCTGTTAAAATAGGATTCACAAGCATCACGTTCATTCGCTTTTTTAACGGCGTAGTTGTAATAACTAAATCATAGCTTTCCTTAAATTGTTCATAATCCCTTACCGTCATCGGCCCTATTAATTCAGCGTCTGTTAACAGTTGTTCAAGCTGATACTGAAGCATGCGAGACGTTCCAATTCCATTGGCACAAACAATAACAATACGCTTTTGTTTTTGCCTTCCCGCTTGTTTTTTCATCCATCCTCCAAAATGAAGAGCAAAATAAGAAATTTCGTCTTCATTAATACGTGTTTGAAGGCTTTTTTCTAAAGGAAGCAACGCTTTTTTTGTCAGTTCCACTATATCCTGATATTTTGTTTGAATAGCCGAAAGCATAGGATTAGGGAGATGAATATTATAGAGAAGCCTGTAATAAGCCGTCTTCAAATGAATATATAAATTTTGTTCAAGCCGGTTTCGATCTTCAAATACTACACAAGCATAGGCTTGAAACCGCGATACCATTTCTTTTACAATGCTTCTCATCCAATCATCACTATCTGCTTGATTTACTACATTTACTTTTGCACTTAGTAAGACAGTGGCAAGATAGTGCTTTTCTTGTGATGGAAGCCCCAACCCTAAAACGCTTTCAATTTCTTGCAGCGCTTTATATTGCCTAGTTTTTTCTAATTCGTCTTTTCTAGTAATCAAGGAGTCTACGTAGCGCTTGCTTTGAATGCGCTGGATGCAGCATGTGAGCATATACGCTAATTGCGTCAGCATCTTGTCTGTAAACGCCATTCCTAGTTTATCTTCACACTCCACAAGCCAGTTATAAATCATTGAATATTCGTAATCTGCTTTCATGACTCTTTTCAGCAATTCTTCTTGATGTTGACTTATTAATTCTGCGATGTGTATATAAAGCAAATTTCGAATGTCGCTTTCAGATCCTTGTGCCTCGTAACCATCTTTATAGCTGTATATCAAAGATATATCTTTTTTTGCCCACTTGTTTTTTAAGTCTTTAATGTCTTGCAGCACAGTATTACGACTAACTTCTGTTTCTTCCATTAGCTGCTGAGTTCCGATTTTTCCGCCTCGAAGTATACACATCAAAGCAACGTATATTTGCCGGTCCTCAACTGATAAATAAGCAGATGGCATAACATGAGAAAATTGTTTAGCAACTTGGTCCTTTGCCTGATCGTTTAGAAAAAAACCTTTTCCATATGTGTACTGAACAAACTCTAATTCTTGCTGACACAGCCAATCGTTAATTTTCTCAATATCGTAATAGATGGTACGTCTTGACACTTGAAACTGTTTCATTAACTCTTGTACCGGTATAAATGTTGCAGCTTGAAGCAAAACTTGCAATACGGCCGTACTGCGTTTGTCTAACACATGAATCACCTTCAGTCCAATTCGTGCACAAATTGAAATCCTTACTATGCTTTATGCTTTTACTATACTACGGGTCTCGCAAAATGATTAGACCGAATTCACCCACATACATTGTGCAAAAAACGTACTCAACAAAAAAAAGAAGTGCTGTATGCACTTCTTTTAGGGGTTAATTTTTAGTCTGCTGTTCCACTGCTTCTCCAATCGCTTTTTTTAAATGTCCGTCATGTTTATCAAGCAGCCGGTGCACTTCATCACCTTCTATAGAAGTAAGAAGCGCAAGGATAGCGGCTTTTGGTGTTTTGTATGTTTGTAAACTTTCCGCTGCCTCTTCTGATGAGACGCCTGTTAGTTCTGCAATAATATTTTTAGCACGCTGTACGAGTTTATCATTAGTCGGCTGTACGTCTACCATTAGATTGCTGTAGACTTTACCGATTTGAATCATAGAAGCGGTCGTCAGCATATTAAGAACAAGCTTTTGAGCAGTTCCGGCTTTCATTCTTGTAGAACCTGTTACAACTTCCGGCCCTGATTCTGCTACTATTGCATATTTTGCTTCTTGTTCCATAGCTGATTGAGGAGAATTTACAACGCAGCCCGTTACTGCCCCCAGGCTGTTTGCATAAGCAAGCGCCGAGAGTGTATAAGGAGTTCTTCCACTTGCAGCTATCCCTACAAGAATATCTTTATTTGATAAATTAATCGCTTTCAAATCTTCTATCGCTTGTTTCTTATTATCTTCTGCTCCTTCTAACGCATGCCGGAGCGCCTTGTCTCCCCCGGCTATGATCCCAATTACTTGTTCGGCAGGTGTACCGAATGTTGGTACACATTCAGATGCATCTAACACGCCTAGCCGCCCGCTTGTACCTGCTCCGATATAAATCAGACGTCCTCCTTGTTTAAAAGCACTGACAATTTCATCTACTAACAGAGCAATAACAGGCAGCACCTTATTGATTGCCTGAGGCACTTGGTGATCTTCTTCATTAATTTTTTTTACAATTTCCAGGCTTGATAATTCATCAATGTTTAACGTTTGCGGATTGCGTTTTTCTGTTAAGATATGATTTAAGTTCACTGTGATCCCCTGCCTTTTCCACCATCATTTTTTCTCTATTTATAATCATTCATGAACAGCTGATAAGCTCCTTTAGCAGATGATACTCGCTGTGTTGCCCACTGGATATGCTTTATTTCTTTCTCACATGCTTTTTTATAAACATCAAACACTTCTGGAATTTCCGTTAAAATGCTGCCTTTGCATGCCAGCAAGCAGCTCCCTTCAAACCGCTGTTTCTTATACAAATGAAGAGTCATGTTTGCAAGGTTCTTTCCAGCCTGTTGAAGGATGTCACTCGCTTCTTGTTTATGATTTCTTGCTTGCTGTACAACAAGCGGAGTGAGTGAAGCAACTTCTGATTTAGGAGATGAGTAGACAAACTTTTTTATGTCGTGTATAGTGTCTGCTTTTACATGTTGCAAGATTGTCTGACTAAGGCTGCTGTACGGACGGTTTTGATCATGCTCTTTCGTCAGCAATATAAGTGCTTGAAGACCAATCCAATATCCGCTTCCTTCATCTCCAAGAAGGTGTCCCCACCCTCCTCCGTATTCGTATACCCCGTCTTTTTTTCCAATGCTGACGGCTCCAGTTCCTGCAATGGTTAAAATCCCTTCTTTTCCATGCAGTAGTGCTTCATGTGCAATCATGGCGTCATCATATAAACCTACTTCTACTTGATAACGATTATAAAAATATCTTTTTATTTCTTCTTTGGATAATGATTTACTTCCAGCAAGTCCTAGTGAAATGCCTTTACATGTATGACCAGCAAGCTCAGTTTTGCACGCCATAATACATTCATCAATATGAGTAATAGCCGTGTTGTAATTAATGAGTAAATTGCCGTAACCGCTTTTTGAAGCAGCGAGCTGTTGGCCGTCTAAGCTGTACGCAACGGCTTCTGTTTTTGTTCCCCCGCCGTCAATACCAATAATATAGTCCATTTTATCACCGCTCACAAAAAGCAAATTTATCCCATGGCTGCAGTTCATTTAATAAGAAAATTTCCTCTTCCGCAATGCGGCCTACTACGTTTGTTTTACCTGAGTTCTCCATGTCTAACAGCGCAATTTGCAGCTCTCCTTTGTACTGACCGTAGAGTTCATTTTCTATTAAAATATCGCCTCTTCGAATGGAAGGAGTATGCGTAGGCTTGAATTCTTCTTTTTTATATTTTACTCGGCTTTGCGTAGAGCGAATTAAATAATCCGATACGTCTCCACGGTAAAAATGAAACTCTTCCAGCACAATTTTTTTCTCAAGCTCGGTAATCGTATCATACAGGTTCACATTAAAGGTAAAGCGCTCTTGCTGAACAACATCACGCAGCGCCTTCATTTCTTCTTCCGATGCATAAGCATTCGCAATGATTGCACAATCAATTAATCCCGTTTTAAAAAGATGCTTAGCCTGCACGTCGATCGGAAGCGTGCGATGCATTTCAAGCGTACAAAGCCCTTCAGTAACAGGCCACGGTCCAAAAGTAGCGCTTGGTGAATTAATAAACGCTGCTGTTTCAAGGTTATGTTCTTTAAACAACGCTGAACACTTCATAAAGTGATCATACGACAATCCCGCGTATCGATGAGGATAGAAGTTGTGCGACCCCAATAGCTGTTTTCGATTCGGCTGGTAACTTAAAATATTATCAACATACTTTGTTGCATTACTCATATTAATTTCAATTTTTAAGCCGTATGGATTAAAGGTCATAATGGACTCTTCATTTCCCGTATAGCCTAGATCAAGACGAATAGCATAAGCCCCTAATTCTTGAAAAAAAGATAGATCATCATAAGAAATGCCAAGCGCTCCAAATACGCGAGGAGCGATATCCACTACTACTTCCATCTCTAGCTCATTGGCAAACTCAATAATTTCTTTAAAGTTTGCCATTACCTTTTCCTGATCGCCTTCAACAGAAAGCAAGCATGTAAAAATACGTGTAAATCCGTATTGATGCGCAAGTGCTATATACGCTTTATCTTTTTCCACGGTCGAATGTTCCGGATAAATCGCAATACCTAGCTTTTTCATTAATTTTCGCCTTCTTTTTTAAATTTTTTAATAAGCTTAATCATATGTTCAATTAATTTTTGCTCTGAAATAGCCGTCATTAAATGATCTTGTGCGTGAATTAAAAGCAGCGACTTTTCAATTGTTTTTCCGTTCAATTCACGTTGAATAAGCGCAGTTTGCGTTTTATGAGCATGACCGAGCTCTTCTTGAGACTGTTTTAAAAGTTCGTCAGCTTTATTAAAATCATAATCTTCAGCTGCTTCTAATGCTTCGTATGCCAGTGACCTAGCATTTCCTCCGTATGCAATAAGTTCAAAAATTTCATTTTCCATATTTGCTGCTTCTGTCATTTCTTCCATCCCCTTTTTTATAGTGGTACAGGCGTAATGTTTCCTAATATTACAGGAGACACGGCGCCGGTTGCACTTGGTACATTGCTTGGATAACCCGAAAGTGTTTCATTTGCGAGCACTGCGAAAGCTACGGCTTCTTTTGCTTCTGAAGACATTCCTATTTCTTCTTGTGTATACACACTGCAGCGCTTCCCTAGCTTGGCTTTAATCATATTCATAAGCGTATTGTTATAACTTCCGCCTCCTCCAATAATTACTTCGTCAATAGAATAGGCAGGAAAAATAAATGTTTCATAGTGATGTACAATGGATGATGCCGTGAACATAGTAATCGTAGCTAGCAAATCTTCTTTTTTATGTTTGCTATATTTCTCTAGCAGTCTCCTTGTGTACTGTGTACCGAACAGCTCTCTTCCCGTCGATTTAGGAGGAGAAAGCTTCATGTAATCATGATTCATACAGTCTTCTAAAAGCTCTGAAATAATAGTTCCTCCAGCTGCTAAACGCCCATTTTCATCAAATGAAATATTAAAAAGCTGCTGACACGCTTCATCTATCATCATATTTCCCGGCCCCGTATCAAAAGCTACTACCGGTATAGGAGAGTGTTTTGGAGGAATCAACGTTACATTTCCAATACCTCCAATGTTTTGAAGCAGCCTTGTACGGTCAGCGTGGCTGTACAAAATCCGTTCTGTGTGAGGAACTAGCGGAGCACCTTGCCCGCCCGCTGCCATGTCCATCACCCTGAAGTTTGCTACTACCTTCGTTTTGGTTTCATAGGCAATAACAGCGGGCTCTCCAATTTGGAGTGTAGACATCGCTGTATTTTCTAAAGCATACGGCTGATGATAAATCGTTTGCCCATGCGATCCAATGACATCTACTTGTTCAAGAGAAAACCCGGCTTCTTGGCATACTCTTTTCACTGCATCTGCAAACGCATAGCCAAGTTTAAAATTTAAGCTGCAGATCAGCTGTACATTTGAATGTTCGAGAGAAAGCGCCTGTTCAATTTCTTTTTTTAACGGCGGTGAAAACGGCATGGTAATGAACTGAAGAAGTTTAACTTTACTTTCATAGCCGCTTCCTTCAATCTCCACAAGAGCTGCATCAATTCCGTCCAGTGACGTTCCCGACATAAGTCCAACGGCATACATACTATGCTTTCACTTCCTTAAAAAAAGCGGGTAAATACTTACGATGAGCTTGAAGCAGTTCATCTAACACCGACTTAGCCAATTCGTCACTTGGAACAAGCGGATTAATCGTAAGTGCAACCAGTGCTTTTTCGTAAGATCCTGTAACCGCAGCTTCTGCTCCTACTCGTTCAAACGATTTAATTTGCTGTACCAGTCCATTCACTTCTACAGGAAGTTCACCGACAGCGAGTGGGACTGGTCCTTGCTTTGTTACCACGCAGTTTACTTCAACCGCAGATTCGTTTGGGAGTGAGGAAATAGCGCCATTGTTTTTTACATTTAATGTTTGGATATCACCTTTATCGTTATAAATAGATGAAATTAAATTACATGCGGCATCGCTGTAGTAAGCGCCTCCTCGTTTTTCTAGCTGCGGAGGCTTAATTTCTAGATTTGGATTTTTGTAGAGTTCAAAAAGCTCTCCTTCCAGTACTTTGACCACTTCAGCGCGCGTAGTACCTGACTGAAAGGCCACAAGCTCTTCTGCTACTATTTCTTTTGTTTTGTAGTAATAGCGGTGATAAGGACATAAAATCACGCCAAGAGCTTCCAAAAAGTCTGGTTGCCATGGAATAGGAGCTATGTTTCTCATTGTTACTTGGGACTTTGGATCACTTAAACGCTGAATGACTTCTTGCGTTACTTCCTTTCCTTTTGCATACACGTGCAGCCCATATACCAAGTGATTTAACCCTGCAAATTCAATGTGAACATCTTCTTTTTCGATTTGAAGCAAGCTGGCGATTGAGTTTGTCATATGTACAGGCAGGTTACAGACTCCTACTACTTTAGAATGCTTTCCGTAGCGAAGCAGCGCCTCCGTTACCATGCCAGCAGGATTTGTAAAATTAATAAGCCAGGCATTTGGACAAATTTCGTGTATTTCCTCGGCAATTTTCAACAAAACCGGGATTGTTCGCAAGCCCTTAAATAACCCTCCTGCCCCGTTTGTCTCTTGACCAATCATTCCGTACTTAAGAGGAATACGTTCATCATGAATACGCGCATCAAGCTGGCCTACTCTAAGCTGTGTCGTTACAAAATCAGCATTCATTAACGCTTTTTTTCGATCAAGCGTTAAATGAATTTCCATATCAACACCTGCTTTTTTGACCATTCTTCTAGCAAGTGCTCCTACAATTTCAAGCTTCTCTTTTCCTTCTTCAACATCTACAAGCCATAGCTCTCGAATTGGAAGCTCATTATATCGTTTAATAAACCCTTCGACCAATTCCGGTGTATAGCTTGATCCTCCCCCTATTGTCACTACTTTCATTTTTTGACCCTCCTTGTTAAAAAACGGCTAAATATGTAACGGCTGTGCACCCTGCCCCTAGCAAAACAAAGCGTATACAAACAGCGGTTTTAGATAAAGCTGCGGTTGAAAGCCGAATAGAAATAAATGTTGTAAGCAAAGCTGCTGACAGACTTGTAATGCCAAATAAACTATGCTGTGCTGACAGACCAGCATACTGCAGCAGAGGTGTAAAAATAACGTTACAAAGAACCATGGTTAATAGAAATAAAAACACTGTTTTATAACGAAACCGAACAAACATTGACCCTCACTCCTATTAAAGAGATAGAAGCCAAACAAGTTGGCTTCTCTTTCTTTACATTTGAACTGAACTATCGGATGGTGTAACCGTTGCTTCATCGCTTTTTTCCATTTCAACCATTTTTCGGTCATAAATTTTAAAGAACGGAAGATAAATGACAACAGAAATAGCAATATTGATAACGACTAGCACAACCGCCCGCCAATCTCCTCCGGTTGATAGATAAGCTCCTATTGGCGCCGGGAGCGTCCAAGGAACCATTACGTAGGTTGGAGTAATAAGGCCTGTCGCCGTTGCTGCATACGAAATGATCGTTGTAATAATTGGGATGATGATAAATGGAATAATTAAAATAGGATTTAAGACAATTGGCAGACCGAAAATAATTGGTTCATTAATGTTAAAAACCGCTGGAATAAAAGATGTTCTAGAAAGCGCTTTCGAATATTTAGATTTTGAGAAAAACAGCATAGCTAAAACAAGGCCCAGCGTTGCTCCAGATCCTCCAATCCACACAAACCACTGAAAGAACGTTTCAGGTGCAATATACGGAAGTGTGGAAGCTCCGTCTGCCACCGCTTCAGCATTTTTCGCTAGGTACACTTCCCATACAGGCCGTGCCACTGTCCCAACAACAGAGACGCCGTGTATTCCAAATGACCAGAAAAACGTAATTAAGAAAACCGGTATTAACACTCCTGCTAAACTATCTCCGGCTTCCACAAGCGGAGCAACTAGTTTATCAACTAAATGGTGAAGATCGATACCTAAAACAATCGTAATAATCGTCATAAGTACAACAACAATCGCAACCGGTATTAGTGCTTCAAAAGACCTCGATACCGAAGGCGGCACTTGTTCCGGCATTTTAATGGTGACATTTTTTGCTTTACAAAACCTGAGAATCTCGACCGATAAAATCGATACAATCATCGTTACAAATAAACCGTGACCTCCCAGATTGGCCATTGGAAGCATAAACCCTTCTTCTTCAATCAGCTTTGGAGTCAGCGTAAGAAGTAGTGCAGCTACTGCAATTTGTGCTCCTGACAGCGGATCGAGATTATAGCTTTTGGACAAGTTATACCCTATCCCAAAGGCTATATATAAAGACATAATAAACATCGTTACTCGATACGGTATTAAAATGTTGGCGCTGTTGTCAGCTGCCCATTTCGCAATTGTGCTATCTTGAGGCACAGGCGGAAATGCTAGAATCAAGAAAAAACTTCCGATAATGATAAACGGCAAAGCGGAAATAACACCATCACGAATGGCTTGAAGATGCCGCTGTTCTGATAACCTGGCCATGGGTCCCGATAAATTGTTCTCTAAAAACGACACAAATTTGCTCATATACCCTTTCCCCCTCTATATTCTCCCCTTGTGTAATAAATCCCCTATTTATTTAAAAAGCAGGAATACACCTGCTTTCCTCAGCTAACGAGCTGTTGAACCGTTTTATAAAGCGTCGGACCTCCAAGCGGCGTATAAGCCTGCGGCGGAATGGGCCCGCATGGAACAGAAGCTTTATCCGCTTCCGCTTTCACTGCGTTAAACCGGTGACGAATCTGCGGTGCAACCATTACAACGTCCCAGCCCTTTTGAATTTCCTCTGCCACTTCATTTGTCCCAATTGCCAGCACTTCCATATCTGTTCCGTGCTTTTGTGCTTCCGTTTTTAATGCTTTTACCACAATTGAACTTGACATTCCTCCAGAACATACAAACAATACCTTCATTTTCTCGTTTCCCCCTACCTCTTTATTTTTTGAATTACATTATGTGTATCGATTATGCGTTCAAACACTTGATTGCCTTTTTGAATACATAACCGTATAAACATCGCATCTACAATGGCTAACTGAGCAATACGAGCGCTCATCGTTCCAATTCGAATATGCTGCTCTTCTACTGAAATAGTCAGTAGAATATCAGCTAATCTAGAAGCTGGAGATGATCCGTGCTGCGTTAGCAAAATAACCGCTGCTCCTTTATCTTTGGCTATTTGCATCAGTTCCACCACTTCTTTTGTTTGACCAGAAGTTGATACTACAAACAGCACATCATCTTTTGTCATATTCGTAGCCATCACCATTTGAACATGACTATCTAATGAAAACAGCGCTGAAATATCAATTCGAAGCAGTTTATACTGAGCATCTAGTGCAACCACTGATGACCCTCCTGCTCCGTATAAAAACACTCGCTTCGCTCCATGAATAGCTTCCGCAGCTTCATCAATTGCAGAAGAGCTCACTAAACGACTCGTGTTCATCAGTGCGCTCATACTTTTGCTCATGACTTTTTCAAGCACAGCTTCGGTATCGTCTTCAAAATTAACCGGAAGATTCGGCAGCTGCTCGTTATTCACCTTATGGGCATCTTTTGCTAATTCAATCTTTAATTCTTTAAAACTATTGATCCCTACACGCTGACAAAAGCGGATAATCGTAGCTTCGCTGCACTGACAATGCTTAGCTAGCTGTTTGGTCGTTAAGTTCAACGTGGTCGTAGGATTTTCTAACACGTAATCAGCTACTCTTCCTTCAGCAGGACTGTAATGATTCATTTGTGCATCGATTAAAGTAAGTACGGAAAATTGGCGCATGAATTCCTCCATCGTTAAGTAACGTATTTCTAAAATATTCTTTAAATTACCATTATTATATTTTTTCTGAAGTTTAATTTCAATATTTTTCTGATATTTTTAAAACTTTATTTTATTTTTCAGAATATTTTATTAAAATCTATTGTGAATATAACGACCGCATGCTATATTATGAAAGAAATTTTATCTCAACCAAAAAAAGAAGGAGGAACGAACATGCATATTAAAAAATGGGTTGGAGGCATCTTGTTTTTACTGCTGTTTTGTTCGAGCACATTACCTGCTAAAGCAGACGTACCTACTACGTATCAAAAACGGGAGCTTCGAGCGGCTTGGATTGCAAGCGTATACAATATTGACTGGCCTTCTCAGCCTGGTCTTCCCGTTGAGCAGCAGAAAAAAGAGTTTACTTATTTGCTAGATGAAGTACAAAAGATGGGGATGAATGCTGTGGTCGTTCAGATTAAACCGACCGCTGATTCCTTTTATCCCTCAAAATATGGCCCGTGGTCAGAATATTTAACCGGTACACAAGGAAAAAATCCCGGCTACGATCCTCTGGCTTTTATGGTGGAGGAAGCACACAAGCGCAACTTAGAATTCCACGCATGGTTTAATCCTTACCGTATTACAATGAATCATACCGATTTAAACAAACTTGCCGATAATCATCCTGCCAAACAACATCCTGATTGGGTCGTCTCCTACGGAAAACAACTCTACTACAACCCAGGTATTCCAGAAGTGAAAAATTTTATTATTGAAGAAGTGCTCGAAGTCGTAAGAAACTATGATATTGATGCTGTTCATATGGACGACTATTTTTATCCTTACAAAATTGCAGGTCAAACGTTTCCAGATCAAAAAACATATGAAACCTACGGTGCTCAAACGTTTTCGAATATTGAAGACTGGCGACGTGACAATGTTAACCAGCTTGTTCGAGATTTAAATACGTCTATTAAAAAAACAAAATCATACGTGAAGTTTGGCATCAGTCCGTTCGGCGTATGGCGAAACATCGCTAATGATCCAACCGGCTCTGAGACGACTGCTGGACAAACAAACTACGATGATTTGTATGCAGATACGCGTACATGGATTCAAAATGGATACATTGATTACATCACTCCGCAAATTTATTGGAATATCGGATTTGAACCCGCTGCTTACGATACGCTGCTCAACTGGTGGAGAGATGAAGTTCGCGGAAAGCCAGTCCACCTCTATATTGGACAAGCTGCTTACAAAATTAATAACAACGCGGTGGAAGCTTGGTCTGATCCCGATGAGTATCCAAGGCAAATTGCTCTGAATCACCAGTTTCCAGAAGTACAGGGGAGCATGCATTTTAGCCTGAAAGATTTGAACCGAAACCCGCTAGGAATAAAGGACAAGCTGCAAAACGATATTTATAAACATCCTGCTCTTATTCCGTCAATGCCTTGGCTTGATGATACGGCTCCAAAAGCACCAAAATTAAAAAACGCGGGCCCTCATACAAAAGAAGCAGCGTTTGAAATTCGAGATCACCAGCAGAATGATTCCGCATATTATGCCATTTATCGCTTCCAAGGCAATAAAAAAGGCGATATTAACAACGCAGAAAACTTGCTGACAACCGTTCGAAAAACAGGAGAAAAACAATTGTTTGTAGATCAAAACGCACTCAAAAATCAAACATACACATATGTTGTAACCTCTGTTGACCGTTTGCATAACGAAAGTGCTGTTTCCCGTACACTTACTGTAAAAGCATCTCATTAAAAAAGGTTCTATAGCAAAATGTATGGTAGGATAAAGAAATCAAATGATGCTTTATCAAGCCATTCTGTTATAGAAAGTAGTGAAAAAAGATGGAAGCAAACTATGATCGCGCTTTTGGCGTATATGGAATTTGTATGCGAGATGACAAGCTGCTTGTTATTCGAAAAAATAGAGGCCCCTATATTCATCGCTTTGATTTGCCAGGCGGACAGCTAGAACACGGCGAAACATTAACAGATGCGATGAAAAGAGAATTTAGTGAAGAAACAGGCTTTGAAATTACTATTATTTCTCAAGCGGGTACAACGGATTTTCAGTATCCCTGTAAGTGGAAAGAATTTACCCATGTACATCACATTGCCGTTTTTTATTACGTAGACATTGCCGGCGGTGAGCTTCTTTCCAACCCCGTCCAGTTTGAAGGACAAGATTCTTTGGAAGCATTGTGGATCGCACCGCAAGATCTTAACATCGATAATGCTTCTCCTCTTGTTCTAAAAGCAGTGGAATCTTTAAGCTTATTATCATGGCCTTATGAATCTCAGATTTATGATGAGTGGGAACTTAAAACCTCCGAATGATGATAGTGACTAAACAGTACTTCTAAATATCGCAGGCTTAGCTTCTGTTTAGGCCAAAATCAGAAAATATGTTTAATTTCTTTCTAACGGTGGAATAGACAAGTAACACTACTTAATCACTAATAGAAAGGAAGATTAAAATGAGTAAAGGTTTAGGAGATAAAGTTAAAGGAAATGTATCAAAAGCTAAAGGTGAAGTAAAAGATCAAGTCGGAAATGCAACGAATAACCGCGATCTTCAGCGTGAAGGAAAAGCTGAGAAAGCAAAAGGAAATGCTCAAAAAGCAGTAGGCGAAACAAAAGATACATTTAGCAATAAATAAAAAAGGACGAGCTTAATGCTCGTTCTTTTTTTATTTAATAAGCTGATTTAAGCTTTTAATGATTACGTTTGGCTGCAACTCTTTATGCTCAGCTACATTTCCTTTTCGGTTAACCCAAGCCGCTGCGAACCCGTAGTTTTTAGCACCGGCAATATCCCATGTATTCGATGACAGAAACAATACTTCTTCTCTTTTTGCATTCATTTTATTTTTTGCATAATGATAGCTTGCCATTGTAGGCTTGTACTGTTTGATTTCGTCTACGGAAATAACATCTTCAAATAAATGATTCATATTGTGATAAGAAACAAGCGGATCAATCATGTGCTTAGGACCATTCGTAAAAATAGCCAGACGATATCCTTTTTCTTTTAAATAGGCGAGCACCTCTTTGACCTCATCGTAGACATTCAGCTTCATGTAAGCACTCATCAGCATTTTTTCTTCATGTTCCGTTAAATCAATATCATTTGCTTCTGCTGCATATTTCAGGGATTGATTTGTTAATGTATAAAAGTCAACGTATCGTCCCATCAGCTGATATTGCATTGCATATTCAATTTGCTTCAAACGCCATAAATGGCTAATACTTTCTCCTCGTTCCGGATACAGCTTATCACACGTTTCAATAACGGTATGTACATCAAACAGTGTTCCATATGCATCAAATAAAATCGTTTTAAATTTCATCTGTGTTCGCCTCCTTCTTTCATTTTACCCACTCGTAAAAAAACATAACGTTTTTTCTGTTAAAAAAGAGGCATATTACCAGCTGAGGTATACTCATTTCTTATGAAGATAAAAAACAGCAGGCTCTCCTACTGTTTATAATCCCACACGACTTTCCATTCTCCTTTTTCACGAACAGCATACACTTTCTGCACCAAATCAAAGTTTCCATATTTCCCTTTATACGTTTGGATAACGGTCATTTCGTAAACAACAGGAAACGCTTTACGATCATTTTCCATCTTCCAGCTCTTTCTTTTTTCAACATCTTCAATGGAATACGTAAAAGTGTCTACTCCGAAATGATTGAGAAATACGTGTGCTCGATCTTGTATGTATGCACCTTTTGTCCACTTCTTTTTCATGGACGAATGAAAAAGGTTCCATGATTCCGAAAAGTTCCCTTCCTGTTCTAGCGTATAAAATTCTTTTACAGCAGATTTGGCTTGATGACTCGGAGAAAAGAATGTAAATTGAAACATCCAAATTCCCAGCGCAATCAAAGCAAGAAACACAGCTACTCCTAAACTTCGCTTCAAAAGCAGTGTTTTTTTTCGATACAAGTAAAAAGCCCCTTTATCAAAAATGCAGTATACAACAGCTTATTCAATATCAGGGCTTTTTAGTATTGCCGAACTAAACTTATCGGACATATCCTCAAAAAAGAGATTGAGACATAACTACACACATGAAATCTACGTTCACCTTAACCATAAAAGATCCGAACAATTCACCGTTCAGATCTTCCTTCAACTAAACTACGTTTGTCCCAGCCTCTTTCTGCGCTATACAATGTGAAAAGCCATTTGCATGGCTGCTAAAAAGCCCACGAACACAAGGCCCGTCACGAGACCCTCTTTCCAATCTGGCCGGTCCCCTCGAACAAATTTAGCAATATCATACGATAGCATGGCTGCTAAAAAAATCGTTAAAACGATATACAGCGGCTCCATCTTCTATCACCCACTATTTCTTTTCTTCAGTGTAACAACTTTTTCATAAGTATGCATGTAAGAAAAGCAACTTAAAATTCTTGACGAATGTGTGAAATTTCTCTTTTTTATGCATAAACTACTTAAAAGCGTGAAAGGAAGATGCCCTTTGTCTGCTTTTAATCCTCAGCAATTTAGCGTCACATACCGGCAAGGAAGCACGCCCACCTTTCCTTTTATTGGGCGACGCTATACGCTCACACATTCTGAACAAACAGACGATTTATTTCTTTGGATCGACGAAAAGTTTGCTGTTGATCAATTAAATGAGCAGCGAAATGAGCTTTTTGCCGAATGGCTCCACAAAGACGGTGTTGATACGCTGTATGTATACGTATTTATTGGAAATGAACAGACGGAAAAGTCTGTGCAAGCCATACGTTATGCTATTTTCAAACAAGAAATGCCTTACTTACTAAAAGCATTGCGCTACGGTGATGCCACCTTTTTCAACGCTCACCCTGCTTTAGATCGTTCCCCCATTTACGTACATTTTCATTCCAGTGACAAAGAATTTCATTCCATTCGATATTTTCAAACGCCTTCTCACTATGCCTAAGCATATGAGAAGGGGTCTTTACTTAGTTAATCTCCTGTTTTCCAAACCCCATTTCTTCTAGGGTCTCCCGCTCCTTCCATTTGTTTATCTTGAAAATTAATGATTAACGCTTGGATACCTCCATAAAAGACGTCGCTTTCCTTTGTTTCTATTCGAAACGCAGAAGGAATATTTTTTGTATTTAAATCGGGCTCTACATAAATAGTCGAATCGTCAAAAATAAATCGCGGTTCGTTTACAGCTTCTTGAAGCGGTTCATTTCCTGCGAGGTTTTTAGACAGTACCTGAGTTAAAATTTGAGGAATCCGCGTTCCGCCCGGAGAACCTATTCCCATCGCCCACTCGCCTTTTTCTCTTATAATAGTTGGAGCCGTAAAGGTTCTTGCTCTTTTTCCTGGCTCGCGATTATTCGGTTCTTTGCTTCCAAACGTATCAGCATTGTTATTAAGAAAAAATCCGTCAACTTGTTCGCCTGTACCAAAGAAGTTACTTAACGTATTGGTTGTAGATACGACGGTTCCTTCTGAATCAATAACTACAAAATGTGTTGTACTTTCGTGTTCTTCATCGCCTTCACCTGAAGAGCGTGTCGGGTGATTGACCAAGTTTGTTATATAATCATCACTAACTAACTTACTTGAGTTTTGATTATGAAAGTCAGGATCGCCGATTTGTTTTAACCGGTCGGAGTAAGCTGCTTTTTTAATTCTGTTCATCGTTTCGTAATAGTCTTTGTCAGGCATTGTTTCAAGATTTTCTTTCTCTGCCATTTTTAACATTTGAATCAGTGTAATTCCAGAAAAAGGCGGAGGCGCCGAAATCACTTCCGTTCCATTGTAAGCAGAAACGACAGGCTTGGTTTCTGTCACTTGATAGGAAGATAGGTCTTTTTTAGAAATAGGCGTTGCATCAGCAAGATCTTGTGCCAAATCCCCTTTATAAAAAGCAGATGCACCTTCTCGCTGAATTTTGATTAGCGTTTTAGCAAGCACTGGCTGCGAGAGCGTTTCTCCTTCTTCGATTGCTTCTCCCTTCGGATAAAAAGCAGATAGATCATCCACATCCATCCTTCCTCTAGAATAATACAATCGCGAAGATAAAAGAGAGTCTACTTCAAACCCTTTTTCAGCGTATTCAACAGCCGGCTGAATTAAATCACTCATTGATTTTGTGCCATACTTCTGCTGAATATATTCCATACCAGCAACAAATCCCGGCACGCCGTTTTTACCGCTCATAGAAGTTGGAGCGGTTTCCCGGTAATCGATAAAGGTAGCAGGCTGATCTTTTTTGGCAATCAGCATACCTCCACCTCCGCCAATTCCGGATCCAAAAGGTTCGACTACATTGAGGGCATACGAAATAGCAATAGCCGCATCTACTGCATTCCCGCCTTCTTTTAATACGTCCATCCCTACATTTGCTGCCAGAGAATTAGAAGAGCTCACACCATAAGAATGATCATTATTTTTTTTTAGGAGCTTTTCAGGACTAAGGTCTGTACTTGATTGAGTCATAAAGAAAACGGCTATAACGCCGATTAACAACAAAACAGCAACAATATTAAATAACAGTAATTTTTTATTCACACATTCCCCTCCATTTTTACTCATATGTATATTTTGTGAAGCGCTTTCATTTTTATCCATAAAATACATTAAACACAAAAAAGACATCGCCCCGGACGATGCCTTTTTATTACTATATATGTTTTATTTCCCAGACGCTGCTGCAGCATCATTTACTGCATCTGTAGCAGCTGATTTTGTTTGTTCAATCATTTTTACGTTATTTTCAATTTTTTGCTGTTCATCCGTTGAAAGAGTAGCTGGATGTTTTAAAGCTCCAAGTCCTGCTACTACTCCTGCTACAATAGCAATTGGTCCTACAATCCCTACGATTCGTTTTGCGATCATTTTCTATTCCTCCAATTAAGTTAGTCTGTACTTTTTTCCCATAAACCGTGGCGGCGCGGATCAGCGTCACCTTGAATTTTGTTTTTCTTTAAGTCTTTCACAAGTGCTTGAACGCCTCCGTAAAACATCGCGTTATCATTGTTTTTCAAGTCATAGCCGTACGTTTTTAAACCATCTTTAGTTGACTGTTTAAGCTTAGCTTCTGAATAAAACTTATGAGAATCAAAAATGACACGCTTGTTTTCTACTGCGTTTTTAATGGAATCTTTGTCTTCAAAATAATCCCCAATTACTTGTGTTAATACTTGAGGAATGCGATTTCCTCCCGGTGTGCCAATGGACATTACCCATTCATCACCTTCACGAATAATGGTAGGGGCTGTAAATGTTCTTGGACGCTTACCAGGTTGACGCTTATTAATTCCTTCTCCAAACGTATTGAGCGTATTATTTAAAAAGAATCCATCTACATATTCACCGCTGCCGAAGAAATTACTCAGCGTATTTGTTGTTGATACAACGGTTCCATCACCGTCCATAACAACAAAATGAGTGGTACTTTCATGTTCTTCGACGTCGCTTACTTTGGTGTGATCTGTTTCAGTATTATTTAATTTATTACGAAGTAAATGCACGTAATGATCGTCGATCCAATCATTTGGCGTTTCTTTTATAAAAGCCGGATCGGCAATTTTTTTCAAGCGGTCTTGATAAGCTACTTTTGAAATTTGACCAAGAAAATGATAATAAAGACTAGGATGCGATTCCTTCAGCTTCCAAATATCTTCTTGATCCGTCATTTTTAACATTTGAATGAGCGTAGCACCAGCAAAAGGAGGAGGTGCTGAAATAATTTGATGACCTTTATAATTCGTCGATAGAGGTTTGCGCTCAACAGGCGCATACTTTCGCAAGTCTTTGTGACTTACTTTTGTTTCTTCTGTAATATCGTCTGCAATTTCCCCTCTATAAAAAGCATTTGGTCCTTCTTCCTTAATCTTTTGCAGCGTGTTCGCTAATTCATGCTGTTTGACAATTTCACCTGTGTTAATGGCGTCCTTATCTGGATAAAAGCTAGGAATTTCATCTTCATTCACATTATCTTTGTATGAAACCAGCCTATCGTGCAAATCTTTGTCCACTTTATACCCATTCTCAGCATAGTTAAGGGCCGGGTCGATTAGTTTGCTCATCGACATAGATCCATAGTGGTGCTGAATATAATCCATACCAGCAACGAACCCTGGTACGCCAATCTCATCTTCTTTATCATTCTTAGGTGCAATTTCTCGGTAGTCAATAAATGTTGGAGAGGCATCTGCTGGATCAATCAGCATTCCGCCGCCTCCCCCAAGTCCTGATCCGTACGGTTCCACAACACCAAGCGTGTAGGAAATGGCAATAGCTGCATCAACTGCTGTACCGCCTTGTTTAAGGATTTCCATACCTACTTTTGTGGCGCGAGGATCTGAAGTACTTACTGCATATTCTTGTTTTGGAAACATAAATTGATAAACACATACACCTACTATGAGTGAAAAGATGACAATGGAAACAATAATCGTATTACGTTTATTTATCATCTTTTACCTCCTCTGTGTATGACGGCTATTAGTTAGCTTGCGCTTCGTTCTTTTTGCGCTCCTCTGCATGTTTTATAATGCGAGAATGATCTAAGTTTAATTCAAACTTGTTTCGTTCTTTTTCTAACAGCTCAGGGTTTGAAGAAAATTTGTTTAAATCGTTATAAATACGCTTCATGCGCCAAGGGTTATCCGTTGGAGTTGGTGTACCTGCTTTAATAACCATTGGAATAACATCAATTTTAGCTTGGCCCTGCTTGTTTAAATGATACTGAACCATCGCTGTATTTTTTGTACTTGACCATCCTTGGTCAAAAATAAAGTTTCCTAGGCTGTAGAAAATAACCGAACCTTTATATACATCATATGACTGTAGAACGTGCGGATGGTGACCAATGATAATGTCCGCACCAGCGTCTACCATCGCTTTTGCTAGTCCTTCTTGACGAGGACTTGGCTGTGCATCGTATTCTTCACCCCAGTGGGCATTTACTACAACTAAATCAGCATTTGCTTTCGCTTGCTGGATCGTGCTGAAAATAAGATCCGGATCTGCTTTTAAAATACCTGGGTTGTTTTTTCCAGCGGACATTCCGTCTGAATGTACATCCGTAAATCCTACGGTTGCAATGCGGATACCGTCAGCATCTTTATACGAAATATGCTTTGCTTCTTCAGAGTTACGGCCAGCACCAACAAAATCTAATTTGTTTGCTTCAAAAGTAGAGATCGTATCTTCTAACCCTTTTGCACTGTAGTCCATTGAATGGTTGTTCGCTAAGTTTAATACGTCGAAACCTGCATTTTTAACAGTCGCTAGATCAGCAGGCTTACTATATAAATGAATACCTTTTTCCATTGCTTTATATGAATCTACGTCATTTGTTAAAATCGGCGTTTCGT
Source organism: Priestia sp. LL-8 (assembly GCF_036227845.1). Taxonomy (NCBI): domain Bacteria; kingdom Bacillati; phylum Bacillota; class Bacilli; order Caryophanales; family Bacillaceae; genus Priestia; species Priestia sp. LL-8. Next base: position 995,902 of record NZ_JAZAQH010000001.1, on the reverse strand, counting down.
AGTTCCCGCTTACGTAATCCGAATTTTTAAAGAACGGCTCCACGTTGCGGAATACAAAATCTTCTCCGTAGCGTTCAGTTACTTCTCTTACATGGCGACCCATCATAATGTCTCCGACCATAGTCATCGTTAAATCATTATTGGCCTCTGGATTAGCCGTCTCAGGGTTTTCAAGAGCATCCGAACGCTCCATCCATCCTGAAAGAGCTAAAATTACGATTAAAATTGGCGTTAAGATAAGAGCTTGCTTGCCCGTTGTAGGCTTTGTTTTCTTTATAAACATCAATACTTTTTCTTGAAAGTTTAATTTTTTCTCTTTCAACGCTTTCACCTTCCTTTACCAGCTGCGGTTTGTTTGTGTATTAAAATAAATAATAAACTTGCATAATTCCAAATGTTACACCACTTAATAAAACCGTTGTTCCAACTGTTAAAGGAAGACCTTGCTTTTGCATTGTATTTGCAATTAAGCCCGGTACAATGATACCAATTCCGCGTAATTCAAACACTTCAAACGGCAAGATCGGGAAGAAATAATCAAATGCAACTTTAATCACAATACCCGTAATTAACATCGCTGTAAATTTGCGACGTCCATATAAAATAACTACTTTTGAGATTCCGTACACGACAATAACATACGTTAAAATACTAATTAAGAAAATCATTAAAATGGTAATTGGCTGATCAAATACAAGAGCTAAATACCCCGGTACGATAAGACCTGCTGGCAATACGCCCGTTTTTTCTGTAAAAATTAAGCTTAGTGTAACCCCTAACACAAGGGCAATATATAAATCTGATCCGAACATGAAATGGCCTCCTAGATTAAACTGCTTTTCTCATCTTTTTCATTTCAATAATAGCTTCAACAAGCGGCTCGGCTGAACCGTGGATATTTCCGACACCGTATACGATACGATCTTTTAAATAAGGCTTCATGCGCTCTAAAATTTCTTCTGTAGAAGCGCCTTCCATATCCCAGAATTCTTTTGTTGGTAATTCGCCTCTTTGGTGTGCAGCAGCGATTGGTGAGGTCGTCTGACCAATTGCAATCATTACATCCGCTTCAATGTATGGCATTACATCTTCAGCAAATTGCTCGGTGCGATCTACACGGTCCGGACGGCAGTTCATAATGACAATAGGAAGCTTTTCACTATAGTTCATTGAATCTACACGTTCCCAAATACGAAGCGTGGAAGAAGCGTCGTTGGCAGCAAATCCATTCACTAAAAATGCTGGATTTTTTTCATCGCCAAACGTTGTAATTCTCATAGCTCCTGGGTCAGGCTGGGCATTTAACATTCCTCTCATCGCTGTTTCAGCATCGATGCCAAGTGCTTCTGCTACTGCTAAACCGATGGAAGCATTATCAGGGAAAACCATATAATCAAATTCACGTAAATACGCTTCAGATACTTTATCATTGTCAGCTACAATAACCTTTGTGTTGCGCTCTGCGGCTATTTTTTTATAATATTCCAAATATGGACCTTCAATTGTAACAAGGTGGCCATCATAAGGAATAGTAGCAGTGAACGCTTGAGCAACTTCATCTAGAGTTGGACCCATTACATCCATGTGATCTTCTAGTACGTTTACAATAACGCCTACCTTGGCTTGAATCAGCTGATTTTGGAATGTGATTTGATAATCAGGCTGTACCGCCATACATTCACAAATAAGAGCTTCCGCGCCAATATCGGCAACTTCATTTACCACTCGTCGCTGTTCTCCAATGTTCGGACCTTCTTTACGACGAATAATTGGTTCTTCTTCACTTGTATGCCAGTAGATCATACGTGCTTGTGTTCCTGTCGTTTTCCCTACTGTTTTGTAACCTGCTTCTTTTACAATACCTGTAATCAATCGTGTAACGGTGGATTTTCCGCGAATACCATTAACATTCACTCGTACAGGAATTGAATGCAGCTTGCGTAAATGTCTGCGATACTCCCAAACGCCATACCCTACTAAAAATAGGCAGCAGAGGATAATTAAGATCATGTTTCATTCTTCTCCTTCCAAACTTCTCCTGTTGGATACGTTATGAATGCTTTTGATTCATAATAATAGATATACGATTTCATAGTTTCACTCCCTTTATATATGTATGGGAGCTAATCAATTAACAGCGCTAGCATGCTGCTAAAACACCTGCTTTGAAAAATGGACTCGAGTACCAATTTCAACAGCTCTAAAACTATCATCTGCGCTCATTAGTGGTCAATAGCTCAAATGTTATATATTCTTACAATTCCGATTGTCTATTTACAGAATTAAAAACTCATCGTTTTATTTAAAATTTACAGAATAGGTCTAAAGTTTAATTACCTAGAAAAATCCCATCGATACCTTTTTTTACCATAACAACAGGAATATTTTATACATCACTCTTACAATTAACACACGGAAATATTACGTAATTAAAAATTTCTTAACTTTAGAAAACGTTTTGTAATATAAAGGTGGAATAAAAAATAGTTTATCCCATTAATTCCTTTTTATGGATATACCAATTGAATTTGTCTAACAACCATACTTGTGAGGATGATAGATAGATATAAAAGTAAGAAAAATACATTTATTTATCATTTTCTGCTTACATTTAACTTACTTAAATAGAAAGGACATTAAATATTTTTTTCTAATTTTATAAGCATTTAGACTCCATATGTACCTAGTTCTTTTGTTGTTATTTTATAGATTCCCTTTATTTAATAATCAATTCAGTAAATCTAAATCTCTTGACTATGGCCTCTTTTCCTATTTTTATTTCAATATTTTCTGAATCTTTCTACCGATAAAGGCATCTTTTGTCCGTTAAGATTGCCTAGAAAAATGCATGATTTCTCACTTTTTTGGCATATGATGTTATCATAAAAAGAAGAAGTATCATCAAAAGGAGGAAAACAATGGTTGATACAATCCTTTATTTTCTATTTTCTTTTTGCTACATTGTCCTGTTTTTCTTTAGCATATATGTAGTACGAAAAAACACTTCGCCGTTTTACATGCTATTTCTTCCTTTAGTAATAGCTGGACTAATTTACGATAATGTAATGATTGGGATTGGTTCATTTATCGGTGAAGGCGATACTTTACGTTCACTCAGCATGCTTCGCTTTTGGTTTCACGCTTTATTTACCCCTACTTTGGTGCTCTTTGCGTATGGCGTAGCGAAATATTCGACGATCACATGGGCTAAAAAACCTGTTGCCAGCATTGTTTTTTTGCTAACTACGTTTGCCTTAATTAGCTATGAAATAATCGAGACGATTAGTCAGCGTATGGAAGTTGTACGTGAATATGGCATTGTTCGCTATACATTAGTGGGATCATCCGGTCCTCCTCTTATGGTTCTTATTGTGGCGATTATTTTGCTTTTTGTTGGAATTTCTTTATTTCGCAAGACCAGGTGGAGCAGCATGATGATTGGAGTAGCCGTGATGATTGTAGGAAGTGCCGTGTCAATTCCTATACCAAGCACAGCCGTAACAAATACGTTTGAGCTTATTTTTATCTTTTCTTTATTTTTAACTCAGCGTCATTTAGTAAAAATACATTAAAAAGAAGCGATTCCCTTGCTTCTTTTTTTTATATTTGATATCTTTTACCTAACGACCGTTAGTTAGATTGAGGAGGAGCTTTTTTGAGTGAATTATCAACTGTAGAAAAAATTAGAGCTGCCGCAATGGAGCTCTTTGGAGAAAAAGGCTATACAGAAACATCGCTTGCTGGTATCTCATCAAAAGTAGGCATAAAAAAACCTTCCCTGTACGCTCATTTTAAGAACAAAGACGAATTATTTTTACTAACCGTGCATGATTTAATGAATTTATTTTTAACAAAGTTATCTGTTATATACGAACAGCATAAAACAAAGTCTGCTAAAGAACAGCTTCACTGCTTTGTTGTAGATTTCTGCACGATGATTGAAAAAGATTCTTTTGGCCAGATGTACCGTCGTCTTATTTTGTTTCCACCTGAGCATTTGCAGTCGGAAGTAAAAGCTATTTTCTTAAGAAGCGAACGATTGTCTGATCAAATTCTGCATGCTATTTTTACACAGGGAATGGCTGAAGGCGAAATAATTAAACGTCCGATTGATTTGTATATCAATAGCTTTTATTGTTTAACCGACGGACTGTTCATTCAGCGCTTTTACTATGAACCAGAGTATTATGATCAAAAAATCCACGATGCTTGGACAATATTTTGGGAAGGCATACGCGCTAAATAGGCCCTGTAAAAAGGGCTTATTATTATGTAAGGAGGAATTAAAATGGCTTGGATTTACCTTATTATCGCTGGTTTGCTCGAGATTGTATGGGCAATCGGCTTAAAATATTCACACGGATTTACTGAATTAACTCCAACAATCATTACGATCGTCACAATTGTCATCAGCTTTTATTTCTTTTCAAATGCCTTAAAAAAAATTGCTGTGGGAACAGCTTATGCAGTGTTCACTGGTATAGGAGCTGCTGGTACAGCGATACTCGGTATGACTGTTTTAGACGAAGGCGTAAATATTGGAAAGATTTTATTTTTAGGATTAATGATTTTTGGAATTATCGGTTTAAAGTTAATTTCTACTGAAGAAACAGAAAGAGAGGAATCGTAACATGGCCTGGATTGCATTAATAGCTGCTGGTTTCTGCGAAGTGGGATTTGTGATTTTCTTAAAACTTTCGGATGGATTTAAGCGATTGCTTCCTTCAATTGGATTTATCCTTTTCGGTGCAGGAAGTTTTTATCTTCTCTCCTTAGCGTTAAAAGAAATACCTCTTGGAACAGCTTACGGTATATGGACGGGAGTAGGCGCTGCCGGAAGTGTACTTCTTGGCATGCTTTTCTTTCGCGAAGCAAAAGATATGCGTCAAATTCTATTTATTTTTTGTATTGTAGCAGGTGTAATCGGCCTTAAAATCACTGGATAAGGGTGTACTACTTCCCCTCTTTTCGTGCTATACTAAACTTGTAAACACTTTCAAAAAATAGGAGACGATGACAATGAACCTTGGGTTTGGAGAAATTGCCTTAATTGTATTTGTCGCTCTATTGCTTTTTGGTCCAAAGAAACTGCCGGAATTAGGCAAAGCTGCTGGAAAAACATTAAAAGAGTTTAAAAACGCTACAAAAGGAATTATGGAAGAAGACGAAAAAGAAAAAGCCCCTCCTAAATAAGAGGCTTATATCTCTTTTAAAAGCTGACTCAAACGTTTGAGTCAGCTTCTTTGTGGTGAGAATACACTGAAATTCGATTTCGACCCGTACGCTTTGCTTCATATAAAGCCTGATCTGCTCCATGGATAATTGAAATCGGCGGTATGTTTTCGGATGGAACGACCGTCATTATTCCAACGCTGATTGTGATACACTTAAACACTTCAGAAGCCTGGTGGACAATTCCACGCTTCTCCACTTGCTGTCTAATAGCTTCTGCCATTTTTATCGCTTCATATTGATTAGCTCGAGTTAACAATATACCAAACTCTTCTCCTCCGTATCTTGCGACAAAAGCCAATTCGTCAAAAACAACGCTTTTAGCAATATTCGCTACCTCTTTTAAGCATTCGTCTCCTTGAATATGGCCATAGGTATCGTTATACGCTTTAAAATAATCAATATCAAATAAAAGAAAAGAAAGCGGCTCTTTTTCTTTCCGTGCGTATTCCCACTCGATTTCCAGCTGTTTATCAAGAGATCGGCGGTTGTTCAGACCCGTTAAGCCATCTTTCATGGACAGCATTTCAAGCTTTTTATTAGCTTTGAGAAGATCACACTCAGCCTTCTTTTTCTCCGTAATATCTCGATATTCCCAATAGTGGCCAATATACACGTGACCTTCATAGATTGGAATGTAGTCACGCGCATAAATTTTACCGTTAATAAACGTAATTTCTTCATCTACTATTGACTCTTTTGAATAAACGGTGCTTTCTACCGTTTTTAAAAACCTAGCAGGATCTTTCAACATAGGAGCGTGAGATAAAAACAGCTGATTACTTTCCAGTCCAACATATTGATTAGGAGGCCCGGGTATATCAAACATGTCACAAAAAGTTTGATTAATAACGGCTACTTCGCGCTCCGGCGTTTCAATCATGGTACCTGTCTTTGCATTTTGAACCATAACCGAAAACATTTTAGACAGTTTTTTATGCTGACTTGTCGTTACGCGAGATACATATATATATCTACCTGCTAGATACACTAAACACCCCCCTATAAAGGAAGCAGGGAGTAAATAGACGATAGTCGCAGCGGCGTGCTTCATATCTTTAAAAAGAAAGGACAATGAGAAAAATACGCAAAGCAAGCTAATAGAATTCATTAATTGAAAACGAATAAATGGACGATAAGGTAAGCGAACCGTCCACCCAGACAGTAAAGCCATTACGATAATTGTAGCAGCGCCTATTATTCCGCTTTCCGTAATTCCAAATAAAAGCAAACGCATTACTCCTATAATACAAGCTGCAATGATAGCCGGTATCATTCCTGCATAAAGACAAACAATTGTCACCGCTAAAAAGCGAAGGTCAAGAATAATAGTAGAATCTATTTTAATTGTATATATCATTAAAATGCTGCCTAATAGTCCATAAGAACATCCGTAATAAATTAAGCGATACATTTTATACCGTTTTATTCCTTCTACTCTATAAATGATTTGCTCTCGAACTATACTCGCAGCAAACAAGAAAGAAATAATTAACGTGATATTAAAGAGAAGTTGACTCACTCTATTCTTCACCTCTTTCCAAAAGCTAAAACAAAAACAATAGGCTTCTTAGCTTACATATTGTTTACAGCTGCTTTTTTATAACTAGTACTGTTTGATTTATCGAACAGTACTATCATTTTTTTTCTTCATTAAATAAAACTGTTCTATACTCTATTTGTTGCCGACCATCCTCACTATATAAAGAGTGTTTATCTTCCTTTTCTACAAGAAATTCTACTTGTTAGTATACTACTAAACTCTATGTGTACACATCACCTTTTACCTTTTTTAAAATATTTATCCATTTTCTATTTTTTGTATTTTTCACTGAAAGGTACGTAGTCGAAATGCAGCAAAAATAAAAAAAAGAGCGTCGATACAACGAGCGCTCTTTTTTATTTATGGCGTAAAAATTCCCAAAGCCCTGGCGTTTTGGAAAAATCAAACGTCTTAACAGCGGAAAGAATTTTAATCTTTAAATCTTGCTTTACGTCTTCTCTCTCATGCAGTGAAAAGCTTTGGACAGCTTTATTTAGTTTTGGTTCCAGCTTTTTTAATAAACGCCTTGACGCTTCTTCATCTCCGGCTTTCACTTTATTTACAAGCTCATATAGAGTTTCCATTTCTTCACTTCTTTCTTAAGTCAGTTGTTAATTCTTCCACTTTTTCTTCGAGTCGCTTTATATTGTTTTCTACACGCAGTAATAAATAAAAAGAAAGGACAGCGGGAAATCCTACGTTTCCAACAAGTTGAAGCCATTGAGGATCAAACATATCTATCACTCACCTTCATAATTTTTTTCAACTTGCTTAGCGCACGTTGGTAATGGTTAGAAACCGCTTGCTGAGAAATAGAAAAATAAGCAGCTATTTCTTTATGAGTCCAGCGTTCGACAATAATCAAGTGCAACATACACTGCTGCTTGGCCGTTAATTGGCGAAATGCATGATGAAGAATACGATTTTCAAGTTGATTTCCTAAAAATTCATGCTCCCATACAGCTCCGTCCTGTACTCCTAGCATATCTTCAACTGTTCGATTTCCATCTAGCGCAGCCGGCTGCTGCAGGCGAAGAGGAATATATGAACGCTCTTTTTCTTTTACACGCATAACATCTCTGGAATAATGTCTGCAAAGCTTGTTAATATAATGAAGCAATCTAACTTCACTATAAAACTGATGAAATTCTTTGTTTAGAAGTCTTTGTTCTTTTGTATCATTTTTAACAACCGCTTTTTGTAATCGCTCATAGCGTTCTGGTGTCAAAAATGTATTCATTATATGAGTCTGAAGAGTTGCGCTGTGGTTTGTAAGAAATGTATGAAAGGTACATTCTTTGTCGTGCCGCTTTTCTTGCTGCGAATAGAGCTGAGTCATTGTGCAAATCTCCTCCTTTTTTTCTTATACTTATTAAAAAGGGAGAAAAGAGTAAAATAACAACACCAAAAACGAACGTTTGTTCTTATATAAATTTAACTATATTAGGTTTTTTATGTCAATATGATGAAATGCTCATTAATAATCAAAACGACTCAGTAAAAATAAAAAAAAGAGATTGAGACATAACGAAATGGATCCAATCTAAAGACGAACAAATAGGATACATGAGCTGGACTGCTTATTACACCGCAGTTGATTTCCGTGCAAGACTTCGCTTTCCGCGGGCGGCCGCTGAGCCTCCTCGTCGCTGGCGCTCCTGCGGGGTCTCACCTGTTCCGCTTTTCCCGCAGGAGTCTTCGCCTTGCCCTCTAATCACCTGCTAGAAGGAACGAAACAGATGAAATCTACGTTCTGCATAACAAAAAAAACGAAACACTAATCAAACATGTTGATCAGTGTTTCGTTTTTCACTTCGGCTAAAATATTTTTATCCCGGCCCTTTTTATTTCTTCTTCATGTATAGATTATTCTTCTCCTAAAACGCGATTGATACGTTTGCGAAGCATTGGCATTCCATTTCCACCCGCTTGGAAATGACGAAGCTGACCTTCTTTATCAAATACATAATATGCTGGTACATATTTATTTTCAAAAGCGTCTGTTAACTTATGCTCACTGTCTACATAAATTGGCTGAGTAATATCGTGTCCCATTGCCATTGCCTCAATAACACCCATATCTAAGTCATCTTCCGAACGAGGCATATGAACCGCTACAACATTCAATTGATCATCATACTCATCACGAAGATCATTAACTTCAGGCATTGCTTCTTTACATAAATGGCAGCTTACTGACCAAAAGTGGATAAGCGTTGCTTTATCACCTACTAAATCTTCCTTTGTTACTTCGTCGTTAATCCAAGATGTTGCTCCAGTTAATTCAGGCATTTGTTCACGTAATTTCATGTTAAAATCCTCCTCATAAATAAAACTGAATATTCTGTCTTTTATAATTAGAAAACTATCTTTTCTATCTTAATGGCAGCAGTAGAGGAAGTTCTCCTCTACGCCACCGTTATTTATTAAAGTGTTTTTTGACCTGGTTTCCAGTTAGCTGGGCAAAGTCCGCCAGTTTGAAGTGCTTGAAGTACACGTAATGTTTCTTCTACGCTGCGGCCGATGTTGTTATGGTTTACAACTGCATATTGTAATTCACCTTCTGGATTAATAATGAATAATCCGCGAAGCGCTACGCCTTCTTCTTCAATTAATACGCCGTAATCACGTGCTACTGCATGAGTTGGATCTGCAGCTAATGGATAATTTAAATCTCCAAGCCCATTATCTTTACGATCTGTGTTAATCCAAGCTAAGTGAGTATGAATTGTATCTGTAGAAACACCTACCACTTCAGCATCTAGATCCTCAAACTCTTCGTAGTGATCTGATAGAGCTGTAATTTCTGTTGGACATACGAATGTAAAGTCCATTGGATAGAAGAATAATACTGTCCATTTACCATTTTTCATATTTTCTTCTAAACTTACTTTTCCAAACTCCTTATTTGCAAGTACCGCTTCCATCTCAAAGCGTGGTGCTTGTTTTCCTACCATACGTTCTGCCATGTCAAAACCTCTCCTTGTGCAATATATTTCACAAGCTTATGCTTGTATGTATTATTTTTAATGCAATCAGCGCTATTTACTATTTGATAACGATTATTAGTATCATTATAAACTAGTAATAACTATTGATTACATTCTTTATTATACACGAACTATTATTATAGTCAATACTTTTTTATAATCATTTTAATCTAGGACTGATTATCGAATATTTACCACTCTTTTTATTCTTTCCCTTGATCAATCCTATGTATGCAGGGATGAATGAACATAGAAGATACTAAAAAACTTCCCTAATTTCAACATATTTGCTTTTAAAGTGTGCTGCAGCAAGATTTCGAATCTCAATTATGCTCTTTATAACCACGATAAAAGAGAATGAGACATAACGATCAGAATCCAAGTTAGAGACAAACAAATGGTATAAATCATCTAATAAGTATCACTACTTGTTACTTGAAACCTGCTTTTACCCCACCCACGAAAAATCCGACCGAGTTTGATTCTACATCAAGAATCAAACTCGGTCGGATTATCCTTCAACTAAACTATTTTTGTTCCAGCCTCTGTTATTTACTTCTTATCATTTGGATATACAAGACCAATTTGCTCTCGTACTTTATCCATTGCACGCATTGTTAGATACGAATTTTCATACGAATTTGTGTCTGATTCCGTCTTTCCTTGCTTCAACAGCTCTACGAATTCATTTATTTCATAGTACATAGCAGGATAAGGCTGATCGACCGTTAACTCTTCTACACGTCCGTCATTGTATCGAATTTCTACCTTTTCAGCGGTATGTATTTTGTCAATAATTATACTGCCTTTTTCTCCTTGAATTTCACTTGGTAAATGCGAATTTGTAATCTTAGAATACATGATGACCGCGTCGCGATCTTCGTACTCTAAAGCAACTGACCCTTCTCCATCTACTCCAGATTCTAGCATAAACGCCGTTGCCTTTATTTTATGAGGCCCTCCAAACAATGTAATCAGTGGATAAAGACAATATACACCTAAATCCATCAGTGCACCGTTGGCAAGCTCTGGCTTAAAGGCATTAAGCACGATACCTTCTTTATATTTATCATAACGAGAAGAATACTGACAGTAAGATGCAACGTATTTCCGAATTGGACCAATTTTATGTAAGTTCTCTTGAATCACTTTGAAGTTAGGAAGAAGGGTTGATTTCATCGCTTCCATTAGTAACACCTTGTGATTTTTGGCTGTTTGAATCATGCGAGTTACTTCTGCTGCATTGGCTGCGAGCGGTTTTTCACACAGTACATGCTTGTTATTTTTCAAAAATAAGATAGCTTGTTCCGCATGATAAGCATTTGGAGTAGCAATATACACTGCATCAATTTCCGCACTCGCTGCCATTTCCTCTAAATCAGTAAATATATGAGGAATGTCATATTTACCTGCAAATTCTTCTGCTTTTTCAATGGTTCGAGAATAAACAGCTGCAAGCTGAAAGTTGTCTACATACTGAGCTGATTCTAACAATCGATCTGTTATCCAGTTTGTTCCTATTACGCCAAAACGAATCATCTTTTCATCTCCTTTTTATCATCTATGTTGTATTGTATCGTTTTTAAAAAGAAAAACGAAGAAATAATAAAAAATCTATACCGTTTTCCATTGCTTTATATCTATTTTTATTTTGTTCTGTATAAAAAACAGCTCACAACAAATGTAAGCTGTTTCTCAATATGATTCAAACGTAAGCTTATGCTTTCTCACCCACTACAGCAAAACGTTCATTCACATGGTTTTTATTCTCTAACTCATCTATTAAAGCAATCGCATAATCAGCATAGCTAATATAGCTTTCATTTTGACTATTTGTGATCACATGATCTTTTCCTAATTGATAGGCTCCCGTGCGAGCACCTTCTGCATCAAAGAAGGCTGCTGGGCTTAAATAAGTCCAATTTATAGTCGACTTTTCAAGTTCTTTTAAACCTTTTCCCATGTTTGAAGCCGTTGGATAATAAGCTGCTGGAAAACCTTCTGTGCTCATTAAAGGCGTTGTTTTTTCTGCATCTACAAATAAACTTCCCGCTCCGCCCACTACTGCGAGTCGCGTTTGAACACCTTGAAATACTTTAATAAGTGATTGTATAGACTCAACGTGGAGCTGTTCGCTTCCAGGAGGTGCATTAAATGCATCTACCACAGCATCGAACTGTTCAATGTCTTTTGAAGTAATGGCAAAAATATCTTTTTCAATTACGTTTGTTTGATTTTTTAGTTTAGAAGCATTTCGAACAATGGCTGTTACTTCATGTCCTCTCTGTTTTGCTTCTTCCATAATTAATTGACCTGCTTTTCCTGTTGCTCCAATAACACCAATTTTCATTTTTATTCTCTCCTTTTATTTTCGTTGTAACCATCATAGTTACATTTGACACAAAAAAATTTGAGCTTTTTATAGCACTGCTAATTCTTCTCAGCTCGTTGTAACCATTATAGTTACACTTTATTCAATTTGTCAACCTCGCTATTCATTTTTTTACGAGATAAAAGATTTTAGGGATTGCTAAAAATCCACAAAACAATAGCTTGTTTGCCATTTCAAAATATATCCATATTTTCAACTTATTTTTATCTCAGAGTACTTTTTTATGAAAAAAGGTTTCTTTTTTATAAAAAAGTGTTATACTAGGTATATTATTTCTTGTTCGGTGTTAACAAATAGAAAGACTTTCTTTAAAGTGATTCTTATTGAAATTGAGCAGAGATAGTAATATATTCGTGGATTTTCCACACAGGAGGTACTACAATGGTACAAGGTAAAGTAAAATGGTTTAATGCAGAAAAAGGTTTTGGATTCATCGAAGTAGAAGGACAAGACGACGTATTCGTACACTTCTCAGCTATCCAAGGCGAAGGTTTCAAATCACTTGAAGAAGGTCAAGAAGTTACATTTGAAATCGAAGATGGAGCTCGTGGACCACAAGCTGCTAACGTTCAAAAGTAATTGATTAAGAAGCTGTCACTAATGTGACAGCTTCTTTTTATGCTTATTTAACCAATTAAAATTTGATTTTCCTGCCAAAGGTTGGTCAAGTTTGTATCCGCGAGCCGCTGATGCGTCTCTTTTACGCTAAGCCAGCGATGCTTGTTAAAAACAAAGCGAGTTTCAGGAAGTTCAGTCCATATTTCCTGTACAGACTGCACATTTAATAGAACAAAGTTTGCTTCGTTTCCTTCTTCGACTCCATACTTTTCTTTTCCAATCAGCCGGGCTGGTATACTTGTAATCATGCGGAGCAACTGCCGCTGATCATCCGGACTTCCCATATGTGCAGCATAGGCAGTTAGTAACCCTACTTGCAGCAAGTCTGCTTTTCCAAACGGATGAAAGGGGTCGTTCACGTTATCAGATGCAGTAGCAATTGGAATCGCTGCTTTTTGTATGTCTCGAATACGCGTTACGCCTCGTCTTACAATTCCTTTATCTTCTCTTCCCTGTAAATATAAATTAGAAGCAGGTAATGTGACAACTCCAATTTTTGCCTCTTTCAAAAGATTTAAGATTTCTTTCACTTTTGCATCAGTCATTCCTGCAAGCGAGCAAAGATGCCCCACTACCACTTTTCCTTCCATATTCAGTTCAATCGTTCTATGAGCAATATTAATTATTGTATCAACAGACGGATCATCGCTTTCATCCACATGTAAATCAAGAGGTTTGTTATAGGCTTGAGCCAGCGAAAATAGAGCATCAATCTCTTTTTCTGGATTTCTAGCTAAATGAGGACAACCTCCAATCGCATCAATTTCAAGATTCAATGCTCGTTCAATTTTATTCATCTTATGCATATCATCAATGTCTAGGTTAGAGAATAGCGGAACAACCTGCACGTCCATATATGGGCTTAATTCATCTCTCACTTCGACAGCCGCTTGTAAACTTCGAAATAAACTATCTTCTTCCATGCTGCAGTCAAAATCAATATGCGTTCGAATCGTAGTCGTACCGTTAGCTAATGCCTGCAAAGCAGTTTTAAACATTCGCTGCTTAATTTCTTCTTCTGGAAATGTCGGCAGGCTGCTGCTGTAATTTTTAATGGCTTCTTGAAGAGTTCCAGATAGATTGGGCACTTGAGGAAGCGAATGAGCTTTGTCTAAATGCATATGCATATCTACAAATCCTGGTAATAGCACACGACCCTGTGCATCAAGTGACGTTTCTTTTCCTAACACGGCTGCGTGTAGCGGAAAAAACTCGTCACCTTCAAGATAACCGTTTTGTAAAACGATAGAAGTATACATTCCATTTGAAATTTTCACTTCAAAAAGAGCGTGATCGTGCATAATTGGCAAGCGAACATTAATTAAGTGAAGCAATATAATTCCCTCCTCAATTTTTCAACTTCTTCATTTTTCATAGACCGCTTTATCTTCTCTATCATTTATTGTTTAAAGCATTAATTCGCCAAATTTCGCAAATCACCTTCTCTTTAGAGGCCTTTATTTACAGAGAAAAAAGCAAGAACAAAAAAAGGAGCAGCGTCCCCACGCTGCTCATCAAAGAAAAAATGCTAGAAAATAGATAGAATGTACTTCCCATGGTTAAATGAGGGCTTACAGATAAAGCTTCAGTGAGTGATTTCATGCTTTACATCGCTATTCTCCCCAGAAAGCAATGCAGATACAAACAAGAAATTTTCATTACTCGCTCATACTGTAAATAGACACATAAGAAAAAGCCCAAACAAAGGCAGGTCTCTCAAATACAATGAGCAAAAACCTACCCGCCTGGGCTTTTATCCCTTCGGTGTCATATCCACTTCTTTTTAAAAGTGAATATGTGAATCGCTTGGACCAAACTTTCTACTAACGTAAAAATGGGAACCTAGATTCACTTTTTACTCATAGTCCTATCATTTACGGTGATAAGGTAGAAACGTCTGAGCCATATTCTCAAACATATATGAGTGAACCGTATTTAGCTTTTTCTTGTCTACAAATATACTATAGGTCTCTCTATAAGTCAACTATAAACGAATAATCTTTTTAATTAAATTATATATAGTTCGCCTTTTACAAAAGTTTACTTTTTTAAAAAGTTTGTTAAACTATCTAACACAGTAGTTGCATCTTCCTATAATCCTGCTTATACTTCGAACTACTTACATTATCTATAAAGGTCTTCACTCTGTTGAAGACAAAAAGCGATCTAGGGTTCCGTTTAACACATGTTAAAGGCTGGTCCGAGAGAGAGCGTACGGAACGGTCCGTATACACGGAAGGATAAAAGCCTGGGAGAATGACATCATTCTCCCAGGCTTTTCTTTTTTACTAGTATAAAATAGAGGAAAGAAGGGATTTGTATGAACAACCAACCAGCGTTAAGTAAATCGCTAAAGGTATATCAAATTGTATTTTTGGGTCTTGCCTGGATGACTCCGATGATTTTCTTTACAGTTTACGGAGTAGCCTACGATGCGGCTGGAGGGCAAATGGTCCTTGCTTATTTAATTGCTTTTTTAGCTATCTTTTTTACCGCATATAGCTATAGCCGAATGGTAAAAGCATATCCAATAGCGGGATCTGCTTATACGTATACGAAAAAAGCTATACATCCTCGCCTTGGCTTTTTAGTAGGCTGGGCACTTCTTTTAGACTATATTTTCTCCCCTATTATCGCTATTTTAACATTTGGTATTTTTATGCATACGGAATTTCCTTCTATTCCTGTATACGTATGGGTCATTGTCATGAACATTATCTTAGCTTTAGTCAATATTGTTGGTATTAAATCTGTAGCTCGTATAAGCGGCATCTCTGTTGTAGTTCAGATTCTATTTATAAGTTTGTTTTGTTTATTTATTATCAAAGATATTGCAACAGGTCAAGCTAGTTCTTCTACTCTTTTTTCACTTCATCCTTTTTTGGCTTCAGATGTACCGTTTACGACTATCTTTTCTGGAGCTGCGCTCATTTGCTTTTGCTTTTTAGGATTTGATGCAGTTACAACAATGGCGGAAGAAACGATTCAACCGGAAAGGACAATTCCAAAAGCCATTTTTCTTATTGTTTGTATTGCAGCTGTTATGTACATCGCTATCTCGTATTTTACACAGATTGCTTATCCGGGATTCACATTTACTAATCCTGATAATGCTGCCTACACCCTTGTAAAATTAGTGGGCGGAAATCTTTTAAGCAGTTTATTTATTACGGTCTTAATTATCGCAACCTTTACTCAAGGAGTTTCTTCAGTCACAAGCGTTACTCGGTTTTTATATGCTTTAGGCCGTGAATCCGTACTGCCTCAAAAGGTATTTTCATATATTCATCCAACGTTTAAAACGCCCGTGGTGAATATCTTGCTTGTTACTACTTTTTCGTTTTTGGGAATGTTCATTGATTTAAACACAGCCGTCACTTTTGTCAGTTTCGGTGCCTTAACCGCTTTTACATTTGTCAATCTATCAGTCATTGCCCATTTTTATATTAAGTTAAAGAAACAGTCGTTTACTGAAACAATACTTTATTTAATCTTCCCTTTAATCGGAGCGGCATTTATCGGGTGGCTGCTTACACTGTTAAACAAAGACACTCTTTTGATTGGTGTCGCCTGGCTTACGATTGGATTTCTCTATTTATTTGTAAAATCTCGACTGTCCGCTCCTTTTGTAAAGAGAGATCGTTCAAAAGTGACGGTTCCTGAAAAATAAACTGAAAAATCAGTTTTTGTGTCAGGCATTCTAACAAACTGCTTGTCAACTTATTTTCACACATACTATACTACGATTAATCGAAAGCCACAAATGAATAAAGGTTCTTACAGCCGTTAAGAACAAAAAAGCTGTCTAGGGTTCCGTTTAACATATGTTAAAGACTGGTCCGAGAGAGAGCGATATGGCGCTATGCTGTATAACACGGAAGGATAAAAGCCTGGGAGACTACTCTCTCAGGCTTTTATCCTTTTTTTATTCTAAGGAGGTTATTTTATGAGTTATATGTGGAAGCAAACCATCCCGGCAGGCGGAAAATGGTCAGGACGAATTGGAAGAGGAAAATCGGTGACGTTTACCGCACAAGAATCCGGTGCAAACGTATCCGTACTATTATACAACGCTTATGATTTAACGGAACGATACAACATGCCTGATACCTTAAAAGCTCAGCATACTGCTCACTTAACAAAAGGACACGTTCTGATGAGTGACAACGGCAGAGCATTTGCAAGCATCACTGCCGACACCACCGGCTGGCATGATACGATTTCAGGCTACACTACGCGCAGCTTCACTCAGCAAAAATACGGTGTATCTACTTATCAAGAATCTCGAAACGAATGGAGAAGAAATGGAGAAGAAAATTTTTCAATGGAGCTTCTGCGCAACGGTTTAACAACACGGGATTTAGTCCCTAACCTTAACTTATTTTCAAAAGTATACTGCGACGAACAAGGCAATATGAATTTTGTTTCTTCTCATTGTAAAAAAGGAGATTTTATTACGCTTAGAACAGAAATGGATTTGCTTTTTGTACTGTCTAATACACCTAACCCTCTAGACCCGAGCGGAACGTATCCTTCTGTTCCGATTGAAATAACCGTTGATGAAGCGGCTCCGGTAAGCTCAGACGACTACTGTTTAAATTTTAGACCTGAAAATAAACGAGCGTTTGAAAACACATGGTCTTATGACCTATTGCTTGGAAATAAAACATTATCAACGATTTAAAAATGAAGGAGGCTTCTATAATGGCTGTATTTAATCGAGTGGAAAGCAACAGAAAAATAGAGAACGCAATTTATGATGA
The DNA here is from genome assembly GCF_036227845.1 of Priestia sp. LL-8. Classification (NCBI taxonomy): domain Bacteria; kingdom Bacillati; phylum Bacillota; class Bacilli; order Caryophanales; family Bacillaceae; genus Priestia; species Priestia sp. LL-8. Next base: position 978,364 of record NZ_JAZAQH010000001.1, on the reverse strand, counting down.
AACGGTACTGGCTGGGGACGGCTGGATGCACGAACTTAAACCAGGCCAAACTCTTAGAATAATAGATGTAGAAGGCAATCAAGCAGCGGATACTTTATTCTTTGATGCAGAAAATCCAGAAGATCATTACAGTGCAGTGTCTACGATTGCTAATCAAGGAAATATTTATTTATCCACCGGCACAGTGCTGCTTTCTCAATCTGGCAAAGAACTAGTCAAAATTGTAGCTGACACGTGTGGACGCCACGATACCTTAGGCGGAGCTTGTTCCGCACAAAGCAACACCGTACGTTATGCACATGACACGCTTCCGATGCATAACTGCCGGGATACATTTATGCTGCAGCTATCAAAATATGATAGCCGCTACACCAAAAGAGATTTAGCACCAAACGTAAACTTTTTTATGAATGTACCTGTGACGCCAAGCGGCGGATTAACGTTTGATGACGGGGTATCTGCACCTGGATACTATGTAGAAATGGAAGCTATCAATCCTACACTTGTATTGATTAGCAACTGCCCTCAGCTTAACAATCCGTGCAACAATTATAACCCTACCCCTATCCGCTTAGTTATTTGGGATTCACTATAAAAAGGAGTGTTCATCTATGTTTACAAAAGTATTAATTGCTAATCGAGGAGCAATTGCCGTTAGAATTGAGCGAACATTACGACATTTCGGAGTGAAATCTGTGGCTGTTTATACAGAAGCTGATCAAGACAGCCTGCACGTTGATGAAGCAGATGAAGCTATTTTAATCGGCAGTGGCCCGGTCAAAGAAAGTTATTTAAACGAAGACCTTATTCTAGATATTGCAAAGAAAACAGGCGCGGAAGCTATTCATCCAGGCTACGGTTTTTTAAGCGAAAACGCGGAATTTGCTCGTCGCTGTCGAGCTGAAGGAATTGTATTTATTGGTCCTACACCTCAACAAATGGAAGTATTTGGATTAAAACATTCAGCTCGTGAAATTGCGCAAAAAGCCGACGTGCCTTTGCTGCCTGGTACATCTCTTATTACAGATGTATCAGAAGCTATATGTGCTGCCGAAGAAATTGGCTATCCCGTTATGTTAAAAAGTACAGCGGGCGGCGGAGGAATTGGAATGCGTGTTTGCCAAGATGAAAAAGCGCTTCAAGCCGCTTTTGACTCAGTTTGCCATTTAGCACAAACAAACTTTAAAAACAGCGGTGTTTTTTTAGAGAAATACATTCAAAAAGCTCGCCATGTGGAAGTTCAAATCTTCGGGAATTCTTTTGGAGAAGTAGTGGCTTTAGGAGAACGCGACTGCTCTATTCAGCGAAGAAATCAAAAAGTAATTGAAGAAAGCCCAGCTCCAAACTTCCCTTCATATATACGGGAAAATATGCTGCAAGCAGCTACTAGACTAGCTAAAGAAGTAGGATACCGAAGTGCAGGAACGGTAGAATTTTTATATGACGCCGAAGCGAAGAAATTTTATTTTTTAGAAGTAAATACTCGTCTTCAAGTAGAACACGGAGTTACAGAAGAAGTGTTAAACATCGATTTAGTAGAATGGATGCTTAAAGAAGCATGCGATGAGCTAGTAAACCTTCCTTCTTTGCTTCCTGTGCCTTCAGGTCACAGTATCCAAGCGCGTATTTATGCCGAAGATTGCTTAAATGATTTTCGTCCAAGCGGCGGGCAAATCGACCAAGCCATTTTCTCTAAAAGTGCTCGAGTTGAAACATGGGTGCGAGACGGTATTACTGTAACATCACTTTATGACCCTATGCTGGCTAAAATTATCGTTCATGGAAAAACACGAGAAGAAGCTCTTCTAAAATTGAGCGCTGCTTTAAAAGAGACGAGACTATACGGCGTTACTACTAATCTTCAATACTTGCAGGGACTGTTAGAAGAAAAAGCGTGCAAAACAGGCGATGTGTATACTCAAATGCTTAACTCATATACTCCGAGCGAACAAGCAATTGAAGTATTAGACGGCGGCGTTCAGTCCACTGTTCAAGATTACCCGGGACGCACCGGGCATTGGAACGTAGGAGTTCCTCCGTGCGGTCCAATGGATCCTTTTGCTTTTCGCATAGGAAACAAGCTTCTCGGAAATTCACCGGATGCCCCGGGAATTGAAATGACTCTCCGAGGCGGCTCTTATAAATTTAGAGACGATGTATCTTTTTGCATTACAGGCGCCAACATGCATGCTACATTAGACGGCGCTGAAATTCATATGTATAAAACCATTCAAGCAAAGCCGGAACAAATTCTTTCATTTGGTGAAGCAACCGAAGGAATGCGTACGTATTTGCTGATTGGCGGCGGACTTGATATGCCTAAAATATTAGGCAGTTCTTCTACTTTTACACTAGGAAGCTTTGGCGGACACGGCGGAAGAGCACTTCGCACAGGAGATGTACTGCGTGTTTCTGACTACGCTCACGTTGAAAATGAACTTGCTCTTTCTGATCAGCCGACCATGTCTAAAGAATGGACAATCGGGGTGATTCCCGGCCCTCATTGTACAGAAGAGTTTTTGCACCCAGAGTACTTGCAGCAGCTAACAAATACAAAATGGGAAGTTCATTTTAACAGCTCTAGAACAGGTGTTAGGTTAATAGGTCCCGCTCCTTTTTGGACGCGTGAAGATGGAGGAGAAGCCGGTTTGCACCCATCAAATATTCATGATAATGCCTATGCCATCGGCACCTTAGACTTAACTGGAGATATGCCTATTTTACTTGGCCCAGACGGCCCGAGCCTTGGCGGCTTTGTTTGCCCTGTTACGACTGCTTCAGCAGAGTTTTGGAAAATAGGACAGCTTCACCCCGGAGATAAAATTTCGTTTAAATTAATTGATCTTGAACAAGCTGAAAAACTCAAATGTACGCAGGAAGACTTTTTACAGCGTATCGGAACATCTGCATCACTTCCTGTGCTTACAAATCCAGTAGCACAGCCGATCAAAAGCGATTATCCGCTGCTGATCAACGAAACGGAAAATAGACGATTCCCTTTTTCCGTCCGCTGCTCAGGCGATGCGAATATACTTGTGGAGTACGGAGAAATGGAGCTTGATCTGCTGCTTCGCTTCCAAGTGCATGCTTTAATGGAAACTATTCAAAAGCGTAAGGATTTACCAGTTCTAGATTTAACGCCTGGTATCCGTTCTCTTCAAATTCATATTGATGCAACAAAGATGTCTATTCTTGAACTTTGCCAGCACATTTCAGCTATAGATCGCGCACTTCCTCCACTTGAAGAAATGGAAGTTCCCTCTCGTATTGTAAAACTTCCACTTTCATGGGATGATCCTGCGACTCAATTAGCTATTGAACGCTATCAGCAAAACGTTCGCCCAGATGCCCCCTGGTGTCCAAGCAATCTAGAGTTTATTCGCCGAGTAAACGGTCTGGATCACATTGAAGATGTTAAACGAGTTGTATTTGACGCTAATTATCTTGTAATGGGGCTTGGAGATGTATATTTAGGCGCACCTGTTGCTACGCCTCTAGACCCTCGTCACCGTTTAGTTACAACGAAATATAATCCCGCTCGTACATGGACGCCTGAAAATGCGGTTGGTATTGGCGGTGCGTATATGTGCGTATACGGAATGGAAGGTCCTGGTGGCTATCAATTTGTGGGACGCACGATTCAAATGTGGAACCGACTTCGTCAAACGGAAAGTTTTGAAGCAGGAAAACCGTGGCTTCTTCGTTTCTTTGATCAAATTCAATTTTACCCAGTAGAAGCAGATGAGCTTTTAAAACTGCGCGAAGATTTCCTTCGTGGGAGATTTGAAGCAGATATTACGGAGACAACGTTTAAACTTGGAGAATATTTAGATTTTCTTTCATCTATTGAAGAAAGCACGGCTGCTTTTCGTCACACCCAGCAGGCTGCTTTTCAAACAGAGCGAGAAAATTGGAAAGCACTCGGCTTAGCTGAGTACGTCTCTGAACATGAAACCGCTGAAATTACGGAACAAGAACTGCCCGAAGGTACGGAAGCCGCGCGCTGTACAATGCCGGGAAGCGTATGGAAAGTTCTTGTAGAAGAAGGACAAAAAGTTGAAAAAGGCGATACGTTAATTATCGAAGAAAGCATGAAAATGGAGTTTCCACAGCTAGCACCTATGGATGGATATATCAGTTCTATTCATGTAAAACCCGGCGATGAAGTACAAGCTGGACAGCTGATTGCCGGTATAAAAGCCTTTGCTCCAATTACTAATTAAGGACGGTGGATACAATGAAAACAGTGAGCTTGTCTAAAACATTTTCGGTTCAATGGTTACGTGATATGTATATCAAAAAAGAATTAACTCCGGAAGATGTAGTACATCAAATTCTTACACGTGTAGAAGCTGATAAAGACATGAATATTTGGATTACCCCTCCTACACTCGGTAAGTTAAAACCTTATCTGGATCGCTTAGCTACGCTAAGCCCTGAAGCGTTACCTTTGTGGGGAATTCCATTCGCCGTTAAAGACAATATCGATGTAGCACATGTACCGACGACAGCCGGATGTAAAGAATATACGTATATCCCTTCTGAACATGCTACGGTTGTTCAACGCCTTATTGATGCAGGTGCTATTCCTCTTGGAAAGACCAACTTGGACCAATTTGCTACAGGACTTGTCGGTACACGAAGCCCTTACGGCGAAACGCACAACGCGTTAAAGTCCGAGCTCATTAGCGGTGGATCGAGCTCTGGGTCAGCTGTATCCGTAGCTCGGGGGCATGCTGCTTTTTCTTTAGGTACCGATACAGCAGGTTCAGGACGCGTTCCAGCCGGTTTAAACCGTTTAATTGGCTATAAACCTTCTCTCGGAGCGTGGCCATCTGCAGGTGTAGTTCCGGCGTGTAAAAGCTTAGACTGCGTCACTGCTTTTGCTCATGAATGGAATGATGTAGTGCTCGTAGATTCTATTATTAGAGGAATAGACGATCAAGATCCATGGTCACACTCTGTTGTTCGGGCTTCTTCGGCTCTCCCTGAAAAAATTTGTATGGTAAAAGAACCGCTCTCATTTTACGGACCGTTTGCTGAGCAGTACGAGGAAGCGTGGAAGCAAGCAGTGAAAAAGATTGAAGATTTATCTATTCCCATTGAATACATTGACGGCTCGTATTTAAGTGAAGCAGCTGCTTTATTGTATGACGGACCATACGTAGCGGAGCGCTGGGCTGACTTAGGAGAATTTATTACTTCTCATGAAGAAACAGCATTTCCTGTAACCGAGCAAGTCCTTCGTTCAGGAGCTAAATCAGAATATGATGCTGCTGCTTTATTTCAAGCTTCACATAAGCTTCAATCCTTTAAACATAAAGCATATCATCAGCTTAAAAATGCTGTTCTTGTTATGCCAACAGCAGGCGGAACGTGGACGCGGGAACAAGTAAGAGAAAATCCAATTGAAACGAACAGTGACATGGGGCGTTTTACAAATCATTGTAACTTACTCGACTTGTGTGCTGTATCTCTTCCATCTCAAGATGCAGATCTTGATTTACCGTTTGGCATTTCATTTTTCTCTACATTTGACGGCGAACAATTCATTTGCGGACTCAGCGAATTGTTTTTAAATGTTGAACGAACGGCTGATTCAAAAAAAGATACAACATTAGTAGCTGTTTGCGGTTTGCATATGCGCGGGTTCCCACTTGAATCTCAAATGCGTGAACACGGAGCTTCATTCGTACGAAAAGACCAAACCGCTCCTTATTACCAGCTTTTTAAACTGCCTACTTCTCCAGCAAAACCGGGGCTGTTGCGAACACATCAACAAGGAAAAAAAATTGAAGTTGAACTTTGGGAAATGCCTTTATCACTACTCGGCTCTTTTGCCGATTCTATCCCTTCTCCTCTTGGACTAGGCAAAATCACTCTCGAAGACGGCAGTGAAGTAGCGGGTTTTCTTTGTGAAGCTCATGCGACAGAAGATGCGGAGGATATTACGTCTTATAGAAGCTGGCGGGCTCTCTCAACTTACTAATAAATCGATTATTTACTAAGCTGTTGAGTACATTCTCAACAGCTCTTTTTCATCAAACCTTCAATGTATATAAAAATAAGAACTTAGCATTAACTATGACAAAGTGAAGGTATGATCTCACACTTTTATATTTATTCTTGATTCTTACGTTTACCGTTTTAACAGAGAATACCCCCACTTTAGGCTTGCTAAATGGGGGTACTTCAATTAAATAGACCTAAAAGGTAAGCTGCACAATACTCTCCAGAGCACCTATCTTGTAGAATGAAAACGCAGCTGATCTTGTCCCACAGCGTCATGAGAAACATACTTCTTGCGCGGATGCTTATCTAAGTATTGTTTAGCCGTTTGTAAACATTGGCGCGCAAACTCTTCATACCCTAATTCGTTGGCACGTTTTACATTTGGCAACTCTATGGAATAAGGAACCTGCGGGATACGATTAATAATACTTGCAACATCAATACCTTCTTCATTTAAGTACAATCGTTCTTCTCTAAGAACTCGCGTCATCTCCTCCTTTGAACTTGGAATCTCCGCAGAAGCATTGCAAAGATGAAGATAGCGAAACCACTCACGAGGCACGTCGTCCAAATCTTCCACCTTATCTCCTGATCGATGAAAATGGTGAATATCAATCATAAGACCTGCATTTTCACGGTTAGCGGTATGAAGAACATCCATTGCGCCTTTAAGGTTGTATACGCTCGCAATAGGAACAAATTCTAATTCAATGGTTAACCCAAAAGGCTTAGCTAGATCACAGAGTTCAGCAAAGCATTCGATACCAAAATTGCGATCGTCCGTCCAAATGCTGCTAAGGACGTGACGTCCTCCAAGTTCAGCAGCTGCTTCCATTGCAGGTAAGTAACGTTTTGGATCAACTCCTTCATAGATACGTGCTAACTCTATATCAAGGAGCTTCACTCCTGTCTCTGACATGGCAGATTTTGTTTCTCGCATCAGCTGCTTATTTTTAGCTAACGCATAATTAGGCTCTCCAGGCAACCCCATGTAAATAGGCCTTAAACTAACAAAATCATACCCTGCCTTTGCAGCCATATACGTCATTTCAGGCGGTGAACATCCAAGAACAGTAAGATATGCAAGGGAAAATTGATTAGACATTTTATAAATTCCTCCTTTATTCAAACGGATTAGATCGATCTAATCAAAATGACGATATATATTTATAAACGTCCTACATATTGATTTGGTTTTAATTCTCCGTAGGCAGTCTTAATACAATCATCTTCGTTTCAGTCATTTCTTCAACGGCGTAACGTGGGCCTTCTCTGCCAATACCGCTGTTTTTCACTCCGCCATATGGCCAATGATCTAATCTAAAGTTAGATGTTCCATTAATAACTACACCGCCCATTTCAAGAGAATGAGCCACTTTATAAGCCAAATCCATTTTGTTCGTAAAAATCCCTGCTTGAAGACCAAAAGCAGAATCATTTGTCTCTTCAATAGCTTCTTCAATCGTACCGTACGGGACAATACTAATAATAGGACCAAATACTTCTTCACAAATAACTTTACTTTCTTTAGAAGGGTTTAGTAGAACAGTAGGTTCCACCGTAGCTCCGCGGCGCTTTCCTCCGCATATCACTTGTGCTCCCGATTGTACGGCCTCATCAATCCAGCTCGTCACTCGCTCAGCTGCATGGACATCTACTACACACCCTACATCCGTATCAGGCAATAAAGGATCTCCGATTTTAAGTTTCAGCACCTCGTCTTTTAAAAGATTGGTAAACTCAGAGATCACAGATTGATGTACATAAATTCTCTGAACAGAGATACAGCTCTGGCCAGAATTGCTAAATCCGGTTTTAGCACACATAGCCGCAGCACGATTTAAATCTGCGTCGTTATGGACGATCGTTGCAGCATTTCCTCCTAGCTCTAGCAATACTTTTTTCATTCCAGCTAGCTCACAGATGTTCTTACTAGCTACTGTTCCACCTGTAAATGAAATAATATTCACACGATCATCTTTTACAATTTGCTGTGCAACCTGTCTTCGACCAAGCACCATATTTACAGCATTTTTAGGGAAGCCTGCCCGCAGCAGCAGCTTTAAGAGCTCTGTTGCAATTAAAGTTGTTTGCGAAGATGGCTTTAAAATCACGCTATTCCCAGCAGCAAAAGCCGGCCCAATTTTATGGCATACAAGATTTAAAGGGGCGTTAAATGGTGTGATAGCCGCTACAACACCAACAGGCACTCGGAAAGTAGATGCAATAGCTTGTGCCCCCCGTTCTGAAACGTCGCCAGGCAATGTTTCACCAATCAATCTTTTTGCCTCTTCCCCTGACAGTTCCAATGTTTCGATTGAACGGGCCACTTCGTCCAGCGTGTTTTTCAAAGGCTTTCCTAATTCTAAAGAAATAAGTCGAGCAAATTTTTCTTTCTCTTGTTCTAGTAATAGAGCCGCTTTCTTTAAAATTTTAGAACGCTGGTAAGAAGAAAGGGCGGCGACATGTTTTTTTGCTTCATAGGCTGATGCTAATGCTTTTTCAACATCTTCTTCATTCGCTAATAGCTGCTCACCTATGACTTCTCCAGAATAGGGGTTTTTTATTAAAGCTACTTCTCGATCTTCAATAATCCATTCACCGTTAATATAAGGCTGTGATTTCTTTTCAATAGTTTCTATCATGTTTAGCACCAACTTTTCATTTTTATTAAACAAACTTTTATATAAAACAAGGCCTGAACGTTTTTACATGAGAGGAAAATAGATCGATCTAATTCATTTTAATTTAAACGCTATCATCACCTCCTAAAAGGCTATCATGTTCACGGCTTAGTTATACTAATTTCTCTTGAACCTTTGGCTTGGCATGAAGTTCTGAACAAGGACCTGCTTGTAGCATGTAGCTTCCACCGTCATGACCAATTACGTGCTTCACCTCTTTTGCTGCTTGAATAAGCTTGTTAAGATCAATACCCGTATGAATTCCCATTTCACTTAATCCATGAACCAGGTCTTCTGTAGCTATATTTCCAGTGGCGCCTGGAGCGTAGGGACACCCTCCTAAACCGATAATAGAACTATCAAAATGAATAACACCCTGCTGCAAAGCAGCCACTACATTAGAAAATGCCATTCCTCTCGTATTGTGCAAATGCATAGAGAAAATAGTGCCGGGATAATTTTGTTTAAGAAACCCTAGCATACGATACACTTGCTGAGGATTTGCCATCCCGGTTGTATCCGCTAAAGAAATTTCTTCGACACCCATCATTCTGTATCGTTCTACAATAGAAGAAATGCGTTCTATAGCAACTTTACCTTCATAAGGACATCCAAACGCTACCGAAATTGAACCTCCCACTTTAACGTTATGCTTTTCTGCTAATTCGATAATAGGGTAAAAGCCTTTTTGGGCTTCTTCTACAGAACAATTTGCGTTAGATAAGCTGTGAGAATCTGTAGCTGAAAGCATAAGCTTTAACTTTTTCACTCCGGCGTCAATGGCTCTCTGTGCACCTTTTACATTTGGCACTAACGCGCGAAATTTGATATTGGTTAAATCTTGAACACTTTCTACGACCTGCTCGGCATCCTTTAACTGAGGAATCGCTCTCGGATGTACAAAAGACGTGATTTCCATTGATTGAATGCCTGTCTTGGCTAGCTGACGAATAATAGATATTTTTTCTTCTGTAGGAATCCACTCATGTTCAGCTTGAAACCCATCCCTTGGAGCTACTTCACAGATTATGACTTTTTCCGGTAATTCTATTTTTTGAATAGTATTCATTAAATAACCCCCTTTTCTTTTAACACCGCTAAGTCTTCACTTGATAACCCCAGTTTTCCACCTAGAATTTCTTCATTATGTTCTCCCAATTCAGGGGCACGATGACGAATTGCTCCCGGTGTATGTGAAAACTTTGGCACTACTCCCGGAACCTTAATTTTTCCTAGGCGGGGGTGCTCTACTTCTACAATGTTTTCTCGTTCTCTATATTGAGGATCATTAAATATATCTTCAATGCTGTAGATAGGACTAACTGGCACACCAAATGAATCTAACTTTGCCTGCAGCTCATCTTGAGTGAAGGACTTAATCCAATTTGACACAATTTCCTGAACTTCATGATCATGCTTTAGACGCTCTACGTTTGTATAGTATCGCGGATCCTTTAACATATCTTTTCTTTCCATTGCCTCTGCAAGACGATCAAAGGTAGAGTCTGTACTGCATACTAATACAACAAACTTTCCGTCTTTTGTTTCATATGTGCCTGCAGGGCTTGAGTGACCTGCAAGTCCAGGGCTTCTCTCTCTTACTTTTCCGTTTTGATCATATTCAGCGATTAAAAACTCCATCATTCGAAAAATAGATTCATATAATCCCATTTCTACTACTTGACCTTCCGGCTGTTTGTGTACATCTCTATGATAAATAGCGCTTACACAAGCGAACGCAGTATATATGCCCGTTACATAATCTAGTAAAGAGTAAGAAGGACTGACGGGCGGACGATCTGAATACCCTTGTAAATAAGTATGTCCGCTAAATGCTGTCCCCGGTGTACCGAATCCAGCTTTTTCTCGATAAGGACCTGTTTGTCCATAACCTGATACGCGCACCATTACTAGCTTAGGGTTAACTTTTTTAAGCTCTTCATATCCTAAGTTCCATTTTTCCAGTGTACCGGGGCGAAAATTTTCAATTAAAATGTCTACTCCACTAATTAGCTTTTTGAAAATTTCTGCTCCTTCTTCTGATCGAATGTCCAGCGTAACAGACTTTTTATTGCGAGCAAGTCCGGGCCACCTTAAGGGTTCAGTCCCTTTCCAAGGCCCTACAGTCCGAAGCGTATCTCCTTTTCCTGGAAGTTCAATTTTGGTTACTTCCGCCCCTAAGTCTGCTAGTAAAGTAGCTCCAAAGGGAGCAGCAATCATAGTAGAAATATCTAGTATTTGAACTCCTGTTAAAGGTCCATAATTTTTGGTTAACACGTTGAATCCCCTCCGGTAATAACTGTTTGTATGCTTAATTAAGATAATTAATTAGTAGATTTCCTTTGATATGTTAAAAATGAATACCATTAGTCAAAATATTAAGATTATTTATTTTTCTAAAGTTAACTCTTTTTCTTCTAATAGGATAGACTCTTTGCTTTCAATCGGGTCTAAATCTGTTAATAAAAACGTATAGCTTAAAATTCCAATCACTAAAAAAGCAGCTGCTAAAAGGAAAGCATACATAAATGAACCCGTGGCCTGAACAATAAACCCAGTCGTAATAGGTGCAACAATAGCCATCGAGTTGTTCCCAAATGTTAAAAGTCCCGTTAATGTTCCTACCGTTCCTTTTGGTGCAATAAATGTAGGAATACTGTAGGCAACAGCAGATGTGACAACAAGACCTCCAAGTGCTGTTGAAATCCAAAATACAGCTACATTTGCACTGTGAGTAAACGCTGCCCCAATAATTGACAAACCAAATACCATACCTATTACTAGAAAAAACTTGCTGACACGCGTCCGGTTATACCCTTTGTTAATAAGACGATCAACAAGCCAGCCCCCGATTACTATTTCAGTAATGGTACCTACAATCCAAGGTATAGCCGAGTACCAGCCTGATTTTAAAATAGACATGTTCATTTCTGCTGCTAAATATCCAGGAAGCCAAGTCAAGAACAAAAACCATGAATAGCCGTATGCCGCAAACCCAATGAATACTGCCCAGACTTTTCTTTTAGTTAGCAAATATCGAATGTTCTCCATTGCACTGCCTTTAACTTCTTCTGAACTTTGAGAACCGCCTTGAACAATGTAGTCATATTCTTCTTTCGTCAAACGCTCATCTTCATGAGGTTCACGATACCAGATCCAATAAACAATAGCATATATGAAACTAAGAATAGCAGTTGCTAAGAAACCACCTCGCCAGCCCCACTCTGTTACAATTAGCGCTAATATAGGCGCCCCGATGGCGTTGGAAAGTTTGGATTGAGAATCATAAGCTGCGATAGCTTTTCCGCGTTCCTGACGCGGAACCCAATGGCTAACTGCTTTAGCAGCAGATGGAAAAAATGGTGCTTCTCCAACTCCTAACAGCACTCGAGATAAAATAATTAACCCCCATCCATTTGCTACTGCAGTTAAAAGACAAGATACTGTCCATATCACGGTCGCTACACGCGTTACCCATTTTACGCCTATTTTATCTAGCAAAGGCCCTATAGGAAGTTGAAGTAAAGCGTAAGACCATGCAAATGCTGATAGAAAAATCCCCATCTGACCTGCTGTCAAGTTAAATTCTTTTTGTAACAATGGCATAGCAATGGACATATTAATTCGATCAAAATAGTTTACAACTACACCAACCGCAATCAAGAATACAATCGACCAACGATGTTTTTTCATTATCTTCCCTCACTCATAAGATTTTAAGTATGCGCTTTCATTTTTATGAAATATTTCTTTGCTCAGATCCCATTTACAATTGCTTACTTACATAAAGTCTGCCTGAACTAAAGTTGAAAGATGGCAATGCTGAAAACCTAATCCTCTAGCTATTTACTTGTTCTCTTATCCTTTCCGTAAAACTTTTATTAGTGGAATTAAAAAGATTAATAGAAAGTTCTAATTAGAACGATCTAATAAATTTTTATTAGAACGATCTAATTTCAGTGGGAATCTCTTCACATATTGCGGAACGATGCCGTATATTTTATGATCTACTCAAATATCCGAACATGATGTGATTAATGTCTGCTTTTTTAATTTCTCATTGTAACACCTGCCTTTTTTTACTAAGCGTCGTCTTTTGACACAGCCTAATGTAAAATTAATTCAAACTTGAGTTTTAGTATACTGAATTACATTTTTCTGCGCAATATATATTTTTAATTTTTAGAAAATTGAAATATATACTTTTTTAATATAACAAAACCTTTTATATATTAATCGTCTAGAATCATTTTTTTATTGTGCTAGAGGAAAAGAAGATATAGTCCCTTCATTTATACAAATTTCTAGCAAAGTTAAAAAATACGCGTTTTTAATACTGTAAGCTCGGTTCAAACATTTGTTCCTTAATATACTCCACAGGCATCTCTTTTCCTGTCCACAATTCAAACGCCATGGCCCCTTGCCAGATCATCATTCCTATTCCATTAACGGTGTGACATCCGATTGATTCAGCTTGTTCTAACAGTTTTGATTTCATAGGCATATACACGACATCTGTTACAATTAAATCAGGACGCAGCATTGATATATCTTCAATAATGCTGAATTCTTCTAACGGTTTCATTCCTACTCCTGTTCCATTTGTCAAAATATCGCTCGTTCTAATTTCTTCTCTTAACCTGTCTGTATCCTCAAGAGAATACAGCTTCGCCTTACATGAAACATGTTTCATCTCTTCATTAATAATTTTTACGTTTTCTACAGCTTTTGAATAAAATTCATCATGACGAGCAAAAATTGTTAATTCTTCAAGGCCTTCCAAAGCCGCTTGAATAGCAATAGGCGTTGCTGCTCCGCCCGAACCGACCAACGTCATTTTTTTCCCTGTGATATCCACGCCGTTCTCTTTTAAATTTCGAATGTAGCCCATACCGTCTGTGCTATGCCCAACTAGTACGCCATTATCGTTTACGACGGTATTGACAGCTCCTGAAAATTTGGCGCTGTCTGCTAATTCATCAAGAAACGGGAGAATTTTTGTTTTATTTGGCATGGATACATTAAAACCTTTAACATTTAACGCTCTCAGTCCTTTAATCGCATCTTCTAACGAGTCATTTCCTACCTCAAAAGCTAAATAAGCATAATTCAATCCCAGTTTTTTAAAGGCCATATTATGCATAGATGGTGACAATGAATGTCCAATTGGAGTTGCTAAAAGGCCTATGAGCTGAGTTTTGCCATTAATACGCCCTACGTTCTTCATGATTTTACCTCCTGTTTTATTAAAATTTCAGAAATACTTGGGGTACCTAACCTGTAATTTTTAAGCTTATTTTCATTTACGATCAAACACATTTCACATTCATATAGTACGGGTAATTAGATCGATCCAATTTTAAGCTATATTCATTATTTAACCAATCTGTAACAAGCTGCATTCAAAACGAAAGCTGCTCTACTCACATGTAAAAAGAAAGAAATCGCTTACAAATTTATGGTTTTAATAACATACGTTGGACGCGTGCTGTACGTCTTACCTCCCTTCGCAAGGCAGCATTTCTCAACATTACTAGAAACAAAGCTTTCACCTATACCTAGCTTCTTTTATTAAATGACTGCAGTAAACACCCGGTGAACCAAGACAACTCTTAGCGACCTTATGTACCATAGTATCACATTTTTTTAAAAGGAAAAATGTTTTTTTGTAACTTTTCAGAAAAATGTTTTTATTTAAATAATTTCTTTATATTAAAATAAAGCTATAACCATCATTATAGCTTTATTCTTGAGCTTGGCTTTCTCTTTTTTTTTTCATCCACCAGCCTGCACCAACTATCACTCCGATTATAAGAATAACAAATATTAAACGATCTACATCATGCAAATATTTTTGGATTTTTTCAATATCTCCAAGTCCTCCTACATAGAGCAAAAAAACAAACCACGGAAAAATTCCTAAGGTGCTGTATAAAACAAAGTCCTTAGATTTGATTTTACTAAGTCCTGCCAAATAGGTTATATAGTTTGCGATACTGATGGGACGAGAAATCGTAATACTCCATTTTCCATATTTATGAAACCATTTTTGGGCACGCTTTATATTTTTTTCACCAAACCAGCGCTTGGTAATAGATTCAAACCTGTATCCCATAACGAACGGAATATAGTTGAATGCGATATAAATAACGGTATTGACAGCTGAAACAATAAGGATTTTCCATATTGAAAGCTGCAGCACCGAGCCAATGAGCAAAATCGATAACGTACACGGAAAAGGAATTGCCGCAGCTTCGATTGCTGTAGCAATAAAGATGCCCACTATGCCTAAATTTTGTACAAAATCAATAAACCCTTGCACCTTTTTTCTCCTTTCAATCATACAAATTTCACGTTCTTTCATCATAACTCAAACTATTCAAAATTTCACGATTTCAAAGCAATTTTACTAGTAAAAAAAGCTCATACGCACCCGTTTGCTATATTTGATTATCTTCTATCATATGCAGTTCATAAGTGAAGTAACGCAAAAAAAGAAAATAGCAGAAAAAAACTCTTTTATTAGTTGTAATAAAAGAGTCTTTTCTGTCCTGCTATTATTTAATTTTAGCAATGATTTTCCCTTTCACATGGCGTTTTGAAAGCTCTTCTAATGCACTGGGCACTTCTTTTAACGAGATGATGCGCTCAATCATCGGAGCTACTTTCTTCTCTGCTACTAATGCTAAAAGCTCATCGCCCATTTTTGCTAAATCCGCTTGCGCCATCATGTCATCAATGTGGTGTGCAGCATTTAAAGCTACTTCATGATAAGAAATCACCTTTGTAAAAGGCTTTACTTTTGTATAATCAGGTGCACCAGCAATATGTGCTAAGTGTCCTCTATAGGCAATCATATCTAAAGAATCCGTTGCGTTCTTTGCGCTCACCGTGTCAAGCACAGCATCTACGCCGCGGCCATTTGTCAGCTCCAATACTTTTTCTACGACGTTTTCCTCGCGATAATCAATTACATAATCAGCTCCTAACGACTTCACATACTCATGATTATGTGCTGAAGCTGTTGAGAAAACGGTTTTTCCAGCATTTTTAGCAAGCTGCACGCCAAAGCCCCCTACGCCTCCAGCTCCTCCGTGAATTAAGATGGTTTGAATATGGTTCATTGGAAGTTTACGAAATAGTGCTTCATACGCCGTGTAGCCTGCAGTAGGCAATGCAGCAGCTTCTTCAAATGTAACGGCATCAGGAATGCGCGAAATTGAATGAGCAGTTGTAACCGCATATTCAGCATATCCGCCCTTTTTCATAAAGTCCCCGTGATAGACGACGCGGTCTCCTTTTTTCCAGTCAACTACTCCTTCTCCAACTTCATCAATTGTCCCAGCTACATCTAAACCTAGAATGTGAGGATATGTCCAATGAGGGTTTCCATTAGTAGCCGTCTTATAATCCACTGGATTAAGTCCCACTGCGTGAACTTCAACTACTACTTCTCCTTTATTTGGAAGAGGTTTTTCCACTTCTTCTACTTTCATTTCTGTCCATTTATTTTTATCTTGCAATAATAATGCTTTCACAGTCTAACTCTCCTTTTTAAGTCATGTTTAAGTTATATGGTGGTGTTGCTTTTATTATTTTATCTAAAAATGATTTGCTTACTATTTTTATTTTAAAGAGAGCTTGTCTATAATACAAATTAGAAAATAATTAGATATCCATAAATAAATTTATAAGAAAGGGTAGCGTAAATGATTGATTTTGAATGGTATCGCAGCTTTATTAGCATTTATAAATATCGATCCGTTTCTGAAGCAGCCAGAGCGAGGATCTTAACGCAGCCGGCCATGAGTCAGCACTTAGCTGCTTTAGAGGCTGAAATAGGCGAAGATTTATTTATCCGTGCACCGAGAAAGATGATTCCAACCGAAAAAGGCAAAGAACTGTACACGCGTATCGTCCCGTTAGTTGAAAGTCTAGAAGCTGCTTCACTTCAATTAAAAATGAGCGCATCATCTCCCGACGCGCTGCCGGTCGTAAAAATTGGTTCTCCCGTAGAGTATTTTACCGAACGAGCTTTAGAAAGAATAAAAGATGCAGGTATCCGCTGCTACAGCCAGTTTGGTATTGCTTCTGTTTTACTTGAAAAGATACAAAACGACGAAATTGATATTGCTATTACAACCCAAAGATTACAAATACCAGGAGTCGAATATACGGTCATTGAAGAAGAAGAGTTTGTCTTAACCGTCCCTCCTTCTTTTGAAATGACAGCTAGTAAAGACGTAGAAGATTTTTTATACAATCAGCGGTGGATTAGCTATGGCCTTGAACTTCCTATTATCAGGAGATTTTGGCGGCAGCATTTTAAAAAACGACCTGAAATCCAGCCTCATCATGTGATTCCAAATCTTCAAACGGTGTTAAAAGCCATTCAGCATCACATGGGAATCAGCCTGCTTCCCCGCTATTTGATTCAAGAAGCGCTCCGAGAAAAAAAGGTAAAAATCGAACTTGAACATTTAGCGGTAAAAAATCAGATCTTTCTTGCTTATAAACTTAAGCATCGAGATCATCCTGTCATTCAAAAAACGATACGCTCGTTAAAAAAAGAAGAGGTTGAGAAAGAATGACATGAATCCATTCTAAAGACGAACAAATAGGATACATAAGCTGAACCGCTTGTTACACCGCAGTTGATTTCCATGCAAGGCTTCGCTTTCTGCGGGATCTCACCTGTTCCGCTTTTCCCGCAGGAGTCTTCACCTTGCCCTCCAATTAACTGCTAAAAGGAACGAAAACAGATGAAACCTACGTTCACTATAAAAAAAAACCCGAGCCATTAGTCAAACATCTTGACTAATGGCTCGGTTTTCACCTCGTCTAAAATCATTTTGTCCCAGTCTCTTCTTTTTTTGACAGCTGCTGTGCTGAATCTACTCCTACTAGATCTAAAAAGAAAATAAAAATAGGAATACCAAGAATCAGCCCCCATACGCCCAAGAAGTGTTCACCAAATACTAAAATGATAAACGTAATGAACGTCGGCAAGTTGGTTTTAGATGACATAAGCTTTGGATTTAATACATAGCTTTCAAGTGCATGAAGTACTACCACCATTATTAACACAGATAGTACTTTTACACCGCCTCCTAAACTGTAAGCGATTGTACAAAGCGGAATGAGTGAAACAAATACCCCAAGAACCGGCACTAGCCCTAGTAGAAAGACCATAACGCCAAGCGCAAGCAAATTAGGAAACCCTAACACCCACAGCGCAATAACGGATAAAATGCTGTTCACAAAAGCGATAATAAACTGAACTTCTATTACCTTGCCGAAGGAATTAACAAATTTTCTTCCCAAATAGCCAGCTTCTTTGAAAAACCAGCCCAGCCTAGATTGTTCCAGTTGGACAAATAATCGGTGAATCCGCGACTTTTCAAGTAAAAAGAATAGGCTTAACAATAGTGCTAAGAAAACTTGTGCACTTACTTTTCCAATATTGGATAAATAGCTGTATACTAAATCAATATTCTGCTGAATATTTTCTGGTGATTTGAATCTCTTTAAATTATCGATAATATAGGTGACGAATGTATTATCAGGGGGGTGCTTGTAAAAATACATCAGCTTCTGTACAAGCTCAGTAACTTGCGTCATAATAACCGGGATATATACATATCCTACAATACCGAGGGCCCCAATCAGTGCGATATAGATGACGATGAGTATAAGCGTTGAATTAAGCGGAAGCTTTCTTCTTAACGCTTGTTGAAGACGACCAATTAAAAAGGTAAAAATAAACGTAAATAACAGCAGCTGAAGCATACTTCTAATGCTGACAAGTAAAACTGTAATGATAATAAGCGTAATGATGCGAACAGTAAGTTTGTTGTGAAGCCAACTTCTTGCAATATTCATGAAACCTTCAATTCTCCTATCTCTCTTTTTCCCAAGTCATTTGTATACATATAAATAAAACGGATACGCTAGACGCTCATATCCGCTTTCGCTATATATAGTGTATCATTTAATATTCAAATTTTACTATATTTCGGCGCTTTTTAGTATGTCTTTATTTTCTCTCCGCTATTCTTTTTCATTTTCCCATATATTATGATAAATTAGCTTGTCTAAATCCCTTCTTTTTTCCCAGTTAGCTTGTTCTAAGATTGGTTTCTCAGGGTATTTATCTGTATAGCCAATTGACATGAGCGCTACAGGATCAATATGAGGAGGAATATGTAAAATGTCACGTACATCATTTTTCTTATAAAAACTTACCCACCCCATTGCCAGTCCTTCTGCATATGAAGCAAGCCACATATTTTGAATCGCACATGCAGTTGACATCATATCGGTTTCTGGAATTGAGTTTCTTCCGAGAACATGAGAGCCTCCTCTTGTTGGATCACACGTTACGCAAATAGTTAACGGCGCTTCTTTTAACCCTTGAATCTTTAGCTCTAAAAAATCTTCTTTCTTTTCACCTTCATAATGAATAGCCAGTGCTCTTCTCTCTTTATCTGCTGCCCAGGCAAGTTTATTTTTCACTTCTGTATCAGATACTAGTATAAAATTCCAAGGCTGCATAAACCCGACGGAAGGTCCGCTGTGAGCAGCCTGTAGAATGTTATAAACGGTTTCATTCGGAATCTCATCAGACAAAAATGTTCGTACATCTCTTCTTCCGTAAATCGCTTTATATACCGCTTGCTTTTCGTCGTTTGTAAACGAGTTCATCTTCTTCAACCTCCATTAAACTCTCTTTTTAACTATTTTTCTCAAAAAACATTTAAAAAATGTGATCCAAACTTTATGTTTTCTCGTAGTACTATATGAATCTATCATAAAGGAGGTTGCAAACATGTTCAACGACGTTTTAATGAACTTATTTAACGCGGTAAGCAGCATCATTAACACAATTGGATAATTTGATTGTACATATTTAGTAAGAGAGGAGGCATATTACATGCTAAACGAGGTACTTATGAACTTTTTTAACGCAGTAAGCAGCATCATCAACACAATCGGATAAAAAAAGCACAAAGAAAAGGGTAACTGCCATTACCGCCGTCTTTATGCTTTACTAGTTCAAAATCATATATTTTACAATAAAAAGAACTCTTTGATTAGGAGTTCTTTTTACTTATCCTAACATGTTCCCTTTTATTTGTATATATGCCCTGCCATTTCAACAGATTCACTTATATGTTGCAAGCATACACATAGGTCTGCAGCTCGTAGTGCAGTTCTTTTAAGTCTTCAGCTGCTTGAGTCAATAACTTCTTTCGCTGAGCTGTATACACATCTAGAATAGCTCTTTCTACTTTTACCTTTTCTTCATATAAAATATCTAACTTATCTTCATTTCCTTCAAGGGAAATAGGCTTTAACATAGCAAATTGATAAATGGGTTGTCCATAATCCAATTTTGTTAAAATAGAACCTACTAATACATCCTGCGAGCATTCATATACGAAGTTTAACAGCGTACTTAATTCTTCTAGACGAGAAATATCCAGCTCTGCATTTTCGTTGATCACAGCCCCTATATATTGAAAGCACTCTTCTTCTAGCTCATTATAAATAGTTGTGATGCGGTGCAACACTTCATTCAACTTCATAAAGTTCCCCCTTCACACACGCTTCTTGATACAACCATATGACAAAACTTGGTGTTTTATACTAACGAAAAAGCGAGGAATATAAACCTCGCTTTTTCTCTTTATCGATACATACTGGCAATGTCTTCAATAAACATAAGCGGTTCTTCTTCTGTTAGTTGTTTAATTGGAGAATAATCCTCTCCACCAAAACTTTGATCTATGTCTTCAATAAACGAAGAAACTTCTTCTGACTCTTCACGATTAGCCGGCACTTCGTATTTCTGTAATTCTGTACGGTGCACGACGGATAAAATATGGCGAGGGAATTGCTGCTTCGTTTTTCCAAAACAGTATACCGGCTTGTGTTTCAAAAAGCGTTCTACTTCCTCTTGCCGGTTATAAACGCTTCCATGATCACCCCAAGCTACCACAACCAGTTCAGCATCTTCCACTGCTTTTTGAATATATTCACCTGTTCTTGTTCCAACAGCTTCTTCTTTTGAAAGCATGCGTAAAAACGAAACATGGTCGGTTTGATAGCTGAATAAATAAACGATTTCTAAGACTCCAAATCCCCACTTTTGCGCCAGTTCTATGCATTTGGATACAGCGGTATCGTCGCTGTATTCATACGTATTCTCTGGAAATGACAAGATAAACGTAAGTTTACGTTCGTTTACTTCACTCCATTTGCATAATAGAGAGTATTTGTATGTGCCTGTTTCATCAAAAATAACTTCTTTTTTCACTGCGTCCATCCCCCTGCCTTCTTACAATCTTGTTACTTATCTATTGCAAATGAGCTAAGCAGTAATCGTAACCTTGACTGTTAAAAGTTTTATTTTATATGTATTTCAAAATCATGCCTTCATGACAACTTTTCTGCCATTTTTTCAAAAAGCAATTTTTTTCTTCTATACATGCTTTTTACAGCTAGTGAACATTCACATATACATCTTTCCTCTTTTCGGACCTCCAGTCAAAATAGATAAAATCAAAAGAATGGTCTATAATAAAGAAATAACCAATGACTTTTTCACTCATGTTTTTGACCGTTACGGATTTTTTCTCAGCAGGTATGTTCAAAACTGATCCTCTGAGAAAATAGAAGATAAATTTGTGTAAAGAAAGGATTTTGTAAATGGCTACTACACACACATTTACAAGAGGAGAAGAAATTGCAAATGCGATTACACACGGCGTTGGAGCCGTACTCAGCATTGTTGGATTAACGCTTTTAATCGTACTTTCTTCGTTAGAAGGAACGCCTTGGCATGTTATCAGTTTTACTATTTACGGAGTAACCATGCTGCTTCTCTATGTCTCCTCTACGCTTGTCCATAGTTTTCCGGAAGGTAAGGTAAAAGACCTTTTTGAGATATTTGACCACTCTTCTATTTATTTGTTTATTGCCGGGACGTACACTCCATTTTTATTTATCGCAGTTAAAGGAACCACCGGCTGGACACTTTTTGGAATTGTATGGGGCATCGCTCTTGCAGGAATTGTATTCAAAGCTTTTTTTGTGAAGAAATTCCTTTTTATTTCCACCATTCTTTACGTATTTATGGGATGGATGATTGTGTTTGCGTGGGATTCGTTAACTCAAAACATTGCCCATCAAGGAATTGTCCTTCTCGTAGTTGGAGGCGTATTGTATACAATCGGGGCCGTTTTTTACGTATGGCGAGGATTTCGTTTTCATCATATGATTTGGCATATGTTTGTTCTTGGCGGAACCGTACTCCACTTTTTAGCAATCATTTTATATGTATTGCCTATAACCAATTAAAAAAGGGCCAGAAGGCCCTTTTTTAATTGGTTATAGCATTCCTTACCACAGTTTTGCCATTTGAGTCACAAGCGTATAGACTCCTAGCACAGCCATAATAACGACCACAAAACCGCCAAAAACGGTAAGCCAAGTCGGATGCTTGTAATCGCCTACTATCTTCTTTTTATACGCCGCAATAAGCATTGTACCGAGTGTAATAGGTAAGATTAACCCATTTAATGCTCCAGCTAAAATGAGCAGCGTGACCGGCTGACCAATCGTTAAGAAAACCAGGGTTGAAATTGTAATAAATGCAATGATAATCCAGTTTTCATATTTCTCAATCCTTTTGCTGAAGGATTTAATAAAGGAAACCGATGTATATGCCGAACCAATAACTGAAGTGATAGCCGCCGCTGCCATAACGACACCGAATAATTTATAGCCAATATCTCCTGCGGCTAACTGAAAAACAGAGGCAGGTGGATTATCAGGATTCAGTTTTAACCCTTGACTCAACACACCTAATGTCGCTAAAAATAGAAAAATTCGAATGATCGAAGCAATGGTAATACCGGATACTGCTCCTCTTGTTACTTCAGGAATCGCGGCTTTTCCTTTGATTCCTGCATCTAATAAACGGTGACCTCCTGCAAATGTAATATATCCTCCTACCGTTCCTCCTACAAGCGTAACAATCGCCATGACGTCAATTTTATCTGGCCAAAATGTTTTAGATACCGCTTCTCCTACTGGAGGAGCGGAAGAAACAGCAACATATACCATTAAAACAATTAATATTCCGCCCATTAATTGAGCAAAACGATCCATTAATTTTCCGGCTTCTTTGACTAAAAAGATTGCGATAGAAATGATGGCTGTAATGACTGCACCCGCTTTAGGAGAAATACCAAATAGCGCATTAAAGCCAAGACCCGCGCCTCCTACATTTCCAATATTAAATGCTAAGCCTCCGATTACAATTAAAATAGCAATAAATAAGCCGAGACCTGGCAAAACACTGTTAGCGATATCCTGTGCTCTTTTTTCTGAAACGGCAATAATACGCCATACGTTTAGCTGAACGCCAATGTCTAATAAAATCGACAGTAAAATGACAAAACCAAAACTTGCGGCGAGAGCTTGTGTAAAGACCGTCGTTTGAGTTAAAAAACCTGGCCCCACTGCTGAAGTAGCCATTAAAAATGCTGCGCCGAGCAGCACGCTCCAGTTGCGTTCTTTTTTCATGATGTCACCTCATTGTGGTTGAATAATAATTTGTTCTTCTTTTAGCTTGTCACAAATAGCTTTGGCAAATTCAACAGCATGTGCACCGTCTCCATGAATACAAACGGTATCTGCTTGAATGGAAATCTCTTCATTTTGCACAGTGAATACTTTCTTTTCTTTGACCATTTTAATTACTTGAGAAATAGCCGCTTCTTCATCTTGAATCACGGCGTTTTCAACGTTTCTCGGCGTCAGCATGCCGTTCTGTTGATAGGTTCGATCTGCAAATACTTCCTGAGACGTACGCAATCCCATTTCGTTTCCGGCTTTAATCAATTCACTTCCAGCCAAACCATATAGAATAGCTTCCTCACTAACATTATAAACAGCTTCAGCAATAGCTTTAGCTATGTCTCGATCCCCTGCAGCCATATTATATAAAGCACCATGAGGTTTCACATGATGAAGGGTCCCTCCTTCTGCACGTATAAAAGCTGAAAGAGCCCCCATTTGATACACCATTAAATCATAAGCTTCTCGAGGCGTAATTTTCATATATCTACGTCCAAATCCAGCTAAATCTTGCAATCCGGGGTGCGCGCCAATCGCCACATTTTCACTCAAAGCCAGCTTTACTGTTTCTCTCATAACCGAAGGATCTCCGGCATGAAAGCCGCAGGCAATGTTTGCTGACGTTACATAGCGTAAAATTTCTTTATCATTTCCTAATCTATAGTTTCCAAAGCTCTCCCCTAAGTCACAGTTCAAATCAACGGTAGCCATCTTCTTCTCTCCTTATATTTTCATTCGAAGTGCTCTTTTAATATGATTTATTTTCTTTTCCTGCTCCATATATAAATGCTGCGCTTCATCCAGTGAAATTGCTTGAAAAGAAACCTTTTTCCCTGGAGAAATTTGCGCAAGCGCTGAAAAATCTGCAGTTGCTACCTGTCCGATTCTAGGATATCCTCCTGTGGTTTGATGATCTGCTAATAAAACAATGGGCTGTCCTTCTTTTGGTACTTGAATCGTACCGAACGTCACAGCGCTAGAAAGTAGCTCTTTTTCCTGCTCAAGGACTAGTTTCTTCCCTTTTAGCCTATAGCCCATGCGGTCAGATTGAGGGGTAACGTCAAATTCTTGATTAAAGAAATGCTGTTGACTTTCTTTTGTAAACCAATCAAATTCCGCACCCTTCATCGTGCGGATAATAGGCGTCTCGTATGAAGGAATAAGTTTAGGATGAATCGTCCAAAAAGCCTGCTGAAAAGAGCGGTCCGTTTGCTGTTTCACCAGTTTCTTTATAATTGCTTCCCCTGTTTCTGTAAGAGGATGGCTTAATATTTCGTCTCCTGACTGTAATGCTTTACCATGCAGCCCGCCTATTCGAGCGCGAAGTGAAGTGGATGTACTTCCCATAACTGCCGGAACATTAAAAGCACCGGAAACCGATAAATAAGAACGGCACCCTAAAGTCGGAACACCAAACTGCAGCACGCTCCCTTTTTTCACATATAAAGGCCGCCACATCTTTACGGCTTCACCATTAACAGTTGGCGATAAATCCCCTCCTGTCAGGGCAATCAAAGCATCTTGCTGAAATTCCATTTTTGGTCCCATTAACGTAATTTCAATAACCGGCTGATTTTCTTGATTTCCTACTAATAAGTTGGCAATCCTTAAAGCAACTTTGTCCATTGCCCCGCTGACAATCATGCCGTCCTTTTGATATCCATGTCTGCCGATATCTTGAATCGTTGTTAATAAACCGGGACGTATCACTTTAATACTCATCTTCATCCACCTCCTTTTGGGCTTTATATTCCGTTTCAGAAATGGAAACAAATCGAATACGATCACCTGCTTGAAGCAAGCTTGGCGAATCTTTTTTTGGGTTAAATAGTGTAAGAGGAGTACGCCCGATTAACTGCCATCCTCCAGGTGTCTCAATTGGGTACACGCCGGTTTGCATTCCTGCAATGCCAACTGACCCTTTTGGTATGCTGCTTCTCGGTGATTCTTTTCTTGGAGTCGCAATTTCTTCGCTCATCCCTCCCAAGTAAGGAAAACCAGGAGCAAAACCTATCATATACACTAAATATTCTCCACTCGTATGAATGGAGATAACTTCATCAGGCGTTAAGGAATGAAAAGCAGCTACTTTCTCTAAATCCGGTCCGTACTTTCCTCCGTAACACACCGGAATATCAATTTGTCTAGCGACCGCTTCAGATTTTTCTTCCTGATTGGAAAGCAGTTCTTCAATATATGTAGATATTGCTGTGTAAGGATTTCTTCTTCCTTTTTCACTCATTATCCAAGGGTCATAATAGATTGTAACTGTTGTAAAAGCCGGCACATATTCAATCATTCCCTTACATAATGATTGCTCTAGTACCTGAGTAAACTGCTGAATGCGTTTATGTATGCCGAAATTAATTTCGTCTCCAAATGAAACGACAATGCCGCTGTCACCAAGAGGATAAAGTCGATAATCGTTACTCATTCCGTCTCCTCCTTTTTACTTAGTATTGTTTGAGCAGCTCTCTTTAATGCTGTAGATAAATACCTTTATTAGAATTACTAATGAAATTATCGTTTTTAAATAACAATTTCTTATATATCTAATAAAAAAAAGAACAATAAACCCCTATTCTGTATGAATAACATTATACAAATATAAAATAATCTTATGTTCTACTAAAACAAATTCTAAAGAAAAATTCAACCTTTTTAAAATTTTATCGTCAAAAGGATGATGCTTTTTCAATTTTTTACATAAAAAAACTGCTTTGTTTCCTATACCAAAGCAGTTTTTTGTGTAAGTATCTATAAATTCATAGGGAGTAGAACATTATACGCCTCTGCGAGCAAAATCTACAAAACGGAATTTATCAAGACGATGACGTGATTCCGTATATTGAAAAAGGCTTGCATCTTCTAGATACACATAGTTTCTTACTACCACAATATGTTCATAGTCTTTCAAATCTAAGTAACATTTATCTTCGTCCGTCAGCTCGTCAACGGAAATTTCTTTTTTAGCAAAGCTGATTTTCAGCCCAAGATCTTTTTCTAAGTATTCATAAATAGAGCCTTTGCATATGTCTTTTGTGAGGTGAGGAACATACTTTTTATGAAAAAAATCTTTATCTAAAATAATTTTTTCTCCATCGATTTCACGTGCTCGAATTACTTTCCATATGAGATCTTTTTTTGTCACCCCAAGCTGTGTGCACAGATCTTGATCGGCCTTGACTAATTCAAATTCTTCTACAATAGTAGTCGATGTATGTCCTAGCTTTTCCGCCACTTCTTTGAAGCTAACAAGTCCTGATACTGGAAAATCAAAGCGTGATACATCTAATACAAAAGAACCTTTTCCTTTCATTTTTTGAATGTATCCATTTTGTGAAAGTAAATTTAACGCTTTCCGTATCGTTTCACGAGACGTTTGATACTGTTCAACAAGCTCATTTTCAGAAGGAAGTTTTGTATTAGGACGCCAGTCACCACGTTTAATTTTATCGACTAACTGTTCGTAAATGCTGATAAATTTATTTTCTTTCAATTGCCATCACCTATTTTACTTTCTATATATACCCAATTGTATAAAAAGAACGATAGATTGTCACCCATCGTTCTTTTTACTTTTTTCTCTATTTTTTTAAATGATACACGATTGATTCATACGGCCGAAGTAAGACTCGCTTGAATTCCTTTGATGAACCTTCGTAGTTAGACAGCAATATTTCACTATCATATCCTTCAAAAGTTATATCTTCTGGCAGTTCAAAAATTGTTTCGCTGCCGTAGAAATTATTTATCACGAGCAGCTTTTCGTCTGCTCCATTTCGGATATAAGCGAAAATCTGCTCGTCTTCTCCAAGAATCAATTCATAGTTTCCATAGGTGATAATCTCGTACTGCTTGCGTAGTGCAATAAGCTTTTGATAAAAGTAAAAAATTGAATCTTTATCATCTAGTGCTTTTTCCACATTAATTTCACGGTAGTTATCAGCCGGATTAATCCATGGCTTTCCTTTTGTAAAACCTGCACTTGGCTCATCGCTCCATTGCACCGGTGTACGGGAATTGTCTCTTGATTTATGTTTTAAAATCTCCAAAATTTCAGTTTCGTCCATTCCTTGTGCACGTTTTATCTCATACACATTTAATGACTCCACATCTCTATATTCATCAATAGAGGAAAATTTCGGGTTTGTCATACCTATTTCTTCCCCTTGATAAATATAAGGTGTTCCCTGCATCAGATGAATTGTTGCAGCGAGCATTTTAGCAGATTTATTATGATAGAGTTCATCGTTTCCATAGCGTGAAACAACGCGAGGCTGATCATGGTTGCACCAAAATAATGCATTCCATCCTCCACCTTTATTCATTTCCGTTTGCCAAGTTGATAAAATCTCTTTTAATTTAATAAAATCAAAATCTGCTAGCGCCCACTTTTCTCCGTTTGGGTAATCAACTTTCAAATGATGAAAATTAAACGTCATGCTAAGCTCGTCCCGATCCGGATGAGAGTACTGAATGCAGTGGTCAACGGTTGTCGATGACATTTCCCCAACGGTCATACTATCATATTTTGAAAAAACTTCTTGATTCATTTCCCGCATATATTCGTGCACGCGAGGACCGTCGGTGTAGAATTTTCGGCCATCCCCTGGTGCAACCGAACCATCATCATCTAAGAAGCGCTGATCTTTTGAAATTAAGTTAATGACGTCTAGCCGAAATCCATCTACACCTTTTTCAAGCCAAAACGTCATCATGTCGTACACGCTGCGGCGCACACGCTCATTTTCCCAGTTCAAATCCGCTTGCGTTACATCAAACAAGTGCAGATACGATTGTTCTGTCAGCTTATCATGCTCCCACGCTGATCCTCCAAATTTTGAAACCCAATTCGTCGGAGCCCTCCCATCTTCTTTTTGATCTCGCCAGATATAAAAATCTCTGTACGGATTATCTTTCGATTTTTTAGCTTCTTGAAACCATTCATGTTCAGTTGACGTATGATTAACGACAATATCCATGATAATTTTAAGATCCCGCTTATGCGCTTCTGTTATTAAACGATCGAAGTCCTCCATTGTTCCGTATTCTTCTTGAATAACAAAATAATCACTTATATCATACCCATTATCCCGCTGCGGCGATTTATAAATTGGGGTTAACCAAACAACATCTACGCCAAGCTTTTTCAAATAATCTAGCTTTTCAATAATGCCAGCTATATCACCCACGCCGTTGCCAGTCGTATCATAAAAACTTTTTGGATAAATTTGATAAACAACAGATTTTTTCCACCAAGGTTCTTGCATTTTTAACACCACCATTTAATTCTTTGAATTATGTTGAAACGAGTCTGTACCCGCGACAGTTGATGTAACGGTTGATCTTTTCTGAAGCTTTCCAAGCGTTAACGTTAAAAGAAACGGTACTACGATTACGATTATCATTCCAATAATAAAAGGCGGCCAGCTCTGTGGAACAATTGATAACGGAGCAGGGATACCACCGATTCCCACCGATGCTGCTTTTACTCCCGCAACGGATATGACGACACCAGCAATAGCAGAACCAATCACTGCAGAAATAAAAGCAAATCTAAAGCGTAGATTTACACCAAACATTGCAGGCTCCGTAATGCCAAGCCACGCTGAAATCCCTGACGTTAAAGACAATCCTTTTAATTTCTCATCATTTTTTGAAAGAATCATTATCGCAAAAGCCGCAGAGCCTTGTGCAATATTCGATAATGCTACCATTGGCCATAAAAACGTACTTCCCACGCTTCCAATCAGCTGTAAATCTACGGCTAAAAATGTATGGTGCATGCCCGTAATAACAAGAAGAGCATATAAGCCTCCGTACACAAGCCCTCCAATAAATGGAGCCGTTTTAAACAGCCATACAACTGCACCTGTAATAACATTTCCTATTGCAAATGTAATTGGACCAATCACAATAAAAGCGAGAAACCCTGTTACTAAAAGAGCTACAGGTGCTACAATCAAAAGTTGAAAACCATCCGGTATGCGTTTTCGTAAAAACAATTCGATTTTTGCCAAGACGAATGAAGCAGCTAACACAGGTAAAACCTGTCCTTGATAGCCGACTTTCTCAACATGCAGGCCAAATAAATTCCAAGTATCGATACTTCCTTTTTTTAATGCTTCTCCGTAAGACCATGCATTTAGCAAATCAGGGTGTACGAGCATGAGCCCAAGGACAATTCCAAATAAAGGACTTCCTCCAAAACGCGTAACAGCTGACCACCCAATAAGAGCTGGCAAAAAGGCAAAAGCCGTATTCGCAATTAAATTAATCATACTTGCGAAGTCTTTCCACTGTGTATGAACATCTACGATTGATTTATCATCGTAAAAAATTCCGGCTCCTGTTAGTACATTATTGATTCCCATCAATAAACCCGCGGTTACGATGGCCGGTAAAATGGGAATAAAAATGTCAGCTAATGTTTTTATTGCGCGCTGCAGCGGATTTAAGTTTTTAGCCGCTTCGTTTTTCACTTCTTCTTTAGATAGTTCGCCTATACCTGTAAGCGCCACCATTTCTTTATATACTTTATCAACCGTGCCTTGACCGATAACAACTTGAAACTGGCCGTTTGTAGAAAAAGATCCTTTTACTAATTCGTGCTCATCTAGCATACGTTGATTGACTTTACCTTCATCTTTTAAAACAAGTCGAAGACGCGTTACACAGTGCGTTGCAGCAGAGATATTTTCTTTTCCGCCAACGGCTTCTACAATGCGCTCCACAGATTCTCGATTCATGTCTTTTCCCCCTTGTTTCCGCTTTCATTTTATTCCTGTATTTCCTATCCCCCATATAAATCTCACCACAAACCTGTATATACAAGTTTTATGTTTTTATTCTAACCTGTATATACAGGTTCGTCAACAAAAATAAAATTACTTCTTTTTCATTTCATGATATAGTCAAAAAGCAGAGTATATGGAAGGAGACGTTACATGCTACAAGTAAGATTAATGGGAACGCAAGAAGAAATTAATGAAGCAATCAAACAATTTGAACAGAACTACCATATAGAACATCAGTCAAAAGAATATACGCGAAGCGCTAATCCAAAATATGAGCGCAAAAAAGATACTCGCGTTTATCTTTCAGTGCATTTAAAAGATAAATAAAAAGAACAAGAGCATAGCATGCTCTTGTTCTTTTTATTTTATATCGAACCAATTTGATGGAAATGATTGCTCTCAGGACCCGTAACTTTTTTTGTTAACTGAATTATTTTTCGTAATTCATCAATTGGAACTTGCCCAGGAGCTGAGCTGCTTTTCCCTACAGCGAAAGTAACAGAAGAGCCGTACATCCACCCGACGATCCGGCTAATAGCTCCTAACCCTCCCATTGACATGGTAATGAGAGGAATGCTGAGCTCTTTTTCAGCCTCTCTTGTAGCTTCCAATAAAGTTAAAACATCTTGATTGTTCTGAGGCATGACAGCTGCTTTTGCTGCATCTGCTCCGTAAAATTCAGCTAGAAATAAGCTTTTAAAAATTTCCGCTTTAGGAGGCGTAAAAGAAAAATTATGATAAGAAAGCACAAGTTTCTTGTTATTTTCCTTGGAAACTTCACGCAAATAGCGGATGTGATCCGGCTGATTTGATACTTCAAAATCAATAATTGCTACATACGGGTGTTTACATACCTCTGCAAGTATGGCTACTACTTCCTTTTCTGATAAAGAAATAGGCTGCCCTCCTTCTTTTTGAGAACGTACAGTAAGCAAAATAGGAGTACGCTCGCTATTTTCATATATACCTTTAGCTGCACAAAGGACGCTGTTTATATCTTGAATTTCTTCATAAAAATCTAAGCGCCATTCAATTATATCCGGCTTTTTTAATAGAATGTCCGCCAGCTCTGTTAAAAGCTCTTTGTGATTTTTGCCTACTAAAGGCGTACAAATAGATGGAGAATGAGTTCCTTCCCCTCTCTCTAACATAGGAACAGCTCCTTTTTATCAAAGTTAAATATTTCCGTTTCTATTTCAGCATTTGTTCCATACTTGTTAAACAGATACATGGTGTACTTTCTTATCTGGAGAATAAATATCCATGATGTTCCAATGTCCTGATGTTGGTACGGGATTGTTTAACATCGCTACATCAATTACAACTGGTTTATTAGAAGCAACAGCTCTTTGAAGCGCCGGTTTAAACTCTTCGGCTGATTGAATTTTTATACCTTCTACTCCATAAGCTTTAGCGATACCTGCAAAGTCAGGAGAATATACCTCTCCATCTTTTTCAAATACTGTGCCTAGAGTGGTTCCAAAATGTGCTTTTTGCAGTCCCGCTATCGTACCAAACGCAAAGTTGTTCATAATGATCCAAACCACAGGAATATTCTCTTCGGCTGCCGTAGCAAGTACAGCTGGATTTTGGCCGAATCCCCCGTCCCCTACTAGAGAAACAACTACTTTATCAGGCTGAGCTACCTTTGCTCCTAAAGCTGCCGGCGCTCCAAATCCCATTGTGGCAAAACCTCCTGGAGTTAATATACTTCCAGCTTCATAGATTGGAAACTGCTGTCCTACCCCATTCTTATTCCAGCCTACATCAGTAGTAATATAGGCATCTTTCGGCAGGACTTCACGAACTTCATTTAAAATTCGCTGCGGCTGCATTGGGAATGAATTATCGTGAATATACTCTTCATTGCTAGCTTTAAACTCTTCACGATAAGAAGCAATCTCTTTGATTAATGCTTCATTTTTTTCCCCTTCTGGAATAAGCTGTTTAGCTACGCGATTTAAGACTTTAAGGGCTTGTTTTAAATCAGCTACTGCACCAATTTCGGCGGGATAATTACGCCCTATCTCGCTAGGATCAATATCAATATGAATCAATTTTGTGTTTGAAAAATCAAACGTATACTCCGGCTCCCATGAGCTAGAATCTGCTTCTGCAAACCGTGTTCCTAATGCTAAAATATAATCGGCAGTCCGGCACTTTTCATTAATAAACTTCGTGCCCCAAAACCCTGTCATCCCTAGAGTCAAGTCATGATCATCTGGAAGCGCTCCTTTTCCCATCAAGGAATGGGCTACCGGAATATTCAAGTGATCCACGAGCTCTTTTAGTTCATTTGCTGCATCTGCTAATAGGATACCTCCGCCTACATATAACACTGGATTTTTGGCATTAATTAGTTTTTGTACAATACTCTTTGCCGTTTCGTCATCGATAGAAGGTTTTTGCAAAGATTTCGTTTGGCGATGCAATCGATCAAATAAAGAAACATCGATCTTTTTTGAAAAGATATCCATAGGTACAGATACTAATACGGGGCCAGGATTTCCACTTTCCGCTAGTAAAAATGCTTTCTCTAATATTTCTGGAAATAAATCTGGACGGTCAACTCTCCATGCACGCTTAACGAATGGACGATAAATTTCATATTGCGAAGCATCAGCATGTAAATTTACCTCTTGATGCGGATGCTTTCCATAATAATGAGTAGGAACATCACCAGCGATGACAACCATTGGAATTGAATCTAACGCTGCATTGGCTACACCTGTAGCAGCATTTGTTAAGCCAGGACCTAAGTGACTTAATACTACTGCTGCTTTTTTCGTCACACGCGCATAGCCATCAGCTGCATGCGCTGCAATTTGTTCGTGTCGAACGTTGATAAATTTAATTTTGCTTTCTTCTAAGGCTGTTAGTACCGCTATGTTTGTATGACCACACAAACCAAAAATATGCTCGATGCCTCGCTCCTCAAGATAATTTACTAATTGATGTGATATTAATTTTTCCATTGTATATCCTCCTTTAAATTCACTATATAGTTTGTCAGGTAATAAACTCAGCTACGATAGCTGCAGGACAATCATTTTTGTTTCTGTCATATCTTCAATCGCAAAGCGAGGTCCTTCTCTACCAACGCCGCTGTCTTTTATCCCACCGTACGGCCAATGGTCGAGTCGAAAATTAGAGGTTCCATTAATCACAACTCCTCCTACTTCTAAAGATTCAGCAACACGGTAAGCTAAATCCATTTGATTTGTAAACAGCCCTGCTTGCAAACCGAATGATGAATCATTTGTTTCCCGAATAGCTTCTTCAATGTTTTGATAAGGAATGATGCTCACCACAGGGCCAAACACTTCTTGACACACTACTTTGCTTTGTTTAGGAGGATTTAATAGAACAGTAGGTTCTATAGAAGCTCCTGTCTTTTTGCCGCCACATATCAGCTTCGCACCTAGATCGACTGCTTCTTCAATCCAAGCCAAAACTCGGTTTGCTGCTTTTTCATCTACTAAACATCCAACATCCGTCTGCGGCAACAGAGGATCTCCAACTTTTAAAGACATTACCGCACTCTTCAGAAGCTCTGTAAATTCAGAAACAACTGAGTCATGTACATAAATACGCTGAACTGAAATACAGCTTTGACCGGAGTTGCTAAACCCTGTTCTCCCACACATTTCAGCAGCTTTCTTAATGTCTGCATCTTCATGAACGATTGTTGAAGCATTTCCTCCTAATTCTAGAAGCACTTTTTTCATTCCAGCCAGCTCACATATATTTCTGCTTGCCACTGTTCCACCGGTAAAAGAAATGACATTTACCCGGTCATCTTTTACGATTTGCTGTCCTGTTTCTACTCCGCCTAAAACCATATTGATAGCGCATTCAGGCATTCCAGCTTCTAATAATAGAGCTATAAACTCTGAAGCAACTAAGGTTGTTTGCGGAGCTGGTTTTAAAATAACGCTGTTGCCGGCAGCAAAAGCCGGTCCAATTTTGTGGCATACTAAATTCAAAGGTGCATTAAAAGGAGTAATAGCAGCAACTACTCCCACAGGCACACGGAATGTAGAAGCTATCGCTTTTCCTCCTCGTTCAGAAACATCTCCGGGGATCGTTTCACCGATAAGCCTTTTTGCTTCTTCCGCGGACTGCTCTAATGTTTCTACAGATCGAGATACTTCATCCAACGTATTCTTCAGCGGTTTTCCTAACTCATTTGAGATGAGAGAAGCAAATTTTTCTTTTTGCTTTTCCAAAAGCCTTGCTGCTTCTTTTAAAATTTTTGCTCTTTCATAAGAAGACAGGCCCGCAACTGTTTTTTTAGCTTCATAGGCGGCCGATAGTGCTCTTTCAACATCTTCTGGCGTTGCTATAACTTGCTCACCAATTACTTCCTGCGTATACGGACTTTGAATACTTACTGCTGATCGATTACCTTCAAGCCATTCTTTATTTACATAAGGCCTTGCTCGTCTAAAGCTCATTGTTATCTCTCCTTTTAACAATTGACCTGACTGCTTTTTAGATCGATCTAATTTTAAATATAGATCGATCTAAACTTGATGCAGTATTCTATAAATCCTATTAATTTAAAGTAATAACTCGTTTTGTAAACGTTATCATAATCCTACAACAGAAATTTTAATCTAGCAATAGTAAATTAAAGAATTTTCTAAAAATATTTATTTATACTGAGTCTAGTTTGCTTATACTCTCTTACGTAGTCTCACGTTCACTTCTTTTTTTCTTACATACACTGTAGGAGCACTGTCAATATGACAAAGATTAATGATTGTGATCGAGCTTACCTATTACTAATTTGCTTTGGTTACAGCATATCACCATCTGTTGACTAACAAAAATTTTATAAACGCGAGCTGATACTTGCTTCGTAGGACATAATATACCTTTCACTGTTTTTACAAACAGTAAAATTTGTATTATAATTCTAATAACTAAAATACAAAATAATAAGTTTTTTATTGTTAAAAACAGAAAGAGGCTTTGAAAAATGACTTACAGCGAGATGTCTCTTAGAGAAAAAAGCATTGTATTTATTGGCTTTATGGGCGTAGGTAAAACAACAATCGGCGAACTAGTCGCTAAGAAATTATACAGAGATTTTGTCGATATAGACCAAGAAATCGAAAAAATGTTTCAAATGCCTACATCACAAATCTTTAAAGAGTTTGGTGAAGAGTTTTTCCGAAATAAAGAAAAAGAAGTAATTAGCCAGTTATCTCAGCAGCGTTTAAAAATTATATCCGTTGGCGGAGGCGCATTTCTTCAAGAAGAAATTCAAAAAATATGCTTATCAAATTGTATTGTATTCTTTTTAGACCTTTCATGGGATTCATGGAAAGAACGCATCAGCCTCATTATTGACAGTCGCCCTGTTTTACAAGGAAGAAGTCTAGAGGATATTGAAGAATTATTTTATACGCGACAAGCAATTTATTCCAACCACCACTCCAAAGTAGAAACTGACAATTTGGATATTGAAGAAGTAGCAAATTATATTGTTGATTCCTTGAAAATGGCTTGGGATATTTACGAACCGTCCAAATAATTCACAAGGAAAAGAAGCAGTTCATTAACTGCTTCTTTTTTTTGATGACGATTCTCGAACAACTAACTGAGGCGTTAAAATAATGCGATGATGATGTTCTTTTTTATCAACAATTTGGTTATGAAGACACCGTGCAGCATCTTTTCCTATTTGTCTTGCAAAAGAAGAAACGGTTGTTAGAGTAGGGTGGCATACGGATGATTCCATGACATTATCAAATCCCACTACCGCTATATCTTCTCCCGGAGCGATCCCTTTCTCTTTTAAGCCTTGCATGACGCCAAATGCAACTAAGTCGCTAAAACAAAAAACTGCTGTTGGAGGCTCAGAAATGTTCAGTACTTGATGTGCAGCTTCTACACCGCCGCTTCTTGTCGGACCGCTCGGAATAACAAGCTCTTCATCAATAGAAATTCCTGCGTTCTTTAGCGCCGAACGGTAACCTTCCATTCTTTCTTTCCACGTTGTAGAACCGGTTGTTCCTCCTAAAAAGGCGATTCTTTTATGTCCCTGTTCAAGTAAGTGTTGAACCGCTTTTTGAACGCCTAAGCTATAATCTACCCCTACATAATCTGACTCCACTTCAGGCAATTCCCTTACTGCTAGTACTGAAGGAACATCTAAATGCTGAATTTTTCTTACCGTATCTTCCGATGTACCCGCAACAGGACATAAAATAATGCCCCCTACCCGATGCTCTAGCATCGTAGAAAGCAGCTGATCCTGTCGATTATCCGAATCAAACGTCGTACCTAAAAACACCGTATATCCGTCTTTCTCGAGCTCCTCGTGTACTCCAATTAACAATTCTGTAAAGAACGTATTAGATATATCCGTAATAATAACTCCGATTGTTGATGAAGTTTGAGATCTTAAATTTGCTGCAATACGATCATATACGTATCCTAACTCTTTCATCGAAGCTAGAACTTTTTTTCTTGTTTTTTCGGAAACACTTGGACTATTTCGTACAATAAGAGAAGCGGTAGCTCGAGATACTCCCGCGTGTTCTGCCACTTGTTGTAAGGTGACACGTTTGCGTTTACTTTGTTTCAATTTATTCCACCAACCCTTTATAAGGCACCTTTTATAATTATTTTACAATTATCTAAAATAAAAGAAAAGCTTCATTCTTTCACGATGTTCTCTGACAAGGACTCAGTAACAAAAAAAGACGTAGCTTGAGGCTACGTCTTTTCTTCCTAATGGGAACTCATATAAAAATTGATAAAAAAGGCAATGGTGATTACATACATCATCCAATGAATTTCGCGATGGCGTCCTGTAAACAGTTTAATCGCTGTGTATGAAATGAAGCCGAATGCTAACCCTTCTGCAATGCTGTAGGTTAACGGCATCATGACAATTGTTAAGAAAGCGGGAACAACCTCAGTAAAATCGTCGAAGTTAACGTTTCGAATGTCACTTAGCATAAGCGAACCAATAATAATGAGTGCTGGAGCAGTAGCAACGCTTGGGATAAATTGAATAAGCGGTGCAAAAAACAAGGTAAATATAAATAAGATGGCAACCGTTAATGCCTTTAAGCCGGTACGTCCTCCTTCGGCAATACCTGTTGCATTTTCAATATACGTATTTAGTGCTGTGCTTCCAAAAATAGCACTCGCCATTGTACCGATTGAATCCGCTGCAAGCGCACGATTTAAACCTGGAATTTTACCGTTTTTATCTACTAAATTTGCTTTTTTAGATAGTCCAATCAATGTCGCCAGCGTATCAAACAATTCTACGATGGTGAAAGAAAATACAACTGAAAAAATACCGTAGGCAACTGCACCTTTTAAATCCATTTGAAAGAATGTTTCTCCGACGCTTGGCGGCGTAGCTGAAAAAACGTCTTTCACCGAATGAGGAACTGCTTGTACTCCTACAATCATCGCTAATATTGTCGTAGCAAAAATACTTATAATGAGAGCGCCTTTTACATTTTTAGCCATCAGTACAGCTGCTAATATCAGCCCAAAAATAGCCAGTAAGGGGCCTTTATCCATGACATTTCCAAGTCCTACAAAAGTAGACTCGTTTGCCACAACTAATCCAGCGTTTTTCAAACCGATAAACGCAACAAAAAGACCAATTCCAACTGCTATTGAAGACTTTAATACGTTCGGAATGGCATCAATAATCTTTCCGCGTATTCCTGTTACCGTTAAAACAAAAAACAACACGCCGGATATAAAAACTGCTCCAAGTGCCGTTTGCCATGACAACCCTTGCCCTAATACGACTGAATACGTAAAAAACGCATTTAAACCCATCCCTGGACCGGTTACAATCGGGAAATTTGCCCATAGGGCCATCAGTAACGTACTAAATACAATGGCGTAAATGGTAGCTGCAAGAGCCGCTTCTCGGGGGATACCCGCGTCAGACATGATAATGGGATTGACGATTACCATATAACTGACCGTCATAAAAGTTGTAAGTCCTGCTAGTATTTCTTGTTTTGGTGTTGTGTTGCGCTCTGATAGTTTAAACAAGCGCTCTAATATTCCGTTACGCTCCAACACGCGCGCCTCCCTACTTCTAAAAAAAATAAAAAATCCTACCTATTCAAATGTCCTAAAAAGGACACGATTTAGGAGGATTTTACGTTTCAAAGTAAAATCTTTTGTCCTATTATAGTCTTAATTTGTAGATATGCAAAGGTAGAAAACGCTATCATTATAAAAATTTTTATCTTCCGTTAGTTTGGAATTTTGAAAATTTATTTCTCTTATCTTTTTAGTCTGTTGCAAGAGTACCCTTTTTACTCATTTATACAAAAAAGAGATTGAGACATAACTAAATAAATCCATTCTAAAGACAAAGAAATGGAATAACCGCAGAAGTCTACGCCTTGTCCTCCAATCAACAGCTAGAAGCAACTAAACAGATGAAACCTACGTTCACCTTGACAACAAAAAACTCGAATTATTAATCAATAACTCCGATTAATAATTCGAGTTTACTTCCACTAAAATACTTTTATCCCAGCCTCTTCTTCGTTTTACATCTTACGAAATTAAAAGTGGAATTCTTTTTAAAAGACGATCAATCGAACGATTTGCCTCTTTTAGCACGATTCCCTGGTCAATTGTTTTTAGCACGCGATTTTCCATCAGAATTTCTCCATCAACCATCGTTAACTCTACATCTCCTCGCGTTGCTGAATACACAACTCTGGAAATAGGGTCTACGCCGTAAGATGGAAAGGTATGAAGCTGATTTAAATTTAAAATGGCAAGATCCGCTTTTTTCCCAACCTCTAAACTTCCAATTTCTTTTTCAAGCCCAACTGCTTTCGCTCCGCCGATTGTAGCCATTTCGAGCACGTGCTTTGCATTCATGGCCGTTGGTCCGTAAGAGGGTTTATGAATCGTAGCGGCCAGCCTCATTTCGTTGAACATATCCAAATTATTATTACAAGGAGCACCATCAGCGCCAAGACTTAAAAATACACCTTGCTCTAATAAACTGGGCACATCTGCGATTCCCGATGCAAGTTTTAAGTTTGAGCCTGGGCAATGACTGACTTTTACTCCTTGATTCTTAATAATTTGCTTTTCTTGATCGTTTAGCCACACACAGTGCGCTAAAATAAGGCGCTCATTGGCTAATCCTAAATGGTCTAAGTACATGATATTTCTCATACCCGTTTCAGCTTCTACAATGCGAATTTCTTCTTGATTCTCAGAAGCATGAGTATGGACATGAACATTATAGGCAGCTGATAAATGGCTCACTTCACGCAGCAAATCTTCCGTACACGACAGCACAAATCTTGGGGAGAATGCATATCGAATACGACCGTTATTTGAATTATGCCATTTTTCAAGCAACTCTACACTTTCTTTGATCGAGTCAGCCGTTGTCTCCTGCAGAGCTTTTGGCAGATCGTCGCCTTTTTTATCCATCATTACTTTTCCTGCAAGAGCTCGGATTCCACTCTTAGATATAGCTTGAAAAGCAGAGTCCGTATGATGAACCGTTTCCATATCTACAATTGTTGTAGTCCCGCTTTGAATGAGTTCGCCGATCCCTAACAGTGCTGAATAATAGATAGATTCTTCATCATGCGAAGCTTCAAGAGGCCATATTTTCTTTTTAAGCCAGTCTAGCAGCTCTAAATCATCTGCTTGCCCTCTAAAAAGCGTTTGACATAAATGAATATGAGTATGTATAAAGCCCGGCACAATCGTTTTATTTGCTGCATCAATGACTTTATCTACCTTTTCCGGATGCAGGTTTTTCCCGATGGCTGCAATACGATTTCCCACAACATAAAGGTCACCGTAAATAATATCATTCTTCTCATTCATCGTAATAATCTCTGCATTTTTAATTAATGTGTGCGTCATACCTTCTTTCCCCTCTTTCGTAACATCTATCTATTTCTAGCTCAAGCCGAACACTAAATCTTCAAGCAATCTTTCTTACACTGGTCTTAAATATATATGGTGCATGCTCTGAGTTGAATAAGTGTAGATAACCTCATGGGCGATAGAGACTTTGGGTAAAAAAAATTCCTAGCTGATTATACAGCTAGGAGGTTGGATTTATGATAAAATCCCAAGTCCCTTTTTCAAGAGGTTATACGAAATCGCAGGAGAATAATGTGATCTTGTATATATAATATGGTGTTTTCAGTCTACATACCAGCTTTTTGTCAGAAGTTCTAACATTGTTTTTTTATTCTTTTTCGTTATGTGACTTTTCTTAACACCCTTAATTTTCATGTTATGCAATTTATTTTCGTTTCTTCTATGTAATATTGCCTAAAAATAAAGAATCTATCTTCTGTTTCTATACAAAATAGAAAAGTTATTTTATGATTTGTATGATTAAAAAACTACAAATCTATATTTTAGGGGTGATTAACTTGGAAAAAATAAATGTTGGCTGTCGTTTTACACTTTCCGTTATGAGCGATAACTTCATTGATATTATTTTAGGTGCACTGAACGAAGTGGATATGTCTAAAGTTCAGCGAAAAACGGACCGTGTTAGCACGTTTATTGAAGGAACTGCCAAAGACGTATTTGAAGTTGTGGAAGCCGTTTATAAAAGTGCTGGAAAATCAGAAAAGCATATTGTTCTGAATGCCACGTTTTCAACAGGGCGTCACGAAGAATATTTCGAAGAAAGAAAAATAAAACCAAAAGAAAACATGTCTTCAACCCAACAGCTTTGTGCTTCGTTCCCTGTATCCACTCAATTTTCTTTGTATCCATTAGATACGCCGCATTATGTAGACATCATCAAAAGCGGAATTGACGCAGTTAAACAACAGGGAGTATTTGCCGAAACCGTGCCTTTTGCAACAGCTTTAGAAGGAGATGTGGACAAAGTATTCGCTTCTCTATACGAATGCTTTATGAAATCTGTACAGCAAGCTCGTGTCGTGATGACAGTTAATACGTCAGCACACAGTCCTTCTTCAAAACGATAAATTACTTCTTATCTATTTATAACAATAGGGTACTAGAAAGGATTTATATAAATATGGCTACAAAAAGAACGTTTTTTTCTTTTTTCCTGATAATTGCATTATTATGTCTATTAATCGTACCAAACTCTGTTATGGCTAGTGAAAAA
Source organism: Priestia sp. LL-8 (assembly GCF_036227845.1). Classification (NCBI taxonomy): domain Bacteria; kingdom Bacillati; phylum Bacillota; class Bacilli; order Caryophanales; family Bacillaceae; genus Priestia; species Priestia sp. LL-8. The sequence goes on along the minus strand of NZ_JAZAQH010000001.1, from coordinate 937,082 downwards.
CCTGCTCATTTGACGGTTGCTTCTTACACGCAGTTCTTGAAAGCACAAAGTGATAAAAGTTCACTGTATGAATTTTCAAAACTATCGCGTCAACAAAAGCAAAAAGTTGTACAATCACTAAGGGATCCATCTCTGTTAAAAATGGATATTGAAGAGATTAGCGGCACGGTCGAAGCTGCAAGTACAGCAGCATACGGAGCAAGAACAGCTTCACCTTTATTCAAAACAGCAGCTTATACGGCTTCTTATAAAGCGGCTGGATTTACAACAACAAAACTAACGGTGTATGTAGATTATTACACGAAAAGCTCCTCGGTAACTTCAGTTAAAAGTGTACGAGGTGTGGTCACAAAAAATGTAAACCCCCTTGTGTCTATTACAAAAAAGAGCTCAAAATCTTGGGTACAAAATAATCGCGCCTACGGGCGAATTGACTGGCAGTGGAAAGTTGCAGCTAAAAATGCTGGAATCAAAAGACAAACCGCTTATGGTACGGCTTCTGGCGTTTCAGGCGGATCTACAGCTACAGTCAATTGATAATGAGGAATAAACGATGAAAAAAATGATGTGGTGGATTATTAGTATTACGACCGGGGTACTTTTACTAGGAATTCTGGTAGGTTATTTATCATTTTACAGCATATAAAAACAGCAGGTAATTTCGCCTGCTGTTTTTTATTTAAATGTCATATTCTTGTCATAAAATTAAAACCTCCACTTACAGTGTCTAGGTGCCTGTAAGAAGAGGTTGGGATCACAATTGTTAGTAAACCTGGTCTCTTCTTATCTTTCAAGCACTGCTTGTGGGAGTTGGCACGGTTCTATAAAGTCCGTTGCCGAGGTTTCACAGGGCCTATCCCTCCACCTCTCTTGATAAGAAGTTTGTCGAATTTTGTTGATAATTGTTGATAAGATAAATATTATGTTACATGCTGCACAAACAGATGTCAACTACTTTTCAGAAAATTGTTTTCCCTCTAAAACTATGATATCGCTACCATTACTATGACAACTAGGTTACAAATATATAAATTTTTTATATTTTTTTATTACGCTTTTACAGCTGACTTTTTCTCAAAAGAAGTAATAGCTTCATCTAGCATACGAATGCCGGCATCTATCTGTTCTTTTGTTACAGTAAGCGGAGGTACCATGCGAATAACTTCACTTGCATTTCCGCAAAAATAAAATAACACGCCTTTTTCTAAAGCTAAGTCCAGAATCTCAAATAAGGCGTCTCCATCGCCTTCTCCCGTATCCGGATTAACAATTTCAATTCCAATCATAAGTCCTAAACCACGGATATCCCCAATAACTGAATGTTTGTCCTTTAAAAGATGCAGCTTTTCTAACGCATAAGCGCCCATTTTTCTCGTGTTATCGAGCAGTTGTTCTTCTTTCATCACTTCAAGAGTTGCAAGGGCTGCTGAACATCCAATAGGATTTCCTCCAAATGTTGTACTATGTGTGCCAAGAGGCCACTGCTTCATTAGTTCTTGAGAAGCTACCGTTGCACTAAGCGGAATTCCAGAAGCAATTCCTTTTGCTATAGCCATAATATCTGGTACGACATCAAACGTTTGTCCAGCAAACCATTCGCCGGTACGGCCAAACCCTGTTTGCACTTCATCGAAAATAAGTAATATTCCATGACGATCACAAATCTCTCTTAACTTCTTCATCCAACTTTTCGGAGGAATAATATAGCCGCCTTCTCCTAATACTGGTTCCAAAATAACGGCCGCTACTTCTTCAGGCGTGACTTGGTGCTTAAAGAGTATTTCAAAATCTTTTTCAAGCTTTTCAGTAAAGTATACATCGCTGTCTAGATCCGCAGGGCACTCTTTTGGATTGGCATATGGAATTTGATATGTCAGTCCCGAAGGCTGCTGAAATTGTCTATATTTGCTTTTCGATGTTGTAACACTTAAAGCTCCCATCGAGCGGCCATGAAAACACCCTAAAAAAGAAATAACATACGGACGTTTTGTAACATGCCTCGCTAATTTCAAGGCTCCTTCAATTGCTTCGGTGCCGCTATTTCCAAAGAAAAAGCAGTCTAAATTGCCCGGCGTTACTTTTCCTAACTCATCGGCTAATTTTAATATCGATTCGTACATAATCACACCTGAAGGACCGTGCAATAATTGATCTGCTCCGTCTTTAATTGCTTTTACTACTTTCGGATGTCTGTGTCCTACATTTGTCGTAGCGATTCCAGAAGTAAAATCGAGATATTCTTTACCATCCAATCCATAATAATAACATCCTTCTTCTTTCACAACGGGCAGATTCGGATGGTCTTTAGCCATCGTCGGTGCTAGCAACTCAGGCATTCTTTCAAATAAGTGACTCCAATCTTTTGACATACTACATCCTCCTTGAAATTATACAAATCAATTAATCTTATTCCGAAATATAGTTACTTATTAAACAATATTAGGAAATTCAGTTATACTAAACGCTTTAATAGAATAGTAATAAAACTTATTTTACTATGCATTTTTATTAAAATCAATTGTATAAATATTTATATATAAAATTAATATGCGGAGTCTCATCCCTTCCGCTTTTCACGCAGGAGTCTTCGCCTTGCCCTCCAATCAACAGTTAGAAGTACTTACATATACGAAACCTACGTTCACCATCACCATAAAAAAATCCGAACGATTAATCGTTCGGATTTCCCCTCAACTAAAATGCTACTGTCACAGCCTCTTTAAGTATATTTATTCAAGATGCTTGGCATCGTTGATCGTTTCAAGACGCCATTTTCCACTTTCATAAGCAAAAGTTGTAATTGATGTATTTTGTAAAATAGTAGTCCCTGTTCCTTGTTCTCCACTTGTTACATGATGAATGAATGTATTAATTGCTGCCCCGTGACTAACAACTGCTACTTTCTTTCCGATAGACTTCTTCATAATTTCCGTTAACCGCTGAACCATCCGTTCTTGAGCGGCTTCGAGTGTTTCGATATTATATAAAGGCTCTTCTCCCCAATTTGTCGCATAGTTTGGCACAAGCTCATGCAGAACTTCTACATTCTTTGATTCTAGTTCTCCAAAAGAGCGCTCACGCAGCTGCTCACAAACCTCGACTTTCTCTACTTTAGCAGCTGCTGCAATTTCCCTAGCCGTCTCCTGCGCACGAAGCAAATCGCTTGTATAGATTACATCAATATGGATATCTCGAAAACGTTCCGCTACGCGTTTAGCTTGTTGCTTTCCCGCTTCGTTGAGCAGAATATCAGCATGCCCTTGAATAAGTTTGTTTTTATTCCAATCTGTTTGGCCGTGCCTAATTAAGTAAAGCATCGTAATCCCCCTTTAATCTCGTTTTAGAAATTGATAGACAGCTTTATCAACCTCTGAGCTTTCATGTAAATCCGAATGTGCTTCATGAAACGTTTGGAGATGAATGTGTTCGGTAAACTCTTGCAGTCCGTACGCACTTTCTACTGTTACCACTCCATCTGTCTTATCTCCAACGTCTCCTGCTCCTGAAAAAACGTCGATTTCTTTTGAGAAATCTTGACGACTTTCGTACAGCTTATTTAACGCTATAGAGTGAAAAGCTAAATCACGAGCACCCATAGATTCAATATGATTGCGTGCATGAGGGTACATCTCCATTAACTCCTGATAATCTAATCCTTGAATTGGCGACCCTAACGTAACTAACTTTTGAATATATTGAGGGTTAGACAAACTAACAGCTGCTGCCGTTACTCCTCCCATACTATGTCCAACTAAATCAACAGAAGATGCTTTATATGTATCACGTACATCTTGTATAATAGCTTCAATCCATTTTTGCTGCTGTGCAATACTGGCATCTGGCTTTTTAAAGACGATATGAATAAGCGGAAGTTTTCCCTCTTTTGCTTTCATAATATGCTTCCACTGAATAGCTCCATCTTTTTGAACAACGCAGTAGCCTACTTTAGTTCCCCATCCGTTTTGTTCAAATCGTTTAATCATTTTCCCTAAGCTTTTTTGACTGCCTAAATAGCCATGAATAAATAAAACCGGCACATTTTTCGATTGGGCACCTCGTTTTATTTGTGGGGCAAAAATATAAAAACAAAGCGAAATAAATAGTATGATACTGATCAATAAAATTAACAGCCGCAAGTTCTCACCCTCCGATCGTCTCGTCCATTACACTCATTAATGAAAAAATTTGGAGTAAATTTTATTCTGATACGTCCTATAAGCTGCAGAACTTGTCATCTTTTTCTTGTCAACGAGCTGCTCAAAGCGCAAACGCTTTTCCGTAAGCATCTCTGTTAGCCTTTGTTCTTCATTAGCATCTGTGCATATAGAAATCAATTCTTCTATTGTAGCCATATCTCGTTTTAGCTCTTGTTCATCACTTATCATATTTGCATTTTTTAACATTCTATATGCTTGGCGCAGTTCTTCAGGTATATGTGACAAATCTTCTAACTTTAATGGTTTTCCTTCCCCAGGCAGCTTATCAAAGTCACCGTCTTTTATTGCTTGTCTAATTCTTTCTTCAGCAATTATATACGCAATATCCAAGGAAAGACCTCCTTTAAGCAAATATAAAATTCAATCTTACCTTCTATATAAAAGATGTATAACAAACACAGCTTTTATAACCGTATTTTTTATTATACTATGATTATAAAAATTGAACTACCTTCACTTCTTGGATAGACTCCCCTCCCTTTGTGAAATAATTCCCAGAGCTTCATGCCTTTCGCTATCAAACTTTCTTAACTAGCTGAAATTCAATAAACGATTCTGCATCAGGTTTTGTTATCTTATCTTACTATATTTATACAAAAAAGCCTCCTTACGCATGTAAGGAGGTGGAAAAAGGTAATTCTAAGGTCATCATGTTATGCCTACTTTCTATAAAACCACAATTTGAGAACGTTTTCAATGTTTTTTTATCTTACTTTACTAATTTTCTTTTTATATGGTGAGGCTCCGCAAAAATAACGGAGCTGCCCACATTTCTACTCTTCTTTATCCGAAGGAATCATAATTTCTCCTTCATGCTCTTGCCTTTTCAAAAGCAGATGGAGAATCGTTTTGGATAATTTACTAGGCTGATAAGGTTTAATCAGAAACTCACACACTCCAAGCTCTAATCCTTTGCTTCTTTCGTCTAAAGCAGATGAGATTAAAATAGGAATTTTTTCTGTCTCTGTATTTTCTTTGAGATGTCTTAAAACATCCCATCCGTCTAACTTATTTTCTCCTAGCATAATATCTAGAACAACCACTTCAGGCTTTTGCTGATGAATAGAGTTTAATGCGTCTTCTCCATTGTTAAAATACCGAACGTGAAAACCGCTTTCTTTTAATTCTACCTGTAAAAGCGTCGCTAAACTTTTATCATCTTCTACAATCACTACGCTTTTACGGTTATCATTCGTACTTATCATCTCTTCATCGTACTGAACTTCATATAGAAGCGGGAGAACAACCGTGAATGTTGTTCCTTTTTTCCATTCCGATTGTACAGTAATGTCTCCACCATGAGCTTTTACAATTTCTTTTACAATTGCTAATCCTAGACCCGTTCCGCCAATTTTGCGCATATCGGAGTTATCTACTCTGTAGAATTTGGTAAACAATTGACCTAGCGCTTCACTTGGTATACCAATTCCTTCATCTTGAATATCAATATAAACAGCGTGTTCCTTTTGATACACTTTAACTGTAACGTTCCCTCCATCGGGCGAATATTTCACTGCATTGCTAATTACATTATTAAACAATTGCAGCAGCTTATCTTTATCTCCCATTACTGTAAAATGCTCTTGATCAGAAATCATATCAAATTCATGCTTATTTGTTTGTATTTTCTGGACCTCAATCACCTGCTTAATAAGCGGCAGAATGTCTTGATACTTTTTATCGTAGGTTTGTTTCCCCGCTTCCATTCTTTGGACGTCCAGAAAATCGTTGATTAAAGACGTTAACCGCTGTGCTTCCTGATAAATAGTAGTTAAATACTTCTTCTGCCTTTCTTCTTTTAATGTTTTGTTTAGCATAAGCTCAGTGAACCCTAATACGCTTGCTAAAGGTGTGCGCAGCTCGTGACTCACAGTGCTTACAAATTCCGACTTCATCTGATCAACTTCAAATTCTTTCGTAATATCACGATGAACGAACAATACGCCAAACATCTGACGGTTTCGATATACGTATTCGCTATAAACTTTTATAACTTTTCTCTTACCCTCCGTGTGCAGGTAATAAACAAAAGACTTTTCTACTTGCTCTCCCTTACAAACGGCTTCAACGTATTGTCTTAGCTGCCCTATATTTTCGACTTTTTGAGAGAGCGCATCTAGCCATTGATCGAGAGAGAGCTGAAGAAGCCCGCTTTGATGCTCATATTGAAACAATTCGCTAATCTTCGTATTCACTTGTAGAATCGTACCGCTTGTATCTACAAGCTGCATTCCTTCTTGAATCGAATTTAAAATATCTTGAGATAGCAATCGGTCGTGCTCAGACTCTTCGTAAATATAAATTTTTTCAAGAGCAATTGTGATTTGTTTGGCCAGTATTTCAAATGTCTGTAATTCATGTTCTGTGTATTCATCCGCGTAGCGGCTGTAAAACATATAGGCTAGCATATCTCCCTGTGAAGACAGCACCGGTACGATAACATCATACAAATAAAACGTTTGCTGATGATATAGGCGCTCATGTTCTGTACACTCTCTTTTTACTACCATGCATTCTTTCGTCTGCTGTACATGATCAACATAATTATTATGAAGATTTGCTACCATCTGTTGAACACTGGATGAAGAAAGCCCAAATGAGGCATGTGTCTCTTCATCAGCTAGCATAATAAAGCCGTGATCAGCTTTCATCACCCGGCTCATGTTTGTGACAGCACTCGTGAGAACTTCTTGCTTGTGAAGAGAATTTGTTAGTCCGTGCACAAATAAATTGCGCAATTCTAACTCTCCTTCTCGTTCCTTTGTCAGTTCTAATGCGTGCTGAAGTTCATCTTGCTGGCTGTGCAACTCATCTTGCTGTGCAATCAGCTCCTCGTTTTGAGCCGTTAACTCCTGTTCATTATTTTGCAAAGTCGATACCATTTTGTAAAAGGCCTGAGATAGCATACCGATTTCGTCTCTTCTATGTTCGTCAAATGTTATAGGCATTTCTTTTCCGGCAGCAATCTCGCTTGCCGTATATGCTAGCTGACTCAGTGGCTTTACAAACTTATTTAGCAGTACCCGTGTAAGTAACAATAAAATGACCACTGTAAACGCTAAAAATAAAATAAAAAGCGTTTGACTTTTCTGCATGTCACTCGACGTATCATCGTACTGTACATTTAAGTCTTTGGCTAGTTCGTTTTGGTAATCATCAAGTTCTCTTTGCATTTGTTCAATTGATTTAGAAGCAGCTTTCCGCTCAGAGTTAGAGCGGACTCCTTCAATACCTTCTTTGTCATAAATATCTTTAAAATAAGGAAGCGTTTGATTAAAGTACGTATTTAGCATCACAGTCGCTTCATTTACAAACGTACGTTCACGTCTATCTGCAGCTAAACCTGAAAGTCGATTAAGATTTTCTTCAATGATTCTTTGCTGACTTGTAGCCTGTTTGTACATATCCTCTGAATCAAAAGCAATAAAACCACGAGCCTGCAAAAAAGCTCTGTTCATTGATTTATCAATTGTAGATAACAGCTGTGCCTTTTCTCGTACCTGTGCCCTGTACTGGGCATAATCAGCTGTAATTTCTTTTTGTCGTACGACAAGAACAGTTGAACCCGCCGCAAAAGCAAGTAAAAGGACACTTGCCAAGATAATAAACTGAGTTGAAATACTTTTTCGTTTTAGTTTAGTGTTCATGTAAAATTTCCTCAACACGTTCGGCCAGTAAAAGCGGGCTAAACGGCTTAGACATAAAATGCGTAGCCCCCGCTTCTAACACTCGACTTTGATCAGCAGCTTGATTCTTAGCTGAAAGCATCAATACTTTTGTATGGCACTTATCTTTCATTTCTTTCAGCTGCTGAATGACTTCAAGCCCGGTGAATACGGGCATCATATAATCCAAAATAATTAAGTCAAAATCACGTTCTTTAATAAACTCCAAAGCTTCTTCGCCATTTTCTGCTTCCGTCACATCATGTCCTTCATCTTCAAGCGTATCCACCACCAACATACGAAGCACTTCTTCATCTTCCGCTAATAAAATTTTGGCCATTGTTATTCCTCCGCTTGTAGTCGTCCATACGTTTTTTGCAATATGAAGTAGGACGGCTTTAGTCGTTCGTGAAAAGTTGGATACTCCCAATTTTTCCACTTGTATAAGTAAAAATCTTTTAATAAAAGTTCTCCTTTTTTCTGAGTCGGAAACGTATCTTCAACGTCATTGCTCTTCTTATTAACAGCTACGACTCCCACTTGAATTCCTTTTATTTTCTCGCTGGATTCCAATCCTTTTTTGGACCAAATATCTCCCATTATTTCTTTTTGACTCGGGTCTTTTACATTTAAAAGCGCCCAAGGAATGCGAAGTTCAGCAATTCCATTTGATTCGTTTACTTTAAAATCCGCAAGCGAATCAAATGAAGAAGAGTTAGGGTCGCTATTTCCTTCTTGGAGCTTCCCTGTTTCATAGGCGTCAAAAGGAATGGTTCTCTTATTTTCCCCCTCTCCAATCGCTAACTCTTTGTTAAGGGCGAGCCTGATTGGATTAAACATGCCGTTGTCTTTTGTATTGGTTCCTTTTACCGCCGGAATCATTTGAAGCTGATGAGCATATGAAAAATAATACGTATCGTAATAGCTGTCTATCCATAAATGACTGTCTTCTTTCCCGTTTAATTCTGCTACAAAATCAATTCCTTTTGTTTTTAAGGAAGGGATTTGAGGTATCTTTGACTGTCCCTGATTATTAATCGTGTTAAACAAGAAATAAAGCTTTTGATTTTCCAGTTCTTTTGTACTCACGTGTAGATATAAATAACCTTCATCACTTGTAATGTTCAATGCTTTTAACTTCTTAGACGGCTTATATGCCGACTTGCTGTTCAGCTTTTTCCAATCATCTGATTTACCGTCTACTTTGACTTTTAGCTTCGTTCCTGGATCAAAACTCAGCAGTCCAAAATGCTGCTCTCCCGTTTGCAAATTCGTCCAAAATGGCCTTCGATTCGGATTGTCGTACTCCATCGTATTCCACGTTCGCTTAAACCATTCATCTTGCCATGTAAAGACCATACCGCCAGCCATTTTTTCTTCGACAATGTCTTCATATAAGCGTGACAGAATCTTTCCTTGTTCTTGTTCCGTGTGAAAGCCTTGATCCCATCCGTATACGTTTCTATGGGTGAGTCCTCGCGAAGCCGGAATGCCAAATTCAGCAACAAGAACGGGCATATGATGAACTTCTTTCATATTTTGCAAATAGCCTGCATAGTTATTTTTCTCTCCTCGATGATCTTTATAAGCGAGATAACGAGGTTCATAGTTTAAGAAATCAGGATAGTACGGATAAATATGATAAGAAGCAAATAAGCCCGGCTCAAATTTTTTAGTTGTGTGAATTAAATTAGGATTAACAGACACTTTATCTTCGTCTTCAGAAGGCTCATATGGATGAGTAAGCAAATCCGTCGTCACCCAGTTTGTAAAGCTCATAGGCCGCTGCCAATCATATTTATCCTGCTCATAGGAAATTGTTTTTTCCATAAGCTGAGCAAGCCAAATTTCAAAGGGGTTGCCTGTTTCGGTATAGATATACTGCCCTTTAAAATCTTTCATTCCTTTATGTTTTTCATTTGTTGAAAAAGCTACCGTGGGATCCCATTCAACTCCTATAATCCACCCCAACACATAAGGAGAAACGTCTGCTGTATACGTTCCGCTAGCATGTCCCGTCCGTTTTGGCAGTGTTGCATTTCCATGAATAACGTTTACAATCCTTTTCATTTCAGCTTCAAATTCTTTTGTATTTTCCTTTGCAAAAGCATCTTGTGAATCATAGAAAACTTCTTCATTCACCCATACCCCATGAAAAAGATAAATGGGTTTCTTGGATTTTTGATTATACTCAGCAAGTGCTTCATAAAAGGCGGGAGGATGAATGGTGTATACGCGGATTGAGTTTGCATTCATCTTTCCAATTTCTTTAAACCAACGCAAATATTCTTCTTTCGAAATAGCAGTCTCACCGGGGAAATGTCCTGGCTTACTAATGCCCATATTCACTCCTTTAATCAACAAATTCTTCCACTTGCCATTTTGATAAACTTGCAAATAATCTTTTCCTACTTTCCCTGCTACTTTATGGTCAGCATCTTCATAAATTTCCATATTTTCATTAAAAGTAGCAGCGGCTGGCTGCGATTCGTTTTTCCGTTGCTCCACAATCTTGTTCATTAGCGGCAGGTAAACAGTCCAGTAAAATGAAGACTCATCTTCTTTTCCAATTTTCTCTGTCCACTTCTTCCACACCGGGTAAAAAGAGGTTTGATAAATGGAAGGTACTTCTCCTTGATCTGCAAAATCTCCTGCAAAGTAATAGGTATCATATCGCTCTTTATTATGATGAACGACTGCTGGTATGGACAAAGGAATACCATTTTCCTTTAGCTTGTTTTTTCCTTCAGAATCCAAGTGAAAGACAAACTGAGCCTGCACATCACTTTTTTGATGCGGTGTAATTACGTCAAACCAATATTGATAAGCAGATTCATCCTGTAAATTCAATGTTTTCTTTCCTTGTTTTGTATATTGAAACCATACTGGATTTTCTTTTAATTCTTTTTCCGTTATAATAACAAGCTTATTAGATTCATTAACAAACAGTAAGCCTTTGCCTGTAAGGTTCCACTCTTTGTTGTACTGCTTTTTGTAAGCACTTTTCACCCAAGCAGGAACTTCTTCACTGCCGAATTCCTCAAAATAGCGGCCAATCCAGCCGGACCACGTAACATTGTACAATTCATACAGTTCTTTACGAACGTCTAAAGAAGTAGGGCTTCCAAATGTATTAAACTCTCCAATCAGCGTTTTTGTACGTCCATTCATCGCTTTCTTAACGTAGCTCACGTCTTCAGAAGTCATGCCGCCATACACCAGCTGAGAGCGATCTCCTTTTTTAGCTTTTACGCCTAAATCTTCTTTGTATACGCCGTACGTGTCCGTGATATAAATCATATCTGCAGAGTTTGTCTTTGGCAGAGATTTAATGCTGTATGTTTTATCTCCATTCGGATAAAACCCTGCATAATCTTTTGAGATTTCATAAGGCTTCCCCTCTTTGCGTACTTTCGCTTGATTCAGCATCCACATTAAGCCCTGATGTTCTCGAAACGTTTGATTCGGCACTGTTTTATCAATGACAAGCATATTCAAATCAGTTGGTTTCTTTAGCTGCCAAATAAGAAATGGAGAAGCTGTTACTGCCATAACCAAAATAATGCTGCCGATTAATAACCATTTTTTCATTGTGAAACTCCTTTTCGCTGCATGTCTCCCCAGCCTTTTTTATTGCGAATAACATCCAACAATCCATGACAGCGCCATATAACAGTTAGAGGGCGATACCAAAAGGATTCAGTCAGGGAAAAGACAAACAGCTTAGCGATATCAGATACTTTTGGATATTTGCGAAGGCTCCACTCTTCTAGCAAAACGGCCGCCATCGAATAAAGAGAACCATATACAACCATTAAGAGAAAAAGCAAATAAGCAAATTCTACATAAATCCCGCCTACAACTAGAGAAATAACAATAAACAAATAGCCTAACATTTCCATGACCGGCCCGATTAGTTCAATAAACACAAAATAAGGCATAGAAATCATTCCGATACTTCCGTATTTCGGATTAAACAGCATCTCTTTATGCTTCCAAAGACTATCAAATAAACCGCGGTGCCAGCGGTTTCGCTGTCTTCGCAAATATTTGATTTCATCGGGTGCCTCTGTCCAGCATACGGGATCTGGAATATAAACAATTTGATTGTTGGCTTTTTTCTGTTTAATTAGTCGGTGCAGGCGAACAACAAGCTCCATGTCTTCGCCGACTGTATGAGAATAACCCCCAGCTTCAATTACCCAGCGCTTAGAAAATACGCCAAATGCCCCTGACACAATAAGTAGTAAATTATGGCGACTGAGACCAATGCGCCCCATAAGAAAGGCACGTAAATATTCAATAATCTGCATCACAACAAGCGGCTGCGTATCAAGTCCAATCGATACGACCGCACCGTTTTCGATTTTACATCCGTTAGCAATTCGAATACTTCCCCCTGAAGCAATTACTTCTCCGTCTGAATCAATAATTGGCTTCATAACTTTTAAAAAAGCGTCTCTTTCTAACACTGAATCGCCATCGATCGAACAAAAATAAGGATAGTTGGATAAATTAATTCCTGCATTTAATGCATCTGACTTTCCCCCATTTTGTTTATCGACTACATATAAATAATCGTATAATTTAGAACGATATACAGCTTTTACTTCTTTCGTCTCCACTTGCTTTCTCACAACTCGATTCATTTTCACAAGAGAAAACTCTTCGATGAGCTTTTCTAGCGTATCATCTGAAGATCCGTCATTTACTACAATTACTTCATATTCCGGATATTCAATTCCAAGCAGCGAACGCACGCTTCCAATAATCCCGACAGATTCGTTATAAGCGGGAACTAATATAGATAACGGCGTTGTATAGCTGACCGCAAGCAAATCTTCATAAGGTTCTTCATCATTTAATTGATATTGCTTTCGCAGTTGAAAAGCAGAGATGATAAACATCATAAAATAAAAACAAAGCACAAAAATCATATATGCAAATACAGCCCATCCGCAAATGGACAATAAAAGATGCCAAACACTATTCCACAACCGTAATTCCTCCTTTTTCAAGCCATTCTGCTGCCATATCTTTCGAAAACTTGTCATCAGTCGTTTTATATACATGAACTAAGTATTCTGTACCTGTTGGGATTTTCATCATTGACTGAGCAGCATTCGAACGCACAAGAAAATGAGAATCTTTTAGCGACTGCTCGAGAAATGACAATCCCTTCTCATCTCTCGTTTTGCCTACTAGTTTTGTAGCCATCATTCTTTCTTGCCACATATCTGATTGAAGATGTTTCGTGAGCTCCTCTATTTTTAATGGAAAAGATAAAGCGTTAAGTGATTTCAACGAACGAATTCGCAGTTCTTCTGATGAACTTTTCATATACACTTTTAAGAAATCTATATACTCTAATTTACGATTGATACCGATCATATCAATGAGTGGCAGCTGAATTTCTTCTTGCAGGTCTTCAAATTTATTAATAAATTGCTGAAACTGCTCACTGTTCATAGTTCCAAACAAAGAGCGGTACATAAATTCAGACAGCGGTTTAGAGGCATTCGTCATGTATATAACAAACTCAGGGCGGTTCAGCTTAACTAAAATCTTTAAAATTTGATTTTTTTCAGCCGCTGTACTATTTTTTTTCTCATACATTTCTAGTAATTGGTCTGTTAGCGTAGTAAGACCAAAGTCTTCAATAGCATAAAGGGCATTCATTCTGACACTCCACCTAGAATGATGCAGCTCTTTTTTATATTTAGGTGTAAAAACCTTCTCCGCATAGAGCGTGATGTTATTTAGAATGTCATCGCCTTGCACGGCTGCAGAAAAGCCGCTCAATAGTTCTTCTACACCTGTCAGCTCTATTTTATTTTTAGGCTCCACCCGATGCTCTTCATCTTTTCTATATAAGTAAATGAAAAGAGATTCTTTAACACTCTCTTTATAGGATTCTACTTTTGCTCGAAAAGCGTTTAAACGCGCTTTTTGAATAAGTAAATAACTTAAAAAACAAACCAACAGCAATAGCAATCCGCTAAATAAGATATATACCACTTGAATTGACATCGCCATTTATTTCACCTTCTTCATTAAATGACGTACGCGCGCTTCAAGCTCCATTAACTTAAATGGCTTTGTCATGTAATCGTCTGCCCCAAGTTCTAATGCTCTTTGAATATCTTGTTCACTGTTTCGTGATGTAAGCATAATAACCGTGTACTGATCGTGACGTTTCTGCTGTCTTAATTTTTGCAGAACTTCCAAGCCATCCATCTTGGGCATCATTCCATCTAAAATAACAAAGTACTGATCGCTAGAGTGAATCCATTGGGACTCAAAAAATTCGATGCCGTCTTTAAACACTTCTATTTTCACTTCATAGCGATCTCCTACATCAATCTTGCTTAAAAGCTCTTTTAGCATCGTTCGAATGATAGAATCATCATCAATAATAGCCATACGAAGCGTTCGCTTTTTAACCAGCTTGCTTTGAGAAGAAGCTACAATTTTTTGACGTCCTGATTCCTTCGCTATATATAATGCTTCATCAGCTTGATGAAGAGCTTTTTCTAACGGCCATTCATTGTTATGAACTTCTACAACTCCGCCGGAAAAGCTGCAATAAAACGAATCGCTTTGATGTGTGAAAACTTTTTTTACAAAGAAATCCAATAGCCTATTTAATACTGTTTCTGCCTCTTTTATATTGGTTTTTGGCAGTAAAAGAATAAATTCTTCGCCTCCATATCTAAAAATGTGATCTGTTGGACGAATTTCATGCTTCATATACTCTACAAATTCTTGCAGCACGCGGTCTCCCATAAGATGTCCATATTGATCATTTATTTTCTTAAAGAAATCTAAATCTAAAATCGCTAAACAAAAAGGATCTTTTAAGCGGTCGAAGCTCGACAGCTGCTGACTGTAGATTTCTTTTAAATACGTTCGGTTATAAGCTCCTGTTAATTCATCAAACATTAAATAGGAGTTAAACATCTGCTTTCGTTCAATATGGTGACCAATTCGAAGTAGACTTTCTTCCATATCAAGAGGTTTAACAAGGAAGTCATCGGCCCCTAATTTAAAAGCCTTCAAACGCGCCTCTCTTTGATTATCAACGCTCATCATGACAATCGGAACGAACAGTTGCTTTGTTTTATCACGTAAAAATGAAAGAATGTCAAATCCGCTACCGTCTTTCATATGTACATCTACAACAAAACAATCCGGCTTTAATTCGTAAAAAGCCGTAATGGCTTTTTCTTTAGATGCAGTTGCTAATACGTACCAGCCTTGTTTTTCAAACTGTTCTTTTAAATACATCAGCATTGAAAGATCATCGTCCACAAGTAAAATATTAGCTGTTTGTTCACTGATTTCTAGCGGTTTATTTATATCTTCTACGGATTGAATTTCATCTTGATAACAAATTTTAATAATATCTAATAAAAAAGTATTCAATTCGGCGTAATTCCAGGTTTTTTTCTGTTTTTTTTCAACAGCTTCCATTAACTCGCGGGAGCGATCTCCTAAATAATGCAGTCCAATAGTTGCAGACGTTCCAGAAATTGAATGCAAAAAGCGGTACACCTCTTCATGAAGTATTTCTTCATTTTGATCAGTCCACTCTTGCAGCTGCTTACGCACATTAGCTAATAATGCAATTTGATATTTATCCATCTTATACACCCTTTGTTCGATATAGTTAACACTTACCCCATATTACTCCATCCATTTTTCTATAATATTTTGTAAGTAAATGAAATATTTTCTTACTTTTATTTTAAGTATGTTTTTTCCAATTGAAAAGTAATTACTCTTTAACCATACTTTTCCTCCAATGATTTTACTTTAAAGTGATTCTTTTTTCACCTATTATTTTTCCTTATCAATAAGTAAAATGACCTGTTACCTCCTTTATAAATAGACCTTCAAACTTATTGACAAAATTAATGAGTCTTTGTTAACCTTATACACGTTGTGAAAAATTTAAAAGTAAATGTTAAGGAAAGCAGCCGTTTTGATGAACGATCAATCAAATCAGGTTCTTTCCTTTTTATATTTTTACTAAGGTAGATACTTTATAAAGTTTCGCTTTATACACCGTGTTCTCTTTGTCATAGGCGCGTTTAGACCGAAAACAGACGGAAAGGAGTATAAAATGTTTACTCAGCTTACAGAAAAAAAACAAAATGCAGACGAACTAAAAGAAACACTTGATGATTTAGAGTTTCAGCTGTTTCGCATGCAGGATAATTTAAAAGAAATAGCCAAAAAGTATGAAGTTATTGGTGTTGATCAGCCTGAAGATAATCAGTTAGTTATTGTATCGGCACAAAATGACGGAAGTGCATGTAAAATTATGCTAAACGAATGCACAAAAGCTTATAGAGGGTCTTGGGATTTTGCTATCGACGGGGTATATGAAGATAATCACACGATTTTTATCGGTGACATTAAAGGGCCTGCTAATAAAGGATATGGCTCTGTATGTATGAATTATTTAAAAGAAGTAGCGGTTGATCAAAATGTTCATGTCATTAAAGGCGATATCGCTGAGCGTGACTGGGATCATCTCGAAAGATTAATTCATTTTTATGAAAAACATAACTTTGAAGTAAATATTGATTATACAAATAAGTGCGGAGAGATTGAATGGACTCCAGCTTATCAATAAAAAACGAACAGACGCTGTCTGTTCGTTTTTTATTTGATATATGCTAAGCTTTTTTTAATACTGCTAAGAGGACTTTCTATGCACTGATCTTGTTCAACGATCCACCATTTTACGCCTGCTCTATGTCCTTCGTGCATTACAGCCTTTACATCTACTCCTCCGGTACCAAGAGGAGCAAAAAATTGCTCGCCGTCTGTTGTCATATCTTTTAAATGGATAAAAGGCGTCCGATTTTGATAATGCTTCATCCACTCCACTGGATCTTCGCCTGCTTTAGTCAGCCAATAAATGTCCAGCTCTACGTTTACCTCAGTTTCTTCTAAGATCGTGTGGAGAGCTGACTTTCCAGTTGACAATTTCTTCAGCTCAAAATCATGATGATGATAGCTAAACGACATGCCTTCTTTTTTACAATACGTATCAATATCGTTTAAAGAATCAATAAGTTCGTAATACCCTTTTTCCGTTTGACGTTCAGGCACTAAATAAGGACAAACAATATGTGAATTTCCAACTTGCTGTTCATAGTGAATCACTTGCTCTAAATTAGATTCTAATTGTTCAAGTGGAATATGACTAGAAGCTGGCTTCAGCTGCAAATCCATTAACCACGCTCTTACTTCTTGCGCTGTATATCCTTCATACCCTGCAAACTCTACCCCTTGATATCCTAATGCAGCTACTTTTTGAAGCGTTCCTTTAAAGTCTTTTTTCGTTTCTTCACGCAGCGTATAAAGCTGAACTCCTACAGGTATTTCTCCCATCTTCTCTCCTCCTGTTCATTGAGAAAGCTCCTATAATAGGAGCTTCTGCTTTTATTTCACTGCACTTCCAAGCATTCCTGAAATAAAATGACGCTGAAGTGCCAGGAAGAAGACAATGATTGGAATGGTTGCAATCGTTACCCCCATCATTACTTGACCGTAATCAATAATCGATAAGCCAATTAAGCTTGAAAGAGCAACTGGCAATGTAGCCATTTCGTTAGATGTAGTCGCAACTAGAGGCCACATAAAGTTATTCCACTGTGTCATAAATAAGAAAATAGCTGCTGCAGCCATAGCAGGCTTCATAGAAGGAAGCACAATCGTTAAAAAGATTCTCATCTCTCCAGCTCCGTCCAAACGCGCCGCTTCGATCAGTTCCGTTGGAAAAGCTAAAAAGTTCTGACGTAATAAAAAGATGGCGAACGGAAAGCACAGCTGCGGAACAATAAGAGCAAAATACGTATCAAGCAAATTAAAATTCGACATCAGCTGAAAAAGCGGAATGAGCGTTGCTTGATATGGAATCATCATGGACAATAAAAGCGTAGTGAAAATTGCGTTTCGGCCTTTGAATTCAAATTTAGATAGCGCATATGCAGCTGTAGAACAGACCATTAAAGCTACAATCACATACACGACTGAAACAAATACTGAGTTAAAAAAGACCCGCCCTAAATCAATTGAAGCATTTAAATTTTGTAGATTTGTCATAAATTGATCGCCAGGCTTCAGCGTTGGAGGGTTTGTAAACATTTTTCCTGATTCATTCGTAGCGCCGATAATCATCCAGTAAAAAGGAAAAATAGAGATAATCGTGAACAGCCCAAGCATGCTGTATAATCCTATTTTGCGCATGATGTTACTTTTCTTTTTAACCTTAGGCGCGGTAGCTACTGCAGTTGCTTCTACTCTCTCTAATACACTCATGATTTATCACCCGTAAATTTAAATTGGAAGAACGTTAAAATACCGACTAATAATACAACAACGTACGCAATGGCTGAAGCATATCCAAAATCAAAATATTTAAAGCCATTTTGATAAATATATAAGCCTAGCGTCATCGTGGAATCAGCAGGGCCGCCTTTTGTTAAGTTAAAAGGTTCGTCAAACAATTGAAGCGTGCCAATTGTTGATAAAATAGTAGCAAACAAGATAACGGGTTTTAATTGTGGAACCGTTACGTGGAAAAACTTTTGAATACGATTTGCCCCGTCTAAATCAGCTGCTTCGTAAACTTCATGAGATAAACTTTGAAGAGCTGCTAGAAAAATAACCATGTTATAACCTGTCCATCTCCAAGTCATCGCAACGATGATTGAGACTTTAGCCCAGAAAGGATCTCCCAGCCACTGAATGGCATCGATACCGAAAAATCCTAAAATAGTATTCATAATTCCTTCATCTTGAAGAATGATTGAAAACAAAATAGAGTAGGCAACTAGTGACGTTACTGCCGGCAAGAAAAATGAAACTCGGAAAAAACCTTTTAGCCTTAAAAGCTGACTGTTTAACGCGTTAGCTAGTACAAGTGCTAATAAAATCATTACGGGCACTTGAACGATTAAAATAATGCCGGTATTTCCAAGCGCTTTCCAGAAAATATCATCTCCAAGCAATCGTGTATAGTTTGATAACCCGGTAAATACATACTTTCCGCCTTCCATGCTCTGAAAGCTTAGAATAAAAGAAGAAAAAATAGGGTAGATGGTAAACAGCGCAAACAGCAAAAGTGCTGGAGCAATAAATAAGTAAGGCAATGATTTATTTGTCTTCATGATGACCTCCTAGTACCGCAAGAAGAAGAGATAGAAGGCAATTTTCTAAAAATCACCTTCTATGCTTCTTGATTATTTTTGAATTCGGTTTTCTAAGCGTTTTTGAGCTGCTTCAAGCGAGTCTTTAACGCCCTTACCATTTGTTACTTCTGACACAGCTTTGACTGCTTCACTGTTTGCAACTGAGTAATTGCCTGTAAAATTAACCGGTTTAATATCTTTCATTTCATCTGCGAATGTTTTCCAAATCGTTTGATTGTTAAAGTACTCATCTTGTGCAGTGAATAATTTTGAAGAATATACGGTATTTAATGATGGGAATAATCCACCCTTCATCGCTTCTTCTTGAACTTTATCCGTTGTTGAGAAATACTCCATAAATTTGTACGCTTGATCTGCTTTTTGACTAGTTGCTGAAATCACATAGTTGCTTCCGCCTAAGTTAGAAGCACGGTTGCCTCCTTCTTCAAACGAAGGTAATAAAAACACTCCCCATTTTCCTTTTAAATCTGGAGCCTGTTGCGTAATAGAACCGGATAGCCAAGCACCCGATGGTGAACTTGCTACTTTACCTTCTGCTAAAGCACTGATTGAAGCATCCCATCCCACTGTATTTTTAACAATGCCTGCTTCTTTTAACTTCTTATTTAATTCCATTGCTTTTTTCGCTTCTTTAGAAGTTAAATTTAATTTTCCTTTGTCATTAAAATAGAACGTACCTTGCTGTGTCAGCGTCATTCGGAATAAGCCATCGTCATTATTAAAATCTAATCCTAATAAATCAACGCCAACTTTTTCTTTAATTTTTTTACCAGCCGCAATGTAATCATCCCATGTTTTGATGCTGTTTGGATCTACACCTGCTTTTTCAAAGTAATCTGTGCGATAGAAAACCCCTGTTGGACCTGCATCAAACGGGAAGCCGTACATGTCTCCATCCTTTGATAAAAGAGCTCTCTTAAACTCTGGAAACTTATCTTCTTGTTTATCGAACCCTTTTTTAGATAGGTTTAAAAATGCTTTTGGAAATGCATCCAAGTATCCTTGGAAACGATCGTCTTCTACTAATACAATATCAGGAAGGCCTTTTCCGCCAGCTTGCAATCCTGTTGTTAATTTTGAATAAACATCTTCACGTCCCATATCCACTACTTTTAATTTAAATCCTGGGTTCTCTTTTTGGTATTCTGCTGCTGCTTTCTTTAATACCGGTACGTTAATATTCCAAGCCCATGCAACAACTTCTTTTCCACCGCTACCACTTGTTTCATTAGCGGACTTTCCTCCGCATCCTGCAAGTACTAGGGTTAAAATGAGTGCAAAACTGATTAAACTAAACCAACGTTTCAATGAATACCCCTCCTATAATCTCGTCTCCTAGTGTGGCAAGTTTTTTTGTAAACGCTCATGACTCTTTCTCCAGAGAATTATTGAAAAATAATTCTGTATATTGAAAGCGTATACAATTTACTTAATCTAAATTATATGAATGAATACCCTTTTCCTCAATGGTAAATATAAAAGGCAAAAACCTTACATTTTTGCCTTTTTCTAAATTGATTTTGTTATTATGGTTTCTATTAACTTTTTCGTTCATAAAAAAAAGCGAATGTACTGTTGTTGTTGAAACAGAACACAATCGCTTATTTAAAAAAATCCAATGTATACTATTTTTTTGCTACATAAGTAACACTTTCTTGCTTATTTGGGACGTTCTAAGGAAAATAATTGCCCCAATTTACTATAGTTAGAACCCGCAAGTCGACTGACCGGCTTCACACGTTCTGCAGAAACGCGATCGTTTTCTATCACTTTTTCACTAATATGAAACATCACAACTTCACCGATAAACAAATCTGAGCTGTATGCCTCATCCGTTCCTAATGGAACAATTTGGTGAAGCTTACATTCCATCCGAATGCTGGCTTCTTGAATTCCGGGAACTTGCACTTTTTTGCTCGGTGCTAGTGTTAATCCTGTTTCTTCGACTTCACTCACGGAAGAAGGATAAGAAGATGCCGCTTGATTCACCTGTTCCACTAAGTTTTCGTCTACAAGATGAACTACAAATTCTTTAGATGCACTAATATTTTTGGCCGTATCTTTCGTCATTTGACCTTCACTTCTCGAAACCGAAACAGCAATCAGCGGAGGCTCTGCCGCAACTACATTAAAGAAACTAAACGGCGCGGCATTCACTACACCGTCATCATTTTGACTTGTAATAAACGCAATCGGCCGGGGAATGACGACACCTGTTAGCAAATGATAATTGTCTTTTGCACTTTGTACCGCTGGATCCACGATCTTCATTTTACCCACTCCTTTTCTTCCATTTACTTTATTGTATGGTAACGAAAAGAGCATAGATTAGCTAGCAACTTGCTCACCAAACATGCAAAAAAGAGATTGAGACATACCTCCACCTAACCCGAAGACGAACAACTGGGAGTAATGAGCTGGTATAGATCACTTGTGACACCACTGTTGATTTCCCTGAAAGGCTTCGCTTTCAGCGGGCGGCCGATGAGCCTCCTCGTCGCTTACGCGCCTGCGGGGTCTCATCACTTCTGCTTTTCCCGCAGGAGTCTTCGCCTTGCCCTTCAATCAACAGCTAGAAGCAACTAACTAGATGAAACCTACGTTCACTAAAACAATGAAAAAATCCGAACGATTCATCGTTCGGATTTTCCTGCAACTAAAATATTTTCAGCCTATTTCTTTAATTTAACACCGTAATTTTTACTGTACGACGTCCGAATGCTTTTGCAGCTGAATCAGAAGGTACTAATACGTCAATTCGATATCCTTTAATCGCACCGCCCGTATCACCTGCTGTTGCCACTCCGTATCCTTCTACATATACTTTTGAACCTAATGGAATAACGGATGGATCTACCGCAATAATTTTATGAGTGCCTGAACTTACATTTTGTCCAGTGGCTGTTACGCCGCTACATCCTGCACAATTAGCTGTATAAGCTGTTGCTTCTACATACATTTCTTTTCCAGAATGCTTTTGTGTGCTTTCTTCTTTTTTCGTTTCTTTTGCTTCTGAAGAAACGGCTGCTTTCTTCTCTGTAGCCGCAGCTGTTTTTACTTCTTGTTTTGGCTCTGTTTTTACTTCTTTTTTAGCTGTTGCTAATTCAGCTTGACGCTTTGCTTCTGCATCAGCCTCAGCCTTTTCAGCCGCCTGCTGTTTTGCCACTTGCTCAGCTTGCTTTTGAGCTGCTTCTTTTTCTTTTGCAATCTTATCTTGAATGCCTGTTAGTTCAGACTGAAGATTTGCTTTTTCTGAAGAAGCTGCATCAATTTCATTTACGACCGTACTGTATTTTTCTTGCATAGTTGTTAACGTTGCTGTTTGTTTCGCAACGTTTTTATCTAATTCAGCTTGTTTAGCCGCTAGGCTACCTTTTGCTGCTTCTAATACTTTTTCTTGCTTATCGATTTCTTTTTTATCTTTTTCAATTTGATCTAAATCATTTTGATGCTGCTTTAAAATATCATTATCTGCTGACAATAAAGTTGTGACCGCACCCATACGTGCAACAAAATCTCCAAAGTTATCAGCATTCATTAATGTATCAATAACAACGCTTGTTTTATCGTCTTGCTGTAAAGCAACTAATCGATTTTCAATAATATCTTTACGACTTAACACTTTTTCCTGAAGCAAAACGATCTCTTTTTTCTTTTTCTCAATCATTTTGTTCGCTTCTGAAATCTGCTTTTCAGTCGATGCTAATTCTTTTTTATTGCTAGAGATTACTGTATGTAATGAATTTAATTGTGATTGAATGTTTTGAACATCTGAATTGATAGACTGTTTCTCTTTCTCTTTTTGTTGAACAGCCTTTTCTGTTTCTTTAATTTTATTTTCAGTAGTCTGGAGCGCTTCTTCATTCGATTGGGCGTGAGTCTCTGTAATGCCGGTCATGAAGAAAATTCCTGTGACTGCTGCAAGAGTCATACGCTTAAAAATTTTCATAAAGTAATAGTCCCCTTTCCTCATAGACATAGTTATACCATAAAAAACTAGCTGTTTATGTTACAATACAGTTAAAAGTTTCCCATAATCTGTATAACCAAGAATCTCTTTCTGGGAATTCATCACCAAAATCCCTTGATAGAGAGGTTTACTGTTTATTAAAAAAGATATATTTTTGTCATAAAGAGAGCAAAATCACTCTTTAAAAATCGAAATAAACGCTTATTATTACAGGTATATTACAAATTTTTCACAGAAAATTATGTGTTTTACCGTCTTTTTTCGGTGTTTTTTACTTTTTATTACATAAATTCCACCTACATAATTCCTACACTATTTATAAAGTTGTGACTTTTTCACTTCTTTTTTACACTTTATATACATAAAAAGACGCCCATAAATCAAATGAGCGTCTTTTTTCTCCACACGTATAAAACCATTATTTTTCAGAGGTTACTAGTTTTAAAGGCACGGGAATCTGCTTATCTACTTTTTTGCCTTGAAGAACATTTTTAGCAGACTTTACAGCAAGTTTACCAATTAAAACAGGCTGCTGGGCTACAGTTGCTCCTAGCTTCCCTTCTTTTACCGCTTTAATTGCATCGTCGTTTCCATCAAACCCTACTACTAGCACATCTTTTCCTGAGCTGTTAATCGCTTGAATAGCTCCTAATGCCATTTCATCATTGTGAGCAAATACGGCTTTGATACCAGGGTTTCCTTGAAGAACGTTCTCCATAACGTTTAAGCCTTTTGTACGGTCAAAATCAGCTGACTGTTTAGCCGTAATATCTAGCTTTTGATCTGCAACGTTGTGGAACCCTTTTCCTCGTTCACGAGTTGCTGAAGCTCCCGGTACACCTTCAAGTTCTGCTACTTGAGCTTTTTCACCCACTTTTTTTACAATGTAATCAGCAGCCATTTGACCACCTTTTACATTATCTGAAGCTACCAGTGTTTCTACTTTTCCTTTTTCTGCTGAACGATCTAGCGTAATAACTGGAATCCCTACATTGTTAGCCGATTGTACAGCTGTTGAAATAGCAGCTGAATCCGTTGGGTTAATAAGCAGAATGTTAACACCTTGCTGCATTAAATCTTCTACATCGTTAATTTGTTTGGCTGAATCATTTTGAGCATCTACCACAACTACTTCCATGCCCAGTTTTTTTGCTTCTTTTTGTACCCCTTCTTTTAGCGAAACAAAGAACGGATTGTTTAATGTAGACACGGATAAACCAATTTTAATATCTTTTAAATTTTTACTTTCAGATGGTTTCGCCCACTCAGGAGGCTGAAGTGAACAAGCCCCTAACAGTAATAATGAAAATGATAATAGCACGAGCCAAATTTTCTTCATGTTTTTCCCTCCTAAGCTGACTTTTTGCGATCAATTAATACCGCGATTAAAATAACAATTCCTTTTACGACCATTTGGTAAAATGACGAAACGCCGAGTAAGTTCAAACCGTTGTTTAACGTTCCGATAATCAGCGCACCAATTAACGTTCCAACAATGCGTCCACGTCCTCCAGAAAGGCTTGTTCCACCCAGTACTACTGCAGCGATAGCATCTAACTCGTAAGACGTACCTGCCGTTGGCTGAGCAGAGTTCAAGCGAGAAGTCAAAATCGCTCCTGATAGCGCTGCCAATAATCCTGCTAGTGAGTAAATCATAACCTTAACTTTCGGAACTTTGATTCCTGAAATAAATGCTGCTTTTTCATTTCCACCGATTGCATATGTTCTACGGCCAAACGGTGTTTTATGCAAAATCACCCATAGGACAGCAAACGCTAGTACCATCGTAATTGCTGGAACAGGAATACCTAGAAAATAGCCGCGGCCAAATAACTGGAAGTAATAGTTTTCACCTAAGCCCGTAATCGGATTTCCATCTGTATAAACAAGCGTTAATCCTCTAAAAATTGTCATCGTCGCTAGCGTCGCAATAAACGGCGCCATTTTTCCTTTTGTAATAAGTAAGCCATTAATCATACCCATTACAGCTCCTAACACACATCCTATTAAAATAGCTAAAATAGGATCTACACCTGACACAATCATACCTGCCATTAACGCACTTGATAGAGCAAGTATAGAGCCCACGGATAAATCAATTCCCCCTGTTAAAATAACAAATGTCATACCGAATGCAATTAAAGCATTAATAGCCACTTGACGCAGCAAGTTTAAAATATTTAAAGGTTCTAAAAAGCTTGGATTTAAAATGGATACAATGACAATAAGAATAAATAAACCTAGTAACGGACCTAGCTTTTGCATCACGTTATCAACGCGATTTTCTTTTATCGCTGTGTTTGCTTTCATTTTACTGACCTCCTGTTGCAAATGTCATAATTTTTTCTTGAGTTGCTTCTTCACTTGTCAGTTCACCTGTTATCTTTCCTTCATGCACAACCAAAATGCGATCACTCATGCCGAGTACTTCCGGAAGCTCTGAAGACACCATGATAATAGCCACGCCTCTGTCTGTCAGTTCATTCATAAGCTGATAAATTTCACGCTTCGCCCCGACGTCAACTCCTCGAGTTGGTTCATCTAAAATTAGCACTTTTGGTCCAATGCCAATCCACTTGGCAATAACTACTTTTTGCTGATTTCCTCCCGATAAATTAGCCGCACTCGTCTCAGACGACTCGGTTTTGATCGTTAAACGTTTAATAAGCAAATCTACAAATTGCTGCTCGCTTTTTTGTTCAATAAAGCCTTTTGGCGAAAAGCTGAATAGACTTGGAAGTGCAATATTTTCTCGAATAGAAAAATCCAGAACGAGCCCTTCTGTTTTACGATCTTCTGTAATGAACCCGAGACCTAATTTAATGGCTTGGTCTGGCTTTGTGATACTGACCCGTTTGCCATTTAAGATAATTTCGCCTTTTTCTAACGGATCAAGCCCGAAGATAGCGCGCATAATCTCGGTTCTTCCAGCTCCCATTAGCCCCGCAACGCCGACAATTTCTCCTGATCGCACTGAAAAATGAACGTCTTGAAACACACCTTTTCTCTCCAAGCCTTTTGCTTCAAAAACAACGTCTCCCTTAGGAGATGTCCTAGCAGGAAATCGATCCGTTAGCTCTCTTCCTACCATTTTGCGAACAACATCATCGAAGCTGGTTTCTGGAATCGGCTTTTTGTCTACCGTCTGTCCGTCACGCATGACCGTAATGGAATCACAAATAGCGAAAATCTCTTCCATACGATGTGAAATATAGACAATCGATACACCTTGTTTTCGCAGCGCATTAATTACGTCAAATAACTTTTGAATTTCTCTTTCAGTAAGCGCAGCGGTTGGCTCATCCATGATAATGACCTTTGCATTCGTCATCAGCGCTTTGGCTATTTCAATCATTTGCTGCTGTCCGACAGAACAAAGTCCCGCTTCTTGATCAAGAGGAATAGTAACAGCTAATTTTTCAAATTGCTTCTTTGCTAACGCTTTCATTTCTTTTGTTTTTAAAAAACCTAAAGATGTTTTTAATTCTTTGCCGATAAATAAGTTCTCAAGCACCGTCATTTCAGGCCAAACGTTCAGCTCTTGATGAATAAAGGTAATTCCGTTTTGTTCTGCTTCTTTTGGATTTTGAAAATACGTCTCTTTGCCATCAATCAGAATCTGCCCTTCATCTTTTTTATGAAGGCCGGTTAAAATATTCATCAGCGTAGATTTCCCCGCTCCATTTTCCCCCATTAGTGCGTGAACTTCACCTTCATGTAATTCAAAATCCACGCCTCTTAGTACACGGTTTGCTCCAAAGGCTTTATGAATCCCTCTCATTGCAATATGCATGCTGTTCACCTCTTTTAAAAAATAACTCCCGCTTGTAAAATACAGTTTGCATAAGGAGTTGCTTCTCCTGTACGAATCACAACTTTCGCTTTGCTTGTCAGCATTTTTAATTGTTCATGCGATACTTCTTCTACTAAGATGTTTTGCTTTTCCATCAACTCGTAAGCCTTTTGATTTCTTTCTTTCATCTCAGAAGCAATCACTATTTTTTCTGTAGCCATATCTTCTAACACAGCTACTACTACATCTTCAAAGCTAGGCACTCCTAGCTTTAAAGATAAATCAATTTTAGGCACATCACTCGGAACAGGTAACCCTGCATCTGCAATGACAATAGTGTCTGTATGACCTAGATCTGTTAGTATTTTCGTAATATGACTGTTAATCATTCCGTGACGTTTCATTTACAGACTCTCCTCCACTTCTTTGCGAGTCGGCATACCGCCTTGTGCACCAAATTTAGTGACGGATAGCGAAGCTGCGCGATTAGCAAACTGAATTCCTTTTTCAAAACCCATTCCTTCGGCAAGTGCCACAGCAAGGGCTGCGTTAAATGTATCTCCTGCTCCTGTTGTATCAATCGTTTCTACTTGATAAGAAGGAACCAATACTTCTTTCTTGCCGTTAAAATAGCGTACACCTTGTTTTCCTTCTGTAATAAACAATTTATTTGGATACTGTTTTAATACTTCTTCTTTTTCTTTTCCTTCAAATAAAAGCGCTGCTTCATGTTCATTTGGAGTGATGTAAGAAACTTGTTCAATCACTTCTGCTTTTAATGGTCTTGCAGGCGCCGGATTTAACAAAAGCGGTACTTTAAGTTCCTGACAAAGCTGAGCAACATATTCAACCGTTTCTTCTGGAATCTCTTGCTGAATAAGTACGATATCCGCTTCTTTAATTTTTTCTTTTGCTTTTTCCACGTAGTCTGGAGTAATATAATCGTTTGCTCCTTTGACGACTACAATGCTGTTATCTCCTTCAGCGAGTATAATGTGCGCTGTTCCGCTATCTGAATCTGTAACCGGTTTCACATTTTCCACGGATACACCGTTTGATTTGAAATTCTCCAGAATTGCTTTTCCGTAATGATCTTCGCCCACACACCCAATCATGCTCACATCAGCTCCAAGACGGGCTGCTGCAACAGCTTGGTTCGCTCCTTTTCCTCCGGGAACAGTTTTGAATGATTCTCCTAACACTGTTTCTCCAGCTCCAGGACGAATATTTGATGTTACTACTAAATCCATTGATGAACTTCCAATCACAGTTACTTTAGCCATGTTCCTCAACCTTTCGTGTCGTATTTCGTTCAATAAACGTAACGGGTAGTTGTACTTGCTTTTGAATTAAAGGTTCTTTCTTAATGCATTTTATTAACAGACCTGCTGCTTGCTTGCCCATTTCATAAGCAGGCTGACGAATTGTAGACAGGGCTGGAAACGAAAAGCGGCTTTGCGGAATATCATCAAAACCAATTACTTGCAGATCATCGGGCACGCTTTTTTCTAATCGAAACGCCTCGTGTAAAACGGCTGTGGCTACAATGTCATTACTTGCGATAATCCCGTCTGTTTCAGGGTACTTTTGAAAGATTTCCTTTGCCCATTTCTGCGCATCGTCAAATGCTAGAGAATTTGTATTTAATACGTAAAAGTCTGCATCAGACTGACTCAAGACAGAAAGAGAGCCTTGAAAACGTTCCTGAGCAGGCTTTACATTTACTGGACCTTTGATAAGAGTAATTCTTTTACTTCCTCTTTTGATTATTTCTTCTGCAGCGATTTTCCCGCCTTCAAAACCATCAGCATAAACGGATGGATACTGATCAGAACTTCTATCTAAAAACACGACGGGAAATGTAAGACCTTCATATAGTTTCTGAGCTAAACTTGTTGTTGCCGTAATCATTCCTACTACATGATTTTGCGTAAACGTTTGGAGATATGTCAATTCTTTCTCTAACTGCTCATCACTATTGCCAAGAATTAAACGAAATCCATGGCTATGTACTTCATCTTCTATTCCTCGTGCGAGCTGAGGGAAAAAAGGGTTTGTGATGTCTGGAAGCAATAGACCAATCAAACGTGATTCACGTGTATAAAGCGAACGGGCTACTTCGTTAGGGCTGTAGTTTAATTTTTGAATTGTATTCATTACTCGCACACGCGTGTCTTCTTTTACATACCCTGTACTGTTTAAAACACGCGAAACGGTCGCAACGGACACGCCTGCTTCTTTTGCTACATCACGAATTGTTACCACTTTATTTCCCTCCCTCCATATATGTAACCGTTTACACAAATAATATCATGGAAAAGTGAAGTTGACAATCTTTTTATCAAAAAAAAATCACTCCATTAAGAAGTGATTTTTCTTTCATTAGATATTAGCGTCTAGTTTCTTAAATAATTTCAAAAATTGCTCTTGATCTTTCGGCTCATAGCAAGAAAAGAAATGAGCAATCATCTTTTGCACAATTTCATTTGCTTCTTCAATCACTTGTTCACCTTTAGCAGTTAACTCAATGTTTACCTTACGGCGATCCTCTTTAGAGTGATAGCGTGAAACTAACTCTAAGTCTATTAAACGAGTAATAACAGGAGTGATCGCACTAGGCTTTACACGCATCTCCTCTGCCAGCTTGGTTACTCCAATATGACTGCATTTACCGATAATTAATAAGATATGATATTGAAAAGGCGTAATCCCTTGTGAAAGTAACCTTTCTTTTATCTCTGTCATTACCTTTTTGTTAAGGGATATCGAAATTCTCTGGACCTCTTCAATAAATGTGAGCTGTTCCATGTTTTGACGTCCCCTTTCTTATAATCAGGGAGTCGATTCTAACATGTCAGCCCCCTGCTGCACTCCAAGCGAAACCTAACCTGGGGAGAGCGGCTGGTTTCGCGGAATGCTTATGACCTATTTTCTATCTGTTTTATTCCGTACTATTATAATAGAAGAAACTCATTCATTATCGTTTTTCTTAAACGATCTTAAAGCTTTACGAAAAGCGTCATCATTCATAACGTCACGTTCTTCTTTTGTGAAAACCGTGTCGTCTTTTTCGCCTTCTCTAAACTTTTGCAGCACTTGACGATACATATCATCGTTCATGACATCTTTTTCTCTCTTATGTCTAGATGTTCTTGTTTCCGTCTTCGCCTGCGGCTCTTTTGGCTCTTCTTTTGGTGTTTCTTTTGGTGTTGCAGGTTTTTCTTCTGCTACTTTTTTCTCTTCTACTTTTGGCTCTTTAGGAGCATTTGAAGCAGCCGCTTCTTTTTTAGGTGGAACTGTACGCTGGCGCTTAGAAGATGATGCTTTAGCATTCATTGTAATAATTAGCACAACCAGAATCACAGCTACGACGATCAGTAAAATACCTAACATACCGTCACCTACTGTCCTTGTGTCATTCGTTTAGTCACTTGAACAACACGTTCTCCTAACGCTTTACCTAGCGCTTGGTCGTTCTCTGTTAATAATTCGTCACCTTCGATTGGACAAGTAATTCCCACACCGTAATAAGTACCGTACAGCGCATTTTCTGGAATGTTACCTGGTAAGCCAGCGATAACCATTCCTTGGTGAAGCATTGGTGTAATTAAATTTAAAAGCGTTGCTTCTAAGCCACCGTGCGTTGTAGCTGTTGTACAGAACACCGCACCTACTTTATCAATTAATTTACCTTCTGCCCATAAATAACCTAATTTATCAATCCACGTTTTTAACCCTGAACTGATTGTTCCAAAATGCCCTGGGCAGCCCCAAATAATAGCATCCATTTCAGGCAGTTCACGTACATCTGCTTCTTCGACATGCTTTACATATACAGTTGCTTCTCCAGACAGCTCGGCGCCAGAAGCAATCGCTTTTGCTAATGCCTCTGTATGTCCGCCTTCACTATCATATACGATACAAATTTTCATCCTTTATCCCTCCGTTGCTTATGAGTTCATATCTTTTGGTGCCGGTAACATACGAATATCGTCTGTTGTTTCTTTTTCTGTCTCTTCTACTTCTACCACTGGATCTTTACGAACATCACGTAGGAAGAAACTTAAAATCAATCCAATAATGGCAATGATAACTGTCCAGTAAAACGCGTCGTTAATTCCTTGTACAGTTGCTTGCGCTTGAACTTTTCCAGCTAATGTTGTTAAAGCTTGTTTTTGCGCTTCTGTTTGAGAAAGGTGAAGCGTTTGAGCAATCTTTTGCACAAATACCTGGAAGTTATTCATAAAGAATGGATCAGATGTAGTCATTGAACTGCTCATTTCATTCACATGATATGTTGTGCGATTTGTAAAGATTGTAGTCATTAAACTGATACCGATTGAACCACTCACCTGACGAAGCGTGTTCGACATAGATGTACCGTGGCTGCTTAATTTTGCCGGCAGCTGATTTAAACCAGCTGTCATAATTGGCATCATTAATAATGACATACCGAATGCACGAATCATATAAATAATAACAATATGACTAAACGGTGTTTCAAGCGTTAATTTTGTAAATTCAAATGTTGTCACAACCGTAATCAACATCCCGACAATCCCTAGTGGACGCGGTCCTAATTTATCAAACAGCGTACCAGAAATCGGTGACATGACTAACATAACAAGTGCACCAGGCAAGATTAATAAGCCTGAGTCAAACGCTGAATAGCCACGGATGTTTTGCAAATAAATCGGTAATAAAAACATACCAGCATACATGCTGATTGTAATGGCAATACTGATGATATTAGATAATGAGAAAATATTGTATTTAAATACTCTCACATCAAGCAATGGACTTTTAAGTCGAAGCTGCTGTACAACAAAGATGATTAATAAGACAATACCGCCGATCATCGTTGATAATACAACTGAATCCGTCCAGCCATCGTTTCCAGCTTCACTGAAGCCGTATAGAAGTAAAGCCATACCTGCAAGAGATGTAAACACAGAAATTAGATCTACTTTTACATTTTGAGGCGGTTTAATATCTTTTAATTTAAAAGCTGCAATAATAAGTACGAGTGCACCTAGTGGCACCATTCCCGTAAATAAAATGTGCCAGTCATAGTTTTGAATAACCCATCCTGAAAGCGTCGGTCCAATTGCCGGAGCGAACATCATGGCTAAACCAAAGATACCCATTCCTTTTCCGCGCATATGAGGAGGGAAAATAAATACGATAATGGTCATAACTAGAGGTGCTAGCACTCCGCCCCCGACTGCTTGAACCAGACGTCCAATTAGCATAATTGAGAAAGTCGGCGCGATTCCGCAGACAAGCGCTCCAATTGTAAAGCAGGCCATCGCAAATAAGAATAAGCGACGAACGCCAAAACGTTCAATTAAATAGGCTGATAATGGAATAAGTGCCCCATTTACAAGCATATATCCTGTAAGCAACCACTGTGCGGTATTAGCCGTAACGCCAAACTCTGTAATCAGATGCGGAATCGCAACATTTAGCAGCGTTTGGTTTAAAATTGCTAAGAACAATCCAAGCATAAGTACGACTAGTAGCGGGATATGCTTTTTAACTGAGCTTTCCTCTGGTTGTATCGTGTTTGCTGACATCAGTTCCTTCCTCCTTTCTTCTCTTCTTAATCATGTACGTTCTTAGTTTTTAGAGATTTTAACTTCTGCGTTCATACCTGGTAGTACGTTTTCAGAGTAGTTAGAAATAGAGATTTTAACAGGAACTGTTTGTGATACTTTCGTATAGTTGCCGTCTGAATTAGAGCTTGGCATTAATGAGAAAATTGAGTTTGTTGCATAACCGATTTCTTCTACTTTTCCATCGATTGTTGTTTTAGTATCTCCGTCAACTGTTACATCAACGTCATCGCCAGCTTCAATATCTTTTAATTTGTCTTCTTTAATGTTTGCAATGATGAATAAGTTATTCATATCTACTTCGCTAGCAATTTGTTGACCAGCTTGAACCATTTGATTTTCTTTTACCTGTGTTTTGATGATTTTACCGTCTTCTGGTACTGTAACTGTTTTTTCTCCATCTTCTGATTGGATTTTAGCTACCTCATCGTCTTTTGAAACATCTTTACCTTCTTCAACGTTCCAGCTTGCTACCTTACCTGCTGCTGGCGCTACTACTGTATAAAGGTCGCCGGACACTTTTGCATTGTCTGTGGATACATAATTAGATTTTTGAATATAATAGTATCCCCCACCAATAATTAAAGCTAATACTACAATAATTCCGATAAAGTTCATTAAAATTAAACGCCCTCTTGACATTTATTTTACCTCCTTAATATTTCATTCAGTTAAGTATTACGCTAGATAACTTTATCACAAAGATATTTAGTTGTAAATAACTTTGATTTTAATTTATTTTTAAAACTAAACATTTATGTTTCATAAAGTTTTCCCGACTGAATACTTTACTACATCTTTAACTGAAATACAACTTAAAAGTTTTGGTTTCTTTACAAGTACTTTACTTTACTTTAAAGTTAGATATATAAGCATAGAGTTATACACAAAAACAGCTTCTTTTTTTGGAACAAACTCCCTATATACATAAACCACAATAGGTAACTAGCAGCAATTGTTTAACACCTATAATGATAAAGAAAAGGTGATTATGATGGATCAGCAGTTAATAGATAAACTAGAAAAACTTGACCAAGTTAAAACCTCATTATTTGAACTCAAGCGAACGCTCTTAGAAGATAAAATCAATGAGCAGCCCTATAATTTAACCATTACGAAATTTTTAATTTTAAAATTCATCGGAGTCAGCTCTAAACGTATGGTAGCCGAAATTTCTTCAAATCTAAAGCTAACCTCCGGGGCTACTACCATTTTATTAAATCAATTAGAAGATGATGCACTCGTTCAGCGTGTACGTGACCAAAAAGACCGCCGAATCGTATGGATATCCTTAACAGAAGCTGGTGAAACATTAGTGAACTATGTAATTGAGCAGCGAAATTTATTTTGGCAAGACATGCTTTTTGCTCTAACTCCTGAAGAACAGGATGAGTACCTCCGCATGCTTGAAAAAATGGAAAAAAGAATTAGACAAACTGTAGATCGTTAATGCTAAAAAGCGTGTGTTCATTTATTTTATGGACACACGCTTTTTATGACCCGCTACTATTGACGACTTTAGGAAGCTTTTTGTTTCCTGCCTTTAAAATTCAGGATTATTTTTCAAAAATCCATTCCAAGCCTGTGCTGTAGCTTTCTCAATTTCTTCTTTGGAAGCTTGAAGCCTCTTAGCGCTATCTCCATAGCCAATTTCGATTTTACCTTTTTTCAATTCTTCAAATATCGAATCAGCAAAGTCATCAAGCGGTGCTCCAAATGTATGAAGTCCCGGTCCTCCTAAATCGGTGTTCACGGCTGGAGGAAGAATTTCTATCACTTCGGTATTTGTTTCTTCTACTTGATGTCTTAAACTAATCGTAAACGACCTTAACGCCGCTTTTGTTGCGCTGTAGATTGGCACCCATGCTCCAGGTGTTAAAGACAGCCCGGACGTTACGTTAATAACCGCAGCACGTTCTTGTTGAACGAAATGAGGAATCAATAGCGAAGTTAAATGAATAGGAGCACTTACATTACTCATTAGTTCTTTTTCGTAATACTGCCACTCTTCGTGCATGTGTAAAAGATTTACGCGCTGCTGAATGCCTGCATTATTCACAATAACATTTAGTTTTGGGAACGTTTCGGTCGCCCATTTTACTAGCTCTACTCTGCTTTCTTCTATTGATACGTCGCACACTTTTGTATGTAACGAAGGGAATCTTTCTTTTGCTTCTTGCAGCTTTGATTCCCTTCTTCCACAAATAATGACTTGATTTCCTTCATTTAAAAACCGTTCTGCAAGCCCCAACCCAATTCCAGACGCTCCGCCCGTAATCAAAATAGTATTTCCTGACATTTTCATTACTTTTCCTCCTCGTTCAACCATCACATTTCCTATTTAATAAACAAAGCGCTACTGCATGAATGACAATAGCGCTTTGTTTATTATTTATCTTACAAGACGTTTTAGTCTTGATTTAAAATTAAAAGTCAAAGTTATCCGGATCTGGACCTACGCGATGATTTTGATTTAATGCGTTAATTTTTTCAACTTCTTCTGCATTTAATTCAAAATCAAATACGTCTGCATTTTGGATAATACGATGTTCTTTTGTTGACTTAGGAATCGTTACTACTTCGTTTTGTAAGTCCCAGCGTAAGATAACTTGAGCAGTTGATTTTCCATGCTTTTCAGCAATTTGAGTTAACACTTCGTTATCAAGCAGCTCACCTTGTGCAAGCGGTGACCATGCTTCCACTTGGATTCCTTGTTTTTTGCAGTATTCACGCACTTCTGTTTGTGTTAAAAGTGGATGAAATTCGATTTGGTTTACCATCGGCTTAACTTCTGCATCTGCAATTAAGTCTTCTAGATGATGAACTTGGAAATTCGATACGCCAATTGCACGAATTTTCCCGTCTTTATAAAGCTTTTCAAGTGCTTTCCACGTATCTTTATACTTACCTTCAACCGGCCAGTGAATTAAGTATAAATCTAAATATTCAAGACCTAGCTTGTTTAAGCTTGTTTCAAACGCTTGAAGAGTTGTGTCATATCCTTGATCTGCATTCCACACTTTTGATGTAACAAATAGCTCTTCGCGAGAAACACCTGATTCTTTAATCGCTTGTCCAACGCCTTCTTCATTTTCATAAATTTTAGCCGTATCAATGCTTTTATATCCAGCTTTGATTGCATATTTAACTGAATCTACAACTTCTTGACCATCTTCTACTTTATAAACACCTAAACCTAACCAAGGCATTTTAACGCCGTTTGCTAAGGTCGTCGTTGACTGTAAGTTTTCCATGTTGCTGTTCATCCCCTTTTTTACTATTGAATTATTCGTAAAGAGTAATTGCTTGTGAAATTTGTTCTGCGCACTGTTTAACAAGTGCAGCATGTTCTTCGTCTTTCTCTTGTGAAATACGAAGCGATGGACCTGATAAAGCAATAGCCGCCATTATTTTTCCTTTTCTAAAAATAGGGGCTGCAATACAGCGAACGCCAGGCTCCCGTTCTTCATCATCGACAGCATATCCTCTTTCTTTACTTAAAGCCAAATCAGCTTCAAGCTCGTCCAGCTCGGTGATCGTTCGATCTGTATAAGCTTCAAGCGAAAGTTCGTGAAGAATAGATTTTTGTACGCTGTCCTCTTGATAAGCAAGAATACACTTTCCAATAGCATTTGCATGAAGCGGCTTTTTATTTCCTACTTCGGAATGCGTACGAGTGCTATATTGCCCGTTGACCACCTGAGTTGTAACCATTTGTTTATGATGGAGAATTCCCGCGTAAATGGTCTCTTTGGTCTCTTCACTCAGCTTCTGCATAGCAGGAACAGAGAGCCAATTCATTTCATAGTTCGTATGCATCGTATTTTGCACGAGTGCCAGCACCAGTTGTGGTGAAACCGTATAGCGGTTAGACGGGTTTCTTACAATAAATCCATTTTGCTCAAGCGTGCTCACAAGACGATACATCGTACTCTTATTAAAACCGAGCGCTTCCATCATTTCTGGAATAGTCATATTCGGACGGTTTAAAAGCAAAGAGAAGATATCTAATCCTTTTTTTAAAGTTCCAACCTCGGACATGCCCTTCTTCCTCCTTTTATCCGAACAACAATTTTATTATAAAACAAAGCTCTTTATCGTATCAAATAAGGAAACTCACCTAAGTTATTTTCCCTATATGAGAGAATACATGACGTAATTGTTCTTCTTAATCTATTCCACTGTTTTTTCTATTTAAACATAAAAAAAGCCTTAACAATAGAATTTTTTTACAGTTTTTTAAAATTAGTTTTGCTTTTCACTCTTTAACTTCTTCAAATCGCTTCAGCTGCTCCAGCTGATTTTCCTTTTTCATAATTTCTTTCTGACGCTCGCCTAGTAAATCGAAATGAGGATAGCCGGATCGATTATCAATATACTTAGCGGGAATACCATACTTTTTTCCCCACTTAATCAGCTTATTTAAGTCACTGCAACCTACTTTTGTTACGGTAGTTGCATGTGGAAAACGCTCATCAAGCCAATAATGAGTTAAAAATGCGATCTCTCCTCGCTTAACAGCTGCTTTCCATGCGTTTAGTTCCGGGCGTTTAATTCCAAATGCCATTCTTTCACCTTTTCTCTTTTATATAAGTAGTCACATTGTTTGTTTACTATAAAGAAAAACTATCATTCATTATAGAAATCTTTCATAATATCTTGTCTATTTATAACCATCTCTAAATAATAGCGTACTTTCTTTACCTGTTTTCTATTTAACATTATTGTGTGCTTATGATTTTATCATCATCTTCTTTTACTTTTCAAAAGATCAAACAAAAAAATGACGTTTAAATAATAAAGAAAAGCCTTATATGTAAAAGAAACTAAGGGTTAATTTCAACATTTCTGTTGCGAATGATTTTTCCTTTATATTGAATGTTGTTCTTTTTTTATTATGGCAGTATGCATTTAGTTTGAACCTTTAGTATATTAAAAAACTTCCAAAGTTACCATTCTCACAAAAAGACAGAATTTACTTTTTATTCCGAAAATAATATAATTCAAGTGATATGAAGCTTTTTGCTTCATTTATTTATTATCAAAGGGGGAATTCCGCTTGGCGATGAATGAAAATTCTTTAAAGAAGGTAAACAATGCTTCTTCCTCTCCTGATTACACAGAAATTGTACATTCTGCTTCATTTCAAAAGCTTTTGAAACAAAAACGCAATTTTATTTTACCGCTCTCTCTGTTTTTTCTTGCTTTTTATTTTACCTTGCCCATCTTAACGGCTTACACAACCGTCTTAAACAAACCAGCTTTTGCTTCTATGACTTGGGCGTGGGTATTTGCTTTTGCACAGTTTGTGATGACATGGGCCCTATGCATCTTATACACAAAAAGAGCCTCGAAATTTGATGAACTTGTTGACACGATAAAAAAAGAAGCTGCAAATTGAATAGGGGGTTAAATGAATGAACGTACTAGCTTTTTCACTTTTTTTAGCCATTGTAGGTCTTACGCTAATCATTACGTATGCGGCATCCAAGCGGACAAAAACAACCAGTGACTTTTATACAGCAGATGGAAGTTTAACCGGCTGGCAAAACGGCATGGCGATTGCCGGAGATTATATGTCTGCTGCCTCATTTTTAGGCATAGCTGGAATGGTAGCGCTTTCTGGATTTGACGGTTTTTTTTACAGCATCGGCTTTTTAGTTGCCTATCTCGTTGTGTTATACATTGTCGCTGAACCACTTCGCAACTTAGGAAAGTACACGATGGCAGATATGATAGCAGCTCGTTTTAACGAAAAGAAAGTGCGGGGAGTTGCTGCGTTAAACACGATCACCATTTCCATTTTTTATATGATTGCACAGCTTGTTGGAGCAGGAGCATTAATTCATTTATTACTTGGTCTAGATTACGTGTATTCTGTCTTGATTGTCGGCGTCTTGATGACGGTTTACGTTGTATTTGGAGGGATGACGGCGACTAGCTGGGTGCAGATTGTCAAAGCCTTGCTTCTAATGATTGGTACGTTCATTATTTCCATTATTGTATTTTCAAAATTTGATTTTAGCTTAGCTAAAATGTTTTCTGAGATGAAAACCGCAACTCCTCTTGGTGACGGCTTTTTAAATCCAGGAAATAAATTCAAAAATCCGCTGGATATGATTTCGTTGAATTTAGCTCTTGTTCTTGGTACAGCAGGCCTGCCTCATATCCTTATTCGTTTCTTTACAGTAAAAGATGCCATCACCGCACGAAAGTCTGTTATTTATGCAACGTGGATCATTGGCGTTTTTTACATTATGACAATCTTTTTAGGATTCGGTGCTGCTGCATTCGTAGGGTACGATGATATTATCAAAGCAAATGCAGCAGGAAACATGGCAGCTCCCCTGCTCGCTCAAGTTCTTGGCGGAGACTTTCTCTTTGCGTTTGTCTCAGCTGTAGCTTTTGCTACGATTTTAGCTGTTGTAGCTGGGCTGGTGCTCTCAGCAGCTTCAGCATTCGCACACGACTTCTATAGTCATATTCTCCGTAAAGGAGCTGCAACTGAAAAAGAACAGGTAGTAGCTGCACGATGGGCTTCTATTGGGGTATCCATTCTATCTATTATTCTTGCATTATTTGCTCAAAACATGAACGTAGCATTTTTAGTTGCACTTGCCTTTGCCGTAGCAGCGAGCGCTAACTTGCCAATTATTCTTCTTACTATTTTTTGGAAACGCTTCAATACAGCAGGAGCAGTCACTGGCATGCTGGTTGGACTATTCAGCTCACTTTTTTTAGTTGCCATTAGTCCAAACGTGTGGGCACCTGAGCCTGGAGCTGCTATCTTTGTAGGTGAACCGCTCATCACATTAACAAACCCTGGTATTATCTCTATTCCTCTAGGCTTCTTAGCTGCTTTTATAGGAACACTTCTTTCGTCTAAAAAAGCAGACGAAAAGAAATTTGATGAGATTTTAGTAAAAGCAAATACAGGTATGGGAATCGAAGAGCCTGTCAAACATTAATGC
This sequence comes from Priestia sp. LL-8, assembly GCF_036227845.1. Lineage (NCBI taxonomy): Bacteria > Bacillati > Bacillota > Bacilli > Caryophanales > Bacillaceae > Priestia > Priestia sp. LL-8. Next base: position 897,623 of record NZ_JAZAQH010000001.1, on the reverse strand, counting down.
CAAAAAGCCTTGAAGCAGTTTGCTTCAAGGCTTTTTACTAGAATAAATCTTCTTGTAAGCCAATAGCGGCAATTTGTTCATTTCTAAACTTTACAGCTAACATATGCTCTTCTTCCCACGTACATTCAAAAAACAAACCAAGTTCTCTTGTATCATGAGGTGCTTCAGGAACAAAGATTTGAATACACTCAACTAAAAAACCGATGTCTTTTCGCTTTTTTACATTCGGAACTAATAAGTCTACCACGTCTTTTTCAACTTGAGTTCTGTATTCATCTCGCACCTGTTGATAATAATCAAAAAGAGCTTTTTCCGTCCTCTTTAACAATAATTCACCTTGAAGCCAAAATGCTTGAAAAGCCTCTTCTTGCCGTTTTTGAAATGGCTTCTCTTTATCTCCATCAATTGTCAGCAACACGTGTTGTTTTTGTCCAAAGAAAGTGACCTGTTTTTCTCCAACCCAGGCCGAGTCATATAACAAAGATCCAAAAAGTGGATGGTGTACTCGTAATGTTTGATTCATTGCATACCTGACCCTCTCAAAAAGTGGATTTCTGCTTGCATTGGCGTATAATAAATGGTGCTTGAAACAAACTTCTAAACTTATTCTATGTTACCATATTTTTTACAGAAAGGAGTGCCACAATGTGTGAATACAATTAAATCTTTGTACCCTTACTTAAAACCTTACAAATGGCTCGCGCTGCTTGCCCCGCTATTGATGGTAATTGAAGTGTTAGCTGACCTTCTTCAGCCTACTATTATGCAGCATATCATTGATTATGGCATTGCAAACAATAATCAAACATATGTTATCACCCGAAGTATCCTTATGCTCATGTTAGCAATCATTGGCTTAGCTGCTGGTATCGTCTGCGCCATTCTTAGTACAAAAGCGGCAGTAAACTTTTCGACCGATATTCGGAAAGCGCTGTTTGAAAAGATTGAAAACCTCTCAAACAGCAACAGAGACAAACTAGGAACCGGTCACTTAATTACGGTCATGACAAATGATGTAACGAGTGTTCAAAACGCATTGAATATGACGTTAAAAGTCTTAGTGAGAGGCCCTTTACTTTTTGCAGGAAGTATTGTGATCGTGTTATTAACCGCTCGTTCTTTGTTTCCTATTATCGTCGTGGTCGTCCCTATTTTATTTTTATGCATTTGGTTTGTGATCACAAAAGCTGGAAAACTTTTTAAAAAAGTTCAGCAAAGCGTTGATCGTGTAAACACAAAAGTTCAAGAGAATTTATCGGGGATGCGTGTAGTAAAAGCGTATGTAAGAGAATCATATGAAATCGATCAATTTAAAGAAGCAAACAGCTCCTTGACGCGAGCTAATATGAGTGCTGTTCAGCTTATTTCGCTTTTAATGCCCGTTATTTTATTTGTCGTAAATATCGGAATGGTAGCTACTCTATGGCTGGGAGGGCTTCAAGTCGAAGCAGGAAAAATTGAAGCAGGTGTGATTTTAGCTTTTATTAATTACTTAACGATTATTTTAAACGGACTTATGTCAAGCAGCATGGTGCTGATGCAAATTACACGCGCATTCCCTTCAGCTGAACGAATCGATTCTGTATTAAAAACAAAAATAGACATCCCTCCAGCAAACTCTGCTGCTCAAATCAACAGACTTAAAGGTGATCTATCGTTTCAAAACGTTACATACAGCTATAGTAAAAATGGCGAAAACGTATTAAAAGATATTTCATTTACTGCTAAACACGGGGAAACCATTGGCATTATCGGCTCTACTGGAAGCGGGAAGTCGACGCTTGCAAAACTTATTTCCCGCCTATATGATCCCGATGACGGCGAAATCTTCGTGGATGGAAAAAATCTTACGGACTATGACGTAAAAGTGCTTCGCTCATCCATTGGGTTTATTCCTCAAAAAGCTACGCTGTTTACCGGCACGATTGATATGAATATTCGCATGGGAAAAGATCATGCTTCTCCCTCAGAAATTGAAGATGCTGCAGCTTTTGCATGCGCAACGGAGTTTATTGAAAAACTCCCAGAAAGATATAAGTATCCTTTAACGCGAGGGGCGACCAATTTATCAGGAGGGCAAAAGCAGCGTCTTTCAATCGCGCGTGCATTTGTTAGAAAGCCCGCTATCCTGGTTATCGATGATGCAACTTCAGCATTAGACGCTGTCTCAGAAGCACAGGTACTAACACATTTAAAAGAAGAGTTTGCTGATGCGACCGTTATCATTATTGCTTCTAAAATTTCGTCTCTTCTCCACGCTGATCATATTGTCGTCATGGATGAAGGTAAAATTGCTGAACAAGGGACTCATGAAGAATTGCTTCGTTATCGCTCTCTTTATTACGACATTTATCTTGCACAAGGCGGAAAAGAGGTGTTGCCTAGTGAATAATCAAGGTAAAAATCAAATGAGCTCTATTCGCGGCCCTAGAGGAATGATGAAAGGTCCTGTAGTGAAGCCAAAGAATGCGAAAAAAACACTGCACAGAATCTGGTCATATATGGGGAAACGAAAACCTCCGCTTGCGGCTGCGATCATCTTAGTTATTGTGACTTCCCTGCTTAATTTATTAGGCCCTTATTTAATTGGGGTTATTATTGATGAGCATATTATTCCCAAAGATATCAGCGGAACGATACGAATGTCACTTATTCTTGCAGGAATTTATATTACGACATCTTTATTAACATGGCTGCAAACCTATTTAATGGTGAACGTTTCGTTTACGACCATCGGAATGCTCCGCCAAGATTTATTTGCAAAGCTTCAAACTCTCTCTCTTCGCTTTTTTGATAAGCGAGCTCACGGAGAGTTAATGAGCAGGGTAACTAATGATATTGATAATCTAAACAACGCTCTGAGTCAAAGCGTCATTCAGGCTCTGTCCTCTATTTTATCTCTAGTCGGTATTACCATTGCGATGTTCTCGCTCAACTGGATTCTTGCCATTATCACGCTGATTGTTATTCCATTGATGGTTATAATCGTTCGACAAATATTAAAACGAAGCAGTGAAAATTTTGTCAAACGCCAAAAAGACTTAGGTGAGCTAAACGGCTTTGTAGAAGAAGCAATCTCTGGAGGAGAAGTTGTTACGCTTTTTAGTAAGGAAAAAGATTTTTTAACTGTTTTTAATGAACGAAATGAACAGCTGAGAAGTTCAGCAACAAAAGCGGAAACATTTTCAGGCTTTTTAGGTCCTGTGACAAACTTCATCAACAACTTAGGCTTAGCACTAGTGATCGGAGCGGGAGCATTTATGGCTGTTCAAGGCAGCGTTACCGTTGGGATGATCGCTTCATTTGTTAACTACTCACGTCAGTTCTCTCGCCCAATCAGTCAAATGGCAAACTTAGTAAACACCATTCTTTCGGCTATTGCCGGCGCAGAGCGCGTGTTTGCGATTATGGATGAGCAGCCGGACGTCACAAACAAGCCAAACGCTCTTTCTATTACAAAATTTGCAGGAGACGTTGCTTTTGAGAACGTATCATTTGGCTATAACGATGAAAAAATGATTTTGAAAAATGTTACACTGACCGCAAAAAAAGGTGAAATGGTTGCTTTGGTTGGTCCGACGGGCTCTGGTAAAACAACAATCATAAACTTGCTCACACGATTTTATGACATTGCAAACGGAGACATTAAAATTGACGGCCGCTCCATCAGTGACTATAAAATACATGATTTAAGAAACCGAATCGGCATTGTTCTTCAAGATACCTATTTATTTTGCGGTACGATTGCGGACAACATTCGATTTGGCCGATTAGATGCCAACGATGAAGAAGTGAAAAGCGCGGCAAAAATGGCAAATGCTCATTCGTTTATCAAGCATCTGCCGCAGCAATACGATACCGTCATTTCAGCCGGTGGAGGAAATTTAAGTGAAGGCCAAAAGCAGCTTTTATCGATTGCTCGAGCGATGCTTTCTGACTGCGATATTTTAATTTTAGACGAAGCTACTTCCAATATTGATACAAAAACAGAAATTGATATTCAACGAGGAATGAGCAATCTATTAAAAGGAAAAACAAGCTTTGTAATTGCCCATCGACTCAAAACGATTGAAAACGCAGATCAAATTCTTGTCTTAAAAGACGGACAAATTATTGAAGAAGGAAATCACCTTGAGCTGTTAGAGAAACAAGGTTTCTACCACAAACTCTATACGCAGCAGTTTACGATTTAAAAAGGCAAGCACATTTATTGTGTTTGCCTTTTTCGTTCTATCATTTATCTATCACAGCTACAATTTTCCCTTTTACTCGACGAGTCGCCAGTTCATCTAATGCCGCCGGCACTTCATCTAGTGAAATAACTTTTTCCACAAGAGCATTCAGCTTATTTTCTTGTAAAAGCGAAAGCATACTATTGCCCATCTCAGCAAGTTTTCGCTGTTCTTTTACGTTATTAGACTGATGTACACTTCCTAATGCAACTTGATGAAACGATAGTGGATGCGCAAACGAAATTGCATCGTTTACATTAGGAGGTCCTGCGATAAATGCAATTTGACCATTAAAAGCAAGAGCCTTCACCGATTCGTCTGCATTGTCACGTCCAACGGTATCTAGAACTAAATCTACACCGAGTCCATCGGTAAGCTCCAGCACTTTTTTCACAAAATCTTCTTTACGGTAGTCGATTGCATAGTCAGCACCTAAACTTTTCACAAACTCATGATTGGCAGAAGATGCAGTTGTAAGCACTGTAAGCCCTGCATTTTTGGCAAGCTGAATAGCAAAGCCTCCAACCCCTCCAGCACCTGCGTGAATTAAAATCGTTTGTCCTTTTGAAGCGTTCATTTTGTGAAACAATGCTTGATATGCTGTATATCCCGCACATGGAATAGCCGCAGCGTCTTCAAATGAAACCCCTTTTGGAATAAGAGAAACTGTATGAGCTGTTGTCACTCCGTATTGTGCAAACCCGCCTTTTTTCGATAAATCGCTATGATATACAACGCGGTCTCCCACTTTAACAGTTGTCACTTCTTCTCCCACTTCCTCGACAACGCCAGCTGAATCAAGTCCTAATACGTGAGGATATGTCCAACTAGGATTACCGCCATTTCCTGTTTTATAATCTACAGGGTTTAGGGCAGTAGCTTTAATTTTAACTAAAATTTCACCTTTAGCTGGATGCGGCTTTTGGATATTTCCGACTTTCATCTCACTTACTTTCCCTTTGCCTTCTAGCAGTAAAGCTTTCATCAAGATCTCCCCTTTTACATTTCTTCCTTCAATTAAAAGTTCTTTTTCAGTATAATAAATACATGTTGTTTACAAAAGAAGGCACTTTCATGTAACCAGGTACCTTCCCGGTAACCTAGGTCTATGGATATTAAATTATTATATCCATATTTCATATCTGTTTATGAATGGAGGATTAGCGGTGAAAGCACCCCACTATAATGTACCTGTTGAAGCAACGCTTGAAGTAATCGGCGGGAAATGGAAAGTCGTTATTTTATGCCTATTAAAAGAAGGCGAAAAACGTTTTAGCGAACTTCAGCGAGCTATGCCTGCTATTACCAAAAAAATGCTGTCTCAACAGCTAAAAGAATTAGAAAAAGACGGTGTAGTTAATAGAAAAGTATACAATGAAGTTCCTCCTAAAGTAGAGTACTCACTCAGTGAAGAAGGCGAAACCTTACGAGAAATTTTAAATATGATGTGCGCATGGGGAGATAGAAGAATGGGAAACACTCCAAATTGCAGCTAAGTTCTCCTAGCAGCTTTGTTAAAACAACCGAATAGCTGCTGGGAAGACCTATTCGGTTGTTTTATCTATTTCCCTACTCTTTCTTCTGGGTCGCCCTTGTGTAAGAACATCTGACAACACTATAGAATTCTTTCGCATTTTCATATATGATGATGTCGAACGATGCAGCCAGAATTGTCGAAATAAAACTCAAGAATGATAGGTGATTCAATGATGCAATTAGGTTTAGATTTATCTCAAAAACAACTATTAAAATTGGCCATGACACCTGAATTACGTCAGTCTATCAACATTTTAAATTATTCTACGGCCGATTTAGTTCATTATCTTCATGAGCAAGTCAATGAAAATCCTGTAATTAAACTGTCTGCTGGCGATCCTCAGCAAAAAAATTCATTTAACACTCGAGAGCAGCGTTCATATTCAAAAGGTCACACCGATGACGAGTATAATCCGTTTAATTATATATCCGATCAAACTGTGACATTAGAGAGCCATTTATTAGAGCAGCTTTCTATGTTAAATCATTTACACTCACAGCAAAAACACATCGTTCAATTTCTAATTGGAAACTTAAATAAAAACGGCTTTTTAGCAATTGAGCCAAAATTGGCAGCCGAACTGCTGAACGTTTCAATTGACGAAGTCAACGATATGATTCACGTTTTACAAAGCTTTGATCCAATCGGAGTGGGCGCTCAAAACTTTGTCGATTCACTGCTTATTCAAATTAAGTCCAAAAAATCAAAGCCTCCTCTTTTATACGATGTGGTGAAACACGATATTGAAGATATTGCTAACAAAAAATATCGGAACATTTCAAAAAAATACTCTATTTCGATGCGCGAAGTACAAGAAATTGTTGACTGCTTGCGGACATTGAATCCTCGTCCAGCAGGAGATTTCTACGTTCCGCTTACGAAGTACATTTCGCCTGATGTAACGGTACAAAAAATAGACGGCCGCTATCATGTTATTCTTCATAGCGAGCTGCTTCCGCCCATCGAAATTAACAGCACCTACCAAAAGCTGGTTCATCGCTCTGCATGCGTAACAACCGATCGATACGTACAGGGAAAAATGCACGAAGCTACTTGGCTAATTAATAGTATCGAGCAACGTAATGCGACGATTTACAACGTGTCTAAAGCCATTGTGGAACATCAGCAAGGATTTTTCGAAGTAGGTATCTCGGGGCTAAAGCCGCTTACCTTAAAAGATATTGCTCAAAAATTAAACTGTCACGAATCAACGGTAAGCCGTGCGACCAACGGAAAGTATATTCAAACGCCGCGCGGACTGTTTGAATTAAAATACTTTTTCACTAATTCTTTAGAGAGAACCGATGGCGAACAAAGCAATTCTACTGCCTTTATAAAAGAAAAAATTAAAACATTAATTGCCGAAGAAAATAAATTAAAGCCTCTTTCAGATCAAAAGCTCATGTCTCTTCTTTCCAGCGAAGGAATTCAAATTTCAAGAAGAACAGTAGCTAAATACCGTGAAGAAGCAGGGATTGAAAGTTCTTCTAAGCGGCGACGATTTTAATATTACTTATCCTAAACTACAGCTCTATCACTACTAAAAAGAACCCGTTGATTTTACTCAACGGGTTCTTTTTATCGGTTTCCAATAAATAAAAGCCATATGATATTGATACGTATATTCATATATACCATTTACTTTTTTTACATGCTGTAAAATAATCTTCTCAGTTTCTAATTTGTCAACATCTTTCGAAAGCAGCTTTGTGGAGTTCTTCTTGATGAGATCTTCGTACGTCTCATACGTTACCGTTTTGGTTATAGGAACCAGCTTACAATCTGCATAAATGCCCAGTTCATATAAAATATTTAGTAAGTCAATATATTCCTTACGGCGCCATTTAATCTCGTACCCAAGTTTTCTATGTAACTCTATGTAATGAGGCTTTTCTGGACCCGTTGACATGCCGATAACCGCCAAACGATTAGCCGAATCATTCATATTTAAGAGACCATCGACAATATTATGCATACGGTAAAAGCAGTTTATTCCTACTACGACATCATAGTTATCTGTTAGACGCTCATACTCCCATTTACCTTCTATGAACTTTAGATTAGAGCGGGCATCTGATTGCGTTTGTAGGTAGCGAATAATGCTTGGCGAACAATCCATACACGTAAGTTCTTTTACATGATCCGCAATCGAAAACGTATAATTTCCCCAGCCAGGGCCAATTTCCATAACAGAGTCGTTTGGATTCAAAAAAGCAAGAAGTTCTTGTTGAAGCTGTTTTACCACAGAATCATTTTCTGAATTAAAAGACATTTTTTCTACATACCGCTGCCAAAATTCATCTTCAGCTCGGTCATTTATCATCCGTTCCGATATTGAGCCATCCCACTCTTTTAACCCTTCCTGCCACTTTCTTACCTGATCACTTTCATATACCGAAAATTTTGTAAGCTGCATGCATTCACATTCCCCTCTTTTATACGTAAACCTATACTAACATAAAGAAAAAGAGAGTTCCTTTTTAAACTGGAACTCTCTTTTTATATTAATTAAATTATGCTGCTGCCTCTTCCTCTGTGTGATGCTTCTCTTTTCTGGCATTGATATAAAACATTATCAATGAAAGAGTGATGAAGATTGCTGCAAAGATTCCAAGTACGCCAGCCTGATGCCATACATAGCCGAAATCATCACCAATTGAAATGATTTCACGGAAACCGCGAATTGCATAGGTCATAGGCAAGTATGGATTGATTGCCTGGAAGAATTCCGGCACAAGTGCTTTAGGGAATGTACCTGCACTGCCGCCAATTTGAAGCAGCAGAATAATAAACGCTAAATACTGCCCTACTTTTCCTAACCCTGTTGTTAAGAACAAGATCAGTGTAAAGAACGTTACACCTGTAATCATGGTGAAGATATAGAAGTGCCAAATGCTTGTTACGTTTAAATGCAAGCCCCATAGAAGAGCTGTAACAGCAATCGCCGCCTGCAGCATACCTACAATAGTGATGACACTAAACTTACTTAAGAACCACGAAATACCTGATGTCGGTCGAATTGATGGCTCTTTCATTGGGTACACCGCTGAAAACATTAATGTTCCCGCAAACAAGCCAATACATAAGATGTATGGAGCTAATCCGACACCGTACTTATCTACGTTGTTTTGTTTATCTGATTTTAAATCCGTTGGATTTGAAAACATACTGTATGTTTTATCGTCCGCTTTAACATCTTTTGCATCTTTTGCACCGTCCGCTAAAGATGAATGAAGCTCGCTTGTTCCATCTGATAATTTAGATGAACCATCATATAATTTTGACGAACCATTCGTTAACTCTTTAGATCCGTTTGCTAGTTTAGTTGCCCCGTTTTCTAGCTGCGTTAAACCATTTGCTAGCGCTGCGCTTCCTTGTTCAGACTTCTTAAGTCCATCCACAATTTGCTGCTGCCCGTCAGCAAGCTTTCCAGCTCCTGTATGAGCGTCAGCTATACCGCTGTTGAACTCGGCAAATTTGTTGTTGAACTGCTTTTCTCCGTCTGCTAGTTTAACAGCACCGTTGTATAATTGAGTTTGGGCATTATATAATTTTGTTTGGCCATTGTACAGCTGACTTTGTCCATCAGCAATTTTATTAATAGCGCTTTGAATATCTTCTCCGCCTTTAGACAGCTTTTGAAGAGCCGCAGATAACTCTTGCACTTTATCTACTTTTGCTTTTAGCTGCTCTGCTTTTTGCTGCTGTTCATCCATAAACTGCTGCGACGTGAGTTTTTTAATTCCTGCAATCAGCGTTTGTTTTTGCTCATCAGGAATGGACTCGTTGCTGTTAATGCTGTCAATGAGGGCTTGCTGTTGCTGTTCAAACTCTGCTTTTTTTGAATCGACCTGCTGTTTAATCTGCGTAATTTCCTGTTCCGCTTGATTAATTTGCTGCGTAACGCTGCTCACTTCAGCGTCCACTTGATTTAAGCCGCTTGTAAACTGCGGTAATTTCCCTTGAAGTGTCTTTGTTCCTTCATTGAGCTGTTGTGTCGCATCTTGCAGTTTTGCAGTTCCGTCTTGTAGTTGCCCTAATCCATTGCTAAGCTTTCCTGCACCTGTTTCAAGTTCTTTAGAAGCCGCATAAAGCTGTCCGCTCCCACTTTCTAACTTTCCTAAACCGCTGTTTAGGCTGCCTAAGTTTTCATTAATTGTGTCCGCACCGTTTAGTAGCTTAGCTGTACCAGCATTTAAATCTGTTGCTCCTTTACGTGCATCCGTTAATCCACTTGCTAATTTAGCTGTACCGTCTTCAAACGTAACTGTGCTGTCTGCTAGTTTCTTCATGTTATCTCGCAGCGTTTTCGATCCGTTTTCTAGATCACCTGCACCGTCACTTGCTTTTTGAAGACCGTCCGCTACTTGCTTAAAGCTGTCAAATACCGTTTCAGCATACTGCTTTGTGACTGCTTCTTTAATCTGATCATTGATTTTAGCCACTGCATTTGAGCTAATTTGAGCGCCTGAATAGTTCTTTCCGGCATTTGTATGATAGATAAATTTCATCTTTTTAGGATTCTCATCCATTAATGTTGTTGCATTTTTAGAGAAATTCTTTGGAATTTCTAAAACTAAATAGTAGTCCTCGTTCTTTAAGCCTTCTAACGCTTTTTCTTTGTTCGTGAATTTCCAGTCAAATTTATCGTTTTTCTTTAAATCATCAACAAAATCACGACCGACATTCAATTTCTTTCCATCTAACGTAGCACCTTTATCTTCATTTACCACTGCAACTGGAATTTGATCTGTTTTTCCATATGGATCCCAGTAAGCAGATAAAAAGATGACATTATAAAGTAATGGAACAAATAACAATCCGCAAATCACAACAATAGTCATTGGTTTGGAAAAGATTTTTTTCCATTCTCCTTTAATCATATTCATGTTTTTTAGCCTCCAATAATCCTTACTTCCGCCTGACTGTTTGACCGAAAAACATTTTCGGTCATTAAGTTCTGATTAATGTTACCATATTCACAAGAACAAGGTCAATCGTTATTCTGTAATTAAAAGCTGATTTTAACAGAAAGTTTAAAATCAGCTTTTTTTAAGATAACGTTCATGCTATAGGCTTAAATCATTAGCTTCATCCGCATCGTTTTTAACAAATGCCCTTCAAATTCATCGTCAAATTCATCCACGAGCTGGAAACCTTTTGATTGATAAAAAGCACGGCCTATTCCGTTTTCCCTTTCTACGTTAATGTAAACGATTTTTAATTCCTTCGAGCGCTTCATTCCTTTTTCTAACAATTGCGAACCGATTCCTTTTCCTTGATAAGCAGGCAGTATATAGATAGATCCTAGTTCTATTTCCCCTCTGTTTTGCAGTCGGAAAAAGTTAGCGTATCCTACGATTTTCTCATCAATAGTTGCTACGTAAATGAAAGAATTGTGCAAGCGCCACAGCAGCCTTTTATTGGAGTATGCTTCTGAAAGAAACCGATTCTGAACGCTCCTAGGAATAATTCCTTCATATGTATCGTACCAGCTCATCTTTGCGACGTATTGAACAGACGTAATATCTTCTTTTCTCATTTTGCGAATGATTACCTCCACTCACATCCCTCCTGACAATTTGCTGCTAAAATCGTACATAATTTCACCTGAAAAATATAGTTATAAATATATATTTTTAATTGTAACGCTCTAGAAGCATTGATTGATTTTAGAACCTTATGTATAATCGAGATAGATACAAATTGAAAATGATTATCATTAACAGGAGTGCTGAATGATGAATTTAACTACCGTGAGTATTGGCGACAAAGTAAAAGTTAAAAACATTGAATTTTTAGATAGATCATTAGAACGCCGCCTTCTTTCTTTTGGAGTAAAAAAAGGCTGTGAACTATGCATGAAGCAAAAAACCATCTTAGGAGGACCTTGTATTATTGAATGTCAAGGTCAAATGATTAGCATCCGAAAACGCGATGCGGCTAAAATTGAGGTTGAGACAGCATGAGTACAATTGCACTTTTAGGAAATCCAAACACAGGAAAAACTTCTTTATTCAATATATTAACAGATTCCTATGAATACGTAGGAAACTGGAGCGGTGTAACCGTTGAAAAGAAAGTTGGGTCTATTAAAAAGCAAAACAGCCAGCTGGTTGATTTGCCGGGTGTGTATGATTTTACTCCTCTTTCTTCAGATGAAGCAGTGGTAACTAACTTTTTGTTAACCGGAGAATTTAACAGTATGCTGAATATTGTAGACGCTTCTCAGTTTGAAAGAAGCATGCATCTCACTATTCAAGCATTGGAATATGGAAAGCCATTAGTAATCGGCTTAAATATGATTGATGTAGCGGAAAAACGCGGATTGACTTTTAATTTGGAGAAGCTTAGCAAATCATTACATATTCCGGTTTCAGCGATTATTGCCCGCAATGGAAAAGGAATTAATGAGCTTCTCACCACTTTGAAGCAAGATTTAAAAGCCCCTTCATTTCAATTAAATTATGGGGAAACCGCTGAACAAGCAATTCATATGATTCAAACAAAAGCGGACGTCAGCAGATGGATTGCCATTCAATTCTTAGCGGAAAATAGCGTAATCGAATCAACATTAAAAGAAAAAACGAGTTACCCAGAGCTGCTTGAGCTTCGAAAAGCCGCTGCACAAAAATTAACCAAGCCGCTTAGCGAGCATTTCTTCGACGTGCGTACAGCATTTATTGAGCGCATTTCCAGCGAGTGTATCGTAAAAGGCAGCGAAACACCGCTAACCTTCACAGATCGAATCGATCGAATTGTGACGCATAAGTGGCTTGGTCTCCCTATTTTTCTTGGCTTAATGTATTTGATTTTTAATATTACGTTTACGTGGATTGGCGTTCCGCTTTCTGATAAACTGGACGGCTTCTTTGGTGGAACGCTTAGTGAAGGCGCTGATTCTCTTTTAAATGCAGCTGGTGCCGCTCCATTTATTCACGATTTAATTGTGGATGGCATTATTGCAGGAGTAGGCGGCGTACTAGTATTTGTACCACAAATTTTTGTCCTGTTCTTTTTCATTTCACTGCTTGAAGATTCAGGATACATGGCTCGAATTGCTGTAGTAATGGATCGTATCATGGAATTTTTCGGTTTGAACGGAAAAGCATTTATTCCGATGATTATTAGCTTTGGATGTAACGTACCGGGGATAATGGCCGCGCGTACAATTGAACAGCGAAAAGAGCGCCTTATGACCATTTTAGTCAATCCATTTATGAGCTGCTCAGCACGTCTTCCTGTATACGCTTTGTTTGTAGGTGCGTTTTTTGTGCAAAACGGAGCAGCTGTGGTGTTTTCTATGTACTTGCTTGGCATTATTTTAGCACTTGTTGTAACGAAAATTTTATCAGTAACGCTTCTTAAAGACGAACAATCAACTTTTATTGTTGAACTTCCTCCTTACCGCGTACCTCAAGCCAAGACTCTTTGGAGAAGCACGTGGGAAAAAGGCCGAAATTTCGTCCGAAAAGCAGGTACGGTTATTTTAGCTGGCTCTGTATTTATCTGGCTATCATCTTACGCTGGTCCTGGCGGTTTTGGAGTAGATATGGAAAATAGCTTTATGGCTATTATTGGAGGTGCTATCGCTCCTCTATTTATCCCTTTAGGTTTTGCGACATGGCAAGCTGTAGCATCACTGATTACAGGCTTCCTAGCAAAAGAAGTGGTTGTTTCAACTATGAGCATCATTTATAAAGTACAAGAAGGACAGCTTGGCGACACAATGAAGACATTCTTTACACCGCTAACAGCCTATACGTTTATGGTGTTTGTTCTTCTTTATGTTCCGTGTCTAGCAACCGTCGCTGTTATTCGACGAGAAACCGGCTCATTAAAATGGACAGCATTTGCTGTGGCCTATCCTTTAGTTGTCGCTTATCTCGTAGCTTTGCTTGTACACACGGTCGGAAAAATACTTGGGTTTTCTTAAAAGGAGTGACTAACATTGATTATTAATATTTTAATTGGGGTTTTAATATTTGGGTATGCCCTTTATCATATGACAAAATTCTTCCGCAAGAGCACTCAGGGAAAATGCGCAAGCTGCGGACAGCAATCTTCTTGTACAACGGATGATTGCGGTATTGATTGGGATAAAACAATTCAAGAAGCTCAAAATCAATCATCTTAATACATTAAAAAAGCATCCTGATAGCGGGATGCTTTTTTAATGTTACGCAACTAGTTTTAAAATGAGATGAGAAAGAACTTCTTTTTCCTCTTCACTGCTGACTTTCCATAACTCATGAAGGACTTTTTCTTCTCGGTTTCGAGGTTCCTCATTTTTGGCTAAATAGCTAGCCACTTTTTTTGTAGCGGCCGTTAATTGTTCCTCACTTAACCCGAGCTTTTTCCCGACATAAACTTTTTGACTTAAATAATCAGTAAACGTATCAAAATTCTGCAAAATTGCTTCTTTCTTCTCCGTCCCTAAATTATCTGCCGTTTCTTCAATTTTATTCATGTCTTTTGTGGTGCCTTCATTCATTTGACTCACAGTAAACATCTCCTTTTTAGTGAATAGATTGGTATGTTCTTTCACGCTCAGCTTCTGGTTTTTCGTCTGGGGTCATTTTGTCCTTACTAATTTCAGAAGTTGCATCTTTCACTTTTTCACCAATTTGCTGTAAATCACTTTTAGCATCTTCTACCGTCGATTTTGCATCATGCGTAACGCTTTTCACATCCTCTGCTTGCTTAAAGAAATCTTCATTTACACGCTCGTACAAATGTTTGGCATCATTAATTGCATCTTTTAAAAGATTCGATGCATTTTTCATTTGTTGCACCATTTTTTCCTTTGTTTCTTGAGGGTTCTCTTTTACTTGATTAATCATGTTTGCAGAGGAGTCCTTTAATGTAACGGCTCTTCTTTTAACAGATGAGCGAGTTTTATTATCAAGCAATGTTATACATCCACCCACAACTGCTCCGACAACAACACCTTTTACTAGCTTGCTGCTGCAGCTTTTTCCAGTGTTAACAGCAGCAGTGCTATTAGCTGTCTGTGGATTGTTATTAATTCCTACATCGTTGTTAATGCCTGCGCTGTTGCTTAAAGCAGGGTTTTGTAATTCAGATCGGTTTCTTTCCATTTTTACTGCCTCCTTTAGCATCGTTATTGAGTGATTTCCCATCTTTTTTTATATTTAAACAATTGAATTCCTTAAAAATAAAAAACATGACTAAAGGCCACCTTTTACACCTCACTAGTCAAGAATAACTATATAGTAAGAAAAGCTAAGTTTTTTAATGGAAAGATACAAGCCGGATTTTTGTAAAAGGATTGTCAGCACCGGTATAATAAGAAGTACTGTAAAAGAAATTTTATACTATTGGTCATAGGGGTGAAACAATTGAGCCAGCTTAATAAGGAATTTAACTGTGAAAAAGAATTAACGCTTGCTATTATCGGCGGAAAATGGAAGATGCTGATACTATGGCACTTAGGACGTGAAGGAACAAAACGGTTCGGGGAACTAAAATCGCTTATTCCTGATATTACGCCGCGCATGCTGGTTAACCAGCTGCGGGAACTGGAAGAAGATCTAATTGTTAACCGTAAAGTTTATCCTGTCGTACCACCTAAAGTCGAATACTCACTTACAAAAGAAGGAGAAAGTTTAATGCCTATTTTGACAGCCATGTACGATTGGGGTAAAAATTACCGTGATACAGTGCTGATCAATCAAGAACAAAAGGCAGAAACGTTAATTAAATGATGGAAACTAATCCTTCTATTCCATAGTTTTTATTTTTTATGCGGATGATATTAATCAATATCATCCGTATTTTTAATGAAAATTAAGCGGTTACAAGACTGATATGTCCATTAGTATACTTCTGTATACTATCATTCCCCACACTATTTGTGGGAAAAGTGCGTACTTTTAAGAACCTCAAACTGCGGGTACAATAACTACACCAGCTGCTTTTTATGTAAAAAAGCACAAAAGGTATCTATAGATTTCTGTAAGGAGTGGAGTAGAATGGAATTACAATTAGCGTTAGATCTTGTTAATATTTCTCAAGCAAAAGAGGTAGTAAAAGAAGTTGAAGAACATATTGATATCGTGGAAATCGGTACACCTGTTGTAATCAATGAAGGGCTTCGCGCCGTTAAAGAAATTAAAGAAGCATTTCCTAATTTAAAAGTATTAGCTGACCTAAAAATCATGGATGCAGCTGGTTATGAAGTACAGCAAGCTTCTCAAGCTGGAGCAGACATCATTACCATCTTAGGTGTAGCTGAAGATATGTCAATTAAAGGTGCAGTTGAAGAAGCGAAAAAACAAGGTAAAAAAATTCTAGTCGATATGATTGGTGTAAAAGATATTAAAGGACGCGCAAAAGAGCTAGACGAATTTGGCGTTGACTATATCTGTGTACACACAGGATACGACCTTCAAGCAGTTGGCCAAAACTCTTTTGAAGATTTAGTAACAATCAAAAGCGTTGTGAAAAATGCAAAAACAGCCGTTGCTGGCGGCATTAAATTAGAGTCTTTACCTGAAGTAGTAAAAGCACAGCCTGATCTTGTTATCGTTGGCGGAGGAATCACGAGCCAAGACGATAAAAAATCAGTTGCTTCTCAAATGAAAGAGCTTATTACAAATTAAGGAGCTTTCTATGCAGACGAGCGAACATTTAAAAACGGTTATGAATGAGCTTTTACAAACAACAGCTCTAATCGCTGACGATGAAGCTGAACAGCTTGTAAATGGCATCATCTCATCTAAAAAAGTGTTTGTCACCGGAGCAGGCCGTTCAGGTCTTATGGGCAAGTCATTTGCTATGCGTATGATGCATATGGGCATTGATGCGTATGTCATTGGAGAAACCGTGACGTCAACTTTCACGAAGGATGATTTATTAATCATCGGATCAGGTTCTGGCGAGACGAAGAGCTTGATTCCTATCGCTCAAAAAGCAAAAGAACTTGGAGGAAAAGTTGGAGTAGTTACAATTTCTCCCGATTCCAAGCTTGGCAAGCTGGCTGATTTTATCGTGAAGCTGCCCGGTGCTCCGAAGGATCAAGAACAAAGCAGTTATCAAACAGTGCAGCCTATGGCGTCACTGTTTGAACAAACGCTTCTTCTCTTTTACGATGCGCTGATTCTTCGCTTCATGGAGAAGAAAGAACTTGATACCCATACAATGTACGGAAAGCATGCAAATTTAGAATAAAAAAAAGGTCTTGCTCTAGGCAAGACCTTTTTTGTTTTGAAACTTTCTATCTCACCAAATATTTATTTATCGCATAACTAAATGTACTTTATCGTTAACTTTTTCCAAAAACCCTATTCCAATTTTGTTGCATCTCCATAAAACGGCTGCCCTGCGACTTTAATGGATTCTGTTGGGCATCCTTCATACGCTTCCATCATCTCATCTTGCTGATGTTCAGGAACCTCTTTTGTTCCTTCGTTGTTATCTAGCACTGCATAAGCAAGACCTTCTGAATCGTAATCATAAAGATCTGGTGCACTCCCTCCACATGCTCCGCAAGCAATACATGTTTCCTTATCTACTATCGTAAAAGCCATAAAAAAACCTCCTTTACCTTTTCACTTTCTCGTTCAGAAAGTTACGTTCAGTATAAGAAGGTTTTTTTAAATTTGTTTTAAATTATTTAATTGGATTCTACAATATTCTCAAACATTTCAGCTACATTTGCCTTTTTCTTAATTAATCCTGACTCTTTTAACCAGTCCACATTTGACTGCCATGATTCTTTCGTTTGACTGCCAAATCCTTGTTCAGACTTCATTTTAGGAAGTAAAATATTTAAACTTTTTGTTTCCACGTCTTTTTCAAGAGGGAAGTTTGATTTATCTTGGTTATCTAATAGAATTTGAAGTGATTCTTTTGGATGTTTCTCTGTGTACTCATACCCTTTTGTCGCGGCACGCCAAAACGCTTTAATCGTATCAGAATCTTTTGCCCACGTTTGATCCCCAGTAACTGCCACTAGCTCATAGTACGATGGTACGCCGTAATCCGAAGGATCAATGTCAACTGTTTTGTACCCTTTTTTGTGAAGCAATGGTACTTCGTGATTAATATATGCCCCTATTACGGCATCTACTTTTTTACTAATCAGCGATGAATTTAACTCAAATCCTACGTCTACTAATTTTACCTTATTCGGATCTCCTCCATCGCTTTTTACCATTTTCTTTAGAACAGATTCACTTAATGGTGTTCCGCTGTAGCCTACTACTTTTCCTTCTAAATCTTTAGGACGCTTAATACCGCTATCTTTCAATGCCACAACTCGGTTTAGCGGAGATCTTACAATCGCTCCCACCGACTTTACCGGCACATCTTCATTTGCTCGTGCCATTGCTACATCAGGCTGATAATAAAGGCCGAGCGTAACTTTCCCCGCAGCTGCTAAATTAAGCGAGTCCGTTGGATTAGCAGGAAACTGTACTTTTACATTCAGCCCTTCTTTTTTAAAATATCCTTTTTCTTGTGCAGCGTAAATGAAGCTGTGCACTGCATTTGGGTACCAATCAAGCATAATTGTAACGTCTTTTAATTTTTTACTTTCACCAGCTTTATTTTCCTTGTTCTGACCGCAAGCAGCGAGCATCAAAACAAGCAGCAGGCTTAACCCAATCGCAAACCATTTTTTCATTCTGTTTTCCTCCACTTTAATGAACGTTTTTCGAAACCTACTACAATAATAAAGAATAAAATACCAAGCGCAGATAAAATCACAATTGGTGCAAATACACCAGCTGCATCAAACTGTGTCATCATGCGACGGCTGAAATATCCTAAGCCTGCTTGCGCACCTAACCATTCCCCAATGGCAGCACCTATTATACTAAAGGTAACCGCTACTTTGAGCCCTGAATAAAAATGAGGCAGTGCAGAAGGAATGTTCAACTTAAAGAAAATATCTTTTTTTGTTGCTCCCATCGTTAGCATGAGTTCTTTTAACTCTTTGTTTGTGGAACGAAGCCCGTCAAATGTGCTGACGGTAATGGGAAAAAACGTAATTAATACGGTCACAATCACTTTGCTCCAAATAGAGTAGCCAAACCACAGCACAAATACAGGAGCAATGGCAATGGTCGGAATCATTTGCGACGCAATAATAAGCGGATAAAAAGCACGCTCAATAAGCGGACTCCAATTCATCCATACAGCCAGCATAACTCCCAGCACCACGGATATAACCAGCCCAATTACGACAATAGATAGCGTAGCTGGTAAATGTTTAAACAATAGATCCATTCGCAAATCCCAAAGCTTTGTTAAAATACCGCTGGGCGTTGGTAAAATAAACGGATAGTTTACAATGCGTGCTCCAATTTCCCAAGCAGCCAGCAAAATGAAGACTAAAATCACTGAAGCCCCGTACTTTTTCATGTGTTCACCTTCGATCTTAGCTGTTCAATTAAATAATCTTTCACGTCAAGCACACGCTGTTGATTCAAATCTTTTTGCGTTCGAGGCCTGCTAAGCGGCACTTTAACCTCTTCAAGATAACTTACCGGCTTGTCTGAAAAGATAAAAATACGATCTGACAAAAAAAGCGCTTCGTTTACATCATGAGTGATAAATAAGATGGTGTGCTTACGCTTTTGCCATTGTTCAAGCAGCCATTCCTGCATCGACAAACGCGTGATTGCATCAAGTGCACTAAAAGGCTCATCTAAAAGCAGCACGTTAGAACCGCTTAATACCGTCCGCAGAAACGAAACGCGCTGCTTCATCCCTCCGGATAAATCACTTGGAAAACGGTTTTCATACCCTTTTAGGCCAAACTCTTCAAGCAGCTGAGACACTTGCTGATGAGCACTTGCTTTTGACACATTGTGCAGCTCAAGCGGCAGCGCTGCATTGTCTAAGATTGTACGCCACGGAAGCAGCAAATCTTGCTGCGGCATGTAGCCTACTTTTCCTAGTCGCTTTTCATAAGACTGCCCGTTAATCACGATATCGCCTTCACTCTGCTGTTCAAGACCTGTAATGAGACGAAACAACGTACTTTTTCCAGATCCGCTCGCTCCAACGATACTGACAAACTCGCCTTCTTTCACGTCTAAGTTTAATGATTTTAAAATCGCTTTATCACCATTTTTGTACGTAAAACTGACGTTTTGAAAAGATAACACAGAGTTATTCATGAATTGGCCACATCGCTTCGTTATAAGCCATATCCCAGAACATATACTCAAAACGCGTCGTATTTAAGAAAATTTCTTCGAGCTTTTCTAACTCCGCTTCTGATTTGTCTTCAGTAAGTGAGTCAAATAAGTTGATACACCACGTCGCAAGTTCTCCAAATTCTTCTGAGCTGTACATTTCAATCCACTCGCGGTAAAATTCATTGCTAGCTCCAGGCTTTTCACTGAGTTCTTTTCCTATTTCCCAGTAGCTCCACATACAAGGCAAAAGAGCCGCCACTAATTCAGCTAATGTTCCGCTTTGACCAACGTGTAGCATATAGTGTGTGTATGCAAGCGTTGTAGGCGATGGCTGCGCTTTTTCTAATTCTTTTTCGCTGATTTCAAATTTCTTGGCATACTCACGGTGAAGGCTCATTTCTTCATTTAACGTAGAATCTAAAAGGCCTGCAAATTTCCCCATCGTTTGAAGATCGGTAGCTTTCATGGCTCCAATTGCAAATAACTTGGCATAATCAATTAGGTAAAGGTAATCTTGAATCATGTAAAAGCGAAACTTTTCCTTTTCAAGCGTTCCGTCTCCCATTCCCTGTACGAAGGGATGATTATGATTTTGACGCCAAATAGGCTGCAGCTTTTCGTATAATCGTTCACTAAATTTCATGATGTTCACTCCTTATGCGTATGCAGCCACGTATAAATGAACTGCACCATCACTTTTGTATATTGAACAAGCTGATTAATATCTAATTGTTCGTTCACAGCATGTGCATTTGCTAAATTTCCCGGACCGTAAATAGCCGCCGGAATTCCCGCATCAGCTAGCCATCCCCCGTCTGTTACGCTAGTTGACACATCAATTGGAGGCTTTTTCCCTTCCATTTGTTCATGAGTATTTGCAAGCAGCTGCACTCCTCCATGATTTTCATCAATTTCTAATGACGGAAAGATTTCTCCTCTGTCTTCGATCATTGATGTGCCTCCCCATTCAAAGGTTGGCAGATTATCTTTTAACCATGGATCCGCTTTTGCAATAGCTAAAATGTATTCTTCCACTTCTTTTGATACTTGGTCGTACGATTCATTGGGATAATAGTGAACGGTGATCCACAGCCTGCATTCATCTGCAATAAAAGCAGCATGTCTTCCGCCTTCGATTACTGCTGGATTAATCGTATTTGTCCCTGGCAAAAATCCTGGATAGCTCTTTGTAACAGCCCAGTGACGCTCCAATTCTTGCAGCCCTCCGATCACTTTTGCCATCTTTTCAATAGCGCTTGCGGCTAAAAGCCCTCCTCCAGCATGAATCATACTTCGGCGTGTACCGTCATGATAGGTTTTACTGCTTTTTATCGTAATCCATCCCGTGATGACTCCGCCTTGACCTTGAATATGCAAATCACTTGTATCCGCTACAAGCGCAAAGTCAGCTGTATACCCTTTCTGACAGCATTGCAGCGTACCTGCCTCTCCTACTTCTTCTCCTACAACGGATTCAAAAATCAAGTCTCCCGGCAGCTTGATTCCTGCTTCCGTTAAAAGCTGAACTGCAAACAACGCTCCTGCCAAGCCGCCTTTCATATCAGCAACTCCGCGTCCGATGATTTTATTGTCTTTCACGACAGCTTCAAACGGATCTGTTTCCCATTTTTCATTTTCTTGTACCTCAGCAACATCCATATGACCGTTAATAATCAGGCTTTGATAGTCAGCTGATTTTTGTCCTTTTAACGTACCCACTACGATGGGGTCGTTAGAATATAAGTCCCACATATCAATGGAGAAACCGCAGTTTTTAAGAAAATTCGCTACGTACAGCTGCGCTTCATGAGAATTTCGTGCAGGAGGCGCTGGCGTTTTATACGAAACAAGCGTTGTTAATAACTGGATTAACTCTCCTTTGCGCTCCTCTACCTGTTTGACAAGCAAATCAATTGTTTCTTCCATGTATGACACCTTCCTTTACGCATAAAAAAACACTTCTTTCGCAGGAAAGAAGTGTTTTTGTTTATGTACACAAAATTATTATAACGAGTTCGTAAGGAAATCCCATACAAAACATCCATTACAATACCTCTTTCCTACGCTAGTATTACCTAGTTCAGGTTATAAGGGTTAAGACTTCTCGTCTCTCTCAGCTTCGAAAGCACCCCTAGTGGTGTTGTATCTCTATGAAATTAATCTATTATCATATGTTTACCTGTAATAGTTTTATCATAGTAAAGCGTTTTATTCAATAGAAAGGTTCATGATAGGGTAATGAAAATAGTTTCCTTTTTAGTAAAATAAAAAGCACACACCTTTTTCAAGCAGTGTGTGCTCTTTGTTTTTGTAAGATTACTAGTTAGCTATCAGCTTCTTTAAAAATACACGTTTTTTCCATTTAGACAGTAATAAGCTCAAGTTTTTGACCCGATCTCACTAACGAAAGCAGTTCATGATCTTCTTCTATCACATGCCCAATCACGTTAACATTAGCATTTGCAGGCAAATTCCTTTTAGCTATTTGAACCTCTCCTCTGTAACGTCCGTAGCCATCATTGTCCATTGTAATTGCTCCAATTCCGCGCTCGACTGTATGATATGGCGGCACTGGTTCTACAGATCGTGTATCCACCAAACGCAGAACGTCTCTTGATATATCCGGACGCACGCTGTACGTTCCCTGTATATGAGGTGAACGAATGCGTAGCGGAATAATGCGGTTTTCTTGATATTGAACTAAACGTTTTAATAAACTTGAACTGGCGTATGGATCTCCAATATAAACCTCCGTTACTCCGCATCCGTATAAATCTACTGCAGAGATAAAAGGACATCTATTACGGTCCTTCTCTCTAGTAGGAAGACCTTGATAAATAGGACCTCTCTTTTCGCCTTCTCCAGGAGTATAAGCACACACTGGAATACAAAGTTCATTGAATAAATCTGTCTGCTGTTGAAAAAACGTTTCTTCAAGCCCTGTTTCAGGCCGCGGATAAAAATTATGCCAAGCAAGCAGCTGATGATGATGAAGGCCTGCAGATAACAGCGCTTCTATTTCTTGTTTTGACAATGTACTTGCATTAAGGGCAATATAAAACTCATTCGCAAGTAAAATCGTTTCTTCTACGCTAAAGCCATCGTCTAGTCTAATACCTGATACGCCAAGTGAAGATAGAGTCATAAGGCTTTCGATACCTAAATGAACTGGTGTATCCTTGGATACATCTGCATACACGCTTATTCCACACTCTCTAGCCACATGAAGCAATTCTTTTGCCCGTTCAGCCAAATCTCCTTTTTCCTCTGGAATGTGAAGTGAAGTGAATGCGCGTGTAACGCCGCATTCACTCGCTTCTACTAATCTTTGTTTGGCATCTCTATCGTTCAAATAAAACGAAATGCCAATCATTCAAACTCCCTCGCCATTTCATCGTTAAATCCAAAGAAATAGGTACAAATAAAGCCTGCTGCGTAAGCAATAACTAATCCAAGTAAATAAAGAAGAATTTGATGCGCATGAACTAAAAACGTAAGCGGTAAACCTGATACTCCCACTGCTACAGTTGCAATATGGAAGTGCGCCTGAAACGCTCCGCCGATTCCAGCTCCAAGACAAGCGGTTAAGAATGGACGCCCTAAAGGAAGTGTGACTCCAAAAATAAGCGGCTCTCCGATTCCGAGCAGTCCTGAAGGAAGTGCGCCTCCAATTGCTCGCTTTAAACGTTTTTTCTTTGTTTTGATATAAATAGCAAAAGCTGCACCGACCTGACCGGCTCCGCCCATTGCTAGTATAGGAAGAAGCGGATCATCTCCAATTGAATTGATAAGCTCTAAATGAACAGGAGTAAGGCCTTGATGCAGTCCCGTAATGACGAGCGGCAAGAACGTTGCCCCTAAAACAAAGCCTGCTACAACTCCTCCAACCTCTAAAACTCCTAAAAGACCTTTTGTGATTCCGTCTGAAATCAAGCCGCCGATTGGCATGAATACCACATACGTAATAATTCCTGTAATTAACACCGTAACGGTTGGTGTAATAATAATATCCAGTGACTGAGGGACAAATTTACGTACTCGTTTTTCTAACACGGCCATAAAGATTGCTGCAAGCAATACGCCTATTAAGCCACCCCGCCCCGGCAGAAGTGCTTCCCCAAAAAGTTTAATATCAGCTACGGCAGGATTAATGACTAAAATACCGGCTAAGCCTCCTAGAGCTGGCGAACCTCCAAACTCTTTTGCGGCATTAATACCTACTAAAATACCAAGATAAGCAAATAAACCGCTTCCGATAACGGTTAAAAGAATAGCAATCTGTGAATCCGCCGGAAGCCACTTCGCTTGCACAGCTGCTTTTGTCACTCCAGTAATAAGTCCAGATGCTACAAGAGCAGGTATCAACGGAATAAAAATACTTGCAATTCGGCGAAGCAAGAGCTTAAACGGAGTTGCATTTTTTTCTTTTAGCTCCGATTTCCGCTGTGCTGCACGATTTTCTAAGTTAATACCGCCGGATTCATCAATTAACTTTCCAAACTCCTCTGTTACTTTGTTCACTTTGCCGGGACCAATAATGATTTGCAGCGTTTCTTCTTCCACTAACCCGAGCACGCCTTCAAGTTTTCGTATATCTGCTTTTTTAACGATTGAATCATCTTTTACAGTCACGCGCAGCCGCGTCATACAATGCGTATACGCTTCAATATTGGATGCTCCCCCAAGCATCTCCAAAACAGCCTTTGCTAATTGATGATTATCTAAAGACATGTTAATCCCCCTTTGTATTTTCCTCTTAGATGGATACGCCACTGAGGAAACAGACCACAAAATCCCCTTTTTGCAATCGCTTTCTTTTTTTATTTTTTATCTTTCAAAAACTGAATGGCATCTCTTGTTTTGTCAATATACTCAATCGTCTGGTCGTACTGCTGCGCTGCAATACTTAAAAATAAAACATCAATCACATAAAGCTGGGCTAAACGAGACGATGTAGCTGCGCTTCGAAACGGCGCTTCTTGAGAATAAGACGTATACAAACAAATATCTGCTAAAGACGAAACGGTAGACTGTCCGTATTTAGTTAAGCTAATCGTCTTTACTCCGCGATTTTTAGCTAAAGATAAGACATTGCTTACTTCAGGGGTCTCCCCTGAAAAAGAGATGCCCACAACTACATCGTCTTTACTTGCATTTGCGATGAGTGTAGCTGCTAGATGGCTATCTGCAAAAGCCGTCGCATTTTTATTAATTCGAAGAAATTTTTGTTGCGCATCCATAGCAATAATATGTGAAGCACCGATTCCAAAAAAATGAATGTTTTTGGCTTCAATCAATGTCAAAACAGCCCGCTCTGCTTCTTTATAATTCACAAGCTCGGCCGTATCACTTAAACTTTGAATGCTGTTGCTTACTGTTTTTTTGACAATAGTTTGAATCGTTTCGTTTGTTTCAATATCGCGGTATCCTTGTTCTGTATCTTTAGCTAAATCACCGGCTACTCTTACCTTTAATTCTTGAAAGCCGCTAACCCCGATAGATTTACACAAACGAATAACAGCGGCACTGCTCGCATTCGCTAGTCTTCCTAGTTCCCCAGCCGTACTGTTTACCACAGTATGCGGGTTGTTTAAAATATATTCAGCAATTTTCCTCTCCGAATCCGGAAGCTTAGCCACCGTGTTTTTAATCATTGTTAATCCGCCTGTTGACATCGTTTCTCTCCTTTATACGTAATGTTCAATCGCTTTTCTCACATAACCCCCCGCATTATTCAGTAACGTCTTTGCGGTATCGTAATTTTCATTTGTTTTGATCATAATCACTGCTGTTTTTACCTCATTATTTGCTTCTTCAAGCGTTTGACTTGCTTGCTCATAAGAAACACCTGTAATTTTACAAATAATACCTATCGCTCGCTCTTTAAGCTTTTCATTACTCACATGAACATCTATCATTAAGTTTTCATACGCTTTTCCTACTTTGATCATAGCCGCGGTAGAAATCATGTTGAGAATCATTTTATGAGCGCTTGCTGCTTTTAACCTTGTGAAACCTGTTAGCACTTCTGAACCTACTACCACCTCAATACTATGGTCCGCTTCTTTTCCAATAAGAGAATTACCATTGCAAGACAGCGCCACCGTTTTAGCTTTTACAGATTTTGCATATCTTAATGCACCAATCACATAAGGAGTGCGTCCGCTTGTTCCCGCACCGACATAAATAAGCCGGCCTTCCTTTTGAAATAATTCACTTACAAACTCAACTGCTACCTCTACGTTTGGAAGTACTTCTTGCACAGCCAGCGCCACTTTTTGATCTTCTTTATTCATTACGTGCAAAATTTCTTTTGTACTAGCCGTATCTATCTTCATGGTCTGCTCATTTTGGGACTCTGTGTTAATAATGTAAGCTGTTCATTCATTTTTTTAGCTACTTTTTCATCATGTAGTGAAGTTATGGTTATTATAATTCCTTTAAAATATAATTTCAATAATTTATTTTATTTTTAAAATTATATTTTAAACAAACATAGAAAAAGACTTCAGGCATATAGCTGAAATCTTTTTCTATGTCTATTTATGATTGTTGAGCAAATGTTAACAGATACTCATCTTGCATTAAAACTTCGTAATCTTTTTCACCATTTCTTATAACGTGTACAGGGACTGTTTTTGCCGGAAGTAATTCAACTGGCTCACGATAGCGTTTTGCTACTCCGTTAATAAGTTCGTTTACTAACTGCTCGTTACTCAGCTCACCCGCCTGATATTTTTCTGCAAGTGGTGTCATGACTTCCGCTAATACACTTGCATCGTTAAATCCTTGAATTTCGACTTGTACAACGTACGCATCATCTTCAGCACTATACGCTGTATCTTTAATGTTATATTTTGTAGATGAAAGAGCTTTTAGAAAAGCGCTGCTTACTTCGTTTAACTGCTCATCGGTTATATTTGAGCTCAATGATGATAAAGCACCTTTAAAATTCGTTTCAAAAAACTCTACAAACGAACTCTTTTGGAACTCCCCTTTTTCTTTTACCTGCTTCTTATCTTGCTGATTCGGATGTTTAGCAACAAATTGATCTGTATTTTGATAAACAGTTGCTTGAATTAAAGCATCCACGTATTGTCCCGCTTCCTTGGCATAGGCAGCTTGCTTTTCTTTACTTGGCGTTTCGGTGCTGCTATCTTTAGAAGCAGCAGCGGATTTTGCTTCCACTTTTGGTTTTGTTACATTGTCTAATTGATTATATGTATACGTATACGTTTGCTTAGACTTTGAGTTTTCTGTTTTTCCGTCTACTTTAACAGAATACGACTGTTTTTTCTCTACTTTCTTTACTTGCTTCGTTTCTTTATCAATTGTCACAACAAGTGAAAAATCTTTTCCTTTAATTTGATCAAGATCTACAGCAGTATCGCTGCCTTGATTTGTTATTTTATAATAAGCTTTAGCATCATCTGCTACAATTTTTTGCTTTTTGTCTTTGTCTCCGTTGAATGTTAATACATACTCTTTGTCTTTCTCGGTAACGTCAAATTCATTTGGAAGATTTTTATCATATTTTTGATAGTAGCGTATTGGATTTTGTTGAAGCTCCATAGCATTATTAATTAAAGCCGTAACGTACTTTTTTTCTTCTCCCTGTACTTTTGTGCTTTCTTCTCCAGCCACAGCTAACGTTTCATCTCCGTCATGATACATCTTTAGTTCTTCGCCGTTCATTCTTGTGTTAATGTAACCTGCTTTGCTTTTAAAATCAAACTCTTGTACTCCGTTGACTTTGTAATCAGAGGATCCTTCTTCTTTCCCAGTGACTTTCACTTGGACATTTTTCACCTTTTCTTGTGCTTCTTTCACGTCACCCGTTAATTCCTCTGAAGACGGCATCCCACATGCCGAAAGCAATAGAGCGAATGATAGTGCTAAGCCTGTATTCATTATTTTTTTCATGTAAGAAACTCCTTTTTAAATATTTTCCAAAATTAAGAATCTATGTACTTAGTAAATACACATTTTTACCATTTATGAAACTCAACTTTACTAATTTACCATATTTACATTTAAATGGTAAATGACAAAAGAAGGAAAATGAACAGCAAAAAAAGTCACGAACCCGTGACTTTTCTAACCATATTCATAACTCACATTTTGTTAACGCTTTCAATTTAATCTCGAATAATTCCATTACTTGTCCCTATCAGTACTTCTTTACCTTGTTGATTTCGATACACTGATTTGATTTTCACTTTTTGAAAACCATCTGCTTTTTCTACTTCAGTTAATACGCATTCACAGGTAATCGTATCTCCTGCAAAAACTGGACGAAGAAATTCACTCACCATTTCTCTTGCAATGTAGTTTAAGTCTCCACCTATTTTTGTCCCAATACTAGCAGTCATAAGTCCATGCACCATTAGCCGCCCTTTTTCGTCACGTTCTATATGATGTTTGCCCCGGTCTCCAGTCATTTCTGCAAACTGCATGATTTCTTCCTCTTGAAACGTTCTTTGCCACGTAAATGTATCTCCTGCTTTACATTCCATCTTATCCCTCCCCTTAAGAATATGCCTTTACTTTTTAACTATATCACAAGAATGAACAGCCGTTCATTTTCACATCAAAAAAATAGCAGAATAAATATATCCTGCTATTTTTGACAAGTAGGACAGTAATAAAGCCTTCTAGAAGCAGCCTGCACTTTTAAGATAGGCGTGCCGTCAATTCGGCAAGCTTCTCCTTCACGGTTAAAAACCCAGTGGCGGTATTCAGAGCGCTTTTGGCCTTTCTTTTTTAACGTTTCAGCAAGCTCTACGTCATTTGTAATGCCACCTGTTTCATAGGACTGTTTTACAAGAGAAATGGTTGCTTCAGCTGCCTTTTTAAGCTGTTCTTCCGTGCAGTCTACTGGACGAGCTGCAGGATTAATTCCCGCTACAAATAGAATTTCACTGCGCAAATAATTTCCAATCCCCGCTATAAAGCTTTGGTCTAGCAGCAGCGACGCCCATTTTCTGCGGTAAAATGCCTTAGAGTAAAAGCGGTCTAAAAGCTCGCCTGCCGTTACTTCTTCACTTAAAATATCCGGACCTACTCTTGATACAAAAGGATGAGCAGAAACTTCTTCATCACGCAATACTTCAATATCAGAAGCGCTATAGAGCAGCGCTGATTTCTTTTCATTATGAATAGCAAGACGCAGCTGTCTGTTTGTAGATGGATAATTGTAAGATGAACGTACATACCATTTTCCATAAAGCTGATTATGTGAATAAATGGTATAGCCGTTGTCAAAACGAATAAGCATAGCCTTCCCTTTTGTATCTACCCTTTTAATACGAGCACCCGTTAATACTTCTTCGTAATGCTGTAAAGATGGAAAAGCAAACCATATCTCTCTAACGGGAAGACTGATAATCGCTTTTTCCACTTCATCGGCTGCTCGTCTAATTTCTGGACCTTCTGGCATATAATGAAACTCCTTTCTTGCCTGACTTTCTTCATTTATTATTTCGGTTTTATTTCTGCTTTGCAAGAAAGAAGCGGTTGAGCTCTTCTTTTCCTAAAAGAACCTTTAAATTATGCATGAAGGTTACTCTTATAGTAAAATGTTGATACCTTTTTTTACTTTCTATAGTGTTTATCTTACTTCCTTTGACTTATACTAGTTAATAACCTTTTAGAAACTTGTTAATTATCTATATATGAGGAGTTTATTATGAACAATCAATCATTTTCTCCACTGTCAGCCGCCGAGATGGCTGTTATTTGGAAGCAATATATGAACGATAAAGCAATTTCTTGTATGCTTAAACATTTTCTGTATCATGTAGACGATTTGGATATTCAAAAAGCGATTCAAGGTACACTGCACATCACAACCAAAAACAGTGATGCGCTCACTGCTATCTTTTTAAAAGAAAATATGCCAATTCCGCTTGGCTTCGGAGACGAAGACGTTGATGCTGAAGCACCAAAGTTGTTCTCGGACTCCTTTTATTTGCTTTATTTGAAGCATATTTCAAATGTCCTTCTGCTGTCAGCAACTACGGGCGTCGATGTTGCCGCAAGAAATGATGTACGGTCTTTTTTTCGCAGCTTGCTGCTAAAAGCGGAAAAGCTCAATCAAACGATTACAGATTTGCTGTTAGAAAAACAAATCTTTATAGAGCTTCCTCCTATTCCGATTGCAGATGCGTCTGATATGAACGACAAAGAACTCTTTCTAGGGAGCTATTTTGATGAAAAGCGCCCGTTAACCGTCATTGAAATTTCTCATATCGTATCAAGTATACAGACGAATTTGATTGCAAAAGATTTAATTTTAGGATTTGCTCAAATAGCTCCTTCTCAGGACATTCAGGCTTTTTTATTAAAGGGTAGAGAACTTGTGCAGCAGCATATTGAATCCCTGTCACAACCGCTGATGGTAGAAAACATACCGGTCACAATGAAGTGGGATTACGGAGTAGAAAAGTCTTCCGTTCCTCCATTTTCAGAAAAACTCATGATGTTTCACCTAGCCGCGATGATTACTGAAAATGTACGTGGATACGGGCTGGCGATGTCAACGAGCCCGCGTTTAGATCTCGCGTTAAATTATACAAACTTCACAACTGAAATTTTGGAATATGCCAAAGAAGTATCAAGAATAAGTATTGAACAAGGATGGCTAGAAGAGCCTCCGCATATTCCATTCCCAAAAATTCATTTGGAATAAAAATAAGCTCGCGCTAAAGCGCGAGCTTATTTTTTAGATTCTCTCCACAATAAATAAAGAAAATACGGAGCGCCGATAATGCCAATAATTAATCCGGCCGGAATTTCAATCGGAGGAGCAATTCCTCGCCCAATTAAATCTGCTGCTAGTACAAACAAAGCGCCAAGTAAAGCGGCTGTAGGAATTAGTTGTTTATGTCTCGGTCCCACTAACCGTTTGGCCACATGAGGAATAATAAGCCCTACAAAGCCAATAGTGCCAACAACCGACACAACAGCAGCCGTCATTGCCACTGCGCTTGCTAGTAATACTAGACGAATTAACTCTACTCTAGCCCCTAGTCCTCGAGCCACTTCATCACCTAAATGAATTAAATCTAACCGAGCAGCTAACAGCCAAATCAGCGGTACTAGTATAACGACCCACGGAAGTAAACCAATCAATTGATCCCATGTTCTTCCCCATAAGCTGCCGCTCAGCCAAATGAGTGCCGCATTGACGTTTGGATTTGCTTTTGAAATTAACAAGTGAATACCCGATGAACAAAAAGCGCTGACTGCTACACCTATTAATGCAAATCGAATAGGTTCTACTCCTTTTTTATAAGCAAGCAAATAGACGATTACAAAGACAATAGAGCCTCCTGCAAACGCAGCGACTGATAAAACAGACGGGCTTGCTAAAGGCAGTAAAATAGTGACTGCAACAGCAGCTAACCCTGATCCGCTTGAAAGACCTAATGTATCTGGACTGGCGAGCGGATTTCTCATAATAGACTGTACGACGACTCCGGACACAGCTAGGCCGATTCCCGTTAAAATAGCCAGCAAAATACGAGGCAGGCGAAATTCTACCAAAATAGACGTCAAGTCAGGATCGCCAATGCCAATAAAAGACGTAATAATATCTAATGGCGGTATGTTAATGTCTCCTAAGCTAAGGCTTATCACGCTTAGCGCTATAATTAAGACAGAAAGAATGATAAACAGGCCGACAGACTTGAATCGAGATGGCTGCTTTTTTGTTTTATTGACAGTCTGCATATATACTCATGCCTTCCTTTCTGTTTTTTTGCGTCTCGCCAAGTAAATAAAGTACGGTGTTCCAAGCAATGCTGTTACTGCACCTACAGGGGTCTCATACGGATATGTAATAAATCGCGACAATACGTCTGCTAATAGCAATAAAGATGCACCAAGCAGCGCGCTCATTGGCAAAACAACTCGGTAATCTACACCTATTAAATAACGAACCATATGCGGAACAACAAGCCCTACAAAGCCAATGGGACCCGCAATTGCCACAGAAACACCTGCTAATACAATCACAACAACTGCAGTGAACGCTCTAATGGCAAAGACTCGCTGCCCGAGTCCTCTAGCTACATCATCTCCTAAAGATAACAAAGAAGACGCTCTTCCCAGACCAAACGCAATAAGCAGACCCACAATGCTAAAAGGAAGCAACACGTGAACATGTCCCCAATCCCGCCCAATAACTGAGCCGGTGAGCCAAAACATAACGCCTTCTGTTTTGCTTTCATTAAAAATTAACAGCGTTTGCGTAAGAGACATAAGCATACCTTGTATAGCAACACCCGTTAAAGCAAGCTTTACATCGCTGTCTCCTCCTTTAATCAACGAACTCATGACGTAGACAATAACAGCAGCAAAGGCGCCTCCTAAAAATGCTCCAAATACCCCACCAATCATGCTTACACTCGGAACTAAAACCGTTAAAAATACCATTGCCGCTGATGCCCCGGCATTAATACCAAAAATACCAGGAGAAGCTAATGGGTTTCTAGTTAATGCTTGCATCAACGCTCCGGCGACAGCCAAATTAGCGCCAACAAATGCCGTTACCAATAAGCGAGGCAGACGGACAGTTTGAATAATAGATTGTTCTTTTGATCCGTCAAAATTTAGTATAGCTTGCTTAATCGTTCCAAAAGAAATATGTATAGAACCGATGGAAATAGATAAAAACATAGAAATCAGTAAAAGAATAATAACCGCAAGGAAAATAGCTATTATACGAAGTGGAGATTTGTTTCTTTTGGATAAACCGTGAACAGCTTTCATAATAGACTGCGCCTCCTTTCATTTGAAAGTTCAATAAAAAGAAAAAAACAACCCCGCTGGATTGTTCTTTTCTTCGTTATTATTTGCCTTCAAATAATAACTTTTCTGCTTCATCTGCAATACCATTTGCACCTTGTACACTTCGGCGAAGAGACCATTTAAATACATCAACTTCATACACTTGATTGTTTTTAACCGCTTTTAGCTCTTTCCATAATGGCTGTTTTGCTAAAGGCGTATGACCTTTTTCATTTCGCATAACAATGAGTTTGTCCGGATCTGCTTTTACCAGCTGTTCCATTGTCATTTTTACACTGTACTCTTTTGTAGGATCTGTTAATGCATTTTTGAAGCCTAATTGCTCAAGAACACCCGTTGTAAAGAAATTTGAAGTTCTAGCATTAATATTACCATTTGCATCAGCGATAACAAGTACATTGCCCGGATTTTTTGGTGCTTTTGCTTTTAAATCCTTCATTTTTTGCTTATGCTCTTCTACCACTTTTTCAACTTTTGCTTTCTTGCCAACCGCTTCTCCTACTTTTAACTCCGTATTTAGTAAATCATCGTAATTAGCATTTAAGTTTTTTAACTCAATCGTTGGCGCGATTTTTGATAATTCTTTATATACATTTTTATGACGTTCTGAATCAGCGATAATCAAATCTGGCTTCAACAGTTTAATCGATTCCAAGCTTGGCTGTGCTCGCGTGCCAACTGATTTGTATCCTTTAATTTCTTTTAGTACATCTTTATCAATAAGCTGTTCTGCTTTATCATCATCAGCTACTCCTACAGGTTTAATCCCAGCATCTAACAATGCATCAATAAAACCTAACTCTAATACGACTACTCGCTTTGGATTTTCTTTTACTTTTGTCTCTCCAAGCTCATGTTTAACCACTCTTGTTTTTTCATTTTTTTCATCGGCTGAATTTTCCTTGTTCGTGCTGCTGCAGCCGATAAGCATTCCGATTGCCAGCATTGTAATAAAAGCCAGCAGTCCTATTTTTTTCTTATTCAAATGTCATTCCTCCTGCTTGTATCTTTATGTAGATAATTGACTCTTGAAACTGATAATCGTTATCATTATATCAGTTTTATCTATTTAAACAAGCTGATTCGTTATTTTTTAATTAAAAAAGTTATACCTATTCTAGTAAAAAAGAAATAGCTACATAATGAAATCCACCCAATCAACAGCTAGAAGCAACTCAATATAAGAAACCTACGTTCACTCTAACCATGAAAAAATCCGAACGATTCATCGTTCGGATCTTCCTTCAATTAAAATACTTTTGTCCCAGCCTCTTTTTAGCAGACTTTCTATGAATATGGGGTAATCGGCGGCAGTTCACTGCTAAGATACCATTTACCTATGTCACGCAGCTTGTAAGCAACAGGATCGTGTAAGCTAATTGTTCGTGCGTTGCGCCAGTAGCGATCAAATTTATACTGATCAGACGTGGCTCTAGCCCCCATCCCATCAAATATAGTGGAAGTAATATGTAAGGCCGTTTTGGCAGTAAATGTTTTAGCCATCGCAATGGCGACTCCGCACTCGCCCCGCTGCTGTTTCGTTAACGCGTCTTCTTTTTTCCATGCATGATCAAATTCTGCAACAGCTTTTTCGATAAGTGCTGAACAAGCATGAAGATTTAAACTCATTTCACCGTATTGCTGAATAATATAAGGATCTTGCTCTGCTGCTTCAACATCTGAACTTAGCCACGGTTTTGTATGAGCCTTCACGTAAGCTTTTGATTCTTCCAAAGCGCCTTGAGCAATACCGTACAATAAGTGAGTGAGCATAAGCTGAGCCAAATGCGTTCGTACCGTAGGAAAAACCTTTTGCTCTTCAGCTGCTTTATGCAATATTTCTTCTTCATACACGATAACACCTTCAAACTTTACGCTTCCGCTATCCGTTTGGCGCTGTCCAAATCCGTCCCAATTATCTTCAGTAACAATTCCGGCTCTATGAGTAGGAAGTACACATAGCAATACCTCACCGTTTTCTTCTTGAGCCGATACTAACAAACGATCGGAATCCGTTGCCCCAGAACAAAAACTCTTGCTTCCGCTGAGCATTAATCGTCCATTTTCTCGAACTGCTTTCAGCCCCGAATCTCTAGGATTAAAGGCATTGCCCCAAAAAAGCTGCTGAGCTGCCGTTTCTTTGTAAAAAGTTTTGTACTGCTGAGTACTTCCAAACAGAAACGTCGAACAAATCGTCAAATAATGATAACCCAACAAGTGTGCAAGTGAACTATCTGCTTTCGCAATGATATTCACGATTTTAAAAACAATCGGCCAGTCGGCTCCATAACCTCCGTATTCCTTAGGAATTGGGAAGGCTAAAAGACCGCTTTTTCTAAGCAGATTACGCTCATGTAGAGGCGTTCCGCCTTCTCTATCTCTTTTTACAGCAGTTTTGGAAAACTCTTTAGCCAACCGGTTAGCCAATTCAAGGATCTTTTCTTGAGACGCTGCAATCGTTTGGGTATTGTTCACTGTTTCCCTCCTTTCTCACCTTTTAGCCGGTGTTTTATCATTCACTTTCACTTCACCAAATGGACTGATAAATGTGCGCTCGTTCTCATCGTGCTTACGCTTAACTGGAAGCCTTGGAAACAAAAGCTCTGCTGTTCGATATGCTTCTTCTAAATGAGGATACCCGGATAAAATAAATGTTTCGATACCTAACTCTGCATATTCTTTGATTCGTTGTGCCACTGTATCAGCATCTCCTACTAAAGCAGTCCCTGCTCCTCCTCGAACTAACCCTACACCAGCCCATAGATTAGGGCTTACCTCTAAGTTTGAACGGTCGCCTTGATGCAAGGCGCTCATACGTTTTTGACCTTCTGAATCCATTCGAGAAAATACTTTTTGGGCTGATTTAACGGCTTCTTCATCAACATGTTGAATCAGTTCATCTGCCGCTTTCCAGGCTTGTTCTTCAGTTTCACGAACAATGACATGAAGCCTGATGCCAAATCGAATTTCTCTTCCTGTCTGCCTGGCTTTTTCTTTCATTCGTTCAATTTTTTCTTTTACTTGTGCAGGAGGCTCTCCCCAAGTCAAATAGACGTCTATATGCCTTGAGGCAACGTCCATCGCTACAGGAGAAGAGCCTCCAAAATAAAGGGAAGGATACGGTTTTTGGATCGGCGGATAAAGTACGTCTCCACCTTTAACACTCAAGTAGTCTCCGTCGAAGTGAACATCCGATTCATTTAATACCCTTCTCCATATGGTTAAAAATTCATCTGTCAGCTCATAGCGATCGTGATGGTTTAAAAACACTCCGTCTCCTTCTAACTCAACGGGATCTCCTCCTGCTACAACATTAATAAGAAGCCTTCCTTTAGAAAATCGGTCAAATGTTGCAGCCATTCTTGCGGCTTGTGTAGGCGACATTAAACCCGGGCGTACTGCTACTAAAAA
Organism: Priestia sp. LL-8; assembly: GCF_036227845.1. Taxonomy (NCBI): domain Bacteria; kingdom Bacillati; phylum Bacillota; class Bacilli; order Caryophanales; family Bacillaceae; genus Priestia; species Priestia sp. LL-8. The sequence continues at coordinate 861,459 of NZ_JAZAQH010000001.1, read as the reverse complement.
CTTCAGATTGTCAGTGACGGGCACTAAAGTAGATGCAGCAATCCACGCGTCTTCACATGACTTTCCCGTCGGAAGCAAGACCCCGCTATAGCCTAGCTCATCCGCAGCTTGTGCAACTTGTTTGCAATAAGAATAGCTTGCAGCCCTGGCTCCTTCATGGCTTCCTAAATAACGTCCATCCCCATACGTTGGAATAAACCAAAACAACTCCACTTGTATTCGCCCCTTTTTAAAGCTACATAAAAAAACTCCGTTATTACAAATAAACTGCAATAAGGAGCCTCAGTTGTCTGATAGCTTCATTTTTTACTATTTTTAAATCAAGCATACGGATTAGGTGTAGGGTACTGCTGATTCAACACCCAGTCCCCAACCGTTCGAAGCTTGTATTCAGCTGGATTATGAAGAGTATGAGTTCTTACATTACGCCAGAATCGGTCGTATCCGTATTCAGCATGAACCGAACGCGCTCCCATAACTTCAAATATCTTACTTGTGATATCCAGTGCGGCATTACCAGCAAAAACATTGGCAGCCGCTACGTGAACTGCTAGATTTCCACGTTCTTCTTCCGTTAGTTTTTTGCCTTTTTCCCACGCTTCATCCAATATGAGAGCTGCTTCATCTGCAAGTGCACTGGCTGCTTTCGCTTGAATCCAGAGTTCACCGTATTTTCGCAGTATACCTGGATCATCCGAAGCTTTTTTTACTCCTGATGTTAACCAAGGCCTTGTTTTAGAAGCCGTGTAGTTTTGTGCTTCTTCAATTGCTCCAAAAGCGCTTCCTATAAAGACATTCGTTAAAATAATTTGCGACAGCGAGGCTCCAATAGTTGAAAAAGGAGTAGGATTTTCAACAAAATCTTGAACCACTTCATGTTCTTCTATTCGTACATTTTTAAAATCTACATTTCCACTTCCCGTCTGTCTTTGTCCCATCGCATTCCAATCATCTTTGACGGTAATGCCTGTTCTGTCAGTAGGCACGACTCCGTTTAAATATTGCCCCGTTTCCCTGTCATTAAACGATAGCCATAAGTACTGAGAATCAGGTGAACCAGAACCGAAAGCTTTCGTTCCATTTAATAGATAACCTTGTGATTGCTTATCGCCTTTTAGACTTTCTACTAAAGGATTAGAGGCATTTCCCCAAAAAGCTTGCTGCTGAACAGATAAAGGATAAAAATAGGCCTGCTGTTCTTCTGTACCTTTGATTCGGATATCTGAGACAAACAAGGAGTGATAGCCATATAAGTGACCTAATGCTGCATCGCCTTTCGCCAACTCTCGAACAATAGCCAAAGCCGTTGACCATTTCCCGCCTTCTCCGCCATATTTTTGAGGAATTAATAAATTTAACAGCCCGCTTTGGCGAATAGCATCTTTTTGCTGTTTCGGTGTTCCCCCTTCTTTATCTCTTTGTGCTGCATCCTTTGCAAAAGAAACGGACAGCTTTTTTGCTTGATCAAGATAAATTTCTTCCTTTACAGTGGTCACAGTCATGTTAAACTCTCCTTTTGGCTCGTCTTTCGATATCGAGCGCCATAGTGTTCATCAGGCAAGAATTGTGATTTTTCAAATAGCTTTTCTCTATAAGTTCCTTCACTGTAATCCGTTTTGAATAAATCTCTTTCCTGCAAAACAGGAATCACTAAATCAATAAAATCAGCAAACGTCCCCGGTGTGGTTACATAAGCCATATTAAACCCATCCATGCCCGTATCGTTTATCCATTCTTCCATAAAATCAGCTACTTGTTCTGGACTCCCCACAGTAACTGGGCCCATCCCTCCGATACTGACAAATTTCACTACTTCTTCTACCGTCCACTTTCTATCCGGATCACTTATTGTAAATTTCTCTAAAGCGGAACGGACTGAATTTGTCGCAATAAATTCAATGAGCTGTTCTGGTTCATAGGCAGAAACATCGATTCCCGTCCAGCCGCTAAACAGCGTAGCTGCCCCTTCAAAATTCACATAGCTTTCAAAACGAGCAAGCTTCTCTTCAGCCTCTTTTTCTGTTCGTCCAACAATTGGGGTAAATAAATTAAAAATTAATACGCTATCTGGGTCTCTGCCCTCTGCAGCAATTTGAGTGCGCATTTTTTTCACATAATCTGAGGCTACTTTTTTAGTAGGAAAACTTGTAAAGATACATTCAGCGTGTTTGGCAGCAAATTCTCTTCCTGGTGCAGAAGCTCCTGCTTGGAATAAAACTGGAGTTCGCTGCGGTGAAGGTTCTGACAAATGTACGCCTGGAACACTAAACCACTTCCCTTTATGATTAATAGGATGAACCCGGTCTGGAAGTGTAAAGATCCCTTTTTCTTTATCTTTTACAACAGCTCCTTCCTCCCAACTTCCTTCCCATAACTTATAGCAGACTTCTAAAAATTCATCGGCAATATCATAGCGGGTTTCATGCGTAAAGTGTTCTTCTAATCCTAGATTGATTGATCCACTTTCAAGGTATGAAGTCACAATATTCCATGCAATACGGCCATTTGTTAAATGATCCAATGTCGAAAATTTACGCGCAAACGCATAAGGCTTCTCATAAGTAGTAGATACCGTTACCCCAAACCCTAAATGGTTTGTAGCATACGCCATAGCGGAAATAAGCGCAGTTGGTTCATTCACGGGAAGCTGAGTAGCTTGTTTAAGAGCTCCTTCGTTACTTTGCCTATAAACGTCATAAATGCCTAATACATCGGCTAAAAACAAACCGTCAAACTTTCCTTTTTCCAATAGCTTAGCTAACTCTACCCAGTAATCTAACGTTTTATATTCGGACGCCTGATCACTTGGGTACGTCCACAAACCAGGTGTCTGATGTACAACACAATTCATATCAAACGCATTTAAATAAATATGTTTCCCCATAGCAACCTCCAAAACTAATTAAATACATAAATTAACTAAGAATTAAATCTGTTTGGAAGTAATCTTAAAACATATTCTTCCAGAGTGTCAATGAAACTTCTTGCCTTATAACGAAACATAAATGAAGCTATTACTAATACTGAATTAGGATTTCTTTAAAGGTTATTGACTTATTATTCTAATAACTAAAAAGCATTACGACGGTGTCTATAACCCTGTAGATAATCCTTTTGATTTGACTGAAGAAGCAGTAAAACAATAAAAAAAGCGGTACATTTTCTTTTGGAAAATGTGCCGCTTTTAGCTTTAGTCTTCAATACAAAGATACTGAATCACTTCTTTTAAACTTTTCTCTTTCATCGATTCGATATGTAAGTGATATCTTTCGAATGACAGGTGTTTAGTTAACGGATTTGGTACAATTACACAGCGCAAGCCTGCTGCCATGGCAGCTTTTGCTCCATTAGAAGAATCTTCAAATGCTAAAGCTTCAGAGGGTTCTACTCCTAGCTTTTCAATTGCATTTCGGTAAAGAGCCGGATCTGGCTTCACTTTTTCTACATCATCGCGCGTTTGAATGACTTCAAAATAGTGCAGCAAATCTAGCTCTTTTAAAAATGCTGTTACCCAGTCGCGATACGAGCTGCTTGCTAAACCAATTTTTAATCCAAGTTCTTTTGCTTCTGCCAAGTACTCTGCTACACCTTCTCGGGCTACTAATGATTTCATTTTTTCTTGATGACGTCTTAACGATTCTTGAGCCAGTTCCTCTTTCGTGAACTCATTGTTAAACTGCTGAAGCAAGTAATCGTAAAGTGCCGTAGCATCCGTTCCCACATAAGAAGCAAACGTTGCAATTGGTAGATCTACTCCCCTGTCTTCTAACATTTCGCGGTACACTTCGTACCACACTGATTCTGTATCAATAATTAACCCATCAAAATCAAATACAACTGCTTTAATCATAATTTACCTACCTTTTTCTATCTTATCGTTCTTACATAGTAACACGTTCAAAATACGTAATCCATAAATGTGGCTTCTTTAATAAGATAGGCTTAAACAGGTAGTTTCTATCCTTACTTTTCTCCGACTTTCATCAAAGGTGACATTTCTTCTGTTTCCTTAAACTCAATGGAAGACAGCTGTCTTCTAAAACCTTTCGTTGCATACACTAAATAAACTAAACCGGCAATCGCCCAGCCAATACCAAGTAAAAATGAATTGCGCTCCAAGTTAAGCCATAAAACGCCAATCGCCGCTGCTCCTAATAGTGGCATAATAATGTATGACCAAAAACCCTTAGCCGACCGGTGCTGCTTTTGATGAACAGCATAGTGCGCAATAACCGAAATATTAACAAAAGAAAACGCAATGAGTGCTCCAAAATTAATAAATGACGTAGCCGTTGCCAGACTAAAGAAAATGGCAGTTGCTGATACCACTCCGACTAATACAATATTTCGCGAAGGTGTACGCAGCTTAGGATGAACATAACCAAAAAATGACTGAGGTAAAATTCGGTCGCGTCCCATTACGTATAATAAACGCGAAACGCTTGCATGCGATGACATGCCTGATGATAATGTTCCTGCAATTCCTCCAGCTAAAAAGACAATTTGAAACAGCGTACCGCTCACATACATAGCAATTTCAGGAGCCGCAGCGTCTGGATGCTTGAATCCTTCTAAAGTCGGAAAAACCGCTTGAATAAAATAAGATGTCACGGTAAACATGACTCCTCCGATTAACGCAACTAAAAAAATAGCTCGCGGAATCGTTTTTTTAGGATTGGGCGTTTCTTCTGATAACATAGCCACTGCATCAAACCCTAAATAGGAAAAACACATAAGTGTAGCTCCTGCTATTAGCCCTGATGACGTCATGTTCTGATTAAAGAAGGGCTTCATAGAAAAAAGTGTTCCTTCCCCCATTCCGCCTAGCAAGGCTTTGATTGAAACAGCAACAAACAATACTAAAATCGTCATTTGAAATACAACAAGAAACGTATTGAAATTGGCAGTGAAATTAACGCTTCGTAAATTTAGCAGCGTAACGATAATAACGAAGCTGACAACCCAAATCCACGATGGTACAGAAGGGAAAATAGATGATAAATAAATTTGAAAAATAAGTGCGTTAACCATCGGTAAAAAGAGATAATCCATTAGTGCAGACCAGCCAACTAAGAACCCTAAATGTGGATTGATTGTCTTTTGCGTATATGTATAAGCTGATCCTGCATTTGGAAACACTTGAATCATCTTTTTGTAGCTTACTGCCGTGAGAAGCATCCCGACAAGGGCTATGATATAAGACGTGGGAACGTGTCCATTCGTCATATCAGACGCAATCCCAAACGTATCAAACACTACCATCGGAGTCATATATCCGATCCCCATTAATACAATCTGCGATAATTTCAACGACCTTTTTAATGTTACTGTTTCATGTTTCATTTATCTTCCCCCTTCACTTTATTAAGAACATTCTGACAATTTAATCCATAAATGCATATGATTTAATTTCTTTATATAAAAATGAATGACTTTCATTCATTTTTATATAAAGGGTTGTTACGTTTACTATAGCAAATATATGATTTATTTCTTTAAGTTGGTAAGGGTTGCTAACAAACTATCTTTTTCTTTTATCATATTATGAAAGCGCTTTATTTTAAATAGCTATATGTTCCTAATCTCCTGCTATATCAACGCAGAAATACCCTCTGAATGAGAGGGATTTCTGCTTACAAGCCATTATTCAATCGTCGTATCCAATGACTTTCTTTTCGTTTTCACTGCAACTAAACTAGCAAAATCATGAATGATTGTAGCTGCAAGCAAAGAGGTTATCTGAGTTGGATCATAAGAAGGCAGCACTTCTACTAGGTCAAATCCAACATAGTTAAATCCCGTTAGAGAACGGATCATTTGCAGCGTTTCTCTGCTGCTGAATCCGCCTACTTCAAGCGTTCCCGTGCCTGGTGCACAAGAAGGATCAACAAAATCAATATCAAATGTTAAAAAGCACGGCGTATCTCCAATCGCTGTCTTCATTTGCTCCAAAATCATTGAAAACCCCTGACGTTCAAGCTCTCCTGCCGTTACTACATGGTAACCGAGGTCTTTGCTTTCTTGAACATCTCCCGGATGATTTAATGTCCCGCGAATACCAATTTGAAAAACTTTCTTCGGATCTACTAGCCCTTCTTCATATGCGCGTATAAAAGGAGATCCGTGCCAATATTTTTCATCATAATACGTATCCCACGTATCTGTATGAGAATCAAAATGAATCATAGCCACTGGGCCATATCTTTTAGCAGCAGCACGAAGGCTTGCTAAAGTAACGGAATGATCTCCTCCAATTCCAATTGGAACGATTCCTCTATCCATAAGAGCTCCTACCGCTTCTTCCATCAATTCATAGCTTCTGTGAATATTATGCGGAATAACCGGCACATCACCAATATCAATGGCATTTGTATCATCAAATGGGTATACGTCGTGTACCGGGTGATAAGGAAACAGCGTCATGGAAGCTTGCCGAATGGCTTGAGGTGCAAAACGCGCACCTACTCTGAAAGATGCCGCCGTATCAAACGGCATCCCTACTAGCCCTACTTTTGCATTTCCTCTTTCCGCTGGAAGCCTCATAAATGAGCCTGTTGTACAAAATTCTGGTTTGACATCTGGGGACAATGGATATTTCATGATTTACTCCTCCGTTTCGATAATTTCAGTTAGTCGCTAGGCATTTGTACTACTAAAATCATCGAAAGCAATACGGGAATAAGAAACGTTTGACGATTCATATTCATTGCTCCTTGTTACATTTATTGGTTGCTTAGCTCATTTAATACTTTTTCAAATGTAGAAATGACTTGATCTACTTCTTCCGCTGAAATAGTCAACGGTGGCTCAATACGAATTGTTTTAGAGTTTACAAGCGTCCCAGCTACTAGAATTCCTTCATCAAACATACCTTTAGAAAGCGCGTAGCCAATTTCATCTTGGTGAAATTCAATTCCAATCATTAAACCTTGCCCTCTGATTTCAAGTACTTTATCTCCATGTTTTTCAGCAGCTTTCTTTAAACCAGCAAGGAAGTATTCCCCTAGCTCTTTCGCGCGGTTTGGCAGCTGTTCTTCAATCAACACGTTAATAGTTGCAATAGCCGCTGCGCAGGCAAGCGGGTTGCCTCCAAACGTTGTTGTGTGCATAAACGGATTATCAAAGAAGCTTGAAAACACTTTTTCTTTTGCTACAACCGCGCCAGCAGGCATAACTCCTCCTCCAAACGCTTTAGCAAGACATAAAATATCGGGTACAACATCATATAGTTCTGATGCAAACATTTCACCGGTACGTCCCATACCTGTTTGAACTTCATCAAAAATTAAGATAGCGTCGTACTCATCACACAGTGCACGCACTTCTTTTAAATAATTTTCAGGAGGAAGAATAATGCCGCCCTCTCCTTGAATTGGTTCTAATAAAACAGCTGCCACATCTTCCCCTACAAGCGCGCACGTTTCAAATGTTTTGCGCATCATGTCAATATCACCAAACGGCACGTGACGGAAACCTGGAATTAACGGCAGAAATGGTTTACGGAACATTCCTTTTGCCGTACCTGATAAAGAACCTAGACTTTTTCCATGAAAAGAACGTGTTGTGGAAATAAACGTTGTTCGATCACTATACATTTTCGCTAGTTTTAAAGCGGCTTCTACGCTTTCTGTTCCGCTGTTTGTGAAAAAGGAATACTTCAAATCCCCCGGTGTAATATCTGCTAAAATTTTCGCAAGCATCGCACGAAGTGGATCTAATAAGTCTTGGCTATGGAGCGCTTGACGCTGAAGCTGATCTTGAACAGCTTTGACTACTTTAGGATGACGGTGCCCCACGTTATAAATTCCAAATCCGCCCAAACAATCAATGTATTTTTTACCGTTTACATCAGTAAAACAAGAACCTTCATCTGACCATTCAACAGCTGCAAACTGCGTATCCACCGTTACCGTTTTACGATATTCTAAAAAGCCTGGGTTGACATGCTCGCGAAATCCGTCTACTGTTTCTTTCGTAATCCACTGTGCTTCTTCAGCTGATACTTCGCTTTTTTCAATAAGTCCCAGCACTTTGTTGATATATTCGTTTACTTCACCGTATGCTTTGTTTACCTCTTGATTTTTCGTCACTGTATTCATTTTAATATCGCTCCTTCTCTACTTTTTAATTTTTAAACCAGCCGATTGGCTCTACTTGTAAATTAATATTAATTTGTTTTACTTCTTGAAATTCTTCCAAACCAAACGTTCCTAGCCCTCGGCCAATTCCGCTCTGCTTATATCCGCCCCAAGGCGCTTCATTAAACGTAAAATGATACGTGTTTACCCAAGTGATACCCGCACGCAGCTTTTTAATCACCCGAAGAGCTTTTGCACCGTCGTTTGTAAACACGCTGCCTGCTAAACCATATTCCGTATCATTTGCAAGCTTAATAGCTTCTTTTTCATCTTTAAACGTTTGAATAACGACAACAGGCCCAAAGATTTCATCTTGCACAATTTTCATATTTGACGTAACGTTACTAAAAACTGTAGGTTCTACAAAAAAACCTTTTTCCAACCCACTGCTGGTGATTCGGTTGCCTCCGCATACAAGGCGAGCGCCTTCTTGCTTTCCAATTTCGATGTACTTTAATACTTTTTTCATATGTTCTTCACTTACAAGAGGGCCCATTTCAATCTCTTGATCCATTCCATTTCCTACTTTAATTTTTTGAGCACGCTCTGCAAAACGTTCGATAAATCGCTCAGCAATGCTTTCTTCTACTAAAATACGAGAACCTGCAGCGCAAATTTGGCCGCTCCCTGCAAAAATTCCAAACAAGGCATAATCTACAGCTGTTTCAAAATCAGCGTCAGCAAATATAATGTTCGGTGACTTTCCTCCAAGTTCTAAAGAGACTTTCGTTACATTTTCTGCTGCTTGACGCATAATGTGTTTTCCAGTTACCGTTCCGCCTGTAAAAGAAATCTTATCAACACGCTTATCTTGAATAAGCGTATTTCCCACAGTATCTCCGGCTCCCATAACAAGATTTGCTACTCCTTTTGGCAATCCTACGCTTTCTAAAATCTCAAAAAGTTTTGTAGGAGTAACTGGTGTCACTTCAGAAGGTTTAAATACAATCGTATTTCCTGCAGCTAAAGCAGGTGCAATTTTCCACACGCTCATCAAGAGCGGATAATTCCAAGGTACAATCAGTCCGCACACCCCGATTGGTTCTTTTATAACCATTGCTTGCATAGGTGCAGGAACACTGTACGTTTGACCGTCTGGTTTTGTAATTAACCCAGCGTAATACCTAAAACAAGCAGCTGCATCTTCCACATCAGCCTCAGCTTCACGATATGGCTTTCCGTTATCCATTGTTTCTAGCGCTGCTAATTCCTCTTTCGCTTCCTCAAGCTTATCGGCAATTTTGAATAAGATGGCTGCTCTTTCAGATGCAGAAGTCTCAGACCAAATTCCGCTGTCAAAGGCTTCTCGTGCTGCTTCAATTGCTGCTTTCATATCTTCTGCGCTGCCTTCTGCAGCATATCCAATTACTTCACCTGTCGCTGGGTTAACAGTTGGACGCTGCTTCTCTGCTTTTCTCCACTCTCCATTTATGTACATATTCAAAGCTAAAGTTTTAACGGCTGTACGATCCATAAGATACCTCCTTATCAAATAACGACTGATTGTCAGTCATTTTAAACCTTTAAAAACTTATAATTCTGATAACTAATTGTATATTTTGAATGAATGTCAGTCATTTTAATGGGTGTAATATTAGCATCGCTAATATTACAATGGCACAAGAGAACGCTTTAAGAATTGAAAAAGTTCTTCCTTCGATTGTTCAAGTGTGACATCTTGCTCTCGCCCGATATAAAAAAGTTCAGCAGCGTTTTCAATCAAATTAATCATCGTCTTAGCTGTCCATTTAACGTTAAGCTGCTTGATGACTTCTTCTTTTTTCACTGCCTCATTTAATACCTCTTCAAACCAGTTGTAATAAGGTAAATAAATAGCTTCCCATGTTTCTAATGAATAGTCAAAAGCGAGCCCCGAATAGCATAAAACAAGAACATCTCTATATTCATCTGTTGTTTTATACGTTTCGTCAATCATCACCTCTAATGTACTTAAAAAATTTGTTGCTGTTTTAGCTCTTTCTTTAATTTTTTCAAGCGACAAAGAAAGTAAGTTTTCTGCAATAGCAGGAACAAGGGCATTTTTGGATCTGAAATAAAGATAAAAAGTTCCTTGAGCTACGCCTGCACGCTTTACAATGTCTGAAATTGATGTTTTATCAAGTCCTTTTTCAGATATAACTTCAATCGCTGCCTGTAAAATCTTATCGTATTTTTCACTTGTGCTTGTAACCAAATCTTTCCCTCCACCTATAAAATGAATGACTTTCATTCATTTTACTATAAGCAGCAGAAATTATGCAAGATAAAATTTTCTGAATCTTTAAATTCAATTAAAAAATCAGCCGTATACTGGCTTCATAAATATTTTTTATTTTATCAATTTTCCCTTACGCTTCTTATATGACTTGTTGCTATTTCTACTCCTTTTACAATTCAAGGTAAAAGCTGATACAACGCACTTTAAGCACCAAATCTTCTGAAATAATAACTTTATTAGAAAGATACTTTTCTGCGTTTATTTATACAGCTTGATCTCCTAATTACTCCTCACTTAAAGTTGACGGAGTAAAAAAAAGAGTGATAACATGTAAGACTGATTCTACAGTCACTTATTTTATCCATTTATTTCCCATAATTTCTCTTAACTACGATGTACATTTTTAGCTAAAAATAACTTTACAACGCCGAAAAATCACCCACTCTATTTCACATTTTATATTTTCTATGTTTATCACCTAAAAAAACCGGGTATACACTTCGTTGTGTTTAGCATCCGTTCTACATATCAGTCATATTGATTTAAAACTTTATAAAGGAGTTACATTGCATGAAGAAACTATTTTTAATCAGCATGATTTGTTTTCTTCTAGTTATTACTTCAGCTTGCGGCAACGGTAATGGCGCCTTTAAAGATAAAAAAACCATTACCATCGGCATGAATAACTATACTGAAAACATTGCCTACACGTACGTATGGAAACAGATTTTAGAAGATCAAGGTTATAAGGTTAGAACTGTTTTCTTAGAGAAAGCCGGTGTTTGGGTAGGAACAGCTAATGACGACATTGACATTTCGTTTGCACCATGGCTTCCTACAACAGATGCGCCTTTTTACAAAAAGTATAAAGACCAAGTGAATATCGAAGACCCTTGGCTTAAAAACGCACGCTTAGGATTTGCAGTTCCCGCCTACATGAAAGATGTGAACACAACGGAAGACCTTGCTAAGGTTGCTTCTGATGTCGATAACAAAGTTATTGGAATTGACCCAGGCTCCAGCATTAACGGATTAGCCGAACAGGCGTTAAAAGATTATAACCTTAAAAGCTATACGCTTGTAAAATCGTCTGAGGCAGCTATGCTCAGTGAACTGCGCAAAGCCTATGATGCCAAAAAACCAATTGTTGTTACTATGTGGAATCCTCACTGGGCTTTTGCAGACTTTGACATCAAATACTTAAAAGATCCTAAAAATTCGTTTGGAGACCCTGACAACATTTACACAATGACAAGCAAGGAATTTAAAAAGACAAACCCTCAAGTCATAAAATGGATGAATAATGCACAGATGAACGATAAATTAATCAGTCCTCTTCTGTCACAAGTTGAAAAATCTTCAAACCCTGAAGAAGCAGCACAGAAATGGGTAAAAAAACATAAAAAGTTAATCGACAGTTGGACGAAAGAGTAATGAACGTAAAAGAAAACAACAATTGAGGTGGACATATGGAACACGTAAAATTAAAAGTACAAAATATAACCAAAGTGTTTGGTAAGAATCCGTCAAAAGCGATTGATTTACTTCAAAAAGGAAAAACAAAAAAAGAAATTTTAGAAGAAACAGGAATGACAATTGGAGTTAATCAAGCAAACTTCGAAATCAAGTCCGGTGAAATCTTCGTCATTATGGGCCTGTCCGGAAGCGGTAAATCCACTTTAGTTCGCATGTTTAACCGCCTTGTTGAACCAACGTCTGGATCTCTTATTTTAGACGGTGACGATGTAGTAAAAATGAACAAAGAGGAACTTCGCGACATGCGCCGAAAAAAAATGAGCATGGTTTTCCAAAACTTTGCCTTATTCCCTCACCGTACGGTTCTTGATAACACAGAATACGGATTAGAAGTTCAAGGTACACCAAAAGCCGAACGTGAGAAGAAAGCAAAAGAAGCGCTTGAATTAGTAGGTTTAAAAGGATACGAAAATCAATATCCCGGTGAACTGAGCGGCGGTATGCAGCAGCGTGTCGGACTGGCCAGAGCACTTGCCAATGACCCTGACATTTTATTAATGGATGAAGCATTCAGTGCATTAGATCCCCTTATTCGTAAAGACATGCAAGATTTTTTACTAGAGCTTCAAGAAAAAATGGAGCGTACAATCATTTTTATTACCCATGATCTTGATGAAGCTCTTCGAATTGGAGATCGGATCGTATTAATGAAAGACGGCAGTGTTGTTCAAGTAGGAACACCCGAAGAGATTATGACAAACCCTGCCAATGATTATGTCGAGCGCTTTGTGGAAGACGTTAATGTAGCTAAAGTATACACAGCTGAAAGCGTGATGAATCGTGCCGAATCCATTACCGTAGACCGAGGTCCGCGTGTAGCTCTTAAAATTATGCAAGAAGCTGGTTATTCAAGCATCTACGTCGTAGACAAGAAAAAAACTCTTCTAGGAGTTGTAACGGCAGATGATATTAGCCGTGCGATTAAACAAGATAAACTGACAGCAGACGTATTAGATACGGATATTCCAACTGTTACAACAGATACGCTACTAGAAAACTTGTACGACAAAATGGTTATCAGCCGTTTTCCGCTACCGGTTGTAGATGAAAACCATCGTCTGCGCGGCATCATTAAAAAAGAACGAGTGATTGAAGCACTCGCCGGTACTGATAGTAATGAGGTGAACGTAAATGAATAGTATTCCTAAAATTCCCGTTGGCAATTGGATTGACCATTTTGTCACGTTTTTAAATGATAATATCAAAGGGTTTTTTGATGTTATTTCAGCTATTGTCGATGGTATTGTAAGTTTTATTGTACTAGTGCTAACCTTTCCACCAGCATTAATTTTAATCTTAATTGTCGGAATCATTGCTTGGTTTTCAAGTAAAAAATGGTCATTTACTATTTTATCGATGATTGGTCTATTATTTATTCTTAATCTTGGCTACTGGCAAGAAACAATGGACACACTAGCCCTCGTTTTAACAAGCGTACTGATTTCGATTATAGTAGGAATTCCGCTTGGCATTTGGGCATCTCAAAGCGAAAAGACAGCTCGGATTATTACGCCAATCTTAGACTTTATGCAAACGATGCCTGCATTTGTTTATTTGATTCCAGCACTTTTCTTCTTTGGAATTGGGGTGGTACCAGGTGTTATCTCATCTGTGATCTTTGCAATGCCTCCGACGATTCGCTTAACGAACCTAGGTATTCGTGAAGTACCCGCTGACTTAGTAGAAGCAGCAAATGCCTACGGTTCAACAACAAAACAAAAATTATTTAAAGTACAGCTTCCATTAGCTACAAAAACAATCATGGCCGGAATTAACCAAAGCATCATGCTATCTCTTTCAATGGTTGTTATTGCTTCTCTTGTAGGTGCTCCGGGACTTGGTGCGGAGGTATATCGTGCAGTTTCTCGACTTGAAGTCGGCACGGGCTTTGAAGCTGGAATTTCAATCGTTATTTTAGCGATTATTTTAGACCGTATTACGCAATATTTTGGAAATCGTTCAAAACAACGAGCATAAGTAAAAAAAGAAGCCAACTCCGGTGAGTTGGCTTCTTTTTATTTATTTTTGTAACACGCTACAAAGATTGCTTCTCCTTGAAACGATTCAATTCCCTGTTGATTCGTTTTGATGTCGAAAAACTGTTTAAATCCGCTTGGTATATTCAGCATATATTGAGTAAGCTCACTCTTTGTCTCTTCCGGAACATTCATCATCCCACACCAGTCATCAAATAAAAAGCGCTTTGGAAAAGTTGTCAGCACTTCTGTACGGAATCCTTGCATTTCAAGCATAGAAAGCCACTCTGTTTTTTTATAAGCACGATAATGGCTTGGATCTCTTGTCTTTTCAACTCGATTATAAAACTCGTCATAGGCATTCACTTCCGGCGCTACATTATCAATGAGCAAGAACTGTCCGCCGGGCTTTAACACTCGGTATACCTCTTTGATGAACTGTTTAATATTAGGAAAATGGTGCGGTGCAATTCTGCACGTTACCGTATCAAACTCGTCATCTTGAAATGGCATATCCTCAGCATCTCCTTGAACAAATGATACATTTTCATGACCATTTTCTTTAATGAAGCCTTCAGCACTTTGCAACATTTGAGGAGTTAAGTCAAAAGCCGTTACTTCTTGAAAGACAGGTGCTAACTTATTTGCCACGTGTCCTCCTCCAGTTGCTACATCAAGCAGCTTTCCCCCTCTATTTTCTTCAGCAATTTCCGCTAAAACAGCTAAATCTTTGCCTTTCGCATGACCTTTACTTTTGACGTACTTTCCAGCATTCCCCCCGAACTGACTGACCACCATTTCTTTATTACTCATCTATTCTCCCCCATTTCCCTCTTTAAAACTCACCCTTACTTTGCCTAGTGCATTCACATATTTATTATGAAACGTGTGAATGTATTCTTTTTCTTTCTCCCCACTGATGAAACAATCGAAATAGCGGAGGAAGAAGAAGCCAAATGGTTAAAATTCGAAGCACTTGGACCGCTACTACTAACGTCGAATCAGCCTGCAGTACAATGGATGTAGTCGCCATTTCTGCAATGCCTCCAGGAGCAAACGCTAAAATAGACGTGATAAGCTCAATTCCAGTTATTTTGGAGACTACTAGTGCACATACGAACATAGCGGCGATTAAGCCGATTGTATTAATAAGCGCGACAACCATAATTTTTTTTACGCCAATAAACATTTCTTTATGAAAGCGAGAACCAATGCTTGAAGCAATAAAAATTTGCGATAAAATCATCACAGAATGAGGCCAGTATGCTTGAAGATTATACCCCACGTACGATGAAGCAGCTGTTTGAACAATCGCAACAGTAAGCATTCCTCCTACTAACCAAGGAGCAGGAAATTTTAGTTTTTTTCCTATATAATAGCCTACTACTGCTGTAACGATTAAAACGCCTGTCCATAACAGTGATCCCCACCCAAAAACACTTGGAGTAACTGACACTGCATGCCGTCCTGTATTACTTCCCCAATAGACCACAAATAAAGGAACAGCAAGCACAACTAAAAACACGCGCATCGTTTGAATGATGCTTACAACTGCCGTATTGGCTCCTACCTCTTCAGCCATACCTGGCATTGCGCTCATTCCACCCGGAGTCGTACCGAAAAAGCTTGTTAATAAGTCTGTGGAACTGAACTTCCATAGCAAATAACCGGATAAAAGAGAAAATACAACGGACAGCAAAAGCATAATCGTAATGGTGGACCAGTGAGATTGAAACGTAGTCAACACAGACAAGTTAATCTTTTGACCTAATTCAATCCCTAAAATGCACTGTCCAGCGTACAGCCAATATTTTGGAATACCTTTTTTGCTTGTTTGAGATAAAAAACGCGGCTTTCGAAAAGCTAGAATAGCAGCTAAAATGAGAGTACCAAGCATCCAGCCAATGGATAAGCCTGTTAACGATAAAAGAAATCCTCCCACGCTTGTTAATAGAATAAAAAATATAGACTTTAAAAAAACAACTCTTGCGTTCATACCTACTTCCTTCCTTCTACAAGGCTTTTCTTTCTTACACCGAACATTCCTCTTCTTAACTATAGTATAATTTTAGAGATAATTAAAATATCGAAATTTTATTATAAACCATTCATTTTTTTTATTCCTGGAGGGGTAGTATGGACGATCGAGATTGGCTTATTCTACAAGTGTTGTATCGAGAAAAAAACATTACAAAAGCAGCCAAGGAGCTATTTATATCTCAGCCTGCGCTTACGCATAGACTGCAGCAGATGGAGAAGGAATTTCATGTTCAGATCGTGAACAGAGGGCGCCGCGGAGTTCAATTTACACCGCAGGGAGAATATTTAGTGAAGTGCGCAGAAGAAATGCTGCTTACGGTTCAAAAAATAAAAGAAAATGTGTTAAACATGGATGATCAATTAACCGGTACTTTACGTCTAGGAGTGTCTAACTTTTTTACTGACTACAAACTCCCTGGACTATTACGCTTATTTAAAGAGCGATTTCCTGACGTTGAATTCAAAGTCACGACCGGATGGAGCAGCGACATGGCCCACTTACTTTATAAGCACGATGTTCATATTGCGTTTGTAAAAGGGGATTATAACTGGCAAGATCAGAAAGAGCTGCTTTTTAAAGAAACAATTTGCATTGCGTCTGCACAGCCTGTCGACATAAACAATCTTCCCAATCTACCTCGAATTGATTATCATCAAGATCGTTTTTTAAAAACATCCGTTGATAACTGGTGGGCTGAAAATTACTCTCAGCCTCCCCTTGTCAGCATTGAAGTAGATAAAGCAGAAACATGCAAAAAGATGGTTGTAAACGGACTCGGTTATGCGATTTTGCCGAGTATGCTGCTTGATGACGCAGCAGAGATTTACAGATACACGTTAAAAACAAAAGACCAGCAGCCTTTAACGCGCAGCACATGGATGTTTTACCATGAAGATTCCTTAAAAATTAACATCGTAAAAGCTTTTATTGAGTTCATTCAAAACTTGGATTTAAAAGATGTACACTGATAGAAAGGGATTGAAACATAACGAAATGAATCCAATTCTAAAGACGAACAAATGAGATATATGAGCTGAACTGCTTTTGACACCGCAGTTGATTTCCGTGCAAGACTTCGCTTTCCGCGGGCGGCCGTTGAGCCTCCTCGTCGCTTACGCTCCTGTGGGGTCTCACCTGTTCCGCTTTTCCCGCAGGAGTCTTCGTCTTGCTCTCCAATCTACTGCTAGAAGGAACGAAACAGATGAAACCTATGTTCACTACAAGAAAAAATGAACCATCAATCAAACATTTTGATCAATGGTTCGTTTTTCATTTCGTCTAAAATCCTTTTATCCCAACCTCTTTCTATTGTATTTATTCATCATTTGTTCCGCCCATTAAGTCAGAATACAGCTTGCTTTGCTGTTCAAGAAAGACTTTAGCACCGCTGCTATTTTTATAAAAAGAGGTTAAATCGTTATCTTTAAGCAGCTGTTCCCATTCTTTTGTATGAACCATGTCATACACGGCCTTATTCCAATATGCTACCTGCTCTTTGGTCATATTAGGCGGTCCCATTAGACCTCTCCAATGGCTAAATGTTACGTCAATTCCCGCTTCTTTCCACGTTGGAATCTCTTTTAACTCTTCTAGCCTGCTGGGAGAAGAAACGGCGAGTATTCTTACCTGCCCTTGTTCATACTGCTTTTTTACTTCTGATAATGACATCGGTGCTACATCTAGCTGATGATGAACGAGTGCATCAATCACTTTATGACTGCTATTGTAAACGAAAAACTCAAGTTTGGAAGAATCTACACCTGCTTTTTTATTCAGCTGCATAAACGATAAATGATCATCGTTTCCTAAGCGGGGCGATATCCCCACTTTAATATTGGACTCACTTTGGTCTAAAGTGCGTATGAGCTGTTTTAAATTATATATAGGAGAGTTAGCAGGGACTACGATGACCTCCCATTCAGATGTTAAAATAGCGAGCGGAGTAAAGTCTTTATAGGTTAATTGACTTTGCCCCAGCAAATTATTTGTAATCAGCAAACTAGAATTTCCGGAAACAATGTTCCCTTCTTTTCTCTGTTTAATATATTTCCATCCTTCTTCACCTTGCCCACCTATTTTATTGCTCACAGAAACGGGGACCTTCACAATCTTCTTTTCCGTTAGCACTTGTTGAATAGCTCTCACTGTTGCATCTGCCCCTCCGCCTTTTGCACCGGCTGCCACAATTTCAATTTTCTCCATATCAATACGATCCTTTTTAGAGGGAGAAGAGCAGCTAACAAGACATATACTTATAAACACTATCATGAGCTTTTTGATCATATATACCATCCTTCAAGGGGAATGCTACGCTAAATAGTACTTGCGCTCCGGCCGTCCAATAATCCCATAATCATATTCAACGTGACACTCACCAGTTGATACTAGATACTCTAAATATCGTCTAGCGGTCGTGCGAGATACTCCCATGTGCTGCCCCATCTCTTCAATCGTAATTCCTTTGATGCTTTTTAAAATGTCTTTTGACTTTTGTAATGTGATACCATCAATACCTGAAGGAAGAGATTTATCCGCTTTTGGCTTTGTTCTGACATGTCCAAAGTACGCATCAATAAATGATTGATCAACTTCTTCATGCGTACTAAATAGTTCCTTTTTCTCTTGATATTGTTTAATAGCATTGATGAAGGATTCCATCATAACCGGCTTAATCAAATAATTAACGACGCCGTTTCTCAAACAGATTTCTACAATGTTTTTTTCTGTTGCAGCCGTTACCACGATAACGTCAACTTGTGGAAACTGCGCTCTAATTTTCGGCAGTAAATCCGTCCCCATTTCATCTGGCATATAAATGTCTAAAAGGAGCAAATCAACTTTCTTCTCCTTTAGCATTTCAAGCGTCTCTTTTGCATTCAACGCTTTGCCTACAACTTCTATACCATCTACTTCTAATAAAAATCGCTCTTGAACTTGAGCAATTCGAAAATCGTCTTCTGCAATTGCGACTCGTAACATTTCGACTCTCCCCTTACTTCTCATGATTCAGTTTTTTGGAAGGTAAACTGAAAAAATGGCTCCTCCTTCCGGCTGATTATACACTTCAATAGATCCTCCAAGTTCATCTATCATTTTCTTTATATTTGCCAGTCCGTATCCTCTGTCTGTACCTTTGGTTGAAAACCCTTTTGTGAAAATTTGATTTAGTACTTCTTCTGATATACCGGGTCCGTTATCCATCACTTCAATAATTAAATCATGACCAATATCGGTAATAAAAAACGACACTTCTTTTTTAGACTGCTGACTCACGGCTTCAAATGCATTATCAATTAAGTTCCCAATAATGATAATGAGATGCGAAATTTCAATATGTTCTGGGAGCGTATCGAGTGTACTCTCCGGATCAACCGAAAAATGAATTTTCTTTTCAGATGCTTTTCCAATCTTCCCAAGCAATATTGCTTGGACTTTGGAATCTAATATCTGATCAAATAGAATACGATTTTGCGTTTGGTGTACAGCTGATTCTTTTTGAATAAACTCCAATGCATCTTTGTACTGCCCTAACTGCAGCAAACCCGACAAAACATACAGCTTATTCGTAAACTCATGCGTTTGAGCTCGTAAATCCTCTGAATATTTTCGTACTTCTGAAATCGTATTGATTAAGCTTTTTAATTCTGTCTTATCACGAAAACTAGCGACCACTCCTACAATTCGCTGATGTTCAATAATGGGTGTTAAGTTTAAGATAAACGTTTTTTCATTCAAAAAAATCTCTTGATCGCTTCGGGCTATTCCTGTATCTAGCACTTCAATCATATTCGTATAAGGAAATACTTCAATAATATGATGCTGTAAGTATTCCGTCTGTAACCCCAGCATATTTTTAGCTGATGTATTCATCATCGTAATAAAGCCTTGATGATCAATAGCAATAATTCCTTCTTTTATCGAAAGTAAAATTGCATTTCGTTCACGGTATAAAGAAGCGATTTCATGGGGTTCAAGACCGAGAGTATCTTTTTTAATACTTTTAGCTAAAAAAACACCCCCGATCATACCAAGCAATAAAACAGCTAGTGAAAATAGGATAATTTGCTGAATACGCGTAATGAGCTGAGCATGAACATGAGACTTTAAAAACTCAACCGTCACCACTCCCACGACTTCCGTATACTTTCCGTGACTGATGACAATAGGCGCTTTCCCCATAATAGCAGGACCTGTAGTTCCCTCTCCGTCAAGCGTATAATATCCGCCAAACAGCAGTGCTCTATCGTTAACCGCTTCTTTATTTTTCTTTCCTATCCATTTTTGATTAGAATGAGAATAAATGATTTGCTCACGGTTTTGAACCACAATACTTGCTGCTCCGATTTGTTCCCTGACCTGCTCTGCGAGAGGCTGAATATAGCGACTCGGCTGTTTTTTTTGAAAAGCAGCTTTGACTTCCGGCATAAACGATATTGATTTGGCTGCTTGAAGAGCCAGCTGCTCGGCTTGCCTTTTAGATTCTACAAACTGCATGTAAGAGAAAATACTCGCTAAAAGAACAATAACAGTGATGATTAATGCTGCGGATAAACCTACGATTTTTGTTTGCAGCGATACTTGAAACCATTTTTTCATTTCATCGCACCTTTAGCCTTTACCTTATAGTTCTATTCCTCTTTTATTTTATCAAAATTTTTTGTATATCCGCTTCTTATTCTAAAAGCTTTTTAGACAAAAAAACTTATCAATTCCAAAAGCGGAATTGATAAGTTTTTAAGTTCGTGATCTTTACAGCGTAATAACTCCTGTAATAATAGCTACTAAAAGCATCACCATCGCTGTTCCAATCGTCCACTTTAAAGTAAAGCGCTGAAATTCACCAAGCTCGACTTTTGCCATACCGACCAATAGATACGTAGAAGCAACTAAAGGACTTAGTAAGTGAACAGGTTGACCAATCAATGAAGCACGGCCAATTTCTGCAGCATCAATACCGTATGCTGAAGCTGCTTGAGCAATAATTGGTAAAATCCCATAGTAGTAAGCATCATTTGACATAAAGAACGTAAATGGCATACTTGTGATGGCTGTAATCACAGACATGTAAGGCCCTAACGCATCTGGAATTAATCCTACTAAACTATTACCCATTGCATCTACCATTTTTGTACCTGATAAAATGCCTGTGAATACGCCTGCTGCGAATACAAGAGACACAACAGCAAGTACATTACCAGCATGTGCTGTGATACGCTCTTTTTGAACTTCTAGATTTGGATAGTTAATCATGATAGCGATTGCAAATCCAATCATAAATAGAATTTGAAGCGGCATAACTGCTGTGATGAGTCCTACTAATAATAAAGCTGTTAAAGCAAAGTTTACCCATAAAAGCTTCGGACGCTTGTACTCGATTCCTTCAGCGGCTGCTGCTTCTGCAAAAGCTACTTGAGCATTTGTAACATCTTGAATATCAATAACACCTAGGCGCTGGCGCTCTTTTTTCCCAAAGTAGTAAGCCGTGAATAATAACCAAACGGCTCCACCAATCATGGCTGGAATCAGTGGTGTAAACACCTGTGAAGCATCTAACTTCAATGCACTCATCACACGAGCAGTTGGTCCTCCCCAAGGTGTTAAGTTCATAACCCCACTACCCATAATCGCGATACAAGCTAAAATCATCGGCTTCATATTTAGCTTTTTATAAAGCGGAAGCATCGCTGAGAGCGTGATCATATATGTTGTTGTTCCGTCTCCGTCTAATGAAATAATAAGAACTAAAATAGCTGTACCAATTGTGATCTTTAGTGGATCACCTTTTACAATTTTCAAAATTCTTCCTACAACTGGATCAAACAAACCAGCATCAATCATAATTCCAAAATATAAAATAGCAAACATTAACATAACGCCTGTAGGCGCTAATTCTTTTACACCATTTAAAGCCATTTCTCCAATATCACTTGTGAATCCCCCTATGATTGCAAACAATACTGGAATAACCATTAAAGCAATAAGCGGCGTTAATCGTTTTGTCATAATCAGAAACATAAATGTACAAACCATCAAAAACCCAAGAATAGCTAACATTATTACCCCTCCTATTTTTGAATCCGCTTTCATAATAGTGGAAGCGATTCGTTTGTATGTATGACTCGCATATGTATGCCAGTTTGTCTATACGATTACAACATCGCTTGTTCACTATTAAGTTGTACCTTAAAACTTTAAAATTTTCTGTTTTTTCTTAAAATAATCATAATTTACAGGAGGGTATAGTGTAAATAATTCGTACTATAAAAACTTTTAAAACTTTATGAGTAATTAAATCCTTTTTGTTCATTGAAAGGATAAAAGAGAGAAAGAGGAAAAAGACAGGAAAGTAAAAAACGGAGAGAAAGGAACTATTCTCATGAATTATTCAATTTGAACTCTAAGAGAATACGCTCCAGGGTGAGGAGTTTTATTCCATTGAGTAAGAGATTCCTCTAAAAATGGAATGTTTTTCAACTTCTTTGTTTGGAACTTTTCTATTTTTGAATATTTCTCTAAAGCATACGTATTAGCAAACATTTCTTGCGTTCTATTTCCTTCTTTTAAAAGCGTTCCATTTGTCATACGATCCACATGATGGCCTAATTCATGCAAAATGATAAAAGCAAATTGATGAGGCTTTTTATTTTTTGTTGTATCGATAAAGATAATCGGGCATTCCGTTACTGTATATTTAATATAGTCAATTTCAAACTGAAGTTTGCGCTTCTCTTTTGGAAGGTTATCATTAAATTGGCCATAGTACACGCCTAGCACATCTTTTCCTTGCACCTTTACACTGCCTAAGCAATACACACCTTTTAGCCCATCCCAGTCCTTTTCGTCTGTTACATTAGCAATTTCCTGCAGGGCGGCTTTTTGCTTCGCACTCATGACTCCATGAAACGTTACGCCATGAATTTGGATTTTTTCACTACGCTTAAACATCTTCTTGCCTCCTTTACTAAATTCCTTCTACAACATATTATTTATTAATAAGTATATTCATTCACAATACATGGTTAAAAACATGAAGTTAATGTCAAGATTCCCGTTTTGATGTTTTTTAACCCTGCTTATATGCTGCTTCATTTATTTTCTATTTTTACTATATTACATATGTAGCCATTAATAAAATATCATTTTTTTATGATTTATCATTACTTTTTTTTATTTCTATTTTTGCTTATCGATAACCTGGAGCCTGCGTATCATTTTTAAATTTAAAACCATTGCTATATAAAGAAACGGATAGCAAAAAAACGAGTATAGAATCTTCCATCCATTATAATAAAACACTTCCGTTTGGGTACTCCTTTTGTAAAGAATCCATAAAGATCATATTTAACATCAAGATATATATCTGCTACCGATCCTAAAAACATGACAAACAAAGACGTTGTGTATATTTCTATCCAGCTGATGCGCTTTGGCATAACTAGTACACTCAGAATAGAAATCACCGTTGTAAGGATTAAGAGCACCATAATGAGGACCTCGTTTCCTATAGGAGATAAAAACAGCTTTCCCATTGGTTATTAAATTCATTCCTAAGCCTACATTCACCATCGCAATAAAAAATCCGAACAGGTTGGATTCTCTATCAAGAACCTCGATTCACCGTTCGGATTTTCCTTCAATTAAAACTACAAACTACTTTTTCTCAGCCTCTTTTTTTAACGAAAGGAAATGATGCAAGAACCAAGCTCTTGCTCTCCCCATTTAAGTGAAAGATGATCCTGATGTGAAAGCGGACCTACTCCTTCAGGTGTACCTGTAAAAATAAGATCTCCTTTATCAAGACCAAAATGTTTTCCTGTAAAATCAATAATCGTTTGTAAATCAAAAATCAAATCTTTGATATTTCCCAGCTGCACGCGTTTATTGTTTTTCACTAACGAAAAGTCTTTCTCCTTAGATGCTTCTACTCCTTCAAACGGCAGAAATTTTCCCACGACCGCTGAATGTTTAAATCCTTTTGCAAGCAGCCAAGGGTGCTTTTTTTGTTTTAATTCGCTCTGTACATCTCGAAGCGTCAAGTCTAATCCAATCGTCATCTCGTCAACAAGTTCATCCACTGCTATGCCTTCTTTGTAAGATTGTCCAATATGAAGAATCAGTTCGGTTTCAAAGTGCACCTCTCCTTGGTCGCTAGGAAGAGTGATTGATTGTCCAGCTGCTTCAACGAGAGCGTGAGTAGGTTTGGAAAATAAAAAAGGTGATGTTGGAATATCATTATGTAATTCTTTTGCATGCAGTGCGTAGTTTCGGCCTACACAATAAATATTTTTAATATCTTTCACTTTCATCATCCCTTCTTTCGTTAAAATAAACCCTTTTCAACTTTTCTTCTTTTATTTTACAAGAAGAAAAGAAGATTACAATGAATCTTCTTTTCTTTCAATCCGTTATTTTCTAGCCCATTTTGTAATGCCTTTAATATCATCTGGAGTTGTGCGACAGCACCCTCCAATTAACTGAGCTCCTGCTTCATACCAGCTGTGAGCGCTGCACCCGTAGGTTTCACCCGCAGATGTTCCGTTCCATGTTTTAGATTCAGCGTCATAATGCTCCCCTGAATTTGGATACACAATGACTGGCTTATCCGTTTGAGATTTAATTTCTTTAATAAGTGAAGAAATATATTGAGGCGGTGTACAGTTAACTCCAAGAGCCGCTATTTGCTCATAAGAATTCAGATAGCGGGCACACTCCGAGATTAATGTTCCGCTGCTAATGTGCAGGTCATCTTTTGCGCTGAACGTAATCCATGCGTACGCTCCTTCAAATTCTTCTAGCAGCCTCGCAATGGCTCTTGCTTCTATTACATTAGGAATGGTTTCACAAGCTAATACGTCCGCTCCAGCTTCAATTAATGCTTTCATACGAGGACGATGAAATTCCATTAACTCTTCTTCTGTTACGTCATACTGTCCAGTATATTCCGATCCGTTTGCTAAAAATGCTCCGTAAGGACCTACCGAAGCAGCAACAATTGGTTTTGGACGATTAAGACGATTCTCTTCTTGCTGCCAAAATTCATCTCTTGCTTCAGCCGCAATTTTTACAGATGCTTGAATTAGCTCGCGAGCCTCTGCTTCACTCAAGCCACGTTTAGCAAAACCTTCAAATGTGCTTTGATAACTTGCTGTAATTGCACAGTCAGCTCCGGCTGCAAAGTAGTCTTGGTGCACTCTCTTAATCTGTTCGGGCTGCTCCATCAACACTTTTGCAGACCATAAGCTGTCATTTAAATCACAGCCATATCTTTCAAGTTCAGTTGCCATTGCACCATCTA
This sequence comes from Priestia sp. LL-8, assembly GCF_036227845.1. Classification (NCBI taxonomy): domain Bacteria; kingdom Bacillati; phylum Bacillota; class Bacilli; order Caryophanales; family Bacillaceae; genus Priestia; species Priestia sp. LL-8. Next base: position 836,255 of record NZ_JAZAQH010000001.1, on the reverse strand, counting down.
GTACAATCACAGGGAATGTATGTAAAATTTGTTGGATAGGATTCATTGTTTAATCTAGGGTTGTCCACTAGCAGTTAGCTTCGATTACCCTATCCTCCTTTCAGATAATTTAAAATATATGCAAAAAAGTCTAAAGGACTAGGCAACTTTTGTCAAGAAACCGAAAAAATGAGCATGGATTTATAACCAAGCTTTTTTTAATCGTTTTATTCCTTCTTCTATTTCTTCTCTCCCCAAACTTCCAAAGCCTAACAAAATATGAGGCTTTTGCTGGAGTGATTCTGTAAGCCAATAACGAGAGGTGCCGTAGACGGAGACATCTTGCTTTCGAGCTGCGTTAATTAATTGCTGTTCGTTCATATCGTTGCGCACGCGTACAAGTATATGTAAACCTGCAAATTCACCTGATATCGTAATGTTTTCATTAAACTCTTTCTGTAAAGCTGCTAAAAGAGTACCGTGTTTCAGTTGATAAGCAGTTCTCACTCTTCTTAAATGCTTATTCCACTCTCCATTTTTCATTATCAGCCCGAGCGTCTGTTGATGGAGAGTTGGAACAGCTTGCTCGTATAAAGAGAAACGTTCATGATATTCTTTTAGAAGAACTTCAGGTAATACAAGATAGCTGATTCTTAAAGAAGGCATAAAAGATTTTGAAAATGTACCTGTATAAATGACGCGCCCCTTAGTGTCTAAGCTTTGCAATGAAGGGATGGGAGAGCCTTTATAACGAAATTCTCCATCATAATCATCTTCAATAACAAATCCATTGCAGTCATTCGCCCATTTAAGAAGCTCTATTCTTCTTGAAACAGGCATGATCATTCCATATGGAAACTGATGAGATGGTGTAACATAAACAGCTCGTGCTTGGCTATCATAAAGCTCTTGAATGTTTATGCCTTTGTTATTAAGCGACACGGGCTTTAAGGAAAATCCATGCTGCTTAAATACAAAGCTAGCCCCGTCATAACAAGGATTTTCAAAGGCAATATCTCTGATGCTTTGCTTTAACATCTGCGCTAATAAACTGAGTGATTGCTGCGTACCTGCTCCAATAATAATTTGATGTTTTGAACAAGCCACTCCTCTTGACTGATAAAGGTACGTCGCAATTTCTTCACGCAGTGATTCTTCTCCTTGACTTTCTTGGTACGTGAACAAAGCTTCTCTATAAGTTTGAAGACTTTCATTGTATCGTTTTTTCCACTCATTCAAGGGAAACAAACGGCTATCAACTTTTCCATACCGAAAATCATAGGTACACGACTTTGTTTCTGAGTGAGGGTGTAAAAATACAGTCGGCTTTCTATCTGTTTGCAGTAAATCAAACTGTGTATTCGTTACGTACAGTCCACTTTTGGGCCTGCTTTCTACATACCCTTCAGCTAAAAGCTGCTGATAGGCCATATCTACAGTATTTCGACTTACGTTTAAGTAATCAGCAAGAGACCGGATAGAAGGCAGTTTGTCATTCACTTCTACCCTGCTGGATACAATTTCTTTTTTTATATATTCATATAGCTGGTGATATAAAGGCATATCATTCCTTCGGTTTAATAAAGGTGTGAACTTCACGCTAGCTCCTTTCATCTGTCCCTGTTTTATTTTTCAAATCTGGCTCTTTTAGAGGGGATACATTTCTTTTACTATAAGTGTAGATCATCTAATTAAAAAGGAGAAGATTTAATGACTACTATTACAATTCGTCAAGCTAATGCTGCTGACATGGAAGCACTTATTTCATTAATGAACGAATACATTGTTGGTTTTTACAAGCGCCCTCAGCCTGCCAAAAAACAGCTGAGAAATTTAATTGATCACTTGTTTCAACGTCCCGATACTGGCGTTCAGTTTATCGCGACTCAAAATGACGAGGCAGTAGGTTTTTCAACGCTTTATTTTACATTTAGCACCACGCGTGTAAAGCCTGTAGCGATTTTAAATGACTTGTACGTTACTGAAAAAGCAAGAGGTCAAAAAATTGGGGAAAAGTTATTTTCGATTAGTCACCAGTATACAAAAGAACATCAGTATGCAGCTATGTCTTGGGAAACGGCTTATGATAATACAAGAGCCCAAATGCTTTACAGAAAGATGGGCGGAAATGTAACGAACGATGAGTGGATTCACTACGACATTTCAAACGATATTTTATAATATTTTTCCATCCATAAAGTTTTAACATGTTCTTAATACTCCTTTCATAAATGTGTTTTATGATGAATACGACAAATAAATCAGTTTCTGTATGTATTTGTCACATTCTCTGTTAAAGTTTTCACAAAGTGTTCAAACTTTTAGTGAAAACGCTTTCTATTTTTGTGTATAATAAAAATATGCAAATGAAAATGAATGTTACAGCTCGTTAATCATACACATTTTAAATATGGAAGGAGTTTTGAAAATGATTTTAAAAGCATTAAGAAAAAACGGGGCCGTTACAATTAACTATTATAAAAACGGTTTGCTTCAAACATTTAAAGGAAAAGTACAGCGCTTAGATTTAACAGACCAAACGCTTTCATTAAAAGATGAACAGCAAAATACTTTCTCTATTCGCTTATCGGGAATTAAAGAAATTTATTGATGAATAGTTTACAGTAAAAAAGAACATGATGCTCATTCTGCTTTGCAGAAGTCATCATGTTCTTTTGATTTTAGCTTTATTTAGCTGATGTTTCTGTTTCTTCTTTCCCGTACATATATTTCGAAGGGTCGACTGTTTGGAAATCCTTCAGCTTGTGGAAACGAAGTAAGTCTCCATAAAGCACTTGATCAGATAACTCTAGTTCTTTCGCTACCTTCTGTTTATAAGCCTTCATTTGATTATTTTCTTTAAGCGTTTGGCCCGTCTTAGAATCATAATACGTTCCATCCACTAATGTATACTTCGGAGATACGTAGTTGCCATTACGGAATGCCACTACATCATCATGATTTTTAGAAAATAAATCTGTACCAAATTGGATAAATTCTTTGCTGTCAATCCCTACTAAATGAAGAAGAGTTGGCACAACGTCAATTTCTCCACCGTACGTATGATTAACTCCACCTTTTACTCCAGGAACGTGAATGAATAGAGGTACACGCTGCAGCTGAGCATTTTCATAAGGCGTAATTTCTTTGCCCATTACTTTTTCCATTGCCGCATTATGATTTTCAGAAATACCGTAGTGATCTCCATAAATCATAATCACAGAATTATCATAAAGCCCAGAGGCTTTCAGTTCTTGGAAGAAAGATTGCAATGATTCGTCTAAATAACGAGCCGTTTGGAAATAACGGTCAACTGTTGCATCCCCCGTGTTAGCCGGCTGTATGCTTGCCTCATTGTTTCCAAGTAAAAATGGAAAATGGTTTGTTAACGTAATTAAATGCGCATAGAACGGCTGTGGTAAAGACTGCAGCATTGGAACAGATTCTTTAAAGAACGGTTTGTCTTTTAAGCCATAATTAATTTTATTTTCACCCGTCATATTGTAATAACTTGCATCAAAAAACTTATCTACACCGAACTGCTTGTAAATTTCGTTACGGTTCCAAAACGTCTTATAGTCTCCGTGCAGCACAGCGCTCGTATAGCCAGCTTTTTGATCTAAAATAGCTGGTGCTGCCTGATACGTATTGCTTCCTTTCAGCACAAAGGCAGAACCTTGAGGAAGGCCGTATAGAGAGTTGTCCATCATTAGTTCAGCATCTGATGTTTTTCCTTGTCCTGTTTGATGAAAGAAGTTATCAAAATACGTAAAGTCATTTCCATGGGCCAACGAATTTAAGAACGGTGTCACTTCCTGGCCATTTAATTTGTAATCAATTAAAAAAGATTGAAATGATTCCAAATGGATTTTAATAATATTTTTCCCTTTAGCTTTTCCAAAATAAACGGGGTTAGGTTCCGCATAGTGACTATTTTTAAAATTAACGACGTTCGTTAAATCATTGCTGCTTGCAAATGCTCGCTGTTTAGAGTTTTGAGCAGTCTGAACACCATCATACATCGTATAATTATAGGCGCCTAAATACTTTACTAAATAATTGCGGTCAAAAGTTCGAGATAGAAGCTGCGGGCGATCAATTTCTGCTAATGTTAAGTTGACAGAAAAAACCATGAATCCTAAAGAAAGAATGGTTACAGCATTTTTAACCGATACTTTTTCATTATTCCAGTCAATTTTTTTACTAAAAAAGAAGAAAAAATAAATAATAAAATCAGTAAAATAAAAAACATCATGTGCTTTTAATAAATCCATAATGCTTCCGCCCATACTTCCTGCATTACTTGTCTGCAACAGTGTGGGAAGCGTTACAAAATCGTTAAAAAAACGATAATAGAGAATGTTACTGTACAACAGCAGCGTCATAATGAAACTGCCTGCAAGAATCCAAGCTCCTGCTTTCTTTCCTTTAAAAAATAAGCCGATTCCTAAAAAAATCAGCACTGAACTTACAGGGTTTATGAACAGCAGCATTTGCTGCATTACGCCGCTTACGCCTAAGTTAAATTCAGTTTTATAAGCCACGTACGACTTTATCCACATTAAAACAGCGGCTAATATGAAATAGTGCAGCGGCTTAGAAACGATTCGCTTCATTTTGATTTTCCTTTCTCGATTAGTTTATGAGTAGATTCACAAAGAACATATAGAAAACCTTTATCATTATACTCATAGAAAATGAAAATTAAATGAAATCCTAGCCTTCACAACTATAGATAGATTCTTTAAATTCATCTACTAGTTTACCTAATACCCACAAATAAATAAACTAAAATCACCTTTTTTATCATAAAACCCCTCCTCCCCTCATATACTGTATTCTGTTGCAACACCCGTACTGCAAACTTGTGCATTTTTTCACAATTTATCTACAAACTATTCTCATCTTGCTGTATAATAATAATTCTGCCTTGAGCATTCTCCAAATTCGTATGCTTAAGCCACAGCTTTCTTTTCATAACAGATGCACACATGAAAGGAGATGAATAAATGATTTTAAAAGCGTTAAAGAAAAACAAACATGTAACCGTGAATTATTACGAAAATGGCCTGCTTCAAACCTTCAAAGGAAAAATCCAAAATTTAAACCTAACCGACCAAACCCTCTCCCTACGAGATGAAAAACAAAACATTTTTTCCATTCGTTTGTCTGGCATTAAAGAAATTTATTAACAAAAAAGATCCTGAAGAATTCTTCTAGGATCTTTTTTTGTATTTTTTATCCATTACTTATTGAAAAATCATCCAATTGATGTTAAATTAACTTTACATAATGTTAAATCAACTTAACAAATTTATTAAAAAGGCAGCGGGTGATCATATTGACTCTTATTAATCACGTAAAAGAGCTTAGAGCTAAACATGGATATACGCAAGGAGATTTAGCTGAAAAAGTTGGAGCCACTCGCCAAACCATTGCAGCTATTGAAAAGGGAAATTACGTTCCCTCCCTACTACTTGGTTTAACAATTTGTGATGTCTTTCAATTAAAAATGGAAGATGTTTTTACACTTCAAAAGGAGGAGAAAAATGTTGAGTAATGTTATTAAATCTTATTTGTTGAATGTAGTGTCTCTGTTGTGCGTAGGTTGGTTTTTATACGATTTTTTAAGCCTAAATATTCAATTTAGTGAAGTTATGACCACCCCTGAACCCCCGTGGGAAATTACTATGTCTATAGGCTCTTTTGCTTCTTTAATTGTGCTTTTAATCGTCTCATTTTTTTACTACCGCGCGCGTAAAAAGACGAAGAACGTGTCGCCTTTATTGTTCCCTTTTGAATTTGCAGAAGAAGATGAACGTGAAAAGATGATAACAGCAGAAGCTTGTAAAAAAGCCTTTGTTTTTCTCCTATTTTCTATTCCTATAGGTGCTATCTTAATCGCTTTTTATCCGCTGTTACCAAATTCTTTTAGCTTCTATCCCATTGCCGTTCTTTTGCTTCTTTCTCTTGTACAGTTAACGGTTTATTACGTATCAATTAGTAAAATTTATCGCTGAATAAAAAAGGTTTGTTCTAAAAAGAACAAACCTTTTTTATTCTAATAGTTCACTTCATTCCTCATAAAAATAATCCACCCTACATCTATTTCACTATTTTTTCATTTTTTCTGTCTATATTGAACTATAACAATTGAACGATGTATGTTACCTTCCACTGCAATTTTTCTTCAGTGTTCAGTTGCAAAATATGAAAGATAAAAGGAGCATATCAATGGCAGCTAATAAATGGACAAAATGGATGGTTGGTTTATCGAGCGTTGCTGCATTTACAACATTTGTAGGGCTTTCTCAAAAATATGATCAAACAAATTCAACAGCTACAGCAATAAATAACGATACATCAGCCAATCATTCATCTCAAACTCAAACGGAAGATGAGACGGACCTATTTCCAGATTCAGGATCAAACTCCAATACAGAAAACGGAACCAACGGGCAAGATCAATGGTCAAATGATAACTCTAATGAACAGGGCGATCAATGGTCGGATGATAATTCAAACAGTCAAGAGGACCGATGGGGGAATGACGACGATTCGAGTAGCCAGCAAGATCAGTGGTCAAACAATGATTCCACAAATGGTCAGGATAATTGGGGCAATAATGATGATTCTTCTATGCAAACAAGACCTTCTTAAGGATGTGAAGACATGAGCTACTCATTTAAAGCGATGAATACCACATTTAATGTATATCAGCTTGAAACGCCTGTCAGCAAAAAAGTAGAGAGCTGGTGTTATCTTGTAGAAGAAACGCTAAGCCGCTTTCTTTCAACAAGCGAGCTTTCACAGCTTAATTCGCTGAACGGAAGATTATTTTTACCGTCAAAAATGCTGTATGAAGCTGTAAAAGCAGCCTATTACTATTACAATGAGACAAATGGAATTTTCAATCCATTTCTGTATCATCCGATTCAAACTCTAGGATATGACCAAAGCTTTGAGCAGTTGCCTACCGATCAGCTTCCTCAAAAAGTAGCAGCTTTTGATGCTGTCAACCCTATTATGATTCATAAAGGAATGAGAAGTATTCAGCTTGCTTCTAATGTCGGTCTTGATTTAGGGGGAATCGCAAAAGGTTGGAGCATTCAGCAAATGGCCAATCAATTAAAGAAAAAAGGAACTTCACTAGGAGCAATCGATGGAGGCGGAGATATTGTAACGTGGGGGCCTGCTAGCAAGCACTGGTCCATTTCTCTCTCTCATCCATTTGATGCATCAAAAAACCTCACGACCATTAAAGTAAAGAGCAACAGCGGTATTGCCACAAGCAGTGTAGGCAAGCGTTCGTGGAAAGTGAACGGACACACTCACCATCATATTATTGACGGCAGAAATAGCAAGCCTAGTTCATCAGAGCTTCTGCAAGTAACGGTCGTTTCTGAAGACTTGACCGTTTCTGAAGTCTATGCAAAGTGCATACTTATTCTCGGCTGGGACGCTGGATTAAAGTTAGCTAAAAGGCATCACCCTTCTTTAGAAGTAATTGCGGTTACGAAAGAAGGCAACGTACTAATCGAAAAACATGTGAAAGGTCAGGTATACCATTATGGCTACTCTCCTCGCGCAATTTAGTGCTCATTTTCCCGTATGGAACACCATTCGGGCAGCCGGCTTAACTTCTTATTTACTAATGTTTGTATCAGTTGCCGCTGGCATTTCTCACAGTTTTTCGTTTTTTAAACCAAAACGAAAAAAGCAGCTTTTGCTGGTTCATCAATCATCAGGGTGGTTCGGGTTATTGTTTGGCATGATTCACGGACTTGTTTTATCATTTGATCAATCTGTTCATTTTTCACTTTCTGACATTTTAATTCCGTTCACTTCCGATTACAAACCAATTAGCACAGGTCTTGGTACTATTTCGCTCTACATTTTATTTGTACTAATTATTACATCCGACTTTATAAAACAGCTTGGGAGAAAAACATGGAAAGCCATTCATTTTCTTGCTTTTCCAGGCTATTTACTGGCACTGTATCACGGCATTACTTCTGGAACAGATACACAGCACCCCCTTGTTCTTGGGATGTACAGCATCACTGGCGTTATCGTTTTAATCTTGCTTTTCTTACGAATTCAACACCAGTCAGCTCCTAAGAACCAAAAAAAAGCTCAGGAAAACTAAAAAACGCACTCTATCATAGAGTGCGTTTTTTCTTATCCGCGTCCTGCTTGGAATGATGGGTACTGTGTCATACCGCCGTCAGCAAAGAGCGTAATTCCTGTTACATAACTCGCCTCTGAAGAAGCTAGCCATGCAGCAACCGCTGCAATTTCTTCCGGCTCTCCGATGTATCCCATTGGAATCATGCTTTCTACATCTGCACGCTGCTCAGGATCAGCAAATTTCTCAGCGTTAATCGGTGTATTAATCGCTCCCGGTCCAATGTTATTTACACGAATACCTTTTGGAGCGTATTCTAATGCCAGTGTTTCAGTCATGAGCTTCATACCGCCTTTACTTGCTGCATAATGAACAAATAATGGCCAAGGAATTTTCTCGTGAACACTCGACATGTTAATAACTGTTCCCTTAATATCATTTTCAACAAAATATTTAATCGCTTCACGGCTGCCTAAGAAAGCTCCCGTTAAGTTCGTATCAATTACTTTATTCCAATCGCTTAAAGACATTTCATGAGATGAAACCGGATTTTCTAGTCCTGCGTTGTTAATCATAACGTCTAACTTTCCAAATTCTTTAATTGCAGATTGAACTAAATTGATTACGTCAGACTCAACTGTTACGTCACCTTTAACGGCAATAGCCTCTCCGCCAACTTTTTTAATTTCTTCTAAAACGCTGTTAGCTTCGTCTTCTTTAGAACGATAATTCACAACTACTTTGGCTTTTTCTGTTGCAAAACGAATCGCCATTGCTTTTCCTAAACCGGTAGATGAACCTGTGATGACAACTACTTTTCCTTCTAAATCTTTATACATTGTTAATACCCTCCTAGTTAGCTTTTGGCGAGCCCTAACATGACTCCTGCTATGATGATCAGTATAATTCCAATAATAATCCCAACTAACTGACGCTTCGTTTTCTTCTCACCTAAAATAATGATTCCGCCTAATGTTGAAATGACGATTCCCATTTGGGAAAGCGAAAAGCTTGTCGCTACGCCTACTTTAGGTTGTGAGATGAATAAAAACATATTACCAGCGGCCCAAATAAGACCTGGGATAATGTTGCGAATTGCATATTTATTAAATGGCTTATGCTTAAACGTCAGCAATACTCCCCCAATAACCATACCAATTGCTTGAGGTAATAAAGCCGACCATCCGTCTACATTAAATAGACGGGCTACTACAACATAAACTAAATAACCCACGGTTGAAATTAATAAAATAACAATTCCTTTTTTGAAGTTTCCTTTTCCTTCTTCAGCCTCTTTCTCTTCTTTGCTTTGAAGTGATGTTAAAATAATCCCTACAATAATAAAGATAAGAGCGAGCACACCAAGAATGATTGAAGTTTTTGTAGACCACTCGTGAAACACAATTACTCCAAATAATGAAGTGGAAACTAACTGAAGCCCAGTTGAAATAGGCATCGTTTTAGAAACTCCAATTAAATCAATACTTTTCAGCTGATTACTTTGTCCAACTGCCCAAAATAACCCGGATACAACTCCAACGCCAAAGATTAAAGGTGTAAGGGTAGGGTGTACAAAAATATAAATACCGATGGAGAAAATCAAAGCTCCCAATGTGGTTCCAAGCGTTTGACTATAAGGTCCTCCGCCTAGTTTCACATTGAAAAGCACAATGCTTCCCCAAAATATGGCTGGTAAGACGGCTAAAAATATGTCCATGTTTCAAAACCTTCCTGTGCTAAAATTAAATGTCAAAGTGCATATTCCCCGATTTTTCCGCCATTAATCCTTTTTCAGGGACATTTTATGAATTAATGACCGCACGAAATATTCTTTGGATAGCGAAAACTGTATACCTTAATTTGTTCTAGGAGAGAAAAAGATATACTTTCTAACGCAAAAAAACAGCTTTTCCAAATAAAAGCTGTTCTGTATGATTTAATTTATTTTTAACATATAGCGATTAATAGGTCTCCCCACTCTGCCGTATTCAACTGATAATTTCAGCTCGTTTTCCTGTTCCAAAAACTCTAAATACCTTCTTGCTGTAACACGCGCAATTCCTACACCGTCCGCCACTTCTTCAGCAGAAATTGGATGATTTTGTTCTGAAAGATATTGTTGTATCCTCCTTAACGTAACTGCATTTAGCCCTTTTGGAAGCAAATCGGCTTTTTCTTCGAATTGCTGAAACAGCATAGAATCTAATTCAGACTGAGTAATATGTTCTTTTTGACTTATTTTAACTTGAAAAGAACGATACTGCTCAAGCGCTTGCTTCATTCGCTCAAACTTGAACGGCTTCATAATATAATCCACCGCGCCGTATTGAAGAACTTTCCGTACCGTTTCAATATCGCTTGCAGCCGTAACTGCAATGACATCTGTTTTATAGCCATTTGCTCGAATTTGCTGTAAGGTGGTTAAACCATCTTGACTAGGCATATACATATCAATGATTGTTAAATCAGGCTGATGCTGTTTAATGAGCTGTATACCCTCTAAACCATTCGAAGCTGCAGCGATAACGGTGAACCCTTCAACTTGTTCAATAAATTGGCGGTTCACTTCTTGTACCATAGGATCGTCTTCTATTAGAAGCACCGTCCATTCTTTTTTATTCATTTCCCACTCCCCCTATAAAAAGAATGTAATGATAAAAGTCGTTCCAACACCTACTTCTGACTCTACTTCAATCTGACCGTTTCCTTTTTCAACAATTTGTTTTACTAAATGCAGACCAATTCCTCTATTTTCCTTTGCTTTGGTTGAAAATCCTTCATCAAAGATTCTCTCTACTTGATCCTCATTCATGCCACATCCGTTATCTTCAACTAATATAGAAAGAATGCCTTCATCTTGTTCCATACTTATATAGATCTTCCGTTCACGACGCTCTATATGCTGATACGAATCAAAAGCATTCTCAATTAAGTTACCAATAATAATCACAAAATCATGATGATCTAAGTATGGAGGAAATGAGTGAAGCTCGCTGTGGCGATCGATAGCTAACTCAATTCCAAGTTCTTTGGCACGGCTGACTTTACTCAACAGTAATCCCGATATACTTTCATCTTTAATATGCTTATGAAGAAATTGCGTGAGCTCTTCTTGCTGTTCAGACACTTGAAAAACGTACTGAAGAGCCTTGTCTTTATTTCCAAGCTGGATAAGCCCTGCAATCGTATGAAGTTTATTCATGTATTCATGGTTTTGAACTCTAAGAGCGCTTACAAATGATTTAACTCCTGTTAACTCTTCGGCTAATTTTTTAACTTCTGTTCTGTCTTGAAAAATAGCGACCGCACCGACTGTGTGATTATTAACCTTAATCGGCACACGATTGCTTAAAATATTCAAATTCCGAACTTGAAGCTCTCGATTATAAACAGGCTGATTAAGCTTCAGAATTTCTGGAAGCCTTGTATCTGGAATCACATCATAGATCTTTTTTCCAATTACCTCATCGGGTACATCCATCATAACTTTCGCTTTATGATTAAAAATAGTGATGTTCTCCTCTTTATCAATGGCAATGACTCCTTCATGCATGGCATTAAAAGTCTCCGTTCGTTCTACGAACAAACGAGCAATTTCATGAGGTTCAAGCTCAAACATCTCTTTTTTAATACGAGATGCAAGAGCCCACGCTCCCCATCCTCCAAAAAAAAGAGCAAGACCTGAGATAAGAAAAATTTCTTTTTTTAAACTTAAAATAACCTCTGTAAATTTCGGAAGAAGATAGCCTGAGACAACGACTCCTACTTGTTCATGCTGATCGTTTACAACGGGCACAAAAGAGCGAATGACCATTCCGCCTTCTCCTTTTGCTTTATCAGTATAGGTATGTTCTGCAAAAGCCTGGCCCTCATCCTCTCCTTTAGAAATTTTCCCAATCATGCTTTGCAAAGGGTGAGACAAACGTTCGTGATTCATGTTCATAACCACTACATAATAAGCACCGTGAATAATGCGAATCGGCTCTACAATTTGATTAATGTTCTTGCTATCTTTTTCAATTTTTTCTCGAATTTCAGGCATTTCAGCAACTGTTCTCGAAGTGATCAAAGCCCTTTGCTCTAAATCATTTTCTTTTGACTGCACAAAATTATTAATCACGACAATACTTGCTAAAAACAACGAAAAGACCACGATAAAAAAGATTAACCCCGTCATTTTCGTTTGCATCGATAAGCGCATCATAGCGGAACACCTACTGCTGATTGAAGTTTATTTTAATTTTACCACGTTGAGAAATTGCGTGTTAGAATATTTGTAGAGAAAAATTATTGAATCGCGGGGTTGGACATTTTGAAGATGTTTATAGGGGCAAGCATCATTGTTAGCGTTTTCTTGATGATCTATGTTTTTTTGCAGTATACGGTTATAAATCAGGATAATGTGTATCATGATGATGAGCAAAAAGGATTAAATAAGCAAATTGTGATTAATTTTAGCCACGTTGTAGCTGAAAACACTCCTAAAGGCTTAGCCGCTCAAAAATTTGCTGAAATCGTTAATCAAAAATCGGATGGCAAAGTTAAAATTGAAGTATATTCAAACGGTGTATTATATTCAGACGACGAAGAACTTGCCGCCCTTCGCCGAAATGATGTACAAATGATTGCGCCTTCCATTTCAAAGCTAAGTGACCTCTCCCCTACGTGGCAACTTTTTGATCTTCCCTTCATTTTCGATGGTTACAGCGAGGCAAAACAAGTGTTTACCGGAAAAATCGGACAGGATTTGTTAAGTACGCTGCAAGAGAAAAACATTAAAGGGCTTGCTTTATGGAGCAACGGATTTAAACAAATGACTAGCAATACGAAACCTTTGCTCCATCCAGCAGATTTTCAAGGTCAAACGTTTCGGATTATGCCGAGTGAAGTAATCAAAAAACAATTCGAACTTCTTGGCGCTAAGCCTCAGGCTGTCTCGTTTAATAAAGTATATCAATCCCTTGAACGACAGGAATTTGATGGACAGGAAAATACGATTTCTAATATTTATTCAAAACGTTTGTACGAGCTGCAAAAATATATGACCATCAGCAACCATGGATACTTGGGCTATGCTGTTTTAATGGATCAAAAATATTGGGACAGCCTCCCTGAAGATGTAAAACAACTATTAAGTGATGCAATGGTAGAGACAACTAACTGGATTTGGACTCAATCAAAAATGATGAACGATGAACAGCTGCAGCACATAAAAAATAAATCTGGCATGCGCGTTTATTACTTAAATGATACACAGAAAGCCGAATGGAAAAAGCAGTTCAACTCTCTTTATCAATCGTTTGAAGCCAATGCAACAAAACAAACGCTTGATATCATTCAGCAAATAAAAAATATCGAAAGCAAAAAGTGATGACTATATGTTCATCACTTTTTTTTGACCAAAATGACCAAAAAGAACATTATCACCAGAAATATAAATAGTTAAAATTATCAGTTAATATAAGGATAAGAATAATGTAAGCGTTAACAAAAAACATTCTCGAAAGGAGTATTACATATGAAATTAAGTTTTAAAAACCTAACTGTTCAAGTTGTCATTGGTATCCTTCTTGGTATTGCAATTGGCTTCATGTTTCCTGAATTTGGAGCTAAATTAAAAGTATTGGCTGATATCTTCATTAAACTAATTAAGATGGTGATTGCCCCAATCATTTTCTTAACAGTGGTCATCGGTATCGGAAGCATGGGAGATTTAAAGAAAGTGGGACGAATTGGAGGTAAAGCTCTTTTATACTTTGAGATTGTCACTACTTTTGCCTTAGCAATTGGAATTATTGTTGTAAACTTTATCAAACCTGGGGCTGGCTTTAATATCAATGGCGCAAGCGGAGCTGATGTTACTCAATATACGCAGCAAGCAGCTGAAGCGGAGCATGGCTTTATGGAGTTTATCATGGGAATTATTCCAGACAGCGTATTTGGCGCAATGGCAAATGGTGAATTATTGCCAATCTTATTCTTCGCCGTACTATTTGGGATGGCTACAGCTACACTCGGCGAAAAAGCGGCTCCTGTCATTACATTCTTTGAACGCTGTACAGATATTTTCTTTGGCATTGTTAATATGATTATGAAACTTTCACCTATTGCGGCGTTCGGAGCGATGGCTTATACGATCGGTAACTTTGGAATAGGCTCTCTTCAAAAACTCGGTTTCTTAATGGGATCTGTTTACATTACTATGTTCTTATTTATTGTATTTGTACTTGGAAGCATTGCTAAGATTTATGGATTTAATATTTTTAAATTCATTGCTTTTATTAAAGAAGAAATTCTTCTTGTATTAGGTACATCTTCTTCGGAATCTGCACTGCCAAAAATGATGGACAAAATGGAGAAGTACGGATGTTCAAAATCTGTAGTAGGACTTGTCATTCCAACTGGTTACTCATTTAACCTAGATGGAACAGCAATCTACTTATCCATGGCTGCTATCTTTATCGCTCAAGCGTATGGAGTCGACCTGTCGTTAATGCAAGAGATTACGCTACTTGGTATTTTAATGCTAACGTCTAAAGGAGCTGCCGGAGTTACTGGCTCTGGATTTATTACACTAGCCGCTACGCTTGCTGCGTTCCCGATGATTCCAGTTGAAGGAATCGCGTTGTTAATTGGGGTAGACCGCTTCATGTCGGAAGCTCGTGCCATTACAAACTTAATTGGAAATGGTGTAGCAACTGTAGTTGTATCAAAAATGGAAAATGAATTTCATCCTCCTGTAGAGACGATACAAGACGTTAATTCCGCACCTCCATTAGCTAAGTAATAAAAAAAGACCCCCTCACAGGGGTCTTTTTTATTATTAATGCGTTTCTTTTTTAGAACGTCCGCTAAGTTTCCCAACAACAACAACTAAAATAGCTAACAAAATAGGAACAATCGTATGCAAATGCGGATTTAATCCTTCTAATATATGTCCTACCGCTTTGTCTTTAAAGATCATTTCACCAGCAGTATAGCCAAGAAGCGCTGCTCCGGCAATGATGATAATCGGGAATTTTTCCATGATTTTCATTAAAAGCTGACTTCCCCAAATGATTAACGGAATGCTGATAACAAGACCAAGGATAATGAGTAGAATATTGCCGTTAGCCGCACCCGCAACCGCTACTACGTTATCTAAACTCATAACAAGATCCGCTATAATAATTGTTTTAATAGCACCTGCTAGAGTTGAATTCGCTTTAATATCTCCGTCATCTTCACCTTTTAAAAGACTAATCGCAATCCATAGAAGCAGCAGGCCTCCAATGAAATTTAAAAATGGAATTGTTAATAAATATACAGCGACAAACGTTAGCCCTACACGTAATACAACCGCTCCTAATGTACCGAAAACAACCGCTTTGTTTCGATGCTCGTCCGGAAGATTCCGACAAGCTAAAGCAATCACGACTGCGTTATCGCCACTCAGTACAATGTTAATTAGTAAAATTTCTAAAAGATTTAAAATAAAACTCTGATCCATAAAAAAACTCCTTGATTGATTTTTATTAGTCTATTTCTCTATCTCTTATTTCATTACTAGAAATAGAGAACTAAAACTCTATCAATATAACCCGTTCTTACCCTTTAATGAAAAGAAGTAGTTATTTCACTAACAGTATTTTATCACTAAAAAGAACTTTGAAATAGGTATTTGTAAAGGAAAAGTCAGTTCATTACAATAAATCAAACCTTATTCTTTATCTTTCATCTGTTTTTCACCATCATCCTCTACTATTAGTAGCAGGAGAGCATTTATAAAAAACAGAGTAATTTTTATAAATAATACAAGCCTCCAATGCTTCTTCATTATTTTGTAGTTTTTCGTCAGCTACGATATAAGAAGGGAGAAAATAGGTATGATTTTAAAAGCATTAAAAACGAATAAATTACTAACTATTAACTATCAAAACAACGGTTTTGTTCAAACGGTCAAAGGTTATATTCAAAACTTAAACTTGCTCGAACAAACTCTTCTATTAAAAGATGAAAATCAGCATGTGCGATCACTTCGACTATCAAGTATTAAAAACATTTATTGATTGAAAAAAGATCCGAACGATTCATCGTTCGGATCTTTTTTCAATTAAATAAAATATTTTTGTCTGACCCTCTTTTTATTTAGCTCACTGTATAGCGTGCGATTACTTCTTTAATCGATTCATATACAATTTCAACCATTGTTTTTAATTCTTCGTCTGTCATTGAAAGAATAGGCATCATCGTAATCACAGGACCTAGCTCTCTAATAATTAAACCTTTTTGGCGAGCCGCTAAAATAATGTCTCCCATCACTTTTTTATCTTCAAAAATAGACTTTGTTTGGCGGTCTTTCACAACTTCGATTCCTGCCATTAATCCTCTTTGTCTAATGTCTCCCACGTTAGGCAGTTCATAAAGCTTTAATAGATAACGTTTAAAAACTTTTTCCTTTTCTTTTACACTACGGATTAACTCCCTTTCTTCTATCAGTTCAATATTTCTAAGCGCTACTGTACAGGCCAATTGATTTCCCGTATACGTATGTCCATGGAAGAAGGTTTTATTTTCATCTGGATGAGCTAAAAAAGCATTAAATATCTGTTCGCTTGTTAACGTAGCAGCAAGCGGCATATACCCTCCTGTTATCCCTTTTCCTACACACATAATGTCCGGTACAACATCTTCTTGTTCACATGCAAACAGCGTTCCTGTTCGTCCAAATCCAACGGCTACTTCGTCACAAATCAGCAATACCCCGTACGCTTTGCACAGACGCTCTACTTGTTTTAAAAAACCGGGAGGATGTGTAATAATACCCGCTGCTCCTTGTACAAGCGGTTCAATAATCAAACCGGCTACTTCTTCTCCTTTGTTCTGCAAGAGCTTCTCTAGCTGGTGAATACAGTAAGCTGAAGCTTGCTCTTCCGTTTCTAACTCGTCCATACGGTAAGTATAAGGTGAAGGTGTGGGAATTCGTTCAAACAGCAAAGGCTTAAAGATGCGATGAAATAAATCCATGCCTCCTACACTGACTGCCCCAATTGTATCTCCATGATATGCCTCATTCAATGAGATAAATTTACTTTTGTTTTTGTACTTTACAGAGTCGAGATTTTGCCAATATTGATAGGCAATTTTCAACGCAATTTCGACAGCGGCGGAACCTGTATCGGAGTAGAAGACTTTCGATAAGCTGCCAGGAGTAATTTCCGCTAGCTTTTTGGCTAACAAAATGGATGGAACGTTTGCGGATCCAAGCAGCGTAGAATGCGCTAATTTTTCCACTTGTATATGTAAAGCTGTATTTAATTCCGGATCATTATGTCCATGCACGTTCACCCATAGAGAAGCATATCCGTCTAAATATTTGTTTCCCTCTACATCATATAAATAGCTTCCTTCTCCCCTTTCAATAATAAGAGGACTCGATTGACGGTAAGCTTTCATTTGTGTAAACGGATGCCATACGTATTCTTTATCCCATTTCTCCAGCTCAGCTTTTTGATACGGCACAGTCAAACACCTCCTGAATATGTTGAATAACACTTTTTTGCCTCATCATTTTCTCAATATATACATCTAACTCTTCATCGATATGTGTGAATACTGGAACGGTCATTAAAGATGATAGTTGAAGCAGCTTTTCAATTGTTCGAACATTATCGTTATGAATGATACTGCTGTGATTAAAACGATTAAAAATCAGCCCTTTGATTTTAAGCTGATGCTCACTTGCATATGAAAAGGTAGAAAGCGCATCGTGAATAGCTCCTAATCCTGTTGTTCCAACAGCAATAACCGGCATTTGTGCATCTATGACCAAATCTTTAGTCATATAAAACGCTGTTTCCTCTTCAATTAAAGGGACGGCAAGGCCTCCCGCTCCTTCCACGAGTACTATGTCAAATTCCTTTTTTAATTCATCAATGCGTTTTAAGACGATTGAAGGCTCTACCTTCCTGTTGCTCAGTGCAATAGCCAAATGAGGCGACGTCTCCGGCTTTAACTGATAAATACCTGTATTTGCTACTCCTATCTTCGTTTCAAACCAGTGAATATCCGGATAACCTCCAATTTCTTCTTGGTAGCCGGTTTGAAACGGCTTACAAATTGTCGTTTTTATTCCTAGACGGCCAAGTATTTTATACAAAATACTTGTAACCAGGGTTTTTCCAATATCTGTTCCAGTTCCCGTAATAAAATACGCTTTGCCCATTTTCTTTTTTCTCCTTTTTTTCTATGTCTTAGTTACCCCGCTTTAACCCGCTTTGATGACAAACGGCTAAACTGAGGCTGCATTCGGTGAATCAGCACTGAACATAAAATACACAACAAAAGATCTCCAGGCATTGGCAAAACAGCTCCAAAAAGAAGTGTATCCCTCAGTGAAAGAGGCTTGTCAATTATCCATTTCATTGCTCCGTAAAGCCAGAAGCAGCCGACTGCATACACAATAGCTAACGTAGATAAATTAGCTGAAAAGATAGCAAAAGGTTTCCTTAAGTCATATTTTTGAATAAGGTAGCCGTTGATAAATGCACCTGCAGCATAGCCAATTAAATAGCCAAACGTTGGTTTGAAAATATACCCTAAACCTCCTCCTTCTGCAAAAACCGGAACACCAATTAACCCAATACCTATGTAGCATAGCTGACTATACAAACCTAAACGCGGACCTAGCAGCGCACCGGCTAAATAAACAGGAACAATTTGAAGAGTAAACGGTATGTAGGGAATAGGAATTTTTATAAATGCACCGATCGCCGTTAAAGCTGCAAATAAAGACACATACGCAATTGTCTTCGGTTTCATATTCACCCTCCTTTCTCTTTTCGCTGCTTTAAGTTTGCAATAATTTCTTTTTATTTGTCAACTTAATTTTATTTTAAGTTTACAAATAAACAATAAAAAAAGACGCAAAAACCTGGGCTTTTGCGTCTTTTTGATTTTTATAAAATTACTTTTTTGTCGTCTTTAAGCTGCACTTCTTGACGGCTAATAGATAAATCAACTTTCTTTTTTACACGTGCATGATAATAAGCATAAAACAGCAGCGCTAGTGGAATACCGACATACAGTGCCATTCGCTGTTCTGCATCAAATGCCATGCTTCCCAATACGATTGTATTTAATACTAATGCGATTAAAGGTAATACCGGGTAAAGAGGGACTTTAAATTTTAAATCCTCGATTTGCCCTCCTTGATTTATATATCTTTTTCTAAATGCAAGCAGTGATGCAGCAATCGTAATCCAGCCGATTTGTGCACCTAAACCCGCTGCAGAAATGAGCCATACAAATACTGTTTCTTGAGCAAAGAATCCTGAAAGTAGAGATAAAAGCGCAATGCCTAAAGTTAAAAGCAAGGCGTTCATCGGCACACCGCGTTTATTTACTTTCATGAAAGCTGAACTTGCCATGTTATCTTTTGACAATGAATACAGCATACGCGTTGCTGCATAAAGACCTGAGTTAGCTACAGATAACAGTGCCGTTAGGATAACAAAGTTCATAATATCTGCTGCATATGGAATACCAATTTGATCAAATACAACAACAAATGGACTCTCCACTACGCCTGCTTTTTCAAGCGGAATCATACCTGCTAAGACAGCTACAGCTAGTACAAAAAATACAAGCGTTCTCCATACTGTTTGTTTAATTGCTCTTGGTACAGTCTTGTCTGGGTTTTCACTTTCCCCAGCCGCTACACCAATAAGCTCCGTACCTTGGAATGAGAAGTTAACTGTAATCATGGTAATCAACACGGCACTAATTCCGTGAGGGAACACGCCGTGAGCCGTATAATTAGAGAAAAGCGGTGCGCTGTCTCCATTACTTAATGGAAGAAAACCAAACATAGCAGCTCCACCAAGCACGATAAATAAAATAATAGCTAACACTTTAATGCTCGCAAACCAAAACTCCGCTTCACCAAATGCTTTAGCTGACAGTGCATTTAATGAGAATAATAAAAGCGCAAATATAGCGCACCAGATCCATACAGGAGAATCAGGAAACCATCTTTGCATGAGCTGACCTGCTGATAAAAATTCTAATGCAACCGTTACAGCCCAGCCCAACCAATATAACCATCCAAAAGCGAAACCAACACCAGGGCCAATAAATTTTGTTGTATATGTCTGAAACGAACCGGAAACTGGCATTGCTACTGCAAGTTCCCCTAAGCAAAGCATTGTTAAGTACATAATGAAGCCACCTACAATAAACGAAAGGATAGCTCCAATCGCTCCTGCTTGGCTAATCGTGTATCCTGTTCCTAAAAAGAAACCTGTACCGATAACCCCGCCGAGCGAAATCATAAACAAATGTCTGCTTTTCATCGTCTTTTTTAATTCATTTGTTTGCTGTTGTCCTTCTATCATATTAACGACATTTCCTTTCAACCTATTTATTACGAGATATTACCTAGAAAAAAATTAATAAACCTTTGTTTTCTATGCATATTTACTTACATATTTATGCGGCGTTCTCAATTTAAATGAAACAGCCATTTGTAATCTTAACATAATGCTCACTAGATTTAAAATGTTTTTCTGAAAAAGTAAAATGAATTTTTCTTGAATAGTGTGATTTTCTTTTACTGTTGATATTCATAACCGTTTTTCTTTAAATGAATAGAGGATGCAACAAGAAAAAAGCTGTGCTTTCGTCTTCGAAAGCACAGCTTTTTCACTCTTTACCAAACAAACAATCCAACAATCATAGCACTTAATAAAGAAACAGCGATACCGCTCACAAGCAGTTTCCATACGTTTTTTCCAATAATCGTTGATTTACCTTCTGATAACGTAGAATTATACGTCCCATAAATCATACCAACCGTACTGAAGTTAGCAAAAGATGTTAAGAATGTTGTAGCAACTGCAATCGTATGCGGTGGAAGTGTATCTAGATTTTTCTTCAAATCCATCATTGCCACGAATTCATTTGTTGCTAGCTTGATACCCATCAGCTGAGCTACGTACATTGCATCATGTCCCGTTAGCCCTAGTAAGAATGCGAATGGACTAAAGATATAAGAGAAAATCTTTTGTACAGTCAAGCCGTCTACGATAACGCCTAAAATACCGTTAAGCGCAGATGTAAGAGCTACATATCCAATAACCATCGCTAAAATAACAATTACCATGTTCATTCCGACTAACATACTGTTTGAAATGGTAGAGAAAAAGTCTTTTTTCTCCGACTTTGGCGGTACGTAAATCATATCTTCTTCTTTTGTAACATGAACTGGATTCAATAAGCTGACTAAAATAAGCGCGTTTAAACAGTTCAGTGGAATTGCTGTAAACACGTACGTAGCGGGAACCATTGTTAAATAAGCACCGATAATAGATCCGCTAATACTGCTCATACTCATAATTCCAAACGTAAGCAAACGGTTGTCTTTTAACACAGAAAGTTGATTACGAATAACTGCTAATGCTTCCGTATTTCCTAAGAACATCATTTGAATAGCGAAAAAGCTTTCTAATTTAGGCAAACGAGAAACTTTCGAAATGACCCAGCCTACTTTATCAATAATCCACGTTAAAATACCAAAGTAAGATAAAATATCAAAGAACGTCACGACAAAGATTATAGGCAGTAATGCACTGAAGAAAAAGTCAACCGTTTCATTCCCCATTACGGATGGGAACGCAAAAGCAATTCCATCGTTAGCACAGGAAATCAGCCAAGTAAAGAACGAAGCAATTTTATTAATAATCCATGTTCCGATTGAAGTTCCTAACATAAACCAAGTAATGAGGACTTCAACGACCAACAGTGAAGCAATCGGACGCCACTTTATTTCTTTCTTTTTAGGAGAACATAAGAAGACGACACCCATTACTACAAAAACGCCTAATAAATTTAATAAAAAGTACATGCAAGCCACTCCCAGGTGTGTATTTGAAAAACAAAAAAAGCTCTTACTTTTCATAAATTCTGACAATAACAGAAAGTATGAAAAGTAAGAGCTTTGAAAGAAGGCTGTATCTATGATAATACGCCCTTCTTTTTGCTGCTTATATCCAAACTTTCTTGTAGTCTAGTTTTTTACGGTTACTAGGTAGAGACTATCAGACCATATTACTGATAATATACAAGATCGTAATCTTAGCTGTATTCAATTGATATGAACAAATTCTACCCTTTATTTTTTTAATAATCAACACTTTAAAAGTTTTTCGGAATAATAAAATTGGTATGAAAATTCTATTTATTTATCACTTCTTTTGAACTACCCATCGGAAAATTACACAAAAAAAGTGAATTTAATCATCCTTTTAACTCAATTATTTTCCTATTTTTGAAACAAAGAAATTGATTCTTTAATGAGTATGTTTAAATATCTACTTCGCTTTTCATTTAATTCCTCGAAAAAAATGTTTCATTTTTACGACTTGAGACGTAGAAAAAAATAATCCTGCTGTTCGTTGAATTTAACCGCTTTTCAATTTACACTTTATGGTAGAAGAAAACAAACTTAATTTAGGTAGAAAGCGGGTTATAACGTGAAAAAAATGTTGGCTTTTATTTTAGTGATAGGTGGTACTGCAGTTCTCTTTTCTACTGCATTTGCGCCTTCCTCTTGGTCGTTAAGTTCATTCAAGACGTCCAAGTCTGAAGCGGCGTTATCAAGTGATATTCAGCATATTCAAATTGACTCTCCAAGCATCAGTACAACTGTCGTGCCGCAAGATCGTCAAGATATTAAAACAAAAGTAGAAGGTAAAGGAAAAGTAGATGTAAAGCAAAATGGAGACACCCTAGTCGTCACTTATCAAAAAAGTCCTTTTCAATGGCTTTCTATTTTTTCAAACACAAAAGTGACAATCTACATTCCTAGAGATTACCACCACAATCTTGCGCTTACGGTAGGTTCTGGAGACCTTCAAGTTGCTACACAGCCTGAGCAAGCGCTTCAGCTGAAAGATGTTTCGATTAAAGTAGGCTCTGGAAATGCAAGTATTTCAAACTTGAGCAGCACCTCTCTTCGTACGGATGTCAATTCTGGAGATTTACAGCTGAGTAATGTTGAAAGCCAAACGGCTAAATTTGCTGTAGGCTCTGGGGAAATTAAAGGAACAAACTATAAAGGAAAACTTCAGGCGCGCATTGGATCTGGTGATCTCTATATGGATTTTAAAAAGCTAGAAGAAGCCGTTTCTGTAGATGTAGGATCTGGAGATGCCATGTTGGTTCTTCCCAAAAGCGCTGGTTTTAAAGTGAATGGAAAAGTAAGCAGCGGTGATATAAACAATGACTTTAAGTTAAGCAATGCAACCGTAACAGAAGATGTATTAAAAGGAAAGCATGGAAATGGAAAATATCCTATTGATGCAGCTGTTTCAAGCGGAGAGTTAACGTTAAAATCAAAATAAAACGAACACGGAAGTGTTCGTTTTATTTATGGTCTCACTGCAATATACCATGCTACTCCTACAATTGATCCTATGAATACGACTCCGTAAATAATAGATAAATTCACTATACTTTTCTTTTTAGATTTCCCGTAATCTTCATCTACTTTCTTTGCAGCACTGATCGTACCTGCAAGGGCAGCAACGCCGATAATAATGACAAGAAGCAATGCTAATTTCATTCATTCTCTCCTCCATATTTCGGTGATTGAATAAGATTGAATACCAAGATATTATTTATTTCATTTTAAGCAGCACGATTTAATCAGAATATGAAAGCGTTATATCTTCTCTTTCTATCATAAAGCTAAATTATGTAAAATCAACCATCCAATCGTACATTATTTTCCTCTGCCACTTTACATACATAAAAAATTCCCGAGCTTCACTGCTCAGGAATCTTTACCTAATAGACATGACATTTTAAGGTTTTAAAATGACTTTAATGCAGTTATCTTGATGATTATTAAAACTGAAAGACATGTTTTCCTACCAGTACATCTGCCATCTTTACAAAGCGCTTAATTTCTAATACGTCATGAACCCGAACTATTTGTACGCCTTGTGCAATCCCAGCATATACAGTAGCTGCGGTTCCTTCCATTCTTTCCGTAGGAGGAGCATCGACTATTTGTCCAATAAATCCTTTACGAGAAGTAGCAAGCAGCACCGGATAACCCATATTCGTCAGCTGATCTAAATGCTGAATTGCTTCTACATTATGGGCAGCCGTTTTTCCAAAACCAACGCCTGGATCTAAAATAATTTGATCATCTCGAACTCCTGCAGTCTTTGCAATGGAGATGCTTTCTTTTAAATCACTTATCATATCTGTAATCAGATTTGTATAATTGGGCTCATGGCGATTATGCATTAAAATAATAGGAACATTATAGTCAGCTGCAACTTGAGCCATTTTGGGATCAGCCTTTGCGCCCCATATATCGTTAATAATATGTGCTCCTGCTTCTAGCGCATGCTTGGCCACTTCCGACTTGTATGTATCTACGGAAATCGGCACCTCTACGCGCTTAGCCACTTCAGAAATAACGGGTACAATCCGTTTAATCTCTTCTTCATCGCTAATTCTTGTATAACCAGGACGAGTTGATTCTCCTCCGATATCAATGATGTCTGCTCCGTGCTTCACCATTTCCTCAGCATGAGCAACTGCTTTATCTACATCGTAGTATTTTCCGCCATCTGAAAATGAATCCGGGTTTACGTTTAAAATCCCCATAATAAGCGTACGGTCCGCATAATTCAGTTCATACTTTCCGCATTTAATGACGGATTGAGACGTTAAAGTTGACACTATACTCAGCCCCTTCGTAATTTGCAAATTGATGTATATTTATAAATATCATGTATTTTGAGAATGTCATACCGTTCGTAATTATATCAAAAGTCACCAGTTCTATGTTATTTTTCTTGGAGTTTCTTTCTTCTATAGTGTGAGATAAACATTAAAAGCGAATACACAGATAACATTAAAAATCTTTGTAGGGCTTGTCTTTAGGGTCTTTTTTCCTCTTCTCACATCTTTTATGAGTCTTTTTATTCAAAAAGAAAGGAATCGCATAAAAAGCGTTTAATTTATAGCAATAGTTGGGAATTTATAATTAAGCAACTTCCATTTTTATGGAATTCATTTTAAGGAGGATGACTATGACTCAACAACCGTTACAAGTCAAATTAATTCCTTATACAATTGAGTCGATTATCGACTCAACAAACGAAACGCCTAAAGGAGTAAGCTTAATTCAAGCGCCGTCTATTTGGGAACAAAGCAATCAAGGGGAAGGCATTGTAATTGCAGTTATCGACACTGGTGTTGACACAAATCATCCTGACTTAAAAGATTGTATTATCGGAGGAAGAAATTTCACTTCCGATCATAATGGAGATTCTTCTATATTTGAAGACAATAATGGGCATGGTACTCACGTATCGGGTACCATTGCTGCTGCGCTCAATAATGAAGGGGTAGTAGGGGTGGCGCCCAAAGCAAAAATTTTAAGCTTAAAAGTACTTACCGGTGAAGGATCTGGAAATTACGAATGGATTATTGACGCTATTAACTACGCCGTCGAATGGCGCGGTCCTAACAATGAGCGAGCGCGAGTTATTTCCATGTCACTGGGTGGACCACAAGACGTTCCAGAACTGCACAAAGCTGTTCAAGATGCTGTTAATAAAGATGTTTCTGTCGTTGTTGCAGCTGGAAACGAAGGCGATGACCGCGAAGAAACACTTGAATATTCGTACCCAGGAAGTTACAACGAAGTGATTCAAGTAGGAGCCGTAGACAGCAACCTAGACTTAGCTCCTTTTACCAATGTTAATGAAGAAGTAGACTTGGTCGCACCTGGTGTTGACATTATCTCTACTTATTTAGAAGGTAAGTACGCTACGCTTTCAGGAACTTCTATGGCAACTCCCCACGTTGCAGGAGCTGTAGCACTATTAATTAATTTATGTGAGAAAGAATTTGGACGCTCTTTAATTGAAGCTGAAATCTATGCTCAACTTGTAAGAAGGACGCTTCCTCTTGGATATCGAAAAAGCTCCGAAGGAAATGGATTTCTCATGCTTAATCTAGTGGAAAAAATACACGATATTATCAACGTAGCCCGCATCAATATTAGTAAGTGACAAATAAGAAAAAGCGGATCATATAATGGTCCGCTTTTTCAAAAATGATTGGAAAGCTTTTCGTCAGTTTGAAATAAAAACATGCAAATGAATGTCTCTATTCATACCTTAATGCTTCAATTGGATCTAGCTTCGCCGCTTTATTTGCAGGAAGCATACCGAATACAATACCAATCGTCATGGAGAACAATACTCCTCCGAGCACTACTTGCCACGAAATTAATGATGGCCATCCAGCAAATAATGAAACAAGAGCTGCCCCGCCTGCGCCGAGGCCAATGCCAAGCAAACCACCAATAAGCGTGAGCGTAATGGATTCAATCAAAAACTGAGTTAAAATTTGTCTTTTGGATGCGCCTAGTGCTTTACGAATCCCAATTTCCCTTGTGCGTTCCGTTACAGAAACCAGCATAATGTTCATAACGCCAATTCCTCCAACAAGCAGTGAAATGCCTGCAATTGAACCAATAATTGTGGTCATAATGCGCGTTACATTTCCAATACTATCTGCTATTTCTTCTAAGTTCTGCACTTGGTAAGCATCTTCCGCATCATGCAAGTTATTTAACAAATCCGTTGCGTCATTGCCTACTTTTTTTAGCTGATCAGAGCTTTTTGCTTGAACGCTAAGGTTTGTGTAGTCAAGCTTACCGAAGCTTGATTTATACGTATTGTCTGGAATATAAATAGTTGGCATTTCAAATGCCAAAAACCCCGTTGGCTTTTTTGTCACACCAACAATTTTGATAGGCTGTCCTTGAACCCATACTACTTGTCCAAGGGCTTCTTTTTTATCAAACAGCTCTTTTTTCATATCGCTTGTGATAACACCTACTCGATTACCTGATAAAAAATCAGAGCTGTCTAACATTCTTCCTTTTGAAACTTCCAGCTGATTAACTTCAATATACCCTTCATTAATTGCATTAACAGTCGTATCTGATTCCTTGTCCCTATATCTTATTCCCATTCCCATTGAGCTAGAAGCCACCACATTCTTCACGCCGGGAATAGTCGAAAGAGCTTTAATGTCATCCTCTGTAAAGATCGGCTCCCCCATCATTGAAAGGTCATCAGCTTGCATCTCGTCTTCAGGAGGCTGATAGTATACATCAACTGTATTGCTTGCTCCTGTTATTTCCGACTTAATCATCTGTTCTCCGCCTTGACCAATGGCTACAACGATAATAACAGCCGCTACGCCAATGATAATACCAAGCATCGTCAAAACAGAGCGCATTTTATGAGCAAGAACCGAAGAGAGAGCCATGCGAATATTTTCTATCAAACTCATAAGCTATCGTTCTCCTTATCGCTATGACTTAGCACTTTACCGTCACGAACGATAACTGTACGCGATGTGTATTCTGCCACTTCAGGTTCATGGGTAATGACTACCACTGTTGTGCCGTCTGCATTAAGTTTAGAAAATTGCTCCATAATATCAGCACTTGTTTTTGTATCTAGAGCTCCTGTTGGTTCATCTGCTAAAATAAGCGTCGGATTGTTAACAATAGAACGAGCAATAGCAACGCGCTGCTTTTGCCCTCCTGATAGCTCGCTCGGTAAATGTTTC
This sequence comes from Priestia sp. LL-8, assembly GCF_036227845.1. Taxonomy (NCBI): domain Bacteria; kingdom Bacillati; phylum Bacillota; class Bacilli; order Caryophanales; family Bacillaceae; genus Priestia; species Priestia sp. LL-8. The sequence goes on along the minus strand of NZ_JAZAQH010000001.1, from coordinate 808,498 downwards.
ATCCGCTCACTCAGCCCTACTTTTTCAAGCGCAGCTTCTGCTCTGGCGCGTCTTTCCTTACGAGATACGCCGGCGTATACCATTGGAAGCTCTACGTTTTCTACCGCTGTTAAACGCGGCAACAGCTGAAATTGCTGAAAAACAAAACCAATATGAATATTTCTTACTTTTGCCAGCTCCTCATCACTATAAGTGGAGATTTCTTGTTCATTTAATAAATAGGAGCCTGAAGAAGCGCGGTCTAAACATCCGATAATGTTCATTAGTGTTGATTTACCGGAGCCTGAAGGACCCATAATCGCAACAAACTCACCGTCGTAAATCTTCAAATTAATATCTTTTAAAATTGGCACTTCCTCTTTGCCCAGATGATAACTTTTATGAATATTTACAAGTTCAATCATTGAACAGTCACTTCCGCACCTTCAGTTAAGTCCTTTGAAGGATTTGTAATGACTTTGTCTTTAGAAGAAACGCCGCTTTTGATTTCAATAAATTTATTTGTTGTTTCTCCAATCTTTACTTCCTTACGAACCGCCTTTTTATTTTTCACTACGTATACATATTTTTCTCCGTCTTCATTTACAACTGCTTTTATCGGCAGTGATGAAGCTTTTTTACTGCTTGTTTCAATCTCGAGCAGCAGCTTGAATCCCGGCTTAATCATCGTAATATCCTGGTCATCTACTTTTACTTCAATTGGATATTGATTAGCCGCATCATTGCCGGCTTCTGCTGATGCCTGCTGCTGAGGTAGATAGTCAATTTGTTTTACGCTCCCTGCCCATTCTTTATCAGGCAAAACATCTGATGTAATTTTGACAGCTTGACCGGTTTTAATTTTTAATGCATCGTACTCAGACAGCACACCAGTAGCTAAGTATTCATCGGTATTACCAATATGTATAAGCGGTTTTTGAACGTCACTTGTGTTATTAACCGCTTCTTTATCTACTTCTAGCACCGTCCCATTAATATCACTCGCTACATCTAAATTACGTTCTTTTTTAGCAATTGATTTGGCTTCTAGTTTGTTTCGTTCTAAATCAATTTTAGCCGTTTCTAAATCGAGATTGAGCTGCGTACGCTCCGTGTCGATTTGATCTCTCGCTTCTTGCTTACTCATTTCTTTTTCTAATTCTTTTTGTTTTTTATTTAAATTAGAAAGCTGTTTGCTTACTGAGTCAATTTGCAGCTGACTCGATTTTTTTTCTAGCTTGTTTTGTTCTTGCTCTAAATCAAGCGCATCGCTTTCGTACGTTACAAGAGAGGTTCCCTGCTGTACACGAGAACCTTCTGTTACGTGAAATCGTTCAACCTCGCCTTTTTCAGCATCAAAATAGACATATTGCTCATCAGCAAGCTTTAGCGTACCCGGAACCATAACTGTATTTCTTAACTTTTTTTCCTTTATATTCGCTACGTGAACATTGATTGCTTTCCCACTTACACTTTGTGCACGATATACGTTAATCCCAATAACCGCAACAATAACAACTGCTACAGCTGTAATAATTATTCCTTTTTTCATTTACAACCCTGCTCCTTTAAGCGCTTCTGAAGCAGCTCCTCCAACTCCTGAAATAGCCGCTCCTAAGATGAATAAAATAATCACTGTGATAATAGAAGCAGCTTTTGATACATTCGCCACTTTTTGTAGTCCTACTGCTGTCAGAATAAGTCCCCAAATAGAAAAGATTTCAATGGAATTAAATACTCCTCCCATAGCACCTTTAGCCCCAACCATTCCATTTAACGAAGTCACATTCGCTGAAGTATGTGCTAGTGCAGCGACTCCCGTATTAATTAGCTGACCGATTGTTGTGATGAACGTAACAAACAAATTCAAACTAAACATTTGGCGGTACGTTGTTTTTCCAGTTCCTAACTTTGCAATTAAAAACAGAATCAAACTTGTGAATGCCAGTGTAGCAACTACTGCAATAACTCCGCCAATTGCTCCGCCAATCATACTAAATGTTGAATTCACTTCAATGCCAGCTTCTTTTTGCTGTTGCAGCGCCTCTTGTGCCTGAGGGGTATAGACGGCTAGAATCGTTGTTGCAGCTGTTAAGATGAGGATAAGTAAAAGAGGTCCCCAGATGATCGGATTACTTTTCATTTTCTCAAACTGTACAACCGGACTCGTAATAAAACCAAAAATAGAAGGCTTTCCTTTCTCTTGGACTTCGGAAGATACGTTAACTTCTGTACTCATAATCAAACTCCTTTTATTTTGTTTTGTTAGTAGCTCTTAAGACCCGTCTTTCACTACTTTTTCAAGGCTTCTAGCAAAATCGACTCTGTCTAAAAAACTCTCAAACACCTAATATTCTAACATAATTATACAAATATATTGACATTTTTCTTACATTTTATATTTTTTATGGTATTTTTAACAATTAAAGAGATACATCGACACTGAATTATAGTATTGATCTTATTTATAATTTCTAAATATTCTAATTATTATTTGACATCATTCAGTAGAATTCGTATATTATGATTAAAGTTTATTATTCCTATGTTTTTTATACGTTTTTATATCTAAGGAGGAGTTTCAATGTCTGCTAAGAAATCATTTCGTCCTGAAACACAAGCCATCCATTCTGGTCAACAGCTCGATCCTGCTACTTTTTCGCGTGCCGTACCTATTTATCAAACAAGCTCATTTGGATTTAAAGATACGGAGCATGCTGCTTCTTTATTTAATTTAAGTGAACAAGGCTATATCTACACTCGAATTGTAAACCCTACTACGGACGTTTTTGAACAGCGAATTGCTGAATTAGAAGGCGGAGTTGGTGCTCTAGGAGTAGCTTCGGGTCAGTCAGCTACTACCTTTTCCATTTTGAATATCGCTTCCGCAGGAGATGAAATTGTATCAGCAAGCAGTTTATATGGGGGAACATATAACCTCTTTTCGTCTACGCTTCCTAAACTAGGCATTACTGTAAAATTTATAAACGCCGATAATCCAGAAAATTTTAGAAGTGCAATCACTTCCAAAACAAAGGCAATTTATGCTGAATCCGTTGGAAATCCGCAGGGAAATGTGCTAGACATCGAGGCAGTTGCAGACATTGCCCACGAACATGGAATTCCTCTTATTATTGATAATACTGTTCCAAGCCCTTACCTTCTTCGTCCCATCAATTTCGGAGCAGATATTGTCGTTCATTCTGCTACTAAGTTTCTTGGGGGGCATGGAACAGCAATTGGCGGTGTTATCGTAGACAGTGGAAAATTTGATTGGGAAGCGAGCGGGAAATTTCCAGACTTAACAACTCCAGATCCAAGTTACCATGGCCTCGTATACACAGAAGCCGCCGGTGAAGCTGCTTATATTACAAAAGCGCGCGTTCAGCTTTTACGAGATATTGGCGCTGCTTTATCACCTTTTAATTCCTTTTTACTCCTTCAAGGGGTAGAAACACTCCATCTGCGATTAGAGCGTCACAGCGAAAACGCATTAAAGGTAGCGAAATTTTTAGAGCAGCATGAATTAGTAGACTGGGTACATTATGCGGGGCTTCCTTCTCACCCTTCCTATTCATTGGCAAAAAAATACTTACCTAAAGGACAAGGAGCCATTTTAACCTTTGGTGTAAGGGGAGGAAAAAACGCTGCGGCTAAGTTAATTGATTCCGTTCAGTTATTTTCTCATTTAGCCAATATCGGCGACTCGAAGTCACTCATTATTCACCCGGCAAGCACCACTCATCAACAGCTATCTGAAGATGAACAAAAAGCTTCCGGCGTGACGCCAGAACTCATTCGTCTATCGGTTGGAACAGAAGCAATCGATGACCTTCTTGAAGATTTAGATTATGCCTTAAAAGCCAGCCAAAAAGTGAATACAACTGTTTAAAAGCTGTGATTTTTCACAGCTTTTTTTATATCGCCCAATAACTTTTTATACTTTCGCTTATGCTACAATAAACAAAACGAATGAAAAAGGAGCTACTATGAACACGTTCAATTCAATACCTGCTATTACATTTACAGACGTTCATAAAACATTTAAAGATAAAGAACATAGTGTTTTAAAAGGCATATCGGGTACAGTGATGCAAGGCTCGCTCGTCATGATGGTAGGGCCATCAGGATCCGGAAAAAGCACCCTTCTTTCCATGTGCAATCTACTTTCTGCACCTGATGAAGGAAGTATTGAAGTATATGGTAAAGACATTAGCAAATGGAATATTTCTGATTTACGAAAAAAAGTGGGCATTGCTTTTCAATCAGCTCCTGTTATTGATGGAACAGTACGAGAGAATATGATGCTTGTTCAAAAACTGCATGGCAAACAGGATATTATGCCTGACGAACTCTGTGCCTTAACCGGCCTTTCCCCTGACTTGTTAGAGCAGGATGCAAGAGATTTATCCGGTGGTCAAAGACAGAGGTTATCATTAGCGCGCACGCTGTCGAACGGATCGGACCTTTTACTTTTAGACGAAATCACTTCCGCTTTGGATGCCACTTCTGCTCATGAAATTGAACAGCTTATTTCTCATTTACATAAAGAACAGAATAAAACGATTATTTGGGTTACTCATAACTTAGATCAAGCCAAACGTTTAGGAGAGGAAGTCTGGCTTTTAATGAACGGAGTGATTGTAGAAAAAGCGAAGACGGAGACCTTTTTTCATGCTCCTGTAAAAGCTGAAACAAAACAATTTATTGAAGGAGCCTTTCTATGAGTTCACTTTCACTGATTTTCACCATTGTTTTTGTTTTTATTGCTCTTTTTTTATCAAAATCTTTTCGTATAGGACTCGAAAAAGATATTATCATTGCGAGTATTCGAGCAGCCGTTCAGCTGTTAGTGATAGGATATGTTTTATCTTTTATTTTTGACGCGAATCACCCTGCTTTTATGATTCTCATTTTATTTCTTATGCTGACGGTCGCTTCCCAAAATGTTGTAAAGAAAAAAAAGCAGGGGTTTAAAGCTTTCTTTCGTGTATTTGTCACTCTTTTTATTGTAGAAATCCTGACCCAAAGCGTTATGCTCGGCCTACATATTATCCCTGCTACTCCGCGATATGTCATTCCTGTCAGCGGTATGATTATTGGAAATTCGATGATTTTGGCCAATTTATTTTTAAATCGGTTAGACGCTGAAGTAAATAGAAGACGAGACGAAATTCAATTGATTCTGGCACTTGGCGGCACTCCTAAACAAGCTATTCATAGTATTTTAAATGCCGCAATCAAAGCTAGCATGATTCCTACTGTAGAAAGCCAAAAAACAATTGGACTCGTTCAGCTTCCCGGCATGATGACAGGCCAGATTATTGGAGGGGCAGATCCGATACAAGCAGTCAAATTCCAGCTGCTCATCGTTTTTACTATTCTAGCGTCTGCTACGCTTTCCTGCGTCATCTTAAGCCGCTTAACATATCCTACCCTTTTTAATAGCTATCAGCAGCTTATCCGTGAACATACATAAAAAAGAAGAAAGGAGTCTCCTTTCTTCTTTTTATTGAGCAGCTTTTTTTAACCTTGTTCCTATGTCACTTCCAAAGGTCACTCCTAAATCACCGAGCCATCTTCTATAGGCAATACTCAGTCGGTCCGGATTCAAATGAAGCTCTGCTTGTAAGTCAAGCGGCAGCTCTTCCGGTTTTTGACTTTCTACAATGCTCGTATCTTGTTCAATAATAAGCTGCTGAAAATCACGGAAATATTGATCAGGTTCATCAAACGAATAGTTTCTAGAAACCAATGCAAACACGGTCGACTTTCTTTCCTCTTCAGGTAAAACCGCAAACAGCATCGAAAAGATTTCACCCGTTTCATAGTTCACTTTTTTCAACCTTGCAACGGTAGGACGAAGAATTTCAAAAGTATAATAAATAGTTGCAAAGTTACCCGTACCATCTGCATCTGCGTACACAGCGATTTCATCAGAAACGTATCGGTTATCTTTCCAATGTACCTTATAATCAGGAATTTCGGCGTAGTCCGAGTGTCCAAGGCTTCCTTCGTGAACAAAAGCCAAATGGCTTACATCTAAAAAGTTTTCTACTACACGAGGAGCTGCTGCCTGCAGAGTATGAGGGTTGGCGCAAACCGTTTTAAATCCGGGGTTAAGGTATTCGTCATACTGAGGAAGAGGAGTATCACTTGCCTCGCTGTTCATCTTCACCCATATAATCCCGTACTTTTCAACGCAATCATATACCTGTGCTTTTGCTTTTGAAGGAATAGCTCTTCCCGGCGGCTGTTGAGGAATTTTCACACAAGCCCCGGCTTCATCGTATTTCCATCCGTGATAAGGGCACACAATGCAATCATCTACTACTTTTCCAAGAGATAATGCTGCACCACGATGGATGCACAAATCTTTAAATGCTTTAATGGCATTAGTTGTGCGAAAAAGCGCAACTCGCTCTTCTAAAATCGTTACTTGCAAGGGCTGATCCGTTAAATCATGTGAATAAGCTGCAGGCAGCCATTCCTTAGCCAATACTAAATCTTTAATCATCTGCATCGCCTCCGTACGATAAGTGAATTTATTTCTTGTTTATAAAAAAAACCGCAGAAATAGAAGGAGTTCTTCTAATTCCGCAGCTTTTTCATTCCGTAAAACAGACTATAAGCACGCGAAGATTTTACATAATTGCAGATAGAGCGACCTTAGCACTTCATCTACAATGACAATACGTATTCATCGCTATTTTTTTAATCTCAAAACCTAACCCTTATATATTGAATAAAGAGCGGCCAGCCGCTAAAAGCTTTTCTGTCCACTGATTTCTCTTATTTTCACTTTATCAATTTCCCACGGAAAAATCTCTTGCTTTGTAAGCATCTCTAACATAATTTTTTCGGTTAAACGAATAAAAGCTGCGGTTTTAAAAACCGCAGCTTCCTTTATCATGAGCTCATATAACTGGCTGTATATTTTTTCGTCTGTTTTTGTATTTCTTGATTTAAATGTTTGAAAAATGAGAGGGTTTCTTCATAATCCGTCGCTTTTTCATGAAACTTCAATGTAAGATTTTCTTCAAACAACGTTTCTCCTTGATGACCGACCGCTTTCAGCTGAACATCTGTAACAATACCTTGCGAAATTGAACATAATAAATAATTAAAGCAATGAACCGGAACGATATGCATCAGATGGAAATCATCGATAGTTCTATCACTTTTTGTTTTCTTAAATTCCACAGTGAGTTCTTCCGGATGAATAAACACATTTATATGCTGTTTGGACAAACAAGTAGGATTCATTTTTTGTGTATACTCACAAAATTCTAGTCCAATAAATACAGAATTCTCGGAGTCAGCTTCAATGAAAATTTGCGAATTTTTTACCATTATCCTCGTCCTCCATATTCAATCTAGTTACCCCACCACTGGCATTTGCTTGTAGAATATTACCATTTCCTCTCTATTTTATCATTGATTTTTCTCAGTGCCTATTTAACAAGCGGAAGTTCTCTTTAAAAGAGAGGGAACTGACAGGCAGTTCTTTATGTGAGAATAATAAAAAAAAAGACACCTCTTTTGTTTTCTTGAGGTGTCCTTTAATATCATCAACCTGTGTTACGCAACCCTGCTGCAATGCCGTTAATCGTTAATAACGCTTCTTTTAAAAGTTCTTCATTTAACGTTTCAGCCTCATCTTCACGCAGCTTGGAAATGACCTTAACTTGTAAGAAGGTTAGAGGGTCCACATACGGATTTCGTAATTTAATAGATTCTTTAATCGTAGGAAGATGATCCATTAATTCTTTTTGACCCGTGATTTGAAGAATCATTTCTTTCGTAACATTATACTCTGTTTTAATAGCGGTAAAAATCCGCTCTGAAATAACCGGGTCTTGTACCATTTCCGTATATTCTTTTGCTGCCATTAAATCTGCTTTTGTTAAGGCCATTTGCAGATTATCAACGGTCGAGCGGAAAAATGGCCATTCTTTATACATTTGCTGAAGAAGCTGTATATCTCCGGATTTCTCTACTAAGTGCTGTAAGCCCGTACCTGCAGCGTACCAGGCTGGAAGCAGCTGTCTGCTTTGCGTCCATGCAAATACCCACGGAATCGCTCGTAAGTCTTCAAAGCGATCACTTCCTTTTCGACTCATTGGACGTGACCCGATATTTAAAGCCCCCAGCTCAGGAAGAGGTGTAGCTTGTTTAAAATACGTTAAAAAGTCTGGATCTTTGAAAACAAGCTCTTGATATTTACGTAATGAAGCAGTTGAAATCTCGTCCATTGTTTCTTCCCATTCATGTGTACGAATATCACATTGTTCAGCTTCTTGGGAAACATTTGCTGCCGCTGTAAGAAGAGCTGAGACCGCTTGCTCAAGACTTCGGTAAGCAATGTCATATAAAGAGTATCTAGAAGAAAGAACTTCTCCTTGCTCTGTAATTTTAACGCCGTCTCCTAGTGTCTCAACAGGCTGAGATAAAATACTTCGGTTTAACGGGCCACCTCCTCGGCCTAGTGAGCCGCCTCGACCGTGGAAAAACTTCAGACGAACTTGATACTTCCTCGCCATATCGTGAATTTCCTGCTGCGCTTTGTAGAGCTTCCAATTAGCGGTAAGCGTTCCTCCGTCTTTGCTTCCATCTGAGTAGCCAAGCATGATTTCTTGCAAATCCTGCTGTTTTCTTAAGTGCTCTCGATAAAAATCTAATTGAAATAGCTGTTCCATAATTTTAGGGCCTGCTGTGAGATCATCGATTGTTTCAAGCAGCGGAGCTATATTTAACTTACTTTCAATGCGGCCATCTGCATGAAGGCGATAAATACCCGCTTCTTTGGCAAGTACCATGACTTCTAACAAATCACTTGCAGACTGGGTCATACTGATTAAATAGACTTCAATAGATCTTTCTCCAAATTCTTTATGTGCTCGATGAATCATGTTAAATACTTCAATTACTTGCTGCGTTTCTTTGGAGTAATTCTCTACAAACGATATCACAGGTCTTGGATCTTGAAGCACCTTCCCTAGCAGCTTAACTTTTTCCTCTTCTGTTAAGGCTGAATAATCTTCAGCTAAAGAAACAGCATGGAAAATTTCTTTGATCGCCGCTTCATGTTCTCCGCTGTGATTACGGATATCAAGCGTTGCTAAATGAAAACCAAACAGCTCAACTTGGCGAATTAATTTGCATAAGCTTTTTAACTGATAATCCTGAGGCTGGTGCTTTTGCAAGCTATCTTTGATTAGAAATAAATCATGTAGAAGTTCTTCCGACCTTTGATAACCTGCTTCTGACTCTCCAACTAAATTTAATTTATGAAGCATAATCGTAAGCTTGCAGCGGTATACTTCGTGTTTGATTCTCCATCGCTTTTTCTCAGGCAGCAGGGATATTTCTTGATTAATAGAATCAAGAAGGTTATCTGAAACTGCGACTCTTTTTGTAGACTGACTTAACCTTTGTCTCAATTGAGTAAGCGACTCTTTATATTTACGAATAGCTAACTTCCTTTGTTTGACAAGCGTTTGCCACGTTACTTTGGGAGTTACGTTTGGATTTCCATCTCGGTCTCCGCCAATCCATGAACCAAATCGAAGGATATTAGGCACCTTCCAATTTTCTTCGGGGTAATTCTCCTTCAAGGAATTTTCCAATTCCTGATGAAGTTGAGGAAGCACTTCAAATAACGTTTCATCAAAATAATATAATCCATTGGATACTTCATCCATTACGGTTGGTTTGCGATCTCGCAGCTCATTTGTTTGCCATAAAATCAACACTTCGCTAAACAGTCTTTCTTCAATTTCCGTACGTTCACGTTTTGTTAACGTTGGATTATCTAAGTTTTTCAGAAGCTCAGCCATTCGTTTATGAATATCAAGAACACTTCGCCTAGTGGCTTCTGTTGGATGAGCCGTAATGATGAGCTCTAGAGATAAAGTTTGAAGCAAGTTAGCAATTACGTCTGGTGCCACGCCATTATTTTTAAGGGAAACAACGGCACTTTCCAATGAGCCCGGCTGCATAATAGAATCTTCTTGCTGCTGATATTCGCGTCTGCGACGAATTCGATGATTTTGCTCTGCAATATTAACTAAATGAAAATAAACTGCAAACGCCCGAATAACCTGCTCGCGCATCGGCTGTTCAAGAGTAACGATTTCATTTTTTATTTCTTTATAGATAGCTTCATCTTTGTTTTCTCTAAGTGATTTTGCCACTTCGCGTATTTTTTCTACTTTGTTGAGCAGTTCTTCTCCACCTTGGTGAACCAGAACTTTCCCCAACAATTGACCGAGAAACTTTACATCACGGCGCAGAGCAGTGCTGCTGTTTTGTCTTTCTGCTGCTTCTACTGTTACCATTAGACTCGACACCTTTCTTCATAAATGTTGTACTTTTTAAACTTTTTAGAAAATTATATTAAATTCATATTACCATGAACGAAAATAAATTTCATATAATTTTATTTCCTCCTCTCGGTTAGGAGGAAAGATTCATCAAATATAAAAAAGAGGTCGAGACATAACGAAATGAATCCAATCTAAAGACGAACAAATGGGATACATAGGCTGAACCGCTTGTGACACCGCAGTTGGTTTCCGTGCAAGACTTCGCTTTCCGCGGGAGTCTTCGCCTTGCCCTCCAATCAACTGCTAGAAGTACCTACACACACGAAAGCTACGTTTAACACAACAAAAAAAACGAACCACTAATCAAGCATCTTGATCAATGGTTCGTTTTTCACTTGAGCTAAAACACTTTTCAGCCTCTCTTTTATCCTACCAAGGTTGTCCTAAATCCAATACCGAGGCTAGTTCATTGCTTTTTTTACGCACTTGTTTACGCGTGGCAGCGCGATCTGCCCCCGTTTGAAACAGGTATTTTTCTTCTTCTGTTTCTGGAATAAGCTCCGGTACTGTTCGGGGCTTTCCATCATCATCCATTGCCACAAAAGTTAAAAATGATGTGGCTGCAATTTGACGCTCCCCGGTTTTTAAATTTTCTTTAATCACTTTCACAAATACTTCCATGGATGAACGACCTGTCCATGATACGTATGACTCCAAACATACAGAATCCTGAGGCGTAATAGGGTGCAGAAAATGAATAGAGTCTGCTGAAGCTGTCACACACTCTGTACGACTGTGACGATAAGCTGAAATAGACGCAATCATATCAATATCACTCATTAACTTTCCGCCAAATAACGTATTGTGATTATTAATATCATTAGGAAAAATGCGGCTCGTTCGAACGGCCTTTGTATCTTTACAATAATTTGCTTTCATTAGTAAGAACCTCCATTGATGCCTATCATAATAAGAATAAAAGAATGAATGAACCTATACTAGCATATTTTGATAAATTTAGCTTTACAAAAAACTCGTTGATTTATTTACAGAAAACAAAAAAGAGAAGAAAAATTCTTCTCTTTTTTGTCTATCGAATATAGCTTGATCCAAACGTTTTACCTAAAGAATCACTGTATAGGTCACTTGACTTTACAGTCCATTTCCCATCTTCTTTCACCATAAAAATTCGTAGGGGACGACTTCCGTCTTTCGTTTCTAACTCATTTACAATATCTTTGAATTTAGAAGCCGCAAACTCTTCAGAGTGTTCTGTATCGTAATCTTTCGTTTCATCTGTATATGCTCTCTTAAGCTGCGATACGTATGAATATAAGTCTGATAAATTAAGAGTAGTGTACTCCACTTCTACTACGGCTTTATTATTTGCATTCGCAATCACATTTGTTTTCACGCTTGCTTTTTCTTTTAAAACATCTTTATACATGTTAAAAAAATCTTTTTTTGCGTTGTCGGTTAAACTGTTAGAAAAAGCACCTTTTAATTCCTCATTAAACGCTTTTTTCTGTTCTTCTATGACAGCTGTTTTGTCTGCTGTTACATATTTATCATAGTCTACGTTTTCTTTGTTTAAGTAAAGGACTTCTGTATAAGCTTGCAGAGCTTTTTCTGGGTCTTGCAGCTTATTATAGCTTTTCGCGTATTTTTTCGTATCCAGTGTTAATGTCACTTCGTCAATTTTTTCATCATAATCAGATGATGTTGGCTGAAGCCCAATTTTGTACTTTTTATCTTTTTTGACTTCAAAGACAAACGTTAAATTTTTTTGCTTTCCAGCGCCAATCTTGTCAGATGTACTGTTTTCTAGTCCGAGCTCACGACTGTTCACTCCCGTTTTTGGGGACAATTGTTCATCTCCTTCGTATAAATACACACCGTCATAATCTGATAAGGATATACTGTTTTTGGATACATTTTTCACTTTCAAATCAACTTTCAACAGCCCTTTTTCTTCACTTGTAGCTCCTTCATCACTATCTACTAAAATATAAGAAGCGCTGTCAATGGATGCTTCAATCGTCTTATTTTTAGCCGAAGTGGATCCTCCCGTTTCCTTAGAACTGTTGCAAGCCGCTAATACTAGCATAAGTACAAAAGCCAAAGCCAAAACATTCATTTTTTTCACAGCTGCCTAATCCCCTTTATTTTGTTTTTTTAGAACTTTATCCCAAATAAAGGTTCCCTCTATATAAATACTTAAACCTTAAAATCTATATTTTTTACAATATTTTGATAAAAACTAAGTCTAAATTCTCCTCTCATCTAAATAAAAAAAACACGAGCATCAGCTCGTGTTTTTTATTTAGATTGAAAATTTTCTTGATTGATTTGTTCAGCTTCTTTCATATATCGGTTAGATTTGCCACTTTTAATTCCCCAGTAATAAAAAGCTAATGATACACAAGCAATCACTACCATATCCCATCCGAAAGGCAAAATATTTTTGCCTCCGAATTTTTCGCTTCCTATGTAGGAAATAAAAATCATGCACGCTAAATAGATAATCATCCAAGCCCCGGTTAAAAATTCTTTTTTAAAGCCTACCCATTTATTTTTCGCTTGGTAATAAAAATAAATGGGCAGGCCAATTGCCATAATAAAGATCACTTCACCTGTAAGCGGCCACCTTGCCCAGTAAAGCGTCAAAGAAGCAAAAACGAAGCCGCATGGCGCAATAACTGATGCCCCTTTTAAATAAAATGGACGGTAAAAGTGTGAAGCCGTTTTTCTTAATGTTATAAGCGCTACAGGGCCCATAATATAAGAGATAAGCGTCGCTACTGAGATCACTTCTGCTAAGACACCCCATCCTCTAAATAAAAAGAGAAACAAAAAGCAAGCTGCTAAATTTAGCCACATAGCTGGGCGCGGAACATTGTAAAGTGGATGAAGAGTACCAAATATCTTTGGCAAATATCCATTTTTCTGCATCCCGTATAACATTCTAGAAGTAGTTGCCGTATATGTAGCACCTGTGCCGGAAGGGGAAACAAATGCATCTGCGTATAACACAATTGTTAGCCAGTTAATTCCAAGTGCAATCGCTAAATCAGCAAAAGGAGAATTAAAATTCAAATGATTCCATCCATCAGCAATTGATGACGGACTTACTGCTCCGATAAAAACAATTTGCAATATAATGTATACAATTCCAGCAATAAAAATTGAACCAATTACAGCTACCGGAATTGATTTATTAGGTGATTTTGCTTCTCCTGCCATATTTACAGGACTTTGAAACCCGTTAAATGCAAACACAATACCTGATGTTGCAACTGCCGTTAAAACACTGGCCCACCCATAAGGAGCAACCCCATGCTCACTTGAAAAGTTTCCACTATGAAAACCAGCAAAAAATAAAGCCCCTGCCGTTAAACCAGGAATAATCAATTTAACAATCGTAATAAATGAGTTTGCTTTAGCAAAAAGATTTACCGTCCAATAATTCACAAAAAAGTAAACGAATAATAACAAAGACGCAACTGCCAAGCCCTTGGGCGTTAAAATGCCATTATCTACTAATTCATGAGTCCAGCGAGCCCATTTCCACGGCCAAGTACTCATATATTGCACAGATGCAATAGCCTCCACTGTTATCGTTGAAGCGATTGAAATCCAGTTAGCCCAAGCAGCCAAAAACCCAATAAATGATCCGTGTGAATACTGAGGATATTTAACCATCCCCCCTGCTTGTGGAAACATGGCGCCCAGTTCAGCATATGATAGAGCAATGGTCAAAATAACCACCATTCCAATAACCCATGAAAAAATAGCCGCGGGTCCCGCAATTTGAGCTGCTTTCCATGCTCCAAACAGCCATCCCGAACCAATAATCGAACCTATGCCTGTCATGGTTAAAGCAAATGTTCCCATCTTCCTTTGCATATTGCTCATCCAAATCTACTCCTCTTCCCTAGGAAAATAAAAAAAACACTTGCGAAATTTTCTCAAGTGTTTGCCCAGGCGCGCGGCTTATACGCTATATGCTCCCCCATGGTCATCCATGTTGCGCCAGTCACATATAGGAATATATTTTTTATCAGTATATAATATTCATTACTATTACTCAATACACAAAAATATTTACATTGCTTTTCTAAAAATAATAAATTATTCGTAAAATTTCGAATAATCCTTCTGAAAACCTCTTTTAAATTACAAAAAGAACTAAAATCCTAACTTTCTCTATCATTTAATTTTTTTACTCCACGAGCAAATTACCTTCTACAAATTATATTAATATATATTATTCATTTACAAAATAAGAATTAACAGCTATATATCCATAGAATTCTTGCACTAGACCCTTTACTTATATACAATATGAAGAAAAGATACTAAAGTGAACTGCCCACCACTTAGCTACGCTTGAAGTGGGACACTGCTTTTGGGAAAACGTTAAAACCTACATATCATGCACTTCGCAACGAATGAAGTACTTCGAGCAAACTTCTCTGTTTACACAAGCAAAAAACAGGGAAAATTACGAAAAAAGATTGTTAGAGGGATGCTTATGAATTATGCAAATGTAAAAGTTCTTTATTTTGATGACGACGGAACCATTCCAAATCACCCTCGTCTCCCAGTTTTGTTGTATGAACACGTATTTATTAGTAAGAAAGAGAAAGTGGAGAGCATTTTTAATTCTCACAACTGGAAAAACAGCTGGGTAGGCGGCATATATGATTTCCACCATTACCACAGCAATTCTCATGAAGCACTAGGTGTAATTAGCGGATCTGCACGTTTAAAACTAGGTGGACATATGGGGGAAAATATCGTGGTGCATGCTGGCGATGTGCTCGTACTTCCTGCAGGCACAGGGCACATGCGTCTGCAGTCAACTGCTGATTTTAAAGTGGTTGGAGCTTATCCTGAGGGCATGGATTACAATTTACGAACAGGAAAACAAACTGATCGCCCTCACGTATTTGATGAAATTGCCCAAGTACCTATTCCTACAACAGATCCTGTTTATGGCGACAAAGGACCATTGACAGAGTGGTGGAACTAGACAAGCACTTATTGTCTAGTTTTTTTATTTGCTCTGTTTTATTCTTCCCATGAATCTCTATTGGAACATACAAATTCTTTTCTTATGATGCAATAGCAATATACTTTATCTCATCGAAATAACAAAAATTTCTCGGTCAAAACTAAATTTCTTCTTTTCCATTTTCTTTTTGCTTCAAGAGCAACTTCGCTTAGATTCCTCCCCTTTTTTTCTTTCATAATCATTTCAAATATACTCTCATTATAAGCTCTTTTTTGTTTTTCTAAAAAAATTTCCATGGATTATAACGAAATTTTCAAAAAACTTATTGCTTTACCATGTCAGACTTGCTATCATAGTGAACATTGTTAGATAAATTTTTAGTAGGAGGAGTAAAATTGAACAGAAAATTCATAATTTTTATTTTATTCATCATTCCATTTATTGCTCAATTCGCTTTTTTACCTTTTGTAAATAACATTCATCCAATTATTTTTGGATTACCTCTTTTGCATTTATGGTTATTTTTATGGGTCTTCTTAACGCCTGTGTGTACATTTATTATTTATCGTTTACAAAAATCTTGGGGGGACATTGAATAATGCAAGGAAATTTAACAGCACTTTTAATCACATCAGCAATTGTTCTTGTCGTTATCGCAATTGGCTTTATAGCGGGACGTGACAAATCATCTAGAAGCTCAGTTGAAGAGTGGGCTGTAGGTGGAAGACGTTTTGGAAGCCTGCTTGTCTGGCTTTTAGTAGGAGCAGATTTATATACTGCTTATACATTCCTAGGTCTTACGAGTACAGCTTATCAGGGAGGAAGCATCGCATTTTTTGCCATCCCTTACTCTGTTTTAGCCTTTTTAATTTCATACTTTTTTCTTCCAAAGCTTTGGACTGTTGCTAAAAAGCACAAACTTACTACACTTGCTGATTATGCCAGAGAACGTTTTAGCAGTAAATTTCTCTCCTCTTTAATTGCCATAGTAGGTGTATTGATGCTTATTCCATATATTGATCTTCAGCTTAGCGGTATTCAAGATACTCTTCGCGTTGCAGGAACTGGCTACATTAACGTAAAAGCTGTCGTTATTCTTTCATTCTTTCTTGTGGCTCTTTATACCTTTTTCAGCGGAATTAAAGGTCCCACATATACGGCAATTATTAAAGATATTTTAGTATGGGCGATTATGTTATTTATGGTTGTTTCTCTGCCAATTATGCATTTTGGAAGCTGGGGCAACATGATCGACAATGTTGCAAAGGATGCGCCTCAGCTATTAACGGTCCCAACACAAGGACCTAAAGGCATTCCATGGTTTATTACAGCATCACTCGTATCTGCTTTAGCTTTATTCATGTGGGCCCACGCTGCTACAGGTGTTTTCACTGCTAAAAGTGCAGATTCGCTTCGTAAAAATGCTATTTTCTTACCGCTTTACAATATTGTTTTAATTCTAGTCATCTTCTTAGGATTTATTGCTTATCAAGTATTACCTCAAGATACAACGGATCCTAGATTAGCATTATTAACCTTAATTCAATATTCATATGGCGGCATTGGCCAAGGGTTAGCTTATGCAACGATTGCTCTTGCTTCATTAATTCCATGTTCTATCATGGCTATCGGAGCGTCTAACTTATTTGCAAATAATATATTCAGAGATTTAATTAATCCAAATGTACAGGGTAAAACATTAACAATGGTTACTCGTTCTATGGTTTTCGTTGTTATTGGACTGGCACTTTTATTCGGTTTATTATTCCCTCAAGCACTTGTTTCCCTACAGTTACTAGGGGTATCCGGTATGGTACAAATCTTCCCGGCTATCGTTATCAGCCTGTTTTGGAGAAATCAATCGAAAGAAAGTACGATTGCTGGATTAGTAGTAGGGCTGGTTGTAACGTTTACCGTCCATGCCACAGGAAATTCATTTGGTCTTTATGAAGGGTTCTGGGGATTATTATCTAACCTACTCGTAGTTGTTATTTTAAATCCAATCTTTTCGGCAAAAACGAAAGCAGCAACAAATGGCGTGAAAGAAACATTATTTTCTAAAGGCACTACGCAAACTGAATTAAAGAAAAACGCATAAAAAAAGTTCAGCCAACTGGCTGAACTTTTTTTAGATAATATTCTCTTTTTCAGAAGGGGATGAAGTCGATTCTCTTTCCCAACATTCAATATTTTGATTGTTTTCTAACGCATCTTTATAAAAGACTGGATTTTTCCCTTCCTTTTTCTGCTGATTATAGTCATGCAAGGCAGAAAACGCCACTTTCGATAATAGAAAAATAGCAATTAAGTTCACCACTACCATCATCCCCATAAATAAGTCTGCCAAATTCCATACAAGCTGAAGCTGAGCGACCGACCCAAAAATAACCATCGCTAAAACACCTACACGATAAGACCAAAGCCACATCTTATTTGAATTTAAAAATTCAATATTCGTTTCTCCATAATAATAATTGCCAATTAACGTACTAAAAGCAAATAGAAATACCATGATAGCTAAAAACCCTGATGCCCAAGAACCGATATGTGTACTAAGAGAAGCTTGGGTTAATTCAATGCCGCTTAGTCCCTGCTTATAGGCGGGGGATAAGAGAACGATAAATGCTGTGCTTGTACAAATCACGAGTGTGTCCGTCAAGACACCAAATGCTTGGATAAGACCTTGTTTAACTGGGTGACTCGTCACTGCAGTTGCCGCCGCGTTGGGAGCACTTCCCATCCCTGCTTCATTGGAAAACAGTCCGCGCTTTACTCCGTTGATTAACGTTGCACCAATTGATCCCCCAAGCGCCTGTTCAAATCCAAATGCATTTTTCACAATTAGAGATAGAACGGCAGGCATTTGATCAATATTTTTAAAGATAATGAACAGAGCCATTCCAATGTATAAAACGGCTAATACGACAACGATGTATTCCGATATCTTGGCGATGCGTTTGATCCCGCCAAAAATAATTACCGCAAATATAACTGTCATAATAATCCCAATCAACAAGCGGCTCGTTCCGAAAGAGTTCTCAAATGCCAGCGTAATCGTATTAGACTGCACAGCGTTAAACACCAGGCCAAATGATAGTGTAATGAATACAGCAAATAGACCGCCCATCCATCTTTTATTTAACCCTTTTTCCATATAGTAAGCGGGTCCTCCTCGAAATCCGTTTGACCCTTTTACTTTATAGATTTGAGCGAGTGTACTTTCTACAAAACTTGATACTGAACCGATAATAGCAATAATCCACATCCAAAATACAGCACCCGGGCCACCAAGAGCAATAGCAATCGCTATACCGGTAATATTTCCCGTCCCTACCCGAGCTGCCATGCTTATGCAGAAAGCTTGAAACGGAGAGACTCCCCCACCTTTAGCCGCTCGTCCTTCTTTCAAAACAAGTACCATTTCTTTCAACATGCGAAACTGCAAAAAACGAGAGCGAATCGTAAAATAAATACCAATTGATACAAGTAAAATAATTAATAAATTCGACCAAAAAAAATCATTGATGACGCTAATCATACTTTCGATTGCTTGTTGCATGCCTATCACCTCATTAAAAAATTTGGTAGAACAAATGCAAAACATGAAAGTTTTTTCTCTTGGTGTTTATATTATTGAAGCGAATGAAGAGTACGTAAATAGGCTAAAAAATACTCAAATCCCATTCTTTTGCGATTTTTTTTAGCAGCATAACGCCTTTTACGCTATTCCCGTACTCATCAATAGCTGGACTGTAAATTCCGATACCGCATCCTTCAGGAAATGGAGACTGCTTTTTCGTATTAGGTGGCACCAATGACATGATTCCTCCTGATACACCGCTTTTAGCTGGCATACCAACAAATGCCGCAAACTTTCCGGAGGCATTATACATACCGCATGTAAGCATGAGCGCTTTTGTTAATTTAGCTACTTCTTTTGGAATGACTTGTTTGTGAAACACTGGATGATATCCGTCTAATGACAGAATTAATCCGATCAGCGCAATATCTTCAGTCGTTACTTCAATTGAGCACTGCTTTAAGTAAACCTCTAGAACTTCTTCTACTTCTCCTTGTAAGTAGTTTGTTTCTTTTAAATAGTAGGCAAGCGCACGATTTCGATGAGACGTTTGCCATTCTGATTCAAAGACGGTTTCATTAATGAGTGGTGTTTTCCCGGTAAGCATTGTTATCACATCAAACAAATAGCTTAATTTTTCTTTTGCCGTCTCCCCAGATAAAAGAGATGAAACCGTTAAAGCACCGGCGTTAATCATAGGATTGAACGGCTTTCCTGGTTTATGCATTTCCAGTCTTATAATAGAATTAAATGCATCTCCAGTTGGCTCTACATCCACTCTCTCTAGTACATAAGGAATGCCGCAGCATAAGCAGGCTGCTATAAAGCTAATGACTTTAGAAATACTTTGAAGAGTAAATACCGCTTCGTAATCGCCAGACTGGATAACCGTTCCGTCAGCACCAATCAAACAAATACCTAATTGAGACGAGTCCATATCTTTCAGTGCTGGAATGTAATCAGCCGTTTTTCCTTCTGACGAAAATTCTTTTATTTGTTGCACCCACTCCTGTAACCGGTCTTTTGCAGTGAGCTGTAAGTAAGACATTTCCTGTTCAATTTCTCTTTTCATTAAAATCACCTCATCACTTCATTAACTTTTTATTTTAAAGCGCTTTCATAAAGCGCGATTTCATTTTCGTTTTTAATGTACAATGCAACCTACGAGAGCATACAGAAACCTACAAAACTTTTTGGGATTATATTTTTATCTTTGGCACTCTTCTCCATTGTGCTGGACGCTGTCACAATGTATACTAATTCACGAATCACTTCAGGAGGTGCAATTATCTGAATTTTAAATCTTTCATTCAAAAAGATCCGTACATTTTATTGCTCATGCTCATTACTGTTCCGCTGGCGGGAGAGTTAAAATTTTATCCGTTAAATGAAACATTTCGAATTACATTTGGAGCTCCTACATTTTTCTTTTTCCTGTTGCTTTTAAAACGGAAAACCGTGTTATCTGGCGGCTTGTTAACAGCTTTAAGCGTCGTTCTCTTTCGCATCATGCTCGATTATATCATGCTCGATCATTTTCAATTTGCGGCTTCTGCACATACGCATTACCCTACGTTTTTCTTCTACTTTACGTATGCACTTTTATTTTTTGTTTTTAAAGTAAGCCGCATGAACTATAGTGCTATTGTAATTGGATTGATTGGACTCATCATTGAAATTGCTGCTGATATAGTGGAACTAACTGCGCAGTATATCGTTTTGCACACAACAATCCATGTCGATTCATTATCTGACATGGCCGTTATTGCTTTTGCTCACAGCTTCATTGTACTTAGCTTTTTTAATATGATGACGATTTATGAATCACAGTCACGAGAACGTCAAATTCGCAAACAAAATGAGCACATGCTAATGCTTATTACAAGCCTTTATGAAGAAACCGTTCATTTAAAAAAGACCCTTCATAATACAGAAGTGATTACAAAAGCCTCGTACGATTTATACCGTGTATTAAATCAGCAAGAAAAAGATCATTCTGTGCTAAACCAAACGCTCAGTAAAAAAGCGCTTCGGATTGCCGGAGATATTCACGAAGTAAAAAAAGACAACCAGCGTATTTTTGCGGGCTTATCTAAAACAATTTCAAATGAAAGTTTCCAAAATTATATGAAAGCAGAGGAATTAATCGAGCTGATCGTACGCATTAACAAAAAATATGCTGATTCCCTTCACAAACAAATTACCTTTTTTTCCTCTGTAAACGGGGAACATTTCAGCTACCACGTTTATACCATTTTATCGATCATTAATAACTTGGTAGCAAACGCAGTGGAAGCGATTAAAGATGAAGGAAGGATTGTTTTATCGGTACATAGACAAGCTGAACATGTAGAATTCCATGTACAAGACAACGGTCCTGGCGTGCCTTTGAAGTACGAAAAAGCTATTTTTGAACCTGGTTTCACCTCAAAATACGATCAATTTGGAAACCCCTCTACTGGCATTGGCCTTTCTTATGTAAAAGATATTGTTCAAGAGCTTGAAGGTACGATTAAAGCTACACAAGAAGACAGCGGAATGACGTTTATCATTCAAATCCCCCTTCGTAATCTAATTCAGAAAGGATGAGTTTATGCGATTTTGTATTACAGATGACGATTCAGCTATTCGTTCAACGCTCAGTCAGCTGATTGAAGATGAGGATTTAGGAGAAGTTGTAGAAGAAGTCGTCGACGGAAGCTTTTTAGATGCTTCTATGTTAAATTTAAAACAAATTGATATTTTATTTATCGATTTACTTATGCCAGGACGGGATGGGATCGAAACGATCCGTCATTTAAAAGATTCATTTAACGGAAAAATGATTATGATTTCACAGGTAGAGTCTAAAGAATTGATAGGAGAAGCCTATTCATTAGGAATTGAATACTATATTACAAAACCAATTAATCGAATTGAAATTTTAACGGTTATTCGAAAAGTAATGGAACGAATCTCCCTTGAGAAATCAATCGATGATATTAAAACCTCCTTGAACAGTTTAGCGACAGCTCATCACGCTCCCCCTTCAAGCCAGCCGATAACGAAACAAGTCCATCTATACGATGTAGGAAAATTCTTATTAGCCGAGTTAGGTATTGTAGGAGAAAATGGTGCAAAAGATTTACTGGATATTTTACAGTTTCTGTACACTTATGACCAAAGAGAAAGTGTGGAAAAACATTTCCCTTCTCTAAAAAATATTTTTGTGAATGTTGCTGAGAAAAAATTGGGAGCTCACGCGTCTTCCATTGAAATTAATCGTGAAACCAAAGCTTGTGAACAGCGAATAAGACGAGCAGTTACTCACTCACTAAATCACTTTGCTTCTATTGGATTAACAGATTTTTCAAATCCAAAGTTTGAAAATTATGCTTCTAAGTTTTTTGACTTTACAGCCGTTCGTAAAAAAATGAAAGAATTGCAGGGAGATTCTAAAATTTTGCCGATTCGCATTAACACCAAAAAGTTCATTCAAATATTCTTTTTTGAAGCAAAGCGCTTGTTAAGCAAGGAGAAAAGCTGGTATTGATATAAAAGACGGAAAAGGTGCAAATACCTCTTCCGTCTTTTATGCTAATTGATTCAGTTTTACTAAGGAAGGTCCATATACAGTACGCAGAAGCAGCGTCTCTTCGCCCTTTGCATATTCCGCTAGAGAAAATGCTCCTTTTTCTGTTTCTACCTGTACATCTACAGAAACTGAGCACCTCTTTAGCTTACTGACTATCATTTCCGCTTGTTTCACCGACAAATAAGAAGAAAGGCGAATAAGTACATCTAAATCACTGGTTGTCGTGACAACTTCTTCACCGCTTGCAAGCTCGAACCCTACACTGCCGGTTGGTCCCCACACAAATTTTTCAAAAATAATAGCCACCTTTTCTAAAGCGCGTATAGCTGGCATGTTTCTGGACTGGACGTTTTGAAAAAGTGAAACGAGATCTTCCGGCCTAATCCTTTGTTTAACGTTCTGCTCTGATACAAATGCTCCAAAACGCTGATTTCTTCTTTCTCCTCTTACTCCAACAGGTATCAGGCTACCTCGGTGAACAGCCCGTCTTACAACTACAAACGGAGCCTTCGCTAAAGAATGCTCCACCCAATCGGGGATAGGGGTATAACTGATAAGCTTTGCTTCCTCTTTTAACTGAAGCAAATCATGAACTATATATTCCATTGTTTTTCCAACTCATCTCTTACTAATAAAGAAGCTTTTCGCCCTTCCTTTCTTGCTTGCTCACTGTATAGCCGGGTGCTTAAATCGTACACACCTTCACGGCGTACATCTTCTACTGCTCCGGTCAAAATATCTTGAATCGTTTGAACGTCGCGCTCTGTGGGCTGCTCTGCTTGAATACCGCTAACTAGCTCATATAAAGCACCAAGTGAGGCAAATGATTCAATATCATAAGCCATGGATGGGACTTTCTTTGAAGCTTCTTCAAGTTCTTTTATACTTCTTTTAGTAATGCGCGCTGCCGACTGTTTGGACATGGCGTGAACATTCACTCCTTCGTCTTTTAAAGCCACAATTCGGTTTGATTGGTATCCATGAGCCAAAAATGCTCCTGAAATTGCTTTTCCGACAATTAACGTGATAACCGGATGACCTGCTAAGCGCGCTGCTGCATAAGCATCAGCCGCAGCACCGCAAGCATAGTGAATACCTAGAAGTTCTTCATGATAGCCATACGCTTGACTCGGTACGTCCACAATGGCAATTATAGGGCGCGGAGATTGATTTCGATCTTCTTTTATTACTTCACGAACGTGCTTGGCAATTGCCCAGCCTTCATCTAGTCCTACTTCCCCTTTTCGTGCACGTAAGAAACGATTATAAGGATTAGGTACAACCGATATATATCGGACCTTTTCTCTTCCTAGCAATGCGTCTTTATAAAGAACGGAAGGAATGTAAAAATCTGCTTCTTCATCATTTATTAAGGCGTTGATCCACACTCGGCCGCGGCTGTTGGGCATGTTACCTGGAACTTCATTCAGCGAGTAAGAGACTGTTGAAGAGATAGGTTCATTTTTTGTTGCTTTATACAATTCTTGAAACTGATCAGGAGCCATTTTTTTTGAAGGGTCAACCTTACTAAGCAAATGTCTGTAAAAATCTACTTGTTCGGTTTTACTAGTTACTTTTTCTTTCTTTTGAAACGTCTCTTGAACCGCTCGTTGAATAGCAGTGACATCATCCTGTGCTAAGGCATCTGCAAACCCGGTTTCATAGCGTTGAATACCGCCAATCGTTTTCCAGATTAAGCTTCGGTCCCTTGCATCAAACTCTTCAACACCTGCTTCTTGTTCGATCACTTCAGGGCCATTAAGGCCAAACCTTGCTTCTTTTGTCATAATAAGATAACTAAAGAGTGAAGCAGTGATAGACATTCCTCCAAAGCAGCCTACATTTCCTGAAATAACTCCGACAACAGGTGTGTGCTCACGCAAAGCAACCACAGCTGAGCCAATTTCAGATATCGACAAAAGTCCATAATTCGCTTCTTGGAGCCTTACCCCTCCTGTATCAAATAGAAAAACAGGTCTAACAGGAACACCTTTTTTATGATTATTAAGGGCTAGTTCTAAAGCTCCTGCAATTTTAGCTCCCGATACTTCACCAATGCCTCCTCCTTGGAACCCTCCTTCTATTGAAATGACAATGGCTGGCTCTCCTGCTATTAGCCCACTTGCTATGATGACACCGTCATCGCTTTGAGGAACAATATCTTGCTTAGGTAAATGAGGCGATTCGATCCCGTCAAAAGGGCCGAGCAGCTCACAGAATGTGCCTTTATCTAAAATTGCCTGTGCTCGTTCTCTTCCATTTAACTCAATAAAGCTTTGATTATTCACTCCCATTTTCACTCACCTCCAAAGCTTGTGCAAGACGCAAAGCGACTACACCAGGCGTAGCACCGAAATCATTGATGACAATTTCCGCTTGAATCGTATGAACATTAAAGAATCGGTCTAATACGGCTTTCCATGTTTCACTAAACCCTTCACTTCCTGTTCGTACTGATACGCAAGCATGTTCTTCATCAGAAGGAACCATTAAAATTTCTAAATCTCCTGAACCAACAACGCCTACATGTGCACGCTGACTTAACTTTCGATCGGCTTTATATTTAAACACTAACGTTTCCATTGGCCACTCCTCCCTGCAGACGTTTACGATTCTTTAAAAAGAGATATTCGGTCTAAAAATAATACGGCAGCCAGTAAATCTGCGCTTCCACCTGGAGAAGCGTTAGATGATAGAAGCATATGATCCAACACTTCTAGCCGCTGTTTTCCCATTAATGTAGCTACCCCTCCAGCTTCTAACACATTGGATGCAGCCATTTTAACCTCCTCCAACACAGCCGGACCAGCACGATGCAAAATACACGTATCATCAAGGTTGGCGATTAATGTTACTAAAGTATCAATCCTTGCTGATGTTTCATGTATGCCTAGCTTGCGAGCTTTATGTAAAGCAGGCAAGCCTATGTGAATCACATGGGGAAACCCTTGCTGCGCTTCTCCAGCCGCTCCTTTTACGCCATACTGTTTTTTTACACGAAGTCCATTAGATGAATGCAGAGGACAGAAACGATCTGCATAACGAGCAATTTGTCCTGCAGCTTCTGCGATGGATGCTGGTGACGCTTGAATACCGCAAACTGCTGTTGCGGAAGCAAGGAGACCTAATGCCCAAATAGCTCCTTTGTGTGTATTAACACCATGCGTAGCTGCGTACATAATTTGTTCGCCCTCGCGTCCAATTCGAGCAATTTCTTCTCTTAGCGTCTGACTTGGCTGCTTTCCTTGGCTATATAATGCAATCTGTGTAAAGGTCGGTTGTAAAGCATAAGCCGAAGTTAACAGCGTCTCAATATTCATGTCTTGATGAGATCCAGTTGTTGCTGCATCTACGAGCCCAGGCTTAGGTGTAAGTACGGCTTCATCAACTAGAGCAGTAACAGCCATTTTGGCTATTAGACGTGAATAAAATACAGCAGCTGTTTTTGACTCTTCTTGAATACTCTGCATACGCATATTCCTTACCAGCTCCTAAATTTAGCAGGAGGACTATACAAACCATCTGACCATTCTACTAAATCTTCTACACTTCTTGCAGCCAATAATGAACGCTTTGCTTCTGTACGGGGAATCTGTAAATCTTCAGGAAAAGCCACCAGGCCATCTCTGCGCATCTTTTCTACTTTATCTTGGTTGTGCCGCAATCCTATAGGCGTTACCCCTGCTACTGCTGCAAGCGCTGCTTTTCTTTCATCTAAGCTTTGTGCTTTGTATAAATAGGCAATTCCTTCTTCCGTCACAACATGCGTTACATCATTCCCGTAAATCATAACAGGAGCGGTAGCTAAATTTGCCTGTTTAGCTACATTTATTGCATCCAAAGACTCCACAAAAACAGGCTCATTTCCCGCTTGAAAGGTTTCAACCATTTGAACAACTAGCTTTCTGCCTCTTGCTAGTTCGTGCTGCTCGTTTATCATATCCAACCAAGCAGGCGTAGAATGTCGGCGACCTCTAGGGTCATGCCCCATGTTAGGCGCTCCGCCAAATCCTGACAAACGTCCGGATGTGACGGTAGAAGAATTTCCTTCTCCATCTATTTGCAAAGTTGATCCTACAAAAGCATCTACCGCATATTGACCAGCTACTTGACACATCGCACGGTTTGAACGCAGGCTGCCGTCGCGTCCTGTAAAAAACACATCTGGACGTGCCGCTGTGTATTGTTCCATTCCTACTTCTCCACCAAAGCAGTGCACGCTCTCAATCCATCCGCTTTCAATAGCTGGAATTAACGTGGGATGAGGGTTCAGCGCCCAATGCTTGCATATTTTACCTTTCAATCCTAACTTTTCTCCATAAGTAGGCAACAAAAGCTCGATAGCAGCTGTATTAAAGCCAATGCCATGATTTAATGATTGTACGTTGTGGCGCTCATAGATCCCCCGAATTGTCATCATGCCCATTAAAATCTGAAGCTCTGTAATATGACGAGGATCTCGTGTAAATAAAGCTTCCAATTGATAGGGTTGGTCTGCCACGACGATGCAATCAACCCAAGAAGCTGGAATATCGACTCTTGGAAGTTCTTCCACTAGTTCATTTACCTGCACAATAACAATTCCATCCTTAAACGCGGTTGCTTCTATAATGGTCGGTGTTTCTTCCGTATTTGCTCCTGTATATAAATTACCTTGTGCATCCGCTTTGTCAGCAGCCACTAAGGCAATGTTAGGAATTAAATCAATGAAAAGGCGTCCGTAAAGCTCTAGATATGTATGAATTTCTCCCATTTTCAACGTATCATCTTCAATCATTTGAGACACGCGAAGGCTTTGAGCACCTGCGTACGAAAAATCAATTTTTTCAGCAATTCCTTTTTCAAATATGTCGAGATGTTCCGGACGTGAAATACTAGACATAATCATATGAAGGCCATTTATTTTATCAGCGCTTACTCCATTCAGCGCCTTTGATAAAAAAGATGCTTGCTTTTGATTGTCTCCTTCAAGCACTACTTTATCTCCGGGTGATATAAGCAATTCTAACGCTTCAATAATGTGTTCATTACCCAATAACTTTCCTTTAAGAAGATGATCTATTTTCGCAAGGCGAGCTGCTTTTTGATCTCGGCGAGTTGTCCATGATTTTGAAGTTTTTTTTATGCCACTCATGTTCTAGCTCCTTTCTTCTATCCCTAAATTAAGGCGCTTACATTTTTTCTTTTTCCATTAAAATTAACACAGACTTCATGGTAGATTCGGCTGCCGAAATAGCCCTTGCTTCCGGAAAGCTCTTAGCAGTCAAATCCGTTAGTACTCTTCCTGGAGCCATTTCAATATATAATCTTGTACCCATTTCATACATAACTTCCGTCGCATCATGCCAACGAACGGGTAGTGCAACACTCGCTGCCAAATCTTCCTTAACATCAGCAGCTTTCCATAATTTCCGAGCTTTACAATTACCTATAAAAGGAACGACCGGGTCTTTTCCTTTCACTTCAGTTATTGTTTTTCGTAACTCGCTCGAAACTCCTTCCATAAGAGGACAGTGAGAAGGCACCGTTACATGAAGTATTTTAGTTTTTCTAGCCCCTTTTTTAGATGCTTTTTCAAGAACTTTCTCAATTGCTTTTAAGGTGCCAGAAATCGTTATTTGATCAGGAGCATTTAGATTCGCTACGTAAACAGGAGCTGCATCAGTTGATATTTCATGTACAATAGAGAGAAGCTGATGTTCGCGCAGTCCCATTACAACCCCCATACCATAATCATCAGGATAAGCTTTTTCCATCAGTTCCCCTCTTTTTTTCACAAGAAGAAGAGCTTCTTTAAAAGATAACACTTCAGATGTAACTGCTGCTCCAAACGCCCCTATTGAATGCCCTCCTACTACGTCTGGCGAGTATCCTGCCTTTTTAAACGCTCTAGCCGTAGCCACTCCTGCAACAAAAAGACATATCTGAACATTTTTATTATATTTTAATTTTTCTGACGAATCTAACGATAATACATCTTGATGTAAAGCCTCACTTGCTTCTTCAAACGTACTAGCTAATCCCCATTTATTTTTTATATCATGAAGCATATCAGCATATTGTGCGCCTTGTCCTGGAAATAAAAATGCAACACTCATCGTGTTTCTCCTTTCGACTTTGTATCATCCAAGGAGATAATGGATACTTTTATTATAAAGAACATAGGATCAATAACTCTAATACATATTTCTTATATA
Source organism: Priestia sp. LL-8 (assembly GCF_036227845.1). Lineage (NCBI taxonomy): Bacteria > Bacillati > Bacillota > Bacilli > Caryophanales > Bacillaceae > Priestia > Priestia sp. LL-8. Next base: position 779,823 of record NZ_JAZAQH010000001.1, on the reverse strand, counting down.
TCCTATAACTTGAAATATATAAAAAGAGATTGAGACATAACGAAATCAATGAAATCTACGTTCATCCTACCAATAAAAAATCCGAACGAGTTAGATTCTCCATTAAGAATCTAACTCGTTCGGATTTTCCTTTAACTAAACTGCTTTTGTCCCAGCCTCTTTTTGCTACATATGACCTGGAAAATGCGGAAGCACTTCTTCACCAAGCTCATGTATGACTTCTTCAGCCGGACGCTTACTATCAAAAAGAGCAAAAAAGAGGTGATTAACTCCTATTTCTTTATAAATAGAAAGAAGCTCAATTAATGTATTACGACCTGCTCGAAATCCTAAACGAATTGGCGTTGGCATTTCATTTGGATCTTCTGCCAAATCTAGATGCATAGGCTGTGTAAAAGGTTTAAAAACGCCTGGATGATAGCTGTCAACCAGTTTCCTCCATTGTGTAATAGCTTCTGCCTGAAAATGCGGATGACGAGGATAATACATCCAGCCGTCTCCATACTGTGCAAACCACTCCATATTTTGCTGACTGTATCCCGTAATCATCGTTGGAATACGTTTCGTTGGCTTAGGAACAACGTTTGCTCCTTGAATGGATCCCAAAGCAGACTGGATAGATGGAAATTCTTTATTTAACGCTTCTTCTAAATAATGAAAAGCCTCTACAAATCGCTTTCCTCTTTCTTCATGAGGAATACCTAACCCTCGAAAATCTGCTTGACGGTCTCCAGAAGATACGCCCATAATCAAACGCTCAGGAAAAAGCTGATCAATGGTTGCCATTTCTTTAGCTACACGAAGCGGATGGCGTAAAGGCAGCACAATAGCAGATGTACTGAGAGCAATTTCTTTTGTTTGACTAGCAAGATAAGTCAAATAAATAAGCATATCATAAATTTGACCCGTGGCTGGATCACCAAATGATGGATCTTGAAGAAGGACATCACGGAACCATAAGCTTGTAAACCCATATTGTTCTGCAAGCTGCGTGAGCTCTACTTGTTTCTCCATCGTAGGCGTCGCATACTGATAATTTTCAAGCGGCATATGCAAACCTAATGTTAACTCATTTTCCTTGTACATACGACGATATGCCTTGTGATCTTGAAATGTAGTCATTTGCTTCCTCTCCTTTTATAACTAAGAGATCATCGCAAAAAGCGATGATCTCTTTTTTTATTTTGCTTTTGCTTCTATTGAACGGCTCCATGCCGTTAATAAGACCGCTCCTAAAACCATAACTCCTCCAATCCAGGGAGTATGAACAAGACCAATGGAATCAACGATTAGGCCGCCTACAAAAGAACCAATGGCAATCCCAACGTTAAATGCAGCAATATTAAGCGCAGAGGCTACATTTACTGCTGAAGGGACATACTTTTCAGCTAAGTTCACGACCAGCACTTGCAGTCCAGGTACGTTCATAAATGCCAATAAGCCCATGGCAAAAATCGTGATTGTTCCCGCTACTTTAAACGACGCGGTAAACGATAAAATAACTAAGATAACTGCTTGAATTAAAAACATCCAAAACAATGCTTTTAATGGATTTTTATTAGCAGCTTTTCCTCCGATCGTATTTCCGATAGCTACCGCTACACCATATACCAGTAGCAAGATACTAACTGCGCTTGGTGCGTATCCTGTTAGCTTTTCAAGAATAGGCGCTAAATACGTATAAGCTACAAACGTTCCCCCATACCCTAAAGCAGTAATAGCAAACGATAGTAAAAGCGGCCCGTTTTTTAAAATTTTCAATTGATCACTAAACTTTGCCGGCGGCGCTTCTTTTAAGTTTTTAGGTACTAAAAGAGCACTTGCAATAATAGCAATAACGCCAAGTAAAGCTACTCCCCAAAATGTTGCTCTCCAACCGAAAGCTTGTCCAATAAATGTACCAAGCGGAACACCTGTAACAGTTGCAACTGTCAAACCTGTAAACATTAAAGCAATGGCACTTGCCCGCTTATCTTCCGGCACCAAATCAGCAGCGATAGTCGCACCGATAGAAAAGAAAATCCCGTGTGAAAATGCAGTAATAATTCGTGCTATAAGCAGCAGACCAAAGCTTGTTGATAAAGCTGCTACTGAGTTTCCTACGATAAAAATAACCATCAATAGCATCAACAGTGATTTTCTGCTCATTTTACTTGTTAAAGCTGTTAATACGGGAGCTCCAAATGCAACCCCCATTGCGTATCCTGAAATTAATAACCCTGCTAGTGTGATGGAAATATTTAAATCATCTGCAAGCGATGATAATAAACCTACTGGAACAAACTCTGTAGTCCCGATTCCAAAGGCGCTAATAGCTAGCGCTAATAGCGGCAAAGCACCGCTTTTTTTACTTTGTTGCGTTTGTGAAAGTGTGTTCACTTCTTAACGCCTCCTGTTCATTATAATAACTTCTTTATAATAGCTTCTTTTACGGCTGATTAGCTTAGGTACCTTTCATATATTCGCTAACTCGCCATCAACAATTGTTATTATGAGCGATGTAAAACCAAAGAAAAAGTACGCACTTTCAAGTGATATAGGTACCTGGAGGTTACAATAAGCGTAAATACTAAAGTCATGAACTATTGGGTATTCTAAAAAAATGCTTACACCTAGAAAATTCTGCGCTATAGTGGTATGATAAACATCAGAAAAAATGCGAAACCATGCATTTAACCGTTATCTCTAGAACAAGGAGAGTTGTTAACGTGAAAAAATATAATATTCCAGTGGAAGCGGCACTAGAAGTCATTGGAGGCAAGTGGAAAGTCGTTATTCTTTGCCACTTAATTAAAGGGACAAAGCGCCCTGGAGAATTAAAAAGAATTATGCCGCGCGTTACACAAAAAGTATTAACGCAGCAGCTTCGCGAACTTGAAGCAGACGGCATCATTGTTAGAAAGATATACAATGAAATGCCGCCTCGAGTAGAATATTCTTTAACAGATTACGGATGGTCTTTAAAAAGCATTCTTGATTCATTATGCTCTTGGGGAGAACATCATATTGAAAAAACGTACCCTGATAAAGAAGCTGTACTTATGCAGCCTGTAGAAGAAGTCACTGTTTCTAATTAAAAAAAGCTGACTAGATAGTCAGCTTTTTCATTCCCTTACTTTCGTTGTTTTTTAAACGATGTACGTATTCAGGAGGAACCCTTATGACAGAACAACTTAAAAAGAAAATTAGTCTTCAAGATGCTATCAAACAGCAGCTTGCTAATAAGAAAAATCAATCTTCAAATAAAGCTAAGAACGGCAGCACCAATCAAGCAACCAAAAAGCTGACGAGTCAACAAACCAAAAAAACGAATAATCAGCGAAAGAGAACAGGTGTATAATGAACGGTCAAAATAGAAAAGACATAGCTCCTGGAACTAAAGTCGACATTGTTTTAAAAGCAGATCAGCGTTCTGGAAAACTTACACACGGAACGGTCAAAGACATTCTGACCAATTCAAGCTTTCATCCACACGGCATCAAAGTCCGTTTAACAGATGGACAAGTCGGACGTATAAAAGAAATTTACCCAAATTAAAAAAGCATGTATTCTACATGCTTTTTTAATTTACACTTTAAATAAATCTACTTATTATTTCCTACTTTTGTTAAAATAAAGAAGCACTGTCGTCCCCTTTCTTTCCCTTGGGAATTCACGCAAGGAAGAAAAAGGTGGTGGATAGTCTGAGACGAATCCTCAAGTCATTTTTCCTAGATGCCGAGAATGTTCAGCTCCTAACGGCTTACGTAGAGCTTTTAGGAGCCATAGTCGCTCTTATTTTGCTATTTTTCCAGTAGTAAAATAAGTAATCACCGATAAGTATCCTCTAAAAGGTTCTTCATCCATAAGGCTCGTGTGCTGATTGTCTTTAGGGAATCGTGTTTGGCGGCACTTCCCTATAGTAAAAAGACAGCTTCCTTGCAGAAATGGACAAGGTGTAGTCAGCTACGGCCGATTATGGGTGCGGGACCTTTTTCTTTATTAGTCTATGTCTTTTTTAAATTTCCATACACAAAAATAAAAAAACCTCCGAGTTGGCGGTCTCGAAGGTTTTTTCTAGTGAATCGTTTTCGACAAATCCTCATCCGGGCTAACAAGGTTCAGATCTAATAAGATTATGTGATGAATTTCTTCACCTTACAAGTTACACTTGTGAAAGCTAAGAATTCATTCGCTTGTTAAGAATAACTGAACGTGCGCTCCAGATTATCATTTTTCCTAGCCTCAGTATATCATACTTGTTGAAAACAGGTAAAAAAAGTGTTCGACAAAGCTTGTCAGTAGCTCTTCACCTATGTCATATTTTTCAAAACAAAAAACATTTTACAAATATGAAGGAATTTCATACTATTAGATAAAAGATAGAAGATAGAAGTATTCTGACTTGGAGAGGATTTCAATGAAGCAACCTCAGTTAGAAAAAGAAATTCGAGCCTTACAATCAGATATTTACCAATTAGCTAAGAAAACAAGCAGCTATTCTCACGGTGAGATTTTAAAATTAAGTCAAAAACTAGATCAAAAAATTGTTAGTTACCAAAAGCTTTTTAACCATACCAAATAAGAGCCGCGTAGGACTTTCACTTGCTATCCCTCAAGTACCATAAACCTACAAATAAAACAGACATGTTTTATTCGCAATAGGTACATCTCTGCTTCCCTAATTAATAGGGAAGTTTTTTATTTAGAAAATTAAAACCTTCTCCTTTCCTTTGGTTAGTTGTCATACAAATTGGGTATTCAATCAGTAGACCTTAAAACTTATTTAAAAAACATAAAGGAGAGAATGCACGATGAGTAATGCCGATACTACTGAAACAAAAAAAGGCGCCGATTTACTAGTAGAAAGTTTGGCAAGTCAGAATGTGCCTTATATTTTTGGCATTCCAGGAGCCAAAATTGATGGCGTATTTGATGTTTTGAAAGAGAAAGGACCAGAAGTAATTGTTTGCCGCCATGAACAAAATGCTGCGTTTATGGCAGCTGCTATGGGAAGACTGACAGGTACGCCGGGCGTTTGCCTTGTCACATCAGGTCCAGGTGCCGCAAATCTAGCCACTGGCCTTGTTACTGCTACTTCTGAAGGTGATCCAGTGGTAGCCCTAGCAGGAGCCGTCCCAAGAGCAGATAGATTAAAAAAGACGCATCAATCAATGGATAATGAAGGACTATTTAAATCTATCGCCAAATTCAGCGTTGAGGTAGAAGATGCTGCAAACGTTCCAGAAGTGATAACAGACGCCTTTCGCGAAGCTGTTTCTTCTCCTTCAGGAGCATCTTTTGTCAGCTTGCCGCAGGATGTAATGGATAGCGAAACATCAGCTTCCACTCTATCCGTTCTAAAAACTCCTACGATTGGCGCTGCTAATTTAGACGCTGTTGCCCAAGCTATACACACTATTCGCATAGCAAAACTACCTGTTTTACTTTTAGGTATGAGAGCAAGTAAATCTAAAGCAGTGGAATCAATCCGTCAACTTATAGAAGAACATGACCTTCCTGTGGTGGAAACGTTCCAAGGTGCGGGAGCTGTTTCACGAGAGCTTGAAACTCACTTTTTTGGACGAGTAGGTCTTTTTCGCAATCAGCCTGGAGATGTCTTATTGAAGCATGCTGACGTCGTCTTAACAATCGGATATGACCCAATTGAATACCCTCCTTCTCTTTGGAACTCAGAAAGTCAAAGAAGCATTATTCATTTAGATGATGTACAAGCGCAAGCTGACCACCATTATCAGCCGGAAATTGAGTTAGTAGGGGATATTCCAAGCACAATTGACATATTAACGGATAAACTCCCACATTTAATACGTTCAAAAGAAAGTGCTTCTTTTTTAAAAACATTAAAAAGCAAACTTGAACAACCTGACGATCAGTACGAGTTTTCTAATGACACTCACCTTCATCCCCTACAATTAATTGAAATTTTGCAGAACTTTGTTGAAGATGACACTACCATCACATGTGACGTTGGTTCGCATTACATATGGATGGCTCGTTATTTTCGTTCCTATGAACCTCAGCATTTACTATTCAGCAACGGCATGCAGACGCTAGGTGTTGCTTTGCCTTGGGCTATTTCAGCTGCACTCGTTCGCCCCCATAAAAAAGTTCTGTCCATGTCTGGAGACGGCGGTTTTTTATTTTCAGCTATGGAGCTCGAGACAGCCGTTCGGTTAAACTTACCAATTGTTCACATTATCTGGAACGATCAAACCTACGATATGGTTGGCTTTCAACAGCAGATTAAATATGGCCGAAAATCTGCGGTAGAGTTCGGCAGTGTAGACTTTGTTACGCTTGCTGAAAGTTTTGGTGCCAAAGGATTTAGAGTTAACTCACCAGAAGAATTTTCGGACACTCTAGCAAGCGCTTTTCGTGAACAATGCCCCGTTATCATCGATGTGCCTGTAGATTATAAAGATAATGAAAAATTAAATACACAGCTACTGCCAGATCAAATTAACTGAAAGGACTGAGTAAAGAATGAGCAATGAAGAAAAATTAACGATTTACCAAACTTCCACTATGATCGCTTTATTAGACGGAGTATTTGACGGTGTTGTCACTTACAAGGACTTAGCTAAAAAGGGTGATTTCGGCATCGGTACGTTTAATCAATTGGACGGTGAAATGATTGCCTTTGACGGAGAATTTTATCATATTGCTGATGGGAAAGCCGCCCCTATTAGCGAAGATGCAAAAACACCATTTGCCATTATGACAACCTTTTATGAAGATATCTCTTACCGTGTAGAAAAGGAAATGAACCGTGAACAACTAGAAACCTTAATGAACAAGCTTATTCCAAGCCCTAATTTATTCTATGCAGTTCGCATTGACGGGAAGTTCAAAGAAGTAAAAACCCGCACGGTTGCAAAGCAAGAGAAGCCCTATCCTTCTATGGTAGATGCAGCGGCTGATCAGCCTACATTTACATCTTCTGATGTAAATGGAACACTAGCAGGTTTTTACACGCCAGAATATTCCTCAGGCATCGGTGTTCCCGGCTATCACCTGCATTTCATTGATGAATATAAAAAAGAAGGTGGACATGTTTTAGACGTCTCCGTTCAGGATGTTACAATTCAAATCTGCAAAAAAACGAAATTAAATCTCAATTTATCGGAAACAAGTGAATTTTTAAATGCTAATTTAGAAGACCATGATGTAGAAGAAGAAATTGCGACGACTGAATAAGCAACGATACTTTTACTGTAAAAAAACTCTCATCGTTACGCATGACGATGAGAGTTTTTTCACTCGAGTTCACCCCGCATATCTATCACAACACAGAAACCTTCCGCCTATACGTAAAAAGAATCCGTGTCTTTTAAAACATAGAAAAAAGGTATTTCAGTCTCATTTAGACATCTAGTCATTCGATCCTTAAAGTTATCTAATTTAATGATGCCTTTTGCTTCTTCGAACGTAAAATATCCTACATCCTGCGTTTCACTAGAAACTGAAATTTCCCCGCTAATCGCTTTTCCCTTTAATAAAATAACAGTAGTAGATCGTTTAACATCTTGTTCTACTCCGAGAAAGTTTGTCACTTCAATAACAATTCCAGATTCTTCTTTAACTTCTCGTATACCCGCATCTGTTATCGATTCACCTGCTTCGACAAAACCACCGGGAAATTCCCATCCCCGTCTATGGTTTTTGACTAGAAGCACGTGATGATCTTGATTTACCACCATAACTGCTACAGCTAATTTTTGATTCACTTTTTTCACTCTCCTTTTAAAGTGTTAAGATATTGTTCAAGAAGGTGAAGAAATCTTTCTATATCTCTATACGTGATATTACCAATATTGGCTATTCGAAACGTTTCTAATTTATCGATTTTACCGGGATAAATAGTAAATCCTTGTTTATAAAAAAAATCATGCATGATATCAAAATTATAATTTTGATAGGAAGGTTCGAGGATAGAGGTAATAATTTTAGAATGATGTGTTTCAGGAACCAAATAGGTCAACCCAAGCCGAGTAATTCCATCCGTTAAAGTAGTCCATGATTTTGAATAGCGTTCATATCGTCTCTCGATTCCTTCCCACTGAGTTTCTATAATTGCCTGCTTTAAGGCATACATAGTCTGAACAGGAGGAGTAAAACGCATTTGTTTATTCATTTGGAAATAGCGATACTGATCATATAAATGAAGATAAAGGTTGCGAGGCTTCATTTTCTTCGTTTTTTCTAACCTTTCTTTATTTGCTATAACAAACGACACGCCTGCCATTCCTTGAAGGTTTTTATTTGCACTTGCGGCCAGATAGCTTATATTCATTTTTTGCATGTCAATTGGAACAGCTGCATAGGAACTCATTGCATCTACAATCATCTCGATATTTTCCACTGCGCAAAGTTTCCCAATTTGCTCAATATCATTAAGAAGCCCTGTTGACGTTTCACAATGAACAAGCGCCAGATAAGAAACGTTCGCCGAAATCTTTTTTATAAAAACTTCTAAGTCATTCATATCAATAGCCCGCTCAGCGGAGCTTTTATATTCTGCATAATCCAGCCCATAAATTTCAGCGATTTTACACATTCTTTCACCGTATGGACCATTATTAATAATAACAACCGTACCGTTATCAATTACTGAACTTAAAATCGATTCCACGGCCGCCGTTCCAGATCCGCCGAATAGTACCGTAGTATATTTATCTGAATTCCCAACAAACTTTGTTAATTCAGCAGAGATAAACTCCATCGTCTCTCCAAATTCTTTTTCTCTCGGGCAAATGTCTTCCACTATTTGAGCATATTTTACGGTGTCTGTTGTAGTTGCCGGTCCAGGATTCAGGAGGATATTTCTTTTAACGGCGTGCGGAATACCTTCACGAGCTTTAATAATCGGATAAACAATAGTAGTTGCTCTTGCCCAGTGATCTTCATCATCCACTTCACACCATGCCAAATTATCCAGTTTATGAACATACACATTTGCTTTTTCGGAAATTTTAACAAGCCCGTATTCATAATCAATCGCTTGATTTAGCTGAAACAGCGTATTTGCTTCATCACAAAGTCTCTGAAATGTAGCATAAGAGAGTTTGGTTAAACCAACTAGTTCTGCATAAATACTATTCAACTCTTCTTTTTGTTTTGACATATTCTTAAGGTTATTATTTTCATCAGCTTCGATATACACTTCATCGCCAGCATCGTTCAATTTACTCGCTAGTATAACATCTGATCTCGAATGATTTATTAATGTTTTCAACGCACTCTTTTCATAAATTACATCTGATTCCAATAGTAAAAAATCTTCTTTAATATAACTTTTAAATTGATACAGCGTAAACAGACTTCCCGTTGTTTCGTATCTAGAATTATAAACACATTTTATTTGAGGGTATCTAACCATTAGCTTTTCATATTCTTCTTTCATATAACCTGTTCCAATAAAAATCGTCTTAACTCCTGCTTCTATTAACTTTGAAATGGAATGTTCAATAATCGATTTTTCATCAATCATCAAAAAACCTTTAGGGCGGTTTCCAGCTCTTTTACGAATCCTGCTCCCCATCCCCGCAGCTAGAATAACAGCTGTCTTAATCATCTAAAAACACCTGCAGTCTTTCTCTGACTTCATAAGGCTTCATTTCAGGACGCCCCAGGTTCTTTTTAGATCCCTTCGCTATTTTAAGATATAAAAATGTTAATTTTTTATCATTTTTCCACTGTTTGATATACATCTCTAACTCATTTAAGTTATGAACATGAATGGAATTTTGATACCCACAGGAAGAAGCAATATCTACAAAATTAATGTTATGAGAGACCGTATGTTGTCCCCCTGTAGAATCATGGGTTTGATTGTCTAAAAGAATGTGTAATAAATTTTCCGGACAATAGTATCCGTTGGTTGCTAGATTTCCCATGCGCATAAGCAAAGCTCCGTCTCCATCAATCGTAATGATGTTCTTTTCATTTCTGCTCAAAGCTAAGCCCAAACCAATGGAACTAACGCACCCCATAGATCCAACCATATAAAAATTATTTTTTGCGTCTTCTATTTCGTAAAGCTCTCTTCCCGTTTTTCCTGTAGCGGCCAATTGAATGGTATCATTGTCCTTTAGTGAATTAACTACTTGTAGTGCCTCATACCTTGAAGGTAACTCGTCGGTTGTTATCTGTTCACTTTTCATTTTAGGAGTAACGTTTTTCATTGATTTTTCTGAAAGCTTAACTGACTCAAACGTTCCTTTTTTCACAATAAAGAAGTAGCTTTCATTATTTTCAATAGCTTGATTAGCCCGCCGTAATTGGTTTTTAACTTCGGTAAAATCAAAAGATAAATATTCCCATTTTATTTTCATTGTATTTAGCAGAGCAGGAGTAATTTCTCCCATTAATTCATGCTGCGGTTCATCCGGAAATCCAGGTTCTCCGCGAAAACTGACAAATCCAAGGACAGGAATTTTAAACGGATGAATAAGAGAGGTTAAAGGGGAAACAGCATTTGCTAATCCGGAGTTCTGCATTAAAACAACCGCTTTCTTGCCAGCAATTGATGCGCCAGCAGCAATTGCTACTGCTTCTCCTTCATTTGCTGCTGCAACGTATTCACATTCGTTGATAGCGTAATTAATTAGAGGTTTAAGATAGGAACAAGGAACCCCACTATAAAATTGAAAACCTAGTTTTTTTAATTGATTCCCAAATGATGATGTACTAATCATTTTTCCCACCATCTTTTTGAAGCTTTATATACGTTTCGGTATCTATCCATGATCCCATCGTATATTTAACAGCAACCGGATGAATTAAATTAATATAATTAAAAAAATCAGAGAACGTGAGCTGAGCAAAATCTTCTCTTTGTGCCAGTTCTTCCAAAACTTTTTTTACAACCTCAGTGCCTTTTCCCGAAACTTTCCAAAGACCAATGAATTCACCATGAATGTTTTTAGAATTGGGACTGGATGACATTTGAATTAAGTCTACTGTTTTGGAATAAAGCTTTTTGGAATAGGGAAATTCAGCCGTTACATAAGATGTTTGATCCCCTTTTAAATCATAATCAGCTCCTGCTACGATAGTGATATCGCCACTTTCATGAATTAACTCCTCAAAAACATGAGTTTTATACACGATGTTACTATCACTGATTAAAGTAGCCGTTCCTAGCTTATCTCTTGCAGCATAAAGATCATATAATTCTCCTTGATTAGGAGACTCCTTGTCTTCCATAGCTTTGTTACTGTCTACTTTTATACTATTTGTCACGCCAACTTTTTTTAACTGATTCATTTGCTCAGTTATTAAAACGTCATTTGCTGATTTTTTTACCAGAATCATAGCGTTAATACTATGATTGGCAGAGCTTAAATAAAGTTTCTCTGCCATATCGAGCTCTTCAGCTTTTTGAAGACGGAAAACTTCCTCAAGCGGAGAGACATTTTTTTCTACGTTAATCAAACTTTTATCGTAATAAATCTGAGCGGACGTTTTCTGCATAGCTGTAATAGAAGATCTTAAATTATGGTTGGCCCAAATGCTTAAGCTAATTCCTAAATCACTAAATTTATCAGTTGGAACCGAATAATATTTGGTTGGAACAATAATAACCGGAAGCCTGTTTCCCCACTCTTTCATAAAAGCTTCAATCTCTGTCATATCTGACCTTTTACTATGAATCAAAACGGCATCGGTTCCCGCTTGGCGATAAGCTTCTGCACGTTTTAAAGCTTCTTTCAGCCCCCACCCTGCAATAAATGCTTCTACACGCGATACCACTACAAAATCTTCGTCATTTTGGCTATCTTTCATTGCTTTAATTTTGCCGCAAAATTCATTAATATCTGCGAGCGGCTGTGCTTCACCTTTAATAAATGAGTTTGTTTTTGGAAACAATTTATCTTCAATACATACGCCTGGAATGTCTCGCTGCTCCAACTTCTTAACTAATCTTCTTGCATTATTAAAATTCCCATAGCCTGTATCACCATCCAGAAGAATGGGAACGGACGTTGCATCACTCATAAACTCTAAGATATCTAATACCTGTGTCCACGAAGCCTCATTATTATCTCTTACACCCAGTGCTGCGGATAAAGACAGGCCGCTGGCCCATATCCCTTTGAACCCTGCTTCTTCTACAATCTTTGCAGATAGCGCACTGTGAGCCTCCATAATAAACTCTAGCTGTTTGCTTTCTATCAACTCTCTTAGCTGTTTGGTCTTTTTCATGTCTATCCTCCTTTTACTCTTCGTTGTCTAGAATAAGTTTATTTCTTAATTCTTTAAAAGTAGGTTTTGTCATAACACGATGTGTTACTTTTAATAAAATTATTGTATTTTCATTTAAATATGGAGCTAGCACATTGTATACTTCATCACCAGTTTTACAAAAATAGACTCTATTAGGGTCCATTCCATATTTTAAAGCTCCTGTTCCAATAGCTTTTGCTTCATCTCCCACTACAACTAGAATGTCAATTTTGGATTCCGCTGCTTTTTTTCCCATATCTTCATATTGTTTAATTGCATAAGGTCCTTCTCCTAGCTGAGGCATGTAGCCTAATAAAGCGATAGATTGTTTCTCTTTTGACATATCACTGAGAACTCCAAGAGCTGTAGCCATCGATAAAGGTGAAGAGTTCCATGTGTCGTTAATTACCGTACATTCATTCATTCCTCTTTTAAATTCCAAATGTTCTTCTACTTGTTCAAATAAGCTTAGTCTTTGTATGGCAACGGAAATATCAACGCCCACATAAGATACTGCAGCAATGGCAGCCAGTGCATTATACACATTATGTTCACCATATCCAGGGATAAAAGCATCGTATTCTTTGTTTTTGTGCTTTAAAGTAAAAGTCATTCCCCCATTAGCATATTTAATATCTTTTGCTTGAAATTGGGAATCATTATTCTTACCTATATATACAACATTTTGAAGATGCTTTACATCAAGCACTCTCTTAATATTTTCGTCATCTGCGTTTAAAATTAAAATTCCGCTATTTGGATCTAAGCCTTCTACAATTTCGGCTTTTGCTTTCATATATTCTTCAGGTGTTTCACAATCAGCAAGATGGTGCACGCCTATATTTAATAGAATTCGTATTTGTGGCTGAAAGTAGCGGCACGCAACTTTTAAATAACCTGGATAAGCGACCGGCATTTCAAAAACAGCTACTTCTGTCGTATCATCAATACCTGTTAAATAACGTAGATTTACAGACATAGAATTCATACTCATCCACGTAGCTTTCACTTTATAGTCTTCAATTAATATTTGTCGGATCATCTCTTTCGTGGTCGTTTTTCCACAAGTTCCTGTAACTCCAATAACAGGAAGATCAAAAAGCCCTCGGTAGTATTCGATAAATTTCCAATAAGCCTCTTCTAATTGAGCTGTTTTAACAAGAATAATATCTCCCTCTAAGTTCGTGCACAGCTCAGGGTGATCTGTTATAACGACAATTGAATGATTTTCTTTCCAATACTTTCCTCTAATCGGTTCTCTATCTAAATGAAAGATGAGTGTATGATCCTCTATATCCTTTTTAGCGTAGTTTATAGCATGTTTAATAACAGGATTTCCTGATCCATAACAAAGGTCTCCCCCCGTTTGTTTAAGGATTTCATTTAATGTAAAGTGCTTCATGTTAAATCCTCCTTTTCTTCTTCGTAACCAGCCAGTGAAGACGCATAATTAAGCAGACGAATCCCCGCCAAAGTACGCAGCTTATAAGCTCTAATTTGTGAGAACAGACTATCTGGTTTTGCATTTATTTCAAGCAACTTTATGGAACCGTACTGATCTATACATAAATCTACCGCTAGCTCTCCAAAAGGACCCACTTTCTCTTCTACTGTTGCCACAATATTTTTAGATATTTTAGCTAATTGGTTTATAATGAGCCTCCTGTCTGTTGGATCGGGATATAAACTATTCAATATTTTACTGAGACGCATATTCGTTTCTGAATCTTCCGTTAGCACATCTTCACCGGTGAGACGCGCAACCATGCCCGTTCGAAGCCAAATTTGCTTTTCATTTTTTTGCATATAAACCCGTATTTCTAAATTTTTATCTTTATGCTGTTTTCTGCGAATTCCTTCTTGAACAAGATAAGGATTGTTTTTCATCAAAGGGGAGAGCAAAGCAAATAATTCTTCCATATTACTGAATTGATGTAGCTCTTTTTTATTAAGATCAAACCAAAAGATGCCTGTTGGTCGGCGAACGATGCGCATGACTCCTTTACTTAAGGCCCCGCCAAGCGGTTTTAAATAAACTTCTCCGTACCTATCAAGCATTTCTGCAATGTCTTTAGGACTTTGTACGAGACGTGACTCTGGAAGAAATTCTTCATATTCTTTCATAAGAAGTTCATATGTTGCCCACTTATCTCCCGTAAGCTGAAACAAGTTTGAAGAATTAACAAAAGGAATTTTATAAATCGCCTGAAGTTTTGCTCTTACTTCATCTATTAAAATATTTTTTCTGCCATCTATGAAATAACGGTCATAAATAACAGCAGGAAAAGGAAAGAGCCCTTCACCGTTAATGGTTGTTCCTTTAACCAATTTTTTCTCCCAATCAATATCTTCGGGTTCAAACACATATACAAGCATTCGCTTTTCATTTGCTAAGCGACATAGATGGTGGAAATAAGTTGTTTGTCTTTCAAAAGGACGGTTAGCAAGAATGCCAATGATAGGACCTAAAGTTATAATGCCTTCTGAAGCTGATAGCTTGGGGCACCAATCTTTTGGGAGAGATAGTTTATCACGGAGAGATTTAGAGAGTTGAACCATATTTGGATGGCGAAATGAAAAAGGATAAGAATGCACAGTTGCCGTTGATATTGCCTTTCCTGCACTAATAATCGTAGACTGCCCCTCTTGGAGGCCGTATTTTAAACGGAGCTTTTTGGGGATTTGGATAATATGTCCGCGGTCATAGATTTCTTTAGAAATCTTTGCATTCCAATTCCTGCGAATATCATTTGATTCATCACAAGGAATTTCTTTTTCGATCATTTCAAATAGAAAAGATAGTTCATTTTGATAGTATGAATAGCTGGATGTTTTCATAAGATTGGCCTTGATATCTTTCCACATTCGTTTAAGAAAGATTTTATTCCCTTGATAGTAGGCACGCTGCGTAAGTGGATGAAATAAAAATTCGCTTTTTAATTCATGATGATGGGTAGCAACTAGCTGAGCAAGAGCTAAAGTGGAGAGAGTAATTCTAGGGTCGATAATCCAAGAGCTTAAAGTTAAATACTCAAATCCATACGGTTTCTCACGATAGCGTCCAAGACCTCCATGGTTCGTTTTTCGTCTGAGTTTAGCGGTCTTAGATTCTTCTATCAGCGCTACGGGAATAGCAAGGTAGTGGTCAAGAGCTCTTAATAAGGATAAAGAAAGCGGAATGCCAAAATGAATATGTCCTCCACATTGATACCCTGAAAACGGCATGCTGCCTGCTCGAAAATGAACATTTTCATATGGTACCTGTGCAGATGCTTTTTCTATTAATTTTTGGATATTCTCAAATAGCTCTGTTGATGAATTCGCTTTTTCAGGCCTAACTTCTACTAATGCATACTCACCGCTATCTTGCTCTATTTGTCTTTCATCACAGCCTACCGGACCTTCAACAGAAAAAAAAGTAGAAGCTGGTAGAAGCTCTCCATCACAACTTAACATAAACTCAACATCAGCACCCATGCTAAAAGGAAGACTAGGCTTTAATGGATTTTCTATCCATTCACTCTCTGATGAGTTAATATCGGTGACGATACACTCTCCATTTTCTAATACCCCCATTTTGACAAAGCCGCTTTTAGCTCCCGTTACGTAGAGCGCTCGAATGGCTACGTTCGTCAGCATTTCCGGTACATCCATGCTGTTTATCTGCTCTAATTTCCAACCGAAGGCTTGCGTTCGAATGGGTATTTCATTAAATACAACATGTTCACTGGTTACTACTTGTACTTTTTTCACGCTCAGTCCTTCTACTTCTAGACAATATTCTTTGTCTATTGCATATATTTTCGTAAAATAATCATATCCTTCATATATTGCTTGGTCCTTTGTATTGACGATAACAATATCTCTTCCGCTATAGTGACCATATTTCCTACCTATCACTGGATATGAACAGGTTTTTGGGTCAACTAATTCAACAGACGGTATATTATTCAGATTAAGAGTTTGCAACGTCATTTCTTTATCAGATAATATCCCTAACTCTTCTCTCATTGGATCCATTTTAAAGCCTCCTAGTTAGAACTTTCTATCGTATTTTGCTCCTTTAATGCCCTATAACAACAATCAGCTACTCATATAGTATGTAACTATACAAAATACTCCTGTACATATATCTATTTATTTCCACCACCTCCGAAAACTTTTTATGTATGTATTTAACTTCTGTAATAATTCACCGATTTTATTTTTACTGCATTTATTATAGAAAGGATAGATTTCAAACGATATAAAAGGAGAAATAGTAAATGACATTAAAATTCATTCATGGAAACTACTTAAAATACAATAAAGGAACTGGCTTTATAAGCTGTCATGTGGATGCACTTCATGCAGAACCACCCGCTGCTGATTTATTTACGGATAAAATTGTAGAGAATTTAGTCAAGAAAACAGGATGTGCAGGAATCGTTAGTACGGTTTCTAGAACCACAGCAGATTTAAATAGAAATCTAAATGAAACAAACTATGAGGGAATACAAGAATATAGAAGAACAATCCAAGAAATTGTTAAATCTTTAAAGATAGTAGATAGTAATAATTGCCTTCTGACACCCTACCTGCATTTATCTTTTCATGGAATGAAGGATACACATTACGGGCCTTATGCAATTGAAGTGGGGACTTTATATGGACAATCCTGCTCAAAGGAAGTTAAAGATTGGTTTCAACAGGCCCTGACTAAAAAAGCTGAAGATTCGTTCCCTAAAATCCATGTAATATTTGATAATAAATTTGTTGGAAACGAATCAATTGCCTTTCACAGACAAGGTGACAATAAGAACTATACAGGTTACAGTCATAATTTTAATACGTTTCAAATTGAATTATCCCGAACTCTGCGCAGCAAACACAGAACTACCATAATAAATATATTTTCCGAGATTATTGATGACTTTCAACAAACATTCGTCGCTACTTAGTTTTTAGGAATCTTTTCCGTCTACTATTTCTTTTATATATTTAGGTAAAACAAATGATGCACGGAAAATTTCAGGATCAACATATTGAGTATGTGTATGCTGTAGCTTCGTCAGATCGGCCTGAAGAGGATCCATTTTTTTAGAAGCAATTGTAAAACTCCAAATGCCACAAGGGAACAGAGGTATAGTCACTAAATATGTGCGGACAATTGGAAATAGCTCCTTTAAGTTTTTAATTGTGCCTTGTAACGTAGAAGTATTGTAGTAAGGAGATCCTGATTGAAAAACAACCACGCCATCATCTTTAAGGCTGTTGTAGACATATTGATAAAAATCAGGTTGAAATAGTTTTTTTCCCGGTCCAACAGGGTCAGGTCGATCAATTATGAGAACGTCATAAACTCCCTTTTGTTCTTGAATCCAATCTATTCCATCGCGATGTATCATATTGAGCCTGGTTTCACCATCGTAACAAGAAGCCGGAGTTAGCCATGTGCGGCAGATTTCTGTAACTTTTGGATCGATTTCGACTACATCAATTTGTTGAATTCCGTCATACTTCATTGCTTCACGTGCAGGACCGCAGTCTCCTCCGCCAATCATTGCAACTTTTTGGGGATTTGAATGCGTTATAATTGGCACATGGCTAATCATTTCATTATAAATAAACCCTTCTCCTGTTGAAATTTGTGGGGTACCATCTAGCACCAGCATTTTCCCATACCATTTTGTATCCACAATACTGATTTGTTGATAGGAAGATTGCTCATAGTGAAGCAGACTTTTTACTTTATACCCCATTTTCACTCTAGCCTGTCCAACGTAACTCCATATCCAGAGAACTCCATTATCATCCTTTTTATAACCTGAAAGAGGATGCTTTTCTGTCACTTTTTCCACCTTCTATTTCGAAAATTTGTGTTCTATATAAAATATGAATTATTTTTGATTTGGCTATAATTCGATAGCACAAATTTATAGGTGCTGACTCTATTAATCTCTCTCATTTTGAATTTCTTTCCCAATTTCCACTATATTTTCACTTACTTTTTTAAAGTCTTTTAACCGTTTCTTTATGAGCACTTAGAGTTTACGACTAGGTTATCCTTTCACTTTTTTCTGCATCCTTTCTCCAGTAAAACCACGGAAGAAAACCTAACACAAAATGATACATAACAAAGAAAGCGTAGTATCATAATTACCATATTGCAACAGCTTTGCGCTGCATATAAAAAAGGAGGTTTTTAAGCAATGTTTTCTAAACGGCCCTTATCTGTACTTCTTATCTCGACTTTATCTATGATTATTGCTTTTTCAGTATGGTCTGTCTTCGCACCTATCGCTGCAGATATTCAAGTGATGTATTCATTAACCAATGCTGAAAAAAGTATTTTAATTGCCACTCCCGTCTTACTAGGTTCTCTGATGCGAATTCCAATGGGGATTTTAACAGATCGCTTCGGGGGAAGAAAAGTGTATTCGTTGACTATGCTGGCTCTTTTGCTCCCCACCATTTGTGCAGGCTTTACTCATTCTTACTCCATGCTGCTCTTTTGGGCATTTTTTATCGGCATGGCTGGAACAACATTTGCTATTTCCATTACATATGTCTCTAAATGGTATTCACCTCAAAAGCAAGGTTTTATTTTAGGAATTGCCGGGATGGGCAACTTAGGATCGGCGGTAGCAAGCTTTAGTGTTCCACTTATCTTTTCTTCTTTTGGCTTGCCTTGGGTATTTTGGAGTTTAGCAATTGCGGTAGCCTTGATGGCTCTTTTATTATGGGTAGGAACTTCAGACCACCCTTCTGCTGCTTCTCCTAAAACGCTTCAGGAATCTTTATCGGTATTAAAGTTTAAAGAAACGTGGTTTTTATCCATTTTCTATTTTTTAACATTTGGTGGATTTGTAACGTTCAGCATCTATCTTCCTACCATTTTGCATGATCAATTCGATGCTTCAACTGTAGACAGTGGGCTAAAAACAGCTGTTTTTGTTATACTAGCGACGTTTGTACGGCCTCTTGGAGGATATTTATCGGATGTATTCGGAGCAAAAAAAGTACTCACCCTCGTCTTTACCGGAATGCTACTAATAGGGTTATTTATTGCATTTACCATCACGGCCTTCTCCCTATTTAGCGTAGGTTGTTTACTTGCAGCTCTTACTCTTGGTATCGGAAATGGAGCTGTTTTTAAAATGGTTCCATCTGTTTCAACAGGAAACATTGGAGCTGTTACCGGGATCGTAGGAGCATTCGGAGGAGTAGGCGGCTTTTTCCCTCCTATTGTGCTAGGCTTTATAAAAGATACAAGCGGAGATTACGTTGTCGGTTTTTCCTTGCTAGCGCTTTTTTCCCTATTCTGTCTCTTACTGAATTATTCTGGATTCAAAAAACAAGATGTACGTATTAACCAAAAGCACCTTGCCTGATTCCACGTAAAAAGCCTCTTTTTTCAAGAGGCTTTTTGCATCAGCATTTTTAATAGCTGCTTCTTTTTACAGAAGGGCTAATATTCACAGCACTTACTTTAAACCCCGGCATCTTACAGGCGGGATCTAATTTCTCAGAGACAAGGTTATTAACATTTTGAGAATCCGCCCAGTGAAAAGGAACAAATACGGTATCTGGCCGAATGCCCTCTGAAAATTTGCTTCTTACCACAATCCTTCCATATGAAGATTCAATTTGTACTAATTCTTGATTCGAAATTTCATATTTTTTCGCTGTTGAAGGGTGAATTTCCATAAAAGATTCGAAATTTCTAGCAGATAAAGACGCACTTTTTCGCGTTTGTACACCCGTTAAATAGTGTGACATCACTCTCCCTGTTGTTAAATAGAGAGGATATTTTTCCGTTATTTTTGCCTTAGGAACAATAGCTTGATTCGAGACAGGGACCATCATCGCTTTTCCATCACTATGAGCAAAACGCGTTTCAAACAGGCGCTCGGTTCCTTTATCTGTTAAGCTTCTGCATGGCCATAAAATTCCTTTTTCCTCTCGTAATCGTTCGTACGTAATACCGGAGTAATCAGCGATCCCTCCTTTACTTGCCGTTCGCAGTTCATTGAATATTTCTTCAGCTGATGAAAACGAAAAATGTTCCTCTTTCCCCAAAACTTTAGCAATTTCACATAGTATTTCCCAGTCGTGTTTGATTTCGCCGCGGCATGGAAAGCTAGCTTCGCGTAATGTAACTCTTCCCTCTACATTTGTCATGGTTCCTTCATCTTCCAAGTAGGAAGATGCTGGTAAGATCAAGTTTGCTAATTTTGCCGTTTCTGATTCAAACATATCTGCTACCACTAGAAATTCAAGCTTTTCAAAAGCCTTCTTAACAAAATTAGCGTTTGGATTTGAAACTGTTGGATTTGAACACATCAAAAACAGCCCTTTAATTTCACCGTCATGAATTTTTTCAATCATCTCATATGCAGAAACACCTTTTCTAGGAAGATCTTTCTCCTCTATGTTCCACACATCTGCTATATACATCCGGTGCTCATGATTTTCGATTGAGCGGTAGCCTGGAAGCTGATCCGCTTTTTGACCATGCTCTCGGGCTCCTTGCCCATTTCCTTGACCGGTAATGGCCCCATATCCGCAGCGGGGTTTACCGATTTTCCCAACAGAAAGTAGAATATTCAAAAAATTTCGCACCGCATCACTTCCGTCTGTTTGCTGCTCTACTCCTCTAGCAGTAAAAATCATTCCTGTTTCTCTTTGACCAAACATACGGGCAGCTTGATACATTTCCTCCAGTGGCACTCCCGTTATTTCTTCAATGACATTAAACTCTAGAGACGCCACATATTGCATCACCTCTCTAAATCCATTAACACGTTCTTGCAGAAATCGTTCATCCAGATAATTTTCTTCAATAATGATCTTTAAAATTCCATTGGCTAATGCTGCGTCGCTTCCCGGTTTAAGTTTTAGATGTAAATCTGCTATTTTAGTTGTAGCTGTTTCTCTTGGATCAATGGCAATAATAAAAGCTCCGTTTTCTTTTGCTTTTTCAAAATAAGGCATAATCGTTGGCTGACATTCTGCAATATTTGTTCCAGCTAACATAATACATTCAGTAAACGGAATCTCTTGCAAGCTATTCGTAAATCCTCGGTCCATGCCAAATGTTTTACTAGCAGCAGAAGCAGCAGCCGACATACATAAGCGTCCATTGTAATCAATATACTTTGTTTTTAATGCAACTCGAGCAAATTTCCCTAATAAATAAGCTTCTTCATTTGTAATAGAGGCACTTCCATAAACACCTAGCGCATCTGCTCCATTCTTCTCTTGAATCTCTGTAACCTTTTCTTTAATATAGTGAAGAGCTTCTTTCCAAGAAATCTTTACAAACTCTCCGTTTACTTTTAATAAAGGGTATTGAATCCGATCTTTATGCAAAGGATGCTGATGCGCATTCATTCCTTTGATACATAACCTTCCTTGAGAAGTAGGGTTGTCTGTTCCAATTGTTTTATACGTTTTCCTTTTTACATGTGTTTGTTCAACTAACTGCATTTTACACTGCATGCTGCAGTAAGGACACTGCGTATTATAGATACGCTCGGTTTCAACATGCTTTTGCTGCTCACGAAAATATTTCAATAGCATCTCAGTCATCGTAGTTCACCCTTCTTTCCTATAATAAATATGTGATTGCACGAGAGCGTTCTGAGCTGAGCTGCTTCATTAAATACTCTCGATTGTCTACCTCAAACAAAACTTCTCTGACATGAACAATTCCTACTCGTTCGATCCAGCTCCCGACAGTTTCTAAATAGTTCCCCGTTTCACGGTAATATTGAATCAAAGAACAGCTGATTTCTACTGCTTCTTCGTTTGTTTCGGCCACATAAAACAGCTCCCCGCTTCTGGCTTCTGCGCTGCTTCCGCCAGCATATATTTCCCATCCTCTTTCTATTCTTCTTAATCCTATATCACTTGTTGTTACACTCTCTGCAATGTGAGAACACGAAGCAATACTGATTTTGATATCACATGGGGTCTTTACATATTCAAGCTGTTTATCCAATTCATTTGATAAAGCAAGAGCAGGTTCATACTGACAAATACACGTTCCTTTTCCTATATAAACAGATACATTTTTAACTGTACGTTCATATAGCTGCTGAAGTCCTCTATCTACTTCCTCACTTATCAACGGAAGATATTCTTTTTTCACTCCAATAAGTTGAATGCGCTGATCACTTGTTAAACGAATATTAGAGATGTTGTACCTTTCAGCTACATTTGCTATGTTCCTTAATTCCTGTACATTTGTCAGACCACCATGAATTTGCGGTACCACTGCATAAGTCCCATCGTGAAGCAAAACTGCCTGGTCATTCTCCGTAGTAAATAAAGAATGTCGATTGTTTTTATAATGAGGATTCATCATATCTAAATAGTAATGAAGACCGCCTTCACATAACGAACAGCCTTTCATGTCTTTAAACTTTAATATTTCTCTTACTTGCTGAACCGTTTCAAATTGATATTGCTGCATTTCTCTTACCAGCTCATCTTCTGATAAATATGTACATGTACAAAAGGTTTTTTGTTCAATGATTTCATCAAACTCATCGCTTTGAATATATGTTAAAAGATCTGTTACAAGGGGTTTGCATCCTCCGCATGAACCAGAAGCTTTCGTGCAATTTTTTATTTCATCTACTGTCGTTAAATCATTTTTCTGTACTGCTTCAATAATGGCTCCCTTTGTTACACCGTTACAGTTGCATACGGTATCTGTAAGTGGCATAGAAGTTACTGCATTTTCTTTTTCATGTTGAGAAGGAAATAGTTGTACTTTTTCCGCTTGCGACAAATCCTTTTTTTCATTAATCATTTGTGACAGCTTTATAGCCTCACTGGTATCTCCAAAAAGAACAGCTCCCACTATTTTCCCTTCGCGAAAAACTACTTTTTTGTATATACCATCTAACATATTCGAAATCGTAATGGCTTTTGCACCTTGATTTTCTTTGAACTCTCCGACTGAGTAAACGTCTATTCCTGATATTTTTAATTGAGTGGAAAGAACGGACCCGCGATAACCATCGTTTGTTATTTGGCAAAGGTGTCTTGCTAAGACTTTTCCTTGTTCGTAAAGAGGAGCAACAAGGCCGTATGTTATCCCTCGATGTTCAGCACATTCACCTACTGCATAGATATCCGGGATGCTCGTTTCTAAATAATCATTTACGATAATTGCTCTATTTGTTTTTATTCCGCTTTTTTTAGCTAGATTAACATTTGGCCTCACTCCTGTAGCCATTACAACTAAATCAGCTGCAATTTTACTGCTATCGTTAAATCGGACGCCTTCTGCTCGGTTGTTCCCTATAATCTCATCTGTATGTTTGTTTAACAGAAAACTCATGCCTTGCTTTTCTAATTCTTCTCTTAACATAGCAGATGCTGCTCTGTCTAACTGTCGCTCCATTAAGAAACCCGAACGATGAATCACTTGAACGTCCATTCCCAAATTTAATAGTCCTCTAGCGGCTTCCAGCCCTAACAGACCTCCTCCAATAACCGCTGCTTTTTTATACTGTTTAGAAATTTCAATCATTTTTCGGCAGTCTTCGATGGTACGAAAACCGAGGACACCTTCTTTGTCAGACCCTTTAACGGGGAGCATATACGGGCTCGAACCAGTAGCAATAATAAGCTTGTCGTACCTCGTCTCTCTGTTTTTATCTGTTTTTATTATTTTTCTCTCGGTGTCTATGTGCGTAACGCTTTCTCCTTTACATAAAGTGATATTATTTTCCTTGTACCATGCAAAAGAATGAATATTTATATCTTCAAGCTTTGTACTACCTTGTAAAACGGTTGATAATAAAATTCGATTATAGTTAACGTGAGGCTCACTTCCAAAAACAGTAATATCAAAACAACCTGGAGAATGAATAAGAATTTCTTCAATACAGCGCATTCCCGCCATTCCATTTCCGATTAATATCAGCTTTTGTTTCGTCATATAAAAACCTCCAACACATAGATTCAGACCGTAAAATATACAGTTTTTATTATTTCATAAACTGCTCTAAAAGAAATGAACCTTGTTATAACTTCTAACACTAAAATCTGTTTAAAGCGTATGAGTACGCCGATACCGTTCGTTGAAAGCAAGCTTTTATATAGAAGATTAATATGCTTTAAAAAGGGGTAGAAAAAAGGATGCTGTGCTTATATCACCTTTCCCTACGCCTTATAAGTAATCTATATAAAATTTTGTTATCTTCTTTTTGCCTACTATTTATTTATTTTGAAATCAATTATGATAAAAGAAAGAGTCTGAATTGGAGGTTTAAAACATGTCAATAACCGTTCACGCCACTCAGTGGATTCATTTTCAGATTAAATTGTATAACCTTCATTCCAAAACGAGATCGCTTAAAGATCAAAAACTAGAATTACCTCTGCCAGAATTCCATCAAAACCTGATCATATTTACATCAGCAGCTCATCATGGCCTTACGTTTGGATATCAAGCCATTCAATGGGATACACCCTATACTTCCTGTCCGATTTACATAGAGCATCAGTCTATTCCATGGTCCACTTTAGAACAACGTTCCCATAAGCACATAACCGAACATATTACAGCTATTTTCTTAGAGACAATGTTTTATAGACAAAGTCAATTCAAACAATGTCAATTTTGTTTTGAATTTATCATTCCTGAGAGTCTTTTTGACCATACAACCTGTCAAAACTGCGCATCACGACATTTTGGAGTGGTGTATTAATTAACAAACAAAAGCCTGAAGGAGTCAGAGGTTCTCTGACTTCTTCAGGCTTTTGTTACATAACTAGCTGAACAAAAAGTGGAATAACGGCAACTGTAACGACACCTACAATAACAACGGCAATACTTGCCATGGCTGCCTCTACTTCTCCCATTTCAATCCCTACGGCTACCCCTAATGCATGTCCAGAAGTTCCAAGAGCTAACCCTTTCGAAATTGGATTTTTCACCTTGAATACTTTTAAAAATAAAGCGCCAAGCGCATATACGATGACTGCATTAAAAATAACAGCAAAGGATGTAATAGCAGGAATCCCTCCAATATCTTGAGACAATGGAAGCGCAATCGCTGTTGTAGCTGCTTGTGGAAGCATTGATTTCATCACGACTTCGTCCATATGAATACCTTTAGCAATCGCAAAAATAATGGCTACCGAACAAACTGACCCTACCGCAATAGAAGAAAGAATTTGCCACCAGTACTTTTTTAATTTATCGGCTTGCTTATATAAAGGGATGGCAAAAGCAATTGTTGCCGGTTCTAAAAAGAAGCTGATAATCTTCCCACCGCTGCTATATTCCTCATAAGAAAAGTGACCAATTTTCAAAAAAGCAATTCCGAGTACCATTGCCACAAATAAAGGAGTAAATAAGAAAAACCCTTTTGACTTTTTAAATAAATACGTTCCAATGCCGTACGCAGCTAAAGAAACCACGATTCCAAAATACGGATTCATCTTTCCAACCACCTTGTCTCTTTATAATTGATGTTAAGCAATACCTTGTTTTTTTGTTTTTTCACTCATAGCTACATCTTTTATTTCTTCTTTTGCTTTATTATCTTTTGTCATGCCAAGTATAAGCTGTGAAAATAAGCCTGTAACACCTAACAAAATAATCGTTGCCACGATGATGACTAAACAAATTTGAATGCCGTACTGCTGCATAACACCTAATGAATTCATAACAGAAATACCTGCTGGCACAAATAAAAATCCGATCAAAGAAGTTAAAGCCGTTCCCAGTGATTCAACTTGCTCTAGTTTAATAATCTTCAAGCAGAGTGCAAGAAATAACAGCACAAGTCCAATGACTGAAGCTGGCATTGGAAAAGGCAAATGCTCTGCAATAAAATCTGAAATCAACATAATTACGGAAAAAATAAATGCTTGTGTTAAAAAGCCATACACTTTTTTAGCACTCATTTCTTTCACCTCTCTCTGTTTGTTGACTTCATTATATAAAATGAAAATCAATTAGAAAGCGTTTTCAAACCGAAGAGTCAAATATTTATGCTCACTTACAAAAATCGAGCCTTGAAATGCAAAAAGCAGCTTGCCAAAATGCATACGCAAGCTGCTTCTTACTTAAATTCCTAAACGTTTCTTCAATTCTTTAGCATATGTACGGCTGACAGGAACTCGCTCATCGTTTTTCATTACTAAATTATACGTAGAATTAAACCATGGCTGTACCTCAGAAATATGATGTACGTTGACGATATAACCACGGTGCACACGAATAAACGACTGAGAAGGAAGCTTTTTTTCTAGCATAGCCAGCGTATCAGCAGTATGATAGGATTCTGTTATGGTCTGAACCGTGACTTCTCCTTCTATCAATCCTGCAAATAAAATATCCTCTATATTCACTAACACAATCGAATCATCTACAGAAATCGCTAACTTTCCAGTTTGTGAAGAAGAATCTCCTATCGATTCTTCTTCTTTGACAGGGTGATGAGGAATACGCATTTTTTTATATTTATGAATGGCCTGCACAACTCTTTCTTCATCGAAAGGCTTCAAAATGTAATCAATTGCATCTACTTCAAAGGCTTGTAAAGCGTACTGATCGTACGCAGTTGCAAATATAATAGCAGGCGGGTTTTTCATTTTTTTAAGCCTTTTAGCAATATCAAAACCGCTGTCATCTGACAATTGTATATCTAAGAATAATAAATCCGGTTTTTCATCCATCATTTTATCCAACGCCTCTTCGATACTTTCAGCTTCTTCAATGAAGTCTACTTCTTTCGTTCGGTGCAATAAGTATTTTAATTCATCTCGCGCTAACATTTCATCGTCTACTATTAGTACTCGCAGCATATTACATACCCTCGCTTTTTAATTCAATTGGTATAACAAACGAAACCGCTGTTCCTTCTGTTACGTCAAACTCCAGCGCTGTTTCTTTTCCAAACAATCCATGTAAACGTTGTTTAATATTGTAAAGAGCCGTCCCCGTTCCTTTTTCTGAAAAAACGGGCTGATTGCCAAGCAGTTCCAATCGTTTTGTGTCTATACCTTGTCCATTGTCTTTTACCTTTACGTATACATATTTATCTTTTGTCTCAATATAAACTTCTACGCGACAGTGCTTTTGTTTGCGCGGAAATGCGTGCCGAATGGCATTTTCCACAAGTACTTGAAGAATAAACGGCGGAAGCAAGACATCATCTAGCCCTTCTTCAATATACATGTCAATTTCGTATTTATTAGGGAACCTGGCTTGTTCAAGCGATAAGTACGCGTGAACATGATCAAGCTCTTTTGATAACGGAATCAGCAGCTGCCTTGCACCTTGCAAATTGGAACGAAAATAAATGCTTAGCTGCAGTAGCAGCTTTCTGGCTTTTTCTACGTCCTGTCTGCACAGCGCCGATATCGTATTAATGGCATTAAATAAAAAGTGAGGATTCACCTGTGCCTGTAAAGCTTTAATCTCCGCATCTTTTAGCAATTTACTTCGAAGCTCTGCTTCGCCGAGCTCTAGCTGAGTTGAAAAAAGTTTAGCTAATCCTTCTGCCAGCTCTTCCTCCACCCGGCTTAACCCGCTCGCATCTTTAAAGTACATTTTTAGTGTTCCAATGGTAGTACCGTGAGAAGTAAGCGGCATCACAATAGCGGCATGAAGCGGGCAGTCTTTATGCTGACAATCAATTTGTTCTCTCGATTTTGCTTTCATAATTTTCCCCGTCTTCAGCACTTCATGAGACAGCCCGGTAATTAAACTATGGGAAGGAACGTGGTGATCAATTCCTTCTCCCACATGAGCTAAAATTTTGTGCGTATCAGTTAACGAAACAGCATCCGTACCTGTGAAGCGATGAATAATATTTGCAACATTTTCACATGATTCACTAGTGAGGCCCTGACGAAAATGTGGAAGCGTTTGATCCGCGATTAATAATACTTTGTGTGTCTGAAGCGCTCTCATTTGTTCCTCTTGCCGTAAAATGGACTGAATAATTGATAAGAAAATATAGCTTCCCGTACCATTTACAATAATCATTGGAATAGCAATGATACTCACTAGCGTCCATGCCGCATCAAACGGTTTAGCAAATAATAAAATAATCAGCATCTGAAGCGTTTCCATCGCTATGCCTACAAGTGCAGCAAAGCGCGGTGTAATCGTTCGACGTTTTTTCCGGTAGGCATAGCCGATATATCCAGTTAACACCCCTGCTAAAACGGACGAAACTGCACAGCTAAACGCCGTACTCCCTCCTAACATAAAGCGATGAACACCAGCAAGCAGTCCGACTCCTAAACCAACAAAAGGACCGCCAAGCAGACCGCCCATTTCCACACCCATAATTCGCGTATTTGCAATCGAGCTTGATGGATCTACTTTTAATAATAAATCTTCACTTCGAATAATGGTTCCTTGAATTTCAATTCCCGTGTAGTTACTAATAATGCTAAAAAGAGAAAAAATAAAAATAAGTACAGCCTTTCCTTTATACCCTTGCTGTTTGCGGAGAAATTGCCGAAAAACTTTTGTATGTGCCAGCAAAAAACCTAAAATGACAATAACTCCGACTCGTTCTACCATCATAATTAATAAGTGAATCATTTTTAGCCACCCTTTGCTGTCTGTTTCTATTTTATATTGTTACACTGATGGTGGCAGAAATCTAGCTTTACACATATAAAAAAGCTGTTCGAATACGTACTGTATTCGAACAGCTTGACTTTAAGCTTGAACCGTTTTAAAAAATTGAGGCAAGTAATCTTTATGAGCTTCTAGCATCTCATCGACAATTTGTTTAGCTAGTTTATCAGAAGCCACAAGAGGATTAATGGTTAATGCTAAAATAGCTTTGTCATAATCTCCTGTCACTGCTGCTTCAGCTGAAATCCGCTCAAATGACTTAATTGTTTGAACAAGACCTCGGACAGGTACGGGAAGGTCTCCGACTGAAATTGGTTTTGGACCATCTTTTGTAATGATACAGCTCACTTCTACAGCAGAATCAGCTGGAATGCTTGCAATAGCGCCATTGTTTACTGTGTTTACAGGTTGAATATCCCCATTATCCGTATAAATGGATGTAATCAATCGTACCGCTGCATCACTATAATAAGCACCGCCGCGCTGTTCTAATTGAGGCGGTTTAATGTCTAGGTTAGGATCTTTGTACAGTTCAAACAGCTCTTTTTCCAACTGTTTTACGACTTCTGCTCTCGTTTCACCTTTTTCATAATTAACAAGCTCTTTTTCTACCATTTCACGCGTTTTGTAATAGTACATGTGATATGGACAAGTTAATGCATTCAGCGATTTTGTAAATTCCGGCTCCCACCCAAGTCCCGCTACATTCTTTACAAAGCTGCTGTTAGTTGGATCACTCAATAAATCAATAACTTGATCTTTGACACTTACCCCATCTACATATACATCTAATCCGTAGACCATGTGATTTAAACCAGCAAAATCAATTCGAATGCGAGAGTGGTCTACATCAAGCAGCTTAGCAATCCCCATTTCCATTCCGATTGGCACATTACAAAGTCCTACAATCTTTTTAATGTTACTATAGCGGAGCACAGCTTCTGTTACCATGCCCGCAGGATTTGTGAAATTAATCAGCCAAGCTTCTGGACATAACTCTTCAATGTCACGGCAGATATCTAAAATAACGGGAATTGTGCGAAGTCCTTTAAATAATCCGCCCGGTCCGTTTGTTTCTTGACCAAGCACCCCGTATTTAAGCGGGATTCTTTCATCTTTCGCTCGTGCATCTAACAAGCCAACTCGAAATTGAGTCGTTACGAAATCCGCATCTTTTAGTGCTTCTCTTCGATTTAACGTTAAATGAACCTCGATTGGCAAACCTGATTTTTTCACCATTCGCTTCGCTAAATTTCCAACAATCTCTAATTTTTCTTTTCCTTCTTCCACGTCTACTAGCCACAGTTCTCGAACTGGAAGTTCATCATATCGTTTAATAAACCCTTCTATTAGTTCAGGCGTATAGCTTGAACCTCCGCCAATCGTTACAATCTTAATACCTTTTGTCATAATGTAATCCCCCCAGAAATTTTGATTGCTTCATATAAATCTACAAATTCAGTAGCCATTTCTTTTACCGTCATCGCATTCATTAAATGATCTTGAGCATGAATCATGAGCAGAGAAATGTCTGTGCTATCCCCTCTAATTTCTCCTTGAATTAACGACGTTTGGATATGATGAGCAGCATTTAATTCTTCCGCAGCTTGTGTAAGCTTTTCACGTGCTTCTGAAAAATCCCCATTTTTGGCAGCCGCTATCGCTTCCATTGCTGAACTTCTGCCGTTTCCACCATGTAAGATTAATTTAAAAATATATTCTTGAACGCTTTCCATTCTTTATCCCCCCTCACACAATATCTTTCTGTGTATCATTCGGTACCCCTTCAACTGCAGGCTGTATACCATTTTCTTCAGTGAATTTTTGTTTATCCCACATTCTAAAGAAAGGATAATAAATGCAAACAGAAATTCCGATGTTAATAGCTTGCATAACTGCACCCGATAATTTTCCTCCTGTGGCCAAATAGCCAGAAATAATCGGAGGCATGGTCCAAGGAACCGCAATACCTGCTGGTTTTGCTACCAGTCCTGTCGACATGGCAATATAGGTTGCTACTACCGTCACAAGAGGGGTAATAATAAACGGAATAAGCATCATTGGATTCATCACCATCGGAAGTCCAAAGATGATTGGCTCATTGATATTAAAAAGAGCTGGCCCTATTCCTAATTTACCAAGCTGCTTCATTTGTTGACTGCGCGCTTTTAAAATCATGGCAACGACTAGAGCTAGTGTCGCTCCGCTGCCTCCGATATTAATCCAAATATCAAAGAACTGCTGTGTAAAAATATTTGGTAATGCTTCATGGTTAGCAAATGCAATTCGGTTTTCATCCATAGCTCCATACCAAATTGGAGCCATAATTCCACCGACAATATTCGCTCCATGAAGTCCACATGACCACATGAGCATAATAACAAGCTCGGCAACTAGCGTACCGCCTAAACTACCGCCTAACACACCTAAAGGCTTTCCAAGCAATTCTCCAACAATATTGTGAAGACTTCCAAAATGCGTTTGTTCTACTAACAAACGTAAAATCCAAATAAATGCTATTACCGTGAAGCCAGGAATAAGAGCGGCAAACGATTTTCCAACAGCGGGTGGAACTCCATCAGGCATCTTGATGACAATATCTTTTTGAATAAACCATCTGTAAATTTCCGTAGAGAGAATCGCGACAATCATTGCTACAAAAAGTCCTTTACTTCCCATTAAAGCGGTTGGAATTCCGCCGTCTACTAAAATGGCTTCTTTAGCGCCGCTTGGGAGAAAGGACACTTTATACGGAGTAGCAAGTAAAAAAGCAGCAAGTGAAATAGCACCTGCGGACAAAGCATCTACTCCGTATTTTTCGGCTAATCGATAGGCTATTCCGAAACAAGCAAGCAGCGCCATAATATCGAATGTAGCTCCAACTGGATAGGCCATTTTTGTTGCCCATTCTTTTCCGAAAATCCCTGCCATAAAGTCGTTGTAACCTGGTATCGGTAAATTCGACAGTATTAAAAATACTGAACCTATAATAATGAGCGGCATTGTCAGAACAATACCGTCTCGAAGTGCTTGTAGATGGCGTTGACCCGCCATTTTTCCGGCGATAGGCATTACTTTGCTTTCAAGCATACTATTAAATTTGCTCATGTAGTCCACACTCCTATTTTGAAACTAGTTGAACTGCAAATTTTAACACTTGTTCTCCATTACACGTTCCGTAGTGAACAGGATTTATAACGTCAACTGGCACTCCTTTTTCTTCACCTAGCTTCTTAAGCTGCGGCAGCAAGTAGCGCACTTGAGGTCCTAATAAAAGTACATCTGCTTGATCAATATGGTTGCGAACAGAGTCACCAGGAACCGCCCAAATTTTATACTCCGTACTTTGGTCCTGAGCACTTTTTTCCATTTTTGTTACTAGTAAACTTGTAGACATTCCAGCTGCACAACATAATAGAATATTCATTTGTCATTCCCCCGTTTTTTTATTTTGCTATCTGTTTTGTTGATAGTTTTATCTTAAAATAAAAGCGCTTACATTTATACACAACCTTTTTCCGCTACTAACGGAAAAATTATGTTTGAACATTCAGATAAAAAAAGAAGTCCCTCTCTCAGACTTCTTTTTTTATCTAATATTTTTCATAAACACCTCGATAAATTCCTCATAATCCTTGCACTTTACTAAGCGCTGCACGACCTGCTTATCATCCACAACGCGGACTAACAAACTGTACATCTTCTGCAAATCGCCTTGATTATTCGCTTTTACACTTAAAAGGCAAATAAATTGTACGAGGTTTCCTTCCCACATAATCGGTTTTTTCAACGTGCAAATGGCCCAAAACGTCGTATCCGTTTGAGGAACCATAGGATGAGGAATCGCAACGAGATTGCCAAAACTTGTTGGTGATGCAGCTTCTCTTTCAAAAACAGATTCTATAAATTGAGAAGGAACTAGTCCTAGATGAGTTAATTTCTCTCCTAAAAAATGAAGTACTTCTTCTCTCGTTTGAAATTCTTGCTGTAAATATACTAATTCTTTTTTCGTGTATTCTAACGAAGACTGCGGTTTATTCTTCATTAAACATTCAATTTTTTTAAAATCATTGTTTCCTAGAATTGTGCTTACTTGTACTACAGGAACAGGAAGATCCTCTGGAATTGGAATGGTACTAACAATAAAATCTAAAGAGTGCAGCGACATTTGGTGAAGCTTATAATACTGAGTTGTTCCTAAAATAGTAAGATTTAATCCAAACGTAGCCTGCAGCTTATATGATAATAGCTTGGCACTCCCTACTCCCGATGCACATACAATCAAACAGCGCTTAGGCTGATTGATAATTTTCCGACGTTCAATGGCCCCTCCAATATGTAAAGCTAAATAGCCAATTTCCGTTTCATGCATGTCAATTTCAAGGCGATTTTTTAAAACCTTCCCAGCAATAATTCCAGCTTCAAAAGCAAGAGGGTAATGACTCTTAATTCCTTCAAGCATCGGGTTTCGCAAATTCATTCCATATTTATAGCGGTTGATAGCCGGTTTCAAATGTAAGCTCATACCAAGAATCAGCTCTGAATCTTGACTAATTCCTAAATGAAGCTCTTTTTCAATTGCTTCTAATATAGCCGCTGTTAATTCATAAATATCTGCGGCAATAAACTGCTTCACTTCTTTGTCTTCATGATTGCTACTGTTGAGCATTTTTGTACCTAACAAATGAATGGCAATATACGCTGTTTCTGATTTCGGAAAACGAATCTTGAATGCCTTTTCAATTTCCCTCACAATTTCAGCTGCTACTTCATATTCTTTATGCTCCATAATTTCAAGCAAGTCTTCTGAATACAAAGAGATAAAATTTTCTTCTTGTATTCGCTTACAAGCTATTGCTAAATGAATGATTAAATTGTTTAATCCAATATCTGAAACCATAATATTATATCGTTTTATTTGATTTAAAATGTGGGCTTTAATCGTTAAGATTGATTCTTGGGGCAGGATGGATATTTCATTGTATACCATATCTACTTCTTTATCTTTTCGGTTAAATATGTACTCAGAAATACAAAACCTCATTTTCATTTCGTCCCCTTTAGCTTTCAAGCCGTAGTTAGGACGTTTTTCTAAAAGAACATCATACTTACACAGCTGTTTTTTAACATCTCTTAAATCATTTTGAACCGTTGATTTGCTAATATACAACTCGTCTGCTAAATCTTCGAGCTTCAAATATTCGTCTGCTAGCAGCAGTCTTTTAATTAAATAATGCACACGGTCATCAGGAACGGTTGGAATAGAAGTTGAATCAAATAATTGATTAGCCGAAAGTTCTTTTAATAGCTGATGAAATTGTTTTTCATCTAAAACGCTAAGCTCATATCCTGTCCCTCTAGCTGATTTAATTTTGGCCCCGTACTGAGACAAAATGTCATCTAACTGTTTTATATCCGTTCGAATAGTTCGAGAAGATACCTGATTTACTGTTGCTAAATATTCACTCGTAACGGTTGATAATGTAGACTGTACGGACATTAGTTCTCTTAATATGACGATCATTCTTGAATTAAGCATGTTTGTTTCTCTCCATTCTCAGAAGATTTCCCCTTTATAACATAAATTAAAAGAGCTGGTTATTTTAAACAAAAGCAAAAAATACCTAAACAGCAACAAACAGAAACTATCTTTTCTGTCCTTGCAGCTTAGGTTTTGCCTGCTTCATCAGTAACAACCCTAAAACAATAGGAATAAATGTCTTTATTTGTAATCTATCATTCTTTCTGTTTTTTTTCAATTTCCACTAAAGCGTTAGGCTTAGTGGCATTAATGAAATTTATGGGGTCTGTTCATACCGGTGTAACCCCAATACGAACGTACGAATTAAAAAATCTAGTGTCTCATCAGTACTTAACGGCATCCCAAATCCCCCTTTTTTCTCCAAAGAAGAAAACCCATGTAAAATGCTGCGAAGACTTCTAACAGCATGAAGGGCTTCATTTTCCGGAAGATGATACGGTTTCAACACCTCCAGCACTAAAAACACGATGTTATCAGATGCTTTTTGTACTTCCTCATCCTGTATCCTTGGTGCTACCGTTGCCGTTGCTTCGTATATTCCGGGAGACTTTCTTACAAATGAAACGTACGCTTTACTTAGCTGATAAACAGCGTCTTCTGCAGAAGCATGTTCAACAGCACTTTTTAGAAGATAGTGTAGCTGCTGCAGTCCACTTAAAGCCAGTTCTTTGCGCAGCTCTTCTAACCCTTTTATATGGTTATATAAAGACGGTGGACGAACATTTAATTCTTTGGCTAATGAAGCAATTGTAACAGCATAAAATCCTTCACGATTGGCTAAATTTTCACCTGTTTGAATCACCTTTTTGAAATCTAGTCCTTGTCGTGGCGACATCCCTTCATCCCCTTTTCTCTATTTTTATTTTTGCTTGTTGTATTGCTTTTTCCATCAATTTTAGCGGCTGAGAAATAATTCTTCCGTGTCCAACAGCAAGAAGTGACGGATTTAATTCATATAACTTTTCTGCACTTTTAAGCGCTAGCTCTTTGCTCCACGTTCCAAAGGCAGGAAACGGAAACAGCGGTTTTAACTGACCTGATACCGCAACTCCTCCCCGCACTTGGAAAGAATCTCCGGCAATTAATGCGTTCGTTCTCTGGTCTAAAAATGACATAGACCCAGGTGTATGTCCAGGTGTAAAAATAGGAGCAAGTGAGCCTATATAAGACTCTTCTTCGATGAAATGATCAATTTTAGTTGAAATCTTTCCTGGTTTTGGTATTCCTCCACGGATTGGGTTTTGAGGTTCTTCAGAATTCAGTATGAAATCTCCTGAAAATAATCGATAATCTCTTTGCGACATATAAACAGAAGCATTCGGCAAACTTTTCTTCAAATTATCAATCGCTCCGATGTGATCTTCATGAGTATGTGTAAAAACAATGCGAGTAATCGGTTTTCCAATTTGATCTGCAGCTTTCAAAATACCTGACGCGCTGTAAGGAAGAGCTGCATCAATTAATGTAAGACTGTCTTTCTCTTCGACTAAATAGCAATTCACTGGAAAAAAGCGAGGCAAAAACGTCAATTGATACAACATTTTCTCACAAACTATTCTCATTTCCTCATCCCCTATTATCAAAATAAAAACTAATAGTATTAGTTTTTATTTTAACTAATGCCATTAGTTTTATCAATCATATATTGGAAAAACAGAAAAAAGATAGATGCACCAGCACCTATCTATCAAAACTAAACGTCTTTTCTTTCTCCCGTAGCAGCCACTACAATCGCACTACCTTTCTTTAACTCTTCTTCATATTTTTTAGTTTCGTCTTTTGATAAGCCTAGTGAAGCCATTTTTGTTCGAAGCTCATCTTCTCTTGTTAAGAATAAACTCGCTGCTGAATGTAAAGGACCTTCTTCAGACAGTCGAATAATATTTGTATCCGTTACTTCTGTTAAATTTTTAGAATTTTCCTTGTCATAGGTAAAAACGTATACTTCATTTTTCTCAAAACCTTTATCTGTAAATTGATTAACTGCTTCGTTAATATTCGCTCCGTTTTCTACTACTTCAACATGTTTCATAATTTATAACCTCCTGTTTCTATTGCGCATCTTTCTTTTATCCTTAGGAAAAAAATAAACTTCTTACTACTATATATACCCGTTTTCAGAAAGGAAAACCCGCATTTAGCGCTTTACAGAGAGTTTGAATCTTATTTCATATTATCTTTTAATTAAATATATACCTCTTTTGATTAACGCATCTAAAACAATCATTCAGCTTATTTTCAGCTACCATTCATAAGAAATTCATCTACATTGCTTACTATAAGAAAGGGAAAAGACGCTAATCAGGTACTTTATACGCATAATGAATGTCTGTGTCAGAGTAAGCCAGATATGGATGCAACAATTCATATCCGGTTTTTTTACATGAAAGAACTTCTAACAATATCCTGTCCTTGCACCTTATAACATACTATAATTCTCCATATTAACTAAAAATTCAGGTTATATAGGAGGTCACAAATGAACAGCCATCCACAGCCACAGTTAAAAAAAGAGTTAAAGATCCGGCATATCACAATGATTTCTCTTGGAGGAATTATTGGGGCTGGATTGTTTATCGGAAGCGGATCACTTATTAACACCGCTGGACCTGGCTCTATTTTTTCGTACGCATTTGCTGGTTTGCTCGTTATTTTAGTCATGCGAATGCTTGGCGAAATGTCTACTGCAAATCCTTCCAGCGGTTCTTTTTCCACTTATGCAAAAGAGGCATTAGGCCCTTGGGCCGGCTACACAATTGGCTGGCTATACTGGTTTTTCTGGGTTATCGTTATTGCTGTTGAAGCCATTGCAGGTGCAAATATTATTCAATACTGGTTCCCGTTTTTGCCATCTTGGGGAGTAAGCCTGGCTCTTACTTTTTTATTAACAATGACCAATCTGTACTCTGTTAAATCTTTCGGAGAATTTGAATATTGGTTTTCCCTCATTAAAGTCGTCAGTATCGTTCTTTTTTTACTTTTAGGTATAGCTATTATTTGTGGATTCATTCCAGGAATCGATTCTCCCGGCACTTCCAACCTTTTGCACAAAGGCGGCTTTTTACCGAATGGAATTAGTTCTGTATTTTTAGGCATTGCCCTTGTGATGTTCTCCTTTATGGGAACAGAAATTGTCGCAACCGCAGCAGGTGAATCTTCTCAGCCTGAAAAAGCCATTACCATCGCGACCAATACCGTTATTTATCGCATTTTGTTTTTCTATTTAGGATCTATTTTTATTTTAGTAACCGTTCTTCCTTGGAATTCATCAAGCCTAATGAAAAGTCCATTTGTATCTATCCTTGAATTAGTGAATATACCTGCTGCAGCTCAAATTATGAACTTTATTATTTTAACAGCTGTTCTTTCCTGTCTGAATTCTGGTCTATATACAAGTTCTCGTATGCTGTTTTCCATGTCTCAAAATGGTGATGCGCCAAAAAGCTTTTCAAAGTTAAATAAAAAAGGCGTACCGGTTAGCGCGATATTAGCGTGTACAGTTATCTCGTACATCAGCGTCATCTTTAACTACATTTCACCGGACAAAATCTTTTTATTCTTGGTAAATGCATCAGGTGGCGTAGCACTTCTTGTCTATCTGGTTATTGCATTTTCACAGATTAAAATGAGAAAAAAATATGAAAAAGAAAATCCCGAAGCATTAAAAATTAAAATGTGGTTATTTCCTTACTTAACTTACGCTACAATCCTTGCCATCACTAGTATTTTTATAGCCATGGCATTTATTGATTCATTACGTTCTCAGTTCTTCTTAACTCTTTTAATTGCTGTACTCGTCGTAGGTTCTTTTTTCTTTCAGCGTACCAAAATGACGAGCGGCTTAGCAGGCAAAGAAAATACATCAAAATAAACGCGGTTGAGACATAACTAAATGAATCCAATCTAAAGACGAACAAGTGAGATAGATGAGCTGGACTGCTTATTACACCGCAGTTGATTTCCGTGCAAGGCTTCGCTTTCCGCGGGCGGCCGCTGAGCCTCCTCGTCGCTTGTGCTCCTGCGGGGTCTCATCTGTTCCGCTGTTCCCGCAGGAGTCTTCGCCTTGCCCTCCAATCACCTGCTAGAAGGAACGAAACACATAAAACTATATTTACCATCACAAAAAAACGAACCATCAATCAAACATGTTGATTAGTGGTTCGTTTTTCACTTTGACTAAAATATTTTTGTCCCAGCCTCTTTTTATTTAATCCGATAAATCTCCTACAATTTTTGTTCCGTGTAATTCGGCTGCTTTTGTTTCTTTCATAACCCGCTCTGCGTCGCCTTCATGAATTCCTCCGCCGGGCAAAATAATAATACGGTCATTAGCATATGTGATCAATTCTCGGATCATATGCAAATTTTGCAAAGCAGATCCTTTCCCTCCTTTGGTCAAAATACGGTCTGCTCCCAATTCACTAAGTATATCAATTGCTTTGTATTTATCTTTAATCTCATCAAATGCCATATGAAACGTAACGCTTAAAGGACGAGCTTCTGTTATTAACTCTTTAGTACGTCCGTAGTCGATTTCACTTTCTTCTGTTAATATGCCGAATACTACTCCATTTACTCCAAGGTTTTTACATGCTTTAACGTCTTTTTTCATAATTTGAAATTCTGCTCCCGAATATACAAAGTTGCCGCTTCTCGGGCGAATAATCACGTTGATATCTGTATCAAGATGTTCGCTTGCATATTGAATGGTGCCGTAACTTGGCGTAGTGCCTCCTTGACTGAGATTGTCACATAATTCAATGCGGTCTGCTCCTAGCTTTTCCGCTTTTTTTGCCTGCTCATACCCTTCTACACACGCTTCTTTTATGTACTTCATACTCTCAACTCCTTTATTGGCTGTATAAATAAAGCCCACCTTTAAAAAGATGGACTTCCTTCTGCTATTTAATCGCTTTATGAACTTTTAATTTCTTTCCTTTAATCGTTTTGTTTTTCATTGCTTGTAACACTTTTGGACCTTTTCCATTCAAAATCTCTACATAAGAGACATTTTCTTGGATCGTAATAATTCCAATATCGTCTGCGGTTACTCCGTCTAATTTCGCAATTGTTCCCACAAAATCAACCGCTCGAATTTTCTTTTTCTTTCCTCCGTTAAAATACAGCTTCATAATGTCTTTATTTAATGACTCACTTTTATCTTTTTTAACTTCTGGACGTTCATTGATTTTTTCAGTAAAAGCGAATGCTGCCTGCTGTACTTCTTCTTTAGAAGGAGGAGTAGATGTTGGAATTGAAAAACCGATATATTCTTCAATTTCCGATAGCATTCTCTCTTCATAAGGCGTTACAAATGTGATAGCCTTCCCTTTTTTACCGGCACGTCCCGTTCTTCCTGTACGGTGAACGTAGCTTTCTTTTTCTAACGGAAGGTCGTAGTTAATAACGTGTGTGATATTATCAATATCAATTCCTCGTGCAGCTACATCTGTTGCCACTAAATAGCGGAATTTACCTTTTTTGAAATCATTCATAACCTCAAAACGGTCTTCTTGTACCATTGCCCCATGAATTTTATCACAAGGATACCCAAAATCATCTAAATCGTCTAACAGCGTATTTACCTGCTCTTGTGTGCGGCAAAAAATGATGCAGCTGTCCGGGTTTTCTACTGTAGTTACGTCTTTCAGCAGTTCAAACTTACGTTCATTTTCTACTGTTATAACAGAATGGTCAATCGTGCTTGTTGTTAATCCGTTCGCTTTGATTTCAACATCAACCGGCTTCTTCATATATTTGCGAGACAGCTCTTCAATATCTTCAGGAAGCGTAGCCGAGAAAAGCATCGTTACACGCTCACTAGGAAGATGTTGAATAATTGCTTCCACTTGATCAATAAAACCCATATTTAGCATTTCATCTGCTTCATCAATAACCAAATAACGAATTTTCTCTAATGCAAGCGTTTCTTTTTCTATATGATCAAGCACTCGTCCAGGCGTTCCCACGACAATATGTGTTTTTTGCTTTAATTCTACTTTTTGCTTGGCAAATGGTGATTTTCCATAGACAGCTGCTGCTTTAATTCTCTTAAAACGGCCGATATTGGTAATATCTTCTTTTACCTGTGCAGCCAGCTCTCGTGTAGGCGTTAACACTAAGGCCTGAGGCTTATTTTCTTCCCAATTAACTAATTCACACAGTGGAATGCCAAAGGAAGCCGTTTTTCCACTTCCTGTTTGAGACTTCACGACAACATCTCTTTCTTCTAGCGCGATGGGAAGCACCTTGCTTTGTACTTCCGTAGGATGATTGTATTGCAGGCTAGAAAGTGCCTTAGCTACCTTGTCACTAAGACCGTATTGACTAAAACTTCTTTGATTCATTTTGTACCCTCATTTATTTTAAATTAGTGATTATCTTTATCATGACCTGATGCACTATGTTTCATTATACTTTAATTCTTCTATACGCGCTCAAAATTTCAAATCACATCAGCCGCTTTTGAATATAAACTCATTTTTAAAGTCCAACTTATTTTCAGTTCATACACCTACAATATACAAAATCAGTAAACTAACTAAGAAATAATAAGATAATAGCGCGCACTGTTAATAGTTTGTTTTGAATATGTAGCATAATCTGTGCAATCTATCCACTTGTATCTATCTAATTTCTTTTCTAACTTTTCACTAATTTCGTCTTCAACCTCGTGCATTAAAGCAACCGTTTCGTAAATGCTCATCCCAAAACGTTCAGCTGCTTGGTGGTGAGGAGACTGCTGTTTAAGAAGTGTTAAAAAATGTTCTTTCGTCTCAGCTTTTTGCGCTAAACGATCTTCGACTCCCTCAATGAATTGATACAGCATTCGCTTGTTAAAAGGAAGAGAAGCAACTATATCTCTTGCAAAAACCTCCATCATCTTTTCATTCATCGTCGCTCCACCCTTCATCTTTAAAACAAATCATAGTTTTACTTATTTAGTTTCAATTATTATAAACGTAATGATTACGATTTACAATGTGGCATTCTTCCTAAACCAATGAAGAAAGTGAAAAAGCCGCTCTCTTATTAATAAGAAAACGGCTTTGGTATGAGCGATGAGGGATTCGAACCCCCGACCCCATCCCTGTCAAGGATGTATTCTCCCACTGAACTAATCGCTCGTAATATGTATTGACTATATTATAGAAAGAGTTATCCAATTTTGTCAACTATTTTTCCACAGTTCCCAAGTTGGAAGGATCGTCTTTACTTTTGATAAAATAAAAACATGCCATAAAGGAGCGTGATGGGATGAAAACGCATATTGAATTTTATTTTGATTTTGTCTGTCCACTATGTTTTCTAGTAACTAAGCCTTTAAGAGAAGTCATTAAAGAACAAAAAGCTAAGATTGAAAGGATTCGCTTCCAAAGAGACAATCGAAAAAGCGCTGTTACATGAACATTCTGCTAAAGACAGAGAGAAATGATTCACTAAGAGGTGTATTTGATGAATATTAATTATTACTTTAGTCGGTTTTTAGCTAAGAAACCGGATAGCCCAACCTATGAAAACTTAGCTGCTTTACAGAACAAGCACATGCTTCATATTCCTTTTGAGAACTTAGACGTTTTGTCTCAAACTCCTATTATCATTGATTTAGAGAGGATTTTTCAAAAAGTAGTTATAAATTTGCGTGGAGGATTTTGCTACGAATTAAACGGGCTATTTGGCTGGCTGTTAAAAGAAAGCGGATATGAAGTCTCTTACGTTTCAGCTACCGTCAAAAAACCCGACGGCACGTGGACAATTGAAGGAAGTCATGCTACAAACCTTGTGAGGGTTGAAAATCAGTCTTACATCGTAGACGTTGGATTTGGAGATTCTGTTCGCAAACCAATGCCTTTAAATGGCGAAGTAGTAAGAGATGTAAGCGGCTCTTACCGCATGACAAACGTTGTTGAGCATACGTATGATTTGCAGCGATGGGAAGATGATGTATGGAAAACGCTGTACCGCGTGTCTACGCTTCCTAAGAAACTGACCGACTTTACTCCTATGTGTGAGTTCAACCAAACGTCAGCCGATTCTCCGTTTGTACACAAACGTCTTGTTACGATCGCAACCCCTACAGGGCGCATTACCCTCTCTGGTGAAACGTTAACTGTAACAGATGGCGAAAAAAAGACGAAAAGAAACGTTTCAGAAGAAGAAATAACTGATATTTTACAAAATCATTTTTATATTATTAAAGGATTTTATTAATATGTCCTTACACAAAAAACCGGCCTCTTATGGGGTCGGTTTTTGTATAGGGGTAATCATTCTGTTTTCTACAGGCGACTTTAAAATAATTGAGGTATTCACATTTCCATAAGGAATCAGTTCATCCACTAGCATTCGAAGTCCATCCATTCCAGATACGGCTGCTTTGATAAAGTAAGAAACCGGTCCTGTTACGCGATGACATTCAAGCACGTCTTCATTTCGCTCAATAAAGTCTTCAAATTCCTCTGGTTTTCTTTTTAATTCGCTTACTTGAATAAACAGCTGTGTATCTCTTCCTAAAGCTTTCGGAGACACCGTAGCGCTGAAACGTTGGATCACTCCTCGTTCCTGAAGACGCTGCAGTCTTTCTGATACGCTTGGACGGCTAAGAGCCAGCTTTTTTGATAAATCACTAATTGTCATACGCCCGTCCCTTTGCAAAATAGATAATAATTGTGCATCGATTTGATCCATACAAACCTTTCCTTTCAAAATGAATATAATAAATAAAATCTTTATTCAAGTTGATAACAGAACAATCATTATTTCCTTCATTTATACATGTGTTTTCTTTATTTAATATCCTATCATTAAAGTAGATGATTGAAAATGAAAATTCCGAAAAAACAAACAAAGGGGTTTATTTATGAAAAAAGTTTTATGGATTATTCTTGGATGTACGATTGCGAGTATTGGTGTTCTTATCTTGCGGCACTCTCACGTAGTGACGGGGGGAACAGCTGGTCTGTCTCTTAGCTTGTCATATGCCCTTCCCTTATCGTTTGCGGTGATCTTTTTTCTCATTAATATTCCTTTTTATCTCTTTTCCTTCTTTCAAATGGGATGGAAATTTACCGCCACAACTATAGGATCAGTGTCGTTGCTATCGCTTCTCACTTCACTCGATCACTTACTTCCTTCTTTTACCCTTCCCAGCCTGATGGGTGCTGTTACGGGCGGACTAATTGCCGGCCTTGGCTTATCCATTTTATTTATGAACGGAGCTTCTCTTGGGGGTGCTAATATTTTAGCGTTATTCGCGCAGCGAAAATTCGGTTGGGATCCTGGAAAAGTGAATTTTTCATTTGATTTCCTTGTCGTGCTGTCG
The DNA here is from genome assembly GCF_036227845.1 of Priestia sp. LL-8. NCBI lineage: Bacteria > Bacillati > Bacillota > Bacilli > Caryophanales > Bacillaceae > Priestia > Priestia sp. LL-8. Next base: position 736,119 of record NZ_JAZAQH010000001.1, on the reverse strand, counting down.
AGCATGTATTCAATTGGACTTTCAAAAGGAATTTTTTCGGTTATGTCCATTGCCATTACAGGGTTTGTCATTAGCTACTTCAAGCAAAAGATTGCTTTACACAATCAACCGACATCTCCTTCTGCCACACAGCCTTTAGATAATGCGCTTTCTAAATAAAAACCACAATTTAGCTGTGGCTAAATTGTGGTTTTTTTTACATTTTTTCTACTTTTATAAAATCAAATTGGGCTTCATATCCTTCTCCTTGAGGACTACAAGCGTAAATGCCAACTTGAACAGGTTCTTTGGTTGAGTTCAATAAGTGAGCGAGTCGGAGCTGAGTCCAAGAATCTCCATCACTTGAATAACAAACGGTGTAATCATCGTTTTTGCGCTGAATTTTAAAATAAAGCGCCGATTTGTTTTGAGTAAAATTTTGACTGGACCAATCTGAGAAGCCATGGTTGGTTACGACTGCTCCTAATTGGTTAGGACCATCGGGATTGTATTCAACTGACGTTTTGATCCACGTATCTTTTGATACACGAATCATGAGACCTGCCTGATCGTAGCGATTAACTGGATATGTATGCACCTTTGTCATGATTTCAAAGTCGCCTTCTACTTCACGGTAAAGAAAGTGTCCATTGTCCGCTTCAAAGCCATAATGAGTACGCTGCCAAAAATCTGTTTTAGCGTCTGTTTTAATCACTAATCGATTCGTTTCCGTATCAATTTGAAATTGAGCTGGTGGACAATACCAAGAAACGTCTGAATCTAATTTTCCTTCTGAAAAGTTTGTGAAAAATACTAGTTGATTACTCACTCTCTGTCATTCCCTTCTTAGAAGCTATTATTCTTCTATATCTATTTTGCCATAATTTAACGAATAAATAAAATATTTTGATTATTTTTCTTGTAAATTCTTTTCTTTCATAAAAAAATAAGACTCTTTTACATAGAGTAAAAGAGTCTTACTTTTAAATAATTGCATTTAGAATAAGTGCTCCTGCAAAAGCAATAAAGGATAGAAGCGTTTCCAGAACGGTCCATGTTTTAAACGTTTCTTTCACTGTTAACCCTAAATATTCTTTCACCATCCAGAAGCCTGCATCATTCACATGAGAGAACATTAACGAACCCGCACCCGTAACGATAACAAGAAGTTCTAAGTTAACACCGGACATGTGCTCAATGATTGGTGAGACAATACCAGCTGCCGTTGTTAATGCAACTGTTGCTGAACCTGTAGCGATACGGATCAAACCGGCGATTAAAAATGCAAGTACAAGTGGTGATAGAGACAGATGTTCAGACATTTGACCAATCGTTGTACCCACTCCGCTATCGATTAATACTTGTTTGAAGCCGCCGCCTGCACCAATAATTAAAACAATAGATCCTACAGGAAGCAAACATTCTTCCGTTAGTTTTTTAATAACATCTTTTGTCATACCTTGACGTTTTCCAAGCAGGTAAAACGCTGCAAAACAAGCAATTAAAAGTGCAATTAATGGACTTCCTATTAATTCTACAAACTTCACTACGCCGCTTGGCAATCCGTTAATAACAGGTGCTATAGCTGCTAAGACCATTAATAAAACAGGAAGTAAAATAACAAAGAATGAAACTCCTGTACCAGGAAGATCTTTAGATGTTGTCGTGATACGAATTAAATCAGGCTCTCCTTCTGGAATTACTCGTTTGTTAACCCATTTTGCAAAAACGGGGCCAGCGATAACTGCGGCTGGAATAGAAATGATTAACGCGTATAAAAGCACTTTCCCCGTATTTGCTCCGTAAATACTAATAGCTGCCATCGCTCCTGGATGAGGAGGAACGAGACCGTGAACAATTGATAATCCTGCAATAACTGGCAGAGCAATCAATAATATATTTTGTTTTGTTGTTTTATGAATCGAAATAACTAAAGGCAGTAAGATTAAAATTCCTACTTCGAAGAAAACAGGAATACCAATAATGAAACCTGCTACTAGCATTGCCCATGGCAGTCTTTTCACACTGAATATTCTTACGAAATAATCCGCTACCTGCATGCCAGCACCTGAATCGGCCATCAGCTTACCTAAAATTGTTCCCAGTGCTAAAATTCCTACTAAGTGGCCTAAAACACCGCCCACTCCCGTTTCGTAAGCGGCAACAATTTTATCCATTGATAACCCAGAAGCAATTGCTAAAAACAAACTTGCAACCGTTAAACTAATAAACGCATGCCATTTAAAAACTGAAACACCTACAATAACAATAACAATTGCGGCAACTGTAATAGCTAATAAGTATGCATCCATCTTGCTTTCCACCTTCCCTTTAAGTAAACGCTTTCTCTATGTAGCAAAAAAGCTCTACACCCTGTAAATTTTAAAAAATAAGTTCAAATTATCGAAATCGTTTACATTAATTAATTTAGAAAACGATTTCATTTTTTTATTACTTAAATTATATGAAAAAAAAATTCTTAAATCAATAAAAAAACTCAAAAAAATTTTATCAATTTTCTTCCATAGCGTTTTAACATATAAAAAAATCCAATCATGTTAATGATTGGATTAACCTTATTTATTTGGTGATGGTTGGATCAGCCGTTTGACTATCGATAATCGTTTTTTCGCTTGTTTTTAACGTTATTTCTTCATATTCCCCCGGCGCTAATACACTTTTATCTCCTCTCATGAGATACGTGTAAGCGATGATAGAAATGAATAGACCAAATGTCCAGGCATTATCCCATAAAAAGCGCAGTCCAGGAATGAGTAAGCCTAAAACGGGTATGGCCACGCCAATTACTAATGCATAAATCCCGTTTTTATTAAAACCTGTTGAATAACTGTAGCGACCGTTTACCTCATATAAATCCTTTAATGCCATCTGTCTCCTTCTTACAAGCCAGTAGTCAGCAATGGCGATGCCGTCTATAGGGCCAAGCAGCGCTCCGTATGTTCCAAGCCAGCCGAAAATATAGTTCCCGAAATTAGACATGATGTACCATGGCTGAAGTAAAATAGCAAAAATACCGGTAACTAGCGCCCCCATCGCAAACGTGATTTTCTTTGGATTCAGATTCTCAATTGCACGGGCTGGCGCAACAATATTTGCTCCCACATTAATCGTTAAAGAAGAAAGCACGATAACGATTGTTCCTAAGAAAATGATAAACGGAGGGAATTTAGCTACTAACGCCACTGGATCCCAAATAGCCTCTCCAAATATAACGATTGTTGCTGAGGTAACAGCAATTCCAATAAATGAAAAAATACTCATCGTCAATGGCAAAGAGAAGGTTTGCGCAACCATTTGAGATTTCTGACTTCTAGCATATCGACAAAAATCAGGAATGTTCAAAGCGAGCGTCGCCCAAAATGCAATAACTCCCGTTAAAGCTGGGAAAAATACGGCTAGAAATTCTCCGGTTGATGTAAATTTAGAAGGCGTAGATAAAATGGGGCCCCACCCTCCTGAGTTTGTATAAGCCCATATAAAAAGAATAATAGCTGAAATACCAATAACCGGAGCAGCAATTGCTCCTAATACTTTAATTGCTTGCGGTCCTTTATATGCCACTCCTACATTTAAAAGCCAAAAGAGAGCAAATACAATGGCTGTATGACCTGCTAACCCATTCCAAGACGAAAACGAAGCGCTTAGCAGCGTATCAATTGCTTCCGTTCCAATCCATGTATTAATTCCAAACCACCCAGCAGCCACAATAGCCCTAGCCAGTGCCGGGATATGTGCTCCTTTATCTCCAAACCACAGACGGGCAAATACTGGATAAGGAATGCCAAACTTGGTTCCAGCGTGAGAATTAAGCAAAATAGGAATAAGAACAATCACATTTCCTAAAAAGATTGTACCAATTGCTTGCCACCAGTTCATTCCAAGCGTCATCATTCCACTTGCCATTGTATAAGCTGGAATACACAAACACATCCCAATCCAAAGCGTAGCAAAGTTAACTCCTTTCCAAGAGTGTTCCTTCATCGTAGTCGGACGTAAATCTTCATTCCAAAGATCGCTGTCGCTCAGCTGATTGTGCGTCTCATCTGTGAGCGTCACAATCCCATCTTGCTCGATTTGTGTTTTCATCCATAAAACCCCTTTTCATAAATAAGTTCATTCCAAAAAACTAATTTTATTTGAATTTTCTGAAATATAAAGGCGTTTGTGACGATTCCTTCTAGTATGTGATAAATACTAACGTTATCCCTTATTATATTTAATGCGAAACGGGGATACACTGGACAAATTGTAACATTATTTGAGGGAACTTTTATATATTGTGTAGTGTTAACTCTTTTGATTGTTAGATAACCTAACACACAAAAGATCATCGCCTGAAAGCTTCAAGCGATGATCTTTGAACTTAATGTACGTATTTTTTTTGAAAAGCCGTAATGCTTTCGTATTCTTCTTTAAATAAGCGAGCCAAACGAATATAGATAGTTGTTAACTCTTTATATACTTCACTGTTTTCTTTGATTGGATAATGGTGGTTAGTCGCTCCAACCATATCAGAAACAACGTTTAATGAGTCAACCTCGCCAAGGCTATATAAGCCAAGAATAACTGCTCCTAAACATGAACTTTCAAAGCTTTCCGGTACAGATACTTCTTGGTTGAAAATATCTGCCATCATTTGACGCCAAAGTGCGGAACGTGCAAATCCGCCTGTTGCCTGAATTTTTGTAGGCTCTCCAATTAACTCTTCAAGTGCCAATAATACCGTATATAAGTTAAAAATAACGCCTTCTAATACGGCGCGAATCATATGTTCTTTTTTATGATGCAAACCTAGGCCGAAAAATGAACCTTTCGCATTTGCATCCCAAAGCGGCGCACGTTCTCCTGAAAGGTATGGGTGAAACAATAAGCCGTCTGCTCCAGGTTTCACTAATGCCGCAATCTCCGTTAATACCTCATATGGATCTTTTCCAAGGCGTTTAGCGGTTTCGACTTCAGACGCTCCAAATTGATCGCGAGCCCATCTGAAAATCATGCCTCCGTTATTTACAGGGCCGCCAATTACCCAGTGGTCTTCTGTCAACGCATAACAGAAAATTCGACCTTTAGGATCGACTACTGGCTTGTCAGTAACTGCTCGAATAGCTCCGCTTGTCCCGATTGTTACCGCAACAACGCCTGGTTCAATCGCATTTACGCCTAAGTTTGATAATACACCATCACTTGCACCTACAATAAAGGGCGTATCTGGAAGTAAGTGCATCTCAACTGCAAGCTCTGGGTTTAGCCCTTTCACTTGATGCATAGTTGAAACAGGAGTGGATAGCTGATCTGTTGTCACACCTGCTACTTTTAATGCTTCTTCATCCCACGCAAGATTTTTCAGATTAAATAAACCTGTTGCTGATGCAATCGAATAGTCGATAACATATTCGTTAAACAACTTAAAGAATACATATTCTTTAATTGAAATAAATTTATGTGTTCCCTTCACTAATTCAGGCTGTTCATTAGAAAGCCATGTTAGCTTGGAAAGCGGCGACATCGGGTGAATAGGCGTGCCCGTACGTAAATAAATCTCATGGCCGTTGTATTCATTTTTAATTTTTTCTGTCCATTCTGCACTTCTATTATCGGCCCACGTAATACATTTTGTCAGCGGCTTTCCGTGCTGATCAACGGCAATAACACTGTGCATAGCTGAGCTGAATGAAACGCATAAAATATCCTCAGGTTTTACATCGCTTGTTTTTACAACCGTTTGAATGGTACGTACAACTGCTTGAAAAATTTCTTCAGGATCTTGCTCAGCCATCGCGGGCGTAGGCGAGTATAGTGGATACTCAATCCCATGGTTAGAAATGACTGTACCGTCTACTGAAAATAATACAGACTTTGTACTCGTTGTTCCGATATCTACACCTATTGCATATTTTTTGCTCATGCTGCTGTCCCCCTACTTTACTACTTTACTTATTTACAACACCGTGACCGCCGAATTCATTTCGAAGTGCTGCTACAACTTTCCCTGTAAATGTATCTTCCTCTAATGAACGATAGCGCATCATTAGCGATAAAGCAATAACAGGAGTTGCCGTTTGAAGATCAAGAGCAGTCTCTACGGTCCATTTCCCTTCACCAGAAGACTGCATAACTCCTTTAATACTATCTAGTTTAGGATCTTTTGAAAACGCATTTTCCGTTAGTTCCATCAACCAAGAGCGAACAACAGATCCGTTATTCCAAACGCGCGCTACAGCTTCATAGTCGAAATCAAACTGACTTTTTTCCAAAACTTCAAATCCTTCAGCAATGGATTGCATCATTCCATATTCTACACCATTATGAACCATTTTTAAAAAATGACCGCTTCCGCTTTTACCTGCGTACATAAATCCATTTTCTACGCAAATATCACTAAAAATTGGTTCAATTGTACGGAAGGCTTCAGCATCTCCGCCAATCATTGTACACGCTCCGTTTCTTGCACCTTCCATTCCACCGCTTGTCCCTACGTCAAAGAAGTAAATACCTTTTTCCTGAAGATCGTTAGCACGTCGAACAGATTCTTTATAATTAGAGTTTCCTCCATCTATTACAATATCTCCTTCTGACAGAAGTTCTTTTAGTTCTGTAACAACATTTTCCGTTACTTCTCCAGCCGGAACCATAACCCATACAACTTTAGGTGAAGCCGGCAGTTCGTTGACTAACTCTTCAATAGTAGCAGCACCAGCTGCTCCTTCATTTGAAAGTTTTTCTACCGCTTCTTTATTCACATCATAAGCTACTACTTCATGATGATTATCCATTAAATTTAATGATAAATTATATCCCATTTTTCCTAAACCGATTAATCCAATTTTCATTTTACAAACTCCCTTTGAAAAAAAATTTCACATTACCTCCATTATACGAATTATTTTTCATTTTGCAATCGTTTACAAGAAAATTTTTTTCACGCATATTTTTGTGCTATACTCTTTTTACTACTAAATTCGTGGAAAGGAACATCAGTTATGACGCAAAATTGCTTAGGAAAAATTCGTTCTCACTATGCTAGATTCAGTGAAAAAGAGAAGAAAATTGCAAATTATATTTTAGAACAGCCGGAACAAATTATTCACAGTACCATTAACGAAGTAGCAGACGATTTAAATGTAGCTGATGCAACGGTCTTTCGCTTTTGTAAACGAATTGGCTTCAAGGGCTATCAGGCGATGAAAATAGCGCTGGCTGCTGAAATTATGACGCCCATTCAGCAGATTCACGAAGAAATTGCTGAAACGGATAATGAAAAAACGATTGCTGAAAAAATCTTTCGCTCTAACGTGCGAACGCTTGAGAATACATTACAAATACTAGAGGGCAATGCCATTGAAAAAGCCGTCAAACTTCTTATGAAGGCTGATAAAGTTCAGTTTTATGGCACTGGAGGCTCTTCAGTAGTAGCTATGGATGCTTTTCATAAATTTGTGCGAACAGGAATTAAAACGTTTGCATTTATCGATTCCCACTTCCAGCTTATGTCCGCTTCTCAATTAACGAAACAAGATGTAGCGGTAGTGATTTCTCATTCGGGAACAAATAAAGACACGATGAACATTTTAAATACAGCAAAAGCGAACGGTGCCAAAACAATCGGTATCACGGGTTTCCCTAAATCTCCATTAAGTCAAAACGTTGACGTTTCTCTTTATACAAGTTCAGAAGAAACCGAATACCGATCTGAAGCTCTCGCCTCGAGAATTGGACAGCTAAGCCTCATTGACGCTTTGTATGTTAATGTAATGATTGCAAATAAAGACACTTCTAAACACTCGCTTGAAAAAGTACGCGATGCCATTGCTGAAACGAGAATTTAATGTTTCATCCTTATATTCTTCAATTCCAACATCAAACAGAGCATAAAATATATGCTCTGTTTAGTACGGTTCTTCACTTGAAATTTTCAGGTTTTCATTCTCATTTAACATTTTCTAAGTTGCTACATATGATAAAGCACAACTTTTAAAAAGTAGGTGAAGTGTGTATGGATATTATCTATCGCACTGCAAAACTAGATGAGTATGCAGAAGTGAATAAAATATTAGGGGAATCACTAGAACTCCACGCAAATGCGCTTCCTTCTATGTTTGATAATCAAATGGCTGTTTTATCTCCTGAACAATATCAAGCTACTCTTTATTATGCAACCATTGATATTCTTGTAGCTCAATATCGGAATCAAATTATTGGGGCTTCTGTTGTTGAATTAAAATATAACCCTCCCACTACATTAGCTCCTCTTTCCTACACAGCATACATCCAATATTTTGGTGTAAAAAAAGGCTTTCAAAATTACGGCGTAGGAAAAGGTCTTTTTTCTGCTACAAAACAGTGGGCTGTACAAAAAGGAGCAAATGATCTCCAGCTTACCGTATGGGCATTTAATGAAAAAGCACGTGCTTTTTATGAAAGTCTTGGACTGAAAAACTTAAGCTACCTTATGACTACTTCACTACAGCCATAAATTGTTCCATTAACGGAGACTAGGCACGTAGGTGATACGTGCCTAGTCTCCGTTATGCAAATAAAAGACTAAATCATTTCGACGTGTTAATTTACGCAGCTTGTATACATACTAAAAGAAATTTATTACGTAGCTGGATTTCCTTCTTGCAGCTGTTCTTGTTCATCACGCTGACGGTGAGCTAAACGACTTGCCGCACTAGAAGCTACGCTCGCTACCAAATCATCTAAAAAGGTATTAACTCCTTTTTCTTTTTTGCAGTCCAGCTTTTCAATAATGCCTACTTTTACTTTATCTAAATAGCCAAAGGTCGTAACAGCGATACTGCCATAGGTTAAAACGGCACCTAAAGCAATCGTTTCATCAACACCAAACAACCCTTCGTCTTGTTCTACAATACTTTGAAGAGGTTCTGATAATTTATTTTGCTCAGCTAACTTATCAAGTTCGATTCCAACTAGAAGCGCATGCTGAATTTCTCTCTTTTGCAGTACTCTTTCTACGCTTTCAGCGCATTCCTGAATGGTTAGGGCTGGATGATAAGGAAGCTGTAAATCATACACAATTTCAGCAATATCCAAAACTGTTACGCCACGCTCTTGCAGCAAATCAAATGTTGCCTTTGCTACTTCTTTGCTCGTTGGGATTTTTTTCGCTGTCATGTCTCTCTCTCCTTTTCAAGTTGTTGTCTCTCTTTATACTAAATTCGATGAGAGGCGCTAAAAACCTTTTTTGTTCATCCGCCTGAGTTCATAAACTCGTCACATATCTCTTTAGGCGCTCATTACATTTACTTGCTATAATGAAATTATCTAATCAGGAGGTTTGTCTACTGTGGAAGAAAAACAAAGTAAATTTAGCAGAGGCTTATTATTATTTTTCATTGGCGCAACAGCCCTTTTCTTTATCGTCTTAATCGTTCTGTTTCTCATGTCTACTTTTGGAAAAAGCGAAAAAGAAGCCGTAGCTCTTCTAGCTGGGAATCACTACGCTATCGTTAAGGAAGAGAATTCATATACTCTTTATGATCAAAAAGAAAACAAGCCTATTTTAGAAGATGTAAATGGCTATTTCGGTGCTCGCAATATCCGAAGTTATGTAAAAAATGAAACAGAATTGGTTTCAATTGATGAAAAAGAAGAAGAATATACGAAAAAGCCGCTAGAAAAAGCCACTCAAGCAGAAAAAGATATGTTTAAAAAGATGAAGAAATTAGATTAACGAAAAGAGGCTTCGACAAAAGTAGTGTAGCCGAAGTAAAAAACGAATCATTAATCAAACTGTTTGATTAGTGGTTCGTTTTTTTTGTTAAAGTGGACGCAAATTTTATCTGTTTCGTTCCTTCTAGCAGTTGATTGGAGGGCTCCTGCGGAAAGCGGAGTCTTGCACGGAAATCAACTGCGGTCGAGCAAGCTGTCCAGACTATATATCCAGATTGTTCGTATTTGGATGAAATTCATTTCGTGATGTCCCAGGCTCTTTTTTAGCGAATGCCTCTTTCTCGTCATTCGCTAAAAAATTCGTTACAATAAAATAAAGAACGGTTATTAGAAAATGTGTTACAATAAAGGTAACGCTTTCATTCAAATGCATAGGAGTCGATTATTCATGTCAGAAAGTAAGCGGAAGTTAGAAGAAATTTCTTTTTATAGTGACGCACTACAAGAAGATGTTACGTTACTAGTCTATTTGCCGTCAAACTATTCTACGCTCTATAAGTATTCTCTACTTATCGCCCAAGACGGAAAAGATTATGTTATGTACGGGCGTACACCTCGTTTAATCGATGATTTAATGAACGAGTCAGAAATCGATCGTACTATTTTTGTTGGAATTCCATATAAAAGCGTGGAAGACAGACGCGATAAGTATCATCCAGAAGGAAAGCAGGTAGATGCTTACATTCGCTTTTTAGCACATGAACTTGTGCCATTTTTGGATAAAACATATCCTACATATCAAATGGGAAAATCACGTGTTCTAATTGGTGATTCGCTTGCTGCTACAGTTTCACTGCTGACGGCCATTGCGTATCCTCACACGTTCGGGAAAGTAATTATGCATTCTCCTTTCGTGAACGATGCTGTATTACAAACGGTCAACTCATTTGCTTCTCCTTCACTTCTGGATTTGTATCATGTTATTGGAACGGAAGAAACGGATGTCAAAACAACACAAGACGGTATATTGAATTTTATTGAGCCTAACCGCCTGTTGCACGAACAAATGAAGCAGCGTAGATATTCTGTTTTCTACGAAGAATTTGATGGAAATCATACCTGGAAATACTGGCAAAAAGACGTAAAGCGGTCGCTTCAATATATGTTGAAGTAGAAAGATATCATATTTTTTGAAAATTTGTTATAATAAGCTCGCTTTATACATATTTTATGATCTTACTTTGGAGGGATTTTTTATGAAATTTGGCGTTGTACTTTTTCCATCTAAAAAATTGCAAGATGTAGCGAATTCTTATCGAAAGCGCTATGATTCTCACTATTCATTAATTCCGCCTCATCTTACATTAAAAGAAGTCTTTGAAGCTACAGAAGACCAAATTGATGAAATTGCGGCTAACTTGCGTAAAATTGCCGAAGAAACAAATCCATTTACATTAAATGTAACGAAAGTAAGCTCATTTTCACCAGCCAATAACGTTATTTACTTAAAAGTGGAACAAAAGCCAGAACTGACGTCACTTTACAATAGACTGCATGAAGGCAATCTCGAACAGCCAACTGAGTATTCATTTATTCCGCATATTACAATTGGTCAACGCCTTTCAGATGATGAGCACTTAGATGTGTATAGCCAGTTGAAGCTTGTAGATGTCGCTCATGAAGAAACAGTAGATCGCTTTCATTTAATGTACCAGCTTGAAAATGAAACATGGACTGTGTTTGAAACATTTCGTCTTGGAAAGGGATAAGATACGTGAACATCAAAGTACTAACGAACAAACAAGATCATTCTGATGCTTACTTCGTACGTCAAAAAGTATTTGTAGAAGAACAGCAGGTTGATGTAGAGCAAGAAATCGATGAATACGATTCCGAAGCCTTGCATTTAGTTGTATATAAAGGAACTGCACCAATTGGTGCAGGACGCTTCCGTATGGTAGAGGACTATGGAAAAGCCGAACGAATCTGCGTTCTTTCTTCTTATCGAAAAGACGGTGTAGGAAAGCTTTTGATGGATAAGTTAGAAGAGCTCGCAGCGGAGCATGAGATTGAAAAGATTAAGCTGCATGCTCAAACGCATGCGGAAGGATTTTATAAAAAGCTAGGCTACGTAACGGTTTCGGGTGAGTTTATGGATGCTGGAATTCCACATGTAGAGATGGTAAAGAAACTAAGTAAAAAACACTAGGAATTGAACCTGGTGTTTTTGCTTTTTTAAAGGATAAGAACCTTTGCTTTGCTTATACTAATACCTAATCATGTGAATTAGGTGAAAATATGGATGAACTTATCGGAATTGCACTAGAACTCTTTATCGGATTTATCTGCTTGTTTATTTTAACTAAATTTTTAGGCAGAGCGACGATCACTCAGCTTACCACTTTTGATTTTATCTCTGCTCTTGTATTAGGAGAGTTAGTAGGAAATGCGTTATATGACTCAGAAGTAGGAATAGGCAAAATTTTATTTGCTGTTATCTTTTGGGGAGCGCTTATTTATGTCACCGAAGTTATTACTCAAAAAAATATTCGCCTGCGTTTGTTTTTAGAAGGACGGCCATCTATTATTATTCGAAAAGGGAAAATTTCGTACAAAGAACTTAGCAAAAATCGATTAGATATCGATCAGCTTCTTCATATGTTGCGTTCAAAAGACATATTTTCCATTCGTGAAGTTGAATATGCGATTTTAGAAACAGATGGATCACTAAGCGTATTGCCAAAATCTGATTATGCTAAGCCAACAAGAAGCGATCTGCAGCTTCCTCCTTCTGAACCTGTTTTATCTATCGCCTTCGTCAGTGATGGACGTTTGCTTTTGAAAAACTTAATTCAGTCAGGCTTTGATGAAGACTGGCTAAAGACACAGTTGAAAAAACAGGGATTTACCGATTATAAACAGGTGCTTTATGCTGAATGGCAGCAGGGCCGTACACTTTTTATTGAATCTTACTAAGGTGTTTTTTTACTTGTTCATTACTTTGTGAAAAAATCGTGAGCGCATTTATTCTGCTGCGTTCACGATTTTTTCTATTATACCCGTGTATTAATCACTAGGCCCTTATTTGTCAGCTTGCTGTATACACGCTCTGCTGCTTGAAGCTTTTTTCGCTTTTGTACTGAACTTGGCGTCAATTCCAGTGAGTGAGAACGCGATTGAAACTCTTCGTCAAAGCTTTTTTTCTCAATAGGCCAAATACGATTTGAAAAAGAAGCATTATTTTTTTGAAGGCGATTTGCATATTGAATAGATTGATAAGGCGTGACGGGCAGTATATATCCCATATGAACCCTCCTCTTTTTCAAGATACATTCTACTTCCAGACCTCAGTATTTTTCTCAAGAAGTATCGACATTGAAACAGGTCACTTAAACCCTCTGCTTTAGACTTGTTCAAAACAGATGACCCCTTGTATCTATACCGCCTTTTTTGAACATATGTGAGGTCTTATTCAATATATACCCTTTTTCACATCCTATCCCTCCAAAAATATCCGTGCTCTTTTTAAAAAAAGGTGATTTTGATATGATAGACTTTGACTATAAAACAAAAACTGTGCGTATACACACATCTATATCGATGTAGAACGAGAGCGGCTTCTTGCTTTAACTCCCTCTTATTTACTATTGATTGTTCATGTTTTAAAAAGGAGGCCATGTTTTTTGCAACGTGCACTTTATCAAAATCAGATACTTAATCTTTCTATAACGGCTAGAGACCGATTTCAATATTTATATGAAGCTAGTCTCCGAGGAGAAATGACGTGTGCTCACTGCGGAGAATCAGTTAAATTATATCTGGGGATTGAGCATTCTCCTTACTTTTATCATGCTCAAGTTCCTCATGAAAGAGAAGAGTGTTCAGACACACTATCAGAAACAACAGCTGTACAACAAATAAAAGAAAATCCGGCTGAATACAGAGAAACCAATGGATTTCGTATTCCTAAAGGACGAGCTATCGGTGAGAAAAGTTCAACTGTAAAAGAGAAAGCGACATGGAGGTCTTCCGCACCTTTTTCAAGTGTTCCTGCTTTTCGCTTAAAACCAGCTGTTCCTAAACACTCTGACTCTCCTTATTTAAATGAATTTAAAGAGAGCGGTATTGAATTAGATTCGAACCAATGGAAAGCTGTTACACATTCAGAAGGACCGCTCCTTATTCTAGCCGGTGCAGGAAGCGGAAAAACGCGTGTATTAACAGCGCGCACCGCATATATGATACAAGAAAAACAAATTGATCCAAAATCTATTATGCTGGTGACTTTCACGGCTAAATCAGCTAAAGAAATGAAAGAACGATTGGCTACATATCCAAAGATGTCCGGCTTACATCTTCGTCAAATGCTAGTTGGAACTTTTCACAGCATTTTCTTACGTATGATTGTTCATCACAATCCTCAAGCGTGGCAAATGGATCGCCTGCTAAAATGGGATTGGCAAAAAGAACAGATCGTGAAAGAAGCAGCAAGAGAGCTCCACGTGGATGAAAAAGATTTCCCGTTTGATCAGGCACTTCAGCAAATCGGCTATTGGAAAAACACGCTTGTTGGCGTGAAAGATGTTCGCCCAAAAGACAAATGGGAACAAGATGTGCACTTTTTATATCGTCGCTATGAAGAAGTCAAAAAGCAAAAACAGCTATTCGATTTTGATGACATGCTGTATGGATGTTATGAAATGCTAAAACAAAATCCCGATTTACTAACTCGTTATCAAAAAAGGTTTCGCTATTTTTTAATTGACGAATTTCAAGATATCAATAAAGTTCAATATAAAATTATGAAAATGCTAAGTGAAGACTCTAAAAACTTATGTGTCGTAGGAGATGATGATCAATCAATTTACGCTTTCCGCGGAAGCGACCCTTCGTTCATTTTAAATTTCGAAAAAGATTTTGCTAATACAACTGTTATTACGTTAAACCAAAATTATCGTTCAGCTCACGCCATCGTTTCTTCCGCTAATAAAGTCATTGCACGAAATACAGCGCGCCGACAAAAAGAAATGGCTGCCCAGTTTGATAATGAGTTGCGACCTACCTTCTTCTTTCCATATGACGAAGAAGAAGAAGCAACAATGATTGTAACGGATATGAAAGAAAAGATTAAGCAAGGGGCTTCTCCAACTGACTTCGCAGTCTTGTACCGAACTCACGCTTCTTCACGCGCCATCTTTGAACGTTTATCGCAGTCAAACCTGCCATTTTCAATCGAACAAGATGCGGATTCGTTTTATAAAAGGCGAATGGTTCGAAGTTTACTTTCATTTCTACGTTTAAGCGTGAATCCAAATGACGCAAGTTCGCTTCAAGATTTAGTAAACGCACTCTTTTTAAAGAAAACAGCAGTCAACGACTTAAAAGCAGCAAGTATTCTTCATGATGGTACATTTATTGATGCGCTTGAATATCTTCAAGATTTAAAACCGTTTCAGCAAAAAAAGCTCAAGAAAGTAATTCCTTTATTCAAGTCGCTAAAATCAATGTCTCCTTCTTTGGCACTTGAAACGATTTCTAAAGATATGGGATTCGATGATTTTGTCAAAA
Organism: Priestia sp. LL-8; assembly: GCF_036227845.1. Lineage (NCBI taxonomy): Bacteria > Bacillati > Bacillota > Bacilli > Caryophanales > Bacillaceae > Priestia > Priestia sp. LL-8. The sequence continues at coordinate 720,918 of NZ_JAZAQH010000001.1, read as the reverse complement.
AACGCGGAAATGAAGGAAATATGATGGAAAAAGGTTCGGATGACGTACGGGATTTAAAAGTTGTAGCACGTAAATTCAAAACCGTACCTGAACTGTTAGAGCATGTGGATCATATGATTGCCATGAACACAGAGATGAAAGCTTTAAGCAAGCAATTTAATGAAAGTATTCAGCTAACCACTATTCACCGAGCAAAGGGTCTTGAATATAAGCATGTATACGTACTGAGCAGCGTAGACGGAGGATTGCCTCATGATTATGCACTCGAAGCTTATCGAGGCGGAGATGATGTGCCGCTTCAAGAAGAACGCCGTCTTTTATATGTAGCAATGACGCGTGCACAGAATTCACTTTATTTATCTGTTCCTCAAACTAGAAGAGGTAAAACCGCTTATCCTTCAAGGTTCCTGAAGTCTTTTATAAAAAAAGTATAAAGTAAAAAGAGGCTGGGATAAAAGTATTTTAGTTAAATTGAAGTACGAACTGTTAATCAGAATTATTGATTGACGGTTCGTATTTTTTATTGTCATGTGAATGTAGATTTAATATGTTTAGTTGCTTCTAGCTGTTGATTGGATTGATTTCGTTACGTCTCAACATCTATTATTAACCAAATATTCCACTAAGAAGTAGATATTCATACATAGATGCGTTACACTACGTTATGTACTGTACTACTATATTTTAGGAGGTTCCATTATTGAACGCAAAGCTTATTCATGAAAATGAAAAGATTTTTTTCATTCTGTGTATGGTTATCAGCTTATTAACCTATTTGTTTTTAATTATTTCGCTCGTTGGTATTATCTACCTTGTAATCGGTTTTTTAATTACATTTATACTCCACGGTTTCTCTATTGCTCAAATTCGCAATGATGGGGTTAGATTGACAGAGAAGCAGTTTCCGCACACTTATCAGCAGGCAAAACAGTTATCTTCAGAGCTGGATTTAGAGCTGCCCGATATTTATATTGTTCAATCAGGCGGCTTGTTAAACGCGTTTGCTACACGCTTTTTTGGACGTCACTTTGTCGTTTTATACTCCGACATTGTTGAAATGATTGAAGATAATCAAGAAAAAGAACTTTCTTTTATTATTGCCCATGAATTAGTTCATATTAAACGTAAGCATACATTCTACCACTCACTTATTCTACCTGCTCTTTGGGTTCCTTTTTTAGGAAAAGCTTACTCTAGGGCCTGTGAATATACGTGTGATCGCATAGCTTCCGTTGCGATTGGTAATGCCAAAGCTGCCACTCAAGCACTCACTATACTTGCGGTTGGTCATTGCCTAAATAAAAAAGTAAATCAGGAGGAATTTGTTCGTACGCACTCACAGGAAAAAGGTTTTTTTATGTGGTTGAATCAAGCTACTTCAACTCACCCCCCTATCGCTCATCGTATTAAAGAAATTAATTACTTAGCACAGCATCCGGAACTGTTTGATCTTGATTCTAACGCATTTCAAAAAAATGAAATTGCATAAATGGAAAAAAGCCCTGACACGTCAGGGCTTTATATAAAAACATTAAATTATTTTTTCTCATTTAGCATTTTAGCGATCGTCGCAAAATCAATGGATTGATTATTGTTTGCAATCGCCTTAACAATTTGTTCCTCTTTTTGTTTTGAAATTGGCTTATTCGCAATTTGTGCTACTCGCTTCACAATATTACGTACCGTTTGCTCATCTTTAAAGTTAGCATTTTGTACAGAATTCGCAAGTTCAAAAATATCCTTCATATTAACGCCTGTTTTCTTTTCTATATTTTTAAACATATTATTATCCATTTTGCATGACCTCCTTTATTTATACTTCATCGTATGCACCATGTGCCTAGATGGTGCCCTTTACATTTAATAAAAAAATAAAATGCGAGTGAAACTTCACCCGCACTTTTCGGTGCCTTATTCATAGAAGGGATTAATTGTAAAAACAAACACAACCAACAATAATTAATAGAATGAATAATACAACGATTAACGCAAAACCACCGCCGTAGCCACCACCGTAACCACAACCACCGTAGCCAAATCCGCAGCCCATAATATTACACCCCCTCTGTTTTACTCTCTATACTGTATGTTCACTAATATGATTTTGTATGGGCTTTTCAACTGTGTACATTAAATTTCATTGTCCAAACGGATCTTCAGCATCTTGCTCATCAAGTCTTTTTACATTTTGCTGCAGTTTCCTCTCTTGCTGTTCCATCTGATTTTCTGCTTTTTCTACTTTTTTCATTCTCTTTCGATGTTCTCCCATCATATGCTGTTCAAAAAACCGTTCAAATTCATCGAAAAAATCTGGCATCTCTACACCTCTCTCCACTCCATGTAAAAAAGCATTGTCCGAGTGACAATGCTTCTATTGCTTATCGCTTTGGTAACTTTGAACCGCAGCCGCAACCACCTTGTTTTGGAGAAGGGTACTGGACTGGCTTAGGAATAGCATGCCCTTTCTTCACCGATTGTTTTGTCATTGGTTGTGGATGATAAGGCAGGGGCTGAGGGTATTGATTAGGATTAGGATTATAATTATAATACATCATGTTTCCCTCCTTTTCACAGCATCCTATCTATAACATTATATTCAGGACTAAAGAAAGACGTTCTATCTTATTTGTCCATTTTGCGCTGCAGGGACAAAAATAAATCCGTGCTGTTTTTTGGTTTCCTCACTCTCGGTCTTTCTCCTCCCTTTTGCTCTGTCACTTCACGCAGCCGATTTTGCAGTTCTTGAATTGTCCCTTGAGCTTGATGATTGTACTGTACAATGGAATGTTCGTTTTTTGATTTTTGTTCATTGACGCATGCTTTAAGCCAATCTATTTTTTCCTCTAGCTTCTTTTTTTCTTCTTCATGCTTTTGCTGTAATTCCAATAACTCTTCCTTAATATCTTCATATTCAAATTCTTGGTGCTTGAATTTTTGATATTCTTCTTTATAAAAAGCCAACTCCGACTTCAATGAAGCAATATATTGTTTTGTTTTTTCCTCGCTCATGCCCTTCACTCCTCCATTATAAATAACCCACAGCTTCTAAAAAATCAGTTAAAGATGAATAACACTTTTTATTAACATGAATATGCTGTAATTGAGTTTATTATTTCCTTCATTTTTTATGCTCGCTCCAACTAGGATTTATTCCGATAAATTCCGCTTTTACTAAGGAACATAAAAGCAGGTCATTCATACACTATAGTAGTCCGATACCTAGTAACGAAAAGCGTAAAGGAAGGACAATTACAATTAGGAGGTTTAAAAATGGCAGAACTTTTTGAATCATTATGTATCCGCGTACCTAAAGTGTACGACTGGGTTAGACGTCAAGTTGTTTTACCACAAATCTTTACGAACGACACTTCATTATTTGAAGAAGAAGCACTTAAAGATTTAGGCCATGACGTAGAAGTGGAAATTGTTTTAACAGATAGTGAAGGTCACCCTGTAGATCCTTCAGATGAAGACGCACTTGATAACGTGATTGAGCTTGTGCCGCACGGTGGTCGCAGACCTAAAAAAATTGTGTTACCAGATGGAGAAGTTGTTGTTCTTCATGAAGTAAAATTATCAATTAGCGGCTTTTACCGAGTTAAGTTAATTGAATTGAATGGACATCACAAACACGATGAGGTTGAATCTAGCGTTATTCCTTGGAAAATACATCAAACATTCTATTTATGCGCCCCGGAAGGAACAGAACCTGTTGTCCACCTTGAATCTTTTGAAGGAACTGACGGTTCTCTCAGATTATCAGATTGTCACTTACAGCAATTAAGCTTTGATCTTATGTTATGCCTAAGTGTTCAAATTGAAAAAGATGTTAAAGTTGAAGTAGAAGGAAGCTTCTGCTACCCTCGCCCTGAAATCATTTCTACAAGCAGCTGCTCACCTATTGAATATCCACCTCAATGTGATGCTATTTTCCCTGGAAGACCACATCACGATGATTTTGATGGAGACGACGTAGAGTCAGGCTTCGACCATCACGACTTTGATTAACAAGACAAAAAGCCAGAGGAGAATATTTCTCCTCTTTTTTCATCGTTTACAAGCTTTGTGCATACATATAAATAAAACTGCTGTGGGCAGCTTAGGTTTACAAAATTAATTCATAGCTCAGCAGGAAAGGAGACTACTAGATGAGTCGTAACTCCCCTTCCCCTAAAGATGATTTAACTCAATTAAAACAAAAGCTCATTCACTATAAATCGGAAATTCGGCACGTACAAAACCAACTAAAAAGCTATGAACGAGCTTTAGAGCGAGAAAAAGAAAATACATCGTTTTGGAAAAAGAAACACGCTGAAACGCTTTCTACATCTGAAAAAGAAGTAGAAATTGAAGAATTAGAAAAAGAACTGGATCTACTGAGAAACGAGCTTTCCGAACAAAAAATTATTGCCGAAGCGTTTCGAGAAAAAGCTTCAAGGAAACAGCCCGTTATTGAAGAAAAAATCGTGGAGAAAGTAATTGAAAAGATTGTAGAAAAACCCATAGAAAGGTTCGAAAAAAGCGATATCCTCTGTTTCTTCCAACATTCCATACTGCTGCCAGAACAAGATGAAAGCGAGCTGATGATGTTCGGCAACGTAATTATTCAAAATCAAACGAGCAGTACTTTATACTCTCCAACACTTTGCTTAAAAATGAAGCCTACTGCTTCTGCTATGTTAAGCGGGAAGATCATTGATGAAAAAGATATTGAAGCTTCTAGTATCCCCTCTTCTTCTTTAGAATGGCGCTACGCTCATCCGAAATGGAACGAAAAAATTCAAAATGACGGTGAATATTGGATTAAACCCATTAAGCAAACAGTATTAAAGCCCAAAGGCAAATTACTATTTGACTCTTTTCAAGTAGTCATTCCTCTCTCCACTGATACGACTTCGTTTATTCTAGAAGGCTTTTTCTATAGTGAAGAGTGGCAGGAAGGTATTCCTTTTTTAAATAAAGTTGTGCTAAATTTCCCTTAATCATTAAAAGACATATTGACGATCAATATGTCTTTTAACTCGTCCATTTATTTCATAAAAGATTCTATAATTCCTGCACACCCTGCAATAGCTAAGATCGTAATAATAGGAATAGCAATGTGCGGGACCGCTACATAACTAAAATAAATTCCTACCGCACACCATATGCCTGTACACCAATAGCAGCTGAGCAGTTCTCCAATCCACCTTTGCAGCCCCTTCCCTTTTATCTCCAGGTACGTTACCGTATTTCCTTGTTCATCTTGATCTTCTACAATTTTGTGAAACGGCTTCCGAATAAAAGCCGTAATTTTATCAAAAACAATTAGACGAGTAAGTCGAAACGTTGCAAAGATAAATAGCGTTAGATAAATCCATGTCATCTTCATTCCTCCGTACATTCACAAACTTATGAAAATAAAAGCTAACGTGCTTTTTCACTGTTAGCTTTTAAAATTACTTAAATTTTAACGATAGATATGGTTTGAATATCATTAAAGGTCAATACTGTTTTTTCTTTATTAGGAGGAACGCTTACATATAAACTTCCTTCTTTTAACTCTAGAATTGTTCCTATATATTTTTGATTTTGGCACGTAATTTCACAAATTGGCTGAGACATATGAGGCGGGAAGCTGCATAGAAATTCAACTTTTTCTTTAATCGTCATAGACTGAAACATTTTATTTGGCTTTTTAGTCTCTGATTGCGGTATATCCACGGGAACAATTGAACGCTCTTCCTCTTTTTCTTGCTTAATCTCTTCCACTTTTTCTACGTCAGGCTCTTTGACTTCTTGAATGGAAGAAAAGCTGGGCTCTTCTTTTAACACAGGATCTTTCTCTATTCCTTTATTGTCTTCCTGTTTTGAACTGAAATAATATTGCATAGAACGCTGATTTTGCGTAGCGTTTGGCTGGACAATGTACATTAGCGGCTCGTTTTCTTCTGACTTAGATTTTGAGTTAGTCATGAAGCATACCTCCAATTGCTTGTTATCGTTCTTTTAAAAATGTATGCTTGCACACGGAAAAACTTGTTTATTTTTTTGCCGCAGCTCTTTTGGAAACAAAATCAGCACTGTACTTTTGTATCCAGCATTTGAGAAAACACAATAAAAAAGGTTGAAACATAACGAAATTAATTCAATCTAAAGACGTACAAATGAGGTACACGAGCTGAACCGATTGTTACACCACAGTTGATCTCCATGCAAGACTTCGCTTTCCGCTGGAGTCTTCGCCTTGCCCTCGGATCAACTCTATAAGGAACTAAACAGACGAAACCTACGTTCACCATAACAAAAAAAACGAACCACTAATCAAACATGTTGATCAGTGGTTCGTCTTTCACTTGGGCTAAAATACTTTTGTAACAGCCTCTTTCTCTCATTCAATAAGGTAAAGAATTAAACCTACTACCTAAATGTCTTTATCTAATTTTATACTCAAGAAGCATACGCAGTTCATTCACATACGAACGAGACCCTGTGACAATCAAACGATCATCAAATTCAAGCTCTGTATCGCCATGAGGTACAATGGAATCTTTGCCCCTAAAGATTCGAACAAAAATCACATCTCCTGTAAATGGGAACTTACGAAGCTCTACCCCCTCGTATTTAGGATTACGCATATTGATTTGATAAAGTGCTGTTTCTTGATTCGTTAAGATATTTAGAATATTTGGCGATTCGATTAATGCTTTTAGCAATGCAGTTGTAGATAACAGCACAGAAAAAACTTCAATGTTATTTTCTTTCATCTTTTCGTCTAATACAGGACTTTCTACGCGGGCAATAACCCGTTCTGTACCATATTCTTTTGCAAATAGAGCAATGTCGCTATTTCTCTCTTCTTCCCCTGTTGTTACAACTAATACATCCGCATCTAAAATCCCCGTACGCTTTAACGTTTCTTTACTGTACCCATCGATGTCGACGATATTAAAAATAGAATCAGACGTACGGTTTTCGATCTTGTCCTGAGTAGGGTGATAGATCGTCACATCATATAAATCAAGATCCATTTCTCGAATAACCGGGAGTGTAAATTGATTTGCACCAAGCATATTAACCTTCAGCTTTCTGTCACTGATTTCTGGCTTTGGAAACAGCTTTCTAAAGATAATAGGTGTAATAATACATGTAATAATCGCCACCAAAATCAGCGCACCGGACATTTGTGAATCAATAACACCAATATTTTCACCAACCGTTGCTGCCGCAATAACGAGTGATAAAGTCGATGTTAAAAGAAAACCCGATGCCAAAACAGTTTTCATATCATACCATTTTCTTAAGATTAACGCTGGGACTAGCTTGGATATTAATAATGCAATGAATAATAAAGGCATTAAAATCAGCACTTTTTTATCACTGAACAATGACCAAACGTCAAGCTTCACTCCTACCATCACAAAAAAGATAGGAATTAAAAATCCATAGCCAAACGAATCTAATTTATGAACTAAGTTTTTGTTAGGCGCAAGAAGAGAAACGAGTGCCCCCGCTAAAAAAGCGCCTAAAATGTTCTCAACGCCAATTGACTCCGAAAGACCCACCAGAATAATAATGAGTGCAAATACGGCGCGCGTGTCGATTTGAATTGTACCTTTAGACATTGTCTCAAGAAACGATCGGTTTTTAAACTGCTTCCCTATGAAGTATAAAATCACTCCTACTCCAAACAAAATTAAAATCAACCATGTATTGCTATTTCCTGATTTATCATAGACAGAAGCAAATACGGCTAGTAAAATCATCGTGACTAAGTCTGCAATAACCGCAATCAATAAAATGGTTTGTCCAATCGGCTTTTTCATAATCTGTGCATCTTTTAAGGTCGGCACTACTACTCCTAGTGAAATGGTAGAAATAATAAGCGTCATCAAAAAGGCATTATCAATAAAACCGGTCCATACAAAAACATAGGACAAAAATAGTGAAACCGCAAAGATAGCTGCAAACACTAATATAGAAACGGAAAAAGCATTTGGCACCTTCGCTCCTGATGCCTTTTTGTCTTTTGAATTTCCTCCAGCAAAAGCAGAAAAATCAATTTCTAAACCACTTAAAAACATCAAAAAGATAAAGCCTAAAGTGGAAAGTGTTTCAAGCCACATATCCTGCTCCACAAGGTCAAAACCACTTTTCCCTATAATTAATCCCATAATAATTTCAGCTACGACTACAGGTATAATGTTGAGTTTAAACCGATGCAACAGTATAGGCGTTAAAAAGGCCAAACTAATGACGATAACAAGTGATGTAAAGGACGCGTGCTGTTCCATTAGATTCCCCTCCTTTTACCTTCGCTATTTATAAAACGAAGACGTTAGTATTCAAAATTAAAGGTTAATCATAAAAGCTTGAAGGTTCTCTGTCAACTATATGAACTGATAATGAAAATCCGACATGATTACTCATGTCGAATTCTAAAGTCCCTTCATTATTTTAAATAACTCATAAATGTTGTCGCTAGACCGAAGTAAATTAAAATACTGATAAGATCATTGATGGTTGTAATAAATGGCCCTGATGCGACTGCAGGGTCAATTTTGAACCTGTGCATGAGAAGCGGGATAAACGCTCCTGCTAGTGTAGCCACAATCAATGTTGAAAATACAGAGACGCCTACCAAAGCGCCTAAAATCAGATCTCCTTGCCAAATATAAACAATTAATACAACTAAAAGTCCACATGATGCGCCCGTAATCATTCCGGTAGCTGCTTCTCGGATTAACAGCTTAAATTTGCTTTCTTCTTCGATTTCTCCCGTCGCCAGTCCGCGAACCGCAACGGCTAGTGCTTGTGTTCCTGTATTACCAGCCATACCGCCAATCAAAGGTATAAATACAGCTAAAATAGCTACTTGATTCAACGTATCTTCAAAACGTCCAATTAAGCTCGCTGTCATCATTCCTAAAAACAGCAAAATGATAAGCCAAGGCAGCCTCTTTTTGGCCGCTACTAAAGGGTTGTGGTCAATCGTATCATCTACATCACTAATACCGGCTAATTTAGAATAGTCATCCGATGCCTCTTCATCAAGAACATCCATCACATCATCAACCGTAATAATCCCGAGAAGATGCTGCTGAAAATCAACAACTGGAAGCGCAAGAAAGTTGTAATCGCGCATAATACGCGCAACTTCTTCTTGGTCTTCTGCTACTGACACGGATACGACTCGTTCATTCATAACTTCGCTTATCATCGTATCTTCATCTGCTATAATTAAATCACGAAGAGAAATAACACCTGCTAGATGCTTTTGTTCATCAATAACAAATACGTAATAAATCGTTTCCGCTTCTGGAGCTTCCCTGCGTAGAATGTGCATAGCTGAATGTACGGTTTGATTTTCACGAATGGCCACAAACTCAGTCGTCATAATACTTCCAGCGGTATATTCCTCGTAATGAAGCAGCTCTTTAATTTCATCGGCTGCTTCTTCATCCATAATTGTTAAATAGCTCGCCACTTGTTCTTTATCCAATTCATTTAATACATCAACGGCATCATCCGCCGACATTTCCGACAGCATGTCTGCTGCAAAATTGGGATGCATTTCTGAGAGAATTTCTTGATAATCTTCTTCTCGTATCTCTACATTTTCAAAGATATCCGCCATTTCTTCCGGAGATAACATCTCGTACAGCGCAAATCTAGAAGGCTCATCTAATTCTTCAAAAAATTGAGCTTGGTCATACGTATGCATATGTAAAAATTCTTCACGAAATGCATCGATTTCATTTTTTTCTAAAAGTGATAATAAATGTTCGGCGAACCATGCTTTTTCTTCTTTTTCAATTGAATCTGTCATGTCTTCAACCTCCCTGTCGTACAAAACTCATTTAACTTTATGATGAATTTTGTTTTTTTTCAACTCACAGCTCTTTACTCTTTTCCCAATAATATATAAGTTCTACACATAGTTTGCTCCATATAAGGGTAATTTTATATCGTCAAAGGAAAAACCTTTTAAGGATGTGGATAAAAGATGAAAGTAGATATAATAGGTGATATCCATGGGTGCTATGATGAATTAAAAGCATTAACAGAAAAACTTGGGTATGAGTGGCAAAATGGGATTCCTGTCCACTCTGACGGACGGCGCCTTGGATTTGTAGGTGATTTAACAGACCGAGGACCTCATTCACTAAAAGTAATTGAACTCGTATGGTCACTTGTAATAAAGCACCAGCAAGCTTACTACTGTCCAGGCAATCACTGCAATAAGCTATATCGCTTCTTTTGCGGTAACAAAGTGCAAATTACTCATGGGTTAGAAACGACAGTTGCTGAGTACGAAGCTTTACCTTCCAGAGAACAGAAATTCATTAAAAAAAAGTTCATTGAGCTTTATGAACAATCACCTCTATATGTGCAGCTTGATCAAAACCAATTAATTATTGCTCACGCTGGTCTTAAAGCTGAATACATTGGCAGAACAGATAAAAAAGTAAAAACCTTTGTGCTATACGGAGACATTACGGGTGAAAAACATCTAAACGGCATGCCTGTCCGACGGGATTGGGCCAAACATTATAACGGAAAACCTTTTATCGTGTATGGGCATACACCCGTAGTAAAAGCCAGAAAAATTCATAATACCATTAATATTGATACAGGCGCAGTTTTTGGAGGGGCTTTAACGGCATTTCAGTATCCTGAAGGGAATATTATATCGGTGCCTTCATCTATGCCTCATGTAGAGGAAAAATTTAATCACTTCGTGTAAAAAGAAAGTCGCTTTTCATTAAAAAAAGCGACTTTCTTTTACGATTTGAAGTTTCTGCATATCTGGCGGCAAAGGTGCTGTAAAAGACAAAGTTTTTTGTAAAAAAGGATGAAAAAAAGTGAGCTCATAGCTGTGAAGAGCTTGACGAGAAATAAGATGATTCGTTCCGCCATATAAGGTGTCTCCAAGCAGTGGATATCCTTTATAAGCCATATGAACACGAATTTGGTGAGTTCTCCCCGTCTCAAGCGAAAGAGCAACTTCTGTAAAAGAAGAATACTGACGAAGCGCCGTATAATGTGTAATAGCAAATTGCCCATCTTCTCTTACTTCTCGTTCGATGATACTTGACTCTTTTCGGCCAATCGGAGCCTCTATCGTTTCTTTGCCAACAAGCTTACCATGAACAAAAGCTCGGTACACGCGTTTAATTTCATGTTCTTTTTGTGCTTTAGAGAATAAGTAATGAACGTGCCTATGCTTAGCGACAATAAGCAGTCCAGATGTGTCTCGGTCCAACCTATTTACAAGATGAACAGTCGAGTTAATGTTATTTTCCTCATAATAATAGAGCACAGCATTACTTAGTGACCACGTTAGATGTTCTCGAGAAGGTATACTTGGCATGTTTGGCTGCTTATTCAAAACTAAAATATACTCATCTTCGTATACAATATCCAAAGGTATAGCTTTAGGAAGAAGGCTTTCACTTGCTTTTTCTGGTGGAAACGCCACCTTGATTTCGTCACCTTTTTGCAAAATATATCGAACGGTTGCATGCTTTCCATTTACTTCAATTGCTCCTCCTCTAAACTTAATATCCGTCAGAGAAGCTTTGGAAATATCATGTTTTTTTAAAAATTCACGAACCGCTACACCCTCGAAAGAATGATCTACGGTCCAACTCAACGTAAAAACTTGTTTCATTCTCTTCCCTGCCTTTAATCATCACATACAAAAGAGTCTCTGACACGCTGCCAGAAAGGAAACGCACGAAAGCGAGCAAATCGAATTTTTTCGCTTGCTACCCGAAATTGAATCGACTTTACATCTTTATGTAAAAGAGTTAAATGATCAATGGTAATTTGAAAGTCTGCGTCGTTAACAGGCTTTAACAGCGCTGTATGATGTCCAGGAAGAACCAATGGAGAACCTATCGTACGGAACACTCGATTGTTAATAGAAGCCATTTCAGCAATTTGAATAGCTTGAAGCGAAGGATGTAAAATCGCGCCTCCAAGGGATTTGTTATAAGCTGTACTTCCCGAGGGCGTGGATACGCAAAGACCGTCTCCTCGGAAGGTTTCAAATCGCTGCCCTTTAATTTCCACATCCATTACTAAAGAACCTTCTACACTTTTTACCGTACATTCATTCAGAGCTAAGTATCGAGCTTCGCGTCCACCGTTTGTGTAGCGAATAATCACTTCGAGCAGTGGATACTCTACAGTCTGATAGGGTGTCTTTGCAATAGCAATCACCAGCTTCTCAATCTCATCAGGTGTCCAATCTGCGTAAAAGCCTAAATGGCCGGTATGAACCCCAATAAAAGCCGTCTTGTCAAGTCGGTTTCGATAGCGGTGAAACGCATAGAGAAGCGTTCCATCCCCTCCTACTGACACTACAATATCAGGCTGGTTTTCATCATATTCTAAATGAAAATCTAATAAATACGTTTTCATTTTTTGCATAAGCGTATTTGATATTTGGTTGCCTTTTGATGTAATAGCAAATTTTATTTTCTCCACCTAATTCTCTCCCCCTATCCATCCAATGTACAAAGCTGTTGCTGAGTCATACCTAAGATTCTTCCGCCGATTCTTTTTTTCGTGAGAAAATAGCCTGAGCTTCTTGAATCTCACCTCGTATTTGAGACATTTCTTCATCGAGCTGAGTAGCCGCTTCAGAAGCACGCTGAAGTCGCTTTTTGATATTCTCAGGAAATTTCCCGCTGTACTTATAATTTAAAGAATGCTCAATTGTAGCCCAAAAATTCATAGCCAGTGTACGAATTTGAATTTCCACTAAAATTTTCTTTTCACCTTTAATTGTCTGAACAGGATAACATACGACCACATGATATGAACGATAGCCGCTTTCTTTTTTATGAAGAATATAATCTCTTTCTTCAATCAATTCAAAGTCTGTGCGCTGACGAAGGAGCTCTACGACCGCTTTAATATCGTCCGTAAATTGACACATCATACGGAGTCCCGCAATGTCCTGCATCTCTTCCTCTAAGCGATCGAGAGAAATTCCTTTTCGAGTTGCTTTATCCAAAATACTGGCGATAGGCTTTACTCGTCCCGTCACGAATTCAATAGGTGAATGCGTAGACTTCATATCATACTGTGAACGAATTCCTTTTAATTTCACCTTAAGTTCTTCAACGGCTTGTTTATACGGTGCTAAAAATAAATCCCAATGCCTGATCATTAATAACACCCCCCTTTTTTCTCTCTATTACTTATTTTCTTTATCTAAAAAAACTTCCTCTACTCTTGCTACCATCTCGTCTCCATAATTCACATTTCCTTCGATGTTACTGATGAGATAAGATAGCTCTTCTTTAACGGCTGATAGCTCAATTACTTCCTTATTAATTTCTAAAAATACTTTCATATCTTTATGTAAGACGTGCTTTAAATTTGCCCAAATATTATCACTAAGGCCAACATACATAAATTGATCATTAATATCTACAACATATACAAATGACATGTTATCTGAGTCAACAAGCATTTGTTTTGTATCTTCCAATTGTTCAATTTCCGTCTCAATAGGGTCTGCTTTTAAATGTAATTCATTTGATTTCATCACACAGGTAGTGATGTCAATTCGATTGTGCATAAATAAACTCCTTCCAACTATACAATTCGTTACTATTTTAACACATTCCAGGAACGTTTAATAAAGGTAAAACCTAAACAATCCGTATTTCTTCATTTTCCAAGTTCCCCATATGGATATTCCTGTTAGGAAATGTAGTTTTACTGTCTCAAAAAGTGTGATAAATTAAGATGGAAAGTGACTTACCAAAAGACCTAAATTAAAAGGATGATTTCATTGAAACAAGAAATTGAAATTGAATTTAAAAATATAGTAACGAAAGAAGAGTTTGATCGTCTCCGCTCACACTTTCAATTAACTGAAGATCAGTTTGTTTCTCAAGAAAACCACTATTTTGATACACCTGCTTTCTCATTAAAAGACTGCGGGGCTGCTCTGCGAATTCGAAGCAAAAAAGATAAGTTCGTTCTCACGCTCAAACAGCCTCATCAAGAGGGTCTTTTAGAAACACATGAAGCATTAACAAATGAACAAGCTAAAGAATTGCTAGATGGCAGCGCCAAGATTCCGTCAACAATTCAACAGCTTATTAATGATTTACAAGTCAAGAGCCATGCGCTAACTTATTTTGGCACTTTGCGTACAAGTCGAGCAGAAATTCCATATAAAAACGGGTTACTTGTACTCGATCATAGCTTTTATCTAGGTGCTGAGGATTATGAACTTGAATACGAAGTAACCGATGCCAATGAAGGAGCCAAATATTTTGAGCAATTACTTGCGGAGCTTGATATTAAAAAGAAACCAACGGAAAACAAAATTCGCCGGTTTTACAAGCGAAAGTATACGTTAATGGATGGAGAATAAATTCATGAGCATGAATATTAACAATTACATGTCTTCCGTTCAAATTCCTGGCACTCAGCCATTTTCAGTTAACAACCAGCTGCCAACAGCTAACGTGATGCTTGGTACAACTTTACTCTCTGTATTTGCTCAGCTTTTTCAAGACTACGTCAATCAAGAGCCTCAAATGAGTACTAATCTTTACTTGAAGGCAGCGCAGATGTTTCCATCTACGGCGGTTCAAATCCAGTCCGAGCCATCTGTTTCTTCCTCAGGTAAGACAGCGGCTTCAAATGCTGCTTTACCAGCACAAAAAAACGAAACCGCAAAGTCCAGTTCTCAGGATGTACAAACAATAATCACAGAAGCAGCTGCACGCTACCAGCTGGATCCTAAACTTATTCGTTCTGTTATTAAACAAGAATCAAACTTTAATCCATCTGCCAAAAGTTCTGTAGGAGCGGCTGGGCTTATGCAGCTAATGCCAGCAACGGCTAAAGCTCTTGGTGTAGGAGATCCGTACGACTCCAAGCAAAATGTATTTGGCGGAGCCAAATATCTTCGGCAAATGTTAGATAAATACAACGGAAATGTGAAATTAGCGTTGGCGGCCTATAATGCTGGACCAGGTAATGTCGATAAATACGGCGGAGTACCTCCTTTTCAAGAAACGCAAAAATATGTAAATAAAATTATGTCTTCTTATCTTGTGTAAAAGAGCCAAAGCATTGGCCACTCGAACGTGGAATGGCTATAGTTTGTCGAGGTTACACTATATAAATAGAAGGAAACGTTTGTGAAAGTATTCCTTTGTTTCTCATAATTAGTGATTCGCCACAGCAACATAGACTTTTCTTATGTAAAATTCCACTTTATCTCTTTTCCAGTAGAAGAAGTAAGCGGATAGTTTGAGTTAACGAAATGACACTGCTAAAATTAAGGAAAGTAAAAAACACCAAAGAGTTAAGACGTATATTTCTTATAACAAAGGAGTTATCAACATGAGAGAAAAAATCCACTCCCCTTACGAATTATTAGGCGGTGAACATACGATTTCAAAACTTGTTGATGCTTTTTATACACGCGTTGGACAACATCCTGAGCTCGCGCCAATTTTTCCTGATAATTTAACAGAAACAGCACGAAAGCAAAAGCAATTTCTGACACAATATTTAGGAGGGCCTTCGTTATACACTGAAGAGCATGGTCACCCTATGCTGAGAGCTAGGCATCTTCCTTTTGAAATTACACCGTCAAGAGCCAAAGCCTGGCTGACGTGCATGCATGAAGCAATGGACGAAATTAATTTAGAAGGCCCTGAGAGAGATGAACTTTATCATCGTCTTATTTTAACTGCCCAACACATGATTAATTCACCGGAACAGACAGATGAGAAAGGATTTTCACATTGAGTAATCTAAATAGCCAATACCCATCCTTGCATCAGCTTTGTCAAGGTTCAAATAAAAAGCCGCTTGAAATCTATGTATTTGTTGACCCTCTTTGCCCCGAATGCTGGGCACTCGAGCCTATTCTAAAGAAGTTACAAATAGAATATGGTCAGCTGTTATCCCTCAAGCATGTGCTTGGCGGAAACTTACAGCAATTAAATATTGGAGCACAGCAGAAATTTGAACATATTGCAAAATCGTGGGAGAAAACTGGAAGCCGCTCCGGTATGTCATGTGACGGCAATCTGTGGCTTGAAAACCCAATCGATACTCCCTACGCTGCATCAATTGCGATTAAAGCGGCCGGTCTGCAAGGAAAGAAACAGGGCATTCGCTTTTTGAGAAGACTTCAAGAAGTAGTATTTTTAGAAAAACAAAATGTTACAGAAGAATCTGTCTTAATACAATGTGCAAAACATGTGGGGCTAGATGTTAATGAATTTGTAAAAGATTTGCATTCAGATTACGCTGCGAAGGCCTTTCAATGTGATTTAAAAATCACGTCGGAAATGGATGTCGATGAGATTCCAACTCTTGTGTTCTTCAACGAAAAAGTTGAAGAAGAAGGCATTAAGATATCAGGATACTATTCGTACGAAACATATGTACACATCATTAAAGAGATGTTAGAAATTGACCCAGATCCAGCTTGTCTTCCGCCTCTTCGTTCATTTTTAAGCTATTTTCAATTTGTTGCTTCAAAAGAAGTTGCAGTTGTGTATGGTTTGTCATTAGAAGAGGCTGAAAAAGAATTGAAAAAACTTCAGCTTCAGCAAGTTGTTGAAAGAGTTCCTGTCAAATACGGAACCTTTTGGAGAAGTACTGAAAAGAGCTGTTAATCATTACATGTTGATGCTTCTCCTAAGCATCAACTAAACAAAAAAGACTTGGCTTTCGCCAAGTCTTTTCGTTTGTCTTAAGACAACAAGGGGATGGGAGAAATTTTTCACGGTCAAACAAAGGGGTATATGTTTGTTTTGTGATAAACTTCACGATTAATACTATAGCAAATTATGTCGACTTTTGGCAACCCCTTTTTTCAATTTTATTCACTTTTTTATAAAAAAACTTCATAAACAGCCAGATTCACTCATATAGTACAACCAATTATGCTTTTAATAGAGGTGTTAACTATGAAAATTGCTGGAATTACTCTAGGGGTTGTTATTCTTTTGTTTTCTTTTTTATTCTATATTTTATCTCTTATGCAGCTTGTTCCTCTCATTATCGCAGGCCCTCTCTTATTTTTAGCTATTCTTATTATTTTTACATTGCTTAACAATCACAACAAATTTCGAGGATTTAAAAAATGAAGCAGGATACAGCTCCTGCTTCATTTTAATTTTATTGATTTAATAAACGTTCCATTTCCGTTAATTTCTCTTCAAATACGGCTAGCGCTTCTTCAATAGGCTGAGATGTTGTCATATCCACTCCTGCCTTTTTCAACACTTCAATTGGATAATCAGAGCTTCCTGACTTTAAGAAACCTACATAGCGCTCAACAGCTGCATCTCCTTCTTCAAGGATTTGCTTACTTAATGCTGCTGCTGCACTGAATCCTGTAGCATATTGATAAACGTAGTAATTGTAGTAGAAATGCGGAATACGAGCCCATTCTAATCCAATCTCTTCGTCAATTACTAAATTGTCTCCAAAATACTTTTTATTTAAGTCATAATACAATTTTGTTAATAATTCAGGTGTAAGCGGCTCTCCGTTTTGAGCACGTACGTGCACATCGTGCTCAAATTCAGCAAACATCGTTTGACGGAATACAGTACCGCGGAACCCTTCTAAATAATGGTTAAGCAAGTACAAGCGCTGCTTTTCATCATCGATTGTTTTTAGTAAATAATCGTTTAGAAGCGCTTCATTACACGTGGAAGCTACTTCTGCAACGAAGATTGAATAATCTCCGTAAGGATATGGCTGCGTTTTTCTTGTGTAATAACTGTGTACAGAATGGCCAAATTCATGGGCTAGTGTAAACAAGTTATTTACGTTATCCTGCCAGTTCATTAAGATATAAGGATTGGTACCGTACGTTCCTGAAGAATAAGCACCGCTTCGCTTGCCTTTGTTCTCATGAACGTCTACCCAACGATTTTCAAATCCTTCTTTTAACACATTAAGGTAGTCTTCACCTAGTGGTTTCAGACCTTTTAAAATATAATCTTTAGCTTCTTCATAGGTTACTTCCATTTTTACGTCTTTTACTAAAGGCGTATAGAGATCATACATATGAAGCTCTTCAATTCCCAATACTTTCTTACGTAAATCAATATATCGATGCAGTAAATGCAAATTATCGTTCACTGTTTTAACTAAGTTATCGTATACTTCTTCTGGAATATTATTTGTGCTAAGAGCTGAGTGACGAGCTGAATTATAGTGACGAACGCGAGCGCTAAAATTATCTTTCTTCACGGTGCCGCTTAATGTACTTGCAAACGTATTTTTAAATTTACCGTACGTTTCGTAAACCGCTTTAAACGCTTCTTCTCGTACGCGGCGATCGCTGCTTTCTAGGAAACGAATATAGCGCCCGTGCGTAATTTCTACTTCTTCTCCATTTTCGTCTTTAATGGAAGGGAATTCTAAATCTGCGTTGTTTAGCATTCCAAACGTGTTACTTGAAGATCCTAGCACTTCAGAAGCCTGAGCAAGAAGCGCTTCTTCGCTTTCTGATAAAATGTGCGGACGCTCGCGAGTAATTTCATCTAACGCATGAGCATATAACTTTAGCTCTTTATGTTCCGCCATGTATTGTTTAATTTTTGATTCTTCAATAGACAAAATTTCTGGTGTTACATACGATAGTGCACTTGCAATTTGGGTATAAAGTGTTTTGATACGATCATTTAACCCTTGATAAAAAGAGTTAGTGGTATCTTGATCGTAGCGCATATGAGCATATGTATAAAGTTTACTAACGCGCATTGTGAGCTCGTCTTGCTCTTGAAGAGCGTCGTATAAAGTTTGAGCGGACTCTCCAAGTTTCCCTTTGAATTTCTCCATTTGCGGAATAAGAGCTTTTACTTCTTCAAATTCTTTTTCCCATGCGTCATCTGAAGCAAAAATATCTTCTAGTTTCCACCTATCTTCTACTTTTATCTCGCTTCTACTTGGTAACTTTTTTACTTTTGATTGTTCACTCATGGTCATCCCTCCATCTTTTTCTACCTGTCTATAACTGTTCGCTTTTTCTAAGGCGAATCCTTTTTATTTCTTTCGTTATTGTATGTTGTTTTAAAAGAATTAATCAAAAGTCAGTACGCTTTTGAAAAAAGGATTCTTTCTTAAGCGTACTGATTTTCAGTGATTATGTCACTTCTTTTGCTTGATTTAACCACCTTTTCATCATTTGTCCATCTTCTAAAAAAGCATCAGATGTTTGCTTTGGAATCGTGTAGTGCCTTCTGATTTTGTATACCCCAGAAGTTACATACGTTAGCATCCCTAACCGGCATAATACCTCTATATACTCAAACAGGGGCTGTTCCACAGCAACAGGGGCCATCGGCAAAGACCGAAATACAATGTGCCGCTTATGAATTCTGTAGAGCCATAGCCGGCATAACTCTTTTTCTGTAACTAAATCCCCTACTTGCTTCTGCTGCATTAAATCAAGAAGCAGCCACGTTTGCCATATAGTAGCAGACGTTTCAACCATGTATAAAGAAGGCAGCGGTATGCCTGCTTCTGCTGGAATATGGGAGGGAGGAATATTATTTTCATAAAGAGCTTGTAAAAAAGGCTGAAGCTTCTGATTAGGATAGAGGATATAATGCGTTCTCCATGCCTTCTTTTTCTTTATCCATGAAGAGAAAAATTGAGGTTGTGTATGTGTAGAAAAAAGATCATGAAAGGTATGCTCATGAGGAGAGAGCACGACAAGCTGTGCATAACAAATCTGAGACGAAAAAGGAATAAGATGTTCAAGTTTCAACAGTTGATTAGTAGAAGGTGAAAAATAAAGAAGTGTGGGCGTATAATCGTAAAGAGTAAGAAACTGCCACTCTTGAAAAGAAAGTTGATACATATAAGTGGATAAGCGCTTCATTCTTTTTGCCCCCATAATCCAAAGGGGCATATAATTTCCTTTCTCATAATGAATAGAACGTTTGGTTAGCACTGAGGAAGATAAGGAAGCACATTGAAATTCGATTGCATATTTTTGCGAGGGCGTATCTACAAGAAGATCTGGACGTTGCATAATGTCAGGAAGATAACTTTCTAACTCGACTTCAAGATGAGAACTAAACCAGTGAAACAGCTTTCGTTTTCCGTCGAGGTGATAATCTGTTTCACCTTCATGCTGAGCGACGCACGTTTTTTTCAGGTGAGCAAAATGAGGGATTTTTTTTGTACCTACCTTTAACTGTACAGGGGCTTGACAAGAGGGACAGTAGAACTGCTTTTCTTTTTTCCACAGCTTAAGCTGTTCAAGCGAAAAGCGCTGAGCTAGTGAAATGAGGCCTTCTTCTGTTCGGGCAACTAACAATCGTACATTTCTCCTTCCTATAGTAGCGAGCTATATCCTTGTATTCGACGCCTTTCTACTAAACCCTTTTCTTTCAAGAAAAAACCACATTGCAGCATACGCAATGTGGTTTTCAGGGATTATAATAGCGGTGAAAGCAAACGGGCCGTTGATTCAAATAGCCGCTGTATAAATGGCCGCTTTTCAAAGTCTTTAAAGTGAAGCTCACTCGTTTCTTCTAAATCTTGCATATATTCATATACGAGCTTTTGGGTACTAGCTGTGCGATATAAAAAAGCATTTACTTCAAAATTCAAATGAAAGCTTCTCATGTCCATGTTAGCTGTTCCAATAGAGGCAATTTCTCTATCAACAATCACAATCTTGCTGTGCATAAATCCTTTTTTATACTCGTAAATTTTCACACCTGCTTCTAGCAGCTCCGGAAAATAAGAGCGTGATGCATGAAAAACAATTTTTTTATCAGGCTTCTGAGGTACAAGAAGCCTTACATCTATACCGCTTAGAGCAGCTACTTTGAGGGAAGTAAAAATATCTTCATCAGGTATGAAGTAAGGAGAAGCAATCCAAATGGACTCTTTCGCAGACGTAATCATCGAAAAAAATAAGTGTTTGATAATTTCCCATTCACGGTCTGGTCCGCCAGCAATCATTTGAACACCGCCGCACTTTTCCATATCAATGTCAATTAAATCCGGCGATAGATACGTTTGAGTAAGCATCGTCTGACCTGTCATATAATACCAGTCTTGCAAGAAAATAAGCTGCAATGAACGGACTGCCTCACCCTTCACCATCAAATGTGTATCTCTCCAAAAGCCGAAATGCCGACTTTTCCCGAGATATTCATCACCGATGTTCAAACCTCCTACAAATCCAATTGTTCCATCAATGACTACAATTTTACGATGATTACGGAAGTTGATTTTATTATTAAGAAAGGGAAGTCTGACCGGCAAGAATGGAATCATTTCTACGCCCGCGTTTCTTAACTCGTGAATATAATGCGGTGAAAGCTGAAAACTGCCCACGGCATCATACAAGAAACGTACATAAACTCCTTCTTGTACTTTCTGAATTAAAATATCTTTAATTTGTTCTCCTAAGTGATCATGTCGTACGATGTAATACTCTAAGTGAATATGGTGCCTTGCATGCTTTAATGATTCCATAATTTCGTGAAACGTCTCTTTTCCATTCGTCAATGCGCGCGTATCTGATGAAAAAGAAATTGGACTCTTGCCAAGCCTGACGGCTAGCTTCAGCATTTGCTTTCTACTGGTACCCAACTGTTCAAAGTGATTTTCTAATATACCGGAATCTCTTTCCATCTTTAAAAGCACCTGTTCATCCAGCTTTGCTTTTTTAGCAAATAAACGCCGTTTTCGCGTATTGCGTCCAAATAACAAATAAAAAAAGAACCCTATTACCGGGAAACCGCCTAATACTACGAGCCACGTTAGCGTTTGAGTTGGATGCCGGTTTTCTAATGAAATAACAAGACCGATGAAAACAACACTAATCGTAATTAAGATACTTAGCACGCCAATAAATTTACCGTCCCAATACCCTTTTGTAAAATAAAGCAAAGCAATAATACCAACAACAAAAATTAAAAGCTGTAATCTATTTTTCAACTTGTTTTCACCTATCCTAAAACCAATCTTTCATCATTAATAACAGGTCTCTATACCGTTATTATCCTCAAACTTGTTATTTTAACACTACACTTTCCCGTGTAGGAACCAGCCGTCTGCTTTTTCCACCTATATTGTTCGACATGAGCGGAGAGCTTTTCCAAAAAAGAGGGCAAAACAAAGACCGATTTCATATACATGAAATCGGCTGCTATTATCGTAAAGGAAAATACTGCTTTACTTGTTCAAGTGCATTTTCACTGATTAATTCTTTTCCATATTCCATTAAACGATGAACTGTTACATTTGATTCATTTGCATATTCTAAAATGATACTTAAAATGTTATCAATTTCAGCTACAAAATCTTCATCATCTGTAAACTCAACGTATAAATAATATTTCCCTTCAAACACGTACATGCTGTTAATGATATCATCTAACTCTAAATGGTGACTTAAGGAAATTAAATGTTCTAAGTCTTGAAAGCGTGCGACGAACTGTAGCCCTTCGTCTTCTATAATTTCTTCTTCAAAATCAGCTTTTTTATTTTGATTTGCTTGATGATCAAGCAACGCTTCAATTTTTCCATCTACAGGGATATCGATTTTATCATTTTCACCAACAGGTACTTCGAACTTTTGACCGTCTTTTGAAACTTGTGCTCTTGTTACAATAACCTCTAGCCCCTTCTCAAGCGCATGTACTTGAATCCAAAGAGGACCTTCTGCTACAAACTCTTCTTCTTGATGAATTTCGTCCATCATCTCCCAGAATAGCTCTTCACTGCGCTCTCGGCTAAACCAAATTTCATTGCGATCAAATCCACGTTCTTCAATATCTACGTAAGTGACAAAGAATTTTACTGTGTTTTCATTAATGCGTTCGATTTCCATTATCATCTCTCCCTTCGGAAAAATCAGTGAAGGTAATCCGGCCATTTCGAACATTACCCCTAAACGATGAAGGGACTATTTTACCCCCGTGTTAAAGCAATATTACATGTACTTTCTCACTTTGTAAAGCATTCTAACTTGGGATATACAAGCATACACTATTTGAGTGAACCTTGTATATCTATTTTATGACAAAATGCGAAAGAAAGGAAATAAAAAATACTCTGACAACTCATAGCCACCTTACACCTTACTTTGTTATATACATAATCTCTTTACCCTATGAACGCTTTTTGTTAAAAATGAACACAGATAAAGCAATATGAGCTACTTATCCTTACATATTGGGAGGGAAGACTATTGGATTTAGAATTAATAACCTCCATTCTTCTTATTATCGGTATCGATATTGTATTAGGTGGAGACAACGCTATTGTTATTGCCTTAGCAAGCCGCAACTTACCTGAATATCAGCGAAATAAAGCTATTTTTTTAGGGACTGGCTTAGCTGTGATAGTTCGCATTGTACTTACTATTTTAGCTGTTTATTTACTAACTATTCCTTACTTGCAGCTCATCGGCGGTTTTTTATTAGTGATCATTGCCTTTAAGCTTCTTGTATCAGACGGTGATGATGCATCTTCAATCCGTGCAGGTGTGACATTAGGGGCCGCTGTAAGAACGATTGTATTTGCTGATATTGTAATGGGACTAGATAATGTAATAGCTGTAGCAGGCGCAGCTCATGGAAATATTATCTTGGTTGTTACCGGATTACTCGTATCCGTCCCCATTATTGTTTGGGGAAGCAAGCTCATTTTGTATTTGATGGAACGATTTCCCCTGCTTGTTTATGGTGGAGCAGCTATTTTAGCTTATACTGCTGGAAATATGATTGGTCATGAAAAGAACTTACATTCATTCTTTGCAGAGCATACATCTCTAGGAACATTTATTCCGTTTATAACAATTGCTGTTGTGCTGATAAGCGGCATGGTTGTTAATACCTTTCGTTCAACTAAATGATAAAGAAAAGGCCATACTAAACATTTTTATTTAGTATGGCCTTTTCTTTAGTTTAATGAGCACAGCAGTCTTTTATTCATAAAACACTTTGTACACTTAAAAAATAATCTCTGTGAGTAAAAAAAGAATAGATGGTACGAGTAAGCAACCCAGACCTGTATAAAATGTAGCTGTCATGGCTCCATAAGGTACAAGTTTTACATCTGTCGCGGCTAAACCAGCTGCTACACCGCTCGTCGTCCCCATAACTCCTCCATAGATCATTGCTGTACGAGGGTTGTTTAGTTTGATTTTCTTAGCAAATATCGGTGTCAAAATCATAACTGAAATGGATTTAATTAAACCTACAGCTATACTTAACGCGATAATATCAGAAGAGGCTCCAATCGCAGTTCCAGAAACCGGCCCCACAATATAGGTCACGGCTCCTCCTCCGATTGTGGTCAGAGCAACGGGATCTCTATATCCAAAACAAAGAGCAACAATTACACCTATTACAAAGGAATAGAAAACCCCAAAAAACAAGGCCGTAATCCCGCTGATTCCCGTTTTTTTGACTTCGCTAAAATTGGCGCCGAACGCCGTAGCAATAATGGCAAAATCTCGCAGCATCCCTCCGCCCATTAAACCAATTCCTGAAAATAACTGTACATCAGAAATTCCTTTCTCTCCTCCTGTGTTCACTCCACCGATATAAGCAAGGATCAATCCAAACATAATAGCAATAGCAGATCCGTGAACTCTTCCTTTTGTTAGTTTATCTGATAAAAAATAAGCAAGATACATGACAATCCCAATAATAGCAAATGCCGTAATCAGTCCGTTATTTTCTAATCCTTCTTTGATCATATTCATCATTTTATCTGCTCCTTAGGTAAAATAGAAAGCTCTATTTCTTGTTCTTTCACCTTCGCTTTCTCTCCTATTCTGCTGATAAATGGTATGGATAAAAAGCCTACCACGACTACTACCACCCCTGCAAGAAGGGCCATGCCTCCTCCATCAAGAGCAGCTACAACATTTTGCTGTGCAGACATTGCTACCACGATAGGAATATAAATACCTCCCCAAAAAGCAATGCCTTCTTCGGATTTTACTTGGAGCTTATTTTTCTTCTTTAAATAATCCACCGCTAGTACAAGAAGAAGCATGGATACCCCTACTCCTCCAACGTTGGCTTCTACTCCCATCAGCCCTCCTAATGCGTCCCCTACAATTACCCCTATCAACATGCAAATAGACAGCAGCGCTACACCGAAGATTATCATATTACTTCCTCCCCACTCCATTATTGAGAGCGTTTACTTTACAGTTTAAAAATAGTGTAAAGGAAAAAAGTTGAATAACCTATGCATTTTTAGTTATATACTTATATCAAAAATGACATAATGCAGCTTTTCTCTACGGTGCACTTTAGATTTATTCGAAAAAGGAATAAAAATCATGACATTTAGTCATGATTTTTATATGTATTCATGAGTCGTACCAGAGGGTAAATGTTTAAAATAATCAATCACAAACTGCCTGAAGATTTGTTGTAAATCTGTCACGTAGCCTCCATTGTTCCAGGCTAAAAAGATAGTACGTTCAAATATTTCCTCTTCCATCTTCAGCAGCTTTACATCTTTTCCTGTAGAACCTCCCCAAGTTACTTCAGGAATAAAGCCTATTCCTTGCTTCGCTCTAATCAACCCCCTCACTGTTGCTGGATCATCGCTTTCAAACGTAATTTGAGGTACAAAATTCTGTTCCTTACAAATTACATCCGTTATTTTCCTTAGCTCTTTCCCTTTCTTTAGCACAATGAATTTCTCATTTTTGAGTTCACTTAACTTTACACGTGATTGCTTGGCTAAAGGATGATCAAGAGGCACTGCAAGCAAAATCGATTCACGAAGCAAATGGGTATGTTCGATCTGACGGGTTATTAATGGAAAAGCTGAAATACATAAATCAAAATCAGGCTGTGAATTAGAATTAGTCAAATGCTGCATCAGTCGAAAACGCACCTGAGGATATTGCTCACGAAACCTGCTTAATAGCTCTGGGAGTAAATGTGAACTAGCTAATACAACAAGGCGAATTTCTTCACATGGATCGTTCGACATATCCTTTAGCTCGTGCTTTGCATCTTCCAATGTTTTTAAAGCAAGTTCTACTTTGGCACAGAATGCTTTACCATACCGATTTAATTTAATGTATTTACCGTTTCGATCAAACAAACGAATGCCCAGCTCTTTTTCTAACTGTGAAATTGTTTTGCTGAGCGCAGGCTGAGATACGTATAGTTCTTCGGCCGCTTTACTGATATGTTCTAGTCTAGCAACTACTTGGAAATATTTTAGCTGTAAAAGCTCCAATCCGTTCACCACCACTTTTATATGTTTAGTTACTCTCTTTCTTTACTAATTACATATATACTTCATTTTCCCTGCTATTTCGACAAAAAATAAGCAGCAGGGGGCCACTGGCTCCCTGCTGCTTATTTTTTATATACCAACTTCAAGCAAACGTTACTTGGTTGGTTTCTTATTTAAATCTTAAACAGACAAATATAAAAATTAACCATTCACAAGTCTTTGAGCTTCGCGAAGTTGGAAAGTACGCACTTTACGTGGTAAGAAACGACGGATCTCGTCTTCATTATAACCAACTTGTAGACGTTTTTCATCAATGATAATCGGACGGCGCAATAAGCCAGGATTTTGCTGAATTAATTCATACAAATCTTGCAAAGGCATAGCGTCTACCTGAACGTCTAGTTTTTGGAAAGTTTTCGAACGTGTTGAAATGATTTCATCTGTTCCATCTTCTGTCATACGTAAAATTTCTTTAATCTCGTCGATTGATAACGGCTCTGAAAAGATATTACGCTCTGTATATCCAATATCATTTTCCTCTAACCAAGCTTTCGCTTTACGACAAGATGTACAACTTGGTGATGTATATAATGTAACCATTTACTCCTTCACTCCTTCTATCATAATCGGTCATAACATTTAAAACATGAACTGTAAATCATGTTGTTTTATACAAACTTCAACGAGTGTAAATATTTAATGACTGATAATGAAAATCGATACTACTTTATAATTACTTTTAAAAAATAATATCTATTTGCATTATACTATAAACTTCATCGGAATGATATACTTTTTGAAGTGAACTAGTACATTAGTTCGTTCCTTCACTGTCATTATTTTCATTGCCGATTTTCTTCATTATTTATTTACCACACTACTATTACGAATAAACCTGTAGATTAGTTTCATTTTTTTATTATTTTTTCTTTCACAAATTCCTCAACTTTTTCAGTCACTAAAAAAGCCTTGCAGAAGAACTGACTTTTCTGCAAAGCTTTTGAGATAACCTCTTATTTATTTCATAGCTGATGTGCTTTTTCCTCGTCTCATTAAGATAGGATACAGTAACAGTCCGATTACAAATAAGCCAATACCTAAGAAAAATGTTTTTAAATCAGCTGTACCTGTCTTAATCACCCAAAGCGAATAAATAAGTGCTAACGAGGCAATGATTCCGTCTTTTACTCGCGATCCTTTAATCGTGTCGTACGTCTCCCCCGTCACAATAAGCTTTAATTGATAAACTGTCGTCACGAAATAAGGAACTAAATAAGCGAGAGTAGCTACAACGATAGCGAAATTATAGGCTTGCGAAACTGTACCTGAAATAGTCGCGAACAAAAACAACTGTGTTAAGCCATTTGTTAATGTTAGTGAGCGGGCTGGACTATTATTCTGATTCGTTTTAGCGAACCACTGTGGAAACAACCCTGATTTTGCTGCTTGATAAGGAACTTCTGCACTAACAACAATCCATCCAACAGTAGAACCTAATAAAGAAATAAGTGCTAAAATGGCCATTACGTAAGCACCTTTATGTCCAATCACCATTTCTAACGTATCTACCAAAGGTTTTTGAGACTGCTGAAGCTGAGCTGTTGAAAGAATCCCCATAGCTAAAAGCGTAATCCCCACATAGATAACCATTGAGATCAATAATCCAAGCAGCGTTGCTTTCTTCACTACTTTTTGTGATTTTGCACGGTTAGATAACAGTACAGCCGATTCAATTCCGATAAACGCCCACAGCGTAGCAATGGCTGCCCCATTGACCTGACTTCCCAATCCTACATTTATACCCTTTGAATTAACAAATTCTGTACTGACCAGATTGGATGCGCTGAATAGCGATAGCGCCACAACAATAAATAAACCGAATCCAATAATTTTAGCTGCCGTTGTGATAAAGTTAATATTACCGGCGCTATTAATATCTCGCTGCAAAATAGCTTGAATTCCCCATAGGACAATAGAACATACTAAAAACGTAATGAATTTTCCAGCTTCTAATTGAAAATTTCCGACTGAAAATAAAATATCCTTACTCTCCATTACTGGAAAGAACGTTGTTAAATATCCCGCAAACGATATGATGACAGATGCTGTTGCAGCCCAGTTAGCTGCCCAATAGCCCCAAGCCATGCTATACCCTGCTACTTTACCCGCTTTAGGTGATGAAAAAAGATTGGCTGCATAACTTTGAGGCCCTCCTTTTAATTCGGGCTTTCTCATGACTAAATTCCCGAATACAAGAGCAATCATGAACACGCCAAGACCTGTTGCAATCCAAGCAAGTGTTGAACCGATTGGACTTGATACGTTTGCTAAATTAGAAGGAAGCATAAATACTCCGCCGCCTACCATGTTACCAACTACAAAGGCTGTTAAAAACCAAAGGCCCCATTTTTTATCTTTCATTTGCTGTGTCTCCTTTTGCTTTCTAAGAGCTTAAACTTTTGACATAGAAAGCGCGATGCTAATCTATTAACACGTAAAAATTATTTGTTTTTCCATTCATCTCTTCATTTGTTTAACAATATAATATATTAGCACACTAAAGCAAAAAGTGAAATAATAAATCCTTCATTTTCTTTTGGAAAAAAATGCGGCTGAGACATAACTACATTAATCTATAGATGAACAAACGGGATATATGAGCTCGTATGGATTGCGCTTGTTACACCGCTGTTGATTTCCGTGCAAGACTTTGCTCTCCGAGGGCGGTGAGCTTCCTCGTTGCTTCCGCTCCTGCAGGATCTCACTTTTCCCCAGGAGTCTTCGCCTTACCCTCCAATCAATAGCTAGAAGCCCTACATACAGTAACCCTATGTTCACCATAAAAAAATGCGAACGAGTTGGATTCTTAATCAAGAATTCAACTCGTTCGCATTTTCCTTCAACGAAACTACTTTTGTCTCAGCTTCATTTTTTATCTTTTATGAAAACCTTTTGAGTAGTAGACAACAACCAATAAAACAAACCATACCGGACCTACAATAAGGGCTATTCTTGTATCAGAGGAAAAACTCATCACCACTACTACTCCCGCTAAGAAAGCAAGAGCGAGATACGACGTATACGGGAAAAACGGAAGCTTATATTTTAAATCACTTACCTGCTGATCGCTTAATCCCTTGCGGAAGCGAATTTGGGAAAGTAAAATAATTCCCCATGTCCAAATCGCTCCAATAGTAGCAATACTTGTTACCCACGTGAACACCTTATCAGGAACAACATAGTTTAAGCCAACTCCGAGTAGCAGTACAACAGCTGAAGCAATAACTGCTGCACCAGGCACGCCGCCTTTTGTTAAGTTGGCATAGCGTTTTGGAGCTTCCCCGTGCTGAGCTAAATTAAATAACATACGGCCTGTACTAAAAATTCCACTGTTACAAGAAGATAAAGCCGCTGTTAACACTACAAAGTTTATAATCCCTGCTGCAGCGGGAATTCCAGCTTTATCAAAGGTTAAAACAAATGGGCTTCCTTGTGTTCCGATCTCTGGCCAAGGATAAATAGACATAATAACAAACAAAGCTCCGATGTAAAAAATCAAAATTCTCCACAGTACATTATCAATTGCTTTTGTTAATGTCTTTTCTGGATTTTTTACCTCTCCTGCGGTTACCCCAATCATTTCAATACCAAGGTAAGCAAACATAACCATTTGAAGTGATAAAAGAACACCTTTCATACCATTCGGGAAAAAGCCCCCGTGATTCCATAAATTACTGATCCCTGTTGCTATACCGCCATTTCCAATTCCAAAGATAATCATGCCTAGTCCAAGCACAATCATAAGGATAATCGTTACTACTTTAATAAGAGAAAACCAAAACTCTAGTTCGCCATATGCTTTTACAGCTAAAAAGTTAACCCCTGTCATGATAACGAGCGCTGCAAGTGCCCATATCCACTGAGGTACACCCGGGAACCAAAACTCCATATATACTCCAACAGCTGTAATTTCAGCCATACATGTAATAATCCACATAAACCAGTAGTTCCAGCCTGTTAAATAACCAGCAAGTGGCCCTAAATAGTCGTTAGCATACTTACTAAAAGAACCGGCAACTGGATTTTGTACTGCCATTTCACCTAGCGCTCTCATAATAAAAAACATAATAAGACCACTGATTCCATACATGATAAGAATACCAGGACCCGCTAACCGAATAGCGGATGCAGAACCTAGAAACAGTCCAACTCCGATAGCTGCACCTAAAGACATTAAGCTAATATGTCTTTCCTCAAGTCCACGGCTTAATTCTTTTTCTTGCGTGTTCCCTTGCATAATTCTCTCTCCTAACATGTCCATTTCATTTAATAGCGGCTAATTGTGTAGCATTACGTTATTTTTCAGCTAAATAATTCCAGAGATTGTATGTACTAAAAATCTGATGCTGCAAGTTCCAAACCTGCACTTTTACCGCTATTACATCTATAAAATACAATATTAAAAAAACTTCACTTTGTTCATTTTATCAAAAATCACAAAAAATGCGATAGTTTTTTGTGATTTTCACAAATAAACTTACGATTTAAATATAATTAAACTCATTTTTACCATTATATGTTCTTATACCACTATAATTATTTAATTATTTTGAATAATCTATCTTTTTTGGTCTATATTTTCAATTATAGATGCTTACTTTTCCCTAAAAAGGGTAAAGATAAGATAACTGTTTAAACACTATTATGAACATCATCATGAAAAGATCAGTAGGAGGGTGCTATGAATTGGTACGAAAAACTCAGTCAATATTTTCCCATTGAAGAAATGAAATCAAAGAAGCATATCGAAACGCTTTTACAAGAACGCAGCGATATTTATCATAAAAATGAAGGACCTCATCACGTATTAATGTACGTGGAAACAGACCAATTTATCTTTATTGATTACCTCTTTGTTTCAAAAGACGCTCGAGGTCAAGGGCTTGGCGGTAAATTAATTGATGAGTTAAAACAGCATAACAAACCAATTATCTTAGAAGTAGAGCCTGTAGACTATAAAGATTCAGACTCAGCAAAACGACTGCATTTTTATAAACGTGCAGACTTTAAGCATGCTCAAACAATTGGCTATAACCGCCGCTCATTAGCTACAAATGAAATTAACCAGATGGAAATTCTATATTGGTCTCCTACCTCTGAAACAGAGGAAAGCATTTTAAATAAAATGAAAAAAACGTACGAGTTGATTCATACGTACAAAGACAAAGAAATATACGGTGCGTCTTATCAGCCGGCAGATCAAGTGTTAAAAATTGACAAAAACCGTAAAGACGGCGACATTTTAGCAGATTTATAAAAAAAGAAGGTAGACAGATGTCTACCTTCTTTTTTTATTTTTTGAATTATTATTCAATATAAAACATTATTAATCACTTATATTCCTTTAGTTATAAGGTTTGTATATAGATATTTTGTCTTAAATATAAAATTCTGAAAATTTTTAATAGTATTTTTCAACCCTTTACTGTATAATACCTGTAAAGCGCTAATGTTACTTGTTCTTACATGTTTTTTGCAACTTGAAGCTTAGTGTTCTTTGATAACTAAATAAAAAACGACCTCGTTGTGAGATCGTTTTTGTTATGTTGTATATGTGGCAAACTCTGCTTGAGAACAAGACACATAGTGACCTGGAGATACTTCTCTAAGCTCTGGTTCTTCACCGTTATAGTCGTGAATACTTGGATCATAAATTTTGCGCTGACGCGTTTTTTCACTATCAGGATCGGGAAGCGGGATAGCTGAAAGCAACGCTTTTGTATATGGATGAAGAGGGTTACGATAAAGTTCATCACTTGGTGCAAGCTCTACAATTTTCCCTCTATACATAACGCCGATGCGATCGCTGATGTATTTCACCATTGACAAATCATGGGCGATAAACAAATATGTTAGTCCACGTTCACGCTGTAACTTCTTCATTAAGTTAACAACCTGAGCTTGTATAGATACGTCCAAAGCTGAAATTGGCTCATCTGCGATGATAAAATCAGGTTCTACTGCAAGTGCTCTTGCGATACCGATACGTTGACGCTGTCCGCCACTAAACTCATGTGGGTAGCGATTTGCATGTTCTTTGTTAAGACCTACTGTTTCAAGAAGCTCATGAACCTTTGCCATACGCTCCTTTTTGGTTTTGGCTAAGCCGTGAATATCAATGCCTTCTGCAATGATATCTGCTACGGTCATACGAGGATTAAGCGACGCATATGGATCTTGGAAAATCATTTGCATTTTACGATTGAATTTTTTAAGCTCTGAGCGAGATTTACGACCATGTACATTTTCGCCATTGAACAGCACCTCACCGCTAGTAGCATTGTATAAACGAATAATCGTTCTGCCTGTTGTTGACTTTCCGCAACCAGATTCACCTACAAGCCCTAATGTCTCTCCGCGGAAGATGTCAAACGTCAGACCATCAACTGCTTTAATTGTCCCTTTGTTTGTGAAAAAATGTTGCTTTAATCCTTTAATCTCTAATAATTTATCTGTCATGTTATTCACCATCCTTCGCTACAAGTACGGGTGTGCTGTATACATTATCAACTTTACGCATGCGGCGTTGAACTGAAGCAGGCGGCTCTACTTTTGGTGCATCCGGATGTAACAGCCATGTTTTCGCATAGTGCGTATCAGATATTTTGAACATTGGAGGTTCTTGCTCAAAATCAATTTTCATTGCGTATGGATTTCGCGCTGCAAATGCATCTCCCTTTGGAGGGTTCGTTAAGTCAGGCGGCGTTCCAGGAATAGCAGCCAGTTCTTCTTCTGCCTCGTTATCTAAACTCGGCATAGAGGCTAACAGTCCCCACGTATACGGATGTTTTGGATCGTAAAATACTTCATCCACTGTGCCCATTTCAACAATTTGACCAGCGTACATAACGGCTACTCGATCGGCTACGTTCGCTACTACACCAAGATCATGGGTAATAAAGATAATAGACGTATCCGTTTTTTTCTGAATGTCTTTCATCAACTCTAAAATTTGAGCTTGAATTGTCACATCAAGCGCCGTTGTTGGTTCATCAGCGATTAGTAACTTCGGATTAGAAGCAAGAGCCATCGCAATGACAACACGCTGTCTCATCCCGCCGCTGAATTCATGGGGATATTGATTCACACGCTGTTCTGGAAAAGGAATCCCTACAAGCGTTAATAACTCGACTGCACGTTTTTTCGCTTCCGCTTTAGATACTTTAGAATGCTTGATTACGACTTCACCAATTTGAGCCCCAACTTTCATCGTTGGATTTAAAGAAGTCATTGGATCTTGGAAGATCATACCGATATCTTTACCGCGAATAGCTTCCATTTCTTTATCCGTTTTCTTTGCTAAATCAATGCCGTCAAACAGCATTTCACCGCTTTTAATTTGGCCAGGAGGCATCGGAATAAGGCGCATGATCGTTTGTGAAGTTACACTTTTACCGGATCCTGATTCACCAACAATTGCTAGTGTTTCACCTTTATTTAAGTGGAAGTTAACGCCGCGAACAGCCTGAACTTCTCCGCCATATGTTTTAAAGGATACAGCTAAATTCTTTACTTCTAATAAACGTGACATATGAGTTCACTTCCTTACTTACGTAGTTTTGGATCTAACGCATCTCGTAATCCATCACCAATTACGTTGAACGCTAAGATTGTTAAACAGATAAACAAACCTGGGAAAAATAAGCGCCAAGGATAGTATTCCAAAGCAGGTAAGCCCTCTGAAGCCATTGTTCCCCAGCTTGCAAGCGGCGCTGGAACACCTAGTCCCAAGTAGCTTAAAAACGCTTCTGTAAAGATTGCTGAAGGAATCGTTAGTGTCATTGTTACTAAAATTGGACCTGTTGCATTAGGAATAAGATGTTTAAATAAAATACGTTTTGTTGTTGCTCCTAATGTTTGTGAAGCCATTACGTATTCTTGGTTTTTCAATTGTAAAACTTGTCCACGCACAATACGTGCCATGTTAATCCAGCCGGTAATGGTCATTGCCAAAATCATTGTGCCCAATCCCTGGCCTAGCATAACCATTAAAATAATAACAAGTAAAAGGTAAGGAACACCGTATAAGATATCCGCAACACGCATCATTGTTTCATCTGTACGTCCACCGCGGTATCCAGAGATGCTTCCCCAAACTACGCCGATGAATAAATCAATTAAAGCTGCTGCTAACCCGATAAATAATGAAATACGAGCGCCTTCCCACGTACGAGCAAACACATCGCGTCCTAATTCATCTGTGCCGAACCAGTGCTCAGAAGATGGTGCCTGATTGGCATTCAATAAATCATTGGTTGCATAATCGTATTTCACCATCAATGGACCAAATATTGCCATAAAAACAAGGAGAACCATTAGTACTACACCAAACATAGCAAGCTTATTTTTGCGAAAACGAATAAAAACATCTTGCCAGAACGAAAGACTCGGTTTTTCAATCTTTTCTGCTTGAGCATGGTCAATCCCTGCTGTTTCAAACATTTCTTTAGGAATTTTCGGAAGTTGCTGCATAGTTACTCTCCTTTCTTAGCACCTGTAAGTTTAATTCGAGGATCAATAAAGCCGTATGCAATATCTACAAGCAGGATACATACGAGTAGTAAAATACTGTAGAACACTGTTACGCCCATAATCGTTGTATAATCTCGGTTTGAGATACTGAGTACAAAGTGTGAGCCTAATCCAGGGATACCGAATATTTTTTCAATAACAAAGCTACCTGTTAAAATCCCTGCTACTAAAGGTCCCATATAGGATACGACTGGAAGCATCGCATTTCGCATTGCGTGCTTAACTGTAATAACGCCTCTGCTTAAACCTTTTGCTTTCGCCGTACGAATATAATCATTACTTAATACTTCAAGCATACTTGAACGAGTTAATCTTGCGATAAACGCCATAGGGGTCGAAGCAAGTGCAAGAGCCGGCAACACCGTATGCGCCCATGATTCCCAGCGCGCAACAGGAAAAATTTGCAGTTTCATAGCCAGAACGTATTGTAATACCGCTGCCATGATAAAACTCGGTACTGAAATTCCTAGAACCGCAATAACCATCGCCGTATAATCTTGCCACTTATTATGCTTTAAAGCTGCAATAACACCTAGCAGTACACCAATAGCAATCGCTATTAAAATAGCTTCCATCCCTAACATGAATGAAACAGGGAATCCGCCGTTGATCAAATCATTTACCGTTTGGCCTTTATATTTGAAAGATGGACCAAAATCCCACTTTAAAATTGATGTTAAATAATCAAAGTATTGATGGTACCAAGGCTGGTCTAAACCGTAATACTGATTTAGATTTTTTTGAATTTCAGGGGGAAGCTGCTTTTCTGATGTGAATGGACCTCCCGGAACAGCACGCATTAAGAAAAAGGTCGCTGTTACGATCAGCCATAATGATAGAAACATATAAACAAGTCGTTTTCCTATATATTTGAACACCCTGACACACCTCCATATTTTTACAAAATTCGCGCACAAGAAAGAAAAGTATATGGAGCACCAGGCCCCATATACCCTTTGTCATAATTGATGTTACTTACTCAAAATGAGCCCATTTAATCTGAATGTCTCCAAGACCAGACATCACAACATCTTTCAGCTGCTTGTCTTGTACCCAAGCATTTGTGTAGAAGTAGATTGGTGCCACTGGCATTTCATCCATGAAGATACCTTCTGCTTTTTTCAACATTGCCTGACGTTTTTTAGGATCTGTTTCTTTTTGAGAGTCAATTAATAACTTTTTATATTCTGGATTTTCCCAGTTTGTATCATTGTTTCCGCCTTTTTTGTCACGGAATAATTCTAGGAAGTTGATTGGATCGTTAAAGTCTCCTAACCAGCCCATACGCCCAACTTGATAATCTCCTTGGTGTAACTTTTCAATGTAAACAGCCCACTCAGAGTTGTCTAACTGTACTTTAATACCAAGGTTTTTCTTCCACATATCTTGAACAGCTTGTGCAATTTTTGCATGTTTTTCATCGGTGTTGTATGAAACCTTAATTGCTGGTAGTTCTGAAGCATCTTTAAGGCCCATTTCTTTCAAGCCTTTTTCTAAATATTCTTTTGCTTTTTTCACATCATTGTCTTTGAAGTAGCCTTTTTTGTTATCTTCAAACATTGTTGGTGGTACAGCCGCCATCGCTGGAACTGAACCGTCTTTTGTAATTTGCTCTGTAATACCTTTACGATCAATTGCATAAGCTAATGCTTTACGAATGTTCACGTTGTCTAAAGGTTTTTGTTCTGTATTAAACTTGTACCAGTAAGTACCTGCAATCTCTTGAATGTTTAATGAACCGTCTTTCTTTAATTCAGGAAGTGCATCAGCTGGTAATTGACCAGTAGGCATACCCGCCCAGTCTAATTCACCGTTTTTGAACATTGAAAGTTCAGTGTTGTTATCATTGATCATGTACATTTCAACTTTTTTAAGTTTTACAGCATCTTTATCCCAATAGTTTTCATTAGGAACTAACTCGATTTTGTCATTATGTTTCCAAGTTTTTAGCTTGAAAGGACCGTTTGACGTATAGTTTTCGCCTGCATTTGTGTACCATTTTTCATTTGATTCAGCAATTTTCGTATTCACTGGGAAGTACGTATAGAAAGCTGTTAATTCTAAGAAATATGGCGTTGGGTTTTCTAATGTTACTTCAAGC
Organism: Priestia sp. LL-8; assembly: GCF_036227845.1. NCBI lineage: Bacteria > Bacillati > Bacillota > Bacilli > Caryophanales > Bacillaceae > Priestia > Priestia sp. LL-8. The sequence continues at coordinate 683,987 of NZ_JAZAQH010000001.1, read as the reverse complement.
GTTTTATCATCTGTTGCTTTAACTGCAACATCATCTAATGAACCTTTTCCTTCATTAGCAGCTTGTGCATTTTTAACATAGTATAATTGATATGCATATTGAGATTCGTTTTTAGGATCTAACGCCCATTTCCATGCATATTCGAAATCTTTTGCTGTTACAGGGTCACCATTTGACCATTTTGCATCGTCGCGAATAGTAAACGTATATTTAGTTTGATCATCGCTGACCTTCACATCTTTCGCCATTGCATTTTCAGGTTTTCCATCTTTACCGATACGAGTTAAACCCTCAAATGTTTGTAATAATACGTTTGATGACGTTGAATCATTAGCTAAGCCTGGGTTCAGTGAAAAAGGCTCAGTTTTAATGTTTACGCGAAGCTCTTGCTCTTTCTTCTTGTCGCCGCCATCACTGCTAGCATTTTCACTGCCACCAGATTCTTTGTTAAATCCACATGCAGCTAAAAACAAGCTCATGACAAGCAGCAAACTGAAAAGAATCGACAACCTTTTCTTCATTGCGTGTTACCCCCTATTAAATTTTGTTTGTGTGGCAACCATATTTTTTTGATATGCACTAATTTCTTAATCCTCTTTCAATACAAAATAATCAGTTATTTTTTCACATAGTAGAGTGCTAAAGACCTCACTGCAAAATTATTCTTCTACCCTATGAAACTGTCATCAATTGTTTACATGCTGTAAATCCAATGTATGCGCTTAATATGTAGAAGACTCATTCATTACAAAATTCGCTAATTGAAACAAAACATTGTCTATTTTGTGTTTTCTGAAAAATTAAGAAATTGTAATACCTTTGTAAAAAATATGTTTGTTACGCCTATTATAAATATTTTAAAAATTTATTGCAATACTATTATTTAATGGTATTTTTTTGTCATAAGGGAAAAAACCTTATCTTATAAGGATTGTGCCTACTTGTCAGACGTCTAAAATCTTTTTTGTAGTATAGGTATTACAATAGTATTACAAAGTCATTAGAAATACTAAACGAGCGATTTTTACCAAATCCTCCACCAAATTTTCATCAAGAAATGCTTTAATTAAAAGGTTCTTGTCTTTTTTTGCCGCAGAAAAATTCCAGTAAATTGTCTTATAAAACTTTTTAGTAATAAGATGTTTAAATTCCTGCTTTTTCGCGTTATAATAACGAATAACTATATATGATTAAAGCTGTGAAAAAGAGTAGTATGCAGAATTTTCATTTTTAGAGAGTTTGTGGCTGGTGGGAACAAACATTGAAACCTGCAGAATGGACTTTGGAGCTTTCAAGTGCAAAGCTTGAACGTTGACCTCAACGTTACATGAATAAAGATAGTTCACAGTTATGTGTGCTAATTAGGGTGGCAACGCGGTTCATTCGCCCCTAGCTTATGCTAGGAGCGGATGGGCCTTTTTATGTTGTATCCGTAAATTAGCATCATATATGTGCAGATGAAAGGAAGATTTGATGAAAACAATTTTTTCAGGTATTCAACCAAGCGGTACCATTACTTTAGGTAACTACATTGGAGCGATGAAGCAATTTGTCGAACTTCAAAATGACTATAACTGTCATTTTTGTATTGTAGATCAGCATGCGATTACAACGCCTCAAGATCGTTTAGCACTTCGTAAAAACATTCGCAGCCTTGCTGCCCTGTATGTAGCAGTAGGAATTGATCCAGCAAAATCGACTTTATTTATTCAATCAGAAGTGCCCGCCCACACAGAAGCGGGATGGATGTTACAGTGTGTAGCGTATATCGGTGAACTTGAACGTATGACTCAGTTTAAAGATAAGTCCGCTGGAAAAGAAGCAGTATCAGCAGGATTACTAACTTATCCTCCATTAATGGCAGCTGATATTCTTTTATACAACACCGATTTGGTTCCAGTTGGTGAAGATCAAAAGCAGCATTTAGAATTAACGCGTGATTTAGCTGAGCGCTTCAACAAAAAATACAATGATATCTTCACTATTCCTGAAGTACGTATTCCAAAAGTGGGCGCACGCGTCATGTCTCTTCAAGATCCTACGAAAAAAATGAGCAAGTCCGATCCAAACCAAAAAGCTTTTATTACGCTTTTAGATGACGCTAAAACAATTGAAAAGAAAATCAAAAGTGCCGTAACGGATTCAGAAGGTATTGTTCGCTACGATAAAGAAAATAAGCCAGGTATTTCAAACTTATTAAGTATTTATTCAATCCTAGCAAATAAATCAATCGAAGACATTGAAGCAATGTACGAAGGCAAAGGTTATGGTGACTTTAAAGCTGACACAGCTAAAGTAGTAGCTGAAGCACTCGCTCCAATTCAAGAAAGATATTATGAATTAGTTGATTCTAGCGAGCTAGATGATATTTTAGATCAAGGTGCCGATAAAGCAAATGCAACGGCTAATAAAATGCTTCGCAAAATGCGAAACGCAATGGGAATTGGCCGTAAACGTTAAAAAAACGACTGCTATGCAGTCGTTTTTTTTAATTAACTTTTGGCTCTTGTTCAATTTCCCAAAGTTTTTCAAAGAAAGGTTGTCCTTTTACTAAGCGCTCGCATAATAATTTATGTTTCGGTGACCACCCTGACTTCGTTTCGTCGTATAGCTGATTCCATACGTCTTGAAACGACATCTCTTGAATGTCTTCGTATTTCGTTGGATTCCACTCTGTGTACCAGTAGCGGATTTGAGCTGTATTTTTTGTAGTATGTAGCTGATCAAGTGCCATAAATAACAGCTGTTTTAGCTGACGTTCTTTACGTGTTAGTCCTCTCATCGTTTCAGGAGACGGTGAAAGAATATGATGCTCTTTTTTATTTAGCTCGTCTTCACTGAACTTATATTCTAGCTCTTCTTGATCCGCAATCATCTCATAGACTAACTGTTCTTGTCTTGGAATTAAGCGGCTTTTTCGAATCGGAATATGATATCCCATCGTATCAATTGCTAAAATATTCGTTCCATCTGTAACGATAAAACAATATTCAACCTGCGTGCGTTCATGATTTTTCCGAATGTATGCTTTCTGATAGACATCTTGTAGTAGTTGTTGAGGTAGCTCGGAAAGATCATTTTCAATGTAATGAAATAAAAGCGGGTTTACTTTTAATAACGGTGCTTGATCGAGCAGTTCTACACAATCGTCTTTTCTCCACTCATGGAAATGACACACATTATAACCGTTTTCTTCGCCTTCAAACCAATTAACCCATACATCATGAAGATATAGCATAATTTACCCCTCACTTACTATCTGTTTGTTATCCATCAGTATAGGCAGAGAAAGGAATTTTTATTCCAAATGATGTTATTTTTCTAAAAATTAATTGTAAAATACCTTCATTTTTGGCTATTATTCAAATGTACTTATTTCGAAGCCCAGACATAACGCCAGTGCTAATGATTATTAAACGCTTCATGAGCTATATCCACCCCTATAAGCAACAAAAAATCCGAGTTTCTTCTATAGTAATAGGTTTGTCAGGAGGTCTGACAAACCTAAAAAAATCTATCACACTTTTGTGATAGATTTTTAACGAAGAGATTTTGGATTCAACGCATCTTTTAATCCTTCACCAATGAAGTTGATAGCTAGGATTGTAAATGTAATAGCTAAACCTGGCGGAACCCACATCCAAGGCTTATTCTGCAGCACATCTGATTCCCTTGCTTCTGTCAGCATATTCCCCCAGCTTGGCGTATCAGCCGGCACGCCAAAACCGATAAAGCTAATCGCTGACTCAAACACAATAAGGATGGCCATCTGCAAACTGGCTTGAACCACAATCGTTGAAAACACATTTGGCAGCAAATGTTTAAAGATGATTTTAAACGGGCTGCACCCAATGGAAACAGCTGAAAGCACATATTCATTTTCTTTTTCAGCCAAGACTTTGCTTCGCACCAGCCGAGCCGTACTTCCCCAGCTTAGGAAACTAACAACTAGGATGAGCGTCCAAACGCCTGAGATCTTTCCAATTAGAATTGTATTTAACACTACAACAAAAACAATTAGCGGAAAGTTTAAGACAAAGTCTGTAAAACGCATTAAGAATTGGTCCACTTTGCCTCCGTAATAACCTGCAATCGAACCAATAAGAGTTCCGATTAAAATAACGAGTGTTGTACAAGCAACTCCAATCAGTAACGACGTTCTTCCTCCATACAACGTACGTGCAAATACGTCTCGCCCATTAGTATCCGTTCCAAACCAATGCTCACTAGAAGGCGCTGCATTCATCGCCATATAGTCAATACGCGTAATATCTGCTTTTGTAAGCAGCGGTGCAAAAATAGCAAGAAGCGTAATCACAATCATGAAAGCTAAACTGATCATGGCTAGTTTATTTTTAACAAACTTCTTTCGCGCAATCGCCCATGGAGAAAGGTTTTTAGGAGCTTTCATATTCACTTCTGGCTGCACATCTTTTTTCGTTACAATTTCCATACTTTCTCCTCCTAATCCAAACGAATACGCGGATCTGCTACGCCGTATAACAAATCAGCAACCAGATTCCCAACCAGTGTTAAAATTGAAAACAACATTGTAAGCGACATCATAACTGAGTAGTCACGAGTTGCTACAGAGTCAACAAACAACTTTCCGATTCCTGGATACGTAAAGATCGTTTCTGTAATGATAGAACCGCTAATGATTGTTACAAGATCAAACCCTAAAAACGTAATAAGCGGAATCATTGAGTTGCGTAAGATATGAACATTATAAATTTTAGATTCTTTTGTTCCTTTTGCTCTAGCTGTGCGTACAAAATCTTTGCGACTGTTTTCAATAATATCATTGCGCAAAAATTGGGTATACTGCGCGGTCGACATCAAGCCAAGAATCAGCGCGGGTAATATAACGTGATGAATTCTACTTTGAATAAAGTCCCATGATCCCTCTTTCAATCCTACTTCAACAGAACCGCTAAATGGAAACCAACCTAACTGAAAGGAAAATAAATAAATGCCTACGATTCCTGCGATAAACGATGGAACCGCTAATGCAAAGTAATTATATCCTGCAATAAAGTTATCTGCTAAGGTATACGGTTTTCTTCCTGCATACATACCTAAAATAAATGCAAACACATACGTAATCAAAAGCGAAGTCAAAGCTAAAAAGATAGTATTAGGCATACGCTCTAAAATAATATCTAATGTCGGTAGCTTATGAGTTGTTGACTTTCCTAAATCTCCTTGTGCCACTCCCTTTACCCAGTTCCAATATTGAACGTAGATAGGATCGTTATATCCTAGCTTATCACGCATTTCCTCAATGTATTTTGGATCTGTATTACTAGGGTTGATTTCTCCCCCAAAAGGGTCCCCTGGCATCATTTTTGCCAGGGAAAACACAACAAAGGAGATCAGAATCAACATTGGAATCATCCCTAAAATACGTCTTAGTGAGTACTGCAGCATCGTTGACTCTCCTTTACATGTAAAATACTTATTCCGTTACAGACCATTTCTCAGGATCTACAACTACCGTTGATGGATCTAAAGTTACATTTTTCACACGCTTATTCACAGCATAAATATTGATATTTTCCCATAAAGGAAGTGCTGGCAGCTGCTCGTTAAAGAATTTTTGCCATTTTACATATACATCTTTACGGTATTTATCATCAAATGATTTTTCACTCAAACCGTCTTTAAGCATTTCATCAGATTCCTTATTTACCCAACGGCCATAGTTCCATTCAGCATCAGAGCTCCATAATCCTGTAGGATCTGGATCTGAACCAGTGTCCCAAGAACCAAAGAACGCTTCTAACGCCTTATCGTCGTTATCTTTCATTTCATTGTACAAGTTAAATTCAACAAGTGAACCCGTTGCTAATTTTGTTTTAATACCAATATCATTCCATGCTTGCATAATAGCCTTCGCACGACCCTCGAAGTTGGCTGGACCAGCATAGTGACCGAATGAGATCGTAAATGGTTTTCCGTTTGGATCTTCTACAAAACCGTCATTATTCTTGTCTTTATAACCAGCTTCAGCTAATAATTTTTTAGCTTTTTCAGGACTATACTTGTACTTTGTTAAATCTTTTTGGTCAGCAGCAATCCAGAATACAGACGGAATAACTGTGTTAGAAACAACCGCTTTGTCGTTCATAAATGCTTTTACCATTGCTTTTCTATCTATTGCATAAAGCAATGCTTGACGAAGTTTTAGATCTTTGAACTTTTCGTAATCATCTACGTTTTTACCAGCTTTTTGATCACGATGTCCAAATCGTAGACCAATATACGAATAACTAGTTGATTTTCCTTCCAAAAAGTCTAAGTTTTCTGCTTTTTCAACTTGCCCTAGATCAGCTGGGCGAACATCCATAATGTCGACATCACCTTTTTTCAATGCTCCAGCGGAAACAGATGGATCCAGTACTTTTACAACAACGCCATCAAGATGAGGCTTACCTTTCCAATAGTCATCATTGCGTTCCATCTGAACATATTCACTTGCTACCACTTTTTTCACTTTAAATGGCCCAACGCCGATTGGCTCTTTACGAACTTGTTTGGATTCTGCAAGATCTTTTACAGCAATTCCTTCGTAGTATTTTTTCGGCATTGGATATGGCCATAGGTTGTCTAAGTTATTTACACGAACTTCTTTAAACGTTACCTTAAATGTTTGGGGATCTACTACTTCAACTCCAGAAATAGAATCCGCTTTGCCATCGTGATATTCTTGAGCGCCTTTAATATGCTCAACGTTTACATAGCGTGGACCTGTATAGTCTTTATCGGCAATCGTTTCATACGTATATTTAAAATCATCTGCAGTTAATGGATCTCCGTTATGCCACTTAATGCCCTTCTTTAATTTAAACGTGTAAGTTAGTTTATCTCCACTCACGTCCCAAGTAGCTAAGTCAGATTTAATCTTTAATTTCTTATCATAAGTAAAGAGACCTTCATTGATAAATTCTAAGATTTGGCTATCATATGCACTACCATACAACGCATACTCAAAAAGGCCTTCTGGCGCTCCGTCAATTCCATACGTAATCGTTCCGCCATCTTTTGGCTTGTCTGTTTTTGCACCTTCAGTTTTTGTTTCTCCGCCTTCTTTATTACTAGAAGATGAAGAACTGCTTCCACCGCTGCATGCCGCTAGAAAAAGCGATAGCACAAGCAAAATGGAAACAAGTGATAAAAACGATTTCTTTTTCATCATGACGTTCCCCCTATTTAACTAATAATCTGTTCGTATGTAGCTTTTACGAGTTATATAAATGGCAAGCTACTTGATGGCCAGGTTTCACCTCCTTTAAGGCAGGTTTTGTTTGGCTGCACTCTGCCATTGCATGTATACAGCGAGGATGAAACGCACAGCCTTTTGGCGGATCAATTGGGCTTGGCACATCTCCCTGTAAAATAATACGCTGTTTTTTCTTTCGGGGATCGGGTTCAGGTATAGCCGATACCAGCGCTTGCGTATAAGGGTGCAGCGGCTCTGCATATAGACTTTTCTTGTCAGCAATTTCTACTAAACCGCCTAGATACATAACACCGATACGGTCACTCATATGTTTAACAACACTCAAATCATGGGCAATAAATAAAAAGGTTAGGTCGAATTCTTGTTGAAGTTCTTTAAGAAGGTTTAAAACTTGTGATTGGACAGAAACGTCAAGTGCTGACACCGGTTCATCAGCGATGATAAGTTTTGGACGAAGTGCAAGTGCACGTGCAATTCCAATACGCTGTCGCTGTCCACCAGAAAATTCGTGAGGATATTTATAGTATGCATCTTCTGGTAACCCTACTTTTGTAAGTAGATTCATAACTTCTGATTTTAATTGATTAGTTGATTTTCCTGTAAAATTCCGAATTGGTTCAGAAATAACATCTCCAACCATTTGCATTGGATTAAGGGAAGCATAGGGGTCTTGAAAAACCATTTGGAAATCTTGTCTGATTTTACGGAGAGAAGTCCCTTTTACTTCTGTGATATCTTTACCATCAAAAATAATTTTGCCACTAGTTGGTTCCAACAGCCTTAGAATCGTTCTTCCAGCTGTGGATTTTCCACATCCAGATTCTCCTACCAGACCGAGCGTTTCTCCTTTTCGAATCGCAAAGGAAATACCGTCAACTGCTTTTACATCACCAATTTTCTTTCGGAAAAATCCGCCGTGAATAGGATAGTAGGTTTTTAAATGTTGAACTTCTAGCAATACATCTTTCACCGCTTTAGTCATTAGCTTGACTTCACTCCTTTTGACGGATAGCTATTTTCATACAGCAGACATGCGACATCATGCCCCTGTGAATCGGGGTGAAGAACAGGTGTAACGGAACTGCAGTCTTCCATTGCATGAGGACATCGGTTAACGAAACGACAGCCTGTCCGCGGCATGTTTACAAGAGAAGGCACAATTCCTTTAATCGTATTTAATACTTCTACATCATCTTCCATGCGTGGAATTGAGTGAAGAAGCGCTTTCGTGTACGGATGTTTTGGGGCATAAAATAACGTATCAACATCTGTATGCTCAACAATTTTCCCACCATACATGACGATCACTTCATCACACATCTCAGCAACTACTCCCAAATCATGTGTAATCATAATAATAGACATGTCATTGCTTTCTTGAATTTCTTTTAACAACTCTAAAATTTGAGCTTGAACCGTAACGTCTAAGGCGGTTGTCGGCTCATCAGCAATTAAAAGCTTAGGCTGACAAGCTACCGCCATGGCAATCATGACACGCTGCCTCATTCCTCCAGACAGCTGATGCGGATATTCATCGATGAGCTTTTCGGATCTCGAAATACCAACGCTTTTTAAAAGCGCAATGCTTTTTTCACGCGCTTCCGCTTTCGATATATTCATGTGGTTAAACAGTACTTCCTGCAGCTGATATCCAATGGTTAACACAGGATTGAGAGAGGTCATCGGTTCTTGGAAAATCATTGAAATGTCTTTTCCACGAACGTCATTCATCTCATCTTCTGATAAGTGTGTAAGATTCTTTCCGTTAAATACAACGCTTCCGCTTCTAATTTGACTATTTACTTTAGGTAATAATCCAATAACGGATAAAGACAATACGCTTTTTCCACATCCAGATTCTCCTACAACTCCTACAATTCGCTTTCGTCCGACTTGAAACGACACGTCGTCCACAGCATTATGCCAGGAATCATTAATGGAAAAAGCAGTTTGTAAATTCTTCACTTCTAGTAAAGGTGTCGATTCGACGGGCTTTTTATCCATTTATAGTGCACACCTCTTTTTTCTAAAAATTGTTATATTTGAATAAGATATTATTACAATTTCATTACAAAATCAATATATTTTGAAAATTAATTATATTTTTTATTTTTAAAATAATGATTTTTGAATATCTCTTCAGCACTTTAACGCATAAACCTCCTAATTTTTTGTTGAAAACAGGATAAAATTTACTATTTTTTGTTTTAGGTATATAGAACTTGTTTTTTTACAGTTGGAACGCAGATTTTTTTAAGATAGTATTGGTACTAAGAGGAAGCAGCTGGGTAGTAGTTAAAGTGTGAGGCTTCATACTTGAAGTAACAAGATGATAACCAATATTGTAGCCCATCATTTCTGGATACCAATTTTGGCCGAATAACAGTTGATCATATTTTTTTTCGTCAGCGCGCAGATTGTAATAAGGTTTAACATGCTTTTCCCACATTTTTTTAGCTTCTTCAATGGTATAATAATTTGTCCAAGGAGCTAAATATTTTTTACCACAATATTCCTCTACAGCTCTTTCAGCTAACCCTTCCATCATCATAGCGTCTAACAAAGTAATCGTTTCATCAGATTTGTTAATGGCTTTTAGCCTGCAAACGTGATGGTACTCATGGGTAAGTACCGCTAACATTTCTTCATCAGATGTATGACTTGTCATAAACACAAATAATTTATCGGTAAAGGCGACACCTGCTCTTCCGTTAAATTCACGCTGCATTTTTCGATTTCTAGGATTGCTTGGAAGCACTAGCACCGCTACATCCGGCCCATTCCATGCTTTTTTAAGCTTTTCGTAATGTGCTTTAACTTTCTTCCACACCTGCCTTTTCTTCATTTCTTCTAATTCTTTTATAAACATTAAAGAAGGCGGACACATTCCATAGTTAAAAAGTAATTCCATATATTCTTTTTCTTTTAATTTCTTAAAATAGCGCTCAAGATAACAGCTTATTTCTTTCGGCTCCGTCCAACTAGAAGTTGAAACAATCGGCATGTTTTCCCCTCTCTTTCTTCATCCTTTTGTTTCATGATATGTTCACAGCTACTCTTTTGGTTATTAAAAATAAAAAAAATTCTAGGCATCCGCCTAGAATTTTTCATTATGCTTCGTATTTTTTAAAGATGATTGTTGCATTGTGACCGCCAAATCCAAGTGAGTTGCTTAGCACCGCTTTTACTTCTTGCTTACGCGCTTTGTTTGGAATGTAGTCTAAATCGCACTCTTCATCAGGTGTTTGATAGTTAATTGTTGGAGGAAGAATACCGTCTTGAATTGCTTTCACACTAAAAATAGCTTCTACTCCACCAGCAGCTCCTAGCAAGTGGCCAGTCATTGACTTTGTTGAACTAATTGCTACTTTTTGAGCGTGGTCACCAAATACTTCTTTAATAGCCATTGTTTCAAATTTATCATTGTATCCTGTACTTGTACCGTGAGCATTGATGTAATCAATATCACTTGGCTGTAGGCCTGCATCTTCAATCGCATGACGCATTGCACGAACGCCGCCTTCTCCTCCTGGAGCTGGTGCTGTGATATGATGAGCATCTCCAGTTGAACCATAGCCCACAATTTCAGCATAAATATGTGCGCCGCGTGCTAGTGCATGTTCAAGCTCTTCAAGTACAATAACACCCGCACCTTCTCCCATAACGAAGCCGTCGCGGTCTTTATCAAACGGACGAGATGCCGTTGCAGGATCTGGATTTGTAGAAAGTGCTTTATTCGCACAGAAACCAGCAATAGATAAACGCGTGATTGGTGCTTCCGTCCCGCCTGTAATCATCACATCTGCATCTCCGCGTTGAATGACTTTAAACGCATCACCAATAGAGTTTGTACCCGTTGCACATGCTGTTACCGTACAAGAGTTCACGCCTTTCGCTCCTAAAGCAATGGAAACTTGTCCTGTTGCCATATCAGGAATCATCATCGGGATGAAGAATGGACTTACACGGCGAGCACCTTTTTCTAATAACGTTGAATATTGATTTTCAAACGTTTCCATACCGCCGATTCCAGAACCAATCCAAACGCCGACGTTTGGAGCAATTTCTTCTGTAATAGTCAAATCAGCATCTTTAACAGCAGCCAGTGCAGCTACCATTGCATATTGAGTAAAGCGGTCCATCTTACGAGCCTCTTTGCGATCAATAAAATCTTCCACGTTAAAATCTTTTACTTCAGCCGCTACTTTAGCCGGGAATTCATCTGCATCTAGTCTTGTTAAAGGACCAACCCCAGATACGCCTGCTACTGCGTTTTTCCAAGCTGTTTCTACGTCGTTTCCAATTGGTGTAAGTCCACCAAGTCCTGTTACAACTACACGTTTTTTATTCATCGTACATTCATCTCCTTCAGTTGCTTTAAAAATGTAGTGTTATTTTCCCCATCTAATAGCAATAGCTCCCCATGTTAAGCCGCCTCCGAAGCCAACCATTACAATTAAATCATCATCTTGAATTTTCCCTGCTTCAAGCTCATGAACAATTGAAATTGGAATCGATGCTGCTGATGTATTGCCGTAGTATTGGATTGTTTTAGACATTTTTTCTTCAGGCAAGTCTAATCGCTGTCTTGCAGCTTCCATAATACGAATATTCGCTTGATGAGGTACAAGAAAATCAACATCTTCTTTTGTTAAACCTGCTTTTTCAATTACATTAACAGCAGATTCCCCCATTTGTCGAACAGCAAACTTAAATACTTCACGTCCGTTCATGACAATATGATCAAGCTCGTTTTGATACAAGTGCTTGCCTCCCGTACCGTCGGATCCTAATTCAAAGGATAAAATGCCTCGTCCTTCTGATACTGGTCCCATTACAACCGCACCTGCACCGTCTCCGAATAAAACAGCCGTGTTACGGTCGTCCCAATCTGTAATCTTAGAAAGCTTTTCTACACCCACCACTAATATATGCTTGTAAGCATTAGTTTCAATAAATTGCTTAGCTGTAATCATGCCGTACATAAATCCTGCACATGCTGCACTCACATCGTAAGAAGCTGCTTTTTTTGCTCCCAATTTTTCTTGTAGCATACATGATACTGTAGGAAACGGTTGATCTGGCGTTACCGTAGCAACAATGATCATGTCAATATCTTCTGCTTTGACGTTAGCTTTATGTAAAGCTTCAACTGCTGCTTTATAAGCTAAATCAGATGTGTCCTCGTTATCGGCTGCGATTCGGCGCTCTTGAATACCTGTGCGCGTACGAATCCACTCATCTGATGTATCCATTACTTTTTCAAGATCTAAATTTGTTACAACTTTCTCTGGTACATAACGTCCAATTCCTAGAACACCAGCGTTCATATCAACCTCTCCTTTAAATAAAAGGCTTATATTCCTATAAAACCTATATCCGTCATTTCATTTATCGATTATATAATCAATTATTATGAGTTGGTACTAATTTTACTTCATTTTTTATTTTTTGTCTATATAGGTGTTCGTCCTACTCAGGTATCTATCATGCTACATATAGTAATCATACGGGTCCCTCTTACTCTAGTATGGGACATTAGGTAAGAACTTACCCACCATTAAAATAGTGAAAGGAATGAGTATCATGGCAAGAAGACAAAGAAATGAAGCTTTTTCTGATTTTATGTTTGGCGCTGGGCGCAGAAAATCAAGAGAAGAAAGAGAGCGAGAGGAGTGGGAAAGATTATTTAAACAAATCGATGAAATTGTACTCGCCGTCGAAGAACTAGCTCCTCTTCTTAAACAGTTTGCCCCTTTAGTCGATTTATTTTCCAAACAAAAATAACAGCTCGGATTCTACCGAGCTGTTTTCTTTAGTTGTTTTCATTTTCAGCTAATGCATCTTGCTTGCCAAGCTCATAAGCGTCGTTCATTACTTTTGTTAGTAATGTCAATACCGGCTGTACGTGTTCCATTGATAACTCAACGCCTGTTTCATCTAAGATCTGCTTTGCTTCTGGCAGGTACTTCATTGCAATTTGCATGAATTGCATATTTTGCTCTTCCATAGTGAAATCTCCTTTATTAAAAACATTTATTCCTCCTTATATTAGCGAATCTATTCTATAAGTACAACTTTCTCCTTTTAATGAAGAGGTAAAAAGAATGTTCTCATATGTTTTTTTTGCAGATAAATGCCTTCTTTAGCCGTTACTTTGGAAGAAAAATGCAGCAGTTCTTTCGCTTTCCTGCTGATTTCATATTTTTCTTGAGCCGCTTCTTCCTTCACCTCCATATGAGTAATGTTTGCTCCTGCGCTCCAAGGCTGTAACTTTTCTTCAACTAAATGAACCACTTCATATGAATATGCAGAAGTTTTACAGCGTCTAAGTGCACTGACGGCGTCTTCAATATAAATAATAAAATCCGTGCCTTCCATAATGGTAAAAGCTTCTTCGTACCCGGCAATATTTTTGGAATAGCACATTGACAAAGGCTGCCAAGGTCCGTAAAGAGTCGGCGTTCTGACAATCATAATGGGCCATCCATCATCTTTATATTTTTCTATCATTCGCTCAAAATGAACGTATAGCCTTCCTTCACTACTGTCCGGTTCTGGAATCGTTGTTTCTTCAATCTTTCGCTGCTGGTCTCCAAATACGCGCATGGTAGAAACAAACACAAATCGAATGTTGAATTGACGGCATTTATTAAGTGCTTGAATGAGTACTTGCTGCGCTTTTTGCATTTCTTGTCTTAAAAAATCTGGATGATAAAAATCTCCTCCATCGAAATACGTGAAGTAGACAATATCCGTTTCTGAGGTAATCATATCTAATGAATCGCCTACTTCAGTCGATATATAATTAGCGTTTCGCCCTAAGAAAAATTTCATCTCTTCCTGCAAGTCATCTTCTTCTTTATGAGCAGAATGTGTATACCCTTTTACTTCTGTACCTTCGTCTAAAAAAGCCATACATAAATGAAAACCAATAAAGCGGTTTGCCCCTATTACTACTACATTTCCCATATCGCTTCCTCCAATTCTTCATTCATCATTTATTCAACAAAAAGCTTAAAGCCCTATAGTTATAGAGAGTAATCATTCCTTATTTCAAAGAAGTTCATCCGTAAAAGCATCATGAACTCTCTTTTTCCTTTTATCTCTTATACAAAAAGCCCCTATGATATGTATAATCATAGAAGCTTTGCTTATAACACTTTTTCATGCTGTTTATAAAATTGGAGAAGGGACCGTTCAAATAAATAGTTTTTTTCCGGCAAATAAAGTGAAAGCATAATCGGAGAGTGAAGTTCTTCACGATGTAGTTCATATTTTTTACTGTGTGCAATTGGATAATGAGTAGAGGCATTAGGCGCGGTCCATATCTTCACGGGCAGCGTTGATTTTAATTCTGTAACGGAAGGGTACTCCTTAATTAGCTTTGATACTTGCTTCCGCTCCACTTTATAAGCTTGAGTCAAGTCCTTCGTGAATTGTTTATAAAAGAATTTATTGTTTTTTTCATGTTCTGCATGCGTATGAAGATCAATACATGGATTTAGTAAACCAGCTGATCGAATGAACGTATTCCCGTCATTTTCCATTAGCTGCAGCGCTAACAGAGCCCCCATTCCTTCAGCTAAAATATGAATTCGTTTATTTAAAATTTCTTGTTTCATTACTAAATGATAAAGTTGTTTTGCAAGGTGATATGCTTCAGGAGACCCCCAATGCCGGCCATATAAATTGGAATAAAATACTGTGTATCCTTCATCTTGTAAACATTGCAACAGCTGTGACCTTCCGCCGTGCTGAATCCATAAGCTAGTTGAACTTTCAACAAAATGATCTTTATCACCCAATACTAACACACCGAAACCATTCGGTCGTTCAGGGACATGTACGACATTCCATTGCGTATCTAAGCTAAAAAAGCGTCGATGTATCATAGCTCTTCCTCCGTAACTTACTAGTTGTTCCATACAGTGTATGATAGAACCATCAAAAAGCGCACTAGAATAATGCCTATTTCTGACTTATTGCTCTTTTGTTTCTAGATGGGAACACGCCCCTTATTTATTCATAAAAAATTCAATTTCTTATTTGACTGCTATATGCTAAAATGAAATCAAACTGTACTGTAAACGAGGTGAATAGAATGCGTGTCGTAATGGCTTTTGTTTGGGGCTTTTTACTAATGAATATGGCAGTGTACGTAATCTCTGCAATGACGGGCGGTACTTACAGTTTCGCAACCGCTTCCATCCTTGGAGTAGTTTTCACCCTAGTTGTAATTTTGATTGGAGAACTGGGTGTACCGAATAAACCAGCAAATAATCACCACTAAAAAGTGTTGGCTGTAAAGCCAGCGCTTTTTTTATCTTTTGGCATAGGCTTTTGGCATAGGCTCTTCTCAGTACTGCCTTTCCTTACCTCGTATTCAAGACACAGAACTGAGAGTACTTTTCTAGATTTATATATAGTCGGAATCATTGATTATCCCAACCTTTAACTATATAATTTTAGAATAATCAAACTATTAACTTTAGGAGTGAATACTGCTGTGACTAAAGAAAAAATTGGTTTTATCGGAACAGGCGTTATGGGTCAAAGCATGGCCGGGCATTTAATTGACGCAGGATACGAAGTCGTTGTTTATACACGAACAAAAACTCGTGCTCAAGCACTACTTGAAAAAGGGGCCAAATGGAAAGAAACCGTTCAAGAAGTGGCCGAACAATCTGATGTTATTATCACCATGGTAGGCTATCCCCACGATGTAAAAGAGATTTATTTAGGAAAAGACGGCATTATACATAATGCAAAGAAAGGCTGCTATACAATTGATATGACGACATCGAGCCCTATACTTGCTCGTGAGATTTATCAAGCAGCAAAAGAGAAGCACATTCATGCGCTTGACGCTCCTGTTTCAGGAGGAGATATTGGGGCTCAGAAAGCAACCTTAGCGATTATGGTAGGAGGCGATTCTGAAGCATTCTCTGCCGTTACGCCTATACTTAAAAAAATGGGAACAAACATCGTTCTTCAAGGAAGCGCTGGTGCTGGTCAACATACAAAAATGTGCAACCAAATTGCTATCGCCTCTAATATGATGGGTGTCTGCGAAGCGATACTTTATGCTGAAAAAGCCGGATTAGATCCGAATACCGTTCTAAAAAGTATTGAAACAGGCGCAGCGGGAAGCTGGTCGTTAAGCAATTTAGCTCCTCGCATGATTAAAGGAGACTTCGAACCAGGTTTTTATATTAAACACTTCATTAAAGATATGAAGATCGCCATTGAATCAGCTGAAGAAATGGAGCTGTATACACCAGGATTAAAATTAGCCAAATCTCTTTATGAACAGCTCGAAAAACAAGGCGATGACAATAAAGGAACACAGGCTCTATATACCCTGTTAAAACAGCATGCATTAACTGTATAAAAACAGGCAGCTCGTTATGAGCTGCCTGTTTTTATTAATGATTTACTCTTCATTTAATGAATTCATAAAACGACTGAACGCAAGCTGCCCTTCAGCAGTTTGTTTAAACACACCTGCATGTTCTAAAATAGTCGCAAAGACCAAACCGAGCTCTTGTTGAAGAATGCTTTGGACATTTTCCGCTTCAATATGCGGATACTTTTTCTTGATTTTTTCGGCCCACTTCACGTGTTTTTTCACTTGATCATGTCTGCTGGCTACTTCGCTCAGGTTATTCTGAACTAACCCTTTGGCCACTAGACTCATTTCATCTTTCAAACGACCGGGTAAAACCGCAAGTCCCATTACCTCGATTAAACCTATGTTTTCTTTTTTTATATGATGAACTTCTGCATGCGGATGGTAAATACCATCTGGGTGCTTGCTGTTTGTTCGATTGTTTCGCAGTACTAAATCTAATTCGTACAAATCTCCTCTTTTCCTAGCAATAGGCGTGACCGTGTTGTGAGGAGTTTGATCTGTAAAAGCTAAAATACCGGCGCTTTGATCACTATATGATTTCCATTTCTTCAAAATAAAATCCGCTGCTTCCACTAATGATGCATGGTGCGAACTTTGAAGACGAACGACCGACATTGGCCAATGAACAATTCCAGCTTTCACGTCTGGATGCGCTTCAAGAGAGAACAATTTATTTATTCTTGCTTTAGCCATAGGAAACTCATGATAGCCTCCTTGAAAGTGATCATGCGTTAAAATAGATCCTCCCACGATGGGTAAATCTGCATTTGACCCTAAAAAATAATGTGGGAATTGTTCAACGAAGGCAAGCAGCCGCTTAAACGTTTGCTTTGAAATATGCATAGGTGTATGCTCACTCGCAAAAACAATAGCATGCTCATTATAATAAACATAAGGTGAAAACTGCATGTACCACAGCTCTTCCTGCAATTCCACAGGAATAATCCGGTGATTTTGGCGAGCTGGGTGATTGATTCGACCTGCATAACCAGCATTTTCTTTACAGAGAAGGCATAGCGGATAGTTGCTTTCCTTCAGTGATTTGCTTGCTGCAATTGCTTTTGGATCTTTTTCCGGCTTTGATAAGTTGATGGTAATTTCAAGTTCTCCAAAGTCAGTGTTTGTTACCCATCTTTCGTTTTTAGCAATTCGATCTCTGCGAATATAGTGAATGTCTTTTGACAGCTTGTAATAATAGCTTGTGGCTTTTTGGGGGCTTTGCTGATAGTAATCATAAAATGTCCGATTAACCTCTGAAGGCATGCTTGTAAAGCATCCCATTATTTTGGTATCGAATAAATCTCTATACGTGATAGAATTCTCGGCGATTCGATTATTTTTGGCAGCCCAATCAAGCATGTTGTCTAAAATAGCAACTGGGTGTTCCAGATTCTCTTCTTTGACTTCTACCATGATACATTCATCGAGCTCTAACACTTCCAGCAGTTTATTTCTCACCACATCTATATCCCATTTTGTTAATAGATTCTTTTGTAAACCATATTGAATAAGTCGGGTGATTTCTTCATGAATGTTGACTGACATACACTCGTTCCTTTCTCTATCTGTTTTCTCTTATACTGCTTCTAATGTGAGTTCACGCGCTCCTTCTCCAACCGTAACCACATAAAACTCAGCTTCTAAACTCGTTTTCTCATAATAGGTATTCCTTACTTGTTCAATAAACCTATCAACCTGTGCTTTTTGTACAATGCTGATTGTACAGCCGCCAAAGCCTGCACCCGTCATGCGTGATCCAATCACACCATCTTGCAGCCAAGCTGCTTCTACAAGAGCATCTAGTTCTTTTCCACTTACTTCATAATCATCTCGCAGCGAACAGTGCGACTCATTCATCAATTGGCCAAACCCTTTTAAATCACCGTTTTGCAATTTAGCAACCGCTTCTTTTGTGCGTTCATTTTCATATACCGCATGTTTAGCGCGCTTACAATCTACTTCGTTTTGTATTAAAGATTTGTGCTTTTCAAATTGCTCTTTCGTTAAATCACCAAGCGAATCAATGGAAAGTGAAGTTTGCAAATCTGACAGCGCTCTTTCACACTCCATGCGGCGTTCATTGTATTTAGAATCTGCCAGCCCTCTTCGTTTGTTTGTATTAGAAATAACGAGCACAGCATCTGTTAATTGCAGGGGGCTATACTGGTATTCAAGAGTTTGACAGTTTAACAATACGGCTTGATTTTCCTTTCCCATTCCAATGGCAAACTGATCCATAATCCCGCAGCTTACGCCGATAAATTCATTTTCAGCTTGCTGCGCCATTTTCACAAGATCCATCATATCAATATTCAATTCAAGAATTTTATTTAAAAGTACGCATGTGACTAACTCAATTGATGCCGACGATGAAAGCCCTGCTCCGTTAGGAATGTTGCCGAAGAACAAGATATCAAAACCAAAAGGAAGATCATATCCGTGCTTTTTAAAGGTGTCCATTACTCCTTTTGGATAATTAGCCCAATCATCCTCGGTTTTGTACGTTAATTGCTCTAAAGAGGATTCAATAACGCCTGCTTCAGAGAAGTTTTTAGAGTACATACGTATTTTTAGATCATGACGTTTTTGTACTACCGCATACGTTCCTATACTCAATGAACAAGGAAAAACATGCCCTCCATTATAATCAGTATGTTCTCCAATTAAATTGACACGTCCTGGCGCAAAAAAGCAGCGAATAGCTTCTGACGAATGAAATATTTGTTTGAACTCTTCGATTAATTTTCCCAGCATTTATTATCACCTATTTTAAGTAGTTTTTTGGAAACGGATTCATATGTACATTGTAAAGTCCAATTTTCCTTGCCTCAATGGTAAAATTACTATCGATAATCGGTACTTTTTTGCTTATCACTTTAAAAATGATTCTTTTGAATTGACGATGAACTACTCTTACCCAAAAAAGGTGTTATCTTTATGTGAGCCTTGACTTGCAAATTATAAGAAAATAATAGATTTAGAGACATTCCCTAAAAATAATCACGATATTTTCAAAAAATTATAGAAAAATGAAAGCGATTACGTTAAAGTAAGAATTAAGTACGACTTTATTTCAAAAAGAAGGTGAAAATTTGCTCTCACATTTCCAAGCTCAAGAATATTCAACGTACGCATACAGGTTTTTAGAATCCCGCACAAATGAAGTTGCGCAGCTATGGTCGGTTGGGTGGGATGAAGTTTTCTCTCCCCTTTATAACTGGAGCGGAAATCAGCGAAAAGACGTAGGGAAATATATTTTTCAATACACGGTTTCTGGGTACGGGATGATTGAAATAGATGGACAAGAATATAAAGTGGATGCTGGGAAAGCATTCATCGTCAATATACCTGGAAATTACCGCTATTACTTACCAAAGGAAAGTGAAAACTGGGAGTTTATTTTTCTTACATTATACGGAGATGAAGTACAAAAATGCTGGGATTATATTCAGTCAACCCACTCCCCTGTAATTAGGTTTCATCCTGAATCAGCACCTGTTCAGCTGCTTGCTCAAATATATAAGCGGGCAAGTGAAAAACATATAGCAGATCCATTTCATGCCTCAAGCTTATCTTACCGCTTTGTAATGGAGCTGTACCAATATATTAAAAGCATGGACAGTTTTACAGAAGATTGGCCTGAAAGTATCATTAGCTCTATTTTATTTGCCCGTAACCATTATCATGAAGAAATCGGTCCGGATGAAATGGCAGATGCAGCTCATTTATCTCGCTATCATTTTAGCCGGTTATTCAAACAAACAACTGGGATTACGCCTATTCAATATTTAACGAAGCTTCGCATTCAAAAAGCGGCCGAGCTATTGCATCAAACCAAGTATTCAATCGAGGAAATTGCTGAAAACGTCGGCTATGCAAATGCCAATTATTTAACAAAAGTATTTCGCAAAACAACCAATATGACACCGGGGCAGTATCGAAAAAGTGATGCATCCATTGATGAGCACTTTGCATTGCCAAAATAAAAACGACTTCCATAAAAGGAAGTCGTTTTTATTTTTTATCGGGAATTTCTACTACCACAGAACCTTTTTCGTAAATAAAAGTCAATTTTTTACCCGGGATAATCATATTTTCTAAAATATCTCGTGCAGCTTGAAGTGCAAACTCTGTCCGTTCTGCCTTTTCCTGCACTTCTTCATTTTCAGCTTGAAGATCATTTTTATCCAGCGCTCTTATTTTAGTTAATGCCTGATCTATAAAATCATATGCTTCGTCATATATAAGCTCTATACGGTCCTTCATGTGCTCATTCATGCTCCTTTGCCCATTTTGTATTATCATAAATGAATTAGATATATTCTACAACCTAAAACTGAATAAGTTTTTACGCTTAGCTCTCACGTATTTTCTTTCATTTCTTTTTATTTATTTTAAAAGGAGAACTGCTTTTAATAGCAAAAAAAGACCATTCAATTTATCATGAATGGCCTTTTTAGAAAACTTATACGCTGACAACAAACTCATCATCTTTTACATCCACTGTCACTTGACTATAATCTTCAATTTGCCCTGCAATTAACTCTCTGGCAATTTTTGTTTCAATATATTTTTGAATAAACCTTTTTAAAGGGCGAGCTCCGTATACCGGATCAAACCCCGAGGCTGCAATATAATTTTTTGCTTCTTCTGTTAACGTTAACGAAATATGACGATCGGATAAGCGCTTTTCAAGCTGAAGCAATAGCTTATCGATAATCCCTTTTACTTCATGAACAGTTAGCGGTTTGAATAAAATCGTGTCGTCTACTCGATTTAAGAATTCTGGACGAAAATGCTGTCTTAATTGAGCCATTACTTGCTCTCTCGCTTTTTCAGTAATCTCGCCTTCACTTGTTAAACCGTCTAATAAAAATTGAGAACCGATATTCGACGTCATAATAATGACTGTATTTTTAAAATCAATGACTTTTCCTTTTGAATCTGTTGCTCTTCCATCATCTAGTATTTGAAGGAGCACATTAAATACTTCGGGATGAGCTTTTTCAATTTCATCCAACAAAACGACTGAATAAGGCTTGCGTCTCACCGCTTCCGTTAGCTGGCCGCCTTCTTCGTATCCTACATAGCCAGGAGGCGCTCCTATAAGCCTAGAGACCGCATGCTTTTCCATATACTCAGACATATCAATACGAACCATTTGTTCTTCACTGTCAAATAAAGAATGGGCCAACGTTTTGGCTAGCTCCGTTTTTCCTACTCCGGTAGGTCCTAGGAAAATAAATGATCCAATCGGACGGTTCGGGTCTTTAATACCTGCCCGTGCGCGAATTACGGCATCCGTCACTAAGGATACGGCTTCGTCTTGTCCAATCACACGCTGCTGTAAAATTGACTCAAGCTTCAACAGCTTTTCTCTTTCCCCTTCAACTAGTTTTGATACCGGAATTCCCGTCCATCTTCCTACAATTTCAGCAATTTCTTCTTCTGTTACTTCTTCTCTTAACAAACGATTTTCCTGTGCTTTTTGAGCAGCTGTTTCTTCCAGCTGTTTTAGTTCTTTTTCAAGAGCTGGAATGCGTCCGTGGCGAAGTTCAGCTGCTTTATTTAAATCATATTTCCCTTCAGCTTCTTCTAGGTCTCGCTTCGCTTTCTCAAGCTGCTCCCGGACATCTTGCACCGTTTGAATCGACTGCTTTTCTTTTTCCCACTGCAGCTTCATTGTATCTGCACGTTCTTTTAAATCAGAGACTTCTTTTCGAATTGCCTCTAACCTTGTGATGCTTGCTTGATCTGTTTCTTTACTTAATGCCGCTTCTTCAATTTCAAGCTGCATGACACGTCGTGTTACTTCATCTAATTCTGATGGCATCGAATCAATTTCTGTTCGAATGGTTGCGCATGCTTCATCAATTAAATCAATTGCTTTATCAGGTAAAAAGCGATCTGAGATATAACGATCAGACATAACCGCTGCTGAAACAATCGCTCGGTCATGAATGTTTACACCGTGATGAATTTCAAATCGTTCTTTTAAACCGCGTAAAATAGAGATTGTATCTTCTACGGAAGGCTCATCGACAAGCACCTGTTGAAAGCGTCTTTCAAGCGCTGGATCTTTTTCAATATACTGACGGTACTCATCAAGAGTTGTAGCTCCTATACAGTGAAGTTCTCCTCTAGCAAGCATTGGTTTTAAAATATTCCCTGCATCCATCGCTCCATCCGTACGACCTGCTCCAACGATTGTATGAAGCTCGTCAATGAATAAAAGAATTTGGCCGTTGCTTTTCTTAACTTCTTGAAGAACAGCTTTTAAACGCTCTTCAAATTCTCCCCTGAATTTCGCTCCTGCTACTAAAGCTCCCATATCTAATGAAAAGATGGTTTTATCTTTTAATCCTTCAGGCACATCTCGGCGAACAATACGCTGTGCTAGACCTTCAACAATTGCTGTTTTACCCACGCCAGGTTCTCCGATCAAAACTGGATTGTTTTTTGTTTTTCGCGATAAAATGCGGATAACGCGGCGAATTTCTCCGTCTCGTCCAATGACTGGATCAATGTTCCCTGCTCGTACTTCTGCCACTAAGTCTCTTCCATATTTCGCTAAGGCTTCATATGTGACTTCCGGGTTTTGACTTGTAATTCGCTGATTTCCTCGAAGGCTGGTAAGAACATCTTGCAGAGCTTTTTTTGTTATACCGTGACTTGAAAATAACTTGCCATATTCATTAGAAGATGGTTCCTGTGCTAACGCTAAAAAGATGTGTTCAACTGAAACATAATCATCTTGCAGACGAGATGCTTCTTCTTGAGCTTTCACAAACAGCTGCTGAAGTTTATTTGTAATATAAACCTTCCCTGCTTCAGCACCACTTCCTGTAACGGCTGGTTTTTTCGCAAGCAATTGATTTACCTGCTGCTGAAAAGATTGATGATCTATATGTAAATGATCTAATATGCGAGGAGCAATACCATCTTGTTGATGAATGAGCGTATAAAGCAAATGAGCAATATCCACTTCCTGCTGATTTCGTTTAATAGCTTCGGACTGCGCTTCCATCACGCCTTCTTGCAATTTTTGGGTCATTTTATTTATATCCATTGAACATCCTCCTTCGATACATTTGACCTTTATTGACCTTTATTTCATTATACCCAGCAATAGGAAAACAAGTAAAGCCATTCAATTTAGAATGGCTTCTTTATTTTTTACTATTTAAGGCTTACGCATGTACGTCCAGTGGCGATCATCGTTGGCCGTCTCTGGAAAACGCTCTCCTGCTTTTAATTTAACCTTTTGAGGATTATTTACGTTGCTTCCTGTTTCACCAATTTCAATATACACTCCGTTATTAGGAGCTTTTTGACCCGGTGTGAAATGACGATTTTGTCCCATTGTCCTGCCTCCTCATTCCTGAAATGAAATGTTCTCCTATACTATTCCCTTAAGATTTCTGTTTCATAATGGAGATGTTTTCATATTAGGAAGAGAAAAAGAGCAGACCTTTAGATCCGCCCTTTTGTATCAATGAGTAAATTTGATAGCTTGTTCGATTTCAGTTTCTCCAGCTAGCATTTCAAACGTTTTTCCTATTGTAGCTTCTTCGTTTAGACATTCTACAAGCACAGTTGCTACATCTGCTCGGGGAATCGTCTGAGATTTATCTTCAATATCATTATTGATATCAATTTTCCCAGTAGCTTGATCATTCGACAAAGTTCCTGGTCTTACAATTGTATACTGTAGATTAGACTGCTTTAGGTATTCATCCGCTATCGCTTTCGCACGCAAGTAAAGCTGTAAGCCTTCTGGTCCTTGTTCAGGTGCGTCTGTTCCCATTGAACTTAACATAACAAAGCGCTTTACACCTTGATTTTTTGCTTCATCAATGATATTTTTAGCACCGTTTTGATCTACAGCGATTGTTTTTTCGTCTCCGGTATGCCCTCCAGAACCTGCTGCAAATATGACAGCGTCCATACCTCTTAAAGCATCTGAAACATCTTGCTCCAAGTCAGCAAGCACAACGTTGGCACCTAGCTTCTTTAACGCGTCTGCTTGCTTTTCGTCGCGAATCATCGCATAAGCTTCGTGCTGATTGCTGTTTGCAACTTTTTCTACCACTTGTTTTCCCGTTGTTCCGTTTGCTCCAACAACTAATACTTTCATCATAAATCACCTTTCGTTCTGTTTAGTATACAATTGGTGTTCCCTCAATTAATTCCCTTTAAACAAAAAAACCTTTCTGATATTCTCAGAAAGGTTTCTTTCTTAGCCTAAAATGGCTTGAAGCAAGGCTTTTTGTACATGCATACGATTTCCAGCCTGCTGAAAGACAACAGAATTTGGTCCGTCAATAATGCTTGCTGTCACTTCTTCTTCACGATGGGCAGGCAAACAGTGTAGAAATAAATAATCTGACTTAGCATAGGCAGCTAGTTCTTCGTTCACTTGATAAGGAGCAAATATTTTCAAGCGCTGCTGTGCTTCTTCTTCCTGTCCCATACTTGTCCATACGTCTGCATAAATAGCATCGGCATTTTTTACAGCCTCTACAGGATCTTTTGTAATCGTAACTTTTGCACCCGTTTTAGCAGCTACTTCATTAACATATCCTGTTACAAAGTCTTTTGGCTCATATCCATCAGGGCAGCCAATTGAAATATCTATACCCATTTTTGCACATGCAATCATTAACGAATGCGCTACATTATTTCCGTCTCCAACATAAGCTACTTTTAGACCTTCAAATGATTTCTTGTGCTCGTAAATCGTTAATAAATCAGCTAGCGCCTGACAAGGATGATAATCATCTGTCAAACCATTAATGACGGGAATGGATGCGTAGTCTGCAAGCTCTTCAATCTTAGCATGTTCAAACGTACGAATCATGATAGCATCGATAAATTCAGATAGTACGCGAGCTGTATCAGCAATCGTTTCTCCGCGTCCAATCTGTAAATCCTGGCTGCTTAGAAAGAGAGCGTTCCCTCCAAGCTGCATCATTCCCGCTTCAAATGAGACTCTTGTTCTTGTTGAAGATTTTTCAAAAATGAGCCCCAGCGTTTTTCCTTTTAACGATGTTACGATTTCACCATTTTTATGCTTTTCTTTCAGCTCAATGGCGCTTTCCAAAAGTGACATAATATCGTCTGATGATAAATCTTTAAGCGTAAGCAAATCTTTTCCTTTTAAATTGGTATTTACCGATAATGTACTCATGATACTGTCACTTCCTTTTTAGTTTTTTGAAACCATTCTTGTAGTGATGAAACGTGATATTCATCCACTTGGAACGATTGGAAAAATAGCGAAGCCGTTTCAGCCTCCGTCATGACCTTCAAACCGTGTTTTAATGCTGCCATGCGGCTTTCTTTATCTTCAGGCTGCAAGCTTACGTATAATAAAGCTTCCTTTGTCTTCACCCATTCGCTAACTTCTTTATCTTTAACAAGGGTTAAGCCGGCGCTTTGCACAAGTTCTTCAAGACCCTGTGCTTCTCCGTTGATATATACTTCCGTAGCACCTTTTTTGCTTAACACATACTGATGGAACACTTTTTTGGCCGCTTCTTCAATCGTTGAAGAAATCGCAATTCCTTCACCAGTTGACTTCATTTCCGGTCCAACAAGTGGATCAACTCCTGATAATTTACTTGTCGAAAATACCGGAAACTTAATAGTTGTGTAAGCCGGATCTGGCAATAAACCTAGCTTTTCACTAATTTCCGACAATGATTTCCCAAGCAATATTTGAGTTGATAGCGAAACAAGCGGCGTGTTGCACACTTTGCTTACTACAGGCACTGTACGGCTGGCACGCGGATTAACTTCCAGCATGTAGACTTCATCGTTGTAAATAACATATTGGATATTCATAATCCCTTTATATTGAAGTTTATTTACAATTTTTTGAGCGTAGCTCACCATTTTTTCTTTATGTGATGCTTCTACTGTTTTTGCTGGTAAAAGCGCATAGCTGTCTCCTGAATGAACGCCCGCTTTTTCAATATGTTCAACGATTGTCGGAATCAACACATCTTTTCCGTCTGCTACAACATCAATTTCTGCTTCTTTTCCGGGGAAGTAAGCATCAATAAGCATTGGGAAATGAGACGCTTTAATAGCCGGTAAACAAGCCTGCAGCTCCGTTTCGTTTTGAATTGTCAGCATTCCTTTTCCGCCAATCACGTAAGAAGGACGAATAAGTAATGGGAAGCCCATATTTTTTGCTTTTTGTACAAGTTCTTGCTCATCTTTCGCCATTTCACCTGGGATGTGCGGAATATCGCAGTCATCCAAAAGCTTATAGAACAGGTCACGATCTTCAAGTGCATCAATGACATCATTTGTAATCCCTAATAAATTAACGCCAGCTTCTTCTAGACCTTTAACAAGCGAAATAGCCGTTTGACCTCCGTATTGAACAATTACATCCGTCACGTTTTCAGCATCAAGAACGTTTAGCACATCTTCTACTGTTACAGGTTCAAAATATAAGCGGTCTGCTACTTCAAAATCCGTACTTACCGTTTCTGGGTTGTTGTTAATTAAAATTGTTTCGTATCCTTCTTTTTCAAGAGCTAACACACCGTGTACAGAGCTGTAGTCGAATTCTACTCCTTGGCCGATACGAATTGGTCCAGAACCGATAATCGCAACTTTTTTATTCGTTGATGGTTCAATTTCGCTCTCCCCATAATAACTAGAGTAGAAATAAGCCGTAGAAGATTCGAACTCTGCTGCACATGTATCCACCATTTTGTAGCTTGGCGTAATATGTAGTGCTTTACGTTTCGCTCTTACGTCAAGCTCTGGCACGTTCCATACGTTTGCTAGATACGCATCTGTAAAACCATGCTCCTTCACTTGTTTGAAGTGTTCAGCTGTAATCGAATCAAAACGCACTTCCTTTAAAGAGGCTTCCATCTTAATCAGCTGTGTAAAATGTGTTAAATAGAAATAATCAATTTGCGTTACTTCATGGATATACTCAGGCGTTGTGCCGCGGCGTAAAAGCTCAAGGATAACAAAAATACGCTCATCACTTTGTTCGCCAAGCTTGCTTTTTAATTCATCCGTTGAAAGTTCTTGCAGTTCTTCTACTTCTAATCCCTGTAAGTCAATTTCTAAAGAAGACAATGCTTTTTGGAAGCTGCGTGTAAAGTTACGGTCAATAGCCATTACTTCTCCAGTTGCTTTCATTTGCGTGCCAAGCGTTCTCTCAGCGTAGAAAAACTTGTCAAACGGCCATCTTGGAAATTTCACTACTACATAGTCAAGAGCAGGTTCGAAGCTTGCATATGTGTCTCCTGTTACAGGATTTAATAACTCATGAAGCGTGTAGCCTACCGATAGCTTTGCAGCAATTTTAGCAATCGGATAGCCCGTTGCTTTTGATGCAAGAGCAGACGAACGGCTCACACGCGGATTTACTTCAATTAGATAATACTGCTTACTTTTTGGATCAAGTGCAAACTGAATGTTGCATCCCCCAATAATGCCAAGCGATGAAATAATTTTAACTGAAGCAGAGCGAAGCATTTGATATTCCACGTCTGTTAGTGTTTGAGAAGGAGCAACGACTACCGAATCTCCAGTATGAACGCCTACGGGATCAATATTTTCCATGTTACAAATTGTAATGCACGTATTGTTCACGTCACGCATAACCTCGTACTCAACTTCTTTGAATCCAGCGATACTTTTTTCAATCAAGCATTGAGTAATAGCACTTTCACGTAAGCCTGACGCTGAAAGTTTTTCAAGCTCTTCCATAGAATGAGCAATTCCTCCACCCGTTCCGCCTAACGTATAAGCAGGACGTACAATAACAGGAAAACCAATTTTCTCGGCAAAAGCCAATGCTTCTTCTACTTTTGTGACAACTTCACTTTCCGGCACCGGTTCATTCAGTTCATTCATTAATGCACGGAACTCTTCACGGCTTTCACCTTTTTTGATTGATTCAATCGGTGTTCCTAAAAGTTTCACATCGTATTTTGGCAAAATGTTTTGTTCATGAAGCTCAAGGGCTAAGTTTAAACCCGTCTGTCCGCCTAATGTGGCTAGCAAACCATCCGGCTTTTCTTTTGCAATAATTTTCTCTACGCAGTCTACTGTTAATGGTTCAAAATAGATTCGATCTGCTACGTGAGTGTCCGTCATAATTGTAGCTGGATTATTATTGATTAAGATAACTTCATAACCTTCTTCTTTTAATGACAAGCATGCCTGAGTTCCTGAATAATCAAATTCTGCTGCTTGCCCGATTACGATTGGTCCTGATCCGATTACTAAAATCTTTTTTAACGTTTGGTCTTTAGGCATATACTTTTCCGCTCCCTACTTGCTGTACTTTCGTCATAAATTCATCAAAGATATACGTGCTGTCACTTGGTCCAGGGTGTGCTTCTGGATGATATTGCACCGATATAACAGGAAGGTCTTTATGCATTAAACCTTCAACCGATCCGTCATTTACATTTTTAAATCGAACGTTTAATGGCGTAGACATAATCGTCTGTTCGTCTACTACATAGCTATGATTTTGAGAAGTCATACACACTTTGTTAGTCGTTAAATCAATTACAGGCTGATTAGCTCCTCGGTGACCGAACGCCAGCTTTTTGGTTTGTGCTCCAAAAGCGAGCCCAATTAACTGATGCCCAAAACAAATTCCCAAGGTTGGGTACGATGAAATAATTTCTTTTAATTCATCCAGCTGACTGCTCACTTGAGTTGGATCTCCAGGTCCGTTTGATAAGACAATGCCATCCGGCTGCAGCTCTTTTACTTTTGAAGAACTTGTAGAATAAGGAACAACTGTTACTTTGCACTCTCGATTTAACAGCTCTTGTAAAATTGATTTTTTATAGCCAAAGTCCATTAATACAACGTGTTTTTCACCGTTCCCATAAGTAACAGGTTCTTTTGTTGATACTTCTTTTACTACATATCCATCGCATTCAGCAGTAAATGCTGGCGGTTCAGCAGATGTCGAAAAGGCAGATTGCATCGTACCTTCTTTTCGAATTCGTTTTACGACCGCTCTCGTATCCACATGTGTAATAAGCGGAATGTTCCATTTCTTTAAATATTGTTTGAAGCTGTACATTGCTTCGTAATGGAACCCTTCATCTGAACATTCGTATACGACAACGCCTGCTACGTGAGGCTTTTTGCTTTCATAGTCTTTTTCATTGATACCATAGTTCCCAATTAAAGGGTACGTAAAAACAATAATTTGATCTTTGTAAGATGGATCAGTCACAACTTCTTGATAACCAGTCATTCCAGTAAAGAAAACAATTTCTCCTTCTGCCTGGTGCGTTGCTGTATGTTCAATGTGTCCGGCGAACGAATCGCCGTTTGCTAAGTGTAAATATCCGTTCATTGTGCATCCCTCTTCGAATAATTATTTATAAAACAGAATTTTTATACAAACATATTCAAAAAAATTTGTATTATGAAGTAATTTTTGTTTGGCTAAACGCTTCTTCAATGATATGAATCGCTTGGTCCAACTCTTCTTTTGTTACAGTTAAAGGCGGCAGCAATCGTACCACATGCGGTCCTGCTCCCAGTGCTAACAAACCTTTTTCACGCATTTCCGCAAGCAATGCCGACTGATGTTCCCCGCATTCAATTCCAATCATAAAACCTTTTCCACGAACATCGGTAACAAATGAATAATCTGCTACGCTCTTTTTCAAAGCGTTAGTAAAATAAAGGCTTTTTTCTGCAACCTCTGCTAAAAATGCTTCATTAAAAATAATGTTTAAAGTTGCTTTAGCTGAAGCTAGTGCAATTGGGTTTCCTCCAAAGGTTGTTCCGTGAGTACCAGGTCCAAATGCTTCTTTGAGATATCCTTTTCCAATCATCGCACCAACCGGCATTCCGCTTCCTAATCCTTTAGCTGCTGTAATAATATCTGGTGAAACGTTAAAATGCTGATAAGCAAATGGTTTTCCAGTTCTGCCAATTCCAGTTTGCACTTCATCGACTATAAACAGCGCTTCATGCTTTTGGCAAAGCTCTTGAATGGTTAATAAAAATGCTTCGGTTCCTGGAACCACTCCGCCTTCTCCTTGAATGACTTCAACCATAATTGCTGCCACGCTATCATTCATCTCTTGTTTTAATGCTTCTTCATCATTGTATGGCACGTAAACAAACTCATTAACAAGAGGACCAAACCCATCATGAATTTTTGCCTGCCCTGTAGCTGTCATTGTAGCAAATGTACGTCCATGAAATGATTTTGTAAACGTAATGATTTTATGTTTTTGCGTGTACTTGCGGGCTAATTTAATCGCCGCTTCGTTGGCTTCTGCACCGCTGTTACAGAAAAATACTGCATCACCGTTTGAGTGTTCCACAAGCTTACCTGCTACGTCTTCTTGAATTGATTGATGAAATAAATTTGACACGTGCCACACTTTATTTAACTGCTCTTCGACCGCTTTTTGAACATCAGGATGACGATGACCTACGTTACAAACAGCGATACCTGAAATAAAATCTAAATACTCATTTCCTTTGTTATCTATTAATTTTGTTCCTTGCGCCTCTTCTACATGGATATCAAACCGTTGATATGTTGGAAACAATGAACTCATCGCTATCTTCTCCACCTTTTCCACTATATTTAATTGCTGTACCAATCAGCTTTCCTTCCTTATCTAAAAATCCATCAGTTCCGCTAATAATATGAACTTCTTCAAGTAAAGGAGATAACGCATTTACCGCTGATGTTACTTTTGGAATCATTCCGCCGTAAATTACTTTTTCTTCAATAAGTGCATCAATCTCTGACTGTGTAAGTTCAGGAAGCAATGTTCCATCCTTTAGCACTCCTTTTACATCCGTTACAAACATCAGCTTTTCAGCATTTACTGCTTGTGCAACGGCTCCGGCTGCCACGTCAGCGTTAATATTATAGCTATTGCCTTCTTCATCTGCTCCAATGGAAGAAATAACTGGAATATACTGACTGTCAGTTAGTTGTTTTAATAATGTATCGTTTACGCCTTTTACTTCTCCAACGTAACCTAGACGTTCTACATCAATAGCCTCTGCTTTAAGCAATAATCCATCAATTCCTGATAGTCCTACCGCTTTTAAATTCGCTTGTTGTAGATCTTTTACAAGCTGCTTATTAACCTTGCCTGCTAATACCATCGTCACAACTTCTAATGCTTCTTTGGACGTTTTTCGAAGCCCATCTACAAATTCCGTTTCAATGTGAAGTTTGGTAAGCGTATCTTGAATATCAGGCCCGCCTCCGTGCACAACGATGATCTGATATCCACTCGCTTTTAACTGCTGAATACTTTCAAAAAAAGCGCTTGTTAACTGATTGACAATGCTGCCTCCGCATTTTACAACGACGATTTTTTCACTGCTCATTTCACTCTCTCCTTACGTTCGATAACTGGCGTTGATTTTGACATAATCGTAAGTCAAATCGCAGCCCCACGCCTTGCCAATTCCATTTCCCTGCTGCAAGTCAACATAGACTTCAACCATATCATTTTCTAGATAAGCCTTTGCTTCTTCTTCACTAAATGAAACAGGCTGACTGTTTTCTAACATCTGGATATCACCTAACGAAACATTCACTGTTTCTGGATTAAGTGCTACTCCGCTGTACCCGACTGAACAAATAATTCGTCCCCAATTAGCATCGGCTCCATACATGGCCGTTTTCACTAGGTTCGAGCCCACAATTTGTTTAGCAATCACATTTGCTTCTTCGTTTGTATGAGCCCCAGATACGTTTACTTCAATTAGTTTTGTTGCTCCTTCACCGTCGCGTGCAATTTGTTTGGCTAAATCTTCACACGTCAAACGCAGTGCTTCATAAAACGAATTCCATTCAGGATGATCTGGTGTAAGCGACTGGTGATCAGCGTTTCCATTTGCTAAAACAACAACCATATCATTCGTTGATGTGTCACCATCCACTGTAATTTGATTAAAGCTTTTATTTGTAATAGAACCTAGCGCATCTTGTAACACTGAAGCTTCAACCTTAGCATCCGTTGTGATAAAGCTAAGCATCGTAGCCATATTTGGGTGAATCATTCCTGATCCTTTCGCTGTGCCGCCAATGGTAACTACTTTGCCATCAATTTTTGTTTCATAGCAAGCTGACTTCATTACGGTATCTGTTGTTAAAATAGCCGTTTGAAATTCTTCTGCTTTTTCTTTGTTCGATGAAGGACTTAATAACCCAATGCCCTTCACGATTTTTTCCATATCTAGAAGCTCTCCAATTACCCCTGTAGAAGCTACCGCTACATGATGAGGTAGGATATTAAGCTTTTGGGCACATGTATTTCGCATTTGGTATGCATCTTTTAATCCTTGTTCTCCAGTACATGCATTTGCACATGCGCTGTTCACAACGATTGCTTGCAGCTTCTGCTCCACTGCTACACTTTCTTTTGTAACAGCTAAAGGCGCTGCTTGGAAGGCATTAAGCGTGTAAACAGCTGCGCAATTAGCTGGCACATCGCTTACAATAACTCCTAAATCTTTTTTAGCATAACGTAAACCAGCGTGAACGCCATCTGCTGAAAAACCTAGCGGCGTTACAATTGTACCGTTCTCTATTTTCTTTATCTTTTCTTTCGTTTGTTTAACCGTAATCACTATACGTTCCCTCCTGCTTTTATCGTGATTAGTGATGCTTTGCTTTTATGGGAAGACAGGCAGTAGTCCAATACCCGTTTGCTGTTCAAATCCCATCATAATATTGGCATTTTGAATGGCCTGACCGGCTGCCCCTTTAACTAAGTTATCAATGACAGAAACAATCGTGACACGCTTTGTTCGTTCGTCAAATGCAATACCAATATCGCAATAATTTGATGCACTTACTTCTTTAGTAGACGGAAATTCACCAGCTTTTCGAACGCGTACGAACGGGGAGTTTTGATATGTATCTACATATAGCTGATGAAGCTCTTGTACTGAGCTCTCTTCAGAAAGTTCAGCGTATATCGTACTCATAATCCCTCGAGTCATTGGAACTAAGTGCGTACTGAACGTAACATGGCCAATTTCCTCATCCCACTTTTCTAAAATAGATTCGATTTCTGGGATATGTTGATGTTGATTAACTTTGTATATTTTCATATTTTCATTGATTTCAGCATAATGAGCCATTTGCGAAAGACCGCGTCCTGCTCCTGAGATTCCGGACTTTGCATCAATGATAATAGAGTTTGATTTTACCATTTGTTTACTAACGAGAGGAGCTAGCCCAAGCAGTGTAGCTGTTGGATAACAACCCGGGTTCGCAACAAACGTACTGCTTTCGACTTCGTCTGCAAACCATTCTGATAATCCATACACAGACTGTTGTAAAAACGCTTCGGCTGCAGCAGGCTTTTTGTACCATTTTTCATAAAGCGCTTCTGTTTTTAATCTAAAATCTCCAGATAGATCTACCACTTTTATTCCTTCTTCTATTAATTGAGGTACAAGTTTGCTAGAAACACCGGACGGAGTTGCTGTAAACACTAAATCTAATTCTTCAGCCATATTCTTAGGGTTTATATCTTGCAGCGTATATACAGTATTAGAAAGGTGAGGATAAACTTCTGCTAGTTCCATCCCATCCTGAGAAGATGAATAAACTGCATAAACATGAAAATGTGGATGATTCGCTAACAAACGAATCAGTTCTACTCCTCCATACCCTGTTGCTCCAACAATTCCTACCTTGTATTCTTTCATTTTAAAACTCCTTTTTCCACGTATCTATTTGAATTATTTATCATTATAATACCGTATAAAAATAAAATCAAATGAATATTTAAAAAATCCAACACTTTATTCTATATTTTTAAACATTTTTATTTATTCATAAGTTTTTATTTTTATAACTATCTTTCTATTTTTGTTTAGAAATTGTTCACAGATAGTTTTGGAAAACACTGGTTGTTTTTGTGTATAATAAGAATATCGATAAAAATCATCCGTATGACATTTTTTCATACGGCTAGTGGACGTACAGCATATACAGACTGTTCTAACTTAATAGATTAATAAGTAACAGTCGCAAAAATTTTAATTAAAAGGTGATAACATGATGAACATCACAACGGATTCTTTTTCAAATGAGCTGCAGCAATTTTTTATGGACTTTGATCATAAAATTTCGTTTAAAAAAGGTGACTTTCTCTTTCAAGAAGGTTCACCTTCAACTCATTTATTTTTTATTACTTCTGGAGCTGTACAAGTAGGTAAAGTGACGCCGGAAGGACGCGAACTGACGCTTCAGCTGGCAAGCTCAGGAGACTTAATCGGGGAAGTTATGCTGTTTTGCGGATCTACTCCCCATATGCTTCAAGCAAAAGCCATTGAACCTTGTACAGCGATCAGCATTCAAAAACAGGTGTTAGAAAACGAACTAGCACAATACCCTGCTCTTTCTATGGAGTACATGAAGTGGATGGGACTCCAAATTAAGCGAATGCAGACGAAGTTTAGAGACTTAATTCTAAATGGAAAAAAAGGAGCTCTCTATTCTACTCTGATTCGCATGTCCAATAGTTTTGGGGTAATGAAGCCAAATGGTATTTTATTAAACGTAACGTTGACAAATCAAGAGATCGCTAATCTATGCGGGACATCCCGAGAAGTGGTCAATCGCATGCTCGCTGAGTTGCGAAAAAATGAAGTAATTTCAATGACAGATGGAAAAATTATCATTCATAAGCTCTCTTTTTTAAAGAAAGAAATAGACTGTGAAGACTGCCCTGTGGAATTGTGCAGAATTGAATAAGAAAAAAAGCCATCATTGATGGCTTTTTTTCTTATTGAACACCTAATGCAATTTTAGCGTAGCGCGTCATGCGATCTTTATCCCATGGCGGATTAAATGTGATATTCACTTCTACATTTTCTACTTCTTCAAGCGAAATTAATTGTTTTTTTACTTGTTCGCCAATCACACCAGCTAGCGGGCAGCCAATAGAAGTTAACGTCATCGTCACGATGACTGTGTTGTTCTCTTCCATTTCTACACCGTACACTAAGCCTAAATTTACGATATCAACGCCAAGCTCCGGATCAATCACTTCTTCTAGTGATTCCATAATTTTATCTTCTAACTGTTTATCCACATTCATTCTCCTTTCTTTTACTTCCGTAATTATCTTCACGTATTAAATATACCCTGAAACAATTTATCGTAAGCAATCAATAACTATGACTTACACCGTAACAAGACAATTTTTACATGTCAATCGTTCTGCTTTTCTCATAGGAAAAAGTTGTGTAAAATATGGGAATACAAGCATGAATACTGGTAGAATTCAATATAATCGTATAACTACTTCAATTTAAAAGGAGCCTATATGAGAAACGACCAACACTTAATCGCATTAGATCTAGATGGAACATTATTAACGAATGAAAAAACTATTTCCTCTAAAACAAAACGAGTATTAGAAAAAGCCAAACAAGAAGGACATATTGTAATGATTGCCACTGGCAGACCTTATCGTTCCAGTGCTATGTACTACAGCGAATTAGATTTATCCACCCCTATCGTAAACTTTAATGGAGCGCTGGTCCATCATCCCCTACAGCCTAATTTTGGCACGCATCACGAACCTTTAAACCGAAGTACTGTTCATGAGATTGTAACCGCTATGCAAGACTATCGCATCAACAACATCATGGCAGAAGTGCAAGATGATGTATACCTTCATTTTGAAGATCGAAAGTTAATGGATGTCCTTAGCATGGGGGATCCTAAATTACAAACAGGTGATCTGCGTCATACGCTGCAGCACGATCCAACGTCTATTTTAATTCACGCAGATGAAGAACATGTACAAGATATACGCTCTCATCTTTCAGATGTTCATGCAGAAGTACTAGAACATAGACGCTGGGGAGCACCTTGGCATGTTGTTGAGATTGTAAAAAAAGGACTGAATAAAGCGGTAGGTCTTGAGCGCGTAGCTAATCATTATCAAATTCCACGCGAACGAATTATTGCGTTTGGAGATGAAGACAATGATTTTGAAATGATTAAATTTGCAGGACATGGAATTGCCATGGAAAATGGTATTAACGAATTAAAACAGCTAGCGCGTGAAGTAACAAAATCTAATGAAAATGATGGTATTGCTTATTATTTGGAAAAAACGTTAAATTTATAACTTAGCTTTTTTTGAAAAGCAAGGTAAATTTTTATCGCTATCATTTTTTTTATTTAGCACACACTATAACCGACACTTCTTAAGGTGTCGGTTTTATTTATATTACGAGGAGGAATTTATGATGGGCAGAGGCAATCGATCAAAACGTTTTGTGAAACAAGGTGCAGACGCAGTTCAAAAACATGATGAACGAATTCCTTATCATATGACTATGGCGGAGGCAGAAGCATTTCAAGCTCAGCAGCGCCAAACTCCTCATGGAGGACAGTAACTTATGAAAAATTCACTTTTTGGTCAAGTAAAAGATGCGATTCGAAATGCAGTATCCGGCCATTCAGAAGATCAGCTTCACCGTCAAAAGAATGGCAACGGTGAACTTGATATTTCAGAAAGCGTATTAAATAGCATTGCTTCTAACGCTTCTCCACAAGAACAAGAGCAGTTAAAGCAATTCCAAAATTCATTGCATCAAGCGTATCATACAGATGGAGAATCACATTCGCGAGAGAAAAGCGCAGATATTACGTCGGATACGCTGTCTCATATCGTTCAGAATGCTTCTTCCGAAGAGAAGGCACAGCTTGAACAGCTTCAAAGCACTTTAGAAGGCGGTCAGTCTCACGCTCACGGTGAAGCTCACACGTCCAGCGAGAGCGTTGCAGCTGATATACTATCTCATGCACAGCAAAATGCTTCTCCTGAAGAAAAGAGCCAGCTTGAACAGCTTCAAAGCACTTTAGAAGGCGGTCAGTCTCACGCTCACGGTGAAGCTCACACATCTAGTGAAAACGTGGCAGCTGACATGCTGTCTCATGCACAGCAAAGCGCTTCTCCTGAAGAACAAGCTCAGCTTCAGCAGCTTCAGAATACTTTGGGAGCTTCTGGTCAAAATCATCAAACGTCTCAGGCTCATACGTCTGCAGCTTCTGATGAAAACATTGCAGCTGATATGCTGTCTCATGCGCAGCAAAATGCTTCTCCTAAAGAACAAGCTCAGCTTCAAGAACTTTCTAATGACTTAAAAGGTACACATTAATACAAAGGGTCCAGGTAATTAATACCTGGACCTTTTTAATCTTTGCGAAACAAACCAAAGATTCCCGTTGTCTGAACAATATTGGTAAATGCCTTAGGATCTACCTCTTTAATTACTCGTTCCAAGTCAAATAATTCATATCTAGTCAAGACAATCATTAGCATTTCTTTATCTTCGTTTGTAAAGCCGCCTTTAGCCGGTACCGCCGTAATGCCTCGCACGAGTTTGGCGTGAATCGCCTTTCTTAGCTCCACTCCTTTTTTCGTTACGATCATTGCTGTGAGTTTGACATGACGCGTATGAATAACATCAATGACGCGAGTGGTCGTATAAAGCGTCACAAGCGTATAGAGTGACTTCTCAGCACCATATAAAAGACCTGCTAGCACGATAATAATTGCATTTAATATGAACATATAAGTGCCAATTGGTCGGTCTTTTACTCGAGACAAAATTAGGGCAATAATATCGAGTCCACCAGTTGAAGCTCCAAATTTTAACGTAATTCCTACCCCTACCGCTAAAATAACGCCTCCAAAAACTGCGTTAAGGATGATGTCTTTAGAAAGTGCTTGAATAGGAATAATTCCAAGAAACAAAGTTGTTGCAGCAACGCTGATAAAGCTGTAAACAGTAAATGACTTCCCAACTTTTTTCCACCCTAAAATAGTTACAGGGATATTTAACAACAGCAGCAGCACTCCAGTGGAAATAGTAAAAGGGGTGTAATCTGTCACGATACTCGAAACAAGCTGCGCTACTCCCGTAAAGCCGCTCGAATATACATTAGCAGGTATCAAAAACAAGTTGAGCGCAAGCGCATTCAATAATGCTCCTACCAAGACGACTATCGCTTTTTTTGCTTCAAGCCACATATTCAAATGACCGACCTCCGCTTTTTTAAAACTTCTTACTTTCTTATACCCATTTATAAAATGAATAAAGTCAGCATCTTTAAAATAGTTAGTACATATAGTATGTACGATTTGGCAGAATTAAAAAAACTTATTCAAAAATTGTATTTTCCTCAAAGTGCTTATACACTAATACTATG
This sequence comes from Priestia sp. LL-8, assembly GCF_036227845.1. NCBI lineage: Bacteria > Bacillati > Bacillota > Bacilli > Caryophanales > Bacillaceae > Priestia > Priestia sp. LL-8. Next base: position 645,086 of record NZ_JAZAQH010000001.1, on the reverse strand, counting down.
TCGTATATAACGTTTCTCAATGTTTATACATCAAACTCATTTAATATTTTATAAATGCAATTAGGAAGGTGACATTTATGTCAATTAAACTTTTAACCGATAGTGCAAGCGATTTGCCTTTATCTTTTTTTAAAGAAAATAACATTGGCTTTTTACCGCTTCGCGTAAGCTTGGATAACCAAGAATATTTAGATCTACAAACGATTGAACCAGCCTCTGTCTACGAAGCCATTCGTAAAGGCAAGATGCCAAAAACATCTCAAGCGGCTCCAACTACTATGTATGAAGTCTTTGAGAACATAGCTAAATCAGGTGATTCGTGCATTTATTTAGCATTTTCTTCAGAATTATCCGGTACATATCAAACAGCAATGATGATTCGAGAAGAGCTCCTAGAAAAATATCCTGATTTCCAATTAGAAATAATCGATACGAAATGTGCATCTCTTGGCCAGGGAGTAGTTACTTATTATGCAGCACAATTATTACAACAAAACCTCTCACTAGTAGAGATGACAGAAAAAATAAAGCAATACGCTCTGCATATGGAGCATATTTTTACGGTAGATGACCTAGATTTTCTTGCTCAAGGAGGCCGCGTGAGCAAAGCTTCTGCTTTTGTAGGAGGTCTGCTTAATATTAAGCCGCTGCTTCATGTGGAAGATGGAAAATTGATTCCAATCGAAAAAATCCGCGGTCGTAAAAAAGTATTTAAACGCATGCTTGACGTGATGGAAGAGCGAGGAAAAAATCTCTCTTCTCAAACCATTGGAATTAGCCATGGAGATGATTTAGAAACAGCTCTTCAGCTGAAAGAGATGATTCAAGAACGTTTTGGAACCAAACATTTTATTATTAATATTATTGGTGCAGCCATAGGTTCTCACTCTGGCCCAGGGACGATTGCAGTCTTCTTTTTGAACGAAATCACCGAATAATTTAAAGAGGTCAGGGCATTCTAAAGGTACGATCAAAAAGGGGTGTATCACAATGCCAAAAACGAGCGATAACGATAAAAAAGCAAAAGATAATAACGCAAAGCTTCACGAAAAGAATCTGCAAGCTAAGCATAACGGTGAGCTTGGAAAACATTCATTTTCTAAAAAAACTGATCACTTATAAAAAGAAGCCGCTGAAAATTCAGCGGCTTCTCCTTTTAGTTTTCTTCTTTTTTAAAATATGTCCATCCTTCTTCTTGATAAACTTTTCCTTCTTTCATCATTTTACCAAGCGCACGCTTAAACGCAGCTTTACTCATATTAAAGCGCTCACGGATATCTTCTGGATAGCTTTTATCCCAAAATGGCATAACGCCACCGCGACTTTCCATGTAATCGTATAGTACTTGTGCATCTTCATCCATGCTTTCTTGTTTGCGCGGAAGAAGTGATACGTTTAAGGTTCCGTCTTCTTTTACATTAATGACACGGCCGGTTACATACGTACCAAGCTTTGGTTCTCTACGTCTTTCGCTTTCGTGGATAAACCCAACATACCCTTCATCTGTCATAATAAATGAACCTACGCGCAGGACGCGATAGATATATCCGCTCACTTCACGATTAAAAAGTTCAGGTGGAGCATCTAATGCCATTGCTTTCATCACATCATCTGTAGCAATTTTCCCGTACATCTTACCGCGCTTTGAAATCTTCATCGTACAGTAAACTTTGTTTCCAACTTCTGGCCACAGCTCTTCTAGAGCAGGTAAGTCGGTTGAACCAATTAACATATCTTTGTTCATGCCGATATTTACAAACACACCTAAACCTGGATTAACGTCTACGACCTCAACCCACTCATAGACACCTTCTTCAACAAGGGGTAAGTGCATCGTTGCCGTTAAGCGATCATGCTGATCAAGGTATAGGAAAACTTCTACTTCTTCTCCTTCAGCAAGTTCTCTTGTTGTTTCATTTTTATGTAGCAAAATTTCTTCTTCGCCTTCTGCTAACATATAACCAATCGGCGTTTCCCGGTTTACTGTTAAATACGCTTTCATCCCAGCTTCTACATTCATCGTTCTATCCATCCTTTATATAAATTAGTAGTGATTGTTCCTTCACCACATACCTTCTCACTTTGCATCAAACAGCATTCTAAAGTTCAAATTAACTTAAATGCATACGTTTTGTTAAAAAGCTGCTTCTATAGCTTACAACAAAAAGCATAACTTGTATTGTATCAATTACCGGCTCTCTATTCAATATCAGTTGTATACAGTTTGTGTTTTATTTATAATAAAAGAACAAACTCTTTACATATGGAGGTTATTATGGCTAAAGATAGTTCATTTGACGTTGTGTCACAAGTCGATTTATCAGAGGTAACAAACGGCATTACCATGGCAACAAAAGAAATTAAAACCCGCTACGATTTTAAAGGCAGTAAAAGCGAAATCTCGCTTGAAAACGAAGAGCTTGTTCTTATTTCTGATGATGAATTTAAGCTTGAACAGTTAAAAGACGTACTGATTTCTAAGCTCATCAAACGCGGCGTACCTACACGCAATATCTCCTACGGTAAAATTGAAAATGCTTCTGGAGGAACGGTTAGACAGCGCGCTAAGTTAATTCAAGGTATCGACAAAGACAACGCTAAAAAGCTAAATACAATTATTAAAAATACCGGTTTAAAAGTAAAAAGCCAAATTCAAGATGATCAGCTTCGCGTAAGCGGTAAAAATCGTGATGACCTGCAGCAAATTATTTCAGCTATTCGCAGCGCTGATTTACCTATTGACGTACAATTTATTAATTACCGCTAAAAATGGATGCCCCTGGCATTCATTTTTTCTTTCAAAGCCTTTTTTTATCCGTTTAGGCTTATCCCTGTGCATAGATACACTCTCTTAACAAATACTAGTATACGCTTACATACTTATATTAATTAAGGAGTGTATACCAATGAATCAAAATCAAAAACAAAACTTCCCTCCTCAGCATCAGCAAACTCAGCCAGGTATTGAGAAAGATATGCATCCAATCCCTACCTCTATCGCTCCAGACTATAAGGCAAGCGGAAAATTACAGAACAAAGTAGCCGTTATCACAGGAGGAGACAGCGGAATTGGGCGTTCTGTCGCTTACCATTATGCGAAAGAAGGTGCAAACGTTGTTGTAACCTATCTTAATGAACACGATGATGCAAATGAAACTAAAAAACAAGTTGAACGAATGGGAGCTTCTTGTTTGTTGCTTGCTGGTGACATAGGAGATGAACATTTTTGTCAAGAAGTCATCTCAAAGGCCATTCAGACTTTCGGAAAAATAGACATCTTAGTCAATAATGCAGCTGAACAGCACCCTCAAAAAAGTATTACGGATATCACGACTGAACAGCTTACCCGTACGTTTCAAACGAATATTTTTTCAATTTTCCATTTGACCAAAGCTGCATTGCCTCATTTAAAACAAGGAAGCGCTATTATTAATACAACGTCTGTGACAGCCTATCATGGGCATGACCAGCTGATTGATTACTCTTCAACCAAGGGTGCTATCGTGGCTTTCACACGTTCTTTGTCAGCTTCGCTCGCAACAAAAGGCATTCGTGTAAACGGCGTAGCTCCAGGACCCATCTGGACACCTCTTATTCCGTCTACGTTCGACGAACAGCAAGTTGCAACATTTGGATCTAACACACCTATGAAACGCGCAGGACAGCCTTCTGAGCTCGGAGCGGCCTATGTATATTTGGCAAGCTCTGATTCTTCTTATATGTCAGGGCAAGTCCTTCACATTAATGGAGGATCCATTGTAAACGGATAACATTTCTCTTCGGTCATTCATTTATTTTTATGTGGAAACACTATCAGAATTCAGCTATTTTTGTTTAAATAGAGATATGAACACCGCTAAAGGAGAGTATTTGAATGACCGATACATTAAGCACTCTTAAACATATATATGAAACCATTTTAAATAAAGTCGATGCTGGTATCCATGCGGTCGATGAAACAGGAAAGACGATTATTTACAATGAAAAGATGACAAAGATGGAGCTGATGGATGAACAAGACGTTTTACATAAAAACTTGCTAGATGTGTTTATGTTCAAAGAAAATCAGCAAAGCACGCTTGTACAAGCGCTGCAAAAAGGAAAAGAAACGGTTAACGTCAAGCAAACGTATTTTAACAATCAAGGGCAAGAAATCACAACGATTAATAACACCTTTCCTATTTTAAAAGACGGTGTCATTCACGGAGCGGTTGAAATTGCTCAGGACGTGACAAAACTAGAGCGTCTAATCCGGCAAAACATTAGGCAAAAAGGAAACACACGCTTTACGTTTGATAGCATCATCGGAAGCAGTCAAGCCGTTCACGATGTGATTGAAGACGCCAAACGCGCCACTAGAACTCCTTCTTATGTCTTAATTATTGGAGAAACAGGCACGGGGAAAGAACTGTTTGCTCAAAGCATACATAATGGCAGCAGCCGCTCTTCTGCTCCTTTTATTTCACAAAACTGTGCTGCGCTACCGGATAATTTAATTGAAAGCCTTTTATTCGGTACGAAACGCGGAGCTTTTACAGGTGCAATGGATAATCCTGGTCTTTTCGAACAAGCGCAAGGAGGCACATTACTGCTAGATGAAATCAACTCGTTAAACCCAAATCTGCAGGCTAAGCTTCTTCGAGTACTGCAAGAAAAAACCGTACGAAGAATTGGGGATACAGTGGACAAACCGGTGAACGTTCGAGTCATCGCGAACATGAATGAAGACCCAATCGATGCGATTGCAGAAAATCGATTACGCAAAGACTTATATTATCGACTTGGCGTCGTGACGCTTTTTATTCCTCCTCTTCGTGAACGAAAAGAAGATATTATTGAATTAACAAAGTTTTTCATCAAAAAATACAATGATTTGTTTCAGATGAATGTAAAAACCATAGATCACCAAGTCATGTCTTCGTTTCTCTCTTATGACTGGCCAGGGAACGTACGGGAATTAGAACACATTATTGAAGGTGCAATGAACTTGGTGATGGATGAAGATGTTATTCACTATTCTCACCTGCCTTTCCAATACAGAACGAAGTTCCAGCTAAAGCAGCATGAACACTTTGAAAATAAAACAAGCAGTGAAGCACCTTCTTATCCAAGCGCTTTTCAACCTTCTCTTCCTTTAAAGGAACAGCTGTTAGCGTTCGAAGCAGAATGTATTAAACAAACGCTTGAACAACACAGCCACAACATCTCAAAAAGTGCTAAGATACTAGGGCTGACTAGACAAAGCTTGCAGTATCGTATGAAACGATTAGACATCCGCTCTAAATAAAAAAGAAGTGCACAGTGCACTTCTTTTTTATTTTGCTTTATAAACCGGTGAATCCGATTGTTTTTGATTAATATTTTTCTTGATTCCTACGTGATAATACACGTAGAGTACAATAATTAAAGGGACCCCGCAGTAAAGACCAATTCGTTGATCCGGAATAAAAATTAAGCTGATTAATACAAGTCCATACAAACAAAAACCTAGAATAGGAACGAACGGATAAAGGGGCGTTTTAAATTTCAATTCCTTTACATCTCCCCCTTCCGCTAAAAAACGACGGCGGAACATAAATTGAGAGGCACAAATGGACATCCAAACAATAATGGTCACCATTCCTGAAATCGAAATAAACCAAAGATATACGGTTTCAGCAGCCACGACGCTTGTAATCAACGAGCATCCCGAAATAATCATCGTCACAATTAACGCGTTAATTGGAACACCTTTTGAAGATAATTTCTTTAAAGGTTTTGGCCCCATATTGCTGTTTGACAATGACCAAAGCATACGGGAAGCAGCGTAGACCCCAGAGTTCGCCACGGATAACACAGCTGTTAAAATGACAAAGTTCATGATATCCGCTGCATAGGGAATTCCAATTTGATCTAATACGGCAACAAACGGACTTTCAATAACTCCCGCTGTTTTGTATGGCAGAATAGAGACTAAAACAAACATAGCTAACACAAAGAAAAACAGCGTTCTCCAAATGACGTTTCGAATAGATCTCGGCAACGTTTTCTCAGGACTTTCACTTTCTCCTGCTGCAATGCCAACAAGCTCCGTTCCTTGAAACGAAAAGTTAACCGTTACTAAAGTCAATAAAACTGCCAGTATTCCATTTGGAAAAAGACCTGCGCCTTGGGTAAAATGTGAAAGAAACGGTGCGGGTTCTCCTCCCTTAAAATCAATAAAACCAAAAACAGCAGCTCCTCCAATTAAAATAAATAGAATAATAGCCGTAACTTTAATACTCGAAAACCAAAACTCAGTTTCAGCATAGCTTCGAGCAGAAAGAGCGTTAATTAAAAACGTAATGACCCCAAAAATCAAGCACCATGACCATATAGGTACATCAGGAAACCACCTCTGCATTAAAATTCCTGCTGACGTAAATTCAAGCCCTGTCGTATTTGCCCAGCTGAACCAGTACAGCCATCCAATCATAAAGCCTGTAGAAGGTCCTAAAAACCTTGTAGCGTATTCTTGAAAGGAACCTGAAACCGGCATTGCTACCGCTAGCTCTCCTAAACAAAGCATAACTAAGTACATGAGGAAGCCGCCTATTATATAAGCAAGAATGGCTCCTCCCGGCCCTGCCTGGCTAATAGTAAAACCCGAACCTAAAAATAGGCCTGTTCCAATCACGCCTCCTAACGCAATCATAAATAAATGTCTGCTTTTCATTGTTCTCTGTAATTGGTTTTGTTCTGTATGTCTATTCATCGGTACCTCCGTTCTTCATTTTCTTATATGTGGTTTGTACAAGCATGCCTACTTTTTAGCATCTGAACAGTTGTTTCTTGAATCAGCTTAGGAAGGACGCCGAACGAATAAGGCTTATACACTCGCTCTGTCCACTTATGTCCGTCTTTCCCATATACTCCTATATTGATGGACGGAATATTTAACTCTCGAATTTCACGGAAAGGAATCGCCCCTGCAATCCCCCACCCCGGAAAGTTACGTGTAAAAGCATCGATTTCCTCATCTGTCTCATGAAGAGATAAAAAGCTGCCATCCGCTAGGTAGGGAAAAAATTTTTTAAACTGAAACGTCTCTCCCGTCTGTTTTCCAACCTTCTCCACAGCCGCTTGTAAAGGATAAAGAAGCTGCTGATCTCTACTTTCGTCTTTCTTCAAGTGATTATGAGGCAAGTAAGGCGGTGCAAAAAAGACAATTACGCGCGGACTTTGATGCGGATCTAACTTTTGAAGTTCTTCAATTACTTTAAAGCACCTTGTTCTAAGTTCTAAATGCGCATACTGTTCGAAAGCTCGTTCAATACAAGCCTGAGCATTTATCCCTTTTTGATCCAATTCTTCCAGATAATCTTCCAAACTCACAACATCCACTTTCCAAGACAAGTTTCGCTTTGGTAAATTCGTTCTTCGCGCAAAAAGTTCGTAATAATCAGAAAGTTTTTTCTCTACTTTTTCACATGCTTCGATTGATAATCCAATTAATTGACTCATCACTTCTTTTGCCGTTCGTTCATAGATGAAATAGTTAAAATACAAATGACTGCTTACGGCGGTTTGCACATTATAAGCCTCTTTATTATCTCGTTGATACAGACAGGAAGGTGGCAGTACCAGCTCTCCTTCAATATTTTCAGCTAGATTAATATTGTTATGGATGCTTCCCGTAATCTCAGATGCAATCAAATTAGGATCTATACCAGCAAGCGTATCTCCTACGTGTACCTCCCTTCCGTAAATATAAAAACATGGAAGCAGTTTCCCAGCAGCTCCTGTATAAATATAGCGCGTGGAATCTCCATCGTAAAGAGGTGTAATAAAGTCGGTATTAATCGCTGCTACATATGAAAGATTTTTCTCTTTTTTCAAACGGTTCAGTTCAGAAACAGCAGAAATAATTCCAGCATGCTGACTTTCCTCATCTGGGTTGACCATAAAAAGGACGTTTCCTTCTAATTGATTTGGATGCTTAGTAAAATGCAGCACATTGGCTAAATGTACAGCAATTCCACTTTGCATATCAACGGCTCCTCTTCCAAACATCCATTCACCTGAACGAGCATCTCGCTGTACATCTTCATTAATGTTATGCATAGAGAAATAGTGCTGAAGTTCTTCTGGATCTAACGCTATGTCTTTTAATGGACCAAAATCTTCAATGCCAACCGTATCTAAGTGAGCGTGATAAATCATTGTTTGAGCATTTTTTTTGCTGCCTTGAATAAAAGCAAATACATTTTTTCTACCTAGCGTATCGCCATTAATTTTCTGTTCCCAAACGTGAAGGGGATTTTCTTTGAAATAAGGAAAACTTTGAAGCGTGTTTTTAATGAAATCAGCAATCTTTACTTCGCCGCTTGTCCCATTGATACTTTTGATTTTCACTAACGCTTTTGTTAAACATTCAACTTGCTCTTCTATGCTTAGCTGTGAGAGTTGGGTATACACTTCTATTCCTCCTGCCTATCAAATAAAAACGTTATTTAGCTGCATATGAACAAAAATAGTACGATATATACATATCGTACTATTTTTATTTATTTTAAACCGATTACTCAGCAAATACTTTTTCAATTCGTTCAATTGCCCAGTCCAACTCTTCTTTTGAAATCGTTAGGGGCGGAGCAAAACGAATAACCGTACTATGCGTTTCTTTACAAAGCAAACCTTGGTCTTTTAATTTTTCACAATAAGGACGAGCCTCTTCGTGTAATTCTACCCCGATGAACAGGCCTCGGCCGCGCACTTCTTTAATAACTGGATTGCTTAAGCTTTGGAGCTTCTGCTTGAAATAAGAACCTAATTCTAATGAACGCGCTGGAAGTTCTTCATCTTCAATTACTTCCAAAGCAGCTAATGATACGGCACAAGCAAGCGGGTTTCCTCCAAATGTTGAACCATGAGAGCCAGGGTTAAAGACACTTAAAATGTCTTCGTTAGCGACTACGCAAGAAATAGGGAAAACTCCTCCTCCAAGCGCTTTACCTAAAATCAGCATATCTGGTTCTACACCTTCCCAATCACAAGCAAACATCTTCCCTGTACGCGCTAAGCCGACTTGGATTTCGTCAGCAATAAATAGCACATTGTTTTCTTTACATAAGTCAGCTGCAGCTTTTAAGAAGCCTTCTGGAGGTAAAACGATACCTGCTTCGCCTTGAATTGGCTCAATTAAAAATGCGGCCGTATTTGGTGTAATAGCAGCTTTTAACGCTTCTAAATCACCGTAAGGAATCGTTTGAAGTCCTGGAAGCATCGGTCCAAAACCACGTTGATATTCTGCTTCAGATGATAATGAAACAGCTGTCATTGTACGACCGTGGAAGTTGCCCACACATGCGATGATTTGTGCTTGATTTTCAGCAACACCTTTCACATCGTAAGCCCAGCGGCGTGCAGCTTTAATGGCTGTTTCCACCGCTTCTGCTCCCGTATTCATTGGAAGAGCCATATTTTTATTTGTTAATTTACAAATCTTTTCATACCATGGACCAAGCTGATCATTATGAAACGCTCGTGACGTTAACGTTACTTTATCAGCTTGACGTTTTAATGCTTCAATAATTTTTGGATGACGATGTCCTTGGTTAACAGCAGAATAAGCACTTAGCATATCCATATATTTATTATTTTCTGGATCGTGTACCCATACGCCTTCTGCCTTTTCAATTACAATCGGCAGCGGATGATAGTTGTGTGCCCCAAATTTTTCTGTTTGTTCAATGATTTTCACCGTTTTTTGTGTTTCAGTTGTCATATTTACTCCTCCTTATTTCCCAATTAGAATGTTTCAGATGTTGTTTTTGCTTGCATGTGAAGAACAAGATAATCCGGTCCGCCTGCTTTTGAATCCGTTCCTGACATATTAAATCCACCAAAAGGCTGGTAACCAACAATCGCTCCTGTACATCCTCTGTTAAAATACAGATTTCCAACATGGAACTCTTCACGAGCGCGTTCAATATGCTCGCGGTTATTTGATAATAAAGCGCCTGTTAATGCATATTCTGTATTGTTTGCAATCTCCATCATATGATCAAAATCTCGCGCTTTAGAGAATGCTACTACCGGACCAAAAATTTCTTCTTGCATGAGACGAGCTTTTTCATCTACATCCGCAAAAATAGTTGGCTGAATGAAGTATCCAGTTGAATTGTCTGCTTCTCCTCCCGCAACGAGACGCCCTTCTTCTTTTCCAATTTCAATATACGATAATACTTTATTGTACGAAGCCTCGTGAATAACAGGTCCCATATAAGTCGAAACTTCTTCCGGGTTGCCAACGGTTAATGTTTTTGTTAGCGCAACTGCTTTTTCAAGCACTTCATCATATACATCTTGATGCACAACAGCACGAGAACCTGCGGAGCATTTTTGCCCTGCAAAACCAAATGCAGAATATACGATTGAAGAAGCTGCTAAATCAAGATCTGCATCTTTGTCTACAACCACCGTGTCTTTTCCGCCCATTTCAGCAATAACTCGTTTTAGCCATTTTTGTCCCGGCTGTACTTTTGCTGCTCTTTCGTAAATGCGGCAACCTACTGCGCGCGAGCCGGTAAATGAAACAAAGCGTGTTTTTGGATGTTCAACTAAGTAGTCACCGATTTCAGGTGTAGCACCAGGAATAAAGTTTAATACGCCTTTCGGTAAACCTGCTTCTTCCATTACTTCTACAAATTTCGCTGCTACTACAGGAGTGGCATCAGCTGGCTTTAATAAAATCGTGTTGCCTGTTACGATAGCTGCTACTGCTGTTCCAGCCATGATAGCTAACGGGAAGTTAAATGGTGAAATGATAATACCTACGCCAAGCGGAATATAATTGTACTGATTATACTCACCGTCTCGACTCTGTACTGGAGAACCATCTTTTAACGTCAGGACTTGACGTGCGTAGTACTCTAAAAAATCAATTGCTTCTGCTGTATCAGCATCTGCTTCGTTCCAAGGCTTTCCTGCTTCTTTTACAAGATAACTAGAAAATTCATGCTTTCTGCGACGAATGATGGCCGCTGCACGGAAAAGAATATCTGCTCGATGTTCTACTTTCCATTTTTTCCACGTTTCAAAAGCTTTTAAAGCTGACTGCATCGCTTGCTCTGCTAGATCTTTATTTACTGTAGATACATATCCAATCACTTCTTTTATATTCGCTGGGTTAACAGACGTAATTTTCTCTTCGGTTTCCACTTTTTCACCGTCGATCACAAGCGGGTACGTTTTGCCAAGCTGTGTATTTACATATGTTAATGCTTCTTGAAATGCCTTTTTATTGTTTTCGTCCTTAAAATTTGTAAATGGTTCATGAGAATAAGAAACTACCATGATATATACCTCCTAGTATGCAAATCTTTGTTTACTTTATAGTTATGCAAATAGCGTGCCAACTTTTAATAAAACTTTACAGCCTATTTGTCATCAAGGTTTTCGCCACTTATATGATTCTTTCTTTTTGATAAAAAAAAAAATAATTGGCATGTGTATATTTTTTTTGCGCTTTAAATGCCAATTTATTTGGCATAAAAACATATTGAGACATACCTAAATCAATCTAATCTAAAAACGAAAAAATCCGAACGAGTTTGATTCTCCATCAAGAATCAAACTCGTTCGGATCTTCCTTCAACTACAATACTTTTGTCTCAACCTCTTTTCTATTTGTATATAAAGTTATCTTTTCGTCATTTGAATGGTTTTGCAGGACTGTCTTTTAATCATTTTGTGAGGAACGCGCACTTGTTCTGCAACAGCATATGGCGTTTCAATCTGCTTAATTAAGCAGCGTACAGCCTGATAACCAAGTTCAAAAATATTAATATCAATAGATGTGAGAGCTGGTCTAGCCATTTCGGCGATTAAGACATTGTTAAAACTGACAATTGAAATGTCTTCAGGCACTGAAATCCCCAATTCATCTAATGTATTTAAGACACCTAATGCCATTAGATCATCTGCTACTACTAGAGCCGTTGGACGTTCTTTTAGAGATAAAAGTTCGCAAACAGCTTCTTTTCCTCCCTTTTGTAGAAATTCTTCATGAATCACATACTCGTCCCGGTAAGGAATGTTGGCTTTTTGAATCGCTTTATCATAGCCTGTTAAACGGTCAATGGTAACGACTAATTCAAGACTTCCACCAATAAACGCAATACGCTCATGACCAGATTCAATTAAATATTCCGTCGCTTCTTTTCCAGCTTTAAAATTATCATTATCAACAAACGTGATGCTTTCACTATGTTTAAACGGCTTTCCAATAACTACAAACGGTACGCTCTGCTCTTGCAAATAAGAAAGCACCTGATCATCAACTTTGGAGTACAACAAAATTAATCCATCCACTCTTCTCCCTTGCACCATTTGAACAACTTCTGCAAAAATCTCTTCTTCCGTTTCCCCAGTGGACATATAAATCGCTCTTTTGTTTTCATGAGCTCCAGTGCTGATTCCTCTTAGCACTTCAGGAAAGAATGGATTTTGAAACACCTTATCCGCTGAGCTCGGCATCACTAGGCCGACTGCCTCTGTCGTTTGATTTGCTAGACTTCGTGCAATAATATTTGGGTGATAACCAAGTTCTTTCATAGCCGATCGCACGCGCTGTTTTGTTTTTTCACTAATTCTTGAGCTGTCTGCAATGACGCGAGATACTGTCGAAGGGGCTACATTTGCTAAAATTGCCACATCTTTTATTGTTACACCCATAATTCCACCTCTTAATTATGTTTTCTTCAATACTTATCCAATATAATTTGACAACTACGACGCGCTGTCCTTTTTACGAGATTGAAAAATTTTCTTTTCTTGTCTTCTTTTTGACGATGCTTTGTACAAAAAGATGCCAAATCCCGTATAAACAGCGGCAACCGCTGCGATATATCCAATATTAAGCCCTGACTTTTTCACTACTTTATATATATTTGTGGTCTCAGGCTCCAATGAAATGTTGTATACATCGTCAACTGGCCGTATAATTCCTTCCGTTATTAACCCTCTTAGTTCATTTCCTTTTCCAACTTTTTCAAGCGGGACATTAATGGCCGATGTTTCCTTTGTATTATTAATCACAACAAACGTCGTTTCATCCTCATATTTTCTCTTATATACAGCCACACCTTCTTGTTCAGAAACAAGGGTAAAGCTTCCATTTCGAAGGGAGGGTGACTTTGCTCTAAGTTCAGCCAGTTTTTTCAAATGATCTATAATATCAGGATTAGCTAAAAAATTCATCATGCCATAATTTTCTGCTCCCTTTCCCCCATTCAGCGCAATTTCTGTTCCATAAAAAACGATTGGTACACTCGGCGAAGTATAAAGGTAGGAAAGCCCTTGCTTTGTTCGGGCTCCAGGGTGATTTTCACTCTTTAATGCTTTTGCTGTAAAACGTGTGCTATGAACATCATCTAAAAAGTTGGCTAAAGGCTGATTACTTCCTTTTCCCCACTTGTCATACAACATTTTCTGCGGATGATTAGTACCGCTAAACGTAGCGGCAGTGGCTTCGGCTAGCGTTCTATCTACAAGCAAATCCATTCCTAACGAATCAGTCTGCTCATTTTTTTTAAATCGTTGCCCGTTTATTTCTCCTATTAATAGAAAAGAAGGATCCATGCTTTTTAGCGTCTGAGAAAATGATGAAATAAATGCAGAAGGAGCTTGATCGATATCTTTAACGTAATATCCGTCAATATCTGCTTGTTTTCTCCACCAAGCAGCATTTTTAATAAGGTATTTCTGCACAGCGCTTTCTTTTAGATTAAGATGAGGCAATGCTTTAATTACTTCGTTATCTGTACCGGATTCATTACTTATCCATGTTTGTTTTCCTTCATCTGCTAACCAGGTATGATCGTTGCTGATTGTCAAAGGAAATTCGACCATAATTTTTATATTGCGCTCATGTGCTTTCTTCACAAGATTTTGTAAGTCTTTTAACGTTCCAAAATGATCGTCTATTTTATAATGGTTGGTCACCGCATATCCATGATAGCCTGTCTCGTCATTTTCCATAAAAGGAGTCAATAAAACAGCGGTAAATCCCATCTCTTGAATATAGTCTAACTTTTGTGCTACTCCCTGTAAATCGCCTCCATAATAGGCATCTGAGCGTTCATAGTTAACATTTCGATCATTTTGTTCACTTCCGTTATAAAAACGGTTAATCATCAATGAGTATATCACCTCATCACGTATATCTTTATGATCTTGCGCTGAGGCGCTGCTTCCAAAAAGCAATAATAGTATAAGTAGCATACTTGTCCTTTTCCATTTCATCTATTCCCCTCCTATAGACGAACTGTTTCAAACTCACTTTTGTTTCCATTATAACGTTAACGCTTACATTATTGTTAAATAAGTTGATAAAAACAAAAAAAGTGATTAAAAGTTTTTACTTTTAATCACTTTTTTCCATCTATATACTGCTATACCGTCTCATTTACGTTCGATATATGAGGTTTGTCCGATACTTTACCAACTTTATTTAATCGATCAATCAATCCAACACCAAATTCAGGATGAAGATTACCGTCTCCTGTCGCTACAAAACTTTCACGAAATTCGTAGGCGGATGAACCGTGTTCAGCAAAATCTAAACCAGCAATTTCTTCTTCGCTTGATACTCGAATAGAAGAAAAACGCGTGAGAACAAATAAGAATAACCCAACCGTTCCAATTGTCCAGCCCATCACAGCTATAATTCCAAGAGCTTGAATACCTAATAGCTGTATGCCGCCGCCATAAAATAAACCATTAGTCGTATCAAACAGCCCCACTGCTAACGTCCCCCAAATACCGCAAATTCCATGAACAGTAATAGCGCCAACTGGATCGTCTAACTTCATTTTGCTATCGATAAGATGCACAGCTTCTACTAGAATAATTCCTGCAATTAGCCCAATGACGATCGCACCTGGAATCGATACGTTTGCTGTTCCAGCTGTAATCCCTACAAGTCCAGCTAAGGCACCGTTTAATGTTAAGCTAGCGTCAATACGTTTGTAGCGAAACTTTGTATATAAAGCAGAAGACAGGACTCCACATGACCCAGACATTAATGTAGTTGCGATGATTCCTGGTACAAGGGCAGGATCCGCTGCTAATGTACTTCCTCCATTAAATCCAAACCAGCCAAACCAGAGGATAAATACACCTAATGCGCCAAGTGGAATGTTATGTCCTTGAATAGCATTGACTTTTCCATCGCTTCCATACTTTCCAAGGCGTGCTCCTAGAAAAGCAACTGCTACAGCCGCACCAAGAGCTCCAGTCAAATGAACAACTGTCGACCCTGCAAAATCTACGAAGCCTAGTTTAGACAACCATCCTCCTCCCCATACCCAGTGGCCTACAACTGGATAAATAACAGCTACCATCGCAATTGTGAGCAGCATATAGCTGGATAATTTCATACGTTCCGCTACCGCTCCTGAAATAATCGTAGCGCACGTTGCTGCGAAAACAATTTGGAAGACAAAAAAGCTCATTTGATCGCTTTCTCCATTTAAAAAGAAACCGCTTGAACCGATAAATCCGCCTTTAGAACTTCCGAACATAAGAGCAAAACCAATTACAAAATACAAGACGGAGGATACAGCTACCGTTAGCATATTTTTCATTAAGATATTAAGCGAATTTTTCGAACGAGTGAAGCCTGTTTCAACCATTGCAAACCCTGCGTGCATTAAAAACACCAATACTGCCCCAAACATTACCCACATCATATCAATTGATGCGCTGACTGATTCAACAGTTGGATCAGCGGCATTAACGCGTGTTGCTGCCAACAAACTAATAAACAAAACCGCACTAATTTTCTTTTTCAACGCTTAACTCCCCCTCTATTAAAATAACACTCTCTTTTTATAAAATTGCTTCTATACCTGCTTCTCCTGTTCTAATTCGTACAGCATCCTCTACCGGATATACAAAAACCTTTCCGTCGCCTATTTGATTCGTAGAACAAATTGATTGAATGATCTTAATGACTTCATCAACTTGTTCTGTTTCTAAAATCATTTCTACTTTGACTTTAGGTACTAGTTTTATTTCAAAACTTTGTCCTCTGAACAGTCCCTGCTCTCCTTTTTGCTGACCGCAGCCTGCCACTTCTGAGACCGTTAATCCGTTTATTCCTACTTCCTCTAATTTTACGCGCAGTGCTTGAAATTTTTCTGGACGAATGATAGCTTCTACTTTTTTCATCGTAATCCCTCTTTCATGTTAGTTTTATTCACATTTAATGTTATATATATTATCATATAGTTAATTTTCTGAATATTCAAGTTAATATATCGTAAAAATGAGACTTTTTTCTTATTTACATAATAGTTAACGCTTTCATATCTTTTCAAAAAAAAGTAACGCAAAGGAAAAGTAATTCCTTTGCGTTACCCCGTAGAAATAGATGTCATAATTTTCTTTTTCACTTGACTTGTGACAAAGTGCTTTTCTGTAAATACGTCATAATTTTCTTTTCGAATTTTATCAAGAATCGCTCGGTATAGATGCGCCGCTCCTGTAAGAGGTAAACGAGAAGCCACGGGATATTTATGAATCGACTGAAGCCCTTTTATATAATACATTTCCGCTTCTTTGGCCATGTGCTCCCACATTTCTATAAATTCAGAAGTGACCCACCGGTTCTCTAATAGCGTGCGCGTATATCCGTAAGAATTCATAAGGTCTTTCGGTAAATAAATGCGCCCTCGCTCTAGGTCTTCTCCCACGTCTCTTAAAATGTTGGTCAGCTGCATCGCAATGCCTAATGCAACTGCTTCTTCTTCTAATTCTTTATGAGTAGTTGGAGCTAAAATCGGTAACAGCATTAACCCTACCGTACTCGCTACGTGATAGGAGTATGTTTTCACTTCATCAAGCGTATCGTATTCTTTTTTTACTAAATCCATTCGCTGGCCGGTAATCATATCATCAAACGCTTGAACATTCATCTCATATTGTTCAAATACATTTCGCAGAGCTACCCACATGGGGCTTTCGTTTAATAATTCTCCATTTTTAAACCGGGCAAATTCTGATTCGAATTGCTGCAGCTCTATTTCAGGGTTGCTTCCTTCATCTACAATATCATCAACTTGACGGCAAAATGCATATACCGCCCATACTGCCTTTCTTTGTTTTGACGGCAGCATGGAAAAAGCTTTATAAAACGTTTTTGAGTTTTCTTTAATAATTTCTTCACACTGATTGTACGCTTTGTCTAACGAAATGTTCATCATATAGGACCCCTTTCTCTATTAAAGGATAAACCATCATTTCCTTATGGCTTCACAAGATCTTAAGAGAGCTTTGCAACCGTTTGAATAGACGATTGTTCAATAAGATGATCAGCCAACATTTTTGCTCCTTGCATAACAATTGGCACGCCTCCGCCTGGATGAATAGATGCTCCGACCGCAAAAACATTTTTGTATTCGTACGGCTGATACTGGGGTCTGAATACGCCTGATTGAAACAGCTCAGGAGCAATACCAAAGCTTCCGCCTTCGTAAAGTCCAAATGCTTGCGCATCATTTGGCGTGCGTACTTGTACCCACTCTATTTCTTTACGAAGGTCTTCAAACCCTTTTTCTTCCAAGGTGCAAATAACTCTATCAACAAATTCTTGCTGATTGCTCCAGTCAATATGTCCACCTGATGGAACCGGTACAAGTGCATACAGTACACTTTTTCCTTCAGGAGCTAACGACGGATCAATAACAGAGGGATTAAATGTATAAATAGCTGGATCTTCAGGAATCGTTTTATGCTTAAACACCGCTTCCATATGTTTAGCCAAATCATTGCCCATGAAGTATTGATGTACATTGTGATGATCATATCTTCTCTTCAAACCAAGGTAAAGCAGCAGACAGCTGGACGAAGGTACATATTTTTTTTCTTTTTTTTGAGCAATTTTCGCCATGTTAGGAAAGTCTCCATTTAAAATAACTTGATCAAATGGGTAAAGTTTTTCGTCAACAATAACCCCTTCTGTCTTGTCTCCTGATATAGAAAGTTCCTGAACCGCCTTATTCAAATGAATGTTTAC
This sequence comes from Priestia sp. LL-8, assembly GCF_036227845.1. Classification (NCBI taxonomy): domain Bacteria; kingdom Bacillati; phylum Bacillota; class Bacilli; order Caryophanales; family Bacillaceae; genus Priestia; species Priestia sp. LL-8. Next base: position 627,046 of record NZ_JAZAQH010000001.1, on the reverse strand, counting down.
ACCCTGCTCCATTAGCGCCTTTTCAAGAAGTGGCACAAGACTTGCGTATCCACCTTTTACATAATAGATGCCGTGAGCGTGCTCACTGTAAGGAACAAGGGAATAAATAGCTGGTGCCGAATAAGGATTCCCTCCAATATAGAGAGATTGCAGAGAATAAGCATCTACTAGACGCTCGTCATCGAAATACGTTGAAACAAATTTTCTCATTGATTTATTTGCATTCATTTTTTTTAATGTCTTAATGTTTTGCCATGTCCAAAAATCTCGTTTATTTACAAATGTTTTTTCCAAAAATGCCTTGCTTCCTAATTCAAATCGTTTTTTTAACTCCTCCATAAAGCGCCGGTAGTTTTGCTCTTCACCTGGAAATAAACGGCTAATCTCCTCTAACTGATCTTTTTCAGTCGCTTTTTTGGTATAGGTCGTTCCATCTGGAAAGTGAATATCGTAAAGTGGATCACAGCGTATTAGTTCATATTGAGAAGCAGAAATGCCCGCTTCATCTAAAATACGTTTAAGCATTAAAGGCAATAAGACAATTGTTGGGCCTTCATCAATTTTATAACCGTCTTTTTCTACAAACGCCAGCCGGCCGCCCAGCTTGTTTTCTTTTTCGAAAATATCAACAGAAAAACCTCGTTTACTTAATAACAAAGCGGTGATTAAACCGCCTATGCCGCCTCCAACAATTGCTGTTCTCATAATGCACTCTCCATTTCCTTCATGTTTTTAAACGGCTCATTCAGTAATTGTCCGTCTCTTTTTAAGATGAGCTTTGTCGTAATGCGAGATGATTCCAGAATAGTTGGTAGACCGCTCCCTGGATGAGTTCCTCCTCCAACTAGCCAGCAGTTTTCTAATTCTTCAAATTTATTATGCGGACGCAGCACCATCATTTGAGTGAGCTGATGTCCAAGGTTAAATGTCGCTCCTTTATAAACCAGCACGTCTTCTTCCCACTGCTTAGGTGAAATGATTTTTTCAACTTCAATATGACTCTCTAAATCTTTGAAACCCGTTTTCTTTTCTACAATTTTTAATACTGCATCTCGAAAAGCTTTTTGTTTTTCATCCCAGTTTACACCGCTGAAATTATTCGGAACCGGCGCTAAAATATAAAGAGCGGACTTTCCTTCCGGCGCTAAAGTTGGGTCTGTTACAACTGGGTTTTGGATGTAGATGGAAGGGTCTTCTGAAAGAGCTAACGTTTTTGTGATCTCTTCTACATTTTTCTTATAGTCTTCAGCAAACACAATCGTGTGATGAGGCAGGTCTTTGTACTGTTTGTCTATGCCTAGATAAATCATAAAAGTAGAACAAGAGTATTTTTTCTTCTCTAGCTTTTTAACTGCATATTTTTTAAGCGTACCTTCATCTAGTAAATTCGTCATCGCATGGGCAAAATCTCCATTGATAATGACGTCATCTGCCCCTATTCGCTCTCCATTTTCTAGAATAATTCCTTTTACTCTCTTATTTTCAACCCAGAGTTTCTGAACACCTTGGTTTAAGTGGATGTGCCCTTGATGTTCTTCCACTACTTTTGCCATTGCTTGAGATAGCTGATTTACTCCTCCTATTGGATGGAAGATACCGTAAGCATGTTCCATAAAAGATAAAATAGAAAAGGCTCCTGGACATTCCCAAGGGGACATTCCCAAGTACTTTGATTGAAAGGTAAAAGCTAATTTCAATTTCTCATCAGTGAAATATTTGCCAAGTACATCATAGAGCGTTTTACCTAAGGATAAATGCGGAAGTGCTCGAATTGCTTCGGGCTTTAAATAGTGATGAAAACGATCCATCTGGCCCTGCAATAAAGGCAACAAAGCCGCCATCTTTGCTTCGGTGTCTTTCATGAAACGCTCATACCCTTCTCCGTTTCCTGGGTATAAACGTTCAATTTCTTCTTTCATCTTTTTATGGTTATCCGTCATCTGAATCTTTGCATCATCAAAGATAAGCTCATACATGAGATTTAGACGTTTTAAGTCCATGTAATCATGCGCATTGCGATTAGCAGCTTGAAATAATTCTTCAAAAATCTGTGGCATGCTCAAAAATGTAGGGCCCATATCAAATGTATAACCTGACATTTTAATCGCTGAATTTCGCCCGCCCACGTATCCTTGCTTTTCATATACATCTACTTTATAGCCATGACTTGCTAACAGCATCGCTGCCGCTAGTCCTCCTGGACCTGCTCCAATCACGATTACGTTTTTTTGCATACATACACTCCTAATCCTATACAATAGTTATACAAACATTATACAAACCTTTATTATTAAACACAACGATAAACTGCTTGTCTTTATCCAAATCATAAAATTACCAGTAACTACACCATTGAAATATGACGTTTGTACCATTTTTCCGGGGTTTCAATACACTTTCCCTTTATTCGGTGCTTTCAAGCGTTTATTTTATATCTATGTAAAGTTATACAAAAATAGACTGCAGTCTCCTTCTCTACTTAAACGTACAAAAAAGAGAAATAGATGACTAATGTCATAAAAAAAACCCTCTGTACTGAGAGGGTTCTGTCATTCAACAACCTGAATATTATTGTGAGTAAACCAGACGTGAATTTGAGCTAGATGAGCTAGCAGCTGAGGCCCTGTCATTAATTGACCAAACCACGGTGCTTTAAACCCTTCTCCGCCTGTATCAATAATATGCTTTAACTGCTGCTTATCAAAAAATTCATGAAGAGGTGACTGTTTATCTTGTAAAAGGGATTGAAGCCATACAGTTACAGCCTTTGTATAAGCAGGATTATGCGTTTTAGGGTACGGGCTTTTCTTGCGATAAAGAACGTCATGAGGCAAAATCCCTTCAAGGGCTTTACGTAAAATGCCTTTCTCTTTATTGCCCGTCATTTTCATCTCCCACGGAATGTTCCATGCATATTCCACAAGACGATGATCTGCAAAAGGTACGCGTACTTCTAAGCTCGCTCCCATGCTCATGCGATCTTTACGATCTAATAAAGTTGTCATAAACCAAACCTGATTTAAATAAAACAGCTTTCTCCGCTGCGCATCTTCTAACGATTCACCTTCTAATTCAGGCACTTCCTTTAATGTTTCTTCATATCTTGCACGCACATAATCTTCTAACTGTAATTTCTTTCTCCATGAACTTTGCAGCAAATCAATTCGAGCATCTAATGAACGCATCCACGGAAAGGTATCCGAAGACAAATCGTGTTTTCGGTGAAACCACGGATATCCTCCAAAAATTTCATCTGCACATTCTCCTGATAAGCTCACGACAAAGTCCTTTTTGATTTCACGGCAAAACCAAAGCAGCGATGAATCTACATCAGCCATTCCAGGAAGGTCTCTCACCTCTACAGCCTCTGTTAAATGCTGCACAAGGTCCTCCGTTGAAATAATGCAGCGGTGATGATTTGTTTGAAACGTATCCGACATGAGCTTGATATAAGTTCCATCAGAATTGGGCTGAAACTCATTTGCTTTAAAAAATTTATCATTGTCTTCATAATCGATAGAATACGTATGAAGAGAGCCCTTGCCGCTTTCTTTGAACGCATTTGCAGCGATTGCTGTAATGGCGCTTGAGTCTACTCCACCGGATAAAAATGTACAAACCGGAACATCGGAAACTAGCTGTCTTACAATAGCGTCTTGCACTAAAAATTTAACTTTTTCTGTCGTTTCACCTAGATCATCTGTATGCTGCTCACTTTTTACGTTCCAGTATCGCCAAATCTTCAACCCGTTACGCGTAAGCGTGAGCGCGTGAGCCGGACGCAATTCATTTATTTCTTTAAATACGCCGTGGCCGGGAGAACGAGAAGGTCCTAAGCCAAATACTTCTGCTAATCCATCTAATCCTACTTCCGCTTTCACTTCAGGATGAGCTAATATCGCCTTTAATTCTGATGCAAATTGAATTCCGCCTTCATAAGATCGATAGAATAGAGGCTTCACTCCCATTCTGTCACGTGCTATAAATAACTTTTCATTGGCTTCATCCCAGATTGAAAACGCAAAGATACCGTTAAAATGATCTACGCACGCTTCTTTCCATTCTATATAAGATGTTAGAAGTACTTCCGTATCGGAATGCCCTTGAAATTGATAGCCCCTTTTTATTAATTCTTTCCGAATATCTTCTGTGTTGTAAAGCTCCCCATTATAGCAAAGCGTGTAGAGCTGTTCGTTTTTTTCTCTCGTCATCGGCTGTCTTCCGCCTTGAGGATCTACTACGACTAAGCGTTTGTGTCCAAAGGCAACATGCTGCTGTGTCCATACGTTGGTGTCATCAGGACCTCTTTTCGATAAAGTATCAGCCATTTTTGTTATTGTTGCTGTTTCATTTAAAAGCGATCGCTTTAAGTCGACCCAACCCGTTATACCACACATCGTTTATCATCCTTTCTTTCACGCTCTTGTTTATGAATGAAATAATGCCATTGTATGCACGCAATAGGTACAGTTGAATTGTCCTTATATTTTATTTTCACTTTCGAGTTATAAAGACAGCTTTTTTAGGCAATAAAAAAATATGGATAAATTTCACACGGAGGTTTGATTATGAATCATTATTCTAAACAACAAGCTATGAACAATCAGCCGCGTTCCTTCGTGATTGGTACGGTTGAATGTGTTGATTCACAGTGGATTTTCTTTGAAGATGAAAGTGACGAAGCTTCCATGCTCCATGAAGTAATGGATGATACATTAGAACTTCTTATTGATACACGCTGGGAAAAAGCCATTATGGTTGATGACCGTCAAATAAAGCTTCACGATGGAACGTATTTATTGCGAAATGGGGATAAGCTAAGACTGACCAAAAAGCTACCTTATGCATACGAACAGCTGCTTCAATCACTGCCGAAAGAGACCTTTTTATCATTTACTCATCACTTAAACTCATTAAAATTCTCTCTTTATGATTGTATTTACTGTCACAACACATTATGTTTTTTACCGACAGACGGTGATACAAAAGGTGCTAATTTTATCATTTATGACAATGAGGAAAAAATTTGTGCGGTTCAGCATTTATTCGAACGAGGCACGCATCATCTAGACCGGTTTGAATATACGGTTAACGATGGAGAACGTTCAATGAATCTTTTTTTAGATTAAAGCAAAATAAAAAAGCTATCTTGTTTAAGATAGCTTTTTTATTATCCTAGTACAACATATCCGTAATAGAATACTAAGATAAGCGCAATTGCAAGAACTGCCCAAGCAACGCCTGTACGCTTGCTTTTTTCAGTACGAACAAGTACCATTTCCATTCCAACAAGCACTAACACTCCGGCAATTCCTTTAATAAGAGCTGCGCCTTGAAAATGATACCAAGCTGCTAACATATGCAGACCTGACACTAATACTAATAAGTATAAAAGTCTCGCTACCATATGTAAGATCTTTTGACCTTTAGCTTTACCTGCTCGATGTAAAATCAACGAAACCACAAACGAGATAATCAATAATGTCCAAAGCGTTACATGAATATGTAGTGGAGCCATTTATCTCACGTCCTTTCTGAAAATATCATATCATGAAAACCTTTCCTTCACCAATAATAAAAGGAAGGAAAAGGATTTTTAGCGACTTCGTCCATAAGTAGCATACCGAATGAGTTTTTCAAGGGGCCCATCTGAAAATAGGCTAATCCATATCCAGCTTCCCAGCAGTTGAATAGAAAGGATAATCGCCGCAATAGACAAACCTTCTACAATTGAAATATGCCCATAGTATCCCAATCCATATGAGTAAAAAAGAAATGTACATACAATAGACTGGACAATATAATTAGTTAAAATCATTCTTCCCAAAAAAGCAAATGGCTGCATGACTTTTTGAATAGATACGCTTCGCATAGCTAATGTAACCAACGTTACAATAAAAATTGCTCCTGCCGTTCCTCCGATTGTATCGTGAATATAGGATGTGGCTACATTGTGATCTAAAGTATAAGGCAATACAGATGATGCTCCGTATACGATGAATGAAATAAGACAAATCCACTTTGTCTCAACTATATATTCTTCTATTTCTTTAAACCATTCGCTTTTTGCTATAAAGCCGCCTAATAAAAACAGCGGAAATAGTGATAAAAACATAAAAGGAACCGTATTTAAATTATAAGCGTAGTACCAATCAAGCAGGCGCTGATGAAAGATTGATGCAAAACTTCCGTGTCCATATACTTGAAGAGCTTTATCAATAATTGGCTGGTAAATTCCTGCTGCTGTCTCTCCTTCATTAGCAAAAGCAGCTACTGTTAAAATAACAGTCATAATTACAGCGTAAATACTAAATATTCCAGTTCCCCACGCTAATAACACTTCTTTCTTTGCTTCTTGAAAAAACAGCATAATCAAAGCAAAAAAGCTGTATATCACAATCATATCACCATGCCAAATAAATAAAGCATGAATGGCTCCAACGATAAGCAAAGCCGCCATTCTTCGTACATAAAAAGGAGTAAAACTTATTTGTCTTTCATATGTACGCTCGAACATTTTCATAAAACCAAACCCAAACAAAATAGCAAGCAGCGCGTATCCTGTCTGCCCTACAACTACATCAACTAATCCGTTAGCAACATAATTCATTCTTGAACCGTCTAACAAATTATTGTCGTAATACGAAGCAGGCGAATAAAAATTCGGCATGTTTATGAGCAAAATACCGATAAGGGCAATTCCTTTTAATACATCCGCCGCTTCAATACGCTGTTCTTTATCAGCTGCATTCATTTTAAAACGTTTCATTCTTTCACACCTTACATGATTTCATTATTGCCTTCACATTATATCGAACGCAAAAGTTTTTCTTCAATGTTTACTATTTCCATTCCTCTTTTTAATGTTTTACTTCTCCTCTGCATATAGATAAGGAAAAAGCATTAATCACCTTTTTATCTAGGCTTCATATGCTGTTACTAGACTAAATTAAAAGGGTGTTTGCCTATGCCTGCCATTGTTGGTGTTGTTAATCTTAACAGTGTTGGTTCAGCCAGCGTCTTTCATATTGGAGATGTTTATACAATAGCCCCTATTTCCACTGCTAAAACATTTGCTGGCGCAGGTTCGTTTAATACAGGTGACGGATTATATGTTGTGAATCAGCAGAGCTCAACCAATACGTCAGACAATGACGTAAATGACCAAAATGTCGCTGGAAATCTATAATAGAAATGAAGCTCATACAGGGGGATGCTTATGAACTTTTACGTGAATCAAAGTATCTGTATTCAAAGTATGAAGATTAGTGCTGTAAGTAACTCGTCGGTACTTCAAATTGGAAGCGTAGGTGTTATTAAACCGAACTCAAATCTCTTTAATACAGGAGGATTTACAGGCGCTGCACCTACTGAAACAAAAAAAGGAATTCTTGGATCTGTCTCTCCTTCTACCTTTACTCCAGGAACCGGCGCAGGAGCCGCCCCAGCCCCTTTTTCACAGTCGCTAACTCCTCCAGCTCGAGACAACGACTGACATGTTACAGCCTTCAGCGCCATATGTATATATATAACTATTTTCTTTATCAGAAGGTAAGGAAATCGAGGTGATTGAAGGTGGATAACATGGACTATATTCAGCAGGTACATCAGTATGTTCAGCAAATGTCTTCGTATATTCAGCAGCAAGAAGGACGAATTGCTCAGCTTGAAAAAAACGTACAAGAACTTCAGCAGAAAATAAAAGAGTTAGGTGAACAGCCACCTATTAAAATTGATAAAATTGAATATAAATTTGAACAGTTAAAAATTGATTCTTTAGATGGAACACTTAATATTGGATTAAACCCTCTCACACCTGACAATTTAGAAGATATCATTATTAATGAGAAACCAGAAGTAACATTTTCGCAAGGAGCTCAGCCACAAGGGCAGCCGCCTCAAGGTGAGCAGCCGGGACAACCCGGAGGCCCTGGACCCCAAAATCCTAGCTTAAAACCATTGGAACGTCACTTAGAAAAACAGTGGGTCTCAGATATTCACGAAACGATTATAAGTGAACTGAATCAACATGGATTTTCGATGGTTCAACATGTGCTTGATGAGCGCTCGATGATGATTGATGAATCGTACTACGAGTTTATTTTAGAAGATATTAAAAAGCAGCTGCAGCAGCGAATTACTTTTTATATACAGCAAGTTCAACCGGAAGAAATGGAACGAAATTTCGAACAAATCAAACCTCAAATTATCGGTAAACTTTATGAAGATATGAAAAAAGGAATTGACGCATTTTTAACGTATTTACCTGAATCTTTAAAGAAAGGTGGACCCCCTTCATGAACTTTAACGTTGTAAACCGCGAATTGCTTGTTGGAGACGTTAGTATTACAGGCGTATCTTCTTCCTCTCTTTTTTTAATTGGTGATGCAAACTATATCTCTTTATCCTCAACATTTGATACGCCAGCTGAATCTTTGATTATCGGCCCTTATGTCCCACTATCGTTATCATAAAGGAGCTTATGTATGCTTTCACGCACATCTTCTGTTAATTATATAGAAATTAATTCCTTGTCGGCGAGCTCCTTTTGCCAAATTGGAGATTCAACAGAAATTCACTTACTTAATAGAGCTTTAGCTGATCGGAGACAGTATCCGTTTTTCTACGGCAGAGAAGGAAATTTTGATGATTATGCTATCTTTAGTGAGCCTATTCCCCATGGTGACTACGAACCTATTCCCGTTCAAACGTGGAATGAAATACCTTTAATCCGCGTTAACAGAATTGATATAAAAGGGTGCTCATTCTCGTCAGTTATTCATGTTGGCTCGACCTGCAATGTTTATGCAGAAGCCCGCATTAAGCATATTCGTGAACTGATCAACGATGAACCTTCAAAGGAAGCTGAAGCCGGAACATCGAAAAAAGCTGCCTCAGCACCTAGCGGCAGTGAGTGAACCTTTTAAGAAATGGCTCATATACTAAACTAATATCACGAAAAAAAGGGTGTGAACCTCATGCCAGCAATAATCGGACCCGTTAGTATCACGAGCGTCGGGGGCGGTGTCGTAACGTTTGGAGATACGTTTTATGTTTCTCCAAAAAGCGCTGCTAAAACAGCCTCAGGCTCCGGCTCTTTAAATACAGGTAACTTTGTTAATACAAATAACGGCATTTCAGGAACAAATACGTTAGATCCAGATTTATTCGATCAAAATATAGCGGCAAATGCTTAAAAAAACCCCTTATCTTTGCTACTAAAGCAGATAAGGGGTTTTTTATTCACTTGGATTTTCGGCTGTTTGATTTTTTGGTTTTAGGTAATTTAGAAGAAGGCTGTTTACGAATCCATTTAATAAAAGAGCTAATTTTAGAATCAGCTTGTAATAAAGAAATCGTATTAAGACGAATGGCTAATTCATCATTTGTGTATAACGCATGAATTTGTTTATGACACGGAATACATAAGTTTGCCGTCGGTTCAAACGCTCCGCCCATTTCCTTAGGCGTTAAATGATGTACGGTCGTCAAGACATCCTGCCTTCCGCATAATTCGCATGTTCCTATTCGCCTGTCTTTTTTCTTCATATAGATTTCCTTCCCTATAAAGTTTCTACTCTTACACTAGTTCCTTTGCCGGAAGGCTCGGACGGCTCAACAATCAAACGTTTTGGCAGCCGAGCCCGAAGTTCTTGCACGTGACTAATGACTCCAATTGATAAATTATTGGACTGAAGTTTTTCAAGCGCCGTAACCACGGTATCAAGAAGCTCGCCATCAAGCGTTCCAAAGCCTTCATCTAAAAAGAAAAACTGCAGCGGATATTCTCCTCTTAGCTGAATTTGTGCAGACAATGAAAGGGCCAAAGCCAGCGAAGTTAAAAACGTCTCTCCTCCGGATAAAGTTGAAACCGGACGTTTCACCCCTCCATTTGCATCATCTCTCATGATAAAGCCGCCTTGTGAATCAACTTCAATCGCATAGCGCTGACGTGTTAATATACCCAGACGCTCTGAAGCATCTCGGCTAACGGACATCAGCTGCTCTTCAGCAATATATTCCACGAAAGCATTCCCTTTAAATACTGTTTGAAGCTTCTGATACTGTTCAAATAAAGCTTGTTTTTCTTCACGGTTCTGTTCAAGCACTAAAAATCGCTCATGTCGTTCTTTGACGCTTTTTAACGTTTGCTCAGCCGCTCCCTTAAGCTGAACCGCTTCTTTTACAGCCGCTTTTATATCATGAAGCAGCTGCTGAGTTTCTTCAAATTGCTGCTCTTCTATGGACTGGTGATTCAGCTGGATATTTAACTGTTCAATTGATGACTTCATCTGTTTTATGTTGTCCCAATAAGCCTGAACAGTTTCATCCAACAATTTCATCTCATCATTTGATAACAAAGCTTGCTGAACTTCTTTTCCTTCGCTGAATAAAGAATTCCCTATAGCTTCTTCCCATTTTTCAGCTGCTTTTTTATACTGGATATGAGCTGTTTCTAGAGATTCGCTCGCTGCTTTTTCATCCATTTGCAGCGTTTGATACGCTTTTTGAACAGTCTGCCAATGCTGATACGCCTGCTGTTCATTCGTCTCTAACTCCGTAAGTAAGTGCACTGTTTTTTGCAGCGCTTGTTCAATATCTTCTTGATCTGTAAGCGTACGCAAGCGTTCAATTTGCGAGTGAACAAGAGATTGTTTATGAGACAGCATTGCTTTTAATTCTGTAAATTCTTTTTCGCCCGCATATTTCTCTTCTTTTAGACCTTCGATTTTCTTTTGCTGATTTTCAAAAAATATGCTACTTTTTTCAATTCGAGCCTTTATTGTCTGCTCTTCTTTTTCTCGCTCATTTAGCTGTTCATTAATTTTTTCCATCTCTTCAAATACAAAGGAAGGATAATCTTGTTGAAAAGCTTCTTTTCCTGCTTGTAACGCTTGTTTTTGCTGATTGACTTTTCCTTCTAATTCAATTTGTTCTTTTTGATAATGAGCAAGCTCTAATTCAATCTTTTCAAGACTTTGCTGGACCTTTTGTACCTGCCCTAGAATTGCCTGCTGTTTTTCACTTACCTGCAAATAATCCTGCTCAAGAGATTTGATTTCAACTTCTATTTTCTTAGCATACTGGCCAAAGGCATCTGTACCCATTTCTCCTAAAGCAGAAACTTCGCCAGCTTCGTTCATAAACTCAGCTAACTCAGGTATTTTTTCAACAAGAGGTTTAGCTAGCTGTTCAAGCTGCATTTTGAGCGACGAATAGCTAAATCGCTGTTCACGCAATTGATTGACTTGATCTTCGAACTGATCCGCTGACTCAGTTGTGACGTCATCTTCTTGTTGGTGTAACACGGGGTTAGGATGATGCTCAGAGCCACAAACTGGACAAGGCTCTCCTTGGGTCAGCTGCTCAGCTAATTGATGAGCCAGACGGCGTGACCATTCTTTTTCTTTGCGTCTTTTTAGATCGCTCATTAAACGATCTGCTTGTTGAAAAAGCTGCTGAAACTCTTTTTCCCGCTCACATACAGTATGATACAAGCCTTGAATATCTGAAAATAACGCTTTACTTTGTTCTATTGTTTGCTGATATCTCTCTTGGTGTGTCTGTTTTTGTGTATGCAAATGCTGAAGCTGTTCCGCTTTTTCTTTATACGTTTTTTGGCCTTCATCTAGATTTTTTTTATCATTATTCCATACTTGATAACGGTAAAATGCTTGCTGAACAGCCTGCCGATAATCAGGTTGAATCTCCACCTTTGTTAATGCTTCTTTTAACTCTTTTTGAAGAGTCAAGCCTTGCTGATACCGCTTATCCGCTTCCATTAATTCATCGTTTTTCGCTTGAAGTGCCTGCTGCTTTTGCTGAAGAGAAACTTCCGCTTCTTTTATTTCTTGCTGACCTTCTTTAATTTGTTTTTGAAGATCAGAAGCTTGTTGAAGCTGTTCTTTTTGAACAACTAATTTGGGCTGCTGTTCATTTTTGTACAAGCGAGCCTGCTCATATAAGCTATTCGAACGCTTATATTCCTCACTTTTTTGAACAATTTGTGCTTTTAAATTTTCTACTTTATCTTCATAAAGCTTCTGCTGTTTTTCAGCTTGTTCAAATGTTTCTAAATAAGGAAAAAGACGCTCAGCCTGCTGAGCTTTCGTCAGCACATCCTGCTTTTGTTTAATCTCCTCTTCCTGTCTAGAAGCATGTACTAGCTTTTCTTCTAGCAATGTTTTTTCCTGCTGTGCTTTCCAAAGAGACGCCTGCTGATCGTATCGCTCTTGCAAATCAGCCGCTTCTTTTTCTCGTTTTTCCAAAAGTACAATGCTATCACTTACAAGCTGCTCAGCTTCCGTTACTTTCTCTGTTGAAGCTTCACCTAATCCCGTTTGTTCTGCCGTAATTTTATCTAGGTCTGTTTTTAGCTGCTGAACTTGATAGCGTATTTTCTTACTAAGCTGATCCCCGTACTGCTCGAGATTAAAAAGACGCTGAAGCATTTGACGACGCTCCGTCCCTTTTAATGATAAAAACTCCGCAAATTTTCCTTGTGGTAATACAACAGCTCTTGTAAAATCATCAATTGTTAAACCAAGAAGTTCCTGTACCTGCTGGTTTACATCATTTGTTTTATCCGCTAATACGTACGTTTCATCTTCGATTTCAATCAACCGACTGGAAGCTGATTTCACACGCAGCTCATCCGTCCGTTTAAAGCTTCGTTCAACAGTATAGCGTTTTTTATGATTAGCATTTTCCAGTTCGAACGTAAACGATACTTTCAGTTCATTTTCCCCGTGATTTAAAATTCCTTGTGTATTATTAGCTGCACGCTCTACTTTTCCGTATAAAGCTAGTGTAATGGCATCCAAAATGGAGGATTTCCCGCTTCCAGTAGGACCAAATATTCCGAAAACACCGCCTGAACACAGCGCTTCAAAATCGACAGTTTGTTTTTCTCTAAAACTGTGAAGCCCCGAAACGGTCAAGTTAATAGGTTTCATTTTTCATCCTCCTTTCCCGATATATCTTCGTCGTTAATCAAGGTTAAAAACAGTTTGACTAATTCAGTATCAGGTGCCCCTCCGCCGGTTTGCCTGCTGTAGAACTTTGTAAACAGTTCTTCGATTGGCACTTCGCGCTGTGAACGTGTTTCAAGTGCTAGTTCTTCTGCTTTGAATACCGGACGGATATGAATAAAGCCTGGATGAAGCTTGCGAAGACGATGGATTTCTTCTAGTGAAAGTGCATCTTCTACGTGAACTTCTAAATCAACCCATGCCTGCGTATCTTTTTGCTCATCAAGCCATGTATATACTTCTGCCAATCCGTTTTTCGCTTTCCAACGCGTCAAGGGCTTTCCGCTAGATAATGGAATTTCAGTCATCTCAACCTCTTTTCCTGGCTTAGCATCTAAAATGGTAACCGACTTTGCGTATCCTGACTCCGAAAAGCTGTAAGCAAGAGGTGAACCGGAATACCTTGCCAGAGTGTGGGCGCGATTGATCATTTGCGGACGATGCAAATGCCCTAACGCTACATATTGAGCGTTGGCAGGTAAACTAGTTGCCGCCACCGTATAAGCTCCTCCTACTTCAATTGGACGTTCTGAGTCCGTTGAACTTCCTCCTGCTACGTAAATATGGCTCATCGCAATGTTAACGCTATCTGTAGTAAACTGCTCACTCATTTTATCGAAAATACCTTTTACTCTGGCATCATATGAATTTCGAAGAGCCAGCTCATCATTTTCTTCTGCTAACAGTTCTTTTAATCTAGATTCAGATGGGTAAGGAAGAGCCGCAACCCTTAATATTTCATCTGATGTAGGAATGTGAATGCTTTCTACATCGGTAGTAGGCAAACCAAGAAGCGTAATATTTTGATGAACAGCTAATGGAGAAGCTGCCGAAAGCCGATCTGGATTATCATGGTTACCCGCAATAACAATAATTGGACGTTTACCATTGTTGCTCAGCCTAGACATACTTTCGTAAAAAAGCTGCTCTGCAGCTGCTGGAGGGTTGACCGTATCAAAGGCATCGCCCGCCATGAGAATAGCATCTATCTTTTCCTCTTCCACAATGTCTGCCAGTTCATCTAAAAACTGTGCTTGCTCAGCTAGACGGCTTCGGCCTTCTAACGTTCGCCCCAAATGCCAATCCGCTGTATGTAATAAACGCATGTTACTCTCTCCTTATTGGTGAAAAAGAAGAAGACTATCGCCTTCTTCTTTTTTTATATTTCAACAGCATGTCCACCATCTAAAAAGTACAGATAGCGATGCTGCACAGGTTGTTTTACAATCCGCTCAATGGCCTTTGCGTAAAGCTCTAACTGAATGCGGTACCTTTCGATTAGAAACGGTTTTGCTCGTTCAAAATCCCCTTCAAAACGATCCGAAATATTATCCGTTTTAAAATCAAGTAAAACGAGGCCTTCTTCCGTTTCATACAAACAATCAATAATACCTTGCACTAAAATCGTTTCGTCTTCCTGCTCCCAATGATCATAGATTTCTTTAGCCGAGACACCTAAACTAAAAGGCATCTCTCTATAAACCTTGCGAGCCGTTCGAATACCTTGTGCAATGTCACTGTCTAAAAAGTCTGCTACATCATTTGCATCAACGGCATCCGCTTGTTCTTGCGTCAATAATTCTTTGGTAACCATTGATTGAATAAAGTCTTGAACCATTTCGAGGGTATAAGCTTTATTTAATGGAAGCTGCTGCATAACGGCATGTGTGGCTGTTCCTTTTTCAGCTCCTGTGAGAGATTTTTCTTGAAGAAACAGCGGACGGTTTTCAAGAGGTGCTTTAGATCCCCGAACGAGATCGTCGCTTCCACCTGCATCCGTCAGCTGCTGCTGCCTTTTTAGTTCAGAAACAGATTGCTTCGAACGATGAACGGAAGCTACACGATAATCATAAGACCAATTTAATCGTCTATACACTTCGTCTTTATAATCGCTGGACTCTGAAACTGGCTCATGCTTTTGAAGAGCGTTCAAGAGCTCTTCATGATGCTGCTGCTCTTCAAGAGGCTGTTCGGCTAAATCAACCGCTAATAACGTTGAAAGTTTCCAGCTTGAAGCATGCTGATGAACCATCTCAGCCGGCTGGACCTCTCCTTCAACCATGTGACTAACATTTTGGTGACGAATTAAAGAAGGTCCAATCCAGTCTAAATAACATTTTGCATCTCTTCTCACGTGAGCTGGAAGCGTCCAATCTTCATGTGCCATAACAGAGCTCCACTGTCTAAGCTTTTCTGGTGCATCTTTTACTGTTCCGACTAAAATAAGCTTTTCTTTCGCACGCGTCAAAGCTACGTATAATACCCGCATTTCTTCTGCCATGCTTTCTTTTTTCATTTTTTTCTTCATGGTCTGCTGAAGAAGAGTCGGGTACGTAATACGCAGTTTTGGATCAATATATTTAGATCCAAAACCTAGTTCTTTATCGAGTAAATATGCTTTATTCAAGTCCATTAAGTTAAACTGACGAGCAAGACCAGCTACAAAAACGACAGGAAACTCAAGACCTTTACTGCTGTGGATCGTCATCAAACGCACCACATCTTCTTGTTCTCCCAGCGCTCGAGCAGCTCCTAAATCGTTCCCTCGATCCTGCATCCGTTCAATAAAGCGTAAAAAGCGGAACAGACCTCTAAATGAAGTCGCCTCATACTGGCGAGCGCGATCGTAAAGAGCACGTAAATTGGCTTGACGCTGTTTCCCGCCAGGAAGTCCGCCAACAAATTCAAAGAAACCCGTGTCGCGGTAAATTTGCCATACTAGTTCTGACAAAGAGCTTTGTCTAGCTTGTGTTCTCCATGCTTTTAACTGCTCATAGAAATATTTCACTTTATCGCGAAGTTCTTCATCATCTGAAACCGCTAAGTACGTTTTCAACGCATCATAATACGTTCCTTTCTTTTGCTCTGCTCTCAGTGTAGCCAACTCTTCATCTGAAAGCCCTACTACCGGTGAGCGAAGAACAGAAGCTAACGGAATGTCTTGATGCGGGTTATCTACTACTTTTAATAAAGACATCATAATCATCACTTCAGTAGCATCAAAATAGCCTGTTGATAAATCCGCATAAATCGGCACGCCTTCTTGTTTAAATTCATCCATAATCTGCGCAGCCCAAGGCATGGAACGAAGCAAAATAACAAAGTCACGATACGTTACGTTTCTCATGATATCGAGCTTGCGATCATATATTTGAAAACGGTTTTGAACGAGTTCTTTGATTTTGCGCGCCATTGCTCTTGCCTCTAACTGAGCCGTTTCAAGCTCTGCTTCTGAAAACGCGACGAGAGAAGAATCCGATTCTTCTTCCGCTCCTTCTTCTGCATTTTCTTTTGCAATCAGCAGAAGCTCCGTTTCCATTCCTTCCACTTTTGGATACGATGCTCCTAATTTTAAAGAAGCATCATCGTCATATGCAATTTCTCCTACTTCTTCATCCATCAGCTGGTTAAAAATAAAGTTTGTGGCGTCAAGCACTTGAGAACGACTTCGGAAGTTTTTATTTAAGTCAATACGTTTTCCAAATTGTCGTCCATCTTGCGTAAATCGCTTGTACTTCGTCAAAAACAAAAATGGCTCCGCTAAACGAAAGCGGTAAATGGATTGTTTTACATCTCCAACCATAAATAAATTCCCTTGTTCTTCACTATCTCTCGTCACTAATTTAATTAGTGTTTCTTGAACCATATTTGTATCTTGATATTCGTCAACAAGCACCTCTTCAAACTGAGTGCGATATTTTTGAGCAATGGACGAAGGCTTAAGCACCCCGTCTTCTTTTACACTCAAGATTTGCAGGCAATAATGCTCTAAATCAGAAAAGTCCACTAAACCTTTCTCTTTTTTGATGTGTTCATATCGTTCACCGAAGCGCTGAACTAAAAAGATTAGCGTTTCAATAACGGGCTTCATTTTTTCAAAATCAGCCATGTAGCCGTGCAAAGGCCTAGAAAACAAATCAGCATGAAGCTTCTCAAGGCTTGTTTTCGCTTTTTTGCGAAGCTCTCCAAAATCATCTAAAAGCTGCGAGTCGTACGCATCTCCTTTACATGGCTTTAAACGAGTAAAATTCAAACTCTGCATTTCTTCATGCAAATCAGCAAAAGAATGCTTAGAAGCGCTGAGCAGCCGATGAATTTGAGCCAAGTCTTCCTCTGCATTAACAGCGCGAGGAGCAGGCCCTCCCGGCAGCTTTGTTAGCTCTAAGCCCTGTTTTAAAATCGACTCAATGCCCATGAGCTGCGTTGTTACTTCTTGTAAAAGAAAAGACAGAAACGGAAGTGAATCAATAGAAGAGTCCTCTGTGACATCATATTGACTCACAATCATTTTAAGCCATCCGTTTGGGTCGGGATTAGATCGTGCAAAGTCATATAGCTTTCTTACCATAAGCTGAATATCTAAGTCATTTCTGTCGCTTGTATAACGATCAATTAAATCAAAGAATCGCTCGTTCTGTTCAATACTGTACTGCTCTTCAAACAGTTCTTCCAATACTTCTTCACGAAGGAGCTCTGCTTCCGTATCATCCGCAATTCGAAAACCAGGGTCTACATCAATCATATAATAATACGTACGAATGACTTCTAAACAAAAAGAATGAAGCGTAGAAATCGACGCACGGTTTAATAAATTAAGCTGTCTGCGCAAGTGTAAAGAAGATGGATTCTTTTTTAACTCTTTTTCCAATGCTTCTCCAATTCGATTTCTCATTTCGGCTGCAGAAGCATTTGTAAACGTAGCAACTAGTAATCTATCAACATCGATTGGTTCCTCGCCCATCGTAATCTTTTTAATAATACGTTCGACTAAAACCGCTGTTTTTCCTGAGCCAGCCGCCGCGGCTACTAATATATCTTGACCGGATGAAACAATGGCGTTCCACTGATCATCCGTCCACTGGGAGTCGGCCGGTTTTACGTGTATATCTTCACTCATCTCGTTTGGCCTCCTCTCGAATTTTATCTAAAATAACATTTTGACTCTCTGTACTAAGCTGACGATATTCGTTGTTTTCCATTGATTCATCGAACTGACAGATTGAGCGGTATTCACAAAACGCACATGGTGTTTTATCTTTTAGCTTATAAGGCGAAATATCAATTTTTCCATTTGTAATCTCAGTACCTGCCTCTACAAACTTACCTCGCACATACTGACGGAGATGTGTAAAATCTTCTTCGCTCGCAACCGAAGAATTGGAATAAAAGCCCCCTGTCTTTTTAATACCCGCCGATATAACCTGTGAGTGCCCTGATTCTAACGTTTCGTCCATTAATCGGACTGCTTCCTCGTCCCCTAAAAGCAGTCCTTTCATTTTAAACTTCTTGAAGATTTCGGCTTCAATTTGATCAGGTTGTAATGCTTTAGTACTGTTGATCATTGGATTATGAACATGGAAATAAAGAACGCCAGCAGGCAATGCTCCTCTATTATCATGAAGAAGCTGTTCAGCATACGTCACGACTATGTCTAAATAAGCTAAAATTTGAAGAGATAAACCGTAGTACACTTCCACTAAGTTTAATGCTTTATCGCTTGATTTATAGTCGACAATACGCAGTAAAAGTCCTTTGGAGCTTTCCGCTTTATCTACCCTGTCAATTCGACCAACGAGTTCCATCGTATGGCCATTTGGCAGTGTAAACTGCATAGAAGGCAGCTCCGCGCTAGGTCCAAATCCAAGCTCCAATCCAACAGGAACAAACCCACTCACCTTAGCGTGCTCACTTAACACAAGCGACGCCCGTTCAATAATTTGCTGCAGCTTATGCGTTAAATAATGGTGACGATTAGAGCTCAATAAAATCTCGTTTTGTAAGCGCGGAGCAAGTTCGTGCACCGCAGCCGTAGAAAGCTGCTGACAGTCTTTTCTCGTTAAGTTCTTCCATTCTTTTTGACCGCCGCGAAGCTCGTCTGAAATCATCTTCAGCGCCGCGTGAAATAACTCGCCTATGTCAGGAGCTGCTAATTTGAAAACTTTTCGTTCTTTAAGTTTGAGCCCATGAGAAGCAAAATGAGCGTACGGACAGGCTTCAAATTTCTCCATTCTCGATACGCTTGCTTGAATATGCTTTCCATACAGACGCTGACTCGTTTTCTTTGTTAACCTTTTTGCTTCGTTTTTATAAAATAAGCTGCTTAGTACCCTCTCACTGTATGAGTTCCAATTTGGATTTTCTACATAAAAATTATATACATCCCACCAAGCCGAACTCATCGGATAATGACGTTTCCAACCTTGCAGCTGGCTGGCTAAATGCGCGATGCTTGTTAAAGGATTTGTTATATAATCAACTTGCTTTTCTTCTTCTAAATCCGTAGGCTCCATCATTAACAGCTTTTCCTGCAGGAGCGGAAACAGCTCTTTTACTCGATTAATAACGAGTGAAGGCAGCAGAGTCTTCCCTTCCTCATTGGCAAGAGGATACGAAACATAAAGTTTTTCAGAAGAGCTGGAAAGTGCTAAATAAATGAGAAATTGTTCGTCAAACAACTTTTGCCTTCCAGTTGGCGCAAGTAATAAACCTGATTCAAGCAGCTGCTCTCTTTCTTTCTCAGATAACAGGCCATCGCTTTTTGGTTTAGCTGGAATCACACCGTCATTTACACCTAACAAAAAGCTTGCTTTGATACCGGATAAACGCGAACGCTCGAAGCTTGCCACAACCACTTGATCCAGTGCAGGCGGAACAAGTGCAAACTGCATGCTGTCAAGCCCTGTCTCAAATAGATCTGCGAACAAAGAAATCGATACTTTCTCTTCTCCCATCATTTCAACAAACTGATCAAATAAGTGAAGAATTGCTTTCCATACCTGCTCGTGCTCTCTTGCTTCTTGAAGCTTTCCTTCTTCTTCACATCGATTGCGCAGCGCTTCTATCTTTTGTGGAATATCTAAATTCGTTAAAAAACGATAGAGTGCTTCTGCTTTTTCTTTTCCTATTTTCGCTTGCTTTAATTTTTGCTGAAGCGAATAAATAGGAGGAACAATCATATTTTTTAATTCATTTATTTTTTGCTCAAAAGCAAGCTCTTCGTCCGTTTTCCCAAGGTTCATATCTTCAAGCGAACGATATTTTCTGTAGGTAAATGGTTCCTTACTCGTCCACTTAGATCCTTGAATACCGTAAGCAAGTACGTAATTTTCTAATTCATCCATCTCTTCGCGAAGCTGGTGCACATCAGATGACAAAGGAAATAAAAGATCTGTTTTCACTGCTCGAAAGATGGTTTCATATCGCCATGACCCGCTTACCACCTCTAAGACTGAACGAATAAATTCAACGAGTGGATGATGAAACATCGCTCGCTTTTGGTCAATAAAGTATGGAATTTCATAATCTCGAAAAATGGTTTGAAGCAAGTCATGATAGTCTTCTGCATTTCTAACAATCAAAGCAATGTCACGATAGCGATAGCCCTGATCACGCACAAGCGACAGCACTTCTCTTGCAATCCCTTCTACCTCTGCTCTTCGGCTAACCGCCGGCAGCAGCTGAATGTGCTCGGGCTCTGACTGAAATTCCGGCGTTGGCCGTTCATCATAATATCGTTCTAAATAGGCAAGCTCTGGACTGTTTTGATGCCTTTTTTGTTCATTAAATACGTTTGGCTCTTGAACTTCTATCCCGTTTTCAGCCGCCAGACTCATTATTTCTTGATACGTTTCGCTCGTTAATCGAAACAAGTGCAAGTCATTTGGAATAAAATCTTGATACGAATAATCAGAAGTCACCGCTATTTTCACTTCTCTACAAACTTTCATCAGCTCTACTAATACCGTTAATTCTTGAGGAGTATAGTGATGAAATCCATCTACATAAATCGTTGCTTGAGCAAGGTAGGCAGAAGACGCTACTTTTTCACTCAGCAGCTTCAAATAATCTTCTCCATCTACATATTTTGTCATCAGCTGTTTTTCTAATTCTCCGTAAATAAGATGTAAATCATGTAATTTATCAGCAAGGACCTTCTCATCTTCTACTTGCAGCTTTTGCTTTATCTCTTCAAGAGACGGTGCATCCACCGTGTACTGTTTAAACTCTTTAACCATTTTTTCTAATTCTTCAATAAACCCTGCTTGTTCTGAAGAATTCGCAAACAATCGAAGCTCTTTTTTTTGATGCTCGATAATTTTTTTAAGCATCATATGAATACCTGTTTGATCCACATGATAGCGGCTAATACCTCCGACTTCTTGCAGGATACGCCACGCAAGACGTGTAAAACTATAAACTTGAGCACGCATCATTCCTTCTAACCCAGGTGTTTGAACAAGCGCATACTCCGACTGAAATGTCATCTGTTCAGGTACAATATAAATAAGTGGATGCCCAAGCGGAGCATTTAACAGCTCGTGGCGCATGCTATTTAAAAGATATTCCGTTTTCCCGCTTCCTGAACGTCCTAATAAAAACTGTAGCCCCACGTTTTCACCCCTTCATTTTTCTTCTCTATATTTTTAGTTGTTTAAGTGCAAAATGGATAAACGCCACGCAAACACGTGACGCAGTCGTCAAAATTTTATAGTGATAATCAGCTAAATCTCTCTATCTCTCTCCTTATTATTTTACTGAACTTGCAGACAAAATTCCACTTTGCACATATGTGAAATGCTGGATGCAATAAAAAAACTTTTCAGTAGCCAAATGACCACTGAAAAGTTTTAGGAAAGAGAGTTATTTTCTACGTTTACATCATGATTCCACCATCTACATGCAGTGTTGTGCCGTTAATATAGTTGGACTCATCAGAGGCTAAATAAAGATAAGCATAACCAATGTCAGAAGGCTGACCTAACCTTTGTAAAGGAATAGTGGATTTCATTTGATCAATGATTTTGTCCGGCATCGCCTTCACCATATCCGTCTCAATAAACCCGGGAGCTACAGCGTTTACATTAATTCCTTTTCGCCCAAGCTCTTTAGCCCATGTTTTGGTCATTCCCACTACGCCGGCTTTTGTCGCCGCATAGTTCGTTTGACCAACATTTCCATATACGCCGGACACTGAAGACGTGCTGATAATTTTCCCTTTACCTTGAGCAATCATATGCGGTACAACGGCTTGCGTACAGTGAAAAACGCCTGTAAGGTTTACGTTAATGACCGCTTGAAAATTTTCAACTGATAATTTAGTTAGCATTCCATCTCTGGTGATACCTGCATTATTAATTAAAATATCTATTTTAGAGAAGCGTTTCACGACTTCTTCTACCATTGCATCTACACTGTCTCGATCCGCTACGTTCACTTGAAAGAATGCTACATCTCCGCCTTCTTCTTTTAGCTGAGCTGCTCGTTCTTCTCCTACTTTTGCATCGTAGTCAACCATAGCGACCTTTGCACCCTCTTGTGCGAAAATTCGAGAAGCTTCGAACCCTAACCCATTTGCTGCACCCGTAATAATTGCCACTTTATCTTTTAATCTCATGTCACCCGCGCTATAAGACGCTTACTAACAACGATTAATCAGCAAGTCGCTTGAATCTTAGTAGCGCATTCCCCTCCTCAAAACGACGCCAAGCACGTCTTAATGATCATTCGGTGCTTTTCTAGTAATGATCCCTCTACTTACATCTTAGTAGTCAAGCTCAAAAATCATTCATATAATTTTCAAGAAAACGTTTTGAAATACATGAGGTGATAATACATGTTGAGAAAAAACATGTATATCTCGAGAAAACAAAGGGTTCATTACTTAGGTGCAACTAGGAATAGATATCTAATTTATTCCCAGTTTTTTCTTTTATTTTAGCATATTTTTCATAATTGATAAACAAAAAACTTGTTCATTACTGGACAGATATTCTGTATGTGCATTGTTCTTCCAACCGAATAAACAGACAAATAACTTCTTTAAGAAAAATTTTAAGATCCTTTCAAAAATGCTGCTGTATTCCTATAAGAAAAGGCTTCTCTATAGTTTACGATACCCTTTTTGGCTGCATGTATAACAAAAGACTGCCTATTAAAACGCAGTCTTCCATCACTATTTGTTATATATAAACAAACTATTTGTCATACTGTTTCACTTTAGATTTTTCATTTAACCTTCGTTCAATTTGCTTTCCAACAAGCCATAGGACAAAAATGATCACTAAAACAAGTACTGCTTTTAAAGGCTGTTTCACAAATGAAACAAAATCGGCCCCAATAAAACTCATCATAAATATCATGACCATTTTACCCGCTAATACAGCAAGCATAAACTGAGCCATACTGACACGTGATAGTCCGGCTACTACATTAATCGCTGAAGATGGGGTAAAAGGGAAACAAAGCATAATAAACAGCGGTCCAAAACCGTGTCGTTCCACCCAAATCATGATTTTTCGAATTTGCGCATGGCGGCTGATGAAATGTAAAAACCTCGCCTGTCCATATTTTCTAAAAATCAAAAAGACAAGCAGTGATCCAATGCAGCTCCCAATCCATGAAATTAAAAAGCCTAACCATAAGCCAAAGGCAGCAGCATTAGCCATTACAAACGCAAAAAGCGGCAAGATAGGGATAAACGCTTCTAAAATAGGCAACAGCAGCCCCGGAATGATTCCAAATGATTGATATTGTTTTAATAACTCGAGGACGCCGTCTAATGTCAAATAATGCTTTAATGTTTCAAAATCCATCGAATGTTCTCCTTATTTAAACAACTGTGCTACTTTTCACTTATTGTACTACTTTCCTTTACCAAACAAAAGTTTTACAGCGTTTTATCTTTCCTGCCCTTTTACGTTTGTCATACAGCCTTTATTTACGCACACATATTTGGTTGAACAGCCATGCACTTTTTACTGAGACTGTTTTAAATAACGTTTAAACCAGCTTGTTAAATATTTTAGTCTCGCCGTTCGTAAATTGGGCTTACCGCTTCTAGAGAGTTCATGGTTAGACTGAGGAAACCGAATAAATTCTACTTCTTTATTTTTTCTTTTCAGCGCTACATAAAGCTGTTCAGCTTGTTCAATTGGACATCTATAATCCTGTTCGCTATGTAAGATTAAAAGTGGTGTTTTAACGTTCTCTGCTAAACGAAGCGGCGAGTGACTCCAAAGTTTTTCCGGGTTTTCATAAATATCAGCTTTTAACTCCCATTCGGTAAAATAATAGCCAATATCACTAACGCCGTAAAAGCTCGTCCAATTTGAAATAGACCGTTGCGTCACCGCTGCTTTAAACCGATTTGTACTTCCTACAATCCAGTTTGTCATAAACCCTCCGTAGCTTCCTCCTGTTACGCCAAGCTTATCTTCATTAATATAAGCGTAGCGGTTAATTGCTTCGTCGGTCACTGCCATCAAGTCCGTATAATCCATGCCTCCGTAATCTCCTCGAACGGCATCTGTAAAGGCTTGACCATACCCTCTGCCGCCTCTTGGATTAGAAAAGATAATATTGAACCCTTTTGATGCAAGTACTTGGAATTCAAGCATAAATGTATGACCATACATAAGATGCGGACCTCCGTGGATTTCTAAAATGGTTGGAGATCCATGGTTTGTGGCAGCAGCTTTTACTACCCAACTATGGATATGTATACCGTCCGTAGAAGTCGCGTAAAAAGATTCTGCTTCTGTGAGCTGCACATGCTTTAAAAATAAGTCATTAACGTTTGTCAGCTTCACTAGTTCCTCTGTTTTTAAATTTAGAGAATAAAGATCTCCGGGATGTGTAAATGTGCTGATTGCCACGATAGCCTCCTCACAGTTTGGAAGAACAGATATCCCATATACGTGAGCATTGTCCATAAGCACAGGATCTAACTTCCCATTTACATTTCCTTTATATATGCCTACAGACCCCTTTTCACTTACGACAAAATAAAATTCTTGATTACTGCTCCACATAATTCCCGCTGCGGTTCTTCCAAAGTGGAAATCTCCCGCTACCATATCTCCTATTTCTACGTCTATACCGGCAGTGATACAAGCTGTTTTTTGGTTGGAAATCTGATAAATATATATGTCATTCATTGAAGCCGATCCGTATGTACGTTCATTTCCAATGTAAGCTATGTATGATCCATCTGGTGACCACGAAACTTGATGAAAATATCCTGTTTCTGCTGTAATAGATGTTAATTTTTTAGTATCACGATGCAAAATAAACACGTCCATGGTTAACGATAAATCCGGATTCTCTCCTCGGCTGCTGCAAAATACAATTGAGCTTGCATCGGGAGACCAGCACCCTACAGAGTGATGATAAGGTCCATCCGTTAAAAACGTCACTTCTTTATTTTTAAGTTTAACGACAGCAACTTGCGTATATTCACCTTTTAAATAGCCGCTACCATCGGATTTGTACAGTAAACGTTCCACTTCATACGGCTGGGGATGTTCATGATTTTGTTCAACTCTTACAGCTTTTTCTTCTACTTTTGTGGAAAACATAATTTCGTCACTATAAGGAGACCACACTGGATTACTAACGCCTTTTTCAAGATCTGTGAGTGCTTCTGCTTCCCCGCCTGTCGCTGCTAATAGGTAGAGCTGAACGGCTTGACTGCGATCGGATAAAAAAGCAATCCACTTGCCGTCCGGGGACCAGGCGGGAGAATGATTATTCCCTTTATAGTACGTTAATTGCTTAGTTTCTTTCGTTTCAAGATCTAATATAAACAGCTGCGTTTCATACGCGTTCTCTATTTTCTTCGTTTCTCGAACCGTATAAACTACACTTTTTCCATCTGGAGAAATCTGAGGATTATAAACAGACTTCAATTCATACAAATCCTCTATCGTTACCGTACGCTTTTTTAAATGATTCAATTTCTTCGCCCCCAAGCATTCATTTTTAAACCAAATAGTCAATCGATAAAAACGAAAGTAGCGTTTCCCTCTTACTTTATCATTTCCAAAAATAAAAATCTAAAAATTTAGAAAATTAGTTGTTTTTTCTTCTTTTAATCTATATAATAATAAAAAGGGTGCAGAGGTGATGAGGTATGAACAATGAAAAATCGTACACGGAAATGATGAAGTCCCTCGCTCGCAAGAAAAAAGTAATTGATACTGTGAGTATGTTGGATGTTTATATCGAAATGGTAATTGATGAATCGCTTTTTAAGCGTCAAAAAGAACTGTTAGAAACAAACATTAACACGGCATTAGATCAACGTGATGAAATTGCTTTTTATGAGCTATCAGCACAGTACCAATCCCTGCTTCAAACATCTACTTAATATTTTAAGAACTTAATTCATGTTAATGATTTATATGTACGTTTAACAGGCAGATACTTTCTTCTCAGGAAGAACAGCTGTCTGTTAAATCGTGTTTACTACATAAAAAAAGATTCTTACAGATGTAAGAATCTTTTTTGTTAGGATTTTTCCTATGAGTGGAAGTAACTAACCGTTCCACTCATAGATTTTTTGTTATTTATGTGCCTGAAACTGCTCTTCTTCCGTTGAACCTTTTAAAGCTGTGGTAGAAGAAGTCCCACCAGAAACTACTTGCGCCACTTCATCAAAATAACCCGTTCCTACTTCACGCTGATGTCTTGTAGCAGTATATCCATTTATTTCACTAGCAAACTCTCTCTCTTGTAACTCTGAATAAGCTGCCATTCCTCTTGTTTTATATCCTCGTGCCAGCTCAAACATGCTGTGATTTAAAGCATGGAAGCCAGCAAGCGTAACGAATTGGAATTTGTAGCCCATTTTTGCGATTTCTCTTTGGAACTTTTCAATCGTTTTCTTATCTAATTTTTTCTTCCAGTTGAAAGATGGTGAACAGTTATAAGCAAGCATTTTACCTGGGAATTTTTCATGAATAGCATCTGCAAATTTTTGTGCTTGTTCCAAGTTTGGTTCAGACGTTTCACACCATACTAGATCAGCATATGGCGCATATGCTAAGCCACGAGCAATAGCTTGATCGATTCCGGCTCTCGTGCGATAAAAACCTTCAGCGGTGCGTTCACCTGTAATAAACTGGCGATCTACAGGATCAACATCACTTGTAATTAAATCAGCGGCATCAGCATCGGTACGAGCAATCAGAAGTGTTGGAACACCCATTACATCAGCAGCTAAACGAGCAGCAATCAAATTTTTCACAGCGGTCTGAGTTGGCAGCAATACCTTGCCGCCAAGGTGGCCACACTTTTTCTCAGAGGATAATTGATCTTCAAAGTGTACGGCAGATGCTCCCGACTCAATCATTCCTTTCATTAGTTCAAATACGTTTAACTGTCCTCCAAACCCTGCTTCTGCATCTGCTACAATTGGAGCAAAGTAATCGATATCCCCTTCTCCTTCTAAATGCTGAATTTGATCGGCACGCTGCAGCGCTTGATTGATTCGTTTCACAACATGCGGCACGCTGTTTGCCGGGTATAAACTTTGATCAGGATACATGTTTCCTGAAAGATTTGCATCTGCAGCTACTTGCC
The DNA here is from genome assembly GCF_036227845.1 of Priestia sp. LL-8. NCBI lineage: Bacteria > Bacillati > Bacillota > Bacilli > Caryophanales > Bacillaceae > Priestia > Priestia sp. LL-8. The sequence goes on along the minus strand of NZ_JAZAQH010000001.1, from coordinate 599,654 downwards.
ATCCGCTTAAGTAAATTGCTTTTAACCCCGCTTTTACCTGTTGTACTGCTTGATTTCCTGTTAAAGCTCCTAATGCATGAACGTATGGCTCTGTTTTTAATAAGTTCCAGAACTTTTCGGCTCCTCTTCTAGCAAGCGTATGTTCAATATCAATGGACCCTCTTAGCCCAATGACTTTTTCTGCAGAATATGGACGTTCAATTCCTTTCCAACGCTCATCGCTTTTCCAGTTCTCTTCAAGGTTTTTTACACGAATGTCTTTCATTCTTTATACCCCCTAATGAATTTAAAATTCTATATTCATAAAAATATAAAACGCAGCAGTTAGAATATGTCTGTTTCATGATGAAGTAAATTAGCAGTTTGCCATAGTGTTAGCGAGAACGTAGATGAAATAAGTAAGTAGTTGAAGGACATGTAGTAAGACTTAGCTGAGGTGAATATACGCTGAGAATTTAGACTGCTATCTTTTCAATCACAAATAACTATTCCTCCCTATTGTTATAAAACAGTTTTTATTTTACATACGTTATTATATAACAGTACTTTCGAAAATGAAACCTCCTTTTAGAATTTTTTTCCTACTCGCAAGGAGGCTTTTCTATTAATACCTACGTATAAAAGGCTTCATATATCCTTTACTTTTTCTTATATCACTTATTCATTTCTTTCATACTTCTCAACAAATGAAATTCTTTCCAGTATTGTTGGGTGACCATATCGGAAAATCTTCACTAAATACGGCGGATTTACCTGAGACAGTCCTGATTTCGTTAAGTCCTGAAACGTTTTAATAGCAGCTTGCTTATCTCCTGTTAGGTCCATGGCGTACGTGTCAGATTGAAGTTCATGATGACGCGACTGCATATTTGTTAACGGACTCACAGCAAATGTAAGAACAGAAAAAATAAGTAGAATAAGCGGTAAAGAATTTAAATCACTAAGAGAAGTAATTTTTAATGCTTTTCCCCATCTCTTAATCACAAAGCGAGCTAAGTGCTTCGTTAGCCATAAACCTACGATCGATAAAACTAATGCTGAAGCAATCCCCACATAAATATGTTTCTTTACATAATGACCCATTTCATGCGCCATGATAAACAAAATTTCACGTTCTGTTAATTTATTAAGAGTAGTATCCCATAACACAATTCTTGAATTAGAACCTATTCCCGTCACATATGCATTGAGAGAGTTCGTTTTTTCAGACATGTTTACTTCATATACATGCTTAGCAGGTATATGAGCTTCGTCTGCTAAATGTAAAATTTTCGTCTCTAGCTCTTTATTCTTTAATGGATAAAAATCGTTATATAACGGATCGATAACCACTGGTTGAATAAACGTCAAAAATAGCGTAAATGGAATAGATACTAGCCATGCATACAGCCACCATCTTTTTGAAAACTTACGAATGAATGCATATAACACAGCAATCACTAAAAACATGGTGGCATAGTTTACCCAAAAATCTGTAAAGAGATCCTTCATCCATCCTTGGAAAGGTTGCGTCGTAATATGGTAAGCCTTTGAAAGCTTAAAGCTAATCCAGTCCATAGGAAAAGAATAGATCAGCAGCAGAACGGATAACCAAAATACATAAATAGCAGTTTGGAGAAGACTGAAACGGCTGATGTCTTTAGACCACTTATTAACTTTCTTAGATACACCTAACACTAAAATTAAAATAAACCCTAGCCACTCATATGGAATTCGGATAAAAAAGAGTGCATCTCTAATTTTTGAATATTTTTCGGTCAACATAAGTTCTCGTGCATTCATAAACGTAGCCGGGTCTACGCTGGTGCCCTTTAATGATTGTGGAATAGAGGTATCGCTTATATAGAATAAATACACCCAAATACACGCTCCATACACAAGAAAAACTCCGATGGACCACCAAACAATTTTTTTCACGCATTCCCCTCCTTTTGTACAAACAGTATGCCGTTATTACTATTGTAGGTTTTTTTTCGAAATTTAGAACAAGCTTTTATAGATGTGCTATAAGAAATGCAATTCGGAGAGAGGCAATCATAGAAAAACGAAAAATAGAGTTTAGACAAAAGAATAAACTCTGTTTACAAACAAAAAAAGCAGTTTGCATATGCAAACTGCTTTTAAGATGACCCGTACGGGATTCGAACCCGTGTTACCGCCGTGAAAGGGCGGTGTCTTAACCGCTTGACCAACGGGCCAGTATGGCTCCACAGGTAGGACTCGAACCTACGACCGATCGGTTAACAGCCGATAGCTCTACCACTGAGCTACTGTGGAATATGGTGGGCCTAAGTGGACTCGAACCACCGACCTCACGCTTATCAGGCGTGCGCTCTAACCAGCTGAGCTATAGGCCCATTATTTGGAGCGGGTGATGAGAATCGAACTCACGACATCAGCTTGGAAGGCTGAGGTTTTACCACTAAACTACACCCGCGTTACTTAAGATGGGGCGACTGATGGGAATCGAACCCACGAATGCCGGAACCACAATCCGGTGCGTTAACCACTTCGCCACAATCGCCATCTTAAAATGGTGGCTCGGGACGGAATCGAACCGCCGACACAAGGATTTTCAGTCCTTTGCTCTACCAACTGAGCTACCGAGCCTTTATGTAAATGGCGGTCCCGACGGGAATCGAACCCGCGATCTCCTGCGTGACAGGCAGGCATGTTAACCGCTACACCACGGGACCACTTTGGTTGCGGGGACAGGATTTGAACCTGCGACCTTCGGGTTATGAGCCCGACGAGCTACCGAACTGCTCCACCCCGCGATGATATGAATATGATATAAATAAATGGCGGAGGAAGAGGGATTCGAACCCCCGCGGGCTTTAACACCCCTGTCGGTTTTCAAGACCGATCCCTTCAGCCGGACTTGGGTATTCCTCCGTATATTTATAACAAATGTAACTTATATGGTAGCGGCGGAGGGAGTCGAACCCACGACCTCACGGGTATGAACCGTACGCTCTAGCCAGCTGAGCTACACCGCCATATTATTCGTTACAATTATTTAATTTAATTGGTGGAGCCTAGCGGGATCGAACCGCTGACCTCCTGCGTGCAAGGCAGGCGCTCTCCCAGCTGAGCTAAGGCCCCATAAATGGTCGGGAAGACAGGATTCGAACCTGCGACCCCTTGGTCCCAAACCAAGTGCTCTACCAAGCTGAGCTACTTCCCGTTTATGGCGCGCCCGAGAGGAGTCGAACCCCTAACCTTTTGATCCGTAGTCAAACGCTCTATCCAATTGAGCTACGGGCGCTTTATATGGAGCGGAAGACGAGGTTCGAACTCGCGACCCCCACCTTGGCAAGGTGGTGTTCTACCACTGAACTACTTCCGCTTATTAAAATGAGCCATGAAGGACTCGAACCTTCGACCCTCTGATTAAAAGTCAGATGCTCTACCAACTGAGCTAATGGCTCTCTATGGCTGGGCTAGCTGGATTCGAACCAACGCATGACGGAATCAAAATCCGTTGCCTTACCGCTTGGCGATAGCCCAATAAAGATGGTGGAGGGGGGCAGATTCGAACTGCCGAACCCGAAGGAGCGGATTTACAGTCCGCCGCGTTTAGCCACTTCGCTACCCCTCCGATATAAATGGTGCCGGCAAGAGGACTTGAACCCCCAACCTACTGATTACAAGTCAGTTGCTCTACCAGTTGAGCTACACCGGCACGGTGGTGGAGGATGACGGGATCGAACCGCCGACCCCCTGCTTGTAAGGCAGGTGCTCTCCCAGCTGAGCTAATCCTCCAAATATCATACACAACATTCAGTGTGTATTGTATATAAGTTTTTTACAAATGAGCCAAATAAAAAACCCCTAGACTCTTTTACAAGAGCATAAAAAGGGGTCTTATTCATTGCCTGGCAACGTCCTACTCTCACAGGGACAAAGTCCCAACTACCATTGGCGCTAAAGAGCTTAACTTCCGTGTTCGGTATGGGAACGGGTGTGACCTCTTCGCTATCGCCACCAGACAAGAGATTGCTCTCTCAAAACTAGATAACAGTTCGCTGAGTAAAGCTTACGCTTTTAAAAGTTTGGTTAAGTCCTCGATCGATTAGTATCAGTCAGCTACACATGTCGCCACGCTTCCACCTCTGACCTATCAACCTGATCATCTTTCAGGGATCTTACTAGCTTACGCTATGGGAAATCTCATCTTGAGGGGGGCTTCATGCTTAGATGCTTTCAGCACTTATCCCGTCCACACATAGCTACCCAGCGATGCCTTTGGCAAGACAACTGGTACACCAGCGGTGTGTCCATCCCGGTCCTCTCGTACTAAGGACAGCTCCTCTCAAATTTCCTACGCCCACGACGGATAGGGACCGAACTGTCTCACGACGTTCTGAACCCAGCTCGCGTACCGCTTTAATGGGCGAACAGCCCAACCCTTGGGACCGACTACAGCCCCAGGATGCGATGAGCCGACATCGAGGTGCCAAACCTCCCCGTCGATGTGGACTCTTGGGGGAGATAAGCCTGTTATCCCCGGGGTAGCTTTTATCCGTTGAGCGATGGCCCTTCCATGCGGAACCACCGGATCACTAAGCCCGACTTTCGTCCCTGCTCGACTTGTAGGTCTCGCAGTCAAGCTCCCTTGTGCCTTTACACTCTACGAATGATTTCCAACCATTCTGAGGGAACCTTTGGGCGCCTCCGTTACATTTTAGGAGGCGACCGCCCCAGTCAAACTGCCCACCTGACACTGTCTCCCGGCCCGATCAGGGCCGCGGGTTAGAATTTCAATACAGCCAGGGTAGTATCCCACCGACGCCTCCACCGAAGCTAGCGCTCCGGCTTCTCAGGCTCCTACCTATCCTGTACAAGCTGTACCAAAATTCAATATCAGGCTACAGTAAAGCTCCACGGGGTCTTTCCGTCCTGTCGCGGGTAACCTGCATCTTCACAGGTACTATAATTTCACCGAGTCTCTCGTTGAGACAGTGCCCAGATCGTTACGCCTTTCGTGCGGGTCGGAACTTACCCGACAAGGAATTTCGCTACCTTAGGACCGTTATAGTTACGACCGCCGTTTACTGGGGCTTCGATTCAGAGCTTCTCCCAAAGGATAACCCCTCCTCTTAACCTTCCAGCACCGGGCAGGCGTCAGCCCCTATACTTCGCCTTGCGGCTTCGCAGAGACCTGTGTTTTTGCTAAACAGTCGCCTGGGCCTATTCACTGCGGCTCTCTCGGGCTATACACCCTACCAGAGCACCCCTTCTCCCGAAGTTACGGGGTCATTTTGCCGAGTTCCTTAACGAGAGTTCTCTCGATCACCTTAGGATTCTCTCCTCGCCTACCTGTGTCGGTTTGCGGTACGGGCACCTCCCGCCTCGCTAGAGGCTTTTCTTGGCAGTGTGGAATCAGGAACTTCGGTACTATAATTCCCTCGTCATCACAGCTCAGCCTTTACGATGAGCGGATTTGCCTACTCATCAGCCTAACTGCTTGAACGCGCATATCCAGCAGCGCGCTTACCCTATCCTACTGCGTCCCCCCATTACTCAAACGGCGGGGAGGTGGTACAGGAATATCAACCTGTTGGCCATCGCCTACGCTTTTCAGCCTCGGCTTAGGTCCCGACTAACCCTGAGCGGACGAGCCTTCCTCAGGAAACCTTAGGCATTCGGTGGACAAGATTCTCACTTGTCTTTCGCTACTCATACCGGCATTCTCACTTCTAAGCGCTCCACCAGTCCTTACGGTCTGACTTCGCTGCACTTAGAACGCTCTCCTACCACTGACATCAAAGATGTCAATCCACAGCTTCGGTGATACGTTTAGCCCCGGTACATTTTCGGCGCAGAGTCACTCGACCAGTGAGCTATTACGCACTCTTTAAATGGTGGCTGCTTCTAAGCCAACATCCTGGTTGTCTAAGCAACTCCACATCCTTTTCCACTTAACGTATACTTGGGGACCTTAGCTGGTGGTCTGGGCTGTTTCCCTTTTGACTACGGATCTTATCACTCGCAGTCTGACTCCCATGGATAAGTCTTTGGCATTCGGAGTTTGACTGAATTCGGTAACCCGTTGGGGGCCCCTAGTCCAATCAGTGCTCTACCTCCAAGACTCTCACAACATGAGGCTAGCCCTAAAGCTATTTCGGAGAGAACCAGCTATCTCCAGGTTCGATTGGAATTTCTCCGCTACCCACACCTCATCCCCGCACTTTTCAACGTGCGTGGGTTCGGGCCTCCATTCAGTGTTACCTGAACTTCACCCTGGACATGGGTAGATCACCTGGTTTCGGGTCTACAACCACATACTAAACGCCCTATTCAGACTCGCTTTCGCTACGGCTCCGCCTTATCAGCTTAACCTTGCATGGGATCGTAACTCGCCGGTTCATTCTACAAAAGGCACGCCATCACCCGTTAACGGGCTCTGACTACTTGTAGGCACACGGTTTCAGGATCTCTTTCACTCCCCTTCCGGGGTGCTTTTCACCTTTCCCTCACGGTACTGGTTCACTATCGGTCACTAGGTAGTATTTAGCCTTGGGAGATGGTCCTCCCAGCTTCCGACGGAATTTCACGTGTTCCGCCGTACTCAGGATCCACTCAAGAGGGAACGAAGTTTCAACTACAGGGTTGTTACCTTCTTCGACGGACCTTTCCAGGTCGCTTCATTTACTTCGTTCCTTTGTAACTCCGTATAGAGTGTCCTACAACCCCAAGAGGCAAGCCTCTTGGTTTGGGCTAATTCCGTTTCGCTCGCCGCTACTCAGGAAATCGCATTTGCTTTCTCTTCCTCCGGGTACTTAGATGTTTCAGTTCCCCGGGTCTGCCTTCAATATCCTATGTATTCAGATAAAGATACTGTTCCATTACGAACAGTGGGTTTCCCCATTCGGAAATCTCCGGATCAAAGCTCACTTACAGCTCCCCGAAGCATATCGGTGTTAGTCCCGTCCTTCATCGGCTCCTAGTGCCAAGGCATTCACCGTGCGCCCTTTCTAACTTAACCATTAGCGAATAAATGGTACAACATATTGTTGTGTTATTTATTGGTTTGATTAAAGAAAAGTTTCACTTTTCCTCAGCAATTACTGTTATCTAGTTTTCAAAGAACAAAACAACTGACTTCAATCACATCATGATGAACATCACTGTGATATCTACGTGCAGTTCTGCGCCGAGTAATCGCAGGCGCAATTATTAATGAGAGATTGAACTCTCAAAACTGAACAAAGTGTCAAAACGTACGTCATGTAAAAATCCTTAGAAAGGAGGTGATCCAGCCGCACCTTCCGATACGGCTACCTTGTTACGACTTCACCCCAATCATCTGTCCCACCTTAGGCGGCTAGCTCCTTACGGTTACTCCACCGACTTCGGGTGTTACAAACTCTCGTGGTGTGACGGGCGGTGTGTACAAGGCCCGGGAACGTATTCACCGCGGCATGCTGATCCGCGATTACTAGCGATTCCAGCTTCATGTAGGCGAGTTGCAGCCTACAATCCGAACTGAGAATGGTTTTATGGGATTGGCTTGACCTCGCGGTCTTGCAGCCCTTTGTACCATCCATTGTAGCACGTGTGTAGCCCAGGTCATAAGGGGCATGATGATTTGACGTCATCCCCACCTTCCTCCGGTTTGTCACCGGCAGTCACCTTAGAGTGCCCAACTAAATGCTGGCAACTAAGATCAAGGGTTGCGCTCGTTGCGGGACTTAACCCAACATCTCACGACACGAGCTGACGACAACCATGCACCACCTGTCACTCTGTCCCCCGAAGGGGAACGCTCTATCTCTAGAGTTGTCAGAGGATGTCAAGACCTGGTAAGGTTCTTCGCGTTGCTTCGAATTAAACCACATGCTCCACCGCTTGTGCGGGCCCCCGTCAATTCCTTTGAGTTTCAGTCTTGCGACCGTACTCCCCAGGCGGAGTGCTTAATGCGTTAGCTGCAGCACTAAAGGGCGGAAACCCTCTAACACTTAGCACTCATCGTTTACGGCGTGGACTACCAGGGTATCTAATCCTGTTTGCTCCCCACGCTTTCGCGCCTCAGCGTCAGTTACAGACCAAAAAGCCGCCTTCGCCACTGGTGTTCCTCCACATCTCTACGCATTTCACCGCTACACGTGGAATTCCGCTTTTCTCTTCTGCACTCAAGTTCCCCAGTTTCCAATGACCCTCCACGGTTGAGCCGTGGGCTTTCACATCAGACTTAAGAAACCGCCTGCGCGCGCTTTACGCCCAATAATTCCGGATAACGCTTGCCACCTACGTATTACCGCGGCTGCTGGCACGTAGTTAGCCGTGGCTTTCTGGTTAGGTACCGTCAAGGTACAAGCAGTTACTCTCGTACTTGTTCTTCCCTAACAACAGAGTTTTACGACCCGAAAGCCTTCATCACTCACGCGGCGTTGCTCCGTCAGACTTTCGTCCATTGCGGAAGATTCCCTACTGCTGCCTCCCGTAGGAGTCTGGGCCGTGTCTCAGTCCCAGTGTGGCCGATCACCCTCTCAGGTCGGCTATGCATCGTTGCCTTGGTGAGCCGTTACCTCACCAACTAGCTAATGCACCGCGGGCCCATCTGTAAGTGATAGCCGAAACCATCTTTCAATCATCTCCCATGAAGGAGAAGATCCTATCCGGTATTAGCTTCGGTTTCCCGAAGTTATCCCAGTCTTACAGGCAGGTTGCCCACGTGTTACTCACCCGTCCGCCGCTAACGTCATAGAAGCAAGCTTCTAATCAGTTCGCTCGACTTGCATGTATTAGGCACGCCGCCAGCGTTCATCCTGAGCCAGGATCAAACTCTCCGAAGAAATGTTTGACTTGCTCATTTAAAAAATAAAAATTAACGTTGACGTTTGTCGCTTTGTTCAGTTTTCAAAGTTCAACCGCCGCTCTTAAGCGACTTTATTATCTTATCAAGTTATCAACGTAATGTCAACAACTTTTTAAAATTCTTTTTTTGCTTCGTTGTTACTGTTATATCTCAACGACGCTTTATAATAATAAAATATATCCTTATTAAAGTCAACAATTTTTAAGAAAAAAATTCGAAATCATTACTTTTTGATTCAGATAGTTGTTTTATCTAGATGATATCATCATATTATAGCCAAAAGCTAGGTTTAAACTTTACCTTTTATATTCTTGAACCCTTTACTTTTTTCAATTTCTTCACAAATGAAGAAATTGAAAAAGAGCTGTCCATTAGACAGCCCTTTCTTATCTCCCTTTAAAACTAGGTCTTCTCTTCTCAGCAAATGCTTGAAGCGCCTCGAGACGATCTTCTGTCGGAATCGTTAATTCATATGCTTTTCGTTCAATTTGCAAACCAGTCTGCAAATCGGCCTTCATTCCTTCTTTGATAGCAAATTTTGCTTGCTGAAGTGCAATTGGCCCATTTTTCAATAAAAGAGAGATAAAAATATCTATTGTTTCTTCTATTTCATATCCGGGAGCCACCTTCGTTACTAGACCACATTCTTTCGCTTCTGATGCTGAGAGACGCTGAGCTGTTAAAATTAGTTCCATTGCTTTTGCTTCTCCAACTAACCGAGGGAGACGCTGTGTTCCTCCTGCGCCTGGTATAATCGCTAAGCTTGTTTCCGTTAAACCCATAAGCGCTTCGGTTGAAGCAATCCGGAAATCACATGCTAAAGCCAGCTCCATTCCTCCTCCAAATGCATATCCATTGATGATTGCTATCGTTGGCTGAGGAAGCTGCTCTATCTTCGAAAACACTTCTCCTATTTTGTAAATATTGCGCTTTACTTCTTGATCAGAGAGGGTTTTACGTTCTTTTAAATCGGCCCCTACGCTAAAAGACTTTTCACCTGCCCCTTTAAACGTCACAACTCGAATATCTTTTTGAATACGAATTCCTTCAATTACTTCTTCCAATTCTTTAAGCATATCGTAATTAAAAGCATTCATCGCTTCCGGACGGTTCAGTATCACATGGGCGACGTGTCCCTTCATTTCATAAGAAATAGATGACATCCTTTTACCACCTCCAAATTGGAATCGCTTTCATTTTATCGCTCCTGAGATACTTGTTGCTTCAGTGCACGCCGTAAAATTTTTCCCGTTGTATTTTTAGGAAGTTCTTTTAAAAATTCAATTTCACTTGGCACTTTATATTTAGCAAGGTGCTCTTTGCAGTAGGCAATAAGCTTCTCTTCTGTTATCTCTTGATTATTGCAAACCACGTAACACTTGACACATTCACCTAAGGAAGGATCAGGGACTCCGATAACAGCCACTTCTACAATATCTGGATGCGCATATAGCACTTCTTCTACTTCGCGAGGATAAACATTATATCCTCCTACAATAATTAAATCTTTTTTACGGTCAACGATATAAAAATAACCTTCCTTATCCATTCTTGCTAAGTCACCTGTATACAGCCAACCATCTCGGAGAGCATATTCCGTGTCTTCAGGAAGCTTGTAATACCCTTTCATCACGTTAGGGCCTTTGACAATAAGTTCGCCAACTTGTCCTACTTCTACTTCTTCTCCTAGTTCGTTTACCACTTTATTTTCAACATTCATAATAGATGTACCTATAGAACCGGCTTTTCTCTCTCGGTCAATCGGATTGAAACACGTCACAGGAGAAGCCTCAGATAAGCCATACCCTTCTGCTACCATTACCCCAAACTTACGTTCAAAATTGGTTAGAAGTGCCACCGGCATTGATGCCCCGCCTGATATACAAAGCCTTACCGTGTGAAAGTGCTCTTTTTTCCCTTTGTCATGCTGAAGTAAGAAATTATACATTGTGGGAACGCCGGCAAAAATAGTCGCTTGTCGATTTTGAATTAATTCAAATATAGAAGATGGACTGAATTTTGGTTCAATTAATACTGTTCCTCCATTCATTAAAGGCGCATTCAATGAAACAGTTAAACAAAATACGTGAAACATCGGTAAAGCAGCTACGACTCGGTCATTCCCATTTATACTTAAATAATCTGCTACGTCTTGAGCATTTGAATAAATATTTTTATGTGTAAGCATAGCTCCTTTTGGTTTTCCAGTTGTTCCTGACGTATAAAGAATGATAGCCACATCTTCTTCTTTTAACTCCTGAAAATTATATGTAGCTTCTCCTCTGTTTACAACTTGCGAGAACGAGTGAAAATAAGAAGGTATATTTTCCGCTTTGTGTGTTGTTTCGCATAAAATAACATGTTCCAGAAACGGAATGTGCCCAATGATTTTCTTTAAAATAGGTAAAAGTAAATCAACTGCAATAACTGCTTTTACGTCTCCATCCTGAAGCATGTAGCTAATTTCATCCGCTGTGTAAATAGGATTAATGGGTATAACAGTAGCTCCCACTCGAAGAGCACCGTACAATCCAATAACAAAATGAGGCGAGTTGCCGACAATCAAAGCGATATGATCTCCTTTTTTTACACCTAATTGCTTCAGACCATTAGCAAACTTCGATACCGATGCATCAAGCTCTGCGTAAGATGTTTCATGGTCCATAAAAACATATGCCGATTTTTGTGGAAATTGCTCAGCTGTTTTATGAAGCTGTGCTGACAAATTCATCTCATAACTTCCTCCTTTTAATAACGAATGAATGAACAACCATTCATTATTAAGTCATAATAATGTAAAAATTCTTACTTCTTCTATCCTATTATAATGTTACTGCTGTTCTATTGACAAGACTCATCTGTTTAAAAAGAAAAAAAGCCTGATATAGCAGACTTTTTTCTTAATAGATTAATTCAACAAACTCTTCTTTTGTAATATTACCAAAATAATGTGGAATATCGATGTCTTCTAAGGCTTGTTCAATAGAAGCTTTTTCATAACGAACACCTGTTAATTTTCCCTGTACTTCCTGGACGTCACCCACTCCAAAGAAATCTCCGTAAATGGTGCAAGCATCGATTTTTCCTTTATTCACTTCTAAACGAACGTCAATTTGTCCCACAGGAAAGCGGTGAGAGTGCTGTAAGTTAAATTTAGGTGATTTTCCATAGTTCCAATCCCATGACTGATAGCGCTCTTTAGAAATTTGATGAATCTTTTCCCAATCTTTTTCCGTTAGTTTATATTCTGTTATATTTTCTTCTCCGTCAAAGATATACCGAAGCAGCATTTCTCTAAATTCTTCTACCGTTACTTTCTGTTCTAAAAATTCACTGATATTTGCTACTCTATTTCGAATGGATTTAATGCCTTTAGATTCAATTTTATCTTTTTTTACTTTTAACGCTGATACGACGTTTTCAATTTCTGAATCAAAAAGAAGAGTTCCGTGACTGAACATTCTTCCTTTCGTGGAAAACTGAGCGTTCCCAGAAATTTTTCGTCCTTCGGCCATTAAATCATTTCGTCCGCTTAGCTCAGCATTAACTCCTAACTTCTTTAACGCTTCCACGACCGGCTCGGTAAACTTTTTAAAATTATGAAAGCTATTTCCATCATCTTTTGTAATAAAGCTGAAGTTTAAATTTCCTTTATCATGATAAACGGCACCGCCTCCAGATAGACGTCTCACTACATGAATTTGCTGATCTTCCACATATTTTGTATTAATCTCCTCAATGGTGTTCTGGTTTTTCCCAATAATAATAGAAGGTTCATTAATATAAAACAGCAGATATGTCTCATTAATGTCTAGATGCTTGAGCGCATACTCTTCAATTGCTAAGTTAATTCGGGGATCATAATTTTTTTGATTATCAATAAATAACATTCATTTTCCTCCTTGTTATTCCCATACATATCCTGATTCAGCTAACGTGAGCGTACCTCCATAAAGAGCAGCAGCTTCCTCTACTAGCTGTTGATGTTCTCCATAGTGCGGAAGGTGAGTAAGCACAAGGTGTTTGACACTTGCTTTAGAAGCAAGTGTACCGGCTTCTGTACTTGTCATGTGTCCAGCGCCGCTTCCATCTTGATTTCCATAAAAATTACATTCGCATATAAGAAGATCTGCTTCTTCTGAGAAGGAAACAAATTCGTCTAAATAACTCGAGTCCGCTGTGTACACGACAGTTTGATTACCGGCGCTTATTCTCATGGCATAACAAACGACTGGATGTTTCGTTTTCATAAATTCGATTGTAAAAGGTCCAACTTCAAGTTTTTGGCTCGGATCGTACTCTACTCCTTTAGTAATCCCTTTATGAGTAAGTTTGTTGAAGCTTTCTTGATCATATGTATGTCCGTAAATAGAAAGTTCCTTAACAGCGTTACCTAGATGAGTCTGAATGAGGCGTGCATATTGAAATACTCCGACATCAGCCACGTGATCATGATGATAATGAGATAAAATCATAGCATCTATTTCTTCTGGCTTTGTATATTTTTGCAGCTGAGCCAATGCACCGCTTCCACAATCAACAAGCAGCTGAAATCCATCGTGCTCAACTAAATAGCTAGAAGTAGCTTCTGAAACCGCGGGATATCCTCCCCAAAAACCAATAACAGTTACTTTCATTTCAATCACCCTTTCGTACTATTTTTATTACGTTCAGTATACCCTACTTTTTTTTGAAAACTAACTGAAAGGCACTCGTTTCCGCCATTTTATCGAAATAACTCATTGTTATATAACAAATAACCACTTAGAATAGCAAAATAGGCTAAATTGTTATAAAACATAATTGACATTTTACCATCTGTTATAATACAATGTTAGTAACAAAACCAACGGAGGGGATTTAAAATGTTAGAAAAAATGACTGAATTTTTCAAAAGATTACCCAATAAAAAATGCGTAGAATGCGGAAATGACATCGAGGAACAGCATGAGTGCTACGGAAATAAATGCGATCACTGTCTAGATATCATGAAATAAAAAAAGCTGAAACTGTTTTATAACAGTTTCAGCTTTTTTTATACGGTCAAACTGCGATACTCGTTTGGCGTAATGCCCTCTACTTTTTTAAACACTTTTCGAAAGTATTTATCATCATGATAACCAATCATATTCGCAATTTCATAGATTTTTAGTTCTTCATTTAGTAAAAGTGATTTGGCTTTATTCATTCTGACTTTCACCATATAATCTGAAATGTTTTCTTGAAATTCTTGCTTAAACTTCCTCGAAATGTATTCACGGCTTAAATAGAAACGTTCCGATATTTCTTGAAGCTTGACATCTCGATGAAAATTTTGCTGCAAATATTGTTCGATCTCATAAATAACGTCGCGATTGTTTTGCTTGCTATACCTTTTTATTACTTTTAAAAAGCGCTTTACTTCACGCTTCTTTCTCTCTACATACTTTGCTATCTGAAACTGCCCATCTTGGTTATAGGAAAAAGAAAGAACATATTCAGGACCGTTATTTATCGTATAAGGAATGTGATATCTTTTTAACCAATGCTGGCTTAACAGCTGATATTCCTGCTCAAAATGCAGAATTTGCTTTAATGATAGATAATTTTGTGCTTCAAAAGCTGCGATAATTTCGTTGAATACCGGCAAAAAGGCTTCAAACTTCCCTACTTGCAGCGCTTCTTCAATTTTACTGTTATAATCCATCATATTTATTAATAAAGCACTTGCTAAAACGTCTTGCTCGCCGTAGACCTTCACTTTATTTTGATCAAGAACATTGCTTAATAAAAGCGAGTTTTTCGCATGTTCATAGGATTTCATTAGCTGATCAATAGAAGAGACTTTGCACCCTCTTGCAATCCGACAGCTCACGTCTAACGTACGGCGAATTGCTGTATGTAAAGCCGTCAGCAAAGCGGTGATGCGTTCAAAATCATTCCAAAATATAATGATAATTTCCCACTTATTTGATAAGTAACGGAAGGCTACCCCATTTTCTCCTGCCATCAGCATTTCATTGATTACATTTAAAATTGAAAAATAGGCTAAATCCCGATCACCTCCAAAAGAACGAATAATGGATTCATCTACACGTACAATCCCCACTTCATATTCTCTAGTCAGATGGAAACCAAACTCTTCATAGATTGATTGATTTAGCAAATAATTGTTCATTAACTGCGTCAGTTTTCGATCTCGATAAATCGGCTTCATTTCATTGATTAAACGATAGCTGCTATTATGGACTTTTCTGGACTCTTCTTCTTTCTTCCATTGGGTTACAGCTCGTACAAGCGTATCGTTTAAAATCGAAGGATCTACTGGCTTTAGAATATAATCCGTACTTCCAAAATGAATAGCTTTACGCATATAGTGGTAGTCATCATACCCTGTTACCACAATCGTTTTGCTAGAAGGTGAATTCTCTTTAATCCACTCCAACAAAGCAATTCCATCGATATTAGGCATCTTCATATCAGTAAAAATGATTTCCGGTCCATGATCCTCGATAAGCGCAATCGCTTGCTCACCGCTATCAGCTTCTATCACATCTGTAATTTCATGCTCTTCCCACTGTCCAAGCAGCTTTATTCCTTCTCTTACATGCTCTTCATCATCCACGATTAATACTTTCATCACTATCCCTCTTTTCTTCAATTGTTGTTAGCTTTATGACAACGGTAAAATCGTGATTTTCTTGACTGCTAATTTGCATTGAAGCATGATCTCCATAGTAGATGCGAAGTCGTTCATAAATATTTTGCAACCCAATATGCTCATCTGTTTGATTATACGATTGCTGAAGTCTCGTTTTTAATTGATTCAACTTTTGCTCTCCTATCCCTTTTCCGTTGTCAGAAACAGTTAGAATCAGTTCTTCTCCGTTCAACTTCGCTGAAATCAACAGCTTTCCGCTTCCTGTGCGGGTTTCGAATCCATGCTTAAAAGAATTCTCAACAAGAGGCTGTAAAATCATTTTCGGTATTCGCATAAGCTCTGCCTCTTTTTCGATATTTAACTCATACTCAAACTTTGAACCAAACCGCTGCTTCTGCAGACTCAAGAAAGCTTTTACGTGATCGACTTCTTGCTTTAAGCTAACGATATCCTCTTTCATATTCATGCTGTAACGCATAATGTGAGAAAGTGAGGTTAATAAAGAATATACTTCAACTGCTTTATGCTTAAGAGCAAGAGTTCCAATCGATTGAAATGCGTTGTATAAAAAATGCGGATTAATTTGTGACTGCAGCACTTTTAGCTGCGTTGATTTATTTTCTAATTCCAATCGAAATTTACGTTCAATCAAGTCATTAATTGTTTCTACCATAGAGGTAAAATGCCTTCCTAAAACACCAAATTCATCGTTTCCAAGCGACTTGAACCGCACCTCAAATGATCCTTTTTCCACTTCTTTCATATTGCGAATCAATACGTTAATCGGCTGTGTAAAACGTACTGATATAAAAAGCGTAGCGATAACGAGCATACACAAAAATGGCAGGCCAATTAATACATTCATAAGTGCTGTCTTTCTTGCATCCTCATATAAAACACTGTAAGGAATTCGTTTCACAATGTACAAGTCCTCAAAGGGCTGCTTAAGCTTTTCATACATTAATACGCCTGAGAAGCTTTTATCTTCCCATTCCATGCTATGGTCTTTTTGAGAAGTGAGCGCCTGCACCCACGCGTAATTTTCATTTTTTCCAATAACCTTTGAATCAGAGGAATACAAAACCTTCCCTTTATTGTTCATTAAATAAAAATCTTCTGACTCTTCATTATATAAACGCTGCGATATAGATTGAATCTGGGTCATATTAATGTCTAAGGATAGATAAGCTAACAGCCTGTCTGATGGAATTTCATCAATCCGCTGATGAAAGCTAATAACTTGATTCGGCAGTGAGTCAATTAACGTTGATAAATTATTGTAGCTATAAATTTCATGGGTAGGCTCAATGGCAAGAAATTTATGATTTTTATTTAAATAAGAATAGTAAGGCTGAGTGTAAATATCATCGTACTTCCCTCTGCTGCTCACTTTCGAATTATAAGCTGTATACGAGTCATGCCCGTTCTCAATATAAAGATGGAGCTGTTCAATCTCTGGACGAGTATTATATAAATAAAGAAGAGTGCGTGATATTTCCAGCTGATTGGCTCCTAAGTCACTTGATACGCCTTCATCTAACACTTTAATAAATGGGTGGTAGCCGTATAGCCTTTTTGTAATATTAGCAATTTCATTTAAGTAATCACTCAAATCATTGCTTCCATTTTTAATAACTTGATAGTTGGTAGAAATAAATCGATTCTTAACCGTTTCTTTTGTGTATTGATACGTAAAAATCGTTGAAATTAGAAATGGAATAACGGTTGCGAATAAGAAAAACAAAATTAATTTCTTGCGTATGCTCCAGCCTTTCACAAACAACCTCCTTTGACTAATGTCATACATTATGACTATTATTATACATTAAAAGCGCTTTCAATTAACTATTATTTTTCATCACTATGAATCTAGACGTCTATTTTTTCACACTAAAAAGTCCGCGGTTTCCACGCGGACTTCTTGTTTATTTCTTCATTTTCGCCCAAATTGTATCTAATTTCTTCATAAACTCTTCTTCCGTCATTTGTTTGCCTGCATAAGACTGCATTGCTGCGCCTACTTCTTGAACCGTTCCTTCCGGATATTTAAACCAGTTCCAAGACAATGTTTTACCTTCTTCAGAGTATTTTAAGATATCATCAGATAAAGAATCGATTCCTTTTCCGTCGATGTTTTTGAACGCTGGAATGAACTTGAACTTTTCAACTAAGAATTTTTGACCCTCTTTAGAAGAAACCATCCAATTTAAGAATTCCTTCGCTGCTTTTTTATCTGCATCTGGCGCATTTTTGTTCACTACCCAGTTATTTGGAACCCCGATTGCTAATTTATCATTTTTCTTCGCATCGTTGCTGATTGGCATTGGGATAAAGCCCATTTTCATGTCCGGATTGATTTTCGTGATCATATTTACCGTCCAGTTACCTTGTTGCATCATCGCTGTTTCACCAGAAGCAAATTGAGTAACTTGTGTATTGTAGTCTGTCGTTAGTGGATTTTTATTTCCATACTTTAACGTTAAATCGAACAGATTCATAAATTGCTTAAACGTTTCATTGCCTTCAAATTTTGCTTTTCCTTCGTTTAGACCTTTAATAAACGCATCTGGATCGTCTTGCTGCGCCATTGGAATATTAAATAAGTGGTTACCTAGCACCCACCACTCGCCGTATCCGTTAGAAAATGGCGTAATGCCTTTTGCTTTAAGCTTTTTAGAAGCTGCTTCTAATTCTGGCAGCGTCTTAGGCAATTCTTTAATGCCTGCTTTTTCAAATAAATCTTTATTATAAATAAAACCATAACCTTCTAAGTTTAGCGGCTGACCATAGATTTTCCCGTCCATTGTCATCGGTTCTTTAGCGATATCATACAAATTATCTACCCACGGCTGATCAGATAAATCTTCTAATTTATCCTTCCACGTTTGCGCTTCTTGGAACCCTCCATTATTGAAGATATCAGGTTCATTTCCAGAGGCAAACTGTGCTTTTAATGCTGCACCATAGTCCGCGCCTCCGCCGACTGTTTGGATGTTAAACTTTACGTTTGGATGTTCTTTTGTATATTCATCCGTTAATTCTTTCAGCTGATCTGCAATTTCCACTTTAAACTGGAACATATCAATAACAACTTGATCACCTGAGCCTGTTGATTTACTTGCTTTTGAATCCGTACCTGAGTTTGAACATGCTGTCGCAAATAAAAGTGATGTTGCTAACACGCCAGACATTATTGAAAGCCTTTTCATTTTCATTCGTTTTGCCCCCCTTGATATCTATCTCTCTTTATTTTACCGATTCTAGGACATTTGAACAGGTAACAATATTGAACAACCGAGTGGAAAATATTGAACACCCTCTTTCAGCACCCTTCGACAGGTCTCTCTTCTTCCGCAAAAATTTCTATAATTTTTTTTGGCTGTTTTATTCCACCTAATAACATTTATAGACAAAATTATGTTAATATGTAGAGTGATAGATTCATAAGAAAATTTATGAATTTTTTTAACTTGTATAAACGAAGTGAAGGGGTTTACATGAAAACTAAAAAGCGCAAAAAAACACATGTCTCATTTAGAATTAACTGGCTGTTTATTGTGGTTTTCCTGCTTTTTTCTGCACTCATTTTACGATTAGGCTTCGTACAGATCGTGTACGGAGAGAACTATAAACGAGAAGTTGAAAAAACAGAAGATGAAACGGTAGATTCACCGGTTCCTCGCGGAAAGATGCTAGACCGCTATGACCGCGTTATCGTGGATAATAAACCGTTGAACGCTGTCACGTACACGCGTTTGAAAGGCGTCACTCAAGAAGACAAGCTAAAAGTAGCTAAAAAGCTTGCCACTCTTATTGATGTTCCTGTTACAACAGACGTTTTTGGCAAATCGGATAAAAAGAAAGATAAGAATACGATTAAGCTAACAGAACGTGACTTAAAAGATTATTGGATTGCAACTCACCCAAAAGCAGCAGCGAAAAAAATTACCGCAGCGGATAAGCAAAAAGTAAAAGAAGGTCAACTTTCTGAAGATGATTTGTATCCTCTTCAGCTGAAGCGCATCACAAAAAACGAACTTTTGTCGGTGAAAGATGACCTTGAAGTGATTGCTATTAAAAGTAAGATGGAAGGCGGCTACGCGTTAACCGCTCAAATTATTAAAAGCGGCTTAACTGATAAAGAGCTTGCCGTTATTAGTGAGCAGCTGGGTGAATTACCGGGCGTTGATACAACAACTTATTGGGATCGTATGTATACATACGATGACTTACTTAGCACATTGCTTGGTAAAATCACATCAGCTGATGAAGGCTTACCAAGCGAAAACTTGCAGTACTACTTATCACACGGCTACAGCCGTAACGACCGAGTAGGAAAAAGTTACTTGGAAAAGCAGTATGAAGACGTCCTTCGCGGTCAAAAAGCTCGCGTACAAAACGTAACGGACCGCTCTGGCAACTTAGTTAGTCAGGAGACCGTTACTGAAGGTCAGCGCGGCAGTGACTTAATTTTAACGATTGATATGGAGCTTCAAAAGCAAGTTGAAGATATTTTAACAAAAGCTGTGACATCCGGAGCAGCTGGTTCACGATTAATGGATCGCGCGTTTGCTATTATGATGGATCCTCACACTGGAGACATTTTAGCAATGGGTGGCAAACAGCTCGTTACAGATAAAAAGACGGGAGCGCGAAAAGTACAAGATTTTGCTCTTGGTAACATGACCACTTCTTATGAAGTAGGTTCGGCTGTAAAAGGAGCTACTGTTCTTGCAGGTCTTGACTCAGGCGCTATTCAGCCCGGAACGGTGTTTTATGATGCACCGATGACATTTGCTGGGGGCACTAAGAAAAAGTCTTCACATAATATGGGAGCTACTGGAATCGAAAAAGCTCTAGAACAATCATCAAACGTATTCATGTACCGCACGGTTATGAGCATGGCTGGTGAAACGTACCGCCCTGGCGGCAGACTGAACATTCCACCTTCTACCTTTAATAAGCTGCGCTCATACTATAGCCAGTTTGGTCTTGGAATTTCAACGGGCATCGAATTAGAAAACGAATCAACGGGTATTCGTAACAGCGTCACAAATGAACCAGGTAAAGCACTAGATTTTGGTATTGGACAATATGATACGTACACGCCGCTTCAGCTTGTTCAATACATTTCAACGATTGCAAACGGCGGCTATCGTATGAAGCCACACTTAGTAAAAGAAATTCGTGAGCCTGAGCTTGATAGCGAACTAAAAGGAAGCGTACAAAGCTCGTTTGAGCCGGAAGTATTAAACCGTATTACAATGAGTCAATCGGAAATTGATATTGTTAAGCAGGGCTTCCGCCGCGTAGTTACTAGCTCACATGGTACAGGTCGTTTACTTAATGCAGGGAAATACCGTCAGTATAATATTGCGGGTAAATCAGGTACAGCTGAAACCTTTAATAAAGGCGTAAGTGTCCGTAACTCTACATTCGTTTCATACGCGCCTTATGATAATCCGGAAGTAGCCGTAGCGGTTGTCATCCCTTCTGCTTATGTAGCAGGTACATCTAATACGTTAAGTAAAACTATTACAGGCGATTCTATTAAAGCTTACTTCGACCTTAAAAAAGAAGGCGAAAAAGAAGTAGAGCAAAAAGAAGAAGATGCAAAAACAGGAAATACAGAATTAAACGGCGTAAAAAAAGATGATAATGAACAATAAAAAAGGTCTCGTCATGAGACCTTTTTTGTTTTTTCTATAAAAAAAGCCCATCTCACTGAGACAGACCGCGTAAAAAGTATAGTTCAATTAATTCAGCAATTTTTTCTTCTGAAAGCGGCTCATGCCGTTTTTCCCAATCATAGACGAGTGCAATGTACATTTTAAATAATAAAAAAGCTGTGAGCTCCGGGCTGCACGGTTTGATTTCTTTTTTAGAAATCGCAATTTCAATTTTATTTTTTATATAAGTCAAAATCTCTTCTTCTACTCGCACCAGCACTTCCTGTACTGCTGTAGTGCCTAACTGCTGTTCTTGCACGAGCTTTAGCATGAGCTGATGCTCCGTGCGGAACTCTAAGATTCGAAAAATAGCTGCTTGGGCATTTTCAAAAAAAGGACGGCTGCTGTCAATGACAGTTTCAGCTGCATCTGTCATTTCTCGAATCATTCGTGTAACAATTTCATCGAATAACTCTTCTTTGTTTTTAAAAAAAGTATAAATCGTTCCTTTTCCGACATTTGCAAGCTTCGCCACTTGCTCCATAGTCGTTGCTTTATATCCAAACAGCGCAAATGATTTTGACGCTGCGTCAACAACTGATTGCTTTCGGTCTATAGCCACGTTATCCCCTTCTTTCTGACCAAATGAATATTTCAGTCAACAAGTACGGTTTTACTATAGCATAAGTTTCTTTTGCTTTTCAACCACAATCTCTTCTCTTAGCATAACCTTTCTCTTCAGGTAGTAGACAAAAAAGCGGAGCATTGATTCATCGCTCCACTTCTACAGCTGCTGCACGTATTTAACCGCTTTTTTAGCCACATCTTCTCCTTGCTCTACACATTCTGGTATACCTAGACCCTCGTACGAGCTTCCTGCTACATAAAGGCCGGCCAGCTCTTTTTCGAGCTGCTCGTTCATTGTATCTAGCATATCATGATGCCCGACCGTGTACTGAGGCATTGACTGCTTCCATCTCGTTACGGCGTAAAATTCAGGCTCAGCAGAAATTGTGATGAGCTTCTTCAAATCGTCTAGGACAATTTTGAAAATTTCATCGTCAGGCTGATCCACAATAGCTTCGTCTCCGGTTCGTCCAACTAAACATCTCAGCAGCACTTTTCCTTCCGGAACTGCGTGGGGCCATTTTTTATTTAACCATGTGCACGCCGTAATCGTGTAATCGCTATTTCTTGAAACGGCAATGTTCATTGCATCTAGATTGTCTTGCAGCGCTTCTTTTGCAAAGGCTATCACAACAGTAGCTACTGAAGTGGAAGGCATATGCTTCAACGGCTCGAATATTTTATATTCCGAAAGCATAGACTGAGCAGCTGCATGAGGAGAAGTTACAATAACGCTGTCTGCTTTTATGACTTTCCCGCTATTTAACGATAATTCATATGTGGTATCTTCTTTATAAATTTTCTCTACCTTTATTCCTTTTGTAATAATATCAGGATCTATTGCTTTTTCTACCCCATCTACTAGCGATTGAAGACCTTCTTTTAATGTTAAAAAGACGCTATTTTTTTTAAACTCCGAATCATCACCGTGCTGTGGGTGAATTTCTTTTAGCTTTTTCATTCCAACAATTAAGCTTCTATACTTATGTTCAGCATGCAAAAACTGTGGAAATGTTGATCTTAAACTCAAACGATCAACGTCTCCTGCGTAAATTCCTGATAATAGAGGCTCAATTAAATTTTCAACAACTTCATCACCAAACCGTCTTCTAAAAAATACGCCTAGCGAACGGTCATCCTGATTTTTTGTCTTCGGTATAAAAAAATCAGCTGCTGCGCGCAGCTTGCCAACAGGCGAAAATAGCCCTGTTGTGATAAAAGGAGATAACTTGGTTGGTATCCCCATTACAGCACCATCAGGCAGCGCATGCGGTGTATCTTTTACCAGAATATAGGATTTTCCCTTTTCATTTCCGACTAGCTCCCGACCTAGCCCCACTTCTTTTGCCAGTTTTGTAGCAGCTAGCTTACGCGCTAAAAATGAATCAGGACCTTTTTCAAATAAATAACCGTCTCGTTTGACCGTTTGAATTTTCCCGCCAAGCCGATGCGTCGCTTCTATTAGTTGAAGATCAATAGGCAGCTGATGATCCTTTATTTTTTTTTGCAAATAATAGGCAGCTGAAAGACCTGTTATTCCTCCACCGATGATGACAACCTTTTTTCGTCTATCCGTCATGTTATCATCGCCTTTTCTGTAAAATTCAATATAAAGAGAAGCGATTATGGAAACCCATAGCTCGCTTCTTACTTTTCTTTATATTGATTATAAGTTACTTTTCGTCCCTGTTCAACGTACAAAGAATCTATATTGACTTAACGGGCAATTCGTTTTAACACAACTGTAGCTAACCCATCGATAAATTCAGGCTGTGCATTCGGCATTTCAGGACGGTAATAATCAGCCCCAATTTCATCTGTCACCACTTTGCATTCGTAGTCGTTATCATAAAGTACTTCTAAGTGGTCCGCGATAAATCCAACCGGGGTATAGACGAACGACGTATAGCCTTTTTCTTCATGCAGTTCTCTTGTTAAATCTTGGACATCAGGACCTATCCATGGCTCAGGCGTATTTCCAGCACTTTGCCAGCCAATTTCGTAATGTTCAATACCAGCTGCTTGTGCAATTAAATCCGCTGTTTCTTGAAGCTGATTTGGATATGGATCTCCTGCTGCAATAATTTTTTCTGGCAAGCTATGCGCAGAAACAATCAATACGGCTTTTTGGCGTTTCTCTTCGTCTATTAAATCAAACGTTTGTTTAACACGTGTAGCCCAGTACTGAATGAACTTTGGCTCACTGTACCAGCTTTCTACGGAATGAATGATTGGTCCTCCTAATTTTTCAGCTGTTTCTTTGGCGCGTCCATTATAGGATTTTACGCTAAACGTTGAAAAGTGAGGTGCAAGCACAATGCTGACCGCTTCTTTAATTCCGTCTTTATGCATGGCTTCTACTGCATCTTCAACAAACGGTTCAATATGCTTTAAGCCAAGATACGCTTTAAATTCAATTTCATCCTGTACTTCATTCAAGCGCTTTTCTAGACTTTCCATTTGCTGCTGCGTAATTTTTGCAAGAGGTGAAATGCCCCCAATTGCTTCGTAGCGGTTTTGTAAATCTTCCAAGGCTTCCGGTGAAGGTTTACGTCCGCGGCGGATATGTGTATAGTAACGTTCAATATCTTCTTCTTTATATGGTGTTCCATATGCCATTACAAGTAATCCCATTACTTTTTTACTCATGTGTTCGACACCTCTTTGTTAGATTCAATACTTGTCTTCATTTTGCCATGAATAAAAAGAAAAATTCAAAGTTTAGCGCTCCAAATTATTTGACAATTTATTGTCTATTTGCAGAATATTCATGAATAAAGGTTGTTAAACGCTTCAACGTTTCCGGCTGAACCTGTGGAAAGACGCCGTGCCCCAAGTTGAAGATGTAACCAGGACTGGCCATCCCTTTATCTAATATTTCTGTTACACGTTCTTCAATAACTTCCCATGGAGCTAACAAAATAGCAGGATCTAAGTTTCCTTGCAGTGTTTTTGTTAAGCCTAGTGCACGTGCTTCATCCAGCTGTGTTCTCCAATCTAATCCCACTACATCCAGCGGCAGATCATGCCATTCTTTTGCCAAATGACTTGCTCCTACTCCAAACATAATGAGAGGTACATTTTTTTCGCGCAAAGAGGTAAAAATCCGCTCCATAACAGGCTTTATAAAATAACGATAATCCGCTACATTTAAAGCCCCCACCCATGAATCAAAGATTTGAATGGCTTTTGCTCCAGCGTCAATTTGCGCTTTTACATATGTAATCGTCATATCTGCTAACTTATCCATTAGCGCAAACCATGCTTTAGGTTCCGTGTACATAAATGCTTTTGTTTTATTATAGTTTTTTGAAGGTCCTCCTTCAATCATATAGCTTGCTACTGTGAAAGGAGCACCGGCAAAACCAATTAGAGGTACGTTTAACTGTTCTGTTGTTAACAGCTTAATCGTATCTAATACATACGGAACATCTTCTTCCGGGGTAATTTCTCCTAGCTTTTCTACATCGCTTAAAGATTGAATTGGATTAGAAATGACAGGACCAATTCCTGACTTGATTTCAACATCCACTCCAATTGAAGGAAGCGGTGACATTATATCTTTATATAAAATAGCTGCATCCACTCCGTACTGTTCAACGGGCAGGCGTGTTACGTATGCCCCAAGCTCCGGCTGATGAGTGATTTCAAATAGAGAGTACTTCTCTTTTAGCTTTCGGTATTCCGGCTGTGAACGCCCTGCTTGGCGCATATACCAAACCGGAACATGATCCGTTTTTTCCCCTCTACAGGCTTTTAAAAAAGTATCGTTAAACGTTCCTTGACTCATAATTTCCACCTTTCTCGATTGTCTTCCATCCGTATTTTCTTCGATTAGACAGACAATAATCAGCAAAGGAACATACCGGTTCCTCTACTGATTAAAGTTTCACGTTATATTCTCTACTTGTCACTATACCCATTTCTTTACGACTTGTATAGCCACCTGCTAAAAATGTCAAAAAATCGCCCTACTCTTCTTTTTTTATTGAAAAAGAGCAGGTGTTACTTCGGTGGATTTTTTTCCTTTTTGTTGTGTTTGGGAATTGTAAGGAACTACATAATAAGTAGGACTGTCGAGCAGATTCACACGCTCTTTTTCAAATGCTCCTTTTCCCTTCACTTTGCCAATCAATTCGGCTTTATCCCCTTTTTTCTCATAA
Organism: Priestia sp. LL-8; assembly: GCF_036227845.1. Taxonomy (NCBI): domain Bacteria; kingdom Bacillati; phylum Bacillota; class Bacilli; order Caryophanales; family Bacillaceae; genus Priestia; species Priestia sp. LL-8. The sequence goes on along the minus strand of NZ_JAZAQH010000001.1, from coordinate 573,731 downwards.
ACATAATAAACAGCTCTTTTATCAGGTGAAGGTGTCCACGATAAACTTACCGTTAGCAAACCAAATGGATGGAATGTTAATTCTTGTTTTAAGTCTTTAACTTGCTCTAAACGTATTGGTTTTGGCAGATCTTTAACGCCTGCTGGCTTTTGAAATGCAGCTTCGTCGTAACCAGCTCTTGTTAGAATGTCTTTAAATAATAGAGTTGGATAAGAACTTCCCTTTGTTAAATAGTGCTGGTCATTTGTAGAATCATATCCCATCCACACGCTTCCTACAACATCTGGGGTATATCCAACAAACCAAGCATCTCTTGTGGCTCCTTTAACATTCGTATACGAAGTAGACCCTGTTTTTCCTGCTAACTCTCCTTTAAACTCTCCATTTTTTGCCGTTCCTTCTTTAACAACTCCTTGAAGCATTTTTGTCACATACCAAGCCGTCTGTTTTGAAAATGCTTTGTGAGTGTCGGGAACAGCTTTTGCAATCACTTTTCCATCTTGATCTTTTATCTCTTGAATAAAGTACGGTTGGATGTTTTCTCCATTTTCAGCAAATGCCCGGTACGCTCCTGCTAATTGAAACGGTGTAATTCCTTCTTTTAATCCTCCAAGAGCAATCGCAAGCCCTTTATCTTCTAACGGAATTCCTAGCTTTGTGAGATACTGCTTGCTTGTTTCAACTCCTAGCTGATTCAATGTCCAGACGGCAGCTGCGTTTTTAGAATCTTTTAGGGCATCGTACATCGTTACCTTTTTAGCATATTGCCCGTCTACGTTTTTAGGTGTGTATCCCCCGTAGCTTCTAAGCTTGTCTTGCAGCAACGAATAAGGCTTGAATTGACCTTCTTCTAACGCAGGGCCATATACCGCAATAGGTTTCATCGTAGAACCTGGCTGTCTTTTGACATTTACGCGGTTGAGCGATTTTTGTACATAATCTCGTCCTCCCATAACAGATAAAACTCCTCCGCTTTTGTTATCGACTAATACAAAAGCACCTTGGGCACTGTTATCTGTACCTGGAAAATAACGATTTTCTTTCATCAGCTCGTAGGCGGCTTCTTGTACTTTTATATTCATCGGTACTTTGACCGTATAACCTCCGCGCAGAAGCTCATTGCCCGAAATGCTGTATTTCTTCTCTGCTTCTTGGATAACCATATCGATATAGGTTAAATACGCTGGATTTTTAGCCTGCTCCTTTATGTTCAACCCCAGCGTTCTTCCTTGCAAACGGACATTTTTTTCAGCTGATAAATAACCTGCTTTTTGCATGGCATTTAACACAACATTTCTACGTTCTATACTTTTTTCTGGATGTAAAATAGGAGAATAGGAATTCGGTGCTTTTGGCAGTGCAGCGAGAAGTGCACCTTCTTCTACCGTTAATTCGGAGACATCTTTATTGAAGTAAAGCTTGGATGCAGCTTGGATTCCATAGGCTCCGTGTCCAAAGTATATTTGATTCAAATACATTTCAAGCAGTTTTTGCTTACTGTAACGCTGCTCCAAGTTAATGGCCACCACTACTTCTTTTGTTTTTCTAAGCAGCGTTTTATCATTCGATAAAAACACATTTTTAGCCAGCTGCTGTGTTAAAGTACTTCCTCCTTCAACACTTCCCCCAGCCAATATATCTCGGTATAATGCTCGGCCAATAGATTTAAAATCGATTCCGTGGTGTTCATAAAAACGAACATCTTCAATTGAAATAAATGCTTGTTGCACATGCTTTGGAATCTTGTCAATTGAAACCAAGTCCCGATTTTTCACATAGAGCTTTGTTAATTCGTCTCCATTTTCATCGACTAATCTCGTAGCCGAGTCCATGACGATTTTTTTCTCATCAATTACATAGTTTCCAAGAAACAAGATGATAATATATCCAATCAATCCTAATAGAAAAATTCCAGCTAAGGCAGCAATTGCGTATAAGCCTTTTTTGTACATCGTGCCACCCCTTTTCTTCTGCTAAACTTTTGATAATATGGAAAACAACTTCATCAATGTTTTACTTTACCATCTTCATTAGAAGTTCACAATTTTTGAATTTTTGTGTGTAAAATTTTATAATTTTAGTATGATTTACAATTGTAAATTGTATGCAATTCCCAATTAGAAAGGAAGTATAATCCATGAAGATCTTTATTACTTACGGAACAGGCCCTTACCTTCAAAAGTTGATCGACGAACATCCGAGTGAACGTTTATTACTGCTTCACAAAGATGACGATCAATTTGCACTAGTCCACGAAACAGATGGAGATACAATTTTTAAAGAAGGACATGCTTATGAAGTATTAGATGCTTCTGGAGATCTTGCAGATAGCGGATTTGCTGTACTAAATAATATTTCAGTTACAGATGAAGGCCGTCCTTTGTTTGAACAGCGATTTAGCCAACGCGCTCGTTTAATTGAAAATGAAGCAGGCTTTTCAGCTATTCGTGTGCTTCGTCCACTGCAAAATGACACATACATTATCTTTACAGGATGGAAAGATGAAAGTTCATTTAGCGATTGGCAGTCTTCAAAAGCCTATAATGAAGCACACAAAAAACGCGGTACGTCAGAAGGCGTGGATCAGCAGCCATCGATTTTCTCTCGCCCTTCTTATGTGACTTCCTACCACGTAGTTAAATAAGTAAACCTCCTCCCAGTAGGCGAGTATCACAATAGGCACAAACGTCATATTGTATACTACATCACCTATTGGGAGGAATTTTTATGGGCATAGAGCTTGGAGCTCTTCATTGGATGTATGTCCTTTTTATCGCCTTCATTATTGGCTTTATGATTATGCGGCGAGATACGAGTATCCTTTGTATACTCGGGATTTTTTTGCTTTCCTTAACGGCTACCTCTTCGTTAAGCCACTCCGTCAGCGCTGTTTTTTCCAGCTTCATTTATGCCATTACAGAACTGCTTCCTACCATTTTAATTATTTCAATTATTGTATCCATGAGTAAAGTCTTAATGGCTACAGGAATAAATGAATCGATGATTTCACCTTTTGCTCGCCTCATTAAAACACCTACTCTTGCCTATTGGGTTATTGGATTAGTTATGATGACCATCTCCTATTTTTTCTGGCCTTCTCCAGCCGTTGCTTTACTTGGAGCCGTGCTTTTACCAGTTGCCATCCGCGTAGGGCTTCCAGCTATAGGCGTAGCTGTAGCGATGAATTTATTCGGCCACGGCGTTGCGCTTTCAGGAGACTTTGTTATTCAAGCTGCCCCTAAGATAACCGCTGACGCAGCAGGTCTTCCGGTTCACGAAGTTGTTCAGGCAAGTATCCCTCTTGTCATTGTGATGGGAGCCGTTACAACGATTTCTGCTTTTTACTTCCTAAAAAAAGATATGAAGCACAATAGAATTCAGGCTCAACCGACCATTTTAACAAGCAGCTCTTCTAACCAATCCACACCTCTTTCTCCTTCATTACGCCGGGCTTTAGCCATTATAGTTCCTCTTTTCTTTGCTATAGACGTATGGGCAATGTTCGCTCTTCATTTACAGGGAGGAGATGCCACTGCTCTCGTTGGAGGTACAGCTCTATTTATTTTAGTAGTGGTGTCGCTTATTGCTCACAAAGGAAAAGGTCTCGAACAAACAACTTCCTACTTGATTGAAGGCTTGCAGTTTGGGTTTAAAGTATTCGGTCCCGTTATTCCGATTGCCGCTTTTTTCTATTTAGGAGATGCTGGATTCACAGCAATCATTGGTGACTTTCTTCCAAAAGGATCACATGGACTTGTCAATGACCTAGGCGTTGCGCTTGCTTCGACTGTACCGTTAACTGCACAGGTCGCTACTGTGACGATAACTGCGCTAGGAGCTATTACAGGGTTAGACGGTTCAGGCTTTTCAGGTATTTCACTCGTAGGCTCTGTCTCTCATTTATTTGCATCTGCTTTAGGATCGGGCGCTGCCACGCTAACTGCTTTGGGGCAAATTGCTGCGATTTGGGTTGGAGGGGGAACGTTGATTCCATGGGCGCTCATTCCAGCTGCTGCGATTTGTGGAGTCAGTCCGTTTGAACTCGCTAGACGCAATTTAAAACCTGTAGCGATTGGATTAGTTGTTACAACGATTGTCGCAATGTTCCTAGTTTAAACAAAAGCCCCCTTCTTTTGATGAAGGGGGTCATATGTATATATTTGTTACATACCTTTTGGAAACTCTTTTTCCGCTGACGGCCTTACATACGCATAAACAAGCGTATAGAAGAAAATGCCTACAATTAGCCACATAAGCCCTAAGCTGTAGCCAGCTAATACATCTGTTAAAAAGTGTTCTCTTAACAGAATACGGCTCACGCCGATTAACAAAACAATTAAAGTAATTGCCCGCTGATACCACTTGGCCACCTTTTGATTGTTTATATGCTTGATCAGAAAAAAGAAAATCAGACCGTAGATAAGAATTCCCATCATTGCATGGCCGCTTGGAAAACTGTAGCCTTCGATGCCTTCAAGAGGACGGGCTCGTTCTACCGCATCTTTAACTGCTTTATTAATAATATCGCCGCTTAAAATAAGTAAAAATGAGGATATCATGCCAATATAGTCTTTTTTTAAAAATAAAAAAACAATAAGTACAGCTAAAAGAACCATAATCATCACTTTTGAAGCTAAAAAAGACAGGCCGTGAAAAACAGATGACGCTGACTGAAGAATAGTGCTGTCATCTATAGCTGAAACAAGCCAGCGGTCTCCTTGAAAAGAATCTGTCGACACAGCAAACAACACTCCTAAAAAAACGAGACCCGCAATCCCAAACGCCCACATCAATTTTTTGTACAGAGATACAGTTTGTGAATCTACCATATCGTTACCTCCTATTATCTCACGAGAAAATTGGTAAAAAACTCATTCTTTGTCCCTATTTCTCATCTTATGTATCTATTATGTATATAAAATATTTCATGATTCAATTACTTTTTTCAATAACAACGCTTACATTCTTTTCTTTTTTATAGATAATGATATAATGATTAAAATGTCAAAAAATTCAAAACTTTATTCAACTTACACAGAAAGGATATGGTTATGTGAACTCCAAGCTACATACTTTACTTGAAGAAAAATTTGATGAAATGGTTCAAATTCGCCGATATCTGCATCAGTATCCAGAACCGTCTTTTAAAGAATTTCAAACTGCTGCCTACATTCGGTCTTTTTATGACAAAATCGGTATTTCTTATCGAGCAAATGTAGGAGGAAATGGCATTGTAGCAAGTATTCAAGGAGGAAAACCTGGTCCTACTGTAGCTTTGAGAGCCGACTTTGATGCCCTTCCTATTCAAGATGAAAAAGATGTACCATATCAATCAACTGTTCCGGGCGTGATGCATGCTTGTGGTCACGATGGTCATACGGCTACTCTTTTAGTCCTTGCTAAAGCGCTTTTTGAAATAAGAGATTCTCTCCCTGGTAAAATCGTCTTCATTCATCAACACGCCGAAGAGTACGCTCCCGGAGGCGCCAAGTCCATGATTGAAGACGGATGCTTAGACGGTGTAGACGCAATATTCGGAACACATTTATGGTCATTAACTCCGACTGGTGTGATTCAATATCGAACGGGCCCTATTATGGCTGCTGCTGATCGCTTTGAAATTACGATCAAAGGAGCAGGCGGACACGGTGCACAGCCCCATAAAACAAAAGATTCAATCGTCATCGCCTCTCAGCTTGTTGTTAATTTACAGCAAATTGTAAGCAGACGTGTAAACCCAATTGATTCAGCGGTTGTGAGCATAGGTTCTTTTGTAGCAGAAAATGCCTTTAATATTATTGCTGATTCTGCTCGACTAATTGGAACGGTAAGAACATTTAATGAAGATGTACGAAACGATGTCGAAAAAGAAATCGAACGAATTGTCCAAGGTACGTGCTTAACAGCTGATGCTTCTTATGAGCTAAGTTATACGCGCGGCTATCCTTCCGTCGTCAACCACCCGGAAGAAACGGCCTTTCTTGCTTCTGCTGCTTCTCAAGTCGATGAAGTTCATACAGTTGAAGAAACAGAGCCTCACATGACCGGGGAAGATTTCTCTTATTATTTGCAGCATATTAAAGGAACGTTCTTTTTTACAGGAGCTCAGCCAGAAGGTGTAGATACTCCTTATCCTCATCATCATCCTAAATTTGATTTTAACGAAAAAGCAATGCTTATCGCAGCTAAAACGCTTGGTACAGCTGCTGTTGAGTATTTAAAAGAACAAGCTCATTTTAAAAACGTAATAAAAGCGAATTAATTATTCAGCAAGCATTCGTACAGATAAGCAGACGAGTGCTTGTTGTTTTATTTTAGGAACCTTTTTCTCACTTAAAACGTAGTATTTATATCGACTGAAATGAGGTGACTTTTTGAATACGTATGAAGAAAAAGTGTTACAAGAAGCTGAACATTGGAAATTCAGCATGTTGAAACGACCTTCTAAATTCCAAAGGACTGCAAAATCTTTACAACTTAAAATCAATGAAAAAATTCCTGCTAAAGTCCATAAGATTATGACTGAAAGCATAAAAAAAATGGTTGAAACCACGCTTGTTGGATCCGATTTCACCACTAAAAAAAGAGATGTCAGCGGTCTTTCATTTGAAGAAAAAGAGAAAAAAATTTTGGAGTTCATACCTAAGTATAAAAAAACAGCTGCTGTAGAAGGCGCTGGTACTGGTGCGGGAGGTCTCCTTTTAGGTGCAGCAGATTTCCCGCTTCTTCTTTCCATTAAAATGAAGTGCTTATTTGATATTGCCTCTACGTATGGTTTTGATGTAAAAGAAAAAGAAGAACGCATTTATATGCTGTATATTTTTCATCTTGCCTTTTGCAGCGAAGACCATAGAACGAAGCTGCTTGAAGTAATAGAAAGCTGGGAAGAAAAGAAAGAGGAACTTCTTGAGCTCGATTGGAAAGCTTTTCAACAAGAATACCGCGATTACATTGATGTTGTGAAAATGTTTCAGCTGATGCCGGGAATTGGAGCAGTTGTAGGTGCGTATGCCAATTATCAGCTTCTTGATCATCTCACAAAAGTAGCGATGAACGTCTATCGCTTTCGAATATTATCTTCGTCTCAAAAGTAGTCTAAAAACGTAAAAAAGCTCCATTCGGAGCTTTTTTACGTTAATTTTTTATTTACATATGCATTTACAAATAAGTGAATAAATATAGCACCTGCTGCCACGGAAAGCAGTGCAGCAACTATATTAGAAAAAGCCACCACTATGGCGAGCACAAGAATTTGTACATACAGCGCTTTTTTCCATACGTCCAAAAATGCCCTTTTTCGTTCTTTAGCTTCGACTGGATAAAGAGAAAGCCATAAAATTTGCTTGTGCTGCTTCCAAAGCGGGAGTAATTGAAAACCCGTCATGTATACAACAAATAAAACAACCACTATATTCCCGTATTGAAACGGCGCAGCTACAATTAAAAATCCGCCAATGACAGTTAAGCGAACGAGCAAACTTAAATAATCTCCTGATCGCAAAAATGTTCTGGTGTACAAGTAATGGTAAGTGGCATTTTGACGAAATGGAATACGTGCTAAGAGCCAATCTAAATATCTACGGCGTTTGATTCGTTCTTTTACTTGTGGAACATCCGTAAATAAATTAGCTAATCGATAAAAATAGCCCATGCGCTTTTCTTCTAAGTCAATTAGCTTTTCCCATTTAATCGGCTTTCTTTTTGTAAGCGAGCGATAATAAATGGCTAGCGCAATCATAATTACCGCTACGATTCCTGTAAAGAATGCGTATGCATGCGAAAATAAGAAATACGTAAAAACTGCATTCAAGAAAAACCTGACGATATAATCTGTCCACTTCGCCCACTTTTCTTCAAACCATACGGCCCACCAAGACATGCCTAAGTTTACAACTTTCAGAATGAGTAATAGCAGAAAAAACACAAAAACGTTTGAGTAAGAATCGTGCATTACCTTTACTTGAAGAGGTGCTGCTGCACCAGTTGCAAATAATAAAATATAAAGCTGAATCGTAAAGGTAAACCAAAAAGATTTTTTAAAATAAGGCTGCAGCTTCGTCTCCAAAGGAAGTAAAAAGACTAAATCAGGTCGTTTTAAAAACGTTTGAATTTGACCCATGGTTAAAATCAATCCCATAAGAATCGCAATCACTACAGCCGAAGGAAACGCAGGTGTTAATGTACTCAGCCACTGTTGATAATAGTAGGCTAAACCGCCAATCGCAAAAATTAACACTAATTTAATATGGTCATTTAAGATATATTTTGTATATCTTCTTACATCCACTAAATATTGCTGAAATCGTTGCTTCCATAATGCATCAATCTTACTCATAGCCTTCTTCCTTTGTTAATTCAATATAAATTTCATCAAGAGTAGCATTGCGCATCTGAAATTCTTCTTGAAGATCTTTAAGCGTTCCTTGCGCTCTTACTTCTCCGTTATGTAAAATAACAAATTTATCGCAGTAGCGTTCCGCGGTCGCCAAAATGTGTGTGGACATTAAAATGCCTGCGCCTTGCTTTTTCATATCCGTCATCAAATCAAGTAAAGATTGAATACCAAGCGGGTCTAAACCTAAAAAAGGTTCATCAATAATATAAAGAGACGGCTGAACCAAAAAAGCGCACATAATCATAACCTTCTGCTTCATTCCTTTTGAAAAATGCGCAGGGAACCATTTTAACTTCCGGTCTAAACGAAATTCTTTTAAAAGCGGCTGCAGACGTGCTTCATATGTTTGAGGCTCAAGTCCATAAGCCATAGCTGTCATATCTAAATGTTCTTTTAATGTTAGTTCATCGTATAGCACAGGAGTTTCTGGAATAAATGTAAACTGACTTCGATAACCTGTTGGGTCTTGTTGAAAGGTTTTATTATTAATGGATACACTTCCTTTTTTTGCTTCCATTAATCCAATGATATGTTTAATCGTTGTACTTTTGCCGGCTCCGTTTAAGCCGATTAACCCAACTAATTCACCTGCATTTACATCAAACGATACATCTTTTAAGACGGGAGTTTTTGTATATCCCCCTGTAATATTGTTAATTTGCAATAAAGAACCCATCACGATCTCCTTTTATTTGTTCTTTTTTGTCTCCAAGCGCAAGCGCTATTTGCTCTATTGTACCAAATCTTTTTCTTCCCCACATCGTTTTCAATTTTTTTCGGTTAATTTTCCCAGAATATAATCGAAATATCGGGACATTCTATATAGGGAAGAAGGAAAACAAGTTATTGATTACAACTAATCATTACAAAGCTTCTTACATTTGGGATGAGGTGTCTACAGCAGGCATATTTCAGAAAACCTTATTGTAAATCGATGTATGTTTGATTCATAAGGGGATGGTAGTCATGAACGTAGTAAGAATATATATAATGGGTAGACAATAATGTTCATTTATTACTGTGTAAATGAGGTGTTTGTCAAAGACCAAGAACGATTTCGTTCACATTGTATATTTTTTAGCTCAATGCTTAAATGAGGTGTTTGTTAAAGAGAATATACTTTTTCAAGTGACTGTTTCATTAGGCAATGCAATTACGTAAATGAGGTGTTCCTTAAAGATCATATGCTGCATTAAAAGCTATTTTTTCCTTCTTCACATGACGGGATGCATAATCGTTTGCATCCCGTTTTTGTGTATAAAATGCCAGTAGCTATTTCTTGCCTACTGATTGCATTTCTACTTTGTGGTAAAATAAACGTACATGTATACCCATACATTTATATTGGTAACGGAAGGTGAACATAATGAGCACACATGATGAAAACTGTATTTTTTGCAAAATTATTCGCGGTGAAATCCCAGGTGCAAAAGTATTTGAAAATGAACATGTATTAGCTTTTTTAGACATTAGTCAAGTAACAAAAGGTCATACGCTGGTGATTCCAAAAGTACATAAAAAAGACATTCACGAACTAACGCCGGAAATTGCGCGCAATTTGTTTGAAGTGGTTCCTCAAATCGCAAATGCAATTAAAGAAACATACAGCCCAATCGGCTTAAACATCTTAAATAATAATGGTGAAAAAGCTGGTCAATCCGTGTTTCATTATCATATGCACATTATTCCTCGCTACGGGGAAGGCGATGGCTTTGGCGCGGTATGGAAAGAGCATACAAGCGAATACACGCCTGAAAAACTTCAAGAAATCGCTGGCAATATTTCTTCTCGCCTTTCTTGAAACAAAAAAAGCTTACACATGTAAGCTTTTTTTGTTTTATCTATTGTTTATAATATAAAATTCAATGCTTTCTCTCGCTCATTATGAAGGATTTTCTGCCTTCACTTCTAAATTCATGCGATCTTCAATTAATTTTGTTAATGCTCTTGATCCTTCCGGCACCAAATGTACACCGTCTGATGTAAAGTATTCAGGGTGCTTAGAAGCCTCAGAGTACCAATCAACGAGCGTGACGTGATCAAACTTTTCAGAAGCAGCTTTCAAGTTCTTGTTCACGGTGCTTTCCCAAGAACGGGGAACGCGCGTATTTACTAAATAAACATCCGCGTGTGAAAAAGCTTTTAACAGTTGTTCAAGTTCTTCATTTGTAAAATAGCCGTTTGTTCCCAACTCAATAATCACTGCGCTGTTCGGATTATTAAACGCTTGATAACTAGGAGTTAGCTGCAGCGCTTCATTAAGCTGCCTTCCTACTTTTCCATCAATCGTAATACTAAGCGGCATTTCTTTAAGATTAGGAGCAATATCCAGCATGACCGAGTCTCCAATCGCAAGAACATCTCTGTAAGGATTCGGCTGCTGCTTTTCTTTTGCATGCGATTTTTCTTCCCCGGAACTCTTTTCAGCGCTTTCTGCTTTTTTATCATCCGCTTTGTTCTTATCTTTGACAGAAGTTGAAGCATTTTCTTTATGATTCGTTTGAATCTTAACCTCTGTCTCTTTTGCTGCCGTTTCATCCTTTTGTTGCGTACTAATAGCAAAGCTTGTCATATCCGCTGTAAACAACGCCAAAAAGAAAATGAGACTGCCCAAAACCGCTTGTCTCGAACGAGAGAGATTACGCCATTTAAAAAGCTCTCTCGGATGGTAGTGCCGGAAATAATAGCGAAAGCCGCGTGTACGGATAGGCACCTCGATGTAACGGTACGAAAGTTCAGCAATGATAAACGTAAGTCCTACTTGTAACAGCGCATGCCAATAGACCGGGCGGCCAATCTCGGCTACAGGCGTTGTAAGAACAATAACCGGATAATGCCACAAATAGATACCGTATGATCTAGTACCAAGCCAGCGAAGCGGTTTAAACGACAGAGCTTTTCCTAAAAAACTACTAGGATGACTAATCGTTGCAACCAGTACAGCAGCGTTTAAACAAATCAGCAGCATCCCACCTTGATAAAGAAAAGATGCATGCGTATATTCATCAACGCTCCATACGCAGAGAATAAATACAAAGAAACTCACCATACTTACCGCGTTTAATACTTGCTTGCCTACAGCTGGAAGATTTTTTGATGATAAACGATACATCGGCCAGACAAATGCAAGTAAACAGCCGATTAAAAGGGCAAACAGCCGAGTATCGGTTCCATAATAAATGCGGCTAGGATCCCCTCCTGGCTCATATAAAAAAGACATTAGAATAGCTGAGGCCATTACTCCAGCTAAAATGAATAGAGAAAGAATTCCTCTCTTTTTGATAAATTTTAAACCTAATAATAAAACAAGTGGCCACACAATATAAAACTGCTCTTCAATAGCAAGTGACCATAAGTTCTTTAATGGTGAAGGTGACCCAAAACTATCAAAATATGAAACTTTATGAAAAATAAACCACCAGTTACTCATATAAAAAATAGACGATAATGCATCGCCTCGTAGCGTTGTTAACAATGGCCGGTTAAATAAAATAACCCACGCTGCGGTTAATACTACCATCACATACACAGCTGGAAGAAGTCTTCTCGTTCGGCTGATCCAAAAATGTTTCAAATTTTTTAAAGGATTTTCCCAAGATTGCACCAGTAAAATCGAAGTAATTAAATACCCTGACAATACAAAGAAAACGTCAACCCCTAGAAATCCTCCAGATGCCCATCCAAAGCCTAAGTGATAAGCAATCACAGCCATGACAGCAAAAGCCCGAAGTCCGTCCAAACTATATATATACCTATTTTTCTTTTCTTTTGCACTCATAAAAATGCCTCCAAGCAATATGTACAACAAATTTCTTTTTCAATAAATATTAAGAATATTACGTAATTGTTACATTTTTGTTACAAAAATCATTATATACAATATTATTACTTTCTTCAATATATCACTTACTGAAAATCAAAGAATAAGTAAAAAGAAACAAATTCATTATCTATCTTATTCATAAATTACTAATTTAGTAGTAGTCATATCGATTCTATCTGCGTGCCACTAAACCCTACACGTTTCTTTCACCTTACCCGTTTTAAAAATAGAAAAACTTCACACAATTGGTGAAGTTTCTAAGGTGTCTTTAGCATATCTACGTGTGGGAGTCCTTCATCTGAATAAATATCGGAAATAGGTCTAAAACCAAACGATTCATAAAATGTTTGAAGTCTGCTTTGAGCTTGAATTTTAATTGTCTTCTCGTGCAATTGATTTTCTAGAAAATCAATTCCTCTTGCTACTAGTTCTCTTCCAAGGCCTGTACCGCGCTGTGCTTGTTTTACAATAATGCGCCCAAGAGAAGCTTCCCGATAGCTAATTCCTTTTGGTAAAACTCTAAGGTATGCAATAATTTCCTCATTCTCTTTTTTGAACAAGTGATAAGCCAGTTTGTCTTTTCCATCTACTTCTAAGTAAGCACACTTCTGTTCGACAACAAAAATAGCGGTGCGAACCTGTAGAATTTCATAAAGCTCCTCGTTTGTCAGCTCTTGAAATGATTTTATGCACCAAGTCATGATCCGCTCACCTTTTCCTATTGTTCTTTTTCAATTAAATTCAGCGTACGTTCAAGCCAATTGATATAGCTTGTCTCCCTGTCTTGAGCGCGAGAAAGCACCAAATAATGACCAAATTGAGGAGATGAAACGGTAATGTGATGATTAACTTGTTCCAAAAGGTCATCCATTCGTTTCTTTAAAAAAGTTAGCTTCACTTTCCTGCTTGATAGTTGATTATCTATTTGTTGCTTTAATTCTTCTATTGACATGGATGAAGCAAAATAAGCTTTTAACATAAATTCATCTTTAGTTGTTTCAGGAATAGGATCAATTGTAGTGAGCCACTTGCTTAGCTCGCCTCTTCCTTCTTCCGTTATCGAATACATCTTTTTTTCTAATTTCTTGCCTTGAATCACGGTTTCATAGCGAATAAATCCCTCTTCTGTTAATCGCTTTAACTCGGGATAAATCTGGCTGTGCTTAGCACTCCAAAAATTGCCGACCTCTTCTTTAAAAAGTCTGGTAATGTCATACCCGCTGAGCTCCTTCTGATCTAAGAGCCCTAATATTGCATATTTTAATACTCTCATTCTGTTCCTCCACATTATTTCTTCCATCAGTATAGCATATAAACATTTCATTTACATGTTTGCCAAAACATGTTTGTGTATACTTTTTATTTATCTTTTTTCTATTATTTTCTCTTTACAGATTAATTTAAATTTTTGAAAAGTTACCTCCACAATCAATGGTTTTCATGATAGTATAATGATATTCTTTCTGACATCAGTCATTAGCCATTTTGTATGATGAGTGTTCGAACTAATTTGAGGAGGAATTAATGTGATTACGTTAAACAGAGCTTATAATTTTAATGCAGGTCCGTCTGCGCTTCCCCTACCTGTCTTACAACTTGCTCAAGAGGAGCTAGTTAATTTTAAAAATACGGGTATGTCTGTGATGGAATTATCACATCGCAGCAAAGAGTTTGAAGATGTATTAACACATGCTAAAGAAACACTCACGGAATTGCTTAACATTCCAGATACACATGAAATTTTATTCCTGCAGGGCGGAGCGAGCCTGCAATTCTCTATGATTCCAATGAACTTTTTAGCTCCCGATCAAGTCGGTGCATATGTGCTAACGGGATCATGGTCAGAAAAAGCGTTAAAAGAAGCAAAGAAACTTGGGAAAACAGCAGTTGTTGCTTCTACTAAAGAAGAGAACTACCGCTCTATTCCAGCTTTAGATGATGTAAAGCTTCCAAAAGAAGAGATTGGATACTTGCATATTACGTCCAACAATACCATTTTTGGTACACAATGGGCTGACTACCCTTCTATTGAAGGAGTAGACTTAATTGCTGACATGTCAAGCGACATTCTTTGCCGTCAAATTGATGTATCTAAGTTCTCACTCATTTATGCTGGTGCTCAGAAAAACCTCGGACCATCTGGTGTCACAGTTGTCATTTTGAAGAAAGAATTGCTTAAACGTATTCCTGAGGGCTTACCAACAATGCTGAATTACGAGACACACGTAAAGAGCAACTCCCTTTACAACACTCCTCCAACGTTTGGTATTTATATGCTTTCACTTGTTTTAGATTGGATTAAAGAACAAGGTGGCGTTAAAGCAATTGAAGCTCAAAATCATAAAAAAGCTAAGTTACTCTACTCAAGCATGGAACGTTCAAGCGGTTTCTATACTCCTCATGCTACTGAGGAAAGCCGATCAATTATGAACGTAACGTTTACTTTACCAAACGATGAGTTAACCGCTGCGTTTTTACAGCAAGCAAAAGAAAAAGGCTTTGTAGGATTAGCTGGACACCGTTCAATTGGCGGATGCCGCGCTTCTATTTACAATGCTGTACCGTTTGAAGCGTGTGAAGCTCTTGCCGTCTTTATGGATGAGTTTGCGCAGGCAAACGCGTAATTGGCAGAATTAGCTGATTCTTTTTTCATATAAATATGTTATAATTAGTATGTAAATATATGCAATGGGCATAGACGCACTATTGGTATATTTCGAGCTTAGCTTAGAAGAGGAGAGATGAGAAATGAATACAAAAGTTTTAGTTTCTTTAGCGTTATTAGTCGGAATTGGAGCGGTTCTCCACACGGTGGTACCTCCTATTTTATTTGGAATGAAGCCAGATATGATGTTAACGATGATGTTTTTAGCAATCCTGTTGTTTCCTAGCGTAAAAAATGTTGCATTGGTTAGCTTAACCACAGCGGTTATTTCTGCTTTAACAACAAGCTTTCCTGGCGGACAAATTGCAAACTTGATTGATAAACCAATTACAGCATTTATCTTCTTTGCATTATTTATGCTTGTGAAAAAAGCAACAGGCATGAAAACACCAGTTGCCGCTGCTTTAACAGCCGTTGGCACGCTCGTATCAGGGACCGTATTCTTGTCAGCTGCCGCGCTAATCGTCGGCTTACCGGGCGGAAATAGCGTCATGGCACTTGTTGCTGCAGTTGTATTACCTGCAACAGTAGTAAATACAATCGTAATGGTCGTTATTTATCCAATTGTTCAATCCGTTCTAAAACGCACAAGCATCAAAGCAAAATTATCGTAACGTCAAGAGCCTGATTTAGTTAAGAATCAGGCTCTTTTTTTACACTAAAAGCTAAGGTCCGCCAAGCTTGGCGGACCTTTAAATAAAAGTTGCTGATTTTTTTTGCGACAACCTACAGTTTGAACTTTACCTTTTTATTTAATAAAAGATGGTACAGTTCTTTCACTTAAATTTCATTTGCAGCTAATACAATACGTATGAAGACTTACTATGTAATAAAGGTTTAAGTTCTCCATCCTAGGTTACATAATAAAGTATAAGTGCCACGAAAAAACTCGCAAAAGCCACTGTTGCACATGTAAGAGACTTTTGTTTAAGAACATGTTTAGGTGGATATGAGGCCGTTCTAGTCGTAAGGCTAAACCATTTAAAAGCAGCCAGAAAAAAACTCAGGCTGATCATCAAAAGAATGAATAAAGCTATCCCATGTTGATAACCTCCTTCTTTTGTATAAATCTATGCTATTTTTTTATGATTATGTCAGAAGGAAGTGTTAGCAATTACTTTACTACATAGGAGGAAATAAACAATGAGTAGAATAAAAAAACTAGCAGCTGGAGCAGCAATCGGAAGCACCGTAGCTGCTATTACAACGCTTCTTGTTACTCCATATTCAGGACGAGAACTTAAGGAGCGTGTAAGTTCCCGAAAAGACCGAGTTAACGCTTCGCAACAAGAGCTCTCAACAAAAATAAAAGCTGTTTCTCAACAAGTACAAATGACCGCCAGAGAAGGAAATACTATAGTGAAAAATATCGCAAGTGACCTTTCTAATACCATTGGTCAGTTTAAAGAAGAAATTGTCCCTCATAAGGAATCCATTCAGCATCATTTGAAAGAAATCCAAAATTCTTTGTCAAACCTAGAAGAACATGTACAGACAACTAAAAATCCCAATGAAAAAATTGACAAAAAAGAAGGTTAAAACGCCTTCTTTTTTAATTTTTTAAAATTTTGTAAATTTACATCTTTATAATTTTTTATTTTATTGGCATAATAGAAGATAAATAAAAAAAGAGACTAAGTAGGTGGGAGAAGATGAAAAAGACTAGTGATCAAGATTACAGTTTGAAAGAAGCACTTCTATTTAGCCAACGCATTGCCCAATTAAGCAAAGCCCTTTGGAAAACCGTAGAGAAGGATTGGCAGCAATGGATTAAGCCTTATGACCTTAATATTAACGAGCACCATATTTTATGGATTTCATATCATTTAAACGGGGCTTCCATTTCTGAAATTGCCAAATTTGGAGTTATGCACGTTTCTACTGCATTTAACTTCTCCAAAAAACTAGAAGAACGAGGTTTACTTGAGTTCTCTAAAAAAGAAAGCGACAAGCGAAATACGTACATTCAGCTGACAGATAAAGGAGAGGCCATTTTATTAGATTTAATGGAACATTACGAACCTTCTAATAATTCAGTGTTCAGCGGCGCACTTCCGTTGCGCGACTTGTACGGCAAATTCCCTGAGTTTATGGAACTAATGACCGTCATTCGCAAAATTTACGGTGAAGATTTTATGGATATCTTCGAGCGATCTTTCCATCATATCGAAGAAGAATTCACTGAAGAAGATGGTAAACTTGTCAAGAAAGATAAAGAAAACCATCAGGAGACTATTTCAAACTCTTAATGGTTAGTCCCTTATCCATTGAATAATTTCAAAAAATTCATTCATCACATCTTGATAAGAAGGTTGATAACGAAGCGATTCAACCGTCTCTCTAGGATTTAATTTATAGTTCAGCATACCAACAAATTGTGTAAGAAGCGGAACAAAGTCTGTCAGGCCTTCCGCTTTTTGCTCAATATATTCGCTTTTTGTATCTTCACACAGAATTAAAATCTCCTCTACTTCCTTCTTTGTAAGCTGATTTCGCACCACTAGATCAATAAATGGTTTAGCTTCTTGTTCAGATGTCCCAGATAACAGTTTTATGTAATATTCTAAACGTGATACTCGAGATTCTAAAGTTTCCATCCGCTTCCCCTACTCCTTCAACGTTCATATACCTCTACTCCATATTGTACATGATTCATTCATGTTCTTCCAAATAATTCTTTCTTCGTCATTCACATTTCCTGTTTAAGTAGCATCGTATAAAGATTTTCATATACTGATTATGTACTCACTGCATATATTAATATAAATCCCTCTGTCCTTTTTAACAATCCTTTTGCACAGTAGCTAATCGTTACTCATTTCTTATCCATTCACTTTGCTATTTGGTTTAAAACCTATTTCTCAACTTCTTAACTACCCTTTATAAAATAAAAACCGCATTTCTGTGTAAATACCTCTTGAAATTCTTTGCTCAACTGTATATATAACTATCTATTTTACCGCTTTTTTGGTAATGTTAATATAGATATTTGTAAATTCATACAAAGCTGTACTATATAAATGACTATAAGACTTTTTGTCTTCGTCACACTGATTTTGTTAGGGGGATTTTTATGTACATATTCTTTATTGTATTTGCACTATTCATTTTATTCTACATCAATGCACTAACAAATACATTGTGTATTCAAAAAGAAATTCCAGCTGAAAAACAGCCTAAAGTTTTTCGTACGATTAATGTATTAATTACCATTTTATTAGTTTCATCTTATATTGAAGTATCATTTACATAAAAAACGGTGAGATGTCTCACCGCTTTTTTATAGGCTTAGCAAAAACAGCTAGCTCCGATGATAACTAATAAGATGAATAATACGACTAATAGCGCAAATCCACTGCCGTATCCGCATCCGTAAGAACCCATATCTATCGCCCCTTTCCTTTTATATTCACCTGTTTTTTAGTGGTAGCATGCACAACCAACAATGACTAATAAGATAAATAGCACAACTAATAGTGCAAAACCGCCTCCATATCCGCATCCGCTCATTTGAGCACCCCCTTTGTTTACTAATACTGCATCTTATGCATTAGCTCAAAAAACGTCTAGGCTTTTAGCCCAAACTGCATAATTTATTTCTTTTGCCTATTATTTGGACGCTACTCCATGAGTTTGCGCCCCTATTTGAAAGCGTTTTATAAAAAAGCAGCCTGAAGCGTATATTTGCTTGACACTATGTGGAAAATAAATGTAAATTTACGTGCTTTTAACTTCATTTGCTAACATCAGGAAATGTGATATAGTAAATCTTGAGTCAAGCTACATAAGTAAAAATGATGAGTAGGAGTGTTTACGTATGAAAAAAAGCTTAGTTGCACTAACAACGGCAGCCAGTCTCGTTGCATTATCAGCATGCAGTGGGGGCAGTGATGCTTCAAATGCAAACGATTCTTCAAAAGTAATTGTAGAAACAAAAGCAGGCAATATCACACAAGGTGATTTGTATAAGCAAATGAAGGATACAATTGGACAAGACCAATTTAATACACTCGTACGAAGCGTTACTGAAGAAAAAGTATTGAGTGAAAAATATAAAGTAACAGACAAAGAGCTGGATCAGCAGCTGAACATTTTAAGAGAGCAATACGGAGATCAAGTGGATTCAGTTATTAAGCAAAAAGGCGAAAAAGAAGTTAAAGATATGCTAAAAGTAGATATTCTTCGTGAAAAAGCTGCTACAGCAGGCATTAAGGTATCGGACAAAGAACTGAAAAAAGCTTATGATGAATATAAAGCTCAAAAACCTCAAATTCGCGCAAGTCATATTTTAGTAAAAGACGAAAAAACAGCAAATGAAGTAGAAGCGAAAATCAAAAAAGGCGATGACTTTGCTAGTCTGGCAAAAGAATACTCAACGGACCAGCAGTCTGCAGCTAACGGTGGCGATTTAGGCTACTTCGGTGAAGGCCAAATGGTGAAAGAATTTGAAGAAGCAGCTTATAAGCTGAAAAAAGGTGAAGTAAGCAAGCCAATCAAAACGGAATACGGCTATCACATCATTAAGCTAACGGATAAAAAGAAAGTAGAATCTTTCGAGAAAAAGAAACCCGAACTTGAGCAGCAAATCAAACGTTCAAAAGTAGACCAAGCAGAAGCAAACAAGAAGATTCAAAAAGAGCTTGATAAAGCAAAAGTAGAAGTCAAAGATAAAAATGTAAAACCAATTTTCGAAGAAGGTGCGACAGACAGTCAATCTGGCGTAGAAACTCCTCAGCAGTAATGCTAAGAGCCTGTCACTCATGTGACAGGCTCTTTTATATAATCAGATAGAATCGCTGTTGCGTCTTTCTTTCTCCACTTGCATTCTTTCGATGAAGACTTGTCCCTCTTTTTCAATAAACGAATCATCCACTTGCTTATCATGTTGTGCAGCACGAATCGCCATAAATCCACTAAAGAAAATGCCTGCTACAACTAAATAAATCCAAATTGGTAGTGTCACCATATATTGATCCCCCATCACAGTTATTTACAACCACTATATGCGAAGGAAGAAAGACTTATACCTTTTTAATCAATCGTTGGTTTATAAAATGAGCGATTATCAAGTGCAAAAATACGCTCTGTAAACTCACCGGGCTTCACTTTTGTTAATGCTCGGTCCAGCATATTCATTTTAGCGTCTACATTGTCAATCAAATGAAGCATCTCAGCCTCTTTAATCAAAGGCTTTTTCGGACTTCCCCACTCTTCCTTACCGTGATGCGATAACACAAGGTGCTGAAGAAGCATAACCTCTTCTCCTTCAATCGCTAATTCTTCTGCCGCTTTTCCAATTTCATTCACCATAATCGAAATATGGCCAAGCAAGTTCCCTTCGACTGTGTATATCGTCGAAACAGGACCTGAAAGTTCAAATACTTTGCCAAGATCATGAAGAATAACTCCAGCGTACAGCAAGTCGCGGTTTAAGCTTGGATAAAGGGTGGAAAATGACTCAGCCAGCTTAAGCATAGACACCACATGGTAGGCAAGTCCCGATACAAACTCATGGTGGTTTTTAGTCGCTGCCGGATATTCTAAAAATTCCGTTTGATATTTTTTAAACAAATGGCGAGTAATGCGCTGGACATTCGAATTTTTCATTTCAAATATACTCTTTGTAATATGTTCGACCATTTCTTCTTGAGATAAAGGGGCCACTTCTAAAAAGTCAGATGTGCGCACTCCGTCTTGGGGCTGTGCAGGACGAATGTTGCGTATTTTCAGCTGGTTGCGCCCACGGTAATTCATTACTTCTCCAGCAGCTCGCACAATCTTTTGAGCAGCATAATTTTCCTCGTCATCTGGGGATGCATCCCACAGCTTGGCTTCAATATCACCTGTTTTATCTTGTAGGATTACCGTTAAAAACGGCTTTCCATTGCTTGCAATTCCTCTCGTTGAGGATTTAATTAAAAAATAAAGATCAACTTGCTCTCCTACTTCGTATTGAGCAATTCCTTTTGTCATGATCTTTTCCTCCTTACCACTTCATTCTATGTATTTGATAGCAAAGCTCTTATCGCTTCGTCCGCTTATTTACAGCTCTTTACATTTCATTTTACCATCGCTTGGCACCGAATGCACGGGTAGACGCTTTTTCATAAAAGATGAGGTTGCGACATAACAAAACCAATGGCATCTAAAGACGAACAAATTGGATAAAGGAACTGAACTGCTTGAGACACCGCTGTTGATTTCCGTGCAAGACTTCGCTTTCTGCGGGCGACCGCTGAGCCTCCTCGTTGCTTCCGCTCCTGCGTGCGGGGTCTCATCTATTCCGCTTTTCCCGCAGGAGCCTTCGCCTTGCTCTCCAATCTACAGCTAGAAACAACTACATACATGAAAACTATGGTCACCATAGCAATAAAAAAATCCGGACGATTTGGATTCTCCATTAAGAATCTAGGTTGTTCGTCCGGATCTTCCTTCAACTAAATTACTATTGTCTCAGCCTCTCACTTCTTTATGTTTCTTTTTTCGTGAGCTGCAGCGCCTTTTTAATATCTTTAAAAGAGGTAGATTGACCATACATAAGGACTCCTCCTTTATACACACGGGCACCAAATATAGCTAAAGCAGTAATCGTCACAACTAAAATTCCTATCGACACGCTCACTTCCCACACAGGAACATTTAACATACCTACACGCAAAAACATAATCATCGGGGCAAAAAATGGGATAAAAGATGTGACCGTAATGATTGTGGCTTCAGGATCACCAAGTCCAAACATAGCAATTAAAAAAGCGGCCACAATCACAAGGGTCATGGGCGTAATCATTTGCTGTACATCTTCAATACGACTCACAAGAGAACCTAAAAAAGCCGCGAGCGTAGCAAAAAGAAAGTACCCCAATATGAAAAAAACAAATGCATACACGAATGTAGTCAGCGGAACATCATTAAATCCAAGATAAGAAAAGATACCGTTATGATTTGTTTCTACATTGGTTTTTAACGATGTGTACCCCACGCTCAGTATAACTGCAAGCTGCGTTAAGCTGAGCAGTGCAATTCCAATGATTTTAGCAAACATTTGGGTAATAGGTGATACGCTCGATACAAGGATCTCCATAACGCGGGATGATTTTTCAGTAGCTACTTCCATCGCAATCATGCTCCCATACATAATAACGGCAAAATAAATAACAAACAGCAGCACATACACAAGACCTCTTGCTTGATTTAGCTCTTGTTCTGTTTTGGCATTTTCAACTAACGCTTCTTTTTTAAATGAAACAGGGCTGTAAAGCTGATCAATTTGCTTTTCTTCTAACCCGATTTTCACTGTAGCCATAGCCACTTTTGTTTGCTGCACCGCCTGTTCTAAGGTAGAAGAAAGATTTGATTCGGCCAAAGAGTTAGCTTTGTACACAGCTTGAGGCAGCTGCTTATCGTTTAAAGATAAAAGTAAATAGCTATCGAGCTCCCCGCTTTTTACCGCTTGCTTTGCTTTAGACTCAGACGTAAATTCTTTTAAATGAATGTCTTTATCCATGGCATTTACATTTTGTTTGAACAATGTATATACGCTTTCCACTTCATAGATGACACCCACATTTGTTCCATTATCGTCTGAATTAAAAACGTCGATAATTTTCTCCATATTTGTAAGAGCAACTAGAATAAGAGCAGTAATAATCGTCGTAATAATAAAAGATTTTGTTTTTAATTTATTAAGATATGTATGAAAGACAATGACCCAAAATTTATTCATAGGAAGCACCTACCTTTTCAATGAAAATATCATTTAATGAAGGCTCTTCCACTACAAATTTAGATACAAATGAAAAGTGTTTAAGTTCTTGAAAAATGAGCTGCGATACGGATTCATGCTGGATTTGAACAATCATGCCTTCAACCGTTTTTTTCACCTTTACAACGCCTTCAAGTTCCGTAATTCTCTCAAAAGGACCTTTTCCGTGTACAATGACGTTTTTCTTTCCAAATGAACGTTTGATCTCCGGCAGCCTTCCATACACAACAGGCGTACCATGGTGCATAATACATAAATATTCACAAAGTTCTTCCACATGTTCCATTCGATGACTAGAAAAAACAATAGTCGTTCCGCGTTTTTTTAAATCAAGCACCGCTTCTTTTAATACTTCCACATTTACAGGATCCAAGCCGCTAAAAGGTTCGTCTAAAATAAGCAGCTCGGGTCGATGAATAACGGAGGCAATAAATTGAATTTTTTGCTGATTTCCTTTGGATAGCTCTTCTACTTTTTTGGAAGCATATTGAGGAATATTAAATCGAGATAACCAGTGCTCCATTTCTTGCAGCACGTTCGCTTTTTTCATTCCGCGCAACCGTCCAAGGTACACAAGCTGATCTTTGACTTTTAATTTCGGATATAATCCCCTTTCTTCTGGAAGGTAGCCAACTAGATGACTTCTACTGTAAGTTAAAGATTTATCATTCCATTGGATGTGACCTGAGGTTGGCTCAATGAGCCCTAAAATCATTCGAAACGTCGTCGTTTTGCCAGCACCGTTTGCACCTAAAAAACCAAACACTTCGCCTTTTGGAATTTGCAAGGATAGCTCATTTACAGCTGTAAATTCACCGTACCTTTTTGAAACTTCACGGATAGAAAGAGACATTTAATTCCTCCTTTGTAAATAAACCTACGTTTATTGTATGGAAAAAAATGATATCTGTAAACCTTAGCAGGATTTAGGGGAATAAGACGAGAAATATGTTGAATACGCTTACAATTATACTATAAGAGGAGAGTAGATTTTATGAGTACTTACACATTAACCGCTTTTGAAAAGACTGGAGAAAAATTAATAGATGAAAGTTTCGAAGCAGCTTCTGATACAGAAGCAAAGACTATCGGCACAAAAAAGTTAGAAGAGCTTTCCTATTTAGAAAAAACGCATCGGTGCGTTAATCCCAGCGGAAAACTTGTATTGTTTCATCGTTAATACAAAACGCCGGAAAGGTTTAGCTTTCCGGCGTTTTATATTACTTTACAGCTTCTTTTAGTTCTTTACCAGCTTTAAATGCCGGTACTTTTGATGCTGGAATTTGCATTTCTTCACCCGTTTGAGGGTTACGGCCTGTACGAGCAGCACGCTCGCGTACTTCAAATGTACCGAAGCCGATTAACTGAATTTTCTCACCTTCACCTAGCGTTGATGAAATTGTTTCTAGTAATGCGTCAACTGCTTTAGATGCATCTGCTTTTGTTAACTCTGATTTTGTTGCCACTGCGTTTACTAAATCTGTTTTGTTCATTTCCAATCACCTCATTAGTTTCTACATTATCTTGTGTTACCACTGTTTTGCAACTTTTAAACATGCTCTATCAATATGATAGACAAAAATATTGGCTTTTAAACTAGTTCACTTAATTTTCGGAAAGATCTTTTTCACTTTGATTAAAAACAGGCGCTCGCTTTTCCAGAAACGCACGTACACCTTCCTTATGATCCGAACTTTGGCTCATAGCAAACTGACTTCTTTTCTCAAGCGCGAGCACTTGCTTTAATTGTGAAACGGATGTCTCCACATAAATTCGCTTTGTTTCCTTCAAAGCACGTGAAGGTTTTTTTAGCCAATATGAGAGATAATCTTCTACATGCTTCGCCAAATCTCCTTCTTTTATTTCATCAATTATGCCAAATTGATGAGCTTCCTCTGCTTTTAATGTCTTTCCTTCCCAAATCAGCTGTTTTGCACGATGAGCACCGATGCGCTTTTCTAGCAAAAAGTGACCGCCTCCGTCTGGAATTAGAGCAATACCGATGAAGTTCATCGCAATTTTTGTGTGTCTTTCTGCAATAATATAATCAGAAGCAAGCGCAATGCTGAGCCCTAGCCCTGCTGCCGCACCGTGCAGTACACTTATCGTCATTTGAGGGAGGCTGTATAAAGTCAGCACGGCTTCATTAATCAAGTCCATCACCTGCTCAAAACGTTCTGATTGTGAAGGTGACATCATCATATTAATATCTCCACCTGCTGAAAATACTTTTCCGTTTCCTTTTACTATTAAAAAATCTGCTTCGCTTTCTTCGACAACTTTTAAACATTGAATAAACTGCTCTAGCACTTTTTCGTTTAATGCATTTAACGCATCCGGCCTGTTAAACGAAATTGTGGCGACACGCTCTTGCAAAACTAGTTTTACTACTTTTAATTCGACGGTCATATTACTCACCCTTTCTGATAATGATTGACGACTTGTTCACGAAGCGTACGTTTTAAGAACTTTCCTACCGTTGTCTTCGGGATTTCATCCATAAATAAAATGTCATCTGGAAGCCACCATTTCGCGAACTGCGGCGCTAAAAATTTGAGCAGCTCTTCTGACGAAACGATACCTTTGTATGCATCTTTTAACACGACACAAGCCACTGGACGCTCTTGCCACACCTTATGAGGGACTGCTATGACGCAGGCTTCAAAAACAGCTTCATGGGCAATAAGCGCGTTTTCTAGATCAACCGATGAAATCCATTCTCCTCCGCTTTTAATCAAATCTTTTGTTCGGTCTACGATTTTGATCGTTCCCTCTTCGTCAACCGTCACAATATCTCCGGTATACAGCCAGCCGTCTTTAAACGTATCTTCTGTTCTTTTATCCTTATAATATTCAGAAGCTATCCATGGGCCCTTTAGTAATAGCTCACCCATTTCCACTCCATCCCAAGCAACTTCTCCATTTTGACCTATTACTTTCATTTCAACCCCAGGAACTAAGAAACCTTGCTTCGCTTTTACGCTGAGCTGATACTCAAAGTCTTCGCAGTACTGATAGCTTTTTAAGCGGGAGACGGTCACCACAGGGCTTGTTTCCGTCATTCCGTACGCATGCATAAATTCAATTTGATATTTTTCCTGAAATTCTCGAATGACGCTTTTTGGGGCCGCTGATCCGCCACATAAAATAGCTCGCAAACTATCAACTGAGTAAGGTTTTTTTTCTAACTCTTGTAAAAAATTCAACCAAACTGTAGGCACAGCTGCAGCAAGAGTTACTTTCTCTTGTTCAATCAGAGAAGCAATCGTCTCTGAAGTACAAAAAGCACCCGGCAGCACGATCTTTGTTCCAAACCAAACCGCCGCAAAAGGAATTCCCCATGCGTTCACGTGAAACATTGGAACGATAGGCATAGATAGCGGTATCAGCTTCTGATAAACCAGCACTATCAGCAAGCCCTAGCGCCATACAGTGCAAATAAATAGCGCGATGAGAATATACAACGCCCTTTGGCTCTCCTGTAGTAGCAGATGTATAGCAAAGACCTGCTGGTTCTTCTTCGCTTAAATCTTGAACAAAGGAATGCGATGAGTGCCCTTGCTTAATCCAATTTTCGTAATGATACACTGGTAATTCCGTTTCTGGCAGCTCATCTTCATCTGACATAACGATATAGGCTTCAACATGTGGAAGCTTTTGATGAATACTTTCAAATAAAGGTAAAAAGCACTCATCAAGTAAAATGACTTTATCGCGTGCATGGTTAATGATGTATACAATTTGCTCAGAATCTAACCGAATATTAATTGTGTGAAGAACAGCGCCTATTCCCGGCACGGCAAAATAAGCTTCTAGATGCCTATGATGATTCCATGCAAACGTTCCGACTCTTTCTCCTCGCTTCACTCCAATTCCTTCTAACATACTAGAGAGCTGCCGAGTCCGTTTTATTAACTGAGTATAGGTTAAACGCTGAATTCCTTTTGAAGATTTAGAAACCACTTCTTTTTTACTAAACAGCTTTTCAGCTCTTTCCATCATAGATGGTACGGTTAACTGTACATTCATCATTAAGCGGCACCTCGCATCGTCATAATAAGAAAACGCTTACAACTTTTTTATATATTCAACAGATTCCGACATTTCCCTGCTGAAAATAAAAAAAGATCACTAAAAAGTGACCTTTTTATTTACTAAACAATTCATCTAAAATCTTGAGTTTTTCATTTGTGTAGTGCTCGAATCCATCGTTGTACGATTTTGGATCTTTTGGATTCGCAAACCTTGTAATGATACCTGTTTCTGGATGCACGAATTTACTAGATGCCCCGCATCCAAGGCCAATAATCGTCTGCTTTTCTTCCATGATCATAATATTATACAGGCTCTCTTGACCAGGGAATGAGTAACCAACGTTCTCTAAATTACCTAAAATATTTTTTTGGCGATATAAATAATAAGGCTCATACCCTTGTTCTTGAGTCCACTCAGTCGCCAAATCCATCATTTTACCAATTTCATAGCGATCTGCCACTTTGTATTTTCGTTTATTTTGAGTCATTTCAGATGCGCGTTTAAACGATAGCGTATGAACAGTTAAAGATTCAGGAAGCAATTTTTTAGATTCGTCTAGCGTATGCTGAAATTCTTCTACACCTTCATTTGGAAGCCCAATAATTAAGTCCATGTTAATGTTATTCATTCCCATTTTTCGAGAAAGATGAAATTTATTAATGGTTTCTTCAACTGTATGATGACGTCCGATAGCTTTTAAAGTTTCTTGAATATAAGACTGCGGATTTACACTAATACGATCAATGTTCCATTTGTTCAAAACAGCTAGCTTTTCTTCCGTAATCGTATCGGGTCTTCCTGCTTCTACCGTAATTTCACGGATATTTTGTACATCAGGAAACGATTCATACATCTCTTCATACAGCATGTCCATTTCTTCAGCGGTAATGCTAGTTGGCGTGCCTCCGCCATAATATACAGTTGTAATCTTGACGTTATTTTCTTTTAACCATTTTCCCACTTCGCGCATCTCATAATGCAAGCCGCCTAAAAATGACGTAACGGATCCTTGACGTCCGTTAATCGCATAGGCTGGGAATGTACAGTATGCACACTTCGTCGGACAAAACGGAATGCCTATATAAATACTTACCTCGTTCTTTAACTCATGTAAATCGGGAATAGCTGCTAATTGACGATCCACAATATGCTGCATTAAATTAATCTTGTCATCGGTAATTAAATATTCTTCCTTTAACTCACGATGCGCTTGTTCTTTACTTTTGCCCGACTGCAGTTTCATATGAAGCAGCTTCGTCGGACGGATACCAGTTAAAATACCCCATTTTTGAACAATGTTTGTATACTCCTGTAATACAGATAAGTAAACGCGAAGTACCACATTTTTTATTTGCTTAAATTTTTCTTTTTCTGTTTCATAAGGCGTAAACGATTTAGAAAGCTCTTCTGTAAACACCTTCTCTGTTTCAGCGTCATGCAGCACTGCTTTCGCATAAATTTCTTCATGAACTTTTAGCTCTACTTCGACCTTCAGTTGAGCTTCGTTATCATCCTCAAAGGAGACGTTGCTTTCTTCAAAAAACAAATCTGAAATTCGGTGAAGCGGACGTAAAAAACGCTCATCTTCTATACCTTTTATATAAATGTTCAATATAATCACCTTTCAAATCAATTGTATCTAAGTAATCAGTTTACAAAACCTACGTATGTCCGGTCAAGGTGCTCAGCTCAAGGGAATGCGCGGACAGCAAACAAACGGAAAAAGAGATTGAGCCATAACTACATTAATTCAATCTAAAGACGTGCAAATAGGATAAATCAGCTCATATAAATCGCTTGTTATACCGCTGTTGATTTTCATGCAGGGCTTCGCTTCTGCGTGGTCTCATCTCTTCCGCTTTTCCCGCAGGAGGCTTCACCTTGCCCTCCGATCAACAGCTAGAAGCAGCTACATACGTGGAACCGACGTTCACCCTACCAATAAAAAAATCCGAACGAGTTTGATTCTTCGTTCGGATCTTCATTCACCTAAACTACTTTTGCCTAACCTCTTTTTTCCTTAATTTATTTTAAACGAAAGCTGTCAATTTGATGAAGATAACCAAGGCGCTGCTGCTTTCTAAATAATTCTTTTACCATGTAGGCTACACCATTTTCATTATTAGAACGAGTAACCCAATCCGCCAGCATTTTTAATTCTGTTGGTGAATTGCCCATGGCCACACCCATTCCCGCATGTTCAATCGTTTCTAAATCATCATAGCAATTTCCAATTGCTACTACGTCTTCCATTGGTATCCCTAGACGATTTGCTACATAACGAACGCCGGCAGCTTTTGTGGCTCCTTTTGGCGTAATATAACATCTATTTTCATTTGGATACGAAAACCATTCAATATCCGGAACTGCACTAGCAATTGTTTGCTCGGCGTATTCTTTTTCTCTACGATCTGCAAAATACACTTCTATTTTTGGCGTAGAAACAGGTTCATCACGAAGCGTATCTCCTAAGGAATCTACGAACTGCACAGGATAAAAGAGCGGTTCTCCCGTTTTTAACACGCTTTTAGCTACAATATTATTAGGAAGCTTTACACGATTTCCAATTGAAAACCTTTCGTGTAAAATGCGGACATGACAATTAAAATTTTCAAAAAGCTGAATGAGATTAAATGTTTTTTCCTCGCTAATTCTCTTATCTAGTATCGGTTTGTCTATCGATGTTCCGATAAAGGCACCACTATGAGTAATTAGCATTGCTGGATGAACTTTAAGTGACCGAGCAATTTTTTTAGCAGACGGAAAATGCCTGTTTGTTACTAACGTAACGTAAACCCCTTTATTTTTCACGAATTGAATTGCGTCTTTCGTTTCTTTTGTAACGCGCCCTTGGCTATTTAAAATGGTTCCATCAATATTCAACGCTAGCAATCGATAAGCCATATGAGAACCCCTTCTTTCATAGATGTCTAATCCGTTAGGATACGGTTATAAATGACCTTTTCATGTTAGTCGGCATGTGTAGCCTTGTTACTAAGCTTATGAGTAGAACTGCACAATTAGAAGAAATTTCCGCATAAAAAAAGAGGAAAAGATTTCTCTTTTCCTCTATCTCTTATTCAGCCGCACCGTAAAGTTCTTCAAGTGGCTTCATGATAATTTTGTTTAATTCACCAATTACCATGCTCATACGTTGCTCAGCTTCCATTAGCTTCGCGATATTTTGATCTTGTTGAACGATTGCAACTGTTTGCTGAGCTTGCTGAACTTCTTCTTCAGTGATTTCTTGGCCCATCATTTGCTTTTGTTGCAGCTCCATTTGCATTGTACGGAAGCGCTCAAATAATTGTTTTGAACCTGCATCAGCGTTTACTGCTGCATATAAGTTTTTTAAGTTTGTGTAATCGTCGCTTTGACGAATTGCTTTTTCTAAATCATTTGCTACATCATGTAAGTTTACAGACACGTTAAGTTCCTCCTAATTAAGTTCTATAATTTCTTGACTTCCCTAACTATAACAAATTATTATATAAAATTCAGCTTAAGACCTTTATTTTCTCAGAAAACGATAAATTCTCTTCACAGATTGGGCTAATTCCTCATAGTATATATCAGCATTCGCCTACTAAAGGAAAGAAAAAGAGGATTCGTTTATGAATACTTTTACCATTTCTCTAAAACCACTAGAGAACCATATGAGCAACGACATTTACATTAGTTCTGCTCTGTTCTCCCGTGTGAAGTGCAAGCACGAGTTTACGTTAACAGTAGGCTCCATCACGAAAGAAGTCGAAGCCACCGTGTTTCAGCATCGAGAATGCTGTTTCATGATGTCAGAAGCTCTATTTACAGACTTTCGCTTTCCGTATGAAACGCATCAGCTGAGAGGCATTTATGAAGAAAACACGTTTAGGTTGGGGCCCGTAATTAGCATCGTAACAGAAGTTCGAGAAGATGAAGAACTCTTCGGCTCTATTTCTGTATTTTGTAAGGAATTTGTTCAAGCTTGCAAGGAGCTAGGGTGTTTTTGCTATGTGAGCAAATTAAGCGACGTGAAGTCATTATCCCCTAAAGGATATGTTTATCGCGCTGATCGATGGGTTTATTCAGACGTTCCCTTTCCGGGAATCGTACACAACCGGATTCATGCCAGGAAAACGGAGCAAACCGCTGATTTTCAAACCTTTAAAACATTTTTAAAAGAACATGACGTTCCTTTCTTTAACGCACGCTACTTAAATAAATGGACGGTTTTTCAACAGCTTAAAGATGTTGTACACTTGCTTCCATATTTGCCAAAAACGTATCAACTTCGTTCACGTCAAGATCTTCTTGACGCTTTGGAACTTCATGACGATGTTTTTTTGAAGCCTGTTCATGGCAGCCAAGGAAAAAATATTTTTAAAATTTCAAAGAAAGAGAAGTATATTTTAGACTATACAACGTTTACGCAGACGTATGAAAAAGAATATGAATCTCTTTATGACTTATTTGAAACGCTTTATAGTCAATTAAAAAGGCAAGGATTCCTCATCCAAGAAGGAATTTCACTGCAGACATACAAACAGTGCCCTTTTGATTTCCGCATTCTCTGTCATAAAAAAGACGACTTGACGTGGAAAATCACGTCCATTGTCACACGTGTATCAAAACCCGGCAATTTCGTCTCAAATCTTGCCCGTGGAGGAGATATTCATCCTCCTCAACAAGTGTTAACTCAGCTCTATGATTCAAAAACTACGCGCCATATCCTTTCACTTTTAAAAGAGATTGCGATTGAAATTTGCACGCAGCTTTCTCATCCGTCTGAACTTTATGCAGAATTCGGTATTGATTTAGCGATTGATCAAGAAGGAAAGCCTTGGATTATTGAAGTAAATGTCAAACCTTCCAAACAATCAGATTCAAGCTCTTTCTCTGTCCGTCCATCAACAAAAGCACTGCTTGATTATTGTCTGCACGCAACGAATTTTCAATTTGCCAAGGAGGATTTACGATGATTTCATTAGGCTTTTTAACGATTCACCCACAGCAAGAAGTAGAGTACGTGACCGAAATTGCTAAACATGCTTCTGAGTTTTCCATTGAAATATACCGTTTTACTCCTTTTAACATTCATCCTAACACCGAAAGTATTGAAGGCTTCCGCTACGATTTACAACAAAAGAAATGGATAGAAGATTCCTTCTTACTTCCTTCATTTATTTACGATCGCTGCTTTTATCGAAAAGATTCGCTGTCTAAAAAGGCTCGCCCTATTGTAAACTGGCTTAAACAGCGGGAAGATGTTACATTTTTAGGCCATGGATTACCCAATAAGCTAGATGTCTATGAAGTAATTAAAAAAGATAGCTATTTATCTTCATATATTCCTCCTACCACTCCAATCGAAAGTGTAGAGCAGCTTGTTCAGCTGCTTCGAACCAACGATAGCCTAATGATTAAACCTGCCAACGGCTCACAAGGTAAAGGGATTGTGAAATTAAGACAGCGCGGACGTGAAATTGAAGCTTCTTATCAACAAAATGACATTGTAAACACCATTTTATTTTCCTCTTTTCAGGAGTTTAAGAACTGGTTTACGAAAACGACCCGTGATGTACTGTATATTGCTCAGCCTCATATTTCATTTTTCCCTTATGAACGCACTCCTTTCGATATAAGACTGCTATTACAAAAAGGAAACGATGGTGCTTGGAAAGAAATTGGAAGAGGAATTAGACAAGGTGAACGGGACTCCATCGTAACAAATGTAAGTTCAGGAGCATCTATTGTACCTTTTGAGAACTTGCTACCTCGCATCCCTCGCGTTCATCGTCAATATGTAATGGATGAAATCAACACCATTTGTAAAACGATTCCGTCCGTGCTGGAAAATCACTTTCCTTCTCTTTTTGAATTAGGTATTGATTTATGTATCTCGAGAGACTTCAGCATCTGGATTCTAGATTTAAATTCGAAACCGGGAAGAAAAATAGTAATGGAGACAGCACCTGAACAAAAAGAAGTCATGTATAAAAATGTCCTGTCTTACTGCGTCTATTTAGCTAACACACTATCGTATCGTAAGGAGTAATGCTATGAAAAAAACTCTTACTCGCCTTGTTGTAGTAGAGCAGCTAGGCTGCGATCTTTCTGTTCCTGCATCTCTTTACAAAGACTCCTTGAAACAAGCAGCTTTTGGAACAATGACAGCTCCATGCCTTATACAATCTTCAGAACGTGAAGAAATTCAGATTTCAGCTGAGCTAATGACAAAACTTCAAATTCCTTTCGCCCATATGATGCAACCTATTATTGTGAATGAGACCATTCACTTAGGACCTTTAATCGGTGTGTTATCCGCTGGTTTTACTGGTTCTCTGCTACGGCCAATTGGAAAGCGTTCCCTTCACTTAGCTAAACTTCTTTCTACTGCAAGTATAACAGGGGGACTGCCTTTTATTTTTGGAACTCATCATATCAACTGGGAAACCGGGACCATAAACGGCTATTTTTATGAAGAAAGCGGCTGGACACAGCATGAAATCCCGCTTCCTAACGTTGTATATAATCGTTTGCCAAATCGAAAAACAGAGGGGTTAGCGCCTTTTAAGTTCATTAAAGAAAAGATGATGACTGATTACGGCATTCCATTTTTTAATCCTGATTTTTTCAACAAGTGGGAAATTCATGAGCTTTTAAAACTGAACGAGCAGACAGCCTATTTGTTACCTTACACAGTTGAAAGTCCTTCGTGTGAGCAAATAAAAAAACTTCTGTTTCTTCACCAAACCGTTTATTTAAAACCGAAAAACGGAAGCTTAGGCCGCGGCATTTATACCCTATCTTTTAAGGATTCCATGTACACGCTGACTTACAAAGGAGAAAAAGGTCTTCATGTTCAAGAAAAAGAAACCTTAGAGGATCTATTATCAGAATTTGAATATTTACTTACTAATCCTTCCTACATTGCTCAGCAGGGTATTTCATTAATCAAAAAAGAAAAGCGCTGTATAGACTTTCGCGTGCATACGAATAAAGACGGCAATAACCAATGGGTGCTTACTGCTTTAGCTGCTAAAGTAGCCGGTCCCAACAGCATCACTACGCATCTTGATTACGGCGGAGAAATTGAAGCTACAGCCAAAATATTCACCAACCCTTCTTACAAAAAAGAAATTGAAAATAAGCTAAAAGATGCCGCCATCTCAATTAGTCATGTGCTTGAACAGGAGTTGAACGGATTAATTGGAGAGCTTGGATTCGATTTTGGAGTGGATTATCAAGGAAATGTATGGCTGTTTGAAGCTAACTCTAAGCCCGGTCGCTCTATTTTTTCACACCCTGCCTTACGAAAAGCAGATCAACAAACTAGAAAACTTTCTCTAGAATATGCGATTTACTTATCTGGATACTATCTAAATACACCTGAAGGCATCAGCATATGATTACAATTTACTATCACAAAGAAAAGCAGCAGTGGTTTCATCATAACCCTTCAGCCTCTTACACATGGGGAGTTCAAGAAATTGAACTTCCCTTTACTCAAAACATTTCTTCTACTCAAGCTTTTCTTGGTTTAAAAGGAGAAAAAGTCGGCCCTATTGTGGGAGTTTTAACGAACAAAGATGTTTTGGAAAAACTGAATGTAAAACAGCGCCCTTTATTAGAACTCTTACATCATACCCTGCAAGAAAAAGGCGGGCTTCTTGCTTTATTCGCTGAAGAAACAATGTCTCATCACTTCTTTGAAGGGTATTGCTTTGACGGTGCAAAAAAGCAGTGGATCAAAACAACTTTGCCGCTGCCAAACGTTATATATAATCGTTAT
Source organism: Priestia sp. LL-8 (assembly GCF_036227845.1). Classification (NCBI taxonomy): domain Bacteria; kingdom Bacillati; phylum Bacillota; class Bacilli; order Caryophanales; family Bacillaceae; genus Priestia; species Priestia sp. LL-8. The sequence continues at coordinate 539,277 of NZ_JAZAQH010000001.1, read as the reverse complement.
CCAGGAAGAAAATCAGAAACCAAGAAGCTGACATCTTTACATCAAAAAATTAAAGGCAAGCACATCCCACTTTTTAATTCCGCTTTTTTTTCAAAATGGAAAGTATATCAATTATTTTCAAAGGATCCACTACTATCTTCTCACCTTCCTAAAACCTATCGTTTAACACCAGAAATTGATATTGCTAAGCTTCTGCAAAAACACTCTTCCCTTTACTTTAAGCCTATTAACAGCAGTAAAGGCGCTGGAATTTTTCGATTATCTTCCCATAAGCATACGATTATTTACCAAGATCATAAACGCAAAGAAGAATTTTCTTCTTTAAAAGCAATTGACCTTCCCAGGTCTGCTTATCTCATTCAAGAAGCGATTGAGACGCAACCATTCAAAGACAGGCGCTATGACTTACGTATTTTAGCGCATCACAAAGATAGCCGATATGTTATTAGCGGCGTCGGTATTCGACATAGTCCCTATCAATCCATTACAACACATACTTTAAACGGCGGAAGCATTTCACCTTTTCAAGATCTTGAAGATGAAGTAGATACTTCCTTTCTTTCGTCTTTTGTAAATAGGTGCGGGCAAGTCCTTCAAAAGTCCTTCCCTCTAGTTGAAGAATTTTCTCTTGATATGGCAAAATCAGCTCAAGGGCAGTATTATTTGTTTGAAGTGAATGCAAAGCCGATGATTTTTGATGAAACAGATATTCAAACCCAAGGTGCTAAACACATATGCAACATATTTTACAAATTAACAAAATTTTTAGATTAAATGATTTTTCATCTCCTTTTCTCATGGTAAGCTTATAATAACTAATTGAGAAAGGAGATTTTCTTTATGGTTTCACACTTTCAGGTTAAACCACTGTATCAAAATAATCGAATGCCAGGCTGGCACATCTCGTTTTATATGAATCGGGTTTATTATGAGGCTGATTATTTAAAAGATGGACAAATTGTATGGAAAACTGCGCTTTCTAATCAAATAGATGAAACACAATTAATTGATTATATTCATGAGCTTATGCTTTTTCACGTTTATGAATAGTAAGCTTTCACCGAAGGGAACGAGCACAGATGAAACAGCTGCACACACTATTTGGGGATAAAATGATTAAGGCTAAAATCCCTTCTCAATTTGAACGTTACAAATGGTTTTCATGTGATGAAGGCTTCATTGGAATTGAACACACGGCTTTATCTCAAAAAGAGCAGGCGTTACTTTCTGCTTTTTTAACTCCTTATGATGAGAAAGTTTCTTTCCTAACGCCAGAGCAATTGTATTGGTCAAACCTGTTATTTGAAGCACCTGAAAAAGTCATTCACTCTCATCATACGCACCATTCTTTTCGCTTCACCCAGTTTTTAATTAAACGTTTGTTTGAACAAAAAATAGAGTTTGAAAATGCGCTTCACGCCTTGTATTCTACCTCCATTACTGTGTTGTGGATTGATAAACAATCAGGTATCGTTATCGAAACCTTTAATGATCCTAATGACTTAACTGAAAATTTATCAGATTCTATCGAGGTGCTATGTCATGATTTTGAAACTTCGATTCAGTTCTTTGAAGGACAAATTCACTTGTTTCCGTCTTCACCGCGATTAATTCTTGAGCGTGAAAAGAAATGGTTTTATCAAATCAAGCATACAGTGGAACAAAACCATGTTATCCATTTTACTGACGTTTTACCCCATTTGGTTCTACAAGAGTCTTCAGAGGCAATCCAAAATCATATGATACATTTACTTGACTTAGTAAAAGATGATGGAGATCTGTTAGAAACGATTAAAGTTTATTTAGAATGTAATTTAAACGTATCTCTTGCTGCTAAGAAATTGTACATGCATCGCAACAGCTTGCAGTATAGAATTGAGAAATTTATTGATCGCACACACCTTGATATCAAACACTTCACAGGAGCTGTGTCTGCTTACTTAGCCATTCTTGCTTTAAAAAATTCTCAAGATGGAGAATAAAATGAAAGGGTTTTCGTAAATAGTGCACGAAAACTCTTTCTCTTTTTTGTGCATGTTTGCCATTTACTGTTTCATTAAAAAAAATTACACTAGAGTTAAGAAAACGGTTTCACAGAGTACATACAAAGGGGAAATGGAAATGGCTGAATTACGTTTAGAACATATTTATAAAATGTATGATAAAGATGTGACGGCAGTAAAAGATTTTAACCTTCACATTCAAGATAAAGAATTTATTGTATTTGTTGGGCCTTCAGGCTGTGGGAAATCAACAACGCTTCGTATGGTTGCAGGGCTAGAGGAAATTTCCAAAGGTGATTTTTATATTGACAGCAAGCGTGTAAATGACGTGGCTCCAAAAGATCGCGACATTGCAATGGTATTCCAAAACTACGCATTGTATCCGCATATGAGCGTATATGACAACATGGCTTTTGGTTTAAAACTTCGTAAATTACCAAAAGATGAAATCGACCGCCGCGTAAAAGATGCCGCTCGTATTTTAGGACTTGAGCAATACTTAGAGCGCAAGCCAAAAGCATTATCCGGCGGACAGCGTCAGCGTGTAGCCCTAGGTCGTGCAATTGTTCGTGATGCTAAGGTCTTCTTAATGGACGAGCCTTTATCAAACTTAGACGCGAAATTACGTGTGCAAATGCGTTCTGAAATTGCGAAGCTTCACCAGCGTTTGGGTACAACGACAATTTACGTAACACATGACCAAACCGAAGCAATGACAATGGCTTCTCGTCTAGTTGTTATGAAAGATGGGATTATCCAACAGGTTGGTACACCAAAAGAAGTATACGAAAAACCTGAAAATGTATTTGTAGGCGGGTTTATTGGTTCTCCTGCTATGAACTTTTTAACCGGAACGTTAAAAGACGGAAAGGTTCAAGTAGGCGATTCGCTTCTTGCAGTTCCGGAAGGTAAAATGAAAATACTTCGCGAGCAAGGATATTTAAACAAACAAATTATTTTAGGCATCCGTCCTGAAGATTTTCATGATGAGCCTGTATTTATTGAATCTTCACCTGGCACAAAAGTTACAATCAAAGTCGATGTATCCGAGTTAATGGGAGCTGAAACCATGCTTTATTCTAAACTTGGCGGACAAGATTTTGTAGCGCGCGTGGATTCCAGAACAGATATTAAACCGCTTCAATCTCTAGACTTAGCATTAGATATGAACAAAGCTCATTTCTTTGATGCAGAATCAGAACAGCGCATCCGTGCTGAGCACGAATAAAAAAAGACCTCTAGGGGTCTTTTTTTATTCCTGTATTTGCTGCAATTCTTCACTGTGACAAGTAGAGCAGTAAAAGAGATGAATACATTGGTGATTTGCTAAATCACTAGGATACCCATTTTCTACTTTTAACTGATCGATTTCCATGTAAGCACTGTAATCATCAAAATAATCGCTGACTTTTCCCATATCCCCCAGCACTCCTCCACATGTTTTGCACGTCATTTGTACATCACTAAACCCATTACATAAGGAACAAATCGACATCCGCGCACCTCGCTTTACCTGATCAATATGTACCTATAATATGCACGGAATAAAACTCTCTTACTCTTTATCAAACTCCATATAAAAATTTCTATAAATTACCAATAATTTTCTATGTATATGTTTTTTTACCTTTCGCCATAATACTAGTAACAACCGAGCACAACAGCTCGCAAACATTGAGTTACGCCGCGGTAGGCAAGCAGGTCTAATCGATGTATCTGCTCGGCTGGTTCAACTCCAGCTAACTCAACCATTACAATCTATTTTATCTAACGAGGAGATGAATACACATGGCAAATTATCAAAACGCATCAAACAGAAATTCATCAAACAAGTTAGTAGCGCCTGGTGCTCAAGCTGCTATCGATCAAATGAAGTTCGAAATCGCTAGTGAGTTTGGTGTAAACTTAGGACCAGATGCAACAGCTCGTGCGAACGGATCTGTTGGTGGCGAAATCACAAAACGTTTAGTACAATTAGCTGAGCAAAACTTAGGCGGCAAGTACTAATATTAACTAATTTCATATTATGGCTTTAGCGCTCCAAGATCTCTTGGAGCGCTTTCTAATTTCTTTTAATCAGCTTCCTCATTCTTATTCGCAAATGATTTTACGGAAACTTTGCGAATACGTCGATTTTCTACTTCCTTAATGGTAAACAATATCTCTTCATATGAGAAAAAGTCTCCTTTAGCAGGAATATGATCAAACTGCTCATATATCCATCCCCCTAAGGTATGGCACGTACTGTCAGGAGAACTAACCGCTATATAGGTTAAAAATTCATCAATAGGGATGTCGGCGTTAAATTCGTACTCCTTTTCCCCTATCTGGTGTACATACTTAACAGCTTCATCATGTTCATCCCAAATTTCTCCTACAATTTCTTCTAATATATCCTCTAAGGTCACAAGACCGGCCGTTCCCCCAAACTCATCAACTACAATTGCCATGTGAACCTTACTTTTTTGGAGCTCTGGCAATAGAACAGATATTTTCATGGATTCTACTACAAAAATAGGTTGTCTCAACAAATCACGAATAAAAATCTCTTTTCTTTGGACTAAACAGGTTAAAAATTCTCTTTCTGATAAAATGCCAATAATATTATCGATATGATCTTCGTATACAGGGACTCTCGAATATCTCTCTTCAAGAAACATTTGACAAACCGAATCAATATCGGCATTTACGTCAACTGCTGTGACATCTATTCTAGGTTTTAAAATTTGCCCCACCACAATGTCATTAAAATTGAGTGAACGATGAACTAGCTCTTTTTCAATATTATTAATCGTTCCTTCTTCTTCGCTTAAATCTACCATCACTTTAATTTCATCTTCTGTAATCGTTGGTGTAGGGGCAGACGCTAACAAGTGAGCAGTTCCTTTTTTCACCTGTAAAAATAAGAAGGAAATCGGGGTTAACAATTTAATAATAATAAATAACAAGGAAGAAATCATCAGCGCAAAAGATTCAGCATGCTCTTTAGCTAACGATTTTGGCAAGACTTCACCAAAAATCAAAATGATGATGGTCATAACGATGATACTAATCACGAGTGCTAGGTTTCCTTTAAACACATCGAGGGCAATTTTAGCTGCCAAAGAGGAAGCAGCAATGTTTACGACAACATTTCCTACTAAAATTGTCGATAGCGTCTGTTCAAAGTGTTCAGCAATATGCAGCGCTTTTTTACTTCCCCGATGTTTTTTCTCAGCGTAATGTTTTAAACGAATTTTATTTACGCTTGAAAAGGCTGTCTCAGCAGATGAAAAGAACGCTGATAACATAAGCAAAACGACTAATATCATCATTTGATTCAGAGGCAAGTCTCCCAAAAGACATTCACACTCCTGTTTTTTGATTTTTCTGTCTTTTTGTCATATCAAATTTTTTTGTTGTTGAATATTTCATTCATCAACTTTGTATTACTTTATGCTACGCATGCTTTTTATTATGAATAAGTATACAGATTGTATATCCTAAAGAATAGATACTATCTTTTATAGAGGGGTGTAGCCAATGAAAATTTTACTATTAGGCTCTACAGGGCGAGTTGGACAGTCTTTATTAAAAATGATGCTCAAAGATGAAAACGACGTTACTGTACTTGTCAGAGACCGCAATAAGCTAAAAATCAGTCATCCAAACCTACATATCTTACAAGGCGATGTACTTCATCAAGAAAATATCAACTTTGCCCTCAAGCACCAAGATATTGTAGTCAGCGCGTTAAATACAGATGGTGCAGAGACGATTTCAAAAAGTATACCGCTAATTATAAACAGCATGAAGCATTACGGCGTTCATCGTATTCTTACTATTGGAACTGCAGGCATCTTACAGTCACGAACAGAACCAGAAAAGTATCGTTTTCAATCAAATGAATCAAAGCGTAAAACGACCAGAGCAGCAGAAGATCATTTAAAAGGATACTTACACTTGAAGGAAAGTGATCTAAACTGGACTGTTATATGCCCAACATACTTGCCTGACGGTGAAGTAACAGGCACTTATCGAGTGGAAAAAGATATTTTACCAGCTGATGCGGTTAAAATTTCAACGGGAGATACCGCTCACTTTACCTACCATGAGATATGGGCTCAAAACTTCTCCAAATGCCGCGTTGGAATTGCTTATTGAAAAATCAGAAGAACTTTTCGTTTTCAAAACGAGAAGTTCTACATCCAGAAAATACCGATTATAGCTAATCCACCTAGAACAAAACCTCCTATTTGACCAACGAGAGCCGGTGTCAAAACAGGCTTTCCTTTTTCTTTCTCTAATGCGCTAATATCAAGCTTCATCTGATACATTTCTTCTTTTAAATCTTCAATCTGGCCGTGCAACGCTTGAATCTGACGTTCTTGGTCACTCATCGACTATCTTCCCCTCCCTTTTTATTTTTATCATATGCGTAAAAAAGTTAAAGCTTTACTTTTCAGCATCACTTTTTCTAAATGATAAAAACTCCTTTCCCCGGCTTTAGGATAAAAAACTCTTTCCTTCTCATAATAAAAAAGAATAGAGTCCTTAGTCACTGTTGAAAGGAGAACACGATGATAAAACTTGTGTTGATTCGGCACGGACAAAGCGTGTGGAATCTTGAAAATAAATTTACAGGCTGGACGGATGTAGATCTTTCTAAAAATGGATTGCAAGAAGCGCGAGAAGCTGGAAAAGTGCTAAAGAAAAACGAATATACTTTTGATATTGCCTATACTTCTGTTTTAAAACGATCCATTCGCACTCTATGGATTATCTTACATCAAATGGACTTCATGTGGATTCCTGTATACAAATCTTGGAGGTTGAATGAACGACACTACGGAGCTCTTCAAGGTTTGAACAAAGAAGAAACCGCAAAAAAATTTGGCGAAGAGCAAGTACATTTGTGGAGAAGGTCGATGAACGAACGCCCTCCTGCTTTAAAGACAACAGATATTCGCTATGAAGCTTCCAACCCTAAGTATAAGGAATTAGCTAAGGGACAATTTCCTGTAACGGAAAACTTAGCTGATACAGAAAAGCGGGTTCTAGAATATTGGAACGAAACTATTGCTCCTTCTATTAAAGCTGGCAAAAGAGTTATTATTTCCGCTCACGGTAATACGATTAGAGCTCTGATGCAGTATTTGGATAACATTTCACCTGATGGCATTGCGAACTTGAATATTCCCACAAGTGTGCCGCTTGTGTATGAGCTTGATGATAATTTAAAGCCCATTAGACATTATTACTTAGGCATCGACGGAGAGATTCCTACACATATTCCTTCTTCATAAAAAACGTGCCTAGATTGTAGGCACGTTTTTTTATGTGTTTGAACGAAAGTATTTTCTATACGCCCAGTGATTAGTAGGACCGTGTCCGGAACCAATTTCAAGCGTATGCTTAATCGCATAGTGAACAAAATCCGAGGCGGTTTGAACTGCTTCAACCACGCTTTTGCCTTTTGCTAGTTCAGCCGTGACGCAACCAGCAAACGTGCATCCCGTTCCGTGTGTATGCTTTGTATTCATCTTTTCATGCGTGATTTCAACGTACGTATGACCATCATACACTATATCAATCATATCTTGATGAGATTGATCATGTCCGCCTTTAATTACCACGTGCTTTACACCCAGCTCATGCATCTGTTTTGCCGCTTCTTTTCTGTCTTCAATCGTGTGAATTTCTTTACCCGTGATGACTTCCGCCTCCGGTATGTTCGGCGTAATGACTTCACAAAGAGGCAACAATTCTTTTAGAGCCTGTACAGCTTCTCTTTGAAGAAGAGATTGACCACCTTTTGCAATCATAACGGGATCAACTACAATATTTTGCAGTCCGTACTGTTTGATTTTACGAGCCACTGCGTAAATAATATCAGCACTGAACAACATACCTGTCTTCACTGCATTGGGAAATAAGTCAGTGGCAATTGAATCTAACTGCGTTTCAACTGCTTCTACTTCTAAAGGATAAACTCCTTGAACGCCAACTGTATTTTGTGCAGTCACAGCTGTAATAACAGACATGCCAAAAACGTCACGCTCTTGAAATGTTTTTAAATCTGCTTGAATTCCTGCTCCTCCACCGCTGTCTGATCCAGCAATGGTTAATGCTTTTGGTACTGTCATGCTTGAAACCTCCATCTCTTTCTTACCCAATATACCGATGATAAAGTGACTTTGCTTCTACTATATCGTTTGTTCCATGGACAAAGACTCGTCCATCTTGAAACATCACTAAACGGTAATCATCTACATAAAAAGAAAGCAGATACGGATTTTGTTCAATTTTATATCCTTTTTCTTTTAATCGTTCACCTAAAGACTGCAGCGGCTGCTTAGCTGATTTGCCCGGACGGATTTGTACCGTGTTTCTTCCGCATAGCACAGCTGTTTTCGTTTGATTTTCATATTGTAAAAAGGGATACGTTTGTTCACTGCCGCATGAGCGGCAAGCAGATTTGCGAAACACGTTCACATTGATGCTCGTATACTCATTTTTCCATACGTCAAACGAAACAAGTTCCCTTCTGAGCGCATTCCAGTCTCCGACTAATATTTTTAACACTTCTGTTACTTGATGAGCGACTACCATTTGTACAGCAGGACTAATAATCCCCACTGTATCACATGTTAACCCTCCAAGCGGTACAGACTCAAGCAAACAGGATAAACACGGTGTTTCACTTGGTATGATAGTATAACTAATTCCATAACTTCCTACACATGCTCCATAAATCCAAGGAATATCATATTTTTGTGATAAATCATTCATTACAAGGCGTGTGTCAAAATTATCGGTCGCATCAATCATAACATCTATCCCCTCAACAAGCTGTTCTAAAACTTGAGGGGTACCGTCTGCTACGTGCGCTTCTACTTTTACATCATGATTAATATCGTGAAGCCGTTTTTTAGCGGCAATTGCTTTTGGGATTCTTTTATCAGCATCTTTTTCACTATACAATTGCTGCCGCTGAAGGTTGCTCCACTCTACATAGTCCCGGTCAATGAGCGTTATTTTCTTTACCCCCGCTCGCGCAAGGGCCTCGGCGTTCCCTGTTCCAAGAGCACCTGCTCCTACAATCAGAACATGCTTTTCTTGAATTTGCTGCTGTCCGCCTTTTCCAATAGGTTGAAACAGTTCTTGGCGGGAATAACGATTAATCAACCGATACTCATCCCTTCTGTTGGACTGCTTGCCGTTGCATATTGTTTCTTTTCAATACGTCCTGCTTCAAATGCTGCTCTTCCTGCTTCAATCGCTAGCTTCATAGCACGAGCCATTTTCACAGGATCTTTTGCTCCTGAAACAGCTGTATTTAATAACACACCATCTGCTCCTAGCTCCATAGCTTGAGCCGCATCTGAAGCCGTTCCAATACCTGCATCTACAATTACTGGAACAGTTGATTGTTCAATGATAAAACGCATGTTCAACGGATTAATAATACCTTGACCTGAACCGATAGGCGAAGCTCCTGGCATAATGGCATGTACGCCTAACTCCTCTAAACGACGCGCAAGTAAAACATCATCTGATGTGTAAGGTAAAACGGTAAAGCCCTCCTTTAACAGCTCTTCACTAGCTTTTAATGTTTCAACTGGATCAGGAAGCAGCGTTTTATCACATCCAATTACTTCTACTTTCACCATGTCACAAAGTCCAGAAGCTTTAGCTAATTTAGCAATACGTACCGCTTCTTCTGCAGTTTTTGCTCCAGCCGTGTTAGGTAACAGAGTGAAACGCTTCACATCAAGCGCTTCTAGTAAATTAGGCTGATTTTGATCAAAAATATCCATTCGTCTAACAGCAAATGTTAAAATTTCTGTTTCCGACTCTTCTACCGCTTGACGCTGAGTCGTAAAGTCCGGAAATTTCCCTGTTCCTAATAATAAACGTGAATTAAATGTATATTGTCCAATTTTTAACATACTCTTCATCCTCCTCCTACAAATGAAACGACTTCTAATGTATCTCCATCTTTTAAACTTGCATCACTATGTTCTTCTTTTTGTAAAATGTTCTTGTTTAGCTCAACAATTACCACTCGTTCATGCAGGTTCTGAGCCTGCAACAAGTGCTCGACCGTTTCAATTTCATCTCCAACAGTAACGGTCTTACCATTAATGATTAGATTCAATGAACTCCCTCCATTACTCTCGTTAGCTGAAATGATGTAAAAAATGAATGATTCGGCTCTTTCCCTACCAAAGCATCAGCCATAATTTTTCCAGTTGCAGCACTTAATAAAATACCGTTTCGGTAGTGGCCAAACGCCATGTGTAGATTCGCTATTTCAGGATGCTCTCCTAAATAAGGCCAGCCATCATTTGTTTGTGGACGAAGACCTGCCCATGCTTTTTCAAATGTGGCTTCTTTAATAGCCGGCAGAAGCACAGCAGCTTTATCCAGCAGAAATTGAATACCTTGTGCAGAAACGGTCTTAGTAAAATCATGCTGCAGCTTAGTTGCCCCGATTACGATTCTTCCACCAGCCTTTGGAACTAAATAAAAACCTTCATCTAAAAAAATCGTTTTAGAAAGCAGCGGCTTATGACTTTGAAGAGCAATACACTCTCCTTTTACAGGAAATACCTGACCTAAATGTTCAGAAGAAATAAAACGTTTAGCCCATGAGCCTGCTGCGATCACTACTTTTTCTCCATAAAAAGAGCCTTTAGACGTCTGTACACCTTTTACTGTTTCATTTTCCGTAATAAGAGAATGAACGTCACAGTATTCAAATACATCTGCTCCGTGATACAAGGCTCCATGAGCAAGAGCATGTGTTAACTTAGCCGGAGCTAGCTGGCCGTCTCCAGGTATTGTAATGGCTCCGTATATGTCTGGAGAGAGCCCCGGTTCTAACAACCGCGCTTCTTTTACGTCGATCCATCTTACATCTTTGTCCCATTGATGATGCTGATCGGCTTTTTTCTTTAATACGTGTGCATCTTCTTCTGTTACAGCGACTTTTAATAAGCCTTTTTGAATAAGCTCTACGTCGATTGCCGTTTTTTCTTTTAGTTCCTTCACCAGTTCAGGAAACATACTTCTGCTCTTAATAGCAAGGTCTAAAAGAGGACCTTCTTCATCAATTTCAGCTTGAGCACCTAAAATACCAGCAGCTGCACTTGAAGCTTCACAACCAATTTGATTGCGCTCAAGAATGGCTACTGACGCTCCTTGTTTTGACAAATGATAAGCGATAGAAGAGCTAATTATGCCTCCTCCGACTAACAGTACATCATAATGCTGCTTCATTTTCTCCACCTCCAGATGTCCATATATGAGAATATTGTTTGATTGCTTTAAGCGGATCTTGCGCAAGCATGACACCAGACATCACAGCTATACCGTGTGCTCCTGTTTGCAGCACCTCTTTGGCATTTACAGGTGTAATTCCACCAATCGCAATAACTGGTATCTTCACAGCGTCTACTACTTCTTTTAACGCTGCTATCCCTCGGCTTTTTAATTCTTTTTTTGAATGAGTTGAATAAATATGTCCGTATAGAATATAGTGAGCTCCATCTTTTTCAGCTTCTAGAGCTTCTTCCACAGAGTGAACTGATTTTCCGACAATAAGAGAAGGAAATGCGTCTCTAACGCACGAAACGTCTAAACTATGATAGGCAAGCTGCACCCCTTTTGCTTTTAAAGCATGCGCTACATCAACTCGGTCATTTACAATCATTTTAGAGCGACAAAATGGCAGGCTTTCTAGTAAACATTGAATCTGCTTTGCCGTTTTCTTTTTTTCTCTAATATGAATGGCACCCGCAAAAGGCACGATAGCCGTTAAAATGTCCCGAACCTCTTCAATTGGCTGCTTATCTGTTGTAATGACATGAAATTTAGGAATATCCATATGATCGAAACCTTTCCATTCAGAATAAAGAGAAATTTCAATCACTTTATCTTGTGTAGAGGGCTTTATTACATACAAAAAAACCACCCTACAACGTAGAGTGGTTAGCATGTATCGTTATGTAAACATGATCGCCACTTCCCTACGCTGGTACAAACCAGATCAGGTTCAAAGGGTCCGAAATACATTCGTCTCAGCTTCAAAAAGCTCCCCTAGTGATTGCTATTTATTGATTTTGTTTTTGCACTTAAAATTATAACACAACTAGATGTAAATACAATATCTCTTTATGCTCTTACGGCTCTCTTCCTTTTATAGATGTATCTTTTAAGCTTCTTTACTAAGAGGCCCGGCGCACCGCACCATTCTGCTTTTTATATGGTTAGTAATCGGTATAGTCGTCAAATTCTTCTTTGTCTTTTTCCTTTTTCCGATCCCATATAAACAGCAGGAGTAACATAATAAAAGTTAGAATATAAAAACCGTAAAAAATAAATGCCGCCACAACATTTATAAATAAAAATAAAAAACCGATGATCTGACCTGCAACAGCCACAATCAACAAAATGTATTTCCAAACTTCTGCTTTTCTATCCATTCTCTACTTCTCCGTCTTTTTGTTTTTCCCTACTAGAAACTACTAGAAACGTTCTCTTTATTTAAATAAAAACGTTCCTGCCAGTAAACCGACTGTAAATAAACCAATTGTTCCAAATGCTGAAATCCCCACGTACACCAACATTTTCTGATAAGATTTTTCTCGAATTAACTGCACGGTTTCCACACTAAACGTTGAAAAAGTGGTAAAAGCCCCGAAAAAACCAATGCCGATCATTAGAAATATTGAATCATTATAAGCATGACTCGGAACCTTTCCATAATAACTACCGTAAAAAAGACCAAGTCCAAACGCACCAAGCAAGTTAACAAACAGCATTGATACTGGAAAAGGAGGATTTGAAGCTGTTTTTGTAACCTTTAATCCCAAAAGATAACGGCATATGCCTCCAGCTGCCCCCCCAAGTGCCAAGCTCACTATGCTCATTTACTTCACCTCATGTACTTTTACTAAATTTTTTCCTGCCGCTTCACCGCATAGATAGCCTGCTAAAGCAAAAAGGATTCCACCTACTAAAGAGACAATGAAATAAATGGCTCCACCCCATAAATAATGCTGAGTGAGAGAAACGAAGTCTCCTGCAAACGTTGAATACGTGGTAAAACCGCCGCATAAGCCCACGCCTAGTCCAAGCTTGATCCATTCCTTTGGCTGTTTCCATGCAAAAAATCCCGTTAATAGTCCTAATATGAAGCTACCTAATAGGTTTTCAATTACTGTTCCTATTGGATACCCCGTATATAATAAGGAAAGATTTAGAAAATAACGTGCATATGTACCAGCGATAGCACCAAAGGCAATTGAGATTAAGTTTATGGCTTTCATCATATCGCTCCGTTTCATAAATTCTTCTTTAAGTGTACCATAAGGAATTTATTTCTACCTTAACATTTAACTATATGTTTATTGCACCAAAAGTCATGAAAAAATGAAAGAGAAAATCGTCGCATGAAACTTCCTTTTTACTCCTCAAACATCCCTTAAAAATCCATTTAATCCAAATTATAAAATCTTTCTGTATCCTTATGACAAACCGTGTATAGAAGGTATATTTCCCTTATTTTAAGTCACATTAATCGTATAAGTTTTTTTTGTTGACTTTTGCTGTGTTCTTGTTTAGTATCACAGAGTATCATTTCCTATCAGAATACTAGGGGGTTTAGAAAATGAAGAAATTTGCTGCACTTTTGTCGCTACTATTAGCTTTCACAGTTGTGCTTGCCGCATGCGGTTCTAGCTCAAAAAATGAAGCAAACAATGGAGACAATAAATCTTCACAAGAAGATTTATACAATAAAGTGAAAAAAGATGGCGTATTAACAATTGGAACTGAAGGTACATACCCTCCGTTCACTTTTCATGACGACAAACAAAAGCTAACTGGGTTTGATGTAGAATTGGCTCAAGAAGTAGCTAAACGTCTTGGCGTAAAAGCTGAGTTCAAAGAAACACAGTGGGATGGCATGTTTGCTGGATTAGATGCTAAACGATTTGACATGATTGCTAATGAAGTTGGTATTCGTGAAGATCGTCAAAAGAAATACGATTTCTCTGATCCATACATCCAGTCAGGGGCTGTATTAATTGTTCGTAAAGACGAAAAAGATATCAAATCATTTAAAGATTTAAAAGGAAAAAAATCAGCGCAGTCATTAACAAGTAACTATAAAGACATGGCTCAATCTTATGGTGCAAACATTACGAGTGCTGAAGGTTTTGCTCAAGCAGTAGAACTAATGAGCGCAAACCGTGTTGATGCTACAATCAACGATAAATTATCGTTCCTTGACTATAAGAAAAAGCACCCTAACGCACCTATCAAAATCGCGGATGAAAAATCCGATGGTGCTGCAAGCGGCTTTATGTTTAGAAAAGACAGCGGTAAGTTAGTGGATGAAGTAAACAAAGCATTGAAAGATATGAAAAAAGACGGAACATACGCAAAAATTTCTAAGAAATGGTTTGGCGAAGATGTTTCTCCTAAATAATATTTTCCCTGATGGAGAGCGATTGAATCAATTGATTTCAATCGCTCAATCATCTCTCTTACCAATGCTAAAGGGAGCTATTCAATATTCTATTCCACTAACATTAATCACGTTTGTACTCGGTATCATTTTAGCTGTCTTAACAGCCTTGGCTCGTTTATCATCTATAAAAGTTTTAAATATAATTGCGCGCATCTATGTATCGATTATTCGAGGTACACCGCTGCTTGTGCAATTATTTATTATTTTCTACGGCTTACCCAATTTAGATATAACAATTGACCCATTTATCTCTGCTATTATTGGATTTTCATTAAGTGTAGGTGCGTATGCATCTGAAATTATCCGAGCAGCGATTCAATCTATTCCTAAAGGACAGTGGGAAGCTGGCTACTCACTTGGTATGACCTATTCCCAAGCGTTAAGACGGATTATTTTACCGCAAGCAGCACGTGTATCGATTCCGCCATTATCTAACTCTTTTATTAGCCTTATTAAAGATACGTCACTTGCATCGCTTATTCTTGTTTCTGAGATGTTCCGTAAAGCTCAAGAAATTGCTTCGACTAACTATGAATTTTTACTTCTTTATAGTGAAGCAGCGCTCTTGTACTGGATTATGTGTACAATCTTATCCATTATCCAAGGACGCATTGAAATAAGACTAGATCGTTACGTATCTAAATAACCGTTTCGAGTAGCTAAAGGAGTTTTTCATATGATTAATATCAAAAATTTGCATAAATCATTCGGTGATTTGCAAGTATTAAAAGGGATTGATTTGGAAGTTGAACAGGGCAAGGTAATTGTATTAATTGGTCCTTCTGGATCGGGTAAAACTACTTTTTTACGTTGCTTAAATCTTTTAGAAATCCCAACAGACGGCACGATTGAACTTGATAAAAAAAGCATGAATTTCACCAAACCTGTTCGTAAAAAAGACATTACTTCATTTCGAAGCCTAACAGGTATGGTCTTTCAAAACTATAACTTATTTCCTCATAAAAGTGCGCTTGAAAATGTTATGGAAGGTCCTGTAATTGTAAAAGGCGTTTCTACTCAAGAGGCAGAAAAAAGAGGTAAAGAATTGTTAACACGCGTTGGCTTAGGCGATAAGCTCGACTTTTACCCTTTCCAGCTGTCTGGCGGACAACAACAGCGTGTTGGCATCGCCAGAGCAATGGCGATGGACCCAAAAGTTATGCTATTTGATGAGCCTACTTCAGCTCTTGACCCTGAGCTTGTAGGAGACGTTCTTCAAGCGATGAAAGACCTGGCAAAAGAAGGAATGACGATGGTGGTGGTAACTCACGAAATGCGCTTTGCCCGTGAAGTAGCAGATGAAGTTATTTTTATGGATCAAGGTGTCATTATGGAAAGAGGTACACCGGATCAAATATTTTCAAATCCTCAACAAGAGCGGACACGTCAATTCTTGAATATGATTCATTAAAAAGGTTGCACATTTTCACGTGCAACCTTTTTCTTTATTTGGCTACTGCTTTTTTCATTAAATCTGTAATGTACGCAAAGAATGCTTCAGCTGTGACGTCATACACGACGTCTACAGGTCGTCCCTCTTCAGAAATTTCTGTTCTTCCTTGTCTTGGTGTTTCTGTATACACAATACTCGAAACGGTTTTTACCTTCACAAGTGTTGAATTCCCTGTAAATGCTGTTGTGAGTACACCCCACAAATAATAAGTCGAATTGGTTTCAACATGCACAAGCGGTGGGCAAGCCGCGTAGCACTGCCCTACAAAGTCTACTCCTTCATACCTGCGAAGTGAAGCCCACATTTGGCGAATAGCCGGCGTTAATGGAACTTGATTCGTGCTTTCTAAAGCAACCATCTCAATTTTAATGCTGCTTTCCCATACTTTTGCTACTGCTTCTGGATCCCAAAAAGAATTCCATTCCGCCGTTCCATCATGTTCAGGCTCCTGCACATTTCCTACTTCTTGAAATGTACCGCCCATCCACACTAACTTGTCAATTTTCTCTTCTATTTCCGGCGCTTTTTCAAGTGCTCTTGCCAAATCAGTTAGCGGTCCTGTAAATAATAAAGTCGTTTTTCCGTCGGTGTGCTGCAATGTTTCAATTAAATGATCATGAGCAGGAAGCTGACTTATTTTTGTTTGCACTTTCCCTTTTTCATTTAAAATCGGGAGCGCATCTACATAAAACGTATGCATGCGCCATTCTTTTGGAAATGGATTCATACCGCGTGACGTAGATTTGGCTACCTCGATATCATAACTTCCAAAACGATCAATAATTTTTTGGCTTGCGCTGATACCTGGCTCTAGATATCCGTCAGCAGGAATAACAGATACCCCCGTTACCTTTACATCATCCATTTGCAGCAGTAAAAAAAGCGATACTAAATCATCAATGCCTGCATCATGGTTAAAATATACGTTTGTGCTCATGTCTCTTCTCCTCTTTTCTATGTATTGCTAACTAATAGCTATACCGCTATTTTATAATGAAATGATCTCTTTCGTAATCAAAGTATTAGGAACTTCTTTTACTATTTTCTATAATGGGTATAGAAATAAGGTAATCTATGTATAGATGTATACATCTCAGTATAGAAAGGAGAAATAAAATGGAGCAATCATTTTCAGCATTAATAGTAGATAAAAAAAGTGAAGACCAAGTGGAGGCGTCTGTCCAAGAACTGACGCTAAACGATTTGCCAGAAGGCGATGTACTTATTCGCGTTCATTATTCAGGGGTGAATTATAAAGATAGCTTAGCCAGCATCGCAAACGGCAATATTGTGACAAGCTATCCATTTGTTCCAGGTATTGACCTAGCAGGAATCGTTGTATCTTCTGACAGCCCTGATTTTAAAGAAGGTGATCGTGTCATCGCAACAAGCTATGACATTGGCGTATCACACTTTGGAGGCTACAGTGAGTATGCGCGCGTACCCAGCGAATGGATTGTCCCTCTTCCTGAAAATTTAACGTTAAAAGAAGCAATGATTATCGGAACAGCGGGCTTTACAGCTGCTTTATCTGTGCATCGCTTAGAGGAAAACCATACTAGTCCATCTAACGGCTCTGTGCTTGTAACAGGCGCTACGGGAGGTGTAGGAAGCTTTGCGGTTGCCATTCTTTCAAAATTAGGCTACAAAGTGGAAGCAAGTACGGGAAAAAGCTCGGAAGCAGCTTATTTGAAAGAGCTTGGCGCTTCCTCTATTGTAGCGCGTGAAGACGTTTATAACGGCAAATTAAAAGCATTAGGCAAGCAAAAATGGGCCGCTGCGGTTGATCCTGTGGGTGGAGAGCCTCTAGCTTCTGTCCTCAGTCAAATTCAGTACGGAGGCTCTGTAGCGGTCAGCGGGCTAACAGCTGGAGGCAAAGTGCCAACAACCGTCTTTCCCTTCATTTTAAGAGGGATTAATTTACTCGGTATCGATTCTGTTTACTGTCCAATGAATACTCGAAAAGAGATTTGGAATAGACTCGCTAATGACTTTAAGCCTGAAAGCTTCGAACCTTTCATTCAGCAGGAAATTTCACTACAACAGCTCCCTGAGGTACTTCCGACTTTATTAGAAGGACAAGCTCGAGGACGAACAATTGTGAAGCTATAAAAAAAACGGAGAAACCTAGGTTTCTCCGTTTTTTACAAACAGAAGCATGTTATTATGCATCTATTTTTGCTATTAAATCCGTCACTAATTCTTTCATGGTCACATCGGCTAAGACTTGTTCCATGGCATCTTGAGAACGTTTTAAAATCAATTCAAGAACACTTTGAATATTGGCTCCTACAGGACACTCCACATTCGGATTTTCATGCATTTGAAACAATTCTCCTTCTTCCACTGCTGCCACCGCTCGATAAACGTCTAACAACGTTATCTCGTCTAAATCTTTCAATAGATACGCTCCGCCAGCTCCGGCTTTTACACCCACGAGTCCAGCTTTCTTTAACATCCCAATTACTCGTCTTATAACAACAGGATTTGTATTTACACTGCTAGCAATCCACTCTGAAGTACTAGGATGACTGCTATCTACTTTAATTAAAGATAGTATGTGAACGGCCACGGTGAATCGACTGCTAATTTTCATTGCTCTCACTCCTATTTTGTTGTAATCATTATAGTTACAACATTTATGAAAGTCAAGCATGCTTTTTTAGAAAAGAATGTCCTCTTCTACCGCCTCATAAAAACGCAGCGTTTTCTTGATTTCCATAGCTTCAGAACATGCTTTCGTTTTCTTTTTATTCGCTTCTTTATGTTCGTTCACATGTTCTTCTCTTGAGATCCACGCTTGAAAGAACTGCTTATCTTCCCACTTGGATACAAAGACATATTCAACTTTATCTGCGGAATCTTTTTTCCAGCATTCGAACGATAAATTTCCTTTAGCTGCTTCAATTTCCGCTTTGTTTTTCTTAGCTTTTTGCTTGAGCTGTTTTTCAAATTTCTTTTCCGTTTCAAAACTTGCGTTTACAACAAACATCTTATCTCCCTTTCTAAATGAAAATGATTCTCACCAAATTATTGCATAGTAATTTTATTTTTTCAATTTATATGGATAATAAAATTACAGAAGCACAAAAAGACCGCTATTTAAGCGGTCTCCTTTTTATAAATGTTTTCGATGCACTGTTTTCCCATCATACGTGAAGGCAATTGGCTTGCCTTCCATCATCGTTTCTAAATGAACCGGTCGGCCCCAAAGCTGATGAACATACGGTACCACTTTTTCTAAGTATTTGACATCTAATTCAATTCCTTCATACCAGTGCTTTAAATAAAGCTCTCCATTTTTTAAATAGTCTCCATTCGTTACTGTGATATAAGGAAAGCCTCCGTTTACGCGCATGTTAACAAGCTGGTCTCTGACTTCCGTCCATTCTTTGTCGACGATTTTATAATCTTTTCCTTGCTTTTGGAATAAATACATGTCCTCGCGCATAACTAAATCTTTTGTTAAGTAATTGCGGATGAAGGAAATATCTGATTCAACTTCACGTACCTCAAACATCTTCTCTCTTCCTGACCCCGGCTCTACGCCTCGGCGAATCATATCTTCTGTTGGATTGTTGTAACGTTCTTCAATATCTTCAAATATTTTTAATCCTAAATAATATGGATTGATTCCCGTCTTAGATGGCTGCACAACCCCTGCATTTAGCTTGGCGAATTCTATCGCTTCATCACTCGTTAAGTCCATTTCTCGAATAATGCGCTGATGCCAAAAAGAAGCCCAGCCTTCATTCATAATTTTTGTTTCAAGCTGCGGCCAGAAATAAAGCATTTCTTCTCGCATCATCGTTAAAATGTCCCGCTGCCAATCCTCTAAATAAGGACTGTATTCTTCAATAAATAATAAGATGTCTTTTTCAGGCTGAGGCGGAAATTTTTTAAAAGACTTTGGAGGTTTTGGTTTTTTCTTTTCTTTATAGTCCAAATTCCATAAATCATCATAAGGAGAAATGATTTCTTCTTCCGATGATTCTACATCATCTATGCTCCAAGAAAGCTTGGCACGCATAAGAGACGGATCAATATGTTCCTGAATCGATAAGACAGCATCCAAAAACTTTTCTACTTCACGCTTACCGTGCTTTACTTCGTATTCTTTAATTCGATCAGCGGTCGCTGCCATACTTTCTACCATATCCCGTTTCGTGTTGGCAAAACGGCTGTTATTTTTAAAGAAGTCACAGTGGGCTAACACGTGAGCTACAATTAATTTATTTTGAATAAGCGCATTGGAATCCAATAAAAATGCATAACAAGGATCTGAATTGATAACTAATTCATAAATTTTACTCAATCCAAGATCGTAGTGTAATTTCATTTTGTAAAATTGTTTTCCAAAGCTCCAATGTGAAAAACGAGTTGGCATCCCATATGCACCAAACGTATAAATAATATCTGCCGGGCAAATTTCATAGCGCATCGGATAAAAATCCAGGCCGAAACCGCTAGCTATTTCCGTAATTTCATCAATCGCACGGTATAATTGCTTATAATCTGCTTCTTTCACGACAGCTCCCCCTTTCACTCCTTACTTCAATCTATGTACAAACATGTCAATTCATGTGTTTTCATCAAAAAGAAGCTTTATTTTTTCAAGAAAAGGGGATTTTTATTTAGTTGTCTTAAATAATGGATGTAATTTAAGTGTTACGCTGCATCATTCTTTGCCTTTCTTATCATTTAGCTGGTGCTGTACGTTTATTCTTCTTACATAATGACTACAACCTCTTTTAATTATGCACTGGTCTTTTGCCCAACATTTACAGCGTAAGAATTCCCGCAAATATCATACACTAATTTCAACTCCTCAAAAGGAGGAACGTTATTAATGGATGTAATTGATTATGATCGAGCTTTATATTACACACACCGTTCACAATGGGATAACTTATTAATTTTAATGGTTCGAACAGACGACGATTTTCTTTCAAAAAAGATTGAACATTTTTTGCACGCCTACAATTTTGAACGAAACTACCGCATCATTCAAGAAGAGCTCTATTCTTTACTACGCTACATTGATCATGCAACGGAATATTCGGAGCACAACCCGGAGCTTCTGGAAGAATCATTGTACTAGTATTTTTGATACACACACTTGGACAAAGAAGGGATGAATTCCCTTCTTTATTTTTTTATGTTGCACTAAAAATATGCATATTTTATTTCAAAAAACATCAAATAATATATGTAAACATATTTATTTTTATCGTTGACATAAAAGTGAATTCGACGTACAATCTTCAGTACATACGCTAAGATATTTCAGTACATACTGGGAGGAACATATATGAATACTAAAAGGTTTCGCACATTAGATTTAACATTAGCTGGTATGTTTGCAGCTCTTATGGCTATTGGTGCAAACATTACTTCTTGGGCACCTTTTTTACAAGTAGGCGGCGTGCCTCTTTCGCTTCAGCCTTTTTTTGTTATATTAGCAGGACTTTTACTTGGGAGCCGAATGGGTTCTATTTCGATGCTTGTATATGTATTAATTGGCATTGCCGGCGCTCCGGTATTTGCTCAATTTAAAGCAGGAATTGGTATTTTATTTGGAAGCACCGGCGGCTTTTTGCTTTCTTATATTGTCGCTGCATTTATCACAGGAAAAATTATGGAAATGCGCGGCAAGCCGACTTTTTCTATCTTTTTAATTTCATCGCTAGTTGGTATTGCCGTTATTTATTTAATTGGTACTACGTATATGTATATAGCGGTTAACTACTGGCTTGAAGCTCCTGCAATGACATATGCAGCTGCTTGGAAGATTATGTCGTGGTTTGCCGTAAAGGATCTTATTTTCACTGTTCTTGGGGCTATGCTTGCTCCGAGAATTTATAAGGCCCTACGATCTTCTTCATATTTGTCAAATACGCAATCAAATAAAGTATCCTAAAAGAAGCCTGCTCAAGTTTGAGCAGGCTTTATTTTTATACCGTTTTCACTTTATCTAGTACACGCTCCACTTCACCCATTACAGCTGTTTGTACAGCTTCTAAATGGGCAATGCTCGTTGCTTCATCTTCTGACACGACGCCAAAATAGAACTTCACCTTTGGCTCTGTACCAGACGGACGAAGGCAGAACCAAGAACCGTCCTCTAAGATATATTTTAATACATTTGATTTTGGTAATGTAATCTCTTCTACTTTTCCTGCTTTAATATGCTGGCGCTCACTTAATGTATAATCCTCTACAACCGAAACATTTAACCCTGCAATGTCAGTAGGAGGCTCATTTCTAAATGTAGCCAAAATATGCTGAATTTGCTCAGATCCTTCTTTTCCTTTAAGCGTTAAAGATTTCAGACCTTCACGATAGAAACCATATTTAGTAAACACTTGCTGAAGCGCTTCATATAGCGTCATGCCCTGCTTTTTATAATAAGCACAAGCTTCTACCGCTAGAATGGCTGCTTGTACAGCGTCTTTGTCACGAGCAAAGTCACCAATTAAATAGCCGTAGCTTTCTTCGTAGCCGAATTGGAATGTATACTCGCCCGTTTGCTCATATTGCTTAATTTTTTCACCGATAAATTTAAAACCTGTTAGAGTGTCAACAACTTGCAATCCAAATGAACGAGCAATTTGTGCGCCGATTTCTGACGTTACAATCGTTTTTAACACAACGCCATTAGCAGGCAGCACACCTTTTTCTTTCTTTTGAGAAAGCAAATAGTGAAGCAATAAAGCACCGGTTTGGTTTCCTGTTAATAACGCATATTCGCCGCTTGGATCTTTGACAGCAATTCCTAAACGGTCTGCATCTGGATCCGTTGCGATTAAGATATCGCCATCAATTTCTTTTCCTTTACGAACAGCATATTCAAATGCAGCCGGCTCTTCAGGATTCGGAGATTTAACCGTCGAGAAATTCGGATCAGGAAGTTCTTGTTCTTCAATAACCGTAACATTTCCGTAACCGATGGATTGAAGCGCGTTGCGAACTGGCTTATTAGCTGTACCATGTAGAGGTGTAAAAACTACCTTTAAGTCTTTACCTATTTCAGAAGCTAGCTCTGGATTAATTAAAATCGTTTTTAGCTTCTCATTGTATGCTTCGTCAATCGCTGAACCAATCATTTCAATAAGACCTTTTTCTTTTAGCTCCGCTTCAGATTGAACAGCTAATGTAAGTTCATTTTCCACAGCATTTACAAAGCCAACTAGTTCATCAGCTTCTTTTGGCGGCAACTGACCACCGTCTGGACCATATACTTTGTATCCATTATATTCAGGAGGATTGTGGCTCGCTGTAATAACAATACCTCCAAATGCGTTTAACTCACGCACTGCAAATGAAAGTTCAGGTGTTGGTCTTAGCTCTTCAAATACATACGTTTTAATTCCGTGACTTGCTAATGTTTTTGCTGCTTCCATCGCAAATTCAGGCGATTTGTGGCGAGAATCATATGCAATGACTACGCCTTGCTTGATAGCTTCTTCGCCAGCTTGTTTAATGTACTCAGCAAAGCCTTCAGAAGCTTTTCGGATTGTATATGTATTCATACGGTTTGTACCCGCTCCAATTTCTCCACGCATTCCGCCTGTTCCAAATTCCAATGTTTTGTAAAAACTATCTTCTAATTGTTTTTCATCACCTTTGATTGCATCCAAATTTTGACGTAATTCAGGATCTAAATTTGGGTGATTAATCCAAGATGTATACGTTTCTTTCCAACTCATAAAAAAAAAGCCCCCTTATATAAATGTAAATATGTATGAAAAGAGAAAAACGAGTAATCGTCTTTCTCTTTTTTTAACAGTCATATTATATTTCTTCGTCAAAATTTGACTTCCTGCTATTATATTATGGCTGTATTGACAAATTTTGAGGTACTTTTTTATTTTATCATGAAATACCTGTCATACGGTTAACTTTTTCATCTACTGGTACAACTGCGTCATGAAGGTGCTGTTCTAATTCATCCGTATAAGTTTTTGTTTGCTCAGGCGTCCACTTTAACTCTTCGGCCATATGAGCAATCACTTGTTTTTTCCAGCTTCTTACCCAGTTGATATCAAAGAATAAAGCGCCCGTACGTCGAATGAAGAAGTCCACTGGTTTCGAAACCATTTCTTCTTCGATACCATATTGAATTTGCAAAAATACACTAGCTGGAAGGTCGCTGTTTTTTAGCTGATCCGGACGTTCAATCATGTAGCGGTATACTTTGTCTACGTTTGAGCCATAGCGTTTTACAAGCTTTTCAGCAGCGTCACGTGATAACCCTAGTTTGATGCCTTCTTTGACTTTTTGCTCTACAAACGTTGGGAACCCGCCTGAACCTCCTACATTACCTCCAGAAATCGGTAAATGTTTAGTTTGACAGCTTTCAAATTCGCGTCCTTCTGCTTTAAAATCTTCAGCTACGCGATTTACGACAATTTCAGCCATTTTACGGTACCCAGTTAATTTCCCTCCAGCGATTGTAATTAAACCTGATTCTGATGTCCAGATTTCATCTT
Source organism: Priestia sp. LL-8 (assembly GCF_036227845.1). Lineage (NCBI taxonomy): Bacteria > Bacillati > Bacillota > Bacilli > Caryophanales > Bacillaceae > Priestia > Priestia sp. LL-8. Next base: position 514,809 of record NZ_JAZAQH010000001.1, on the reverse strand, counting down.
TACGCGAAATTTCAGAAGGATCTTTTCCTTGTTCGTGAATAAGTGGACGAACACCCGCCCAGCTTGATTCTACGTCGTCTACTGTAATATCAACCGTTGGGAACATATAGTTAATTGCATCAATAACATATTGACGGTCTTTTACAGTCATACGCGGATGTCTAGCGTCTTCTTTATAGACCGTGTCTGTTGTGCCTACGTATGTTTTTCCATCACGCGGAATCGCAAATACCATACGTCCGTCAGGTGTATCAAAGTAAATGGCTTGTTTTAACGGAAAGCGCTCTTGATCAATAACTAAGTGAATTCCTTTTGTTAATTGAAGCTGCTTGCCTTTTTTTGAATTATCTTTTTCACGCAGCGTGTCCACCCATGGACCTGCAGCGTTGACGATTTTTTTTGCATAGATATTATATTCTTTATTCGTAAGCTGATCGCGAACAACAGCCCCTACTACTTTTCCTTTATCGTAGATGAAGTTTTCCACTTTTGTGTAATTGACTAAATCTGCTCCTCTTGCGGCAGCTTCTTTAGCTACTTCAATCGTTAAACGTGCATCATCTGTTTTATATTCAACGTAGTAACCGCCGCCTTTTAACTCTTTAGATTTCACCAGTGGCTCGCGTCTAAGCGTTTCTTCTGCACTAAACATTTTGCGGCGCTCTGCACGTTTTACCCCTGCTAAGAAATCATATACGCGCAGTCCAATTGAAGTTGAGAATTTCCCAAATGTTCCACCCGTATGGAAAGGTAACAGCATCCACTCCGGAGTCGTTACATGAGGGCCATTTTCATATACAATGGCACGTTCTTTACCAACTTCGGCTACCATTTTAACTTCAAACTGTTTTAAATAGCGTAGACCGCCGTGAACAAGCTTCGTTGAACGACTAGATGTTCCTGCTGCGAAATCCTGCATTTCAACTAATGCCGTTTTCATGCCTCGATGAGTCGCATCAAGTGCAATACCTGATCCAGTAATTCCCCCACCAATTACTAATAAATCATATTGATTTTGTGTCATGTCTACCAATTTATTCGAACGTGTTTGACTTGAAAACATACGTCATTCCCCTTTCATTTTTCAAAGATATCAAAATTTTCCAATATACAAAAAGAGAGACCACAAATCACATATATAGTATGCCTACATATGGATCTGTGGTCTCTCCGATTCTCCAACCAATTTATTAACTTGAATACATTATATCATACATGCGCTTTTAATTAAAGGGTTTTCATCAAATAATTACTTAAAAGCCATTGTTGCATGTACGGCTTTTTTCCAGCCGCTATATAATTCTTCACGTTGTTCTTCTTCCATATTTGGTTCGAAAGATTTTTCCATATTCCACTGCTGCGCAATTTCATCACAATCTTTCCAGTAGCCGACCGCTAGACCCGCTAAATATGCTGCCCCAAGAGCGGTTGTTTCATTCACTTGAGGACGCTCAACAGGAACATTTAACACATCACTTTGGAACTGCATTAAGAAATTATTCTTAACTGCTCCTCCGTCTACACGCAATGTTTTTAATGTAATTCCAGAGTCTGCTTCCATCGCGCTTAATACGTCTCTTGTTTGATAAGCTAGTGATTCAAGCGTTGCACGAATAAAGTGTTCTTTTTTTGTACCGCGAGTCAATCCAAACATCGCTCCACGTACATCGCTATCCCAATATGGCGTTCCAAGTCCTACGAAAGCTGGCACAATATATACGCCGTCTGTAGACTCTACTCGTGTTGCATAGTTTTCAGTTTCAGCCGCATTTTTAAACATTCTTAAACCGTCGCGAAGCCACTGAATAGCAGATCCTGCTACAAAAATACTGCCTTCAAGCGCATATTCTACTTTTCCGTTAATCCCCCATGCTAATGTAGTTAATAAGCCGTGATCGGACTTAACTGCTTTTTCACCCGTATTCATGAGCATAAAGCAGCCTGTTCCATAGGTGTTTTTTGCCATTCCTTTTTCATAGCAAGCTTGTCCAAATAAAGCGGCTTGCTGATCCCCTGCTGCTCCAGCAATTGGAATGTTTTTACCAAAGAAATGATAATCTACTGTATGAGCGTATACTTCAGAAGAAGGCTTTACTTCTGGAAGCATTGATTTCGGTACCCCTAAGATATCTAGCAGTTCATCATCCCATTTTAAATCGTAGATATTGAACATAAGCGTGCGGGATGCGTTTGAGTAATCCGTTACATGCGCCTTTCCGCCTGATAACTTCCAAATTAACCATGTATCAATTGTTCCGAATAACAATTCACCGTTTTCTGCTTTTTCTCGTGCACCTTCTACGTTATCTAAAATCCACTTTACTTTTGTTCCAGAGAAGTATGCATCAATTAATAATCCCGTTTTGTCGCGGAACGTATCGTTTAATCCTTTTGCTTTTAACTCTTCACAAATACCAGACGTTTGTCGAGACTGCCATACGATTGCATTGTATATCGGCTTTCCTGTTGCTTTTTCCCATACTACTGCTGTTTCACGCTGATTGGTAATTCCAATTCCTTCAATTTGATCAGCATGAACACCTGACTCAGATAGACAAGATGCAATAACGGCAAGGATAGAACCCCAAATTTCACTAGCATTATGCTCTACCCAACCTGGTTTTGGGAAGTACTGCGTAAACTCTTTTTGAGCTACATGTACAACTTCACCTTTTTTATTAAATAACATTGCTCGTGAGCTTGTTGTTCCTTGGTCTAAAGATAAAATAAATTTTTCCATATCAATATCCCCTATTCTCTGTATAGTGTCGTTTCTTTATTGTACATAGTTAGATGGTAAAGCGCATTCATTTTTTTGGTACTACTGCTGATTGAATTTGTGCTGCTTTTTGTTTAGAAACAGCGTAAATAACAGCTAAAACAATCACCGCAATGCTTAAGACAATCCATAAGCTGCTAGACGTTTTATTTAAGAATGCCGCTTGATAAAATACTGCGCCAATTGATCCGCCTAATAAAGGACCCACTACTGGCACCCAAGCGTATTTCCAGTTCGAGCTGCCTTTGCCAGGTATCGGCAAGATAGCATGAGCGATACGTGGTCCTAAATCACGAGCAGGGTTTATGGCATAGCCTGTTGTTCCTCCTAATGATAAACCGATACTTACGATTAAAAACCCTACTACTAAAGGATTTAATCCATCTGTAAATTTATTTGCTCCAATTGCTAAGATTCCTACAACTAATACAAACGTCCCAATTGCCTCACTTAAAACGTTTGCAAATGGGTTAGCAATTGCTGGTCCCGTTGCGAATACGCCTAATTTTGTACCGGCATCTTTTGTTTCTTTCCAGTGTGGAAGATAGTGTAAATAAACAACTGTTGCACCAAGAATCGCTCCAATAAACTGAGCTAAGATGTACATCGGTACTTGTGACCACGGAAAATCACCTGTAATAGCAAGAGCTACGGTTAACGCTGGGTTTAAGTGTGCCCCACTCATATTACCAACCGCATATGCTGCCATCGCTACCGCCATTCCCCATCCCATTGTGATAACGATCCATCCTGAATTAGCAGCAAACGATTTTTTTAAATTGACGCCCGCACATACACCAGCGCCAAGGATAATTAAAATCATTGTTCCAATTATTTCTCCTAAGAATGCTTGCATATAAATAACCTCCCCTTTGTATGAAAACGATTAAAATAACAAGAAAATAAGAAAATCCACCATACATCCCCCTAATAAAATCATTAAAAGGCTATACCGTGGATCTCCTATTCTCCCTCACATCTATTAACTTATCTAGAAGTTTACTAGATGATGAAAGCGTTGTCAAACAGTTTTTTTAAGTTGAAATACTCCACAGTTCTCTATTTGATGTTGTAACAGCAGAAGCCCCGGCTTCTAAAGCATTATGAACTTCTTCTGCCGTTCGTATTAAACCTCCAGCTAACACAGGAATGCCCGTTTCAGCTTTAACTTCTTGGATTAAAGTGGGCACAATTCCAGGAAGAAGCTCAATATAATCCGGTTTTACTTTCTTCATTAACTCGTAGCTTTTCTTCAAAGCCGTGCTGTCTAATAAAAAGACCCGTTGAATGGCATAAATCCCTCTTTGTTTAGCTTTTAAAATAACGTTTGTTCTTGTCGAAATAATTCCCGCAGGCTTAAACTCCTGACACAAAAAATCAACCGCATATTCATCGTGCTTTAAGCCATGAATTAAGTCTAAATGAATAATTAGCTTTTTTTCATGCTTATGGACTTCTTTCATGATTCCTTTTAGCATGCCCACTTGATTGTCTAAAAGAACTCCGTACTCATAATTACTTGCTAAAAACTTTTCCAATTGCTTCATATCTCGAACAGCGGGTAATACCGATTGTCCATGAAAACTCATGTTTTCCCCTCTTTTCCATGGTTAGTCCACAAAATTCATTGTAATAGTTTTTATTATGGCAAAAGTTGAAATAAAAAACACCATGCATTTGCATGATGTCTTTAGAAACTGCGTTATTTTTTATATTTAATATTGTAAACGTCGTGGCGTCGGTCTTTTAATTGACGAACCGTTCCTGATTGACGCTGGCGGCGAAGAATTTCTAAATCTACATCTCCAATAACCACCATTTCAATATTAGGATTACATTCTCCTACAATACCGTCTCGTGCAAATTCAAAATCAGACGGTGCAAAAATAGCAGACTGCGCATACTGAATATCCATGTTTTCTGTTTCAGGCAGGTTTCCAACTGTACCTGCGATAACCGTATAAATTTGGTTTTCGATCGCGCGCGCCTGAGAACAGTATCTTACGCGCAGATAGCCTTGACGGTCTTCCGTACAGAATGGCGTAAAAATAATATTTGCACCTTTATCGGTAGCAATACGAGCAAGCTCCGGAAATTCAATGTCATAGCAAATTTGGATGGCAATTTTACCGCAATCTGTATCAAACACTTCAACTTTATCTCCTGGACTAATTCCCCACCATTTTCTTTCATTAGGTGTAATATGCACTTTATACTGCTTTTCAATTGTTCCATCTCGGCGGAATAAATACGCAATATTAAAGATATCTCCATTATCTTCTTCGACGAAGTGGGATCCTCCAATAATATTTACGTTATATTTAACCGCTAAGTTGGTGAATAGCTCAATGTACTCTTCTGTATATTCTGCTACGCGCTGAACCGCTTTGCTTGGAATCTTTTCATTCAAGAAAGACATTAGCTGAGTTGTAAAAATTTCCGGGAATACGCAGAAGTCGGCTTTTGCGTCATAAGCAACATCTGTATAATATTCTACCTGTGTTGCAAACTCTTCAAATGAATTGATCTGTTTCATCATATACTGAACAACACAAATACGCACTGGGAATGACGTTTTAAAATGGCGTTTTGAACGGCGAACGTAATCTACGTTGTTCCATTCCATCAGCGTTGCATACTTATTAGAAGCTAGATCATCGGGAAGATAACCAGGGTTTATACGCATAAGCGTAAATCCGTTCATTAGCTGAAAAGATAGCACTGGATCATAAATTTTATGATGAATAACTTGCTCTACATACTCTCTAGGCGACATTTCAGCTGAATGCTTATGGTAATTAGGAATTCTTCCTCCGATGATGATACTTTTCAGGTTCAATTCACGTGCTAAATCTTTACGCGCTTCATATAAGCGGCGTCCTATTTTCATGCCGCGATACTTTGGATGAACCATTACTTCAATCCCATACAGATTGTAGCCTTCCGGGTTATGATTTGTAATGTATCCTTCGTCCGTAATATCGTCCCACGTATGCTGATCATCGTACTCATCAAAGTTCACAATCAAGCTTGAACAAGATCCGATAATTTCCCCGTCGTACTCTGCACATATTTGTCCTTCTGGAAAAATGGCCAGATGACTTTCAAGCTGTTCTTTTTTCCACGGATCCATTCCCGGGAATGATAGCTTTTGAAGTGCTAAAATTTCATCTATATCGTCCGGTTTGATGTTACGAATAATCATTTTTTTCTCGAATTTTGATAAATCTATTGTAGACATACGCTAAAACAACCCTTTCTCTCTCTTCATTAGGCAATTAGTTTCCCTGTTTTTTATTATAATAAACATTATTAAAAATTCAAAAAATGAGGTTAAGATATAACGAAATGAATCCAATCTAAAGACGAACAAATGGATACATTACCTCGTATGGATAGCTTGTGACACCGCTGTTGATTTCCGTGCAAGACTCCGCTTTCCGCGGGAGTCTTCGCCTTGCCCTCCCATCAACTGCTAGAAGGAACGAAACAGATGAAACCTACGTTCACCATAATAAAAAAACGAACCAAGAATCAAACATTTTGATCAATGGTTCGTTTTTCACTTAGGCTAAAATACTTTTGCCTCAGCCTCATTTTCTATTTGCAAATATCTAATTTTATGGATGTCTTTTTATTAGGATAATTTTCAATAAATCCTGGTCCTAAAGAGACTTTAATGCCATTTATTTTATATACATTATAGCGTTCACCGCGATTTAACGTGCGAATCTTTACCCATTTTCCTTTTTCTTCTTTTAACAAAACCATCGGTGATTGAATCGTTACAAAACCAATTTGGCCTTTTGAGAGCTTTTTTGTTTTACAAAGATTCTGGGCGACTGAAGCACTGCTTACTTTGTATTTGTTTTTAACAGCGATTGAATCAAAACTTTGAGAATGAAATTGACCAATAACCACTTTTGTACCGGTTTGAACGCGGTCAAACAGCCAGCGTACCTCTTCATCATACATACGAATGCACCCTGAACTTGCGTAAGTCCCGATAGAACTTGGATTATTATTTCCATGAATAGCGTACGTCGTGCCATACGTTCCGCGCGCATTTAATCCTAGCCAGCGATCACCTAGCGGATTTCTAGGATCTCCTCCCCGAATGTTGTCTTTATAATAAGGCCGGTTTTTAATTTTATTCACAATGCTAAAGGTACCTTCTGGTGTATAACTCATCTGCCTCCCTGTCGCAACTTTGAACGTCTTTACCAATTTGCCTCCATCATAAAAAGCAAGTGTGTTAGTAGATTTGTTAATGATAACAAGTTGATTGGACGCCGCAGAAGCGTTGCCTGTCAGACCCATCCCCGCGAGTAAAAAAACAAGCCCAACAAAAAAAACAGCCACCTTTTTCATTTATCGACTCCCCCAATTTCTCTTATATCTATATAAGAAAAGTATAGGATGAAAGGCAAACCATCAGAACACTTTTTACCTTATAAGTCAAAATACAATAAAATCTTTCACGCACCCCTTTTTACTGACAAAAAGCAATAATGTACATAACAAAAAAACGGCCCTTTAAAGGGCCGTTTCATTTGTATTTAAAGCTTCACTTCAACTTTTGCGTTTTTCTTGAGTTCTTCAACTTTTTTCTCTAATGCTTCTTGTTTCTTTTGTTGTTCAAGCTGCTGCTTAATTTGAGGCTTTACGTCTTCAAGCTTTGGCATTTGAGATTGTTCTTTACCGCCGCTTGCTTGACTTTGGCTTTGTTTTGCAAATTGATCGTAATAATCTTGAATTTCTTTATCTGTTACTTCTGGTGTTTGGATGTCTTTATCTACGTACTGCTGATATTTAATGCTGTCAGCCAGCTCAGACTTTAATTGTGATTGAGTTATTCCTGCATCTTTTAATGCCGCTTTAAACTGTTTATCTGTCTTGAACTGCTTTTTCGTTTCTTTGAACTTTTTATCTACTTCTTCATCAGTTGCTTTATAGCCTTTGTTTTCAGCTTCTTGCAATAGCAGCGTTTGACCTACTAAATTGTCAATTGTTTGCTGCTTTACTTGTTTAGCTGCTTCTTTAGAAGTTGGGTCTTGTCCCATTTGTTGGTACTGATTTTGTGATGTAGCCAGGGCTGCATTATATTCTTCACCCGAAACTTTTTTACCGTTTACAACTGCTACGGTTTTCTTTTCATCTACTTTTTGTTTATCTAATTTCTTCTGCATTTCTTTTGCTTGCTTTTCCTGCTTTTCCTGCGCCTCTTTTTGCTGCTCAGTTTGTGCAGTTTTTTGATCATCGCTCTTTGATTGCTTTGCATCATCGTTTGAACCACAAGCTGTTAAAGCTGCAGCAATTAACCCAATGAGCAATGTATACATCAGTTTTTTCATGATTAATCTCCTTTCATAATCCCAAACGATTATTAGCTATTCGAAAAAATCATCTAGGGGGCATTGTATATGATATAGGCGTAAAAAGAAACCATTTAGGCTCATTTTAAACATATGTAATAAGATTGAAACGTTCTGTAATCTTATGAAAGGTAAATGCTTTCGTTTATACGACCTGTCTAATCATAACATTATTTAGTATGATTTACATAATTTGCAGCTAGTTATTCGTGGTACATTTTCTTTAAGTCGAGTTTTCAGTAACTTTATAGCTCTCGTTACATTAAAGATGACAGTATTTGATCACATAATCTCATCGTTTTTACATTGTCGCTCCCACTGGAAAGAGGTTCTTTTTCACTTACACAACACTCAATAAAATGAGCCATCTCTCCAACAAACCCACGAAGATAAAGATCTCGATAAGCTCCCGACATTGGAGAAGCAGAAGGTGTAAACACACGATCGTTTTCTTTTAATGATTTCCACGGTAATTCATCAAAAGTCTGGGATTCGTGAATAGTTAATGAATTTATTTCGTCAACAAAAGCAAAACCATCATCAAATGTCACTAATAAGTTTTCACTTTCTCGAGACCACGCTGTCATGCCGGTAAAATAAAGACTCCCGACCGTACCATTTTCAAACTTTAGCGAAATACTATTTGAAATATACTCACGATGATTATTTCTAAAACCTGTCACGTGAACAACTTCTCCGAACAAGTGACGAACAAGATCGACAATATGTATAGCAGCCAGCTTCACAAACTGTTCTTCATTTTTACAAAAAGGGGTGCTGTCTACAGCAAATCTTGCTTGAAATGAACGAACACTTCCTAGGCTACCTTCTTCAATTAATTCTTTTAACTTCATATAAAAAGGCGCATAGCGCTTCATAAAACCTACCATAACTTTTACGCCAGCTTGCTTAGCAGCATCTGAAATCTCTTTTGCTTCTCTTTCATTCATCCCCAAAGGCTTGTCCACATAAACATTTTGTCCTGCTCGAATGCAATCAAGCACCAAAGCAGGATGATCTTTAGGCTGTGCCACAACCACTACTCCATCGCACTTTTCTTGTTTTAGCATTTTCTTATAATCATCGTACGGCGTACCGCTGCTCCCAAATCGTTGAAGAGCAGTTTTTGATCTTTCGATACTGCGTGTGGAAATTGCTTTAATTTCTGCTCCCGCTTCAATAACAGAGGGGTAAATGTTCGTTGATGCGTGAAAGCCTGCACCGATAAAACATAATTTTGCTTTCGTCATGTTTTCGCTCCTATTTATTTTTTGATGGATTTATACAAGTTTGACCATATCACAAGCTCTTTTTGAATGTCCAATAGAAGTCTGAAATATATGATTCAAAAGAAAAAAAGCATGTGATACATGCTTTTTTTCTTTAATTTATGTATGAATTGTAAAACGATTCATACGAATACGTAATCAAATTGTTTTCTTTTGCAAAACACTCAATGGAAACAGGAAATAAGAACCCGTATTTTTTTAAAATTGCAATATTTTTTTCGAATTGCTCGCAGTCGCTTTCTTCAATCGGCCGATGTTGAATCGCTTCAATCACGGCAATTATTGTCTGAAGGCTACTAATGACTTGCAATGCTTCATCGAGTAAGCCATTATATAAATGGTCTGTACAATAATCTGGATTTAATAATTGATCAGGATTAAGCTTATCTACAGATACATACCGAGGTAACAAGTCATAGCGAAGCTGTTCAGTCAACTCTTCTATGTAATTCTCCATTTCTGGCGGAGCTGCTTGGGCAATTTTCATGGTTACCCCCCCTTTTTTCTCTTAACTTATGTCTCTTTATTTAGCATAACATAAACATAAAACGAGAACTTCAGGTAGTTATTTCCTCCTAATTATTTACAAGTTCTTTTTAAAGATTAAAGGATATTTACTAGTATGTAAGGAAGGGATTAAATATGAGTATACACGGCCAATGGCTAGAAGATAAAATCACAAAAAATGATGCAGGGCAAACAATTGAAGATTATTTAAAAACGAAATGGCATATTCCCAAAAAAACGTTGCATCAGTTTCGGATGAATAAAAATGTGCTTATAAACGGTGAGCCTGTACCATGGAGGAATACTCTTAAGGAAAATGATAGAGTATCACTCCCTTTTTTTGAAGCAGAACCTAATGAAATAACACCTTACAATGTTAATATAGAGATTTTGTTTGAAGATGAACACGTGCTAATCGTAAACAAACCAATAAACATAGATACTCATCCTTCATCAGAGCAGGACCAAAAAACTCTTTTAAATGCTGTAGCTGCTTATTTTCAAAAAATAGGCCTCCAAACAAAACCTAGACACGTTCACCGTTTGGACAGCGATACATCAGGTGCTATCTTATTCACGAAGCATTTTGTAGCAAGCTCTGTGTTTGACCAGCTGCTGGCTGAACGTAAAATTAATCGGACTTATGTTGCTCTTGTCCAAGGAATCATGAAAAAAGAGCAAGGAATCGTTAATGAACCTATTGGACGCGATCGCCATCACGCTACGAGAAGAAGAGTATCTAGAACGGGACAAGCTGCCAAAACATCTTATCGGGTGTTAAAGCGCAATACGGCCAAAAATGAAACGCTTATTGAACTTTCGCTCGAGACCGGACGCACTCACCAAATTCGTGTTCATATGAGTCACATCGGCTATCCATTACTTGGTGATACTCTTTATGGCGGAAAGAGATTAAAAGATCAGCAGCAAGCTTTACATGCCATTAAGCTTTCTTTTATACACCCGTTTACACATCAGCGCGTGTCAGCCGTTGCACCTCCAACTCAGCAGGTTTTTTTACCGTATAGCAACTTGTTTTCCTATTAAATAAAAAAGAGCGCCAATATGTTATTGGCGCTCTTTTTTATTTAATTTTAAATTGACGAATCAAGTTCGCCAATTCTTCACTAATCTCTTGCAGATGTTCAGCCGATTGAGAAACAGTAGAAATAGCTCTAATTTGTTCTTCTGTAGAAGCCGTAATTTCTTCAGTTCCCGCAGCTGATTGCTGTGCAATAGCTGCTATGCTTTGAATGGCCGCTACCACGTCTTCCTTATGCTCATTAATACTATCCATGCTGCTTGTCACATGTTCGACAGCCGCCGCCACTTGTTCAATCGTGGTTGCAATTTCATGAAAAGCTTGTTCTGTATCTCCTACCACAAAGTCTTGAGACTTTGAAAGCTCTTCTGTACGGTTGCATTCTTCACGCGCAGCTGCGACTTCTCCTTGAATCGCTGCAATCGTATGGCGAACTTGTTCAGTGGCCTGAGAGGACTGTTCAGCAAGTTTTCGCACTTCTTCAGCTACTACCGCAAATCCTTTGCCATGTTCTCCTGCACGAGCTGCTTCAATACTAGCATTTAATGCAAGTAAATTTGTCTGGTCTGAAATACTATTAATCGTGAAAATAATAGATTCAATTTTTTTCATCTTATTTGTTAATTCTTCCATTACAGCTTGAACAGCGTGAATCGTTTGAGATGATTCAGTGGTTTGGTTGCGAAGGAGCTGCATTTGTTTTAAACCTTTTTCATTGATGCTTACAGCTTCAATCGTCATTTTATTAATCTGTGCGTTTTGTTCAATGACTTCTTCAATTTGCGAAGATAAACTCATCGTTTTATGATTAGTAGAGTCAGCATCAGAAGCTTGCTGCGTCGCCCCGCTCGCAATCTCATGGATAGCCCGGCCGATTTCCTCACTGGATGCAGTTGCTTCTTCAGATACGGCACTCAAATCTTCAACAGACGTTTTTACTGTCTCAACAGACGTCTGAACTGTTCCAATCAACGTTTTCATTTTAGCAACCATATCATTAAATAAATGAGTAAGCTCCCCAATTTCATCTTTTGACTTCGTCTTCACCTGAACCGTTAAATCGCCCGCTGTTACTTTGGCTACTTCATCTTTTAAGCGGCGAACCGGGTTAGTAATGATTCTTGAGAAAAAGATGGTTAACACGACTGATAATAAAATACCAATTAACGCAATCCAAATAATTACATTTAATAAATGATGAGCGCTTGCGAGCATTTCATTATAAATAAAGGCATTCCCTATCTTCCAATTCGTCCCTTCAAGAGTTTCGTATGCCATCACTCTCTCTTCGCCTTGAAAGGTATATTTCATGAAACCACTATTTCGATCTGCTTCATACATTTTTTGTATAAATGGCTGTTCCATTAAATTCTTTCCAGTTTCTGTTGGATGGACAAGAGCGGTAGCATTTTTGTCAAATAAAAATGCATATCCACCATAATTTACTTCCGCTTTTCCTACGATTGCTTTTAATGCATCTAAATCTAAATCAGTAGCTATAACGCCCAGCACCTTTTGAGTATCTGGGTCCAAAATGGCCTTTGCAATCGTCACGACTGTCTTTTTTGTTGCTGCATCCTCATATGGATCCGTATAAATTACTTGATCAGGTGATGCCACTGCTTGTTTGTACCAAACTCTTGAAGTCGGGTCATAACCTGATCCGTACTCTTGCTTAGGAACAGAATACATTCCTTTATTTTTTGTGCCTATGTATTCAAGTACTAAGTTAGGATACTTTTCTTTAAACTGTGTAAACTCTTTTTGAACTGTGTTCCATGTAAAATACGGATTTTTCTCTTGGTTTGTTTGATCTCCTTCTTGCTTAACAAAATTAACAATTACATCATTTTCACTATACGTCAGCAAAGAACGACTATACATGTCTAAGTACGTATGAATCGTTTCTCTTAACTCTTTCACTTGACTTTGAGACTGAACTTCTACATCTTTTTCTATTTGTGTTTTGGTAAATTGATAAACAGCCCCTGAAACAACTAATAATAAAATAGCTATAAAAATACTAAAAAATACTACGAGTTTTGCACTTAACCTCTTCATTCCCTCACCCTTCTACAAAAATCTTTATATTACTAATAACGGCTTTTCATTTTCACTTTTGAAGAAGTTTTTGTGATTTATTTCAAATTTCCCCAAAAATAAAACCAGCTCATCCTTTCATAACGAAAGAACGTGCTGGTTTTATTTTTGCTTTTCGTATGCATCAGGTTCAATATGAACAAGCGTATCTTTAATCTGATGCTCATCGTTCATCATATGTTCAATTTGATCAGCAATTTCATGGCTTTTAATAACATTTAAATGAGGATCTACTTTAACAGTTACATCAATCACGACTTGATTACCAAGCTTGCGCGCTTTCACATCTTCTACTTCTTTTACCCCTTCTACAAGCCCAATGCTTTCTTTGTAGTGTCCTAACTTTTCTTCATCAAATCCGTCCGTTAAAGAATGAGCCGCTTCTTTAAAAATCTCGATGGCTGTTTTACAAATAATAATTCCCACAGCAAAAGCAGCTACCACGTCCAGCCAGGGCAAGCCGAATTGCGAGCCGAAAATTCCCACAACAGCCCCTATGCTCACAAGTGCATCAGACAAATTATCTTTAGCAACCGCATATAAAGACTGGCTATCAAGTTTTTTAGCAAGCTTAATATTATATCGGTAGACACCACCCATAACAGCAGCCGCTCCAAGACCTACCCAAGCAGCCAGTAAATTGGGCGCTTCAGATTTGTCCATAAATAATGACTGACCCGCATCGACCAATACTTCTAGTCCAATGACCATCATGATAAAAGAAGCAATAAGTGAAGAGATATGTTCCGCTCTGGAATGTCCATAGGGATGATCATTATCACGAGGTTTTTTAGAGATTTTTAAGCCGACTAAGACGGCAATTGATGCAATAATATCTGTAACATTATTAAGACCGTCGGCTTTTAATGCAGAGGAAGCGGTGACACCCGCAATAATAAGTTTACATGCTGATAAAAAGATATATGATAAGATACTAACCCAAGCGCCTTTTTGGGCTTGCTCATAGTAGTTCTCCATCCCTTCAACTCCTTTATTCAAAATAAGCAAACTTAGTGTAACAAATGGATTTCGTGTGGGTCTATAGAAACATTATTGGCTGTTAACATACAAATAGAGAATGTTAAACTCTTTAGCTTTCTGCAAAACAAGTTGCCTTTACTCAACACTTTAAACGTTTGAGATTTTTCTAAATGTGGCACTTCATGTAGAAGGACCCTTTTTTTAAATCGCCCTGTAAAATTGTTTACTATTTTTTAAAGGGTGTGATTTTTATCACAGCCGAGGGTATTTATTCTTGTTACACTAACATTGTGAAAAACATCACAAAATAAAATTCAAAGGATGATACAAATGAAAACACAATTTACACCAAAAACACGAAAAGTTGCTGTTATCGGAACTGGTTTTGTTGGCTCAAGCTACGCTTTTTCAATGGTGAATCAAGGTATTGCCAATGAATTAGTGTTAATCGATATGAACAAAGAAAAAGCGGAAGGTGAAGCACGCGATATCAATCACGGTATGCCATTTTCCACACCGATGAAAATCTGGGCTGGAGATTATAAAGACTGTGCTGACGCTGATTTAGTAGTTATTACAGCGGGCGCTAATCAAGCTCCAGGGGAAACGCGCTTAGATCTAGTTGAAAAAAACGTTAAAATTTTTGAATGCATTGTAAAAGATATTATGAACAGCGGATTTGACGGCATCATTTTAGTCGCAACAAATCCAGTTGATATTCTCGCACACGTTACACAAAAAGTATCAGGATTACCAAACGAACGGGTAATTGGTTCAGGAACGATTCTTGACACAGCTCGCTTCCGCTACTTGTTAAGCGACTATTTCGAAGTAGATTCTCGCAACGTCCACGCTTATATTATGGGGGAACATGGAGATACGGAATTTCCTGTTTGGAGCCACGCGCAAATTGGCGGCGTGAAGCTCGAACATTTTATCAATACTGCTGCTATTGAAAAAGAACCGGATATGAAGCATCTATTCGAACAAACCCGCGATGCGGCTTACCATATTATTAATCGAAAAGGAGCGACTTATTACGGAATTGCAATGGGGCTTGTACGAATTACCAAGGCTATTTTAGATGATGAGAATTCTATTTTAACGGTATCTGCTTTATTAGAAGGACAATACGGTATTTCTGACGTGTATATCGGCGTACCAGCTATCATTAATAAAAACGGCGTGCGTCAAATTATTGAATTGAATTTAACTCCTCACGAACAGCAGCAGCTCGAGCACTCTGCTAGCATTCTTAAGCAAACTCGCGACAGAGCTTTTGTGTAACATCAAAAGATTTTTGCGGGGGACTCCCCCGCTCCTTTGTTTTAAATATGTAGTAGAGGTGTATGAATATGACGTGGACTCAGGTATATAATCCGTTAAATAATATTTGGCTTTCTGCACTAATTGCACTTATCCCCATTATCTTTTTCTTTATTGCTTTAACTCTTTTGAAATTAAAAGGACACATTGCTGCTGGTATTACAGTACTTCTTTCTATGATTATTGCTATTTATTTTTATGATATGCCTGCCTCAATGGTCTTAGGAGCCACAGGCTATGGGTTTCTGTATGCACTTTGGCCCATCAGCTATATTATTATCGGAGCGGTGTTCTTATACAAACTAACTGTCAAAAGCGGACAGTTTACTACCATTAGACAGTCTATTATTTCAATAACCGATGACCCCCGCTTGCAAATGCTGCTTGTTGCTTTTTCCTTTAATGCTTTTTTAGAAGGGGCAGCGGGATTTGGAGCTCCAATTGCCATTACAGCAGCGCTTCTAGTTGGACTTGGGTTCAAACCGTTAAAAGCAGCGGCGCTATGTTTAATTGCTAATACAGCTTCAGGAGCGTTTGGCGCTATGGGGATTCCTGTCATTGTCGCAGGACAAGTATCTGGCATAGATCCAAAAGAAATTGCTCATTTTCTTGGCACGCAGCTTCCGATTATTTCTTTTCTTATCCCTTTTTTACTTGTCTTTATTATGGATGGGATAAAAGGATTAAAAGACGTATGGAAAGCAACGAGCATCACAGCCGTTTCCTATGCACTAACACAGTATTTAACTGTTACATACATCGGCCCTGAACTTCCAAATATCACATCTTCTATTGTGAGTTTGCTTGCTCTTGCTTTTTATATTAAACGAACAAGCCCGGCAGCAGCTAAAAGCTTCAGCCTGTCACCAAAACAGATTTTAAAGGCTTGGTCTCCTTTTATTCTATTAACGATACTCGTTACGGCTTGGAGCATTTCTTTTGTCAAAACGATGCTTGAACATATGAACCTGCTTATTAACGTCCCATTTTTACACAATCACGTAATTAAAGCAGCGCCTTTAGTAAAGGATCCTACGCCTTACGCTGCTATCTTAAAAATAGACGTATTCGCAGCAACAGGTACAGCAATTCTTATCGCTTGTATCCTTTCAGTTTTCTTGCTTAACGTATCGCCAAAGGTGGCATGGACTACTCTTTTAGAAACCGTAAAAGAACTAGCAAGACCTATTATTACGATAATGATGGTCATTGCGTTTGCCTTTATTTCAAATTATTCAGGACAGTCTTCTACACTTGGATTGGCACTCGCTACTTCAGCTGCTTATTTTCCATTTTTATCTCCATTTCTTGGCTGGATTGGCGTATTTCTAACGGGGTCTGTCGTATCAAATAATGCGCTGTTCGGCAACTTACAGCTAACTACAGCTCAGCAAATTAATGTCTTGCCAGTTATTCTTGTAGCTGCTAATACTGCCGGCGGCGTAATGGCTAAAATGCTTTCTCCTCAATCAATTGCTGTCGCTGCCGGAGCAGTGGGACTGGCTGGAAAAGAAAGTGAATTGTTTAAATACACGCTCAAATACAGCATGGGATTTTTGATACTAGGGGGATTTGTTACCTTTTTGTTAGCTTGGTGGTTATGATAAAAAACTGCTAAAAATCCTGTTATTACCTTGTTTCTTTCATTTAAACAAACGTTTGATTATATAAAAAGGTCCTCAGTTAGCGCTGGGGACCTTTTTATTCTGAAATAAGTAAACCTATATTGCCAAATTGTTTTCCTTTATCTAATCGTTCGTAAGCTGCGACTGCCTCTGACAGCGGATAGAATCTATCGACGATTGGTTTAATTTGATGTTTCTCTATAAAATCCATCATGTCCACAAATTCTTCCTGACTTCCCATAGACGTGCCAAGTATATTGAATTGAGGATAAAAAATAGTTCTTAGAGGCAATTCAACTTTATTTCCAGAACTCCCCCCAAAATTAACAATTCTTCCATTTGGCTTTAGTATTTCAAGATACGTCGGAAATAAAGCTGCCCCCACACTATCAAGTATGATATCTACTTTTCTATTGTTGATTTCTTCTGTTAGGTTACTTCCACTGTCTAATGCATAATCAGCTCCATACTTTAGGGCTTGCTTTCTTTTTTCATCACTTCTAGAAGTAACCGTTACGTCAGCTCCGATAGCTTTTGCGAATAACAAGCCATAAGTCGCGACTCCGCTCCCTATACCAGGAATAAGTAGATGTTCTCCTTTTTTTAACTGCCCTTTTGTAAAGAGAGCTCTATACGCAGTTAAAGCCGATAATGAAAGAACGCCCGCTTGTTTCCATGATAGATAAGGCGGCTTTTGCACAACATTATCCGCTTTTATGATTACATACTCTGCAAACGTTCCATTCGATGGACCACCTAAAATTTTAGGCGTAAACGGAATGTCCTCTATACGATCCCACTCCAGACTTGGATTAATGATCACTTCTATTCCAGTTTTTAAACCTTTTACGCCTTCTCCCACTTCTTCTATAATACCTGCACCGTCTGAACCGGGAATAAACGGCTTATCTCCTTTGCCTCGATTATTCATAACAAATAAATCTCTCCGGTTTAAACCTGCTGTTTTTAACCTTACTTTTACTTCTCCTCTTTCAGGGGGCATCTCCTGAAAATCTCTGTAATTCATGCCTGCTATCCCGCTTTTCTCACTATGTATAATGGCTTTCATGATTTCGCCTCCTCTTAATCTACTCTACTAAAAAGCTCAAAACCGCAAAAGAAATATGCCCAAAAAAAGGAAAATAAACTTTTAGAATCGCTTTTTCACCGTTTTATCTTTATTTTTCTGTATCGTAAAAGTATTCAGCTTCTTTTGTTACATTTTTGTTACAAAAAGATTGTTTGTAACAAAACGAATGCAAAACAGAAAAATTGGTTTAAAAAACCTGATAAATCAACATTTATCCGCAATTTATTTATTATATCTACTTCAGAAACTAGTAAAAATCTAAAAAAATTTAAGAAAAAAAGACAAAACACTTTCTTTTATTATAGATTTATTGTAATATAAATGTAACAAAAGAAATATAAAACACATAATTGTTACATAAATAAGGTTAATTAATTAGGAGTGAGTTAGAAATGAAAAAAATTGGACTAGTTTTATCATCAATCGCTATTTTCTTTACACTAAGCACTGGAGTTACAGCACAAACAACATCTACAACACTAACGGATGCAAATGCTGTCAAAATTGCAGCTAGTGCCAGCAATCATTTCTGGAGTGCTCTGCACGGTTATAAAAACAAACCATGTACAGAACGTACATTTGAATATAAAGGAACTGAGTACGTGTATCTTTGCCCTGAATTTGATACAAAAGCTGAGCTATCAAGCTACTTATCTGAAACATTTACAAATAGTGCAGTAGAAAAAGGACTAACAAATTACGGCTATATCACATATAACGGCAAACTTGCACACCCAATCGGCGACGGATTCAGCATGTTAGAATGGTCAAAAGCAAAAACAAAGCTTGTGTATCAAACATCAACAGTTCGCTCTTATGAATTCACAGTCCCAACTGTAGATGGAGGCAGCGTAAAACGCACTGTCACATTCTATAAATCTGGTTCACAGTGGAAAGTAAATAAATTTGACGCTGTTCAATAAGAAAAAAGCAGGCCTGCTTGAGCAGACCTGCTTTTTTCTTTTTTATCGATAACATAAATAAAACTTCTACTTACAGCGCTCTAATAGCTGTAAATAGAAGTTGAGATCACAAGTTTAAGTAAATCAAATTTTGTCGAATCCTGTAGAAACAGTGATAAGTTACGTTTTATATTACAGGCTAACTTGCTTATTGTCAACATAATTCAGCAAAAAGATAGGGCAATATATTCAGAGCATAATAAAGACATTAACTTGGATTTTGTTCATGTTCCTCTGGGTTATCATGTACAGGATGAGCGCCTGGAAATAATCTTTGCGCTTTTTCATGAAGATTTTTGTTTTCATAATTAAATGCGCTATACGTTCGCTGCCCTTCTTCCCATGAAGTAGATTTCCCCAGTTTTTGATTAACAGGAGAGCCGAAAGGACCGTCTGGAAATTCTTCAGCGGTTATATACTCATGGCTTTTTTCTACTGTAGAGAAATCATCATACGATGGCTGTTTGTCTTCTTTCAATGATTTCACCCCTTCTTTCTAGAAGATTTTTTACTAGTATGCACACTTCTTTGTAAAAAACCCTCTTAAATTAGTCCAAATCAGGGTATGATAACTATACATTTATTTTTAAAAGGAGTTGAACAGCTTGGAACCTAGACCTCAGAAAGGAACTTTTTTCCGAGAAAAAATCTTAAATAATAAATTTGTTGTATATACAATTATTATTTTTATTCTCAGCATGACTATTTTTTCGTTATCAAAAATCGGATTTATTTTAATTCCTATCTCTATTTTTATTAAAACAATCGCACTGCCGATTATCTTAGCAGGAATTTGCTTTTATTTATTTAATCCGCTTGTTGACTTTTTAGAACGAAAAGGTGTAAAACGAATTATTTCCATTCTTGTTTTATACATAGTGATTATCGGCGCATTAGCCATTATTATTTCATCGGTTATTCCGCCTCTAAAAAATCAAGTTGACCGTCTTATTGATAATATCCCAGAGCTGACGCATGACGTTCAGCATGCGGTGACGAACCTTTCGAATAACCGATATGTCGAACAAGGTCTTCAGTCGGCTAACACGGACCTAGATAAGATTTCAAAAGATGCATCAAAACACTTGAGTAAATATGTTTCTGGATTTTCAAGCGGTATTGTAAACTTTGTCGGCACCATTACAGAAATTATATTATCGGTTGCCGTTTTACCCTTTATTCTTTTTTACTTATTAAAAGATGGGAAAAACTTACCTAATTACATTGTAAAACTGCTTCCAAACCGCTCTCGTTCTGAAGCTAAATTCATTTTAGCCGACATGAACCACGCATTAAGCGCATATATTCGCGGGCAAATTTTTGTTGCGATTTGTATAGGTGTACTGCTTTTCATTGGCTATCTGATTATTGGATTAGACTATGCGTTACTTCTAGCGATCATCGCCATGGTGACTAATGTTGTGCCTTACCTTGGTCCGATTATCGCCATTATCCCAGCCATTATTATTGCGTTTATTACGTCTCCTTTTATGCTTGTAAAACTAGCCATTGTCTGGGCGGTTGTTCAATTGCTTGAAGGGAAAGTAATCTCTCCGCAAATTATGGGAAGAAGCCTAGACATACACCCAATTACGGTCATTTTTGTCATTCTAACGGCTGGAAACTTATTCGGAATCGTCGGTATTATTTTAGCCGTCCCTGGATATGCCGTTTTAAAAGTTATTATTACGCATATTTACCAATTCATCCGTTTAAATTCTACTATGTATCCAGATAAAAAAGCATAATAAAAAGCCCATCGAAAATCGATGGGCTTACCTTTTTACTTTTGTTCTTCTTCATCTTCACGATCAAACCAAAGGAGCTCTTGATCATCTTCATCCCCATTATAGTTGATGAGAATTTCTTCTCCTGCTTGGATATCGGTATATGCATAAAAATCAAAGGTATGATTGTCAAAATTAATTTCATACGTAGCATTCGGTGTATACGAGTGATTAAACAGCATACCGTATCCCAAAAGAATAGCCGTATGATTCACTCCATATTCAAAAGCATAATCCGCTAGTGTTGTTTTCTCAATAAAATCATGCTCTTTATTAGGATAAGCGATAACAGGAGCTTCGTGAATAAGCGTTCCTTTTTTAATATCTTGCTTAGCAAATACACCTCTGTTAAATTCTCCGTCGCTTATCGCAGACGCTTTTATTTCGATCATATTCGTCACCTATATATTCTTTCCTCTAAGATTTTTTTCTTCCTTAAGCTTGACAGTTTCTAATGGGGAAATCAACTGTTTTTCATAACCACTTGAATATAAGCTGAAAGAGTGCTTATCATGCACACTTGTGTAAGCACTTACCTTGTTAGAAACACGCAATTTGATTTTATTTTAGACATGGAAAAGCAATGACCTTGCGCATAGCGTTTGAGCCATTCAACATGTGAAGAATCGTTTTTCTCTGTGATATAATCGTTTATGCTGCTTTTTTATGTTAATCTATGACTTTTATTACTGATTTTATCTTATGTTAGAAAGAAGGTTTCACATGAACTTAAATCACGACAAAGATGGTGTGATGTATGCGGTCTTTTCTTATCTTATGTGGGGGCTCACGCCAATTTATTGGAAGCTGGTTCACCACGTAGCACCAGGTGAGATTTTGGCTCAGCGCGTTTTTTGGTCTTTTATTTTTATGCTTATTCTTTTATTAATAACAAAGAAATGGCGTACATACATTACGTTTGTAAAACAAATAGTGAAAAAACCATCCTTATTTTGGTCTCTTTTTATTGCATCTGTACTTATTAGTGCAAATTGGGGCATTTTTATGCGGGCTGTCATTAATGGAAAAATAGTAGAAGCGAGCCTTGGACAATATATTAATCCCCTAACAAGTGTTTTATTAGGTGTTATTTTCTTAAAAGAGAGATTAAGCGGGGCTCAAATTTTTGCCTTTATACTAGCAGGAATCGGAGTATTAACACTCAGTCTTCATTATGGTGTAGTTCCGTGGGTTTCACTTAGTTTAGCTCTTACCTTTGGATTATATGGGTTGGCAAAGAAAAAGATTAAAGCTGATTCAACAATTGGATTAACTCTTGAAACGATGGTCATCTCTCCTATTGCATTAGCATACATAGGCTACCTCACGTTTCAATCACACTTGCAGTTTTTTGATTCTTTTTCAACAAGTCTTTTATTAATGGGAAGTGGAATGGTCACAGCTCTACCACTCTTATTATTCACAAAAAGTGCTAAAAAAGTATCATTATCAATGCTTGGTATTCTTCAATATATTTCACCAACCTTGTCTTTACTAGCAGGAGTGGTTCTATACCATGAATCGCTAACAAAAGCTCATGTTATTGCTTTTAGTTTCATTTGGTTAGCTCTTATTATTTATACGTTTGCATCTATTACCAAACGGGGGAACGCAAGTAAAAAGCAAATAAAGAATGAGATGAAAGCCTAGCAGAATTATACATTTTTTTACGTATTATCTCTAAACAAATTGGGGCTGGAAGGAATGGGAATTATGAAACAAATCATTGACTCTCATATTCATCTCGATCAATATGATCAGAAAAGTTGGAAAGACATAATTGAGCACGACCCTTCGTTACAAGCTCTTATTTCTGTATCTTCTACTCTACACTCTTGCCAACTTAATCAAAAAATCAGCAAGTTGTATTCCTGCGTGAAACCCACCTACGGATTTCATCCTGAACAAATGCTGCCTTCTTCAAATGAATTAGCGGAGCTGTTTGCCTGGATTGATCAAAACAATGAAGAAATGATTGCGGTTGGTGAGGTAGGTCTACCTTATTACTTAAGTCAGACATATACTCTTTCTCTAGAGCCCTATTTGGAGCTGCTTGAAGCTTTTATTATTCATTCAAAAAAGTGGGGAAAGCCGTTAATTCTTCATGCTGTATATGAAGATGCTGAGATCGTATGCGACTTACTAGAAAAGCATTCCGTGTCTAAAGCTCACTTCCACTGGTTCAAAGGAGCTAAAAAAACAGTTGAACGAATGAAAAACAACGGCTACTATATTTCCGTTACACCCGATATTGTGTATAAGCCTAAAATCCAAGCCCTTGCCACGGATTATCCT
The DNA here is from genome assembly GCF_036227845.1 of Priestia sp. LL-8. Lineage (NCBI taxonomy): Bacteria > Bacillati > Bacillota > Bacilli > Caryophanales > Bacillaceae > Priestia > Priestia sp. LL-8. The sequence goes on along the minus strand of NZ_JAZAQH010000001.1, from coordinate 491,651 downwards.
CTTGACTACTTGATGGTCGAAACAGATGGTCCGTGGCCATTTGAAGGACCTTTTCAAAACCAGACAACGGTTCCATCAATGATACATCAATCCGTTCAGGAAATAGCACGTCTCAAAAGGGTTTCTGTAACGGAGACATATGATTTTTTATATCGGAATACAGCTCGTTTTTATAATCTCTCCACATAAAAAGCCTTTCCCTAAGGAAAGGCTTTTTATATCTAAATTCGTTTCACAAGTTTTACAATCAGCACAATCACTGCAATGACAAGAAGAATGTGAATGATGCCGCCGCCAATATGAAAAACTAATCCTAATAACCAAAAAATAAATAAAAGTCCAATAATCGTCCACAACATAATTTTTTCTCCTTTTTTTTATATGTAGTATTTGTTATAATTTTATATTTCCCTAAATGTGCATAAATAAACGTATTTCATATACATCTTTTCACTGAGGAAGGTTCACATAATGTACAAAAAGCACTCATGTTCTCTGTGGTAAAATAAGTATGTAATCTTATTTCATTTAAACTATAGCGGAGATGATTAACTATGACGTGGATTGTATTACTTTCCATCATTCTTGTAAGTGCACTCAAAATATTAATAACGTGTCTTCCAACTCCAGTGGTCAAATGGCTTATGACTAAATTTCAATTACACCCAACACTTGATGATCAAAACGTTACTGTCACAGTTGATGGGAAACATTTAGAAGGCAAAGACAAAATGCAAGTGATTGATTATTTTAATAAAGCAACATTTTTAAAACAATATTACGTCCACGAAGGAAATAAGGACTATTATAAACACCTAGAAGACAGTGAAACTCCACTGGTTATCGATACGAAAAAAGGGAAAAACGATGTTCGATTATGCGTATACAGTTATCATGATCACGTCGATGTCGTAAAACAGTATAAAAGGAAAATTATTGCTTACAGCCTGCTGTCTGATCACCTTCAAAAGCAGTCCATAACAGCTGACCTAGCTTAAACCAGTCGCCTATAAGGCGGCTTTTTTAGTTTTTAGTTTTAGGTTAAAGCTATCTTATTTAAAAATACCAAACTTTAACATTAAATCTAATGCTATAATATAAATTAATAGAATTTTCTAACTTTTTAAGAGGTGATGGATAATGCTTTCTTTGTTAGGGTTTGGCATGATTGCAACTTTTCTATTTCTCGTCATTAGTAAACGCTTGTCCGTGGTTGTTGCTTTTATTTTTGTCGCTATCCTCTTTGGTGTAATTGGAGGTTTTAGTGCTGATATGGGCAATATGATGATGAATGGTATTTTAAAAGTAGCTCCTACGGCCATTATGATCGTTTTTGCTATTTTATATTTTGGACTAATGATTGACGTCGGTTTATTTGATCCTATGATTTCCCGTATCCTAAACATTGTGAAAGGCGATCCTTTAAAAGTCGTAATGGCAACTGCCGTTATTACAATGCTCGTTGGCTTGGATGGAGACGGCTCTTCTACATTTTTAATTACAGTTTCCGCCTTGCTTCCTTTGTACACAAAGCTGGGAATGAACCGACTAATACTGGCTTGTGTTATTAGTTTAAGCGCAGGTGTTATGAATATGATTCCTTGGGGAGGTCCTCTCGTAAGAGCCGCAGCAAGTTTACAGTTAGAAGTATCAGATCTATTTAATCCTCTGATTCCAGCTATGGCAGCGGGATTGATGTGGACTTTATTTTCAGCATACTTACTCGGAAAAAGAGAGAAAGCGCGCTTAGGAACCATTCATTTAAAAGGTTCATCCATGGCTTTTGCTGAACAGCTTTCAGTTCATGAGACTCCTAGGAAGCCACCTAGACTCTTTTGGTTTAATGCCTTATTGACACTGTGCTTAATGGCTCTCTTAATCATAGACATACTCCCTATTCCCATTTTGTTTGCTATTGCTTTTGCCATTGCTTTATTTGTTAATTTTCCTCATCCAAAAGAACAGCAGGAAAGAATCTTAAGTCATGCAAACAGCTTTGTAATGGTTAGTACATTGGTTTTTGCAGCCGGAATTTTTACAGGCGTTTTTACAGAAACAAAAATGATGGATGCCATGGCCAATACAATTGTCAGCCTTACTCCTGAATGGCTAGGCTCTCACCTTCCCTTAGTTGTAGCAATAACGAGCCTTCCTCTTAGCTTTGTATTTTCACCTGATGCTTATTACTTTGGCATTTTACCAGTTATTAGCCATACAGCAACTAATTTTGGTGTAGACCCTGTAGAAATAGGACGAGCAGCTTTATTGGGACATTCCACAACTGGGTTTCCTCTATCCCCTTTAGTGCCTGCTACTTTCATTCTGATTGGGCTGGTTGAAGTAGATTTCGGCGAGCATCAAAAGTTTCTTTTCAAGTGGGCATTCGGGACCACTATTGTCATGACGATTACAGCCATTTTAACGAACGCTATTTCCCTTTAGACTTCTACTATAAAAAAAGGAAGCCGACTACCATAAGGCAATCGGCTCACACATGTAGGATATTGATTTAACACTAACAAAGTACAACACAACACTAGTAATTATATAATATATTTCATTATTTTGAAAGCGATTTCATATATATTTTTAAAAATATTTTGTTATTTGTTTTTCATAGAAAAAAACCACGTTTCAGCCAATTCGAAACGTGGTTCTTTTCTGTAAGGACTTGCCCTACAGGCTATAAATGTAAGTTACGTTCATTATAGCATGAGCCCATATACAGATTCCATGGTAATTACTGTATGATCTCGTTACATTACAACTCGTTGTATTCTTCTGTCCATGTGCAGCGTATTCCAGGGCTCATCCTGTTCAGCTAGCCTTTTGATAAAGCCTTGTGAAGCCCAAAAAGGAATAGCGCCAGGTAAAAAAGGATGAGTATGCAGATACAACGTGTCATAAAAATGATTTTGGGCAAATTGTTCCACTGCCTTTAACAGCTGCTGTCCGATACCTAGACGCCGGTACGCTGGATCCACATAGCACTTTACAATCTCGGCTGCAGTTCTATGTTCATATCGCTCTTTTAATGCATGAAACCGTCCATCGTAAGCGTATAAACCAATGGTACCAATTACTTGTTGATTTTCCGTGACAGCTGAAAAAAAAGCAGCGCCTTTCGCTTGAACATAATGTTCATTAAAATAAAGCAAATCCACAGGAAGCTGATTTTTTTCCAGCATAGGAAATAGCTCATTCCGCATATTCATGACAAACTGAATCACTTCAGCATCCTTTTCTTTTACTTCTTTAATTTGATACATTTGTACTTCTTGCACGTCTACTGTCACATCCTTTTATCTGTCATTGTATACTTTCTCTTTTTCCTATAGGAACAAAAATATTGACTATGGCGTTATGTCTAAATGCTGAGTCAGCATATAATACTCGCTTGGATTTGTTGTCCAGTTTTTCACTTTTTGATTATAAGCAACAACAATGTTTGGATGTACAATCGATGACGTCAGCATTTTCCCATTAATCAAAGCGGTTGCTTGCTTAGCTAACTGATCTCGCTTTGCGTCTTCTACGGTTGAATTTAACTGCTGAATCATTTTTGTTAGTTTATCATCATTAATCCGGCTGGCATTTAAACCACCGCCCGGCAAATAGTTCGTACTCAAATAATAGCTGGCATCTCCTCTAGGTGCTGTGATAAGGCTATACAATGCTAAATCCCAATCGTCTTTTGCCATTAAATATTCATCGCTGTCCTCAACGAGATGAATCTTAATATTGATTCCTAACTCTTTCGCATTAGACTGTATAAGCTGCGCAATTAAAGGAAGTTCTGGCAAAGAACTGTATGTGACAAGAGAGAGCGATAATGGCTTTCCGTTTCTGATTGTTTTTCCGTTTTTGATTTGATAACCTGCTTTCTCTAAGTATCTTTTAGCAGATGCGATACCTCTTTGATCACTAGCAGTATTATCGGCAAACGGAAATTGGGGTAAAAATGGCCCTCGAGCCGCTGCCGCTTGATTGTTCATGATGCTGCTGACAACTTCTTTTCGGTTCAATAAGGCATCGATAGCTTTTCGTACATTTTCGTCTTCTAATGCGTCATTGGTTTGATTATAAAGCAATAAATGGGTGCGCACACTAGGTACTCCACTTACCTTAAAAGACGGATCTGTTTGTAAAGTGCCCAAGCTTTCTAAAGGCGGGCGATAAATAATGTCGGCTGTTCCAGATTGAAGAGCAGCAACTCGCGCATTAGCATCTTCGTTAAATGCAAAGATCGCGCTTTTCAACTTTACTTTTCCATTCCAATAATCCTTATACCTTTCTAATTTCACTTGATTTCCTTGATCAAAAGATAAGACGTGAAATGGACCTGTGCCAATGGGTTTCTTAGCTATATGAGAAGCATCAACGTCTATAATAGCTGTATTTGGATGCACTAATTCAGAAGGAAATTTAGGCATTTGCTCTTTTAATGTAATTGTGAGCGTATGACCATTCGCTTTCATTTCTTTGATTTTTAAAGCGTTTCCCATCGCATAGCTTTGAGTTATTGCTCTTTGAAGAGAAGACCTCACGGCATTTGCATCCAGCGCTTTTCCATTTTGAAACGTGATGTTCTTTTTTATCGTAAATGTCCACGTAAGACCGTTATCTTTTGTTTCCCACTTTTCAGCAAGCCAAGGCTTTATTTTTAAATCGTCGCTGATTTTGACAAGCGTCTCCCCCACTCCTGCACGGACTGCCGTATAATCATCATCGGTATGAGGATCAAGGGTTGCAGGGGTGAAATTAAATAAAAATGTAGCGCTTTTATTCGTTTTCTTTCCTTCTTTTATACTCATACTCTCTTCATGAGGCGTACAAGCAGTAAGACAAAGTAAAACAAAAATTAATATAGATACGAGCTTTTTATTATTTATCATTCATTTTTCCACCTTCTATTTTAATACACAAAAAAAAGCACTTCTAAAAAGAAGTGCTTGTCTTCACAACAAAATTAGATAAACATATCCCCTTGTTTATCCTATTTTTCATTCTGCCAAAACACCTCCCTATCCTCGTAGGTTATTGTGTGCTGTAATTTATGGCAGGTCTCCTGGCTTCAAGTCACTGCCTTATACCGCCTTCCCGTCTCTAAATAGACAGTGGCTTTTTGACATAAGGCTCCTTGTTACAGTGGCGGGACCGCTCCGGATTTGCACCGGATTCCCTTTTAAGGCAATTGAAAAACAATTGCCACCATAAAAGCTGGTTATTTAATTTAGTAGCGTGCTCTTGAAACTCTAGAAGTAGAAGCTGATGGTGAAATATCTTCATCATCAAATCCAGTCGCAATAACGGTTACCATCATTTCGTCCTTTAAATCTTCATTAATCACAGATCCAAAAATCATATTTAAGTCCTGATCAGAAGCGGACGTGACAATATCTGCTGCTTCCTGTACTTCGTAAAGACTCAGGCTGCTGCCGCTCGTAATGTTCAACAGCACGCCTCTTGCTCCATCAATCGATGCATCTAGCAGCGGACTAGAAATCGCTTTTTTCGCTGCTTCAATTGCCCGGTCTGATCCGGAAGCTCGTCCGATACCCATAAGCGCAAATCCTTGATTAGACATGATGGTTTTTACATCAGCAAAGTCAAGGTTAATCAGGCCTGGAACAGCAATTAAGTCTGAAATACCTTGAATACCTTGGCGAAGAACATTATCTGCTTCACGGAATGCTTCAAGCATAGGCGTCTTTTTATCAACAATTTCAAGCAAACGGTCGTTTGGAATGACAATAAGAGTATCTACTGATTCATTCATCGCAGTAATACCGCCTACTGCTTGCTTGGTACGTTTATTTCCTTCAAACTTGAACGGGCGAGTAACTACTCCAATTGTTAAAGCATTTAGTTCACGGGCAATTTGAGCAATAACCGGAGCTGCTCCAGTACCGGTTCCTCCGCCCATGCCAGCTGTTACGAATACCATGTCTGCACCTTGCAGCACTTCTTGAATTTGTTCTCTGCTTTCTTCGGCTGCTTCTCTTCCTACTTCTGGATTAGCTCCTGCACCTAATCCTCGCGTTAATGCCGCACCAATCTGCATTTTCACATCTGCTTTAGATAAGTTAAGCGCCTGAGCATCCGTATTAACGGCGATAAATTCTACTCCTTGTACACCGTGTTCAATCATACGGTTAACGGTGTTATTTCCTCCACCGCCGACCCCAATTACTTTAATTCGCACTAGTGGCGATACATCTGCATCAAATCCAAACATTCTAAGTTCCTCCTCAATGATCAAAATTACTTTCTCTTCTTATCCGAAAAAACATGTGAAGAACCTTTTACTCCTATGTGTAACGCGTAACTGTTCTTTTGTTTTACAGATTTTGTACATTTCTCTTTTAACCTTTAAATCTTTACATCTTTATGTAAATTTATTGTTGTTCTAAAATTAGTACGCCGAACTCTTTTATGGCTTTTCCACTCAAAACGGCATATAAGCTTATTGTATCATTCATTTGACAGATGTCTGTATTTAATTTTGAGTAAGATGTGACTAAGAGAATAATATTTTTATAGGCAAAATGAGAAAAAGCCCTTAGAAATAAGGGCTTCTCTAAATAATAAACCGTTTTATAATTTCCCAGTTAAGAATTGAGCTTCTCCCATCCCAAAGCTCCAGTCAGCATTACCGTTCTCAACAATTGAAATCATAATGTCGTTTGGCTGAATACCGCAGCTTTCTCCCAGCTCTTTTACAATTAATCTGTAAAGAGCTTGTTTTTGCTCTTCTGTTCGCTGTTTGCTCGTTACGCTTATAATAACCAAATCCTTGCTTCTCTCAAAGCCCAGACCTGTATCTTCAATGATCATTTCATGAGCAGGATGCTGATGTACAATTTGATAACGATCGCGCTCCGGCACGCCAAAGGCTTCTAGCATCGCTCGGTGCGTAGCGTCTAGCAGTGTTTTTAACTCTTTTTCATCTCTTCCTTCTATTAGATCAAATCTAAGTAATGGCATACTAAGTAACCTCCAGCCTTTTGTCTAATGTATTATTGCTTCATCATATCACAACTATCATTTGTAAAAAAAAGATATGCTATTCATAATGTGCTCTCTAGTGAAAGAGACCTCAAACACTTTAATAAAAGCTGAACCTAATAAAAAGAAATGAGCAGCATAACGGCTCATTTCATTAGTATAAAAACATTTATAATAAGAGCTAAAATACATACAGATACAATGGCAATGAGTACGTTCATCACAAGGTTTTGCGAGGATGTTTTGGCTTGTTTTTTCATATCAGCCCGACTCATCTGTTGCTTTTCATGATCACTTTTAGACATCACGTAGCCTCTCCTATTCATCAAAATGTCAGCAGTGTGTAAATGATTTTTTGAGAAACCTTATTTCAGTTCTTTTGTATAAACAGCAGCATATGCAGGTTACCATCAGTTATTTTAGCATGTTTTGTCAAATAAGTGGACTATGAAGCGCTTCAATTTAGTATTCACGGCCAAAGATATTTAAATTCGTTGCTTTTCTCTTCTTTTCTCGCTATTGTTTGAGAAGAAGGATAATTAGATACGATAAAGGATGATACGATATTGAATAACCATACGCAGCTGCCTCAGTATATCTACACATACGCATGCAGCGAAGAGGAACTCTCACTATGTCAATTAGAGAGACGCTCTCTTTTTGAAATTGAAACTGAGAAACCTATCATAAAAAGTGCCGTTAAACTTGATCCAAGCAGAAGCCCTTTTATCAAAGAGCGATTAGATATTATGTATGAATCAGATGACCTTGCAGATATTTGTAAGCAAGTAGAAGATATTGACCTTGGAGACAAAACATTTAAACTCATTTTCATGAAAATTAATGACTTGGAAAAAGATCAAAAAATAAGTTATAAAGGTCAGCGTGCGATTGAACGTGATGTGGGTTGGCATTTTGTAGCAGAAGCAGACCTGCATAACCCTGACCATTTGTTTGGCATTGTTCCATTTGAAGGACGCTGGTATTTTGGGAAATACCAAAAAAGCGAAGCTGTATGGCTGCATCATTTGAAGAAACCGCGTGAATACTCTACAGCACTCAGTACCCGCCTTGCAAGAGCTGTAGCTAACATTGCCGTTCCAAACCCTGAAGGAATCAAAGCGATCGATCCATGCTGCGGTATCGGTACAGTCCTTGTAGAAGCCCTGTCAATGGGCATTGATATTGTAGGACGCGATATCAATCCACTTGTGACCGACGGATCTCGTGAAAATATTGCGCATTTCGGCTTAAGCGGTGATGTCAAAACCGGACCGATTTCAGAGGTTACCACTCACTATGACGTAGCTATCATCGACATGCCTTACAATCTCTACACCCACGCGACGCCTGAAGATCAGCTTTCTATTTTGAAACACGCTCGCCGCTTTGCGGATAAAGTAGTCGTGATTACAGTAGATACGATTGATCATATGATTCATGAAGCTGGCTTTTCTATTTCAGATCGCTGCGTAGCGCGTAAAAGCGTATTTTCTAGACAAGTAGTTGTATGCGAATAAAAAAGACACCAGTCTAACAGGCTGGTGTCTTTTGATTTACCACTCTTTAGGTTCATAGTCTAATTCTTTGAATAGCTGCGTACGCTCTTTTTTCGTTAAATCTCTCCATTGCCCAACAGGTAAGTTGTTTAAATGGATATTCATAATACGCGTGCGCTGAAGGCGGTATACCTCATATCCGAGCACTTCACACATACGGCGAATTTGACGATTTAAACCCTGTGTTAAAATAATTTGAAACTCATACTTAGACAGCTGTGTCACTTTACAAGGAAGCGTTTTTGTGCCTAAAATTTTTACTCCCTCAGACATGTTTTTGATAAACTCTGGTGTAATCGGCTTATCTACTGCAACAATATATTCTTTTTCATGCTTGTTTTCTGCACGTAAAATTTCGTTAATAATATCGCCGTCATTTGTAAGTAAAATTAAGCCGTCTGAATCCTTATCAAGTCGTCCAACGTGGTGAATACGCAAAGGGTGATTGACTAAATCAATGATGTTTCCCTTTACTTTTTTTTCACTCGTACTTGTAATGCCGACTGGTTTATTAAGCGCAATATATACATTATTTCGAGCAATCCGAAGCTGTTGGCCGCTTACTCGAATATCATCGCCAGGCTTAACTTGATCTCCGATTTTTGCAACCTTTCCATTAACGGTTACTCTTCCTTCACTAATTAACTTATCTGCCCCGCGTCTTGACGCCTTTCCAGATTCGCTAATAAATTTATTCAGTCTCAGGTGAATCACAACCTTACATTTAAAAATTTTAAAATTTGTCTCTTCTATTAGAAAAAGACATATGCCAATTTCTATACCGTCCCTATCGTAACATGCTATACGCTTCTCGTCTTCTTTTAATTTCATTACTTAATCATATTTTTTTAACAGTAATAGAAGTATAGGTCCAAAATACTTTGTAACCTTATTCTTAACATTTCAATCAATGCTTACACCTGTGAAACCTGCATCAATCTTCACTCCTATACAAGACCTAGACGTCTGGATTGACTGATCAGTATAGAGTTGCTACCATCAGGTTTTCTTATGCTTCCAGGAGGAGTAACGCTGGCTTTAACAGCTATGGCCGGAGGACGTTTGTTTGATAAAATTGGATTTAAACGGCAGCTATTTTATACGCTGCCTTTACAATTGGCGTAGGTTTAAGCATAGGACCCGTGATGACGCTTGCTTTAAATCAAGTGCCAAAACCGCTTCATGCTCATGGTTCAGCTATTTCAAATACGATTAACCAAGTTTCAGGCGCGATTGGTCCTGCTTTGTATACAAGTATTATGACTATGGCTTCTCAGCACTTTATTCAACAATCAAATGAAACGAATAAAACGCTATTATAAATAAAAAGCATGACAAGCGGAGTTCATACCGTCTATTATGTAGCCATCGCTTTCGCTGTCGTCTCGTTCCTGCTCGCTCTTACGTTAAAGAAAAAAGATCAACAGATTGAAACACAATAGATAAGAAACTACCAGGAGCTGCTCATGATTTGAGCAGCTCCTGGTACGTTTGGAATTTATATTACAAATGTAAGAGCAATCATAGATACTATGAAAACAAGGATAACAATACTTCTCTTTCTTTCTGTTTTCCATGCTTCAACAGCGCCCACGATACCACCAATAGCTAAAATAAAAATACCTATAACGTGCAGAGGCAGCAGAGATAATACTCTACCTAAACTCGCCATCACTCCTCCAATCAATATAAACCCTATTGTTACAATAGATTTTAAAGATGTTAAGTCTCGTATAGCTTCTTTTTTTTCAGTTTTACTCAGTTTAAAATACTCTATTATACTAAAAACAGCCGGTGTTCCCCATAAAATGAAGAAGCTAACTAATCTATCCGTGTCTACACTCACTGTTCATTCACCACCGCTATCAGTTTCTTATACACTTTTCCTAACCCATTTTTTAGAGATAAAAAAAGCGGCTGTAGCTGCTACAGCGGGAACCATAAAAACAAAGCTACCAGAATAACTGCCAAACGTTACTTTACTTGATAAGCCTTCGATTGAGCTCCACATAGTCGAACTTTCTGGAACATATAAGAGCGTAAGAATCATTCCTGATAGCAGTTGAAAGCTACCTAAGAAAACGATGAAACTAATGATAAATATTCCATATCTCTTCAATAAAATCTCCCCCTTGATTTATATACGATTTCACGCTTCATAAGTTCCATCATTTAACAAATCTATGTATTATTCTCGCTTCAAAGATCCTCCAAAAGAAAATTGATGGTAGTCATCAATTTCATTCCAATACCCTATGCACTTTACGTCAGGCTCATCAATAGCTAACACTTCTTTATTAATTCCTTTATAAGGAAGAAATGCAGTTAACTTTACCTTTTGTTTTGGCTTAATATTTAACTTATTGCCTTCTGCTAACACCTTAAATTTATTTTCAGAATAACCGTTTTTCATTTTTAAAGGATAGGATAAAAAGACATTATTTTGTTTGATGGTCAAATCGCTCTTGTTTACTAATTCCATTTCATATGAAATCCCTTGCTTCATCTTTTGTTCTTTGATGACGTTAATATGGATCTTTTCTAGCTCTTGTAAAGGAGCTTTGCCTTCTTCTTTTGAACATCCGGAAAACACGATGGCTAACGCTAATAAAACAAGAAGTCCTAACTTTCTGCTCAAAAAATAATCCCCTCTCTCGTAACAAAAATCACCTTACAATTATAACTCAAAATAGTAATTTAATGGTAAAAACACACAATTAAAAAAGCAAACCGTCATTGGTCTGCTGTTTTAATTGCTACGCATAGGTAATGTGTTGTTGTGCGAAAAACTTTTCGATAAGGAGTTTGCCAACTATATGTATATCGTAACAAAAGAAAAAAGAACGCGCTGTGAGATTTGTCACTCCTTCTTTCAAAATAATCTAATTGAATACTCGCTATTGCGTTACGCAAAAAGAGCAGAACGCAAACGCGACCTGCTCTTTTTACATGCTAGATATGGGTAATTTGTCCATGCGTGAAAAGCTCTTCAATAATAAGGGGTTTATCACTACACTTATAGAATAACAAAGAAAAAAAGATGTGGCTGTGAGATTTATCACAGCCATATCTTTTTATCCAACTAGCTTATTAAATTGTACACGTTTATTAATTGCCGCCATAATTGGTGCTCCAACAAGCATAACCACAAACTCACCAACAGCTGTTGTTAACCATGTAAAGAAAAATGGTAAATCAAATGCTAGGTGAAGTTCAAACGCAATAATAAACATCGTAAATGTAAATACAAGTGTATTAACAAGCATACGAGCCCACATATTTTTAATGTAGCGCATAGAAACAATGGTAATGAGTAATGATAGTACGGATTGTCCTACCCCAAACACCAGGTCATAAGCGACCATTGGTGAAAAAAACAAATTCGTCAGAAATACCCCTAGTACAATGCCGTACACGTACTTTTTATTAAATACAATCAAATGATTGAACATTTCTGATATACGAAATTGGATATTGGTGAAGCCAAACGGCTGAATTAGCATGCTGACAGCAATATACATAGCAGCTAAAAGACCGTTGACGCAAAGTGTTCTTATATTCATCTTACTATTCTCTCCTTAGTTTTTTAACGTGGGATGGTTACGAACCACGTAAACACTCAAAGAATCATACAGCAAGCTTAAGCTTTCGTCAATCGAGCTGTTTACAAACTACTGCTGCTTTCATGTCTTCCATATTGACTGCTCTTTTTTCTTACTTTCCCTTAGTATAAAATAGAAGACGTACCAGTATACATAGGTGACATAAAGTAGTTAACCCTTTTGATTTGAAATACGAAAGGATTTGTAGCGATGTTAGATAATACAGATAAACGCATACTAGAAGAGCTATCAAAAAATGGACGTATAAAGATGAAAGAATTAGGAGAAAAAGTGCATTTAACCGGACAAGCCGCTTCTGCTAGAGTATTAAAGTTAGAAGATGAAGGCATTATCAAAGGCTATACAATTAACATTGATGAACGGAAACTTGGCTACACCACCCATGCATTTTTAAATATCTATACGCAGAGCATTCATCACCACCCCTACCTTACATTTTTAGAAAGTCAGCAGGAGTACGTTATCAACAACTTTAAAATCAGCGGTGATGGTTGCTACTTACTAGAATGCAAATTTCATTCAAATGAAGAATTAAATGATTTTTTGACAGAGCTAAATCAGCATGTCAATTACAAACTTTCAATCGTCATTAACCAATAATTTTTTTAAAAATAAAGGTATATTAATTTATGAAAATGGCAATTCTAATAACGTATTCCCCCTATTCCAATAAATTTGAAAATCCTTTGCGCCGTCGCAAAGGATTCTTTTTTTATGTAGGAAACCGCCTTCTATTTTTTGAAAAGTTGAACATCTCCCATAGCGTTGACATAGCGGTCAGAGGTTTATATAATCGGTGACATCGAAGCATAGAAACGCAGACTCAAGACATATACACGTATCGTAATTCTTCGTCTTAGAAGTTGATCAGTTTTATAACTAGACAATTTCTAAGACGTTTTTTATTTTATCATTTGTGAAACACTAGTAAAAACAAGATTCCACATGAAAATATCCTAATGATCAGGGAGGTTTGCATATTGAAAACAATCTATAAAGACATCATTTTAATTATTGCCGGAGCGCTTTTAGTTGCTGCATCGATTGATTTTTTTGTCATTCCAAATAAATTAGGTGACGGAAGTACGGTTGGTATTGCTCTTGTTTTATATTATTTGTTTCATATACCTACAAGTATCAGCACATTTCTTGTGAACCTTGTATTCATTGCCTTAGCTTATAAATTTCTAACTAAAAAAACCATTCTTTATACGATTCTAGGAGCTGTCATGACGTCCGTTTTCCTCGGCTTAGTCAGTTATATTCCCTTTCACGTTCACGACATGATTTTAGGAATTGTATTCGGCGCCTTACTCATGGGAACAGGACTGGCTCTTATTTTTATCGCGGATGGATCTACCGGTGGAACAACTCTTTTAGCTTATTTATTAAACTACACAAAAGGCTATAATATCTCGAAAAGCATGTTCTACATGGACAGCGTCATTATCTTAGCATCGATTTTTGCCATTGGCGTCAACAATACACTCTATACTTTTATATTCGTCTATCTTTGTGCCAAAATCGTCGACATCGTTATCGAAGGTTTCCACAACAAAAAAGCAATGACCATTATGTCTGATCAGTACAAAGACATCGCACAAGTTATTACCAGTGAATTTGGAAATGCAGCCACCATCTTTTACGGATATGGCTACTACGCCAATAAAGATAAACGTATTATTTACGTTGTTATTAAAAAGAACGAGTTATTAAAAATTAAAAAGAAAATCCAGCAAATTGACCCGAATTCTTTTATTGTCATCCACGAAGTAAAAGAAGTTGTCGGCGGAAAATTTGGATTCATCGGCAATTCGCCTCATGAAACAAAAGCCGCTGCTAAATAAAAAAATCCACCTCTTGGTGGATTTTTTTATGAAAAAACCGTTAGAAAAAACGAAAAGATACCTGCTAAAAAGTAAACCGACCCTAACGCAATTGCTCCTGTAACGACCGTAAATAAACTTAATCCGATAGCCACCTTCATTTTCATCCACATCCCTTTTTAGATTAGTAGTATAAGTATGTCCAAGGATAGAAGATTTATAACTATGCCATTCTATTTATTTCATATATCGATGCAACAATTGTCTATTCAATGTGTTCTAAAACCACCCCTGACGACATAATATATAGGAAGAATTTCATATACACATCTTTGTATCACACATATCATATGAAATTAGGTGAGATAAAATGGTGGCTGTCCACTTTTTTGAAAACAAAAAGCTTCTATTAAGCCAGCTGCGGGAAAACATTCCTTCTACGGGTGATGATTTAAAGATTAAAGGACGAAAAGGAACCGTCGTGCTTGTGAATGATATCGATGAAAAAAATGTTCACGTGGAAGTTACTTTAGAAAAAGTAGTGAAAAAGAACTTAGCATTAGATAACGCTAAAAAGAAAAGGAGATAAGCGGCTTACGCTTATCTCCTTTTCTTTTTAATTTACATGCGAATCGTCTGTATTTTTTGCTTCTGTTTCCAAAAAAAGAGACTCCTAAAAAGGAATCTGCAGCAAAGAGCGATATCATCGCCTGAATATTAATACAAGCTATATTTTAACATATAAAAACATATTTTACAAAAATAAACTATTATTTTACGCATAATTATTTTTTTATTCGAGCTTTTTCAACATTTGAAACCCATTTCGTATAAAGATCTTTATTTATTTTTCAGGCCAAATTTTTGCATCCGGCTCTAATAACCACTTATGCTCTTCTTCCATAATACGGTCTGTCCAAGGATTATTGTCAAGATGGCGAATCATCCAGCAGAAGTACATCGCATAGCCGGGAGCCGTTGCTTGAGGGTGATCCAATTCACCAGGAATTGTAATAAAACTATTATCAACTACACGGTATGCATCTTCTCCAACCATTGCACAGCCAAATCCTTGCGGCTTGTCAAAACGATAGTAATATACTTCAGGCTGATCATGATGATGAGGCGGATAGCTCGACCATCTTCCTGGATAAGAAATAACTTCTCCAATAACAAGGTTAGAATAAGGAGCGTTGTTGTAATCAAATATTGTCCGAATGACACGCTGAGCAGTACCTTCCCATACTCCTTCACCAGCCACTGTGTTTTGACAATCTTCAGGCGTATATAATTTTGATGAAAATTCTTTTTCATTGTCCGTTTTTTGAACTAGTACTTCACTATCGGCAAGCCCAGTAATTTTAACCTCCACATTTTTTGAAACGTGCAAACACCAAGGCTCTTCTTCAAAAAGAGATTGACGCTGAATTTCCTTCGAATGGCCTTCCCATTCTAGCTTTACCTTTCCTTCTAGTAAAAGAATAGCCGTTTCACTGCTGCTGTCTAGCAAGGTTTCCTCTTTTCCTTGGGACATTTTATAAATTCCAATATCCATCAGCATATCTTTGTGCTGACCGGTCATTTCTGTAAGTACGTTGTATCCTTTATTTAATTCACCTAATTTACCTAACATACTTAAATTCCTCCTTTATGTAGTAGCGCAATCAGAATTTACTAATCACTCATTTTTTCTTCATAGACTCTATAAATTCTCTTGAATATGTGACTATGAGGATTTTTTATTAACGGCAATATTCTTGATTGTGTTCAATTATTTGTAGCTGGTGTGGCGCCCCTTCGTAACGGAGCCGTTGATTTCCGAACAATCAATTTTGGCTCAAGAAGCAAATGTTCTTTATGCATCGTTGGATATTCCATTTCTCTAACCAGCAAATCCACTACGTTTATAGCCATTTCTTTTGTCGGCTGTGCTACCGTCGTCAACATGGGCGTGATGGTAGTAGAAAGAACCGTATTATCAAAGCCAATCACTGATAAGTCTTGCGGCACATCAATTTTGAATTCCTTTGCGGCTTGCATAACTCCGATAGCCAGTAAATCGTTACAAGCAAAAATAGCCGTCACTTTCTCCTTCATTGAAAAAATTTGCTTAGCACTTTCATATCCTTTTTGAATACTTGCTTCGGTCGTAATAACGTGCTGAGGCGGCACAATTATTCCATTTTCTTGCATAGCGTCTCGAAAAGCATCTAAACGAGCGTGATTACTTTTTGCATTTTCTGTAATAATCGCAATTTTTTTATGATGCAAAGATAGCAAATAATCAGTCGCCAAATAGCTTCCCTTATAGTCATCCACTGTCACTGTATTAACGGATATGTGAGGAATTTCTGAAGCAATAACGCTAATCGGTATATCTTGCTTCAGCATATCTTTTAAAAGATTAGCATTGCGAAAAGCAGATGCTACAATTAAACCATCGATTCTCTGACGAATTAATAGCGATAAATACTTTTTCTCTTTTTCCGCATTGTTATCGGTATTACACATTACAACATGGAAACCTCGCTCATGGCTTCGGTCTTCTATGCTTCTCGCCAAATCGGCAAAAAAAGGATTGGAGATGTCGGGTACGAGAAGCCCAATCGTTTTAGTGGGTTTTCCTGTTAAAGCAGATGCTACGACGCTTGGATGGTAATTCAACTGCCCCATAACCTCAATTACTTTTTGTCTTGTTCTTTCACTAATATGACCGGTTTGATTGATAACTTTTGATACGGTGGAAATTGATACACCTGCTTCTTCAGCCACACTGTAGATGGTTGGCTTCATTTCATCTCCTCCTTTCCTTTCATAAACACATAAAAGGCGTAAACCTTTTACAATGGAAATTAAAGACCGCTTTTTTCTTTAATAAAGTTTCTTGCTTTTAACGCATATTCAAAAGGGTTAGCAAGCGCTGGATCCTGTTCTGCTTCTACGACAAACCAGCCGTTATAATCAGAAGCGGCGAGCGTAGTAAATACTTCATCAAATTCAATAACTCCGTCGCCTGGAACAGTAAAGGCTCCTTCTTTTACCGCTTGCAAGAAGCTCAGGTCTTGTTGTTTGACTCGATCAACTACTTCTTGGCGAATATCTTTTAAATGAACATGCTTAATACGATGAAGATATTTTTTTAAGATATAAAGAGGTTCTTCGCCTGAAAAAACAAGATGACCGGTATCGAATAGGAGCGAAACAAGCTCCGGATTGGTAAGCTCCATTAACTGCTCAATTTCTTCTGTTGTTTGTACGCCTGTTCCCATGTGGTGATGATAGACAATATGCATATCTTTCTCTCTTGCTAGTTTCCCAAGGTGGTGCAGGCCTTCTATAAGGCTGCTCCACTCTGTTGGCGTGAACACTGGCTTTTCTTTGAATAACGGAACATCCATTAGCCCTTGAATGCTGTGTCCTTGTTCAGATACAACAATTACTTTTGCTCCCATTTCGTATAAAAAATCGCGATGTTCAATAAATGGCGTCACCGTTTCTTCCAGCGGCTTTGTCGTTAAAAATGTACTAAACCATGCGCTTGCAATTTCCAAATTCCGAAGTGATAATGCCTTCCTTAAGATCGAAACATTCCGCGGATATTTGTTGCCGATCTCGCTTCCTCTAAAACCGGTTAAAGCCATCTCACTGATACATTGTTCAAATGTATTTTCAGCTCCCAGTTCAGGCATATCATCATTTGTCCAAGCAATTGGAGCAATCCCCAATTTTACCGTGTTTTCCTTGAACATCTCTTCCTCTCCCTTGTATGAAATTAAAACCTGTTTTATATTTATCGGATGTTTCTCTTCAACAATCTCATTTTCTTCTGCTTCTTAATAAACTCTTGCCATTTCAAGGTTTTTCACCTTATCTTTATAAGCTTCCTGTACATGCTGATTTTTAGATACCTCTGCTACTCCTACATGCCACCATGATTCATAACCGTTTGTCATAGTTTTTGGCAGCACTTTAATATCAATTAGCGTAGAAACCTCTTGTTTTTGTGCATCTTCTATCGCCGTTTTTAATCCTTCAAGAGAACTTACGCGATACGTTTTCACACCGTAGCCCGCGGCGCTGGCTGCAAAATCAATTTTCATCACGTTCCCATTTAGCTTTCCTGTTTCACCGTTTCGATAACGAAACTCTGTGCCAAAGCTCCCCATACCATTTGACATTTGAAGGTTATTAATGCACCCGAAGCCGGAGTTATCAAACAGTAAAATGTTTATCTTTTTTCTTTCTTGAAGGCTTGTAATAAGCTCTGAATGAAGCATTTGATAGCTTCCATCTCCAACCATCGCATACACTTCTTTAGCTGGTTCTGCCAGCTTAACTCCAAGGGCGCCTGATACTTCATATCCCATACATGAATATCCATATTCCATATGGTAGGTATTAGGTTTATTAGACTTCCACATTCTCTGTAAGTCGCCTGGAAGACTTCCTGCTGCACCAACAATGACGGAGTTGTCATTAAGGAGCTTATTCACCTCTCCAATTACTTCTGTTTGCGTTAATTGAGTACCAAGTGATTCTACATATTCAGCCAAGCTTTCATCTAAATGACCTTGTATTTCTGGAACAAAATCTGCACCAGTAAAACGTATGCTATGTAGACGCTCTAATTCTGTATCCCATGCGTCTTTAGCACTTGTAATTTCTGTTGTATAAACAGACTGATAGCCAATTGATTTTAGCTCTTCCCTAAGAGCAAGCAACCCTTCTTTTGCATCAGCTACAAGTTTCACGGCATCAAGTTTATTTGCATGAAATTCAGACGTGTTAATGGTAAGAAATTGCACGTTGGGATGTTGAAAAAGCTGTTTAGATGCTGTTGTAAAATCAGTAAATCGAGTGCCTACTCCAATTACTAAATCTGCTTCTTTAGCGATTGTATTAGCAGCTGAGTTCCCTGTTACACCTATTCCGCCCAGATTATAGCGATAGTCACTTTCAACCGCACTTTTCCCTGCTTGAGTTTCTCCAAATGGAATATGGAACTCACTAGCAAATTGTTTTAACTCTTTTGCAGCTTCTGAATACCGAACGCCTCCTCCACAAATGATGATTGGCTTTTTCTTTGTTTTCATTAATTGAATTGCATCTGCTAGACTGTCCCTAGTCGGAAGGCGGCGCTCAATGCGGTGAACGCGCTTTTGGAAGAAATAAGCTGGAAAATCCCATGCTTCTCCCTGCACATCTTGAGGCAAACAAATAGTTACAGCTCCTGTATCTGCAGGATTCGTTAACACACGCATCGCATTAATCATAGCTGTCATCAATTGTTCAGGGCGGCTTACGCGATCCCAGTACTTACTCACTGGTCGAAAGGCATCATTTGTAGAAATAGATAAATCATATGACTGTTCAATTTGCTGCAAAACGGGATCCGGCTGTCTAGTTGCAAATACATCACCAGGAAGCAGCAAAACTGGAATATTATTAGCTGAAGCAGTGGCTGCCGTTGTAACCATATTTGCTGAACCTGGCCCCACTGAAGATGTGCAAGCCATAATCTGCTTCCGATGTTTTTGTTTCGCAAAAGCCATCGCTGCATTGGCCATTCCTTGTTCATTACGCCCTTGATATACATCTAGATTTCCTGGGTTTTCTTCCAAAGCTTGCCCAAGACCTACCACATTTCCGTGCCCGAAAATTGTAAAAATCCCTTTAATAAACTGATGCTGCTTTCCATCAAATTCAACATACTGCTGATTTAAAAACTTCACTAATGCTTGTGCCGTCGTCATCCTAACTGTTTCCATGCTTCTTTCTCCCTTCTAGTAGTAGATTGCGATTTAAAAAAAGGAAGCATAAGGAATATCTTTAATTCCTGATACTTCCTTTTAAAATGAGATGCGATTTTTAATGACTCACTTACCAGCGCGTTGTTACCATTTTCTTTCTTGTATAAAACTCCACGCCGTCCGTACCATTTGCATGAAGATCACCATAAAAAGAATCTTTCCAGCCAGAGAATGGGAAGAATGCCATAGGTGCCGGTACCCCTACATTTACTCCTAACATACCGGATTCAATATTTTCGCGGAATTCACGTACGCTTGCGCCGCTATCTGTATAAATGCAAGCACCGTTCGCAAATCGAGAGTTATTGGCTACTTCAATGGCTTCTCCTAATGTTTTCACGCGTATAATAGACAGCACAGGTGCAAAAATTTCATCTTGCCAAATTTTCATTTCTTGCGTCACACGATCAAAAATCGTTGGTCCGACAAAGTAGCCATTGCCATTTACTGCTGCATCTGTGCGACCGTCACGAATAAGCTCTGCTCCTTCTTGCACGCCTGATTCAATATAGCTGAGCGTACGCTCTTTATGATTTTCACGAATAACTGGTCCTAAAAAGACGTTTTCTTCTAAGCCGTCGCCAATTACAATATCATTTGCTTCCTCTACTAATCTTTCAATTAGCTGATCCGCAATTTCTTCCTGTACAGTCACAACAGATGCTGCCATACAACGTTCACCTGCTGAACCAAAAGCGGCTCCGATAATTTGTTTTGTTGCTACGTTTAAATCTGCATCATTTAATACAATTGAATGGTTTTTAGCACCGGCTAAAGCTTGAACACGCTTTAAGTTTTCCGTGCCTTTTTTGTACACATACTCAGCTACGGGCTGGGAACCTACAAACGAAATAGCTTTCACTAATTTATGTTCAAGAAGACCGTTGACCACATCATGCGCGCCGTTTACAATGTTTAATACGCCTTTTGGCAAACCAGCTTCTTCAAACAGTTCAGCTAACCTTGCAGCTAAAAGAGGTGTACGCTCAGACGGCTTTAACACAAATGTATTGCCGCAAGCAATCGCAAGCGGGAACATCCAGCAAGGAACCATCATTGGAAAATTGAACGGCGTAATTCCTCCAATTACACCAATTGGATAGCGATACATGCCAGATTCAATGTCTGTTGCGATGTCAGGAAGCTGTTTCCCCATCATTAACGTCGGAGCACCTGCCGCGAATTCTACACATTCAATTCCACGCTGCACTTCACCTCGCGCTTCGTTAAAGCTTTTTCCGTTTTCAACCGTCACTAACTTTGCTAATTCATCCCAGTTATCTACTAATAGCTGCTGATACTTGAACAAAATTCGTGCACGTTTAGGCACGGCTGTTTTTGCCCACCCTTTGAAAGCTTCATTTGCTGCTTGCACCGCTTGATCTACATCTTCTTTTGTAGAAAGAGGCACCTGTGCGATTAATTCACCTGTCGCTGGATTATACACAGGTTCCGTTTTTGATGCAGCTGATTCAATCCATTGTCCACCAATATAGTTTTTTACTGTTTTTACTGCTGTTTGTGTCATACAATCTCTCTCCCTTTATCTGATTTTAATAAGCTTCTATTCCTTTAATCTCTCAAGATTTTCCCTTTGTTTATTAAGCTTCCTGCAAAACTTCCGTTGCTGTCTCTATAAAGTTGAAGAGCTCAACGCTTGTCGGCATAGCATCTGAACAGCTGTGTTTTGAAATTACAATCGAAGCTGAGGCACCCCCAAATCGCATTGCCTGTGGAATTTCCAGTCCTTGCATCAATCCATAAATAAAGGCTGAAGCATAGGAATCACCAGCACCAAACGTTTTCAGAACTTTTGTTTTAAATATTCCTCCGCGGTGAGACTCACCATCTCTTGTATAGGCAATAGACCCTTCTCCACCATGTTTAATCACGACGATTTGAGCATGGTGAGAAAACCAGCGCTCTGCTGTTACTTGGTCATTAGATTCTTTATAATTTAAAAGTTTTTCCATCATGTCAAACTCTTCTCGCGTACCGATGATCACATCTGATTTTTCAGCAGCTAAATTAAAATAGACAGCTGTTTCAGCTTCTGATTCCCATGTATATGGACGATAGTCAATATCAAAAAACACTACAACTTCATGCTTACGTGCATATTCTAATGCTAGAAACACAGCTTCACGGGAAGGACTTTTTGCAAGAGCGGTTCCAGATATTAAAAGAGCCTTTGACTTCTTAATATATTCTTCTGATACTTCTGTAGGATCTAGTTTTAAATCTGCTACGTTATCACGATACATTAAGATGCTGCAATCTGTAGGACTCTTGATTTCCGTAAAAGCAAGCCCCGTTACGGCTCCTGTTTTATCAACAACAATGCTTTCTGTGTTAATCTTATTTTTCTGCAGATAATCCGTAATGAAGCGGCCCATTTGATCATCAGATACTTTTCCGATAAAACCGGTTTTCAAGCCTAGCCTCGATGCTCCAATCGCAATATTAGCTGGAGAGCCTCCTACATATTTAGTAAATGTTTTAGTCTCTTCCATTGGACGCTGTGTTTCATTTGCATTTAAGTCAATACATAAGCGGCCGATAGCGATAAAATCTAACTCACGATTTTCTTTAAAAACAAGCGGATTCATCTTTATTCCTCCTTAGTTAAGCGCTTTCCTAAAAGGGTAGAAAGATCAATTTCTTTCATCCCCACGTTTACCGTCATTAATTCACTGCGTATTTTTTATGTTCAATCTTCACTGGCTGCCCGGATAGTAAAGATTCTTTTGCTGCTTTAGCAATTCGTTCTGCCTGTAATCCATCGTTCCCTGTACAAATAACGCTTTGATTTTCCATAATTGCTCTTGCAAACTGTGTTACTTCATCTATGTACGCTTGTGTATAGCGTTCAAGGAAGAAATATAGCGGCTTCTCTTTCACTACACTTTCGCCTGTTGATATTTCTACTGTAGTTGGACGGCAATTATCAGCAGCAGCGGCACCTTTTTCACCAAATACTTCAAGGCGCTGGTCGTAACCGTAGACAGCTTGACGACTGTTATCAATTACACCTAAAGCTCCATTTGCAAATTTTAATGACACAATTGCCGTATCTATATCTCCCGCTTCTTCAATAGCAGGATTGATGAGCGTCGTGCCGTAAGCCGATACTTCTACTACTTCGCTGCCCATTACATAACGAGCCATATCAAAATCATGAATCATCATATCCATAAACAATCCTCCTGAAGCGCGAACATATTCGAGACTCGGAGGCTGAGGGTCTCTGGAAGTGATTTTTAAAATATGCGGCTGTCCTACCTCTCCCTGCTGTACAAGATCATGCACTTTTTTAAAGTTGGGATCAAAGCGTCGGTTAAAGCCAACTTGAAGCTGTACCCCGTGTTCTTTTACTACTTCTAACGCTTGGATTGTTTCTTCTACTGAAAAACTAACGGGCTTTTCACAGAAAATATGTTTTTTCGCTCGAGCGGCTTCTTCAATAATCGATGCGTGCGTATTCGTTGGCGAACAAATGAAAACGGCATCAATTTCTGGATCAGCTAATAAATCTTGATAATTTGTTGTTAACGTCGAAATTTCTTTACTTGCAGCCCATTCATGTAAATGGTCTACTACCACATCTGAAACCGCTTTAATTTTTATTTGCGGCATTAATTTTAAATTATCAACGTGTAATTTCCCTATGCGTCCAGCACCAATTATTCCAATTGTAAGAATTCCCATCTTATTTTCCCCTTTAATTAAAAGTTAAGAAAACATTCGCTCAAACCTCTATGTAGGTTAAGCGCTTTCCTGATTCCAATTATACATAACGTTTTCTGAAATGCAAACATTTTTTATAGATTATTTAGAATATTTGTTTTTTGGAAATCTAAACGTATATTATAAAAAACTTTTTTTATTTTTTTATCTATTTATCGATGAAACATAAAGAAATTCTCTATATTTGAGTATTTTTATCATGAATTCAGTGATTATTGCCTTACATACTAATATTTTTATGATTAAAATAATTTAATTGAAAATTATATATATTTAAAATTTTAATTGACGTTCAAAAAATGTAAGCGTATACTTTTTATCAAATAGATTAAGCGCTTAACCAAATTAGTTTGATGTTTTACACAAAATAATCGATCTGGTGGTGTGGAAAATGAATGAATTTATTTCCAGAAAAACGACTTTAGACAGGATTGGGATCCCTTCTCATTTAACGTGGGGATACATAGGTATTATTGTTTTTATGATTGGCGATGGTTTAGAACAAGGATGGTTATCTCCTTATCTCGTAGAACGAGGTTTAACCATTGAACATGCTGCTTTACTGTTTACTGTTTACGGCATTACGGTCTCTGTTTCTTCCTGGTTCTCGGGCGTACTGGTTCAGCTGTGGGGTCCTAGAAAAGCAATGGCATTCGGCTTGATATCCTTTATTATTGGTTCAATTGGATTTATAGGTTTAGGACTTCATATTATGAATTACACAATTATACTAATTTGTTATGCTCTTAGAGGATTTGGTTACCCTTTATTTGCTTACTCATTCTTGGTCTGGGTGTCTTATCGCACGCCCCAGGAAATGCTTTCAAAAGCAGTAGGCTGGTTTTGGTTTGTCTTCCAGCTTGGATTAAGCGTAATCGGAGCCTTTTACTCAAGTTATATGGTTCCGAAAATTGGCGAAATCGCTACCTTGTGGAGTGGTTTACTTTTTGTTTTGATCGGTGGAATCTTTTCGATTATTATGAATAAAGACAAGTTTACCGTCCAAAAAGTAAACGATAATAAAACAAAAGAATTAATGAAAGGGATTACAATTGCATTTGAGAACCCTAAAGTAGGGATCGGTGGCATCGTAAAGATTATTAACTCTGCTGCTCAATTTGGATTTGTTGTTTTCTTGCCAACATATATGATGAAACATGATTTTACGATGAGTGAATGGTTGCAAATCTGGGGTACATTGTTTTTTGTGAATATGGCTTTTAATATTATTTTTGGTATTGTTGGAGATAAGTTTGGCTGGGTAAATACAATCAAATGGTTTGGCGGGGTTGGATGCGGAATTGTAACCCTTGCTCTCTACTATGTACCGCAATTCGTCGGACATAATTATTGGGTGATGATGATTGTCGCATGCTGTTACGGTGCAACACTAGCGGGTTATGTCCCTCTTACAGCGTTAGTGCCTTCTTTAGCTCCAGAGAATAAAGGAGCTGCAATGTCTGTGTTGAATTTAGGATCTGGACTTTCTGCTTTTGTAGGTCCTTTAATCGTGACCGTTTTTATTGGTCTTTTGGGCACGGGCGGCGTAATTTGGATCTTTGCTTGCTTATACTTCTTTGGTGCTTTTCTAACTGGTTTCCTTACGATTCCAACAGAGACAACTATTAAAGGCGAAACAATAAACGAAGTCAAAAGTTCGGTCTCTCTATAAATATGCTTAAGCAGAAAAAGCTGCAGGTGCCTCAACACCTGCAGCTTTTTTACCTTCTCTATTTTATAGCTTTTTTACTGACGCACGTTCTACTAGTTCTGGAATAATTGTTATTCGCTGTTTCGCATGCTCTTCTTTTTTCATAGACTTTAACAGCTGTTCAAACGTACTAGTAGCCATCTGAGAAATGGGTTGTTCAATCGTTGTCAAACCCGGCTCAGCAATATCAGCATAAATCGTATTATCGAATCCAATTACCGACAGATCTCCCGGGATTGAAAGCCCCTGCTTCCTTGCCTCGTTTATGAGCGATACCCCAATTAGATCTGTACATGCAAAGACTGCTGTTGGCCTATTAGGCAAGGAAAGCAGCTGTTTACTTGCTCTCCTGCTATCTTCTACCGTTGAATAACAGCTGATAATGGACTGATTTTCTAGTGATAAATTTGCCTCTGTGAGCGCTTGTTTAAATCCCGCTAATCGCCCCTCACTGCTTTTTCTATCTTTTTCAGTGATAATCGTTACCGATTGATGACCTTTTTCTATTAAATACGTACCTGCGATATATCCTCCGCGAACGTTGTCAATTGTCACTACATGAGTTGAGATAGAAGGATGATCAACTGAAAACAATACAAGCGGTACATCATGCTTCACAATTTTCTTTACGAGCTTCGTATCATTTAGTTCGGTTGCGATAATAATTCCATCTACTTGTTTTTTAAATAAAAGATCTATGTATTCATGCTCACGTTCTGTTTGATGATCTGTACTGCATAAAAAAAGCGTGTATCCCGCTGCTCTAGCACTATTCTCAAAAGCTCTTGCTACCTCTGCAAAAAAAGGATTCGAGATATCAGGAACTAGAACACCGATCGTGTACGTCTTTTTTCCTGTTAACGCCGCTGCAACACTGCTAGGCTGATAATCTAATTCCATCATTACTTCATTCACTTTTTTTATCGTTTTTTCACTAATACGGCCTGTTTGATTGATTACTTTGGATACAGTGGCTATCGATACCCCTGCTTTTTTCGCAACATCGTAAATGGTTGGTTTCACTTTCACTGTTCCTTTCTTCGTGATCTCTTTCCTTATTTTATCACGAAAGTATTCAATCGTTTATTTTAGATATATGCTTTAGCTTTAAAAGAGAAATAAAAAAAGCTGCTCTACTTGAAACAGCTTTTTTATAAATGATTAATTGTTGTTCAACGATTGTTTACTCATCCATTCCATTATGCTTGTTGTAGCTCCATTTATTTTAGCGTTGGGTTCATTATTATACAGATATATCCAAGATGAATGTCCGTTATACTGATAGGGCGAACCATCATTATTTTTGTATAAACCCGTGGTGTCATGCACATCTTCAAATAGTGATAAATAAACATTATTTGCGTGGCTTTTCACCAAACGTTCATAAGTTGGAAGAGTGTTAATCGTTGGTGGAAGAACCGTATCATTTTTAGCGGCTACGAACCAAATAGACGTTTCTTTCATCTTTTCAAGATCTTGCTCCGTAATTAATCTATCATTTAGTCCTTCACATACTGGAAATGCTGCTGCAAAGTATTTTGGATAATCACGAATCATAAGCATAGTCATATATCCGCCGTTAGATGCCCCTCCAATATAGATTCTATTAGGATCAATATCAGGGTTTTTAGAAACATATTCTTGAATTAATGCCATCAATGATTCTTTATAAATAGAAGTTCCATCCGCTTCACCGGTATAACCATCCATCCATTTTGTTGGTGCTTGCGGTACTAAAACGTAGGCGCCTTCAAAATAGGCCTGAGTTTCTTTTGTGACAAAGCTAACAGCTTTATTGGCAGATAAGGGAATTGTTGCATCTGTTCCTCCCTCTCCTCCACCATGTAGCCAAATGATTAATGGATTCTTTTTCTTATCTTTTGCCGGCGCATAACTTGCGTATGCTAATTCTATATTGTGATATATACCTTTTTTAATTGTAAAATCATCTACGAGTTCTCTTTTCTCTCCCGTAAACTGTTTCACTACAAGCCCTGACAACTTTCCTTTCTTTGTTATCATATCTTTTTGCTGAGTAATAGTGTATTGACTGTCTATCCATGCATTTAATCCTGTACCATATTCATCATAATTTAATGGCGCCCCTAATGAAACGGCCGGTCCAACTTCCATTTCTAAAACTGCATATTTTCCAGTATGTACGGCTGGTTGTCCATCTTTATCGGATACATATGCTTTTTTTACTGTACGATCTCCTTGTTCCAATAAAGACGGTTCTAATCGACTATCACTTCGAGCCACATGCACCTTAAACGTTTCTTTTGTAAGTGAATTAGTTGGAACAGGTTCACCTAAGTCAATAATAATTTTTGTGATAGCCGCTCCCCAGTCATGAATCTCTGTTACTGTACGATAAGATGTAGCTTTTTCGTGCGCCTGCTTCGCAAGCGCTGTTTTCTCATAAGAGAGTATAATGCCAATTGCTAGACTCCATGTAACAGCCAATAGTACATACTTTTTTAATCTTTGATACATGATGGACTCCTCCTTTTAAATTAGAATAGAATTATTACATTCTCATTCTATTCCGAATAATATGTAACCGCTTACTTACTTGTGTTCTATTTTACGTGACCTCTCTCTCTTTCTACACATAATTATTTTCCGTTGCCTAGCGGAAAATTTTGTAACTATATTCCAATAAGCATATTCTATAAATCCTTGAAAAATTTTTTTATTTTATGTATAAAAACTATCTATTAATCAAATCATAATCTTAACCTTATAAAAGGAGTTGATTATGATGGCAAACAGCAGAAATAAGAGCAGCAACGAATTAGCAGTACACGGTGCTCAACAAGCAATCGATCAAATGAAGTATGAGATCGCTAGCGAATTTGGCGTAACTCTTGGTCCTGACACAACTGCACGCGCAAACGGCTCAGTAGGCGGCGAAATCACAAAACGCCTTGTGCAAATGGCTGAACAGCAACTTGGCGGCGGACGTTTCTAAATCACTATCATAAGCAATACGGCTGGAGGAAGAGCGAATGACCGTTCTTCCTTTTTCCAATTTTTATATAGTCTCTTATCGCGTTTCTTCTCCTCTATATGTATCTAAAACAAAATCACTATCCCCATAACGTTCACATCCCGTTATATACGGTTCTCTTTCTCTCACAATAGATTGGATAAAACTTAAAAGAGATTGAGACATAACTAAATCAATCTAATCTAAAGACGAATAAATTGGATACATGAGCTAGTATAGGTCGCTTATGACAACGCTGTCGATTTCCGTGCAAGGCTTCGCTTTCCGCGGGCGGCCGCTGAGCCCGCAGGAGTCTTCGCCTTGCTCCCCAATCAACAGCTAGAAGCAACTAAACATATGAAACCTACGTTCACTATTACAAAAAAAACCGAACGATTAATCGTTCGGATCTTCCTTCAATTAAAATACTCTTGTTCTAGGCTCTTTTATCTTTCTTTATAAATGTGCAAGTTCTTTAGATATCTTTTCGGTCTTTGCTTTGAGCTGTTCTTGCTGACCTTCTAAGTCAGCGATTACAGCTAAAACTTCTGTATTGTTCGGTTCTTCTTCATACTGTTTTAACGTAGCGACAAGAGACTGTGATACTTTGATGAGCTCTTGATTAACTTCTTGCTGCTGTTTTAAATAGTCAAGTTCATACTCTGTTTTTTCCAGATTTCTCATCGGTCCCCTTCCTTTCGTTAACTAGCTTTTATTTAAGCACGCAGCCTTTTATTTTCTCAGTGAGCTACTTCGGCGTTACTTTACTTTATTTTCGTGATTGCCGTATAGCATTTTTTCATTCATTGGGTCAGCTGATTTTTCAGCGGGTGTCACTGTTTGTCCTAGAGCTGAATTGTGTTTATCATGCTCAACGGCGTCTACCATCAGCAAAACTTTTCCGTTTTTAAGATCAGATACATACGAGGAAGCTTCTGCAGCAGGTACACCATATTCGGTTAATTGATTTTCGATTCGATTAACATCTTGATCCATTTTTTCTTCAGACGGCGTAAAAGCATTTTTTATTTTGTCCATGAATGATTGATGGTGCTTTGAGTGTTGATCTGTATCAACTGTTTGCACATCAATTCCTGCAGAATGCTCAATCGCTTCTGTATTTTCATGATGGGGACCACTGTTTGTCAAAACAGAAAGTGCGCTGTCTGGATATCCCTGTGTTTTTAAATTTCGAATCGCTGTAATAACGGCCTCTTCTGTGTTATACGTACCTACTACATTTTTTGTCATTTTTTATTCCTCCTAGGTATTATCATTTTTTAGCTTATTATAGTATTAATACCCTTGGATTTTTTAGTAAAACTTTTTAACTTTATCTCTAGCTCTTCTTACAAGGAGAAACCCATAAAATAAAAGACTTGAATCTAACAATTCAAGTCTTTTTCATGATATCAATAGTTTTCGCTATAAAATGGGTGACAGCAAGCGAGATACTGCTTCTTTGAATTTTATAAACAGAGAGCGCTCCTTATATCGTTCAAGTGTTAACTTTGAACTAAACTGTACGTCTTCAAGAAACAGGTTCTGCAACTTTTCCGCAATAGGTTGATCATATACAACTGCATTCACTTCAAAATTAAGGCTGAAACTTCGCGGATCAATATTCGTCGTTCCTACAGAAGATACTTCATTATCTACTACAATTGTTTTAGCATGCAAAAAGCCTTTTTCGTAGAGATAAATATTTGCACCGTATGCAAGCAGTTCACCTACATGAGACCATGTCGCCCAATATACAAAAGGGTGATCGGGTTTGTTTGGAATCATAATATGAATCTGTACTCCAGATAATAGAGCAATTTTACAAGCATCCATAAAGCTTGCGTCAGGAATAAAGTAAGGCGTTTGAAGGTACACGCTTTCTTTGGCCGACATAATCAAGGAGATATACATGTTTTTCAGGTGCTGGGTAGTCGAGTTTGGCCCGCTTGCTACAATTTGTACAGGAACCGTTCCAGAATGAGTTTCTGTACGATGCAAAAATTGTTCCAGTTCAATTGGCTGCTTTGTTGCTTGATGCCAATCTAAAATGAATCTCCCTTGAATATCGTTCACTGACTCTCCTTTAATGCGAAAATGAGTGTCTCTCCAATAACCCATTTTTGGATCTAACCCTAAATATTCATCTCCTACGTTAAATCCTCCTATGTATGCTACTTCACCATCAATAATACAAAGCTTTCGATGATTTCGATTGTTAATTCGAAAATTAATTAAGCGAAGAATTGAAGGGAAAAATGCCTGTGCTTCGCCGCCATATGAAATAAGCTCCTTAAAAAATGATGGCGTCATTTTTCTAGATCCTACTTCATCATAAAGAACGCGAACCTTTATGCCTTCTTTTGCTTTTTTTGTTAGCTCATCTCTTAATTTCTTCCCAAGATTATCTCGTTGAATAATATAATATTGAATATTAATTTCTTTTTTAGCATTTTGAATGTCCTCAAACAATGCATCAAATTTCTGATTACCATCACTAAAGATATCAATTTCATTGTCGGTGCGCACAAGTGACTTAGAAGAATTTAAATTAGTGAACAGCAGTTTATTATGTTGAATCAATAAATCATTTCGATATTCATGGGTAGCTTTAAGTTCTTTCAATTGTTCATCTACTGAAGATCTTAAATATTCCCGCTCATCAGATGATAACTTATAAAAGTTCTTCTGTTTTAGCTGTCTTCCAAAGAATAGATATACAATAAAGCCGACAATCGGTATAAAAAATAAAATAAGAAGCCACGCCCATGTAGATCCTATATCTCTTCGTTCGATGAAAATAAGAATACCGGCTAATAAAATATTAATAGCTGTTACAACAGATACACTTAGTGTAAAGATATGGGCAAATTCCATCCTGTTACTCCTTTCTTTCTATTATATCGCTTTATTAACTCATTCCCTTTTTTAACGTTCTCATTCACTTTACTATACATAACACAGATGGCTTCCTTTTTCATCTTTAGAATCCAAACTTTATTGCTTTTTTATTTTTCGCTATACCAAAAATGTAAAATATTTCTTTTTATTGTGTATTAAAAACAAGGGGGGGAAATAATTTGTTTTTTTCGTTTATTTTTCTTAGCCTCATCAATGTATTTATCAGTATTAGCCTGGGGTATACGGCTTATCAATTATTTAGAAAAGCATTTATCGGGGGTATTCTTACATGTATCCTTGCTTGCAGCGCCCCTATTATATTTGTATGGCCTTCCCTGTTTTTATCAACGGGCATATCACTTTTTCTCTACTTTCTCATTATTCACTCAAAAAAGCACATATTATCTAATATGTAAATAAAAAACACGAAAATCTAAGATTTCCGTGTTTTTATCTACAAGCTGTATACGTAATAATCCTGCACGTGATATGAATTGAAACCGCATGTTTCGTAGAGTTGCAAAGCGCGTTTGTTTTTCGCTTCAACCTCAAGAAATATATCATATCCTAGCTGAAGCTGCTTTAAAACAACTTGTTTTAAAGCAGCTTTTCCTATTCCCAATTTTTGATAAGAAGGCAAAATACCAAATCCATAAATCCATGCTTCGCTTTTATCATAAGATACCCTTAACTTTCCAACCGCTTGACTATTGTACTCTACGATAAAATGATTTTGCTGTTCTTCCGTTTTCGTTTGTTCATAATAAGCAGCTGCTTCTGTTAAAGACATACCAAAGCATTCCACATCAACTTGCATTTCCATTTTCATATCGGTATCTGATTGGGAAGAGCGAAGCGTAACAAAGGGATTATCATCTTCCAATTCTCTCTCTGTCCACTTCATTTGATATTCTGAAAAAGTAAATGAACATGGAATTTTCTTTAAGAACTCCCTGCCTGAAACCGAATCGCCAGGAGCATTTAATAAAATCTCTGTATACCCTCGCTTCTTACATATATGTAAAGCTTGAGAAAACAGCTTTGAAAAAATCCTTTTTCGGCGATAGCTAGGAGCGACCATTCCGCATATTTCTACTGTATTCCCAAACCCATAAAGACCAATAAACCCAACAAGCTGATTATCTTCATAATGAAAAAAATCGTTAACTTCATTTTTTTTTCGACTTCGTAACATATCAAAATTCAGCTTCAGCTCTATGTGCTCTTCTTGTTCGCAAATAGACTGTAGCTTTTGTATATCTTCTAACACATGTTGTTCTAACATAAAACGCCTCCTGCATTCTTCTTTTTATTATAAGTTCGGCTTTATTTAACTTTTTCCTTTCATCTTTAGCGCAATAGTCGAATAATTATAGGGTAAAAGCAAGATCAAAAAGCATATAGAGTAATCAAACTAAATAGGCGGGGTGCTTATGAAAAAGACCATTTTAATAAGTTTTATTGCACTAGTTGCTTTAACGATTATTTATTGCCTGCAGAAAGAATTTATTTTTGCTTTAGCTTTGTGGAGCATTTATGGAACAGTATTATCTGTTTTTGTATATTTTTCTTTTTACAAATCAACGGAAAATCGCGAAGAATAGTAACGATAAAGCTATTAAAAGGTCTGTGAAATAAACCTTTTACAAACCTTTTATAAATTTACATCTGGGATATATGTTGGTAACAATTTAGAAACAAGTCATCCTTATTCTTAGTGTTATAGAAAAGTTATTACCTATTTCACTAAGGAGTTGGATATTTGTATGAAGACAATTACAAAATCTATGTCGGTTTTAGCATTAGCAGCGGGCTTTACTTTTTCATCTCTATCTGCAACACTGCCATTCACTCACGAGCAAACAGCAAGTGCAGCAGAAAAAATAAACGCACCGTTCAGCGTATATGAAGTGACCGCGAACGTACTCAATATACGTTCAAAACCTAGCACTCAGGGAAAGATTCTTGATACATTAAGAAAAAAAGATCAAATTGAAGTAGTCAAGTTTGTAAATGCAGACTGGGCTGCCATTAAAATAATTGGTGGCACTGGATATATCAGTACTTCCTATTTAATGAAAGTCCCTACTACTGTTCATACAGCTGCTAACCTTAATTTACGTACAGGGCCCAGCACAAGCAACAAAGTTGTCACAACTATTCCTAAAGGAAAAAGCGTCAGCTTCTTAGCTTGGGGCTACACAAAAGATAACAAGCTTTCATTTGATTGGGCTTTTGTAGAATACAATGGCTTCAAAGGATATGTGAGCACTTCGTACTTACAGCTACCTACTTATAGATAAAAACAGATAACTCCCCTGAATTAATTCAAGGGAGTTTGTTTATGGACACCTTATTAATAGTGGCCTGCCCATGAAGCACCGATGATAATTAGTAAAATAAATAGCACCACGATTAACGCAAAGTTATTTCCGTGTCCTGCTCCGTATCCGTACCCATAACCATAACCTCCGTAAAAACTCATTTTCTTTCACCTCCCTTTTTTGTAGAATATGTGAAGGGAAATGAAAACGAACATGAGTATTCTTTATCACAAAATTCATTATAATTTATAAGCGTTAACTCTTTTACTAGTAAGGCATAGGATATAGCATCCCGTGGTTCATCTCTACATCTTTCCCACTTTTAAAGTAAGGGTATATTCCAGCAATACAAAAAAAGAAGAGTTTATATAACTCTTCTTTTTTATTGAACTGGATTATCAACTTGCATGTAGTCATTATA
This sequence comes from Priestia sp. LL-8, assembly GCF_036227845.1. Taxonomy (NCBI): domain Bacteria; kingdom Bacillati; phylum Bacillota; class Bacilli; order Caryophanales; family Bacillaceae; genus Priestia; species Priestia sp. LL-8. The sequence goes on along the minus strand of NZ_JAZAQH010000001.1, from coordinate 457,729 downwards.
ATATTCTTCTAACGTAATTCCTTTCTTATACACCTTAGAGGCGAGTTCTTTTCCGACAAATCGTATATGCCACGGCTCATATTTATAACCTGTAATCTGCTGCTTTCCTTCCGGATAGCGAACAATGTATCCATATTTATATGAATTTTTTTCAATCCATTTGGCTTCAGGAGTATCTTTAAAACAATCTTGAGCCGCACACTTACCTGTGCTGCTTGATACATCTATACTTAGACCAGTCTGATGTTCACTGCTGCCTGGGTGAGCGCTGTAATGATTAGCTGCCGTTTCTCCATCTTGTTTTATATACGCTTGATAAAGAGATTCTTGACGGCTTTGAGAACGATAGGCAGAAACACCTGCTAGGTAAATTCCTTCTCGTTCAGCAGCTGAAAACATCCTTTCTAACGCTTTTGCTGGTTCTGCACGCATTTGGCGTTTTTCAATTTTTTCTTTAAATATAAACCGAACGTCTGGGTATACAAGGTCAGTGGGTTCATAGTGATCAGGAAGAAGATTTTGCTTGTTTACTAACACGGCAATGGATTCGGGGTTCCCAACAACTTCTATGCCATTTTGCTTCTGTTTGGAAGAAGATAAAGGATTATGTAAATCAGACGTATTTAAACGATCATCATGCTGAAAGAATCCTTGATAGCCTAGATACGAGAATCCTGCGATAACACCCAGTACTATTAGTAACGCTATTTTTTTATAAAATTTCATATTTCTATACTCCTGACATAATTTAAGCTTTTTAAGACACTCAAACATTGTATATAAATTAAGAAATAATTACTAATATAACAAACTAATTCCTACTATAAATTTCAGTATGCCCCGACCTATTTTTTTCAAACGTTTATTTTAAGCATAAAAAAGAGATGTCTTCTAAAAGACATCTCTTTTTACTTCTATTATATAAGACTAGTATTAGTCGATAACTGTAATTTTAACTGATCTTCTGCCCCAGTCTTGTGCAGCACTATCTGAAGAAACGAATACATCAATTCGATTTCCTTTGATTGCGCCACCTGTATCTGCTGCTACAGCTTGACCGTAACCTTCAACGTATACTTTTGAACCTAATGGAATAACGCTAGGATCAACCGCAATTACTCGTTGATTTGGATTTGATTTTAAATTTACTCCAGTAGCTGTTGTACCACTGCATCCAGCACAGTTAGCTGTATAAGCTGTTGCTTCAACAGTCATAGACTTGCCGCTAGCTTGCTGTTGAGACTGCTGTTGTTGTTGCTGTTGCTGTTGTTGCTGCTGAGCTGCTTGTTCTTTTTGTGCCTGCTCTTGTGCTGCCTGTGCTTGTGCCGCTGCTTGAGCTTGCTCTTGTTCTTTTTGTGCTTGCTCTTGTGCTGCCTGTGCTTGTGCTGCTGCTTGAGCTTGCTCCTGTTCCTTTTGTGCTTGCTCTTGTGCTGCCTGTGCTTGTGCTGCTTGAGCTTGCTCCTGTTCCTTTTGTGCTTGCTCTTGTGCTGCCTGTGCTTGTGCTGCTTGAGCTTGCTCTTGTTCCTTTTGTGCTTGCTCTTGTGCTGCTACTTGAGCTTGCTCTTGTTCTTTTTGTGCTTGTTCTTGTGCTGCTACTTGAGCTTGCTCTTGTTCTTTTTGTGCTTGTTCTTGTGCTGCTACTTGAGCTTGCTCTTGTTCTTTTTGTGCTTGTTCTTGTGCTGCTACTTGAGCTTGCTCTTGTTCTTTTTGTGCTTGTTCTTGTGCTGCTTGTTCTTGCTGAGCTTGTGCCGTTTGAGACTGCTGCGCTTGTGGAGCTGTCTTTGCTACTGGCGCACTAGCTGTTTGAGATTGAGCTGCTTTTGCCGTTTTAATTTTAAATTGTTCTCCAGGGAAAACTAAGTCTGATGTTAAGCCGTTCCATTCTTTAATTTCTTCTACTGTTACGCCATAATGTTGACCGATTGACCACAAAGTGTCACCACGTTTTACAGTATGTAAGATTTCTTTTATGCTAGATAAGTTTAGTGTCTGATTTGGATAAATTAGTGTTGATGTTAAGTTATTAGCATCTTTTAGCTCGTCTACGCTCACATTATGATTTTGAGAGATTTTCCATAAAGTGTCACCTTTTTGTACTTCATACGTTCCGCTTGTAGAGGCAGATGCCGCACCTACAAATCCTGCTGAAAGAATTGCCGTTGTCCCTAGAGTAAATACAAATTTCTTCATTTTCCGAATACCTCCTTATTTACTCAATGACTGAATGATACCACCTGTTCATTTCACTTCCATTACAGGAATATTTTACTTTTATTACGGATTTAATTAATTTTAAACATTTTCTTGTAATATTTCTGACAATTCATTTTTGAATAATGATTAAATTTCATCAAAATCATGTAAAAATTTGACGAAAAACCTATAAAAAGTCGGAGGTGTATTCGGTGATAAAAGTAACTTATAAGTAAAAAAAACCTTCTAAAAGCCATTGACTTTTAGAAGGTTTTTTTTACTTATATGAAACAGTTAAAGTTGGAGCATATGCAGAATGATCGCCCCCGTAAATTTCAACTACATCACTTAAAAAGTCAGCTGGACCTGAGTTTGACAAGCGAAACTGGGTCTTTCCAGTCTTATTTATATATCCCCAAAGTGAGGAAGGAAGTTGAGTAGTTGTATATCCATTATCGAGTGAAGGGACTGACATTTGGAATCCTCCTGAAATAGATGGAGAAGCCTGGTAATCTATTTGTTCTAAAGTACTGCTAGTTCCAAATACACCGCTTTTAATATCACTTTTTAAAAATGTAACATTGCCAGTTAAAGATTTACGATAAATTTTTAAAGATACGTCCGTAATAATTGCATCATCAGGTAAAGAACTTGTATCAAAAGATAAAATGGTTCGGTATGTGTCGATATTGTACATTCCTTTATCCCCAATTTTATGAATAGAACTACTCATACCGTCAGCTGATAAGTTTCCGATAAATCCATCTTCAGCAGCAAGCGAAGAAAATACTGAAGATTTCTCTGAAGTTCCAGAAATTTGATAAACTTCCGTCTTTACTTCCTCTTGGTTACCCGCTGCGTCTACACTAAAAAATTTTATTGTTCTGCTAGAGTTGATGGTAATAGGCTCAGAGTACTTTAGAGAATTAACAGTTGGTATGCTTCCATCTAATGTATAGTAAGTGGTGGCAGGTTCATTGGTTGATAATGTAACAGAAACAGAACTTCCATACGTTCCTCCCGCTGGTGAAGCAGCTGTAAAGGGTGGGGATATATCTTCCGGATCAGGAGCATCACCATTTTTCGGATGGCTTTTAAAAAAGTTCCAGCTTAATTTAGTTGCATTTGGTCCTTTAGGATCTGTATAAGAACCGGATGTACTTCCCCCTGACCAAGCATGTCCCATCCCTTCTATCATGTACTTTTCCATTACTGTTTTTCCAACTGTATCTTTGTAAATATATTGCGTATAGCTTCTTCCACCAGATACTGTACCAGTTACAGTTTGATCCGCCGTATCATCAATATTGTTATTATCCAGCCCATCAGACGCTCTATCATTTGTTTGAGCCCATTGCGATAATATTTGATGCGCATTTATAGGCGCAACAGTGTAGTCAGCTGTTCCATGAAACAAGATAACTGGAACCACTCGTTTATGCTCTCCCATGGCTAAATAGGCTAAATCCCCTTGTTGGATAGGATTAGGACCTCCACTGCTCATTGCTGTATAAGCACCTGTCACACTAGTCGCTGCTTTATATTCTAAGCCGGCCCCAACGCTGATAGCCGCAAATATGTCTGGATAAGTAGCTCCCATAATAACACTCATAGCTGCACCAGCAGATAGCCCTCCAACAAAGACTTGGTCGGCATCTATTGAATAACTGCTTTTTATTTGATTGACCATTCCAACAATTAACGCTGGTTCACCGCTTCCCCTTGATTGATGAGCGGTATCAAACCAGTTCCAACACTTATTTGAATTAGCAGAAGAGGGTTGTTCTGGATAAAGAACAAGAAACTTCTCTGTCTCTGCTAGTGCATTCATTTGGGTTCCTGCTGCAAATTGATCAGGATCTTGAGTACAGCCATGTAACATAACTACTAGAGGTAAGGCACCACCTCCCTGATAACTGCTAGGTACGTACAGTTTGTATGTCCTTCCGTTATATGTTTTAGAAGTAAAACTTCCTGCAGCTGAAGAAGACACAGCACCTAAAGATAAAAAAAGCATAAAAATAATCCCTGCTACAAACAATCGTTTCATCTTCCTGGTTCCTCCTTATATCGATATGATTATACTTGGTAGCAAACGTACATATCGCGATAATATAGAAGTGAATAAGGGCCACTAGTAAGATGATAGCAAGGTTTTATGTAATAAAATTTATATTAACTGCACGATTTGCCTAGGGTTATGAGGACGAATAAAATTTTTCATCTTCCAAATTTAGAAAACGCTTACATAAAATTGTAAACGATTGTGCCGATAAATACTATAAAAAAGACATACCTTTTAAAAATAGGCCGGTATGTCTTCTATGGATTGCTTACTTAAGTATTCATATTGTGACTCGCTGCAATTTACCATAGCAATGGATTGAGGATAACGCTGTAAATGAGAAGGGAGCTCCTTAAACCCAAACTGATGATAATATTCAGGAAGAATATCGCTATAAAGCATAAAAATAGCGCTGCGCTTCTCTATCTTCATCTTTTCAAAAAAGTCTTCAAGCATATCGCGGCCATACCCCATTCGTTGATAAAGCTGGTGTACAACAACGGATCCAATACCATGCAAAGCAAACTTTAATCGAGGAGTTTGTAAAAGAAGCAAAATAAATGAACCAATAATTTGATTCTCTTCATTTACGTATACATACCGAATTCCATATGTTTCTTCTTTTTGATTATCTCTAACATACTCTTTGTACGTCCTGCCTTTAGGCCATGCGGCATATCCCATTTGATAGACTTCTGCCAATTCTTCAGACTTTATTTTTCTTAATAACATGAACATCCCCTCTTTATTTATAATCCCATACGTCAGCAGACATTTTTTATAAAGTTAAAAATAGTTCCTGTATGTATATATTATACTTCATCCTACGGAAGCTTTCTTGCTCTGAGTGCTATTAACAGCTAATATGTGAGCTGCTTTCTCAAAAAACTAGAAGAATTCCTGATAGTTGTTCTTCACCCATATCAGTCATATATGTAAAGATACTCTTTATCATTCCATAAAAACATAGAGATGTAAATGTATTTCCAGCTTCATTTAACATTCATTATGTATCACCTATCCAAAAAGAGATTGGGCCATAACGAAATGAATCCAATCTAAAGACGAACAACCTGGATAAATAACCTGGAATGCTTGTTCTACCGCTGTTGCTTTCTGTGCAAGGCTTCGCTTTCCGCGGGCGGACGATGAGCCTCCTCGTCGCTTACGCTCCTGCGGGGTCTCATCTGTTCCGCTTTTCCCGCAGGAGTCTTCGCCTTGCTCTCCAATCAACAGCTAGAAGCACCTCCTACTGAAACCTACGTTCACCATGACCATTAAAAAACACGAACTATTCATCTATTTTTGATAGATAGTTCGTGTTCAACGTTAACTAAACTACTTTTGTCCCAGCATCTTTATAGTAAAAGTAATCATCATTTCTTAAGCTTTTTCGTTCTCTACATACTCCACTAGATGAAAGAAAAAACGATATGTAAGAACAAGAGCTTCACCTATCGACATTTTTTCATCAAACTCTTTTATAGCATCTAACTCAATATTCACATCCCATAATCCATCTTTATCATTAAATAAAAGCTGAACACTTGTTGGGCTTTCGTTAAGTTCCTTAGCAAAAAATTGTTTTAGTAAAGATCCGAACTTTTTTTGCATATGTAACCCCGTTAATACTTTGTATGTGCCAAACACATCATCCACTTCAAAAGAACATCCATCAAGCTTAATAAATTCGAACCATTTTGATTCTACATATAGAAATTCACTTCTGTGTTCTTTCAAGTAAGAAAGAGGGGTATCTAAAAAAGAAAGAGGAGATTCTTCTGCGATCAGCTCGTCTGTTTCTTTATCTACTCTTTCGATATAAGAATCTTTAAAACGTGAAGATGCCTCTTTTTCTTCTATTGTCAGGTTTTGCGGTATCAACTCTTTTTGCAACGCATATTCCTTTTCTTCTTGGTATAGAGATAAAGATTGACCTTGAACGTTCATTTCTTTTTCAATATAAGTTTGAATATTACTTTGTAACATGAAAAAACCTCCTGATTAATCTGCATCACTATCTTATATCATAACCTAAACAAGTGTTTATAAATATAGCCAAACAAAAAATCCTTAGGCTATGCCTAAGGATAGTAATGATATATTCAAGTATGTATAAAAGATAATTTGGTTGCGGGGACAGGATTTGAACCTGCGACCTTCGGGTTATGAGCCCGACGAGCTACCGAACTGCTCCACCCCGCGATAATAAAAATGCCTGGCAACGTCCTACTCTCACAGGGACAAAGTCCCAACTACCATTGGCGCTAAAGAGCTTAACTTCCGTGTTCGGTATGGGAACGGGTGTGACCTCTTCGCTATCGCCACCAGACAAGAGATTGTTCTCTCAAAACTAGGTAACAGTTTGCTGAGTAAAGCTTACGCTTTTAAAAGTTTGGTTAAGTCCTCGATCGATTAGTATCAGTCAGCTACACATGTCGCCACGCTTCCACCTCTGACCTATCAACCTGATCATCTTTCAGGGATCTTACTAGCTTGCGCTATGGGAAATCTCATCTTGAGGGGGGCTTCATGCTTAGATGCTTTCAGCACTTATCCCGTCCACACATAGCTACCCAGCGATGCCTTTGGCAAGACAACTGGTACACCAGCGGTGTGTCCATCCCGGTCCTCTCGTACTAAGGACAGCTCCTCTCAAATTTCCTACGCCCACGACGGATAGGGACCGAACTGTCTCACGACGTTCTGAACCCAGCTCGCGTACCGCTTTAATGGGCGAACAGCCCAACCCTTGGGACCGACTACAGCCCCAGGATGCGATGAGCCGACATCGAGGTGCCAAACCTCCCCGTCGATGTGGACTCTTGGGGGAGATAAGCCTGTTATCCCCGGGGTAGCTTTTATCCGTTGAGCGATGGCCCTTCCATGCGGAACCACCGGATCACTAAGCCCGACTTTCGTCCCTGCTCGACTTGTAGGTCTCGCAGTCAAGCTCCCTTGTGCCTTTACACTCTACGAATGATTTCCAACCATTCTGAGGGAACCTTTGGGCGCCTCCGTTACATTTTAGGAGGCGACCGCCCCAGTCAAACTGCCCACCTGACACTGTCTCCCGGCCCGATCAGGGCCGCGGGTTAGAATTTCAATACAGCCAGGGTAGTATCCCACCGACGCCTCCACCGAAGCTAGCGCTCCGGTTTCTCAGGCTCCTACCTATCCTGTACAAGCTGTACCAAAATTCAATATCAGGCTACAGTAAAGCTCCACGGGGTCTTTCCGTCCTGTCGCGGGTAACCTGCATCTTCACAGGTACTATAATTTCACCGAGTCTCTCGTTGAGACAGTGCCCAGATCGTTACGCCTTTCGTGCGGGTCGGAACTTACCCGACAAGGAATTTCGCTACCTTAGGACCGTTATAGTTACGGCCGCCGTTTACTGGGGCTTCGATTCAGAGCTTCTCCCAAAGGATAACCCCTCCTCTTAACCTTCCAGCACCGGGCAGGCGTCAGCCCCTATACTTCGCCTTGCGGCTTCGCAGAGACCTGTGTTTTTGCTAAACAGTCGCCTGGGCCTATTCACTGCGGCTCTCTCGGGCTATACACCCTACCAGAGCACCCCTTCTCCCGAAGTTACGGGGTCATTTTGCCGAGTTCCTTAACGAGAGTTCTCTCGATCACCTTAGGATTCTCTCCTCGCCTACCTGTGTCGGTTTGCGGTACGGGCACCTCCCGCCTCGCTAGAGGCTTTTCTTGGCAGTGTGGAATCAGGAACTTCGGTACTATAATTCCCTCGTCATCACAGCTCAGCCTTTATGATGAGCGGATTTGCCTACTCATCAGCCTAACTGCTTGAACGCGCATATCCAGCAGCGCGCTTACCCTATCCTACTGCGTCCCCCCATTACTCAAACGGCGGGGAGGTGGTACAGGAATATCAACCTGTTGGCCATCGCCTACGCTTTTCAGCCTCGGCTTAGGTCCCGACTAACCCTGAGCGGACGAGCCTTCCTCAGGAAACCTTAGGCATTCGGTGGACAAGATTCTCACTTGTCTTTCGCTACTCATACCGGCATTCTCACTTCTAAGCGCTCCACCAGTCCTTACGGTCTGACTTCGCTGCACTTAGAACGCTCTCCTACCACTGACATCAAAGATGTCAATCCACAGCTTCGGTGATACGTTTAGCCCCGGTACATTTTCGGCGCAGAGTCACTCGACCAGTGAGCTATTACGCACTCTTTAAATGGTGGCTGCTTCTAAGCCAACATCCTGGTTGTCTAAGCAACTCCACATCCTTTTCCACTTAACGTATACTTGGGGACCTTAGCTGGTGGTCTGGGCTGTTTCCCTTTTGACTACGGATCTTATCACTCGCAGTCTGACTCCCATGGATAAGTCTTTGGCATTCGGAGTTTGACTGAATTCGGTAACCCGTTGGGGGCCCCTAGTCCAATCAGTGCTCTACCTCCAAGACTCTCACAACATGAGGCTAGCCCTAAAGCTATTTCGGAGAGAACCAGCTATCTCCAGGTTCGATTGGAATTTCTCCGCTACCCACACCTCATCCCCGCACTTTTCAACGTGCGTGGGTTCGGGCCTCCATTCAGTGTTACCTGAACTTCACCCTGGACATGGGTAGATCACCTGGTTTCGGGTCTACAACCACATACTAAACGCCCTATTCAGACTCGCTTTCGCTACGGCTCCGCCTTATCAGCTTAACCTTGCATGGGATCGTAACTCGCCGGTTCATTCTACAAAAGGCACGCCATCACCCGTTAACGGGCTCTGACTACTTGTAGGCACACGGTTTCAGGATCTCTTTCACTCCCCTTCCGGGGTGCTTTTCACCTTTCCCTCACGGTACTGGTTCACTATCGGTCACTAGGTAGTATTTAGCCTTGGGAGATGGTCCTCCCAGCTTCCGACGGAATTTCACGTGTTCCGCCGTACTCAGGATCCACTCAAGAGGGAACGAAGTTTCAACTACAGGGTTGTTACCTTCTTCGACGGACCTTTCCAGGTCGCTTCATTTACTTCGTTCCTTTGTAACTCCGTATAGAGTGTCCTACAACCCCAAGAGGCAAGCCTCTTGGTTTGGGCTAATTCCGTTTCGCTCGCCGCTACTCAGGAAATCGCATTTGCTTTCTCTTCCTCCGGGTACTTAGATGTTTCAGTTCCCCGGGTCTGCCTTCAATATCCTATGTATTCAGATAAAGATACTGTTCCATTACGAACAGTGGGTTTCCCCATTCGGAAATCTCCGGATCAAAGCTCACTTACAGCTCCCCGAAGCATATCGGTGTTAGTCCCGTCCTTCATCGGCTCCTAGTGCCAAGGCATTCACCGTGCGCCCTTTCTAACTTAACCATTAGCGAATAAATGGTACAACATACTGTTGTGTTATTTATTGGTTTGATTAAAGAAAAGTTTCACTTTTCCTCAGCAATTACTGTTATCTAGTTTTCAAAGAACAATCGCAACCAAAATTCTTCTTATGTAATAAGAAGAAAGTAGTGTGCTTTCTATAATTGAGAGATTAAACTCTCAAAACTGAACAAAGTGTCAAAACGTACGTCATGTAAAAATCCTTAGAAAGGAGGTGATCCAGCCGCACCTTCCGATACGGCTACCTTGTTACGACTTCACCCCAATCATCTGTCCCACCTTAGGCGGCTAGCTCCTTACGGTTACTCCACCGACTTCGGGTGTTACAAACTCTCGTGGTGTGACGGGCGGTGTGTACAAGGCCCGGGAACGTATTCACCGCGGCATGCTGATCCGCGATTACTAGCGATTCCAGCTTCATGTAGGCGAGTTGCAGCCTACAATCCGAACTGAGAATGGTTTTATGGGATTGGCTTGACCTCGCGGTCTTGCAGCCCTTTGTACCATCCATTGTAGCACGTGTGTAGCCCAGGTCATAAGGGGCATGATGATTTGACGTCATCCCCACCTTCCTCCGGTTTGTCACCGGCAGTCACCTTAGAGTGCCCAACTAAATGCTGGCAACTAAGATCAAGGGTTGCGCTCGTTGCGGGACTTAACCCAACATCTCACGACACGAGCTGACGACAACCATGCACCACCTGTCACTCTGTCCCCCGAAGGGGAACGCTCTATCTCTAGAGTTGTCAGAGGATGTCAAGACCTGGTAAGGTTCTTCGCGTTGCTTCGAATTAAACCACATGCTCCACCGCTTGTGCGGGCCCCCGTCAATTCCTTTGAGTTTCAGTCTTGCGACCGTACTCCCCAGGCGGAGTGCTTAATGCGTTAGCTGCAGCACTAAAGGGCGGAAACCCTCTAACACTTAGCACTCATCGTTTACGGCGTGGACTACCAGGGTATCTAATCCTGTTTGCTCCCCACGCTTTCGCGCCTCAGCGTCAGTTACAGACCAAAAAGCCGCCTTCGCCACTGGTGTTCCTCCACATCTCTACGCATTTCACCGCTACACGTGGAATTCCGCTTTTCTCTTCTGCACTCAAGTTCCCCAGTTTCCAATGACCCTCCACGGTTGAGCCGTGGGCTTTCACATCAGACTTAAGAAACCGCCTGCGCGCGCTTTACGCCCAATAATTCCGGATAACGCTTGCCACCTACGTATTACCGCGGCTGCTGGCACGTAGTTAGCCGTGGCTTTCTGGTTAGGTACCGTCAAGGTACGAGCAGTTACTCTCGTACTTGTTCTTCCCTAACAACAGAGTTTTACGACCCGAAAGCCTTCATCACTCACGCGGCGTTGCTCCGTCAGACTTTCGTCCATTGCGGAAGATTCCCTACTGCTGCCTCCCGTAGGAGTCTGGGCCGTGTCTCAGTCCCAGTGTGGCCGATCACCCTCTCAGGTCGGCTATGCATCGTTGCCTTGGTGAGCCGTTACCTCACCAACTAGCTAATGCACCGCGGGCCCATCTGTAAGTGATAGCCGAAACCATCTTTCAATCATCTCCCATGAAGGAGAAGATCCTATCCGGTATTAGCTTCGGTTTCCCGAAGTTATCCCAGTCTTACAGGCAGGTTGCCCACGTGTTACTCACCCGTCCGCCGCTAACGTCATAGAAGCAAGCTTCTAATCAGTTCGCTCGACTTGCATGTATTAGGCACGCCGCCAGCGTTCATCCTGAGCCAGGATCAAACTCTCCGAAGAAATGTTTGACTTGCTCATTTAAAAAAATAAAAATTAACGTTGACGTTTGTCGCTTTGTTCAGTTTTCAAAGTTCAACCGCCGCTCTTAAGCGACTTTATTATCTTATCAAGTTATCAACGTAATGTCAACAACTTTTTAAAATTCTTTTTCCAGCTTCGTTGTTACTGTTATGTCTCAACGACGCTTTATAATAATATAATGCTCTGCACATAAAGTCAATATGTTTCGAGAAAAAAATGTTTTTTTCTCTTATTTGACTTCTTCCCTTACTGAGAAGTAGTTAAACTTAAATAAACTAAATTTTCTATCTTTTTCCCGAAAACCACTTATTATCTATATAAAAAAAGAAGCCCTTCACAAAAAGAGCTTCTTTCTCATCTCACTGATTAAGGTAAATAACGGCGTGCACCTGCATACTCTTCAATATATCCCTTCGTGTTTAAAGGAATAATCTCTACTGTCCGCTCGGAGTTCGGCGAATGAATCATCATGCCATCTCCCGCATACATTGCTACATGGTGGACGCTTCCTTTTCCTTGGTTATAAGCAAAGAACAATAAGTCTCCGGGTTGAAGGTTGTTCATATCTACTGGTTTCCCTGCTCGAGACTGTGGCCCTGAGTCACGTGGAATCGTAATACCATGGGATTGGTACATCGTAAACGTAAATCCAGAGCAGTCAAATCCAAAACCACTCATGCCAGCCCATAAATATGGAAGATTTAAAAATGCCTTTCCACTTTCAACAAGTTCCGTACCAGTTGGTACAGGAATATCTTTTTGAGACGTGTAGATTTTTCCTGCTTTTGTAGAAATCCATGCTGTCTTTCCATTTGGTTTTAATACTTTATATGCACTCTTTGATTTTACCAAAAGAGGTAAGCGCGTATTATAGCTAACTTCAATACCTTTCTTTTTCAAAGAAGGCGAATGATATAAATAAGTAGTCGGAGTCGTCACCATTACAAAAGGCTTCTTTGCATACTGTTCGTACCTTTTGCTATAGGTTAATTGTTTAGTAGGCATCCATCCGGGATATCCTAATTCATTTCGAGAAGTAGGCTGTCCGTCTACAGCTACTTTGACCCAGTCTCCTTGTTTGTCTAAAACCGTTACTTTGTTTCCATATAACGCTTGTGTCTCAAGCATCCCATCGCTAGATAACTGCTGCTTCTGTTTCAAATTCATCGATGTGGTCCACTTTTTCATATCTACAGGATTAGTGGCTGACGGAGCGTCCACTTCACGCAAGATGTTTGGTGCTGTCCACAGAGTAGCTGCTGCGACATCTATATAAGCAGTTTCTTTTTCTTCAGAAGCATGAACAGAAGGAGCTGCACTGACCCCAAATGTAGTTAAAATAACTGTTGTTACCGTCAAAAGCCAACCTTTTATATTCATCGTCTCTCTCCTTCTACTATATTACTATCCTTTTATTTTGAGATAGGAACGGTGATTTCTCCTATTCCAGGAAGATCTGATAAGAAAACCTCTTGACCGCTGTACTTTAACACATCTAGTTCAGTTGAAAGCCAAAGAGGAGCATCTAAGTCAAAATACGTGATATTCGGATGAGCAGCTGCCAGATGAGCAGCTGCTCCCACGGAAAGTGATGGTTCCATCATGCTTCCAATCATACATGCAACACCGTTCGCCTCAGCAATACTCGCGATTTTTCTTGCTTCATTAATTCCTCCGCACTTCATTAGCTTAATATTCAAAAGATCCACGTACCGACCGCTTACAAGCCTTAATGCATCTTTGGCAGAAAATAGACTCTCATCTGCCATAATGGGTACGTTTACTCGTTCAGTCACAAACTTTAATCCTTCCCAATCATGAGCAGGGACAGGTTGTTCTACCAATTCAATACCAAAGTTGAGAGTTTCCATTTCATTAATTAATTGCACTGCTTGTTTTGGAGACCACCCTTGATTTGCATCCAAACGAAGTTTTACATGAGCCGGAATGACAGATCGAATATGTTTAATGCGCTTAAGGTCTAGCTCAGGAATTGAACCTACCTTTACTTTTAAAATGTCAAATCCGTCCGCTGCACTTTTTTGTGCGTCCTCAGCCATTTTCTCAGGTGTATCAACACTTATCGTCATACAGGTAGAGATAGGCTGCTTATCACCCAAGAAAGCATATAAAGGAATGTTGAGAAACTTTGTATAAGCATCATGCAAAGCGATGTCAGCAGCCGCTTTGGCACTTGAATTGTGAATACAGCAGCTTTGAATTTTTTTTAAGAGTTTTTGAAACTGACGTATATCCTCTCCTATTAACGCTAGTTTAATAGGCCCTTGAAGTGCAGCTTGAATGCCTTCTAAAGAATCGCCTGTAATAACATATGTTGGCGAAGCAGCTCCTTTTCCTTTTATTCCGTTTTCTAACTGAATTTCTACACTTATGCTGTCTATCTCCGTTGCTGTTCGAAGCGCTGTTTTAAACGGAACGAGCAGTGGAACGGTTTGATGCTTTACAGTTATGTCTTTAATTATCATTTCAATCGCTTCCTTTCGGTTCAGCACAAATATTCTTTCATACGTATTTTTGGTTTATTCTTAGATCGCCCCTAAAATTTTGGCGATCATCATGCCAAAATAAGTACCTAAGAAGGAACCCATCAGAGCCATAATGACTCCTACCGGAATCAGTGCACGGTTATAAGCAGCTGCAAGCATTGGAGCAGACGCCATTCCACCAATATTAGCTAAACTTGCCACTCCGAGCGTAAATAAATCATATTTAAATAGTTTAGCTAGCAACAGCATAATCACTAAGTGCACAAACATAATGAGAAAACCAGATACTAAGTAAATAGGAGCCTGAGCTAAATTTGAAAAATCTGATTGAGAAGCAATTAGCGCTACAACGATGTATAACATAACATTGGATACATCGAGCGTACCTGGAATTTTTGCCGCTGGGGTTACAGCAAGCACTAGACCAACGATAGAAGCAATCATAATTGTCCAGCTCGTTGCATTGATAACCGCTCCCACTTCAGGCAAACGTCCTCCAATAAATGTAGAAAATGCCGAAACGAACAAACCTAGACCAAGTAAATAAAGAAGATGCTGAAACTGAGGGCCTTCTTTGTCGCTTTCAGAAGTTGCTGCGACTTCATCTATACTATTCTCAATAAAACTGACGTCTGCTTTTGTCCATTTATTAAATTTAGATGCAAATGGTACGAGCCAAAACATAAACATAACCCATACGGCATAGTTAATCGTATCCATCATGAGAGCGTAGCCAAATATATTTTCTGGAACATCCAAAATCCCTTGGAGAGCAACCATGTTAGCTGATCCTCCGGTCCAACTTCCTGATAAAGCACCAAAAGCTTTCCACGTATCCTCTACATAGAAATTCTTAAAAATGGCATAGACAAGGATAAAACCTACCATTATGCTAAAAACCGCAACGATGAATCCCCCCAGCATTCTTGGACCAAGTTTAATTACACTTCGAACATCACACTTTAACAGCATAAGCATCAGCATGGCTGGAAGCAGTGCATTTTTAACACCCGTATACATGGCGACATTTGACTCGCTATCCCCAAATAACCCTGCCGTTTGCATAAGAGCAGCTCCTATATAGATAAGCACAATACCCGGGATAAATTTAAAAAATCGATTGCCTTTAAATCTTTTTTCAATTCCTACCATGAGCGCAGCAAAGGCAGTTAACACACTCACATACATAAATCCATCTTGAATCATTTATTCTTCCCCCTTCATCTCCCCGAAAATGTTTTTATACAAAACAAAATCCAGCCCAACGTTTGAAAACGTCAGGCTGGATTTCGTCTAGGTCTATGTAGACAAAGCAGCTGTTATTTGCTGATATTTTTTCTGTGCATCATGAAACGCTACCACCAGCGCTTTTTGGGAAGACCCGAAGTAGCGGCTGTTAATTTCGTCTGTAAGGGTGGGATCACTTATGTGACGTCCAATAAAAATCGATTGAACAAATCGAACGGTCAACTCAATCGTCGCTGAGCATTCCACATCAATAATTTTCCCATTTGTTTTATCAACTACCAACCCTAAAAAATACTGATTGAACTTTTTAGTAATCGGATTGCTTTGAGGAGCTTTAGCATCTCCAATAATATAGATAGTATCTTGATCATACATGATTTTTTATTCCTCCTAAAAGAGATAACAGACGATGCTAGGGACCGGCAAATGAACGTTTGCGGAGCTACGCAACATGTATTCGCTTTCACAAGGAACATTATAATCTATTCTCAATATATCATCTATAAAACAATTTCACAATATAACTTTTATACTATTCAGAATAAAATAATATTTTTTGCAAAAAAAAAGCGATTGAGATATAACTGACTTAATCCAAACTAAAGACGAACAAATGGGATACATGAGCTGAATCGCTTGTGACACCGCAGTTGATTTCCATGTAAAACTTCACTTTCCGCAGGCGAGCGCTGAGCCTTCTCGTCGCTTTCGCTCTTGGAGTGCTTCACCATAACATAAAAAACGAACCACTAATCAGACATTTTGATTAGTGGTTCGTTTTTTAATTCGGCTCAAATATTTTTGTTCCGGCTTCTTTCTACGTCATCCTTTGAATACCGTAGAGGAAAAACGATTAGGGTAATCTGTCATCACTACTTTTACTGAAGCCTGCTGGAGCTTCAAAAAATCATTCATTTCATTAATCGTATATACCCGCAAGTCTAATCCTTCTTGCTTTGCTTTTTTCCCGTACGAAGAAAGAGCAAAAGACATATCGCAGTGAAGATGCGCTCCTATCGATTTTGCTTTTCCAATCGCATCTTCGCTCACCCCTTCAAATAAAAAACCTGTTGGTATATACGAATGGAGAGATCTCACTTTAGCCAAGCTATCATAGTTAAAAGATGACAAAATAACTTGATCTTCTAAATCAAACTCATCGATTAGACGAAGAACTTTTTCCTCAAGTTTTGGATAGTAAATTTGGTCATTTTTTAATTCAATGTTCACGGTCATTTCTGTCTTTTTGTCCATCATCCACTCAAACACTTCTATTAATGTGGGAATTGATTGTTTAGAAAAACGAGAATCATACCAGCTTCCAGCATCGAATAATCGCAGCTGTTTATATGAAAAGTCTTGAACGTATCCCATTCCATTCGTCGTTCTGTCAATTCGTTCATCGTGAATAACTACTATTTCCCCGTCTTTTGTTAATTGTACATCCAATTCAATACCTGCAACCCGCATTTTTCTTGCTTCTTCAAATGCAATCATTGTATTTTCAGGATACCGTCCGCTAAAGCCGCGATGCGCATAAAGATCAATTGAAGTGTTCATTGTCTTCTATCTCCCCTAACTAGTGATTCACTAAATAAAAAGCTCGTCCTCAAAATAACTTGAAAGACGAGCTTCGTAATCATAGGTTATTTTTGATTCGCTACTTCTAATGCTCTATTTGTTTCTTTTGCAGCTTGATCAAGTGCTTCTTTCGGCTTTACTCCTTGATACAGACTTTCCATTCCTGTTACTACCTTTTGACGTGATTCAGGAAATACCGAAATCAAAGCGCCTTGTGTTGCCGGAGTTGATTTAGTTTTATGAAGCTGATCAACCGTCACTTTTAACTGCGGGTATTTTTCCCACTCTTTCTTTACAATGTCTTGGTCATATGCTTTAGGATTAACCGCAAAATAGCCGCTTTCTACGTGCCATTTTGCCTGAACTTCTGGTGTTGCTAAATATTTCATGAAGTCCCACGCCGCTTTTGATGTTTCATCACTAATTCCTTTAGACATCCATAAAGATGCTCCCCCGATAGCTACTCCTTGGCGATCCTCTTCTTTTGGAACAGGAAGATCTGATACGCCTACATCAAATGGCGCATTGTCTACTAGTGTTTTAATACCTGCTGATGAGTCTAGGAACATTGCAATTTTTTTAGATTGAAATGCTGCGCGCATATCGTCCCAGTTTTGTCCTACGTTGTAGAATGTACCTTCTTTGTACATATCATTGATTAAATTAAATGCGTTTTGTCCTTCTTTTCCATTAAATACTGCCTTCTCAGCATCACCTTTACGGCCGTTTTCGTGATCTACATACAAACCGCCTTGAGAAGCAACTAGCTCTTCAAAGAACCATCCGTAATTTAGAATTGAAAAGCCGTATTGTGATGTTTTATTTCCTTGTTTCTCTGTTAATTTTTTTGCAGCTGCCTTTAATTCATCATACGTTTTTGGAGGATTTTCAGGATCTAATCCTGCCTTTTTAAAGGCATCTTTGTTGTAAACTAACACAGGTGTTGAAGAGTTAAACGGCATTGAATATTGCTTTCCATCTACTTGGTAATAGCTTGAAATGTTTTTCTCCCACTGCGAAGTATCGTAGTGGTCTTCATCAATAAACTTTTGAACAGGCTGGATCTTACCACTGTCTATCATGAATTTCGTTCCTACTTCGAACGTCTGCATAATAGCCGGTGCATCCTTTGTTCCTGCTACTGTATTAAATTTTGTTTGTGCTTCCTCATACGTTCCTTGAAAAACAGGCTTTACTTCCACTTTGTCCTGAGATTTATTGTACTCATCGACAATTTTATTGAGTGATTTTTCAAGGTCACCGCTCATAGCGTGCCAAAAAACGACTTCTGTTTTACCTGATGCTGTTTTTTTAGTTTCTTGCGCTTCCGAAGAACCAGTTGAATTTGAGCAAGCACCTAGAACGACTAGCAAGCATGCCGTTACGATAGCCAATATCTTTTTCATCACATTCACTCTCCTATTTAATTGCACCTTGTGTTAATCCTTTTTGAAGACGTTTTTGACCTAGGAATAATAGTAATAATGTCGGTAAGATCACAACAACGACAGCGGCCATAACCACTCCCCAATCAGTTGAAATCTCCTGCGTTTGCATTTGCTTTAAACCAATCTGAACGGTACGAACATCCTCTGTATTTGTCACTAATAGTGGCCATAAATACATATTCCATGTTGTTAAAAAGCTATATACGCCAAGCGTAACTAAGCTTGTTTTAGACACAGGAAGCACCACGTTCCAAAAGAAACGAAAGCGGCTGATCCCTGCAACTTGAGAAGCTTCATATAACTCATTTGGAATGGTTTTAAACTGTTGACGCAATAAAAAGGTTCCAAATGCTAAAGCAAAAAAAGGAATCGTTAGTCCTAAATAATTGTTAATCCATCCTAGCTTTTGTGCTGTTAAAAAGTTAGGAACCATCGTTGCTTCCCATGGAATCATCATCGTAGAAATAAAGAGAAAGAAAATAGTATCTCTTCCTTTAAATTTAATAAATACAAATGCAAAAGCGGCCAAACTTGAAACTAACAGCTGCCCAGCCATGACGAAGATAGATACGGCAAAACTGTTGATTAAATAATGAAGCAGCGGAACTTTTTCAAAAGCGTCCCGATAATTTTCAAATGAAAAAGATGACGGCCAAATCTTCCCTTCCAACACTTCCGCTCCACTCATAAAACTAATGGAAAAAGCGTATAGAATAGGAAACATCAATACTAACGTAGCTGCAATGAGTAACAAATAAGTTGTCCATTTTCTCGTGATGCTCATTGATAATGTACCTTCCTTTCTCCAAGTTTGAATTGAAGAGCGGTAACCAGTAGAATACAGAAAAATAAAATTGTAGCTTGAGCACTTGCAGAGCCAACATTATAGTTTACAAATGCATCTTTGTAGATTGAATAAACAATGACATTTGTGGAATCTGTAGGTCCGCCTTTTGTTAAAATGTCAATTTGTCCAAACGTTTGAAACGCGTTAATAAACGAAACGGTGATAATAAAAAACAGCGTTGGCGAAAGCATAGGAAGCGTAATTTTACGGAGCTGATACCAATAGCTAACTCCAGCAATACGCGCGTTTTCATACAGCTTTTCATCAATATTTTGTAACCCGCCAAGTAAAATTAAAAAGGTAAACCCAATGTTCATCCAAATCGTAGAGATGGACACAGCAATCAGCGCATACTTAGGATCTAATAACCACTGCACATCATGAATGCCTACAAGATTTAATACTTTATTAATAACACCGATTGTCGGGTTATACATAAACATCCAAATTACAGAAGAAGCCGCTACGCTCATTCCCATCGTAGATGAAAACATTGTTCTGAAAAAACCAATTCCTTTTAGCTTTTCATTTGCGATTAGCGCTAGGAATAATGCAATAATTAAGCCAATAGGCACCGTGTATAGTACAAATAAAAAAGTGGCTTTCATACTTTGTAAGAAGTTTGGATCTGTAAATAGATAAAAGAAATTTTGCAATCCTACAAATTTCAAGGGATTTCCCTGTGTGTCTGTAATAAAAAGACTTAAATATAAGGTCTTAATCATTGGGTAGAATAGAAATACCCCAAATAACAACAATGATGGAAGCAAGTAAGATAATCCTACCAATAGGTTAGGCATTGACTTCTTTTCTTTTGGATTTGATGAAACAGAAACAGGCGAGTTTGCTGTTTTGGTAACAGCACTCATACAAATGCCCCCTTTACAGTTAAATCTTCCGTTGATGGTTCATAGTGCAAGCATGAACCTGTACCACTATCAAATAAAAACAGATGTTTTGGATCGATAAAAATAGGGACGCGCTCTCCCACTTTTATATTCCATTGACCGTTCCACTTAGCCATCCACTGCTTGTCTCCCATTTGAAATGTAAGCAGTGTTTCCGTTCCTAGAATTTCGACATTATCTACCTCTACGATAAAGCTGGTGTTGTCGTTTGTCGCAAGCTGAACGTGCTCAGGTCTTACTCCAACCACAACTTCCTTTTTACCGCTAAGGTTGCTGTATGATGCACTCATAGAAATAGCTCTTCTATCTTCAAAAACGAGTAAGTTATTTTCTATAGAAATGTTTGATAAGTTCATAGGAGGAGAACCTATAAACGATGCTACAAACGTGTTTGCCGGTGCATTGTAAATATCAAGGGGACGCCCAACCTGCTGAATATTACCTCCATTTAAAATCATCATTCGATCCGCCATCGTCATCGCTTCCGTTTGATCATGCGTGACATAAATCATCGTAATACCTAACTTACGCTGAATCTGGCGAATTTCTGATCTCATCTTTGCTCGCAGCTTCGCATCCAAGTTTGATAACGGCTCATCCATCAGGCAAATAGGCGAATGAGTAACAATAGCACGTGCGAGTGCTACACGCTGACGCTGTCCTCCCGAAAGCTGTCTAGGCTTTCGCTTTAAATATTCACTTAAACCAAGCATTTCTGCTGCTTCCCTGCAGCGCTTATGCTGTTCTTGCTTTGAAATTTTCTTTGTATGCAGACCAAAAAGAATATTTTGTTCTACTGTCAAATGCGGATATAAAGCATAGTTTTGAAACACCATGGACAAATCGCGCTGACTTGGAAGCAGTTTATTTGCTTTTACATCTCCAATTAGCAACTCTCCCTGTGTGACTTCTTCTAATCCGGCAATCATTCTCAGCATTGTACTTTTCCCGCACCCTGAAGGACCTACTAATACGAAGAATTCTCCAGGTTCAATTGTGACGTTAATATCTTGAATAACATTTGTTTTTTGATCGTATGACTTTCCAACGTTAACTAGCTCTACTTTTTTCATTAAAAACGCTCCTTTCTCGCTCATTCATATTTTTTCCACAGCCATGATTTCCCTGTAGAAACTGCCGTAGCCCCTGCTTTTAAAGCAGCTTGGATATGGCTTTCATGTTGAATGAGTCCACCTGTAATAATAGGGATATTTGTTTTTTTAACGATTTTCTCTATCATCTCCGGAATCAACCCTGGCATTAGTTCTAATGCATCCGGTTTAATATCTTGAACTGTTTTTAACCCTTGTGCTACTGCGTCTGTATCCACTAAAAACAGCCGCTGAATAGCAACCAGCCCTTCCTGTTTTGCGTAATTAATGAGTGAACTTTTAGTGGTTACGATACCTGTGGGCTTTACAAACTTAGCGAGAAATTTCAGCCCTTCCCGGTCATAGCTAATTCCCGGAATTTTTTCAATGTGTAAGAAAACCATTCGATTATGCTGTTTGAGTAAATCTACATAGCGTTTAATTACACTAATGTTGCCCGTCAACAAAAAGGCGGCCTGGATCTCTGTTTCTAAAAATTGTTCTAAATTTTTCGGACTTTTAATGGATGCAATTAAACGATCTTGTCCAAGCTGTTGTAAGAAATCTGCTTCCTTATTCAAAACGATTCCTTCCTTTCATTTATAAAAAAACCACAAAAAACGCATAGGATGTTTATATAGACCTATTGTTTTTTGTGGTTTCTCAATTTCATAACCTTAGTAACTATTCACTTATCGTTCACATGTTTTATAATAATGGTTATTTGTGAAGGCAATATAAAGAAGCTGTTGAGTTTTGTAAAGTAAACGTATAGTTCCTGTAAATCGCCTAAAGATAAAAAAAAGCCGTTGATTTCTCAACGGCTTCACAGTGCACATTCTTCGATTTCAAATCCTAAATCTTCAATTAATCTCCAGTCAGCTGTAGGTTCTTGACCTTGAGTCGTTAAATAATCACCTACAAAAATTGAGTTTGCAGCAAACAGACCAAGCGGCTGAAGGGATCTGAGATTGACTTCTCTGCCTCCTGAAATCCGAATTTCTTTCGTTGGATTTACAAAACGCATCATCGCCAACAGCTTTAAGCATTGCATTGGCTTTAACGCCTTTTTGTCTTCTAGAGGCGTTCCTGGAACGGCAACAAGAAAGTTGCATGGAATAGAATCTGCATCTAACTTTTTAATTTGAAAAGCTAATTCAACGGCTTGCTCATTTGTCTCGCCCATTCCAAAAATCGCACCGGAACAAGGTGACAAACCTGCTTTTTTAGATGTAGTAACCGTATCGACTCGATCTTCATAGCCATGTGTAGAACAAATATTGTCGTAATTATCAGCGTGAGTATTTAAATTATGATTATAGCGATGAACACCCGCCTCGACTAGTTCGTGTGCTTGATCATCTGTTAAAAACCCTAGACAGGCACAGATTTTCAAGTCTGTCTTTTGACGAATTTCTTTTACCGCTCCCACTACGTGCGCTACTTCTTTATCAGTAGGGCGACGGCCTGACGCCACGATACAATATGTACCTGCTTTTCTTTTTTGAGCTTCAAAAGCACCTTCTACAATTTTCTCTTTTGTTAACCACGCATACTTATCAATCGGCGCTTCTGATACAATCGACTGCGAACAATATCCACAGTCTTCTGGGCATAAACCCGATTTAGTATTAATAATCATATTAAGCTTTACTTTTTTTCCATAATGATGATGACGAATTAAGTACGCGGCGTTCATGACCTCTAACACTTCTTCATCCGGTACATGCAGAAGTTGAAGCGCTTCATTATATGTAATTTCTTTCCCTTTAATAATAGACTGAGCAAGTGCTTTCCAATCTCTTAAACTTGTGGTTTCCATCGATTCCCCTCCACTTTAGTAAACTAAAAAAATATAAAGTTAACAATTATAACTAAAAGTTACCATTACTTCTCCTTTTATGTCAACAATATATAATTAATAGTTAACTCAAAAAAGCCACTTCTATGATATAGAAGTGGCTTTTTGCTTATTGCGCTTGCAGTGTGTAAATAACCGATACAAAGTCTCCAGATTTTTCATCATATGCTTCAACACCCGGATACTCATGAGTTAGAGCGATTCCTGCGTACATGAGCTCATCTCCATAAGCTGTTTGGTCTGTTTCCATCACTGTATATTCATAATTAGGATGAAGCCCTTTTAGCTCAATGCGTTCATAAGAAGGATTTGGTCTAGCTAACACTTGATAATAGCCGATGATTGCCTGTTTTTGATCGGATGAAACAACCATCCAGCTCGTCACATTTCCATCTTGTTCAAACGGACTTTTTAAGCGATAGAATGTGCCATTTTGAATAAGAGATCGGTGTTTTTTATAATACTGAATTTGTTTTTTTACCGTTTCTTTGTCATCTTCTGTCATCAGCGTAACATCTAACTCATAACCAAATGCGCCAAAATACGCAACGTCTCCTCTTGTTTCTAGACTTGTTACTCTGCGTACTTGATGATTTGGTACGGCTGATACGTGTGCTCCCATTGAACTGATTGGATAGGCAAAAGACGTGCCGTACTGAATTTTTAGACGTTCAATCGCGTCTGTGTTATCGCTCGTCCAGGCTTGAGGAGCATAATAAAGCATTCCCGGATCAAATCTAGCGCCCCCGCTTGCACATGATTCAAATAAAATATCCGGAAACTTCCTTGTTAGTCGCTCATACAAATCATACACACCTAAAATATAGCGATGTACTACTTCAAACTGACGGTTCGCGGGCAGCCCAACAGATCCAATCTCCGTTATATTTCGATTCATATCCCATTTTATATAAGAGATAGGTGCTTCACTTAAAATAGCTTCCATTCGTTCATAGATATAATTCACTACTTCTTCTCTGGAAAAATCAAGCACATATTGATTTCGTCCATGAGACTGATGACGATTTGGCACATGAATCAACCAATCTGGATGCTTTTCATACAAGTTGCTTTGCTTTGAAATCATTTCAGGTTCAAACCATAACCCAAAGTCCATACCTAAATCCGTTACTTTTTGAGCCAATGACTTCATACCGCCCGGAAGCTTATTTTCATCTACAAACCAATCTCCAAGAGAGGTTGTATCATCATTACGTTTACCGAACCAGCCGTCATCCAATACAAAAAGTTCAACGCCTAGCTTTTGCGCTTCTTTGGCAATATGTACAATTTTCTCTTCGTTAAAATCAAAATACGTCGCTTCCCAGTTATTAATTAAAACTGGTCGCTCCAAATCCCGCCATTTTCCTCTGGCCAGACGCTTGCGATATAGCTCATGATACTCTTGGCTAAGGCCGTTTAGCCCGCTATTTGAATAAGCCAGTACTAGTTCTGGTGATTGAAAAGTTTGTCCACTTTCTAGTCGCCACTGAAAATCAAAAGGATGAATGCCCATCGTTATTCTTGATACATTATAATGATCTACTTCCACTTGTCCAAGAAAGTTTCCGCTGTATACAAGACTAAAACCATATGCTTCTCCACTGTGTTCAGTTGCAGCTGGATTCTTTAAAATTAAAAACGGGTTTTGCTGACTGCTGCTTGTACCTCTCGCACTAGAAATACTTTGAATACCAGGCTGAAGCATTCGTGTTTTAACGTGTCTTTCTCGAATCCACGCACCGGAAAGCTGAACCATCTCATAATTTGATGTAGGCAAATCAATGCTGCCGCTCATGATACGCAAAATATCGACTGCTTCTTCTCCTCTATGCTCAAATCGTGCGTGACGCGTAATAATATTTCGGTCTTCGTAAACGGTATACGTTAAAATAAGTGATGCATTGAGCAATTTATCAATCAGTTCAACTTCTACAGTTGTGGCTTCACTTTCTTCTTCTACATATGTAGCAGGTAAGCCGTTTAATGGCTTCTTGCCTTTGTAAATTTTATGGTTATCGTATTCAAAATTCGTGATTCGGCTTCCGTTTTGCTGAAGAAGTTGATAGGCTGGCTCTCTGAAGTCTGTTGTTCCATAAGAAGGATACTCTTGTTTGATTGTTTCAAGAGAAAATGCTAGTTCTCCTTCATATACTGAAGCGCTAGCTCCTCTTGTTTCTACGCGTAAAAAATGCTGAAAAGATGAACGGTGCTTAAGCTTTTTTCCATAGTACAAGTGACCGAGCTGCCCGTTTCTCAACACTGAAAAGATATAACTTACATCGCGTCCCTGCAGATGAAACTCCTTTGTACGTTCATTAAATAAGATTCCCATTTTATCCCTCTCCTTACCATCAAATATCTAACGAGACATTTCCTTTTTCATCTATTGCCGTTGCATGCTCAAAAGCAGATGCTAGATTAATCTCTTTTCTCTCATACCATTTCGCTAAATCTTTGAATAACTCTTCTGTTTCAATCATTCTTGTGTCTACTCGCAGTTCAGTTTCATAGCTATGAAGAGACCAATTGCTTTCACTAAATAAGGTCATTTCTACATCTAGACACATGTCCTTCCAATTGGGAGCACACAGAATAGGATGACGTATGTCTGAACATGCAATGGTGTAGCGGTTAGAACCATTCTTATTCATAAAACAATGAACAAAAGAGGCATTCACATCGCCCTTACTAGTTTGCAAAGATTTATACAGTTGGATATCTAACAATGGAACGCTCCATTTTAATTTCATTTTTGGAAGAATTCTTTTTTTAACCGACTTGACCGTTAATTTAATAAAGTAAACACCATCTTTTTTTGTTTCATCCAATACGACATGCACACCTGGTTCCTTGTTGATCTCCAAGTTTATATAGGGTGTAGCAATCACTTCCTTCATCTCCTTCACCATCATTCTTAACTTTGTACACCAACAAAAATGTAACCGCATTCAAAAATTTGTTTTCGTATTTACAAGTAGACCACCCTAAACGAAGCTTTTTTACTTTCTTTCATTTTATGTAAAATACTTTCTAGACTCAATGGTAAAAATCAAAGTGAAAAAAAGCATTTTTTTGCTTTGTCTAGTAATTAACTAAATGCTCTTTATCTCTTAGCGCGCAATTTTCTCTTCTTTTTCAAAAAAAGATGACAAACCTAATAATATAGTATAATAATAAATAATGAAGAATGATTATACACAGAAAGGATGACAAATATGAATCATGAACCTTCTCTTCTTAAACAACTAAAATTATGGCATATCGTCGTGATAGGGTTAGGCTACATGGCACCTATGGCCGTTTTTGATACATTTGGCATTGTAACTGAATCAACAGATGGACATGTTTCAGGCGCTTATGCATTCACGTTGATTGCTATTTTATTCACAGCCATTAGTTATGGAAAAATGGTAAAAGCTTTTCCCGGAGCTGGTTCTTCTTATACATACGCACAGCAAGTAATGAATCCAAGCATTGGTTTTTTGGTAGGATGGACGGCTCTTCTTGATTATCTATTTCTACCGATGATTAATGCACTTTTGACAAATATTTACCTAAGCTCTCTGTTTCCAGGTGTTCCAAAAGCCGTATGGATTATCAGCTTTGTTGTCATCATGACCATAATGAATATTTTCAGCGTTCATTTAACCGTTTCTTTTGGTACGCTATTAGTTGCTTTTCAAATTTTAGTCGCTATTATCTTTATTATTTTAAGTGCTACAACTCAAGGCCAAGAGCTGTCATTTAAACCGTTTATAAGTGAATCGGCCTCTATATCTCTGTTATTAAACGGAGCAGCTATTTTATGCTTTTCTTTTTTAGGATTTGATGCTGTAACCACTATGGCCGAAGAAACACTTGAGCCTGAGAAAACCATTCCTAAAGGGATTCTTATTATTGCATGTACGGGAGGCGCCTTATTTATCACGGTTTCTTACTTTGCTCAGCTTCTTTTCCCTTCAGCCTCTTTGTTTCATGATTTAGAAGGTGCATCAGCGGAAATTGCTTATAAAATTGGCGGCCAGCTTTTTCAATCTATTTTTGTAGCAGCGGCCTTGACTTCAACTATTGCTTCTGGACTTGTCTCACATATGAGTGCATCAAGACTTCTCTATGCAATTGGGAAAGATGGTTATCTGCCTCGAGGAATTTTTGGCTATATTCACCCTAAAACAAAGACGCCTATTTGGAACGTGGTGATTATTGGTGGCCTCTCTTTAATTTCA
Organism: Priestia sp. LL-8; assembly: GCF_036227845.1. Lineage (NCBI taxonomy): Bacteria > Bacillati > Bacillota > Bacilli > Caryophanales > Bacillaceae > Priestia > Priestia sp. LL-8. The sequence goes on along the minus strand of NZ_JAZAQH010000001.1, from coordinate 430,622 downwards.
CTAGGTCTGTCTCTTGAAAAAGCTACCTCTTTAATTAATTTTGGTGCTTTAATTGCGTTCAGTTCAGTGAACATAGCGGTTTTTATCCATTATTTTATTCATCAAAACAAACGATCTCTCAGTGGGTATATTTCATATGTACTTATGCCTTTACTCGGCAGTTTATTTTTATTTTTTATGTGGCTTAACTTAGAAAAAACATCTTTATTTATCGGTATTGTATGGAGTATAATCGGAATTATTTATTTACTGATTGCCAGACGAAAAAATACTATTACCATTCCTACTTTTCATTTTGATTAAGGAAATAGACTTAACACATGAAAGCTGCATTTACTATACCAATGAAAAAATCCGAACGCATTCGATTCTTAATCAAGAATCAAACGCGTTCGGATTTTTCTTCAACTAAAATAATTTCGTACCAGCCTTTTTCTATTTTTTAGATTGTGAGACTTTTTCCAAAATACGCCTTTTACGGTAAAGCATCATTCCAACTTCTCCTATATCGCTAATCGCTTGTTTGTTAATATACGCCCCAAATACCATTCCTGCTATAGGAATCATTTGAAATAGCTTTTTCCATCCCAAGTTGTCTCTATAGGTTAGAAACACTTCTCTCCAACCTTGGAGCTGCTGCAAGCTCTGCGTTCGATTGCCGCTTGCTAATTCTTCTAAAATCGCACGCTTTCCTACAATATCAGAGGATGAAAACTGCATGCATTTGACCATAAAAATGCGTTCCTCTTGCTCAGTGGGATCGTAACCATAAGAAACAGCCACTTCTTGCAGTGTCTTAAGTGTAAGTCCCAATACAAAAGGAATATCAATCGCCAGTGTAAAAATTCCACCTACTCCGGTTGTAGCTCCTTGCAGCTGTGCATTCTTTTTTCGGACTTCAATAAAATACTCCGCCAATTCATCCATTTCCTGCAGAGATAAATGCTGAATATCCTCTATTGAAAGCTGCTTATTTTCTTTTAATTGGGCTGATGCTTTCTCTAGCGTGGCAGACGTATTAGCTAAATACTGGCCTCCATTATCAACATACTTAGCAATTTCATCTAATAATTTTTCTATTTTTTGATGAATGAACTTTGGCGTTACTTTATCTAAAGCTGAAAAAGGCAAGCGAGCCAGCCGCTCCCAGAAAAAAAGTCCTTTTTGGTCTTTCTCCCACTTTTCAATTTTTCGTAGTTCTATTCTCAACTGTTCATGCTCTGACATATCCTCACTCTTTTCCTCGATTTATCAGCTCTGTCCTACTTGTTTATTCCGCACATACTTAATGATAAAAAACAACGCAATTAAAACAACAATTCCGATTCCAATCGGCTGCATATATTGAGACACAATCGGCCCCACCTCTTTCCACTTAGGTCCTAACTTATATCCTAAATATACGTAAATAGCCGTTACTGGAAGCATCGCAACAAATGTGTAAATAGAAAACAGCCAGACATTCATTTTTGCCATCCCGCACGGAAAAGAGATAGCGGTGCGCACTCCTGGAATAAACCGTCCAAAAAAAGCGACCCCGCTGCCGTACTTATTAAAAAAGCGATCGGCAGCGTCGATTTCTTTTTCTTTCACCAAAAAGTATTTTCCATATTTTAAAACTAGCGGTCGTCCACCGTAACGTCCCAGTGCATAAAGAGTCAACGGTCCACAAACACCCCCTACTGTACCTGCAAGGATAGCCAGATACAAGTTCATATCACCTTGGTACACCCAATACCCTACTAAAGGTAAAACAAGCTCTGCCGGGACAAACTCAAACGTTAATGCTAAAATTACGCCAAAATAAGAAAGCTGTTTTAGCGCTTCAATTAAAGAAAGTAAAACCGACTCTAACAAAAATTCTCCTCCTCATGTTATTAAATCTAAGACCACAAAACTATAATTTAGCCGATTGATAGATAAAAACCAATGCGACATAGTTTTTTCCTTTCCCTCTTTACGTATGACGTACTACAAAAGTTTCAATAAAAAAAGCGCTAGTTTTATCCAGCGCTTTTATAGTTTAAAGTTAATTTGAATAATACCTACTTTACGAAGAGCATCGTATAAAATAACTAAAGCCGGTCCTAAAAATAACCCGACAAAACCTAAAAGTTTAAATCCAATGTACAAACTAACTAGTGCAGCCAAAGGTGAAATACCCATATTTGTAGAAAATACTTTTGGTTCTACTACACGTCTTACTACCGTAATGACTCCAAATAGAATAAATAAGCCGATTGCTAATGAGTCATGCCCTTGAGTAAGAGCAAAAATCCCCCATGGAACGAGAACCGAGCCTGTCCCAAGGATTGGCAAGATATCGACAATTACAATTAATAAACTAAGAAGCGCGGTATACGGAACATCTAATAGCCAAAGCCCTATATAAGCCATTACAAACGTCATGACACTTAAGATAATTTGTGCCTTGATAAAACCAACCCCCGCTTGGATAAGCTGAGTGATGACAACTTGTAGCTTATATTTCGTTTCTTCTGTTAAAAATGACTTAATTTTATTTTTAATAGCAGGCAGCTCAAGGCTGATAAATACAAGCGCTACTAAATAAATAAGAAACTCTAATAGAAACCCAGGAACAGTAGCGGCAAAGCTGATGATAATTTCCACCGTACTTTTTAACAGAGAATCTAATGAATTTACGGTTTTTTCAAGCGTGCGCTCGATAGAAGAAATCACTTCTGTAGGAAGAGCGTTTGAATAGTACTTCCACTTAATAATGGTTGGGTAAATCGCGGTTTCATAGATTTCTTTTACAAATGAAGGCGCTATTTTTGAAAGAGCAACCACTTGCGTAACGATTGTCCGAACAATAAAAAATCCAATAAGTATCAGCGAAACAACATATAAAATGAAGGTGGTAAGCACTGCATAGACTCTCTTCATTTTAAAAGATTGATGCAATTTCTGAACAATACCCTCAAGTGCTAATGCTGTTAATAAAGCAAACACAATCGGTAAACTGTAAGGGATTAACAAACATACGATTACTATCGAGGCGATGACCCATATTCGCTTTTTCCACATACTCTACTATCCCCCTACTAGCTAAGCTATCTCTATATTTACTGATAAAGAAAGGAACCAGTGACTGCTTTATGTAAGAATAAAATTTGGATATTTTTATACCTGATGTTACATATTATAGGGTCAATTCCCATAATAATAAAGGAATTATTATGAAAAAAGCTACTTATTCTAATTTTTTGAATAGAATAAGTAGCTTTTTAATTTATAAATTAGCCGGCCCTCATGACCTCTGTACCTTTTTTAGGATCAAATTTGCCTTCGGATTTAGACATTACAATTGCTGCTAGTGTGTTTCCTACTAAGTTAACAACCGTACGTGCCATATCCATGATTCTGTCTACTCCAGCAATGAAGGCTAATCCTTCTGCGGGAACACCGATTGTTCCAAGAGTAGCCAGTAATACAACAAATGATGTTCCTGGCACTGCAGCCATTCCTTTCGATGTAACCATCAATACAAGAATGAGCGTCAGCTGTTGAACGATCGTTAAATCAATACCATACACCTGCGCTAAGAATAACGCTGCAATCGCTTGATAAAGAACGGAACCATCTAGGTTAAATGTATAACCAATTGGTACAACGAACGATACGATAGCTTTTGGACAGCCCATCTTTTCAAGTTTTTCCATGATACGCGGAAGAACTGTCTCAGAACTAGATGTACTGTATGCTAACAACAGTTCATCTTTCATATAGCGGAATAAGTGGAAGATGTTAATTCCTGCCCATTTAGCAATTCCTCCTAATACAACAAGTAGGAAGAAAATTAACGCTAAATAAACTAAGATAACAAGCTTTCCTAATGAAAGGAGTGAATCTAAGCCAAATTTTGAAACCGTTACACCAATTAAAGCAAATACACCAATTGGAGCCACTTTCATTACAAGGTTTACCACGTGAAACATTGCGTGAGAAACGCCGTCGAAGAATTGTACAACTGGCTTTCCTCTTTCCCCAATTGCTGCTACTCCAAGTGCAAACAACACTGTAAAGAAGATAATTGCTAGCATATCTCCTTCAACAATTGATTGGAAGAAGTTTGTCGGAACAATGTGCAAGAACGTTTCAGCCACTGACTTTCCTTCTTGCTGTTCGGATGTTTCAACGTATTGTGAAATATCACTCTTCTGTGCTGATTGAATGTCTACACCTTGCCCAGGATGAAAAATATTAGCAATCAATACACCGATTACAATTGCAAAAGTCGTAATAATTTCAAAATAGAGAATTGTTTTAACGCCGAGCTTCCCGACCTGTTTACCGCTACCTGCTCCTGCAACCCCAACGACTAAGCTTGAGATAACAATTGGAATAACAATCATCTTAATTAATCTTAAAAATAAGTCTCCTAGCGGCTGTAGGTATGTTACTACACGCGGATCGTTAAACCAAATTACCCCTACAAGAACACCGAGGATTAATCCGGTAAAAATCTGCGTAGCCAAACCAAAACGAATTTTTTTCATAGATGTACCTCCCCAAAGATGTATGACATTTGTATATACTTTTCTGAAAAAACAAAAAAAGACTATTCTTAAGAAAGAACAGCCTTTTACTTACGCTATTTTGGGCTCTTTCTCTCAATAAAGCAAACGGGGTTAACTGTCGGATTCGGAATTGAGAGTTTCCTACCTTTTGTAAGGATTCACCCCAAGGCAGCTTTACTGCCGATAATGATTCCCCCGCTCTATACGATTAAGCTTATTATTCAGTTTTTATAAAATTAAAACGATCTATACGTTGTCATACGTTTTTTACAGTCAATAAAACTAAACAGAAGTCTTACTTTTACTTAACTTTATACTGCACAAATATTAATTTACTATTTTTCGACACGTTTTGTCAATACCTATGTTTATAAAACGCTTTCAAAAGGCGATAATATATATTTATGCAAAAAAGCTATTGCAACATTGCAATAGCTTTTTCTTGCTCTTTGAGTCTCTATTAGAAGTTTAAGGGACTAAAGAACACGCGTATTTATTTTATAAAAATACAAAATATAGAATAGCTGCTAAAACAATTCGATAAATTGCAAATGGCACTAATTTGATGCGATTAATTAATTTTAGGAAAAAGCGAATGGATACCAGCGCAAAAATAAAGGCGCTGATAAAACCGGCAATAAAAAACGGTAGTGCATCTGATGTGAAGTACTGCCAGTTTTTAATCAATGAAAGTCCGCTTGCTCCTGCCATGATTGGCACTGCCATAATAAATGTAAAATCTGCGGCTGCCTTATGGCTCATTCCAAGAAGAACCCCTCCTGAAATCGTTGAGCCTGAACGAGAAAAACCTGGCCAAAGAGCAATACATTGAAACAGTCCTATACCTAGTGCTTGTCCATAAGACATTTGGTCCACCGTCTCTACACGCGGACGTTTAGGTCCAAACAAATCTGCTAGAATCATTAATACAGCTCCAACCACTAAGCCAATTAGCACCGTATTTAAAGAAAACAAATGTTCATCAATGTAATCATCAAACAAAAGTCCTAACACTCCTGCGGGTAACAGACCAACAATTACCTGCATTAAATTCAAGCGATTTGTCGGTCCAATTGGAGCAGCTGGTTTTTTTCCCAATCCTAATAAATTAATAAAACGATCTTTAAAAATAACAACTACTGCTAAGATCGACCCTAGCTGAATAACAATTTTAAATGTATTAGCTACTGGAGATGAAAATAATTCTTTTGAATTCAACCACAGGTCATCCACAATAATCATATGCCCAGTTGACGAAACAGGAGCAAACTCTGTTAAACCTTCTACAATCCCTAAAATGATTGCTACAATAATTTCCCACATAAAGCTATATACCTTGCCTTTCTTTCAAATTAATAAGCTTATCGCTTCGTTTTACATGCTCAACTATTTTCCTATTTTGACACTTGCTTTTTTATCATAATTGTTAAAACTATGAAATACAATGTGTATTTGCAAAAAGATAAGAATCTTTAATAATTTGTAATAAAAACCTTACATGCTAGAACCCAAAAACAAGATATCAGCTTTTATTTGTTTTAAAAAGCAGTCGCTGTGTTCGGTATACATTCCGGGCCCTTAGCTAAAAATGAATCATCTAGACTATTTTTCTTTGGTGTGAAAAAATGACTAAATCATTATGTTTTTTCCATACCCTTTACTGTCATCTATCATTTTAATCAACTAGTGCTTGCTTATACGACATATCCCCTAAGTAATTTGAAACTTTTTTCTCTCTTTTCTCGTATATAATAGTATCTTTTTTAGGAGGCTTTTTACTATGAATGGAAATGTACGTACAATGAAATGGGTTACTGCTGGGTATGAAGCGTTACTCGGAATTCCTTTAATTGGCGCTGGGATTGTTATGGGCTTTAGTTATACCCCTCTTTTTATTGGATTTATTCTTCATGCTATCACACTCATTTTAGCGAATAGACGCGGGTTATCTGCTTATGGAAACATACTAGGGCTTGTTACCTCACTGGTTGCTTGGATTCCATTTTTAGGATTTATCATGCATATTATTACAGCTATTGTAATTGCAATCGACGCTGCTAGACAACGCTAATTGTCTAGCTTTTTTATATTAAGGGTTGATTTTTTACCGAATGATGGTAAACTTAAGCCGTAAATTGAATAATTCGAATGTTATTTCTACTAGGGGTGTCTGATAGCTCAGACTGAGAGAAGAGTGCAATAAAACTCTTTAACCCTTTGAACCTGATTTGGGTTATACCAGCGGAGGGAAGTAGTCTTGAAAAGAATAGTATATGTTTATTCTTTTTTCGCCTATTCCATCGGGTTCTGTCTATCACAGAACCCGATTTTTTTATGGTTCGGTATAGCTACACTTTATGCGAAACCGGAGGAATATGTAATGTCAAAACAAAATGTATCAGTTTCTATGAAAAAGCCTTTTCCAAACAGTCACAAAGTATATGTCCAAGGATCCAGAGAAGACCTTAAAGTACCTATGCGTGAAATTCATCAGTCTCCTACTACAGGATCTTTTGGTGAAGAAGAAAATAGTCCCGTACGTGTATACGACACGAGCGGTGTTTATACAGATCCCCGTTATGAAATTAATTTACAAAAAGGATTACCGGCTCTGCGCGAAAAGTGGATTGCAGAACGAAACGATGTAGAAACATATCAAGGCCGTACTGTTCAGCCACAGGATAACGGTTATTATGATGGTGATCCAAGAGATCAGTACGAGCGCTTTAACACTAGTCGTTTACCGCTGCGCGCAAAAAAAAATCAAAATGTAACGCAAATGCACTATGCGAAAAAAGGAGTCATCACGCCCGAAATGGAGTTTATCGCTATTCGTGAACAGATGGATCCTGAAGTTGTGCGTGAAGAAGTAGCAAGAGGACGTGCGATTATCCCTAATAATATCAATCACCCTGAGAGCGAACCGATGATTATCGGCCGCAAATTCCATGTAAAAATTAATGCTAATATCGGAAATTCAGCTATTCGTTCAGCTATTGAAGATGAAGTAGAAAAAATGACATGGGCAACGCGTTGGGGAGCCGATACAATTATGGATTTATCAACAGGAAAAGATATCCATACAACACGCGAATGGATTATCCGCAACTCGCCTGTTCCTGTAGGGACCGTTCCTATTTACCAAGCGCTTGAAAAAGTAAAAGGCGTAGCAGAAGATCTAACGTGGGAAGCATACCGCGATACATTAATTGAACAAGCAGAACAAGGTGTTGATTACTTTACTATTCACGCAGGTGTTCTTTTACGCTATATTCCTCTAACAGCGAAACGTACGACAGGTATTGTTTCACGCGGAGGATCCATCTTGGCGCAGTGGTGTTTAGCTCATCATGAAGAGAACTTTTTATATACTCGCTTTGAAGAAATCTGTGAAATCTGTAAAGCATACGATATTTCTATTTCCCTTGGCGATGGGCTACGTCCTGGTTCCATTGCAGATGCTAATGATGAGGCACAGTTCGGTGAATTAGAAACGCTTGGCGAACTAACTAAAATTGCTTGGAAACACGATGTACAAGTTATGATTGAAGGTCCTGGACACGTCCCTATGCACCTTATCAAAGAAAATGTAGATAAACAAATGGAAATATGCCAAGAAGCTCCCTTCTATACTCTTGGACCGCTTACAACCGACATCGCTCCAGGCTATGACCATATTACATCAGGTATTGGTGCTGCAATGATTGGATGGTTTGGGACAGCTATGCTTTGCTACGTAACGCCAAAAGAACACTTAGGTCTTCCAAATAAAGAAGACGTTCGAGAAGGGGTTATTACCTACAAAATTGCTGCTCATGCCGCTGACCTAGCAAAAGGCCATCCAGGAGCACAAAAACGCGATAACGCGCTGTCTAAAGCAAGATTTGAATTTAGATGGAATGATCAATTTAACCTGTCACTAGATCCAGAGCGCGCAAAAGAATATCACGATGAAACACTTCCCGCTGAAGGTGCTAAAACAGCCCATTTCTGTTCAATGTGTGGACCTAAATTCTGTTCAATGCGTATTTCCCAAGATATTCGTAACATGGCTCAAGAAAATGAAAAAGATGTAAACGAAGTAAGAGAAGAAGGAATGAAAGAAAAAGCTAAAGAGTTTGTTAACAGTGGTTCAAATATCTATCAATAATGAAGTAGAACAGCTTAAAGAACAAATTAAGCTGCTTGAAAGAAAGTTATTATTTGTTCAGCAAAATTGTCAGCACATTATCGTTGAATCCTCACATTCTTCCGTAAAGCGCTGCATTAAGTGTTTCTATCAACAAGATGCAAAAAGGACTTCGTAAAGAAGTCCTTTCATCTTTTTTTGAAACGTGCTTTCAGCATGTTCTTAACCCAATATAGTATTTTAATAATAACCCAGCCTATAAATGTACCTAGCGTGTTCAAAAAGATATCATCAATATCAAATACTCGTTCCGTTAGCTTGTACTGTAAAATTTCAATCAGAAAACTGATTAAGAAACCCGTCGTAAACACTTGAATAAAACCATCAAACCACTTCATAAACATAGGAATAAACATTCCAAGCGGCGCAAACATCACAATATTTCCCAGTATATTTGTCAGAGTGAGCATTATATTCCCACTGTCCCACATCAGACGGATCGTGCTAAATAAATCCAAGTTCATTGCTTTTCCGTAAACATGTTCGTTTTCCCTTATGAGAGTTGCATAAATGACCACTGCCGTATACGCAATAAACAGAGTGAACATGACTTTTTTAACGATTGATCTGATGCTTGCCTTCACTTCAACATCACCTTCTTTGACTCCCAAAACCATTTATTATTATCTATATGTACCCGTCCATTGCTTTCATTCGTAGTGAATGCATGTACATGCTTTTTTATCCTATCACATCAATAAATAAATACAATTCCCTTTATACAATTTTATTAAACTTGATTCTTTATAAATAAAAATCCTCATCATTTTATTCTACTCATTTCATTAATTTCTACATCTATAAATAATAAGAAGCAGCGAGATAACACTTCGCTGCTTCTTATTTAATCTGGATAATAAGGATTCAAATGGATTAATACTTCCTGAATATTATCATGCTTTTTCATAAGTGTTGCTTTGATTTCTCGTCCTAAATCATGACCTTCCTTAATTGTTTTAAAGTGGTCAATTGAAATACGTACATCCACTAATATGTAATGGCCATGTTCTCTTGCTCGAACGCGATCAATCCGCTTCACATCTTCAAATTCATAAATGCTTTCTTCAAGTTCTTTCAGTAGCTCTTCATCAATATTGCCTTCCATTAAGATTTGAAAAGACTCTCCCATCATTTGTCTGGCAATGTTAAAAATTAAATAAGCAACAAAGATACTTGCTATTTTGTCTCCATATAACAGCAGTTGAACGTCCATTTTATCACCAATAATGGATAATAAAACACCAATTGCCGCTGCAATAGAAGCAACAATATCTGCTTTATGATCGAATGCAATTGCCTCAATTGCCTTACTGTGGTGCTGCTTCGCTACGTTTAAAGAATAACGGTACAACAATACCTTTGCTATGTACGAGATAACAGCAATCCACATAGCTAAAATATTTGGAGATTCGACCGGATGGAATAAACCAACGACTCCTTCAAATACCACATAAAATGATACAAGCAATAAAATAATTCCTACGATTCCTGAGACAATTACTTCTGCTTTTCCATGCCCATATGGATGGTCATCATCTGCTGGCTTATTCGCTACTCTTATAACCAATAATACAATAATAGAGGCAAATACGTCCGCTGCAGAGTGAATACCATCAGCAAACACGGCATCACTATTTCCAATCCATCCTACTATTACTTTTCCTAGCGTAAGGGCAATATTGCTCCATACGCTAATCCACGCTACTTTTTTCGCAATGGACTCCCTTATACTATTGTTCATTTGCACACCTCGACTTACTTCTTGAAAAATCAGCTTTTTTATCTTATCACTGTTCCTTCAAGTGGGTCTAGAGCAACCTATTTTCGTTTAGCTATATATGTTTCAGCACCGCAAAATTACTGATAATCGACAACATATTCTTTTTTATTTCTCCGCCAACTTCTTACGATCAGTTGCCATTGGAGGTTCTTCCATCCAACCTTGCTCAATCATAATCCGAATTCCATCTTTTCCGTACTTTCCTATACGTCCAATTAGCTGAGAAAATTCTACTGCTACATCCGAACGGAACGACATAGACAAACCAGCACCACAGTTATCAATAGCGATCGTCACCGCTGTGGAAGTATGATACATCATCAGTTTATCTGAAAACGGTGAAATCGTTGAGTTGGTTACATATGCATCAAGCAGCCTCGGACTTGGTAAATCAGCTTCAGACAGTAACTCGGTGAAGTGCTTGATTTGCTTACTCGCAAGTTTGACTCCATCAAAAAAATAAGAGCGTAATTTTTGTGTGGTAGCTACTTGACTAAATGCCAGCATCAGCGTTTTACCTAATACATTTGTATTAACAATTTCTTGAATAGCCGTAACCTCCAAAGAAGTTAAAGGATGCATTTGAGAGAAAAGTGGTGATATAAACGTTTTCTGGTCCACAAAATTCACTTTTACAGGATAAGGAATAACTGGAGGTCTCATCAGCATGCTTTTGCTTAAAATAACGTGGTTAGAACTCTCTAAAAGACTGTCGCTTTCTTTTACACATCGGGATAGATGGTCATAAATATCTTGCCTTCTCACTGCGCTTAGCGCTCTGGCATATTTCTTCATACCTCCAATAGCCATTTCATTGACATAGATAGCCATAAAAATATCATCAAATAAAGCAGGAACTCCTTTGTTCACATCTTGTTCCCCAAAACCTACTGGGATTGGAATTTTTTCCGAACTGAATAGTTCCGTCAATTCGTCTACATGAGTTTGTGAAATATGATGTGCTTTTTTTAAGAGGTCCTTAATCTCGGGATCTTTTACAACAGATAGAAAATACCCAAGAACACATACATATAGCGTATCGCCTAAATATTGCGCCCATAAGTAACCTAACTCGGCTGCGTTCAACCGCTGATTTTGTTGATGTTTTTGCATTTCCCTCTTTATATTTTCGTTCATTCACTTATTCTCCTTTTGGATAAAGTCGTACTTTTACTATCTCCAAAGAAGCGTTGAATAAACCGCATAAAAAAGACCTAGATAATAAGTCTAGGCCTTTTAGGTTATGCATATTTCTGGTCTTCTGTCTCTTTTCTAAAAAAGCTTTTCATCGCGTGAAAAACGTCTGATTTTTGTTTTAAAATAAAATGTCTAAAACTTTCGTCTTGAATGTTTTTGTACGCGGACATTAAAGTAGAATGTCGATTGTACTGATTTACTTCTCCATACCCAAACATATTTGACACTTTCATCAATTCATTTACTAACTTTACACACCTTGCGTTATCTGAAGTTAAGTTATCGCCATCTGAAAAATGAAACGGGTAAATATTATAGCGGCTCGGGTCATACTTTTGATTAATTAATTCAAGCGCTTTTCGGTAAGCAGATGAGCAAATGGTTCCTCCGCTTTCTCCTTTTGAGAAGAAGTCTTCTTCTGACACTACTTTTGCCTCTGTATGATGTGCAATAAATTCAATTTCTACTGTTTCATATTTCGTACGTAAAAAGCGTGTCATCCAAAAGAAAAAGCTACGTGCCATATATTTTTCCCATATGCCCATCGAACCGCTCGTATCCATCATAGCTAAGACGACCGCTTTCGATTCCGGCTTTATAACTTCATTCCACGTTTTGAATTTTAAATCCTCTGGATAAATAGGATGAAAAGTAGGCTTTCCTGTCATTGCATTTCGCTTATAAGCGCTCATCATCGTTCGTTTTTTATCAATATTCCCCATCAAACCTGTACGTCGTATATCATTAAATTCAATGTGTTCCACAACAATTTGATCAGATTCTTTTCGCTGAAGATTAGGCAATTCTAATTGAGCAAATAAAGCCTCTTGAAGCTCCATGAGGGACACTTCCGCTTCAAAGTAGTCTTCTCCAGCCTGGTCTCCTGCTCCTTGACCTTTTCCTGCTCCTTTTTGACCATCTCCTGCAGATCCGTCACGTGCTACTACATCCCCAACTTTACTGTCTCCATCACCTTGACCCACATGTTTGTTTTTATCATAATTGTACCGAATTCGATATTCATCCAATGATTTGATCGGAATTTTAACGACTTCTCTTCCATTGGACATCACGATATTTTCTTCTGTGATTAAATCCGGTAAATTATTTTTAATGGCTTCTTTAATTTTTTCTTGATGTCTTTTTTGATCATCGTGGCCTTTACGATGGAGGGACCAGTCTTCTTTTGAGACAGCAAAACTTTTATCTACTTCTTTTCCCACGCTATTCCCCTCCTTATTTAAAAAACACCTGCACGTTTTTACTTGGCATGCATAAGCTATACCGAAAGTTTCTGACAAATACCTTTAGTTCAAAGGTTGGTTACTCTTATCCTATGCGCAAGAATGCTATACTTGCTAACTAATTCTTTCACTATTAACTATTCATTTTATAGTGTCTAGTGTCATGTATATGTTTATGACTTATCATATGATGGTTAAGTACAATGCGTACTACACATTAGCCTAATTATGCAGAGTTTATTTGAAGAGATAAGAAAAACATGGCACAAATCGGAAGTGCCATGTTTTCTTGTTAGTACTGAGTTATCGATTTAACAAACTTCCTACATAGCGCAGCAATTCATTAGCAGATACTGAATTGTACCCATGTTCATCAATCAATCGAGCCACCACTTCATTCACTTTCTTCAGCTGCTGCTCATCTGGTGTTTTAGTAGACGTTGTAATTTTCACTACGTCTTTTAAATCTGCAAACAATTTTTTCTGAATCGCTTCACGTAAGCGCTCATGCGAATTATAGTCAAATCGTTTTCCTTTACGTGCATAAGCGGAAATACGAATTAAGATTTCTTCGCGGAATGCTTTTTTCGCGTTTTCTGAAATACCAATTTGTTCTTCAATTGAGCGCATTAATTTATCATCTGGATTTAACTCTTCTCCTGTTAGCGGATCGCGAAGCTTATTTTTATTGCAGTATGCTTCGACATTATCTAAATAATTATCCATTAATGTTTTAGCAGACTCTTCGTACGAATAAACGAACGCTTTTTGCACTTCTTTTTTAGCAATTTCATCATATTCCTTACGCGCCAGAGAAATATAATTCAGGTAACGCTCTCGGTCCTCAGCAGAAATAGACGCATGCTGTGCTAACCCTTCTTTCAATGAACGCAGTACATCTAATGCATTGATTGATTTAATATCTTTTCGAATGATGGTAGATGAAATGCGATTAATGACATAACGAGGATCAATACCGCTCATTCCTTCATCCGTATACTCTTTTTGTAACTCTTCTACGTCTGCATCGTTATAGCCTTCTACAGATTGACCGTCGTATAGACGCATTTTCTTTAATAAATCGATATCGCCTTTTTTAGGCTCTTTTAATCTTGTTAACGTAGTAAAGATAGATGCAATACGCAACGTATGAGGGGCAATATGAACATCTGATACGTCACTTTCACGAATCATTTTGTCATAAATTTTTTCCTCATCACTCACTTTCAAGTTATATGGAACAGGCATTACAATAATTCGTGAATGCAAAGCTTCATTTTTCTTATTGGAAATAAACGAGCGATACTCTGTTTCATTTGTATGCGCTACGATTAATTCATCTGCACTAATTAAAGCAAACCTTCCTGCTTTAAAGTTTCCTTCTTGGGTTAAAGAGAGCAAATGCCATAAAAATTTCTCATCACATTTTAACATCTCCTGGAACTCCATCATTCCCCGGTTTGCTTTATTAAGCTCTCCATCAAAGCGGTAAGCACGCGGATCTGACTCAGATCCATACTCTGCAATTGTTGAAAAGTCAATGCTTCCTGTTAGGTCGGCAATGTCTTGAGATTTCGGATCAGAAGGACTGAACGTTCCAATTCCAGTTCGTTTGTCCTCTGAGAAGAAAATGCGTTCGATAATGACGTCTTCAATTCTGCCGCCATACTCTTCCTCTAATCGCATTGTATTTAAAGGAGATAAGTTTCCTTCGATTCGGATACCATACTCTTCAAAGAAGTCTTTACGCAAATGATGTGGAATTAAATGCAGCGGATCTTCATGCATTGGGCATCCTTTAATAGCGTAAACAGCTCCTCGATCAGTAAGCGAATAAGCTTCAAGCCCTCTTTTTAACATGGTCACTAGCGTCGATTTACCACCACTTACTGGACCCATTAAAAGTAAAATACGTTTACGAACATCTAAACGCTTTGCAGCTGGATGAAAATATTCTTCCACCAAGCGTTCTAGCGAATCTTCAAGTCCAAACATTTGTCCACTGAAAAATTTATAATGTCTTTTACCATTTACCTCTTCAATTCCTGCATCCTTTATCATGTTGTATACTCTAGAGTGTGCAGGCTGAGCAATTAAAGGCTCATCTTTAATCAGCTTTAGGTACTCTTCAAATGTCCCTTCCCACTTAAGACGATTCTCTTCTTCGCGGTATCTTTCAACTTTCTTTAATATATCCATTAAAGGACCTCCCCTACTAGTTATGGTGCTAGTGAACAAGATTAATACAATCTATGCAGCAAAATGTTTGAACATGCTTTTTAAATTGTAAAATTCAGAAATTTGTCCTTGCTAGGCATTCACAGTGAAGTATTTATTAGCTATAATAAAAGAGTAAGAAGGAACGGTTAAACTTTATTAGAGAACTTACGTCTCTAGAAGAGTTATTTTGTCATTATTATCATCATGAGATATGGGAAGTCGGTTTTAACTGCAGTAGCTGTATAATCCTTTTAATTAGATTGAGGAGGAAAATCAATGCGCTTACTTTTAGTATTAGGAGTAACAATTGCTTTTTTAGCATCCATCTTCAGAGCGGGATACAATGATAAACCGGGCGTTAAAAAATAACCACTACATATCATCGTCGACATAAATAAAAAAGCGAGGTTCAATAAAATTTGAACCTCGCTTTTTATTTAAGATAAACCAGCGTAATTTTGTTGACGCAGCGCTTCATAGATTAAAATAGCTGCTGTATTAGATAAATTTAAAGAACGAACATTTTCTGTCATCGGTAAACGAAGACATCTTTCCATGTTCTCTTCAATAATGTGCTTTGGCAGACCCTTTGTTTCTCTTCCAAATACGAAGAAATGATCCTGCTCTAAGTCACTATAATCAAATGTTGTATGTGGCTGCTGACCAAATTTTGTGATGAAGTAAAAGCCTGCTTCAGGATACTTCTCGAATACTTCTTCTAATGAATCATGATACACCACATTTACAAATTCCCAGTAATCCAATCCAGCTCGCTTTAACATTTTATCATCTGTTGAAAAGCCTAACGGCCGAACTAAATGCAGCGTCGTATTTGTTGCTGCACATGTTCGCGCAATATTTCCTGTATTTGCTGGAATTTCTGGTTGAAATAACACTACGTGTACTCCCACAAATTTTCACCTCTGCTAACAAATCTATTCATCATTATACCACTAACTTGCTAAAACGAAAGACTTACCGGTCAACGATATGGAAAAAATCATACTTAATCTTTGGCGTGTAAGCCGTTGAATCTTCATAAGCCCAATATCTCATTCGACTATTATACGTGTTCGCATTCACAAGAGGCATACCATGACCGTCTTTTGCTACAACAATCGTCGTATGATTCCATCTTCCATCTCCTTCAAAATCGTAGCAGATAACGTCTCCGGGGACAAGTTCGCTTGCTGAAGATTTCCGCACGGCCCGAAGTCCTGACTTGGAGTTACTTAAATAGCTGTGCATGGAATGAGCAACGGCCCAGCTATAGCTCCAGGCGTTCCCTCTCATCCACCATCCGTTTGCTTTTTTAGGATATCCCCGCATCGGCGCCTTTCCTGCATGCAAACACTGTGAGATATAGTTGGTGCAGTTTACCTCAAACTGCTTATAACTTTCATTAGGTTTATCCCAATGTTTTTCTGCATACTGAACAGCCGCAAGACGATCATAATAAGAGGCTCTTTCTTCGTCTTCCTCTACTTCTTCTACATCCATTTCAACCTCATCTTCAGAAAAATCCTTTACCAGCAGCTCATCTTGAATAAGTGTATCTTTATAAAAAAGCGCTAAACGATCTTCAATTTCCTCTTCTATATAGAAAAAATCGTTTTGTTTTAAAAATGCCTGAATGTGCACCTTATATAATACTCTTGTTTCTTCCTGATCCGTATGAGCAGATTGAATAGAACCTTTCATATTACATTTTAAAACATCAACTTCTCTTTTTTTTATAAGAGACCGCTTTAGCTCACACTGCTGTTCAATGAAAGGCTTAAAGTCTTCATGAAGCTCACCTTTTACGTAGCTGTCCGCACGCGCTTTAATTAAAGTATATAATACATTCCTTTTTGTTAGCATAATGTCACCACTTTTCTAAGCGTTTATTATACGCTATGACTCATTAGCTAACTTTATCAATAAAAATACGGTTTAGATCTCTTGAAGCATCTCTATACCTTTTGACATTTCTTCAATTACTTCTTGGTCCTTTTCTTTTTCTCTTAAGTTCATAAGTGTATCTAATGCTTCTTTATCACCAATTTTGCCTAACGCCCATGCCGCCGTTCCTCGAATAACAGGGCGAACGTCATTTTTAATTAACTCAATTAAATCTGGAACGGCGGTTTGATCTTTAAAATGGGCCAGTGCAATAATGGCATTACGCTGAATTGGCTTTTTCCCTCTCCAAGATCCTGAAACATGTCCAAATTTCTCTTTGAACTCACGATTACTCATCGTTAAAAGCGGTTTTAATTTAGGCTTCGCAAGTTCTGGGTCAGGCTCCATCTCAGGGTGAAAATGAAAGTCTTTTCCTTTATTTTCAGGACACACAGTTTGACATGTATCACAGCCATATAAACGATTGCCTAATTTACTTCGAAATTCTTCAGCTAAAAATCCTTTTGTTTGGGTTAAAAAGGCAATGCATCGCTGCGAATTCAGCTGACCGCCTGTTACAAGCGCGCCGGTAGGGCACACGTCCACACACTTATTACAAGTACCACAACCGTCCTCTATCGGTTTATCAGGAGGAAACGGGATATCTGTAATCATTTCTCCTAAATACACGTAGGAACCAAATTCAGGTGTAATAATGGCACAGTTCTTACCGCTCCAGCCAATACCAGCTCTTTCTGCTACAGCTCTGTCCGACAGCTCGCCTGTGTCTACCATCGATTGAAGGATAGCTGCAGGTACTTTTTCTTGTATGAAGGTTTCAAGCTTTTGAAGCCTATCACGAAGAACCGTATGATAATCTTGCCCCCAAGAAGCACGGCAAAAGATTCCTCGGCGATCTTCCTTTGTGCTCTTTGGTGCATCTTTTAATTTAGAAGGATACGCAAGTGCAATTGAAATAATAGATCTAGCTTTTGGAACAACTAACGTGGGATCTACTCTCTTTTCAATATCAGGTTCTTCAAAGCCCGAAGCATAACCTAACTCTTTCTGTGCTAACAATCGATTCTTTAACTCATCAAACATAGAAGCACTCGCAAATCCAATCTTATCAATTCCAATCTCTTTGCTGTATGAAATAATTTCTTCCTTTAACTGATACGCATTCATAGTGAGTAATGGCCTCCTTTCTAAGAAATTCTATATATTCATGCATTGAACTGTTTTCTCACTCAATGAAATGATAGGATGGTATCTATAAACGAACAAATACTAATTATAATAGAAAGGATCAAAAAAATGAACTTTACATTATCACCCGCTATTAAACAGCTTTGCCCTTCTTTTAAAATGGGAATCATTCAGTATAAAAATATTGAAGTTGGCGATTCTCCTCAAATGCTAAAAGGACGTCTGCGCCTCTTTCAAGAATCCATTTATTTCGACCTTGAGTCAAAAAAAGCAGCAGAATTTGAAGGTGTTAGCGAGTGGAGAAAGCTTTTCAAAACATTTGGAACTGATCCAAGTAAATACCGTCCTTCAATAGAGGCTTTAATTCGGCGAATAGGAAAACAAACGTATTTGCCTTCTATCAATTCCGCTGTGGACATTAATAACTTTTTTTCATTGCAATATGAAGTACCAATTGGAATTTATGATTCCTCTAATTTAGAGGGCCCCATCGAATTTACTATCGGTAAAAAAGAAGAGTCTTATGAAGCTCTAAATGAACGTAACATTTCTTTAGAAAATAAAATCATTTCAAAAGATGCCTTAGGAGCTTTCGGAAGCCCTTATGTCGATTCTAACCGAGCGTACGTAACTGAAAAGACAACACAAGCTGTACAGTTCATTTATTTAAAGCCTTCACTTTCAGAAGAACAGGCTTATAAACTAACTAAATCCCTAAGTGACATGTTCATTCAAATTCACGGCGGCGAAGCAACCTATCAAGTCATTAACTAATGTACGCAAATATAGCGTCTATCTTTTCAAGATAGACGCTATATTTGCGCTAAAAATAAAAAACGCAACATCTCAGCTTTGAAAGCGAGACACTGCGTTGTGATAACAATATGTATGGAGCGGGTGATGAGAATCGAACTCACGACATCAGCTTGGAAGGCTGAGGTTTTACCACTAAACTACACCCGCAAATATTATCAAAATTTGTCGACCGATAAGTAAAAATAAAAACAGGAATCATCCTGTCAAGTAAAGCTAAAGTACCGATGGTCGGGGTCGAACCGACACTCCCGAAGGAACACGATTTTGAGTCGTGCGCGTCTGCCAATTCCGCCACATCGGCAAAATAAAAAAGGCAAGTTAAAATTATAAATGGTGCCGAGGGCCGGACTTGAACCGGCACGGTAGTCACCTACCGCAGGATTTTAAGTCCTGTGTGTCTGCCAATTCCACCACCCCGGCAGCTTGTAAATAAATGGAGGCGGCAACCGGATTTGAACCGGTGATAAAGGTTTTGCAGACCTCTGCCTTACCACTTGGCTATGCCGCCATTTACTCAAGACTAAGTAACTTTATTAAAATTAAATTGGAGCGGAAGACGAGGTTCGAACTCGCGACCCCCACCTTGGCAAGGTGGTGTTCTACCACTGAACTACTTCCGCAAATATGGCTGGGCTAGCTGGATTCGAACCAACGCATGACGGAATCAAAATCCGTTGCCTTACCGCTTGGCGATAGCCCAATATTGGAATATGCATATCGTTTATAAATGGGGCGACTGATGGGAATCGAACCCACGAATGCCGGAACCACAATCCGGTGCGTTAACCACTTCGCCACAATCGCCACGTATATATGCAATGTTATTTTTATAATTGGCAGGGGCAGTAGGAATCGAACCCACACTGACGGTTTTGGAGACCGTAGTTCTACCTTTAAACTATGCCCCTGTAAATGGTGGAGGGGGGCAGATTCGAACTGCCGAACCCGAAGGAGCGGATTTACAGTCCGCCGCGTTTAGCCACTTCGCTACCCCTCCACAATAACTGTGGTGCCGGCAAGAGGACTTGAACCCCCAACCTACTGATTACAAGTCAGTTGCTCTACCAGTTGAGCTACACCGGCATTTTAAAAACAAATGTTTTTAAAATGGTGGCTCGGGACGGAATCGAACCGCCGACACAAGGATTTTCAGTCCTTTGCTCTACCAACTGAGCTACCGAGCCTTATTAAATTTAAAATGGCGGTCCCGACGGGAATCGAACCCGCGATCTCCTGCGTGACAGGCAGGCATGTTAACCGCTACACCACGGGACCACTTGGTTGCGGGGACAGGATTTGAACCTGCGACCTTCGGGTTATGAGCCCGACGAGCTACCGAACTGCTCCACCCCGCGATGATAATAGATAATATATGGTGGAGGATGACGGGATCGAACCGCCGACCCCCTGCTTGTAAGGCAGGTGCTCTCCCAGCTGAGCTAATCCTCCACTATTATGTAGATGAAAATAAATGGTGACCCGTACGGGATTCGAACCCGTGTTACCGCCGTGAAAGGGCGGTGTCTTAACCGCTTGACCAACGGGCCACTGTGCTAATTAAATGAAAATGGCGGAGAGCAAGGGATTTGAACCCTTGAGACAGCGTTAACCGCCTACACGATTTCCAATCGTGCTCCTTCGGCCACTCGGACAGCTCTCCAAATGGCTCCACAGGTAGGACTCGAACCTACGACCGATCGGTTAACAGCCGATAGCTCTACCACTGAGCTACTGTGGAATAATAACAGCCTGGCAACGTCCTACTCTCACAGGGACAAAGTCCCAACTACCATTGGCGCTAAAGAGCTTAACTTCCGTGTTCGGTATGGGAACGGGTGTGACCTCTTCGCTATCGCCACCAGACATATTATATTATACATGATTTAATAAAGAAAGCAAGACTTTTTTTGAAAAGTTTTGTTCTCTCAAAACTAGGTAACAGTTTGCTGAGTAAAGCTTACGCTTTTAAAAGTTTGGTTAAGTCCTCGATCGATTAGTATCAGTCAGCTACACATGTCGCCACGCTTCCACCTCTGACCTATCAACCTGATCATCTTTCAGGGATCTTACTAGCTTGCGCTATGGGAAATCTCATCTTGAGGGGGGCTTCATGCTTAGATGCTTTCAGCACTTATCCCGTCCACACATAGCTACCCAGCGATGCCTTTGGCAAGACAACTGGTACACCAGCGGTGTGTCCATCCCGGTCCTCTCGTACTAAGGACAGCTCCTCTCAAATTTCCTACGCCCACGACGGATAGGGACCGAACTGTCTCACGACGTTCTGAACCCAGCTCGCGTACCGCTTTAATGGGCGAACAGCCCAACCCTTGGGACCGACTACAGCCCCAGGATGCGATGAGCCGACATCGAGGTGCCAAACCTCCCCGTCGATGTGGACTCTTGGGGGAGATAAGCCTGTTATCCCCGGGGTAGCTTTTATCCGTTGAGCGATGGCCCTTCCATGCGGAACCACCGGATCACTAAGCCCGACTTTCGTCCCTGCTCGACTTGTAGGTCTCGCAGTCAAGCTCCCTTGTGCCTTTACACTCTACGAATGATTTCCAACCATTCTGAGGGAACCTTTGGGCGCCTCCGTTACATTTTAGGAGGCGACCGCCCCAGTCAAACTGCCCACCTGACACTGTCTCCCGGCCCGATCAGGGCCGCGGGTTAGAATTTCAATACAGCCAGGGTAGTATCCCACCGACGCCTCCACCGAAGCTAGCGCTCCGGTTTCTCAGGCTCCTACCTATCCTGTACAAGCTGTACCAAAATTCAATATCAGGCTACAGTAAAGCTCCACGGGGTCTTTCCGTCCTGTCGCGGGTAACCTGCATCTTCACAGGTACTATAATTTCACCGAGTCTCTCGTTGAGACAGTGCCCAGATCGTTACGCCTTTCGTGCGGGTCGGAACTTACCCGACAAGGAATTTCGCTACCTTAGGACCGTTATAGTTACGGCCGCCGTTTACTGGGGCTTCGATTCAGAGCTTCTCCCAAAGGATAACCCCTCCTCTTAACCTTCCAGCACCGGGCAGGCGTCAGCCCCTATACTTCGCCTTGCGGCTTCGCAGAGACCTGTGTTTTTGCTAAACAGTCGCCTGGGCCTATTCACTGCGGCTCTCTCGGGCTATACACCCTACCAGAGCACCCCTTCTCCCGAAGTTACGGGGTCATTTTGCCGAGTTCCTTAACGAGAGTTCTCTCGATCACCTTAGGATTCTCTCCTCGCCTACCTGTGTCGGTTTGCGGTACGGGCACCTCCCGCCTCGCTAGAGGCTTTTCTTGGCAGTGTGGAATCAGGAACTTCGGTACTATAATTCCCTCGTCATCACAGCTCAGCCTTTATGATGAGCGGATTTGCCTACTCATCAGCCTAACTGCTTGAACGCGCATATCCAGCAGCGCGCTTACCCTATCCTACTGCGTCCCCCCATTACTCAAACGGCGGGGAGGTGGTACAGGAATATCAACCTGTTGGCCATCGCCTACGCTTTTCAGCCTCGGCTTAGGTCCCGACTAACCCTGAGCGGACGAGCCTTCCTCAGGAAACCTTAGGCATTCGGTGGACAAGATTCTCACTTGTCTTTCGCTACTCATACCGGCATTCTCACTTCTAAGCGCTCCACCAGTCCTTACGGTCTGACTTCGCTGCACTTAGAACGCTCTCCTACCACTGACATCAAAGATGTCAATCCACAGCTTCGGTGATACGTTTAGCCCCGGTACATTTTCGGCGCAGAGTCACTCGACCAGTGAGCTATTACGCACTCTTTAAATGGTGGCTGCTTCTAAGCCAACATCCTGGTTGTCTAAGCAACTCCACATCCTTTTCCACTTAACGTATACTTGGGGACCTTAGCTGGTGGTCTGGGCTGTTTCCCTTTTGACTACGGATCTTATCACTCGCAGTCTGACTCCCATGGATAAGTCTTTGGCATTCGGAGTTTGACTGAATTCGGTAACCCGTTGGGGGCCCCTAGTCCAATCAGTGCTCTACCTCCAAGACTCTCACAACATGAGGCTAGCCCTAAAGCTATTTCGGAGAGAACCAGCTATCTCCAGGTTCGATTGGAATTTCTCCGCTACCCACACCTCATCCCCGCACTTTTCAACGTGCGTGGGTTCGGGCCTCCATTCAGTGTTACCTGAACTTCACCCTGGACATGGGTAGATCACCTGGTTTCGGGTCTACAACCACATACTAAACGCCCTATTCAGACTCGCTTTCGCTACGGCTCCGCCTTATCAGCTTAACCTTGCATGGGATCGTAACTCGCCGGTTCATTCTACAAAAGGCACGCCATCACCCGTTAACGGGCTCTGACTACTTGTAGGCACACGGTTTCAGGATCTCTTTCACTCCCCTTCCGGGGTGCTTTTCACCTTTCCCTCACGGTACTGGTTCACTATCGGTCACTAGGTAGTATTTAGCCTTGGGAGATGGTCCTCCCAGCTTCCGACGGAATTTCACGTGTTCCGCCGTACTCAGGATCCACTCAAGAGGGAACGAAGTTTCAACTACAGGGTTGTTACCTTCTTCGACGGACCTTTCCAGGTCGCTTCATTTACTTCGTTCCTTTGTAACTCCGTATAGAGTGTCCTACAACCCCAAGAGGCAAGCCTCTTGGTTTGGGCTAATTCCGTTTCGCTCGCCGCTACTCAGGAAATCGCATTTGCTTTCTCTTCCTCCGGGTACTTAGATGTTTCAGTTCCCCGGGTCTGCCTTCAATATCCTATGTATTCAGATAAAGATACTGTTCCATTACGAACAGTGGGTTTCCCCATTCGGAAATCTCCGGATCAAAGCTCACTTACAGCTCCCCGAAGCATATCGGTGTTAGTCCCGTCCTTCATCGGCTCCTAGTGCCAAGGCATTCACCGTGCGCCCTTTCTAACTTAACCATTAGCGAATAAATGGTACAACATACTGTTGTGTTATTTATTGGTTTGATTAAAGAAAAGTTTCACTTTTCCTCAGCAATTACTGTTATCTAGTTTTCAAAGAACAATCGCAACCAAAATTCTTCTTATGTAATAAGAAGAAAGTAGTGTGCTTTCTATAATTGAGAGATTAAACTCTCAAAACTGAACAAAGTGTCAAAACGTACGTCATGTAAAAATCCTTAGAAAGGAGGTGATCCAGCCGCACCTTCCGATACGGCTACCTTGTTACGACTTCACCCCAATCATCTGTCCCACCTTAGGCGGCTAGCTCCTTACGGTTACTCCACCGACTTCGGGTGTTACAAACTCTCGTGGTGTGACGGGCGGTGTGTACAAGGCCCGGGAACGTATTCACCGCGGCATGCTGATCCGCGATTACTAGCGATTCCAGCTTCATGTAGGCGAGTTGCAGCCTACAATCCGAACTGAGAATGGTTTTATGGGATTGGCTTGACCTCGCGGTCTTGCAGCCCTTTGTACCATCCATTGTAGCACGTGTGTAGCCCAGGTCATAAGGGGCATGATGATTTGACGTCATCCCCACCTTCCTCCGGTTTGTCACCGGCAGTCACCTTAGAGTGCCCAACTAAATGCTGGCAACTAAGATCAAGGGTTGCGCTCGTTGCGGGACTTAACCCAACATCTCACGACACGAGCTGACGACAACCATGCACCACCTGTCACTCTGTCCCCCGAAGGGGAACGCTCTATCTCTAGAGTTGTCAGAGGATGTCAAGACCTGGTAAGGTTCTTCGCGTTGCTTCGAATTAAACCACATGCTCCACCGCTTGTGCGGGCCCCCGTCAATTCCTTTGAGTTTCAGTCTTGCGACCGTACTCCCCAGGCGGAGTGCTTAATGCGTTAGCTGCAGCACTAAAGGGCGGAAACCCTCTAACACTTAGCACTCATCGTTTACGGCGTGGACTACCAGGGTATCTAATCCTGTTTGCTCCCCACGCTTTCGCGCCTCAGCGTCAGTTACAGACCAAAAAGCCGCCTTCGCCACTGGTGTTCCTCCACATCTCTACGCATTTCACCGCTACACGTGGAATTCCGCTTTTCTCTTCTGCACTCAAGTTCCCCAGTTTCCAATGACCCTCCACGGTTGAGCCGTGGGCTTTCACATCAGACTTAAGAAACCGCCTGCGCGCGCTTTACGCCCAATAATTCCGGATAACGCTTGCCACCTACGTATTACCGCGGCTGCTGGCACGTAGTTAGCCGTGGCTTTCTGGTTAGGTACCGTCAAGGTACGAGCAGTTACTCTCGTACTTGTTCTTCCCTAACAACAGAGTTTTACGACCCGAAAGCCTTCATCACTCACGCGGCGTTGCTCCGTCAGACTTTCGTCCATTGCGGAAGATTCCCTACTGCTGCCTCCCGTAGGAGTCTGGGCCGTGTCTCAGTCCCAGTGTGGCCGATCACCCTCTCAGGTCGGCTATGCATCGTTGCCTTGGTGAGCCGTTACCTCACCAACTAGCTAATGCACCGCGGGCCCATCTGTAAGTGATAGCCGAAACCATCTTTCAATCATCTCCCATGAAGGAGAAGATCCTATCCGGTATTAGCTTCGGTTTCCCGAAGTTATCCCAGTCTTACAGGCAGGTTGCCCACGTGTTACTCACCCGTCCGCCGCTAACGTCATAGAAGCAAGCTTCTAATCAGTTCGCTCGACTTGCATGTATTAGGCACGCCGCCAGCGTTCATCCTGAGCCAGGATCAAACTCTCCGAAGAAATGTTTGACTTGCTCATTTAAAAAATAAAAATTAACGTTGACGTTTGTCGCTTTGTTCAGTTTTCAAAGTTCAACCGCCGCTCTTAAGCGACTTTTTAATCTTACCAGTTTATCTCTTTCTTGTCAACAACTTTTTCAAGAAGTTTTTTCAAGTTTTTGATAAATTTAGTATCGCTCATCGGCGACGTATATAAATTTACCACGGATATTTTAAAGCGTCAATAGATTTTTTTAAATAAATGGTGTTTTTTTAGAAAAAGCTTTTATCAAGGATAAACCAATGCTGTCAATTTATACGTCGGGGTATCTATACATCATAGTCGAGCCGTATCAGATACCCCTTATCTCTCTATCATTTCGCCACATAGTGTCTATGGTACAAACTCTTTCCTTTGGTTTCTACTTTTTTCACCATAATGATGTCTTTTTCAATTAAAAACTCAAGCAGTATTCCTAAATCAATAGCATAAGGTCGTATTTCCGGATGATGAACAAGTTCATTAAACGTCCATTCCTGCTTTTCACTTTTCATAATATGAACAAGATGCTTCGCACCCAGTTCAGTTTTTTTATTTACTAGAAATTCACTTGCTAAGAAAAGCAGCTCTAAACGCTTACTAACCTCTTCTTGGCTAATAATTAACTCTTCGTAAAGACGATGGATTTCAGGTTCTATTTTTTTCACTTGGTTCCACACTGTCACTTCTGGGTGAAATCCATTTTCCAGTACAGACAGTCGTGCTAAATGATGAAGAGCATGAATCACATGATTGAATGCATCTAAATAATGATTAGACGTATAGAAGTCTTTTCCTTCTTTAAATCGACGAATCAGCTTAGCAAACTCGATCCCTATTCTCGTTGTCCGATCTTCTTTAGGGAAATCAATCAAGCGTTTCTTTAAGTTTTCCATATATTCATTTCGATCAAATAACACTTTACCATTTAAGATCCAATCAATAATACGGCGGTTCGTCCCATTCATAATCCATTCACTCATTTGCTGTTCAGAAGCCATATAAAGTGCTGCACGCTCATTTTCATATTCGTATTGTTTAATAAAAAGAGACGTTTCTGTCGTTTTGGTCACAATAAATAAGATAGCATCCAAATTATCCGTCACTGGAGATTCCGATTTCTTTTTTTCAATCAGCAGAATACCTAGTGTGTCTTTATTGCTGGCTCTTTCTTGGTATATTGGCCGTAAAACATCTTCCATTTTGAGCTCTCCTAACTGTAATAGACAAATATTTTTCGAAAAATTGAAGGGTATGGACTAAGATTTCTTTTTTTATTATATACGATGTATAACGGATATCCCACTCAGAATTATGGAAATCATTCAGAAAGCTCAAAAACCAACGATAATTTTCTGAAGATTCATTTTTTATTATCATTCACTGTCTCACTCTATGATATATTGGTAACAGGGGGGATACTGATGGGGATAAAGTATTCAAATAAAATTAACAAGATTCGCACGTTTGCACTCAGCCTGATCTTTGTTGGTTTCATTGTTATGTATGGGGGAATCTTCTTTCGGTCTTCAGTCTGGCTAATGACTATTTTTATGCTTCTGGGGCTGCTGTGCATCGTAGCTAGTACCGGCGTTTATTTCTGGATTGGCATGCTTTCTACAAAAGCGGTTCAAGTAACCTGCCCTACATGTCAAAAGCAAACCAAAATGCTAGGGCGCGTAGATATGTGCATGTATTGCAACGAGCCGCTTACGCTTGACCGGTCTCTTGAAGGAAAACAATTCGATGAAAAGTATAATAGAAAAAAACAAAAAGAAAGCTGATAGTATCACTACTATCAGCTTATTAATGCGCTTTTTTAGCCGTACAATCAGGACACGTTCCGTAAATTTCCATTCGGTGGTGACTAATATCAAAGTCAGTAATATGAGCGGCCAGCTTTTCTACTTCGTCTAAACCAGGATAATGAAAATCCACAATTTTTCCGCAGCTTTCGCAAATCACATGGTAATGCTCTGTTGTAACATAATCAAACCTGCTTGATGCATCACCGTACGTTAGTTCCTTTACAATACCTACTTCGCGAAATACTCTTAAATTATTGTAAACGGTTGCTACACTCATATTTGGAAACTTACCTTCCAGCGCTTTATAAATATCATCTGCTGTTGGATGTGTCATGGAATTGATTAAATACTCTAAAATAGCATGACGTTGTGGTGTAATACGAACGCCAGTACCTTTTAACGTTTCAAGGGCTTCTTGTAAATGATTTGACACGTCATGCACCCCTCTTCTGTAAGTATTATTACTTTATAATTCTTATAATTAGTCTACATGTTTTACCCACGTTTTGTCAACTTGATGCATATTCCTATTTTATGTAATAAGTAGAAATTATTCATATATTTTATGCAAAAAAAGAAGTGTGGAAATCAATCCACACTTTTAAATATATTAACATCTGAGGAGGTATGCCCTACACTGATATTGTATGTTCAAAGACTAAAACTGCTCTAGTTATCTGCCTGTTTTTATGCCATTTTTTCTTTAATAA
This sequence comes from Priestia sp. LL-8, assembly GCF_036227845.1. Classification (NCBI taxonomy): domain Bacteria; kingdom Bacillati; phylum Bacillota; class Bacilli; order Caryophanales; family Bacillaceae; genus Priestia; species Priestia sp. LL-8. Next base: position 402,320 of record NZ_JAZAQH010000001.1, on the reverse strand, counting down.
ATGATAAAGCTTCTTCCACATGCCCTTTTACCCGAACCTTGCGATACTCTTTTACGAGCATTCCTTCTTTATTAATGATAAAAGTGGAGCGTTCAATGCCCATATATTCTTTTCCAAAGTTTTTTTTCAGCGTCCATACTCCATACTCTTCAGCTACGCTGTGATCTTCGTCAGCCAACAGTAAGAACGGCAGGCCGTGCTTATCAATAAACTTATGGTGTTTGTCGATTGGATCCGGGCTCACTCCTAGAATCACCGCATCTAGCTCTTCAAAATTTTCATGCTGATCTCTGAAATCACAGGCTTCTGTTGTACAGCCTGGCGTCATATCTTTCGGATAAAAATACAGCACGACGTTTTTCCCTTTCATCGAAGCGAGTGATACTTGCTCTCCATTTGTAGACATCAATACAAAATCAGGTGCTTTTTCTCCAACTACAGCTGTCATATTTATCTTCTCCTTTACGCTTTTCATTTTCTTTGAATAGCGTACCCAATATCGGATAAGATGACAAGTTTAAGTGCGGGTGACAGTTCGCATCACAAAGATTGCAGGCATAATATAGCCGATAAACGCTTCAAAAGTTGCAAACAATTTCCCAATTCCAACCGGATACATATCTCCATATCCTACTGAAAATAACGTCGCTGCGCTAAAATACATGCTGTTAAACAGCGTGTAAAAATAGTGACCTTCATGTTCAAATCCTCCGCTTAACACCGGAATACTTCCCATTTCACACACCGTATAAATAAGGCTAAATCCCAATAAAACTGTGATATATGAATAAAACAAGACAAAGAAATGACCAATTGAGAAAAAATGAAATTCTCCAAGTTCTTTTTCAAAGAGAAACTTCATACTACCAATTACAAAGACAATGATAACGAGGATTAGAAAAATTACCATCATTCTACTCCTTTAATTTATACTCTATTACCACTATACGCGCGTTCTTGTCCGTTCATTACTACTCTGAAGCCACGAAAAAGAGCAGGCATTTAATTGCCTGCTCCTCTGTATTTTTTGACACCTGTATTCCATAAGAAAATAGAGATTCCAAAAAAAACGATTCCCATCACTGGGGTTAAAAATGCATATCCGTACCATTCAGCCCTTCCTAAGAAATAAGCAGCTGGATATACGCCTACAAATGCAAAGGGAAGAATCCACGTTAAAACATATCGAATGACATTATTATAAATATCTACAGGATACCTTCCGTAGTTTCCAATATTATAAATAGTAGGCATAATAGAGGTTCTGGCATCCGACCAGAAGCCTATGCTTGCTAAGGCGATGAAAATTCCTGCGTAGACAAGCGCTCCTCCTAAAATAAATAATAGAAAAATAAAAACATCATACCACTGGAAATGAAGATGTAAAGAAGACGCAGCGTAAGCCATTACTGCAATCCCTGTGATACCACCAAACAATGATTCTAGTTCCATCCGCTCTAAAATAACTTGAAACAAACTGTGAATCGGCCGCGTTAAAATTCGGTCCATTTCGCCTTTAACAATGTAGCGCTCGTTGAAATCCCAAATGTTAAAGAAAGACGAAAAAATAGCAAAAGGGACCAAAAAGAAACCATAAATAAAGATAATTTCCTCTCGTGACCATCCGTGCAGCGACTGAGTATGTCCAAATACAACTAAAATAAAAATCAAATTAACTGTTTGAAACAATAAGTCTGAAATGATTTCAACTACCATGTCGGTGCGATACTGAAGCCGTGTTTTCATATATTGACTAATGTACTGAAAGAAAATCGAAAAATAAAACATTTTCATAGACTACCCTCCTTGAATAACCATTTTTTTCTTCGCTATGTTCCACAAACATGCAATAGGAATAAATAGAAGTCCTGACCAAACTGCTTGTGTGATAAGAGCATTTATTACTTCCTGCCCTTTAAATCCATTTGTGAAAATCATGCTCGGAATATAACTAATGGCCTGAAAAGGGAAATAGCTCATAATATGTTGCGCCCATAAAGGATAGAAACTGATGGGCAGAAGAAGTCCTGAAAACAAATCAATAACAACGCGCTTCGCTCGAATGAGTCCATCATTGTTAAAGAGAAAGAAAGTCGTGATACCCGTTAATAAATTGATTTGTGTATTAATAATGAAACTAAAAATCAAAGACAGTCCAAAATAAAGCCATGTTGCTGCATTTGCTGAGAACTGTACAGGAAATAAAAACGCGACAATAATCATACCGGGCACTGAGAAAAACAGCAGCCGAAAAATCCCTTCTCCCAGTCCTTGCATCGTTTTCATACCAAGGTAGCTATAAGGCTTAATTAACTCTACTGCCACTTTGCCATCTTTAATTTCCATTGCCATTTCACGGTCAATGTTATTAAAATAAAAGGCTCTTGCCATCCATGAAACGGCTACATACGTTGTCATTTGAATAATGGATAAGCCTTGAATATTCTCTTTTCCACCATAAATAGCGGACCATAAAAAGTAGTAAGCACCAATATTAATCGCATAAATCAATATTCCGCTGTAATAATTCGTCCGATACGCCAGCATCATTAAAAAGCGAATGCGTATCATCTCTATATATTTATCCATTCACAACACCTTCTTCATAAATGTTGCGGATGATTTCTTCCGTTGAAATTTCTTCAATGTTAATATCATTGATTTCATGCTTTGCCACCACTTTAGCAATCAGCTGTGACATTAAGTCCCCTTTATTTTGAAGCTGTGCTGTCCACAAATATTTTTGATCACCTTCAATCCAGTTAACAGGCATCCCTTGCGTCAATAGCTTCAACTGCTCTTTATTTGGCGCGGTTCCAAATTCAAACGTAACTTGTTTAAGGTCTCCCCAATTCGAACGCAGCTTTTGCAGCGAACCATCATAAATAATACTGCCTTCATCCAGCATTACAACGCGTTCACATAAAGCTTCAATATCTGCTAAATCATGTGTCGTAAGCAAAATTGTCGTATTATATTTTTCATTAATTTCTTTTAAAAATTGGCGGATTTTTAATTTAACTAGTACATCTAAACCGATCGTCGGTTCATCTAGAAATAGAAGCGGCGGATTATGAATAAGAGCAGCAGCCAGCTCACAGCGCATTCTTTGACCTAGAGAAAGCTTTCGCACCGGCTTATCTAGTAGCGGTCCAATATCTAACGTTTGAATAACGTGCTCCATATGAGCGTTATAATCTTCATCTGATACTTTGTATACTTTTTTTAACAGGCGAAAAGATTCTTGTACAGCAATATCCCACCACAGCTGAGAGCGTTGACCAAAAACAACTCCAATCGTTTGGGCAAACTTTTCCCTTTCTTTATGAGGGTTCATGCCATTTACGGTAATGTCGCCTGAAGTAGGAGTTAAAATTCCTGTCAACATTTTGATTGTAGTCGATTTTCCCGCTCCGTTTTCTCCTATATACCCTACCATTTCCCCTTGTTTTACGGTAAACGAAATATCGTTCACAGCTTTCATAACTCTATAATTACGGGTAAATAAATCCCGGAATGCCCCTTTAAGGCCAGAGCGGCTAGAATAGGCTTTAAATTCTTTCCGAAGTTGATTCACCTCAATAGCATTTTTCATTGTATTCCCTCCGTTACGTCGACGTATTAGTGGTTTCTTTTATTGTTTCCGGCGCCCTTGCTAGCAACTCCTCCAAGAGACGAGGAACTATTTTCTAGCAGTTAGCTCACAAATTTCTATCATACACGTTCTCGAATGTTTTTCAAGAAACAAATAAGTTTGATAGAATAAAGAAGTTGAACTTTTCATTAGGAGGCATAACATGCAATTTACAAAATCAGAACAATTACACGCTGAAGCGCTCGAACATATTGTAGGCGGCGTTAACAGCCCTTCACGTTCATATAAAGCCGTAGGAGGCGGAGCACCTGTTGCAATGGAAAAGGCAAGCGGAGCTTATTTCTGGGACGTCGATGGAAATAAATATATTGACTATTTAGCAGCTTACGGTCCTATTATTACAGGACACGCTCATCCTCATATCACGAAAGCTATTACAAAAGCAGCTGAAACGGGTGTTCTTTACGGTACTCCAACTGCTCATGAAGTCACATTTGCTAAAATGCTCAAAGAAGCGATGCCCGCATTAGATAAAGTGCGCTTCGTCAACTCTGGAACAGAAGCAGTTATGACAACGATCCGTGTAGCACGCGCTTATACTGGACGCGATAAAATCATTAAATTTGCAGGTTGCTACCACGGCCATTCTGACCTTGTATTAGTAGCAGCTGGATCTGGTCCTTCTACACTCGGAACTCCTGACTCTGCTGGTGTACCAAAAAGTATCGCTAATGAAGTCATCACGGTTCCTTTTAACGATATCGAGCCTTACAAGGAAGCATTAGAAAAATGGGGCGATCAGATTGCGGCTGTTTTAGTAGAACCGATCGTTGGAAACTTCGGAATTGTTGAGCCCGAACCCGGCTTTTTAGAACAAGTAAATGAATTAACTCACGAAGCTGGAGCGCTTGTTATTTACGATGAAGTTATTACAGCGTTTCGCTTTATGTACGGTGGAGCTCAAGATTTGCTTGGTGTAAAACCTGACCTCACTGCATTTGGAAAAATCATCGGGGGCGGTCTTCCAATCGGAGCCTACGGCGGTAAGAAAGAAATCATGGAAAAAGTGGCACCACTTGGGCCCGCTTATCAAGCAGGTACAATGGCAGGAAACCCAGCTTCTATTCTTTCTGGGATTGCTTGCCTGGAAGTACTAAAGCAAGAAGGCGTTTATGAACAGCTGGATAAGCTAGGGGCGATGCTCGAAGAAGGTATTTTAAAACATGCTCGTACATATAACATGCCTATTACGATCAATCGATTAAAAGGCGCTCTTACTCTCTACTTTACAACAGAAACGGTTAAAAACTATGAACAAGCAGAAAATACAGACGGCGAGTTATTCGCACGCTTCTTTAAACTAATGCTCCACCAAGGTGTCAATTTAGCTCCTTCGAAATATGAAGCATGGTTCCTTACTACAGCTCATACAGAACAAGATATTACCGACACATTAGAAGCAGTGGAAAAAGCATTTAAACAGTTAAGTGAAGAACGCTAATTTTTACTCTAAAGCACTCGTTTGAAAATGAGTGCTTTTTTGTCTTATCTTTGGGTTTTCTTATAGAACATCCTCACCCTTCATAACCATTTCTTACACGTCATCTCCTTTTTGTCAGCCTGTCGAAAAATCCCGAGAAATACCCTTATTTTTCTGCTTGTTTTCTCTTGATATCCATTCTTAAACCTTGTATAGTATGTTATTGTTTATATTATTTCCAACAGGTTATGTAATAAAGAAGGATTGATTTTTGCAATTTATCATTTGTTTTGGGGAACATTCTTCATAACGAAAAAACTTTTTTACAGAAAGGAACTACGAACGCACATGAAACTTGGTGCCCGCATCTTAAAAACGGGAATTGCCATTACACTTTCATTGTTATTAGGTGAATTTCTAAGTTTACCATCTCCAATATTTGCGGCAATTGCGGCTGTTTTTGCAATTCAACCGTCTATTTACAGATCTTATTTAACGATATTGGAGCAAATACAGGCGAATGTGATTGGAGCTGCTTCTGCAGTTTGTTTTGGACTTATTTTTGGTACCCATCCCATCATTATTGGTTTTACCGCTGTTGTTGTCATCGCAGTCAACTTAAAATTACGTATTAATAATACAATTGGACTTGCGCTTGTGACAGTAATTGCAATCATGGAAAATCCAGGAGATAATTTCGTTGAATATGCGCTTATACGCTTTGGTACAGTGTTACTTGGTGTATTCTCAGCATTTATTGTCAATCTTATTTTTATTCCGCCAAAGTATGAAACAAAACTGTATTATAAAATTGTAAGCACAACGGAAGAAATTATTAAATGGATTCGCATGAATCTTTATCACGCATCTGAGCACACATTGTTAAAAGAAGACATTGAAAAAATGAAAGACAATATGGCGAAGATGAATCAACTTTTCGACTTTTATAAAGAAGAAAGAACTTATTCAAAGAAAAAACGTTTTGTTAAATCACGCAAGCTTGTTTTATTTCGTCAAATGATTACCGTAACAACACGGGCTCTTACAACTTTGAAACTACTTCACCGAGTAGAAAACGACCTTCAAGTCATGCCTCAGCAATTTCAAGATTTAATCAAATCTGAAGCTGAGTGCCTTCTAATGTACCATGAGCAAGTATTGTTAAAATTCATTGGGAAATTACGCGTACAGCCAACCACTACTGTACCAAACGAAGCCTGCGTTGGAAAACGAGCTTTAATCGATAAATTTATGCAGTACAAAATATACGATAATGATGAAGAGAATAAAGTTATTTATCATATATTTCCTTTAATTTCTGTTATCATTGAGTATAGTGAAGAGTTAGAACATCTTGATAAGCTGATTGATACGTTCCAAAACTATCACAAAGATGACAACTCTTTTGATATTAATCATCAGCGACAAGAGGATTAAAAAACACCCCCTATGGTGAACCATAGGGGGTGTTTTTTAAATGGTATCAAGCTGCTGAACGTTAAAGAGCTCATAGTAGTGACCTTTTTTCTTAATTAACTCTTCATGAGAACCTCGTTCGACTACTCTTCCATTTTCTAAAAGCACAATTTCATCAACATGAGTAATTGTAGATAAACGATGGGCTACAATAAAGGTGGTACGGTCTTTTGCCAGTTCAGCTAACGCTTCTTGAATATAGTGCTCGCTTTCCAAATCTAAAGCTGAAGTGGCTTCATCAAAAATAAGAATAGCCGGATTTTTTAAAAATACGCGCGAAATGGAAATACGCTGTTTTTGGCCTCCAGACAGCTTCATTCCTCGCTCTCCCACTTTTGTATCATATCCTTCGGGCAAGTTCATGATAAAATCGTGAGCATTTGCAGCTTTTGCCGCAGCGATGACTTCTTCATCTGTCGCCCCTGGCTTTCCAAGCAGTATGTTGTTTTTAACCGTGTCACTAAACAGCACCGTATCCTGCAGGACGATTCCAATCTTATCTCGCAGGCTGCGTACTTTATAAGTTTTGATATAGATGTCATCAATAAGGATTTTCCCTTCTGTCACATCGTAAAAGCGGGGAATTAAGCTGATAAGCGTGGATTTCCCTCCTCCGCTCATTCCAACAAACGCAACGGATTTTCCTTTTTCTACATCTAAATTAATATCATGAATAACAGGTTTTTCTTCTTTCTCATAAGCAAATGAAACATTCTCAAACTGAACCTTTCCATGAAGCTCAGCGCATTCTTTTGCATCTTCTTTATCCGTAATATCATATTCTTCATCAATGAACTCAAATACCCGATCCATAGATGCAACAGACTGTGTGAGGGTAGTAGATGAATTGACCAATCGACGAAGCGGATTATACAAGCGATCAATGTAGGCAACAAATGCTACCATCGTTCCTACGCTAAGACTTTCTGTGATGACTTGATATCCAGCAAATGTAATCACGATTAAAGGCGCCAAATCAGTAATGGTATTCACTACTGCAAATGTTTTGGCATTCCAATTCGTATGATTGATTGCTTTTTGTAGAAAATTTGAATTTTGCTTATCAAATTGTTTCTGCTCATGAGGCTCAATAGCAAAGCTGCGAATAACAGAGATTCCTTGAACTCTTTCATGCAAGTGACCCTGCACTTCCGCTAAGGCCTGCGAACGGACTCTGGTTAAATGGCGCAGACGACTGTAAAAATATTTTACAGAGAACGCATAAACCGGCAGCAAAATAATCGATACCAGTGTTAAAGGTACATTCATCGTAAACATAATCACAATGGCTATTACAATCGTCATCATATCAAGCCATACATTCATTAAGCCTGTGATAACAAAGTTTTTTGTTTGCTCTACATCATTGATGACTCGTGAAATCACTTCACCCGCTCGAGTATTTGCATAGTAACGTAAGCTAAGCTTTTGAATATGGCTAAACAGCTGATCTCGAATATCATATAATACTTTGCTCGATACCCACTGAGCATAATACTGCCTGTAATATTCAATGGGAGGTCTTAACACTAAAAATATAACAAACGAAATTCCCATAATCGTCACCATTTTATGAACTTTTTCAGAGGAAGACATGCCATGTCCATTTACGATATCGTCCAAAACATATTTCAAAAGCAGCGGAATTAATAAAGGAATAGCAAATTTAATAATACCAATTAATACAGTGCCGACAATTTGCCATTTGTATGGCTGTACAAACTTCATGTAGCGTCTTATACTTCCCATAAAATCTCCCCTTTCTATCTATGAGGGCAAGCTTTCTTAGTATATGTACACGCGTCGATTTTTTAGTGCTTTTATCTCTTCTAAAACATGGTGAGCATAACGCCAAAAAGAACATTATATCAAACAGTCAGCTTTAGACGGCCTAACATAATGTTCTCTAGATCATTCATCAAGAATGCCGATATGTTAAAAAACGCTCATACCAAATGTCAATGAAATCTGGAGCAAACGGGCCTTTTCGCTGTCGAATCCAACCTTTTAACTCCTCTACGTGATTATGTAAAATACGGTCAATCACTTCTGGATAATTCATTTCTTTTCGATGCTTTTCATATTCATCTTCATCAAGAAGGGTGTATGTCATATCTGGATAGACTTTGATATCTAAATCATAATCAATATATTTGAGCGCTTCATTGTCATCATAAATGAACGGCGAACTGATATTGCAGTAATAATAAATTCCATCTTCACGAATCATCCCAATGACGTTAAACCATTGCTGAGCATGAAAATAACAAATTGCAGGCTCTCTTGTGACCCATGTTCGTCCATCTGATTCTGTAACGACCGTACGATCATTTCCTCCAATCACTAAGTTATTAGTTGCTTTTAATACGGTTGTCCGATCCCACACGCGATGAATATGTCCATTATGCTTGTAGCTGTGTATTTGAATTGTTTCTCCTTCCACCGGAATTCCCATCTCCAATACCTACTTTCATTTTAGCACTTAAAAAAATTCATATAACGTCTCCATTTGTCTTATGTTTATTATAACGGTTTCTCTCTCATTTTAACACAAATGTGCTAACCTTCTTGAGTTCAAAAAAGTCACTTCCCCTACTTTTCCTTTGCTTGGCAGCCTTAAAAAAGAGAGGAAGTGACACATCAATGTTCATTAAGCAAGTGTAGAGCAAGCCCCTTCACTTTTATATGTACGAATAATGTCTTCGGTTTGTGCTTCAAACGTCAATTGAATCTCTTTTAATTTTAGCTTCATTTCACTAATTTCATCTTGCACAGAATGAAGTTTTGCTTCTTCATGAAGTTTTACTAGTTCACCTTCAATTTCCTGACAGCGCTCAATCTCAGACTGCAAAAACAGAAGTTGATCCATGGTCTCCAATTGTTGAGTCACTAGCTGATCAAATTTTTTCATACGATAGCTCCTCCCTATTTGCTTTAACCATACACGCGGCACTTCTGTTAACATTCTGTTTAGGTGAGACAGATTCCTTTGACGAGTTGTGTAAAGTTTCAAGAAGTTTTGTCATACTTTGTTGCTTTTTATATAAGAAAAAGCGAACTTAACATCGCCGTTTGAAAGACGTTAAGTTCGCTTTTGATATTAACCTTGGTATTTACCAGAGTTTTGGTTTTTCTTTGCTTCAGCTTGTGCGTTTTGTTGTCTCACTTCTTGAGCACTTGTTTCGCTAGCAAATTCAGTACCGAAGTTGTTTTTAGATGCTTGAGCATTTTGGCTTTTGTTTGCCGCTGCTTGTGCATTTTGTTGTTTCACTTCTTGAGCACTTGTTTCGCTACCAAATTCAGTACCGAAGTTGTTTTTAGATGCCTGAGCATTTTGGTTTTTCACGTGTTGTGTGCTTGTACCAGATGCTGTTTTGTTTGTTTGTTTTGCCATTGTAATCACCTCCACGAAAATTAATATGCCCGGGAGGTAAATAGGGTATGCAAACTTTTTTTCAGTATTTTAAGGCGCAAGCACAAAATACATTTACCTTACATTAAAAGTGAACGCCCTCCGTCAATAATAAGCGTTTGACCGCAAATCATATTTGCTTGATCGGAGACTAAGAACATCACTGCATCTACCATATCTTTTGGCTCCACCATACGACCAGCTGGAGTATGTTTGCGCGCATCATCTAACAGTTCATCACGATTTGGGAAGTGCTTTAATGCTTCTGTATCCACAGCACCTCCAGATACAGCATTTACCACAATATTCTTTGGAGCCAGCTCCACTGCTAAATAGCGGGTCAATGCTTCTACAGCAGCTTTTGACACACCTACTGTTGTATAATTTTCTAAATAGCGAATAGAACCAAGCGAACTGATGGTAACAATCTTTCCTCCGCCTACTTTTTCCATACGTTTAGCCGCTTCTTGTGCACAGAATAAATATCCTTTGCTATTGATGTCCATTGTCCAATTCCAGTGAGTTTCTTCTAATTCCATAATAGGACGTAAAACTCCTGAAGCCGCATTACTTACAAACACGTCTAAGCGACCGAATGCTTCATCAATTTGCTCAAACATTTCTTTAATTTTTTCTACTTTTCCTACGTTTGCTTTAACAACTAATGCTTCTCTGCCTAATGCTTTAATTTCTTCCGCTACTTCCTGCGCTGCACTTTTGCTTCGTGCATAGTTTAATACAATATCGTATCCTTCTTTAGCAAGACGTAAAGCAATCTCTTTACCAATACCTCTGCTGCTTCCCGTAACTAGTGCTACCTTTTGTGACATGATGTCATCTCCCTTATGTATCATATTATCTTTACATTGTACTGATTTTATCGCATAAGAAACAAGTAATATAGGGAAAATAGATAAAACTTGATGAAATGAACGAGGTGAATAGAATGTATGTAGGTCGAGACATGACGGCTCTTTCAATGATTTCTAAAAGCGAGTGGAAAGACAGCGAGCTTGCGTTTTTCCATCACTCTTTACAGCAAATGACGCCGTATTTAAATGCTGAAGGACAAAGTATTCATCAGCAAATTATTAAAGAAATTGAAGCACGCGGCGGGTTACAGCGCCACGAAGCAGATTATACACACGGCACGCACGTATCATATGATTAAATAAAAAGAAGCGCGGAGTTTATCCACGCTTCTTTTATTTAACAAGTAAATATTCTTTTAAGATTTTTTGATGGGAAACAGGAAATGCATATTGTTCTAAATCTTTTTCAGAAACCACTTTCAAATCTTTTAATGTACTGATATCACTTACAAGCTCTGCTTCATATACTGTGATGTTCCAGACGATATGAGAAAACACGTGCTGAATTGTGGTAAACGGCGCATTAATTTTAATATCAGCTCCGTACTCATTTTGAATAAATGCCTGAAGCTGCTGATGATCTGGCGCTATACTAAGATCTACTTCTATATTTGGAAATTCCCATAGGTTAGCTAAAAGTCCTTTGCTTGGACGCTTATGAATTAGATAATTTCCTTCACCGTCTTTAATCACCGCTGCAGCAAGCTGAAGAGCACGCGGCGCTTTTTTCTTTGATTTAACAGGAAGCTCATTCTGCACTCCTTCTTCAAAAGCGCGGCAGTGTTCGCGAACTGGACATAACAAACAGGAAGGAGAAGTTGGTGTACAGACAATGGCACCAAGTTCCATCATGCCTTGATTGAAATAGGAAGGATTATCTTTTGAAATAATTTCATGCACGATTTCTTCAAACAGCTTTCTTGTTTTCGGTTTTGCAATATCATCCCAAACGGATAAAATGCGCGATAGCACACGCATGACATTTCCATCTACAGCAGGCTGCGGCACTCCGTATGCAATACTTAAAATGGCTCCTGTTGTATAAGGACCCACTCCTTTTAGTTTGGAAATTTCTGCTGGCGTATTTGGAACTTTTCCCCCGTATTGTTCGTGAACTTCTCGAACCGCGGTTTGCAAATTACGGGCACGGGAATAATAGCCTAACCCTTCCCACGCTTTTAACACATCATCTTCATTTGCATAAGCTAAGTCTTTGATCGTGGGAAATTTGCTAATAAAATTATTAAAATAAGGAATGACCGTATCTACTCTCGTTTGTTGAAGCATAATTTCAGATACCCACACCTTATAAGGGTCCTGATCTTGACGCCAAGGTAAAATGCGCTGTTCCTGCTCAAACCAAGAGATTAAGTCATTTTGAAATGCTCGAATATCAAAATTTTGTACAATATCTTTACTTTGTTTCACGTCATAGCCTCCGAGGTATTAACTATACATATACAATGTGTTGCTTTTTGAATCTTAGTAACTTTATGATAACCTTATAACAACTACAAATATGAATAGTAAAATGAATTGTTCAAATAATGAATAAAAACAGCTAATTTGCTGCGTTAATAATAAAATGAGATTTTTTGCTTTAAATCAAGCTTTCATGCTGAATTAGAATAATCTAAGATCGTCATCTTACAAAGGAGGAGTTCGCTCTGGATACTGGTACACACATTGCAATGGGAATCGCTCTGGGCGGCCTTGCAACATTAGACCCCACTGTATCTGCGAATACAGCCACAATGGATGCTGTGATGATTGGCGTAATGGCCGGGTCATTAGCACCTGATTTAGACACTGTTTTAAAGCTGCGAAACAATGCACAGTATATCCGCAATCACCGTGGAATTACACATTCTATCCCGGCTGTTATTTTATGGCCTTTGCTTATCGTGCTCATTCTTTCGCTTCTGCTACCAGGAGCTAACTTGCTGCACCTATGGATGTGGACCTTTGCAGGCGTCATTATTCACGTTTTTGTTGATATCTTTAACGCTTATGGCACGCAGGCTTTACGGCCTTTCACAAATAAATGGATTGCGCTTGGCGTAATCAACACGTTTGATTACGTGATTTTCTCAGCTCACGTACTTGCGATTTTAATCTGGTTTATTGGAGCAGAGCCAGGACCAACATTCATTACGCTGTATGTGTTATTGGCGTTTTACTATGGACTGCGCTTTTATATGCGCCATCAAATCGCCAAGAAGCTTCGAAAACAGTTTCCTGATGTTATCAAGCTCAATATCTCTCCTACGCTGCGTTTCACTCACTGGCACTTAGCCGTGACGACCGAAAAGTACTTTCATGTAGGAAGAGCAATCGGAGAAGAAATTTTTATTTATGATACGTTTGATAAAGTTCCAATTCCTGAGTCGGCCGTAATTGAAGTAGCGAAAAAAGATGAAAATTTATCTGCTTTTCTTTCCTTTTCACCTATTTATAGATGGGAACTGGACGAATATAACGACCACATTGAAGTGCGCTTTATTGATTTGCGCTACCGCAGCAAAGACTACTATCCATTTGTAGCCGTAGTACAGCTTGATTACGACTTAAATATTATTTGTTCGTACACTGGTTGGATTTTCAGTGAGAAAAAATTGCGTAAAAAGCTTGATTACCTCCCGCACTAATCATAACAAGAACAAATATGAAACCCAAAAACGAACCGTCTTGAGAAGACGGTTCGTTTTTATTTAATGTTTTAAATAGTCATCGTTATTTAATAAATGCTGATATTTAGGGTTTTTAACCGCGATTTCATGAAGTTTGTCACCGTAGCTGTTGATATACATCGTAACAACCTTTTCCGTCGCTTCTTTCCCTTTATAATCATATCCGGCTTTTGCGTAAGATGACTCAAAATCTTCCCAGAAAAGTTCGACCCACGTACGGGCTTGAGCATATGAAAGCGAACTGTTTTTATTTAATAGCTGATTCGTTAATCTTTCGAATATATCGTTCATAAGAACACCTCGATTACCAAAATTCTTTATGAGTATGTTTGCACTTTTAACTTACACTATAAATGCGGAGTTATTCACTCCCTCATGTACTATATCATAACCGCAACGCTTTCTGTTGTAAAAGGAGAGGTATCGATGCGCAATAAAGCAAAAGATTTTACAAACCAACATCATACTAAGTTTGAAGGCGAGCCTCGAGCAAAAGCAGAATACGCATCAAAACGTGCAAATGGAACGATCAATACGCATCCGCAAGAACGTATGCATGCTTCTAATGAGCGCGAAGAATAACCGCTTGCTTTGCTTATTTGTTTAAAAGTAAAGCGAATATAGAAATCAAACAAGCAGCACACTTCGTGCTGCTTGTTCGTCCCTTTATTTTTTCAACATGGAAATAGGCAATGCCTCTTCATTTTGCGGTGAGCCAAGTCTAAACCCCCATGCAAAAACTCCGTTCATATAATCAATTTTAAAATATGAACCCGGATCTCCTTGAATTTCATATACTTCCCCTGCTTTAAACGTTTCAGGATCCAATAAATACGATCTAGCCATTGTTACTTTTCTTTCTAATACTGCATACTCGTTGACCATGCCAAGCTGTTCAGCTTTTCGTGCTTTTTCTTGAAGAGACCCAATTTCTTGTTGAAGTTCATACGTCGTCATATCACTATAACGTTTTTCAGACATGCTGTTTTCCCCCTTGTTTGCTTTCATTTTATTATAACAAAAGGTATAACTAAAGGGAGACTATGAAAAGGGAGTTTTGGGAATGAAAACAGTGCTAATCACAGGCGGTGCGACGGGTCTTGGAAAAGAAATCGCAAAACTTTACGCAAAAGACTACAACGTCATTCTAGCTGGACGCAATCAACAGAAATTAAAAGAGGCGCAGCATGAGCTAGGAGACAACGTATATACGATGTCTGTAGATATTACACAGTATGAAGAAGTAGGAAAATCTGTAGAAAAACTGCTGATGCAGCATTCAGTAGATATCCTTATCAACAACGCAGGCATTGGACATTTTGGTCCTTTGACAGATTATACAAAACAAGCAATCGATGAAGTCATCGATACAAATGTAAAAGGAACTATTTTTTTAACGCAAGCGCTTATGCCTCATCTCTTGACGAGACCTGAACCTAAAGTTATGAATATCATTTCAACTGCAGGACTTCGAGGGAAAGCCAATGAAAGCGTCTATGTGGCAAGTAAATTTGGCGTAAGGGGATTTACAGAAAGTTTAAAAGTGGAGTACCAAGATACCAACCTTCATGTGATTGCAGCGTATATGGGAGGCATGAATACTCCTTTTTGGGATCACAACAACCATATTAAAGATAAAAGCCGCTTGCGCTCAGCTTCAGAAATCGCTGAGATTATTTATAAACAGCAGAATGACTCAGAAGATATTTTGTTTTAAAAAGATTGAAACATAACTACATCCATCTAAAGATAAACAAATTGTATAAATGATCTTATAAGAATCTCTTGTTATACGGCGGTTGATTTGCGTGCAAGACTTCGCTTTCCGCGGGCGGCCGGTGAGCCTCCTCGTTGCTTACGCTCCTGCGGGGTCTCACCTGTTCCGCTTTTCCCGCAGGAGTCTCTGTCTTGCCCTCCAATCAACCGCTGAAAGCAACTAAATACTTGAAGCTTATGTTAAACATCACAATAAAAAAATCCGAACGAGTTGGATTCTCTATCAAGAATCTCGATTCATCGTTCGGATCTTCCTTCAACTAACATACTTTTTTCCCCGCTCTATTCCTCTTCAATAGAATCTAGAAATGATTGAATTTGTTCAATGGAAAATCCTTTTCTATAAAGAGCCTGCTTCATTTTTTGCTGATATTCCCAGCCTTCATACTTTGAAAAACGACGATGAGCTTTCATTCCTTGATATTGCAGAGCTTCCCAAACCTCATCACTTTCTTTTTCTGTATCCGTTAGCTGAAATGCTTCTTGAATAACAGAAAACGAATAGCCCTTCACTGCCAATGCTTGTTCCATTTTTTGTTTCATCATCACTTGAGATAATTTCTTGTATTTCCCTTTTAACTTTTCAATTAATTTTACAGCAGTTTGAATTTGCTGTTCTTCAGGGTATTCACATAAACTAAGGGTAATAATGGAATCAGAAATCCCCTTTTCTTTTAATTCTCTTTGAATCACATTTGGTCCTTTTGATGTCGTGTTCATCTGAGTTAACACAAATGCTTTGGCAAACTCTTCATCATTTAAATAACGGTGGCTGACTAGTTTCTGAATAACTTGTTGAATAATAGTAGAGTTAATTTCTTTTTTCTTTAAATAATCATGTACCTCTTTTTCAGAGCGCATTCGATAAGATAAGTAAATGATCGCTAAATTATAAGCTTTTTTCTCGTCATCTGCATACTGAATTTCCGTTAATTCAAATTCATCAAGCTCACGACCTTTTTTTAAGTCATATTTGATGAGGACATTTTCGTCAACACCAAAGCCAAACTCTTCACCTTTACCGTAATCTAAATACACATTATAACGTTCACCGCTATTCTTTTGCGTTGTGATCTTTGTGACAACAGGCATTAACCTTCACCTCATATTTCTTATTAAATTGATGGCTGAAGAACCGCCAAACGTATCATACACATTTTTATTTATCTCAATAAAGGAGGAAGTTCGTATGAAAATTGTTATTGCTGGAGGAACTGGATTCGTAGGTAAAGCTTTAACAAAACATTTTTTAACACAAAAACATTATGTATATATTTTAACACGCAATGCAGATAAAGCTGCAAGAGATCCGAAACTTAAATATGTAGAGTGGATGCAAGAAAACAGCCAACCTGAAGAGCATGTAGAAGGAGCAGACGTTTTTATCAATTTAGCTGGCGTTTCACTTAACAGCGGCCGCTGGACGGACGAGCGCAAAAAAGCCATCGTGGAAAGCCGCCTTTCTTCTACTCAAGAAATCCTTCGTATTATGGCTGCCTTGCCCGAAAAACCGTCACTTTACGTAAATGCAAGCGCCGTTGGTTATTACGGGACATCAACGAAAGAAACGTTCACAGAAGCTTCTCCATCCATCGGCACAGACTTTTTAGCTGAAACGGTAAAAAAGTGGGAAAATGAGGCCCTAAAAGCGATGGAACTCAATATTCGTACTGTCTTAACAAGATTCGGCGTTATATTAGGGAAAGGTGGCGGAGCACTTCCTTCTACGGCCCTTCCTTATAAATTATTTGCAGGAGGAACAGTCGGTTCCGGAGAACAGTGGATGTCTTGGGTACATCTTCAAGACGTCGTGAAGATCATCGATTATTGTATCCATACCGAACAAATAGAGGGACCTGTTAATGTAACTGCCCCAAATCCCGTTCAAATGAAAGAGTTTGGAAAGACGATTGGAAAAGTGTTGAATCGTCCTCATTGGATGCCCGTACCTAGCTTTGGCCTTCAGCTGCTGATGGGAGAAATGAGTATGATTATTTTAAAGGGACAGCGCGTTTTACCTGAAAAATTGATTCAACAGAATTACATTTTTACATATACTGTATTAGAAGATGCATTGCGAGATTTACTCTAGTTATTTTCTGTTATTTCCCTAAAACAGGTGACTAAGCTGCCGATAGATAGGAGTAACTTTATGAAAACCATTCTCTTGAAAAATGCAACGCTCTATCCTATTACGTCAAAACCTATTTATAATAGTGATGTGCTCATTCAAGATGGAAAAATTGTTTTAATTGGGCCAAACTTGCAGCCACCTCTTCGAGTAGAAGTCATTGACTGCAAACAGCGTTATTTATTCCCTGGATTTATTGATGTTCATACACATCTAGGATTATATGATGAAGGAACCGGCTGGGCCGGGAATGATGCTAACGAAACCATTGAACCTATGACTCCACATATCCGAGCTTTTGACAGTGTACATCCTTTAGATCCTGGGTTTAAAGATGCCATTGAAGCGGGTATTACGTCTGTACACATTATGCCAGGAAGTGCAAATGTGATTGGTGGCACAACTTCCGTTATTAAAACAGCTGGAACAAGCATTTCTCAAATGTTAATTCAAGAGACAGCTGGACTTAAGATTGCGCTAGGAGAAAATCCAAAACGAATTCACAGCCACGGCAATAAAGAATCGATTACGCGAATGGGCATTATGGGGATGCTACGAGAAGCCTTTTATCAAGCAAAAAGCAGTGACAACAAAGATGATTTGCGCATCAAACCTCTCACTCAAGCACTGAATAGAGAGATTCCAGTTCGAATTCATGCTCATAGGGCCGATGATATTCTATCAGCTCTTCGCTTAGCAGATGAATTTCATTTAGACGTTCGTATTGAGCACTGTACAGAAGGCCATTTAATTGCCAAAGAGCTGGGTGGAAGAAATTTAAAAGTGAGCGTAGGTCCAACTTTAACACGCCGCTCAAAGGTTGAACTTAAGAATAAAACGTGGAAAACTTATCAAGCTCTTTGCAATGAAGGAGTAGAAGTTTCCATTACAACGGACCATCCTTATACGCCTATTCAGTATCTAAATATTTGCGCATCCATTGCCGTACGTGAAGGACTCGAAGAGCAAAAAGCATTAGAAGGCATCACGATTACTGCTGCTCGGAATCTCCGTATTGATCATCGAATCGGCAGTATCGAAGCAGGAAAAGACGCTGATTTAGTGCTATGGAGCCATCATCCCTTTCACTACCTAGCAAAGCCTATTTTCACCATGATAGATGGTAAAATATTATTTAAAAAAAATTAACATTTTACCTATTTTCTTTTTTTATTTTTTTTAGTATGATACGTTTAGAAGCATGTGAATTTCACAAAAGCATAAACATCACACGTTGACTTTTTATGTTTGTTGACTTGTAATGGGAAGGCAAATGGTGCGCCACCAGGTAACTGGTTCTAGTGGGTTCGATTCCCACCCCGAAATTTTTTTAATTATTAAAAAATTTCGAGGGTGGGGACTTGATTGGAGTCTGTATATACCCTCGATCAGGAGGGAAAAGTTATGTTAAAAAAACGTGACCTAAATGACTGTCAATCTCTATACGAACTCATGGTACATCCTGATGTCTTCCCTTTTGTTCGTCATAAAGCCCATTCCTATGAAGAATTTTTATTTGTGACTAAACAAACGATGGAAGCAGAAGATCATGGAGAGATTATTTCTCGCACGATTTTAGACGAATGGGGTAACCCTATCGGCACCATTAATTTATTTGATGTACAGGATCAAGCCGGTTTTTTAGGCACTTGGCTTGGCAAACCATTTCATGGAAAAGGATATAATCAAATTGCAAAAGAAGCGTTCTTTAATGAACTGTTCTTTGAGTTAAATATAGAGCGAATTTTTATGCGAATTCGTAAAATCAATATCAGGTCTATTAAGGCTGCCGAAAAACTGCCTTATGCAGTACTTGCGAATGAAACACACAAAGCTTTATACGATGAAATTAATCAACATGAAGACGTATATGATTTATACGAAATTCCAAAAGACTTGTATACATTATACTACCTGCGTCACGAACAAGACGTTCAAGAAGATCACCAGCTTAAAGAAGCGTAAGAGTCTCTCCGTTACACGGAGAGCTTTTTTATGATTAAAAACGAGAGATTCTGGAAAAAATAAGTAGTATGATCGAAAAACGTTAATTGGAGGTTTTTTTATGTCTGAAAAAAAACGAAAAGAAAACGCAAAAAATACGTTAAGTAGCGCTCAAGAAATCTATTACGGCCGCGAGTTTAAAAAAGCAGACCGTGCAGGCGGCTACACGAAAAAATAAGTGAGGCAAAACATCTCTATCCAACGCTTGATCATCCCAACGTCCTTTCTGTAAACTGTGTATCGGAAGGACGTTTTATATTATGTAAAGATAATAACGCGAAGATTTTATGCGTATGATTTACGATTTTTTAATACTTTACTATATCCACAAAGTTTACCCACAATTATGTGGATAATGTGTATAACTTTATCAGATATGTATATTACCGCTTTCATAACTTGAAATGACAGTGGGTAATTTTTATGTAAATTTTCTGAAAAAATGTGAATAATGTGGATAAAGTTGTGAATATCCTATACAATTCAGCAGTTAACTTCTTGTTAACCTGTGGATATCTTCTTTAGCACTTTCGTTTGTTTTAGTAGCATGAAAGCTTTTGATGTATTATAAGTATAATAATAAAAAGTAGGGGAACTTCCCCTACTTTTTTATTATTGGAAACAATATATCCACACTTGTTCCTTGATTTAACTGACTAGAAAATGTCATCTTCGCATGGTGAGCTTTAATAATCCGATAGCTGACCATCAGCCCTAAACCTGTACCTTTTTCTTTTGTACTATAAAAAGGCTCGCCTATCTTCGCTAACCGTTCAGGAGGAATACCTTGCCCTTCATCAGCAAGCTGCAGCCAAAGGTGGTTTTCTTTTGCTTTAATAGTAATATGAATACTCCCTCCTTCAGGCATTGCTTCGATAGAGTTTTTAATAATATTAATAATTACTTGTTTTAACTGATTTTTATCTCCATATACCTGTGGTAACTGGTCGTCCCTTTCAAATATGAAAGCTACCTTTTTTTCTACTGCTTCAGGTTCAAGAAGCGAGCACACTTCTTGAACAAGCGCTTGCATATTCAAGGGTTCAACATTCATAACCTGAGGTTTTCCTAACATCAAAAATTCTTCTACGATTCCATTCATTCGTTCTAATTCAGTTTCCATAATATCTATATACAAAGCATCTTTGGGATTTTGTTCTTTTAATAAGTGAACAAAACCTTTTAAAGAAGTCAAAGGATTTTTGATCTCGTGGGCAATTCCAGCTGCAAGTTCTCCTACAACGGCCAGCTTCTCAGAAGTTCTAAGCTTCTCTTCTGCTTTTTTACGCTCCGTAATATCTGTCGATACGCACAGCATTTGAATTACTTCCTGTTTTTCATTCATAATAGGAAGTTTTGCTGTTTCGACCCAGCGCCTGTTTCCTTTTGAATCTTTAAACTGTTCTTCTAATACCATCCCTTTTTGGGTACAGTTTGAAAACGCCCCTTTATATAAAAGATCTGATTGAAGGTTGAACTGATATTTATCAATTGATTGTCCAATCAAGTCATCAGATTTTTCACCTAGCAGCATCGCAAAAGATTCATTAACAAGAATGAACTCCCTTTTTTGATTAATGGCATAAATATAGCTTGGATTAATATCAATGACTTGTCTTAAAAACGTTTTTTGTTCCTGCAGCTGATTTTCTTTTTGCTGTAAATTTGCTTTAGAATGGCGTATATAGCTAATCATTTCATTAAACTGTTTAGATAAAGTACCGATTTCGCCACGGTCAATTTCTCGTTCCGGAATTTTTTGATTAAAATTCCCTCGCGCTACTTGTCCCGCCAATTCATATAGTTTACGAATAGGATTCACAATTTGCCTTGCATATAGCGCAGTAAAAAAAGAAAGCAGTAAAATCGTAATAGCTGAAACGGTCCAAAGCGTTTTTTCAAACGTTTCATAAGGCCTATAAATTTCTTCAACGGGTAATTCAGCGACAATTCCCCAATCCAAAACAGGAATATATTCAAATGACGCAAAAAAGTACTTACCTTCGGTGTTCACAACGCGCTGATATCCTGATTTATGATTCATCGTTTCCTGGACGATTTCATTTTTCCTGGCATTTTCACCGATTCTCTGTTTCTCCGGGTGTGAAATAATTCTACCATTGCGGTCTACAATAAATGTATAGCCGTTCTCTCCTATATCGAACGTTTGAAAAATGGATTGAAAGCTTTTATTTTCTTCAATGCGCAGCGCTAAATTTATAACTTTTTTTACATTTTGCTGCTCATCCAAAATAGGAATCGCCATCACCACAATGTAATGCTTTGTGTCTGCTGAAACGACATCGCTTAAATATATTTTTTTAGTTCGCAGTGCTTCTTGAAAATATTTTCTTTTACTTAAGTTCACGTGCTTCATACTCTTTAAATCATCTGGGTAATAATGCTCCACATACCCTTTTGTATTAAAAATGGTTCCGCTATCGATATACGGTGAAATATTAACTATTTTCTGCAGTTCTTTGTCTATCTCTTGTTCATCATCCGATAAAAAAATAGGATCTTGCTGTACCTCGTCTCCCAAGCTCCAAATATCTTTAATAACGACGTTGATTTGCTCTTTCATTCTCTTGACGGTTTTATCAGTTACCTGTCGATATTGATCTTGAGAAATATTAGGAAGCATCACTCTTGAAACTATAAACATTAGCGTCAGTACGGTACAAATAAGAAGCACATTAATCGTGAAGATTTTCCAAAACGTATGAGATTTAAACCATTTCATGTTTGTTCACCTTAATCTAATGAAGTCTACCTCCATTGTACTGCAAAATGAAAACTTTTCCATGTAAATGATAGAATTCCATCTTTAGACATAGAAGAAAAGCATTTGGTTCTACATTACTATCAGAAAACTATGAGCTTTTTCACTGTATTTTCTGTTAAAACTTTTTTTAGGGTTCTTATATAAACTTTGCTTCCTGCATTTTCTTCATGCAGTAGAAATCAATTATTTATCCTCCAATAAAAAGACCCCATCACGAAATGATGAGGTCACCAATTTACTATTTCTTTTTCCTTCTAGCCCCGTAAAAACCAAATAAGAGAATAAACCAAACGGGTGTCAACAATAAGGCTGGGCGCGTCGCATCAGAAAACAGCATAATAATAAGAATCACTGCAAACAACGCTAGCACAACATAGTTTATAAATGGTGTTAACGGTGCTTTGAATGTTGATGCTGCATGCAGCTGCGGACGCGTTTTTTTATATCTTAGATGGCAAATCAAAATGATACTCCACACCCAAATAAAACAAATAGCGCTAATGGTTGTTACGATGCCAAAAGCTTGATCTGGTATCAGTTTGCTTAACAAAGCTCCCGCCGAGATAACCAGCGTAGATACAAACAATCCGTTGCTTGGTACGTGGTTTTTGTTCAGTTTTGCAAACGTAGATGGCCCTTGGTCATTTTTACTTAAATTATATAAGATACGGCTTGTTGAAAACATTCCGCTATTACAAGCAGAAGCGGCTGAAGTTAATACAACAAAATTAATAATTCCAGCAGCAAGCGGAATTCCGACTAAACTAAAGGTTTTAACAAATGGGCTTTCTGCTGCATTCAATTCCATCCACGGGTTAATAAATAAAAGGACGATAAGCGCTCCAACATAGAAAAATAAGATTCGCAGCGGAATTTTATTAATGGCCGATGGAATATTTTTTTGGGGATTTGATGTTTCCGCTGCCGATACCCCTACCAATTCAACCCCGACGTATGCGAAAATAACCATTTGGAATGAAAGTAAGAAACCGGAAACCCCGTTTGGAAACAGTCCTCCATGATTCCAAAGATTTTGAACCGTAACCGATCCTGCATCCGTTTTAAATCCCATTACCAGTAAAATAACGCCAATAATAATTAACGCAAGAATCGTAATAACCTTTATTAAAGCAAACCAAAACTCTAATTCTCCAAATAATTTTACGGTTAATAAGTTAAGCCCTAATAAAATAATCACACAAATAAGTGCAGGAACCCACTGAGGGATATCGAACCAATATTTCACATATACGCCAACGGCAATCACGTCAGCCATAGCTGTCATGATCCAGCAAAACCAGTACGTCCATCCCGTTACGAATGAAGCCCACGGTCCAAGATATTCCTCAGCAATGTCTGTTAACGATTGATAACCTGCCTTAGACAGCAGTAGTTCTCCTAGCGCTCTCATCACAAAGAAAAGCGCAATACCCACAATTAAATAAGCAAAGATGATAGAGGGACCTGCAAGCTGTATTGCTTTACCAGAACCTAAAAATAATCCCGTCCCAATGGTTCCTCCAATCGCGATTAGCTGAACATGACGATTGGATAAATCCCTCTTTAATTCTCGTTGTTCCAACTCTAATTCCTCCTAACAATAAAACCTTTGATGCAATCGTGCGGACTACAAATAAAGTCCAATAAAAAAAGAGATTGGATGCGCTCCAATCTCATGGTCATAAGAATAACAAATATTATGGTACATGCTACCAATTAGTAACATGCCAAATAAATATCCGGTACTCTTCTGTCCTTTTGCCTGAGATTGTGAACCCTTCGGCGTCGCGAAACTATCGCGATCTCTCCAGAAGCTGCTCCTGCTATAGTGTGATCCATAGCAATCATAGCTTTCTACGTATTAAATTTTTCAATCAATAGAATGACTGTCGAATAGTTGTTTATTCTAATACCAGTTGGATGCTTTGTCAATAGGAGAAATTAGTTTCATTTATTTTCCTTATTTGAAATATGATACTACATAAAAACCTTGTTCCTTTACTTGTGATAAAGACCTCCTTATTACAAAGAAAAAAGAGCAGAATCAAATCTGCTCTTTTACTCTTTTTCTATTCATTTCTTTAACGTCAAACTCACTACATTCTCCACGTGCGCCGTATGAGGGAACATATCCACAGGCTGAATGTAATCCACATGATAAGCCTTCGACAGCTGCTGCACATCTTTCGCTAATGTGGATGGATTACAAGATACGTAAACCACTTTCTTTGGCTTTACTTGTAAAATCGTTTTTAGAAGCTTGTCATCACAGCCTGTTCGCGGCGGGTCAACGACGACTACGTCTGGCTTCCATCCTTCTTTCACCCACTGCGGCATCCACTTTTCAGCTGGACCCGTCACATACGTGGCATGTTCAAATCCATGATCTTTGGCATTTTTTCGCGCGTCTACAATGGATTCTTCAATCGTGTCCATTCCGCGAATTTCTTTGGCATCTTTAGCAAGCCATAAGCCAATTGTCCCTACTCCGCAGTAAGCATCTACGATTTTTTCACTGCCCGTTAGCGCAGCTGCTTTTTTTACTTCGTCGTATAGCTTCACCGTTTGAAGAGGATTCAGCTGGAAAAATGCACGCGCTGAAAGTTCGAATGAAATGTCTCCTAACGTTTCTTGAATCACCGATTTTCCAGATAGCGTAAACGTTTCGTCTCCAAAAATAAGCGATGTTTTTTGACCGTTTACGTTTTGTACGAGCGATTTCACTTCCGGCAGGCGGCGCTGAATTTCTTTAATCAGCAGCTCTTTTTTCGGAATTTCTTTTTTAGCCGTGATTAAGACAATTTGCACTTCACCCGTTTCAAATCCTACTCGAGATACGATGGTACGTACAATCCCACGACGTTTACGCTCATTGTAGATAGGGATTTGAAGGTCTTGTAAAATTCGTTTTATTTCTTTTGTCACGTGATTTGTAGCTTTATGCTGAATCGGACAGTTTTCAATATCAATCAAGCGGTGAGAATTCAGTCCGTACAAACCAGCAATGACTTTTTGTTTGTCCACACCTACTTGAAACTGAGATTTATTGCGATAGCGCCACGGATCTTCCATTCCAATGGTTTGGCGTGTTTTTTCGTCTACTTTTTTTAAGGCACTGTGACGTTCGAACGCTTGCAGAACGATATCGCGCTTTGATTCTAGCTGACCTTCATAGGATAAGTGCTGAAGCTGACAGCCTCCGCACTGTTCGTAAATCGGACAGGGTGCTTCTACGCGATGAGGAGATTTTTTGCGAATTCGCTTGATTTTCCCTTCCGCAAAATTGCGCTGAACGTTTGTTGCTTCTACCACCACTTCTTCATTTGGTAATGCTCCCGGCACAAAGACGACTTGGCGCTTAAAATAGCCCACGCCTTCTCCATTAATACCGAGTCTTTTTATAGTCAACGGAAACGTTTGTCCTTTTTGAACTTTCATTTCAGTTTTTGGTTTATTCATGAGACCAACTCCGATTAGTTTAAATTCTTTATATAGTTATTAACGGTCCTTAACTGCTTAAAACCTATTAGACCGTATCGCTTTAAAAAAGACATCAACGCATATTATAACACTTCAACAGCAAAAAACCGACAGGAGAAACATTCCCATCGGTTTTTATCGTTATTTCGTTTTAGAAGGACTTTTCTTCATTTGTTTGCGTTCGTTCATTAAATCATCAATGCTTTTAAACGTATAGCCCTGCTTTTTTAAATCTACAATTGCTTGATCTAACGCATCCGCGTTATCTTTTGAAACGGTATGCAAAAGCATAATCGCACCTGGATGTATTTGAGCCATCATATTGTCGTACGAGTAGCGCCAGCCTTTTTGTTCATTCACTTTCCAATCAACGAATGCAAGTGACCAAAATACATTCGTATAGCCTTCTTGCTTTGAAAGAGCTAGCGTTCGTTCACTAAATACACCTCTAGGTGAGCGAAGATACTTCATTTCATCACGACCCGTAATATTCTTGTATTCATCTTTTACTTTTTGCAATTCCTCTTTAAAACGTGCATCATCCACTTGAGTTAAGTCAGGGTGATGCCATGAATGATTGCCGACAATATGCCCTTCTTTTACCATTCGCTTAATTAGCTTAGGCTCTTCTTTTAAATAGTGTCCTGTTACAAAAAATGTGGCAGGAACCTTTCTTTTTTTGAGCACGTCTAATACCTGCGGTGTATAACCATTTTCATAACCGTTGTCAAATGTTAAATAAATATTTTTTTTATTTGTGTCTCCGAGGTAAAAAGCATCATACTTAGCAAGAATTTGTTCATAAGCTGTACCTGCGGATGCGGGCTTGTGATTTTTACTTTTTTGAAATCCCCAGCTGATCGGAGTGTTTGGATACATTTGTGCTTCAACAGATGCTATGCCTGTTGACATCACAAATAAAAAAACGAGAAAAAAGGTGAACCGGCGCATAAGAAGCTCCTTTCGGAAGTCATTTTACGCTTAGTATCCACTCTATTTTCTCGTTCATGAACGTTACTTTTTACCATACGCTCCGGACGTATGTTTATTTAAATACAGGTTCTTTAAATTGCTCAAGCTTTTCAAACGAAGATTTGTCTACGTCTGCATGCAAGCTGTTTCCGTGTGAATCCATCGTCACTACAGCTGTAAAACCTTCTACTTTTAAATGCCACATTGCTTCAGGAATACCGAACTGCATCAAATCAACGCCTTCTACGCTCTTGATACAATCAGCATAGTACTGTGCAGCTCCGCCGATAGCATTTAAGTATACACCGCCGTGCTCTTGAAGAGCAGCAAGCGTTTTAGGACCCATACCGCCTTTACCAATAACCGCGCGGATACCAAATTTCTTCATAATATCCCCTTGATAAGGTTCTTCACGAATACTTGTTGTTGGTCCTGCAGCGGTTACGTGCCATTTTTCATCTTCATCTTTTAACATAACTGGGCCACAGTGATAAATGATTTGTCCATTTAAATCAATTGGCGCATCGTGATCTGTTAAATGTTTATGAATAGCGTCGCGTCCTGTATAAATCATACCGTTGATGCGCACCACGTCGCCAACTTTTAATTCACGAATTTGCTCTTCTGTAATAGGTGCTTGTAATACAACTTCTTTTGTTTCATCCGAATTTTGTTTCTCTTCTGCACCTGCATTTTTATTAAAATCTACTTCTTCGCCTTCTTGATACAGCCACTCTTGAACGCTTCCTGTATCAGCATTGATTTTAACGCCTAAACGGCGGTAAGCCCAGCAGTTATACGCAACTGAAACATAGAAGCTAGCAGGAATACGATTGATTACGCCGACTTTACAGCCAAGTAATGTCGTTTCTCCGCCGAAGCCCATTGTACCGATTCCTAACTTATTGGCATTTTCCATTACATACTCTTCTAATTCTTTCAGCTGAGCATTTGGATTTTCGTCATCTAAGTTTCGGAACAGCTGCTCTTTTGCTAATTCATAGCCTGTTGTACGGTCGCCACCGATTCCAACACCAATGACGCCGGCGCTACAGCCTTGGCCTTGCGCTTGATATACAGAATGCATGACACATTTACGAATGCCGTCCAAATCACGACCAGCTCTGCCTAAACCTTCTACTTCACAAGGGAGGCTATACTGAATGTTTTTGTTTTCACAGCCGCCGCCTTTTAAAATAAGACGCGCATCAATATAGTCATTTTCCCACTGTTCAAACTTAATAACCGGCGTGCCGCCGCCTAAATTATTACCGCTGTTTTCTCCAGTTAACGAATCTACAGAGTTAGGGCGAAGCTTTCCGTGCTTTGTTGCTTCTTCAATTGCCCAATAAATTGCTTCTTTAATTTGAAGCTGATTCACTCCTACAGGGGTTTTAATTTTAAATGTCGGCATACCTGTATCTTGACAAATTGGCGATAAGTTATCGTCCGCCATCTTAATATTATTGGTAATGGTCGCTAAAGACATTGCTGCACGCGTTCCTGCATTTTCACGCGCTTTTGCCTTTGCGATAGCACGTCGAACGTCTTTTGGCAATTTTGTAGATGTTTCAACAATTAAATCGTACATGCTTTGTTTTAAAGCTTCAATCATCACTTAATTCCTCCCATATCCCGATAATGTATGTATTTATCTATCTGTCGTACAACTTTCAAAATTTATTATACTCCTTCAAAAATTGTTTCGAAAGACCTTTATAGGAGGATTTCCACTTCAAGCAAAAAAGCGCTAGTTTTTCTAGCGCTTTTTCTCTCGTTCTTTCTTTATTCTTTATCTTTTTTAAATTGCTCACATTTTGCTTCTAGGTCATCAATCATCGTAATTAAACGGTCAATGTCTTCTAGGTCTGTATTTTCAGGCTCCATGGAGTCTAATACGTGTACAAACATATTCAAACGATCTTTTAAATAACGTACTTGTGAATCTTTATCTCGAACGGCGTTTCCCATTTTAAACCCTCCTGATATAGCTTTTCATTCGTATTTCTTTATATCCTAACGAATACTTTCATATTTGACAACTAAAAGCAATAAAATCCATAATAGTCACTGGTGTCCGTTTTGAATGAGACGTATAATTTAGTCTAGCAGGATGGACGGTGAGATGCTTTCATAATCATTTCACTTTACGGAAAAATAAAAGGAGTTTTTTTATGGCCACTTTACAACGAATTACCCCGGAGTTCGATCCGTGGGAAGCGTATTTAGATATGAAACAATACGGCAAACCGACGCTCACAAACGTTGAATTTACAACAACAACGCTTTGTAATATGCGATGTGAGCACTGCGCGGTTGGATATACACTGCAGCCAAAAGATCCAAACGCACTGCCGCTTGATTTAATTTTAAAACGTCTCGATGAAATTCCAACTCTTCGGGCGTTAAGCATTACGGGCGGAGAGCCTATGATGTCCCTATCTTCTGTGAAAAATTATGTGGTGCCTTTATTAAAGTATGCACATGAACGTGGTGTCCGTACACAGATGAATTCAAATTTAACATTAGATCTTGCTCGTTACGAACAAATCATTCCTTATTTAGATGTTTTACATATTTCTCACAACTGGGGAACGATGGACGATTTTGTGGAAGCTGGCTTTGCAATGATGGATCGAAAGCCTACTTATGAGCAGCGCGCCAAATATTTCGACCGAATGATTGAAAACAGCCGTGCGCTTGTAAAAGCTGGTGTAACGGTATCAGCTGAAACGATGTTAAATAAACGTACGCTTCCTCATATGGAAAAGATTCATCGTCAAATTGTGGATGAAATGCTTTGTCAGCGTCACGAAGTACACCCTATGTATCCAAGTGACTTTGCCAGCACATTAGAAACATTATCTCTTCCTGAAATGCGCCAAGCAATTCGTCACCTTCTTGATATTCGAGATGAAAATGTGTGGATGCTATTCGGCACGTTACCTTTTTATGCATGCAGTAATAATGAGGAAGACTTAGCGCTTTTACAACGCTTGTATAGCAGTAAAAATGTAACTGTTCGAAACGATCCAGACGGGCGCTCTCGCCTAAATGTAAATATTTTTGACGGAGATATTATCGTAACGGATTTTGGTGATACGCCTCCTCTTGGCAACATTCAAGATACAAAGCTTACAGACGCTTTTGATACGTGGCAACAAAGTACGATTTCAAAAGAACTTAGCTGTCATTGTTCAGCGGTCTCTTGTTTGGGACCTAATATTTTGGTGAAAAACAGCTATTATCAAGATACTGATTTTAGCAAACTCCAAGCGAACATCACAAAATAACAAAAAAGAGATTCCAGCACTGGAATCTCTTTTTTGTTATCTCGGCTGATCGTAAGCCCCAAAGCTTAAGGAAACATAGTCTTGTACAGGAATCCATGCTCCAATTCCTTGAGACGTTACATTTCTCACAACAATTGAGCGCTTACTTCCTTTTACCGTTACATACACTTCTCCATACGTCACTTTTCCCTTTTCACTTACAGCAGGCGTGTACGCATAGAGATAACCTACTTTTTTAGGAGCTACGTTATAGACCTGGTCTTTTTTCGTTCCAGCACCTACAAACGTTTGAAAAGATAAAGCAAGCTTTGTTTTTTTAGCTGCTTCGATTAGCATCATTTGTTTAACATGATCAGGCTGAGGCACTTTTGCTGTTAATCCGCCTTTTACATGGCTTTGATTTTCCTGACTGTACATCATTTTATACTGAGTTTTTCCTGCTCTGTTATCATAATGATTCGTATTGATTCGCTGGTGCTGCCAGTTAACGTTTGTTTCTGCGGATTCATAATTTAACGGCCACTGTCCTAAAAAGATGGTTGCTCTAAAACCAATTGCCCATGGAGTTTTAGAAATGTTTGATTCATTTAATATACGAATTAAATCAGGGTTTTCAATTTTTACATTTGACGTTTCAATAAGCTCTTTTGTGAACTCACTCGGCTGCAAATATGGCGTGTCTTGACTAGCATTTGGATACGTATTTTCTTTTGAGATATTTAAAGCTGAAGAAGGCACGTTGATGGTAGGCTGAGCTGTTTTCGCAATGGCGATCTTCGTTGAACATGAAAATGAAATAATGATGGTAAACACAAATAAAAGCAATTTACGTAACATCTAGAAACTCCTTTCAACATCGTTAATGAATGCAACCATAGTTTTTTCAAACAACCCCTGTTTTATCCTGAATAACAAAAGGGAAATTCTTCTATTCAATTACACAAAAAGAAACGTTCACATAAAGTGAACGTTTCTTTTTTAAATAAGATAAAAACCAATTCCCATAATAATATAAGCACCTAAAAGAGTTGCACCTTCAAACCAGTTTGTATCTCCGTCATTAGAAATCGCAATGGTTAAAAATACAGCTGTTACCATCGCAATCAACTCAGGCCAAGTAAAAACTAGAGACATTTGGTTTTCGAACATTAGCGAAACAAGTACTAATATCGGCGCTACAAACATCGCTACTTGTAAAGTTGACCCAACAGCAATTTCAACAGCTACACCCATGCGATTTTTAACGGCCATAATAATAGCGGAAGCATGCTCTGCCGCGTTCCCAACAATCGCTACAATGATGACCCCGATGAACAGCTCACTCCAGCCAAAGCTTTCCGATACAATTTCGATTGTACTTACCAAGCTTTCGGATACGTAAGCTACAGCTAAAGTAGACAAAAAGAGAACCGCAATCGCTTTCCACATTGACCACTCTGGCTCCTCATGTTCTTCCACTTCTTCACTTTTATGCTGATACACGCCTCGATGCGTTACCAGCTTAAAGAATAACGCCGCTAAGTATAAGATGATGAGAATAATGGAAATCCCGACACTTAGAGACATGGTCTTCGCTTCGTTCATTTCGCTAGCAAACACTTCAGGAATAACAAACGCAACGATAACGGCAAAGATCAATAATCCAGAATTATGTCTTGCATCATAGACATTAAATTCTTGACGCTTAAATTTTAATCCCCCGATGAAGAATGAAAGACCGCCTACAAGAAGGAGATTTCCTAATACAGAACCGGTTAACGATGCAAGCACCACTGCTGTAAGGCCTTCTTTTAGAGCAAAAATAGAAATAATCAATTCTACAGCGTTACCAAACGTAGCATTTAATAGACCGCCTATCCGAGGACCAGCTACAACAGCTAAACTCTCTGTTGCTCTCCCCATAAAAGCTGCGAGGGCAATGATTGTTAAACAGTAAATAATAAACATAAGAACATCTGACCAGTGCATCATGTGCCCAATAACAGATAGCGGTACCCCAAGAATAACCGCTATAAGAAAAATCCGATTGATCATCGATATGTACACCTACCTTATTCATTTTTTGACAACAAAATCAATCATATCAAATTAATGGAATTTGTATAGACTCACCGTCAATGTTAGTATTTTTAACCTATTTTTATAAATGATAAACCCTTAATTGATTTTTGATTAAGATATTTAAAAATCAGCCAAACTACCAAGGGTAAAAAGATATAATAAGGAGTGAAAAAATGAGCAGTAATGATGTGAAAAATCAAATTTTATCCGTACTGGATGACTATACAATTGGAACGTTAGCTACAATTCAAGATGGAAAACCTTATTCACGCTTTATGATGTTTTTTCATGAAGATCTTGTGCTTTACACCGCCACCAATAAAGATACCCATAAAGTCGAAGAACTAGAAAAAAACCCTTACGTTCATATTTTGTTAGGCTATGATGGGCAAGGTTGGAGTGATCCGTATGTAGAGGTAGAAGCCAAAGTAAATGTAGAAACAAACGAAGAGTTAAAAAAGAAATTTTGGAATGAAAAGTTAAAAGAGTGGATTAAAAGTCCAGACGACCCAAATTATTTGCTTCTTCAGCTGACCCCTGAACGCATGCGCTATTTTGATAAAGCCGGAAGCAAACCAAAAGAAATATAAAAGTGGACATTGTCCACTTTTATTTTATTTCGAAGGTTTCTGTCACTTCTATACTGTCAATAACCGACTGTAGCATTGAGCAATTTTTTCGGGCTAGCTCAATCGATTTTTCAATTTTGTCTAATGGCAGGTCTTCTCCTGTGATGATATAGTGCAAGTGAATTTTTTCGATTCGCCCCGCTTTTTCATCATTGCGCGTTACATCAGCTTGGATGCGTAAATCAGAAAAAGCGATTCTTTTTTTCTCTAGAATTTTTCTTAACACGCCTCCGCTGCAAACGGCAATGGACGATGTCATTAGCTGATAAGGACGAAAGCCATACTCTTCATCTCCTGCGATATGTAGCTCTCCATAAGGAAGATCTGTCGTAAATCCCGCTTCTTTTTTCATGTTAAATTCCATTTTCTTCACTCCTTTACTTCATTATAAACTCCTTTTTATATAACCACCTACTCTCAATATGGATCACTTGTTACACCGCGGTTTATTTCCGGGCACCATCACAATAAAAAAATCCGAACGAATTTGATTCTTGATCAAGAATCAAATTCGTTCGGATCTTCCTTCAACTAACATACTTTTGTACTAGCCTTTTTTATGACTCCGTATTAAACTAATTTTCCAGCGCGAATATCATCCGTCATTCCTTCGTAAGGCGCTTGAGCGATAACTTCCTCATTATTCACTCCGACATTTTTGATAAATGTAATGTCAGCAAATTCCGGAACCACGTATTTTGGATATGTCTCATATTTCTCACGAGACTCATGCATTAAATCGAGATGATCATTTTGATAGCATACTGTGATTTCAGGATGTTCATGTACCCATTTTGGGAAGAAGATAATGCCGTGCATGCGTTTTTCATCAGGCATAAAGTTCAAAGATACATCTGTTCCCGTTGGTTCAGTCCACGATACTTTATATACACCTTCTGTTAATTTCACAATATCTACTTTTTGGTCGCGAACCCATCTTCCTGCCACCATTCCGCTATGAATACGGTAATCAATTGTATTTTCGTTTTTAATATAAATTTCATATTCCCATCCGTTTTCGTATGTGTAAATCATATGATTTCCAATAAATTTTTCCATGTTTATACCTCTCCTTTGGTCTGGTTTATAAAACTTCGTATATATCTAGCACAACGCTGTCTGGCTTTCTTACAGCAGCGCCTATAAACATGCGGTTCTGTAACCACTTATACTTTGCACTTCCTGTTTCAAAGACAGGAATCGTACGGAAATATACATGCTCTGGAGGTACAATTTTACCTTCAGCAGCCTGGTCTCTAAATTCTTCGCTAACCTGACGAATTCCGTTGTTTTCAATATAGATAAGTTCATCATCTTCTGTTTGAATCACATAACGAGCAGATAAATCCACGCGTCCATCCCAACGAATAATTTGAGAATCTGCTCCGCTCGGAAGGATTAAGCCTTTTATCTTTCCATATGCAGTACCTGACTTAATGGGAATAAACTGTTTTTTCCCCAAGCCCGTATGACCAATAACAACAGGTGTACCAACATTAATTGTAAATGTCGCTATTTTTTTAAGCTCTGGTTCTATCATAGCAATCACCTCTTAATTGTAAACAAAAACATGTAACTATTTACATGTTTTATTCTACTCTCCTTACATAAAGATGTCAAATGGACAGCACAGCCTGTTTATATCCTTGTCAATAAAGCGTTTTCCTTGTACGATTAAACAGTTGGATTGACAAAATATAGATAAAAAGAGGTTGAATGCTATGAGTGCTACTCATCAACAACGTTTCTGGATTTTAGTTAGCCTTGTCGCCATTTCTGGATTCAGCCAAGGCATGCTGCTGCCTTTAATTGCTATTATTTTTGAGAAAGACGGCCTTTCCTCTACTATAAACGGATTAAACGCAACTGGATTGTACCTGGGCATCTTATTTATTTCTCCGTTCATGGAAGCGCCGCTTCGCAGATACGGATATAAACCAATTATCGCAGCAGGGGGACTTTTAGTTATTGTATCTTTAGCTTTGTTTCCCCTGTGGAAATCTGTTGTATTTTGGTTTGTGCTCCGTTTATTTATTGGAATAGGAGATCACGCGCTGCACTTTGGAACTCAAACTTGGATTACATCGTCTTCCCCTGCTGATAAACGAGGTCGAAATATTTCATTATACGGGCTTTTTTTCGGTATTGGTTTTGCTGTTGGACCTTTAATGACGCCGTTAATTGAAATTAATCAAGCGCTGCCTTTTATGATTTCATCCGCTCTATGTCTTCTAACGTGGGTCTTTTTATTTTTGATAAAAAATGAATTTCCCCTACAGGAAGTGGAGGTTAATTCATTAAAAGAAACGGCTAAACGATTTTCTAAAGCGGCGAAATATGCTTGGATTGCTTTTTTACCGCCTTTTGGATACGGTTTTTTAGAATCATCACTGAACGGAAGCTTTCCTGTATATGGTTTACGAATTGGTTTGCAAGTAGAGTTTATTTCACTTCTGCTGACTTCTTTTGCAGTTGGAGCTATTGTGTTTCAGCTTCCTCTTGGCATACTGAGCGATAAATTGGGACGGAAATTGGTATTAGGGTGGATTTTATCAATTGGAGCCATGACTTTTTTTACAGCAAGTCTCTTGGAAGACACCTCTATTCCATTAGTAGCTTGTTTATTTATAGCAGGCATGGTTGTAGGCTCTACGTTTAGTTTAGGAATCAGCTATATGACGGACTTGATTCCTACTCGTCTACTGCCTACAGGTAATTTGCTATGCGGCATTGCTTTTAGTATCGGAAGCCTTGCCGGCCCTTACATAGGCGGCACGTTTATTCAGTTCTTTCACCATATCAGCTTTTTTAATATTATCAGCGGGATGCTTTGCTGTATTTTTATCGTTCTTTTTGTATTCGGACAAAAAATGCCTATGCAACAAAAAACAAGCGAGAACATCTAAGTTCTCGCTTGTTTTTTAAACTTTTAGCGTTGTGTGCTGAAGAGCTGATTTTTCAATTTGAATCGTCGTATGCTCAATACCGCAGTGATCATGTACTAAATCAATGGCTTTTTGCAAAATCTGCTGACAATCTTTTTCATCTTCTACGCGCATATGACAGCTCAATGAGTCCAGTCCTGAAGTGATCGTCCAAATGTGTAAATCATGCACATCTTTGACTCCTTCAATGTTTTCAAGAAGGTTTTTTATTTCACTGTGATCCACTCCTTCAGGAGAGCCTTCCATCAAAATATGAACACTATGAGCAAGCACGCCCCAAGCGCTTTTTAAAATTAATACAGACACAACTACAGAAATAATCGGATCAGCAATATACCATCCAAACAGCATCATAAGAAGCCCCGCTACAATAGCTCCAATAGATCCTAAAGCATCTCCCAATACGTGTAAGTAAGCGCTGCGTAAATTTACATTTCCTTTTACATCGCCTTGTCTCATAAGTGACCATGCGCTGATTAAATTAGCCAGTAAACCAACAGTAGCAATCAGCATCATGCTGCCGCTGGCAACAGACTGCGGCTCTAATACGCGCTGATAGGCTTCATATATGATAAATCCTGCTATTACAAACAGTGCCACTCCGTTAAAAAGAGCCGCTAATATTTCAAAACGATAATAACCGTACGTTTTTTTAGCCGATGCAGCTCGATTAGCAAACCATATCGCTACAAGGCTAAGAGCAAGTGAGCTTGTATCAGAAAGCATGTGTCCGCTATCGGATAATAACGCTAAACTATTTGTAAAAAGCCCTCCAACAAACTCAAGAACCATAATACCCGCTGTGATAATTAGTGCAATGAACAGACCTTTTTTGTTGCCTTCACGCTGTGTATCAAAATGGTGATGGTGACCATGATGGTGGTGATGATCATGACTCATCTAAAGTCCTCCTTCTATTCGTTATGTGCGCATTCTACGTGCTGAATTACTTGATGCAGTATTCCAACTACGTGTTCATCATCGTACGTATAGAAATACGTATTCCCTTCACGGCGATATTTTACTAAACGTAAATGACGCAAGTGAGTTAACTGATGTGAAATAGCTGATTGTGAAACACCAAGCACTTCAACCATATGACCCACTGAACACTCTTCTTGAAATAGCAAATAAAGAATTTTCATTCTCGTGGGATCTGAAATAGCTTTTAGTATTCTTGATGCTTCTTCTACTGTTTGAGGTGATAAAAACGAATGTTCATCTTTTTTCATAACATCTCTCCGTTCATTATATGCAAGTATATGAGCATATGTTCATATATAAATTATAAAACACATTTTTCTATATAGTCAATTATTTACGTCTTTCAAAATTTTTTTGCCTATTTTAAAAAAAAATCCACACAAAATACTTTTTCTGTTATATAATACAATTAAATATAATAAACTGTATTAAAACAGATGGAGAGGAGAATAATAAATGAGCAGACAAGAACGTAAAAACATGATTACATTTATTGAAACAATGAAGGGGATTGACCGTGAAACCTTAATGTACATGACGGATGCCGATATCGAGCACATTTACACTTCCGCTTATAAATATTATGAAGAGCATTTAGATATGTAGTACGTTTTTTACAGAATGCAGACGTCCAGCTGCATTCTGTTTTTATTTTTTAAGCATTAGTTGTTACCTCCTTGCTTGTTCCGTGCTATACTATACTAAATATCCCAATTCAAAAGATAATAAATGGAAAAAGTATGCTGCTATCGCTGAGATGGCAGCTTTCGTGCTTTTTTAGGGGTAATGATTGTGATTATTTTTCTCAATTATCGTTCAAGGAGGATTTGTATGGAAAATGCGTTACCTAAAAAACAAGAACAAACGCCGCAAACATCTTCTGCTGTCAACGTATTAAAAACACATGGTGAACTCATTGCTGCACTATTGAGCGGAGTGCTTATTTTAGCCGGCTGGCTGCTTTCAAAACAGCAGGATACAGCTGTATCTATCACGCTCTTTGTATTAGCTTATGTGATAGGTGGATTTGCTAAAGCAAAAGAAGGCATTGAAGAAACGATT
This sequence comes from Priestia sp. LL-8, assembly GCF_036227845.1. Taxonomy (NCBI): domain Bacteria; kingdom Bacillati; phylum Bacillota; class Bacilli; order Caryophanales; family Bacillaceae; genus Priestia; species Priestia sp. LL-8. The sequence goes on along the minus strand of NZ_JAZAQH010000001.1, from coordinate 364,673 downwards.
GAAAATAAAGAATTAAACGTGGAAATGTTAATGATTATCGCAGCCATTGGAGCGGCTGTAATTGGCTACTGGACAGAAGGTGCTATGCTTATTTTCATTTTTGCCTTAAGCGGTGCACTAGAAACGTACACCATGAATAAAAGCAACCGAGAAATTAGCGCCTTGATGAATTTACAGCCGCAAGAAGCAACGCGTCTGATTGGAGACCAAGAAGAAATTGTCTCCATTTCGGATTTACAAATCGGTGACTTGCTGCTAGTTAAGCCGGGTGAACGAGTGCCATCCGATGGTATTGTTGTCTCAGGTCAAACAACGATTGATCAAGCTGCTATTACAGGGGAATCTGTTCCTGTACTAAAACAGCTCGATGATGAAGTATTCGCGGGCACGGTGAATGTGAAAGGCGCCATTACCATCAAAATGACAAAGCCAAGTGCTGAGACGCTGTTTCAAAAGATCATTCAACTTGTTCAAACAGCTCAAAGTGAAAAGTCGCCTTCTCAATTGTTTATTGAACGATTTGAAGGCACATACGTAAAAATTGTTCTATCGGTTGTAGCAGTTATGCTGTTTCTCCCACACTATGTGCTTGGATGGAGCTGGACCGAGACATTTTACCGTGCAATGATTCTCTTAGTTGTAGCGTCTCCTTGCGCTCTGGTTGCATCTATCACCCCTGCTTCGCTGTCTGCTATTTCAAACGGAGCAAAAAAAGGAATTTTGTTCAAAGGCGGCGTGCATTTGGAAAGATTAAGTCATTTAAGCGCAATTGCTTTTGATAAAACAGGAACGTTAACAAAAGGAAAGCCAGAGGTGACAAATGTCATTGTCCGTTCTGATATGAACGAACAGGAATTTCTTATTAAAATAGCATCAATTGAACGCCAGTCCAATCATCCGCTTGCTCAGTCCATTGTTGACTTTGTGAAAAATAAGCAGGAATTGACGCTCGTTCAGCCAGATTCGCTTGAAGACGTTCCCGGATACGGTGTCATTGGGTCTCTTCAAGGAGATACGTGGAAGATAGGAAAAGCAGATTTTGTAGGTAAAGAAGATGCAGCTGAATTTGAAAATGGGATTTCATCTACGCTTGCCAGTGAAGGAAAAACGATTGTGTACGCAAAAGACCAGCATGGTATTGTAGGATTGCTTGCCCTAAAAGACGTTGTACGAACAGAAGCTGTAGACGCTGTTAAATCTCTTAAAGAGCAGGGGATTCATACCGTCATGATTACAGGAGACAGCGAAAAAACAGCCGAAGCCATTTCAAAAGAATGTGCCGTCGATGAATACATTGCAGAATGTTTGCCTGAAGCGAAAGTAGATAAAATTAAAGCTTTAAAAGAAAAATTCCCTACCGTTTCAATGGTGGGAGATGGCATTAACGATGCACCTGCTCTGGCTACTGCTAACGTTGGAGTAGCCATGGGAGAAGGAACGGATGTCGCACTTGAAACAGCCGATATCGTTTTAATGAAAAATGATTTATCAAAAATTTCGGATGCAGTAGCTCTTTCCAGACGGATGAATTCAATTGTGAAACAAAACGTTATTTTTTCTATTGCCGTCATCTTTCTATTAATTTGTTCGAATTTTTTCCAAGTGCTTGATATGCCATTTGGTGTTATAGGTCACGAAGGCAGCACCATTTTAGTTATTTTAAACGGCCTTCGCTTGCTAAAATCTTAACTCAAAAAAGCCTAACGTATTTGTTAGGCTTTTTATTATGGAAATCAATGCCTTAATGGTAACCGTTTTGTCCATTTTGGCTGTTGCTTGTTTTATGCTTGGGCTGGCTCTTTTTATTTTGCTTTGTATTGCTTCCGTCTTTTTTCGTATGCTTTGTCATGATGTAAAACCTCCCTTTCACTTTGTTAGTATGCTCATATCTTGCGAATGATTTCATCCCAATTTGTGACTATGAAGATTTAACTCGACGGTCGTAGAAAATAGCGTTAATTTCTCCTCCAATAACGATAATCATACCTGATAGATACAGCCAAATAAGCAGGATAATAATTCCGCCCAAGCTTCCATATGTAGCTGTATAGTTATTGAAATGATTTACGTAATACGCAAACAGCATCGATACCACTGTCCATCCGACCGTAGCAAAAGCCGCTCCTTTTACAACATTTCGAATCAGCAGCTTTTTATTAGGAGCAAAGTAATATAACCCCGTAAAAACGGTAAACAAAATGAGACCGCTGATAATCCAGCGGGAAGCAGACCATAAAGCGAGAAAAGTTTCTGAAAACCCAAACGTAGACGATAAATAAAGACCAATCATATGACCGAAAACCGGAAGTAAAAGCGCTACAATAATAACAAATATCATCGCAAAAGTAAGGAGAACTGCCATACCTCTCGCCACTAAAAAAGGCCGATTTTCTTGTACGTGATACGCTCGGTTAAATGCTCTTACAATCGCATTAATTCCATTTGAAGCAGACCACATCGTCGCAATGATACCAAAGGACAATAGCTTTTCATTATGAGAACCAATGATATGGGAAACGTTGCTTTCAATCATGTGCAGCGTTTGCTGTGGCGCTACATTTTCGACCAAGTCAAGCAGGTCTGTTGATTCCAATGGCAAAAATCCAATCAGCGTAATTAAGAAAATTAAAAAAGGAAATAGCGAGAGCAGCAAATAATAAGCCAATTCAGCTGATAAACTGGGCAGCTCATCTCGATGAATGCGGCCCATCAGTTCTTTGCCAAACCTTACGATGTTATTTATGTACATTCCAGCCATATGTGCCTCCTTATTTATTTCTGTTCATCACCATACTTCTCCGCAAATGCTTCTTTTGTATCGTTTACAATTTCCATCACCTGAGGCGTTGTTTCTTTTAACTTTTCTACTTTTCCTGCTATAAATGATACATCTTCAGAAACTTGCTCGATGGTCGTGCGAATGGTTTCATATTTCTCTTTGACAGTATGCGTTACAAGTTCAGGGTGCTGAATAAGAGTTGTTGTTTTGTCTTTCAGTTTTTTGCTTCCTTGAATGACGGCGCTTCTTGTTTCTTTATCAAATAAAGAAACAGCTCCTCCTATAATTGCTCCAATGACAATACCTTCTACTAGCTTATTTCGTTTACCCATTTGTCGTTTCTCCTCCGTTTTTTATTTTTTAAGTATCTCTTATTCCGAGAAATGCTTCTCTATAATTTCGTCTAACAGAGCCTTGCATCCTTCTTGAACTAAGTCATATACTTCGTCAAAATTCCCCGTGAAATAAGGGTCAGGCACATCTTCAATATGTAAATCGGGCACAAAATCCAAAAGCCTTGCAATATAACCTGTTTTAGTATGTCCAGCCATCCTTCTCAGATTTCCTACATTTTCGACATCCATTCCAATAATATAATGGAATTTAGCTACATCCTCTTGAATCACTTGTCTTGCTGTTTGCCCTTTAAAATCAATGTTGTTTTTCGTTAAAATAGACTGCGTCCCTTCATGAGGAGGATTGCCTTTGTGCCAGCCTCCTGTGCCTGCAGAATCTACGTGAATTTGTCCTTCTAGCCCTTTTTTCTTCACCATATCTTTAAAAACCGCTTCTGCCATCGGTGAACGACAAATATTTCCCAAACAAACGAATAATACGTTAATCATAGTCTCGACTCCTTTCCCTTATTACAAACATTATATACAATCATTTTTAAACTAAAAAATAGTTTTCTTTTATTTATATCGTTTCCACTCTTCTGTGGATAAGAACCTGACATAAAAGTGTTCACACGATAAAAACATGTTACAATAAAAAAAACGCAACTGGAAGGATGAACAAAGTGGATTTATCAGTAAAATCTCCAGAGAATATTAAACATATGGTCGATAGCATTAGTGAAAAATTGCGCATGCTAAATATCGGAGCAATTAAAGCTGAAGCTTTTGACGAAGAAATGTATGAAGACTTAAAGTACTTATACGATATGGTAATGAGAAAAGATTCTTTTAGCCCAAGTGAAATGCAAGCGATCGCGGAAGAATTAGGTACACTGCGTAAACAAGCTTAATGACAACTCCGTCAATGACTAATAGCCATTGACGGTTTTTTCTACATTTTTTTCTATACATGAATGCTGCACCTTTTAGCGAGCAAATAAGAGTTAAATCGTTTACATACACATAGATGAAATATTCCCAAAAATCTTTCTTTTTTATTAGGAATTGACGTTTTTATTATTTGTCTATAGAATGTATCGAAATACCTAAAGCTCGTATAGTCTTGGAAATAGGGTCCAAGAGTTTCTACCGAACTACCGTAAATAGTTGGACTACGAGGGTTGAACATCATTCATACTGCATTTTTATTCTTCTTTATGTTCTCCCTTACATAGTCCTTCATTGTTATTCAGTTATACAATGAGAGGAGTCACATTCATGTCAAATACAAAAACAACCTTAAAAAAACAGCTTGCTGTTGCCAATAAAAAAATACCTGCAGATCTTGTAGTGAAAAACGGGAAAATTATCGATGTCTTTACGCTTTCCATCATCGAAGCCGATATTGCGATTGCAAATGGAGTGATTGTTGGAATAGGTCAATACGATGGGAATAACGTCGTGGATGCAAAAGGAAAATACATTTCTCCTACATTCATTGATGGACACGTTCACATTGAATCATCAATGGTTACACCTAAAGAGTTCTCAAAACTTCTTGTACCTAGAGGCGTCACAACTGTCGTAACGGACCCTCATGAAATTGCGAATGTTTCAGGGAAATCTGGCATTGAATTTATGCTTCAAAACTCGGATTCCATTCCCTTAGACGTATTTGTGAACTTACCTTCAAGCGTTCCAGCAACTCCTTTTGAAAGCTCTGGAGCCGTCTTAAAAGCAGCTGACTTAGCGCCATTTTTCTCTCACCCTCGCGTGCTTGGATTAGCAGAAGTGATGGATTTCCCTGCTGTGCGAGATGGAGATAACGATATGCTCGATAAATTACAAGCAGCTAACGATGCAAATGGCGTAATTGATGGGCACGGCTCAGGGTTAGATGCTACGGGCGTTAATATTTATCGTACCGCTAACATTTCAACAGATCATGAATGCGTAACAGCAGAAGAAGCAATTGAACGTATTCAGCGCGGGATGTATGTTCTGATCCGCCAAGGTTCTGTCGCTAAAGATTTGAAGCAATTATTACCCGCTGTAAATGAACGCAACGCACGCAGATTTTTATTCTGTACAGATGACAAACACCTAGATGATTTATTAACGGAAGGTTCTATTGATTATAATGTTCGTTTTGCTATTGAACTCGGGCTGGATCCATTAATTGCTATTCAAATGGCTTCATTAAATGCCGCCGAATGCTACGGGTTAAAAGATAGAGGTGCCGTTGCTCCTGGTTACAAAGCTGATTTTATTCTATTCGACGACTTAACCGATATATCTGCAGGACACGTCTATCAAAACGGAGAGCTCATTGCTGAAAATGGAGAGATGCTTTCTGTTCATGAAGAACAAATTGATCTTCCAACAGAACTAATGAATTCTGTTCATTTGAAAGAGTTTTCTATCAACAAACTTACGATACCACTTCAGCACAATCGCGCTAATATTATTGAAATTAATCCAAACAGCTTGCTTACAAATCATATTGTAGAAGAAGTTCAGGTGAAACAAAATGAATTTCAGCCTTCTATAGAAAACGATCAGCTGAAAATGGCGGTTGTTGAGCGTCATCATCTGACAGGAAATATTGGTCTTGGAATTGTAAAAGGATTTCAGTTAAAGGACGGAGCGATTGCTACTACGATTGCTCACGATTCACATAACATCGTAGCGGTAGGAACAAATGACGAGGATTTAGCAAAAGCAATTGCGGCAATTGAAGAAATCGGCGGAGGTATTGTTATTGTAAAAGGCAATGAAGTGATTGGCTCCCTCCCTCTTTCCATCGGAGGATTAATGTCACCTCATCCTTACAATGAAGTGAACAGCTTACTTGAGCAGCTTCACGGAGCTCTTCATGATCTCGATATCTCACAGAAATTCAATCCGTTGCTGACTTTATCTTTCTTGAGCTTACCTGTTATTCCATGTCTAAAATTAACCGACAAAGGATTATTTAACGTAAAAGAATTTAAGCATATCCCTGTTCAAGCATAAAATAAAAAGGACTCTTTCGAGTCCTTTTTATTTATACCCTTTAGAGGGGGTAGTTCGAGTTTTACGATTTTTATAATGACGATATCCTTCTTTTAACAGGATAGGAAAAACAGCGACTAGAATTTTTTTTACTATACGTCCCAATTTAAGGCACTCCTTTACGTGTTCTTACTTTACTATACCCAAATTGGACAGCTAAAAACGCAAAAAAGAGCAGGTATATCCTGCTCTTTTTGTATTACTTACCGATAAATTGTTGAGTCCAGTACGTAGTATCACCTTTGACGTATCCAACACCAATTTCAGTGAAATCAGGGTTTAGAATGTTTTTGCGGTGACCGTCACTATTCATCCAAGCATTCATTACATCCTCAGGAGATTGCTGACCTTTTGCAATATTTTCACCTGCAGTTGTATATTCAATGCCAAATTGTTTCATCATATCAAATGGTGAACCATACGTTGGTGAATTGTGGTCAAAGTAGCCTTTATCCATCATATCTTTTGATTTAGTGCGTGCAACGTCACTTAATTCTTTGTTAAGTGTTAGAGGTTTCAGACCTTGTTTTTCACGCTCTTGGTTCACTAAATCTACTACCTTTTGTTCAAATTGACTAGCATCTTTTGTTTGTTCTGCTTTATCAGTATTTTCTGATTGTTGAGCTTTTGTATTTTGCTGTGTTTGCTCAGGAGCTTTTGCCTCTTCACTTTGCTCTGGTGCTTTTGCTTGTTCCTGTGGAGCTGCTTCAGCTTGCTCTGGTGTTTGTGTTTCTTGTTGTGGAGCTTCTGCTTGAGCAGATTGTCCTTGAGCGTTAAATTTCTTTAATAGCTCATCTACATTTATATTTTGTGCTGCTTGAGCATCTTTAATGTTAATTTGTTTTGGAGTGTTGCAATCAGGAGCTGCTGCATTTGCTTGTCCTGCTGTTAGTAATCCTAATGATACGGCACCTGCGACAGTGGCAATACGAAACCTTTTCTTCATGTTTGAAATCCTCCTATGTGATAATAAAGTTTTTTGTAAAACCGCAACGCATCTAAGCTTGTAGCAAGCCAATCTCGTGATGCACCCTCATTGTTGCATGAAAACTATGAAACTCGCAACGCCTTTTAAGCTACCAAAATTATACTCACACTTATGTAAAAAATATTTCGATTATGTTACGCGGCTTCCATCTATTGATAGTAAAAGGTTTTCATATACTTTGAGAAACAGCTCCATCCAATGCGGTAATATAACTGTAAATTCCTCGTCAAAAACGTTACATACAAAAAAGGCGACAGCAGAGTGATAAATCACCCTGTTATCGCCTTTTACAGAAAGTTTTACTAATATTATTTGCTTATTTTAAGACATTTACTGATTCACGTACGAATGCTTCCATATCGTCTGGTGTACGGCTTGTAACTAGTTGATTACCGCATACCACCACTTCTTTGTCATGGAAGTTTGCACCTGCATTTTTCAAATCAATAGCAATTGATTTGAAACCAGTTACGTCACGTCCTTTTAATGTTTCAGCATTGATTAGCAGCTGTGGTCCGTGACAAATAGCCATAACAGGTTTGCCTTCATCCATAAATGATTTTGTGAAAGCTACGACTTGATCGTCCGCACGCAAGATATCTGGTGAGAAACCTCCCGGTAAAAACAATGCGTCAAAATCTTCTGGTTTTACATCCCCAATTGCTTTATCAATTGTTAATGTTGTTTCGCCTTGTTTACCTGTTACTTCACCTGTTTTAACGTCGATTTTTGTTAGCGTATGGCCTTCTTCTTCAAAGGCTTTGGCTGGATCTGTATATTCCACATCTTCAAATAAATCTGTTACTAATACTGCAATTTTCTTACTCATTCTAAGCAACTCCTTAATTGATTTGTGTACTAATGTTCTATAAATAAAATACCCGTACACTATTCTTTTAAACATAGTTTATGAGTAAAAAACTTTTCTACAATAATCAAAAACCATATTGAAGATTTTTATAAAGCAGAAATTCAAAACAAATTAAATGTCTGGAACGTCATCTCTTCTGGAACTGGGTACACATCTCTCCCTGCAATCACGTTCAGAATACGCTGATTGCGCTGAACGGATAAACCAAGATTTGTTGCGCCAGATCCATGTGAATGTTCGATATTAGTTAACGTAAAAAAGTGGTGGTTACGGGGGTGTTTAAAGACAAGCCGGTAATCTTTTGTGACTTTGAAACGCTTGTCATCTTCCCATTCGATATCATCTTTTATTCGTTCGATGAACGGCGAAATCTTTGGCTTATAGCCCGTGGACAATATCAAACGATCTGCTTCGTATTGAAAAGAGCGTTCAGCCTTTAATTGTTTGCACTCCAGCTCATATGCATTTCCTTTTTTATGAATATCACTTACTTCAGTCGAAGCTTGAATCGTAACGGGTACTTTCCCTTTAAGGGAACGATGATAAAGTAAATCATATATTTTCGTTAAGGTAGAAGATTCAATTCCGTGACGTAAAGGATTTAAATCTTCTACCGTACTTGTACGTTCCTCAAAAGGCAGCGAATGAAAGTAATCTACATAATCTGGCGAAAATAACTCTTGAGCAAGCTTGGATTGATCAAGCTGAAAAAAATTCGAGGATCTTGTAAACCATGTAAGGTGGTAATGATGTTCAGTCTGTTCTTCTAGTAAATCAAGAAAAATCTCTGCAGCACTTTGCCCTGAACCAACGATCGTTACATGCTTTCCTTTTTGAATCTCTTCTTTTTTATGTAAATAGCCGCTGCTGTGTAAAATATGCTCACTCAGCTTTTTGTCAAAAGCCGGAGGCACAAGTGGAATGCTTCCTGTTCCCATTACAACGTGTTTAGCATTTACTGTTTGAATTCCCTCAGGTGTTTCTACCTTTACTTCATAATACTCTTCTTCATTTTTCGGTATCACGTCCACAACTTTTGAAGAAAAGTGGCAGGAAGATAGCTGCTCCGCTACCCATTTTGCGTACTCGTTGTATTCTTGACGCGGAATGTCAAAACGATTAAAGAAAAAGAACGGATACAAGCGTTTTTGCTTGTGAATATAATTTAGAAAAGAATAGGGGCTTGTTGGATCCGCAAAGGTAACTAAGTCTGCTAGAAATGGAATCTGCAAGTCCGTGCCGTCAATTAACATGCCCGGATGCCATTCAAATTTCTCTTCTTTATCAAAGAAGACGGCATCAATTTCATCAAGAGGCTCAGCAAGGGCCGCTAAGCCTAAGTTAAAAGGTCCTATTCCTATTCCCACCATGTCATACTGCTTATTTGTCATCTTTAAACTCCCTTTCATAAAAAAAGCTAACAGTATTGTCTACTGTTAGCTTTTTACCCTTTTTCCATACATTTATGCGGAAGGAGTCATACTCATTTTCGGACCAAACGATTCATACATGATATTTTCTTGGGAAATACCCATTTCAGCTAGGCCTTCTAACACCATTTGCGTAAATGAAGAAGATCCACAAACATAATAATATGCATGTTTATCGCCGGCATATTTAGCTAGCTCTTTTTTAGTTAAGCGACCGTACGTTATATGTTCATCCTGCTGAGCTGTTTGCGCTTTACTATAGAAAACATGTTGTTCAAACGTATATCTCTCTGACAACGATTGAAGCTCTCGTTTCATTGCATGAAACTGCTCATTTTTAGCACTGTGAATAAATGTTACTTCTTGATTGTTTTCCAGAGCTTGATGAAGCATTGACATCATTGGAGTAATTCCTACACCTCCACTAATAAACACTGATTTATTATTTTCTTTTAAGACAAAGTCTCCTGCTGGAACGCTGACTTCAAGCAAGTCTCCTTCTTTCAATTGATCATGTAAATAAGTTGACACGACCCCGTCTTCCATTTGCTTTTCTTTTTTTACCGTAATTTTATAGTATGGTTGGTTTGGATAGCCAGATAAGCTGTATTGGCGAATGGATAAATATTCTTGACCAGGAATTCGTACACTCACATATTGACCTGGCAGAAAAGCAGGCAATGCTTTTTGATCAGGTGATACTAAATAAAACGAGTACACGTCTTCTGCTTCTTTTACTTTTTTATGAACCATTAATTTTTTATAATCTTTCCATCCTTTTTCTTCGGCTTCTTCATATAACTCTTGCTCCACACTTATGAATACGTCTGCAATGGCACCGTAAGCTTCTTTCCAAGCTTCCATAATCTCATCGGTAGCAGCTTCTTTTAAAACATCTTTAATTGCCTTTAGTAAGAACTCGCCGACAATTGGATAGTGCTCTGCTTTCACGCCGATACTGCGATGTTTATGGGCGATTTGCTTCACAACTGGAAGCAGCGTTTCAAGCCGATCGATATACTGTGCAGCGGCATAAACTGTATTAGCTAACGCCATTTGCTGACGTCCTGTTTTTTGATTTGTTTGGTTGAATACATTTTTTAAAGAAGGATACTGTTCAAAAAGCATTTCATAAAAACGAGTTGTGATTGCTTGACCATGCTTTTCTAAAACAGGAACTGTACTTTTTACAATAGAAATAGTTGTTTGTTTCATAACTTTCGCCTCCGAAAGATTCATTTTAAAAGATATATTTTTAATACACCTTTATAATACTCATATCCTACTTAAAAAGATATATTTTATATACATATTTAAAGGAATGTTCACAAATTCACCCTGTCAAAAATGTGAGCATTCTTTCTGTATTTCTTAGATATAGACATGCTATTATAGATATATCAGCTGCTGATAAGAGAAGAGGTAAAAAGATGAGGCTCACACAATATACAGATTACTCACTGCGAGTTTTATTATATTTAGGCGTTCGCGATAATAATAAACTAAGCAATATAAAAGAAATTGCTGAAGCGTATAATATTTCAAAAAACCATCTTATGAAAATCATTCACGAGCTTGGAAAACTTGGCTTAATTGAAACAATCCGAGGACGAAACGGCGGTATTCGTTTAGCTCAGCTTCCAAAAGACATTAATATTGGAAAAGTGGTACGTCAAACAGAAGAAGACTTTCATATCGTTGAATGTTTTGACTGTGAAGGAAATTTCTGCATTATTAGCCCCGTCTGTAAGTTAAAAAGTGTCTTACATGAAGCCATGCAAGCCTTCATTAAGGTTTTAGATCAGTATACATTAGAAGATCTAATCCAAAACAAAGACGAATTAAACCTCCTCCTTCTATCCCAAAAAAACGAGGAATGAGTAAACTAAAATTCACCTGAAATCATTCTCGTTTTTTTAACCTTTTCCCTTTCATCATAAAATAAAAGATGTTACAATGAGGCACGTATTGGAAAGACAAGATGTCTCCATTCGAGCAGACAATGAACCTCATTCTGTTCATCCTAAAAAAATGACGAAAGGGTGTTTGAGTATGCACGTAGGAAGCAAAGGTTGGTATGTTGAGGAACTTAAGAAACGAGGAGTTCGCAACCATGAAGGCCGCAAAGTGGAAAAGTACAAAACATATGTACTTGCTAACTTGCTTGATAAACACAAAAATTAATTAACGTGTAATAAGAGAGTACACATGTGTACTCTCTTTTTTGTTCATTTAATAAGCAGCTTCTTGATAAAAATAGTTTGGTGATAATACTTTATTTTTATAAGGCTTATGAAAAATATGTGTAGTAGCTGGCGAAACCGGTGGAATTAACCACGTCCAGTTCCCAGTCACTTCGCGGCCATTTTTTTGCTCTCGTTCTTCAAACAAGTGAAATTGCTGAGCAGCCGTGTGATGGTCTACAATGCTAACGCCTTCTCGTTTAAAAGAAGAAAGCACTGCAACGTTTAATTCCACAAGAGCTTTGTCCTTCCAAAGCGTAGCATTATAATTCATGTTCAATCCCATTATAGAAGCTACTTTTGGAAGTTGATTATAGCGATGCGTGTCCGCTAAATTTCGGGCACCAATTTCAGTCCCCATGTACCATCCATTAAACGGTGCTGCGACGTACTCAATCCCTCCAATTTCTAGCTTCATATCTGAAATCATTGGGACAGCGTACCACTTTAACTGTAAGTCTTCAAATTCAGGAAGTTCTGGATGCGTAATAGCTACTTCCTTCACTAAATGTTTTGGAATCTCAAAATATCGAGGCGACTCTTCATTCACTTGCAGGACAAGAGGAAGAACATCAAAGTGAGTTCTCTCACCTTCCCATCCTAATTTTTGACAAACTTCCGTGAACGCAACAGAATCAGGGTCTCCTATCATACCATATTCCGTCTCGTACCCAGCATAGCGGATTAGCTGATGATTCCATATCCTGACCGGTTCTTTTGCCTTCATTTTTGGTTTAAACACCGTAATAGTAGGACGGATTTTCCCGTCATTTGTTGCATATTCAATATGATGAAAAAGGGCGTCTCTTACCTCTTCAACTGTGCTCGCCTCTCGCTTATCAAATACATTAAGCGATTGCCAAAATAGTCGTCCGATACATTTATTGCTGTTTCTCCAAGCCATACGAGCTCCGTGCTCTAGCTCTTCAAATGTATGATCATAATGTCCGAGTGACATAATTTGCTGATGAATTTCTTTTAATCGCTTGTTTTTATCCGCTTCGCTTTTTTCAAGCTCAGCGTAACACGTCTCTATAAATACACGTGCTTGTTCAAATAATTCTTCTTGCTTCAACGTTTGTTCCCCCCTAGAAGAACAGATTTCATTCTTTTCGTTCAAGAAAAGCAAGTTTCAGTATACCATTCTCATAGCGGAAACGCGCATCATAATGCTTTAATAACCTCTTTCAATATTAACCAAGTTAGAAGGCAATTCACCTTGCTCAACTTTTTGCAGCGTTTCAACAAAACACTCGACGGCTTCTTCAGGCGTAGTGACCGCTGAAATATGAGGTGTTATGATGATATGTGAATGATGCCACCAAGAAGATTCTTTTGTTAACGGCTCACGTTCAAACACATCTATGTATGCTTTTCGAATACGCTTTTGTTCAATAGCTCCTACTAACGCATTTTCATCTACAGTTGCACCTCGTCCAACGTTTATAAAGTATGCATTTTTAACTAAATTCATCCATTTTTGATCAAAGTAGCTTTTTGTTTCACTCGTTAATGGCATGGTGCTAATAATCCAATCCGCTTCTTTTAACAATTCTTTTTCTTTTGAAATGGAGAAGACTTGATCAAATGAGGGCTTTTCATTTCCATTTTTAGATACGCCTATCACTCGTACACCAAAAGATTTTAAAACAGCGGCAAGACGTCCGCCGATTTCACCTGTTCCATAAATTATGACCGTTTGAGTAGAAAGCTGCTGAGGCTCTACCACTTTCCACTGCTTTTGTTTTTGCTGATGCTGAAACTGTGTGTGGTGCTGAAGTTCAGCTAGCATATAGCTAAGACAATATTCACTGATTCGCTGACCGAATGAACAAACCGTACGTGTTAACATCACGCTCTTTTTCCAATTCCCACTTTCTAAGAACCGATCGACTCCTGCGCCGAGAGAATGAATCCATTTAAAGCTATGATCTTCAAAGCAATTCGTTGGACCGAAGGATAAAAGCGCATCAGCCCAGTTTAAATCTTCGATTGTAACGTCTTGCTCTTCCATAAACCGAAACGTCTGTGTGAGCTTCTTTTGATTGATTATCTCCTGCAGCTCTTTATACATTCTTCCTGCCACTAGTATCGTATGAATCTTCATTTCTTGTTCCCCTGCCTTTTTATTCTTCTTTTGCATACTCTATTTAAGTACTTCGGTATAACCGTTCCTTCATCATGACGGATTTTCTACATTGATATATATAGTATGAATGAAGTGAAAGGAAGACGCGAGTGAATTTTATATGACTTTCAGGCCTAGAAAACTCATATGGATTTATGTATATAAGTTCGCTATAATCGTTATGAATCAATTTGTTTATAACGAAACGTACGATAGATATTTTAAAAGAAAAGGTGTGTCAGCATGAGTGTATTAAACGTAAAAAATCTAAGCCACGGTTTTGGTGACCGTGCGATTTTTAACGATGTATCATTTCGATTGTTAAAAGGTGAACACGTCGGCTTAATTGGAGCAAACGGCGAAGGTAAATCAACATTTATGAACATCATTACAGGCAAACTAGAACCGGATGCGGGGAAAGTAGAATGGTCTAAAAAAGTGCGCGTCGGCTATTTAGATCAGCACACAGCATTAGAGCGCGGTCTTTCTATTCGTGATGTACTAAAAAGTGCTTTTCAATACCTATTTGATTTAGAAGCTCAAATGAATGGACTCTATGAGAAAATGGCCGATGTATCACCAGAAGAACTTGAAAAACTTTTAGAAGAAGTCGGTACACTTCAAGACCTCTTAACAAACAATGACTTTTATGTCATCGATGCAAAAGTTGAAGAAATTGCACGCGGATTAGGATTGGAAGATATCGGCTTAGATCGCGATGTACAGGATTTAAGCGGTGGACAGCGTACAAAAGTATTATTAGCCAAACTGTTGCTTGAAAAGCCAGAAATCCTATTACTTGATGAGCCTACAAACTACTTGGATGAACAGCATATTGAGTGGCTGCGACGCTACTTGCAAGAATATGAAAATGCCTTTATTTTAATTTCTCATGACCTTCCGTTTTTAAACAGCGTCATCAATTTGATTTATCATATGGAAAACCAAGAGTTAAATCGCTATGTAGGTGACTACGACGATTTTATGAAAGTATATGAGATGAAAAAACAGCAGCTTGAAGCAGCTTATAAAAAGCAACAGCAAGAAATGGCAGATTTAAAAGATTTCGTAGCGAGAAACAAAGCCCGTGTTTCGACACGAAATATGGCCATGTCCCGTCAAAAAAAGCTCGATAAAATGGAAGTAATTGAACTAGCTCAAGAGCGTCCAAAACCAGAGTTTAACTTTAAGAGTGCTCGTACTTCAAGCAAATTAATTTTTGAAACATCTGATTTAGTCATTGGATACGAAGAGCCGCTTTCTAAGCCATTAAATTTAAAAATGGAGCGAGGTCAAAAGATTGCCCTTGTAGGAGCAAATGGAATTGGGAAAACAACTCTTTTAAAAAGTATTTTAGGAGAAATCAAACCGATTTCAGGCTCTGTAGAAAAAGGAGATTATCAGCATATTGGCTATTTTGAACAAGAAATCAAAACGGCTAATTACAATACGTGTATTGAAGAAGTATGGAATGAGTTTCCTCACTTCACCCAATATGAGATTCGTGCAGCTCTAGCTAAATGCGGATTAACAACAAAACATATTGAAAGTAAAGTAGAAGTTTTAAGCGGTGGAGAAAAAGCAAAAGTTCGCCTATGTAAGCTGATTAACAATGAAACCAACATCCTTGTACTTGATGAGCCTACAAACCACTTGGATGTAGATGCGAAAGATGAATTGAAACGAGCTTTAAAAGAATATAAAGGAAGTATCTTAATTATTTGTCACGAACCTGAATTTTATCAAGACGTTGTCACAGACGTATGGAACTGCGAATCTTGGACGACTAAATTATTTTAAAAAAACGGGTTAAAAGAGGCATATCTTTTAGAAAAAGTGGGAATGATAAGATTAAGTTCCCCCCCTTTGTGTGAGTAGCCATTTTTTAAATGGTTACTTTTTTTATGTATAGTCCTTTAATAAAATGGCTATATTGTATCTATACTCCCTAAACCCAAAAAGGCCGCTGCAGCGATGCAGCGGTTTTTTCGTTGTCATGGCTTCATCTGTAGCCAGCTATCAAAATAATGAACAGCTATACTGCTTGGAGGATTTTCAGCTTGACACTCCGTAAGCAACATACCCAGCTCTTGCATCATCTTTTCTTCTCCTTTAGCAGAAAAAGAAATGTATTCTCCTTCATCTGAAGCCATCGTTTCTACCCCTATTTCAATCGGAGTGGATAGTACACGTCCCCACTTGCGTTCATTTTCTGTTATTTGAGCAATACCGTTTTCTTTACCTGCATGATTTCGGTACGCCATGATTGTGACTTCATCAGCGTACTGAATAACCCAATGCCCCAACGAACCAGAACCCCTGCTATTTTTGAATGGAACTTCGTCAAACCAAAACGGTATATCTACAGCAAGAGGCAAGTGTAACTCATGAGACTGTACAGCAGCTTGAGAAATAACATATTGATACTGCAGAATACTTTTCGCTCGATTATCTTCCCAACTTTTATACAAATAAGGCTCTACATCCAAATGAATCCCTGAAAATTGCTGTTGCTCGTCTGCTGCTGCTTGGTAAGCTGTTATCCAATTAAAAAATGCTTCCTGCTCTTCTATACCAGAAGGTCCTATCCAATAAGGAGCGCCGTCAAGTGCGTAAACACTTATGCCCTTGGCTTGTGCTTGTTGGATAAAATGCCTATATACGGAAGGTGAAAGATGAGTATCAATTTGTAAATAAACGTTTGTCACTTTTTTTTCTTGAAGCTTTTCGAGGATAGCTTCTTGGTTTAGCATCCATTTCTTTGTATCCCACACCCACGTCGACAGCGGTATATTCATCTCTGCATTCACCTTTGATCCACATCCTATTCCTTTCCCCATATTAAACAGCCATACAACCACCAGAAAAATAAGAACGCACTTGCTTTTCAAACTCTTTTTCCTCCTTTATACGAGCCAGAACTCATATAAAGAGAGTCTGACAGCTTGGCACAACTTTATGGTGAATTTCCCCCTTAAATCTGTAGCTTTTAGCAAACTCCTACTTATCAATTTTTTGCAGTTTAATCTCTATATGTTCTATCGGTTGCTTGATTTATTTCTCTATATCTTTCTTATTAAATAAATATGCCTGTTTTGGATGGTTTGGCTGATTTGGATATTTCAACTGTAATTGTCCTTTTCGTAATAGCTTTGTTAAATAATTATTACGTACTCCATCCGGCGTTCTTTCTAGTAAATAAGCAAACTCTTTAAGCATGAGCGGTTTTTCTTTACATAACTCAAGAATAATATGTTCCATCTGATTCGGCGAAAGCCGTTTTTTTTCACGAGCCAGCGCTGCAATATCCCATAGTTTCGTATCAATATTCTCCACATTCACCGAATCGGAAGAATCCTCTTCTCGCTCCTTATTATAGGAGTTCCAACTATTATTAGAGGAGTTTATGTCGTTATTGTATAAGTTTATTTCATTATTATAGTAGTTATCCTCTTTATTATAGGAGTTTATGTCGTTATTATATGACCTTAACTCCTCTATTAAATTTTTATTATAGGAGTCACTGTTTTTATTATAGGAGTCACTTTCGACATCGTTTTCAGGTTTATTTTGATATTTTTCGACACCTTTAAAATTATTTCCCGAATCGGTTATGGACGTATTGTAAGTGTCTTTTTCAGAAGAACTTACCTGTCTTTCTTGAGTGGACAGAGATAACATGACCACTGTACGATGCATAGAAACATCTTGATCAATAGCCGGCGTTTTATAATGATGCAAGCTCCAATTTTGCTTTACTTTTTTCAAACCAGAGCCCGAACGTTCACATAATCCTAGTAAACTGAATAGCTTAACTATATTTGGGTTTCGAAGCTGACTAACGGTATTGCTAAAAACTGAATCTGTAGGTACTAATAAAAGACCTGGATTAGAAAAAACGTAATGAGAAGGTTGCTTTTCTAAAATAACGCCGCCCTCGCCATTATAATCTGCATGAATAAGCATATTAATCAAAACTTCTGTTAAAGAGGAAGCGATTGACGACTGCGGTTCGCTATTGCGAACAATTTCATGAATATGAAAATAAAAATCAAAAATATTTCCTGACCACGTCCCGTCTTGAGAGGTAAAGCGCTCTGTCCATTCTTCGTTTCCTTTACTTTCCCGGTATTCTAAAAAGTATTGTGGTAAAACTTCTGTGATAATCCGTTCTTCACTGAATAAAAGCAGGCCTGCGAGTGTGACTCCTTCTTTATGGGTATCTCTCACCTTTCCCCAAGCTCCTACTTTGTATAAAAACTCCTTTGTTTCAAGCGCATTCCAAGGATGAGCTGGTTTTACTTGAGCAAACCGGTCTCGGTAGCTTTTGATCGTATCAAAATTTAATTCATTTAATCCATAGTGCTCTAGGATGAGATTATCTTGTAACATATTCAACTCTCCTATTATCTTTGTATATTTATTTAACAGCGCGAATATGCTGTTTCTTACCCCTTATTAATAACGTACTAATTTTATTTATCTAGATATCGCATAGATCCTGCTTCTGTCGCCCAATCTTTTCTACATCTATATATACACCTCATCTATTCTATCATTTTTTCTTTCTTCTCTCCTTCATTTTTCAATCTCCAACACAGTCGAGTTTATTGTGTAAAAGCTGTGGATATTTACCTTTATCCACAGCTTTTACACAGACTACAAACCCTTTTCTAGCTGTTTCAATATAAATTTGTTATAATACCCTTCATAACAACGGATTAAGTGAGGGATTACGTATGGAAAAAGCTACATTTGCAGGTGGATGTTTCTGGTGCATGGTTACACCTTTTGAAGAGCTAGAAGGTATTCACGGCATTGTATCAGGATATATGGGGGGAACTGTGGATAACCCTACTTATGAGCAAGTAAAATCTGGAACAAGCGGTTACTACGAAGTGGTTCAAATTACATTTGATCCTGAAGTGTTTCCGTATAAACGTTTATTAGATCTTTATTGGCCACAAATTGATCCAACAGATGACGGAGGTCAATTCCAAGATCGCGGCTCGCAGTATCGAACAGCAATTTTTTACCATAACGATAGCCAAAAGCAGGAAGCTGAAGAGACAAAGCTAGAGGTCGCAAAAAGCGGACGTTTTAAAAAACCAATCGTGACAAGCATCCTTCCTGCCTCTGCGTTTTATGAAGCCGAGGAATATCATCAAGATTTTCATAAGAAAAATCCAGATCACTATAAAGAAGACCGCGCTAAGTCCGGTCGGGATGAATTTATTCAAGCGAATTGGAAATAATTCTTGTGTTCAAAACAAAGCCGCATAGCGTTTGCTATGCGGCTTTGTTTTACCAATTATCTGTATAAGTCGTTGCTGTTGACGGCACGCTCCAATATTGCTGCGAAGGCTGCCATGCTTTTAAAGATCCATCAGCTTTCTTCACAATTGCTTTAAATTGAACACTTTGACTGGCAGGAAAATAAACGGTTCCTCTCCAATCAGCTGTAGATGCGTTATATGTTAATTTAATTGGATATATAGACGTATCCCACTGACCTAGCTCAGCTCTGTCTCCAACGATATAAACCGTTTCTCCAACCGTAGTTGGCGCATTTTTTACTACAACCGTTTGCGCAACTGGTGTAACGCCCAACGTATTTTTAAATTGCCCCATAAGCGTATCATTATTAATTACATCGTAGAAACGAAGCAAAGTAAATCCTGCAAAATTATAATTAAATGCCATTTCAGCTGCTTTTTTATATTGATCTTCACTGCCTATGGTTAAAGCATTTTCCCCGTTTAAAACAATTCCTTTTGCATTCGCAATACCTGCTACTTGGCGTACAAGCGTCTTAGGCATAGAATATTCCGGATAATTCCCGCTGTCCGTCATTTCTAAGCATGTAAAGGTGATATCTAATTTAGCCGTTTTAAACGCGTCCAAAAGCCCGTTATAATCATTGTATCCAGCTGGCTTTTCTGCAGCATGAGGGATCGTCGGATTATTGTACTGCCAATGGATTCCTGCCACTTTTGCACCAATTGGTACGTTAAAAGTGGCATCAAAAGCCTGATGAGCTAATTGTCCAATACGTTTTGTGTGGTCCTCCAAAGCTACTTGGTACCATGATAAGAAATCTTTTCCATAAGCCGTTGAATAACCATCTTTTAAGAACTGATAGCCATCTGATGGCGGTAAAATTTGCGATGTAGATGTTAAATTGGTTCCCCATGCCTGATTAACGCCGGCGAGTGAGCCGTATTTAGTCAAAGCATATGATTGAAACTTGCTTTTAGCAAAGTTCGTATACACCTGAAATTTCCCTCTAGAGGGATACCCTGTGCCGTCTGCTGCTGTATAAGACGGATAACGAATTTCACCTGCAGGGCCTCCTGATAAATAGATTTTAGCAATCACGTCTTTATAAGGTGCTAACGCTTGCGCAAATGCCGTGTAGAGCTCACCATATTGCTTAGAAATAACATCTGTTGCAAGCGGGCTTAGCGTTTCTTTATTTATCGTGCCCGTTTCAGATTTAAAGTACAGGCTGTCATCACTTTTTAAATTCCATACCCACGATGGAAGCGGAACGTTACAATCATCTCCTACATTACCGCCGCACTGATGAGTAGAAATGATTGGAACAATCTTTATACCTGCATTACGAGCAGCTTGAGCAAAGCGCTGCGCATAGGAAAAATCGAACTTCTGATCGCCGTTTTTCTCCATATCTCCCCACCAGAAGTCTACTGTCACTGCATAAAATCCATTTTGTTTCGCTTTGCGTAAATCGTTCTCAAAAGCTTCCCATGTTGTATAGTCTGTTACCTTTTTTAAAGGCGCCATTAAATAGGTTTTGTAACCTGGATTCATTGATTTTCCATCTACGGCAGCCGCTCCGTTAAGTGGATTCAAAATGAAAGCGTTAACAAAAATGAGCATCAAAACGAAAGCCAATCCTTTTTTACATAGCTGTTTCATATCTTCCCTCCATTTTTTCAAAATCACCTATAGGTATTCGGCAGATTTTGATTTTTTCCTTTTTCTTTTATAAAAAAAGACGCCCTGCCAGGACGCCTCCTTCATTAGTTCCAAATCTCATTCACCCATTCAGGATGGTCAATAAACGGATTGCGATTATGCTGATAATCTGAATAAATAATGTCATTTCTGCGTCGTTCTCGATCATCTACTGGATCTTGGGCGTTCCATTGAAGAAGCACAGATAATTTCCCGTGATAAGGAGCAGTGCCATTATTCACTGTGTTATTAAGTTCTAAGTCAGGCTCATCACTTACATCGCCTTCATAGCGCACGGCCATATAAAACAACATACGAGCCACGTCGCCTTTTACTTCATCTCGAGGTTCCCACGAATCACTGTCAAAATAATTTCCGAGTGCTTCGCTATGTTCCGTCCCTCCGTTATCAAAATCTAAGTTTCCTCTCGTACTGTTTACAGACACATCGGTTGGACGTAAATGATGAAGATCTGTTCCAGGTCCCATGGCTGTTCCAAAATCCCCGTGAGACTTTGCCCAGACGTGCTCACGATTCCAATCGTCCACTCCGCCTCCATTTGTACTCTTAGCCTGTGAACGCCCCGTGTAGAGCAAAATAACGTTATTTGCGTTAGCTGGATCTTCATCCGTTTTCTTTAAAGCTTCCCATACCGCTGAATACGACAGTTCTGTATGATGGTCAATAATGTTATGAAGCTCTGTCTTTAAGGTATTTCCTGTTTTTCCAGCTGCAGTACGATAATAGTCTTCTACTGGAACGGTTGGCTCTGTGGGATCTGGAGTCGGATCAGTTCCTCCTGTTTCTGTACTGATAGAAGTAACTGATTTTATTCCTGGGTGTGAAAAATAAGGAGTAAGTGTGCCCGTAACAGTAAGACTTTTCCCTTTTAACTCCGAGTGACTTTGAAGTCCAAATGTACTTCGCAAATTTGAAGGAATTTGAACGTACACCATCTTGTCTGTATTGGTTTCATTTGCACTGTCAGCAAGAGCAAGTGCATAATCGTTTGGGTAATTGCTCGTAATAACTGTAGATGTGCCTGTAGGTTGACCTACTACATATCCTTTAACCGTTTGTACACTGTTGTTTTGATTCTCAAGAGCTTGTGCAACAGATAAAAACGCGGCTGCTTGACTAACAGGAGTTAAGCTCACTAAAAGAACAAAAATAAGCAGAGACATTGCCCATGTTTTTTTACACAGAGCGTATAATTTCACTTTTTTATTCCTCCTTATGATAGGTTTGAAAACTAGTTTTCTTCCACCTCTTTATATTATTTTTTCAATGTGAATTCCCTGCCTATTTTTTGTTAAGTTTTATAGTGAAAAAGATGTATTCTTCTTTACAGTGACAGCCACTTTATGCGAAGGGTTATATTTTCAAAAGTCCACATTGGAAAAAGCATTATGTGTCTTTCTTTATATATGGTATAATCAACCGAATCGTAAAAGAGCTTATACCATTTCAGAAAATGAAATGATTTAAATAGAAATGAGGATTGTCTATGCTTAGTTTTGACGAAAAATTAGCTATTATTTCATCGTTTCCAGAGCTGCATCGAAAAGATGTATCTTTAGGACGCGTGAATTTTCACTATGAAGAGAGCGTGTACGATAAAACGGTTGTTGTGCATCATCTGCACCCTAACGGAAATGGATTTGTATATGCAGGGTTTTTAAAAGGATATGAAACAAATGACAAAGGTCTTGTAAATATCCGTGATTATACAGCAGAAGAGCTTCGCTCAATTATTGAGGCTTCTATTGAATCTTTGTCTACCCTTCCTGATACAGCTAGAGAAGAAGCTATTGTAGGGAATGGAAATGAACAGCGCTGGAACGGCCCAGACAATGCAACGCTTTTACTTGTTCATGAAGATGACCTGTGGAATGTTTATTCTGGCTTGAATTTAGAGGCAGCATTTCTATCTTACGAAGAAGCAGAAGATTATTTGTTTGAAGAAGGCTTCCGCCGCCTGTAAATTTACGTCTATACGAAAAAACCTCGCTGTTGATTAACAGCGAGGTTTTTTCATTTTTTTACAGAAGGCTGAGGGCTAATGCGCGGTATTAAAACCGCAAATAATACAACAACCCCCACACCAATCAATAATAAATAAAACCATTGTAGGTCTGATGACTTTTCAGAAGCCGTTTGTTCTGTTCGATCTTTCTTGTAGGAAGTGTTTTTAGAAGAAAACAAGTTATATTCTTTTGCTTTCGCAGAAATCGTATTATCTTCAGCTGATGCGTTCACGAAAAGATTTTCTTTTAAACTCTCTTTCTCTACATCTTCCTCTTTTTCAAATGTAAGATCCTTTATTTCCTCCGGAATATTTCCTACTTCTTTTTTATCTTCTAGCAAAGATTCGGGGTCTAAGTTAATGGGATCATCTTTATATACATTTGGTTTAATCTCTTCAACGTTTCCGTCATCAGCTTCAGCCGCTGCTGCTACAGGGAAACAAAGAAGTGAAAAAATAAGAACAATACTTCCAATCTTCTTATTAAGCACTATAGGTTTCATCATTTTCAACCTCTTTAGTCGTCTTTAACGCACGAATAATAGATGGCAGAACACTTAAAACGGCAGTCATCCCCAGTAATACAATAAGCGCCTGTCCAAATAGAGACTGCGTATCATATTGAATTGACATATATACTTTAGATACTGGATCTTTGTAATTAAAGTTTGGCATAGATAAGTTAAGAAGCGGGGTAATATAAAATAAAATCAACCCTACTGTCGTCACCCATCCAGCGAAGCTTCCTAATAAGAAAGCAACACGTACGAGTGTAGATGAAGCAAGCAATAAGACGATCGTAAAGATTGACCATTCCATTGCCCGGTCTCCCGATAACGAATAAATATTAAGGCTAAAGATACTTACCATTAACCCTACAATCAAATTCAATAACCCAAACAGCGTACCTTTTACAAGCATAGGTGCATGTCGGTAGTATTGACTGAAGTAGCCAATTAGTAAGCTGCTGATTAAGATAATAACCAAAATGACAACCGGAGGAACCTCTTTTACTTTTTCAGCCGGCACTTCACCGCTTACTTGAAGAGGATTTGCTAAATAATGATAAACGTAATCATTATTCTGTCCATCTACTAATGTATTATTTAACAAGCGGTATACCTGGCCTCGTACCAACTTCGTTGAATCCACGTTTTGGGCCCACTTGCTGTTAAGCGTGTCAGCCTTATCCTGAACTTCATTTACACGCTTCTGCAATTCATCTGTGTACGTGACAACATTAGCTTGTCTTTCACCTAAAGATGAAATGAGTTCGTTCATTCCCTTTAACTCTTGACCCATGCTTTGCTGCAGCGTCATTAAGCCTGTTACGTCCGGAGCTTCTTTCTTTTCTAATGCTTGATCTTCACCTGCGCTAGATTGAAGCTCTTGATTCATTGCATTTGCTTTTTCTTGAATAGCTGATAGCTCTTCCATAATCGATGCTTGTTCAGCATCAACTGTTTGTCCATATTGGTCAGCAAAATCTTGCACTGAACTTTGGAACTGTGCTAACTCTTCTTTTGTTAGTGACAGGTTTTGTTGGATTTGCTTACGCGCGTCTTGAGAAGAGACGGTGCCAGCTAACGCCTGCTGCAAACTTCCTTTAATAGAGTCGTTGTTAAGGACGCTGTTCTGTATGTCCGTATTTCCTACTTGAGCTAAAGTCAAATCATACTGCGATAAATCACCGTAGTACTTTAGCAGATCTTCTGCACTGCTGCTTTTAATCTTACCTGAGAATGTATTGCTCAGCTTTTCCTTGCGAGAAGCTGAAAGGTTTGGAGAAGATAAGATTTTATCTTCTTTGTTTTTAATCATCGTGATGAGATTATCTACATCCACACTGCCTTTAGAAGGCTTTTTGCCGTCTTCTTTCAACTTTTCATTCTCTTTTTTTAATCGTTCATTTTCTTCTTGAAGCTTAGCAATTTGACTGCTCGACGACTTGGTTGCTTCTTCTAAGTCTTTCTCTGCTTTATTTTTCTGTGCTGTTAAAGACTTAACGTCGGCTTCCAAACTGGCAATTTTCTGCTTCAGCGCATCCGTATTTTCTCCTGAAGTTTCAGGCTGAACGGTTACATTTTGCAGCTCATCTTTGACTGCCTGTACCTGTGTTTTCAGATTAGCCACTTTTTCAAGCGCACTTTTCACAGCATTGGATGTGCCTGATGTATCAGGTGTATCCGGTGTTTCAGGCGTTTCCGTGCCCTCAGGTGTCTCAGGTGCTTCAGGCGCTTGGGGTGTTTCACTCGTCATGCCTTGAAGCTGCTTTTCTAAATCATCAAGCCCTTTTGATATATCATCAAGCTTTGCTGTTTGCTGAGATAAATCCACTTGAATTGGTTCTGACGTTCCTTCGCCTTGACCGGAATCTGGCTGAGTTCCATCATCTTCTCCAGGATCCGTCGGCGTCTCTCCACCTTGATTAGGATCTGGCTGAGTTCCGTCACCTTCTCCAGGGTCCGTTGGCGTCTCTCCGTCTTGATTAGGATCTGGCTGAGTTCCATCACTTTCCCCTGGATCCGTTGAGCCCCCGCCGCCATCATTTGATGAAGCTGTCTCTAGCTGCGCACGAAGCGGCTTTAACTTACTTTCAATTTGGTTTAGGGTTGTTTGCTCAGACTGCTGTTTGTATGAACTGATGATTTGGCCGTTCAAATCTTGCAGAGCTTTTTCTTGTTCACTGACGTTATCTGCTTGTTGATCTCCAAGTTCTCCAACGGCTTTTTGATTTTCATCCAGCTGCTGTTGAATGGAAGACAAACCACTAAATACTTGATTGGCCTGCTCATTAAAATTTTGCTTAGAGCTTGGCTGATTAGATTCAAGGGAAGACAACCCTTGTTGAATCGCAGCGACGCTTTGAGCCTGCGTTTTTTCAAGCATTTGTTTCTGTGTTTCTTGATATGTTTGATATTGATTTACATATTCAATAAAGTTATTTAAATTCTTTTCAACCTGTTCTACGTCGCCTTGTCTGTCGCTAGAACCTTTTTCTGCTTTATTTACATTATCTTGGATTTGCTGAAGAATTTTCTTTTGATCATTTAATTCACCTGCTAAATCTTTTGAATTCGGTTTATAAAAAGCGACCATTGTTTTTTGAAAGGCGATTTCTTTATTTAGAATTTTATCGAACTGTCCGCGTACCTTATCCACTTCCTGTGATACATAACTCCAGTACAAAGAGGACATTTCATTATTAACCTTTGTAGTAGCATCTTCTAATTCCCCTACTACTTTTTCCTTATTAACTGCGTTAAGCTGGCTTTGAACTTTGTATTCCAAAGTAGCTTTTTCTGGCTTTTTTTCCTGATACGATAAAATATTTTGTGAGAAAGTCGAGGGAATATAGATAACCGCATCATATTTCCCATTCTGTAAACCGCTTGTAGCCGCGCTTCGTCCAAGCACGGTCCATTGATAATCCGACCCCTCCTGTAAAAGAGGAGTCACTTTTTCTCCAAATTCTATCGCTTTTTCACTGTTTTCTTTTACTCCATTATCTTCGTTAACAACCGCAATCGTTCTTGTTGAGTTTTCTGTGACTTGCAGCGGGTTGTCTCCAATATACTGAAAAAAGAAAGAAGGAAGAGCCAAGATTAAAACAACAGCTAATATGACTTTAAGTGTATACTTACGCTGTTCGGTCATGTTAAGATCTTCCTTTCACTTACACATAGCGGGATTTGAATTCTTGTTTCTTTTCCACTTTTAATATAATAACCGAAGCCAGGGTTAACGTCGGCTTCTTTTCGGTCATAAGGAAGTGTAAATAAGCTTTGCTCTGTTTTCTTCATCAACAACACAGCTTGGCCAATTTGCTTCACTTCTGTTGTTAACGCGTCAAATCCTTTTGAAAACTCATTGTTGTTCCCTGCAACAATCAAGTTAAAGCCGAGGTGGCTATAATTTTTCATCAATTTTGTAATGCGATCCTGCAAGACACTGTCTAAGTTTTGCTGGAATCGCACAAATCCGTCTACTACAAGCATGATCGGGGCGAATGAAAGGCCGTGTACGGTTCCTTCCTGCACTGCTTCCAAATACTTATTTTCACGTCGCTGCAATCGTTCTTCGGTTAGGTCAAGCCAGTCGACGATCTGTTCTTTTGTTTCCATGTAAACAACTTGCTCTTCAGCTGCATAGCTTGATAAACCACGGTCAACCGAATCAAATAATCCGATTTGCTTCACGCCTTGTTCAAGCGCTGTTTGCAGTATGACTTTCACTACATTTGTCTTTCCTTTTTGCGTCTGCCCCATGACGATACAATGCTTATTTTTCATAAAGTTCATATGCACCGGTCGAACAAACTCTTCATCTAATCCAAGAGGAATAACTCCTTTTTCGCGAATAACTCTTCTGTCTGTCATAAACTCAGCAAGTACAAGTTTCGATGACAGCATTGGCACCGGCTCCGGAAGAATAGCACCAGCATATTGATTCTTTAATCGTTGAATGTGCAGCTTAACTGCATCAAAAATTTCAAAATCATCTTTTCCTTCCGCAGGTAAAAACAGCTGTACAAAATAAGGTTGATCCGTTTTGATAATAGCCCGGCCTGGAATAGACTCTAGCGCATACGGCGTACGTCCTAAAATAGAATACGCTTCTGAATGATCCATTAAGTAATGAACCACCTTCGTTTTCAAGTTATTCATAAGTGACTGACGAATAGAATTCACGCGCGTCGCGGTAAAGATCATATAAATTCCTAAAGACTGGCCGTCACGCACAAGCTGTGTGAACTGCATTTCTAGATCTTGCATTTCTTCTTTGACAAGATCAAAATTATCAATCGTGATAAAAATTAGAGGAAGCTCTTCTGAACTTAGAGCATTATACATTTTAATATTGCTAACTTCATGCTGTTGAAATAACTGCTTTCGCCTTGCGATTTCTTGTTTGATAATGGTCATGAATTTTTCAATTTTACGCATTTGATCCATTAAGAAATAATCCGCCGTATGAGGCAGCTGACGAAGCGGCAGCAGCGTACCGTTCCCAAAGTCAAAAATGTAATAATGAAGCTGCTCTGGGCTCTGTCTTTCAGCTAGACTAAGAAGCAACATCATGACTGTAAACGATTTACCGTATCCTGACGAACCAAATATACCAATGTTTCCATCGTCCATCAGCTGATAGTTATATACCGTTTGACTTTGCTTTTCAGGTTCATCAATTAAGCCAATTGGGAATACGCCGTCTCGCTTCTCTTTGTACTCACTGCGAAGCAATCTCTCTTTAAGAGGCGGCAGCCATGGACTATTTAATTTTTTGATACCTAATTCCTGCTGCGTTTGTTCGATTTTTTGCACCACAACATCAATTTCTGCTTCCGCTTGTTTGGATGACGTCTGCTGAGTAGATACATCAGATAAAGGAATCAACCCGAGATCTGTTACAATGGCTACTTCATCTTCAGCCCCATACGTATCTTCCATGTACGGCGCGCCGCTCCAGGCTGACTGAAACAGTTCATACACTTCATTATTTCCAACCTGCAGATAGCCTCGACCCGTCACCGTAATAGAAGCAGCATCCGCATTTTTTAAGATTTCTTTACTATCAGCGGCATCTTGGACTTTTAACGCTACTTTAAAGCGGGCATTACTCCAAATTTGATCGTCAATAACACCGCCTGGCTTTTGTGTTGCTAAAATTAAATGAACGCCTAGACTACGTCCAATTCGCGCCGCGCTGACTAATTCGCGAATGAACTCTGGTTCTTCACTTTTTAACTCAGCAAATTCATCCGAGATTAAGAATAAGTGAGGCAGAGGTTCTTCTGCCATACCTTGCTTATATAAATCTGTATAATCATTAACATGATTGACTTCATATCTATCAAACAAGCGTTGGCGTCGCTTTAATTCACTTTTAATAGAAGCTAAGGCTCTTGTACTAAAATTCTTACTTCCTTCAATATTTGTAATGGTTCCAAGCAGGTGAGGCATGTTCTTAAACGGCTGAGCCATTCCTCCGCCCTTATAGTCAATCAATAAAAATGCGACTTCATGGGGGTGGAAATTCACCGCTAGAGAAAGAATGTACGTTTGTAAAAATTCACTTTTCCCTGACCCCGTCGTACCTGCAAGCAATCCATGAGGGCCGTGAGCTTTTTCGTGAAGATTTAGTTCAACAATATCTTCTTTTCCTTTTAAACCAATGGGAACTGCTAGCGACTTAGCTGATTCATTGCTCTGCCACCTTTGTACGATATCCAATTCACCAATTTCTCTTGCTTTAAATAATTCTAAGAATGAAACGCTATTTGGAATTGAGTTGGTCATACCAACTTGGTGATCCAATGTCCGCAGCATCCTTGCAAATCTTTCATTATAATCAAGCGTGTGTTTATCAAGCTGAAATGGAATATTCACAGCTTTTTGCTTTTGAATTAATATATCCCCCTCGGATTCGTTAATATAACGAACGAGTGTGTGAACATGCTCCGTTAAGCTTTCCTTTGTCTCTGCCGCAAATATTGCAGAGAACCCAAGGTGAGGGTGATATCCTTCTAAATACTCTAAGATAACATGATCTGCAATTAACTGCTGATTCGTAATAATAAAAACAAAGTGAGGCAGGAAAACCCCTTCTCCTTTTGCTTCATCTAAATCGCGTTCTCTCAGCATTTCATAAATAGAAGATAGAAGCTGATCTCTCGTTTTTTCATTATAGATGAAACCTTTCGCAAAAGAATGCGGAAGCTGAAAATGAGGAAGCCATTTCATCCATTCCCACTCTTTATATTCTTCTTCATCAAAAATGAATACGAACCTTACGTCATGATAACTGTGGGAAAATGCCAGCTGCCCTACAAGCTGATGCAGTTCATTCTTCACCGTTTTCATCTTTCCTACCAGACCGATAGAGCCTAAACCTAAATGAGCGGTAACAGGGGCATTTTTGACTTCTCGATAGACCTTCTCCATGTGCTGAGACTGCTCAAGCAAATCATCAATTTCTCGATTAGCCATATCTCCGCTATTTAGCGAAATTTGGTAGCTTCCAGGAACTGTTCCTGTCCCAAGACGCACCTGTAAGAAATCACTGCTTTCTACAGTTCGTTCCCAAATTCGATCAGAAATCTGTTCTGTTAAATATTTCATTCGTTCAAACGTCGGAAAATGATAAGATAATACATCTCGTTGAACTGATACTAGTTCTTGTAATTCCTCGCGCTTGTTTTCTAGATACTTTGTATAGATTCGACGACGACGCTCCTGCCGCTTCTTGCGCTGTTTTTTATCTTTGAAATATTGAACAGTAGATACAATCAGCGTGGTCGTAAACATCATGACAGATATAATAATAAAAATTCCCCTGGGCTGAATAATCGATACCGTACCCATGACTAAAAGCATGACTAATGGGGGTAAAATGGTAAGCCATAAGCTTCGGTTATTTTCATCATTATCTTGAGACGGAAAGGACAAGCTCACCTTATCATTAGGCAAATCATATATCATGCGCGGTGTCCGTCTATAAACCGGGTACTTCTTTTTCATTTCAGAAATAGGTTGCGCCGTAGCCGGAAGCTTAGATGCATAATCATAGTAGCTTTGAATCTTCAGCAAATCTTTTTCGATCAATTGAATCGTCATAGAAGACCATAAAATAAGATCTCCGGGCTGAAGGTTCTTATTCTCTTCTATTCGGTGTCCATTAAGATAAAGCGGTTCTTGGTTATAAAAGACCTTCCACTTCCCGTTTATCTTTGATAAGTAAAATCCTTTTTTTGGCTCTACTACACACTTTTCTTTCTGCTGATACACATCAGCTGCTTCATCACTTGTGGAAAACGAGACTTCTGATCCGTAATCAATATAATAGACAGCTTCTTTAACAGCCGTCTCTGTAAGGGCAAAGGTTAAAGCCTGTCCTTGTTCTCGCCATACAAACGACTCAGAAACAGATAGCTCTGCTATCCTTTCTTCTCCGTAGGAAATCAAGAGCCGGCCGTTCTTTTCAGATGACAGCGTCATTTGCCCTTTCTCGAACGGATAGGAAAAAGTAAACGTTTGATGCTGAGTGTTTCCAACCGTTGCTTGGCGAAAGGTTTTAAAATCTATAGGCAGCTGCTGATACGTTTGCCCACTAACTATCCAAAGCATATTCATACAACTACCTCCCTACTTCGATTGATCTTCCTGCTGTTTTTTCTGCTCTTCTTGTTTCTTTTTCTCAGCTTCTGCAGCTTTCTGTTCTTCTTCCTGCTGCTTGGCCGCCTGTTCTTCCTCAGCCTGTTTCTCTTCTTGCTGCTTGGCTGCTTCCGCTTCTTGCTGGTCATTTTCTTTCTTGAATTCTTCAAGTTCGTTTGCTACTTTATCAAGCTCTTCTTGCTTTTTATCAGCCGCTAAATCGTTGTCTGTCTTTAGCTGACCTTCGTATTTCATTAATGCATAGATAATTAACGAACGTTCTTCTAACAACCTGCTCACTTCTAAAGCTTTTTTGTTGTCTCCTCGGCCAATGTAAAACCAATAGGCAAAGTACTGAGGATCTGACTGAAGCGTAATAGCCTTTAAAGCATTTGCCTTTTGCTCCTCTCCTAACTTTTCATTAACAAGATAGGAGGTTGCTATTTCGTATTGCACAATTTTAGGCATGCTTTCAATGTCATAATCTTCAAGTTTGTCGACCACTTTGCTGTAGTTTTTTTCAAGAAAGTATTCGTTACTTTCTACAAATGCTTCTTGTTTCGGCTGCGCAAAAAAGTAAGAGTAAAACGTATAAATAAGAGCTGGAATTAATAAAACAAGTATACCCACAGATGAAAACTTAAAAATGGTCCAGCGTTTTTGAGGAAGTTGAACGAGTGTCTTTTGATGCTTTTCAATTTGGGTTAGCTTATGCTGAACAAATTGACTCAACTCTTCCTCATTGCTGATATGCATTATTTTTTTAGCGTCTTCTTTTAATTGCAAGGTCTCATACAACTTAAAATATTGTTCAAATGTATGCGATGAGTCAACGGCCGCTGCTATCGTAGCTTTTAACTCTTGAAAGCTTTGTTCCTCGTTAGGCTCATAAGGAGGTAAACTTTCTTTCACTCCATAATGTAAAAAAGCAGGACTTAAACTTTTATCAAAAATGATATTTTCTGGACAAATCAACAAATGCAGTCTTGAAAAAGAATGCTGCTTTACCTGTTTGATAAGCTGATCTGCAAACAGCCACTTTTGCTGTTCTTCTTTTCCTCTTAATGCTGTAAAAGGTTGAAATTCAGAGGTAGGCTTAATTGCTATTTTAAGTTCATCATCGCTCATCATGATTTCTTTTTGAAAAGTCGTGTTTACATCCTTTAACATTTCAATTTCAACAGAACGATTAAGTCGAATTTTTTCTTTTTGAAAAACAAATGTATATTCATTATTATGACGTGTCATTACAGCTTCGAGCTGTTCTTCTAAGTAAGTCGGTTTCTTCTCTGACATTCTAATAGACTCCTTTAGAGAATTTCGATACAATCACCTGTGGTAATTCCGCAGTTAATCATCGTCTCATTTCCCGAGAAAATAAGATTTTTATTTGAAACACGTATCCACGCACCATCCTTTGGTGATTGAGTAATCTTTTTAGCTTGCCAAACGATCTCGACTACTTTTTTGAGTGAATGATAGTTTGAAAGTCGCAAATCGAACCGATCACCTGTATAGTGCTTTAAGTCTACTGTTACTTCTATATACATAGGGTTTCATCACCTCAAAACATAGAAAAAGCGCCTTCATCTTTTGAGAATAGGGCGCTCCTTTTATTACTTCACTTAGATTATTAGATGAAGTTAACCGCGGATTTGGCTAGCGATTTGGTTATCTGTATCTTCAAGAACATTTGCAGAGTCATCTAATTGCTTAGCAATCTTTGTAAGTAGGTTAGACATTTCAACGAAAGAAGGCTTTAATTCTTCGTATTGAGCAGCAAACGCTTCGCTCGAAGCACCTTCCCACATGTCTTGAAGTTGATTTTTCATTGTATCAAGACGGCTTACTAATTCTTGAACTTGACCGCTTTCATTAGTATATCGACCTGCCATGTCGCGAAGCTCTGCTGGTGTTACGCGAATAATTCCTGACATACATATCTCTCCTTCGGTTTATATATTTACTATTATTGTAAGAAACTCTAGTGATAAGGTCAAAGGTTACTTGCAAAAGCCTCCAAAAATGAGAATATGTATCTACAAATACCCCTAAAAAATGCAAATAAAACCTGCATAACCAAGATTTTGTTCTCATCCAAACCTTTTACATCTGATCTATAGGTACCTATTTAAAGGAAAATAAAAACTATAAGACTATTAAATTACATTTTTATTCATTATCTATAGAACTATTTACTAGTAATAAAAAAGCAGCAGCCTATTTAAGACCCCTGCCTCTTTACATACATCTTCTATTTATTTAAGATTCAGACATGCTTGGAAAAAGCACATGCGCTTGTTAGTGCTTTGGCTACTGCTTAAAATAATTTTGATCTTCTTTTAACATCCTTATTTCTTCGGGGATGAATAATTTTGAGAGAGGCGTGTCAGGATTAAGTAATATCGCTATTTCTTCATTTAATACAGGCAGCATGTCCTTAAATGATACGCATACGGTCTTTTCATCTTTTAGCATCTGTTCGATAGGATATTTTGACGAAAACACAGGTAAATATCGGTACGCTGCGCTGTTCATCGTCTGGACGTAGTGCTCTGCAATTAATATATCTGATGCTCCATGCTCTGAACTAACAACTAGCCATAAATTGCTATTCATTAAAGTTTTATAAAATTGAGCAATTTTCTTATTATCTTTCATTGCTTCAATTAACGATTTTTCTAATAAGTTAAATGTATATTTCATCGCCGAGACAACCCTGTAAGGAACTGTACCATTTCACTTCCAGCGCCATCATATACTTCATTCATTCTCTCTTCACTTCCTCTGTGCTGTCACTAAACATAATGTTTGAAGGATTCATTTCCTGACTTAAAATGCCCAACCCCATTTGAATAACGCCATAAGTAAAAAATTCCGTTCGACTGCATGTAGAACCATTCACTACTTTTTCTTCCCAAGACATAGAAAGCGAATTCCACATAACATTAAGAGTACCTAAAGGTTTTTCAATCGTTCTATGCATATTGTCATACGTATTCCATTCTTTTAAGTTCTTTATGTTATTCCACGTATCTTGTGAATGGGTGCTCCCATCGCTCCATACGCTCGACCAAAACTCCGTCCAGCCTGAAGAGCCTTCTAGCTCTCCATCTGCTTTTCTCATTTGTTCTGCAGTGTCTCTTACTAATAAATGTGCGTTTTCCGTTAGCGAATCAAGTTTGCGAATCATATGCTGTAACTCTTCCTGTAAGTCCAGCACTTTATCAATATCTGCAACAGACAAGAAATGTAGATTTGTAGCTTCCCAGCTTAGTTTTTGAAGTGCATCAGCCGTCTGTGAATGAGACTGCTGAATTCGCTCTGCAAATGCCTGCAGCACCTCTGGATTTACTTTTATCTCCATGTATGTCCGTCCCCCTATCTCTTGTAAGCCTTCAGTCATCATCCAAACATTTTTTAAGCCTATACGGAAAGACTCACTTTCTAAAGGAGTGAGTCGATAATGTTATTTATTACGCCGATGCTAACTCTCTTAATCGTGAAATTTCTAAGCGTAAAGTTTGAAACAATTCATCCCTTACGTCGTACAGATGAAAAGTAGATTGCGTAATATCATTATAAATATCCTCATATGAGCTCTTAGAACGCCCTGACCAATCTGACGCATATTGTTGGTGCGAATTTTGAAACAGATAGATACCCTCTTCAAGAAATTCCATGATACGTTGAACTTCATGTAAATATGATTCTAATTGATCTGCATCTCGACTATATTCTTTACTTTTTCTTCTTCGCTCTATGTCGTCAAAGAGATCATCAATTGCATCCATAAAATGTCCCCACGTCCTTCTTCCTCTTTTATTAGAAGTCTCTTAAAGTAATGTTAAAATAAGGTTACAAAAAACAAAATCCATCATTCAAACTATTTTCATACCTAGGAAAAAATATCTACATTTCTCTTTTTTTACTTATTTATACAGGGAAAATAGAGAAAATAAACAACGCCAGGCTGCTGTAATAAAGCAGTAGACGTTGCTTTTTAGGTTGTGACACTGCTGTTATAAAAAGGCAGAATACCTAGTTTACATTCGACCTTTTTGTTTCTTTTTCTTGTTAAATGGCTTTTTTGAAGGTTTTTTAGCTGTACGAGACTGCTCTTTTGTTCCTTCATCCACGATTTCACCCATATAAAGTTCTTTTTTCGCTAATGAAAGTTGAAGTTCACGTGCAATTTGTTTTAAATTTCGTTCTTCTCGTTCAGTCACAAGAG
The DNA here is from genome assembly GCF_036227845.1 of Priestia sp. LL-8. Classification (NCBI taxonomy): domain Bacteria; kingdom Bacillati; phylum Bacillota; class Bacilli; order Caryophanales; family Bacillaceae; genus Priestia; species Priestia sp. LL-8. The sequence goes on along the minus strand of NZ_JAZAQH010000001.1, from coordinate 329,448 downwards.
AAATAACTGTACCTTCTGCTCCCGATCTGCCTGTTCTACCTGAGCGATGTACATATTGATCCGCATCTTGAGGAACATCGATGTGAATCACATGCGTCAGTCCCTTGATGTCTAATCCTCTAGCTGCGACATCCGTTGCTAATAAGATAGGGAAATCTCCTTTTCGAAACCCTTTAATCGTCGTAGCACGATCTTCTTTTTTCGTTTCACTGTGTAAAGAGCCGGCTTCTACACGCTTAAATGTTAATTTTTCTTCAAACTCGATGAGAGTATCAATCCCTTTAAAAAAGGCTAAAGCTTTCATTTGTTCTTGGCGAACTAGTTTTCTAAGCACGTCCACTTTATCTCTGGCTTCACTTTTAATGTATACATGCTCTACCTTAGAAGCTGGGAGTTCATCTCTTCCTACTTCTATTTCAAGAGGATGGTTCATCATGTCTTTTGCTAACGATTTGGTACGTTCTGATACGGTAGCTGAGAAGACTAGAATTTGACGATCACTTAACGCCATTTTCACAATCTGTTGAACCGTTTGAACATGTTCAGGCACAAATAATTGATCCGCTTCATCAATCACAATTGTTTTGACTTCGTGCATTTTTAATTTCTTCATTTTAATTAATTCGTTCAAGCGTCCTGGAGTACCAACAATGATATTAGGACGTTTTTTTAGTTTTTCCAATTGACGTTTCATATTCGCTCCGCCGATAAACGCTGCGCTTGAAATGCCGCTTCCCTGTGACCAAGTTTGAATTTCACCATGAATTTGCATAACCAATTCATGGGAAGATGCTAAGATAACCGCTTGAATATGAGATGGCCCCGGCTGAATACGGTGTAAGACAGGCAACAAATATGCCAGCGTCTTTCCTGTTCCCGTTGGGGATTCTCCTATTACATCTTTATTAGCTAAAATCTCTGAAATAGCTTTCGTTTGAATGGCAGTAGGCTCATTGAACCCTGCTTTTTTCCACGCCTCTTGTAAAAAAGGCTGTAAAGTCTCTATAAACTGACTCATATCTATCTCCTTTTCCATGCTTTTCTCGATATTATAAACGATTTTTTCATTTCAATTAAACGAATGTACCAGTGGCCATGTGCGTTAATACTGACCTTAATTTCTATTTATAAATAAACCTTTCTTATCCCAAGGGACCCTGTCAATCCGTCAGTAGAAAAATCGGTTGTTTCCTTAACTTTCCTACATCAATATACATAGCTTCAACTATGATACACTATTGCTTCTATAGAAAACAATATGATCCTCTTTATTATGGACGAAAACTTGTATAAGAAGGAGTTTTTATGTCCTATATGGATCCAGACGCAAAGGGCTCAGCTGCTTACTTCCTCTTTTTCAAGAAAACAGCCGCCTCTCTGAACTACGAGAGGCGGCTGTTTCGTTCTATAATTGGCATATCAATAGTAACCGTTGTCCCTTTTCCTTTACCGCTTTTAAAATGCATGGTACCTTGATGACGCTCCATGATTTTGTAACACACGGCCAGCCCTAAGCCAGTGCCAGCTTCTTTTGTAGAATAAAACGGCGTTCCTACTTGTTCAATCCTCTCTTGACTCATTCCGATTCCATTGTCTTCAAAGTGAATCAATGCTCGTGTATCTTTTTCTTCAACTGTTATTGTAATATGACCTTTCTCCATAATAGCTTCTACACCATTTTTGATCACATTGATGAATACTTGTTTCAACTGATTTGCATCAGCCGAAACATAAATAGGCCTTTTTGCTGTTTCTTTCAATAAAATAGAAACATTATTTAAATTGGCCTGCGCTTCCATTAGCGTAATAACTTGTTTTAAAATCTCACATAAATTGGTCTTTTCAAAAGATACATGCTGCTTTTTTCCAAGAATAAGCATTTCACTGGAGATTAAGTTGATGCGGTCGATTTCAGACATCATAATGTCTAAATAAGTGTCATTTGTTTCCTTAGAGGCTTGCATAACTTGTACAAAGCCTTTTAAAGAAGTAAGCGGGTTCCTAATTTCATGTGCGACGGCACCTGCCATTTGTCCAATAACCGACATTTTTTCCGAGGTTATCATAAGCTCTTCATCTTGGCGGTATGTAGTGATATCACGTGCAATCATAAATACGCCTACCACCTGCTTATGAACGACGATGGGAAGCAAAGAACACCTAAGCAACCGCCTTTCTTGTTTTTTATTGATGACATTCATTTCGAACTTAGCACCTTTTCCATTCAGTACTTCTTTAAAATACTCTTTACACATATCAAATTCTTCAGCTGCAATAAGAGCTGAAGGTTTCATCTTTTGCAATTCTTCACTGGAGTATCCAACGATTGCTTCACCTTCCGGGTTAGCAAGAAGAACTTCCCCTGTTTTGCTTATTTCAAAAACGCCATCGGGGTTATGTTTAAATAAAGACTGATAGTGCTGATTGCTCGTTTGAAGTTCGTGTTCTTTCTCTATGAGCTCCTGCTGGGACTTCACTAGTTTATAAGCTCTCCTATATACCAGACCATATAAAATAATCCCCGTAGCTAAAATAAAAAACCAACCTTTGTACTGTTGAAAAAAAATATATACTTCAAAACGACCTTGCGCTAATGTTCTAGATATATTGTCAGATATCAAGATCCATACAGCGCCAATAATGATATATACAATCGAAATTCTTAAAGCTACTTTACGCGCGTGTTTCACCAAATTTTAATCACCTGTTTATCAGTATTGATTCCCTGTCTTATTGCCTTTATATGAATTGTTGACTTTTCGTAGCCATTTCATGCCGTTGTAAAAAATTGATGAATGGCCTGACCTAAGTTACTAATAGATTTTACATTTGCTTGAAAATGATACTGGTGAAGCCATTGGCTATGATCGGGTGTCACACCTGTTAGATAAATCTGTACGCCCATTAGCTGAAATTCCCATATTAAATGTTCTAGCGCGGCAACACCTCGTTCATCAATTTGACCGATTCCATTAAAGTCAATAATAACTCGATCAACGGTTTCTTCATCTATCTGTTTGAGCAACCGATGTTCATTTTTCATGATGACTTCTTCAAATAAATCTCCAAACAAAGGGATAAGTACCATGTTATTTGATAAATGAATAAACGGTCCTGAAAGTTCTATAACTCGGTTCATGGCCTTTTCTAATCGTTCTTTTTGCAGCAGGAGTTCTAAGTCCGTTTCAGATAAACGCGCTGTGTGTTGTTCGATTTTTTCTGAAAGAATTTTAATTTGGGAATCTTCCTCTACACATATTACATGCGCCTTATCTTGCTCCCATTTGCAATTCACGGTATAAAGAGACATCTTAGCTTTGCGCGAATGCATGACTAATTCTGTTTTTATTTTTTTCTTCTGCCCTAATCGTTTTCTAGCTTTGTTCTGACTATCTTCGTCAACAATTTCTAAAAAATGTTGAACTTCTCCGAATAAAGCGGCTGCTTCATCAGATTGCGCTAGAATATTCATTTCCTCATCCATAATAAAAACAGGAAGCGGAGCATATTTAATAGTCGACAACCTTAATCCCCCTAATTGATTGATAATGAAAAAACTCTTTCAACTCCTCTAACTGTGCAATAAATCGAACTTGATTTGTTTGAACAAGAGGAAACTTATAGTTTGAAACTACTCGGCCTCCAACTAAAATAAGTGGCTGATGTTTTGTCTTTTGTAATCCTTCTATATATTCGTTTGCTTTTTCTATATGATGAGTTAAACTGAACGAGATTCCTACTAAATCAGGTTTCCATTGTTCAACAGCGTGCGTCGCATGTAAAAGCGGAGAATCTGCTCCCAAAAGTTTCGTCTGCCAGCCGTGCTCTTCAAAGAGAATGGAAATCATTTTTAAACCTAAAAAATGCTGTTCATTTTCTATACACAAAAACAGACCTTTTTTTTCATGTTTAATAACTTCTTGTCTTATACACAATTGATAGCGTGACAAAACATAGTCACAGGTAGTAGTAGCTAAATGTTCATCAGCCACTGAAATTTCATCTTCTTCCCACATCATACCGATTTGAGCCATTGACACTGAAATGAATTGCTGAAAAATATAAAATGTATCGAAACCCTGCTGTCTTTTTTTCCAAACAATATTCCAAGCTTCATCTTGATTCCCTGATAACAGTAATTCAGTCAAGCGTTCTATGCTTCCAATCAAGAAACCACCTCTTTTTCAGTCAAACGACTTGTTTTTTTTCCTTTGTTATTATCAACCATACCACTTAACTCACCGGCACTCTACAGTAAAATATTCTCACACCAACAAAATAACACCGGACGTCTCTGACAGGTCAATCTCTTTATTTTTCAAAATCAACGAGGTAGTGATGCAGCAAGTGACGGTTTTGTTCATTGTATAAGTACGCATACACAGGACGTCCTATTGTGCCGTAAGTCATTCTTTCTCCAAGAAGACCTATATCTGTTAGAAATTTTAAATATTTCCGAATAGACACTCTTGAAATCCCCGTTTTTTCAGCTACATCATCGGTCGAAAAAGGGTGATCTTTAAGATGCTCAATGGCTTCTATGATAACTTCTAATGTTCCTGTCGTTAAACCCTTAGGCAACGGCTCTACCGGAGCTTCTTTTATTTTTTTATTAGACAGCAGCCCGTCTAATTCCTGTTGATTAAGCTGAGGTTGCTGTTTTAACGTACGAAATGTTTGTTTGTAAGCCGAAAGTGCTTGATAAAAGCGTTCAAATGTAAAAGGCTTAATCAAATAATCAATCGCTCCGTAGCGTAAAGCTTGCTTAATCGTTTGGGCATCCGAAGCAGCGGTGATAAAAATGACATCTATTTCCTCTTGTTTTGTTCGAATCTCTTGTAAAACTCTCAAACCATTTTGCCCAGGCATAAAGATATCAAGCAGCACTAAATCAACTTGATGTTCATTTATCTTCACCAAGGCTTCATGACCCGAATGAGCAACAGCGACCACTGTAAACCCCTCTATCTCTTCAATGTACTTTTGATTAAACTGAGCAACCATGGGGTCATCTTCAACAATTAATACTTTAATCAACTTGATCTCTCCTTGTTTCGTACGGAATATCAATATAGAATGTGGTACCGCTATTTATAAATGAGTCAATGACGATTTGGCCACCTAGTTCATCAATCGTTTGCTTCACTAAATGCAGCCCAAACCCTCTGCTCGTTCCTTTTGTAGAAAAGCCTTTCTTGAAAATCTGATTCATTGTATCGGAAGGAATGCCGCAGCCTGTATCCGTGACTTGAATTGTAAGTTTATTGTTTTTATACACAAGCATAACAGACACTTTTTTAGAGGCTTGATGACAAACTGAATCAATTGCATTATCAATTAAATTTCCAATAATGGTAATGAGATGATGAGTAACATGTGGATCTGAAGGTTCTGGAATAACTTCATCAGCGGAAAAAGTCAATTCTACGCTTTCTTCTCTAGCATAACTCATTTTGCCCATCAGAAAACCTGCCAACGCATGATCTTTAATAGATTTAGTCACTGAACTAGATTCATCGACACGGTGATTAACAAGCTGATGAATATACGTTTTTAGCTCATCATAATAATTCATCTGCACCATTCCTAAAATCACATGAAGTTTATTCATAAATTCATGCGATTGTGCTCGAAGCGCTTCCACATACATTTTAACACCTGTTAGCTGTTCTGCTAAGATATTAACTTCTGTTTTATCCCGAAACGTAGAAAGTGCCCCTACAATCTCTTCGTTTACCACTAGCGGTACCCTATTAACCACAATGGCTACTCCATTTATGACTTGCTCTTCATCGTAATGAGATTCCCCCGTAGACAAAACGTCGTCCAACCTGGAGGTGGGCATATATTCTCGAATAGACAAACCGATTGGCTCTGATTCTAATCCCGCTTTAACAAATAAGCGGCGTGCAGAACGATTAGCAAGTGTAATATTACCTTCTTTATCAACAGCTATCACTCCTTCACGAACCGACTGCAGCATGGTGCTTCTCTCTTCTAGAATTTTAGCAATTTCAGAAGGTTCCAAGCCAAATAAAATTTTCTTTATGTAATTGGCTAATAAAATAGCACCAAGAACGCCTACAAGTAAACCAATTAATGAACCTAAAACAATTCGACGATGCCCATCTCTAATTGCTTCATTTACATTATTTAAAGAAATCCCCACAGCTACTGCACCAATTTGTTGATTTTTTTCATTATAAATAGGTGCAAAAGCACGCAGAGATTTATCAAGCGTTCCTTTTGATACAGATACATAAGATTTCCCGTGCAATGATTTTTGCTCATCGCCTCCGGCAAACCTCTTTCCTATCTTTTTAGGATCTGGGTGAGATTGGCGAATTCCATTCATATCCATAACAACGATAAACAAGACGCTTGATTTTTCACGAATTCGTTTAGTAAATTCTTGAATTGACTGAGGTGTTTTTGTCTCTAGTCCTTCTTTCACGTTCGTTGATTCTGAAATAATCGTAGCAATAGTCCGAGCTTTTTCAGCCTGTTGATCTCGAATATTTTTTCCAATTGAACTGCTAACTAATAAATCCGTTAACAATAGCGATAGAATCACCACCATGCATACAAGCAGCACCGTGATGCTTCGCAGCCCCATTCTTCCGTGTTTCACATTCTTCCCTCGCTTCCCTGCTTTTCTTGTTTATAGCACAAGAAAAAGATCTTATCTAGAGTGAGATAAGATCTTCGCTTATTTAATTTCATTTTTACTGAGTTGATTAACATTTATACAGGAAGGTTAACAATCTACTTTATAGTTTAGGTCCTTTTCGATATTTGAACCATCCCATTTTATAAAAGGCAAAGACCATTACGCCTACAAGCCCAATCATAATGCCAAGTACAATAAAATAATTATATTTCCCCGTCAGTTCCGGCATATATGAAAAGTTCATGCCATAGAGACCAGCAATAAACGTCAACGGTAAGAAAATAGCTGACATAAGCGTTAGCGTAAACATGATTGAATTCATACGATCCGAGTTAATGGACATAAAGCTTTCTCGAATATCATTTGACAAATCTCTGCTTGCTTGCATAATTTCAATCATATTTAATAGGTGGTCATAAATATCATTAAAATAGCGAACCTGCTCTTTTGCTTTTAACGCATTCGTTGACATAATACGATACATTAAATCTCTCATGGGATTTAAAATGCGGCGCATTCGTGACAAATCACTTCGGATGTCATAAAGCTGCCTCATTAATTCATCCATAGGTTCGTCTTTTGCATTGTCTTCAATGTCGTCTATGTGATCTTCAAATTTATAAAGCACAGGGAAGTATTCGTCAACGGTATGATCTAAGAGTTCATACATGATATCCCATGTTCCATCTTCGGTAGCCTCAGGGTCTTTTTTGATAAGCTCCCACACTCTAGCCACGCTCGTTAGCTTGTCCAAGTGGTAAGTGACTAAAAAGTTATCTCCTACAAATGCAGATACTTCTAAGTGCTCAAGCTCTTCTTTATGAAGTGCATAATACACTAAAAAATAATGCTCATCATACAACTCAAATTTAGCCCGCTGACCTTGATTCAAACAGTCCTCAACTGCTAAAGGATGAAAATTAAATTGTTCAAGCTGCTTTTTTTCTTCCTCGGTGGGATTGTAAAAATCAACCCAATACCATTGAAAGTCATGGCTTGAACGAATCTCATTCATTTCTATTTCTTTAATAGCTCCTTCTTTGGTTTTAGCTACAATTTTAATCATAAGATAACCTCTGTCTTTTTTGATACTATTCTCTGCACATACCCTTTTTACCATTTTGTTAAACTTTTTTCTTTTAATGTACGCCTTTTCTTGTCTATACATACGATGATGGTGACAACAAGAGAACAAAACGGTGAGGAGGTATATCCATATGTATGAATTTTACTCCCGGCATGAAGAATATTGGGAAGATGATACCAGACTAGACCAACAGCTTTTAAGAGATATAAACAAAGCTGTAAACGATGAGTTTTCCGCTATTCACTACTATACACGCTTAGCAGAGCTGGCTCCTAATAATCAGTTTCAACAAGCTATATTAGGTATTCGGCAGGATGAAATTAAACACTTTGACTGGTTTTCTAAAGCATACTATGATTTATCAGGCAGCTACCCACAGATTTCATTAAACATAAAATTGCCAAATACTTTTCAAGAAGGGGTCTCTGAATCCATTAAAGATGAAGTAGAAACCGTTCCATTTTATCAATCAATCGCTAGAAAAATCACAAATGCTCGAATTCAAAGCCGCATTGTTCGAGCTGCGAACGATGAACAGCGCCACGGTCAAATTTTCCGAACCATTCAGTCCCACTTCTCATACTAAATAATACGCTTGCAGTCGCAAGCGTATTATTTAGTATGGTTTTATTATTATCTCTTACTTTGTAGCACTAAATTCTTCTTTGATTTTTTGGAGCAACGTTTGATTTGTTAATACGTCATACCCTGTTAATGCCATTGTTTGTGCCCCGAGTATCATTGCTTCTCTTCCTTGCTCACTTAAAGCTGCTTCTCTAAATTCGTGCGTATGACAAACAAAATAATCATCACAAATTTGAATATACGGATGAATAGCCGGAACAACCTGACTTACATTCCCCATATCTAAAGATCCATGATCGCCTTGGTCTTCTGTAATGCTTTGTTCGCTCACGCCTAATGAGATGAGATTATTTGTATAGACATCGGATAATGTTTGATTCGTTCGCATATCATCATAAGAAAACTCATAGTTTGAGATTTTTAATTTTGTTCCCGTAGCTAAAGCAGCACCATGTGCACATGCCTTCACCTTATCTGTTACTTCATCTACATATGCACGAGTTGAAGCCCGGACATAAAATTGTGCTACTGCATAATCCGGTACAACGTTGGCAGCCTTGCCACCCTCTGTAATGACTCCATGAATACGGACATCCGGCTTCACATGCTGGCGAAGCGCATTAATGCTGTTGAACGTTTGTAATACGCCGTCTAACGCGTTGATTCCTTCATGAGGAGCAGCAGCTGCGTGCGCGGATTTTCCGAAGAACTCAAACTGAATGGCATCCATCGCAAGAGAACGCCCACTTTTTTGGTGGCAGTAATAAGGATGTACCATCATAGCTACGTCTAAATGATTAAAAATGCCTTGCTCGGCCATCGTTACTTTACCGCCTCGTGTTTCCTCTGCAGGCGTTCCGTATACGTATACTTTACCGCCTGTTTCTGCAACTGCTTTACTAAGACCAATACCAGCTGCAATGGACATAGTTCCGATTAAGTTATGTCCGCATGCATGTCCGAGATCCGGCAAAGCATCGTACTCAGCCATAAACCCAATCGACGGACCTGGCTTTTGACTGTCATAAACAGCAGTAAAAGCCGTTGGCAAGTCACATGTACCAATTTCAACTGTGAACCCTTGTTTTTTTAAAATATCCGTTAATGCTTTACACGCTTTGAATTCTTCGTGACCAAGCTCAGGGTTTTGCCCAATATATTTGCTTACATCGTAAAATGTATCCTGTAATTTATTAATTGTTTCATTTATCAATTGTTTCATTAGTTGTACTCCTCTTTTAAATATTTAAACAAATTATAGTATATTTATTCGTTTTTTAAAAGCTAGTTTTTAAGACGTGTTTTCCTATCACCTTAATATGCCTTATAATTAAACTACTAACTGTTTTAAAGAAGGTATGCATAATGATTAACGTAAAAAAATTTAATTTTTTAGGCGGTCGTATTATTAAAACAGGCATTGCCGTTTTTTTAACTGCGCTCATTTGTCAGTCGATTGGCTGGCCTTATATGCTGGCTGTTATTACAGCTATTGTTACGATTGAACCAACCGCTGCCGATTCTATTAAAAAAGCGTTTATACGCTTTCCTGCTTCAGCAATCGGAGCTGCTTTTGCCATGCTTTATACATTTCTTCTCGGCGTGACGCCGCTTACCTATATGCTTGTTGCCGTTTCTACTATTATATCCTGTTCTAAATTGCGTTTGCATGCAGGAACACTAGTTGCCACGCTAACAGGAGTGGCTATGCTGACGATTGTGCACGACCATTACTTTATATCGCTTTTAATTCGCCTAGCGACCACCAGTATTGGACTGCTTATTTCTTCACTTGTAAATATCATCGTTCTTCCTCCTAATTATACACCGATTATTACGAGGAAAATTCAAAATCTCTCAAAACAAATGAGCAGCGTCCTACAGCAAAGAGGAGTTGAACTTTCTCAAGTACACGCTTGTCATAAACAAACAAAACTTCAATTCCAACTGCTTTCTGCTGAAATTGAAAAAATTGAGACACTTTGTGAGTATCAGCGAAAAGAATGGAAGTTTCATCATTTCACTCGTACAGCTATGAGAAAGTTCCACTATGAATATAAGAAACTTTCTCTTATGAGGCAGCTTGTCTATCATATTGGTAATTTAATTTATTTGCCTGCTCATCAGCTGCAAAGTGCAGAACATCAAGTGATATGGGATACTTTCACTTCCTTTCATAACGTCTTACAAAATGAACAATATAAAAGCTCTTTTCAGCATCAAACGCTTATTTTAACTTTAAAACAAAGGTTTTGGGCACATAAACACGAAGAAAATACAGTAGATCAGCCTTTTTCAACAGAAACAACAATGCTGTACGAACTGCTTGCCATTCATCACCTGCTTGAAGAACTACACCGTATTCATTGTTTGAAGGATCGATATAACTTAAATAACTCATCTGTCTCACTTTCTTCATAAAAAAATCCTCACATACGTGAGGATTTTTTTGTTTACGAAACTTGTGACTCATCTTTCTTATATTCTTTCTCCCAATAGTCTGCATTTTTAATTCCTAGCTTAACAGGATCAAACACAGGGTCTAGCCCCTGTTTTTTCTGAGTTTCATAGTCTTTTAATGCAACTAACGCAGGCTTAGCTAAAATTAAGATAGCAATTAAATTTAGCCATACCATGATACCAAGCCCCACATCACCTAGCGCCCAAGCTAGTGATGCTTGTTTAACTGACCCGTAGAACGTAGCTCCTAGAAGGACAAGCTTTAATGCAAACATAGCCCACTTTCCGTTCTTTCCGCGAGTTAGATAAGCAATATTTGTTTCGGCGATGTAATAATAAGCCATAATCGTTGTAAATGCGAAGAAAAATAGAGCAACTGCCACGAAACCAGCCCCAAATCCAGGTAACACTGTTTCAATAGCAGCTTGTGTAAATCCAGGTCCTGCTTCTACACCCGGTAAATTCGAAATAATAAATGAACCGCCTGGTCCTTCCGTATTGTACATGCCTGTGAATAAAATCATAAAAGCCGTTGCTGAACAAACGAACAGGGTGTCAATATAAACCGAAAAAGCTTGTACAAGTCCTTGTTTCGCCGGATGCGAAACTTCTGCTGCAGCTGCTGCGTGCGCCCCTGTTCCTTGTCCTGCTTCATTTGAATAAATGCCCCGCTTCACTCCCCAAGAAACAGCTAAACCAACAATTCCTCCAAAAGCAGAATCTAATGCAAAAGCACTTTTAAAAATAAGAGCGATAACTCCCGGCAACTCGGAAATGTTCATGGCAATAATGATAAGAGCTAAAATAATATACCCAAGTGCCATAAAAGGTACAACGAATTGGGCCACCCCTGCAATACGCTTAACGCCTCCAAAGATAATAAAAGCAAGAATAATAACTAATCCTACTGCTGTAACCGTTGGACTAACGCCAAATGCGTTGTCGATGCCAAGCGCGATGGAGTTAGACTGAACGCCCGGCATTAGGATACTCATCGCAACAAGTGCTGCAATAGCAAATAAAATGCCATACCATTTCATACCTGTTCCTTTTTCAATATAGTACGCTGGACCACCTCGATATTGGCCATCTTGTTTAACTTTATAAATTTGAGCAAGTGTTGATTCGATGAATGCACTAGAAGCACCAATAAAAGCAACTGCCCACATCCAAAATACAGCTCCTGGACCTCCAAAAGCGATAGCTGTTGCCACTCCAGCAATGTTTCCTGTTCCGACTCGTCCCGACAGCGCTAAAGACAGGGCTTGGAAGGAAGAAACTCCTGCTTCTGAGCTTTTACCCTGAAACATAAGCATAACCATGTCTTTTAAGTGTCTTACCTGCAAAAACCTCGTTAAAATTGAGAAAAACAGGCCGATCGCAAGACACCCATAAATAACAGGTGTGCTCCATAGCACATTATTCAAACTCGTTACAAATTGCTCCAAACGATAACCCCCTTATTTTTTCATTCAGACTATTTTAAATTATAAGTTAAATTATAAATTTTAACAATAAAACTCTAAATTAAAACTTTTTTTTAGTTAAAATACACAAAAAAACTTATAAAATCCTCAAAAACATCCAACGATGAACCGTTTACATTCATTAATTCTCGCTTTCAAAAGAGAGATATCTGCACCTTTCTTATCAGGAACACATAGGCTATAGGAGTTATTTTCTATTAGAAGGTGTGAAAAACAATGATGAGAATAGAGCCTTTATTTTATCGTCCTTTAGCTCTAGACCTTCTTTATGCGTGCGTCTTAGCTTATAAGCAATACGCACAGGGAGGAACATTTGATGTACCTGAAGGCTACCGGCTTATTAAATCGTTTAAAGCTTCTGCCGTAGGGGTTCAAGAATGGTTTGGTTTTATTTTAGAATCTGATGACTCTATCGTAATTGCCTTTCGAGGAACTCAATCTGAGGCAGATTGGATTGCTGATGCTCGCATTAAGCAGCGCCCTTATCCATACAATCAACAAGCCGGTCTCGTCCACGAAGGTTTTTTAGCCGTTTACGAATCATGCCGTGATGAAATTTTTGAAACGTATCAGTCCCTTACCCCAAAGCCACTTTATATAACGGGGCATAGCCTAGGTGGTGCACTCGCTGCTCTTCATGCCTTAGATGTCGCCACAAACGCATCTTTTCCAGAGGTTACAATGTACAACTACGGAGCTCCTCGAGTAGGTGATCCTCAATTCGTTCAAACATACACAAATCTTGTTTCAAATAGCCGCTGCTTTGTTAACACGACGGATACGGTTCCTAAAATCCCTCCGAAGCGACTCTATTCCCCTTCCACCAAGCAAACAATTTATTACGATCAAGACCCTCTTCAACTCTCATTTACCATTCAAACAGGTTCTACCGTAGGGAACCATAATCCCCAAACGTACAGTGTTGGCATTTGGATGATGTCGGATTATCCTATTTTGGTCCAAAAATAAAAAACAGGCGGAATGCCTGTTTTTTTATGCACCGATTGCTGCTTTGATTTCTTCTATTTGTTCTTGATGACGCTTTTCGTGATAACCAATAAAGTCAATCCATTGCTTTAAATCCATTAACCCAAATACAGGGTGTGGAAATGATTTTTGCTTTAGCTTATCTTCACTTGCTGTTTCTTCTAACTCTGCTAAAGCCTCTCTTGATTCTGCCAGCTTACTCTTCATTTCTTCTAATGTCTGCTTTTCATTAGAAGGCGTAACTTGAGCCGGTGCATCTACTTTTCGCGAACGGTCTACCGCTAAATGAAACGGCTTATCTTCAGTGGGCTGATCTACACCGTTTTCTAACTGATCCTTTACACGTGAAACAATCATGCGCTCCATCAAATATAAATGTTCTAATACTTGCATAACGCTCCATGTATTAGATGCTGGCTGCTGATTTAATTGTTCGTATGTTAATGATTCTACACTGTTCAATACATCATTTCGAAACTGTTCATTTTTGTTCATTTTTCATCCTCCTCCAGGATTCCTCTAACTTATCGTACCAAAAAACTCTTCCATATAAAAAAGATATCCCTTTACTTAACCTTGTTTTAACTGCAATTGTTTCACGTGAAAAAATCATATTTTCTATTTGACATTGGTTAACCAGGGTGTTATATTTAGATTTCTGGCTTTTCTTTAAGAGCTAGACATAGTGAAAGTAACTTGAGAGGATGTATCGTACAATGCAAGGTAAAAATACTGGCATTCGACACATGTCTTTGAACAAAACTTATTCACACTGGATCGGCTTCGGAGCCGTAAGGATGCAAGAGAGGTAGGGCTTGCGTCGTTTAGGTTAATCGATCATGTGGAAAAACAAACCGCGGCAATGGATGAAATCCATGCAAGCACAATCAATGCTAATTGTGCCCTAACAACAACGAAACATACAAAAACCGTAATCATGGATTTTATAAAGAAAGTAATCATTTTGTTTTTACACTTGCAAAAAGCAAGTTACTGATAAGAAACACGAACAAAAGCGAGCAGATGCATCTGCTCGCTTTTTTAATGATTATTTTTTATTTACTTTATCATTTCTTTTTTAGCGGATCTTATAAAAAAAGCCGAAACCACACTGGTTTCGGCTTTTTCTTATTGCTCTGCTAGTACATCAGCAAATGCTTTTGCATAAGGAGGAAGGTCTGGCGGACGGCGGCTTGAAATGATGTGGCCGTCGATTACGACTGCTTCATCATGCCAAATAGCTCCCGCATTTTCCATATCATCTTTGATTCCTGGCGTACTTGTTACGTTTCGGCCATCTAAGATTTTTGCAGAGATTAATACCCATCCTGCATGGCAGATTTGGCCGATTGGCTTTTGCTGTTCATCCATATGACGAACCATTTCAATTACTTCAGGGTAGCGGCGCAGTTTATCCGGCGCCCAGCCTCCAGGTACTAAAATAGCGTCATATTCAGCTGGATCAACATCTTTAAAAGCATAGTCGGATACGGCTGGAACACCGTATTTCCCCACGTACGTTTCGTTTGCTTTTTCTCCAACTAAATGTACTTCTGCTCCTTCTTCTCGAAGACGCATCACTGGATACCATAGTTCTAGATCTTCAAAGTCTGCACTAACAAGCGCAATAACTCTTTTATTTTCTAAACGCATCGTAACACCTCCGCCATCAGTATAGCATGTTGGAGAATAAGATTGAAAATAAGGGACTAACTTGTACATAATTAAAGGATTTTTCAAGTGCTCTTCCGAAAATTTTTGTATGCCAAATGGTCCAATTTTATATTTTCACTTGACTGGGGACAAACATCACACTACAATGTGTAGTGTGATGTTCATAATGTTGTAAAATTATCCAAATAAGAAAGACTTTCTGATTTAATTGCTACATTTCTTTTTTCGGGCTTTCACACTACATAATGTAGTGTTTTTCAAATACACTTAAAGGAGGAAGTAAAGTGAATAAAAACGTCGAAATTGGTTCACTTATTATTCGTTTAGTATTAGGTTTTACATTTTTAGTACACGGCTTTCAAAAATGGCAAGGCGGGATTGAAAATACAGTAGGGTTCTTCGATAGCTTAGGAATCCCTGGTTTCATGGCATATATTGTTGCAACGATTGAACTTGTAGGCGGTATTCTTATTATTCTTGGTTTAGCAACAAGAGTCATAGGTGCTTTATTTATAGCAGTAATGCTCGGCGCTATTTTCACAGCCAAGCTTAAAAGCGGATTTGTTGGCGGATTTGAGTTTGATATCACCTTAATTGCAATGTCTGCTCACCTATTTCTTGCAGGAAGCCAGTTCCTTGCTCTTGATAAAGTGGTATTTAAAAAGAAAGAAACTGCTTTTTCTCTTCAAGAAGAAAGCAGTAAATAAAAAAGAAAGCTTATACTCTCCCAATATAAGCTTTCAGGTTAGTCCCGCCGTTTGAGGCGGGCTTTTTTTATATTTGAAGCAGTAAATTCGCAAATAAAGAAGAGCGCTCGGACAACGTATCAATTTGAATATGTTCATATTCCGCATGTATTCCTTTTCCGCATGCTCCTAATCCATCCAACGTGGGAACACCAATGGCCGCTGTAAAATTGCCATCACTTCCGCCGCCAACAGCCGCTTCTTCTAATTTCATACCCAGTTTGGCCGCAATTGACTGAGCGCATTCAAATAACTCTTCCGTTTGTTTAGACTTCACCATCGGAGGACGGTTCATGCCTCCCGTTACTTCGAGCTTTATCCCTTTTAAGATGGGTGTTAAGTTCAAAATAATATCCGTCATACGTTTCGCTTCTTCTTCTGTAGAAACACGTAAATCTACGTGTGCTTCTGCATATTCCGGCACTACATTTGTACCGCTGCCTCCTGTAAATGTTCCAACGTTCACCGTTGTACCTTTTTCATAATCTGTTAAGCCCTGCAAGAAAATCACTTGGCGCGCAAGCTCTTCAATCGCATTGATTCCTTCTTTGTGGTGATTACCCGCGTGTGCTGCTCGTCCCCATACTTTTACGGTGAAAATTCCCGCTCCTTTGCGCGACGTTTTTAACGCACCTGAACCCGCCACAGCCGGTTCCGCTACTAGCACTGCTTCACTTCTTTGTGCTTCTTCTTCAATGTATTTTTTAGAAGAAATTGACCCAATCTCTTCATCCGAATTGCAGAAAAACACAATTTTTTTATCGAGCGATAAGCCAAGCTCTTGAATCGCTTTAATCGCCCATATAGATTGCACAATGCCGCCTTTCATGTCTAAAATTCCCGGACCGTACAGCTTGTTTCCCTCTGTTCTTAGACTTAGCCTTCCCTTTTCCCATACCGTGTCAAAGTGACCGATAATTAAAAGCTGCTTTTCTCCTTCTCCAATCGTAAATTTCAAATGGTTTCCTACTTCTTTTTCTTCTATAATTTCGTAGCCTACTCCTAAACGCTTTTGAAACAGCTCCGTTAAATACATTCCACACTGATCTACTAACTCTTTACTGTAGGACGGTGATTCTTTTTTCACAAATCCAACTAAATCTTCAAGCATCTCTTGTTCGTGTTCTTTTAAATAACTAAATACACTTTGTTCTACCATTACCTGACTCAAATCAATTCCTCCTCCAAACAACCCCTGCTGCTTGCATTAAATGCTTTTATTTATCGTACGTATAACTATGTTCTACGTTTCACATAACGACCTTAAATTATCCTTAATTATAATGGTTTTCAGACAATTTTCCATCCTTTAAATACAGATAATACTTTAACTTATTCATAACCGACCGAAAATAGCCATAAACTTCAACAAATTCATACAAAAAAGCTTCAATCTTTAACAGATTAAAGCTTTCGTTTGACTAATTGACATTTATTTTAATATTTTTCCCTTTTGACTTCACACTCACAAAAACAAACATAGACACTAAAAAAATAAACAAAATAACGCCAACCATTTCAAAGTTTACTTCGGCCCATGGGTTAAAGAAAGTGAATGCTAAATAGAGTGACACACCATACGCGAGGACAACAATAACCCAGCCCATCAAGCGGGAAGCAGATCGCCCAAACTTACTCGATTCATTCACCATTTTATGTACAATCAGTGAATCGATTGTATCTGTCAGCATCATACCAAACATAAATACTAGTCCTAATAAAAGCGGCGTATACTTGCCTGCGTTCCCTACAGCTAGAGACCACACGGCCGTTTGACTGACCGTTTCGGCTGCTAAAGCGAACAATGCTCCTACAAGAATAATTAAAAAAGGATTCGTTGTTCCTTTTGCGATTTTCGGAATAAACTTCCCTTTTAACCCGCTCAGCTCAAACTCTTCCTCTTTATTTTTGGTTCGAAGCAAATGATATGTGTTTAATGTCCCGATTAGAAAGAGGGAGATAATGGATACCCAGGATGCAAAATGATCGAAATACGATGGAAACGTAAAATTCTTCATCACCACGCCAAGCACCCCGGCCGTGACGGCCACCATTCCTCCGTGACCTAGTGAAAACAGCGTGCCGACCCACGGGGCAAAACGGCTCCCCATTCGCCAATTATATCGGGTCTGGCCATCAATAAAAGCTAAGTGATCTGCATCCAATCCGTGCCTGATTCCTAATAAAAAGACAAGTAAAAAAACTGATAAACCTTCCATTTCCTACACTCCTTTTTTTAAAATAAAACATAAAAAAGCCTCAATTCTATAGAAATTGAGGATGTGTCGGCATATGAAAATAAACAGCAATTGCTCACTGCGTACCTTGATACACCGCCTCTTTCCTAGAAGAGTCAAGTGTACAGAATAGGTAGGTCTCCTGGCTTGAGATCATCATTTTCTACCGCCTTCCCCGTTTTGAGTGACGATAAGATAGAAAACTCCCTGCTTACAGTGGCTGGACCGCTCGAGATTTGCACTCGATTCCCTGTTACCTCTTACGCTATGTAAGAGCACCTAAACTGTGCGAATGATTCATTTTCTTACTCATTATACTAGTACCGCTTACAAATGAATAGAGAAAATTCAAATAAAAAAGCCCTGCTAAGCTTTACATGCTTAGCAGGGCTTTTTAAAGCAATTAAATTACTTCTACCGTTACGTCTACGTTACCGCTGATTGCTTTTGAATACGGGCAGTATGAGTGAGCTAGGTCTACATATTTTTTCGCTGTTTCTAAATCTAAGCCTTCGATATGAGCTTCAAGCGCTACGGCAATTTTTACTCCTTGATCAGCTTTATCTGGAAGCAGCTGAACAGTAGCTTTTACTTCACTGCTTTTGATTTCTACGTTATGTTTTTTCAACATAAATTCTAACGCACTGTTGAAACAAGCACTGTATCCAGCTGCAAATAGCTGCTCTGGGTTTGTTGCTGTTGTTGCTTCTCCACCAAGTGCTGGAGGTGTTGCAACATCTAAATTAAAGATATTATCTAAAGAATGAACTTCTCCTGTTCTTCCACCTGTGTTAACGACTGTTGTTTCATATAAAGCTTTCATGTATAAATCTCTCCTCTTTTTTAGTAATTTTATTAAAAATTTTTTATTTATCGTTTCTGTAATTTAATTGTACACAATTTAATTTTAAAAAACAAGTATTAAATGCATTAAAAATTTCCCAATAAAAAAAGCCGCGTATTTGCGGCTTTTTCTTAATAATATTGAGACTGCCCGTCATAAGCTGATTTTCGAAAAATAGACAGATTGGTAATAGCTCTCATAATTTTGGTATTGAAAATAACATAATGAATAAACAACGCGAGCAAGCAGCCTAGAATAGCTCCTGTTAACACATCGAATGGATAGTGAACGCCAACCCATACGCGTGAAAATGCAATGAGTGCACCCATTACAACCCACATGCGCCCTGAACGTTTGAAATGTAGCCAAATGGTAAAAGTGATAACTAATGCAGACGTAGCATGATCGCTTGGAAATGAAGAATTCGCGGCGTGATCAATAAGCTGATTCACGTGGTGAGAGATAAATGGACGATCTCGATAAGCAAATAAACTAATCACTTTATTAATAATGACTCCTGTGGCACAAGCACATAAAGCTTGGAATGCTACAACACGGCTGCCGTTTTTATTAATAAGTAAAAACAAGCCGAGTAAAACAATAAGTACATACTGGGCATAATCTGCAAAGAATACCATCAGCGAATCTACAAACTTCACATGCGAGGCGTACTGATTCACCGCATGGAAAATGGTATAGTCTACTGAATTAATAGCTGATAACATAATCGAAATCCTTTCTTATTTTTAAATGTCATTAGCTATCTTATCAGTTTCTGAAGAAAATGAACATGTTTTTGTCAGAAGCTTCCTAACTGGTATTTATAAATAACGTAGTCAGGCTGAGTGGTAAGCCAACAGATTTTTGCCCATTAACTTACCTGCGAATGATCCACGATGTTTTTTTGCAAAAAGATTTCTTCTAAAGAAGGCTCTTCTACGTGAATTTGATAAATATCGATGCCGCATTGAATCAATTCGCGAATAATCAGAGGGATATTTCTCTCTTTTTGAAGCATCACTTTTGTGTACGTGTGATGGTATTCCACGTCCGGACTCACCGTACGGAAAAACTGTTGAATATATTCTTTATGACTGCTTGGGTAAGGATCATGTTTAATCATCACCGTTTTTTTCGCTTGGTATTGAAAACGCAGTTCTTCCATTGTCCCTTCTACTAAAATAACACCATTTTTCATAATCGCTACACGTGTACAAATCTTCTCAACTTCATTTAAATTATGAGACGTCATAAAAATTGTCTTGCCCTGATTTTGAAGTTCTCTTATTAATTCATGAATGTGGAGAGCAGATTCAATATCTACTCCAGAAGTTGGTTCATCTAAAAAGATAAGATCTGGGTCTGTTACAATCGCTTGAGCAATTCCTAACTTCTTTTTCATTCCAAATGAAAACTTTCCAACTTTCTGATGGTCATGTCCTTCTAATCCTACTTTCTTCAGTACATTACTACAGTGTTCTTTAGAAAAACGATGTCCGTTTATCTTTAAAAAATAGCGCAAATGATTGAGTGCCGTCATCTCATCATAAAAGGTAGCATAGTCAGGAAGCACACCTATTTTCTTCTGAAGCTCTAAATCAATATCACTCTGTCCCAGCAGCATAAATTCTCCTGCTGAAGGGAATGAAACGCCGGTAAGCATATTAATAAATGTAGACTTCCCTGCTCCGTTCCTCCCTAAAAATCCGTAAATTTCTCCTTGTGGGACTTGCAAATTAATACTATTAACAATTGTTTTAGATCCATACTTTTTAGTTAATTTACTTGTTTCAATAGCATACATATTATACTTCTCTCCTTTTAAAACTCCAAAGTGCCGTACATAAACAGAGTGCTGCAAAAATAAGAAGAACCGTTAAATACCCTTTCTCCAACTTTAAATAGTAGTAGGGTGTCACATACTTAAACCATGCAATGTACGCTTTTGATGAAAATATGCTCCATCCACTCAGTACCGGTAGAACAAACGATAAAATAATTGATAAAAACATAGTATGAGTTGGACTTGGTATTAAAGCTGAAAGCATTAAAACAAATGAAATGATACAAACGGTGAATAGCAGGCACTCTAAAAATATATAAAAAGAAAAATGATGCGAAATAAACCCAATCAGTAGAAAAGAAATAGAGATACAAACAAGCCAGAAACAACAAATTCCTAAGAATTTCCCTAGTACAATACGCTCTCTTGATGTTTTGGTAACTAAAAACCTGGCTGTTCTTGTTTTAATTTCTTGATTAATAACATTATGAGAAAGACTTGAAATAAACAAAGGTCCGAACCCGAGAAGCATCACCAAAATCCCCCCGTTGGCTCCATCTCGAATCTGTGCGCTCGTCAGTTGACCTCCAAGTTGACTAACTAGATGGGCTATTCCATAGGAAGCACCGCATACGATTAAAATAACGATAATTGATTTAACACTTTTAAATAAGCTTTGAAACTCTTTCACACTAATGGCCCACATTTCGAAAATCTCCTCGTAAATAAGTTTGACTGCTATCATCCAATAAAAGGATGATTTATTTCCTCCGGTAAAGCTTTTTTCTCTTTGGGCTTTCCGTTCCAAGAAAAATTTGTCCATATGCGCAGCAGCTTTTCCACCGGTCCAGTTTGGAATTTTTGCACGTACATATAACTGCCGATCAGCTGAATTCCGTATATACCGATGCAGACAAAAATCCCTGCTATCATGCCGAGCTTTCCGAAATAACCTAATCCATAACCGTAAAAAATCGTCGTGCATATAACCGTTTGCATTAAATAATTACTAAGCGATATCCTGCCTACGCTTTCAAAAGCCTTCATCAAAAATGACCTCTCGCATTTCGCATATACCCAAGCAAATCCTGCAATATAACCAAGAGATAGGAGACTCCCACCTAACATATGTGTAGAACCAGCCCAATTAGCATCTGGCCATACGTACATAGTTCCTTTTAACAGTAAGCTAAGCGGAATCAACACGGCCGCCCAACGGCCATACTGTTTTTGATTATCTGAGACGTCGTAAAACCACTTTTTCTTCCCTGCGTACATACCAAACAAAAATAAAGCACCCATTATAAATGGTGTAAACAAGAAGGCAAAAGCAAATTTATATCCTGCTATATTCATCGGATCAACGTTGTTGCGGTGGTCTTTAATTTGTTCATAAGTTCCACTTCCATACACATGAATCGTATCTTTTACGTATGTGGTAAGCGTTTGTTTATCACTAAGAAGATACATATTATCGTTTAATGAACCGTAACCAGCTGCTCCCGTAAGAACTAGTAAAATCGATGCCCATACCAACAGCGTTTTAGCTTTACGGTTTAAAAAGAAAACTAATAAAAATATCCCCATCATTCCGTAAAACGTAAGAATATCTCCTTCCCATAAAAGTACTCCATGCAGTAGGCCAAACCCTAGAAGCAGAAGAAAGCGGCGAAAGAAATGCCTTTTTACTCCTAACTGCCTTCTTTCTAAACTTTCTTTCATCTTCACCATTGAATAACCGAATAAAAAAGTAAAGATTGGCATAAAACTTTCTTCTACCGCGACTTTTAAAAAGACATAGGCTGCTGAATCACTTGGTGATAGCGAGAAGAGATGAATCATATCCTTTCCGTAAATACCATATTGAAAAATCAGCATATTCGCTAGTAAAATACCAAACAAGCTGAATCCTCTCATACTATCAATTACTTTAACCCGCCTAACATCATTACTCATCCTTTTAACTCCTTTACTATGTGTCTGTATATTTAGTATATGAAATGAAGTTTTCAAGAAAATAAACGGGAGATTATCTTTTCTTTAACATTTTCCAATTTTGTTAATCTTTTCGTAATGTTCTTATGCTAAAATCGAATACGTATGAAATGAAACAGAGGTGATTTATATTGGAAGATGCATCTATCTTGCTAGTTGATGATGAAATTGCTATTGTCAAAATGTTGGAGACAGTATTAAAAAAAGAAGGCTTCAACCAAATCTATAAAGCTCACACCGCTCAAGAAGCGCTAGATGTTTTACATAATAAAACGATTGATATTATTTTGTTGGACGTCATGCTTCCCGATAAAAGCGGATTTGATATTTGTCCTAAAATTCGTGAGCTCTCAAACGCATATATCCTGTTCATAACAGCCAAAGTATCTGACTTGGATGTGTTAACGGGTTTCGCCATGGGCGGAGACGACTACGTCACCAAGCCATTTAATCCTTTAGAGATTGCGGCACGAATTAAAGCACGATTGCGCAGAAAACAAACGCTGACGGAAAGAAGTCCTGTAAAAATGGAATTACAGCCTTCAAATCGCTATGAGTTTGATCGTTTTATTGTAGATGAATCCGCTGGAGAGCTCATTGTAGATGGTCAAACGGTTGCTTGCCCCGCACAAGTATTTTTGCTGCTACTTCATTTTTGTAAAAACATGAACGTGGTTCTTTCTAAATCACAGCTGCTTGAAGCCGTTTGGGGATATAACCAGTTCGTAGACGATAATACGGTAACCGTTCATATTCGAAGAATTAGAGAAAGAATCGAAGATAACCCTAGCAATCCAAAACATTTAGTTACGGTACGAGGGCTTGGATATAAATTAGTGAACGGCAAAGCCCTATGAAATCAATTAAAAGAAGGTTGACCTTTCATTTTTCATTTCAGTTTATTGCGATTATTGCATGTGTTTGCTGCGTTCTTTTTTGCGCTTTAATGTTTCTAGCTTATTACCTTTCAAAGCAAGATATAAAAAGAGACTTACCCTCTGGATCACTTAGCGTATTAACCGGGGATACAACAGTTGAAGGTGGAAAAGCAACCGTTTCAGATGATTTAGCAAAACAGCTTAAACAGGAAGGGTTATGGTACCAAGTACTGAACAAACAAGGAAAAGTAATTGGAGAAGTTAACTCCCCAAAAGACTTACCTAAGCACTACGGTCTTTCAGAGTTATTAGAAATGGATAAAACCAAAAAATTTAGAAACTATAATGTCGTAACAGAACTTGATACCTTTTTGACTACACCTACTTATTATATTTTGGGCTATAAAAGTGATTTAAAAGAACAGCTTCAGGCTTTGTATGGTAAATATAATAAAGAAAGGGTACCTCCCAAAAGCGATATCCCTCTTATCAAAAAGGCGTTAAAAGAAAAAGATGCTTCGCTTCAAATTTTAAATGAGAAAGGTGATATCTTAGCTTCAATTAGAATGCCTAAAGAAAAAACACGTTACGATCCTTTAGAAATTATTTCCCGAAAAATTGAACAAGATAAATATGATTCAACAGCTACTGTATTCCATGATCCAAAGAAGAAAATTTCATGGGTTTTTTACACTCCTAATAATTACCACAGTATAACCGATGAATCTATTATCCGAAAAGCTTGGATGATCTCCATCATCGTGGCGGTTTCTGTTCTTATAGCCACTATCACTTTCTCCATCTGGAACGCTTTTCGCTACGGTGGCCCCTTACTTCTCTTCACCAGCTGGCTCGGGCGCATGGGAAGCGGAAACTATTCAGAAGTGCTAACAGAAAAAGAGCGGAAGCGCGTCTTTCGGAAGAATGGAAAAGTACGCTTTCAATATCGTTTGTATTCAGAAGTAATCACAGCTTTTTATGAGATGGCGGAGCAGCTTAGCTTAGCTGAAAAAGAACGAAAGCAGCTAGAAACCACTCGTGAAGAATGGATGACTGGAATATCACATGATTTGCGAACACCCCTTTCGACGATTCAAGGATATGGTCATATGCTTGAAAGCGGCTATTACAATTGGAACGAAGAAGAGCTAAAAGAAATTGGCCAAACGCTGCGTGACAAAAGTGAATATATGGTGGGGCTTGTAGAAGATTTTTCACTGGCCTTTAAGCTTAAAAATAATGTGGTTGCCTTAGAAACGAAAAAAGTGGACGTTCATCAATTGCTTCAGCATATTGTTTTAAAATTCGTTAACGATCGAACTATTAAAAATGTGCAATTCTCTTATGTACCCGTTCACCTTCAACCTTTTATTCAAGCTGACCCGCGCTGGTTTGAACGAATGGTTGATAACCTAATCTTTAATGCTATTAAACATAATCCGGAGAACACCACTATTACAATTTTGACCGTTCTAAAAAGTGACAACGTCTTGATTACAATTCAAGATGATGGGATTGGAATGGATGAAGAAACGCAGAAAAATTTATTTGACCGCTATTACCGCGGCACAAATACAACCGAAAAAACAGAAGGTGCTGGACTCGGCATGAGTATCGCAAAGGCCATTTGCGAACTTCATAAAGGGCATATTGAAGTGAAATCCACTCCTAACCAAGGCACTGCCATTACCTTGCATATTCCTCTTTCAACCAATCAGCAGCCGGGCTAACCTCCAGCTGCTTTTATACACCTCAATCCTCTCCATGCTATAATGTACGCAACTATACATAGACACAAGGGGGAATTTTTTTGAGTAAAGGCAGAATTTTAATTGTAGAAGATGAGCGCAAAATTGCTCGTTTAATTCAGCTCGAACTTGAACATGAAGGCTATGAAACCGGCATGGCTTATACGGGCACAGAAGGATTGGCAGAGTTTCAAGAACACGATTGGGATTTGCTGCTTTTAGATGTGATGCTTCCTGAACTGAGCGGGCTCGAAGTACTTCGTCGCATTCGAGCAAACGATGATCAGACGCCCGTTATCTTATTAACCGCTCGAGACGCCCTTCCTGATAAGGTAAGCGGACTAGATTTAGGAGCGAACGATTACATTACAAAGCCCTTTCAAATTGAGGAGCTTTTTGCACGTATCCGCGTATGGCTTCGCCATCCTGCGTCAGCATCTCCTGCTGAAAAAGAAGCAGATACTCTGCAGCTAGGAACTTTAGTTGTTAATGAAAAAACGCGAGAAGTCACGCGTGAAAATGAAGCTATTGAGCTGACTCCTAAAGAATATGATTTACTTGTCTATATGCTTCAAAACAACAATCAAGTGCTAAGCTTTGAACAGCTTCTTACAAACGTATGGGGATTCGATTACTACGGAGACACGAATATTGTATACGTATACATTCGTTATTTGCGCAAAAAAATTGATGCTCCATTTTCAACACCCTACATTCAAACAGTGCGCGGCGTTGGCTATATGCTTAAGGAGTAGCTTATGAAACTGCAAACAAAGATTATCCTTACATCAACTGCCCTGCTTTTTATTCTCTTAGTAATTGCAAACAGTTCGATTTACTTCATTTTCAAGAAAACCATGGAAGACAACGCAATTGAACGTTTGCAAGCAGAAACAAGCAACGTAACAAATGGGCTAAAACAAACGAGTGCGACGGTTAAACAAGCCAATTTGCTTCGTGCCTATTTGCCTCCTAACGGGATGATTCGCATTTTGCCTAAATCAGGGAGTCCTTTAGTTGTATCGGTTACTGATCAAACCAAAGAACTTCAGGACTTACCTTATTCTTATTATTCAAATGAACAAACAACCATCAAAGAAGACGACGGCCACCTATACGCAATTTCGCATACTCCCGTCATTTGGACGGACGGCGAAGTTGTTTCTTTGGAAGTCACAGAACAGCTGGCAGATGTGGAACAATCTCTGCAGACATTAAAATTTATCTTGCTCATTGCCTCTCTTGTTATATTAATTCCGACCATATTTGCCGGACGGCTTTTAAGTAAAATTATTTTGCGGCCTATCAAATCTCTTATTCATACTATGGAAGAAATTCAAGTGTCTCGCACATTTAAAAAAATTGACCTCTCTTCTTCTTCTAAAGATGAGTTAGATCAAATGGCCAATACCTTCAATAATATGATGGATTTATTAGAGGAAAACTATAAAAAGCAAGAGCAGTTCGTATCCGATGCTTCTCATGAATTAAAAACACCGCTGACCGTTGTAGAAAGCTATGCCAATATGCTAAAACGATGGGGAATGAAGCGTCCAGATATTTTAGAAGAAGCCATCGAAGCCATTCACTCTGAGTCTTTACGCATGAAACAGCTTACGTCTCAAATGCTGGTGCTTGCGAAAGATGAGTCGCAGTG
Source organism: Priestia sp. LL-8 (assembly GCF_036227845.1). Classification (NCBI taxonomy): domain Bacteria; kingdom Bacillati; phylum Bacillota; class Bacilli; order Caryophanales; family Bacillaceae; genus Priestia; species Priestia sp. LL-8. The sequence goes on along the minus strand of NZ_JAZAQH010000001.1, from coordinate 302,610 downwards.
GAAGCTTCACATGGAACACGTAGATGCGGCGGCCGTCTGCAGACAAACAATCAAACATCTAGAACAAGCCTTTGAACGAACCATTTATTTAAACGTAAAAACCGATCAGCCCGTCGTAACAGCCGATGAAAAACGCTTAAAGCAGCTGCTGTACATCCTCTTAGATAATGCCATTAAATATAGTGAAAAAGCAGTGGAAGTAACTATAACAAGAAGTGAAAGCTTTATGATTACGGTCACAGATCAAGGAATTGGTATTCCAAAAGAAGACTTATCAAACGTGTATGAACGCTTTTTTCGCGTAGATAAAGCAAGAAATCGAGAAACCGGTGGTTCAGGGCTTGGATTATCCATTGCTCGAAAGATTGCAGAAACTCATAGCGGACGTATTGAGATTAGCAGCGATGAAGGAAAAGGGACATCCGTAACGGTTTGCTTTCCTCTTTAATTTCTCACCGTTTCTTAGAGATTTTTAAGAATTGCCTGCTATACTACTTTTTAAGATACTGGAGGTGAATGTATGAAGAAAACGGTGCTTTTTATACTTATTTTTCTTGCCGTTGGTTCAGCTTGCTTTTACGGAATAGCAAAAGCAGTGAATCGGCCTGATACACTTTTATCCGAATCGGACGTCAGCAGTATCATCCAGCAAAAATATGGCGGCACTATTGAAAATGCAAGCTTTTCTCAAAAAGATGATGAACCGATTTATCAAATAACTTTGCTTAAAGATGATATTCCATACCACATCACAGTAAATGGAAAAAATGGAGAAGTCCAGTCATTAATCAAACAAAAAGTAGAGAAACAAACGTCTACTCAAACTAAAAATGATACAGAAGAAGAACAAAAAAAGAGCGAGCAGCCACCAGTTTCTCCTACATCCGACGAGCCTCTCATTTCAATGGAACAAGCAAGAGATATTGCTTTACAAAAAGTAAAAGGAACGTTTTCCTCAGTTGAAATAGAAGAGGAAGAAGGCCAAACCTTCTACGAAGTCGAAATTGATCAGTCTAAAACAAGAGAAGCTAAAGTAATGATAAATGCTTACTCTGGACATGTAGATTCCATCACCTATGAAAATGATGATTAAAAGGTACAGCCGAAAGCTGTGCTTTTTCTTATCCATTTTTATTTATTTCTAAGAAAATTTTAAACTTCTTCTTCTTTTCCTTTAAAGTTCATTGGCTAAGATAGTCTTAACAACAAATCAAGGAGGCCGTAACATATGAAAGTTATTACAACCGTTTTAGCCAGTGCAGTATTAGTCGGTGGATTAGGTGCAAGTGCATATGCCATGACAGATCAGTCCAAAAGCAATGACAAGAAGCAAACCACAACGATTGAAGAAGCAAAGGCAAAAGACATTGCTCTTCAAAAAACAGACGGCGGTGACATTACAAATATCCAATTAGCCGTAGATGACGGCGTTAAACAATATGAAGTAGACATCACAAAAGGTAATAAAGAATACGATGTAGATATTGACAGCAGCAGCGGTAAAATCATTGAATTTGATGAAGACCCAAAAGATGATGATGAGAAAGAAGAGAATCTCCAAAATGCTTCCCCTGCCATTTCATTAGATCAAGCGATAAAAACAGCTTTAAAAAGTGCTAAAGGAACCGTTAACGAAACGGATTTAGACCAAGAAAACAACCGTTTAGTATATGAAATTGAAATTGACACTGCTGATCAACGTGAAGCAACTGTTTCAGTAGATGCGAAAAACGGTGACGTAATCAGTGTAGAAATAGATGATTAATAGAAAAAGCACGCTCCAAAAGGAGCGTGCTTCTTTTTTATACCGCTAATTTAATAACCGTTAATACAATACCAATCAAGAATCCACATAGAGCGCCGTTCACTCGAATCCACTGCAAATCTTTTCCGACATTGTTTTCCATCATATCCACAAGTGTTTCATCATCTAATTTATCTAAGTTTTCTTGAACAAGCTGTCCAATTTTCGAATGATTCTCGTCTACAAAGCCCATGATTTGCTTTTGAATAGCCGTATCAATTGCTTCTTGACGCTCTGCATCCGCTTCAAGAGCATTCAGCCAGCTCTCTACGTAAGGAACGGCGTAACTTTTCATAAATTCAGGGCTTTCAATGAATGCTGTCACTTTCGTTTTCATTTTATCAACGATTTCTGTTAATTGATTCGTTACATTTAACTCATTAATCGATTTTTGTTTCCATACTTCTAATTTTCCAAGAAGTTCTTCATTGTGTTCCAAGCCTTGCAGCTCTTTTCTAATTCCATTTACCAAAGCAAGGCGGTATTCATCATCTTCATTACGAAGACGACCTGTAATAGAAAGCAGTAGATTTTGCAAAATAGACCCTAGCTTCTCTTCGTTAATCATGCTTTGAAATGATTTGAGAGCAAATTGTAAAATACCGTCAAGCTCAATATTATCCAGCGCATTTTTAGCAATACTTCCGAGCTGATACTGCGTTTCTTCTTTTTTAATCCAGCTCTCTCCTTTATTTAAAAGAACATCGAGCGCTTTTTCATCATACTGATTTTTCACCACTTCTCCGACAATCGAATGCACGATAGGTTTTAACTCTATTGCTGAAAGCGATGATTTGAGCTCTTTTTCAATAATAGGAACTACTTTATCTGTATCCACACGATTAATCGCATCAACAAGCAGTGCTGTTCCTTTTTGTTGAATCGTTTCCGAATGAACACCTTTTCGAACAATCGGAAGCAAACGTTTTGTAAACGCAATTCTTTTTACTTTTTCTTGAATACTTTCTTTTGACAGCCAGTCGTTTTCAAGCGTTGAGACTAACCCTTTTGTAATACGCTGTCTGTTTTTAGGAAGCAGCGCAGTGTGTGGAATAGGAATGCCTAAAGGGTGACGAAAAAGCGCCGTAACGGCAAACCAATCCGCTAAGCCGCCGACTAATCCAGCTTCGAATCCACCTTGAAGCAACCGACCCCAAATTGAATCACCAAAAGGCATTGTCGCAACGAAGCCCACTCCCATAATCGCCAAAGAAATCGTGGCTAAGTGCTTTGATTTCTTCTTTGGGTTTGTTTTTAATACATTATTTGATTCCATTGTAGTCCTCATCCTTTATTTATTTAACTAAACATTTCATCTAGAAATATGTAACGTGATGCAGAAATTTCCGCAAAAAAAGAAAGACAAGCTTTCACCCTCGTCTTTCTAGTATATTGCCTTTTTGCTATACTTCAAACTTTTTTTCTTTTCGACTTTTGTTAACAAATGAAAAAATAAGGAGTACGACCAGGATAACCGCACATACGCTTGATCCAATCACATTGTTTTTGTTAAACATAAACGATACAAAAATAACAAGCAGTGCTGCTGTTGCAAAAAGAGTTGTATAAGGAAACCACTTTAATGCGAAAAACGGCTTTTCTTTATATCCTTTACGCAGCTTTAATTGAGCTAAACAAATACTCACCCAAATAAGAATGATTGTGAAACCAGGAATGGTCATTAAATAACTAATTACATTATCCGGCGTTTTATAGGCTAAAAACACACCTATTAAAATACAAGCAGCCGTAATCATCAAACCGTTAATCGGAATACCGTTTTTTGAAACTTTCAAGAAGCGCTTGGATGCTTCTCCGCTTTGAGCCATAGCATAAAGCGTACGCGACGTTGCATACATCCCTGAATTGGCTGCTGATAAAACGGCCGTCAATAAAACAAAGTTCATAATATGAGCCGCACCCGGAAGTCCAGTGATACTAAACACTTGCACAAACGGACTCTCTTGCCCTGATACAGAATTCCAAGGCATAAGGCCGCAAATAATTAAAATAGGCAAAATATAAAATCCAATCACTCGCCATACTGTGCCTTTGATTACTTTCGGTAACACATTTTTTACATCTTTTGTTTCCGTTACGGCCACACCAATTAGTTCAGCTCCGCCGTAAGAGAACATTACAATTAAAAAGGCACTAAGCACACCGCTCATGCCGTGAGGGAAAAAGCCTCCATGAGCCGTATAATTTGCCCAAGGATTTTGCACATCGCTTGGAATCACACCGAATAAAATACAAGCTCCCAAGATGATAAAAGCGGTAAGAGCAATTACTTTAATACCGGCAAACCAAAACTCAATTTCTCCGTAATACTTCACTTGAAATAAATTCATCCCTACAATCAGCACTGCACAAAGAAAGCTTAAGAGCCAAAGAGGTACAGAAGGGAACCAAAACTTCAAAAAGCTTCCTCCCGCAAGCAGTTCAACAACCGTCACGACAATCCAGTTTACCCAGTACAGCCACCCTACAATAAAAGAGGTTTGCGTACCGAATGCCTTATGCACTAAATTTTGTACGTTCATATTCGGATAGACAATTGCCATCTCCGCTAGTGCTGTCATTACAATAAATAAGATAAGACCGCCAAATAAATACGCCAGTACAACACTTGGTCCTGCAATACCTAGCGTATCAGCACTGCCTTTAAAAATGCCTGTCCCAATCATACCGGCAAGCGCAATGAGCTGCACATGACGAGGCAACAGACCTTTTTTTAAATTTTGATCTTGTTTTTCCATGATGCCCGTCCCTTCTGTTCATTTTACGTGTTAGTTTAACCAAATCACTTCTTGCGCAAAAACCCCTACCGGATATTCAGTAGGGGGTGAACCAACACTGTTTTTCTTCTCTATGATGAATGAAAATGATCTGATTTAACCACTGTTACTTTAGTCATTTTATGCGTTGAATTAATACATTGTCAATGTTATTTATTTTCCAAAAATAAAGTCAAAAGAGCCTCTATACTCTTTTGACTTCTAGTTTCCGTGCAATGATTGATAAAGCATAATTCACAATAAAATACATCATCGCGATAATCAAAAACATCGGCACCACATAACTTTGTTTCTGACCGTAAATAATTTGAGCATTATGCAGCAAATCAGGAAGTGCGATCACTACTGCAAGCGACGTATCTTTTAATAAGGAAATAAACTGACTAACTAAAGGAGGTACCATTCGCCGCAAAGCTTGGGGCAGCACAACGAAACGAAGCGTTTGATAATAGTTTAAACCTGATGAACGTGCCGCTTCGATTTGTCCTTTTTCAATTGATTTCAATCCGCTTCGGATAATTTCTGAAATCATAGCAGATTCAAATACAGTGAGGGCCACAATCGCTGCTGACGTAATTTCCATATCAATTCCGATTTCAGGTAAAGCAAAGTATGTAAAAAAGATGATTAAAAGCAGCGGCAAATTCCGGATAATTTCTACGACAAAAGCGAGTACATGAGACAGAACTGGAATGCGGGCATACCTTAAAATACCTACTATACTTCCAATAAGAAAACTTAACACAATCGAAATGAATGCCACTTTTAAAGTGACCCAAAATCCTTCCATTAAGAAGGAAAGGTGATCAGGAGAATAAGCACCCACAAAATCCATCACTTTCACTCCTTTCAGCTTGTTTTACCAAGACGTTTCTCAAGATAACCAACTCCTAAGCTCAACGGAATAGTTAGAACTAAATAGAACAGAGCCACAAAAATATACACATCAAACACTACGTAAGTTTGAGAGGAAACAAGATCCGCCTGATACATTAAATCAAAACCAGCAACAATCCCTAACACGGATGAGTTTTTTACTAAATTAATAAATTGATTCCCTAGAGGAGGAATGACGATTTTAATCGCTTGAGGCAATATAATGAATCTCATCGCCTGACCGTACGTAAGGCCAGATGAACGCGCCGCTTCAAGCTGCCCTTTTGGAACAGCCATAATTCCTGCTCGTATAGCTTCGGCGATAAAAGCTGCCGTATAAATAGTGAGTCCCAGCACTCCGGCTGCTGTACCGCTGATTCCCGCCACAATAAAAATAAAAAAGACGATAACCACAAGGGGAATATTCCGAATGAACTCTACGTAGACCGTACCAATTACATTTACTATTTTGAGAGGGGCTATTCGCATTACCGCAATGATCGTACCGAGTACAAAACTGGCCACTAAAGCGATCAGACTGGCGATAATGGTGTACTTAAAACCTTCTAAATAAAGATCCATATTGTTCGTCAGAATTGAAAAATCCAACAATTTTCTTCCTCCTTTCAACTAAACAAGCAGGATGAGCATAATGCTGCTCATCCTGAGAAAAGAAAACTGTACGCTTATTGTTTGATCCACTTGTCGTGAATTTCATCATATTTTCCAGAGTCTTTTATCTTTTTAAGCGCGTCGTTTAATGCATCTACAAGCTCTTTGTTTCCTTTTTTCACAGCAATGCCATAAGGCTCTTCTGTGAACGGCTTTCCTACTAATTCATAAGAAGAATCTTCATCAGCCATTCCATAAAGAATAGCATCGTCAGTTGTTAAAGCATCTCCTTGCTTAGATTTTAAAGCTGTAAATGCTTCTGCATAGTTTTCAAACTCTAATACCGTTGTCTCTGGTGCTTTTTCTCGAATATTAATAGCTGAAGTTGATCCTTTAACAGCCAACACTTTAGTACCTTTCTTCAAATCATCAACGCTTTTAATTTTACTGCCTTTTTTCACAAGAAGAGACTGGCCAGCTTGGAAATATACATCCGTAAAATCCACTTCTTTTTTACGCTCATCTGTAATGGTCATTGTTGCAACAACAGCGTCAATATCTCCTTTTTGAAGAAGAGGAACCCTTGTTTTGGACGTAACTTCTTTAAATTCTACCTTATTTTCATCTCCTAAAATCTCTTTAGCCAGCTGCTTAGAAATATCAACATCAAAACCTTCCACTTCACCCGTCTTCGGATTTTTTAATCCAAACAAACGCGTATCATTTTTAACTCCAATGACGATTTTCCCTCGGTCTTTGATTTCAGTGAGCGCATCTTTTTTAGCTGATGATCCACTCGTTTCTTCACTTTTCCCTCCACAAGCCGCTAACATCATAGCCGCTGCTAATGAAAGCACAGCTGCCTTTAAAAACGTTTTTGATTTCTTCATGTTACTCCCCCTATTAAACAATTAATGATTTAAAATACGGCTAAGAAATAAACGTGCCCTTTCTTCTTGCGGGTTTTCGTAAAACTCAGCCGGAGTTGCCTCTTCTAAGATTTTTCCATGATCCATAAATACAATGCGGTCCGCTACTTCTTTTGCAAACCCCATTTCATGAGTTACAACTACCATGGTCATTCCTTCTTTAGCCAATGTTTTCATGACATCTAGCACTTCTCCGATCATTTCTGGATCAAGAGCAGAGGTAGGCTCATCGAAAAGCATAATCTCTGGTTTCATCGCAAGTCCCCTCGCAATGGCTACACGCTGCTGCTGGCCGCCTGAAAGCTGGGATGGATAGGCGTTAGCCTTTTCACCGATTCCTACTTTATCTAAATAGTATAGAGCTGTTTTCTTAGCTTCTTCTGACGACTGTCCCAGTACTTTCATAGGCGCTAAGGTGATATTTTCTAAAACCGTTTTGTGCGGATATAAATAAAAATGCTGAAACACCATACCTATATTGCGGCGCAGTTTATTAATATTTGTTTTTTTATCTGCAACCAATATATTATTTACTGTTAACTGCCCATTAGATATTGTTTCTAAATAATTTATGCAGCGCAGCATCGTACTTTTACCAGAACCCGAAGGGCCAATTACAACGACCACTTCACCTTTTTTAATTGTTAAATTGATATCTTTTAATACGTGAAAATCACCGTAATATTTATTCACTCCCTCAAAAACAATCATTTTCTCCCTCCTAATCTGTAAAAAAATCAAAAAATGTTTAAATTTTTAAAATATGTTAAAAATTATATTCTTACCCTTAAAATAAAGTCAACATTTGACAAATTATCTCTTTTTTGTAATCAAAATGAACTATCTTCAAATAAAATATGCTAGAAAAATAAAAGGTTTTGTCGGCAGCTGCCGATATGTAAGTATACATTCGCTAGGCTGAAGGTACTTGTATAAGCTTAATCAATAGATTATATTAGTTAACGCATATCTTTATACGAATTGTCTTTCGTTTTTATGAAGCAGTTCTCTACAATCCTACCTCTTACTAACTTCCTGTCCGCATTTTTGTTATATCAATATATAAAAATCTAATATCTATAAATTAATAAAAAAAGAAATTACAAGTCTCAAGTCGTGTTAGAGGTTCTGACATAAATATAGTGAAATTATATTACTCATCAAAAAAACACACGCTTTGTTAGCGTGTGCGGTTTGTTATATTTTCCGGACTCATTTGAAAATGCGGATAGTCTTTAAAACCTTGCCAGTCTCCTCCCCATTCGAACCCTAAATTTTTTGCGATGTCTACAACTTCCATCCAATCAGATTGATTATTGTTATTACCGTCATATTCCATATCCCAAATAACTCGTCCATCTTTTAACTGAATAGCAAAATCAATAGCTAATCCATAGTTATGATAAGACTGGCCGCCCTTTGAGTAGGTAACAATGTTACCTTCTTCCGTTCTGCCTTTTGCATACAGCCTATCTTGTTCTTCTTTTGAACGGAAACCTTCCGTAATTACAATCGAGATTCCTTGGTCACTTGCTTGTTGAACAAGTTTATTTTTCTTTTCTTCTACGACAGGATGCAACTCAGTTGCTCCTGAAAAATCTTCTAGCGTTGGACCTGGCTTTAACTCATCGCGAAACAAAAATACCAGGCTTACCGCTATCACAACTATCAAAGCTATTGCCAATTTTTTAAGAACGTTCATCTATATAAAATCTCCATTCTTTTATGCTATTACTTAGATAAAATCATATCGAATTTCATTTTGTTATCCAATAAAAGAGCTGTAGTGTTCAACAAACGTCTATATTTTTTCGTTTTTTATCTATTTTCACCATTTTTTCACTATTGGTGGTTACATTAACAATTGTGGACAGCTCTGTACCACACCCCTATAACTTTTAAGGAGTGACAACAGCATGAAAAAGAAACTATTCGGTTATATCATGGCAAGCGGTTTAACACTAGGAGTTATGGCCGCTGCAAACTCCACAGCATTTGCAGCAAGCAAAGATGAAACAAACTATTCAACAGTTGTAGAGCGAACAAATGGCAGTACAACAAATACGGATGATGCAACACAACAAAAAGTTGATGATATTATGAAAAAAGCACAGGAACAATTACAGAAACTCGGCGTAAGCTTACCTCAGCACAAAGAAGGCCCCTTCAGCAATCTAGATGCTGCTACGAAGAAAAAAGCCAAAGCTATTATGGACCAACTTCGCGACGGCACGCTAACTAAGGAACAAGCTGAAGCCAAATTAAAAGAACTCGGCGTAGACTTTCCTGAACATAAAGGCGGTCCTTTTAGCAATCTAGATGCAGCCACTAAGAAAAAAGCCAAAGCTATTATGGATCAGCTTCGCAACGGCACGCTGACTAAGGAACAAGCTGAAGCCAAATTAAAAGAACTTGGAGTTCAACTTCCTGCTAAAAAGAAAGATTTTCTAAGCGGGTTAGATGCTGAAACAAAAGCTAAAGCCGAAACCATTTTAGAAAATGCCAAAAAAGAAATTCAAAAACTTGGCGTTACAATGCCTTTTGAAAAGCACGAGCACAAAGCTCAATAACTAAAAAAGCTACTTGGCTGTTGAAAGCCAAGTAGCTTTTTTATGATGCAGTTTTCCTTCTCACTAACGTCATGTACACACCTAATGCTAATAAATCACAAACCATAATCACAATGCCCATCGGCAGAGCATTTTGCCCTCCTCCAAGTCCAACAAGAGGAGCTACGGCTGCTCCGAGCAAGAACGGAAGCAATCCTAGAAGCGCTGAAGCACTTCCCGCGTTCGAAGCTTGATTTTGCATAGCAAGTGAAAAAACGGTTGTGTTCACAATTCCTACGCTTGATACCACAAAGAAAAGCAAGATGCAGACTAAAATAACGGACATGTGAGTAGCAATCACCGCTACTAAAAGTACGCTTCCAACGGCTGCTTGAAGCAATCCATATATAAGAAGAGTAGCTTCTTTTACTTTCCCAGCTAAACGTCCTGTCACTTGAGTAGCTATAATGAGACCAAAACCGTTAATAGCAAAAACAAAGCTGAACATCTGCGGAGACAGCCCGTAAATGTCTTGAAGAACAAAAGTAGAACCTGAAATATAAGCAAACATAGCACTCATAATAAAACCTTGCGCCAGTGCATATCCTACGAAGACACCGTCTTTTAGCAATACGCCAAATGTACGCAGTACTTCGGTTAATCCGCCTTCTTTACGGCGTTCGACCGGCAGCGTTTCTTTTAAGCCAAATAAAACGGCAAAAAACATTAGTGCACCAATTACAGCTAACACACCAAACACTCCGCGCCACGACATAACCGTCAGCAGCTGTCCACCGGCAACCGGAGCTAAAATAGGAGCTAAACCATTTACGAGCATAAGCATGGAGAAAAACTTTGTTAAATCCGAACCCGAAAACAAGTCTCGTACGCTCGCTCTTGAAATAACCATTCCTGCTGCTCCTGCCATTCCTTGAATAAATCGCAAAACGATAAAAATCCAAATAGAAGGCGCAAACACGCATAAAATAGATGCAACCGCATAGGTGATTAATGCTGCTACAAGCGGCTTTTTCCTTCCGCGAATATCACTGAATGGCCCCATAACCACTTGCCCAAATGCTAAGCCCAATAAGCAAGCTGTCAGACTGACCTGGGCTAAAGAAGCTGAAGTATGCAGTTCTTTCGCAAGCGTCGGCAGCGCTGGCAAATACATATCGATTGATAACGGTCCAAATGCGCTTAGTGAACCCAAAATTAAAATAAATAAAATGCGATTTCCTCGGCTTAAAGACATTCCTTGGGAAATACTTTGCTGATTCATCTATTGTTGTCTCTCCCTTCAGCAGTTTTACAATAGTCTCATCTTAAACCCTCCAGCTACTGGATAGTCAAGACGTAATTCGAATTTGAATTTCAGTCAGCCGCTCTTCTTCATGATGTGAAATAAATGAATCTACAATCCGCCGAATTAAGAAAGGACCTTCTGCTTTGTATCCTTCCGCTTTAATAAAGTTCAGTAATGCATCGTAATAGACTCCTGTGGTATCTCTTTTTTCTCTCATATAAATAGATGCGTAATCGCCTTCAGGTATTAACGTAACGAGTTCATGCTTAAAAGAAACATCGCTTTCGACTAATAAAAAAATGCCATCGTAATCTGTAAATTGTTGTTTTTTCGTGTTTTCTACCGATAGCATAAACCCTACTTTCCCAATCATAATCGGGGTAATATGGCTGATTTTCTTTTTTAAATCACGCAGAACACTTTCAGTCCCGTCTAACGTACCTACCTCTGCTTTTACTTGAACAACTTCACGAGAAGGAAGGTATTTGATAAATGGGGCTCCTATTTGGTTAATATGTCTCGTCTGTTCTAATTCCTTCATTCGAGTTGTTAACTGCACATTCACTCTTTGAAGGTGACGAATTTTTTCTTTTGTTACCTGCTGATATTCCGCTAAGGTTTCAATAAATTCATCCAAGCTGCTATGCTCCATCTTCCTTTTAATTTCTTTTAAGGGAACTCCCATCAGCTTTAGATAGACAATGATATCTAATTTCTTAAATTGCTCTAACGTATAGTAACGATATCCGGTTTGCTGATCAACTTCGTAAGGCTCAAATAGACCAATTTCATCATAATAACGGAGTGTTTTAATCGGAATATCGTGCAGCCTGGCCATTTGTCCAATTGTAAATTTGTTTTGCACTATAAATTCACCTTCTTTATGTAAAGCTGCTCGCACTCACAGCAAGCAACACCATCATTCTCATCATTTATTTAGTTCTTGTATAAGCTCTTCCACAATAAGATGCGCAGGCAGTTTTTTTGCCATCGCAAACCCGGTTCCTGCCCACAAAGAAGTGTACTCTGGATTATTCATTTGTGTAGCTTTTGTTCGAATAGGCTTTGTCATATAATGAATATGAGGGTAAGCGGATGGTGCCGATTTATCATAGGAAGTAAAAAAAGAATTCACAAATCCTCTAGCACATTTTCCTGTAAAAGCTCGTGTGACACCTGTTTCATTAAAACGCTTTTGAAGAATGCTTTCTTTATGAAGAGCACTCGCTCCGCTTTCTGGACAACAAATAAAAGCTGTACCTAACTGTGCAGCAGAAGCTCCTTCTTGTAACACGTGTTTAATGTCAGACCCCCTCATCAACCCTCCCGCAGCAATCAATGGCTTTTTAGTGATTAGACGAACTTCTTTTAGCAAATGCATAAGCTGATAGTCCACCGAACTCTCTAAAAAAGTAGACCGGTGGCCGCCGGCTTCAATTCCTTGCAAACATAGCGCATCCGCTCCTGCTCTCAAAGCCACTTCCGCTTCTTGAGGTGTTGTAACCGTAACGAAAACACGGCTTCCAATTCCTTTTAAACTTGCTACAATCTCTCGATCCGGGCACCCAAACGTAAAGCTCACAGCAGGTACTCGATGTTTTTGAATGATGTCGAGCTTGGCACTCCATTCATCATCATCATTCTTTGGTATACCAACTTCACACTCCAAATATTCAGCTGCTTTTAACAGTTCTTTTTGATAACAATCAAGCACTTCAACTGCTACTTTTTCATTTGTGGGAACAAACAGATTCACTCCAAAAGGTTTTTTCGTAAGTGAGTGCATCTCTATAATTTCCTGCTCCAATTCACGCGCACTTTTATATCCCGCAGCTAAAAAACCTAGCCCTCCGCTATTAGATACAGCGGCAGCTAATTTAGGCGTCGAAACTCCTCCTGCCATGGGAGCTTGTACAATTGGATATGTACATATACCTTCCACACTTCTCACCTCGCCCTTTCATGCGTTCTCTCTTCATTCTACTACAACCCCAGAAAAAAAAAGCCCTCCAAAAGGGCTTTTCTTCCATATATAGATAGATTATAAATAATGCTAAGGAACGCCCACTACCTGACTATTACCTCAAAGGTTCACCTATGCGGATGGCACTAACCCTGCAAGGGGAGTGACAGCCGCTTAGGTTTGAAAGCGAGACCTGATTGTTCTTTGATCAGGTCTTGCTTTCTACATCGATTACTTATAGTGGAGGAACTTTACGCACACAGCTTCTGGAACCGTAACGTTAGATTGAAGAAGCGTTAGCTTTCCACTTTCTTGGTCTCTTTCAAACAGTACCAAGTTTCCTGTTTCTTGATTAGACGCTACAATAAATTGTTCCGTTGGATCCAAAACAAAATCGCGCGGCCAATCGCCTTCAGTACCTGTCCATTCTACGAACGTTAACTGTCCAGAATCCTGATCTACTTTGAATGTTGCAATCGAGTTATGTCCGCGGTTTCCTGCATAGACAAAGCGACCATCTGAAGAAATGTGGATCGCACTCCCTTGATTATTTTCTGTAAAATCAGCCGGGATCGCTAAAGTAGCTTGTTGTTGAGTAAAGCTTCCTTGGCTTTCGTCATAAGTTAAAAATAAAACTTCAGAGCTGAATTCTGTCATTGCATACGCATAGCGGCCATTTGGATGGAACGTTAAATGTCTAGGGCCCGAACCAACAGATGTAGAAAGGCTGTTGACTTCCTTCAATTTATTCTCTTCCACTTCATATGTCACGATTTCATCAATACCTAAGTCCACAACGGCCACGTGCTTTTCTCCAGGAGTAAAATCGGCATAGTGTACGTGTGGTTTTCCTTGTTGTCCTTTTTTGAGATCTGAATGAGGATGTTCCACTACGGATGCTACATATTCAATTTCCCCTGTTTCTTCATTAACAGAATACGTCTCAACGCTCCCTTTATGAAAGTTAGCAGATAAAACAAGCGTATTATCTTCATTCACTGAAACATAGCAAGGAGGCGCGCCGTCTAGCAGCTGTTTGTTTACAAACTTTAGTTGACCCGTGTTTGGATCAACCTTAAAAGCAGCTACTCCGCCTTTTTCTCCTTCTTTAATAACTGTATAAAGATGTTCGTTGTCTTTGCTTGCATTTAAGTATGTAGGATTTTCAATTTTAGCCACGGCTTTTACTTCTACAATCTTTTTAGCCTTCGTATCTAACGTAAATGTATAGACACCTTCACTGCCTGCTTTTGTATATGTACCTGCAAATCCAATAAATTTTCCATGTTCACTCATTTTCCTATACCCCTCCTAAAGAATTGTTCGTTTCATTTATTTTACTATATCATACCGCATTTGTTATAGAGAATGCTCCAATTCAACGTTCATTTATCAGTTTTCCCTACATGCCTATCGTCAAACCCTTCCTTTTTAAGCCTGCATCTTGCATTTTCCTACCATTGGGCGTTATGATTAAGGATGATTTTATATCGCCCCATAGCAGACGGCTTCTGTATTTCTTGGATTTTCAAATAAAGAAGAATGAACTGATGAATAGTCGACTTTTATCGCTATAACCACTGCTCAACTTTTTTCGTAAAGTTACATCAAAAAAGGAGTGAACAACAATGATCACATTAAAAAGTGAACGCGAGATTAATTTAATGCACGAAGCAGGTAAATTATTAGCTTCTTGTCATAAAGAAATCGCTAAAATGATCAAACCAGGCATAACAACAATGCAAATTGATAAATTTGTTGAAGAGTACTTAGCACAGCACGGAGCAACGCCGGAACAAAAAGGATACAAAGGATATCAATATGCAACGTGCGCTTCTTTAAATGATGAAATTTGCCACGGTTTTCCAACAACTAAACCGTTAAAAGACGGTGATATTGTAACCATTGATATGGTTGTAAATTTAAACGGAGGCTTAGCGGATTCCGCATGGACTCACACCGTTGGAGACATTTCAGACGAAGCACAGCGTCTAGTAGATGTTACATACGAAGCGCTTTTAAAAGGAATCGAGCAAGCACAGCCAGGAAATCGCACAGGTGACATTGGCCACGCTATTCAAAGCTATGTAGAAGGCGAAAAGTTCTCTGTAGTACGCGACTTTACAGGGCACGGAATTGGAAATACGATGCACGAAGCGCCTACCATTCTTCACTATGGAAAAGCTGGCAAAGGTACACGTTTAAAAGAAGGAATGGTTATTACAATTGAGCCAATGGTAAACGCTGGTACATGGCACTCTAAAATGGACAAAAACGGCTGGACTGCTCGTACAACAGACGGTAAGTTATCTGCGCAATTTGAACATACACTTGCGATTACGAAAAACGGTCCTCTTATTTTAACAGCACATTAAAAAAACAGCCCTTTTGAGGCTGTTTTCTTAATGTAGAGGAAATTTAATAACAAAAACTGTGCCGCGGGAAGAAGTAGATAACAACTTGATTTGTCCTCCGTGACTTTCTAGAATACGCTGAGCAATTGGCAGACCAAGACCTGTTCCACTATCTTTTGAAGTGGAAAACGGCTGGTATAGCGACTGCCGCATATGTACAGGGATTCCCTTTCCTGTATCCTCAATATATAGACAATACCTATCTTCATGGATCTGCGAGTAGATTGTAATCACTCCTTCTCCATCCATGGCTTCCATACTGTTTCGAATTAAATTATGAAGAACTTGTTTGATTTGTTTTTCATCTACCTTTAATATATACGGCTGCAGTTTCACATCAAAGATAAGCTTATCTTTTTCTGTAAATTTGCTTGAGCGAGTAATCAAAGGCAATAGCTCATCAATAATATCCTGCATGCTGACTTTTCTCATCACTGGAGTTCCTGGTTTTGATAACAACAGCATTTCTTCAATGATGTAATTAATCCTCTCTAGCTCTTTCATAAGCAGCGGCAGATAAAAACGCTCTTTCTCTTCATCGGAAAGAGACTGATTCATCAGAGATATAAACCCGTGAATTACGGCAAGCGGATTACGAATCTCATGAGCGGCTCCAGCTGCAACTTCTCCAACAATGGCAAGCTTCTCAGACTGATGCATTCGCTTTTCTAATTCCTCCGTATCTGATATATCAATGAAATAAAAAATTCTTCCGATGCTTTCGTTCTGTTCATTAAACAGCTGCGTTTGAGAAACTAAGAAGCAATAGCAAGCCTCTTTCGTTCCAAATAACACTTTTTTATTTTCATGAATTTCTCCCGAATTCAACATGCTCCAAAATTCAGTATTATATTCAGGACATTCCTCCATATACTCGCAAATATCCTTTTCATCGAGATCTAAAAACTGCTTTGCTGAGGTATTGGCAAATATACTATTTGTCTCATCTTCCATTGTAATAATTCCAACAGGCAGTGAATTTAAGATCTGCTGACGATACGCTTTATCTTTAATGATTTTCCAAAATGAATCTTCTAAACTAACCGACATTTGATTAATAGAAGCCGAAAGCTGCTTCAGCTCAATTTGCTTTGTGTCTTGAAGAACAAGACCGTATTCTCCGTCTGCAATGTCATTCACCTTTTCAATCATTTGTTCAATTGGTTTCGTAAGGCTCGCACTCATGCGATAAGAAACATAAAGAGAAGCCACAATAGCACTTACTGTTAAAATTAATAGTAAAATTAATGAATCTTTAATAATGACAGACAGTGTATCTGATAGTATATCAAGTGAATCAACCGTCTCTTCTTTTGAACTATTAATATCTTTTTTTATCTGATGCAAATCCGGCAAATAATTTTCCTTAAGATACTCTTTTGCTCCCTCTATATCTCCATACTTCAGCAGTCCTTGTACGTTATTAGAAATCTTAAAATCCAGCAGCTCAATTTTTTCCTTCAGTGGAATCAACGATTTTGGCACAGGCTGCTTATATCTTTCATTATTTTCGATAACTCGTGTATCATATGATTGATATTCTTCTATCAAAGAGACAGTGGGGTTCTTTAGATTATTTTTCACAATGTATTCTTTTATGTTCAGCTGCTCTTCCCAATAAGAAAGCCACACCATTTGAGGAACATCTTCATCTTTAATTTCGTTGCTTACATGATTCATTTTATCAACGGCATGAACTAAAACTAAAGAGAACCCGCTTAACATGAATGTAATCAAAAGAAGAATCGTTAATATTTGGCTACGGAACGACATGTTGCGAAATAATTGATTCATAATCATCTCTTTCTTTTTCATAGTTACTTCGGCTGAGTAGACATTCTAACTTTCGAATATAAAATTTGTTTTTCCCCTTTACTGTACATCGGTCCAAAAGGCGCTAGTTTATAAACACCGTCCCTGGCGTCAAGTTTAACTTCTCCAGTTGGAAGACCTGTTTTACTAAAATAGTCTTTCATAATCACGTTGTAAGCTTGAGGAACATCATTGATCACACTGGTTAAAATAACAGACCTACCCATGTACGCCTGATCATCTAAATATCCTATTACGTACATTCCTTGTACTTTCGCTTCTTGAATAACTTCTTGATTATACGAATTTCCTTTAGCATAGACGATATCGACGCCTTCATCTTTTAACTCACGGAGCAGCTTTACTGCTTTTACTCCATCGTCTCGGCTGTTTACAACTCGATAATAAAAAGCAATTGAGGAATCAGACGCTTTTATGCCTTTTTCAAACCCTGGATTTTTTTCGCGCGCTTCAAATGCATCAATTAATCCAATTTTTTTCGTTTTTGTCTTCATGGCAGCTGCCGTACCTGCCAGATACTCTATTTTTGTTTGATCAAATGTATATACCGTTTGGTTTTTATAAGTTGAAGTACCGTGAATGGTGACGAAATGAACATGAGGATACTTAGGAGCAAGTTCTGTAAAAACGGTAGAAAATTCTCTTCCATGTCCAATTACGACTTTTGTTCCATTTTTAATAACTTTTTCAGCTGCTTCCTTCATTTTTTGGTTCGTATTTACTTCGCTAATAACTTGAGCTGAAACAGGATACTGCTGCTCGATGTTGATTTTTCCTTTATAAGCTAGACTGCCCCAGCTTTGATCCGTCAGTACATCAGAGGTGAGAATTGCAACGCTTGTGTTTTCTACTTTTTTTGTCGTTTGCTGACTTATAATCCCTTGTGTTTTCGAAATAATAATAATTAAAAACGAAGCGATAACAATCAGGGCAAGCAATAAAATCAGCCTTAACTGTCTTGATCGTTGCATAGACCTTCTCCTTTTTGTTTAGCATACTTTCATTATATAAAAAAAGCATCTAAAAAGACTACATCTTTAACGAAATTCCAACTTTTTTCGACATTTCTTTCATATCTTACCTTTTTTAACACTTTCACACCAAAAGAAAAAGCAGAAAACATTTGTTTTCTGCTTCTGCCTTCAATCTTCATCTTTTACGTCCATATCTTCAGGGATTGGCTCATTTAGGTATTCTTCAATTTGTTTTTTGTACTTTTCCATTTGCTCTAAATGGGTGTTAAACTGCTCTTTATTTAATAAGTAGTTTTCACCATCAAATATAGCCCGTACTTTTCCTTCTTGAATCAATTTCTGTACATATTCTTCAGGAAAAGATAGATACTCTGCTGCTTCTTTTATCGTTAAATACATCCTGCTCCACCTTTTAGACGTTATAGTGTACTTCTTCTGTAGCTTTAACCATTAACTCATACTGACGCAAGCGAAGCTGGAATAATGTTAACGGATCATAGTAAGCTTCAGGATTGGCTTTCATATGACTTAACACGTCTTGATTTTCATTAATATGCGCCTGTGTTTCTTCAATCGTTTCTTTTAAAACCTCTTTTGGCTTTTCAAAGAACAGTTCAATATCAACTTCTAAATTTTTCTCAAATAAATTAAACTGCATAAAAAACTTTGCCAGCATAGATTCTGTGATATCTTGATAGTCTTGACTTTCAATGTACTTTTTATATTGATTATAAAGCAGCGTTTGGTTTTGAAGAATGGAAGAAAACAGCTTTCCTGCTCCTTTTAACAAGAGCTGCGTTGGATTAACGCGAAGTAAAATATTTTCTTCATCCAGCTGAACCCGATTAGCCATACGATTAACGTCGCGGCGCCAGTCGTCTAGCACTTTAAAATCGCAGGCTAACGTTAATTTTTGCTCATTGTACATCTTATTTAATGACTCTGCTACTTCTTCAATATCTACTTGACTCGCAATCAGCTCTTCATTTGATGTAGCAATCCAGTCCTTTAAAGAAATGCGGAACTTAGGTAGGACATCTTGCTGCAAGTGCTCTTCCACGCGCATATTCATTTGTTTATTCAGCTCAATATGAACCGTACTAAAATCACTGTCTTCCTTCACTAATTCTGAAGACTTTTTGAGTAAACGAGGAATTTTATTTTTTAACTTTTTGCTAATATCCTCTTTGATGCCGTGATAAGCTGAAACAATACTACTCGCTTTTTCTTGTTCTAAGTCATCCACTCGATGCAAGAAGCCATTTAATCGCACAAGCATATCTTCGTTCCATTTAATGCTTTCAATCAAATGATTTTCTGTTTGATTTCTCTTCTCCACTAAGCTCTTTAGCATGCTTTGAATGAAGAACAGCAGTCTGCGCGCACGCTCTTCTACTCCAACGTCGTTTGGATCGTAATAGAAATTAGCTTTAATAAACTGAGCCAAGTCTCCGTGATGCTGACTCGATACGTAGTGAGGCGTATAGGCTAATACATGCGCCTGAGGGAAATCAGCTCCAATGCTTGCCTCAAATTCTTTTGTAATTCGCTCAATTGTTGCTTGATTATAAAGACTGTCCATATTGTTGATGACAAAATGAACTGGCGTATTTGGCGCATGCTCTTTAATCTCCAGCAATAATTCTCTTTCTTCATCAAGCAGCGATTCTTTTGCATCAAGCACAAACAGTAAACCATCTGCTAAAGGAGCATATTTAAATGCATCCTGCTCACGCGCCTCTTGTTCTGTAAAACTTGGCGTAACAATGCATGAACAATTATGCTTATCAAGGAATGCAAAAGGTTTTTTCACTTCTACAAGCGCCTGATGAGGAGATTGCTCCGCTCCGTCAATCGTTTCCATCGGAATGATTTCTTGATCAGCGATTTGCTGGATAGATTCTTCCTCATCATGAATGAACACAAAGGTTGTTTCGTGATTTTGCGGTACCTTTTCTTCTGTAATTGATCCCACAAATGAGGACGTTGCAGCATTTGTTCCTGTAATTAATAAGTGTGTCGTATGAGCATCTAATAAAAAATCCACCCACCATTTAAAGGTGTGCCCCACTTCTAAACCATTTTCATTAGCCCATTTAATAATGCCATGGCAAAGCTTGTAGTGATATTCAAGACCATCAATGTCGTTACGCGCCTCAAAAATTAATCTGCCCGCATTTTCGATTGTAATGGTATCAATAGTTGACGGAAACTTTTCATTCCATGAAAGTACGGCCGCAGACGGAAATAACGCACGTGACTTATTGGTAATTTTAAGCCAGTTTGTTAATACGTTCGGAATGACTTCATGCAATTCCTTTACAGAATGATCACTTTCCATTAAGTCGGTATACGTCTCTTGATAAAGAGTTGAAATCTCTTGCCAATAATCATAGAGGCCCACTTCAATATTCAAGAAAATATCATTGATAGTTTTAATCCAAGCAAGATAAGGAGGCTGACTCTTATATTGTTTCCATAAAGCTGAGACAAGCTGTTTGAAATATACTTGGTCTACTTTATAAAATGAAATCATCACTTGATAAAAATAGTTAGGGATAAAGTTTGCTGTATATCCTTTATCTACGTAAGTCTTTAATACCGCAAACCAATTTAACGATTCCGTTCGAATACACTCATCTACCGCAAGCTCCACTGCGCTGTTAAAGTCTTCTTGCTCTTCATAAAATCTGCGTGCAATTGCCGTGACGTTTGGATAATCCGGCTGAGAAGCAACCAGCTCGTTAATGACTTCATAAGCTCGTTCAATATTGTTATGGTCCGTATAAAGCGAAAACAGCTTTAGCGCTATTTCAGCTTTTAATACTTTTGAATCCGTTTCGATGGATAAGTAAAGCTCTTCAGCGAGCGTAGACAACCCCAATTCATAATGCGCGTCGGCTGTATTTTTCTTCGCCCACAGCTTAAACTCGCCATTTACATTCTCCCACTTAAAAATCGCAGATTCAAAATCTTGGTTGTGGAAGTACACTTCTCCCTGAGCTAAGCGAATGAGCGATAAGTCGTACCACTCTTTTTGCTGCTCTTCGTAATAAGCTTGTCCAAGGACTTTTACAGGCGGCTGATTTTCATTTTCTTGCATAAACGTTTCGTAATATTTCTTTTTCGTTAACTGATATTCTACCGTCATATAGTCTCTCCTTTTTGATGTCAATATTTTATGTACTCTATCAAATTCCCTTTTTTATACTTTTCATACACGATATTTTCTTACTCATATTTTACGCAAAAAAAGCCTCAAGAACTACTCTTAAGGCTTTTTTTATAACTTTTATACTATAAAAATGGCTATTTATCATAAATCGGTGCTGAAATAACAAATAGATTAATAGGCATCCCGTCGAAACAGCCCCATTACTTCTACCGTTTCCGTAATATTTACGAAAGCTTCAGGATCAACCGATTGAATTAACTGCTTGAGGTTTGCAAGCTCATAGCGTGAAATCACCGTCATTAATATTTTACGGTCTTCTCTTGAATAAGCTCCTTCACCGTTCATTAACGTCACGCCGCGCACCAAATTCGTAAGAAGCTGCTGCTTCATTTCTTCGCCTTTTCTCGTAATAATGGTTAACGTGAGCTTAATGTGGCGAGTATGAATCGCATCCACTACTTTTCCTGTGACGAAAATCGAAAGCATCGTATATAAAGCCGCGTCCCAGTTCACAAAAAAACCTGAAACAAATACGACCACGGCATTCATCGCTGATAATATAGCGCCAAGCGGAAATTCTTTTTTATGCGTAAGAAGCATCGCAATGATATCAAACCCACCTGTCGAAGCCGACTGACGAAAAACAAATCCTACGCCAATTCCAGTTAAAACTCCTCCAAAAACAGCTGACAGAATAGGATCTGTACTAACAGCTCTCAAGGGAATCACGTATAAAGCAATTGATAAAGCCACAACGGACAGCAGGGTATGTAAAACAAACCGCTTTCCTAACTTCATAAAACCAATAATTAAAAGGGGTAAATTTAACAAAAAATTCATTGTTCCCGTGCTTGCAGGCGTTAAAATTCCTATAATCATAGCAATACCGCTAATGCCGCTGCTTAGCACTTTATGGGGGATTAAAAACCAATTGTATGCAAATCCAATTAACACAGAACCTGCTATAATAGCAATTGCTCTATACATGATGTCCCTTCACCTCTTACCACAAATATAATGTTTTCATTTATTGCTTCTTCATTATAATTCCTAAAATATTGAAAACCTTAAAAAAAGTATATTCAGAAATTTGCTGTGTTGGTGGGGTGGACAAATGGCAAAATAAAACGGACATAACGGCAATTAGTGCTTTTATATTGAGCTTTATCTGCTTTTTTGTATGAGCCACTCTAACTTTGTCTTTTTCTTGCTTATTCAAAATAAAAAGCTGCTTTCTTTACTAAGATAGCAGCTTTGATGAAGAGTTATTTTAATTTTAATACCGCTACATTCTCCACATGCGTCGTATGCGGAAACATATCAACAGGCTGAACTTCAACCGTCTCATATCCGCCTTTTTCTAAAATAGCTAGGTCACGCGCCAGAGTTGCTGGTCCGCATGAAACATAGACTACTTTTTTCGGTTTCATGTCAATGATGGTATTCAAAAGAGCTTCGTCGCATCCTTTTCGCGGTGGATCTACGACGATGACGTCTGCTTTGATGCCTTGTTTGTACCAGTTTGGAATGACGACTTCTGCTTCGCCTACTGCAAATTCAGCGTTGTGAATACCGTTTAGCTCAGCGTTGCGCTTTGCATCTTCAATCGCTTCAGGGACGATTTCAACGCCATATACTTTTTTCGCTTTTTGAGCGAGAAATAACGAGATTGTTCCGATTCCACAGTAGGCGTCAATGACCGTTTCTTCTCCTGTTAAATCTGCATACTCAAGCGCTTTGTCATACAGCACTTTCGTTTGCTCAGGGTTTACTTGGTAGAATGATTTTGCTGAAATGGCAAATTTAACATCGCCGATATAGTCGTAAATATATTCTTCTCCCCAAAGTACGCTCGTTTGGTTCCCTAAAATGACGTTAGTACGCTTGCTGTTTACGTTTTGAACAATTGATTTCACGTTCGGCACGGCTTCGATAATGTCTTCTATAATACGCTTTTTGTTTGGCAACTCAGCTGTACGAGTAACAATTACAACCATAATTTCACCCGTTACAAGTCCGTAGCGCGCCATGATATGACGAAGCGAGCCTTTATGCTTTTGTTCCTGGTAAGCAGAAACCCCATGCTTTTCACAGATTGATTTGACAGCTTGAACAACATCATCATTTGCCTGCTGCTGAATCAAACAGGCATCCATGTTAATGATGTCGTGGCTTCGCTGCTGGTAAAACCCAGCGACCAAACCGCCTTCTCGCTCTGCTACGGGAACTTGAGCTTTGTTTCGATAGCGCCAAGGATCGTTCATTCCTAGCGTCGAATGTACCGGAACGTCAGGTAAATGGCCAATTCGCGCCATGACGTCTTTTACTTGCTTTTGTTTAAATTGCAGCTGTCCTTCATAGCTTACATGCTGCAGCTGACAGCCTCCGCACTGCTTGTATACCGGACAGGGTGCTTCAACACGCTGCTCACTAATTGTATGGTGCTTGATAAGCTTGCCAAACGCATAGCCTTTTTTTACTTTAATGACTTTTACTTGGCCGCTTTCGCCGGGCAGCGCATTTTGAACGAAAATAGGAAATCCGTTCACTTTCGCTACACCCGCTCCGTCATGCGTTAAATCTTCAAACGCAACATCTATATATTCATTTTTTTCTACAGGTGGTTTTAATTTTTCCATTTATCGTTACATCCTTTTAGTCATTTGAAAATGCTGAACTGATTGTACCATAAGAGCCAAAGCCAAACAAAGAAAAGCATGAAAAAAGATCGCAATTAGGCGATCTCATTTTTTTCCATCAATTCAGCTGTTGCTTTTGGAACAAAGATTTCTACATGGCGATATAAGTTTACAAATTCCCCAGGCAATAATCCGCCGTACTCGCCATCTAGATTTAACTGCATTTTATCATTTGTATGAATTTTAACACGGTTCGCTTTTGTATAAATAATATGAGGATCATTGATGTGTTCCCCTCGCAGCGCAAGTGTCGCAATTCGAATAAATTCAGCTAAATTTGCTTTCTTTAAAATAATTAAATCAAACATGCCGTCATCTAAAGAGGAATCTGGTGCCAGCTTTTCAAAACCGCCGACTGAGTTCGTTAAGGAAACAAGGAAGAACATAATCTCGCCGCCAAAGAATTTTCCGTCATACTCAATTTCAACAGATGTTGGTTTAATAGAAGGAAGCATTTCCATGCCTTTTAAATAGTAAGCTAGCTGTCCAAGCATTGTTTTTAACTTGCTTGGCACTTCATATGTTAATTCAGTTAAACGGCCGCCTCCGGCGATATTTACAAAGTAATGCGTTTCTCCATCGTTTGTTACACAGCCCAAGTCAATTGGCTTTGTTACGCCTTCTACAATGACATCAATAGCGCCTTCAATCGTACGCGGCACATTAATGGCACGAGCAAAGTCATTGGTTGTTCCAACAGGAATAATACCTAGCTGCGGACGATAGTCTTGTCCAGCGATACCGTTTACGACTTCATTGATGGTACCGTCTCCACCAGCTGCGATTACAACGTCAAAGCGACGTTCTACTGCTACTTTAGCAGCTTCTGTTGCATCACCAGCACAAGTTGTAGCATGACAAGATGTTTCGTAGCCTGCTTGCTCTAGCTTTTGCAAAACTTCCGGTAA
This sequence comes from Priestia sp. LL-8, assembly GCF_036227845.1. Taxonomy (NCBI): domain Bacteria; kingdom Bacillati; phylum Bacillota; class Bacilli; order Caryophanales; family Bacillaceae; genus Priestia; species Priestia sp. LL-8. Next base: position 277,770 of record NZ_JAZAQH010000001.1, on the reverse strand, counting down.
GTTTTTCTTAAAAATTTCACGGCCCGATGTCGGGTTATAAATAATTCTCGCTCTTTTCATATTCATCATCCTAATAATGATAATTTGTCACAAATCTTTGCCTACTTTTATCAGTGAAAGAATGCCCCCTCACATTACATCATCAACAAGAGGGGGCATGAACAAACATATTATAAAGAAATTAACCTTGATATACAATATTCACGTTTCGGTTTTTATTCATACCTTCAGCGCGATCGCCCTTACTCATAATAAATGTGAGATGGATACCCACCTCACATTTAGTTATCAAATTTAGCGTTTATTAATTTCTTCTAAAAGAATTTTATTAACCATCGGTGGGTTCGCTTGGCCTTTTGAAGCTTTCATAATTTGACCAACTAAGAAGCCAATTGCACGATCCTTACCGTTTTTGAAATCTTCAATAGATTGAGGGTTTGCATCTAATGCATCTGTTACGAATTTGCGTAAAGTTGCATCATCAGAAATTTGTACAAGACCTTTTTCTTTTACAATTTTCTTTGCATCTCCGCCATTTTCAATTAATTCTTTGAATACTTTTTTCGCAATTTTAGACGAAATTGTACCTTCTTGAATTAATTGAATCATACCAGCTAGGCCTTCAGGTGTTAAGGCTACATCTGAAAGTTCTTTTTGGTTTGAGTTTAAGTAAGCAGAAACTTCGCCCATTAACCAGTTAGAAGATAGCTTCGCATCTCCGCCCGCAGCAAGTGTTGCTTCAAAGAAATCAGACATTTCTTTTGTTAGCGTTAATACCATAGCATCATAAGCAGGTAAGCCAAGCTCTTCTACATAGCGCTTTTTACGAGCATCTGGAAGTTCAGGAATTGAAGCACGAACGCGTTCTTTCCACTCTTCGTCGATGTGTAATTCTAATAAGTCAGGCTCTGGGAAGTAGCGATAATCGTCAGATCCTTCTTTTACACGCATTAGAATTGTTTCGCCAGTAGACTCATCAAAACGGCGTGTTTCCTGCTCGATTAGGCCACCAGACAATAACACTTTTTCTTGACGAATTTCTTCGTGTTCAAGACCGCGGCGCACATAGTTAAATGAGTTTAAGTTCTTTAACTCAGCTTTTGTACCGAACTCTTCTTGTCCAACTGGACGTAAAGAAATATTGGCATCACAGCGAAGTGAACCTTCTTCCATTTTACAGTCAGATACGCCTGTATATTGAATAATTGATTTTAATTTTTCTAAATAAGCATATGCTTCTTCAGGAGAACGCATATCTGCTTCTGATACAATCTCAATTAGAGGTGTACCTTGGCGGTTGAAGTCTACTAGTGAATAACCATCGCCTGTATGCGTTAACTTACCAGCATCTTCTTCTAAATGAAGTCGGTTGATACGAATACGCTTCGTTTCACCTTTCACTTCTACTTCAATCCAACCGTTCTCGCCAATTGGTTTATCAAATTGAGAGATTTGATAAGCTTTTGGGTTATCCGGATAGAAATAGTTTTTGCGGTCAAACTTTGTATCTGTTGCGATTTCACAGTTTAGCGCAAGCGCTGCTTTCATTGCAAAATCAACTGCTTCTTTGTTTAACACAGGTAATACGCCAGGATAACCTAAGTCAATTACACTTGTGTTAGCATTTGGAGCCGCACCAAATGCGTTTGGACTTGCTGAGAAAATTTTAGATTTTGTCTTAAGCTCAACGTGTACTTCAAGACCAATAATCGTTTCAAAGTTCATCTTTATCTCACCCCTTACAGTGCTGGTTTCGCTTTATGATGCTCAGTTGCTTGTTCGAATGCATGAGCAACACGATAGATTGTGCTTTCGTCGAAATGCTTACCGATAATTTGTAACCCTAATGGCAATCCATTTGATAAGCCGCAAGGCACAGAAATACCAGGTACTCCAGCAAGGTTTACTGGGATTGTTAAAATATCGTTTGCATACATTGTTAATGGATCATCTGTTTTCTCACCAATTTTGAATGATGGAGTTGGTGTAGTTGGTCCAATGATAACGTCATAGTTTTCAAATACAGACTCAAAGTCTTGCTTAATTAACGTACGTACTTGCTGTGCTTTTTTGTAGTAAGCATCATAATAACCAGAGCTTAACGCAAATGTTCCAAGCATGATACGGCGTTTTACTTCGTTTCCAAAGCCTTCGCTTCGAGACTGCTTGTACATTTCGATTAAGTTCTCAGCATTATCTGTACGGTATCCGTAGCGAACTCCGTCAAAACGAGATAAGTTAGCAGACGCTTCAGAAGAAGATAATAGATAATACGTAGCTAATGCGTATTTAGAGTGTGGAAGCGATACTTCTTCCCAAGTTGCGCCTAGTCCTTCTAACACTTTTAGCGCATCTAAAACAGACTGGCGAGCTTCTTCGCCCACACCTTCGCCTAAGTATTCTTTTGGAACAGCAATTTTAAGGCCTTTTACGTCACCTGTTAAAGCAGATACATAATCCGGTACATCAACATTAGCAGAAGTAGAATCCATTGGGTCTACGCCTGAAATTGCTTGAAGTAAGTATGCATTATCTTCAACAGAATTTGTGATTGGTCCGATTTGATCTAAAGAAGATGCAAATGCCACTAATCCGTAACGAGATACGCGACCATACGTTGGTTTTAATCCGACAACACCGCAGTAAGCAGCTGGCTGACGAATTGAACCACCTGTATCAGAACCTAAAGAGAACGGAACTTCGCCTGCTGCTACAGCTGCAGCTGAACCACCGCTAGATCCACCCGGTACGTAATCTAAATTCCATGGGTTGCGCGTTAACTGAAGACCTGAGTTTTCAGTTGAAGAACCCATTGCGAATTCATCCATATTTAATTTACCGATTGTTACCGCTTCAGCTGCCTGCAATTTTTGAACAACTGTTGCATCATAAATCGGATCAAAGTTTGCTAAAATTTTACTAGAGCAAGTTGTACGTAAATCTTTTGTGACAATATTATCTTTTACACCGATCGGCATACCAAATAATAGGCCAAATTCATCTTTTGTTTGTAATGCTTCATCTAGCTCTTTTGCATAAGCACGAGCATTGTCTTCATTAAGCGCTAAGAACGCACCTACTTTATCATCTACTTCATTAATACGTTTGTATGATTCGTCTACTAAATCTTGTACACGTACTTCTTTCTTGTGTAAAAGGCTATGTAGTTCTGAAAGTTTACGATCGAATAAAGACATCGTAAAGCCTCCTTCCTTATTCTAAAATAGTTGGTACTCGAATGTAGCCATCCTTGTGGTCTGGCGCGTTTTTTACTACGTCTTCAATTGGTAAGCCTTTAGCTGGCTTATCTTCACGCATCACGTTTTTCATATCCAATACGTGAGAAGTTGGTTTTACATTTGTAGTATCTAACTCATCTAATTGTTCTGCATATGTAATAATAGCATCTAATTGTTTTGTAAATAGTTCTGCTTCGTCATCCGTCACCGCAAGTCTCGCTAAGTTTGCAACGTGTTTTACTTGATCAACAGAAATTCTTGACATGTTCCTTCACCTCCGAATATTCGTCCCACTACAATATACTGATAATACCAAACTTCACTAGCAACAGGCAACATTTCTGAGACTAGTTCCTAAAATATTAAAAACCCCGCCAGACAAGACAGGGCTTACATTTATCACTTCTATTTTATACCAAATCTATTTCATTCAAACAACATTCCATACTTTTCCTTCGTCATAAAATATTTCTCTCTTGCATAGGTATAAAATAACCTTCTTTTTAGAAAAGATAGATAGAAAGAGAAACATGCTTTAGAAGAACACACCACCATGTTTTAATTTCACTAGTCTTTGGGAAAGTAAAGAAAACGAATAACTACTTTACCGTAAAAGAGGTGCTATAAAAATTGAATAAAATACTTATACAGTCAGTCATCCACCAGCGCCCTGTGTATCAGCAAAGCGGAAGATGGTTTGTATTAGATGAAGAATTCAAGTGGGATTTGTCCACCTTGCAAAAAGATGTTTTTGCTTGTTTAAATAAAACCTTTCATATTCCTATCATTTTTTGTGATTCATGTGAAGCCAATAAAATTGTCTCCGCTCTTGGAGAAGAAGAAGCAGAATACCTGCAGTTTGCCTCAGGTGTTTACTGGCGAGAAGTCGGCATTATATTTATTTTTAAATTTGATGACTACCTTCCGCTTGTTGAAACCATCTTTCACGAGCTGCGTCACTATATTCAAGATCACATCCCTTATTATCAGAAAGAATTTGAGCTGGATAAAAAACGCCCGTATGAAGAGCGGACAACCGAACAAGATGCGTTTGCATTTGCTGCTTATTATCTTGCTAAGTTTACAAGACAAAATTCTCACGCCATTCCTTCATAAAAGGCAATTTCATAGAATTAGAAAAAGACACTGCTTTCGCAGTGTCTTTTTTGCTTACTCTTCGTAAATATGAACGAACGGCTTGTCTTCATCTGCTTTTCTAACAATGAGAGCTTCCGGTCCGCTTACTGAGTTAATAGAGATACTCGTTTCCATATATGAAGGGAAATGATCAAGCATTAAACCAGCAACGTACTGAGTAAATCCTACAATTTCACCTTTTCCATAAAATTGTACGGGAATATCAATCGTCATTTTTTGAAGCTGTCCATCTTTGTAATACCCTTTCCCTACTACGCTTGTAAAGTTTGGGAAATAGTCTTCGATTTGCGCTTTAAACTCATCAAATTTCATCGCATCATCTCGGTGATCTTTTGTTGCATCTGATGATGGGAATAAATAATATTGCTCGTCTAAATTATCCCAGCTGCCAACGGCCGTATCATTTGAACCTGCATTTCCGACAGCTATAAAGTTACCCGGTGTTAAAGAGGACTTAGCACTTTGTTTGAATAATGCTACTCGAACTGGCACATTTTCTAAGCCTTTGATGTTGCGCATACGCTTAACAATTTCATCTGCCATTTGCTTTCCTTGCGCTTCAATCTCTTTATTTGTAAGCTTCACTTCACGTGCATAACCATTTTCTTCTGTATAATAATGAACAGAATTCATCGCTAAGCCAATTGTGACGCCTCCAAGTTTTACCTTGTCGTCTCCGTCTTGGATAAGGTAATCTTGCTCAGTAATGTTCGCTAAGTACATTGGACTTGTTTCGTTGCGCGTTTTCAAATCGCCTTTTTCTGTATCAATTGGGTTTAACCCATTGTTTTTAAGCTTCTTTTTCGCCGTATCATCTTTTGTTTTGCTTTGAAGATCTTTAAACTGTTTATCACTCAGCTTACGGCTTAACCATGAGCGAATAGTATCTTTATCAAGGTACTGGCCTTCTTGATACACATATTTTTTCGGAGAATAGCTATCTGTCGATAAGCGCATTAAGCCTGTTTCAAATTCTTGCGCATCCAAGCGGTTATTTAAGTTTGCTGCTACTAAGCCTCTTGCCACTCCCGCTTTAAATGGAAGAATTGTTCGGTAATAATCATCTGAAATACTATACTTCGGAATAACTGCTTTTTCTTTCTTGTTGTTGGTTTGTTGAACAGTCTCTTTATCGTCCGAAAGGTTCGGTGCACACGCTGAAGTTACAAGCATGACCGCAAGAGAAAGTAACAATATCTTTTTCAACTACACACACCTCTTATTTATTTAATTCCGTAAGTAGCCTTGCCTCATCCCATACTTCAATTTCAAGCTCGTTAGCTTTTGTCAGTTTGGAACCAGCCTCTTCCCCTGCCACAACAAGGTCTGTCTTTTTACTTACGCTTCCTGTGACTTTACCGCCAAGTGCTTCAATTTGTGCTTTTGCCTCATTGCGAGATAGCTGTTCAAGCTTACCTGTTAATACAACGGTTTTACCAGCAAAAACAGAATCTACATTTTCTACACTTACAAGCTTGGGTCCTTTGTATGTAAGGTTTACTCCATACTCTTTTAATTCATGTATAAGTTCTTGAACCTCTTCTTGTGTAAAGTAAGCGACAATAGCATCAGCCATTTTGGCACCAATTTCATTAATTGCCACTAATTCATCATACGTTGCTTTTGTTAACTTGTCTATGGTTTCAAAGTGCTGAGCTAACGTCTTTGCAGCTTTTGCTCCGACATGGCGAATGCCCAAACCAAAAAGCAAACGCTCAAGCGAATTTTCTTTAGAGGCTTCGATGGCCGAAATCAAATTATCAGCAGATTTCTCACCCATGCGCTCAAGCTCGATTAACTGCTGTTTTGTCAGCGTATAAATATCCGCTACATCTTTAATTAACTGTTCGCGAAATAATTGTGATATAACTTTTTCACCAAGTCCATCAATGTTCATCGCATTGCGGGACACGAAATGAATAAGTCCTTCACGAATTTGAGCAGGACAGCTTGGGTTAATGCAGCGAAGCGCCACTTCTCCTTCTAAACGCACCAGTTCACTTTCACATTCCGGGCAGTGAGTAGGCATCGTAAACTCTTGCTCTTCTCCCGTTCGCTTCTCCTCAATTACATTCACTACCTCAGGAATAATATCTCCTGCTTTTTTCACCACGACATAATCTCCGATACGAATGTCTTTTTCACGAATTAAATCTTCATTGTGAAGAGACGCACGCTGTACCGTCGTACCTGCTACTTGAACCGGCTCCAAAATAGCTGTTGGCGTAATAACACCTGTCCGGCCTACCGTCAGCTCAATATTTACAAGCTTGGTTACAACTTCTTCAGCAGGAAACTTATAAGCAATAGCCCAGCGTGGACTTTTGGCCGTTGTTCCAAGCTCAGCCTGCTGATCAAATGAATCTACTTTTACAACAATGCCATCAATATCATAAGATAGTTCTGGACGTTGCGTTTGCCAGCTTTCGATGTAAGCAATCACATCATCAATGGTTTCACACGTCTGTCTTTCCTTATTTGTTTTAAAGCCAAGCTCATCGAGTAAATTCAAACTTTCACTGTGAGAGTCGATTTCTAATTCTCCTGTATCAGTCATGGCATAGACAAAGATATCTAAATTACGTTTTGCCGCAATTTTAGGATCTAGCTGACGCAGTGAGCCTGCAGCTGCGTTACGCGGGTTAGCAAACGGAACTTCATCTCTTTCCATTTTTGCTTCATTAAGTGCTTCGAATGATTTTCTCGGCATAAATGCTTCTCCGCGAACTTCCATTGATAACGGTTCTTTAATTCGCAGTGGAATAGAGCGGATTGTTTTTAAGTTTTCAGTAATATTTTCACCAGTCGTACCGTCTCCGCGCGTAGCCCCCAGCACTAAGTATCCATCTTCATAGCGAAGAGATACAGCAAGCCCGTCAATTTTAAGTTCGCATACATAAGAAAACTCATCTCCGACAGTTTGGCGCACTCGGCGGTCAAAATCCCGAAGGTCTTCTTCATTAAATGCATTTCCTAAACTCAGCATAGACGTTTGATGCTGAACCTTCTCAAACGCATCGAGCACTTGGCCGCCGATGCGCTGAGTAGGTGAGTCAGCTGTTTTTAATTCTGGAAATGATTCTTCTATCTCAATTAACTCATTCATTAATTTATCGTATTCTGCATCTGGAACAGATGGCTGATCTAACACATAATATTCATATCCATATTGATTTAATAAGTCGCGTAATTCTTGAACGCGTGATTTTGCTGTCTCAAACTCCATATTCTAGCTCCTTTTCACGATTACACTTTCGTAACCGGGGCAAATTTAGCAAGCAGTCTTTTTACACCTGTAGGACTAGGAAAAGCAATGTCTAATTCTTTTGAGTCTCCTTCTCCTTTTACACTTACAACTGTACCAATTCCCCATTTTTTGTGTTCGGCCTTATCTCCAACGCTCCATCCAATTGACTCACTGCCCGTTGATACAAGCTTCGTTTTTGCCACGGCCGCTTGTCGGCGTGCTGCAAACGGCGAAGCTGAAGACCCTGAACGACCAGCAGCAGGCTTGCGCATCGTTTCATTTAAAGATTCCACAAGCTCGCTTGGGATTTCTCCAATGAAGCGCGATTTTGGATTGACGTTTGTTTTACCAAATAGTGTACGCATTTGAGCATTTAATAAATACAATTCTTGTTCAGCACGTGTAATCCCTACGTAGGCTAAGCGTCGTTCTTCTTCCATTTCATTATCTTCGAATAATGATCGGCTATGAGGGAATACGCCTTCTTCCATACCCATTAGGAAAACAACCGGGAACTCTAGACCTTTTGCTGAGTGAAGCGTCATCAGAATCACTTGTTCGTTCTCTTCTTCTTCCTCATCATCAAGCTTATCGATATCAGCAACAAGTGCTAAATCGGTTAAAAATGCTACTAAGCTTTTATCTTCGCTTGCTTCTTCAAACGTTTTTGTAACAGATAAAAACTCATCAATATTCTCTAAGCGACTTTGTGCTTCAATTGTTTTTTCTACTTTAAGCGCTTCACGGTATCCTGTTCTTTCTAATACTTGTTCCACAAGCTCTGTTACAGACATATAGTCTTGCATTTGAGCTAAGTTTGAAATCATTGATTGGAAATCACGCAGTGCCTTTGTTGCTTTGCCCGTTAACCCCATCAATTCTACTTCATCAAGCGCTTTGAAAATAGAAATGTCATGAACGTTTCCGTAATTGGCTACTTTATCGACTGAAGTAGCTCCAACTCCGCGCTTTGGAACGTTCACAATACGAGCTAAGCTAATGTCATCATCTTGGTTGGCAATTAAGCGCAAGTACGCAAGCAAATCTTTAATCTCTTTGCGGTCGTAGAACTTAATGCCGCCGACAATTGTATAATTAATATTGGATTTTAGCAGTACTTCCTCCATTACACGGGACTGTGCATTTGTACGATACAAAATGGCAAAATCGCTATATTTACGTTTGCCGCTGTCTACTGCTTCTTTAATTTTACGTGCTACAAACTGTGCCTCATCGTGCTCACTCATTGCTTGATAATGATAAATCTTCTGGCCTTCATCGTTTTCCGTCCATAAGTTTTTCACTTTACGGTTCATGTTATTTGCGATGACGCCGTTTGCCGCAGCTAAAATCGTTTTTGTTGAACGATAATTTTGTTCAAGCAAAATGGTTTTAGCTTTTGGGTAATCTTTTTCAAATGACAAGATATTTGTAATATCAGCCCCGCGCCAGCGGTAAATAGACTGATCTGAATCCCCTACTACGCATACATTTTCAAATCGTGCAGCTAGCAAGCGAACCAGCATATATTGTGCATGGTTTGTATCTTGATACTCGTCCACATGAATATATTGAAACTTGCGCTGATAGTACGTTAACACTTCAGGAACTCGTTTAAATAACTGAATCGTTGTCATAATCAAATCATCAAAATCGAGCGCTTGGTTTTTCTTTAAACGCTTTTCATACTCTTTGTAGACTTTACTTACAACTTCTTCATATGGTCCCGCTGCTGTTTTATCAAATTCTTCTGCTACTTTCAGTTCATTTTTAGCTGAACTAATGCTTCCTAATAGCGAGCGCGGATCGAATTTTTTTGGGTCGATGTTTTGATCTTTTAAAATGTTTTTAATAACGGACAGCTGATCCGTTGAATCTAAAATTGTAAAGTTACGATTAAAGCCAATACGATCAATATCTCTTCGTAAAATACGCACGCACATCGAGTGGAACGTTGAAATCCAGATATCTTCTGCCACTCCGCCAACGATACTTGCCACACGCTCTCTCATTTCACGAGCTGCTTTGTTTGTGAAGGTAATAGCTAAAATATTCCAAGGTGCAACTTCTTTTTCTGCCATTAAAAACGCAATTCGGTGCGTTAATACACGTGTTTTTCCACTTCCTGCACCGGCCATAAGTAATAACGGTCCGTCTGTTGTTTTAACTGCCTCTTGCTGCTGAGGGTTTAATCCTGTTAATAATTTTTCACTTAAAAAATTCACGTTTTCACCGCCTATATCGAACATATATTCTCTATTCTACTTTATTTATTTTTCACTGTGCAATATTCTTTTTTACCGCTTTTACAGTTTTTAACGCTTCAGATAAATCCGTATAGATAACATTTCCTACAATAACCGTGTCCGCTAGCTCTCCCATCTCGCTCGCTTGCTCTTTTGTTACAATACCCCCGCCGTAAAACAACTTCGTCTCATTTAGAGAATTTTTCACTTCTGCCACTAATGCAGGGTCTCCATATGTTCCGCTGTATTCTAGATAGAAAACGGGCAAATGAAACATGCGTTCAGCCATGCGAGCATACGCTACAACGTCTTCTGCATCCAAATCAGTTTTCGCTTCCGTTAGGCCAGCCACTTTTGCTTCGGGGTTAAGAACGCAGTATCCTTCTACAAAAATTTCATCCCAATCCATAATCTCTCCGTATTCCTTCATCGCCGCATGATGTAAGTCAACAATCCACTTTGGATCCTTGCTGTTTAAAACGGTCGGAATGAAATAAGAATCAAACCCAGGCGTTACAGAGTCAATGGTTGATACTTCTAGCGCACACGGCACCGTGTAGCGGCGAATACGCATTAACAACTGCAGTACATTGTCTAGAGTCACTCCGTCAGATCCTCCGACAAGAACCGCATCCGTGCCGGATTCGCAAATTTTCTCTAAATCTGCATCTGAAATCTCTTTATTAGGATCTAATTTAAAGACATGTCTCCACTCTTTAATATCATACATATAGGTTCCTCCATTTCTTTACACTTAAAAGTTCGCGCTCGTCCATTTGTTCATTATAACAAAACTAGGAGGGTGAAATGAAAGGAAAACCGAACTTTTCATCACGTTTTTTGTTTTCAAAAAATATGGATAAAAGATACGGTTTTATCCTCAAATTCCGAAAGAAAACATCACAAAAAAAGCCCATTTTGCACAAGGTTATTGTTTCTCTGCATAGGATATGCTAATATATAGCTACTAAAATTCATATGATATACGCTGAAGGATCAATAGTACTTAAATCCTCTTCACAAAGCGAACTAGGGACGGTGAGAGCCTAGAGAATGGTTTAAGGAAAAGGCAATCTGGAGTATATACAGACGAAGGTGGATACATTTTGTATCAACCAGGGTGGAACCGCGGGAAAAACTCTCGTCCCTGGGCATATTGTTGATATGCCCAAGGACGAGAGTTTTTTTGTACCCGCTCTTTTTGTTTCGCTTGAATTACTACCATTTACAGGAGGAATTAGAATGTCAAAAACAATGGATCAAATCGTATCTCACGCCAAACACCGTGGCTTTGTATTTCAAGGTTCTGAAATTTACGGCGGTCTTGCAAATACATGGGATTACGGCCCGCTTGGCGTAGAATTAAAGAACAATATTAAAAAAGCATGGTGGAAAAAATTCATTCAAGAATCTCCATACAACGTTGGTTTAGACGCTGCGATTTTAATGAATCCAAAAACATGGGAAGCTTCTGGTCACTTAGGAAACTTTAATGACCCAATGATCGACTGTAAGGATTGTAAAGCTCGTCACCGTGCCGATAAATTAATTGAAGAAAAGCTTCAAGAAAAAGGCATTGAAATGATCGTAGACGGCCTTTCATTTGATGCAATGGCTGACTTAATTAAAGAACACGAAATTACATGCCCTGAGTGTGGTTCAGCTAACTTCACTGAAATTCGCCAATTTAACTTAATGTTCAAAACGCACCAAGGTGTAACTGAAACATCAACAAATGAAATTTATCTTCGTCCTGAAACGGCTCAAGGTATTTTCGTAAACTTTAAAAACGTTCAGCGCTCAATGCGTAAAAAGCTTCCATTCGGTATTGGCCAAGTGGGTAAAAGCTTCCGTAACGAAATTACACCTGGTAACTTCACATTCCGTACGCGTGAATTTGAACAAATGGAACTTGAATTCTTCTGTAAACCAGGCACTGAATTAGAGTGGTTTAACTACTGGAAAGAAACATGTAACAAATGGCTTCTTTCTCTTGGTATGAAAGAAGAAAACGTTCGTCTTCGCGACCATGATGATGATGAACTTTCTCACTACAGTAATGCAACAACAGACTTTGAATACAAGTTCCCATTCGGCTGGGGCGAACTATGGGGCGTAGCTTCTCGTACTGACTACGACTTAAAACAGCACATGGAACACTCTGGAGAAGACTTCCAATATGTTGATCAAGAAACAAACGAACGCTATGTACCTTACTGCATCGAGCCTTCTTTAGGGGCTGACCGTGTAACATTAGCTTATATGATTGATGCATATGAAGAAGAAACGTTAGAAGATGGCTCTTCTCGTACAGTTATGCAGCTTCACCCTGCTTTAGCACCATTTAAAGCTGCTGTATTACCACTTTCTAAAAAGCTTTCTAACGAAGCTCGCGCTGTTTTTGAAGATTTAGCAAAATACTTTATGATTGACTATGATGATGCTGGTTCAATCGGTAAACGTTACCGTCGCCATGATGAAATCGGTACGCCGTTCTGTATTACATTCGACTTCGATTCATTAGAAGACAATCAAGTAACAATCCGTAACCGCGACACAATGGAACAAAAACGTGTAGCAATTAGCGACCTTAAAAATATCATTGAAGAAGCAACTCAATTTTAATTAAAAAAATAAGCGTATGGCTGCTTCAGCCATACGCTTTACTTTTGATTTGAATCTTCTTGAAGGCGTTCTAACACCATTTGATACGCATCGCTTCCATAATTCAAGCAGCGTTTAACACGGGAAATCGTCGCTGTGCTTGCTCCAGTTTCCGTCTCAATTTTATGGTACGTGTTGCCTTCTCTTAGCATTCTTGCTACTTCTAAGCGCTGTGCTAATGATTGAATTTCATTAACTGTACATAGGTCATCAAAAAATTGATAGCATTCTTCAATGTTTTCTAATGATAAAATCGCTTGAAATAGCTGATCTAATTCTTTTCCTCGTAGTTTGTTGATTTGCATCGTATCGAACTCCTTTATCATTGGCTTTCTTTACTGGTTGTTTCTATCTATAAAATACAGTTTCTATATTTATTTGCACATACATTCATTCTGTATGAAGACAGCCAATTTCATACAAATTTCAAATTCCTTTGATACTTTTATATTTTAACGCATTATAGACGGAAAAAGTACTTTTTTATTCATAACGTCATAAATTCCTACTGGCGTGATACGAATATAAGGCAAATGTGTAGATGAAAAGAACAGCAGTGAATAGACAGGATCATCGTGTTTGTATCCTCGGTCACCCAGCACTTTCTTGAGTTCCACCTCTCGTTTACTTAACTCTTCCATCGGCAGATTCGACATGACTCCTTTTAACGGAAGATCCAATTCATATACTACCTTCTCTCCTTCTGTAATGACAATACCGCCGCCAATTTCTTTCATACGTTTAAATGCACACATCATATCTTTTTTCGATTTTCCAATTAAAATAAAATCACCTGTATTTGAAAATGAACTCGCCAATCCAGATACATTTGTCGCAAATCCTTTTAACAGCGTATTGATGCGCCACTTGCCTTCTCGGTCCACCAGCACTAAAAAGCTTTCATCATGATCAGAGGCTAATACATCTCCGCTCACATTTAAGTGAATGGAATACGGCTCCATAATAACAGCATTTTTCATTTTTACGCCTACTGGCATTGAAAATTGAAAATCGTCCATCGTTAAATCAAAGTCTAACTTTAACGGTGAAAAACCAAACTTTTCCCAAGGAAATTCTACCGAGGCTAATGCTTGCTCTTTGCCTTCTTTTTTCATCCACTTTCCTTTTGCTAGCACAGATACCGGAGTAGGCCGCATAGGATCTTCTAAAATATTAATATTAGCCACACAGCCTGTTGCTACATGGCCATGCAAATGTTCCATGTTATAATAGCGAGCAATATTTACAGACACCATATTATAAGCATCTAACACGGGAACTCCTTCTGAAATAGCTAATGTAATTAACATGTCTGACACGCCGTTTTGGTAAAAAGAAGGCGGAGAGCCGTCTGTATTCATCGTAATGTGGTCAAAATAATCTACTCCCAGCTCTTTTAACTCCTGCAGCAACTTTGGTAAATCCGGACGAATCGAGGAGTGGCGCAAAGCGACGTCATAGCCTTGCGTTAACCGAGCAACAACATCTTCCCCTGTCATAGACTCATGATCGCTGTCTGCCCCGAGCAATTTCATTTTTGCCAAGGTAAATGCTGATGCCCCCGGGAAATGTCCTTCAATGTGCTTCCTCATTCGTTTTGTCTCTTGAACCCAGTGAAGCATTAAATCATCTCCGTCTAAAAGCTTCGGCCAACTTGTCAGTTCGCCTCCTTGTAAGACAGCTTCATTTTGTAGCCAAGAAGTAATGTTTGTATGTGAGAAGATATCAGACTCTTCATCAATTTCCGTCTGCGAATCAAATCTGCACCACCAATACAGCGATTGTGGTAACGTTTTCATTTCTTCAATCAATGAAAATGCCGTTTTTTGTTCAAGCTGTAAAGCGAGAATTAAATTATCATTAAATAAAGTCGTTGTTCCGTGCTTGGCTGCATATTGGGAAAAAGTCTGGGGATTATATAACTGAAACGGGTGAACATGCGGCTCAATATACCCAGGAACCACATATTTATCACTGCAGTCTATAATCTCTGTAGAAGCGTCTGTGTGCTTAGGCATCTCTGAGCCAACGTATACAATACGATCTTGGTAAACCCAAATATGTGCTTTTTTCCACTGCTTCATTCGAGCGTTCAAATATGTTGCATCTTTTAAGACAATAGTTGGTGCTTTTTGACCGTTTAATACTAAGAGCTGCTGTCTAATATGTTTGCTTTTCCAGCGGTATCTTTGTTCCGGCATGCTAAATTCCCCCTAATTTACTATGTATTTTTATCGTAACACATCCGTGATGTAAACGCATTCAGAAACTGTTATTAATTTTATGAATAAAGGTGATAAAACATGAAACCAAATATCGGCATTGTTAACGCATTAATTCGACTTACATTGGGCTTTACCCTTCTTTCTTGGACAACATCTCGTTTATCTCGCAGACCGTACAAAGATTCATACATCTTCTTGGGGTTAATGGGAGCTTTAAAAGTTGCAGAAGGCATCACGCGTTTTTGCCCCCTTACGTACGCATATGATTCATGTCAAAAACATGATGAGCATGAACACCATCCAAATGGAAACGAAGAAACGTATAATCCTTCATAAGGTAAAAAGGAGAGCCGGAGCTCTCCTTTGTTATTTTAAAGCTGCTTTTGTTAATGCACGATGGCCGATGTCTTTGCGATAGAAAAAGCCTTTTTCTACATCGATATGAGCCATTTGTTTGTATACTTCTTGCTGCGCTTCTTGAAGGGTTGCTCCTTTGGCACCTACTAATAGAACACGGCCGCCGTTTGAAACGTATGTGTCGTTTTCTAAAGCTGTACCAGCGTGGAAAACAAGCGCGTCTTCACTAATCGCATCCAATCCGTTAATTGGCGCACCCTTTTGATAAGCTTCTGGGTAGCCTGCTGCTGCTAATACAATTCCAATAGCTGCTTCGTTATCCCATTCAATTTCTACTTTTTCTTCTTTCAAAATGCGAAGAAGCACATCGACTAAATCGCTTTTCATACGCGGCAGTACAACCTGTGTTTCAGGATCTCCAAAACGCGCATTAAATTCAATAACTTTTGGTCCTTTTTGTGTTTGAATCAGACCAGCATATAGAATTCCTGTATACTCACAGCCTTCTTCAGCTAATCCTTTAGCCATTGGAAGTAAGATGTTTTCTACAGCCTCTTGTACTTCTGCATCACTGATTTGCGGAACAGGAGAGTAAGCTCCCATGCCTCCTGTGTTCGGACCTTGATCGCCGTCAAAAGCACGCTTATGATCTTGTGCAATTACCATTGGATATACATTTGTACCGCGTACAAATGCCATTAATGAAAATTCTTCACCATCCAAAAATTCTTCTACAACTACTTTTGCACTTGCTTCTTTAAATTTTTGGTCAACTAGAAAATCACGTAATGTATCTACAGCTTCTTCCACTGTTAAAGCAACAGTTACACCTTTTCCAGCTGCTAAGCCGTCTGCTTTGATAACAATTGGAGCGCCTTGCTTTTCCACATATGCTTTTGCTTCCTCGTAAGACGTAAATGTTTCATACGCTGCGGTTGGAATATCATACTTTTTCATGAGCTCTTTTGCAAAGCTTTTGCTTCCTTCAATCATCGCTGCTTGTTTGCGCGGCCCAAAGACCGGAAGACCTTCTTGTTCAAATCGATCAACAATGCCTTCAATTAGCGGATTTTCTGGTCCAACAATTGTTAACCCAATCTTGTTTTCTTTTGCAAACTGCACAAGCTCTTCTTGGCTGCTTTCATCGATTGGTACAATCGTTGCCACGTCTCTCATACCTGGATTCCCTGGTGCTACAAATACTTCGTTAACAAGTGGACTTTTTGAAGCTTTCCATGCAATTGTATGCTCTCTTCCGCCTTTTCCAATAACTAAAACATTCACGTTCTTCACCTCATTAATGTTTAAAATGTCTTACGCCTGTAAATACCATTGCGATGCCGTATTCATCTGCTTTTGCAATTGACTCTTCATCACGAATTGATCCGCCTGGCTGAATAATAGCTGTGATTCCTGCTTTAGCTGCTGCTTCTACTGTATCGCCCATTGGGAAGAACGCATCTGAACCTAAAGCTGAACCTTGTGCTTTTTCACCAGCTTGTTCAATCGCAATTTTTGCAGCGCCTACGCGATTCATTTGACCAGCCCCTACGCCAATTGTCATGTCATCTTTTGCAAGTACAATAGCATTAGACTTAACATTTTTAACAACTTTCCATGCTAATTTTAAATCTGCCCACTCTTTTTCTGTTGGCTCACGTTTCGTTGGAACAGTAATCGTTGCATCATCAAATCCGAATACGTCTTCATCCTGAACAAGCACGCCGCCTTTTACAGATGTTAAGAAAGCTTCTTTTTCTGCTTTTTCATCAAGCTCTATCGTTAGTAAACGAAGGTTTTTCTTAGCTGTTAATACATCTAATGCTTCTTGATCGAACGCAGGAGCAATGATGATTTCTAAGAAAATTTCTTTTAACTGAATAGCCGTTTCACGGTCGATAGGACGGTTAGCTGCTACGATGCCGCCAAAGATAGATGTAGGATCCGCTTCGTATGCTTTTTGATAAGCTTGAGCAATTGTTTCACCCACACCTACACCGCAAGGATTCATATGTTTGATTGCTACGATAGCCGGCTCTTTGAATTCTTTTACGATTTGAAGAGCTGCGTTTGCATCGTTGATATTATTGTATGATAACTCTTTTCCATGCAGCTGCGTAGCTGTTGCAATAGAACCTTTTTGTGTTAACGGCTTTTTATAGAAAGAAGCTTGTTGGTGAGGATTTTCTCCGTATCGTAAGCCTTGAACACGCTCATACGTTACTGTTAATTTCTCAGGAGTTGTTTCACCTGTAATATTTGTTAAGTATTCAGCGATTAATGCATCATAAGCTGCCGTATGACGGAATACTTTTGCTGCTAATCGTTGGTTGGTTTCAAATGAAACATTGCCATCTGCTTTTAACTCTTCTACTACGGTTGCGTAATCGCTTGGATCTACTACAACTGAGACAGAACGATAATTTTTCGCAGCTGAACGAAGCATTGTAGGTCCACCGATGTCAATATTCTCAATCGCTTCAGCAAGCGTTACATCCTCTTTTTCAATTGTCTTTTTAAATGGGTATAAGTTTACAACTACAAAGTCGATTGGCGAGATATTATGCTCTTTCATTTGAGCTTGATGCTCTTCATTATCGCGTAACGCTAATAAAGCACCGTGAACGTTAGGATGCAATGTTTTTAAACGGCCGTCTAAAATTTCTGGGAAACCAGTTACTTCAGAAATTCCGATAACGTCAATGCCGTTTTCTTCTAGGGTACGCTTTGTACCGCCAGTTGAAATAATTTCTACTCCTAAGTCCTTTAATTCTTGTGCAAATGAAACAATACCTTCTTTATCAGATACACTAATAAGCGCGCGTTTTGCTGTCATTTTGTAAACTCCTCCTGATCCGATCTCTCATTTAAAATCTTTCTTTCACTACTACTCTACCATAGTAAAGGATTAAAACTTTTTTGACAAGGTTACATCCTATTTATTTAACTGCGGCTTGTTCAAATAATTCATTCAGTACCGCGGGATAAAATTGATGTTCAATTTCATGAATACGGGCCTCAACTGTTTCTCTTGTATCGCCTTTTTCAATGCGAATAGCCTGCTGGTCAATAATTGGTCCTGTATCCATGCCTTCATCTACAAAATGCACGGTAATTCCAATCACTTTTACTCCTGCATCAAAAGCTTGACCAATAGCATCAATCCCAGGAAATGCAGGTAAAAGCGAAGGGTGAATATTAACAATACGATTTTTGTATGGCTTAAGCAACGTCGAACCAACTAATCGCATATATCCTGCTAAAACAAGAAATTCTACTTTAGCTGATGTAAGCTCTGCAAGAATTGCTGCTTCATACGCTTCTTTATTTTCATAGTTTTTAGGCGAACAAACAAAGCATGGTATTCCACATGCTTTTGCTCGTTCAATTACGTATGCATCCGGTTTATTACAAACAACAAGCGCAATATTTGCTTTTAATCGACCTGACTGAGTTGCTTCGTAGATGGATTGAAAGTTACTGCCGTTTCCAGAAGCAAACACTGCAATATTTATCATGCAAACGTCCCTCCAGCAAATTCAACACCTGTTCCTTCTTTTACACGTCCGATAACAAATGCTTTTTCGCCTTCGTTTTCAATTGCTTCAATGACTTTATTCATATCTTCAGGTTCAACAGCTAAAACAAATCCGATTCCCATGTTGAATACTTCAAACATTTCTTTACGGTCTAGCTTGCCTTGCTCTTCAAGGAAATCAAACACGTATGGAATTGGCCAAGAACCGTAATCGATTTCGACACCTAAACCTTCAGGAAGCATACGAGGGATATTTTCAACAAATCCGCCTCCAGTAATATGAGCCATACCTGCCACCTTAGCTGCATGTAATGCTTTTAGGACTGGCTTCACGTATATTTTTGTTGGCGTTAATAACTCAACTCCGAGCTTTTCATTAAAACCAGCGTAAGTTTCGTGAAGATTTAATCCTTGATCATCAACAATTTTACGTACAAGAGAGTAGCCATTGCTGTGAATACCGCTAGATGAGATACCGATCAACAGCTGTCCAGCTTTAATCTCATCTCCAGTGATAATTTCTGACTTTTCTACTGCTCCTACTGTAAACCCTGCAAGATCATATTCATCTTCTTCGTATAAACCTGGCATTTCAGCTGTTTCTCCGCCAATTAACGCACAGTTGGATTGTTCACAGCCGTCTGCAATTCCTTTTACAATCGATTCAATTTTTTCAGGAACTGCTTTCCCGCAAGCAATATAATCTAAGAAGTAAAGAGGCTCTGCTCCTTGTGCTAAAACGTCGTTTACACACATGGCCACTGCATCCACACCGATTGTGTCATGCTTATCCATTTGAAAAGCAAGTTTCAATTTTGTTCCTACTCCATCTGTACCAGAAACAAGAACAGGCTCTTTTAAATTCAATGTAGATAAATCAAACATTCCGCCAAAGCCGCCGACTGTTCCCATAATACCTGCACGAGCAGTGCGTTCTACGTGCTTTTTAATACGTGAAACAGCTTCATATCCTGCTTCTAAGTCAACTCCAGCTTGTTTATATGAATATGACATGTTGTCACTCCTTTTTTACGTTAAAACTAACAAGTTACCTTTTCATGAGGGTGTACAGTATCTGGATAAATTTCAGTTGGATACTTTCCAGTGAAACATGCCATACACTGTCCGCCATTGCCTTCATACTGTCTGCCGATTGCATCTACTAACCCTTCGTTGCTTAAGAAAACAAGTGAATCTGCTTCAATTAATTCACGAATTTCTTCAACAGAACGCGTAGCAGCAATTAGCTCAGAGGATGACGACGTGTCAATTCCATAGAAACATGGATTTTTGATAGGTGGTGAACTGATGCGTACATGTACTTCAGTTGCTCCTGCTTCTCGAAGCATACGAACAATGCGTCGGCTTGTTGTGCCGCGAACGATAGAATCATCTACCATAACAACACGCTTACCCTCTACAATTTTACGTACGGGAGACAACTTCATTTTTACACCTTGTTCACGCAGTTCTTGTGAAGGCTGAATGAATGTACGGCCTACGTATCGATTCTTAATTAAACCTAATTCGTATGGGATCCCGGACTGTTCTGCAAAACCGATTGCTGCTGAAATACTTGAATCCGGAACGCCTGTTACAACGTCTGCTTCAATTGGTGACTCAACTGCAAGTTGTTTCCCAAGGTTTTTACGAGCAGAGTGAACATTGATTCCATCAATATTGCTATCTGGTCTTGAGAAATAAATATATTCCATACTGCAAATTGCGCGGTTTACATTTAATGTGAAACGTTCTGATTGAATACCTTCATCGTTAATAATAAGTAATTCACCAGGCTCTACATCACGCTCATGAACCGCTCCAACAATATCAAACGCACACGTTTCAGAAGCTACTACATAGGCATCACCTAATCGTCCAATCGATAATGGACGCAGTCCGTGAGGATCAAGTGCAACCATCATTGTATCTTCTGTTAAAATAACGAATGCGTATGCGCCTTTAACCATTGATAAAGCATTTTTCACTTTATCTTTCATATCTTCATAGCCGCTTCGTTTAATTAAATGAGCCAGTACTTCTGTATCAGATGTTGATTGAAAAATACTCCCTTGGTTTTCCAGCTGATGCTTTAATGCATTTGCATTAACCAAGTTTCCATTATGAGCTAACGCAATGCTTCCGCTATGAGAGCGGAAGTGAAGGGGTTGAACATTTTCAAACCCTCCGCCTCCAGCTGTTGCATAACGAACGTGTCCAATTGCTGCTTTACCGTTTAGTTGCTCTAACTCTCCGTGGCCAAATACTTCGTTAACAAGGCCGACGCCTTTCATCACTGTTACTTTTTCACCGTCTGTTACAGCAATACCAGCGCCTTCTTGTCCGCGGTGTTGCAAGCTATGCAAACCGTAATAAGCAATCTGGCTTGCGTTTTCATGTCCCCATACACCGAATACGCCACATTCTTCGTTTAAGCCTTTGATTTCAGCAAGCATGGAAGCGCTCCTTTCCAAGCAGTAGTTAATTCTTCAACTGATAACTGAACAAGAACACTTTCTTGATGTTTAACAGTTAATGTTGCATCTTCTGTTACGCGACCTACTAATGCTGCATCTTGTACAAGCATTTCGAATTTTTCTTTATTCTCTGGTGAAACCGTTACGATAAAGCGTGATTGTGTTTCACTGAATAGCTCTGCTGTTGCTTCACCGTTTACCGTTACGTTTACACCTAATCCGCTGCCGTTCATCACTTTTTCAGCTAGAGCTACCGCGAATCCTCCTTCTGCAATATCGTGAGCAGACTGAACTGCACCTTCACGAATTGCTTGAAGAAGCTGATCTTGACGTGTTTTTTCAATTGCTAAATCTAATTTAGGTGAATGGCCGAATACCGTACCGTTTTCTAGTACTTTTTGAAGCTCAGTACCTGCGAATTCTGCTTCAGCTTTACCAATAACATAGATTAAGTCATCTTTTTTCTTCGCATATTGAGTTGTAATATGGTTGATATCCTCGATCAAACCAACCATTCCAATAACAGGAGTTGGGTAAATTGCTTCACCTTTTGTTTCATTGTAAAGAGATACGTTACCACCGATAACCGGAGTCGATAGCTCACGGCAAGCGTCGCTCATACCGTCTGTTGCTTTTTCAATTTGCCAGAAGATTTCTGGTTTTTCAGGGTTACCGAAGTTTAAGCAGTCTGTAATCGCAAGAGGCTGTGCACCAGAACATACAAGGTTACGAGCAGCTTCTGCCACTGCGATACGGCCGCCTACTTCCGGGTCTAGGTATAAATAGCGAGAGTTACAGTCTGTTGTCATCGCTAATGCTTTATTTGTATCACGTACACGAACAACCGCCGCGTCAGATCCAGGAGATACAACTGTGTTTGTACGTACTTGGTAGTCATATTGGTTGTAAACCCACTCTTTGTTTGCAATCGTAGGCTGTTTTAAAAGCGTTACTAACATATCACTGTGATTTTCAACAGTAGGAGCATATGCTGACTGCTCTTGGAACTCACGATAGTATGCTGGTTCTTGAGATGGTTTGTGGTATACCGGTGCATCTTCTGCTAATGCATCTACAGGAACATCTGCTACTACTTCTCCGTTGTGAGTTAAACGAAGGCGCTTATCGTCGGTTACGTGACCAACTGAAACAGCTTCTAATCCGTATTTTTCAACGATTTCTACGATTTCATTTTCACGGCCTTTTTCAACAACGATGAGCATGCGCTCTTGAGATTCTGAAAGCATCATTTCATATGGTGTCATGCCTGTTTCACGCTGAGGTACAAGATTAAGGTTCATTTCAATACCAGAACCTGCTTTACTTGCCATCTCTGCTGAAGAACTTGTTAAGCCCGCGGCACCCATATCTTGAATGCCGACTAAAGCGTCACACTTGATAAGCTCTAAGCAAGCTTCAAGAAGAAGTTTTTCCATAAATGGATCTCCTACTTGTACAGCAGGACGTTTTTCATCTGACTGATCAGATAGCTCTTCAGAAGCAAATGTAGCGCCGTGGATACCGTCGCGTCCCGTTTTTGCTCCTACGTACATAACCGTGTTGCCAACGCCTTTAGCTTGACCTTTTTGAATGTCTTCGTGGTTAATTAAACCAACACACATAGCGTTAACAAGCGGATTTCCTTCATATGAAGCTTCAAACTGAATTTCTCCTCCTACTGTTGGGATTCCTACACAGTTACCGTAACCTGCGATTCCCGCTACTACTTCCTCAAACAAATGACGAACCTTTGGAGATGTTAATTCACCAAAACGTAAAGAGTTTAAAAGTGCAATCGGTCTTGCTCCCATTGAAAAGACGTCACGAATGATACCACCTACGCCAGTTGCTGCTCCTTGATAAGGCTCAATCGCTGATGGATGGTTATGACTTTCGATTTTAAATACAACGGCTTGGTTGTCACCGATATCGACGATACCAGCTCCTTCACCAGGACCTTGTAATACTTTTTCACCCGTGATAGGGAATTTTTTCAGTACAGGCTTAGAGTTTTTATAACTGCAGTGCTCTGACCACATAACAGAGAATAAGCCTGTTTCTGTATAGTTAGGAGTACGACCAAGCAGTTGCTCTACATTTGCAAACTCTTCGTCTGTTAATCCCATGTCTCGATATAACTTTTGTTCTTTAATTTGCTCTACATTTGGTTCAAGAAGTAACGACATTTTGTTCCCTCCACTGCTTTACGATTGATTGAAATAATTTAAGTCCGTCCGCGCTTCCTAAAAGATCGCTTACCGCTCTTTCTGGGTGAGGCATCATTCCTAATACGTTGCCTGTTTCGTTCGTAATCCCTGCAATATCTTGAAGACTTCCGTTTGGATTATCACCTGCGTATTGGAAAAGAATCTGGTTGTTTTCAATCAATTTTTGTAACGTGTGTTCATCACAATAGTAGTTGCCTTCACCGTGTGCCACTGGAATAGCAATTACTTCATCTTTGCCATAAGCATTTGTAAACATTGTTTCGTTATTAGCTACTTTTAAATTCACTGTTTTACAGATAAATTTTAAGTTTTCATTACGGCGCATAGCACCTGGTAGTAATCCTGCTTCTAATAAAATTTGGAATCCATTACATACGCCTAGTACTGGCTTTCCTTGGCTTGCTGCTTTTTTTACAGCGTCCATTACATTTGAGAAGCGAGCGATAGCACCTGAACGAAGGTAATCTCCATATGAGAAACCGCCTGGAAGCAAGATACCATCATATTGATCTAATGATTCTGTATCGTGCCAAACGTAATCTACTTCTTCACCAAGCTCATCTTTGATAGCATGATACATATCTACGTCACAGTTTGATCCTGGAAAAACAATTACAGCAAATTTCACTGTACGACAACCTCCTCAACCTCGTAACGGTAATCTTCAATTACTGTATTAACTAAAAGCTTTTCACACATTTCTTTTACGCGTTCATCTAATGAATCTGTGCTGTCGATTGTTAGCTCTAAAAATTTACCGATGCGTACTTCTTGAACTTCTTCATAAGACATACGGTGCAATGAATTTTTAACGGCTACTCCTTGAGGGTCTAATACACTTTCTCTTAATGTGACAAATACTTTTACTTTATACATGGTTGGGTTATCCTCCGATTCGCTGTAAGATTTTTTCGTATGCTTCTGTTAAACCGCCTAAGTCTCTGCGGAATACATCTTTATCTAATTTTTCGTTCGTATGAACATCCCAGAAGCGGCAAGTGTCAGGTGAAATTTCATCCGCTAAAATAATGTCGCCTTGAGAAGTACGGCCGAATTCTAATTTAAAATCTACCAAGAAAATGTCTTTATCTTTGAAAAATTCCGATAATACTTCGTTGATTTGAAGTGCTTGTGCCTTTAAACTATCAATCTCTTCTTGAGTTGCAGCCTTAAGGAAAATTGCATGTTCTGCAAGAATTAACGGATCACCAAGCGCGTCATCTTTATAGTAAAGTTCAACGATTGGCTGTTCAAAGCGAATACCTTCTTCTACGCCAATTCGCTTCGCAAGGCTTCCTGCTGTAGCATTTCGTACAACAACTTCAAGCGGAACAATCTCTACTTTCTTAACCGCTTGTTCATGATCTGAAAGCTGCTTCACAAAGTGAGTTGTAATCCCTTGCTCATGTAACATTGAAAATAGTAAACTACTAATTTGGTTGTTCAGCTGTGCTTTCCCGCTAATCTCTGCCTTTTTCTGACCGTTGAATGCTGTAGCTTCGTTTTTATAAGCAACCCACAATACATCTTGCTCATCAGTAGCGTAAATTTTTTTCGCTTTTCCTTCATAAAGTAACTCTTGCTTTTCCATGCTGTCACCTCTACATACAGAATATTCAGATACACTTTCTTAGATAAAGGCAAGGACGTGCCTTGCCTTTTTTATTAAAGACCTAAACGTTCAAAAATCATATCTACATTTTTTAAATGGTGCTTATGATCGAAGCAATCTTCAATCTCTTCTGGTGATAAGTGGCGAGTAATACGCTCTTCGCCTTCAATTAAAGAACGGAAAGGAACTTGAGTTTCCCATGCTTCCATTGCTTTTGGCTGTACTAAGTCGTATGCTTCTTCACGTACCATACCTTTATTAATTAATGTTAACAGTACACGCTGTGAGTAAATTAACCCTAGTGTACGATCCATGTTGCGCTTCATGTTGTCAGGGAATACTGTTAAGTTTTTAACAATATTTGCAAAACGATTTAACATGTAATTTAAAGCAATCGTTGCATCAGGTAAGATGACACGCTCTGCCGATGAATGAGAGATGTCACGCTCATGCCAAAGCGGTACATTATCATAAGCTGTAACCATATAGCCGCGAATTAAGCGAGCAAGTCCCGTTACGTTCTCAGAACCGATTGGATTACGTTTATGAGGCATTGCAGATGATCCTTTTTGACCTTTTGCAAAGTACTCTTCAACCTCACGTGTTTCACTCTTTTGAAGACCGCGAACTTCTACTGCAAATTTCTCAATAGATGTCGCAATTAACGCTAGGACTGACATATAGTGTGCATGACGGTCACGCTGTAATGTTTGCGTAGAGATTGGTGCTGGTGAAATCCCTAGCTTCTCACATACGTATTTTTCAACGAAAGGATCGATGTTAGCAAACGTTCCAACTGCTCCTGACATTTTACCGAATTCCACTTCAGCTGCAGCACGTTTTAAACGCTCTAGGTTACGCTTCATTTCTTCGTACCATAACCCCATTTTCAAACCAAAAGTCGTTGGCTCAGCGTGTACACCGTGCGTACGTCCCATCATAACCGTATACTTATGTTCTTGAGCTTTTTCCTTTAGTACTTCTACAAAGCGCTCTACGTCACTTAGCAAGATTTCATTAGCTTGCTTTAATAAATAAGATAGTGCTGTATCAACTACGTCAGTTGAAGTCAAACCGTAGTGTACCCACTTGCGCTCTTCACCAAGCGTTTCAGATACTGCACGAGTGAAAGCTACTACGTCATGACGTGTTTCTAGTTCAATTTCATTGATGCGGTTAATATCAAAAGATGCATTTTGACGAATTAACTTCACATCTTCTTTCGGAATGTGTCCTAATTCTGACCATGCTTCGCAAGCTAGAATTTCAACTTCTAACCAAGCTTTAAATTTATTTTCTTCTGTCCAAATAGCTGCCATTTCTGGTCTTGTATAACGTTCAATCATGTTGTTACTTCCTCCGTTCTTTCCCAAATTCCTAGAGATTCGGCTTTTTCTATCGCCTCATCTATCTTATCAGCTAATACCGTGATATGTCCCATTTTTCTCTTCTCTTTTGCAACTTTTTTTCCGTACAAATGCAAGTGCATATCATCTAAACATTCGATTTTTGCCATTGTGTTCTCAATATGTTCCCCTAATAGGTTAACCATAACAGCAGGTTTTAATAAAGTCGGCTGTGCTAGGGTCCAGTTACAAATGGCTCTTACATGCTGTTGAAATTGAGAAAGATCACAAGCATTGATTGAATAATGACCTGAATTATGAGGTCTAGGCGCCATTTCATTTATATAAATCTGACCTTCTTTAGTTAGAAACATCTCAACTGCTAACGTACCAACTAAATCTAATCCTTTTGCTATTTCCTGCGCATATTGAAGAGCTTTCGCTTCTTGATCTGCTGTAATACGTGCTGGAACAATCGTTTGGTGCAAAATATGATGCTTATGAATGTTCTCAGCTACTGGTAAACATACCGTTTCGCCTTTTGCATTGCGGTGTACAATAACTGATACTTCTTTATCTAAGTTCATCCACTGTTCTACAATACATTCTGATTGCGCTAATAGCTCAGCTGCTTCACGAATATTATTCTCATTTTTCACTAGAACTTGCCCTTTACCGTCATATCCGCCTCGGCAAGTTTTTACGACACATGGATAACCAATTGTTTCGACAGCTTTTAAAAGTTCTTCTTCAGTCGTAACGATTGCGTAATCAGGAACATCTAGATTAAGCTTTGTAATCATTTCTTTTTCTAAACGGCGATTTTGTGTAACGGCTAGTAAATGACTGCCCTGTGGCACGTAGCATTTTGTTTCTAGCCATTTCATCATCTCAACATCAACGTTTTCAAATTCATAAGTGATGACATCTGACACTTCAGCAAGCTGTTCAACCGCTTTTCTATCATCATAGTTGCCAATGACTTTAATATCTGCTACTTGACCGCAAGGAGAATCCTCTGTTGGTTCAAGCACTGCAATGTAATAACCCATTTCTTTAGCAGATAGTGCAATCATTCTCCCAAGCTGTCCACCGCCTACGATTCCAATTGTTTTACCAGGAGGTATAAGTAAATTAGACAAGTTGATCACTACTTTCTAACACAGATGATTTAATAGACTCTCTACGATTTTCAAGTTGATCACTTAACGTTGAATCCTGTGTTGCTAAGATTTGTGCTGCTAGCAACCCAGCGTTTGTAGAACCAGCTTTTCCAATAGCTACTGTAGCTACCGGTACGCCGCCTGGCATTTGAACAATCGATAAAAGTGAATCTAAACCGTTTAAGTTACTTGATTTAACTGGTACACCTATTACAGGTAAAATTGTTTTTGCAGCAATCATACCAGGCAAGTGAGCAGCACCACCAGCGCCAGCAATAATAACTTTAATCCCTCGTTCTTTAGCAGTTTCAGCATATTCAAACATATAATCCGGCGTTCGATGTGCTGATACAACTTTCTTTTCATATTCAATATTTAATTCATCTAAAATGTCACACGCATATTTCATAGTGCTCCAGTCTGACTGACTGCCCATTACAACAGCAACTTTTACATTCATGAATAAAAGCTCCTTTTTCACGTTATAAAAAAACCTAGGGTATGTTATGGCTCACTAAAGGAAAGCCACAACTACCCTAGGTTTCATGTATCAATATTCCTTTTGAAAAGGAATCATGTTTACCTATTTAGTAATTGTACTCTCCTCATAGTCCAATGATTTACGGTCATCGGGTAGAAACTCGTGGGCCATATTCCCACTATTATATGAGGTTTCGGATATCTCAATTGACAACTTAATAATAACAGCCAAACCAGAAAAAAGTCAACCCAAAAATCGAATGTTTACTATTTTTATCATTAAAATGTTCGTATTTAGAGACTTTTCCCTTCGAAAACAATCTGTTGCTTTACCGGAACATACTCTTTTTTACCATTTATTTCTTTTTCTTCAAAGATAGGCTTTTCCATTCGTCGAACGGGCATATACCCATCTTTTTTCATCCGATCTAAACAACTTGCGATTGTTTCATTTTCCTGTAATTCGTATAGTACTTTTTTTGATTTCTTACCCAAAATGCAGCCTCCAGTTTGAAAGAAGTTTCTTACAACGTCAAAAAGAACTTTTATAATAAAAAATTAAATGAATCCACTATAGTGTAACATAATTTAAAAGTTAAATTCACGCTGTAATTTTTAGAAACAAAAAAGACTAGTCATTGAATGACTAGTCTTTTTATTGGCCTGGCAACGTCCTACTCTCACAGGGACAAAGTCCCAACTACCATTGGCGCTAAAGAGCTTAACTTCCGTGTTCGGTATGGGAACGGGTGTGACCTCTTCGCTATCGCCACCAGACAAGAGATTGCTCTCTCAAAACTAGATAACAGTTTGCTGAGCAAAGCTTACGCTTTTAAAGTTTTGGTTAAGTCCTCGATCGATTAGTATCAGTCAGCTACACATGTCGCCACGCTTCCACCTCTGACCTATCAACCTGATCATCTTTCAGGGATCTTACTAGCTTACGCTATGGGAAATCTCATCTTGAGGGGGGCTTCATGCTTAGATGCTTTCAGCACTTATCCCGTCCACACATAGCTACCCAGCGATGCCTTTGGCAAGACAACTGGTACACCAGCGGTGTGTCCATCCCGGTCCTCTCGTACTAAGGACAGCTCCTCTCAAATTTCCTACGCCCACGACGGATAGGGACCGAACTGTCTCACGACGTTCTGAACCCAGCTCGCGTACCGCTTTAATGGGCGAACAGCCCAACCCTTGGGACCGACTACAGCCCCAGGATGCGATGAGCCGACATCGAGGTGCCAAACCTCCCCGTCGATGTGGACTCTTGGGGGAGATAAGCCTGTTATCCCCGGGGTAGCTTTTATCCGTTGAGCGATGGCCCTTCCATGCGGAACCACCGGATCACTAAGCCCGACTTTCGTCCCTGCTCGACTTGTAGGTCTCGCAGTCAAGCTCCCTTGTGCCTTTACACTCTACGAATGATTTCCAACCATTCTGAGGGAACCTTTGGGCGCCTCCGTTACATTTTAGGAGGCGACCGCCCCAGTCAAACTGCCCACCTGACACTGTCTCCCGGCCCGATCAGGGCCGCGGGTTAGAATTTCAATACAGCCAGGGTAGTATCCCACCGACGCCTCCACCGAAGCTAGCGCTCCGGCTTCTCAGGCTCCTACCTATCCTGTACAAGCTGTACCAAAATTCAATATCAGGCTACAGTAAAGCTCCACGGGGTCTTTCCGTCCTGTCGCGGGTAACCTGCATCTTCACAGGTACTATAATTTCACCGAGTCTCTCGTTGAGACAGTGCCCAGATCGTTACGCCTTTCGTGCGGGTCGGAACTTACCCGACAAGGAATTTCGCTACCTTAGGACCGTTATAGTTACGGCCGCCGTTTACTGGGGCTTCGATTCAGAGCTTCTCCCAAAGGATAACCCCTCCTCTTAACCTTCCAGCACCGGGCAGGCGTCAGCCCCTATACTTCGCCTTGCGGCTTCGCAGAGACCTGTGTTTTTGCTAAACAGTCGCCTGGGCCTATTCACTGCGGCTCTCTCGGGCTATACACCCTACCAGAGCACCCCTTCTCCCGAAGTTACGGGGTCATTTTGCCGAGTTCCTTAACGAGAGTTCTCTCGATCACCTTAGGATTCTCTCCTCGCCTACCTGTGTCGGTTTGCGGTACGGGCACCTCCCGCCTCGCTAGAGGCTTTTCTTGGCAGTGTGGAATCAGGAACTTCGGTACTATAATTCCCTCGTCATCACAGCTCAGCCTTTATGATGAGCGGATTTGCCTACTCATCAGCCTAACTGCTTGAACGCGCATATCCAGCAGCGCGCTTACCCTAT